>NZ_FXAT01000001.1 GCF_900177725.1 Paraburkholderia susongensis | reverse complement strand
GGCATGACGATGCTGATCGTCACGCACGAAGTGCGGTTTGCGCGAGATGTTGCGGATCGGGTCGTTTTCATGGACGGCGGCGTGGTTGCTGAAGATACGACACCGCAAACCTTCTTTGGTGAGGGTAGCAGTCCACGCATCAGGCAGTTCCTTCATCTGATCGAGACCTGAGCGTTGAGTACGCTGTGACAAAAATCGTCCCCGCGTACTGCCAGTTACGCAGCGTTTCTGTACAGATACGCTGCGCGATCGCGAAGCAGTTATAGCCGCCTGTTGCTGTTCACGCGTTGGCGTTGACGGCCTTGGCGTACCTCTGGTTACAGGCAGCTGTGATGAGCGGCCCATCGTATTTCCGTCCTGCATGTTGCCTGCTGGAACGCCACAGTCAGACGCACGTCGGCGTGCTATTGCGGGTTCCGCCGACCCGTAGCGCGGAGGATCTTTCGTCACCGTGCCTGGCGTTGATGAACGCGGCGGCAAAATAACCGTGACCGGCGCCCTTCATCCGGGTGCACGTGATTCGTCAAGCCGCGGCCGTCACGCTGAATTCCACCAGCAGTTCGGGCAATCCGAGCGTCGCCTGCACGGTGCAACGTGCAGGCAGGTGCTCCGGATCGCCCCAGTTTTGCCAGACGGCATTCATGCGGTCGAACAGCGCGATGTCCTTCAGGTAGATCGTCACCGACAGCAGTTGCCGCCTACTGCTGCCCGCCTGTTCGAGCAAGGCATCGATGCGCCCCAGCGCCTCGGTGGTCTGCTCCTCGATCGTGCGTGCATGGGGGGTGCCGGACGAGGTTTGTCCCGCCAGAAAGAGCAGGTTGCCCGCGCGCACCATCTTGCTCATGCGTGCATTGCCAGCGGTTCGTACGATAGGGGATGCATTCATTTGGGGGCGAACTCCGTCGGTTGTGCTGCGTTGAGGTCCGGGACATGAGATTCGGCAAGATCGCCAAGGGTCACCGGTTTGATAGGCGGCCGGATCCGGTAGTAACCGACTTCCGCCACGGGTTTCGCATGCGCTTCGGCCAGCAGTTCGGCGACTGTCAGGCCGCATAGGCGCCCTTGGCAGGGGCCCATGCCGCAACGGGAAAACGACTTGCTCTGATTGGGCCCGGTGCAGCCAAGCCGCGCCATTGCCCTGATCTCGCCAGCACTGACTTCCTCGCAACGGCAGACGATGGTGTCGTCGGCGGGTCGGCGAAACGCGTCCGCCGGACGATAAAGGGTGTCGAGGAAAGGGCGCACGGCGCGGTGCCGGTCGAGTTGTCGCCGCAAGGGTGCGGCTCGCTCGTCACGCGACTCGCGGCTCAGCGCGCCGAGCCGATGCGACACGGTCAGCGCGGTCAGCGCACCCGCTGTCTGGGCTGCGATCGCGCCGTGGATGCCGCCCCCGTCACCGGCGACGAACAGGTTCGGCACTGTGGTTTCGCCCCATGCGTCGGTGCGCGGATGCCAACAGAGCTGAGCCTCGTCCCAGCGATGCTCGCAGCCGATCGAGCGAGTGAGTTGGACGTTGGGCACCACGCCCTGATGCAATAGGACGACGCTCGCGGTGATCCTCGACTCTTGCCCCTTAGCCGTGTATTGCACTGACTCCGCGCGGCCGTCACCCTCCACCGAGAACCGTGTCACCTGGCGAATGTGCGGAACGCCGCTACGCCGGATCGCATTCAGCAGACGCCTGCCCTTCGCCAGATACGCTGGCGTACGCAGTGCGCCCGGCAGTTGCGCGAGCGCGCGCCAGTAGTTGCGCGACGGCGTCGTATCGAGGATCGCTGCCGGTGCCCTGTCTGCCTGAATGAGCTGCCATGCGAACAGATACATCAACGGTCCGCTGCCCGCCAGCACGACAGGCCCATCGGGCAGCGCGGCCGACGACTTGAGAAGCGTCTGGGCCGCGCCCACGCCCATGACCCCGGGCAGCGTCCAGCCTGGGGCCGGGCAGGGTCGTTCGTAGGCGCCGTTGGCGATGACCACGGCTTTTGCACGGATCTGTCCGCTTGCCGCTGTGCCGTTGCGACGTGTGAAGCTGATCTCCAATGCGCGCGTGATCTGCCACACAAGCGTGTCGGGCCAGTAGCGCACGCGCGCCTGCGCAAAGCGTGCGACGAGGTCCGCGCCATCGGTGTAGTCATCGCCGAGCAGCGCCGCGTCGGGCAGCGGCGAGCGCCCCACGTTGCGATAGATCTGCCCGCCCGGCAGTGGGTTTTCGTCGAGCACCAGCACGTCGAGGCCCGCGCGCTCGGCGTCGAGCGCGCATGCCATGCCGGCCGGTCCGGCGCCGACGATGACGAGGTCCGCTGTCACGATCGTCATACGAGTGCCCTCGCGCCGGCCATGGCTTTGACCTTCATCCCGTCGCGCACGCGTACCATGCAGGCCTGCTGGTTCGGCAAGCCATCGATTTCGACGAGGCAATCGAAGCACACGCCCATCATGCAATACGGCGCGCGCGGCGCCGCGCCCACCGGCGTGTGACGGAACACGTTGACCCCGGCACACAGCAGCGCCGCGGCCACGTTCGCGTGCTCCGGCACGTCCACCGGGCTACCATCGACGACGATCCGCACGGTGCGGGACGAGGCACCAGCGATCTGACTAAACAGCGAAACGTTTTGCATAGAAGTAGTCCAGAAGAGAAGGGCGCTGGCCGCCGAGCAGCCAGCCCACGAGCAACTCGCAATGCGCGGCGGCGAGCGTCACGCCGCTGTGGCAGGTCGCGATAAACGCGCCGGGATGCGTCGGCGACTCCTCGTAGACGGGCATGCTGTCTGGTGTCATCACGCGCAGCGCGCCCCATGCGCGCACGACGCGCACGTTTTTCAGCAGCGGGAACTGCGTCACGGCCTTGCGGGAGATGTGCGCGACGATCTCGGGTGTCACGCCGTCATCCATGCCCACGTCTTCCGCGGATTCGCCGAGCAATACGGACCCCTCGGCGGTCTGTCTCACGGAGAGCGTCGGGTACTTGAGGAACGGACGCACGCGTTCCGTCACGAGGATCTGACCGCGCAGCGGCACGACCGGCGCGCTCAGTCCCACCATTGGCGCGAGCTCGCGATTGCCGAGCCCCGCGCACAGGACCACGCGCCCCGCTTCGAGGGTGCGCTTGCCGGTGTCGATGCGATAGCCGCCGTTCGCACGTTCAATCGACTTCACATGCGCCTCCGGCACGTATGCGCCGTTCGCTCGCTCGAATGCGAGGAACAGGGCACGCAGCGTGTAGAGCGGGCTCACATGACCGTCGTTTTCCGAGTAGACCGCGCCGGCCACGTTCTGACCGACCTCCGGGATGCGTTCAGCCAGTTGCTGGCGGTCGAGGATGTCGTAGGTGAGGCGTGCATCGCGGGCGTGCAGCTGGCGCAGCGTATCCACACTGCCCGCCAGCGCGTCATCGGTCAGCGCGATACTGATGCCGCCGGGACGCGAGTAGCCGAGACTGAGCGACGACGCTGCTTCGAGTTCAGCGGCGAACGCCGGCCAGAGCAGTGCCGATTCGAGCGACCAGCGACCGTAGTCGACATGCTTCCTGCCTTTGCCCGATACCCAGATCAGGCCGAAGTTTCCGCGCGCCGCGCGGACGCTGGAGTCTTCGCCGTCGAGCACGATCGTCTTCTGGCCGCGCTTGGCGAGTCCGTAGGCGATCGCCATGCCAACCAGACCGCCGCCGACGATCGCAAAATCGTATTCCTGTTTCATCAATGTTTTCCCGTCAAAACCTGGTCGACTCCAACGAGCCTGTCGAGTGCGAACATCAAGCCGAGCGTGACCGCCATGATCACGGTGGCGACCGCCGCGACCTGCGGGTCGACGGTTTCGCTCATGCTCATGTAGATGCGTACTGGCAGCGTGATCGTGGTGGGTGCCGCAATGAAGATCGTTGCGGTCAGCTCATCGAAGCTGCTGGCAAAACCGAGCACCCAGCCCGCGGCAATACCCGGCACCAACGCAGGCAACGTGATGCGCCGAAAGGTGGTCCATGCATTCGCCCCGAGCGAGACGGCGGCGTGCTCGGCATCGCGTGTCATCGTGACCAGCGACGCCATGATGAGCCGCAGGCAATACGGGAACACCAGCATCACGTGAGCCATCACGAGCGAGACGAACGAGCCGGACACGCCGACGCGCGTGAACAGTTGCAGCAACGCGACGCCCAGCACGACAGGGGGAATCATCAGCGGGGAGAGCAGCAGCGAGTTGATCGCGTTGCGGCCAGCAAAGCGGTAGCGCATCAGGCCCAGCGCGGCCGGCACACCCAGTGTCGCCGCGAGCGTGGCGGAGAGCGTCGCGAGCCATAGACTGTTCGAAAACGCCTGAGTGAAATCCGGATTCCTAACGAGCGCTTCGAACCAGCGCATCGAAAAATGAATGGTCGGTACGCTCAGCAGATTTCCCGGCGTAAAGGCAACGAGACAGACGATCGCGAGCGGAGCGATCAGAAACACGGTAAACACGGCATGGAAGCCAAGCGCCACAGGACCGTTTCGATTCATGATGCCGTCTCCCCCAGGCGCCGCTTCAAGCGTCGCTCGACAAAGCGGCTGTACAGCGCGACGGTGCCGAGATTCAGCACGAGCAGGCACACCGCAATCGCTGCGCCCATTGGCCAGTTCATGCTGTGCAGGAATTCGTCATAGGCCGCCGTTGCGACCACCTTGAGGCGCCGGCCCCCGATGAGCGCCGGTGTCGCGAACGCGCTCGCGCTCAGTGCGAAGACGATCAGGCTGCCGGACAGAATGCCCGGCGCAGTCTGCGGCAAGACGATGCGGCGCCATACCGTTAGCGGGCCGGCGCCGAGCGAGATGGCCGCATTGGCCATCTGCGGATCGAGGCTTTGCAGTGAGGTCCAGACGGACAGCACCATCAACGGCACGAGCGCATGCACCAGTACGATCACCACGGCCGGAAACGAGAACAGCATCTGCGGCGGCGCGTCGACCAGATGCAGGCGTACGAGCACTTGCGCGACGACGCCCTGGCCGTCCAGCAGGATCGACCAGCCGAGTGTGCGTACGACGGCCGAGATGAACAGAGGCCCAAGCGTAAGAATCAGGAAGAACGCACGCCAGCGGGCCGACATGCGGAAGATGAACCAGGCCTCGGGTACACCTAGCACGATCGTTCCAAGCGTTACGCTGATCGCGAGTGCGAACGTGCGCAGGAAGATCTCGTGATAGTACGGATCGGTGACGATCTGCGCGTAGTTGTGCCATGAATACACATCGAGCACGCCGCCAGAGGCCGCGTCGAAGCCTTGCAGGCTCAGCACGCCGACGAGCGCCATCGGGATGATGAGCAGCAGCGTGAAAAGCAGCGTCACGGGCGCGACGAGCAGTGGACCGTTCGGCCGCCTGCGGCGCGTTGCGTTCGGCGGCAGTGGCCGCATCAGGGGGCGAGCGGCGCTCATTGCGGGGCTCCCGCGGTGTGCGGCGTGAGCGGACGCAGCGCGGCACCAGACCAGTCGAGGCCGACCGCGTCACCGACCTTCGCTACGTGGCCGCCACCGTTCGCAAGCTGTACCTGCAACTCGCCGATCTCGGTGCTCACGTTGACCGACCAGCAGTTGCCGTGAAACGCGCGCGCCTTGACCTGCCCGTCCACGTGCCCTGCGCCGCTCTCAACCAGTTCGATGCGCTCGGGACGCAGCGAAAACGTGTGTTCACCACACGCGTGCGGCGCGTCGAGCGGCAGACTCGCGTGGCCCACCTTGAGCACGCGCTCCGCGCCGTCGAAACTCACGTGTCCATGCAGCACATTGGCACGACCGATAAAATCCGCGGCGAAGAGGCTGCCCGGGTCGTCATAGACGCCGGTCGGAGTATCGAAGCGGACCACCGTGCCCTGATTGAGCAGCGCGACGCGGTCGCTGATTGCCAAGGCCTCGGCCTGATCGTGCGTGACCATGATGGTGGTGGTGCCGACCTTCTGCTGGATCGCGCGTAGCTCGGCCTGCATATCGTGACGCAGTTTCGCGTCGAGGTTGGACAGCGGTTCGTCCAGCAGCAGCAACGGCGGCTCGATGACCAGTGCGCGCGCGAGCGCAACGCGTTGACGCTGCCCCCCCGACAGTTCGCGCGGATACTTCGATGCATGGCGGCCGAGTTGAACCAGCTCCAGCGCGGCGAGACAGCGGCGCTTGCGCGCCGCCCGGTCGACGCGCCTCATCTGCAGCCCGAACTCGACGTTCTCCGCAACCGTCATGTGAGCAAATAACGCATAACTCTGGAACACGATGCCAAGTCCGCGCGCAGCCGGCGGTGTGCCGGTCAGCGATCGGCCTTCGAGGCTGATATCGCCCGAGGTAGGCTCGACGAAGCCGGCGATCATCTGCAGGGTCGTCGTCTTGCCGCAGCCCGATGGGCCGAGCAGGGAGACGAATTCCCCGCGCGCAACATCGATGCTGAGGCTGTCGACGACGACAGTCTCGCCGTACTGCTTGTTCAGGCGTTCGATCCGTAAATAACTCATGACCTGGATAGACCTTTCCTTGAAATTTCTCTGGCGACAACGGAGACGCACCTGGCGGCGTCGTCCGCCGCATTCAGGTGCCAGGGCCAGTGCAAGCCCGTTATTAGCGTGAACAGGCCCTGGCAGAGAATCACCGCTCTACGTCACGATTCCATTGCTGAGTCCACGTCGCGCGCTTGTCGTTGACCACGTCCCAGTCGACCTTGAGCATCTTCGCGACGGCGTCCGGGCTCGCCACGCGAGCCGCAACCGTCGGCGACAATTGGGTCAGTTTGTTCACCGGCGCGACGCCTTCTTCCTCCGCGTACAGCGCCTGGATTTCCGGCGACAACGAGAACTGGACGAATTTCTGGGCGAGATCGTTCGGCGCGTCGTGCTTGACCGGGCACATGCTCAGACCCAGCACCACCGCGCCTTCTTTTGGCGCGACGAATTTGACCGGCACGCCCTGATTGCGCAATGCCTGGGTGCGGCCGTCACCCCATGCGGCAAGCGCGATGCTGTCCGTCTGGAACAGCTCGGAGATTTTTCCCGGCGATGGATCGAACGACAGCACGTTCGGCGCGATCGACGTTTTCATCATGTCGAAACCAGGCTGGATGTTTTTCTCGCTGCCGCCATTGAGCCGGGCGAGCACGATCAGTGATTGCAGGCCATACCCATTGCTGATGGTGGGAAACGCGACCTTGCCCTTGTAGCGCGGGTCGGCCAGGTCGTGCCACGAGGTCGGCGGCGCCCATCCCTTCGCGGCAAAGAGGCGCTCGTTGTAGACGAGACCGGTCGCGTTCAGCCCGATCGTCACCGCCTTGTTGCTCCTGAAGCGGGCTACGTCGAACAGGTTCTTGTAGACCGGCGCATCAGTGAGGGTGTCGCAGAAGCCGAGCTGGATGGCCTGATACATCGGACCGTCGTCGAGAAACACGACGTCGAGGCTTTCCTTGCCTTTTTGCGCCTGAAGGCGCGCCATCGTGGTCGTGGAATCACCGGGAACGACCACGACCTTGACGTTGTTGGCCTTCTCGAACGGCGGAATGATCTTCTGTCGCAGGAGCTGTTCGAAGGATCCGCCGAAGGCGCCGACGTAGAGCGTCGTCGTTTCAGCGTGGGCCTGCGCGGCGGCAAACGCGCCGGCGAGCAGGATCGGGACGATGTGTTTGCGCATCGGAGTCTCCATCGATATCGAAATGTTATGCTGCTGGTTATCGGGCATCGGCCCGCTTAATACACAGTTTTGTGCGCCAAATCAGCATGGTCAAATCAGGAATAAATGTCGATGAATGTCTAAATGTTATGGGGTAGGGGATGAAGAGCCGGCAGCTTGAAGCGTTCCGGGCGGTGATCCTGCGGCAGTCGATTACGCGGGCAGCCGAAATGCTGCACATCACGCAGCCCGCGGTGACGCGCCTGATCCTCGATCTGGAGACGGAAATTGGCTTCAGCTTGTTTACACGCGAGAAGGGGCGACTTTTCCCGACTTCGGACGCGTTGCTGCTCTATCAGGAGGTGGAGCGCTCATTTGTCGGCGTGGAGCGCATCGCTCATGCGGCGCAGCAGATCCGCTCGCTCACGAGAGGCTCGCTGAACATCGCGGCGGCACCCGCATTGGCGTTGAATCTGCTGCCGGAGTGGATCACCGACTTCACGCGGGCGCACGAAGGGGTGACCGTGTCGTTACTTATTCACGGCACGAAACTGGTTGGTGAACTCGTGGCGAGCGAGCAATGCGACATCGGATTCGTGACCTACACGACATGGCAGCCTGGCGTGCGACTCGAGACGCTGTTCAGTGCCGATATGAAATGCATCCTGCCCAAGGGACACCGGCTCGCGCGCAAGCGGGTCATTACCCCCGAGGACCTGGCCGGTGAGAAATTCATTTCCATGCCGCGCGAGTACGATACGCGCCGTATCGTCGACGAGATCTTCGCCGAGCGGCAAATAGAACGTGTGATGAGCGCGGAGTGTCAATTGTCGGCCGCCATCGCGACATTCGTCGCGCGTGGCGCTGGTGTGTCGATCATTGATCCGGTGTCCACCGACTATCTGACGGAACGCGTTTCCGTTCATGACTTCGCGCCGGCAATCCCGTTTGAATATGGTGTCGTCACATCCGACAGGCAGCCGCCGTCGCGTCTCACGACCGCATTCCTGGAGTTCGTGCGGGAGAGGGCCCGGGAGCGGACAGCTCGCCCGCGTGCCTGATTTGCACCGGCAGGTTCAGCGGCAACGTACGGGGGGGCGGTACGCGCCCTCGCACTCGCTTCCGGCGGCACCGCCCAGGCGCTCCCCAGAATGTTGAAAAGTCCCGTGACAAGCGCTCGATGCTGCATTCGCATAACAGTTCGGCCGCGTCGAAGGCCGCACCCCTAGAGGTCGGGATCACGACTGCGCCGGGTCCTCGTTACGGTGTGCGAAAATCGGAATGCCATACATGACGTCGCGCCCCCGTTTTAGTCACGCAAGAGTAGTGTTTATACGTCGGGCAGTTGAAAATTCCAGACCTTGATATTTGCTTACAGGTTGCACTTGGAAGAACTGACCGCGACTCGACAGTTCTGCAAGTTGAAGGGACGCAGCATGACCGTCGAATCCTGGCGACAGGGACCTCTAACCTGGGAGATCCAACATGAACTCGAAGCTCAGTCGGCCCGCTTTGGTGGCCGCCGCCCTGGCGGGTCTTGCTGCCAGCGGCATCGGTTCCGTGCATGCAGAACAGAAGGTGCAGTGCTTTGGTATTGCCAAGGCTGGTCAGAATGACTGCGCGAGCAAAACCGGCGTGCATGGCTGCGCCGGGGAAGCCAAAGTCGACAACGATAAAGGCGACTTCAAGAACGTGTCGAAACAAACCTGCAAAAAAATGGGTGGCGCGGTCGACGAGAAGCATTCCTGAACGATCAGTCCGTCGCAGCCAGTTCGTCACCCGAATGAGTCCGCCCGACCTCCCCGCCGCAGAGCCCCTGGGCATCGGCATTGGCTTGCGGCACGCCCACTACCGCGACTTCCTCAGTGCTACGCCCGCCGTCGGCTGGGTCGAAGTGCACAGTGAAAACTATTTTGGCGATGGCGGCTTCGACCTGCATGTACTCGACACCGTGCGTCGCGACCTGCCGGTCAGCCTGCATGGAGTCGGCCTTGGTCTCGGCTCGGCGAGCCCGCTCGACAGTGCACATGTCGCAAAGCTCAAATGCCTCGTTCAGCGCATCGAACCTGCGGTCGTTTCCGAACACCTTTGCTGGGGCGCGACGCCAGCCGGTCACCTGAACGAACTCTTGCCGATGCCCCTGACCCGCGCGGCACTCACTCTTCTGTGCTCGCGCGTCGACGAGTTACAGAACGTGCTGGGGCGGCCGGTCCTGCTCGAAAATGTCTCCACCTACGTTCGCTTTCGCGACGATCAGTACGGTGAGACACAGTTTCTGGCTGAACTCGTTTCACGCACTGGTTGCGGCGTGCTGCTCGACGTGAACAACCTGTATGTCAACCAGTGCAATCATGCAGAGAACGCCATTGAGGCGATCGACTCGTTGCCAATTGGCACGGTCGGCGAGATTCATCTCGCGGGCCACCGAGTCACCGACGTCGCGGTTATCGACGATCACGGCTCGCGCGTGGCCAGCGAAGTCTGGGCGCTCTATCGATATGCGCTGAGACGCTTCGGCGCCGTACCCGCGCTGATCGAATGGGATACCGCTTTGCCGCCGCTGGAGGTCCTGCTTGAGGAAGCACGCAGCGCTTGTCATATTCAGCAAGCTGTTCTGTCTGAATGCTCGGCGAGTATCCTGGCGCCAAACGAGGGTGGCGACAATGCCTAAACAAATTGAGGCACTGCAGCGCATATTTGCGCAGTCACTGGATGCGGAACAGCGATTGATTCTGCCGCTTCTGCAAGCCCCACCGTGCCGTGATGCGGCTCGGCATACAGACTTGTTGAACCAGCGCATTGAATTTTACCGGTCCGGTATTCGCGCCCATTGGCGCGCCGCGCTCGCCGCTGCCTATCCCGTCTTGCTGGCGCAGGTCGGCGAAGGCTATTTCGACGAGCTGGCCATTGCTTACGCGCAAGCCCATCCGTCGCAAAGTGGTGACCTCAATTGTTTCGGTGCGGCGCTGCCTGCGTTTATCGAAACATACGAAACCGACCCGCATTCGCGCTATTTCGCGGACCTCGCGCGTCTTGAATGGTCCCTGCATATCGCATACTTCGCCGCGAACACAGAGGTGCTCGCGCGCGAGGCGTGGCTCGCCATGCGCCCAGAGGATCTGCTCGATGCGAAATTCGCGGTGCATCCCGCATGCGCGTTGATCTGCTCACCCTATGCGATTGCCGACATCTGGACCGCCCATCAGACGAACGCAGCCTTTCCGGCAGAGATTGATTCACCAACCTGGGCGCTCATTGTGCGTCCAGGCTGGCGGCCTGCCATACTCGGCCAATGCGCCGCCGCGTATGCGGCCTTCGCCGCATTACAACGCCGGGCGACACTGAACGAAGCGCTCGACGCGGCCTTCACGATCAATGCCGGGTTCGATTTCACGTCGCAGTGGCGCGCATGGATAGAGGCCGCCGCAATCACAGGCCTTGCGCCTCGCGTCCACGAACCCCAAGAATGTCTGGCGCGTCGATGCCGGTAATCGGACGCTTGCCAAGCCACGGGAATACGTCGCTTTCCATGCGGGCGAGCGTCTTCGCGTGCTGGGCGGGCTCGACATCCGCCAGTATTTCGCGCCGGACTTGCCGAGCTGCAGATACATGCGACCGCCATCCGCAACGCGGTTGCCGGTTCCCTCAGGGTTGTAGCGCGCGCTCCTAACCTGGACATCGGTCAGCGACATGGTGGTGTCTCCCGCTGGATAAACCGGGAAACGAGCCAGATAGCACCAAAAATGCCACCACATACCACCGGCTGTCGACGAGTCAACACGGATCGATGGGGAATAAAAAACCCCGTAAGACGTTGATCTTACGGGGTTTTCGGAATACATCGGCTCTCGCCGGAACATCTTCTGGTGCCCAGGGCCGGAATCGAACCGGCACGCCTTGCGGCGGGGGATTTTGAGTCCCCTGCGTCTACCAATTTCACCACCTGGGCAGATTCTGTAGCGCGCGCACTGAAATCCCGCGCGCGAAGAAGACGCAGATTATGGCCGAAAATCGCTCGACGGGCAAGCCGATTGCTTTCGTCGATCGGCTTGCATCGACTGCGCGGCTCCAGGGCCATCTGCGCTCGGGCCTCAGACCTCAGACCGTGCGCGAGAACCGTTCGAGTGTCTGCTCGCCGAGATAGCGGTCAAACACCATCGCGATGTTGCGCACGAGCATGCGTCCGGCCATCCGCACTTCGAGCTTGCGCGCGCCGATCGATATCAGCCCGTCTTCCTCGAACTCGCGCAGGCGCGCGAGTTCCGGCGCGAACGTGTCGGCGAAACGGATGCCGTATGCCGCTTCGAATTCATCGAGGCGCAATTCCAGGTTGCACATGATCTGCGTGATGACGTCGCACCGCAGACGGTCGTCGGCGGTGAGGCGAATGCCGCGCGCGATCGCGAGCCGGCCCGCGTCGATCGCCTCGGCGTACGCCGGCAGGTCCTTCGCGTTTTGCGCGTAGACGTCGCCGACTTTGCCGATCGACGATGCGCCGAAGCCGATCAGATCGCATTCGGCCCGCGTGCTGTAGCCCTGGAAATTGCGATGCAGCGTGCGCCGCGCCTGAGCGCGCGCGAGTTCGTCGGTGGGCAGCGCGAAGTGATCCATGCCGATGTAGACGTAGCCTGCCTCCGTCAGACGCCCGACCACCGTTCGCAGCAGCGCGAGCCGCTCGGCGGGTGACGGCAGTGTCGCGGGATCCATCCGGCGCTGCATCTTGAACAACTGCGGCAGGTGCGCATAGGCGAACACCGAGAGCCGGTCCGGCGCGAGTTCGAGCATCGTGTCGAGCGTGCGGCTGAAGCTCGCGACCGTCTGATGCGGCAGGCCGTAAATCAGATCGACGCTGATCGAATGAAAATCCGCGGCGCGCGCGGCCTGCATCACTGCGGCGGTCATCTCGAACGGCTGAATGCGATTGATCGCCTGCTGCACGCGCGGATCGAAGTCCTGCACGCCGAGGCTCAGCCGGTTGAAGCCGAGTCGGCGCAGATGCGCGATCGTGTCGGACGACGCCTCGCGCGGGTCGACCTCGATCGAGTATTCGGCCTGTGTGCCGGGAAACTGCGTGGGCAACTGCGAGGGAAACTGCGTGGACAGCAGCGCGAAGTGCTCGCGCGTCGTGGCCATCAGCTCGGCCATTTCGTCGTGCGACAGAAAGGTCGGCGTGCCGCCGCCCCAATGCAGTTGCGACACGGGTCGTCGCGTGTCGAAACACGCTGCCTGCAAGGCGATTTCGCGTTTGAGACGTTCGAGATACGGACGCGCATGCGCGCGGTTTTTCGTCGCGATCTTGTTGCAGCCGCAGTAGAAGCACACGGTGTCGCAAAACGGAATGTGAAAGTAGAGCGAGAGATCGCTCGAGGCGGCGCCCGGGTCGGCGGCGGCGCGTATGTAGTCGGCGGGATCGAACGTGTCGCGGAACTGCGGGGCGGTCGGATAGGACGTATACCGTGGACCGTTTGCGCTGTAGCGGGCGAGCAGGTCGGGGCGGAACAAGGTGTCGGCGGCAGACATGGGTGGCTCGTGGAAGTTGGCCGTTGTGCAGGAGGGCGTGATGAGTTGCGGTGGGCGCAGCATGGCTCGAACGGCGCCTCTTTCTCACGCCTTCCGGCCTTCCGGATATGGCTTTTCGGTGCTTTCGAGTGTAAGTGAGCGCTTATCGGCCCAATTGTGTAAAAAGGTCGCACGGAGTTGCGGTGGCACAATGCGGGTCTGGAAATGTGTTGCCTGTTTCGAGTTCAGGAAGAATGACGTGAAGGAAGGATTGGAAAGCGCCGGTACGGAATCGCAAAGCGCGGCGCAGCGCGAGTCTCCGTTTCAGGTGGCCGGTCATGCGTGCCGCCCCGATTGCGGCGCGTGCTGTATCGCGCCGTCGATTTCGAGTCCGATTCCGGGTATGCCGCACGGCAAGCCCGCGGGCGTGCGCTGCGTGCAACTCGGTGACGATCTGCGCTGCGCGATCTTCGGTCAGCCCGAGCGGCCCGCGTGCTGTTCGGGTCTGCAACCGCAACTCGAAATGTGCGGCGCGAACCGCGACGAAGCGCTCGCATGGTTGACGCAACTCGAGGTGCTAACTGGGCCGCAAGCGATGTGCGATTCGTAGCGCTTCGTGTGCTTCGCTCAACCCTCGTTCAACCCGGTATTCAACGAATCGCATTCACTAAACCGCATTCACCGCCGCATTCACCGCCACATGCAACGCACCAGGCAACCGAGGCAGGCGCCAGACCAGACTTCCACAGGAGATTTCGCATGATTCGACTCGCAGTGCCCGCCCGGCGCCGCTTTCTGCGCGCGGCGCTGACTGGCTGCAGCGCGCTTGGCGTCACGCTCGGCATCACGGTCTCGCTCGCGGCCTGCGCGAGTTCGACGTTTCCATTCATCCCGTCGCACTACACGTTCTCGCAGCAGCAGGTGCAGGAGGCGGTGCAGCGCAAGTTCCCGTATCAGCGCACGGTGTCGCAGGTGTTCGATGTCGCGCTGAGCAATCCGGTGGTGGGCATGCTGCCCGATGCGAACCGCGTTTCGGTGAAGCTCGATGCGCGCTTCGCGAGCCCGTTCCTGCAGCAGCCGGTGGACGGCGTCTTCACGCTGTCGAGTGAGCTCGCATACGATCCGGCCAGCCGCTCGGTGATCCTCAAAGCGCCGAACGTCGACAACGTGAGCGTGAACGGCCAGGCGCAGGCCTACACGCAGCAGATCAACGCCGCGGCCGCGCTGCTCGCGACGCAGTTGCTCACCAACTATCCGATCTACACCTTCAAGCCCGAACAACTGCAATTTGCCGGCGTGCATTACGAACCCGGTACAATCACCATCCTTACAAACGGCATACGCGTGCAGATCGTCGAAAAATGACATGCACGCGCGGCCGGCAGAGCCGCGCGCGCCAGTGATGACCGTGCGGCCCTGATCGTTGCGACAACCTACCGCGATAAGGGGCACGGATGGACTGGCTACTGGCTTGCAAAGCGCTGATTCTCGGCGTGGTCGAAGGTTTGACGGAATTCCTGCCGGTGTCGAGCACCGGGCATCTGATCGTGGTCGGCAGTCTGCTCGATTTCTCCGACGATCACGCCAAAACCTTCGACGTCGTGATCCAGCTCGGCGCGATTCTCGCCGTGTGCTGGGAGTTTCGCCGGCGCATCGGCGACGTGGTGGTGGGCTTGCCGAGCCGTCCCGAGGCGCGCCGCTTTACGCTGAACGTCATCATCGCGACGATTCCGGCGATCGTACTCGGCCTGCTATTCGAGAAGTCGATCAAGGCTGCGCTGTTCTCGCCGGTGCCGGTCGCGTTCGCGCTCGTGGCGGGCGGCGTCGTGATCCTGTGGGCGGAGGCGCGTCAGCGTGCGCGCGGCGACGCGGCGGTGCGGGTGCGCAGTATCGACGAACTAACTGCCCTCGATGCGCTCAAGGTCGGTCTCGCACAATGCTTCGCGCTGATTCCGGGCACCTCGCGCTCGGGCTCGACGATTATCGGCGGCATGCTGTTCGGTCTCGAGCGCCGCGTCGCGACTGAGTTCTCGTTTTTTCTCGCGATTCCGATCATCTTCGGTGCGACCGCCTACGAGCTGTACAAGGGCTGGCATCTGTTATCGACCGATGCGCTCGGCAGCGTCGCGCTTGGTTTCGTGGCGGCCTTCGTGAGCGCGTTTATCTGCGTGCGCTGGCTGTTGCGCTATATCGCGTCGCACGACTTCACGGTGTTCGCGTGGTATCGGATCGGCTTCGGCTTGCTGATTCTGCTGATCGGTTATAGCGGCGACATGGCCTGGGCGGATTGAGGCTCGGCGCTATCGAGCTATTCCTATGGCTTGCTGCTTCACTGTGTTTGCGCCATGAAAAAAGGTCCGCGTAAGCGGACCTTTTCGCTGGTTTGCGTTGGCGGCCGGTCAATCAGATTGCCGCCGGCGCGCGCTTTATACCGTGCGCTTTATACCGCGTGCTTCACGCCGCGCCGCGCTTGCGGAACACGAGGTCCCACACGCCGTGGCCGAGCCGCAGGCCGCGCCGCTCGAACTTCGTCACCGGACGATACTCGGGACGCGGCGCATAGCCGTCGGCGGTGTTCTCGAGCAGCGTCTCGGCGCCGAGCACTTCGAGCATCTGTTCGGCGTAGTTCTGCCAGTCGGTCGCGCAGTGCAGATAGGCGCCCGGCTTCAGACGCGACACGAGCAGCGCGACGAACTTCGGCTGGATCAACCGGCGCTTGTGATGGCGCGCCTTGTGCCACGGGTCCGGAAAGAAGATGTGCACGCCGTCGAGACTGTCCGGCGCGATCATCTGCTCGAGCACTTCGACTGCGTCGTGCTGGATGATGCGGATGTTCGTCAGCGACTGTTCACTCATCAGCTTCAGCAATGCGCCGACGCCCGGCTCGTGGACTTCGACGCCGAGGAAATCGTCGCCGGGGCGTTGCGACGCGATTTCCGCGGTGGTCGCGCCCATGCCGAAGCCGATTTCGAGCACGTGCGGCGCTTCGCGGCCGAACACGCTGTTCCAGTCGGACTGCTCTGACTTGAAGGGCAGCACGAAGCGCGGACCGAGTTCGTCGAGCGCGCGGCGCTGACCGGTGGACACGCGGCCCGCGCGCGTGACGAAGCTGCGGATGCGGCGGCGGTGCAGCGCTTCTTGTGGCGTTGCGCCTTCCGTGTCGTCTGCGTCGTCTGTATCGCGTGGGCTGCCGGCGCTGTCCGCGTGAGGCGCAGGGCTGCTGGTCGGCGTCGGGAGTTCGTCCGGCAGGCCGGAGTCGTTTGGATCGTGGATCATCGTCGGTGCTACTGCTGCAAGGGTGAAGGCTTCGCGGCTTGCGTGGCGGGCCGTGCCGTGCGCTGCTTGCCGTTGTGCGGTCCGCGTCGCGCTCCGCCGGCCGTTGCCACTACAAAAAAGCCGCCTTCAGGAGGCGGCTCTTGCTGGATTCCGCTGAACGTTCAGCCGGAAAGTGGAGCGGGCGACGGGCATCGAACGCCCGCACGGAGTCAACCGCAAGTGCTTGATTCAATTAAAGGAACGGGCACGTAAACCGCGCCCCTGTAACCTGCTTCTGTGGGAGCGGATTGTATCAGACTCGCGATGTGGGCCGATGCGCCGCTGAGGGGTCCCGTTCACGCGATGCCGGTATCCAGACGTTCCTCACACGCTCAGAAGCGATGCCGCAGGCCGAGTGCCACCAACGTTTGAGCGCTTCCCATGCCGATGCCCGTCGAAGGCAACGTGAAGATCTGCGCCGGGTTGCCGCCTGCCGTTTGCTGGCGGATGGCAACCGCATAGACGTCGGTGCGCTTGGAGAACGCATAATCGATCGAGGCGCCGAACTGATTGCGATTGCCACGAATAATCACATTCGACGAGTCGTGGTTCGGCAGCATGAAGGCATACGCAGCGCTGACGGACAACCACGGCGAGAGCTGGTAATGGGCGCCGACTTCGACGACCTGGACGCTATCGGCCGTTGGCGTGAAGCGGGTATTCGTGTAGAGCGCATTGAATGACAGTTCGGCCAGGCGGTAGCTCGCGCCCGCCCCCCAGGTGACGTAGTTGCCGCTGCCGTTGGGTTCCTTGAAATTGGTGTACGCCGCGCCCACGCCCAGCGCCTCGCCCTGATAACGCGCCCCGAGGCTGAGCGTGCTGCCCGTGGACAACGTGCCGGGCTGTCCGCCCAGGCCAAACATGCTGGTGAATGTCCAACCGTTGATGGGTGTGCTGACTGCCTTGACCGAGTTGTCGACCCGCACGCCGCCGAGCCGGTCGAAGTCGGCGGAACTGCCGTTCGCTCCGACCAGGTTGGACGCCACGCCGGGCCGCAGCCAGTACGATGACATATACGGGGCCGCGGAATAGGCGAGCAGGTCGAACATGGTGTCGTACTGCCGCCCGGCAGTGACCGTCAGCCAGGGAAATTGCAGGCCGACGAACGACTGGCGACCGAAGAACCGGGTCGTCCCCGGACTGCCCTGAAGCATCGAGCCGTCGTTGATGTTGAAGCCGCCTTCCAGCGTGAAGACTGCCTTGACGCCCGAGCCGAGCGATTCGCTGCCGCGCAGCCCAAGGCGGTTGGCGTTCATGATGCCGGAAATCTCCTGCACGGCGGCGTGTCCGGCGATGTTGCTCACGTAAGCGGCGGCTGCGTCGACGATGCCATAAATCTGCACGCTGCTCTGCGCATGCGCACTGACGCTGACCAGGCTTGCGGTAAGAGCCAGTGCAGCGTGGTGGGTAATTCGTGTGTCTCCTTTTTGCGCTTTCATTTTATTTGTCATCCTAATTAATTAGAGATGCAACAACGGTATCGATGCGGATGTCTTTCCCCCCGGCCGGATTGATTGGCGCGTTGGAAAGACGCGGGTGTACAGCTTGTCTTGCGAGGCGGGCGTGCGACTCAGTCCGGACGGCGGCCCGCTGCCAGGCAGGCCGCCAGGCCCGCGGGCAAACCGGTATGGGGCTTGGCGGGTGGCAGCGCGTAGCTGCCTGCTGTCACCCGTCCGGGTGCAAGCGAGACGAGTGTTTCGCAGTGGCGAACCGCGCTCGAGACGCCGTCGACCACCGGCACGGGCAACGTGCCGCTTAGCGAACGCGCGAGGCCGGCCAGCGGCGCGCCCGCCAGGATGACGACATCGGCGCCGTCCTGCTCGACGACCTGCAGACACAGCTGTTTCAACGCTGCTCCGTGGTCCTGCTGGATGCCACCGACATCGGACAGCGGCTGGTCAAGACCGCGAATGCTGGCCAGTCGCGAGGTCAAGCCGTTATAGGCGACGCACTCTGCGTACCATGCCCGTATGCGGCTGGAAATCGCGATGATCGAGAAGCGTTGCCCGAGCAGGCAGGCACTCGTCAACGCCGCTTCGGTCAGGCCGACCACCGGCTTGTCCAGCAACTCCTTGATGCCATGCAGTCCCGGATCGCCGAACGCCGCAACGATCACGCCGTCGTAGGAGGCGTGGTGATCGGCGGCCATGCAGGTGGCGGCGTAGGCGCCGATGGTCGCCTCCAGCCGGGTTTCGATATAGGCCACGCCGAACGGCGCGGTCAATACGTCGATCAGCACGCCCGGCGACGCCGCGCGTTTCGCTTCAGCGGAAATCAGCGCTGAAACGCTGTCGGAGATGTTGGGATTGAGAACGAGCAAGCGCATGGAAAACGGCTCCTGAGAGCGCCCGGCGCGGAAGTACCGCCGCGTCCGGGGCGCCTGGGTTTCGACGAAACGGGAACGGCAAGTGGTGTCAGGCGGAATCGCCCAGCGGCGCAGGCGTGACGGTCGCGTCGCGCGAACCGCCCCAGACCGCTACCACGGTGATGAGCAGGCCGATCGCCACATACAGCGCCACCGCCGTGCTGGTCTGGTAGACGTTCAATAGCGTGGTAGCGATGACCGGCGCCAGACCGCCGCCGACGATGCCGGCCGCCTGGAAGCCCACGCCGGCTCCCGTATAACGCACCCGTACCGGAAACATCGCGGGCAGGAACGTGGCCAGCGGCGCCCATAGGGCGGCGTGAATAAACAGGCCGATCATCGAGGCGGCGATGACGAGCGACGGTATGCCGGTGTCGACCATGCGGAAGAAGACGAACGACCACAGCGCACCGCAGATCGAACCGGCGATCAGCAACCGGCGCGCCCCGATGCGATCGGAGAGATAGCCGAACAGCGGGATGCCCAGGATCTGCGAGAACGCGGCCAGCACGGCGGCCTCCAGCGCCAGCGACTTGGGCAGGCCACGCCTGACCAGATAGATCTGCAGGAACAGGGAGAAGATGTAGAACGCGATGTCGCTGCCCGCGCGCGAACCGATTGCCACGAGCAACTTGCCGCGATGGTGCCGGAACACTTCCGCGAGCGGCGCACGTTCTTCCTTTTGAGGCTCGCTTTTCTGGCTGGCGAGAAATTCCGGCGACTCGTCGATGGTGCGCCGGATGTAGATGCCGACGAAGACCAGCAGCGAGCTAGCCAGAAACGGAATGCGCCAGCCCCATGCCAGAAAGGCTTCGTCGGAAACCGCATTCGTGACCAGTGCGAACACGCCGTTGGCGAGCAGAAAGCCGATCGGCGCCGCCACCTGCACCATGCTGCCCAGAAAGCCTTTACGCGCGTCGCTCTTACCCGCGGTTTCGCTGACCATCAGTGCCGCGCCGCCCCATTCGCCGCCGAGCGCGATGCCTTGCAGCAGGCGCAGCAGGCACAGCAGCCCTGCGGCCCAACGTCCGAGGCTGGCATAGGTGGGCAGCACGCCGATCAGGAAAGTGGCCGAGCCCATCATCACCAGGGTCAGCATCAGGATCAGCTTGCGTCCGATGCGATCCCCGAAGTGACCGAAGAGCGCGGCACCCAGCGGACGGGCGGCGAAGGCGAGCCCGTAGGTCAGCAGCGACAGGATCAGCGCGATCTTCGGATCGTCCTGAGGAAAAAATATCTTCGGAAAGACGAGCGCGGCCGCCGCACCGTAGATGAAGTGATCGTAGAACTCCAGACTTGTGCCGATCAGCCCGGCGACAGCGACTTTCAACCGGCTGCTTCGTCGGGTGACTTGTGCTTCCTGCATGGTGTGCTCCTCCATCGAAATATTCGCCTCTATCGAGGTCTGTTGGTTCAGCGAGGACACCCGGCAGGCTGACGGTCTTGCCGCCTGGTGTAGAAGAGTCTGTCGCGCGGCAGGCCATGACCGTGAACATGGAAACGGCCAGCCACCACGTCTGTGCTACCGCATCAAGGGTTCGTCGACAGCGCCACCACCGGGCGGCGGAACGCATGACCCTGTAACGCTTCGAGTTCCGCCGCCAGTTGCAATACCGTGCGGTCGGCATACATCGGGCCGACGATCTGCGCGCCGGCGGGCAGATCGTGTTCGGCGAGGCCACACGGTATCGAGCACGCCGGTACGTAGGTGTGGTTGAAGAGCGGCGTGAAGACGGCATGCCCACGCGCGCCCGCCGGTTTGCCTTCGATGGCCGGCGGCGCGTTGGATTCGACGGGCCAGGCCACGCAGGGCGTGGTCGGTGTCAGCAGGCAGTCGAACTTCGTGAAAAGCTCGCGCAGCGCGGTGAACAGACGTTTGCGCAATTCGAGCGCGGCAGCGACGGCGACGGCCGGCAGCGCTAATCCCGCTTCGATCTGGCTGGCGATGTCCGGGTCGAACAGGTGAGGATCGCGACGAAATGCGTCCCCGTAGATCAACGCGAGGCCGGCCAGTTGCAGCGGCATGAGGTCAGCCTCGTCGACGTTGCCGGGCCACGGCGGATCGCGTAGCTCGACCCGGTGCCCGGCTTCGCTCAGGCGTCGCGCGGCATCGTCCACGGCTCGCGCGACACCGGGGTCGACCGCGAAGTCGAGCCCCAGCCGCGGACTGTAGGCGATGCGCAGCCGTCGGCCCGCTACGACGGGAGCCAGCATCGCCGGCGACACGCTGAGCGGATCGCGAGCGTTCTGGCCGAGCAACGGCTCGAACGTCTGCGAGACATCTTCCACACTGCGCGCGAGGAGGCCGATCACGCTATTGTCGTAGACCGGTTCGGCGAAGCCGGGGCCATGCGCGATGACGCCCCTCGTGGGCTTGAACCCCACCACGCCGACGTGCGCCGCGGGGCGCCGCACGGAGCCGCCCGCATCGGTCGCCAGCGCCACTGCGCACAGCCCGGCGGCCACCGCCGCGGCCGCGCCGCCCGATGAACCGCCGGGCGTGCGCGATGGATCGAGCGGGTGGCGCGTCGCGCCGTGCAGCGGGTTCGTGGTGTTGCCCTTGCAGGCGAATTCCGAGCAGTTGCTGGCGCCAATCAGCACGGCGCCGGCCGCGCGCAATCGTGACACTGCGAGCGCATCCTCGGGCGCGCGGAAATCGCGGAACAGCCGCGAACCGTTGGACGTCGTCCAGCCGTCGACCCAAAGGTTGTCCTTGATCGATACCGGAACGCCGCCGAGCGCCGCGTCGTCGTGCACGTGCCCGCGTTGCCATGCGTCGCGGTCGATGCGCACCAGCGCGTTGAGTTGCGGATTGACCCGGTCGATATGACGCAGATACTGCGCGCTCACCTCGTCGCGGCTGAAGTGACCGGCCGCCAGCCCCGCCCGCAACTCGGCGGCGGTCAAGGCGACCAGTTCCGGAATGGCTTTGTCATTGGACATGTCGGATTCTCCGGGCGCGGTGCTCAGACGTTATTCCACAGCGACTGGCATACCTGTTCGGCTTCGGCACATACCTCGCCCATGTCGACACGGGTCGGCATGCCGTTTTCCACCAGAATCTCGCCGTTCACCAAGACCATCTCCACGTCGCGGCCCTGGCCGGTATGGACCAGCGTGCCGAGCGGATTGGTGTGCGGCGTCAGGTGCGGCTTGCGGAAATCGAACATCACGAGATCGGCGGCCTTGCCCGTCTCGAGGCTGCCGATACGATCGGCCTGGCCCACCGCGGCGGCGCCGCCGAGCGTCGCCATATGGAACACGTGGTGCGGTTGCCAGTCGTCGTTGACGCCGCCTTGCTGCACGCGCGCCGTCATCAGCGCCCAGCGCATCAGTTCGACCATGTCGCCATGCTGGGTGTCGGTGGCGAGCGCGATGTTCGCGCCCGCCTGCTTGAGGCGATGGATCGGCGCGAGGCGTCCCGACGTGGCGTTGCACTTCGGGATGTGGACCACATGCGCGCCCGCATTCGCCAGCCGTACGATGTCCTCGTCGCCGACATAGATGCAATGGCCGCACAGCAGCCGGTCGTTGAGCAGACCGACGCTATCGAGCACCTCGGTGGACGACTTGCCCGTGCGTGCGAGCACGCGCTCGACTTCCACCTTGCTCTGGCCGAGGTGGGTGTTCACGCGCAATCCGCGCTCACTGGAAATCGCTGCGATTTCGCGCAGGAAGTCATCGGAGCAGGTGTCCACTGCGTGCGCCGCAAGCTGCACATCCACCAACGGATGTGACTGCCATCGATCGGCAAGATCGAGGCCCGCCTGCAGAAGCGTGTGACCGATGTCCGCGCTGTATTCCCAGCGGCCTTCGGTCACCTTGCCGAAATCCACGTCGTGAATGCGCCAGCTCGGGGTGAGGCGCATGCCGAGTTCCGCCATGGCTTCGGTCGTGGCGTCGGCGCACACGAAGTTGTCGCCGATCAGCGTCGAGCCGAACATCAGCGCCTCGAGCGCGCCCAGCCGGGCCAGCACACGCGCCTGCTCAGGCGTGACCTGCGTGCCTTTCGGGATGCCGGGCGTATACGACGGCGCGAAGCCGAGATCGGCGGCCACGCCGCGCACCATCGTGAGGATCGAGTGCGTATGCACGTTCACGAAGCCCGGGGTAATCACCTTGCCGCTGGCATCCACGACGCGCTTGCATTGCGCGTGCTCCGGCAGGGTCTGCCCGATCCACGCGATCCGGCCATCGGCGATGGCGATCGTGGCATCGCGCAATTCCGGCTGGGCCGCGTTGGCGGTCAGCAACGTGGCATGGGTGAAGGCGATATCGAACTGCGGAATCTGCATGGACATGTCCTTTTTTCTGGCGGGCCAGTCGAGCGTGCGGCGAGCGACGCGAACGTCTCCTGGTCGTCTTTGGTGATTGATATTGTCGACCATTATTGTCGACCAAAATTCAAAGTCAAGATAAATGTGGTCGTTTATTTTGGCTTAGTTTGGTCGACCAAATTGGCGGGCATATTGATGCGACTCTGAGGCGACTCGACACGCGGCAGCGAGCCGGGCGGCTCGGCGAATCAAGCGCGATAGATGGATCGGCGCCAGCGCGAGAGCGTGCCGGTGCCGGTGCGGAGAAAGAAAGCGAGGGGGAAGGAGAGGGCCGCGGGCGCCGGTGTCAGGCGTCGTGGCGCGGCAGCGCGAAGCTGCCGTAGCTCGCCTTGCGGGGCCGCAGGCGTGCGAGTGAGAGCGCTTGCACGGCGGCGCAGGCGATGCCGTCGAGCACCGGGACTTCCGCCTGCGCGGCGACCTCGGGCACGTAGCCGCACAGTGCCGCGGCGACAGTGACAACGACGTCAGCGCCATCGTCCCGGCATAGGGAGACGACTGCGTCGCGCATCAGGGCGGCGACTTCCGGCGCCAGCTTCGCGCCATAGGCGGCCGGGGCGGCGATGCCGCGAATGCCGGCGACGCGGGCACGATAGCCATAGTGGTCGGCCAGTTCGGCATACAACGGCGTCAGCGCGGTGCCCACCGTCAGCAGGCCGATCTTGCCGCCGAGCATGCCGGCCGTGGCGAGCGCCGCTTCGGCCGTGCCGACGACCGGTACTTCCAGCATCTGCCGCACGGAATCCAGCGCGGTGTCCATCGACACGCCCAGGATAACCGCATCCACGTCCCGGGTCGCATGCGCCCGGGCCAGTCTGAGCAGGCCCGCGATGGCCTCGGCATTGTCGACGCGCGAGCGGATGGCGGGCGGGCCGTCGGCATTGGTGTACCCGACGATTTCGCAGGCGCCGTTCACGGCGCCTCGCGCCTCGGCAAGCATGCGCTCGGTGATGTGATGGCTTGCGTTGGGGTTGAGCAGGGCAACGCGCATGCGGAGCACCCTTTAATAGCGGTTGAAAATATCGGCCAGGTCTTCCTGGTCGTCCCGTGTGACATGGCGGGTGATGCGCGCCTCGATTTCATCGAGATGGTGCAGCATGGTGCTGACCGCGGCGGACGCCTCGCCGCGCGCGAGTGCCTCCACGATGGCGCGGTGCTCGCCCGGCGCGCAGCTCGACTGATCGTGCGATTCGTAAAGCGCGACGAACAACTGGGTGCGCGCCAGCAGCCGCTGCAGGAAGGCTTCCAGTTCGGCGTTGCCCAGCATGCGAGTCAAGTGGGTGTGAAACGCACCCGCAAGCCGTATCGATTCCTCTCGATCACCGGCGCGGTGTGCTTCCTCCTCGCGTTTGACGTGCGCGCTCAGTGCCCGCAACTGGGTCGCGCCGAGCCGGCTGGCGAGCAACATCAGCATGCCCCCTTCGACCGCCCGGCGGGCATCGTAGACGGCGTGGATGTCTTCGACCGATGGCTGGGGCACGAATGCTCCGCGGTTTTGCCGCAACTCCACCTTGCCTTCGCGTTCGAGGCGGGCGAGGACCTTGCGTACCGCCGTGCGCGTCGCCCCGAAAACCTCCGCGAGATTGCGCTCGCGCAGCGGCGTGCCCGGCCGCAATTTACCGTCGAGCAAGGCGCCGGATATCGAGCGGTACATGCGCTCCTCGGTTTCCGGCGGTGCATCCGTCATGTCGCCCGCATCGGGCGATGGCGGAGACGGCGCCGGATCGATCTTGGCAGGGGCTCGTCGGGTCTGTTTGGAAGGGCTAGCCAGGGGGGGCTGTCTCACGGCGAACGGAATTCTCGTTGGACGAAAAGGAAGATCGCATTGTATGCGAGCCAACCCGATTTGTCCGCCATTCACACGATGGCCGGCGAGCCGTTTCACCATATTTTGGTCGACAAAAATTAAGATTATGGTTGAACATTCTTGAAATTCTGAGGCACACTGCTCGCGTGGCTGACAACGAGGAGAAGCTATGGAGATCGAGCGGGACCTGCTGGGATACGGTAAGCATCTCCCCCATCCGCATTGGCCCGGCGACACCCGGGTCGCCGTGTCGTTCGTGGTGAACCTGGAAGAGGGGGCCGAATTCGCGATTGGCGAGGGGGACGCGCGTAACGAGGCGGTCTATGAAGTCGTCGACCGGATCGAGCGGTTTCCGGATCCGTGCCTGCAAAGCCATTTCGACTACGGCATCCGGGCGGGCTGGCATCGCATCATGGCGGTATTCGCCCGTTACGGTGTGCCGGTGACCGTCAGTGCGTGCGGGCAAGCCATCGAGCGCCTTCCGTCGCTCGCGCGCGACGCCGTGGCGCTCGGACATGAGGTGTCGGCGCATGGCTGGCGCTGGGAAAGCCATGTGTCGATGAGCGAAGCGGAAGAGCGTCGGGCGATCGCGCGCACCGTGCGCGCCATTGCGTCGGCAACGGGGCATCGGCCGGTGGGCTGGCATACCCGGTCGGCCTCGTCGCCCAATACGCGCCGGCTGCTGATGGAGGAAGGAGGCTTTCTGTATGACAGCGATTTTTACGGCGACGACCTGCCGGTGACCTTGCGAACGGGCGATCGTCCTTACGTGCTATTGCCCTACGCATTCGACACCAACGACATGCAATTCCAGCATTCCAGCCGCTTCGTGCGGGCGGCCGACTTTGCCGGCTATGTTGCCGACGCCTACGACTGGCTATGGGAGGAAGGACGCACGCAGCCGAAGATGCTATCGATCGGACTGCACCTGCGCATGTTGGGGCGCCCCGGACGGATCGGAGCGCTGCAACAGATGCTCGAGCACATGGTCAAGCGCGGCGGTGCCTGGTTTGCGAGGCGTGACCAGATTGCGCGGCACTGGTTGCAGCATGCATCGTTCGATTGCGGTGCCTATTCGAGCGAGCCGAATCCGCCTTTCGCCCCCACTGCGTCAACGGATGATTTTCTGGCGCCTCCCATCACCAGAAAATAGGCCGCGGCAGCGCTCAGCAGGCCAATCGGCCACGAGAAGGCGGCTATGGCCGACAGCGCCGGCAAGAGCGCAACCACCGCCGCCACGGCGGCCGTGGGCACGAAAACGGCGATGGCTTTGGGGTTGACCCCGTTGCGGAAGTAGTATTCGCCGGCCTCGTCGGAGCGGTAAAGATCGCGGATGTTGATGATGCCGCGATTAACGAGGAAGTAGTCGACCGCCATGATCCCGAAGATCGGCCCCAGGAAGGCGCCGAGTCCGCCAAGGAAGTAGTTCACGACGATCGGGTTGGAGTACAGATTCCACGGCATGACCATCAGCGCTAGCACTGCGCTGATGATGCCGCCGCGGCGGAACGTGATCCGCTTCGGCCACACGTTGGCGAGATCGTAGGCGGGCGACACGAAATTGAGCACCACGTTGACCCCGATCGTCGCCACGATGAACATCAGGGCGCCGACCGTCAGCACGAAGGTGTTCGGCACCTTCGCGAGGATCAGCGCGGGATCGCTGATGGCGTGACCGAAGACCACGACGGTGCCGATCGTCATCGTGATGCTGATGGCGGCGAACGCGGCGAAGTTGATCGGAATCCCCCAGAAATTGCCCACCACGACCGCGCGCTCCGACCGCGAGAAACGCGTGAAGTCGCAGTAGTTCAGCAGCATGGTGGCGTAGGTCGCCACGAGCAGGAACGCCCCCGTCAGAATGCCGCGGATGGCGTCGCCGCCTGCCAGCGGTTTGACGGAAAGACTCATCGGAATATGCCAGTCCGCCATCGCGAAGAGCCAGACGGCCATGGCGACCATGACCACCCAGACGATCGGCCCCGCCCAGTCCTGGAAACGACGCACCGCTTCCATACCGCGCGTGATGACCAGCAACTGCAGGACCCAGAGCAGGACGAAGCAGGCCCAGCCGAGGTACGACAGGCCGACGAAGCTCTGGTCCTGCCAGTGCTGCAAGCCCGGATCGATGCGAAGGAGCAGGACCACCACGGCAGTAGATGCCAGATAGGTCTGGATGCCATACCAGCAGATGGCGATGACGGCGCGGATGAGCGCCGGAAGGTTGGCCCCCCAGATACCGAAGCTGATTCGCGCCATGACCGGAAACGGCACGCCAGTCTGCTGGCCCATCTTGCCGGCCCAGTTCATGCCGAAGAACAGGATGCCGGTTCCGATGAGAATCGACGCCAGCACCTGCCACCCCGTGAGGCCGATGACGAACAGGCCGGCCACGAAGGTGTAGGTGCCGATGTTGTGGATGGCCGACATCCAGACGGCGAAGAAGCTGTACGAAGTCCACTTCCGTTCTGTGGCGGGAGCCAGGTCTTCGTTATAGAGCCGGCCCGTTGGGTCCAGCCCGGCCAGAAATTTGTGGTCTGTATCCAAGGTGACTTCTCCTGTGTGATGCTCGGGCATCAGTCGTGAGACAGCGAAAGGGCTGGAAACGAAGCGAGGCTCGGGGGCGGCCTGCGCGAAATTCAGGCGCGCCGCGGGTTCGGCGCCAGCGTCGGCTCACCGCAGGGCAGGAAGCGTCCGCGGCCAGCGCGCGGATGGAAGTGCCCATCCCAGACCACCTCGCCGTCGACCAGCGTCACGGCAGGCCAGGCGCGCAAGGTCCGGCCTTCATACGGGGTGTAGTCGACCGCGTGGTGCAGGTTGGCATTGCGCAGCACGAGTTCGCGCTCGTCCCAGATCACCAGATCGGCGTCGCTGCCGATCGCGATCGTGCCTTTGCGCGGATGCAGGCCATAGGCCTTGGCGGGATTCGTCGCGGTGAGTTCGACGAAGCGGTTGAGCGTCATGCGGCCGCCGAGCACGCCCTCGGAATACAGCAGCGGCAGGCGCGTCTCGAGACCCGGGATGCCGTTCGGAATGTGGCGGAACGCCACCTCCTCGCCGTCTGGTTTCTTGCCTTCGGGCGCGTCGTAGCGGAACGGCGCGTGGTCCGAACTGAACACGCTGAACAGTCCGTCGTTGAGGCCATTCCAGATCACGTCCTGGTTGGCCTTGTCGCGCGGCGGCGGGCTGCAGACGCACTTCGCGCCGTGGTAGCCGTCGTCGACGCCGAGATCGGCCGCGGTGAGAAACAGGTACTGCGGGCAGGTCTCGGCGTAGACCGTCAGGCCTTGCGCGCGCGCCCAGCGGATCTGCTCGACCGCCTCGCGGCCGGACACATGCACGATGAGGATCGGCACGTCGACCAGTTCGGCCAGCGAGATCGCGCGGTGCGTGGCCTCGCGCTCCACCAGCATCGGGCGCGCATGCGCATGAAAGCGCGGCGCTGTGCGGCCGGCCGCTTCGAGCCGCTTCGTCAGCCACTCGATGCAATCGGCGTTCTCGGCGTGGATCATCGCCATCGCGCCGTGCTGCCGCGCGACCGCCAGCACGTCGAGGATCTGGCCATCGTCGAGCTTGAGGTCGTCGTAGGTCATGTAGATCTTGAACGACGTGTAGCCCTCGCGGATCAGCGCGGGCAGTTCCTCGTTCAGCACTTCCGGCGTCGGGTCGCTGACGATCAGGTGAAACGCGTAATCGGTGTGCGCCTTGCCTTCGGCGCGGCGATGGTAGTCGGCTACCGCCGCGCGCAAGGATTGGCCCTTTTCCTGCGCGGCGAACGGGATCACCGTGGTCGTGCCGCCGCATGCCGCGGCACGGGTGCCGGTATCGAAGTCGTCCGCCATGCGCAGCGGTGGCGCCATCGGCTGATCGAGATGGCAGTGGGCGTCGACGCCGCCCGGCGTCACGACACGGCCGGCCGCGTCGATCTCGCGCGCGCCTTCCGGCAAGCCGGCGCCGAGCTGCACGATGCGGCCAGCGGTAATGCCGATGTCGGCATCGTAGGTGTCGCTGGCCGTCGCGACGCGAGCGTTGCGAATCACCAGATCGAGGCGGGGCGCTGTCATGAATGTGTCCTTGCGTTTGGAATTCCCCGGGCGGATCGGCCGGAATTCAGGGTGAGTGTCTTGTCGACATGATAGTCAACATCGATGTAGACAGAAGAAGTGTTAACACTAATGTCGACACTCATTCGGCGGGAATGTATGATCCGCGTAACTTTGGCAATGACCTGCCAGCCACACTCGAACTGGACATGCCGACCCAACCTGGCCGCAAGGCCGCCGCACGAACCCGCTTGCAACGCGACAGCACACACGACGAGATCTACGAACGTATCTACGTCGCGATCCTCGAACATCGCCTGCATCCAGGCACGAAGCTCGCCGAGGAGCGGCTGGCCGAAATCTTCGACGTCAGCCGCGCGCGCATCCGCGAGGTGCTTGCGCGGCTTGCGCACGAGCAGATCGTCGAACTCGTTCCGCAGCGGGGGGCGTACGTGGCCAAGCCGACGATCGAGCAGGCCCGCGATGTGTTCGAGGCGCGCAGACTGATCGAGCCGGCCGTGCTGCGCCGGCTGATTGCGACGCTGACACCGGAAAAGCTGGCCCGGCTGTCTCAACACAATGATCTGGAGGTCGATGCCCGCCAGCGGGAAGACAACCGCGCCGTGGTGCGGCTGTCCGGGGAGTTCCATTCGCTGGCTGCGGAACTCGCGGGCAATTCGGCACTCGCGCGCAGCATGCGCGAGCTTTCCGTGTTGACCTGCCTGATGATCGTGCTCTACGACGCTCCCACGGCGACCAGTTGCCGCGCCGACGAGCACTCGCAGATCATCGATGCCATCGCGAAGCGCGATGCGGCACGCGCCGAGCGCCTGATGCTCGAACACCTGGACCACATCCAGAGCAGCATGAAACTCGAAGGCGCATCCGACGAGGTCGATCTCGAGGAAATCTTCAGGCGTTGACCTGTTCGAAGCGTGGCTTGTCGCGGCACCGAACCTGCTGAGCCAGGGTTTCGCGGTAACCGCGGCGAATCAGGACTGGTGTGGGGATATCGCGCGTATATCGCGACTGGTGAAGGCTAGCGGTACCCTCGCTGGCCTGAAAGACGTGTTTGAAACTTAGGGGTGTTTGGAACTCAAAAGGGTGAAAAACCCCTTGAATTCAAGGTTCCGTAGAAACCACCGGAACACGGCAGGAGAGAGATGTGGAGCGGGCGATGGGAATCGAACCCACGGCTCTAGCTTGGGAAGCTAGGGTATTACCATTATACGACGCCCGCAGAGCGCACGATTTTACAGGGGTTTGAGGGATTTGGGGAGGTGGGGGCGTGTGAAGTGGGGTGAAAAGTGTATGCACTTCGGAAATTCTTGCTGGCATCGCCGCTAATATCTTCGTAACGCGCTCACACAGACGAAAATTTGGAGGCCTTACGTTGAACACGAAACTTTTAATGATAGAATTCGCGTTACTGGAAAACAATCTACGGTGTGTCATGTATGGCGACTTCGCCCGCTGATAGTATTGAAGCACTGGAACAACTCATCGTCCAAAACATTCCGCGCGATGCGCTGATGGCTTGTGAGGATGCATATCACAATGGTGACGCAAAGGCGCGCACCCAAGCGTCTGGGTTTGCGCAAGGGCATCGCCCTTCTGCCGTTGGCTCGGTGAAGCACTTCTACATCAATGAGTCCTTCCACGAAGCCTTGCTCGCTCACGGCGCAGACCCGACTCCGCTCCGCGGCACGCGTCTGGTTGTGGGGCGGTGGGGTATCTTCCACGTCGCCCGGCTCAACGTTCCCGGACACCAGTGGGTCAATCTGCGGCGGAGTGCGACGCGAAAGAAGTTGGCTGAAATCAATCAGAGCATCGAGCGCAAATACGTGCAGCGTGACTTGTTCAATGAAGCGTCAGACACCACGGCTGGCACCATCTTCATTCTCGGTGTTATGGATGGTGTCGACGCGAATGGCGTCGCTCAGCTGACTCAGGTCAAATTGGCCCTCCCGGCGGCCAATATGAAGTCTTGGTTGTACATGAAATCTCTGACGGAATTCTTGAGCCTATACGAGCAAACGAACACGGCCGAGCAGCCCGACAACGCTAAGCCCAAACTCAAGACACAACCCAAGAAGCAAACTGGCAATGACGAAGGGAATTAAAGATCTTCAACCCGCAAGGCTTGAACAAGCGCTTGCGGCTCGTGGGCTGACGAAGGGCCAGCTGGCAAGCTTGGTTGGCGTTGCGGCGCCGACTGTCACCAAATGGTGTAAAGGCGATCAAGCTCCCGAAGCGAATACGTTTGAGCGGCTTGCGTCTGTACTCAACGTGCAGCCGGAATGGCTCACACGTGCCATGTTACGGCCTGTCTCTAAGCCACTTTATCGCAGCAATGCATCGGCCTTAAAGGCCGCTCGCGCCAAGCTGGAGGCTCGGACCGAATGGACGCAAGAGATTGCCGTTCTCTTGGGCGACTACGTGGACTATCCGAAAGTCAACCTTCCCGTGCGCACGTTTCAGGACCCCGAGCAGATCAGCGACGCCGATATCGAGGCTGCGGCTGAGGAATGTCGCGCGCTTTGGCAATTGGGCCGAGGTCCCGTGCAGAACCTTGCTCTGGCTGCTGAAAGTGCTGGCGTCCTAGTCATTCGCGAAGAAACTGAAATATCGGCTATTGAAGGTCTTTCAAGTTGGAGCGAACTGCTTGGGCGGCCCATTGTGTTTCTGTCTGCTGACAAAGCCAATGCTTTCCGCAGTCGATTTGATTTGGCCCACGAAATCGGGCATCTCATTTTGCATAAGCACATACCGAGAGCTGAAGAGCGCGACCGTTATAACCAGTTGGAAAAACAAGCGCATCGATTTGCAGGTGCGCTCTTGCTCCCAGCGGAAACGTTTGCTAGTGAAGTTCGGGTGCCTACAAACCTAGACAATCTGCTCATCCTCAAGCAGCGCTGGGGCGCGTCTGTGGCGGCAATGATGATGCGCTTGCACGCACTTGGCTTGCTTAGTGATGAAGATAAGTTGACGCTCTTCAAGCGACGTTCCGCCCGTTGGGGATCCAAGGCAGAACCGGGCGACGAAAAATGGGAGCCTGAGGAACCGCGCTTGTTACGACGCACGGTGGAACTGCTGATCAATGAAGGAATTTTGCCAGTCGAAAGCATCGCACGTCACTTGGGATATTCACCTCGTGATGTGGAGAAGCTCTGCGGGCTGCGCATGAATTACTTTACTGCGCCAGCTCAAGTAGTAGAGTTAGCGACCCTTCGATCAGCAAGGTCTAGCGATACTACTGAGCGTCGAGCCAGTGCCAGTGTGGCCGATGTCGTATCGTTTCAAAAATTCAAGAAGTGACTTGCGACTCTCGACTGGCTCTACAAAATAAACCGATGCCTTCAATGAGAATCGTTGAGGGTTATCTCGAAGACATACTGGCCTGACGAAGCATGAAGCGGTTCACCATTCGTCGAGTCGTGAACGAACCCCGCGTGCAGTGCGGCTCGCATACGCTCCGACAGCAGACCATCGACCAGTCTCGATAATGGTGCCTCATTCGTCTAAAGCAGTTCTTCCCAGCAAACAGATGGGTGCAAAATATCTACAAGCAATAGATTAATCGTGTCTCGATAGTAACTTACCGAATTGTTAGGGCTTCGCGAGCTTCGCCTGATAGTCGTCTGTCACTTTTATTATCCTATCCAAGATGGCTGTAAATCCATCGAAGTTGATAGTTCCGGCTTTTTTTGCCACGACGTCTCGAGCGAAATGGCCCTTTCCGTAGAAACCAGGCTTGTCATCAGTATGGTTGCTTCGGTCAAATTTCCTGCCATTAAGCTCTTCTTTCAATGTAGCTTCATCGAAAAAATCTTCAATCGCGGTCTCGCTATTGTTGGGCCCGCGTGGCGTTGGAACGACGTATAGGTTGCTCGTAACATGTATAAAATCGGCTAGCCCCTGAGGTTTTTTCTTTTTAGTAATTCCGGCAATTGCTTCATAGACACTATGCGCGCCCTTGTCGTTATCTATCAAGACAATGACAGGGAAGCGCGGTGCAGGAGCCTTAAAACAATGTTGCACGTCTGTATGATAGTGTTTGAGAAGCTTGCATATTCCCCCGACACCACCAGTTAGCTCGGTGATCTCCCCGGTACGCGTCTCAGCATACTTATAGAAGCGGACTTTTAATTTTGGCGGCGCGCCTGCCTCAACTAGGCTGGGGTACGTTGCTGATAGCGCCTTCATCGCACAACGTAGGTACACGTTATCCGTCTTACCTTCGCAAACGATGATAGGTTCACGGAGACCGTAGAAGAGGTCGAAATAGAGAAAGCGTCTGAACAACGCCACTCGACCGGCGGTGCTCTCAAACTCACGACCATTTTCTATGGCTAACTTGTGATTGAATCGATCCACATGGTCGATGTAGGAGAGCATGCCAAGGAGTTGCTTGTTCTCTCCAGCCTTGCGATTTTCAAGAATGATGGTCCCGTTGGTGTCCCTCTTCTTGTAGACGAATTCAAATGCTCCCGTTGTAAAAAGGCTGTGCGCCATCGCACGTACTGTGTATCGATAGGTCGCAGGGACATTTACTTTCTGATTGACCGTAAGACCAGTGACCTCTTGTCGTGAATCACGATATTGCAACCGCGTTTTGGACGGATTGAACGCAAACCCGCTTCTGCTGACCAACCGGTCAAGCTCCGCTCCCGGAACCCACGTATGGTCGCCGTTAAGGGCTGCTATCTCGGGAGGGAACGTCGGATTGTTCGTACTGAATGTGAGGTCATCGGCATATCTCGTATAACTTGCGCTGTGCTTTGCCGCCAAGCTGGAAAGCAAGATATCCATCGGATGGGCGAGCAGGTTAGAGATTACCGGCGAACATGGGCTACCCTGTGGAAGCTTGTTCTCGAAGCACGCTATCTGAGCAATGACCGTGGCAACGTCGGGGTGCAATGCAAAGTTGCGGTCTTTGATAAAAAATCCGCGTACCCGTCCGAAGTTAATCGTGCCAAAGAAATCGTGTAAATCTGCGTTGAAGACAAACCGACGAGTGACATGTACTCGTCCATTCGTCATGATTGTGTGATGCCTCTTGAATCCGTGAGCAATTCCGTGCCGCCGTCCATTTCCAGGCTTAACGTGGGATAGGGCGATTTCGTCACTGCAGTCTTGCAGAACAGATGCTAGCTTTTGCTGAACGAGTTTCAGCCCTAAGGATGGGGCCAAAATTTCTCGTTCTCCACCATGCCGTTTGGGGATTGTGAAGCGCGTATATTTTGTATCTGGTGCGGTCTTATAAAGAATGTACGCGAGATTTCGTGGCGAGACATCCAGAATAATAGCGAGGTCACGCCGAGCGGCAGCAGCCTTAAGCTTTTGAAGACTTGACATATGTCTCAGAGGAAGTGGCTCGCGGATACTCTTACGCAAACGGCGCAATTCGGATAATGCAGAGGAAATCCGAGGAGCAAATCCCGGAACTTTTATTTCACATGCCATGATTCATGGCAAAAAATCTATCCGCGAGCTGGATAGAACTGTAACAGAATGTTTCGCGGCAGACAATCTCGCTGCGCAGAACGCGTCGAGTTGAGGGTGTCCTGCCGTTGAATGTAGGCGCACGCACCAGCGAGCATTGGTATCAAGATTTTCGATACGTTGCCGTTATGTCGCATTGTGTAAACGGAAAGGCGGATTATCAATGAGAACTGGTCGATTGTGTTTTTGCATCGCCTTGGCATTCCTCGCAACTTTGGCGCGAGGCGAGGGGGCGACCGACCAAACGCTCGAGCGTCAAGAGAAAGCGCTGCACGCAATTGACGAGTTTGCGCACGAAATCTGTAACGATATTTCCACATCAGATAGTCAACAGAACATTACGCTCGATGCAAACGGGCAGGCTCAGTTGTCTCGCCTTCTTAAGTTCGTCGGCGACCTCGGCTTCAACGCGGGCGCGAAGTATTCATTGTCAGATTACAAGGGGCTCGTGCAGGCAGATGTCGGAAAGGCATTGCACGATGCTCAAGAGTGTCGCATAGATGTTTTGAACAGCCTGAAGGACAAGATGCTCGCTAGCCCTTCCGGGTCATCAGACGCCGGTCACACGAATCGACACGGCGTACCAACGCAATTGGTATGGCGGCAACCTTCGGAGAGTCCCAATAGCTTTGCGGCTCACTGGCTAACTTACTTGGACAATCAGGAATGGGACAAGGCGTATGCCGAGTTGGGCCAAGAGGCGAAAGACTCGTATAGTTCGAGCGAATTCGCGCAGTTGCTATATTCCCAACGTAGTCCGCGCGGACGTGTCTTAACCCGGAAATTTGTGGGCGCCCAACCAGCGGATCGGAAGGCTACAGCTCCGCCCGACGTGAAGGGAATCGCAGTGCTCTATAACACGACTTTCGAGTATTCATCGAGCGTCACTGCGGAGCCCGGCGAGGTGGTGCTTCTGCTTCTATCACCGCAGGGCAAGTATCGAGTTGCAGCATACAACTGTCAAACGTGTGGTGGGAGTTGACGCGTAGTTCGGAACGTAAGTCGATGCGATGCCGGGGAAGCTCTGATGCCTCTGCGCCGTTTGCACATGCAGTCAACAACCCTGAAAGATATTATTGAGAGAGCGTTTCGCAACAGGCATAGACGCAAAGCTTGAGCAATTTAATTGGGCTTTTGATCGCAGGGCTGATCTTTTGATGGCGGTTCTTCGCGGGCACATGATGGTCGAAGAGCGGCTGCACGATATCATCTCTGCGGGTGTTGCGAACTACGTCAGGCCTGCTGCCGAGAACGATATTTTCAGTTTCGGTACTGCCGCGAAGCTCGCGCGTGCCATGGTGGGCACCGCTGCCACTGCCGATTTTTGGAAGGGCGTTACATCCTTGAATTCCCTTCGCAACGCTCTCGGACACCGGGATCAGCCTGTGCGCCTCGATAAGCTGCTGACTAAGTTCTTCGAAGACACCGAACTGGCCGCTTCTCATCTCTTCAAGGGGCGCGACATAACGTATAGGCATGGTGGTGAACCCGAGGAAACCACCGCCGTTGCCATGCGATTGCGCTGTATGGCGATATGGGCCATTCTCGGAGTCCACGCAGACAATCTCGCGAGAGACTTGGATGCTGCATTAATGTCTCGCCGACTGAGATAAAGACCCTTTCGCGCCGTGCGCTTAGTCGCCCGATACGCGTTGAACAACCTCGTTCATTGAGTAGTGCACAAACTGTTTGCCAAGCTCGGTAAGTACATATTGCTTGCTGCTTTCGAACGCGGATTCGACGGTTGCGTTAGCTGGACCTGCCGGCCTACGCACCGTCTGTTTGCGCAAGAATTGCCCGTCAGTGGTAGTGTCACGCGCTTGCCGAATGACGCCACCTGTACTTAGGTCACGGATCAGCAGCTTATATAGATCCGCTTCCGCTGAGTCCTCGCGGACGAGGTTGCCGTAAATCGCGGTCCAGATATCAAACCGCGTCGAGCCGGGATTGCTGAAAATTTCGCGAATTACAGCCAGATGCGATTCGTGATAAGTGTCCAGCCAGTCGATGAAGAGCCGAACAACGTCATCGGAGCATAGTCGTGTTCCAGCGGCATTCGTTACGAGGTTTGCCACATAGCGGCGCTTTTCTTCGGTGTCGGCCTTGTCCCACGCGCGAAAGGCTTTTCGCACGATGTCCAGATATTCGTCGCTCGCGAGCCGCTCATCGATTTCATCACCGATTGCCTCGAATCGCCGACCGATATCTTGCATGGTCGCACTCAGGGTTTCCATCTTGGCTTGATGTTCTTCGAGCCATTGCGTCTGGAGGGACGATGCATGCAGACCGGCCTCTTCGGTCTTCATGCTCGCGAGCGCGCTGATAAATCCGCCGACCCATGGAATACTCCCGAGCGCCGCCAAGGCAAACTTTTCAAGGATGCGGCGTTTAGTGCTTGGGTTAAGTTTTTCGAGCTGAGCCCTAATTTGATCGACGGCCGAATCCGTTGGAACGATCGAGTTATTAGTGCTGTCATCCGAATGCATCTAGCCTCCACGCGTTGCGCTTTAGGGCACGGACAATTCTACAGCACAGGTTCTCGGATTTTTGCGTGGGCGGGCGATAGAGAGGGCGCCAATCGCCCGTAGTCAGAGTGTTGACGGTCTGAGAGTGCGTAAAGCCTTCGCGCGGCAGCAACGGAAACGCGTAGCGCACGGCAGAAGTAGACCTTCGACCGAACGTTTTATTCACCACCGGCAACCGTTGCAAAGACTTCCGGGAATTCTTCTCCGCACAGACTAAGAAGGGCGTTATATATCTCGCTATCTTGTTCTGGACCGTCAGAATGAGTGCACAGAGCAAGATATACGTTCTTTTGCTCCTGCACTCCAAAGATCAGCCACTCACCGGTCAGTTTTCGCTTGGCGGCGCGATCCTGATAGCCTTCGATCACGAGTTCGTGAGCCAACCTTCCTTGCCAGCCAACAGTGGACGGATTTTCGTTTTCCTCTGCTGCGACGTGCGCACATAACTTGTCGAACTTGTCACTCTCCGGGCCAGGCAAGCCCCACTGGTTGGAGATGTTGTGCATAAGAAAGCGCGGATCGAAGAAATGGACCTTCCATAGCCCACGCAGGGGTTCGTGCTTGAATGGGCGTGGTTTCGCGGTGCTGCTGCGATTTGGACCGCGCCCTTCAAGTTGCTGGATTACGTCGGTGATCGCAAACGTGTTGATGGTCCGATGCTTCCACGCGCTGGTTAATTGTACGAGCAAGAATTTGCTCAATCGTGAGGTGTCGATTCCAGCCAGTCCAGCGTTCAATTCAGTGAACGACTGAATGTCGTGCTCGGATACGCCGAAACCAGCCATGACGCTCGGATCAAGCTCCACGATTTGTCCTCTCTTCTAGCGGGTGCGGCTGCGACGTCCCCCGTTGGCAAAACAACGCGGTCGGCGGGATAGTCTTCGCATGAACGATATCCAATGCCAAGGTGATTTCCCACCCCTTACTGCCGGTCAGGTTCACGATCTTGCCGCTGCTCTTCGCGACGTTTTCGGAAGCAACCTTGCCGGACCTGTCAGGTCAGCAGCGAGGACAGATTCGCGCTGCCGTACACAAACTCGAACTGACATTCGCGGCCGGCGCTTTTTCGGAAGCGCGGGCGCTTTTACCCTCCGTCACAGGTCGGGTCAGTATACTTGAACGTTTTCACTGTACGGAAGGGGGCACTGAAGCAACGCATCGCGTCTGTACGCGAGCAATTGCAGCTTGTTCCAATGGTAACGGGAGACGGCGTTACTCCCGAAGGACGTTCCGATGCGGCTGACGAGAGCGCAGCGGTCCCGTGGTAATTTGCGTGGCCGACGGTGGTGTTGTTTGAGTTTGGTGTGCTGCTACACCTGATTTGATACCCCGTGGACGTGTTAGATTGCGCGGAGTGGCGACGCACGGGGGAATTCCCGTCGCTGCATGGTTCATAAAGGGTTTAGCTACGACTAACGAAGAAACGCTATGGTGACGAAAACAACGACGAAGAAAACCACTGCACAGAAATCGCCCGCGAAAAGACTTTCCAGTTCCACCAATTCGCAGCGGTTCGAACCCGCCAAGCTCGATTCACTATTCGTTGTACTTGATGCAATCGCATGGCTGGATGCGCCGTCAAACGGTCAGGTCGCCCAATTCGCGGGGATTGATCCAAGGACGGCGGGAAAGTTGCTAAAAAACGCCTGTCAGATAGGGATGGTTGATAGTGTCGGCTCAGGTTACGCCTTGGTGCTTCCCTACCCCTACAAAGGATCGAAGGAACAGAAGGAGGCGGTGGTCAAGGAGGCACTAGTTCGACTTCCCCTCTTAACAGGCGTTCGCCAGTTTCTGAGGCTGGGTGATAAGACGGATGTTGCTCTTCGCAAGGCGGCGACCATCGCTGGCATTACGCCGTTTGTTCCTGCGGACATTAATCCTCTGCTTGAATGGGCCCAGTCACTTGGTGCACTGCAACCGACTCTGATCGCCGAGGATCTTGTTGATGCGGCTGAAAGCAAAAAAGAGCAGCGTCACAAGGACGAAAAGGGACGTCGCATTGCGTTCTTGTCGCACAGTTCCATCGACAAGCCCTTCATTCGGCAACTCGCGGCTGACCTCACTGCGAACGGGGTTGACGTGTGGCTCGATGAGCAGCGAATACGGGTAGGAGACTCCATACCGGAGAAAATTGCGCAAGGCTTGGCTGGCTCCGATTTCTTCCTGATCGGGATGAGTGGGAACTCTGCGAACTCGCCTTGGGTTCAGAAGGAACTGAACAACGCGCTCGTCAATGAGGTACAACGACGGAAGGTCCATATCTTGCCGCTGAAGCTCGATGACTCGCCAATGCCACAGATTCTCGCCGACAAGAAGTACGCAGATTTTTCGAAGTCTTACAAGGCAGGCTTGGACGACCTACTCAACGCACTGAAGGGTGATGTATGACTACTGGAGAGAAGAAGGCGCGACCGATGCCGAAAGGCGGGCGAAAGGGTGGCACCGTTTTTCCACGAGTAGCACTTATAGATGCACTCGCGTATGCACGGAAGCTGGTCAGCAAGACGCACACAAGCGCGCAACCGAAGGACGTTATCTTCTCCGGTGTGGTTGGAGCCAAGACCGGTATGGGAGACGTACGCCTGTCTGCGCTGAGGCAGTATGGCTTTCTCAAGGGGGACGCAAAGTCGAACTTCTCTGCTGACGAACTGGCCAAGCAAATTGCGGCGGCACCGCAAGAGGAGTTGATCCCGTTGTACAGACGGGCGATGTTAAAACCGGTGGTATTCAAAAAACTGTTCGATACCTTTCATGGGGATACCGTAACGAAATCCAAGCTGAAGCAACGTGCTGCCGACCTGAAGGTCCACCCTGACGAGACAGAAACCTGCGTGGATTTGTATGTTTCCGGCATGACGACCGCAGGTCTGGTGACTGTCGACGGGGATCGTGTAACGCATATGACGTCGAACGATGCCTCGGAGATGTCTGCCGGTACAACTGCTGACGACATGAATCCTGACTTACCAACGGACGCATTGACAGATGTGGTTGAGACTGGAGAGAGCAATCTTGGCGTTGACACGGGCACCGAGGCCGCGACGGGGCACGGTAATGGTGCGAATGTCGTAGCAGCTACGTCATCAATGGGCACGACCCATAGCGGACCGCGCGCTGTCTTTAATGTCAATGTTACGCTTGACTCCAGCATGGACATCGAGAAGCTGCAGAAACAGCTCGAACTGTTGAAGCGCTTCGGAGCAATCTAGCCACTGGAGCAACAGCTACGCTGTAGCGCTGATGGGGGAAGGAGTGCCGGAAAAATGCCAAGTAGATTATTAGCTTCCGACTTGATGTGCTGGGGTGAAAACTGGCGTCGTCGTCAAACCCGCATTACATGTAGTTTTCAATGGCGCCCGCCGGAAAACTACCTCTAAAACCCGCATGAATAGTGGGTTTGCTCAAGCCGTTGCAGCTTGGGAAGCTGGGGTATTATCGCATTATACGACGCCCGCAGAGCGCATAATTTTACAGGGTTTTGGGTGCCCGCGGCAATCTCGGGACTGCGCGTGCCGGTATCGCGTGGCGGCAACATGGGCCGGGCGGCGACACAAACCGGACAACCACGGTCCCGCCGCACGCCGTCAGATCACAAAATAAGTCAGCTGCACCGCCGCGCGCGTGACCACCATCTGCAGCACCTGCACGATCACAAATAGCAGAATCGGCGAAAGGTCGATGCCGCCGAGTTGCGGCAGCACGCGGCGCAGCGGATTCAGAAACGGCGCGGTCAGTTGATACAGGATCGGCATCGCGGGCGAACGCGGATTGAGCCACGACAGCAGCGCCATCAGGATCGTCATCCAGATGATCAGATTCAGCGCCCATTTGATCGCGGTCAGCACGGCGACGATCAGCAGCGTCGGCACGAGCGTGAGCGGGTCGGCGCCGGTGAGCACGACCATCAGCACCACGTAGATGATCGCCGCGATCAGCGTCGCCGCGACGCTTGCCCAGTCGATGTTGCGCGTGCTCGGCAGGATGTGCCGCAGCGGTAGCACGATCCAGTTGGTGGCCTGCATCACGGCGTTCGACACCGGGTTGTACGGCGGCAGGCGTACGACCTGCAGCCACGCGCGCAGGAGCAGCGCCGCGCCGAACAGCGTGAAGACGGTATTGAGCAGAAAACGGGCGATATCGCCAAACATCTCGTGTCCTTTCCTTATGCTTCTGATGACGGCCGCTGACCGGCCGCGGGTTGCCGGCGTCGCCCGATCGGAGCGCACCGGCGGTTCGTTTGGAATTGCAAGCGCCTTTCTCGCGAAAGAGCGCATCGTGCAGCGTCTGTTGCAGGCGGCCGCGCGAAGAGGGCATGCGTTGCTTCGCGCGGCGCGGCGTTACGTTACGTGGGTTCGCCCCGGGTTCGGTACGCGACGGCTCGACGTCATTGCGCGCCGCCGCTTCATTGCTGTCTGCGCGACGTCACACGGAAACCCGAACCTCGCTGATCAGGATCGCGCCGTTGCCGCCGTCGGTGTAGTTGGGGATGTCCGCCAACAGTTGTTCGGACGCGGGCTTGAATACTTTATAGAAGTCTTCCGCGCTATCGAACAGGAAGTGACCGGCGGCCACGTAGGGCGGCGGCGTTCCGGGCGGCCCGGCGTTGATGCCCGCATCGACCGACCAGCCCTTGAGCGCCGGCCCGAACAGCTTCGCCGCGAGCGGCATGTGCGTGGCGCAGTAGTAGTCCATGTCGAAGCGGCCGTTTTCCCGGTACGGATAGAGGATGCTGACCTTGATCATTTGTGCGTTCTCGTCTGTTGATCCCGATGCGCGGCACGGCGCAACGCTGGTTCGCGCGGCGCCCGCCGGACGCCACATTATCACGGCTTACTTGACGCTTGCACCTGCCGCGGCCGGATTCAGCGAGCGGCTCAGCGATTCTTCCACCGCTTCGGAGATCGCCTCGATCGTGGCGGGCGGGTTTGCGCGGCGCCGGGCGAGGCCGATCGCGCGCCGCGTCAGCAGACCATACAGCGCGGCGTGGTCGCCGCCAAGCCCTTCGAGCAGCGCAAGCTGCTTTTGCACGACGCCCGTGTCGCCGCGCGACACCGGGCCCGCGAGCGCATTGGGCAGGCCCTTGTCGCGCGCGGTTTCGATCGTGCCGGCGAGCATCGGCAGCAGCGCGCGCAGCGCGTCGTCCTCGGCGAAACCGAGCGTGCGCCACAGCGCGACGCATTCGGCGAGACTGCACAGCGCGAAGCTCGCGGCATAGTGCGCGGCGCCGTGATAGAGCATGCGCCCGCCAGGCGGAATCGACAGCGGATGGCAGCGCAGCGCGACGGCGAGCGCGGTCAGCGTGTCTTTCAGTGCGCCGTCGGCCTCGATCGTCACCGAGCAGCCGGCGATCCGTTCGAGGTCGGCGAGTTCGCCGCCGAACAGGTAGAGTGGATGAAAGCCGCCGATCGATACCCCTTTGTCGCGCGCGGGCGCGAGCAACTCGACGGGCGACGCCCCGCTGCAGTGCACGAGCGCCTTGCTGTGCCGGCTTGCATTGTCGGGGCCGAACCGGAGTGTGTGCGCTGTCGTACCGATGCTGTCGTCGGGAACGGCTAAAAAAACGATATCGGCGGCGTCGACGACCTGCTGCGCGTTGCCGGATGCCGCGCAATGCTCGATCTGGTCGGCAAGCCGGCGCGCGGAATCCGCTGAGCGGCTTGCCACCGCCGTGACCGGATAGCCGGCGCGTGCAAAGGCGAGCGCGAGACAGCGCGCGAGCCGCCCCGCGCCGATGAAGCCGATGCGCGGCAAGGAAGACTGGGACATGGTCGCGTGCTCCAGACGGATCGTGTGAACGGGAAAGCAGAAGTATCGCGCATCCTGTGAGTCGCGGTGCGATCTGGCCCCACTCGGTTCTTCCGGTCAGTTTGTGTGCGATATGGCGCCCGCGGGGCCGAAGAGTTTGATGAGCGGTTCACGAGCCGGTTTTGCAGTTGCTGTTCCGTACTTCGTTCGCAGTCAGATTCCGGAGAGTCGAGATGAATATTTTTTCTTACCGAAAACACTTGCGGTTCCTGACGCACGCACAACGCCGTCGCTGGTGGGATCAGAAAAAACGCCTGACGCCGCGCGTGCGGATCAGCGGCGCCTACGTTCCGCCGAATGTGTCCCGCGAATTCGTATATGTGAAAGTCGGCTAGGCGCGCGGCCTTCGCAGGTGAGAAAATGCTCGGCTAAATGGATTGGCCGAGCATTTTTATGGGAAATTCCTTCCCGCTGTCAGAATTGAAGCGAATTTGTAATCAAACATTACCGAAGCGCGAACGCCAGAATGCCTTTGCGGCTCTAAATCTGAAGCGCGACTGCCCAGTTCCGTCCAACCCTTTGATTCCCGGCCCATTTCGCCTCTGCCGCGGGTGCTTTCGCATCTGCGAGCTCAGCAGGTGCAAAGGCCGCCTCGGTGGCCGATTGCAATTTGCAACAAATGCGAACAATTAGGCCGAGGCTTTTTCGATACATTGATTTCACAGCATGCAAGGCATGCGCAGTCGGCGACCTTGGCAGGCCGCGCTAGGAGAATAGAAGTGAAAAAGATCGTTCCGTTTGTCGTTGCAGCCGCGCTCGGCCTGGGACTTGCCGGGGCCGCCGAGGCGCACGTTTCCGTTGGTATTGGCATTGGGGTGCCGATCGCGCCGGCGTATCCGGTGTATGCGGCGCCGCCGCCGGTCTATTACGCGCCCCCGCCGCCGCCGGTTTATGCTCCGGTCGTCGTCGCACCGCCGCCGGTGGTCGTGGGCGGTTATTACGGATACGGCTACGGCCGGCCTTACTATCACCGCGGCTACTATCGCGGCTACTACGGTCACCACGGCTACTACCGCCGCTGATCGCAGGCGCGCATGACGCGCGCAGGAACACCGACGGCGTAACGCCGGCCTGAGCGCCGGGTTGCGCCGTTTTTGTTTTTCTACTTTCGCTTTCACGCTCGCGGTAGCCTGAGCGCCGTTCCAAAGCATCGGCGAAGCTGGGAGAATGGCTGTTTCGCCATCGCTCAGGAGAGTTTCGCCGATGCAAGCGCTTCCCGCTCCCACTTTCGATGACGTTCTCGACGCCGCCGCGCGTCTCGAGGGCGTCGCGCACCGTACCCCCGTTCTCACGTCGAGCACGTTCAATGAGCGCACGGGCGCGTCCGTGTTCTTCAAGTGCGAAAATTTCCAGCGCATGGGCGCCTTCAAGTTTCGCGGCGCGTACAACGCGATCTCGCATTTCGACGCGGAGCAGCGCAAAGCGGGGGTGCTGACCTATTCGTCCGGCAATCATGCGCAGGCAATCGCGTTGTCGGCGCGCCTCGCGGGCATCCACGCGACGATCGTCATGCCGCACGATGCGCCCGAGGCCAAGGTCGCCGCGACGAAGGGCTATGGCGGTGAAGTGATCACCTACGACCGCTACAAGGAGAACCGCGAGGAGATCGGCCGGCGGCTCGCCGAAGAGCGCGGCATGACGCTGATCCCGCCGTACGATCATCCGCATGTGATTGCCGGGCAGGGCACCGCGGTGAAAGAGCTGATCGACGAGACCGGGTCGCTCGATATGCTGTTCGTGTGCCTTGGCGGCGGCGGGCTGATTGGCGGCAGCGCGTTGTCGGCGGCGGCGCTGAGCCCCGCATGCGCCGTGATCGGCGTGGAGCCGGAGGCGGGCAACGACGGCCAGCAATCGCTTGCGCGCGGCGAGATCGTGCATATCGACACGCCGCGCACGATTGCCGATGGCGCCGCGTCCACGCATCTCGGCAACTACACGTTTGCGATCATCCGCGAGCTGGTCACGCGGATCGAAACGGTCAGCGACGCGCAACTGATCGAAACGATGCGCTTTTTCGCGCAGCGCATGAAGATCGTCGTGGAGCCCACCGGTTGCCTCGCCGCGGCGGCGGTGATGAATAGCATCGTGCCGGTGAAGGGCAAGCGCGTCGGGGTGGTGGTGAGCGGCGGCAATGTCGATCTGCCGAAGCTTGCGCAGTATCTCGCGTAAGCGCCTGGGCCGAATTCGCCTGAAGGAAAAGCGGCTCGCCGAGGCGAGCCGCTTTCTTTTTGCCTGTTAGCTTTCCGCTTTCAGCTCGTCACGTGCGCCGCGCCTTGCACGATCAGATCGTGATATCCGTTGACGATCACGCTGTACGAGAAATACGCGAACAGCAGTGCCGACAGCACATGGCACGCGCGCAGTAAACCGGCGCCGGCGCGCTTGCGGCCGTGGCTACCGAGCCCGCAGATAAAGAGCGTCCAGCACAGGCCGCCGAGAAAGAAGCCGCCGAGGAAGACCAGCGCGGTCTTCGGGCTCGTCGCTCCCGCTTTCGCGATCAACGCGCCGCCAACGGCCGCGAACCACAGAATCGCCGAGGGCGACGACACCGCGAGCAGCACGCCGCGCAGAAAACCGCGCCACGCGGACAAATGCGGCGCGTTGACATCGCCTTCGCCGGCGACGGCGGGCGCCGTGGCCGGGAACATCGCTTCACGCGCCATCTTCCACGTGAGAAAGAGCAGGATTGCCGCGCCGCCGATCCACACGACCCAGCGCACCGATTCGAACTGCAGCAGCGCGGCCATGCCCGCGAGCGCGAGCGCCGCATAAATGAGGTCGCCGACGCACGAACCGAGGCCGAGCCAGAAGCCCGGCCGGAAGCCGTGCGACAGCGTCAGCGAAATGATCGCGACATTAACGAGACCGATGTCGAGGCACAGCGACAACGACAGAAAAAAGCCGTCCGACATCATTGAGAAGGCGTGCATCCGGGCTACCGCTCCATCCGTTATTGATTTTTTTATCAGGCGAACGTTACAGGCCCAACTCGTTCCACAAACGATCCACGCGCTGCTTGACCGCCTCGTCCATGACGATCGGGCGGCCCCATTCGCGGTCGGTTTCGCCGGGCCACTTGTTGGTCGCGTCGAGCCCCATCTTCGAGCCGAGCCCGGCCACCGGCGACGCGAAATCGAGATAGTCGATCGGTGTGCGATCGACGAGCACCGTGTCGCGCGTCGGATCGACACGCGTCGTGATCGCCCAGATCACTTCCTTCCAGTCGCGGATATTGACGTCCTCATCGACGACGACGATGAACTTCGTATACATGAACTGCCGCAAGAAGCTCCACACGCCGAACATCACGCGCTTGGCGTGGCCGGGGTAGCTCTTCCTCATCTGCACGATCGCCATGCGGTAGCTGCAGCCTTCAGGCGGCAGGTAGAAGTCCGTGATTTCGGTGAACTGCTTCTGCAGCAGCGGCACGAACACCTCGTTCAGCGCGACGCCGAGCACGGCCGGCTCGTCGGGCGGTTTGCCGGTGTAGGTGGAGTGGTAGATCGCGTCGCGGCGCATCGTGATGCGCTCGACCGTGAAGACGGGGAACCACTCCTGCTCGTTGTAGTAACCGGTGTGGTCGCCATACGGGCCTTCGAGCGCATGTTCATACATGGCCGACGCGCCCTTCGAGGGGCGCGGCGGCGCCCCGGCGGGCGCAGGCGAGGGCGCGCCCTCCTGCGGATAGATGAAGCCTTCGAGCACGATCTCGGCGCGCGCGGGCACCTGCAAGCCGTCGACGCCCGGCGTGACGCATTTCGCCAGCTCGGTGCGGCCACCGCGCAGCAGCCCGGCGAACTGGTATTCGGACAACGTGTCGGGCACTGGCGTGACTGCGCCGAGGATCGTGGCCGGATCCGCGCCGAGCACCACAGCGACCGGATAGGGCTTGCCGGGATTCTTCAGCGCGAACTCGCGGAAGTCGAGCGCGCCGCCGCGATGCGCGAGCCAGCGCATGATCAGTTTGTTACGGCCGATCAGTTGCTGGCGATATATCCCTAAGTTTTGTCGGCTCTTGTTCGGGCCTTTCGTGACGGTCAGGCCCCATGTAATGAGCGGTCCGGCGTCGCCCGGCCAGCAGGTCTGGATCGGCAGGCGGGCGAGGTCGACATCGGCGCCTTCCCAGACGATTTCCTGGCAGGGCGGCGCGCTCACTGTCTTCGGCGCCATGTCCCACACTGCCTTCGCGAGCGACAACAGCTTGCCGGCGTCCTTGAGTCCCTTCGGCGGCTCCGGTTCCTTCAGCGCGGACAGCAGCCGCCCCACGTCGCGCAACGACTCGAACGCCGCGGTGTCGCCAACGCCTGCCTGCGCATCGATCCCCATGCCGAGCGCGACGCGGCGCGGCGTGCCGAACAGATTGCCGAGCACCGGGAACGCATGCTGTTCGGTGTTCTCGAACAGCAAGGCCGGGCCGCCCGCACGCAGCACACGGTCGCACAGTTCGGTCATTTCGAGATTCGGCGACACCTTTTGCGGGATACGGCGAAGTTCACCGATCGTTTCCAGGCGGCCGACGAAATCGCGCAGGTCTTTGTATTTCATCTGTGACGGTTCAGGGGCCGCATGAGCGGCGGGTAAGCGGTGGATCGAACTACGACGATCGGAAAAAAGGACGGCGCGGCCGGGTTGCGGGGCGCCGAATCGATTGTCGATTTTACCTGCGTTGGTGAGCGCACGTAGATCGGCCAAATGTCATAAGCGTGACGACCAAGGTTTGATCGCTCAAAACGTGCATTCCGCATGGTTTCCGGGCAACTGAACACTGTTCATAATTACAAATAGTTATAAATTTGACATTCTATAGTGTTGACGATCTATAAAACGGTGCATAAAATCCGTCCACATTGGTTGAAGGGCGTTAACCTTTTTACCGCCGCCCTCGGTTTCTTAAGACGCAACGCGTCACCGTTTCCACTCCCAGCAGGGTACGAACGGCCTTATGAAGTCCTCGCCAGCGTCCATAGGCGCTGGTTTTTCGCGTGGGAGCCACGCCTGCATGCTTAGAGTGTGCGGGCTGTTTTTTGAGATGGCTCCTCACCAACGGTATTTGCCGTTTTCCCGACGTCGCTGCTGGCCAACCAGACAAGCACGCGATGTCCTGACTCTGCGAACACGTAGTGTCGCCTGTTCATCGGGCGGGGTTCGCGGATCATGCAAGATGGGAGATCTGAATGAGCGCCTGGTTATCGTGGCGTCCCGATGAGCGCATTGCACAAGTTGTACGCGGTGCGCTGCGGCGCGGGACGCGACTAAGTCATCATCTGTTCAGCATTGTCGGCGGTATCGCCGTGGTGCTGGCTCTCGCACTGTGGCTGATGCCAGCCTGGCGTGGCGTGCTCGCCGCGCGGCTGATGCCGGTTATTTCCGCCGCCGTGCAGGCGGGCCCCGTGCGCCTGCTGCAAGGCAATCCGCTGCCGTCCATTGCACCGGCCGGAGCCGCGGGCTCGTCCTCCGACGAATTACAGTCGGCCAATTCGCTGAGCAATACCGACAGCGCGAACGACGGCAGCACGACTTTTACTTCGGGCAACACCAGCTTCAACGGCGCTTTCGACAACCCCGCCGGCTCGGCTGACTCCGTCGGCATGGGCGTCGCGGCGCTGAACGGTCTCGATCCGCGCACGATGCAAAGCGTCAGCGCGCTCGCGCGCCTGATTCCGTCGCAACGCGTGTCCGCCGATGCGCGCGACGACCGCGTGCTCGTGTCAAGCCGCGAGCAGGACCTGGTCGCGTCGTATATCGCACGGCGTTATCGCGTCGCTCAGGAGCCCGTCAGCGAGCTCGTGAAGGCCGCGTTCGACACCGGCCGCGAAGTCGGCCTCGACCCGCTTCTGCTGCTGTCCGTGATGGCGATCGAATCGGGCTTCAATCCGTATGCCGAAAGCGGCGTCGGCGCACAAGGCCTGATGCAGGTGATGTCGAAGGTGCATTCGGACAAGTTCCAGTACTTCGGCGGCCAGAGCGCGGCGCTCGAACCGCTCGCGAACATCAAGGTCGGCGCGCTCGTGCTGAAGGATTGCATCGCGCGCGGCGGTTCGTTGCCGGGCGGCCTTCGCCTCTACGTCGGCTCGACCTCGCAGGACGACGGCGGCTACGGCGCCAAGGTGATGGCCGAGCGCGGCCGTCTGCGCGATGTCGCGCACGGCCGCAAGGTGCCGATCAATGCGCCGCAGGCACCGGTTCTGACCGCGTCGGCCAATCCGGCTCCGGCAGCAGCAGCCAGCGGCAGCGGTACCGGCAAGCGGGTGCAGGTGACGTTGCAGAGCGGCCATGCGCTGAGCTCGGCGACGCCGGCGGTACATACGCAGCCGGACGATCAGGACGACGCGAGTTCCAATGCGACGCGGCATGTGGCGTCGGCTTCGGATCTGGGGGCCTGAGGGCGGTACTTCTGAAGTTCCCACCTCGAGGTCGTACCTCGCTAGCAAATGAAAAAAGGACACTTCGCAGTGTCCTTTTTTTCGTCTGGCTGCTCGTTTGTCGTTGGGGTATGTCGCAGCGCGCTTTAGCGATCCCGAGGCGGCTGTTGAAAAGCGGCCGGGTGGCACGCGTCAGCGCCGCTGGGGCTTCTCATTCCCGCCGTGGGATCAATGCCGCCCGAACAGCTTCGCCAAGCGTTCGACCGCTTCCTCGAGCTTCGGATACGCGGTCGCATACGACAGCCGGATGTACTCCTTCGGCGCGTGCGTGCCGAAATCCATGCCCGGCACCAGCACGACGCCGGCATCGTGCAGCATCGCCTTCGTGAGCGCCGCGCTGTCGCCGGCCGCTGGGTGCGCGACGCCGCGGCAGTCGGCATACACATAGAACGCGCCGTCGGGCATCACCGGCACCGAGAAGCCGAGCGATTCAAGCGCCGGTGCGATGAAGTCGCGCCGGCGCTTGAATTCGAGGCGCCGCGCTTCGTAGATTGCGATCGTCTCCGGCTCGAAGCAGGCGAGCGCCGCGTGCTGCGCGAGCGCCGACGCGCAGATGAACAGGTTCTGCGCGAGCTTTTCGAGCGCGCCGACCATCTCGGGCGGCACGACGAGCCAGCCGAGGCGCCAGCCGGTCATGTTGAAGTACTTCGAGAAGCTGTTGACGGTGATGACATCGTCGCCGAACGACAGCGCCGACACCGGCTTCGCGTCGTAGCTCAGGCCCTGGTAGATCTCGTCGACGATCGTGAAGCCGCCGCGCGCCCTGACGGCCTTGACGATGCGTTCGAGCTCGGCGGGTTCGATCGACGTGCCGGTCGGGTTCGACGGCGAAGCGAGCAGCACGCCGCGGGTGCGCTCGCCCCACAGGCGCTCGACATCGGCGGCGGTCAGCTGGAAACGCTCGGCCGGGCCGCTCGGCACCATCACCGGCTTGCCTTCGGCCGCGATCACGAAATGGCGGTTGCACGGATAGCACGGGTCGGGCATCAGCACTTCGTCGTCGCGATCGACGAGCGCCGCGCACGCAAGCAGCAGCGCAGCGGAGGCGCCCGCGGTAACGACGATCCGCGCCGGATCGACGTCGATGCCGTAAAACCCGGCGTAGTGCGCGGAAATCGCGTCGCGCAGCGCGTGCAGGCCGAGCGCGCTCGTGTACTGCGTGACACCGCGGCGCAGCGCGCTCGCGGCCGCCTCGATGACCGGCTCGGGCGCGGTGAAATCGGGCTCGCCGATTCCCATGTGAATGATGTCGCGTCCTTCGCGCTCGAGAAGCGCGGCCTCCTTGGCCAATTCCATCACGTAGAAAGGCTGGATGGCGTCGACGCGCGCAGCGAGCCGCACGAGAGGTTCGGTCACGGAGTTCATACAGTCAGATCCAGTTCAGAAGCAGAAGCAGAAGCAGAAGCGGGACGGCGCCAGCACATGAAATGATGCGCTCATGCATTCATTGATGTGCGCAGCGGTGTCCTTGCGGGCGGTAGGGGTGCTTCGCCCGGTGCAGGGCGGCGCATGAGAGCCATGTGACACACGGCTTCATGCGCGCTGTGCTCAGCCCTTGCGGGCTGCCGTTTCGGTGGCGCGCAGTTGCGCCGCGAGCTTGTCGAGCACGCCGTTCACGTACTTGTAGCCGTCCGAGCCGCCGAACGTCTTCGTCAATTCGACCGCTTCGTTGATGACGACGCGGTACGGAATGTCGACGTGATTCTTCAGTTCGAACGCGGCCACGAGCAGCACCGCGCGCTCGACCGGCGAGAGCTGCTCGATCGGACGATCGAGGCACGGTGCGATCGCGGCTGAGAGCGCCTCCGAATCGCGCATCACGCCATGCAGAATCGCTTCGAGATGCTCGTGGTCGGCCTTGTCGTAACCCTGCGCGCCGCGCAGTTGCGCGTCGATCTCACCGCCGGGCGAGCCCGACAGCAGCCACTGGTAAAGCCCCTGCGTGGCCAGTTCGCGGGAGCGTCGGCGTGCGCTCTTCATGCCTCTTCCTCGTCGTCTTCGTCTTCTTCATCGTCGTCGTCACCGCCGAGCTGCTCGAGCGCAACCGCGAGATTAGCCATTTCCACGGCCACGCGCGCGGCGTCGCGACCCTTCTCGGTCATGCGGGCGACGGCTTGCTCGTCGTTTTCGGTGGTCAGCACCGCGTTCGCAACCGGAATGCCGAAGTCGAGGCCGATACGCGTGATGCCCGCGCCGCTTTCGTTCGAGACCAGCTCGAAGTGGTACGTTTCGCCGCGAATCACGGCGCCGAGCGCGATGAGCGCATCGAATTGCGCGCTTTCCGCGAGCTTTTGCAGCGCGAGCGGGATTTCCAGCGCGCCCGGCACGGTGACGAGCAGCACGTCTTCGCCGGACACGCCGAGGCGTTCGAGTTCTTCGATGCAGGAGTCCGCGAGGCCGTTGCAGACGGGTTCGTTAAAACGCGCCTGGACGATGCCGATGCGCAGTCCGTCGCCGTCGAGATTCGGTTGGTATTGTCCGATTTCCATGTGAATTCCGTAGTGGATGAGTGGGCGCGAGGCGCGCGGATGGTGGGATCAGCCTTGCGGAACCTGGGCGGCGCTGCCGGGCATCGGCACGAAGCCCGTGACTTCGAGGCCGTAACCCGACATGCTGCCGAGCTTGCGCGGGTTCGACAGCACCTGCATCTTGCCGACGCCGAGTTCGCGCAGAATCTGCGCGCCGATGCCGTACGTCTTGAAGTCGACGGGCCGGCGCTTGAGCGCGTCGGCTTTTTCCTTCGAGTCGAACGCCTTGAAGACGTCGATCAGATGGTCTTTCGAGTCGCCGCAGTTCAGCAGCACGATCACGCCGAGGTCGCGCTCGGCGATCTCTTTCATCGCCGCGTCAAGCGTCCACGAATGGGTCGATTCGCCGACTTCGAGCAGATCGAGCACCGATAGCGGCTCGTGCACGCGCACGAGCGTGTCGTGCTCGGGCTGGGGCGTGCCGCGCACGAGCGCGATGTGCGGCTGGCCGCTCGGCTGGTCGAGGTACATGACCGCGCGGAATGCGCCGTGCGCGGTCTGCATGGTGCGTTCGCAGATGCGCTCGACGATCGACTCGGTGCGGCTGCGATAGTGGATCAGATCCGCGATCGTGCCGATTTTCAGGCTGTGCTCTTTCGCGAATTCCATCAGGTCGGGCAGGCGCGCCATCGTGCCGTCGTCCTTGATGATTTCGCAGATCACGGCGGCGGGCGTCAGGCCCGCGAGCGCGGTGAAGTCGCAGCCGGCCTCGGTGTGGCCGGCGCGCACCAGCACGCCGCCGGGCTGGGCCATGATCGGGAAGATGTGGCCCGGCTGCACGATGTGCTCGGCGCGGGCTTCCGGCGCGACCGCGGCGGCGACCGTGCGGGCGCGGTCGGCGGCCGAAATGCCGGTGGTCACGCCTTCGGCCGCTTCGATGCTGACCGTGAACGCGGTGCCGTACTGCGTGCCGTTGCGGTAGGTCATGAGCGGCAGGTTCAGCAGCTTGCAGCGTTCCTGCGTCAGCGTCAGGCAGATCAGGCCGCGGCCATAGCGGGCCATGAAATTGATCGCTTCCGGCGTGACAAACTCGGCGGCGATCACGAGGTCGCCCTCGTTTTCGCGGTCTTCTTCGTCGACGAGGATCACCATCCGGCCGGCTTTCAGTTCGGCGATGATCTCTTGGGTGGAGGCGAGCGTCATGTTGGCGAGATTTTCGGGAAAGCGCGTATTTTACGCCACGCGCGGGCCCAAGTCGCCTGCGCCGGACGACATGGGCCGGTTTATTCCAGCGGCCTGTTACTGCTTTCCATCCCCGCCGACAACATCCGCTCCACATACCGCGCAATCAGATCGATCTCGAGATTCACCCTGACGCCTTCCCGCAGATGCTTGAGCGCGGTCACCTGCACGGTGTGCGGAATCAGGTTGATCGAAAACTCGCAGCCATCTTCGCGATCCTCGACTGAATTCACGGTGAGGCTCACTCCGTTGACCGTAATCGAGCCTTTATACGCGAGGTAGCGCCCGATCTCACGCGGCGCGAGCACGCGCAACTCGTGCGATTCGCCGACCGGCGCGAAACGCGTCACCGTGCCGAGTCCGTCGACGTGTCCCGAAACGATATGTCCGCCGAGCCGATCATGCGCGCGCAGCGCCTTCTCGAGATTGACCTCGCCGGTTTCGCCAAGACCCACCGTGCGGTTCAGGCTTTCGCGCGACACGTCGACCTCGAACGAATGGCCGGTCTTCGCGACCACCGTCATGCAGGCGCCCTGGATCGTGATGCTGTCGCCGAGCTGCACGTCGGCGAGGTCGAGCCCGCCGGCCTCGACGTTCAGGCGCACGCCCGCGTCGTCGCCGCTGCCGAGCGGCTTGACTGATTCGATGCGGCCCACTGCCGCGACGATTCCTGTAAACATCGTGCTAGTCCTCGATCATTTCGAAACGGAGGGAGCCGCGTGATCGGCCCCGGGTACGGTGTGCGGCGCGAAGCGCGCGAGAATCCGCAGATCGTCGCCGATCCGCTCGATCGTGTGGAAATTCAGTTTGAGGCGATCTTCAAGCATGTCGGGCGCGGCGAGATTGAACATGCTCATCGAATCCATGCCGAGCAGGCTCGGCGCGAGATACACGAGCAGTTCGTCGACGCAGCCTTCACGCAGGAGCGAGCCGTTCAGCTTGTAGCCCGCCTCGACGTGCAATTCGTTCACGCTGCGCTCGCCGAGCACGTTGAGCAACTGAGGCAGATCGACCTTGCCCGCCTCGTTCGGCAGCGGCACGATTTCGGCGCCGCGATCGCGCAGCGCGCTCGCGCGCTCGGCGAGACGATGATCGAGAACGCCGCAGAAAATCAGCGTCGGCGCGCCGGCCAGGATCTGCGCATCGGGGGGCACCTCGAGCTGGCTGTCGATCAGCACGCGTTGCGGCTGGCGCGGCGTATCGACGGCGCGCACGGTCATGCGCGGATTGTCCTCGCGCACGGTGCCGATGCCGGTCAGGATCGCCGAGGCGCGCGCGCGCCACGCATGGCCGTCGGCGCGCGCGGCCGCGCTCGTGATCCACTGGCTTTGGCCCGAGGGCAAACCGGTGCGGCCGTCGAGCGAAGCTGCAACCTTCATGCGCACCCACGGACGACCGCGCGTCATGCGCGACACGAAGCCGATGTTCAGTTCCTGCGCTTCGTGCGCGAGCAGCCCGCAGCGCACTTCGATGCCGGCGTCGCGCAGCATGGCGAGACCGCGGCCGGAGACCTGCGGGTTCGGATCTTCCATCGCCGCGATCACGCGGCCGATCTGCGCGTCGATGAGCGCGTTCGCGCACGGCGGCGTGCGGCCGAAGTGGCTGCACGGTTCGAGCGTCACGTAGGCGGTGGCGCCACGCAGGTCGTGGCCGCGCGAGCGCGCGTCCTTCAGCGCGCGAATCTCGGCATGGTCCTGGCCGGCCGGCTGCGTAAAGCCTTCGCCGATCACCTCGCCATTCCTGACGAGCACGCAGCCGACGCGCGGGTTCGGGTCGGTCGTGTACATGCCGCGCTTCGCGAGTGCGAGCGCGCGTTCCATGTGGACAAAATCGGTTTGCGAAAACATCGGTGTCCGTTGTAGTGCGGTAGCGGGGCCTGGCGGCCTCAGGTCCTGATTCAGCCCTTCAGCGAGGCGAACGCGCCGCGCGCGGCGTCGATCGTCGCGTCGATCACCGCGTCGTCGTGCGCGATCGACACGAAGCCCGCCTCGTACGCGGACGGCGCGAAGTACACGCCCGCGTCGAGCATCTTGTGAAAGAACGCGTTAAAGCGCGGCACGTCGCTCTGCGTGACTTCGGCGAAGCTCGCCGGGACCGCTTCGCTGAAGTAGAGGCCGAACATGCCGCCGATCGAATCGGCCGCGAACGGCACGCCTGCTTCGCGCGCGGCATGCGCGAGGCCCTGCGCGAGACGCGCGGTGCGCGCGGTGAGCGTGTCGTAGAAGCCGGGCGCCTGAATCAGTTGCAGCGTTTTCAGGCCGGCCGCGACCGCGATCGGGTTGCCTGACAGCGTACCCGCCTGATAGACGCCGCCGAGCGGCGCGAGGTGAGCCATGATGTCGCGGCGTCCGCCGAAGGCCGCCGCCGGCATGCCGCCGCCGATCACCTTGCCGAGGCACGTGAGGTCCGGCGTGATGCCGTAGACCTGCTGCGCGCCGCCGAGGGCGACACGGAAGCCGCACATCACTTCGTCGAAAATCAGCACCGAGCCGTATTCGCTGCACAGCCGCCGCAGCGCCTGCAGGAATTCGGGCGTGGCGCGCACGAGGTTCATGTTGCCCGCGACCGGCTCGACGATCACCGAGGCGATCTCGTTGCCGAACGCCTTGAACGCTTCTTCGAGCGCGGCGACGTTGTTGTATTCGAGGACCGTGGTGTGCTTCGCGATGTCGGCCGGCACGCCCGCCGAAGTCGGGTTGCCGAAGGTCAGCAGGCCCGAGCCGGCCTTCACGAGCAGGCTGTCCGCGTGGCCGTGATAGCAGCCCTCGAACTTGACGATGCGGCTGCGGTTCGTGAAGCCGCGCGCGAGACGCAGCGCGCTCATGGTCGCTTCGGTGCCGCTCGACACCATGCGCACCTGTTCGATCGACGGCACCAGCTTGCAGATTTCCTCGGCGATCTCGACTTCGGATTCGGTCGGCGCACCGAACGAAAAGCCCTTCGCGAGCACGCGCTGAACCGCTTCGAGCACTTCGGGATGCACGTGGCCGAGGATCATCGGCCCCCACGAGCCGATGTAGTCGGTATAGCGCTGGCCGTCCGCGTCCCAGAAATACGGGCCTTGCGCGCGCTCGATGAAGCGCGGCGTGCCGCCGACGGAGCGAAAGGCTCGCACCGGCGAGTTCACGCCGCCGGGAATGGTGCCTTGCGCGCGTTCGAAGAGGGTTTCGTTTCTGGACATGGCGATGGCTGGAATAGCTGGAATTGGGGGTTGCACAGCGGCGCAAACGGCCTGCGGGTCATTCCCGCGGGCGATTCGCGCGATGCTGGGATAGGTGGGGAAATTGTACCGGAGTCGGCGTCGGCGGGCTGCGCGGACGGCCCTGGCGGTTGTGTGTCGTCGGGCTTCGACAGGCTTCGGCGCGTGCGCTTCGCTCAACCTTCCGGCGTGCGTTTGGCCGCGGCCGCATGAGCCGTCACCTTCGACGATCGAGTCGGCCCAGCTGGAGCATCGAGCTTCGGCGGCTTGCGCTTGCCGGTCAGTTCGGTCCAGCGCTTTTCGAGCGCGCCCTCGGCAATCGGCTTGATGATCGTGCCCGAACTCTGCGCATCCCATGTCTGGACCGAGAACGGATGCACGCGCAACTGGTCGCGCGGAATCACCGGCGCCTCGTGCGCGTCCACGAGCCAGTCGTACACGAAGTCGATGCACAGCCGGTAGCCGCGTTTCGTGGACGGGTCGGGGACCTCGTAGGGCGCGCGCGTCACGTAGCCGGAGCCGAAAATGCCCTTCGGCTCCTGAGCCACGCGATGCAGAAACACGCGGTCGCCGGGCAGGATGCCGCGCGCAAAGCCGCAGCCCCACACGTCGGTCACCGCGACACCGGCGGCAACGCGTTTCGCGATGTCGGGCAACTCGGGCCACGGCCATTTCTTGGGGCTCCAGATCAGCAGGAAGGCGGTCATGGCAGACTCGAAACAGGGTGGAGGGAAGGGTGTTGCGCGGTGCTTCGCGCGTGACTTCGCTGCGCGCCGCGATGCGCGCTCCGATGCGTGGCCGGGCATGCAGGCGGCAGCTTAACCGATCGGCGGCGCACCTGCCCCGGATGGGTGTTGTCACTGGAAGAGCCATCGCGGTCGCTGTGACCGTTGCGTTCGAATGTCTGCAAGCCACGCAGCCACGCGAGCGGGCCCGGTCCCCGAACCGTCGCGTACAATCGGGTCCGTCAGGCTGTTGTCACCTCCGCTTTTCCCGTTCCGCTGCCGATGCCGGCGCGGCGTTTCATCCGGATTTCCCCATGTCTCACGTCGCCAAACGCCGGCCCGATGGCCGGCTGATCCTGTTGCTCGGTGCGCTTGCCGCATGCGGGCCGATTTCTGTCGACATGTATCTGCCGAGCCTGCCGACCATCGCGCAGGCTTTCGCAGTCAGCACCGCCGCCGCGCAATCGACGCTCACGAGCTTCATGGCCGGCTTCTCGATCGGCATGTTGCTTTATGGCCCGCTGTCGGATGCGTATGGACGCCGGCCGGTGCTGCTCGGCGGCATTGTCATGTATGCGCTCGCGAGCATCGCGTGCGCGCTGTCGTTCTCGATCGGCTCGCTCGTCTCGTTCCGCTTCGTGCAGGCGTTGGGCGCGGGCGCGGCTTCGGTGCTCGCGCGGGCGATTGCCCGCGATGCGCACGAACCGGCCGATGCCGCCCGCGTGCTGTCGATGATCGCGATCGTCACCTCGATCGGCCCGCTTCTCGCACCGCTGATCGGCGGACAGTTGCTGTTGCTCGGCGGCTGGCGGACCGTCTTCGTCGTGCTGACGCTGTTCGGCAGCGTGTGCGCGGTAACGGCGTTCCTCAAGGTGCCGGAAACGTGGCCGCGCGAGAAGCGGGCGCAGTCGGCGCTGCTCAAGTCGTTCGGCGCGTATGGCACGTTGCTGCGGGATCCGGTCGCGTGGGGACACATGCTGTGCGGCGGCATGGCGTTCGCGTCGATGTTCGCGTACATCACGGCGACGCCGTTCGTGTACATCGAGTATTTCCACGTGTCGGCGCAGCATTACGGGTTTCTCTTCGCGCTGAACATCGTCGGCATCATGTTCGGCAATTACATGAACACGCGGCTCGTCGGCCGGCTCGGTTCGCTGCCGATCATCTCGTTCGCGGCGACCGTGAGCTTCGTGGCGTCGCTGTTCGTCTGCGTCGTCTCGCTGACGGGTTGGGGCGGCTTGTGGTCGATCGTGTTTGGTCTGTTCTTCGTGGTCGGCGTGGTGGGATTGTTGTCCGCCAATTGCACGACCGATCTGATGCACCGCTATCCGCTCAACGCCGGCGCCGCGGCGGCCGTGTTCGGCGCGGTGCAGCTCGCGCTCGGCGCGTTGTCGAGCGTCGCGGTCGGCCTGTGGCAGGACGGCTCGCCGCAAGGGATGGGCATCGTGGTCGGTGTCGCGGGAACCTTGTGCTACGTCGGGCGGATTCTCGTGACCCGCTGGCATGGGACGAAGACGCCCGTCGCGGCTGCTTAAAGGTTGCGTAAAGGGTTGCGGGGTTGCGTGAGGGTTGCCTGGGAGCGCTGTGCGGACCGTGGGAGCGCGGCGGGAGAGCGACGTGAGAGCAGCGTGCGCACGCTCCCGCTCTTGTGCTACCAGCCGCGTGTGACGCGCGAGCGCGCATCTACGGAAAACACCTGGTGTTGCGCGCACGCCACCGTGTGCTTCAGGTTGCGTTGCTATGATGAAGTCACTGTTCCTCGGAGCGGCAATCATGGCGATCAGAGATCTGATGTACGGCGAGCGGCAACAGGCTGCCTTCGCCGAAGCGCAAAAGCTCGCTGACAGCGGCGCTTATCACGATTACACGGACGTCGAATACGTGTTGCGCTTTGATTATGGTTTGACCGATGTATCGGCTTTGCTCGATGGGCAGTTGATGCATCGCGATCTGAATCGCCGTTGCGCCGATGCGCGCGAGAAGCTGGAGATGGCCGACGTGTGAGGGCGGCGCGATCAGACCGACGAACTTGTGCGATCTCGTCCGCGTATCGCGCTAAAAGTTGCTTCCGCCCATTTAGTCCATTTAACCCAGATCGTCCAGCTTGACGGCAAAGCCGCGTTGCACGCCGGGACGCTCGAACAAGGTCCCGTACCAGCGTTTAACGTTCGGGAAGTCGTCGAGCGAGACCTGGTGACGCTCGTGCCGCCACGCCCAGCCGAGAATCGCAAAATCCGCCACGGATAGCTCACCGGCGACGAATTCAACGTCGGCAAGCCGCCGGTCCAGCACACCGTAGAGGCGACGCGTTTCGTCCGAATAGCGCTTGAGCCCGTAACGCCGATCGGCCTCCGGCTCGACCATGCGAAAGTGATGCACCTGGCCCGGCATCGGACCGAAGCCGCCCATTTGCCACATCAGCCATTCGATGACCTGCACGCGCTCGCGCAAGTTTTCGGGCAAAAACTTTCCTGTTTTCTCGCCCAGATAAAGCAGGATTGCGCCGGATTCAAAAACGCTAATGGGTTGACCATCGGGTCCATCGGAGTCGACGATCGCCGGAATACGGTTGTTCGGGCTGATACGCAGGAAATCGGGCTCGTGTTGTTCGCCCTTCGAGAGGTTGACCCTCCTGACGGTGTACGGCAAATTCATCTCTTCGAGCGCGACGCTAATCTTGCGGCCATTAGGCGTATTCCAGGTGTACAAGGTGATTGTCATTTAATGCGGTCCATTTCGAAAGGACGGGTCGTTGTAGTCATGCTGTAATTGAATAAGTAATCCTGATAAATCAATGAAAATAGTTGTGCCAACGATATGATCAGTTAGCGTTTGTAATCACGATCCAGATTGATATTTATTTCTAAGGTAGTTAAATATACAGGGTATTTTCCGTCTCGTTGTCGTACTGCCGATCTGGTGAACAGGGGAATTGCGTGCAGAGTAATTCGCAGACCTTGGAGTTCGCTTACGAAGGTAATACACGCTCTCAATCGCGACGTGTGATGAAGTGTGGAATGGCGATTGTCATCGCCATGTCCCTTGCCGCGTGCATGGTCGGTCCGGATTATCGCAGGCCCGAAGTCCAGGTGCCCGAAGGATTCAAGGAGGGCGTGGACTGGCAGCGCGCGCAGGCGAATCCACAGGCCGCGATCTCCAGCACGTGGTGGCGCATGTATGGCGACGACAAGCTCAATGGTCTCGTCGAGCAGGCGTTGCGGGCCAACCAGTCCATCGTGGCGGCGGAAGCCGCTTATCGGGTCGCGCTCGCGACCGTGGAGGCAAACCGGGCAGGTCTGTTTCCGACCGTCACTGCCGGGCTGTCCGGTGGCCGCGCTGGCGGCAACCTCGGAGGGCTCCAGGGACTCGGTTCTGGCACGTCGTCCCCGCCGAGCAACAGCGTCGTTGTTAGCGGTACCGTCAGTTGGGAACTGGACCTGTGGGGACAGATACGGCGCCAGATCGAAGCGGCGAAAGCGAATGCCCAATCGTCGGATGCGCAGCTCGCGGGCGAGCGCATCTCGATCGCGGCCAGCGTCGCGACCGACTATTTCCAGCTGCGCCAGGCCGACGTCAACATACGCATGTTGACGGAGCAACAGGACATCTACGGCCGGATTCTCGTGATGACGCAGATCGGTTTCAAAGAAGGCCAGGCGTCCGGCGACGACGTGCTCAACGCGCAGGAGAACCTGCAGACGGTGATCGCCGACCTGCAGACGATCGAAATCTCACGGGAACAGAACGAGCACGCGATCGCCGTGCTGACCGGCACGCCGCCGGGGGCGTTTTCCATCGCGCCCGATCCGGACTACAAGTTCGTTTCGCCTGACGTGCCGCCGGCGCTTCCTTCGCAACTGCTCGAGCGGCGCTATGACGTGGTGAGCGCCGAACGCACGGCGGCGGCGGCCAACGCGAGCATTGGCGTTGCCGAAGCCGCGTTTTTCCCGACGCTGACGCTCTCCGCCGAGGGCGGTTTCGCGCACAACACGTTCGCGCATCTTTTCTCGTTGCCGAGCCGCTTCTGGACGCTCGGCCCCGATCTCGCGGGAACACTGTTCGACGGCGGCGAGCGCACGGCGGCGGTACACGGAGCGCGCGCGACCTATGACGAAGACGTCGCGAACTACCGGAACACGGTGCTGACAGCGTTCCAGAGCGTGGAGGACAGCCTGTCGTCGATGAATCACCTGCGAGCGCAGGCAGAGGCGTTCGCAGGCGTGTATGACAACAGTAGTCGGCTGTTTGCAAGCCAGCAGGCGCAATTCAATGCCGGCGCGGCCAGCGAGCAGAACGTGCTGACGCAACGGCTGACGTTGATCCAGGCGGAAGAAAGCCTGCGTGACACGCAGGCACAGCTCGCCGAAAGCAACGTGCTTCTCGTCAAGAATCTGGGCGGTGGATGGCAACGCGATGACGCCAACGTGGCATCGGCGCCATCGGCACCATCGGCCGCTTCAATGCCTGCTTCATCCGGTTCGTTGCCCGTTCCGGATGCGGTAGTCCAACCTGCCGCGCAACCCTCCGCGGACTGACTCGCATGCAGTTTCGTACGATCCGGCAAATCGCGTAGCCTGCGTGCGCTGGCCTCAAGCAAGAACGGAGTTTTCATGAAGTCACGCCCTCAGCGCGCGTCGCTGTCGTACCTGTGCCTGATCATGCTCGCCGCCTGCTCGAAAAGCGTGCCGCCGCCCCCGCCGCCGCAGGTCGCGGTGGTCAAGGTGCAATCGCAGTCGGCGCCGCTCGAGCGCCAGTTCGTCGGACGGCTTTCGGCCTACTACAGCGCGAACGTCACGGCCCGCGTGTCGGGCGTGCTGCTGCGGCGTACGTACACCGAAGGCTCTCAGGTGCGCGCAGGTCAGCTACTGTTCGAGATCGATCCGGCGTTTTACCGTGCGCAACTCGATAACGACCTCGCGGTGCTGGCCCAGGATCAGGCCACTTATGTCAACGATCGCATCACCGCCGCCCGCAACCGCAAGCTGCTGCCGGTCGGCTCGGTCTCGCAGCAGACCGTCGACAACTCCGATGCCGCCGAGCGCAGCGCCGCAGCCAAAGTGAAGGCCGACGAGGCCGCTGTCGAGAGCGCGCGGATTTCGCTGAACTACACGTATGTGACCTCGCCGATCAGCGGCATCGCCGGACAGCAACAGGCGACGGCGGGCGCGGTGGTCGGCACCAGCACCTCCGACACGGGCGGCAGCGGCACGCTGCTGACCACGGTCCAGCAGATCGACCGGATGTACGTCAACTTCACGATCAGCTCGTCCGAACTGGCGACGCTGCAGCAGTCCGAGAGCAACGGCTCGGTCGAACTGCTGCAGCAGAAACATACCTCGGTGCAGATCGGACTACCCAACCATACGTCTTACGGCACCGACGGCACGCTCGACTTCTCCGACGTGTCGGTGAATGCGGCGACCGGCGCGATCAATATGCGGGCGCTCGTCGCGAACCCGCAGCGGCGTCTGCTGCCCGGCATGTATGTGACGCTGACCGTCAATTTTGGCCGTCAGAACAACGTGTTCCTGATTCCGCAGCAGGCGTTGCAGCGCGATACCGTCGGCGGCTACGTGCTGGTGGTCGGCGCGGACGGCAAGGTGGTGCGCAAGGATGTCGAGGCGCACGATAGCCTTGGCAACGACTGGATCGTGACGCACGGGCTGGCGGACGGCGACGAGATCATCGTGACGGGCGTGCAGATGGCGAAGGAAGGGGCGCCGGCGAAAACCGTCGCATGGCAGCCGCCCGCGGCGGCGCCGGCGTCCGATTCCGCAGCGTCAGCGTCAGCGGCTCCGGCTTCGGCCTCTGCCGGCAAGGCGGAATAGGAGACCGCCATGCCGAATTTTTTCATCAACCGCCCCGTCTTCGCGTGGGTCATCGCGATTCTGATCTGCCTGTTCGGCATCATCTCGGTGCATGGCATGGGGATCGATTCGTACCCCGACATCGCGCCGCCGGAAGTGACCGTCACCGCGAACTATCCCGGTGCGAGTGCCCAGACGATGGAATCGACGGTGACCCAGGTGATCGAGCAGCAACTCACCGGCATCGACAATCTGCTGTATTTCAGTTCGTCGTCGAGCTCGAATGGCCAGACCCAGATCACCCTCACATTCGCGACAGGCACCAACCCGGACATTGCTCAGGTGCAGGTGCAGAACAAGGTCACGCTGGCGCAACCGCTGCTGCCTTCGCAGGTCACGCAGCAAGGCGTCGTGGTGGCGAAGGCGAGCCCGGACATCCTGATGTTCGTCGCGCTGCAATCAAGCAATCCGGCGATCGATGCAGGCCGTCTGAGCGATATTCTCGCGTCGCAGATCCAGCCGAACATCGGCCGCGTGAGCGGGGTCGGCAATACGACGCTGCTTGGCTCGGAATACGCCATGCGCATCTGGCTCGACCCCGACAAGCTGCAAAGCTACGGACTATCGACCACCCAGGTGCTCAATGCTGTGAGCGGACAGAATGCGCAGTTCGCGGCCGGCTCGCTAGGCGCGGACCCGGCCGTGAAGGGGCAGGTATTCACGGCGACCGTGACAGGCGACCGCCTTTTCTCGTCGCTCAAGGAGTTCCAGGACATTATTCTCGTGGCGAACAGCAACGGCACCTCCGTCAAGCTGAGCGACGTCGCGCGCATTTCGTTCGGCTCGCAAACATATGGCTTCGCGCCGGTCTATAACGGCAAACCGGCCGGCGGCCTCGCGATCTTTCTGCTGCCGGGCGCGAACGCGCTCGCGGTCGCGAAGGCTGTCAAGGCGGAGATGGCGATACTCGCGCGGGATTTGCCGCAAGGCGTCACGTGGAGCGTGCCATACGACACCACGCCGTTCATCACCGCGTCGATCATCGACGTGATCCGCACGCTCGTCGAGGCGATCGTGCTGGTGTTTTTTGTGATGCTGATTTTCCTGCAAAATCTGCGGGCCACGATCATTCCGACGCTCGTGATTCCGGTCGCGCTGCTGGGGACTTTCATCGGCCTGTCGGCGCTGCACTACACGCTCAACCAATTGACGCTGTTCGGCATGGTGCTCGCGATCGGCATCGTGGTTGACGATGCGATCGTCGTGATTGAAAACGTCGAACGCATCATGACCGAGGAGCATCTGGAGCCACGAGCGGCGACCCGCAAGGCGATGGGCCAGATCACCGGCGCCATCATCGCGATCACCGTCGTGCTGTCCGCCGTCTTCATCCCGTCCGCGCTGCAGCCCGGCGCGACCGGCATCATCTACGCGCAGTTCGCATTGACGATCGCGGTGTCGATGGGATTCTCCGCGTTCCTTGCGATGTCGTTCACGCCTTCGCTGTGCGCGGCGATCCTCAAGCCCGAACACGCGGCAAAGAAGAGCGCGGTTTTCCGCTGGTTCAACCGGTCTTTCAACTGGACCTCGAAAAAGTATCTCGGCCATGCCGGCCGCGCAGTGACCCATGCGCCGCGCTGGATGATGGTGTTCGTGCTCGTCGTGGTGCTGACGGGCTTCCTCTATACGAAACTGCCGACCAGCTTCGTCCCGGACGAAGATCAGGGCTTCGTGCTCGCGCTCATCAATCTGCCGCCCGGCTCGACACTGCAACGTACCAATCACGTGATGGGCGAAGTGCGGAATGCGCTCCTTAACAGTGCGGTCGGCAAGGACATCGTGGGCATTTTCCAGCCGGAGGGTTTCAGCTTTGTCGGCACGAGCGAAAACGTCGGCATGTCATTCATCAAGCTGGCGGATTGGAACAAGCGTTCGGCCACCGCGATGCAGTTGATTCCGCAGATCAATGGCATCCTGCATGGCATTCCCGATGCGCAGATCTTCGCGGTCAATCTGCCGACCATCCGCGGCCTTAGCCAGTTCGGTGGCATCGACATGTATCTGCAGGCGCGTGCCGGCCAGTCGCGCGAAGAACTCGGCGAGGCGCAGCGCACGCTGCTGGCGGCTGCGACGAAGAGCAAGGTGTTGTTCGGGATTCGCCCCAACTCGCTGCCGAGCGCACCGCAACTGGACGTCGCGGTGGACCGTACCCAGGCCGAAGCGATGGGCCTGTCGCTGACCGATGTGTACAACACCATTGAGATGCAGCTCGCGCCGTTTTTCGTCAACCAGTTCACTTACGGCGGCCGCGTGAAGCGCGTCTATATCCAGGCGGACGTGCCGTTCCGGATGGACATCGACGCGCTCCAGCATCTGTATACGCCGAGCCTGTTCACGAACAGCACTACCAGCACGAGCGCGAGCCAGTCGTCGAGCAGCGCGACCGCGTCGAACGGCTTCACGACGCCCGTGGACCCGTCGCCCACGAATACGTCGATCAGCCCGTACAACATGGTGCCGCTCTCCAGCGTGGTGAATGCCAGATGGAGCTTCGGGCCGACGGTGCTGCCGCGCTATAACGGCTACTCGGCGATCGAGATTGTCGGCAACTCCGCGCCGGGCTATTCGACCGGACAGGCGATCGATGTGCTTCAGAGCATCGTCGACCGTCAGTTGCCCACGGGTTTCGCGGCGGACTGGACCGGACAGTCGTTCCAGGAGCTGCTGTCGGGTTCATCGGCGACGACCTTGCTGATGCTGTCGATCCTGGTGGTGTTCCTGTGTCTCGCCGCACTCTATGAAAGCTGGTCGATTCCGGTTTCGGTGCTGCTCGTCGTGCCGCTCGGTATGCTCGGCATGCTGGTGTTCTGTCTGACGTTCGGCGTGCCCAACGATATCTACTTCAAGATCGGCCTCGTGACCGTGATCGGTCTCGCGGCGAAAAACGCGATCCTGATCGTCGAGTTTGCCGTCGAGGGTCAACAAAGTGGCATGACATTGCGCGATGCGGTGCTGACCGCGGCCCGATTGAGATTGCGTCCGATCCTGATGACCTCGGCGGCTTTTATCCTCGGTGTTTTCCCGCTCGTGATCTCTTCGGGTGCGGGCGCGGCTTCACGTCACGAAATTGGCACCGGCGTGATCGGTGGGATGCTGTTCGCGACTGCCTTCGGTCTGCTGCTGATTCCTGTGTTCTATGTGGTCGTGCGGCGACTGCTGGGCGACAAGCTCGACGAGGTGTCGCACAAGATGCCTCACCACGATCGCGACGACGAGGCCGGTCACGATCCACATGACGGCGGCACGCCGGGCGGCGGTGGGGGGCAGGGTGGTGGCGGCCAGGGAGGCGGTCCTGGCGGCGCAAGCCCTGCTGGGGAAAGCACGCCAGCCTGATGAACCGGAGCGCGCGGGATTCACGCGCGGCGCGAAATAGCATTTCCGGCACGCTTGCAAGTTCTTGAGGACCACATAACGTCTAGGCCCGTGCCATGAACCCGGCGGCGAGCCGCTTGCGCCAGGCGATCCAGCCGACAACAATCGATAGTGTCGCCGCGACAAGTGGCGCCACCCCATGCACGTATTCGCCGTGGAGTGTGACGGTCGCGAGCGCAGCCAACATCACGGCGCAGCCGAGCGCCGAGCCCCACAGCCGCGTCTGTTCCCGTGCCAGCAGAACGGCGGTCGTAAGTTCCAGCGAACCGGTCACGAAATGGAACCAGTGCGGATACCCCCACTTCAGGTATTCCTCAATGATGGATCGCGGCGCGAGGATGTTGCTGAGCCCTCCCACGACGAAAAAAGCGGCAAGAGCCAAAGGTAATGCCTGGCGCCAGGATATCTTGGACATGCGTCCTTCCTTGTCTGATGAGGGTATCGCCGAGGACCAGTGTGACCGCCTGGTCGACGAAGCGGACGATCTGCCGTCCGCTTCCGCCCGTCGCACCCAAAACAAAAACCTTCATGCCAGAGCTCGATCTTGCCTGGCGTGAATGCCGCGGTTCATGCCGTAGCGGCCTTGTGGGCCGCCGCAAAGACGTCGCGAGGGGACGTCGTGCCCGCGACGTGCTCCGTACCCTCGACGCCGAGGTCCATCCAGCCCGCGTTCACGGCGTCGTACATCGCTTCGGCCGGTCCGGTCCGGCCCTTCGGGATGCCGAGCTGTTCGAACGCCGCCGGCCACCCGTCCCGCGGGATCGCGAAGGCATTGACGTCGCGCTGCATGACTTCGCCCAGTTGGGCCGCGACTTCATCCGCGCTGACCATCGAGCCAAGTTCAACGACGCGATGCCCGGACCACGCCGGCCCGGTCAGTAGCGTCGTCACCTCGGCGCCGATATCGCCGGTCGCGACCATGGTCGATTTCCGATTCGTCGGGTTGTAGTAGACGGGTAGCGTGCCGCCCTGGGCGACGTGCAAGCCGTAAAGGAAGTTTTCGAAAAACCCGCCGGCGCGCACATAGGCGATCGGCAATGGCAGGCGGCGAAGTCCTTGCTCCAGAAGCGACAGGGCCGTGATCATCCCCAGCCCGCTGGTTCTGTTCGCACCCATCGACGAGAGCACAACCACCCGCGGCGGCGCTGCCTTGGTCAGCGCCTCGACATAGTTCGCGATCACGCTCTTTGCTTCCTTGAAATCAGGCGAGGGCGCCCAGACAGCCGGCAGCATGACAAATGCACCTTCGACTCCTTCGAGCGCCCGCTCGACGGCGGCCGCATCATTCCAGTCGCCGTCGACCAGTTCCACACCTTGATCCGCCCAATTCGCCGCCTTCTCGCGATTGCGGACCAGCGCGCGTACTTTCCTGCCTTGCGCCAACAGATGTTGGGCCGTTGCGCCACCCACGCGTCCCGTAATTCCCATTACCAAAAACATGTGTTTCTCCTGAGATTAGGATTGCCTTTAAACGTCAACTCGCGATCTGGAGATTCATCCCAATACGCTGTTGTTGGAAAGAATGCTGTCGCCCAACTCATCGATGGAGATGATCAGCAGGCGCTCGACTCCGGCACAGGCCGTGGCGAGCGTCGTTGGGTCGTTGAATCGTTGAAAGCGGTCTATGTTTTAGGGTAGGTCTATCATAGAGACCAATGCCTCGCGCCGTAAGGAGGCAGTTTTTTGTTACCAGCAGAGTTAAAGGGAACCCGAATGAGCTCCGCACAGAATGCGATCGAGAGATTCAGCCGATATCAACGTCAATTGGGCGGCGACCAGTCCGCACACTGCGCGGTTCGCGACGTGCTCGACCGCATCGGCGACAAATGGAGCATGCTCATGATCATGGAGCTCGCGACGCGATCGCAGCGCTTCAGCGAGCTTCACCGAGCCATCCCTGACATTTCCAAGCGCATGCTTACTCAGACACTCCGCGATCTGGAGCGCGACGGACTAATCACCCGCCACGTTTTTCCCACCAGGCCGCCGACCGTTGAATATCGTCTGGCCCCGCTAGGCCAATCGCTGTTGGACCCGATGGCGGCCCTCATCGATTGGGCCGATCGTCGTTATTCCGACATCCATGCCGCGCGCGTCCGCTTTGACGGCGCACCCGGGGATGTCCCGCGCTAGATGCTTTAGTCCGGTCGCGACGGGATATCTCGGGCACTGCGTTCGATTCCTGTGACGCAGCATGCATTGCGTGCGAGCATCAATCGCTGAATCCGAATACCCAAAAAACAAAACGCGCACACGTCCGTGACAGTGTGCGCGTCAAATATGGGGCAAAACTTGGGGGATTCGCTGCTGCTTCCCTGAAAGCCTTATTCAGTAAGGCTGTATGGCGGAGGCGGTGAGATTCGAACTCACGGAAAGATTGCTCCTTCGCCGGTTTTCAAGACCGGTGCCTTAAACCACTCGGCCACACCTCCAAGCCCTAAATTGTAACCTGAAAACTGCCGGCCGCGGGGTCAGGTTGAGCCTCAACCACAGCGAATCACTGCGGATCTTTCAGAAACAGCGCCTGCAAGTCGTTCAGGAACGCCTGGCCCAACGGCGTCGGCGCAATCCTTTCGTGGTCGCGCGTGATGAGCTTGCGCCGTTCGGCTTCCTGCAACGCCGGTTCGATCGACGTCATCGAAAGGCCGGTGCGCTCGGCGAATCGATGCACCGGAAACCCTTCCACGAGCCGCAGTGCGTTCAGCATGAACTCGAACGGCAGATCGCGTGGCCCGACCTCGTGCTCTTCCTGTACGGCCGTGCCGGCCTTCGCCTGCTCGATGAACGTCGCGGGATGCTTGTAGCGCGCCTGACGCAGCACGCGGTTCGGGAACGACAGCTTCGTATGCGCGCCTGCGCCGATGCCGAGATAGTCGCCGAAGCGCCAGTAGTTCAGATTGTGTTTGCTCTGCCGGTGCGGCCGCGCATACGCCGATACCTCGTAGCGTTCGTAGCCGGCCTCCGCCGTGCGTTGATGAATCCAGTCCTGCATATCAGCGGAGGCGTCGTCGTCGGGTAACGCCGGCGGAAATTTCGCGAACAGCGTGTTCGGCTCGAGCGTGAGGTGGTACAGCGACAGATGCGGCGGCGCGAACGACAGCGCCGTTTCGACGTCGGCCTGGCATTCGGCGAGCGTTTGCTGCGGCAGCGCGAACATCAGGTCGAGGTTGAAGTTGTCGAACGTGGTCGCGGCGACTTCGACCGCATGGCGCGCCTGTGCCGTGTCGTGAATCCGGCCGAGCGCTTTGAGGTGCGCTTCGTTGAAACTCTGGATGCCCACAGAGAGCCGGTTCACGCCACTCGCGCGAAACTGCGCGAACTTGTCGGCTTCGAACGTGCCGGGGTTCGCTTCGAGCGTGATCTCCGCGTCGGCGTCGAGCGGCAGCAGCGCGCGGATGTCCGACAGCATGCGGTCGAGCCCCGCCGCCGACAGCAGGCTCGGCGTGCCCCCGCCGATAAACACCGTATGCACCTGGCGGCCCCAGACGAGCGGCAGCGCCATCTCGAGATCGGCGCGCAGCGCGTCGAGGTAGTCGCGCTCCGGAAACGTCTCGCCTTTCCACTCGTGCGAGTTGAAATCGCAATACGGGCACTTGCGCACGCACCACGGAAAATGCACGTAGAGCGCAAGCGGCGGCAGCGACGTCAGGCGAATGCTGCCCGGCGACGTGAACGCCTTGATGACGCCGTTGCCGACCTCCGCCGGCGTGGGCCTGATCGGAATCACGCTTCCTCCGACAGACGCGCGAGCAGTTGCCGCAACGCGATGGCGCGATGGCTGCTCGCGTTCTTCATCGCGGGCTCGAGCTCGGCGGCGCTCGCGTTCAGTGACGGCAAGTAGAAGTACGGGTCGTAGCCGAAGCCGTGTTCGCCACGCGGAGCGTCGAGAATTTCGCCGTGCCAGCGGCCTTCGGCGATCAGCGGTTCGGGGTCGTCCGCGTGACGCACGAGCGCGAGCACGCAGTAGTAATAGCCGCGCCGATCGCTTTCGTGCCGCAACTCGGCGACAAGGCGTGCGTTGTTGGCCGCGTCGCTTTTTTCTCCGCCGGCGAGTTGCGCATAGCGCGCCGAATAGACGCCCGGCGCGCCGCGCAGTGCGCGCACGCAGAGACCCGAGTCGTCGGCGAGCGCAGGCAGGCCGGTGAGCTTCGCCGCATGGCGCGCCTTGGTCAGCGCGTTTTCGACGAAGGTCGGGTGCGGCTCTTCCGCTTCCGGCACGTTCAGCTCGCCTTGCGCGATCAGCTCGATGCCGGCCGCGCCGAGCAGCGCCGCGAATTCGCGCAGCTTGCCCGCGTTGTTCGAGGCGAGCACGACTTTTTTCAGCGGTGTGTTCAACGGCGAGGCCGCGCCGTTTGAGCCGTTGGCGCTGTTTGCTCCGTCGGCATTGTTCGCGCCGCTGTCTTGGCGAACCTCACTCACTGCTCTACTCCCAGCGCCTGCTTCTGCTTCGCGATCAGCGTGCTGATGCCGTCGCTCGCGAGATCGAGCAGCGCGTTCATTTCGGCGCGCGAGAACGCCGCGCCTTCGGCGGTGCCCTGAACTTCGACGAAGCCGCCCGAGCCCGTCATCACGACGTTCATGTCGGTGTCGCACTGCGAATCTTCGTCGTAGTCGAGGTCGAGCACCGGCTGTCCGTCGTAGACGCCCACTGAAATCGCGGCGACGTAATCGCTGATCGGCGAGCTTTCGATGCGGCCCGTGGCAAGCAGCTTCGCGACCGCGTCGTGCGCCGCGACGAACGCGCCCGTGATGCTCGCCGTGCGCGTGCCGCCATCGGCCTGGATCACGTCGCAATCGATATTGATCGTGCGCGCGCCGAGCTTCTCGAGATCGAACACCGAGCGCAGCGCGCGGCCGATCAGCCGCTGGATTTCCTGCGTGCGGCCGGTCTGCTTCCCGCGTGCGGCTTCGCGGTCGCTGCGCGTGTGCGTGGCGCGCGGCAGCATGCCGTATTCGGCGGTGAGCCAGCCCTGGCCGCGGTCGCGCAGAAACGGCGGCACGCTCTCGGCGACGCTCGCGGTGCAGATGACCTTGGTGTCGCCGAATTCGACCAGCACCGAGCCCTCCGCGTGCTTCGTGTAATGACGCGTGATGCGCACGTCGCGCAACTGGTTGGCCTGGCGGCCGCTGGGGCGTTGGGGGTCGTTGCTCATGTCGGAATGGGTCGAAGTAGGCCGGAAGAGGGGTGGAGGGAAAAGCGCAATTTTACCGCCGATCGGGTAGGGCGGTGGCGCGTGCGGACGATGCGCGAAGTCGCGCGTGGAGAAATGGGATAATGACGGTTCCCCGCCTCGCGTCTCGTACACGCCGGGCGATCCGCTTCTCAGGCCATCGTCGCACGCATGGCCGCAATCGCGAGAAATACGATGATCTACAGCATGACTGGCTATGCGAGCGCCACGCGCGAACTCGTGGCGGCTTCGGGCACTGGCGGCGTGAGCGTGTCGGTCGAATTGCGCACGGTGAACTCGCGCTTTCTCGATCTGAACTTCCGCATGCCGGAAGACGTGCGCGTCTGCGAACCGACGCTGCGCGAGATGCTGATGAACAAGCTCTCGCGCGGCAAGGTCGACATTCGCATCAATCTGCAGCGCAGCGAGCAGTCCGCGAACGCGGGCGCGATCAACCGCGAGGCGCTCGCGCAACTCGCGCTGCTCGAGCGCGCGGTGCTCTCGACGTTTCCAGAGGCCGGGCGTCTGCGCACCGGTGAAATCCTGCGCTGGCCGGGCGTGCTCGCCGAAAGCGGCGTCGCCCCCGAGACGCTGCGCGATGCGGTGCTCGCGTGCGGCAAGCAGGCGATCACCGACCTCATCGACGTGCGCGCGCGCGAAGGCGCGCAACTCGCGAACATGCTGCTCGCGAACGTCACCGAAATGGAAGCGATCGTCACGAAGATCACACCGCTCGTGCCCGAACTGATTGCGCGGCATCAGCAGAAGATCGTCGAGCGGTTGCAAGAGGCGCTCGGCATTGCCGCGCCCGATGCGGCCGCGACGATCGTCTCGCGCGAAGAGATCAACGAACGGATTCGCCAGGAAGTGACGATGTACGGCATTCGCATCGACATCGCCGAAGAACTGTCGCGCCTCACGGCTCACCTGAACGAAACGCGTCACGTGATCGAGAAGGGCGGCAAGGTCGGCAAGCGGCTCGACTTCATGATGCAGGAGCTGAACCGCGAAGCGAACACGCTCGGCTCGAAGGCGGCGGCGAAGGAACTCGCGGATTCGTCGATGACGCTGAAGCTCCTGATCGAACAGATGCGCGAGCAGGTACAGAATCTCGAATAAGGCTGGAGTACGACACATCATGACCGACCACACACGCGAAACCGGCGCCTCGCGCCATCCCTATGCGGGTGCTTATCCCGGCAATCTGTTCATGGTCGTCGCGCCGTCGGGCGCCGGCAAGTCGACGCTCGTGAACGCGCTGCTCGCGGGCGACGACGCGATCCGTCTGTCGATCTCGTACACGACGCGCCCGCCGCGTCCGAAGGAGCAGGACGGCGAGCACTATCACTTCACGACCGTCGAAGACTTCATGCAGCGCCATGACACGGGCGAGTTCCTCGAAAGCGCGGAAGTGCACGGCAACTACTACGGCACCTCGCGCGTGTGGATCGAGGACCAGATGAAAAGCGGCCATGACGTGCTGCTCGAAATCGACTGGCAGGGCGCGCAGCAGGTGAAGAAGCAGTTCCACAACGCGGTCGAAATTTTCATCCTGCCGCCGTCGCTCGAAGCGCTCGAAGAGCGTCTGAAAAAGCGCGGCCAGGACGAGCCGAATGTCATCACACGGCGCCTGCTCGCGGCCGGCGGCGAGATGGCGCACGCGGCCGAGGCGGAGTACGTCGTGATCAACGAGAATTTCGATCGCGCGCTCGCCGAACTGCGTTGCCTCGTCGGCGCGACGCGCTCGCGCTTCGCCTCGCAGTACGCACGTCACACGCAGCTTTTCATGCAGCTCGGCATCCACCTGCCGCACGCCTGAGCGCGGCGTCGTGTCGAGCACATAAGGTAGAATAAGCAACATACTGAGAAGGAACCCAACATGGCCCGCATTACCGTCGAAGACTGCCTCAAACAGATCCCGAATCGTTTCGAACTCGCGCTTGCCGCGACCTATCGCGCGCGTCAGCTCGCCCAAGGCCACACGCCGAAGATCGAAAGCCGCGACAAGCCCACCGTCCTCGCGCTGCGTGAAATCGCGTCGGGCCAGGTTGGCGTCGAAATGCTGAAGAAGGTGCCGGTCTAAGGCGCACTGTTTTTCGTTTTCGATTTGCCCGGTATTTGCCTACCGGATTGCTCAACGTGCAGACCCGCGTCCAACCCTGACCGCTACCGGAGGCGACCATGAGTGCTACCCCGCCCACCGCCACGGAAGCGGAACACGACGCCGATTCGCCTTCGTCTGCACGCAAATACATCGACGCGGTCCTCGAACAGTCGTTTCGCCACCTGTTCGGACCGACCGCCACGCCGGAGCAGCCGCGCCGGCATGACGTCGTCTCCATCGCCAAACTGACGTCCGTGTTGTCCGGCTATCTGCAGCCGGAAGAGATCAAGGACATCAAGGCGGCTTTCCATTTCAGCGACGAAGCCCACCTCGGCCAGTATCGCCAGAGTGGCGAGCCCTACATCACGCATCCTGTCGCCGTCGCGGAAATGTGCGCCGGCTGGAATCTCGACGCGCAGTCGATCATGGCGGCGCTGCTGCATGACGTGATGGAAGACCAGGGCGTGACCAAGGCCGAACTCGCCGAGCGGTTCGGCGCGAAGGTCGCGGAACTGGTCGATGGCTTGTCGAAGCTGGACAAGATGGAGTTTCGCAATCGCGAGGAAGCGCAGGCGGAAAACTTCCGCAAGATGCTGCTTGCGATGGCGCGCGACGTTCGCGTGATTCTGGTCAAGCTCGCCGACCGCCTGCACAACATGCGCACGCTCGGCGCCGTGCCGCCGGAAAAGCGCCGCCGCGTGGCGCGCGAAACGCTCGATATTTACGCGCCGATCGCCCATCGGCTCGGCCTGAACAACACCTATCGCGAGTTGCAGGACCTGAGCTTCGCGAACTTCAACCCGCACCGTTACGCCACGCTCGAAAAAGCCGTCAAGGCGGCGCGCGGCAACCGGCGCGAGGTGGTCAGCAAGATTCTCGAATCGGTGCAGCGCGCAATCGCGGACGCGAAGATCGACGCGGAAGTCACCGGCCGCGAGAAAACCATCTTCAGTATCTACAAGAAGATGCGCGACAAGCAGTTGTCGTTCTCGCAGGTGCTAGACGTGTACGGGTTTCGCGTAGTCGTCGAGAACGCGCTCGAGTGCTACACCTGTATCGGCGCGCTGCACGCGCTCTTCAAGCCCGTGCCGGGCAAGTTCAAGGACTACATCGCGATCCCGAAGGTGAACGGCTACCAGTCGCTGCACACCACGCTAGTCGGCCCGTTCGGCGCGCCGATCGAGTTCCAGGTGCGCACGCGCAAGATGCACGAGATCGCCGAAGCGGGCGTCGCCGCGCACTGGCTGTACAAGAACGGCAGCGCGGACCTGAACGACGTGCAGAAGCGCGCGCATCAGTGGCTGAAGTCGCTGCTCGACATTCAGAGCGAAGCGGGCGACTCGAGCGAATTCCTCGAGCACGTCAAGATCGACCTGTTCCCGGACGCGGTCTACGTGTTCACGCCGAAGTCGAAGATCATGGCGCTGCCGCGCGGCGCCACGGCGCTCGACTTCGCGTATTCGATCCACAGCGACCTCGGCAACCAGTGCGTCGCCGTGAAGATCAACAACGAATTGCTGCCGCTGCGTACCGAGCTGAAGAGCGGCGATATCGTCGAGGTCATCACGGCGCCGTATTCGAAGCCGAATCCCGCGTGGCTCGGCTTCGTGCGCAGCGGCAAGGCGCGCTCGGCGATCCGTCATTACCTGAAGACGATGCGCCTGAACGAGTCCGTGCAGTTGGGCGAGCGCCTCGTCGATCAGGCATTGAAGGGCTACGGGCTCGCGCTGTCGGATGTCACGCCGGAAGCGTGGGAAAAGCTCGTGCAGTGGACGGGCAACAAAAACCGTCAGGAAATTTTCGCGGATATCGGTCTCGGCCGGCGTGTCGCGGCGGTCATGGCCAAGCGCATCGAGGTGCTGATGAGCGGGCGCGACGCCGACGACGACGGCTCGCGTTCCGAGTCCGGTTCGGCGCCTCATGCGCCGCCGGTCGTCATTACGGGCACCGAGGGCATGTCGGTGCAACTGTCCGCCTGCTGCCGCCCGATTCCGGGTGACGACATCATGGGCTATATCGGCATCGGCCTCGGCATGGCGATCCACACGACCGATTGCCGCGTCGCGCAGCGCATTCACCGGCGCGATCCGGGCCGCTGGATCGACGTCGCGTGGGCGCCGCAGCCGGGGCGTCTGTTCGATGTCGCGGTGAAGGTGCTGGTCAAGAACACCAAGGGCGTGTTTGCCCGCGTCGCGGCCGATATTACGTCGGCGGATGCGAACATCGTCCATATCGCAATGGACGAAGACCTGTCGCAGGAATCCACGGTGCTGCGCTTCGTGATCCAGGTCAGCGATCGCGTCCATCTGGCTAACGTGATGCGCCGCGTGCGCACGAACCCGGACGTGATGCGCATTGTGCGTGAGCGGCCGAGCGAAGAAGGGCACCACCGCCACGAGGGCGGCATGCGTATCGATCGCGAGCGGGCGGACTACTGAGCCGCGTGTTTCGGCCGGGTCTGGATAGCGCTTTTAGAGTGTTGCGACGTCTGACCGGCGCTCGTTGCGCGCGGTTGGTCTTCGCATCCTTCGTGTGACTCTAAGGGCATCGGCAGAGAGCAAGTCTCACCTCTGATCTCCCAGGGAGAACGCAGATGAACGTAGCCGACCTCGATGGCGTGGCGCTCGACTATTGGGTGGCCCGCAGCCTGCACGACTTCGTGCGCGAAATCTACTTTACCGATAGTGGCGAGATCGTTGCGATCCGCGGCAATGACCGCGGTCGTCCGTGGGATGGCCGTTTTACGCCTTCCACGTCATGGGAGACGGCTGTCGTGGTGCTGGAGCGTGCGCGGCGGCTAGACGTGCGCGAGCAGGACGAGAACGGCGCGGTATGCGTAGCAGAGTTCCAGGGCGGGCATCGTGCCGTGGAGGGGCGAGGAGCGTCTTTGCGGGAAGCGTTGCTGCGGGCGTTTGTCGCAAGCCATTTCGGCGACACCGTGGGCGACGTGCTGCGCGAGTCGCAGGCGCTGGCTGGGACGCGGGCGGTGGTGATCGGCGAGCAAACGAAAGAGGGCTTTGTCGAGGACCTGCCGAACCCGAATGGACAAATCGGAGATATTCAGTCGGCGCCGCGATAACTGCGGGTGTTGCGCAACGGCACACGTGCTACGAGCAGGAATGGCTGACGAGCGCCCGACGAGAAGCACCGGGAAAAACAAAGGGCCTTCCGATTGGAAGGCCCTTAATAGGTGGTGCGGCTGGCAGGATTCGAACCCACGACCCCTTGGTTCGTAGCCAAGTACTCTATCCAACTGAGCTACAGCCGCACGCAAAACAGATGGTGCTTACTGCAATGAAACCGGTGAAACTTGAGGGCGCCCCCGCAGGGACGCCCTCGAAAAGGTGGTGCGGCTGGCAGGATTCGAACCCACGACCCCTTGGTTCGTAGCCAAGTACTCTATCCAACTGAGCTACAGCCGCACACAGAAACGAGATTATAGCCAATGGTTTTTGAAAATGGAAGCCTATCACGGAGATTTGTGTCGCCCTCCCGATCGTGTAACCTTTTAAAAGGTTGTTGCTTGTTGCCGTTACTGGATCACTATGAACAAGGCTTTTGTCAAAGAATCGAGCGAAGATAACGATGACGATCTCGACGTCGCTCAGCCCGATGTGCCCGCAGGCACTAAAAACTACATTACGCCCGCCGGCCATCGGCGCATGCGCGATGAGCTGCTGAATCTGATCGATGTCGAGCGGCCCGATATAGTCAAGCTCGTATCGTGGGCGGCGTCGAACGGCGATCGCTCGGAGAATGGCGATTACATCTACGGCAAGCGCCGTTTGCGGGAAATCGACCGGCGCATCCGCTTTCTGACCAAGCGGCTCGATCTCGCCGAGGTGGTTGATAGCAGCAGGCAGGAAAACGTCGATCAGGTGTTTTTCGGCGCGACCGTTGACTATGCGACCGAAGATGGCGAAGAGCACGCCGTGACGATTGTCGGTATCGACGAGGTCGATCTGGATATCGGGCACGTGAGCTGGATTTCGCCGATTGCGCGCGCGTTGCTCAAGGCGAAAGTCGGCGACACGGTGACGCTGTTCACGCCGGCTGGCCCGCAGCCGATCGATATTCTCGACGTCAAGTATCCGCGGCCCGACAACGGCGGCTAAGCGGCGGAGGCGGGCACGAAGCAGGCATAAAAAAAGGCGCCGCGAACGGCGCCTTTCTACTGCGAATACTCCCGCAGTTTTTAGAAGCGGTGACGCAGACCAGCCGTCACAGCGACTTGCTTGTTGTTGCCCGAAGCGCCGCCGATGCCGTTGATGTTGGCATCGACGATCGAGTCTTCATTAGCCGCTTGATAGACGCCCTGCAGGTACACGTCGGTACGCTTGGACAGCGCATAAGCGGTTTGCAGGTTGACCTGATTCCAGTGCACGTGCGTGCTCGACAGGTTCGCGCGGGTGTACGTGTACGCGGCCGCGAGGCTCAGTGCCGGCGTCAGAGCATAACGGGCATTGGCTTCGAAGTTCTGGAACTGAGCGCTGTTGGTCGGGAAGCCAACGCCGCCCGTGATACCAGATGCGCTCTGGCTGATACCGGCCAGACCGTGCAGGTTCGTCTGCGAGTACACGAGGCCGACCGTTGCCGGGCCGAACGCGTAGTTCGCGCCTGCGCCCCACGTTTGCTGGCGGGCCGCGAAGAACGTGTTGTCGCCCGACACCGCGCCACCCGAGTTGAACGCCGCCGCCGCGCTGGTCGCGCCGTTGCTGTTCAGTTGCAGGTAAGCGGCAGCGACGTTCAGGCCGCCCCAGTTGTACGACGCGCCTGCGCTGTATGCGCGGTTGTTCGCGAAGCCGTCAGCCTGGTTCGAGAAGCCGTACAACGCGCCGAACTTGAAGCCGCCGTAGTTTGCGCTCTGATACTTGATCGAGTTGTCGATACGGAACGAGTTGTTCAGGTTGTCGTTGTCGAACGGGTGCGCGAACTGCGTGCCGCCGTATTGCGTGCCGGTCAGAGCCAGCGGGGCGACGTAGTCGACCATGCTGTCATATTGACGGCCGAGCGTGACGGCGCCGAACTGGTCGCTCGCCAAACCGACGAAAGCCTGACGGCCGAAGATGCGGCTGTTCTGCTTGAGCGTGCCGTCATTGATGCCGAAGCCGTTTTCCAACGTGAAGATAGCCTTCAGACCGCCGCCGAGGTCTTCAGCGCCACGCAGGCCGAAGCGGCTGCCGTTCACCGAGCCGCTCGTCATTTGCCAGTTGCTGTGGCCGTGCTCGTTGTTCGTATAGGTGATGCCCGCGTCGATCAAGCCGTACAGGGTGACGCTGCTTTGCGCGTGCGCTGCCGTTGCGAAAACGCCCGTGAGGGCAGCGACCATCAGTGTCTTCTTCATTTATATAACTCCGAGAGCAAGAGAGGTATAAAACCCTGGCTTAGGAGACCTTCACGCGGCGCTGCGAGAAGCGGTGAATCCGCGTGACAAGCGCGATGACCAGATTTCGCGCCGGTTTCCGATTAGGCAGAGTGTAGAGAGACACTTCGCAAAGTGGATGTTCCGATTTTCGCAATAAAGTATTCCGTGATTGGAAACGATGTTCGATTGCCGTTTAAGCCTTATGGGCAAAGGCTTTGCGCGATACAGGGAAGATTAAAAAGGAGAGCCGGCGGAAATGGCGTTGCTGATTCGCGACACAAATTGATGCAAAAAGCAACGATAAGAAATACTCAAAAAGATTGTTGTTGCTGCCGCAATAGATGATTGTTAATAGTGTGAATAATCGAAATAGCGACCGGCAGCTATACTGTAATTTCTGCTTTTCGAAGCAGACTTTTTCGTTGACGAAAAAGATCTCCAAACCTTTGTCGGCGCGACTTTCCAGTCGCGCTTTTTTTGTCTGCGGACTGCGTGTTCCGCCTAGTGCGCCGGCGCGGTGCCGTCGGTCTCGTTCCAGTCGGCTGCAGCCGACACGCTCCAGTCTTCGATCACATAACGGCGTGCGTCCATTGGCGACGACAGCAGGTTTTGCCAGTGATCCCCATGCCACATCGGATCGAAAGAGAAAACGGTGGACGAGTCCGCAACCCGGGCAGGCTGGTCGGAAACCACCTTTGCGTGTGAATGAGTGAGCCAGGCGACGAGACGGCGAATTTCATTGAACAGCATGACAACCTCCTGATGCACAGCGCTACCCCTGAATTCCATCATGCGATTGTGAATGCGCTGCAACAAGTCGGACAAACACTTACCGAAACCTGAATTTTGTTACATCTGTACGGTAGTTGTGCCGCAATTTTTCCCGTTATTTGACGTGAGCCAAATTTTTTCTCGGTAATATTGACGCGATCCGGTTTATCCGATGCGATTTGTGTATTTATCTCTTAATACGATTAACACATACGGAAAGTTTACTTGACGACGATTCTTCGTCCCCCGTATAACGGCAAGGCCGTATTTCATTGACTGATTATGCATTTTAAATGTTCATATATCAGTCACTAATGAATCCGGGGTTGGATCGATCCAGGGGCAATGCCCGATTTTGATAAATCATAGAGGGAAACAGGAAATGGAAACTGGTGTCGTCAAATGGTTCAACGATGCTAAGGGCTTTGGTTTCATCACGTCGGATTCGGGTGGCGAGGATCTGTTCGCACACTTTTCGGAGATCCGTGCGGAAGGCTTCAAGTCGCTGAAGGAGAACCAGCGCGTGTCCTTCGAGGTCAAGACGAGCCCGAAGGGCAAGCAGGCGGCGAATATCCAGCCGTTGTAAAGAGTCGCGTTGCACCCGGGCGTCTCGCTCCGGCAGTTTTTTTAAGGGAAGCCCTCGCCGGAGCGCGAGGGCTTTTGTTTTTCGAAGCGTTTTTTGCCGGAATAATTTGGTGTAACCGCATGGTTCAAAAATGCCTGCCCCGGCCGCTAATGGATAACGTGGCGAAATGCATTTGAGCGGTTTTTATAATCTTTGTGGTTCAGTTGTTGTCTGCGAGCGCTAGCACCAATAGGCTCCCCGCACGGCGACTTTTGTTCGCGTCACACGATGCAATCTGGATGCGCAATGCCCAACTGGTGCATACTTGCCGCAAAGTCACGCGTCTAAAGTCTCCTTTTTCTTCATGTCTGAACAGTTTTCGCCGGAACCGGCCCTGGATGTACCGATTGTCTTCGTCGATCTCGAGACGACAGGCGGCTCCACGAGCGAGCACCGCATCACCGAGGTTGGCGTCGTCGAAGTGGGGCCCGCTGGCGTGTCGCGCTGGAGCAGTCTGGTCGACCCGCAGCAGCCGATTCCTTCGTTCATCCAGCAGCTCACTGGCATCACCAACGAGATGGTGCGCGGAGCGCCGACCTTCGAGTCGATCGCGCCGGCGCTTTTCGAACGCCTGAACGGCAAGCTGTTCGTTGCGCACAATGCGAGTTTCGATCGAGGATTTCTGCGCAGCGAGTTTCGTCGCGCAGGGATCGCATTCGATCCGGACGTGCTGTGCACGGTGCGGCTGTCGCGCGCGCTGTTTCCGGCCGAAAAGCGCCACGGCCTCGATGCGCTCGTCGAACGTCACGCACTCGTGCCTTCCGATCGCCACCGCGCGCTCGCCGACGCCGATCTGATCTGGCAGTTCTGGCAGCGTCTGCCTGCGCTCGTGCCGCTCGATGTGCTGCGCGCGCAGATCGAGCGCACCACGCGGCGCTACCGGCTGGCCGGCGACATCACCGAAGACCTGCTCGATACCGCGCCGGCGGGTTGCGGTGTGTATGTGTTCTACGGAGAAGAGGATGCGCCGCTTTACGTGGGACGAAGCGTGCGCGTGTGTCAACGGTTGCGCTCGCACCTGACGGGCGAGCGGCGCTCATCGAAGGAAATCCGGCTCGCCCAGCAGGTGCGGCGGGTCGAATGGCGCGCGACCGGCGGCGAGTTGGGTGCGATGCTCGCCGAGGCGCAGTGGATTGCCACACTGCGGCCGGGCCAGAACCGGCTGCCGCGCGTGACGAAGAGCGATCCCGAGGATGCACCGTGGCCCTTCCAGGGGGCGATCGTTTTCGAGGAGCGCGAGGATGCGGCGCGCGTTTTTCATGTGGTCGACCGTTGGCGTTACCTCGGGCATGCATCGTCGCTCGTGCAGGCGGCGCAGTTGCATGCGTCGAGCATTGCCGGGCCGTTCGAGCTTTCGACGTATCGCATCCTGCAGAGCCATCTTGCGCGCGGTCTGCGCGTGATGCCGCTCGGCGTCCCGAGCGGGGCGCCTGCGTCGAGCACCGAGTCGAGCCTCGTCTGAGCGAGGCCCGCACATATCCTGTCCGGTAGCGCTGCCGCGATCAGCCGGTCGCGCCGACGCCGCCCGTCTCGCACACGTGACCGAGTGCGCGGTTCAAGGCACTCGAATGAGCCGAGTCATAGCGAGTTAGTGATTTCCAGTTGGCGAGCGACTGTGCGACGCGCGACGGACAATCCTCCGCCTTGCGCAGCGGCTGCACGCGCGCAAGGCCGGCCAGCAGCGATTGCGTGAGTTTGTCGAGTTGCGGCCGCGTGCTGGTGGCGAGATCGGGCGCGGGCCCCTGCGGCGGTTGCGTACTGCGCCACGTGGCAAAGAGCGCGTTCTGCACGTCCTTGCTCGCGTCGATCTGATCCTGAAAGAACGCGCGCGCGAACGCAGGGTCGACGTTCGCGGCCGCGGCACGCTTCTCGACGTCGGCGAGCAACGCGTTTTCGCGCGGGATATCGGTGATAGGCTGGTGATTGGCCCATTTCCATCGGGCAACCGGTTCCGCAAGCGCGAGGCGCTGCGAGGCCAATGCGATCAGATTGGTGAGCGCGGTGTCGTCACCGTCGGCGAAGGCCGGGGCGGGTGCGAAGACGAAACTGGCGGCCAGCACGAACGGGGCGAATGGGGCGAGTGCGGTAAGCGCGCATGACGCGCCGAAGCGATGCGAACGATTCATGAGGTGGACGAAGCCGGGCGGCCGCTGACGGAAAAATCAGAAGAATAAACGATGCGTGGCAAACCACGCGTATCTGGCAAACGGGAACCGCAGTCTGGGAAGAAGAGGAGGGCGCTACAGATCATGCGCTCCCGGAAGTGAACGGCGTGCGCATTCAGACGCTCGAGCCGCACGGCCCAGCGCCGTTGCACTCAGGCGAGTCGGCCAGGCGTCACGACGCGAGCGCCGGACGGATACCCATACGCGAAATAAGGGCGCGCACTTGCCACGCGTGCTTGCTGCACGCGCGTCGATGCTGCGCCGCGCAACTGCATGATTACTTCGGATCGCACGACTTGCGTTGTTCGTCGAAAAAAGCGCGAACGTGCTCAGGCAGTTCGGCACCCAGAAACTCGACGGCCACAGGTTCCGGATCCGGGTAAAAAACTTTATCCGGGGTCGGAATCTTCGGTGGTTTGGCATCCATGATCTTTCTCCTTTACAAACCAATTATCTGCCTCGGCCCCTGCGTCGCACCAGTGCCTGATACAAGTCACATGTTCTCTGTTGCTTTAACGGCACAAGCCGACACTTGAACAGAGTGTTTGAATAAAATTTGTCCTCTGGCTATCACTCGCGCTGCCGGTTTGCTCTTTCCCGGTTCGAAATCAAATCAGCCAGTTCTCCCACCGTTCCCTTCTCCGCCTTGTCCCGCTTACCTTCTGGCCGAGCAGTTGGCGCCGTTTGCGCGACCGCTTTTAACGTTTTGATGTGAATCAATCGTGACAGCATTTGTGCGGCGCGGCATCGGCAGGATTTTCTGTCTATAAGACTGAACGTTCGTTATTTACCGATTGAACGAGTCAGTCCTGATTTTTTGTAAACGGCAGATTCCCGTGCTTCGTTGACGCCGTGAGCGCTATTTAATAATTTTTGTGCGTGAATTAATCGTAGACAGTTGGGTAACAAACCCATCGCCACACTTTTGTGCCAAAACATCCGCATTCGATGACAAACGCCGCCGAGCGATCCCGGCCATCTATGATTGAAACGGCTACCTGTCACCCGACGTGCGGTGGCTAACGGACGCGCGCGGCGCGGTGCGGATCATGACAGTCTTCGTCATTCGGGGAGTTCGCGATGGAAAACGCTGTCTACTGGAACGGACATCAGGTTGGTATCGAATGCGCGGGCAGGATCTCGTGGTTCGTGTCGGCGCCGGCGGACGCGATCGCCGCGTACGGCACGCCGCACAAGGAGCGGGTCGCTGCCGGAGATTCCGTCGTGGCCCGCAATCTCATGGTGACGCAGCCTGACCGGTTCGATTTTCGCGGATGAACCGGACGCTTCGGCAACCTCCGATCGGGACGGACCCAAAGGTCCCAGTCTGATGCGCCGATAACGAAGCGCATCAGCATCAATCAGCAAACGGCCAACCTCGCAAGGCGGCTGCGCGGGGTGCGCAGGCCTGCCTCACAGCATCGTGGCATCCAGTACTTTTTTGCTCCCGTGAGCCGCGTCGTCACGCGGCCATACCTGTTTGCCGTGACTCCATGTTGCTCCTCGTCGTCGCGATGTGGTTCGACGCGAACGCATGAGGCCCGAAGTCGCGCGCGACGAAGTGGCGTACATGGCCCGGAACTCGTGTTTTCCTGTCGTAAACCCAATGCAAATCCCTAGAAAAGCAATCGATGGGAATGGAGGTCCGATATGTGTCACTGATGAAATTTGCGCGAGACGACAGCGTTCTTTTTTATCAGTAGAATGCTGCAATCGCAAAGGTCCGTATTGTTCCGAAACCGGCCCTCAGGCCCACCAGACTAACGAGTCTCGTTAAAACCGTGATGCCATTAGCACACGTGCTGTCGCGAGGTGACGCGGATAACTCTAAATGCATAACTTGTCTGGCCGACGCAGTTCGGGAGCAGTGGTACGCCGCCCAGAAAGAACGGGTTGCTGTGGCGACAACTGAGAGACCGATGGCGACGCTTCGTCACCTGGACCAAGGGACCCATCGACGCTGAACTGGCCGATTGGCCGACCTGCCGACCTGCCGGCCTGGGTATGGCACCGAATTTCAAACCAATTTCTCGTGGTACTTACCTGGCCGCAATACTGTGTATTCCAAAACGCAAATCGATCCGGTAGTGAGCTTCCGCAACTCGCAGGGTGAACAGGCGCGGGGCACCATCATCAATCTTCAGCGAAAGTCCCTGGTGATGGAGGTCTATAACCCGTACTCGATTGTCCAGGTCAGTGAAGTGCTGAGCGACCTGTCGGTCAAGATGGGCGTGGAGCACGCCTATTCGGGCAAGGCGGTCGTAATCAGCATGGTCAATACCGGCCTGACAGCCATTGTCTCGGTGACGCTGATCGCCGAGTGGCGGGAACTGAGCGGCGGCGCGCTGGAAGCGCGCGCGGTGGGGGAAGAAGCCCGCCGGTTCGTGCAGGACTGGTCCGAGCGTTTCAAGATACGCCGTGACTACCAGATCGCGGTCAACCAGATCCGGGCTTTTCTCTCGGACATGTCGCGCTGGGTCGAGCAGGCGGACCTGGCCGACACCATGCCGAAGGAAGGCAAAAGCCTGCGCGAGGACTTCTTCCTCGAACTGGCATCGCCACTGATGGAGAGGACCAAGTTCTACTTCGACGAATTCGAAGGCGAGGCGCGCCTCGTCGACGAAGAACTGGCGCCGGCGCACCGTGCCTTTGCCCAGGCCGCGCTACATCCGCTGCTGCTGCGCTCGCCCTTCGTCTTCCGCACCTTCACCAAGCCGCTGGGCTATGCCGGTGACTACCAGATGGTCAATCAGATGCTCGACGATCCCCGCCAGGGCCCGAGCACGTATTTCCAGATCGTCAACGCGGCTTTCCTGCAGACGGCCGTGGCGCGCGCGCACCGCAATCGCGTCGAGTTGCTGGTGGACTACCTGACCCGGCTGGCCAATGAAGCGCGCGCCGCGCAGCGGCCGTTCCGGGTGCTGAACGTGGGTTGCGGCCCCGCTCAGGAGATCCAGCGCTTCATGCAGGAATACGACGAACCGGAGTGGCTGACGTTCGAACTGCTCGACTTCAGCCAGGAGACACTGGACTGGACGCGCGACCGCCTGGGATCCATCGCACAGAAAACGGCCGCGCGCATGACCATTAGCTACACGCATGATTCGGTCCACAACCTGCTCAAGCGCCGGATGCATGCGGACGCGTCGGACGTCCGCGAGTTCGACGCGGTCTATTGCGCCGGCCTGTTCGACTATCTATCGGACAAGGTCTGTGCCCGGCTGAACCAGCATTTCGCCAGCCGCACCAGACGGGGCGGCCGTCTGCTGGTAACCAATGTTCACGCCGACAACCCGGAGCGTTTCAGCATGGAGCACGTGCTGGAGTGGTACCTGATCTATCGCAACGAGGCACAGATGGCCGAAATCATGCCGGAGAACTGCGGCGAGCCCCGTCTGTATACGGACGCGACCGGGGTTAATGTGTTCGCCGAGGTAGTGATCGGCCAGCAACAAGTAGCCTGAGATGACAACATCGCTGGTTGGCCTGCAGTCGAACTATCGTGAAGAGTTGCGCGACTACCGGTTGCTATGCAGCAAGGCTGGCGGCCTGACCGTGATCGTGCTGGTGCTGATGGGCATGGCGATGGACTATGTCGTGTATCCGGCTGAGCAGAAGTACTTTGCCATCGTCCGGATGCTGACCAGCGCGGCCATCGGCCTGGCCTTGCTCTCGCTTTACACGGAAACGGGCAAACGCCACGTGCAGGTCATCACCTTCTGCTGGCTGCTGCTGCCGCAGGTCATGATCTCCTGGATGATTTACGCCACGCAGGGCGAGCAATCGCTGTTCTATGCCGGGCTCATGCTGACGATCTTTGCGGTGGGGATCCTGTTCCCCTCCGGCTACTTGCAGACGCTGACATTCGGCCTGGCCACGGTCTCGCTCTACTACATCGCCTGCGTGGCACATCCGGGCGGCATACAGAACCCTAGCAAGTTTCAGTTCCAGCTAATCCTGATCTTCTTCTGCGCGTTGGCCAGCTCCATTTACACCTACTTCAACGAGAAGGGCCGTTTCCAGCTTTTCCGGCTAAAGGACGAGGTGGCGCACAAAAACGATCAGCTCGCCCGCACCAATGAAAGCCTGGCGCAGATCAAGGGCCAGTTGCTGCAGCAGGAGAAGATGGCCGCAATCGGTACGCTGTCCGCGGGGCTGCTTCACGAGGTCAACAATCCGGTGAACTTCTGCCTGATGGCGATCGAAATAGCCATGGAGGAACCGCAGGCCAAGGAGAGCCCGTCGCTGCAGGAGTGCCTGATGGATGTCAAGCAGGGCATGCACCGCATCCAGCATATCGTGTCGGACCTGAAGACCTTTGCCTACCGCAAACCCGGCGCGGCGGCAGACGACGTGCCGTTCCTGTTCGAGAAGGCGCTCGACTCGTCGATCCGGCTGAGCGCGCATGAGTTGCGCGGCGTGAGTGTCACGCGCGAGCTGCCCGGCGACACCCTCGTGCTGGGCGACGAAGCCGCCATCATCGGCGTACTCATCAACCTGTTCTCGAATGCGGCTCTGGCCATGCACAAGGCCGGCACCGTATCGCCGCGGGTCCATGTCGCGGCGCAATGGCGCGACGACCGGCTGCACGTGAATGTGCGCGACAACGGCCCGGGCATTGCCGCGGAGAATCTGGCGCGCGTGTTCGAACCATTCTTCACTACCCGCGAAGTCGGCCAGGGCCTCGGCCTTGGCCTGTCCATCAGCTATGCGGTGGTGGAGCGGCACGGCGGCACACTGTTCGCAGAAAGCCAGTTGGGCGAGTGGACCGCGTTCAACTTCGACCTGCCGCGTGTCGAGTGAGGTCGAGATGAGCGAGACCCAGCGAGCGCGGCCGACTGTCGTCTATGTCGATGATGAGGAGTTGGCCCGCAAGTACTTTGCGCGCGCGGCCGGCAGCGGCTACGAGGTGCTGCTCGCCGACGGCGCGGACGAGGCCATGTCGATCCTGCGCCGCGAAGGTGCACGGGTGGCGATCCTGGTGACCGACTTCCGCATGCCGGGCCCGCACGGCGGCGATCTGCTGCGGCGGGTCTCGCAGGAGTATCCGCATATCGTGCGGATCCTGGTGACAGCCTACGTGGACAAGGACGCGCTGCTGGGAGCGGTCAATCCTGGCGAGGTGTTTCGAATCCTGGAGAAGCCGTTGGGCGTGGGCACGGTCCGCGAGGTACTGGCAGCGGCGACAACGGTCCCGGTATCGCGTCCGAGGTGATACAGCACCTGCTGGTCGACCCAGTTATCACGAACGCCGGCGTTGGCGGCTTCGGCATTATTTTCTGCAACCGCGTCATGCAGTCCTTTGGCGGGAGTATCAGGATTGCATCCGCGCCCGGCGCCGGCACGACCGTGACGCCGGAATTACCAAATTTCAAGGATCGAATGCACAGGAGTTACCAATGAGCAATACGATTGCCAACCAGACGCCGCCCCCGGCGATTCTGTTCGTTGATGACGAAGCCACCGCGGTCAAATACTTCGAGCGCGCCATCGGCGCGATTGCGCCAGTGGTGACGGGCGCCTCCGTGGAGGACGGCAAGGCAATGCTGGATGCCCACGCCGCCAGCCTGGCCGTGCTGGTGTCCGACCAGCGCATGCCGGGCGAACATGGCAACGAACTTCTGCGCTATGCGCGCGAGCGCTATCCCCACATCGTCCGGATCCTGACGACGGCCTATTCGGAGCTGGACCAGACCGTCGAGGCCGTCAATCAAGGCCAGATACATCGCTATATCAAGAAGCCGTGGGACATCACCGCGCTGCGCATGGAGATGAAGCAGGCGCTGGAGCTGGCGGGACTGCGCAAGGAACGCGACCAACTCGTGCGCGAGAAGCTGAGCGTGCTGCAGACGCAGACCGTGGCGACCCGCATCGGCATGGTGCACACGCTGTGCGCGAGCCTGATCGGGCCGGGCCGCTTCCAGCCGGTGGAAACCTACCTGGCCGGCGCCGAACTGGCTGGTACGCGCAATGTGGAGCCGGACTGGCAGCGTATGGACTACGCCGATCTGGTGCGTGCCGAGAGCGAATGCAGCGGCAGCTTCGGCCACGCGATCAGCACGCGCCTCGCGGAGCTGCGTACGCAGAATGCAGGGCGCAGCGCTGCCGATGCGGTGCAGGTCTTCACTGAAGTCCTCGGCGCCACAGTACGCGGCGATGGCGATGCGCTGATCTGCACTTCGCCGGCCACGCTGAGCGAGTTCCTCACCCGGCCGGTGGCTCAGGCCGTATCGGCCGAACACGCTGGCTGGCTGGCCTGCCTGCTGTGGCTGGAAGAAGCCGGCGGCGCCCTGCAGCTTGTGCGCGAAGGTGACAGCATCGTCTGCCGCGCCGGCACACGCGCTGCCAGTTTTGCGGCCGACCGCCTGGCAGTCTGGATCGAGCGGTTCTCGGAGCCGGTGTTCGACTAGGTGAAGGGGACGATCCGCTGTCGCGCGCGGTTGTATTGATGCGGAGCGACCCCGGCGTTGGACCTGATCCTGCGCGCGCCTGTTTCTGGCGCGCGCCCGCAGAGGCAACATCGGCCGCGGGTTGGTGAAATCATCTGGCTTGCCGTTTGGCTGATCCGCGGCTCTCTGCCCGAAAGTGGACCCCCGGAGTTTTGCAAGGGATGGTCAGCAGACCAACAGCCGTTGCTCGCCGGATTATTCGTTATAAGGCCGACGCAGATTGAGTGACTGTCTGCCGTTCAGACGAAGTTGCTCGCGTCTATTCGTGTGCAGCTACGTCCGCGCGAGGAGTTCCTGCAACATGTCGAGGAACGCGCGGACTTTCGCGCTCAGCAGACGACGCGAACTGTAAAGCGCCCAGATCTCGACTGGCGGCCCGGCTTCCGTGCCCCAACACACCAGCCTTCCTTGTGATATGTCCTGCTCGACCAGCAAACGAGGCAGGAGCGCTGCGCCCGCACCCGCCACCACTGCGTCGCGAATCATCAGAAGCGACGACAGTCGCAAGACCGGCGCCGGTTTCAGCGTTTTTAGCTCACCGGATGGTGTTCGCATTGTCCACATCGCGCCACTCATCGCAGCGGATGTCGACGATGCCGACGACACGACAGCAGGAACGGCCCGCGCGCTTTCGCCACTACTGTCGCTGCCGTCGGCCCCAGGATCGGACGGTATCGACATCGACATCGACGGCGACGCGACCACCATCCTCACGTCATCGAGGATGCGTCGACCGACCAGCAGTTCGTCGCGCGGCGGATCGATCCGGATAACGAGGTCGAAGCTGTCTTCCGCCGGGTCTGCGACGCGGTCTTCCGCGACGACCTCCAATTCGACCTGCGCATAGGCGAGCGCAAAACGTGCCGCGATCCGGCACAGCACGACATGCGCGAATACGACAGGTGCGCTGATTCGCAAGCGCCCTCGTGGTACCGGCGCGCGTGACGCGACCGCATCGCCTGCTTCCTGGATCTCGGCCATTAACCCTCGGGTGCGCTCGTGCAGAACCTGGCCTTCTTCCGTCAACCGTAGCCGCCGGGATCCTCGCTCGATCAGGCGAACTCCCAGACTTTCCTCGAGCTCGGCCACGCGCCGCGACAGGGTCGCTTTGGGGCGATCCAAGGCACGGCTGGCCGGGCCGAAGCCGCCATGCACGGCGACGGCGTTGAAATCGGCAAGCGAGGTCAGATCCATACGTCAACTCCCGTATCGTTCCATCAGTGAGACGACATGTCTTTATTCTGGCACTTTCCGTTGTTGGATGGAACGACTATCGTGTGTCTACGGGCTGACGCAGTCCATTTACCCTTAGGAGAAAATCATGGCAATTCTGGTAACCGGAAGCACGGGCGTCGTGGGCAAGCAGGTGCTGGAACATCTGCGCAGTAGCGACGTAGAAGTGCGGGCGCTGACGCGTTCGCCCGCCAAGGCGCAATTTGAGGATGGCGTCATCGCAGTGAGAGGCGATCTGTCCGACGTGGACTCCATCCGCGATGCGATGCGCGGTGTCAGCGTGCTATTCCTGCTCGCACCCAACGCCGCCGACGAACTGACGCAAGTGCTGCAGACCCTGAGCGTCGCTCGCGAAGCGGGCGTGAAGGGCCTGGTGTACCTGTCGGTCTTCAAGGGCGCGGAGTACGCGGACGTTCCGCATTTCGCCAGCAAGCACACAGCCGAACGGATGATCGAGCAATGCGACTTGCCCGCAACCGTGCTGCGCCCAGCGTATTTCATTCAGAACGACGCCCGTCAGAAGGACGCGTTGCTCACACATGGCGTCTATGGAATGCCGATTGGAAGCAAAGGCATCTCGATGGTCGATGTGCGCGACATCGGCGATGCCGCGGCGCGTGAACTGCTCCGTCGCGAACGCGCTGATGGTCCGCTGCCGCGCATTGCATACGAACTCGTCGGTCCCGATGCAATGACGGCGGAAACGGTGAGCGCGGCGTGGTCCGAAGCGCTCGAACGCACGGTGCGTTATGGCGGCGACGATCTCGACGTGCTCGAACAACGTCTCAAGGCGTCCGCTCCGGCGTGGCTCGCATATGACATGCGGCTGATGATGCAGCGCTATCAGCGGGACGGCGCGGTGGCATCCGCAGCGGAGGTCGAACGGCTCGCGCAGCTGCTGGGCCGCAAGCCGAGGTCGTATCGCGAGTTCGTCGCGGGGACGGTTCAGGCGTGGGCGAAAGGGTGAGAGAAGCGGAGTAACGCCGTTCGGGCATCGCGCGATGCCCGTTGCGAAGGCCGGTTGGCTGCAACGAGTCGCGCGCTGCCGATCGCAATCCAGTGAGATGCGATCAGTCCACGCTGTTCTAATCCGCTAACGCCGCAAGCAACTGGTTTTTGACGATCGCGGTCGCCCGCGGCTGACGGCCGAACTCATACCATGCGACGTGCCGGCGCCACGTCGCACCGGGAATCAGTTTGACGGACAACTGCGGATCGTCTTCCCACGCAGCATGCCGCAGGCGCGGCACGATCGAAACGCCGATGTTCTGACGCACCAGATCGGCAATCGCGGCAATCGAGTTCATCTCCAGCACCGGGTTCACATCGACGCGCAGACGCCGCAGAACGCTGCTCACATGTCTTCCGGTTATCGACACCTTCTCGAAACCGATGAACGGATGGCGCTTGAGCAGCGAGGTGACCGACGCATCGGCTGGAGCAATCGCCGGATTCGCCAGCAGCACGAGCGGTTCCTCGTAAAGACGCTCCCACGATTCCGGCAGCGTGGTCACGCGCGGTTCGCTGATGATGACCGCCGCGTCGATCTCGCCGGCCCGTACCTGTCGCTCCAGTTCGGGGCTGCTGTCATGTGTGAGCCGTACGTTCAAACCCGGATAAGGCACTTTCAGCCGGATCACGTTTGCCGCGAGAAAGCCCATCGACGAAACGGTCGAGCCGATCGTAATCGAGCCTTCGATGGTGTGCTTGTCGGCCACGCCGCGTAGCAGCGAGTCATAGGCGGCGATCACCGTGCGCGCCTGCTCGATGATCGAGCGGCCGGCATCGTTCAATTGAATGCTCCGCCCGCTGCGGTCGAACAACTGACGCTGGCACACGCGCTCCAGCGTGCGCATCTGCGCGCCGACGGCCGCGTGCGTCAGTGCGATGCGGTCAGCCGCGGCAGCCATCGTTCCATGTTTTTCGATTGCCAGAAACGTCCGGAGCATCCGGATTTCGCTCATCCCAAACCTCCTGAAAATGCCAGCCCCAAGCGCCGGATGATCGCACGAAACGAAAATAATTTTTTCGTTTCGGTAAAGAAAATAACGCTTTTTATTTTGTTTATCGCGGCTGAGAATCGACTCAATCAGCCTATCGGACGCCACGAGCGCCGCCGCGAGGTCCGATGCGGAGCTTTTCAGGGTAAGGAGTCCAAACGATGTCGCAAATCCAGCCGTTTCCTTTTGTCAGCGTATCCGGCAAGCCCTACGATCGCGGCCTGCAGTACGGCCGTGCGGTAGCGGAGCGCGTGCGCCTGAGCGCGTCGCGATACGGGCAGACGTTACGCAGTCTCGGCTACAGCGAGGAGGCGCGCACGGCGTTCATCCGCTCGCTCGAACAGGCGATCGGCGAGTTCCAGCCGGCCTACCTCGAGGAGATGCGCGGCATCGCGGCCGGGGCCGAAGTGGCCTATGAGGACATTGTGATGATCAACGCCCGCACCGAGGTGCTCGCAAAAGCGCGTGTGGAACAGGCGAAGCTTGCCGACGCCGACGCCGGCATCGAAGACGAAGACGGTTGCACAGGCGTGCTCGTGCTGCCGTCGCGCTCGGCGAACGGGCAGTTGATCCACGCGCAGAACTGGGACTGGAAGGCCGATTGCGTCGATACCGGCATCGTGCTGCGCGTGCATAACGACGACGGGCCCGACTATCTGACCTTCGTCGAGGCGGGCGGCCTTGCGCGCAGCGGGCTGAATGCGGCGGGCGTGTCGATCACGGCGAACTATCTCGAGTCGGATCGCGACTATACGCAACTGGGCGTGCCGCTGTCGCTGCTGCGCCGCCGGGTGCTCGAAGAGCCGGTGTTCGCCAATGCGCTGCGCACGGTCGCGACGACCCCGAAATCGTGTTCGAACAACATCATGCTGGGCATGGCCGAGGGCTTCGGCATCGATTTCGAATGCGCGCCCGACGAAGCTTTCCCGATCTACCCGGGCGACGATCAACTGATCGTGCACGCGAACCACTGGGTCAGCCCGATTGCCCGCACGAAGCTGCGCGACACCGGCTGCGAGAACTCGCCCGACAGTTACTACCGCGACTGGCGCGTGCGCCAGCTGTTGAACGCGGCGCCGAAGCTCGATCGCAACGCGGTCAAGGCTGCGCTGTTCGATGCATTCGGCACGCCGTATTCGGTGTGCAGGCCGCCGCGTCTGGGCACGCGCCACACGATGACGGCGACGGTCGCGATGATCGTCATGCAGCCGGCGGCAGGCGAGATGGACGTCGCGCCGATGCCGGCGCTCAACCGCGTGTTCACCCGCTACAGCCTGCAGCGGGATCCCATCGCCGAAGCAGCCTGAACGACATAGCGCGATACAGCGCGACGCTGCGCGCCACATTCAAACAGTCAGGGAGGAGCAAATAGATGTCCGAAGTTACCGAAACCGCAACGCCGTCTCATACCGGTCACGTGAAAGCCGAAGCGCTGTACGACCTCGGCACGACGACCGTCTACGCGAGCCGGAGCGATCCGCGCTTTCCGTACGTGCTATACGTGCCTCACGAAGTGACGACGCCCGGCAACGACGTCGAACTCGTCGTCGTGATGCACGGTACCGGCCGTCAGTTCACGCAATACCGCGATGCGTTCGCGCCATTCGGCCGCTGGAACCGCTGTATCGTGTTGTGCCCGCTGTTTCCGGTAGGGGTGCGCGGCGATGGCAATCGCAACGGCTTCAAGCGCCTCGTCGAGGGCGACATCCGCTACGACAGGGTGCTGCTCGACATGGTGAGCGAAGTAGGCGAGCGTTACGGCAAACAGTTCAACACGTTTGCGCTGTTCGGCTACTCAGGCGGTGGCCAGTTCGTGAACCGCTTCGCGTACGTTCACCCGGAACGGCTGTGGGCAGCTTCGATCGGCGCGCCGGGCAATGTGACCGTGCTCGATCAATCGAAAGACTGGTGGCTCGGGCTCGGCGGCTTCGAGCGGCATTTCGGCAAGCCCTTCGATCTCCCCGCGCTGCGGCGTGTGCCGGTGCAGATGGTGGTGGGGCGCGCGGACCTGGAAACCTGGGAAATTACGGTGCGCGACGATAGCCCGATGTACCTGCCGGGTATCAATGACGCGGGCGCCACGCGCCCCGAGCGGCTGAGAACGCTCAAGGCGTCGTTCGACGCAGCGGGTATTGGCGTGCGCTTCGACGAGCTCGACAATATCGCCCACAACGGCATGCAGGTGGTCGACGTGGTCCAGGACTTCTTCGCGCAGCAACTGCGCGCGATGCGAACCCAGGGATAGGCGCATGGACACGGCAAGCGAAGCCAGCAGGATTCGTAAAGTCATCGTCACGACCGTGGCGGGGGGCACGTTCGAGTGGTTCGACTTCTCGGTGTATGCCTTCTTCTCGGGCATCATCGCCCGGACGTTCTTTCCCGCCGTCAGCCGCGGCGAGTCGCTGTTGCTGACGTTCGCGACGTTCGCCGTCGGTTTTCTGATGCGGCCGATCGGCGGCGTCGTGATGGGAATGTATGCCGACCGGGCAGGGCGCGTGAAGGCGCTGTCGTGGATCATGGTGGCGATGTCGATGGCCTCGTTGCTGCTCGCGTTGACGCCGGGCTACGCGACGATCGGTGCGGTGGCACCGGTTCTCGTCGTCGCCGGCCGGCTCGCGCAGGGCTTCGCGGTCGGCGCGCAGTTCGCGCTGTCTTCGGTCACGATCTACGAAGTGGCGCCGCCGGGCAAGAAAATGTTCTACGGCAGCTTCAACATGCTGTCGCTCGGCTTTGCGACGATCCTGTCGTCGGGCTTCAGCTACCTGCTGTCGAGTCACCTGTCGCATGAAGCGCTCGCCGCGTGGGGATGGCGCATACCGTTTCTGATCGGCGCGCTCGTCGGGCCGATTGGTTTCTACATACGGCATCACGTCAACGAGTCGGACGATTTTCACCGGATGCAGGCACGCCCGGCCGCGCAGGCACCGGCGCTCGCGCGTGCACGTCAGTTCGTCCGCGAAAATGGCGATGCGCTCGTTTGCGCGATGGGCGTGATGATCGCCGGCACGTCGCTGAACTACGTCTGGCATGCGTATCTGCCGAACTATGCGCAGTTCCATCTGCACCTGTCGCTGGGCTCGACGCTAAAGGGCGTGCTGGTGACGAGTCTCGCCACGACGATGCTGTCGCCGCTGTTCGGCTTGCTTGCGGATCGCGTTGGCGCTTACCGGCTGTTCTGCTTCTTCATCGCGGGCTGGCTCGTGTGCGTCTTTCCGCTCTTCTGGTTTCTGCTGGCGCAGCCGAGTGAGCAGAGACTGATGTTCGTGCAGATCGTCGGCACGCTGTTCCTGACACTGCAGGGTGCGGCCCATCCTGGGATGCTGGTGAAGATCTTTACGGTGCAAGGCCGCTCGACGGGCGTCGCGATTGCGTATAACACGGCGGTGATGTTGTTCGGCGGCCTTGCGCCGTTCTACATCTCGATGGTCGCGCGGTTCACGGACGCCAGCTACCTTCCACCGAGCTATCTGTTCGGCACGAGCCTGCTGGCTATCGCGCTCGTGCTGCTGTCGCGGACCGGACGGCGCACTTTGCGCGACGACTGGAAGGGCGGAGAATACGCGGCGTCCACGAGCGACTACAGCAGTTCGGCTGCGGCCGTTCCTTCCCGCGAACATACGCATCTTCGTTCGTCATGTCGTGAAAGGTCGTACTGCGACACCACACAGTTGCCGGGCGACTTTGAAGGACTGGGCGATCGATCGCGGCTTTGACGAGCGCAGAAAGAGGAATCGGAAAAGCGGACACTCAACGTCGAGGCTAAGGCCGCGGCCCGTCAGGGACGTCGGCCTTCAGCGAGTGGTTAGGCGTTTGTGCGCCCTTGGCGCCGCAGGACGACATGCGTGGCCTTCTCCGACGCTACGCATTCAACGCATTCGTATCCCAGAGCCCGCGAGTCGACCCCTTGGAACAGCGATTCTCCCCGGCCGAGCAGGACCGGCGAGATAGCAATGTGCAGTTCATCGATGAGGCCCTCACGAAGATACTGCTTGATTGTGTCCGGCCCACCGCCGATCCGCACGTCCATTCCGGCAGCGGTCTCGCGTGCACGGTCGAGCGCCTCGCGAATGCCTCCTGTTATGAAGTGGAACGTCGTGCCGCCTTCCATCTCGATGGGGGGACGAGCATGATGGGTCAAGATGAAGACGGGAGCGTGATACGGTGGATTGTCTCCCCACCAGCCTTTCCAGTTTGTGTCCGGCCAGTCCCCTCGAATGGGTCCGAACATGTTTCTCCCAAGAATCCAGGCCCCGACATTCTGAAAGCCACGAGCGGCGAAGTCATCGTCAACCCCGGTCGTACCGCCGTCCTTGCCGAACAAGGCCCGCTGGAACGTGCGTGTCGGGACAAGCCATTGGTGCAGTTCCGTCCCGCCAACGCCGAGCGGATTATTGATGTCCTGATTCGGGCCTGCTCCGTATCCGTCGAGCGAGATGGTGAAGCCATTAACGCGAACTCGTGTCATCGTTTGCCTCCGTTTAGACGCCTAACGTGATGTGGACAGCAAATCTGCATGGTTTGCCGGAATCATGCGAAATATTCTGACAGCATATGTTTGCTTAACCCTATGTCTTTAAGAGAAATTTTCTGAATCTGTAAGCTGGCATGGAGCAGCAGGCATCCACCCAAACACTGCAAGCACTCTGGTTGTGTTGATGACATTGCATGGCCGCTTTTGGCCGATATCCGCCAACCCGCACTCACTCACGCCAGAAAGCGCTTGCATCGCGATTTAGCATGCATATATGATTCGTATACGTTTCATATATGGAGAGTGATGTGGGCATTGTGAATATCGACGACGATTTACACGATCAGATCCGTAAGGCCAGCGCAGTGTCGTGCCGGTCGATCAACGCGCAAGCAGCGTTCTGGATCAAGATTGGCATGTTGTGCGAGATGAATCCGACGCGGGCTTTCAATGAGATCGTTGCCGGGGAACTGCGAGCCGCGGGCGTTGTAGCGCAAGTCGTCAACGTGGCTTCGAAATGACAAAGCGGCCAGAAGAAATTGCATTGCTGGCAGAGTCAGGCACGTTGCTGGCGGGTGTCTTCGGCTATCTGGATCAGTTGAACCTGATCGGCATGTCGACTATGCAGGTCAATGACCTGGTCGATAGCTTCATCGTCAATGAACTCAACGCACGGCCCGCAAGCAAAGGTCAGTATGGGTATGCCTACGCGCTCAACTCTTCCCGCAACAACGTGGTTTGCCACGGTGTTCCGTCTATCACCGAGATCTTGCAAAGCGGGGACATCGTCAATTTCGACATCACGTTAGAGAAAAATGGCTATATCGCTGACTCCAGCAAAACATATCTTGTCGGTGATGTGTCGCCGCTGGCTGAACGGCTCGTGCAAGTGACCTACGAAGCCATGTGGAAAGGGATCAGGGCTGTTCGTCCAGGCGCCAGACTTGGCGATGTGGGCCATGCCATTGAGCGGCACGCCCGGAGAAACGGCTATTCGGTCGTAAGAGAATATTGCGGGCATGGCATTGGGCGGGAAATGCACGAGGATCCCCAGGTGCTGCACTGGGGAAAACCGCAAACCGGTTTGATGTTGCGGGAAGGCATGGTGTTCACCATCGAACCCATGATTAACCAGGGGCGCCCTGCGGTTTGGACAGAAGAAGATGGCTGGACGGTCGTTACGCGCGATGGACAACTGTCCGCGCAGTTCGAGCACACTGTAGCCGTGACCCGAAACGGCGTACGGGTCTTGACGCTGCGTCCCGAGGAAAGGATGCCTAACTAACGGCTCGGGTGCTATCGCGCGCTGATCGGACATCGGGGCTGGCTTCGCAAGTTGCGTTTGCTTGCTTCTACGCGAGTGATATGAACCGCCTCGACCGATACCGCGGTCCGAGGCGGCGAGTCACGTTTCGTCATTCTTTGCTGGACTGCGCTGCGGCTTGCTCGATCAGCTTCGCGACCTCGGCCGGGTGCGACATGTAGGCCACGTGGCTCGAGTTGATCTCGACCGTCTTGCTGCCTGCGCGCTGGGTCATGAAGCGTTCCAGATCGGGATTGATCGCGCGGTCCGCGGTCGCCACGACAGCCCAACTCGGTTTCGTCCGCCACGCGGCGTGCGTGATCGGAACGCCGAACGATTGTGCGGCGGGCGTGACCTGGGAGATGGCCATGAAGCTGGCCTCCGCGGCGGGCAGATCGGCGGCGAAATCCTCATGGAAATTGGCCGGATCGATGTACAGGTGGCCGTCAGCCGTCGCCTTGATGGCCTTGGTCGCGGGTGGCATTTTCTTGGTCAGCTGGAGCGGGGATTCTCCCGTGTCTGGCTGGAACGCCGCCACGTAGACGAGACCCGCGACCCGTTCGTCGTTGCCTGCCTCGGTAACTACCGCGCCACCGTAGCTGTGACCGACGAGGATGCTCGGGCCGTCCTGCGCATCGACGACGCGGGTGGTTGCCTTCACGTCGTCGTCGAACGAAGTTTCCGGCTCCTGAACGACAGAGACCTTGTAGCCGTCGCGCGTGAGGATCTTCGAGACGGCCTGCCAGCCCGAGCCGTCGGCGAAATAGCCGTGGACGAGGACGATGTTCTTGACCGGCGCGGCCGTAGCGGCCTGCGAGCCAAGGGCGGCGGCGGAAAGGGCGACAGCGGCGGCAATGCTGGCTGCGTATGAGGAAATCTTCATTTTCATGCTCCTAAGTGTGAGGTAACGGAGAAGTCGACAGGACAGTTCCAGATCGATGTAGCCATCCTACTAGTAGGATGGCTAAGATGCAAGAAAATTTTCGAGGCTGGAAATTAGGCTTCACCCGGCGTAGACTGTGGAATATTCAACCGACTAGATGGTAGGCTAAATGACAGCGACCGGAGACCTTACGGCAAACAGGATCATTGCGGCGGCGCGGCAGCTCATCATGCGCGGCGGCTATAGCGGGTTTAGCTATGCCGACGTCTCGGAAGCGATCGACATTCGAAAGGCGAGCATTCACCATCACTTCCCCGTCAAGACAGATCTCGTGATTGCTGTGTTGAACGAGTGGCGGGAAGCGTTTGACGCCGACATTGCGTCGCTTCAGGCGAGCGGCGCCGACGCCATTGCGCAGCTGCGTGCCTACATCGGCCATTGGGAGCGCTGCATTGTCGACGACACTGCTCCGTTCTGCGTAGCGGGCATGCTTGGCGCCGAGCTCCCTTCGTTGCCTGAGGACGTGGCGAAAGTGGTGAAAGCGTTCTTCGACCACCTGGCTTCGTGGCTTGAGCAGGTGCTCGAGTCGGGCGTGGAAAACGGCCTCATCAAGCTGGACTCATCAGTGCAAACCGAGGCGGCAACGCTTGTGTCGCTGGTCTACGGTGCCATGTTTGCGGCGCGAGCTCGCGGCAACGTTGCACTATTCGGGAATGTCACCGAAGGTGCGGTGGAGAGACTGGTGAAGCCCCGCAAACGCGCTCGATCCACCTGATGTGCGGGGGTGCGTACATCGTCTCTTCGTCCATGATGAGGTGAGCGGGAAATCACGGGTTCCTTGCATCAATCGATGGACCGCTCCCGACCCGGAACGGTCTTGCGCAAACTCGGTATAGAGATGGCCGTTTGCAAACCCAGGCGGCCACTCATGGGGAATGCCAGCGTTATTGCATGAAGGCGCCGTGCCCCTTTCATCACCTATCCAAATTTGACGAGATTAAGCACCGGCAACGGGCCACCCGGGATTTGAGCTAGCTTCCCCCCGCCTTCGAGCAAACCCAGGTCGATGCCAAAGAAGCCGATCTGCTCGATCAGTCCGCTCACAGCCGATTTCGCATGCGTATCGTCTCCCGCGAAGAACAACACGCGGCGTCCGCCTTCAGCTTGCGGATCGTCGGAGATGAGGTGCGCCGGCAGATGATTGAACGCCTTCACGACGCGCGCGCCCGGGACGAGGTCCGCGAATACTTCACTCGACGTCCGGCCATGCAATTCCGCTGGTTCGAACCGCGGCGCCTCGATCGGGTTGTTTGCATCAATCACGATGCGTCCGCCGAAGTCCGGTAATCCGGAGAGGGCCGACGGCAGCTTCGACCAGTTCACTGCGACGAGAACGATATCCTGCGCGGCTGCCTGCTCACGCGTTCCCGGCGTGATCGAGGAGCCGAGTTCGCGGGCGAGGTCCGTGAGCGAATCTGGGCCCCGGCTGTTCGCGATGATGGCTTCGATGCCTTTGCGGGTGAGCGCTCTCGCGAACGCGGACCCAATGGCGCCTGCTCCGATGATACCGATGGTGCTCATAACGATGCTCCTGATGAAGGGTGATGAATCAGTGACAAAACCGACGTCTGTGCCGGCGAGGGGAAGAGCATGAGACGTTCACTCCCCAAAGCTCGATGAGCGAATGTTGGCGCTTTTATTGCTCGATGATTAGCCGGTAATTGCTTGAATTATTTTCAAGCAATACTTTAATATTCCGACATGGAAACCCTCGCCAACCTCGAGTCGTTCGCGCGCAGCGCCGAAACGGGCAGCTTCTCGGCAGCAGCGCGGCGTCTTGCATTGACGCCCGCCGCGGTCAGTCGCAACGTTGCTCTGCTAGAACGCAATCTCGGCGTGCGGCTGTTCCAGCGCTCGACGCGCAAGCTCACGCTGACCGAGGCGGGAGAGCGCTTTCTCATGGAAATTGGTGGCAATCTGGACGCCTTGCAGGCAGCGATCGCGTCCGTCTCGACCGATCGTAGTGAGCCTGCCGGCGTGCTGAAAGTCAGCCTGGCGCCGACGTTCGGCATCACGTACGTCATGCCGCTGCTGCCGGCGTTCCTCGCACGCTATCCGATGGTTCGTCTGGATTGGTACTTCGAAAACCGGCAGGTCGACCTGATCGCAGAGGGATACGATGCGGCGCTGGGTGGCGGATTCGATCTCGCACCGGGTGTCGTGTCTCGCGCGTTGGCGCCCGCACATCTCGTGGCGGTTGCGTCCCCGGCCTACATGGCTGGCCGCCTACCGCTGGCCGATCCCGGAGATCTTGCGCAACTCGACGGCATCGTGATGCGTTCGAGCCGCACCGGGCGCGTGCGTCACCGGACGATGCGTGACACAGCAGGCAGTGAAAAGCCTGCGCAACTTCGCGAGACCATCACGGTCAACGACCCGGCAGCGATGCGTGAAGCGGCGATTCTCGGACTGGGCGTTGCGCTGCTGTCCGTGTCAGACGTGCTGTCGTCAATCGAACGGGGGGAACTCATACGATTGCTACCGCGCTGGTACGCGAACGCCGGGTCGATTTCGATCTATTACGCAACGCGAGCGCTGCTGCCGGCGAAAACACGGGTGTTTGTCGACTTCGTTGTCGAAGCGTTCGAGCGGGAGCAGTTGGCCGAAAGGTTTGCCGGAAGCATCGAATGAGTTGAACGTCAGCTGGTTGATGCCGTTCGGTCATTGCGGCGTCGTATCCGGGGTGTTCGGGAGCGGCTGCTCCTGGCCGTTCAACGACACCGGAGCAGGCCAGATCCATGTCGCTCTCTTCACTGCGATGCACAGTGAAACGGCAACCGCGAAATACGGATACACCGAAAAATCAGATATCCCACATGGCGGCGTATGTGGCACTGCCTGAAATGGGGCGGCGGCTGGTAGCTTCCGGCTTCCGGCGCCGGGCGTACCACTCAACGCTGGCGAACGGCGCGGTTCCGTGCATTGCTGAAAATTGCTTACACCTGCGCTTACACGAATTCCAGAAAGCAAAAAGCCCAGTCGCAATGACTGGGCTTTTTGCTTGAATCTTGTGGTGCCGGAAAGAGGAATCGAACCCCCGACCTTCGCATTACGAATGCGCTGCTCTACCGTCTGAGCTATTCCGGCATCAGGAGAAACGAGATTATAGGTATTGTTTTAGTGCCTTGGCAAGTCCTTGGCGGCACTTTTTTATTTCGAGATCACTTTTTCGCTTCGAGGTGGTAGCGGGTCACACGATCGACCTCGTTCTTCGAGCCGAGGAACACCGCGACGCGTTCGTGCAGACTCTTCGGCTGGATGTCGAGAATGCGCTTCTCGCCATTGGTTGCGGCGCCGCCCGCCTGCTCGACGATGAACGCCATCGGATTCGCCTCGTACATCAGACGTAGCTTGCCCGGCTTGTCCGGTGTGCGCTTGTCGGCCGGGTACATGAAGATGCCGCCGCGATTCAGGATACGGTGCACGTCTGCGACCATCGATGCGATCCAGCGCATGTTGAAGTCGGCCTGGCGCGAACCATCCTTGCCCGCTTTCAATTCGCCGATGTATTGCTGGACCGGCGCATACCATTGGCGCTCGTTCGACGCGTTGATCGCATACTCGCGCGTTTCGACCGGAATGCGCATGTCGCTTTGCGTGAGCACCCACGAGCCGAGTTCGCGATCGAGCGTAAAGCAGTTCACGCCGTTGCCAGTGGTCAGCACGAGCACGGTTTGCGGGCCATACACTGCGTAACCCGCGGCGACCTGCTGCGTGCCCGGCTGCAGGAACGATTGCTCGGTGGCCTGATGGCCGTCCGGGCAGCGCAGCACCGAGAAGATCGTGCCGATCGACACGTTGACGTCGATGTTCGACGAGCCGTCGAGCGGATCGAACACGAGCAGGTATTCGCCCTTCGGATAGTTGGCCGGGATCGGGAAGAACTGTTCCATTTCCTCGGACGCCATGCCGGCGAGGTTGCCGCCCCATTCGTTCGCTTCGAGCAGGATTTCGTTCGAGAGGATGTCGAGCTTCTTCTGCACCTCGCCCTGGACGTTCTCGCTGCCCGCCGTTCCGAGCGCGTCGCCGAGCGCGCCTTTGCTGACGTGGTAGCTGATCGCCTTGCACGCACGCGCGACGACTTCGATCAAAAGGCGCAGATCGGCCGGCAGGTTGTTCGTTTCGCGCTGCTGCTCGATCAGGTACTTCGAGAGAGTGGTACGACGTTGCAAAGACATTGCTGTACTCCGGGAAGGCTAGAAGAATATTGGGATTTTAACCGCTCGTTGTGTCGGTTCCGTGGTTTTGGCCGCGTTGGGATGCGTGAGGCCGCGTGGCGAGGCGTGGCGCGGCGTCGTGCGTCCATCGTCGGCTGCGCCGGAGCAAGACCGCGTGAATCCCGTGAGAAGCCAGTAAAAAGCCAGTGAGAAGGCGAAAAAAAACCGGCAACCCGTGCCGGTTTTTCGATGCGGGCGAAGCGCTCAAGCGAGCATCACGCCAACGCTTTCTCGACGATCTCGCGCACGTCGCGCGATTTCACCTGCGCGGCCACTTTCTCGAGCGCCGCGCGCATGCCGTCGCGCAGTGCCGGCGTGAAGCGGCGCCACAGTTCGAGCGAGCGCGCGAGGCGGGCGGCCACCTGCGGATTGAGCGCGTCGAGCGCGATGACCTGATCGGCCCAGAACGCGTAGCCCGAACCGTCTTCGGCGTGGAACTGCGCGGGGTTCGCCGCGCAGAAGCTGAAGATCAGCGAACGCGCGCGATTCGGGTTCTTCAGGTTGAAGGCCGGATGCGCCATCAGCCTGCGCACCGTGTCGATCAGCGGATGCTGCGCGCTGCCGCGCTGCGTGGCCTGCAACGCGAACCACTTGTCGATGACGAGCGGCTCCTTCTCGAAGCGCCGGTAGAAGTCGTCGAGCGCGTGCTGCGCCTCGGCGCTGCCGCCTTGCGGCGCGGCCGCGTTGAGCAGAGCGGAAAGCGCGGCCGCGCGGTCGGTCATGTTGTTCGCGGTCTCATATTGCGCGGACGCGAGGCGCACGGCTTGCGCCGGATCGTCCAGCTCCGTCAGATACGAGAGCGCGAGATTCTTCAACGCGCGATGACCAGCGGCCTCGGGCGTGGCTTCGTAGGCGCCCGGTGTGAGATGCTGCTCGTACACGTCGAGCCAGTCGTTCTTCAGCGCATTGGCGAGACGCTTGCGCACGAACTGCCGCGCCGCGTGGACCGCAGCCGGATTCGACTCGGCCATCTGCTCGGCGAGATACGCTTCGGACGGCAGCATCAGCGCGAGTTCGCGGAACGCCGGCGACAGCGTTTCGTCGGTGAGCACGCGCGCGAACGCGGCGACCACCGAGTCGTCGAGTTGCAGCGGCGCGCCCGTCGCCGCGCGTGCGGCGAGCGCGAGCAGCTCGCGCGTCGCAAGTCGCTGGCCGGCTTCCCAGCGGTTGAACGGATCGCTGTCGTGCGCGAGCAGGAACGCGAGCTGTTCGGCCGTGTAGTCGTATTCGACGATGACCGGCGCCGAGAAATTACGCAGCAGCGACGGCAGCGGTTCCTGCGCGACATTGACGAACGTGAAGGTCTGCTCGGTCTGCGTGAATTCGAGCACGCGCGTGGTCGACTCCGCCGCCTGCGCCTCGCCTTCGAGTTGCAGTGGCAGGTCGCGGCCGTCCTTGTCGATCAGGCCGATCGCGAACGGAATCAGCAGCGGGCCTTTTTGCGTTTCGCGCGCGGCTGGCGCGGCGTCGCCGTAACCTTGCCTGAGCGTCACGCTGTAGCGCTGCTGCGTGGCGTCATAACGCGTGCGCACCGATGCGCGCGGCGTGCCCGCCTGGCTATACCAGCGCTCGAACTGCGCGAGGTCGCGGCCGTTCGCGTCGGCGAGCGCGTGGCGGAAGTCGTCGCAGGTCACGGCCTGGCCATCGTGCCGCTTGAAATACAGGTCCATGCCCTTGCGAAAGCCTTCGCGGCCGAACAGCGTCTGATACATCCGCACGACTTCCGAGCCTTTCTCGTAGACGGTCATCGTGTAGAAGTTGTTGATTTCGACGTAGCTTTCCGGGCGCACCGGATGCGCCATCGGACCCGCGTCCTCGGCGAACTGCATCTGGCGCAGCACGCGCACGTCCTCGATGCGCTTGGTCGCGCGCGCGGCTTCGTTGCTGCTGTCCGTTTGACTGCCCATTTGGCCGCCCGCCATGTCGGCCGAGAACTCCTGGTCGCGGAACACGGTGAGGCCTTCCTTCAGGCTCAGCTGGAACCAGTCGCGGCAGGTCACGCGGTTGCCGGTCCAGTTGTGGAAATACTCATGGCCGACTACGGCCTCGATGTTCGCGAAGTCGGTGTCGGTTGCCGTTTCGGGGTTCGCGAGCACGTACTTCGTGTTGAAGATGTTGAGCCCTTTGTTCTCCATCGCGCCCATGTTGAAGTCGCTGACCGCGACTATCATGAAGCGGTCGAGATCGAGTTCGAGCCCGAAGCGCTTCTCGTCCCATTCGATGGAATGGATCAGCGAGTCCATCGCGTGACGGGTCTTGTCGAGGTCGTGTGGCTCGACCCACACCTGCAGCAGTTTTTCCTTGCCCGAGCCGGTCTTCACGCGTTCTTCGAGCGCGACGAGCTTGCCCGCGACGAGCGCGAACAGATAGCTCGGCTTCCTGAACGGATCTTCCCAGCGCGCGAAATGGCGGCCGTCGGGCAGATCGCCTTCTTCGAGCAGATTGCCGTTCGACAGCAGCACCGGATAGTCGGCCTTGCTCGCGCGCAGCGTGACCGTGAAGCTCGCCATCACGTCGGGGCGGTCGAGGAAGTAGGTGATGCGGCGAAAGCCCTCGGCTTCGCACTGCGTGAAGAAGTTGCCGCTCGACACATACAGGCCCGACAGCGTGGTGTTCTCAGCGGGATTGCAGATGCTCGTGAGCGTGAGCTCGAAGCTCTCCGGCACGTTGTCGAGCAGGAGCCCATGCTCGTGCGGATGCGCGTTGGCGAACGGCTTGCCGTCGATCTCGGCGCTCACGAACTCGAGCTGCTCGCCCATCAGTTCGAAATGAGCGGCGCGCGACGCATCCGGGTTGCGGCGCACGCGCATCGTATTCTTCACGACCGTGCGTTCGGGGACCAGATCGAATTCGAGCGCGACGGTGTCGATCAGGAAGGCGGGCGGCGCGTAATCGGCGCGGCGGATCACATTGGGCGTTGCGGTATCGGCCATGGCGTTCTGTGGTGGTGGACTCGAGCGGTCAGGCGCGCGAAGGGCGCGCAAGCCGGGCTTGCTCGAGCCATTGTACAAAGCCTCGGGCAATCGTGCGGAGCGAAGCGGGGGCGAGTCCGGCTCTCGCGGGGCAGGGGAAGAACCTTTTACCGGCTGGCGAGGTCAGCGTATTATCGGGCGCCGCGCGTGACGGCGGTCCGCGCGGGCTGCGTGCCGGCGAGTTCGGTGCCGACGGGGTGGCATCGATCCGATGGCGGACCGGATTGCGGAATCGAATCACGCAACCGGGTCACGCAACCGAGTCACGCAACCGAGTCACGCAATCATGACGGAAACAGGCACGGAATAATCGCGGTCAATCCACGGTTTTAACTGCAGCACTTGAGAGGCATCACGAGGTAGACCATGAACATCGATCGATGGACCCGCCGCATCACGCTGCTGTTCGCCGCGCTGACGGTCCTGCTGTCCGGCTGCACGACCTACGTGACGACGCAGGTCACGGCGTTCTCGGCGTGGAACGGCAGCGACGCGACCCGCACCTATGCGTTCACACGGCCGAAGGATCAGCAGAACAATCTCGAACTCAGCGCGTACGAGCGGATCGTCGCGAACGAACTCGCCGTGCATTCGTTCCGTGAAGTCGCGCATGACGACGCGCGTTATCTGGTCGAACTCGCGTACGGCATTCGCTCGGACATCGTGACCGTCGCGGAGCCGGTGTACTACAACCCGTGGCCCGGCCCGTACTGGGGCCGGCCGTTCGATCCGTGGGGACCGTGGGGGCCGTTCCCGGCTACCTACGTGAATCAGAGCTACCCGGTTTTCACGCATCTGCTCGGCATACGGATCACCGAGCGTGCGAGCGGCAAGGAGGTCTACAACGTGACGGCGCGCAATTTCGGCGGTGAGTCGTCGCTGGTCAGGACGATGCCTTATCTCGCGCGCAGCGCGCTCACCGATTTCCCGCTCGGTAACGGCGCCGTGCATACCGTGAAGATTCCGCTCGACAGCCACGGCGCGGCCGCGAACGAGGTGTCGCTGCCAGCGGTTGCATCGGGAACGGCGCCGGGGACAGCATCGGGAACGGCGTCGGGGACAGCATCGGGGGCGAAGGTCGGGCAGTAAATCGCGCGTTTAGTTGCGTGCCCGGTCGCGCGTTCGGTCGCGCTAAACCCCGACACCAAACAGCGCCATCGCGCCGAGCACGACGAACATCACCGCCGCGATGCCATGTACGAGCTTCGTCGGCAGACGGTGGGCGAAGCGGTCGCCGAGCAGAATAGCCGGCACGTTGGCGATCATCATGCCGAGCGTGGTGCCCGCCACCACGCCGAAGAAATCGTGAAAGCGCGCGGCGAGGGCGACGGTCGCGATCTGCGTCTTGTCGCCCATCTCCGCGATGAAGAACGTGACGACCGTCGCGCCGAACACGCCGAAATGCGTGCGGTTCGTGTTGGCTTCCTCGTCCTCGAGCTTGTCGGGCACGAGAATCCACAGCCCCATGCCGACGAACGACGCGGCGAGCGCCCAGCGCATGATGGTCGGCGTCAGCAGCGAGCCGAGCCACGTGCCGAGCGCGCCGGCGCCCGCGTGATTGATGAGCGTCGCGGCGAGCACGCCGAGAATGATTGGTACGGGTTTGCGGTAGCGGGCGGCCAGCACGAGCGAGAGCAGTTGCGTCTTGTCGCCGATCTCGGCGAGCGCGACCGCTCCGGTCGAAATGAGAAAAGCTTGATTCACTTTGAATGGATTCGCCGGGCCGAATGATGTGCGAGCGACGACCCACGACACGCCGGGCCCTGTTGCGGCGCGTGTGGGTCATCGGTCTCGCCAGGCCAGAGGCTGCGGCTGCCATGGCCTGACGGCCAAGTCTGTTGACAGGCGCCCCCGCGAAGCGCACGTGCGACGCACCGGCGAAACGCGGTGCGGACGTGCCGCGGGGCGGCTACTCCCCAATGAGGGCCGGAGTATAGCAGAGCCGGCGGCGCCCTTGCCGCCGATCTTGCGCCGATGTTGCGTGAATATTGCGTGAATGTTGCGTGGGCGGCACTGCCAAATCGCCGCGAGCGCCTCCCGCCGGCCCGCCTGCGAGCGGCATCGCGGCGTTCCGGGGCGCCTTGCCGATTTGTCAGACAAGTTGTTGTTTCAACGTAACGGTGCGGATACAGATGGATACGTCTTTTCTGGCTGATTTAATCCAGAATAGTCAGTATGATTCCGGCCACAAAAGGAGCCCGAGCCAACCCCGCAGACCCATTGATAGCGTCGCCCAAATAATCGGGGCCAATTGCGGAAATTCGCTGAATTCCCATAAGAAGACGGGTCGATCCCGGCTGATACCTCCCGATCCGCGCGGCGCCGCACGCTGTGACGGCTGCGTATTCCGTCCGGCGCTCGAGCCTCTTCCCGTTTCTACGCGCGAACACCGATATGCCCGATCTGCACTGGACCATTCCGGTCGGTCGCTGGTCTAGCTGGCCGGCTACCGCATCTGCCGCACCCGATATCGGCTTTATCGAGCCGATCGTGCGGCGGCGTCTCAGCACGCTGTCCAAAGTCGCGCTCAAGGTCGCGCACGACTGCGTCGTGCAGGATCCGGTGCGCGTGGTGTTCGCGTCGCGGCACGGGGAGTTGCGGCGCACCACCGACATCCTGCGCAGCATCAGTGCCGGCGAGCCGGTTTCGCCGACCGCGTTCAGCCTGTCGGTGCTCAATGCGATGACGGGGATATTCGGCATTGCGCGCGGCGACCGCTCGGCGGCGAGCGCGATATCGGCCGGCGCGCAGACGCTCGGCTACGCGCTGCTCGAAGCGTACGCCCAATACGCGACGCAACCCGATGCGCCGGTGCTGCTCGTCTACGCCGACGAACCGGCCGATCTCGCTTACGGCACGATCGAAGACGAAGTGCAGGGCGGCGCGATCGCGCTGCTGCTCGATCAGGCGGCATCCGCCGGGCACATCGTATGCTCGTTGTCCCGCGCGGATGGCCCGCAGCCCGCGCCCGCCGGCGGCGCCGCCGACGGCCCCCCCGGGCGCACTGCCGACGGCGCAGCCAGCTTCGCCACCCAGAGCCAGGCGTTGCTGCACTGCCTCGAAACCGGCCAGCCCGCGCGCTGGCAACATGCCGGCGCCCTCTGGCATTGGAGGTGGCATGACCGCGCGGCTTGATTATTTGTGGCGTTTTTGCGCGACCGGCGTGGCCTTCGTCGTGTTCGGCATCTGCGGCGTGCTGTTTTCGGTGCTCGTGTTTCCGCTCGCGTGGCTGTGGCCACGGCGAGCCTCGCGGCAACGCGCGGTGACGGCCGTGATCCACGGTTTTTTTCGCGCGCTCGTCGCAGTGCTGCGGCGCATCGGCGTGATGGAACTCGAGGTGACGGGCGCGGACGCGTTGCGCGCGGGCGGCCCCGCGATCGTCGTCGCGAATCACCCGACCTATCTCGACGTGATGGTCCTGCTGTCGCTCACGCCGCGCGCGTGCTGCGTCGTGAAGAATGCGCACTGGCGCAACCCGTGTTTCTGGGGGATCGTGCGCGCGGCCGAATACGTGAGCAATGCCGACGCGATCGCGCTCGTCGAAGCCGGCGCGCGCCAGCTCGCGGCCGGCTACACGATGATTATTTTTCCGGAAGGCACGCGCAGCCCCGCGCCAAACCGGCTGCACGCGTTCTCGCGCGGCTTCGCACACATGGCGTTGAAGGCCGGCGCGCCGATCGTGCCGGTGCTGATGGATTGCGATCCGCCCGCGTTCACGCGGCAGATGCGCTGGTACGACGTGCCGGCGCGCGCTTTCCGGATGCGCGTGAACGTGCTCGCGCCGCTCGACGTCGAGCAGCTCGCGGCCGACGGCACGACCCCGGCTCTCGCGGCGCGCAGCGTGACGAGCGCCGTCGAAGCCTACATTACCCAGCACCTGTTCGATTATGGATTCTTTAAAACTGGAAATTAAAAAGCTTCTGATCGAAGCCCTCGATCTCGAAGACCTGAGCCCGGCCGATATCGACGACGATGCACCGCTCTTCGATACCGACGGCATCGGCCTCGACTCGATCGACGCGCTCGAAATCGGCATCGTGCTGCGCAAACAATACCAACTGACCATCGCGGCGAACGACGAACGCACACGCGAACACTTCCGCTCGATCAGCACGCTCGCCGCGCTGGTCGAGAGTCAGCGAGAAGCGGCGCATGCTGCGAACGAAACTGCAAGGAAGGGGGAATAACCGTGTCTGAGACTGAGATTCTTGAGCGCATCCGCGCGATCTTCAAGGAGAACTTCGCGATCGAGCCCGAGCGCGTGACGCCAGACGCGCATCTGTTCGAAGACCTCGATCTCGACAGCATCGACGCCGTCGATCTCGCGATCAAGCTGCAGGACCTGACCGGCCGCCGTATCAAGCCGGAAGATTTCAAGTCCGTGCGCACCGTCGGCGACGTGATCGGCGCGGTCGAATCGCTGCTCGCGGCCCAAGGCTGATGCCCGCCGCACGCTCGCGATCGCCGATGGCGCCGTCGCGCCCCGCGGCAAGCGTGCCCGGCACGCGGCCTCACTGGGGCAGAATCGTCGCGCAGGTGCTGCTGAGGCTCGCGTATCCGGCGCTGATCCTGTGCGCGTGGCATTGGGATACGCCGCGTCTGGTCGGCTTCATGCTGCTCGCGATCCTGTGGCTGCGGTGCTGGGCCGGCGGCGGCACCGTCGCGCTGTCGCTGCAGCAGCTTTCCTCGCTCGACTGGGGCGTGCTGGGTCTGCTGAGTTGCGCGTCGGCGGCGATCGTCATTACCGATAGCGAGCTGCTGCTGCGTTTCTATCCTTCGCTCGTCAATCTCGGCCTGCTCGTCGCGTTCGGCGCGACGCTCGTGCGCGGGCCGTCGATGATCGAAAAATTCGCGCGGCTCGGCAATCCCGATCTGCCGGCGGGCGCCGTGCGCTACACGCGGCGCGTGACCCAGGTGTGGTGCGCGTTCTTCGTGCTGAACGGCGCGTTTTCCGTTTATACGGCGCTCTACTGGAGCCGCGCGAGCTGGTCGCTCTATAACGGCTTGATCGCTTATGGGTTGATCGGCGTGCTGCTCGCCGGCGAGATCGTCTGGCGCTATCTCGTTGTGCTGCCGCGCGCCGCGCGCGCGGGTTCGGAGTCCGAATGATCGCGCTGCACGATCTGCTGGCGGATGCGGCCGGGCTGCCCCCATCCAACGTATCCGACGCATCCGCGGCGTATGCCGCGCCGGTTTGCCGGGACGGCACGACGCTCATCGATCGCGCGGCGTTTCGCGCGCGCGTCGCGCGTTTGATCGCGCTCGTGCAGCCGCATGCGGCGCAGCGCTGCGCACTGTGCATCGACGATCCGTTCGATTTCGCCTGCGCGCTGTTCGCGCTCTTCGCGTGCGGCAAGGAGCCGGTGATTCCGGCCAACGCGACGCCCGGCTATCTCGCCGATCTCGCGGATGCCTACGACTTCATGCTGACGGATGCGGACCTGCCGCCGTTCGTCGCATCAGAGCACGCACATTCCTGCGCAGTCCACCCCGCATATCCAATCGATCCACATGCGCCGCTCACGCTCTACACGTCCGGCAGCAGCGGCACACCGAAGCCGATCCGCAAGACGCTCGCGCAGTTCGACGCCGAGGTGCGGACGCTCGAAAAACAGTGGGGCGCATTGATCGGCGACGCGACGATGCTCGCGAGCGTGCCGCATCATCACATCTACGGTTTGCTGTTTCGCGTGTTGTGGCCGCTCGCGGCCGGCCGCGCGTTCGATCGCGCGATCGGCACGGAGCCGCAGCAACTGCAGCAGCGCATCGCGCAGTACGGCGCGGCCGCGATCGTTTCGACGCCCGCGCAACTGTCGCGCTGGCCCGCGTTGCCGGGCTTCGCCGCGCTCGTCCCCGCGCCGCGCGCGTTCTTTTCGTCGGGCGGCCCGCTCGCTGACGAGGCCGCGCGGCACTATGCCGCCGCCTACGGTTCGGCTCCGCTCGAAATCTACGGCAGCACGGAAACGGGCGGCATCGCGTGGCGCCGCCAGGATCACGGCGACGCGTGGCAGCCGGTCGCGGGCGCCGAAGTGCGCCGCGACGAAGACGGCGCGTTGTGCGTGCGCTCTGCGCATCTCGGTCACGACGGCTGGCATCGCACCGGCGACCGCATCGCCTTCGACGCCGACGGCCGCTTCCGCCTGCAAGGGCGCCTCGACCGCGTGCTGAAGCTCGGCGGCAAGCGCGTGTCGCTGCCGGAGATGGAGGCGCGTCTCGCGCTGCATCCTTACGTTGCGCAGGCAGCGCTCGTGCCGCTCGAAGGCGTGTCGCGCGAACGGGTCGGCGCGGTGGTCGCGCTGAGCGAAGCGGGCGGCGCGGCCTTGTGCGCCGAAGGCCGCGTGGCGCTCGCGAAAACGCTGCGCCGTCATCTCGCCGATTATTTCGATGCCGTGGTGCTGCCGCGTCACTGGCGTTTTCGCGTGAGTCTGCCGTTCGACGCGCGCGGCAAGCTGCCCGCGCGCGCGGTGGCGGCTGCGTTCGAGCCGCGCGCCGAAGGCATGGAAGTGCTCGCCGAAGCACGCCGCGGCGATACGCTGCACTACGAGTTGCGCGTGCCGCCCACGCTCGTGCATTTCTCCGGTCACTTTCCGGGCCTGCCGATTCTGCCCGGCGTTGTGCAGGTCGACTGGGCGGTGCGGCTCGCCGCCGGTCATTGGCCGCAGGTGCGCGCGCTCGCATCGGTCGATCGTCTCAAGTTCATGGCGCCGGTCCCTCCTCGCGCGGTGCTCAAACTCACGCTGACTTACGACGCCGCGCGCCGGCGCGTGCAGTTCGCGTACCGGACCGAAGGGCGCGAATGCGCCTCGGGCGTGCTCGTGCATCGGGAGGGCGCGCGATGAGCTTCGCTCCCTGCATCGTCATTCCGATCTACAACCACAAGGATGCGATTGGCTCGACGCTCGCGCATCTCGCGGTGCACGGTCTGCCGATCTTCGTCGTCGACGACGGCAGCGACGAGGCGACCCAGCAGGTGCTCGCCGCGCTCGCGCGGCAGTACGCGGATCAGCTCACGCTGCTGCGTCTGCCTGAAAACGGCGGCAAGGGCGCGGCGGTGATGGCGGGCCTGCGCGCCGCGAGGACGGCAGGCTACACGCACGCGTTGCAGATCGACGCCGACGGCCAGCACGATGCCGCCGACGTGCCGCGCTTCATCGACGCGGCGCGCGCCGAGCCGGGCGCGGTGATTCTCGGCCGCCCAGTCTACGACGACAGCGTGCCGAAGGCGCGTCTCTATGGCCGCTATCTGACGCACGTGTGGGTGTGGATCGAAACGCTGTCGCTGACGATTCGCGATTCGATGTGCGGCTTCCGTCTTTATCCGCTGGCGCTCGCGTGCGAGCTGATCGACAGCGTGCCGCTGCCGACGCGCATGGACTTCGACATCGAGATCCTCGTGCGCCTGCACTGGCGGCGCGCGGTGTTCCGCTCGATCCCGACGCGCGTCACTTACGCGGCCGACGGCGTGTCGCATTTCGACGTGCTGTGGGACAACGTGCGCATCAGCCGCAGCCATACCCGGCTCGTGTTCGGCATGCTGTGGCGCTTGCCGGTGCTGCTCGCGCATAAGGTGATGCCGCGCCGTGTCGCGCCCGGCGATGATGAGGGTGACGAAGTCAAGGGTGCGGCGGAAGTGGCCGCCGATGCAGAAATGGCTGAAGCCGCTGGTGCACGAGCGGAAGCAGAGGCCGCACGAGCAAAAGCAGAAACAGAAGCCGCTCCCGAAGCCTGGTGGCGCATCGCCGAACGCGGCAGCCATCTCGGCATGAGCCTGCTCGCGCTCAGTTGCAAGCTGTTCGGCCGCCGCTTCACCGCGCTCTGGCTGCATCCGGTCGTCGCGTATTTTCTGCTGACGGGCCGCGCCGCGCGCGAGGCGTCGGACAACTACTTCAGGCATCTCAACGCGGTTGCGCCGTCAGGCGACACGCCGCGTCCGGGCTGGCTGTCCGCGTATCGGCACATGCTCGCGTTCGCGCAGTCGGGCTTCGACAAGCTCGCCGCGTGGAGCGGCCGCATCAATGACGCTGACGTCACCTTCGACGATCCTTCGGCGTTCGAAGCATTGATCGCGAGCGGCAAGGGCGCGCTCGTGATCGGCGCGCATCTCGGCAATATCGAAATGATGCGCGCGCTTGCCGTGCGTGGCGCTTATGCGAAAGTCACGGCGGTCGTCTATACCGAACACGCGCGGCGCTTCAATCGCGTGCTGGCGTCGGCCAATGACGAGTTCGCGCGGCACCTGCTCGAAGTCGGCGACTTCGGTCCCGAGACCGCGGTGCTGATGCAGCAGCGCATCGATGAGGGCGAACTGCTCGTGATCGTCGGCGATCGCGTGCCCGCGCGCGAAGCGGCCCGCACCACCGACGCGCAATTCCTCGGCGCGAGCGCGCCGTTCGCGCAAGGCCCGTACGTGCTCGCGCATGCGCTCGGCTGCCCGGTCTATCTGTTCTTCTGCATCAAGGAGCACGTCGGGGAGCGCGACGGATACCACATGTACTTCGAGCCGTTTGCCGAGCGCATCGAGCTGCCGCGCCGCGAACGCGCGCAGCATCTCGCCGCGTGGGCGCAGCGCTATGCTGTGCGTCTCGAGCATTACTGCCGCAAGGCCCCTTACCAATGGTTCAACTTCTTCGATTTCTGGGCGAGCCCCAGGCGAGGCGCGAATGGCCGAACATGATCTGAGTACCCGTACCGTGTTCGAGGCCCGCGCGGACATGAACACCGGCGCGGATGCGGACACGCGCGCGAACGCGGCGGCGATCGTGATCGGCGGGCGCCGGCTGACGATCGAAGAGGTCGTCGCCATCGCGCAGCACCGCGCGCCGGTCGCGTTGAGCGACGATGCCGCCTGGCGCGCGCGCATCGAGCGCGGCGCGGACTTTCTGCGCCGGCATCTGGCCGCGGGCGCGACCGTCTACGGCGTCAACACCGGTTACGGCGATGCCTGCGTCGTCGGCGTGCCGGCTGAACTCGTCGAAGCGTTGCCGCTGCAACTGACGCGCTATCACGGCTGCGGCATGGGCGCGTATCTCGACGACGCGCAAGCGCTCGCGGTGATCGCGGCGCGCCTGAACTCGCTCGCTTACGGCTTTTCCGGCGTGCGGCCCGTGTTGCTCGAACGTCTCGCCGACCTGATCAATCACCGCGTGTTGCCGCGCATTCCGGCCGAAGGCTCGGTCGGCGCGAGCGGCGATCTCACGCCGCTCTCGTACGTGGCGGCGGCGCTCGTAGGCGAACGCAACGTGATGTTCGACGGCGCGTTGCGCGATGCGCGCGACGTATGGGCCGAACTCGGTGTCGCTCCACTCGCGCTCGGGCCGAAAGAAGGTCTCGCGCTCATGAACGGCACGGCAGTGATGACGGGGCTCGCCTGTCTCGCGTTCGCGCGGGCCGATCATCTGACGCGGCTCACGACGCGTCTGACTGCGTTGTCGACCGTCGCGCTCGACGGCCGTGCCGCGCATTTCGACGCGACGCTCTTCGAGGTGAAGCCGCACGCGGGCCAGGCCGAAGCGGCCGCGTGGATTCGCAGCGATCTCGCCGGTCGCGATGACACGCCGGGGCATCGTCTGCAGGACCGCTATTCGATTCGCTGCGCGCCGCATGTGATCGGCGTGGCGCGCGATGCGCTTACGTGGGTGCGCCGCGACGTCGAAAACGAACTGAACAGCGCCAACGACAATCCGCTGATCGACCCCGACAACGAACGCGTGCTGCACGGCGGCAACTTCTACGGCGGTCATATCGCGTTCGCGATGGATGCGCTGAAAGTCGCAGTCGCCAATCTCGCCGATCTGATGGACCGGCAACTCGCGCTGCTCGTCGACGTGAATTTCAACAACGGCTTGCCGCGCAACCTGTCGGGCGCCGCGCCCGCGCGCGCGGCGATCAACCACGGTTTCAAGGCCGTGCAGATTTCGTCGTCCGCATGGACTGCCGAAGCGCTCAAGCACACGATGCCCGCGAGCGTCTTCTCGCGCTCGACCGAGGCGCACAATCAGGACAAGGTCAGCATGGGCACGATCGCCGCGCGCGACTGTTTGCGCGTGCTCGAATTGACGGAGCAGGTGGCCGCCGCGCATACGCTCGCCACCGTGCAGGCTGTGCGCCTGCGTCTGCGGATCGATGCCGCGACGCCGGTGCCCGCGCCGCTGCACGCATTTATCGACGAGGTGAGCGCGAGTTCGCCGTTCGTCGACGAGGATCGCGCGCTGGAAGGCGAACTGCGCGCGTTGACCGCGCGCATCGGCGCGTGCGATCTGCACGGCGGCTATCGAACGACATCGGATCAATACCGCAAAGGATGGAACGCATGAGCGGGGCGCCGAAAACGCTGAGTGCGAGCGCGACGGTCGAAGTGCCGTTTCACGACGTCGACGCGATGAACGTGTGCTGGCACGGCAATTATCTGAAGTACTTCGAGATAGGCCGCGCCGCGCTGCTGCGCGCGTTCGACTACGACTATCGCGAGATGCAGGCGTCGGGCTACCTGTGGCCGATCGTCGAGGCGCATCTGAAATACGTGCGGCCCGCTATCTATGGACAACAGATCGAGGTGCGCGCGCAACTGCTCGAATACGAAAATCGCCTGAAAATAGGCTATGAAATCGTCGATTGCGCATCGGGCACGCGGTTGACGAAGGGCTACACGATCCAGGTCGCCGTCGATGCCGCGACCCAGGAGTTGCAGTTCGTGTCGCCGCCGGTCGTATTCGAAAAGCTGGAGCGCGTATGGGGGCGATGAGTCGGTGTGCGGCGCTCGTGGTTGGTTCTTCGGTGATGGGTGCAATGGCCGTGATGGGCGCGGTTATGTGGCCGCAGGCGCCGGCGCATGCGGCGACGGCGAATGCCGACGCCAACGCCAATGCGGCAGCCGCAACAACCGCGGCAACTGTAAGAACCACAACCGCAACCACCGCCACCAACCCCGCGCTCGTCTCGCAGATCGCCGCGCATCTCGCGCAGGCCAAAGGCGTGCGCGCGCAATTCACGCAGACGCAGACGCTCGCCGCGATGAAGCGGCCGCTCGTCAGCAGCGGCACGTTGCTGTTCTTTCGCGAGCGCGGCGTGATCTGGCAGATCGACACGCCATACAAGGCCACCTATGTCATCACCGATGCGGGCGTCGTGCAGGTCAACGCCGACGGCCAGCGCGTGAGCACACAGAGCGCGCAGGGCACGCGCGGCGTCGCGCAGGTCTCGAAGATGATGCGCGCGATGCTCGGCGGCGATCTGTCCGCGCTGTATTCGCAATTCGATGTGGCGGCCGAGGGCAGCCCCGCGCAGTGGCGCATGCGGCTCACGCCGAACCAGCCGCAGATCGCGCAGTCGATCAAGGGCCTCGACATGAGCGGCGGCGGCTATCTGCAAAGTCTGCGCATCATGCTCGCGAACGGTGACGTGACGCAGCTCGAGTTCGCGAAGAGCACGGCCGTCGACGAACCGACGCCGGCCGAGCGCAGCCTCTTTGGAGCGCCGTGATGGACATGCTGCAACAGCGGTCCGCGAAACAGGCATGGGGCGTGCGCGCCGCATGGCTCGTGCTCGCGCTGCTGGCGGCGCTGTATTGCGGCTGGCGCTTCGCCGGACCCGCACCGCTCGAGACCAATCTGCTCGCGCTGTTGCCCGCGACCGAGGCGGACCCGGTCGCCGAGAAGGCCGTCGATACACTCGCGAGCGCGCTCGGCGATCGCACCGTGCTGCTCGTCACGAGCCGCGACGATGCGCACGCAAAAGCGGCGGCGAAGCAACTGGGCGCGTCGTTGCAAAAGAGCGGTGCGTTCGCGTCGGTGACGGCCGAGTTGCCGCCGTTCGATCTGTCGCAGATCGCGGCGCTGTACATGCCGTATCGCTTCGGCCTGCTCGCGCCTGCCGATCGCGCGGCGTTGGCGGGTGCTGGATCGGCATCGGCAGTGGCATCGGCAGTCGGCGCGACTCTGCGCGACCAGCTCGCGCAGCGCCTCTACAGCCCGCTGCAAGGCGGCCTGAGCACACCGCTCGCCGACGATCCGTTCGGCTGGCTCGAACGCTGGCTCGGCAACCTGCCGCTCGCGACGTCGAATCTCGAAGTCGAGGACAACCTGCTGGTCTCGCATCGCGGCGACGCTCGTGACGATGCTCACGGCAACACTCACGCCAATACCACGAGCGTGCTGATCGTCGCGACGCTGCCGGGCTCCGCATACGAAACGAAGACACAGCGCGCGGTTCACGCGGCGCTCGCCGATGCCGAAAGCGCGTTGCGGCAAACCTTCCCCGACGTATCGGTTGCGCGCGCCGGCGCGGTGTTCTACGCGGAGGCCGCGCGCGCCGCCGCCGAGCGCGAGGTGCATCTGATCGGCGTCGCTTCGCTGTGCGGCATCGCGTTGCTGATGATATGGGTGTTCCGCTCGCCGCGTCTGTTGCTGCTCGGCTTCGTGTCGACGGCGCTCGGCATCGTCTGCGCGCTCGCGGCGACCTTGCTGGTTTTCGGCAAGCTGCATCTGCTGACGCTCGTGTTCGGCGCGAGCCTGATCGGCGAGGCGGTCGATTATTCGATCCAGTACTTCGTCGTCTATCTCGGCGCGGGGCGCGACTGGGACGCGCGGCGCGGCGCGCGCATGGTGCGGCCCGCGTTGACGGTCGCGCTGGCGACGAGCCTGCTCGGCTACGCGATCCTGATGTGGGTGCCATTCCCCGCGCTCAAGCAGATCGCGTGCTTTGCGATGGTCGGCATCACGACCGCGTTCGCGTCGGTGCTGTGGCTGCTGCCCGCGTTGCTTACGCGGGCGCCGAAGCGCCGCCCGCAACGCGTGTTCATGGGTGCGGCGCGACTGCTCGCGCACTGGCAGCGAGCGATCGGCGGCAAGCGCGCGTGGCTGATCGCGGCGCTGCTGGTGATCGTCGCGGCGCCCGGCTGGCTGCGTCTCACGAGCGACGACGACATCCATCTGCTGATCCAGCGCGATGCGTCGCTCGTGGCGCAGGAGAACGCGGTGCGCGAGGCGGTCGGCGTCGACAACAGCGCGCAGTTTTTCGTCGTGCGCGGCGCGACGCCCGAGGCAGTGCTGCAACGCGCCGAAGCACTCGGCACGAAGCTCGATGCGCTGAACGGCACCGCGAACAGCGTTGGCGGCTATCAGTCGGTCACGCAGTTCGTGCCATCGGCGCAGCGTCAGAACGAAGACCGTGCGTTGCTCGCGCAGCACGTGTTCAACGATTCCGCCGCCTTGCGTGCGATCCTGCTGCAAGCGGGCTTCAAGGACGAAGTCGCCGATGCGTGGCTCGCCGCCTCTGCGAAGCCGCAGCCGCCGCTCACGGTCGAGCGCTGGCTCGCGGCACCGTGGTCGCAGCCATACCGGCATCTGTGGCTCGGTGCGGTGGGGTCGGGCGAGGCCAATGCGGGCAAGTCGGCTAATGAGCCGGGCTATGCCGCCGTCGTGATCCCGCAAGGCGTTACGCCGCGGAACGAGCCCGCGCTGCTCGCGCTTGCGCACGGCGTGCCGGGCGTCGTGTTCGTCGACAAGGCCGCGAGCGTGTCGAAGCTGTTCGGTGCGTATCGCGTGGACAGCGGCTGGTGGCTGGGCGGCGCGCTGGTGCTGGTGTGTGCGCTGTTGACGCTGCGGTACGCACCGAAGCAGGGCGGCCGTGGGGGAGCTTTGCAAAAAGTCTCTTTGGCGCACGCCTCACAGAAGGTCTCCCTGGGAGACGCCTCGCAGGCAGGCTCTCCGGCCGACGCCTCGCAGGCAGTCCGCCTCGCGGACACGCTGCGCGGCGGCATCGCGACGACCTTGCCGGTGCTGCTCGCAATCGGCGTGGCGCTTGCGGTGTTCGGCTATGCGGGCGTGCCGCTCAATCTGTTCAACTGGCTCGCGCTGATGCTCGTGCTCGGCGTCGGCGCAAACTATGCGGTGTTTCTACGCGAAGGCTGCTTGCGCGCCGATGCGGATCTCGGCGCGGTGTGGACGGGCGTGCTGCTCTCGGCGGCGACCACGCTGCTGTCGTTCGGCATGCTCGGCCTGAGCGCGATGCCCGCGCTCAGGAGCTTCGGCACGACGCTCGCACTTGGCATCGCGGTTGCGGTGCTGCTCGCGCCTATGGGTATGCCGGCGGGCATACCCGCGGACATACCATCGGGCAAGCCATCGGAATCAGGGAGGGCGGCATGAAAGCGCCACCAGTTTATTTGCACGCACTCGGCATGATCAACGCGCTCGGCGGCGACGTCGACGAGATCGTGCCCGCGCTCGCCGCCGCTCGCGCGCCCGGCATGGGCAACGTGGGCACCGGCATCGGCGATGCGTTCGTCGGCAGTGCGCTCACGCCGCTCGAACTCGCGCCGCGCGCCGATCTCGCGCGCTACGACTGCCGCAACAACCGTCTGCTGCTTGCCGCACTCGCGCAGATCGCACCCGCGATCGAAGCCGCGCGCGAACGCTACGGCTCGGAGCGCATCGGCGTCGTGCTCGGCACGAGCACGTCGGGCATCGAGGCGGCCGAAACCGCGTTCGTCTATCACGCACGCGCCGGCGAGCTGCCCAGCAACTTCAACTACCGGCAGATGGAAATCGGCACGGCCGCGCCGTTCGCCGCCGCCGTGCTCGGCGTGCAGGGACCGGCGTTCACGATTTCGACCGCATGCACGTCGAGCGCTAAAGCCTTCGCATCGGGGCGGCGGCTGCTGCAATTGCAGTTGTGCGACGCGGTCGTCGTGGGCGGTGTCGATTCGTTATGCGAACTGACGGTGCAAGGTTTCGCGTCGCTCGAATCGACGAGCAGCGTGCGCACCAATCCGATGAGCCGCAATCGTTGCGGGATCAACGTCGGCGAGGGCGCGGCCGTGTTCCTGATGAGCCGCGACGAAGCGGCGGTGCGGCTCGCGGGTCTCGGCGAATCGAGCGACGCGCATCATATTTCCTCGCCGGACCCGCAGGGCGTGGGCGGCGAACTCGCGCTGCGCGAAGCGCTCGCCGATGCGGGCATCGCGGCGTCGGCGCTCGGCTACGTGAATCTGCACGCGACCGCGACGCGCAAGAACGACGAGATGGAAGCGCAGTTGATGGCGCGCGTCTTTCCCGGCGGCGTCGCGGCAAGCGGCACCAAGCCGCTGACCGGCCACCAGCTCGGCGCGGCGGGCGCGACCGAGCTCGGCTTCGCGTGGCTCACGCTCGCGCGCGAGAACGCGCCGCTGCCGCCGCATCTATGGGACGGCGAGGCCGATCCCGCACTGCCCGCGCTCGATCTCGTCGAAAGTGCGCGCTATCTGCCGCGCGGCATCGGCACGCAATACACGATGAGCAATTCGTTCGCGTTCGGCGGCAGCAATGTCAGCCTGATCCTTGCACGGTGAGCGCATGACGACTTCGCTTACCACCGTCGAGCAACTCGTGCGGCAACCGATCGAAGCGATCATCCCGCATCGCGGCAGCATGCTGCTGATCGACGCGGTCGATGCGTTCGACGAAACCACGCTGAGCGCGCACGCGAGCGTCGATCCGCATGCGTGGTACGCCGACGCCGACGCCGACGGCGCGATGCCCGCATGGATCGGTATCGAACTGATGGCGCAGGCCATCGCCGCGCACATCGCTCTGCTCGCGATACGCAACGGCGGCCACGCGCGTCACGGTGTGCTGCTCGGCTCGCGCAGCTATCAGGCGTTGCAGCCGGTTTTCGGGAGCGGCGCGCGTCTGTCGGTCCACGTGAGCGAGTTGCTGCGCGGCGGGGAAGGCCACAGCGCCTACGAATGCACGATCGACGCAGGCGGCGTGCGCTGTGCCGAAGCCGTCATCAAGGTGTATCAACCGCCCGATTTCCAGTCATTCATCGAAGGGAGTATCAGTTCATGAGCCGGCGTGTTCTCGTTACCGGCGCAAGCCGCGGCATCGGCCGCGCGATTGCGTACAAGCTGGCCGCCGACGGCTTCGCGGTCTCCGTGCATTGCCGCACCGGACGCAGCGAAGCCGAGGCGGTCGTGACGGGCATCGCCGCGCAGGGCGGCACGGCGCGCGTGCTGCAATTCGACGTGCGCGAGCGTGCCGTCTGCCGCGAAGTGCTCGAAGCGGATGTCGCCGCTCACGGTCCGTACTACGGCATCGTCTGCAGCGCGGGCGTCACGCGCGACGCGGCATTTCCCGCGCTCACGGAAGAAGACTGGGACATCGTGATCGAGACCGGACTCGACGCGTTCTATAACGTCGTGCATCCGCTCACGATGCCGATGGTGCGCGCGCGCAAGGGCGGGCGCATCGTCACGATCGCGTCGGTGTCGGGCGTGATGGGCAACCGCGGCCAGGTCAACTACAGCGCGGCGAAGGCGGGTTTGATCGGCGCGACCAAGGCGCTCGCGGCCGAGCTTGCCTCGCGCAACATCACGGTCAATTGCGTCGCGCCGGGCCTGATCGAAACCGGCATGCTCGAACAGGTCACGCTCGAACATGCGCTGAAGGCCGTGCCGATGAACCGCGTCGGCCAGCCTGCCGAGGTGGCGTCGGTCGTGAGCTTTCTGATGTCCGATAGCGCGTCGTATGTGACGCGCCAGGTGATCGGCGTGAATGGCGGGATGGTCTGATGAAGCGCGTCGTGATTACCGGCATGGGCGGCGTCACCGCGCTCGGCGATAGCTGGGACGCGATCGAAGCGCGTCTGAAACGCGGCGAAAACGCGGTGCGCCGCATGCCCGAGTGGGACTACTTCGAATCGCTGCACACACGCATCGCGTGTCCGCTGCCCGAATTTGCGCTGCCCGCGCATTATCCGCGCAAGAAGGTGCGCTCGATGGGGCCGGTCTCGCTGTACTCGGTGCGCGCGAGCGAACTCGCGCTCGCCGATGCGGGCCTCGCCAACGACGCGAGCATCGCCGATGGCCGCATGGGCGTTGCGTATGGCTCGTCGTCGGGCTCGGTGCAGCCGATCCGCGCATTCGGCACGATGCTCGAAACCGGCTCGATGAGCAACGTCACATCGAACAGTTACGTGCAGATGATGCCGCATACCACGGCCGTCAACGTGAGCCTGTTCTGGGATCTCAAAGGCCGCATCATCCCGACTTCGTGCGCATGCGCGTCGGGCAGCCAGGCGATTGGTTACGCGTACGAGGCGATCCAGTCGGGCAAGCAGACGCTGATGTTCGCGGGCGGCGCGGAGGAACTGTCGGGTCCGGCGGTCGCCGTGTTCGACACGCTCTATGCGACCAGCACGCGCAACGACGAGCCGCATCTGACGCCGCGTCCGTTCGATGCCGCGCGCGACGGTCTCGTGGTCGGCGAGGGCGCGGCCACGCTCGTGCTCGAAGAGTACGAACATGCGCTCGCGCGTGGCGCGCGAATTCATGCGGAGATCGTCGGTTTCGGCTGCAACTCGGACGGCGCGCACATGACGCAGCCGACCGCCGAAACGATGGCGCTCGCGATGCAGCTCGCGCTGCAGGACGCACGGCTCACGCCCGAGGCGATTGCCTACGTGAACGCGCACGGCACCGCGACTGATCGCGGCGACATCGCCGAAAGCCAGGCGAGCGCGCGGACCTTCGGCGCGCGCGTGCCGATCAGTTCTCTCAAGAGCTATATCGGCCACACGCTCGGTGCGTGCGGCGCGATCGAAGCATGGTGGACCATCGAGATGATGAAGCGCAACTGGTACGTGCCGACGCTCAACCTCGACAACGTCGATCCGGCCTGCGCGCCGCTCGATTACATCGTCGGCGGCGCGCGCGAGATCGACGCCGACTACGTGATGAGCAACAACTTCGCGTTCGGCGGCATCAACACGTCGCTGATTTTCCGGCGCGTCCGATGAGCGTCGCACTGCAACGCGTCGTCGTGACCGGCATGGGCATCGTGTCGTGTCTCGGCAATACGCTCGACGAAGTTTCGGCCGCACTGCGCGCGGGCCGCTCGCGCATCACGCGCGTCGACGCGTGGCGCGAGCGCGGTTTCGCGTCGCAGGTCGCGGGCGTCGCGTCGGTCGCCCATGAAGTGCCGTTCGAGCGCAAGCTCGAGCGCTTCATGGGCGACACCGCGCGCTTTGCCTGCCACGCGGCGCGGCGCGCAATCGACGATGCGGGGCTCGCGCCTGAGGCACTGCATTCGCCGCGCGCGGGCGCGGTGATCGGTTCGGGCGTCGGCGCTATGTCGAGCTACGAAGCGGCGCTTGCGATAGCGCACACACGCGGCGTCGACAAGGTGCCGCCCTACACGGTGCCGCAGGTGATGAGCAGCACCGCGTCGGCCAACGTCGCGCAGATGTTCGGGCTCGAGGGCGTCAGCTACTCGCCGTCGTCGGCGTGCACGACGTCGGCGCTTGCCATCGGCCAGGCGATGCAGTTGATCCAGACCGGCCGTCAGCAGATCGTGCTCGCGGGCGGCAGCGAAGCACTGCACGACAACGTGACGCTGATGTTCGACGCGATGAGCGCATTGTCGCGCCGCTTCAACGACACGCCGCAGCACGCCTCGCGTCCGTACGACACGCAGCGCGACGGTTTCGTGATCGCGTCGGGTGGCGGGGTGCTCGTGCTCGAGGCGCTCGATCACGCGTTGGCGCGCGGCGCGCGCATTTACGCCGAGTTGAGTGGCTTCGGCGATTGCACCGATTGCACCGATCGCGCCGGCATGGTCGCGCCGCGTGCGGCCGGCATCGCGCGCGCGATGCGCGGCGCGCTCGCCGAGGCGGGCCGCCGCCCCGACTACGTGAATACACATGCGCCGTCGACACCGCTTGGCGACATCGAGGAACTGCGCGCGTTGCGCGACGTGTTCGGCGCATCCACTGAAGGCATGCCGGCGTTTTCGTCGACCAAGGGCATGACCGGACATTCGCTCGGCGCATGCGGCGCGCACGAAGCGATCTATACGCTGCTGATGATGCGCGACGGCTTTATCGCAGGAACGGCGGCAATCGATGCGCAGGAGCCCGAAATGCTCGGCATGCCGCTCGTGCGCAGCGCGCGCGACGCACGCATCGAGACGGCGATGTCGGTTTCATTCGGGTTCGGCGGCTGTTGCGCGAGCCTGATGTTCGAAGCGTGGCGAGGCGTCTGATCGCGCGAAGCAGGCAAATCCCGCATGCGTGGCACCACGCATGCCAACCGTTGGAGCAGAGATTTGAATAGCGATTCATTAGAGCGCACGGTGGCCGACGTCGCGATCATCGGCGCGGGCCCGGCTGGCGCGGTCGCTGCCGCGCTGTTGCGCAAGGCTGGCCGTTCGGTGCTCGTGCTCGAGCGTCAGCATTTCCCGCGCTTTTCGATCGGCGAGAGTCTGCTGCCGCAAAGCATGGCGTACCTCGAAGAGGCCGGCATGCTGCAGGCCGTCGTCGAGGCCGGTTTCCAGCACAAGAACGGCGCGTATTTTGTCTATCGCGACCAGACCGCGTCGTTCGATTTCCGCGACAAGCATTCGCCCGGCTGGGGCACCACGTATCAGGTCGAGCGCGCGGTGTTCGACGACGTGCTGATTCGCTGCGCGGCCGCGCAGGGCGCCGACGTGCGTTTCGGCCACACGGTGCGCGCGGTGCAAACGGGCGCGACGCCGGTGCTCGACGTAGCCGATGAAGCGGATCGCACATATCAGGTCGAAGCGCGCTTCGTGCTCGATGCGAGCGGTTTCGGGCGCGTGCTGCCGCGCCTGCTGAATCTCGAAACGCCGACGCGCATGCCGGCGCGCGCCGCGATCTTCACGCACGTGCGCGACGGTCTCGCGCTCGATGCAGCCGATCGCAACAAGATTTGCGTCGCGACGCATCCCGAGCGCCGCGACGTGTGGTTCTGGATGATTCCGCTCGCGGGCGGCCGCTCGTCGGTGGGGTGTGTCGCCGAGGCGAGTTTTCTCGACGTGCAGGAAGCGCAGCGCGACGCGACGCTGCGCGCGCTGATCCAGCAGGAGCCGACGCTGAACCGGCTGATCGGAGCCGCGCCGTTCCTGATGCCGGTGCGGCAGATCGGCGGTTACGCGGCGAACGTCGCGCGTCTGCATGGTCCCGGTTATGCGCTGCTCGGCAACGCGGGGGAATTTCTCGACCCGGTGTTTTCGTCGGGCGTGACGATCGCGCTGCGCTCCGCGCATCTCGCCGCGCACACGCTGAACCGGCAACTCGACGGCGCAACGGTCGACTGGTCCGCCGATTACGACGTGCCGTTACGCAAAGGGATCGATACGTTTCGCGCGTTCGTCGAGCGCTGGTACACGGGCGAGTTGCAGGACATCATCTACTACCCGGAGCAGACGCCGTCGATCCGGCGCATGATCTGCGCGGTGCTCGCCGGCTATGCGTGGGACGAATCGAATCCGTATGTCGCCGATCCGGTCAGGCGGCTTAATGCGCTGCACGAGGTGTGCAAGGCGGGCTGAGCGCAGCGCCGGCACACACTCGCGTGGCGAGGCCGCTGATCGACTGCGTCATGAACCACGCCGCGCACTTCGCGAAGCAGCCCGGTATTCGTCGAGGAAGAACCGCAAGCCCCCCAATTGCTGCGCGAGATAGCCGCCTGTCGCCATCGATTCCGGAGCACGCTTGTCGCCGGTCGGCGGATACTCGTTCGAGAAGTCGGCCGTGCCGAACAGCATGTCCCAGAACGGGAACACCGCGCCGTAATTGCACGAGTTGCGGCCGGCCGCACGCAGGCCATGATGCAGACGGTGAAAGCGCGGCGAAACCAGCAGCCGGTCGCCGAGCCAGCCGAACGAGAGCTTGATGTTCGCATGGCTCAGGCTTTCGATGAACCGCATGAACAAAAACAGCAGCGGGAACTGCAAAGGCGGAATTCCGATCGCAAGGCCGACAATGCCGAACCACAGGCCGGCGATGAGGTCGTCGAGCAGGTGGTTGCGGTCGTCGGACCAGAAGCTCATCTGCCGCTGCGCGTGGTGCAGGGCGTGCAGCGCGTACCAGCTCCGGAACGAGTGGGAAAGCCGGTGTCGCCAGTAATCGGCGCAATCGAGAATCAGCGCATAGCAGATGAACGTGACGACCGGGCGCCCGAGCAGCGCCGGAAAGATCGTTTCGAGCGTCGGCGGAATATAGCCGAGACCGACGACGAAACCGTTGACCCATACCTGCGCCTGGTAGAACAGGAGGAAGCTGACGACCGGCAGCACGCCGACGCGGTTGAGGACCGTATAGAACGCGTCGGTCACAACCGCTTTGCGGTCCTTCCAGTGTTCGATCGGGAAGAAGGCTTCGAGCGGCCAGCACACCGCGTATGTCACGACGACCGCGAAGAAGCCGTAGACGCAGATGAGCGCCCAGTCGAACGAAAGCTCCTCCCACTGCATCCAGCCGAAGTGATAGAGCATCGGCAAGACGAGGTACTGGTCGATCTCGCCGGCGAGCATGTTGAAGAACCTGTCGATGAATGTCAGCATCGCGAGCCTGCCTGTTACAGGGTTTCGGCGGTAATCAGGCCGGGCCGGCTAAGCTCGGTCGAGAGGAAAATGCCGTGCGGCGAGCGGCCCACCTCGATCGTCCCGTAGTTGCCGCTGAGCGGATCGAGCACCGCCACCTGTTCGCGAAAACGCAGCGTCACCCACAGCTTGCCGTCCGGTCCAACGCTCACGTCGTCGGGCCCCGCGGCACGGAACGGGTAGGTGCGGCGGAGTTCGTAAGTGACGGGATCGAGCGCGACCAGCGAGCCGCCGATCCGGTTGCTCACGTAGAGCGTCTTGCCGTCCGGCGTCAGGAAGATGTTGTGCGGGCCGACGCCCGTCTTGATTTTGCGCAGCACCTTGCCATCCACCGGGTCGACCTCGGCGACGTGGTCGGCCCCCATCACGCAGACGAGAACCTTGCCGTTGTGCCACAGCACGCCGGCGGGCGTGGCGCCCACTTTCGACGTCCAGCGCACCGTCATGTTGTTCAGGTCGAACGCGACGAGCGTGTCGGACTCCTGCATCGAACTGAAGCTCGTACGCGAATCCGGTGCGAAATCGAGATGACTCGGCATCTTGCCGGCCTCGAAGCGCTTCACCAGCGTCAGGTCGTCGGCCCGATAAATATCGACATAGTTCAGTCGCAGCGCGTTGACGACCAGATAGCGGCGGTCGGGACTGAAGCCAAGCTGATAAGGGTCCGCGATCGTCTTGTGACCGATTGCCGTACCGGTGCGCGGATCGACGATGAAGAGCGCGTTGCCGCTTGCGTCGGCGATGTAGAGCTTGCTGCGATCCGGCGTCAGCGCCCAGTGGCTGGGTTCACGCAGTGTCGGCAGCGTGCGGACGACCTGGCGCGTCGCCATGTCGATGACGGAGACGCTCGCTTCGCCGGAATTCATGACTATGGCGAGCGCCGGTTCGGTGGCGGCAGCATCCGCTGCCTTGGAAACGACTGAAAGAAGCGGCGACAGAGTGAAGCTCAATGGTACGGCGAAGCTTTGCTCAAGCCATTTACGACGAGAAAAATTCATGGGCGCATGCAATTGGAAAGTTGACGCTAACGCTCCCTCGAACCCCGGTCGCCTTGCGTTGCTCGGATAACTATAGCGACCCAGGCTTTCAATTTCACCCATGCGCACGCGCGTAATGCACCCTCAAGCCGCACCCTCAAGCCGCGCTCTCACAGCCCCGGTATCGTCACGCCAAAAGTCTGCAGCAACAGGACCGCATTGAGGGCGAGAATGACGACCGTGCCGGCCATCGCGGTGCCGGCCACCCATCGGCGATTCGCGAAGGCGCCCATGACGTCGCGGCGCGACGTCAGGATCACCAGCGCGATCATCGGCACGGGCAGCGCGAAACTCAGTACCACCTGGCTGTAGACCAGCGCATCGGTTGCATTCAGACCGAGCGCGACGACGATGAACGACGGGACCATCGTCACCAGCCGGCGAATCCAGGCCGGGATGTGAAAGCCCGTGAAACCTTGCATGATCATCTGGCCGGCCATCGTCCCGACCACTGAACTCGAGATGCCGGAGGCCAGCAGAGAGACAAGAAAAATTCCGGCTGCCGCGGCGCCAAGCAGCGGTGTCAGGCTGTGATAGGCCGTTTCGATTTCCGCCACGTCGGGGTGTCCCGCGTGGAATGCGCCCGAAGCCATGATGACCATCGCCATATTGACGAGCCCCGCCACCGTAAGCGCGATCAGGACCTCGACATTCGAGAACCGGACGAGCTTGCTGCGCTCCACGTCGTTGTTCGCCCGGGTGCGATGCTGCGTCAGCCCTGAATGCAGATAGATCGCGTGCGGCATCACCGTCGCACCGAGAATGCCGACTGCAACGGATAGCGCACCGGGGCCTTGCAATCGGGGCACGAATGTTCCGGTCACCACGGCGGGCCACGCAACCTGAACGATCAGCAGCTCGATGACGTACGACAACGCAACGGCCGCCACGAGGCCGCCGATTATCAACTCGAGAGGGCGAAAACCCTGCTTCTCACCCATCAGAATGGCGTATGTCACAACGCCGGTGATGACCATGCCGAACAGCAGCGGTATGTGAAAAAGCAGCGACAAGCCGATTGCCCCGCCGAGGAACTCGGCGAGGTCGGTCGCCATCGCGGCTATCTCGCTGATAGCCCACATCCCGAGGACAACCGGCGCAGGAAAGTGCTCGCGGCTCAGCTCCGCAAGATTGCGCCCGGTGACGATGCCGAGTTTGGCCGACAACGCCTGAAACAGCATTGCAATGAGATTCGCGGCGAGTACGACCCAAAGCAATGAGTAGCCGTATCTGGCTCCCGCCTGAATGTTGGTCGCAAAATTGCCCGGATCCATGTACGCGATCGACGCGACGACAGCCGGTCCGGCGAACAGCAGCTTCGAGGTCCAGCGATGGTCGCGGCCCGCCAGCACACCCGCCATCCCTCGTGATGCGCGCGCCGTGATCCCCATTTGTCCTTCCGCTGTGCTCATGTCAATCCTCGGGTTCGATCCACGCAGTCGCTGGCCTCATGTTGACCGGCCGGTATCACGCAGCCGTATCGTATGACCCGATCTTGGCCTGTTCGGCTCGAAAAGAACAATTGAACGTTCCAATGATTCCAATAAGCTTGGGGTGCGTGCATCTTCCCGCAGATCGGCGAAGAACCAAAAAAACGGCGCTTCGATCACGAAGCGCCGTTTTGTCCTGCAGGGCGAGAGGTCGAAGCGCGATCCAACCGCGGCCGGGTCACGCGGCGCTCATGTGGCAATCAAGCCGCGATCCTCGCGCCTCCCGCCGCGCGCTGGCGCGCATCGTCGCGACGATGCACGCGCTTGCCCGCCGCATACGTTTCGTACACCGCACGGTCGTCACCGAGCAGCGCGAACGCGAACAGCAGTTCTTCGAGCGATTCGCGCCGACCGGTGCGGCGCGCGAGCAGCGACGTCGCCTGCGGATCGAGCACGACGAAGTCCGCTTCGGTGTGTGGCCGCAGCGTGCCGACGTGGTCCGCGAGATCGAGCGCCGCGGCCGCGCCCGCGGTGGCCAGATAAAACATGCGCGTGGCCGTCAGATGATGGCCGCCCAGACGCGCGACCTTGTGCGCTTCGTTCATCGTTTGCAGCATCGAGAACGACGTGCCGCCGCCGACGTCCGTCGCGAGCGCGATCGGCATGCCGGCCGCGTCGGCTTTGTCGAAATCGAACAGGCCGCTGCCGAGGAACAGGTTCGAGGTCGGGCAATGCGAGGCGAGCGCGCCGGTTTGCGCCATGCGTTTGCGGTCTTCCTCGTCGAGGTGGATGCAGTGGCCGTACACGGCGCGGCGGCGCAGGAGCCCGTAGTGATCGTAGATGTCCAGATAGCTGCGGTGACCGGGGAACAGGTCGGCGACCCATTTCACTTCGTCGGTGTTTTCCGCGACGTGGCTCTGGATGAAGATGTCCGGATGCAGGCGAGCGAGCGCGCCGCACGCTTCGAGCTGCGCTTCGGTCGAGGTCGGCGCGAAGCGCGGCGTGAGCGCGTACATCTGGCGCCCGCGCTTGTGCCAGCGGCCGATCAGCTCGGCGCTGTCGTCGTAGCCCGATTGCGCGGTGTCGCGCAGGAACTCGGGGCAGTTGCGGTCCATCAACACCTTGCCCGCGACCATGCGCAGATTGCGCGCCTCGCTCTCGGCGAAAAGCGCGTCGGCCGATTCCTTGTGCACCGTGCAGTACACGAGCGCGGTGGTCGTGCCGCACGCGAGCAGTTCGTCGACGAAAAAGCTCGCGGTATCGCGCGCGTACGCGGAATCGGCGAAGCGGCGCTCGGTCGGAAACGTGTACGTGTCGAGCCACGGCAGCAACCCGGGTGCCGGCGACGCGATCATGTCGGTCTGCGGATAGTGGATGTGCGTGTCGATGAAGCCCGGCACGATCAGCTTGTCGCGCCGGTCCACGATCTGCGTGCCCGGCGCGAGCCGCGCCGCGAGCGTGGCATACGCGTCCGCCGCGACGACGCGGCCGTCTTCGACGATCAGCAGGCCGTCTTCGTGGAAAACCGTCGCGTTGGGCGAGTGCGCGGGATCGCCGTTGAAGGTCAGCAGTTGTGCGCGGAATGCCGTTTGCGCCGCGGGCGCGGTGTGAGCCGATTCGGTCATGGGAAAACTGTCTCCTGATGTAGAAAGCTGGGCGGCGAGCACGGCGGCAAGGCCTGCGTTCGCGCGGGTTCGTGAGGGCTTCACGATTTTTCGCGAACGCGACCGTTGCCGCCGGCCGCCGGTTAAAGCCTTTGGGTTAATCCGTTTGAGTTAATGCATTCGAGTCGATGCTTTTGAATCAAAGCTTTCGAATCAAAGCCTCTCGGTCAAAGCCGCGTCAGTGCGCACGGCTCTGCTGCCAGTGCGCGTCGAGCTTCGCGATCAGCGCACTGCGTTCCTCGGGCGTCACGAACGACGCTTCAAAGCCGTTGCGGATGATCGTGTAGACCTCGGCGTCGCCGAGCTTCAACGCATCGATCGTCGCCAGATAGTTCGCGTTCACGTAGCCGCCGAAGTAGGCCGGGTCGTCGGAATTCACGGTCACCGCGACGCCGCGATCGAGCAGGTCCTTCAGCGTGTGTTTGGTCAGGTCGTCGAACACGCAGAGCTTGAGGTTCGACAGCGGGCACACGGTCAGCGCGACGCGCGTGTCGGCAAGCCGCGAGACGAGCGCCGGGTCTTCGATGCTGCGCACGCCGTGATCGACGCGATCCACCTTGAGCACGTCGAGCGCTTCGTAGATATACGAGGGCGGGCCTTCCTCGCCCGCGTGCGCGACGAGTTTCAGGCCGAGCGCGCGCGCCTTCGCGAACACGCGTTCGAACTTGGAAGGCGGATGGCCGCGCTCGGACGAATCGAGACCGACGCCGATCAACCGGTGCCTGTACTGCTCGAAGAGCGGCAGCGCTTCCTCGAAGGTGGCGAGCGCGTCTTCTTCGGACAGATGCCGCAGGAAGCACAGAATCAGCTTGCTCGACATGCCGCGCTGTTGCGCGTCGGCGAGCGCGCGTTCGATGCCGGCCACGACCGTTGCGATCGGGACGCCGCGCTCGGTGTGCGTCTGCGGATCGAAGAAGATTTCACTGTGGATCACGTTGTCGGCCAGGCACCGTTCGACGTAGGCCATCGTCATGTCGTAGAAGTCCTGCTCGTGCAGCAGCACGCTTGCGCCCGCGTAGTAGATGTCGAGGAACGATTGCAGGTCGGTGAACGCGTACGCGGCGCGCAGCGCTTCGACGGAGTCGTAGCCGAGCTTCACGCCGTTGCGCTGCGCGAGCGCGAAGATCAGTTCGGGTTCGAGCGAGCCTTCGATGTGAATGTGCAGCTCGGCCTTCGGGGCTCGCGCGGTTTTGTCGGCGAGCGGGGGCGGGGTAGCGGTGGCGGTATTCATCTTCGTTATGGATTCTGTTGGAGCGGGTGTCGAGGTCAATGAGGGTGCCAATGGGGTGCAAATTGGGATGCCAATAAAGGGCAACGCGCCCGCCGGTCCGGCTGTCGCGCGCCGCTTCAGACCGTCTGCGCCGCGCGGCGCGCACCCGCGTTCGCCTCGACGGCCTGCAGCACCTGCGCGGCCGCCGAAATCGCAATGATCTCGGGCGACTTGTCGACGATGCCGTCGACGCCGAGCGGGCACTTCATCCGCGCGATCTGCGACGGATCGATGCCGCGCGCCGCGAGCCGGTGCTCGAACTGCTTGCGCTTGCTGTGCGAGCCGATCATGCCGAAGAACGCGAAGTCGCCGCGCCGCAGGATGCGCTCGGCCAGTTCGAGATCGAGCGTGTGGTTGTGCGTCATCACGACGAAGTACGTATTCGGCGCGGCTTGGTCGATCGCCTCGTCGGGCGCGTCGTTGGCGTCGATCGTCACGTTCGGCGCATGCAGTGCTGCGAGGGCCGCGGGCGGCGGAAACTGCGCGTCACGTTCGTCGACCCAGCGCACCGTGCACGGCAGCGTCGCGAGCACGCGCACGAGCGCCGCGCCGACGTGGCCGGCGCCGAACAGCACGACGGCGAACTCGCCGGGCGCGATCGTTTCGGTGAGCAGCGCGCTGCTGTCGTCGAAACCGGCACCGTCCCAGAGCAGGCAGTCGGCGGTGTGGATGCCGGGCTCGGGGTCGGACAGCATCACCGCATCGGGGGCGGGGCCGAATGATATGCTACGCACCGTCGATTGACCCGCCGCGAGCCGCTTCACGAGCGACGTGATCCAGCCGAGATCGCCGATGTCGAGCCGCTCGAACGCGAGAACCACCGCGCCGCCGCAGCACTGGCCGAGGCTCGGTCCAAGCGCGAAGCGTTCGAGCCGGCGCGTGTGCGGCGCGCGCATGCCGTCGCGCAGCACCTGGCGCGCGGTCTCGATCGCCTTCCATTCGAGGTGGCCGCCGCCGATCGTGTGCTTCGCCGCTTCGCGCGTGACGATCATCTTCGTGCCGGCCTCGCGCGGCGCCGAACCCTCGACGCGTGCGACGGTCACGAGCACGGCGGCGTCGCCATGGGTGAGCAGTTGTTGCAGGTCAGTGAGCCAGGCTTGCATCCGGCGGTTCTCCATTCGGGGCCGCGCGGGGTGTCCGTGCGGCGGGTTGCGTGCGGCCGTTGGCGCTTGCGGATGATGTTTCGGATTCGGCTGCGGACTCGGCTGCGGATTCGTTCGCGGACTCGGCCGCGGGCGTGCCCGGGTTCCCGCTCTGCAACGCCTCTAGCGCATCGAGTATCGCCTCGGGCGTGGCCGGCGCCCGCAATGGCGGAGCATGCTGCGCACCCGGCACCGCGGCGGCGATCGCATCGCGGATCGCAAGGAACACCGAGAACGGCAGCAGCAACGGCGGCTCGCCGACCGCTTTCGAGCGGAACACGGTCGGCTCCGCGTTGTTGTTCTCGTAGAGCCGCACGTGGAACGCGGCGGGCGTGTCGCTGACCGCGGGAATCTTGTACGTGGACGGCGCGTGCGTCATCAGGCGGCCCTCGCGGTTCCACCACAATTCCTCGCTCGTGAGCCAGCCCATGCCCTGAATGAAGCCGCCTTCGACCTGGCCGAGATCGATGGCCGGATTGATCGACTGGCCCGCATCATGCAGCACGTCCGCACGCACGAGCTTCCATTCGCCGGTCAGCGTGTCGATCACGACTTCCGACACCGCCGCGCCATACGCGAAGTAATAGAACGGATGACCGATCAGCGTTTGCGCATTCCAATGCACCTTCGGCGTCGAGTAGAAACCGTCCGACCACAACTGCACGCGTGCCAGATACGCGGCGTTGACGAGCTGTTCGAACGGCATCGCGCCGCCGTTCGCGGACACGGTGCCGTGCGCGAACTGTACATCGCCCGCCTGACCGCCGAGTTGTTGCGCAGCGAGTTCGGCGAGCCGCACGCGGATCGTTTGCGCCGCCGCTTCCGCGGCCTTGCCGTTCAGATCGCTGCCGGTGGAGGCCGCGGTCGCCGACGTGTTGGCGACCTTCGACGTATCGGCGGCCGTCACGCGCACGCGCGACAGCGGCAAGCCGAACTGATTCGCGACCACCTGCGCGACCTTCGTGTTGAGCCCCTGGCCCATCTCGGTGCCGCCGTGATTGACGAGCACCGAGCCGTCCTTGTACACGTGGACGAGCGCGCCGGCCTGATTCAGAAACGGCACGTTGAACGAGATGCCGAACTTGACCGGCGAAAACGCGAGACCGCGCTTGAGCACCGGGCTCTTCGCATTGAATTCGGCGAGTGCCGCGCGGCGTGCGCGATAGCCGCTCGAATCGAGCAGCGCTTCGGTGAGCGGCGCGATGATGTTGTCTTCGACGCGCTGACCGTATGGTGTCGTATCGCGCTCGCCGATGCCGTAGTAGTTCGCGAGCCGCACGTCGAGCGGATCGAGCTGCAACTCGCGCGCGATGCCATCGAGCAGCACTTCCATCACGAGCGCGCCCTGTGGGCCGCCGAAGCCGCGAAACGCGGTGTTCGACTGCGTATTCGTCTTGCAGCACAGCGCGACGATATCGACGTCGGACAGGTAGTACGCGTTGTCGAAGTGGCACACCGCGCGCGTCGCGACCGCGCCGGAGAGATCGGCGGAGTAGCCCGCGCGCAATGCGATCTCGACGCGCACGCCGAGCAGGCGCCCGCTGTCGTCGAAACCCGCTTCGTATTCGTAGAGCGCGTCGTGGCGCTTGCCGGTAATCATGAAGTCGTCGTCGCGATCGGCGCGCAGCTTGACCGGCCGGCGCAGGCGCTGCGCGGCGAGCGCGGCCACGCACGCAAAGAGGGCCGATTGCGATTCCTTGCCGCCGAAGCCGCCGCCCATGCGCCGACATTCGCACAAGACGTTGTGCGCGGGCCAGGCGAGCATATGCGCGACGACCTGCTGCATTTCGCTCGGATGCTGCGTCGAGCTGTAGACGAGCATGCCGTCCATTTCCTTCGGCACCGCGTAGGCGATCTGGCCTTCGAGATAGAACTGCTCCTGGCCGCCCACTTCGAACCGGCCGCTCAGGCGATGCGGCGCGCCGGCGATTTGCGCGTCGGGCTCGCCGCGCCGCAGATGCAGCGGCGGCAGCACGAATTGTTTCGCGGCCTTCGCGTCGGCCACGCTGAGAATCGCGTCGAGCGGCTCATAGCGCAGCACGTCGCCGCTGTGCGCGAGCGCGGCCGCGCGGCGCGCGAGTTCGTGAGTCTCGGCGATCACGGCGAATACCGGCTGGCCGAGATACAGCACTTCGCCGTCGGCGAGAATCGGATCGTCGTGCAGCACGGGGCCGCAATTGTTTTCACCGGGGATGTCGTCGGCGGTCAGCACCGCGATGACGCCGGGTGCGTTTCTGACCGCGTCGAGATCCATCGAAACGATCCGCGCATGCGCGTGGCGCGAGAGGCCGAGCGCCGCGTGCAGCGTGCCGTGCAGCTCGGCGATGTCGTCGGTGTAGGCCGCTTCGCCGCTCACGTGCAGCGCGGCCGATTCGTGCGGCAGGGGGACGCCGATCGATGCGTCGTTTTGCCCGGTAGCGTGTGCGTTGCCTTGTGCGTTGCCTTGCGCGTTGCCGTGGGAATCGGCAAACGGGCCGCCTGTGCGTTCGATAAAGGCATCGGTGCGGTTCATCACGGCGCCTCCTTCGCGACGGGCGCGTCGAGTGTACCCGATACGCCTGGCACCGCCGCTTCGAACGCGAACGCATTCACGTCGCACAGCGCGAGCGGTGCATCGTCGCGCGTTTCGAGATAGAAGCGCCACAGCAGATTGCGCGCGACTTTCAGCCGGTACGCGCTCGATGCGCGCATGTCGGTAAGCGGCTGGTAATCGGCGGCGAGCGCGTCCATCGCGCGGCGCACGGTCGATTCGCTCCATGCCGCGCCGTTGAGCACCGCCTCGGTTTGCGCGGCCCGCTTCGGCGTGGCCGCCATGCCGCCGAACGCGATGCGGGCGGAGCGAATTTCGCTGCGCGCTTCGCCGTGATTCTCGCTGTGACTTTCGCCGCGAATTTCGCCATGACTCTCGCCATTTTCGCCGATGCGCAGCGCAAACGCCGCGCACACCGCCGAGATGTCCTGGTCGTAGCGTTTCGACACCTTGTAGGTGCGAAAGCGCAGATCGCCTGCCGGGCGCGGCACGCGCAGCGCCATGACGAATTCGCCCGCCGCGAGCGCGGTTTTCTGATAACCGGCATAGAACGCGTCGAGCGGTAGCGTGCGCGTCGCGCGCTCGCGGCGCAGCACGACTTCGGCGCCGAGCGCGAGCAGCGCGGGCATCGAATCGCCGATCGGCGAGCCGTTCGCGACATTGCCGCCGAGCGTGCCGGCATTGCGGATCGGCCGCGATGCGAAGCGTGTCCACATCTCGGCGAGTTCGGGGTAATCGGCGGCGAGCGCCGCGAACGCGTCTTCGAGCGTGACGGCCGCGCCGATCGTCAGCGTCTGCGCGTCGCGCGCGAGCGTCTTCAGTTCGGCGACGTTGCCGACGTACAGCATGTCGCCGAGATCGCGGAACTGCTTGGTGACCCACAGGCCGACGTCGGTGCTGCCCGCGACGATGCGTGCAGCGCTGTGTCGCGCGCGCAGCGTCGCGAACGCGTCGAGCGTGAGCGGGGCGTGAAAGGTCGAGGATCCGAACGCGGCGCCGCGTGCGTCGGGCGCGCTGTACTCGAAGGTGTCGCCGCGTTGCAGCGTGCGCAGCGTTGCCACGACCGCCTCGCGGTCGAGCGCGACGCGCGGGTGCTGCGCGTAGTCGAACATCTTTTGCGCGGCGTCGATAATCGGCCGGTAGCCGGTGCAGCGGCACAGATTGCCGGACAGCGCGGCGTTGATTTCGTCGCGGGTCGGCAGGCCAGCGCCCGCCGGCTGGTTTTCGTAGAGCGCCCACATCGACATCACGAAGCCGGGCGTGCAGAAGCCGCATTGCGAACCGTGGCAGTCAACCAGCGCCTGCTGCACCGGATGCAGCGCGCCGTTGGCGGCGCGCAGGTCTTCGACGGTGAAGAGGGCGCGGCCGTCGAGCGTCGGCAGGAACTGGATGCAGGCGTTGACCGCCTTCAGCGCGAGGCCGCCACGCGCGTCGAGTTCGCCGATCACGACCGTGCACGCGCCGCAATCGCCTTCCGCGCAACCTTCCTTGGTGCCGGTGCAGCGGAGGTCCTCACGCAGGTGCTGGAGCACGGTGCGCGTTGCCGGGACGCCCGCGACCTCGCGGACGGACCCCTGGTGATAGAAGCGGATGGTTTGCGTTGTCATAGAGAACCGGAAGACATTGCGGACCGGGCGCGCGTTACGCATGGGGTCGCCGAAGCCGGCCTCGCGCACGTAGATCGCCATCCATATCCGACAATAGCACTACGCGGTCCAGAAAATATTTCCCGGATCACATGAAGCTTATTCGGCGGCAGTCATGCCCTTTATACGATTCGCGCGGCGGCGGGAAGTTGCGTGGGGGGGAAAGACGGTGCGGGGAGGCCGGCGCACCGGCGGGAGGCGAGGGCGGGAACAGCGGGAACGGCGGAAACAGCCGGGACAGCGCGAACAACGGAGATAGTGCGAGGGCCGGCAAACCGGACGCCAACCCGAACACCAACCCCGGCAGCGCCCGCCCCCGTCCAACCAGGTCGGCCCGACTCAGCTAATGCGGCGGCGGTTGCGAACCAGGCTCAATACAAGCGCAAGAAACGCGACGACGAACCCGACCAGCGACCACATCGGCAGCGTAAGGCCGAGAATCGGCGGATAGGCGGTTTCGCACAGGCCGGCGACCTTGAACACGCCCGGCAGCCAATGCGCGGGCGGCAGGCTGTCCACGACCGGCTGCAGCGCGTCGAAGCCGCAGCTGAAGCCCGGATTCGCCTGCACGTAGACGTGCCGGACCGCGGTCACGATGCCGGCGAGCGCGGACAGCGCCGCGAGCACTTCGAGCAGGCGCACGCCGCGCCAGTTGTTAAAGCGCGCGCCGAGGAACGCGAAGATCGCGATCAGCAGGAAGAAGTAGCGCTGGATGATGCACAGCGGGCATGGGTCTTCGTGCAGGAAAAACTGCAGGTACAACGCACCGCCCACGAGGGCGAGGCAGATCAGGCTAAGCAGAACCAGCAGGGAGCGCTCGCGGCGCAGCATCGCGGAGTCGTTGTTCATCGGTCGTCAGTTTGTCTGGAAACGGAAAAGGCGGGTGCCCGCGATTCTAGCGCGAAGCCCCGCCCTCCCGCTTATCGCGTAATAGCGCGCGCGGCCGCCTGGCGTAGCGCGCCGCGTCCAATGCCGCGCGCCGCGGCATTGTGCCGTCTGGCGCGTCGCATCGCCGCTGCGCGAACTGGGTCGCGTTCAATGAACCGCGCGTCGCTCAGCCAATCGCGCCGTGCCCGGCGACCGCCCCCGCCTCGTGCCTAGCGGATCGCGTTGAGCACCGCCTCCGCCGCGCGCCCGATCGCGAGCAGCGCATCGTCGGCGTGCGGCGCGCCCGCTAGCATCAGGCCGACCGGCGCGTCGCCGCGCAGATGGCACGGCAGCGACAGCGCACAGCTATCGAGGAAGTTGAACGCGCTCGGATTGCGCAGAATCAGCGCGTTGGTGCGGCCGAACGCGTCGTCGTCGTGGAGCAGGTCGGCCAGACGCGGCGGCACGACCGGCACCGTCGGCGCGACGACCGCGTCGAAACGCGGCCACAGCGTGCGCGCGGCTTCGTCGAGCATCGCCTCGCGCCCGGCGAGCAGGTCCAGATAGTCGACGGCGCTGGCCGGCTCGCCCTTCATGATGCGCACGAGCACGCGCGGATCGTACTGGTCGCGATGCTTCTCGAGCAGCGGGCGGTGCCACGCATACGCCTCGATCGGCGAAAAGCCGAAGCGGTTGACCTCGGGCAGGCGGTCGAGCGGCGCGAAACGCACCTCGCTGACGATCGCGCCCGCTGCTTCGAGATGCTTGAGCGCGGTGTCGATCGCGCGGGCGACTTCGGCTTCCACGCCGTCGGTCACGAAATTGGTCAGCACGCCGAGGCGCACGCCTTCGAGCGGCCGCGCGGCCGGAATGCGCGGTTCGAGCCCGGCGAGCATCCGGTCGACGAGCGCGCAGCACGCGACCGAGACGCCGATCGGCCCGAACGAATCGAGCGTCGGCGAAAGCGGTACGCCGCCCTGTTTCGGGATGCGCGAGGCGGTCGGCTTGAAGCCGGTCAGCCCGCACAGCGCGGCCGGAATGCGGATCGAGCCGCCGGTGTCGGTGCCGAGCGCGATCGCGGCCATGCCGTCGGCGACCGAGGCCGCCGCGCCCGAGGACGAGCCGCCCGAAATCCGTTCGTCGCCCTTCACGCCGCGCCGGTATGGCGAGAGCGGATGGCCGTAGTGCGGATTCAGACCGAGCCCGGAGAACGCGAACTCGCTCATGTTGGTGCGCCCGACGATCACCGCGCCGGCCCGCTTCAGACGCGCGACCGCGACGGCGTCGGCCTTCGCGGCGGGGGCGTCGGCGAGCACGACGGAGCCCGCGCGGGTCGGCTGGCCTTCGATGTCGAACAGGTCCTTGACCGACACCGGAATGCCGGCGAGCGGCGAGAGCGCGGTGCCGGCCGCGCGCAGGCGGTCGTGCGCATCGGCGGCGGCGCGGGCGGATTCGGCGTCGACGTGCATGAATACGGAAGCGCCCTGGCCCGCCGGATCGGCGATCCGTTCGAGCGCGGTTTCGACGAGCGCGCGGCTCGTGGTGCGGCCGGCGGCGAGATCGGCGGCAAGCTGGGCAAGCGGCGGGAAGGGGGCGAATTCAGTGGCCATGATGTTCGTTCAGATCCGGTTGAAGCGGGTGAAGAGTGATGAGGCGCCGCGCGCTCAGATACGCTTGAACAGCGTCGCGCGAAACGCCTCGATATGCTTCTGCACCGAGCGGCGCGCGCCTTCGGCGTCGCGCTCGCGCAGCAGGCGAAACAGTTCGAGATGCTCCTCGTGAACGTCCTCCAGATGATGCGGCTCGGACAGCGAAATGAACCAGAAGCGCAGCGAACGCTCGTGCAGTCCGCGCAGAATGTCGGCGAGCACCGCGTTGCGCGAGGCCGCCGAGATCGCCAGATGAAATTCGCGGTCGATGTCCATCATGCCGCCGACGTCGTGCGCGGCGACGCACACGGCCGAGCGCTCGAGCAGCGCCTGCATCGCGTCGTAGTCGTGCTGCTGCGCATGACGCGCGGCCAGCTCGACGCAGTAGCTTTCGTTGACGAGCCGCACGTCGATGATCGCGAGCACGTCTTCGAGCGACACTGGCCGGACCATGATGCCCTTTCTCGGCATGATCGTCAGCATGCCCTCGTGCACGAGCCGGTGCAGCGCCTGGTGCACCGGCGTTCTGCCGATGCCGGTCAGCGCCATCAGCTCCGCCTCGTTGAGCACCTCGCTCGGGCGCAGGCGCATCGTGATGATTTCGCGCTTGACGAACTCGTAGGCCTGTTCAGCGAGGCTTCCCGCCGCGGTTGCGCGGGCGGGCGGAGAGGGACGGGCAGTCTGCGTAAGCGTCATGGATGGAGCGAGCGGGCGATGTCGTCCGCATTGTAGAGCAAGGTTTTGCGCGCGCGGCGCGTGGGCGTCCCGCGCCTGTGGGGGCGTGTTTCATGCCCGCCCGTCATGCGCGCCCGTTCGCATGCTGCACGTTCACGCGCGGCATCAGCAGCGTGACGAGGCCGCCCACGATCAGCGCCCCGGCGATCAGCACGAGCCCGAGCGTCACGCTATGCGTCGCGTCCTTGATGATGCCGAGCACGTACGGGCTCACGTAGCCGGCGAGGTTCGCGATCGAGTTGATGACCGCGATACCGGCGACGGCCGCCGTGCCTTGCAGGAACGTCGTCGACATCGACCAGAAGATGCCGAAGCCCGCGAGGATGCCCACATAGGCGATCGACAGGCCCGTGACCGCGAGCGGAATCGAATGCGTGACGGACGCGCTGCCGAGCAGCCCCGCCGCGCCGATGAAGCAGCACACCGCATAGTGCCAGCGCCGCTCGCCCGTGATGTCCGACGAGCGGCCGATCACGATCATGCCGATACCGGCCGCGAGATACGGAATCGCGGTCACGAAGCCGTTGGTGACGAGGTTCGTCACGCCGAGGTCCTTGACGATCTGCGGCAGCCAGAACGAGAAGCCCGCGTTGCCGGTGACGAGGCAGAAGTAGATCAGCGTGAGCATCCAGAAGCGGCCCGAGCGCAGCGCGGTCCCCAGCCGGTGTTCGGCGCCGGCCGCCGCGGCCGCGCTGTTTTCCCGCTCGAGGCGGCCCATGATGACGCGCTTTTCGTCGGCGCTGAGCCACGCGGCTTCGGACGGCGTGTTGCGCAGCACCGCGAGCGCCCAGATGCCCGCCAGGATCGACGGGATGCCCTCGATCAGGAACATCCATTGCCAGCCGCGCAGGCCGTGCGCCTCGTGCAGCGCCGACATCAGAAAGCCCGAGAGCGGCGCGCCGATGATGCCCGCGACCGGAATCGCCGCCATGAACACCGCGACCATGCGCGCGCGGCGGTCGGACGGAAACCAGAAGGTCAGATAGAGCACCACGCCGGGCACGAGCCCGGCCTCGGCCACGCCGAGGAAAAAGCGCAGCACGTAGAACATCGTCTCGCTGCGCACGAACATCATCAGACACGAGAGCAGGCCCCACAGCATCGTGATGCGGGCGATCGTCGCGCGGGCGCCGAATTTCTTCAGCAGCAGATTGCTCGGCACCTCGAACACGAAGTAGCCGAAGAAAAAGATCCCCGCGCCGAGCCCGTACGCCGCGTTCGAGAGACCGAGGTCGCCCGTGAACTGCAGCTTCGCGTAACCGATATTGACGCGGTCCAGATACGACAGCACGTAGACGAGAAACAGGAACGGCATGATGCGCCACGTGATCTTGCGCAACGCGGCGGCTTCGAGCCACGCGTCGGAAGGGGCGGCGGCGCTAACGGAAAGCGAAGGGGTGCTCATGGGGGTGTCTCGTTCAGCATTATTCGACGCGTTGATTCGACGCGTTACTCGATGATGGGCAGCGCCCGCACGCGATACGCGTGGCGCAGCGTGCGGTTCAGCACGGGGTCGTGCAGCTCGAGTTCGAGCGCATCGCCATCGGCCATGCCGACGATGCCACCTTGCACCGCGAGCGTGCCGCAGAACATCGCCGCGCCTTGTTCGAGCGGCGCGCGCGCGAGCAGATCGGCGGCCGGCAGCAGCGACGCGACGCTGCCTTGCTGGTAGACGCGCCGCGCGCCGCCGGCGAGCGCATAGGCGCGCATTTCGAGCTGATCCCAGTGGCCGGCCACGTCGTCGAAGAGCCACGCGTCGCGCGCGAGCGGCTTCGGGCAAACCTGTTTGGAGACGGTTACGCCGTAGGCCTCGACTTCGCGGTCGGTGTGATCCGAGCCGATCGTGACGAGCAGGCCCGCCGGCGTTTGCAGCAGCACGCATTCGGCTTCGCCGCTCGACTTGACACCGACCACGTCGATCTGTTCGGCCTGCGTCAGCAGTTCCGCGCCGAGCCGGTAGAAGCACGGCGTGGTCGACGGGCGTTTCACGCCGAGCTCGGCCAGCTCGGCAATGTGGTGCTCGATCGCGGCCTGGTCGCGGCCCGCCCAGCCGGCGATCGTCAAACGGCTGACTTCGACGTGCTCGGTGCGGCGGCGGCCCGCGCGGTCTTCGAGATTGAACGGCAACGACTGCATGGCTGGCTCCGATAAAAATATGCGCCAAATATTATTGTGATATTTCACTGATGTCCAGCGTTTCAAAATTAAGCCGGATGAAAGCCGGCGCCTCATAGCGGCGCGACTCGCTGCAACGGCGCGCGGGCGGCGGCACCGGGCCTTCCGGGCGGGCGATCCGCGCGTCAGGCCGCTCAAATATTCAGTCGAACCACGCTCAGGGAGCACCGCTTCGTTTGTTAAACTGCGGTTAGAGATTACTTTTTGTAAGGAAAGGCGTTCATGCACCAGGGTATTGGCTTCATTCAGGATCTGGCCGTCGTGATGGCGCTGGCCGGCGTCGTCACCGTGCTGTTCCATCGCCTGAAGCAGCCGGTGGTGCTGGGCTATATCGCCGCCGGGCTCATCATCGGGCCGTACACGCCGCCGTTCCAGCTGATCCACGACGAACAGACCATCCAGACGCTCGGCGAACTCGGCGTCGTGTTCCTGATGTTTTCGCTCGGCCTCGAATTCAGCCTGCGCAAGCTGTTCAAGGTCGGCGCGACGGCGATCGTCGCCGCGCTCTCCGAGATCGTGCTGATGCTGTGGATCGGCTACGAGATCGGCAGCGCGTTCGGCTGGAGCCCGATGGATTCGCTGTTCCTCGGCGCGATCCTCGCGATCTCGTCGACGACGATCATCGTGAAGGCGCTGTCCGACCTCGGGCTCAAGCGCGAGAGCTTCGCGCAGCTCGTGTTCGGCATCCTGATCGTCGAGGACATTCTCGGCATCGCGATGCTCGTGCTGCTGACCGGCATCGCGCAAACCGGGCAACTCTCCGCCGGGCTCGCCGCGGTCACGCTCGGCAAGCTGCTGCTCTTCATGACGGTGTCGCTGATCGTCGGCGTGCTGCTCGTGCCGCGCGCGCTCAATTACGTCGCGCGCACCCGCAGCGACGAGATGCTGCTCGTGTCCGTGCTCGGCTTCTGCTTCGGCTTCTGTCTGCTGGTGGTCAAGCTCGATTACAGCATTGCGCTCGGCGCGTTCCTGATCGGCGCGATCATGGCCGAGTCGCGCCATCTGCATCGCATCGAGCATCTGATCGCGCCGCTGCGCGACGCGTTTTCCGCGATCTTCTTCGTGACGATCGGGCTCATGCTGAACCCGGCCGTGCTGCTCGACTACGGATGGCCGATCGCGATCATCACGCTCGCGGTGATCGTCGGCAAGATCGTCTCGTGCGGGCTCGGCACCTTTCTCTCGGGGCAGGACGCGCGCACGTCGATGCGCGTGGGCATGACCGTTTCGCAGATCGGCGAGTTCTCGTTCATCATCGCGTCGCTCGGCGTGACGCTGAAGGTGACGAGCGCGTTTCTGTATCCGATTGCGGTCGCGGTGTCGGCGCTGACCACGCTGCTCACGCCGTATCTGATCCGCGCCGCCGATCCGCTCACGCGCAGCATCGCGCGGGCGATGCCCGATACGCTTTCCAATGTCTTCGGCATGTACGGGCAATGGCTGCGCAGCCTGAGCACGGAGCGCGGCGAGCCGACGCTGTTCAGCATGACGCGGCGGATCATCGTGCAGATCGCAGTGAATCTGGCGCTCGTCGCGGCGATTTTTCTGACCGTGTCGTATAGCGCGCCGCAGACCGGCAGGGTGCTGGCGCACTGGCTCGGCGAGGAGTCGCTGCAGCGTGTCGTGCAATGGAGCGTGGCGCTCGTCGTGGCGTTGCCGTTTCTCGTGGCTGTGTATCGCAAGACGAAGTCGCTCGCGCTGCTGCTCTCGGAAGTCAGCGTGCAGCCCGCGACGGCGGGGCGCTTCACGAGCGCGCTGCGCCACGCGATCGCCGACCTCGTGCCGATCGTCTCGATGATCGGCGTGTTTCTGCTCGTGGCCGCGCTGTCGAGCAGCATCCTGCCGCCTACCGGGCTGCTCGTCGCGGTGCTGGTCTGCGCGGCGCTGCTGCTTGCGCTCGTGTGGCGCTGGTGCGTGAAGATCCACGCGTCGATGCAGATTGCCTTGCGGGAAACTTTCGAAGAACAGCCGGACCCTTGAGTTATTGCTTAGTTATCGATGGGTCATCGATGGACGCCGCCGCTTCCTGTCACGCTTCGCAACAATGTGAGCAATTGTGTGCGGGTTTGCCGGGCCTGTTGCGCTGACGGATAATCAGGGCATATTCATTCGTTCGCGTGGAAGGCGCCCGTCCGACAGTCATGAGCGAAAACAAACCCGAAAACGCCGGCACGGCCGGTAGTCCCCCGCCAGCGTCGGGCTCGCCCGCGCCGTCAGGCACACCGAAATCCGGCTCCGCGCCGCTCGAGCCGGCAGCCTCCTCGCCGCCGCCGCATGAAGACGCCATCCGGTTGCCGGAGTCGCCGGCCAGAAACACGCCGAGTCTCGCTGACGAGAAAGCGGCCGCGATGTCGTCGACCGACGATCCGATCAGCGCGTCGACGGTGACGCCCGAAGCGCCGCAAACGGCCCGGCAACGCGACGCGGCCGAGGCGCGCAGCGCCGCCGCGGCATCCACCGCGCAGCAGGAGGCCGCGGTTCACGAGCGCGAAGCGCGCCGCGCCGGCACGCAGGCGGCGAGCGCGCGGGCGACTGCGAAGGCTGGGCCGGCGTTCGCGGGCAGCGAGACGCCTGTGGGCACGGCAACCCGCACCGTGGGCACCGCAGGCGCCTCGGCCGCCGCAACCGACGACGTTCCCGCCACCCAGGACGCCGCCGCCTCCACCGCGCGTCCGACCGGCGCGCCGCCGCCCGGATTCGGCGCGGCGCCCGATTTCAGCGCGACCAATCCGCCGCCGCCCAATGCATTCCCGCCGTCGCCGCCGCGCTATCTGAAGCAGAACGATTCGGCGTGGAGCGTGTTTGGCCGCATCATCGCGGCGCGCGCGCGGCAACTGTTCGATCGCGCCGGGCAGCGGATCACCCAGCGCACGCTGCGCATCGGCGTGTCGGCGCGCATCTTCCATCCGGAGCCGGGTGCGAAGGGGTTGCGCGGCAAGACCTTGCAATATCTCGAGGAATCGATCGCGCACTGGGTGATGTCGCGCGACGTGATCGTGTTCATGATTCCGACCGTCGGTCATCAGGGCATGCTGCACCCGAGCAACATCCGCTTGCGCGACTACGCGAAGCATCTCGACGGTCTGTTGCTGCAAGGCGGCTCCGACGTCTCGCCGCAATCGTATGCGGAAACGGCGACGAGCCCCGAATGGCCCGGCGACCGCGTGCGCGACATGTACGAACTCGAGCTGCTGCACGAGTTCATCGAGTCGGGCAAGCCGGTGCTCGGCGTATGCCGCGGCTGCCAGCTAATCAACGTCGCGTTTGGCGGCACGTTGTATCAGGACATCGCGACCGATGTGCCGACCGCCGGCGTGCACGTCAGCGAAAACTACGATCAGCACCGCCACGGTGTTCATTTTCCGGATGGCTCGACGCTGCTCAACATGTTCCCGGGGCGGCGCGACGCGATCGTCAACTCGATTCACCATCAGGCGGTGAAGACGCTTGGCCGCGATCTCAACATCGAGGCGGTGTCGGCGGCGGACGGCATCATCGAGGCCGTGCGCTACCGGCGCGCGCCGTTCGTGATGGGCGTGCAGTGGCATCCGGAGTTTCATCGCGCGGGCGGGCCGGAGTTGCTCGATTGCACGCCTTTGCTCGATACGTTCCTGCGGGTGGCGCGCGAAACGCGGTTTTGAGGTGGCGAGGTATGGCCGCCCGCGTGTGATCGCGAGTGCGCTTTTCCGTTTTTCTGGCAGGTCTGTTTGCTCTGTTCGACGCGTCGCCGCGATCTGCGGCGGCGCGTTTTCTTCGGTCGTTCCCGTTGTTGTCCTTGCTGTTCTCTTTTGCTTGTCTCCGTCTCCTTCGTTGTCCTGTTGCTGGTCCGCATAGGCTGCCCGCACGCATTCGCGGTCGCGGTTTTTTATCGGGATAATCAGGACTCCAAGTCGTTGCCCGATCGTCATCAATTTACGGCTGTCATTTCGGGAACGCGCGAGTTTTTTGCGACCGACGTATCTCGATTTTGAGTGTATTGAGATAGCGGCTCGGTGTTTCGCCTAGCAGCCAATCCGCGCGATAATCCGCGGCTATTCCGGATTTGCGTGGAGCAGGCAGTATGAGGTTTCCCTTGATAGTTCAACGCACGATGCTGGTCGCGGGCGCGTATGTGCTCTGGCATGCCGGCGCCGTGCAGGCGGCGCAGGACGGCACGGTCGCGCCGGTAGCCGGTACGCGGCCCGCCATGAGCGAGCTGACGCCGCAACCCGGCGCCGCTGCGTTTGCAAATACGCCCTTGGCATCGAGCGTACCGGCAACGCCGGGCGGCGCGCGAGGCGATGTCGCCGAACTGATGCAACTGATTCACGACGCGAACCTGAATGAACTGCGCACCACGTACAACGGCAACTACGGTGCAAGCCTGTTTTTCCATCCGTCGCGGATGACGTACTACATCGCGCTATTTCAGGACAAACATTTCTGGCGCGTGATCAAGTCCGAAGACGTCGAGCGTGCTGAAGCCATCTACGCCAATTTCGCGCAGCAAACGACGCAACTCGCGGATGTCGAGATTCGCCGCACGCGATTGCAGGCGCAGACCGCGTATCTGCAGGGCATCATCGCGACATCGCAGGAACAGGCGCAACGCTTGCAGGCCGATCTCGACGTCGCGCGTACGCAGCAGGCCAAGGCCGACGACTATCAGCGGCAAGCGCGAGGCGAGGCGCTCACGCTGCACGCGGAGCGGGACAAGGCGCAGGCGCAATTGCGTCAGGTGCAAAGCGAGATCACGCAGTTGCGGCAACAGACGGAAGCCGGTTTGCCTGTGCAGAAATAGCAGCATCGACGGACGACAAAAAGCCCGCCTCTGTGGTGAACTGCACCCCGGAAAGTTGGACACCCGTCCAACGATTGGGGTGCAGTTCAGTGGACAGAGCCGGGCTTTTTGCGTCGATTCGGTCGAGGAATGGATTCGAATGACGGAACCGGATAACGGCGCGCGGACGATCAACTCACTTCGCGAATTGCTCTGGAATTTCGGTGACGCGGCGCTGCGAGATGTGATTCATCCACGCCGTGCCGCTGCCCGCCGACGGATCAGTCGACGCGGCAGGGCGGGGCAGCGATGCGATGTCGCGTACATACGTGGCGGCGGATGTCATCACGGCGGTGTATTCGTTGTTAGTGAACCGCGGTTGTGCTTGTGCTCGTGCCTGCGTGGGCAGCGCGTCGGCTCGTGCAGCCGGATGCGCGTGCAATCGAAGCGACACGATCGGCGCGGCACGTGTGTGCGCGACGCGCGGTTTGCCGTGGGCTGGCGACGTCAGATACGACGCGCCGCCATACTCTGGCTTGCGATGCGCCTTTGGGTGCAGCACGTCGCGCGGATGCGGATGCGCCTTGGGACGCAGCACGCCGCGCGGATGAGCATGCACTGTGGCGAGCGGATTGCCTGAGCGGGTTGGCTCGCTCTGCGTCGCCGTTTCCTGAGCCGCAGCCGCCACCGGTGCGGGCGTGGAACCAGACGCGGGCTGCACTGGCGCCGCTGGCGAAACCGGACCATCGGCCTTGCCAGCGGCAACCGTTTGCCGAGGCGGAATCTGAACATTGGTGTTGCCCACGACAGGCGCCTGCCGAGCCGCAACACCATCGCGCGGGCGATCCTTCTCCAACTGCGCGTCGCGACGGGCCATTGTCACGTTCACGGGCCTGAGCAGTTCGCTCGCTATCTGACGAGGCGTGAGATGCTGACCAAGCGCCATCCACACAAGCAGGGCCCCGCCGCCGGCTATGCAGGCGGCGCCCGCCATCACACTCCAATGCCGTGAAGCGCGACGCCTCGCCTTTCGGGACGGGCGAACCTTGAGCTGGATTCGCATCGGCAGCTGGGTGTTTGGCCGCGGAACATCGCCGCGTATTGTGTTGACGTTGGCGATCACGGCGGGCTGCGCATCTCTCGCCGCAGGCGCGGCCGCATGTTGCACATCGAGAGGCTGCCACTTGCAACGCGCGAAGATGTCTTCGTTGCGTATGCAGGCGGTGCGCAGCAGCGCTGCATAGAGCGATTCGAGTTCCGTGCGCCAGCTGTGGCTGGGGGCGAGCGTTGCCCAGTCGCGGCCGAATGACTCGGGTAGATGTTCGAACGGGCGCAGGCGTGGTAGCGCGTAAGCACCTTCGATCAAGGTGAACGGAGTGCTGGACATGGGTTTCTTCCGGTGCACGATGACGGGGCCGCTGGTGGGCCGTCACAGGATCTGGGGACGTTGATGGCGACTCGGTGCGAGCTCAGGCTGCCACCGAATTCCGCACCCCGGTCCAGACACCTGACGCAGCACGACGAGAGGAGGCATTACCTTGTGAAGCCATCGGCAACAGAAAATGATGCTTCGAAACAGTCCGTTCTGACGATCGGACTGTTCTGAAAATGACCGCGTCGCTTGGGGATCCGGGCGCGAACATTCCCGACTATTCCATTGACGTGCCCAGCAACGCCAATGGCCGGCAATCTCAGGGATTCAACCGGTACACATACCGCAACGCGGTGATGTCCACGCCGCCCATATGATCCGGCTCCGCGCCGACGAACTTCCAGCCGTGCCGCTCATAAAAGCCGATCGCCGGCGTGTTGCCCTCGAGCACGTACAGATACAGCTGCGTTTCTCCCTGTGTGCGCGCCCAGTCTTCGGCGGCGCGCATCAGCAGCTTGCCGACGCCGATGCCCTGGTAGCGAGGCAGCGCGTGCAGATTGTCGAGCAACACGCCCCACGTGGATTCCGGCTGACGCTCGACGCACACGAAGCCGGTCGGCTCGCCGGCGAGCTCGGCGATCAGCACGATGCGGCGCTCGCCGCCGGGAGCGCGAAGGCGTGCTGCCCAGTAGGTGGCGCGTTCGCGCGTGACTTCGCCGTCGAGGAACGTGTCGGGCAACAGGTCGCGATAGGTGGCCTGCCAACTGGCGCTGTGAATCGACGCAATGAGCGCGGCGTCCTCGATGGTCGCGGGGCGCAGCGAAAGAGCAGGGGTGGTTCGCATCGGGGTAAGAATCAACTCAATGGTGTTGCACGAAAAGCCTACCGCGTTGCGTGCCGGTCTCGCGCGTAAGCGAACTGTATGCATTTCGCGACGGCGCTATCAGCAGTAACATTACGTGGCGCGGGCTCCGCATGAATCACAAGGTTTACCCTGATACCGGTTAAGCGCTTTGAGCCGCAAAATGCGGCGCCCCAAGGCGCGCTTTTCCGTTCGTCTGTGGCATCCGCTTGCCAAACGCAGTGGATCGTTTCAACTGCCCGATCGCTTCTGTCCATTCCCATCGAACAGGGCGGCGGGTTTATCTGAGAGTGTCATGTCTACTGCGACCCCCGCTACTTCCGCCACGGAAGAATCCAAAGTCAAGACAGTTTTCCGCGTTGTCAGCGGCAACTTTCTTGAGATGTATGACTTCATGGTTTATGGCTACTACGCTTCGGCGATCGCCAAGACCTATTTCCCGAGCGGCAACGCATTCGCCTCGCTGATGCTGTCGCTATCCGTGTTCGGCGCGGGCTTCCTGATGCGCCCGATCGGCGCGATCGTGCTCGGCGCCTACATCGACCATCACGGTCGCCGCAAAGGCCTGATCCTCACGCTGAGCCTGATGGCGCTCGGCACGCTCACTGTCGCGGCGATTCCAGGCTACGCGACCATCGGTCTCGTCGCGCCGGTGCTCGTGCTGCTCGGCCGTCTGTTGCAGGGCTTCTCCGCCGGTGTCGAACTCGGCGGCGTGTCCGTGTATCTGTCGGAGATCGCCACCAAGGGCAACAAGGGCTTTTACTGCTCGTGGCAGTCCGGCAGCCAGCAGGTCGCGGTGGTGTTCGCCGCGCTGATCGGCGTGCTGCTCAACAAGATTCTGCCCGCCGACCAGATGACCGCATGGGGCTGGCGCGTGCCGTTCCTGATCGGCTGTCTGATCGTGCCGTTCCTGTTCATCATCCGCCGCTCGTTGCAGGAAACCGAGGAGTTCGCGGCGCGCAAGCATCGTCCAAGCATGGGCGAGATCATGAAGTCGATGGCCGAGCACTATCCCATCGTGCTCGGCGGCATGGGCATGGTCATCATGACGACCGTGTCGTTCTACATGATTACCGCGTACACGCCGACCTTCGGCAAGGAAGTGCTCAAGCTCTCGTCCATCGACACGCTCGTCGTCACGGTCTGCGTCGGTCTCTCGAACCTGGTCTGGCTGCCGCTCTCGGGCGCGCTGTCGGACCGTATCGGCCGCCGTCCGGTGCTGATCGTGTTCACGATCCTGACGATCATCACGGCGTATCCGGCGCTGCAGTGGCTCGTTGCCGAGCCGTCGTTCGCGCGTCTGCTCGCCGTGCAGTTGTGGCTGTCGTTCCTGTACGGTTGCTATAACGGCGCGATGGTCGTGGCGCTGACCGAAGTGATGCCGGTCGAAGTGCGCACCGCCGGTTTCTCGCTCGCGTACAGTCTTGCAACGACGATCGGCGGCTTCACGCCGGCCATCGCCACGCTGCTCATTCACGTGACGAGCAACAAGGCGGCGCCGGGTCTGTTCCTCGGCGTGGCGGCGATCTGCGGCCTGCTGGCGACGCTGTTCCTGTATCGCACGCCGGAATCACGCAATCAGTACCGGGCAGCCTGACGCGCTACCTAGTGTTCTGAAACGGAAAACCCCCGCGAATGCGGGGGTTTTTGTTTTGCGGCGCATGAAGTGACGGCCAATGAAGCGAAGGCCCATGACGTGCCGCGCGCGTTTCGATCAGACAAGGCGGCGCTCGCCGCTAGCCGTTGCGCAATTCCTTCGCCACCACGTCGACGACCTCGTCCCACGCGCCGGGCCGCGGCTGACGCACGAGCGTTGCGCCCGGATACCACGGGCTGCGTGTATCGCCATCGAACCAGCGCCAGTCGGCGGCGAACGGCAGCATCAGCCAGAGTGGCTTGCGCAGCGCGCCGGCCAGGTGCGCGATCGACGTATCGATCGACACGACCGCGTCGAGCCGCGCGACGATCGCCGCGGTATCGGCGAAGTCGCCGATACGCCTGTCGAGGCGATGAATCGATCCGGCGCGCGGATGCGCGTCGAGCGCCGCGCGTTCCTCGTCGCTGAGATCGGGCTGCAGCACGATCCAGTCGATGCCGTCGAGCGCGAAGAGCGGATCGAGCGCGGCGAGCGGCATCGAGCGCGTTTCGTTGCGCTGGATGCGTCCCGACCACGCGAGCCCGATCTTGCGTTTCGCCTGGCCGCCGAGCGAGCCGCGCCATTTGCGGCCGTAGGCAGGCGGCACGCTCAGATACGGCGTGTGGCCCGGAATCGTGTCGTAGCTCGTGCCGAGCGCGAGCGGCAGACTCAACAGCGGAATCTGCAGATCGGCGGCGGGGCGCGGCTGGCCCTGCGCGATCAGCGTCACGCGCCACGCCTGCGCGGCGGGCGCGAGGAGCGGCAGCAACGGCGGCTGCACTTCGAGCACGACGCGCGCAGCGCGCTGCGCGACGAGCGGCATGAAGCGCACGAACTGCAGCGTGTCGCCTAAACCCTGTTCGGCATGGACCAGCAGCGTGCGCTGTTCGATCGGCTCGCCGTGCCAGCGCGGCAGTGTCTCGATGACCGGTTGCGCAACGATTTGCGAGCGCCATTCGTATTCCGGCAGCCCGCGTGCGAAATCGCGCATCGCGAGCCACGCAAGCGCGCGGTTCATATGCGCGGACGCGAGATCGGGACTCAGGCGCAGCGCCTGATCGAGCGCGCGCACCGCGGCCGTATGCGCGCCGAGCGCCTGATGCACGGCGCCGAGGGCGAGCCACGCGAGCGCGAATTGCGGGTCGAGACCGACCGCGCGCTCCAGATACGGTTGCGCCTGCCCGGGGCGGCCGAGCGCCGCGAGCGCGTTGCCCATCCCGTAGATCGCGGGCGGCAGGTTCGGCTGCAGGCGCAGCACCGCTTCGAACGACGCGACCGCTTCGGCATGACGGCCGGTGGCGTCGAAGGTATTGGCGAGATTGAAGTGCGCGGCGACGAAGCGCGGCTCGGCGGCGAGCGCGGCTTCGAAGCAGGGCACGGCTTCGTGCGGGCGATCGAGCGCGTTCAGCGACATACCCATGTTGTTCAGCGCGCCCGCGTGGCCGGGGCGCAGCTCGAGCGTGCGCCTGAACGACGTGATCGCCTCTTCATGGCGGCCGAGCGCGTGCAGCGCGTTGCCGAGATTGTTGTGCGAGGACACGTCGTCCGGTTGCAGGCGCAGCGATCGCTCGAACGCGTCGGCGGCGTCTTCGTGACGGCCCACCGACGCATACGCGTTGCCGAGGTTGTAGTGCGCCATCGGGAACGTCGGCGCGAGCGTGAGCGCGTTGCGGAACTGTTCGATCGCCGCGTCGATCTGGCCGAGCGCCTTCAGCGCGTTGCCGAGGTTCAGTTGCAGCGCGGCGTCTTCGGGGCGCAGATTGACCGCGCGCCGCACGAGCGCCACGGCTTCCTCGTGCTGGCCCTGTTGATGGCGCAGCACGCCGAGCAGGTGCAGCGCGTCGACGTGGCTGGGATTGTGCTCGAGCGTGGCGCGGTAGTCGCGCTCGGCGTCGTCGAGGCGGCCGTCACGATGCGCCGCGAACGCGCGGTCAAATACAGGTTGCATGACGGAGGAATGGCATTCGGATCAGACTGAGGCCGCATTTTCCCACACTTGGCGCGGGGAGCCCGGATTTGGGCGGGGGACCGGAAGGACGGGGCAAGGTACGGCACGATGGCCGGCAACACGACTTGCCTGTGCGATGCACGATGCGCCGCCGTACCCCACCAGCCGCTTCCACGATTGATGCAGCGCACGCGTGTGTGCATTATCGGCGGCGTACACTAGAGCGCATTGTTGCCGCCGGAGTTCTGCATGGACGCTGCCGCATACGATGCGTCGCCAGTGCTGATCGTCGGGGCCGGTCCCACCGGACTTGCCGCAGCGTTGAGTCTCGCGCGTGCCCATATTCCCGTGCGTCTGATCGACAAGGCGCTGCAGCCGAATCCGCATTCGCGCGCGATCGGCATTCAGGCCCGCACGCTCGAGCTGCTCGAGCAGCACCGGCTGATCGAACCGTTTCTCGAACTCGGCCATCGCGCGCGCGTCGCGAATCTCTTCTCGAACGGCATGCGGCTCGCGCAGCTCGATTTCGATCCGCTGCACACGCGCTATCCGTATCTGCTGTTTCTCGAACAATCGACCACCGAGCGGCTGCTCACCGAGCATCTCGCCACGCTCGGCGTGACGGTCGAGCGCGGCGTCGAACTGACGATGTTCATGCAAGGCTCGGCGAGCATTCAGGCGACGCTGCGCCGCGCGGACGGCCACACCGAACCGATGCGTCCGTCGTACCTGATCGCCGCCGACGGCGCGCATAGCTCGATCCGCCAGCGGCTCGGCCTGAGCTTCGAGGGCAAGACCTTCGAGCAGACCTTCCTGCTCGCCGACCTGCGCGCCGAAACCGACTGGCCCGACGACGAGTTCCACATCTTCGCGTCCGGCGAGGGGCTGGTCGCGCTCTTTCCGATGGGCCACGGCCGCCATCGGCTGATCGCCGATCATGCGGCCCGGCCGTTCGGCATCGCCGTACCGCCGGCGTCCGCGGCGCCCGGCGAGTCACCGTCGGCCCCGGTACTGGACCCAGACCTGGCGCCGTCGCTCGAACAATGCAAGGCGCTGATCGCGCGGCGCGTGCGCGAGCGCGTCGACGTATCGGATCTCGCGTGGTCCTCGTATTTCCACGTCAATAGCCGGATGGTGGACCGCCTGCGCGTGGGCCGCATCTTTCTTGCCGGTGACGCCGCGCACGTGCACAGTCCGGCCGGTGCGCAGGGCTTGAACACGGGTATCCAGGAAGCGCTCAACCTCGGCTGGAAGCTCGCGCGCGTGATCCGCGGCGCGGCGCCGGACCGCCTGCTCGACACGTATCACCTCGAACGGCATCCGATCGAGCGCGAGGTGCTGCGCCAGACCGGCTTCATCATGCAGATGGCCGAGGCTGGTCATGGTCCGCTCAAGCTGCTGCGCGAGCGCGTGATGCCGGTGCTCGCCGCGCTCGGTCCGCTGCGCGACGCCGCGCGCGCGACGATCAGCGAGTTGTCGATCCAGTACCGGCGCAGTCCGCTCACGTTCGAGCGCGTGCTCGACGGCGGCCCGCGTGCGGGCGAACGCGCACCCGATGCGCTCGTGCATGTCGTCGATGGGCCGCTTGGGCGCGCGCCCGGCGTGGGTTGCATCTTCGATCTGCACGATCCGGCGTTTTTCTCGCTGTTTCTGCTCGTGCCGCCGTTGCCCGTCGACGGCACGCCGCTCGATCCCGCCGCGAAGCATGCGCCGCCGCCGGACCCGGAGGTGGAGAAGCTCGCGGCCGAGATCGAGCGCCTGCTGCCGGGCGCGGTGCGGATCTGGCGCATTACCGATACGAGCGGTGACGGTGGTCCCGCGCTTGCCGAATCGTATGGACGCACGCGGCCGTCGTTTTATCTCGTGCGGCCCGATGGGTATATCAGTGCGCGCGGACGGACCGGATCGGATCTGCTCGGTCTGCTGCGGCACTGCGAGGCGTGGTTCGCGGTGGGGGGCGAGGTGCCGGAGCGGGTGGCGTTGTGATGGCGAGCGCCGCCTGGGCGTGAGCTGCGGCTCGGGCCGCGGCGGCTTAAATCGCCGTAGCGGGCTGAGACGCCGAAGCGACCTAAGCCGTCGTCGAGGTCTCCACCGGCGTCAACTGCGCGCGATGCCCGACGATCGCCTCGCGCACGAAGTCCGATAGCGCAATGTCATACGCATCCGGCGCTTCGTCGAGCGTCGCGAGCAGCGCGCGCCGCATGCGCGGCTCCCAGAAGCGGCGGATGTGTTCGGCGACGCCGGTCAGCGCCTCTTCGTGGTCCGGCATCGATTCGAAGAAGTCGCCGATCCGGTTCGCCATGTCGATCAGATTCCGATTGTCCATCGCTCGCCTCACTTGCCCGCGCTTACGTTGGCCAACTCGCGCTGCCTGAGCAATTCGAGCTGTTCGTGGTTGAAGCGCGAATAGTCCTTCTGCCATTGCGACGGTTGCTCGACCGGCATCACCTGCACCGCGGTCACCTTGTATTCGGGGCAGTTGGTCGCCCAATCGGAGCTGTCGGTCGTAATCACGTTCGCGCCCGATTCGGGGAAGTGGAACGTCGTGTAGACCACGCCCGGCTGCATCCGCGAAGTCACCTTCGCGCGCAGCACGGTCTGGCCTGCGCGCGATTCGATGCCGACCCAGTCGCCTGTCTTGATGCCGCGTTCTTCCGCGTCGTGCGGATGCAGTTCGAGCCGGTCCTCGTCATGCCAGCGCGAGTTGTCGGTGCGGCGCGTCTGCGCGCCGACGTTGTATTGCGAGAGGATGCGGCCGGTCGTCAGCAGCAGCGGATACTTGCGCGTGACCTTTTCCGGCGATGCGATGAACTTCGTAATCACGAAGCGGCCCTTGCCGCGCACGAAGGTATCGACGTGCATGGTCGGCGTGCCGTCGGGCGCGTCTTCGTTGCACGGCCACTGGAGGCTGCCGAGCTCGTCGAGCTTCCGATACGACACGCCGTGGAAGGTCGGCGTGAGTCGCGCGATCTCGTCCATGATCTCCGACGGATGCGTGTAGTTCATTTCGTAGCCGAGCGCGTGCGAGAGCAGCAGCGTGACTTCCCAGTCCGCGTAACCTGCGAGCGGCGGCATCACCTTGCGCACGCGCGAGATACGGCGCTCGGCATTCGTGAAGGTGCCGTCCTTTTCGAGGAACGACGAGCCGGGCAGCAGCACGTGCGCGTACTTGGCGGTCTCGTTGAGGAAAATGTCCTGCACGACGATGCATTCCATCGACGACAACGCCGCCGCCACATGATGTGTGTTCGGGTCCGACTGCACGATGTCCTCGCCCTGGCAGTAGAGACCCATGAAGCTGCCGTGCAGCGCGGCGTCGAACATGTTCGGAATGCGCAGGCCGGGCTCGGGTTGCAGCGTGACGCTCCATGCGTCTTCGAAGAGCGAACGCGTCACCGTGTCGCCGATATGGCGATAGCCCGGCAACTCGTGCGGGAACGAGCCCATGTCGCACGAGCCCTGCACGTTGTTCTGGCCGCGCAGCGGATTCACGCCGACGCCTTCGCGGCCGACGTTGCCGGTCGCCATCGCGAGGTTCGCGATACCGATCACCATCGTCGAGCCTTGCGCGTGTTCGGTGACGCCGAGCCCGTAGTAGATCGCGGCGTTGCCGCCGGTTGCGTAGATGCGGGCCGCTTCGCGCACCTGCTGGGCCGGCACGCCGGTCGCTGCTTCGGTTGCTTCCGGCGCGTTCTCCGGCAGCGCGGCGAAATCGCGCCACTGCTCGAACGCGCGCGTCTCGCAGCGCTCGGCGATGAATGCTTCGTTGAGCAGACCTTCGGTGACGATCACATGCGCGAGCGCGTTGATGATCGCGACGTTGGTGCCGGGCCGCAATTGCAGATGGTGCGATGCCTTCACATGCGGTGTGTCGACGATATCGATCCTGCGCGGATCGACGACGATCAGCTTTGCGCCTTCGCGCACGCGACGCTTTAGCCGCGAGCCGAACACCGGGTGGCCGTCGGTCGGATTCGCGCCGATCACCATGATGACGTCGGCTTTATCGACCGACGCGAACGTCTGCGTGCCCGCCGATTCGCCGAGCGTCGTCTTCAGGCCGTAGCCGGTCGGCGAATGGCACACGCGCGCGCAGGTGTCGACGTTGTTGTTGCCGAACGCGGCACGCACGAGCTTCTGCACGAGATACGTTTCTTCGTTCGTGCAGCGCGACGACGTGATGCCGCCGATCGAATCGCGCCCGTGCTTGGTCTGGATGCGGCGGAATTCCGACGCCGCATACGAGATCGCTTCGTCCCAGCTCACTTCGCGCCACGGGTCGGTGATCTTCGCGCGGATCATCGGCTTCGTGATGCGGTCCTTGTGCGTCGCGTAGCCCCAGGCGAAGCGGCCCTTCACGCACGCATGGCCTTCGTTGGCCTGGCCGTTCTTGTGCGGCACCATCCGCACGACCTGGTTGCCCTTCATCTCGGCCTTGAACGAGCAGCCGACGCCGCAATACGCGCAGGTCGTGACGACCGAATGCTCGGCCTGGCCGAGCATGACGACGCTCTTTTCCTGCAGGGTCGCGGTCGGGCACGCGGCCACGCACGCGCCGCACGAGACGCACTCCGATTCCATGAACGGCTGGTTTTCGCTGGCCGCGACGCGCGATTCGAAGCCGCGTCCGGCGATCGTCAGCGCGAACGTGCCCTGCGTTTCCTCGCACGCGCGCACGCAGCGATTGCAGACGATGCACTTCGACGGATCGTAGGTGAAGTACGGATTCGATTCGTCCTTCTGGTCCTTCAGATGATTCGCGCCGTCGAAGCCGTAGCGCACTTCGCGCAAGCCCGTCACGCCCGCCATGTCCTGCAGCTCGCAGTCGCCGTTGGCGGGGCAGGTGAGGCAGTCGAGCGGATGGTCGGAGATGTACAGTTCCATCACATTGCGGCGCAGCGTCTGCAGACGGTCAGTCTGTGTGCGCACCTTCATGCCGGCTTCGACCGGCGTCGTGCATGAAGCCGGATAGCCGCGCCGTCCTTCGATTTCGACGAGGCACAGGCGGCACGAGCCGAACGGTTCGAGCGAATCGGTCGCGCAGAGCTTCGGCACGTTGACGCCGGCTTCGATCGCCGCGCGCATCACCGACGTGCCGGCGGGCACGGTCACCGCCTGGCCGTCGATTTCGAGCGTGACGTCGACGTCGGCGTGACGCTCGGGTGTGCCGTAATCGATGTCGTCGGCGAAGGGGTTCAAAGCGGGGTTGGCGGCGCGTGCTTGCGCCTGCGACTTGCACGCGCAATTGCCTGAACCGCAGCCGCCAGTGGAGGAGTTGAACTGATCGGACATGATGTGGCTCCTGGGTCAGGCCGCGGCCGCTTTGGTGGCGTGATCGGCAGTGTGATCGCCGGCGAGACCGAAGTCTTCGGGGAAATGATCGAGCGCGGACAGCACCGGGTACGGCGTCATGCCGCCCATCGCGCACAACGAACCGGACACCATCGTGTCGCACAGATCGCGCAGCAATTGCACCTGGCGCGTGGATGTGTCGCCGTTGCGAATCCGCGCGATCACCTCGACGCCGCGCGTCGAGCCGATCCGGCACGGCGTGCATTTGCCGCATGATTCGAGCGCGCAGAAGTGCATCGCGTATTGCGCGAGTTCGGCGAGATTCGAGGTGTCGTCGTGCACGACGAGGCCGCCGTGGCCGATCACCGCGCCGACTGCCGCATACGCTTCGTAGTCCATCGGAATGTCCCACTGGCTTTGCGGCAGATACGTGCCGAGCGGGCCGCCCACCTGCACCGCGCGCGCCGGCCGGCCGCTCGCCGTGCCGCCGCCGTAGTCTTCGAGCAACTCGCGCAGTGTCACGCCGAACGCAAGTTCGACGAGCCCGCCGCGCCTGATGTTGCCGGCGAGCTGGAACGGCAGCGTGCCGCGCGAGCGGCCCATGCCGAAGTTCTGATAGAACGCCGCGCCGCGCGCGAAAATGATCGGCACCGTCGCGAGCGTGATGACGTTGTTGATGACGGTCGGCTGGCCGTACAAACCGGCAAGCGCCGGCACCGGCGGCTTTGCGCGCACGATGCCGCGCTTGCCTTCGAGCGATTCGAGCAGCGCGGTTTCTTCGCCGCACACGTATGAGCCCGCGCCTTTCGCGACGAACAGCTCGAAGCGGTGCGTACTCGAGAGCACGCTGTCGCCGAGCCAGCCCGCTTTGCGCGCGTGGGCGATGGCCGCTTCGAGCGTCGCGATCGAATGCGGGTATTCGCTGCGCACGTAGATGTAGCCGACCGTGGCGCCCGTCACGACGCCCGCGATGATCATGCCTTCGATCAGCATGTACGGGTCGCTTTCCATCACGAGGCGATCGGAGAAGGTGCCCGAGTCGCCCTCGTCGGCATTGCAGACGATGTACTTCTGCGCCGCCTTCGCGCCGCGCACCGTGCGCCATTTGATGCCGGCCGGAAACGCCGCGCCGCCACGACCGCGCAGGCCGGATTCGATCAGCGCTGCGCAGGCGGCGTCGCCGTCGGTTTGCAGTGCCGCGCGCAGGCCGTCGAGGCCGCCGTTGGCGAGGTAGTCGTCGATCGACAGCGGATCGGTGATACCGATGCGCGCAAAGGTCAGGCGTTGCTGCTTCTTCAGATACGGAATCTCGTCGACCACGCCGACGCGCCGCGCATGCTCGCCGCCGTCGACGAAACCCGCATCGAATAGCGCGGCGACGTCTTGCGTTTCGACGTTCGCGTAACCGATGCGGCCTTCGGGCGTCGCAACCTCGACGAGCGGTTCGAGCCACAGCAGCCCGCGCGAGCCGTTGCGCACGAGTTCGATGTCGATGCCGCGGCGCGTGGCCTCGGTCGCGATGGCTTCAGCAAGCGCATCGGCGCCGAGCGCGAGCGCCGATGAATCGCGGGGGACATAGATGCGCGTCATGCCGGCACCTCCACGCGCTTGCGGGCCGCGGCGAACAGCGCGTCGAATTTTTGCGGTGACACGCGCGCGTGCAGGGTGCCGTTGAGCATCAGCGCCGGCGATAGCGCGCATTGGCCGAGGCAGTACACCGATTCGAGTTCCACGTTGGCGCCGTCCTGATGCCCGGTGTCGAAACGGCAACCGGTGTGCGCCTCGATGTGCTGTGCGAGTGCTTCGGTGCCCATGCTGCGGCATGCTTCGGCGCGGCACAGTTGCACGGTCACGGGCGCAGCGGGCGTGGTGCGGAAATGGTGGTAGTAGGTGATGACGCCGTGCACTTCCGCGCGCGAGAGGTTCAGCGCGCGAGCGAGCGGTTCAACCACGGCGGGCGGCACGTAGCCGAGATCGTCCTGGATCGCGTGCAGGATGGTCAGCAGCGATCTGCCCGGCTGCGCGTGACGCTGCACGAGCTGATCCGGCGCGAGGGCGAGAGAATCATCCAATTGGGGGCTCCTTCAAAGCGATATATGCACTTGTTATTCATAATGTGTGCACGTATGCTTCGCTTATCCGATATGGTATAGCTGAACGATAGGCGGGCCAGACGGTACGCGCAATAGGAAAGAGTTGAGCATATATGGTCAGGATCGAATGCCAGGTCGAACTGGTGGTGAAGGGCGCGGACGGCCGCGAGGCCAGCCTGTCTGACGTGGTGCCGCTGCTCGCGCTCGTCGACGAATCGGGCAGCATCGCGCAGGCCGCGGCGCTTAAGGGTTTGTCCTACCGGCACGCGTGGGGGTTGCTGCGCAGCATCGAGGAGCGTCTGGGCGGGGCGCTGATCGCGAAAGAGCGCGGGCGCGGCTCCGTGCTCTCCGAGCTCGGCCAGGCGGTGCTGCGCGCGCAGCGGCTGTGCGGCGAGCGGCTCGACGGCAATCTGCAGGCGCTCGCGAGCGAGGTGGCGAGCGATCTGAACCGCTGGCTCGCGCCGCCCGCCGACGACGTGCGCATCCACGCATCGCACGGTTACGCGGTGGCCGCGCTCGTGACAGCGCTCGTCGCGCGCGATCTGCCGGTCGACATCAAATACCGGGATAGTGCGGACGCCGTCAGCGCGCTCGCGCGCGGCGAATGCGATCTGGCGGGCTTTCACCTGCCGCTCGGCGAATTTCGCGCGGCCTGCGCCGATACCTACCGGCGCTGGCTCGACCCGCAGCGTCATGTGCTCGTGCATCTGACGCGGCGCAAACAGGGGCTTTTCATCGGCAAGGGCAATCCGAAGCGGATCGCCGGCCTCGCCGATCTCGCCCGCGACGACATTCGCTTCGTCAACCGGCAGCCCGGCTCCGGCACGCGCATGCTGCTCGATCTCGCGCTGCGCCGGATCGGCGTGGACCCGGACCGGGTCAATGGGTATGCGTCGACCGAGCTCACGCATTCGGCGATTGCGGCCTTTGTCGCGAGCGGCATGGCGGATGTGGGCTTCGGCGTGGAGCCGGCCGCGCATCACTTCGGGCTCGACTTCATTCCGGTCGTCGACGAGGACTACTACTTTGCCTGCGACCGCGCGCATCTCACGCGCACGCCGCTTGCGTCCGTGATCGGGCTGCTGCGCGGCAGCGCGTTTCGCCATAGTGTCGAGCTGCTCGATGGTTACGATCCGCGCGACTGCGGCCGGCTCGTGGATCTGGCCGAGGGCCTCGGCGAAGCGGTGGCGTAAGAGGCTGTAAACATAAGGCTGCCGGTACCGCTGCGAAGTGCGTTCGTTTCGGATACTCTGTTAGCTTCGCTTCCGCTTTAACCGCGCGCCACGTTGCGCTGAACCGATATGAAAGCCCTTCTCCACGCATGTGCCGCAGTTGCAGCGGCAGGTGTGCTTTGCGCCACCGTCTCCGTTGCTTTCGCGCAGAATTCGCCCGGCGTGCCGGGCGGCATCCTGCAGGACGAGTTCCGTCTCAACGAGCATCCGCAAATGCCGTTCGCGGCTTCCGCGCCGTCAGCCAAGTATCAGCATGGCACACGCTCGGCGGCCCGTAAGCGCGGTGACATGGGGGATCCGAACGGCTGCAATCTGCAGTGCCCTCAAGACAACTAGGATTTCGCATCGAATCCGCTCGATGCCTGATACAACGCCGGCTTTACGCCGGCGTTGTGCTTTGCGGGGTCTTGCGACCCCTTGCGGCGCTTTGCGGTCCTTTGCGGTCCTTTGCGGCTGGTCTATACCGGCCGACGTTTTCCGCAGGTGTCCGCTCAAGGTTTGGCGATGTGCCACATGTCCTTGAAACCGTCTCCCTTCGTATCCCCCGCCTGCTTGTCGGCCGCATAACGATAGAGCGGATGGCCTTTGTACGCCCACTGCTGTTTGCCGTCCGCATTGGGGACCAGCGTCAAGTCACCGGACGGCTTGTCCGTCGAGGTCGCCGTCGCCGGCGGCCAGTAGTTCATGCAGCCGCCCGTGCAGGCGCTTACGCCTGGCGTGGTGTCTTTGTCGAACGTGTAGAGCGTCATGCCGTCAGCATTGACGAAGCGGCCGCTGTTCACTTTGGGTGGATCGGCGAAGGCGCTCTGTTGCAGCGCAATTAATGCAAGCGGGGCCAGGAAGAGGATCGACTTGCGCATGATGCGGGCTCCTGTGTCGGCGACGGGTTGGAGGGTGCGGTTTTGACAGCGCGGTTGAGATCGTGCTTGAGATCGCGTTTGAGATGGTTCGGTTCGAGTATAGGCAGCGAATGGAGACTCGGCGGATGGAGTCGCGGCCCGCTGTTGCGTGTGCAATGGAATGAACGGGTGAGGGCGGGGAGTATTCCGCGGGCGGGCCGAGGAAGCGAGGGGCGGCTGGACGCTTTCACGCCATTGAAATGAAAAACCCCAGCAGGGTTGCTGCCGGGGTTTGAGGGGCGTTCCTGATGAACGTCCGAAGGTGTTTGGTGGAGGCGGCGGGAATCGAACCCGCGTCCAGAAGTCCTCTACGACTAGTTCTACATGTTTAGTTCTGTCTTTTGATTTAACCGCAGCGACGCGGACGAACACGCTGCGCTACGGCGATTCACTAAATTTTCGACCCGGACGTCGTGACGCCGCCAAGGCTTAACTGACGTATATGACCTCTGTCGGTATTGCTACCGGTCTTGCGACACTAGCCCGTCAGTGAACTAGGCAGAGGACGGCGGCCCTTAGGCTGCCAGTGCGAACGTATCGTCGTTTGCAGTTACGTTTTTCCCATTGATTAACGAGGTGACGGGTCCTCGACATGCCCTAGCCGCTTCGCAACCCCTGTCGAAACCAGGTCGCCCCCGCGGTTCGTTGCTCAGAACATATGAGCCAACGCAGATTTTACAATAGATTGACGGCCGCGTCCCGTTATCGCTTCCTTTCTGTTAGCGGGGCCGCCCACGCCGCGCAAGTGTGTCAGGTAGCGCTGATGCGGGGCGTGATGCGCGGGGATGCGCCGCGCGCATCAGCCGATTTCACGCAGTAGCTTCTGCAACTCAGCCGGCGATTGGACGACATGCTGCGCGTGCCACTGCGTCGGCGGGATGTCGTTGCCGCAATAGCCGTACGCCGCCGCGACGGTTTTCATGCCGGCGGCGAAGCCTGCCTGCACGTCGCGCAGATCGTCGCCGACATAGACGACGCGCTCCGGCGCGACGTCCAGCTCGCGTGCAGCATGCAGCAAAGGCGCGGGGTGCGGCTTCGAATGCGGGGTCGTGTCGCCGCTCACCACGCAGCCGGCCCGTTCCTCGAGACCCAGTTGCGCGACCAGCGGCTCGGTGAGCCGCGCGACCTTGTTCGTCACGATGCCCCAGCGCACACTGCGCGCGTCGAGTTCGTCGAGCAGTTCGGCGATGCCGGGGAACAGCGTGGTCTCGATGCACAAATCGGCTTCGTAGTTCGCGAGGAACTCCTCGCGCATCGACGTGAATTCGTGGTTGTCGGGGCCAATACCGAACGCGCCGCCGATCAGCCCGCGCGCCCCAGCGGAAGCGAGCGGGCGCAGCTGTTCGAGCGGAACCATCTCCAGTCCGCGGTCGTGGCGCATCTTGTTGACGGCGGCCGCGAGATCGGGCGCCGTGTCGGCTAGCGTGCCGTCGAGGTCGAAAAGCACGGCTTGGCAGAGGCCGAGCACGTCGTCGTTATCTTCGCGTTGGGGCAGGGGAGTCGGGTCGCTCATTGTTCGCTCGGGGGCGGCGGGTCAAGGCAAATTCGGACAGGTTCGGGCGGGGTGGCTCAGGCGTCGCGGCGGCAGGCGAGCATGTAGTTGACACTCGTGTCGGCCGACAGCGTGAAATGCTTGCTGAGCGGGTTGTAGACAATGCCTTTGATATCGCTCGTGTGCAGGCCAGCGGCGCGCACGAAGCCCGCCAGTTCCGACGGGCGGATAAAGCGCGCGTAGTCGTGCGTTCCTTTGGGAAGCATTCGCGCGATGTATTCAGCGCCGATCACCGCGAAGAGGTACGACTTCACATTGCGGTTCAACGTGGAGAAGAATACCCAGCCGCCCGGCTTCACGAGCTCTTTGCATGCCTGGACGATTGCAGCCGGCTCGGGCACGTGCTCGAGCATTTCCATGCAGGTAATCACGTCGTAGCTGGCCGGTTCGCGGGCAGCGAGCGCCTCGGCGGCGATTTCTTCGTAGTCGACGGTTACACCGCTTTCAAGGCTGTGAAGATCGGCAACGCCGAGAGCCTGCGTCGACAGATCGATGCCCTTCACATGGGCGCCGAGACCCGCCATCGATTCCGACAGAATGCCGCCGCCGCAACCGATATCCAATACCTTCTTTCCCGCGAGATGCGCGTGTGTGTCGATCCAGCTCAGACGAATGGGGTTGAGTTCGTGTAACGGCTTGAATTCGGCATTCGGGTCCCACCACCGATGCGCAAGGTCGCTGAATTTCTGTAGTTCGTGGGGGTCGGCGTTGGTCATGGCGAAAGCTGCCTCGATGAGAGCGGTGAGCGAGCGCTCGAGGATAAAACCCGAGTATATAGGGCGAGAGAAAGGGCGGCAAAAGGGCGGCTTGCCAAGGCGCGCGTGCAGGCATGTGATAGCGGACGCCTGCGCCGCTTACCGCGGCAGGCGTTGCGCGTCGTGCCGGAAAGCGGTGCGGGCGCTGCGACCGTTGGATAAGCGCGCATAAAAAAAGCCCCGCCTGAGCGGGGCTTTCGATACTGCGGTAATTTGCAGCTTACTGCTTCGGCGTGCCGACAACTTCGACTTCCACGCGACGATCCGGTGCGAGGCAGGCGATGAGTTGCTTGCGATTCCGCTGGTTGCAACCAGTCGTGACCGGGTTGCGTTTGCCCTTGCCTTCCGTGTAGATGCGGTTGGCTTCGATGCCCTTGCTGACCAGGAATGCCTTCACAGCTTGAGCGCGGCGCATCGACAGACGGTCGTTGTACGCGTCCGTGCCGATGCGGTCGGTGTGACCCGTTGCCACGACGACTTCGAGGTTGATACCCTCGATCTTCGCTGCCAGTTCGCCCAGACGTTCCTTGCCAGCCGGCTTCAGGATTGCCTTGTCGAAATCGAACAGCGCGTCAGCCTGGTACGTAATCTTTTCGCTGGAGATGGCCGGCGCAGGAGCCGGAGCCGGCGGCGTCGGAGCCTGGACAACCAGGGCGCCGTCGCACTTGGCGTTAGCCGTTGCAGGCGTCCAGAATGCATCGCGCCAGCAAAGCTCGTTCGTGCCGTTCATCCACACGTATTCGCCCGTACCATTCACCCAGTTGTCGTTGACAGCTTGTCGCGACGCCGGCACGGATTGCGCCGCGGCGGATGCAGCCATAACTGCGGTAGCTGCAATGAACGCGAGCTTTGAAAGTTTATTCATATTTCTCCTCTCGAAATTGAGATTACCGCAGGTTTACTGCGAGCCTGTTGACGAAGACAAGTCATACATTGCTCGAAGTATAACATTGGTGCGGAACAAAAACCGTTTGTGTAGACTTCGAGCAGCGTCTGACTCTTTGTGCGTTGGCATTTTGCCATATCGTTCCCTTCCGACGAAAAAAAAATCTGCCCCCCATCAAATCCCCTTCCAATTGTGGTGCATGCGCAACAAATGCATTCGCCGCAGGAGTGCGCCAGCTCTGGCTCAGCGGGCAAATTGCCGCACGCACGAATCGAGCCCGATCGTTGCGAAAAGTGGAATGCCGGGGCGGCATTTTCGGCTGCCCCTCTAATATGTATACGTACCATCGCCGGGGGCGAATGCGCGGCATGTTAGAATCGCGTGATGCGTTGCGCCTGCAATGCTTACGCGAAGGTGCGGCGAACTCGCCGCCTTCGCACGTAAAAGATACGGATAATGGATCAATTCGCCAAAGAGACTCTGCCAATCTCCCTAGAGGAGGAAATGCGCCGTTCGTATCTCGATTACGCGATGAGCGTGATCGTAGGGCGAGCGCTTCCCGATGTCCGCGATGGCCTGAAGCCGGTGCACCGGCGCGTGCTGTACGCGATGCACGAGTTGAACAACGACTGGAACCGCGCGTACAAGAAGTCGGCGCGTATCGTCGGCGACGTCATCGGTAAATACCACCCGCACGGCGACACGGCTGTCTACGACACCATCGTTCGCATGGCGCAGGACTTTTCGCTGCGCTACATGCTCGTGGACGGCCAGGGCAACTTCGGTTCGGTCGACGGCGACAACGCCGCGGCGATGCGTTACACCGAAATCCGCATGGCGAAGATCGGCCACGAGCTGCTTGCCGACATCGACAAGGAAACCGTCGACTTCGTGCCGAACTACGACGGCAGCGAAAACGAACCGGCCATCCTGCCCGCGCGCATTCCCAATCTGCTGATCAATGGCTCGTCCGGCATCGCGGTCGGCATGGCGACCAACATTCCGCCGCACAACCTCAACGAGGTCGTCGACGCCTGTCAGCATCTGCTGAAGAACCCCGAGGCGACGATCGACGAGCTGATCGAGATCATTCCCGCGCCCGACTTCCCGACCGCCGGCATCATCTACGGCGTGGCCGGCGTGCGCGACGGCTATCGCACGGGGCGGGGCCGCGTCGTGATGCGCGCGCTCACGCACTTCGAGGAAATCGACCGCGGCCAGCGCATGGCGATCATCGTCGACGAGCTGCCGTACCAGGTGAACAAGCGCTCGCTGCTCGAGCGCATCGCCGAGCTCGTCAACGAGAAGAAGCTCGAAGGCATTTCCGACATCCGCGACGAGTCCGACAAGAGCGGCATGCGCGTCGTGATCGAGCTGAAGCGCGGCGAAGTGCCCGAGGTCGTGCTGAACAACCTGTACAAGGCGACCCAGCTTCAGGACACCTTCGGCATGAACATGGTCGCGCTCGTCGACGGCCAGCCGAAGCTCCTGAATCTGAAGGAAATGCTGTCGTGCTTCCTGTCGCATCGCCGGGAAGTGTTGACGCGGCGCACGGTCTACGAACTGCGCAAGGCGCGCGAACGTGGTCACGTGCTCGAAGGCCTCGCGGTTGCGCTCGCGAACATCGACGAATTCATCGCGCTCATCAAGGCCGCGCCGACGCCGCCTATCGCCAAGCAGGAATTGATGGCGCGCGCGTGGGATTCATCGCTCGTGCGCGAAATGCTGTCGCGCGCCGAGACGGAGAACGCGACGGCCGGCGGCCGCGAAGCCTACCGTCCGGAGGGTCTGAACCCGTCGTTCGGCATGCAGGCCGACGGCCTCTACCGTCTGTCCGACACCCAGGCGCAGGAAATCCTGCAGATGCGTCTGCAGCGCCTCACGGGTCTCGAGCAGGACAAGATCATCGGCGAATACCGCGACGTGATGGCGCAGATCGCCGACCTGCTCGACATCCTCGCTCGCCCGGAGCGCATTTCTGCGATCATCGTCGACGAACTCACGTCGATCAAGGCCGAATTCGGCGATGCGCGCCGCTCGAAGATCGAGCTGAACGCAACCGAGCTGAACACCGAAGACCTGATCACGCCGCAGGAAATGGTCGTGACCATGTCGCACGCGGGTTACGTGAAATCGCAGCCGTTGTCCGAATATCGGGCCCAGAAGCGCGGCGGTCGCGGCAAACAGGCGACTTCCATGAAGGAAGACGACTGGATCGACACGCTCTTCATCGCGAATACGCACGACCACATCCTGTGCTTCTCGAACCGTGGCCGCGTGTACTGGGTCAAGGTCTACGAAGTGCCGCAGGGCTCGCGGAATTCCCGCGGCCGCCCGATCGTCAATATGTTCCCGTTGCAGGAAGGCGAAAAGATCACGGTCGTGCTGCCGGTCAAGGAATTCTCGGCCGACAAGTTCGTGTTCATGGCGACTGCGTTAGGAACGGTAAAAAAGACGCCGCTCGAAGCATTCAGCCGTCCGCTGCGCAAGGGTATTATTGCGGTCGGTCTCGATGAGGGCGATTACCTGATTGGTGCCGCGATCACGGACGGCCAGCACGACGTGATGCTGTTCTCGGATTCGGGCAAGGCAGTGCGTTTCGACGAGAACGACGTGCGTCCGATGGGCCGCGAGGCGCGCGGCGTGCGCGGCATGCAGCTCGAAGACGGGCAGAACGTGATCGCGTTGCTGGTGGCCGGCGACGAGCAGGAGTCGGTGCTTACCGCCACTGAAAACGGCTTCGGCAAACGCACGCCGATCACCGAGTACACGCGTCACGGCCGCGGCACGAAGGGCATGATCGCGATCCAGACCTCGGAGCGTAACGGCAAGGTAGTCGCCGCCACGCTCGTGGATCAGGAGGCGCAGATCATGCTGATCACCACGACGGGCGTGCTGATCCGTACGCGCGTGTCGGAAATTCGAGAAATGGGACGTGCGACCCAAGGTGTTACACTCATCAGCCTTGACGAAGGGACCAAGCTGTCCGGTCTGCAACAGGTGGCTGAGGCTGAGGGCGAGGCGGAAAGCGATTCCGACAATCCCGCCGAAAGTGACAACGACGGGGAAGGCGGCGATGCGGCCTGATCCGCGTGGCGGCTTGCAGTCTCAGTAACAAGTTGAAAGCTGCGCCGGGAATCATTGCGTATCGGGCCGATACGCCTCCCCGCGCGGCGCGCGATTCAAGTTAATTTCTCTTAGGGAGTAATGATGCAAAAACGATTCAAACAACTGATGTTGCTGGCTGCCGTCGTGCCGACCTTCGCTATGGCTCAAGCGCTGCAGAACCAGGCACCGGCCGCAGCGGCTCCGGCTGCTGCCGCAGCACCGGTTGATCCGGCCAAGCAGGCTGCTATCAAAGACCTGCTCGACGCCATCGACGCGCAGAAGCTGGTCGGCGCAATCGGCAACAGCGCACAGATGCAAGCCAAGCAGCTCGTGCCGGCAATCCTGTCGGACGCGCTGAGCGAAAACAAGACGATGACGGACAAGCAGAAGCAGGCTGCCGTGCCGACGCTGCAGAAGAACACGGTGCCGAAGCTGGTTGACAGCGCGGGCCAGGTCTTCGCAACGGACTCTTTCCGTCAGGATGCGATGCAGGCTCAGTACGACGCTTACGCGAAGTACTACAGCACGTCGGAAATCAAGGATCTGACCACGTTCTACAAGAGCCCGACCGGCCGCAAATTCATCCAGGTGCAAGACCAGGTTGGCCGCGACGTCGTGAACAGCCTGATGCAGAAGTACATGCCGGAATCGATCAAGGCAACGCGTGACCAGGCCGACAAGGAAGTCGCATCGGTCAAGCCGGCTGCCAAGTAAATTCCGCTCGCAAGGCTGCCTCTATTGGGCAGCCTGCCGCCGCGTCCGCCGGGCAAGTGCCCGCAAGGCGCACCCGCTGGGCCATACGGCGTGGCGGGTTAGCGGCGACAATGCGATAATGGCCGTTTGCGCACACGCGCAGACGGCCATTTTCTATTTTCGGCGAGCAATTTCGCCGATCTTTTTGCCGATTTCCGCGCGATCCGTGTTTTTCGCGCCCGCTTCCAGGACTCCACATGCGCGTCTTTAATTTCTCCGCCGGTCCGGCGGCCATGCCCGAAGAAGTGCTGCGCCAGGCAGCCGACGAGATGCTCAACTGGCACGGCAGCGGCATGAGCGTGATGGAAATGAGCCACCGCGGCAAGGAATTCATGTCGATCCATGAGGAAGCGCTCACCGATCTGCGTGAACTGCTTCAGGTGCCGGCAAGCCACCGCATCCTGTTCCTGCAAGGCGGCGGGCTCGGCGAAAACGCAATCGTGCCGATGAACCTGCTGGGCGCGAAACCGCGTGCGGACTTCGTCATTACCGGTTCGTGGTCGCAGAAGTCGTTCAAGGAAGCGCAGAAATACGGCACCGTGCATCTGGCCGCGACCGGCCAGAGCGCGAATGGTTTTACGCGCGCGCCGGCGCGCTCGGAATGGCAACTGTCGGACGACCCGGCCTACGTGCATCTGTGCACGAACGAGACCATTCACGGCGTCGAAACCTTCGAGATTCCCGATCTCGGCGACATCCCGCTCGTCGCGGATGCGTCGTCGCACATTCTGTCGCGCCCGATGGACATCGCCAAATACGGCGTGCTGTTCGGCGGCGCGCAGAAGAACATCGGCATGGCGGGTGTGACCGTCGTGATCGTGCGTGAAGACATGCTCGATCGCGCCATGTCGATCTGCCCGTCGGCGTTCGAATGGAAGACCGTCGCCGAGAACAATTCGATGTACAACACGCCGCCTACCTACGCGATCTACATCGCCGGGCTCGTGTTCAAGTGGTTGAAGAAGCAGGGCGGCCTCGTCGCCATGGAAGCGCGCAATCTCGAAAAGTCGAAACTGCTGTACGACGCGATCGACTCGAGCAGCTTCTATCTGAACAAGGTCGAGCGTGGCTCGCGCTCGCGAATGAACGTACCGTTCTTCCTCGCCGACGAGTCGCGCAACGAAGATTTCCTGGCCGGCGCGAAAGCGCGGGGATTGGTGCAGCTAAAGGGCCACAAGTCCGTCGGCGGCATGCGGGCGTCGATCTATAACGCCGTCCCGCTCGAAGGCGTCAAAGCGCTTGTCGAATACATGAAGGAATTCGAGCGGCGCAGCGCCTGAGCCGTATTCACCGGCGCGCGCGCATCTTTTCCAGCAGTTACCCGGCAGAACCGTTTTCACGCATGGACGACGAACTCAATACACGACTCAAACCTCTGCGCGATCGCATCGACGCGCTCGACGCGCAACTGATCGCGCTCCTCAACCAGCGCGCGGCGGTGGCGCTCGAAGTGGGCGAGGTCAAGAAGCATTTCAATGCGCCGGTGTTCCGCCCCGAGCGCGAATTGCAGGTGATCGCGCGTCTGCAGGAGATGAGCGCTGGGCCGCTCAAGGACGAACACATCGGCGCGATCTGGCGCGAGATCATGGCGGCGAGCCGCGCGCTCGAAAAGACGCTCAAGGCCGCCTACCTCGGGCCGGTCGGCACCTATAGCGAACAGGCGATGCACGAGTACTTCGGTCAGTCGATCGAAGGGCTGCCGTGTCCGTCGATCGACGAAGTGTTCCGCTCGGTCGAGGCGGGCGCCGCCGACTACGGCGTCGTGCCGGTCGAGAATTCGACCGAAGGCGCGGTCTCGCGCACGCTCGATCTCCTGCTGCAAACGCAGCTCATCATCGGCGGCGAACTGGCCTTGCCGATCCACCACAATCTGCTGACGTTGAATGGTCTCGCTGGCGTCACGCGCGTGTGCGCGCATGCGCAGGCGCTCGCGCAGTGCCAGCGCTGGCTGTCGACGAACGCGCCGCATCTGAAGCGTCAGGCGGTGGCGAGTAACGCCGAAGCTGCGCGCATGGCCGCCGAAGATCCGACCGTAGCGGCCATTGCCGGCGATCGCGCCGCGATCCACTACGGCTTGCAGGTCACCAATGCGCTGATCCACGACGACCCGCACAACCGCACGCGCTTCGTGATGATCGGCAAGCAGCCGACCGGCCCGAGCGGCCGCGACCAGACCTCGCTGATCGTCTCGGTCATGAACGAGCCGGGCGCGGTGTTCAAGCTGCTCGAGCCGCTCGCGCGCCACGGTGTGTCGATGACGCGTTTCGAATCGCGTCCGGCGCGTATCGGCACATGGGAGTATTACTTCTACATCGACGTCGAGGGACATCGCGACGACCCGGCCGTGGCCGCCGCACTCGCCGAACTCGGCGAGAAGGCCGCGTTCCTGAAGATACTCGGCTCGTATCCGCGCGCCCGCTAACGGTCTTCGGCAGCGCAGTCCGGGCGGCGTCCAGCGCGCTGCCCGGCTGTATATTCCGGCTGTATATTCCATCACCCATCGTCGTTCGGAGATTTTCATGACAGCGTCTTTCGGCCCTTCCTACGTGCGTGCGATCGCGCCGTATATCGCCGGCAAGCCGATTTCGGAAGTGGCCCGCGAGTTCGGCCTCGAAGAGGCGAGCATCGTGAAGCTGGCATCGAATGAAAATCCGCTCGGCATGCCCGAGTCGGCGCAGCGCGCGATGGCGCAGGCGATTGGCGATCTCGGCCGCTATCCGGATTCGAACGGCTTCGAGCTGAAGGCCGCGCTCGCCGAACGCTACGGCGTGCCGGCCGAGTGGATCACGCTCGGCAACGGCAGCAACGACATCCTCGAACTCGCCGCGCATGCGTTCGTCGAGAAGGGCCAGTCGGTCGTGTTCTCGCAGTATTCGTTCGCGGTCTACGCGCTCGCGACGCAAGGCGTCGGCGCGCGCGCGATCGTCGTGCCGGCGCTTCGTCATGGTCACGACCTCGACGCGATGCTTGCCGCGATCACTGGCGACACGCGTCTCGTCTTCGTCGCGAATCCGAACAATCCGACCGGCACGTTCATCGAAGGCCCGAGGCTCGAGGCGTTTCTCGACAAGGTGCCGCGCCATGTGGTCGTCGTGCTCGACGAGGCGTACACCGAATATCTGTCGGCGGACAAGCGCTACGACTCGATCGCATGGGTGCGCCGTTACCCGAATCTGCTCGTGTCGCGCACGTTTTCGAAGGCGTTCGGCCTCGCGGGCCTGCGCATCGGCTTTGCGATCGCTCAGCCTGAATTGACCGATCTGCTGAACCGCCTGCGTCAGCCGTTCAACGTGAACACGCTCGCGCAGGCCGCGGCAATCGCCGCGCTCAACGACCGCGCGTTTCTCGAGAAGAGCGCGGCACTGAATGCACAGGGCTATCGCCGTCTGACCGAAGCGTTCGACCGGCTCGGCCTCGAATATGTGCCGTCCGAAGGTAATTTCGTGCTCGTGCGCGTCGGCAACGACGACGCTGCTGGCGCCCGCGTGAACCTCGCGTTGCTGAAGCAGGCCGTGATCGTGCGGCCGGTCGACAACTACGGCTTGTCGCAGTGGCTGCGCATTACGATCGGGCTGCCCGAAGAAAACGAGGCGTTTATCGCGGCGCTCGAAAAGACGCTCGTCGCGCCTGCCACGCGTTTGCTGTGAGCAAGCGCTGATTCTTGACCCGCGCGTCCGGCCAGCCAGGCCAGCGCGCTTATTTTGTGACCGACGTGGCCGCCTACTCTTTTGACAAGCTCGTGATTTTCGGTGTCGGCCTGATCGGCGGATCGCTCGCGCGCGCGTTGCGTGAACGCGGCGAAGCCGATGGGGCGCGCACGGTGATCGGTGTGGGGCGGACCTCCGCGTCGAGCGAGCGTGCGTTGGCGCTCGGTGTGATCGATGGCGCCGCGGCGCTCGACGACGATGCCGCGCTGCGCGACGCGCTCGCCGGCGCGGACTTCGTGCTGCTCGCGGCGCCCGTCGCGCAGACGCAGCCGTTGCTCGAGCGCATCGCGCCGTATCTCGAAGCGGGCACGATCGTTACCGATGCGGGCAGCACCAAGTCCGACGTGGTCGCCGCCGCGCGCGCGGCGCTCGGCGCGCGGATCGGCCAGTTCGTGCCGGGACATCCGATCGCCGGCCGCGAGTCGAGCGGCGTCGATGCCGCGCTGCCTGATCTGTACGTGAATCGCAACGTCGTGCTGTGTCCGTTGCCGGAGAATGCCCCGGCGGCGGTCGAGCGCGTCGCGGCGATGTGGCGCGCAACCGGCGCGCTCGTGCGGAACATGACGCCCGAGCAGCACGACCGCGTGTTCGCGTCGGTCAGTCACTTGCCGCACGTGCTGTCGTTCGCGCTGGTCGAGCAGATTCTCAATTCTCCCGACGCCGCGTTGAAATTCTCGTTCGCGGCGGGCGGCTTTCGCGACTTCACGCGCATCGCCGCGTCGAGCCCGGAGATGTGGCGCGACGTGTGCGTCGCCAATCGCGTTGCGTTGCTCGACGAACTCGACGCGTACACCGAGGTGCTCGCGCGTCTGCGCTCGGCCATCGAAGCCGGCGACGGCGCCGCGCTCGAAGCCGTGTTCGCCCGCTCGCGCGTGGCGCGCAGTCAGTGGCAGGAACAGCGCGCGTCCGGCGTAGCCGGCAGCGACGCGTCGAAATAACCGGAAACTGGACTCATCATGGAATTCCTCGATCTCGGACCTTTTTCCCGTGCGTCCGGCACGGTTCGTCTGCCAGGCTCGAAGAGCATTTCGAACCGCGTGCTGCTGCTCGCCGCGCTTGCCGAGGGCGAGACGACGATCACGAATCTGCTCGATTCCGACGACACCCGGGTGATGCTCGACGCGCTCGAAAAGCTCGGCGTGCGTCTGAAGCGCGACGGCGACACCTGCGTCGTGACCGGCACGCGCGGCGCATTCACCGCGCGCACGGCCGACCTGTTCCTCGGCAATGCGGGCACGGCGGTGCGCCCGCTCACCGCGGCGCTTGCCGTGAACGGCGGCGACTACCGGATTCACGGCGTGCCGCGCATGCACGAGCGGCCGATCGGCGATCTCGTCGACGGCCTGCGCCAGATCGGCGCGACCATCGACTACGAGCAGAACGACGGCTATCCGCCGCTGCGCATCCGTCCCGCGCAGATTTCCGCCGAGGCGCCGATCCGCGTGCGCGGCGACGTGTCGAGCCAGTTCCTGACCTCGCTTCTGATGACGCTGCCGCTTCTGCGCACCGCGAGCGGCGTGAGCACCGTGCAGGTGGACGGCGAACTGATCTCGAAGCCGTACATCGAGATCACGATCAAGCTGATGGCGCGCTTCGGCATCAAGGTCGAGCGCCACGGCTGGCATCAGTTCGTCGTGCCGGCGGGGCAGCGCTATCAGTCGCCGGGCACGATCATGGTGGAGGGCGACGCGTCGTCGGCGTCCTATTTCCTCGCGGCGGGTGCGCTCGGCGGCGGGCCGCTGAAAGTGGAGGGCGTCGGCCGCGCGAGCATCCAGGGCGACGTCGGCTTTGCCGATGCGCTCATCAGGATGGGCGCGAACCTGCAGATGGGCGAGGACTGGATCGAGGTGCGCGGCGTCGGCAACGACCACGGCAAGCTCGATCCGATCGACATGGACTTCAACCTGATTCCCGATGCCGCGATGACGATTGCCGTCGCCGCGCTGTTCGCGGACGGCACGACCACGCTGCGCAACATCGCGAGCTGGCGTGTGAAGGAAACCGACCGGATCGCCGCGATGGCGACCGAGCTGCGCAAGGTCGGCGCGACGGTGCAGGAGGGCGAGGATTTCCTCGTCGTCACGCCGCCTGAAAAGCTGATCCCGAATGCCGCGATCGACACCTACGACGATCACCGCATGGCGATGTGCTTTTCGCTCGTCAGCCTCGGCGGCGTGCCGGTCCGGATCAACGACCCGAAGTGCGTCGGCAAGACGTTTCCTGATTATTTCGAGCGCTTCACCGCGCTGGCCCAATCCTGATCCAACCCAGATTCGCTCCAGAATCGACTGACGTGCGACTTTTTCGATGAAACCGACCCGTCCCTTTCACCAGACGCCCGTCATTACGATCGACGGCCCCAGCGCCTCCGGCAAAGGCACCGTGGCCGCGCTGGTCGCCGCCAGCCTCGGCTTTCACCTGCTCGACAGCGGCGCGCTGTATCGGCTCGCGGCGCTCGCGAGCCTGCGCTATGGCATCGCCGGGAACGATACCGACGCTCTTGTCGAACTGATCGACGACCTCCACATCACGTTTCGCGAGGGGCTCGCGCAGCTCGACGGCGTCGATGTGTCAACCGAAATTCGCGCCGAGGAAGTGGGCAGCCGGGCCTCGGCGATCGCCGTGCACGCGCCCGTGCGGGCTGCGCTGGTGGCACGTCAGCGGGCGTTTCGCAAGGAGCCGGGGCTGGTCGCCGACGGCCGCGACATGGGCACCGTGATCTTCCAGGACGCCGTGCTCAAGGTATTCATGACCGCGAGCGTCGAGGCCCGCGCGACGCGCCGGCATAAGCAATTGATCCAAAAAGGATTTTCTGCTAATATAGATGACTTGCTCCGGGATTTGCGTGAGCGCGACGAGCGTGACAGTCAGCGCGCGGCCGCGCCGCTCAAGCCCGCGGCGGATGCGAAGCTGCTTGATACCTCTGCATTGTCGGTCGACCAGGCGGTCGAGCAGGTGGTGCAATGGTATGAAGCGCTGGTCCCGCATGCGTGACCTCAAACGGTAACGCATCAGCGGCGAAGCAAGGCAGTTCCGTTGCTGGTAGGTGCTTCGCGATGGTCGCGAAGCGTTGTGTTTAACCCTTTAACCCCGCGTGGCATTCGCGTGTTTGCCGAAGTCGCTGACCAGTCCGGTGAGCCAGGCGCTGCGAAAACCGTGCAAATTCTGATTTTTATGTCCGACCTGCAAACCTCTACCCCGAATACCGAATCTTTTGCGGCTCTGTTCGAAGAGTCGCTGACCAAGCAGGACATGCGCGCTGGCGAAGTGATCTCCGCCGAAGTCGTGCGTGTCGACCACAACTTCGTGGTCGTTAATGCTGGTCTCAAGTCCGAAGCCTACATTCCGCTCGAAGAGTTCCTGAACGACGCGGGCGAGGTAGAAGTGCAGGCGGGCGACTTCGTTTCCGTCGCGATCGACGCGCTGGAAAACGGCTATGGCGACACGATCCTGTCGCGTGACAAGGCGAAGCGTCTCGCTTCGTGGCTGTCGCTGGAAAAAGCGCTCGACAACAACGAACTCGTGACCGGCACGATCACGGGCAAGGTCAAGGGCGGCATGACCGTCATGGTCAACGGCATCCGCGCGTTCCTGCCGGGTTCGCTGGTCGATACGCGTCCTGTCAAGGACACGACCCCGTACGAAGGCAAGACCCTCGAATTCCGCGTCATCAAGCTCGACCGCAAGCGTAACAACGTCGTGCTGTCGCGCCGTGCCGTGATCGAAGCGACCCAGGGCGAAGAGCGCGCGAAGCTGCTCGAAACGCTGAAGGAAGGCGCGATCGTGGAAGGCGTGGTCAAGAACATCACCGACTACGGCGCGTTCGTTGACCTCGGCGGCATCGACGGCCTGCTGCACATCACCGACATCGCATGGCGTCGTGTGCGTCACCCGAGCGAAGTTCTGTCGGTTGGCCAGGAAGTCACCGCGAAGATCCTCAAGTTCGACCAGGAAAAGAACCGCGTTTCGCTCGGTATCAAGCAACTGGGCGACGATCCGTGGGAAGGCATCTCGCGCCGTTACCCGTCGGGCACGCGCCTGTTCGGCAAGGTCACCAATATCACCGACTACGGCGCATTCGTCGAAGTGGAATCGGGCATCGAAGGCCTCGTCCACGTGTCGGAAATGGACTGGACCAACAAGAACGTTGCACCGTCGAAGGTTGTGCAACTGGGCGACGAAGTCGAAGTCATGGTTCTCGAGATCGACGAAGACCGCCGCCGTATCAGCCTCGGCATGAAGCAGTGCAAGCCGAACCCGTGGGACGACTTCAGCCGCAACTTCAAGAAGGGCGACAAGCTGCAAGGCGCAATCAAGTCGATCACCGACTTCGGCGTCTTCATCGGTCTGCCGGGCGGCATCGACGGTCTGGTTCACCTGTCGGACCTGTCGTGGAGCGAAACGGGCGAAGAAGCGGTTCGCAAGTACAAGAAGGGCGACGAAGTGGAAGCGATCGTTCTCGGCATCGACGTCGAGAAGGAACGCATTTCGCTCGGTATCAAGCAGCTCGAAGGCGACCCGTTCAGCAACTTCGTTGCAATGAACGACAAGGGTTCGATCGTCGACGGCATGGTCAAGACGGTGGACGCGAAGGGTGCAGTGGTTCAGCTGTCGGCTGAAGTCGAAGGCTACCTGCGCGCTTCGGAAATCGCGCAAGACCGCGTGGAAGATGCTCGCAACGTGCTGAAGGAAGGCGACAAGGTCAACGCGATGATCATCAACATCGATCGCAAGTCGCGCGGCATCAACCTGTCGATCAAGGCGAAGGACTCGGCTGAGCAGCAGGAAGCTATCCGTGGCCTCGCTGCTTCGGATTCGAGCGCAGCCGCCACCGGCACGACGAACCTCGGCGCGCTGCTGAAGGCCAAGCTCGACGGCCAGAACCAGTAAGCCTGAGAGGTCTGCTGCAGTATGACCAAATCGGAATTGGTCGCCCAGCTGGCTACGCGATTTCCGCAACTTGTTCTCAAAGATGCGGATTTCGCGGTGAAGACGATGCTTGATGCGATGTCGGAGGCGCTTGCCAACGGTCATCGCATCGAAATTCGCGGCTTCGGCAGCTTCGGCCTGAATCGCCGTCCCTCCCGCGTCGGACGTAATCCGAAGTCGGGCGAGAAGGTGCTGGTACCCGAGAAGTACGTGCCGCACTTCAAGCCAGGCAAGGAATTGCGCGAACGGGTGGACCGTCGCGCGGGCGAGCCGTTGAAGGCCGAAGAGCCGGATGACGACCTGTAAATGCTCCGCTGAGCGTCTTGCAGCGTGGCACAGGCAGCGTCAGCGGCCAAAGCCAGTCGGCAAAAGATCAGAAAAAGCGCCTTCGGGCGCTTTTTTTTCGTTTGTGATTTGCGGGTCGCGGGTCCATGGCTATTCCAGCGCCGCTTCGCAGCTAAACGGGTTTGCTGGTTTTATAACCATCCATACTCGCGCTCGCGGCCACATACCCCCGGTCAGTCACTTCCTGCCCAGCCACGAGGGCTTCAATTACAATACGGGTCACTTCGGCGCGGGCAACACCGTGGCGCGACGCGTCATCAAGCCGGCGTCACCCCGCAACTGCCGTCAAGAGATCTACTCATGAAATTTATCGTCTGGCTGATCCGTGTGCTGGTGTTCGTGCTGCTGCTGGTGCTGGCGCTCTCCAACGCGCAACCTGCTACGCTGAATTTCTTCGCCGGCTATACCTGGTCGGCGCCTTTGATTCTGATTGGCCTCGCGTTTTTCGTGGTCGGCTTGCTCGCGGGGCTCGTGTCGGCAATGCCGGCCGCCGTGCGTTTGCGCATGGAAAATGGCCGTCTCAAGCGCGAGTTGCGCGTGGCGCGCGAAACCCCGGCCGTCGTCGAACAGCCGCCGCTGCCGCCGCTGATCTGAGCTTTCCTGTGCCGCGCGCGTTGAGCGCGGCTTTTCGTTTCCGCTTTCCCGAACATTTGCATTAATCGCATGGATCTAGACTTCTGGTGGCTGCTCGTCATACCCGTCGCATTCGCATTCGGCTGGATGGCGGCGCGCTACGACCTCAAGACGCTGCTGTCCGAAAGCGCGAACCTGCCGCGTTCGTATTTTCGCGGCCTGAACTTCCTGCTCAACGAGCAGCCGGACCAGGCGATCGACGCGTTCATCGAAGTCGTCAAGCTCGACCCTGAAACGATCGAACTTCATTTCGCGCTCGGCAATCTGTTCCGGCGCCGCGGCGAAACGGACCGCGCGATTCGCGTGCATCAGAATCTGCTGAGCCGCGCGGACCTGCCTGTCAGCGAACGCGATCACGCGCTCTACGAGTTGGGGCAGGACTTCCTGAAAGCCGGCCTGCTCGATCGCGCGGAAGAAACCTTCCGCTCGCTTCAGTCCGGCGACTACGCATTGGGCGCGCAACGCGCGCTGCTCACGATCTACGAAATCGAGAAGGATTGGATCAAGTCGATCGACACCGCGCGTCATCTCGAAACGATGGGCGCTCCCTCGCTCGACAAGGAAATCGCGCAGTTCCACTGCGAACTCGCGCAGGAAGCGTTGCAGCAGAAGAAGCCGGACGAGGCGCGCCGTCAGCTTGGCTTCGCGCTGAAGGCGAACCCGACCAACGTGCGCGCGACGATCCTGTTCGGCGACGTCGACGCAACCGGCGACGCGCCCGAAGCGGCAATCGCGCAATGGCGGCGCGTCGAGGAGCAGAACCCCGCGTATCTGCCGCTCGTCGCCGAAAAGATAATGAAGGCGTACGAAGCGCTCGGCCGTCCGCAGGAGGGTGCCGACCTGCTCACGAATTGGGTGGACCGTCATCCGAGCAACGACCTGCTCGACGTTGCCTATCAGTACGTCGAGTCGCTGCGCGGCGTCGACGCGGCCCATGCGCTCGCGCGCACGCAGATGCAGAAGTCGCCGAATCTGGCCGGCATGACGCGTCTGCTCGAAGCGCAGCAGGCGGTCGCGGAAGAGCCGCGGCGCAGCGAGCTGGAACTGATGCGTACGCTGATCCGCCAGCGCACCAAGAATCTGCCGCGGTATACGTGCCAGAATTGTGGTTTCAGGGCGCGGCTTTTCTACTGGCAGTGCCCGGGTTGCAGCGGTTGGGAAACCTATGCGCCGCGTCGCGTCGAACCGATCACGGCGCCGAACTGACGTTGCGCCGGCCGGACCGGCAAGCGCGGCGGCAGCGGTAGTGCACCCGCTGTACCGCCTGTATGCCGGTCGCGCCCGCGCGAGCGCATTTCGCCACGAGTTCATCGCCGGCCTCATGAACGGCAGTCATCACCGGAACCCTCTACCGGAAAGCATATGAAAATCACCATTATCGGCACGGGCTATGTGGGCCTCGTCACCGGCGCGTGTCTCGCCGAGATCGGCAACGACGTCTTCTGTCTCGACGTCGATCCGCGCAAGATCGACATCCTCAACAACGGCGGCGTGCCGATTCACGAGCCGGGCTTGCAGGAGATCATCGCCCGTACGCGCGCGGCGGGCCGCATCACGTTTTCGACCGATGTCGAAGCGAGCGTCGCGCACGGCGACATCCAGTTCATCGCGGTCGGCACGCCGCCCGACGAAGACGGCTCGGCCGATCTGCAATACGTGCTCGAGGCGGCGCGCAATATCGGCCGCACGATGAACGGCTTCAAGGTGATCGTCGACAAATCGACGGTGCCGGTCGGCACCGCGCAGCGCGTGCGCGCGGTGGTCGAGGAAGAGCTCGCGAAGCGTGGCCTCGCGAACAGCAAGCAGCATCGCTTTTCGGTCGTGTCGAATCCCGAGTTCCTGAAGGAAGGCGCGGCCGTCGACGACTTCATGCGCCCCGACCGCATCGTGATCGGCATCGACGAAGACGAAGCTGGCCAGCGTGCGCGCGAACTGATAAAGCGTCTGTACGCGCCGTTCAACCGCAATCACGAACGCACGCTGTACATGGACGTGCGCTCCGCCGAGTTCACGAAATACGCGGCCAACGCGATGCTCGCCACGCGCATCTCGTTCATGAACGAGATGTCGAATCTCGCGGATAAAGTGGGCGCCGATATCGAAGCGGTGCGCCGCGGCATCGGCTCCGATCCGCGCATCGGCTATCACTTCCTGTATGCGGGCTGCGGCTACGGCGGCTCGTGCTTCCCGAAGGACGTGCAGGCGCTGATCCGCACCGCGAGCGAAAGCGGCCACAATCTGCGTATTCTCGAAGCGGTCGAGGAAGTGAACCATGAGCAGAAGGACGTGCTCGTGCGCAAGATCGCGGCGAAGCTCGGCGAGGATCTGAGCGGCCGCACGTTCGCGGTGTGGGGCCTCGCGTTCAAGCCGAATACCGACGATATGCGCGAGGCGCCGAGCCGCCGCGTGATCGGCGAGCTGCTCGCGCGCGGCGCCCAGGTGCGCGCGTACGATCCGGTTGCGGTCACGGAAGCACGCCGCGTGTTCGCGATGGATCTGCACGCGGCGCCGGAGCAGCTCGCGCGTCTCACCTTCACGAGCACGCAGGACGAAACGCTGACGGGCGCCGACGCGCTCGTGATCGTGACCGAATGGAAGGAATTCAAGAGTCCGGACTTCGTGCATCTGAAATCGGTGCTAAAGACGCCGCTGATTTTCGACGGCCGCAATCTGTACGAGCCCGACGCGATGACCGAACTCGGCATCGATTATCACGCGATTGGACGCCCCTATGCCCAACCCTCTGAACTTCCGGCCGATGCCTGAGGCCATGCCTGCCGCGCCCGCGTCCACGCCGGAGTCGAAGCTCACCATGGTGCCGCGCGCGCAGCTTGGCGCGGCGCGCGTGCTCGTGGTCGGCGATGTGATGCTCGACCGCTACTGGTTCGGCGACGTGAACCGCATTTCGCCGGAAGCGCCGGTGCCGGTCGTGCATGTTCAGCGTCAGGAAGATCGCTTGGGCGGCGCGGCGAACGTTGCGCGCAATGCGGTCGCGCTCGGCGCGCAGGCGGGCCTGCTGTGCGTGGTCGGCCATGACGAGCCGGGCGAGCGCATCGTGCAACTGCTCGACGAAAGCGGCGTGACGCCGCATCTCGAACGCGACCCGGCGCTGCTCACGACGATCAAGCTGCGCGTTCTGTCGCGTCAGCAGCAACTGCTGCGCGTCGACTTCGAGAACTCGCCGGCGCATGAGGTGCTGCTATCGGGTCTCGCGCGTTTCGACGAACTGCTGCCGGCGCACGACGTGATCCTGATGTCCGATTACGCGAAGGGCGGCCTCACGCACGTCACGCAGATGATCGCGAAGGCGCACGCTGCGGGCAAGCCGGTGCTCGTCGATCCGAAGGGCGACGACTGGGAGCGCTATCGCGGCGCCACGCTGATTACGCCGAATCGCGCCGAGTTGCGCGAAGTGGTCGGGCAGTGGAAATCCGAAGAGGATCTGATCGCGCGCGTGACCAGGCTGCGCGCCGAACTCGAATTCAAGGCACTGCTGCTGACGCGCTCGGAAGAGGGCATGACGCTCTTCTCCGATGACGGCATCCTGCACGCTTCGGCCGTTGCGCGCGAAGTGTATGATGTCTCGGGTGCGGGCGACACCGTGATCGCGACGCTCGCCGCCATGATCGGCGCGGGTCTCTCGCTCGTCGACGCGGTCGGGCTCGCGAATCGGGCAGCCGGCATCGTGGTCGGCAAACTCGGCACCGCCACCGTCGACTACGACGAACTCTTTCATTGATGCAGCCCGCCGGGTTCCCCTCGCGTGTGCAGGTGCGTTTGCAGTGCGCAACGTGCGCGAGGGGCTCGCCGAACGCTGGCTGACTCCAATCCCACGCAACGCTCACTACCGCAGGATCATCATGACCGTCATCGTCACCGGCGCGGCCGGTTTTATCGGCAGCAATCTCGTGAAGGCGCTCAACGAGCGCGGCGAACAACGCATCATCGCCGTCGACAATCTCACGCGCGCGGACAAGTTCAGAAATCTGGTCGACTGCGAAATCGACGACTATCTCGACAAGACCGAATTCGTCGAACGCTTCCAGCGCGGCGACTTCGGCAAGGTGCGCGCGATCTTCCACGAAGGCGCCTGCTCGGACACGATGGAAACCGACGGCCGCTACATGATGGACAACAACTACCGCTATAGCCGCGACGTGCTCGACGTCTGCCTCGCGCAGAACATCCAGTTCCTGTACGCGTCGTCGGCGGCGACGTATGGCGGCTCGAGCCGCTTCGTCGAGGAGCGCGAAGTCGAGCAGCCGCTGAACGTGTACGGCTATTCGAAGTTCCTGTTCGACCAGGTGATCCGCCGCGTGCTGCCCAGCGCGAAGAGCCAGATCGCGGGCTTCCGTTATTTCAACGTGTACGGTCCGCGCGAAACGCACAAGGCGCGCATGGCGTCGGTCGCGTTTCACAACTTCAACCAGTTCCGCGCCGAGGGCAAGGTCAAGCTGTTCGGCGAATACAACGGCTATGCGGCCGGCGAGCAGACGCGCGATTTCATCTCGGTCGAAGACGTCGTGAAGGTCAACCTGTTCTTCTTCGATCACCCGGAGAAGTCGGGCATCTTCAATCTCGGCACCGGCCGCGCGCAGCCGTTCAACGACATCGCGAGCACCGTGGTCAACACGCTGCGCGCGCTGAACAACGAGCCGGCGCTGTCGCTCGCGGATCAGGTGCAGCGCGGGCTGATCGAATACATTCCGTTCCCCGATGCACTGCGCGGCAAGTATCAGTGCTTCACGCAGGCCGATCAGTCGAAGCTGCGCGCGGCCGGCTACGACGCGCCGTTTCTGAGCGTGCAGGAAGGTGTCGATCGCTATGTACGTTGGCTGTTCGGCCAGGTGTAAATATTTCGCAGTCCTCTTTAAACTGGAATCTCCTGACCGGTGATGGTCGCCGGTCAGTACGAACAGGGAGATTCCAATATGTTTCGAAAAGTTCTGGTTACCGCGGCCATGCTCGCCGCTTTCGGCCACGCGTATGCGATGGTCGACGTCAATACGGCTAACGAAGACGCGCTTCGCGGCGTCAAGGGCATCGGCGCCGCGAAAGCGAAAGCCATTCTCGAAGAGCGCACCGCGCATGGTCCGTTCAAGGACATGGCCGATCTCGGCAAGCGCGTCAAGGGCATGGGCGGGCATACCGTCGAGCGCCTGCAGGCGGAGGGTCTCGCTGTCGGTCCGGCTGGCGCGGCTGCTGGCACGCAGGTTGCGGCGACTTCGCCGACAAAGGGCGAGGCCGTTCCAGCCGCCACGGCTAAAAACAACCCTGCCGTGGCGGTGAAGAAGTAAGCGGAGGCGGGCCGCGTGTATGCAACCCTGCGTAATCAAGCGCCGCTGGTCTGCGGGCGCGCGGTCCACGATCGTTTCCCGCTTTTTTCTGCTGTCATTCCTCCTTCGCTAGTGGAGTGAACGGGCACTTCTTGAACTGTCATTCACATGACTGGCTCCCGCGGTTCACCGCCGCGGGTCTATTGCATCGCAAACGCAGGCATCCATACGCGCAGAAGGGCTGCACGGCAGCGTTGAACATGGTGGTTTAGAATCGATAGATTGAAGACAAACGCACATCGATAGATTCAGAACCCGACATGGCATACAAAACGATTGAAGACACGATCGGCAATACACCGCTCGTGCAACTCGTCCGTCTTCCCGACGACGAGATCCGCAGCCGCAATAACGTAGTCCTTGCGAAGCTCGAGGGGAATAACCCCGCGGGATCGGTGAAGGATCGCCCGGCGTTGTCGATGATCAAGAAAGCGGAAGCGCGCGGGCGCATCAAGCCGGGCGACACGCTGATCGAATCGACGAGCGGCAACACCGGCATCGCGCTCGCCATGGCGGCCGCGATCCGCGGCTACAAGATGGTGCTGATCATGCCGGAAGACCTGTCGGTGGAGCGCCGTCAGAGCATGGCTGCATATGGTGCGCAAATCATTCTCACGCCGGTTACGGGCGGCATGGAATACGCGCGCGATCTGGCCGAGCAGATGCAGCGCGAAGGCAAGGGGATCATCCTCGACCAGTTCGCGAATCCGGACAATCCGGCCTCGCATATTGAGGGCACGGGCCCGGAAATCTGGCATGACACCGAAGGGCGCATCACGCACTTCGTGTCGTCGATGGGTACGACCGGCACGATCATGGGCGTGTCGACGTATCTGAAAACGCAGAATCAGCAGATCGAAATCATCGGCGCGCAGCCCGAGGAAGGCTCGCGTATTCCCGGCATCCGCAAGTGGCCGGAAGCCTACCTGCCGAAAATTTTCGATCGCAGCCGCGTGGACCGCGTCGAGAACGTGAGCCAGTCCGCTGCTGAGGCAATGGCGCGGCGTCTCGCCTCGGTCGAAGGTATCTTCGCCGGCATTTCGTCGGGCGGCGCGTGTGAAGTCGCGCTGCGTGTCGCGCGCCAGGTCGAGAATGCGACGATCGTGTTCATCGTCTGCGATCGCGGCGACCGCTACCTGTCCACGGGCGTGTTTCCCGCCTGAGCAAGCGAGTTGCGCGAGTCACATGAGTCACACGGGTCGCGTGAGCCAATGAAAAGCGCCGGTCAAGCCGGCGCTTTTGTCATGTCGCTCGAGGCGGGGCGCACGCTGAGCCCCGGCAGCCGAACTTATTGCGAATCGGTGTTCGGCGAATTGACCGGGCTTTGCGGTCCCTGCGAACCTTGGGGCGCCGCACTATTCGCCGCATCCATCGCCTGCATCTGCGCCTTCACCCGCTGACCCAACTGATACACCGCGAGCGCATAGAAGAAGCTGCGGTTATAGCGCGTCAGCACATAGAAGTTCTTCAGGCCGAGCACGAACTCGGTGCCGCGTCCCGGCGACGGCAGATCGACCACCGTTACCGGCGTACCCGCTTCCGTGGCGATATCGAGGTTCGGCTCGTTCAGCACGAGTCCGGCGCGCAGCAACTGTTCGAGCGGCCAGCGCGGCTCCGGCTGACCGTTGGCGGCCGCTTGCGCGACGCCGAGGCTGCCCGCGTCCGTGGCGATGTGCCACACCACCGGCCGGCCGCTCTCCCAGCCGTTCTGACGCAGATAATTCGCGACGCTGCCGATTGCATCCGCCTCGCTCGTGCGCAGATCGATGCGCTTGTTGCCGTCGTAATTCACCGCGTATTGCACGATGCTGCTCGGCAGGAACTGCGGAATGCCGATTGCGCCGGTGTAGGAGCCGAGCACGGTGGTCGGGTCGATCTGCGCGTCGCGCGTCCACACGAGATAGTCTTCGAGATTCTTGCGGAAGGTGGCCTGGCGGTCCGCGCGATTCGCCGTGCTCGGATAATCGAAGCTGAGCGTGGTCAGCGCATCGAGCACGCGGAAGTTGCCCATGTAGCGGCCGTAGATCGTTTCCACGCCGATGATGCCGACGATCACCTCCGGCGGCACGCCGAACTCCTGATACGCGCGTTGCAGCGTGGCCTGGTTCTCGCGCCAGAAACGCACGCCGGCATTGATGCGCACAGGGTCCAGAAAGCGCGCCTGATACACGCGCCAGTTCTTGACCGACGGCGAGGGCGACGGCGTGACGAGCTTCACCGCGGTCGCCGAATAGCTGACGCCGGCAAAGAGCGCATGGAGCGCGTTTTCGTCGAAGTCGTAGCGGGCCACCATCTCGTTGATGAACGCATCGACATTCGCGTTGTTCGCGTAGCGCTGCGGAATGATCTCTTCCTCGAACGTCTGCCCTTGCTGCACCGGCTGCTGCGGCTGGCTTTGCGCGATCTGCACCGGCGACTTCTTCGCATTCGCCGGACTGGCTGCCATGAACATGCACGATGCGACGGACAGTGAGGCGGCCAGCATGCCAAGGCGTAACCGGTTGCATGTGGATCGTGCGGGCAGAGCAAGCTTGACGGTCATAGTGAGCAGGAAGCGCAGTGCGTGAGAGACGGGGGGCGACGGGGAACGCCGAGGGTAATCGAAGGAAACGGGCCGGGGGCAGTATACCCGACGCCCTCCGCAAAACCGTGCCGAACACGCCACAGCGGCGGCGCAGCGGCCCTACCGCGCCATCGTGTGGTAACTTGATGAATATCGGCGCGCCGGGGCGCGCGCCGCTCGACGGAGACACGCTGCGCGCATCGAATGCGCCGCGCGTAGAAGAGGCGCACAAGAGAAACAAGAGAACTATGGCAACAGGCTTTTATTCCCACGCCGACTGTCTGCTGCACGACATGGGGCAGTGGCATCCCGAATGTCCCGCGCGCCTGCAGGCGATCGAGGACCAGCTGATCGCGAGCCGCATCGACGCGCTGATCGGGCGCGAATCGCCGCCGCTCGCCGACGAAGCCGCGCTGCTGCGCGTGCATACGCAGGCGCATGTCGATTACATCCGCAGCCGTTCGCCCACCGAGGGCACCGCGGAGATCGACCCCGACACGACGATGAACCCGCACACGTGGCAAGCCGCGCTGCGCGCCGCGGGCGCGGCGGTGGCCGCGACGGACGCGGTGCTCGAAGGCCGCTACGACAACGCATTTTGCAGCGTGCGGCCGCCCGGCCATCATGCGGAGCCGGCGCGCGCGATGGGCTTCTGCTTCTTCAACAACGTCGCGATCGCCGCGCGTCACGCGCTCGAGGTGCATGGCCTCGCGCGCGTCGCGATCATCGACTTCGACGTGCATCATGGCAACGGCACCGAGGCCGCGTTCTCGGGCGACTCGCGCGTACTCATGTGCAGCATCTTCCAGCATCCGTTCTATCCGTTCACGGGCGCCGACAACCAGGCGCCCAACATGTGCAATGTGCCGATGCCGGCACGCTCGAACGGCATGGCGGTGCGCGAGGCGGTCGACATGCTGTGGCTGCCGCGCCTGCACGAATTCAAGCCGGAGATGCTGTTCATCTCGGCCGGCTTCGATGCGCATCGCGAGGACGACCTCGGCAACATGGGGCTCGTCGAAGACGATTACGCGTGGATTACCGAGCAGATGCGCGAGATCGCGACGCGCTACGCGCGCGGGCGCATCGTCAGTTGTCTCGAGGGCGGCTACAACCTGTCGGCGCTCGGCCGCAGCGTGGTCGCGCACGTGCGTGCGCTCGCCGGTATCTGAATCTCTGAGCGGTCCCGGTATTCGGCGCATCCTGAACGGCACAACGTAACGTAGCGCAACGTGGGCAAGCAACGCAGTAAAGCGACACAGTCAGGCAACACAGTCAGGCAACGCAGCGAGGAGCGAGCCATGAACGCCAGTCCCGCAGACAGCGGCAACGCTTCACTGGTCGAGATCGAACACGACGCGTATCGCGTGCCGGGCGTCGTGCGCGTGACGATGAACCGGCCCGATGCGTTCAATGCGCTATCCGAGGCGCTGCTCGACGAACTTCAGCAGAGCCTGAGTGCGATTGCGCGGACGGATGCGCGCGTCGTCGTGATCGCCGGGGCGGGGCGCGCGTTCTGCGCGGGACACGATCTGAAGGAAATGCGTGCGGCGCCGTCGCTTGCTTACTACCAGCAGCTTTTCGCGCGCTGCACGAAGCTGATGATGACGATCCAGCGCATGCCGCAGCCGGTGATCGCGCGCGTGCACGGCATCGCGACGGCAGCCGGCTGCCAGCTTGTCGCGATGTGCGATCTCGCGGTGGCCGCCGATACTGCGCGCTTCGCCGTCTCGGGTGTGAACCTCGGGCTTTTCTGCGCGACGCCGTCGGTACCGCTGTCGCGGAACCTGTCGCGCAAGGCGGCGCTTGAAATGCTGCTCACCGGCGATTTCATCGACGCTGCGCAAGCGCAGCAGCAGGGTCTCGTGAACCGCACGGTTCCGGCGGACATGCTCGACGACGAACTCGCGCGGCTCGCCGCGAGCATCTGCGCGAAGCCGGTCGAAGCCGTGAGCGCGGGCAAGGGCCTTTTCTACCGGCAGCTCGAAATGGGCATCGAGGCCGCGTATCAGCTCGCCGGCCAGACGATGGCCTGCAACATGATGGACGACTCGGCGCTCGAAGGCGTGCAGGCGTTCATCGACAAGCGCGCGCCGGACTGGAAGCGCTAGGCGGTTGCAAACGCTGGTTTGGTTCATCAACCGTGGCTGGGCGCAGCCGCCAATTCGATGTCACGGCGAGAGCGCGCTGCGAGCCCGGCTCAGCTTCGTCCCACTACCCGCTTTTCGATCCACTCGATCAACGCGCCGATCACCTGGTCGCGGTCGAGGTCGTTCATCGTCTCGTGATAGCTGCCTTCGTATAGCGTGAGCGTCTTGTCCGGCGAACCCGCGTGCTCGCCGAATGCGCGGCTGCCGTCGGGCTCGGTCAGCTTGTCGGCGGTGCCGTGATAGACGAAAAGCGGCATGCGCAGACCCGCCCGGCCGTGCTCGATCCGCTTCATCGCGAGCAGCAGCTCGGCGCCCGTGCGCGCCGGAATCGCGCCGTGATGCACGAGTGGGTCGTTGCGATTGGCGTTCACCACCGGCTGAAGGCGCGAGAGCAGCGCGGCGTCGATCTTCATTGCCGGGAAGCCCGGGTAGAGGCGGCTGATGACCTGGCTCGCCGCGAGCATCCAGCGCGGCACGTCGCGGCCCGGCGCGAGCGCGGGACTCGACAGGATCAGGCCGCTCAATCGACGGCCGCTCTCGGCGAGTCGTTCGATCGCATAGAGCGCGGCCACCGCGCCGCCCATGCTGTGTCCCATCAGGAAGAGCGGCACGCAGCTTTGGGCGGCGGCGTCGACGAGCGCCTGCGCGTCGAGCAGGTAGTCGTCGAAGCGCTTCACGTACGCGCGCTTGCCGGGTGCATGGCCGTGGCCGCGCAGATCGATCGCGACCAGTTCGATGCCCGCCCCGTTGAGCCGGCCGGCGAGCGCGGCGTAGCGGCCGGCGTGCTCGGCGAGACCGTGCAGCAGCGCGACCGTCGCGCGCGCCGGCCCACCGGGTTGCCAGCGATAGAGCGGCAACTGCACGCCGTCGGCGGCCGTGACCGAGGTGCGCTGCGGTACGTCGCTACTGGGGTTGCCCGCGCTCGCGCGCACGGTGTGGCTCGGGGATGTCTGCATGGTTTGCGGCTTGTCCTGATTGGATGTCGCCCGATCATAGTCGCAGCGGCGCAGCGTGCGCGAGCATCGCGCATCGTGCGCCCCTCTAATGCCCTCAGGTTATGAAAAGATCGGAATTGATTATTAAAGAGTATGTCGTCGCTGCGGTAGAATAGCGGCCTCAAATCCCAATAAAAGCAACGGCGGCCGCTTGCCGGGAGCAATACGCTCGCCGGCAGTCGCCGCCGTTTCGTTTTCCATGATTGAAATACGCAATATCTCCCAGCGGTTTGCCGGGCCCCGGGGCTGGGTCGAGGCGCTGCACAACGTCAATCTGTCGATTCCGGCCGGCGAGGTGTTCGGCATCATCGGCCGCAGCGGCGCGGGCAAGAGCACCCTCGTGCGCACGATCAACCTGCTCACGCGGCCGTCCGAAGGCAACATCGTCGTCAACGGCCGCGATCTGACGACGCTGCCCGCCGCGCAGTTGCGCGAGGCGCGCCGCGAGATCGGCATGATCTTCCAGCACTTCAACCTGCTGTCGTCGCGCACCGTGTACGAGAATGTCGCGTTGCCGCTCGAACTCGCCGGCATGAAGCGCGACGAAATCGAAGCGAACGTGCTGCCGCTGCTCGACCTCGTCGGGCTGTCGGCACAGAAGGACCGCTATCCGGCGCAGATCAGCGGCGGCCAGAAGCAGCGCGTGGGCATTGCGCGCGCGCTCGCGAGCAAGCCGAAGGTGCTGCTCTCGGATGAGGCGACCTCCGCGCTCGACCCCGAAACCACGCGCGCGATCCTCGAACTGCTCAAGCGCATCAATCGCGAACTGAACCTCACGATCGTGCTGATTACGCACCAGATGGATGTGATCAAGCAGGTCTGCGACCGTGTCGCGGTGCTCGACGCGGGCCGCGTCGTCGAAGAGGGCAAGGTCATCGACGTATTCCTGCAACCGCATCACGAAGTCACCCGCGCGCTGATCGGCGACGTGATCGCGCAGGAGCTGCCGCCCGCGATGAAAGCGCGCGTCGCGCAGCGTCTGAAGACCGGCAGCGGTCATCTGCTGCGCCTTGCGTTCACGGGCTCGGGCGTCGATCAGCCGATCCTGTCTGAAACGATTCGCCGCTACGAACTCGACTTCAACATCCTGCACGGCCAGATCGACGAGATCCAGGGGCAGGCGTTCGGCTCGCTCGCGGTGCTCGCGGGCGGCGAACCGGCCAAGGTGGCGCAGGCGCTCGCGTATCTGCGCGAACAGGGTGTGGTGGTAGAGGAGCTTTCGCATGTTGAGTGAAATGTTCGATATGTTCGTCCAGTCGTTCTGGGAAACGCTCATCATGGTGGGCATTTCCGGACTGATCGGCGCCGTGGCGGGCGTGCCGCTCGGCGTGCTGCTGTATCTGACCGACCGTCAGGGCGTGCTCGAAAACGTCGCCCTGAATCGTGTGATGGGCGTGATCGTCAATGCGGTGCGCTCGACGCCGTTCATCATCCTGCTCGTCGCGGTGATTCCGTTTACGCGGCTCGTCGTGGGTTCGTCGATCGGCACGGCGGCCGCCATCGTGCCGCTGACGATCGCCGCCGCGCCGTTCGTCGCGCGGCTCGTCGAAACGGCGCTGCGCGAGGTCGATCGCGGGCTCATCGAAGCGGCCCAGGCGATGGGCGCGACCACCGGCCAGATCGTCTTCAAGGTGCTGCTGCCCGAGTCGCTGCCGGGCGTGGTCGCCGGGCTCACGATCACATTCGTGTCGCTGGTCGGCTATTCGGCGATGGCCGGCGCGATCGGCGGCGGCGGTCTCGGCGACCTCGGCATCCGCTACGGCTATCAGCGCTTCCTGCCTGAAGTGATGCTGACGGTCGTCGTGATCCTGATCGTGTTCGTGCAACTGGTGCAGTCGTTTGGGGATTGGCTCGTGCGTCGCCTGAGCCACAAATGAACAACGGTTGCCGGCAACCCTGACCGGCAGCTCATTTACAAGATTCGCAGATTCGGAAAAGACCCATCATGCAACGTCGCTTCATTCTCAAGCTCGCTGCTGCGCTCGGCGCGGCAACGCTCTTCGCCGCCACCGCGGCGCATGCCGACGACACGATCAAGGTCGGCGTCACCGGCGGCCCGCACGCGCAGATCATGGACGTCGTGAAGAGCGTCGCGGCGAAGAACGGCCTCACCATCAAGATCGTCGAGTTCTCCGACTACGTGCAGCCGAACGCGGCGCTTGCGAGCGGCGATCTCGATGCGAACAGCTACCAGCACGACCCGTATCTTCAGGCGCAGGTGAAGGACCGCGGCTACAAGCTGATCCGTATCGCGGACACGGTCACGTACCCCATGGGTATCTACTCGAAAAAGATCAAGTCGCTCGCCGAATTGCAGCCGGGCGCGAAGATCGCCGTGCCGAACGATCCGACCAACGGCGGCCGCGCGCTTCTGCTGCTGCAAAAGCAGGGCCTGCTCAAGCTGCGCGCCGATGCGGGGCTGAAGGCGACGCCGCTCGACATCGTCGGGAATCCGAAGAAACTGAAGATCGTCGAACTCGACGCGGCGCAGATTCCGCGTTCGCTGGGCGACGTCGATGCGGCCGCGATCAATACCAACTTCGCGATGGAAGCGGGCTTGAAGCCGAAGCAGGATGCGATCGCGATCGAAGACCCGAAGGGTCCTTACGTGAACATCATCGCGATCCGCGAGGCCGACCGCAACAAGCCGTGGGTCGCGAAGCTGGTCGCCGCGTACCACTCGCCGGAAGTGAAGCAGTTCATCGACAACAAATTCGGCGGCTCGGTCATTACCGCCTGGTAAGCCGCCGCCCGCCAGATTCGCAGGAAGACGACGGCAATGCGAAATTAGAAGTGCGAGTCGGAACCCGGGGTTGCCGCCCGGGTTTTTTAGAGATTAAAATAGAACGATCGTTCGCTATTGTCGTCGCGCCGCAGAGGAGCGATATCCTCCCGCTAATGGGCCCGCGATAGGGCTGCCATGAGGCAGTCGTTATAATGTTCGTCGGGTTGACGTATTCGTAACTTTGGAGCGTGTGCATGAAAATCCTGGTGCCAGTGAAGAGAGTGGTCGACTACAACGTGAAAGTCCGGGTCAAGTCGGATGGCACGGGTGTCGACATTGCGAACGTGAAGATGTCGATGAATCCGTTCGACGAAATCGCGGTGGAAGAAGCCGTGCGTCTGAAGGAAGCGGGCGTGGCGACCGAAGTGATTGCCGTGTCGGCCGGTGTGACGCAGGCGCAGGAAACGCTGCGCACCGCGCTCGCGATCGGCGCGGACCGCGCGATCCTGATCGAATCGAGTGAGGATTTGCAGCCGCTCGCGGTGGCGAAGCTTTTGAAAGCGCTGATCGAGAAGGAGCAGCCGCAACTGGTGATCCTCGGCAAGCAGGCCATCGACGACGACTCCAACCAGACCGGCCAGATGCTCGCCGCGCTCGCGAACCTGCCGCAGGCGACGTTCGCCTCGAAGGTTGTCGTTGCAGACGGCAAGGCCACCGTATCGCGCGAAGTGGACGGCGGCGCCGAAACGCTGTCGCTGACGCTGCCGGCGGTCGTCACCACCGACCTGCGCCTCAATGAGCCGCGCTACGTCACGCTGCCCAACATCATGAAGGCGAAAAAGAAACCGCTGGAAGTCGTCAAGCCGGAAGATCTCGGCGTCGATGTCACGCCGCGTCTGAAGACGCTGAAAGTCGCCGAGCCTCCGAAGCGCTCCGCCGGCGTGAAGGTGCCGGACGTGAAGACGCTGGTTGAGAAGCTGAAGACCGAAGCGAAGGTGCTTTAAGTAGAACGGCAACTATGTTGCATGGGACTGGAGACAGAGCAAATGACGAATCTGGTAATAGCAGAACACGACAACGCGTCGATCAAGGCCGCGACGCTGAATACGATCGCAGCGGCACAAAAGATTGGCGGTGACATTCACGTGCTGGTTGCGGGTCACAACGCGCAGGCTGCGGCCGATGCGGCAGCGAAGATCGCGGGCGTCAGCAAGGTGCTGCTCGCCGATGCGCCGCAACTCGAAGCGGGTCTCGCGGAAAACGTCGAAGCGACCGTATTGAACATCGCGAAGAACTACTCGCACATCCTCGCGCCGGCCACCGCCTACGGCAAGAACATCGCACCGCGCATCGCGGCAAAGCTCGACGTCGCGCAGATCAGCGACATCACCGCAGTCGATTCGCCAGACACGTTCGAGCGTCCGATCTACGCGGGCAACGCGATTGCGACCGTGCAATCGGCTGACCCGATCAAGGTCATCACCGTGCGCTCGACGGGCTTCGACGCGGTTGCAGCCGAAGGTGGCAGCGCAGCAGTCGAGAAGATCGAAGCCGCGGCCGACAGCGGCCTCTCGCAGTTCGTTAGCCGTGAAGTCACGAAGCTGGACCGTCCGGAGCTGACGAGCGCGAAGATCATCGTGTCGGGCGGCCGGGGGCTGGGCAACGGCGAGAACTATACGAAGGTGCTGGAGCCGCTCGCGGACAAGCTCGGCGCGGCACTGGGCGCCTCGCGCGCCGCGGTCGATGCGGGCTTCGTGCCGAACGACTATCAGGTCGGCCAGACCGGCAAGATCGTCGCGCCGCAACTGTACGTGGCGGTCGGCATCTCGGGTGCGATCCAGCATCTGGCGGGTATGAAGGACTCGAAGGTGATCGTCGCGATCAACAAGGATCCGGAAGCGCCGATTTTCAGCGTCGCCGATTACGGTCTGGTCGGCGATCTGTTCGCCGTCGTGCCGGAGCTCGTGAGCGAACTCGGCTAAGCGCCGCAGCGCCTCGAACAGGCGGCTGACAGCAAGCGAAGGGCGCTGGACCGACCAAGTCCCGCGCCCTTTTTTCATATCAAGGGAGGAGAACCGAAATGAGCTATACGGCGCCCATCAAGGACATGCTGTTCGTGATGCAAGAACTGGCCGGACTCGAAGACATCGCGAGGCTGCCCGGCTTCGAAGACGCGAACCTCGACACGGCTCAGGCCGTGCTCGACGAGTCGGCGAAACTGTGCGGCGAAGTGCTCGCGCCGCTGAACGTCGACGGCGATCGCAATCCGAGCAGCTGGAAGGATGGCGTCGTGACCGCGACGCCGGGTTTCAGGGAAGCGTTCCGCCAGTTCTCCGAGGGCGGCTGGCAGGGCGTGCAGCATCCGCTCGACTACGAAGGGCAGGGGCTGCCAAAGCTCATCGCGACACCGTGCGTCGAAATGCTCAACGCGTCGAACCTGTCGTTCGCGCTGTGTCCGCTCCTGACCGACGGCGCGATCGAAGCGCTGCTGACCGCGGGCAGCGAAGCGCAGAAACAGACCTATGTGCCGAAGCTGATTTCCGGCGAATGGACCGGCACGATGAACCTGACCGAGCCGCAGGCCGGCTCCGATCTCGCGCTCGTGCGCACGCGCGCCGAGCCGCAGGCCGACGGTTCGTTCAAGCTGTTCGGCACGAAGATCTTCATTACGTGGGGCGAGCACGACATGGCGAAGAACATCGCGCATCTCGTGCTCGCGCGCACACCGAGCGCGCCCGAGGGCGTGAAGGGCATCTCGCTCTTCATCGTGCCGAAGTTTCTCGTCAACGAGGACGGTTCGCTCGGCGAGCGCAACGACGTTCACTGCGTGTCGATCGAACACAAGCTCGGCATCAAGGCGAGCCCGACCGCGGTGCTGCAGTTCGGCGATCATGGCGGCGCGATCGGCCAACTGATCGGCGAAGAGAATCGTGGGCTCGAGTACATGTTCATCATGATGAACGCCGCGCGTTTCGCAGTGGGCATGCAGGGCGTCGCGATCTCGGACCGCGCGTACCAGAAGGCGGTCGCGTATGCGAAGGAGCGCGTGCAGAGCCGCCCCGTCGATGGCTCGGCGAAGCAGCCGGTCGCGATCATCCAGCACCCGGACGTGCGCCGCATGCTGTCGACGATGCGCGGCCTGACCGAAGCGTCGCGCGCACTGGCCTATGTCGCGGCGTCGCATTGCGATCTCGCGCATCGTCATCCGGACGAAGCGACGCGTGCCGCGCATCAGGCGATCTACGAATACCTCGTGCCGATCGTGAAGGGCTGGAGCACGGAACTGTCGATCGACGTCGCGAGCCTCGGTGTGCAGGTGCACGGCGGCATGGGCTTCATCGAGGAAACCGGCGCCGCGCAGTACTACCGCGATGCGCGCATCCTGCCGATCTACGAAGGCACGACCGCGATTCAGGCGAATGATCTGATTGGCCGCAAGACGCTGCGTGACGGCGGCAAGGTCGCGAAAGAACTGCTTGCCGGTATCGCACAGACAGTCGACGCGCTCGGTGCGCAGCAGGGGCCGGCATTCGCGTCGATGAAGACGCAGCTTGCGCAGGGGCAGCGCGCGATGAGCGCGGTCGTCGATTTCGTCGTCGCGAATGCGAAGGGCGATCCGAACGCGGTGTTCGCGGGCAGCGTGCCTTATCTGAAGCTCGCGGGCATCGTGCTCGGAGGCTGGCAGATGGCGCGTGCGATGCTCGCGGCTGCGGTCAGGCGCGACGCGGATCCTGCGTTCCACGACGCGAAGATCGCCACCGCGCGGTTCTATGCGGAGCACGTATTGCCGCAGGCGGCGGCGCTCGAAGTGGCGATTGTCAGTGCGAAGGGTGGGGAAGGCGTGCTGGCGTTGTCGGAGGATCAGTTCTGAGCGCGGGTTGATGACGTGATCGTGGCCGGACGATATTCAGATGTTGTGCGGATATTCATCCCGGCTTCAATGCAAACGGCGCCTCGCGAGGCGCCGTTTGTCGCTGTTGCTTCGCTGCTACTTCGCTGTTACTTTTTTACTGCTTCGATTCCGCCGCATGCGCTGATTAACGCGCCGAGTGCATCAGCGCATCCGCTTGCCGCCTGGCGTCACTTAGCTTAGGCATAAGCCGGACGATGCTCGCCGGCCGTCTCGCCGAGATAACGATGCACCGACAGATCGTCCGCGCGGATGGCCGGCTGCTTGCCCGACATCAGATCGGCCAGCAGTTGGCCCGAGCCGCACGACATGGTCCAGCCGAGCGTGCCGTGCCCCGTGTTCAGGAACAGGTTCGCGACCGGCGTGCGGCCGACGATCGGCGTGCCGTCCGGCGTCATGGGCCGCAGACCGGTCCAGAACGTCGCTTTCGACGTATCGCCGCCACCCGGGAACAGGTCGTTCACGCACAGTTCGAGCGTTTCACGGCGCGCCTTGCGCAGTGACTTGTCGAAGCCGACGATCTCCGCCATCCCGCCGACGCGAATCCGGTCGTCGAAGCGCGTAATCGCGATCTTGTAGGTCTCGTCGAGCACCGTGGACACCGGCGCGGCCGCTGCGTCGACGATCGGCGCGGTGATCGAATAGCCCTTCAGCGGATAGACCGGAATCTTCACGATGCCGTCGAGGAAGCGCGTGGAGTACGAACCGAGCGCGACGACGAACGAATCCGCGCGCACGAGTTCGCTGCCGCACTGCACGCCGGCGATACGGTCGCCCGCCATCGCGAGTGCGTCGATCGGTGTGTTGTAGCGGAATTTGACGCCCAATTCCTCGGCGAGCGCGGCAAGGCGCGTCGTGAACATCTGGCAGTCGCCGGTTTCGTCGCCCGGCAGGCGCAGGCCGCCCGTGAGCTTGTGCGATACCGCGGCGAGCGCCGGCTCGGCTTTCGCGAGTTCTTCCGCCGACAGCAGTTCGTACGGCACGTTGGCTTCCTGCAGCACGGCGATGTCTTTCGCGGCGCCGTCGAATTGCTGCTGCGTGCGGAACACCTGGAGCGTGCCGCCGGTGCGGCCTTCGTACTGGATGCCGGTGTCGGCGCGCAGCGCCTGCAGGCAGTCGCGGCTGTATTCGGCGAGGCGCACCATGCGGCCCTTGTTCACCGCATAGCGCGAGGTCGTGCAGTTCTGCAGCATCTGCCACATCCATTGCAGCTGGAATGCCGTGCCGTCGAGGCGGATCGCGAGCGGCGCGTGCTTCTGGAACATCCACTTGACGGCCTTCAACGGCACGCCCGGCGCGGCCCACGGCGACGCATAGCCCGGCGAGATCTGGCCGGCGTTGGCGAAACTGGTTTCGAGCGCCGGGCCGGCTTCACGGTCGATGACGGTTACTTCGTGACCGGCGCGCGCGAGGTAATACGCGCTCGTCACACCGACGACGCCACTGCCCAAAACGACGACTCGCATAGCTGCTCCAGGTATTCAGAAAGGTTGGGAGGGCACGGCGTTCGTCGGTGGATTCGATCTCGTTCGGCTAACGAGTCGTAACCCGAGGTATAACGCGGTTTGCCCAGTGTTAACCGCTATACTATTAACAGTCAGGCAGGTTTTGTTATCGTATTTTCATCATTTTCAGCAGAAACATCATGCGTACACAGCGGCAGCCCGTGCGGGCTCTCGACAAGCTCGATCACAAGATCCTGCGGCTCCTGCAGCAGGACGGCCGGATGGCGATGAAAGACCTCGCGGAGCAGGTGGGGCTGTCGGTGACGCCGTGCATCGAGCGGGTCAAGCGGATGGAGCGCGACGGCGTGATCATGGGCTATTACGCGCGCGTGAACCCGGTCGAACTGGGCGCGGCGCTGCTCGTGTTCGTCGAGATCACGCTCGATCACAAGAGCGGCAACATGTTCGACCAGTTCCGGCGCGAGGTGCAGAAGATTCCCGAGGTGCTCGAATGCCACCTCGTGTCGGGCGACTTCGACTATCTGATCAAAGCGCGCATCGGCGAAATGGCTGATTACCGCAAGCTGCTCGGCGACATCCTGCTGCAGTTGCCGGGCGCGGTGCAGTCGAAGAGCTATGTGGTGATGGAGGAGATCAAGGAGACGCTGACGATCGCGGTGGGCGAATAGGGACGTAATAAGCGCGGACCGGAACATCACGGCGGTCCTGGTAGCGGGTTCGCGGCCGGGTCGCGGGCGGAAAAGCGGGACTCGACAAACGGCGTAAACACTGTATATTTATACAGGTGTTTTGCGCCGTTTTTTGTTGGGCGCGCGTTTGTCCTGCGGGCTGTATTTCCGGTTCGTATTTCTTTGTTGCGCCGTTTTTAGTGCTCTAGCCGTGGCCTGCCGTGACTGATTCCGATACTTCTTCCGTTCCTGAATTTCCGATCGCGCCGCCCGCGCCTCGCAAAGGGCGTGGAGCGGTGACGAACCTGCAAGGCCGCTATGAGGTCGACCAGCGCGAAGCCGTTGACGACGGCTGGCAGCCAGCCGCCGAAGAAGACGGCGAGCCGAAAGGGTTGCGCACGCAGGTGTTCGAAGAGCGCGCGAAGTCGATCCTTACGCGCAATGCCTCGCCGGATATTCCGTTCAGCGTGTCGCTGAATCCCTATCGCGGTTGCGAGCACGGCTGCATCTATTGCTTCGCGCGGCCCACGCACAGCTATCTGGGGTTGTCGCCGGGGCTCGATTTCGAAAGCCGCATCTACGCGAAGATCAATGCGCCGGAGCTGCTCGAGCGCGAATTGTCGAAGAAGTCCTACGTGCCGGAGCCGATCGCGCTCGGTGTCGCCACCGACGCGTGGCAGCCGGCCGAGCGCGACTTGCGCCTCACGCGCCGCGTGATCGAGGTGCTCAGCGAGCGCAACCAGCCATTCGCGGCAATCACCAAATCGTCGCTGATCGAGCGCGACATCGATCTGCTCGCGCCGATGGCCGCGCGCGGGCAGTTCATGGCCGCGATCACGATCACGACGTTGGACGCGGACATCGCGCGCACGCTCGAACCACGGGCGGCCACGCCGTCGCGGCGCTTGCGTGCGATCCGCACTTTGAGCGAGGCGGGCATTCCGGTCGGCGTCAGCATTGCGCCGGTCATTCCGTTCGTCACCGAACCAGACATGGAGCGCGTGCTCGAGGCTTGCGCGGAAGCGGGCGCGAGCAACGCGAGCTATATCGTCCTGCGTCTGCCTTGGGAAGTCGCGCCGCTGTTCAAGGATTGGCTCGCCGCGCATTTTCCCGACCGGGCCGAACGGGTCATGAGCCGCGTGCGCGACATGCGGGGCGGCAAGGACTACGATTCGTCGTTCTCGACGCGTATGAAAGGAGAGGGCTTATGGGCGGACATGCTCAAGCAGCGCTTTCACAAGGCCGTGCGCCGTCTGGGATTGAACGGGCGCGAGCGAGGCATTCTCGACATGTCGCACTTTCGGCGAGGTGAGCCGTCGCGTGAGCGGGGGCCGTCACACGACAATCCGCAACTAAGGCTTTTCTAGCGCCTCGCGGAGCTTGTCGCCGTCACTGCGAGATCGTTTTGGCCGCTTCCACCTGGCTCTCGAAGTAGGTCTGAAACGAGATGGCGAGACCGCTCATGAGCAGGAAGGCGCCGATCAACAGGGAAAAGATGACGATGAAGATAACCGTCCAGCCGGAGCGGCTTTTGCGCTGCGTGTGGGCGTTGAACTGCGCGTCCCACTTTTCGTCGGGGCGCAGCCCGTAGACGATTGCGGCGAGAAACGCGGCAAGAAGCGAAATTGCGCCGAGGGTCGCCAGCGCCCAGCCGAGCATCGAAGCGCGCTCGGTTGCCACGAGCAGCATTGCGCCGGGAATGCCGATCAACGTGCCGATCAGATGAGCCCAACCGTAAATGTCCCGGGCGCCGTACAGATAGAAGCGGTGGGCGCCGAGGCTGCCGAAGAAGAACGCCAGCGCGGCGGTAATCGTCTTGGATCTGAAGCGTGGGGAAGTCGAAGCAACGGTGGACATGGACGCTTGGGCAGAGTGATGGGCGGTCGAAAGGAGCGGCGCGCCGCAGGGCGCGGACCGACGCGCATTCTACGCCTGCCGCGCGCCGGCGGTCACGTCGCGGGTGGGCAAAGGGCCGAAGACGGGTAGCGGCGGCGCGCGGCGCGGGCTGGACGTCTTTGATGCCTCCGCGGCGAAGCGGATGTCGGGGTTGGAGAGGGAGCTTTGGTGCCTTCGTGCCGGAGCCGATGTACGGGCCGGAGGGATTGTCTTTGGCGCGGCTGCGAACTCGGCGGGCTTCGCGAAGGGTTCGCCCACCACCAAGGTCAGCGCCTTGACGGGCACTAAGGCGCCGAATACGTCACGCGATAGATCGCGCCGGCGTAATCGTCGCTGATGAGCAGCGAGCCGTCCGGCAGCGGCAGCACGTCGGCGGGCCGGCCCCAGACGGCTTCGCCGGGTTGCAGCCAGCCTTCGGCAAAGACTTCCTGGCGCGCGTTGCTGCCGTCCGCATTGGCGATCACGCGCACGACGCGGTAGCCGACCTTCTTGCTGCGGTTCCAGGAGCCGTGCTCGGCGATGAAAATACTGTTGCGGTAGTCGGGTGGAAACATTGGGCCATCGTAAAAACGCATGCCGAGCGAAGCCACGTGCGCGCCGAGTTTGACCACGGGCGGCGTGAAATCACTGCACGGATGGTCCTTGCCGAATTCGGGGTCCGGCGTGTCGCCGCCATGACAGTACGGAAAACCGAAATTCAACCCGACTCGTGGCGCGCGGTTCAGCTTATCGCTCGGGATGTCGTCGCCGAGCAGATCGCGGCCGTTGTCGGTGAACCACAGTTCGTGTGTGACGGGATGCCACGCGAAGCCGACCGAATTGCGTATGCCGCGCGCCACGACCTCATAGTGGCTGCCGTCCGGGTCCATGCGGCCAATCAGCGCAAACCGGTTGGGGTCTTTTTCGCAGATGTTGCACGGCGCGCCCTGCGGCACGTACAGCTTGCCGTCCGGACCGAAAGCGATGAATTTCCAGCCGTGATGCGTCTCCGTGGGCAGCTTGTCAGTCACGATAACGGGCTGCGGCGGATCGCTCAGGTGGGAGTCGATCGCATCGAAGCGCACGATCTTCGACACTGCGGATACATATAGCGCGCCGTCGTGCCATGCCACTCCAGCCGGCAACTGCAGGCCGGAAGCAATCACGTGGCGGCCCGTCACATGGCCGTTTTGCAGTTCGAGCGCGTAGACGTGCCCGTCAAGGCTGCCTACATAGAGAATGCCTTTCGGCGAAAGTGTCATCGCGCGTGCGCTCGGCACTTCGTCCGACAACACTTCAATATGAAAGCCCGGCGGGACCCTGATTTTCTCGACGGGCAGTGCCGCGGCCGCCGTCAGGGCCTGTGTGGCGACGAGCGTCGCGGCCGCCGCGCGTAGAACGCGGCCTCGCGCAGCGCAAGCAAGTCCCGAAAAGCGCACGAAAAAGAGCAAAAAAACGGACAGAACCGGGATGGGCTGCAGGCGTTTCACGAGCGCTCCTTCAGGTATTCCGGGCGTTTGGGCGGGTTCGCGGGCCCCCTGGCCGGTGGCCGGCGCAGCCCGGTTGCTCAGTTTATCCCGGTAAGTGTTTGTTATGGCGTCAGTTTCCAGCTATAATCGCGTGTTTCAGTCGTTCCGAACCCCGGTTTTCAAGGATTCTAGTATGGTCATCATCCGCTTGGCTCGTGGCGGCTCCAAGAAGCGCCCGTTCTACAACATCGTTGCCACCGACTCGCGCAGCCGTCGTGACGGCCGCTTCATCGAGCGCGTTGGCTTCTACAACCCGGTCGCTACGAAGGGCGAGTCCCTGCGTATCGCTCAGGACCGCCTGACGTACTGGCAAGGTGTTGGCGCGCAACTGTCGCCGACCGTCGAGCGTCTCGTGAAGGAAGCGCAAAAGGCGCAACCGGCTGCCTGATAATGGCGGCTCGTGTGCGTATCGTCGTCGGTTCGGCCGGCGGCTCGCGCAGCTTGCGTGAGCAGTTCGATGCGCAAATTGTTTTACTGAAACAGACGCCAAAGCTGGCGGCGACGTTGTCTCCGAGGTTATCTCATGTCTGAGCGTGATTCCGGCAGTTCTGGTCGCGCCGGAGCAGCTTCGCGCGCAAAGGCGTCTGGTCAGACGTCGTTCGGTGCATTCGTCCGCAAGCCGGTCGAACGGACCGAAGACAAGGCGAAAGCCCTTGCGGCAAACGCTGGTTCCGAAGCCGCGGAAATGCGCACGGAAACGGCGGCAAGCTGGCCGGCCGACGTGATCGAGGTCGGTGCGATCGTCGACGCTTACGGCCTCAAAGGCTGGGTCAAGGTGGCCGCGCATGCAGGTGCCGGGCGAGGCGGCGACGCCTTGCTGAGCGCGAAACGCTGGTGGCTGCTCAAAGACGGCGAGCGTAGATCGGTGCCGGCCTTGCAGGCCAAAACTCATAGCGACAGTGTGGTTGCCCATCTGGGCGGCGTCGCTGACCGCGACGTGGCGCTGGCCTTGCGCGGCTTTCGCGTGTACGTCAGCCGCGACGAATTTCCGGCTCTCGAAGCCGACGAATTCTACTGGGTCGACCTGATCGGCATGGATGTGGTGAACCTCGCCGGGCTCAACCTCGGCAGGGTGGCAAGCATGATCGACAACGGCGCGCAGTCGGTGCTGCGTATCGAATATCCGGCTACCGACAAGAGCGGCAAGCCGGTAGCAGGCGAGCGCATGATCCCGTTCGTCGGCGTCTATGTCAAAACGGTGGACCAGGCAGCGAAGCAGATCGTCGTCGACTGGGAAGCCGATTATTGAAATCTTTCGTTGAATGGAGAGAGCGGTGCAGTTCGATGTCGTGACGCTCTTTCCTGAGATGTTCCGTGCGCTGACCGACTGGGGTATCACCAGCCGGGCAGTGAAGCAGGAGCGCTACGGGTTGCGCACGTGGAATCCGCGCGATTTCACAACCGACAACTACCGTACGATCGACGATCGCCCGTACGGCGGCGGCCCCGGCATGGTGATGCTGGCGAAACCGCTCGAAGAAGCGATCGATGCCGCGAAAGCGGCGCAGGCGCAACAGGGCATTGGTACGCCGCGCGTCGTGATGATGTCGCCGCAAGGCGCAACGCTCAATCACGAGCGCGTCATGAAGTTCGCGGCCGAACCCGGTCTGATCCTGTTGTGCGGTCGTTACGAAGCGATCGACCAGCGTCTGCTCGACCGTGTCGTCGACGAGGAAGTCAGCCTTGGCGACTTCGTGCTGTCGGGCGGTGAGTTGCCTGCGATGGCGTTGATGGACGCGGTCGTGCGTCAGCTGCCCGGCGTGCTCAACGATTCGCAGTCGGCGGTGCAGGACAGCTTCGTCGACGTGCTGCTCGATTGTCCGCATTACACGCGGCCCGAGGAATACGAGGGCGTGCGGGTGCCCGATGTGCTGCTCGGCGGCCATCATGCGGAAATCGAAGCGTGGCGGCGGCGCGAAGCGTTGCGCAACACGCTGAACAAACGGCCCGATCTGATCGTGAAGGCCAGGAAGAACAAGATGTTGAGCCGTGCCGACGAGGCATGGCTCGCAAGTCTCGCGAAGGGAGAACCGAAGGCCTGAGGCCCCGGTCTTTCGAGCGGACACAAGGCGGTGCCGTACATGCGTGTGCGGCGCCAGATGTGAACCCATCCTCTATCGGGGCCGTAGCCGAGCGCAGCAGGGCAACCTGCGGGAAACCAGCGCAAGGCAGGTACGAACGCCGACAAGATGGATCTAGGAGTCAGTGATGAATCTGATTGCAAAACTCGAGCAGGAAGAAATCTCGCGCGTTCTCGGCGAAAAGACCATTCCCGATTTTGGTCCGGGCGATACGGTCATCGTCAGCGTGAACGTGGTTGAAGGCACGCGTAAGCGTGTGCAGGCTTACGAAGGCGTCGTGATCGCCAAGCGTAACCGTGGTCTGAATTCGTCGTTCATCGTCCGCAAGATTTCGTCGGGCGAAGGCGTCGAGCGTACGTTCCAGACGTATTCGCCGCTGCTGGCAAGCATCGTCGTGAAGCGTCGCGGTGACGTGCGTCGTGCAAAGCTGTACTACCTGCGCGAGCGTTCGGGCAAGTCGGCTCGAATCAAGGAAAAGCTGGTTTCGAAAAACCGCGCTGCTCCGGAAGCGTAAATGCTGTAAGAAAAAGCACCCCTCGCGGGTGCTTTTTTGTTTGCCAGGTCAAAATAGCGGTATCCCCACCCGCTCATCAGAGAACCCGTTGATCCGCCCCGTCTTTGAGCCCGAAAGCCTGCCTGTCATCGCGACCGGCGCCGATCTGCCGGCGGTGGCGGGCGACCGTCTTACGCCCGATGCACTGCGGGCACGCTTCGAGCGGCCGCTTGCCTGGACCCCCGAGAAAATTGCCGATGCGCCGTGGCGCAATACCGAGATCGATCCGCGCGTGGCCGCGGTGCTGGTGCCGCTCGTGGTGCGTGAGCACGGCCTCACGGTCCTGCTCACGCAGCGCGCGGACCATCTGAACGATCACGCCGGCCAGGTGAGTTTTCCCGGCGGCCGTCAGGAACCGTTCGACGCCGACGCCATCGCGACCGCGCTGCGCGAGGCGCGCGAGGAAGTCGGCCTCGATGCGTCGCGCGTGGAAATTCTCGGTGCATTGCCCGACTATCTGACGGGCACCGGTTTTTGCGTGTCGCCGGTGATCGGCCTCGTGCATCCGCCGTTCACGTTGCAGATGGATGCGCTCGAAGTGGCCGAGGTGTTCGAAGTGCCGCTCGCATTCCTGATGAACCCCGCGAACCACGAAGAGCGTCTGTTCCGTTACGAAGGCGGCGAGCGCCGCTTTTTCGCGATGCCGTATCCGCGCGATGAACTGGCGGCAACGATAAACCCCACGCAACGGCGAAGCGGCGAGGCAAGCCTACAGGCAACGGAAGCAGCAAGCGAACAAACAGCCGTGCAGGGCGGCCATCATTTCATCTGGGGCGCGACGGCGGCGATGCTGCGCAACCTGTATCGCTTCCTCGCCGCATGAGTTGGACGGGCAGAGTTGCGCGGACGATGCAGTTGTCGGTGGTTTGTCAGTGTCCACGTTCAGTCGCATCCGACCCTGTGCTATCGTTATAAAACAATCGTAAAAACTCAAAAAGCACGGCGCACCGCATGACTTTTTTCTCCGTATTGCTGGCTCTGATCATTGAACAGGTACGCGCACTGTCACCGAACAATCCGGTGTCCGCGTTGCTTCAATACCATGCGGAGTCGGCGGCGCACGGATTCGACGCCGGCAAGCAACGACACGGTCTGCTCGCATGGCTCGTGGTGGTGGTGCCCTGGACGCTCGCGGTCGCGCTCGTCTACTACGTGCTGTATCACATTCACTTTCTGCTGGCGTTCATGTGGAACGTCGTGGTGCTGTACTTCACGCTCGGCTTCCGGCAGTTCAGCCATTACTTCACCGACATCCATCTCGCGTTGAACAACGACGACGTGCCGCGCGCGCGCGAAATCCTCAACGAATGGACCGGGCTCGATACCGTCGACATGCCGGTCAGCGAGATCGTGCGTCATACGCTGATTCACGCGGTGGTCGCGTCGCACCGTCACGTGTTCGGCGTGTTCTTCTGGTTCCTGATTCCGGTCGGTCCCGCGGGCGCCGTGCTGTACCGCTGCGCCGAATACCTCGCGCGCGCATGGGCGCGGCCGGCCGACGATCGTACCGTCGCCTTTTCGAGCTTCGCTCAGCGCGCGTTCTTCGTGATCGACTGGGTGCCGGCGCGGCTGACGTCGCTCGGCTTTGCGATCGTCGGCAATTTCGAGGACGCGATCTACGCGTGGCGCAATCACGCGCGGCAATGGCCCGATGCGAACGATGGCGTACTGCTCGCCGCGGGAAGCGGGGCGCTCGGCGCGCGCCTCGCCGGGCCGCTCGCGGAACCGTCGAGCCTCGACGCACTCGCCACTGGCGACGGCGGTCCGATGCAGGTCGGCGACGACTGCACGCCGCGCACGCTGCAATCGGCGGTGGGTCTCGTATGGCGCGCAGTCGTGCTATGGATGATCCTGCTGTTGATGCTGACCATCGCGGTATGGCTTGCCTGAAGCCGCCGCGTCGCTCGCGCATCAAATGAAAAAGCCGGGGTATCGCCTGGCTTTTTCAATTCCCGGCCGCCCTACGGATAGCGCGGCAAGCATCGCGACCAGCCTGCCTTCGCGTCATCCCTTCAGCGGATCGCGCGCAGTCCCGCATTGCCAGCACACGGTGAACTGCGCTTCGAGCATTTCGCCGCAATGCTGGCATCGCCAGCCCGGCGCGCCCGGTGCCGGACCCTGCGATGCCGCCTCGATCAGACGCCGCGCGATCGCCTCGTCGCGTTCGTCGACGAGCCATAACTCCGGTGCGCACTGATCCGCCGGAATCTCGCCGAGCGCGCCGTTCAGATAGCGGTTGTGCAATTCGCACGCAATACCCGCGGTCTCGAGCACGTTGACCCAATGCTGTCCGGTGATCAGGTTCGGCGCGCGCATCAGCTTCATGTCAGCGAACGATCTGGCTGGCTTCGTGCACGAGCTGCGCATAGAGCGCATGCCGTTCGCGCCGGATGCGGCCGTCCGCGACGGCTTCGAGAATCGCGCAGCCGGGCTCGTGCAAGTGATGGCAGTTATAGAAGCGGCAGTTCGGCAGCAGCGGCCGGAATTCAGGGAATGCGCGTTCGAGCTTGCCTTCGGTCAGGTGATGCAGGCCGAATTCCTGGAAGCCCGGCGAATCGATCAATGCGCCGGCCGCGCCATTCACGCGAACCATGCCGTCCGTGCTGTCCGGGGTCGGCAGCGGATAAAGACGCGTGAACGTCGTGGTATGCCGTCCGCTGTTCAATGCGGTTGAAATCTCGCGCGTCGCGACTTCGGCGTCCGGAATCAGCAGGTTCACGAGCGTCGATTTGCCCATGCCGGATTGGCCGAGCAGCAGCGTCGCGTGACCGCGCAGATGTTCGGTCAGCACGGCGCGCGCGGCCTCGGGCTGCATCCGGATCGACACTTCGAGGACCGTATAGCCGAGCGCGCGATACGGTTCCAGCCGCCTGCGCGCGCCGTCCAAAGCATCGGTCACGTCGATCTTGTTCAGCACGATCAGCGGCTTCAGCTCGTTCTCCTCGGCGGCGACGAGCGCGCGGCCGAGCAGGTCCTCGCTGAAATGCGGCTCGGTCGCGAGCACGATCAGCAACTGGTCGAGATTGGCCGCGAACAGCTTCGACTTGTACTGATCCGAGCGATAGAGCAGGTTGCGCCGTTCGCCGATCTCGACGATCACGCCCTGATCCGCGGAAGTCGGCTCGTAGATCACGCGATCGCCGACCGCCACCTCGCTGCGCTTGCCGCGCGGGAAGCATTGCAGCAACGCACCGCCGTCTTCAGGCGCAACGAGATAGTGGCGGCCATGCGCGGCCACCACGAGGCCGCCCGTGCGCGCGCCATGCGTGCCGGACGCGGCGGCTTGCGCGCCGCGCGACGCCTTCTTCGGGGCGCGGCCGCTCATGCGTGCCGCAGCAGTCGGTCGATCCGCTGCGAGGCCGGCGGATGCGAGTAGTAGAAGGCGGTGTAGAGCGGATCGGGCGTCAGCGTCGACGCGTTGTCCTCGTACAGCTTGACGAGCGCATTGACGAGATCTTGCGCGTCGGTTTGTGTCGCGGCGAACGCGTCGGCTTCGAACTCGTGCTTGCGCGAGCTGAGGCTGCCGAGCGGCGTAACGAAGAACATGAACACCGGCAGCGCGAGGAAGAACAGCACGAGCGCGAGCCCGCTATTGCCGCCGATCAGCGACGGCCGCACCCCGAGCCCCTCGTAGAACCACACGCACTGCGTCAGCCAGCCGAGCAGCGCGAGCATCGCGAGACTGATCGCGAACGTGACGAGCATGCGCTTCATCACGTGACGGCGCTTGAAGTGGCCGAGTTCGTGCGCGAGCACCGCTTCGATCTCGCGGCCCGACAGGCGCGCGAGCAGCGTGTCGAAGAACACGATGCGCTTGCTCGCGCCGAAGCCGGTGAAGTACGCATTGCCGTGCGCCGAGCGGCGGCTGCCGTCCATCACGAACAGGCCCTTGGCGGCGAAGCCGCAGCGCTTCATCAGCGCTTCGATGCGGCTCACCAGCGCGTCGTCCTTGAGCGGCTCGAACTTGTTGAAGAGCGGTGCGATGAAGGTCGGGAAAATCAGCAGACCGAACATCTGGAACGCGACCCACACGACCCACGCCCACAGCCACCACAAGCTGCCGGCCCGGTTCATGAGCCACAACACGACGAACAGCAGCGGCAGACCGAACGCGACGCCGAGCAGGGCGCCCTTGAGCCGGTCGAAGAAGAACAGGCCTTTGCTCATGCGATTGAAGCCGAAGCGTTGCTCGACGACGAACTGCCGGTAGTAATCGAACGGCAGGTCGATCGCTCCCGTGATCGCGATGACGGCTGCGACGAGCGCGATCTGGCCGGCATAGCCGCGCCCGAGCCAGTCGGAGATCGCGAGATCGAGCGCCTGCACGCCGCCAAGCAGCGTGAGCCCGATCAGCACGGCCGCGCCGACGACGATCTCGATCATCGCAAGCCGCGTGCGCTCGACGGTGTAGTCGGCGGCGCGCTGGTGCGCGGTGAGCGCGATAGTGGTCGCGAACTGGCTCGGCACCTGTTCGCGGTGGGCGGCGACGAAGCGGATCTGCCGCGACGCGAGCCAGAGTTTGGTGCCGACCATCGCGACGACGGCGATGACGAACAGAGCGGTGAAGTACAGGGTAGGCATCCGGGGATTCCGTGGTATCTATGCGAGAATTATATGTTTCTTCCCGCTTCGCGGCGGGGCGATACGGCTCAAAGCAATGGTTCAAGACAGCAATGCAAGGCGGCGCTTCGAAGCGCTGCTCCAAAGCAGCGGTCCGCGACCGCCGCTTCAGCGCCGACGGGCCGGCTCGAACAGCGAATCCATTTCAAACGAACACACGCCGCGGCGCGGGTTTCCAGCGAACTCCGCCGCCAGGCCATCAGGGTTGCCTTCATGACTGACATCCTCGCATCCACCGAACAGCCGCCGCTCGTGCGCAGCGACATGAATCTCGTCTGGCTGGACATGGAAATGACCGGGCTCGAGCCCGACACCGACCGCATCATCGAAATCGCGGTGGTGGTGACGAATTCGACGCTCGACAGGATGGTCGAAGGCCCGGTGCTGGCGATCCATCAGAGCGATGAAACGCTCGCAAAAATGGACGAATGGAACCAGAACACGCATGGCCGCTCGGGGCTGATCGATCGCGTGAAGGCGTCGACGGTCAGCGAGGCGGATGCTACCGAGCTGATCCGCGATTTTCTCGGCGCTTACGTGCCGCCCGGCAAGTCGCCGATGTGCGGCAATTCGATCTGCCAGGACCGCCGTTTCATGGCGCGCTGGATGCCGGACCTCGAGCGCTTCTTCCATTACCGCAATCTCGACGTGAGCACGCTCAAGGAACTGTGCCGGCGCTGGCAGCCGGCCATCTACAAAGGCTTCCAGAAGCGCGCGATGCACACGGCGCTCGCCGACATCCACGAGTCGATCGACGAGCTGAAGTACTACCGCGAGCATTTCCTCGTGCCGTCACAGCCGGCGCCGGACGCATCCGCGAGCGCCGAATAGGCGGCGGATAACGACGGCCGGTAACGACGGCGGATAAGCGCCAGCCAAACCTCAGTCCGGCCGTGGAGCGCGCAGCGCGCTCTTCGGCCGGAACGCCTTGACCACGTCGGCGTTGGTTTCCACGTACGGGCCGCCGATCAGATCGATGCAGTAGGGCACCGCCGCGAAAATTCCCGGCACCTTGAGCGCCGCCTTGCCCGTTTCTCCCGCTGCGCCGTCTCGCAGACCTTCCAGCGTTTCCCGGATCGACTTCGGCTGCCCCGGCAGGTTGATGATGAGCGCCGCGTGCGTGGCCGTTTCGCGGATCACCGCGACCTGACGCGACAGGATCGCGGTCGGCACGAAATTGAGGCTGATCTGCCGCATCTGCTCGCCAAAGCCCCGCATCTCCTTCGTCGCGACCGCGAGCGTCGCCTCGGGCGTCACGTCGCGGCGCGACGGACCCGTGCCGCCCGTGGTCAGCACGAGATCGCAGTTCACTACGTCGACGAGTTCGATCAGCGTCGCGGAAATGGTCGGCGCATCGTCCTGGATCAGCCGCGTGACGACCCGCCACGGCGACGTCAGCGCCTGGCCGAGCCATTCCTGCAGCGCCGGAATACCCTTGTCCTCGTACACGCCCGCCGATGCGCGGTCGCTGATCGACACGAGGCCGATCACGATTTCGTCGGGGTGATTACGTTGCTTGCGTGGATCAGGCGTCGCGGTCGTCATCGTCGTCTTCCGGGGCGAGGTCAGCGTCTTGAGCGTCGTCGGTGTCGGCTTCGTCCGTGCCGGCCGCGTTTTTGATCCACTGGAACAGTTCACGGAAGTAGCGCGGCGGCTTGCCCTGCAGTGCTTCCTTGCGCGCGTTGCGGATCAGCGTACGGCCCTGCTGCGGATCGGCGCCCGGGTGCTGACGGATGAACTCGGTGAGCGCGGCGTCGTCGGCGAGCAGCTTCTCGCGGGTGCGCTCGACCCAGTGCAGCTTCGCCGTTTCCGCCTTGTTGACGCCCTTGTAGGCGTCGAGCGCGGTGCGCAGCGCGGCGGTTTCCTCGCCGTGCAGCGTGCGCATCACGCGGCCGACGTACTGGATCTGGCGGCGCCTGCCTTCGTGATCGGTGATGCGGCGCGCTTCGCGCACGGCTTCGTCGAGCTTTTCGGGCATCGGCATGCGCTTGAGCGCGTCCTTGGGCAGCTCGACGAGCGCCGCGCCTAGTTCCTGCAGCGCATGCATTTCGCGCTTGATCTGGGACTTGCTGGGGCGGTCGTAGCCGTTCTCGTCGACTTCTGTCACGACGGATTCGATGGGTTGAATGCGGGTTTTGCGTGTCATGCCGATATTGTAACGTGCGGCGTGTGCCCAACCGGCCGCGCGGGTCCGCTGATTTACCGCCGCGGCGGCGGCGCGGGTGCGAAGCCCTTACGCGCGCTCGCGAATGCCAGGTACGGCGTCGCGTACCTTGCTATGATCGCGGGATATATTTATTCCGCGCTCATACGCCGTCACGCGCACCTTCGCGTGGCAAGGGCGAGCAGAGCGCGCCTACCCAGGGCCGCGCGGCCCCGAACAGGACGGCAACCACAATGGCAGCAGACATGGACGTCAAGCAGCGCTTTTTTCCGCATACCCAGGACGAACTGAAGGAAATCGCCTCGGACATCCTTCGTCACGCGAAGGCGCTCGGCGGCACCGATGCCGCAACCGAAATCTCCGAGGGCGATGGCCTGTCCGTCTCCGTGCGGCGTGGCGAAGTCGAGACGATCGAGCACAACCGCGACAAGATGGTCGGCGTGACGGTGTTCATCGGCAAGAAGCGCGGCAACGCGAGCACCTCGGACTTTTCGTCGCAAGCGTTGAAGGACACGGTCGCGGCGGCCTACAACATCGCCCGCTTCACCGCCGAAGACGACTGCGCGGGCCTCGCCGAAGCCGAACTGCTCGAAACCGCGCCGCGCGACCTCGATCTCTATCACCCGTGGAACCTGTCCGCCGACGAAGCGGTGGAAATCGCGCGCCGCGCCGAAGACGCCGCGTTCGCCACCGATCCGCAGATCAAAAATTCGGAAGGCGCGAGCGTGTCGGCGCAGCACTCGCAGTTCGTGCTGGCTACGTCGCGCGGTTTTCTCGCCGGCTATCCGTATTCGCGCCACTACATTGCGTGCGCGCCGATCGCGGGCAGCGGCCGCAACATGCAGCGCGACGACTGGTACACGTCGACGCGCAGCGCCGGCGAGCTCGCGGACCCCGAAGCGGTGGGCCGCTACGCGGCGCAGCGCGCGCTCGCGCGCATCGGCGCGCGCGGTCTCGATACGCGTAAGGTGCCGGTGCTGTTCGAAGCGCCGCTCGCGGCCGGGCTGCTCGGCGCATTCGTGCAGGCGACGAGCGGCGGCGCGCTGTATCGCAAGACCTCGTTTCTGGTCGACAGCCTCGGCAAGCCGGTGTTCGCGCCGCACGTGCAGGTGCTCGAAGATCCGCACGTCGCGCGCGCGATGGGCAGCGCGCCGTTCGACGAGGAAGGCGTGCGCACGCGCCAGCGTTCGGTCGTCAAGAACGGCGTCGTGGAAGGCTACTTCCTGTCCACCTATTCGGCGCGCAAGCTCGGCATGCAGACCACCGGCAACGCGGGCGGCTCGCACAACCTCTCGCTGCTCAGCTCGAACACGCGTCCCGAAGACGATTTCGAAGCCATGCTGAAGAAGCTCGGCACCGGTCTTCTGCTGACCGAGCTGATGGGGCAGGGCGTGAACTACGTGACAGGCGACTACTCGCGCGGCGCCTCGGGCTTCTGGGTCGAGAACGGCAAGATTCAGTATCCGGTCGAGGAGATCACGGTCGCGAGCACGCTGCAGGAAATGTTCCGCCACATCGTCGCGATCGGCGCGGATACGATTACGCGCGGCACCAAGCAGACCGGCTCGGTGCTGATCGAGCGGATGACGATCGCGGGACAGTGAGCGGGGCGAGTCTCAGGGGCTTCGGCCCGCTCGCTCCGTAGCAATGAAAAGGCCACGCAACGAAGGTTGCGTGGCCTTTTTTACTGGAAGCGTTGTGCTGCCCGGACGAGCCGGCCGCCGCGCTCGCCTTCAGACGTCCTTGCGCTGGTACGTCACGAACGCGTAGTCGAAGTCGTTCGGCGCGTGGGCGTGATGCGTTTCGCGCGCGATTTCTTCCCACACGTTTTTGTCGATGGCGGGGAAGGTCGCGTCACCGCTGAAATCGGCGGCGATCTCGGTGACGATGAGCTTGTCCGCGTGACGCAGACCTTCGTCGTACAGTTGCGCACCGCCGATCAGAAACGCTTGCGGCGCCTGATCCTGTCCGGCGAGCAGCAGCGCGTCCTTGAGGTTGGTGGCGGTGTCGCACCCCTGAAAGCGCCGCGCGGCGTCGCGCGTCACGACGATGTTGCGGCGTCCCGGCAACGGCCGCCCGATCGACTCGTGCGTCTTGCGGCCCATGATGATGGGCGCGCCCATCGTCGTGCGCTTGAAGAACGCGAGGTCTTCGGGCAGTCGCCAGGGCAACTGGTTGTCGCGGCCGATCACGCCGTTGCTGGCGCGAGCGACGATCAGGGTGAGCGTCGTCATCGAATGGAAAAGGGAACGTAACCGGACGATTCTACCCGACGCGCCGGCGAGGGCCGCCGCGCGAGGGGGCGGCGCGTGGCTCATGTGGTCCAGCGCGGCGGCCGGTCCCGCATGTCGAGCCGTTCGCGCTACTGTCCCTGCTACATGCCGATGTTGCCTTGAGCGGCGTGCGCGGCGTCGACCGGAACCGGCAGCGGCAAAGGCGGCGCGATTTCGTCCCATAACGTCACCTGGTTGCCGTCGTCCTGCATGGGCTGCGACATCGCGGCCACCCTCAGCATGCCGGGCGCGCCGCCGCGTTGCTGCGACAGCGGCGGGTCGCCGGGCAAAATATCGTTCAAGGATGCAGCATCGCCGGATGCGCCCGGCACGCGGGCGTCGGACTGGCTGCAGGCATCCGTGGGAACGCGCGCCGTGAGTTCTGGCTTCGCCGCCTCGGCGGATCGAGCCGATACGGCTTGTGCGCTCTGAGCGCTGGCGCCCGCCGGCAACGTGCTTAATGCGATTACTACGGCGATTACTGCGCAAATTGCGAAGCACGATGCCCGGTTTATTAAAGTAATGCGGAAAACGATTGACATGAAATTTCTCCCTGGTACGGGGCCATTTAGCGAAACGTGTGCCATCGCCCGCAATCCTTTGATACGTCTGGATGCGGCCCGCTAAAGAAGGAGTCGTGTCGGTAAAATCGGGAAAAACGTTTCAGTGGTGAAACGGGCCGGCAGAGAATACCTTTAATTCATTATTCCGAAAGTTACGAAATCCCTTCGGGAGAACGCCAGGAAAAGCGTTTCCACTATTGTTTTATTTGTCGGCTGAATAATTCGATATCGAGCGCTGAGCCTTGGTGAATAAGGGACTCGGGATTAAATTCGCATAATTGTTTTCGAAGCGGCGTACCTATAGTAAGCTCTCGAAAACAGCCTTGAATTTAAAAAAGGCCCATAACAGGCCGTCTCAAACACACACGCCGCTTTCTTGGGGATCAGCTGTCCGCACGGAATGGAATGGCCGTTCGGTTTTTGCGATTCGCGAATCCCGAACGAGTCAGCGTGTCTGAACTAAAGTTTCAGGTGCATGCGTCGTCCTTAACGTTCGTTGACGAGAGGATCTGAATAATGGAACCCGCAACGCGGCAACTGATTTACGTTTCGCGCGATCCGAGCGCGGAGTTGAATACGCGTTTTCATCAGCGCGGCTGGCATGTCGAGGTCGTGGGATCGGCTCGTGATGCGCGCCGGGCGGTTCGCGCCGGCATGGCGGCTGGCGGCCTTCTTGATCTTTCCTGCGATTTCCAGCCGCACGAGATCGCCGCTTTCGAATCCTGCCTGACCATGCCGAACGTCGGCTGGGTCGCGGCAACCACGCCTGGCCAGTTGCAGGACGCCGCGTTGCGCCGGCTCGTGCGCGACTACTGTTTCGATTACGTCACGGTGCCGTATTCGGGCGATCGCATCGTCGACTCGGTCGGGCACGCGTACGGCATGATCTCGCTCGGCGAAACGGCCTCGAGCAACGGCTCGCAGGGCGCCGAAGGCGAGATGGTCGGCTCGTGCGACGCGATGCTCGCGCTGTTCCGCTCGATCCGCAAGGTCGCGATGACCGACGCTCCGGTGTTCATCTCGGGCGAGTCGGGCACCGGCAAGGAACTGACGGCGGTGGCGATTCACGAGCGCTCGGCGCGGCGCAACGCGCCGTTCGTGCCGATCAACTGCGGGGCGATTCCGCCTCATCTGCTGCAGTCCGAACTATTCGGCTACGAGCGCGGTGCGTTTACGGGCGCCAATCAGCGCAAGATCGGCCGCGTCGAAGCGGCCAACGGCGGCACGCTCTTTCTCGACGAAATCGGCGATCTGCCGCTCGAGAGTCAGGCTAGCCTGCTGCGTTTCCTGCAGGAGCGCAAGGTCGAGCGGCTCGGCGGGCATAGCGCGATCGACGTCGACGTGCGCATCATCTCGGCCACGCACGTGGACATGACCGCGGCGATGATCGAAGGGCGCTTCCGCTCGGACCTGTACCACCGGCTGTGCGTGCTGCAGATCGACGAGCCGCCGCTGCGCGCGCGCGGCAAGGACATCGAACTGCTCGCGCGTCACATGCTGGAACGTTTCAAGAAAGATGCGAGCCGCCGCCTGCGCGGTTTCGCGCCCGACGCGATCGCGGCGCTGCATAACTACGGCTGGCCGGGCAATGTGCGCGAACTGATCAACCGGGTGCGCCGCGCGATCGTGATGTCGGAGGGCCGCGCGATCACCGCGCGCGACCTCGAACTCGCCGAGTACGTCGAGATCGTGCCGGTGTCGCTTGCGCAGGCGCGTGAAGCGGCCGAGCGGCAGGCGATCGAGCTCGCGCTGCTGCGCCACCGCGGGCGGCTTGGCGACGCGGCGCAGGAACTCGGTATTTCGCGTGTGACGCTGTACCGGCTCTTGTGCTCACACGGCATGCGTCATATCGAAGGCGAGCCGATGGCGGCGCCGCACGGCGATTTGCCGGCTTCGGTGCAGCATCTTTGAGACATGGGCGGATGCGCGGCTAACGCGCTGCTGTGCCATGAAGGCGGCGGCCTGTGAATGATGGGCCGCCGTGTCGTGGCGGCAAGGCCGGTCTTTTCTATCGGGTCTGTCTACCTGGCGCAATACCGGTGCAGCGAGATGGCGGCGCGCTTCGATTGCCGCGTGGCCGGCTCCATTGTGTTGTTGCGCGGGTTTCGTCCGCTTGCCGCTTGCGTTTGTGCTTGCGCCCGTTCTCCCCGCGGGTTGTGCCCGGTTTTACCCGTCACGCGCCGTCCCGTTTCCGTCTACAGCCTCGTCCGAAGCCTCCCGAAATCGCCAACGCCGCTCTCCATAGCCGGACGTCGTCCAGTCGCGCTTGCTAGAATTGGGTTTTGCTCAATCCCGTGGCGCAGATCGAGCCTTGCTTGCGCCTCGTCGAAGGAAACCGCATGAAACAATACTTGGACCTCGTCCGCACGATTCTCGACACCGGCACGTGGCAGGAAAACCGCACCGGCGTCCGTACCATCAGCATGCCGGGCGCGATGCTGCGCTTCGATCTGCAGCAGGGCTTTCCCGCCGTGACGACGAAGAAGCTCGCGTTCAAGTCGGCGGTCGGCGAACTGGTCGGTTTTTTGCGCGCATCGCGCAGCGCCGCGGATTTCCGCGACCTCGGCTGCAAGGTGTGGGACGCGAATGCGAACCAGAACGAACAGTGGCTCGCCAATCCGTATCGTGAAGGCCCGGACGATCTCGGTGACGTGTACGGCGTGCAATGGCGCAAGTGGCCGGCCTACAAGGTGCTCGACGCCGATGCGAGCGCACAGCTCGCCGATGCGCAGGCACGCGGCTTCCGGGTGATGACGCAATTCGAGGAAGACGGCCGCGCGAAGGTGCTGCTCTACAAGGCGATCGACCAGTTGCGCCAGTGTCTGGACACGATCATGCAAAACCCCGCCGACCGGCGCATTCTGTTTCATGCATGGAATCCGGCCGTGCTGGACCAGATCGCGCTGCCGGCCTGCCATCTGCTTTATCAGTTCCTGCCGAACGTCACGCGCCGTGAAATTTCGCTGTGCCTGTACATCCGCAGCAACGACGTCGGGCTCGGCACGCCGTTCAATCTGACCGAAGGCGCGGCGCTGCTGCATCTCGTCGGGCGGCTAACGGGCTATACGCCGCGCTGGTTCAGCTATTTCATCGGCGACGCGCACATCTATGAGAACCAGCTCGACATGCTGCAGCAGCAGCTTCAGCGCGAGCCGTACGAGAGCCCGCAACTCGTGATCTCGGAGCGGGTGCCCGAGTATGCGAAAACCGGCGTGTACGAGCCGGAATGGCTCGAGAAAATCGAGCCGGCGGATTTTTCGCTGGCCGGCTACCGGCACCATGAACCGCTGACCGCACCAATGGCGATCTGACGCCGAGTGCAGCCGGCGCGGGATGCCGGCAAAGGCTGACGATGCGGTGGAGATCGTGCCTGGTTGAACGCGCGCCCGCTGGTGAGACCATCCGCGGGACGCGCGCTTTACGCCCTCGGCCTCACGCCATCGGCTTGACGCCAATCAACCACTCGTGGAAAAAGAACGCGAACGCAATCCACGCGACGACGCCAACGACGACTGGAATCACATCGCGTGAGAGCATCCCATTGGGATAGACAATACTTTCGACACGATCCCGCCGCCGGGCAGCGGCGAAATCGGCGAGCGCCCAAACGAGGAATGCGCCGAACAGCAAAACCGCGTTCAGTGTCCCGTTCGCCAGCAGATGAGCGAATGCCCACAGCACGACACTGATCACCATCGGATGCTTGAGCAGCGCCTTGAAGTGATTGCCCCGGACGTACGCAGCCGGGAAGAGGATGAATGACACGAGAGTGAGGACGCCTGCGACATGCGGCGCCCATGCCGGCGGCGACCACAGCGTGACAGGTTCGCGCCGCGCAATGCCATATCCCCAGACGATCAGCGCCAGTCCGATGATGGACAAGACCGAATACGCTGATTTCCAGCCCTTCTCGCCCATCTGAGCGATTCGCGCCTTGCGCCATTCTTCCGCGAAGATCCGGACCGAATGCAAACCAAGGAATATCACCAACCCGACTATCAGTACCGACATGGCAGGCTCCTCGCGACAAATGTCGCCAGATAGTCGCGATTGTCCCGCATGACGTTGGCTGTGCCAACACGGGCGCGGAGGCTCGCGCAGCCCCGGCACCCATTTCCCGCAATTGCCCCATTGTCGGGACCATCGAGCCTGTAAAAGCAGCCGCTCGACTCCTTCATGAGCCGTTGGCGCGCTTCAGGAGCTTCTGCGTACCTGCACCGCGCGAACGACCATCAGCATCGTGAAGAGTACAAAATTTATTGCACGCTTGCGCGTGCTGCCGTAGCAGCGGTAGCGGGATGCCCGCTACCGCTACGCTCAGCCTTTGTGATGCTCGTCGCGATTACCGCCGCCCTGGTGCTGCTCGGCATGTTGTTGCTGCGGTTGCGGCCGTGGCTGTTGCACCTGTTGGGGACGCGGTTCGGGACGCGGCTGCTGCACCTGTTGCGGGCGCGGCTCAGGGCGAGGCTGCGGCGCCGGCTGCGGGCGAGGTTCGAAATGCGGCTGCTGCGCTTGCCGGAATTGCGGTTCGGGACGCGCTTGTTGCGGCATCGGCTGCGGACGCGGCTCGATACGCGGCTGCTGCGCCTGTTGTTGCGGTGGCCGTTGTGGCGGCTGTTGTGGTGACTGTTGTGGCACCTGAGCGCGCGGCGGCTGTTGCATCGGCTGCGGATGAAACTCCGGCTGACGCGCCTGCTGCTGCGCGGCCGGATTCTCCACCGGATGCGGCACGCCAGGCTGCTGCGCGAAACCCGGCCGTCCCGGTTGTTGCTGCGGCGGCGTACCCGGCTGTTGTGCACGCGGTGCCTGCTGAGCCATCGGCGCATGGGGCTGCGTCCATGCCGGCTCGGAGCGCCCGACCGCGCCCCATTGCTGCGGCGTGCCGTGCTGCTGCGCAATGGCGGGATTGCCGCCGCCCGCCTGCGGCGGACGCGGCACGCCGTTCGACGGATGCGCGATTGCGGCCGCCTGAGGCTCGCGTACGTTACCAGCCATCGACGGCGGCACACCAGGCCGTGCTTGCGGCCCTTCTTGCGGCCCTGCGCCATGCGGCCCCGGAGCGGCGCCTTCGCCCGGCCGCTGTCCAGCCTGTTCGATACCGCGAGGCGCACCCGGATTCGGCGCACCCGGCGCCATACCCGGCGGCCGTCCCGGGATATGCGATTGCACGACCCGCACGTTCGCCACCTGTTGCGCGCCCGGTGCACCCGTCATATGCGCGGGCACCGAAGTCCGCACGACCGGCTGGCCGCCGCCCGGCACCCGTCCGCCGCTTTGCTGCGCGAAACGCTGCGCGAGGTCGTCGTGCCAGGCAGCCGGCATGGCGGGATTACGCGTGCCGACGACCGGCCGCGCGACGACGCTCGCCGACGGCCGGTAATTCGCGCGCCGCAGATCCGCCCCGAAGCTCTCGCGCACCGGCGCGATGCCCGGCGCGCCGGGGTTGATCCGCGCGTTGTGCCACTGACCCGGATCAACCTTCTGCGCGAAACGTCCGACCGGCTGACCATGCACGAACGCCGTCGCCGGCATGGCCGTCACGCCGCCCCGCGCGCGATAGTTCACGTACGTGTTGCGGATGTTCACGTTCGTCACGTCGCGATGGTAGTCGTTGACGATCGTCGTGCGGTTCACGCGGTTGTAGTACCCGGGGCTCCAGCGGTCGTGGTCGCCCCAGTGCGGATGCCACGGCTCGCCCGGTCCAAGCGGGAACCAGGCGACCCCCGCCGCGATGGCGCCGCCGATCGCCAGATTGACACCCCAGTCGACGCCTCCGTCATCGTCGCCGACGAATGCCACGAGCGCGGGCGCATAGACGGGCGGCGCATCGTCTTCAAGCGGACCCGGCACCCATGCCCAAGTGTCGTCGACCTGGGCCCAGCGGCCGTAGTGGTAGGGCGCGAAGCCCCATGGTTCGTCGTCGACCCAGGTCCAGCCCCACGGCGCCTGCCAGACCCAGTGACCGTCGTGATACGGTGCCCAGCCGGCCGGCGTCGCGCGCGGCACCCAGACTTCGCCGTATTGCGGGCTGTCGCGCCACGTGCCGTTGGCGTCGAGGTCCTCGTAGCCGGGGATGTCGCGCGACACGTAGCGCGCCGACACCGAACGGTCTTCCGTGGCGTCGCGGCTGGCCGCCCACTGGTCGAGGTCGTCGGGAGCGGGTGCCCGGTTGTCTGCGAGCTGCTGCAGGCTGGTGCCGCCGAAGCGGATCTGCTGGCCCGCCGCGAGCGGCACCTGGCCGCCATCGCCGTAAGCGATCGCGCTGCCGCTGCGCACGGTGACGGTGGTGCTGCTGCCGTCCGGCGCGACATCGACGCGGTAGTCGCCGGGGCCGTTCATGCCGAGCGCGAGGTTCGGCGTATCGATTTCATAGGACGAACCGGGCGCGAGTTCGCGCACGCGGGTCGACAGCGTGCCCTGCGCGACTTTCAGCTGCGCGCTCGTGTCGTCGAGATTGAGCACGTCGAGGCTCGTGTTCTGGCCGAGGCGCACCGCGGTCGAGCCGATGTGCAGCTCGGAGCGTGCGTTCTGGTCGTTCCAGAGCTGGTCGCCGGTCGTGAGCGGGCGGTTGATCTGCGCGTACGACCAGTCGGTGGCGCCGGCGGGCTCGGTGGTCACGGTGCCGGCGGTGTAGTTCAGACGGGCGATGCGTCCGGGCGGATCGCCGCTCTGCGTGGCGGCCGTGCCCGGCGCCGCGGGTTCGGCTTGCTGCGCGAAGCCGGTTTGCGCGGCCAGCGCGAGGACCGCGGCGGCGATCAGCGTATAGCCGGATATCCGGCGTTGGGTCGCGGGTTCGATCCCGTGTTTCATGGCAGGCTGAGTGACGTTTGTCATGATTTATCTCCGACGGACGCGGCAATCCGCCGGGTCCGTAAGTCACTCTACCCTCCGCCTATGTTTCAAGGGCCCCACTTTTGTAAGGCGGATTCGCTGGCATGTAACAAAAGGTCTCACGAGGTCTCACCAAGCCTTACCGCGTCTTTTATCGCGCGGGAGCGAACGCTCATTCCGCCAGAAACGCGTCGAAATGCCGGTGGCCCGCCGGCGTGATACGCAGGATGCGCGGCCGCTCGGCCCGCTCGACCCAGCCATGCGCCGACCACGCGTCCAGCAGCGCCGCGCCGAGGGCACCGCCCAAGTGCGGGCGGCGCACGCTCCAGTCCGGGCACGTGCAGGCGAAGCGCCGCCTGCGGCTCTTCTGCGCGGACAGATCGATGCCCCAATCGGCGAAACGGACGGCGCCCTGCGCGGTGGCCTCGAGCGACGCGCCGTGCTGCGTGAGCAGCCCGCGCGCGAGCATGCGCTCGAACACCTGTACCGACAGCTCGCCCGCCATGTGGTCGTAGCAGGTGCGCGCGTAGCGCATTTCGAGCGGCACGGTGCGCGCGGGGCGCGGCGCGGCCCGTTGCGGCGCGCTGACTTGCGCGACGTTGGCGAGCGCTTCGATCGACGCGGCGATCTCCGGCGTCGCGATGCGGAAATAGCGATGCCGCCCGCGCACTTCGAGCGCGAGCAGGCCGCCGTCGGTGAGGCGCGCGAGATGGGCGCTCGCCGCCGAGGGCGACAACCCCGCGATCATCGTCAGTTCGCCGGCCGGGCGGGCGCTGCCGTCCATCAGCGCCCATAGCATCGCGGCGCGGCCGGGGTCGGCGAGCAGCGCGCCGATACGGCTCAAACCGGGGAAATGGTTGTGGTCGTCCGTGGCGGGGGGGATCATGGGGGACTCCTGGTTCTTGCTGAATGCGATGGGGGGCGATGAGCGGCAGCGGCGAGCGGCACACGGCGGCCATGCTGCGCGCCATGTTGTCCACTGTATCCGCCTGCGCGATTCGATGTTTCAGTCTGGGGTGAACAATCGAATACCGCAACGAATGCGGTAACTACAGCGCCCCGGCCGCGCCGTCCCCGCGCCCGCGTTGCGGCGCCGTATCGGCCCGCCAGGCTAGAATCGAAGCCTGTCTTTGCAGGAATACGGTGTGATGAAAATTCTTCTGGCCGTCGCCGCGGCGGCTCTGCTGTTTAGCGCCTGTGCTCAGGGCGGAGCCGGGTCGGGCTCGGCGGGCAGCGGCAGCATCGATATGTACGGCACGATCGACGAGGGCATCAGCATCCATAATAAGTAGGCGTGAGGCGCGGCCTTGCCGGATTGTGCGCGGTTGCGCCGCGCATCGGCCCACACCCGGCTTCCCGCAGCCGAAATTCCTGTTCTCCGCCCACTCGACGCCGTGCCGCAGGCAATCTGCGCTCGTATAATCGCCCCCTTTCAACGCATCCGATTGACCGGAGTCAAGATGAGCACTCTTTCCACAGCACCGCTGGATCGTTCGGAAACCACCTTCCGTTTTCTCGCCGAGCCGATCTCCGTCAACTTCGGCGGCAAGGTGCATGGCGGCGCACTGATGAAGTGGATCGACGAAACCGCCTACGCATGTGCGGCGGTCTGGTCGGGGCGTTATTGCGTGACGGTCAGCGTCGGCAACATCCGCTTCCGGCGGCCGATCCTCGTCGGCAATCTCGTCGAATTGCGCGCGCGGGTCGTCGCGACGGGCCGCACGAGCATGCACATTCACGTGTCGGTGCAGGCGGGCGATCCGAAGGGCGGCGAACTGCTGCAAACCACGGACTGCCTGGTCGTGATGGTCGCCGTCAACGAGAACGGCCATCCGGTGCAGGTGCCGGCGTTCGTGCCGCAAACCGATGAGCAGAAACGCCTCGCCAAGTACGCGATGGACGTCAAGGAAGCGCTCGACGCGATCGTCGAGCTGAAGCCGGAAGAAGTGGCGCAGGGGAAGGTTTAAGCGAAGCGGGGGCGGCACCGGAACGGATCGCGCGAAGCGGACGAGGCGGCCGTTGCAGCCACCCGCTCGCGCGAACCTTCAGCCACTCACCCCGCCGGGCGCCCGACCATATCCTGCGGCCGCACCCATTCGTCGAACTGCTGTTCGGTGACATAGCCGAGCGCGAGCGCCGACGCTTTCAGCGTGGTGCCTTCCTTGTGCGCTTTCTTCGCGATCTGCGCGGCCTTGTCGTAGCCGATGTGCGGATTGAGCGCCGTCACGAGCATCAGCGATTCGTTGAGCAAGGTATCGATGCGCTCGCGATTCGGCTCGATGCCGACCGCGCAGTTGTCGTTGAAGCTGTGCGCGCCGTCGGCGAGCAGACGCACCGACTGAAGCACGTTGTGCGCGATCATCGGGCGGAACACGTTGAGTTCGAAGTTGCCGCTCGCGCCGCCGATGTTCACCGCGACGTCGTTGCCGAACACCTGCGCGCACAGCATCGTGAGCGCTTCGGACTGCGTCGGATTCACCTTGCCCGGCATGATCGAGCTGCCCGGCTCGTTTTCGGGAATCGACAGCTCGCCCAGGCCGCAGCGCGGGCCGCTGGCGAGCCAGCGGATGTCGTTGGCGATCTTGTTCAGGCTCGCCGCCACCGTTTTCAGCGCGCCATGCGCGAACACGAGCGCGTCGGCGCCGGCCATGACCTCGAACTTGTTCGGCGCCGACACGAACGGCAGGCTGGTCAGCTTGCCGATCGCGGCGGCGACGTTGTCCGCGAACTGCGGATGCGCGTTCAGGCCCGTGCCGACCGCGGTGCCGCCCTGCGCAAGCTCGTACAGATGCGGCAGCGCCGATTCCACGTGACGGATACTGTGATCGAGCTGCGCGACGTAGCCCGAAAACTCCTGGCCGAGCGTGAGCGGCGTCGCGTCCTGCAAATGCGTGCGGCCGATCTTGACGACGTCGGCGAACGCCTTCGCCTTGCCGTCGAGCGTGTCGCGCAGCGTCTTCAGCGCGGGCAGCAGGTGTTTCACGATCGCGTAGGCGGCGGCCACGTGCATCGCGGTCGGAAACACGTCGTTCGACGATTGCCCGCGATTCACGTCGTCGTTCGGATGCACCTTGCGCGCCTCGCCGCGCTCGCCGCCGAGCAGCTCGCTCGCGCGGTTCGCGATCACCTCGTTGAGGTTCATGTTGGTCTGCGTGCCCGAGCCCGTTTGCCAGACCGCAAGCGGAAATTCGCTGGGATGCTTGCCGTCGATGATCTCGTCGGCCGCCTGCATGATCGCGTGGGCTTTCTTTTCGTCGAGCACGCCGAGGCCGAGATTGACCGCGGCCGCCGCGCGCTTGATGACGGCGAGCGCGGTGATCAGCTCGGGCGACTGTTTCTCGGTCGAGATCCGGAAGTTTTGCAGCGAACGCTGCGTTTGCGCGCCCCACAAGCGAGCGTTCGGCACCGCGATTTCGCCGAACGTGTCGCGTTCCATTCGTACGTCTTCAGTCATGTTGCACTCCGCTTTTCAAAGTTCTCCATTGACAGGCAATAGGGAGAATAGACCCGTTAGCGCGTTCCGGTAAAAACCCGCCTGCGGATCGAAAATGTAGGTGTGTTTCTGGCCGTCCTCGACGTCGGTCCACACGAGCGGCGAGAGCGGCGCACCGATCGAGCGCAGGTAGGCGAGCTGCGCGCCGTCGGCGAGCGTCACGCGATAGCTCTGCTCGGGCTCGGTGGCGAAGTCGAAGATTTTCGCGACCTGATTCGCGAGTTCCGGGCTATGGATCACGAGCGCGAGCTCGGTGTTCAGATTGGCCGAGCGCGGGTCCAGATTCATCGAGCCGATCACCAGAATCTCGTGGTCGATCACATAGGTTTTGGCATGCAGGCTCGCGCGCGAGCTGGAGCCCACGAGGCTCACGCGTCGCATTTCCTGGTGCGGCTTGAATTCGTACAGCTCGACGCCCTGTTGCAGGAGCGGCACGCGGAACGGACTGTAGCCGGCCTGCACGGCGACCGCGTCGGTCGCGGCGAGCGAATTGGTCAGCACGGCGATGCGTACGCCGCGCCGCGTGAGTTCGCCGGCCGCCTCCACGCCCGCCTCGTGCGGCACGAAGTAGGGCGACACGATCAGGAAATCGTGGTGCGCGTCGCGCATCAGTTCGCGCAGCCGCTGCATCGGCGGGCTCACGTAGTCCGGTGACGGATGCTCGATCTTCTCCGGCAGATCCGCCCTGAATTCGGCCGGCGCCCACGTGAGGCCCAGCTGCTCGCTCGTGATCTGCGCGGCGAGCGGCGTCGCGTTCAGCGGCTTGGCGTCGTACGGGTCGGCGTTCACGCGCCAGTGCTGGCGCAAATCGTCGCGCGTCTGGTCGAGTTCCTTCTGATCGAACTTCTGCTTGTTGAGCACGCGCAGCGGATAGGCGAGGCCGCTGTTCCAGTAGTCGTCGAAACTCGCGGACACGTCGGCGACGATCGGACCGGCCGCCAGCACGTCGAGGTCGCGGAACTGCAGCGTTTCGCTCGCGCTGAAGTATTCGTCGCCGAGATTGCGGCCGCCGACGATCGCGAGCTGGTTGTCCGCGATCATCGCCTTGTTGTGCATGCGGCGCGTGAAATGGCCGATCTGCGTGAACAGGTTCGCGGTGCGCTCGAACATGCCTTCCTGCGCGCTGCCGAACGGATTGAACACGCGAATCTCGATGTTGTCGTGCGTGTTCAGGCCCGCCATGATGCGGTCGATGTCCTTGAAGTTCAGATCGTCGACGAGCATGCGCACGCGCACGCCGTGATCGGCCGCGTAGAGCGCGGCGCCGAGCAGCAGCTTGCCGGTGGTGTCCTCGTTGGCGATGTAGTACTGCATGTCGAGGGTTTTGGTCGCCGCGCGCGCGAGTGCGATGCGCATCTGCAGTGCGTCGGTGCCGCTCGAGAGCACCCGGAAGCCCGACTGTTGCGGATGCTTCGCTTCGAGCGGCGCGAGCGCGGCGCGCAGCGGGGTGTCGGCGGTGGCGGGCAGTGCGTGCGTGACTTCGCGGTCGTACGCGGTGGCGGGCGGCTTGGTGGCGCAGGCAGTCAAAAATGCCGTGACGCAGCACAGCAGGAAAAAATATCTCGTTGTGTTGAATGCCCGCTGGCGGCGCAGCGTGTTCTGGTTCTGTTCGAGATGCCCTTGCACGTGGTGTTCTCCCTTTTTCGCAAGCGTCTCGTGGCGGCCAGCGCGGATGGATCGCTCACGCTGTCGGGAAAACCATTCTAAGGGAATCGGGCGGGGTAGTTTTCGTTCTTCGCCCACGGCTTCGCGCCGCGATTGCCAGAACGGCCATCGCGGCGCGCGAGCCGCAACTTATCCGCGCCCCGCGTCCAGCGCGCGCTCGCCTTCGGGATACGTCGAACCCTTCGCCGGACGTCCCGCCCAGTAGCCCGCGAGCAGCGACCCCGAGAGGTTGTGCCACACCGAAAAGAGCGCACCCGGCAGTGCCGCGAGCGGCGTGAAGTAGAGCTTGCCGAGCGTCGCGGCGAGGCCGGAGTTCTGCATGCCGACTTCGATCGCGAGCGTGCGGCAGATGGCTTCGTCGAACCCGAGCAGCCGGCCGCCCCAGTAACCGCCGAGCAGGCCGATGCCGTTATGCAGCACCACGCCGACCATCACGACGAGACCGACCGAGGCGATGCTCTTCTGCGTGCCGCCGACCACCGCGCCGATGATCAGCACGATCGCGACCATCGAGACGAGCGGCAGGACCGGCTCGATCTTGCGCACGAGCTTGCCGAACAGATGGTTGATGACGAGACCGGCGACGATCGGCAGCGCGACGATCTGCAGGATGCTCATGAGCATGCCGTGCACGTCGACGACGATCGACGCGTCGACGTACAGACGCGTGAGCAGCGGTGTCGCGAACACGCCGACGAGCGTCGACAGCGCGCTGATCGTGACCGACAGGGCAACGTCGCCGCGCGCGAGATAGATCATCACGTTCGACGCCGTGCCGCTCGCGACGCTGCCGACGAGCACCATGCCCGCGGTCAGATCGGGCGGCATGCGCAGCATTTTGGCGATCACCCACGCGGCGAGCGGCATCACGAGGTAGTGCAGCACGATGCCGGCGATCACGGGCGCGGGCCGTGTGAATACGCGCAGGAAGTCGGACGCCGACAGCGTGACGCCCATCGCCAGCATGATGATCGTGAGAAGCGTGGTGACGTGCGGCGCGACGCCGGAGAACGACGCCGGCGAGAAATACGCGGCGATCGAAACGAGCACGGCCCAGAGTGGGAACAGGCGGGTGACGCGGGCAAGCATGACGAGGGGTCCTTGGGTTTTTTATCGTGAGAAGTCGGTGCTACGGGGGGAGCCCGCGTCGGCCGGGTGAGCCGGTTTCAGGCTGCGGGCGCTCCGGCGCTGGTTTCGCCGGAGCGCGCGAACGCGGGTGAACGCTCGCGTGCCGAGGCGGCCATTTTACCTTTTGCAGGGAGCGCTTCAGGAGTAGGGTTTGCCGCGGCTTCGCTCAAACCGACTGCGCCGGCGGCGCGACCGATGCCGCCGGTGTCTGCCGCAGGCTCAGCTTGTGAAACCGCAGCGTCATCAGCAGCGCGACGCTCGCGAGGCCTGCCGCGAGCCCCCACCACAGGCCGCGCGCGCCGAACCCGGCGTGAAACGCGAGCAGGTAGCCGGTCGGAAAGCCGATCACCCAGTAGCCGAACGCCGCGGCGATCATCGGCACGCGCACGTCCTTCAGGCCGCGCAGGCAGCCGGAGCAGACCGCCTGCATGCCGTCGACGATCTGGAAAATCGCGGCCACGCCGAGCAGCGAACTCGCGAGCGCGATGGTCGGCGCGTTGGCTGGGTCGTCGAGATGCAGATAGAGGCCGACGATCCAGTGCGGCGCGGTGATCAGCAGGACGCCCGACAGCGACATGAAGCCGACGCCGAGCGCGATCGCGACGAAGCCCGCATGACGCGCGGCGAGCGGCTGGCCGGCGCCGGCCCAGAAGCCGACCCGGACGTTGGCCGCCTGGCCGATCGACAGCGGCACCATGAAGGCCACCGACGCGACGTTCAGCGCGATCTGATGCGCGGCCAGCTGCGACTCGCCGAGCAGGCCGACCATCAGGCCGGTGGCGAGAAAGAGCGTCGACTCGACGCCGTAGGTAATCGCGACCGGCCAGCCGATGCCGAACAGCTCGCCCATCAGCGGCAGCTTCGGCCGCGTCGCGACGACGAAATGCTTGAAGCGCGGCCGCAGATGCAGGAGCGCCATCAGCACGAGCGCGGTCAGCCATACCGTGATCGTGGTCGCGGCCGCCGAGCCGAGAAAGCCGAGCCGCGGCAGCCCGTACGCGCCGTGAATCAGGCCGTAGTTCAGGAAGCCGTTCACGCCGACGCTCGCGATCGACACCCACAGGAGCCGCCGCGCCGCGCCGATCGCCGGCAGGAACGAGCGCATCAGGCCGACGCCGATCAAGCTCGCGGGCGCGGCCCAGCGCAGCACCGCCGCGTATTTGCCGACGTTGTGCGCGAGCAGGCCCGGTTCGCCGAACGCGAGCAGGATCTGCGAGGCGAACGACAGCAGGATGAACGCGGGCACCGACAGCAGGATCGACAGCACGAAGCCGGTCCAGTAGATATGCGGCACGCGGCTGTCGTCCTGCGCGCCGCGCGCATGCGCGACGCTCACGCTGACCGAGGTCAGCACGCCCTGCAACAGCGTGACGACGACGAAAAAGAGGTTCGCGCCGAGGCCGCCGGCGGCGAGCGCGTCGGGGCCGAGCGAGCCGAGCAGGATCGTGTCGGTGACGCTCATCGCCATCTGCGACAGTTGCGCGATCGCGAGCGGTGCGGCGAGCCGCGCGGTGTCGGCCGCGTGGCGGGATAGGGTCGGCGGCCGGGAGGCCAGCCGGGCGAAGCCGGATTGGGTCATGAAATGCCTGGCGGCGGAAAGTGGCGACAGCGAGGGGCGGGCAAACGCGGCGGTCAAAAGCTGCGGTCAAAAGCTGCGGCGCGTTGCATGGAGCTGCGCGCCCGGCGGCTCGGCAACTTGGCGGGAGCGGATGAGGGAATCCGTGGCGAGCCGGTTAGCCGACTCCGCTGGCCGGTGGTGTGGTCCGTCGTTTGCCTGTCGATTTACCTGTCGAAACCGACAGCTTATTGTCTTGCCCGGCCGATGTCGATGGCAAACGCACGATTCTGGTGCGCGCTTTCCTGCGAATCTCCGGAGTGCGGCGCGGGTGGCGGACTGCGGTTGCAGACTACTGCCGAATGCTTCGGATGGCGTCAGGCCGCTTCAGCCAGCGTCAGGCTTCGTGAACCGCGATGCGCGTGTCGCCGAGCAGCACGACCTGGCCCGCGCGGATCTTGCACGTTTTCCGCGTTTCGATCTGGCCGTCGACCGTGACGGCCCCTTGCGCGACCATCATTTTCGCGGAGCCGCCGCTGTCCGCGAGCCCCGTTATCTTCAGCAGATTGTGCAGTTCGACGTAATCGCCGGTGAGTGTGAAATTGAGGTTTGGCATGGCGGTTGCGCCTTGGCGCTGGAGGCGGTTGGGGTTCGCATCATAAAGCACAAGCGGATAGCGGCAGAGCAGCAGGACAGAAGCGCGGCAAAAGCAGGGCAAAAGCTGTGACACAGGCCGCCGCGCATCAACCCGATGATGACACCGGCTTGCCGGCAAGCAATTGAAAGCAGATGTTATACAGTTGTCGGAAAATGAAACGCTCCGTAACACCGGTCGTATTGGATGAATTTCACTCCTAAAGTGCAGTTCTGCAGCAAAGCACGCTGGATGACGGTAGCCGACGGTCGGCAACCGGTCCAGCGATGCAAGACCGGACGAGGCGCGTGGGGCACCCCGTCACTGCGGCGCCAGACAGCACGTCCGCGTCACAACAACTTTAGAGAGGATTAGCCATGACCCAAGCCATGACCCAGATTCGTTCGCTCCTGATCGGCACCGCCCTCACTGCTTTTGCCGCGACGGCCGCTGTCGCACAGACCGCCCAGCCGGCCGCGGGCATTGGCGCTCAGGGGCAGGTCCAGACGCAAGGCGCCGACGCCGCGCCACCGGCACCTATGGCACCTGTCGCGCAGGGGATGCAGCAGGCCCCGGCAGCGCCCGCCGCCCAGGGCGTGCAGCCGGTTGCGCCGCCGTCGGCCGGTCTGACGGCCCCGGATTCGACCGATCCGCTCGTGCAGAAACGCGATGCCGACGCGAAGGCCAACGCGGAATATCGCGCATCGAAGAAGGCGTCGAAGACGGAAATGAGGACGCAGCAGAAAGCCGCGAAGGCGCAGTACAAGGAGCAGGTGCATGGTGCGAAGCTCAATAAGAAGGCCGACAAGCAGACCGCCAATAACGAAATGAAGATGAACATGGAAGGGCAGGCGGGTGCGCAGGCCGATGGGGCCGACGTCAAGCATTGAGCCTTCGCAAGCCCGTTATTGGCGTGAACAGGTTTTAGTTTTAGGCCGTTAAACCTTGATTCCGGAGCGCGTGAGGGTCGTGGAGACCCGCGCGTTCCGGCGCCGATTTTCCACCGGGAATTTCCCGGCGGAGTCATGTCCGGCCGTAGCCCGCAACCCTCCCGCAACCCTCCCGCTGGTCACCGCGCAATCCGCGCCCGCACGTCCCGCAAAAAAGGGCGCTTGTCGCGAGTAGTTGTATGGATATACAGTATGCGTCGCCATCTGAATCCACCCAACGCGCAAACCGATCAGTGTCCACCGTCGCCGAATCCGCTCCGCCGTTCGATACCGCCGCCTGGCTCGCGAAGCTCAATGACGCGCAGCGCGAGGCCGTCGAATACGGGGCCGACACGCCGAACGCTCCGCCCGGCGCGCTGCTCGTGATCGCGGGCGCCGGCTCCGGCAAGACCAACACGCTCGCGCACCGCGTCGCCAATCTGGTGGTGAAGGGCGCCGATCCGCACCGCATCCTGCTGCTGACTTTTTCGCGCCGCGCGGCGCTCGAGATGACGCGCCGCGTCACGCGCATCACGGCCGCCGCGGCCACCACAGCCGGCGCGGGAGCCGCGCTCGCGCAGGGGCTCACGTGGTCGGGCACGTTCCACAGCGTAGGCGCCCGGCTCTTGCGCGAATACGCCGAGCTGATCGGCCTCGCGCCCGCCTTCACGATCAACGACCGCGAAGATTCCTCCGATCTCATGAATCTCGTGCGCCACGAGTTGGGGCTGTCCGCGAAAGAGCGACGCTTTCCGGCGAAGAGCACCTGTTTTGCGATCTATTCACGTGTCGTGAACACGGACGCGTCACTGGGCCAGGTGCTCGAGAGCGCGTTTCCGTGGTGCCGCGAATGGGAGGACGATCTGCGCCGGCTGTTCGCCGCGTATGTCGACGCGAAGCAGAATCAGAGCGTGCTCGACTACGACGATCTGCTGCTCTACTGGTCGCATATGGCCGCCGAGCCGGCCATCGCGGCCGATCTGTCGGCGCGCTTCGATCACGTGCTCGTCGACGAATATCAGGACACCAACCGCCTGCAGGCGTCGATCCTGTTCGCGCTGAAACCGGACGGCCGCGGCCTCACCGTGGTCGGCGACGACGCGCAGTCGATCTACTCGTTTCGCGGCGCGACCGTGCGCAACATCCTCGATTTTCCCGGGCAGTTCGATCCGCCCGCGCGGCAAGTCACGCTCGAGCGCAATTACCGTTCGACCGCGCCGATTCTCGCGGCCTCGAACGCGGTGATCGAACTCGCGAGCGAGCGCTACACGAAGAATCTCTGGACCGACAAGGCGTCGGCGCAGCGCCCGCGCCTCGTCACGGTCGCCGACGAAGCCGCGCAGGCGCGCTACGTCGTCGAACAGGTGCTCGAAGCACGCGAGCAGGGCATGAAGCTCAAGTCACAGGCGGTGCTGTTTCGCGCCGCGCACCACAGCGCCGCGCTCGAGATCGAGTTGACCCGCCGCAACATTCCATTCGTCAAATTCGGCGGACTCAAATTTCTCGACTCGGTGCATGTGAAGGACGTGCTCGCGGTGCTGCGCTGGGCCGAGAATCCGCGCGACCGCGTCGCCGGTTTTCGCGTCACGCAATTGCTGCCGGGTGTGGGTCCCGCCACCGCGGCGAAGCTGCTCGACGAAATCGCGGCGCGCGCGGGCACAGGCACGGGCGCGGGCGATCCGGCCGCGATGGCCACGACAGCCGGCGGCGCGCTCGCCGCGCTTGCCGGGTTTAGTCCTCCCGCGCGTGCGCAGGAGGACTGGCATCCGTTCGTCAAGCTCATGTCGAGCGTATATGGGCGGCAAACGCCGTGGCCCGCCGAATTCGAAATGGTGCGGCGCTGGTACGAGCCGCATCTCGAACGCAATCACGAAGACGCCGCGATCCGTCACGCTGACGTGTTGCAGATGGAGAGCATCGCCGGCACGTATCCATCGCGCGAGCGCTTTCTCACCGAACTGACGCTCGATCCGCCCGACGCGACCAGCGACGAATCCGGCGTGCCGCTGCTCGACGAGGACTACCTGATCCTGTCGACGATCCATTCGGCGAAGGGGCAGGAGTGGCGCAACGTGTTCGTGCTCAATGGCGTCGACGGCTGCATTCCGTCCGATCTCGGCACGGGCAGCGACGAGGAGATCGACGAGGAGCGGCGCCTGCTCTACGTGGCGATGACGCGCGCGAAGGAGGATCTGCATATCGTCGTGCCGCAGCGCTTTTACGTGCACAACCAGACGCATCTCGGCGACCGTCACGTGTGGGCGTCGCGCACGCGCTTCATTTCCACGGCGATGCTGCCACTGTTCGACGCCTACGCGTGGCCGCGCGTGCCGGTGCCGACAGCGCCGAGCGCGGCGGGGCTCGCCGCTGCCGCGCGGGCGAAGCTCGAAATCGGCGCGAAACTGAGGAAGATGTGGGATTGAGCCAGTAGCGCTGCGCGCCTACTCGTGCTTATTCGCCCTTATTCGTCTCTACCCGCGCTTAACGCGACTGCCGCTGCTGCTGCGGCGTCACCGGACGCGGCGGCACGAAGAAATTGCGCAACCACGCGGCGAGCCGGGAAAACACGTCGTACGGCTCCTCGACGAAAATCTCGGGTTTGAGCAGGCGCAGATATTCCATGATCTGCTGCGCTTCCTGCTTCTGGAACGTGCCGTGCGCAATGCCGAGGCGCAAGAGCCCGCGTAGTTCGCCGAGCTTCTCGCGCGCGGTGCTGCCCACGCTCGTCTCGCACGCGACCTTCGCCTCGTAGACGCGCTGGCGCAGCGATTCGACGAGCCGCCAGGCCGGCGTCTGCATCACTTCCTCGAGCGTCTGGATGTCCTGTGCCGCGCTCTTGATCTGCGCGGCGAGCGGATCGACCAGTACCGCGTCGCCTTCGGCTTCCTTGACGATCGCCGCCGCCCAGTCGCGGCATTGCTTGGCAAGCTCCTCGGGCGTCCATTCCGGGCGCGCCGCGAAACCGAAGCCGAATTCTCCCGCCTGCCGCATCAGAATCGCGACGACGTCGGGAAACTCCTTGTCGAGCGTGCGCTTGGCCCATGCGTACTGGCCGCCCTGGAGCATCCGCTGCACCGCGTGCTCGGTCAGCGGCACCATGTTGTCGAGCAGCTTCGCGCGCAAGAAATCCTCAAACGACGGCGTCGCGAATTGCGGATCGAGCTTCAGCGATACCCGCAGAAAGGCCTCGAAGTCCTTGCGCAGCGAAGCGATGGTCTCGTCCTTGAGCTTGAGGGTGATTTGACCCATGTGTTATCCCGTTTTTCTGCCGCGCGGCGCTCGTCGCGTGTCCGGCCGCACGCGGACCAGGGCTACGCGACACCGGATGCCGGCGCGGTTATTCCAGCCTGTTGCCGCGTAACCAGCAGGACGAATCCCGATGCGCGGACCTCGACTGCTTATCGGCGGGGTTGAGGGAAACTTGAGGGGGCCAGCAGCCCAGCGGCTACTTCAGCACGAAGCACTGCCAGACGAAGAACACCGCCAGCCCGACCGCGATGGTCAGCAGCGGCCGGCGCGTCGTCGCACTGACGACGACAGCGGCCAGCGCGCCGACCAGCTGCGGATTGCGCCAGGTCAGCTCGGCGTTGTTGCCGTGCGGGGAAACGGCCATCGGCACGATGATCGCAGTCAGCACGGTGACGGGCACAAAGCTCAGCGCGGTGCGCAAAAGCGGCGGGAACACCAGCCGGTCGCCGAGCACGAATACCGCGGCGCGGATCAGCCACGTAATAGCCGCCATGCCGACGATCAGAACGACGTAGCTCATCGCGTGGCCTCCGCTGTGGTGCGCGAGCCGCGCAGGTTCAGACGCGAGCTCGACAGCAGTACGCCGACCGCAACGCCTGCGAATACCGCGCCAAGTAGACCGAGCTTGTACGGCCACGCCTGCCAGAAAAACGCCAGCGTGCCCGCGGTCGCGGCCGCCGCGATAAAGCGCAGTGCGACCAGTTGCGGCACGACGATCGCAATGAACGTCGCGACCATCGCGAAATCGAGGCCGAGCGATTGCAGGCCGGGGAAGGCCGCGCCGAACAGCAGGCCGACGATGGTCCAGAGCTGCCAGTTCAGATACATCGCCGCGCCCGCGCCGAAGAAATAATACGGGCCGACCGTGCCCGGCTCGCGATGCCGGTAGTGCTCCCACGCAACCGCGAAGACCTCGTCGGTGAGCAGCGCGCCGAGCGCCCAGCGCCAGCGCTTGGGCAGATGCGCGACGTGCGGCGCGAGCGTCGCGCTATACAGCACGTGACGCAGATTGACGACGAGCGTGGTCGCCCAGATCACGGCGAAACTCGCGTGCCCGGCGATCAGGCCGAGCGCGATGAATTGCGCGGAGCCGGCGAATACGATGAGCGACATCAACTGGCCGTGCCACAGATGCAGCGGGCCGGACGTCACGAGCGTGCCGAAAATGACGCCGAACGGCGCGGCGCCGACCATCATCGGAATGATGTCGCGCGCGCCGGCGGTGAATTCTTTGAGATGGCCCGGCCGCATGGGCTGGGCTGGGGTGGAATCGCTCAATCTGGCCTCCTTGATTCCGGAAGCATAGCGGGGACGGGTGCGGCGGGCTTGTACGTTCTTGCGGCGGGGGCGTGGGGGAGGCAGGTGGGTGACGCGGGCGATAGTAGTTGCTGTGGAGGTGCGTAGGGCGAGCCGGGTGCCGGTGGTGGCTGTGGGTGCGCGGGGCGAGGAGGCGGGTGCCGGTGGTGGCTGTGGGTAGGGCAGATGCAATGGTTGCAGCGGTTGCGCCGGTCGCCGCGGGCACAACCGGCGAAGCCCGCGCCCTGTCGCGTGCGCTTACGCTCCGCGCCCGCTCCCTTGCCACTGGCCGGGCGGCACGCCGAACATGCGGCGGAAATGTCGCGTGAAATGGCTCTGGTCGGTGAAGCCGCTCGCGGCGGCGATATCCGTCACCGAGACGCCGGCGCGCAGCGGCGCGAGCGAGCGCTGCAAGCGCACCTGATTGCGCCACGCGTGCGGCGGCAAGCCGGTCGTCTGAGCGAACAGGCGCGCCGCGTGAAACGGCGACAGCCCCGCCGCTTTCGCTACCTCGGCGAGCGTCACAGGCTCGAGCAGATCGCCGGTCAACCGCTCCTGCATGAGCGCGACTCGCGCGTCGTCGGTGGCGATGCGCGCGGGCGCCGGCCGTGTCTGAGAATAGCGCACGAGCAGCGTGGACAGCGCGTCGAGCATCGCAGCCTCGGCGGCCAGTTCGTCGTCGCCCGCTTCGAGCAGACGGTGGGCGTGCGCGAGACGCTTCGCGAGATCGGGATCGCGGATCACGCCGGGCGCGAACCACGGCAATGCTTGCGGTTTGCCGCTCACCTCATTGGCGAGATCGCGGATGAACTCCACCGGCGCATACATCACGCGATACCGCCAGCCGTCCTCGACGGCCTTCGACCCCGTGTGCAGCTCGCCCGGATTGATGACGGGCACGCTGCCCGCCTCGGCGACATGGTGCTCGCCGCGATACCGGTAGCATTCCGCGCCCGCGACGATCACCGGGATCGTGTAAGCGTCGTGCCAATGCGGCGCGAACTCGTGATCCCGATATTCGGCGGTGAGCAGATCCGCGCCGGGCAGCAGCGGTGTGCGCCAGTAGCGGGCGGAATCGCGGAAACGATGGGTGGCGGTCATGACGAAAGTCCGGCTGGACCGATCAGTGTAGCGCGTCGTGAGTGCGCGCGGCGGGTGCCGGTCAAACTGGAAATCCCGCTGGGCGTGCCGGACGGCGACGAAATAATCGGCGGGCGCGTCGCCGGCGGGGACAGGTACAGCGAGACGCGCGGCACGAATGCGTCCGCAGCGGTACTGCGGACGCCAGTCACTTGACGGGGATCGTCGTGCCGGCCGGCATGGGTACGGCGCTTACGCTGTTTTTCGCGCTGCCACTGACGACGCGGTCGCTGTAGGTCAGATAGACCAGCGTGTTGCGTTTCGCATCGACCACGCGCACCACGTGCAGCGACTTGAAGATCAGCGACATGCTCACCGAAAACACGTCGGCCTGCTGCTTCACGGGACCGGTGAAATGCAGCGGCCCGACCTGGCGGCACGCGATCGACGCTTCGGTCGGATCTTCGGCGAGGCCGAGCGTGCCTTTGACGCCGCCGGTCCGCGCGCGCGACACGTAGCAGGTGACGCCTTGCACGACGGGATCGTCATAAGCCTCGACGACTACGCGATCCGAACCGGTGATGCGGAAATTCGTATTGACGCTGGCGACTTCTTCGCTGTGCGCCGAAGACAGCAGCAGTGCGCCGACGGCGGAGAGCGCGATGCGCAACGAGGTGGATTTCATGAGCTTGCCGGGTTGGGTGCCTGGAGTGGAGTGGGCGCGGGAATTGCGCCTCGAAGCTGCCATCGTATAACGGCGTGCGGGCCGAACATGCAAACCTGCGTGGCGATGATTCGCGCCGTCACACCCGGGCTTCGTGTGCCGGGGTCTTCAACACGCGGTGCACGAAATAGCTTTACTCGAAAAAGCAGCCGCTAAAACAAAAAGGCCCGCACGGATGCGGGCCTTTCAAAATTCTGGCTCCTCGACCTGGGCTCGAACCAGGGACCTACGGATTAACAGTCCGGCGCTCTACCGACTGAGCTATCGAGGAACAGTGGTGCAACTTGATCTACATAAAAAAACCCGTCTTGGTTAACGGGCTTTTGCAATTCTTGGCTCCTCGACCTGGGCTCGAACCAGGGACCTACGGATTAACAGTCCGGCGCTCTACCGACTGAGCTATCGAGGAACAGAACAACAACAGCAGAGAAGCGAAATTGTAGAAGCAGCTCATGCGCCTGTCAATACCCTGCGCTTATCCCGATATTAAATCCGGAGCCGGCGGGGCGGGTGACAGGCCAAGCCAAGCCGTTGCTTAGCGCGCGAGCAGCGCGAGCTTTTCCTTCACGTCCTTGAATTCGTCGGCTTCCGGCAACGGCGCCTTGGTCTTCGTGATGCTCGGCCAGTTCTTCGCCAGATCGGCGTTCAGCGGGATGAAGTCCTGCTGGTCCCCCGGCACGTCTTCTTCGGCATAAATGGCGTTCACCGGGCACTCGGCCACGCACACGGCGCAGTCGATGCATTCATCGGGGTCGATCGCGAGGAAGTTGGGACCTTCGCGAAAGCAGTCCACCGGGCACACATCGACGCAGTCGGTATAGCGGCACTTGATGCAGCTTTCGGTCACAACGTGAGTCATTCAGGCAGCTCCTGCATGCGGAATCAGGGAAGGCGCAAACGCCAAAAGCGCTATTGTAACGTAACGTCAAGAGGCGTATGAAGCATCGGGCAGCGCCTTTTATACGTTTTTGTGATTAGTTTATGGCGCGTTGCGCGGGAGCCGCCAGCGCGCTGAATACGGGCGCATTCGGGTAACATGCGTGAGGTTGACGCGCACGGCTGACGTACGCGCGTCCGTTGAATGGGTCGTGTGAGCCCATCCGTTTTCCAGCGGTTCAGTTCGTACATCATGATTATTACTTCGCTGCTCGATACCGATCTGTACAAGTTCACGATGATGCAGGTGGTGTTGCATCACTTTCCCGCCGCGAACGTGGAGTACCGCTTCCGCTGCCGCACGCCGAACGTCGATCTCGTGCCGTATATCGGCGAAATTCGCGACGAAGTGCGCAAGCTTTGCGAACTGCGTTTCACCGACGACGAACTCGACTACCTGCGGCGCATGCGCTTCATCAAGGGCGACTTCATCGAGTTTCTCGCGCTGTTCCATCTGAACGAGAAGTACATTTCGATCACGCCGTCGCCGAAGGGCAATGGCGAAATCGAAATCGACATCAAGGGGCCGTGGCTGCATACGATCCTCTTCGAGATTCCGGTGCTCGCGATCGTCAACGAAGTCTATTTCCGCAACACCCAGCAAACGCCTGACTACCACGTGGGCCGCGGCCGTCTGCTCGACAAGATCCAGCTGCTCGGCGCGCGTCCCGAATTCGCCGACTGCAAGATCGCCGATTACGGCACGCGCCGCCGCTTCTCGAAGCCGTGGCACGAGGAAGTGATCCTCACGCTCAAGGACGGTCTCGGCGAGCAGTTCGCCGGCACGAGCAACGTCTTCTACGCGATGAAGCACAGCCTGACGCCGCTCGGCACGATGGCGCACGAGTACCTGCAGGCTTGCCAGGCGCTCGGTCCGCGGTTGCGCGATTCGCAGATCTTCGGCTTCGAGATGTGGGCGAAGGAATATCGCGGCGACCTCGGTATCGCGCTCTCCGACGTGTACGGCATGCAGGCGTTCCTGCGCGACTTCGACATGTACTTCTGCAAGCTGTTCGACGGCGCGCGTCACGATTCCGGCGATCCGTTCGACTGGGGGGAGCGCCTGCTCAAGCACTACGAGGAGAACCGCTGCGATCCGCGCACGAAGATTCTCGTGTTCTCCGACGCGCTCGACATTCCGAAGGTCCTGCAGCTCTATGAACGCTTTCGCGGCCGCTGCAAGCTCGCGTTCGGCGTCGGCACCAACCTGACCAACGACCTCGGCTACAACCCGCTGCAGATCGTCATCAAGATGGTCCGCTGCAATGGTCAGCCGGTCGCGAAGCTGTCGGATTCGCCGGGCAAGAACATGTGCGAGGACAAGGCCTATCTCGCGTATCTGCGGCAGGTGTTCGGCATCACGCAGCCCGAGGAAGAGGCAGCGAAGTAGGCTGCTTGCCGACGCACCTTGCCGCTGGTTTTTCGGCTCACGGGTCGTTCATGTTCATGGGCGGCTCACGTTCGGATCGTTGCGCTGGATAGCTCTGGCGACCAGTGTCGCCGCGCTCGCGGCGCACGGCAATATGCCGCTCGGCCAGGGTGTTCGCGTGAGAGGCGGCCGGTATAATCCTCGCCATATCGCACGGCTGTCGACACGAGGATCTCGCATATGGACACATCGATTGCCCGCCGCAACATCCTGGCGCGCATCCGCGCAGCACAAGGGCGCGAGCCCGAGCCGAGCGCTTCCGAACGCGAAGCCGCAGCGGACTATCTGGCGCGTCATCCCGCCGGCCCGCGTCCGGACATGCCCGCCGATCTGTGCGCGCGTTTCATCGACGAAGCGCAAAAAATGGCGACCACGGTCGACACCGTTCAAACACTCGCCGATGTGCCCGCCGCCGCGCATCGCTATCTGACCGGGCACGGCTTGCCGTTGCAGGCCATCGCGTGGCAAACGCTGCGCGATCTGCCCTGGGGCGAAGCCGGCCTCACCGTTGAATTCCGCAAGCCGCAAGACAGCGACGTCGTCGGTCTTACCGGCTGCTTCTGCGCAACCGCCGAGACCGGCACGCTCGTGCTGCTGTCGGGTCCTGAGACCTACGCGTCGGCCGGGCTGCTGCCGGAAACGCATATCGCGATCGTGCCGGCGTCGCGCATCGTCGCCGGTCATGAAGAAGCGTTCGGCCTTATCCGCAAGGAGCGCGGCGAGTTGCCGCGCGCGGTCAATTTCGTCTCCGGTCCTTCGCGCACCGGTGACATCGAGCAGACCATCGTGTTGGGCGCGCACGGCCCATACCGGGTGCATGCGATCGTCGTACAGAGTGCCTGAGCGGGCCGCGCGGCGGCGTTTCAACGCGCGTGCGGCACGTGCGGTGCACGTGGCATATCCGGCCGCTCATCATGGCCAGCGCGGCAGCGGTGTGAAAGGGCATGCCGCGCGGGCGAGCCTGTGGCTGGCCGCTGCACTCATGCTCGCGGGCTGGTCGCAACCCACGTTCGCCGCGACGCTCGACGGCGCCTTTCTGTCCGCGCTATGGGGCTTGCCATTCGCGGGCGTGCTGCTTTCCATCGCGGTGTTTCCGCTCGTCGCGCCAGCCTTCTGGCATCACCATTTCGGCAAGGTCGCGGCGGCGTGGGCGCTCGCGTTTCTCGCGCCGTTCGCACTGAGCTTCGGCGCGCATGCCGCTGTCGGCGCGCTCGCGCACGCGCTACTCGACGAGTACATCCCGTTCATCATCCTGTTGACCGCGCTCTATACCGTCGCGGGCGGCATCTGCGTACGCGGCAATCTGCGCGGCACGCCGCGCCTGAACACCGCGATTCTCGCGCTCGGCACCTTGCTCGCGAGCGTGATGGGCACGACCGGCGCGGCGATGCTGCTGATTCGTCCGTTGCTGCGCGCGAACGACAATCGCCGTCACGTGACCCATGTGGTCGTGTTCTTCATCTTTCTCGTGGCGAACGTGGGCGGCTCGCTGTCGCCGCTCGGCGACCCGCCGCTTTTCCTCGGCTTTCTCGAAGGCGTGAGCTTCTTCTGGACCACCACGCATCTCGCGTTGCCGATGCTGTTCGTGAGCGGGGTGCTGCTCGCCGGCTTCTATGCGCTCGACTCGTACTACTTCCACCGGCGCGAAGAGGTAGGCTCGCGTTTTCTCGATCCGACACCGGAGGGAGGGCCGTTCGGTATCGACGGCAAGATAAACTTTGCGTTGCTCGCCGTGGTGATTGCGCTCGTGCTGATGAGCGGATTGTGGCGGCCAGAGGTCGCGTTCGACGTATTCGGCACGCACGTCGCCTTGCAGAACGTGGTGCGCGACGTCGCACTCGTCGGCGTCACGTTGCTCTCGCTCGTGCTCACGCCGCGTGCGGCCCGCGCGGGCAACGATTTCAACTGGGCGCCGATCGAGGAAGTCGCCAAGCTGTTCGCCGGCATCTTCGTGACGATCGTGCCGGTCATCACGATGCTGCGCGCGGGCGAGGCCGGTGCGTTCGCGGGTCTCGTCCACCTGGTCAACGAGCCGTCCGGCGAGCCGCGCGACATCATGTACTTCTGGGCGACCGGCCTGCTATCTTCGTTTCTCGACAACGCGCCGACCTACCTCGTGTTCTTCAACCTCGCGGGCGGCGACGCGCAGACGCTGATGACGAGCGGCGCCACCACGCTCGCGGCGATTTCGGCCGGCGCCGTGTTCATGGGCGCGAACACGTACATCGGCAACGCGCCGAACTTCATGGTGAAGGCGATCGCACAATCGCGCGGCGTGCGCATGCCGAGTTTTTTTGCGTATCTGGCCTGGTCCGGCACGGTGCTGGTGCCGCTGTTCGTGGTGACCGGCTGGCTTTTTTTCAGACACTGATTTCGACGCCGAGGCGATTTCGCTCGACGCGCCCTACGGAGACTTGCAATGCAAAAAATCCTCGTTGCCCGTTCGATCTTTCCCGATGTGATCGACAGGCTCAAACAGTACTTCGACGTCGACTGGAATCAGGGCGACGCTCTGCCCGCCGACGAACTGAAGCGCCGTATCGCCGACAAGGACGGTGCGTTGACCGCCGGCGAGATGATCGATGCGGGCGTGCTCGCGGCGGCGCCGCGTCTGCGTGTGGTGTCGAACATGGCGGTCGGCTACAACAATTTCGACATGGCCGCGTTCAACGCCGCGAACGTGCTGGGCACCAATACGCCGGACGTGCTCAACGAGTCGACCGCCGATTTCGGCTGGGCGTTGATGATGGCCGCGGCGCGGCGCATCGCCGAATCGGAGCACTGGCTGCGCGCCGGGCGGTGGCAGAAGTGGAGCTACGACGGCTTCCTCGGCAGCGACCTGTATGGCTCGACGCTCGGTGTGATCGGCATGGGCCGCATCGGCCAGGCACTCGCGCGGCGCGCGAAGGGCTTCAACATGCGGGTGATCTATCACAACCGCTCGCGCGTCGAGCCGCAGATCGAGGCCGAACTGAACGCGGAGTACGTGTCGAAGCAGGATCTGTTGCGACGCGCCGATCACGTCGTGCTGGTTTTGCCCTACACGAAGGAAAATCATCACACGATCGGCGCGGCCGAACTCGCGCTCATGAAGCCGAGCGCGACGCTCACCAATATCGCGCGTGGCGGCATCGTCGACGATGCGGCGCTCGCCGAGGCGTTGCGCGAGAAGCGCATCGCCTCGGCCGGCCTCGATGTATTCGAAGGCGAGCCGAACCTGAACCCGGCACTGCTCGGTGTGCCGAACGTCGTGCTGACGCCGCACATCGCTAGCGCGACCGAAGCGACGCGCCGCGCGATGGCGGACCTCGCCGCGGACAACCTGATCGCCGCGCTCGGTGAAGGGCCGCGCGCCGGCCAGCCGCCGAATCCGATCAATCCCGACGTGATCGGCAGGGCGCGTTCATGACAATGATTCTGGTGGCGGCCGTCGCGGTGCTGGCGGTCGCCCTGGTGATCGCGCTGGCATTGCTCATGCGCGGGCATGGCCGTACGGAACAGAGCGCGCAGTTCGAGCTGTTGAACGAACGCCTCGATGCCGTCGTCGACGCGCAGGCGCACACCGCCGAGCGGCTCGAGCGGCAACTGCGCAACGACATCGCCGAGACGGCGCGCGTATCGCGCAGCGAGCAAAGCGGTGGTTTCGCGCAGTTTCAGCAGACGCTCGCGGCGCAGTTCAGCAGCATGACGACGGTGCAAGGCGGCAAGATCGACGGCTTTGCGCAGCAGCTCGACGCGGTGCGGCACAGCTTGCAGGTGCAGGCGCAGCAGGCGCGCGACGAGCAGGGCCGCTCGCTCAAGCAGTTCGGCGACACGCTGAGCCTGCAACTGGGGCAGCTCACCGAGGTGAACGACCGGCGTTTTGCGGAAGTGCGCGCGACGATCGAGCAGCGGCTCAAGGATATCGAGGCGAACAACGCGGCACGGCTCGAGGAAATGCGCCGCACCGTCGACGAAAAACTGCACGCGACGCTCGAGCAGCGCCTCGGCGAATCGTTCAAGCTTGTCTCCGACCGCCTCGAACAGGTGCATCGCGGCCTCGGCGAAATGCAGACGCTGGCGGCAGGCGTCGGTGATCTGAAGCGTGTGCTCACCAATGTGAAGACGCGCGGCACGTGGGGCGAAGTGCAGCTCGAAGCATTGCTCGAACAACTGCTCACCGCCGATCAATACGCGAAGAACGTCGCGACGGTGCCGAAGAGCGCCGATCGCGTCGAGTTCGCGATTCGCCTGCCGGGGCGCTCCGAACCGGACGGCGCAAATGCGCCCGTGTGGCTGCCGATCGACGCCAAATTTCCGCGCGAAGACTACGAGCGCCTGATCGAAGCACAGGAGCGCGCCGATCCGGTCGCGGTGGAGGAAGCATCGCGCGCGCTCGAAGCGCGGATCCGCGCGGAGGCGCGCACGATCGCGGAGAAGTACGTGGCGCCGCCGCACACCACCGACTTCGCGCTGCTGTTCCTGCCCACCGAAGGGCTCTACGCGGAAGTGCTGCGCCGGCCCGGGCTGTCGGATCTGCTGCAACGCGACTATCGCGTGACGATCGCGGGGCCGACCACGCTGACCGCGTTGCTCAATAGCCTGCAAATGGGTTTTCGCACGCTCGCGATCGAAAAGCGTTCGAGCGAGGTGTGGCAGGTGCTCGGCGCGGTGAAGACGGAGTTCGGCAAGTTCGGCGACGTGCTCGCGAAAACGAAGGCGCAACTCGAAACCGTTACGCGCTCGATCGAGGCCGCGCAAACCCGCACGCGCGCGATGGATCGCAAGCTGCGCGATGTCGAGGCATTGCCGGGCGAGGACGCGAGCGGGTTGCTCGGCGATGCGCTTTCGGGCGCGGGGCCCGACGAGCAGTGAAGAGTGCGGTGTTGGGGTAGGGCGCTGAGTCGGGCGGGATACCGAAGGGCCGCGTTTTCCCCGGTGTTCGGGAGTGCAGACGTTGAGGTCCCGGTTGCAATGAAGATAGACGTGAGGTTTTCGAACTGCGCGGGTTCGCAGGTCAACGCGAAGATCGCGCTGGTGTCCACGGGGGTGGCGGCGCGATCTTCGCGGGCATCATGCTTCTTCCGGCGCGTCGGTCAGATGAATTTCGATGCCGCCGAAGCGCGATGCAACCCAGTTGTACGCATGGCATGCGATCCACAGCAGCACGAAGCCGAGAATCGCGTTCAGCAGCAGCGCGCTGAACACCGTGCTCAGTTCCACCGAACCGTAGCGCACGAACGCGACCACCACGCCGAGCAGCACGATCGGCACCGAGAATGTCAGGTACACAAGGATGAGCGCTTTGGCCGTCTGTCCAGGTGCGATGAACGAGATCTGTTTTTTCATGTAAGTCAAACCCGTGTGTGTCGTGATAGTAGTAGGTGAAGTCGCCTGTGGCCGTTAATGGTTGCAGAGGGTCGCCGACGGTTGCTGATAATTGCCGATGGATGCGCCGCGCACACGTCAGATGAGGCCGTCGAAAAGCATGATCGAAACGCGCTCCCCCGCGGCGATGTCGCCTTCGTCGTGGCCGAGCGCGATAAAGCAGTTCGCTTCGCTCATCGAGCTGAGCACGCCCGAGCTTTGCGAGCCGGTGGGCGTCACATGCCAGTCCCCCTGGGCGTCCTGTTCGGCGACACCGCGCTGGAATTCGCTGCGGCCCGCGCGCTTGCGCAGCGCCTCGCGGCTCGTCGCGTGAATCACCGGCAGCGGCCGCGGCGTCGCGCCGGACATCTGCAGCAGCGCTTCGCGCACGATCTGATAGAACGTCACCATCACGGCGACCGGATTGCCCGGCAGGCCGAAGAATAGCGCAGGCTGGCCGAGCCCCGGCTGCGCGCCGGACCAGATGCGGCCGAACGCGAGCGGCCGGCCGGGGCGCATCGCGAGGCTCCAGAAGGCGACGTCGCCGAAGGTCTGCAGCAGTTGCTTCGTGAAGTCGGCCTCGCCGACCGACACGCCGCCCGAGGTCAGCACCACGTCGGCGTTGGCCGCGGCGCTGCGCAACGCGGCTTCGAGCGCGGCCGGTTCGTCGCGCACGACGCCGAGGTCGAGCGCGTCGACGTTCAGGCGCCGCAGCATCGCAAACAGCGTGTAGCGGTTGCTGTCGTACACCGAGCCCGCGTCGAGCGGCTCGCCGAGCGAGCGCAGTTCGTCGCCGGTCGAGAAGAACGCGACGCGCAGGCGCCGCCGCACGCTGACTTCGTTGATCCCGAGCGACGCCAACAGACCGAGGTCCGACGCGCGCACGATGCGCCCGGCACGCAACGCGATCTGCCCGCGCGCAAGGTCTTCGCCGGCGCGGCGCCGGTTCGTACCCGCCGTCACGGCGCTGGCTGCGAAACGGATCGAAGCGGCGTCCGCGCTACGCTCCACCAGTTCCTGCGGCACGACGGTGTCGCAATCGTCGGGCATGCAGGCGCCCGTCATGACGCGCACGCATTGGTCGGCCGCGACGCGGTGCGTGAACGGATGGCCGGCGAGCGCCTTGCCGGCGATCGTCAGCTCGACGCTTTCCAGGCCGCTCTGCGCGCCGTTGGCGAGCGCCGCGCGATTGAACGCGTAGCCGTCCATCGCCGAATTGTCGTGCGCGGGGACGTCGATCGGCGACACGATATCGGCGGCGAGCACGCGGTCGAGCGCGTCACGCAACGCCACGCGCTCGACGGCCGCGAGCGGGGTTGCCCATTGCCGGACAATCGCCTGAGCGGCCGAAACGGGTAGCGCGTGAGGATCGTACTGCGCGACGCAGCGGGAAAAGTCGTTGAGCGTGGTCATGAAGAGCGGGGCGTCGCGACCGGAGAGGGGCGCGGCCATTGGCGGGCAGCCGGAGCGGATGTCAGCCGGGACCTCGATCACGTTCGAGGTCGGCGAGTTCTTGTAACGAGTTGGCATTGTAAAACGGGCGCTCGTCGGCAAAGACGACTTCGACCGTCTTGTGGCGCGCGTACCACGCGCGGACTTTGCGCTCGTGGTTGGCCAGGAATGCCGCGAGGTCGTCCGCGAGCGCCGTGCGCAACAGCGCGAATACCGGATGCAGCGATGCTTCGCCGCGAGCGTCGACGGTCGTGACGGTGGCGATGTCGGCCTGGTTCGCTTGCAGCGCGTGCGCGAGGCGCGCGGCGAGGTCGGCGGGCAGCCACGGGGAATCGCAGGGCGCAGTGAGCAGATACGCGGTGCCGGCAGCGCGCAGCCCGGCGAGCATGCCCGCGAGCGGGCCCGGGAACCCCGGCAGTGTGTCGGCGACGACGGTCGCGCGATAGGCCGCGCCGAGCGCAGCATAGGTGTCGGAATGGCGGTTCGCGCTGATCAGCAGCGTGCCGGTTTGCGGTGCGAGACGCCGCAGCACGTGTGCGGCGAGCGGCTCGCCGTGCAGCGTCTGCAAGCCCTTGTCGACACCGCCCATGCGCGTGCCGCGGCCGCCCGCGAGCACGAGGCCGGTGATCTGTTCACGTGTGATTTGCATGCGCCGGCCGCTCAGCCGCCGATGTAGGACATTTCGACGCGGCGTCCGGCGTGTTCGTCCGGGTCGGCCGGCTGGCTGCCGCGCAGTTGCGAATAGCGGTCGTTGCGGCCCTGCCAGATTTCGGCGATGGCGGTGGCGATTTCGGCGTCGCTCGCGCCGCCGCGCAGCAGCGCGCGCAGATCGTGGCCGGACGACGCGAACAGGCACAGGTACAACTTGCCTTCGGTCGACAGACGCGCGCGCGTGCAATTGCCGCAAAACGCGCGCGTCACACTCGAAATCACGCCGATCTCGCCGCCGCCGTCGACGTAGCCCCAGCGCTGGGCCGTTTCGGCGGCGCTGTGCGCTTCGAGCGGTACGAGCGGGAAGTGCTCGGCGATGCGCGTGACGACGTCGGCGGACGGCAGCACTTCGGTCATGTTCCAGCCGTTCGAGGTGCCGACGTCCATGTATTCGATAAAGCGCAGCACCGCGCCGGTATCTTTGAAGTGACGCGCCATCGGCACGATTTCGCCGTCGTTGGTGCCGCGTTTGACGACCATGTTGACCTTCACCGGCGCGAGCCCGGTCGCATGCGCCGCGGCGATGCCGTCGAGCACGTCGGCGACCGCGAAGTCGGCGTCGTTCATGCGGCGAAACAGCGTGTCGTCGAGCGCATCGAGGCTAACGGTCACGCGGCTGAGCCCGGCGTCCTTGAGGCTGCGCGCCTTGCGCGCGAGCAGCGAGCCATTGGTGGTCAGCGTGAGGTCGAGCGGGCGGCCCGCTGGTGTGGTCAGCCGGGCGAGCCGTTCGATCAGGAATTCGAGATTCTTGCGCAGGAGCGGCTCGCCGCCGGTCAGACGAATCTTCTCGACGCCATGCGCGACGAACAACTGTGCGAGCCGTTCGATTTCCTCGAAGCTCAGGAGCGCGCTGTGCGGCAGGAATGCGTAATCCTTGTCGAACACCGCGCGCGGCATGCAGTAGACGCAGCGGAAATTGCAGCGATCCGTCACCGAAATGCGCAGATCGTGCAGCGGACGCGCGAGCGCGTCGTGCAGCTCGCCGCTAGGCGTCTGCGCCGGGCCGGCGATAACCGGAGCCGTGCTGAGATCGGCAACAGGAATGATGCGTCGGGACATGAAATGCTTCGTCGGATGCTTGAACGGGTAGCGAATTATTCATTCTATCGGAAATGCTTCCAGCGGCAGGCACGCTGCGGGCCGTGTCGGGGTATACGGGGAGCGGCATAGCGCGCCCGCCGCGCCTCGCGTGTTCCAGAATGAAAAAAGCCCGCCGGGGAGGCGGGCTTTTGCGGACAACAGCGCAGCTTACTGCTGATGCTTGATCGTTTCGACCTGTTGCATCGGTGCGCTGTCGACGGGGGGCAGCGGCTTGCGCTCACGTACCACGCGTGGTGGCTTGACCGCCTGCGCCGCCACTTCCTGCGCGGCGCGCAGCTTGTCGGCGTCGGTGTTCACCCAGATCAGGCCGGCCTGTTCGAGGATCGGCTTCAGTGCGTCAGCCGATGCGGCGCGGCTCACAGGTGCCTGCTGCGCTTGCTGGACTGCTTGCTGAACTGCGGCGGGCGCCGGCTCGGCCACGGCCGGTTCTGCTGCGACCGGTTCCACCGCGACGACTGGCTGCGGTTCGGCGATCTCGACTTGCGGAGCCGGTTCGGCGGCCGGTGCCGCGACGACGGCGGCCGGAGCAGCGGTTGCGACCGGAGCCGGGGCGGCTTGGGTTTCCGGTTGTGTTTCCGGTTGTGTTTCCGGTTGCGCTGCCGGTTGTGTTTCGACTGCTGGTGCAACCGGTGCTTCAGCCTGAACCGGAGCCTCGACACGCGCGACCGGTTCGGCCAGCGAAACCGTTTCGCTCGCGGCGGGCACAGCCTGCGACGCTGCCACCGGTGCTTCCACTGCCGGTTGCGGTGCAGCCGGCGCCTGCTCGAGCGGCACGGCCTTTTCGATCTTCGCTGCGTTTTCCGCGGCTAGCACCGGCGTTTCGGCTGTCGCGTGCAACTCGGTCACGACGACGGTTTCCGTCGCAACAGCGGCGACTACCACTTCGACCGGCGTCACGTCCTTCGCTTCGCTGACGTCAGCCTTGTGCTCGGCCGGCTGCGCGGCGCGCACAGGCGCTTCGTCGCCTGTGCCAACGGTTTCGCCAGCGTTTTCGCCTTCGGCTTCCGCGACATCCGCGGCGAGGTTGCCGTTCACATCCTCTTCGCGCTCACGACGGCCGCCGCGACGGCCACGACGGCGACGGCGACGCTCTTCGCCTTCACGCGCCACCGCTTCCTGATCGACCGGTGCGCCGTTTTCGTCCACCACGATGCGGTTGCGGGTCAGTTCGTCGGCCGCGGGTGCTTCGGTTTGCGTCAGCGCTGCTGCTGCGGCTTCCGCCTGCGGCTTGCGACGTTCACCGCGCTCGACGCGTTCGCCACGCTCACGGCGCTCGCCGCGTTCCTGGCGTTCGGCGCGCGCTGCGCCCTCGGCAGCTTCCGCGCGTTCGGCGCTACGGTTGTCGCGTTCGCGGCCCTCGCGTGGCTCACGCGCTTCACGCGGCTCGCGGCCTTCACGAGCCTCACGCGGTTCACGGTTGCCGCGCGGTTCGCGGCCTTCGCGTGCTTCACGGCCTTCGCGCGGTTCGCGTTCCTCGCGACGCTGCGACGGCTGCTGACCTTGCCCTTGACGGCCGCCCGTCATACCTTCGCCGCGGGCTGCCGCATCGCGGCCGCCTGCGCCGCCACGGCGGTTGCGGTTGCGATCGCCGCCACGCTCGCCCGCGCGCTCACCGCGCTCCGTGCGTTCGCCGCGTTGCGGACGGGCCTGCTTGTCGGTCGTAGCCGGCGCGGCGGGCGCCGGTGCGGCCGCTTGCATGCCGAACAGATTCTTCAACCAGCCGATGAAGCCGCCGCTCGCCTGCGTCACCGCGACCGGAGCCGGGGTTGCCGCCGGACGAACCGCTGCGCTCGGCGCCGGCTTCTCGGGCGTGATGCCCTTGACCGCCGCTTCCTGCTTCGGCTTCACTTCCTCGGTGCGCTTGCTGTAGCCGGTTTCCGATTCGAGCTCGCGGGCCGCTTCCTCGGCCATCTTCCACGACGCGCGCGGGTCGTCGAGGCGCGCGTCGTCGTGACGCAGACGCTCGAGCTTGTAGTGCGGCGTGTCGAGATGCTTGTTCGGGATCAGCACGACGTTGACCTTGAAACGCGACTCGATCTTGTTGATTTCGGCACGCTTCTCGTTCAGCAGGAAGGCGGTCACTTCGACCGGCACCTGGCAGTGGATCGCCGCGGTGTTTTCCTTCATCGCTTCTTCCTGAATGATCCGCAGCACTTGCAGCGCGGACGATTCGGTATCGCGGATGTGGCCCGTGCCATTACAGCGCGGGCAGGTCACGTGGCTGCCCTCGGAGAGAGCCGGACGCAGACGCTGGCGCGACAGTTCCATCAGGCCGAAGCGCGAGATCTTGCCCATCTGGACGCGCGCGCGGTCGTGCTTGAGCGCGTCTTTCAGGCGCTGCTCGACTTCGCGCTGGCTCTTGGCCGATTCCATGTCGATGAAGTCGATCACGATCAGGCCACCCAGGTCGCGCAGGCGCAACTGGCGGGCGACTTCGTCGGCGGCTTCGAGGTTGGTGCGCGCGGCCGTTTCCTCGATGTCCGCACCCTTGGTCGCGCGTGCCGAGTTCACGTCGATCGCGACGAGCGCCTCGGTGTGGTCGATCACGATCGCGCCGCCCGAGGGCAGCGGCACCGTGCGCGAGTACGCGGTTTCGATCTGGTGCTCGATCTGGAAGCGCGAGAAGAGCGGCACGTCATCGTGGTAGCGCTTCACCTTGCTGACGTTGTCCGGCATCACGATGTCCATGAAGGCGCGCGCCTGGTCATGGATTTCGGTCGTGTCGATGAGGATTTCGCCGATATCGGGCTGGAAGTAATCGCGGATTGCGCGGATCACGAGGCTCGATTCGAGATAAATCAGCATCGGCTGGCCGGCCGTGCCGCTTTGCGACGCGGCTTCGATCGCGCGCCACAGTTGCATCAGGTAGTTCAGGTCCCATTGCAGCTCTTCGGCGCTGCGGCCGATGCCGGCCGTGCGCGCGATGATGCTCATGCCTTCCGGCAGTTGCAGCTGCGCCATGGTTTCGCGCAGTTCCTGACGGTCGTCGCCTTCGATCCGGCGCGACACACCACCGCCGCGCGGGTTGTTCGGCATCAGCACCAGATAGCGGCCGGCGAGCGAGATGAACGTGGTGAGGGCCGCGCCCTTGTTGCCGCGCTCTTCCTTTTCGACCTGGACGATCAGTTCCTGACCTTCCTTCAGCGCGTCCTGGATGCGTGCGGAACGCATGTCGACGCCGTCGCGGAAGTATTGGCGGGCGACTTCCTTGAACGGCAGGAAGCCGTGACGATCTTCGCCGTAGTTGACGAAGCAGGCTTCGAGCGACGGCTCGATGCGGGTAATGATGCCTTTGTAAATATTGCCTTTGCGCTGTTCGCGGCCGGCGGTTTCGATGTCGATGTCGATGAGTTTTTGCCCATCGACGATGGCGACGCGCAGTTCTTCCTGCTGCGTCGCGTTGAACAACATGCGTTTCATTGAACGGCTCCAGAGCAGCCTCGCCGGCCCAGCTGCGCGGTTGTCAGTCGCGAAAGCGGAGGAGCAGGCGTGCCACGTCTTTATTGTGTTTTCACAAGCACGCTGGAGCGGGAAAAATGGCGGGAGAATTGCCTGAGAGGGCCCGGCCCCATTAAAAAATGGGCGCGGTGCCGCAGGGCACATGCGAACACGGCTTCAAATAACGACCCGACACGCCGCGGGTTCTGCCGGCAGACTTTCATAAGCCTTCGTTCTTCCTCGCCGAGGCGCCAACTGGGCGCGCGGGCAGAGGCCGAAGGCTGCGGTCATGCCGCAGCGGGAAGTTCGCGCAGGCGGCGCGTCTTTTCCTGCTGGGGGTGTCTCGCCTCATTTTGACGTCGCCATGTCTTGTACTTTCTACAAAACGCCTCGGGCGCACGCCGTATTTTCGCGACTCGCAGCTTCGTACCGCGGGGCATCATGCCACCCGAACGCGAAGCTGAAAGTTAAATTCTTTTTTACCAAAATTCCGTTACCGTCGAAGCCGGCCTTGGCCGAACGCGCCTGTGGGCGCCGTCCCTGCCGGGGGCTGACTTCGTGCGTGCAACTTGTTGCATCTCATTTTCAGGGTGAGCAACCAGACCCCAGCGCAAGTAAAATAACGGTTTATCGCTTGCGCTCGCGCAATCCATCCGCATTCCGGACGCTGTGCGGACACTGCGCCGTCTGCCGCAGACTGCTGGGCAAATTATATTCAGAATGAAAGAGTTAGGCAAAACATCCCAGAGATCGGTTTCACGCGCGGTTCCAGGCGCGGTGGCGAGCGACCAGGTCTCGCTGATCGAGATCGATGACGGCTCAGCCGGTCAGCGTATCGACAATTTCCTGCTGCGCGTGTGCAAAGGCGTGCCCAAAAGCCATATTTACCGCATCCTGCGTAGCGGCGAGGTGCGCGTCAACAAGGGCCGGATCGACGCGCAGTACCGGCTCGAGTTGGGCGATCTGGTGCGCGTACCGCCCATCCGCGTCGCGCAGCAGAATGAAGCCGCGGCGCACGTGCCGGTGCCCGCCGGCGGTTTTCCCATCATTTTCGAAGACGAACATCTGCTCGTGATCGACAAGCCGGCTGGCGTGGCGGTCCACGGCGGCAGCGGCGTCGCGTTCGGCGTGATCGAGCAGATGCGCGAGGCGCGGCCGCAGGCGAAATTCCTCGAACTCGTGCATCGGCTCGACCGCGAGACCTCGGGCATCCTGATGCTCGCGAAAAAGCGCGCGGCGCTCGTCAATCTGCACGAACAGATTCGCGATAACAAAATGGACAAGCGCTACTATGCGTGCGTCCACGGCGAGTGGGCGGGCGACTGGGGCCGCCGCCGCGCGGTCAAGGCGCCGTTGCACAAGTACGTGACGTCGGACGGCGAGCGGCGTGTGCGCGTGCAGCCGGACGGGCTCGCGTCGCACACGGTTTTCAATCTGATCGACCGCTGGCCGGAGTACGCGCTGCTCGAGGCCGAGCTGAAGACCGGCCGCACGCACCAGATTCGCGTGCATCTGCAGCATCTGGAGCTGCCGATCGTCGGCGACGCCAAATATGGCGATTTCGCGCTGAACAAGGCGCTGGCGCGCGCCAACGCGAAGCCGGGCATCAAGCGCATGTTCCTGCACGCGTACCGGCTGAAGCTCACGCACCCGGCCACTGGCGCGCCGCTGCAACTCGAGGCGCCGCTGCCGGCCGACTGTCGCGGCTTCATCGCACAACTCAATGAACTACGCACTGGGTCCAACCCGGAGACGACACCGCATGGCTAGAGAGCAATTTGATCTGATTGTGTTTGACTGGGATGGCACGTTGATGGATTCGACCGTGCACATCACACGCAGCATCCAGGCGGCGTGCCGCGACCTCGGCCTGCCGGTCCCCGCCGACGAGGCCGCGAGCTACGTGATCGGCCTCGGTTTGCGCGACGCGCTGCAACTTGCGGCGCCGACGCTCGATCCGGCCGACTATCCGCGCCTATCGGAGCGCTACCGCTTCCATTATCTGGTGAAGGATCAGACCACCGAGCTGTTTTCAGGCGTGCGGGAAATGCTGCAGGAATTGCGCGATCAGGGCTATCTGCTGGCCGTGGCGACCGGCAAGAGCCGCGTCGGGCTGAACCGCGCGCTCGACCAGGCGCGCCTCACGAGCCTGTTCGACGGCACGCGCTGCGCCGACGAAACGTTCTCGAAGCCGCATCCCGCAATGCTGCACGAATTGACCCGCGAATTGGGGCAGGATACGGCGCGCACGGTCATGATCGGCGATACGACACACGACCTGCAAATGGCGATCAACGCCGGCGTGGCGGGAATCGGCGTGACTTACGGCGCGCATCCGGCCAACTCGCTGAGCGCGATGTCGCCGAAATTCGTCGCGTCGAGCGTGAGCGATCTGTCGGGCTGGCTGCGGGAGAACGCATGAGCAGCGGCGACGCGGGCGCTACCACTGCCGCGGCGCAGGCCGTGCGCATCTGCGCCGCGGAAGGGCTGGTCGACGGCGGCGCGGGCATCCGGCACGACGCGCGGCTCGGCGGCCACGACGTCGTGGTGTTCTTCATTCGCTACGAGGGCCGCGCGTACGGCTATCTGAACCGCTGCGCCCACGTGCCGATGGAGCTCGACTGGTCGGAGGGACAGTTCTTCGAATCGTCCGGTTTATACTTGATGTGCGCCACACATGGCGCGATTTACGCGCCGGATACGGGCAAATGCGTCGGTGGTCCGTGCCGCGGCGGTAGATTGCGTCCGGTTCAGGTCGAGGAACGTGATACGCCCGAAGGCCGTGCGGTATTCTGGCTGCCGGACGGCGAACTGCTGCCGTCCGCGCCCTGACTTTCCTTTTCCCCTCTTTCCACTGTCCGCATGTCCGATAATTTGACACCCGAGCCGAAGGAACCCACCCTGAGCGGACGTCCCCGTACGCCTGCCGACGAGCCGGGGTGGGAACGAGCCGCGCTCGAGCGTATCGCGCTCGCGGCGATCACCGAGCAGCGCGCCGCGCGGCGCTGGCGAATTTTCTTCCGCTTCGTTTTGCTGATCGTCTTTGCGCTGGTTGTATGGGGTGCGGTCAGCTTCTCCGGCGAGCGAGTCGCCACGAGCGGCCGTCATACGGCGATGGTGACGCTTGACGGCGAAATCGCGACTGATACGAGTGCGAACGCGGAAGATATCAACACCGCCCTGGATAGCGCGTTCGAAGACTCCGACACGGCCGGCGTGATCCTCTATTGCAACAGTCCCGGCGGCAGTCCGGTGCAGGCGGGCATTATCAATAGCGAGATTCGGCGCTTGCGCGGCAAGTATCCGTCGATCCCGCTCTATGTCGTGGTGGGCGACATGTGTGCGTCGGGCGGCTATTACGCTGCCGCTGCAGCCGACAAGATTTACGTCGACAAGGCGAGCATCGTCGGTTCGATCGGCGTGCTGATGGAAGGCTTCGGCTTTACCGGCCTGATGGACAAGCTCGGCATTCAGCGCCGGTTGCACACATCGGGTGAGAACAAGGGCTTTTTCGATCCGTTCTCGCCGGAAACGCCGAAGATGGACGAACATGCGCAGCAAATGCTCGATCAGATTCACGCGCAGTTCATCGACGCGGTGCGTCAGGGGCGCGGCAAGCGTCTGCATGAGACGCCCGATATGTTCTCGGGCCTGTTCTGGACGGGGCAGAAGAGCGTCGAGCTAGGGCTGGCCGATGGTTTCGGCGATGCCGATTACGTCGCGCGCGAGATTTTCAAGGCGCCGGATATCGTCGATTACACGGTAAAAGAGAGCATTACGGACCGTGTCGCGCGCAAGTTCGGCGCGGCGGTCGGCGCCGGCGCTGTTCGGGCAATGGCGCTTGGTGCGAAGCTGAACGTGCACTGAGCCGCGGTTGGTTCGTTCTTGACCCGCTAATAAGAAAGAAGAAAGCCCGTGCAATCATCGCTGATTGCGCGGGCTTTTGTCTGTATCGCGCGGGTTTCTCGCGCAGCCTGTCTGCCGGCCGGTGCCGGGCCGCCGCGCTCAGGCCGCCAGAATCAGGAAAATGGCCGGCCGTTTGTGCAGGTCGATCTCCGGCTTCTTCTTCCAATCCGCGACGGTGCGACTCGCGACGGTTTCCGTCGGCAACGTCAGGTCGACGGCCACGCAGACGAGCGTCGACGGCGCGCAGGTCGCCAGCAGGGTGTCCAGCAGTGCGCGATTCCGGTAAGGCGTCTCGATGAAAATCTGCGTCTGCTTGCCCTTGCGTGACTGTTGCTCCAGATCGCGCAGGCGCTTGGCGCGTTCGGTCGCGTCGACCGGCAGATAGCCGTGGAACGCGAAGCTCTGGCCATTGAGTCCGGAGGCCATTAGCGCGAGCAGGATCGAACTCGGTCCAACGAGCGGCACGACCTTCACGCCACGCTCGTGCGCGCGCCGCACCAGCAGCGCGCCTGGATCCGCAACCGCCGGGCAGCCGGCTTCCGAGACGAGACCCGCGTCGGTGCCTGCGAGCAGCGGGGCGAGCAGACGGTCGATCTCGCCAGCGGGCGTGTTGACGTTCAGTTCACGAATCTCGATCTCCTGGATCGGCCGTTGCGTGCCGACTTTTTTCAGGAACGCACGCGTGGTTTTCGCGTTTTCGCCAATGTAGTAATGCAGCGACGCAGCGCGGGCGCGCACCGGCGCTGGCAGCACGGCGTCGAGCGCATGCGCGTCGCCTTCGCCGAGCGTGTTAGGAATCAGATAGAGCGTGCCGTTCATCGAGCCTCCAGAAGCGGATAACCAGCCGCGAGCAGCATGCGCGACAGTGCGATCAGCGGCAGACCGACGAGTGCGGTCGGATCGTCGGAATGGATGGCGTCCAGCAGCGCGATGCCGAGTCCTTCAGATTTGGCGCTGCCCGCCACGTCGTATGGCGTCTCGGCGCGCAGATAGGCGTCGAGCGCGGCGTCCGGCAGATCGCGGAAGCGCACGCGGGTAATCACGTCGACGGTCTGCACCGAGTCCGCGGCGCTGTCGAACAGGCACAGCGCACTATGGAACAGCACTTCGCGGCCGCGCATCGCCTGCAACTGCGCGAGCGCTTTGTCGTGGGTGCCCGGCTTGCCGATCTGCAAGCCGTCGTAGGTGGCGACCTGGTCGGAGCCGATCACGAGCGCGCGCTCGCCGGCCCCAAGCCCTGTAGCGACCGCGCGGGCCTTGGCTTCGGAGAGGCGCAACGCGGTTGCTTCGGGGGTTTCGCCGGCGAGCGGCGTTTCGTCGATCGCGGGTACGACGACATCGAACGGCACGTGCAGGCGTTCGAGCAGCTCGCGGCGATACGGCGAACTCGACGCCAGAATCAGGCGTGGCGGGCGTTTGGGGGAATCGGGCATGATTGATGGACGGCTAAGGAGGCGGGTCGTACGGGGCCGCGCGGAGCTTGTGCGCGTACGGGCTTAAGTGTTTGACTCGAAAAGACAAAACGGATATGATTTCGGGCTTTTCACGGTATGCTTGCGCTTGAAGGGCTTGGGCGTGTTCAGCGGTTTTCGGCGGTCCAATAAGTTGAAGAAGGTTCGCGAACAGCGTTGAACGTAACGGCTGCAAGCCCCGCGGGCTGTCTCGCAAAGCGGTTTATCTTCGCGGCGGATTGACCTCCGCGGATCACCCCGGCAACATGCTTGCCGACGCAGGAGCGCACATGACTCAACATCCTGGCAAACCTGCAGGTCTGTCCGACCCGCATGAACTCGATCTGTTCGAATTTGCGCGAAGTGGGCGTCAGGCCGCGGGTATCGTGCGCGTCTCGCAACTGCCGCGCATGTTAAACGAAGTCCCGGCGGATGCGCCAGATCGCGATACCGCGTTCACGTGGCAAGCCGAAGGGACGACGCAGCCGGAATTGCAGGACGACGGCACTGAAGGTCCCCAGCCTTATCTGAGGATGGCGATTCATGGTGCCGCGTGGCTCGAATGTCAGCGGTGCCTGAGGCCGTATTCGCAGACGTTCAACGTCGATGCAACTTACCGGATCGTCAATACGGAGGCGGAAGCCGAAGAGTTTCCGCTCGACGAGGATGAAGTCGAGGTGATCGTGGGCTCGCGCCAGTTCGATCTCATCGACTTGATCGAAGAAGAGTTGCTGCTTTCCTTGCCGCTCGTGCCCAAGCACGAGGTCTGTCCCGAAGTGCACGAGAGCCTTGTCTCGGGTACGGACGGCAGCGAAGGTGAGGACGAGGCTGGCGAAGGCGGTGAGCCCGAGCAGTCCGATGAGCGGACCAATCCGTTCGCGGCGCTCGAAAGTCTCAAGCGCGACGAGCCGGGTGACAAGAAGCACTGAACAGTTGCAGGGAGCGCGATGCGGGCGCATTGGCCATTCGGCCAGTGGCGGAGACCGTGCCGTGCTGTGTTAGAATTCGGAAAATTTTTAGGAGTTAGTCATGGCAGTTCAACAAAATAAGAAGTCGCCGTCGAAGCGCGGCATGCACCGTTCGCACGATTTCCTCACGGCAGCGCCGCTGGCCGTCGAACCGAGCACGGGCGAAGTGCATCTGCGTCACCACGTTAGCCCGAACGGCTACTATCGCGGCAAGAAAGTCGTCAAGACGAAGAACGACTAATCGTTCATTGCGTTGCGCCCTTCGGCGTTTCGCGTGACGATCGGCTCGCTTGACATTTTCCCGGTTCGGCAAGAAGGCGGCATTCAACTGCCGCTTTTTTGTGTCGATCGCAATTGGCGGTTTGGCGCTTACTGCGGTCCCATGCAGAGCGCCTGAAATTCGTCGCACTCCATGACAGTAAAGCTCACGATAGATTGCATGGGAGGCGACCACGGCCCGTCCGTGACCGTTCCCGCTGCCGTCAACTTCGTTCGTTCGCATCCCGACGCGCAGTTGCTGCTCGTCGGCATTGAAAGTGCGATTCGTGCGCAGCTAAAGAAGTTGAAGGCTCAGAATCTGCCGGCGCTGAGCGTCGTGCCCGCTTCCGAGGTCGTCGCAATGGACGACCCGGTCGAGGTCGCGCTGCGCAAGAAAAAAGATTCGTCCATGCGTGTGGCGCTGAACCGCGTCAAGGAAGGCGAGGCGCAAGCCTGCATTTCCGCCGGCAACACCGGCGCGCTGATGGCGGTCTCGCGTTATGTGCTGAAAACGCTGCCGGGCATCGAACGCCCGGCCATCGCGTTCGCATTGCCCAACCCCAATGGCTATACGATGATGCTCGACCTGGGCGCCAACGTCGACTGCGAGCCGCAGCATCTGCTGCAATTCGCCGAGATGGGGCACGCGCTCGTGTCCGCGCTCGAGGGCAAGGAGCGGCCCACCATCGGGCTGCTCAACATCGGCGAAGAAGTCATCAAGGGCAATGACATCATCAAGCGCGCGGGCGAACTGCTGCGCGCGAGCACTCTGAACTTTCACGGCAACGTCGAAGGCGACGATATCTATAAGGGCACGGTCGACGTTATCGTCTGCGACGGTTTCGTCGGCAACGTCGCGCTGAAGACGTCGGAAGGTCTCGCGCAGATGCTGTCCAATATCATCAAGGAAGAGTTCGGCCGCTCGTGGCTCACCAAGGTGATGGCCGTGCTCGCGTTGCCGGTATTGATGCGTTTCAAGAAACGCGTCGATCATCGGCAATACAATGGCGCCGCGCTGCTGGGCTTGCGCGGCCTCGTCATCAAAAGCCACGGTTCCGCCGATGCCTATGCGTTTGAGTGGGCCATCAAACGCGGGTATGATGCCGTCAAAAACGGCGTGCTGGAGCGCCTTGCGCGAGCGATGGAAGAGAACTCGAGTTCTCTCGAACAGGCGGCGCGCGACGCAAGCGGTGCGGGTCACGCAAGCCCGATCGCAGGCCAGCCGGCCGAGCCCTACGCTGCGCAATCCTCGAAGGCATAATGGCTCAATCCACAATCTACTCCCGCGTACTGGGCACCGGCAGCTACCTGCCGCCCAATCGCGTCACCAATCAGGATCTGGCTGAACGTCTTGCCAGAGAGGGCGTCGAGACGAGCGACGAATGGATCGTCGCGCGCACGGGTATCCATGCGCGCCACTTCGCCGAGCCCGATGTCACGACGAGCGACCTTTCCCTGATCGCGGCGCAACGCGCGATCGAAGCGGCCGATATCGACCCGCAATCGATCGACCTCATCATCGTCGCCACCTCCACGCCCGACTTCGTGTTTCCGAGCACGGCCTGCCTGCTGCAGAACAAGCTCGGCATCAAGAATCATGGTGCCGCGTTCGACGTGCAGGCCGTCTGCTCCGGCTTCGCTTACGCGGTCGCGACGGCGGACAGCTTCATCCGCAGCGGCCAGCATCGCACGGCGCTCGTGATCGGCGCGGAAACCTTCTCGCGCATTCTCGACTTCAAGGATCGCACCACCTGCGTGCTGTTCGGCGACGGCGCGGGCGCTGTGATCCTGCAGGCGTCCGAAGAGCCGGGCGTGCTGGCAAGCGCGCTGCACGCGGACGGCAGCCACTCGAACATTCTCTGCACGCCGGGCAACGTGAACGGCGGCGTGGTGACGGGCAGCGCGTTCCTGTATATGGACGGCCAGGCCGTGTTCAAGCTCGCCGTCAACGTGCTCGAAAAGGTCGCGGTCGAAGCGCTCGAGAAAGCCAATCTGAAGCCCGAGCAGGTTGACTGGCTGATTCCGCATCAGGCGAACATCCGCATCATGCAAAGCACTTGCCGCAAGCTCGGCTTGCCGCAGGAGCGCATGGTCGTCACAGTGGACGAGCACGGCAATACGTCGGCGGCGTCCATTCCGCTCGCACTCGACGTCGCGGTGCGCGACGGCCGCATCAAGCGCGGTCAGAACGTGCTGATCGAAGGCGTCGGCGGCGGCTTTACGTGGGGCGCGTCGGTTATCCGCTACTAGGCGCGGCGACGCATCGAGGCGCGCCGCTTGCGGCGCCCGCTCGGCTGGCGTGCTGCTCGCGCCGCGCGGGAACCGCTTGCCGCGGCCACATCCGCGCGGCCACATCCGATTAAACCGATTTTGGGGACGATATGAAATTCGCGTTCGTTTTTCCTGGGCAGGGCTCGCAGGCGGTCGGCATGCTCAACGCATTTGCCGATCACGCGCTCGTGCGCGAGACGGTTCAGGAAGCCTCCGACGCACTCAATCAGGACCTCGGCAAGCTGATCGCCGAAGGCCCTGCCGAAGATCTCAATCTCACCACCAACACCCAGCCGGTCATGCTGACCGCCGCTTACGCGATCTATCGCGCGTGGCAGCAGGCTGGCGGCCCGGCGCCCGCGATCGTCGCGGGCCATAGCCTCGGCGAATACACGGCGCTCGTCGCTGCCGGCGCGATTGCGTTTCGCGATGCGGTGCCGCTCGTGCGCTTTCGCGCGCAGGCGATGCAAACGGCGGTGCCCGTCGGCGAAGGCGGCATGGCCGCGATTCTCGGTCTCGACGACGACACGGTGCGCGCGGTGTGCGCGGAAGCGTCGGCCGTGGGCGTCGTCGAGGCGGTCAACTTCAATGCGCCGGCGCAGGTCGTGATCGCGGGCCACAAGGCCGCGGTCGAGAAGGCCTGCGAAGTCGCGAAGGCGAAAGGCGCGAAGCGCGCGCTGCCGCTGCCGGTCTCGGCGCCGTTCCACTCGTCGCTGCTCAAGCCCGCGTCGGACCAATTGCGCGAATACCTCGCGAGCGTCGACGTGCGAGTGCCGTCGATTCCGGTCATCAACAACGTCGACGTTGCCATCGTCAACGAACCGGCCGGCATCAAGGACGCGCTCGTGCGCCAGGCGGCCGGTCCGGTGCGCTGGGTCGAATGCGTCCAGGCGATGGCCGCACAGGGCGTCACGCACGTGATCGAGTGTGGTCCGGGCAAAGTCCTTGCGGGCCTGACCCGGCGTATCGACGGCAACCTCGCTGGCGCATCGGTGTTCGATCCGGCTTCGCTCGAAGAAACGTTGAAGCTCGTGACGGCAGGCTGAGCGTGTGCTCCGCCAGCGCGTGAGGCGCAGCGGAGCAAGACTGCAGCGCGCCTCGACGCCGACCCACATCAGGAATCAATCAGCCCTTTGCGAAGGGCATCCGGACTGACAGATGGAAAAGACTCTCGACAAGCAGATCGCAATCGTGACGGGCGCTTCGCGCGGCATCGGCCGTGCGATCGCGATGGAACTGGCGCGCCAGGGCGCGACGGTGATCGGCACCGCAACGAGCGAAAGCGGCGCCGCCGCGATCACGGAGGCGTTTAACGCAGCCGGCGTGAACGGCCGGGGCGCCGTGCTCAACGTGAACGACGCGGCCGCGGCCGAAGCGCTGATCGACGGCACGGTGAAGGAATTCGGCGCGCTGCACGTGCTCGTGAACAACGCGGGCATCACGCAGGACCAGCTCGCGATGCGCATGAAGGACGACGACTGGGACGCAGTGATCGACACCAACCTGAAGTCGGTGTTCCGCCTCTCGCGCGCGGTGCTGCGCCCGATGATGAAAGCGAAGGGTGGCCGCATCATCAACATCACCTCGGTGGTCGGCTCGGCCGGCAACCCGGGGCAGATCAACTATGCAGCCGCGAAGGCCGGCGTCGCGGGCATGACGCGCGCTCTTGCGCGCGAGATCGGCAGCCGCGGCATCACCGTGAACTGCGTGGCGCCGGGCTTCATCGATACCGATATGACGAAGGCGTTGGCGGAAGAGCAGCAGACCGCGCTCAAGACGCAGATTCCACTCGGCCGTCTCGGCAGCCCGGAAGACATTGCGCATGCGGTCGCGTTTCTCGCGTCGCCGCAAGCGGGCTACATCACCGGCACGACGCTGCACGTGAACGGCGGCATGTATATGCAGTAGCCAAATTCGGTTACTATCCGCGCCTTGATGCGTTTGTAAAAGCACGAGGCGCATGCCTTGACAGGAACCCGATGCGCGGCTTTTTTGCCGGGTCAAACCTGATAAAATGCGCGCACCTGTATTTTTGAACTTCTTTTCCCTTGGAGGGGTAATGGACAATATCGAACAGCGCGTCAAGAAGATCGTCGCGGAACAACTGGGCGTTGCGGAAGCGGAAATCAAGAACGAAGCGTCGTTCGTGAACGATCTCGGCGCCGACTCGCTCGACACCGTCGAACTCGTGATGGCCCTCGAAGACGAATTCGGCATGGAAATTCCGGATGAAGAAGCCGAGAAGATCACGACCGTTCAGCAAGCGATCGACTACGCTCGCGCGAACGTCAAGGCCTAAGGTCATTCGCGCCTGCGTTTCTGCACGGGCCGCGCATGACGCCCTGCCGTGCCGCCTGTCGGCGCCAGCGGGGCTGGCGCTGTTGGGCGTGTCCGTTGGCACACCATGTGCCGCGCCGTTTGCCATGCAGGAGGCAGCGATGTTGACAGCGCACTTTTCCGCGCGATTGCCGACTTAACAGCCACAGGGCACGCAGGGCAGATTCCTGTGGCCGCTGTGGCTTTTGCTTTTGTCATCTATGAAAAAGGGGTTACCGTGAGCCGCCGTCGTGTTGTTGTTACAGGCCTGGGGCTGATTTCGCCTGTTGGCAATAATGTTGCCGACGGCTGGGCCAATCTGGTCGCCGGCAAATCTGGGATTGCCAATATCACGAAGTTCGATGCGTCGAACTTTTCGACTCGTTTCGCCGGCGAGGTGAAGGGCTTCAATATCGAGGACTACATCCCCGGTAAGGAAGCGCGCCACATGGATACGTTCATCCATTACGGCGTGGCTGCGGGCATCCAGGCGATGCAGGACAGCGGCCTCGAAGTCACCGACGAGAATTCGGAGCGTATTGGCGTGGTGGTCGGTTCGGGCATCGGCGGTCTGCCGATGATCGAAATCACGCAAACCGAATTGCTCAATCGCGGCCCTCGCCGTATTTCGCCGTTCTTCGTGCCGGCCTCGATCATCAACATGATCTCCGGGCACCTGTCGATCAAGTTCGGTATCAAGGGGCCGAATCTTTCCATCGTCACCGCCTGTACGACGGGATTGCACTGCATCGGCGAGGCTTCGCGCCTGATCGAATACGGCGACGCCGACGTGATGATCGCGGGCGGCGCGGAATCGACCGTGTCGCCGCTCGGCATCGGCGGCTTCGCGGCGGCGCGCGCGCTGTCGCAACGCAATGACGATCCGGCGACCGCGAGCCGTCCGTGGGACAAGGATCGCGACGGCTTCGTGCTCGGCGAGGGCGCGGGCGTGATGGTGCTCGAAGAGTACGAGCACGCGAAGGCGCGCGGCGCGAAGATTTATGCGGAAGTCAGCGGCTACGGCATGAGCGGCGACGCCTATCATATGACCGCGCCGCTCGAAGACGGCGACGGCGCACGCCGCTGCATGCTGGCCGCGCTCAGGAACGCGGGCATCAACGTCGATCAGGTGAGCTACCTGAACGCACACGGCACGTCCACGCCGCTTGGCGACCTCGCGGAAACGACCGGCATCAAGCGCGCGTTCGGAGACCACGCCAAAAACATGGTCGTGAATTCGACCAAGTCGATGACGGGTCACCTGCTAGGCGGCGCCGGCGGTCTGGAGTCGGTGTTTACGGTGCTGGCCGTGCATCATCAGGTCTCGCCGCCAACCATCAACATCTTCAATCAGGACCCGGAGTGCGATCTCGATTACTGCGCGAACACCGCGCGGGAAATGAAGATCGACGTTGCGCTGAAGAACTCGTTCGGGTTCGGCGGCACGAACGGCACGCTGGTCTTCAAGCGCGCCTGATCGCCTGATAACGGGTGACGCGCCAGTCAACGACGCCGGCTTCGCCGGCGCTTTCCCCCGAGGCCGCAACGTCTGGCGGGGCGATGCAGCGGATTGCGCTGCGTCGCTCGTTCGCCATGCGAGCCGTCCTCGGGCTTTTCGTGCTGACTGCGACGTTAGCTGTTCACACCTGCCTCGCGTTGCAACTGGGTGCGTGGCGGGCCGCTCCGTTGACGCTCGCCGTGGCCGCGTTGCTCGCGCTTTGCGCGGCGAGGCATGAGCGGGCGCAGCCGGTTGCGCTCCAGATCGGGCTGCGCAGCGGACTCGGCGAGTTATCCGCCTGGAACCGGGCGGGCACGCTGCTCGCGCGAGGCCGCGTAGTCGGCTGTTCGCAGTGGAGCGGCCGTTTGCTGATCCTCGCGATCGAGCCTGAGGAAGGGCGCTCGCGCGATTGCGCACATGGCCGCGCGCGCACCTTGCTGCTTGCGGCCGATGCGCTTCCAGTCCCTGTTTTCCGGGAACTTTCCGTGCTGGGCCGGCGCGCGGCCGGCGCCTGACTGTAACGACTGTAACCGCTGTTACCGGAGTAACGTCCCTCATTGACGGGACGCTACAATGGTGCCCCGCCATGCGCCCAATAGTTAACGGATTTATCAGGTGAGCGAAAAAGAAATTGATCAGGTGCTGGTCGAGCGCGTCCAGAAGGGCGACAAGGCCGCGTTCGAGCTTCTGGTCGCCAAATACCACCGCAAGATTCTCCGGCTGATCTCGCGCCTCGTGCGGGATCCCGCCGAAGTCGAAGATGTCGCGCAGGACGCCTTTATCAAGGCGTATCGCGCATTGCCGCAGTTTCGCGGGGAATCGGCGTTTTATACGTGGTTGTACCGGATTGCGGTCAACACCGCGAAGAACTACCTTGCCACCCAAGGCCGGCGGGCGCCGACCTCGACCGAAGCGGATGCTGAAGAAGCTGAAACTTTCTCCGACGCCGACCAACTAAGGGATATCAACACGCCCGAGTCGATGTTGATGAGCAAGCAGATCGCCGAGACGGTCAATGCTGCGATGGCGGTTTTACCGGAAGAATTGCGCACCGCCATTACTCTTCGAGAAATTGAGGGTTTGAGCTACGAGGAAATCGCTGAAATGATGGGTTGCCCAATTGGCACAGTCAGATCACGAATTTTTCGCGCTCGCGAGGCCATTGCGGCAAAATTGCGTCCGTTGCTTGACACACCTGAAGGCAAACGCTGGTAACGTTCAAGGCGTCCAGCGGCCGAGCGGGGCAGCGGCGCAATATCTGGTTTAGTGGTGTCACTACGGGGTATTTGTAAGATGGAGAGCATCATGGGGTCGGTCTCGATGCAATCGCAAGCGGGCTCGCATGGCGAGCGTCTGTCCGCTTTTGTCGACGGTGAGCTGTTCAGCGAAGAGCATTTGAATCTGGACAAGTTTCTTTCCGGGCTGGACGGCGAAGATCGTGCCGTGTGGTCGAGCTACCACCTGATCGGCGATGCGCTGCGTTCCGACGATCTGGCAGTCAACCCCGCAAGGAGCAGCGCATTTCTGAGCGGCTTCGCCGCGCGTCTCGAAAACGAGCCACACCTGCTCGCACCCGCCGCGGTGCCTGTCGCGCGCCGGTTGCTCGGGTTGCGCCGCCGCGTCGTGCCTGCCTTTGCGGTTGCCGCGGCGGCCGCCACGCTGACATGGATCGTCGTGCCGCAATTGCAGGGCGTGCCGGGCGGCGCGGGCGCGCAACTCGCGTCGGTCCAGTCGCACGGCGACGCGGTCCAGCGTGTCGCGATGGCGTCGGTGCCGTCGCAGGACTCCAACATCATCCGCGACGCCAGCCTCGATCAATATCTCGAAGCTCACCAGCAGTTCGGGCAGCAACCGGTCATGGCCAGTTCGATGCCGGTGATTCGCGCTGCCTCAGTCTCCACGCAGGGCCAATAGTTTGATGCAGACTTCGCGGTTGAATAAAACGACTATCTGGGGGCGGTTGCCGGCATTCCTGTTCTGCGCAGCCGTATTGTTGTCCACCACGCCGCGGGTCTTCGCACAAGACGATCCGGCCGTCACCCGTCGCACGGCGGCGGAACTGCTCGATCGCATCCATCAGGCTGCCCAGCAGCAGAACTATGAGGGCGCGTTCGTCTACCAGCGCGGCAATTTCGTGCAGACGTCGCGCATCGCGCATTACTCCACGCGTACGGACGGCGAATTCGAGCTGCTCGAAAGCCTCGACGGCAAGCCGCGCAAAATGCTCCGTCATAACGACGACATGTACACGTTCGTGCCGGAGCGGCATCTCGTGGTCGTCGAAAAGCGTCAGAACAAGGACTCGTTCCCCGCGCTGCTGGCCGTGAGCGGCGAGCAGGTGCTGTCCGTCTACGAGCCGAAGATGCTCGGCGATGATCGCGTCGCGGGTGTCGACAGCCTCGTCATGGAGCTCGATCCGAAAGACGCGTACCGTTTCGCGTACAAGCTGTGGGCCGACAAAAAGACCGGCTTGTTGCTGCGCGCGCAGACACTCGACTCGAGTGGCCAGGTGCTCGAACAACTGTCGTTTTCTCAGGTGAGCATCGGCGTGCCGGTCGACAAGGCGGGCATCGTCAACGGCATTCGCAATCTGGCGGGATGGACCGTCGTGCGTCCGCCGGTCGAGCCGGTCGACATGGCCGCGCAAGGCTGGCAGATCACGCCGTCGGTGCAGGGTTTTCACATGATCCGCCAGTTGCGCCGCCCAATGGCGTCGCGCGAAGCGGGGCAGCCGCCCATTCCGGTCGATCAGGCGGTGTTTTCCGACGGCCTTGCGGCCATTTCAGTGTTCGTCGAGCCAGTCGAGAACAATTCACGCAAGGAAGGCACGGGCGATAGTGGCGCAACGCACGTACTGGTCAAGCGCCAGGGCAACTTCTGGATTACCCTGCTTGGTGAAGTGCCCCAAACCACATTGCAGCAATTCGCGTCTGCCATAGAATACAAAGCTCCGAAGTAATCCTTCCGAATCCTGAAATCCCTCGGCTTGCTACGATATGACGACTTTCTCGGTGCGCAAATTCCTCGCGGCCGTCGTGGTGGCGGCGTGTCTGCCGCTCGTACCGCATATGGCGTCGGCTGCTCCCGCCGCCAATCTGCCTGACTTCACCGACCTCGTCGACAAGGTCGGCCCGGCGGTCGTCAACATTCGCACGACAACGCGCGTGTCGAGCAGCAGTTCGCGCGGCGGCCTGCCTCCGGGGATGGACGACGGCGACATGTCCGAATTCTTCCGCCGCTTCTTCGGTATTCCGTTGCCGCAATCGCCGCAATCGCCGGGCTCCCCCGGTTCCCCGCGCGGTGGTGACAACGGCGATAACGGTGGCAGTGGCGGTAGCCAGGATACGCCGGACAACAACGATCCCGAGCAGAACAGTGGAGTCGGCTCGGGCTTCATCCTGTCGGCGGACGGCTACGTGATGACCAATGCGCATGTGGTCGACGACGCGGACACGATTTACGTCACGCTGACCGACAAGCGCGAATTCAAGGCGAAGCTGATCGGCGTCGACGACCGGACCGACGTCGCGGTCGTGAAGATCAACGCGGCGAATCTGCCGACCATCACGATCGGCGATTCGAACAAGGTGCGCGTCGGCGAATGGGTCGTCGCGATCGGCTCACCGTTTGGGCTCGAGAACACGGTGACCGCTGGCATCGTCAGCGCGAAGGGGCGCGATACCGGCGACTATCTGCCGTTCATCCAGACCGACGTCGCCGTCAATCCAGGCAACTCGGGCGGTCCGCTGATCAACATGCAGGGCGAGGTGATCGGCATCAACTCGCAAATCTACAGCCGTACCGGCGGGTTCATGGGCATTTCGTTCGCGATTCCGATCGACGAAGCGATGCGTGTGGCCGACCAGCTGAAGAGTTCGGGCAAGGTGGTGCGCGGCCGTATCGCGGTGGCGATCGGCGAAGTCACGAAAGACGTTGCCGATTCGCTCGGTCTGCCCAAGGCGCAAGGAGCGCTCGTCAGCAGTGTCGAGCCGGGCGGTCCCGCGGACAAGGCCGGCGTGCAGCCTGGCGACATCATCCTGAAGTTCAACGGTCATTCGGTCGACACCGCGACGGATCTGCCGCGCATGGTCGGCGATATGAAGCCGGGCACGAACGCGACGATCACGATCTGGCGCAAGGGCCAAACGCGCGAGTTGCCGGTCACGATCGCTGAAATGCAGTCTGAAAAGGTCGCGAAAGAGGATCAGAAGAAGCCGCAGACGCCGAAGCCGCGCGCGACGAACGCGCTCGGTATTGCCGTCAGCGATATTCCCGCCGATCAGCAAAAGGCGCTGAAGATCCACAACGGCGTGCAAATCGACGCGGTCGACGGTCCGGCCGTGCGCGTCGGGCTGCAAAAGGGCGACATCATTCTGCGGGTGGGCGATACGGACGTCACGAGCGCGAAGCAGTTCGACGACCTGACTTCGCACCTCGATCCGCAGAAGATGGTCGCGCTGCTGGTTCGCCGTGGCGAAAACACGCAGTTCGTGCCGATCCGCCCACGCACGCAGAAATGACGAACATGGCATCGCTCACGCTCTACGGGCGCGCGTGGTGCCATCTCTGCGAAGACATGCGCGCCGCGCTCGAACCGCTGTTGATCGAGTTCGGCGCGCAGGTGAGCGTGATCGACGTCGACACCGATCCGCTACTGGAAGCGCGTTACAACGAACGGGTGCCGGTTCTGGTTTGCGACGGCGTCGAGTTGTGTCACTACCATCTCGACGAGGCGCGCGTGCGGGCCGCGCTTGCCGTGCACCTGCAATAGGGGTCGCGCATGCGTCGTGTGTGTCGCGTACAACTTTGACGTCGTGAGACGGCATCTCCGGCGCATCGTTCACACGAGCCCTTAATGTCGCCCACGTCGAATTTCTCGCATCTTCCGCACCGTCTTTGGGCCTGGCCTTTGCAAGATGCGCCGGCCGATAGCCTTTTCGGCTAAAATAGATAGGATTTTCACCTACTTACAAGGCGTGCTCCGCTATTGTCGGGCGCGCCTTTTCGCTTGATCGGCACTGAATGGATCATATTCGTAACTTCTCGATCATTGCGCACATCGACCATGGCAAGTCGACGCTCGCCGATCGCATCATCCAGATTTGCGGCGGCCTGTCCGACCGCGAGATGGAGTCCCAGGTGCTCGACTCGATGGATCTCGAGCGCGAGCGCGGCATTACCATCAAGGCACAAACCGCCGCATTGACCTATCGCGCACGCGACGGGCAGGTCTACAACCTGAACATGATCGACACGCCGGGCCACGTCGACTTCTCATACGAAGTCAGCCGCTCGCTGTCCGCATGCGAAGGCGCGTTGCTGGTCGTCGACGCGAGCCAGGGCGTGGAGGCGCAAACCGTCGCCAACTGCTACACGGCGATCGAACTCGGCGTCGAAGTGATTCCGGTGTTGAACAAGATCGACCTGCCGGCCGCGAACCCTGAAAATGCGATCGCCGAAATCGAGGACGTGATCGGCATCGACGCGACCGACGCGACGCATTGCAGCGCGAAGACCGGCGTCGGCGTCGAAGACGTGCTCGAAGCGCTGATCGCGAAAGTGCCGCCGCCGAAAGGCGATCCGGCTGCGCCGCTGCAGGCGCTCATCATCGACTCGTGGTTCGACAACTACGTCGGCGTCGTGATGCTCGTGCGCATCGTCAACGGCACGCTGCGTCCGAAGGACAAGATCCGTCTGATGGCGACCGGCGCGCAGTACCCGGTCGAGCATATCGGCGTGTTCACGCCGAAGTCGAAGAATCTCGAATCGCTGTCGGCGGGGCAGGTGGGCTTCATCATCGCGGGCATCAAGGAGCTCGCGGCGGCGAAGGTCGGCGACACCGTCACGCTCGTGAACCAGCCGGCAGCCCAGCCGCTACCCGGTTTCAAGGAAGTGAAGCCGCAGGTGTTCGCGGGTCTCTACCCGGTCGAAGCGAACCAGTACGACGCGCTGCGCGACTCGCTCGAAAAGCTCAAGCTCAACGACGCGTCGCTGCAATACGAACCGGAAGTGTCGCAGGCGCTCGGGTTCGGTTTCCGTTGCGGCTTCCTTGGGCTCCTGCACATGGAAATCGTGCAGGAACGTCTCGAGCGCGAGTTCGACATGGACCTGATTACGACGGCGCCGACCGTGGTCTACGAAGTCCTGCAGCGCGACGGCACGACCATCATGGTCGAGAACCCCGCCAAGATGCCGGAGCCGTCGAAGATCGAGGAAGTGCGCGAGCCGATCGTCACCGTGAACCTGTACATGCCGCAAGACTATGTCGGCGCGGTGATCACGCTGTGCACGCAGAAGCGCGGCAACCAGATCAACATGCAGTACCACGGCCGTCAGGTTCAGCTCACGTATGAGATCCCGATGGGCGAGGTCGTGCTCGATTTCTTCGATCGTCTGAAGTCGATCTCGCGCGGCTATGCGTCGATGGATTACGAGTTCAAGGAATACCGCGCGTCCGACGTCGTGAAGGTCGACATGCTGATCAACGGCGACAAGGTCGATGCGCTCTCGGTCATCGTGCACCGTTCGCAAAGCCAGTATCGCGGTCGCGAGGTGGCGGCGAAAATGCGCGAGCTGATTCCGCGCCAGATGTACGACGTGGCGGTGCAGGCCACGATCGGTTCGAACATCATTGCGCGCGAAAACATTAAAGCGTTGCGTAAGAACGTGCTGGCAAAATGCTACGGCGGCGACATCACGCGTAAGAAGAAGCTGCTCGAAAAGCAAAAGGCAGGCAAGAAGCGAATGAAGCAGGTGGGCTCGGTCGAGATTCCGCAAGAAGCTTTCCTCGCGATCCTGCGTGTCGAAGACAAATAAGTTGAATAACGGAACCCTATGAATTTTGCGCTGATTCTTTTTGTGCTCGTCGTTTTGACGGGCGTCGCATGGGTCGCGGACAAACTGGTTTTCCTGCCGAAACGGCGCCGCGCGGCGGAAGCCGCGGTCGCCGAATTCGACCGTCAGCAGGCACGCATCGGCGAGCGTTTCGCCGATGAAAACGCCGCGCAAACGCGCGCGCGCCTGCGCGACGACAAGCTGCGTCAGCCGTGGTGGCTCGAATATACGGCGAGCTTTTTCCCGGTGATCCTGGTGGTGTTCGTCGTGCGCTCGTTCGTCGTCGAACCGTTCAAGATTCCGTCGGGTTCGATGGTGCCAACGCTGCTCGTGGGCGACTTCATTCTCGTCAACAAATTCGAATACGGCCTGCGTATGCCGATCACCAATACGAAGCTCACGCAGGGCAGTCCGGTCCAGCGCGGCGACGTGGTGGTGTTCCGTTATCCGAAGGACGAATCGGTCGACTACATCAAGCGCGTGATCGGTCTGCCGGGCGACGTGATCGCCTATCAGGACAAGAAACTCACGATCAACGGCAAGCCGGTGCCGGAAACGCCGCTGCCCGATTATCTCGACGAAGAACGCCTTGGTTATGCGAAGCAGTTCGAAGAAGATATCGACGGCCGCAAGAACGCGATTCTGAATAATCCAGCCGTGCCGCCGTTTATCATCGGCGCCGAAGATTATCCGTACCGCGATAACTGCACGTACAACGAACACGGCGTGATCTGCAAAGTGCCGCCGGGCAATTACTTCATGATGGGCGACAACCGCGACAACAGTGCGGATAGCCGTTACTGGGGCTTTGCGCCTGATCGCAATATCGTTGGCCGCGCATTTTTCATCTGGATGAACTTCAGCGATCTGCGACGCATCGGCCCATTTCAGTGAGCTCTCAGCGTTGATCGCATCGCACGCCGCGCGGATAACCAGTACCTCGGTTAGAACGGTCGCGGCGTGTTCTCACGCTACTTTAAGAATTCGCGGTAACGTCGCTTCACCACGCTTTTTCCGCAGGCGCCCCGCGTTTCCGCCGGGGTCGGCGCCCGCGTTATACTCTGCCCATGCCCCAATCTCCGTTGGAAAGCCGTTTGCGCTACGAATTTCGCAATGCGGAATTGCTGCGCCAGGCTTTGACCCATCGCAGTCATAGCTCCACGCATAACGAACGGCTCGAATTTCTCGGCGACTCCGTTCTGAATTGCGCGGTGGCTGCGCTTTTGTTCCAACGTTTCAGCAAACTCGACGAAGGCGATCTGTCGCGCGTACGAGCCAATCTGGTCAAACAGCAGTCGCTTTACGAAATCGCTCAGGCGCTCAATATTTCAGAAGGCTTGCGGCTCGGCGAGGGCGAACTGCGCAGCGGCGGCTTCCGCCGGCCGTCGATTCTCGCGGATACGCTCGAAGCGGTGCTCGGCGCGATCTTCCTCGACGGTGGCTTCGACGCCGCGCAGACGGTCATCAAGCGCCTTTATGTGCCGATTCTGGACCATATCGATCCACGCACGCTCGGCAAGGACGCGAAGACGCTGCTGCAGGAATATCTGCAAGGTCACAAGATCGCGCTGCCCACCTATACGGTGGTTGCGACTCATGGTGCGGCGCACAATCAGCAATTCGAAGTCGAATGCACGGTGCCGAAGCTCGACGTGAAGGTGTCCGGATCGGGCGCGAGCCGTCGCGCGGCGGAGCAGGCGGCCGCCAAGAAGGCGCTCGACGAGGTAATGGCCGCGGCGCCCGCCGTCGTTGCGAAACCGAAGCGCTCGAAGGGTGCGCGCGCGGCGAAAAACGCCGAACTGGAGATCGTGCCTGGCGTGACCGGCGTTCAGGCCGCGCTTGATTTGCGCTCGCCGGACCGCAAGAACGAGCGCGGCACGGTGCGTGGCGAGGCACGCGCGGCGGTTGCGCTCGAAGCGCATGCCGGCAAGCCCGCCACGGAAAAGCCCGCGCCTGAAAAAGCGGCCGAGCGCGCAGTGCCGGCTAACACCGGCGCGCCGCTGGCGGTGATCCGCGCCGCGCACGTCGAATACAGCGGTCAGGGGCAGGACCGGGCCGAGCGCGCCGAGAAAGCCGACAAGGCCAGCGCCCACACGGGCGACAAAACCGGCGAGAAAATTGGCGACAAGCCAGACGAAAAAGCCGCGGAGAAGGTTTCCGCCGACAAACCCGCAGCGAACCACGCCGCTGAACCCAAAGCCGAGCCCAAAGCCGAGTCCAAAGCCGAAGCCGCCCCCGCGCGTGGCGCGGAGCGTCAGCGCAACCGCGAAGCCGCGCCCGGCGTCAGCGCGGCGCCCGTGCCGGTCGCGTCGGTTGCCCCGGCACCAGCCGAACACGAACCCGGCGTTGCCGACGCGGTGCACACGCGCGTCGCCGACGCGGGCCATTGATTGCCATCGGCACGCGCTTCGCGTGCGCCGAATCGAACCTGCTGTAGTCCGAATATGAACGCTCCCACTCCCACTGGTTTTCGCTGCGGCATGGTCGCGATCGTCGGCCGCCCGAACGTCGGCAAATCCACGCTGATGAATGCGCTGGTCGGCCAGAAAGTCAGTATCACGTCGCGCAAGGCGCAGACCACGCGCCATCGCATCACCGGCATCAACACGGTCGAAGACGCGCAGTACGTGTTCGTCGACACACCCGGTTTCCAGACCAAACACAGCGGCGCGCTCAACCGCTCGCTCAATCGCGCGGTGACCTCGACGCTCACTTCGGTCGACGCGATCCTGTTCGTGATCGAAGCGGGCCGCTTCGGCCCGGACGACCAGAAGGTGCTCGACCTGATTCCGTCGTCGGTGCCGACGCTGCTGATCGCGAACAAACTCGATCGCGTGTCGGACAAGGACACGCTGTTCCCGTTCATGCAGCAGATGAGCGCACTGCACGAGTTCAGCGAGATCGTGCCGCTGTCGGCGAAAAATCCCGACGACATCAAGCGCCTGATGGCGACCATCAAGCCGTTCCTGCCCGAAGGCCAGCCGATCTACGGTGAGGACGACCTGACCGATCGCAGCGAGCGCTTCCTCGCCGCGGAAATCCTGCGCGAAAAAGTGTTCCGTTGGACCGGCGACGAGTTGCCGTACACGAGCACCGTGCTGATCGACAAGTTCGAAACCGAAGGGCGCTTGCGCCGCATTTTCGCGACCATTCTGGTGGAGCGTGACACGCACAAGGCGATGATCATCGGCCAGAAGGGCGCGAAGCTGAAGCAGATCAGCACCGAGGCGCGGCTCGACATGGAGAAGCTGTTCGACGGGCCGATCTACCTCGAAACCTTCGTCAAGGTGAAGAGCGGCTGGGCCGACAACGAAGCCGGGCTTCGTGCGTATGGGTACGAATGACGCGTGGATGACGCTGAATTCCGGCGCAGCTTCGGACGACCCGGAGCACGAGCCGTCGCGGCCTGCGCGTAGCGCGAGGAAATCCCCGGCCAAGGCCAAAAACGCGTCAGAGGATGGCGAGCCGCGCGGCGAGACACGCAAAACGCCGGCGCGCCGAACGCCACGCACATCCTCTTCCGAATACCGGATCGCGGAGCAGCCCGCTTTCGTGCTGCATAGCTATCCGTATCGCGAGACGAGTCTCATCATCGACGTGCTCTCACGCGATCACGGCCGTCTCGCGCTCGTCGCGAAGGGCGCGAAGCGCCCGCACTCCGCGTTGCGCGGCGTGCTGCAAACCTTCCAACCGCTTGCGCTCGCGTGGTCGGGCAAATCCGAAGTGCGCACGCTGACCGGCGCCGAATGGGTCGGCGGCATGCTGCCCTTGAGCGGCGACGCGCTGCTCTGCGGTTTCTACGTCAACGAACTGCTCGTGCGTTTCTGCGCGCGCGAAGACCCGCATCCGCAGTTGTTCCACCACTACGTCGTCACGCTGACGCGTCTCGCGCACGACGAGCCGCCCGTGCAGGTGCTGCGCTCGTTCGAGCGCGTGCTGCTGCGCGAAACCGGCTACGCGCTCGCGCTCGATCGCACCGTCACGCGCAAAGCGGTGCTTGCCGAAGGCCGCTACGTGTTCGATCCCGAGCGCGGCGTGCGCGAGGCGTCGGACGAATGGCCCGCACAGTGGCCCGTGATCGCGGGACAGACCTTGCTCGATATGGAACAGGACGATTACCATCGAGCGCAGACCGTGGCGCAAAGCAAAACGCTGATGCGCTTTCTGCTCAACACCTATCTTGGCGGTACGCCGCTTGCGACCCGCCAGATCCTGATCGACCTGCAGAACCTATGAGCTTCTTTCTTACGTCGCCCACCGTGATCGACCTCGGCGTGAACATCGATCACGTCGCCACGCTGCGCAATGCGCGCGGCACGTCCTATCCCGATCCGATCCGCGCCGCGCTGATGGCCGAGGAGGCCGGCGCCGACGCGATCACGCTGCATCTGCGCGAAGACCGCCGGCATATCGTCGACGCCGACGTGCGCAAGCTGCGCCCGCTCCTGAAGACGCGCATGAATCTCGAATGCGCGGTCACGCAGGAGATGCTCGACATCGCGTGCGAAGTCCAGCCGCACGACGTGTGCCTCGTGCCCGAAAAGCGCCAGGAGCTGACGACCGAAGGCGGGCTCGATGTCGCCGGCCAGTTCGAGGCAGTGCGCGCCGCATGCAAGCAACTCGCGGATGCGAACTCGCGCGTGTCGCTCTTCATCGACCCGGAAGAAACGCAGATTCGCGCCGCGCACGAAGCCGGCGCACCGGTGATCGAGCTGCACACGGGCCGTTACGCCGAAGCGCACGATCCCGCCGAACAGCAGCGCGAATACGAGCGCATCGTGCGCGTGGTCGAATTCGGCGCGACGCTCGGCCTCAAGGTCAACGCGGGCCATGGTCTGCACTACACGAACGTGCAGCAGATCGCGGCGATCGACGGCATCGTCGAACTCAATATCGGCCACGCAATCGTCGCGCACGCGATCTTCGCGGGCTGGGACAACGCGGTGCGCGAGATGAAGGCGATCATGGTCGCCGCGCGTCTCGGCGCACGCGCATAACCCGGGCGGACATGCGCATGGCGATCTACGGCATCGGTACCGACATCGTTCAGGTAAGCCGCGTGGCCGCGGTGATGACACGCACCAACGGCCGGTTCGCGGAGAAGGTGCTCGGTCCCGACGAACTGCGTGTCTACCGTGCGCGCGAAGCGCGTTCGGCGGCGCGCGGCCTCGCGTTTCTCGCGACGCGCTTCTCGGCGAAAGAGGCGTTCTCGAAGGCGATCGGCCTCGGCATGCACTGGCCTATGAGCTGGCGCGCGCTGCAAACGCTCAACAAGCCGAGCGGCGAGCCGATGGTGGTCGCTTCCGGCGAGCTGGCCGACTGGCTCGAGGCGCGCGGCATTACCGCGCGCGTGACGATCAGCGATGAGCACGATTACGCGGTGTCGTTCGTGATCGCGGAGACGGGGGGCGAGACGGATACCGCGTTCACGCGGCCGGAATCGTCCGCCCAATCGACTCAAGCGGCTCACTCGGCTCAAGCGGTTCGATCGGCCCAAGCGGCCACCGAATAGCGAACAACGTTGAACGCGGCTCGGCTCATGCGAGCGGCGTTCGTCTTTGCCTCAGGCTCCCTTAGCTTCTTTCCCGGCGGAATTCGATGAAAACCACTCCTGGACCGGTGATGCTCGACGTAGTCGGCAAAACGCTGAACCACGACGACCGACGCCGCCTCGCTCACCAGATGACCGGTGGCGTGATCCTGTTCGCGCGCCACTACGAGAGCCGCGCGCAACTGGTTGCGCTGACCGATTCGATTCGCGCGATCCGCAAGGATCTGCTGATCGCCGTCGACCACGAAGGCGGCCGCGTGCAGCGCTTTCGCACGGATGGCTTCACGGTGCTGCCGTCGATGGGCAAGCTCGGCGCGCTGTGGGACATCGACGTGTTGCACGCGACCAAAGTGGCAACGGCGGTCGGCTATATTCTCGCCGCGGAACTGCGCGCGTGCGGCATCGACATGAGCTTTACACCAGTGCTCGACCTCGATTACGGGCATTCGCAGGTGATCGGCGATCGCGCATTCCATAGCGATCCGCGCGTGGTGGCGCTGCTCGCGAAGAGCCTCAATCACGGCCTCGCGCTCGCCGGCATGAGCAATTGCGGCAAGCACTTCCCGGGGCACGGCTTCGCGCAGGCGGACTCGCATGTCGCGATGCCGGTCGACGAACGCTCGCTGGAAGACATCCTGTGCGACGACGTCGCGCCTTACGACTGGCTCGGTCTGTCGCTCGGGGCCGTGTTGCCCGCGCACGTCGTCTATCCGAAGGTCGATGCGAAGCCGGCTGGTTTTTCGCGCATCTGGCTGCAGGACATTCTGCGCAAGAAGCTGCGCTTCGACGGCGCGATTTTCAGCGACGATCTGTCGATGGACGCCGCGCGTCAGGGCGGCACGCTGACCGAGGGTGCGCGCGCCGCGCTCGAGGCCGGCTGCGATATGGTGCTGATCTGCAATCAGCCGCACGAAGCGGAGAAGGTGCTCGACGCGCTGCGCCATAAGCCGTCGAAGGAATCGCGGCAGCGCTTGAAGCGCATGCAGCCGCGCGGCAAGGCGCTCAAGTGGAGCAGGCTGATGGCCGAGCCGCGATACGTGGAAGCACAGGCGTTGCTGCGCAGCGCATTTGCGTGATTGTTTTCAGTGAGTGTTTTCGTGGAGAAGGCCAGGCTGGACGAATAAGACCCCGCCCATAGAGCCACGAAAAAATAAAGCCACAAAAATCCGTGCAAAAAAATGGCGCCTTGAAGCGAGTCAAGGCGCCATTTTTATTGGCTTCGGCGGTGAGTCACAGTCACCGAAGCCGGTGTGCGAATCTCAGTTCAGGCGCATCCGCTGCAACTTGTTGTAAAGCGTCTTCGGACTGATCCCGAGCAGCGACGCCGCGCGATGCCGCGTGCCGCCCACCGCGTCGAGCGTCGCGCGAATCAGCATTTCCTCGACGTCCGCGAGCGGTGTGCCGACGGTCACCTGCACGCGGCTGCCGTTCAGATCGCGGCTCCCCGCCGAGACGGCCTCGTCGGCTCGCAGCGACTCGATCACGTCGCCCGATGCCAGGTACGCGCGCCGCACGCGCTCCTGCAATTCGCGCACGTTGCCAGGCCACTCGTAGGCGAGACATTCGCGCAGGAAGTTCGGCCCCGGCTGCTTCGCGACCTCGGCCGTGTCGCGCGCGACGGCTTGCTGGTTGAGTTCGTCGACAACTGCCTGCGCGATCAGTACCGGATCGTCGCCGCGTTCGCGCAGCGGCGGCAGCGTCACCGCGGCGGCTTCGAGGCGCAGCGCGAGATCCTGATGCAGGCTGCCATCGGCGACTGCCGCGCGCGGTGGTTTGCGCGTCGACGCGATCAGCCGGAAGTCGGTCACGATCTGATTGGTGCCGCCGATCCGCATGAACATTTGCGAATCGAGCGCGCGCAGCAGCGCTTCCTGCTGCACGCGCGGCAACTCGGTGATTTCGTCGATGAACAGCGTGCCGCCGCTTGCCTGCTCGAACAGGCCCGACTCGCGCTGCTCGGCGCCGCCGAACGCGCCGCGTTCGTGACCGAACAACAGGCTGTCGAGCGAGCGACTTGCCGCACCGGCCGCCGTGCTGCGGCAGTCGAATGCGACGAACGGGCCTTTGCGGCGCCGGCTCATGTCGTGCAGCGTGCGTGCGGCGACTCGTTTGCCGGTGCCGGCTTCGCCGGAAATCAGCACGGCGGCTTCGGTCGGCGCGAGATGTTCGATCGTGTCGTAGACGTGCTGGATCGCGCCGCTGCGGCCGAGCATCGAGCCGAAGCGGCCGAGTTCGCGCAACGACGCGCGCAGCGTCTGCACTTCCTCGGTCAGCTCATAGGGGCGCGGGATGCGCGCGAGCAGGCTGCGCAGGCGCGGTATGTTGACCGGCTTGAGCAGATAGTCCCAGATGCCGTGCCGCAAGCCCTCGATCGCGCTCTCGACCGTCGCGTTGCCGGTCATCACGATCACCGGCAGCGCGCCGCCTGGCGGATGCGCGGGCAGATGCTGCAACAGATCGAGACCGCTGCCGTCCGGCAGGTTCAGGTCGACCAGCACGACGTCGGGAATGAAGCGCGTCAGCGCCGTCCGAGCCTCGGCGAGGGTGGTCGCGGTGTCGACGGAGAAGCCGTCGGCGGCGAGGATCGCGGATAGACCGGACAAGCTATTGGGATCGTCTTCAACAATTAATGCGTGTGGCATGGCGAGCGCAATTTTTAAATGGATGAAATGCCCGGCGCGCCGTGACTGCCGACGGCGCGCAGCGCGGGCCCTGATGGGGCTTGGTGGGCTCGAGAACAGGGCGATACGAACCGGTCCTTTGGGCTTCCGAACGCATCTCGGCCCACGCCGCTTTTGCGTCGTGAAGGCGCGCGGGGTGTAGTTCCTTCACGGGTCCTGTCACAAATTCCGGTTGCTATCGAAAAACCGCTGCACTTCGAGTCCCGCTTTTTCACGGGTTCTACCATGGTGTTCCTGGATCAGGCCGGCGAATCCGCTGGGGCGACCCTCGGCCCTGGTCAGCGCGTCGTCCGCCAGTTCGCCCCACGCGGTCTTCACCTTGCCGGCCATCTGCTTCCACTTGCCTTCAGCGATGTCGTTGTTCATGGTGCTTCTCCCGGGTTGGAAAAATCAGCGGTACTAGCGCGCCTTTCAGAGAAGCAGGGACCATGCCACATGAATTTGCTGAAACGCATCAACGACTTGCCCGATGCGAGGTGTGAAGCCGGGATGTCGCGATGGCAATTTTGAACAGTTCCCCGGTAAAGTTTTCCTGAACCATACACGGCGAGACGAAAAAGAAAAAGCGCCCAAAATGGGCGCTTTTTTGTGCAGCAGGCCGGCAGGGTGCCGGCGCTGGAGAGTCGGTCCGGGAGTCGGTGCAAAACCGGCCCAGAAATCGGCCCAGAAATCGGGCCCAGAATCGGCCCGACAGGCAGACGCTTAGGCGCGGCTGCGGTACTCGTGCGTACGCGTGTCGATTTCGATCTTGTCGCCGATGTTGCAGAAGAGCGGCACTTGCAGTTCGAAGCCGGTGTTGAGCTTGGCGTTCTTGAGCACCTTGCCCGACGACGTGTCGCCCTTGACCGCCGGTTCCGTGTAGATGATTTCGCGCACCAGCGTGGTCGGCAGTTCGACCGAGATCGCCTTCTCGTTGTAGAACACGACTTCGCAAGCCATGCCGTCTTCGAGGTAGTGCATCGCGTCGCCCATCATTTCGGCTTCGACTTCGTACTGGTTGTAGTCGGCGTCCATGAACACGTACATCGGGTCGGCGAAGTACGAGTACGTCACTTCCTTGCGCTCGAGCACGACGACGTCGAACTTGTCGTCTGCCTTGTACACGGTTTCCATGCCTGCGCCGGTCAGCAGGTTCTTGAACTTCATCTTGACGACGGCGGAGTTACGGCCCGATTTGTTGTATTCGGCCTTTTGCACGACCATTGCGTCTGCGCCGATCATCACGACGTTGCCGGTGCGGAGTTCCTGTGCGGTCTTCATAAAACTGTCCTGTACGAGATAAATAGCTTAACTGTTGCTCAACGGCATACGGCGCAAGCGGCTTCGGCGTTTCACCCACCACCTGCCGCGCCGCGTGAAGCGATGGGGCGCCGGATGGATGTGCGAAACGGGGCCGGCCTGCGACGGGACGAGCGGCGGGCCGCTTTGCGCAGCCGGGAGTGCCTCGCCATCCCACCTGTCCGATACCTGATTTTTACCCTGTGCGGGCGTGTACACGAGTGGCACCGACCAGCAACGTACGTTCCTTTTTGCCCCCTTTTTTACAATCGCGCGCCTGATCCGAAGATTGGGCGCATGACGCATTTTGCACAGGGGGCAGCCAGCTGGGCTGACCAGGGAGTCGTTGCTGGAATCGGGCCGCGCTTGCGTCGTCGGCCGTTGGATAACCGCTTATTTTAACTGACTTTTTGCGAACGAGGTCAGATTTCCGGCGAGGTCACCGACTCGCGCGAGTTCGACCGCCCATTCGGCGGCGCGCTGCTTCAGCATCGGGTAGTGGCGCTGGAATTGCGCCCAGTCCGGCTGCCCCACGCCGTTCCACGCGTGCCAGAAGCGTTCGAGCGCGTGGCGCGCGGCAGCGGGCAGCGTGCGCGTGTAGTGCGCGAGCGCGGCGTCGAGTTTCGGCAGATGGGCGTCGTCCGCTTGCGGATAGATGTGCCAGACGAACGGTTTCGCGGCCCATTGAGCGCGCACGAACGAATCCTCGCCACGCACGAAGTTGATATCGCTGGCCCAGAGCAGCGCGTCGTAGCCGGTCTGCTCGGTGAAGGCGAGTGCATGGGCGGTGAGGTTGCCACGCTCCGCGCGCGTGCCCGCGGCAAACGACGGCAGCCCGAAAAAGCGTGCGAGCGCGCCGGAAATGCGGCCCTCGGGAACCAGCAGCACGACGGGCGCGGCGCCGTCGCGCCATTGTGCGAGCAGACTTTCGACGGCGGGGTTTTCGTACGCGAACAGTGAGACGACGGTGGCCGAAGCCGGCGGCGGCGTCTGGCCGGTTGCCTTGAGCCACCATTCGGCGCGTGCCGCCGGGGAGCTTTCGAATGCCGCGCGCGCCGCGTCGAGGTGGCGCTCCTTCAGCACACCGCCTGTACCCGGGCCGAGTCCCGGGAAAAAGAACGTCTTGCTGAGCGCGTAACGCGGATGCGGCGAGAGCCGCAGATGAAAATCCGCAACCCAGTCTTCAGCGCTCAGATATTCGAGGTTGAGCCAGAGCGGCGCGCGCTCGCGACCGGCCATCGCGGTGATGTAGACGGGCGGCAGCTCGCAGGCGAAGGCTTCGATCACGACGTCGGCCACTTCGAGCGTTTCGCCTGCGTGAGCCGGCTCGCGCCAATGCTCGATGACGATCCCATCGAGCGTTTGCCGCGCGCGATCGGGCGCGAGCGCCGGGCATAGTTTCTGGAACGCGTGCAGGTCGTCGACGAACACGCGCACCTGCCAGCCGTGCTCGTGCGCGAGCTGACGCGCGAGGCGCCAGCACACGCCGATGTCGCCGAAATTGTCGATCACCGCGCAGAAGATGTCGCAGGCGATCGGGGCGGAGGAGGGGGCGGAAACGGGCTGTGCGCTGGACATGGTGGTCGGGGTCGCGGATTCGGGCGCGGGCTTGGCCGCGTTCAGGGCGCAGCGGGTTCGAACGCTCGCGGAATGTTCTAAACTGGCGATTCTAAAGCCTCGTTCACGATAGCGCGCCGGCATGGCAAAGGCGCGGCACGCGGTGCAAGGCTCCGCGAGACAGTCCCACCCAATCGATCCTGCATGACCGCACCCGAAGCAACCGATGCAACCAAGGCGCCCGACGCCTTCGAGCCAAAAAAAGTGCTCGCGCAGCTGCCACACCTGCCCGGCGTCTATCGCTATTACGACACGAGCGGCGCGGTGCTCTACGTGGGCAAGGCGCGCGATCTGAAGAAGCGCGTGTCGAGCTATTTCACGAAGACACAACTATCGCCGCGCATCGCGATGATGGTCACGCGCATCGCGCGCATCGAGACGACCGTCACGCGCTCCGAGGCCGAAGCGCTGTTGCTCGAAAACAATCTGATCAAGGCGCTCACGCCGCGTTACAACATCCTGTTTCGCGACGACAAATCCTATCCATACCTCAAACTGACTGGTCACAAGTTTCCGCGTATGGCGTATTACCGCGGTTCGGTGGATCGCAAGAACCAGTACTTCGGTCCGTTTCCGAGCGCGTGGGCGGTGCGCGAGAGCATCCAGATCCTGCAGCGCGTGTTCCAGTTGCGCACCTGTGAAGATTCCGTGTTCAACAACCGCACGCGGCCTTGCCTGCTGCATCAGATCGGCCGTTGCACCGCGCCGTGCGTTGGCAACATCGGCGAAGAAGATTACGCGCGCGACGTCGCCAACGCGTCGCGCTTTCTGCTCGGCCGTCAGGGCGAGGTGATGAAGGAGCTCGAGCAGAAGATGCATGCGTTCGCGAGCGAGCTGAAGTTCGAGCAGGCCGCGGCGGTGCGCAACCAGATGAGTTCACTCTCGACGGTGCTGCATCAGCAGGCGATCGAAGTCGGCGGCGACAGTGACGTCGATATTCTCGCGGTGGTCGCGCTGGGCGGGCGCGTCTGCGTGAATCTCGCGATGGTGCGCGGCGGACGGCACCTCGGCGACAAGGCGTATTTTCCGGCGCATGTGGAGAGCGCGTTGACCGCGGACGAAGGCGGGACTGGCGAGGACGGCGGTGAGGAGGCGCCGGAGGCGCCAGACCCCGCTTCGGGCGTGGCCGCGCAGGACGCCGAAGCTGGCGCAGAACGCGCGAGCGCCACGGCGCGATCATCCAATGCGGCCGATACCGCCGACGCGCTCGCGATCGCGCAGGACATGCCCGCGGAAGATGAAGAAGCCGAAGAAGCCGACGACGAAACCGCTGCGGCGCCCTCGAAGCGGCGCACAGGCCGCGCGTCTGGCGGCATCGAATCCGAAGTGCTCGAAGCGTTCATCGCCCAGCATTACCTCGGCAATCGCGTGCCTCCCGTGCTCGTGGTGAGTCACGCGCCGGGCCGCGAGCTCGTCGACGTGCTCACGGAGCAGGCGGGGCACAAGGTCAACGTGCTGCGTCAGCCGCAAGGGCAGCGGCGCGCGTGGCTCGCGATGGCCGAGCAGAATGCGCGGCTCGCGCTTGCCCGGCTGCTCTCCGAGCAGGGCTCGCAACAGGCGCGCACGCGCGCGCTCACGGACACGCTCGGCATGGAGTGCGACGACCTCGCGCATCTGCGCATCGAGTGCTTCGACATCAGTCACACGATGGGCGAGGCGACGCAGGCGTCGTGCGTCGTGTATCACCATCACAAGATGCAATCGTCCGAGTACCGCCGCTACAACATCACCGGCATTACGCCCGGCGACGACTACGCGGCGATGCGCCAGGTGCTCACGCGCCGCTACGAAAAGATGGTCGCGCAGGCTGCCGCGAATGCCGCCAACGAGGCCGCCGACGAAGCCGCCGAAGCGCAGGGCGACACGGCCGCCGATCCGTCGCTTGCCGCGGATACGGGCGATGCGGCCGAGCCGGGCGCGGCGGGCGGGATTCTGCCGACCATCGTGCTGATCGACGGCGGCAAGGGCCAGGTCGAAATCGCGCGCCAGGTGTTCACGGAACTGGGGCTCGATATCGGCATGCTGGTCGGCGTGGCGAAGGGCGAGGGGCGCAAAGTCGGGCTCGAGACGCTGATTTTCGCCGATAACCGTCCGCCGCTCGAACTCGGCAAGGAAAGCGCGGCGCTGATGCTGGTCGCGCAGATTCGCGACGAAGCGCATCGCTTCGCGATTACCGGCATGCGCGCGAAGCGCGGCAAAACGCGCCAGACTTCGCGGCTCGAAGAGCTCGAGGGCGTGGGGGCGAAGCGGCGTCAGCGCTTGCTTGCGCGCTTTGGCGGACTGCGCGGCGTGGTGGCCGCGAGCGTCGAGGATCTGGCAAGCGTCGAGGGCATTTCGCAGGCGCTGGCCGAGCAGATTTACCGGCAATTGCACTGAGCTCGTCGCGTCCGGCGCGCGTTGGGCTGGGCTGAGCGCTCGGGGCCGCGAGCGGATCGGGGCGAGCCCCGCCGGGTTCCGGCCGGCGCAACACGCGCCGGGCAGCTTTGCTGAGTGCCGCGGCCCCCGCGCCGCCTTGCTTGTGGCAGGCCTTGTGACACGGCACAATTGCAACTCACTCGTCAGACGCTGCGCCTGCCCATGCCGTTTAATTTCCCGATATTTTTGACCTGGCTGCGGATCGTGCTGATTCCGCTCGTCGTCGGCGTGTTTTATCTGCCCGACATGATGATGAGCCTCGCGCACCGCAACCTCGCGGCCGCAACGATCTTCATTCTCGCGGCGCTCACCGACTGGTTCGACGGCTTTCTGGCCCGCAAATGGAATCAGACTTCGGCGTTCGGTGCGTTTCTCGATCCGGTTGCCGACAAGCTCATGGTGACGGCGGCGCTGCTCGTGCTCGTGCAACTCGCGCGCATCGACTCGGCGATTGCGCTCGTGATCGTCGGACGCGAAATCGCGATCTCGGCGCTGCGCGAATGGATGGCGCAGATCGGCGCGTCGAAGAGCGTCGCGGTGAATTCGCTCGGCAAGTTCAAGACCGCCTGTCAGATGGTGGCGATTCCGATGCTGCTCTTCTATGGCCCGTTGCCGCTCGGCGGCGGCTTGACGATCGATACCCGCGTGTGGGGCCTGTGGCTCATCTATCTGGCTACGTTCCTGACGATCTGGTCGATGCTCTACTACATGAAGCTCGCGTGGCCGCAGATTCGCGAGCGCGGCGGCGTGGCGTGATGGCTGGCCGGTGTTTCGGTGGCGGCTCGTGTCGCCGCTGAAGGTGTCGAAAACGGGCTGGTGGGGGGCGGAAGTGCGTTCGAATCTCGTCGAGGTTGGAGAAGAATATTTTCTGTAGACGAGACGGGCAAAAGGGGGTTGACACGTTTCAGCCGCTTCTCCATAATCTCGTTTCTCCGATGCACGCGATTCGCAGCGCCGGAGACAGTAGCAAAATAGCAGTAAATCAGGAGCAGTTAGCCTGAGTTAGCAGTGCAACGCGGGAATAGCTCAGTTGGTAGAGCGCAACCTTGCCAAGGTTGAGGTCGCGAGTTCGAGCCTCGTTTCCCGCTCCAGTTTTTGAAGCAATGCGTTGTTTGGCGAAGTACGAGATGCAGCGCATTGTGAAGCAGTTCAATGCGGGAGTAGCTCAGTTGGTAGAGCGCAACCTTGCCAAGGTTGAGGTCGCGAGTTCGAGCCTCGTCTCCCGCTCCATACATCAGGGGAAGCAGCGCTTCCCTTTTTGTTTGGAGGGCCGGCTGTTCTGACCTTTTCAGAGCCTCGGTCCTTCTGGTTCCCACCAGACAAATCTGCGAGCCTGTTTCTAGGTTCCAGTCCGCTTGCGGCGCGATAGCAAAGCGGTTATGCAGCGGCCTGCAAAGCCGTTTAGGCCGGTTCGACTCCGGCTCGCGCCTCCAGTCGTAGATGTAAAGAAAAGCCCCGACATGTCGGGGCTTTTCTTTTTTCTATTTCTCTTTTAGCAGCGCTCGCAAGCATCGGTACTTGCGATTGTCGATTGCTCGGATCGTTTTGCCCGATCGCATCACGCCGGTTCAAACGATTCACACGTTGAGTGCGGCTCTCGCGGCGTCCCGCATCCAAACCGCGCGATAAAATCGCCACATCGTCATTGCCGTATTCACCGAGACCGCATGTATCTAAAACTCACCGGGACCAACGTGCGCCTGCTCGGTTCGATGCATCTTTTTCCGGCGACGAGTCGTCGAACGCCGCCGTGGGTCGCCGAGGCCTATGACTGGGCCGAGGCGGTGGTCTTCGAATCCGATCCGCCGACCATTCTCCCGTTTCTGAAGGCCGACGCGCAGCACGGCGCCACGCGGCTACAGCCCCTGATCGCTGGCGACACATGGGCGCAATTACAGGCGCTCTGGCCCGTCGAAGGTCCGCTTGCGCCGCTCGCCGAACTGCGTCCGTGGGCCGCGCTGATCGTCGCGCCGACGCTGTTGCAGCAGGTCGTCGAGGGCGTCGAGCCGCGCATGCTGCGCTCGGCGATCGCTCAGGGCAAGCCCTATCGTTATCTCGAGACCGCGCAGGAGGTGGCCGTTGCGCTCGAATCGATTCCACTGCAAGTGCTCGGCGCCGCGCTCGACATGCTGATGGCCGATCGCGCGGAGCCGCAGCGCACGCTCGAGCGGATGCACGTGGCCTGGCTCGATGGCGATCTGCCGTCGGTGCAACGGATCGCCGTCGAATCGCCGATGTTCAATCTGCCCGGCATCCGTCACGCGATACTCGACGTGCGCAATCGCGCATGGGCCGCGCGCCTGAACGAACACATCGATGCGCGCGAGCGCACGCTCGTGGTTGTCGGCGCGCTGCACCTGTGTGGTCCGGGTAACCTGGCCGAGTGCCTCGCGCGGCCTGTCGAAGCCGTGCTCGAAGCAGGCGCATGACGCCCGGCAATGAAAGCACTCGTCCCGATGCATTGCGTGCGCGGCATAATTGCGGATCATTGCTCGCGCTGCCGCGCCCCTTTTCCGAAAGCCTCTAATGACTGATTCGCAGCAAATCGCCGCCGCGCGGCGCGCCCAACTCGAATGGCGCTGGAAACCCTTCGCGGACCTCACGAGCCTCGAAGTCTATGACATGCTGGCCGCACGCAGTGCGGTGTTCGTCGTCGAGCAGAACTGCGTGTATGGCGACATCGACGGGCTCGACACGCAAGCCTGGCATCTGCTTGCATACGGCACCGGCACCGGCGTCGACGCACCGCCGCTCGCCGCTTATCTGCGCGTGTTGTTACCCGATGCATCGGATGCCGACGTGCGCATCGGCCGCGTGCTGACTACCGCACCGTTTCGCGGCATCGGTCTCGGCAATGTGATGCTCGAACGCTCGATTTCGCATATCCGCGCGCAATGGCCGGATACGCCGATCCGTCTGCACGCGCAGGCACATCTGCAGGGCTTTTACGGCGCGTTCGGCTTCGAGCCGGTCTCGGAGATTCACGACGAGGACGGCATCCCGCACGTGTGGATGCGCTCGGCCTGAACACAAGGCTGCGCTGCCTGTTGGATCTGTCGTGTGGCCCGCGCATGCATTGACGTGCGGGAGCCCTTGATCCTTCGGCGCGGTTCATCGCGCCATCCGGCAGCCCATATCAGCGGCGGCTGTCTGCCGTCGTCGATGAAGCATGCACCAGCCCGCGCGCCGCTTTCGCGCGCCTGTCGGCGTGCAGCCGTCCACGCGCCGACAGGCGCATCCAGTGACGCAGCGCGATCAGCGCGCCGATCACGCTCATCATCGAACCCGGAATCCACAGCAGGAGCCCGCCGATCTGCTGATCGCGCATCGGGCTCAGCCACGTGAACGCGCGGCCGCAGATCGAATAGATCGGATACAGCTCGTGCGGCGTGAAAAAGATAAACGCGCCGAGGATGATCTGCGGCGGAATCGCGGCGATCACCACGAGCACGCGTTTGCCGGGCGCCAGACGCGCGGGCGGCGCGGGGCGCGGATCGAGCACGAGCCACCAGAACAGCAGTCCGTCGATCACCATGCTCCAGTTCATCACGCGATAGAGCCGCCAGTCGAGCATCGCGACGAAGTGAATCGGCGACATCAGCCAGAAGTAGATGAGCCCGACGAACAATGTGACCGCGACGACCGGGTGCATCACGACGTCGAGTACCTTGCGCACGAGCGGCATCTGCAGCGCGGGCCGCACGAAGCGCCGCCGCCAGCGCAACGGAATGCCCGCGCGCAACGCGGCGCCGGGATACGACAGCGCGATGAAGAACGGCCCGAGGTGATGCAGCACCAGATGCTGCAGCCGATGCATGAAGAACTCATGCTCGAAGAAATAATCGAGCCGTGTGTGCAGCACGACATACAGCGCCACCAGCCCGAACCAGAACGACAGGCGCCGCGCGAACGACAGCCGCGCCTTGCGCGCGCCGCGCACGAACAGGATCGCGGGCACGAGGAGCGCGATCACGACGGTCGGCGAGAACTCCCAGGGATCAAGCCAGTAGAGCAGGTTCATTGCGAGTGCGATGACGTGTGGTGCCGATGCGATGCGGGTTACTTGGCCTGAGCCGGCGATTTGACGACGAACGGCGCGGAGAGCGTTTCGCCGTCGGAGAACTTCAGCGTCAGATGGACCGTGTCGCCCGGCGCGACCTTGTGCTTCGCGTCTTCGAGCATCACGTGGTAGCCGCCCGGCGCGATGGCGACCTGGCCGTGCGCGGGCACCGTGAGCTTGTCGACCATCACCATTTTCTGCGTCGAGCCGTTCGATACCGTTTGATGCAGCATCGCATCGCCGTAGTCGTCGCTGGAAATATCGACGAGGTCGACTGGCTTGTCGCCCGTGTTGACGAGCGTCGCGTAGCCGGCGGCGGGCAGGTTGTTCGGCAGCCAGCGCACCCATGCGTCCTTGACGCTGATCGCGTGGGCGTCCGCCGCGTGCGCGGCTGTAGCGATACCGAACGAGAGCGCGAAGGCGCCGGCCAGTGAAGCGAACGTTTTGAGCTTGATCGTCATGATGGGATTGAAGTGAAGTCAGGAGTGGTCATCGATGATGCGGCGCAGATCCTGCGCGATCGCATCGGGCGTATCGTGATCGGTGGCGAGCAGCCGCGCACGGCCCTCGCTGTCGAACACGTAGACGGCGGAACTGTGCGTGACTTCGTAGTCGCCGTTGGGGTCGCGCTTTTCCATCTGATAGGCAACGCGATAGCGCTTGGCGAGCGATTCGATTTGCCAGTCGGTGCCGGTCAGGCCTTCGGCATGCTGCGCGTCGAACGCGCCGACGTAATCGTGCAGTGCCTGCGGCGTGTCGCGTGCGGGATCGACGGTAATGAACAGGATGCGCACTTTCTGCGCGTCCGGGCCGAGCTTGCCGAGCACTTGCATCAGACGGGCCATCGTTTCGGGGCAGACGTCGGGGCAATGCGTGTAGCCGAAATAGACGAGCGACGTGCGGCCCTTGAACGACGCGGCGTTGACGGGGCGGCCGTCGTCGGCGGTCAGCGTGAAGTCGAGATCCGGCAGATGGCCGGTCACGTTGGTCAACTGCCACGGCTCGGCGCGCTGCGTGCAAGCCGTGAGTGCGCCGAATACGACCAGTGCGCCGAGCGTCGCGCTCAGTCTTCGCGCCAGGCGGCGCGCGAACGGCCGTAGGCGGGAGCGGGAGCGGTCAATCTGCGGACGCTGTGTCGGGAAGATCGGGAACAAAGCAGGGTTCAATGACTCGATTGAAAGGCAGGCAATGCGCATGGACGACGCAGACGGACGCAACCGCAACGCCAGCACGACTCAGAAGCGATGCTCCGCGCGAAAAGCCGCATCGCGCCTGATGCACGTAACACATGTATGAACGCATGAACGCATCATTTAGCGACATCATGCAACGATGCACCGGACGGCAGCAGTTCATGTGGCTGCGACTGTAGCGCAAAATCGCCGGCAGCGTTACGTCGCGCCCCGGGCGCACGGCTTGCGAGGCAATTTGACGCAGGCGGCCGAAAGCCGTCTGAAGCCGGATTGTTCCACTTTTGAATGCAATTGGGGCAACGACGCGAACATACCGCTCCGCGCTCGAGTCACGGCTTACTTTCTCGAAAAATTGATGGATGCGCGGTAAGATGCGCACACTTTTCCGGCCGCATACGGCTGAAAGGCGAACCTAGGTGATACAGGCACTTCCCGCTGTTCTGTCTCCGAGCGAGACGGCATTTTTCTTCGACTTCGACGGCACGCTCGTCGAACTCGCGCCCACGCCGGACGGCGTGCTGGTGCAGCCTCGCGTGATCGGGCTGCTGCGCGAGCTGCGCAGCCTGACCAACGGCGCGGTCGCCGTGGTGTCGGGGCGCGGCATCGACAGCATCGACAGCTTTCTCGGCATGCCCGATCTGCCGGTGGCCGGCTTGCACGGCGCCGAGCGGCGCGACGCGAACGGCGACACGCAGCGCATCGGCTTTCACGACGAGCGCCTCCTGCGCATGGAGCAGGTGCTCGCACAGGTCGTCAATGAGCATCCGGGCATGTTGCTCGAGATCAAGGGCGCGGCGCTCGCGCTGCACTACCGCAATGCGCCGGACCGCGAGCCGGTCGCGCGCGAGGCGACCGAGCGGCTCGTCGCCGATTATCCGGGCTCGTACGTGCTGCAGCCGGGCAAGATGGTCTACGAGATCAAGCCGAAGGATGTCGACAAGGGGCGCGCCATGCGCGCCTTTCTCGACGAGCTGCCGTTCACCGGCCGCACGCCGGTATTTGCCGGCGACGATCTGACGGACGAGAAGGGCTTCGCCGTCGTCAACGAGCGCGGTGGGTTGTCGATCAAGGTCGGTGCCGGAGAGACGATGGCGCACGCGCGCCTCGATTCGGTGACCGCGCTGCTCGACTGGCTCGAAACGATTGTCGCGGCAGCGCGCGCAGCGTGATGCCGGCGCCGCATCGCTCAACGAAACCAACCTATTGCATCGGGAATCGCGCTTCATGAGCCGACTGATCATTGTTTCGAACCGGGTTGCGCCTATTTCAGAGGGTGGCCCGGCGGCGGGCGGTCTGGCGGTCGGCGTGTACGACGCGCTCAAGGAGACCGGCGGCATGTGGTTCGGCTGGAGCGGCGACGTGCTCAGCTCGGGCCAGCCGCAGATCAAGCTCGAGGAGCGCGGGCCGGTGACCTTCGCGACCGTCTCGCTGGTGCGCCGCGACTACGACCAGTACTACCGCGGCTTCTCGAACGCGACACTGTGGCCGGCGTTCCACTACCGCGCCGATCTGCTGCAATACGACCGGCATGATTTCGAGGGCTACCGTCGCGTCAACGCGTGGCTTGCGCAACAGCTCGTGCCGCTATTGCGCGAAGACGACGTGATCTGGGTCCACGACTATCACCTGATCCCGTTCGCGCAGGCGCTGCGCGCGGCGGGCGTGAACAACCGCATCGGGTTTTTCCTGCATATTCCGTTTCCGGCCTCGCAGGTGCTGCTTGCAGTGCCGCCGCATCGCGAACTGGTCGAGGCGCTGTGTTCGTTCGATCTGCTCGGCTTTCAGACCACGCCCGATCTGCGCGCGTTCTGCGACTACATCATCAACGAGGCGCAAGGCACGGTTCGCGCGTCGGCAAGCGGCCCGCTGACTGTGCAGGCATTCGGCCGTACGCTGCGCGCGTCGGCTTATCCGATCGGCGTCTATCCGGACGAGATCGCCGAACTCGCGAAAGCGGGCGAGCGCGGCAAGCCGGTGCGCACGATGAAGGCGACGCTGCATTCGCGCAAGCTGATCATGAGCGTGGACCGGCTCGATTATTCGAAGGGTCTCGTCGAACGATTCCGCGCGTTCGAGCGGCTGCTCGAAAATACGGCCGCGCTGCGCAACAAGGTCTCGTTCCTGCAGATCGCGCCGCCGACGCGCGCCGACATGCACGCTTACCAGGACATCCGGCTGCAACTCGAAGGCGAGTCGGGGCGCATCAACGGACGTTTCGCCGAGCTGGACTGGACGCCGATTCTCTACATCCACCGGCAGTACGAGCGCTCGGTGCTGGCGGCGCTCTTTCGCACCGCGCACGTCGGCTACGTGACGCCGTTGCGCGACGGCATGAACCTCGTCGCGAAGGAGTATGTGTCGGCGCAGGATCCGGAGAATCCGGGCGTGCTCGTGCTGTCGCGTTTTGCCGGCGCGGCGCAGGAGCTGGAGGGCGCGCTGATCGTCAACCCGGTCGATGTCGACGGGATGGCCGAGGCGCTCGCGCAGGCGCTCGGCATGCCGCTCGCGGAGCGCCAGGCGCGCCACCGCGACATGATGGTGCAGTTGCGCGAGAACAATGTGTCGGTGTGGCGCGATAACTTCATGCGCGATCTGCAGAACGTGGGCGGCGCGAAGCGCGGCAGGGGCGCAAAGGGGCGCGGTGCGGCGGGGGCTGAGCGTGCTTCAGGCCCGTCTGGCGCATCTGGAAAGAAGGCCGCGCGCGAGAGCGTGACCGGCTGAAGAAGCAAAAAAGCCGCTTAAGGTTCGTAAGCGGCTTTTTCGTTGATGCGGCGCCTGGGCTCAGGCGTTTCCGACCACGTGCTGCTGTTCGTCGACCTTCTTGCCGCCGATATGCAGCGTCTGGCCCTTGCCGTACTGCTTCGCGAGCAGGTCGCGATAGAGGCCCGGACGCTGGCGCAGTTCGTCCGGAGAGCCGTCGTCGATGACCTTGCCGGCGCTCATCACGATGATCCGGTCGAAGTTGTTCAGCGTCGACAGGCGGTGCGCGATCGCAATCACCGTGCGTCCGACCATGAGCCGGTCCAACGCCTTCTGGATCGCTTCTTCCGAGGCGCTGTCGAGCGCCGACGTTGCTTCGTCGAGCAGCAGGATCGGCGCGTTCTTCAGGATGGCGCGTGCAATCGCGATCCGCTGACGCTGGCCGCCGGAGAGCTTCACGCCGCGGTCGCCGACGATCGTGTCGTAGCCTTCCGGCATCGCCTCGATGAAGTCCGTGCAGCGCGCCTCGCGCGCGGCGGCGAGCACTTCCTCGCGGCTCGCTTCGGGGCGTCCGTACGCGATGTTCTCGTACACCGAGCGATGGAAGAGGGAAATGTCCTGCGGCACCAGCGCGATCGTATGGCGCAGGCTGTCCTGGGTGATCGATGAAATGTCCTGGCCGTCGATCCTGATCGCGCCGCCCTGGGTCTCGTAGAAACGCTGCAGCAGCGCGAGCACCGTCGATTTACCCGCGCCCGACTTGCCGATCAGGCCGACGCGCTGACCCGGTTCGATATTGAGGTCGAAGTGATCGAGAATCGGCCGGCGGCGCGGATAAGCGAACGTGACGCTGTCGAACGTCACCCGGCCGCCTTGCGGCACGAGTTCGGTGGCGTCGTCGCGATCGGGCATGCCGTGCGGCTCGAGCAGCGTGCGCACCGCTTCCGCGAGCCGCGCGACGTGCTGCGTGACGTCGACGAGCGCGACCGCCAGATCGCGCGTGCCGTGCAGAATCGTAAAACCGAGCGAGCTGACGAGCACGATGTCGCCCGAAGTCGCGCGGCCCTGGTCCCACAGCCACAGCGCCCAGCCAAGCAGCCCCGCCGACAGCAGCGCGGTGATCACCGCGTGCAGCAGACGCAGCTTTTCCAGATACAGCAGGCTCTGCTGGCGCGCTTCCATCTCCGATTTGACCGTCGAGGCAAAGCGCCGCTGCTCGCGAAACGTCATGCCGAACGCGCGCACGAGGCCCATGTTGCTGATGACGTCGACGAGCTCGCCGTCCACCGACGCTGCTCTGGTCGCAAAATGATGATGGCGCGCGGAGCCGCGGCCCGCGAGCTTGTACAGCACGACCGAGAGGATCGCCGAGCACAGCATCAGGCCGGCGGCCATCAGCGGGTTGACCGCGATGATCATCACGATCGCGCCGAGCACCGCGATGCAGGGCGGCAGCACGTTCCACGCGGTGGTGTTTTCGGCGGTATAGACGGCATTCGAGGTCGCGGTGATCCGGCTCGCGAGCATGCCGGGCTGCTTTTCGGCGTAGTAGGTCGGCGAGTGGCCGCTCAGATACTGGAACAGATCGCGCCGCAAATCGCCCGTCACGGCGACGAACGTATGCGCGGCGACCCAGCCGCCGATCCGCCACAACAGGTTGTCCGCGGCGATCAGGCCGACGAGGATCGCGAATGCGCCCCACAGCGGACCGGGGTGATGCCGGCCTTCACCGAGCACGTCGATCAGATGCTTGATCGCGTATTGTGACGCGAGCGCGCAGCCCACGGCCGCAAACACGCTGCACAACACGATCGCATGCGCGAGCGGATGGCGGCGGATAAAGCGGAAGAGAAACGCAAGCGGCCGGTGCGCATAGCTCGCGAGCTTTGCGTTCTGGGCGTTACGCTGGGCGATGGTCAAGTGTTCCAATTGAATTGAGGTCGATGGTCGATGTGTTGCGGGTTGTGCAGCAAAGCGCAGGCCATGCGGCAAAGCGTCACTCTCCGCGAAGCCGATGCTTCGCATTGTAAACATGCAAAGGCGATTGCGCCCTGTGTATCCGGGCATTGGCGCGACTGATTTCGCGATAGACCTCCGCGATCTGCCACGTCTCGACCCGTCGGCTGCCCCGGCGGCTCATGCAGGTTGCGGAAAATTTCGAGATATAATTACAGATTGCATTCAACTGCACCGCGGCATTTCTTCAACGCCTGCCGGTAAAGTTGACGCAAAGAGCTGACAGACACTGTTGCGACACGAGTGGCCGAAAACCTGTTGTCACTCTAGAACTGTCTTACAAAACAAGGGTTTGCAAAGTGTTTCGCGTTTGTAACAACGTAAAGACTTTGAAATGTTGTGCTGCGGCAAGGATTCTGGCACCCATAATGCGTGCTCGTTAGCCCGGCAAAATTTCTGACAGTTCGTCAACGTAGGTGTCATATGTGCGTTTACTCGCACATGCGCAGACGGTGATTCGTCGGTCTGGGCTCAATACCCAAGCGATCCATCGCAGGATTTCTCGAAAGAATCAGGCCCGCGCCGGCATGTCCGGCCAGATTGCCCTGGCGAGCAAAGCGAGTCGCTTTTTCCAAATGCAGTTTTTGCCTGATTTTTTACTAGGAGTTCGTCATTATGCGAATCGCTCAAATCGCTCCGTTGCACGAGGCGGTTCCTCCCAAGCTGTACGGTGGTACGGAACGTGTGGTGTCCTATCTGACCGAAGCGCTGGTCGAGCAGGGCCACGACGTCACGCTCTTCGCGAGCGGCGATTCGCAGACCTCGGCCAAGCTCGAAGCCTTCTGGCCGCAGGCGCTGCGCCTCGACCCGACGATCCGCGACGTGATGGCGCCGCACATGCTGCTGCTCGAAGAAGTGCGCCGCCGCGCGGACGAATTCGACGTGCTGCACTTCCACATCGACTACTACCCGTTTTCGCTGTTCGCGCGTCAGCCGGTGCCGTTCGTGACGACGCTGCACGGCCGTCTCGACCTGCCGGAACTTCAGCCGATCTTCAACACGTTCAACGACGTGCCGGTCGTGTCGATCTCGGACAACCAGCGCATCCCGCTGCCGCAAGCGCACTGGCTGCAAACCGTCTACCACGGTCTGCCGGAAAACCTGCTCACGCCGATCAAGGACGTCAAGCCGGGCTACCTCGCGTTCCTCGGCCGCATCTCGCCGGAAAAGCGTCTGGACCGCGCCATTCGCATCGCCGAGCAGGTCGGCATGAAGATCAAGGTTGCCGCCAAGCTCGACAAGGCTGACCGCGCGTACTACGACGAAGTCATCAAGCCGCTGATGTCGCTGCCGCACGTCGAGTACATCGGCGAAATCAGCGAAGCGGAAAAGACCGAATTCCTCGGCAACGCGCACGCGCTGCTGTTCCCGATCGACTGGCCGGAGCCGTTCGGTCTCGTGATGATCGAGGCAATGGCGTGCGGCACGCCGGTGATCGCGTTCAACCGCGGTTCGGTGCCGGAAGTGATCGAAAACGGTGTGTCGGGTTTTGTCGTCGAAGACGAAATCAGCGCGGTCGCTGCCGTCAAGCGTCTGCACACGCTGCCGCGCGCTGGCGTGCGCAAGGCGTTCGAAGCACGCTTCTCGTCGAAGGTGATGGCGCAGAACTACGTCGCCACCTACGAAGAGCTGCTGCGCCGCAAGCACCGCACGGTGCTGCGCGAAGTCAACGCGGGCTGATCGATCGTTCGCTTCGGACCGTTTGGACCGTTCGATTCGCTGTAGATAAAACCTGGCGGAAGGAAACGTTTCGCGCGATTCCTTCGCCATCCGCAACGCCCCGCCGGCATGTCGCCAGCGGGGCGTTGTTGCATGCGCGCCGCGTTTTTCGCGATTGGATGCCTAAAAATGCGGGTTTCCGCCCGGCGAGAACGGGCCACTCTCGGTAATATCCCTATAATGGCCGTGCCGCAAATTGGGGTGCGGCGCAGCCGACGACAGGAGGATGCCTTGGCGAGAACGAAAGAGACGCGTGCGAATGCCGCGCCCGGCGCCGGAACGATTTTTACGTTGCGCGCCATCGGTCTCGTGCTCGCCGCTCGCTGGCTTTTTTCGATGTCGCAGATGGACCTCGCCGCCGCTCTGACGTCGATGGCGTCCTCGCCGTGGGCGTGCATCAACCTCGTTTTCCTGTTCCTGTTGGTTTTCCTGCCGGGCGCGCGCCCGGTCGCCGAGCGCCCGTTCCATCCGCTGCCTCAATGGCTGCGTCAGGCGCTGCGTCTGTTCGCTTTTCTCGGATTTCTGTTTGCGGTCTGGTCGGTGGGCGCGTTCGTCGCGAGCGCCGGCTGGCGGCGCGCGATGCAGGCAGTCGCGGCCACCAACGGCTGGCTGCTCGCCGCACCGTTGCTCTATGCCGCCGTGATCTGGATTTGCCGGCCGCAGCCGTTATGGCGCACCAATATCGCCGCGCGGCGTTTCGCGATCGGCCGGTACGCGGTTTCGCTCGATCCGCTCACGCGCACCGTGGTCGTGTGGGCCGAGCGGCGCAAGGTCGGGCAGTACGACGCGCGCGAGTTGTCCGTGCGTTGGGCGAGCGGGGGGCACGCGCCCTCGACGCCGGCGCCCACGCCCGCAGTGGTGTTCGGCGCGGCGGGCGAGCCGGGCGCGTCGGCGGCGCCGGTGGGGTCGGTTGCGGCGCCGTCGCTCGCGCGCAGCGCTCTGGGTCTGCGTCCGAAAGTCGAGTTGCTGTGGGATTCGCCGGCCGCCGCGGGCCACAACCGGCAAACAGTTTTTCGCGCCGCGCTGACGACCGAAGGTGATCGGGTCGCCGCCCGCGCGCTTGACACGACGCTGCGGCAAGTCTGAAGCTGCATGCTTTGTGCTGTCGGCCACATCGCGTGGCCGGCGCGCGTATTCCGAATCGAAGCTTCGCCGATAATGCAGTCATGACGCCCGGCGCTTCACCATGCGGGCGAGTGGGACACACATCGATCGTATCGCCTCTTTCGCAGGAGTCGCCATGCTGGTTCGCTGGTTGCTTGCCGCCCTTCATCTACTCGCTTATGGCTTCGCGCTCGCGTCGATACTCAGGCGTACCTGGGCGCTGCGCCGGGCATCGGTGCCCGCCGCGTTACGCTCTGTATTCCGCGCGGATACCCGCTGGGGCATTTCCGCGGTGGTGCTGATCGTCACGGGTCTGATGCGCGTGTTCGGCAGCTACGAGAAGGGCGCCGACTACTATCTCCACGAGCCGCTCTTTCACGTCAAGATGGCGCTGCTCGTATTGATCCTGATCCTCGAAGTGCCGTCGATGCTCGGGCTCATGCGTTGGCGCGCGTCGATTCGCAGCGGGCAGGTGCCGAATCTGAAGAAAGCGCGCTCCTATGCGCACTTCAGCGTGATCCAGACAGTCCTGCTGGTACTGATGGTGTTTGCCGCGACGGGGATGGCGCGCGGCATCGGTTTGCCTGCCGGCGTGGTGTAGCGGCCATCCCCGCGGTTGCGGCGTTTGTCGCCGCCGCGGTTGTGGTTGCTGCTTGTGGTTGTCGCGCTTGCAGTTGCGTTAGCAGTTGCATTTGCAGCCGCGTTAGCAGCCACGATGTCGCGGCATTTGCCGCGACATCGTGGCTCGCCGGCGAACTCCTTCCGCGGTCCGCTAATTGACCAGCAAGTCCGAATCGTCGATTCGATCAGCCTTGGCACTCGCTGTTTCGCGCACGAGGTCCGGCTCGCCGAGACCCTTGATCAGTTCCAGCGCCTGACGCTCGAAGAGCCGCCGGTAGAGACCGTTCTCGCGTTTGATCAGCGCGTCGTGACTGCCTTCCTCGATCACCTTGCCCTTGTCCAGCACCAGCAGCCGGTCCAGCGCGCGCACCGTCGACAGTCGGTGCGCGACCACGAGCGTGGTGCGGCCCTGCATCAGCCGCTCCATCGCGCGCTGGATCAGCACCTCGCTTTCGCTGTCGAGGCTCGACGTGGCTTCGTCGAGAATCAGGATCGGCGCGTCGGCGAGAAAAGCCCGCGCGATCGCGACGCGTTGACGTTCGCCGCCCGATAGCTTGATGCCCCGTTCGCCGACCAGCGTGTCGTAACCGTCGGGCAGCGCGGCGATGAAGTCGTGCGCGCTCGCGAGCCGCGCGGCCCGCTCGATTTCGGCGCGGCTCGCACCGGGCCGTCCATACGCAATGTTCTCGGCGAGCGAGCGATGAAACAGCACCGGCTCCTGCTGGACGATCGCAATCTGGCTGCGCAACGACGTCTGCCGTACTTGGACGATGTCCTGACCATCGATCGTGATCCGGCCGCCCGAAATGTCATGGAGACGCTGGATCAGCTTGATGAAGGTCGTCTTGCCCGAGCCCGAATGCCCGACCAGCCCGACGCGTTCGCCGGGCGCGATGCGCATGGAGAAGTCGTCGTAGAGCGGCCGGCTATGCGCGCCGTAGTGAAACGAAACGTGCTCGAAACGGATCTCGCCTTTGCTGATCGCGATCGGGCCGGCGCCGGGACGGTCTTCGATGCCGAGCGATTGGCTCTCGAGCGACACCAGTTCCTCCATGTCGTTGACCGAGCGCTGCAGATTGCGGATGTGCATGCCGATGTCGCGCAGATAGCCTTGCAGCATGAAGAACATCGTCAGCGCGAACGTGATGTCGCCGACGCTCGCTTCGCCGCGCGCCCACAGCAGCAGCGCCACGCCGAGAATCGCGGCCTGGATCGCGGCCAGCATGCCGCCCTGAATGCCGCCGTTGAGCGTGCCGAGCACCCATGTGCGGCGCGTGCGCTGCCGCCATTTGCCGATCACGTGCGCGAGGCGCGCTTCCTCGCGCGCTTCGGCGCCGAACGCCTTGACGACGCCGTTGCAGCTGACCGCATCGGCGAGCGCGCCACCCATGCGCGTGTCCCATGCGTTCGCGAGACGCGCGGCCGGTGCCACGACGCCGAGCGACACGGCCACGGTCACCACGATATACAGCGCCGAGCCGATGCCGACGACCACGCCCATCATCGGCCAACGCCAGCCGAGCAGGGCGGTCGCGCCGGCCAGCATGACGAGCGACGGCAACAGCGCGATCAGCAGCGTGTCGTTGAGCAGATCGAGCGCCCACATGCCGCGCGTGATCTTGCGCACCGTGGAGCCGGCAAAGCTGTTCGCATGCCAGTCGGTCGAAAAGCGCTGTACGCGATGAAACGCGCTCGCGGCGATTTCGCTCATCATCTTCAGCGTGAAGCGGATGATGTTGAAGTACACGCCCTGGCGCAGCAGCGTCGCGGTCAGACCGAGCGCGGCGAGCGCGCCGAAGGCCTCGAGCGCCTTGTGCCAGACAGGTGCGGCGCTGGCCGGGCCGGCTGCGATCGCGTCGACGAGCCGTCCGGCGAAGACCGGCGTGAGGATGTCGGCGAGCGCCGTGAAGAGCGCGAGCGCGGCGATCACGACGATGCGCCACGGCTGTTGCGTCCAGTGACGGAAGGTGAAGCCGAGGACATCCTTGAAGGCTTGTCCGCGAAAGTCGAGTTTTTTTCTGGTCATTTGCTATGACCCGGCGACGCATGCGCGAAGCAGGGTTCCAGTCAGAAGCGAAAGAGGCAGACAGTCAACGTGGGCCGGAATGCACGCCCGGTGAGCGGGCGATAAAAAAGCAGCGGTAACCGGACGGCGGGACTGTCTTGAATGAATGCGGCGCGCCTCTCGAGGCGAGCCCGCATCGGCGGCGACGTGACGACTTAAGGTCGCATCAGTCGCGTCGGGCAGGCCGACGGTCGCGAGACCATACGAGGGAGCGCGATATGCACTGTGAACATGCGACGCCTCCCTGTGATGGTTTGAGGTGGAGAAACTGGAGAAATTGGGCGAAACGAACGCCCAAGCAGTAAATATATCAGCTGCGCCGGGTGCTCGCAAACATACGAAATCACGGTGTTGGCGGTGTAGGTGGGTGTCTGTGGCCGCGGCTCGGGCTTTACTCCGGCTTGGTGCGTTGAGCCGCACGCCGCGCTTTTCTTTTCTTGCGACGAAATCCTGATCTCGACATGATGAATCCACGTGCGCTGGCGGCTTCGGCGACGCATGCGGGCCGCGTGGATCTGCGAGGCCCGAGAAAAAACCAATTACTACTTGCGCTCCTGTCCGAGCCGAAGAGAGAAATGCCCATGAGCGCTCGGATGACGGACGCCTCACTGAAACCCATTACCGCCGCAGAAGTGGAGCAGCTGGAAGCGCAGATGAACGAGACTGGCGTGGGGGTTCTGCGTGATGTCATCAGCGATTCGCTTTTGCAGCAGGCAAGAGGCTACGTGAAGGCGCAACTCGAACAGCGCGGTGGTCAATACTTCGGTCTGCGCGGTCCCGAATGGATTGCGCAAAGCCCGCTCGATACCGTGTTTCGCTCCGAAGCATTCGCTACGGTGCTGACGAGTCTTTATGAAAAGGCGATGGGCACGCAGCCGCCGAGCGATCGGATCTTGCCCGTCATCCGCGTGGTGGCGGGCACGCTGGGTCTGCGGCATTCGAATCTGTTCCACTACGATTCGTTCGTCGTCACCGCGCTCGTGCCGATCGTGATTCCGAGCCGGCCGGACGAGTTGCCAGGCCACCTCGTGATGTATCCGAACCTGCGCAAGGTGCGGCGGCGCGCAGTGGTCAATATCGCGGAGAAGCTGTTCGTCGAGAGCGCAACTGCACGCCGTCTATGGCGCTCGCCGTGGTTGCAACACCGGCTCGGTGCGCAAATCGTCAAACTCGAGCCTGGCAATATCTATTTTTTCTGGGGCATGCGGTCGCTGCATGCGAATCAGGCGTGCCTCGCGGAAAGCGTGCGCAGCACCGTGCTCTTTCATTTCGGTGATCCGCACGAAAAGAGCGTGTTCAAACAGTACAGCCGGCGCCTGTCCGAACTGCGCACGCGCCGGATTGCGGGGAAAGAGCACAGAGCACGGGATCGTCGGTATGCGGCTGTGGAAGGGGAGCTGCCTCGCGCGAATCCGGACAATTGAGTGAGTCGGGCCGGTTTGCCGAAATACATCGATGCGCGGCCGCGCAAATAGAAAAAGGGCTTGCACGTTGCCGTGCAAGCCCTTTTTTCTTCGGTGATCGACACACCAAGAATCTGGTGGGTAGTACTGGGATCGAACCAGTGACCCCTGCCGTGTGAAGGCAGTGCTCTACCGCTGAGCTAACCACCCGAAGAGAGCAAGATTATGCCGGGGATTTTCGGGCTCGTCTAGTACTTTTTAAGTAATTTACTCATCGCTCGCCGGCGTGGCTTCAAGGCGCCACACGCTCGCACCTTTAACCGCCTTGTCGAGATCGTCGAGCACTGCCTCGTGCGCGCCGATTTCATCATCGCTCGCGGTGACCACGAGCAGCTCCAGCGACTCGAGCGCGACGCGCGGCGCGTGCGTATCGCTGCCCGTTTGCGCTTCGCCGAGCATGTCGATGACGAGGCTTTCCTGACCGCGCGTCATCGCCAGATAGACTTCCGCGAGCAGCTCCGAGTCGAGCAGCGCGCCGTGCAGCGTACGGTGCGCGTTGCTGATGCCGAAGCGGTCGCACAATGCATCGAGCGAATTGCGCTTGCCCGGGAACATCTGCTTCGCGCGCGCGAGCGTGTCGATGACTTCGCCGCAGTACGTCTTCACGGGCGGCAAGCCGAGCAGCGTGAACTCGGCGTCGAGAAAGCCGATGTCGAACGGCGCGTTGTGAATGATCAGGTCCGCGCCTTCGATGAAGTCGCGAAACTGGTCGACGATCTCGGCGAACTTCGGCTTGTCGCTCAGGAACTCCGTGGTCAGGCCGTGCACGGCGAGCGCGCCCGGATCGCTATCGCGTTCCGGGTTGATGTAGAAGTGCAGGTTATTGCCGGTGAGCCGGCGGTTCACCAGCTCGACGCAACCGAGTTCGAGAATCCGGTCGCCGCCGCGAGCGTTCAGGCCGGTAGTTTCGGTATCGAGGATGAGTTGACGCATGTCGGATTAGCCTGCTTCGAAAAAAATTGCAGCAAAAAAAGCGGGGAGGGCGCGCGGATTGAATTGCAATGCGCGTTGCCAAAGCACGAGCCCTTACATTTCCGCGAGCGACGCGACTCCGCGATTGGCAAGCTGATCGGCACGCTCGTTTTCCGGATGCCCGTTGTGTCCGCGCACCCAGCGCCATTCGATTTCGTGTTGCGCGACGAGTGCGTCGAGCCGCTTCCACAGATCGGCGTTCTTCACCGGCTGCTTCGCCGCGGTGATCCAGCCTTTCTTTTTCCAGCCGTGAATCCATTCGCTGATGCCTTTCTGCACATACTGCGAGTCGGTGTGCACGATCACCTTGCAGGGGCGCTTGAGCGCTTCGAGCGCGGCTATCACGCCCATCAGCTCCATGCGATTGTTGGTCGTATTGGCTTCGCCGCCGAACAGTTCTTTTTCCTGGCCGCCGAAACGCAGCAGCGCGCCCCAGCCGCCTCGCCCAGGATTGCCCTTGCAGGCGCCGTCGGTATAAATGTCGATGTGATCTGAAGTCATTCGGTGTGATTGCGTGTATTCGGTGTGGCGGCGCTCGCGAGGCCCGCGGCAAGCACGGGTTTCTTCACTTTGAGCGGCCCGACGAGGCGCATGCCGGGCACGCGCTTGATTGCCTTGATCATGTAGGTCGCGCCGAAAATTGGCCACCAGCGGTCGCCGGCGGCTTCCATGAACGCGTAGCGCGACAGCCATTGTTCGCTGCCGAGCGGCGGACGATAGCAGCCGAAGCGTCCGCGTTCAAGGTCGAAGCCGAGCAGCTTGATCCAGTCCTTCAGGCGCGTGAACGCGATCAGGTCGACGGAGGCGGGCACGAACGGGCGGCCGGTCATCTTGCCGATCGACTGCCGCATGCCCCACAGCGACAGCGAATTGAAGCCGAAAATGATCAGTTGCCCTTCGGGCATCAACACGCGCTCGGCCTCGCGCAACAGACGGTGCGGGTCGCTCGTGAATTCGAGCGTGTGCGGCATCACGATCAGGTCGACGCTTTGCGCCTCGAACGGCAGATCGAGCAGGTCGCACCATACCGTGCTGCGTCCGGCCGGCGCGGGTAAGCCGGCCGGGCCAGCCGGACTGGCCCGGCCGATTGTGCCGGCCGTGCCGTCTGGATCGACTTGGCTCGCACCGAGGCCGCCGCCTTGCCGCGCGCCGCGCGGAAACGTGTACGGCGCGCTGGCGCCGCTCGCGGCGTCGAGCACGAGGCCGCGGCACGGCATGCGGTTTTCGCGCAATGCATCGAGCTGGGGCAGGCCAAGTTGCAGCGCATGATAGCCGAACACGTCCGACACCACGCGGTCGAGCTGCGTCTGCTCCCACTCGAGCACGTAGCGGCCAGGCGGCGAGTCGGTCCAGGCGGGCCAGTCTATAATCGCTCGATCAGTCATATCAAAGAATGCGTCGCCTATGAATGCGCTCGAGTACGTACCGGTCCCGGCGTTTGAAGACAATTACATCTGGGTCGTTGCCGACGGACACCACGCGGTGGTCGTCGATCCGGGCGAGGCCGCGCCTGTGCGCGCCTTTCTGGCCCAACGCGGATGGCGGCTGAGCGCTATTTTACTCACGCACCATCATCAAGACCACGTCGGCGGAGTGGCCGATCTGCTGAACGGCCAGGACGTGCCAGTCTACGGCCCCGCCGGCGAAGCGATCGAGCATCTCACGCATCGCCTCGAAAATGGCGATCGCGTGACGATCGCAGCGCCCGCGCTCGAATTCCGCGTACTCGACGTGCCCGGCCACACGAGCGGACACATCGCCTATTTCCAGGCGGCCGATTCGCGCGGCACGCCGCACGTCTTTTGCGGTGACACGCTATTCGCCTGCGGCTGCGGGCGGCTCTTCGAAGGCACGCCGAAACAGATGCTCACCTCGCTCGACGCACTCGCGGCGCTGCCCGGCGCGACCGAAGTGCATTGCGCGCACGAGTACACACTGTCGAACATCCGCTTCGCGCTCGCCTGCGAGCCGCACAACGCAGAACTGCAAGCGTGGCGCGACAAGGCGAGCGAGTTGCGCGCCCGCCATGTGCCGACGCTGCCGACCACCATCGCGCACGAGCGGGCGGTGAACCCGTTCCTGCGGGCCGGCGAACCGGCGGTGCGGGCGAGCCTCGAAGCGCAGTTGCACGAGGCGGTGCCCGATCGTCTCGCGGCCTTCACGCTGATGCGCGAATGGAAAAATCGCTTCCGCTGATTCGGAGCGCATTCGGCGATCTTCACGCGATGAATCGCAAAAATTCGCCAAGCCCAAGATTTGGTTGATTTTTTTCTTGATTTTCCGATTGACGGAAACGTTGCCGTTTCGTACTATCGGCAGCAAATTCCAGTCCTTGTGGAAACCGAGACGTTCATGCGATTTATCTTAAGTGCGTTATTGGTCCTGACACTCGCCGCGTGCGCGAGCCAGGGACCGACAACGAAAACCGCCACCAACCCCGCCAGCCAGCAAGCCGTAGCCGACGCCCTTCGCAAGAACGCCACCGCTAAAGAAACCATCAACGTCGATCAGGGTTCCGTCAATCAGTTGACGAGCCAGGACGCCGATCTATGGGGCCGCATTCGGCGTGGTTTCCAGATGCCGGATCTGCAAACCGACCTCGTCGATATGCAGCTCAACTGGTACTTGCAGCGTCCGGATTACGTGCAGCGCATGACCGAGCGCTCGCAGAAATACCTGTATCACATCGTCGAGGAACTCGAGGCGCGTCATATGCCGACCGAGCTCGCGCTGCTGCCGTTCATCGAGTCCGCCTATAGTCCGCAGGCGCTGTCGGTCGCGAAGGCGGCGGGCATGTGGCAGTTCATGCCGGGCACCGGCCGCACCTACAACCTCAAGCAGAACATGTGGCAGGACGAACGTCGCGACGTGCTCGCCTCGACGAGCGCCGCGCTCGACTATCTGTCGAATCTGCACGACATGTTCGGCGACTGGCAGCTCGCGCTCGCCGCATACAACTGGGGCGAGGGCAACGTGCAGCGCGCGATCGCGCGCAACGAGGCGGCGGGCCTGCCCACCGACTACCTGAGCCTGCGCATGCCGAACGAAACGCGCAACTACGTGCCGAAGCTCCAGGCGGTCAAGAACATCATCATGAACCCGCAGATGTACGGGCTCACGCTGCCGGCGATTCCGAACCACCCGTACTTCGTGACGGTCACGACTTCGCACGACATCGACGTCGATGTCGCCGCACGTCTCGCCAATCTGTCGACGGACGAATTCCGCTCGCTGAATCCGTCGTTCAGAAAACCGGTGATTCTCGGCGCGACGCAGCCGCAGATCCTGCTGCCGTTCGACAACGCCTCCGCGTTCGAGCGCAATCTGAAAGCGTATTCCGGCTCGCTGTCGTCGTGGACTACGTACACGGTCGACCAGCGCGCGACGCCCGCGGCGATCGCACAGAAAATCGGTGTCGACGCCGACACGCTGATGGAAGTGAACAAGATTCCAGTCGGCATGCGTTTGAAACCCGGCTCGACGATCGTCGTGCCGCGCGGTTCGGACGACGACGAGGACATTAGTGCCGACGTCGCCGAAAGCGCGGTGCTCGCGATGGAGCCCGACGTTCCCGATACGCGCAAGATGCTGATCCGCGTGCGCCGCAATCAGTCGATGTCCGCCATCGCGTTGCGCTACGGCGTGTCGGTCGGGCAGTTGAAGGCGTGGAACAAGACGCGTCGCGATCAGGTGTCGCGCGGCCAGGTGATCGTGCTGCACGTGCCGGTCGGCAAGCCGGTGCCGAGCGAGCCCGGTCCGGAGAAGATCGCCACCGACGTGCAGGGCGGCGGCGTTCAGAAGATCGGTACCCATGTCGCAGAAACGCGCGGCGACAGGAAGAAGGGGCGCGGCCGCTCCGCCATCGTCAAGGTGGCCGAGCCGACCGGCAAGGCGTCAGCGCCCGTTGCCAGCAAGGGCAAGGTCGAAAAGGTGTCGGCCTCCGCGCCCGGCAAGGCGTCGAAGGGTGCGGCGGAGAGTCACCCGAAGACCGCGGCCAGCGCGAAGAAGAAGGGTAAGTAGGTCGTATCGTAAGTAGGCCAATGGCGATTCCCGCGGTAGTGGCAACACGCGTTGCGAGGGCAGCGCGTGGTTGAGTCCCGATCGCGCATCGAGTTCTTCAAACGCCGTCACCCTGAGGTGACGGCGTTTTTCATTGTGCAGACCATCCGGCGGATTTGCCGTATTTCCTTTATTGTTCGTGCTTTGGCCGTGTTGGCCGTTCTGCTCTGATTCCAGGTCTATGTCGTCGACCCAACTGCGCGTCTTTCTGCTCTTTTCCGCCGGCTATTTCGTCTCCTATCTGTTTCGCGGCGTCAACCTCGGCTTTGCGCCGTTCATCACGCACGATCTCGGTCTCTCCGCCGCCGACCTCGGTGTGCTGACCAGTCTGTATTTCCTCGGCTTCGCGGGCGCGCAGATTCCCGCCGGCGTGCTGCTCGATCACTTCGGCGCGCGCCGCGTCACGGCCGCCACGCTGCTGTTCGCCGCGCTCGGCATCTGGGTGTTCGGCGCCGCGCAGAGCCTCGGCATGATGATGATCGGGCGGCTGCTGATCGGCGTCGGCGTTTCCGTGTGCCTCGGCGCCGCGTTCAAGGCGCTTGCGCAGCACTTCCCGGTGGGCCGTCTGCCGCTCATGAACGGGCTCGTGATGGCGATCGGCGGTTTCGGCGGCGTGATGGTCGGCTCGCCGCTCACGTGGGTGCTTGGCCTCGCGAGTTGGCGCACGGTCTGCGTCGGGCTCGGTGTGCTGACAGTGGCGGTCGCGCTCGCGCAGTGGACGCTCGCGCCGGATACACGGGAAACGCACCACCAGGCGAGCCTCGGCGCGCAGTTCAAAGGCACCTGGCACATTCTGCGCAGCGCGGCATTCTGGAAGGTCGCGTCGTTTTCGGTCGTCACGCAAGGCGTTTTCTACGCGATGCAGTCGCTGTGGGTCGGTGCGTGGCTGCGCGACGTGCAGGGCTTCGAGCCGCATGAGGCGGCGGCGCTCGTGTCGATTCTCGGCTTTGCGATGATGGCCGGCTGCGTCGGCTTCGGCGCGGCGGCGCGCAGCCTCGAGCGGCGCGGCGTCTCGCTGTATGCGTTCTGCGGCATCGGCATGGCGCTTTACGTGCTCACGCAATTGCTGATCATGTTCAAGGCGCCGTTGCCCGCGGGCCTGCTGTGGGCGGCGTACGGGATTTTCGGCGGGACCGGCATCCTGAGCTACGCGGTGATGGCACGGCATTTCCCGCCGCAGATGATCGGCCGCGTGAACACCACGCTGACGCTGATCATCTTCCTGCTGATTTTCGGCTTCCAGATCGGCGTCGGCGCGGTGCTCTCGCATTGGCCGGCGAGCGACGGCCATTATCCGGCGGCCGCGCATTTGAGCGCGTGGGAGATTCTGGTGGCGCTGCAGGTGCTGAGCGCGATCTGGTACGTGTTGCCGGGCCGCAAGCTGGCGCGGCCGACCGAAGTGCGTGCTGAGCAGGAAGCCTGAAGCGGCCGGCGCTGCGGTTTGGCGGGGGGCAACCCGCCGGTCTGTCCCCGTCATTGTTACCTGCTTTCGAGTCGCGCGAATGCGTGCTCGCGATCGCGCAAACCGCCACCGGGCAAGGCTTTGAGCGTTTGCCGGCGCCGCCGGGACACGTCGGGGCCCTATCTCGTATTTGGTGAGAAGGGTAGATTCAGGCTATAATTACAAGGTTTGAGCTTATCAACCCGCACCCTAGCGCCTACCTCTCCCATACCGTTCATCCGCCGCGCGCCATTGGCGTAGCAAGAAGGGCCCCGCACCGAGTCGAGCCGTCCACACAATGGACCCATCGCGCCCCTTGCAGCGTCTCCGGCAGCACGCGAGCGAGTCTGCGCGCGCATCCACGGTGTGTTTCGCTGCGGCTCGCAATCGGATAGACAGGTCGGCAACAGGGTGTTCCCCCAAGGAGTCTCCCGTGTTGCCGTCATTTTCTCCCGCTCTCCTCGCGCTCGCCGACGGCACGGTCTTTCGTGGTTATTCGATCGGCGCCCCCGGGCATACCATTGGCGAAGTCGTGTTCAACACGGCCATCACCGGCTATCAGGAAATCCTGACTGACCCGAGCTACGCGCGCCAGATCGTCACCCTCACGTATCCGCATATCGGCAATGTCGGCGTGAACGCCGAAGACGTCGAAGCGACGAAAGTCCATGCCGCCGGCCTGATCATCCGTGATCTGCCGGTTCTCGCGTCGAACTTCCGCATGGAGCGCACGCTCTCGCAATACCTGCAGGACGAAGGCGTGGTCGCCATCGCCGGCATCGACACCCGCAAGCTGACCCGCGTGCTGCGTGACAAGGGTGCGCAGAACGGCGCGATCCTCGCCGGTTCGGACGACGAAGCCAAGGCCATCGAACTCGCGCGCTCGTTCCCGGGCCTCGCCGGCATGGACCTCGCGAAGGTCGTGTCGACGAAGGAAACCTACGAGTGGACCCGCACCGAATGGCGTCTGGGCGAGGGCTACGGCACGCAGAACGCGCCGAAGTACCGCGTGGTCGCGTTCGACTACGGCGTCAAGCAAAACATCCTGCGCATGCTGGCCGAGCGCGGCTGCCACGTCACCGTGCTGCCGGCGCAGTCGAGCGCCGCTGACGCACTCGCGCTCAACCCGGACGGCGTCTTTCTGTCGAACGGCCCCGGCGACCCGGAGCCGTGCGACTACGCGATCGCGGCGACGAAGGAGTTCATCGAGCGCGGCATTCCGACCTTCGGCATCTGCCTCGGCCATCAGATCATGGGCCTCGCGGTCGGCGCGAAGACGATGAAGATGAAGACGGGCCACCACGGCGCAAACCATCCGGTGAAGGATCTCGACGACGGCCGCGTGGTCATCACGTCGCAGAACCACGGTTTCGCGGTCGACGCCGACACGTTGCCCGCCAATGCGCGCGTCACGCACGTATCGCTGTTCGACGGCACGCTGCAAGGCTTCGCGCTGACCGACAAGCCGGCGTTCTGCTTCCAGGGCCACCCGGAAGCGTCGCCAGGCCCGAACGACATCGCGTATCTGTTCGATCGCTTCACTGCGTTGATGGACGCGAACAAGGGTGCCAACAGCGCGGCGGCATAGGGCTCGAACAGGGCGACAGGCTGGCGGGGCGGGGAAAACGGCCCCGGCTGCCTGGCGCCACGGGCCTGCTGCAAGCGATAAGCGATACGGGAGCGGCACGGCGGTAACTCGAAGGCATGACGGCGAGCGGGTTCAGTAACCCGGTCCGTTGAGCCGCACTCGGGCAATCCGCCGCAAGACCGGCGTATCCGGCGCATGCGAGCCCAGCCGCACAAAACAGCGCGCGCAACGTGAAAACGGCGCGCGCCGACGGAAAGAATTCAGGAATACATTAGCGAGAGCGTTATGCCCAAGCGGACAGACATCAAGAGCATCCTCATCATCGGCGCGGGTCCGATCATCATCGGCCAGGCGTGCGAGTTCGATTATTCGGGCGCGCAGGCATGCAAGGCGCTGCGCGAGGAAGGCTACAAGGTCATTCTCGTCAACAGCAATCCGGCGACGATCATGACCGACCCGAACACGGCCGACGTGACCTACATCGAGCCGATCACGTGGGAAGTGGTCGAGCGCATCATCGAAAAGGAGCGCCCGGACGCGATCCTGCCGACGATGGGCGGCCAGACCGCGCTGAACTGCGCGCTCGATCTGCATGCGCACGGCGTGCTGGCGAAGTACGGCGTCGAGCTGATCGGCGCATCGCCGGAAGCGATCGACAAGGCGGAAGACCGCCAGAAGTTCAAGGACGCGATGACGAAGATCGGCCTCGGTTCGGCCAAGTCGGGCACCGCGCATTCGATGGAAGAAGCGCTGCAGGTGCAGGCGAAGATCGCCGCGGAAACCGGCAGCGGCGGCTACCCGGTCGTGATCCGTCCGTCGTTCACGCTGGGCGGCTCGGGTGGCGGCATCGCGTACAACCGCGACGAATTCGAGGAGATCTGCAAGCGCGGCCTCGATCTGTCGCCGACGCGCGAGCTGCTGATCGAAGAATCGCTGCTCGGCTGGAAAGAGTACGAGATGGAAGTGGTCCGCGATACGAAGGACAACTGCATCATCGTCTGCTCGATCGAAAACCTCGACCCGATGGGCATTCATACCGGCGACTCGATCACGGTCGCGCCGGCGCAAACGCTCACCGACAAGGAATACCAGATCCTGCGTAACGCGTCGCTCGCGGTGCTGCGCGAGATCGGCGTCGATACCGGCGGCTCGAACGTGCAGTTCTCGATCAATCCGAAAGACGGCCGGATGATCGTGATCGAAATGAACCCGCGCGTGTCGCGTTCGTCGGCGCTGGCGTCGAAGGCGACGGGCTTCCCGATCGCCAAGGTCGCGGCGAAGCTCGCCGTCGGCTACACGCTGGATGAACTCAAGAACGAAATCACCGGCGGCCAGACCCCGGCATCGTTCGAACCGACGATCGACTACGTCGTCACGAAGATTCCGCGTTTCGCGTTCGAGAAGTTCCGCGAAGCCGATTCGCGTCTGACCACGCAGATGAAGTCGGTCGGCGAAGTGATGGCGATCGGCCGCACATTCCAGGAGTCGTTCCAGAAAGCGCTGCGCGGCCTCGAAGTCGGCGTCGACGGTCTGGACGAAAAGACCGCGAACCGCGACGAGATCATCCGCGAGATCGGCGAAGCCGGTCCGGATCGCATCTGGTATGTCGGCGACGCGTTCCGCGTTGGCATGACGGCGCAGGAAATTTTCGAAGAGACCGCGATCGACCCGTGGTTCCTCGCGCAGATCGAACAGATCGTGCTGAAGGAAAAGGCGCTGGCCGGCCGCACGCTCGCGAGCCTCACGAAGGAAGAGCTGAAGTACCTGAAGCAGAGCGGCTTTTCGGATCGGCGTCTGGCGAAGCTGCTCGGCGCGAAGCCGGCGGAAGTGCGCGCTCGCCGTATCGAGCTGAACGTGCGACCGGTGTACAAGCGCGTCGACACCTGCGCGGCCGAGTTCGCGACGAAAACTGCGTACATGTACTCGACCTACGAGGAAGAGTGCGAAGCGAATCCGACGAACAACAAGAAGATCATGGTGCTGGGCGGCGGCCCGAACCGGATCGGCCAGGGTATCGAGTTCGACTATTGCTGCGTGCACGCCGCGCTCGCGATGCGCGAGGACGGCTATGAAACGATCATGGTCAACTGCAACCCGGAAACCGTATCGACCGATTACGACACGTCCGATCGTCTGTACTTCGAATCGCTGACGCTCGAAGACGTGCTCGAAATCGTCGACAAGGAAAAGCCGGTCGGCGTGATCGTGCAGTACGGCGGCCAGACGCCGCTGAAGCTCGCGCTCGATCTCGAAGCGAACGGTGTGCCGATCATCGGCACGTCGCCGGACATGATCGACGCGGCCGAAGACCGTGAGCGCTTCCAGAAGCTGCTGCAGGACCTCGGCCTGCGTCAGCCGCCGAACCGCACCGCGCGCGCCGAAGACGAAGCGCTGAAGCTCGCCGACGAAATCGGCTATCCGCTCGTCGTGCGCCCGTCGTACGTGCTGGGCGGCCGCGCGATGGAAATCGTTCACGAACCGCGCGACCTCGAACGCTATATGCGCGAGGCCGTGAAGGTGTCGAACGATTCGCCGGTGCTGCTCGACCGCTTCCTGAACGACGCGATCGAATGCGACGTGGATTGCATTTCGGACGGCGAGGCCGTGTTCATCGGCGGCGTGATGGAGCACATCGAGCAGGCGGGCGTGCACTCGGGCGACTCGGCCTGTTCGCTGCCGCCGTATTCGTTGTCGAAGGCGACCATCGCCGAACTCAAGCGCCAGACCGCCGCGATGGCGAAGGCGCTGAACGTGGTCGGCCTGATGAACGTGCAGTTCGCGATCCAGCAGGTGCCTTCCAGCACACATGCGACGGACGGTTCGAAGGACGACATCATCTACGTGCTCGAAGTGAACCCGCGTGCATCGCGCACGGTGCCGTACGTGTCGAAGGCGACGAGCCTGCCGCTCGCGAAGATCGCGGCACGCGCGATGGTCGGCCAGAAGCTCGCTGACCAGGGCGTGACGAAGGAAGTCGAGCCGCCTTACTTCAGCGTGAAGGAAGCGGTGTTCCCGTTCGTCAAGTTCCCGGCGGTCGACCCGGTCCTCGGACCGGAAATGCGTTCGACCGGCGAAGTGATGGGCGTGGGCCAGACGTTCGGCGAAGCGCTCTTCAAGTCGCAACTCGCGGCGGGTTCGCGTCTGCCGGAGTCGGGCACGGTGCTGCTGACCGTGATGGACGCCGACAAGCCGAAGGCCGTCGAAGTCGCGCGCATGCTGCACGAACTCGGCTATCCGATCGTCGCGACCAAGGGTACGGCGGCTGCGATCGAAGCGGCTGGCGTGCCGGTCAAGGTCGTCAACAAGGTGAAGGACGGCCGTCCGCACATCGTCGATATGATCAAGAACGGCGAGATCGCGCTCGTCTTCACGACGGTCGACGAAACGCGCGCGGCGATCGCCGATTCGCGCTCGATCCGCATGAGTGCGCAGGCGAACAAGGTCACCTACTACACGACGATGTCGGGCGCGCGCGCGGCGGTCGAGGGTCTGCGTTATCTGAAGAACCTGGAAGTCTATGATTTACAAGGACTCCACGCTCGCCTAAACTAAGGTTTCGACTACCTGTTCAAGATGTAAGTGCCGCGGTTAAGCGGCGTTCCGCAGGTGCAGCGGCCCGGGTTTGTCCCGCGGCGGCGGCTTTCGCGGAATGCACTTAACCGCGGTGATTTTTTTTACGGCCGTTTTTTGCCTCCAGAGTTGTTTATGAGCACTATTCCATTGACTAAGCGCGGCGCAGACATGCTGCGCGATGAATTGCAGCGCCTCAAATCGGTTGAGCGTCCGGCGGTGATCAACTCGATCGCCGAAGCGCGCGCCCAGGGCGATCTGTCGGAAAACGCGGAATACGACGCGGCGAAGGAAAAGCAGGGTTTTATCGAAGGCCGCATCGCCGAAATCGAATCGAAGCTCGCGGGCGCGCAAGTGATCGACCCGTCACAGGTGGAGGCGGACGGCCGCGTGGTGTTCGGCGCGACGCTAGAACTCGAAGATCTCGACTCGGGCGCATCGGTCAAATACCAGATCGTCGGCGACGACGAAGCGGACATCGACCACGGCCTGATCTCGATCAGCTCGCCGATCGCACGTGCCCTGATCGGCAAGTCCGAAGGCGACGTCGCATCGGTGCAGGCACCGGGCGGCGTACGCGAGTACGAAATCATCGCGGTTAGCTACGTTTGAGGGTGACACCGGTGTCCGTGATGCCGCATCGGTTTTTCCGTCTTCTGACCGTGGTATGGGTCGGTAGTCTGCTGACTATCGGCTATGCCGTGGCGCCCGTGCTGTTCACGACGCTCGACCGGATCACAGCGGGCGCGGTAGCGGCGCAACTGTTTCGCATTCAGGGTGTGCTTGGCGTGGTGTGCGGCATTTTGCTGCTGGGGCTCGCCAATCTGCTGATTCGGCGTGGCAGCGGCGCATACCGCCGCTTGCGCTGGCTGATCGCCGGCATGCTCGTGTGCGTGCTGGTTGGATATTTTGCGTTGCAGCCGTTCATGAATGCGATGCGCATCGCTGCGCTCGACGCGGGCAGCGATGTCGGCCATTCGGTTTATGCGACGCGCTTCGGCATCCTGCACGGCGTGTCGAGCCTGTTCTATCTGGTCGAGAGCCTGCTGGGTCTTGCGCTTGTGTGGTTGTTGCCGGTGGGCGCCGGTGCGGTGGCCGCGGAAGAGGGCGCTCGCGGTGTCGTGGGGAAGGTGGCGGGCTGAGCTCGTGTGCGGCTGATTGTCGCCTTGCTGGCCGATGCCTTGTTTGCAGCTTGTCTGCCGCTTGTGTTGCCCGCGCTGTTATCGTCTGCTGATGGATCGCTGCCGGTGCTGTCGGCTGAGCGCCATCCATCACGCACTCAGCCATTCATTCCGCATTTATTTCTGATAGCTCGCTGTATAAGGCACGGACAAAGTCCGCACCTTCCGTCACCGCTTACTTCGACGACTGATGCGAGCGCTTCGCGCTGGTTTGACGCTTCTTTGCGCGCTTGATGTTGCCGCCTTGCGTGACTCGTTCATTGCCGCGCACGAGCACCGCTTTTGCCCTCGGCTTGCGCATCGGCACATCCGTGGGCTTGACGACCTTGACGACGCGCGGCGCGGCTCCCTTGCCCGGCTTCGCTTCAACGGCGGCTTCGCGAGCGCTCGGCAAAGCGCCGCGCTTCGCCTTCGCCGCCGGTTGCGCCGGTTGCGTCGATTCCGGCTTCCAGATCACGAGCAGCTTGCCGATATGCTGGATCGGTGCGGCGTTCAGTTCGTCGCAGATCTGTTCGTAAATGGCGAGGCGCTCCTCGCGTTCGTCGCCGAACACGCGGATCTTGATGAGTTCATGAGCGGCCAGGTGAACCTTGATCTCGGCGAGCACAGCGTCGGTCAAGCCCTCGGCGCCGACGAGCACGACAGGTTTGAGCGCATGTGCCTGGGAGCGCAACTCGGCGCGTTGGTCGGAAGAGACTTTGAGGGCTGGCATGGAAAGTGGGAGACTCGACTAAAATGGCGGCACCTGTGTTTCCGCCCGATCGACGAACGATTCGGACGGCTTGATTCAACAGGGCGCGCGTCGGAACAACAGAATCGCGGATTGCCGCCAGTCTGGCGGTGGCCGCGCGAATTAACCGCGTATTATCCCCTAAAGCGCGACACGACGCAGCAAGAGTTCATCTTTAATGGCAAAAAACAAGTTCAATACCGCGTGGCTGCACGACCACATCAACGACCCGTACGTCAAAATGGCACAGCGGGAAGGTTATCGCGCCCGCGCGGCCTACAAGCTCAAGGAAATCGACGAGCAGGACAAGCTGATTCGTCCGGGGCAGGTGATCGTCGACCTCGGCTCCACTCCGGGCAGCTGGAGCCAGTACGCACGCAACAAGCTCGCGGGCGGCACACAGCGTAACGCCGAGCGGGAGGGCGGGATCGACGGCACGATCATCGCGCTCGATATCCTGCCGATGGAGCCGGTGGCCGACGTTCACTTCATTCAGGGCGATTTCCGCGAAGACTCGGTGCTGGTTCAGCTCGAAGAATTGGTCGGAGAGCGCCAGGTGGACCTTGTAATTTCGGATATGGCGCCCAACCTGTCGGGAGTGGCGGTCGCGGATGCCGCGCGGATCGAGCATTTATGCGATCTCGCGCTCGAATTTGCGCAAAATCACCTCAAACCGGATGGCGCCCTTTTAGTCAAATGTTTTCACGGCAGCGGTTATAGCCAGATTGTCGAAAAGTTCAAACGCCAGTTCAAGGTGGTGGCGGCCCGCAAGCCGAAGGCGTCGCGGGATAAATCGTCAGAAACATTTATTTTGGGTAAGCATCTGAAGCGTCCCGCGTAGGGGCGCTTCGAGACGGTTCCGCTTCTGCCGATAAATGGCCGAATACGCCGGAGACCGGCGTCAAAACGGCCCGCTACCCTATTTTCATGGTAGCGAAAGCTTATGGCAGGGGTCTGCGGACTGGATTAGAATGCTTTAGTGGTGCCGCAAGGCAAATGTAGGCGCCCGTCTAAGTGAAGGAGTGGTGCTTTGAACAACAATATGTTTTCGAAGGCAGCAGTGTGGCTGGTAATCGCACTGGTGCTGTTTACGGTGTTCAAGCAGTTCGACAAGCCCCGTGTCCAGGAAGGCGTTTCCTATTCGCAGTTCATGGACGACGCGAAGAACGGCAAAGTCAAGAACGTCATTGTCCAGGGGCGGAACCTCACGGTCACTCCAGCAGACGGCCAGAAATACCAGATCGTGTCGCCCGGCGACATCTGGATGGTCGGCGATCTGATGAAGTATGGCGTCCAGGTGAGCGGCAAGGCCGACGACGAACCCAATGCATTGATGTCCGTGCTGTATTACCTCGGGCCGACGATTCTGATCATCGGTTTCTGGTTCTACATGATGAGGCAGATGCAGGGGGGCGGCAAAGGCGGGGCCTTCTCGTTCGGCAAGTCGCGCGCGCGGCTGATCGACGAGAACAACAACGCAATCAATTTCACCGATGTCGCCGGCTGCGACGAAGCCAAGGAAGAAGTGTCCGAGTTGGTCGACTTCCTGCGTGATCCGCAGAAATTCCAGAAGCTCGGCGGCCGTATTCCGCGCGGCGTGCTGCTGGTTGGCCCGCCGGGAACCGGTAAGACGCTGCTTGCGCGCGCTATCGCGGGCGAGGCCAAGGTGCCGTTCTTCAGCATTTCTGGTTCGGACTTCGTCGAAATGTTCGTTGGTGTCGGCGCGGCCCGTGTGCGTGACATGTTCGAGCAGGCGAAGAAGCATGCACCGTGCATCGTGTTCATCGACGAAATCGACGCGGTCGGTCGTCATCGCGGCGCCGGCATGGGCGGCGGCAACGACGAGCGCGAGCAGACGCTGAACCAGATGCTCGTCGAAATGGACGGTTTCGAGGCGAACTCAGGCGTTATCGTGATCGCCGCAACGAACCGTTCGGACGTGCTCGACAAGGCGCTGCTGCGTCCGGGCCGTTTCGACCGCCAGGTGTATGTGGGCCTGCCCGATATTCGCGGCCGCGAGCACATCATGAAGGTGCATCTGCGCAAGGTGCCGATCTCGAACGACGTCGACGCGGCGGTGATCGCGCGCGGCACGCCGGGCTTCTCGGGTGCCGATCTCGCGAACCTCGTGAACGAGGCGGCCCTGTTCGCGGCGCGCCGCGGCAAGCGCATCGTCGAAATGACGGACTTCGAAGACGCGAAGGACAAGATCTTCATGGGTCCGGAGCGCAAGTCGGCGGTGATCCGCGAAGAGTCGAAGCGCGCTACGGCGTATCACGAGTCGGGCCATGCGGTGATTGCGAAGCTGTTGCCGAAGGCCGATCCGGTGCACAAGGTCACGATCATTCCGCGCGGCCGGGCACTCGGTGTCACGTGGCAGTTGCCGGAACACGACAACGAAACGTATTCGAAGGACTACCTGCTTGATCGCCTCGCGATCCTGTTCGGTGGCCGTGTCGCCGAAGAACTGTTCCTGAACCTGATCAGCACGGGCGCGTCGGACGACTTCAACAAGGCGACGCAGACGGCTCGTGCAATGGTCGCCCGCTTCGGTATGACCGACGCGCTCGGACCGATGGTCTACGTCGACGACGAAAACGACGCTTCGCCGTTCGGCCGCGGCTTCACGCGGACCATTTCGGAAGCGACGCAGCAGAAGGTCGACGCGGAAATCCGCCGTGTGCTCGACGAGCAGTACAACCTCGCGCGTCGTCTGCTGGAAGAGAACCGCGACAAGGTTGAAGCCATGACCGCCGCGCTGATGGAGTGGGAAACGATCGACGCCGATCAGATCAACGACATCATGGCAGGTCGTCCGCCGCGTTCGCCGAAGAGCTCGCCGCCGTCGGCAAGCGACACCTCGTCGGGTGGCAGTACGGGTACCGAGGTCAAGCCAGGCAGCGCGACCGCCCCGGCCTGATCGGCAGCCAGTAGAAAGTGCGGGCCGGTGTGTAGCACACCGGCCCGTTTTGCATTTACCCGTTCCAAGTGAAGCACTGCTACGTGTCGAAAATCGATTCCTCTTCCGTTCCCCTTCCAGAGCCGCTGCAATGCGGCCGCTTCAAGCTGACCTTTGAACGCCCGTTGGTCATGGGCATTCTGAACGTCACGCCAGATTCTTTTTCCGACGGCGGCAAATACGCGATGCGCGGCGATGCGCTGCGGCAGGCCGAGCGCATGATGCTCGACGGCGCGGACATTATCGATATCGGCGGCGAATCGACGCGGCCTGGCGCGCCGCCGGTTCCGCTCGACGAAGAACTGGAGCGCGTGCTTCCGCTCGTCGAACAGTTGCGCGGCGCGAACGTACCGTTGTCGATCGACACGTACAAGCCGGAAGTGATGCGTCACGCGTTGAATGCGGGCGGCGACATGATTAACGACATCTGGGGTTTCCGGATGCCCGGCGCGATCGACGCGGTGCGCGACAGCGACTGCGGCCTTTGCGTGATGCATATGCTCGGTGAGCCGCAGACCATGCAGCTCGGCGAGCCCGAATATGAAGACGTTGTAAGCGAGGTGCGCCGCTTCCTCGAGGAGCGCGTGACGACGTTGCAGCAGGCGGGGATTGCGCGCGCGCGCATCAGCGTCGACCCGGGTTTCGGCTTCGGCAAGGCCGTGGTCGAGCACAACTACGCGCTACTCGCGCATCTGCGGGACACGGCCCCGCGGGCCGCGTCGCCGTATCCGATTCTCGCGGGCATGTCGCGCAAGTCGATGGTCGGCGCAGTGGTCGGGCGGCCGGCGCCGGAGCGCGTGGCCGGCAGCATCGCCGCGGCGGTGTGTGCGGCCGAGCGGGGCGCTGCGATTTTGCGCGTGCATGACGTCGCACAAACAGTCGATGCATTGAAAGTATGGGCAACCCTGCGCAACGCGGCGAATTCGAGCCGCACGCATGGTTGAACCCGCAGCTACATAGAGGAAGATAAAACATGACACGTCGTTACTTCGGAACGGACGGGATTCGGGGCAAGGTCGGTGAAGGGCCTATCACGCCGGAATTCGTCTTGCGGCTCGGCTATGCGGCCGGCAAGGTGCTCGCGGGCTCGGACCATTGGGCCAGAACCGGCACCCGGCCGACCGTGCTGATCGGCAAGGACACGCGCGTGTCCGGCTATATGCTCGAAGCCGCGCTCGAATCGGGCTTTTCGGCAGCCGGCGTCGACGTGATGCTGGCCGGCCCGATGCCGACGCCCGGCATCGCCTACCTCACGCGTGCGCTGCGGCTCGCGGCGGGCGTGGTCATCAGCGCATCGCATAACCCGTACTACGACAACGGCATCAAATTCTTCTCCGCCGACGGCAACAAGCTGCCGGACGAGGTCGAGGCGCAGATCGAGGAGCAACTCGAACTGCCGCTCGCCTGCGCGGCCTCCGAGCAACTGGGCAAGGCGCGGCGTCTCGACGACGCGGCCGGCCGCTATATCGAGTTCTGCAAGAGCACGTTCCCCGCGGCGTACGACCTGCGCGGCATGAAGCTCGTCGTCGATTGCGCGCATGGTGCCGCTTATGACGTGGCGCCGCACGTGTTCCACGAACTCGGCGCGGAGGTGATTCCGATCGGCGTCGCGCCGAACGGCTTCAACATCAACGACGGCGTCGGCGCAACGGCGCCCGACGCGCTCGTGCGCGCGGTGCGTGCGAATCACGCAGACCTCGGCATCGCGCTCGACGGCGACGCCGACCGTCTGCAGATCGTGGACGCGGCCGGCCGCCTGTATAACGGCGACGAGCTGCTGTATGTGCTGGTCAAGGACCGCATCGCGACCAACGGTCAGGTGGAAGGCGCGGTCGGCACGCTGATGACCAACATGGCCGTCGAAGTCGCGTTGCAGAACGCCGGCGTGAAGTTCGTGCGCGCCGCGGTGGGCGACCGCTACGTGCTCGAGCAGTTGCGCGAGCACGGCTGGCAGCTCGGCGCGGAAGGCTCGGGCCATATTCTCTCGCTCGACCGCCATTCGACCGGCGACGGCATCGTCTCCGCGCTGCTCGTGCTGGCGGCGATGCAGCGCAGCGGCAAGTCGCTCGCGAACCTGCTCGAGGGCGTCATGCTGTTCCCGCAGAAGCTCATCAACGTGCGTATGAAGCCCGACGCCGACTGGAAGGGCAGCGAATCGATCCGCCGCGCGATCAAGTCGGCTGAAAGCGCGCTCGACGGCCGCGGCCGCGTACTGATCCGCGCGTCGGGCACGGAGCCGGTGCTGCGCGTGATGGTCGAGGCGCGCAACGTCGACGATGCCGTGCTGCATTCGGAGGCGATCGCCAAGGCAGTGAGGGAAGCGACTGCTTAATCAGCATGCGGGCAGCGGGGCGACGGTAATGAGGTCCCGCTGCCTGCCTCGTCGCCGCCGCCAGAATGCGGCAAACGCGCGGCCGACCGCTCCCGAACGCCTTCGGCCGAGCAAACCCTCATCCCGCATCACCCGCCAAAAAACCGTCGCAACCCGCCTGCCAACCTCACACAAATTTCCCGCGCAAACGTTCGCGCCCCATCTTTTTTCGCCTAACTTATAAAGCGACGCCGCCTGTATCAACGGAGCGGCGATTCGTCCGTCCAGGCACCTTTCACGCGGTAATGTGACTGTCACATCTGTTTCACGGTCAGTCATGTTTTTGTCATAAAGAGACCCTAAGCTTCGCGGTGTTCGTGTTTCACGCTCACACCACACACACGCTTACACTCGCTTGGAGGTCTCATGAAATTGATGCAAACCGTGTTCGCTGGCGTCGCTGGCGCGGTCTTCGCAATCGCAGCGCAAGCCGCAGACATTACCGGCGCGGGCAGCACGTTCGCAGCACCGATTTACACGAAGTGGGCCGACGCTTATCAGAAGTCCGGCGGCGGCAAGGTTAACTATCAAGGTATCGGTTCGTCGGGCGGCGTGAAGCAGATCGTCGCGAAGACCGTCGATTTCGCCGGCTCGGACGCTCCGCTGAAGGACGACGAACTCGCCAAGGAAGGCCTGTTCCAGTTCCCGACGGTGGTCGGTGGCGTGGTGCCGGCAGTCAACGTGCCGGGCGTGAAGCCGGGTGAACTGGTCCTGTCGGGTGAAGTGCTCGGCGACATCTACCTGGGCAAGATCAAGAAGTGGAACGATCCGGCGATCGCGGCGCTGAACCCGAAGGTCAAGCTGCCGGATCTGGACATCGCCGTGGTGCGCCGCGCCGATGGTTCGGGCACCAGCTTCATCTGGACGAACTACCTGTCGAAGGTCAACCCGGAATGGAAGGCGAAGGTCGGTGAAGGTTCGACGGTCAACTGGCCGACCGGCACGGGCGGCAAGGGCAACGACGGCGTCGCGGCGTTCGTGCAGCGTCTGCCGGGCTCGATCGGCTATGTCGAATGGGCGTACGCGAAGCAGAACCACATGAACTACGTCGCGATGAAGAACGAATCCGGCGCTGTGGTTCAGCCGCAAACGGAAACGTTCAAGGCGGCAGCGGCTGGCGCGGACTGGTCGAAGTCGTTCTACCAGATCCTGACGAACGAGCCGGGCAAGAACGCATGGCCGATCGTCGGCGCGACGTTCGTGCTGCTGCACACGGCGCAGGACAAGCCGGCGCAAGGCACCGAGACGCTGAAGTTCTTCGACTGGGCGTTCAAGAATGGCGCTCAGGCTGCGAACGACCTCGACTACATCTCGCTGCCGGAGTCGGTGGTGTCGGAAATCCGCACGCAGTGGAAGCAGAAGATCAAGGACGCATCGGGTAAGCCGATCGCCGATTGAGCGAAGCATGGCGTCACCTGGCATAGCGGCAGTCCGCCGCCGTGCCAGGGCCGCAAATTGGCCGTCCTCGCGAGAGGACGGCCAATGCATTGAACCGGCATCCGCTGCCGCATCACCGGCCGCGCAGCACGGGCGGCCCGGTAACTGGAACAGGTCAACAGGTCCATCAGACTCTCATGTCCGATATTCATCTAGCGTCCGGTGCAAGCCGGGCCACCCCGCCTGGCAGCGCGTCGCAGCAGAAAGCGCCTGGCCGCTCCGGTGACGTGATCTTCGGCGGCCTCGTTCGCCTTGCCGCCATCGTCACGCTGCTGCTGCTCGGCGGCATCATCGTCTCGCTCATCATCTCCTCGATGCCGTCGATCCGCGAGTTTGGTCTCGCGTTTCTGTGGACGGCGGTCTGGGATCCGCCCAGCAAGCAGTTCGGCGCGCTCGTGCCGATCTACGGCACCATCGCCACCTCGCTCATCGCTCTCATCATCGCGGTGCCGGTCAGCTTCGGCATCGCGCTCTTTCTGACCGAACTCTCACCCGCCTGGCTGCGCCGGCCGCTCGGCATCGCTATCGAGCTGCTCGCCGCGATTCCGTCGATCGTGTACGGCATGTGGGGTCTGCTCGTGTTCGCGCCGATCTTCGCGCAGTGGTTCCAGAGACCGCTCGGCGCGGTGCTCGGCGGCATTCCGATCGTCGGCGCGCTGTTCGCGGGGGCGCCGATCGGCATCGGCATTCTGTGCGCGGGCGTGATTCTCGCGATCATGATCATTCCGTACATCGCCTCGGTGATGCGCGACGTGTTCGAAGTCACGCCGGTGCTGCTCAAGGAATCGGCGTACGGCATCGGCTGCACGACGTGGGAAGTGATGTGGAGGATCGTGCTGCCGTTCACGAAGACCGGCGTGATCGGCGGCGTGATGCTCGGCCTCGGCCGCGCGCTCGGCGAGACGATGGCGGTCACGTTCGTGATCGGCAACACCAATCTGCTCGACAACATTTCGCTGTTTTCGCCGGGCAACAGCATCACGTCGGCGCTCGCCAACGAGTTCGCGGAAGCGGACCCGGGCCTGCATACGTCGGCGCTGATGGAACTCGGCCTGATCCTGTTCGTGATTACATTCATCGTGCTGTCGATTTCGAAGATCATGCTGCTTCGCCTCGAAAAAGGGGAGGGCGCGAAATGAGCGAGTCCTCTCTGAACATGCCGGGCCTGAAGGACGCGGCGACGCTCGAAGCGATGCGCACGCGTCTGCAACGGCGCCGCCGTTTGACGAACGCGATCGCGCTGACGCTTTCGCTCGCCGCGATGGCGTTCGGTCTGCTGTGGCTCGTGTGGATTCTCTATACGACGTTGCGTCTCGGTATCGGCGGTCTGTCGGTCGAGTTGTTCACGCAGTCGACGCCGCCGCCGAACACCGACGGCGGCGGGCTTGCCAACGCGATCGTCGGCAGCCTGATGCTGGTGGCGCTCGCGACCTTCGTCGGCACGCCGATCGGCATCATGGCGGGCGTCTATCTCGCCGAATACGGCCAGAAGGGCTGGCTTGCGAGCCTCACGCGCTTCATCAACGACATCCTGCTGTCCGCGCCGTCCATCGTGATCGGCCTCTTCGCGTACGCGCTCGTGGTGGCGAAGATGGGGCACTTCAGCGGCTGGGCCGGTGTGTTTTCGCTCGCGCTGCTGCAGATTCCGATCGTGATCCGCACCACGGAAAACATGCTCAAGCTCGTGCCGAACGCGATGCGCGAGGCGGCCTTCGCGCTTGGCACGCCGAAGTGGAAGATGGTGCTGTCGATTACGTTGAAGGCGTCGATCGCGGGCATCGTGACCGGCGTGCTGCTCGGCGTCGCGCGGATTGCCGGCGAAACCGCGCCGCTGCTCTTCACCGCGCTGTCGAACCAGTTCTTCTCGCTCGACCTCGGCCAGCCGATCGCGAACCTGCCGGTCACGATCTACAAGTTTGCGATGAGCCCGTTCGCGCAGTGGCAATCGCTCGCGTGGGCCGGCGTCTTCCTGATCACGCTCGCGGTGCTGGGACTGAATATCCTCGCGCGCACGATCTTCTCGAACAAGTAAGGGCGGAGTGTAATCCGATGAATATGGCAGAAACTCAACTCAATACCGTCGAGCGCGTCGCTGCGCCGGCCGGTTCCGATCCCGCGCAAAGCGGCCAGGCCCAGGTGCCGGCGCGTCCGAAGATCGAGGTCAACGACCTGAACTTCTTCTACGGCAAGTATCACGCGCTGAAGAACATCAATCTGGCGATTCCCGAAGGCAAGGTGACCGCGTTCATCGGCCCGTCGGGTTGCGGCAAGTCCACGCTGCTGCGCACGTTCAACAAGATGTACGCGCTCTATCCGGAGCAGCGCGCCGAGGGCGAGATCCTCATGGACGGCGAGAACCTGCTGACCACGCGCCGCGATATTTCGCTTTTGCGCGCGCGCATCGGCATGGTGTTCCAGAAGCCGACGCCGTTTCCGATGTCGATCTACGACAACATCGCGTTCGGCGTGAAGATGTTCGAATCGCTGTCGCGCTCGGAAATGGACGACCGCGTCGAATGGGCGCTCACGAAGGCGGCGCTGTGGAACGAAGTGAAGGACAAGCTCGGCCAGAGCGGCTATGGTTTGTCGGGCGGCCAGCAGCAGCGCCTGTGCATCGCGCGCGGCATCGCGATCCGTCCTGAAGTGCTGCTGCTCGACGAGCCGTGCTCGGCGCTCGACCCGATCTCCACGGGCCGCATCGAGGAACTGATCGCCGAGCTGAAGAGCGACTACACGGTCGTGATCGTCACGCACAACATGCAGCAGGCGGCCCGCTGTTCGGACTACACTGCCTATATGTACCTCGGTGAACTGATCGAATTCGGCGACACCGAAAAGATCTTCATCAAACCGGTCCGCAAGGAAACCGAGGACTACATCACTGGCCGCTTCGGCTGATCCGCCGGGCAATACAACGGAGTACGACATGTCCGATAAACATCTGTCCAGCCAGTTCGACGCCGACCTGAATCTGGTTTCGTCGAAGGTGCTCGAAATGGGCGGCCTCGTCGAATCGCAGATCGTCAACGCGATGCAGGCGCTCAACGAATTCGACCTCAACATCGCCGAGCAGGTGATCGCGGCCGAAGAACGTCTGAACAGGATGGAAGTCGAGATCGACGAGGAATGCAGCAACATCATCGCGCGCCGTCAGCCGGCCGCGCGCGACCTGCGTCTGCTGATTGCGATCTCGAAGACCATCACGAACCTCGAACGCGCCGGCGACGAAGCCGAGAAGATCGCGAAGCGCACCAAGCGCCTCATGGAAGACGGCGCATCGCGCACGATCAACATCGCCGAGATCAAGCTCTCGGGTGAGATGGCCGTGACGATCCTGCGCCGCGCGCTCGACGCGTTCGCGCGCCTCGACACGGTTGCGGCCGCGCAGATCGTGCGCGACGACAAGGCGATCGACGAGGAATTCCGCGCTTTCGTGCGCAAGCTGATTTCGTATATGACCGAAGATCCGCGGTCGATTTCGGTGGGTCTCGACTTCCTGTTCATCGCCAAGGCGATCGAGCGGATCGGCGACCACGCGAAAAACATCGCCGAATTCATCATTTACATCGTGAAGGGCACCGACGTGCGGCACCAGTCGCGCGACGCGCTCGAACGCGAAGCGCTCAGCTAATCCAGAGATAAGGAACAGAGGTGCCGATGCCCAGCAGCATTCTCGTCATTGAAGATGAGCCCGCCATTTCCGAACTGATTTCGGTCAATCTTCAACACGCCGGACACTGCCCGATTCGCGCGTACAACGCAGAGCAGGCGCAGAACCTGATCAGCGACGTGCTGCCCGACCTCGTCCTGCTCGACTGGATGTTGCCGGGTAAATCGGGCATTTCGTTCGCGCGTGATCTGCGCAACAACGAGCGCACGAAGCACATTCCGATCATCATGCTGACCGCGCGCGGCGATGAGCAGGACAAGGTGCTCGGCCTCGAGATCGGCGCCGACGACTACGTAACGAAGCCGTTCTCGCCGAAGGAGCTGATGGCGCGCATCAAGGCGGTGCTGCGCCGCCGCGCGCCGCAACTGACCGAAGACGTGGTCGCGATCAACGGCCTGAAGCTCGACCCGGCCACGCATCGCGTCGCCGCGCACGCGGAGGGCAGCGAGATCAAGCTCGATCTCGGCCCGACCGAATTCCGTCTGCTGCACTTCTTCATGACGCACCCGGAGCGCGTGCACAGCCGCACGCAACTGCTCGATCAGGTGTGGGGCGACCACGTGTTCGTCGAGGAACGCACGGTGGACGTGCACATCAAGCGCTTGCGCGCGGCACTCAAGCCGGCCGGGTGCGATGCTATGATTGAGACGGTACGCGGTAGCGGCTACAGGTTGGCGAAGAGCGCCTGAAAGCCGTGGGCGGCACACCGCGTCGTCCTCTCCCTCCTGCGCTGTTTTTTCTCTTCGATCGCTAGACCATGAACATCATCTGGGCGCGCTCCATCGTGTCGGTCGTGCTGCTGGCTGTTCTGTGCGTGGTGGTCGGCGCACTGGTGAACGTCAAGGCAGGACTCGCCCTCGCGGTCGTCATGCTGCTCGCGCAGAGTATCTTCGGTACATTCCACAAGCAGCGCCTGTGGCGTCTGCTCGATGCGCCGGTGTACGGCGAAGTGCCGAGCGCCCCCGGCATCTGGGGCGAAATCTACTACCGTCTGCACAAGCTCGCGAAGCGCTGGCACGCTCAGGTGCGCCAGGTCGAGCAGCAGCATTCGCGCTTCATCCAGGCGATCCAGGCGTCGCCGAACGGCGTGGCGATGCTCGACGACCACGATCAGATCGAGTGGTGCAACGCGATTTCCGAAAGCCACTTCGGGCTCGATGCGAAGCGCGATCTGCGGCAGCACATCACGCATCTGGTGCGTCATCCGGATTTCGTGCGCTATCTGAATTCGCATCGGTACGAGGAAATGCTCATCATGCGCGGCATGGGCGACAAACGCCAGAACGTGCTGTCGGTGCAGGTGTTTCCTTATGGCGACAATCGCAAGCTCGTGCTGTCGCAGGACATCACCGAACTCGAACGTACCGATGCGATGCGGCGCGACTTCGTCGCCAATGTCTCGCATGAGCTGAAAACGCCGCTTACCGTGCTGTCGGGTTTTCTCGAAACGATGCGCGAGCTGCCGCTCGGTGAAGCCGAGCGCGCGCGCTATTTCGAGCTGATGGAGCAGCAGGCGGCGCGTATGCGCCATATCGTCAACGATCTGCTCGTGCTCGCGAAGCTCGAAGGCGACAACAAACCGCCGAGCGATCACATGATCGACATGCGCGCGGTGTTGCGGCATCTGCGCGACGACGCGGAGAGTCTTTCGAGCGATCATCACCGCATCGCTTTCGATGTCGACGAAGGACTCACCGTCACCGGCGTCGAGACCGAGATTTTCAGCGCACTGGGCAATCTCGTGACGAACGCGATCCGCTACACGCCGGACGGCGGCACGATCAAGGTGGGCTGGCATGCGCAGGGCGGCCACGCGGTGTTCTCGGTTACAGATAGCGGCCTCGGCATTCCGGCCGCGGATATTCCACGGCTCACCGAGCGCTTTTATCGCGTCGACCGCAGCCGCTCGCGCGACACCGGCGGCACGGGGCTCGGTCTCGCGATCGTCAAGCACGTGCTGCAGCGGCACGATGCGCAGCTCGACGTGAAGAGCGAAGAAGGGCGCGGCAGCACGTTTACCGTGCGCTTTCCGGTGTATCGCACGGCGCGCTGCCAGACGGCGCAGGTTTGAGCGAAGCGGGTCGGCTGCGGGGGAGGCCGGAGCAGTTCGATCGCAGCAGTTCGACCGGCCCGAGCAAATAAAAAGCCGCCCGAAAAGCAAGCCTATCGCTTAGCCTGTTGAGAAGCCGGTTCTGATTCTGCAAATAGCCCCTCAAATAGCCTCTGTTAGCCGCTGACTGACAGGGGCCTCTTCATGTCAGGTCCTTCTGCTCCTCCTCAGTCCGCAGAGCGAATGAATATCAACTCATAATTTGAGTCGATTAAGCGCTCAATCGCCTCAAAGCCGACTATACTTATATTCGACTCAAAAAATGAGGCGAATAGAGCCTGCAATCGCCTCAACACTCATCCAGCACCATGTCACCAGCCCCATCTTTTATCTGGCAAGTGCCCACTTGGCCCGGCATGCACTACGACGTTGTTCGCGTCGGCAGCGAGCTCGCACGCGCGCACCGAGCCCAGGGCATCGTTGAAGGCAAGCTGGCGGGTCTTGGATTCGAACAGCGCCTCGCACTCGCCGCCGAGGCCTGGAGCCAGGATGCAGTTGCGACGGCCGCCATCGAGGGCGAACGCATTGACCTTACGGCAGTGAGGTCGTCCGTGGCACGGCGCCTAGGCGTTGGGAATCAGGATGGCCCCAACGCGCCCCGAAATGTCGAAGGCCTGCTCGACATCATGGATGACGCGGTGCGGCAGAGGGACGCGCCCCTTACACATGAGCGCTTGTGCGCCTGGCAGGCGGCTCTCTTCCCAACCGGCTACTCGGGGATGACCAAAATTCTTGTCGGGGCCTACCGTGGGCATGCAGAGCCGATGCAAATCGTGAGCGGGAGCGTCGGACGCGAACGGGTCCACTACGAAGCGCCGTCATCGGCCCGCGTCCCGGCTGAGATGGAGACGTTCCTCGCGTGGTTCAACGCGAGGAGCGAGCACGACAGTCTGGTCAAAGCAGCGCTCGCTCACCTGTGGTTCGAGACGATTCATCCCTTTGAAGACGGGAATGGCCGCATCGGTCGAGTCCTCATTGACCTGGTCCTCGCGCATGACACCGGTGAGGTTAGCCGCTTGATTCGTACCTCACAGCGCTTGCTTGAGAAGCGCCGCGACTACTACGAGCAGCTCGAACGCGCCCAGCGTGGCGAGCTGGACGTGACCGAATGGGTTCTGTGGTTTGTGGAACAGGTGCGGGTGTCCTGGGATGAAGCGTCCAGCGCCGTAGACGCCGCGCTCGGCAAGGCCATTTTCTGGATGAACCATCAGGACAAGACACTTACGGCTCGGCAGCGCAAAGTCGTCAACCTTCTGCTCGATGCCGGTCCCAATGGTTTCGAAGGGGGGATGAGCACGAGGAAGTACGAGGGCATCGGCAGCACCTCGCGCGCCACAGCGTCGCGCGAACTGATCGAACTCGAGGACATGGGGCTGCTGAACAAGGTCGGCGCCGGCCGCTCGACCCGCTATTACCTGAGCATCCCGGGATGGGGGCCGGCGGACACGGCTCACCTCGATACGCCCTCGGACAATGGCTGACTTGCTGCCCATTCGCTGGCTGCAGGTAGGAAAGCTGATCTACGAACAGAACTTTCCAAGCAGACTCATCTGCGCATTGCGCGAGGACTTGCCCGGCCGCCGCCGGCGATAGTGCCCGTCGCTTTGCATGAGCCACGCGGACTGGTTGTCGCCGAGAAACGCCGACAGACCTTCCGCGATCACACGCCGCTTCAGGCGCCGGTTATTGACCGGGAACGCGACTTCCACGCGCCGGAACAGGTTGCGATCCATCCAGTCGGCGCTCGACAGATAGACCTGTTCCTTGCCGTCGTCGTAGAAGTAGTAGATGCGATGGTGCTCGAGAAAGCGCCCGACGATCGAGCGCACCGTGATGTTCTCCGAGAGTCCCGGCACGCCGGGCTGCAACGAACACACGCCACGGACGATCAGATCGATCTTCACGCCCGCCTGCGACGCCTCGTACAGCTCGGCGATCACCGTCGGTTCGAGCAGCGCGTTCATCTTCGCGACGATGCGCGCCTTCCTGCCGGCGCGCGCATGTTCGGCTTCCTTGCGGATCGCCTCGACGAGCTTCGGGTGCAGCGTGAACGGCGATTGCCATAGCTCATGCAGCTTCAGTTCGCCGCCGATGCCCGTCAGCTGCTGGAACACGTGGTGCACGTCCTCGCAGATATCCTGATCGGCGGTCATGAGGCCGAAGTCGGTATAGAGGCGCGCGGTGCGCGGATGATAGTTGCCGGTGCCCAGGTGCACGTAGCGCCTCAACGTCGTCTTGCCGCCCGACGACACGCGCCGCACGATCAGCATCATCTTCGCGTGGCACTTGTGGCCCACCACGCCATACACGACGTGTGCGCCGACCGCTTCGAGCTGCGAGGCCCAGTTGATGTTGGTTTCCTCGTCGAAGCGCGCCAGCAGCTCGACCACCACGGTGACTTCCTTGCCGTTGCGCGCGGCCTGCATGAGCGCGTCCATGAGCGGCGAGTCGGTGCCGGTGCGGTAGATGGTCTGCTTGATCGCGACCACGTTCGGGTCCTTGGCGGCCTGCAGCAGCAGCTCGAGCACCGGCTGGAAGCTCTCGTACGGATGATGCAGCAGCACGTCGCCCTGATCGATCACGTCGAACATGCTCGCGCTGTTGGCGATCTGCGTGGGCGTGGACGGGATATGCGGCACGAACTTCAGATCGGGCCGGTCGACCATCTCGGGCAGCTGCATGAGCCGCACGAGATTGACGGGGCCGTCCACGTAATAGCAGTCCTTGTTCGAGAGACCGCTTTCGTCGAGCAGGCGCCGCACCACGTGCGCGGGCGTTTCCGCCGACACCTCGAGCCGCACCGCATTGCCGAGATGCCGCGCCGGCAGTTCGCCCTGCAAGGCGACGCGCAGATTGGTGATTTCGTCTTCGTCAACGAAGAGTTCGCTGTTGCGCGTGATGCGAAACTGGTTGCAGCTACGCACCACCAGACTCGGAAACAGCTCGCCGACAAAGTGCTGCAACAGCGAGCTGAGCAGCACGAAGCCATGCGAATAACCCGACAGTTCCTGCGGCATGCGCACGAGCCGCGGCAGCGCGCGCGGCGCCTGGACGATGCCCATCATCGCCTGACGGCCGAACGCGTCCTTGCCTTCGAGTTCGACGACGAAGTTCAGGCTCTTGTTGAGCACGCGCGGAAACGGATGCGCGGGGTCGAGGCCGATCGGCGTGAGCACCGGCAGCAGTTCGTCGAAGAAGTAGTTGCGCGCCCATTCGGTCTGCGCGTCGCTCCACGCTTCGGTGCCGTGGAAATAGATGCCTTCCTGTTCGAGCGCGGTGAGCACCGTGTCGTGCAGCATCGTGTACTGGCGATGCACGAGTTTCTGCGCACGCTCGACCACGAGGTCGTACACGTGCAGCAGCGACATGCCGTCGGGCGACAGGGCGCCGGGGTTGTCGCGCATCTGCTCCTGGAGTCCGGCCATGCGGACTTCGAAGAATTCGTCGAGGTTGCTGCTGGTGATGCAGATGAAGCGTAGGCGTTCGAGCAAGGGGACGGCTGGGTCGGCGGCTTGTGCCAACACACGCTCGTTGAAACCCAGAATGCCCAGTTCGCGATTCAATAAGGGATAGCGGATGGACATCGGCAGCGAGATTGGAATGTCTGGAATGGAGACGGAAAGACGCTCGGAAATTCTCACAGTTTGATGACGCCCTTATGACATCTGCTATCTTTTCACGATTTTACGCCGCAATCGTCGCCTGTCGTCAATATGACGCACTGCTTATGCGACGATAGGGGTCTCCCAGCGCTGCGAGGTGACATTGTGAGGCCCGGTACGCTTAAAATGGCGTCTTTGAACAGTGCGGCCGGCCGCGATGCGCAGCACGCGCCGAAGGCACCGGGCCAGCGCGCGGCGCTGCCGGCCTCCGCGCCTGCCGCCGTAGCTGCCGCCGCGCTTGCGCGCATGGAGTCCGCTTACCCGATGGCCAATACCCCTCAACTCCTCGCCGCCGTCGATCTCGGTTCGAACAGCTTCCGGCTCATCGTGGGCCGGGTCGAGGAAACCGACGCGGGCAGCCAGATCTATCAGGTCGACGCATTGCGCGAGCCGGTGCGCCTTGCCGCCGGCCTGTCGCGCGACAAGATGCTCGACCGCGCCTCGCAGGTGCGTGGCTGGGACGCGCTGAAGCGTTTCGGCGAGCGTCTGCGCGACTTCCATCCCGACCACGTGCGCGCGGTCGCGACCAATACGCTGCGCATCGCGAAGAACGCGGGCGAATTTCTGGGCGAGGCGCAGGCCGCGCTCGGTTTTCCGATCGAAGTGATCGCGGGGCGCGAGGAAGCGCGCCTGATTTACGCGGGCGCGGCGCACTCGGTGCCGGCGAGCGCGGGCAAGCGCCTCGTCGTCGACATCGGCGGCGGCTCGACGGAATTCATCATCGGCTCGCACTACACGCCGATCAAGATGGAAAGCCTGTATATCGGCTGCGTGAGTCATAGCCGCGCGTTTTTCCCGGCCGGCAACGTCGACGAATACACGATGCGCCAGGCCGAACTCGCCGCGCGCCGCGAAATCCAGATCATTTCCGCCGAGTACAAGAAAACCGGCTGGGAGCAGGCAATCGGCTCGTCGGGCACGGCGCGCGCGCTTGCCGAGCTCGTCGAGGCAAACAGCTTCAACGATGCGGGCGTCACGCACGGCATTTCGCGCGGCGGCCTCGAGCGGCTCAAGCGCGCGCTGATCAAGGCCGAGAACGTCAATCGCCTGAAGCTCGTGTCGCTCAAGAGCGACCGCGTGCCGGTGCTCGCGGGCGGCCTGTCGATCATGATCGCGGTGTTCGACGAACTGGGCGTCGACTATGTCGATACCACCGACGGCGCGCTGCGCCTCGGCGTCATGTACGACCTGCTCGGCCGCTCGCAGCACGAAGACATGCGCACGGTCACGGTGGAAGGCTTCATGCGCCGCTATGGCGTCGATCGCGCGCAGGCGGGGCGTATCAGCGATCTGTCGATGAGCTTCTACGACCAGTTCACCGAACCCGACGAGGAGCGCCGCGCGGAAAACCGCATGTTCATCGGCTGGGCGGCTTCGCTGCACGAGATCGGGCTGTCCATTTCGCACAGCGCCTATCACAAGCATTCGGCCTATATCGCCAGCAACGCCGACATGCCGGGTTTCTCGCGCACCGATCAGGCGCGCGTCGCCGCGCTCGTGGTCGGTCATGCGGGCAAGCTCGGCAAGCTGTCGCAGACGCGCGACGTCGAATGGCCGCTGTTGTTCTGCCTGCGGCTCGCGGCGCTGCTGTGCCGGCGGCGTGCCGATGTCGGCTTGCCGTGGATCTCGGTTGCGCAGGTCAACGGCGGCTACGAGGTGCGTTTGCCGAACGGGTGGGTGGTCAACAATCCGCTGACCGACTACAGCTTGATCCAGGAAGCGGCGGAATGGGAGAAGGTCGGCATTCCGTACCGTGTGGTCTATACGGAGGATTAACGCGCGCCCGATCGGCACGCGCGTCGAATGCGTGCTTCGGCTTGCGCGGTATATGAATGGAAAAGCCCGGCGTTTTGCCGGGCTTTTCCGCTTTTCGGCGTCTGTTTCTCACCGCCTGTCAGCGACGGCCCTTCCCACTCACTTCAACGCGGCAGCGCATCGCCGAGGAAGTGACGGGCATAACGCGCATTGATGTCGGACAGACGGAACAGCGTCAGGAAGTCCGCGGTATTGAAGTCGGGATCCCATGCCGGCGCGCCGCAAATCTTCGCGCCAAGCCGCAGATAACCCTTGACGAGCGGCGGCGGAGCGACGGCGGCGCCCGTCTGCAAGTCGTCGACCGGCAGCGGCGTATGCGGGAACGCGCGATATTCCGGCGCGGTCAGCGCGTTCTCGCGCAGCGAGCAATAGAGGTTCGCCGCATAGTGTCCGCCGTCGACCATCGCGACGCTCGCGCAGCCGAGCATCGTCTCGTAGCCGTTGTGCTTCATGTACGCGGCGAGGCCCGCCCACAGCGACATGATGACCGAGCCGCTGCGATAGTCGGGATGCACGCACGAGCGGCCCACCTCGACCATCTTCGCGCGCAGGTGCGTGAGGCGCGACACGTCGAACTCGCTCTCCGCGTACAAACGTCCGATGCGCGCGGCCTGATGCGGCGGCAACGCGCGATACGTGCCGACTACTTTCAGCGTGTCGAGATCGCGCACCAGCAAATGATCGCAGTACGAATCGAATGCATCGACATCGAGGCCCGTGGGGCCGGTGAGGCGCGCGCCCATTTCGTCGGCGAACACGCGGTAGCGCAGGCGTTGCGCTTCGCGTAATTCCTCGTCGGTGCGCGCCCATGAAACCTGCAGTCGATGTTGCGCGGTGACCGTTTCCTCGGCGCGCGGCAGACGGCGCGACTCGAGTAGCGAGGCGAAGGGCAGGGTGGGCGTCGGCAGTTCTCGCATGGGCGGTCCTGGTCGAAAAGAGTGTGAATTTCTTTTTTCGCCAATGTAGTAACGCCTGGTGACGCTTGCATGGCAAACCGATGACGATTGGATGACTGCCCGTAAGTCTCGCGTACGCGCTTGGAAAGCCGGGAGCGTGCGCCCGGAAAGCGGGTTGGATCAGATAAGCGGGTTAGATCAGATCAGGGCTGATGGCGGCGCGCAACACCGCCTGCGCCTCGCCGTCGCGCTCGCGGCTCGCAATCCACCACACGCCGGCTTTTTTGAGCGGCCAGCTGGCCTGGCTGTCGCCGAGCAAGTGTGCGGCGACAGCCCCAAGCGTCGGCTGGTGTCCGACGATAACAACAGTCTGTGCCACGCCCTCGGGCCAGCCGGCTGCTTCGAGCACGTCGCCGGTGCTCGCATTCGGCGCGAGTTCGCGCACCACGCGGTACTGGTCGCTCAGGGTCTCGGCGGTCTGGATGGTGCGCACCGCGGGGCTCGCGAGCACCACGGCGTCCTCGGGCAGACGGGCGCGCAACCATTTGGCGACGCTTTGCGCCTGCTTGCGGCCGCGCGTCGTGAGCGCGCGGGCGAGATCGCTGGAGGCGAAGTCTTCGGCTTCGGCGTGACGCCAGAGGATCAGGTCCATGAGTGTCTCCTTGTTCGTGGATGGCGCGCTCGCGTGGGCTCGCGAGGCGCGTGCTGTTCGTGAGCACTGTCGCATGCGTGACTGAGGGGTGCAAGGCGAGTGCCTTGAGTCGAGTGTATGCGCGAGGAGGGGGCGATACACGGAGATACGGAGATACGCGCAGATACGCGAGTGCGCGCGATCGGGGACGCCGACGCCGCGCGCGGCGGCTATGAACTGGTGGCGGGCAACGTACGCACGAGACCCCCAACGCCTGATGAAGTTCGGGCGCTGAACGAAAAGTTGCCCGCCTGCGGGTCCATCACGAACCTTCGCACGGCGTGTCGCTCATCTGCGCTTGCCCGTTTTCCGCTATTTCCGCCTGCGCTTTCTCGCGTTCGAGCAGCGGATACGCGAGCGCGCAGATGTGCGACTGGATGCGCACGAGGTCGCGCAGCACGTCGAGATGCAGCGAGCTCGAGGCGATGCTGTCGGGCTGCCCCTCGCGTAACCGCTCGAGGTGGCGGTCGCGCGCCGCGCGCTCGAGACGCCGCAGCGACTGCTTGTCGGCGATGAGCAGCGCGGCGGTCTGCGTGCGGCCCGAGACGAGCAGCGCCTGGGCGCGGTGGAAGCTGTCGGTCACCGAGCGGTGCAGCGTGCGCAACTCCTCGGCGCCTTCGGGCGAAAAGCTCAGTTGCGCCTTGATCTTTTTCTGCGCGATTTCCAGCAGGTTCTTGTCGATGATGTCGCCGATATGCTCGAGGTTGATCACCGCCGTCATGATCGCCGAGGCCCAGCGCCGGTCTTCCTCGCCGAGCGGTACGCGGGTCACCTCGGTGACATAGTGCTTGATCGCGTCGTGCAGCATGTCCACGGCATCGTCGCGGTCCGCGATCTCGCTCACGGCGCGGCGGTCGTTGGCGAGCAGCACGGGCACGCTCGCGCGCAGCATCGCTTCCACGATCTCGCTCATCCGGATCACTTCGCGCGCCGCGCAGGCGAGCGCCTGCGAGGGTGTCTCCAGAGCGGCTTCGTCGAGATAGCGCGGCGCGTCGGAATCGTCGCCGGCGCCCGGCGCGGGCAGCAGCCGTTCGAGCAGCCGCGCCACCGGATCGAGCAGGCCGATGAACAGCACCGCGATCGCCACGTTCAGGCCGGTGTGGAAATTGGCGATGGTGCGGCTCGCGTCGCCGGGCAGGCCGTCCAGCAGCCGCGCGAGCGGCGAGCACAGGCCGAGCATCAGGACGCACACGCCGCCGCGCAGCAGCAGGTTGCCGGCCGGCAGTCTGCGGCGGCTGCGGTCGTCGCCTTTCGCGGCCTCGAAATACGGGTTGAGCGCGCTGCCCACGTTGGCGCCGAGCACCATCGCGAGCGCGCTGTCCATCGGCACCGTGTGGAGGTTCGCGAGCGACATCACGAACAGCACGACGGGGATGCTCGAATGCGCGGCCCACGTGAGCAGGCACGCGAGCGCGGCGTTGAGCACGGGCTCGCCGGCCAGCGCGCCGAGCACCGTGCGCAGCGCGGGCGCGGTCTCGGCGGGCTGCACCGTCGAGACGAGCAGCGTGAGCGCGAGCAGCATCAGGCCGAGGCCGATCGAGGCGCGGCCGATGTCGCGGTTGCGCGAGCCCTTGCCCTTCTCGAACAGGGCCATGCCCACCAGCAGGCAGGCGGGCGAGATCCAGCTCAGGTCGAGCGAGAAAGCCTGCACGATGAGCGTCGAGCCCACGTTCGCACCCAGCATCACGGCGAGCCCCGTGACGGGCCGCATCAGCCCGCGCGCCGCGAACGACGACGCGATCATGCCCGTTGCCGTGCTGCTTTGCAGCGCGCCGGTGATGGCGAGCCCCGCGCAGAACGCGTTGAACCGGTTGCCGAGGCTGCGCGCCATGAAGCGCTTGAGCGACGCGCCGAACGCGCGCATCAGCCCCGACTCGACCATGTGCAGGCCCCATGTGAGCAACGCCACGCCGCCCGCAAGATGAAGCACGGTCAGGATCACGCGGCACCTCCTTTGCGTTGTTTTTGCCTGCGCAACTGCGTGACTGCCGCAATTGCCTTTCGAGTTTCTTCAGCGCGCCCCGTATCCGCGCCGGCCTACCGGTGAGCCGCGCATCAGCGCACCGCCGCCTTGGTCGAGATGCGCGAGAGTCCGAGCAGCACGAGCAGCGTCGCTGCGCCGAGGACCATCGTGAGGGTCGACGCATCGAAGATCGCGCCGCGGTCGGACAGTGCGAAGATGCCCACGGGCAGCGTCACCCATCCCGGCGGATAGATCATCAGCGTGGCGCCGAGCTCGCCCATCGAGAGCGCGAAGCTCAGGCTGAACGACGCCAGCAGGTACGGCGCGACGAGCGGCAGCGTCACGCGTGTGAGCTCGTAGAAGGGCCGCGCGCCGAGGCTTTCGGCCACCTCGCCGTACTCGGGCGCGACCCGCGAGAGCCCCGCCGAAACGTTGCCGTACGTGAACGCCGAGATCAGCAGGAAGTGCGCGAGGAACACGATCGTCGCCGTGCCGTTGAGCAGCACGGGAGGCTGGCTGAACGCCACCAGCAGCCCGAGCCCGATCGAGACCGACGGCACCGCGCTCGGCACGAAGAAGATCACGTCGAGCGCGCGCTTGGGGATGCCCTTCATCCGGCGCAGCGCGAGCGCCGCCCACGTGCCGCTCACGAGCGCCGCGCCGCTCGCGAGCGCGCCGGTGAGCACGCTCACGTGCAGCAGGTCGGCCGAGTCGCCGTGCAGCGCTCGCGCGTAGTGCGCGAGCGTGAGGTGGCTCGGCAGGATGCCGTTCCATTGCCCGCTCACGCTCGCGAGCGCGATCATCGCCACCGGTAGCCCGTAGATCGCGCAGAACAGCAGCGCGGCGACGCTCCATGTCGATACTCTTGCCCATCTAGCCCAGAGCAGCACGGCGGCCTCCGAAAAGTGACACGACTGTGCGGTAGCAGGCGTAGAGCCCGAGCGACAGCGCGATGTTGATGACGGCGATCACGCAGGCCGTCGTGTAGTCGAACTCCTGGATGGCCTTGCCGTAGATCAGCAGCGGTAGAGTGATGACGTCCTTCGCGCCGATGAACAGCACGATGCCGAACTCGTTGACGGTCAGGAGCAGACAGAGGCTGCCGCCGGCGAGCAGGGCGGGCAGCGCGGCCGGCAGGATGATCTGCCGGATGATGCGCAGCGGCCGCGCGCCCAGGTTGCTCGCCACTTCGATCTGCGCGTTGTCGATCTGCGAGAAGCAGGCGAGCAGCGGCCGCATGATGAAGGGCGTGTAGACCGTCACCTCCGAGAGCACGACGCCCCACTGCGTGTACAGGAAGTCGATGGGCGGCAGATTGAGGTGGAAGAGCGTCATCAGCGACTGGTTCAGGAGCCCGGCCGAGCCGTACACGAACGTGAACGCGAGCGCGACGAGAAACGTCGGCAGCGCGATGAACGTGTCGATCAGGCGGCCCACGAGGCGCGCGCCCGGAAACGGCACGAACGCGATCACGAGCGAGAACACGAAGCCGAGCACGAGACAGCCGGCCGATGCGCTGACGGCGATCGCTATCGTGTGATACAGACCGCTCAGGAACTGCCGCGAATGCAGCACTTCGGCGAAGTTCGCGAGCGTCAGCGTATGCGTGTCGCCGCCGAGCGCCTGCATCACGATGAGGCCAAACGGGTAGAAGAAGATCGCCGCGAGCACGACGAGCGGCGGCGCGACCCAGAGGCCGCGCCAGTGCTCCGTGGAGCGGCCGGCGCTAGCCGGCGGCACCGATGGCGACGGGGGTGAAATAGCGAGATCAGCCATGGCTCTCGACCTCCGGAACGAGTGTCACGTCCGTCGCATGGAAATGCACGGGCAGCACGGCGCCGGGCTCCGGCGGGCTCGTGAGCGGCGCGCGCGTGAGGCGCAGCGTCTCTCCACCCACTTCGAGCGCGATGCTGTGCAGCTCGCCGAGCCACTGCACGCTGCGCACGATGCCCGTCACGCAATTGGATCTCGGCGGGCTCGGCTCGAAGTGCAGGTCGTGCGGCCGCACGCACACGTAGCAGGTGCTGCCCGCCGCGAGGCCGTGATGATTGCGCCCTTCGATCGTGAAGTCGCCGCAGCGCACCCGCGCGAGACCGTCGGCCGTGGGCTCGAGCTGCTGTGCCGCCAGCACGTTCGCGCGCCCGAGGAATTCGGCGGCGAAGCGGTTCGGCGGATGCCGGTACAGCCCCTGGGTGTCGCCGTAGGCCACGAGCTTGCCGTCGCGCATGATGCCGATGTGGTTCGCGAGCGTCAGCGCCTCGGTCTGGTCGTGCGTCACGTACAGCACGGTCAGCGAGGGCAGGCTGCGGTGCAGCTTCGCCAGCTCGTCGAGCATCGAGCGCCGGATCTGCGCGTCGAGCGCCGAGAGCGGCTCGTCGAGCAGCAGCACCTGAGGCCGGATCGCGAGCGCGCGGGCGATCGCGACGCGCTGCTGCTGCCCGCCCGAGAGTTCGCGCGGATAGCGCTTCGCATACTTCGACATGCCGACGAGGCCGAGGCATTCGGGCACACGCTCGCGGATCACGCTCGCGTCGGCGCCGCGCGCGCGCAGCCCGAACGCGACGTTGTCCTCGACGCGCATGTGCGGAAAGAGCGCGTAGTTCTGCACGACCATGCCGATGTTGCGCGCGTAGGGCGGCAGCCGCGTCACGTCCTTGTCGCCGATCACGATGCGTCCCGCGCTCGGCTGCACGAAGCCCGCGACGGCCCGCAGCGCGGTGGTCTTGCCGGAGCCGGAGGGGCCGATGAGCGCGACGATCTCGCCGGGCTTCACGGTGAGCGTGAGCGACTCGAGGATGGTCTGCCCGCCGTACGCGACCGACACGTTCTCGAAGCCGATGCCGCTCGCGCCCGCGGCGACCGCGGCCGGCACCGTGGAGGCCTGCTGCTGAGGCCCCCGTTCCATGGTGATGGTATTGGTCATTAGTTGCTCGAAATCGCGTGGTTGTACGTCGCCACGTCGGACTTCAGGTCACGCATGACCTGGTTCCAGTCGGGCACCCAGATGTCGACGCCCTGCATCACCGTGCTGAGCGTCCTGAAGTTGTTGTCCGACGGATGCACGTCGGTGCGCACCGGCAGGCCGTACGCGCTCTTGCTGACATCCTGCTGGGCCTCGGCGCTCAGCAGGAAATCGATCAGCTTCTTGCCGTTATCGCCATGCGGCGCGCCGGCGACGAGACCGATGTAGTAGGGCAGCGAGAACGTGGTGCGCTTGCCGTCGGGGCCGGCGGGGAAGAACACCGAGATGTTCGGGTTCTCGCGCATCTGCGAGAGGTTCATCTGCAGATCGCCGTTGGCGATGTAGAGCTCGCCCTTGTTCACGAGCGCCGTGAGCTTGCCCGTCGACGCGGACGGCCCGAGGTTGTTCACCTGGAGCTTGCGCAGATAGTCGAAGCCGCCGTCCTTGCCGCCGAATGCATGGAACGTCTGCAGCATGAGCGCCGTGCCGTCGCCGGCCTGGCCCGGCGTCGAGTACTGCACTTTCTGCTTGTACTGCGGCGCGAGCAGGTCCGCGTAGGTCCTGGGCGGGGTCTTGAGCACGGCCGAGTTGTATATGAAGGTGGGATAGTTATCGACCATCGCGACATACATGCCCTTCGCATCCTTGTCGCGCGCATCGATCTTGTCCGCACCGGCGGGCGTATAGGGTTGCAGCAAGCCGTCGGCGGCGGCCTTCTGCATGAACGGCGGCAGTGTCACGAGCACGTCGGCCTGGATGTTCGACTTCTCCTTGCCGAGGCGGTCCACCACGCCGCTCGATCCGGCTTCGATGTATTGCACCTTGATGCCCGTTGCCTTCGTGAAGGCTTCGAACTGGTTGCCGAGCCAGCTGGGCGATCCATCATGGAGACCATCCGCGCTGTACACGGTCACGACGCTGGATTGCGCGTAGACGGGGGCCGCTGCGAAGGCGAAAGCGCAGGTCACCGCGGCGATCAGTTGAGTCTTCATATCCATCCTTCCTTGCGTTGAGTTCGGATGCAGGAAAAACCTCATGTGGCCGCGCCACTCACATCACTCCCAGGGCAGCGACCATGTCCTCACGTTCGAATAGCTCTTCATCGCCTCGACCATGCCCTCCTTGTAGCCGTTGCCCGAATCCTTGATGCCGCCGAACGGCGACATCTCGGTGCGGTAGCCCGGCACCTCCCAGACGTTCACGGTGCCCACTTCCAGCTCCCTGACGAAGCGCGTCGTGTAGTCGAGCCGGTTCGTGCAGATGCCCGAGGAAAGACCGAAGGCGGTCGAATTGGAGATGCGGATCACCTCTTCGATACGGTCCGGCACGCGGATGATCGGAATCACCGGGCCGAACGTCTCCTCGCGCACGAGCTCGCAGTCGTAGGGCACGTGATCGACGACGGTGGGCGCGAAGAGCGCGCCGCGCCGCGGGGCGCCGTGCAGCACGCGCGCGCCGCGCGCTTCGGCGTCGGCCACGCGGCGCTCGAAGAGCTGCGCGGACGCCTCGTTGATGACGGTGCCTACGTCGACGGTCGGATCCATCGGGTCGCCGCACTTGAGCTTCTTCGCGTGCACGAGCACGCGCTCGACGAACGCATCCGCGACGCTCTCCACCACCAGAATGCGTTTGACCGCCGTGCAGCGCTGGCCCGAGTTCTTGGTCGCGCCCGTCACCGCGAGCTGGGCGGCGCGATCGAGGTCGGCGTCCTCCATCACGATGAGCGGATCGTTGCCGCCGAGCTCCAGCACCGTGCGGCGGTAGCCCGCATGCTCGGCGATGTATTTGCCCACGCGCACCGAGCCCGTGAAGGTGACGAGGTCGCAGTGCGGGTCCGTAATCATGGCGTCGCCCATCGTGCGCGGATTGCCGGTGACGACGCTCAGCATCTCGGGCGGCAGGCCCGCTTCGTAGAGCACATCGGCGAGCGCGAGCGCGGTGAGCGGCGTGAGCTCGGTGGGCTTGAGCACGACGCGGTTATTGGTGGCGATGGCCGGCGCGAGCTTGTGGCTCACCATGTTCAGCGGGTGATTGAACGGCGTGATCGCCGAGATCACGCCGAGCAGCGGCAGGCGCGTCGTGAAGATCTTGCGGTTCTTGCCGTTCGGGCTGATGTCGCACGCGTAGACTTCGCCGTCGTCCCGGATCGTGAGCTGGGCCGCGAACGACCAGACGTCGTAGGCGCGGCTCGCCTCGTAGAGCGTGTCCTTCCAGCAAAGTCCCGACTCCGCCGTGATGAGCCGCGCGAAGTCTTCCTTGCGGTCGCGCAGCACTTCGGCCGTGGTCTGCAGGATGCGCTGGCGCTCGAAGCGCGTGAGCTGCGGGCGTGCCGCGTGGGCTTTGGCGAAGGCTTCCGCCACGTGCTCGGGACGTCCCGCGGGCACGGTGCCGACCACTTCGTTGGTGTACGGGTTCAGGACTTCGATCACTTCGTCGGTCGCGACCTGGCGGCCGGCGATGCGCATGGACTCCTGCTTGAGTGCGGGTTTGGTCATGACGTTCATCGCATACCTCGTTCGATGATCCGGTGGATTAACCGGTGATTTTTGTTTGGGGTCTGCGCGCGCCGTCCGCGAAGGCGGGCGGCGCGCGCAGGGTGCGTACAGTGCGCCGGGCGCACAGGGGGCGTTATGCGGCTGCGGTTTGCGCGACGTGATTCAGCGCGACGTCGAAGATGTCGAAGTTGCGCAGCGCGCGGCCCTGCGGCCAGTCGGTCTTGCGGTTGACGATGAGCGGCACGTCCTGCTCCGAGAGCCCGCCGTGCGAGCGCAGCGGCTCGGTGAGGCCGGAGAGGTCGTGGCGCGTGGCGCTCGTGCCGAACACCTTGTGGCGCGTGCCGGTCACGACGATGTCGCCGACGCGGTCGGGTGGCAGCTCGAAGCGTTCGCACGCCGCCTCGCTGTCGAGCGCGAGCTCGACGCCCTCGGTTTTGCGCAGGCGCTCGAGCAGCGCCGTCGCATCCGCGCCTTGCGGCAGATAGACGGTCGCGAACGAGCCGAGCGCGCCGTGATGCGCGACGTACGGATCGGTGATCGGCAGGATCACGCGCGCGTTTCCCTTGCCGGTCCACTCGTCGAACAGATCCTGCAGGTAGAGCACGTCGGGCTCGCCGTTCGCGCGGTGCTTGCCGTTCATGCCGTGGTCGGCGGTGATCGCGAGCACGCAGCCCGCCGCGTCGAGCTGGCCCACGTAGCGGTCGAACATCTCGTAGAAGTCGTTGGCCTTCGGCGCGCCGGGGGCGGCCTTGTGCTGCACGTAGTCGGTGGTCGACAGGTACATCAGGTCGGGGCGGAAGGTGTCGAGCAGCTTCACGCCCGCGGCGAACACGAACTCCGAGAGCTCGGCCGAGTAGACGTCGGGCAGCGGCTTGCCGACGAAGTCCAGCACGTCGCTGATGCCATTGCCCGCGCGCGTCGCCTGATCGGCTTTTTCTGCCGAGAACGCGATTGCGCGGCCGAAGGTGAAATCGAGCCCCTTGCCGAGCAGCGTGCGCAGCTTGTCCTTCGCGGTGACCACCGCCACCTTCGCGCCGGCCTCGTGGAACGCCTCGAAGATCGTGGGCGCGCGCAGGAAGCGCGCGTCGTTCATCATCACTTCCTCGCCGCTCGCGCGGTCGTAGAAGTAGTTGCCCGCGATGCCGTGCACCCTGGGCGGGCGGCCGGTGAGGATCGAGAGGTTGTTCGGGTTCGTGAAGCTCGGAATCACGCATTGGGCGATGCGGCTCGTGCCGGTGCGCAGCAGCTTCGCGAGGTGGGGCGCGCGCCCGGCCTTGATGGCCTCCTCGATATAGGCCGGCTCGGAGCCGTCGAGGCAGATCACCACGACGGGCGTGGCGGGAAAGCGGTATTCGCGGCCGTTCACGGCCACGACGGAGTCGTGCAGTGTGCTCATGGTGCCTCCCTTCAAGCCGTCTTCAGGGCCTGGCCGGCTGTGCCCGCGCCGGCCATACCCATCTCATCGAGAACTTCGCCGATCGCGGCGAGCGCGGCGCGCATTTCCTTTTCGCCGATGCGGCCAATGCAGCCGATGCGGAACGAGTCGGCCACCGTGAGCTTGCCCGGATAGATCACGAAGCCGCGCGCCTTGAGGCTTTCGTAGAACTGCGAGAAGACGAAGCGCGGGTCTTCGGGCATATGGAACGTGACGATGATGGGCGCCTGCAGCGCGTCGGGCAGCAGCGGCTTGAAGCCGAGCGCGCGCATGCCCTCGAGCAGGATGCGGCAGTTGTGGCGGTAGCGGCCGCCGCGCCCGGCGACGCCGCCTTCGGCGTCGAATTCGTTGAGCGCCTGGTGGAACGCCACGATCACGTGGGTGGGCGGCGTGAAGCGGTACTGGCTCGTCTTTTCCATGTTGACCCACTGCTCGTGCAGGTCGAGCACGAGCGTGGTGGCGTTGCCCTGGGTGCGCTTGAGCGCCTCGCGCCGGCAGATCACGAAGCCGAGGCCCGGCACGCCTTCGATGCACTTGTTCGACGAGGCGGCGACGGCATCGATATGCATGGTCTGCACGTCGAGCGGCAAGGCGCCGAAGGCGCTCATCGAATCGACGAGATAGCCCTTGTTGTATTTCGCGGCGAGCGCGCCGATCTGCGCGATCGGATTGAGGATGCCCGAGGTGGTCTCGCAATGGATCGTGAACACATGCGTGATGGACGGCTTGCTCGCGAGCAGCGCTTCGACCTGCGCGAGGTCGGGCGGCGTGTCCTCGGGCGTTTCGTGCACCACGGTCTTGCGCCCGGCAATCTCGAGAATGCGCTTCGCACGCTTGCCGTAGGCGCCGTTGATCAGCACCAGCACTTCGCCGTTCGCCGGCACGAAGGTGGTGAGCATCGCTTCCACCGCGAACGTGCCGGAGCCCTGCATCGGCACGGTCACCCAGTCGTCTGCGCCATTCGCGACGCCGGCAAGGCGCGCGAGCACCGAGCGGTTGATTTCGATGAAATTCGCGTCGCGCGATCCCCAGTCATGGACCATCGCGGCCTTGACGGTGCGCGAGGTGGTGAGCGGGCCGGGGGTGAGCAGAAGCGGATCGCCGGTTTCGGATGCGGCGGGCGGGCAAGACCTGGAAGAAGCTGTCATGAGGTGTCTCCGTGAAGGTCGGTTCTGACGCTGCGTTACTGCGTTGGAGTCACTGTAGGTCTTGCAACAAAAACAGTCAATACGCCATAAATTGCCACATACCAGGAGATATACCGATACGCTGGTGCTTGCATTTCAGGCGTCTGTTGTGAACGGCGGCGCGCCAGGACGGCGCGGCCGGTTTCGAGCGGAGGGGAGGGAGTGGCGGCGAGCGCCGCCGCGAGGCGATGGGCGCGCGAATGCGCGTCAGCTTTGGCCGCCGGCGACGACGACGCGCCATTGGTTCTGCGCGAACGCGCGGGCCATGCGCGCGGGCGGCGGCGCATCGACGATCAGCCCGGCGATGTGCGGCACGGGCGCGATCCGCACGGGTGTGCCGCGCTCGAACTTGCTGTGGTCCGCGAGCACGTATACCTCTTTGCCGGACTTCATCATGAGGTGCCGCTGTTCCGCGGCGAGCCGCGAGTAGTCGGTGAATTCGCCTTCGGGCGAGATGCCGCCGACACCGAGGAACACGAGATCGACGCGGAAATGAGCGAGCGCCGCCATGGTCTCGACGCCGAATGCCGCTTCGTCGTTGGGCTCGATGTCGCCGCCGAGCATGATGACCTTCACGCCTGGCGAGCGGCACAGGAGCATCGCGATCGGCAGGCTGTTGGTGATGACCGTGAGGTCGCTGTGGTTCACGAGCGAGGCCGCGAGGCCCCAGGTGGTCGAGCCCGAGTCGATGAGCACGACCATGCCGTTCGCCACGAGCCGCGCCGCGGCCTCGCCGATCGCCGCCTTGCCCCCGGCATTCGCCGCTTCGCGCGCGGCGAGCGACGGCTCGGCGAGCGGCCGCCTGGCGGCGCCGCCATGCACGAGACTCAGGCGGCCCTGCTCGGCCAGCGCCTTCAGGTCGCGGCGGATGGTTTCGCGCGAGACCCCGAGCGTTGCCGACATGTCCGCGACGCTCACCGAACCGCTCGCATCGAGGCTTTGCAGGATGTAGTCGATCCGGCCGACGGCGAGGCGCCGGTTCAGCAGCGCGGCGGGTGGGGCGGAGAGGTTATCGGCCATGGTGTCGTTTCTCGGACAAGGGAGGCGGGCGAGCGGGGCGCCGGTGCCCGTGAGCCAGACAGCTCCGGTATGCCGTTTCGGGCTTTAACACATATTAAGTCACAAAATACCACAAATCATGGCGAGCTTCGACTGGGTATGAGGGCGCTGTGACTGGCGTTGCACGGCCCGGGAGAATGGAAAAACGGGGAGAAAAGCGCTGTGACATTAGCGCTTGTGATAGCGGATGTAATCTTCTCAGCCCCAAGGACGATTGACGCAAGGGGTTCCGGGATTTCTGCGGAATACAATGATTGAATGTTGTTTTATGAGATATTTTGTTGCATTCTTTGGTTTTCCGCCAATCCTCGCCACGTCATCTTCTTTTGGCATCGTCCTTTCGCATCGAGGCCCATCCCTATGTCCACCCCTGTTCCCACGCATGCCAAGGTCGTCATCGTCGGCGGCGGCATCGTCGGCTGTTCGGTTGCGTATCACCTCACGAAGCTCGGCTGGAGCGACGTCGTCCTGCTCGAGCAGGGCATGCTCTCGTGCGGCACGACCTGGCACGCAGCGGGCCTCGTCGGCCAGTTGCGGGCCCAGCACAGCATGACGAAGCTGATCCGCTATTCGACGGCCCTCTACGCCGAACTGGAGGCCGAGACGGGGCTGGCCACGGGCTGGAAGCAGTGCGGCTCGCTCTCGGTGGCGCGCACGCAGGAGCGGATGACGCAGCTCAAGCGCACGGCGGCTTCCGCGCGGGCCTACGGCGTGGTCTGCGACGTAATCGGCCCGCGCGAGGCCGGCGAGTTGTGGCCGGCGATGCGCACGGACGACCTGCTCGGCGCGGTCTGGCTGCCGGGCGACGGCAAGGCGAACCCGACCGATCTCACGCAGTCGCTCGCGCGGGGCGCGCGTGAGCGCGGTGCGCGCATCGTCGAGAACACGCGCATCACTGCGGTCCATACCGGCGCGACGCCTGCTGGCCGCGCCGCCACCGGCGTGTCCTGGCGCAACAAGGCGGGTGAAGAGGGCACGCTGCACGCGGAGATCGTCGTGAACTGCGCCGGGCAATGGGCAAAGGCAATCGGCCGGATGTGCGGCGTCACCGTGCCTCTGCATTCGGCCGAGCATTACTACATCGTGACCGAGCGCATCGCGGGCGTGCATCCCGATTTGCCGGTCATGCGCGACCCGGACGGGTTCATCTACTTCAAGGAGGAAGTGGGCGGCCTCGTGATGGGGGGCTTCGAGCCCGACGCGAAACCGTGGGGCATGAACGGGATCCCGGAGAATTTCGAGTTCCAGCTACTGCCCGACGACTGGGATCAGTTCGAAGTACTGATGGAAAACGCGCTGCAGCGGGTGCCGGCGCTCGAAACCGCCCAGGTCCGCCAGTTCTACAACGGACCGGAATCGTTCACGCCCGACAACAACTTCATTCTCGGCGAGGCGCCCGAGCTGCGCCGCTTCTTCGTGGGGGCGGGCTTCAACTCGATGGGCATCGCCTCGGCGGGCGGCGCGGGCATGGCGCTCGCCGAGTGGATCGTCGCCGGCGAGCCCACCATGGATCTGTGGCCCGTCGACATCCGCCGCTTCGCGCGCTTCAACGGCAACGACACGTGGCTGCACGATCGCGTGAAGGAAACGCTGGGGCTGCACTATGCAATGCCGTGGCCGAACCGCGAGCTCGACACGGCGCGCCCGTTCCGCCGCTCGCCGCTCTATGCCCAGCTCGCGCAAAGCGGCGCGTGCTTCGGCAGCAAGATGGGCTGGGAGCGCGCGAACTTCTTCGCGCCCAGCCCTGAAGAGGCGCGCATCGAATACGCGTTCGGCCAGCAGAACTGGCTGCCGTGGAGCGGCGCGGAGCACCGCGCCTGCCGCGAGGGTGTCGCGCTCTTCGACATGACTTCGTTTGCGAAGCTGCTTGTCAAAGGACGCGATGCGCAAGATGTGTTGCAGGCCATCGCCGCGAACGACGTGGCCGTGCCGGTCGGCTCCACGGTTTATTCTGGATTGCTGAATGAGCGCGGCACCTATGAATCGGACGTGACGCTCACGCGTCTCGCCGACGATCAGTACCTCATCGTGACCGGCTCCGCCCAGGCGACGCGCGATCTCGACTATCTGGAGAAGGCGATTCCCCCCGAGCGGCACTGCGTGCTCGTCGACGTCACGAGCCAGTACGCGGTGCTCGGCGTGATGGGACCGCATGCGCGCGCGCTCCTGCAAAGCGTGTCGAAGGCGGACTGGAGTCATGAGGCGTTTGCGTTCGGGCAAAGCCGCGAGGTCGACATCGGCTACGCGACCGTGAGAGCGGCGCGCCTCACTTACGTGGGCGAGCTGGGCTGGGAGCTGTATGTTCCGGTCGAGTTCGCGGTGGGCGTCTACGAGACACTGCATGCGGCGGGCAAGGCGTTCGGGCTCGTCAATGCCGGCTATTACGCGATCGACTCGCTGCGGCTCGAAAAAGGTTACCGCGCCTGGGGGCGCGAGCTTTCGCCCGACTGCAATCCCTTCGAGGCCGGTCTCGCGTTCGCGTGCAAGCTCGACAAGAACATTCCGTTCCGGGGCCGCGACGCGCTTCTGCGCCTGCGCGACCAGCCATTGCGGCGCCGGCTCGTCGTGCTTACCACCGAGGGCTCCAGCGACCGGATGCTGTGGGGCGGCGAGGCGATTCTGCGCGACGGCGAGCCGGTCGGCTCGCTCACCTCGGCGGCCTTCGGCCATACGCTCGGCTGCCCGGTCGCGATGGGCTTTCTCGAACGCGCGGACGGCGCCGTCGACGCCGCATGGATCACTGGCGGACGCTACACGATCGACGTGGCGGGCGAGCGGATTCCCGCGACGGTGCATCTGAACGCGCCGTACGATCCGCGTTCGCTGCGCGTGAAGAGTTGAACGCGCGCGCTCTCGTGGCGGCAAGACGCCGGTTCACGCTGGCGGGCGCGGCGCGATACCGGGCCACTGGGAAGGCGAGCAGTGTTTGGCAGTGCAAACAGTCAGATGGCGGCGTTGGTCGAACGTCAAACCCGGTTCGTGATGCTGGTGAAGATCGTCGGCAAGGAGTGCGCACGTTGGCGCGGTCAGAGAGCGGTCAACAACCGGAGTTGATGTTCACTTTCGGCCCCGCGAACCAGTGCGTAGACCCGCACCTGCGCGCGCTCAAGGAGCGGAATGGATTCCGAGCAGGAAAAATCGTTCCACGCGTCGTCCGCGATCGAACCCGGTGCGCCGCGTGTTCTCGCGAACGCTTGCAGGAGAAGGCTGGCCTCGCGGCGCAGGACATGGCGGTCTGCGTTCAGAACGTACGGCAGACAGCCATGACGCAATACGAGGTAGTACGGAATCGCATGGCGATTATTTTGCATGGAGGCGACACCGGTGCGGAAGAATGCGTGCGTTCAGCTTCTCGCGCCGCCGTGACCGACCGCTGCTTTTGACCGAACGAAGAAATGCGCCGAAGGATGCTCTCCGCCAGTGGCCATTTTTATGAAACGACGACGGTCGAATCGGCCATCAAGGAGAGAGTAATTCGTTGCCCGATAAATCAGCTGATGCCACACGCCGGCAGGCGTTTCACATGTCGTTGACCGAAGCTCCGCTCACCTTTCCGTCGATGATGTCCTTTCCCTGCTGCCGGGCGGCACGCCTTGCCATACCGAAGTCGGAGAATGTATGCGACTGGTTCAGCCTGAAAACACGGCTTGCGGTGGAGGTGGCTATCGCACCCGGGCGACATATCCGTACCGCAATGTCATACCCTTCGGCGTAACGGGAATGTCCATCAAAGCGATTGAATGTGCGGGCGAAGACGAGGGGATAAAGTTCGTACCCCTTGTAGAGAAGAAGCGGGTATGTCGACATGTTGGTCACTCCACTGGGGACGACTCACTATACGCTGAAACGGGCAACGTAGGGCGGCGCGGAGACTGTTACCAGAATTGAATTGACCGAAGGTGCCCTCGCGCTTATGGTGAACCATGTGGTCTGTAAAGTGGATTGCTGCACACACTGCCATAGGTTATTCCAGATGACCTGACGACGGCTATCAGCCTCGTTCCACCGCCACTGTACGTGGCGACTTCCTCAAGAACATTCACCGACAACCACGCGTGCCTGCCGCGCGATGAAGCGGAGCCAGGATACCGGCTTCGTCATACAAGCGACCCATGCGGCCCCCATGATGTGGCGAATGTAAAGCGAGGCTGGCAATGACCCGCTTCGCTAGTTCAGGGCAGCGCGGTGTTCGATCCGGCAGACGTAAGCGGAATGCCGGCTAAGCAGGCGCTTGCCGATGTGAAGGACGAAGCTCGCCGGCGGGGCCGGCGCAAAGCCGCTTGAATCACTGTCTTGCCCGTCTACGGGTTTCTCGCTGAGAAATCCGGTAGACGGGCCGCTTTGCCTCGTTGGTGCGGCTCGCCAGGCGTTTCGAATATCGCCTTCGGCCAAACCCGCACAACGATCAAAAAAACGGCTGCGTATTGCGGCCAGAAGGAGTTATCTAATGACAACCATTCGCCATTATCGAGGTCTCGATATTTCCCTGCTCGTGTATCCCCATCACGCGACCCAGACGGGATACGGTCACAATTACGAGGATGGGTTCGATGCGTCGATTCGTATCAGCGAGCCAGATTCCGTGATGGACAGCCCCCGAAGCCGCTTATTCCGCGTGCCCCCCGGTAAGCGTCCTTTCGTGAATGCCGGCGACGCACGGCGCGCGTCCGTGGCTTATGCCGAAATGTTGATCGACGGTGACGGGTCCGATCGCACCATCTGGGAATCCGCCTGAGTGGCCGAGCGACAGCAGATCACGCGCCGGGATGCGCTCGCCGGCGAGCGAACAGGATGATCGTGGCCGTTCGAACGTGTCGTGGAGTCGTGATTCGCGATTCCACCGGGCATGGAGATCACGGTCACATCAGGCGGTCTATGAATTCTTGCCTGAACGAGCCGGATCCCGGCGCTGGAATGATCGACGATACATTCGAATTCCATCGCAGTTCTAACGGCCAAAGAGGAAGTGACGATGACCCCGGATGATCTGATCTCTGTCTTCGAGCAACTGAATCGCGAAGGTCGCGCCGCGATCGATCTGGATCATGCCTGCACGGGCTTCGTAAAATGGCTGGCCGGCGCGTGGGATGGTCTGAGCGAGAGTGACATTGCGTTGCTGACGTCCGTGGGCGCTGCCTTGTGGCGCGAAGGGTATGCCCGAAGGTACTGAGATGAGGGTACTGAGATGAGCGAAGCGTTAGCCACACGGCGATGACGGGACGCATGAGTTCCCGCCGCCTTTTATGGGTGTCCCGCGGGGTGTCCCGCGCAACAAACAGATAGAGGATTCGCGCGTTGCGGGAGGACATCCTCTCGGTATATCCGCACGACAGCTTCCGCTCAGTACAGCTTTTTCGGCGGCAACGACCGTCTTATCTGTTTTCGCAATCGAGCCACTGCCATCGCTTTTTTCCGTTTGCGCTTCGCAGTCGGCGTTTCATAAGCCGCCCGGGCTCGCAGTTCCTTTATCAGGCCGGTGTTCTCGATCGAACGTCGGAAGCGGCGCAACGCGACTTCCACCGGTTCGTTCAGCTTGACGGTGACGGTAGTCAATTCTTTTCCTCGTTGTAGGTTTGTGTCGTGAATTGTGGACGTCCGCGACGGTATTCGCTGCTCTTTTCCGTCGAGGATGAATGGCGTTCGATGAAGGAGATAAAGACCTTATCGGTGCGCTTCGTGGGCCGCAATTCTGCTCTGGTGGTGCGTACGATGACCCTCGATCGCATCGGAGATAGTTCGAATTCCCAATAATCGAAGAGGGTGGAGCACAGCGGTCTGCGCGTGGTCACTATACGCGTGATGCCCCGCTGCGTAGCGACATTTCTCACTCAATGACCGGCGAATTCCGTGCAATTCGTGCTGTTACGTTTGGTATCGCGAAATAGGTTGACCCGGTCGGGCTTTACGCGTATTGTCGCTTACTGAAGTATTCAGGAAGTTCAGTTGGTGCTCGTCTCATGTCCGCCATTTGTGCGGGGTTCGTTGTCCTCCTTCTCCCTCTTTAATGCTTCCCCGTCTCCATGTGGAGCGGGAATGATCAATTTATTTTTTTGAGGGATTCGTTATGGATACCGGTATCGTCAAGTGGTTCAACGACAGCAAGGGCTTTGGTTTCATCACTCCGGACGCAGGCGGCGCAGACCTGTTTGCGCATTTTTCGGAAATCACGGGTGACGGATTCAAAACGTTGGCTGAGAACCAGAAGGTCAGCTTCGAGACGAAGCAAGGCCCGAAGGGTCTTCAGGCATCGAACATCAAGCCGCTTTAATTCATTCAGGCGTCCGCTGCTCAAGCATCGGACGCTGCCCCGCCGCAGGAGCGCACCGGCCGACTTTTCGGTTCCCGGAGCGCTTCCCAGTCTGCATTCATCCCCGACTTGCTCTTGCATAAGCGCGAATCAATGTCCCCTTTCCGGGACAGAGGAGTCCTGCATTCATTTTAATTTCATCGGTAATCATGCAAATTTCTACCACCAGACAATACCGCGGTTATGCGGTCCGGCCGTCTGCTCACACTCTGCCTGACGGCTGCTTTTCCTCGAACGTGACGCTCGCACGGTCCGATGTCCGTTCCGGACCCGCGCTTTACGAGTTTTACTCGCTCGGATATTTCAGCAGCGAAGAAGACGCACTTGGTTATTCCGACCAATGGGCGCGCGGCTGGATCGATACGCGCGGCTAATTACGCCCATCGGTTTCGACGCTGTCCACATAGCGCCGTCCACACAGTCCTCGCCCTTCGATACTGTAAGACCCCTCAGCCAAAGCACGAGCCCAACCACTCCTGCGCCCAGTTTTTCGCATAGGCAATTGCGTCCTCGCGTACGTCGAAGCCCGCAAGATCACCACTTAGATGAATGTCGTACTCGCTCCCGTCCACGCGGCTGGTGCTGATGCGGGCATGGGCCATGTACTCGCCGTCGGCCCTGCGTGGCGTCGGGTCGATGATGAATCGCGTCGAATTGAAGTGCATTGTTTTTCCTTGCCCAACTGCCGTATGGCTATGATCGGTGCGGAGCGTCGGGTGGATGGGAAGGGCCACGTCACGCATTCAGAAGGGCCATGATCTGGCCAGCCTCACGATCCGAATCACAGCTCGCCATGCCGTCATTGCGTAGCAGTGCGCGAATTGAGACGAACATCAGATAGGCGTCCGAATCGACCTCGTGACGACCGTCGCGAATGACGCCTTCCAGATCGGCACGAGCCCCCAGCGGCAGAAACCCGTCGACAATGCCGAGACCGTCGCGTCGAATCCGCTTCAGCAGGTCAGTCCTGTCCATATCAAACTCCAATGTTATCTGCGTGTCCTGCCACAGACGTGCACCGATGGGTTCCGGCGTGGAGCGGGGCGCGAATCACAACTCCAGATCGAGGACGTTCGTGTCCTGAGAGCACGTGTCGATGAGGTGTTCCGCATATGCCGTCGATGCACGCCGCGCGTCGCCGGCGCTCTGGAAGGGCTTGGTCAACGCAAGCCTGAATACGCGGCTGCGCGGCACTCCGTCCGAGCTTCCCGGCTCCTGGATACGCACGGCAGCGTCGAACCCCTCATCGTAGTTATGCCCACTTCCGGGCTCGGTGGCACGATGCGGATAGACCAGTGGATAAACTTCCAGTCCACGGTAGAGGCGGAAACCAGTTGTCATGAGAAACCTTCGAGGCCGCATCACCACGCAGCGGAACAGAGAGGGAGTGTGAACGACCGGATTCAGTCTCCACACGATTGGCCGCGTTGTTCGGCCTGCGATGAAAGTGAGCGGCCCGATTCCGTTGGAAAGGGCGGCCGGGGAGGCGCCGGGAACGGGCGAGGGTCAATCAGCGATTTCATGCTACGCGCATTGCGGGATTTGTACAGCGAAAGTTTTCTGAATCCCGCTTTGGACGCGAACCGGATGACGTGCGTCGAACACGGGCATCCGCGTAGCATCATGACGAAAGTGAGGCCGCAACCGACCTTCACATACTGCCGCTTCAACGACGGCGAAATGCCGGTCTTGGCGCTGAGCCGCCGCTGCGCTCGTCCTTGTGTCGAAAATTGATTCTGCCCTTCGTCAGGTCATACACCGAGAGTTCCAGCGTTACCCGATCGCCCGCAAGGATGCGGATGTGATTCTTGCGTATGCGGCCAGACGCATATGCGCCGACCACCACGCCATTGTCGAGCGTGACGCGGTAGCGGCTGTCCGGCAGCACTTCGTCGACGATACCGTCGAGTTCCAGCAATTCTTCTTTTGCCATTCAAGGATCCTGATTAATTCGAGGGACATCGGTGTGCGATGCCCTGCTGAGAAGGAAGCCGCGAGCGTCGATTTGCGCACGCGCATGATAAGTCGGAAGCACGGGCTTTGGTGGGCGGCCCCCGCGTCCTGGACGTCATGGATACTGCCCTTGCCCGGGCGATCAGTCATGTACGCGAGGGAGTTGGGTCGGATGCGGCGGGGGTCGGACACGGCGGCCCGCAATACCAATCTGTTGGGACTCGGGGTGTGCAGTCCAACGGGCGCTGCTCTCGCCGGCCTTACTGGGCGATCAGTCAAAGGAGGATTCGCTACAAACCAACGCGTGTCTTGTCGGTATCGTGCGAAGAGGGGAGAGTTGTATTGTAACCGAAGGCCGCCGTCTGCACAGGCGAGGCCAACGGAGCCACCTTTTATTGCCGCTTCGGCAAATTAATTGCCAACGGCGGGCTGCGATGACTGCGGCGCGGACTGTACGACTCGCTGGTGCGAGCCATCCCGCGGCTGTTTATGCTGCAGATCGTATTGGCCTACACGGACCTATAAACGAGAAAGGGGTTACGAGAACACTCTCGTAACCCCTTGATTCCCTTGGTCGGAGCGATAGGATTCGAACCTACGACCCTCTGATCCCAAATCAGATGCGCTACCAGGCTGCGCTACGCTCCGACGAGCCAGAGATTATAGGTGGAGCCGGATGATGGCGTCAATCCCTTGGCCTATGGATCCTGTCGACAGCAACGCGATCACGCCTGATGAAGCCGTCTTGCGATGCGCGTGGAGACCGACGCGGTGATGCGCCGTCGTCAGAGTGGACAAGAGAAGAAAAACGGGAAGAAAAACGTCGCGCAGATCGCGTGCGCTCATGACGCCGCGAGCATAGACGGCGCAGCGCATCAACGCGCGTTCACCGCAGGGTGAGCGCGAGGCGAATAACAGGCGCAAGACCCGATGTCACACGCGCATCGCTGTACGGCAACCGACGCGCGCAGTCATCACACTGCCGATCACGGCATCCTTCACCGGAAGCGGAATTCGAGCATCCGTCGCCGGCCAACAGGCGGTTCATCCACCGCCTGTCGGCCGGCGACGGATGCCTGCAGATGCACCGCGATCAATGCCGCGGCCACCTCCAGTGCGGCATATGCAGATGCTGATGAGTCCAGTGGTGCAGCATACCCTCACCACCATGTTCGCGCCGATAGGTTCTCGATTCGAAAATCGACAGCGCCAACAGCACGAGCAGACCCACTGCAAGCCCGATCAGACCCGCGATCGATTCAGCGTCCATGGCAGTCTCCTGAAACATGCGGCCATGTGCTTATAGTAGGTCACACCGCGCGAAATCTCACGAAATGGGCGGATGGGGTCGCCCGCCGCGGCGGCGCCGAACGCGCTTTGCGGGTAGACTCTCGGCGCGCCGGCGGACGCCTGTCCGCCTATCTTTTGCCCCGGAGACGATTGCTGATGATCCGCGTTCTGACTATTGCCTTGCTGCTGTGCGCCGGTGTTGCCGGCTGCGCCGACAATCCGTCCGGCCACCACGGCGGCCCGCCGCCGCACGATCCCGCCGATTATCACGGCGTGCCCACCGACGATCGGCCGCCCTCGATGGTCCCCGGGTCCGTGCCGCAGTGAGCGAGCCGCATCGCGCGCGGCCGGGCGTTTGCCGGCAGCGCATGAAGAAGTGCGTGGAACGGGTGGGGGAATGACCGGAATGACAGCTATGAGGGGAGGCGAAGCACCGGCGCGGGCACGCCGGCACTTCTGACCCGCGCTGACTGTTCGCGCGGAGAGCACGGGCTGAAATCATTTTAAGACGCGCACGTTATGCGATATGTATGCGCTTGTTTCAAGCCGTAACCGGCTGTCGCCATACGAAAAACCGACGAAACAGCGCGTGCTCTGCTCGCACGCCCGGGCCGGCAACGGTTTGCGCCGCAATAAAGAGATATTCGACACAAAGAGATACGCGGCACGACGGAGCGCGCGAATCAGCCGATGTGATGTCGCGCACGCTGTCTCTCGTGAAAAAGCGCACTTGCGCGCGAGCACAGGCATGCATATGCAGGCACGCGAGCCCTACGCTTGCGCCATGCCGTCCGCACGAAGCTCTTTGCAATGCACCCCGAGCCACTACGCCTGACTACGGCACTTAGAATGCGCAGGCTGCGTACGCCACACTACGCCGCCGCTATCCCTCGCGAGACCCCCGGCAGATAACGCGCCAGCGTGACGCCGCGCGCGGCCATGAAGATCAGCAGCGCGATCCACAAGCCGTGATTGCCATGCAGCGCGAGCAATGCCGACGATGCCGCGACGAACACCACGAGCGACACCACCATCGACAGCATCAGCTCGCGCGTGCGCGTCGCACCGATGAACACGCCGTCGAGCAGAAAGCCCCACACCGAGATCACCGGCGAAAGCGCCGCCCATGGCAGATAGGTTTCGGCCGCGGCGCGCACCGCAGTCTGGTCGGTCAGCCGTTCGACGATCCACGCGCCCGCGCCCCAGTAGACGAGCGCGAATCCCACCGCACCCATCGCCGACCATAACGCGGTGACCTTGAACGCCTGGGTGAACGCATGGCGGTCGCGCGCGCCGATCGCCGCGCCGACGAGCGCCTCGGCCGCGTGCGCGAAGCCGTCGAGTCCGTACGCCATGAAGGTCTGGAAATTGAGCAGCAGCGCATTGGCGGCGAGCGTCGCGTCGCCTTGGCGTGCTCCGAGGTGCGCGAACCAGCCGAACGACGACAGCAGGCACAGCGTGCGCATGAAAATGTCGCGATTGAGCACGACGAGCCGCTTGAGCGCAGCGGCATCGAACAGGGCGGCGCGATTCAGCTTCGGCAGGCCGCGTGGTCTGCCGTGCCATAGCAGCGCGAGGCCGAGCACGAAGCCGAACGCGTCGGCGGTGGCGGTGGCCGCGCCGATGCCGGCCACGCCTCCATGGAACGTGTACACGTAGAGCAGCACGGCGACGATGTTCACGCTGTTGATGAACACCTGCGACAGCAGCGCGAGCCGCACTTGTTGTGTGCCGAGCAGCCAGCCAAGCACGACGTAGTTGCCGAGCGCGAGCGGCGCGGCCCAGATGCGCGCGTGGCAATAGATTTGCGCGTGCTGTTGCACAGCGTCGCTGCCGCCGATCAGGCGCAGCGTGTAGCCGATCAGCGGTTGTTGCAACAGCAGCACCGCCGCGCCGATCACGCCCGCCATCAGCAGCGCGCGCACGACGGTGTAGCGCAGCTCGTCCTGGTTGTCCGCGCCGTGCGCCTGCGCGACGAGACCCGTCGTGCCCATGCGCAGGAAGCCGAAGCCCCAGAACACGAAGTTGAAAAAGAGGCCGCCGAGCGCGACGCCGCCGAGATACGACGCGCCGTCGAGATGACCGGCGACGGCGGTGTCGACCGCGCCGAGGATCGGCTGCGTCAGATTGGCGAGGACGATCGGAAACGCGAGCGTCAGCACGCGCCGATGCCAGCGCACCGGCAGGGCGGGCGCGAGCGTGTCGGCGCCCTGCGCGGCTTCGCTCAATGGCGCTCCTGCACGCAGACCCACGGGGACACGACCACCGCCCAGAGGTTGGGGTCGCGCGCGGCGAAATCGGCGGCGGTCTCCGACTGCACCCGCTCGACGAGGCCGGCGGAGAGCCATTGCGTGACCTGCGCGGTGTCGTCGCTGGCGATCGCTTCGGCGACGCTCACCAGATCGAGGTCGCGTGCGACGCGCAGCAACATGCCGCGCGCGAAGAAACGTTCGAGTTCGCTCCAGCCGATCTTGGCGGTTTCGCCGAGCAGTTTGGCGTAGAGGGGGCTGTGGGTGGCGTCGTTGGAAGTCATCGTAAGCGGGGTCGGACGGGGCCGTTACTATAAACCATCGGCGCGGGCCGCCGGGCGCGGTGCGCGCACCGGTTCGCCGGGGCTTTCCTCGAGCTTGCTGGAGCCATTGGAATGGGATCCGTAGTCGAGTCTGCTTGCAGAACCGGGTTGCGGGCCGCGGGTTTTGGCCCGCGGGTTTCATTCCGGATCCTTTAGCTTCTGGATTCTGAACCTTCATGAGATTGGATTCAACGGCGGGATTCAACTGCGAGATTCAACGGCGTGCGTGACGAACACGCAGTCGCTGCGCACGAACAGCACATGGGTGTACCCGGCTTTTATCATCCTGTTAAACCGGATTTGAAACATCGTTTGAATGCGGTTTTACAATTTCCCGATGAATTCGTCGGATTAATATTTCGCTATTCGCGAATCTTGTTGTGAATAAATAAGAAGATTTTATTCAAATCGATCTGGCGGACTAATCGATTCGTTACGTGCGTTGGCGCACCAAGTTTATATGGCGGGGGAAAAGCCGGCTTTGCACGGAATGCATTAGTTAAAATCGGCCAACATCCTTTCCTCAGGTGTTTTTCTGGCGATTTCCGCAGACGTGACAGGTCCGTTGACAGACGGCGCGCCGGCGCATTTCCATTTGCGCGATTGGATTCGCCTTATATCGGATCGCGCGGCGTATTTAGCCGGTCTGGTTGCGACATATCCGATTCGCGGGTTGCGGAATCGGTACGGCGTGTCACATTGGCCGCAAAATTAATGGATTGCGCTTGTAAATGCAGGTTGTTAGATTTCGTTCTGGCGCATGGTGAACCGGTCCTTTGCCGATATGCGCCGAACCCCCGTTAGCCCGGCTTCGTGCCGGGCTTTTTTTTCGCTGGGAGTCGCGGGGATTTTCGCAGGGGATTTCGCTTACTGCTTGCAGCGCACCACCATCGATCGATTCTTCACGTTCGCGCCGAAAATGCCGCCGACCGAGCCGCCCGAGGTCGCGCCGTTGTCGACGTCCTTCGACACCACGTCGTAACCATAATTGCCGCAGACCTCGCCCGCGCGTTTGTAGCATTCGGCCCAAGTCGTGCTCGCGTCGCTGCCGCTGCAGTTGATGGCGAAACCAGTGTCGCCGCTCGGCAGGTAGGTCATCGTGGTCGTGCTCGAGCAGCCGCCGAGGCTACCGAGCGTCAGCAGGCCAAGACCGATCGTCGCAGCCGTCGCGACGCATGCCAATGCGCTCTTCATTTCAGATTCCTTGCAAATAACGGCGGCCCAAGAAGCCAGGCCGCCTCGAATGAACGTTTATAGCACGCGGGGTTCCCGCGCCCACCTGGCCGCGCGCGTGCCAGCGACGCTGCGCATCGACGCGGATACGCCGTGCTTCCGTGCGCCTAGCGCGGCGGCAGCGCCTTCGACGGATCGATCGAGCGGCCCTGATAGCGCAGCTCGAAGTGCAGCATCACGCGATCGGTATCGGTGTCGCCCATTTCGGCGATTTTCTGGCCGCGCGCGACCGATTCGCCTTCCTTCACGAGCAACACGCGATTGTGCGCGTAAGCGGTCAGGTAGTCGGCGTTGTGCTTGAGGATCAGCAGATTGCCGTAACCGCGCAGGCCATTGCCCGCGTACACCACGGTGCCCGACGCCGCGGCGACGACCGGCGTGCCGGGGGCCGCCGCGATGTCGATACCCTTCGAATTGGCGCCGTCGAAGCGGCGGATCACCGTGCCGTCGGCGGGCCACATGAGCGAGATCGACGCGGGCGGCGCTGACGTGCTGTTGGCGGGCGCCTGGCTCGGCGCGGCCGACGCGCTCGCGCTGCCATTACCGCCATTGCTGCGTACGGCGCCGCTCGTCGACGCCGCGCCACCCGGCGGCGCAACGCGCAGCACCTGACCGACCTCGATGCTGTCGGGGTTGGTCAGGTTGTTCCAGCGTGCGATGCTCTGCACCGACTGCCGGTTGCTGCGCGCGATCTTCGACAGCGTATCGCCCCGTTCGACCCGGTAGTAGCCCGGTCCCACCGGCGCCGACCCGCACGCGGCGAGCAGTGCCAGCAATAACGAGCAGCCGAGTCGTTTGATTCTTGTTGTTTCCAGCATTGGACCTCGCAAAGCGCTGCCGCGCGCTGATCCCGATCACGCGGCAGAGAGAGACAAAGCGTCTGATTTTAACGGTTTTGCGTTGCAGCACTCGCAAATGGGCGCGCGGGGGATGTCGCGTGGCGTTGCAGGCGGCTTCGACCGGCGCGATGCAGCGGGGTGTGCCGTGCAGTGAGCGGTAGGCGGGCTGGCGCGAAAGCGGCACACGGATCGCGGCGAAAACCAGCGCGAAAACAAGGGCAAAAGCCACACCGCCAAGCGCGCCGTAACCCGCGCCGTCCCGCATCGCCCCACGCCGTCCCGCATCGCTCCACACCGCCCCAAAACGCCGCCCCTCAGCGCGTCTTTTCGACGTGAATACGCAGTGCCGCCGTTTCGGTTTGACCCGGTTCGAGCCAGCGCAACCCCATGCCGTTGTGGATCGCATCCGGCAGCCCGAGCCACGGCTCGACGCAGTAGAAATCGGACTGCGGCGTTTCGGTCCACGTCGTCACGCAGTACCAGGGCACCGAACCCGGCCGCTGCAGATCGATCGTGATGATGCGGTTGATGCCCGGCGCGACGATCCGCACCGGCTGATCGGGCGTGCCGGTCAGACAATGGAAGCGATCGTGGATGCGCTCTTCGTCGAGCGTGTAGCGCGGCTCACCCGGCTCGGCGGCGCTGATCGAGCCGTCTTCGAGCTGGCGATGGCGCACGGTGGGCGGCAGCTCGATCGTGGTCGCGCCGCGCTGCGTGTGCGGCAGCGTGAAGTAGAAGTGATGGCCGGCGTAGTAGGGCAGGCGCGCATCGCCGGTATTGGTGGTGGTGAGCGTCACGTCGAGCGTGCGCGCGTCGGCGAGACTGTAGGCGGCCTCGAAACGGAAGCCGAACGGATAGAAGCCGCGGGTCGCCTCGCTGTCGGTCAGGACCATCCGCAGACCCGCGCCATGCACGTCGGCGTGTGCCTCGAACGGCAGGTCGCGCGCGAAGCCGTGCATCGGCAGTTCGCGCACCGTGCCTTGCGCGTCGCGCCAGTAGCCGATCTTGCCATCGACGCGATGCCGGCCGAGAAACGGAAAGAGCAGCGGATTGCCGCCGCGAATCCGCGCGGGTACGCTCCAGTCGGCGTGCTCGGGCCAGTGGATGACCTCTTCGCCGTCGATCGTCCACGACAGCAGACGGCCGCCGGCCTGCGGCGAAAAGCGGAGCACGGCAGTGTCCTGGTCGATCTCGAGAATGTCCTGTTCCGGGGAGAGAGGCATGGTGAATGGGTCGCTGAATAAAAGTTGAGGGTCGCGCGTGACGAAACAGCGATTTTGCGCTGCTTTGCGCTACGGGGAAACCCTTCCCGGGAAATTGCGGGTGTCGGAAAAGCACGAACCTTACCGATAATTTACCGAATCGCCCCCCAGTAAGTCCGACTCCCGGGCGCGATTGGCTCAGGAGGCCTCATGGATCTCGCAATGGCAATGGCCGTAGCTTTGTTCGGCATGTTCGCGGCAAGCACGTATTATTTCTTCCACTCGCTCGAACGCTGATTCAGCGGCTGTTCCACCCCACGCCGGCGCGAGCGGCGCACAGGCCGGACGGATCGAACCGGTTCGAATCCGCCGTGCGAGTTGCGCGCAAGATCGGTCCTATCGCTTCCTCGCCGATGCCGATCGAGCCTGATTGACTCGCCGCCCGCAGCGTAGCGCTGCGATCCGGCGCAGCCCATTTCCTTGCCGCGACGTAACAACGGTGTCGAGTTGTGACGCAGCGCGTCAATATTTCCCAGAATGCGATCCAACCGCTTGGCGCTGAGTGTGCAGCCAGGCATAATCGGTGCGCCTTTGACGCGCCGGCTTTCTATTTGTGCGGCGCGCAGTTCCCCGACACTTTCCTTACAAGGACCGCCGCGTGAACCTGTCGTTTCTAATTTTCCTGAGCGTGCTGCAAGGCGTCACCGAACTGTTTCCGGTGAGTAGCCTTGGGCACACGCTGCTCGTGCCCGCGCTGTTCGGCATGCATATCGACAAGCATGCGCCGCAGTTGCTGCCCTTCCTGGTCGCACTCCATCTCGGTACCGCGTTCGCGCTGCTGTGGTACTTCCGCAAGCGCTGGTACTCGCTCGTGCGCGGCTTTTTTGCCTCGCTCGGCGGCCGCCGCAACGACGACGGCCACATGATGTGGGCGCTCATCATCGGCACGATTCCGGCGGGTCTCGTCGGCCTGCTGCTGGAAAAGCGGCTCGAGCGGATTTTTCACGACCTGCGGATCGTCGCGATCGCGCTGATCGTCAACGGCGTGCTGTTGTGGTTCGGCGATCGCCTGCAGCGCTCGCGCGCGCATCAGGCGCCGGAAAAGTTGACGTTCCGCCAGGCATTCTTCGTCGGTCTCGCGCAGGTCGGCGCGCTGATTCCTGGCTTCTCGCGCAGCGGCCTGACGATGATCGCCGGCAATGCGGCCGGCCTGAGCGCCGAGAAAGCCGCCGAGTTTTCGTTCCTGCTCGGCACGCCGATCATTTTCGCGGCCGGTGTGCTCGAATTGCCGAAGCTGTTCCATGCGCCGGGCCAACTCGCGGACGCGGTGCTCGGCGGCGTGCTGACCGCGATCGCCGCGTACCTGAGCGTGCGCTTCCTGATGCGCTACTTCGAAGGCCGCGGCCGTCTCGCGTCGTTCGGTGTGTACTGTGTGATCGCGGGGATTCTGTTCCTCGGCTGGTTCATGCTGCATTCGCAGCCGGTTTGATGGCGCAGGGCGCGCGCCGTGGTGCCTGGATCGATCGGTTATAATCCGGGCCCGGCGCGGGTGGCCAGTGGTTCTTGTACGGTGTGATGGCCGGCGATTCCGGGCACGATGGCGGAAAATGCGGCGCCGCGCGGAGCGCAATTCGCGGTCTTCTGTCCGGTCAGTTAGAATTTCAGTCTGCATGGAATTGACAGCTCGAGGCGAGCGCGGGTTTCACGCAGAGATCGATCAATACGGCAGTAGCTCAGCTGGATAGAGCATCGGCCTTCTAAGCCGAGGGTCGGGGGTTCGAGCCCCTCCTGCCGTACCAGTAAAATCAAGCAGTTAGCCCGGTTTCGATGACCGGGCTTTTTGCTTTCTGAAACCTGTGTAAGTGCGGGTGTAAGTAATTTTTCGCCATGCCTTCCGGCCCGCGTTCCGCACCTGATTCCCGGCGCGATAATCGCGGCGTCGCCCATCACGTGTGCGAGGCCGCCATGTCACGATTCTGCCCATCCACCGTTGTATGGCTCGCCGATACCGACCGCGAAAGATTGGCGGAGATTGCGCTGCGCTTCGATGCGCCTTCCGGGCGCGTTGGCGGACGCATGCTGGCGAAAGCGCTCCTCACGTACACGCCGGGCGAGTTCGAGCAACAACCGAAGCCCAAGGTCGAACTCAACCGCGCCGGAAAACCGGCTAAGCAACGCCTCGTGCCCCGCTCGAACAAGCAATGATCGACCGAGATCAGTCACTTGTCGAGGTGGACTACCTTTATGGAAGTCCATCTTTTGATATCGATTGCTATCAGTACCCCCGCGCCGCCGCCTGCTTCGCCGTCGCCTTGAGCAGTTCGCCCGCGCGAATCTCAGCGCGCACGCGGATTTCCTGCGCGGTGCGTTCGGCTTCATGATTTCTCGCCTTGGCGTCTTTTTCGAGCGCTCGTGCGCCTGCAGGCCTCAATGCGGTTGCGTCCATCGATGAGACAGAAATGCGGGCACAAAAAAGCCCGCGCGAGGCGGGCAGCTGATGGCGAGCAACCGAAGGCTTGCCGATGTTCTCGAACTGATATTACGTCCGATTGGCGGGCATCGCAGCTATCGCCGCAATCAATTAGCTATGTCGGCTTGGAGGCGTCCGCTGGCAGAATAACGATGGGCGGATCGCATGTCATCGCCGTGTCTATCAGGTCCCATCGGTCTTCATACCCGTCCACGCTCCAGAAGTAGTCCCGGCTGAACGGCGGGATACTGACCGCGCGAACGCGATTGTCCTTATGGGCGATGCCGCCTTTGCCCGGTGTGGCGAGCCAGCGTCGATGCTTCGCACTCACGTTTTGCGCCATCTCTGCCGATGGGATAACAAAATAACGAAAATCTCCGTCAGCGCCAGGTCCCGGGATGCCCGCCAGAACCCAGAAAAAGTTTGGCCCAAATGTACGCTCTGCCTTCACGCCTACACTGCACGTGGGCTTACGCGGATCATACGTTTTCACCTGAATGTGGACGAACCTTGTCCCCGCCCTGTTGCTGCACAGAATATCCGTGTTCGGCGTGTTGCCTAGCGTCACGACTGCGGCATAGCCTCTTCGGCATAATTCGCCCGCGACAAAAAATTGGCCCGCGTTACCGCGATGCGATTTGTCCCGCTCGGTGGCCGGTGCATCTTCGGGCAGTGTAGCCATTTTCTCTCATCGCCTGATTGCCATGCATCATAACCCGGCATCAAGACGGGGGCTGCCATCTCACTCAGGTGCTGATGCGCGAGGCAGGCGAGCATACGCGTCACCCGGTCCACATCAATATTGAGTTCAGCCGCCATCGTAGCCCCGACTCGCGCGGGCCCGTTCAGCCACGCATCGCGCATTGCTCGCGCGTGTTCGAACATCACCCGCTCGGCCTGCTCAAACGGTATCAACTGGCTCGACTTCACGCCGAGTTCGAGCGTGTGCAATCCGGCGAGAGCACGTTCTTTTTCGAGCAGGACCGCAGCGAGGTTGCCATTGAATGGCGCGTGACGGCTCCCGCTCATGTGTACGGGAATTTGGGGAGCGCCAGCGTGTGCGTAGCTGGCGCACATCGAGCAGGCCGTCAGTGTTGCGATTGAGGAGCCCGCAAGCGATTACGCGGCGCACCTGCCGTTCATCCACGGCGGCACGCCGCGCAAACTCCCGTGCACTCACTAGCTCGGCCATCGTCGCTCCGGTGCGGACAACTTTTCAAATTCCTGGCTGGACGAAAAACACGCCGCGATGCAGGAATGTCGAGCCAGGACCTGAGAGAGCCCCGAGGGGGGGCCGTAAAGGGACGCCCGCGCGCGGGCGTTCCCAGGGCCTTTGCGCCGGGCCCACACTCTGGCCTTACTGCTTGCCGAACCGCCATTCGTTCGCCGCAACAATCCGTTTCGCAAGGGCCTTGGCCTCGGCGTCAGTTGGTGTACCGGGTTTCATGTCGAGCACTTTGCCGCGCACCACGGCGTCGAGCACGGGGCCGCGTGCGTTCAGCAGGTGCGCGTATTTTTCGCAGGGTTGGGGGTGGGCTTCATGTTGCCTCCTGTGGGTCATCCTGCTGTCAATCGAGCGCCGCATCGCGGACTCAGGATACTGGAGCCGCGCGTTTTCCTGTGATTCTGCAAAGAACCGTTAAATATTTGATTTGCGGCCAAGATTGGGCGCAAGCCCATTGCGATCAAGAATGCACCTCGGTAAAAAATGAAGCGTTCGCATAGCGCGCATCTCCTCGAGTAAGGTCCGCAATTGTGCAACGCTCATAAATTTACCAATGGAGAACATCAAGACGGATGGCTTATACGGGAAAATTTCTGGTAAATAACGAGCCTCTATCACCGCTCATCTTTGTCGGCCTCGGCACATTTAACGCGTATTCAGGCGACAAGCAATACCGCAATCGGGGCGGCTGCACGGCGGTGCCCAATAACGGTCCGATTCCCGCTGGTAAATACTGGATCGTCGCGCGTCCTACTGGCGGCATCCGCTCAAAGGCTTTAGCGTGGCTAAAAGACGAGTGGAATTCCATTTGGGGCCATCCGTCGAATCACGGCGAATGGTTCGCCCTGTATCGGGATGATGGGGCGATTGATGATGTGACGTGGGTCAATGGGGTCAAGCGAGGGCAGTTCCGCCTGCATCCGGCAGGCGGCCACGGTACTTCGTTAGGCTGCATCACTCTGCCGCGCCTTACTGATTTTTTGGCTATCCGGAACGCGCTTCTACACACCGCGACTATCCCTGTACGTAATTCAGGGCTCCACGCGTACGGAACGATCGAGGTAGTTACATATGGCAACACTTGTCCGTAGGCTTTTCAAGGTTGCATTGTTTTTCGGCCTGTTTTTTCTGTCGATTCTTTATGTCGGCCCGTACCATTACGATTGGTCGGAAAGCGAGGCGCGTGCATGGTGGAATGCCTCCGATTGGCTTGGTATCCGCGATCCCGATGACCTGTTTATCATGGTGTGGATAACTATCGAACTGATCGTGGCGGTGCTGGCGTATCTGGCGATCATGAGACTTTGGCGATGCTATCGGAGCAAACATCCCACCGGGACTGGCGGAACATGATTTCCGAACCTGCTGTGTAGGCGCCGGCCAAATCGTTTAACCGCGCGAAGCCGTAACCAGGATTCGCTGCGGTTGTGCTGATGTGGCAGATGACGGCGGCAAAACGCCCCGATTGACGCGCGTCACTAGCATGTGCTGAAGCCCCGGACTGTACCGTGCAGCCGGGGCTTTCGTTTTTCCAGCGGGCGGCGCATCAGTCAGCCTCGGGATCGCCCGACAGATCACCTCGCGCTCCGCCCAATTCACGCAGTTGCAGCACATCCGGCTCGCGCATCTCGAACACGTGCTGCGCGCTGATCGGCTCGCTCTTGTCCGCAAGAACTGCTTCGAATGTTTCCTTTGGCACGTCAGCAAGCTGTTGCCACTGCGACGACTGATCCTTCGAGATGTCCTACTGTGCCAACGTTGGCGGCTCATGTGCGGTGCTATCGGTGGACCGCACAATCTTCGCGCCGCGTCCACCGGGATTGCCGCGCGCTTATGTCCCGTGATACTCGCCACTTCCATCATGTTAAGCCCGCGTTCGAAAAGGCTGCTTGTTGCCTCATGCCGTAGATCGTGGAATCGGATGCCGATAAGCCAGCGCGAATCTATGGGCCGATCCCATACACGGCACGTCGATTCGCAGGTCTTGCGTGCCCGCCGTACAGCGCGACAAAAGGCCCGAGAGACCGCGCTGTCGGTCACGGAAGGGTACGTACACCCGACCTCTCTACGGGCCTATAGGACCGCTACGGCCACGCTGTGGCGGTACAGTGCGGGGCGTGTCTGTCTTGGTTACAGGCAGATACGCCGTGCGCCTATCTAGGTTGACATACTCCCAACGCAACGTAACTATCTCGCCTCGGCGCATTCCCGTTGCGACAGCGAAGCGCACTACATCCCCAAGCACTTCGGATTCTGTGGCGTCAATGATTGCCTGTAGCTCGTCGCGCCGCGCGCGGCGGTCCCTGCCAGCGGGCAAGCGGGGCTTGATGACCTGGGGCACGCCACCGGGCAGGACGATTCCTCATTCACGGGACATGCCTGGCTCATGCACGACCGTATCTCTTCTTACGAACTTGGGATTGCCACTTGCCTTCCCGGTGTTTGATAGTTGCCATTGCGATCCTTTCGTCGGTCGCCGTGTGGCGAGATTGTGGCAAAATGCAGAGCATCGGCCTTGGAGTGCCGTGCCACGGGCATGGGGCGAATCGCTTCTAAGCCGAGGGTCGGGGGTTCGAGCCCCTCCTGCCGTGCCAATACTGGTAAGGGTTTGCGGGTCGGTTCGTGCTGGGCAGTGGTTTTATTCGCCGCGGAACCATTCTTGCGGCATCTCTGCGCAGGCAACCTGGAGATGCGTCCCGCAGCCATCCTTCTTTCGCGCGCAGATGAGCGAAGCCGCTTTTCCACGCGTGCGCCGGCGCTCCGCGCGAGCGGGAAAGGCGTGTTGTCGATGGTCTCCAATGGCCTGTAACGGCGCCTGCTCTCCCTGTGATCCCTGGTCACGACGCCCGTATCCCCGAACGAAAAGACCGACGACTCCGGTCAGCAAGCGTCCGCGCCAAACCGGCAGATCGCGTCTTGAAGTGAGCGCGGCGACAATTCCCATCAGCACCGCGCGTGCTTTCGTGCCCGTCTATGCGCATCCGTCGAAATTCGCGACGCTTCAGAGCGTCGCTAGGCTAGACTCGGCACCACATCAACATTGCGTAGAGCCATGACAAAAATATCTATCGTTGTTCCATGCTTTAACCAGCAGGAATTCATCGCGGAAACGCTCGAATCGGTGTTGCATCAGTCGTTCACCGATTGGGAATGTATCGTTGTCAACGATGGTTCGACGGATGGATCAGCGGCTGTTATTCAACGCTATGCGGAGAAGGATCCCCGGTTTCTGTCGTTCACAAGGGAAAACGGCGGCGTCGCGGCGGCGCGAAATTTCGGCTTCGCGCAGGCAAGTGGCGATCTGTTCGTCCCCCTCGATGGTGACGACCAGATTCACCCTGATTTTCTGCGGCGAGCCCTCGCGTGTTTCACTGAACAACCGGACACCGATCTTGTTCACTGCAAAACGCAGCGTATCGGGGAGTCGAAAAAAATCTGGCGTTTGCCCGAGTACAGCTATGAAAAACTGCTCTGGCAAAACATGATCGTCAATACGACCATGTACCGGCGCGACGCCTTCTTTCGTGTCGGCGGCTATTCATCGGAAATGATTCACGGGTTCGAGGATTGGGAGTTCTACGTGCGGCTTCTGAACCCTGCATCGAAGGTGCGCTTTATCGATGCGCCGATGTATCTTTACCGCGTGAAGAAAAGCTCACGGTCAACCGAACTGGTGACATTGGGAAAGGTCGAGGAATCGCAGCGTCTTATCTACACGCGTAACAGGGGTGCCTATGAGTCTTTCATGGAGAACCCCATCAGCGTGTTCGGCAAGCGTATGAAAGAGTTTGCGCCGTTCTTTTCTTCGCGATACAGGCGGACGCTCCGATACGTGCATATGGGCTATGCAAGCGTGATTGCAGGGTTGCTGATCGTCATTGCATGGTTGCTCATCAGGCATTAACGCACACTGATTCATGATTCGTTCCGGTCGGGTATCCCGGGCCAGTCGGGTTTTCGAGCCGTTTTCCATACCGCCGCGCTTGCGTCGGCATCAGTTGAACGCCACTCCCAACGTATCCTTGAAAATCCGCCCGTCCTTCATGATGAGCGCGAGATTGCTCGCGGGGTCGGCGATAAGCTGGATGTTCGCGAGCGGATCGCCCCTGACGATCAGCAGGTCCGCGAGCGCCCCCGCCTCGATCACGCCGAGCTTGCCGGGGTAGGGGTTGCGCGGTCCCGCCATCGCGAGTAGTTCCGCGTTGATGCGGGTCGCCATCGTGAGCACGTCGGCGGGCTCGTACCAGCGCGCCATCTTCGCGAGTTGCGCGCCCTGGCGAGTCGCGAGTTTCGCGTCGAACAGCGTATCGGTGCCCCATGCGGTTTTCAGGCCGTGTTTTTTCGCGAGTTCGTAGGCCGTGTCCGTGCCGTTCGACATCTCGATCTGCTTGAGCCGGCTGGGCGAACCTTCGGGGAAGAAGATCGCGTCTTCATCGTCGAGAAACGGCTGCAGGCTGATCCAGATACCTTCGGCGGCGAGCAGCTTCGCGGTGCCTTCATCCATCAACTGGCCGTGCTCGATGCACCTGACGCCGCCGCGCACGGCCGTCTGGATCGCGCGCGGCATATACGCGTGGACGGCCACATAGGTGCCCCAGTTCTCGGCGGCGTCGACGGCCGCGCGAAACTCGTCCTGGGTGTATTGGGAGACGTCGAGCGGGTCGTAGCTTGACGCAACGCCGCCGCCCGCCGCGAGCTTGAGCTGGCTCGCGCCGAGCATCAACTGCTCGCGCGCGCGTTTGAGGATTTCGGCCGTGCCGTCCGCGATCGCGCCGGCGCCGAGCGTTTCGCCGCGCGAGAGCGATTGTCCCGGATGCGAGGGAATCTCGTAGGGCATGCGGAAGTCGCCGTGCCCCGAGGTCTGCGAGATCATCGCGCCCGACGGCCAGATGCGTGGCCCCGTCATCATGCCGAGATCGATCGCCTTCTTCAGCGAGAACGCGGGCCCGGCCATGTCGCGGATGCTCGTGAAGCCGCGCATCAGCATGCGTTCGGCTTCGCTCGCGGCGGCGAGATGAATGAAGCCGATGTCGGCCACCATCAACTGATTCATCGGGAGCGAGGTCATCATGATGTGCGCGTGCGCGTCGATGAGCCCGGGCATCAGCGTATGTCCGCCGCCGTCGACCACCTGCATGCCGTCGAGCTTCTGGCCGTCGTCGGGCTCGACGGCGGTGATCGTGTTGCCGCTGACGATGACGCGATACCCGCTGCGCAGCGTTTTGCTCTTGCCGTCGAAGAGACGGATGTTCGTGAAGGCGACGGCGGGTGGATGGGGTTGCGATGCGGCGGACGCGCCTCGCTGCGAGGCGGTTTGCGCTGCGCTTTGCGATGCTGGTGCGGACCCGCCGGCCGCGGCCGCCGGAGTTGCCGCATTCGCTGCATTCGCCTCGCGCGGCACGATGTCATGGGAAGAGGACGGCAGGCCGAACGACGGCTCCGGCGCCTCGCCGAGCGCCTCGCTCAGGCGCGCATTGAGCCGCAGAAACGACGGGCTGTGGCAGATGCACCTCCAACCGGCGACACGCGTTTGACCATGCGATGCTTGCATTTCCATTCGAGACTCCCAGGCTCAGAACCAGGCTCAAAAGGGACGCCGCCGCCGACACAATCGTCGACCCAACGTTGCGCCGGGACAGGCGTTCATCGTGCACTCGGCGCATCTTAGCAGCTTGCTTTGGCCTCGCAACCGGCGCCGTCGCGCATCTCCGTTTCGATTCCGCCGGCCGCTCGCACCCTGCCATTTGCCATACAGTCTCCGGAAGCCTGCATGCTATGCTTTTGAGGTCTGGATCAAAAACCGCCGCGCGCTCGCGAGCGCCGCGCACACTTTCTTTCGAGGAGAACCCATCATGTCGATGCGAACCCGCGTGCTGTTCCGCCTGAGTGCCGCGAGCCTGCTGCTGGGCGCCGCTATCGGCGCGCAGGCGGCGAACCTCGGTTTTCTGAACGACACGCCGATCACCTACATGAAGCAGCGCGACGTCGACTCGATCAAGCACGCGGTTTTCAGCGCGCTCGATGACAAGAAAGACGGCGAGAGCGTCACATGGGACAACGAAGGCACCGGCAATAGCGTGAAGATCGACGCGAACATCACGCTGGACAGCACCTCGACCGATGGCGGGCACACCTGCCGTTCCCTTGCCGTCGTGCTCAATGCGAAGGGGCAGTCGATGAACCTGCGTCCGAGCTTCTGCAAGGACGGCGGAGTCTGGCACCTGCAGAAGCGCTGAGCATGCGTGGGATGACGGCGCCGCGCGCCGCTCTGGCGCCGTTGCGGCTATGTGCGGTTGCTGCGCGTCGTTGTGGTGAGCCTGGGGTGGGCGCCGAGGTTGAGGTGCGGCGATGAGCCCGCGAATCGTGTCATGCGGGATCGTGCTGCTCGACCCGGACGGCCGGGTGCTGCTCGCGCACGCCACGGAAACGTCGCACTGGGACATCCCAAAAGGACAGGGCGAGGAGGGCGAGCTGCCGCGCGTCACTGCGCTGCGAGAGATGGTGGAAGAGACCGGCATCGCGCTCGAGCCCGAGCGCCTGAAAGATCTCGGCCTCTTCGTCTACCGGCGCGACAAGGATTTGCACCTGTTCGCCGCGCGCGCGCGCGCCGGTGAATTCGATCTGAGCGTCTGCACCTGCACGTCGCTGTTTCCGCGCCGCTCGGACGGCACGCTGATCCCTGAAATGGACGCGTACCGCTGGGCGTCGATCGAAGAGATCCCCCAGTACGCGAGCCGCAGTCTCACACGGCTCTTCGAGACGACGTTGTCGCTCGCGGAACTGCATCGCTCGCTAAGACGAAACGGCGACGAATAACGGCAACGAATAAAGCCAGCAAATAACGACGCGCGTCGCCTTCAATCGAGCGCGCGGTCGTTCGGATGCGCGAACAGCGCGCGGTTCGACTCCGACATCGGGAAATTGAGATTGATGCCGAGCGGCGGGATGGGCTCTGTGAACCACTGCTTGTACAGACGCTCCGCATCGCCGGACGTCTGCGAGTGCGCGATCACGCGGTTCACGAGATCGCGGAACGGCTCGTCGCCTTTGCGGAACATGCACGCATAGACTTCGTAGCCGAGCGGCGTGCCCGTCACGACGAAATCGTCGGGATGCGGGTCGGCCGCCTTGAAGCCGTACACGATCGGCTCGTCCATCACGAAGGCCACTGCGCGGCCTTCCTTGAGCGCTGTGAACGCTTCCTGATGATCGCGCGTGCTCAGGATGCGCATGTTCAACTGCTTGTCGGTATTGAGGCGGCGCAGCAGGCGTTCGTCGGACGTGCCCGCGGTCGTCACGACCGGTTTCGCGGCCAGGTCCGCGAAGTCGGTGATGCCGCTGTTCTTGCGCGTAATCATGCGCACTGCGTACTGGAAGAAGCTGTCCGAGAAGGCGACGACGTTTTCGCGCTCGACCGTGTGCGTGGTCGAGCCGCATTCCAGATCGATCTGGTTGTTCATCAGCATCGGCGCGCGGTTCGCCGAGGTCACGGTGACCTCATGAACCCGCAGTTGCGGTATGCCGAGCGTCTTTCTGATTTCATCGACGATCTGCATCGCGATCGCCTGCGAGTAGCCGACCGTGCGCGTGCCATCGAAGTAGGAGAAAGGAATCGATGCCTCGCGCACGCCGAGCGCGATAACGCCGTCGTCGTGGATTTTTTTCAGCGTGCCGGTGAGTTCGTCCGCGTGGGCCGTGCCGCTGAGCAAGACCGCGCCGCACGCGGCCAGCGCGAGGAGCACGCCGCGCGCGGCGCCCGCGATCCGGGCGAACGGTTCAGGATGGGCACGAGGGATGTGAGGGACGCGAGTAGTGCGGCTCGCCGCCGCACGTGCCAGCGCGCGGCGCGGAAAGCGCGGGCAATAGATGATTCGAGCCGTATCCCCAGTACCTGTTGCGCGGCGTGCTGCGATTTTCATCGGACCTCCCGGATCGGTCAGGAACGCCACCGACGAGATCGACGCCGGCTTACGCCGGCTTCCCCCAACTGTCGCGCAGACTGACGATGCGGTTGAATACGGGCTTACCCGGTTGCGAATCGACGCGGTCGGCGACGAAGTAGCCGTGGCGTTCGAACTGGTAGCGCTGCTCCGGCAGCGCATGGCGCGCGCCCGTTTCGAGGTAGGCCTGGACCACACGCTTCGAATCCGGATTCAGCGCCTCGAGGAAGTCGCGCCCGCCCGCGTCCGGCTGCGGCTCCTTGAACAGACGGTCGTAGAGGCGCACTTCGGCCGGGCATGCCGCCGCCGCGCTGACCCAGTGGATATTGCCCTTGACCTTGTAGTTGTTCGCGCCTTCGGTGCCCGACTTGCTGTCCGGGAAGTAGTTGCAGTGCACCGCGACGACGTTGCCGTTCTCGTCCTTGTCCGCGTGCGTGCATTCGATCACGTAGCCATAGCGCAGGCGCACCTTGTTGCCCGGGAACAGGCGGAAGTAGCCCTTCGGCGGCGTTTCCGTGAAGTCCTCGCGCTCGATCCACAGTTCGCGCGAAATCGGGAATTCGCGCAGGCCCTGTTCCGGGTGATGCGGATGCACCGGCGCGCTGCACTGCTCGGTGAGGTTCTCGGGGAAGTTGTCGATGATGAGCTTGACCGGGTCGAGCACGGCGACGGTGCGCGGCGCCTTCGCGTCGAGGTCGTCGCGCAGCGCGCCTTCGAACACGCTCATGTCGATCCACGAATCGACCTTGGTCACGCCGATGCGCTCGCAGAACAGCTGGATCGCCTCGGGCGTGAAGCCGCGCCGCCGCACGCCGACGATGGTCGGCATGCGCGGGTCGTCCCAGCCGTCCACGTGGCCTTCGGTGACGAGTTGCAGCAGCTTGCGCTTGCTCGTGATCGCGTAGGTCAGGTTCAGGCGCGAAAACTCGATTTGCTGCGGCAGCGGGCGCGTGAAGACGCCGGCTTCGGCCAGTTCGTTCAGGATCCAGTCGTAGAGCGGCCGGTGGTCTTCGAACTCGAGCGTGCACAGCGAATGCGTGATGTTTTCGAGCGCGTCCGAGATGCAGTGCGTGTAGTCGTACATCGGGTACACGCACCAGGTGTCGCCGGTGCGGTAATGATGCGCGAAGCGAATGCGGTAGATCACCGGGTCGCGCATGTTGAAGTTCGGCGAGCCCATGTCGATCTTCGCGCGCAGCACGTGCTCGCCTTCCTTGAACTCGCCCGCCTTCATGCGGCGGAACAGGTCGAGATTTTCCTCGACCGTGCGCTCGCGAAAGCGCGACGGCGTGCCGACTTCGGTAGCCGAGCCGCGGTTCGCGCGGATTTCCTCGGCCGACTGGCTGTCAACGTATGCCTTGCCGCGCTGGATCAGCAGTTCGGCGAACTCGTACAGCTTGTCGTAGTAGTCGCTCGCGTAGTACAGATGCTCAGTGCGGTCCTTTGCCCATTCGAAGCCGAGCCAGCGCACCGAGTCGACGATCGAGTCGACGTACTCGACGCTTTCCTTCTCCGGATTGGTGTCGTCGAAGCGCAGATGGCACACGCCGCCATAGCTGCGCGCGACGCCGAAATTCAGGCAGATGCTCTTCGCGTGACCGATGTGCAGATAGCCGTTCGGCTCGGGCGGGAAGCGCGTTTCGACGCGCTGGCTCCACTTGCCGGTGCGGTTGTCGTCGTCGATGATGTTGCGGATGAAATTGGATGCCGCGGGCGCGTCGTTGCGTTCAGCGTCTTTGCGTTCGGTATTCATGCGAGAAGGTGAGAGTCCGTGGGGTCGCGCAATGCGCCCGCTAAGCATTCAATTCTACCTGACGAGCCCGCTCGCGGCAGGCCGGTGCGGCGCGAGGCCAACGCGCGCGAGCGTTTTGCGCGGGGCGGAGGCGGCAAGGGGCAGCCTGGCGGCGCTTCAGGCTATGCTGTACCGGTGCTGTAACAGGAGGTAAAACGGTTTGTCGGGCTGCGCGCCGGCGACTTAGGATGCGAGCGGCATAGCCCGCCTGGCGGTCCGTCTTTCCGCGCGGCGCGTGGCGCATTGCGCACGGTGGCTTGTGCCGCCTGGCTTGCGCTGCCGCACGCCGCTTTGCCCGTCCCTGTTCCTGTCGCCTTGCGCGAACCCCAGCCGTTCGTGCACCATGGCTGCCCTCGTTGCCGGAGTTTCTCGGATGTCTGTCCCGATGCACGGCGCGTCCCGCGCGCTTTTCGCTTCCGCTTCCTCGGCGGGTCCGTTCTCTTCCCGAATCCGCATCGCGCTCGCTTCGGCGTGGTTCGCCGCGTTGGCCGGGAGTCTTGCCGCGCCGCTTCCCGCCGCAGCGAAAACGCCGCCGCCGAAGCCCGCGCTCGACGCGTCGGCGGTAGCCGTGCCCGACAGCTATAGCGCTGACGCCGCGCAGCAGATCTTCGCCGAAGGCGGCAACGCGGTCGATGCCGCCGTCGCGATCGCCTTCACGCTGGCCGTGACGCGGCCCGATGCGGGCAACATCGGCGGGGGCGGGTTCATGACGCTGTTCGTGGACGGCAAACCGTATTTTCTCGACTACCGCGAGCAAGCGCCGCAGCAGGCGACCCGCGACATGTATCTCGACGATAAGGGCAACGTGTTGCCCGGCACGAGCACCGTCGGCTATCGCGCGGTAGCCGTGCCGGGCACGGTCGACGGCATGTGGGAAGCGCAGCGGCGTTTCGGCAAGCTCAAATGGAAGCAGGTGCTCGCGCCCGCGATCCACTATGCGACCGACGGCTTCCAGGTCGACTCGCGCCTGCCGCAGCGCCGTGATGTGGCCGCGAAGAGTTTCGCCGGCCGCACCAATTTCGATGCGTATTTCGCGAACCTGAAGGCGGGCGCGACGCTGCGTCAGCCGGAGCTTGCGCAAACGCTCTCGCGGATCGCGAGCGACGGCGGCCGTGAGTTTTACGAAGGGCACACCGCGGAGCTGATCGCGCAGCAGATGTATGGTCATGGGATCGTTACGAAGCAGGACCTGATGCAGTACAAAGCGGTGTGGCGCGAGCCGCTCGCCGCCGACTGGAACGGCTACCGCGTGATTACCGCGCCGCCGCCGAGCTCGGGCGGCATCGGGCTGATCCAGATGCTGAAGATGAAGGCCGATCTGAAGCCCGCGTTCGACGGCCTCGCGCTGAATTCGGCGCCGTACATTCACCTGATCGCGCAGATCGAGGACCGCGTGTTCGCCGACCGGCAGCGCTACATCGGCGATCCGGACGCGACCCCGGTGCCGGCCGCGAAGCTGATCGACGACGCGTACCTCGCGCAACGCGCGGACGAAGTCAAACCCGACGAAGTGCCGGGCGCGGCGCCGGTCAAGCCCGGTCTCGGCGAGGCGGCGGCCGAGAAGGCGCAGACCACGCATTTCTCGGTAGTCGACAAGTGGGGCAATGCCGTGTCGAACACCTACACGCTGAACGGCGATTTCGGTTCGGGCGTCGTGGTGGACGGCGGCGGTTTCCTGCTCAACGATGCGATGGACGATTTCGTCATCAAGCCGGCCGTCAATGGCGCGGCCGCCACGCCTGGCGCGGCCGGCGCGGACCTCGACGCGGTCGCGCCGGGGCGCCGCCCGGTTTCGTCGATGACGCCCACGCTGCTGCTGAAGGACGGCAAGGTCGCGCTCGCGATCGGCACGCCCGGTGGCTCGCGCATCCTGACGACGATTTTCCAGGTGATGACGAATCTGTACGACTTCGGCATGACGCCCACGGACGCCCTTGCCGCGATGCGTTTTCATCATCAGTTGCTGCCGCAGAAGACGATCTACTTCGAGCCGTACCATCCTGTTCCGGATGATCTGGCCGCGCAGTTGAAGGCGCTCGGCTACACGCTCGAACAGCAGTCGTTCAACGGCGACGTGCAGATGATTCGCGTCGATGGCACGACGCCCGAGCCGGCGAGCGATCCGCGCGGCGCCGGGGTGGCGCGGGTGATACGGTAGGCGGTTGGCGGTTCGGTCGAACGAACTGCAACGGGTAATTCGCCGTGGGCGGATTTGCGGCAGACCCGTTGCAGATTCGCACCGGATTCGCACCGGATTTGCAATAGACACACCACCAACGCGGAGCGCGGGAAGCGCGATGAGCGGACAAAAACTGAACACACTCGTGCTGCCCGGGTATCTGAACTCCGGCGCAGGGCACTGGCAAACGCGCTGGGAAGCGCTCGATCCGGCGTTCGCGCGCGTGCGGATGCCGGACTGGGACCATCCTTCGCGCGACGCATGGTGCCGCACGCTCGACGCCGCGGTGGCCGCCGCCGAAGCGCCTGTCGTGTTCGCCGCCCATAGCCTCGGCTGCCTGACCACGGCCTTCTGGGCCTTGCACTACGCGAGCGCGGCGCAACTCGCGAAGGTGGCAGGCGCGTTGCTGGTTGCCGTGCCCGATCCCGCCGAGCCTCATTTCCCGCCGGACGCGGCCGGCTTCGCGCCAGTGCCGCTCACGCGCCGCCTGCCGTTCGCGACGATCGTCGTGGCAAGCAGCGACGACCCGTATGGCGGCGTGCCGTTTTCGCAAAGCTGCGCGAACGCGTGGGGCAGCCGCTGGATCGGCCTCGGCGCGCGCGGCCATATCAACGCGGACAGCGGCCTCGGCGACTGGGACGAAGGGAGAAGCTGGCTGGCTTCGCTGGGGGCGGCGCGTTGGGCTTGAGCCCGGCGGCGCCGGCATCGGCAAGGGGAGCAGGGCTGCCGCATCCGTGATGCTGCCGGACCGCGCGGTGGAACATCGCGACTAACGCGGCAGCCACGACAGCCACGACAGCCTTGCGCTCGCGCAAGCGCGCCACGAGGCGGCTGGAGCCGGCTAAAGCGTAGCCGCTCAACCGGCACGGTCTCCAGTCTCTCCCGTCAGATCACCGATTTTCTCTTCAGCTCCTCGATGCGCGCCGCGTCATACCCAAGCACGTCGTGCAAGACACGCTCGGTATGCTCGCCGAGCAGTGGCGGATGACTCAGCGCCTGCGGCGGCGTGCCGGTCATGTTGATCGGATTGCGCACGAGCTTGACGGTGCCGCCCGACGGATGCGGCAGATCGACCTGCAGGCCGCGCGCCACCACCTGCTCGTTCTCGAACACCTCGTCGAGGTCGTTGATCGGTCCGCACGGCACGCCCGCCGCTTCGAGCGTGGCGATCCATTGCTGCTTGCCTTGCAGGCGCACCATCTCAGCGAGGATCGGCACGAGGATGTCGCGGTTGCGTACGCGCGCGGGGTTGGTCGCGAAGCGGTCGTCGTCGGCGAGTTCCGGGCGGCTGCCCACTTCGACGAATTTGCGGAACTGCCCGTCGTTGCCGACCGCGACGATGATCCAGCCGTCGCTCGTCTGGAAGGTCTGGTAGGGCACGATGTTCGGATGCGCATTGCCCCAGCGCACCGGTGGCCGGCCGCTCGCGAGGTAGTTCGAATTCATGTTGGCGAGCATCGCAACCTGCACGTCGAGCAGTGCCATGTCGATGTATTGGCCTTCGCCCGTGCGGTCGCGGTGCGTGAGCGCAGTGAGCACGGCAATGGTCGAATACATGCCGGTCATGAGGTCGGCGATCGCGACGCCGGCCTTCTGCGGACCGCCGCCCGGCTGGCCGTCGCGCTCGCCGGTGATGCTCATGAAGCCGCCGATGCCCTGCACGATGAAGTCGTAGCCGGCGCGCTGCGCATACGGCCCGGTTTGCCCGAAGCCCGTGACCGAGCAGTAGATCAGGTCGGGCTTCACTTCTTTGAGCGATTCATAGTCGAGCCCGTACTTCTTCAACTGGCCGACCTTGTAGTTCTCGAGCACCACGTCGCTTTGCGCGGCCAGCTCGCGGATGATGCGCTGGCCTTCGGGCGACGCGATATCGACCGTGACCGAGCGCTTGTTGCGGTTCGCCGCGAGATAGTAGGCGGCCTCGCGCGTGTCCGCGCCTTCGGGCGTTTTCAGATAGGGCGGCCCCCAGTGGCGGGTGTCGTCGCCGACTTCGGGACGTTCGATCTTGATGACGTCGGCGCCGAAATCGGCGAGGGTCTGCGCGCACCACGGGCCGGCGAGCACGCGGGTGAGATCCAGCACGCGGATGTGACTGAGAGCGCCCATATTCCTGAATGTCTCCTGATTTAAGCGATGTCGTGCGAGGTTCAGCGGATGAGCCATCTTAAGCGATTCCCGCCCGCGGACGCACTCAGCCGAACGTCATAGCGCGGATCGGGCGAGGCGACACGCCGCGTGACTGTCTCGCCGTGCCTGCCCGCACCTGGCCGGATGGCTGGCTGCACCGGGCGCGCCGCCGCGCAGGCTCGCCGATCCCGTATAATCAGCCGGTTAAGAAACAAACAGTTGGCGCATCTCACGATGCAGCCGGTAACAGTCAGGAATAGTCAGGACCCGTCCCCCCGCACGCTATGAAAGCCGCTGAAATCCGCGAGAAATTCCTCAAGTTCTTCGAATCGAAGGGCCACACGATCGTCCGTTCGTCGAGCCTCGTGCCCGGCAACGACCCGACGCTGCTCTTCACCAACTCGGGCATGGTGCAGTTCAAAGACGTGTTCCTCGGCGCGGAATCGCGTCCGTATTCGCGCGCCACGACCGCGCAGCGCAGCGTGCGCGCCGGCGGCAAGCACAACGATCTGGAAAACGTCGGCTACACCGCGCGTCACCACACGTTCTTCGAGATGCTCGGCAACTTCTCGTTCGGCGACTACTTCAAGCGCGACGCGATCCACTACGCGTGGGAACTGCTGACCGAGGTCTACAAGCTGCCCAAAGAGAAGCTCTGGGTCACCGTCTATCAGGAAGACGACGAAGCGCACGACATCTGGGCGAAGGAAGTGGGCGTGCCGGTCGAGCGCATCATCCGCATCGGCGACAACAAGGGCGCGCGCTACGCGTCGGACAACTTCTGGCAGATGGCCGACGTCGGCCCGTGCGGCCCGTGCTCGGAAATCTTCTACGACCACGGCCCGGACGTGTGGGGTGGTCCTCCGGGATCGCCTGAGGAAGACGGCGACCGCTATATCGAGATCTGGAATCTCGTGTTCATGCAGTTCAGCCGCGACGCGCAAGGCAACATGACGCCGCTGCCCAAGCAGTGCGTGGACACCGGCATGGGCCTCGAACGTATCGCCGCAGTGCTGCAGCACGTGCACAGCAACTACGAGATCGACCTGTTCCAGGCGCTCATCGAGGCCGCGGGCCGCGAAACGGGCGTGAGCGATCTCACGAACAACTCGCTGAAGGTGATTGCGGACCACATCCGCGCGTGCTCGTTCCTGATCGTCGACGGCGTGATTCCGGGCAACGAGGGCCGCGGCTACGTGCTGCGCCGTATCGTGCGCCGCGCGATCCGCCATGGCTACAAGCTCGGCAAGAGGGGTTCGTTCTTCCATCGCCTCGTCGCCGACCTCGTCGCGCAGATGGGCGATGCGTATCCGGAACTGAAGCAGGCCGAGCAACGCGTCACCGACGTGCTGCGCCAGGAAGAAGAGCGCTTCTTCGAGACGATCGAGCACGGCATGTCGATTCTCGAGGCCGCACTCGCCGACCTCGAAGCAGCAGGTGGCAAAACCAGCGGCAAGACGCTCGACGGCGAACTCGCGTTCAAGCTGCACGACACCTATGGCTTCCCGCTCGACCTGACCGCGGACGTGTGCCGCGAGCGCGAAGTCACGGTCGACGAACCGGCCTTCGACGAAGCCATGGCGCGCCAGCGCGAGCAGGCACGCGCGGCGGGCAAGTTCAAGATGGCGCAGGGCCTCGAATACTCGGGCGCGAAGACCACGTTCCACGGCTACGAGGAAATCGTCTTCGACGACGCGAAGGTGATCGCGCTCTACGTGGACGGCGCGTCGGTGCAGCAGGCGCACACCGGCCAGCAGGCTGTCGTCGTGCTCGATCACACGCCGTTCTATGCGGAGTCGGGCGGCCAGGTCGGCGACCAGGGCGTGCTCGCGAACGCAAGCACGCGCTTTGCGGTCGCCAATACGCTGAAGGTGCAGGCCGACGTGGTCGGCCATCACGGCACGCTGGAGCAGGGCACGCTGAAGGTCGGCGACATCGTCAAGGCGGAAATCGACGCGGTGCGCCGCGCCCGCACGGCTCGCAACCACTCGGCCACGCACCTGATGCACAAGGCGCTGCGTGAGGTGCTCGGCGCGCACGTGCAGCAGAAGGGCTCGCTCGTCGATGCCGAGAAGACCCGCTTCGACTTCGCGCATAACGCGCCGATGACGGACGAGCAGATTCGCCGTGTCGAGGAAATCGTCAACGCCGAAGTGCTCGCCAACGCGCCCGGCATCGTGCGTTTGATGTCGTATGACGAAGCGGTGAAGGGCGGCGCGATGGCGCTGTTCGGCGAAAAGTACGGCGACGAAGTGCGCGTGCTCGACCTCGGCTTCTCGCGTGAACTGTGCGGCGGCACGCACGTGAGCCGCTCGGGCGACATCGGCTTCTTCAAGATCGTGATGGAAGGCGGTGTGGCGGCGGGTATCCGTCGCCTGGAAGCGATCACCGGCGACAACGCGGTGCGCTATGTGCAGGAACTGGAAGCGCGCGTCAACGCGGCCGCGGCGGCGCTCAAGGCGCAACCGGCGGAACTGACGCAGCGCATCGGCCAGGTGCAGGATCAAGTCAAGGCGCTCGAGAAAGAACTGAGCGCGCTGAAATCGAAGATGGCGTCGAGCCAGGGCGACGAACTCGCGGGCCAGGCCATCGAAGTCGGCGGCGTGCATGTGCTGGCCGCGACGCTCGATGGCGCGGACGTCAAGACGCTGCGTGAAACGGTCGACAAGCTCAAGGACAAGCTCAAGAGCGCGGCCATCGTGCTGGCTGCTGTCGAAGGCGGCAAGGTTAGCCTGATTGCTGGTGTGACCGCTGACGCGAGCAAGAAGGTCAAGGCGGGCGAACTGGTCAACTTCGTCGCCCAGCAGGTCGGCGGCAAGGGCGGCGGCCGTCCGGACATGGCTCAGGCTGGCGGTACCGAGCCGGCTAAACTGCCCGCGGCGCTCGCGGGAGTCAAGGCCTGGGTCGAAGGGCAGCTTTGATTTGTGATGCGGGGTTGAACCCGGCTTGATTCGACGTTGAGCCGGGTTTGATAGAGGAACCACGAGCGACCCGCAGGGGCCACGCGGCGCGCCGGTAAGAGCGGCGTAGCGCGTGGCCCCTGCGCTTTTGCGGCAGCGGGTTACAGCAGTGAGTTACGCCAGCGAGTCAGGGTAGTGAGCCAGAGTAGTGAGTCAGGGTAGTGCGCGGCAGCAGTAAGCAGCGCCAGCGCCGGATCCTTTCCCCGCCGGGATTCAACAATCAGACAACATCTGCATTCACTCGCGCCGCCGCATCTGCGCGCGGCAAATCTGTCCCGGCTGCCTCGGCCGTCGGCGCCGCATCCTCCGACGCCACCAGCGTCTGCCGCAACGCATTGAGCGCCGACGAAAAATGTCCGCGCCGCCAGACCAGCAGCGTCTCGATCATGCCGATATCGGGCAACTCGTGCACCGCGATATTGCTCGCGTCGGCCTGCAGATCCAGCACCGAACGCGGCGCAACCGCGACGCCGGCGCCAGCCGCCACGCACGCGACGATCGCGTGATACGAGCCGAGTTCCAGCACCCGCGCTGGCCGCACGCCGTGTTCCAGATACCACTTCTCGATATACGAGCGGTAAGCGCAGCCGCGCTCGAACGCGATCAGCGTCGATAGCGATACGTCGCGCACCTCGCGAATCGGCCGATGTCCGCGCGGCGTCAGCATCACCAGTTCCTCGCGAAAGATCGGCACGGTCTCGAACAGATCGTTGAGCACGGCCGGGTCGAGCGGCGTCGCGACCAGCGCGGCATCCACTTCGAACTCGCGCACCCGCTCGATCAGCTTGCCGGTCGTGCCGGTCTCCAGTTCCAGCGCGACGGCGGGCCACTGCTGGTGATATTGCGCGAGTAGCCCGGGCAGACGCGTCGCCGCGACACTTTCCATCGTACCCAGCCGCAGACGCCCGCTCGGACGATCCTCGCGCACCGCGTGACGCGCCTCGTCGGCGAGTGCGAGCAGGCGCTCCGCGTAGGGCAGCAGCGTTTCGCCCGCCGGCGTCAGCACGAGACGGCGGCCGTCGCGGATGAAAAGGTCGGTGCCGAGCTGCTCTTCGAGCTGCTTGATGCGCGTCGTCACGTTCGATTGCACGCGATTGAGCTTGGCGGCGGCACGCGTCACGCCATTTTCCCGTACGACAGCGCGAAAAATAGTCAGGGCGGCCAGATCCATGATTCTCTCCGAGCGATGGTTGATATCCTAATTATTCATTTTTAGAGATTGCTTGGTCAAGCTACCATAGTTTCAATTCACTGTTGTTTTACCGTCCGCCATGAACGACCTCGCCTCTCATCCATACGAACGCTTCCATGAGCCGCACGCCGCCCGGCGCGCCGCGCTCGCCTGCATGGTGACGCTGGCCGTCGTGCTCGGCATCGGGCGCTTTGCCTTCACGCCGCTGCTGCCGCTGATGCTGCACGGCGCCGCGTCCGGTCAACCGCATCTCGACATCCAGCAAGGCGGCTGGTTGGCGTCGTTCAATTACGCCGGCTATTTCGCCGGTGCGGTGACGTGCGCGGCGCTGCGCACCGATCCGGCGCGCATGGTGCGCGTGGGGCTCGTCGCGACGGTTCTGCTGACGCTCGCAATGGGCGTCACGGGACAGTTCTGGGTATGGGCGGTGGTGCGCTTCGTCGCTGGCGCAGTCAGCGCGTGGACCTTCGTGTTCGCTTCGCAGTGGGGTTTGCGGCGGCTCGCCGAACTCGGCGCGCACGCGTGGAGCGGGGTGATTTACACGGGGCCGGGCGTGGGCATCGTCGGGACGGGCTTGCTGGTCAGCGTCGCGGGCGGTTACGGCGCACAGGTGGGGTGGATCGGCTTTGGGGTGATCGGCGCGGTGTTGGCGGCGCTGGTCTGGCCGGTGTTCGGCGACGCGCCGCGTGTGAAGGCGGCGAAGCTTGCTGCGGAGAAGGCTGCCGCAAGGGCCGCCGCGAAGACCGTTGGGATGACCGCTACCGCAAAGGCCACCACCGCAAAGGCCGCCACCGCAAACGTCGCCAGTGAAAAAGCCGCCGCCGCATTCCAGGCGAACGTAGCCCAGCCCCACCCAGCCCACGCTCACCCGACTCCCGCCGCCCATCGGGCCGACGCGTTCTGGCTGATCCTCCTCTACGGCATTCCCGGCTTCGGCTACATCATCACCGCGACTTTCCTGCCCGTTATCGCGCGGCACGCGTTGCCGGGTTCGGCGTGGCCGGACCTGTTCTGGCCGATGTTCGGCGCCGCGCTGATCGTCGGCGCACTGGCGGGCGCGCGCCTGCCTACGCATTGGGATAACCGCGTGCTGCTCGCGGGCTGCTATGTGCTGCAGGCGTTGGGCATCGCGCTCGGCATCGTGTGGCCGACGGCGGGCGGTTTTTCGCTCGGCAGCATCCTGATCGGCCTGCCGTTCACCGCGATCACGCTGTTTGCGATGCGCGAGGCGCGGCGTCTGCGTGGCGACGACGCGGCGGGTTTGATGGGTTACGCGACGGCGGCCTATGGCATCGGTCAGATCGCCGGTCCGCTCGTGGCCGCGCCGATTGCGGCGCATACGGGATCGTTTTCGCCGGCGCTGTGGCTGGCCGCACTCGCGCTGCTGGCGGGCGCGGCGGGGCTGATCGCGGTGGCGCACGTGCCGCGTGGCCGCGGCCGCATGCCGGATTGCGGGTGCAACTAACGGTCAAGGTGTTCAACGGCGCGAAAAGCGGGGAGCACGAAAGCGAAGGGCACTCCTGAAACCCCGCCCATAAAACACCCGCCTCCGGAACATATATCGCACGGGCGCACTAAAATGACCGCTTTCCGTCATCCCCACGCGCCTGTCGCCGGGCGCGTCGTGCCACCATGCAACATTTCGCGTCCGACAACTACGCCGGCATCTGTCCCGAAGCGCTCGACGCGCTGATCGCCGCCAACAACAGCGGCCACGAGCCGGCCTACGGCGACGATTCCTGGACCAACCAGGTCTGCGACCGTCTGCGCGAACTCTTCCAGACCGATTGCGAAGTGTTCTTCGTGTTCAACGGCACGGCGGCCAATTCGCTCGCGCTCGCGTCGCTGTGCCAGTCGTATCACTCGGTGATCTGCCACGAACTCGCGCACATCGAGACCGACGAATGCGGCGGTCCCGAATTCTTTTCGGGCGGCTCGAAGCTGCTGACCGCGCCGGGCATCGGCGGCAAGCTCACGCCCGATGCGATCGAAGCGGTCGTCACGCGCCGCGCCGACATCCACTATCCGAAGCCGAAGGTCGTCACGCTGACCCAGTCGACCGAGGTCGGCACTGTCTACAGCGTCGAGGAAGTGCGGGCCATCGCGGCCATTGCGAAGCGCCGTCATCTGAAAGTGCACATGGACGGCGCGCGCTTCGCGAACGCGGTCGCGGCGCTCGACGTGCATCCGTCGGAGATCACGTGGCGCGCGGGCGTCGACGTGCTGTGCTTCGGCGGCACCAAGAACGGCTTGCCGGTCGGCGAGGCGGTGGTGTTCTTCGATCGCGCGCTCGCCGACGATTTCGCCTATCGCCTGAAGCAGGCGGGGCAACTGGCCTCGAAGATGCGCTTCATCTCCGCGCCGTGGCTCGGCCTGCTCGACAACGACGTGTGGCTGCGCAACGCGCGTCACGCGAACGCGATGGCGCGTCTGCTGCAAACGCGGTTGCAGGAAATTCCGGGCGTGAGCATCATGTTTCCGGGCGAATCGAATGCGGTCTTCGCGCAGTTGCCGCCACACGCCGCGAAGGCGATGCGCGCGCGCGGCTGGAAGTTCTATGAGTTCATCGGCGCGGGCGGTTGCCGGCTGATGTGCGCATGGGACACGCAGCCCGAAACGGTCGAGCGTTTCGCCACCGAAGTGCGCGAGTTGTGCGCGGCGTGACGCAGAGCGCGCGGCGCGTCCCGCCGCACGCGAGGTCGCTGATAAATACAGATACGAGATAAAGAGACGTTCCCTTCATGACCGATTACCGATTCTGTCCGCGCTGCGCGAAGCCTTTGACCGAACGCGCGGACCCCGCGCACGAGGGCGGCCGCATCCGCCAAAGCTGCCCCGATACCGAGTGCGGCTACGTCCATTGGAATAACCCGCTGCCGGTCGTGGCCGCGATCGTCGAATACGAGGGGCAGATTCTGCTGGCGCGCAATGCCGCGTGGCCCGAGGGCATGTTCGCGCTGATTACGGGCTTCCTCGAAAATGGCGAGACGCCGGAACAGGGCATCGCGCGCGAAGTGCACGAAGAGACGGCGCTGCATACGGAGTCGGTCGAGCTGATCGGTGTGTACGAATTCATGCGCAAGAACGAACTGATCATCGCCTATCACGTGAAGGCGCACGGGACGATTTCGCTGTCGCCGGAATTGCTCGAGTACCGCCTCGTCGAGCCGGCCAAACTGCGGCCGTGGCGCGCAGGCACCGGCCAGGCGCTCGGCGAATGGATGCGGCGGCGCGGTCTGCCGTTCGAATTCGTCGAGAGACCGGGGCAGTAGGCGCCGCATCGGGAACAACGGTCCCGCGTCGATCGGCGATCAAGCGGCAATCAGGCGGCAATCAGGCAGCGACCAACCCGCGATCAATCAGCAAACGCTCAGGAGAAGCACGGCATGGCCTACATCTACTACCTGACTCATATTCATCTGGGCTACGAAGCATTGTCGCAACTGCCGTCCGAGTGCGCGCGCATCGGCATCGAGCGGCCGCTCGTCATCAGCGACAAGGGCGTCGTCGTGGCCGGCATCGCGAAACAGGCGCTCGACGCGCTGAAGCTCGGCGACGTGCCGCTCTTCGACGACACCCCGTCGAACCCGACCGAGGCGATGGTGCTCGCGGCCGCCCAGATGTATCGCGACGAACGCTGCGATGGTCTGATCGCGGTGGGCGGCGGGTCGTCGATCGATCTCGCGAAGGGCGTCGCGATTGCGGCCACGCATCCGGGACCGCTCACGCAGTACGCGACGATCGAAGGCGGCAGCGCGAAGATCACGGATGCCGTCGCGCCGCTGATCGCGATTCCGACCACCGCGGGCACGGGCAGCGAGGTCGCGCGCGGCGCGATCGTGATTCTCAACGACGGCCGCAAGCTCGGCTTTCACTCGTGGCATCTGCTGCCGAAAGCGGCGCTCTGCGATCCGGGCTTGACGCTCGGTCTGCCGCCGGGTCTGACCGCGGCGACCGGCATGGACGCGATCGCGCACTGCATCGAGACCTTCCTCGCGCCCGCCTTCAATCCGCCCGCTGACGGCATCGCGCTCGACGGACTCGAGCGCGCATGGGCCAGCATCGAGCGTGTGTGCGCGGACGGCAGCGATCGCGAAGCGCGGCTGAACATGATGAGCGCGTCGATGCAGGGCGCGATGGCGTTCCAGAAGGGCCTCGGCTGCGTGCACTCGCTGTCGCATCCGTTGGGCGGCCTGAAGGTGAACGGGCGCACGTCGCTGCATCACGGCACGCTGAACGCGGTCGTGCTGCCCGCGGTGCTGCGCTTTAACGAGCGCGCGCCGAGCGTGGTGGCCGAGCGCCGTTATGCGCGGATGCGCCGCGCGATGGGTTTGCCGGACCACGGGGATCTCGCGCAGGCGCTTTTCGACATGACGGCGCGGCTCGGTCTGCCGACCGGCCTCAAGCAGATGGGTGTCGACGAAAGCATGTTCGACAAGGTCGTGCAGGGCGCGCTCGTGGACCATTGCCATCGCACGAATCCGCGCGAAGCGACGGCCGACGATTATCGCCGCATGCTGAGCGAGTCGCTGTGACGAAGCCGCGCGAGCCCGGCAACGGCAACGGCAACGGCAGCGGCCGCGCCGGGCGGCACCGCCGCCGCGAAAAATCAACGACAGGCAACGACACGTGCCCCAGGCCGCCGATACAACCTCACGCCTCATGAGCAGATACCAATGAACAAACCCGCTCCCACGCCACGCGCCGCCTATCCGTACTTCCTGTCCATCACGACCCGCTGGATGGATAACGACGTCTACGGCCACGTGAACAACGTCGTCTACTACAGCTATTTCGACACCGTCGTGAACGAGTATCTGGTCCGCGCGGGCGTGCTCGATTTCGAGCATGGCGCGACGATCGGGCTCGTGGTCGAGACGCAATGCAACTACTTCGCGCCGCTCGTGTTTCCGGATCGCATCGATGCGGGCTTGCGGGTCGTGCGGCTCGGCACGTCGAGCGTGCGCTACGAAGTCGGGCTCTTCAGGGAAGGCGACGCCGAGCCCGCCGCGCAGGGACATTTCGTGCATGTCTACGTGGATCGCGCGACGCGCCGTCCCGTGAACCTGCCTGCCGGTCTGCGCGCGGCGCTCGAACCGCTGAGCGTTTGCGCGCCGGCGAACTAGGGTGGATCACGCGCGTGCAGTCGCTCGTCGTCAACCTGCTCAACGGCCTCAGCTACGGCCTGCTGCTGTTCATGCTGTCGGCCGGGCTCACGCTGATTTTCAGCATGCTCGGCGTGCTGAATTTCGCGCATGCGAGCTTCTACATGCTCGGCGCCTATGTCGGTTTTTCGGTGGCCGCGCGCGCCGGGTTCTGGAGCGCACTCGTGGTCGCGCCGCTCGCCGTCGGTCTGCTCGGCGCAGCGCTCGAGCGCTGGCTGCTGCGGCGCGTGCGTACGCACGGCCATTTGCCCGAACTGCTGCTCACGTTCGGCGCCGCGTATCTGCTCGGCGAGCTGGTCAAACTCGGCTGGGGACTGAGTCCGCTTTCCGCGCCGGTTCCGGCCGTGCTCGACGGCCCGCTGTTTTCGCTTTACGGTGCGGTCTTCACGCGCTATCGCGCGTTCATGATGGCGGTGTCGCTCGTGATGCTCGCGGCGCTCGTCGCGGTGCTGAGCGTGTCGCGCACCGGCCTGATCGTGCGCGCCGCGCTCACCCATGCGCATGCGGTCGAAGCGCTCGGCCACAACGTGCCGCGCGTCTTCACCGGCGTGTTCGCGGCCGGCACGGCGCTCGCCGCGCTCGCCGGCGTGATCGGCGCGCCGCTCTTCGTGATCGAACCGGCGATGGCGGAATCGCTCGGCTCGATCGTCTTCGTCGTGGTCGTGATCGGCGGGCTCGGCTCGCTGAGCGGGGCGCTCGCCGCGTCGCTGCTGGTGGGCTGCGTGCAGACGCTCGCGGTGGCGAGCGACGTGTCGCTGGGCGACGTGGTGTCGGTCGCTGGCGCCTCGCTGCCGCCCGAGTGGGACGCGCTGACGCTCGCGCAACTCGCGCCGCTGATTCCTTATCTGCTGCTCGTCGCGGTGCTGGCGCTCAGGCCGCGCGGGCTTTTCGGACGGCGTGAGGATCATGCGTAAGCGCGGCGCGCGTTCAGAGGCGGCGAAAGACGCAATGCCGCCGCCCGTGCCGCCTGCGCGACCGCCTGCGCCACCGCCTGCGCCACTGCTTGCGCCACTGCCTGCGCCACCGGCCGCGCCCTCCCGCACCCGGATGCGCACGCTCGCACCATGGCTCGCGCTCATTGCGTTTCTCGCGGTGCCGCCGTTCGTGTGGCCGCAGAGCTGGTTGCTCGCATGGCTCGCGCAAAGCGCGGCGATGATCGTGTTCGCGCTCTCGTATAACCTGCTGCTCGGCGAGACCGGGCTGCTGTCGTTCGGTCATGCCGCGTATGCGGGGCTCGGCGCGCTGATCGCCGCGCAGGTGTTCAACCGGATCGGCGTGCCGCTCGTGCTGCTGCCGCTCGTCGGCGGGCTCGGCGCAGCGCTCGTGGGCGCGCTGTTCGGCTTGATCGCGACGCGGCGTTCCGGCACCGCGTTCGCGATGATTACGCTCGGCCTCGGCGAACTCGTGGTCGCGGCCGCGTGGACGCTGCCCGGCTGGTTCGGCGGCGAGGCCGGCATTGCGATCGATCGCACGAGCGGCCCGCGCTTCATCGCTCAGAGCTTCTTCGGCCTGAGCTTCGGTCCGGCGCGCGAAGCCTATGCGCTGATCGCGCTGTGGTGTCTCGCGGCGAGCGTGGCGATGTTCGCGCTGTCGCGCACGCCGTTCATGCGTCTCGCCAATGCGGTGCGCGACAATCCGGCGCGTGCGGCGGCGATCGGCTGCTACCCGCCGCGTATCCGCTATGGCGTGGTGGTGCTGTCGGCGTTTTTCGCGGGCATCGCGGGGACGATGGGGCTCGTCAATATCGAGCTGGTGTCGACGGAAAGCGTCGGCATGATGCGCTCGGGCGCGGTGCTGATCGCCACCGTGATCGGCGGGACGGGCGCGTTCTTCGGACCGGTCGCGGGCGCGCTCGTGCTGACGTTTTTCAGCGTGATCGTGGCGAGTGTCACGCGGGCCTGGCTGTTCTACCTTGGGATGTTCTTCGTCGTCGTCGTGATGGCGGCGCCCGATGGGCTCGCGGGTTTTTGCGCGCGGCACACGGCGCGCGTCGCGACGCATGGCTGGCGGCGTTGCCGTGCCGCTTACCTGTGGAGCGCGCTTGCGGCGCTGCTGTGGCTGGCGGCCATCGTGCTCGCCGTGCAGTGGGCGTATGCCGCGCGGTTCGGCGCGGACGAGGGCGCGGCGGGTGTGATCTTCGGCCTCGGCGCCAACGTGGGTATCGGCAACGGGCCGCTGCTGTCGGCGTGGAGCGCGTCACCCTTCTGGCCCGCCATCGCGCTTGCCGTGCTCGCCGCGTTGGGCACGCTGAGCACGCGCCACGCGATGCGCGCGCAGGCGCGTCTCGCAGACAACGCAGGCGACGCAAGCGCTGCGCTATCCACCGGAGACTCGCGATGATTCCCGCGCTCGCGCTCTACGGCATCGAAAAGCGTTTCGGCGCGACGCGGGTTCTGCGCGGCGTCGCTCTCGAAATCGAGCCCGGCGAGCGGCATGCGCTGATCGGCCCGAACGGCGCGGGCAAGTCCACGCTGTTCAATCTGATCGCGGGCGGCGCGCGGCCGAGCGCGGGAAGCATCCATCTGTTCGGCGCGGACATCACGCGGCTCGCGCCGGCCGCGATCGCGCGCCGTGGTCTCGCGCGCAGTTTCCAAAGCACGAGCGTGTTCGCGCGGCTCAGCGTGTTCGACAATCTGCGCTGCGCGGCGCTGCTGGCCGAGCGCGACCGTACGCGCTGGTGGCAGCGTCTGACCGGTTCGTCCACGGTCGATGCGCGTGCCGCCGAGGTGCTCGATGCGGTGGGTCTCGGCGCGCGCCGCGACGTGCAGGCCGGCACGCTCAGCTATGCGGAGCAGCGCGCGCTCGATCTCGGCATTGCGCTCGCGAGCGGCGCGCATACATTGCTGCTCGACGAGCCGACCGCGGGCATGAATCGCGCGGAAGCGGCGCACGCGATCGAACTGATTCGCGAAGCTACCGCGGGCCGCACGCTGCTGATGGTCGAGCACGATATGGATGTGGTCTTCGCCATCGCCGATCGCATTTCGGTGCTCGTGCAGGGGCGCATCATCGCGAGTGGTCCGCCGGCGGCGATTCGTGCGGACGAGGCGGTGCGTGCCGCGTATCTGGGCGAACGCTTCGACAGACGCGCTGACGCGCGGCCGGGCGAACGTGGTGGTGATGAAACACGGAGAGCGGCAGGCGAGGGAGCGAACACAGAAGCCCACAAAGGTGCCGCCAAATGAGTGCGCTGCTCGAGATCCGCGAACTGAACGCGTGGCACGGCGCGAGCCAGGCGCTGCACGGAGTCACGCTCAGCATCGAACCCGGCGAAGTGCTCGCGCTCGTCGGCCGTAACGGCTCGGGCCGTTCGACGCTCGCGCGCGCGATCATGGGTCTCGTGCGCAGCGAGGGCGTGTTGCGTTTCGCGGGCCGCTCGCTTGCCGGTCTGCGCACGTTCGAAATCGCGCGCCTCGGCCTCGGCTATGTGGCCGAACATCGCGACGTGTTCGCGGCGCTGAGCGTCCACGAAAATCTGCTGCTCGGGATTGCGCCCGCCGCACCGCGTGCGCGCGGCCACACCCCACGCTTCACGCTCGACGACGCCTACGCGCTGTTCCCCGTGCTCGCCGAGCGCAAGCGCACGCGCGCCGGTGCGCTGTCGGGCGGCGAGCAGCAGATGCTCGCGCTCGCGCGGGCACTGCTGGGCGACCCCGACCTGCTGCTGATCGACGAGCCCGGCGAGGGTCTCGCCAGCCGCGTGATGGAGCAGGTCGCCGAGTGTCTGCACGCATTGCGCGAACGCGGCGTCGCGATGCTGCTGATCGAGCAGCGCCTCGTGATCGCGCGGGAAATCGCGAGCCGCGTCGCCGTGATGGGGCATGGCGAGATCGTGTTCGACGGCGCGCTCGCGTCGTTTCTCTCGCGTGACGACGTGATGCGCGAGTGGCTGGGCGTCGGTTGATATCGGTTGAGCGGCGGTTGAACGGCGGTTGAGCGGCGGAGCACAGCCAGACGGCATTCGCCGCCTGGCTGCAGACATCATGGAGCCGCCGGGAAATCCACCTCGGTATCGTTGATGCGATTGAACGTGTTGGTGAAGGTCATCAGCGCGACGGCCAAAGAGATGTCGGCAAGCTGCGTGTCGGTATAGCCCGCCGCCCGCACCGCATCCACCGTGGACTGCGCCAGCGTCCCACGGGTTTCCACGATGACCCGAACGAAACTCACCAGTGCATCACGCTTCGCGTCGCCCGTGGATTGCCCGCTGCGGATGGCGCCCAGCACGGCTGGGGAAAGCCCCGCCATCTTGCCCAACATGTAATGGGCCGCCAGGCAATAATCACAGCCAGTCAGTTCGCTCACCAGCACTTTGATGGTTTCCAGATCCTTGCGATCCAGGCTGGCGCGCGCGAGCGTGCCATCGGCATTGAGCACGGCTGCGAGCGACTGCGGCGCCAGATGCCCCAGCGCGGCATACAGATTGGGCACGCGGCCTCCCGCAACCTTGCGGACTTGTTCGTAGACGTCGGCAGTGGCGCCCGTCGCGGATTCGATGGCGGGGATGGTGATGCGGCTCATGGTTTGCTCCTGAAGCGGTGTGAAGGAGCCTCTACTGTAGGTCTGCGGTTTGATATTTTCGAGACCATTAAATCTCAATAAAATGCTCATTAGTATCAATCCAACGGCATCCCGATGAAACCGCAAATAGATTGGCTGAGCCAGTGGCTGGCGATGATGACCGTGACTGGGCAACTGGAGATACGCTGCGCCTATGGCGCACCGTGGCGCATCGCGTACGAGCAGGCCACGGCGCGAGAAATTCCTTACCACATCGTGCTGCGCGGCAAGGCCATTGTCGAAAATGCCGAGGACGAAACCTTGCGCGAACTGCATGCGGGAGACATCGTGATGCTGCCGCACGGGTCCTCGCATGTTCTTCATGACGGCAGCGGCTTGCCCGCGCCGCTTGCGACGCTGGAGCCGGGTCTGAACCTGAGCCTCAGCACCAACACAGGCACGGGAGCGCGATTGGACATGCTGTGCGGGCGCTTTCGCATTGCCGCGCCATACGATCGCCTGGTGCGGGACTATCTGCCAGCGAGGGTGGTCGTCAGCGCAACCCGGCGGGACGGCGAGGGCGCGGATGAAGACCTGCCATCTGAACAACTGGCCGGCCTCGTGGGCCTGATGCGTGCGGAGGCGGCGGGCGCTGGTCTGGGTGGACGCGCCATGCTCAATGCCCTTTCGGCGGCGTTGTTTACTCTGGTGCTGCGCGCGGCCAGCGATGCACAACAGCCCCGCCAGGGATTGCTGGCGCTGGCGGGCCAACCCCGGCTCACGCCGGCCTTGCTGGCGATGTTCAGCGAGCCTGATCGCGACTGGCGGCTGCCGGACCTGGCCGCGCTGTGCAAGATGTCGCGCGCCACGTTCATACGTCATTTCCAGGACCATCTGGGCCGCTCCGCTTTTGAATTTCTGACGGACGTCCGCATGGGGCTGGCTGCCAATACCTTGAAGCAGTCGAGCATCCCGACAGAGGCGGTGGCCGAGTCGGTGGGTTATCAGTCCGTCGCCGCGTTCCGGCGAGCGTTTTCGGCCTGGATGGGCATGACGCCGGGGGAGTGGCGGCGCGTTTCCAGAACGGAACCGGCAGGCGGTATCACGGCGGACGCTGACCAGCCATCGGAATAGGCGGCCGCCGTCTTCGGACGATGAACGATTGACGCGCTCCGGTCTCGACGTATCGCGGGTGTTCATCACCGGAGCGAACCAGGGTAGAAGCGAAGAAGCAGCGAAGAAGCCGCGAAGCAGTAGCGCGGCGCCTCGGCCACAACCAACGGCTCGATCACGTCTCCTGGCAGCGCGTTATTGACCGCGATCTGCTCGGCGTTCGACCATCCGCCGACCAGATCGCGCGCTTTCTCATGGATCGCCGAGTAAGCGACATGCGTGACATCGCTGAGTGAACGAGGCCGCGTGCGTGGCCTGGCTGTCTCCTAGAAGCGCACGCGCAAACCAGCCGTGACGGCCACCTGAGTGTTGGTGCTCGACATCGACAAGCCATTGATGACCGCATGGATGCCGCTGTCGCCCGTATCGCTCACGTGCTGATACACGCCTTGCAGATAGACGTCAGTGCGTTTGGACAGCGCATAGGCGGTTTGCAGCGAGACCTGATTCCACTTCGGCGAAACGCCGTCGATGTGGCTGTCGGTGAACGTGTAGGCCGCAGCGAGCGAAACCGCCGGCGTGAGCTGATAACGTCCGTTCAACTCATAGTTCGAGAAGCGCGCACTATTGTTGATAAGCGAAAGTCCATTCGACGTTCCCGATGCCGACTCGCCGATGCCGTCCAGGCCGCCCAGGATAGTCTGCGTGAAGACGAGCCCGACGGTCGCGTTGGCGAACGTGTAATTTCCGCCCACGCCCCAGGTGCGTTGTGTGCTCGCGGTGAAGGTCGCGTCGTTGGTCACGGCGCCGCCCGTGTTCAGATCCGTGCCGCTGTTGTTCAACTGCAGGTATCCGGCTGCAAGATTGAAGGGGCCGAAGTCGTACGATGCGCCGACGCTGTATGCGCGATTCGTCGCGAAGTCGCCCGCGCTGTTGGAGAAGCCATACAAGCCGCCGAACTTCAGGCCGCCGTAATTGACGCTCGAGTACTTGATCGAATTGTTGATTCGAAACGAGTTGTCGAGGTTGTCGTTATCGAATGGGTGCGCCGCCTGAGTGCCGCCATAGCCCGTTCCGGTGAGAGCCAGCGGTGCAAGATAATCGACGACGGAGTCGTACTGCCGGCCTAGCGTGACCGCGCCGAATTGATCGCTCGCCAGCCCTACGAATGCTTGACGGCCGAACTCGAGACCGTTTTGACCGAGCTTGCCGTTGGCGATGCTAAAGCCGTTTTCGAGGTCGAACACGGCCTTGAGTCCGCCACCCAGATCTTCCGAGCCGCGCAAACCGAACCGGCTGCCGTTGACCGAACCGCTGCTCATCTGATAGTTGGCGCTGCCTCCCTGGTTGTTCGTATAAGTGAGGCCGGCATCGATAAGTCCGTAGAGCGTCACGCTGCTTTGCGCATGTGCGGCAGATGCGAAAGCGAATGCGCTCGCCGCTCCGAGCACCATCAATGATTTTTTCATCTGATTCTCCATCGAGCAAAAATGAAGCGGCGCATGAAGTCCCACGCATGCGAACTTTCAGGAAGTGACTCAATGCGCCGCAATGCAACGGGCTCAACCTGTATGGCGCCCGTTGAATGCGCATTAGAACTGAGAGAAGCGAAGCGGCTGTGGGGCAGCGGCAACGCCCCTATTTACGGACTGTTTCTGCGCACGCCGCCTGTAACAACGTATTGCTGGTAATTATTTGGCGTCGTCGGGAATCGCGTCTTGTCCATAAAGGATTTCCTGCTTCTTTTCCACACGAATGCAGCAGAGCACATGACTTCGGCTGTGATATGCCGAAACTCACGGAAAGATTGGAAAATATCTGCCAGTCGGAAAGCACAATATTTCGAACAACTCGTTTCGGTAATATTCGTATGGATTTCGTCGTTGAACGAACATCAATATCGACATATCGACATCTTCATTCGTGCCTGCACGTTGTTTTCCGTGCTCATGATGATCGCTGCTTCGTTCGCTTCTGAAGATCGCATCACCGTTCTGTAACGCTCCGAAATGAAGTGGAAATATGTTTCCCAGTCTTGTGGCCTAGACTTCAGTTGCTGTCACGCGGCTGTTGTTGTGACTCCGCGAAATGCAATGGTGAATAACCAGGTGTTGCTCGCGCAAGCGGACAAGACCGTAGCGGATCAGGAATGTTCCATGTATGACTTGATGACATTGGAAGTAGTGAACAAGGACGGTGGTGGTGACGCAGCGCTTTGCTTCAGAATTGCCGATCGGTCTGCCTTGCTTCGGACCGAAGACGTGGACGAACTCATCCGGCAACTGGTTCTGGTGCGCGTCAGCATGACTCCTCCGCCATCCGTCGAACCGGTAAAGACTCAGGACTATCCGCTTGAAATCGATCCTTCCTGGCATGTCGATCATTCACCGCTTCTCGGAGCTGTGCTGCTGCTTCGGCACGCTGGATCGGGCTGGACTGCTTATGCGCTGCCAGATCAAAGCGTCCAGCGCCTGGTTCAGGCGCTCAGCGCAAAGCCGCCAGTGAGTCGTGCGCCCGACGTACTGTTGAACTAGTGTCTGGTCACGCAATAACGGGCTTGCGAACGCGCCTTCGCGCCTGCATTGCGGCGGCGCCCAGCGCTCATCTCTCTTTATACTGCGAGCGCAAAGGCGCGTTCGCGTGATTTAAAAAAATGGGTTGTGGGCTTGCCTTGAATTACGCCTCCCTCATAAAAGTACTTCGTTATCCTTTTTAAAAATCGTTTTCCTGCATCGCGTGTGCATGGCGCACCCGGCGAAACACAGACGCCGTGTGCCATCACGCGTGCTCAATGCGAGTAGACGGTAAACCTGGGTAAAGAAGCGGTAACTCAACTTGCGTGGTTGATGTCTATCGTACCTACGTATCGTTCGTTTGAATTGAAAGGGGTACGGTCATGTCAAGAACGCTTATCGCAAGTTTCTACGCCATGTTGATTCGGACAGCACATCTGATGGCAGTGCAAAACGCTCAAACTGTTAGCGAACGGGATCACCGAGTAGGAAACGTTACGTTGAACCTGCATCGAACCGAATGGGCGTGTTGGCCTGACAGCAAGTACCACCTCGATCGATTTATTTCCCACGGGGAATACGCGCCACGGGCAATGATGGAAGCCCCAGCGTTCGTCGGCTATGCAGCGGTAAGCCAGAGCGTCGACTATGCAGTGAATCCGGTGGCCGGAATGCAGTTCCATGGGCATCTCATACAAAATCCCCGAAGCCGGTCGCATCGTGAGCTTCTGCATTACAAAGGAATCTGAGGATGCGCAGTCTCCGACGGAAACTGGCCTTCGAGAAGATCGCCGCAGCTACGTTCTGCGCGCTGATCGGGCCCACCGTGTATGCCGCGACGCCGTTCGTGATTCGCGACATTCGCGTCGAAGGTCTTCAGCGGATCGAGGCAGGTACGTTTTTCAACTATTTGCCGATCAAGCGCGGCGATACCTTCAACGACGAGACAGCGACGGAGATCATCCGCAAGCTCTACGCAACGGGCTTCTTCAACGACGTGAAGGTCGCCGCGGACGGTGACGTCGTGGTCGTGCAGGTCGCCGAGCGCGCCGCGATCGGCGGGGTCGATTTTGCCGGCATTCACGAGTTCGACAAGGACAACCTGACGAAGGCGCTCAATAGCGTCGGGCTCACGGCGGGCCACTATTACGACAAGGCATTGATCGACAAGGCCGAGCAGGAACTCAAGCGTCAGTATCTGACCCGTGGCTACTATGCGGCCGAAGTGACGACAACGGTTACGCCAATCGACCGCAACCGGGTCAGCATTCTGTTCTCGGTGGTCGAGGGGCCGAGCGCGAAGATCCGCCAGGTCAACTTCATCGGCAACCACGCGTTCGACGACAGCACGCTGAGAGACGAGATGCGGGAATCCACGCCGAACTGGTTCTCGTGGTACACGAAGAATGATCTGTACACGAAAGACAAGCTCACGGGCGACCTGCAGAACGTTCGCGACTTCTATCTGAATCGCGGCTACCTCGAATTCACCATCGAATCGACGCAGGTACAGCTTTCGCCCGACAAGCAGGACATGTACCTGACGATCACGGTGCATGAAGGACAGCCGTATACGGTTTCCGGCATCCGGCTCGCGGGCAACCTGCTGGATCGGGAAGCCGAGCTGAGCAAGCTCGTCACGATCAAGCCGGGCGAGCTCTTCTCCGCGGAGAAGCTGCAGGCAGTGACGAAGGCGCTCGTCGGCAAGCTCGGCCAGTATGGCTACGCGTTTGCGACGGTCAACGCCGCGCCGCAGGTCGACGAGGTGCACCACAAAGTCGACCTGACGTTGACCGTCGATCCGAGCCGCCGGGTCTACGTGCGGCGCGTGAACATCGAAGGCAATACCCGCACGCGCGACGAAGTCGTGCGCCGCGAGATGCGGCAATTCGAAAGCGCGTGGTTCGATTCGTCGCGCCTTGCACTGTCGAAAGACCGGATCAACCGGCTCGGCTACTTCACCGACGTCGACGTGACGACCGTGCCGGTGGAAGGCACGCAGGACCAGGTCGACATCAACGTCAAGGTGACGGAGAAGCCGACCGGTACGTTGTCGCTCGGCCTCGGCTACGGTTCGGGGGAAGGGCCGATCGTATCGGCGGGCATTTCGCAGGACAACGTGTTCGGGTCCGGCACATCCCTCGCGCTCAACGTGAGCACCTCGACGACCAACCGCGCGCTTTCCTTGTCACAGACCGATCCGTATTTCACGATCGACGGCATCAAGCGGATCACCGACGTCTATTACAGAACGTCGTATCCGCTGTACTACTCGGCGACGACGGACACGAGCTTTCGCGTCATCACCTTCGGCGCTGATATGAAGTTCGGCATTCCGTTTTCGGAAGCCGACACGGTCTACTTCGGGCTCGGACTCGAACAGAACCGGCTCGATGTCGATGCGACCACGCCCCAGAGCTACATCGACTACGTCAAGGACTTCGGCCGGGTGTCGAACAACCTGCCGCTCTCGATCGGCTGGTCGCGCGACAATCGCGATAGCGCTCTCGTGCCAAGCCGCGGCTACTTCATGCAGGCCAATGCCGAATACGGCACGCCGATCGAGACGACGACGTACTACAAGACCGACGTGCAAGCGCAGTACTACTACTCGTTCTCACGCGGCTTCGTTCTCGGTCTGAACTTTCAGGGCGGCTACGGCAACGGCCTCGACGGCAAGCCGTATCCGATCTTCAAGAACTACTACGCCGGCGGCATCGGCTCGGTGCGCGGGTACGAGCCGGGCTCGCTCGGTCCGCGCGACGCGACGACCGGCGATCCGATCGGCGGCTCGAAGATGGTCGTCGGCAACGTCGAACTGACATTCCCGCTGCCGGGCACGGGCTACGATCGCACGCTGCGCGTATTCACGTTCCTCGATGGCGGCAACGTCTGGGGCACCGAGGGCAACAGCACCGGGGCCAATGGCCTGCGCTACAGCTATGGCATCGGTCTCGAGTGGATTTCGCCGATCGGTCCGCTAAAGCTCGACTACGCGTTGCCGGTCGTCAGGCACGCGGGCGATCAATATCAGACGTTCCAGTTCCAGATCGGAACAGCCTTCTAGCAGCGCATGAAGCTTGCAGGCACACGGCTCGTCGCGGGCCGCGCGATCACTGCCGTGCTCAGGGCTTTCCTCGGTGACGCGGCCTGCCTGCGGCGGGGCGTACGCCGGCGTCGCTGCCGGTGCCTGATCGCGTGGACAGTCCGGCGCTCACTGGACGTGCTGCTTATCCTGCCCGTCTGGGTGCCGCTTGGCGCATCCGCACAGCTAAGCAGCGCGGCCGCGCAACCCGAACCGATCGACGGGCCGTGGAGCCTGTCGCTCGCGCCCCAGCTCGAGGAGCATCCGCTCGCGCCGGGGATGCAGGCCGCGACTTTCGGCATAGCCAGCAACGCGACCGGCACGCTCAACCAGGATCTGTCGCTGAAAGGCAGCGCCGAACTGCGCCGCGTGACGGCAGTCGTGCAGGCCGACGCGATCCACTACGACGTCGATCGCGATGTCGCCGACGCGTTCGGCCACGTGAAGCTCACACGCGACGGCAACGAGTTCATCGGGCCCGACGCGCATCTGCACGTCGACTCGAGCGAAGGCACGATGACGACGCCGACCTACCACTTCATCCTCACGGACGGGAGGGGGCACGCTGCGCGCATCGATCTGCTCGACAACCAGCGCGAAACCATCTACGACGGCACCTATTCGACCTGCCAGTGCGTCGACGACCCGACGTGGTATCTACGCGCGTCCCGGCTCGATCTCGACAATGCGGACGGTCAGGGTGTCGCGTACAACAGCGTGCTGTTCTTCGGCGGCGTGCCGATTTTCGCCTCGCCGTGGATGTCGTTTCCGCTCAACGGCGAGCGCCGCAGCGGCGTGCTGCCGCCGACGTTCTCGATCAGCTCGACCAACGGCTACGACCTCACGGTGCCGATTTACTTCAACCTCGCGCCGAACTACGACCTGACGCTCACCCCGCGTCTGATATCGAGGCGCGGCGCGATGCTCTCGGCCGACTACCGCTATCTGACGCCGACCTATTCGGGCACCCTGTCGGCCGCGTTCCTGCCCGATGACGCGCTCACGAAGACCAACCGCTATTCGATCACGTTCAAGCATCAGCAGACGCTCGGCGACGGCTTTTCCGCGTACGTGGACTACAACCGCGTATCGGACGCAAACGTGACGACCGATCTGGCGAGCACAAGCTCGATCGTCCTCGGCGGGCAGAGCCTGTTCCAGCAGGAAGCGGGGCTCAGGTACAACAGCGGTCCGTGGTCCGCCCTCGTGCGCGTGCAGAACTGGCAGTCGTTCTCGAACAGCTCGCCGCCTTATAACCGGATGCCCGAACTCAACGGGAAGTATGAGCGCTACGGCGTCGACGGCTTCGATTTCGGCGCCACCGCCGACGCGACCCGCTTCACCATTCCGACCGCGGACTCGACACAGGGCGAACGGCTGACTTTCGATCCCTATGTCAGCTATCCGATCCAGCGGCCAGGCTGGTACGTGATCCCGAAGCTGCAGTGGCATTTCGCGTCGTACGATCTGACGTCGATCAGCAGCACTGCGCCGGCAGGCCAGCCAAAGAGTTTCAACTTCAATGTGCCGACGCTGTCGCTCGATTCGGGCGCGACCTTCGAGCGCAACGTGAGCCTGTTCGGCGTCGGCTTGATCCAGACGCTCGAGCCGCGGCTCTACTACGTCTACACGCCGTACCGGAACCAGAACTATGCGCCGGTCTTCGACACCGCGCCGCTCGATTTCGGGCTGTCTGAAATATTCACGAGCAACCGGTTCGTCGGCGGCGACCGCGTGGCCGACATGAACCGCCTGACGGCGGGGCTGACCACGCGCTTCATCGACGCCGCGACCGGCGTGGAGCTCGCGCGCTTCACCCTCGCTCAGGAGTACTACTTCCGCTCGACGCAAGTGACGATGCCCGGCGATTCGCCTCCAACGGTCGGGCCGTCGAACCTCGTTGTCGGCGGCTCGCTGAACCTGGGCAACAACCTGTCGATCCAGCAAGGCTTCGCGTACAACCAGTCGAGCTCGGAGTTCACGCAGGCGACGGCGGGCTTCAGCTGGAAGCCGGCCAACGGCAAGGTCGTCAACGTGGGGTACCTGTATGCGCAAGCGAACGCGACGCTCGATGACCAGGCGGAGAACCAGGTGCTCCTCTCGGGCCAGTGGCCGCTGACCCGGCGGCTCTCCGGCGTCGGGCTGATGAACTACGACCTGGTGAGCCACCGGATTATCAGCGGCCTGCTTGGCCTGCAATACGCGGCCGACTGCTGGGCGCTGAGCCTCGCGTTCGAGAAGTACACGAACGTCAGCTCGACGACCACGCCGAGCACCGGCACGCGCGTGCTCATGCAGTTGCAGTTGAATGGCGTGAGCAAGATCGACAACGGCCTGCTGCAGCAATTCCGCGCGAACGTACCCGGGTACTCGACCGCGCCGTCTCCGTCTCCCGCATCGCCGTTCTCGAACTATCCCTAACCTGACTCATCGCGTCATACACATCGCTGCGCGGCGTTCTCGAACCGCCGCGCAGCGCGGATAGTCAGGCATTCTTATTGATGATCCACTCGTGTGCCGGGTCGTTGTGGAAATGCCAGACCCGCTGACCGCCCGCCATCACGTTCAGATAATACGAGTCATAGCCGTACGGCACGACGACCGGATGGTAGCCGCGCGGCACCATCACGACGTCGTGATCTTCGACGGCCATCGATTCGTCGATATCGCGCGTATCGGTGTAGACGCGCTGGAACGCGAAGCCTTGCGGCGGATCGAGCCGGTGATAGTAGGTTTCTTCGAGCGAACTCTCGTGAGGGATGTTGTCGGTGTCGTGCTTGTGCGGCGGATAGCTCGACGCATGGCCGCCGGGCGTTCTCACTTCGACCACCAGCAGCGCTTCCGCGGGTTCGGTCTGCGGAAGAATATCGCAGACGTAGCGCGTATTGAGCGCCTTGCCGCGCGTCGAGCGCTTCATCGACGCGGGCTCGATGAGCCGCGCCGGATACTTGCCTTTGGCCGGCGCGCTCGCCACGCCGATCTCGGCATCGCGGCATGCTCGCACCGTCGTGCGCACGTTCGGCGGCAGATACACTGCATACGGCGCGGCGTCTTCGAACACGCTGTCGCGCGAACCGAGCGAGCTCCACGAGGCGCTGGGCGTTTCGATATCGACCGCGCCCGTCAGCACGACGATGCACACCTCACGCGACGGCTCGAACACGTGTACGACTTCGCTCGCGCCGAGCCGGTACGCGGCGAATCCCACATAACGCCAGCAGGCCGACTGCGGCGTGACTCGCGCGATCGTTTGGCCTTCGCGCTGTGCCTTCACCAGTAAACTCATGCTTACTCCGCTCCCATGCAGGATCGTTGCGGCTCGGTGCCGTCGAGCGTATCGAGCGGCGCATCGACGAGCGCGCGCAACGTTTTATAGCCTTTCTGAGCATACTCGAACGACGGCGCGATCACCGGGTCCTGTTCGGCCTCGACGACGAGCCAGCCGCTATAACCATGCCGCTTCAGTTTGCCGATAATGCCCGCAAAATTCACCGCGCCGTCGCCCGGCACGGTGAACGCGCCCGCGATCACCGCGTCGAGAAAACTCCAGTTGCGATTGCGCGCGAGCTTCATCACGGCGGCCCGCACGTCCTTGCAGTGCACGTGGCACACGCGCGCGATATGCCGCTCGAGCACCGCGAGCGCATCGCCACCCGCGAACGTGATATGCCCCGCGTCGAACAGCAGGCCGACCGCGTCGCTCGTGCGCGCCATCAGCTGATCGACGTCGGCCGGCGTTTCGACGTACGCGCCCATATGATGATGGTACGCAAGCCGTACGCCGCGGCTCAACGTATAACGCGCAAATTCGTCGACACGTGCCGCGTACGCGGCCCATTGCGCGTCGCTGAAAAAACGCGGCCGCTGATAGAGCGGGCGCGGCGCGCCCTGGATCGAATCGGCGACTTCGCCATACACCATCACCGTCGCGCCGTTTTGCGCGAGCAGTTCGAGATGCGGGCCGACCGCGGCGATTTCCTCGGCGACGCCGCGTTTCGCCAATTGCCCTGAATACCAGCCGGAGACGAGCGCGAGGTCGTACTGCGCGAGCAGCGTCTTCAATGCCTGCGGCTCGCGCGGAAACTTGTTGCCGAGTTCGAAGCCCTGATAGCCGATCTGGCGGCCCTCGGTCAATGCGACCTCGAGCGGCGTTTCGCCGCCGAGCGAGGGCAAGTCGTCGTTCATCCACGAGAGCGGGTTGATGCCGATGCGTACGTCGAAAGCAGTCATACGGGCGTCCTCATTCGTGATCGTTGCGATCGCCTGGGTCCCCGCGACCCGGGCGATGCGTTGTTGCCGGTGCGGGCGGTTCCGTGCGCGCGGCGAGCTGCGCGTCGTATTTCGCGCGCGCCTCGCGCACCGCATCGCGCGTCGAGACCTCCGGCACCGCGACTTCCCACCACCAGCCGCCGTCGCCGGTGGTGCGCGCCGGATCGGTATCGATGCTGATCACGTACGTGCGATTGGCCGCGCGTGCGCGCTGCATCGCCGTTTCGAGTTCCGCGATATTGCCCACGTGCTCGGCTTCGGCGCCGAGCGCGCGCGCGTGCGCGGCGAAATCGATGCGCGGCGCGCCGCCGGGTCCTTGCATGCAGTCTTCGAGCAGATTGTTGAACGGCGCGCCGCCGCACGCCTGCTGCAAACGGTTGATGCAGCCGAAGCCGCGATTGTCGAGCACGACGACGATCAACTTCGCGCCGAGCATCACCGAGGTGGCGATCTCGCTGTTCAGCATCAGGTAGCTGCCGTCGCCGAGAATCACGATCACCTCGCGCTCGGGCCGCGCTAGCTTCACGCCGAGCCCGCCCGCGATCTCGTAGCCCATGCACGAATAGCCGTATTCGACGTGATACGCGCCCGGTTTGCCCGCGCGCCACAGCTTGTGCAATTCGGCGGGCAGGGTGCCGGCCGCGCATACGACGATGTCGTCCGTGGCCGAATGCGCGCTCGAGCGCTGCACCGCGCCGATCACGTCGCCCTCGTAGGGCAGCACGGCGTCGCGTTGCGGCGCATGTGTGAGCGTGTTCACGGTGTCGCGCCAGCTTGCCGCGAGCTTGTGCGCGCTTGCGGTCCACGTGCGCTCCGCGTGCCAGCCTTGCAACGCTTCGTCGAGCGCATCGAGCGCGAGCCGCGCATCGGCTTCGACGACGAGCGCGCGATGCTTGAGGCCGTCGAACGCGTTGGCGTTGATCGCGATCACATCGGCCTGCGTGAACAGCGTGTTCGAGCCGGTCGTGAAGTCCTGCAAGCGCGTGCCGATCGCGAGCACGCAATCGGCGTCGTGCGCGAGCGCGTTCGCGGCCGGCGAGCCCGTCACGCCGAGCGCGCCCGTGTTCAGCGGATCGTTCCACGCGAGCGCGCTTTTGCCGGCCTGGGTCTCCGCGACCGGCACGCCATGGGCGCTCGCGAAGCGCTGCAGCGCCTCGGCCGCGCGGCCGTACAGCACGCCGCCGCCCGCGACGATCAGCGGATGCTTCGCCTGCCGCAAGCGCGCGCTCGCAGCATCGATATCGTCGATCCGCGGCGCGGGCGCATGAAAGCGGATCACGCGCGGCGTAAAGAAGTCCGCCGGAAAATCCCAGGCCTGCGCCTGCACGTCCTGCGGCAACGCGAGCGTAACGGGGCCGCACAGCGCGGCGTCGGTCAGCACGCGTATCGCGCGCGGCAGCGCGCTCAGCAATTGCGCCGGATGCACGATGCGGTCGAAGTAGCGCGACAGCGGCTTGAACGCGTCGTTGGCGGAGACGCCGCCGTCGCCGGAATCTTCGAGTTGCTGCAACACCGGATCGGGCGCGCGCGACACGAAGATATCTCCGGGTAACAGCAGCACCGGCAAGCGGTTCACATGCGCGAGCGCGGCGGCGGTCAGCAGATTGGTGGCGCCCGGGCCGATCGACGTCGTGACCGCCATCATGCGGCGGCGGAAATGCGCCTTCGCATACGCGATCGCGCTGTGCGCCATCGCCTGCTCGTTATGCGCGCGCAAGGTCGGCAATGCGTCGCGATGCTGATACAGCGCTTCGCCCATGCCCGCGACGTTGCCATGACCGAAGATCGCGAATACGCCGCCGAACAGCGGCTCGACGCCGTTGCCGTCTTCGGTGGCGACGCGCTGCGCGGCGAGATAGCGCACGAGCGCCTGAGCCATCGTCAGGCGCAGCGTGGCGCCGGAGCGCGCATGCGCCTCGGTGTGCGCCTGTGTGTGCGTTTGGGAGTGCGTTTGTGCGCGCGCCCGCGCGTGCGCCTGCGTTTGCGCGGCGCCGCTCGCGGATGAAGTCTCGTCATGCATGCTGCGCTCGTTCATGCGGCCTGCTCCTGATGAACATGATCCGGCGCGCCCTGTGCGCGCGCACCGCGTGCGGCTCGCCACGCGGCGATCAGCGTTTCGAACGTCTGGCGCACGCGCGCGATCAGTTCGTCGTCGCCGATTTCTCCGGCAAGCCACGCGTGGCTCGGCTCGTGAAAGATCGTGCGGCCGACCGTAAAGCCGCGGCACGTGGCCGATTGCGCGGCGGCGCGAAAGCCCTCGCTCAACTGCTCGACGGCCGCCGACAGACCGAGCAGCACGACGCCGCGGCAGTACGGGTCGCGTTCGCCGATCAGCGTGTCGATGGCCTGCCATTGCGCGGCGTCCATCGGTTCGAGCTTCCACCACTCCGGATAGATGCCGAGGTTGTACAGGCGCTTGAGCGCGCGATACACGATGTCCGGTCCTTGCGGCAGCGCTGCGTGCTTCGGCGGAATCACTTCGAGCAGCAGTTCGTGGCCGCTTGCCTGCGTTGCGTCGTAGAGCGCGCGCAATTGCGCTTCCTGTTCGAGCCGCTGCTCGATGGGCTCATCGGGGTGGAGCTGCACGAGGCACTTAACCACGTGTTCCTGCGGCCACGCGAGCAGCGTCGTGCCGATCGAGCGGCCGTGATCGAACACGAGCGGCACGGAGCCGGGCAACTCGACCGGGCGGCCGATCCACCAGCCACGGCCTGTCGCGGCGTTGAGCGCGTCCTGCCCGTAGCGGTCGTCGATCAGCACGCCGATGCGATTCTGCAAGCCCAAAGCGGTTTCGGTTTGCGCGACGGCTTCGACGAAAAGGCGCTTGAGCGGCGCGATGCGCGCTTCGTCGGCGCCGGTCTGCTGCGCGAGTTCGAAGAACGGGTTGCGATGATCGAACGCGAAGCCGAGCACTTCATGCCACGGCTTGCGAGCCGGCGACACGCGATGCAGGCGGGCGAGCTTCTCATCGCGATCGGGGCGGCGCATCCGTTGCGGATCGGCGTGTGCTTCGCGCAGGAAGTAATCGAGCTCGGCCGGCGTCGGCATGGCCGGTGCGCAGCCGTGCCGCGAGACGACCAGCGCGCCGCTCGCGTTCGCGGCGCGCGCGCACGCGTCGAGCGGCTGATCGCGCAGCCATCCCGAGAGAAAGCCCGAGGCGAACGCATCGCCCGCGCCGAGCACGTTCAGCACCTCGACTTCGACACCGCCGTGAACCGGCGCGTCGTCGAGCGAGTCGGGCAACTTGCCGTCGATGATCTGGCAGCCGAGCGGCCCGCGCTTGAGCACGAGCGTGGCCGGTGTCACCGCGCGCACCATCGCGAGCGCGTCAATCAGTTCGCTTTTGCCGCCGGCGATGCGGAATTCTTCCTCGGTGCCGATCACCAGATCGAAGAGCGGCAGAATACGCTGCAAATGCGCGCTGACGCCTTCGCTTGCGACGAAGCGCGTCTCGCCGTCCGCCTTGCCCGTGAGTCCCCACAGCACCGGGCGATAGTCGATGTCGAGCACGGTGCGCACCTGATTGTGGCGCGCGTAGTCGAGCGCGCGCCGGCTCGTGTGGTTCACCTGTTCGGTCGAGAAGTGCGTGCCCGTAATCAGCAATGCTTTGGACGATGCGATGAACGCCTCGTCGAAATCGGTTTCATCGACCGCCATGTCCGCGCAGTTTTCGCGGTAGAAGATCAAAGGGAACGTGTCGCGGTCCTTGAGGCCGAGCAGCACGAGCGCGGTGAGCCGTTCGTGATCGATGCGCACGTGGCTCACGTCGCAGCCTTCCTTCGCGAGCGTTTCGGTCAGGAAGCGGCCCATGTGATCGTCGCCGACGCGCGCGAGCATCGCCGCATTGAGCCCGAGCCGCGCGCAGCCAAAGGCGATATTCGCCGACGAACCGCCGAGGTACTTCGCGAAGCTCGACACGTCTTCGAGCCGCGCGCCGACCTGCTGCGCGTACAGATCGACGGCGAGGCGCCCGAGGCAGACGATGTCGCGGCTGCGCCCCGGCGCGAAACGGCTGCCGCCCGCCGCGCCTGAATGCGCGTCCGAACCCGGCGTGGCCCCGCTCGATGTACTGGAATGGTCCATGAATAGTCCTGAATAGCTAGGCGCGGTCGCAAGCCACGCAGGTTGTGCAGGCGGCGCAGGCGGCGGACGATCCGCGCGCCGGGTCGACCGGATTCGATCAGATCGTCGCGCCTTCGAGTTCGCCGATCATTTTCTGCATTTCGGCGCCGCCGGCCATCATGTCGAGCACTTCGTCCTTGCTGATCGTCTCTTTCGTGAACGTGCCGAGCGAGCGGCCGCGATTGAGCAGCGTGAACGAATCGCCGATCGGATACGCGTGGTGCACGTTGTGCGTGATGAAGATCACCGAGATGCCCTTGGCGCGCGCCTTGTGAATCAGCTTCAGCACGTTGAAGCTCTGTTTCACGCCGAGCGCGGCGGTCGGTTCGTCGAGAATCAGCACGCGCGCGCCGAAGTGGATCGCGCGCGCGATCGCGAGGCATTGCCGCTCGCCGCCCGACATCGTGCCGATCGGCTGATGCGCGTCGCGCACGTTGATGCCCATTTCGGCGAGCTTCTCGCGTGCGGCCGTCGCGCAGGTTTCGAGGTCCATTATGTTCAGGAAACCGAACAGTTTCTTCTGCGGCTCGCGGCCCATGAAGAAATTGCGCGCGACGGAGAGCAGTGGCACCAGCGCGAGATCCTGATAGACGGTCGCGATGCCCAAATCGAGCGCGTCTTTCGGCGACGTGAAGTGCACGGGCTTGCCGTCCACCCGGTAGGTGCCCGCGCTCGGCTGATACACGCCCGCGAGCGTCTTGATGAGCGTCGACTTGCCCGCGCCGTTGTCGCCGAGCAGGCAATGCACTTCGCCGCGCTTGAGCCGCAGCGTGATGTCGTTGAGCGCGATGATGTTGCCGAAATAGCGGCTGACGTTTTCGAGCGACAGGATGTAGTCGTCTGCGCTCTGTTCGGGGGCGGTCATCATGAACTCCTCTAGCGGGAAGCCGCGACGCGGCCGCGCACGTAGTGGTTGAACAGCACGGCGAACAGCAGCATGACGCCGAGGAACACGCGGAACCAGTCCGAATCGACATTGGTGTAGGTGATGCCGATCTGCACGACGCCGAAGATCAGGGCTCCAAAGCATGCGCCGACCACCGAGCCGTAGCCGCCCGTGAGCAGCGTGCCGCCGATCACCGCGGCGATGATCGCCTCGAATTCCGCCTGCAAACCGCGGTCGGCCGCGGCCGAACCGATATCGCACACTTGCAGCACTGCATACAGGCACGAGCAGAACGCGGTCAGCACGAACAGCGTGATCTTCACGCGGCGCACCGGCACGCCGACGTTCTTGGCCGCGTTGGCGTCGCCGCCGACCGCGAAGATCCAGTTGCCGAAGCGGGTTTTCGCGAGGGTGAACGCGCAGACCACGGCGAGCACGAGCCACCACAGCAGCACTTTGGGAATGCCCGGCACGAGCGGCATGCCGTTGTCGAGCATCTTCACGAGGCCGAGGTGGCCGAGCCAGACGAACAGGCCCTTGAACGCGACGCCCTGAAAGAACGTGTGCGCGAACCAGTCTTGCCGTGCAACGTCGCCGACGCCGGAAATGATCGTGCGGTCGGCGAACATCACCGAGAGGGCCAGCGTGAGGCCGCGCAGAATGAACAGGAACGCGAGCGTGACGATGAACGACGGCAGCCGCGTGCGCATCACGAGATAGCCGTTGAGCGCGCCGAGCAGCATCGAGCCGAGGAACGCGAACCCGATCGCGAGCCAGATCGGCCAGTGGAAATACATGGTCGGCAGCGCGACCATCATGCCGGCAAAGCCGATCATCGAGCCGATCGACAGATCGAATTCACCGGCGATCATCAGCATGCACGCGCCCACCGAGATCAGCCCCAGATAGGCCGCGACCTGCGACCAGTTCATGATGCCGTCGAGGTTGAACATCCCCGAGTTGCCGGCCGCCACGCCGAACACGATGAAGACCATGACGGTGCCGGCCAGCGCCGCGAATTCCGGGCGGCCGAGCAGATGCCGGAACCGCGATTCCCGGCGCACGCGCTCGTCCGCGGTCACGGACGACGAAGCCGGTGACGAAGCAGGATTCGACGGGTCCTGCGGATCGGGCGGGGGCGGCTTGCGGTGATGGGGATGGAAAAGGTCGGCGACACCCATTGAAGCTCTCCTTGATACGCCGGCGGGCGACTGGTCGACGCAGCGCCGTGTGGCGTTGAAACATGTAGAGACGGTGCGTGTGCCCGGAAAAAACGCGCCGGGCGGGCGAATACCGGCAAGACGAAACGCGTCTAACCGGTCTTCGCCTCTTTCATACCTGCCGCCATCGCGGCGGCCTCGTCAGGCGATGCCTTGCCGTGCGATTAGCGGTACTGACCCGCGTACTTGAGCACCTTGTCGACATTGGCTTTCGTAATGAAGCCCGGGCCCGAGCCGATATTGCGCGGCCCGTACGACGGCGCGAGCCCGTAGGTCGCAAGCCGTTCCTTGAACTTCGGATTCGCCTGCAGGATTTCGCGGATTTTGACCGGATCGGTGGTGTGATTCTTCTTCACGATCGCGAGCACGGCGACCGGGATATAGCCTTGCAAATACGGTTGCTGGTCGATCGCGAACTGGATCGTGCCGTCCTGGATGCCCTTCGCGATGTCGCTGTCGAAGTCGAACGTGGCGAACCAGATCTTGCCGGCGAGGCCCATCTGCTGCAGCGCCTTGAGCGTCGGGTCGGCCGACAGCGGCCCGAGCGTGAGTACCGCCTGGGTGTCCGGATGATTGCGCAGGAACGCGCTGACCTTGGACTGCACGCCGGTCGGGTCCTGACCCGCGTCGAGCGTCGAGGTCTTGAAGTCGACGCCGATTGCGTCGGCGAAACCACGGCAGCGTTCGAACGAAGCGGGGTTCGTCGCGTAGTGGTTCACGCACAGGAACGACTTGATGCCCGCGGCCTTCGCCTTTTCACCCGCTGCCTTGCCCGCCGCGTATTCAGGCTGGCCGACGTGCATGATCGCGCCGAGCTTCGCGCTTTGCTCTTCGGTACCCGAATTGATCGTGACGAGCGGAATGTGTTTCTCGGTGACCTTCCCGATCGAGCTCTTCAGCACGTCGAAGTCGGCGATCGAGACGATCACGCCGTCGTAATTGCGCGCGGCCGCCTGCTCGACGAGACGCGCCATGTCGGCGATGTCGCCGTTCGGCGGATTGCGGTAGTCGGTCTGAACGTTGAAGTCCTCGTCGGCCTGCTTGATCGCGTTCTTGATCGTGTTCCACCACGAATCCGAATCCGGTGCGTGGCTGATCAGCACGAAGTGAGCGTCCGCCGCGCGGGCGGCCGTCGCCGCGCCGAATCCCGCCGCCAACGTCAACGCCGTCACCAGAATCCTGAGCGTTGCCTTGCCTCTGCAAAGTCTCATTGTCTCCACCTTTCTCGGTCTGTCGTTCGTTATTGAGGGAGCGTCTGGCGGGCGGCTTTCCTTCCCATGCTGACCAGCACAACGAGGCCGAAGCACCATCGCTCACGACCAAGAGTAGGTCATCTTCCGAGGCCTTGCAAAGAAAATTTCATAAAAAATAAAAATGGAAAATGCGTTCCATTTGGCGAGGCGGCTGCCTATAATCGGCAGCGTCGGAAGCGCGTGCGGCGGGCCGCAGGCGCGTCTGCCGCATCGCAAAAGCACCCGAGAGGCTGTCATGGCGGAACCGAGCACTGAAGAGGCGTTGCCGAGCGTCGAAGAATTGATGCAGCGCATCGCGGAAAACTACGAGACGCTGCCGCGTCAGTTGAAGAACGTGGCGACGTATATCGAGCAGCATCGCTCGAGCGTGATGATGGACCGCACGAGCGACATCGCCGCAAGCTGCGGCGTGCATCCGTCGGCGGTCGTGCGGTTTGCGCAGCGCTTCGGCTTTTCCGGCTTCTCCGATCTGCAGGCGGTATTTCGTCAGGCTTATACGGGGCAGGGCGTGTCCTCGTCGAGCTATCAGCGCAGGATTCGCAAGCTCATCGACGAGAAGCCCGGCACGTTGTCGGGCGGCTCGGTCGCGCGCGAATTCATCGCGGCGTCGCGTGGCGGTCTCGAAGAACTCGAAGCGGGGCTCGACGACAAGCAGTTCGACGCCGCCGTGAAGATGCTGCAACAGGCCGACAACATCTACGTGATCGGCGTGCGGCGCTCGTTTCCGGTGGCGAGCTACATCGTCTACGCGTTGCAGCATACGCCCAAGCGCGTGCATCTCGTGTCCGGCTTCGGCGGCATGTATCGCGAGCAGATTCGCAGCGTGAAAAAGGGCGACGTCGTGATCGCGATCAGCTTCGCACCCTACGGCAAGGAAACGCAATATTGTCTGCGCGTCGCGCATCATCATCAGGCGAAGACGCTCGTCATTACGGATAGCCAACTATCGCCGCTCGCGCGCTACGCAAGCACGCTACTGTATGTGAAAGAGGGCAGCGCGTTCGCATTCCGCTCGCTGACCAGCACGATCTGCCTGTGCCAGGCGCTCTTCATCGCACTGGCGTACAAGCTCGAACTGAACGTTGAAGAATCCAACGACACTGGAGGCTACGATGACTGACGCGGTAAGCACGATCGACGTCGCGGTATTCGGCGCGGGGCGCATCGGCAAAATTCATGCGGCCAACCTCGCGCGGCAGCCGGGCGTGCGGCTCAAGTACGTGGTCGACGTGAATCGCGAGGCGGCCGCCGCGCTGGCCGCGCAGCATGGCGCGCAGGTGGCCGATATCGATGGCGCGATGGGCGATGCGTCGGTCGGCGCGACCGTGATCTGTTCGAGCACGGACACGCATGCGGACCTGATCGTGAAGTCGGCGGCGCAGAAGAAGCATGTGTTTTGCGAGAAGCCCGTCGATCTGACGCTCGAACGCGCGCGGATCTGCGCGGAAGCGGTCGAGCGCGCGGGCGTCGTGTGCATGATCGGCTTTCAGCGGCGTTTCGACCCGACGTTTTCCGCATTGAAGGCGCGCATCGACGCGGGCGAGATCGGCACGCCGGAAATGCTCGTCGTGACGAGCCGCGATCCGGGCGCGCCGCCCGTCGAGTACATCCGGCATTCGGGCGGTATCTTCAAGGACATGCTGATTCACGATTTCGACATCTTCCGCTGGATTCTCGACGACGAAGCCGACACGCTGCACGCCACCGGCAGTTGCCTGAGCGACCCCGCGATCGCCGAGGCGGGCGACATCGATTCGACCGCCGTCACGATCCGCACGAAGCACGGGCGCCTGTGCCAGATCAACACCGCGCGCCGCGCCGCGTACGGCTACGACCAGCGCTTCGAAGTGCTCGGCAGCGCGGGCATGCTGCAGGCGGGCAACGTGCGGCCGACCGAAGTCACCGCGTATTCGAAAACCGCGGTATCGACCGATGTGCCCGAGGCATTCTTTCTCGAGCGTTATCGTGCGGCCTACGCGCTCGAAATCGCGCATTTCTTCGATGCGGTCACGCACGGCAAGCCGGTGCGCACGACCGTCGCCGACGGCCTCAAGGCGCTCGAACTCGCCGAAGCCGCGACGCGCTCGTGGCGCGAGGGCCGCGCGGTCAAACTCGACGGAGCGGCATGATGAAGCCGGCGGCGCAGCGGTTACGGTTCGGTGTGGTAGGCCTCGGGCGGCTCGGCAAGCGGCACGCGGAAAATCTCGCGTACCGCGTGCCGGGCGCGCTGCTCGCGGCCGCGTGCAGTCCGCTCGCGGATGAACTCGCATGGGCGCGCGACGCGCTGCCCGAGCCGCGTCTGTACGACGACTACGCGGACCTGCTCGCCGATCCGCACGTCGATGCGGTGTGGCTGGTCACGCCGTCGTCGCTGCACGCGCAGCAGATCGTCGACGCGTTGCGCGCCGGCAAGCACGTGTTTTGCGAAAAGCCGCTGTCGCTCGACGTGGCCGAATGCGAGCGCGTGCTCGCGGAAGCGGCGCGCTATCCGCATCTGCGGGCGATGATCGGTTTCATGCGGCGCTTCGACCCGAGCTACAAGGACGCGTTCGACAAAATCGCCGCGGGCCGGATCGGCCGGCCGTTTCTCGTGCGTTCGCAGACCACGGACCAGAACGACACCGACGGCTTCTTCGTGCGCTTCGCGGCGACCTCGGGCGGCATCTTCCTCGACTGCACGGTGCACGACATCGACGTCGCGCGCTGGCTGCTCGGCAAGCCGCGTGCGACGCGCGTGTTCGCGGCGGGCGCGGTCGCGCTGCACGAGGGCCTGCGCGAATTCGGCGACGTCGACAACGGCGTCGCGATCTGCGAATTCGAGGGCGGCAAGCTCGCCATGTTCTACGCGTCGCGCACCCAGGCGCACGGCAACGATACGCACAGCGAAGTGATCGGCACGGCCGGCGCGCTCGCGATCGGCCACAATCCGCGCGCGAATCGCGTCGAGATTTATGACGCGACAGGCATTCGCAACGAATGCACGCCGAACTTCTTCGACCGTTTCGAGGACGCGTTTCTGCACGAGGCGCGTGCGTTCGTGGCGGCGGTGCAGGGCGGGGCCGTGCGGGGTGGGGTCGTGCAGGATGAAGCAGTGCAGGGTGAAGCGGCGCAGGCGGGCGCGACGCTTGCCGATGCGCTCGAAGCGACGCGCATTGGCGTGGCGCTGCGCGAGTCGCTGCGCAGCGGGCAGGCGGTGACGCTGTAGCGGCGCCGCGTGGCGTGCGCCGCTGCTGGCGAGTGGGAGCAGACCTCGTCGCGGCGCTTCCCGCCGTGCGATGCCCGGCGGCGGCGCTCCGCCTGCTGTAGAATTTGACCCTCCGTCCGGCGTCGTCAGCGACGCCCCGTCCCGAAGGTCATCGTCGATGCAAATTCAGATTCACAAGGAAGTCGATGCGCGCGGGCTCATGTGCCCGCTGCCCATCCTGCGCGCCAAGAAGGCGCTTGCCGACATGGAAAGCGGCCAGATTCTCAAGGTGCTCGCCACCGATCCCGGCTCGCAGCGCGATTTCGCCGCGTTTGCGAAGCAGACCGGCAACGAGATCGTCGAGAGCTCGGCGCACGACAAGGTGTTCACGTTCCTGATGCGGCGCCGTTAAATGTTGGAGCCGGTTTCGGCGGCGTCCGGCAAAATTGCGCGTGCGATGTAAAAAAGAAGGCGCTGTGCCCCATGCGGGGGACAGCGCCTTCTTCGTTTCGGCCTGCAGTGCGTGCTTCGCGAAAGCAGCCTGAAGGCTACCCGAGGGCCACCTGAAGGCCGCACGCGAAACTCGATGCGAAGCCGTCAGCCTTCGAGAACCGGCGAGCGGGTGCGCAGATATTCGTCGAAATCGGCGGCCACTTCCGGGTGACGCAGCGCGAACTCGACCGTCGCCTTCAGATAGCCGAGCTTGCTGCCGCAGTCGAAACGCGTGCCGTGATATTTGTACGCGAGCACCTGTTCGTCGGCGAGCAGCGACTGGATCGCGTCCGTGAGCTGCAACTCGCCGCCCGCGCCCGGCTTCAGCGAGCGGATGTGGTCGAAGATGCGGGGCTTCAGCACATAGCGGCCCACCACGCCGAGATTCGACGGCGCCACGCTCGGCTCCGGCTTCTCGACGATGCCCGACATCTTGATGATCGAGTCTTCCCACTCCTTGCCGTCGACGATACCGTACGACTTCGTCTCCTGAGGCGGGATTTCTTCGACGCCGATCACCGAGCTGTGATAGTGGTCGAACACTTCGATCATCTGCGTCATCACGGGCGGCGTGCCGTACAGCAGGTCGTCCGCGAGAATCACGGCGAATGGGTTGTCGCCGACGAGCTTTTCCGCGCACAGCACCGCGTGGCCGAGGCCGAGCGCTTCCGGCTGACGCACGTAGAAGCAGTCGACGTGGCTCGGCTTGATGCTGCGCACGAGTTCGAGCAGTTTGTCCTTGCCGCGCGCCTCGAGTTCGGCCTCGATCTCATAGGACTTGTCGAAATGGTCCTCGATCGCGCGCTTGCTGCGGCCCGTGACGAAGATCATTTCGGTGATGCCGGCCGCCATCGCCTCTTCGACCGCGTACTGAATCAGCGGCTTGTCGACGATCGGCAGCATCTCTTTCGGGCTCGCCTTCGTGGCAGGGAGGAATCGGGTGCCAAGACCGGCTACCGGAAATACCGCCTTTGTAACTTTTAGCATGTGATTACCCTGAGTCCTCTGGTTTAAGGCCTTGCCCGCTGTTGCAGCGGCGGGCAAGGCACGTCGATCAGACCGGCAAGCGGGCCAGTTGGGCTTTCAACTTGCCAACGGTTGCTTCGAAATCAGCGAGCCGTTTCTGTTCCTGTTCAACGACCGCCGGGGGCGCCTTGGCAACGAAGCTTTCATTCTGCAGCTTGCCGTTGCATTTGGCGATCTCGGTGGTCAACCGCGCAATCTCCTTCGACAGACGTTCGCGTTCGACCGCGACGTCGATCTCGACCTTCAGGACGAGCTTGTCATTTCCTACGATAGCAATCGGCGCGCCATCCGCCTGCGCGTCGAGCGTTGCCTCGTCGGCGATGATCTGCACGTCGGACAGACGCGCCAGCGCCTGAGCGTACGGCGCGAACGCGCGCAGGCGCTCCGCGTTGCCGGTGGCGAGCAACGGCACCTTGACCGCCGGCGACAGGTTCATTTCACCGCGCAGATTCCGGCACGTGTCGATCACCGCTTTCAGGTCGGCCGCCCAGCGCTCGGCGTCTTCGTCGATCTTCGACGGCTCCGCGATGGGGTACGGCTGCACCATGATGGACGCTTCGCCATCGGCCTTGCCCTCGGGGTAGCGTCCCGCGAGCGGCGCCACTTTCTGCCACAGCGCTTCGGTGATGAACGGAATCACCGGATGCGCGAGGCGCAGCACCGTTTCGAGCACGCGCAGCAGCGTGCGGCGCGTGGCGCGTTGCTGGTTCGGCTGCCCCGTCTGGATCTGGACCTTTGCGAGTTCGAGATACCAGTCACAATATTCGTCCCATACGAACTTGTATAGGGCGTTGGCCACATTGTCGAAGCGATAGTCGGCAAAACCCTTGGCGACTTCCGCTTCCACGCGTTGCAGCAGCGACACGATCCAGCGGTCGGCCGGCGAGAAGTGCAGATGGCCGTCCGGCCCGCACGTGCCGCACGGGCCCGCCTGGCCGAAGCCGCAGTCGTGGCCTTCGCAGTTCATCAGCACGAAGCGCGTGGCGTTCCACAGCTTGTTGCAGAAGTTGCGATAGCCCTCGCAGCGCGCGAGGTCGAAGTTCACGTTGCGCCCGAGCGTCGCCATCGAGGCCATCGTGAAGCGCAGCGCGTCGGTGCCGAACGCCGGAATGCCCTCCGGGAATTCCTTGCGGGTCTTCTTCTCGATCGACGCGGCCTGCTTCGGATTCATCAGGCCGGTGGTGCGCTTCGCGACCAGCGCTTCGAGGCCGATGCCGTCGACGATGTCGATCGGATCGAGCGTGTTGCCCTTGCTCTTCGACATCTTCTGGCCTTCGGCGTCGCGCACGAGACCGTGCATGTAGATCGTCTCGAACGGCACCTTGCCCGTGAAGTGCATGGTCATCATGACCATGCGCGCGACCCAGAAGAAGATGATGTCGAAGCCCGAGACGACCACCGACGACGGCATGAAGTGCTTGAGTTCTTCGGTTTCGTTCGGCCAGCCGAGCGACGAGAACGGCACGAGCGCGGACGAGAACCACGTGTCGAGCACGTCCTCGTCGCGCTTGAGCGAGCCTGTGTAGCCGGCCGCGGCGGCTTTCGCGCGCGCGTCTTCCTCGGTCTTCGCGACGAACACTTCGCCGTTTTCGCCGTACCACGCCGGAATCTGATGGCCCCACCAGAGCTGGCGCGAGATACACCAGTCCTGGATGTTTTCGAGCCACTGGTAGTACGTGGTGGTCCAGTTTTCCGGCACGAATTTGATCTGGCCGTTGCGCACGACCTCGAGCGCGGTTTCGGCGATCGACTTGCCCGGATTGAACGTGCCGAATGTTGCATCGGGCGCCGGCTTGCTCATGGCGACGAACCACTGGTCGGTCAGCATCGGCTCGATCACGACGCCCGTGCGGTCGCCGCGCGGCACCATGAGCTTGTGCGCCTTCACCGATTCGAGCGCGCCGAGCGCCTCGAGGTCGGCGACGACCTGCTTGCGGGCTTCGAAACGGTCGAGGCCGCGGTATTTCTCCGGCGCGTTGTCGTTGATCTTCGCGTCGAGCGTGAGGATTTCGATTTGCGGCAGCTTGTGGCGCAGGCCGACCTGGTAGTCGTTGAAGTCGTGCGCGGGCGTGACCTTGACGACGCCGGTGCCGAACTCGCGGTCCACGTAATCGTCGGCGATGATCGGCACTTCGCGATTCGACAGCGGCAGCGTGACGGTCTTGCCGATCAGGTGCGCGTAGCGCTCGTCTTCGGGGTGCACCATCACGGCGGTGTCGCCGAGCATGGTTTCCGGACGGGTGGTGGCGACGGTCAGATGCCCCGAGCCGTCCGTGAGCGGATACTGGATGTGCCACAGGTGGCCGTTTTCTTCCTCGCTGACCACTTCGAGATCGGACACCGCGGTGAGCAGCACCGGGTCCCAGTTCACGAGGCGCTTGCCGCGATAGATCAGGCCCTGTTCATACAGGCGGACGAACACGTCGCGCACGGCGGCCGACATTTTGTCGTCCATCGTGAAGTACTCGCGTGACCAGTCGACCGACGCGCCGAGGCGGCGCACCTGGTTCGTGATGGTCGAGCCCGACTGCTGCTTCCACTCCCACACGCGCTCGACGAACTTCTCGCGGCCGAGGTCGTGGCGCGACACGCCCTGCGCGTCGAGCTGCCGTTCGACGACGATCTGCGTGGCGATGCCGGCATGGTCCGTGCCCGGTAGCCACAGCGTGTTTTCGCCGAGCATGCGGTGGTAGCGCGTGAGGCCGTCCATGATGGTCTGGTTGAACGCGTGGCCCATGTGCAGGGTGCCCGTGACGTTCGGCGGCGGCAACTGGATCGAGAAATCCTTGCGATTCGCGTCGAAGGCGGGCGCCGCGTAGGCGCGTTTTTCCCATTCAGGGCCCCAGTGGGCTTCGATGGTGTGGGGTTCGAAGCTTTTGGCAAGCGTCGAGGTAGTGTCGGGCGGGGTGTCGCTCATGTTTCTGGTTAAAGGCAGGATTTTGGAAGCAAAGAATGGTTGATTATAGCTGGGAGGGGGAGTGTGCCTTTGCGGGGCGCTGCTTTCTTTGTTCATGCGGTGTTGGCCTTTCCTTGTTTTCTTGTTGGGGTGTTGGCTGTGCTCCCTGTGCGGGGTGGGTGCTTGCTTTCTTTGTTCATGCGGCGTTGGCCTTTCCTTGCTTTCTTATTGGTCTATTGGCGTTGCCCCTGTGCGGGGCGGCACCTACTTTCTTTGCGGCTGCAAAGAAAGTAGGCAAAGAAAGCAGCTTCACACCGCCAGCTCTTAAGTGGGGCCCCTGGCTTGGAGGGGGTAGTGGTGCATCTGGAATCTGTGCCCCCGCACATTGCACGCTGGTGACAAAGCCATCATCCGCTCCCACTCCGCACTACGTGCGTCGCGGACGGGTCTGCAAGGGAAACCCGTGAGGCGAGCCTTGCTCTGTGGGAGCCATCCGCTTCGCCTCGGCGACGCGCCAAAAAAAAAGCCGATGGTTTTTGAACAGGGGTTCGGGGCGCGCAGCGCCGCCGGAAGAATGACTGCCTTGTCACTTACGGCAAATGTGCGAGGAGACAGATTCCAGATGCACCACTGCCCCCTCCGAGCCAGGGGACCCGCTTAAGAGCTGGCGGTGTGAAGCTGCTTTCTTTGCCTACTTTCTTTGCAGCCGCAAAGAAAGTAGGTGCCGCCCCGCACAGGGGCAACGCTAATAAACCAATAAGAAAACAAGGAAAGGCCAACACCGCAGGAACAAAGAAAACAAGCGCCCGCCCCGCAAAAGGGCAAACACCAACACCCCAACAAGAAAACAAGAAAAGACCAACACCACAAGAACAAAAAAAGCGAGCCCCCGCCGGGGCATATAATGTGTTTCGACCTGCCGTCCCCTCGAGAAAATGCCCGATCTGCTCGCCCATCTGAACCCCGAACAACACGCCGCCGTCACACTCCCCAACGAGCCCGCCCTGATCCTCGCGGGCGCCGGCAGCGGCAAAACCCGTGTCCTCATCACCCGCATCGCGTGGCTCATCCAGCACGGCCTCGCGTCCCCCGCGACGGTCCTCGCGGTGACCTTCACGAACAAGGCCGCCCGCGAAATGATGGCGCGCCTCTCGGCGCTCCTGCCGATCGACACGCGCGGCATGTGGATCGGCACCTTCCACGGCCTGTGCAACCGCATGTTGCGCGCGCATCACCGCGACGCGGGGCTGCCGGCCACGTTCCAGATTCTCGACACCGCGGATCAGCTCTCGGCGATCAAGCGCCTCATGAAAGGCCTCAACATCGACGACGAAAAGTACCCGGCGAAAAATCTCCAGTACTTCATCAACAACGCGAAAGAGCAGGGGCTGCGGCCGAAAGACGTCGACGCGACCGACAACTTCAACCGCAAGTTCGTCGAACTCTACGAGGCCTACGACCAGCAGTGCCAGCGCGAAGGCGTGGTCGATTTCCCCGAGCTGCTGCTGCGCTGCTACGAACTGCTCGCGCACAATCCGCCGCTGCGCACGCATTATCAGGCGCGTTTCAGGCACATCCTCGTCGACGAGTTCCAGGACACCAACAAGCTGCAATACGCGTGGCTCAAGCTGCTCGCGGGCCAGCACAACGCGATCTTCGCGGTCGGCGACGATGACCAGTCGATCTATGCGTTCCGCGGCGCGAACGTCGGCAACATGCGCGACTTCGAGCACGAATTCAACGTGCGTCACCTCATCAAGCTCGAGCAGAACTACCGCTCGCACGGCCATATCCTCGATGCCGCGAACCAACTGATCGCGAACAACTCGCGGCGCCTCGGCAAGAATCTGCGCACCGACGCGGGCCACGGCGAACCGGTGCGCGTCTACGAATCGGCAACCGACTCGCAGGAGGCGAGCTGGATCGTCGAGGAAATCAAGGCGCTCATCAGCACCGGCACGTCGCGCAGCGAAATCGCGGTGCTCTATCGCAGCAACGCGCAGTCGCGCACGATCGAGCACACGCTCGTGAATGCGGGCATCGCGTATCGCGTGTATGGCGGCCTGCGCTTTTTCGAGCGCCAGGAAGTCAAGCACGCGCTCGCCTATCTGCGCCTCATCGACAACCCGAACGACGACACCGCGTTCGGCCGCGTCGTCAATTTCCCGACGCGCGGCATCGGCGCGCGTTCGATCGAGCAGCTCGCGGACGCGGCGCGCCTGTACAACTGCTCGATGGCCGCGGCGATTCCGTACGTCGCGGGCAAAGCCGGTTCGAGCCTCGCCGCGTTCGCGAACCTGATTGGCCGGATGCGCGCGGAAACGCAGCAGATGAGCCTGCCGGAAACCGTCGAATACGTGGTCCGCACGAGCGGTCTCGCGGAGTTCTATCAGAACGAGCGCGAAGGCCAGGACCGGCTCGAGAACCTGCAGGAACTGGTCAACGCGGCGGCCGCGTTCGTCAGCGAAGAGGGCTACGGGCTCGATACGCCCGCGCGCTCGATTCCGTTGCGCCCAGGCGCTAGCGCCGCGCCGGAACTCGCGGTCGCCACCGACGATCCGGGCACGGTCGTGCTCGACGCGCCCGACCTCGCCGATCCGGCGCAAAACCCCGACACGATGACGCCGCTCGCCGGGTTCCTGTCGCACGCGTCGCTCGAAGCCGGCGACAACCAGGCGCAGGCCGGCCAGGAAGCCGTGCAACTGATGACGGTACACGCGGCAAAGGGGCTCGAATTCACGGCGGTGTTCATCACCGGCCTCGAAGAGGGGCTGTTCCCGCACGAGAACAGCGCGATGGAGGCGGACGGTCTCGAGGAAGAGCGGCGCCTCATGTACGTGGCGATCACGCGCGCGAAGGAGCGGCTGTATCTCTCGTTCGCGCAGAGCCGGATGCTGCACGGCCAGACGCGCTACAACATCCGTTCGCGCTTTTTCGACGAACTGCCGCAGGACACGCTCAAGTGGCTCACGCCGAAAGTCGAGGCGGGCTCGCGTTGGGGCGGCCGCTCGGACAACGCCGGCTATGGGCGCGACTGGTTCGCGCGGCCGGGCTACACGGGCGCCGTGTCGTCGACGCCGGCCACGCTGCCGGCCTTCGCGAACGAGCAGCGCGCGGCGGAAACGGGTTTCCGGGTCGGCCAGCAGGTCTTCCACACGAAGTTCGGCGAAGGCACGATCACCGCGCTCGAAGGCGGTGGCGCCGACGCGAAGGCGCAGGTCAAATTCAAGCGGCACGGCGAGAAGTGGCTCGCGCTCGCGGTGGCTAAATTGCAGGCGGTCGAATGAGCGCGCCCATGACTACAGCCACGGGTGCAGCCCCGGGCACGACGCCGAACGCAACTACCAGCGCCACCGCAGGCACCACCGCTGCTTCGCCGCGGCCGCTCGGCATTCTGGCCGCGTTGCCGCAGGAACTCGGCGACCTGATCGAAGCGATGCGCGCCGAGTCCGGCGTGCGCACGATCACGCACGGCCAGCGCGATTATCACGTCGGCACCGTGCGCGGCGCGCCTTGCGTCGTTACGCTCGCGCGCGTCGGCAAGGTCGCGGCGGCCGCCACGGTCAGCGCGCTGATCCACGAATTCGACGTCGAGGCGATCGTGTTCACGGGCGTCGCCGGCGGGGTGGGCAGCGCGGTGCGGGTCGGCGATATCGTCGTCGCCGAGACGTTGTTGCAGCACGATCTCGACGCGTCGCCGCTGTTTCCGCGCTTCGAGGTGCCGCTGCTCGGCGTGTCGCGTTTTGCCGCCGATACGGCGCTCGCCGGGCGGCTCGCCGCCGCGTGCGAGCGGTTCGTCGCCGAAGAGGGCGCGGCCTGCGCGGCGCGCTTCGGCACGCGTGAGCCGCGTGTGCATCGCGGGTTGATCGTCAGCGGCGATCAGTTCGTCGCGAGCGCGGCGGCCGTCAACGCGCTGCGCGAGGCGTTGCCCGATGCGCTCGCGGTCGAGATGGAAGGCGCGGCGATCGCGCAGGTCTGCTACGAGTACGGCGTGCCGTGCGCGGTCGTGCGCACCATTTCCGATACTGCAGACGATCACGCGCCGGCGTCGTTCGTGTCGTTCCTCACCGAGATCGCGGGCGCGTATTCGAACGCGATTCTGGCGCGGTTTCTCGAAGCGCGCGGCGCGGCGGGTTGACGGCGCGGGGTTGGCTTTTGCTGGCTGCGGAGTTTTCTGGCCGGTATTTGGCTGATAGGCGGCGGGGCCGCGCCCGGCGCTCCGTGCCCGGGCTGCATGCCGCCGCTTTGCGCTCTAGCCGCGCTCACGGTAGCTTCACCCCCAACGCGCCGGCAATTCACGACTTCCCGCGCTCTCTCAACGCATCGCGCACCTGCTGCAATGCGGCTGGATCTTCGATCGTCGGCAGATCGCCCGGCTCCCGTCCTTCGGCGAGCGCCGCAATCGCGCGGCGCAACAGCTTGCCGGAGCGCGTCTTCGGCAGCATCTGCACCATGACCACGCGCGCGGGCCGCGCGATCGTGCCAAGCTGGCGGTCGACCGTCGCCATCAATTCGGCTTCGAGCCGGGCGCGCTCGCTGGGGTCCATATCGGGCCGCGCGTCGCGCAGCACCACGAAGGCCATCGCCGCCTGACCCTTTAACGTATCGGTTACGCCGACTACCGCCACCTCGGCGACGGTCGCGTGGCTCGACAGCGCCTCCTCGATCTCGCGCGTGCCGAGCCGGTGGCCCGCGACGTTGATGACGTCGTCGGTGCGGCCGAGGATCGTCACGTAGCCGTCCTCGTCCTGCACGCCCCAGTCGAACGTCGAATAGACCTGGTGGTCCGGAATACTCGACCAGTAGGTGCTGACGAAGCGGCTGTCGTCGCCCCATACCGTCGACATGCAGCCCGGCGGCAACGGATAGTCGAGTGTCAGCACGCCTTTCTCGCCGACCGCGCACGGCTCGCCGGTCAGCTCGTTGCGCAGGGTCAGGCTGAACCCGGCCGACGGCACGCCCGGCGAACCGAGTTTGGTCGGCAGCGCTTCGACGCCGCGCGGGATCGCGAGCATCGGCCAGCCGGTCTCGGTCTGCCAGTAGTTGTCGATCACGGGCTTGTTGAGCGCGCCCGTGATCCACGCGGCGGTCGGTTCGTCGAGCGGCTCGCCGGCGAGAAAGAGTGTGCGCAGGCTCGACAGATCTGCCGCCTTGAGCAGCGCCGGGTCCTGTTTCTTGAGCACGCGCAGCGCGGTCGGCGCGGTGAACATCAGGTTGATCCTGTACTGCTCGACGAGCCGCCACCAGATGCCGCCGTCCGGGCGAATCGGCGTGCCTTCGTACATCACGGTGGTGAGGCCCGCGATCAGCGGCGCGTAGACGATGTAGCTGTGACCGACCACCCAGCCCACATCCGACGCCGTGAACATCGTGTCGCCGGCCTTGCCCTCGAAGATGTATTCCATCGACGCCGCGAGCGCCACCGCGTAGCCGCCGACGTCGCGCTGCACGCCTTTCGGCTTGCCGGTCGTGCCCGAGGTGTACAGCACGTACGAAGGCTCGTTCGATTCGAGCCATTCGCACGGCACGTGGGCATCGAAGAACTGCTCGCGCAGCGGCTCGTAGGCGACGAGGTACTGCGCGTTCAGGCGCTCGGGCGCGAGCTGGCGGTCGATCAGCAGCACGTGCGGCGTCTTGTGCGCAGCGCGTGCGAGCGCTTCGTCGACGAGCGGCGTGTAGTCGATCACCTTGCCGCCGCGCGCGCCGGCGTCGGCGGTGACGATCAGCGCGGGCTTCGCGTCGTCGATGCGGGCCGCGAGATTGGGCGCCGCGAAACCGCCGAACACGACCGAGTGAATCGCGCCGAGCCGCGCGCAGGCGAGCATCGCGAAGAGCGCCTCGGGGATCATCGGCAGATAGATCAGCACGACGTCGCCGCGCTTGACGCCGAGCGAGCGCATCACGGCGGCCATCCGGTTGATTTCCGCGTGCAGCTCGGCGTACGTGTAGCGCCGCTCGATGCCGGTTTCCGTCGACACGTAGATGAGCGCGTTCTGCTGCGCGCGCTCGGCGAGATGACGGTCGACCGCGTTGTGGCAGAGATTCGTGCGCCCGCCGACGAACCAGCGCGCGAACGGCGGATTCGAGCGGTCGAGCACTCTGTCGAACGGCGTGTGCCAGTGAATGCGTCTGGCTTCGTCGCGCCAGAAAGCCTCGGGGTCGTCGATCGAACGGCGGTGGAAGTCGCGGTAGCGGGTCATCTGCGGCGATCCTCGTGCGGCGTGTGTGGGCGGGTTCGGATGAAAAGGCTACGCAAATTCCGCGCCCGGATGCGGCGCGTGTTGCGGCGCGGGTGTCCGCACAAGCATAGACACGTGGGGTGGGGCGGGCAACGCGGGTTCACCATGAGTGGACGCGTGGGCTACGGGCTTGGGTCGCGGACTTGGGGCGTGGACATAGGTCGTGGGAGTGGGGCGCGGGAGGAAATAATGAGTCGCCTCTGAGCGATTCGTTTCGGCACGCGGATGAGATCAGGGTGCCGACGACGCAACGGTTTTGAAGTCGGACAAAGCGACGAGAATCAGAGCGGAAAAAAACCGCGGCTTGCGCAGGATCATCCGCAGGTTATGGCCGGCTCCCCGCAACGCCGCATGGATCACATCGCGCAGCGTGCCCTTCAGCCAATTCCGATCGAGCTTGCCGTCGGCCTTCATATGCCCGATGGCTGGCTCGATCGCGCTGCGTCGCCGGATCATCGCTCACAGGTCGCGCGTGATGTCATGTCGCAACCCGGATGACAGACTTCACGCCTTCAATAGCGATGCCCTTGCAGCCACTGTGGCTTATTGCACAAATCTTCGCGAATTGTTCAGGGTCGACTACTCACAGTCAGTCGGTATGGTTAATCGTGGTGGTGCCGCTTGCCTGCATACTCCGGTTTTACGGAGCCCTGCCGAAACGGGGCGTTCAACTCATTTTGATCGAATAGATGTCGTGCACAAATTCATTGCGTCGCTCTCATAATCCTTTTTATTGACTTCTTCGAAGTGATTTATTGATCGCAGCACATTTGGGAGTTTTTGATGTTTCCATATCTTCAGGGCAAGCCAGCCACTTATAGAATTCGAGTTCCTGCGATGCGATCTTCAAACGACATTCCGCAACCTGAAAGCCCGTGTCAGGGGCATAGCGATCACCCCATCCGTTAAACGAATAACCAATTAATGAACAGTCCGATGAGAATTTCTCATTCCAGATTTCAAAATTTCTGTCCAGGGCAATTTGCTTGTCTCCCGGCGTCACCTTCCTGATGCCTCGATACAGCTTCTCTGCGTCAACGAGAATTTTTTCTGTGTCGGCATTTGTGCAGGCAAGAAAATCATTTCGCGTTTTTGCCTTTTCTTCACATAAAATATCCGCAAACGCGGAAATAGATATCAATGCGATTATCACAGCCATCATGGCCTTAATGACTGTGGTCATAATTTCCCTCTTTAAAAAGATAGCCTTCTGAGTGACGACGCTTGACCAGTCCACGCGGACGCATACCGCTAGCCAATGTGTATTACGAAAATTTTGCGGGCACACGGTCATAGTGACCGGAGTTAACAAGATTTAACAAGCTAGTATTACCACTTGGAAGATTGTATACAAAGCAAACGAGTGCATCGTACTCATGCTGATATAGTGGGACGTGAATTTTCTTATTTACAATACGCTCCGGGTATTCAAGATCAAGCAGCAATAATTCTCGCGCCTGGGCAATTGTTATGCCATTGCGAAAAGGCGCTTCCGATGCCGCACCAGATATTGGTCCCATATGAACCAGATGCCCATACCCAACAGTTGTATTGCCTCCATTACCAGCGCCGTCATTGTCGTACATATGCGGCATAAAGGCTTCCCAACCTGCAATGAAAGTTATCCCTTGTTGTGAAATCTTCCAAGGTTTGCCTAGTCGTCCGGATTGAACCACCACGTACGAGTCCGGATTCGTATTTGTTACCGCTGTTCCAAGTGCATCAGGCATTCAGTCTCCTTATGGACAAGATAAATACGATTCGATTGTGCATCTACGTTTCCCTGTGACCGGTATGCCGCGTTGGTTACCTCCTTAGGCATCCAGAAATTTTTCCAACTGCTTGATTCGGTCCTGAGTGATTCCTTTCATGCAGCCCCAAAAGTAAATGTAACGCGCGGATGCTTCACCCATTGCATAGACATAGGCGTAACAGTAGCTATCGCGATACTTTATCCAATTGTCCTGTGCACTGATGAAGTCAGGTTCAGCGAGAGGGTCGCCGGACGCTTTCAATTCTTCGTCGGTCTCTTTTGTCTTCTTCAACAGCTTCGAGTATGTCAAGTTCAGTTCCGAGTTCAGGCGTTCAAAGTCTCGCTGCTCGCATGCGGCGATATCGCCATTGGAAGCATGCTTGCCAGTTTTGCAGAGATGGTCGATTTCTTTGGGCGTCTTTCCCGTGAAATAGATCGATGACGAGGGGAATATTTTATAATCAAATGGGACGGAATAAACGGTTTTTCCGTGTGTGGCTGAACTAAAGGCAAATGCGGAAATGGCGCATGCTGTGGCCAAAGCGACCAAATATCTAGTGGCTTGCATCGTAAATTCCTCGTGCAAAAACACGTGCTTCCGATTGACGGGGCCGGGCAAGAGTGAGTTGTTGCAATGCAAAGTGATTCCGTAACACGGACTGTTCGTGTCGCGGCCATGATTGACCCGATACGCCTGAGCACTTTGGCATAACGTGGTAGCTTTGAAACTACGTAGAACCGAAGCCAAAGCGCTTGCGCAAGCTCTCCCAAAAGCCCGGATTCTTGTGCTCGGGTTCTGGTACGACCAGGCCGTCCAGACGTATTTGCACGAAATGGCTCTCACTCGTTACGCCCAGAGCGAGAGATGGTCCGATGGAATACCAGTTCGTTGCGTCGCCCCACGAAATGTAAAGCGTACCCCGTTGCGGTTCATAGAAAACTTCCTGCTCTCCCATGTCAGCGCCGCGTCCATTCTCGTCGAATGCTGTGTCAATATGGAGTGTCGCAGGTATGGCTTCGATGAAAGGACGTGCCCCCCGATTCCACCGAGCCGGGTTTGTAAACATGTCCCAATTCTTGATTCGTTTCTGCGAATCAAGGATCATCGAAAAAGTGCCGCCCGTTAAGATATAGCTGGGTGTGGCAATATTAAATTGCTGGTCCAGTTTCTCGCTAAGTGTCGGTTCCTCCGGTGGATGCGCAGGAATGTATTCGACTTCACAGGATACGGTTAGGCCATCGTCGTCCCAGCATGAACGAACGACGGGCATATCTGTTTGTGCTATTGCATGAACAATGACCGGACTCATTTCTCTATTGCTTTATAAGCAAAGTGCAGAATACTGTGGTCCTCTTGCGTCTTGCGATTCGCTCGTGATGCCGTCAATCTTCAAAAAGATGTCTTGTGCCACTCTTGCCAACTTCCTCTTACGTTTAGAAAAACACCCTTTCGGTGTGTAGATGGCGAAACCCAAAACGAGAACCGCTTCTAAATCAACGCTACAGTAGACTTGCCCCCAATACAGTCAGATAACTCTGAAATCTGTCTGCAGATCATGCGAAGCAGATAAAAAGCACAAAAATCGCCTAATGTGGCCGTTAAAACGGACGCTCCTCAGCCCATAGAAGGACTAGCCCCACAAGAGTGCGCCCATGCAGGACGCCCCAAAAGAAAAAGGCGCCCCAAGGCGCCTTTCCCTGCATGCATCCGCACGCAACATCAACTCAAACCACTCACGCCTTCACGCGCTTACCCTCCACGTCCGGCAGCAGCACAGTCAGCACGCCGATCAGCGGCAGGAACGAGCAGACCTTGTAGACGAATGCGATGCTGGTCGCGTCGGCGAGTTGGCCGAGCACCGCTGCGCCAACGCCGCCGAGGCCGAACGCGAAGCCGAAGAAGAGGCCCGCGACCATGCCGACCTTGCCGGGAATTAGCTCCTGCGCGTAGACGAGAATCGCCGAGAATGCCGACGCCAGCACCACACCGATCACGACCGTCAGCACGCCGGTCCAGAACAGGTTCGCGTACGGCAGCAGCAGCGTGAACGGCGCGACGCCGAGGATCGACACCCAGATCACGTATTTGCGGCCGATCTTGTCGCCGATCGGCCCGCCGATCACCGTGCCCGCCGCAACCGCCGCGAGGAACACGAACAGATGGATCTGCGCGGCCTGCACCGACAGGTGGAACCTGTCGATCAGATAGAACGTGAAGTAGCTGTTGATGCTCGCGAGGTAGAAGTACTTCGAGAACACGAGCAGAACCAGCACGCTCATCGCCATGGCGATCTGGCGGCGCGGCAGCATCGCGTGAGCCGCCTCGCCGCGCGCCTTCTTCACCGACGGATGGCGCTTGTACCAGCGGCCGATCTGCGTGAGCACGACGATCGCGACGAGCGCCGCCGCCGAGAACCACGCAATACTGCGCTGGCCGTGCGGAATCACGATCAGCGCGGCGAGCAGCGGCCCGAGCGACGAACCCGCGTTGCCGCCGACCTGGAACAGCGACTGCGCGAGGCCGTGACGGCCGCCCGAAGCCATGCGCGCGACCCGCGACGATTCCGGATGGAACACCGACGAACCGCAACCGACCAGCGCCGCGGCGACGAGCAGCACGCCGAAGCTCGGCGCGACCGACATCAGCAGCAGGCCCGTGAGCGTGAAGCCCATGCCGACCGGCAGCGAGTACGGTTTCGGATGCTTGTCGGTGTAGCTGCCGACGAGCGGCTGCAGCAGCGACGCCGTGATCTGGTAGGTCAGCGTGATGAGGCCGATCTGCCCGAACGACAGCGAGAAGTTCTCCTTGAACATCGGGTAGATCGCCAGAATCAGCGACTGGATCATGTCGTTGAGCAGGTGCGAAAAGCTGATCGCACCGAGCACGGAATACACCGTGCGCTGGGCCTTGGCGACGGCGGGCGCGGCCGGGGATGAGGGCGGCGAGGATGCGCCGGCGAGGGCGTTTTTATCGAGGCTCGTTTCCATACGCTAGATGAAGGAGATCAAGGCAAACATTGAGGTGAGAAATCGGCGGCGGCCGGTGCGTGGCGAGCCGTTCGTAACTTTTTGGTTTTTTTTGCAGCGTCTCGCGGGGATTTCACGAAAATCCGCAGCATTTCGCCGCGGCAACCGGAACTTTCAAGCATTTAGTCGAAGTGTAATGTGGCTTGAGCCAATTGTACGGACAAGTTTTGTCGCGAATCGGACACGAATCGGATGTCAATGAGAGCGAGAGGCGGCCATTACGAATAAACGGGGAATCATCGGACCAATCGGGCTGAAACTTTTTGGCCGGTTTTTGGGCCAGGTATAAAGCGCTCGCCGTCGTGCGGCTGGTAAGGCGGCCCGTGGCTCTGCGCAAGCCGTATTCAAGATCATCGACGTTGCTGCCGTAGACCCGGTGAGATAAGCGGTCATGCCGGAACCGACCTTTCCGGTCGATCTACACGTGGGGACGGGGAATATGAAAGTAGTGGCGCGAAGCGGCCGGGACGGCGCGGGCTTGCTGGGGAATGGGCCGGACGACGGGCCGATGAGCAACCCAACAGACAACCCAACAACCGGCCCAGCCAATGCACGGCCACGCGGCCCGTCAGCCCGCGCGGGCTCGAAGCCCGGCGGCCTGTCGGTGAAGGCGACGCTGCGCATCGCCTTCGCGGTGCTGCTCGCCGGCACGCTGCTGATCGGCGTGTTCTCGCTCGCGCAGATCAGCCGCCTGAATGCATCCGCGCAATCGATCTACGACCAGGGCCACGTCGCGAGCCGGGCCGCCGAAGAAGCGCGCGGCCACATGCTGCGCGCAAGCCGCGCGCAAAAGATGCTGCTGACCGCGACCACCGCGAAGGAGCGCGACGAACTCGGCGCGGACATCGAGCGCGGCCTCGCCGGTCTCCGCGGCCAGCTCGGCACGCTGCAACGCTACGTCGATACGTCCGACGCGAAGGCGGCCGGCAAGCAGAAGGCGTTTGCCGCCGCGGTCGCCGCATGGAGCGCGCATCTGCGCGACTTCGTGACGCTCGTCAAGGCGCAGCCGCTCGACCTGTCGCAGATGAACTGGCAAGTCGGCACGCAGGACGTGTCGCTGCTCGTCGAAACCGGCAAGCTCGAAAAGCTCGTCGACGAACTCGTCGCGCAACGCGCCACCGCCGCGAAGGCGACCATCGACGCGTCCGGCTTCATCTATCACTCGTCGTTCGTCATGATCGCGGTGATGACGCTCGCGCTGATCGTGCTCGCGGCCGGTATCAGCACGTGGGTGGTGCGGCGGCTCACCGCGCAACTCGGCGGCGAACCCGCGTACGCGAAGGAAATCGCGAGCCGCATTGCCGCGGGCGATCTGTCGAACCGCATCGCGCTCGGCGGCAAGGATCGTTCGAGCATGCTCTACGCGCTTTGCGACATGCAAAGCGGACTCGCGTCGACCGTTGCCGGCATCGCGTCGAGCGCGGATGCGATCGCGACCGCGTCGGGGCAGATTTCGATGGGCAACCTGGATCTGTCGCAGCGTACCGAGCAGCAGGCGATGGCGCTCGAGCGCACCGCGACGAGCATGGAGCAGTTGACCTCGACGGTCCGTCAGAACGCCGACAACGCGAAGCAGGCGAGCACGCTTGCGAACAGCGCGTCGGCGATTGCCGAGCAGGGCGGTGCGGTGGTGAGCCGCGTGGTCGCGACGATGAACGACATCGACGAGAGCGCGCGCAGCATCGGCGACATCATCGGCGTGATCGAGGGGATCGCGTTTCAGACGAATATCCTCGCGCTGAACGCGGCAGTCGAGGCGGCGCGCGCGGGCGAGGAAGGGCGCGGCTTTTCGGTGGTCGCCGCCGAGGTGCGCAACCTCGCGCAACGCAGCGCGGCGGCGGCCAAGGAGATCAAGGGCTTGATCCAGACCTCGGTCGAGCGCGTGAGCAACGGCTCGGCGCTCGCCACCGACGCCGGTCAGACGATGGACGAAGTGGTCAAGGCCGTGAAGCGCGTGACCGACATCATGGGCGAGATTTCGGCGGCCTCGTCTGAACAGAGCGCGGGTATCGAGGCGATCAATCTCGCCGTCACGCAGATGGATGCGGGCACGCAGCAGAATGCCGCGCTGGTGGAGGAGGCGACCGCCGCGGCCCGCTCGCTCGACGATCAGGCGCGCGGGTTGAAGGCGATGGTGGGGCAGTTCAGGCTGTGAGGCCGAAGCCGAAACCGCCGCACAAGCGCGGCTTCGCTCCGCTCCGCAGTGACCGCCGCAATAACCGCAGCAGCGACCGCCGCGGCGCCCCCATCAACTCGCCTTCACCGCCCCCGGCCGCACGATCACCGTGCAGGTCGTGCCCGCCGCGAGCACGACATCATCGGGCACGGAGTCGATCTTCACGCGCACCGGCACGCGCTGCGCGAGGCGCACCCAGTTGAAGGTCGGGTTCACGTCCGCGAGCAGTTCGTGGCTTTGCGGATTGTCGCGGTCGTAGATGCCGCGCGAGATGCTTTCCACGTGGCCCTGCAGCGTGCCGCCGCTCATCAGCCGCACTTCGGCCTTGTCGCCGATGCGCACGTGCGGCAGTTTGGTCTCCTCGAAGTAGCCGTAGACCCAGAACGAGTGGCTGTCGACGATCGCGAGCTTCGCGGCGCCTGCCGTCGCATAGTCGCCGCGGAACACGGAGAGGTTCGTCACGTAGCCGTCGACCGGCGACACCACGCGCGTGCGCTCGAGGTTCAGCTTCGCGGCGTCGAGCGCGGCGAGCGCCTGCTGGTACGCGGCATCGGCGGCGGACGCGGTATGCGTGGCGTTTTCGCGGCTTTCCTTCGACACCACGAGCGCGTCCATGTCGGCACGCCGTTGCGCGTCGTCGCGCTTCATCTGCAATTCAGCCTTGCGCGCGGCGACCGCCGCCTGCGCCTGCTCGACCGCGATCTGGTAGTGCGACGGATCGATCTGCATGAGCAGGTCGCCCTTCTTCACGAACTGGTTGTCCTTGACCGGCAGATCGACGATCGCGCCCGACACGTCGGGCGCCACGTTGACGATCTCGGCGCGCACGCGCCCGTCGCGGGTCCACGGTTCGTCCATGTAGTGAATCCACAGCACGCGGCCAATCAGTATCGCGACGACAAAAATGACGGCTGTCGCGATGAAGCCCACAAGATTTCGGATGGTCATGTTTCGACTTTGATCAACGATAAACGGCGAGGCCGAGAAGGCCGCACACAGATACGAGCAAGCTGGCCCGGAACAGGGAGGGATGCCACACCACGCGATAGAGGCCGGTATAGGCGATCGCGCGGTCCAGCAGCCAGGTGAGCGCGGCGCCCGCGATGAAAAGCAGCACGATGGCCGGCACGTAGGCATCGAGCACGGCGATATCACGTGGCATGAGGAACTCCTTCTTCTTCTGACGCGCCGCCGCGTCCATGCATCGCCGAGGCAAGCGGCGACTGCGGATCGAGCAGCGCGGTGCGGATGAAATGCAGTTGACTGAGGATGCGCAGCAACTGGTGGCGTTCTTCGCGCGACGGCGTGAAGCCTGCCATCATCTGCTGCACTTCGGCGATGGCAGCGGTGGTCGCCGCGAGCGCGCGCTCGAAGCACTCCTCGCGCGGCCGCTCGAAGAGGGCGCTCAAGGCATCGATCAGGCTGCGCAGCGCGACGCGCCACGGCGCCGTTTTTGCGTGGCACGCATGCGAGGGCAGCGCGGCTACTTCGTGGCGCAGATCGATGACCGCGTTGCCGATTTCGAGCACCGAGAAGAGCCAGCGCAGCGTGTCGCGCTTCAGTTCGGGCGCGTTTTGCGACAGCGCGTTGATCTGGAACATCAGATCGCGCGCGCCGCTCTCGAAGCGCGAACGTACACGGCGCATGCCAGCGCTGCCGGCCAGCACGACCTGACGGCGCAGGTCGATGAGCAGGCGGTTGCGCAGCCACGGCGTCGACGGCGGCAACAGCACCGCGAACGCGATCGACGAGACGAGTATCGACAGCACGAGCGCGAGCGCGTCGTTCATGAACGAGCTCGGGTCGTAGTGCATCACGTTGTCGGGCCCGGCGAGAAAGCAGAAGAAGATGCAGTAGCCCACGCCGTAGCCTGCGAGCGCCGGGCGCGTGGTCATGAACACGCCGAGCAGCAGGAACGGCGTGAGCGCGACGCACAGCATCGCGAAGCCGTCGATGTGCGGAAACACGCCGAACACCGCGATCATGCCCATCAGCGCCGCGAGCATGGTGCCGCCCGCCATCTGGAACGCGGTACGCTTCGGATCCGGCGCCGACGACGCCAGCGCGCAGATCGCCGCCGCGTTCAGCGTGAGCGTCGCGCCGCTCGGCCACGCGGTCGCGATCCAGAACGCGCCGAGCACGACCATCACGATCGCGGCGCGCAGACCCGCGACGCCCGCCGCGATCGCGTTGGTCTTCGGCTCGTAGCGCTCGATCCAGCGCTCGCGCTCGTGCGTGTCGACCGCGAGCGACGCATAGGTGGCCGCGTAGGCGTGCAGATCGTCGATGAAGCGATACAGCAGTTCGGCGGCGGTGTCGAAGTCGAGCAGCGGCGCGTCGGGGTGCGTCTCCAGTTCGGCGCGGGTCGCGCGCACGCGCTTCGGCAGCTCGGCCTTGTAGGTGTCGAGCTGGGCCGCGGCGTGCGCGGCATCGGCTGCGGAGAGCACCGGTTCACCCGACTTCGCGAGCAGCGGCGCGATCTCCTTGAAGTAGGGCTCCAGCGCCGCGATCGCGATGGCCGCGCCATGCGTGCCGCTCGCGCGCAGACGGTTCATCAACTGATGCAGTGCGTGAAAGCGCGTCGAGGCGGTCATGAATTCGCTGTTCAGACGCGCGAGCCGGCCGCCGCGCATGCGCGAATCGGGGCCTTCGAATACCGCGACGCTGCGCGCCGCCTCGAAGCCGACGATATCGGCGACGAAGCGCGCATTGGTCGCTTCGATCTGCGCGCGGTCGTTGCGCCCGGCAAGCGACGCCGACACGTATTCGACGAAGCCCGAGAAACGCGCACGCACGGTGCTGCGCATCTGCATGCCGGCGAACTGCGGGAACACGAGACCGCTCACCGCGCCCGCGCAGATGATGCCGACCACGATTTCCGCGACGCGCGTGAGCGCGCTCAGAAACGCGCCGTCCGGATGCTGCGAGGCGGGAATGCCGATCAGCGCGGCCGTATAGCCGGCCAGCACGAAGCCGTACGAGCGGAAGTTGCGGTTGCGCGCGGCGCCCGCGGTGCAGATGCCGACCCAGATCGCCGTCGAGAGGATGAAAAGCTCAGGCTGCTGCGCGAACAGGCCGATCAGCGCGAGCATCACGACGAGGCCGACGAGCGAGCCGCAGATCCGGTAGAAGCTCTTCGCGAACACCGCGCCGCTTTGCGGCTGCATCACGATGAAGACGGTGGTCATTGCGGTGCGCGGCTGCGGCAGGTCGAGCTTCATCGCGATGCCGAGCGCGAGAAAGCACGCGGCGAGCGCCTTGAACAGATAGACCCACGTGAGGCCGTCGGTGCGCGCCCATTCGGCGGCGGCCGCGTACCACGCGGCAAGCGACGCCGGGCGCGCGGTGGAGGAAGGAGAGGCGGACATGGCCGTTTGCCTTACTCGGGAGCGGAAGCAGAAGCGGGCGCGTGGGTGGTGCGCGAGGCGATAGCGGCGGTGTTCGCGCTTGCGCTTGCATCCGCATGCCCATCCGCACCGGCGGCCGCCACTTTCGCCGCTTCACTACCCGCCGCGCCGCTCTTGCCCTTGCCATGCGCGGGCAGCGTTTCGCTGTCCTGCGGCCCATTGGCCGGCTCGTCGAGCCCGCCGCCGAGCGCGGTCATCAGCGACGCATGCGCGCCGAGGCGCTCGGCCTGGATCTTCGCGACGCCTTCCTGCGCGCGCAGCAACTGGCTCTGCGCGACCAGCACGTTCAGATAGTCGGTCAGGCCGCGCCGGTAGCCTTCGCGCGAGAGATCGTAGTTCTTGCGGGCCGCGGCGACCGAGCGGTCGGCGTCGTCGGCCTGGGTCGAGAGCGAACGCATGCGGATCACCTGGTCGGAGATGTCCTTCAGCGCGCTCACGATCGACTGGTTGTAGCGCTCCACCGCTTCGTCGTAGCCCGCCGATGCCGCGCCGAGCTGCGAGCGCAGCCGGCCGCCGTCGAAGATCGGCAGCGACAGCGCCGGACCCACGCTCCAGCTATGCGACGGATTCTTCAGGAACTGGAACAGCGGCCCCATTGCCGCATAGCCGCCGATCGACGCGAGCAGGTTGATGTCCGGATAGAAGTCGGCCTTGGCGACGTCGATGCCGCGCGCCTGCGCGGCGACCGTCCAGCGCGCCGCGACGACGTCGGGCCGATGGCCGATCAGGTCGGCGGGCAGCGCGGACGGCAGACCGGCGGGCGCGGCGAGCGACAGCGTCGGGCGCCCGATTGCATCGCCCGCACCCGGGCCCTTGCCCGCCAGCGCGGCCAGCTGGTTGCGGCCGAGCGCGATTTTTTCCTCGATCTCGTCGATGCGGCGCTCGTACTCCGGCATCGGCGTCTCGGCCTGGCTCACTTCGAGCTGCGTGCCGATGCCGCCTTTGAGACGCCGGTTCGCGAGGTCGACGATTTGCTGCTGTTGCTGCAGCGTCGCCTTCGCGATGTCGAGCAGCGCGTAGTTCATCGACATCTCGACGTAGGTGCGCACGACGTTGGCTTGCAGTTCGAGCTGCGCGGCGCGCGCATCGGCGGCGCTCGCGTGCGCGAGGTCGAGCGCGCGCTCGGCGGCGTTTTTGTCCTTGCCCCAGATGTCGAGGTGATAGGCGAGGCCGAGCGTGCCGGTGTTGTTCCACGACTGCTCGCCCGCGAGCGGTCCCGGACCGTAGTACAGGTTGTCGGCCCATTTCTGCCGCTGGATCGACAGGCTGCCGTTGACCTGCGGCGCGAGTGCCGCGCGCGCGACGCCGGCCATCGACGCCGCCTCGCGCACGCGCGCCTGCGCGGCCGCGAGGCTCGGGTTGCCCGCCTGCGCGGCTTCGATCCACTGGTTCAGCTGCGGATCGTCGTAGACGCGCCACCAGTCGGCGGCGGGCCATTGCGCGTCGGCGTTGGCGGCGTGGATCGCGTTGCCCGCGTCCAGCGACGCAGGGGCAATCGCGTCCGCTTGCGGCGCGACGCCTCCGGTACTTGCGCAGCCGGCGATTGTTAATAGGATCGCAAGAACCGCGGCTGCGGCGATCCCTTTCTGTACCGGAGACTGCACGATTTCCTCCAAAAATGACTATAGAAACTTGTGCGCTATTATATTTTTTGATTGATTGGGAAATAACCGGTAAAGATGCAAGGCATTTTTACGAAACATGAGATAATTGTCTTTGCGGAACATGCAACAATCGCCACCGATCAATCGCAATTACGCTGGATGAGATCGGGGTCGATGCGCTGCATGGGACCGGAGTAGGTGTCAAAGCGCCGACTCTGGATCGATAGCTAAAGCGCCGGCTCCGGATCGATAGGAAAGGGTATGGACACGCTTCAAAACATGCGCGTATTCGTCCGCGTCGTCGAAGCGGGCAGCTTCACGGGCGCCGCGCAGCATCTGAATACGACTACGGCGTACGCGTCGCGCGCGGTCTCCGATCTGGAGGCGCATCTGCGCACGCGGCTCCTGAACCGCACGACGCGCCGCATCGCGCTGACCGAGGCCGGCGAGCGCTATCTGCAACGCTGTGAGCAGATTCTCGCGTATGTGGACCAGGCGGAGGCCGAGGCGAGCGACGCGCACGCGCGCCCGTCGGGCAAGCTCAAGGTTCACGCGATGACGAGCTTCGGCCAGCACTACGTGGTGCCCGCCGTGGGCCGCTACCAGGAGCGCTACCCGGACGTGCATATCGAACTGACGCTCGCGCAGCGCATGCCCGATCTGCTCGACGAGGGCTTCGACGTTTCGCTGACGCTCGCGACCGGCTTGCCCGATTCGGGGCTCGTGTCGCAGCGCCTTGGCAGCGCGTTCAGCATCGTGTGCGCGTCGCCCGCGTATCTCGAGCGGCATGGCGTGCCGCAAACGCCTTCGGATCTTGCGCGCCATACGTGCCTGCAATTGGTCGCGCCGGTGTTCCCGCCGGACAAATGGACCTTCGACGGCCCGAACGGCGAGGAAACCGTGGCGCTCGGCGCGGCCACGTTTCAGGTGAACGTGGCCGAGGCGATGGCCGTGGCCGCCTGCAAGGGCATGGGCGTCGGCCTGATTCCGATCTATTCGGCGATCAGCGGTTTGCGCAGCGGCGAGCTCGTGTGGCTGCTGCCCGAATACACGTCGCAGGAAATGAACCTGTATGCGCTGTATCCGTCGCGGCAGTATCTGGACGCGAAAATCCGCACGTGGGTCGAATTCCTGCGCGACGAACTGCCGGCCACGCTCGCTGCGGATCAGGTGGAATTGCGCCAGTTCGCGCGCTCGTGAGGGGCGCGGGTTGATGTGCCGGGCCCGCCGCACGCATGCCCTTGCAATGTTTGACGCATGGGAGCCGCGCGGCGTGACAGCCTGTTACATAAGTGCGGCGCCGCAACACTTCCTTACTTTTCGCGCGCGGGCGATTTGCTAACGTGTGGTTCACGCGCTGCCGCTCCGGCCGCACGCGCGGAATTCGCCGCCGTTCGGCACTTTGCAACCACTGAAGGACGACAGATTCATGGATACGCACCTGATGATCGGCGTGGCCGTCATGCTGGGACTGATCGGCGTCGCCGCATCGCGCGAGCTGCTGCGCCGCATGCGCATACAGCAGCCGCAACTCGTGCCGGTCAAGGTCGAGCAGCAGGATATGCAGCCGCGCGAGCGTTGAGCGAGGCCGTAGGACTCCGCTCCCGGAGGGTTTTTCCTTGATGCGCTTTTAAAGCACGTGGCTGTAGCAGGTCCCGCAGCGCGTCCAGTCGCAGGTCCTTTCCCTCTCCCCGAGTTTCCCGCGTCTAGATCTCGACGACCTTATCCCACGCAAACAGCGGATTTTCCCATTGCCTGCTGCGCCGGTCGAAATAGCCGCGCGGATTGCACACGACGCGCGTGCCGTTCACGGTGTAGTCGAACGACGTATGCGTGTGGCCGTGAATCCATAGCGCGACAGGTGCGTGCACGAGTTCCGGCAGGTGGCTGACGAAGCCCGCCGATACGCGGTCCTCGGCATAGCGCGCGGCAAGACTCAGCCGATGCGGCGCATGATGCGTGACCACGATCGTCTTGCCGCCGAACGGCTTCGCCAGCTCCGCTTCGAGCCACGCGCGCGCGTGACGATGCAGCGCGAGCGAGTCGGCGGGCGTGAAGTCGCGTGCGGCATCGTGCGTGCCGTGCGGCCAGTTCATCTGGATCAGTCCGAGATAGTCGAGCATGACGCGGCGCGCGGCATCGATCGATTCTTCGATTGCGTCGGGCGTCGCGCCGTACAACGCGAAGTCGGTCCACAAGGTCGTGCCGAGCACGCGCCAGCGGCCTTGCGGATCGACGAGCGCGGCGTTGTTCAGCACGTGCACGTTGTCGACCTGCGCGGCCGCATCGATGAGCGCGCTTTCGAGCGCGCCGAATTCGCCGTCGTAGTACTCGTGATTGCCCGGCACGTAGACGACGGGCAGCGCGCCGTCGAACGTCTGCGCGGCCCAGCGCGGGCCGGCCGCGTGGTTGTGAATGTCGCCGGCCAGCACGACCAGATCCGCCTGCGCGTGCGCAATCAGCTCGGGCTCGTCGTTTTCCAGATGCAGATCGGACAGCACGCGAATCTTCACGGATGCAACTCCTGCAAACGCCCCCGCGCGGGGGCTTCAGACGTTAGCGTAGCACCTTGCCCGGGTTCATCAGGTTGAGCGGATCGAACGCCTGCTTGAGCACGCGCATCATCCGCACCTCGACGTCCTGCTTGTAATGGGCAGCCTCGTCGATCTTCAATTGGCCGAGCCCATGTTCCGCGCTGATGCTGCCGCGATGCGCGTGCACGCTGTCGTAGACGATCCGGTTGATCGGGCTCTGGTACTCGTTCAGAAACGCCTTCGCGTCGACGCCCTCGGGCGCCTGCACGTTGTAGTGCAGATTGCCGTCGCCGAGATGGCCGAACGTGACCATGCGCGCGCCCGGCGCGGCCTCGCCGATCGCGGCGTCGGTCGCCTCGATGAAGTGGCCGATGCGCGAGATCGGCACCGCGATGTCGTGCTTGATGTTCAGGCCTTCTTCGGCCTGCGCGAGCGGAATGTGTTCGCGCAGATTCCAGAACGCGCGCGACTGCGCGAGGTTTTCCGCGACCACCGCGTCCTCGACGAGACCTCGTTCCAGCGCCGTTTCCATCAGATGCTCGAACAGTGTGCGCGCGTGCGCCTCGCTTTCGCTGTCCGACAGTTCGAGCAGCACGATCTGCGCATGCGGTTCGGCGAACGGATAGCGCATCTGCTCGAAATGCCGGCCGACGAGGCGCAGGCAGAAATCCGACATTAGTTCGAAGCCGGTCAGAAGCGGCCCGGCGATGCTTTGCGTGAGCGCGAGAAAATCGAGCGCCGCGTGCGGCGACGCGAGCGCGGCGAGCGCGGTGACGCGCGCGGCCGGTTGCGGATGGAGCTTGAGCACCGCCGCGGTGATGATGCCGAGCGTGCCTTCCGCGCCGATGAAGAGGTCGCGCAGATCGTAGCCGGTGTTGTCCTTGCGCAGCCCGCGCAGGCCGTCCCACAGCTCGCCTTGCGGCGTCACGACTTCGAGGCCGAGGCACAGTTCGCGCGTGTTGCCATAGCGCAGCACGCCGGTGCCGCCCGCGTTGGTCGAGAGATTGCCGCCGATCGTGCAGCTGCCTTCGGCGGCGAGGCTCAGCGGAAAGAGGCGCCCGGCCGCTTCGGCGTGCTTCTGCACCTCGGCGAGGATCACGCCGGCTTCGACCGTGATCGTGTTGTTGTGAGGATCGATGTCGCGCACGCGATTCAGCCGCCGCAGGCTGATGACGGCCTGCGCGCCGCTCGCGTCGGGCGTCGCGCCGCCCGCGAGGCCGGTGTTGCCGCCTTGCGGCACGAGTGCGATGCGATGCTCGGCGGCGAGCGTCACGAGCGCCGCGACTTCGGCGGACGTAGCCGGGCAGAGCACCGCGCATGCCGCGCCCGTGTAGCGGCGGCGCCAGTCGGTGATATAGGGGGCCGTGTCGTGCGGGTCGGTCAGTACGTGGGCCGCGCCGATGGCGTCCCGGCAGGCGGCGAGGAAGGCGGTTTGGGTCATGTGGGTTGGCTGGAAAGGTTGGGCGCGGGACGCGGGTGTCACATGTTCAGGCGAGGTTCAGGCGAGGTTCAGGCGAGCGGCTGCGCGGGCTTGTTCAGTCATGCGTGGTTTCGCGATCGGCAGCAGCGTGCGCGGCATCGGCGGCTGCCTGCTTCTGCATCCGCTTCGCCGCGCGCTTGAACGGCCCGACATAGGCGAGCGTGCTCGCGAAAAAGATCACGGCAAGCAGAGCTTGCAGCCAGCCGAGACGCGAACTCAGCCCATGGTCGCTCCAGCCGCGCACGACGCCCTCGGCGAAATACAGCAGGATCAGCATCGACGCCCATTGCAGCGTATAGAGCCGGCGTTGCCACACGCCCGGCAGCGCCGCGAGCAGCGGTAACGCCTTGAGCACGAGCAGCGAGCCGCCGGGACGCAGCGGGGCGAGCCACCATTCCCATGCGACGGCGAGCGCGATCATCGTGACCAGCGTGAAAGCGGCGACGAGCGCGGCAGCGGCTTTGGGCTGCACGGGCGCGGTCTCGCGGATATCCCCGCGTTCGATTGGCGGCAGATCGGATTCGCTCACGGCATTTCGCTCACGTTCGGTCGCTCGTGGTCTCTCGCTCACGGCCTTTCGCTCATCACGGCCGCCGTGCGCGCGACGCGTGCGCCCAGTGCGGTCGCGAGCGTCTTCTCTTCGGCGGAGATACCTTGCCCGGCCGTTCCCGCGCGCGCGAAATGCGACGCGCCATACGGCGTGCCGCCCGTTTGCGTAGTGGAGAGCGCGCTCTCGGTGTATGGAATGCCGACGATCAGCATGCCGTGATGCAGGAGCGGCAGCATCATCGAAAGCAGTGTGGTTTCCTGGCCGCCGTGCAGGCTGCCGGTCGACGTGAACACGCAGGCCGGCTTGCCGGCGAGCGCGCCTGAGAGCCACTGCGGCGTGGTGCCGTCGAGAAAGTATTTGAGCGCGGCCGCCATGTTGCCGAAGCGGGTGGGCGAGCCGAGCGCGAGGCCCGCGCATTCCTCGAGGTCGCGCAATTCGACGTAGGGCGGCCCTTCGGCGGGGATGTCCGGCTCGGCCGCCTCGCAGACCGTGGAAACCGCCGGCACCGTGCGCACGCGCGCCTGCATGCCGGGGACGCTGTCGACGCCGTGCGCGATCGCCAGCGCGAGTTCGCGCGTGGCGCCGTGACGGCTGTAATAAAGCACGAGAATGTCTTTCATAGGCCTCATCGGTGAACGGGTATTATAGGGGCTCGGTCCGTTGTACAGGCCGCTCGTGGCCGTTCATGAGCCGTTCATGAGCCGCTCATGGGCCGTTTCACCAGGTGCCGCGTGCGGCTCATGCAGTCCCGATCAAGCAGTCCCAATTGAGCAGTTCAGGAAGCAAGGAGGCAGGTTTGTTGTCCAGGGTGCGTTTCGATCTCGACACGCTCAAACGGCTCGCGCAGTTTGCCGCGCAGCGCATCGGCGAGGACCGGATTCCGCAGGTGGCGGGCAGCTTGACCTTCACGACGATGCTCGCGCTCGTGCCGCTCGCCACGGTGGCGTTCGCGTTGTTCACCGCATTTCCGATCTTCAGTTCGTTCCAGGCGTCGCTGCAGTTTTTTCTCGCCGACCACCTGATGCCCGCGCAACTGAACGACCAGATTTTCAAGTATCTGAACCAGTTCGCCTCGAAAGCCAAAGGGCTGACGACGATCGGCATGATCGTGCTGTTCGTCACCGCGGTGATGACGATGATGACCGTCGAATCCGCGTTCAACGTGATCTGGCGCGTGCGCAAGGCGCGGCCCCTCGCGCAGCGCATTCTGGTCTACTGGGCGATCATCACGCTCGGGCCGATTCTGATCGGCGTGAGCCTCTCGATCTCTTCGTATCTGTTCACGCAATCGATGTCGTTCTCGGCCGCGCAGCGCATCACGCCGCTGATCGAATGGGCGCTCACGGGCGCCGCGCTGCCGCTCACCGCGCTCGCGTTCACGATGCTTTACGTTTATTTGCCGAATTGCCGGGTCGAGTGGCGCGATGCGGTGATCGGCGGCGTGACCGCCGCGATCGCGTTCGAACTCGCCAAACGCGGCTTTGGCTACTACGTGCGCCGCATTCCCACCTATACCGCGGTGTACGGCGCGTTTGCCGCGATCCCGCTGTTCCTGCTGTGGATGTACCTGTGCTGGTTCATCTCGCTCACCGGCGCGATGATCGCGTCCGCATTGCCGGCGATTCGCATCGGCCAGTTTCACCGGCCCGTCTTCAACGGCAGCAATCTGTTCGATTCGCTCGAACTGCTCGCGCGGCTTTCCGAAGCGCGCGAGGCCGGCAAGCCGGGCTACACGATGCCCGAGCTTGCACGCATGCTTCGCCGTGACATGGACACGACGCTGATGCTGCTGCAGCGGCTCGAGGAAATCGAGTGGATTGCGCGCCTGCAGGAGGACCTGAGCGGCCCGCACTACCTGCTGCTCGCGAACCCGGCGCAGGTCACGGTGCAGCGCCTGTTCGACCTGTTTGTGATCGACCGCGCGGAACTTGCCTACCAGCTCGAACTGGAATCCACGCGGGTGGATGGCGGGATGCTGCTGGCGGCGCTCGACAACGACAAACTGAAAATTACGCTCGCTGCGTTGCTCGTGGCACGCGCGGCCGCGAGAGCGGCCCGTGCAGGGGGGAGCGAGCAGACGGCGGCTTCGATGCCGCATCAGGCGGCGTGAGGTTGCGGCTCAGGCCGCCGCCGGCCCGGCTACAGCGAAATTTTCCCCACGCAGATGTCCTTGAACATCACCCAGTCGCCCATCAGGCTGTAAAACGGATGGCGGAAAGTGGCCGGCTTGTTCTTCTCGAAGAAGAAATGGCCGACCCACGCAAAGCCATAGCCGCAGATCACCGCCGCCGGCAGCCATAGCCAGTCGCCGGTGGCGAGCGCCATGGCGAGGCAGCCAATCACGCCGAGCGATCCGACGAAATGCAGCCGCCGCGAGACCAGGTTGCGATGCTCGCTCAGGTAGTACGGATAAAACTCCGCGAAACTCGCGAAGTGATCGGTGTGCGCGGTATGAGCCATGATGGCCTCCGGATGTGGACACAACCAACTGCTGCGGCTTGCTTGCGTGCCCGTCGCGCTTCGTTGCCGCGCGGCGCTCCTGCCTTGCGCCTGCAGATCGGGCTCGCGGGCTGAAACAGACAGGCTTCTGTCATTGTCCGGCGATCACCGGTCGCGCGCAACCTGGCCATTCGGCAGATGGCGCGGCGCGTTCCGCACGCGTATCTTGACCGTTCGCAACGATTCCCCGTGACTGTCCGTGACGCTTTGCGGCCCTCGCCGAGGCCAGCCGCGTGCTAATGACGTGCCAGCGACGTGTCAACGACGTGCCGACATCGCCACGCCCGTTCATTGCACTTCGCGCGGCGCCCGGGACGCGAAACTGAACAGCGCGTCGAGCGTCGCGTCGGGCTGCTCGGTCATCAAGGCGTGGCCCGCGTCGAGCGTGACCGTGTCGACCGGTGTGCCGGCCTGCGCGAGCGCGTCGGCGATTGCCTTCGCGGCACGCGGCGGCGTCATCGCATCGCGCCGGCCCACGATCAGCCGCGTCGCGCAGCGCACCTGGGCCGCGCGGGCGAGGCCATCCGCGTAGTGGTGGCACGCGGCGAAGTCGGTGTGGAACAGGTGCGGTTCGCCGCTCGCCGAAACGTGTTCCATGAGCCGCTGGTTCATGCCGTGCAGCCAGAAACCGGGGCCTGGGCAGGACGGCTTGGCCGCGAGCGTCGAATGCGACCACTGGTTGACGAGGCCGATTGCTTCCGGCTCGCGATTGAGCGCGGCGTCGAGCAACGCGTCGGAGACGGCCATCGGCATCGCGGTGGCGAGCAGCGCGAGATGCGTCGCGCGCTCGGGGTAGCGGCCGGCGAAGTCGAGCGCGATCAGCGAGCCCATGCTGTGGCCGGCCACGAAGGAGCGCGCAACGCCCACGGCGTCGAGCAGCGCCGCCAGCCAGCCGGCCATCGCCGGCACGCTGGTGAGCGCGGGGCCGGCGCTGCGGCGGTGACCCGGCAGGTCGAGCGCGAGCACGCCGAAGCCGTGATGCGCGAAGTAGCGGCTTTGCAGCGCCCACACGCTGTGATCGTGCTCGGCGCCGTGGATGAACACCGCCGTCGGCAGGCTCGCGTCGAACGTCTTGCCGCCCGTGTAGGCGTAGGCGGGTTTGCCTTGAACGGTGACGATCATGCGGACTCCGGGCGGGAAGAGGGCAACTGGGCGGAGGAGGCGGAGGTCCCGGATGACGCCGCGTTCGCGGTATTGGGCTGCTGGGAGGCGGTCCCGCCCCCCGATTGCGCGGCTTTCTGCGCGGCCTTCAGTGCACGCTTGAGATCGTCGATCAGGTCGTCGGGATCCTCGAGGCCGATCGACAGACGGATCGTGCCCTCCGCGATGCCGGCCGCGGCGAGCGCGGCGGCGTCCATGCGGAAGTGCGTCGTCGAGGCTGGGTGGATCACGAGCGAACGCGCGTCGCCGACGTTCGCGAGGTGCGAGAACAGCGACAGCGCCTCGATAAAGGCGCGCCCGGCCGCGCGGTCGCCGCGCAGATTGAAGCTGAAGACCGCGCCGGCGCCGCGCGGCAGCAGCCGCTGCGCGAGCGCGTGATCGGGATGCGTCGGCAGTTCGGGATAGGCAACCGTTTCGACCGCGGCATGAGCGGCGAGGAATTCGACCACGCGCCGCGTATTGGCGACATGCCGTTCCATGCGCAGCGGCAGCGTCTCGATGCCTTGCAGCAGCTGCCACGCGGCCTGTGGATGCAGGCACGCGCCGAAGTCGCGCAGACCCTCGCGGCGCGCGCGCAGCAGGAATGGCGCGACGGTGCTTTCCTCGGCGAACACCATGCCGTGAAAGCCCTCGTAAGGCTCGGTCAATTCGGGAAAGCGGCCGGAGGCATCGAAATCGAACGTGCCGCCGTCCACGAGCACGCCGCCGATCGTCGTGCCGTGGCCGCCGAGAAACTTGGTCGCCGAGTGATAGACGAAATCGGCGCCATGCTCGAAGGGCCGCAGCAGGTAGGGCGTCGTGAAAGTGGAATCGACGAGCAGCGGCACGCGGTGCTCGTGCGCGATCTGCGCGACGGCGGCGATGTCGAGCACGTCGAGCCCCGGGTTGCCGAGCGTTTCGCCGAACAGCAGGCGCGTATTGGGGCGCAGTGCGGCGCGCCATGCATCGATGTCGCCGGGCTTGACGAAGGTCGTTTCGATGCCGAAGCGCCGCAGCGTGTAGTGCAGCAGGTTATGCGAGCCGCCGTACAGCGCGCTCGAGGCAACGATATGCGAGCCCGCGCCCATCAGCGTGACGATCGCCAGATGGAGGGCTGCCTGGCCGCTCGCGGTGCCGATCGCGCCGGCGCCGTTTTCGAGCGCGGCCACGCGCTCCTCGAACACGGCGACGGTCGGGTTCGAGATGCGCGAGTAGACGTGGCCCGCGCGCTCCATGTTGAAGAGCGCCGCAGCGTGATCCGGATCGCGGAACGAAAACGAGGTAGTCTGGTAAATGGGCGTGGCGCGCGCGCCGGTGGCGGGGTCGGGAGCGGCGCCGGCGTGCAGCGCAAGCGTATCGAAACGGTTGGCGGACATCGTGGGCGGCGGGGCCGTGGGCGGCCTCGCGAAAGATGAAGGTGGCGGCCATCCTATCACCGGTGCACGCTGTTTCAAGCGCGGCTTTCCCGCGGTTCTGTCCGCGGTCTCGCCCATGGCTTCGCTGGAATGCGCCGGGAAATACCGCGGCGCGTTCCCGAAAACGTGTGAATTCGGTATGGCGAAAACCCGCCGCGCCTTGCCGGGCGGTCCGCTTTCCTTTTATGGGCCTTTCCGCTAGGATCGAAAAAACATTTCATGCATTGCAGGACGAGTGGTATCAGGAGATAGATCATGCGAGTCAGCGACATTCTTAAAGTCAAGGGCAACACCCTTTTTACGGTCACGCCGGATACCACACTGCATGACGCCGTCAATGCAATGGCCGAGCACGATATCGGCTCGCTCGTCGTGATGGAGTATGGCGACCTCGTCGGCATGCTGACGTTTCGCGAAATCATTCTGACGTTGAGCAAGAACGGCGGCAGCGTCGGCACCTCCACGATCCGCAAGGTGATGGACGACCATCCGCTCACCTGCACGCCGGAAACCGACGTCAACGAAGTGCGCCGCATGATGCTCGAACATCATGTGCGTTATCTGCCGGTGATGGAAAGCCGCACACTGATGGGCGTCATCTCGTTTTACGACGTCGCGAAGGCGGTGGTTGAAGAGCAGGGTTTCGAGAATCGCATGCTCAAGGCGTATATCCGCGACTGGCCGGAAGAACAGCAGGAACAGCAGCCGGCGCGCTAATGCGCGAGGCTCGGACGTCGCGCTCGGGCCGTCGGCGGGAGCGCGAGTTCGATGAGAGAGCGCGCGCGAAAGCGGGCGCTTTTTTTGTGTCTGGCCTTGTTTCCGGCCACGGGGATGGGGGGAGCGCGGCAGCCTGCGCGCGCGTCGCGTTTATCCCGCTTATCCCGCCTATCCCGTTATTCGCCGCGCCGCCTGCTTCCTTGCCATTTTTGCGTGCCGTTCGCCGACCTTCATGAACGATCGTCCCTTGCCTGCCGCCCGCCGCGCCGCTCGCGCGCACGAAGCGCACGGATCCCAGTTCCGCCTGCTCGGCCAGCGCCGCTTTGCGCCGTTTTTCTGGACGCAGTTCCTCGGCGCGATGAACGACAACGTTTTCAAGATCGGCTTCACGTCGCTCGTCACGTATCAGGCGGCGCGCTTTTCGGGCGTCGATCCGAAAACCGCGGCGTTCCTGATCTCGGCGATTTTCATCCTGCCGTTCGTGCTGTTTTCGGCCACCTCGGGGCAGATCGCCGACAAGTACGACAAGGCGATGCTCACGCGCCTCGTCAAGAGTTTCGAGATCGTCGTGATGCTGATCGGCGGCGCGGGCTTCTGGCTGCATAGCGCGCCGCTCCTATATCTATGCACGTTCCTGATGGGCGTGCACTCGACCGTGTTCGGCCCGGTCAAATACTCATATCTGCCGCAGCATCTGTCGCAGGCGGAACTGGTCGGCGGTAACGGCATGGTCGAGATGGGCACCTTCGTCGCGATTCTGCTCGGCACGATCGTCGGCGGCGCGGGCGCGGGGTTCGCCCAGCATGGCGCGGTGGTGCTGGCTTGCGCGTGTGTCGCGATCGCGCTGACCGGCCGCGTCGTGTCGGGTTTCGTGCCGGCCACGCCCGCGCCGCAGGCCGATCTGCGCATCAACTGGAATCCGGTCAGCGAAACGTGGCGCAACCTGAAGCTCGCGCACGAAAACCGCACCGTGTTCCTGAGTCTGCTCGGCATTTCGTGGCTGTGGTTCGTCGGCGCGACCTTCCTCGCCTCGTTCTTCAACTTCGCGAAAGACGTGCTCTCGGCCGACCCCGACGTCGTGACCGTGCTGCTCGGCACGTTCTCGGTCGGTATCGGCATCGGCTCGCTGCTGTGCGAAAGGCTCTCGAAGCGGCGTATCGAAATCGGCCTCGTGCCGCTCGGCTCGATCGGCATGAGCGTGTTCGCCATCGACCTCTTTTTCGCAAGCCACGCGCTGCCGCCGGCGGGGCATCTGCTGAGCGTCGGCGAATTTCTCGCGCGGGCCGCACATTGGCGCGTGCTTGCCGACCTGTTCCTGCTCGCGATGTTCGGCGGCTTCTACAGCGTGCCGCTCTATGCGCTGATCCAGAGCCGCAGCCAGCCGAGCCACCGCGCGCGCATCATCGCCGCGAACAATATCCTGAACTCGCTGTTCATGATCGTTTCCGCGCTGATGGCGATGGGACTGACCGCGGCGGGCTTCAGCATTCCGGCGATCTTCCTCGTGACCGCGCTGCTGAATGTGGCCGTCGCGGGCTACATCTATTCGCTCGTGCCCGAGTTCCTGCTGCGCTTCGTCGCGTGGCTGCTCGTGCATACGTTCTACCGGATCCGGCTCGTGCACGCCGAGCGGATTCCGCAAGAGGGCGCGGCCGTGCTCGTGTGCAATCACGTGAGTTTCGTCGATGCGATCGTCATCATGGCCGAGAGCCCGCGGCCGATCCGCTTCGTGATGGACTATCAGATCTTCCGCTCGCCGTTCATCGGCTGGCTGTTCCGTCACGCGAAGGCGATTCCGATTGCGCCCGCGCATCAGGACGCGGCGCTGCTCGCGCGCGCCTACGATCTGTGCGCGCAGGCGCTCGCCGACGGCGAACTCGTGTGCATCTTTCCGGAAGGCAAGCTCACGCGCACGGGCGAGATGAATCCGTTTCGTCACGGCGTGATGGAAATCGTCAAGCGCACGCCGGCGCCCGTCATTCCGATGGCGCTGCGTGGGTTGTGGGGCAGCGTGTTTTCGCGCGCCGTCGACGCGCACTGGCCGCGGCCGGTCAGCAAGGGCGTGATGAGCCGGCTGAGCCTCGCGGTGGGCGAGCCGCTCGACCCGGTGCTCGCGACGCCGGAGAAGTTGCAGCAGGCCGTGACCGAGCTGCGCGGGGCGCGTAAATAGCGATGGTCGTGATGGCTGCTGCTGCGGGACTCATCGCGGTGGCGGCAGTCCCGGTTATCACGGCGGCTTTCATAGCGGTTTTCACCCGGCCGGCGCTGGACCTCGGCTCACGCGGCTTCCCCGCCAGGTCCCGCCCTGGCCGTTCGGCCCGAAGTGCCACGCGTGTGCCACGAGCGTGCCACGCGCTGCGGCCCCGAGGCGAGCGGGCTGGCATAATAACGTTCTCCCCGCATTTCTTTGGACGACGCCCATGTCCGGCAACACGCTCGGTACGCTTTTCACTGTCACGACCTTCGGCGAATCGCACGGCCCCGCTATCGGCTGCGTGATCGACGGCTGCCCCCCGGGCATGGCGCTCAACGAGGCCGACATCCAGCTCGAACTCGATCGCCGCAAGCCGGGCACGTCGCGTCATGTCACGCAGCGCCAGGAAGAAGACAAGGTCGAGATCCTGTCGGGCGTGTTCGAAGGTCACACGACCGGCGCGCCGATCGCGCTCCTGATTCGCAACACGGACCAGCGCAGCAAGGACTACGGCAACATCGCCGAAACGTTCCGCCCTGGTCACGCCGACTATACCTACTGGCAGAAATACGGCATTCGCGACTATCGCGGCGGCGGCCGCTCGTCGGCGCGGCTGACGGCGCCGACGGTGGCGGCGGGCGCCGTCGCGAAAAAGTGGCTGCGCGAGAAATTCGGCACCGAGATTCGCGGTTATATGGCTGCGCTCGGCGAGATCGACGTGCCGTTCGTCGACTGGGCGCAGGTGCGCGAGAACCCGTTCTTCGCGCCGAACGCGCAGATCGTGCCGCAGCTCGAAGCGTACATGGACGCGCTGCGCAAGGACGGCGATTCGATCGGCGCGCGCATCAACGTGGTCGCTTCCGGCGTGCCGGTCGGCCTCGGCGAGCCGCTGTTCGACCGCCTCGACGCCGACATCGCGCACGCGATGATGGGCATCAACGCGGTCAAGGGCGTCGAGATCGGCGCGGGCTTCGCGAGCGTCGCGCAACGCGGTTCAGTGCATGGCGATGAACTGACGCCGGAGGGCTTCGTCGGCAATCACGCGGGTGGTGTGCTCGGCGGCATTTCGACGGGGCAGGACATCACGGTATCGATCGCGATCAAGCCGACCTCGAGCATTCGCACGCCGCGCCGTTCGATCGACAAGGCGGGGCAGCCGGCCGTCGTCGAAACATTTGGGCGCCATGATCCGTGCGTCGGCATTCGCGCCACGCCGATCGCCGAGTCGATGCTCGCGCTCGTGCTGATCGATCACGCGCTGCGCCATCGCGCGCAATGCGGCGATGTGGCCGTGAGCACACCGAAGATCGCGGCAAGCGCGCCGTAACGCTGACTGGCGAGATTAGCCTTCGCGGCGCGCGGTTTCCGCCACGCGCCGCGAAGGTCACCCGAACACCGCTCACATGTTCGGATAGTTCGGTCCGCCGCCCCCTTCAGGCGTCACCCACACGATATTCTGCGTCGGGTCCTTGATATCGCACGTCTTGCAATGCACGCAGTTCTGCGCATTGATGACGAGCCGCTCGTTGCCGTCGTCGTTTTTCACGAACTCATAAACGGCCGCAGGGCAATAGCGCGACTCCGGCCCGGCGTACGTCTGCCAGTTCACGTTGACCGGCACGGTCGGATCTTTCAGCGTCAGGTGCGCGGGCTGGTTCTCTTCGTGATTCGTGTTCGAGATGAACACCGAGGAGAGGCGATCGAACGTGAGCTTGCCGTCCGGCTTCGGATACGTGATCGGCTTGCACTGCGAAGCGGGCTTCAGCATTTCGTGATCCCAATGCTGATGATGCAGCGTCCACGGCACGTTGCCGCCCAGCAGCTTCTGCTCGATGCCGACCATCAGCGTGCCGAGGTAGAGGCCCTTGCTCATCCATTGCTTGAAGTTACGCGCGCGATACAGCTCGGTGTGGAGCCACGAGGTCTTGAAACTTTCCGGATAGGCGGTCAGTTCGTCGGCCTCGCGGCCGGCCTGCACGGCGTCGAATGCGGCGTCGGCCGCGAGCATGCCGGTCTTGATCGCCGCGTGCGAACCCTTGATGCGCGAGGCGTTGAGGAAGCCCGCATCGTCGCCGACCAGCGCGCCGCCCGGGAACACCAGCTTCGGCAGCGACATCAGCCCGCCCGCGGTGATCGCGCGCGCGCCGTACGACACGCGCTTGCCGCCTTCGAGAATCGCGCGGATCGCCGGATGCGTCTTGTAGCGCTGGAACTCCTCGAACGGTGACAGATACGGATTCGAATAGCCGAGACCCACAACGAAGCCCACCACCACCTGGTTGTTGTCCATGTGATAGAGGAACGAGCCGCCATACGTGTCGTTTTCGAGCGGCCAGCCGGCCGTGTGCATGACGAGACCGGGCTTGTGCTTCGCGGGATCGATCTCCCACAGCTCCTTGATGCCGATGCCGTAGACCTGCGGATCGACGCCATCGCGCAGCTTGAACCGGTCGTTCAACTGACGGCCGAGGTGCCCGCGCGCGCCTTCGCAGAAGAGCGTGTACTTCGCGTGCAACTCCATGCCGAGCTGGAAGTTTTCGGTCGGCTCGCCGTCCTTGCCGATGCCGAGGTCGCCGGTCGCGACCCCCTTGACCGAGCCGTCTTCGTTGTACAGCACTTCGGCTGCCGGGAAGCCCGGGAAGATTTCCACGCCGAGCGCCTCGGCCTGTTGACCGAGCCAGCGCGTCACGTTTGCGAGGCTGATGACGTAGTTGCCGTGGTTCTTGAAGTTGTCCGGCAACGCCCAGGTGGGCACGCTCTTCGAGCCGGTTTCCGTCAGGAACAGGAATTTGTCTTCGGTCACGTCGACCGTGAGCGGCGCGCCTTTTTCCTTCCAGTCCGGAATCAGTTCGGTGATCGCACGCGGGTCCATCACCGCGCCCGAGAGGATATGCGCCCCGATCTCCGAGCCTTTTTCCAGTACGCACACGCCTAGCTCGACGCCTTTTTCGGCGGCGCGCTGCTTCAGGCGAATTGCCGCCGACAGGCCAGCCGGGCCGCCGCCTACGATCACGACGTCGTATTCCATCGATTCGCGCGGGCCGTACTGCTCAATGAGACTTGCGGGGGTCATTGATGCTCCTCTTACCGTTAGAATGCTTTTTTCGGGTTCGTATTGTGGGCGATCGACTCCCGGCCTGCAACCTGATTGAATAAGGATTAGCACGATCGTTCTATTTAATGATACGGTATCGAACCGCTGCGACGGTCCGGCCGAACCCCGTCAACCGCAGTTGTCATTACAACCGAACAAGGAACGACAATGGGCCGTTCGATCAATCTGGAAGGCAAGGTCGCGCTGATTACCGGCGCCTCGAGCGGGTTGGGCAAGCGCTTCGCTCAGGTGTTGTCGCAGGCGGGCGCCAAGGTCGTGCTGGCGAGCCGGCGCACCGAGCGTCTGAAGGAGTTGCGCGCGGAGATCGAGGCGTCCGGCGGCGCGGCGCACGTCGTGTCGCTCGACGTGACCGACTACCAGAGCATCAAGTCGGCCGTCGCGCACGCGGAGACCGAGGCCGGCACGATCGACATTCTCGTCAATAACTCGGGCGTATCGACCACGCAGAAGCTCTCCGAAGTCACGCCCGCCGACTTCGAATACGTGTTCGACACGAATACGCGCGGTGCATTTTTCGTCGCGCAGGAAGTCGCCAAGCGCATGATCATGCGCGGCAACAACGCGCAGAAGCCGTCGTACCGGATCATCAACATCGCGTCGATGGCGGGGCTGCGCGTGCTGCCGCAAATCGGCCTCTATTCGATGAGCAAGGCAGCGGTGGTTCATATGACGAAAGCGATGGCGCTCGAGTGGGGGCGGCACGGCATCAACGTGAACGCGATCTGCCCGGGCTATATCGACACCGAGATCAACCATCATCACTGGTCGACCGAGCAGGGGCAGAAGCTCGTCTCGATGCTGCCGCGTCATCGCGTCGGCAAGCCGGAAGATCTGGACGGGCTCCTGCTGCTGCTCGCGGCGGATGAATCGCAGTTCATCAACGGCTCGGTGATCGCCGCCGACGACGGCTTCGGGCTCGCATGAGCGCGCCGGCCGCGGGCCTCCTGCAAGGTTTCAAGGTTTCAGCGCTTCAAGGCTTCGACGCGAGGCTGCAAAGGAAGAACGGAAGTACAGAATGAGCGATTTTCACGCAGTTTTCGAAATGACGATGCCGATTCGCTGGGGTGACATGGATGCGTTCGGCCACGTGAACAACACGGTCTATTTCCGCTACATGGAGCAGGTGCGGATTTCGTGGTTCGAGCACATGGACTTTCTCGGCGGCGGCAACGGGCAGGGGCCGGTCATCGTCAATGCATCGATGGAGTTTCTGAAGCAGCTTCACTATCCGGGCGATGTGATCGGCCGGATGTCGGTGGCGACGCCCGGGCGCAGCAGCTTCGATACGGCATTCGAGCTCCTGCGCGCCGACGAGCCCGACACGCTCTACGCGCGGGGCGCCGCGCGCTGCGTGTGGATCGACTATGCGGCGGGCAAGTCGGTGCCGGTGCCTGATTCGCTGCGCGAGCTCATTGAGCGTGCGGCGCTTGTCAGGAAGCCCTGACGGCGTTGCGTGAAAGCGCGCTTCGATCCGATTCCCTTGCTCAATTCCCGAGCAGCCGCTGCAGCAGCTCGGTCGCATTCCCCGTCTCGTATTTACGCATGAGCCGCGCGCGGTACACGTCGACCGTGCGCGGGCTGATATCGAGCACGCGGCCGATCTGCTTGCTGGTCTTGCCCGTCACCAGCTGCGCGGCGATTTCGCGCTCGCGCGGCGTCAGTTCCACCGCGACGCGCCGCGTCGCGCTCAGATCCTCGAAGGTCCAGACGCCCGCCGCGTGCGGGTCGGAGCGCTGTTGCGCGCGGCCTGTCACGTGGCACCAGAACAATTCGCCGTTCGCGCGCTTCATGATGCGGTCGTCCGTATAGCTGCCGTGCGCGGTCATGATCGGCGGAATGCGCGCGCCGATCCGCTCGAATTCATCGGCCGACGGATACAGTACCTGGAACGACTGGCCGAGCAGCGCCTCGCGCGGATAGCCGAAAATCGATGCGAGTTCGTCGTTGCAGTCCTCGATGATCCGTTCGCGCGACAGCACGAGTCCGATCGGGGCAAGGTGAAACGCGGTGCGGTAATCGAGGGCGGGCATGAGCGGGTGGTAAGTACTTATGTATTTTTGCGTATTGTGCCGTATGGCGCGGCGAGCGTACCCTTTTGGGCAGACGGCAACGGGGCGCAACAACGCGGCGCATGGCGCGGCGGCGGCCCGAGGCATTTGAGCACGTGGCCTGCAACGTTCGACACGCACGCTGCCGCGGATGACTAGAATGACGGAGCGATATCGCCCGGCGGCGCGAAGTTCGCCATGCGCGATGCCGGCCGCAACGATCCGGTTTCGGGTTTCCATAAAGGAAGGGACATACTGATGAACAAGGTCTATCCAGGCGCCGCCGAGGCGCTGAAAGACATCGTCAAGGACGGACAGACGTTCGCCGTCGGCGGTTTCGGGCTGTGCGGCATTCCTGAGGCGCTGATCGCGGCGTTGCGCGATTCGAAGGTGCAGGGCATCACCTGCATCAGCAACAACGCGGGCGTCGATGGTTTCGGCCTCGGCCTGCTGCTCGAAACGCGCCAGGTCAAGAAGATGATCTCGTCGTACGTCGGCGAGAACAAGGAGTTCGAACGCCAGTACCTGGCTGGCGAACTCGAACTCGAATTCACGCCGCAAGGCACGCTCGCCGAGAAGCTGCGCGCGGGCGGCTCGGGCATCCCCGCGTTCTTCACCAACACCGGCTACGGCACGCTGATCGCCGAAGGCAAGGAAACCCGCCAGTTCGGCGATAACCAATACGTGCTCGAACATTCGCTGACCGCCGACGTCGCGCTCGTCAAGGCATGGAAGGCCGACAAGTCCGGCAACCTGATCTATCGCCGCACCGCGCGCAACTTCAATCCGATGTGCGCGATGGCGGGCCGCATCACTGTCGCGGAAGTGGAAGAGATCGTCGAAGTGGGCGAGCTCGATCCGGACGCGATCCACACGCCTGGCATCTTCGTGCAACGCATCGTGCTGAATGCGCATCCGGAAAAACGCATCGAACAACGCGTCGTCCGCGCGAAAGGAGACTGATCATGGCATGGACTCGTGAGGAAATGGCCGCGCGCGCGGCGAAGGAATTGCAGGACGGCTTTTACGTGAACCTCGGCATCGGCCTGCCGACGCTCGTCGCCAACCATGTGCCGCCGGGCGTCGAAGTATGGCTGCAGTCGGAGAACGGCCTGCTCGGCATCGGCCCGTCGCCGACCGAAGACGAAGTCGACGCCGACCTGATCAACGCGGGCAAGCAGACCGTGACCACGCTGCCGGGCTCGTCGATTTTCTCATCGGCCGATTCGTTCGCGATGATTCGCGGCGGCCACATCAATCTCGCGATTCTCGGCGCGATGCAGATCAGCAAGAAGGGCGATCTCGCCAACTGGATGATCCCGGGCAAGATGATCAAGGGCATGGGCGGCGCGATGGATCTGGTCGCAGGCGTCAAGCGCGTCGTGGTCCTCATGGAGCATGTCGCGAAGGGCGACCAGCACAAGATTCTCGAAGAGTGCACGCTGCCGCTGACGGGCGTCGGCGTGGTCGACGAGATCATCACCGACCTCGGCGTGATCGAAGTGACCGATGACGGCCTGAAGGTGACCGAGCTGGCGCCGGGTGTGAGCGTCGAGGAAATCAAGGCGAAAACCGGCGCGCCGCTCGATGTGAGCGCGGTGAGCTGAGCTTGATCGTGAAGGCTGCCGTGCGGCTCATGTGAGCAGGCGGCGGCCACGCGGTTTCCGGGCGGGCGGGACGTGAGTCTCGCCCGTTCTGTTTGATGCGCGCTGAATTGTTCTGCCTCTGATCCGTTCCCGATCCGGCCGTCCTACGCCTTCTGGCTAATCCTTGCCGCGCGGCGAAGCGGTTTACAATCGTCGACAGCTTGAACGCTTCCCGATTTCCGCCGTATTCCGGCTGGTTTCCCGGCGTATTTTTGCCGTCCACGAGCCCCTGATCCGCAGCGCTTCTGCAAGGACCTCAGATGACCGCAACGACTTCCTCTTCTGCCATCGGGCTCTCCGAGCCGCGTCAACGTTACGTGCAGTGCGCGAGCGCCGCCGGCCTGCATCGCATCGCCTACACCGAATGGGGCGATCCGGACAATCCGCGCGTGCTGTTGTGCGTGCACGGCCTCACGCGCTCAGGGCGCGATTTCGACCGCCTCGCGGCGCAGTTCGCCGACACCTACCGCGTGGTTTGTCCGGACGTGGCCGGCCGCGGCTTGTCGTCGTGGCTCGCGAACCCCAACCTGTATGCCGTGCCGCAGTATGTCGCCGATATGGTCACACTGATCGCGCGGCTCGATGTCGAAACGCTCGACTGGTTCGGCACCTCGATGGGCGGCCTGATCGGCATGGCGCTCGCTGGTCTGCCGGAAACGCCGATCCGCAAGCTGCTGCTCAACGACGTCGGGCCGCACCTCGAGCCGGTGGCCGTGCAGCGCATCGGCGATTACCTCGGCAAGCCCGTGAGCTTCTCAACGCTGCAGCAGGGCGTCGATTATGCCGCGCAGCTCGCGCAAAGCTTTGGTCCGCTCACGCCGGACGAATGGCGCGAAATCAATACGCCGCTTCTACGCGAGGGAGAAGGCGGCTGGGTGTTGCGGTACGACCCGCGCATCGCGCAGCCGTTTGCCGCGGTGACCGAGGAAGCGGTGAAGCTCGGCGAGGCGGCGCTGTGGCATTCGCTCGCGTCGTTCCAGGGGCCGGTGCTCGTCGTGCGCGGCGAGCAATCCGATCTGCTGTCGCGCGAAACCGTCGCGAAGATGGTGGCAAGCGGGCGCGCGGTAGAGAGCGTGGAGATTCCCGGTGTCGGGCATGCGCCCGCGTTTCTCGCAGACGACCAGATCGCGATTGCGAGGGCGTTCTTCGTCGGCGCGGCCGCGAACGCGTCATAATATTAAGTTCCTCGTGACATTTCCGGCGGGAATTGCCGCGCGGAATGCTTTTCGATCAACCAACCAGATCAGGATTTTTCATGGCAGTCATTCGTCACCACGTCGGCAAGCGTCTTTCGGAAATCGCCGTGCATAACGGCACCGTGTACCTCGCGGGACAGATCGCCGAAGACACGGATCAGGACATCACCGGCCAGACGCGCGAAGTGCTCGGCCACATCGACCGTCTGCTGGCCGAAGTGAACAGCGACAAGTCGCTTCTGCTGTCGGTACAGATCTACATCTCGGACATGGTGCACTTCGCCGGCATGAACGCGGTGTGGGACGAGTGGGTCGCGCAAGGCGCGACGCCGCCGCGCGCGACCGTCGAGGCGAAGCTCGCCAACCCGAAGTGCCTCGTCGAAATCGTCGTGGTCGCGGCGCAGCGCAGCTAAGCCGCACCCGTCAAGCATCACCGTTGTTGAATTCCCGTTGATTCGTCTCGCCCGGCGGGCCGTCGCACCATGAATACCGAAACCGTTACGAACGCGCCTCATCCTTATCCTTCTTTCGACGAAGCGATGGCGTTCGTGCGCGAGCATGCGGGCGAGGTGCGGTTGTCGTCGGGCGAATTGCTGGCGGATCACGCGGCGGGCACCGCGTCGATCATGCGCAAGCTCAACGTCGATCCGCCGGCGGTGCTGGCGGCGGCTTTGTTTGCGCTGACGCCGCATCTGCGCGACCCGGAGCGCGTGATCGCCGACAACTTCGGCGAAGAAGTCGCGCAACTGGTCGGCGACGTGCGCAAGCTGCTGCGCCTCGGCACGGTCAGCCTGCGCGCGGCGCAAAACGCGATTCCCGAAGCGGGGCGCGATGCGCAGGCCGCGCGCCGGGCCCAGGTCGAGGCGCTGCGCAAGATGCTGCTCGCGTTCGCGCAAGACATTCGCGTGGTGCTGATTCGTCTCGCGTCACGCTTGCAGTCGCTGCGCTATTACGCGGCGGCGAAAGTCACGCCTTCGCCCGACGTGGCGCGCGAAACGCTCGATATTTACGCGCCGCTCGCCAACCGTCTCGGTATCTGGCAACTGAAGTGGGAACTCGAGGATCTCGCGTTCCGCTTTGAGGAGCCGGACACCTACAAGCGCATCGCGAAGCTGCTCGACGAGAAGCGCGTCGAGCGCGAGAGCTATGTCGCGCAGGCGATCGAGCGCCTGCAGCAGGAATTGGCCGCGGCGCATATCCGCGCGGAAGTGAGTGGCCGGCCGAAGCATATCTACAGCATCTGGCGCAAGATGCGCGGCAAGGAGCTCGACTTCGCCGAGCTCTACGACGTGCGCGCATTCCGCGTGATCGTGCCGGACATCAAGGACTGCTACACCGTGCTCGGTATCGTGCACAATCTGTGGCAGCCGGTGCCCAAAGAGTTCGACGACTACATCTCGCGGCCGAAGCCGAACGGCTATAAATCGCTGCATACGGTCGTGATCGGCGACGACGGCCGCGCGTTCGAGGTGCAGATCCGCACGCAGGAAATGCATCGCTTCGCCGAGTACGGCGTGGCCGCGCACTGGCGCTACAAGGAAGCGGGCACGCGCGGTTACGGCGGCACGTTCGCCGCGAACGAGAAGTACGACGAGAAGATTGCATGGCTGCGTCAGTTGCTCGCCTGGAAGGACGAGGTGTCCGAGGGCGAGCATGGCGACGCGCGCGCGGCGCAGCCGTGGGAGCAACTGCGTCAGGCCACGCTCGATGACGATCACATCTACGTGCTGACACCACAGGCGCGCGTGATTCCGTTGCCGCACGGCGCGACGCCGGTCGATTTCGCGTATCACCTGCATAGCGAGCTTGGGCATCGCTGTCGCGGCGCGCGTGTCGATGGTGCGATGGTGCCGCTCAACACGTCATTGCAGAACGGCCAGACAGTCGAGATCGTGGCGGTGAAGGAGGGCGGTCCATCGCGTGACTGGCTCAATCCACAGCTGGGCTATCTGCAGAGCGCGCGTGCGCGGCAGAAAGTGCGCGCGTGGTTCAACGCGGTCGATCTGCAGGAGCACATTGCGAACGGACGCGCGACGGTCGAAAAGACCTTGCAGCGCGAGGGCAAGACCTCGGTCAATCTCGATCAGCTGGCCGCGCGGCTTGGCTTCAAGACCACCGACGATCTGTTCTCCGTGGTCGGCAAGGAAGAGTTCAGCCTGCGGCTCATCGAGCAGGCGCTGCAGGATGCGCCGCCGCCTGAGCCCGAGGTCGACGCGCCGGAGAAATTCGAGAAGCGCAGCAGCGGTGCGAGCGTTGCGCGCGGCGCGTCCACGGGTGTGCTCGTGGTCGGCGTCGACGCGTTGCTCACGCAGCTCGCGCGCTGCTGCCGGCCGGCGCCGCCCGACGATATCAGCGGCTTCGTCACGCGCGGCAAAGGCATGTCGGTTCACCGCAGCGATTGCGCGACGTTCCGGCGCATGGCCGAGCGCGCGCCGGAGCGCGTGCTGCAGACGGCATGGTCGGCCGATGTGATGAGCGGGCGCGGCCAGTCGGTCTATCCGGTCGACCTCAGTATCGAGGCGACGGACCGGCAGGGCTTGCTGCGCGATATCTCCGAAGTGTTTGCACGGGAAAAGATGAACGTGATCGGCGTGAAGACGCAGACGCGCCGTAACGCTGCGTTCATGCAATTCACCGTCGAGGTGTCGAGCGCCGCGCAGATTCAGCGCGCGTGCACGCTGCTCGGCGAAGTGACGGGCGTGATGCGCGCGTCGCGCAAAAGCTGATTTAAAGTCTTCACATAAAAGACTTGCCAAGTTTCGTGGGGCTCCATATAATCTCGTTTCTTCAGGCTCGTAGCTCAGCTGGTTAGAGCACCACCTTGACATGGTGGGGGTCGTTGGTTCGAGTCCAATCGAGCCTACCAACGAAAAAGAAACTCTGGTCTCGCCGGGGTTTCGCAAACTGCAGTAAGCGCTTTTGGCGCAAAAAGGGCGAAACGGTTATGGCACCGCGAACGTTGACCGAAACTACTTCGGAGCGACGCTAGTCGAGGACCACTTTCGCCAGTGTAGTTTGCAAGAAATGTGAATGCGGCCCCTCGAAAGCGGGGCCGCATTTTTTTTGTCTTTTGATCTGCCTGTATGCACCGCCGCCAGTCGGCACCACGGAGAACGCAATGGTTTCGATACGCTTGCCTGACGGTTCTGTTCGACAGTACGAACATCCGGTGACCGTTGCCGAAGTGGCCGCCTCGATCGGTCCCGGCCTCGCGAAAGCTGCGCTCGGCGGCAAGATCGACGGCGAGCTCGTCGATACGTCCGCGCTGATCGATCGCGACGCGGCGCTTGCCATCGTCACCGAAAAGGATGCGGACGGTCTCGATATCATTCGCCACTCCACGGCGCACCTGCTTGCGTACGCGGTGAAGGATCTGTACCCGGAGGCGCAGGTCACGATTGGTCCGGTCATCGACAACGGTTTCTATTACGACTTCTCCTACGGCCGTCCTTTCACGCCGGAAGATCTCGAAAAGATCGAAAAGCGCATGCAGGAACTCGCGAAGAAGGACGAACCGGTGTCGCGCCGCGTGGTTTCGCGCGACGAAGCCGTCGAGTACTTCAAGAGCATCGGCGAGAAGTACAAGGCCGAAATCATCGAGTCGATTCCGGCTAGCGACGAAATCAAGCTGTACTCGCATGGCGGCTTCACGGATCTGTGCCGCGGCCCGCACGTGCCGTCCACCGGCAAGCTGAAGGTCTTCAAGCTGATGAAGGTCGCGGGCGCCTACTGGCGCGGCGATTCGAAGAACGAGCAGTTGCAGCGCATCTACGGCACGGCCTGGACCAAAAAGGAAGACCAGGAAGCGTACCTGCACATGCTCGAAGAAGCAGAGAAGCGCGATCACCGCAAGCTCGGCAAGCAGCTCGACCTGTTCCACATGCAGGACGAGTCGCCGGGCATGGTGTTCTGGCATCCGCGCGGCTGGACGCTGTGGCAGCAGGTCGAGCAGTACATGCGCCGGCGCGTGAACGACGCGGGCTACCTCGAGATCAAGACGCCGATGATCATGGACCGCTCGCTCTGGGAAGCGTCGGGCCACTGGCAGAACTATCGTGAAAACATGTTCACGACGGAATCGGAAAAGCGCGACTACGCGATCAAGCCGATGAACTGTCCGGGTCACGTGCAGGTGTTCAACCACGGTCTGCGCTCGTATCGCGATCTGCCGCTGCGTTACGCGGAGTTCGGTTCGTGTCATCGCAACGAGTCGTCGGGCGCGCTGCACGGCCTGATGCGCGTGCGCGGCTTCGTGCAGGACGACGCGCATATTTTCTGTACCGAAGATCAGTTCATCAGCGAATCGATCGCGTTCAACACGCTGGCGATGAGCGTCTACCGCGATTTCGGTTTCGACAATGTCGACATCAAGCTGTCGCTGCGTCCCGATGCGCGTGCCGGTACGGACGAAACGTGGGATCGTGCGGAGCAGGGTCTGCGCGAGGCGTTGACGGCCTGCGGCGTAACGTGGGAAGAGTTGCCGGGAGAAGGCGCGTTCTATGGCCCGAAGGTCGAGTACCACATCAAGGACGCGCTCGGCCGCTCGTGGCAGTGCGGCACGTTGCAGCTCGACATGGTGCTGCCGGAGCGTCTTGGCGCTGAATACGTCGCCGAGGACAACAGCCGCCGGCGTCCGATCATGCTGCACCGGGCAATCGTCGGATCGATGGAGCGCTTCCTCGGTATTCTGATCGAGCACCATGCTGGTGCAATGCCCGCGTGGCTCGCGCCGATGCAGGTCGTCGTCATGAATATCGCGGAAAGCCAGCTCGAATATGCGCAGTCTTTAGCCCAATCGTTGCAAAAACAAGGGGTTAGAGTTGAGGCCGATTTGCGCAACGAAAAGATTAGCTATAAAATACGGGAGCACACGCTGGAAAAGGTCCCGTACCTGCTCGTGGTCGGCGACAAAGAGCGTGAAGCCCAAACGGTAGCCGTGCGTGCCCGTGGTGGTGTCGATCTGGGTGTAATGCCCGTCGGCGCCTTCATTGAGCGTCTGCGCCAGGACGTGCAGTCGTTCAACTGAGCCACTTGGCAGCCCGGCTCGTTTTTTTTAATTTTTAGAGGAAACGTAACATCGCTACTGATAAGTCTGCGCACCGCATCAACGGTGAAATTACAGCACCCGAGGTGCGACTGGTCGGCGTCGAGAACGAACCGCTCGGCATCGTGAAACTTGCTGATGCGTTCCGCCTGTCGGAACAGCAGGACGTGGATCTGGTCGAAATCGCCCCGCAAGCGGTTCCGCCGGTTTGCCGTTTGATGGACTACGGCAAGTTCAAGTATCAGGAAGCGAAGAAGCAGCACGAGGCCAAGCTCAAGCAGAAGGTCATCCAGGTCAAGGAAGTCAAATTCCGCCCGGGTACCGACGACGGTGATTACAACGTCAAGCTGCGTAACCTCATCCGCTTCCTCGAAGACGGCGACAAGACGAAAATCACGTTGCGTTTCCGTGGCCGTGAGATGGCCCACCAGGAAATCGGCATGCGCATGCTCGAGCGCCTGCGCACCGACCTCGACGAAGTCGGTCAGGTCGAGCAGATGCCGAAAATGGAAGGGCGCCAGATGATCATGGTGCTCGCTCCGAAGAAAAAGAAGTAAGCGCAAGGCAGTTGGCCGGAGCGGTGGCGCATCATGTGATGCGCGCTCCGCTGGCGAAAATTTGCATGATGCTGTGCCGGATGTCCGGCGTGGTGTCGGAAGATTTTGGGGCGGCGCGCATGCAAGTGCGCGGCGGTTCCCGAAAAGCGGCCGCTGGCGGTATCGGCGGTCTGCATACCAAGTGGAATGGGTTTCGAAGGGCGGGAAATGGCCATCTGGCCGACCGCACACCCATGTCCATCTAATAATGGAGTTGTCATGCCGAAGATGAAGACCAAGAAGAGCGCTGCAAAGCGCTTCGTGGTGCGTCCGGGCGGTACCGTCAAGCGCGGTCAGGCCTTCAAGCGTCACATTCTTACCAAGAAGAGCACCAAGAACAAACGCCATCTGCGCGGCGCCACGGCAGTTCATGATTCCGATCTGAACTCCGTTCGCGCAATGCTGCCGTTCGCTTAACCCTTAACCGACACTCATAGGAGCGAAACATGCCTCGAGTAAAACGTGGGGTTACCGCACGGGCCCGTCACAAGAAGATCATCAAGCTGGCCAAGGGTTACCGCGGCCGTCGCAATAACGTCTATCGCATCGCCAAGCAGGCGGTCATGCGCGCAGGCCAATACGCCTACCGCGATCGCCGCAACAAGAAGCGTGTGTTCCGCGCACTGTGGATCACGCGTATCAACGCGGCGGTGCGTCAGCACGACATGACGTACAGCGTGTTCATCAACGGCCTGAAGAAGGCTTCGATCGAACTCGACCGCAAGGTGCTGGCCGACATGGCTGTGTTCGACAAGGCTGCTTTTGCTGCGATCGTTCAGCAGGTGAAAGCCGCCGTTGCAGCCTGATTGCGCTTCTGGCAATTAAAACTGCGTGGTTCGTTGCAGCGAACATCCGGTAGTCCCGGTGACGCTGCAACAAAAACGGGGCTCCTCACCGAGCCCCGTTTTTGTTGGTAGAACCAGTTTTGTTTCGATAGAACACTGACGTTGAAATGATGGGATCAATGGATCTGGACCAGATTGTCGCCGACGCGCAAAAAGCCTTCACAGAAGCCTCCGACGTCACCACGCTCGAGAACGAGAAAGCCCGCTTTCTCGGCAAAGCGGGTGCGCTGACCGAGCTGTTGAAGAGCCTTGGCAAACTCGATCCCGAAACGCGCAAGACCGAAGGCGCACGGATCAACCTCGTCAAGCAACAGGTCGAAGCCGCGCTGACGGCACGCCGCCAGGCGCTCGCCGAGGCGCTCCTGAACCAGCGCCTCGCCGCCGAGGCGATCGACGTCACACTGCCTGGCCGCGGCGCCAGCGCGGGCAGCCTGCATCCGGTGATGCGCACATGGGAGCGTGTCGAACAGATTTTCCGTACGATCGGATTCGACGTGGCCGACGGCCCCGAAATCGAAACCGACTGGTACAACTTCACCTCGCTGAACAGCCCGGAAAACCATCCGGCGCGTTCGATGCAGGACACCTTCTACGTCGACGGCAAAGACGCCGATGGCCGTCAGCTGCTGCTGCGCACGCATACGAGCCCGATGCAGGTGCGCTACGCGCGCACCAACACGCCGCCGATCAAGGTGATCGTGCCGGGCCGCACGTACCGCGTGGATAGCGACGCGACGCACTCGCCGATGTTCAACCAGGTCGAAGGCCTGTGGATCGACGAGAACATCAGCTTCGCGGACCTGAAGGGTGTCTACACCGACTTCCTGAAAAAATTCTTCGAGCGCGACGACATCCTCGTGCGCTTCCGTCCGTCGTATTTCCCGTTCACCGAACCGTCGGCAGAGATCGACATGCTGTTCGAAACGGGCAAGAACGCCGGCAAGTGGCTCGAAATTTCGGGTTCGGGCCAGGTTCACCCGACCGTGATCCGCAACATGGGTCTCGACCCGGAGCGCTACATCGGCTTTGCGTTCGGCAGCGGCCTCGAGCGCCTCACGATGCTGCGCTACGGCGTGCAGGACTTGCGCCTGTTCTTCGAAAACGACCTGCGTTTCCTGCGTCAATTCGCGTGAACCGGCGCGCGTGAGCGCGACAAGCATAGAGCGCGGCATCGCACCCGGTGCATGCCGCGAGCGTCCCCGGCAGTGCACGATGAACCCGGCGCAATGCCACCGAGTGACACGAAGCACACGCCGGACGTGGACCTAACCTGATCAGAACGTACACAGAACCATGCAATTTCCGGAATCCTGGCTCAGAACTTTTGTCGATCCGCAACTGACCACCGAGGAGCTGTCGCACGCGTTGACGATGGCGGGTCTCGAAGTCGAAGACCTGCGGCCGGCCGCGCCGCCGACCTCGAAGATCGTCGTCGGTCAGGTGCTGGAAGTCGTTAAGCACCCGGATGCGGACAAGCTCAACGTATGTCAGGTCAACGCCGGCACCGGCGCGACGCTGAACATCGTGTGCGGTGCGCCGAACGTGGCGCCCGGCATCAAGGTGCCGGTCGCGCTCGTGGGCGCGCAACTGCCGCCGGCCGAAGAGGGCGGTGCGCCGTTCGCGATCAGGCTGTCGAAGCTGCGTGGCGTGGAAAGCCAGGGCATGCTGTGCTCGGCGCGCGAGCTGAAGCTCTCCGAAGATCATAGCGGCCTCCTGATCCTGCCGGAAGATACGCCGATCGGCCAGGACATCCGCGAGACGCTCAACCTCGACGACACGGTTTTCGAAATCAAGCTGACGCCGAACAAGGCTGACTGCCTGTCGGTGTTCGGTGTCGCGCGCGAAACGTCGGCGATCACCGGCGCGCCGCTGCGTCCGCTCGAGATCAAGCCGGCCGACGTGAAGCTCAGCGAAACGCTGCCCGTCAAGATATCCGCGCCTGATCTGTGCGGCCGTTTTTCCGGTCGCGTGATTCGCGGTGTCAATGCGCGCGCGAAGTCGCCGCAGTGGATGGTCGAACGGCTCGAGCGTTCGGGCCAGCGCAGCATCTCCGCGCTCGTCGACATCTCGAACTACGTGATGCTCGAACTGGGCCGCCCGTCGCACGTGTTCGATCTCGACAAGATCCACGGCGGCATGGACGTGCGCTGGGGCCGCAAGGGCGAAACGCTCAAGCTGCTGAATGGCAGCACGGTCGAGATCGACGAAACGGTCGGCGTGATCGCCGACGAGCAGCACATCGAAAGTCTTGCGGGCATCATGGGCGGCGACAGCACCGCGGTCACGCTCGACACCACCAACATCTATCTCGAAGCCGCGTTCTGGTGGCCCGATAGCATTCGCGGCCGCTCGCGCAAGTACAACTTCTCGACCGACGCGGGCCATCGCTTCGAGCGCGGCGTCGACTATGCGACGACCGTCGAGCACATCGAGCGCATCACTCAACTGATCCTCGACATCTGCGGCGGCGAAGCCGGTCCGGTCGACGACCAGATCGTCAATGTGCCGAAGCGCGCGCCCGTGAAGATGCGTGTTGCACGCGCGAACCGCATCATCGGCGTCGAGATCGGCGCAGATGAAATCGCGCAGATCTTCACGCGCCTCGGCCTTTCGTTCGAGCGCGACGGCGATACGTTCTCGGTCATGCCGCCGTCGTACCGCTTCGACATCGAGATCGAAGAGGACCTGATCGAAGAAGTCGCGCGTATCTATGGCTTCGAAAAGATTCCGGCGCACCCGCCCGTCGCGACGAGCGAAATGCGCGCGACCAACGAAACGCAACGCTCGATCCACGTGATCCGTCACGCGCTCGCCGCGCGCGATTACGCGGAAACGGTGAACTTCAGCTTCGTCGACGCGGAGTGGGAGCAGGACTTCGCGGGCAACAGCAACCCGGTGCGTTTGCTCAATCCGATCGCGAGCCAGTTGTCGGTGATGCGCACGACGCTGTTCGGCAGCCTGATCCACGTGCTGCGCACGAACCTGAATCGCCGCGCCGCGGACCGCGTGCGCGTGTTCGAAGCCGGCCGCGTGTTCCTCCACGATCCGTCGATCAAGGCCGGCGAACTGGCCGTCGAAGGTTTCGCTCAGCCGAAGATGATCGGTGCGCTCGCTTATGGTCCCGCGCTCGAAGAGCAGTGGGGCGCGCCCGCGCGCACCGTCGACTTCTTCGACGTGAAGGGCGATCTCGAAGCGCTGGTGGCCCCGGCGCTCGCGCGTTTCGTGAAGGCCGAGCATCCGGCGCTGCATCCCGGACGCAGCGCGCGCATCGAATTGAATGGCCGCGCGGCAGGCTGGATTGGCGAATTGCATCCGCGCTGGATGCAGAAATATGATTTGCCGCATGCGCCGATTCTGTTTGAAATCGAAGCTGAAGCATTAATGCAGCGAGTATTGCCGGTTCCGTCGGAAGTATCGAAATTCCCGCCGGTTCGACGCGATATCGCGGTGGTCGTCGATCAGAAAATCGAGGTCCAGGCGCTCCTCGACGAGCTTCAGAACGCCCTCTCCGAGCCCGCTTGCAGGAGTGTCCAGAGGGTTGCGCTTTTCGACGAATTTCGTCCAAAATCAAATACTTCCGGTGGCCTGGCCGCGCACGAGAAAAGCCTTGCGTTCCGTGTGACCTTGCAAGATACTGGCGGAACCCTTCAGGATGAAACAGTCGATCTGGCTATTCAAACTCTTGTGGAACGTCTGGCTCGAGTCTATGGCGCACGGTTGCGCGGATAATCCGTATTTAACAATTGCATGGCTGTTTCCGCATCCATTGTTTTACGCTTGGCGCGCCATTTGATAGATATGAATGAAATGAACTCGAGTGATTTCGAAGCCCTTCTTACGGCGCAACGTAGTGCCATGATTCGAGATATTCCGACATCACCTGGCGCTGTTTCCGCTGAAACGCCGACGCTCACCAAAGCAGAACTCGCCGAGTTGCTGTTCGACAACGTCGGGCTCAACAAGCGGGAAGCAAAAGACATGGTCGAAGCGTTCTTCGAGGTGATCCGCGACGCGCTCGAAAGCGGCGACAGCGTGAAGCTGTCCGGGTTCGGCAACTTCCAGCTGCGCGACAAGCCCCAGCGTCCCGGTAGAAACCCGAAGACTGGCGAGGCGATTCCGATCGCCGCACGCCGCGTTGTCACGTTTCATGCAAGTCAAAAGCTGAAAGCGCTGGTGGAGAACGGCGCCGAGGCGAGCTTCGCGCGCTGATCGACTGGCGCGCTTTCCGCGCAACCCATCACGGCTAACCGAAGATGACAGCGACGATCGAAAAAGTCGTCTTGCCTCCGATTCCGGCGAAGCGCTACTTCACCATTGGTGAGGTGAGCGAACTATGCGGCGTGAAGCCCCACGTGCTGCGTTACTGGGAGCAGGAGTTCACGCAGTTGAGGCCGGTCAAGCGGCGCGGCAATCGCCGGTATTACCAGCATCATGAGGTGCTGCTGATCCGGCGGATTCGTGAGTTGCTGTACGAACAGGGTTTTACGATCAACGGCGCGCGCAACCGGCTCGATGCGCATGGTGGCGTCGCGCAGAATGAAGAGGCTGCAGCGGGGGAAGGCGAGGGTGTGGCAGGGCAGGCGGCTTCATCGGCCACGGTAACGAGTGCGGTGGATGTCGAGCAGTTGCGCAAGGAACTGCAGAACGTGATCGACCTGCTGGGCCACTAGTTTGTGCTGCCCTTCGCTTTGTTCGTGCGGGGCGGTTCTAATCGAATAAAGTGTCTGTTATAATTTTTCTTCTGTTCGGGGCGTAGCGCAGCCTGGTAGCGTACCTGCATGGGGTGCAGGTGGTCGGAGGTTCAAATCCTCTCGCCCCGACCAAAGAAAACAAGGACTTACGGTGCAAGCCGTAGGTCCTTTTTTCTTGCCCGTTTGCTGTGTTGCTTTTCCCAGCCGCCTATTCGCGCTGTCATGTCACTAGAGTAAGCTGTGCGCTTCGGGAATTCGTGAAAAGGGATCGAGGTCTATGCGGCGCGTGATATTCAATCAGAAAGGTGGGGTCGGCAAGTCGACGATCGTATGCAACCTCGCCGCCATCAGCGCCACCGAAGGCCGGCGAACGCTCGTCATCGACCTCGATCCGCAGGCCAACTCGAGCCAGTATCTGCTTGGCGAACAGGCGAGGGATCTCAAGCCCGGGGTGGCCGACTTCTTCGAAACGGCTTTGAGTTTCAGCTTCAGGCCGACGCCCGTCTCGACCTTCATCCATCCGACGCCGTTCGAGAATCTCGACGTGATGCCTTCGCATCCCGATCTCGAGGTTCTGCACGGCAAGCTCGAATCGCGCTACAAGATCTATAAATTGCGCGATGCGCTCAACGAACTCGATGCGTACGATGCGATTTATATCGACACGCCGCCGGCGTTGAATTTCTATACGCGCTCCGCGCTGATTGCGGTCGAGCGTTGCCTGATCCCGTTCGACTGTGACGATTTTTCGCGCCGTGCGCTTTACGCGCTGCTCGATAACGTCAAGGAGATTCAGCAGGACCACAACGCCGCACTCGAAGTCGAGGGGATCGTCATCAACCAGTTTCAGCCGCGCGCAAGCCTGCCGCTGAAACTCGTCGAGGAACTCATCAGCGAGGGGCTGCCGGTGCTGGACTCGCGCTTGTCGTCGTCAGTGAAGATTCGTGAGTCTCATCAGTACGCGCGGCCGATGATTCACTACGATCCGCGTCATAAGCTCACGCAGGAATTCACGGCATTGCATCGGGAATTGGCAGGGTAGGCGCGGATCGCGACCGCGTCGATCATCTGCACTTCGCGGACTTGATCGCTTTGCTCATGCGCTCTGTCTCGGCTGTTTTGCACATCGCGACTGCGGTGGGCAGCATCGAACCGCCGCCCCATTCGCGGGCGGCCGACTTCGAACAGTTGGCGTCGCGGCGTTTTCTCCACGCGGCGATCCTTTTTTCCAGCGTGCTTTTGCAGGCCGCCGACGAGCCCGCCGTCGCATCCACGACACGCTCCAGTTTCTGTTCCGCGACGATCTGATCACGCCATGCACAGAAATTCATGTTGGTTTGATTGTCGTCGCAGTTCGACAACGCTGCGCTGACCTCGCTTGCGGGCAATCCGCTTCGATGCGCGATTTCGTCGACCGGATCGGGGGCGCTCGCCAGCACTGAAGTGCTAACGAGCGTAAGCGCCAAAAGCAGGGATCTCATCGCCGCTCTCATGTGCGCACCGATGCACACTGAGCCCCCAACGCCACGAACCGCTCCAGATGATGATCCTCATCGCCGAGCTGGTGATCGATCATCACGAGGCGCTTCGCATAATGAGCGAGCGGCAGCTCCCACGTCATGCCGATCCCGCCGTGCAACTGGATGCATTCCTCGGCCACCAGCGTGCCGATCCTGCCGATGCTGTACTTCGCCGCCGACACCGCGCGCTCGCGCGCGCGGCGCTCGTCATCGAGCGCCGCGGCCGCATTGATGACCGCCGAGCGCGCCTGCTCGATTTCGAGCAGCAGATCGGCCATCCGGTGCTGCAACGCCTGGAAACTGCCGATCGGCACGCCGAACTGCTTGCGCGTGCGCAGATAGTCGAGCGTGTCATCCTTCGCGACGTCCATTGCACCGACCGCTTCAGCGCACAACGCAAGCACGCCGCAGCTCACCGCGTATTCGAGCGTCGCGAAGCCTTCGTCCACTGAGCCGAGCACGGCGTCGTCGGCGAGCGTGACGTTGTCGAACGTGACTTCGGCCGCACGTCCGCCATCGATCCTGCGATAGCCGCGCACGCTCACGCCCGCCGCATCGCGAGGCACCAGAAAGAGCGTGATGCCGGCTTCGGCATCGTCATGGCCGCTCGTGCGCGCCGAGACGAGGAACACGTCGGCGTGCTCGCCCTGCTGAACGACCGCTTTCGCGCCGCTCAGGCTCCACGCATTGCCGCTGTCGTTGCCGCTGTCGTTGCCATCGCGCTGCGCGCGCGTCGCGCTCACGCGAGCGAGTTCGTAATGACTGTCCGGTTCGCCATGCGCGAGCGCAACGATTCGCGAGCCGTCGATCAACGAAGCAAGCGCCGCTTTCTGCGCCTCGCTGCCGCTGCGAGCCATCGCGCGGCCGACGATCAGCGTATCGAGAAACGGTTCGACGACGAGCCCGCGCCCAAGGCTCTCGAATACCACGGAGATATCGAATCCGCCGCCGCCGAACCCGCCGCTCGCTTCGTCGAACAACGCGCCGATGATGCCGAGTTCCGCGAAGCGTCCCCACAGTTCCGTGCTGAAACCCTGCTCCGAACGCGCGATCCGGTCGCGCGTCTCGAAGCCGTATTGTTCGCTGACGAAACGGTTCAGCGTGTCCGCCAGCATGCGGCGGTCTTCGGTGTGCTGAAAATTCATGACGTGCGCCTCTTACAGTCCGAGAATCATTTTGGAAATGATGTTCTTCTGGATTTCGTTCGAGCCGCCGAAGATCGACAGCTTGCGATTGTTGAAGTAGAGCGAGGCGGCGCTCGCGGCTTCGTCGGGGCCGACCGGCACGCCGTCGAAACCTTCGTGCAGCGCTTCTTCGACGAATGGCTGCGCATACGCGCCCATCGCGCGGCGCGTGAGCGACGAGATCTCCTGGCGGATTTCGGTGCCGCGAATCTTCAGCATCGAACTCTCGGCGCCGGGCACGCCGCCGCCCGCGACCGCCGCGATCACGCGCAGGTTCGTGGTCTTCATGTTCTCGAGATCGATCTCGACGCGCGCCATACGCGCTGCGAACGCCGGGTCTTCGGCAAGCGGGCGGCCATTGCGGCGCTGTTTCGCGGCGATCTTGCGCAAGCGGTTGAACGCGGCCACCGAGAAGCCGACGCCCGCGATATTGGTGCGCTCATACGTGAGCAGATATTTCGCGTAGGTCCAACCCTTGTTCTGTTCACCGACGAGATTCTCGGCGGGCACGCGCACGTCGGTGAAAAACACTTCGTTGACTTCGTGCTCGCCGTCGAGCGTGATGATCGGCCGCACTTCGACGCCGGGCGTGTTCATGTCGATCAGCAGGAAGCTGATACCTTCCTGCTTGCGCACGTCGGTCGCGGTGCGCACGAGACAGAAGATCATGTTCGCGTAGTGGCCGAGCGTGGTCCACGTCTTCTGGCCGTTGACGATGTAGTGCTCGCCGTGCGCGTCCTTGCCGCGCACGGCCGCCGTCCTGACCGAAGCGAGATCGGAGCCCGCGCCCGGCTCCGAGTAGCCCTGGCACCACCAGTCGGAGCCGTCGAGAATACGCGGCAGCCAGTAGCGCTTCTGCGCTTCGCTGCCGTATTTGATCAGCACGGGGCCGAGCATGTTGACGCCGAACGGCACGACGCGCGGCGCGCCCGCGAGCGCGCATTCGTTCTCGAAGATGAATTTCTGCACCGCGTTCCAGCCTGGGCCGCCGTATTCCTTCGGCCAGTGGTTCGCGAGCCAGCCCTGCGCGTTGAGAATCGCCTGCCACCCGGCCATGTCGTCGCGCGTGAGGCGGCGCCCGCCCTGCACCTTGTCGGCGAGACGCTGCGGGAGTTTGTCGCGCAGAAAGGCTTGCACGCTGACGCGGAATGCCTCTTCGTCGGGAGTGAAGTTCAGATCCATCGCAAGTTCTTCCCTAAGTGTTCAACAGGCCGGCGCGCCTATGGCGCCGGCCGCAATACATCGAATGACGGACTCAGCCCGCCTGGTTCAGGCTCGCGAAATCGGCGCCGCGCGCGACGAGATCAACCAGCAGCGGCGACGCTTGCCAGAACAGCGGGTCTTCCTTCGCGAACTCGCGGATGTCGGCGAGGATCGCCGGCAGGCCGACCATGTCCGCGTATTTCATCGGGCCGCCGCGGTAGCGCGGAAAACCGTAGCCGTACAGCAGGGTCACGTCGACGTCGAGCGGGCGCAGCGCAATGCCTTCATGCACGACGTTCGCGCCTTCGTTGACGAGCGCGGCCATGTAGCGGCGCATGATCTCCTCGTCGGTGAAGTTGCGCGGCGTGACGCCCGCGCGTTGACGCTCGGCGTCGATGATCGCCTCGACTTCCGGATCGGGCACACCGCTGCGAGATCCTTCGGGGTACAGATAGAAACCACGGCCCGTCTTCTGACCGAACCAGCCGCGCTCGCACAGGCGGTCGGCGATCTGCACGTAGCGCGCGTTCGGATTGCGGGTCGCCGCGCGGCGCTTGCGCGTGGCCCAGCCGATGTCGCCGCCCGCGAGGTCGATCACCCGGAACGGTCCCATCGGGAAGCCGAACGCTCGCACGGCCGCGTCGATCTGGTACGGCGACGCGCCGTCTTCCATCATCGCGTCGGCGGCGGCGCGATAGACGGCGAGCAGGCGGTTGCCGATGAAGCCGTCGCACACGCCCGCGCGCACCGGTGTCTTGCGCAGCTTCTTCGCGAGTTCGAACGCGGTGGCGACCACATCGGCGCTGACCTGCCGCGGCACCACGACTTCGAGCAGCTTCATGATGTTGGCGGGCGAGAAGAAGTGCAGGCCGATCACGTCGGCTGCGCGCGAGATGCTGGCCGCGATCGCGTCGATGTCGAGATACGACGTGTTGGTTGCGAGCACCGCGCCCGGTTTGCAGACGCGATCGAGTTCGGCGAACACGGCCTTTTTCACGCCGAGGTCTTCGAACACGGCTTCGATCACGAGATCGGCGTGGGCGAGCGCATCGTACGACGTGCTGCCGCTCCAGCGAGCGAGGATCGCGGCCTTTTTCTCCGCGGTGAGACGGCCTTTGGCGATCAGGCCGTCGTAGACCTTTTCGACGTGCGCGCGCCCGCGCGCGAGCGAGGCGTCATCGCGTTCGATCATCGTCACGGGCAGGCCCGCGTCGAGCACCGCGACCGCGATGCCCGCACCCATCGTGCCGCCGCCGACCACGCCGATCGAGTCGAGCGCACGCGGCTTCGCATCGCGCGTTTCGGGCGCCTTGAGCACCTCGCGCTCGGCAAAGAACGCGTGAATCAGCCCAGCGCGCTGCGGGCTGTCGATACATTGCAGGAACAGCTTGCGTTCGAGTTTCAGGCCTTCGTCGAAAGGCTGCTCGATCGCGGCCTCGACTGCTTCGACGATCTTCAGCGGCGAGAACAGACCGCGCGATTTCTTCGCGGTTTCCTCACGCGCTTTGGCCGCCGCCGCGAGGCTCGCGGCGCGATCGCTCAAGGCGGTGGCGTCGCGGGTGCGGCGCACCGGCGCATGCACGGCGAGCAGTTCGTGCACGTACGCGAGCCCTTCGGCGAGCGCGTCGCCGCTTTCTCCCATGCGGTCGATCAGGCCGAGCGCGAGCGCTTCTTTCGCGCCGATATGCCGGCCGCTCAGGATCAGATCGAGCGCGGCCTGCGCGCCGATCAGGCGCGGCGTGCGCTGCGTGCCGCCCGCGCCGGGCAGCAGGCCGAGCTGCACTTCGGGCAAGCCGAGCTTCGCGCCTTCGACGGCGAGCCGATAGTGCGCCGCGAGCGCGACCTCGAGGCCGCCGCCGAGCGCCGCGCCATGAATCGCGGCAATCACGGGCTTCGTGCACGCCTCGATGCGGTTGCACACGTCGGGCAGCGACGGCGGCACCGGCGGCTTGCCGAACTCGCGAATGTCCGCGCCGGCGATGAAGTTGCGCCCCGCGCCGACGATCAGCACGGCTTCAGCCGCGTGGTCGGCGTCGGCGGCTTCGATCGCGGCGAGCAGGCCGCGCCGCACGTCGGCGGATAGCGCGTTGACCGGCGCATGGTCGATCGTGACGAGCAGCACCTTGCCGCGCAATTCGCGCGTGACAACGTCGGCTGAGGAAGTAGGGGGCATCGTGGCGTCTCCGATCCCATGCAACAGGATAGTGATTTGGGTTGTGATTTGGGCGAGGGCGCGCGGGCACCACGTCAGCGAGGACGTCAGCGCGCCGGATCGTGCCATTCTGGAGCGGTCAAGCTTCGTTGACAATGGCATGCCGAATTGACAGACTGTCAAAATTATTTTGACAAAAGCGCTGCGATGGACGTCAATTCCCTGACCTTGCTCGTCGATATCCTCGACGCCGGCAATCTGAGCGAAGCCGCGCGCCGGCTCAAGATGAGCCGCGCGAACGTGAGCTATCACCTGAATCAGCTGGAGCGCTCGATCGGCCTGCAACTGGTGCGGCGCACGACGCGCCGCGTCGAGCCGACCGAGATTGGTCTGCGGCTCTACGAACACGGCCGCGCGATCCAGAACGCGCTGCTTGCCGCGCGCGAGTCGGTCACGTCGCTCGGGCAAGGCCTGCAGGGCCGCGTGCGCCTGAGCGTGCCGAGCGGCTACGGCCAGATCGTGATGTCCGACTGGCTGATCGCGTTCAAGCGGCTGTATCCGGGCATCGTGCTCGACGTGCTGTTCGAGAACCGCGTCGAGGATCTGATGCGCGACGAAGTCGATATCGCGGTGCGTGTGATGTCCGAGCCGCCGCAGAACCTCGTCGCGCGCGACATGGGGCCGGTCAGGTACGTCGCGTGCGCCTCGCCCGGGTTCGCGCGCACGCACGGCATGCCCGCGACGCTCGACGACCTGCGCGCCGCGCCGCTGATTACCGCGGCCGTGATCGGCAGGCAGTTGCGGCTGGCCGCTTATCTGCGCGATGAGCGGCATGAAGTGCTGCTCGAGCCGACGATCATCTCCGAGAACTTTCTGTTTTTACGCCAGGCGGTGCTGGCGGGTCTCGGGGTCGGACTCGTGCCGGACTATGTCGTGCAGGACGACCTGAAGCGCGGCGACGTGCTGACCGCGCTCGATGAATGGCGCCTGAGTATCTTCGGCACGCACATGTACATGGTGTACATGCCGGACCGGCACCACACGCGCGCGGCCGCGACGTTCATCGAGTTCATCCTGGAGCAGGCGCGTGGATCGGGCAGGGGAAGCGCCGCTTGAGGTGTCGTTCTGAAGCGTCGTGCTGAGGTGTCGTGCCGAAGCGTGGCGCCCGCCGTGCCGGATGTGCCGGTTACATCTATACGCCGAATCTGCGCACGATCGCGGTCTTGACCATCGGCACGCCGACGCGCAGCAGCTTGCGCACGCCTTCATCGCTGCCGACTTTCTGCACCGCGTTGTCGATCATCGTCTGCATCACGTTCGCCGGGTAGAACTCGCGAAACTGGCTGTTCGCGCCGGTCTGCTCAAACACGTGATGCAGGAACGAACCGGCGGGCGGCCCGATCCGCTTGAAGAGCCCCATCTTGACCACGCGGTTGTTCCACAGGTGCAGCGTGTACGCGTCGGAGCACAGCGCCGCGCATTCGTCGAAATGGCGCGGCAGGAACGGTTTGTAGTAGTCGTCGAAATGCACGGGGTAGAAGAGGCTTTCAGGCAAGCCCGCCTTGATGCCGTAGACCTCGGTCAGCAGGCGCGGACCAGTGTCGCCCCACTTGAGTTCGGTCCCTTTCATCGCCTCGACCCGTTCGATCAGTTCGCGCAGGCGCGGCGAGTCGGGATCGAGCCGCAGTATCGCCGTGCAGAGGCTCGTCGGCGTTTCCTTGCCGATCAGATCGCCCTTCGCATTGAGGTCGAAATCGTGCAACTGCAGCAGATCGGTGTCGACCCAGATTTCGTCGGTCTTCGTGAACATCGCGAAGCGGAAGTAGTCGCTGAAATGCGCGATCGACGGCACGCCGTGAATCGCAAAATCGCTCAGCGTGTCGGGCGGCAGAATCTCGCGAGCGTCTTTCGCGATCACGCCTGGCGGCAGATTGGCGATCGGCCCATAGCTGTACAGCGCGACCTCGCTGCCATACAGCGTGAACGAATTCAGACAGGCGATTTCGTAGGGCGAGAGTTCCGGGCCGTGCCAGAACGATGCAAATCTTGTCTTGCGCATATGCTGTCCGGAGAAACGATCATGCGGCGCAACATGCGCGCCGAACCAGTGTATCGATGCTAGACGCGTGAGGCACAGATCAGACGTAAAGGGCCCGAATCGCACAGGAGTTGTCGCGAAACGTGGAGACGGGCGCTGCGTGTAGGCGAATTTGGGCGGGAGTATGTCGTATGTAGCGAATTCGGCAGAGCGCGGCGATGCGTCGGGGAGGGCGCCGGGACGTGGGCTAAACTGAAGAACACACGGCGTGTGAGCATGCGCAGCAAGCAATGGGCCACGTCCCGGCCACGTCTCGGCCACGTCCCGGCTACGCATCGGCCACGCATCGCGCGCCATGCAGCGATAAAAAACGACATCAAGGAGACACGATGAACCTCGACGGTCAGACTTACGATTCGCTCACATCGAACTTCACGTGGCGCGTTCCGGCGCGCTACAACATCGGCGTCGACTCCTGCGATAAATGGGCCGACGGCTCGGGCCGTCTCGCGCTGATCTACGAAGACGCCGACGGCCGCGCCACGCGCTATACGTTCGACGAATTGAAAACGCTGTCCGACCGCTTCGCGAATGCGTTGCAGGCATCGGGCGCGCAACGTGGCGACCGCATCGGCATCTTCCTGTCGCAATCGATCGAAACGGCCATCGCGCATCTTGCCGCGTACAAGGCGGGCCTCGTCGCCGTGCCGCTTTTCGCGCTGTTCGGCGTCGACGCGATCGAGCACCGGCTCGGCGATAGCGGCGCGCTCGCGCTGATTACCGATCAGGCCGGCGTGCGGAAGATCGACGAAATCCGCGGCGCGTTACCGGCCTTGCGGCACGTGTTCAGCGTCGATATCGAACAGGATGACGAAGCATCGCCCGCGCCCGTGCGCTCGTTCTGGCGTGCGCTGAACGAGGCTCCCGTCGATTTCACGCCGGTCGATACCAGCGCGGACGATCCCGCGATCATCATCTATACCTCGGGCACGACCGGCAAACCGAAGGGCGCGCTGCACGGGCACCGTGTCTTGCTCGGGCATCTGCCCGGCGTCGAGATGTCGCAGCAGGGCTTCCCCGCGCACGCGACACTGATGTGGACGCCCGCGGATTGGGCGTGGATCGGCGGCCTGTTCGACGTGCTGCTGCCGTCGTGGCATCACGGCGTCGCGGTGCTGGCGCGCCGCTTCGCGAAATTCGACGGTCACGCCGCGTTCGACCTGATGGCGCGTCACGCGGTCTCGCATGCGTTCCTGCCGCCGACCGCGCTGAAGATGATGCGCGGCGTCGAGCGTCCCGCCGGTCTGCGCCTCGCGTTGCGCTCGGTCGCGAGCGGCGGCGAATCGCTCGGCGAGGAACTGATCGGCTGGGGCCGCGAGGCGCTCGGCGTGACGATCAACGAGTTCTATGGGCAGACCGAGTGCAACGTCGTGGTGTCGTCATGCGCGGCGCTGTTCGAGCCGTGCTTTGGTGCGATCGGGCGCGCGGTGCCCGGGCATCGCGTTGCGATCGTCGATGCGCACGGCCACGAAGTGCCGCCCGGTGTGATCGGCGATATCGCGGTGGCCGCGCCCGATCCGGTGATGTTCCTCGGCTACTGGCACAACGAAGCGGCGACGCGCGAAAAATTCCGCGGCGAATTCCTGCTGACCGGCGATCTCGGCACGCGCGACGCGGACGGCTTCATCCGCTTCGTCGGCCGCGGCGACGACGTGATTACGAGCGCCGGCTACCGGATCGGGCCGGCGTCGATCGAAGACTCGCTGCTGCGTCATCCGGCGGTGGCGATGGCGGCCGTGATCGGTGCGCCGGATCGCGAGCGCACCGAAATCGTGATGGCGTTCGTCGTGCTGAAAGCGGGCTTCGTCGGCGACGATGCGCTCGTGCGCGAGATCCAGCAGCACGTGAAGACGCGCCTCGCCGCGCACGAGTATCCGCGCGAAATCCGCTTTGTCGAGAACCTGCCGCTGACGGCGACCGGCAAGGTGATCCGCAAGGCGTTGCGCGAGGCGGTGACGCAGAACGCGGACACGCTGGCCGGGAAAAGTTGAGTGAGGAAGCCGAAGCTGAATGCCGATACTGCTGCGTTCGGGCCGACGTGGTGGACGGGCAGAGCGGATGCTGCCGGGCACCGGCAAGCACCGGCAGACCCGCGTGCTACGATGATCGATCACATTACGCAATACATCGGAGACCTGGATGCGTCCAGAAAGTGCAGTTCGTTTCGACAAGGAGTTCGCGCCTCGCATCGCCGAGGCGATCGCTGCATGTTTCGCGAAGACCGTGCATACCGAAGTGCTGCCGTACGGCGGACACGGGCACCCCACCCGTGTGCGGATTCATGCGGCGCCGCTCGAAGAACTCGGCCATTACCCGCATCCGCTGAATCTGTATCTGACCTGGGACGGCGATGAAATCGAAAGGCTGATGGGCGAGCAAGGGTCGGCGCGCTTTACCCGGTATCTCGCGGCGCTGCCACGCAAGCTCAATGCATGGACTCAGGCGCGCGAACTCGATTTCCTCACGCACACGCAGGGCGAGCCGGTTGCGTTGATCGGCGGGCTCGATTTCGAATCGTAAGCGGTCGCGCGGTATTTTCAGGCTCGCCAGAGCGCTTCAAGGCAACGGCCGCTGCGTGTGATCGGACGCAGCGGCCGTTGCTTTTACGGAAACAGCAGCATTGGTTCGAGGCCTGGTTGCCCCGGACTTGGTTGCCCAGATTAGCTACCCAAGGCTTAGCTACCCAAGGCCGGATCGCTCATGCTGCTCTGGCCGGTTTCCACGTGGCCGGCGAGGCGTCGCGCAAACGACGCATCCGTGTCGACCGTGATCGCCAGGTCGTACCAGCCGTGCGCGTTGCGCAGGTCGAGGTACAACGGGTCGGTATCGCCACCACGCACTGAATGCGTGATGACGTTGCCCGGATCGTACGCATTGACGATCGTGAACTGGCAACGCGCGCTGCCGACGTTTTCGAGGCGCAGTTGCAGGTTGCCGTTGGCGACGTCGTAACCCTCGGCGATATCCGGACGCGCCGTGTCCTTGCCACTCCACCAGTTGTTGCGCGCGACGGCCTTGCCCGCGAAGCGGCGCAGGAAACCGTTCGGCCCGTGCACGGTGAAATCGTAGCTGCCGTCCGCATTGAGCGGCAACGCGTCGTGCAGGCGCTTGCCGGCTTCGACCGTATAGGTGCGCGGCGCGTCGGTGCTATTCGCGTTGTAGACGAGGAACACGGCGCCCGTACGCCCCGTATTGATGAAGCGCATCGTCAGCGTGCCGTTCGAGCCTGCGTCGGCGCGCACGAACAGTTCGTAGGGCAACGCGCGAGCGGGGCGCACGCCGGGCTCCTGCTTCGGCACCGCCTGAGCGGCGGGCGGCTGCGGCACGTAGTCCGGATGACGGTTCTGATCGGGCGGCACGTAGGGGGTCGTGCTCGGCAGCGACGGCAGCGCAGCGTTCGGATTGCTGAAGTTGAACGCCGAAGTCAGGTCGCCACATACCGCGCGACGCCACGGCGTGATGTTCGATTCACCGAGGTCGTGATGCTCGCCGAAGCGCTTTTCGATGAAGCGGATCACCGAAGTATGGTCGAACAGTTCCGAGCAGACGTAGCCGCCCTTCGACCACGGCGAGACCACGAGCATCGGCACGCGCGGGCCGAGCCCGTACGGAGCGGCGGGCGTCTTCGCGTCGCCCGGATAGATTTCGTGCGTCGTGTCGACGGTCGACAGGCCGTTTGCGTTCGACGCGGGCGCGAACGGCGCCGCGATGTGATCGAAGAAGCCGTCGTTCTCGTCGTAGTTGACGAGCAGCACGGTCTTGCTCCACACCTCGGGATTCGACGTGAGAATCTGCAGCACCTGGTCGATGTACCACGCGCCGTAATTCGACGGCCAGTTCGGATGCTCGGAATACGCTTCGGGCGCGACGATCCACGACACCTGCGGCAGCGTGTCGTTCTGCACGTCGCGCTTGAGGATGTCGAAATAGCCGTCGCCCTTCGCCGCATTGGTGCCGGTGCGCGCGTTGTCGTAGAGCGGATTGCCCGGTTGCGCGTTGCGATACTGGTTGAAGTAGAGCAGCGAGTTGTCGCCGTAATTGCCGATGTATGCGTTCTGCGTCCAGCCCCACGAACCGTTCGCATCGAGCCCGTTGCCCATGTCCTGATAGATCTTCCACGAGATGCCAGCGTTTTGCAGCACCTCGGGGTAGGTCGACCAGCCGTAGCCGAGTTCGGAGTTGTCGATCACCGGGCCGCCGCCGCTGCCGTCGTTGCCGACCCAGCCGCTCCACATGTAGTAGCGGTTCGGATCGGTCGGGCCCATCAGCGAGCAGTGATACGCGTCGCAAATCGTGAAGGCGTCGGCGAGCTGATAGTGAAACGGGATGTCGTCGCGCGTGAGGTAGGCCATCGTCGTGGCGCCTTTCGCGGGCACCCATTGATCGTTGCGGCCGTTGTTCCAGGCGGCGTGCGTGCTGCCCCAGTCGTGCGCGAGATCCTGCAGGAATTGCAGCCCGAGGTTCGGTGCGCTCGGGCGGAATGGCAGCACGTAATTCGCGCCGGCCGCATCGGTGGTGAGCGGCTGGTACCACACCGGCTGGCCGTTCGCGAGGGTGATCGCGCGCGTGTCGCCGAAACCGCGCACGCCCTTGAGCGTGCCGAAGTAATGATCGAACGAGCGGTTCTCCTGCATCAGCACGACGATGTGCTCGACGTCGCGAATCGTGCCGGTCTGGTTATTCGCCGGAATGGCGAGCGCGTTGCGAATGCCCGGCGGCAGCATGCTCAACGCGGTGAAGGAACCGGCGGCTTGCGCGGCCGAGCGCAGAAAATCACGGCGATTTTTTGAGGTCATGGTTTTGGCTTGATCTTCGATGGAGAAAAGTGCACTGCGAAGATGCACTGTGACGAGGCATCGCGCGCGTAGAGAGGCCCGGCGCCGCGCGCGGTGCGCAACTCAATCCACGGTGTGGATGACGGGGCTGGCAAGCGGCGCTGACGGCGTCGACGAGTTGGTCAGTGAACTCGTCAGTGAGGCCGACCCATCGGCGCCGGATGCGGGGACTGCGGGAGTCTGAATCGTGAGCGTCGCCGGCGCGGGGTTTGCCGGCGACGCGGTCGAAAAGGGGTTGCCGCCGGGGTTGCCGCCGTTATCGGCTGGCTGCCCGGTCGAGCTGATCGTATTCGTGTCGATGGGTTTGTCGTCGTTGCTGCATGCGGCGCTTAGCGTGCACAGCGAGACGATGGCCAATGCGCTTGCCAAACGTTTGCGTTGCCGTTTGCTCGTGGGCACACGGAACGCCGGGAACGGCTTCGACACGAAGAGCATGCACTGTCTCCGGCACGGGGAAGGGATGCCTGGGCATCGATGTGCCGAGGTCAGCGATGCCGCAGCATAATCGCCGATCCGTGTAATTTTTATGAAGAATGTGTAAGGGGTGAGCGGCTTATGATTACCGCTGTGGTTACGGTTACCACTGCGGTCATCTCTGCGCCTCAATGAATGCCGCAATCGCGTCATTGAGCTTGCCCGGCGCATCGCGATGCGGCGAGTGCCCGCAGGCATCGAGCTTGACGAGTTGCGCATGTGGCACGCGTGTGACGATCGTGTCGATCTGCGCCATCGTGCCGTAGTTGTCGTCGCGGCCTTGTATCGCGAGCAGCGGCCGGCGAATCGGCGCGAGTTCGTCGACGATCGACCACTGCCTGAACGCGGGATTCAGCCAGATGTCGTTCCAGCCATAGAACGCGGAATCGACGTCGGCGTGATAGCGCGCGAGCTTGCCGCGCAGGTCGGTGGTTTCGTAAAGCTGCTTCGTTTGGGCGATGCTCTGCACGGAGATGTCTTCGACGAATACATGCGGCGCAATGGCGACCGCGCCCGCCAGCGCATCGGGATAGAGCGCCGCGTAGAGCAGCGCGATCGAGCCGCCGTCGCTATGGCCGATGACCCACATGCGCTTGCGTTGCCGCATGCCGATCCCGAGCGCGTCGAGCAGTGCCGGGAGAACATCGCGTGCTTGCGCGGTCATGAAATCGACCGGCCATTTCACGTGATGCGCGCGCGGTGTCGAGAGTCCATAGCCGGGGCGCGAATAGACGAGCCCGCGCATGCCGAGCCGCTCGCATAGGCTTTGCGGCCAGTCGCGCCACATCGCGACCGAGCCGAGTCCTTCGTGCAGGAACACCGCGAACGGCGCGTCTTCCCCTGTTTCACCCGCTTTTTTTCCCGCCTGTTCATTGACCCAGCGATACTCGATGCGCAGCGCTCCGTGCGATGCGTTCGCCGGCAGTTCGGCGAATTCGCTCGCGGCGCAAGCAGTGGAAAGGGCAGCGGCGGTAGCGGGGTTCTGCATGGATCACCTTATGATTGTTCGCGCAGCTTGAAGCGTTGAATCTTGCCGGTGGCGGTCTTGGGCAGATCGTCGGCGAACACGATATCGCGCGGATACTTGTGCGGCGCGAGCCGCTCCTTGACGTAGGCTTTCAGTTCGTCGGCAAGTATCTCAGATGGCGCGAACTCATGCTTCAGCACGACGAACGCGCGCGTCTTCACGAGGCCGCCGTGATCGACGCCGACCACCGCCGCTTCGAGCACGGCGGGGTGCTCCACGAGCACCATTTCCACTTCGATCGGCGACACGTACTGGCCGCTCACTTTCAGCATGTCGTCACTGCGGCCCGCGTAGACATAGCAGCCGTTCGCGAGGCGCCGGTACTTGTCGCCGCTGCGAATCCATTCGCCGAGAAACGTCGCGCGCGACTTCTCGCGATTGCTCCAGTACATGAGCGCCGCGCTCGGCCCCTTGATGTACAGGTCGCCGACTTCGCCATCGGGCACCGGCTGGCCGGCTTCGTCGCGCAATTCGACTTCGTAGCCCGGCACCGGCCGGCCGGTCGTGCCGTATTCGACTTCGCCCGCGCGATTCGACAGGAAGATATGCAGCATTTCCGTCGAGCCGATGCCGTCGAGAATCTCGGCGCCGAAGTGCGCGGTGAAGCGCTCGCCGACCTCGCGCGGCAGCGCCTCGCCCGCCGAGGCGCAGATGCGCATCGCGACATCGGCGCGCGCGGGCAGATTCGGCGAGACGAGCATGCTCGCGTAGAGCGTGGGCACGCCGTAGAACACGCTCGGACGATGCCGCACGAGGCGCGAGAACACCGCGTCGGCGGTGGGGCGCTCGGCCATCAGGATCGCGGTGGCGCCGACCGATAACGGAAAGGTCAGCGCATTGCCGAGTCCGTACGCGAAGAACAGTTTGGCCGCGGAAAACACCACGTCGCTTTCCACGATGCCGAGCACCGGCTTCCCATACAGTTCGGCGGTCCAGTACAGGTTCGCATGCGTGTGGACCGTGCCCTTCGGTTTGCCGGTCGAGCCCGACGAGTAGAGCCAGAACGCGATGTCGTCGCCGCTGCTCGCCGCGCCCTTGAGCGCGGGTGCCGTGGCGTCGAGCAGGTCTTCGAAGCGTGGCGCGGTATGTGGCGCGGTCGGCGGTGAAACAGGCGGCGCGTCTGTGGGCGCCCTCGGCTGCGAAACGATCAACTGGCAGCCGTCATGATCGATGCTCTCCAGCGCCTGTGTGACGGTGGGCAGCAAGGCTTCCGAAACGATCACCGCTCGCGCATGGCTATGCGTGAGCATGTACGTATAGTCGGCGGCCGTGAGCAGCGTGTTCGCGACGACCGGCACGACACCCGCATAGAGCGCGCCGAGAAACGCGACCGGCAGCGAAACCGTGTCGAGCATCACGAGCAGCACACGTTCCTCGGGATGCACGCCGAGTGTGCGCAGTGCGCTGGCACAGCGCCGCGCGCGTTCTTCGAGTTCGCCGTAGGTCGTCGCACTGGTGTCGTCGATATAGACGAGCTTGCTCGCGCGCGCCTCGTTCAATTCGAACAGATGGCGCGCGAAATTGAATAGCGGGGGCGGCGGCGCGACCGGCTGAGGCGCGGTCGTTTGCAGCAGGGCTTCCGGCAGGGCTTCCATCTGTCTCCTCCATCCATGGTGGCGGTCCGGCTGTTCTGCGCTCGTGATCCGCCCGATGCTTGCTGTTTGCGTTTGCGCGGCTTCGCGCTGCCCGGCCGCTGGCCGGTGCGTGTGCCAAGCGCGTGTCCTAAACGCGTGTCCCAGGCGCGCGTCCTGATTCCTCAGGAGTCCGCCGTCGCGTTCTCAGGCCGTGGTGAATTCGATCGCGCCTTGCGGCAGCAGATACAGCACGAGCGCCTGGCCGTTAGCGACGGTCGGACGATGCGCAGAGCCCGGACCGTACACGCACCAGCCGGCCGGATGGCCGTCGAAGGTCGCTCCGTCGGTGAGCGGCATGACCAGATCTATTTCGCCGTGCGGATGAACGTGATGCGGACCGGCAATGTCCCGCATATCGACGACGTCGACGGAAAAACCGTGGGTATCGGGCAGCGCCTTGAAGATGCGGCCGTAGCGGATGCCGCCCGCTTCGCGGCTGCACAGCCACCCTTCGGCGACGCCGCTGCGGCACGCGTTTGCGAGTTCGCGGAAGGTGGGGCTGTCGGCTGGCCAGATGTCGTTCAGCCATGCCGCGAGAGAATCGTCGAGCGGCCGCCCGTCGAGTTGCGCGGTCACGCCGGCGATCAGGCGTTGGAATTCATGCGGGGACATGCGAGCCTCCAGAAGAGCGCGTTCACGCAGACCCGAGGTTCCGGCACCGGAACCCAGGTTCATGTGTGCTGCCGCGCCGTCTCCATGACGCTGCCGGAGAAGTCCGGCGGCGTTCTGATAGTTCGGGATCGTTTGTGATTGGATCAGCTTTTGGCGAAAATTAAACCGTTCACCAAGTGCGTGTCAAGCACTATAGTACATGTATTGAGGTTGCGAGGTCACATAACATGAATCAAAAGAACTCTCCCGCACCGTTGGACGAAGCCGCCGCCGATGCCGACGCCGACACCAGCCGCGCCGAGCGCAGCGAGCGGGGCATTGAGCGCGGAGCCGAACGTGGCGCCGATCGCGAAGAGCGCGATCCGTTTCTGACCGCGATGGGCGAGCGCGTGCGCCTGCTGCGCGCGCGCCGCGGCATGACTCGCAAGACGCTCGCGGCTGAAACCGGCCTGTCGGAGCGGCATCTCGCGAATCTGGAATCGGGCGTCGGCAATGCGTCGGTGCTCGTGCTGCGGCAGATCGCGGCCACCCTGAACTGCACGCTGGCCGAAGTGATCGGTGATGAAACCACGGCGTCCGCCGAATGGCTGCTGATCCGCGAATTGCTGCGGGGGCGCGACCAGGCGGCCTTGCAGCGCGCGCGCGTGGCGCTCGCCGAGATGTTCGCGCTGGCGCCGCGCGACCCGCACCGCAAGGACCGCATCGCGCTGATCGGCCTGCGCGGCGCCGGCAAATCGACGTTCGGCCGCATGCTCGCGCAGGAGCGCAAGGTGCCGTTCGTCGAACTCACGCGCGTGATCGAACAGCTCGCGGGTTGCCCGCCGTCGGAGATTCATTCGCTCTACGGCGCGAGCGCGTACCGGCGCTACGAGCATCGCGCGCTCGAGGCCGTGATCGCGGAGCACGAGCGCGCGGTGATCGCGTCACCGGGCGGGCTCGTGTCGGAGTCGGGCACGTTCAACGCGCTGCTGTCGCACTGCTTTACCGTGTGGCTGCAGGCCACGCCCGAGGAGCATATGCGCCGCGTCGTCGCGCAAGGCGATCTGCGGCCGATGTCCGGCAACAGGGAGGCGATGGACGACCTGAAGCGCATCCTCACGGGCCGCGCCGAGTTGTACGGACGCGCCGACATGAGCTTCGACACGAGCGAGAAAACGCTCGCCGACGCGTACCTGCAATTGCGCGACCGGCTTGCCGCGCGCCTCGCGGCAGAAGCGCCGGAGGAGACGCGCGTCGGTTGAACTGCATTGGGGCGTCAGGGTTTTTACTCGAATATGCATTAAAGTGCTTTACTTGGTTGTGTTGGTGCATTATTGTTCAAAAAACAGATTCGCATCGTCCAGTCAGGAGACGCCCCCATGTCCACAGTACAAACCGCCGCCGCGCCGGTCGACTACCGTACCGATCCGTCACAGTACCGGCACTGGAAACTGAGCTTCAACGGTCCAGTTGCGACGCTCGGCATCGATATCGCTGAAGACGGCGGCATTCGCGACGGCTACAAGCTGAAGCTCAATTCCTACGACCTCGGCGTCGACATCGAACTGCACGACGCGATCCAGCGCATCCGCTTCGAGCATCCCGAGGTGCGCACGGTGGTCGTGACGAGCCTGAAGGACCGCGTGTTCTGCTCGGGCGCGAACATCTTCATGCTGGGCCTCTCGACGCACGCGTGGAAGGTCAACTTCTGCAAGTTCACGAACGAAACGCGCAACGGGCTCGAAGATTCGTCGCGTCATTCGGGGCTCAAGTTTCTCGCGGCGGTGAACGGCGCGTGCGCGGGCGGCGGCTATGAACTCGCGCTCGCCTGCGACGAAATCTATCTGATCGACGACCGTTCGTCGTCCGTATCGTTGCCTGAAGTGCCGCTGCTCGGCGTGCTGCCGGGCACCGGCGGCCTGACGCGCGTCACCGACAAACGCAAGGTACGCCACGATCGCGCGGACATCTTCTGCACGGTGGTCGAAGGCGTGCGCGGCGAGCGCGCGAAGGCATGGCGTCTCGTCGATGAAGTCGTGAAGCCGAATCAGTTCGACCAGGCGATCCACGCACGCGCGCTCGAACTCGCCGCGCAGAGCGATCGTCCTGCGGGTGCAAAGGGCGTTGCGCTTACGCGTATCGAGCGCACCGAGCGCGAGGACGGCCTCGGCTACAAGACCGTGGACGTTTCCATCGATCGCGCGAAACGAGTCGCGACCTTCACCGCGCGCGCGCCGCAAGACGCGCAGCCGGCGGAGATCGACGCGATCGTCGCGGCTGGAGCTACCTGGTGGCCGCTGCAATTCGCCCGCGAACTCGACGACGCGATCCTGTCGATGCGCACCAACGAGCTCGAAATCGGCACGTGGGTGTTCAGGACCGAAGGCGATGCGCGCAACCTGCTCGCCGCCGACGCCACGCTCATGCAGCACAAGGACCACTGGTTCGTGCGCGAAACGATCGGCATGCTGCGCCGCACGCTCGCGCGCATCGACGTATCGTCGCGCTCGCTCTTCACGCTGATCGAGCCGGGCTCGTGCTTCGCCGGCACGTTCGCGGAATTCGCGTTCGCCGCCGATCGCACCTACATGGCCGCGCTGCCGGACAACGAAGACGAAGAGCCGGCCATCACGCTGTCGGAAGTCAATTTCGGGCTTTATCCGATGGTCACGCACCAGTCGCGGCTCGCGCGCCGCTTCTATGAAGAAGCCGAGCCGCTCGACGCAGTGCGCTCGCGGATCGGCCAGCCGGTCAAGGCGCTCGACGCCGAGCGCCTCGGGCTCGTGACCGCGTCGCCCGACGACATCGACTGGGCCGACGAAATCCGCCTCGCGCTCGAAGAGCGCGCGGCGATGTCGCCCGATGCATTGACCGGCCTCGAAGCGAATCTACGCTTCAACGGGCCGGAGACGATGGAGACGCGCATCTTCGGCCGTCTCACCGCCTGGCAGAACTGGATCTTCAACCGGCCGAACGCAGTGGGCGAGAAGGGCGCGCTCAAGGTGTACGGCAAGGGCAGCAAGGCGCAATTCGACGTGTCGCGTGTTTGATACGAGTTCGATACACGCGACGCCTCAACCGATGCACGACTGACTCAACGACGCCGCCTGCCGATACGCGCCTCTCGCCATTGCAGCTTCCGAACAGGGAAACGACCATGTCCACGATCAACTACAGCGAAAAGATTCCGAACAACGTCAACCTCGCCGACGACCGCGCCTTGCAGCGCGCGCTCGAGCAGTGGCAGCCGAACTTTCTGTCGTGGTGGGGCGACATGGGCCCGGAGGGCTCGCACGGCTACGACGTCTATCTGCGCACCGCGGTGAGTGTCGACGCGGGCGGCTGGGCGCACTTCGACTACGTGAAGATGCCGGAGTACCGCTGGGGCATTTTTCTCACGCCCGGCGAGCAGGACCGCAAGATCCATTTCGGCGAGCACAAGGGCGAAGCGGCATGGCAGGACGTGCCGGGCGAGCATCGCGCGAATCTGCGCCGCATCATCGTCACGCAGGGCGACACGGAGCCGGCCTCGGTCGAGCAGCAGCGCCACCTCGGCCTGACCGCGCCTTCGCTCTACGATCTGCGCAACCTGTTCCAGGTCAACGTCGAAGAAGGCCGCCACCTGTGGGCGATGGTCTATCTGCTGCATCGTTACTTCGGCCGCGACGGCCGTGAGGAAGCCGAAGCATTGCTCGGCCGCCGCTCGGGCGACGACGACAATCCGCGCATTCTCGGCGCGTTCAACGAGAAAACGCCGGACTGGCTCGCGTTCTACATGTTCACGTACTTCACCGACCGCGACGGCAAGTTCCAGTTGTCGGCGCTGGCCGAGTCGGGCTTCGATCCGCTCGCGCGCACGACGAAGTTCATGCTGACCGAGGAAGCGCATCATATGTTCGTCGGCGAATCGGGCGTGTCGCGCGTGATCCAGCGCACCGCGCAAGTGATGAACGAACTCGGCACCGACGACGTCGCGAAGATTCGCGCGGCCGGCGTGATCGATCTGCCGACCATCCAGCGCTATCTGAACTTCCATTACTCGGTCACGATCGACCTGTTCGGCGCCGATCATTCGTCGAACGCGGCGACGTTCTATAGCTCGGGCCTGAAAGGCCGCTACGAGGAAGGCAAGCGCGACGACGATCATCAGTTGAGCGGCCACAGCTACAAGCTGCTCGACGTGCAGGACGGCAAGCTGGTCGAGCGCGAGGTGCCGATGCTCAATGCGATGAACGAAGTGTTGCGCGACGATTACATCAAGGACTCGGTTGCGGGCGTCGGGCGCTGGAACAAGGTGCTCGAGAAGGCCGGCGTCGATTTCCGTATGACGGTGCCGCACAAGGCGTTCAACCGGCAGATCGGCACGTTTGCGAGTACGCGCGTGTCGCCCGATGGCCGTGTCGTCAGCGAGGCCGAATGGGCCGCCAACGAAGCGAAGTGGCTCGCCACGCCGGAAGACCGCGCATTCGTCGCGTCGCTGATGGGCCGTGTCGCGGAGCCGGGCAAGTTCGCGAACTGGATCGCGCCGCCCGCGATGGGCGTGAACCGTCAGCCGGTCGATTTCGAATACGTGCGCTTCAACTGAGGCACGAGGGGCACGAAAGGCACGCGCCGCCGCGCGCGCCGTATTACCAGGTGGAGGAAGTCATGAACGGCCCAGTGTCGATCGAAGTTCTGAGGCAGCATCTGATCGATCCGGAAATCTGCATTCGCTGCAATACCTGCGAAGAGACTTGCCCGGTCGACGCGATCACGCACGACGACAACAACTACGTGGTGAAGGCGGATGTCTGCAACGGCTGCATGGCGTGCGTGCCGCCGTGCCCGACCGGTGCGATCGACAACTGGCGCACGGTGCTGAAGGCCGACGCGTATTCGATCGACGAGCAGCTCACGTGGGACGTGCTGCCGGAGCAGAACACGATGGCGGTGCCCGCCGTGGAGGAAGCGGCGGGCGCGGGCGTGCCGGGCGATGCATCCGAAGAAGCGGACGGCATCGAAGTCGACACGGTGCGCGGTGCGCTCGTGCCGCCGTGGTCGGCCGCGAAACCGTACGTGAATCTCTACACGCACAAGACGCCGACCACCGCGACCGTGGTCGGCAACTACCGGCTCACGGACAATTCCACAGCGAGCGATATCCATCACATCGTGCTCGATTTCGGCTCGATGCCGTTTCCGGTGCTCGAAGGCCAGTCGATCGGCATTCTGCCGCCAGGCGCGAGCGCCGACGGCCGCGCGCATCACGCGCGGCAGTATTCGGTCGCCAGTCCGCGCGACGGCGAGCGGCCCGGCTATAACAACGTGTCGCTGACGGTCAGGCGTGTGTCGCAGCAGCACGGCGATGCCATCGACGGCGTCTGCTCGAACTATCTGTGCGATCTGAAGAAGGGCGACGTGGTCAACGTGATCGGCCCGTTCGGCAGCACGTTCCTGATGCCGAATCATCCGAACTCGCATCTGCTCATGATCTGCACGGGCACCGGTTCCGCGCCGATGCGCGCGATGACCGAGTATCGCCGGCGCAAGCGTCTCAAGGGCGCGACCGGCAAGCTGATGCTGTTCTTCGGCGCGCGCACCAAGGAAGAGCTGCCTTACTTCGGACCGCTGATGAATCTGCCGAAGGATTTCATCGACACCACGCTCGCGTTTTCGCGCACGCCGGGGCAGGCGAAGCGCTACGTGCAGGATGCGATGCGCGAGCGCGGGCCGGACGTCGCGAACCTGCTCAAGGACGACAACACCTATATCTACGTGTGCGGGCTGAAGGGCATGGAAGACGGCGTGCTGCAGGCGTTGAAGGAGATCGGCGAGCAGCATCGGCTCGATTGGGAAGCGCTGTGGGCGAAGTTGAAGCGCGAAGGGCGGCTGCATCTGGAGACGTACTGACGCCGCCGCGGACGCGCCGCGCTTTGGGCGGCAGTCCGAGCCACGGCCTCACGTGCTCCGTGAACATGTCGTCCTTGACGGCGGGGCGGTTTCGTCTGTCCAGCGGGGCCTCGAAACGTCATGGCGCACGCCGGCCGCCGCCAGTTCCTGTTCCCATTTAATTCTGATACTCTGCGCACACTAAAGATAAAGCGTCGTTCTTCGACTCAGAAAAATGGACCACGGGGCTTCCACCGCGATCGGGCAATTGCTCGCGCATCGCGAGCGGTTTCACGATTTCTTCATGTTGTTGCGCAAGGGCTTCTTTCGCCTGGCGCGCCGCCGCTTTCCCTGGGCGCGCGACTTCGATATCGAAGAGAGTCTGCACGAAGCGCTCGTCGCGGTACTCCAGCAGCGCGGCAATTTCAGCGTGCCCGCGAACGAACTCGACGACCATCCTGCATTCGAGGCGCGCCTTGCGGCCTATGTGCGTGCCGCGGCGTTGAACAAGCTGACCGACCGGATGGACAAGCTCGGTCACGAAGTGAAGACGCTGGTGCGAATCGACCAGGATGAGCGCCCGGGCGATCTGCTCGACGCGTTGCTCGCCGACGCGGGCTATGTCGCCGATACCCCGGAAGATCATCTGCGTCACGCGCGGCGGCTGGAGATTCTCGGGCGCTGCTTGCGCCAGTTGACGAGCCTCGCGCGCCAAACCATCGAACTCGCGCTGCGCGGCCATACGGACGTGGAAATCCAGCAGCGCACGGGGGCGGGTTCGGCCGTAGCGGTGCGGCGGCGCGTGTCCGAAACGAAGAATGTATTGATGCGCTGCGCGCTCGGCGTAAGCGGAGGCATGGCGTGAACGATACCGACCTGCCCGGCGGCGCGAGCGCGGATGCGAGCGATGCGCAACACGACACACTGCTTGCGTATCTGCGTGGCGAGCTGAGCGTCGCGCAAACCCGCGCGCTCGCGATGCAACTGACGACGAACCCGGCATTGCGCGACGAACTCGAATGGCTGCGCGCGCTGGCGCAGCAGACCACCGACGATTACGTGGACGCATCGGCCACAGACGCGTTCGCCCGGCTGCAAGCAGCGCTGGGTTCAACGGCGGCTGCATCTGCACTGGCATCCGCACCCGCGCGCTCATCCGCGGTGGCTCCGGCAGCCTCGGCCACTTCAGCCGCTTCATCCACGGCCGCTTCAGCCGCAAAGCGCTCAGTCCCACACACGCCTAACGTTTTGACGCGGCTGCGGAACTGGCTGCGCAGCGCCGCACCGGCATTGCAGCCGGCGCTTCTCCTGCTGGTGATCGCGCAGGCCGGCGCGCTCGGTTATCTGGTGAGCGGCGAACATCGCGTGAGCGAAACCACGCCGCTCGTGCGTGGCGCGGGCGCATCCTGCCTCGACGTCTGGATCACGCCACGCGCTGACGCCAGCGTTCAGGCGTTGCGCGACTGGTTGCTGCAATACGGCGGCTCGCTTGCCGCCGGCCCCGATCCGGATGGCCGCTTGCGGGTCGCATTGCCGGACGCCGAGGCCCGCGCGGCCTTCCTTCACGACCCCGCGGCAGCGCGCGTGGCGCAGCGCGTGGACGATGTGAGCGCCTGTCAGTCGCCATCGAATTGATTGAATCGACGCGGGAGAGTCATGTCGAGCAACGCCACTACACGGCGGATCAACGGCGGGGCCGCGGCCGGCGTGCCGCATCGCGCCTTCGACGTTTCATCCGCCTGAGGTCCTCATGCGCGTTTCTTTTCGCCGTGTTCTGCTGACTCTGCTGTGCCTGGCCGTGGCCGGCATCGCCACCTGCGCCGATGCCGCATCCAGCGCCGCGCCGGCCTGGCCCATGCCGTCCGGCGCGAAGGTCGCGCTGGTGATCGGCAACAGCGCGTATGCGGGCGCCGACCGGTTGCTCTCGCCTGCCAACGACGCTCGTCTGATCGGCGAAACACTGCGCCAACTCGGCTTCGACACGCACGTGAGCGAAGACCTGTCGCGCGATGAATTCAACGGTGCGGTGGACTGGCTGGCCGCGCACGCGCAAGGCGCTCAGGTCGTGGTGTTCTATTACGCGGGGCACGGCTTCGAGGCGAGCGGCGACAACTTCCTCGTGCCCGTGCGAGCCGGCGTGCCGATCAACGCGATGACGCGCGCGATCCTGCTCGAGCGCGCGATCCGCCTCGACATGGTGCGCACCAAGGTCAAGGCCGCGCAACCTGGTTCGTTCATTGCGCTGATCGATGCATGCCGGGTGCCGTCGCGCGGCGGCGCGGGTGCGGCGCTCAAGCGCGAGAGCGCCGCGCGCGGCGAACTGATCGCCTATTCGACGGCGGGGCAGGCGTCCGCGTACGATTCGATGCGCACCTTCGGTACCGCCGTCGATGACGGTCCGTTTGCCTACTATCTGTCGATGTATATGAAAGCGCCGAACGCGACGATCAAGGGTGCGCTCGAACAGACGCAGCAGCAGGTCAGCGACATCACGCGCGGCCAGCAGCGTCCGTGGATCGAGAGCGGCTTGATCGGTGACGTGACGCTCGCGCGCGCCGCGCCGCCGAACCTGCCGGCTCCCGCGCCGCTCGCGGCCGTCGAGGGGCAAACGCGTGGACAACCGCGTGGACAAACGCACGGACAAAACCACGGCGCGCTCCCGCAGCAGAACGCGCCGGCTGCGGCGAACTTCGGTGGCGCGGGCACGGTGGCCGCCGACGCTGCCGCGCAGCAGCGCGCCGATTCTTGGGACGACGCCGAATACCGCCTCACGATGAGCGCGCAACACAGCAGCGCCGCGTCGATTCGCAATCTGCGCGGCCGTCCGCACGACCCGGCCGCGCTGACGACACTCGGCATGATGGCGGAAGAGGGACTCGGCATGCCGCGCGATACGCGAGCCGCGCTTGCGTATTACCGGCGCGCGGCACAGACGAATTATCCGATTGCGCAGACCTTGCTCGGCGAGGCGTACTTCGAAGGAAAGATCGTCAACCGCGACTATGACGAAGCCGAAAAATGGCTGGCGCGCGCAGCCGCGCAAGACTACACGCGGGCCAAACTCGACCTCGCGCAACTGCGCGCCGAAACGGGCCAGGGCGATGCCGCGCGAAACCTGGCGGAAGCCATGACGACCATGATGAATAGCATGGCGCGTCAAAGCCGCAGGCCGCCGCCGGTGCAGTAGGGCGCAACTGGGCGGCGGGCGTCGCGCTGGCGACGCTGCGCCTGGGTTCTATCTTTGTCTCCGCCCGTGCTTTCGCTCAAGCCCCTTTGCGCAGACGCTGCGCCAGCGTCGTGAGCCATTCCATCAGCATCTGCCGGTCTTTTAACGACACCCCTCGCAGGGCGCCTGCGATCGCCACGGCCTGATCGTCCTCGCGCGTGGATGCGCCGGACAGAAACTCCTCGGTACGGCAACCAAACAGCTCGGCCAGTTCGACCAGCCGAACGATGGTCGGAATCGCCGTGCCCCGTTCGACGCGCGCCACCGCTTCACGGCCGAGCGCCAACTGTTCGGCCACCTGCTCCTGCGTCAAACCCGCCTCCACACGCTTGCGCGCGATCGCGCGCCCCACGGCTTCCGCCAGCGCCTGTTCCTGCTCTCTGTCCATGTCTCTGCACCGTTTGATTTGCTACCTTAATAGTCGCATTGCTACTTGTTGACATACAGTGCTCTTTGGGTTTCAATGCAACCTAAAAGGTTGTGTGGCGAATTGATACATTGCATTGGCCGTGGCGGCGCAAGCCGAAAAACGGGTTCAAAAAAATTTCGCCAGCAAGGCGAACAAATTGGCACTTCGACCGAATACACCAATAAGACGCCCAATCGCGTCGATCCGGTCCGCGGCTGGTGGGCGAACCCGCTTTCTTTACGCGAAATCTTCGCAACAACGGTCATCGATAAGAAATATAGAATCCATGGAGCTGCAATTCATTCTGGACAATGTCCCGCAGGCTTTTCATTCCGATACCAATGTGTTTGTCGCCGGCTGTTTTATCTGTCTCGCGTGGCCGCGGATAGAAATTACCGCCGACTCGAAAAAAGCCGTGGTGATGTGCCCAAGCGAAGAATGGGCATTTCCGCGCGACAACACACCGTTGATTCCATTCCTGAAACGATTTCCCGGTTTGTGTGCGTCGGTGATCGACGCGCATCCCCGCTTGCAAAGAAGTTTTCTCGACTATTGCAACAACCTTGAATGAAGCGCGGTTTTAAACCGATGTTTTTTTAATTCTTTACCAGTGCCATCAAATACACAATGAAACAGACCACGACCGCTTTGCTTTGTATCAGTGCCAGCCTGTCCATTCTGCTTGCCGCCTGCGGGGGCGGCGGCGATGGTGGCACCCCCGCCGCGTCGGGTGGCACGGGCGCCACGGGCACGCCCACCACGCCCGCGCAGGGCAGCGTGACGCCGCTCGCATCCGGCTCCAGTTATGTCGGCACCGTGGGCTTCGGCGATACGATCCGCGTGGATCTCGACCAGCCGGCCGCAGGCAGCTTGACGCTCACGTTCGTCACCTCGCAATTCGGGCTGAGCGGGCAGGTGAGCGGCAGCTATCAGAACGACAACGGCCAGATCACGGTGAGCAACCTGACGGCGGCGGCCGGCTCGCCGCTGTCGCCGGCGCAGGCCACCGCGCTGAAGCTGTCCCTGTCGCTGTCGAAGGACGCCGACGGCGCGGGCCTGCTGAGCGGGGCGCTGTCGAACGTGCCGAATCTGCTCGGCGGCGGCGGGCTGCTGCAAGGGCAGCTCGCGCTCACCAACAACGGCGTGACCGGCCTCGCGCAACTCGCGGGCACCTACAGCCTCGTCTCGCTGACGGGCGACTATAGCAAGCTGGGCGTGCCGGTCGGCTGGCAGGAGCCGGAGGCCGGCCAGGTCAAGATCAACGCGGATGGCAGCGCGCGCTTCTGTTTTGGCAAGGCGTATGCCGACACCTGCACGAACGTCGATCCGTCGACCGGCGCCACGCTGACCGACACCGCGACGTTCAGCCCCGACCCCGATCAGGCCAGCTACCCCGGCGCGTTCGATATCACGATCGGCGGCCAGACCATCGGCCGCGCGTTCGTTACGCGCCAGGGCGGCAACACGACGCTGTTCGTCGACCGCTTCGGTTTTGCGCCGGAAGGCAATCCGCGCACCGGCTCGTGGGTGCTGACCACGACCCGCACGCTGCGCAGCGGTGACTATGACGGCTAGTGGGTGTGCCTCGAGCCCGACACGACGCCCGGCAATGTGCTGACCGGCAAGGCCGACGTGATCGAGTCGACCATCGCCGGCGGCCAGATGGTGAACGCCGACGGCACCTTGCATCAGGCGCTGAGCTACAACGCCGCGTTCGATCTCGATGCGGCGGCGCGCTCGAGCGCCGATCCGGTGATTGCGCAGGGAATCGACGGCATGATCGCCGCGCAGTTTCAACTGACGGCGGGCAAGGAAACGACAGTGTTGTTGCCCGTCAACAGTACGACGATGTATTGGCTCGACGAGCCGAACGGTTCGGGATTCTTTGTGATGGGTCTTTGCAATAAACGCTGACGCGCCGGGAAAATAATCGGCGAATCCGGTTGCGTGCGTGACTGGCGGACGCAACCGGGTGATTTTCTCATCACCGGGACATGCAAAAATGAATCATTATCGAACACGCGCAAACGATTTCGCGTACATAAAACGGCCAGATCATTCGCCGGCTTATATTCAGGGTAAGGTATTTGTAATTAAAAAATCATTGATTAGCAGCCGTAATCCCATGCTAGGATCACGCCCAAATAGAAAGATAGGTAGTAATGCGCGATGCCGCTTTAATGCCGGCATTGTCGTACGGGGTCGGTCGCACGCTTGAGAGGGCGGTTGGGTCGCGGCTGTTGCTAGACATTTCGAAGATAATAACGGCGAATATGAAAAGGCCGATTTGTGTTGCCTTGATCGCGACGGTCGGTGTAAGCGGCTGCGCGGATATGCAGGGTGGTCAAACCAATGGCGCGTCCTCGGGAAGCGCCAATCACGCGTCCAACGGATTCGCGCAGTTTATTCAAACCCATTTCGACAATGCCGATCCGTGCTCGGATAACGCGCGCAATATCGGCGGCGTGGGCGGGGCGGTTGTCGGCACGGCCATCGGCGTGGCCGTCTCCCGAAACAAGCTGATTGGCGGCCTGATAGGCGCGGCGATCGGTGCGGCGACCGGCGGTCTGGTCGGTCACGCGTTCGATGCGCGCCGCTGCGCGCTGTCGAAAATCGCGAAGGCCAACAATCTCGACATGACGGTGAGCCCGGTCGCAGTGGCCGACGGCGATTCGCACGCGCAACCGGTTGGCCTCAGCGTGTCGATCAAGGACATGCCGCGCAACATGGAATTCCGCAGCGGCTCCGACACGCTGACGCCCGAAGCGCAACGCTATTTCGGCGAGATCGCGGAACAGTACCGGCCGCAAACGCGTCTCGCGAGCGCGAGCACGCCGCAAGAGCGGGCGGCGGTGGCGAGCACGCGCATCCTCCTGATCGGCCACACCGACGACACCGGCGACTCGCAGCACAATGCGGATCTGTCGGAGCGCCGCGCCCGCGCGGTGGCGAAGCTGTTCGCGGCGAAAGGCGTGCCGGCCGACTCGGTGTTCTATCAGGGTGCCGGTGAAACCTTGCCGATCGCGGATAACCGCACGGAAGAAGGCCGCGCCAGCAACCGCCGGGTGGAAATCGTCGATCTGACCGACGTGAAGTCCGACATTCTGTCGAACTACCTGAGCAGCCGCACGCCGAATTACCAGTACTACCGCCCGGTCGATCGAACGGCGCAAGCCGACGCGCACGTGGCGGCCGACAGCGGCGCACACGAGACGCCGCGCGCCGGCTCGCGGCGCGCAAAAGGCAGGGCGACGGGCAAGGCGGCGGCCGTGGCCGATGCCAATAGCCGTTCGGCTGGCGTCCGCACGGATACGGATAACGCGAGCGCGGCGGCTGCGGCGGCCACGTCGGCTTCCGTCGCGACGAACTCGGCGAATGCAACGAACGCGGTAAGCCCAAGCGCCGCTGGCACGAACACGACGGCGAAAACCGCTGGCGCCGGTAGTGCGCAAACGCCGGCTGCCGCGCTTGCATCGGCTACACCGTCGAAGCCCACGGCTACCGCATCGGCCTTTGCCACGGCCGCCGCTCCCGCTACGGGAGGCGTGGCCGCGCCGTTGTCCGTCAAGGCCGGCGAAGTCGATTTCGGCTGGCACGAAGCAGCGCCCGCGTCGCTCGGCGTCAACTTCGGCAGCGTGACGCAACAGAAATCGGCGCTGTCGATTTTCTCCGACGCCAAGGCCGACGACGCGCCCGTCTCGCGCACCTGCGCGAACGACCGGGTTCGCGTGGCCAACAGCGTGAAGTCGGTCAGCAACGACGCCGACCTCAACCTCAAGACCTCGCAGTACTACCCTGGGCTTTACGACACATCGTGGGCGCAGACCGTCAACGGTCATCTGGTCGCGCTCAAGAACGTGGCCGTGCTGCGCGATGGCGCGGCGCCCGTGCACAACCCGGAACTCGTCGTCTATCAGGACTACACACCAGCGCAGGCGCAAAGCGCCAGGCCCTCGTTTCAGCTGCACCCGCGCGTGAACGCGTATCCGGTCAGCCAGGGCGTGCTGTATCGCGTGTTCGTCGACAACGGCAAGCTGTTCAATTGCATGGACATCGTCTTTCCGAAGACGGCGCCGTTCGTCGCGAGTCAGGGACAACTCGTGCGCGCGCAACAGGGCAAGTATTACGCGGCCGACTTCCGGCCCGCCATCGCCAGATAAGGCCAGATAAATACCGTATCGATACAGGAAAAGCGGGGGAATCATGTTTGACTTCATGCAGCAACACGGCTGGCTCGTCGGCGCCGTGGTCGCGGCCGGCATCGTGCTGGCGACCTTGTTCGCCTATCGGGCCACACTCAATTTCCGGCTGATGCACTGGTGGTATCAGGTACCGTTGATCGGCAAGATGGCGAAGCTCTCGCGCAGCGCGACGCCCGACGAAAAGACCGGCTGGACCGATTCCGAACGCACGTTGTGCTCCGACTACGGCAAGTTCGTTCACTACCATTCGCGCACCGAGTTCGAGCGCCGCAACGTGTATCTGTCGCGCGCCGAGGACAACGGCCGCAAGCCCACGCCGATCTGGCTGTGGGCCGTGCTGACGGTGCTGGTGGCCGCCGAAGGCCTCGGCTTTTCGTACCTGCTCGGCACATGGATGGCGCGCGACGGCAGCGCCAACACGCACACGCTGCTGATGTTCGCGATCGTGATCGTGCTGTGCGTCGCGATGATGTTTCTCACGCACGCGGCCGGCCATCAGCTGCATCGCTCGAATCTGATTCGCCGCTGCCGCAAGGAGTGGCAGGAAGGTGGCCGCAAGGGCGACTTCCACACGCCGATCGCGCTGTCGGGCAACCAGTCGCTCGATGACGGCATGCCCTCGTACAAGCAGATCGTCAACCGCGTCGGCGCGCACGGCAGCTATTTCATGGTGGGCGCGGCGATTGTCGTCATCATTGCGATCGCCGTGCTGTCGACGTGGATGCGTATGAGCGCGCTGGAAGGCGAGCAGACGCGCGAGACGGTCGGCATCACCGCAACCGACAACGGCAATCCGTTCGCGAGCGCCGCCACGTTGCCCGCGGACATCACCGACTCGCAGAAGAAGGCAGACGCGAAGGCGCAAAGCGACGAACATGCGTCGACGAGGACGGAGGGCATCGCCGCCTTCATCACGCTGGCGGTGATCTTCGTGATGACGCAGATCATCGGTATTTACGCGGGCTTCAAAGGCGGCTTCGCGTCGCGTGACGGTCATGCGGCCTGGCTCGCGAATCGCGGCTTCGCCACTTATGAGGATTACGAAGATTACTTCCGTCCGTTGATCGCGCTCGCCAATTCGCAACTGCAGAATCTGCAGCGCCGTCTGACCGAAAACAGCAGCAACTCGCACGCTGGCTACCGCTTCAGCTTCGACGATTACCTCGAGCAGTTGCAGGTCCGGGCGCGCGAGAAAGCGGCCCGCGAAGCGGCGGACGCGGCAGCGAAGAATGCGCAGGCCGCGTTGGCGCAGCAGGCCGCGCAATCCGTTGCGCAATCGCAGGTCGCGCCGCAAGCCTTGCCGCAGGCCGTGCCGGTATTGCCCACGACGACCACGGCGTCGGAAACCGCTGCCGCACCGCAAGCCGCACCCGCGACGACGGCCCCCGCTTCGCTGAGCACGGCGCTGCCTGGCGGCATCGAAGAACATATGGCGCGCCTCGGCACGCTGGCCGATCCGGCGCAGAAGAAGGCTTACGTGCTCGCGCTGGACGAGGCGACGCAGAAAGCGGTGATCGCCGAAATCGGCCGCCGCAAGAAAGCGGAAGCGGACATCGCCGACGCCGAGAAGGCGAAGCGTTCCGCCGAACTCGATTCACTGTTGGGTTGAGGGGCGAACTCATGCAATTCATGACTCGTCTGCCGATCCGTCTTTGCGCCGCCGCCAGCGTGTGCGTGCTCAGCCTGTGCGCCGCGACGGCGAGCTGGGCGGGCACGACCAACGACGTGCCGAGCTGCTATGCGGCCAACAAGCTCAAGGCGCCGGCCGCCGTGCCGCAGCAGGAGCTTTTTCTGATGGTCGATCAGACCACGCAGCTCGATGCGAACCTGAAGGCGCAGGTCAACGAAAACCTCGCGCGTCTGGTGAAACCGGGCTCGGCGTTTACGCTCGCCGAATTCTCCGCGTTCACCCAGGGGCACTACACCGACGTGGTCACGCGCGGCTACCTGGAGCAGCCGGTCGCGCAGAAGGATCGCGACGATATCAGCGAGCGCCTGTTGCGTAATTTCGATGCGTGCATGCAAGGCCAGCTTGGCTATGGACGCAAGCTGGCCGCCAGCAAATTCATCGAGATCGAAAACGGCGCGACCAACGACCTCGCCAAGTCGGACATTCTCGCCAGCCTGAAGGATCTGTCCGACCGCGTGCGCAATTCGCCCTCCCAGGACCGCGTGGTGTTCCTCGTCTCGGACATGCTCGAAAACTCGTCGATCAGCAGCTTCTACGCGCACAACGCGGTGCGCAAGATCGACCCGTCCGCCGAATTGAAGAAGGTCGCCGACGCTTCGCTGTTCGGCGATTTCGGCGGCGCGCGCGTGTACGTGCTGGGCGCGGGCATTCTCACCGAGGACGCGGACAAGACGAAGGCGTATCGCGATCCGAAGACGATGGCTGCGTTGCGGCAGTTCTGGAGCAGCTGGTTCGAGAAGTCGAATGCGAAGCTCGTCGAATTCGGTCAGCCGGCGCTGCTCAGCCCGATCAATTGAACGGCTCGCTCATGCAGGGCGCTGATGCAGGGCGCTCATGCAAAGTGCTCACGCAGGAGCGCCGTCACTGGACACTACAAGAGGAGTAACACATGGATGAGCGGATCTTTCTGGAAGAAGGCGGCGTGAAGGTGACGAGCGCGCGCTTCATCGTGCCGGCGCAGACCTATGCGATGAGCGGCATCACGTCGGTCAAGAGCAAGATCGAGCCGGCGAAGCGCGGCGGCCCGATCGTGGTCGGCGTGGTTGGACTGTGCGCGATGTTTGCCGGACTCGCCGGCGTCGTGATCGGCGCGATCCTGATTGCGCTCGCCGTGCTATGGTGGCGTGCGCAGAAAGGCGAGTATCACGTGCTGCTGCATAGCTCGTCGGGCGAAGCCAAAGCGCTCTCGAGCAAGGACGAATCGTTCATTGGCCGCGTGGTGGCGGCGCTCAACGATTCGATCGTCGCGCGCGGTTAGGGTCTGCCAGCCGGTGGCCGGGCCGCGCCGCGCCCCCGGCCACCGGCATGGCAAACCCGACGGAGCCCTCGATGAAGCCGATTCGTTTCCTGGCGCTGGCCGCGCTGTTGCAGGCGAGCGTGAGCCCGGTATTCGCCGGCGATAACCTCGCGCAAATCAGGGCAACCGGCGTGCTCCGGATCGGCACGGAAGGCACCTATGCGCCGTTTACCTATCACGACGACGCGGGCAGGCTGACCGGCTTCGACGTGGAACTCGGCACGGCGATCGCGCAGCGTCTCGGTGTCAGGCCGCAATTCATCGAAGGCAGATGGGAGGGGCTGATTGCCGGTCTCGACATGAACCGCTACGACGCGGTGATCAACGAAGTGGCCGTCACCGACGAGCGCAAGCTCAAATACGATTACTCCGACCCGTACATCACGTCGCACGCGGTGTTGATCGTCGCGTCGGACAACACGACGATCAAAAGCTTCGACGACCTGAAGGGCAGGAAGTCCGCCAATACGCAGACGAGCATTGTCGGCAGGATCGCCGCCGCGCATGGCGCCCAAGTGATTCCCGCGCAGGGCTTCGACGAGTCGATCGAGCTGGTGAGCGCGGGCCGCGTCGATGCGACCGTCAACGATGCGTTGTCGTTTCTCGACTACCAGAAGCGCAAGCCCGATGCGAAGGTGAAGGTCGTCGCGGTCGATACGTCGCCCGATAGCTACGACCGTTCCGCCGTGTTGATGCGCAAGGGCAGCCCGAAGTTGTGCGCGGCGATCAACGAGGCGCTCGCGAGCCTCAGGAAAGACGGTACGTATCAGCGGATTTCAGAAAAGTATTTCGGCCGCGACGTGTTTCATTGAGCGCTGGCCGCTGCCAGCGCGGATCAATCGTGAATGAAAAGAGGGGGCGCGCTGATCGTTTAGCGCGCCCCCTCTTTGCCGTCGGTGCGCTGAATGATCAGCGCACCTCGGCACACGTCAACGCAAACCGAAGCGTCACACCGCCGCGCGTTCCTCGGCATCGCGCAATGCGGCTTCGAAGAAACGCTCCTGCGCTTCCACGTTTGCACGAGCATAAGCGCGATTGACGCCGCTGATTACCGCGCGGATCGAGGCCGTCACGAGGTTCGCATCGACGCCGACGCCGAACGCGCTACCGGACACATCGGCGCCGGCCATTTCGGCAATCGCGATCGCGCGAGCGTCGGCGCCTTGCGTGAGCGCGCGTTCTTCGTAGTGCTGGATGCGCACCGGCACGTCGAATGCGTGCATGAGCGCGTCGAGCGGGCCGTTACCCGCACCGGTCAGCACGCGCGGCGTGCCGTTGATTTCGACCGTGAGCTTGATGTGCTCGCGGCCGTCATGCTCGGACAGGCTGTGTCCGATGTAGCGGACCGGTTCGGACGTGCGCACGTATTCCTGCTGGAACAGTTCCCAGATCTGCGTGGGCGTGACTTCCTGGCCGCTGTCGTCGGTAAAGCGCTGCACGGCCGAGCTGAAATCGACCTGCAGACGGCGCGGCAACACGACGCCGTAGCTCTGTTCGAGCAGGTAGGCGATGCCACCCTTGCCCGACTGGCTGTTCACGCGGATCACCGAATCGTAGGTACGGCCGAGGTCGCTCGGATCGATCGGCATGTACGGCACTTCCCAGATCGCGTCCGGCTTCTGCACGGCGAGACCCTTCTTGATCGCGTCCTGATGCGAGCCCGAGAACGCGGTGAACACGAGATCGCCGACATACGGATGACGCGGATGAACCGGCAACTGCGTGCACTCCTCGGCTGTGCGCGCCACTTCGTTGATGTTCGAGAAATCGAGTTCGGGGTCGACGCCCTGCGTGTAGAGATTCAGCGCGAGCGTGACGAGGTCGACGTTGCCAGTGCGCTCGCCGTTGCCGAAGAGGCATCCTTCGACGCGATCGGCGCCGGCCATCACCGCGAGTTCCGCGGCGGCCACGGCGGTGCCGCGGTCGTTATGCGGATGCACCGAGACGATCAGCGAATCGCGGCGCTTGAGGTTGCGGTGCATCCATTCGATCTGGTCCGCGTAGACGTTCGGCGTCGCCATTTCGACGGTGGCCGGCAGGTTGACGATGGCCTTGTGGTCCGGCGTCGGTTGCCAGATGTCGAACACGGCGTCGCAGACTTCCTTCGCGAATTCGAGTTCGGTGCCGCTGAATACTTCCGGGCTGTATTGCAGCGTGAAGTGCGTTTCCGGCTGCGCATCGGCGAAACGCTTCATGGTGCGCGCGGCCTTTTGCGCGAGTTCGATCACGCCGCTCTTTTCGAGGCCGAACACGATCTTGCGGAATTCCGGCGCGGTCGCGTTGTAGAGGTGGACGATCGCGCGCGGGGCGCCGCGCAGCGATTCGAAAGTGCGCTCGATGAGATCGTCACGCGCCTGCGTGAGCACTTCGATCGTGACGTCGTCGGGGATATGGCCGCCTTCGATCAGTTCGCGCACGAAGTTGAAGTCGGTCTGCGACGCGGACGGAAACGCGACTTCGATTTCCTTGAAGCCGATCTGCACGAGCGTCTTGAACATGCGCATCTTGCGCTCGGCGTTCATCGGTTCGAACAGGGCCTGGTTGCCGTCGCGCAGGTCGGTGCTCATCCAGATCGGCGCACGCGTGATGACGCGCGACGGCCACTGGCGGTCAACCAGATTGATGGGCTTGAACGAACGGTACTTGGTAGCGGGGTTTTTCAACATTTTCATCATCCGAGGAGGAGACCGTGGAGGTAGTCGACCGGACGACGAAAAAGCGATACTGGGCCGCCGGTCGGAAACCGGGGCTGGGTCAGTTACTGGGGAATCAAGCGGTGCTTCGGTGTATCAGAGGGAAGCGGAAGCGCGCAGCAGCAGACCTAGCCCGGTAGAGCGGGCTAGTAGTAGCGAGAGGGTGGTCTGGGTGCGGTACATGGTGCGCAATGGGAACATATTATTGGGATTGCGTCAAGGGCCTGGGCCGTTCGCTCGCGGGCTTTCGGGATGTGTTGCGGTGAAGTGTTGCGGTGAATCCCGCCGCGACCCGCGCCGCTTACAGCCCGAACACAGCGTGCAGCGTATCGTTGTGCACGATTACCGAGACGCCGATCGCGAGCAGGATCAGCGGCAGCAGCGCGGAGCCGTAACGCCGGATCGGCGCGCCAAGCAGCGGATGCTCGACGAACCACACCGCGCCCGCGCACCACAGCCCGATCATGACGACGAACACGAGCGAAATGAGCGCGTTCTCGGCGGGCGTATGGCTCGCGTAAAGCGGCACATAGACGGCGAGGTTGTCCGAGCCGTTGGCGATCGCGACACTTGCGACGGCCCAGCTCGACGAGCCACGGCTCGAGAGGGCCGGGTCGGCTCGATCGGTTGAAGCGCGCGCGGTGGGCTCGCTCGGGTCCGTTTCTTCCTTGCGTTGCGCGCGGCCGGGGCCGAAACGCTCCCACGCCTTGCTCAGGCCCACGCCGATCGGCAGGCAGCCGAGCAGGCCGACATAGCCGGTCGGCAGGCGCGTGAGCAGGGCCGCGAGCACGAGCGACGCCGCGACGAGGATGAGCGACCCCGCGTACTGTCCCGCGAGCACGCGCCGGCGCCCTCCGGTTCCGGCTTCGGTCAGGAACGCGAGCAGCACGAACAGGTTGTCGATATTGGTCGCGGCATAGGCGACGATCGCGAGCAGGACGAGGCTGAGCATGGAGAAGCGGGTCGGTGCAAGGTGGAGAAACCGCGTCGTGTCCGTCGGCAAATCCGCGGGACGGACAACGCGGCCGCCCAACACGATGCCGATGCGATCCGTTGCGGTCAAGCGGCATGCGGCATGCGGCATGCGGCATGCGGCTGCGCTGCCGGTCGGCGAGACCGTAAGCTACAATGGCCGACGGCTAAAAAACGGAACATCGATGAAGATCCGCATTCTCTCTGTCGCCTGTGTCGCGACCGCCGCCGCGCTGCTGACGGCCTGCACGACCGCTTCCCGCAACTCGGGCGCATGCGAGCAGTTGATGCGAAGCAAGCTGGCCGAAACGTCGTCGGATACGCTGCGGGTCAGCCATCGGGGCGCTGCGATTCGCGGCTCGCGGGTGGTGATCGAAGGATCGATCGAGCATATGCAGACGGCGTCCGAGGCGGCGGCTTCGGCCCCGCGTGTGGCATCCGCGCCGAAAGGGGCTTCGGCTCCGCGTGTGGCGTCCGCGCCGGGAGCGGCTTCCGCTTCGCTCGTAGCGTCCGCACCGGGAGAGGCGTCGGCTCCGCTCGTGGCGTCTGCACCGAAGGAGGCTTCGGCTGTCGTCAACGTGGCGGCGAAACCTGTCAAGCCCAAAAAGGTCATGACGCCGGCCGCCGCCGAATGCACGTTCAATGGCGAAGCACTCGCCGTATTCCGCTGGCTCGCGCCGGCGAAGCTCGTTGCACCGGTTGCCCCGGCCGCCCCGGTCGCGCAGGCTGCCAGCGCAGCGGGTTGAATCCGCGCAGGCTACTTCCCCACACCTGAATTCTCCCGCGCGTGAGCGCGTCGCTGCGGCGCGTTCAGAACGCGTAGTAGGGACCCGTCCCGGCCGACGTATTGCGCGACGCGATCGCCGTATAGACGCGCCGGCCGTAGAAGAACGGCAAGCCCCAGCCGAAGCCCTGGCTCGACATGCCCGCGAGGTTATCGAACGCATTGTTCGACGACGCGAACAGCGTGCTCGAATTGCCGACATTGAACGAGACCGTGTTCGATACGCCGTCGATTCCCGTGATCGACGCGCTGGCCGTTTGCGTCGACGTCGGGCAGTACCAGAAGCCGCACAGCGGGAACTGGGACGAGCCGAAGAAAAGCCCGTTCGAGCCGCTGTCCAGATAGCTCAGCGCATAGGTCTGGCCGCCGGACGTCGTGGTCACGTAGCCCGTCACCGAGTTGGCCTTGACGACGCTCGCGCCGCCGAGCGTGTTGTTTGCCTGGGTGCCGATGCCGAAGATCAGCGAGCCCGACACGCTGGCCGCGCCGGCATCGGCGACGGCGGGCAGATCGATCACGACGCCGTTGTTGTCGAGAGGGAAACTGCTGACCGGGTTGGTCACCTGCTGCGCGAGCGCCTGCATGCTCGCCGTGCAGGCACCGCTCGCGGTGCAGCTGTAGTACCAGCGCGGCAGCGCGGCGTTGGCGCAGCCGCCGCCGCAATCGGTGCTGAAGAGACCGACGCCGAGAATGCCGTTCGAGTGCAGGCCCGCAACCGTCAGCATGGCCGGGCCGGAGTTCGCGCAGTCGGTGGGCGCGGCGGGCAGCGCCGGGTCGGCGATCAGCTGCACCGGGATCGACGCGGCGAGCTGCCCGGCCATGCGCACGTCCGCGCTGCGCACCGAGCCCCACGCGTAGCCGCTGCCGAACACCGCGCATTCGCCCGCGACTCCCGCTGTGCCGGCCGCCGCCACGGCCGGCAGCGTGAAGCCCGAGGGCAGCGCGGACGCGAGGATACGCAGGCCGTTCGAGCCGGTGTCGACCTGGATGTCGTCGATCGTCGCGCAAGTGCTGGTGCCGGCCTGGCAGATCGTGACGCTCGTCGTCAGCATGTTGCGTGTCATGTTGGGCGACACGCCGACCGCGACCGGCTGCACGTTCGGCGTGTTCGACTGCGGCACGCTCGGGTTCGGGTTGGGCGTGTTCGAAGGGGTGGACGTGCCCGACGAGGACGGCGTGCCGCCTGACGAGCCGGGGCCGGACGAAGTGGACGACGTGCTGCTCGAGCCGCCGCCGCCACAGGCGGCGAGGGCCGCGCACGCGACGAGGACGAGGGCGTAGAGGCGGAAGGCGGGTTTCATGGCGTGACGGGCGTCAGTTGGGGCTGAGGGACGGGGCTGATGGATGGGGCTGATGGATGGGGCTGAGAAGCGGGGCTGAGAGCCGGGGCCGAAGGGTGGCGCCGAAGGACGGGGGCGCGTTACTGGAGATCGTTGGCCGTGACGCCGGCCGGCAAGGCCGCGGGCAGCCACGCGCGGCCGACGTAGCCGCGCATCGGGCCGCCGGATTCGACGATCACGTCGGGCCGCGCAATCCGCGACGCATGCAGGTTGCCGCTCGCCGATCCCGCCGCTGCCGCGCCCGTCTGATACGAGCCGGCGTATTGGCCGAGCAGCGCGTGCAGGTCCGGCATGGTTGGGCCTTGCCAGGTGTAGGCAACGATCTGGCCGGTGCTCGTCGCGTATTCGTTGATGGTCGTGTTGCCGGCGTCGGTCAGCGTGCGCACGCGCAGCGCGCCGTTGAGTATCGTGCGCGGCGCGCTCGGGCCGGAGCTAGCCTCGTTCGGCATCGCGCCGCCGAGTTCGGCACGCGCGCCGGCGCTCGCGCAGCACACAATGAGGGCGATCGTCGACGCGACCGCGGACGCACAAAAACGGGACTTGAGCATGGTCTGTCTGCCTTGCGAGCTGGGGCGCCCGGACTTTATTGAGATATGGAACTTAAAGTAGCACGCGATTTTTGTTCTTCGTGATGGGCGGTTTCAGACACGGCCGCACACAATCTCAAAATAAAGCTGCATAGATGCCGAAAGTCTTTTCAAGACAAGCGTCTAACAACGACGTAGGAACATTCTCAATGTCGCCTCGTAAGTGTTAGCGACTGTGAAATTTACATCACGGCAAAGAAATTGGGGGCAAAGAGGATGGACTTTTTTGCTGGAAAGAAGCGGGGCATGGACGTGCGCATCGGGCCATCCGATTCGCGGGCAAACCCCAGTTTTTGCACACGCTTGCCCAGGACCGGTAAAATGTTGGGTTGATCCACGGAAACTTGCCGTGGCGTAGCGGAAGGATTCCCCGAACATGACTGATCTTCGTCTTACCAAGCGGTTTGCAGTAATGCTGATGGCGGGCGGGCTGGTCGCCGGCTGCGGCACCTCGTCGCCGACCAAAATCGACTACAAGAGCGACTCGCGGTCGAAGCAGGTATCGCTTGCCGTACCGCCGAACATGATCGACGAGACATCCGATCAGCGTTCGCTGCCGCCGCAGGGCGGCGAAACCTCGTTGTCCACGTTGAAGCAGGTGCAGGCGCAGGCGCCGGCGGGTAATTCGGTGGTGGTCGTGCCGCCGGTTCAGGGCATGCACATCCAGCGCGACGGCACTGAAAGCTGGCTCGTCATCGACAACAAGACACCCGATCAGGCGTGGCCGCAAATCCGCCGCTTCTGGCAGGAGCAGGGCTTCCTGCTCGTCGTCGACCAGCGCGACAAGGGCGTGATGGAAACCGACTGGAACGAAACCCACGCGCAGATCAACGACGGCCTCATTCGCAGCACGCTGTCGAAGGCGATGGGCAACAGCTACGTGAGCTCGGAGCGCAACAAGTTCCGCACGCGTCTCGAAGCGGCGCCGAACGGCGGCACCTACGTGTTCGTGAGCCAGAAGGGCATGCGCGAGGCGATCACCGGCACGAACAACGATTCGACCCAGTGGCAGCCGAAGCCGAACGACCCGGCGCTCGAGCAGGAATATCTGAAGCGCCTGATGGCGGCGCTCGCGCTGGCCGACTCGCGCACCGCGGGCGGCACGCAGAACGCCGAGCTGTCGCCGGCAGGCGCGCAAACGGCGCCGAACGCGGCAACGGCGGGCGCGAAGTCGGCGGCGGCCGCCACCGCGGCGCAGAACGTGATGCTCTCGGCCCAGCAGCCGATGCCGGATGCGGATTCGCGCAATGCGTCGGCGCAGCTCTCGTCGACAGAAGTCATGCTCAGCGAGCCGTATGACCGCGCGTGGCTGCGTGTGGGCCTGGCGCTCGATCGCAGCAACTTCACCGTCAACGACCGCGACGCGACCCGTGGCATCTACTTCGTGCGCTACGTCGATCCGAAGGATCTGTCGTCGGCCGAGCAGGGCTTCTGGAACCAGGTCTTCCACGGCAAGAAGGAAAAGGTCGCCAAGGAGTATCGCGTGAACGTGCGCGCGGTGACGCCTGACCAGACCCGCGTGGCCGTGGTCGACGACAAGGGGCAGGTCGACGAAAGCCCACAGGCCAAGCAGATCCTGAGCTTGATGGCCGACCAGTTGCACTGAGCGATGTTTCGGCGGCGAGGCCGCTGATTCGGAAAACCGCCCGGGGAAGTCCCGGGCGGTTTTTTTTCGTGTGCGCTGCTGGCGGCTGGTGGTCGCTCGCAGCTGCGGATATCCGCGAGTGGCTGCTATTTGCCGCTATTCGCGCATCGGGCCGCGCCAGCGCAAACACGACGTTCAGGTATCGGCCCGCCGCGTGCCGATCCACGGCAGACGCTTGACGACACCCGTCGCCAGCGCAGTACCCACGAGGATCACCGCGCAGCCTTCGAGCATGCCCAGCGACACCGCCTCGCCGAGAAACAGCGCGCCCCACAGAATGCCGAAAATCGGAATCACGAACGTCACGGTGATGGCGCGCGCCGGCCCGGCCACGGCGATCAGATGGAAGAACAGCATGTACGCGACACCGGTGCAGGCGACGCCGAGCGCGATCACCGCGCCCCACGCGCGCAGCGAGATCGGTGCGGCCGGCCAGTAGATGACCGCGAGCGGCAGCAGCACGATCGTCGCGCCGATCATCGTGCCGGCGGCGACGGTCAGCGCGTCGACGCCGGTCAGGTGACGTTTCGTGTAATTGGCGGCGATGCCGTACAGCAGCGTCGCGCCGAGCGCCGCGGCCGCCGCGAGCGTGACGGTCACCGGTGAAGCGGAGGAGCCGTCCGGCGTGGCGATCTGATTCCACACGAGCATCAGCACGCCGAGAAAGCCGATCACGAGACCGAGCGTGCGCAGCGCGCTCAGGCGGTCGCGCAGCCACAGGAAGCCGACCAGCGCGCCCCACAGCGGCGTGCTTGCGTTGATTACCGAGGTGACGCCCGCCGACAGCGTCAGCTCGGCGTACGCGAACAGGCAGAACGGCGCCGCCGAATTCAGAATGCCGACTACGAGCAGCGGCAGCGCGCGCGTGCGCAAGATCGTGGCGGACTGTTGCAGCGGCCGCCGCGCGATCAGCACGATTGTGAGAAAGATTGCGCCGATGCCGACCCGCAGCGCCATCAGCGGCGCGACGCCGAAGTCGGTCACACCGACGCGGATGAACAGGAACGACGCGCCCCACAGGGCGGCGAGAATCAGCAGTTGCAGCAGATTTTTGGCTTTCATTGGACAGGCGCCGCGCGCGGTTGAGTCGGGACGCCTGCGCATCGTAACAGCGGGCTCACGCGAAACGTTTCAGTGTGGAGTGAAACGGCAAGATCCGGGAGATGGCGGCGTCCGGTGGTGTCGATCGTAAGCGCGTCACTGGTGCGCTCAAAACGAGCAATTCTCACCGATATGTGAGAAAAATCGCGATCTGACCGGCGGGGATTTTAAACCGTGCCCGTGCGGTGGCGGCGGGCACGTGAAAAAACGTGGGATATTTTGCGGCGCTCCGGTGTGCGCCGCCATCGGACGCGGACCGGGCATGGCGCCCGCGGTCATCGGTTTGGCTCACTACCGGGCGGCGCGCCCGGGGGTTCCGCGAGGCAAGCTCTTCAGCCCCGGGAACCCTGCGTCCGCTTCAATGCGGAATCATCCACTGCAGGAAATTCTGCTGCGCCCATACGAGCACGCCGAGCAGCACCGTCAGCAGAATCGAGTGCTTGAAGGTTTTCGCGAACACGACGCCTTCCTTGCCCTTGAGTTCGGTGGTCGCGACGCCGGTCGAAATGTTCTGCGGCGAGATCATCTTGCCCATCACGCCGCCCGACGAGTTGGTCGCCGCCATCAGCACCGGGTTCAGATTGAGCTGATTGGCCGCCACCACCTGCAGATTGCCGAACAGCGCGTTGCCCGACGTATCGCTGCCGGACAGGAACACCGCGACCCAGCCGAGGAACGCCGACACGAGCGGGAAGAACGGCCCGACCGAGGCGGCGCCGAGACCGAGCGTATAGGTGAGTCCCGAGTAGTTCATCAGATACGCGAGGCCGACGATGGTCGCCACCGTCAGGATCGCGATGCGCGTCTGTACCCACGTGTCGGCGATCGCCTTGCCGAATTCGCCCGGGGAGAGGCGCACGACGAACGCGGTGATGATCGCCGCGACGAGAATCGCCGTACCGGTCGCGAGCGGCTGGAAGTCCCACACCGCGCCGTAAGGCGTGTTGTACAGCGTGATGAACACGGCCTTGTCGAGACCCGGCCACAGCACCTTGATGTCGCCGATCGTGAAGATCTTGGCGACGGTCCAGATGATGACGACCACCGACACGATGATCCACGGATACCAGCCCTGCGCGCCGCCGATCTTGCCGCGCACCTCGTTGATGCGGTCGATGTTGATCGCGAACTTCGGATCGACGGCGGGTTTCCAGACTCGCAGGAACGCGACGGTGAGAATCAGCGACACCAGCGAAGACAGCACGTCGGTCAGGCTGTAGTTGACGAAGTTCGAGACGACGAACTGCGTGAGCGCGAAGCTCGCGCCCGACACGAGCAGCACCGGCCACACGCGCAGCATGTTGCGAAAGCCCGCATAGACGCCGATCACGTAGAACGGCAGCAGCAGCGCGAAGAACGGCAACTGCCGGCCGACCATCTTCGCGAGCATGTCGGACGGCAGATGCGTGACCGCGCCGAGCACGGTGATCGGCACGCCGAGTGCGCCGAACGCGACCGGCGCGGTGTTGAAGATCAGCGTGAAGGTGAGCGCTTCGAGCGTCGGGAAGCCGAGCATGATGAGCAGTGAACTCGTGATCGCGACCGGCGTGCCGAAGCCGGAAATCCCTTCGAGCAGCGCACCGAACGAAAAACCGACCACGACGAGGACGATGCGCCGGTCGTTCGGCAGGTTGTCGATCATCCACAGGCGAAAGGCCGCGAAGCGTCCCGAGCGTTGCGCGATGTTGTAGAGCAGGATTGCCGCGAACACGATCCACATCACGGGCCAGCATGCGAACACAGCGCCTGCGGCCACCGAGTTGAACGCGAGTCCAACCGGAAACTGCCAGACGAAAATCGCCACGATCAGACCGATTACGAGCCCCGCGAGCGACGCCTGCCAGGCCGGTCTGCGCGCCCAGCCGAGCAGCGCGAGCACCGCGATGATCGGCAGCGCGGCGACGAGGAATGATGGGAAAAGCGAGTTGCCGACCGGAGTGAGTAGTTGATGAAACATCACGTCTCCTTCGTTGTCGTTCGGATCGACGCGTGGACTGCGCATGACGGGCGCGTCGCTGTGGCAGGGCGGATGCGCGCCGGAAAACCGAGGAAGCGGGCGCCGCCTGATTTAAGCGAATGCTGCATGTGGCTTTGCCAAGGATAGAGCGCTGCGCGGGCGCGTCAAGACGGGAAACTACGGGCGGGGCGGCGGAATCCCGCTCGCTGTGCCTTCTCGCGAGTGGCGCGCCTTCAGCGTCCTCGTGGAGACGACTCGCGTTATCGGAGCGTGAAACGAGGCGCGGGTGAACGAGGGGCGAGAAGCGGGAAGGGGATAAGGCGCGGCGAGCGCGTCGACGGCTGATGCGTGGACCGCGAATCTGATCCACGCGCCTTCTCAACGACTGCGAGGTTCACTTGTCTGGTCCACGCGCTTTTCAATGGTCGCGAGGCTCACATGGCATGGCGCTCGGAAGCGCTTCAACGCCAGTGCCGTCCCCACCCGCCGCCCCAATATCCGCCGAAGCCGATCGAGACCGACGGCCCGTAATAGCCCGGATAACCGTAATACGCCGGGTACGGATAGACAGGCGGCGGATAGTACGCGGGATAAGGCGCGACATACGCGGGCGGCGGTGCTGCGACGACATAGCCCGGTGGCGGGTTTTGCGGCGCTGCCTGTGCTTGCGCTTGCGCCTGGGCCTGCTGCGCGTCGGACGGATTCGACGGATCGGCCGTCGCGCTCTGCTGGGTCGTGGCCGCGGGCGGGGTGGCGTAGTACGACGTGTAGTACCCGGACGGATAGTAGCCGGCCGGGTAATAACAGCCCGATAACGCGAGCGCAACGGCTGCGCCGCCGCCGAGCATGGCGACGTGGTGCGCGAAGGTACGGACGGAAGGGGAAAAACCGCGCGGCGGCCACGGGCGCGCCGAGCAAATAGTGTTGACGACGCGGGGCTTCATGGCGCGCTCCTCGATGAACGACGCCGCTATGCGCGACGTCACTGGGAGTGAGCTTACGCTCTTGCGGTGGGAACACTGTGGCAAAACCGTAACGGGGTATTTCAGTTCATTTCAGCGCATGCCCGAGGCGAGAGCGCAGAGGTTTGGCCGCTCTCGCATGCCGTCGGATATCGTTCGGTATCCTGTGCGAATCATCAGTTGTTGTCGGCTGCAAAGCTGGGCGCGAAGCTGGGTGAAAAGCCGGACTCAGGCACGCATGAAACGCGCGGTTCCGGTCACCGCTGGCTTAACCGGACTGAACTGGCGGCTAGATCCGCATCGCTCATGACCGGATCACTTGCCGATCTGATTGCCGATGATGCCGCCCGCCGCCGCGCCACCGAGCGTCGACAATCCGTTGCCGCCTATCGCCGCCCCGGCGGCGCCGCCCACGCCCGCGCCAATCGCGGTATCGCGTGTGCGTGGAGACATGTCGCCACATGCCGCGAGACTGGCGGCGAGCATTGCGACGGCTGCGAGCGTACCGATGTGACGGATCGTTTTCATGATGCTGACTCCGGTTCGTGGTGGGGCGTGTTCATGGAAGCGGAACAACCCCGTCCTTGCGTCTGATCGTAGCCGCGCGGTCCCTATCCAGTCGTGTGAGCCTGTCAGCGGAGCGTCGGCTTCGTAATCAGCTGTTTCCCTTCTGTCAGCATGCTGCGTGCCCGCTGTCGCGGCGAAACGAAAAAGCCCGCCATTGCGGCGGGCTTCGATGCTGCTATGCACGATGAAGATCAGCGTGATGCGATCTATCGATCCATGGGATCAACGGGACGCGCCACGCGTGAAGCCGCTCACTGCCGCTGATAAATCTCCGCGCCTTGCTTCATGAACTCGATCGACTTCACTTCCATGCCTTTCTTCAGCGCTTCGTCGGCGGTGACGCCCTGTTGCGCCGCGAATTCGCGCACGTCCTGGGTGATCTTCATCGAGCAGAAGTGCGGTCCGCACATCGAGCAGAAATGCGCGACCTTGGCCGAATCCTTCGGCAGCGTCTCGTCGTGGAATTCGCGCGCCTTGTCCGGGTCGAGACCGATATTGAACTGATCTTCCCAGCGGAATTCGAAGCGCGCCTTCGAGAGCGCGTTGTCGCGCACCTGCGCGCCCGGATGGCCCTTCGCGAGATCGGCTGCGTGCGCGGCGAGCTTGTACGTGATGATGCCGGTCTTCACGTCGTCCTTGTTCGGCAGGCCGAGGTGTTCCTTCGGCGTCACGTAGCAGAGCATCGCCGTGCCGAACCAGCCGATCATCGCCGCGCCGATGCCCGAGGTGATGTGGTCGTAGCCGGGCGCGATGTCGGTCGTGAGCGGCCCGAGCGTGTAGAACGGCGCCTCGTCGCACCAGTCGAGCTGCAGGTCCATGTTTTCCTTGATGAGCTGCATCGGCACATGGCCCGGACCTTCGATCATCACCTGCACGTCGTGCTTCCACGCGATCTGCGTGAGTTCGCCGAGCGTCTTCAGCTCGCCCAGCTGCGCTTCGTCGTTCGCGTCGTAGATCGAGCCGGGACGCAGGCCGTCGCCGAGCGAGAAGGCCACGTCGTAGGCCTTCATGATTTCGCAGATGTCCTCGAAGTGCTCGTAGATGAACGACTCGCGATGATGCGCGAGACACCACTTCGCCATGATCGAGCCGCCGCGCGAGACGATGCCGGTCATGCGGTTCGCGGTGAGCGGCACGTATTGCAGACGCACGCCCGCGTGGATCGTGAAGTAGTCGACGCCCTGTTCGGCCTGTTCGATGAGGGTGTCGCGGAAGATTTCCCACGTCAGGTCTTCGGCCTTGCCGTTGACCTTTTCGAGCGCCTGATAGATCGGCACCGTGCCGATCGGCACCGGGCTGTTGCGGATGATCCACTCGCGCGTTTCGTGAATGTGCTTGCCGGTCGACAGATCCATGACCGTGTCGCCGCCCCAGCGGATCGCCCACGTCATCTTGTCGACTTCCTCGCCGATCGACGACGTCACCGCCGAGTTGCCGATGTTCGCGTTGACCTTCACGAGGAAGTTGCGGCCGATGATCATCGGCTCGCTTTCCGGGTGATTGATGTTGTTCGGGATGATCGCGCGGCCGCGCGCCACTTCGTCGCGCACGAATTCCGGGGTGATCGCCGTGAGGCCGTTCGGACCGAACGCGCTCGCGCCGAACGCCTGGCCCGGATGCTGGCGGCCCATCATCGCGGCGAGCTTCGCGCCGTTCGGGCCGCTCGTCTTCAGGCTCTCCAGATACTCGGCGCGGCGCTGGTTTTCGCGGATCGCGATGTACTCCATCTCCGGCGTGATGATGCCTTGCTTCGCGTAGTGCATCTGCGAGACGTTCTTGCCGGCGCTCGCGCGGCGCGGCGTGCGGTGCAGCCCCTGGAAGCGCAGCTCGGCGGTCGCCGGGTCGGCGGCGCGCTCGCGGCTGAACGTGCTCGACAGGCCGGTCAGCGGCTCGGTGTCGCCGCGCTCCTCGATCCACGCCTGGCGCAGCGCGGGCAGACCCGCGCGGATGTCGATTTTCGCGTCCGGGTCGGAGTAGGGGCCCGACGTATCGTAGACGTAGATCGGCGGATTCTTTTCGCCGCCGAAGCTGTCAGGCGTATCGGCCTGCGAGATTTCGCGCATCGGCACGCGGATGTCGGGGCGCGAGCCGCTCACGTAGATCTTGCGGGAATTCGGCAGCGGCGCGACGGCGGCTTCGTCGACATGGGCGTCGGCGGAAAGGAACTTCGGATTGGCGTTCATGAGTTATCTCCTGTCGACCAGAGTTGGCGCTTCAGCGCCTTACTCTGGTCCCATGCAACATATTGCGAGCGACCAGAGCAGGTGACAAAGCGCTGCCCCGGTCCCATTCAAAACAATGTGGGGCCGCTAAGCAGGAGACTGAGATGGAAGGAGTCGGAGATCGCGGGAGGGTGAGGCGGCGGTGCAGTGCGAAATCCGTACGCTTCCCTGCGCTGGCATTATCCAGATCAGGTTCAAAGGGTATTTCTCACCCACGTGGCACGGACCTCCAGCACCGTGCTACGCAGGACCCCCGCGTTAGCAGCGCACACGATACACCGGCCGCCCGCTGTTTGGCAACCTGTCCGAATAGGTCTGAAGAAGGATTGGGTTGCAATCAGACATATCCTATTCTTGTTCTGGCACCGTATCGAACTTCGATGGCTTACAGCGAGGTTTACAGCGAGAAATCGTCGGCAGCTTCCGGCTGATAAAGGATTTTCTCGATCCGCAGCGCCTTGGGCGTGCCGCTCGGCGGCGTGAAGTGGATCCGTTCGCCGCGCTTTGCGCCGAGCAGTGCGAGGCCGGCCGGCGAGAACACGTTCAGGCGCCCTTGTGAGAAATCGGCGTTCGGCGGATAGACGACGGTCCACGTCATCTGCTCGCTGCTCGCTTCGTCGACGAGTGTCACCTGCGAATTCATCGTGACGACGTTGGCGGGGATTTCGCGCGAGTCGACGATCGCGGCGCGCTCGAGGACGTCGTCGAGCATGTCCTGCATCTTCGGGTCGGCGGCAGCATGTTTTTCGAGGCGGGTGAGGTCGAGTTCGGTCAGGTAAAGGGTTTTGGTCTTTTTCACGATGAACGCTCCAGATAGACGGGTGTGGGGGTGAGGCGCGCAAAAAACGGCGCGCGGCACGGTGTGCGGATGAGATGAGCCCGGAGCCCGTCGACGCGGCTCCGGCTCATGGAACGGGAAGCGTCAGATTGGGCGCCGGGCGGCGGGGAGCGGGAGCGTTCGGGACGGCTCGCCGGCGGTATGCGGCGCGACGTTCGCGCGCGCGCAACCGCTTGCGCGGCAGGGGCGCAAGCGGACGAGAGCACGGAAAGTCGGAGGACGCATCGCAGTACGGGGCAAGTGTCGGAGAGAGCGAGGCAAACGCGCCGCGTACCGTGAAGAAGGCCGCGCGAAGCCGGAAACCGGAAAGCGCCTCGAGCACCCTCGGGCCCCTTCAAGCACCGTTAAATAGCGCCTGAAAAAGCGTTGAAAGAGCGAGGCGAAAGCCAAATGTTAGCACGCCGCCGCGTGCGCTTCCATTTGCGCCGCGGTGCTCCGCCAACGCGCCGTTTCATGCGCTGCAATATGCGCAAAGCGTGAGGAAGGCGGTTGTACGCGATGCGCTCAGGCCAGTCGAAGCAATGCCGTTGAATCTGCAACGAGGAGTGTGCAGCGAGGCCGCTGTCCGGCGAAGCGATTCGCGTGGGATCGCGGGTGAATGGCGCGAGGCGACTCGAGCCGATTGACGGGGGAGGTGCGCATGGAAGCGGAAACATGGCGGTGGCGAACGTTGGGCAAGGGGGCGGCGGTTGCGGCGTTGCTGGCTGCGCCACTCGCGGCGTCGGCGGCCAGTAGCGGGGTGATCAGGTTCGTGGGGACGATCGTGGCGCCGCCACTGGAGATCAGCGCGGATGCGGCGCCCGCGGTGGCGAGCACCAGCGCGGCGGGCGTGCAGGTGGCGGGGCAGGGGCTCACGCGTACGGTCACGTTCAGCGCGCCGCCGGGCGTGGGCGGCGCCGATATCGCGCTCGAGGTCAACGGCAGTGCGCAGTCGCGTGATCTCGTGGCGACGCGTTTCGTCGACGGCGGCGGACGGCCCGCCGTGGCCCGCGACGGACACTACGACGTGGGCCGCATGGGCGGCGTGCTGTCGCTCATGGCGAAGCCTGCCGATGCCGGCACGCGCGTGACGGTGGTCGTCAGTTACCAGTGAGCAGCGGCGCAGTGAGCAACGGCATGTTTCGGGCGGTTCACCCGAAGCCGGAAAAAAATTAAAAGCAGGCTGTCATAACCGGCCGCGCGGTTCGACAAACGTGCAGATTCCGATTGGAGCACGTCATGTCGATCGCGCGCAGCCGTCTAACGCTTCGGCTTTCCGCCTTGTCTTTCGCGCCAGCCATTGTGCTGGCGATGCTTCTCGTCAGCGCAATGGCTGCGAGCGTCGGCGCTTATGCCGCCGATAGCAGTTGCGCGGCACAGAGCCCGGCGCATCGCGTGGCGCTCGTGGAGCTGTACAGCAGCGAGGGCTGCGATAGCTGCCCGCCCGCCGACCGCTGGCTCGGTCAATGGAAAAGCGGCGGGGCCGCGCAGGGCATCGTGCCGCTCGCGCTGCACGTCGACTACTGGAACAGCCTCGGCTGGACCGACCGCTTCGCCCAGCATCGCTTCACCGAGCGTCAGCAGACGCTGACCGGTCTCGCGGGCGCTCACACGATCTACACGCCGGAAGTTTTCGTCGCGGGCCGCGAGTTGCGCGACTGGTCGCAACGCGACAGCTTCGAGCGCCGCATCGCGCAGCTCGTCGCCGAACCGGCGCGGGCGAACGTCGCGCTTGCGCTCACGCCGCACGCACAAGGCGCGTTCGACGTCGACGCGCAATTCCGCAGCGCGGCCGAGTCCGCCGCGAGCCCGTTGAGCGCTTATCTCGCGGTCTATGAGAACTCGCTCACGTCGCAGGTCGGCGCCGGTGAAAACCGTGGCGCCACGCTGCATCACGAGCGGGTCGTGCGGCAGTGGATCGGCCCCGTGCCGCTCGTCGCGGGCAAGGCGCGAATCCGTCAGGACATACGCGTCGCGGATGCGACGGCCGACGCTAACACCAACACCAACGTCAAAGCAGATGCCAGCGACGCCGCCGGCCGCTTCGGCGTCGTCGCCTTCGTCGAAAACGATGCAACCGGTGACGTGCTGCAAGCGGCCGAGCTTCCCGCGTGCCGTTGAGCGCGATCAAACGCAGTGGATCTGCACACCTGATTCAGGAGAGTCCCATGGCAACGCCCCACGCCTTGCGCGACAACGCGCCACCCGCCATGCCCAAGCAAAGCGCGATTCATCCGCTGTGGGTGCGCGTCACGCATTGGCTCAACGCGCTAGCGGCCATCGTGATGATGCTCTCGGGCTGGCGCATTTACGACGCCTCACCGATTTTCCCGGCGTTCAGCTTTCCCACTGCGATCACCCTCGGCGGCTGGCTGGGCGGCGCGCTGCAGTGGCACTTCGCGGCGATGTGGCTGCTCGTGTTCAACGGCCTCGTCTATCTCGCGCTGAATCTCGCGAGCGGACGCCTCGTGCGCAAGTTCCTGCCGCTCACGCCGCGCGCGGTGCTGCGCGACTTCGTCGCGGCATTGCGCGGCCAGCTCTCGCACGCCGATCTGCGCAGCTACAACGCGGTGCAGAAGCTCGCCTATCTGTTCGTGATCGGCGATCTGATCGTGCTGGTGCTCTCGGGGCTCGCGATCTGGAAGTCGGTGCAGTTTCCGCTGCTGCGCGAGCTGATGGGCGGCTACGACAACGCGCGCGTCGTCCACTTCACGGCGATGTCGCTGCTGGCCGCGTTCCTCGCCGTGCATCTGGCGATGGTGGCGCTCGTGCCGCGCTCGCTGCTCGCGATGCTGCGCGGCCGTTGAATGGCATGCGTGCCTGCATTCGCGCAAAAACGCAGGCAGAGAACGCAAAACGTTATGGATAACGAATCATGAACAAGCCCAGCGATCAATCCACCCAACGCGGCATCCATCGGCTCGACCGCGCATCGATCCTGACCGATGCGAAGCGCGAGCTCTCGATGCCGTCGCGGCGCCTGTTCGGCAAGCAATTGCTGACGCTCGGCGGCCTGTCGATGCTGACCGGCTGCTCGCTGACCGACGACGATTCGGTCAATAAATTCCTCACCGCCGTCTCACGTCTGAACGACCGTGCACAGGCCGCGCTGTTCGATCCGCGCCAGCTCGCGCCGACCTACACCGAGGCGCAGATCACGCGGCCGTTCCCGTTCAACGCGTTCTACGGCATCGACGACGTGCCGCACGTGGACGGCTCCAGCTACCGCCTCGAGGTGAGCGGCCTCGTCACCGGCCAGCGCGTCTGGACGCTGCCCGAACTGTACGCGCTGCCGCATGCCGAGCAGATCACGCGGCATATCTGCGTGGAAGGATGGAGCGCGATCGGCCGCTGGGGCGGCACGCCGTTCGGCGATTTCCTGCGGCGCATCGGCGCGGACACGAGCGCGAAGTACGTCGGCTTCAAGTGCGCGGACGACTACTACGAAAGCATCGACATGCCGACCGCGCTGCATCCGCAAACGCTGCTCACGTTCTCGTACGACGGCGGGCTCCTGCCCGCGAAATACGGCTACCCGATGAAGCTGCGCATGCCGACCAAGCTTGGCTACAAGAATCCGAAGCACATCGTCGAGATATTCGTCACCAACACCTATCCTGGCGGCTACTGGGTCGACCAGGGCTACAACTGGTTCGGAGGCTCCTGACGCAGGCGACAGCGGCGCACGCGCAGGGCTACGCCACGCGCGCCGCGCACGCGACCGCTTGCGGCAGCGGCTTCGGAAATGCGCCGGCTCGAGCCGGCATCGATTCACTCACCACAAATGGAGTCATCCCATGAAAAAGTTTGCAGTCGCAACTATCGTAACGATCACGGCCGCATTGCTCACGGGCAGCGGCGCAGCGTTCGCTCAGGCGAGCGGCGCGATGTCGAAGGACACGATGTCGAAAGATTCGATGTCCAAAGACAGCATGTCGAAGGACAGCATGAAGAAGGACGCGATGAAGCACGACTCGATGAAGAAGGGCGACGCCATGGGCTCCCCGGGCATGAAGCACGAGGCGTCGGGCGCAATGGCCAATTGAGCCGCGCAGCGGCCCTCGCCGGTCCCAACTTGGGCGGGTAAGGCGCGGGCCGAAAAAGCCGGCAAGAGGCGGGCAAGAAGCGCGCAAGAAGCGCGCAAGAAGCCGGCCGGAAGCCGATAAGAGGCCGATAAGAAGCCGGGGCGGCGTCCCCGGCTTTTTTCTGTTGCAAGTACGCCAAAAAGTTACGATTCTCCCGAGCGACGCGGTGGGCGCTTACTGCATAATGCGGTGCGCGCCGCAGCTTTCGGCACGTGCCAGTCGCGGCACTTCTCATCGGGGCCGCGGCATTGTGGCCTCATTGGCCTGATCGACCTCATTGACCGATCTGGCCGCCCGCATCGTTTTCCCGTTCCACCGACATGTCCGCCAGCCTCACCCGCCAGACCGCATCGCCGATGCGGCGTTCGCCATGCCGCCCCCGCGTTTTCAGCGCAGGCGCCACGCCTCCCACATGGACAACCTCGGCGGCGCAGGCGGGCTGAACGCATGTCGTTGCAACGCTCGGTTTTTTCTCCGCGTAACTGGCCGATCCGTTTGCCGCAGTCGCATAACGGCCAGATTGCGCTCGCGCTCACCGTCGTCTATCTCGTATGGGGCTCGACGTATCTCGCCGTGCACGTCGCGCTCGGCTCGTTCCCGCCGCTGCTGCTCTCCGGGTTGCGCAACCTGTTCGCCGGCATTGGCCTGTTCGTATTCGCGGTGCGCCGCAAGCCGCTGTGGCCGACTTTCGCTGAAATCCGCAACGCGGGGATCGTCGGCACGATGCTCGTGGGCTTGTCGAGCGGCATGCTTGCTTACGGGATGCGCACCGTCGGCACCGGTACCGCGGCGGTGATGGTCGCGACCGTGCCGCTCTTCGCGACGATCATCGCGGCCGTCGCGGGCCGCAAGATCGGCCGTGGCGAATGGTTCGCGGTCGGGCTCGGGCTCGTCGGTATTGCCATTCTCAGTCACGGCGACAGCACGCCAGGTTCAGCGGGCGGCAGTCTCGCGATTCTTTGCGGCGCGCTCTTCTGGGCGGTCGGCGCGCATCTGGCCGGGCGGCTGAAGCTGCCGTCGGATCTGTTTCTGTCGACCGCGCTGCAGATCGGCCTCGGCGGCGCGATCTCGACGCTGGTCGCGTGGGTGTCGGGCGAACGTATGCTCGAGCTTCATTTTCTGCCGGTGCTCGCGTTTTTCTACCTGATGCTGATCGGCACGATGGCCGCGTATGTCGCGTACGGCTTTCTGATCCGCCACACGAGCCCGATCATTGCGAGCAGCTGCATGTACGTGAATCCGGTGATCGCGGTCGTGCTCGGCGCGCTGCTGCTCGGCGAGCCGGTCACGCGCTCGACGGTGGTGGCGACGATCGTGATTCTGGTGAGCGTCGGGCTGTCTTTCTGGTTCGATTACCGGAAGAAGGGCACTGCGTGAGGGGCGCGGCCTATAAAGCACGACAGAAATAAAAAACCCGCCACGGCTTTCCGCGACGGGCTATCCCGATTCCACCAGACTTCCGCTTACTTGGCCTTATCCGCGGAGTTCGTGATGGCATTGCCACCCTTCGAGATATCTTCACCGGCCCCCGCTATTGTGTTGCAACCGGTGGCAAGCATTGCCGTTCCTGCAAGCAGAAGCAAAGCGATCAGTCGGGTCATGAAAGTTCTCCTTGTCGAGAAAGCAGCGGTTGATATCGCCCGGTCGGAGCCATGCCAGTCGATCCGGGTTCGAACTGGCCTGATTGTACGGTAAAAAAGGACAGGAGCGGCGCTGTCAGACGCGGGGCGATTTTGTTGTAGGCAGGCGCCGGTGTTTGCGCCGGCGTAGCCCCACAACGGCGCTTGCGCCATGCCGCCGGGCCTTGCTTTGCGACGAAGTCAGCGATGCGAGTGAAGTCTGCGGCGGCGGCAGATCGACCGGCGGCGTTGCTGTGCTGACACCTGGCATCACGACATCGATATCCGTGCCGCTCAACGCACCGCGCCGGATGTCGAAGCGCCCGCCACGCGCTGCCCGGGTTTGGGCTGTGTTTCTAGTCCCGTTGCCACCGTCCCCGCTTCATTGCTTCTTCGAGCATCCCGAGTGTGAGTGAGCGACCACCGAGTAATTCGCGTGCCTTTGCACTAAAAGGAGATTTCAGTGCGGCCGCCATGACGTCGCGCTTTCGCATGTTTGCGGAGGGAACGTAGTAGGCCACATCGAAGTCCTTCAGGTCCACGTGGAACCGCTCGGCCCACCGATGCATCACGTCTGTGATCCTCGCAGGCTCCCAATCGAGATCGTGATACAGATCCATGTCGCGGGTCAGTTCCTCGTCGAGAGGCAACGCAGCAGGTGTGCGCATTTCCCGTATGAACTGATCGAGATCGACCCATGTGTCGTTCATTACAGGCGGTCCTCTTGTTTCACGAGGCTGTTATAGATGTTAACCGTCCGTTAAGCTATCCAATCGCGACGAAGTATGAAATGGGCGAAGGATGATTTTCCTCAGCGAGATACACGAATTACGGTCCAGCGGTGTTGGATCGGCAAAAGTGTAGGTGCGCCGCGTTGGTCAGCCCGATGTCAATGCCCAGCCCGCGCCGGCAGCCGCAAATGATTCCACGCGGCCAACCCCGTGAATGCAATCCCCGCGACACTCACGCCGATCCAACCAAACACCGGCCAGACGATTGCGCCGACACCCGAGCCGAGCGCGCCGCCGATGAAATACGCGACCATGTACACGGTATTCACACGGCTGCGCGCTTCGGGCTTCAGCGCGTAAATGCGCGACTGGTTCGAAATCTGCGCGGCCTGCACGCCGATGTCGAGAACGATCACGCCGACCACGAGCCCCAGGATGCTCTTCGCCGATGCGCCGAACACGACGAACGCAATGGCGACGAACACGATCGAGACCGTGATGATCGCGCGCGGTCCGCGCCGGTCGGAGAACTTGCCCGCAAGCGGCGCGGCCATCGCGCCCGCTGCCCCGACGATACCGAACAGACCCGCCGCCTGCGGTCCGAGATGGAACGGCGCGCCCGCGAGCAGCAGCGCGAGCACCGACCAGAAGATGCTGAACGCCGCGAACAGCGCCGCGCCGGTCAGCGACGCCTCGCGCAGCGCGCGGTGCTCGGTCACGAGATGCCACATCGACACGAGCAGCTTGCCGTACGGCAGCGTCGAGGTCGGCTGGCTCTTCGGCAAACGCAGCATGATGACGACCGCCAGCACGAGCAGCGCGACGACCGACGCGCCGAACACGGAGCGCCAGCCGAAGTATTCGGCGACAAAGCCCGCCGCGGTCCGCGCGAGCAGAATGCCGAGCAGCAGGCCGCTCATCACCATGCCGACCGCGTGGCCGCGCTCGGACGGCGGCGCGAGTTCGGCCGCGAACGGCACGGCCTGCTGCGCGATCGTCGCAAGCACGCCGATCGCGAGACTGGCGACGATCAGCACCGCGAGCGTCGGCGCCGAAGCCGCGACGACGAGCGCGATACACATGCCGGCGATCTGCAGCAGGATCAGCAGGCGCCGGTCGAAGCGATCGCCGAGCGGCGCGAGCAGCAGCATGCCCGCCGCGTAGCCGAGCTGCGTGACGGCCGGCACCGCGCCGACCCACGACGCGTTGCCCGGAAACGACTGGCGGAAATTGTCGAGCAGCGGCTGGTTGTAGTAGATGTTCGCGACCGAGATACCGGCGATCGTCGCGAGCAGCAGCAACAGGCCGCGCAACGAGCGGGACGAGGAAGCGGGAGCGGAGGGGGAAGCGTCGGGAGTGGACATGAGAGAGGCGTGGAGCAGCGGACCGGCCCATGCGCGATCCTCGAGCGTGCCGATCATACCGGAGCGGGGCGGATCGTGCTGACGGACGCCCGGCGCGGGAAAGCGGTGTTTTCTGCGCGCTCGTGCCGGGCCGACGCGTTGAGTGTCGGCCCGGCGGGCCACCCGCTTCAGTCGATCAGCCCGTCGTCGTCGTAAAACGGATAAGGCCCGTCGGACGCATCGACATACGCATGGTGCGTGACGATGCCTGTGGCCGGATCGTAGCGGTGCAGCGCATACGCGGGCGGCTCCATCACGAACATCGACGGCGCGTCGTCGCGCAGATCGAGCGCGACCTGATGCGCGGGCGCCGGCACCGCGCACGCGATCGTGCCGCCAAAGCGCACGTGCATCGGCCGATGCACGTGTCCGCAGATCACGCGCTCCACATTCGGGTGACGGGCGATCAACGCCGCGAGCTTGTCCGCCGCCGCCGGGTCGAGCCGCATTTCGTCCATATGCCCGATGCCGCAGGCGAACGGCGGATGATGCAGCGCGACCACGACCGGTTTGCCGCTTGCCGCGTCGAGCTGCTGCGCGAGCCACGCGAGCCGCGTGTCGCACAGCATGCCGCCGCTCGCGCCCGGCACCAGCGAATCGAGCGCGATCAGGCGCAGCGCGCCGACGTCGACCGCATACTGCACGAACTCGCCACCGCCATGCAGTTCCGCGCGCTCGGGAAAAGCCGCGCGCAACGCGGCGCGTTCGTCGTGATTGCCGACCATCAGAAAGTAGGGGATCTCGAGCGGCGCGAGCAGCGCTTTCAGGTGTTCGTACTGTTGCGGGTCGCCCTGATCGACGAGATCGCCCGTCATGATGACCGCGTCGGGGCGCGGCACGAGCGCATTGAGCGCGGCGACGCAGCGCGCGAGATAGGGTGCGGTATCGATGCGGCGGTAGGCGAGCGCGCCGGGCCGCTTGATATGCAGATCGCTGATTTGAGCCAGTAGCATGGGGAGTCCTTGATATGGCGCGCCGGAACCCGGCGCTGCTTTCACTACGATAGCGCAATGAGCGCGCCCTGTTCGATCGAGATGCCGACCAGCGTGCCGCGCGCGAGTTCGATGCGGCCCGCGACATCGACGAAGAGCGGCTCTGGCGCGGCGCCGCCAATCGTCAGACGCGTGCGTTCGCCGAGAAACGCGGTGCTTTCGACGTGGCCGCGCAATTGCGCGCTTGCCGGGTCGGTGAGACGCGCGTCTTCGGGGCGGAAAAAGATCTCGTGCGTGCTGTGCGCGGGCGCGGCGGTTGCCGCATCGGCGACATGGGCAGGCAAGGGCACGGCGCCGCCGCTCGTCGTCAGCATGCCGTCGCGCCGCTCGCCCGCGAGCCGGTTGATCGTGCCGACGAACTGCGCGACCGTGCGATTCGCCGGGCGATAGTAGATGTCGCGCGGCGAGCCGATCTGCTCGATGCGCCCCGCGCTCATCACGACGATGCGGTCGCCGAGTTCCATGGCCTCGGCCTGATCGTGCGTCACGTAGACGGTCGTGATGCCGAGCTCGCGCAGAAGCGCGTTCATCTCGCTGCGCAACGTGTCGCGCAGGCGCGCGTCGAGCGCGGTCAGCGGCTCGTCGAGCAACAGCACGCGCGGCTGCACCGCGAGCGCGCGAGCCAGCGCCACGCGTTGACGCTGACCGCCGGAGAGCTGATCGACCGGTTTGTCGGCGTGCGCGGTGAGCCGCATCATGTCGAGCAGTTCGTCCACGCGTTGCCGCGCGGCGCCGGCCGGCACGCGTTTGATCTTCAGCCCATAGCCGATGTTGCCGCGCACGGTGAGATTCGGAAACAGCGCGTAGCTCTGGAACACCATGCCGACCGCGCGTTTCTCGATCGGCAAAGCGGTCACGTCGTCGTCGCCGAATGCGATGCGGCCGCCCGCGTCGGGCGTTTCGAGCCCCGCGATCAGGCGCAGCGTCGTCGTCTTGCCGCAGCCGGAGGGGCCGAGCAGCACCAGGGTTTCGCCCGCGCCGATCGAGAGGTCGAGCGGCTCGAGCACGCGCGTGCCGCGAAACGTTTTGGCGCACTGCGTGAGCGTGATGGGAACCGAAGTGAGTTTCATGGCGTGTCGATGGACTTCGCGGAAGAAGCGGCGCCGCGCTTTTTCGACGCGCTGCGCTGGCCGGTCGCATCGACGCCGAGCCATTGCATCGCGACGAGCAGCGGCATCGTCATGATGAAGAACAGGATCGTGTACGCGCTGCCGATCTCGATGCGCATCGACGCGTAGGTGTCGGCGAGGCCGACCGGCAGCGTCTTCGTATCGGGCGTGTGCAGCATCCACGTGAGGTTGAATTCGCCGATCGACAGTGTCAGCACCGCGAGCGCGCCCGCGACGATGCCGGGCCGCGCGTTCGGCAGCACGATCGTCACGAAGCGCTGGAAGAAGCTCGCGCCGAGACTCGCCGCGCCTTCTTCGAGTGTGCGCAGATCGCTGCTCGCGCAGATCGCGGCGACGGCGCGCACCATGAAGGGCAGCGTGAACACCACATGACCGGCGACGATGAACGCCGCGCTCATGCGGAACGCCGTGAAGCCGCCGTAGATCACGAGCAGCGCGAGCGCGGAGGCGAGCCCGGGCAGCGCGATCGGCAGCACGAGAAATTCCTCGACGACGCGTGCGAAGCGCGTCTTGCTGCGCGCGAGCACATAACCGGCGGGCACGCCGGTCAGCAGCGTGACGACGAGCGTTGCCGCCGCCACTTCGAGCGACAGCCACACGGAGTCGTGATACTGCGTCCACACCTCGGCGAGCCAGCGCAGCGTGAGTCCGCTCGAGACGCCCTTGAAATAGTTGACCGTCAACCCGGCCACGATCGACATGACGACCGGCACGATCAGGAACGCGCACAGGAGCAGCGTGACGAGCCATTGGCCGGCGGCGAGCCATGTACGCGTATCAGGCCGGCGGGACTGACGGAACCAACGCCCGAGCCAACTGCGCCGCGCACGCGCGCCGGCGCCGGCTTGCGAAGAAGAGGCGGTGATGGAATGCATAGGTATCCTGTCTTTCGGTACGCGAGTCACAGGGTCACGCGCGCCGCTCATGCGCTCGCCGCCACGCCCGAGCCGCTCGCGCTGCGCGCGATCGCAAGCACGGCCCACGTGACGATGCCCAGCACGATCGACAGGCCCGCGGCCGTCACCATGTTCGCGTTGAGCGTGAACTCGGTGTAGATGGTCATCGGCAGCACGTCGATGTCGGTGGCGAGCGTGAAGGCGGTGCCGAACGCGCCCATCGCGGTCGCGAAGCACACCGCGCCCGCGGCGATCAATCCCGGCGACAGCGCGGGCAGCACGATGTCGCGCGTGATGCGCCACGGCGAGGCGCCAAGCGAGCGCGCGGCTTCTTCGAGCGACGCATCGAGCTTGCTCGCCGAGGCCATCACAGTGACGATCACGCGCGGAATCGAGAAGTACAGGTAACCGAGAAAGAGGCCGCTCATCGAATACGCGAACACCCAGCGCTCGCCCGTGAGTTTCAGCGAGAGCGCACCGATCAGCCCTTGACGACCCGCCAGCATGATGACCATGAAGCCGACCACGACACCCGGGAACGCGAGCGGAAACGTCAGCAGCGCGAGCAGCGTGCGCTTGCCCGCAAACTCGCGGCGCGCGAGCAGCAGGCCCGCGATCACCGACAGCACGAGCGTGGCCGCCGTGACCGCCGCCGACAACACGACGGTCGCACCGAGGCTCGACATGTAGCGCGGATTCGTCAGCATCGCGCGATAGGTCGCGAACGCGTGGCCGCCGCCGGAGAGCTGCACGAGCGCGCTCATCGGCAGCAGCCAGAACGCGAGGAAGACCGCGAGCGCCGGCGCGAGCAACGCAATGCGCCAGCGCAGCGGGAACGTGACGTCGTTCAATGCATCACCTGCAGATAGCGCTCGCCGAAGCTCGACTGCTTCTCGGCCATCTTCGCGAAGTCGACCGGTTTCGCGCGGGCATAGTCGCTGGCGGGCAGGAATTTCGCGGCGGTTTCGGGGCTCATCGCGCTCGCGCGCACCGGCCGCAGATACGCCTGCGCCCACAGCTTCTGGCCTTCGTCGGACAGCACGAAGTCGAGCACCTTCTTGCCGTTCGCTTCATGCGGCGCACCCTTTACGAGGCTCATCACGTAAGGCACCGAGATCGTGCCTTCCTTGGGAATCACGAATTCGACGTTCGCGTGATCCTTGTATTTCGCGCGATACGCGTCGAAGTCGTAGTCGAGCAGGATCGGAATTTCTCCGGACAGCACGCGCGCGTACGCGGTCTGTTTCGGCACGATCGGTTCGTTGGCCTTGAGCTTTTTGAACCAGTCGAGGCCCGGCTCGAAGTTATCGAGCGTGCCGCCGAGCGCCTCGTTCACCGCGACCGCGCCCGCATAGCCGACGAAGGCGCTCGACGGATCGAGGTAGCCGATCATGCCTTTGTATTCGGGCTTGAGCAGGTCGGCCCAGGAGCGTGGCACGGGCTTGCCTTCGAGCGCGTCCTTGTTGACGAAAAAGCCGAGCGTGCCCGAATGGATCGTGAACCAGTAGCCCTGCGGGTCTTTCAGATCGGCGGGGATGTCGTTCCAGTGAGCGGGCTTGTACGGCTGGATCACGCCCTTGTCCTTCGCCTGGAACGCGGACGATACGCCGAGATAGACGACGTCGGCGACCGGGCTTTTCTGCTCGGCCATGAGTTGTGCGATCGATTGGCCCGAGTTCTTGTTGTCGAACGGCACGCGAATGCCGGTCTTCTGCTGGATCGCCTTGATCTGGCTTGCCCAGTCGGCCCATTCGGGCGGGCAGTTGTAGCAGATCGCGGTTTCGTCGGCGCGGGCTGCCTGCGGCGCGAGCGTGGCGAAGGCGGCGCTCGCGACGATCAGGCTCACCGGCAACGCCGTCGCGGCAACGCGCGAGAGTTTGTGCAAGAGCGGTTCGAGCGATGAAGCGAAGCGTGAGGTTGAGCGAATCACTGCGGGTCTCCTATTCGCGAAGAGAGCGGGTGGTGGTGCGAGGTTGTGGTTCGTGGTCGTGCTATGGAGCGGGTGTGAGCGTCGCAAGTCCCGCAATCGTCGCGCCTTCGCGCACGCTGTGCGGCAGGGTCAGCGCGAGCGAGGCGTCGCCGCATGCGTCGTCATGGCCGCCGATGCGCGCGAGCAGACGCTGCCACGCCGCGCAGCCGATCTCCCGATTCGGCGCGCAGATGCTCGCGAGCGGCGGCGATAGCAGCTCGCCCATCGCGAGGCCGTCGAAGCCGAGAATCGACATGTCTTCGGGAATCCGCAGACGCGCGCGATGCAGGCCGCGCATCACGACCATCGCGAGCAGATCGTTGCTGCAGAAGAGCGCGGTGGGACGGTTCGCGCCGTGCGTCAGGTGCGCGAGCACCGACGGCGCGAGTTCCGCCGCGTTGAAATCGACTTCGAGCGCGGGCGCGGGCGTGAGTCCGGCCTGCTGCATCGCCTGCGTGTAGCCGAGATGCCGCTGACGCGCGCGGTCCGAAGCCGCGAACGAGCCGGCCAGCATCAGGATGCGCCGATGGCCTTGCGCGATGAGCCGGCGTACGCCGTCGTAGGCGGCGAGCCGGTTGTCGACCGAAACCGACGGCCGCCGCACGGTGTCGTTATGCATCAGCACGTAAAGCAGGCCCGCGCGGTCGAGTTCGTCGAGCAGCGGATGCGTGTCGGCATCGGCGACGGTCAGGATCAGTCCTTCGACGCGCTGTTCGCGCAGCGTTTCGATGGCGTGGCGTTCGCGGTCCACGTCGTACTGCGTGGTCATCAGCATCAGCCGATAGCCTTGCGCCGAGGCGAGATCGTCGATGCCTTGCAGGCATTCGGCGAACACCGGATTGGCGAGCGTCGGCAGGATGACGCCGATCAAACGCGTGCGCTCGCCGCGCAATTGCCGGCCGAGCGCGCTGGGACGGAAGTTGAGCGCGTCGATGGACTTCCGCACCTTGTCGAGCGTGACGGGATTCACGGTGTGCGGGGCATTGATCACGCGCGACACGGTAGCAATGGAAAAGCCCGCGTGAGCGGCGACATCTTTGATCGTCGGTGTCATGGGGTTTCGAATTCCGCCCGGTTGTAAACGTTTTCGTGAGCGGATTATCGGGAACGTTTGTGACTGGCGGATGACTCGCGCGAGGAGGGTGGTGGAGGGGAAAATGCGGCTGGATCGCGGGTGAGTCAGTGTGGAAATGCGCGCGTGGGGCGCGCGTTTGGGTGCCGCGATCCAGGCCAACATGCGCAGCATTCCTCAGCGCGCTGTCATTCAGTTGATGGACGAGGTGAATGAGGCGATCTGGAAGAAGAAACTACTCGCGGAAATCGATCAGGCGCTGACACAGGCCGGCCAAGCGGAAAACTACACCAAGGAAGCCATAGAAAATGAACCCGCCTTGGGGGCGGGCTCGCATTATCCCTCGATAGGTTTTTTTCGTTTTCGGTAGTACCGCCAGAGCCTCATAATCGCCACATATGCTAAAGCCGCGACGATCAGATCAATCGTTGCCCACACCGTGAAATATAAATCCTCGGGATCGCGGACACCGAGCCAACGCGAAGTGCGCCACCATATCAGCGACTGGCTTTCAGGCATCGGCCACGGGTACGTGTGGACATAGGGCACGGCAAGACAGAACAGGCCGATAAACAGCGCGATCTTGAACAGCCTACGGGCAAGTGTTGCCATACGCGATGACCTCTATCGTTCCATACGCGTGAAGCCCCGAATTGCGCACGGGGATAGTGGTGGTCTGTAAAAGTGAGCGCCGGATCGCCTGAAAATCTGTATGACTCGGCAGGGTAATACAGCCTAACGAAATACCTTGACCGCCTGCCGGGTGCAACCGGAACTGCCCGCGCTTGACACCATTAACCCAGGTTATGTCATCAATGCGGCCGTCATCCCGAAAGAGCGCGAACCATTCGTTGTGATTTGATGGCGTACCGAATGCCGCGTTGAAGGTGTCTTTTGCCCACGTAGTGGCCTGGGAGCGGATACCGCCCGTAGGACGATCAACGATCCAGTATTTACCCGCCGGTATCGGGCCATCATCAGGCACCGCCGTGCATCCGCCACGATTGCGATATTGGTGGTTACCGGAAAAAGCGTTAAATGTGCCGACACCAAAAATCGTCAACGGCGATAAGGGCTCATTATCCACTACAAACTTTCCGTGATAGGCCATTCGTCATGCACCTTTGACGTTTGCATCGCTATCATCTTTAAGCCGCATATAAGCAAGGCTCGCCATCTCCAAATTCTCCGTTGGTAAGTTTCTGAGCGTTGTATAACTGCGAACCTCATCCGATGAGATACGCGATAGACGAACGGTTTATTTTTTTACCGGAGCTCATTCTTGATCGCAATGGGCTTGCGCCTAATTTTGGCCGTTAATCGAACATTTAACGGTTCTTTGCAGAATCACGGGAAAGCGCGCGGCTCCGGCATCTTGAGGCCGGGCGGCGACACGCGCGGCGGCAGTCGCTACAGGAAATTGGCCGTGAAGTGATCCGCCAGATGAACAAACATGCGGGCGTGGAGCAGCGCAGCGCGATGTTCGGCGGTTCCGCTCAGTAGCGCGACGAAGGCCGCAAAAGACAAAAGCCCCGCCGGCATGGTGGGGCTCTTTGTTTGCAGCGTGGTGCCCGGAGCGGGAATCGAACCCGCACGGCGTTAGCCTCCGAATTTTAAGTCCGGTACGTCTACCAATTTCGTCATCCGGGCGAGGACGCGAGTATAGCGTAGCGTGTGTAAGTCGTGCGTAACTCACATCGCAACCTACCACAATCGAGTAACGCGAACGTGAAGAAAAATGATGCTACTCTAGAAAAATCAATGTGTTACGTTGTGTTCGGTGTGGGTGGGTCGTGATAGTTCCAGACTTGAAATCCGCCCAACTCCATCGACATCCGTTTCGTCAGGATCGGCGCGGATATGATCTTGCATCGCCTGCCGAATCAGGGGCGCGGTCTTATCGACTCAGCGAAGTGGCGAATTGGCGGTCGGTATCCAGATCGTCGATGTCGCCTCGTAAAATTGCTCTGGGCCGCCCTTCGGCGGCCAGATGCCATCGGCGAAGGATTTTGCGCGTATCGCGATACGCTCATCCAGACTTTGCCACGGCCAAATGTGCGTGATGCGCGGCGCACCGTCGAGCGCGTACATGTTGAGCGTCAGGGGAGACCGTTTCGAGCGCTCGGGCATGGCAGCCTCCCACGCCTCAATGGTCGGCGTGAGTCCGCCCGATTTTAGCCAGTAGGTACGAAATTCGTAGTACTTACCGAACACACCGGGCTCGACGGGGGGGAGAAAAGGAAAGCCCGCATAGCTCTCCATCTCGATTCCGCACTCGCTGGTGGATGCGCCGAAAGGGTCGGCATGAAAGAGCGCGCGCGTTCTTTCATGCGAGAGTTCCCCGGCGTCGGCGAATCCTCGCAGCACGCGCACGGCTCCGAGTCGTCCATTCTCCGAAGTCCATGAGCCGAGCCAGCGGCCCTTCGTTTCGGGGTGGTTCAGGTAAGCCTGCGCGTTCTCGATCACCTGAGACAGCTTCAGGATGTGCGAAGACAGTGTAGTCAGTTCGTAAAGCATGTCGATTCTCCTGAGTCGGCGAATGGCCATCAGGCATCCGCTTACGAACAAGATTAGACTGAGCCGGCCCGGCGGGGAATTCCGCATTCGCTCACAGACTCGGTGAAAGACTCGCTATGTTTGACTGGCAGGATTTGCGTTACTTTCTCATGCTCGCGCGTACCGGATCGTTCTCCGGCGCTGCCAGCGAACTCTCGGTTGAGCACGCCACGGTCGGCAGGCGAGTGGCGGCGCTGGAGAAGGCGCTTGGCTTGAAACTCGTTTATCGGCTCCCCCGTAGCAGCCGTTTGACCGAGGATGGACAAGCAGTTGCGCGGCTCGCCGCAGCGATGACCGAAAGCGCTCAGGCAATCGACGCCTATGCGCTTCGTGCATCGTCCGCGTTGTCCGGGACGGTGCGAGTCAGCGTTCCGCCTACGGTCGGCAACTTTTGCATTGCGCCGCATCTGCAGGCATTTCATGAAGCACATCCATCCGTGAAAATCGTCATGGCAGGCACACCCGAAATCGAGCCGCTGGACCGCGGCGTCGCGGATGTTGCCATTCGCATGGTCAAGCCAGAAGAGGCAAGCCTCATGACGCGACGGATCGGTGCGATTCGCTTTGGCTTATATGCCAATGTCACGTATGCGACTCGTCCTCCCGGGCAATGGGAGTTCATTGCTTACGACGCGTCGCTGGATCATGTAAAGCATCAAAAGTGGCTGCGCCGATATCTCGACGGCAGACCGATCGTATTCGAAACGAGCGATGTGATTGCACAGCAGATGGCCGCGCGTAGCGGTGCCGGGGTTGCAGTCCTGCCGACGATAATCGGCGAACGCGATGCTGAACTTGTCAAACTTGACGTCGAGCACGAGCCCCCCGAAACGACGCTCTGGCTGGTGACGTATCCTGATCTGCGCCGGACGCCCGCCATTAAAGCCGTGATGGCGTTTCTGGTCGATTGCGTCGGCCGCGAGCCGCAGTTGAAATAGCTTGAGGACCGGCGTGGAGATCGTCCGCGTCAACGACGACACAACATCGCCCGTGTGCTTCGTCTGCGCGGGCTCGATCAGCACGATCCAGCATTCGCTTTCGGTAACCGATATTCCGACACATCGCCGAACGCGGCTTCGAGGTGGAACGATTCGGAAAACGGATGAGTTCGCATGCTTATCTGAGCGACAAGACAGATTCAAATGAACAGGTTTTGCAGCCGGGCGGGCTGGGCGCGACGATATTGGTTCGGCACTTTGACCTGGGTCCCGAAGTGAGCGGCGGCGTGCCACGGCCAGCGAGGGTCAAAGAGCACGGCCCGCGCGAGCGCGACCAGATCGGCGTCTCCCGTGCTGAGAATGGATTCAGCTTGCTCGAATTCAGTGATCATGCCGACGGCGATGACTGGGAGTGTCGTCGCCTGCTTCACCATCCGGGCAAAGGGAACCTGATAATTGGGCCCGGTCGGAATTCGCGCGGTAGCACTAAGGCCGCCGCTTGAGACATTGATCGCTGCGCAGCCTCTCGCCTCCAGTGCTTCGACAAATGCGACCGCGTCCTGGATGGACCACCCGCCGTCCACCCAGTCGGTAGCGGACACCCGCATCGTAACGGGGCGATCGTGCGCAAATGCGTCTCGCACGGCTTCAAATACCTCGAGCGGAAAGCGCATGCGGTTTTCCACGGAGCCGCCGTACTCGTCGTCCCTGCGGTTTGAGAGCGGTGAGAGGAATTGATGAAGCAAATAGCCATGCCCGCCGAGAATCTGAATGAAATCCAGCCCCAGCCTCGAGGCGCGTCGCGCTGCGGCCGCGAAGGCGTCGCGAATAGCGGCCAGACCATCGCGGTTCAGGGCGATGGGTGGTGTGTCACCGGCCGCAAAAGCGACTGGTGATGGCCCGTACGTGTTCCAACCATTTGCGTGACCATGTGGAATCTGTGCACCGCCGTCCCATAACTTCTGCCGGGATCCCTTCCGGCCAGCATGGTTGAGTTGGATTCCAACCGGCATGTCCGACCACCGCCGAACGTCGTGCAGCACTCGCGCCATGGAGATTTCGCACTCGTCCGAATAGAGGCCTACGTCGCCATAACTGGTGCGTCCCTCGGTGGTGACAGCCGTCCCCTCGATGGTCAGCGCCGCCGCACCCGAAATCGCCAACTGGCCGAGGTGCATCAGATGCCAGGCGCCCATCTGCCCGTCTTCGGCCGAGTACTGGGCCATTGGGGCGATCACGATACGATTGGCCAGTTTCAGGTTGCCGACTTGTGTCGGCGTGAACAGTATTGGGTGACTCATAGCAACTCCGTTCGACGTGTTCTAGCGCCGTCTACGTTCTCCAGATTCACTTAGACCTGGCCGATACCGCCATCGGCCATCAGATCCGCCCCTGTCACGTAGGAACTCTGGTCGGATGCGAGGAAGAGCGCCGCGCTGGCAATCTCTTCGGCCCGAGCGAGCCGACCGATCGGGACCATGCTCTGGTACATGTTGACCAGCTCTTCGCGTGTCGCCGACTGGGAGTCGAGGATCGGGGTGTCGGTCACGCCAGGGCTTAGCATGTTGACGCGAATGCCGCGATCCTTGAATTCGGCAGCCCAGGTGCGCGCATACGAACGCAAGGCCGCCTTGGCTGCCGCGTAGGCAGTATGGCCGGGAATGCCCATGAGGTGCATGGCCGACGACACCAGGATGATCGATCCGCCGCCCGCCATCAGCGGCAGAAGTTTCTGCACCATGAAGACGGGCCCGCGGGCCATGAGATTGAAAGTCTTGTCGAAATGTTCCGGTGTGAGGGTGTCGATTGGAGCCTGCTCCGTAAAGCCCGCGTTCGACACGACGATGTCGACCACACCTTTTTCTTCACGGACTGCCGCTGCGACCCGGGCGAGGTCGTCGAGGTTCGCGGCGTCAGCCTGGATCGCGGTGACGTTGCGTCCGATCAGTTCGGCGGCTTCGTCGAGCTGGGCTTGCCTGCGGCCGAAGATAAAAACGTGAGCGCCAACGGCTACGAAGCTCTGGGCGATCGCCAGACCGATGCCGGTGGTTCCGCCGCTAATGACGGCAACTTTGCCTGCGAGAGTGGACATGGAAATCCTCCGTCTGCTGATGAATGACAGAAATAGGGTAATTGCCGCCAACGGAAATGATAATCAGCAGATTTTTCATAAAATCGATTCTTCAAGAGAATAGATGGCTGAACGTGGCTTCGACGTCGTGCGATCCGGCAAGTGGATGATGTGACACGACTACTTCCAGGTCGGAACGACGGATGCGGCGAGCAGCGCGCCCATCGCAAGATTGAGGATGCGCCAGTGAAGCGGTGTGCGCAGAAGCCGCGCGAGCAGCATGCCGAGCGCGCACCACAGCGCGAGCGAGACGCATGCGGCAAGGCCAAACGCCGTGCCGAGCAGCAGTGCGAGCCGGTTCGGGCTGCTCGTGAGCAGCGCGAAGGACGCCGCGGCGCCCACTGTCATCGCCCAGCTTTTCGGATTGAGCCACAACAGCAGAAAACCGCTCACGAGAGTGATCGGCTGCGCGGGGCCGTTGCCCGTGTTCGGCGCACCACTTCGCGCGATGCGCCAAGCGAGCCACAGCAGATACGCGGAACCGAGAGCCTTCACGGTCGTCTGCAGCGCGGGCATCGCAAGCAGCAGCCTGCCGAGGCCGAGCGCGGCCACGGCGGCGAGCGAGGCGAGGGCGATCGCGATGCCGAGCATCAGTGGAATCGAACGCGCAAAGCCGAAGCGCCCGCCTGACGCGGTAGCGAGCATGGTGGCGCCGCCAGGCGTGACGGTCGCGACGGCGACGAACAGGAGAAGCGGCAGGATCGAGGTCATCGGGACATGTCCGGGTGATCGTGCCTTGAACTGTACGGATTGCCGACGCATGAGAAAAGGCAATAATATTGATGCAATCCATTACGCCGCATGATGTGTCGATGACCCGAAACCTTGACCTCGATCTGATCCGCACATTCGTTACCGTTGCCGATGGCGGCAGCATGACGGTCGCCGCGAATGTGCTGCACATGACGCAGGGCGCGGTCAGCCAGCAGATCAAACGCCTCGAAGATCGTTTGGACTGCCTGCTGTTCGTGCGCAAGGCGCGCAAGCTGGAACTGTCGCGCCAGGGCGAGCTGTTTCTCGTCAAGGCGCGACAGATGCTGCGGCTGAACGACGAAATCTGGGCCGACATGACCGCTCAATCGCTGCAGGGCAGCCTGCGCGTCGGCGTGCCCTTCGATCTCGTGACAGCGCTCGCGCCCGCGATGAAAGCATTCGCCGAAGCGCATCCGCACGTGGAGATTTCGTTCGAGTGCGCAGCGTCGCGGGAGCTCTGCGAAGCGGTTGATAGCGGACGAGTGGATGTGTCGTTGGTCGAATACGTTGCGAGTGAAGCCGAAGGGGAAGTGATCCGCATCGAGCCGCTGGTTTGGGTGACGGGTCGCGGCAGCGATGCGCTGGCGAAGCGGCCGTTGCCGCTTTCGATGGTGGACGAACACTGTGCGTTCCGTCCGGTGGTGCTCGGCGCGCTTGCGGATGTGGACATCGCCTGGCGCACGGTGTTCGAGAGCGGGAACATCGAGACGACCGCCGCAACAGTGCGCGCGGGCCTTGCGATCACAGCGTGGCTCGCTTCGACGGTGCCGCCCGACCTGGAAACGATCGTGCCGCACGCGGCCGGCTTGCCTGTTCTCCCGCCGTTCGCGATCTGCCTGCGATTGCCCTCGACGGCGCAGCCGGCGGCGCTGGAATTCGCGCGCTACATACGCGAATCGATGTCGCACAACACTGCCATCGCACCTTCGCGGCTCTCGGTGCTCGCGTGACGCAAGGGTTGGAAGGGCCATTGCAAAGACTCACTGTAGTCGTCCAGACAGCGCTCGCGAGTATCGATTCTGGCGGTAAGAGCGGCGAAATGCGGGAATGTCTGCCAGCCGGAATCAGGAAATCAAAAAAGCCCTTTCCCGACAGGGAAAGGGCTTGAACGAGGCATTCTGCGGCGGCGGGTTCGGTCGGTGCTCCCGCCGCTTAAACTCGCCTCAAGCCTTCCATGCGTAGGGCTGGAAGAGTTCTTCGAGCGGCGGCTGGGCGACGCTCGCGGTGTAGTTCGTCATCGTCGAGGCGGCGACCACGAGGATGACATCGAGCACCAGCGCCTGATCGAAGCCCGCCTCAGTGAACGAAGCGATGTCGTGCTCATCGACGCGGCCGCGCTTTTCGATCAGCGTGCGTGCCAGGCGCGACAGCGCCGCGAGCTTGGCGTCCTGCGGGAGGCGGCGTTCGCGGATCGCCTGCACGTCGGCCTCGCTCAAGCCTTCCTTGAGCGCGAGGAACGAGTGGAATGCGACTGGCCAGGTGGAGCCATTGGTCACCGCATTGGTGAGCAGCACGGTCTGGACCTGCGCTTCGGTGAAGCTGCCGCCATGCACCTGCTGGAACACGCCGACGAGGCCATTGATCAGCTTCGGCGAGCCGGCAATTGCGCCAGCGATGTTGGGCACCATGCCGAAGGCCTGAGCCAGGCCGTTCAGCCCAGGCTTCGATTGTTCGGGTGCGGAGTCGAGTGTATAGATGGGAAAGTGAGCCACGATGTTTCCTTGAGAGTTGAAGGTATCGCTGAGACGATCAGGCGATGAGCACAGGTTAGTGAGAGATGCGAGCCACGCCAATTACATGGCATGTAATAAGCAAAGCAAACTATTTGTGGGCCACGTCGAGCAGGGCGAGGTGCCGCGCTTCGGTTTCGCCGTCGGCGGGAAACATGCATTCGATCCGCAACTCCTGTGCGGCCACAGTCAATGGCGTTCCGACCGTGGTGATCATCGAGAAGTAGTTGAGTACCTCGCCGCCGTTGATGAAGCCCATCGGCACCATCGGCAGCATGGACGCAGAACCGGCCATGCCTTGTGATCGCCATTCGGGGCGCACGCCGGGGTAGGACAGCAGTGCATCGAGGAGCTGCTGTGTCTGAAGATCGACGACATGGCCCACCGATTCGCGTTGCACGCGCTGGATCAGACTGCGCGCCACCGTCTCCCAGTTGGCCACATGTGGCCGCATACCTTGGGGATCGAATATCAGGTGCAGGATGTTGCGCGGCCCCATGCGTGCCTCCATGTCGATGAAGCAGTTGAAGAAGTCCGGCGCGGCACGATTGGTCATCAGCACGTTCCAGTACCGGTCCATGACGATCGCGGGAAACGGTTCGTGCTGCTGAAGAACACGTCCGGCCGCGTTTGTCACGAGCGACATTTCCTGGGCATTCCACTCCGCTTCCGAATACATCGGCGCGTATCCGGCCGACAACAGCAGAACGTTGCGTTCGCGCAGCGGCACCTCGAGCGACTGTGCGATATTCAGTAGCGTCTGCCGTCCCGGCACACTTCGTCCGCTCTCGATGAAGCTGATCTGCCGTTGCGAGATGCCTGCGTCGAAAGAGAGATCGAGCTGGCTGACGCCTCGCACTTCTCGCCAGTGCCGTAGTAGTCCACCCAGTTCCTTCGGCACTCGCTGGTTGAGGTTCAATGCGTTCATGGTCCTCCCGTATGTATTAGGACAAACGCTCCGTTGCAGCCGATCGGCGATCGGACTCGACCGGATACCGGAATATTTCGATTCGCCACCATTCCGGGCAATTACTTCGCATGTAATCGCCACATCTCACCAGGTGTCGATTCGCCGGTTCGATCCCGTTATGCGGTCATCGGCAAAGAAGGGGTTGACATAGTCGGGCGCAGGTCTATAGTGATTTGCATGCATACAAATATATATTTGTACTAACCCAAAAATCGCAAAGGTAGAGATCGTGACTATTCCATTGGACATTCATCTGAAGATCGGCGGCATCATTTTCCCGAACATGGATCAGTGCGACTTCACTGGCCCATTCGAAGCGCTAGCGCGTGTACCGAACTCGTCGTTCATGACGATCTGGAAGGACAGGAATCCCGTGCGGGATCTTGCAGGCATGCAATTGCTCGCTGACACGACATTCGACGAAGTCCCGCAACTGGACGTGTTGCTGGTGCCTGGCGGTTATGGCCAGGAAGCGCTGATGAACGACGAAACTGTGCTGTCGTTCATTCGCAGGCAGGCAGCAGGAGCACGCTATGTGTACTCGGTCTGTACGGGCGCATTGATTTGCGGCGCGGCGGGCCTGCTGCAAGGCAAGCGCGCCACAACGCACTGGACCGCGATGGACGTCCTTCCGCTGTACGGCGCAATTCCGACCGACGAGCGGGTCGTGATCGATGGTCAGTTCGTGAGCGCCGGTGGCGTCACATCCGGAATCGACGGGTCGTTGATCGTCGTATCGCTTTTGCGCGGTGAGACCGTCGCGCAGGAACTGCAGCTCTACATGGCTTACGACCCGAAGCCACCATTCCACGCCGGGTCTCCCGCAACTGCGCCGGATTCGATTCTCGCGACCATCACCGAGCGGGCGAGGGCGATCACGGAGAAGCGTATGGCCACGGGCCGTGCGTACCAGTCGCGTATCGGGGGCGCGTAATCGATGCCACGGAGTCAAGCGAGGAAGACAGGGCCGTCCGCGCGATACGGTCGGCCTTGGGGTCCACTAGCTGCACGCTGAATCGGGTGTTGTGCCACGCGTGGACAGGCGTGTCACGCGATCAGTGTCGTTGCCGTGGAGTGAGAGATGCTCAGGAGTGCTTCGGTGAACGCGAGACTTTGCTGCGTCGTCATGCGCGACGACGTCACGCGGATTCCGGGCTGTTCGGTGACGCAGAATTCGCGGCCAGGGCAGACGAGCCAACCCGCATCGAACAGCCGTTCCGCCACTTCCGTTTCGTTCTGGATGGGTATCCACAGATTCAGCCCGGCGCTGCCGGTCACCTTGAAGCCTTTCTTTTTCAGAGCGGCCTGAAGTGATTGATAGCGATCGCGGTAAGCCAGACCGGCCGCCGTGATTTTTTTCTGGACGGACGCGCTCGTCAGCAGTTCGAATGCAAGCCGCTGCAAGAAGGTGCTGATCCAGCCCATGCCCACGCTCTGTCGGCTTTCGAGCTGGGCGATCGTTTCGGCATCCCCGGTCGAGACAGCGATGCGGAAATCCGGCCCGAGCAGTTTCGACAGCGACCGCACCGTCAGCCAGCGCGGCGCGTCGGTGTGCCATGCGTAGTAGGGGGCGAGTTCGAGCAGGTTCGAGTGGTCGTCGTCGATGAACAGTACCTCGCCGGCGCTGCCCGCCACACGCTTCAGTTCCGCAGCGCGCGACTTCGACGTGGCGATGCCGGTCGGGTTCTGCGAGCGACTGCAGGTCAGTACCGCTTTTGCTCCGCGCTTCAACGCCCCGCGCAGGCTCGCCGGCACGATACCGTTCTGATCGAGCTCGAGCGGCAAAAGCTGGAAGCCCATCGACCGGGCGAGAGCGAGCAGGGTCATGTAGCTGGGGTCTTCCACCGCAACCCTGTCGCCCGGCTCCAGACCGAACGCGCTCAGCGCCCGCTCGACAAGGTCCAGCGCGCCCGCTGAGACGAACACGCCGTGCGGCACGTCGACATGGTCAGCGGCGAAGCGCTCCGTGGCCCAGTCGAGGAACGGCCCAAAGTTGCGCCGTTCGCCGTATAGATGATGGGCGACCGTCATTCGGCCGAGCGCGTTGCGGATTTCCGCTTCATCCGGCAGAAATTCGATGTCTGGATTGCCGTCCCGCACCGACAGTGTTTGCCGGCTGTCGCGAGCCGATGCGCCGCGATCTTGCCGCGACGAAGCCTGCGCGAAAACGGTCGAGCCGCGCCTGCCGTCCGCCGTCACGAGGCCGGCCTGCTGAAGCTGCCGATAGGCGGCGACCACCGTGTTCTTGTTGATGCCAAGGTCTTCGGCGAGCGAACGGACGGTTGGCAGTGCATCGCCGGGCTTGAGCCGCTCGTCGAGTATTGCCCGTTCGATCGCACGCCGGATGGAATCCGCCTTGCCTTCCCGAATTTCCTCTCGCGTCAGTTTGAACATGGCCTGTTTCCATACGGTGACATCCTTCGTTCAGATAATACAATACACAGGATGTATTAGTACGTAACAGGTTGAGATTCGTCCATAACGTGTGAGGACTGAAATACATGCTTGCGTATCAGACCGTCGATAAAGGCGGCCCGCAGGTTTCGATTGCGTTCGTACAGATCCGCGTCGAACCGCTGGTGTGGGTAACGTGGGTAACGGGTCGTGCCTGGTGTGCTTGCGGACGAGAACATTCCGTGGCGCACGGTGTTCGAGAGTGGAAGCATCGAGGCGACGCTACGGGCGCGCCTCGAGTTCGGTCCTCGCGCAGTGCTGCAGTATCTCGATGCGGCGTACTCTTTTGTCCTTTGATCGCGGAAGCATCACCTCAGTCAACAGCTGCTTTCCAGCTTGCGCATGCGCCGTTCGAGCTCGGCAAGGTCTCGCGCGCCGGCAAGGTACTGATCATCAAGGCGTTGTTCGGCGCGGTCGAACCAGCGGCCAATCTGAGTGAGAAGGAAGGCAAACATAATAATCTCCGAGAAATTGCTTACCAGTGACGCAGTCGGCCGGACGCGGCGCGATGCATGTGTCTCGCGGCTGTTCTCCGGCACCGTTCGACGATTCAATCGTAGGCGGCAAATATGCTTACGTATACTTATCGTTTCTTATGCAATACATTAACCATTCTGTTGAATCAACCTGCTTTTTCAGGAGGCACCTACGGTGGAAGTCGGTCGACTGCGGGCGCTCCTGGAACTGGCGCGGTGCGGCACGATGGCCGCCGCCGCTGAGGCTCTGTTCCTGACGCCCTCGGCGGTGTCACAGCAGATCGCACAACTGGAAGAGGAGGCCGGCGTCAAGCTTACGGAGCGCATCGGCCGCGGGGTCAGGCTTACTCCCGCCGGCCACGCGTTGGTGGGGTACGCCGAGCGGCTGATGGTTGTGCTGGACGAGGCTCGGTCGGAAATGGCGGAGCTTCGGCGTGAAATAGCCGGCGAGCTGCGCGTCGCCGCGTTTCCGTCGATCGCCTCGGTTGTACTCCCTGACACGGTCAAGGCGCTGCAGCACGCGTATCCACGCCTGGAGATCGCAATTGAAGAATTGGAGGCGATAGACGGGGTTGCGGCATTGCGGTCCTGGAGAACGGACATCGCCTTGATTGACGATCTTTCAATCGTCGCGGGCGACAATCGGGAAAACGTCGCGATTGTGCCGCTGGCCGAGGACGTGTGGTACGTGACAGTCTCGACTGACCACCCGCTGAGCAAAAGACCGTCGCTTAGCCTGGCCGATCTCACGGACGAAACCTGGGCGATCGAATCGAGTGGCGGCCCCTTCGGCAGCTTCGTCGCCGATTTATGCCGCCGCGCCGGGTACGAGCCTCGGACCAACGCCATATGCCGTGGATCTGAGATGATCGAAGCGATGGTGGCCTCCGGTTGCTCGGTGTCGATCGTCCCCGGACTCAGGAGGCTACGCTCGCCGCGCGGCGTGGCATGGGTAAAGCTGAAGCCAGAGGTTCGCCGCAAAATCTACGTCGCTTATCGACGCGGCGAGCGCAACCATCCAATCGTCAAAGTGTTCGTCGAGGAAATCGTCCGGACGGCATCGAGACTCCTCGGTTAGCTGAATCGCGATGATCGCGCAGCCAGGCGTCTGTTAGTTGAACAAATAGTCGAACAAATCGGCCGCCCGGCCGTAGCTAAGCCGTGCCTAACTATTTCGCGTGGGTTGTGTGATCTTCGAACGCGGAGACGATGCCGTGATCATTGCTGTGATGCGCGCGGTATGCCGAAGGTCCTGATGCGTGACGAGCCAGATTTCGTAGGCCACCCCACGCGCGGGTTCCGGCCATATCTGCACGAGGCCGTCGTGTTGAGCCAGAGCTATCGGAAGCTCGCCGATACCGATGCCAGCCTTTACCGCGGTACGCAGCATGAGGCTGGAATTGAAGGTCGATACGATGCGCCCCGCGTGTATCGGTTCGCCAGCAAGAGTCGGTGATCGATTACCGGTCCAGCTTCCCTGATAGACGACAAGATCGTGACCCGCGAACGCGGAGCCAGCGGCGGGCTCGCCGTGCTGCTCGAGATAAGCATTCGAGGCAAAGAGCGCCATGGGCCAGCGAGCGAGGCGCCGCGCGACGAGATCGGGATTATCCGGCCTGACGGAGCGGACCGCGATATCCGCTTCACGCTTTGCCAGATTGAGCATGCGCGTCGACGTGTCCAGCAGGACACGCACTTCGGGATGCGCAGCGTGCAGGCGTTCGATGGCGGGAAGCAGGAATTCGAGCGCAATCGAGTCGGTGCTGGTGACTCTTACGTCCCCCGCAAGCCGGGTATCCGTGCCTTGCGTTCGTCTCACGAGTTCGTGTGCGGAATGTTCCATTTTCTCCGCTGATCTCAGCGCGGCCTCGCCTGCGGCGGTCAACGCGTAACCCTCGGAGGTGCGCAGGAAAAGCGTTGCACGTAGGGCGTGCTCCAGTGCCGCAATTCGTCTGCCGACCGTCGCCTGATCGAGATTGAGCGTCCTCGCCGCACCACGGAGCGTTTTTTCGCGCTCCACCGCGAGAAACACGCGTGCATCATCCCAGTTCATCGTGCCACCCTCCTGATGCAAATTTGCATCTCATTACCTGAATAATGCTGCGCTTATTCATCAATGTCGATGCCTATACTGAACCCAGGAGTTCCTCGTTTAATGATCCACCCGGATCAATCGAGCCTCATCAATTGAAGGAGTGGTATCCATGTCTGCTTCGACTTATCGTGTGCCGTCGTCCATGACGGCCATTGAGATCAAACAGCCCGGCGGTCCTGAAGTCCTGGTGCCGGCAACGCGCCCGGTGCCGATGCCGGCTGCCGATCAGGTTCTGATCCGCATCCACGCGGCTGCCGTGAATGGCCCGGACGTTTTCCAGCGCAAAGGGCTGTATGATCCGCCCCCCGGCGCTTCGGACATTCCGGGGCTGGAAGTGGCAGGTCAAGTGGTTGCCGTGGGCTCCGACGCGTCCCAATTCCGGATCGGCGAACTGGTGTGTGCATTGATTCCCGGCGGTGGCTACGCGCAATACGCAGTCGCGCACGCCTGCAACACCATGCATATCCCCAAAGGCCTGACGTTGGTGGAAGCGGGGGCTATGCCCGAAACGTTTATGACCGTATGGCTGAACCTGTCCCAGCGCGGCAAGCTGGTTGCCGGTGAATCGGTGTTGATCCATGGCGGCGCGTCAGGTATCGGTACCGCGGCGACCATGCTGGCGAAGGCATTCGGCGCTGCGAAAATCATCACGACGGTTGGCTCGCAGGCGCATCGGGAGGCCAGCCTGGCGCTAGGCGCAGACCTCGCGGTTGATTACCGCGAGGACGATTTCGTCGCCGAAACGAAGCGGTTTACCGATGGCAGAGGCGTCGACTTGATCCTCGACATCATCGCCGGCGACTACGTGGCCAGAAACTATGACGCCGCAGCCATGGACGGACGGATCCTCCAGGTGGGCGTGATCAAGGGACCGGCGAAGGATCTCGACATCGTGCCGATGTTGACGAAACGCCTGACGCATATGGGCTCGACATTGCGATCGCGCACATCCGCGGACAAGGCGATCATCATCAATGACCTGGAGCGGCAGGTCTGGCCGCTCATCGAGAGCGGCAAGATCAAGCCGGTCGTCTACAAGACCTTTGCGCTTGCCGACGCTCGCGGCGCTCACGAGTTGATCGACTCCGGCACCCACTTTGGGAAGATTGTCCTGACGACAGGTGCCGATCTCATTGGCTGAAGCCTGGGTTACCGGCAAAGCGGAGGTGGTAAGCCAGGCGGTAATCCTTTTGCCGGTTTCGCGATGGACGTCATGAAAAAGCGTTGCTTCCAGAGGTCGCGCACTGTCTCGCGATTTGCCCGACGATTGGCCGAAGCCGGATCGCCGCTTCGGTACGATCGTTCGCCATCAGTTCGTCATTAGTTCGCTATTAATTCGTCATTACGCGCGCCTCTTCGTCAGCGAGCCTCGACGGCATCGGCAGATGCAATCCCCGCGGCCGGGCGCCGGCCCGAACCGGGCCCACCCAGTTCGTGCAACGGCGTACGGTAGGTCTCGCGGGCCGTCCAGGCCGCGATCGCCGCGACGGCGGTGATGACGAGCGTGAGCGTACCGATCAACAGCGGAATGTCCTTCGTGCCCGGCGGCGCGATGGCGGCGAACAGCGACGGCAGCAACGCGGTCAGTGCCATGCCGACGTTCTGCCCGATCGACATTGCCGACACGCGCGTACGGGTCGGAAACAGTTCAGGCATGAAGCTCGGAAACACGGCGTTGAAGCCCTGATAGACGATGCCCCACATCAGCACCGACGTGACGATCGCGACAGGCGCGTTGCCCGCGCTGATCGCATACAGATAGACGTACGACAGCAGTCCCGCGCCCAGAGAACCGACGACGACGGGGATGCGCCGCCCGATCCGGTCGGACAGCCGGCCGACGAACGGGATCACGATCACCGCGACGATGTTGCCCACCAGAGGTATCACGAGATAAGTGTCGGGGTGAAAGCCGATGCCGTAGGCCGGCTGCACCGCATAGGCCGCGCCGAAAATCGTCGCGACCATCGCGATCACGGCGGCCGACGCCATCACCGCGATGCGAACGATGTCCCGCCAGCTTTCGCGGAAGGCAACCCGGATCGGCGACTCGGGAATCGCGCCCTGCAAGCCTTCGTCGATGAATGCTCGGGATTCCTGAACGTTGCGCCGGATCACGTAGCCGGCTGCGAGCACGAAAGCGCTGAGCAGGAACGGGATTCGCCAGCCCCACGAGGCGAATGCGTCGGCCGGCAACCAGTACGCGAGCGGCATGAAGATGGCTGCCGCGAAAATCTGGCCCGCCTGCGTGCCTTGCAGCGCGTAGCTCGCGTAATAGCCGCGCCGTCCGAACGGCGCCTGTTCGAGAATCATCGAGCTGGCGCCCGAGATTTCCCCGGCCACCGCGAAGCCCTGGATCAGACGCAGCACGACCAGTGCGATCGGCGCGGCGATGCCGATCTGCTTATAGGTGGGCAGCAGGCCGACCGCGAATGTCGAGATACCCATCAGGAACATGCACAGCAGCAGCAGATGTTTGCGGCCGTGCGTGTCGCCGCGGCGCCCGAGAACGAAACCGCCGATCGGCCGTGCGACGTAGCCCACGCCGTAGGTCGCGAGCGATGCGACGATCGCAAGCTTCGGATTGCCATGCGGGAAAAACAGCTGTGGGAACACCATCGACGCCGCCTGGGCGTAGATGAAGAAGTCGTAGTATTCGAGCACCGATCCGATCCAGCCGCTGGCCGTCGCGCGCCTCGTTTGTTGCCTGGATGGCGCGGGGATTTTTCCGTCGATGTCCATTTGTGGTCTCCTGTTTGATGTTCGAGTGGGTGCCGCAGCCACGCTCGTGCGCCGCATAGCGCACGCGTGGCCACGGCGATCACGCCGTAAGCGGCGTCATGTTCATGAATGCGCCCAGATTGCCGAACTGGGCCAGAGCCATTTCAGCCCCGGTCTGGATGCGGCAGCCCGCGCGGCGAGCCAGCTCCAGGAAGCGCGTGATTTCGGGTGTCGTGACGACATCCGCGACGAGCGTGCCGGCGCGCAGCGTGGCGAATCGATCCTCCGCGATCGGCAGCACGTCGTTGCCGGGCATCCCGGCCGGGGACGCGTTGACGATGAGATCGAACGGATCGAGTGAATCGAACTGCAAGCTCATCGCCACCGCCGGGAAGCGCGCGGCGAGCAGCGCGCCGAGCCGCTGTGCGCGCGCGGTATCGAGATCGGCGAGCGTGAGGCTCGCAACGCCGTTCTCGCTCAGCGACCAGGCGATCGCGCTGCCGGCGCCGCCCGCGCCAACGATCAGCGCGCGTGTGCCGTGCGGCTCGAAGCCGTGGCGCCGCACGGCGTTGATGAAACCGTCGCCGTCGACCATGTCGCCGACCAGCGTGCCGTCGGCTTCACGGCGGATCACGTTCACGCAGGCGAGCGCCTGCGCTCTTTCGCTGAGCACGTCGATGCGCTTCGCGATCTCGTGCTTGTAGGGAACGGTGACCACGCAGCCGCGCAGATTGCGCCATGCGCGCAGCGTGTCGACGAAGCCGTCGAGCGAATCGCGTTGCAGATCGATGGGGATCATCGACGCGTTTTTGTTGTGACGCGCGAACCACGCGTTGAAGTTCTCGGGGGATTTCACCTGCGAGATGGGGGAACCTACGATGGCCAACAGCTCGGTCGTACCGCTAATCATGAATTGCACCGGACGTTTGTTGCGAACGGCACTCATGTTGCGACCCGGTCCGGCGTCGGGCAATGCCGTTATCGGGAGGATCGACCAATTAGCGCAATGGCGATGCGATAATCGCATTGTTTTTACGGTTCCCAGGCGAAATCATGGCTTCACCCGTCATTCACGAACGCGATCTGATCGTCGGTCTGCAGAAAGGTCTCGCGATCATTCAGCTGTTTACCGAGGACATGCCGCGGCTCAGCGTGGCCGATGTTGCGCGCCTTGCCGGTCTGACGCACAGCGCCGCCCGGCGCTTTCTGCTCACGCTCGTGCATGACGGCTACGCGCAGACCGACAGCAGGAAATACTGGCTCACCGCCAAGACGCTGCGCGTGGGCCAGGCTTACGTGGACTCGGCCCTTCTGCCGCGCATGCTGCGGCCGATCGTCGAAAAGGTCGCGGCCGAAACGCGCGAGCATGTGTCGGTCGCCGTGCACGACGGCGACGAAGTGGTGCATATCGTGCGCAGCCGCATCGCGAATGTGTCGTCGCTGTCGATCCGGCAAGGCTACAGACTGCCGATGTACTGCACCGGCAGCGGCCGCCTGTGGCTGGCCTCGTTGCCCGACGAGGAGGTGGACGCGTATCTCGCGCGGGTCGAGCGCAAGCCGCTCACGCCCTTCACGCGCACGTCGGTCGACGAGATCAAGGCTATCGTCGGGCAGATCCGCGAGCAGGGGTATGCGGAGCTCGACCAGGAGTACGAAGTCGGAATGCGCATTCTCGGCGTGCCGCTGACGAACCGCGCCGGCGAAATGCGCGCGAGTCTCACGATCACCACACAGGTGTCGTCGCTGTCGCTCGCCGACATCCGTGAGCGCCATTTGCGATATCTATATGAAGGGCAGGCGCTATTGCGGCCCATCATCGATATCTGATGGACGCGCGACGGTGGGCGCGTGACTGGTGGTCTGAACACGGATACGGGACAACAGACCGGACGAAATGGTTTGCTCTATGGAACCCGAAGACAGGTGACGCCACCATGATTAACGGTATCTGGCGCGGCAATTTTCGTCTTCATCCGGAAGGGCCACAGCACCTAAGCGAAGGTTGCATTACGGTTGTCAGTTAAAAGCCGTGCAGTAATGCACGGCTTTTTTCAGCGCTCCTTCCATAGTCTCTAAAGAAGTACCTCCAGCGAATGAAACAGCCGCCGCTTGTTCGGCTCGCTTGAGCGCTCCATCTCGTGAATCACCTCGCGAAAGCACTCGAAAAAGTAACTGGCGGCGGGACTCATTCGCACGTCCCGCCGTGACATGATGCAAACCGTCGACTGATCGACGACTTCCCGCAGTGGCAAAGCGGCCAATTCGTCTCGCATCAAGCCGATTTCAACGAGTGGCCAAGGATAGACGCCCAGCATATCCGTTTGCGTGAGCAGCCCCAGCCCGACCGAGACGGAATGGGCAAGATGGATGGTTTCAGGCACCTGCACTCCGTGCTTCCTGAATAGCGTCTCCAGCATCGGCGCTTCCCCGGCGGGATCCCAGGTCAGCAACCATTCCGCGTCCGTCAACTCGTGCAGCGTTCGGCAGTTCCGCTTCGGATGATCCTTGCGCCCGACGATCGCCGCCTGACTGGAAAATAGGGGAACGGTCTGGAACTCGGAACGTACCGGCTCGTCGGGTGTACGGCCAATCGAGAAATCAAGGGTGCCGTCGCGCAGCAATGGTTGAACGACGGCCAGTAGCCCCTCGTAGAACTCGAGCTTGACCTCGGGCATCAACGCACGGAATTTGATGACCGTCGGCGGCAGAAAGGTCAATGCGACCCACGGTGTCACGCCGATCGTCAGCTTGCTGGCGTTCGCGCCGCGCATCATCCGGATCTCGGAATCGGCCCGTTCGAGTTGCTTCAGCACTGATTTCGCGTGAACGTGCAGTGCACGCCCGTACTCGGTCAACGAAACGCCTCCCGAATGGCGATGCAGCAACTGCACGCCTAGATCGGCCTCGAGTTCTTGCAGCGCCTTGGTCACAGCAGTAGACGATACGCCCAGCGCACGGGCCGCCGCCCGAATCCCGCCGGTGTTGACGACGGCATTCAGCGTTCTGAGTTGGTGAAGTTTCATTGGACTGCGACGCGGTAAGTGATAACCAATGGTTTGCACTTTAACCGTTGCTTGGCTACCGGTCAAAGCCGACTCTGAATATGCTCGCGTATCAAACGAATCAATCGGAAGGTGACATGGAAAACGGAGTCATTCCGCCGGGGCTCGGCGCAAGTGAGCAGGAAATGATCGACTTGCGGCGGCAACTGCATGCGCAGCCCGAACTCGGGTTCGAGGAATTCGCGACCAGCGATCTGGTCGCACGACGGCTGCAGGAGTGGGGTTACGAGGTGCATCGGGGTTTGGGCAAGACGGGCGTTGTCGGGCAACTGAAACGCGGCGATGGAAAGCGCCGTATCGGTATTCGGGCCGACATGGACGCACTGCCCATCCACGAACTGACGAACCTGCCTTATGCGAGCCAGACGCCGGGCAAGATGCATGCATGCGGTCACGACGGCCACACCACGATGCTGCTGGCGGCGGCCAGGTATCTCGCCCAAGAAGGCTCCTTTAACGGCACGCTGAATCTCATCTTTCAGCCGGCAGAAGAAGGACTCGGAGGCGCGAAGAAGATGCTGGAGGATGGTCTGTTCGATCTCTTTCCGTGCGACGCCGTTTTCGGGATGCACAATCTTCCGGGGCTCGACACCGGCAAGTTTGGCTTCAGGCCGGGGCCGATCCAGGCGTCGTCCGACACGGTGATTATCACGGTCAAGGGGCGAGGAGGGCACGGAGCGGTGCCACAAAAGGCAGTCGATCCGATCGTTGCCGCCTCACACATCGTCGTGGCGCTGCAGACCATTGTGTCGCGCACCGTCGCGCCTCTTGAGATGGCGATCATCACGGTGGGGGCGTTTCATGCCGGCGACGCACCTAACGTCATTCCAGAAACGGTGGAACTGCGACTCTCGGTGCGTGCGTTGAAGGCCGAAGTGCGTGCGTTTCTGCGCGAGCGCATTACCGAAGTTGTGTATGCGCAGGCAGCGGTCCATCGAACGTCGGCAACGATCGATTACCGCACCGGCAATCCGATGGTGGTCAACGACGCCGAGATGACCCGGTTCGCGCAGCAGGTCGCGCTCGACTGGCTTGGCGCGGATCGGGTCGTCGTCGACATGGATCCTGTCACCGGCAGTGAGGACTTCGCCTATTTTCTCGAGCAATGCCGTGGCAGTTACCTGTTCATCGGCAATGGCGACGGCGAAGGTGGATGCATGTCGCACCACAACCCTCATTACGATTTCAACGACGAGTGTCTGACAACGGGCGCCGCGTTCTGGGTGAAGCTTGCCGAGAAGTTTCTCGTGTAGGAATCGGCTGGCGCAGGCGGTTTGAACAAGCGGTTTGAACGGCGTGCCGGCTTCAGTGCGGCCGGCCATCGTTCAAAGCGGGAAGTAGATCAACTATCAAAACAATCATCGGTGACCGAACACCTTTGGAGACAACAACATCATGGAAGATGCGCGTTTGCGAAACACACTAAATATGGACGGAGGAACCGCGACCGCCGGAGCGGGTGAGGGTGGTCTCCGCAAGGCGAAGTCGATCGCGGCGATCACGCTCGGCAACGGCCTCGAGTTTTTCGATTTCACGACGTACAGCTTTTTCGCTCCGATCATCGGCAAGCTGTTCTTCCCCACCGGGGATCATCTGACGCAGTTGCTGCTGGCTGCGGGATCGTTCGGCGTCGGCTTCATCACGCGACCGCTCGGCGGCCTCGTCCTCGGCGCCTATGCGGACCGTGCGGGCCGTAAAGCGGCGATGAATCTCACGCTGACACTGATGGCTCTGGGTTCAGCACTCATTGCATTTGCGCCGACCTACGCGTCCGCGGGTCTCGCCGCGCCGATGTGGATACTCGGTGCGCGATTGCTGCAAGGGTTCGCGCTCGGCGGCGAGGTCGGCTCGGCGACCACGCTGCTGATGGAGTTCGGTGGCGATCGGAAGCGCGGGTTGTACGGCAGTTTCCAGATCCTGAGCCAGGGCATCAACACGGTGTGTGGTGCGCTGCTGGCGGTGACGTTGAGTACTTTGCTGTCGCAGAACGCGCTCGAGAGCTGGGGGTGGCGAGTGCCATTCGTGATCGGTGTGGCTGCCGGGCTCGTCGCGATCTATATCCGCCGGAATCTTCGGGAAACACTGCCTGAGGCCGTTAGTTCGGAAGCGATCGAACTCTCGAAGCCCATCACGGAGGTCTTCAGAAACCACTCCAAGGGTCTGACGATCGGCATCCTGACGACGATCGGCGGCACGGCGGCCAACTATATCGTGGTCTATTACATCGCGTCGTACGCGGTGCAAGTGCTGAACTTCCCGATGTCGCTGTCATTGTGGGCGCCAGTTGCTTCAGCGGCGATCATGGTGGTCTGCGCACCGATCGCCGGGATACTGTCCGATCGCGTCGGGCGCAAGCCAGTTCTGGCGATTTCGCGATTGTTGCTGATCGCCGTGATATATCCCGCTTTCATACTGATCCATGCGGTGCCGACGCTGTTCGTCCTCGTCAGCGTGTGTACGGTTCTTGCGATCCTGTCGACCTTCACCATCGTTCCTGGTCTCGTGCTTCAGCCTGAACTGTTTCCTCGAAACGTGCGGGTAACGGGGATGTCGATCGTCTACTGCACTGGCGCCTCGATCTTCGGCGGATTTGCTCAATTCTTCGCGACTCTGCTGATTCAGTTGAGTGGCAATGTGTTCTCACCCGCGTGGTATCTGATCGGCTGCGGCCTCCTGTCCCTGACACCGCTGCCGTTCATGAGAGAGACAGCAGGCCGGCCGATTGATTGACACCGCGGATTGCTGCATCAAGCCGGCGCGCTGTCTTTCCAGCGCGCCATCAAGGTATTCGACGGCAACTTTTCGTTCATCAGCTTGCGGGCGGCTTCGATGCCCGACACCGGCAGACCGGTCGGATCGAGCAGACCGATCTGCACGAGCACGCTGGCCTGATCCCAGTAGATATGCTCGTTGTAGAGCTTCGGTCCGCGAAATCCGACAACCACCAGCATCGGAATTTCGACGTATTTGCCGGTCGGCGCGACGCCGGGCAATAGCCAGTCGATTTCGCAATCGTGCGTAAAACATAGGATGAATTCATCGACCATCCGGTCGACGCCGACCACGCGCGAGATCGGCACCATCTTCGTGTCGGCGGGATTGTTGTGGATGAAATGGTTCGCGTAGAAGCGTTTGAGCTCGGTGTAGCCGGTGCCGCCCGTCATCGTCGGGACGTGGTTCACGTAGGGTTGCGGCACCATCGTTTGCATCGTCGCTTCGGGGTCGCGCGCGGCGAATTCCAGGTAGAAGTGATGGTCCGCCAAGGCGCTTAGATCGTAGTCCGGGCCCATCGTCTTGCGGAAAATATCGAGGCTGCGTGTATGCGCGGGCATCGCCGCGGTTTTGACGAAAGTCGGGCCGCTGCGATTGAATGCATGACCGGCTTCTGGATACACGTAAAGCTTCACGTTCGGCTTGTCGCCGAGCGCGGTCTTGATCGATTCGACCGCTTCGGGCGGATTCAGCGGATCGGTTGCGCCGAAATGCAGCGCGACTGGACAATCGATCTTTGCCGCGAGATCCAACGCGTCCTGGATGCCGACGCCGTAATAGCCGACGGCGCAATCCACGCCGCAGTCCGCGGCTGCAAGATAGGCGAGCTTGCCCCCGAGACAGAAGCCGAGTGCGCCGACCTTGCCCGTCGATTGCGGCATCGAGCGCGCGAATTCAACTGTCGCGCGAATATCGTCGAGTGCGCGCGCGACGTCGAAACGCTGGTAATAATCGAAGGCCAGTGCATGATCCGCCTCGCCATAGCCGAGCTGGATGTTCGGCTCGAACTGATGGAACAGATCCGGCGCCAGCACGACATAGCCTTCGCTGGCATAGAGGTCGGCCACCTCGCGCATGTCCGCGTTGACACCGAAAATCTCCTGCAACAACACGACGACGGGTCCGCTGCCGGCTTCCGGCAACGCGAGATACGCATCGAATTGAGAGCCATTCGACGTGATCCTGATCTGTTTCGACATGAGGTTTCCTTCGTGGGTCAAAGGTTGAATGTGGGGGAGTGCAGCGTGTCAGCCAGCGTTGCCGACGCGGCTGAACCAGTCGCGAGGCGACCGGCCCTGGTCGGGTCCGAGAATCGAAAATCCGCCGTCGACCGGAATATCGACACCGGTAATCCACGACGCCTCGGCGGAGCAAAGGAAGGCAATCACCTGTGCGATTTCATGGCCCCGGCCGACGCGTCCCAGTGGATGCAGCTCACGCCCGACGCGATCCGCGGCATCGATCGAACCTTGCGCAAGCTGTTCGAGTGAAGGCGACCACGTCCATGCCGGCGATACGGTCACTGCGCGAATGCCTTCGGGCGCGAGCGTGACGGCGAGATTGCGGGTGAACTGCTGCAGGGCCGCTTTCGACGCCGGATACAGCGCGCGACCGGCCGCACCGAACTTGCCGCCCGTGCTGCCCAGATTGACGATGACGCCGCCGCGCGTCATATGCGCCGCGGTTTTCTGCGCGAAGATCGCAGCGGATACCAGATTGACGTTCAGCAGATGGAGCCACTGTTCGCGCGTCGAAGCAAGACCGGAGTCCGCATATGTACAGGCGTTATTGATCAGAAAATCGAGGCGGCCGAAATGTTTCAACGTTGCTGAAATCACGTGATCGATCTGCGCATCATCGGTGATATCGGTTTCGATGAAACGGCACGCGTCGCCGAGCGAATCCGCGACGGCCTGGCCCGCTTGCGCGCCGAGTCCGAGCGTCATCACGCATGCGCCTTGCGCCACCAGAGCGCGCGCGATGTCCGCGCCGAGTCCTTGCGTGCTGCCGCTGACAATCGCGACCTTGCCGGCCAGCCTGCCATTCGGACACGTGGAATGGGGTGTGCTCATGCGTGCTTCTCCAGTTGGGCGAGCGCGGTATCGACGTCAGCGATTTCCGCGAGCAAACGCATGCTGTCGAGCGACGCATCGTGAATCTTCGTATCGGCGGCTGCGCATGCATCGGCGGCGACCGTGACTTCGTAGCCGAGATCGACCGCGTGACGCACGCTCATCTCAACGACCGAATGCGTCGCCACGCCCGCAACGATCAGATGACGCACGCCGAGTTTCATCAGGATCTGTTCGAGCGGCGTGCCGATAAACGCGCTGGTCCGCTGATGCCGGATCACGAGTTCGTGCTCGCGCGTTTCGTCGGGCTGGAGCGCCTCGTAAAACGAGGCACCCCACGTGTTTTCCTGCACCGCGCCGAGTTCGGCCGTCTTGCGAAAAATCCAGCAGTTCTGTGTCAGATCCGCGTAGTCCGGACGAAACGCGATGCGCACGTGAATGAGCGGCAACGCGGCGTGTCGTGCGCCCGCGATCAGCTTCGCCGCGGCGGCGATCACCCGGTCGCGCGCCGGGTCGCTTGCGGAAAGGCCGACGCGGATCTTGCCGTCCGGATGCAGTATGTCGTTCTGATAATGCAACGCAAGCACGGCGGTGCGATGCAATGGGGGCGTTGACGAAAGGGCGGGCGACCTGACCATCACACGAACACTTCCAGGTTCGCGAATACATCCGCTGCATTGATCAGATCGACGCGCTTCAGATAGATTTGCCAGCCGCCCGATTCCTGCGCGACGAGTTTGTGCGTCGTCAGTCCCGCAAGCTGGCGCTGAGCGTTGCGCCATTCGGCGAGCATGAAGGTCGAATGGACGATCAGGCGGCCGGCGTCGTCGGTGCCGTCGATCATCACATTGCCGATCACGCGCGCGGTGCGCGTCACCGGCTGCTGCGACCAGTTGCGCGGATTCGTGATACGGCGCACGCGCACTTCGCGCAGCGTCGCGTCTTCCCAGAACAGCGAAATATGGTCGCGCGGGCTGGTTTGGCCGGACTCGTGCGGCATCCAGTACATGCCGTCGGGCGTCCACAGATCGAGCCAGCCGTCGAATGCACGCGTGTCGAGCAAACGTGCCTCGTGAAACAGGAACTGTTCGACATCGGCGCGAAGTGCGTCTGTCACGCGAACCGGATGGGCGGCCTGAGTCGAAAGATCGAAGGTGGTGTCGAACAGCATCAGCGCGCTCCTTCTTCAGCGGCGGTTTCGTTGAGCATGAAGCGTTTCCACGCCGCGAACTGGTTGCGCATCGGCAACTCGCTGGTGCCATTGATCGACACCATGCCGTTTTCGACCTGGCGATCGGTGCCTGCGTAGCGATGCATACTGATCCAGTCGCCGCCGTTGGTCATATTGCCTTGCTGGCAGCGCGCATAGACTTCGACGTCGTCCGGCATCACGTTCGACGACGGCGAGTTGATCACGTTCGCGTACGTCAGCGCGCGTTCGAATACGGAGTCCGGTGCGCCTTTGAGCTTGAAGGTCTGAATTTCGACCAGCGTTCTATCCACCGACAAAGGACGGATCACACGGAACTGCTGGAACACCGTATGCGGCGAACCGCTTCCGTAAATCACGGTGTTGTGCCGGTTCATGCCGAGAATTTCGCGTGCGCGGGTTTCGCCATACGCTTCGGCCAACGCGACGAAATGCGCGCTGGAAACCGGATCGCGTTCCGCCGCGGCCGGATCGAAAATGCCTTCCATATAGCCGTGGCCGTTGTCGTACGCGCGCAGTTCGAGCTTTTCCCAAAATTCGTAGGGCTCGCCGTTGCCTTCCATGATCAGCAGTTCGAACGGCAGCGAGCCTTGCTCCTGCGCTTGCGACCGCGCGGACACCACCGACGATTCGTGCGTCACCGGCGCGTGCATCGTGTCGTGCAGATTCTCGTAGAACACTTTCCAGTTCGAGCGTTGCAGGACGCGGAACACGCCGCCTGCCACTTCGACCTCACCGACCGGCGAGCGGTCGCACAGGTTGTCGATCGACGACGCGACGCCGTTCAGGAATTCCTCGAGCCCTGGCCCTTCGGCCGCCTGACTGGCGAATACGAAGCCGCGATATACACCGACGCGCGCCACTTTGCGCATTGAAAAATCCGGATGCTTCGGATCGAAACAGGTGTTTTGCAAGCCGTTTTTCAGCGGCGCGGACAGATGGGTGCCGTCGAGCTTGAATGTCCATGCGTGATACGGACACCGAAAGAACCTGCCGGTCGTGCCGTCGCCGTCGGGTACGACTTTCGCGCCTTTATGCGGACAACGGTTGTAGACCACCTGAATCTGACCGTCGGTGGCGCGCACCATCACGACGTCCTGATCGCCGAGGCGGGTCGTGTGATAGTCGCCGGGGTGCTTCACCTGGCTCTCGTGGCCGACGTAAATCCACGCCTGGCCATAAATGCGCTTCATTTCAAGCTCGAATATCTGCGGGTCGGTGTAGACGCGCTTATGCACGCTGTCCGGGCGTACCAGACTCGCGAGGGTCTCGTTGGTAAGGCTCATTCGGCTTCCTTGAACGGGGAGGGAGTTATAGGTCGAGCACAATTCGCGACGAGGCCGCGCGCGATACGCACGGACAAAAATCGCCGCGCGCGCGGTCCTGGCTCGACAGGCAGATATCCCGGTGATCCGGCGTACCGTCGATCACCTGAGTCGTGCAAACGCCGCAATCGCCGCGCCGGCAGTCAAAGAGCGGATCGAGTCCCGCGTCGATCATCACGTCGAGAATGGTCTTGTCCGCCGGCACGGTCAGCGTCATGTCGCTGGCTTTCAGCACGACCTCGAAGGCGGCGTCGGCGGTGCTGTCCTGATCGGCGGCGAACAGTTCGCTATGCACGTGCGAATCCGGCCAGCCCAGCGTCTTCGCTTGCGCGAGCACCGCTTCGATCAACGGACGCGGACCGCACACATACAGATGGCGGCCAGCTTGAGGTGCACCGATCGTGTCGGCGAGCGGCATGCCATTGCGCGGATCGCCGCCGTCGAGCCAGCAGGTCGCGGCGGGCATGGCGAGCACCTCGTCGCGATACGCCATCAACGCGGCTTCGCGCGCCGCGTAGTGAAGCGCATACGCGGTCCCGCTCGCATCCAGCGCGCGGGCCATCGCAAGGATCGGCGTGATGCCGATACCGCCCGCAATCAGTAGCGCATGTCGTGTCGCGGCGTCGAGCGGGAAATCGTTGCGCGGCACGCTGACGTCGAGTTCGGCGTCGATCCGCAGTTGATGCACCCAGCGCGAGCCGCCGCTGCTCGCCGCTTCCAGTTGCACGGCGATTTCGTAATGACCGGTGTGATCGGGCGCGTTGACGAGCGAATACGCGCGACGTTGGGTGCGGCCGTCGATCGGCACGTGCAGGCCGATATGCGCTCCCGCGCTGAAGGCGGGAAGCGCCGCGCCGTCGATGGGGACGAGCAGCAAACGCCGTATGGTCGGCGTCAAGGCGTCGATACGCGCAACGCGCATGCGCAGCGTTGTCATCCGTGAAACTCCTTTGATTGCATTGCGGGTCAGTCGAATCGACTGTAAAACAGCATTTTTTTGGCCTATAGCCGTGGATCGCAGCCGTTATCCAGAATGCGCAAGTTTGTTTCGGTCAGAGACGCGGCGCATGCAGGCGCCCTCGCGCGACGGGTGGCGAGGGGGAAATCGCGCAAATCGCGGAAAGAGAGACCTTGTACTGCGACGTTTAAACGCCACGTTGTCGCGACGCGCGCAGCGTGTCGGACGGGGTTTCACCGAACTTCTCGCGGTACGCATTGGCGAAGCGGCCGAGATTGACGAAGCCGCAACTCAGCGCAATGTCCGCGACACGATCGGTGTCGCTCGCGCGCATCAGCATTTCGCGCGAGCGCTCGATGCGCGCTTCGCGGACCAGTTGCATCGGGCTGACGCCGCGAAACCGGCGGAAGCTGTGTAGCAGCGTGCGCACCGGCACGCCCGCCGCGTCGGCGATATCCGGCAGCGTCAGCGGCTCGCATGCGTGCTCGCTGATATAGGCTTCGGCGCGGCGCACGGTACGCGGCAGCAGCACCGACGACTGCGCGCGTTCCTGGCTGTGATGCGGTTGTCCGGTGAGCAGCAGCATGACCAGCAGCCGTTCGATCTCGACGGCGATGCGCCGGTCGCGCTGTGCCAGCGCCACCGTCTCCGGCGACGACGTCAGACACTGCAATTGCGCAAGCCACGGCGCGAGTTCCGGTCGCGACAGGTCGATGACCGGCTCCATCTGAAGATGCTCGAAGCCGGAATGCGCAAGGATCGCCTGTTTGTCGACGCGCACGAAAAACTGTTCGCAGTCGCCGGAAAACGTGCCGCCGAAGCGCGTCGACGGACCGACCACGACGCCTTGCGACTGCCCGATGATGGTGCGGCGCGACCCGACCGACACGTCCGCATAGCCGCTCAGGCTCAGGATCACGAGGTAGTAATCCTCGATCTCGCCCGCTTCGACGCTCATCGCGCCCGCATAGCCGAGCGAGCCAAACGCGAGATTCTCGAGCCGCACGTAATTCATGTACGCCGAATGACCGGGCTGCGACGGACCCGGCATCAGCCGATGCGGTTGCAACACGGTCGCGATGCGTTGGCGTGTGTCGTCGACATCCGTGGATTCGAAATAGCGGTACTTGCGAAGGGCGGCCGGCGCGATCTGTAAGGGGACTGGCAGCATCAGATGGGCACTCGTCAACAGGTTGCGGGGAGCGAGGCGTGAGCAAAGTTACGGTCTTTTGCGCATCTGTCCCGATGATGACTGCCACTTTACCTTTTTATGACCCGAGTCAAAAACAGGGCTTTGACCGATTGCGGGCGCTTGCCAGAGGTGGCCGTGTGCTTTACGCCGCTGATTGAACCAGTCGACCCATTGCAACGATTGCGATCTGAAGATGGCGCGACGGTGGCGCTCCATAAGAGCGCTGCCTGTGAACCGCCGCTACGATTTAACATCGGCAACAACCTGCTCGCGCCAGCGCAGATAGCACAACGCACCGGCGGTAATCGCAAGCGGCCAGAGCAGATACCACCCTGTCGCAACACACAGCCCGATCACTGCGGCAAGCGCAACCCGCGCACCACGTTGCGCCCAGCTGCCGCGCGGCAGCAACCTCAGCGCGGACGCGACGCCAAGCGCATAGACCGTAACGAACGAACCGGTCGTCAACAGCACGAGCGGGCGCGGATTGACGCCCGTCAGCGCCACGGCGCACAGCGCAATCGACGCGAGCACGGCCACGAGCAGCAGACTGCGCCGCGGCACATCGCCGGCCTGGCTGCCGCGTGCGAGCCACGCGGGCAATGCGCCGTCGCGCCCGAGCGCGGCGCCGAGCTTGGCCGCACCGGCGAAATACGCGTTCATCGCGCCGAGCGTGAGCAACAGCGCGATGACGGCGGCGAGCACCTGCACCTGTCCGCCGAAGCCGCGCGCAAGCAGCTCCGCGAGTGGCGCGCGCGTCGAGCCCGCCGCCGGTCCCAGCACGAGCACGCTCGCGCCCGCCACGCCAAGATACAGCGCACCGACGACGACAACCGCAATGCTCGCCGCGAGCGGCAGATCGCGCTGCGGATGCCGGAATTCGGCGGCGAGATGGGTGATCGCTTCCCAGCCCGAGAAACTCCACACCAGCAGCGCTGCGGCGGGGCCGATCGCGGTCCAGCCGTGCGGTGCGAACGGATGCAGATTCGCGAGCCGCGCATGCGGCGCCGATGCCCCGACCGCCGCGAGCAGCAGCACGACGAGCACCGCCGCGAGCCCCAGTTGCAGACGCCCGGATACGCTGACGCCGAACGCATTCGCGGCCGTCACGGTCAGGATCAGCATGGCGGCCGTGGCGACCACGGTGGTCTCGCCGCCGCCCAGCGCGGCTGCGACGTAATTGCCGCCAAACACCGCCGCGGCGGCGCCGCCCGCGGGCACCGCGAAATAGAAGCACCAGCCGACCACGGCGGCGGCACGCGCACCGAATGCGTTGCGCACGTAGGTCGAGACGCCACCCGCGTCGGGATAGCGCGCGCCGAGCGCCGCGAACGTCGCGGCGAGCGGCACCGAGATCAGCACGAGCGCTAGCCACGCGAGCAACGACGCGGGGCCCGCCACCTCGGCGGCGAGCGCCGGCAACGCGATGACGCCCGTGCCGAGCACCGCGCCGACATACAGCGCGGCCCCCTGCATCGCGGATAGTCGTCCCGCGCCCGATGCATGCGTCGATGCTGAGGCCATGCGTGCCAATCCCGGTCAGAAGCCGAACACCTTCAGCGCATTGTTGCCGCGCACCGCGTCGCATTGCTCCTTCGGCAGACGCGCGGTGTTCGCGAACGCGCCGCGAATGTCGTGCACCTGATGCGGCCAGTCGGTGCCGAACATCACCTGATCCGCGCCGACGACCGAGATCAGGAACTCCAGCGAAGCCGGGCTGTACGTGATGCAGTCGTAGTAGATATGGCGCAGATAGTCGATCGGCTTGCGCTTCATCTTGCGACGCTGCGGAATTTCGACGTCGTCGCCCTTGCCGAAACGCCCGGCCAGATACGGCAGTGCGCCGCCCGCATGCGACGCGATGATCTTCAGATTCGGATACTGGTCGAAGAATCCGTCGAAGATCATGCGCGTGATGGCGAGCGTCGTGTCGAACATGAAGCCGACGGACCAGCTCAGGTCGTACTTCGTCATGTCCATCAGCTCCGCGCCCGGCGGATCGGTCGGATGCACGAGCACCGGCAGCTTGCGACGGTCGATCTCGGCCCAGATCGGCGCGAACGCGGGATCGGTGAGGCTGCGCCCGGCAATGTTCGCGAGCACCATCACGCCGCTCGCGCCGTTGTCGCACGTGCGCCTGAGTTCTTCGAGCGCGGCTTGCGGATATTCCCACGGCAGCGACGTGAACCAGCGGATGCGATCGGGGTAGGTGGCCTGAGCCTCGGCAATCGTATCGTTCGATTCGCGCGCGGCGAGGCAACTGATTTCCTCGTTGCCCCAGTACACGTTCGGGCAGGTCAGCGAGACGACCGAGATGTCGATGCCGGATTCATCCATCTGGCGAATACGCATGTCGAAATCGAAGTGACCTTTCTGCGGAATCACGACCGGAGTGTTACCGCGAAACACTTCCTTCTGCCCGTCGGGGCGCGTCTGGATGTTGTACGGCGCGCCGCGCTCGCGCAGCAGTTCGAGCCATTTGTGCGTGAAGATGTGTGTATGAACATCAATGACAGGCATGCAAGATCTCCAGAAAAAGAGTCATGAAGCGAAAGCGCGCCATCCGGCTTTGCGCTTCCGGCTTCCAGGGATGGATTCGATTCGCGATCCTTATCGATTCGAATCGCCGTGCGGGAAAGAGGACAGCGAGGAGGGCGGCTGCGCGGAAAAATCGTTCATATGCGACGTGCGGCGGTTCAGCATCAGCGCGCCGACGAGTCCCAGCGCGAAGAACACCGCGCAGAAATGGGCCGGCATCATGTTGTTGCCGGTCACATGCAGCAGCCACGTCAGCACGAACGGCGAGAATCCGCCGAAGATCGCCGCGCCGATGTTGTACGAAATCGCGAGACCGGTCGAACGGACCTCGGTCGGGAACAGGCCCGCGAGCGCGGTCGGAATCGGGCTGTTCGATGCGCCGATCAGCAGCGCGAAGCTCAGTTCGACCGTCAGGATCGACACCATCGAAGGCGCGTTGACGATCCAGTAATAAGCCGGGTACAGCACGATCAGAAATATGATGAGCGCCACGCGAATCATGCGCTCGCCGCCGACGCGGTCGGCTAGATGGCCGAACAGCGGAATCGTCGCGACGCGCAGCAGCACGCTTGCGAGCAGTACGGTGAACGGCAGCGTGACCGGCATATGCAGATTCTGCACCGCGTAAATCGGCAGATACGTGATGAGCACGTACGCCATCACGTTGAGTGCGGCGCTCAGCGCAGTCGCGACGAAGAGTTCGCGCGGATAGTTCGTCACCACGTGCGAGAACGGTACCTTCACGTGCTGGCCGAGCTTCTGGAATGCCTCGGTTTCCGGCAGGTTGCGGCGAATATAGAAGCCCACCGGACCGATCAGCAGACCGAGCAGGAACGGGATACGCCAGGCCCACGATTCGAGCGCCTCGTGCGTGAACAGGTGCGTGAGCGCGCTGCCCATCGCGACCGCCAGCAGCGCGCCGAACGCCTGCGCGAACATTTGCCAGCTACCGTACAGATTGCGGCGCCCCTTCGGCGCGTACTCGATCAGCATGGCGGTGGCCGTGCCGAATTCGCCGCCCGCCGAAATGCCCTGCAAGAGCCGTGCGCACAGCACGATAGCCGGTGCGATGAGGCCGATCTGCTGGTAGCCGGGCGTGAGCGCGATCATCGCGGAGGCCACCGTCATCATCGCGATCACGAGCGTCAGGCCGGCCCGGCGACCCTTACGGTCCGCATACATGCCGAGCAGTATGCCGCCGAGCGGGCGCACGACGAAACCCGCGCCGAATGTCGCGGTGGTGAGCATCAACGCGGCGTACTCGCTGTCGCCCGGAAAGAACTGCTTCGCGATGATGATCGACAGAAATCCGAACACCACGAAGTCGTACCATTCCAGCACGTTGCCGAGTGTCGACGCCACCGCGCCTACCCAGCGTTTGCGCGAATCGATTGCTGTCACGACCTGTCTCCTGCGGCTTTGCGCCTGTAGTTTTGGGCGGCACGGGCATGCGCATCGTCCGCCGTAGGGAAGCAATGTAGGATACTGTCGGCATGAAGACAATCGAACAAAATCAATGGTCCCATAAAGTAACTTTATGAATCCAACGATCAAGCAACTGCGGGCGTTCGCGCTGGTATGCCGGTTCGGCGTGCTGACGCGCGCGGCTGACGAGATGTTCATCACGCAGCCCGCGGTCAGCGTGTTGATTCGGCAGATGGAAGAGGCACTCGGCCTGCGGCTGTTCGATCGCACGTCTCGCTCGCTGCGGCCGACGGCGGCCGCGCATGAAATTCTGCCGACCGTCGAGCGGATGCTGCGGGATCTGGAATCGATCCAGTCGAGCGTGAAGGAACTGGCCGGGCGCGAGCGGGGGCAACTGCGCTTCGCGGTCACGCCGTCGATCGCGGCGGCGATCGTGCCGAAGCTGATTGCGGAATACCGGTCGCTGTACCCGAATATCGAAGTCTCGGTCGACGATGCCGCACCCGACCGGCTTACCGCGTCGACACTGACCGGCGACGTGGAATTCGGCATCGGCACGATCAGCGACAAGCCGGATGGCATCACGCTGCAATGCCTCGCGCGCGACAACCTGTGCGCGATCTGCCGCAAGGATTCCGCGCTCGCGAAGAAACGGCGCGTGACGTGGAAGGATGCGCTGCAGTATCCGTGGATCGGCATCAAATCCACGAGCGGCATCCGCAATCTGATCGATGAAACGCTCTTTACGCTCGGCACGCGCAAGTCGCTGGAATATGAGGTTTCCTATATGACGACCGGCCTTTCCATGACGCAAGCGGGCCTTGGCATCGCGATCTTTCCGGGTATTCTGCTTGCGTCGTTTCCGCACCGCGATCTCGTGGCGCGCAAGCTCGAAGCGCCCGTCATCACACGCGATGTCAACCTGATCCGGCGCGCGGAGCATTCGCTTTCACCTGCCGCCGAGTCTTTTATCGAGCTTTGGTACAAACGCATTGGCAAGCCTGATGAAATCTGATTCCCGGACACCGTCCCGCCGCGACCAGGCGGCATGCCGCGCGCGTGCGTTGCTTGCGTTCGTGCTTCTGGCCGGCTGCGCCATTTCACGGGCAGCGGGCGCAGCGCAGCCTTGCGCAAAGGTCGACGCGGGATACGTACTCGATGACGTCGTGCGCGGCCCGCTTGGTTCAAACCGCCCCGTGAACGCTTGCGTCGACGTGTTGCAGCCGCAGCAGGACGGATCGCGACGGCTGCGTATTTTTGTTGACGGCAAGCGGGTGCTCTCGAACGATGCCGTTGCGCTGGGACCCTCTGACGGAGGTGAAATGGGCGATCCGTTCCAGCCTCTCGAACTCGGTCACGGCTCTCTCGTCGTGCGGAACTATGGCGGCGGCGGTCCGTTGCGCTGGGGTGAGACATGGCGTCTGACGATACGTAACGGGCAATGGATCGTGGCAGGCTGGGACGAAGATAGCCTGGATATGCATCGCGCCGCGGAGGGCGGCGGAGAATTCCACACCAGCGTCAATGCGCTGACTGGAGACGTGCACGACAGCTATGACCCGCGCGAAGAGGACGCGCCCGCAAAGCGCGCTGAGCGTCGTGTCTGCCAGTTGCCGCCCGAATGGCGCAGCCCGCCCGTCGCGCGGATCGGCGCGATACGTGAAAGAAACTGGCGTTGCGATGCGAAGCTCGGCAAACCGCTATGAAGTGCTAACGGTTGCAGTCGGCCGTCCCTTGTACAAACCCGGTCCGCGTCAGTTCGAATCATCGTCCACCTGACAGCCGGCCGACTGCAAGGCAGCATGAGCGGCCTGCGCCGCTTGCTGGAAGGATGGATTCTCCGGCGCAAACTGGACCTTCTGGTCTGCCTGGCCAGCGGAAACGGCCAGGGCTTCACAGCGTAGCCGGTTGCTCCATGGGCTCCCATCGTTGCTGACGATTACGAAATCGTCCGGATAACCGTGCAGATACCGAACGGTGAAGACATCGCCGCTCGCGGGGTAACGTGTAGCGTTGCGCGAAGGATAGACATTGAAGTCGTCGGTCCGGAACGTGGTCTCGACGACGGCTCCGTCGAGAGAGCGAATCAGGACGTGATAGCCGACGACATTCTGATTGTTATAAATGTCGTTGGTCGGGAACCTCCCAGTGATGGTGGCCGGCGCCTGAATGCCGAAGCGGTCGATCAGTGCCACGCCCCAGCTCTTGCCGAAGGCCAGATTCAGGAATGCGTATCCGACGATGAGCGGCACGAGCCAGATAAGCGCCAGCCGACGCAGGCGAACCGCGATGAAACAGATGAGGATCGACGATAGTATCGCGACCGGCACCAATTCGAAGGACCAGCGCGTCAGCAGCCAGATCACGTGCACGACCGGGACGAACATCGCACTGTTTGCCGGAAGACGACGTTCCGGGGGACGCCATGCATCGGGTACGGCTGCCGGTGACGCCGCGGCGGAGGCGGCTCCAGGCGGTTCCGGCGGCGCCAGCAGCTGGGCCTTGGCACCAGTCAACGTCAGTGCTTCGAACTGCGAATTCCAGCTCGAACGACGCGAAATGGACTGAGGCACCGATGCTCGGGCGACCGCAACGTTCTCGCCGTGACGGGCAGCCATCATGTCCGGTGAGAGCTGGATCACTTCGTCGTCCGGATCATCGGTTCGGGCATGCGGTGCGTGCGGAGCGACGTTGAAGCCGCGCAATTCGGCCCGTGCCCGCGCAGCGTTCGCGAAATGATAGAGATCGAGCGTGAGCGTCGCGTCGGCCGCCGAACCTTCCTGTGTGCCGGCCTTCAGAGCGGACCAGGCGCAGGTCAGCTTGCCGGCTTCGGTGCGGCTGGAGTCGACTGAGAAGGTGCTGTCGCCGGGCGACGCAATCAGCGCGTAAACATCGCGGTTCTGCACCGGGCCGCACATATCGCCAGCGGGGATATCCGGTTCGGTCGAGGCCGTCGTGGTGACCGCCCGGGCCGGATGATTCGAGCACAGGGTTACCAGAACGACGGCAACAGTGAGGTATCGACTGACGCATTTCTGCACGATCGCTCTCCATGCATGCTATCGCAGCCGATAATACATAAATGATGTCCCGCTGACGAACGTAATCGGACGAACTTCGCACGGGCGGTCTCGGCTGCGGTCCCGATATCGAAGGCTTCAGCTTCGTGCAGGATCTTGTCGGCTTCAGCGCGTGCGGCGCCGTGCGGCTCGAGTCACCGGTTGAATCTGAATGTTGCAACGCTATGCAGCGTGGCATCGTCCGTTCCGACGATTCCCTGTGTGTCCGCTACGGCGGAGCGCTTGCCATTGCTGAGCACAGCCCAGTAACAGTTGCCGGCAACCGCATGAAAGCCGGTTGCCGGATCGTTGATGCCGCACACGATTGTTGCCCGCAGGCCTTTCCAGCCAGGCCCGGAGAAGCTCTCGGCCTTCACATTGGGCCCAGGCCCGGCATTCGTGATCCATTTGCCGTCTTCATCGCGGTCGAACACGGCCTGGTCTTCCGCGGTGGCCTCGAGCGTACCGTCGAAAATCTCGAACGCGATGAAATAATCGCTATTCCACATGTTGCGGCCGACTATCGCAACGCAGTGGTCGCCACCGAGTACCGGACACGGTGTCTTCACCTTTCGGTTCGCGAGGTACTCGAACGAGATGCCGAGCGCCGGATTGGAATAAGTTGTCCACGACGCGTGCTTCACCCGTTTCAGCGCGTCGATACGTTCGCGGTAGGCAGATGCGATACAAGCGACGTCGCTGCACGCGTTTCGCTGCCTTAGCCACGCGTGTTGCGACCGGATCACTGCATCCTGGTCTTCGGCCATGTCGACGGCATGGTCATAGGCGGCTGCTAGTGAACTGTCCGCCGAAACAAGCGCGTCGTTACCGCAGATCAGGCGGTCGGTGCGCGTGTTCGCGCTGGAACAGTCGATAGCTGCGGCGTGCGCGGACAGCGCGATACCCATTGCGGCGACGGCAGGACAAAGGCGGCGGAAGCGGGGCACGGTTTTAGCCTTGTCGGGCGGGTTGTGGGTTCGGCGTAGCGGACGCGGCCAGTTAGGAGTGAAGCACAGACATCGTGAGGATCGCGAATTGTCGGCGCTGGCAATAATTCCACTTTCGTCTGCTTGCCATTTTACCGCTGTGGCAATTACAAACAGCGAACTACCGGATATCGACGATGATTTCGCGCACATCAATCCTGCGCGGGATGACGCGCTCACGGTAAGCGAGATCGGCCGAGTCCTGCTGCGCCCGGATGACTTCGTCGGTGAGCGGATAGTGGACACCCCATTCGAGCCGCGGCAGCGCGCGTGACCAGATTTCCAGCCGCACACCCGTGTTCTGCGACAGGAACTCCGCTGTCTGCGCGGGATGGGCCAGTTCCAGCGCCGTCTGCCGGTCGAGCACATCGAACAGCAGACGCAGCGCGGCGGGATAACGGCGCGCGAACTCGCGCGAGCCGATGTAAAAGCCATACTGCGGCACCGACAATTGACCGATCGAGAGGATCGTGCGCGCGCCTGTCGCGAGTTCGGTGTCGGCATAGCGCGGGTCGGGCACCGCCCACGCATCGATGAAGCCGCGTTCGAATGCAGCGCGTGCATCGCTGTAGCTCAGGTAGACGAACTGCACCGCCGATGCCGGCACGCCCGCATCGGCGAGCGCCTTCAGTACGAACAGATGACCTTGCGATCCCTTCGCGAAGGCGATCTTCCTGCCTTTCAGATCTTCGATCCGCCGTACGGGCGAATTCGCCGGCACGATCAGGCCATAGCTCTTTTGCAGAGGCGGTGCAAACGCCACATACACGACACCGGGCGCCGCGCCTGCCTGCGCGAGGATGGGCGGCGTTGAGCCCACTGCACCGACGTCGACGTCACCTGTGTTGATCGCTTCGACGAGCGGAGCGCCATAGACGAACTCTTTCCATTTGACCGCAACACCATACGGCGCAAACGCCTTTTCCAGTTCGCCGGATGCGCGCAAAGCAACGAGCGGATCGCCCTTCTGGATGCCGATGTCGATCGTTGCCGGCCACGTGTCGCCGGCGTGAGCCCAGGTCGGCAAGCCGAAGCAGGCGACGAGCGCTGCGAGCGCCACGAGAGATCGCCACAGGCGGTGCAGTGGATACATGATGGCGGGATCAGGGTAGTTTCGAGGTCAGTTCTGGAAATACGGATCGGCGGGGCGAGCGAGTCCGTAGTGGCCGCGCAGCGTGTCGGCTTCGTATTCACGCCGGAACAGTCCGCGCTTTTGCAGGATCGGCACGACGTGATCGACGAAGATATAGGTGATATCGGTCAGCGCCTTGCGCGTCGCGCCCGGATGGCGCCAACCCGCTTCATGATGTCCGCGGCCGTGAATGAACAGATTGAGATGAATGGGGCGGGGCATGGATGATCTCGGTCGTGCGTGTGCGCAGAGGCGCGACGATGATGGATCGGCCCATTCTATTGACGCGGGCAGGCACCTCAAACGAACGAAATCAGATATCCATATCAATGCGGCATATCAATGCGCGATATCAATGCGGACGGCACGCGCGCGGACTCGCACAGGCTCGTGACGGCGCCGTCGGCTGAAGGAATCAGGCGATCCGGCGCACTGTCTTGCGCGATTTGCCCGCGCGGGTATAGCGAAACAGATCCTTCGGATCGTTGTCGTCGTCATGTTCGCCCCACGGAACGAGTTCGACGCCCATGCCGAGATTGAGCGCTTCCGCTTGCGCATGCACATAGCGAAGCGTCGAGTAGTCCTCGAGTGCGAAACCGACTGAATCGAAGATCGTGATCTGCGTGGCGCTTTCGCGGCCGGGTACGCTTCCCGACAGCACGCGCCAGAGATCGACGACGGGAAAGTCCGCTGGCATCTGCTGGATATCGCCTTCGATGCGCGTCTGCGGCTCGTACTCGACGAACACCCGGCCGGCTCGCAGCACGTCGGCATGCAATTCGGTCTTTCCGGGGCAATCGCCGCCGACCGCGTTGATGTGCATGCCGGGTTCGATCATGTCGGGCGTCAGAATTGTGGCGTGAGCCTTGTCGGCTGTCACGGTCGTGACGATGTCGGCGCCGCGGACGGCTTCCTCCACGGAATTTGCGCGGATGAGCTTCAGCGACGGAAAAATGGCGAGGTTGCGGATCAGCTTCTCCGTTGCATGGGCGTCGACGTCGTACACGGCGATTTCGTCGATGCCGAGATGGCAATGGAAAGCGGTTGCCTGGAATTCGCTTTGCGCGCCGTTTCCGATCAGCGCCATGCGTCGTCCATTGGGGCGGGCCAGCGCACGTGCGGCCATCAGCGACGTCGCGCACGTGCGCAGCGCGGTGGCGACCGTGAGTTCGGACAGAAGAATCGGGTATCCGGTGTCGACTTCGGCCAGCACGCCGAATGCCATGACCGTGTACAGGCCGCGTTGCGTATTCTTCGGATGACCGTTCACGTATTTGAATGCGTAGCGCTGTGCATTGGAGACCGGCATCAGTTCGATCACGCCGATATCGGAATGACTAGCCACGCGTGCCGATTTGTCGAATTCCGGCCAATTGATGAAATCGTCGCGAATGGTGTTCGAGAGTTCGTCGATGAATCTGGGTACGCCGATCGTTTCGACGAGGCGGGACATGGTAGGAACATCTACGAAGCGAGTCATGGGAATCTCCTTGAGTCAATGGGCGCAATCTCGGCCGGAATCGATTTCAACGATTCGCCTCGCGAGCGTTTCGACTCTGCGCAGTCGTGTTCGCCCGCGGCCGTGTCCGCGTCGAGCCGTGCGATGCGGGCGTCCATGGGGTGTCTTCGTTTAAGTATAGGAATCCGCCAACGGGACAATGTCCGGCTCGAATGGGCGAATGGGCGAATGGGCGAATGGGCGAATGGGCGAATGGGCTTCGCGCCTGAGCCGGACACGGGGCCTCACAGCCTGACTACGTCGAGCAGGGTCTTTTTTCCGTCCTTATACGAGAAGATCGAAATGGCCCCGTGTTTCACGTCGCCTTGCGATGTGAAGCTGGTTTCGCCGATCACGCCGTGGAAATCCGTCGCCGGCATCGCGGCCAGAATCTTGCCGGGGGCAGTCGAATCGGCTCGCTTCATCGCGTCGACGATGATGTAGACAGCGTCGTAAGAGAACGGTGCATAGACCTGAAGTGGCTGATGGAAACGCGCTGCGTACTTCTGCGCGAATGATGCGCCGCCCGGCATTTTCTCGAGCGCGATACCTGCTTCCGAGCACACGACGTTATCCGACGCGGCGCCCGCGAGTTTCGGTAAATCGGTCGAGCACACGCCGTCGCCGCTCAGAATCTTCGCGCGCAGGCCGAGCTGTTTTGCCTGCTTCGCGAGCGGTCCGCCGGTCGCGTCCATGCCGCCGTACATCACCGCGTCCGGATTCTCGCCTTTTATTTTCGTGAGGATGGCCCGGAAATCGATCGCCTTGTCGTTGGTTGCGTCACGCGACACGATCTTCAGCCCAAGTGCTTTGGCGGCGCTCTCGAATTCGGTGGCGAGCCCCTGGCCGTAGGCGGTCGAATCGTCGACGACGGCGACCGTCCTGATTCCCAGATTCTTCGCCGCGTAGGCGGCGAGCGCCGGGCCCTGTTGTGCATCGGTGGCGACGACCCGATACGTCGTATTGAAGCCCTGTTTCGTATAGGCGGGGTTGGTCGCGGCCTGCGAAATCTGCACGATGCCTGCGTCCCGGTAGATGCGTGAAGCCGGAATGGATGTTCCAGAATTCAAATGTCCGACGACACCGGCCACTTTGTCGTCGACGAGCCGTTGCGCGACCTGGGTCGCGGTGCGCGGATCGCCTGCATCGTCTTGCGGATCGAGTTGCAGGGTGACCTTCTTGCCGGCGACGACCAGGCCTTTGGCGTTGACCTCTTCGACAGCGAGCAGTGCGCCGTTTTCGCTGTCCTTGCCGAGGTGGGAAATGGCGCCCGTCAACGGCGCCACGTGGCCGATGCGGACGATCTCGTCCGCGTGTGCGCAAAGCGCGCAAGCCATGCCAATGGCCGCGGCAATCGATGTCGCTGTGTTTCGAATCATCTCCTGTGCTCCTGCTGTGGTTTGATTGTCGGTTGTTCCTGCGTGGGCGACGCTCGCGGAGAGCCGCCGGGCGCTGCGGGCAAGGCGGAAGGCGAAAGGCGGTCAGCGTCGGCCTTCGAAGCCCAGCAGCACGTTGACGGCATTGATGCCGATCTCGTCGACCATATATCCGCCCTCCATCACGAACAGCGTCGGGACTTGCAGGCGTCCCAGCGCTTCGCCGAGGCGTAGGTAGTCATCGGTGCGCAGGCGGAAATGGCTGATCGGGTCGTGCTCGAAGGTATCGACGCCCAGAGAGACGACGAGCATGTCGGGCGTGTGCGCCGCAACCGCCGCGCACGCGCGATTCAATGCTGCTTCGTAGCCGCTCCAGAGCGTGCCTTTGGGAAGCGGGAGATTCAGGTTGAATCCGGTGCCGTCGCCAATGCCTCGTTCATCCGCACGCCCGGAAAAGTACGGGTAGGACACGGACGGCTCACCATGGATCGAGACGAACAGCACGTCGGAACGGTCGTAGAAGATGTCCTGTGTGCCATTGCCATGATGGAAATCGACGTCGATGACCGCGACGCGTTGCGCGCCCTGTGCGATTGCGTGTTGCGCGGCAATGGCGGCGTTGTTCAGGTAGCAGTAGCCGCCCATGTATTCGCGCCCGGCATGGTGGCCGGGTGGCCGGCACAGCGCGAACGCGGCGTGTGCGCCGTTTGAAACGGCGTCTGCGCCGGTCAGCGCCGAGTTGGCGCTCGAACTCACCGCGGCCCATGTACCGGCGTTGATCGGAGCGCCCGCATCCATCGAATAGAAGCCGAGCTTGCCGTCGATGAAGGACGGCGGCAATGCGTTCGATGGCATCGCGCGCACGGGCCAAACGAGCGGCAATGCCTGGCACGTTCGGCCGGTTGCGCGCCACTCGTCCCACGCGTTCGCCAGAAAATCGACGTATTGCTGACTATGCGCTGCCGCGTAGCAACGCCGATCGAATGACGTGGGAGAAATGACGTCGCCGAGACCGGTGGCCTTGACCCGTGCAAGCACCGTTTCCGCGCGGAGGGGGGTTTCGAACGAGTCCGATATGACACCGTCCTTCAGTTCGACGCCGAGATGCAGGTGATGATCGCTGCTGTAGATGGTAAGCATGATGGACCGTTGCGTTGGGTGTAGAACAGTCTATTGGGCGGAAAAGGCAAAAGCTTTGCTATATGTCCTGATTGATGACTAGAATTTGTACGAACTGTCTACGAAAATTGAAAAATGAGCAAAAGAAGCCCAAGGGTCGAGCTGGACGCCGTCGACAAGGCGATGGTTCATCTGCTTCAGGAGGATGGTTCGCTGTCCAACGCGGCGCTTGGCGAGAAGCTCTCGTTGAGCGTGACGCCGTGTTGGCGGCGCCGCAAGCGTCTGGAGGACGAGGGCGTGATTACCGGGTATCAGGCGACTGTGGATCGGCGCGCGCTCGGCATGGACGTCTTCGCGTTCGTGCTCGTGACGTTCAACATGCATTCCGACAAGGCGGCGGACAACTTCGAGGCCATCATCAAGAACCGGGAGGAGGTGCTGGCCTGCCACAAGATCACGGGAAGCGCGGACTATCTGCTTCAGGTGGTCGCGACCGATCTGGATTCGTATGGTGAATTTGTCGAGCGGGTGCTAAGGCACCAGACGGGCATCTCCACCATCCAGTCGAGCCTCGCGTTGCGGGAGGTGAAATTCTCTTCCCGCATTCCCATGCCTGCCGAGCAGTGAAGCGATGGGGGAGCCGTTCGATAGCCGTGGCGTCGGGCCTTAACCCTTAACCCCTTAATCTGGCGAACCGGCTCACGCATACCGTGCAAGAAACATGTCGGCGGCCGCTTCCGCAATCCGCTTTTGCTCTTTGCCATCGAGCGGTACTTGCCCCATCGTCACTTGCGGCCAGAACGCAAACGCCTTGACGAGCGCCTGCAACTGCATTGCCGCGAAGAGGGGATCATCGGTCTTGATGCGACCGTGCGCGGCAGCCGCGCGGACCCACGCCGTCAGATCCTCTTCGCGTTCCCCCATGCGGGCGACCATATCTCGCGCTCGCTCCGGCGAATGTATGCCGGCCGCGATCGCCACCCGTGCAAGCGACAAAAAGGACTCGCCGGCAAGCAGCCGCAGCTTGCGTTCCAGCAGAGTGAGCAACTGCGCGCGCAATGGCTTGTCGGCCTGATAGGAGGGCGCGTCACCGTCATGGGTCGCGTCCCACAACTGATGGAGAATCGCGGCGAAAAGCGCTTCCTTGCTCGGGAAATGGTTATAGACCGTACGTTTCGAGACGTTCGCGCGGGCGGCGATACGGTCCATGCTGGTCGCGTCATAGCCGGTCGCGAGGAATTCCTCGATCGCGGCGTTGATGATCGCAACACGCTTACGGTCAGTCAGACGTTGATGTGTAGAACCGGATTCCATAAGAGGATTTTACACTGGTCAGTTTACTTTTCTCGGAAATAAACTACACTGGCGAGTGTACATTTTCTCCGGAAGGTCAATTTCATGACGTCGCTTCCCGCCCGTGTCCGCCGTATGCTCGGCGTGAGCGCCGCGCAACGTAGCCGCGCGCTGTTCAACCTCTCGCCGCAGCATGACGGCGAGCGCTTCCACAACGTCAAGCCGCGTCCTGTGGAAGGCCTGCGCAAGATGCTCGGCGTGGCGTGGACGGTGCTGTTCAACAAGCCGCGCGGCACCGTGCCGGCAGACGTGTTGCCCGTCGAAACGCTCACGCGTGCACAACTCGACGCGGCGCCCGAGCGCAGCCTTTACCGGCTCGGTCATTCGACGATGCTGCTGAAGCTGCGCGGCCAGTTCTGGCTGACCGATCCCGTGTTCGCCGAGCGCGCCTCGCCATTCCGTCATCTCGGTCCGAAGCGCTTTCATGCGCCGCCGATCGCGCTCGCCGATTTGCCACCGCTTCGCGGCGTGATCCTGTCGCACGATCATTACGACCATCTCGACCGCGAAACCGTGCTTGCGCTGGCGCAGCGCACCGCTGTATTTCTGACGCCGCTCGGCGTCGGCGACCGGCTGATCGAATGGGGCATCGACGCCGCAAAGGTGCGGCAGTTCGACTGGTGGCAGGGCACGGAGGTCGAGGGCATCCAGTTCACCGCGACACCCGCGCAGCATTTTTCCGGCCGCAGCCTGTTCGACGGCAACCGCACGTTGTGGGCGTCGTGGGTGATCGTCGATAACGATCTGCGCGTTTTCTTTAGCGGTGACACCGGTTACTTCGACGGTTTCAGAACGATCGGCGAGCGCCTCGGACCATTCGACGTCACGCTGATCGAAACCGGCGCCTACGACGCGTTGTGGCCGTACGTTCATATGCAGCCCGAAGAAACCGTGCAGGCGCATATCGATCTGCGCGGCCGCTGGCTCGTGCCGATTCATAACGGCACCTTCGACCTCGCGATGCACCGCTGGCAGGAGCCGTTCGAAAGGGTGACGGGACTGGCTCTTGCGCGCGGTGTCGAGCTGTCGACGCCGCGCATGGGCGAGCGGCTCGATCTGAATGCCGTGCATCGCGGTGAACGCTGGTGGCGCGACGTCGTGGAAACCGTCGCCGCGCCGAAGGGGGCGTGGCGGTTGTGCTCGTCGCGCAATGCAGGGGGCGAGGCGTCTTCCTGATCCGCAGCGGGCGCGGATCTGAATGGCGGGTGAGGGGCCGTGCGGTAGTATTCGAGTCCGGTCCCCACCACGTGTTTCCCGAGCCTGTTACTCCATGCCCCACCTGAAATACCTCACCGGCTACCCCGCGCCTCTACAGGAGAAGGTGAGAACACTGATCGCCGCAGACCGGCTCGGCGCCTATCTCGCGCAGAAGTATCCGGACACGCACGACGTGCAGACCGACCGCGCGCTCTACGCGTACTGTGCCGAGTTGAAACGCGAACACCTGCGCAGCGCCGAGCAGATCGACAAGGTCACCTACGACAGCAAGCTCGACGTCGTGCGTCACGCGTTGGGGCTGCACACGAGTATTTCGCGTGTGCAAGGCGGCAAGCTCAAGGCGAAGAAGGAAATCCGCATTGCGTCGCTATTCAGGTCGACGGCGCCGGAATTTCTGAAGATGATCGTCGTGCACGAACTCGCGCATCTGAAGGAGAGCGATCACAACAAGGCGTTCTACCGCCTCTGCGAGTTCATGCAGCCGGGCTACCATCAGATCGAATTCGATCTGCGCCTGTATCTGACGCATCGCGATCTGATGAAAAAGCCGTCTGGAGCGCGCGCGTAGCGCACGTAACGCACATGCAACGCGTGTCCTCAAGCCGCCACGGCCTCCGCCGCCGATGCCGTCAACAACACTGGAATCGACTTCGAAGTCGGCGTACCGGCACCATCCGCAACGGAAGATAAAGGCACGAGCGGATTCGTCTCCGGATAGTAAGCGCCGAGGCAGCTGCGCGGAATGTCGTACTCCACGAGCAGAAACCCATCCACGCGACGCTCGATGCCATCGGCCCACACGCTCGTGATATCGACGCGCTGACCGGCGGTGAACCCCAGCATCGCGATATCGTCCTTGTGCGCGAACAGCACGCGCCGCTGTCCATATACGCCACGATAGCGGTCGTCGAGACCGTAAATCGTCGTGTTGTATTGATCGTGCGAGCGCGTCGTCATCAGCGTCATGAGCCGCTCGCCGTGCTTCTCGCGCGCCTGATGAATCGGCGTGTCGAGCGCGATGGCGTGAACGAGGAACTGCGCCTTGCCGCTCGGCGTTTTCCAGATACGCTCGCGCGACGCCACGCCGAGATGGAAGCCACCGGGTTTCTTCAACCGCTCGCTGTAATCCGCAAAACCGTCGATCACCTTCGCGATGCCGTCGCGAATCAGCGCGTAGTCGGCGGCATGCGCGAGCCAGTCCACTTTCGCGCTGCCCAACGCCGCGTGCGCCATGCGCGCGACGATCGCTACTTCGGAGAGCAGATTATCTGAGGCCGGCTTGTTCATGCCATACGAGATGTGCACCATGCTCATCGAGTCCTCGACGCTCACGCCTTGCGGCACGCCGTTCTGCAGATCGATCTCGGTGCGCCCGAGCGTCGGCAGAATCAGCGCATCGCGGCCATGCACGAGGTGGCTGCGATTGAGTTTCGTCGTCACGTGCACGGTCAGATCGCACGCGCGCATCGCGTCCCACGTGCGCGGCGTGTCGGGTGTCGCGATCGAAAAATTGCCACCCAGGCCGATGAATACTTTCACCTTGCCGTCGAGCATCGCCTGAATCGTGTTGACGACGTCGAGACCGTGCTCGCGCGGCGGCTCGAAATCGTAGGCCGCGCCGAGCTTGTCGAGAAACGCCTCGGCCGGCTTTTCCTCGATGCCGACCGTGCGGTCGCCCTGCACGTTCGAGTGGCCGCGCACCGGGCACAGCCCCGCGCCGCGCCGGCCGATATTGCCGCGCATCATCATCAGGTTCGACAGCAACTGCACCGTTGCGACCGAGTTCTTGTGCTGCGTGAGGCCCATGCCCCACGTCGAGATCACCGCGCGCCCCTTCGCGTAGATGTCGGCGAGCTCGAGCACGTCGTCGAGCGGCACGCCCGCTTCGGCGACGATGGTGTCCCAGCGCTCGGCGCGCAGATCGTCGGCGAACGCATCGAAGCCGACCGTGTGCGCGGCGATGAAGTCGACGTCGAGCACACGTTCGAGGCCCGACGCGAGCGCTTCGTCGTCGAGTTCGACGACACGTTTGGCAACGCCCTTGATGAGCGCGAAATCGCCGCCGACTTTCGGGCGGATGAACACCGAGCTGATCTTCGTGCTCCCGAGCGTGAGCATCTCGACCGGATGCTGCGGGCTCGCAAAGCGTTCGAGTCCGCGCTCTTTCAATGGATTGATCGACACGATGGTCGCACCGCGCTTCGCGCATTCGCGCAGTTCGCCGAGCATGCGCGGATGGTTGGTGGCGGGATTCTGGCCGAACAGCAGCAGCGTGTCCGTGTGTTCGAAGTCGTCGAGCGTGACGGTGCCTTTGCCGACGCCGACCGTGTCCGGCAGGCCGCGGCTCGTCGCTTCGTGACACATGTTCGAACAGTCGGGGAAATTGTTGGTGCCGTACATGCGCACGAACAACTGATAGAGGAACGCGGCTTCGTTGCTCGCGCGCCCGGACGTGTAGAACGCGGCGCGGTCTGGATCGCCGAGGCGTTTGAGATGCTGCGCGATCAGCTCGAACGCTTCGTCCCAGCCGATCGGCACGTAGTGGTCCGAGCGCGCATCGTAGACGAGCGGGTCGGTCAGGCGGCCGTGCTGTTCGAGTTCGAAATCGGATTGCGTCATCAACTCGGCGACGCTGTGCCGCGCGAAGAACGCAGGCGTTACGCGCTTGCTGGTCGCTTCGGCGGCCACGGCCTTCGCGCCGTTCTCGCAGAACTCGAACGTGGACGCATGCTCGCGATCGGGCCACGCGCAGCCTGGGCAGTCGAAGCCGTCCGGCTGGTTCTGCTTGAGCAGCGTGCGGTAGTTGCCGCCCGCCACTTTTTCCTTGAGCAGGTTGAGCGCGACGTATTTCAGCGCGCCCCAGCCGGCAGCGGCGTGCTTGTAGGGTTCGATGCGGGGTTCGGCGCGGGTTTCGATCCCTGAGTCAGGGCGGACTTCGTTTTTCATCATGAGGTGGCAGCGGGTCAGGCGACGGACGCTTTTCAGGTCGGTTTTTCAGCTCGATATGAGCCGGTACTCGCAAGCGTACTGTGTTCCCAAAAACATGCTGGATACAGAAAAATGGAAAGAAGAGGAGTACAGTTGAGCGGCTTTTGCCATACACTGACGTGAGAGCCGCCTCCCTAGGCCCAGCCCGGGCGAACCCGGGCCGATTCAGCCCGCTGTTCAGCTCGTTACTCAGCCCGCGATTCAGGCCTCCCCACGCCCTTGAAACTCTACGAAAAACTCGCCGACGAAATCACCGAAGCCGTGCGCCGCGGCGTGTTCGCAGCCGGCGAGCGGATTGCGTCGGTGCGCCAGGCGAGCCAGCAGCACGGCGTCAGCATCAAGACGGTGCTGCACGCGTATGCGTTGCTCGAGAGCCGGGGTATCGTCGAGACGCGGCCGCAGTCCGGCTATTTCGTGCGCGACGCGGCGGCGAAGGCGCTCGCGCCGGCGCCCGCCACGGCGCGCGCGGGCCGCAAGTCCGCGGCGCCCGCGCCAGTGCCGGCAACGGTGGACGTGAGCCGGCTCGTGCTGTCGACGCTGCGCAGCATCCGCGCACACGACGCCGTGCCGTTCGGCTCGCCGTATCCCGATCCTTCGCTGTTCCCGTGGCGGCGCATCAACCAGTACGCGAACGCGATCGCGCGGCGTCACGCGAGCTGGAACCTCATCGACGATCTGCCGCCGGGCAACCCCGAGCTGATCCGGCAGATTGCGCGGCGCTATGCGGAGAACGGCCTGCCGGTCGATCCGGGCGAGATCGTCATCACGCTCGGCGCGACCGAGGCGATCAACCTGAGCCTGCAGGCGGTCGCCAAACCGGGCGACACGGTCGCGGTCGAATCGCCGACCTACTACGCGATGCTGCACGCGATCGAGCGCCTCGGCATGCGCGCGATCGAGGTCGCGACGCATCCGGTCGAAGGCATCGACATCGACGCGCTCGCGCGCGTGATCGAGCGGCAGAAGATCGCCGCGTGCATGGTGATGCCGAACTTCCAGAATCCGCTCGGCTTTCGCATGTCCGACGAGCGCAAGCGGCAACTGGTCGAACTGCTCGCCGCGCACGAGATTCCCGTGATCGAGAACGACGTCTACCAGGAACTGTATTTCGGCGACACGCGGCCCTCGGCGCTGAAGACCTTCGACACGAAGGGGCTCGTGCTGCACTGCGCGTCGTTTTCGAAAAGCCTGACGGCGTCGTACCGGATCGGCTGGGCGCTGCCGGGGCGTTATCGCGCGCAGGTCGAGAAGCTCAAGTTCCTGAACACGCTGACGACGCCGTCGGTGCCCCAGGTCGCGGTGGCCGATTATCTGCGCCAGGATGGCTACGACCGGCATCTGCGGCACGTGCGCAAGGTGTACCGGCAGCAGGCGAGCATCATGACGGCGCTCGTGCTGCGCTTTTTTCCGGTCGGCACGCGCGTGTCGGCGCCGCAGGGCGGCTACGTGCTGTGGGTCGAACTGCCCGGCCGGATCGATTCGATGCGGCTTTATCAGGCCGCGCTCGCGCGTGGCATCACGGTGGGGCCGGGGATGATGTTCTCGACGAGCAACGATTTTCGTCATTTCATCCGGCTCAACTACAGCTATCCGTGGACCGGGCAGGCCGAGACGGCGTTGAAGACGCTCGGTGAGCTGGTCGCGCAGATGGTGGAGCGGGCGAGGTGAGCGCACACGAGGTGAACATGAAGGCCAAGCACGTACGAGGGAGTGAGCGCCAGGTGAGCGTGAACGACACGACCGCACGAGGACACACCTATGGATGACAACGACATCGATCCGCAGCTTGTCGCGATACTCGCGCAACTATGGCGAGCGCATCGCGAAACGCCGGGGCGCGCATGGTCGCTCGCGAAGCTGTCGAAGCAGGCGGGCGTGCCGATGAGCAGCTTGCGGCGGCAGTTGACCGCGCTGTCGGACGGCGGTCTCGTGAGCACCGCGTTCCACGACGACGGCACCGGAGCCGCGAGCCTGAGCGAACCCGGCGAGGACCTGTGCGCCGAGCTGTTCGGCAACGGCAACGGCAACGGCAACGGCAACGGCAACGGCAACGGCAACGGCAACGGCAACGGCAACGGCAACGCCGGCGGTGACGACGGGGAGAGCGGCAGTGTGCCCGGCGACCGCGACGATACCTCGGCCGACGACGACACCGCGCCGCCGCGAAACCTGCACTAACACGCGGCCCGCCAGGTACTGGCTAAAGCTGGCTCAAAGCTCACTCAAAGCTGGCTCAACTTCGCGGATGAACGTTTGCACCGCACCGTTGCGGATGCCGTCGCCGGGAACCAAGGTATTCTGGAAACGAGTCATGTCCCTTCTCCGAAAGAGTGTGAAGGGTGGATGTCAGGGATGATGCGCGTCATGAACGTGCATGCCGTACAATTTTTCCGATGCATTCATTCGAAGAGATCGAATGTGCCGCGAGGGGCCGAGGCAAGCGGGCAGCCGCCAATGTGGGGCATTGCGCGAACGATTGCTGGCCTGCCGCGCGTGACCGTGCATCGGCAGGGCGGCTGCAAGTGCGCTGCAGCGGCGCGGCCGGGACCCGAGGCTGTGCAGGTTCGCGCGGCTGTCATGCAACAGAGGCAACGTGTATATATAAATATGACGTGGGGGCGCCTATCGGACGGCCAGTGGAAAGCAGGTCTCCAGGCGGGACAATAACGGGCAGAAAACGGGAGGAAGAATGAAACAACGATTCGTTCTGGGTCTTTACATGGCGGCCGGCCTGCTGGCGCTGCCTGTCGCGGCCAGCGCGCAGTCACAGGCCTACACGACGAGCCTGGTCAACGTGCGCGCCGGCCCCGCATCCGACTATCCGATCGTCACGCAGTTGCCGGCCGGTGTTCCGGTGACGGTGATGGGCTGTCTCGGCAACTTCCAGTGGTGCGACGTCGCGGCGCCGAATCTGCGCGGCTGGGTGTATGCGTCGCGGCTCAGCTCGCCGTATCAGGGCGGCAATGTCTCGCTGATGAATTACGGCGCTGCAATTGGCTTGCCGATTCTCGGATTCTCGATCGCTGATTACTGGGGCAACTACTATCGCGGCCGGCCCTGGTACAACCAGCAATCGCGCTGGGCGCACCATCGGCCGCCGCCTCCGCCGCGACCGGGCGCGGGGCGTCCGCCGGGCCATGCGGGCGGGCCGCCGCCGGGGCATGGCGGACGGCCACCGGGTCACGCGGGTGGACGGCCGCCGGGCGGGCCGCCACCGGGCAATGCGGGCGGACGGCCGCCGGGTGGAAAGCCGCCGGGCAATGCAGGCGGACGGCCGCCGGGCGGGCCGCCGCCGGGTAACGCGGGCGGACGGCCGCCGGGTGGGCCGCCGCCGGGCAATGCGGGAGGACGGCCGCCGGGTGGACCGCCGCCGGGCAATGCGGGTGGACGGCCACCCGGCGGGTCGCAAGGCGGGGGCGGTAATCGTCCTCAAGGCGGTCAGCAGGGAGGCGGACCGCGGCCTCCTGGCGGCGGTGGCGGCAACTGAGTCGGCTGACGCGCTGAAGACGTTGGGCATCTCCAAGGCCGTAGCCCCGATGCAATGATGGCGCGGCGGCGGGCGGCGCCAGCGCACCCCGTCGCGCCGCCACACGCATGCGATACGTTGCAGATATTCCACGCCGGGTTCACTTCAACCCTGCTGTGCCGCGTACACTAAGTTGCCGATGTTGGGTTGGGGGCTCATATATGATTGGCGAAGCGACGTCAGGTGGCAGGACGGGAGCTGCTTCAGAAGGCGCCCTGGAAGGCGCCGCTGAAAGTGTCCCGGAAGGCGCCCGCTACCGGCCGGAACGGGCCGAAGAGGTGCTCGCGTCGGAGCGCAGCGTGTTGCGCCTCATCACCCGCAACACGCCGCTGCCGGAATTGCTCGACGAGGTATGCCGCCGCGCCGAGGCGCTGCTTGGCGAAGGCGCATCCTGCTCGATCCTGCTGCTCGACCCCGACGGCGTGCACCTGCGGGTGGGCGGCGCACCGTCGCTGCCGCCCGCGTTCAGCGCGGCGATCGGCGGCGCCGAGATCGGCCCGCGAGTCGGGTCGTGCGGCACCGCGATGTTCGACCGGCGTCTCGTCATCGTCGAAGACATCGAAACCGATCCGCTCTGGGAGGACTTCCGGCATCTCGCCTTGCCGCACGGCCTGCGCGCGTGCTGGTCCGTGCCGTTCGAGAACGACGCCGGCGTCGTGCTCGGCGCGTTCGCCGTGTACTACCGCAGCACGCGGCGCCCCACCCCCGAAGAAGAAGCGATGCTGCGCGACATCGGCAGCAGCGTCGGCCTCGCGGTCCATCAGGACGAGATGACGCAGCGTCTTGCGCATAGCGAGGAGCGGCACCGGCTCGTCGTCGATCATCTGAGCGAGGGCATCGTCGTGCAGTCGCGCACCGGTGTGGTGCTCGCCTGCAATCCGAGCGCGCAACGCATGCTGCGCGTCACGCCGCAGATCGTCGGCCAGCGCATTGCCACCGTGATAACACGCGCGTTCAACGAAGACGGCTCGTTCATTCCCGATGCGCACCGCCCCACCGAGCAGGTTTTCGCGACCGGCAAGCCGATGCTCGGCGTGACGATCGGCGTCGAGCTGACCGATGGCGAGGTTGTGTGGATCACCGAGAACGTCGTGCCGATCGTGCGGCCCGGCGATGGCGAACCGGACTCGGTGCTGATCTCGTTCTCCGACATCGGCCCGGTGCGCGAGGCGCAGCGCCAGCTCAGGTTTCTCGCCACTCGCGACTCGCTCACGGGCCTCTACAACCGCGCCTATCTGACCGAGCGGATGCGCGACCTGTTCGAGCCGCGCGGCATCAGCGACGATGCGCTCGCGCTCGCGAGCGTCGCCGTGCTGTTCGTCGATCTCGACGGCTTCAAGAAGGTCAACGACACCGCCGGCCACGAAGCCGGCGACGCGCTCCTGTGCAGCGTCGCCGAGCGGCTGTCCGCCTGCGTCGGGCGCGGCGATACGCTGGCGCGGGTCGGCGGCGACGAATTCGTGATCGTGGTGAGCGCGTACGCGAATACCGGCGAGCTGATCGCCCTCGCGCACCGGATCCTCGACATGATCGCGGTGCCGTTTGCGGTGGCGGGCAACGAGTACTACCTGGGCGCGTCGGTCGGCATCAGCCTCTTTCCCGAGGACGGCCAGGACGTCGCCACGCTGATGCGCAACGCCGACTCGGCGATGTATCACGCGAAGCAGCGCGGCCGCAACAACTTCCAGTTCTTCACCGCCGAGCTGAACCAGCATCTGCAGCGGCGCTTCACGATCGAGCAGTCGCTGCGGCGCGCGCTCGCCGCGGACGAGCTGAGCCTCGTCTACCAGCCGATCGTCGACAGCCAGGACGGCCGCACGATCGGCGCGGAAGCGCTCCTGCGCTGGTACAACAGCGAACTCGGCAATGTGTCGCCGGGCGAATTCATTCCGGTCGCCGAAGACGCCGGGCTCATCGTCGAGATCGGCGACTGGGTGCTCGAGCGCGCCTGCGAGCAGGTCGCACAATGGCGGCGCACGCTCGCGCCGCATCTGATCGTCGCGGTGAACCTCTCGCCGCGGCAATTCAACGACGGCCTGCTCGAGCGCATCGAGCGCTGCCTCACGCAGTCCGGGCTCGAGCCGGTGGCGCTCGAACTCGAGATCACCGAGCGTCTGCTGATGAGCGACAGCGACACCGTGCTGCCGATGCTGAGCGCGCTGAGCGCGATGGGCGTGCGCATTTCGGTGGATGACTTCGGCACCGGTTATTCGTCGCTGTCGTATCTGAAGCGCTTCCCGCTGCATAACCTGAAAATCGACCGTTCGTTCGTCGCGGGGCTGCCCGATCATCGCGATTCGATCGCGATCACGCAGGCAGTGGTGGCGATGGCGCACTCGCTCGGCATGAACGTGACGGCGGAGGGCGTCGAGACCGCCGAGCAGGCGGCGTTTCTGCGTGCGATCGACTGCGACAAGCAGCAGGGCTATCTGTATAGCCGGCCGGTCGGCGCGAGCGCCTATGCGCGCAGTCTGGGCGACGCGCAGATGGTGGGGATGGCGAAGGCGTCCTGAGGTGCCGCAGGTGCGCCTTTCAGGCGCTGCCCGGGCAGCGCCGTGGCGTTGTCCTGGCGTTACCGTGGCACCGTCCCGGCGCTGCCATAGGGCTGTCCCGCCGCTGTCCCGGCGCTCGCCGGGCCTGTCCCGCGCGGGCAAGCCGTCACGGCGGCAAGCCCGGAACACGATTGTTCAGATTGCTGAACAAGTGACTTCGCGTTGCCGGTATTTATCGGCGGCGGCGCGCTCCCTAGAATGCTTCCATCGAAACGTAATCAGGCGTGGTGCCGAAGCGGCGTCGCGCGATGGGAGTTCGTCATGTCAGAGTTGATCAGAAACCAGCTTTACCGGCCATCGGTCGTGCTGCCGATGGTCGCGCTCATGCAGGTGATGGTGTCGCAGGACTTCAATCTCGGCCAGGTGGGCTGGGTGTTCGCGGCTCGTGGTGCGCAGGCCGCGCTGCAACGCTCGCGCGAGCTGATCTGCGCGGCGCATTGCCACGCGTAAGAGGCATATGGGGCGTGCGTAGCCACTCGTAGTCGTTCGTACCCGTTCGTAACGTTCCCGCCAGGCGGCGGGTGGCTGTTTGCACGGGCTCCACAGCATACTCAACGCCGCGCAACGCGGCACATCCCTCAGTACGGCAAAGCGCGCAACGCGCATCGAAGCGCGTGGTGGGGCCGCAATCAGGGCCACAATCAAGGCTGTAATCAGCGCCCAGGCAGTGCGCAGCCAGCACGCAATCAGCGCACATTCAGCGCACAACCCGGCATGGCAGCGCGTAGCACAAAGCGTAAGATGCTACGACCTGCACCCCGCCCCGGGAGAATTGCCATGCCACAGCACTTCGACGCAGTCGTGATCGGCACGGGACAAGGCGGCTCGCCGCTTGCCGTGCGCCTCGCTCAAAGCGGCCGTCGAACCGCGGTCATCGAACGCGCGGAGTTTGGCGGAACCTGCGTGAACGTCGGATGCACGCCGACCAAATCGTATGTGGCAAGCGCCCGCGCGGCGCATGTGGCGCGCCATGCGGCCGAACTCGGCGTGCGGGTGGGCGGTCCGGTCAGCGTCGATCTGGCGGCGGTCAAGGCGCGCAAGGATCAGATCATCGGACAGTCGCGCAGCGGCGTCGAAAAGTGGCTGCGCGGCACGAGGAACCTGACCGTACTGAACGGCCACGCGCGCTTCACCGGGGCGCATACGCTCGCGATCACCGGTTTCGACGGCCAGTTGCTCGAAGAGCTCAGCGCCGGCGAGATTTTCATCAACACGGGCACGCGCGCGGTCGTGCCGCCGCTCGAAGGCATTCAGCGGATTCCGTACTACACGAATTCGACGCTGCTCGAACTGGCCGAGTTGCCGGGCCATCTCGCGATCGTCGGCGGCAGCTACATCGCGCTCGAATTCGCGCAGGTGTTTCGCCGGTTCGGCAGCCGCGTGACCGTGCTCGTGCGCGGCGAGCGAGTGCTCAATCGCGAGGATGCGGATTTCTCGGAGTCGGTGCGCAAGGTGCTCGCGGGCGATGGCGTCGAGTTCCAGTTCGGCGTGCAGCCGACACGGGTCGAGCCGCATCCGCATCGCGCGAACGAGGTGTGCATCGGCTTCGAGCAGAACATTCCGGCGCTCGAGGCCTCGCACCTGCTGTTCGCGACCGGCCGCAGGCCGAATACCGACGACCTCGGCCTCGAAGCCGCCGGCATCGAAACGGACGGGCACGGCATGATCTCCGTCGACGGCCAGTTGCGCACCAGCGTGCCGGGCGTGTGGGCGATCGGCGACGTCAACGGACGCGGCGCCTTCACGCATACGTCCTATGACGATTACCAGATCGTCGCGGCCAATCTGCTCGATGGCGCCGCGCGCAGCGTCGACACGCGGATCATGGCCTACGCGGTGTTCGTCGATCCGCCGCTCGCGCGCGTCGGCATGTCGGAGGACGAGGTGCGCAGGAGCGGCCGCGACGCGCTGATCGCCACGATGCCGATGTCGCGCGTGGGCCGCGCGCGCGAGCGCGGCGAAACCGACGGCTTCATGAAGGTGCTCGCCGACGCGCACAGCAAGCAGATTCTCGGCGCGGCGATTCACGGCACCGAGGGCGACGAGGCGATCCATACGTTCATCGACATCATGACCGCGGGCGCGCCGTATCCGACCTTGCAGTTCGCGATGCACGTGCATCCGACGATCAGCGAGCTCGTGCCGACGCTGCTCGACGGACTCGAGCCGATGCAGTGAGCGGCGCACGCGGAGACGATCCATGACACGAGCACCGAAACCCGCACCGAAACCCGCGCGCGCGAGCGGCAATCTGTTCGCCCCTGTTGCTGCTGTTGCCTCTGCCGCCGCCTCGGAGTCCGGCTCGGAGTCCGGCGAGCACTTCGACACGCTCGTCGAGCAGCGCGGCGTGACGATCGAGCGGATCGTCTCGACCGGGCAGGCGAGCCCGCCCGGCTTCTGGTACGACAGTCCGCGCGCCGAATGGGTCGTGCTGCTCGCAGGCGCGGCGGTGCTCGAATTCGAAGGCGATACGGCGCCGCATCCCATGAATCCAGGCGACCATGTGCTGATCGAAGCGCATTGCCGGCATCGCGTCGCATGGACGAGCGACACGGAGCCGAGCGTTTGGCTCGCGGTCCATTACCCGGGTGTTCCCGCGGCCTGAGCGGCCCAGGCGGTCCGCTCGCGCGCATCGACAAAGCCTTACAGCATCGCCGATAATCGGCAGCGGCGCGGCTCGTCCGCACGGCGCGGACGGTCTGTGCGCCCAATCGCATTCATCTCCGGGACCTCGCATGGGTAAGGGACGCGTCGAAGCCTTCAGCGATGGCGTAATCGCCATCATCATCACGATCATGGTGCTCGAGCTGAGGGTGCCGGAAGGTCACGATCTCGCGGCATTGCGCCCAGTGATCCCGGTGTTCTGCGCGTACGTGCTGAGCTTCATCTACGTCGGCATCTACTGGAACAATCACCATCACATGTTCCATGCGGTGCAGAAGGTCAACGGCCGGGTCTTGTGGGCCAATCTGCATCTGCTGTTCTGGCTGTCGCTGCTGCCGGCCGTCACGCACTGGGCCGGCGAAAACCATCTCACCGCGTGGCCGACCGCGATGTACGGCGTCGTGCTGTTCATGTGCGCGGTGGCGTATTTCATTCTGGCCCACGCGCTGATTGACGAGCACGGCCGCGATTCGGCGATCGCCAAGGCGATCGGCAACGACTTCAAGGGCAAGGTTTCCGTCGTCATCTATCTGCTCGGCATCGGACTCGCGTTCGTCGTGCCGTGGGTGTCGGCCGCGCTCTACGCGCTTGCCGCCGCATGGTGGTTCGTGCCGGACCGGCGGATCGAACACGTGCTGGAGGGCTGAGCATGCTGCTCGCGCTCAAGCTCGTACTGGTGCCGGCCTTTCTTGCCGCGCTGACGGCGGCCGCGCGCGCGTGGGGCCCCTCGGTCGCGGGATGGCTCGCGGGGTTGCCGCTCGTCGCCGGACCGATCGTGCTGCTGCTCGCGCTCGAACGCGGGCCGTCGTTCGCGGCGCAGGCGTCGGCGGCGTCGATTGCGGCGATCGCCGCGTCGGAAGCGTTCAATCTCGCCTACGCGTGGACCTGCCGGCGCACGGGCTGGCCGCTCGCGCTTCTCGCCGGCATGGCCGGCTGGCTCGGCGCCGCGCTGTTGCTCGTGCGGCTGCCCGGCTCGCTCGGCTGGGCCGTGGCGGCGGCCTGCGTGGCCGTCGCGGTGTCGCGGAGCAGCTTGCCGCGCGTGACGGGCCACGTGCCCGCGGCGCGCGCCGGGCTCGCAGATCTGGCCGTGCGCATGCTCGCGGGCGCGCTGCTGACGGTGGCGGTGACCACGCTGTCCGCGTCGATGGGCGCGGTGTGGAGCGGGGTGCTCTCGGTGTTTCCGTTGCTCGGCATCGTGCTGGCGGTGTCGGCGCAGCGGGCGCACGGCGCGGACTTCGTCGCGCTGCTGATGCGCGGCATGGTGGTCGGGCGCGGCTCGTTCGCGGCGTTCTTCGCCGTGACCGCGACCCTGCTGCCGCAATACGGCGTGGTGGCGAGCTTCGCGTGCGCGGCGCTGGTGTCGGTCGCCGTGCAGGGGTTGACGCGGCGCATGCTCGGCGCACCGCGGCGCAGCGAGACCGAGGCGCGCGAACTGGCCGGGCCGCAGGCCGAATGAGGTACTTCGAGCGATGCCGGATCACATGACTTCTTCGCACAACCCGCACTTGCATTCCTCTTCGCGCGTGAACCGCATCGGGCTCATCTCCGACACGCACAATCTCGTGCGTCCCGAAGCGCTCCAGTATCTCGACGGCTGCGACGCGATCATTCACGCAGGCGACATCTGCAATCCGGCGGTGCTCGATGCGCTCGCGCAAATCGCGCCGGTCACGGCGGTGCGCGGCAACAACGACACCGGCGCCTGGGCCGCGCCGCTGCCGACGCACGCAAGACTCGCCGTGCAGCAGGTGACGATTCTCGTCGTGCACGATATCGCGGACCTCGGCTGCGAGCCGCGCGACGAAGGCATTGCCGTGGTGGTGAGCGGTCATTCGCACAAGCCGTCGATCAGCGAGCGCGACGGCGTGCTGTTCGTCAATCCCGGTAGCGCGGGGCCACGGCGGTTCAAGTTGCCGGTGTGCGCGGGCAGGCTGATGGTCGACGGAGCACAGGTCAGCGCGAGTTTCGATGCGCTGCTGACGTGACATGAAAAACGGGCCGGCGGAGTTCGCCGGCCCGTTTCGAGGGAACTGCTCTCGAGGTGGTTGCCGCGGAGTGCGCGCACAGCGCTTCTCTGGATACGAACCGTGTCGCTTGCGCGATCCGTCCACATTCAACCGTCACCCGCTTGCGAGCCGAGCGGCGCGCCGCGCACCGTCATGCGCGCGCCGTTGCCGCATAGAGCTCATCCATCTCTTCGGCCTCACGTTCGCCACGCAGCACCGCATGCGCCTCGGCGCGCGTCGCGACGCACGGACCCGAGCCGAGCAGCGGCTTGCGCGCGGTTTCGCGCAGCGCGAGCACCGAAGCGATGCCGATCAGCGATGCGCCCATCAGGTAGTACGCGGGCATCATCAGATTGCCGGTGTGGTCGACGAGCCATGCGGTCACGAGCGGCGTCGTGCCGCCGAACAGCGATACCGAAATGTTGAAGCCGATCGCGAGCGCGCCGTAGCGGATCTTCGTCGGGAACAGCGCCGGCAGCGCCGACGGCATCACGCCGGTGAAGCACGAGAGCAGCATGCCGAGAATCATCAGACCGCCGAACACCGGCAGCACCGTGCCCATGCGGATCAGCAGCAGCGCCGGGATCGACAGCGCGAACAGGCCCACGCAGCCGAGCAGCATGACCGGCTTGCGGCCGACCGTGTCGGACAGGCGGCCGGCGGCGAGCGTCATCGGCATCATCAGGATCATTACGAGCAGCACGAGGAAGAGGCCGTGCGTCTCGTTGAAGTGCAGCGTCGCCGACAGATAGCTCGGCAGATACGACAGCGCCATGTAGTCGGTCACGTTGAAGATCAGCACGAGGCCGACGCACAGCAGCAGCGGCTTCCATTGCTGCGCGAGCAGCTGGCGGAACGATTGCTTCGGCAGCGCGCGGTCTTCCGCTTCGCGCTCTTCGGCCTGCTTCTTGAACGCGGGCGTTTCCTCGAGCTTCATGCGGATGTAGAGACCCACGAGACCGAGCGGACCGGCGATCAGGAACGGCACGCGCCAGCCCCACGAGAGCAGCGCGTCGCTCGAAAGCATCGCGGTGAGCAGCGCGACCGTGCCCGCGCCGAGCACGTAGCCGATCAGCGTGCCGAACTCGAGGAAACTGCCCATGAAGCCGCGGCGCTTGTCGGTCGAGAATTCGGCGATGAAGGTCGCCGCGCCACCGTACTCGCCGCCGGTCGAGAAACCTTGCACGAGACGCGCGACCAGCAGCAGCACCGGAGCGAGAATGCCGATCGTCGAGTAATCGGGAATCAGGCCGATCGCGAAGGTGCCGGCCGCCATCATGATCATCGTCATCGCCAGCACGCGCTGACGGCCGATGCGGTCACCGAGCGGTCCGAACACCATGCCGCCGATCGGCCGCACGAGGAACGCCGCGGCGAACGTGCCGAACGTGGCGATCAGCTGCGCGGACGGATTCGACGAGGGAAAGAACACCTTACCGAGCGTGACGGCGATATAGCTGTACACGCCGAAATCGAACCATTCCATTGCGTTGCCGAGCGCCATCGCGCCGACGGCACGCTTCAGGAGTGAGTGATCGACGACGGTGATGTCGTCGAGGGACAGGCGTTGTTCTTTTTGGTGATGTCGCCAGAAGCCGTTGCTGGAAGCGGTCAAGGTTGAAACTCCAATGACTGCGACGAAACTCGTGATGCGTTCCGCCACGGTTGCTGGGAAGTGCAATTTCGCGAGCACGGCAATGGCATCCGCGACGCTGGTTGCCCGGCGGCGGAAGAGGGGGCGAAAAAAAGCAAACGCCCGTGCCTCGCGACCCCGTCGCGAAAAAACACTCGTCTAGATTGTGCTGACTGTTGCACCTGCGTGGCCGTGGAAGGGGGGCAGATGCATGAAGGACGCTGGGTTGGCGGGAAGCCGGCCCGTGCGCCGCTGAAGGCTTGAAACGAAAAAGGCCGGTCTTGATTTGCCGCTCATGGACTGACATGACGCGGGGAAACGACCGACGAGCCTTCTTGCTTAAAAACAGTTCGATTCAGGATGGCTCAGGTGCGCAAACAGGCACGCAAAGCGCACGGCGGAGCAGCTTGAAAAGAACGCGAATGAAGGTGAATTGCTGTTGAAACGACGCACATGATAGCACGATGACAGAGGATCGTGCAAACCGGGCTTTCGCCCGAGAGACTGCGAGGCGCCCAATCCCTTGCCAGGCAGGGGATTGCGCGGGGTCGGAACGGCCCGGAAAACGGACTGCTTAGAACATTGCCGGGCGGCTGTCCGGGCAAGGTTCAGGCGAAAAAAATCCGCGCTCGCGGCGCGGATTGTTCGTGTCGGGGCAGGTATCGAGGTATCGGTACAGGCGCCGGCTCGTCGTGACGATGCGCGCCTTTCCCGGAACCGGGCGAACAGGAAACGCTTTACGCCGACGGCGGCACGTAACCCGACGCCGTATCCGCGCCTTCGCCGAAAAAGAATTTTTCGGTCTGCTTCATCAGGTACTGGCGCGCGCGCGGATCGGCCATGTTCAGGCGGTTTTCGTTGATCAGCATGGTCTGCTGCTTCAACCAGGCCTGCCACGCTTCCTTCGAAATGCTTTCGTAGATCCGCTTGCCGAGTTCGCCCGGCAGCGGCGGGAAATCGAGGCCTTCGGCTTCCTTGCCGAGCTTCGCGCATTGAACCATACGAGTCATGCTGTGCTTCTCCTGTGTCGACCGGAGTTAGTGCTTTAGCACTTACTCCGGTCCCATGAAAAATGGTTGCTGTATCAAATGTGGGGTGGACAGACCGCTATCCGGATCAGATGGGGCCAATCAGAGCTGTTTCATCAGCACGAGCGATTTGCGCTGCCAGTTGTAGAGCCGGCGGCGGTCTTCAGGCAGGTCGTCGACCGTGACCTTGACGAAGCCGCGCTTGAGGAACCAGTGTTCGGTGCGCGTGGTGAGCACGAAAATGCGCGTGAGGCCGCGCGCCCGCGCGCGCTGCTCGATGCGCTTCAACAGACGCTCGCCGTCGCCGGTGCCTTGCGCCTCGGGCGCGACCGTCAGGCACGCCATTTCGCCGATGCGCTCCTGCGAATACGGATAGAGCGCCGCGCAGCCGAACAGCACGCCGTCGTGCTCGATCACCGAGAAATGGTCGATGTCGCGCTCGATCTGGTGACGGTCGCGCCGCACGAGCGTGCCGTCCGCTTCGAGCGGCTCGATCAGCGAGAGAATGCCGCCGACGTCGTCCGGCGTCGCTTCGCGCAGGCTTTCGAGGTTTTCGTACGAGATCATCGTGCCGACGCCGTCGTGCAGGAACAGTTCGAGCAGCAGGCTGCCGTCGAGCGCGTACGGGATGATGTGCGCGCGCGGCACGCCGCCGCGGCAGGCGCGGATCGAATGCTTGAGGTAGAAGCCCGCGTCGCCGGTGACTTCGCCGCTTTCGTGCAGCTTGTAGGCGTCGTCGAGCGAGAGTTCGCGGATCAGCTCGGCGCCTTCTTCGCGGGCTTCCATGAGGCCCGGCGTTTCGGTCAGAAACACGATCTTGTCGGCGCGCAGCGCGATCGCGGCGGCCGAGGCGACGTCTTCCATCGAGAGATTGAACGCCTCGCCCGTCGGCGAGAAGCCGAGCGGCGAGAGCAGCACGAGCTTGCGGCTCGCGAGCGAGTGGCGGATCGAATCCGCGTCGATCTTGCGCACGAGGCCCGTGTGCTGGAAATCGACGCCGTCGAGAATGCCGACCGGCCGCGCGGTCACGAAGTTGCCCGACACGACGCTGATGTGCGCATGCGCCATCGGCGTGTTCGGCAAGCCCTGGCTGATCGCGGCCTCGATGTCGAGACGCACTTCGCCGGCCGCTTCCTTCGCGGATTCGAGCGCGCGCGCATCGGTGATGCGCATGCCGTGCGAAAACTCGGACTCGACGCCATGCAGGCTCATCTGCTCCTCGACCTGCGGGCGCGAGCCGTGCACGAGCACGATCTGGATACCCATCGCCTGCAGGAGCGCGATGTCGGACACGAGCGCATTCAGGAGTCCGTCATGCACCACTTCGCCGCCGAAACCGACGACGAATGTCTTGTTGCGGAACGCATGGATATAAGGCGCGACGGAGCGCATCCAGTCGACGAATTGCGCATGCTGGGCGAGGGTTTCCGTGGCTACGGCGGGGGCCGGAACGCTCGCGGGCGCGGGGACGAGGTCGGTTTGGGAATTCATGCCGGGGATTATAATGCGCCCCCATGTCGAATGTACCCAAAAGTCCCGCTACGGCGAACGAGAAACCGGCGCCGGCCGCCGATCAGGCGAACTCCGGCGATGCCGGGCGCCGCCCTGCGCAGGACGCGAAGCCCAACGCACCGCAAACGGCGCGCGAATCGCGCCGCGCGGTACAGGTCGAGCCGTCTGCCGCGCTGATTTCCGAGCAGTTGTCCGCACTGAAAAATAATCTGTCGCTGGCGCGTGAGGTGCATCGCGACGTGGGCGGTGCCGAGGTGAAACAGGGCGGTGGCGGCGAGCGGCGGGTAGGGCGCGCGCAGGGGGCGGCTTCGGCTACAGCTTCGGCGGCTTCGGTTCCGGCCGCGTCTTCGGCTTCGGCCGCGCCTTCGGCTTCGGCCGCGCCTTCGGCTTCGGCGGCGCAAACCCGGCGCGGCACCGGCCGTGACAATCGGCAACAGAATCGAGCGCCTGCGCGAGACGGCGAGCCGCGTCGCGCGCAAGGTGACCCCGCGCGGAAATCACCGCCCGCGGGCGAAGCGCGTGAACCCAGCGAACCCCGCGCTCCGCGCGAACGGCGCGAACCGCGCCCTCAACGCGCCGTCACGCCCAATCCGATCCCGCCGATCACCTTCCCCGAAGCACTGCCGGTCTCCGGCCGCCGCGACGAAATCGCGCGCGCGATCGCCGAAAACCAGGTGGTGATCGTCTCGGGCGAAACCGGCTCCGGCAAGACGACCCAGTTGCCGAAAATCTGCCTCACGCTCGGCCGCGGCCTCGGCGCGGGCGGCACCGGCCTGATTGGTCATACGCAGCCGCGCCGGATCGCCGCGTCGGCGACGGGCCGCCGCATTGCCGAAGAACTCGGCACGCCGTTCGGCGAAGTGGTCGGCTACAAGGTGCGCTTCAACGACAACCTCGCGCCGGGCGCGTCGGTCAAGCTGATGACCGACGGCATCCTGCTCGCCGAAACGCAGACCGATCCGCTGCTCAAGGCGTACGACACGCTGATCATCGACGAGGCGCACGAGCGCAGCCTGAACATCGACTTTCTGCTCGGCTATCTGAAGGAAATTCTCGCGAAGCGGCCCGATCTGAAGCTGATCGTGACCTCGGCGACGATCGACGCCGACCGCTTCGCGCGCCACTTCGGCAGCGACGAGAAGCCCGCGCCGGTGATCGAGGTGAGCGGCCGTCTCTATCCGGTCGAGGTGCGCTACCGGCCGGTCGTCGAGGACAGTCCGGCGGTGAAGGCGGCGCAAGGCACGGGCGGCGCGCCGTCGGCTTCGTCCTCCGGGCGCGAGCGCCCGAAAACGCAGCGCGAAACCGATCGCGATCTGATGGAAGCGATCGTCGACGCCGTCGACGAACTGTGCCGCGAAGGCCCTGGCGACGTGCTGGTCTTCCTGCCCGGCGAGCGCGAGATTCGCGACGCCGCCGAGGCGTTGCGCAAGCACCATCCGCCGCATACGGAAATTCTGCCGCTGTTCGCGCGGCTCTCCGCCGCCGAGCAGGAGCGCGTGTTCCGCACCTCGAACGCGCGCCGCATCGTGCTGGCCACCAACGTCGCCGAAACCTCGCTGACGGTGCCGGGCATCCGCTACGTGGTCGACACCGGGCTCGCGCGCGTGAAGCGCTACTCGTATCGCAACAAGGTCGAGCAGTTGCAGGTCGAGTCGATTTCGCAGGCCGCCGCGAACCAGCGGGCCGGGCGTTGCGGCCGGGTCGCCGACGGCATCTGCATCCGCCTGTACGAGGAAAGCGACTTCCAGGGCCGCGTGCGCTTCACTGACCCGGAAATCCTGCGCTCGTCGCTCGCCTCTGTGATTCTGCGCATGAAGTCGCTGCATCTGACGGCGATCGAAACCTTCCCGTTCATCGAGCCGCCGCCGGGCCGCGCCATCTCCGACGGCTACCAGTTGCTCAACGAACTCGGCGCCGTCGACGACGACAACCACCTCACGCCGCTCGGCCGCGAACTCGCGCGCCTGCCGCTCGATCCGCGCGTCGGCCGCATGATTCTCGCCGCGCGCGATCAGCAGGCGCTGAAGGAGGTGCTGATCATCGCGAGCGCGCTGTCCGTGCAGGATCCGCGCGACCGGCCGATCGAGGCGCAGGAGCAAGCCGATCAGGCGCATCGCCGCTTCGCCGACGAGCGCTCCGAATTTCTGCAGTGGCTGAAAATCTGGAACTGGTTCGAGGAAGCGATCGCGCACAAGAAATCGAACCGCCAGTTGCAGGACGAGTGCCGCAAGAACTTCCTGTCACAGTTGCGGCTGCGTGAATGGCGCGACGTTCACTCGCAACTGCTGACGGTGGTGCGCGAGCACGGCTGGCGCCTGAACGAAGCGGAAGCGACGTTCGAGCAGATCCATCTCGCGCTGCTGACCGGCCTGCTCGGCAACATCGGCCTGAAAGCCGACGACGAGCCGTACTATCTCGGCGCGCGCAGCATCAAGTTCTATCTGTGGCCGGGCTCGGCGCTCGTGAAGAAGGCGGGCAAGTGGGTGATGGCCGCCGAACTCGTCGAGACGAGCCGCCTTTACGCGCGCTGTATCGCGAAGATCGAGCCGGAGTGGATCGAGAAGGTCGGCTCGCATCTGCTGAAAAAGTCGCTCTCCGAGCCGCATTGGGAAAAGCGCGCGGCGCAGGTGTCCGCGTTCGAGCGCGCGATGCTGTACGGCCTGCCGATCTATCACCGGCGGCGTGTGAGTTTCGGCAAGCAGGACCCGGCGCGGGCGAGAGAGTTGTTCATTCGCGGCGCGCTCGTCGAAGGCGAGTTCGATACGAAGCTCGCGTTCTTCGCGCACAACCGCAAGCTGCTCGCCGACATCGAACAGCTCGAACACAAGTCGCGCCGCCAGGACGTGCTGGTCGACGACGAGCTGATTTTTGCGTTCTACGATCAGGCGGTGCCCGAGGGCATTTACACCGGTGCGTCGTTCGAGCGCTGGTATCGCGACGAGGTGAAAAAGAGCGGCCAGCCGGAAGACAAGCTGCGGCTGCTGTACCTGTCGCGCGACGATCTGATGCGGCACGAGGCGGCCGGTGTCACGACCGATCTATTCCCGAAGCGGCTGACGATGGCGGGCATCGAGATGGCGCTCACCTATCACTTCGAGCCGGGCACGCCGCGCGACGGCGTGACGCTCGCCGTGCCGCTGTATGCGCTGAATCAGGTCGACGCGCGCCGCTGCGAGTGGCTCGTGCCCGGCATGCTCAAGGAGAAGACGCAACTGCTGCTGAAGTCGTTGCCGCAGAAGCTGCGGCGGCATTGCGTGCCGCTGCCCGAATACGCGGCCGGGTTCGCCGAGCGGCACGGCGCGCAGCGCTTCGGCGCGGGCGGCCTGCTCGAAGCGTTGATCGCCGATGTGCGCGAGCAGACCCAGATCGCGATGAAGCAGTCCGACTTCAAGCTCGAGACGCTGCCCGCGCATCTGTTCATGAACTTCAAGGTCATCGACGAGCACGGGCGGCAGCTTGCGATGGGCCGCAATCTGTCGCAACTGCGCGCTGAACTCGGCGGCCAGGCGCAACAGCATTTCCAGAAGCTCGTGTCGAGCGCGGCGGGCGCGGCGTTGGCCGGTGCGGGCGGCGGCGTCGCGACGCCTTCGCAAGCCGCGGATTCGGGCCCGGGCGCCACGCAGCGCGGCAAGGGCGCTGCCGCATCCGCCCCGCAGACCACGCCGCAGGATGGGGCGGCGGGCACTGCGCTGTATGAAAAGCTGACGACGTGGAATTTCGGCAAGTTGCCCGAACTGCTCGAAATCCGCCGGGGCGGCCAGACGCTGTTCGGCTATCCGGCTTTGGTCGATCGCGGCACGCATTGCGATGTCGAGGTGTTCGATTCGCCCGAGGAAGCCGCGCGGATTCATCGTGCGGGATTGCGCCGGCTTTTCGCGCTGCAGTTGAAGGAGCCGATCAAGTACCTCGAGAAGAATCTGCCGGGCCTGCGCGAAATGGCGATGCAGTTCATGCCGCGCGGCACGCAGGAGGAACTGCGCGATCAGTTGATCGATACCGCGCTCGACCGAGCCTGTCTGCAGGACCCGCTGCCCGACGACGATGCGAGTTTTCACACCCGACGCGACGAAGGGCGCAGCCGCCTCACGCTGCTGGCGCAGGAAATCTCGCGGCTGGTCGGGCAGATTCTCGGCGAATACGCGAGCGTGACGAAAAAGCTCCTGCAATCGAAGCCGTTCGCGGCCGCGCATGCCGACTTGCAGAATCAGCTCGACGCGCTGATCGGCAAGCGCTTTGTCGTCGATACGCCGTATGCGCAGCTTGCGCACTTCCCGCGCTATCTAAAGGGGATGGTGCTGCGTATCGACAAGCTGCGCGCGGACCCCACGCGCGACGCACGGCAATTCGCCGAACTTCAGCCGCTGCTGCAACACTACCAGCGCGCGGTGTCGCAGCGCGGCGGCGTGCTGGACCCGCGGCTCGCGGAATTCCGCTGGCTGCTCGAGGAACTGCGGATCTCGCTGTTTGCCCAGGAGCTGCGCACGCCGATGCCGGTTTCGGTGAGGCGCCTGCATAAGGTGTGGGAGTCGATGCAGCGCTGAGTGCGTAGCGCCGTGGTGGGTGCCGTTCTGGACGGCGGGGCACGATGATGCGGCGAGTGGTGCGGTGGTGAGCGGCGGTGAATGGTGCGGTGAGCCGTTGCTTGCAGCGGCCGGCGCGCAACGCTCGTGAGAACGATGTCGCGCACCGGCTGCTCAGGCCTTGCCAGTCACTGCGTTCGCGGTTGTGATGACCGGGGCGGGCCACTATTACGACTCGCCCTGGTCGAAACCCTCGCGAAATATCCTACCAATGCATCCCCGCGCCGATCGAGGCGCCGAGCTGACCACGCGAGTCGGCACTGCCCTGAACCTTGTAGACCCATTTGCCCGTATCCGATAGCTGGGACACGCCGATCGCAAAGGCCGACTGACCACCATAGGTGCCACCGGCCACAGCAACCATGCCGCGTCCCGGCAGGACTGCTTGCGGCAAGCCGGCCATGGCTAGTGCGGTTGCCGTACCGCCGTAGCTGTCGCGGCGTGCCGAGCGGATCTGGTCGTCGGTGTATTGATTGGCCTGGCTGACCGCGCCGCCCACGCTTTGTTGCAATTGATTGACGTTGACCGCGTCGGTGCCTTGCACACCGGGTGCGACGTTGACGATCTGGCGCTCCTGACCCGCCGCGCCGACGGATACCGTGTTCGCCCGATCGGCGACCGAGCCTTGACCTAGCGCCACCGAATTGTCGGCGCTCGCGTTCGCGGCCGTGCCTAGCGCTGTCGCATTGTTTCCGCTGACAACGGCATTGGCGCCGATCGCGACCGCGTTCGCACCGGAGGCCTGTGCGTTCGCTCCGGCCGCGATCGAGTGCGTGCCCGAAGACACCGCGCTTTCGGTATCGCGGCTGCCGTCCGCGCTGAAAAATGCGTTGGCCGAGTCGGCCACGGCGTTATTGATCGCGCTGCCGAGCGCCTCATTCAGTTGGCCAAGATTGACCGCGTCGGACGCCAGCACGCCATCGGCGACGTTGTGAATGACGGTGCCGCTCGTCGGGTCGCCGCCGAGTGTGACGCTGTTGCGGTTGACGCTGCCGTCGGCATTCGTGTCGTACATGACCGCGCCGTCAAGCTTCGCGGCCGTCGCCGCGCTCTGGTCGCTGACCGCCTTCAGTTGAGCGACGTTGACCGCATCGGTGTTGGCTGACCCTGCGGCGACATTCGTGATCTGGCGCTCGTTGCCGGCGGAGCCGACCGAGACCGTGCCCGCGCGATCGGCGACGGAGCCCTGGCCGAGCGCGACGGAGTTGATGGCGAGCGCACTGGCGTTATAGCCGAGCGAAAGCGCATTCGCGGCTGCGGCGTTTGCACCGTAGCCGAGTGCGATGGCGCCATCGTCGCTCGCGGCGGAGTACGCGCCGAACGCTATGGCGTTCGCGCCGTACGCCGAGGCGGAGGTGCCTATTGACAGCGCATTCGTCGCGCCGGCCTCGGCGTTAGCGCCGAGCGCAATGCCGCCCACGCCGCTGACAACGGCCTGGCTACCGATCGCGACGCTAGCGTCCGCCGTTGCCGAGGCCTGTGTTCCGGTTGCGAGCGCGCTGTTGCCGCTGGCTTGCGAGCCGTAGCCGAGCGCGGTGGACCCGATGCCCGCCGCGGTGGCGAGCGAACCGAAGGCGGATGCGGCGGCACTCGCCGCTGTCGTGCCCGAACCTGCCGCGATCGAGTCGAGACCGAGTGCCGTGGAGCTCAGACCCACCGCCGTGGAGCGGTCGGCCTGCGCGCTCGCGTTCATCCCCACGGCGCTCGAGGAAGCGCCTTGCGCGCTGGCGCTCTGGCCAACTGCCAGGCTGGCTTGGCCTTGCGCATTGGCCCCGCTGCCGATTGCGAGCGCGGACTCATTGGTTGCGCTGGCCTGGTCGCCTATTGCCGTCGAGAAATTGCCCGATGCGCTGGCCTGATCGCCTATCGCGATCGAGAAATCGCCCGATGCGTTGGCCGTATCTGATTGATATGCATTGGCGCCGGCCGCAGTCGCGTCCGTGACGTAGAGCGCTGCCGCGGCCACCGCCACCCCGACTGCGCTTTGTGCTGCCTGAGCGATGGTTTTCCTGCGCGCTGCCGCGGGGTTTCTTTTGAGGTTGGCGACCGGTGGCGCGGCTGGCCCCGTGTGCGGCGTCGTACAGCAAATCACTGCGATATTTCTTCTCGTCAATTCAACATCTCCACGTTAATTGCTTCGGCGCACGGCGTGTTTCAGCGCACGGCGCGCGAATAAGTCGGGCAGTAAATGGTCGGGTTGATAGCCCGGTAAATCGCGAAAATATGAAAATCAAACGCGCACGATTCCTGGCGATTTCTTCGCCGGGCTCTTTCGCTTTTGTGTTCGGGCATACCCGAACACCCGCGTCACGCGCTGAAGTTCATGGGATAAGCGATACGGGAAGCACTGACGCGAGCGCTAGTGCGCTGAAGAGAAGTGTCCGGTCTTGCCGTGGTGTTCGGATATCAGAGAACTCCGAAATGCAGAAAGATCGTAAGCAATCTGAATAAAAGGAGGGCGTCGGAAAATAGGAATATTCCTGTTTCCTCTCATAATGATTTGGCGAATTCCAGGAATAATCTCGTTTATGGCTGGGGTGAGGGGGCGGTACATCGGCTCCGCACCGGAAAATGTCGTGCGAAGCGCCATTGAAGCCACGTGCCCGCCGCCGCCACGACTCATCGCGCCCTCCATTTTTCCTATGCTCAGCGGCGACCTGCGTCAACCGCGCGGCCCGGCAAACGTTCTACAATGACGGTTGTTCTCCGAAGCGAGTTTTCATGCGTAATTTTTTTCTTCCCGGCTTGACTGCCACCTTCGCTGCGAGTGTGGCGCTCGCCGCCGCCGCAGGCTTTTTTTCTCCCGCGGCTCACGCTAATAACGTGATCGTGCTCAATTCCGGCGAAGCCACGCTGAGCCTGATCGACGAGAACAGCCACCAGGTCGTCGGCACCGTGCCCACCGGCAAGGAGCCGCACCATCTGATGGTCACGCCGGACAATTCTTCGCTGATCGTCGCCAATTCGGTGTCGAACAACCTGATGTTCGTCGATCCGAAGTCGGGGCAGGTGCAACGCTGGGTCGAGAACATCGAAGACCCCTATCAGATCGGCTTTTCGCCCGACCACAAGTGGCTCGTCACGACCGGCCTGCGGCTCGATCGTCTCGACATCTATCACTACGACAGCCAGAAGAACCAGATGACGCTGGCGTCGCGCCTGCCGCTCGCGGTCATGCCGAGCCACATGGCGTTCACGACCGACAGCAAAACGGTGTTCGTCACACTGCAGGTGTCGGGTGAGCTCGCCGCGATCGACCTGCCTACGCAAACCGTGAAGTGGAAGATGAAGGTCGGCAAGGTGCCGGCGGGCCTGTGGATGACGCCGGGCGAGAAGTACCTGCTCGTCGGCATGACCGGCGAGGATTACGTCGCCGTGGTCGACTGGCGCAACCAGAAGGTCGTCAAGACCATCCACACGGGCAAGGGCGCGCACAATTTCCGCTCGCTCGACGACGGCCGGCATGTCGCGGTGTCGAACCGGGTGGCGAGCACGATCAGCATCATCGACGAAGACACGCTCACCAACGTCGGCGACATTACCGGCCTGATGCCGGGGCCGGACGACATGGAACTTTCCGCCGACAAACGCTATCTGTGGGTTACGTTCCGCTTCGCGAAGCACGTCGGCATCATCGACCTGAACACGCGCAAGCTGATCCAGACCATTGCGGTGGGCCGCTCGCCGCACGGCATCTATTTCTTCAATCGTGCGCCGGTTACGGCGCCGAACGGAGCCTGAGCGGCGTCGTGACCGGATGAAGTAACCAGACCAGCACCATGTTCCATCTGATTTTTTCTTCGCTCGACAGCTTCGTCTCGACCCTGCAGACGTGGCTGTATGTCGACGTGGTGCAGCCGCTGCTGTACCGCCTCAACCTGATGGACTACGACGAAGACACGTACGACAGCCTGTACTGGGTCATCGTCGGCGTGCTCGAGGTGCTGGCGATGTACGCGATCCTGCGCCCGCTCGAGGCGCTGCGTCCCGTCGAGCGGTGGGACAACCGCAAGGCGGTGCGCGTCGACGTGCTCTACACGTGGATCGCCAAGCTCGGCATTCTCAATCTGTTCTTTTTCTTCGCGCTGCAACCGTTCTTCGACAACGTGCAGGGCTGGCTGCGCATGCACGGCATCGCGAATGTCAACTTCGACAATCTATGGCCCGGCGTGACCACGCAGCCGCTCGTCACGTTCGTGATGTATCTTCTCGTGCTCGACTTCGCCGGCTACTGGTATCACCGCTGGCAGCATCGCATCGGCGTGTGGTGGGAACTGCACGCGGTGCATCACAGCCAGCGGCAGATGTCGCTCTGGTCCGACGACCGCAATCATCTGCTCGACGATCTGCTGCAGGCGTCGTTCTTCGCGGTGATCGCGCTCGTGATCGGCGTGCCGCCGTCGCAGTTCGTCGTGCTCGTCGCGATCACGAACCTCGCGCAGAGCGTGCAGCATGCGAACATCCGGCTCTACTACGGCTGGCTCGGCGAGCGGCTGCTGGTCAGCCCGACGTTCCATCGCCGTCATCATGCGATCGGCTACGGTCACCAGGGGCTCAAGTACGGCTGCAACTTCGGCGTGCTGTTTCCGTGGTGGGACATGCTGTTTCGCAGCGTCTCGTGGAGCCGCGAGATGGAGCCCACCGGCATTAGCGACCAGCTCGAAGGCCGTCGTTATGGCGAGGGCTTCTGGGCGCAGCACTGGCTTGCGGTCGTGCGCATCGCGCGGCGCCTGACGCCGAAGCGCCGCGAGTCCGGCAACGATGCGGCCGCGGTTTGAGTCCGCTTGAACCAGCTTGAACCCGCCTGATTCCATTCAAGCCCGGTTGAGCATGCGCTTTGCCACGCCGCCAGCTTCCCCCGGCGGCGCGTCCCCTGGTTTATCCTGTGCACGTTCGTGTGTACGCTCCCGTGCCCCAGCATGTCCGGCCCGCGCGCGGCGCGTTTTCCCTACCATCGTTTCGTTCGCAGGCATTGGCTCGCATGAATGATCTGTTGCGCTCGTTCGGGCGCGCGCTCGCAAGCACGTTCCACCCGCGCATGCTCTGGCTGACTTTCAAACCGTTCATCGTCGCGACGGTCGGCTGGGGCGTGATCCTGTGGTTTTCCTGGCAGACGCTCACGGGCGCGACCCGCACGTGGCTCGACGACTGGTCGTTCACCGTCACGCTCTACCATCTGTTCGACTGGCTCGGTTTTTCGGCGCTGCATGCGGTCATTGCACCGTTCATCGTGATCGCGATGGCGATTCCGCTGATCGTCGTCACGGTGCTGCTGCTGATCGCCACGCTGTCGATGCCGGCCGTGATCCGCTTTCTCGCGGCACGCCAGTTCGCCAGCCTTGAAATGCGCCACGGCGGAACGTGGTACGGTAGCCTCGGCCAGGCGCTGTGGACCACGCTCGTGTGTCTCGTGCTGCTGATCGTCACGTTGCCGCTGTGGCTCGTGCCGCCGTTCTTCGCGCTGATTCCCCCGCTCCTGTGGGGCTGGCTGACTTACCGCCTGATGAGCTACGACGCGCTGGCCTTGCACGCGACGCGCGACGAGCGGCGCGAGCTGGTGCGGCGCTATCGGCTACCGCTGCTTCTGATCGGCATTGCGAGCGGCCTGCTGGGTTCGCTGCCTACGCTGCTGTGGGCGTCGTCGGTGTGGCTGATCGTGCTGTTCCCGGTCATCACCGCGGTGACGATCTGGATTTACGCGTTCATCCTCGTGTTCTCGGCGCTGTGGTTCGGCTATTACTGCCTGCGCGCGCTGCAGCGCATGCGGGCGGAAGAGCACGGCGGCGCGCGTCAGACCGCGCCGGTTCCCTATTGAGATCAAACAGAAGAGGCGGCAATGGCATTTGGCGTCATCATCATCGGCGATGAAATCCTGTCGGGCAGACGTGTCGACAAGCACCTGCCGAAGCTCATCGAATTGCTCGGCGCGCGCGGGCTGCCGCTCGGCTGGGCGGAGTACGTGGGCGACGACCCCGAGCGCATCACGGCGACGCTGCGGCGCACGTTCGCCTCGGGCGACATCGTCTTCTCGACGGGCGGCATCGGCGCAACGCCCGACGATCACACGCGCCAGTGCGCGGCTGCCGCGCTCGGCGTGCCGCTCGAACTGCACCCGGAGGCCGCGAAGCTGATCCAGGAGCGCATTCGCGACATGTATCCGGCGAATTCGCCGACGCCGCTCGATCTGAACTCGCCCGAAAACCGGCATCGCCTGAACATGGGCACGTATCCGCAGGGCGCCGCGATCATTCCGAACGGCTACAACAAGATCCCGGGCTTTTCGATCCGTCAGCATCATTTCGTGCCGGGCTTTCCGGTGATGGCCTGGCCGATGATCGAATGGGTGCTCGATACGCAGTACGCGCATCTGCATCATGCGATGCCGCATGCGGAGAAGTCGCTGCTCGTGTTCGAGCTGCCGGAGTCGCGCCTCGCGCCGCTGATGGAGAAAATCGAACGCGATTTTCCGGGTGTGCGCGTATTCAGCCTGCCGAGCGTCGGCGACGCGGAGCGCGGCGGCGTCTATGCGCGGCATCACATCGATCTCGGCGTGAAAGGCGAGCCGGAAGCCGTGGCCGCGGCATTCGTGAAACTGCGCGAAGGGGTGCATCTGCTCGGCGGCGATATCGTCGAGCCGGAGGTGGCGGCGGCGTCCGTGGGCAAGCCGCGCAACTGAGCGGCGGCGGCTCTCCTGAGCCGCGCCGTGCCGTACGCGCGCCTGGACGTGCGGATCCCGCGCACGGTGCGCGTGCGCCGCTGTATCGGTATCAACGCGCACGCAGTGCGAACACGACAGTCCGGCTCTCGTCCATCCCCATGACGAGGGCTGCGGGCAATTGCGAGGAACCATCGCCGCTTCCTCGCAACTCCGTCCAATAGCCGCTGCTTCTTGTGGATTGACATCGATTCCATTCGATCGCGGCATTCATCTCATTTCCGGTTTTTCGCCAAATAAAATGCGTTATGCATATTCGGATCGCGCTTGCCGATCCGGTGTATTTCATTGGCTCAATCAAACCAATTAATTATTATTTTTGGTAAGCATTTTAGTTTGTTTAGTAAAACAAAATAAACTTAAGTCGCAATAGATAATCGATTGACGCGTCTGGAACGGCTCTATAGCATGGCTTGCGGTCAATGACCCTGTTGCCGATGGATAATTCTGTTAACTAAACAATGCTAAGGAGACAGCCGTGATAGATATACGCCGTCTTTCGGTTGCTTTGACCATTATTGGTGCTTTGACAGGTTGCGGAGGAGATGGCCCGGGCAGTCAGGCCGGCTCTGCTGCGGTGGCGGCGGACCAGCTTCATGACGCGGCTCAGTCGGGCGCGAGCGCTGCAAACGACAGCGCGCAAGCGTCCGCAGCCGATCACGGCAACATGCGTCTGACCCAATACGTCAATCCGCTCATCGGCACGTTGGCGAGCGACTCCCCGAATCCCGTGCCGGCAGGGCAGGCGGGCAGCGTGGTGCCCGCGGCGGGCCTGCCGAACGGCATGGTGCAATGGGCGCCCGATACGAATACCACCTCGGCTCCGGCGAACAGCGCGGAGCCTGGTTCTCCGGCCGGCTACTACTACGACATCGGCTCGATCCAGAGCTTCAGCCTCACGCATATGAGCGGCGCGGGTTGTTCCGGCAATGACGGCGAATTCCCTGTCATGCCGACGCTGGACGCCACCAAGCCGCTCGCGCAAACGTTTAGCCATGCGAACGAGAAGGCGGTGGCGGGCGCCTATTCCGTGTTGCTCGACAACCAGATCAAAGTCGAGTTGACCGCGACCCCGCGCACCGGCTTTGGCCGCTTCACGTATCCGGATCAGCAGTCGTCGACGCTCGTGCTCGATACGACCTATACGAATACGCAAACGGGCGTGGCCGGCTCGGTCACGCAGGTGGACGCGAGGACTATTTCAGGCAGTACGACCGGCGGACATTTCTGCGGCAACTCGACGAATGTGCCGGTGTATTTTTATGCGCAATTCAGTCAGCCATTTGCAAAGACGTCTTCCTTTACCCAAGGCCGTGCCGTCATGAATTTCGGTAAGGCCAATAGCGTTCTGATGAAAATCGGCATTTCATATGTGAGCGTCGCCAATGCCAAGGGTAATCTCGAGAAGGAAAATCCGTCCTGGGATTTCAACGGCGTAAAGGCCTTGGCTGATGCGACATGGAATCAGCGCCTTAATACCATTCAGGTGAGCAGCCAGGATAGCACTGCGCTGACGAAGTTTTATACGGCGTTCTACCATGCGTTATGGGCACCGAGCGTATTCAGCGATACCAATGGCCAATATATCGGCTTCGACCAGCAGGTCCACACGGTCAGCGCAGGCCATGCGGCGCAGTACACCAGCTTCTCGGGCTGGGACATCTATCGTTCGCTGATTCCGCTCAAGGCCACGCTGTTTCCGCAGGAAACCAGCGACATGGCGCAGTCGCTCGTCAACGACGCGGATCAATGCGGCGCGATTCCGCATTGGGTCAACGACAACGTCGAAGACGGCGTGATGCCGGGTGATGCCGGCTCGCTGATCGTCTCGGGCGCGTATGCATTCGGCGCGCGCTCGTTCGATACCTCGGGCGCGTTGAAGCACATGATCAAGATGGCCAACATTCCCGGCACCGCGTGTAACGGTGTCACGACGAACGGCGGCCGCGCCAGTTATCTGCAGTACGGCTATATCACGAGCGGTGAATGGGGGCAGGCATCGTCGACGCTCGAATACGCGAGCAGCGATTTCGCCATTTCGCAGTTCGCGGGCCAACTGGGCAATCCGGCCATCCAGAAAATGCTGCTGAGCCGCTCGGCCTATTGGCAGAACCTGCTCAACACTTCGCTCACGCCGCCTCTGAATGCCGGCCGCAACACGGACGGAAGCTGGATTCCGGAGACGCAGAGCAGCACCGACAACTACGTGGAGGGCAACGCCGAGCAGTACACCTGGATGGTGCCGTTCAACCCGGTCGGGCTGTTTGCGCAACTGGGCGGCAATACGGCGGTGGTGTCGCGGCTCAATACGTTCTTCACGGTGTTGAACGCGGGGATGACCCTGCCCAATTTCTATATGGGCAACGAACCGACCTTCGAGGTGCCCTGGCTGTATAACTGGGCGGGCTCGCCGTCGGGCACGCAGAAGGTGGTCCAGCAGATCATGGCGAGCGCCTTCGGCACCGGGCCGAACGGGTTGCCCGGCAATGACGACCTGGGCGCGGTGTCGGGCTGGTACGTGTGGGGCGCATTGGGTCTTTATCCGGAGATTCCGGGTGTCGGCGGCTTTGCGATCGGCAGCCCGCAATTTTCGTCGATCACCGTTCGGCTGGGGAACGGCAAGACGCTGCGTATCAATGCGCCCGGCGCGCCGAGCGCGAATTATGTGCAAAGCCTGGCCGTGAACGGCACCGCCCACACCAGTTCGTGGCTCGATGCCGATGCGCTGGCTCACGGCGCGACGCTGAACTTCGCCATGGGCTCGTCGCCTTCGCAGTGGGGAACGAACCCTGCCGACGTGCCTCCCTCGTATGGCGTGCCGCTCGCTCGCAACGTGGTTGACGCATTCAACAACCATGGCGTGAGCGCCGACGGCAGCAGCAATACCGACGGTCTGGGTGCGGACTTCGACGGCTCGCTTTACAGCTACTCGTCGCAGGCATTGACGGCGGCTGGCGCGGCGCCGGGCAAACCGTTCACCTTCGGCGGCGCGAGCTTCGTGCTGTCCGGCGGCCCGCTCGATAACGCCGTGGCAGTGGGGCAGACCATCGCGATGCCGCCCGGCACGACAGGCCACTCGCTGGTTCTGCTGGGTTCAGCCAACAACGGCCCAAGCTCGGGCGCCGCGCTCGTGACTTATTCCGATGGCACGACCACGCCGTTCACGCTCGCGTTCGACGACTGGACCCTCAATGGCGGCAGCGCCGCGCCGGTGGCCCCCGTCGCGTTGACAACGACGTACCGCAATGCCGGCAACGGCAGCAACGACGCCGTCAAGACCTATCTGTTCGCGCAGACGGTGCCGCTGACGCCGGGCAAGACAGTGGCGAGCGTTACCCTGCCGAGACAGGTCAGCGCCGGCAAGTTGCACGTGTTCGGGATTTCCGCCGCGCCCTGAACCGTGCCCTGAACGGATTGGGCGCTGCCGAGGTGGCGTCCAATGACGTAAGCGATCGAAGTAAGCGATCCCCGCTCGCCGGTCTGGCCTGGCGAGGGTCGCGAACGACATCGCAGTGTCACACCCCGCGCCGACGATGCAGTCAATGTGTCGTCGGCGCTTTCCGTTTCAGGAAGCCTGCTTCAGCCGCGCGCCACGGGCGTCTGCGTGCGGCGGCAGCGTGCCTCGGCGACTTTCCCCGTCAGCGCTCCCGGGTTGGCTCAGGTTGACTCAGGTCGACTCAGGTTGATTTAGGCGCCGATCCACGGCAACCCGCGAAAACACCATCCCGACACCGTCTTCCGATGCCCCTGGCCGTCCTTGTCGCCTTCGAAGCCTTCCAGCAGGTCGTATGCCTTGGTGAAGCCCGCTTGGGTCGCGGCGATCGCGGCGAGCTTGGAGCGCGCGGCGCTGCGGCACAGAAACAGCACGGGCGTCTCGGGCGACGCGACCTGCGCGAGCTGCTGCATGAACTCCTGATTCGGCACCGCGCCCGGATAGCGCGTCCATTCGACGTGCGCGTACTGCCCATCGCCGATCACCGGCCGGCCGACCCAGTCGAGCTCGGCGCGGGTGCGCACGTCGATGAGCCGCGTGCGCGGATCGAGTTGCAGCAGTTCGAACGCCTCGGCGGGCGATACCGCGCCCGCATAGGGCAGTTGGTTTTCGGTGCGGCGGGCCTCCGCCTGTGCGTACAGCTGTTCGAGCGTGCTCATGAGCGTCAATCTCCTTCGGACCAAATGACCATTCTAGCGCGCGGCGTGCGCCGCGCATGCGCCGGCGGGCCCGGCGCCGCGCATGAGTCGCGACATGAGTCGTGCAACCCGGTGCTCAAACGCCGACGCGCAAAGTTGGTGCAATTTTCCGCAAATGCACCAAAATGAACATGAAGACCGCTCCCAAACCGGTGAATGCACGAATATGGTGCAACGAGGCTCACGCGGATTTCCCGATGGCCTCGCGTGCGCCGTGCGTGTTGCCCGCAAACGGACGCGCCGCAGCGCCGCGCCCCCATCGGCTCATGTCGGGCGCAGTATTGGCACAGAACCTGCTTTATTGGTGCCGATCGATTGGTCCCGGCTGGATTTCCCACCTTGCCATGCCGTTTTGGGTGGACGTTCCGGGACGGGTCAGCTAGATTGTGCGGCGGCTGAATCCGCCGAATTCGTTAATCAGGAGATAGGTTATGAGTAAATCCGTGGCCGACGTCATGCAACTCGTCAAGGACGAAGACGTCAAGTTTGTCGACTTCCGTTTCACCGACACGCGCGGCAAGGAACAACACGTTTCGGTGCCGGTGTCGGCATTCGACGAAGACAAGTTCGAGAGCGGCCATGCGTTTGACGGTTCGTCGATTGCCGGCTGGAAGGGCATCGAAGCATCGGACATGCTGCTGGTCCCGGACGCGAACACGGCCTTCATCGACCCGTTCTACGAAGAGTCGACCCTCGTGCTGACCTGCGACGTCGTCGAACCGGCTGACGGCAAGGGCTACGAGCGCGATCCGCGCTCGCTCGCGAAGCGCGCCGAAGCGTACCTGAAGAGCTCGGGCCTCGGCGACACGGCCTTCTTCGGTCCGGAACCGGAATTCTTCATTTTCGACTCGGTCCAGTGGAGCACGGACCAGTCGGGCTGCTTCATCAAGATCGGCTCGGAAGAAGCACCGTGGTCGTCGGCGAAGGAATTCGAAGGCGGCAACACCGGCCACCGTCCGGGCACGAAGGGCGGCTACTTCCCGGTCGCGCCGGTCGATACGTTCCAGGACATCCGCTCGGAAATGTGTCTGCTGCTCGAGCAGATCGGCATTCCGGTCGAAGTGCATCACCACGAAGTCGCTGGTCAAGGCCAGAACGAAATCGGCACCAAGTTCTCGACGCTCGTGCAGCGCGCTGACTGGCTGCAGCAGATGAAGTACATCATCCACAACGTCGCGCACACGTACGGCAAGACGGCGACGTTCATGCCGAAGCCGGTCGTCGGCGACAACGGTTCGGGCATGCACGTTCACCAGTCGATCTGGAAGGACGGCCAGAACCTGTTCGCGGGCAACGGCTACGCAGGCCTGTCGGAATTCGCGCTGTTCTACATCGGCGGCATCATCAAGCACGCTCGCGCGTTGAACGCGATCACGAACCCGGGTACGAACTCGTACAAGCGTCTCGTGCCGCACTTCGAAGCGCCGGTCAAGCTCGCTTACTCGGCTCGTAACCGTTCGGCATCGATCCGTATTCCGCACGTGTCGAACCCGAAGGGCCGCCGCATCGAAACGCGCTTCCCGGATCCGCTGGCGAACCCGTACCTGTGCTTCTCCGCGCTGATGATGGCGGGTCTGGACGGTGTGCAGAACAAGATTCACCCGGGCGAAGCCGCCGACAAGAACCTGTACGATCTGCCGCCGGAAGAGGATGCCAAGATCCCGACCGTGTGCGCGGGCCTCGACCAGGCTCTCGACTCGCTCGACGCGGACCGCGAGTTCCTGACGCGCGGCGGCGTGTTCACGGATGCGATGCTCGACGCGTACATCGAACTGAAGACGGGCGAGCTGCAACGCTATCGTCAGTCGGTGCACCCGATCGAATTCGAAATGTACTACTCGCTGTAAGCGGTCATGGCGCTTCGCCCCTCACCCGGCGAAGCGCTTTGCCCGACGCTCGCGATCGGTCACGAAGGGACGGCGGCGCCGTCCCTTTTTCGTTAGGCCGCGAACCATGTCGCGGGCAATCCAAAGCAACACCACGACTTATCACGACCTCCTACCGGCCAGACTGCAAGATGGTTCTCAAGAATCTGATCAAGGCAAGGAAAGGACACGAACAGACGCTGTCGGACGATCCGCAGCTCGTGAGCTCAGGTTTGCTGCCGGGCTTCGAGGCGCTGCCGACCGTGGTGCTGGTGCTCGAGAAGCGGACGCTGCGCGTCGCCTTTGCGAATCCGTCGGCGGAGTCGATGCTCGAAATGTCGCGCCGGCAGCTCGCGCAGATGGCGTGGCCCGACATTTTCTCGAACGCCGACGAACTGGTCGCAACGATCACCGCGATCGCCGCGCACCGTTTTCAGGCGACGCATCTCGATGCCGTGCTCGAGCGGCCCGGCCACGAGCCCCTGCACGTCCATGCGATCGTCGGCTTTCTGGAAAGCGCGCAGGACTATGTGCTGCTCGAACTGTTCGAGAACGAGCGGCATCTGCGCACCGACCGCGAGGAACGCATCAACGATCTCACGGCGGTCAACAAGCAACTGATCCGCAATCTCGCGCACGAGATCAAGAATCCGCTCGGCGGCATTCGCGGCGCCGCGCAACTGCTCGAGTTCGAACTCGGCGAGCGCCAGCGCGACGAATTGCGCGAGTACACCCAGGTCATCATCAAGGAGTCGGACCGGCTGCAGACGTTGGTCGACCGCTTGCTCGAACCGCACCGCCATCCGCATATCGTCGGCGACGTGAACATTCACGAGGTGTGCGAGCGGGTGCGCCAGGTGATTCTCGCGGAGTTTCCGCGCGGCCTCACGATCGAGCGCGATTACGACGTGAGCGTGCCGGATCTGCGCGGCGACAAGGAGCAGCTGATCCAGGCACTCCTGAACATCGTGCGCAATGCGGCCGAGGCATTGCGCGAGCGCATTTCGCAGGGCGATGCGCGCATCGATCTGCGCACGCGGATCGCGCGCAAGGTCACGATTTCAAAACGCCTGTGCAAGCTGGCACTGGACTTGCATATCGTCGACAACGGCCCAGGCATTCCCGAAGAGATTCGCGACCGCATTTTCTATCCGCTCGTGTCGGGGCGCGACGACGGCAGCGGTCTCGGTCTCACGCTCGCGCAGACCTTCGTGCAACAGCACGATGGCCTGATCGAAGTGGACAGCCGGCCGGGCCATACCGAGTTTCAGATTCTGCTGCCGCTCGACTGCTGATACCACAAGCATCTCAAGACTTCTGACCGACCTATATGAAGCCGATCTGGATAGTAGACGACGATCAATCGATTCGCTGGGTGCTCGAAAAAGCACTCGCCCGCGAGAACTTCGCGACACGCAGCTTCGCGAACGTGCGCGAGGCGTCGGCCGCGCTCGATCACGACAGCCCGCAGGTGCTGGTCTCCGACATCCGCATGCCGGGCGGCTCCGGGCTCGAACTGCTGCAAACCGTGCGCGACAAGGTGCCGGGCTTGCCGGTCATCATCATGACCGCGTTCTCGGATCTCGATAGCGCGGTCGCCGCATTCCAGGGCGGCGCGTTCGAGTATCTCGCCAAGCCGTTCGACGTCGACAAGGCGGTCGAGCTGATCCGCCGCGCGGTCGACGAAAGCATGCGCGGCGAGCAGACGTGGGACGAGCGCGTCGCCGAAGCGCCCGAGATGCTCGGCCAGGCTCCGGCGATGCAGGACATGTTTCGCGCGATCGGCCGCCTGTCGCATTCGGCGGCGACCGTGCTCATTACCGGCGAATCAGGCACCGGGAAGGAACTGGTCGCGCGTGCGTTGCACCGGCATAGCCCACGCGCGAACGGTCCCTTCATCGCGCTGAACACGGCGGCGATTCCAAAGGATCTGCTGGAGTCCGAACTGTTTGGCCACGAGCGCGGCGCGTTCACCGGCGCGCAGGCGATGCGCCAGGGGCGCTTCGAGCAGGCTGAGAACGGCACGCTCTTTCTCGACGAAATCGGCGACATGCCGTTCGATCTGCAGACGCGCCTGTTGCGTGTGCTCTCGGACGGGCAGTTCTATCGCGTCGGCGGCCACAATCCGTTGCGCTCGAATGTGCGCGTAATCGCGGCGACGCATCAGAATCTCGAATCGCGCGTACGTCAGGGCCTGTTTCGCGAAGACCTGTATCACCGTCTCAATGTGATCCGTCTGCGCTTGCCGGCGTTGCGCGAGCGCAGTGAGGACATTCCACTGCTCACGCGTCACTTTCTGCAAAAGAGCGCGCGTGATCTCGGTGTTGAACCGAAGCGCGTTTCCGATGAAGCGCTTGCGTATCTCGCGTCGTTGCCGTTTCCGGGCAACGTGCGGCAACTCGAGAATCTCGCCAACTGGCTCACGGTGATGGCGCCCGCGCAGACGATCGAGATCAAGGATCTGCCGCCCGATCTCGGTCCCGCGCAGATCGCCGCGGACGAGCCCGGCGTCGGTGCGGCCGCGGGCGCTTTGGCGGACGGGGCTGCTGCTGGACTTACGGGCAGCGCACCGTTGGGGGGCGTGAGCGCCGGCGCCGCGGTGCATCCGCTCGGCGCGGCAGGTGTCTCGGTCGCGGCTGCACTGAGCGCGTGGGAGGGCGGCTTGCGCACCGAAGTCGCGCGGATGCTGCGCGAAAACACGGCGGACGTGATGGACGAACTCGCGCGCCGCTTCGAAGCAGCGGTCATTCGCGAGGCGCTCGACTTCACGCGCGGCCGCAAGGTCGAGGCGGCGGAGCGTCTCGGTATCGGGCGCAATACGATTACGCGCAAGATTCAGGAGTTGAATCTCGAGCCTTGATCGCGGGTGATGGCTGGCCACGTTCTCTCACAAGGCATAATCGACGCTGTTTTCATTCCACAGCCGACGATGCCTGCTCCTTCCGTTCCCTTCCAGTGGCCGCTTTCCCCCGATCCTTTCCTGTCGCTCGAAGCGCTCGACGATCCTGACGCGCTCGCGTGGGTCGAAGCGCAGAATGCGCGCACGCGCGCCGCGTGGTGCAGCGGCGCGTCGTTCGACACGCTGCGGCGGCGGCTTGCCGACGCATATCTGCCGCGTGAGCGTCCCGTGATTCCGGATCGCTGGAAGGAGTGGGCCTACGACCTGTGGCAGGACGAGCGCAATCCGCGCGGCATCTGGCGGCGCACTGCGTGGTCGGCATGGCGCAGCGGCGCGCCGGTGTGGCAGAACCTGCTCGACTTCGACGCGCTCGGCGCGGCCGAAAAGACGCCGTGGGTCTGCGTCGAACTCGACATTCTTTATCCGGACGGCGATCGCGCGCTGATCACGATGTCGCCGGGCGGCTCGGATGCGCTCGTCGTGCGCGAGTTCGATATCGACGCGCAACGCTTCGTCGACGATGGCTTCGCGATCGCGAAGGCAGGCAAGCACACGGCGTCGTGGATCGATCGCGATACGCTCTACGTCGGCTGGGACAACGGCCGCAAGACCCTCACGCGCTCGGGCTATCCGCGCGACGTGCGGCGCTGGACGCGCGGCGCCGCGCTCGCCGATGCCCCGGTGGTGTTTCGCGGCGAGTTCGGCGATATCGGCGTGGAAGCGCATTACGATCCGCTAGAGCGGCGGCATACGGTCACGAGCAGCGTCGATTTTTTCGATTCGCACACGTACTACCTCGACGATGCCACCGATGCCTGGCATCGCTACGACGTGCCCACGCACGTCGCGGTAGGCGCGTGGCAGGGCTGGCTGCTGCTCGAGCCACGGCTCGACTGGCAATGCGACTGGGACGGCAATAGCGAGCGCTATCCGGGCGGTGCGTTGCTCGCGATTCGCGAGGACGCGTTCCTGCGCGGCGAGCGCGACGTGGTGCCGCTCTTCATGCCGACGCCGCTGACCTCGGCCTGCGACTGGTCGCATACACGCCATCATCTGATCGTGTCGTATCTCGATGATGTGCGCAGCAAGACATTGATCTGGACGCCGAATCAACGCGACGATCGGACGTGGCAGTGGCACCGGCGCGTATTTGCGACGCACGGTGACGCGCAGGTCGATGTCTCGCCTGTCGAATCGACGCTCAACGACGAAGTGTTCGTCGACACCGACGACTATCTGCAACCGCCGGCCTACTGGCTCACCGACCTCGCGCGCGACGAACCCGGCGAATGGGAATTGCTCGATCGCTGGCCGACGCAGTTCGACGCCACGCGCCTCACGGTGACGCGCGGGCACGCGGTGTCGGTCGATGGCACGCGCGTGCCTTACACGGTGATTGGGCCGAAGCACGCGGCATCCTCTGTCGATGAAGATGATCCACGATCGGCCTCGCGGCCCTGCCTGCTGAGCGGTTATGGCGGCTTCGCGATTCCGCTGCTGCCGGGCTATCTGACCGGGCAAGGCATCGGCTGGCTCGAACGCGGCGGCGTGTATGTGGTCGCGCATATTCGCGGCGGCGGCGAGTTCGGCACGCGCTGGCATACGGCGGCGCAGGGCGAGCATCGGCAGCGTGCTTTCGACGATTTCATCGCGGTCGCTGACGCGCTGATCGACACCGGCGTGACGAGCGCCGCGCAGCTCGGCATTCAGGGCGGCAGCAACGGCGGCCTGCTCGTGGCCGCGTGCATGGTGCAGCGGCCGGAGCTGTTCGGCGCCGTCGTGTGCGAGGTGCCGTTGCTCGATATGAGCCGCTATCACCTGCTGCATGCGGGCGCGTCGTGGATCGACGAATACGGCGACCCGGACGAGCCCGATGAAGCGCGCGTGCTGGCCGCGTATTCGCCGTATCACAACGTCGCGGCAAGCGTCGCGTATCCGCCGGTGCTATTCACCACGTCGAGCGCCGACGATCGCGTGCATCCCGGCCACGCGCGCAAGATGGCCGCGCGCATGCAGGCGCTCGGCGTGGACAACGTGTGGTATCGCGAGAATACGGAAGGCGGGCACGGCGGCTCCGATGAACTGGAGCAGGCCGAGCATGATGCGATGGTGTTCGGGTTCTTGTGGAAGGTGCTGGGCGGCGAGGGCTGAGGGCCTTTGCGGGTTGGGGGACTTGCGGCGGCTCAGGATGCTGTGTGCCGGAGCGCGTCGTCCCCTGATTCAACCAAGCTGTGCGAACACCGGTGCGTGATCCGAAGGCTGATCCCATTTGCGCGGCACCTTGTCGACGTCGCAGGACGTGCAGATATCGGCAAGCGCCTTCGACAGCAGGATGTGATCGATGCGCAGCCCCGCGTTGCGGCGGAACGCCATCATCCGGTAGTCCCACCACGAGTAGATTTTCTCCGGCTGCTCGAATTGACGGAACGCATCGAACAGGCCGAGTCCGATCAGCCGCACGAACGCCGCGCGTTCTTCGGGCGACACGAGGTTCTGGCCTTCCCATGCTTTCGGATCGTGCACGTCACGGTCCTCGGGTGCGATGTTGTAGTCGCCGAGCAAAGCGAGTTTCGGATGCGCGGCTATCTCGGTCGCGAGCCAGTCGTGCAGTGCGTCGAGCCAGCGCAGTTTGTACGCGAACTTCTCGCTACCCGGCGCCTGGCCATTCGGGAAATACGCGGAGATGATGCGCACGCCTTCGACGGTCGCCGCGATCACGCGCTGTTGCGGATCTTCGAAACCCGGAATGTTGCGCACGACGCTGCTTTCGTCGACGTGCAAGCCGTCGCGCACCAGAATGCCGACACCGTTATAGGTTTTCTGGCCGGCATACCAGCTTTGATAGCCGGCCTCGGCGAGTTCGGCGCGCGGGAATTTTTCGTCGGTGAGTTTCAGTTCCTGCAGACACAGCACGTCGGTGCCGCTGCTCGCGAGCCAGTCGATGACGTGCTGCTGACGGACTTTGAGGGAATTGACGTTCCACGTTGCGATTTTCATGACGTTCTCACATTCTTGCCGGGCAAGGTTGGGGCGGGACCTGGGGCCGTTGTTCTGTCCGATTGCGGCGGTGTTCGCACGGGCTCGACACATGGCGTTCGAGACCACTCGAATTCATGCGAGCGACGGTGTGCGGCATCGTGCGCTTCATCGTGCATTTATGGCCGCAGGCGATTCCCGTTTCCGATAGTTCCGCATCTTATCGTGCGCGAGCGGGGGAGTGTGGAGATCGCCGCCGATGTGCTTCGTGATGTGTTTCGCGATGTGCTTCGTCGCGTGCGGGCAGTCGGGCTTGCGGGATGACGTGCGTCATTCGTGCGCCATTAGGAAATGATTGGCGCCAAGCATTTGACGTTTTGTGACCGGACCGATATAATCTTTTTTCTCTGACGCGGGGTGGAGCAGTCTGGCAGCTCGTCGGGCTCATAACCCGAAGGTCGTAGGTTCAAATCCTACCCCCGCAACCAAAGCCTTACGGGCTTTGTGCGATTCGAACGTTTTTGGCAAGTCCGTCTTTTTGCGATTTTGGGCAATAGGTGGGCAAAGCCCGCGAGAATCCGGCAGGAAACCGTCACAGACAAAAGCCCGCACTAGCGGGCTTTTTGTTGCCCGGTGAAATCCAACCTGGGCAGGCGTTTATATTTTTGGGGGCTTTTCCATGAAGAAACACGCACTCGCACACCTGGCGCTCGCCGCCGTAGCAATCAGCCTGACCAGCGCCGCGCACGCGGCTGACGTCAATGTCGGCATCAACGTGGGTGGCCCTGTCGTGGTCGCTCCACCGCCGCCCGTCGTCGTCGTTACGCCGGGTTGGCATGGCGACCGCTATTGGGACGGCCACCGCTACTGGGAACGTGACGATTGGGAAAGGCACCACCACCACGATCGGGGACGGCACTGCCCGCCCGGACACGCCAAGAAAGGCGAGTGCTAAGCGGGCTTATCGCCCGGTTACGCGCGCAGTATGAATGAACCCGGTCTTGTGCCGGGTTTTTTTATTTCCCGGCCTTCTGACGGCCTCGCGGGCCAAACTCTTCCCGCTAAACACTGGCGACCGTCACGACGCCTGCGAGGCGCTGGATTCGTGTCGATGTGGCGAACCGTTGGCGAAGGTGCAGCGGGCGACCAGCGCGACTCAAAACATTCGTACTGCTATCGACACGAAAGTTCTCACGTACCCACTCACGCGCTCACGCCTCCCCAATCGCCCACTCCACCGCCGCCTGCGCATGTAACGCCGTCGTATCGAACACCGGCAGCGCCGAATCTTCCGGCTTGATCAACAGCGTGATTTCCGTGCAGCCGAGTATCACCGCCTGCGCGCCGCGCGCGGCCAGATTTTCGATCACGCGTTGATAGACCTTGCGCGAAGCGCCGTCCACGTTGCCGTGACACAGCTCGTCGTAGATGATGCGATGCACGTCCGCGCGTTCGGCTTCATCGGGAATCAGCGTCTCGAGGCCGTAGCGCTCGCGCAGGCGGCCCGTGTAGAACGTCTGCTCCATCGTGTAGCGCGTGCCGAGCAGGCCGACGCGCTCGACGCCCGCCGCGCGCAGCGCCGCGCCGGTCGGATCGGCAATGTGCAGGAACGGCACTGTGATTGCCTGTTCGATCGATTCGCACACGCGATGCATCGTGTTTGTCGCGAGTATCACGAGATCGGCGCCGCCACGTTCGAGGCGGCGCGCGGCATCGGCCATCTGCTCGCCGAGCGCGTGCCAGTCGCCGGCGCGCTGGTTGGCCTCGATCGACGCGAAATCGACAGTCAGCATCAGGCTGCGCGCGTTGTGGTGGCCGCCGAGGCGCGCCTTCGCGTGGCGGTTCAGCAGCCGGTAGTATTCGGTGGACGACTCCCAGCTCATCCCGCCGATCACGCCGATCGTTTTCATCTGTACGCTCCGTGAATGCATGTCCGAAACGGCGAGTATAGGCGCGTCGCGCCGCATCCAGACGGTACGGATCGTGCCGTGCGCGCCGGTACGCATTCGCGGCCTTATTCGCGAGAAGTCATGCGCCCGCGTTTTTCTGGTGCCGATAGAATCGTAGCGAGTCCGAACGCGATCAACGGGAGCGATACATGGATCTGATCATCCGCCGCGCGATGCTGCCGCGCAGTGCCTTCCAGCAGCACCAGCAGCAGCACCAGCAGCCGCTCGACATCGGCATCGACGCGGGCCGCATCGTCGCGCTCGAGCCTGATCTGGCCGCGAGCGCGCGCGAGGAAATCGACGCCGCGGGTTCGCTCGTCACGCCGCCGTTCGTCGATCCGCATTTCCATATGGACGCGACGTTGTCGTACGGCTTGCCGCGCGTGAACGCGTCGGGCACGCTGCTCGAAGGCATCGCGCTGTGGGGTGAGTTGAAACCGCAGCTCACGCAGGAAGCGCTGATCGAACGAGCGATGCAGTATTGCGACTGGGCCGTCGCGCGTGGCCTGCTCGCGATTCGCAGCCACGTCGACGTGTGCGATCCGCGTCTGCTGGCGGTCGAGGCGTTGCTCGAAGTGAAGCGCCGTGTCGCGCCGTATCTCGATCTGCAACTGGTGGCCTTTCCGCAGGACGGCGTTTTGCGCAGCGCCGGCGCGTTCGACAACCTCAAGCGCGCGATCGGCATGGGGGTCGACGTGGTCGGCGGCATTCCGCATTTCGAGCGCACCATGGCCGACGGCGCGCAGTCCGTGCGCATGCTCTGCGAGTACGCGGCCGAACAGGGCTTGCGGGTCGACATGCATTGCGACGAATCGGACGATCCGCTCTCGCGCCACATCGAAACGCTCGCGGCCGAAACGCACCGGCTCGGTCTGCACGGGCGCGTCGCGGGGTCGCATCTGACCTCGATGCATTCGATGGACAACTACTACGTGAGCAAGCTGTTGCCGCTGATGCGCGACTCGGGTGTCGCCGCGATCGCGAATCCGCTCATCAACATTACGCTGCAAGGCCGCAGCGACACGTATCCGAAACGGCGCGGCATGACCCGGGTGCCCGAGATGATGGCGGCCGGCATCGAGGTCGCGTTCGGCCACGACTGCGTCATGGACCCCTGGTACAGCCTCGGTTCGGGCGACATGCTGGAGGTCGCGCATATGGGTTTGCACGTTGCGCAGATGACGGGCGTCGACGCGATGCATGCGTGCTTCGACGCGGTCACGGTGAACGCCGCGCGCATTCTCGGTCTGGAAGGCTACGGCATCGCGCCGGGATGCGCGGCCAATCTCGTCGTGCTCGACGCGCGCGATGCGGTCGAGGCGATCCGTCTGCGCGCCGCGCGGCTCGCGGTGGTGAGTCGCGGTAAGGTGGTGAGCCGCGCGCCGGCGGCGCGGGCTTCGCTATCGCTCGAAGGGCGGCCGGCGCAGGTGGATTTCAAGCTGCATCGCGCGTAGCGGTGCATTTCGAACGGCCATGAAAAAACCGGCGCCCGCTCATACAGGTCGCCGGTTGATTGGGCTTATCGAGGACTACCGGGGAGCGCAGCCCGGCTTCGTTCAGCGCGGCGCGATCACGCACGCGCCACGCCGAACGATGATGCGGCAGTCGCTCAATGCGTCGCGCCAGGCGCCATGCCGTTATGCCGCAGCAGCGCGTCGATATTCGGCTCGCGTCCGCGGAATGCCTTGAACGATTCCATCGCCGGACGGCTGCCGCCCACTTCGAGGATCTCGCGGCGATAACGCATGCCGGTCGTCTGATCGAGCACGCTGCCCGCGGCTTGCCCCGCTTCCTCGAAGGCCGCATATGCGTCGGCCGACAGCACTTCGGCCCACTTGTAGCTGTAGTAGCCCGCCGCGTAGCCGCCCGCGAAAATATGGCTGAACGTGTTCGGCCAGCGCGAGAACGGTGCTTGCGGCACGACGTGAAAGCGCTCATTGATCTCGCGCGCGAGTTCGGTGGCGCTCTTCGTGCCGTTCGCGTCGAAGCCCGTATGCAGTTGCATGTCGAACATCGAGAACACGATCTGCCGCAGCGTGCCGAGACCGCTCTGGAAGTTCTTCGCGGCGAGCATCTTGTCGAACAGTTCGCGCGGCAAGGGCTTCGCCGTATCGACGTGCGAGGTCATGTCGGAGAGCACGTCCCATTCCCAGCAGAAGTTCTCCATGAACTGCGAGGGCAGTTCGACCGCATCCCATTCGACGCCGTTGATGCCCGACACGCCGAGCTCATCGACACGCGTGAGCATGTGATGCAGACCGTGGCCGAACTCGTGGAACAGCGTAATCACTTCGTCATGCGTGAAGCACGCGGGCTTACCGCCGACCGGCGCCGAGAAGTTGCAGGTGAGATACGCGACCGGCGTTTGCACGGCGCCGTGCGCGAGCTTGTGACGGCCGCGCGCGTCGTCCATCCAGGCGCCGCCGCGTTTGCCTTCGCGCGCATAGAGGTCGAGGTAGAACTGCGCGACGAGGCCGCCGTCCTGATTCTCGACGCGGAAGAAGCGCACGTCCGGATGCCACACGGCCGCTTCGTCGCGGCGGATGCGCACGCCGAACAGCGTCTCGGTGACTTTGAACAAACCCTTGAACACCGCGTCTTCGGGGAAGTATTGCTTCACTTCGTTTTCCGAGAACGAATAGCGCTTCTGGCGCAGACGCTCGGCCGCGAACGTCATGTCCCACGGCTGCAGATCGCTCATGCCGAGTTCGCTCGCGGCGAATTCGCGCAGCTCTTTCCAGTCCTGCTCGGCATGCGGACGCGCGCGCGTCGCGAGGTCTTCGAGGAAGGCCATGACTTGCGCCGGCGACTCGGCCATCTTCGGCGCGAGCGACACTTCGGCGAAATTGCCGTAGCCGAGCATGCCGGCTTCTTCGGCGCGCAGCTTCAGTTCATCGGCGAGCACCGCGGTGTTGTCCCACTCGGGCTTGCCGTTGCCGTACTGCGCACCGAGTTCGGAAGCACGCGTCACGTACGCGCGATACATCGCTTCGCGCATCGGACGGTTTTCCGCATATTGCATCACCGGAAAATACGACGGGAAGTGCAGCGTGAATTTGTAGCCGCTCTTGCCGTCGCGTTCGGCGGCTTCCTTCGCGGCTTCGATCACGTCCTCGGGCAGGCCGGCCAGCTGCGCCTCGTTGCCCGCGTCGACGAAGTACGCGTACGCATTGGTCGCGTCGAGCACGTGGTCCGAGAACGCTTTCGAGAGCGCTGCCTGCCGTTCCTGCAATTCGGCGAAACGCGGCTTCTGGTCTTCGGGCAATTCCGCACCCGACAGACGGAAGTCGCGCAGCGCGTTGCTGAGGATCTTCTTGCGCTCGCCGGTCAGGCCCGAGAATTCGTCGCTTGCGTTGAGCGCCTTGTATTTCTCGTAGAGCGCGAGATTCTGGCCGACGCTCGACCAGAACTCGGTCACGCGCGGCAGGTTTTCGCCATAGACGGCGCGCAATTCCGGCGTGTCGGCGACGGCGTTCAGATGGCCGATCACGCTCCACGCGCGCGACAGCGGTTCGGTCGCGCGCTCGACCGGTTCGACCACGTCGGCCCACGAAGCAGGCGTGATGGGCAGCGCAGCGCGCTCGACAGCGGCGGCTGCGTTGGCGAGCAGCACGTCGAGCGCGGGCGTCACGTGTTCGGGGCGGATTTCGCCAAAGCGCGGCAGATCGGAAAAATCGAGAAGCGGATTGTCTTGGGGCGTGGCGGTAATGGACATAGGGCTTCCTGTCTGACGCGGGTGAACGGGGCGGTGCGGCGGCGCGCGCGTTCGTGTGGCGGTGTTGCGTGGAACGCGCGGCGCACGGCTTGGGCGGCACCGGATAAGGACATTATTGGGGCGCGGCGCGCCGATTCCAATCCATCGGCAGACAAATTATCAGATGTCGGGGCTTCCTGCGCGGCGCGGAGCGGGTGGGGCATGACGACGGCGCTTCTGTGCGACAGCGAACGGTACGGATTGCTGCCATGCCGCAATCTGACACTCGTCGCCTGCTTGCCGTCTCACGGCTGCCGGCCGGTGGCGTTTTCCGTAAGAGGCCCCGATGAATCCGCTTTCGCATGCCCTATCGCGCAACGGCAACAACTTCGACCTCGTGCGACTGCTGGCCGCCGTTGCCGTCGTCTATGGTCACTCGTATCTGCTGCAGGCGCCGGACGGCACCACGGACTGGGTCCAGAACACGCTCGGCTTCGACGGTTTCGGCGCACTCGGCGTCTACGCGTTTTTCCTGCTGAGCGGCATTCTCGTGACCGCGAGCTATGACCGGCAACGCTCGGTGCCGCGTTTCGTCGCGTTGCGCATTGCGCGGCTGTGGCCGGCGGTGGCGATCGGTTCGGTGGTGACGGTGTTCATCATCGGGCCGCTCTTCACGACGCTGCCGCTGCGCGAGTATTTCACCGCGGGCATGACGTGGGCCAATCTCGACAACTTCTCGACCATCGTGCTCAAGTCGGGCTGGGCGCTGCCCGGCGTGTTCGAACACAACCGTTTTCCCGTCGATGTCTGCGCGCCGCTCTGGACACTGCCGCTCGAGGTGCGCTGCTATCTGATCGTCGTCGTGACCGGCATGCTCGGGCTGCTGTCGAGCCCGCGCGGCGCGCTCGTCGCGGCGGCGCTCGGCTTTCTCGCGTTCGCGCTGCGCGTGCATTTCCCGCATTTGCAGATCGGCGTGCGCCATTTCGCCGATACGCCCGGCGGCTATTCGTTCTTCCCTGAGCCGTTTTTCATGCTCGGGATGGCGCTGTACGGCTGGCGCGAACGGATCGATATCAACGGGCTGATTGCGCTTGCGCTCGCGATGGTGTTTCTCGTGTTTCGCGATACGGCCGGCGCGCAGTGGCTGTTTTATCTGGCGTTCGTGTACGGCGTGCTGTGGATGGGGACGACGCCGCTGCTGCGGCGTTTCGTGCCGCGTCACGACTATTCGTACGGCATCTATCTGTATGGCTTCATGGTGCAGCAATGCATCGCGAGCATTGCACCGCAGTTGAGCCACGTGATGTCGCTCGTGGTGGGCGGGCCGCTGATTCTCGTGTGCGCGGCGCTGTCGTGGCACTACGTGGAGCGGCCGGTGCTGAGGTGGTGCCGCACGCGCCTCGCGCCGCAACGCGCAGCGCTCGCGACGGGGATGGCGGCAGGGGATCAGGCGGCGCGGTGATCGAGCCGAAGAGGGTGACGGGAAGGCTATAAGCGCGTGATGAGCGGCGGGTGCGGGTACGGGTACGAGCGCGAGGCCCCAGCTTCGCGCCCAGACCCCGCCGCTTGCAGCTTACTGCGCTGCGACTTCACCCCGCCATTGTGACTTCACCGCCATTACGCCTTTGCGTTCGCCTCGCGTTCGGCCGCTTCGATCGTGTTGACGAGCAGCATCGTGATCGTCATCGGACCGACGCCGCCCGGCACCGGCGTGATATAGCCGGCCACTTCCTTGACACCCGCGAAGTCGACGTCGCCGCAGAGCTTGCCGGCATCGTCGCGATTCATGCCGACGTCGATCACGGTGGCGCCCGGCTTTACCATGTCGGCGGTCAGGATGTTGCGCAGGCCGGTTGCGGCGACCACGACGTCGGCGTTGCGCGTGTGCGCGGCGAGATCGCGCGTCTTGCTGTGGCAGATCGTGACGGTGGCGCCCGCTTCGAGCAGCAGCAGCGCCATCGGCTTGCCGACGATGTTCGAGCGGCCGATCACCACCGCATTCGCGCCCTTCAGATCGATGCCATAAGCCTCGAACATTTTCATCACGCCATACGGCGTGCACGGACGGAACAGCGGCTGGCCGGTCATCAGCGCGCCAGCATTGGCGACGTGAAAGCCGTCGACGTCTTTCTCCGGCGCGATCGCCTCGATCACCTTGTGGCTGTCGATGTGCTTCGGCAGCGGCAGTTGCACCAGAATGCCGTGGATATGCGGATCGCGGTTCAGCTCGTCGATGCGCGCGAGCAGGTCGGCTTCGGGCAGGTCGGCCGGATAGCGGTCGAACGACGAACCGAGGCCGTTATCGTGGCACGCCTTGATCTTGTTGCGCACGTAGACCTCGCTTGCCGGATTGTCGCCGACCAGAATCACGGCGAGTCCCGGCTGATGGCCGCGGGCGGTGAGGGCGGCGGCGCGCGCGGCGACGTCGGCGCGCAGGGTCTTGGAGAGGGCGAGGCCGTCGATCAGTTTGGCAGTCATGGTCGGTCGAGAGTTGAGTCGGGAATGGCGTCGAGACAGCCGGCTTCGCAAGCGGGGCGAAGCGGGTGCGCGGGCACGTGACACGCGATGGCGCTTTTCGGCGGGAACCTGCTGGGTCCTGAAAAGCACGCGGCCACTGCGGGCGAGGCGCTGCTGCGAAGTCCAACATTATACCGGCGCGGGGGCATGCCCCGGCAGTGGATTCCCTCACCCCAACGACCCCGCTACGGCTGCGTCGCCTTCCAGCTATCGTCCGGATCGAACGATCTGAGCGCGGCGGCCGCGCGCGCGCTCTGCGGCCCGAGATTCTTCTCGTACACCTGTCCGTCCTGATTGACGATGAAGCTCATCACGCCGGTCTTGCCATAGTCGGCTGGCGAGGCGACCAGCGCGAAACCGCGGCTCATCACGCCGTTCTCGACGTAGTTCTGCGCACCGCCGCGCGCATGCGGCCCCTGCGCGGTCAGGATCCGGTAGTGGTAGCCGTGATAGGCCTCCTGCGGCCGCGTGTGTGCGGGCATCGTCGCGGCGAGCGGCCCGAGCGGGCTTTCCGCTTCGCCGGGCGCGGTCGGCCAGTACAGCCCATCGTGCGTGCCCGGCGTGCTGATGAAGCGCTGCGCGTAGTGCTGGGTCAGGTTGTGGTAGTCGTTCTGCGCATCGACGTAGGCGAGCGAGGTCAGGATCGCCGCGCGTTCATTGCGGCCGATGCGCCGCGTCAGCATTTCGCCCTGCGCCGCCGGCGGATCGAAGCGCCAGCCCTGCGCGACCCGCACGAGCGGGATCGGCAGCGTCCAGCCGCTGTCCCCGACCGCGAGATGCGCGGTGGTGCGCCCGCTGCCGGTGGCCTGATCCTCGACGATCTGATGACCCTTCGACCACGCGCCGAGGAACTGGTAGATGTCGTCCTCGCCGACGTCCTTCGTGGGAATGAAGCGATGAAAGTCGTTGCCGAGCACATGCCGGAGCGCGGGTTCGTCGTTGCTGGCGAGGGCGTCGACGAACGCGTTGGCGGCGGCGTCCGCGCTCGGATAGACGGCTTGCGCGTGAGCCGCTGTGGCGGCAACGAGCAGCAGCGGCACGACAAGCAGCGCGCGCAGGGCGCTGCGGCCACTAAGGCTACTAAGACCAACACCAGCGGCGAGATCGGCGGAGCGACGCGTGACGGCTACCGCGTGAGCGCAGCCGCGCGATTTGCCCTGTGAGAGTAAGCGCATCATCAGAGACTCCTTCTGAACGTTCGATGCGATCAACGGCGACGGCCGCCGAGATGGCGCTCGCCGCCACCGCCGCCGCCGAGTCTGCCGCCGCCCATGCCGCCGCCTTCGCCTAACCCGCCACCACGCTGGATGCCGCCGCCATTCGCACCGAGCCCGCCGCCCGCATGCTGGCCGCCCGCGAGCGACGCGCGGCTCGTTTCGCCGCGCTGGATGTCCTGACGCGCGGCGTTGCCGTCTCCGGCACCGCGCAGCGCGTTGTCGCGATTGAGGTTCTGTGCGCGATTCTGCAGATTCGGATTCGCGACGCCACCCTGGTGAATCCCTTGCACCCGCTCGCTCGCGCTGCCGCCGAGTTTCTGGCCGGTGCGATTCTGCAGCGTCTGCTGCGCCTGGGCGCGCGCGTCGTCGCGGCCGCGATACGCATCGCGCTGCGCGCCGAGGTTGGCGTTGTTCACGTTGCGGTTGAGATTCGCATTGTTGACGTTCGCGTTGCGGTTCCAGCTCGTCGTGTTGCTGTTCACGTCAAGCCGATGGTTCGTATTGATGTTGTTGTAACGGTTGACGTTGATGTTGACGTCGTGCGTATTCCAGTTGAAGCCGCCCCACAGCGAATCCGCGACCGCGACGCCGGCGCCGAACGCAAGCCCCGCGGCGAGACCGCTCGCGACCGCGTAGCCCGGGGGCGGCGGCACGTAGACCGGCGGATAGGCGGGATACGGCCACGTGCCGTAGACGACCGTCGGGTTGTAGGCCGGCACGTACACGACCTGCGGATTGGCCGGCACGATCTGGATCGTGCTCTGCTCGACGACGACCTTCTGCTGCGAGGTCGTCTTCAGATTGCCGGCCGACTGCGCCTGTTTGCGCAGACGCTGCACCGAGTCCATCACGTCGTTGGGCTGGGCGAGAAACGCGTTGCCGAGTTGCGAGACCCAGTCGGGTTTCGCGGACATCGTCGCGAGCACCTGCGGGAACGCGACGAGCGATTGCACGCTCGGGTCCCAAGGCTGCGTGGCGACCGCCTTGACGGCGTCGTCGCCCTGCAGCTTCGGATTCGCTTTCGACCACGCGGCCGCGTCCTGCACCTGCTGCGGGAACGTGGCGGCCATCAGCACCTGTGCGAGCAGCGCATCGGGATAGAGCGCGATCGGCGCCGTCAGCGAATCGAGCTGCTGGTTCGAGACTTTCGCCGGGGTTTGCGCATGCGCGGCGCTCGGTGTGCCGAGCGCGCCGAGGGTTGCGAGACCGGCAACGAGGGGTGTTCCCGTCAGCGCGGCGCAAACCAGCAATACTCGCGAGTGATGCACTCCGGATCGTTTCACGATGACCTCCTCCCGTTTGGGCGACACGCGGGGTGACACGCGAGGCACCGATGCGCGGCATGCGCCGCGTCGACGCGTCACGCGGGAATCAGGGAAAGCACAAGCGGTGAAACAGACAGAGATACGGTTTGCAGTCCGGCGAAAAGGCGATAGGCAGAGGGTGAGCGAACTGGCGCGATGCGAAGATCCACACTGGGGTACGCGGTGTTCGGACGATGACGTCCGCCGGCGTCGCGAGGCGAAGTCCTGCGCGAATTGCACCGTACGTCATGCCCGTATCGATCTTGCATCGCCGATTTCCTTCTAGGAACCTTACATAAGTTAGGAGGCGCGGCAGCGCTTGTCAATTTTTGCTGCGCAAATGCGAAGGCCACGCGCGATGCACGACTAGCGTTGAACGGGAACGACGAAGGGACAGCAGAAGAGGTAGCTGGGAGAAGGTAAGGGACAAGAGAGAGCAGACAAGGCCGCCGTGCAACAGCGCGGCAGCCCGAAGATGTCCGACAGAAAAGCAGGCTGGACTCTTCGACAACCCGGCCATGGCGGACCGGCAATCTAGCGGCCCTTCACGCGAAGGGCCGCATGCACCGCCTTTGCGGCGTGGCTTCGACCGCGCCGCTGTTACTGCGCGGTTTGTGGCTTGTTCGACAGTGCGAGTCGCAGCAGATCGGCGACCGTGTTGACGTTCAGCTTTTCCATGATGTTCGCGCGGTGCGCTTCGACCGTCTTGATGCTGATGCCGAGGTCGTCGGCGATCTGCTTGTTCAGGCGGCCCGCGATGATGCGCTCGAGCACCTGATGCTCGCGCGCGGTCAGCTTGCCGAGACGCTCGGCCGCGGCGCGCTGCTGCTGCACGCTGCTGCTTTCGCTGCGCGCCTTGTCGAGCATGCGCTCGACGAGCTTGCGCAGTTCGGCTTCGTCGAACGGCTTTTCGATGAAGTCCATCGCGCCTTTTTTCATCGTCGATACCGCCATCGGCACGTCGCCGTGGCCCGTCACGAAGATGATCGGCAGCGAGGCGTTGTCGGCGATCAGGCGCTCCTGCAATTCGAGCCCGCTCATGCCGGACATCCGCACGTCGAGGATCAGGCAGGCAATCTGGCCCGGATGCTGATGCGGCTGCCATGCGTCGATGAACTGCTCGGCGCTCGAGAAGCATTGCACGCGGTAGCCGTTCGCCTCCAGCAGCCAGCGCAGCGAATCTCGCACGGCCTCGTCGTCGTCGACGACAAAGACAGTTTCCTGTGTGGTGACTGGGCTGTTCATAGCTCTCCCGTAACGGTTTGTGGTGTCGGTGCCTCGGACCCGCCGTTGCTCGGGCCGTCAGGCTCTCCAATAGGCAGACTGCAATGGAACGTAGCGCCCGTGATGTGGCCGTCGGACTCGACGTTGTTGACCACCCACAAACGGCCACGGTGCGATTCGATAATCGAACGGCAAATGTTCAGCCCCATGCCCATGCCATCGGACTTGGTGCTGTAAAACGGTTCGAACAGACGCTCGGCAGTCGCTTCGTCGACACCCGGTCCCTGGTCGACGACGCTGATGCAGACAAAGCCGCTTTCGAGCCGCACGACCACGCGGATCACCGGATCCACCGCGTTCGGGCGCGCGTCGGCCATCGCTTCGGCGCCGTTCTTGAGCAGGTTCACGAGCACCTGCTCGATCAGCACCGGGTCGACGTAGATCACCGGCAGACGCGAGCGCAGATCGGTGACGATGCGAATACGCCGCTTACGCACTTCGATCTCGGCGAGGCCCACCGCGTCCGCGACGATGTCCGCGACGCGCGTGGCTTGCCGCTTCGGCTCGCTGCGCTTCACGAACTCACGGATGCGCTTGATGATCATGCCGGCGCGCACCGCCTGTTGCGCGGTCTTTTCGAGCACGGGCAGCAGATTGTCGGGCGTCGTCCGACCGGATTTAACCAGTGCGACGGTTCCGGAGCAATAGTTATTGATCGCGGCGAGCGGCTGGTTGAGTTCGTGCGCGAGCGACGAGGCCATTTCGCCCATCGTCATGAGGCGGCTCGTGAACTGCAGTTTTTCGTCCTGCTGGCGCGACAGTTCCTGCGCCTGCTTGCGGGTCGTGATGTCGGTGGCGATCTGCATCTGCGCGAGGTGGCCGTCGACCCACTGAATGTACTGGCGGCGCACCTCGAACCACTTCTGGATGCTTTGCACGTAGATTTCCTGCGCGTCGGCGGTGCTTTCGGTCAGCGCGGCGGCGGGCAGGCCGGCGTAAGTGTCCACCATGTCGATCGAATCGGACGACGCCTGCGAGCTGTCGAAGCCGCCGCCCGCGAGTTCGAGATGGCCGTCCGGGCGGATGCCGAACAGATGCCGGTAATAGCGGTTCGCAAACAGCAGCTCGGCTTCGTCGGCGGCGAGCACGGAGACCGCGGCGTCGAGGCTTTCGAGCACGGTCGTGAAGCGTTCGTGGGCGGCGGCGAGTTCCTCGCGCGCGCGCTTCGGCTCGGTGATGTCGGTCATCGACGACATCCAGCCGGTCTGGCGGCCCGAGCTGTCGATGAGCGGCGACACGTAAAGCCGCGCGTGGAACGTCGAGCTGTCCTTTCTGCGCACGCGCAGCTCGAAGCCGGAAGAGGGTGCCTTGCCGCGCAGCGTCATGTCGAGCTGGCGCTGCATCTCAGGGTACGCGTCGCGCGGCCAGTACGCGAACGGCGCGCTCTTGCCGACGAGATCGCTTTCGTCCCAGCCGGTCATGCGGCAGAACGCCGGGTTCACGTGCGTGATGCGGCCGTGCATGTCGAGCACGCGCATGCCGATCAGCACCGAGTTTTCCATCGCGCGGCGGAAGAATGCTTCCGCGTAGAGCGCCTGCTGCGCCTCGAAGCGCTGGCGCGTGTGCTTCCACAGGCTCCATAGACTCCACAGCACGAAGCACGAAAGGCCGGCCACGAGCCACACGAGCGTGTTGTTCGTGAAGTTGGTGATCTGCGGGAACGCATAGACGCGCACCGAAATGCCCTGGCCCGGCGGGTCGAGCGGCAGGTCGTAGAACATGTCGCGCGGCAGGCGCGGGCGGGTCGACGTGGTGGTCAACTCGCGGTTGTTCGCGTCGATGATCGAGATCTTGTACTTGGCCGACAGCTCGGGCGGGATGTCGCGCTTGAGAATCCCTTCCACCGAGAACACCGCGGCGATCGTGCCGAGAAAATCGCGGTCGCGGAAGATCGGCGTTTGCAGCGTGATGAAGCCGTTGCCGAGGTCGTCGTAGATGAGTGGCGAGTACACCTGGCGGCGCGTGTTGCGCGCCTCGGCGAAGCCGGCCTTGACCGCTTCGTCCATCTGCGCGTCGTTGGGGCGGGCGAGGCGCTGGCCGAGCACGGGCGGCGCGGCATCGGGCCAGCGCGGCTGCTGCTGGCTCGTGTACCAGTTCATGTAGAGGATTTCGGGATGCCCCTGCATGATGTCCGTGGTAGACACCTGGAACGAATGCGGGTCGGCGTGGCCGGCGGCGAGATCGCGCGCGAGCGCCTGGATCTGTTCCTGCGCGCCTGTCATCGACAGGCGGATCTGCTGCTGCGCCCACGCGACGTTGCGGTACAGCGTGTCTTCCTGCTGTTGCTGCTCGCGCCGGTTCAGACTCCACAGAATCAGGCTCATGACGACGAGGAAAACCAGGATCGACAGGAGCGGCGTCAGCAAATAGGAATTGGACCACCATGGCCCATGGTGCCAGCGGGGAGACGGCGACGAATCCGCTGGCGAACCGGCGGTGCGCGCCGAGCGAGCGAAAAGCCGTTCGGTCAACATGCGTGGCATTGTAGCGCAGCGCGTCCCCGACAAATGGCGCAAAAAAGCGCGGAAGGCATCGTTAATCGGCGCAAACTAGCCGGCGTATCCGTGGATTGGCAGTCAAACCAGGTTGCGCTGCAGCAATTTTCCGTATTATGAGAATTGATCTCGTAATTTGAAAATTTGGTTGCGCGGACGTCGGGACCCTTATTACAATCGGCCGGAACCTGCCGCGGCCGTGTTGAGTCCGCGCGGTCCGTTCAGAGAGCGTTCCCCATACTCAGGAGACGAGCATGTCCGCTGTACCCGACGAAGTCATGAAATATGTCGCCGCCGAAAAAGATGACGACCCCCAGGAAACCGGCGAATGGCTGGAAGCACTGGATGGCGTGATTTCTGCTGTAGGCCCTGACCGTGCCCACTACCTGATCGAGAAGCAGATCGAATTCGCGCGCGTGCACGGCGAACATCTGCCGTTCTCGGCCAACACCCCGTACATCAACACGATTCCGGTTGCGCGCCAGGCGAAGATCCCCGGCGACCAGGACATCGAACACCGCATCCGCTCGTACACGCGCTGGAACGCCATCGCGATGGTGCTGCGCGCGGGCAAGGAAACCAACGTCGGCGGCCACATCGCTTCGTTCGCTTCGGCGGCCACGCTCTACGACGTTGGCTTCAACCACTTCTGGCATGCACCGTCGCCCGAGCATGGCGGCGACCTCGTGTTCGTCCAGGGCCACTCGTCGCCGGGCGTGTATTCGCGCGCGTTCCTGCTCGGCCGCCTCTCCGAGCAGCAGCTCGACAACTTCCGCCAGGAAGTGGGCGGCGAGGGCATCTCGTCGTATCCGCACCCGTGGCTGATGCCGGACTTCTGGCAATTCCCGACCGTCTCGATGGGTCTCGGCCCGATCATGGCGATCTACCAGGCGCGCTTCATGAAGTACCTGCAGGCGCGCGGCATCGCGAAGACCGAAGGCCGCAAGGTCTGGGCCTTCCTCGGCGACGGCGAGACCGATGAGCCGGAATCGCTCGGCGCGATCGGCATGGCCGGCCGCGAACGGCTCGACAACCTCGTGTTCGTGATCAACTGCAACCTGCAGCGTCTGGACGGTCCGGTGCGCGGCAACGGCAAGATCATCCAGGAACTCGAGAGCGAATTCCGCGGCGCGGGCTGGAACGTCATCAAGGTCGTGTGGGGCAGCCGCTGGGACGCGCTGTTCCAGCGCGACAGGTCGGGCGCGCTGATGCGCCGCATGATGGAAGTCGTCGACGGCGAGTATCAGACGTACAAGTCGGAGTCGGGCGCATTCGTGCGCGAGCACTTCTTCAACACGCCGGAGCTGAAGGCGCTCGTCGCCGACTGGTCCGATGAAGACGTGTGGAACCTGAATCGCGGCGGCCACGATCCGCACAAGATCTACGCGGCGTTCACCGAAGCGACCCAGGCCAAGGGCCAGCCGACCGTCATCCTCGCGAAGACGATCAAGGGCTACGGCATGGGCGAAGCCGGCCAGGCGATGAACATCACCCACCAGCAGAAGAAGATGCAGGTGGAGCAACTGAAGAAATTCCGCGACCAGTTCCGTCTGCCGATCGCCGACGAAGACCTCGCCAGCGTGCCGTACCTCAAGTTCGAAGAAGGTTCGAAGGAACTCGAGTACATGCGCGCTCGCCGTCAGGACCTCGGCGGCTATCTGCCGGCGCGCCGCCAGAAGGCCGAGTCGCTGCCGGTGCCGGAGCTGTCGGCGTTCGAGCCGCTGCTCAAGGGCACGGGCGAAGGCCGCGAGATCTCCACGACGATGGCGTTCGTGCGGATCCTGAACATCCTGCTGAAGGACAAGGCGCTCGGCAAGCGCGTCGTGCCGATCGTGCCGGACGAGTCGCGTACCTTCGGCATGGAGGGCCTGTTCCGTCAGATCGGCATCTGGAATCAGGACGGCCAGAAGTACGTGCCGGAAGATTCCGACCAGCTCATGTTCTACCGCGAGTCGGAGACCGGGCAGATCCTGCAGGAAGGCATCAACGAAGCCGGCGGCATGTCGGACTGGATCGCGGCCGCGACGTCGTACTCGACGCACGGCGAGATCATGATCCCGTTCTACATCTTCTACTCGATGTTCGGCTTCCAGCGCATCGGCGACCTCGCATGGGCCGCGGGCGACATGCGCTCGCGCGGCTTCCTGCTGGGCGGCACCGCGGGCCGCACGACGCTGAACGGCGAAGGTTTGCAACACGAAGACGGCCACTCGCTGCTGTGGGCCGCGTCGGTGCCGAACTGCATCAGCTATGACCCGACCTTCGGCTACGAACTCGCGGTCATCATGCAGGACGGTCTGCGCCGCATGGTCGCCGACCAGGAGGACGTGTACTACTACATCACGGTGATGAACGAGAACTACGAGCACCCGGCGATCCCGCAGGGCGAGAGCGTGGCGGCGGACATCATCAAGGGCATGTACTCGTTCAGCAAGACCGCGGCCGACAAGAAGACGCCGCACGTCCAGCTGATGGGCGCGGGCACGATCTTCAACGAAGTGATCGCCGCGGCCGACCTGCTGAAGAACGACTGGGGCGTCAACGCCGACCTGTGGAGCGTGCCGAGCTTCACCGAACTCGCGCGCGAAGGCCACGAAGTGCAGCGCTGGAACCTGCTGCATCCGACCGAAGAGAAGAAGCTCTCGCACGTCGAGAAGCTGCTCAAGGGCGCGCCGGGCCCGGTCATCGCATCGACCGACTACGTGCGCGCGCTGACCGAGCAGATCCGCGCGTTCGTGCCGCAACGCTTCGTCGTGCTGGGCACCGACGGCTACGGCCGTTCGGACACGCGCGAGAAGCTGCGCCACTTCTTCGAAGTCGACCGCTACTGGGTCACGGTCGCCGCGCTCCATGCGCTGGCCGAGGAAGGCACGATCGAACGCAAGGTGGTCGCCGAGGCGCTCAAGAAATACAACCTTGATCCCGCCAAACCCAACCCGATGACCGTCTAAGGCATCATTCCCCGTGTGCCACGGCGCGCGCGCCCGTTCCAGTCTGAGGGACGGGCTGCGTGCGCGGCCCAGGAGACACTAACAATGAGTCAAGCGATCGAAGTCAAGGTGCCGGACATCGGCGATTACAAGGACGTCCCTGTAATCGAGGTGCTGGTGAAGGCGGGCGATACCGTCGAGAAAGAGCAGTCGCTCGTCACGCTGGAATCCGACAAGGCGACGATGGACGTGCCGAGTTCGGCGAACGGCGTCGTCAAGGAAGTGAAGGTCAAGGTCGGCGATGCGGTGTCGGAAGGCACGCTGATCATCGTGCTGGAAAGCGCCGAAGGCGCGGCTGCGGCGCCTGCCGCCGCGCCCGCGCCCGCAGCGGCTCCGGCTGCTGCGGCTCCCGCTGCCGCGCCTGCGGCAGGCGGCGGCGTGCAGGAAATCAAGGTGCCGGATATCGGCGACTACAAAGACGTTCCCGTGATCGAAATCGCGGTGAAGGTCGGCGACCGCGTCGAGAAGGAGCAATCGCTCGTCACGCTGGAGTCCGACAAGGCGACGATGGACGTGCCGAGTTCGGCGGCCGGTGTCGTCAAGGAAGTGAAGGTCAAGGTCGGCGATACGGTGTCGGAAGGCTCGGTCATCGTCGTGATCGAAGCGGACGGCGGCGCTGCCGCCGCGCCCGCACCGGCGGCGAAGGCTCCGGCGGAGAAGCCGTCCGACGCGCCGGCCGCGCCGACGCCGGCACCGGCTGCGCCGTCCGCGCTCGCGCAGGCTCCGCTGATCCCGGCTGGCGAGGGCGGCTCGCGCCATCCGAGCCATGCGTCGCCGTCGGTGCGCAAGTTCGCACGCGAACTCGGCGTCGACGTCGCGCAGGTGCGCGGCACGGGTCCGAAGGGCCGCATCACCCAGGCCGACGTGACCGCGTTCGTGAAGGGCGTGATGACCGGCCAGCGTGCCGCGCCGGCAGGCGCAGCGGCACCGGCTGGCGGCGGCGAGCTGAACCTGCTGCCGTGGCCGAAGATCGACTTCACGAAGTTCGGCCCGATCGATCCGAAGCCGCTCTCGCGCATCAAGAAGATCTCGGGCGCGAACCTGCATCGCAACTGGGTCATGATCCCGCACGTCACGAACAACGACGAAGCGGACATCACCGAGCTCGAAGCGCTGCGCGTGCAGTTGAACAAGGAAAACGAAAAGGCCGGCGTGAAGTTCACGATGCTGGCATTCGTCATCAAGGCCGTGGTCGCGGCCCTGAAGAAATTCCCGACGTTCAACGCGAGCCTCGACGGCGACAACCTCGTGTTCAAGCAGTACTACCACGTGGGCTTTGCCGCCGACACCCCGAACGGCCTCGTCGTTCCGGTGATTCGCGACGCGGACAAGAAGGGCCTCGTCGACATCGCGAAGGAAATGACCGAACTGTCGAAGGCCGCGCGCGACGGCAAGCTGAAGCCGGACCAGATGCAAGGCGGCTGCTTCTCGATTTCGTCGCTCGGCGGCATTGGCGGCACGCATTTCACGCCGATCATCAATGCGCCTGAAGTCGCGATTCTCGGCCTGTCGCGTAGCGCGATGAAGCCGGTGTGGGATGGCAAGCAGTTCGTGCCGCGTCTCACGCTGCCGCTGTCGCTGTCGTATGACCATCGCGTCATCGACGGTGCGGAGGCCGCGCGCTTCAACGCTTACCTGGGTTCGATTCTTGCCGATTTCCGGCGTGTGATTCTTTGATGTGGTGAGGGTTGCGCGGGGCACGGGTTTTTGTCTGTGATCCGCGTTTCTCGTTGAGCTTGCTTTCATGGCGGTCTATTGGCGCTGCCCCTGTGCGGGGCGGCAGCTACTTTTCTTTGCACCCCAAGGACATTTCCTTCGGGGCGTCTTCCAGAGAAAAGCAGGCAATAGAAAGGCGCGTCCCTGTGGGCGGACAGCAAAGGATGATTCTGTCCGTGCCCCCGGCGCCTGCCTGGCCGAATGTTGCTGGTTCTTCGCTCATCACGATCAACAGGAGAAGGGGACACCATGAGTCTCGTCGAAGTAAAAGTGCCGGACATCGGTGACTTCAAGGACGTCGATGTCATTGAAGTCAATATCAAACCGGGCGACGTCATCGAACAGGAACAGTCGCTGTTGACGCTCGAGTCCGACAAGGCCTCGATGGAAGTGCCGAGCGATACCGCCGGCACCGTCAAGGAAGTGCGCATCAAACCGGGCGACAAGGTTTCGCAGGGCACGGTCATCGCGCTCGTCGAGGCATCGGCTGCTGCTGCGAAGCCAGCGGCCAGCGAGCCCGAGAAGGCCGCTCCCGCCCCGGCGCCGACCGCTGCCGCGCCGAAGGCTGCCGCGCCGAAGGCTGCCGCCCCGGCTCCGCAGGCCGGCAGTTATTCCGGCAGCGCCGATATCGAGTGCGACATGCTCGTGCTCGGTTCGGGCCCGGGCGGTTATTCGGCCGCGTTCCGCTCCGCCGACCTCGGCATGAAGACCGTGCTGGTCGAGCGTTATTCGACGCTCGGCGGCGTGTGCCTGAACGTCGGCTGCATTCCGTCGAAGGCGCTTTTGCATACCGCGCTCGTCATCGACGAAGCCGAGGCGCTCGGCTCGCACGGCATCACGTTCGGCAAGCCGCAGATCGATCTCGACAAGCTGCGCGACTTCAAGTCTGGCGTCGTCAAGAAGCTGACCGGCGGTCTCGCCGGCATGGCGAAGATGCGCAAGGTCGAAGTCGTGACGGGCACCGGCTCGTTCGTCGATCCGTATCACATGGAAGTGCAGACCGAAGGCGGCAAGAAGGTCGTCAAGTTCAAGCAGGCGATCATCGCCGCGGGCTCGGAAGCGGTGAAGCTGCCGTTCATTCCGGAAGACCCGCGTGTGGTCGATTCGACCGGCGCGCTCGAGTTGCGCCAGATTCCGCAGCGCATGCTCGTGATCGGCGGCGGCATCATCGGTCTGGAAATGGCGACCGTGTACTCGACGCTCGGCGCGCAGATCGACGTGGTCGAAATGCTCGACGGCCTGATGGCCGGCGCGGACCGCGATCTCGTCAAGGTCTGGGAGAAGTACAACAGCAAGCGTTTCGCCAACGTGATGCTGAAGACCAAGACCACCGCGGCCGAAGCGAAGGACGACGGCATCTACGTGTCGTTCGAAGGCGAGAAGGCGCCGGCCGAGCCGCAGCGCTACGACCTCGTGCTGGTGGCCGTCGGCCGTACGCCGAACGGCAAGCGCATCGGCGCGGACAAGGCCGGCGTCGCGGTGACGGATCGCGGCTTCATCGAAGTCGACAAGCAGCAGCGCACCAACGTGCCGCACATCTTCGCGATCGGCGATATCGTCGGTCAGCCGATGCTCGCGCACAAGGCGGTGCACGAAGCTCACGTGGCCGCCGAAGTCGCGCATGGCGAGAAGGCGTACTTCGACGCGATGCAGATTCCGTCGGTGGCTTACACCGATCCGGAAGTGGCATGGGCCGGCAAGACGGAAGACCAGCTGAAGACCGAAGGCGTCAAGTTCGGCAAGGCGGTGTTCCCGTGGGCCGCGTCGGGCCGGGCGATCGCCAACGGCCGCGACGAAGGCTTCACGAAGCTGCTGTTCGATGAAGAAACGCATCGCGTGATCGGCGGCGGGATCGTCGGTCTGAATGCGGGCGATCTGATCAGCGAAGTCTGTCTCGCGATCGAGATGGGTGCGGATGCAACGGATATCGGCAAGACGATCCATCCGCATCCGACGCTCGGCGAATCGATCGGCATGGCTGCCGAGTTGTACGAAGGCGTCTGTACCGATCTGCCGCCCGTGAAGAAGAAGTAAGACGGTTCGGCCCGCTTCGCTGCAATCAGGCGAGCCGGGCCGAAGCGGGAAATCGAAGCAGGAAATCGAAGCAGGAAATCGAAGCAGGAAATCGAAGCAGAAAAGAAAAACGGCGCGCTCTTTGCGGAGCGCGCCGTTTTTTTTCGTGGCGGAATAACGCGGCGGAGCAGGGCGCATGCGCCACATTGCACGCTCGACTGTACGTGCCCACCTCACTCGCGACATTCCGCGGCAGCAGGTAAAAAAATCCCGGCGAGTTGCCGGGCAAACGATACGCTATTCAACGTATCGGAGCGTTCGGCCAATCAAACCGTGTAAGCGGCAACGGCACGACGCTGTTGCTTGCAATAACGCCGGCGCAGCGGGAGCGCTGGGCCGGCGTGAAGGCAACGCCCCGGCGATGCGGGGCGTGGACGGACGTGAAGCTTAGACCGTCTTCTTGGCTGCGCGCGATGCTTGCGCTGCGGCTTGCGAAGCAGCCTTCGAAGCGGCCGTTGCAGCTGCATTGAAGTTGCTTTCGGCGATTTCGACAGCCTGGCGGGTTGCCTTGTGGACCGTTTCGTACGTCGTGTTAGCGGCGGTGATAGCCGACTTCATCACGGCGACAGCGGTTTCCGAACCAGCCGGCGCGTTCTTCGCGACGTTTTCGACGAGCGCCTGGACCTTGCGGTTCTGCTCTTCGAATTGCGCTTCCGCGACGCGTGTGAATTCACCTTGCGTTGCCGAAACGATTTCGTACACGTGGCGGCCGTACGACAGCGCCTTTTCAGCCACCGGCTGCGCGAGGCTCGCTTGCAGTGCCAGCAGTTCTTGCGCGTCCTTCACCGACAGCGCGCGCTGGGTGTTTTCCTGGCTTTCCGCGAGCGTCGACTTCACGACTTGCAGGTTCAGTTCAACTAGCTTCTCGACGCCTTCAAATGCTTTGGTCGTCAGGCCGAACAGGGTTTCGAAGTTGGCTTTCTGGGCTGCGGCGAATTGCTCAGGGGTCAGCAGAGTCATGATTTACGCTCCTGGATCGCGGTCTGTCTGTGCGGACCGCATTGGGTTAGTGGCGAGACGCAGGTAATCGTCTGCCTGGACTGCAATGTATTGTGCATCGCAGCAATGGTTCCAATTTTAAGATTGCTACAAAAAATGTCAAGGGTTTTTTTGTGCGTCGCACAATGTCGGGAAAATACCAATAAAACAATATGTTATGCAGTAGGCATGTCATACAGATGACGCAGGGCGATTTGATTGTTGCACCGCGTTGGTGCAACATAAAACCCTATGTGTCCCCAGTTCGGAGAATTATTTTTCCCCACTGGATGCGTCTATGCGGGCAGGATAGCGGTCGGTCGCCCCCTGAAAACCGGCAAAATTGAATCCGATGTAAACCGCAAACTGTTTCGGAACGTTAACCGCCCATGGCAGTCAAACGCGCGTTGGCGGCTTCGGCGGATGCTTAACACCTATCTGTCTCCAGCTCGCAACGCCTTCATGGCACGGCGCCGCAGTACTTGCCGATGCTCTGACCGTATTTCCCCGGATCAAGGTTGTCTCGAAATTGCCGTTATGCTGCAAGAATCTTCTCGATTCCTGCGAACAGCGGCAATGGCGAGGCCGTAGCTGATGACGATCGTTTTTTTCGATCGGCGTACGGCACTTATTTGCGTTTTCGCGATCGGAGCTTACAAGCCGGTTTAAGGAGCGCTTATAAGTGCTTCAAATTGCTAATTTTTCGTTGCTTTACTACACTTGCGGAAACCTCTCGCCGCTCCCTATCGAACACCCATGAAAACCGACATGTTTTCGTCGCTAAAAGTGATCCACGGCGCGGCACGCAGCACCGCTCTGTCGGTGGCCGTCTCCCTGGCCGTCGCAGCGGCGCTTGCTACGCCTGTCAGCACTTTTGCAGCTACGCCTGCTGCACCCGCAAAAACTTCCAAACACGCCAAGACTTCCAAAGCTGCCAAAAAACCGGCCCCGGCCGCCGCGGCGAAGGTGTCGAGCCGTTCAGTCAAGGCTGGCAAGGGTGCGGCCGTGAAGGCCGCCGCCGAGGACGAAGCGCCGCGCGCCGGCGTCACGCGCAAGCGCGTGACGTTCACGGCGAAGGGCCGTCACCATTCGGCCGTGCGCCGCATCGCGTACGAGCCGCGTCCGCCTACGGTCGGCCAGGCTTTCGGTCTGCACGAGACGCCGGACGCGCTGATGCTGCGCTCGAGCGTCGCGTACGTGATCGATCAGAATAGCGGCGAGCCGCTGTTCGACAAGAACTCGCGCGCCGTGGTGCCGATCGCGTCGATCACCAAGCTGATGACGGCGATGGTCGTGCTCGATTCGAAGGCGCCGATGACCGAGCAGATCGAAGTCACCGACGAAGACCGCGATTACGAAAAGAACACCGGCTCGCGTCTGTCGGTGGGCTCGGTGCTCTCGCGTGAAGACATGCTGCACATCGCGCTGATGGCGTCGGAAAACCGCGCGGCGGCGGCGCTGTCGCGCTACTACCCGGGTGGGCGTCCGGCGTTCCTCGCGGCGATGAACGCGAAGGCGAAGCAGCTCGGCATGACCGACACGCACTTCGAAAACCCGACGGGCCTGACGAGCATGAACGTGTCGAGCGCGCGCGATCTCGTGAAGATGGTCAACGCGGCGTATCAGTATCCGCTGATCCGCAGGTTCTCGACCGATCACAGCTATGAGGTGTACACCGGCAAGCGCACGCTCGCGTACAACAGCACCAACGCGCTGGTGCGCAACCCGACGTGGGACATCGGTCTGCAGAAGACCGGTTTCATCAACGAAGCGGGTGAGTGTCTGGTGATGCAGGCGACCATTCATGGCCGCCCGATGGTGATGGTGCTGCTCGATTCGTCGGGCAAGTACTCGCGTTTCGCGGACGCGACGCGCCTGCGCACGTGGCTCGATAACGGCGGCGACCAGCAGCGTATCACCAGCGCCGACGCGGGTGGCTCGGGCACCTGAGCCTGACCGGTCGCTGTAGCCGGTTTTCGGACCGGCTGCGGCCGCCGTTCGAAGCAAGCCGCAAAGAAAAAGCCTCGCGAATGCGAGGCTTTTTTCGTAGCGCCGGGAGCTGCGCGACGGGCAGCGCGGCTACGTCGTTACGTATGCTGGCCGTGCGAGTGTGAATGATTCTGCTGCACTTGCGGCCGATAGCCGAGTGATTCCGAAATCATCAGCGCAGTCTGGCTCAATTGCCCGAGCCACGAGTCCTGCAGACGATCCGCCGGCGCCGACAGCGACAGGCCGGCGACGAGCTTGCCCGTATCGTCGTAGATGCCAGCTGCGATACAGCGCACGCCGAGCTCCAGTTCCTCGTTGTCGCGGGCGCAGGCCTGCTGGCGTACATGCGACAACTCGCGCTCGAGTTTCGCCAGATCGGTGATGCTGTTCTGCGTGTGGCCAGAGAGGCCAGTGCGCGTGGCGTAGGCGCGCACGCGGGTCGCCTCGTCGGCGGCGAGGAACAGCTTGCCGACCGAGGTTAGGTGTAGCGGCGCGCGTCCGCCGATCGCTCGCACCACCTGCATGCCGGAGCGTTCCGAATACGCACGTTCGATATAGACGATCTCGTCGCCCTGACGCACCGACAGGTTGACGGTTTGCCCGGTCTGGCGGTGCAGTTCGCGCATCGGCGTGAGCGCCGCGTCGCGCACCGACAGGCGCGCCTTCACCAGATTGCCCAGTTCGAGCAGGCGCATGCCGAGACGGTAGGTGCCGGGATCCGAACGGTCGACGAGGCGGCACATCACCATGTCGTTCAGGATGCGGTGCGCGGTGGACGGATGCAGCTCCGTACGGATGGCGAGTTCTTTCAGGCTGACCGGGTCGCTATGTGCCGCCAGTGCATCGAGCAGGCGCATCATGCGTTCGATCACCTGGATCGACGTTTTGGGATCCGGGTTCGTATCGCTCATATGAGAATCGGTGGATGCGTCAAACAGCGAAAACTGATTGTATCTCGTATTGTGAAAAAAGCGAACGCGCTTCGAAGGGCTCTTCCAATCCAGCGCGAGCAGCGTCCTATGCCTTCCGGCCGTTGGTATTGCGCGGCAAACAGCGGATAATCAGGGACGTTTCCCCAAAGGAGGGCTCATGCGAGTCGGATTGTTCGTCACCTGCCTGATCGACCTGATGCGCCCCGAAATCGGTTTTTCGGTCATCAAGCTGATCGAAGGAGCCGGTTTCGAGGTGGTGGTGCCCCCCGCGCAAACCTGCTGCGGCCAGCCCGCGTATAACTCGGGCGAGCGCCGCCTCGCGCGCGATCTGGCCGAGAAAACCCTGCGCGAATTCGAACAGTTCGACTACGTGGTGGTGCCGTCGGGCTCGTGCGGCGGCATGATTCGCGCGCACTACGGCGACCTGTTCGCCGACGATCCCGAACTGATGAACCGTTTCGGCCGGCTGCGGGCCAAGGTGTTCGAGCTGACCGATTTCCTCGTCAACGTGGCCAAGGTGCAATTGCAGCCGGGCGAATTCGCGGGGCAGGTGACCTATCACGATTCCTGTTCCGGCTTGCGCGAACTCGGCGTCAAGACGCAGCCGCGCGAATTGCTCGCCCAGGTGGGCGTCGCGGTGACCGAGATGAAAGATTGCGAGCATTGCTGTGGCTTTGGCGGCACCTTCGCGGTCAAGTACGGCGATATCTCGACCGCGATCGTCGACGAAAAATGCGCGAATATCGCCGCGAGCGGCGCGGGCACGGTGGTGCTCGGCGACCTCGGCTGCATGCTCAATATCGAAGGCAGGCTACGGCGCAGTGGCGACTCGGCTACGCGCGTGCTGCACATCGCACAGGTGCTGGCCGGCGACGTGCGATGACACGCCGGTAGCGGCTCGTCGCGTGTGTGAGGAGCCGGTCCGCCGCTTGCGATGCGCCGCTTTCCGCTATCGGCCCGCTATCAGCCTTTTGTCGCTCGCCCGTTTCCCGTTCATTCTTCGTTCATCTTTTTCTCGCGCCTGTTTGAGGCGTGCGCTTTGCTCCGATTCCGTCCAAGGCTGCCATGCAAGTTCAATCGATGCAGTTCAAGGCTCGCGCTGGTCAGAAACTCGCCGACCAGCGCTTGCAGCAGAACCTGACCAAGCTGTCCACCAAGTTCGTGTCGGCGCGCGCCAGTGCGATGACCGCAATCGACTTTCCCGCCACGCGCGCCGCGCTCAAGGAGCGCCGCAATCGCGCGCTCGAGAATCTCGACGTGTGGCTGGAAACTTTCGAGCGCGAGGCCGCCCGGCGCGGCGTGACGGTGCTGTTCGCCGAGACGACGCAGGAGGCCGCGCGGCTCGTCGGCGATATCGCGCGCAAGCACGACGTGAAGAAAGTGATCAAGACCAAGTCGATGGTCACCGAGGAAATGCGCCTGAACGAAGTACTCGGGCAGATGGGCGTGCAGTCGATCGAAACCGATCTCGGCGAATACATCCTGCAGATCAACGACAACGAGCCGCCGAGCCACATCATCGCGCCGGTCGTCCATAAGGATAAGGACGAGATCGCCGATCTGTTCGCGAAGACTCACGGCCGGCCGCGTTTGACCGAAATTCCCGAGATGACGCGCGAGGCGCGCGAGATGCTGCGTCCGCATTTCATGAGCGCGGACATGGGCGTGACGGGCGGCAACTTCATCGTCGCGGAAACGGGCTCCGTCGTCGTGGTCACGAACGAGGGCAACGAGGGTATGTGCACGGTGATGCCGCGCGTGCACGTGGCCGTCACCGGTATCGAAAAGGTGCTGCCGACGCTGGAAGACCTCGCGACGGCGATGCGTTTGCTGCCGCGCTCGGCGACTGGACAGGCCACGTCGAACTATTTTTCGATGCTGACCGGGCCGCGCGGCGAAGGCGACCAGGACGGGCCGGAGCATATGTACGTGGTGCTCGTCGACGGCGGACGCACGGGGCTCATCGGCGGCGACTTCCAGGAGATGCTTCGCTGCATCCGCTGCGGTGCGTGCATGAACCATTGCCCGGTTTATCAGAAGGTTGGGGGCCACGCGTATGGATGGGTTTATCCGGGACCGATGGGCTCGGTATTGACACCGAGCTACGTCGGCCTCGACAAGGCGCTCGATTTGCCGCAAGCCGCGACGCTGTGCGGCGAATGCAATAGCGTGTGTCCGGTCGGCATTCCGCTCTCCGACCTGTTGCGCAAATTGCGCGAGAAACAGGTGGAGCGGCATCTTCGGCCGTGGAAGGAGCGCACGGGGTTGGCTCTCTGGGGCTGGCTGGCGCTGCATCCCGATGTTTATGCGCTCGTCACCAAACTGGCTGTGCGCGTGCTCGAGCGCATGGGTGGACGCAAGCGTTCGATCGCCAAACTGCCGCTCGGCGGCGCGGGCTGGACCGACACGCGCGATATGCCGGCACCGGCGGGGCGTACGTTCAGGGAGTTGTATGCGGCGCAGCGCAGTCATATTGGCTGACCGCGCAAGCCTTGCAGGCGGCGTTCACGCCCGTGTGCGGACCGGTGGCTGTTTGCGCCCCGGTGCCTCACCCGTGTGCGCATCCTCTTCCCGGGCAACGCACTGCCGCACCTCGAACTGATCCACCTTGAAGCAACGCCCGGCTGCCCATTCCGCCTGAAGCGCGTCACGCACCCCGAGCAGCGCCGCGCGTTGCTCGTCGAGTCGCGCGCGAAGCGTATCGATTTCGTGCAGTCTCTGATCGATCCGGCCGAGCAGCCCATCCTTCGAAAAATCGCCCATTTCCTTGATCGCCGTGCGTATTTCGTCCAGCGTGAAACCGAGCCGCTGCGCCAGCTGGATCTGCCTCAGCCGTTCTTCGGCCGTTGCGTCGTAGACCCGGTAGCCGTTCGCGCCGCGCGTAGCCGCCGGCAGCAAGCCGCTCTGCTCATAGAAGCGAATCGCCGAAGCAGCCATGCCCAGGCGCGCAGCCAGTTCCCCGATCTTCATTTTGCTTGACCTTCAAGTGAACTTGAAACTTAGTATAGGCACATTTCCCGAGACCCAAAGGTTGTCCGATGGCAACGCCGCTATTTGCTCCGCTGACCCTGCCCAACGGCAGCGTCCTGCCGAACCGCATCGCCAAAGCTGCAATGGAAGAGAACCTCGCCGATGCCGGCCAGTTGCCGGGGCCAGCGCTCTGGCGTCTCTACGCGGCGTGGGGAGCCGGCGGCGCGGGCTTGCTGATTACGGGAAACGTGATGATCGACCGGCGCGCCTTGACCGGCCCGGGCGGTGTCGTGCTGGAGCGCGACACACTCCTCGAACCCTTCCGGTGGTGGGCGCAGGAAGCACGGCGACATGGCGCCCAGGCGTGGATGCAGATCAACCATCCCGGCCGGCAGGTCATTGCGGCGCTGGGGCGCGATGCGTGGGCGCCGTCCGCGGTTCCGCTCGATCTCGGCCGGCACAGCAAGCTGTTCGCGCAGCCGCGCGCGATGACGGTCGATGAGATCCGCGAGGTCATCGAACGCTTCGCCGAGACGGCCGCGGCGGCCCAGGCGGCTGGGTTCGACGGCGTCGAGATCCACGCCGCGCACGGCTATCTGATATCGCAGTTTCTGTCGCCGTTGACCAACCGGCGCGATGACGAATGGGGCGGTTCGCTCGAAAACCGTGCAAGGCTGCTCCTGTCGGTCGTACGCGCGGTGCGCGAGCGCGTCGGTGCGGCATTCGGTGTCGCGGTCAAGATCAACTCCGCCGACTTTCAGCGTGGCGGCTTTTCCGAGGACGACGCAAAGCAGATCGTGCTGTGGCTCAATGAAGAGGCCATCGACCTGGTCGAGCTGTCGGGCGGAAGCTACGAAAGCCCGGCCATGCAGGGGCGCACCGCGGACGGTCGCACACTCGCCCGCGAAGCCTATTTCCTGACGTTCGCACGCGAGATTGCCGCGCTCGCGCGCATGCCCGTCATGACGACGGGCGGCATTCGCCGGCAGGCAGTCGCGGAATCCGTGGTTCGCGAAGGGGTAGCGGTCGTTGGCATGGCCACCGCGCTCGCGTCGGTGCCCGATCTGCCGCGACGCTGGCTTGACGGCCAATCGATCGACGCGCCTATCGTCGCCGTCGGATGGCGGGACAAGGCCGCGGCGGGGCTCGCGACGATGGCGCTCGTCAAGCGCCGGCTACGCGCCATCGCCGCCGGACGCCGCCCTAGGCGTTGCTATTCGCCCGTGTACAGCCTTGTCGTCGATCAGATGCGCACACGAAAGCTGGCCGCCCGGTATCGCCAATGGCGGAGCGCTCATAGTTGAAGCGTGGCCGTGCGAGGGGGAGAGGGTGAAAGGGCAAGGCTGCGGCCGCCGGAAAATGGTGGGCGTAGCAGACGCGATCCGCTTTTTATGGCCGGATTTCATGCGCTCGATCCACCAGCACGATATCGCGCCGGGCGGACGGTGTTGGAAGCGTAGAGGTCTGTTTGACGGTTGCGTAGTTGCGCAACCGTCGAGGCAGGCGGCGCACGTGAACGCGCGCCGCCGCCCGGTTCTCAGTGTTCGGTCATCTGTCCCGGCTGGCGGGCGGGAGCGGTTCTCCCCCACGTGTTGCCGCGTCCGCCGCCGTTGCCGGCTTGTTGCGCGGGCGGTGGACCGCCCGCGCCCGGGCGCGGGCCACTCGATCCCCCCGGCCCGTGCGGTCCAGCCACCGCGCCTTGGGGCGGAGGCCCGCCGTGCGGTCCGGGGCCGCCACCGTTGCCGCCGCGGTTGCCATGATCGCCGTGGTTCCCGCCGTTGTCGTTCGGCCGGTCGCGATCCGGATAGCCACGATAGCCGGGCCCCGGACCGTAATAGCGTCCCGGTCCGTTGTAGTACCCCGGGCCGGGGTCATTGCTGTATCCCATGTAGACGTTCGTTTGCGGGACGACCGCCACGCCCGGCGCATAGCCGTCATAGCTTTCATAGCCGCCATAGCCGTTGCTGTACATCGGCGTGCCGTCGGGATAGACCGCGCAGCCGCCGAGCAGGGCGCCGGCCACGAGGCCAGCGAGAGGTGCGAGACGTTTCATTGGTTTAGTCGGATGCAAGTGCAAAGAAATGCTGATGTAAGAATGAGACCACTATTATCGCCGTCCGTCCCACAAGCTTTGTATGCGTTTGTAAGGATTTCTTTTTCGTGCCAGCGCCTGTGGTTGTGCTGGGAAAGAGCGGCCAGTTCACTGTTCTATTTCGAGCAACGATCTATCTCGTTCCGCCCGGTTTTTCCCGATTGAGAATTTCTATAACATTTGGACTGGGCATAGTAGGTCACAAGCTCGTGTGCCTCTCAATCGGAAAACGACATCATGAAAAAGACAATATCGGTGTACTGGCCCCTCGCCATCGTTGTGATGCTCGCAGCGGCCGCCTGTTTGCATATTGGCAGCAGTGCCGTTTCGCGCGCCTCGCAGTCTCCGCTCGACGCCAATCACCTGACCGCCGAACTCGCGCGTGCGGTTTCGTACGGAATGATCGACGACGCATCGGCATTACCGGCCAAGCCCATGCGGGCTGCCTCGGCAATGCCGCTGCCCGAGGCGTCGTAAGCCGATCCGGTGAGGCGCCGCGAGTCTGCAGGGGTAGGCGAGCGCGCTTGCGCGGCTGTATCACGTCCGGCGCGATTCCGTCGAGATTTGTATAATCGCGGCGCGGTTCGCCAACCGCTGCCGATTCCACGCGCGGCGCTGCGGCGCCTGGAAAGCTCCTGATGAAAACTGTGTCCGTGTGTTTCGTGTGTCTGGGGAATATCTGCCGTTCGCCGACGGCGGAGGGCGTGATGCGTCACCTCGTCGACGAGGCGAAACTCGCGGATCGCATCCTGATCGATTCCGCCGGCACCGGTGACTGGCACATCGGTGCGCCGCCCGACGAACGCGCGCAGCTTGCGGCACGGCAGCGTGGCTATGAGCTGGCCGCGTTGCGCGGCCGCCAGATCACGGTGGCGGACTTCGAGCGTTTCGATCTGCTGATTGCAATGGACGAGCGCAACGTCGCCGAGCTGCGCCGGCTTTGCCCGCCCGCGCAACGCGACAGGATCCGGCTGCTGATGGAATTCGTGCCGGAGATCGACCGCCGCTGGGACGGGACACGGGAAGTTGCCGATCCGTATTTTGGCGGTGCCGAAGGCTTCGAGCAGGTGCTCGATCAGTGCGAGGCGGCGTGCCGGGGCCTGATCGACGTGTTGCGTGCGCAACTGCCCGGGTAGATGGGGTCGGCACGCGCCGCGAACTTCGGCGCAAAAAGCGATAAGACCACCCAGGCGCGGGCGCTCAATTAAGCAAATGGCACAAATTCCACCGGTCATACTTGACTAAATCGCTCATGTATTTATACTTGACCAAACTTGTCGAGAATTGTGGTTCCCACATCATATGAGACTCACCACGAAAGGCCGTTTCGCCGTCACGGCGATGATCGACCTGGCACTGCGCCAGGAGCAGGGCCCGGTGACGCTTGCGGGTATCAGCCAGCGCCAACATATCTCCCTGTCTTATCTCGAGCAGCTGTTTGGCAAGCTGCGCCGTCACGAAATCGTCGAGTCCGTGCGCGGGCCGGGCGGTGGCTACAATCTGGCGCGCCGTGCCGAAGACGTGACGGTAGCCGACATCATCATCGCGGTCGACGAACCGCTCGACGCCACCCAGTGCGGCGGCAAGGGCACGTGCGAAGGCACCAAGCAGCACGATGGCCACTGCATGACGCATGAGCTGTGGTCGACGCTGAACCAGAAAATGGTCGAATACCTCGATTCGGTTTCGCTGAAAGATCTGGTCGACCAGCAGCGCTCGCGCGAAGGCGTGCCGACGGTGCTGCGCGACAGGCGCGGCGACGCGCCAGCGGTCGAACCCGTGCGCGTGGCGCCGAAGGGCCCCAATTCCGTTTTCAACATGGCTGGTTCCTGAAGGCGCGGCATCAAATAGACAACACCCGCCGCAGCCCCATAGAGAACCCAGAAGCCAGAGCACATGACGTCCCCGGAGCAATTGATGAATAACGACTCTCTCCATCTGCCCATTTACATGGACTACAGCGCCACGACGCCGATCGATCCGCGCGTCGTGGACAAGATGATTCCGTACCTGCGCGAGCAGTTCGGCAACCCCGCATCGCGCAGCCACTCGTATGGCTGGGACGCGGAGCGTGCGGTCGAGGAAGCGCGCGAGCAGGTCGCCGCGCTCGTGAACGCCGATCCCCGCGAAATCATCTGGACCTCGGGCGCGACGGAGTCGGACAACCTGGCGTTGAAGGGTGCCGCGCACTTCTACAAAAGCAAGGGCAAGCACATCATCACGGTCAAGACCGAGCACAAGGCCGTGCTCGACACCTGCCGCGAACTCGAGCGCGAAGGCTTCGAAGTCACGTATCTGGACGTGAAGGACGACGGCCTGATCGACCTCGACGCATTCAAGGCCGCGCTGCGCCCGGACACGATTCTGGTGTCGGTGATGTCGGTGAACAACGAGATCGGCGTGATTCAGGACATCGAGGCGATCGGCGAAATCACGCGTGAGAAGGGCATCATTTTCCACGTCGACGCGGCGCAGGCCACCGGCAAGGTCGTGATCGATCTGCAGAAGCTCAAGGTCGATCTGATGTCGTTCTCCGCGCACAAGACGTACGGCCCGAAGGGCATCGGCGCGCTCTACGTGCGCCGCAAGCCGCGCGTGCGCATCGAAGCGCAGATGCACGGCGGCGGCCACGAGCGCGGCATGCGTTCGGGCACGCTCGCCACGCACCAGATCGTCGGCATGGGCGAAGCGTTCCGTATCGCGCGTGAAGAGATGGCGACCGAAAATGAGCGCATCCGCATGCTGCGCGACCGGTTGCTCAACGGCTTGTCGGAAATCGAAGAAGTGTATGTGAACGGCGACATGGAAAAGCGTGTGCCGCACAACCTGAACATCAGCTTCAATTTTGTCGAAGGCGAATCGCTGATCATGGCGGTGAAGGATGTGGCGGTGTCGTCGGGCTCGGCGTGCACGTCGGCTTCGCTGGAGCCGTCGTACGTGCTGCGTGCGCTCGGACGCAACGACGAACTCGCGCACAGCTCGATCCGCTTCACGGTGGGTCGCTTTACGACCGAGCAGGATGTCGACTACGTGATCAACCTGCTGAAGACCAAGATTTCCAAGCTGCGCGATCTGTCGCCGCTATGGGAAATGCACAAGGACGGGATCGATATTTCGACGATCCAGTGGGCCGCGCACTAACGCGCCATCTGGACGATACGGATACCCGGTTCATCGGATTGCAGGTTGAAACGAATCAAGGAGTGTAATCATGGCTTATAGCGACAAGGTCCTCGACCACTACGAAAACCCGCGCAACGTCGGTTCCTTTGCGAAGGACGACGACACGGTTGGTACCGGCATGGTCGGCGCGCCGGCCTGCGGCGACGTGATGAAGCTGCAGATCCGCGTCGGCGCGGACGGCATCATCGAAGACGCGAAGTTCAAGACGTATGGCTGCGGTTCGGCGATCGCGTCGAGCTCGCTCGTCACCGAATGGGTGAAGGGCAAGACGCTCGATCAGGCGATGTCGATCAAGAACACGCAGATCGCCGAAGAACTGGCGCTGCCGCCGGTGAAGATCCACTGCTCGATCCTCGCGGAAGACGCGATCAAGGCCGCGGTCGCCGACTACAAGCAGCGCCACGGCGAAGCGGTTGTCGAAGACGACAAGGCCGCTTGAGTCGCGCTTGATTCGGTTACTCACTGATTGGTGAGTCACCGACTCATTGAGTAACCGGTAAGCGCGCGGCAAGCACGCGATCAGTGCGGCACGATCGCGCGCGCCGCGCACGCACTGCGCAATTGAGAAACACTATGGCAATTACGTTGACCGAAAAGGCAGCACAGCACGTCCAGAAGTATCTGACCCGTCGCGGTAAAGGCATCGGGCTGCGCGTCGGCGTGCGCACCACCGGTTGCTCGGGCCTCGCCTACAAGCTCGAGTACGTGGACGAAGTCGCGCCCGAAGATCAGGTGTTCGAGACGAGCGGCGTGAAGGTCGTCGTGGACCCGAAGAGCCTCGCCTACATCGACGGCACCGAACTCGACTTCGCACGCGAAGGGCTGAACGAAGGATTCAAGTTCAACAACCCGAACGTGAAGGACGAATGCGGTTGCGGCGAGTCGTTCCGCGTGTAGATTCGATGGTTTCCGCGTGCAGCGGATCAAAGGCGGCGCGGGCCGCCTTTTTAGTTTGATCCGCGGGCAATGCAAACCGTCCGGCACTTCCAGACCGCGTTTTTAGACCGCACTTCGAGACTGCACTTCGGTGCGTTTTCATCAACTGACTTTTAATCCGATGGCCTCGCTCAACGACAGCCACTTCGATCTCTTCGACCTGCCCGCGCAATTCGCGCTCGACGCGAGCGTGCTCGATCACGCGTATCGCACCGTGCAGGCGCAGGTGCATCCGGACCGCTTTGCGGCGGCCGGTGACGCGCAAAAGCGCATCGCGATGCAATGGGCGACGCGCGCGAACGAGGCGTATCAGACGCTGCGCGATCCGCTCAGGCGCGCGACCTATCTGCTGTCGCTGCGCGGCATCGACGTTGGCGCGGAGAACAACACCGCGATGGAGCCCGCGTTCCTGATGCAGCAGATGGAGTGGCGCGAGAGTATCGAAGATGCAGCCGCGGCGAAGAACGTCGACGCGCTCGAAGCGCTGCTCGCCGAACTGCGTGACGAAGAGCGCCGGCGCTTCGACAAGCTCGGCGCATCGCTCGACAGCGGCGCGAATCAGGCGGCGGGCGAAGCGGTGCGGCAGTTGATGTTCATCGAGCGCGTCGCGTCGGAAATCGGTGCGCAGATCGAGCGGCTCGAAGGGTAGCGCGGCTTTTGCGCGACGCGCGCTGCGGGATCGCGCAAGAGCGCGGCACAGGCAGGAGCGCGGCGCCAGCAAGCAACGACACCAAGTGGCAACGGCGGGCAGCAACAGTAAGCAGCAAAGGCAAGCAGCAACGGTAAGCAGCAAAAAACCAGAGCGGCCGCGAGCCGCGGCATCACACCCCAGCAACGCGAAAATTCAGGACGGGGCACAGCGTCCCCGTGAAGATCCAGATGGCCCTACTGCAAATCTCCGAACCCGGCATGGCGCCGGCGCCCCATCAGCGGCGTCTCGCGGTCGGTATCGATCTCGGCACCACCAACTCCCTCGTTGCCGCCGTGCGCAGCGGCGTGCCCGACGTGCTGCCTGACGAAGACGGACACGCGCTGTTGCCCTCGGTGGTGCGCTACCTCGAAAAGGGTGGCCGCCGCATTGGCCGCACGGCGAAGTCCGAGGCGGCGAGCGATCCGCGCAACACGATCGTCTCGGTCAAGCGCTTCATGGGCCGCGGCAAGGCGGAAGTGGAAGGCGCCGAAAACGCGCCGTACGACTTCATCGACGCGCCCGGCATGGTGCAGATCCGCACCGTCGACGGCGTGAAAAGCCCGGTCGAGGTATCGGCTGAAATTCTCGCGACGCTGCGCCAGCGCGCCGAAGATACGCTCGGCGACGAACTGGTCGGCGCGGTCATCACGGTGCCCGCGTATTTCGACGAAGCGCAGCGCCAGGCCACGAAAGACGCCGCGCATCTCGCCGGTCTGAACGTGCTGCGTCTGTTGAACGAACCGACGGCGGCCGCGATCGCCTACGGTCTCGACAATGGTTCAGAAGGCCTCTACGCCGTATATGACCTCGGCGGCGGCACGTTCGACCTGTCGATCCTCAAGCTCACGAAAGGCGTGTTCGAAGTGCTGGCGGCAGGCGGCGATTCCGCGCTCGGCGGCGACGATTTCGATCACGCACTCTATCGCCATGTGCTCGCGCAGGCGGGTATCGCGCCGCAAACGCTCGCGCCGCAAGACGTGCGTCTGCTGCTCGACAGCGTGCGCGACGCCAAGGAGGCGCTCTCGGGCGCGCCGCAAGCCACACTCGAGGCGACGCTCTCGAACGGCACGGCGCTCGCTCTGACGATCGACGAAGCGACGTTCGAGACCATCACGCAGGAGCTGGTTCAGCGCACGTTCGGTCCGACGAAAAAGGCGCTGCGCGACGCGAAGGTCACGACGAAAGAGGTCAAGGGCGTCGTGCTGGTCGGCGGTGCGACGCGCATGCCGGTGATCCGCCGCGCGGTCGAAGCGTTCTTCGGCCAGCCGCCGCTCGTCAACCTCGACCCGGATCAGGTCGTCGCGCTCGGCGCGGCGATCCAGGCCGATCTGCTCGCGGGCAATCGCGGCGCGGACGGCGACGACTGGCTGCTGCTCGACGTGATTCCCCTGTCGCTCGGCGTCGAGACGATGGGCGGCCTTACCGAAAAGATCATTCCACGCAACTCGACCATTCCGGTGGCGCGCGCGCAGGATTTCACGACGTTCAAGGACGGCCAGACGGCGATGGCGATTCACGTCGTGCAAGGCGAGCGCGAACTCGTGAGCGACTGCCGCTCGCTCGCGCGCTTCGAGCTGCGCGGCATTCCGCCGATGGCCGCGGGCGCGGCGCGTATCCGCGTGACCTATCAGGTCGATGCGGATGGCCTCCTGTCCGTGTTCGCGCGCGAGCAGGGCTCGGGCGTGGAAGCGTCGGTCGTGGTCAAGCCGTCCTACGGTCTCGCCGATGACGACATCGCTCGCATGCTCGAAGAGAGCTTCTCGACCGCTGAAGTCGACATGCGCGCGCGCGCATTGCGCGAGGCGCAGGTCGAAGCGCAGCGTCTTGTCGAGGCAACCGACGCGGCACTTGCCGCCGACGCCGAACTGCTCGACGACAGTGAACGCGCGGCGCTCGACACGCTGCTCGCCGCGCTGCGCAACATCGCGCAAAGCGACGACGCCGGCGCGATCGAAGCGGCAACGAAGGCGCTTGCCGAAGGCACCGACGAATTCGCGGCACGCCGTATGAACAAGGGCATTCGCCGCGCATTGTCGGGCCGCAAGCTCGACGAGATCTGAGCGAGCGCGGGGGCAGGGCGGCGGCGTCAGGCGGGCGGGCAAGCCCGCCGTGCGTACGCGCACGTGCGTTACGTGCGCTGCGTACCGCGCCTGCGAACCCTTGCGGAACGATCCGTGGAACTATCTTTGGAACAAGCGGAGCGCGTCTCACGGACTTAAAAAGTCCGCGCGGCGCCAGTAAAATGGTACGGAGCCTGCACGCCGCATAGCTGGCGGCCGCCGTGCCTCAGACCCAAACGGAAACTGTATGCCTCAAATCGTTGTGCTGCCTCACGTCGAACTGTGCCCGGAAGGCGCGGTGATCGACGCCGTTCCCGGCAAGAGCATCTGCGACAACCTGCTCGATAACGGCATCGAAATCGAGCACGCGTGCGAGAAGTCCTGCGCGTGCACGACCTGTCACGTGATCGTGCGTGAGGGTTTCGCCGCCTTGACGCCATCCGAGGAAGACGAGGACGATCTGCTGGACAAGGCGTGGGGGCTCGAACCGGCTTCGCGTCTGTCGTGCCAGGCCATCGTGCCGGACGAACAGGATCTGGTCGTCGAAATTCCGCGTTACTCGATCAATCACGCGAAGGAAAACCACTAACAGGAGGACGCAGCCATGAAGTGGACCGATACGCAAGACATCGCGATGGCCTTGACTGACAAGCATCAGGACGTCGATCCGCAGCAGGTGCGCTTCACCGATTTGCATCGCTGGGTGACCGAGTTGGAAGGGTTCGACGACGATCCGAACCGCTCGAACGAAAAGATTCTCGAAGCGATTCAGGCGGCGTGGATCGAAGACGCGGATTATTGAGCCCGCGTCTTGAGCACGTATATTGAGCCCGTATGCGGGTTGTGAGCGGGCACTGGTGAGCGCGATTCCGCACGCGCTTGCGCGATGACTGAAAAAGGCGATTCCACTGGAATCGCCTTTTTCATTGCTGTGGCAAAAAACCCTGTACCGGCATTAGTCGGCCACCAGTCCGCCGTTTTCGACGCGCACGCGCTGGCCTTGCTGGAACGGCGGCGCTTCGTGATACGTGAAGTAGCGCGTCTTGCCGTTTTCCATTCGCACGCGCACCGAATACGCGTTCGTGCTGCGCAGATGTTTTTCGACCGAGTTGCCCGCGAAGCCGCCGCCGACCGCGCCGAGCACCGTCATCGCGGCGCGGCCGCCGCCTGCGCCGAACTGGTTGCCGATCAGGCCGCCGGCCACCGCGCCGCCGACTGCCCCGATCCCGGTGCCATGACCTTCATGATGAACCGCCGAAATCGCGACGACCGTGCCGCAGGTCGAGCAATAGGCGGGCTGCGGCGCCGGTTGTTGCGCGTACTGCGGCGCGGCTTGCTGTTGCTGCTCATATTGCGGCTGCTGCGTCGGAGCGGAGGGCGCAGCCTGCTGGATCTGCCCTGCTTGTGCCTGCGGCGCTTGTTGTTGCGCTGGCGCATTGACCGGCGCCGCCGAATCGACGACACCGGGCTGTTGCTCCTGCTGTTGCGCCGGTTCCTGGGCCTGCTGTTGAGCCTGTTGTTGGGCCGCTACCTGCGCGGCCTGAGTCTGATCGTTCTGCGCGCTATTGCTCGATGCTTTCGGGAATACGCCCGTAATTGCCGCAGTGGCGACGAGACTCGCGATAAGCACCGCGCCGGCGGCGGTCGCAATCAGCGGATGAAGACGACGTTGTTGCGTGGGTTGGGTGGGGTTGTCCATATTGGCCTCCGTTTCTGGCAGAGCCGACTTTCTTTGATGCTCTTTGCCAGATCGAGTGTCAGGCAATTCGATCGGGGCGGTGTTTCAATTTGTAACCAGTGCGGCGATGGCGTTGCGCGTATGCCGTGAGCCTGGGCATGGCGCGCCTTGGTGTGCGCAATATTGGGAACCACACGCCATCGGGGACGGCGCACGCATTATCGGGCGGCTTTTACCGCTAGTTACAAACCATTCGGTAGCAGAAAACGGTCCCGGACACTCGCGAATGCATCGCTCAATAGAAAACGCCCGGCGAGGCCGGGCGTTTTCAGGAGCTTCCTTGCGGGCCGGACGTAATGATCGGCAACGTCAGTAATGTCGGCAACCGACAGCAGCGATCAGTCCTCGCGGCGCAGATGCGGGAACAGGATCACGTCGCGGATGCTCGGGCTGTCGGTGAGCATCATCACGAGGCGGTCGATGCCGATACCGCAGCCGCCCGCGGGCGGCATGCCGTATTCGAGCGCGCGGATGTAGTCCGCGTCGTAGAACATCGCTTCTTCGTCGCCGGCGTCTTTCTGGTCGACCTGCTTTTTGAAGCGGGCAGCCTGGTCTTCCGGATCGTTGAGTTCCGAGAAGCCGTTGGCGATCTCGCGGCCGGTGATGAACAGCTCGAAGCGCTCGGTGATGCCTTCCACCTTGTCCGATGCGCGCGCGAGCGGCGACACCTCGAGCGGATAGTCGACGATGTAGGTCGGCTCCCACAACTGCGACTCGGCGGTCTCTTCGAAGAGTGCGAGTTGCAGCGAACCGATGCCCGCATTCAGGAACTGCGGCTGTGACGCGTCGACGCCGAACTTCTTCAGCTCGGTGCGCAGGAACGCGCTGTCGGCGAGTTGCTCGTTCGTGTATTGCGGCGCGTACTTCTGGATCGCCTGGGTGATCGTGAGCCGATGGAATGGCTTCGACAGATCGAGCTCGCGGCCTTGATACGTGAACGTGGCCGTGCCGAGCGCGTCGATCGCGGCCTGGCGGATCAGCTGCTCGGTGAAGTCCATCACCCACTTGTAGTCGGTGTAGGCCGCGTAGAACTCGATCATCGTGAATTCCGGATTGTGGCGCACGGACACGCCCTCGTTGCGGAAGTTACGGTTGATCTCGAACACACGCTCGAAGCCGCCGACCACGAGCCGCTTCAGATACAGCTCCGGCGCGATGCGCAGGAACATCTGCATGTCGAGCGCGTTGTGGTGCGTGGTGAACGGCTTGGCCGCCGCGCCGCCCGGAATCGGGTGGAGCATCGGCGTTTCGACTTCCATGAAGTCGGCCTTGGCCATGAAGTTGCGCACCGACGCAATCGCCTTCGTCCGCGCGACGAAGGTCTTGCGCGTTTCCGGCGTGACGATCAGGTCGACGTAGCGCTGGCGGTATTTCATTTCCTGGTCGGCGAGACCGTGGAACTTGTCGGGCAGCGGGCGCAGCGACTTCGACAGCAGACGCAGCTCGGTGCAGCGCACCGACAGCTCGCCCTTGTTGGTGCGAAACAGCACGCCGCGCGCGGCGACGATGTCACCCATGTCCCACTTCTTGAACGCGTCGTAGGTTTCCTGGCCGATGTCGGCGGGCGTGATGAAGAACTGGATCTGACCCGAGCCGTCGCGCACGGTCGCGAAGCTCGCCTTGCCCATCACGCGTTTGAGCATCATGCGCCCGGCGATGGCGACTTCGAGCGGATTCGCTTCGAGCGCTTCCTTGTCCGCGTGCTCGTACTGTTGCTGCAGGTCTTCTGCGTGATGCGTGGGGCGGAAGTCGTTCGGATAGGCGACGCCTTGCTCACGCAGTTCGCGCAGCTTTTCGCGGCGCTCGGCGATGATCTTGTTGTCGTCCACCTCGGGCGCGACGTTCGGCTGGATCGGTTCGGTCATGATGATTTGGTGTTCGGTGGCCCGCGGCGGAGTGGTCCGTGCGCGGGAGGCCAGTCAGTGTGAAAACCTCAGGCGGTGTACAAAACAAAAACTGCGCAAAAAGCTGCGAAAAAACCGCGGGACACAGCGAAGAAGCGTACGGCGGATAAGCGACGAATAAGCGGCGAACAAGTGACGCAGAAGCGACGCAAAACCGGCAAGCGACAAGCGACGAGCAGGCGGCGCAGGCCATGCCGGCCGCGCCGCTTGCGCTTAAACGCCCTGTTTCAGGCTCGCGCTGATGAACGGATCGAGGTCGCCGTCGAGCACGCTCTTCGTGTTGCTGATTTCGACGTTGGTGCGCAGATCCTTGATGCGGCTGTTGTCGAGCACGTACGAGCGGATCTGATGGCCCCAGCCCACATCGGTCTTGCCGGCTTCGAGCTTGTCCTGCTCGGCCTGACGCTTGCGGATTTCCGCTTCGTACAGGCGCGATTTCAGCATGGCCATCGCTTCGGCGCGGTTGCGGTGCTGCGAGCGGTCGTTCTGGCACTGCACGACGATGCCCGACGGCAGGTGCGTGATCCGCACCGCCGAGTCGGTCTTGTTGATGTGCTGACCGCCCGCGCCCGATGCGCGGTACGTGTCGATGCGCAGATCGGCCGGGTTGATCTCGACTTCGATCGAGTCGTCGATTTCCGGATACACGAACACCGACGAGAACGACGTATGACGGCCGCCCGACGAGTCGAACGGCGACTTGCGCACGAGCCGGTGCACGCCGGTTTCGGTGCGCAAAAAGCCGTATGCGTATTCGCCTTCGATCTTGATCGTCGCGTTCTTGATGCCCGCCACGTCGCCGTCGGTCTGTTCGAGCACTTCGGTCTTGAAGCCCTTGCGCTCGCAGTAGCGCAGATACTGGCGCAGCAGCATCGACGCCCAGTCGCACGCCTCGGTACCGCCGGCGCCGGCCTGGATGTCGAGAAATGCGTTGTTGGGGTCGGCCGGGTTCGCGAACATCCGGCGGAATTCCATGTCGGCGACGCGCGCTTCGATGGCCCCGGCGTCGGCTTCACAGGCGAGCAGGGTGTCGTCGTCGCCTTCTTCACGGGCCATCTCGAACAGGTCCTGCGCATCGCTCACGTCGTTCGTGATCGACGTGAGCTTGCCGACCGTGTCGTCGAGCAGCTTCTTTTCCTTGCCGAGCGCCTGGGCGTGCTTCGAGTCGTTCCAGACGTCCGGGTCTTCGAGTTCCCGGTTGACTTCGATTAGACGCAGTGCTTTGTCGTCGTAGTCAAAGATACCCCCGTAGGTCGTCCGCGCGCTTGCGCAGGTCGGCCAGAGAGGCTTCGATCGCGTTGAGACGTTCCGCTTCCATGTCGATCTTCTATTCTGCGTAAAAAGCAGAAATTATAGCCGATCGGCGCACCGCGCCGGAGCCTTCGGGGCAGTCCGGCGCGTGTTCGGGATTGATTTTGCGGAGATTTTCGGCCGGCACGAGGGGGCCGCCGGGGCAGTCCACCGCGTCAGTCCACCGTATCAGTCCGCCGCATCAGTCCACGGCGTCGGCCCGCCTGCTCAACCCGCCGCGTGCTCGACGATCAGCTGAACTCGCGACACACCGTTCCACGTATCGCTCGCGAGCCGGTAAGCGATGGTCGTGCGCGCGGGCAGGGTATCGGTGTGGTTGAACCAGATCGCGTTGAAGCGCTGGCGGCCGCGCAGCAGTTGCAGCTTCAGGTGCTTGTCCTTCACGAGCGCCTGGGAGGCGACTTCGAATTCACCCGAAAACACCGGCGCCGGAAAGCCCTGGCCCCACACCGCCGCATCGAGCATTTCGACGAATTGCGGCGTGAAGTACGCATCTTCGAGTTCGCCGTCGGTCTCGATCGTGCGCGAGAGCGCTTCCGCGGACAGCCATTCGCGCCCGACCGCCTCGAATGCGGCCGTGAAGCGCGGCACGTCGGCGGCGGCGATCGTGAGGCCAGCGGCCATGGCGTGGCCGCCGAACTTGACGATCAGGTCCGGTTCGCGCTTCGAGATCAGATCGAGCGCGTCGCGCAGGTGGAAGCCCGCGATCGAGCGGCCCGAGCCCTTGACGGTGAGGCCGCTGTCGTCGGCGGGCGCGAACGTGAACGACGGCCGGTGGAATTTCTCCTTGAGCCGTCCGGCGACGATGCCGATCACGCCCTGATGCCAGCCCGGATTGAACAGCGTGATCGTGGTCGCGCCGTCGGGGTCGACGGCCGAGAGATCGTCGAGCGCCTGCTGCTGCATGCCGGCTTCGATTTCGCGGCGCTCGCGGTTCATCGTGTCGAGCTGCTGCGCGAGATCCCATGCGCGGCCGACGTCGTCGGTGGTCAGGCACTCGATCCCGAGCGACATGTCCGATAGCCGTCCCGCCGCGTTCAGGCGAGGACCGAGCGCGAAGCCGAGGTCGAAGCCCGAGGCGTTGCGCGCGTCGCGCGCGGCGGCGCGAAAGAGGGCGGCGATACCCGGCTGCATGCGGCCTTTGCGGATGCGCTGCAAACCCTGCGCGACCAGCACGCGATTGTTGCCGTCGAGCTTGACGACGTCGGCGACGGTGCCGAGCGCGACGAGATCGAGCAGGCCATCGAGGCGCGGTTCGGGCAACGCAGTGCCGAATGCGCCACGGCGGCGCAGTTCCGCGCGCAACGCGAGCAACACGTAAAACATCACGCCGACGCCCGCGATGCATTTGCTCGGGAACGTGCAGCCCGGCTGGTTCGGATTGACGATCGCGCGCGCGGCGGGCAACTCGTCGCCGGGCAGGTGGTGGTCGGTGACGAGCACGTCGATGCCGAGCGCATTGGCTGCCGCGACGCCGTCCACGCTCGCGATGCCGTTGTCGACCGTGATCAGCAGATCGGGTTTGCCCGCTGCGCCGCCTGCCGCAAGCGCGACGATCTCCGGTGTGAGCCCGTAGCCGTGTTCCATGCGGTTCGGCACGAGATAGTCGATCCGCCCGCCGAACATGCGCAGCCCGCGCACCGCGACCGCGCAGGCGGTCGCGCCGTCGCAGTCGTAATCGGCGACGACGAGCATGCGCCGCTGTTGCTGGATCGCGTCGGCGAGCCGCGCGGCGGCGTCGTCGCAACCCTTGAGCGCGGCGGGCGGCACGAGCCGCGCGAGGCCGGTTTCGACGTCTTCGGGCAGGCACACGCCGCGTGACGCGTAGAGGCGCGCGAGCACCGGATGCAGGCCGTGACGGGTGAGGACTTCGGCGTCGACGGGGGAGCAGGAGCGCGTAACGATTCGGGTCATGCGAAAGGGCCGTGAGTCATTCGATGGGGCAGGCGGCGAGGCGTGCGCTGGGTCATTCAGGGGCTTGTCCGGTGGCTCGTGTGTTGGCTCATGCTGTGGCTCATGGGGTGGCTCATGCCCGGATCACTCGATGAAGAGCGAGGCCAGCACGCGCCGCCGCCAGAATTTGCGCAGATCGCCGCGCGTGAGCGCGAGCGTCACCGAGCCGGTGTCGCCGCACAGCGTCAGGTCGAGTCCGGCAAGCTCGCCGGATTGAAGCGCCGCGAGCGCGGGCTCGAACCAGTCGGTTTGCAACGCGGCGAACGCGTGGTTCCAGCGTGCCCAGTCCTGTTCGACGTAGGGCGCGGAGAACGGGTCGAGTTCGACGAGCGTGCCGCCTGTGCTGCGGCTGCCGACGTTGGCGCTGGCACCGCCGCTCGTGTTTCCGCTCATATTGCTGTTCGGCGCGGTGCCGGCGCTGTTCGCCGGGCTCACGCGGTTGCCGCTTTCCGCGCCGCGCAGCGCTGCGGGCAATTCGCCGAACGAGGCCGGCGGCGCGCCCGTCGCGACGCCCGCGCTCATCGCGAGACCACGCGTGGCGGCGGCGTCGGACAGCACGCGCGCGAACGGACTGCGCACCGGCCGTGCCGCGCCCTGGCCGTGAAACCAGATCGAATTGACGGCCGGCAACCCGCGCGCCTCGCGGGCTTCGTTGACCGGGTGCTCGAACCAGGCCATCTGCACTTCGTTCTGCAGCTTCATCCACGCGCGAGAGCGCTCGCCGGAATGCGCCTCATGCGGCAGCCAGATTTCGATGTTGCGGCCGCTCGCGCGCAGCGGCGAGGCGCCCGCTAGCGTGCCGAAATCGTCGCTCGACAGATACCAGCGCGTCGGCTTCGGTGCCTCGATGCGCACGCCGAGTTCCTCGATCAGCGGACGCGCGAGCGCGAGCAGCGCGCTCGCTTCGTCATCGGACAGTTCGAGCGAGGCGGGATCGATCAGCACCAGATGATCGTGCGCGATGCGTACATGCACCGGCTGCACGCACGCCCAGGTTGCGCTGCCGGGCTCGCCGCCATCGGCGCGCAGCATGTAGGGGGCGAGCGGGGCTTCGTCGGCGGCGGCCGTCGCGCCGTCGGGCAGCGCGCCGAATTGCCGGGCGACCCAGCGCTCGTGCGGCAGCGTGCGCTGAAAATCCTCGCCGACCACGCGTTCGACCAGCGTCGCGCGCGCGACCAGCCGGTCGAGCGCTGGACTGCGGATGTCGTGAAGGGCGGTGGAAGCGTCCGCGGCGGCGGGCAGGGCAAAGGGCAGCAGAAGGTGGAGGCGAGGGCGGTGGTCGGCGTGCATGATGCTGCGCATTGTAGGCCAAAGAGTGCGAGTATTTCGATCAGGAAGCTCACCGTACGGCGGCAACGGGCTGTGGCGCTGAAGTGGCACTGAAGCGGCGAGGAAGCGGCGAGCAAGCGGCGCGGGGCGTCGGCCCGCCTAGGCTTACCCGGGTGCGGCAGTCCGGCGCGCAGGCGCCGCCGCCGGTTTTCCGCCCGCCGCCACGCGCCGCACGGCCTTTGCGCGAGCGGGCGGATTTGTATGGCAAACTTCGCGCTTGATCGCTGGAGCAGGTACCGCGCATTCCGCGCGGAACGATCCGCGTCGCCGCGAGCCCAACGATCACGACGCCCGGGCCGCACGGCAGGCGCTCGACGCTGGCTTTGCCCAGCACACAGCCGAAGAACGCAGAAAAGGATTCGCTTGAAATTTCCCTACGAATGGCAGATTGGCTGGCGCTACACGCGCGCCGGCAAACGCACGACCGGTAACGGCTTTATTTCTTTCATCGCGCTGGTGTCGATGTCGGGCATCGCGCTTGGTGTCGCGGCGCTGATCGTCGTGTTGTCGGTGATGAACGGCTTCCAGAAAGAAGTGCGCGACCGCATGTTGTCGGTGCTCGCGCACGTCGAGATTTTTTCGCCGACCGGTTCGATGCCCGACTGGCAACTGACCGCGAAGGAAGCGCGCCTGAACAAGCAGGTGATCGGCGCGGCGCCCTACGTCGACGCGCAGGCGCTGCTCACGCGCCAGGACGCCGTAAGCGGCGTCGCGCTGCGCGGCATCGAGCCCACGCTCGAGCCGCAGGTGTCCGACATCGACAAGGAAATGAAGGGCGGCAAGCTGACCGACCTCGTGCCGGGTGACTTCGGCATCGTGCTCGGCGCTGACCTCGCGGCGAGCCTCGGTGTGCAGTTGAACGACAAGATCACGCTCGTCGCGCCAGAAGGCACGATCACGCCGGCCGGCATGCTGCCGCGCCTGAAGCAGTTCACGGTGGTCGGCATCTTCGAGTCTGGGCATTACGAATACGACAGCACGCTCGCGCTCGTCAACATCAAGGACGCGCAGGCGCTGTTCCGCCTGCCCGCGCCGACCGGCGTGCGGCTGCGGCTGTCCGACATGCAGCGCGCGCCCGAGGTTGCCCGCGAACTCTCGCACACCCTGACGGGCGATCTCTACATTCGCGACTGGACGCAGCAGAACAAGACCTGGTTCTCGGCCGTGCAGATCGAAAAGCGCATGATGTTCATCATCCTCACGCTGATCATCGCGGTTGCGGCGTTCAATCTCGTGTCGTCGCTCGTGATGACGGTGACCAACAAGCAGGCCGACATCGCGATCCTGCGCACGCTCGGCGCGCAGCCCGGATCGATCATGAAGATCTTCGTCGTGCAGGGCGTGACGATCGGCTTCATCGGCACGGCGATCGGCGTCGCGCTCGGCTGTCTGATCGCGTGGAGCATTCCGTGGCTCGTGCCGATGATCGAGCATCTGTTCGGCGTGCAGTTCCTGCCGCCATCGGTGTACTTCATCAGCGAGCTGCCCTCCGAGCTGGTTCCGGCCGACGTCGCGAGAATCGGCACGATCGCGTTCGTGCTGTCGGCGCTCGCGACGCTTTACCCGAGCTGGCGCGGCGCCAAGGTCCGTCCGGCGGAGGCGCTGCGCTATGAATGACCGTCTCGCGAGTCCAGTCAATCCATCCACCAATTCATCCATGAGCGCTCAGGACCCCGTGCCGTATCCGTACGTGCTGGAAGCAACCGGCATTTCCAAGTCGTTCGTGCAGGGCGGCCTGAACGTGCAGGTGCTCAACGACGCGCAACTGAGCGTGCGGCGCGGCGAGAAGCTCGCGATCGTCGGCGCATCGGGCTCCGGCAAGAGCACGCTGCTGCACGTGCTCGGCGGTCTCGACGATCCGAGCGCGGGCCAGGTCTCCGTGCTCGGCAAGCCGTTCACGAAGCTTTCCGAGCGCGAGCGCAATGACCTGCGCAACCGCGCGCTCGGTTTCGTCTATCAGTTTCACCATCTGCTGCCGGAGTTTTCCGCGCTCGACAACGTCGCAATGCCGCTGCGGATTCGCCGCGAGACGCCCGAGGTCGCGCACCGCGAAGCGCTCGCGGTGCTGGAGAGCGTCGGCATGGGGCATCGCGCGAAGCATCGGCCGGGCGAGCTGTCGGGCGGCGAGCGCCAGCGTGTCGCGATCGCGCGGGCGCTGGTCACGAAGCCGGCCTGCGTGCTCGCCGACGAGCCGACTGGCAACCTCGACGGCGGCACCGCCGACACCGTGTTCAACCTGATGCTCGAACTGTCGCGCACGCTCGAGACGAGCTTCGTGATCGTCACGCACGACCCGGAGCTGGCCGGCCGCTGCGACCGCATCATGCGGCTGCGCGACGGCGTGCTGCACGAGGAGCCGCCGGTGCCGGTTTGATGGCTGGTTCAATGCGGCCCTGAGGCGGGTCCAGCGCGGGCCGGCGTGGCTGTGGCGGTTGTGTTGCGGCCGTTGCGGGTTGCCGCTGACCACAGACGGCCACCGCGGACCGTACAGCCGGCTTCGGTCCCGCCCCACCGTTTGCGAGACAGCTCATGTGGATCGATACGCACTGCCATCTCGACGCTTCCGAGTTCGACGCCGACCGCGACGCGGTCGCCGCGGCCGCGCGCGGCGCGGGCGTCTCGCGCATCGTGATCCCGGCGATCGGGCGGCAGAACTTCGCGGCGGTGCGCGAACTCGCGCATCGCGTCGAAGGCGGTGCGTATGCGCTCGGCATTCATCCGCTGTTCACACCGGGCGCCGTCGACGCCGATCTCGACCTGCTGCGCATGGAGATCGAGGCGAGTCTCGGCGATCCGCGCTTCGTCGGCATCGGCGAGATCGGGCTCGACTATTTCGTCGCGGGTCTCGACGACGCGCGTCAGCAATTCTTCTACAACGGCCAGTTGCAACTCGCGCGCGAATTCGACCTGCCGGTGATCTGCCACGTGCGCAAGTCGCAGGATCAGGTCATCAAGGGGCTACGGCGGCATCAGATCCATCGCGGCATCGCGCACGCGTTCAACGGCAGCTTCCAGCAGGCTCAGGCGTATATCGACCAGGGGCTGCATCTCGGCTTCGGCGGCAATCTGACGTTCGAGCGCGCGCGGCAGATCCGGCGTCTCGCCGAACAGTTGCCGTTCGACGCGCTCGTCGTCGAAACCGACGCGCCGGACATCGCGCCTTCCTGGATGTACAAGCAGCGCAACTCGCCCGAGCAGATTCCGGCGATCGGCGCGAGCCTCGCGCAACTGCGCAATGTCACTCCTGACGCAGCCGCCCTAGGCACAACGGCTAACGCGCTCGCCGCGCTGCCGCGTCTCGCGCTTTCCTCTGCATAATCGATTCCGTTGGTCGAAAGGGTTCGCGCCGGGCGGCACCCACGCCCGGCGGGCTCGCTGCTGCCTGCTCGCCTGGCGCGTGACGACGCCTGGCGCCGGCGGCGCGGAGGGCGGATGTGGGCAGTGTGGTGCGGTTTTGCGTTGGGTGTGATCGGATTGCAGCGGCAGGCGGCGTTGCCGCGGGCGGCTGGCTGGTGGGGGCTGGTGCTGCTCGCGTGCGCGGCGTCTGGCATGGCGGTGTGGGGCTTGCGAGGGCGCGATGCGGCGGTTTGCGAGGCGCGCGCGGAGGCTCGCGTGCCCGTGTGCGCGGTGGCGGGTTCGATTGCGCGCCGCGCATGGTGCGATGCGCGCATGCGCATACGCATGCGGACCGTGGCCGGCTGGTGCGCCGTGTGGTGCGCGGCGATGTGCGTGGGCTTCGGCTACGCCGCCGTGCGCGCGCAGGCGCGGCTCGCGGTGAGTCTGCCGCACGCGTGGGAGGGGCGCGATATCGAGGTTGCCGGCAGCATCAAGGGCTTGCCGTCGTTCGACGGTCAAGGCGCGCGCTTTCTGTTCGAGGTCGAGTCGAACGACGCCCGGATCGCGGCGTTTCCGCGCGTGATTCAGCTCTCGTGGATTGCCCGCGGCGCCCCGGTGCCGCGGCTCGAACCCGGCGATCGCTGGCGCCTGCCCGTGCGGCTCAAGCGGCCGCACGGCAATGCGAACTTCGGCGTGCGCGATGCCGAAGCGAACCTGCTCGCGCGCAACGTACGGGCGAGCGGCTATGTGAGCGCGCCGGATCATGCCGTGCGTCTGCCGGGCTATGCGCGCGGGCTCGCCGTGCTGGTCGACCGCGCGCGTGCCGCATTGCGCGCCCGGATCGACGCGGTGCTCGCCGACGCGCCGCATCGCGGAATCGTCGTCGCGCTTGCGATTGGCGCGCAGGACGAAGTCAGCGCCGCCGACTGGCAACTGATGCGCGGCACCGGGACGAGTCATCTGGTGGCGATTTCGGGCCTGCATATCGGCTTCGTCGCGGGTCTGGCCGGCTGGCTTGCGGCCGCGGTGTGGCGGCGCTCGGGCTGGCTCGGCCGCGACTGGCCGCTGCGGCTGCCCGCGCAGATCGTCGGGGTGACGGCCGGTGCGTTCTTTGCCGCGCTGCACGCCGCGTTCGCGGGCTTCAACGTGCCCGCGCAGCGCGCGCTCTGGATGGCGGCGGTGGTCGCGCTCGCGTTCGTCGGCGGGCGCAATCTCGCGCGCTCGACGGTGCTCGCATGGGCGCTCGGGCTCGTGCTGCTGATCGATCCGTGGGCGGTCGTGTCGGCGGGATTCTGGCTGTCGTTCTGCGCGGTCGGAGCGATTCTGTTCGCGACCTCGGGGCGGCCGCGCGTGCGACGGCGGGCCGATGAGCATGGTGACGAGGCCGGCGGCGAGCACGTCGGCGGAGACGGCAGAGACGGCGGAGATAGCGGAGATAGCGGCGAGAACGAACAAGCCCCTCAGGCGCGAGCCAGATTGCAGGCTTTGCGCGCCGGTTCGATCCGGCGTCTTCGCGCGCTGGCGAGGCGCCTGCATGGCGCCGCGCATGTGCAGATCGCGGTGACGGTCGCGCTCGCGCCGCTCACCGTCTACTGGTTTGCGCAGATTCCGCTCGTCGGACCGCTTGCGAATGCGTTTGCGATTCCGTGGGTGAGTGCGCTCGTCACGCCGGCGGTGTTGGCGGGCGTTGCGCTGCCCGCGCCGCTCGACGCGTTCGCGTGGCGCTTCGCGCACGCGCTGCTCGATCTGCTCGCGGCCGGCCTGCAATGGCTGACGGGGCCGCGCTGGATGCTCTGGTGGTTGCCGCAGCCGGATGGTTGGGCGCTGGCCGCGGCGGCGCTCGGCGTGCTCTGGTGTCTCGCGCCGCGCGGCTGGCCGTTGCGCTGGGCCGCGCCGCTGACGTGGCTGCCGCTGCTGATGCCGGGCTCGCCTGGCGCGCCTGCTTTGCCCCACGGCGCGTTCCGTCTGACGGCGCTGGATGTCGGGCAGGGTTCGTCGGTGCTCGTGCAAACCGCGCATCATGCGTTGCTGTTCGACACTGGGCCGGGGCCGGAATCGACGCACGCGGGGGAGCGCGTGGTGGTGCCGTTTTTGCAGGCGCAGGGGGTGACGACGCTCGACACGCTGATCGTCAGCCACGCCGATTCCGATCATGCGGGCGGCGCGCCCGCCGTGCTCGATGCGATCGAGGTGCGTCAGATGGTGGCCGGACTGGAGGCCGGCCACGCGCTGTGGCCGAACGCAAGGCGGCACGGCGCGCAGACGCTGCCGTGCGCGGCGGGACAGCGCTGGCAATGGGACGGCGTCGAGTTCACGGTACTGTGGCCTGACGCTGGGCCGCTGAACGGCAAGACGAACGATCATTGCTGCGTGCTCAGGGTCGGCACCTTGCCGGCCGCCGCCAGCGCAGCCGTGAGCCAGCCGGCGGTGCGCGGCGGCGCGGATGCGCCGCGTTTCGCGGCCTTGCTCACCGCCGACATCGAGGCGCCGGTCGAACGCGTGCTGCTCGCGCGCGATCGCAGTGCGCTGCGCGCCCAGGTGCTGATGGTGCCGCATCATGGCAGCAGGACGTCGTCGACCGAGCCGTTCCTCGACTCAATCGGGCCGTCCGTCGCGTTATTTCAGGTAGGCTATGAGAATCGCTTTCATCATCCGAATGCGGGCGTATTCGAACGCTACCAGGCGCGCCACATCGAACTGGGCCGTAGCGATCGCGACGGCGCGGTGCGGGTGGACGTCGATCCTGGCGCGGACGGCGCCGCGCTCACGCTCGAGCGCTATCGCGATACGCAGCGGCGCTACTGGATGGATCGCTGATTGCGCGATTGCGCAAAAGCGCCCTGCAAGCGCGCACGCAAAAAAACAGAACGGAGATAGCCGCAGTTGAAAAACATCATTCATTTCTCACATGCGAACGGCTTTCCGGCTTCCACCTACCGGACGATCTTCGCCGAACTCTCCGACGACTACGACGTGCGCTTCATCGAACGGATCGGTCACGACACGCGCTTTCCGGTCACGCAGGACTGGCCGCATCTGGTCGAGCAGCTGCTCGACCAGATCGGCCGCGCGTACGAGCAGCCGGTGTGGCTCGTCGGACATTCGCTCGGCGGCTATCTGTCGCTGATGGCGGCGTTGAAAAAACCGCAATGGGTGAGGGGCGTGGTGATGCTCGACTCGCCGGTGATCGCAGGCTGGCGCAGCAGCATGCTGCGCGTGTCGCAATGGACGGGGCTCGACGAACGGCTCTCGCCGGCCGCCGCGACGCGTACGCGGCGCACCCATTGGGCGAGCCGCGACGATGCATGGCGGCACTTTCACTCGAAGCCGGCGTTCGCGCGCTGGGACGAGCGCATGCTGTCCGATTACATCGAGTTCGGCATTCCGCAGTGCGCGCCCGACGGCGCGCGTGCACTCGCGTTCGACCGGCGCACCGAATATCAGATCTACAAGACGCTGCCGCATACGCTCGGCGCGCGGCTCGCGCGCGGCGCGCCGGTGCCGGTCGGTTTCATCGCCGGCACGCGCTCGAAGGAAATCCGCCAGGCTGGTCTCGACGCGACGCGCCGTGCGACCGGCGGCCACGTCGAGTGGATCGAAGGCAGCCATCTTTATCCGATGGAGCGGCCGATCGAAACCGCGCGCGCGGTGCAGCGGATGTTGCGCGAACTGGAGCGGGGCGCCTGACGATGGCGGGCGCGTCGGCGCGCAGCGCGGGGTGCCGCGAGGGGCGGCATATGTGCGCGGATCGGTGCGCGGATCGGCGTGTGGATCGGGCGGATTTTGCTGGGTCGGGCCCCTGCTTTACGGTATAATCCGTTTTTCCCGCGAGCATCCAGCGATGACCAAATATGTTTTCGTCACCGGCGGCGTAGTATCTTCCCTCGGCAAGGGTATTGCCGCCGCTTCCCTCGCCGCGATCCTCGAATCGCGCGGCCTCAAAGTCACCCTCCTCAAACTCGATCCGTACATCAACGTCGACCCCGGCACGATGAGCCCGTTTCAGCACGGCGAAGTGTTCGTGACGGAAGACGGAGCGGAAACCGACCTCGACCTCGGCCACTACGAGCGCTTCATCAGCACGAAGATGCGCAAGGCCAACAACTTCACCACGGGCCAGATTTACGAATCGGTGATTCGCAAGGAACGCCGCGGCGATTATCTCGGCAAGACGGTGCAGGTCATTCCGCACATCACGAACGAAATCCAGGCTTTCATCGAGCGCGGCGCGGCTTCCGCGACGTGCGGTGAGCCCGATGTCGCGATCGTCGAAGTGGGTGGCACGGTAGGTGACATCGAATCGCTGCCGTTCCTCGAAGCCGCGCGTCAAATGAGCCTGCGCATGGGCCGCAACAGCGCGTGCTTCGTGCACCTCACGCTCGTGCCCTGGGTCGCCACGGCCGGGGAACTGAAGACCAAGCCCACGCAGCACAGCGTGCAGAAGCTGCGCGAAATCGGCATCTTGCCGCACGTGCTGCTGTGCCGTGCCGACCGCCGCATTCCGGACGACGAGCGCGCGAAGATCTCGCTGTTCTCGAACGTGCCCGAAGACGCCGTGATCTCCGTGTGGGACGCGGACAGCATCTACAAGATTCCGCAGATGCTGCACGACCAGGGGCTCGACGCGATCATCTGCGAAGAGCTCAAGCTCACGCCGAAGCCTGCCGATCTGTCGCTGTGGTCCGACCTCGTCGAAAAGCTGCAGAACCCGAAGCATGAAGTGACGATCGGCATGGTCGGCAAATACGTCGATCTGACCGAGTCGTACAAGTCGCTCATCGAAGCGCTGCGTCATGCGTCGATGCATACGTCGACGCGCGTGAACATCGAATACATCGACTCCGAAGAGATCGAAACGCAAGGCGTCGAGAGCCTCAAGCATCTCGACGCGGTGCTCGTGCCGGGCGGCTTCGGCCGTCGCGGCACCGAAGGCAAGATCGCCGCGATCCGCTATGCGCGCGAAGCGAAGGTGCCGTATCTCGGCATCTGCCTCGGCATGCAGCTCGCCGTGATCGAATTCGCGCGCGACGTCGTGGGCCTGAAGGATGCGAACAGCACCGAGTTCGATCAGGAAACCAAAAACCGCGTGGTCGCGCTCATCACCGAGTGGTACGACCGCGAAGGCCGCGTCGAGAAGCGCACCGAAGAATCGGACCTCGGCGGCACGATGCGCCTCGGCTCGCAGCGCTGCCCGATCAAGCCCGGCACGATGGCCGAGGAGATCTACGGCAAGGACGTGAACGAACGCCATCGCCACCGTTATGAAGTCAATAACCGTTTCGTGCCCCAACTCGAAGCGGGTGGCCTCATCATTAGCGCCCGTACGCCGAGCGAGAATCTGCCGGAAATGATGGAGCTGCCGCGCAGCATGCACCCGTGGTTCGTCGGCGTGCAGTTCCACCCGGAATTCACGTCCACGCCGCGTGACGGCCATCCGCTGTTCAAGTCGTTCGTCGAAGCGGCGTTCGCGCATCAGCAGTCGCGCACCGCGAACGAAGTTGGGGAGAAAGCATGAAGCTGGGCAATTTCGAAATCGGTCTCGACAAGCCGTTTTTCCTGATTGCGGGTACCTGTGTCGTCGAATCCGAGCAGATGACGATCGACACGGCCGGCCGCCTGAAGGAAATCTGCGCGAAGCTGGGCATTCCGTTCATCTACAAATCGTCGTACGACAAGGCCAACCGCAGCAGCGGCAAGTCGTTTCGCGGTCTGGGCATGGACGAAGGTCTGCGTATCCTGTCGGAAGTGAAGCGTCAGCTCGGCCTGCCGGTGCTGACCGACGTACACGCCGAGCACGAAATCGAACAGGTTGCCTCCGTTGTCGACGTGCTGCAAACACCGGCATTCCTGTGCCGTCAAACCGATTTCATTCATGCCTGCGCGCGCTCGGGCAAACCGGTCAACATCAAGAAGGGCCAGTTTCTCGCGCCGCACGACATGAAGAACGTGATCGACAAGGCGCGCGACGCCGCGCGTGAAGCGGGTCTCTCGGAAGACCGCTTCATGGCGTGCGAGCGCGGCGTGTCGTTTGGCTATAACAACCTCGTGTCGGACATGCGCTCGCTCGCGATCATGCGTGAAACCAACGCGCCGATCGTGTTCGACGCCACGCATTCGGTGCAGTTGCCGGGCGGCCAGGGCACGAGTTCGGGCGGCCAGCGCGAATTCGTGCCGGTGCTCGCGCGCGCCGCGGTCGCGGTGGGTGTTGCGGGCCTCTTCATGGAAACGCATCCGAATCCGGCAGAGGCCAAATCGGATGGTCCGAACGCGGTGCCGCTCAAGCGTATGGCCGATCTGCTCGAGACGCTCGTCACGCTCGATCAGGCGGTCAAACGGGCGCCGTTCCTCGAAAGCGATTTCAACTGATTCAGGCGTGCGCAGCGTGTCACGATCGACCTCGATAATCAGCACGCGCGGTACAGTGTCACAGTAAAGAATTCAACGTCATTTCCTGAGGAAACCATGAGTGCTATCGTAGATATCATCGGCCGAGAGATTCTCGATTCGCGGGGCAACCCCACCGTCGAATGCGACGTGCTGCTCGAATCGGGCACGATGGGCCGCGCAGCGGTGCCGTCGGGCGCATCGACCGGTTCGCGCGAAGCGATCGAACTGCGCGACGGCGAAGCTGGCCGCTACGGCGGCAAGGGCGTGCTGAAGGCCGTCGAGCACATCAACACTGAAATCTCCGAAGCGATCATGGGCCTCGACGCTTCCGAGCAGGCTTTCCTCGACAAGACCCTGCTCGAGCTCGACGGCACCGACAACAAGTCGCGCCTCGGCGCGAACGCGATGCTGGCCGTGTCGATGGCCGTCGCGAAAGCCGCCGCTGAAGAAGCGGGCCTGCCGCTCTATCGCTACTTCGGCGGCTCGGGTGCAATGCAACTGCCGGTGCCGATGATGAACATCGTCAACGGCGGCGCGCACGCGAACAACAGCCTGGACATCCAGGAATTCATGATCGTGCCGGTCAGCCAGCCGACCTTCCGCGAAGCGCTGCGCTGCGGCGCCGAAGTGTTCCACGCACTGAAGAAGATCCTCTCGGATCGCGGCATGAGCACGGCCGTGGGTGACGAAGGCGGCTTCGCGCCGAACTTCGGCAGCAACGAGGAATGCCTGTCCACCATCCTGCAAGCCATCGAGAAAGCCGGCTACCGCGCCGGTGAAGACGTGCTGCTCGCGCTCGACTGCGCGGCAAGCGAGTTCTACCACGACGGCAAGTACCAGTTGGCGGGTGAAGGCCTGCAGCTGTCGTCCACGGAATTCGCGGACTACCTCGCGAACCTCGCGGACAAATTCCCGATCGTGTCGATCGAAGACGGCATGCACGAGGGCGACTGGGAAGGCTGGAAGACGCTGACCGACAAGCTCGGCAAGAAGGTCCAGCTGGTCGGCGACGACCTGTTCGTCACCAACACGCGCATCCTCAAGGAAGGCATCGAGAAGGGCATCGCGAACTCGATCCTCATCAAGATCAACCAGATCGGCACGCTGACGGAAACCTTCGCAGCGATCGAAATGGCCAAGCGCGCCGGCTACACGGCGGTGATCTCGCACCGCTCGGGCGAAACCGAAGATTCGACGATCGCCGATATCGCGGTTGGCTTGAACGCCGGCCAGATCAAGACCGGTTCGCTGTCGCGTTCGGATCGCATCTCGAAGTACAACCAGCTGCTGCGTATCGAAGAAGACCTCGGCGATATCGCAAGCTACCCGGGCAAGTCGGCGTTCTACAATCTGCGCTAAACAGCCAGTTTGTTCACGCCGATCGATGAGCCGGTTATCCTTCGTTTCTGATTGACCTCGCCGCCCTGCGTATAGCGCAGGGCGGCGCGTATTTATTGTGCTTACTTCATGCGGCTTGTCACTGCTGTCCTGATCGTTCTGCTGGCGCTGATCCAGTACCCGCTCTGGTGGGGGCACGGCGGCTGGCTGCGCGTGCATGAGTTGCAACAGCAGCTCGCGCAACAGTTGCAGAAGAATGCCGACGCGAAGCTGCGCAACGAGCGCATTCAAGGCGAAGTGCAGGATCTGCAGAACGGCACGGCCGCGGTCGAAGAGCGGGCGCGCTACGAAATGGGCATGGTCAAGGACGGCGAAGTGTTCGTGCAGTTCGTGTCGCCGAACCAGCCGTTGCCGACGCCGAACACGCCGTCGGTGAATTCGTCGACGCGCGGCGAGGTGTCGGCTGCGCCGCTACACGTGGTGCCGAATCCGGAGTCGCGTGCGAAGCCGGATCGCAAGCATGGCGGGAAGGCGGCGGTCGCGAAGGATAAGATGCCCGCGCATTGAGGTTTGACGCGACCCTACCAGCCCCAATACGGTCCAAAGCCGACACCCATGCCCGTCCCCCAGCCGCGTCCCCAGCCACCCCTGGAAAAGCCTGCTGAAAAGGTGACGGGTGGCGAGGGCGAGTAGTAACGCGACCACGCTTGCGCTGCGGCTTCCGCCGCGATCGACTGATCCTGCTCGAACATCACCTGACGGTCGATCGCGTCATAGCGCGCGCGTTCCTCGGGCGTGAGCGGCTGGGTGTTGCTGACGGCAGCCGCCTGATCGGGCGGCAGTCGGCTCAGAATCGGCGATGGGCCAGGCGGATCGATCGTGCAGCCAGCCAGGGCGGCGCCGCCCGCGATCACGGCCAACACGGTCAACGCACGCGCATGGCGTCTCAACGAAACAGGGTGCTTCATGGTCGAATCTCCATCGGTCCGCTGCGTTGGCAAGCTGAGCGAACGTGTGCCGCGTGCATCGCCCATGATTCAACGCGGCGATCAAAAAGACAACGAGCAAAAAATAGCAGGCAAAAAATAGAACGAGTAAAGACAGCGCCGCCCGAGCCGTGAAGGCATCGGGCGGCGCTGTGGCGGCGGCCGTCATGAAGAGCGATGAGAAGCGTCGCGCCGCGGCGGGCATGGAGCCCGCTCTGGCGAGAGCCGTTTCAGTGCCGCTGGCCGGCCGCCGGCGTCACACCTTGTGAGAGTCCGCTTGCAACGAAAAGTTGCGCGACGTCGACCGGGTCGAACTCGTAGCGCTGATTGCAGAATTCGCAGTGAATCTCGACGTGGCCGCGTTCCTCGATTACGCCGTCCACTTCGTCGCGGCCCAGCATCTTCAGCATGGCGCCGACCTTTTCGCGCGAGCACGTGCATTCGAAGCGCGTCGTGACCGGCTCGAAATGCAGGACGTTTTCCTGCCAGAAGAGCCGGCGGAAAACCGTCTCCGGTTCCTCTTTGAGCAGCTCGTCCTGGGACAGCGTGCCGCCGAGCGTACACACGCGCTCCCACGTATCCGCGTCGAGCTCGCCCGGATGCGGGACGATGCCGCCATCGCCGGGCAGCTTCTGCAACAGCATGCCGACCGCGCGCTCGGTGTTCGCCGCGAGCCACATGCGCGTGTCGAGCTGCTCCGAGTGATGCATGTAGTGCTCGAGCACCTCGGCGATCGACTTGAGCGGGCCGTCGACGCCCGTGAGCGGCACGATGCTTTGATACGGCTGCTGGCCGGGCTGCTTGTCGGCGGGGTCGAGCGTAATCACGCAGCGGCCGTGGCCGCTCGCGTTCACGAGATCGATGAGTGAGGTCGCGTCGGCGATCGTATGGGCGCTCTCTCCCGAGAGCTTCGCGGTGGCGCGCATCGTCAGATTCGAGCTGCACTGGACCACCAGCATCTTGACCGGGCCATCGCCGAAAATCTGCATGACGAGCGTGCCGTCGAACTTGAGATTCGCCGACAGCAGCGCGCACGCAGCCATCATTTCGCCCAGAATCGTTCGCACGGGCGCCGGATAATCGCGGCGCGTCAGCACTTCCTGCCACGTATTGCGCAGCGAAACGATCTCGCCGCGCACCGGCGCCGCGCTGAACATGAATTTTTGCAACTGGTCGCTCACAACTGTTCCTCGGTGTATGACGCGGCGTAATGCCGCGCCGTTGCGCCCCGCGCGCGCCGGCCGTCTAGCCGATGCGCACGAGTTGCGCCTTGAAATACTCGCGGCGCCCGGCATAGCTTGCCGCGCCGCGCTGCATATTGGCGATATCCGTTTCCGTCAATTCGCGCACCGCCTTGGCGGGTGCGCCGAGAATCAAGGTATTGTCGGGAAACACCTTGCCCTCGGTGACGATGGCGCCGGCTCCGACCAGACAGTTGCGGCCGATCACCGCGCCATTCAAGACCACGGCCTGAATTCCGATCAATGAACCTTCCTTGATCGTGCAGCCGTGCAGCATGGCCTGATGGCCGACCGTCACGTTCGGCTCGACCGTCAGCGGGAAGCCGGGGTCGGTGTGCAGCACGGCGCTTTCCTGCACGTTGCTACCGGCGCCGATCGTGATCGGCTCGTTGTCGCCGCGAAGCGTGGCGCCGAACCACACGCTCGCGTTCTCCTCGAGCGTCACGTTGCCGATGATGTTCGCCGAATCCGCGACGAACACGCTTTCATGAATGACCGGGGCGGCTTCGCCCAGCTTGTAAATCGTCACAATGTCTCCTGTTGATCGGCCGCCGCACGTGGTATCTGGCCGGGCGCCCCGTCTCGTTAGTCTGACGGACGCGCCCGCGGGCGCGCCGGATGGTCGAATCGGGTATTGTAAACGCTTGTATGGTTGGGCCGCTCAGCGCGGCGCGGGACGCTCCTGAGCGTTTTCGTGCGATTTCATGTGGTCGTGCTGGGACTCCGCATTCGGTGTGCCCTTGGGCCGTCATGGCGGCCTGGTTGTCGTATTGTTGGCGCTCTCCGGTGTTCGCGGCGTTGCCCGGCCGTATTTGCTGCGGTCCCATTTACCACCGTCGCATTTACCACAGTATTCCCCGCTGTTTTATCCCTTGGCTTCAATTGCCTCGATTGTTTCCGTTGCCGATCCGTTTCTCATGACGTCTGCCGCTTCGTCCGCTTCATCCGCTTCCCACACCCGGAATTCGCGAGAAGAGCCGTATTGCGCGCGTAGCGCCGCGCTCGCCGCCTTGCGCGAAAGCGATCCGGCCGCGAAGGCAGACGCGGCACGCGCGCTGTACGCCGAGATACTCGACGGCCGCGCCATCTGCCGCGCTGACCTCGAACTGGATGAGCCAGCAGACTTACCGGGTCGCCTCACGCGCCCCGAACTGGTCGAGCCGCGCCTGCTCGGCCGACGCAGCATGCAGTCGCCGCAGGGCCGCGCGGTATTGCTGCATGCGCTCGCGCACATCGAATTCAACGCGATCAACCTCGCGCTCGACGCCGTCTGGCGCTTCGCTGGCATGCCCGCCGCGTTCTATACCGACTGGCTCAAGGTCGCCGCCGAGGAGGCCTACCACTACTCGCTGCTAACCGCGCGCCTCGCGCAATACGGCCACGCATACGGCGATTTCCCGGCGCATGGCGGACTGTGGGACATGTGCGAACGCACCCGCGCCGACGTGCTCGCGCGCATGGCGCTGGTGCCGCGCACGCTCGAAGCGCGCGGCCTCGACGCGTCGCCGCCGATCCGCGCGCGTTTGCAACAGGCGGGCGATCAGGCGTCTGCGGCGATTCTCGACGTGATCCTGCGCGATGAAATCGGCCACGTGCTGATCGGCAATCGCTGGTTCCGTCATCTTTGCGATGCAGGCGGTCTCGATCCGCATGAGACTTACCTGCGTCTCGCCGAGCAGTACCACGCGCCGAGATTACGCGGTCCGTTCAATTTCGAAGCGCGCCGCGATGCCGGTTTCGACGACGCCGAACTCGCCGCGCTCGCGAGTCTCGACGAGCAGCAATCAGCACCGGCCGCCACGGACGAGCGGGAGCCAGGTCGATAACCAGGTCGATAACCAGGTCGATAATCGGGCTCCCCGTATCGTCCGGCTGTCTCTATAATCGAACGATCATTCTTTTTTTAGGTCCGTCGTTCATGAATACTTCCCGGTCCGAGTTCGTCGCCGTGCGCGGCGTTCGCCTGCATGTGCGCCGTTGGGGGCACCCCGACGCGCCGATACTGTTCATGCTGCACGGCTGGATGGATGTGGGCGCCTCGTTCCAGTTCGTCGTCGATGCGCTCGGCGGCGACTGGCAGGTGATCGCACCGGATATGCGCGGCTTCGGTCTGTCCGACTGGCCGGTCGCCGAGCGCGGCGGCGGCAGCTACTGGGTGCAGGACTATCTCGGCGATCTCGACGCGCTCGTCGACCACTATGCGCCGGGCGGCGAGGTCAATCTGGTCGGGCACAGCATGGGCGCGAACGTCGTGTGCCTGTACGCGGGCGTGCGGCCGCAGCGCGTGCGGCGCGTGGTCGATCTCGAGGGCTTCGGGCTCGCGCCGTCGCATCCGGCGCAGGCGCCGAGGCGCTTGCTCAACTGGCTCGACGAGTTGCGCGATCCGCCGCAACTGAGACGCTACGCGTCGCTCGACGAGGTGGCCGCGCGTCTTATCAAGACTAATCCGCGGCTCGATCCGCGGCGCGCGAAGTTTCTCGCGCAGCACTGGTCGAAGCCGGACGGCGAGGGGCGCTTCATGCTGCTCGCCGATCCGGCGCACAAGGTGCGCGGTCCGATGCTGTATCGCCTCGACGAAGTGATGGCCGTGTGGCGCAAGGTGAGCGCGAAAGTCCTGCACGTCGAGGCCGCCGGTTCGCCGACGCTCGCGCAGATCGCCGGCGAGATTCCGCTCGACGAATTCAAGGCGCGCTTTCAGGCGTTCCCGGACTGGCGCGAGAAGATCATCGACGAGGCGGGGCACATGGTGCATCACGACCAGCCGGAACAGGTCGCCGCGCTGATCGAGGGATTCTGCGCGTAAGCGGGCAGCTGGGTGTTCGAGGGGCATGGCGCGGCCCCGAGGTTGTCCTGCGTGGTTGTCCGAGGCGGCCCCCAGCCCGCCCGATGCCGGCTCGCGCAAACGGCATCGCGAGATAGCCCTGCGAGCACTTACTGCGTTGCAGTAAAATGAACGTAGAACCTCCCCAGGACCACGATGAACGCCGATCTTCACTGCCACTCCACCGTTTCCGACGGCCTGTTCGCGCCGGCCGACGTCGCGCGCCGCGCGCACGCGAACGGCGTGACGCTGTGGGCGCTCACCGATCACGACGAGGTGGGCGGCCAGCACGAGGCGCGCGCCGCCGCCGAGGCGCTCGGCATGCGCTACCTGAGCGGCGTCGAGATTTCGGTCACCTGGGCGGGGCGCACGGTGCACATCGTCGGGCTCGGTATCGATCCGACCAGTCAGATCCTGATCGACGGTCTCGCACGCACCCGCGACGGCCGCGCCGCGCGTGCCGAAGCGATCGGCGAACAACTGGCCGCACTCGGCATCCCGGGCGCTTACGAGGGCGCGCTCGACTACGTGTCGAACCCCGACATGATGTCGCGCACGCATTTCGCGCGCTTCATGGTCGAGCACGGCCACTGCGGCTCCACGCAGGAAGTGTTCGACCGCTATCTCGGCGACGGCAAGCCGGCCTGCATCGCGCACCGCTGGGCCAAGCTCGCCGACGCGGTCGGCTGGATCCGGGCCGCGGGCGGCGAGGCGATCGTCGCGCATCCGGGCCGCTACGCGTATTCGCCGCTCGAATTCGACGCGCTTTTCGGCGAATTCATCGATCTCGGCGGCAAGGCGATCGAGGTCGTGACGGGCAGCCATACGCCCGACCAGTACCGCGAATACGCTGACGTCGCGCGCCGCTTCGGCTTCGAGGCTTCGCGCGGGTCCGACTTCCATGCGCCCGGCGAAGGCCGCATCGAACTCGGCGCACTGCCGCCGTTGCCCGCCGATCTCAAGCCCGTCTGGGAACGCTGGCTGTGACCGCGCGCCGTGCCACGACGGCACGTCACGCGCGCAAGCCGGCCGGATTCGGCAAGCGCGTACGCATCGGCGTCTCTCCTGTGCAGTGCCGGCCGGATGCGGCTTCCGCGCATTTCATCCCGCAGGTCGGCCGTCATCCATTCGCAGGGCGCGCGCGATCCGTTCGCCGCACCCGGCCCGCCGCCGTTCATCCGCCGTCACTGTGAACCACCATGTCCCAATACTTCCGGCTTCATCCCGACAATCCGCAGCCGCGCCTCGTCAAGCAGGCCGTGCAGATCATCAACGACGGCGGCGTGGTCGCGTTGCCGACCGATTCGACCTATGCGATCGCCTGTCATCTCGACGACAAGGACGCGGTCGAGCGGCTCCGGCGCATTCGCGGGCTCGACGAAAAGCAGTTGCTGTCGCTGCTCGTGCGCGATCTGTCGGAGCTGTCTAATTTCGCGATGGTGGACAACCGGCAGTACCGGCTGATCAAATCAGTGACCCCGGGCCCGTACGTGTTCGTGCTGCAGGCGACCAAGGAAGTGCCGCGGCGGGTGTCGCACCCGTCGCGCAAGACGATCGGCCTGCGTGTGCCGGATCACGCGATCACGCTCGCGATTCTCGAGGAACTCGGCCAGCCGCTGCTCGGCTCGACACTGATCCTGCCCGGCGAAACCGAGCCGCTGAACGACCCCGAGGAAATTCGCGCGCGCCTTGAAAAGCAGCTCGATCTCGTGATCGACGGCGGCCCCTGCGTGTGCGAGCCCTCCACCGTGATCGACCTGACCGGCGCGGATCCCGTGCTGGTGCGGGCAGGGCGCGGTTCGCTCGCGCCGTTCGGTCTCGAGGAAACGGCATGAGCGAAAGCCGACAGAGGCGCGCGAGCGCGTTGTTACAATAAGGAGCTATGGATTCTTCCCTGATACAGACCATCGCGGTCTACGCGCTACCGGTCATTTTCGCGATCACGCTGCACGAAGCGGCGCATGGCTATGTCGCGCGCTGGCTCGGCGACAACACCGCTTACGTGCTCGGCCGCGTGTCGCTGAACCCGATGCGCCATATCGACCCGCTCGGCACGATCGCGATTCCGCTGCTGCTCTACTTCGCAACGAGCGGCGCGTTCATGTTCGGCTACGCGAAACCGGTGCCGGTCGCGTTCGGCAATCTGCGCAATCCGCGCTGGGGCAGCCTGTGGGTTGCGGCGGCCGGTCCTCTCTGCAATTTCATCCAGGCGCTGGTGTGGGGCATCTTCGGCGTCGCGCTCGCGGTGCTCAACGTCAATGAGCCGTTTTTTACGCGCATGGCGGGAGCGGGCGTCGGCGTGAATCTCGTGCTCGGCGTGCTGAACCTCTTTCCGCTGCCGCCGCTCGACGGTGGCCGCGTGCTGATGGCGCTGTTGCCGCCGAAGCAATCGATCGCACTCTCACGGCTCGAGCCGTACGGCTTTTTCATCGTGATGGCGCTCGTCATGACGGGCACGCTCACGCGTTTCTGGCTGAAGCCGCTCGTTACGCTCGGCTATAGCGCGATTACCGCAATTCTGACTCCACTTGTTTCGCTTTTCTAAATAACCATGTTCCCAGACCGTATCTTCTCCGGCATGCGGCCCACCGGGTCTCTGCACCTCGGCCACTATCACGGCGTGCTGAAAAACTGGGTGCGGCTGCAGTCCGAGTACCCGTGCTTCTTCTGCGTGGTCGACTGGCACGCGCTGACGACGCACTACGAAACGCCCGAAGTGATCGAAAAGAACGTGTGGGACGTGCTGATCGACTGGCTCGCCTCCGGCATCGATCCGGCGCAGGCGACGCTGTTCATCCAGAGCAAGGTGCCCGAGCATGCCGAGCTCGCGCTGCTGCTCGGCATGAGCACGCCGCTCGGCTGGCTCGAACGCGTGCCGACCTACAAGGAGCAGATGGAAAAGCTCAAGGACAAGGACCTGTCCACCTACGGCTTCCTCGGCTACCCCGTGCTGATGGCGGCGGACATCCTGCTGTATCGCGGCTCGCTCGTGCCGGTCGGCGAAGATCAGGTGCCGCACGTCGAGATGACGCGCGAAATCGCGCGCCGTTTCAACTATCTGTACGGCCGTGAGCCGGGCTTCGAGGACAAGGCCAACGAAGCCGCGAAGAAGCTCGGCGGCAAGCGTGCGAAGCTCTATCACGAGCTGCGCAACGCGTATCAGCAGGAAGGCGACGACGAAGCGCTCGAACAGGCGCGGGCGATGCTGCAGGAGTCGCAAAGCCTGTCGATGAGCGATCGCGAGCGTCTGTTCGGCTACCTCGAAGGCTCGCGCAAGATCATCCTCGTCGAACCGCAGGCGATGCTGACCGAGGCGTCGCGCATGCCGGGCCTCGACGGCCAGAAGATGTCGAAGTCGTACGGCAATACCATCGGTCTGCGCGAAGACGCGGAAACGATCACGAAGAAGGTCCGCACGATGCCGACCGACCCGGCGCGCGTGCGCCGCACCGATCCGGGCGATCCGGACAAGTGTCCGGTCTGGCAACTGCATCAGGTCTACACCGACGAGGCGACGCACGAGTGGGTGCAGAAGGGGTGCCGCTCGGCGGGCATCGGCTGTCTCGACTGCAAGCAGCCGGTGGTCGAAGGCATTTTGCGCGAGCAGCAACCGATGCTCGAGCGCGCGCAGAAGTACATGGACGACCCGTCGCTCCTGCGCGCGATCGTCGCCGATGGCTGCGACAAGGCGCGCCGCTTCGCGACGGAAACGATGCGCGACGTCCGCGAAGCCATGGGCCTGTCGTACAACTGATGCGCGACCGGGCTGCCGCGCTGGGGCGATGAGCACACCCGCTGCCACTGGCTTGCACGGCCTCGGTGAGCCGTCGCGCTGGGTGCGCCACTGGGCGCATCTGGTCGCGCCGGGCGGCGCGGTGCTCGACGTCGCCTCGGGAGCCGGGCGGCATGCGCGCTTCTTCGCGTCGCTCGGGCATCCGGTAACGGCGCTCGACCGCGACGCGGCCGCGCTCGACACGCTGCGCGGCGAGCCGCTCATCACGCCGCTCGTGGCCGACCTCGAAGGCGCCGCATGGCCGCTCGCGGACACCGCCGCGTTCGCCGCGGTCGTCGTGACGAACTATCTGCATCGGCCGCTCTTCCCGCAGCTTTTGCGCGCGCTTGCCCCCGGCAGCGTGCTGGTTTACGAGACCTTCGCGCAAGGCAACGAAAGTGTCGGCAAGCCGTCCAATCCTGCGTTTCTGCTCGCCCCGGGCGAGCTTCTCGAGAGGGTGCGCGGCCAGCTCCGGGTGGTCGCGTTTCAGGACGGATTTCTCGCGGAACCGCGTCCGGCCTACGTTCAGCGGATCTGCGCAATTCGGGAGGCAGCGCGTTCGGGCGATCCTGCACGGGCGACACCCTTGCCTTGTTACGAGTTGGCTGGCTAATCCGCTACAATCGCGATTTACCTGATCAAATTCACGGTTTTTCATGGCTAACGGCAACCAGAGCGGCGCCAACGGCGGCGTGCAGATTCGCGGCAGCATTCCTGCCATCATTACTCCGATGCTCGAAGACGGCAGCCTCGACCTGCCGGCGTTCCGAAAACTGATCGACTGGCACGTCGAGGAAGGCACGGACGCGCTCGTCGTGGTCGGCACGAGTGGTGAGTCGGCCACGCTGTCGGTCGAAGAGCACGTGCTCATGATCAAGACCGCGGTCGAGCATGTGGCGGGCCGCATTCCGGTGATCGCGGGCACGGGCGGCAATTCCACTTCCGAGGCGATTGAACTCACGCAGCAGGCGAAAGACGTCGGCGCGGACGCGACGCTGCAGGTGGTGCCGTACTACAACAAACCGACCCAGGAAGGCATCTACCGCCATTTCGCGAAGATCGCCGAAACCGTCGATCTGCCGGTGATTCTGTACAACGTGCCGGGCCGCACCGTTGCCGACATGAGCAACGAAACGATCCTGCGCTGCGCCCAGGTGCCGGGCATCGTCGGTGTGAAGGAAGCGACCGGCAACATCGACCGCGCCGCGCATCTGATCAAGTCGGCGCCGTCGCACTTCGGCATCTATAGCGGCGACGATCCCACCGCGATCGCGCTGATGCTGCTCGGCGGTCACGGCAATATCTCGGTCACGGCCAACGTCGCGCCGCGCGCGATGAGCGAGCTGTGCAAGGCCGCGCTCGCCGCGGACGCGAAGACCGCGCGCGAAATTCATCTGAAACTCCTGTCGCTGCACAAATACCTGTTCGCCGAATCGAATCCGATTCCGGCGAAGTGGGCGTTGCAGCAACTCGGGCGTGTGCAGGGCGGTATCCGCCTGCCGCTTACGCCGCTCGACGCGCAATACCACGCAGTGGTGCGCGGCGCGCTGCGCGAAGCGGGCCTGCTCAGCTAAGGGCTGGCCGCGCGTTCGCGAGCACGCACGCAAGGCCGCCACCGGCATTTCCTTAATCGACGTCGCTTCAGCCCACGTTCCCGGCACATTGAACCAGGCATCGCGTTCCAGCATCACGAAGGACCTCATGAAACGTTCCGCACTTTCCCTCCACGCAACCCGCATGGCGGCGCTGGCGCTTGCCCTGACGACGCTCGCCGGCTGTGACACGCTGAACGACTGGTTCGCTTCCGATCGCGTCAACTACAAGACGACGGCGAGCGCGCCGCCGCTTGCCGTGCCGAGCGATCTGAGCACCACGCCGACCGATCAGCGCTATGTGGCACCGCCCGCCAATCTGGCGCTCGGCGGCGCGACAGCGCGCGCGGTCACGGCGGCCGGCAATACGACCGAAGGCCAGCCGAACGCGCAGGATCCGCTCGGCATGCACATCGAGCGCGACGGCGATCGCCGCTGGCTGGTGGTCGACGGCCGCTCGCCGGAGCAGCTGTGGCCGCAACTGCAGGAGTTCTGGCAGGAGAACGGCTTCGCGCTGAAGACCGACGCGCCGGCCACCGGCATCATGACGACCGACTGGGCTGAAAACCGCGCGAACATCCCGGACGACTGGTTCCGCCGCACGGTGGGCAAGCTCATCGACTTCGCGTATTCGTCGGGCACGCGCGACAGCTTCCGCACGCTCGTGTCGCGCGGGCCGGCTGGCACGACCGACATCTCGATCACGCATAGCGCGATGGAAGAAGTGCTGACGGGGCAGGACAAGACGTCGTCGCGCTGGGAGGAGCGTCCGCGCGACCCGGCGCTCGAAGCGATGTTCCTCGCCAAGCTGATGCAGAAATTCGGCCTGACCGACGCGCAGTCGAAGCAACTGCTGACCGACGCACACCCGGCCACCGCGCCGGCCACGATCGAGCAGGACGCGGGCGTTTCGACGCTCGACCTGCAGGAGTCGTTCGACCGTGCATGGTTGCGTGTGGGCCTCGCGCTCGACCGCACCAACTTCACCGTCGACAACCGCGACCGCGAGAAGGGCATCTACTACGTGCGCTACGCGGATTCGATGCAGGAGCTGAAGAAAGAGGGACTCTTCGGCAAGCTGTTCTATAGCGGCAATTCGTCGCGCAAGCCGGGTCAGGAATTCCTCGTCAACGTGCGCGCGAAGGGTGACACCGTGACGCAGGTCGCGGTGGTGGACGCGAATGGCCAGATCGATACGTCCTCGGACGCGCAGCGCATCGTGTCGCTGCTGCACGCGCAACTGAACTAGGCGGGGCCGTGCGCTTCGCCAGTCTCGGCAGCGGCAGTGAAGGCAACGCGCTGCTGGTGGAAGCGCAAAGCGGTGCGACCACTACGCGTGTGCTGCTCGATTGCGGTTTTTCCGCGCGGGAAGTCGAGCGGCGTCTGACGCGGCTCGGCGCGAGCGTCGAAGGCCTCGACGCGATCCTGATTACGCACGAGCATAGCGACCATATCGGCAGCGCGTTGACGCTGGCCCGCAAGTGGTCGATTCCGTTGTACATGAGCTGGGGGACCGCGCGCGCGGTCGGTGCCGACGAGGCCGATGTCGACCTGCAGGTGCTGTGGGGCGACGAGGCGGTGGCGATCGGCGACCTCAGCGTCCTCCCTTACACCGTTCCGCACGACGCTCGCGAGCCGCTGCAGTACGTGTTTTCGAATGGCGCGAGCCGGCTCGGCGTGCTGACCGACGTCGGCACGTCCACGCCGCATATCAGCGCGGTGCTGAGCGGCTGCGATGCGCTTGTGCTCGAATGCAATCACGATGTGCAGATGCTAGCGGGCAGCCGTTATCCGCCGTCGCTGAAGGCGCGCATCGGCGGCGATCATGGGCATCTGAACAACGACGCGGCAGCGGCCATTCTGGCCTCGCTCGACCGTTCTCGTCTGCGGCATCTGGTTGCCGCGCATCTGAGTCAGCAGAATAATCTGCCGGAGTTGGCGCAGGCTGCGTTGGCTGGCGTGCTGGGCGCAGCGTCCACGGAGGTGGTGGTGGCGTCACAGAGCGAAGGCTTCGCGTGGCTCACGGTTTGACAGCGCCGCCACGCTCGTGCTGACAGAGCGCTTCCTGCGGCGCGAGGCCATGTAACGAAAAAGCCCATAACGATTGCTCGTTATGGGCTTTTTGCTGGGCACGGCGCTCGAGCGCGCCGCGTGTCGCGTGTCTAGTCAGACTTAATTGCGGTTGCCGCCGAAAATACCGAGCAGCGCGAGCAGATTGACGAACACGTTGTACAGATCCAGGTAGATCGCGAGCGTTGCGGTAATGTAGTTCGTTTCGCCGCCGTTCACGACCCGCTGCACGTCGAACATGATGTAGACGGAGAAGATCACGATTGCCATGACCGAGACCGTGAGCATCAGCGCAGGCAGTTGCAGGAACACGTTCGCGACCGACGCGAGGAGGATCACGATCACGCCCATGAAGAGCCACTTGCCGAGCCCCGAGAAGTCGCGCTTGCTGACCGTGGCGATGGTTGCCATGGCCGCGAAGATCACACCAGTGCCACCGAACGCAAGCATGATGAGCGACGGGCCGTTGGAGAAGCCAAGCACGAACGCGAGGATGCGCGACAGCATCAGGCCCATGAAGAACGTAAAGCCGAGCAGCACGAAGACGCCGACGGCGCTGTCTTTGGTGCGCTGAATCGCGAACATGAAGCCGAAGGCGATCGCGAAGAACGCCAGCATGCTCATGGCCGGGCTGGTGGCGGCGAACAGCGAGAAGCCCGTGGCGAGACCGACCCATGCGCCGAGCACGGTCGGAATCATGGACAGCGCGAGCAGCCAGTAGGTGTTCCGTAGCACGCGGTTGCGTGTTTCGGCCGTGCTAACCGCACCGTTGCGGCCAAACATATACGGATGTTCGTTCATGGTCTCTCCTTACCTCGGAAGCGTGTTTCGTGAAGGTGATGCGGTAATTCGTGGAGCGCCGGCGGTTGTTTCAGACACGAGGCGCGAAGCGTTCATATCTAAGATTAGTGCGGTGGCAGGGAGTTTCAATCCCCTCGAAATCTCCCATGCAGCCTACGCTACCAGCATTTTGAATCCCTTGCCTGGATTCTTTCAGTGCTGTAAGGGTCCAATCGCAATCATACACGGGAACATGCTACAATAGCGGATTCATTTGAATCTGTAACCTCTTAATTTTTTGGAGTTTTTATGGCGATCGAACGCACTCTGTCGATTATCAAGCCGGACGCAGTGGCCAAGAACGTGATCGGCCAGATCTACACCCGTTTCGAAAACGCGGGTCTGAAGATCGCCGCATCGCGCATGGTTCACCTGTCGCGTGCTGATGCCGAGAAGTTCTACGCCGTGCATGCAGCACGTCCGTTCTTCAAGGATCTCGTCGAGTTCATGATCTCGGGCCCGGTCGTCGTGCAAGTGCTGGAAGGCGAAAATGCGATCCTGAAGCACCGCGACCTGATGGGTGCGACGGACCCGAAGAAGGCAGAGAAAGGCACGATTCGCGCCGACTTCGCCGACAGCATCGACGCCAACGCGGTGCATGGTTCGGACGCGGCAGAAACGGCAGCGGTCGAAATCGCATTCTTCTTCCCGCAAGTCAACGTCTACTCGCGTTAAGCGCCGGGCGCTCACGCGAGGCGTGCAGTTGCGCGAATCTGCGCGTGAAGCCGTCTCTCGCGGCGCGCGGTCCGTGCAACCGAACAGATTTATCGCACGAATCGCACGCGGGGGCCGGCAAAGTAGTAAGGTAAAAGCAGCAGGAATGGGCGCGAACGGCATTGCGTTCATGCAGCTTGTTGCATGAACGTAGTCTCGCACTGAAATGGCAGGATTCGATATGACGAGCAGTTCCACCGTCAACCTTCTCGACCTCGACGCCCAAGGGCTCGTCGCCTACTGCGACAGCCTGGGCGAGAAGCCGTTTCGCGCAAAACAGTTGCAGCGCTGGATTCATCAGTACAACGCCGCCGACTTCGACGGCATGACCGATCTGGCGAAGTCCCTGCGCGAAAAGCTCAAGGGGCGCGCCACGATCTCGATGCCCGGGATCGCCAGCGACCATATTTCGGCCGACGGCACACGCAAGTGGCTCATCGACGTCGGCAACGGCAATGCCGTCGAAACCGTGTACATCCCCGAAGAAACGCGCGGCACGCTGTGCGTGTCGTCGCAGGCCGGGTGCGCGGTCAACTGCCGGTTCTGTTCGACCGGCAAGCAGGGGTTCTCCCGCAATCTCACCACAGGCGAAATCATCGGCCAGCTGCGCATGGCCGAGTTTGCGCTGCGCGCGTCGCGCGGTGATGCGGCCGGTCGCGCAATGGGCGGCGACGGCAAGGGCGAGCGCGTCGTCACGAACGTCGTGATGATGGGCATGGGCGAGCCGCTGCTCAATTACGACGCGGTCGTGCCGGCCATGCGCCTGATGCTCGACGACAACGCGTACGGCCTCTCACGCCGGCGCGTGACGCTGTCCACGTCGGGCGTCGTGCCGATGATGGACCGGCTCGGCGCGGATCTGCCGGTGGCGCTCGCGGTGTCGTTGCACGCCTCCAACGACGCGTTGCGCGACATGCTGGTGCCTCTGAACAAAAAGTATCCGTTGCGCGAATTGATGGCGGCGTGCGAACGCTATCTGAAAGTCGCGCCGCGCGATTTCATCACGTTCGAATATTGCATGCTCGACGGCGTGAACGACAGCGAGGCGCATGCACGCGAATTGCTCGCCGTCACGCGCAATGTGCCGTGCAAATTCAATCTGATCCCGTTTAATCCGTTCCCCGAGTCGGGCCTCGTCCGCTCGAAGCCGGAACAGATCAGGCGGTTTGCGCAAGTGCTGATGGACGCGGGCGTCGTCACCACGGTGCGCAAGACCCGCGGCGACGATATCGATGCTGCCTGCGGTCAGCTGGCCGGTGCGGTGAAAGACCGTACACGTCTTGCTGAGCGTACGGGGAAGGCGGCGAAGGTGATCGAGGTTCGTGCCGTGTAAGCGTGCGATGCGGCAGAGGCCGTCGGCGCTCGCGCGGAAAATTCCGCGAGCGCGCAAAAATGCCTCATGTCGCCGCCGTTTGAAAAGAAAGTTTGCAGAATCGATCGGAAGCGGCGCACAGAGCCGCGCATTTTGTTATAAACGGTCTGCGATTCGGAGGCGAGGCTCGAGCCCGTCCGGATTGCGAAAGTGAAAAAGAATCGACGCGAAAGGATTTGGGATGAGTGAGCCGCAGCACCCGCAGCCGCACGATACAGGCACGAACGAAGACCACCCGGCACCCGTTGCGCGGGCGGTGGTGCAGCCTGTCGTGCAGCCGGCCCTCGATTCGTTGGCGGCGGTGGGCGCGCGCTTGACCCAATTGCGTGAGGCGAAGGGCTGGACGATCGAGGACGTGTCGGCTCGTCTGAAGGTGTCCGTCGTCAAGCTGGGCGCGCTCGAGGCGGGCGATATCAGCCATCTGCCTGACACGACTTTCGCGCTCGGCGTGGTGCGCAGCTACGCGAAGATGCTCGGCGCCGATCCGGCGCCGTTTACGGCGGCGCTGCGCCGCGAGAAGGGCGTGCCGGCGCCGGATCTGTCGATGCCGGCGTCCTCGGGCAAGGATTTGCCGCGCGGCAGGGTTTCGCTGACACTCGGTGACAGTGGGCGCAAGAGCCGTTCGTGGCTGTGGGGTATTGCGGCGATCATCGTCGCGGTCATCGCGCTTGGCATGTGGCGTACCAATGGCGGCGATTCGTCCGCGTGGCTCGCGCGTCTGAAGGCGAGCGCGAACGGTCCGACGAGCAGCGAAACGGGCGCATCGGAGGCGGTGGCGCAAGGTCCGGCAGCGGCTCCGGAGCAGGAGGGCGCATCGGCGCCTGAAGCGGCGGCCACGGCTGACAATGCCGCACCGGGCACGCCGATGCCCGCGCCGCTTGCCACCGGCACGGCGCCGGCGCCGGGGACAACTACGGCAACGGCGGCCGCGCCCAAGGCGGGTTCGCAAGTTCAGGCCGCAGGCGCGAGCGCTCCGGCGGTCGTGGCAGGCGCATCGGCGCCGGCAGTCACGCCTGCGCCGGGCGAGTCGAGCGTCGCGCTGAGCGTGACGCAGGACAGCTGGTTCAGCGTGCGCGGCAAGGACGGCAAGGAACTGTTCTCCGGTCTCGTGCATGCGGGCGACACGAAGGAAGTGACGGGCGTTGCGCCGTTCAAGGTAACAGTTGGCAACAAGGCCGGTCTCGAGTCGCTGACGCTCGACGGCCAGCCGGTCGATCCGGCGAAATATGCAGCAGCCAAAGGCAACGTGGCGCGTTTCGCGTTGCCGTGACAGATACGGTATGCGCCGCGGCCAACCGGTCCGCGGCGCTTTTTCAATTCAGGCGCTGCGTTTTTGTGTAGCGCTTGCGGCGTAAATGGGTTTTTCGATGCAATCCGAAGCTCAATCCCAATCCAGTAGCAAGATCGTTTCAGGCGAGCCGGTGTTCGGCGGTCCCGCGATGCGGCGCAAGTCGCATGCGGTCAACGTCCGTTGGGGCGGCCAGCTCGTGACCATCGGCGGCGATGCGCCGGTGCGCATCCAGTCGATGACCAACACCGACACTGCCGACGCGATCGGCACCGCGATCCAGATCAAGGACCTCGCGCAGGCCGGCTCCGAACTGGTGCGCATTACCGTGAATACGCCGGAAGCGGCGGCGGCGGTGCCTGCGGTCCGCGAGCAGCTCGACCGCATGGGCGTGTCGGTGCCTCTCGTGGGCGATTTCCACTACAACGGCCATCTGCTGCTGCGTGACTATCCCGGCTGCGCGGAGTCGCTGTCCAAGTACCGGATCAACCCGGGCAACGTCGGCCATGGCGCAAAGCGCGACACGCAGTTCGCGCAGATGATCGAAGCGGCCGTGAAGTACGACAAGCCGGTACGGATCGGCGTCAACTGGGGCAGTCTCGATCAGGACCTGCTCGCGAAGATGATGGACGAAAACGCCTCGCGCGCCACGCCGTGGGAAGCGCAAAGCGTGATGTACGAGGCGCTGATCCAGTCGGCGATCGGCTCGGCGGAACGCGCGGTCGAACTCGGCCTCGGGCGCGACAAGATCATCCTGTCGTGCAAGGTGAGCGGCGTGCAGGACCTGATCGCGGTGTACCGTGAGCTCGCACGCCGCTGCGACTTCGCGCTGCACCTGGGCCTGACTGAAGCGGGCATGGGCTCGAAGGGCATCGTCGCGTCGACGGCGGCGCTGTCGGTGCTGCTGCAGCAGGGCATCGGCGACACGATCCGTATTTCGCTGACGCCGGAACCGGGCGCGTCGCGCACCGGCGAAGTGATCGTCGGCCAGGAAATCCTGCAAACGATGGGCCTGCGCTCGTTCACGCCGATGGTGATCGCATGCCCCGGCTGCGGCCGCACCACGAGCACGCTGTTCCAGGAACTCGCGTCGCAGATCCAGACCTATCTGCGCCAGCAGATGCTGGTGTGGCGCGACCAGTATCCCGGCGTCGAGCAGATGCACGTCGCGGTGATGGGCTGCATCGTCAACGGTCCGGGCGAATCGAAGCAGGCCAACATCGGCATCAGCCTGCCGGGCTCGGGCGAGAATCCGGCCGCGCCGGTGTTCATCGACGGCGAGAAGGTGAAGACGCTGCGCGGCGAGAACATCGCGCAGGAATTCCAGCAAATCGTGAGCGATTACGTCGAGCGCCGCTACGGCCGCGCCGACGCGCTCAACTAAACATCGGCTATCGAAATACAGATGACTGAACAGAAGAAAAAGCTCGAGAAGCTCTCCGGCGTGAAGGGCATGAACGACATCCTTCCGCAGGAAGCCGGGCTCTGGGAATTTTTTGAAACCACGGTCAAATCGATGCTGCGTTCGTACGGATACCAGAATATCCGCACGCCGATCGTCGAGCATACGCAGCTATTCACGCGCGGCATCGGCGAAGTGACCGACATCGTCGAAAAAGAGATGTACAGCTTCACCGACGCACTGAACGGTGAAAACCTGACCATGCGCCCCGAAAATACGGCGGCGGTGGTGCGCGCGTCGATCGAGCACAACATGCTCTACGACGGCCCGAAGCGCCTCTGGTACATCGGCCCGATGTTTCGTCACGAGCGTCCGCAGCGCGGCCGTTATCGCCAGTTCCATCAGGTCGGCGTGGAAGCGCTCGGCTTTGCCGGCCCGGATGCCGACGCCGAAATCATCCTGATGTGCCAGCGCCTGTGGGACGACCTCGGCCTGACCGGCATCAAGCTCGAAATCAATTCGCTCGGCCTCGCTCATGAGCGCGCCGCGCATCGCGTCGAACTGATCGCGCACCTCGAAAAGCACATGGACGTGCTCGACGAAGAGGCGAAACGCCGTCTCTACACGAACCCGCTGCGCGTGCTCGATACGAAGAATCCGGCGCTGCAGGAAGTCGCGCAGAGCGCACCGAAGCTGATCGATTTTCTCGGCGACGAATCGCGCGCGCACTTCGAAGGTTTGCAGCGCATCCTGAAGGCGAACAACATTCCGTTCACGATCAATCCACGTCTCGTGCGTGGTCTCGATTACTACAATCTGACCGTGTTCGAATGGGTCACCGACAAGCTCGGCGCACAAGGCACGGTCGCAGCGGGCGGCCGTTACGATCCGCTGATCGAGCAGCTCGGCGGCAAGCCGACAGCGGCATGCGGCTGGGCGATGGGCATCGAGCGGATTCTCGAATTACTGAAGGAAGAAGACCTCGTGCCCGAGGACGAAGGCTGCGACGTGTACGTGGTCCATCAGGGCGACGCGGCGCGCGAGCAGGCGTTCATCATCGCCGAGCGCCTGCGCGATACGGGCCTCGACGTGATCCTGCATTGCAGCGCGGACGGCCAGTCGGCGAGCTTCAAGTCGCAGATGAAGCGTGCCGATGCGAGCGGCGCGGCGTTCGCGGTCGTGCTCGGCGAGGACGAGATCGCCAACGGCACGGTCGGTGTGAAACCGCTGCGCGATACGTCCAACGGCGGTAAGAACGAGCAACATAACGTGCCCGCCGAAGACTTGACCGAATTTCTAATCAATGCGATGGTTGCAACCGCCGAAGACGGCGACGACTGATCCCGATGTCGTCGGGCCGGCTGGCTCGACACGCACACGTAGCAAGAAAGAGGAAATCGCCGGGCAATGAGTTACCACGACGAACAAGAATCGATTGAAGGTCTGAAGGCATGGTGGGCGCAGTGGGGCAATGCAACCACGTGGATCGTGCTGATAGTGTTGTTGGCGGGAGCGGGCTGGAACGGCTGGAATTTCTGGCAGCGGCGCCAGGCGGCGGAAGCCGCGGTGCTGTATGACCAGGTGCAGCTGGCCGTGGCATCGGGCGACAAGGACAAGGTTTCTCGCGTCGCCGCCGACATGGAAGACAAGTTCGGCCGCACCGCCTATGCGCAGATGACCGCACTCGGCGCCGCCAAGGCGCTTTACGCGGCTGGCGACGAAGCTGGCGCGAAGGCGCAACTGCAATGGGCGATCGATCACGCGAAGGACGACGAGTTCAAGCAGATCGCGAAGCTGCGCATGGCGTCGCTGCTGCTCGACGACAAGGCTTACGACCAGGGTCTCGCGCTGCTGGCCGAGCCGCAATCGGACGCCTTCAAGGGTATCGTGGCGGACCGCCGCGGCGACCTGCTCGCCGCCCAGGGCAAGCGTGACGATGCGCGCGCGGCCTATAAGATCGCGCTCGATTCGCTGTCGAAGAGCGACAGTTCGGCGCGCCAGCTGGTCCAGTTCAAGCTCGATGCGCTCGGCGGCTGAGCGTTCCGCACGGCGCGCCGTGAGCCAGGGCCGGAAGACGGTCTCCTTTAATTAATTTCCTGAATGCTTCGTTCACCGATGAATCTGCTGAAACGTTACGCCGTGCCCGTTATCTGTGCGATGACCGTTCTCTCCCTGGCGGCTTGCTCATCCACGAAAGACGAGCGCCGTGTGCCGACGCCGCTCACCGAGTTCAAACCCGTGCTCGAGGTGCAGCAGTCCTGGTCGGCGAGCGTGGGCAAGGCGGGCCGCTACCTGTTCTCGCCGGTCGCGGTCGGTAGCACGGTATATGCGGCCGGCGCGAACGGCACTGTCGCGAAGATCGACGCGCAAACCGGTAAGGATGTCTGGCGCACCAAGCTGCACGACGACCTGTCGGCGGGCGTCGGCAGCGACGGCACGCTCACGGCGGTTGGCGGCCTGAAGGGCGATGTCTACGTGCTCGGCGCGGACGGCAAGCAACTGTGGACCGCCAAAGCGCCGGGCGAAATCATTTCGCCGCCGCTCGTCGGCAACGGTCTCGTGATCGTGCGCACGATCGACGGTCAGATCGTCGCGTTCAACGCGCAAACGGGCGAGCAGAAATGGATCTACCGCAACCGCGCGGTGCCGCTCAATCTGCGCGTGTCGTCGGGCATGACGTTCGCGGGCGATGCGGCAGTGCTGGCCGGTTTCCCGGGTGGCGCGTTCTCCGCGATCAACCTGCAAACGGGCGACACGTACTGGGAGACGCCGGTGTCGTATCCGAAGGGCGTGACCGAAGTGGAGCGTATCAACGACGTGACCGGCCCGCCCACGCTGGTCGGCTCGCAAACCTGCGCGGTGACGTTCCAGGGCCAGATTGGCTGCTTCGACGCGAACTCGGGCCGCGCGCTGTGGGGCAAGCCGTTCTCGAGCACGAGCGGTCTCGCGCAGGATGACCGCAGCGTGGTGGCGGCGGACGACTGGTCGGTCGTCTCCGCATTCGACGCGAACAACGGCACGGTGCTGTGGAAGAACGAGTCGCTGAAGAGCCGCGACCTGAGCGTGCCGATGCTGCTGGGCCGCGCCGCCGTGTTCGGCGACTACAAGGGTTTCGTGCATTTCCTGTCCACCACGGACGGCACGTTCGTCGCGCGTATGAAGACCGACGGCAGTGCGATTACCGCGGCGCCGGTTCTCGCCGGCGACACGCTGGTCGTGCAGACGCGTGACGGCGGCCTGTTCGGTTTCCGCCCGCGCTGATCGCGAGATATGTTGTCTGGCGCGCAGGCCGGCTTTGCCGGCCGCGCGCTTTTTAGTTGAAGTTTGACCGGTTCCCGAGTCTGCTGCCGGGCGCGTCCTGAGCCGATTGGTCAGTCCGCCTGCCATGCGGCTCGCGCAGGCTCAATAGAAAAAATTCGCCGGACGGGCTGGTCCGGCAAGTCGGATTCGAAGCTGTCCCGGCCGCCACGCAAGGCGGTCCACGCGTTTCTTCGGCAGCGCCGCGAAGCGGCGCAATCGAACGGGCGTGCGAGCCGTCGAACAGCAAAGTCTGAATCTGGCGGCCCCTCGGCGCCGCCCCGCAGCCCACCGCTGTCTGCCCAGGTGCGCATTGAATGCACATCCGGAGCAGGCTGAATTCGTGATAATTTCGTCAAAACGCCGCCGTGTGGCGGCCTGACGTCGCCAGGCGCGCGATCGGTCCGATCCCGCGTTTCACCGTGAACAACATCTGATGAAACCCGTTATTGCCCTCGTCGGGCGCCCCAATGTGGGGAAATCCACGCTGTTCAACCGGCTCACGCGCTCGCGTGACGCGCTGGTTGCCGACCTGCCCGGTCTCACGCGCGATCGTCACTATGGCGAAGGGCGCACCGGCGAGCGGCCCTATCTGGTCGTCGATACCGGCGGCTTCGAGCCTGTCGCGAAAGACGGCATCCTGCACGAAATGGCGCGGCAAACCCGTCAGGCGGTCGAGGAGTCGGACGTCGTCGTGTTCATCGTCGATGGCCGCAATGGTCTCGCGCCGCAGGACAAGTCGATTGCCGACTATCTGCGCAAGGTCGGCCGGCCGATCTTCCTCGTCGTCAACAAGGCCGAGGGCATGAAGTACACCAACGTCGCCGCCGATTTCTATGAGCTCGGCCTCGGCGACCCGCGTGCGATTTCGGCCGCGCACGGCGACGGCGTGACCGACATGATCAACGAGGCGCTCGAGATCGCATACGCCGGCCAGCCGGAAGAGAGCGACGAGGACAAGGAAGCGCACGGCGTGAAGATCGCGATCGTCGGCCGGCCGAACGTCGGCAAGTCGACGCTGATCAACGCGCTGGTCGGCGAAGAGCGCGTCATCGCGTTCGACATGCCGGGCACGACGCGCGACTCGATCTACGTCGATTTCGAACGCCAGGGCAAGCCGTATACGCTGATCGACACGGCCGGCTTGCGCCGCCGCGGCAAGGTGTTCGAGGCGATCGAAAAATTCTCGGTGGTGAAGACGCTGCAGTCGATCTCGGATGCGAACGTCGTGATCCTGCTGCTCGACGCGCGCCAGGACATTTCGGACCAGGACGCGCATATCGCCGGCTTCGTCGTGGAGCAGGGCCGCGCGCTCGTGGTCGGCGTGAACAAATGGGACGGCCTCGATCCGCATGTGCGCGAGCGCACCAAGGCCGATCTCGAACGCAAACTAAAATTTCTCGACTTCGCCAAATTCCATTTCATTTCCGCCGCGGAAAAAACCGGAATCGGCCCGCTGATGCGCTCGGTCGACGACGCCTACGCGGCCGCGATGTCGAAGCTGCCGACGCCGAAGCTGACGCGCGCGCTGATCGAGGCGGTCGAATTCCAGCAGCCGCGCCGCCGCGGGCCGGTGCGCCCGAAACTGCGCTACGCGCACCAGGGCGGCCAGAATCCTCCGATCATCGTGATTCACGGCAATGCGCTCGACGCCATTACCGATACCTATAAGCGCTACCTCGAAAACCGCTTCCGGGAAACTTTCAAGCTGACGGGCACTCCATTGCGAATAGAGTTCAGATCATCGACGAACCCTTACGCGGACAAAGGCTGAGAATTGGGCTGCGATCCAGGCCGAAAGCCAGGCTGAAACCCGCGTGCGTGCTGGGTTTGGCCGAACGGCCAGGGTCCGCGCGCAGAAATGAAAATCGGCTATAGTGTAGCGGTTGGCGGCGGATCTCTTTTTCTTCGCCGCCAATTCAGTCAACCTGCAAAAAAATACGGAGTTTGCTATGAGCAACAAAGGGCAATTGTTACAAGACCCGTTTTTGAACGCACTGCGTAAAGAGCATGTGCCGGTGTCGATCTATCTGGTCAACGGCATCAAGCTTCAAGGGAACATCGAATCGTTCGACCAGTACGTCGTGTTGCTCCGGAATACGGTCACCCAGATGGTCTACAAGCACGCCATTTCGACGGTCGTGCCCGCCCGCCCGGTGAATTTCCACCCGGATTCCGAACAGTCCTAACCCTCGCCGCGGCCGGCACAGCGTCGCCCGTTGGCGATAACTCCCGGCCGCGTCATTTTGATACCCTCCAATTTGATCAATGCAGCGCTCGTAGGCATCGACTTCGGCAAGATCGATTTCGAAGCCAGTCTCGAAGAACTCAGCCTGCTCGCGCAAAGCGCGGGCGCGAATCCCGTAGTCACCCTCACCGGGCGCCGTTCCAGTCCCGACGCGAAGATGTTCGTCGGCAGCGGCAAGGCGGAAGAATTGCGTCTTGCGTGCGAAGCGAACGACATCGAACTCGTGATCTTCAACCACGCTCTGGCCCCTGCGCAGCAGCGCAATCTGGAGCAGGCGCTTAACCGGCGCGTGGTCGATCGCACGAGCCTCATCCTCGACATTTTTGCGCAACGCGCCCGCAGCCACGAAGGCAAGCTGCAGGTGGAGCTCGCGCAGTTGCAATATCTGTCGACGCGGCTGATTCGCGCATGGACCCACCTCGAACGTCAGAAAGGCGGTATCGGCCTGCGCGGCCCAGGTGAAACGCAGCTCGAAACCGACCGCCGGCTGATCGGCGAGCGCATCAAGGCGCTCAAGACGCGGCTCGACAAACTGCGTCGCCAGCACGGCACGCAGCGCCGCGCGCGCAGCCGCAACCAGACCATGTCGGTGTCGCTCGTCGGCTATACGAACGCGGGCAAGTCCACGCTCTTCAACGCGCTGACCAAGGCGCAGGCGTATGCCGCCGACCAGTTGTTCGCGACACTGGACACGACCTCGCGGCGCGTCTATCTCGGCGACGACGCGGGGCAGGTAGTGGTGTCCGACACGGTCGGTTTCATCCGCGAATTGCCGCACCAGCTCGTTGCGGCGTTTCGCGCGACGCTCGAGGAAACGATTCACGCGGACCTGTTGCTGCACGTGGTCGATGCGTCGAGCGCGGTGCGGCTCGATCAGATCGACCAGGTGAACGAGGTGCTGCATGCGATCGGCGCGGACACGATCCGCCAGGTGCTCGTCATCAACAAGATCGATGCGGTGCCTGAGCTGGCGGCCCGTGGCGAGGCGGTTGAGCGGGATGAGTATGGTAATATTTCGCGCGTCTTTTTGAGCGCGCGCACGGGGCAGGGGCTTGATGTGTTGCGCGCTGCCATCGCTGAGATCGCTACTGCCGAACCGCTTGCCGATACGCCGCCTGACCTGCTGGAAGACGGCCGTACGGCGGAACCGCACGACAATCACAAGGTTCCAGAACTCGGGCACTGACCCGTTCCAATTGCACTGACCCGCTGTCTACTCTAGTGAACGAACACAGGTGAACGATTACAACGAGCGGAGTATCTGGCTGCGCATGCGCGCCTTACTTTCACTGAACGATCCGCGCTGGGGCCGGGGCGACGGCAATGGCGACCGGCAGCGCCCGAATGATCCGAAGCGTCCGACGCGTGACGGCGAGGGTGAAGGTCCGCCCGATCTCGACGAAATGTGGCGCGATTTCAACCGCCGCCTGAGCCGGATATTCGGCCGCAAGGGCGGCGGCATGGGCGGTGGCCGCCCGGACAACGGACGCGGTGCGCGCATCGGCGTGGGCATCGTGATCGGCGTGCTGGTCGCGATCTATCTCGGCAGCGGCGTGTTCGTCGTGCAGGATGGCCAGGCCGCTGTCGTCATGCAGTTCGGCAAGTATCGCTACACGGCCGACCAGGGCGTGCACTGGCGTCTGCCTTATCCGTTCGAAACGCACGAGTTCGTCAACATCGGCCAGATCCGCCAGGTCGAGATCGGCCGCAGCAACGTGGTGCGCCTCGCGAACGTGAAGGACGCGTCGATGCTCACGCACGACGGCGATATCGTCGACGTGCGCTTCGCGGTGCAATATCAGATACGCAAACCCACCGATTTCCTGTTTCGCAGCGTCGACCCCGACCAGAGCGTGATGCATGCCGCGCAGGCGGCGGTGCGCGGCATCGTCGGCGCGCAGAGCACCAGCGAGCTTCTCGATCAGGATCGCGAAACATTGCGTCAACAGTTGATGGCGGCGATCCAGCAATCGCTCGATCAGTACCAGTCCGGCCTTGGCGTCACGGGCGTGACGATCCAGAGCGTGCAGGTGCCCGAGCAGGTGCAGCCCGCATTCGACGCCGCCGCCAGCGTGCACGACGAAAACGAACGCGCGAAGCGCGACGCGCAGGCCTATGCGGCCGATCTCCTGCCGCGCGCGCAAGCCGACGTGGCGCGTCAGATCGAGGAAGCGAAAACCTATAGCGAGAAAACGGTGGCGCAGGCGCAGGCAGAGGCCGAGCGCTTCAAGCAGGTCTACGCGCAATACGCGAAAGCGCCGGAGCTGGTGCGCTTCCGCCTGTACATGGAAACCATGCAGCAGATCTACTCGAATGCGACCAAGGTGTTTGTCGACGCGAAGAACGGCAACAACGTGCTGTATCTGCCGCTCGACAGACTGGTCGAACAGAACCGCGAGCGGCAGGCCGCGGCGGCCGGTGCTGCCGCTTCGGGCGCCGCTGCTGCGAGCGCTCCCCAGGCGGCGAGTGCGGCCGCGCCGTCGGCGGCTTCGGCTGCCGAAACCGGCGCCGCGGCCGATGCCACCAGCGCTCCGGCGGCTTCCGCGCCCGCCGCGGCGGCCACACCCGCAAGCCAGCCCAGCGGCCCATCGCTGCGCTCGCGTGAAGCCTTCCGCAATCGCATGCGCGAAGACGACGTTCAATAAGGAGCGCAACACATGAACAGAATCATTGCGCTCGTCGTCGCTGTCGTCATCGTGGTGTTTGCGGCCTCGTCGATGGTGTTCGTCGTCGATCAACGTCACATGGCCGTGCTGTCGGCACGGGGTGATGCGGCGCCCACGCTGCTCGGCCCGGGGCTGCACGTCAAGCTGCCGCCGCCGCTGCAATCGGTCACGCTCGTCGACAATCGCATCCAGTCGCTCGACGCGCCGGACGAAGACCATTACGTCACCGCGGACAAAACCGAATTGCTCGTCAACCCAGTCATCAAGTTCCGCGTGACCGATCCGCTCAAGCTGCTCGCCGAAACCAAGGGCGACGTGCAGAGCCTGCCGGATAGGCTCGCGTTGCTGTCGCGCGGCGCGCTCGGCGACGCGTTCGGCAAGTTCACGCTGCCCGATGCGCTCGCCAAACAGCAGGCCGTCGCCGAAGACGCGCGCGGCGCAATGGACAAGGGCGCGGCGTCGCTCGGCGTGTCGGTGGTGGACGTGCAGTTGACGCGCGTCGACTTCCCGGCCGCGATGACCGATTCGGTATTCAAGCGAATGATCGCCGCGCGCGAACAGATCGCGGCCGACGAACGCGCGAAGGGCGTGGCGCAAGCCGACCAGATCCGCGCGGACGCGCTCGCGAAGCAGCAGGCGGTGCTCGCCGACGGCCTCGCTCAAGCTCAGGGCATTCGCGGTGAGGGCGATGCGAAGGCTGCGGAAATCGCCGCCGAGGCGTTTGGCAAGGATCCGCAGTTCTACCAGTTTTATCAAAGCATGCAGGCGTACCGGAAGACGTTCAAGCCGGGCGATCTGATCGTGGTCGACTCGAACAGCGAGTTCTTCCGCTTCATGCGTAGCCCGACCGGCGGCGTTGCCCCGGACGCTTCCGCGCCTCCCCGCAAACGCTGATTACCGGAGGCCGCGGCATCCGCATCGCGGCCCTTTCATTCGCATGGACATAGCCGGCTCGTTACTGCTCGCGATCGCGTTGATGCTGATTATCGAGGGGATGTTTCCCTTCGTTTTTCCGAGCGCCTGGCGCGACACGTTCCGTAAAATAGCGGAGCGGCCGCCGCATCATATTCGCGTCGGTGGATTCATCGTGATGCTGCTCGGACTGATTCTGCTGTTTATCGCGACCTGAAGGGGGCGGCTTCTCCGTCAGAGGAATGCCGCGCGATCGGCGTGAATGGAGCGTGCGCGGCATGTGTGCCTCGCGCGCCGGCCTGTTTCACGGGCGGCTGGCTGATCCGCCGCCCGTGAAACAAACCGGCGAGAGCCGTCCGGGCATCTGCTCCAGCCGCCGGAATCAAGCCGCTGCACGCCATTCACACTCACTCACCGGCGCTTCAAGACGCCGTGTTCAACGCCGTAGGACTGTATCGATGTCGACCTGGTTGCTTCCCGAGAATATTGCCGACGTGCTGCCGTCGGAGGCCCGCAAGATCGAAGAATTGCGGCGCCATTTGCTGGACCGTTTCCGCTCGTACGGCTACGAGATGGTCATGCCGCCGCTGCTCGAATACATCGAGTCGCTGCTGACGGGCGGCGGCCACGATCTGAATCTGCGCACCTTCAAGCTCGTCGATCAACTGTCGGGCCGCACGCTCGGCCTGCGCGCCGACATCACGCCGCAGGTCGCGCGTATCGACGCGCATCTGCTGAACCGCCAGGGCGTCACGCGTCTGTGCTATGCGGGCAATGTTGCGCATACGCGGCCGCGCGGCCTGCATGCGACGCGCGAGCAGATCCAGATCGGCGCGGAAATCTACGGTCACGCGGGCCTCGAAGCGGACCTCGAAATCCAGCAGCTGATGCTCGACGCGCTGCGTCTCGCTGGTCTCGGCAAGGTTCGTCTCGACCTGTGCCATGCCGGCGTGCTCGCCGCGCTGATCGAGGCAGAGCCGGCGGCGGAACAACTCGGCCAGGCGCTCTACGACGCGCTCGCGGGCAAGGACGTGCCGCGTCTCGTCGAGATGACGGCGCAACTCTCGCCGGTGATTCGCGACGCGCTGCGCTCGCTGCCCACGCTGTACGGCGACGCGTCGGTGCTCGAAGAGGCGCGCGCGCGTCTGCCGAACTCGCCGGCCATCGCCCGCGCGCTCGACGACCTCGCGTTCCTCGCGAGCCAGGTCGACGGCGCCGAAGTGATGATCGATCTCGCCGATCTGCGCGGCTACGCGTACCACAGCGGCGTGATGTTCTCGGCCTACGTGGACGGCGTACCCAACGCGGTCGCGCGCGGCGGCCGTTACGACCACGTCGGCCAGGCTTATGGCCGCGCGCGTGCGGCAACCGGCTTCTCGCTCGATCTGCGCGAAGTCGCGCGCATCTCGCCGATCGAAGCGCGCAGCAGCGCGATTCTCGCGCCGTGGCGGCACGACGAAGCGCTGCGCGTCGCGGTCGCCGCGTTGCGCGACGCGGGCGAAGTAGTGATTCAGGCGCTGCCCGGCCACAAGCACGATCTCGATGAATTCGCGTTCGACCGCGTGCTGGTGGAGCGCAACGGCGCATGGATCGTCGAACCGCGCGCTTGAACCGCGCGCTCTTCGCTTATCCTCAACATAACGTGCATACCGTTGAGCGGAAACGGAAAAATTCGGAAGCTTCCGCGAACATAGGTAAAATACGTTTTTAACCAGCTTACGAAACAACATGTCTGCCAGCGCAGTGAATGTGAATCCCGGGCGCAACGTCGTCGTCGTGGGTACCCAATGGGGTGATGAGGGCAAGGGCAAGATCGTCGACTGGCTGACGGACCACGCTCAGGGCGTCGTTCGCTTCCAGGGCGGTCATAATGCCGGTCACACGCTTATCATCGGCGGCAAGAAAACCATCTTGCGTCTGATTCCGTCGGGCATCATGCATCCCGGCGTCGCGTGCTACATCGGCAATGGCGTCGTGTTGTCGCCGGAAGCGCTGTTCAAGGAAATCGGCGAACTCGAGGCCGCCGGCGTCGACGTTCAGAAGCGTCTGTTCATTTCCGAAGCCACCACGCTGATCCTGCCGTACCACATCGCGATCGACCAGGGCCGCGAAGCGCGCCGCGGCGCGAGCAAGATCGGCACGACCGGCCGCGGCATCGGCCCGGCCTACGAAGACAAGGTCGCGCGCCGCGGTTTGCGCGTGCAGGACCTGTTCGAGCCGCAAGCATTCGCCGAGCGTCTGCGCGAAAACCTCGACTACCACAACTTCGTGCTCACGCAATACCTGGGCGTCGCCGCTGTCGACTTCCAGCAAACGCTCGACACGATGCTGAGCTACGCCGAGCGTCTGAAGCCGATGGTCACCGACGTGTCGCGCCGTCTGTACGACGTGAACGCCGCAGGTGGCAATCTGCTGTTCGAAGGCGCGCAGGGCACGCTGCTCGACATCGATCACGGCACCTATCCGTTCGTCACGTCGAGCAACTGCGTCGCGGGCGCCGCGACGGCCGGCGCGGGCGTCGGTCCGCAGAAGCTCAACTACATTCTCGGCATCACGAAGGCGTACTGCACGCGCGTCGGTTCGGGCCCGTTCCCGAGCGAACTCTACGACGCGGACAACGCCTCGCGCCAGGAGCCGATCGGCCTCGAACTCGCCACCGTCGGCAAGGAATTCGGCTCGGTCACCGGCCGTCCGCGCCGCACCGGCTGGCTCGACGTCGCCGCGCTGCGCCGCTCGATCCAGATCAACGGCGTCTCGGGTCTGTGCATGACCAAGCTCGACGTGCTCGATGGTCTCGATGAAGTGAAGCTGTGCGTCGGCTACACGGTCAACGGCCAGAACGTCGACCTGCTGCCGCGCGGCGCGACCGAAGTCGCGTGCTGCGTGCCGGTCTACGAAACCTTCGCGGGCTGGAAGGAAAGCACGGTCGGCATCAAGGAGTGGGACAAGCTTCCCGCCAACGCGCGAGCGTATCTGTCGCGCGTGCAGGAAGTCGCGGGCATTCCGATCGACATGGTGTCCACCGGTCCGGATCGCGACGAAACGATTCTGTTGCGTCATCCGTTCAAGGTCTGAGTCATGCAGGGCGTACCGATGATCGCGATGAAAGATCCTCGTAATGACGAGAAGAACCTGTGGGTCGGCTGGGACGAGTATCACCGGCTGATCGAGGTGCTCGCGCTGGCCGTGCACGAATCGGGCTGGAAATTCGACAAGATTCTGTGTCTCGCGCGCGGCGGGCTGCGCGTCGGCGACCAGCTCTCGCGCATTTACGACCTGCCGCTGGCGATTCTCGCCACGAGTTCGTATCGCGAGGCGGCCGGCACGGAGCAGGGCGAACTCGACATCGCGCAGTACATCACGATGACGCGCGGTGAGCTGCATGGCAACGTGCTGCTCGTCGACGACCTCGTCGATTCGGGCGTCACGCTCGCGCGCGTGCAGCAGCATCTGAAGGAACGCTATCCGGCCATCACCGCGGTGCGCTCGGCCGTGCTGTGGTACAAGGGCTGCTCGAAGGTGAAGCCCGACTACCACGTGCAATACCTGCCGACCAACCCGTGGATTCATCAGCCGTTCGAGGAATGGGACACGGTGCGTCCGCATAACCTCGGCGCGTGGATCAAGCGCGGCATTGCGCAAGCCCAGGAATCCTCGGGCGAGTGATGCGGCCCCCGGCGCCTTACATGTGTTTTACGTTTCCGTATCGCGCCGTCGTCATCGCAGTGTTCGCAAAACGGAGCCCAGCCGGGCTCCGTTTTTTTATGGGCACGGCGTGGCGCGAGAGCCCATTGATGTGTCACAAAACACACACACAACACACGCGCGAGGCGCTGGCAATACGGCACCGAACTCAGCAGACGCGCCCATATCGCGGTGCTAAACTGCGCGGACCATCCACGTCGCGTATCCACAACAAGCCGGGCAGTGCCGGGTGGGCAGTTTAGAATAACGGTCGTTTTCCGCCCGGGAACGGATCCTCTCGCGTCTATGACAGATAACAATCACGCACACAAACAGCCGCTGCCTTCCCTTGCGATTGCCGCGATCGGAGTGGTGTTCGGCGACATTGGCACGAGCCCGTTGTATTCGCTCAAAGAGGCTTTCAGCCCGTCGCACGGCATTCCGTTGACCGATCAATCGATTCTCGGCGTGATCTCGCTGCTGTTCTGGGCGATCATGATCGTGGTCGGCGTCAAGTACGTGCTGTTCGTGATGCGTGCAGACAACAACGGCGAGGGCGGCGTGCTCGCGTTGATGGCGCTGGCGCTGCGCTCGCTCGATCAGAAATCGAAAATGGCCGGCCTGCTGATGATGCTCGGCATCTTCGGCGCCTGCATGTTTTATGGCGACGCGGTGATTACGCCCGCTATCTCGGTGATCTCGGCGGTCGAAGGTCTCGAGATCGCCGCGCCGCATCTGTCGCATCTCGTGCTGCCGCTCACCATCGTGATCCTGATTGCGCTGTTCTGGATCCAGCGCCACGGCACAGCCACGGTCGGCCGTCTGTTCGGCCCGATCATGACGCTGTGGTTCGTCGTGATCGCGGCACTCGGCCTGTGGCATATCCTCCAGTCGCCGAACGTGATCCGTGCGCTGAATCCGTATTACGCGTACACGTTCATGGCCGCGCACGTGCTGCAGGCCTACGTGGTGCTCGGTTCGGTCGTGCTCGTGCTGACCGGCGCCGAAGCGCTCTACGCCGACATGGGCCACTTCGGCGCGAAGCCGATCCGCATGGCCTGGTACATGCTCGTGATGCCGTCGCTCGTGCTCAACTACTTCGGCCAGGGCGCGCTGCTGATGCACGACCCGAAGGCGATCGAAAATCCGTTCTTCCTGCTCGCGCCGGACTGGGCGCTGCTACCGCTCGTCGTGCTGTCGACGGTGGCGACGGTGATCGCGTCGCAAGCGGTGATCTCGGGCGCGTATTCGCTGACGAGCCAGGCGATCCAGCTCGGCTACGTGCCGCGCATGAAGATCCTGCATACGTCCGACCTCGCGATCGGGCAGATCTATGTGCCGGTGGTGAACTGGATGCTGCTCTTCATCATTCTGTGCATCGTGATCGCGTTCAAGAGCTCGGACAATCTCGCCGCCGCGTACGGCATCGCCGTGACGGCCACGATGGTGATTACGACCGTGCTCGCGTGCGTCGTGATGGTGAACGTGTGGAACTGGAACAAGCTGCTCGTCGGGCTCATCATCGCGGTGTTCATGACGGTCGATCTCGGTTTCTTCGGCGCAAACCTGCTGAAGGTCGAAGAGGGCGGCTGGCTGCCGCTCGGTATCGGCGCGCTGCTGTTCTTCCTGCTGATGACATGGTTCAAGGGCAGGATGCTCGTCAAGGAGCGCACGGCCGCCGACGGTATTCCGCTGATGCCGTTCCTGCAGGGCCTGCTCGCGCATCCGCCGCATCGCGTGTCGGGCACCGCGATCTATCTGACCGGCAGCGATTCGCTGGTGCCGGTGAGCCTGCTGCACAACCTGAAGCACAACAAGGTGCTGCACGAGCGCACGATCTTCCTGACCTTCGTCACGCGCGACATTCCGTACGTGAACGACGCGGAGCGCGTGACGGTCAAGGATATGGAGGGCGGCCTGTGGCTCGTGAAGGCGGCCTATGGGTTCAACGAAACGCCTGATGTGAAGGCGGTGCTGCTCGACGTCGGCCGCACGCACGACATGACGTTCGAGCTGATGGACACGTCGTTCTTCCTCGCGCGCGAAACGGTGGTGCCGACGCAATTGCCGGGCATGTCGGTGTGGCGCGAGCGCGTGTTCGCATGGATGCACCAGAACGCCGCGAAGCCGACGGACTTCTTCAGCATTCCGGCCAACCGTGTCGTGGAGTTGGGGACGAAGATCGAGATCTGACGATCGCCGTGTTCCGCTGGCTGCTCCCGCACGTCGCATACGGGAGCGCAAACAGAAAGCCCACGCCAATGCGTGGGCTTTCTGTTTCTGCGCGTGAGCATCGAGTTGCTCGACGCTTGCCATGCGAGGACCAGCACGCGTATGAAGAAGCGCATCGATCCGATGCGCTTACGTCACGCTCATTCCGCGCTTACTTCTGCTTGAGTTTCGCAAAAGCCGCCGCCATTGCGCCCGCCGGCTCGGCATCACGCGAGCGCTGCGGCGCGCCGCGTCCCGCACCGCCACGGTTGAAGTTGCCGCCCGAGCCGCCGCGATCCTGCTGCGCACCGCCACCACCGCTGCGCGTGGCCGCCGCGCCGGGTTCGTCGTCGAGGCGCATCGTCAGCGCAATACGCTGGCGCTTCACGTCGACTTCGAGCACCTTGACCTTGACGATCTGACCCGCCTTCACGACTTCGTGCGGGTCCTTGACGAATTTCGTCGACATGGCCGATACATGCACGAGGCCGTCCTGATGCACACCGACGTCGATGAACGCGCCGAACGCCGCGACGTTCGTCACGACACCTTCGAGCACCATGCCCGGGATCAGGTCGCTGACCTTCTCGACGCCTTCGCGGAACGTCGCGGTCTTGAACTCGGGGCGCGGATCGCGGCCCGGCTTTTCGAGTTCGAGCAGAATGTCGCGCACGGTCGGCAGACCGAAACGTTCGTCGACGAATTCGGTGGGCGACAGTCCGCGCAGCGCGTCGCGATTGCCAAGCACTTCACCGGCCTGCTTGCTGATCTTCGCGAGGATCCGCTCGACGACCGGATACGCTTCCGGGTGCACCGACGAACGGTCGAGCGGATTTTCGCCGTTGTTGATGCGCAGGAAGCCGGCCGCCTGCTCGAACGTCTTGTCGCCGAGACGCGGCACCTTGCGCAGATGCTCGCGCGACGGGAACGGACCGTTCGCATCGCGATAGTCGACGATGTTGCGCGCGAGCGTTGCGTTGAGCCCCGACACGCGCGCAAGCAGCGCGACCGACGCGGTGTTCGCGTCGACGCCGACCGCGTTCACGCAATCCTCGACGACCGCGTCGAGCGAGCGGGCCAGTTCGCGCTGATTCACGTCGTGCTGATACTGGCCGACGCCGATCGCCTTCGGCTCGATCTTCACGAGCTCCGCAAGCGGATCCTGCAGACGTCGCGCGATCGACACCGCGCCGCGCAGCGACACGTCCATGCCGGGGAATTCCTTGGCCGCGAGTTCGGACGCCGAGTACACCGACGCGCCCGCTTCGGACACGACGATCTTCTGCAGCTTCAGCTCCGGATGACGCGCGATCAGCTCGCTCGCGAGCTTGTCCGTCTCACGCGACGCGGTGCCGTTGCCGATGCTGATCAGTTCGGCCTGCGTCTCTCCGGCGATTCGCGCGAGCTTCGCGAGCGAGCCGTCCCAGTCGCGGCGCGGCTCGTGCGGGTAGATCGTGTCGGTTGCGAGCACCTTGCCGGTACGGTCGACCACCGCCACCTTGACGCCCGTGCGCAGCCCCGGATCGAGGCCGATCACGGCCTTCGGGCCGGCGGGCGCCGCGAGCAGCAGGTCCTTCAGATTGCGCGCGAACACGCGAATGGCTTCGTGCTCGGCTTCGTCGCGCAAATGGGTCAGCAGCTCGTTCTCGAGGTGCGGCTGCACTTTCACGCGCCAGCACCAGCGGCACACGTCGGAGAGCCACTTGTCGGCCGGGCGGCTCTGATTCGCGATGCCGAAATGCCGCGCGATCAGCGCTTCGCCCGGATGCGGCACCTGCGCGTCGAGTTCTTCGCCCAGGCCCAGCTTGACCATCAGCACGCCCGCATTGCGGCCGCGGAACAGCGCGAGCGCGCGATGCGACGGTACCGTGCGGATCGTTTCGGCGTAGTCGTAGTAGTCGCGGAATTTTTCTTCCTCGGCGGTTTCCTTGCCTTCCACCACTTTCGACGACACCACGCCCTGGTTGTACAGGTAGTCGCGCAACTTGCCGAGCAGCTCGGCCGTCTCTCCGAATTGCTCGGAGAGAATGTCGCGCGCGCCGTCGAGCGCGGCCTTCACGTCGGCGACGCCTTTCTCCGCGTCCACGTAGGCAGCGGCTTCTGTCTGCGGATCGAGCAGCGGATTGCCGAGCAGCGCGTCGGCGAGCGGTTGCAGACCGGCTTCGCGCGCGATCTGCGCACGCGTGCGGCGCTTCGGCTTGTACGGCAGATAGAGGTCTTCGAGCACCTGTTTGCTGTCGGCGCCTTCGATCGCGCCGCGCAGCTCGTCGGTGAGCTTGCCCTGTTCGTCGATGCTCGCGATGATCGCCGCGCGCCGGTCTTCCAGCTCGCGCAGATACAGCAGGCGTTCCTCGAGATTGCGCAATTGCGTGTCGTCGAGATTATCGGTCACTTCCTTGCGGTAACGAGCGATGAACGGAACGGTCGCGCCTTCGTCGAGAAGTTCCACTGCGGCCGCGACCTGGCGCGGCTGGACGGACAGTTCGGTTGCAATGCGCTGGACGATCTTGAGTGCTACGGTTTCCGTCATAAGGTCTTGGTGTTCCTGCGGACTCAGTGAGGGGCCGCGCGCGGGCGGCAGGTCGGACAGGCCGGGCGTGCGCCGCGACCAGGTTACTAGAGCGGGGCATTTTGCCATAAATGCCAAGGGGCTCAACCGCGCGGTGTTAGAATTTCGGGCATGTTCCGTTGACCCTCTACGACGTTGCCAATCTCCTTGTCCCTCAACCGCCTGGCCTCTTTTCTGTCGCTGGGTTCGATGCCGGGTTCGTCTCCGGGTACATCTCAACCGCCGCTCTCTTCGTCGCGTTTGCCGGTCAACTCGCCCGCGCCGGTAGCGCGCGCCATGTCCGGCGCGAGGTTTGGGCTTGGGACAAGGCTTGTGTCGGATTTCTCCGTGCCGCGCAGGTTGGCCGCGGCGGGCGCTTCGTGTGTGATCGCCGCGGCGCTGGCCGTACCCGGGGCAGTAAGCGCGCAGACTGTGACGCAACCAGCGGGAAGCGGGCAAAATATGGCGCCGCTTGCGGCCTCGAACTCGGCGGCCGCGCCATCGGCGACAACGCCGGCAGCAGCTCAGGCGGCCGACGCGGCAAACGCCGATAGCGCGCAGGGCGCGAGCGACGCGGCCGCGCTCGACAAATCGTTCGAGGAGCGGCAACAGGTGCTCGACCAGCGCAGCGACGACAACAACTACCAATACGCGGTCGCGCAGCACAATTGCTACAGCCGGTTTTTCGTCAATCACTGCCTGAACCGGGCGCGCGATTCGATGCGTACGGTGCAGGCGCAAATCCGCAAGGAACAGCTCGCGCTCGACGCCGAGCAGCGCGCGCAACGCGCTCGCGAGCGCGACGAACGCACGGCGTTGCGGCGCGCGCGCGCCGAGGCGGAAGCGCCGCAGCGCGCCGCCGAAGACGCGCGCAACGAGCAGGCGTATCAGGAAAAGCAGCGCCAGAATGCGCTCGATCAGGCGCAGCGCAACGCCGAGGCGCCGCAGCGCGCAGCCAACGCCCAGGCCTACGAGGACAAGCGGCGTCAGCACGCGCTCGACCAGGCGCAGCGCGGCGTCACGCCGGCGCAAGCGACGGCCAACCAGCAGGCTTACGATCAGAAGCAGAGCGACTTCCAGCGCAAGCTCGAAGAGGCGCGTCAGCAGGGCGCGCAAAAAGCCGAGGAACGCGAGCAGAAGCAGCAGAATTTCGAGAAAAAGCAGGCCGACGCGGCACAGCACAAGCTCGACGTCGAAGCGCGTCAGCAGCAGGCCGCCGAGAAGGCCGAGCAGAAACGTCAGGATCAGTTGAAGCAGCAGCAACTCGAAGAGCAGCAAAAACAGCAGCAGCAACAGCAGCAACAGTAGTGTGCTGGGCAGCTTGCGGCGGTTGTGGTCAGGGCCGCCGTAGCCGCCGTAACGCGTTTTGAGCCGGACAGCAATCTCAGGCATCGGGCTGCGGGCGCAGCGCGTGCCATGGACGAGAGGAGGCGAGCATGCGCGATCGTCATCACGTCATCGACGGGAACACACTTCGCGACCGCATTCTGCAGCTGGAATCGGAACACAGTGGGCTCAACCGGTTGATCGACCGGATGTCGGATGAGCCCGGCACCGACGACCTTGAGTTGCAGCGTCTGAAAAAGCGCAAACTCAAAGTCAAGGACACCATCATCTTGCTGCAATTGCAGCTCGAACCGGACGTGCGCGCCTGAGTTCGCGGCCTGGCAGGCGCCGGGCGCGCAACGCGCGAGCCGGACTTCGCAGGAAACGCTTGCCTTGAATTCACCGCATGAAACTTCATCCCGGACCGCGCCGGGCGACGCTGCATCCACCACGGGCACGCCGGCGCCTGGCACGGTCACGCCCGTGCCGGGCGTGACGCTGGGCCAGCGCCGTGCCGCGGAACTCGACGATATCTTCGCCGACAACGGCCTGCTCGCGCGCCAGATCGACGGCTACCGGCCGCGCGCGGCGCAGATCGAGATGGCGCGTGCCGTCGCCACCGCCATGGAAGCCTCGGGCCGTGCGATGCCCGAGCCCGCGATGTTCGAGGCGCACAAGCGTCCGGCGCGGCGACTGCAGTCAGGCGCCGATGCAACCCGTGACGCAGCCCCTGACGCCAGCGGCAGCGCCGAAGCAGGCGGCCTCGAGAGCGGCGAGAACACACTGATCGTCGAAGCGGGTACGGGCACCGGCAAGACCTATGCGTACCTCGTGCCGGCGATGCTGTGGGGCGGCAAGGTGATCGTCTCCACCGGCACGAAGCATCTGCAGGACCAGCTCTTCCAGCGCGACATTCCGACCGTGCGCGACGCGCTCGCGGTGCCGGTCTCGGTCGCGATGCTCAAGGGGCGCGCGAACTATCTGTGCCACTACTATCTGCAACGCACCGCGGACAACGGCCGTTTGCCGTCGCGCCAGGAAACCTCGTATCTGCAGGACATCGTGCGCTTCGCGAAGATCACGCGTACCGGCGACAAAGCCGAACTCGCGAGCGTGCCGGAAACGGCGGCGGTGTGGTCGATGGTCACGTCGACGCGCGATAACTGTCTCGGCCAGGAGTGTCCGCATTACAAGGACTGCTTCGTGATGCAGGCACGCCGCGAAGCGCAGCAGGCCGACATCGTGGTGGTCAACCACCATCTCTTTTTCGCCGACATCATGTTGCGCGATACCGGCATGGCCGAGCTGCTGCCAACCGCCAATACGGTCATCTTCGACGAAGCGCATCAGTTGCCCGAAACCGCGACGCTGTTTTTCGGCGAGACGTTGTCCACCGCGCAGTTTCTCGAACTCGCGCGCGATTCGGTCGCGGAAGGTCTCGGCCATGCGCGCGATGCGCTCGACTGGTTCAAGCTCGGCGCCACGCTCGAGCGTGCGGCGCGCGATGTGCGGCTCGCGTTCAAGGAAGACTCGGTGCGTCTGTCGATCGGCCAGTTGCCCGACGATCATCCGCTGTTTCCGGCGCTCGAGGCGCTCGAAACCGAGCTCGATGCGCTTGCCGCCGCGCTGGCGGCACAGGCCGAGCGCGCGGAGTCGCTTGGCGCATGCTTGCGCCGGGCGCGCGAGTTGCAGGACGTGCTGAGCGGCTGGACGAGGCCGCCCACGAGCGCCGAGCGCGACGCGGCCGCGCCACGCGAAGGCGCTGCCGGCGACGCCAACGCGGAGCGCGCTGATCCGAACGAAAAGGTGCGCTGGATCGAGGTGTTCTCGCACACGGTGCAATTGCACGAAACGCCACTCTCGGTCGCGCCGATTTTCGCGAAGCAGCGCGCCGGCGTGCCGCGCGCGTGGATCTTCACGTCGGCTACCTTGTCGGTGCGCGGCGACTTCACGCACTACGCGGCGCAAATGGGCCTGAACTCGAAACGTTCGATGACATTGCCGAGCCCGTTCGACTATCCGTCGCAAGGGCTGCTGTATGTGCCGCGCAATCTGCCGCAGCCGTCCTCGCCGATGTTCACCGACGCGGTGTTCGATGCCGCGTTGCCCGCGATCGAAGCATCGGGCGGCGGCGTCTTCATGCTGTGCACGACGCTGCGCGCGGTGGACCGCATCTCCGCGAAGTTGCGCGATGCGATCGAGGCGCGTGGCTGGGACTATCCGCTGCTCGTGCAGGGTGACGCGAGCCGCACCGAATTGCTCGATCGCTTCCGTGCGTACGGCAACGCGATTCTGGTCGGCAGTCAGAGTTTCTGGGAGGGCGTGGACGTGCGCGGCGATGCGCTGTCGCTCGTCGTGATCGACAAACTGCCGTTTGCGCCGCCCGACGACCCGGTGCTGTCCGCGCGGCTCGATGCGCTCACGAAGAAGGGCTTGAGCCCGTTCGCGGTTCATCAGTTACCGCAGGCCGTCATCACGCTCAAGCAGGGCGCAGGCCGGCTGATTCGCGCGGAGACCGATCGCGGCGTGCTGATGATCTGCGATACGCGGCTCGTCGACAAACCGTATGGGCGCCGCATCTGGCAAAGTCTGCCGCCGTTCAAGCGCACTCGCGAGATCGACGTGGTCCGGGAGTTCTTTGAAGAGAGTGCGGCGCAGGCTCGATAGCCGACAGTGCCCATCCCGCATAAAAACGCCGCTTTAAAAAGCGGCGTTTTTTTCAAATGCTTTCGAATGTTTTCAAAATGGCATAGCCGGAAAAGGCAAGCCAGAAAAACAAGACCAAACGGCAGCTCATAAAACAAAACGCCACGGAGATGAACCCGTGGCGTTTTGCCTGACTGCCCGGGAAACCGTGACGATTTCCCGATGCAGTTTTCGCCCAGAGGCGAACCCTACGCGACAGCTTACTGGCTTGCGCCCGAAGCCGGAGCTGCAGCGTCCGAAGCCGGAGCAGCAGCTGCGTCCGAAGCAGCAGCGCCAGCGTCCGAAGCGGCAGCAGCAGCGTCGCTCGCAGCAGCAGCCGGTGCCGAAGCAGCGTCGCTCGCAGCAGCAGCCGGTGCCGAAGCAGCAGCTGCGTCGCTAGCCGGTGCAGCGGCCTGATCGTTGCTCTTGTTGCATGCAGCCAGTGCGACAGCTGCCAACAGGGATGCTACGAGGAGGGATTTCTTCATGATCACGTCCTTTTATGGTTTAAAGGTAAGCAACAGCGCAAAATAAAACCGGTAATGTGCTCCAACACCGACCTGGGCCGCTGGTGGAGATGCTCTTTCTGTGAGCTGGAATCTTCCCTACGGCTTGGGCGGAAATTATATGCACTTTCGTACTGACAGTCGATAAATCCGGGGTCAATACGTTGTCTTTCTCATACAAAATTTCACTGTACGGTATAGCGGTATAGCACGTGGGTAGAGTTACGCAAGCTCGCCCACCTGTATCCAGCCCGCACAATACCACTCGTGTAGCAGTGCTGTCACCGATGAATCGTGCGAGAGTGTTACAAAGCGTTTCGCACTCATGCAGCGTTGATTCGCGAAATCAAACAGCCATTTTCTTGCGCCATTCCATGCTATTTCTTCTCCATTTACGAAGAAAAAACGGCGGTCGTACAACAGGTTAGTCTTGCGGTCGAGCCGCAGGCCCGTTTTCGATGCTTCGCCGGCAAAACGGGCCTCGTTGAGTGGCCGTTGCGGCGGATCGAAGACGACGCTCGGCTTGGGTTCGCTGAGGTACGTGCCAAGGAACGACGCAATGTCCTGCTCATTCCACCTGATCCGAGCAAGGATCGCGCCAACCCTCTCGACAAGCGCCGCCGGCAACTCGGCCGGACGCTCGACGGCGGGCTGCTTCGGATCGCTGTAAAGCGCGCTGGTTTTGCCCGCGGACTCGCCACGCTCGGCCAGATGGTAAAGGAACTGCGCGGTCAGTTCGCTCGCGGAAGGCGCGCGAAAACCGATCGAGCAGGTCATGCATTCGCCTTCGGCAATACCGTCATGCGCGATGTGCGGCGGCAGGTACAGCATGTCGCCGGGCTCCAGCACCCATTCCTCTTCGGGTTCGAAGTTTTGCAAAACTTTCAAAGGCAGACCGGCTTGCAGCGTCAGGTCTTTCTGCGCGCTGATGCGCCAGCGGCGCTTGCCTTTTACTTGCAAAAGAAACACATCGTAAGAGTCGAAGTGAGGGCCGACGCCGCCGCGGTCGCTCGCATACGAGATCATCAGATCGTCGAGGCGCGCGTCCGGCACGAAGCGGAAGCGGTCCAGCAACGCGCGCGCGCGGTCGTCGTGCAGGTCCACTCCTTGCACGAGCAGTGTCCATGCGCGTTGCTTGAGCGATGGCAGTTCGTCGGGCGCGAACGGGCCGTGCTCGAGCTGCCATTTATTGCGGAAGTGGGTAATCAGGCGCGCCTCGACTTCGTCCTGATCGGCCAGCTCGAAGAGCTCGTCGCGCGAGAGCGGTGCCTGTACACCGGGAATGGCCTGGCGGATCAGCAGCGGCTTTTTCTGCCAGTAGTGGTGCATGAATTGCGACGGCGTCAGATTGCCGAGCAACGCGGTTGGCGCGTCAGGCGAGGGTGGAAGAGTTGGCATTGCGGCGGGCTTTGAATCTGGCTTCAAAGCAGGCTTTGAAACAGACGGCGAATTGCGTGCCGAAACTGCCTCGGCTAGGGGGTGAGTGGGCCGCCTGGGCATCGTATAATGTGAGTTGTATTCTGGAGAATCGAATGAAAATCGCAAAGAACACCGTCGTGTCGGTCGCCTACAAGCTGTCGGATGCGCAGGGCAATCTGATTGAGGAAAGCGACGAGCCGATGGTCTATCTGCACGGCGGCTATGATGGCACGTTCCCCAAGATCGAGGAAGAGCTCGACGGCCACGAGGCTGGCTTCGAGACCCAGATCCAGCTCGAGCCGCAAGATGCGTTCGGCGAGTACGATCCCGACCTTGTGAAGATCGAGCCGCGCGAGCGCTTCCCGGAACCGCTCGAAGTCGGCATGCAGTTCGAAGGCACGCCTGAAGATGCCGACGAGGAACTCGATTCGCTGGTGTACGTCGTGACCGACGTCGCGGAAGACAAGGTCGTGCTCGACGGCAATCATCCGCTCGCCGGCATGGCGCTGCGTTTCGCGCTGACCGTGAAAGACGTGCGCCCGGCTACCGAAGACGAAATCGAACACGAGCACGCGCATGGCGCGGACGGCCTCGAGGTCCTCGACGACGAGGACGACGAAGAAGACAACTCAAAACCCACTCTGCACTGAGCTTGCCGGTCAGCCGGGCGTGCCTGAGGGAATGCCCGGCGCGCCCGGTGTCGTGGCCGGCGCCGACGAAGGCGGGGTCGTCGGCACGGAAGGCGATGCAGGCAGTATCGACCCGGGCGGCATCGAAATCGCCGGCCCATATCCACCACCGCCCTGATCGGACGGTATGCGCGGCTCCTGATCCATCGGCGACTCTCCTGGCGTTTGCAGCAACGGCGGCAATTCCGACGCCGGACCGTACCCCGGCACATTCGGCATATCCGGTGTCCTGGGCATCGACGCGGCGGAATCTTCGCGCGGCGAAATGGGCGAAGTGGGCGATATGGGCGATATGGGCGATATGGGCGGCGTAGTCGGCAACGGCATCTGCCTCGGCACGTCGTGCACGCTCACATGGAACAGCGGCTTCCTGCCGAAATCCGCTTCAATCTGAATCCACTGGTTAAGACGATCACGCGGCGCAAATGCGATACGGGTGAGATTCGTTACGACCGCGCCTTTGTCATTGCGTAGCGGCTGATCGATCACGAAGCCGCCGGCTATGCGCTCGTCGTCGGAATGAATCACGACCACGGGCCCGTGAAAAGTCCGCGCGAGATTGACGAGGCTGCGCTTGAATTCGAGAAAACCGTCGCGACGCGTGCTGCGCGCGAAATGCAGCCACGCGAATCGCTCGGGACGCTCATAACGCTCCGGGTCGAAATCGCCCTGAATGAACACGACGATCGCGCGCGCATCGCGGCGTTTCGCATATTCGCCCGCGTGCTCGAGCCAGAATGCATTGGCGATCACGCGATCCTCGAACTCGCCGTTGCGCCCACCCGCGGTCAGGTAGTGATTGTTCGGACCCGGCACGTTCAGGCCGACGAACACGATGTCGCCGGCTTTATCCCCCGCGATCCAGCGCACGTTTTCGCGAAACGGGCGAAAGCGCGAAACTTCGCTTTCGCGCGTCAGGGGGATCGGGTTCTGGCCCATCGAAATGGGATCGGCGAACAGCGTTTGACGCAGCAGGTCGAGCCGCTCCACCGGATCGAAGCCGCCGGCTTCCGCTGTACCGCAATCGACCCAGTCGTGCTGGCCGGGAATGAAGAAGAGGGCGGCCCGCGAGCTTTCGAGCAACGCGTGACGGCGCTCGTAGAGCGCGTCGCGGCAGGTCTCCTTCGGGCCCTTCAGATTACCGTCGTAGACGATGAAGCTCACATTGCGCTCGCGGCTGATCGCTTCGATCAGCCGTTGCGTGGAAGCTTCGTCGGCGGGGCTGCGCATCGTGTCCGCGATGACTGCGAACGTGAAGCGCGAGGCTTCGGCATGCGCCGGCGTGCTCCACGCGCACGGCGCCGACAGCGAAACGATGCCGCCCGTCAGCGCGAGCGCGCGGCTCAGCGCCGCGCGAAACCCACGCGGCGATTTGGGGTGCCGGGGTGTGTCAACGGTTCTCATCCGGCGCGGCGGCCAGTTCGTGCAGTTCGTACAGCAGATCGAGTGCTTCGCGCGGCCGCAGGTCGTTCGGATCGATACCGCGCAAACGCTCGACGAGCGCCTGCGTCGCAGGCGAGGCCGCGGCCGCATCGGCGGCGGCTTCGTCGTCGTTCGCGTCTTCGGCGAGCATCGGCGGCGGCGCGGCAAACAGATCGAGTTGCGGTGCGGGCTGCGCGGCCGATTGCTGTTCGAGATGCGCGAGATGCTTGCGCGCCGCGCGGATCACCGCGTTCGGCACACCGGCAAGCTGCGCGACCTGCAGACCGTAACTCTGGTTGGCGGGCCCCTCGTTGACCGCGTGCAGGAACACGATGCCGTGCCCATGCTCGACTGCGGACAGATGCACGTTGGCCGCATGCGGAAATTCCGCTGGCAGTTGCGTCAGCTCGAAATAGTGCGTGGCGAACAGCGTGTGGCAACCGTTGTGCGCGAGCAGATGGCGCGCGATTGCCCACGCGAGCGCGAGCCCGTCGAACGTCGAGGTGCCGCGGCCGATCTCGTCCATCAGCACGAGACTCTGCGGCGTCGCATCGTTGAGGATCGCCGCGGCCTCGGTCATTTCCACCATGAAGGTGGAGCGGCCGCCGGCGAGGTCGTCCGCTGCGCCGATGCGCGTGAAGATGCGGTCGATCGGCCCGAAGGCTGCGCGCCGCGCCGGCACGTAGCTGCCCACGTACGCGAGCAGCGCGATCAGCGCGGTCTGGCGCATGAAGGTCGACTTGCCGCCCATGTTCGGGCCGGTGATCAGCAGCAGTTTGCGCTCGGTGGCGAGCGTGCAGTCGTTGGCGATGAACTGCTCGACCTGCGCCTCGACCACCGGGTGACGGCCCTGTTCGATGTCGATGCCGACGTCCGGCGAAAACGTCGGCGCGACCCAGTCGAGCGCGCGGGCGCGTTCGGCGAACGCCGCGAGCAGGTCGAGTTCGGCGAGCGCGGATGCGACACGCTGGCAGTCCGGAATGAACGGCAGGAGCGCCTGCAGCAGCGCGTCGTACAGCGCGCGCTCGCGGGCGAGCGCGCGTTCCTGCGCGGAGAGCGCCTTGTCCTCGAAGGTCTTCAGTTCCGGCGTGATGTAGCGCTCGGCGTTTTTCAGCGTCTGACGGCGGCGATAGTCGTCGGGCACCTTGTCGGTCTGGCCGCGCGTGACTTCGATATAGAAGCCGTGCACCTTGTTGTATTCGACGCGCAGGTTGCCGATACCGGTGCGCGCGCGTTCGCGCGTTTCGAGATCGATCAGGAACTGCCCGCAGTTCTCCGAAATATCGCGCAGTTCGTCGAGCTCCGTGTCGTAGCCGCGCGCGATCACGCCGCCGTCGCGCACCATCGCGGCCGGCTCCTGCGCAACCGCTTGCCTGAGCAGATCGACGCACTCGGCCGGCGGCTCCAGCGCCGCGTCGATGCGTGCCAGTGAATCCGCGTTCGACGACACCGCGGCAAGCTGTGCGCGCAATGCCGGCAGTGCGATGAAGGTATCGCGCAGGCTCGACAGATCGCGCGGCCGCGCCGAGAGCAGCGCGAGACGTCCGGTGATCCGTTCGATATCCGAAATCTGGCGCAATGCGCTGCGTAGCGTGTCGACGTCGGCACCGGGCGGCGTGTCGAGCAACGCGCCGATTGCTTGCTGGCGCGCCTGCGCCACGGCCGACTCGCGCGGCGGATGATGCAGCCAGTGACGCAGCAGGCGGCTGCCCATCGTCGTGCAGCAGGTGTCGAGCAGCGAACACAGCGTTGGCGATTCAGTGCCGCGCAGCGTTTCCGTGAGTTCGAGGTTGCGGCGCGTGGCGGGGTCGAGGCCGATATATTCGGACTCGTATTCGACCTTCAGGCTGCGCACATGGCGCAATTGCTGGCCTTGCGTGGACGCCGCGTACAGCAGCAACGCACCGGCCGCGCCGCATGCGCAACCGAGCGAATGCGCGCCGAAGCCGTCGAGGCTCGCCACTTCGAGCTGATCGCACAGGCGCTTCGTGCCCGACGTGATATCGAAATGCCAGGCCGGCACGCGCGTGAGCGCGCCCGCGTTGGCGGGCGGCGTCCAGCTTGCCGAATCGGCGGTGGCGTCGGCAACGAGAATTTCCGCGGGACGAATGCGCTCGAGCACGGCGGCCACCTGGTCGGGGGCAACTTCCGCGAGACGCAGCGCGCCGCTCGCGAGATTGAGCCACGCGAGGCCGACGCTCGTCGCGACGCCGCGGCGATTGTGCGCGACGCACATCGCGAGCAGGTAAACGTCGCTCTTGTCGGACAGCAACGCGGCGTCAGTCAGCGTGCCCGGTGTGACCACGCGTACGACCTTGCGCTCGACCGGACCCTTGGAGGTGGCCGGGTCGCCGATCTGTTCGCAAATCGCGACGGATTCGCCGAGCTTCACGAGCTTGGCGAGATACTGTTCGACCGCGTGATGCGGCACGCCCGCCATCTTGATCGGATTACCCGCCGACGCGCCGCGCTGCGTGAGTGTCAGATCGAGCAGACGCGCGGCTTTTTCCGCGTCGTCGAAAAAGAGTTCGTAGAAGTCGCCCATCCGGTAGAACACCAGCGTGCCCGGATGCTCCGATTTGATGCGCAAGTATTGCTGCATCATGGGAGTGTGTTGTGCGACGTCGCTGGCCGCTGCGGTTTGAATGCCCATCCTCGGTATCTTCTTGCGGTAGATGCTCAGGGCGTGAGTTTAACCCGCCCGTGCCGTGAGCGGACCCTGGCCGAATGGACGATCCTCAACGTCGAACCTGTATGGCAGCATGAAATCTCTGCGGCAGCATCGGCGAACCGGCTGCAATGGATGCGTCATGCCGCCGTGGCGTAGTGACACGCGCGTTCGCACAAGCGCTCCGGATCATTGCAGGACGACCGTTATGCATTCATTCCTCGATCATCGCGCGCATGTCGCTCATGCGCTCATTCGCCGCGCTGCGCCGTTTGGCGAGCCACATCATCAGCGTGATGAAGCTGCCGAACACGACGATGATCCACTGCGCGGGCATCTTCGCGATGAGCAGCAGCGCGTAGATGCCGAGCATCAGCAGCACGGCGAGGTTCTGGTTGAAGTTCTGCACGGCGATCGAGTGGCCGGCCGAGAGCAGCGTCGCGCCGCGATGCTGAAGGATCGCGTTCATCGGCACGATGAAGAAGCCCGACAGCGAGCCGAGCACGATCATCAGCGGATAGGCGAACAGGATGTAGGCGGGCGCGACGTGCGAGCCGACGCGCAGACCGGCGCCCATCGGGAACAGATCCTTGTTGTAGAACGCCATGGCGATTGCCACCGCGCCGATCAGCACGCCGACCGGCAGCACTCGCAGCGATCGGCGCAGCGGAATCAGCGCGGCCGCGCCCGCTGCGCCGAGCGCGATGCCGACACCGGTCACGCCCTGCATCACCGCTGCTTTCGGCAACGACAGCCCGAGGTTCACGTTGGCCCATTTGAGCACGAGCAACTGCATCGTCACCGCGGCACCCCACATCAGCGTTGTGACCCACAGCGCGATCTGCGCGAGCTTGTCGGCCCACAGCACGTTGAAGCAGTGATAGAAGTCGCCGACCAGCTTCCTCGGCTCCGACAACTGGTTCGGGTAGCGCGCGCCCGTATCGGGAATGAAGATGTTGATCGCGGCGGCGATCGCGTAGGTGATCATCACCGCGAACATGGCGAGATCGGCGGCGGAGGAGATCAGCGGCAGATGCGCGCGCGCGACGAAGCGTGCGGCCAATGCGCTGATCAGCGCGCCGCCGAGCATCGTGCCGGCGATCGTCGAGAGAACGGTGGCCGATTCGAGCCACGCGTTCGCTTTGACGAGCTTTTCGGCGGGCAGCAGCTCGGTGAGAATGCCGTACTTGGCCGGCGAATAGGCGGCCGCGCCGAAGCCGACCACGCCGTAGGCAAGCATCGGATGAACGCCGGCAATCATCAGCAGGCAGCCGCTTGCCTTCAGCGCATTGGAGACGAACATCACGTGGCGCTTCTGCATCGAGTCGGCGAACGCGCCGACGAACGGCGCGAGCAGCACGTACGAGATCGTGAAGAAAATCTGCAGCAGCGGCGTGACCCAGGCGGCCGAGCGAATCACCGAAAGCAGCGCGATGGCGGCGATCAGCAACGCATTGTCCGCGAGCGACGAAACGAACTGCGCTGCAATGATTGTGTAGAAGCCTTTTTTCATGAAGCGGGTGAGAGGCTGCTCGCCGGGCGGGAATGGGGCGAAGTCAAGGGCAGGGCCAAACGGGAGTGGGGCAGGCAACGGTCCCGGCTGCGGCGCGGTGGATGAACGGGCAACGGCGAAGCCCGACGCCCGCAATGGCGGCACGCGAGCTATGCGAAGAGGGCGGTGTCATACGAACCGCAAGAGGTTCGCGCCCCGGCACGGTCACCGCGCATCGGCAAGAACTTGCTCCCACGGCATTCCGGCTTTGTAGCACGAACGTGTGTGCGCTGCAGCGCGGCCAAACAAAAAAGCGGCCGAAGCCGCTTTCCTGCCTATCGATCGAGTACGCAAACCGGATCGATTACGCAAACCGCAGACCCGCCGCGGCGGCGCGCGTTAGGCCGACTGCTGACGCGTGCGGCTATAGCGCGACAGAACCGGAATCATCTGCGCGTAGACCTTCGGGTTGCCGGCGACGATTTCGCCGACGTGCAGGAAATCCGAGTCGCCCGTGTAGTTGCCGACGAGACCGCCGGCTTCGGTGATCAGCAGGCTGCCCGCCGCGACATCCCACGCGTTGAGGCCTTGCTCGAAGAAGCCGTCCATGCGGCCGGCGGCGACGTTCGCGAGGTCGAGCGCGGCGGCGCCCGGACGGCGCAGGCCCGCGCAGGCTTCGGTCATTTCGGCGAACTGGCGGCCGTACGATTCGAGGCTGTCCTGTTCACGGAACGGGAAGCCGGTGCCGATCAGGCAGTCGGCGAGACGGTCGCGCTTGGCGACGCGCAGGCGGCGATCGTTCAGGAATGCGCCGCGGCCGCGCGATGCGGTGAAGAGGTCGTTGCGGTTCGGGTCGTAGACGACGGCCTGCGTGACGAGGCCCTTGTGAGCGAGCGCAATCGACACGCAGTAGTACGGGAAGCCGTGGATGAAGTTCGTGGTGCCGTCGAGCGGATCGATGATCCACTGGTATTCGGAATCGTGGTCCGACTTGCCCGACTCTTCGGCGAGAATGGCGTGATCGGGGTAGGCGGTCTTCAGCGTTTCGATGATCGCTGCTTCAGACGCCTTGTCGACCTCCGTGACGAAATCGTTGTGCTGCTTCTTGCTGACCTGGACCAGATCGAGGTCGAGCGACGCGCGGTTGATGATCTGCGCTGCGCGGCGTGCCGCCTTCACAGCGATATTGAGCATGGGATGCATGAGCCTGGATCCTTGTGCCGGAGCAGCACGGCTGCTTGCCGGTAAATAAGCGCTAAACCTGCGCTGATGGGGTGCCGCAAAGACGCGGAAACCGCACGGAATGGCTGGCCGGCTGAAACACCGGCGCGCATTTAGCGCACTGCATTCCGTCGACGGAGACGAATTGGATAAGAACGTAGCGGCCGGTTCGGCGGATGCCTCGGCAAAAGCCTGCACCGGACGCGAAAAGCGGTATTTTACCTGAGTCCGGCCGCCGTCGCGCATGCGCGTGATTCGGCGTGGCGGCGGGTTGGCGCTACCATACGCGTCTTTAGTCTGCCGAGTTTCATCGTGGATCACACTCACCATTCCTCCGATCCCACCGTCGCCGACCTGCGCGGCGGCTTTACGTCGACGCGCTTCGTGCTCGTCGAGCCCAGCCATCCCGGCAATGTCGGCGCCGCGGCGCGCGCGCTGAAAACCATGGGCTTCTCGCGGCTCGTGCTGGTGTCGCCGCGCGTGTCGAACGTGCAGAACGATCCCGAAGCGATCGCGATGGCGAGCGGCGCCGACGACGTGCTGGCTTCCGTGCACGTCGTGCCGACGCTCGCCGACGCGCTGACCGGCGTGCATTGGTCGATCGCGCTGACCGCGCGGCTGCGCGAATATGGTCCGCCGCAATGGACGCCGCGCGCGGCCGCCGCCGTCGCGCACGAGGAGGCGGTGCACGGCGAGATCGCGATAGTGTTCGGCAACGAGCGCACGGGCCTCTCGAACGAGGACGTCGAGCGATGCAGCGCGCTCGCGCATATTCCCGCCAATCCGGCCTACAGTTCGCTCAATCTCGCGCAGGCGGTGCAGGTGCTCGCGTACGAGCTGCGCACCGCGTATCTCGCCACCGATGACGCCACCGGCGGCGCACAAGGCCGTGCGGACGGCAGGACGGGAAGCAGCCCGGGCGCTGGGACCACAAGCGGCGCGTCCGCCGCGGCCCGTGCGGGCGCGGGCGCAGGGCAGGCCGAATCCGCTGGCGCGCGCGTGCAGATGGCGGCGAGCGACGAGATCGAGAGCATGTTCACGCATCTGGAAAGCGCGCTCGTCGCGCTCGAGTTCCTCGATCCGGCCAATCCGAAGAAGCTGATGTCGCGTCTGCGGCGGCTCTTTGCGCGCTCGGGGCTCGAGCGCGAAGAGGTCAACATCGTGCGTGGCATCGCCAAGCACATCCTGTTGAAGACGAAGCGGACTGACTGAGCGTTTTCAGTAAAGCCCTCACACGAGTCCGCCCACGGCGCCCGCAAGCGCCGCATCCGTCCGACGGACGACCTTGCGGGCAGCGTGGGCTTCCGGCAGGTTTCGCGCAATCGCCCTACAATCCACGAAACGTTCGAAGCAAAGCTGCCGCCGTGCTAAGCGGCGGCCGCGCTGTCATAGGCGTGGCGCGAAATGCAGAAGCGCGCCGAAACCACGCAGACGGTTTTTCCTCCCACAACACAGTCCCTGCCATGTTCACGAGACTTCGCGAAGATATCGCCACGATCCGCGAGCGCGATCCCGCCGCCCGCAGTGCATGGGAAGTGCTCACGTGTTATCCGGGCCTGCACGCGCTCGTGCTGCATCGGGTCGCGCATGCGTGCTGGCGGGCAAAGCGCCGCTGGCTCGCGCGCTTCGTTTCGCAGATGGCGCGTTTCATGACCGGCATCGAAATCCATCCGGGCGCGACGCTCGGGCGGCGTGTGTTCATCGATCACGGCATGGGCGTCGTGATCGGCGAGACGGCGCAGATCGGCGACGACTGCACGATCTACCAGGGTGTGACGCTCGGTGGCACGTCGCTGACACGCGGCGCGAAACGGCATCCGACGCTCGAGCGCGGGGTGATCGTCGGCGCGGGTGCGAAGGTGCTCGGCGGCTTCACGGTCGGCGCGGATGCGAAGATCGGCTCGAACGCGGTCGTCACGAAACCGGTGCCGGCGCGCGGCACGGCGGTCGGCAATCCGGCGCGGATCATCGTGCCGGCGGCCGCTGCATCGACGGCCGCGAGCGCTGTCACGGCGAATGCCGCCGCTTCGAACGCCGCCGACGCAAAACGCGCAGCGGAAAAGAGCGCGTTCTGCGCCTATGGCATCACGCCGAATGCGGACGACCCGGTGTCGCTCGCGATTCACGGCCTCATCGATCATGCGGCCACGCAGTCAAGGCGCATCGACGAGATTGTCGATGCGCTCGAGCACCTCGGCACGAGCCTCGAAGGTCTGGAAGGCGCGGACGCGGCGTTGCTCGATTTGCGGCGTTTGTCGGCCGCGATCGCGGGGAAGGTGGAAGGCACAGTCGCAGAGCGTTGAGCGTTGTGTTGAGTCCGGTGCGGCGGTGCATGCGGGTTCATTCGCGCTTGCGTGGAGTCATGCCGCACAGCGCCGGGCGTCGCAACGACGGCGCCTCAGTCGAGCGGTAACGCCCGGATTCCATCGGCGTCGATCCGCAGATACCCGCCGCGGCGTTCGCCGTGATCGAGATCCCAATCCGGCAGAACCCAGCGCGTGCCGCCCGGCTCGCGGTGCCGCGCGGGCAGATGCGTGTGCCCGTGAATGATCGTCGCCGTCTTCGATGCCTTGAAGAGCGCAGCGACGCCCTTCGGCGTCACGTCATATTTCATCGACACCGGCCGCAGCCGGCCATGCTCGCTCTTCGAGCGCATGTTCTCCGCGAGCTTTCGGCGCCAGCGGAACGGCCACGCGAGAAACAGCATCTGCGCGAGAGGATTGCGCGCGAAACACCTGAACAGCTGATAGCCGCGATCCGCGGTGCACAGGCGGTCGCCGTGCGCGAGCGCGACGCGCGTGCCGAACGCGGTGATCACGAACGGATCGGGCAGCCAGATCGCGCCGGCCGCTTTCATGAAGCGCCTGCCAAGCAGGAAATCGCGATTGCCGTGCATGATGTAAAGCGCGATGCCGCGCTCGGACAGCGTATGCAGCAACGCCGCCATGCGCGCGGGGAACGGCTCGCTGAGCATGTCGTCGCCGATCCAGTACTCGAACAGATCGCCGAGGATGAACACCGAATCCGCTGCTTCGGCGGTGACGCGGATGAAGTGCTCGAACGCGGCGACCGTGCGCGGGATCGCCTCGCTCAGATGAAGATCGGACAGGAGGAAAAACGGGCGTGCGGCGTGCGGGCGTTGGCCCTCGCCAGGCACGCCCGCGGCGACGCTTCGCAGCGGCGTTTCTTGCAGCATTGAAGGTGCCTGATTTCAGTTCAAACGAGTCGATGCCTGAATGATGCCTGAGCGATCGTTCAGCCGACGACCACCGCCTTCTCGATCACGACGTCGTCGACCGGCACGTCCTGATGGAAGCCCTTCGAGCCCGTCTTGACCTTCTTGATCTTCTCGACGATATCCATGCCTTCGACGACCTTGCCGAACACCGCATAGCCCCAGCCCTGCGGCGTCGGCGACGAGTGGTTCAGGAAGTCGTTGTCGTTCACATTGATGAAGAATTGCGCGGTTGCCGAATGCGGGTCGTTCGTGCGAGCCATCGCGATCGAGCCGTTCACGTTCTTCAGACCGTTGTTCGCTTCGTTGTTGATCGGCTCGGCCGTCGGCTTCTGCTTCATGCCGGGTTCGAAGCCGCCGCCCTGGATCATGAAGCCGTCGATCACGCGGTGGAACACCGTGTTGTCGTAGTGGCCGGCCTTCACGTAGTTGAGGAAGTTCTCGACCGACTTGGGCGCCTTCTCGGCGTCGAGTTCGAGTTTGATGACGCCGTGGTTCGTATGCAGTTCGACCATGATGGAATCCTTTGATGAACGGAGTGGATAAAAGGCGCGGAGCGTCGTCATGTGCTGACGACAGGCCGCGCCGGAGCGTGGGTTAAACGCCTGAGCGCTGTCGTGACCTGTATTGCGCCACGTATTGCCGTGTTATTGCCGTGTTATTGCCGCGTTGTTGCTGCGTTGTTGTCGTGCGGTGCTGTGTGCCGGGCGACCTCTCGCGCGGCACGCCCGGGACCCCGCGGTTCGACCGCAGCTTCAATCTCGACCGCGACCGTCTGCTTACTTGCTCACCACCGTGGCCGATTCGATCACGATCGGTTTTTGCGGCACGTCGCTCATCGAACCGCGCGTGGTGGTGGGGGTGGCCTCGATCCGCTTCACGACGTCCATGCCGCTCGTGACGCGGCCGAATACCGCGTAGCCGTTGCCGTCCGGATTCGGGTAGTCGAGATTGGCATTGTCCACCGTGTTGATGAAGAACTGCGCGGTGGCCGAATTCGGATCGCTCGTGCGTGCCATCGCGAGGGTGCCCGCGGTGTTCTTCAGGCCGCTGCGGCTTTCAAGCGGAATCGGCGCGCGCGTCGGTTTTTCAACGAAGCTCTGCGTATAGCCGCCGCCCTGGATCATGAAGCCCGAAATCACGCGATGAAAAATCGTGCCGCTGTACTGGCCGGACTTCACGTAGTCGAGGAAGTTGGCAACGGTCTTCGGCGCTTTCTCGGGATACAGCTCGACGCGGATATCCCCTTCCGACGTCTTGAGCAGCACCGACGGATGAACGGGCTGTGACCCAGCCTGCGAACCGGTCTGCGCAAAGGCAGGGGCGTTTGCGATCAGGGCGGCGCTGCCGAGCGCCAACATCAACCATTTCATGAAGATCCTCGGGGTTGGAGAAAACGTGCTGCGGGCAGTGCGGCCGGCCCTAGTGCGACGGCGCCATGTAAGGCGGCATGGCGAGCGAGCCGTTTGCGCCGCCGAACTGGAAGCTCGGCGTTTGCGTCATGTTCGAGGGGGAGCGCGTCGTGTAGTCGCTCGTGACGGCAGAGGCGGGCTGCGCGGGTGTTTGAGCCGCGGGCGCCGGCGAGACGATCTTCTGGATGTCCGCGAGACGCTGCGTGGTCCTCGGGCTCGCTTTGCCGATACCTTGCGCGCGGCGGTAGGCGGCATCGGCCATGCGCAGATACAGGTCGCCGAGATTCTCGTAGGCGAGGCCGTAGTTCGGATTGACCTGGGTGGCCGTTTCGAGCGCGGCGCGCGCTTCGGTCAGACGACCGTGCTTCGCGTACAGCGTGGCGAGGTTGTTGTACGGCTCGGGCAGTTCGGGGTAGAGCTGCGTGAGTTCGGTGAAGGCGGCGATCGCTTCGTCGTCGCGACCCAGGTGCGCAAGCACCGTGGCGCGTTTGAACCTGGCCTGCGCGTCGTGCGGATTCGAGGCGATGCGCGCATCGAGCTGGGTCAGTGCGGCTTGCCAGTTTTTCTGCGCGATCGATGCGTCGATTTCCGGTGTGTCGTCGCGCACGGCAGGGCCTTGCGGCATGACGGCTGCCTTCTGCGCATACGCGCCCGCAACCGGCACGACAGCCAGCGCGGCAGCCACGGTGACACGCAACGCGAGGGTGCGCGCCGCTTCGAAAGCAACGCCGCTGACAATGCCGCCAAACGCAGTCGCGGCGAGGGTCGCAGCGCGGTGTGCGCGGCCGCTGGAGTGTTTCATAGGCTCAGGTCTGGATGTTATACTCCGAGCCATTCTAACAAAAGGTCTGCGCGTTCCGTCGAACCGCTGACTGTCTTTTGCCACTCGTGGCCGTCTCCGCATGGTTCGCAGTCTCGTCTGCAGCCTGACCGCCGCACGAGGTGCGCCGGTTTAGCTGTATGCGACGCACCCGCTGTCCTGTTCGTTTCGCGGGTCGCGGCACGCATGAAACACAACGCGGATTTCTTTCGGCCCACGCACCATTCTCTATGGAATCTCTGCGCATCTACAACACGCTCGCGCGTGACAAGCAAACTTTCGTGCCGTTGCGGGAAGGCGTCGTGCGGATGTACGTCTGCGGGATGACCGTGTACGACTATTGTCATGTCGGTCATGCGCGGGTAATGGTCGTGTTCGACGTCGTGCAGCGCTGGCTGCGCACGCTCGGCTACGACGTGACCTACGTGCGCAACATTACCGACATCGACGACAAGATCATCCGCCGCGCGCTCGAGAACGGAGAAACCATCAAGGCGCTGACCGATCGCTTCATCGCCGCGCTGCATGAAGACGCGGACGCGCTCGGCATCGAGCGTCCCGACATCGAACCGCGCGCGACCGACTTCATTCCCCAGATGCTCGGCATGATCGAGACGCTCGAGAAGAACGGCTACGCATACCAGGCGAGCGACGGCGACGTGAACTACGCGGTGCGCAAATTCGCGGGCTACGGCAAGCTTTCGGGCAAGTCGCTCGAAGACCTGCGTGCGGGCGAACGCGTCGCGGCCAACGACGCGAAACAGGACCCGCTCGACTTCGTGCTGTGGAAGAAAGCGAAGCCCGAAGAGCCCGCCGACACGGGCTGGGATTCGAAGTACGGGCGCGGCCGTCCGGGCTGGCATATCGAGTGCTCGGCGATGGGCTGCACGCTGCTTGGCGAACAGTTCGACATTCACGGCGGCGGCCAGGACCTGCAGTTTCCGCACCATGAAAACGAGATCGCGCAAAGCGAGGCTGCGACCGGACAAACATTCGTCAATTACTGGATGCACAACGGCTACGTACAGATCGACAATGAGAAGATGTCGAAGTCGTTGAACAATTTTTTTACGATTCGCGAAGTGCTTGCGCAGTACGATGCAGAGGTCGTGCGCTTCTTCATCGCGCGTGCGCATTACCGCTCGCCGCTGAACTACAGCGACGTGCATATCGACGACGCGCGCAATGCGCTGGCGCGTCTGTACACCGCGTTGAAAGATGTCACGCCGGATAGCGCGGCGCTCGACTGGAACGAAGCGCATGCGCAGCGTTTCCGGGCGGCCATGAACGACGACTTCAACACGCCGGTGGCGGTATCGGTGCTGTTCGAACTGGCTACTGAAGTGAACCGCACGCGCGACCCCGCGCTGGCCCGTCAATTGCGTGCACTTGGCGCGGTGCTCGGGCTGCTCGGACGTGAACCGCGTGCCTATCTGCAGCAGGCAGCGGGTGCTGCAGTCGAAGGCGCGCTCGAGCCCGCCGCGATCGAAGCGAAGATCGCCGCGCGCGTGGCGGCCAAGCAGGCAAAAGACTACGCGGCAGCAGACCGGATCCGGGCCGAATTGCTCGAAGCCGGTGTTGCTCTCGAAGACAAACCCGGCGGGTTGACCGAGTGGCGGCGCGTTTGAGCGCACCTCGCACTTCCCTCTGATCGACTCGCCAGGCAGGAGGCAGGATGGCAACGGCCACGAAGACGCCGGCTAAACGGGCTGCGTCTCAAACCAGTGCGGCAGCAGCGGCTGCCGCTGCTAAGCCGGCTCGCGCAGGCGGCGCGGTAGAGAAAGCGTCGTCGAAAGCTGCCGGGGCGGCGGCGAAAAGCGGCAACGCTGCCGCGGGCGGCACCGCGAAGAAGAGCGCGGCGAAACGCGCGCTCAATGGTGCGGGCGGCGCGGGTGGTGAAACCGCGCACGCGCTTGCCGCAAAACGCGTCAAGACCACACGAGAGGCCTCGCGCGCGAAAGGCAATGGTGTGGGCTCGACCACACTCGCGGCCAAGCTTGCGGGCGACGTGCAGGAACTCGCGCGCGACACGAACGCGGGCGAAGTCGTGCGCAAGACACGCGTGTCGGCCACGGCTGCGAGCACGGCCAGCGCTAACGGCGAAGCAGCCGGCGCAAGCGCGCTCGCGAGCGAAGTTGCTGTGCCGGTGCAGATCGGCGGTCTCGCGCCTGAAGTCACGCGTCCCGCGTATTGGGACAAGGCATGTGCGGATCTCGTCAAGCGTGACCGCATTCTGAAGAAGCTGATTCCGAAGTTCGGCCCCGTGCATTTGTTGAGCCGTGGCGATCCGTTCGTTACGCTCGCGCGCTCGGTGGTCGGCCAGCAGATTTCGGTCGCCTCCGCGCAGGCGTCGTGGGCCAGGGTCGAGGCTGCGTGTCCGAAGCTCGTGCCGCAGCAGTTCATCAAGCTCGGTCCCGAGAAGTTGACCGGCTGCGGTTTGTCCAAACGCAAGGCCGAGTATGTGCTCGATCTCGCGCGGCATTTCGTGTCGGGCGCGTTGCACGTCGGTAAATGGACGTCGATGGACGACGAAGCAGTGATCGCCGAACTCACGCAGATTCGCGGCATCGGCCGCTGGACCGCGGAGATGTTCCTGATCTTCAATCTGTCGCGTCCCGACGTGCTGCCGCTCGACGACCTCGGCCTGATCCGCGCGATCAGCGTCAACTATTTCAGCGGCGAACCCGTCACGCGCAGCGAAGCGCGCGAGGTTGCCGCGAACTGGGAGCCGTGGCGCACCGTCGCGACCTGGTACATGTGGCGTAGTCTCGATCCGTTGCCGGTCGACTACTGAAGAAGAACAGGAAACGAGACCGTTTCAGAAAACTATCGATTATCTCAAATTGATAGTTGAGAAAAGGTTTTGACATCGGCGCGCGCGGTTAGAATACGCGCTGCCGGTAAGTCCAAGGATTACAACCAATGAAGACCACGTTTCTGGATTTCGAACAGCCGATCGCTGAACTCGAAGCGAAGATCGAAGAATTGCGCTTCGTGCAGGACGATTCGGCCGTCGATATTTCGGAAGAAATCGAGCGGCTGTCCAAGAAGAGCCAGCAGCTCACCAAAGATCTGTACGCGAACCTCACACCGTGGCAGGTTTCGCAAATCGCGCGTCATCCGCAACGCCCGTACACGTTCGACTACGTGAACGAACTGTTCACCGACTTTCATGAACTGCACGGCGACCGCAGCTTCGCGGACGACCTGTCGATCGTCGGCGGTCTCGCGCGTTTCAACGGTCAGGCGTGCATGGTGATCGGCCATCAGAAGGGCCGCGACACGAAGGAGCGCGCGCTGCGCAACTTCGGCATGCCGCGCCCGGAAGGCTATCGCAAGGCCGAGCGCCTGATGCGTCTCGCCGAAAAATTCGGCCTGCCGATCTTCACGTTCATCGACACGCCGGGCGCATACCCGGGCATCGGCGCGGAAGAGCGCGGCCAGTCGGAGGCGATCGGCCGCAATCTGTACGTGATGGCCGAACTGAAGACGCCGCTGATCGCGACGATCATCGGCGAGGGCGGTTCGGGCGGCGCGCTCGCGATCGCTGTCGGCGATAGCGTGCTGATGCTGCAGTTCTCCACCTACTCGGTGATTTCGCCGGAAGGCTGCGCATCGATCCTGTGGAAGAGCGCCGCGAAGGCGCCGGAAGCGGCGGAGGCGCTTGGGTTGACCGCGCATCGTCTGAAGGCGCTCGGCCTGATCGACAAGATCGTCAACGAGCCGCTCGGCGGCGCGCATCGCGACCCGAAGGGCATGGCCGCGCTGCTGCGCCGCGCGCTCGCCGATTCGCTGCGTCAGTTCCAGGGCATGAGCATCAGCGACCTGCGCGAACGCCGTTTCGAACGGCTGATGGCGTACGGCAAATTCAAGGAAACGACGCCGGGTGCGTAAGCCCGCGCGCGTTGTCTTTGTCCCTTTCTTTCGTTCACCGGCGCATCACGCGCTAACGACGTGACTACCACCGCCGACTCATCCGCCGAGCGCCCCGTCATCGAGGCGCTCGGCGCGGCGCTGTCCGCGCTCGATGCGTCCGATGCAAGCGCACGCATCGCGGTCGCGTTCAGCGGTGGCGTCGATTCGAGCGTGCTGCTCGATGCGGCGGTGCGCGTCGCAGGCGCATCGCGTTGCGTCGCGTTGCACGTGCATCACGGACTGAGTCCCCATGCCGATGCATGGCTCGCGCATTGCGAGGCCTTTGCGCGCGAACGTGGCGTCGAATTCGAGGCGCGCCGCGTCGAGGTGTCGCGCGCGCCGGGCGTGAGCATCGAAGCGGCCGCGCGCGACGCGCGTTATCGCGTGCTCGATGCGATGTGCGCGGCCCGTGGAATTCGCACGCTGTGGCTCGCACAGCATGCGGACGATCAGGCCGAGACCGTGCTGCTGCAACTGCTGCGCGGAGCGGGTCTCGCGGGGCTTGCGGCGATGGCGCCCGAGTTCGTGCCCGCGGGCGCGTCGGCGACGCGCGTGCGGCCGCTGCTGCACCTGCTGCGCGCGCAACTCGAGCACTACGCGCGCGCACGCAAGCTGCGCTGGATCGACGACGAGTCGAACGCCGACACGCGTTATGCGCGCAATGCGTTGCGTCATGAAGTGACGCCGGCGCTCACGGTCCACTTTCCCGGTTTTCGCGACGCGCTCGCGCGCACGGCCGCACATGCGGCATCGGCGCAGCGTTTGCTCGATGCGCTTGCGCGTATCGACATGGAGACGGCCTCGCGCGATGAAGGGCACGCGCTCGCGCTGCACGTGCTGCTTGCGCTCGACGACGATCGCGCGCTGAACCTTCTGCGCTACTGGATGCGCACGCTCGGCTTCGTCGCCGCGTCGAATGCGCGTATTGCCGATGCGTTGCGTCAGTTGCGCGAGGTTGGCGCGAGCGAGGAAGGGCATCGTCTGCGCATCGATCATGCGGGGCATGCGTTGCGCAGCTATCGTGGTCTCGTGTACTGGGAAGCGGGCGACAGCCGCGAGCCTGCGGACGAAACCGCGCTCGTCGCGCGCGAGATCAGCGAACTCGCGTGGCATGGGCAGGAAGTCTGGCATCTGCCGCAGTGGCGCGGCACGTTCGTGTTCGCGGCATTGGATGCGGCTGCCGATGCGCCCGGCGCATCCAACGTATCCAACGCTTCGAACGCGTCGAACGCTTCGAACGCGTCGAACGCGTCGAACGCGTCGAACGATACGGCCTCGAACAACGCTGAAGCCGCCGACACCGTTCCCATCAGCGTGCTCCAGCGCGCGTTGCTCAGCGCGCGAGCGCGCCGCGGCGGCGAGCGCATGCGTACAGGCTCGCCGAACGCGCCGGGCAGAACGCTGAAGAACCTGTTCCAGGAGCGCGGCATTCCCGCATGGAAGCGCGACGTGCCGTTGCTTTACATCGGCGATGAACTGCTGTTCGTGCCGCACATCGGCGTGAATCGCGCGGCTTTGAGCGACGCGTCGTGTTCCGTAGAGGCACGCGTGAAAATCATCTGGCGCGAAGATCTGCTGATCGCCTGACCAGCCAGACGGACTATTCCGGAATCGGCGCGCCTAAAAGACGAACGGGTGAAATAAGGCGTAAATCCGCGAAAAACAGGCCTTGGCGAGCCCGATTCGGCGTATTTGAACGCTCTTTGCGTCTTGTCTTTTTGCGCCTAATCAGGTACGTTTACTTGTTTGCCCGACCCGATTTCGCCGTCGCTTTTGTCGCTATCGGTCCTTGCTGCCGGTTTGCGAGCGTGATCCGTCGTTACCGTCCATTTCCGATCAGCCACTAGCGATCTCATTCCCGGGCAAATCCGCGCGTGCTGCACGCGCGCTGCATCTACGCCGCCACACACACTTTGCCGCCGTTCACGAGACGTTGCGCCCCTGTGCTTTTTGTGCGGTCGTCTCCAGCGCGCCAGCGCGGTTTCTCTTCCAGTTCAGAACGACAATGGCACTCATCGTACATAAATACGGCGGCACCTCGATGGGCTCGGTCGAGCGCATCAAGAACGTCGCCAGGCGCGTCGCGAAATGGCACAAGGCCGGCCACAAGATGGTCGTCGTGCCGTCGGCAATGTCCGGCGAAACCAACCGCTTGCTCGGCCTCGCGAAAGAAATCACAGGCGAGGCGAGCCCGCGCGAACTCGACATGATCGCCGCCACGGGCGAGCAGGTCAGCTCGGGTCTGCTCGCCATCGCGCTGCAGGAAGCCGGCGTCGACGCGGTCAGCTACGCAGGCTGGCAGGTGCCGGTCAAAACCGATAGCGCGTTCACGAAAGCGCGCATCAGCGAGATCGACGGCGAGCGCGTCACGCGCGACCTCGAAGCGGGCAAGGTGGTGGTGATCACCGGCTTCCAGGGCATCGATCCCGAAGGCAACATCACGACGCTCGGCCGCGGCGGCTCGGACACGTCGGCGGTCGCGGTCGCGGCTGCGCTGAAGGCCGACGAGTGCCTGATCTACACCGACGTCGACGGCGTGTATACGACCGATCCGCGCGTGGTCGAAGAAGCGCGCCGGCTCGATCGCGTGACGTTCGAAGAAATGCTGGAAATGGCCAGCCTGGGTTCGAAGGTGCTGCAGATCCGCTCGGTGGAATTCGCCGGCAAATATCAGGTGAAGACACGCGTGCTGTCGAGTCTGACCGATCCGCTGATGCCGCTCGACGCTGAAATGAAGTCGGGCACCCTGATTACTTTTGAAGAAGACGAGACCATGGAAAAAGCAGTCATCTCGGGCATCGCGTTTCAGCGCGACGAAGCTCGTATCGCCGTGATGGGTGTACCCGACAAGCCGGGCATCGCGTATCAGATTCTCGGCCCGGTGGCGGACGCGAATATCGACGTCGACATGATCATCCAGAACCAGAGCGTCGACGGCAAGACGGCGTTCACGTTCACGGTCGGCCGTGGTGACTATCAGCGCGCGATCGACATCCTCACCAACCAGGTGAAGGCGCACGTGCAGGCCGAGCAGGTGCTGGGCGATCCGAAGGTGTCGAAGGTGTCGGTGGTCGGCGTGGGCATGCGCTCGCACGTCGGCATCGCGAGCAAGATGTTCCGCACGCTGTCGGAAGAGGGCATCAACATCCAGATGATCTCGACCTCCGAAATCAAGATTTCTGTGCTGATCGACGAAAAATATATGGAGCTCGCCGTGCGCGCGCTGCATAAGGCGTTCGAACTGGATCAGGCATAAATTGCGGGAATAGCGGGGCGCGGAAGCGCCCCGTTTGTTTTGCGCCGCCGGTGTGAATAAATTGTGTCGTTCACACCGGGGTTGGCACAAAAAATGTCCGCCGGACATTGACCTTCTCGGCTCAGCCCGCTATCATCTTGGCTTCGTCGCACTGACTCCCTGTGCGACAGAAAGTTTGGGAGACGTGGCCGAGAGGTCGAAGGCACTCCCCTGCTAAGGGAGCATCTGGGCCAAAACCTGGATCGAGGGTTCGAATCCCTCCGTCTCCGCCAGTAGGCGATTCAGCGGCATCCTCCGGGACGCTGCGGGAAACCCCCAAAGCCTCAGAACACCGGGACTTTGGGGGTATTTCTTTTCTTGCTCCGTCCCATTCCATCTCTCACAATCCGCCTATCAGGTGTGGGTAAAAGTGAGGGTAAGAAATGGCGACAACACAGTCGAGGCAGCTTCACCGGCTGACTGCGCTCAAACTCGGAAAACTGGTTGATCCCGGCTATTACGCTGATGGTGGCAACCTCTATTTCCAGATCTCGCCGACCGGCTCCCGCACCTGGATTTTCCGATTCAAACTGATGGGGCGCCCTCGCGAGATGGGCCTCGGATCATTGTCAAACGTGTCGCTTGCTGCAGCTCGCGAGGAAGCCGCCCGGTGTCGTGGCCTGCTCAAAGACAAGATCGATCCTATTCGCGCGCGCGACGAGGCGCGGCGCAAGGTGGCTATCGAGGGTGCCCGGCAATTCCGGACGGCGGCCACCGAGTTCATTGAGAGTACGCAGGCGAGCTGGAAGAACAGCAAGCACTCCGACCAGTGGACAAACACCCTCACGACTTACGCCTATCCGGTCATCGGCGACACGGACGTGCGCGATGTCGATACGGCCATGCTCGTGCGCATCCTGCAGCCGATCTGGGTTGCGAAGCGTGAGACGGCGAGTCGCGTGCGCGGCCGGATTGAGACGATTCTCGACGCTGAGAAAGCGCTCGGCCATCGCGAGGGCGACAACCCGGCACGGTGGCGTGGACACCTCGACAAGATCCTCCCGAAACGCAAAAAGGCCGTGAAGCACCATCCGGCCATGCCGTGGGCCGACCTGCCAGATTTCATTCCGCAAATCGTGGCGAAGCAGGCGGAAGGTGCCCGCTCGGCCTGGGCACTCCATCTGCTCATTCTGTGTGCTTCCCGAACGAACGAGATCCAGTTCGCACGGCCCGAAGAGTTCAACCTGAAGGCGAAGGTGTGGACGATCCCGGCGGAGCGCATGAAGATGGGCGTTTCGCATCGCGTGCCGTTGTGCGACAAGGCATGCGAGATCATTGAAAAAATGCTGTCGGGATCGAAGTGGGGTTACCTGTTCCCGGGCGACAAAAAGGGGCGTCCGCTATCGAATATGGCAATGCTCGAACTACTGCGCGGCATGGGTTATCCGGAATACACCGTGCACGGTTTTCGCTCGACGTTCCAGGACTGGGCCGAGGAGGGCGCCGAGTATTCCGACGTGCTCGTCGACAAGGCGCTCGCTCACAAGGTCGTAAATAAGGCACGGCGCGCATACCAGCGTGGGGACATGCTCGAGCGGCGCCGCAAGATGATGGAGCACTGGGCTCAATATTGCGCCGGCGAGTACAACACCGCGACGATCCTGCCGTTCACGTCTCCTCAGGGGCTGGCTGCGGGCTAGTGTCCGGAAGTGGCTTGCCGGCCTTCGCTGCGAGCCACTCGTCGATGTCGCTCTCGATCCAGGCATTCCGGTTTGGCAGTATCTGGAAGGGCTTCGGGAATTTTCCCTCGGCGATCAGGCGGTAAATTGTCGATCGACCCAGATCAACCTTGCTAGTCAATTTGTCAATTCCGATAGAATTCATTCTCCCGTCTCCTGGCCTCACAGGCGATCGTGGTTAATCTCAATGATCGTGCGGATGCTCATTGCTTTGGCTCTTGCAAAGTCACTTTGCCTTGTTCCTCGAGCAGGCCGCTCGCGTGCGCCATGCCCTCGTAGTACGCCATGCAGATCACAACCCAGAGCGGATTGCGCGAGAGGTTGTGTTGGGCCGACGGGCCACACAGCTGCCACAGGCCATTCCAGTCCTCGCGCGTGAGGCGCGGCTTGCTAAAGTCGCGGACCGGCACAAGAGGTATGGGGCAAGGCCCGATCTGGACCATCGAATTGCGGCTCATAGCTCATCTCCTACCGATTGCGCGTACACGCGCCGCACACTCGCGCGTGAGTGTGTCCCACAGGCTCCCGGGGATCCATTCGCGACCCTTGCGGCAATGATCGGCTACAGCCGCTGCAGCTTCCTCAAGCGTGACGGCTTGTGCATCAAGCCAGGCAATCTGCCACGTGAACCAGTCGACGTTGATAGCGCGCGCACGCTGTTCCTCGAAGCCGGCTCGCATTGCGTCATATCCGTTCATGGCTTATCCCGTGCATCAAGCGCTGCCGTCAGCCGCGGATGCAGTTCGAGATAGTCGAGTTCCGGGTCGATGACGTTGTTGGCGACGAGCGTCTGAAACCCCCAGACCACGCGAAAGATACCGCCGGGCGAGCGCTCGACGCAGTCCATCACGCACTCGTAAAAGAGCTTCAGGTGCGTCTCGCGGTCCGGGTCGAAAAACGTCTCGTCCTCGCTGTCAGCAACGTCGGGCATGTAGCCTCTGTCGACGTTACCCAGGATGGCAACCAGCTCGAGTGCGGCCTCGATGTCGTCTGCATCGGCGCGGGCCATTTTCATGTTGCATGCTCCAGATTTCAGAGTTATCCGATAGGCACCGTGGGACACGAGGCCTACGATGCAATCTGCCTTAGCCGCGTTCCCCCGCGGTGTTCAGCCTTGCCGAGTGCAGGGCTTTTTTTCATGAGGCTGCTGCGGGCGCGTCTTCGTTGGCGAGGGCGCGGATCTCGATCTCATACATCGGTCTGCCGTCTACGGTTACTTCGTGTGTTCCGCCAACGCCGACGAATTCGATAATCGCCTTGATGCAATCACTGGTCACATCCTGACCGCCGCCAATAAATGAATCGCCGGCTTTGTTCGGGCGCCCCGCTTTGATGCGTCGGTGGAGTGCCATGCATGCGACGCGGACCATTGCTAACCACCGCTGGCTGGTTGCGCGGTGGCCATGGCTTCATCAATGGCAGCGTCTAGACGCTCGCGGCTTGGGCAATCTGTACCGAGTCGAACAACGTATTGACCACCGGCCACCACAAATAACGTCGCCTCGTTCCAATGCTGTTCTCGTAACCACCGATACCGCGCCGCGTCGCGCGCGTCATCCGTCAACGCCGCCCCGGCTTGTGGGGACGCAACGCGGGCCTCGCGATCTACTGTAATCTTGCTATCCATGTCTTGACTTCCCTGGGAGAAGCAAATGGCAAATCCATTCGGTTGGCTGTTCGTGCGTGATGGCAATGATGTTCTTTTCAACATGGCATATGGCAACAAGGCTGTTCAGGTACGCGTGACGCATGAGGCACTTTGCGACGCTCTTGGGTCCAGTGGATCCATGAGCGGTGACGAAGACGCGATCATCAACAACAGAGACCAAATCTTTAAGATCGCGCTTGCGAAAGCGAATGCTGGCGAAGGTCCCCCGATCGTGATTCGTCGGGCCGACTTGGCCGCGTGACGACCTTGGTCGTTCATCGTTTCCGCTTGTGCGGTAGTGAGGCCGTCGTCGCTTCGTCGAGCTGGGTAGGGTTACCGGTCATGCTAGGATTCCTCACAAGTTCGAAAGGAGCTTGCCATGGCAGATTTCCAAACGATTGAAGAGATCGAGGCATGGATCGCCAAAAACGGTGAGAAAGCCTTCAATGACAACATCGATCTCGGGAACTTTGCAGGTCGTAGGCTGGAAAATGCTCGTGCATATCGAGATCGCGAAAACGAACGGCGCGCCTCCGACACCCTTGAGCGGCAGGCAGTAGCAGCTGAGGGAGCGGCGGCCGCCGCTGCTGAGCAAACGGTAATCAATAAGAATGCTCTGACGATTTCGAAGTGGGCGCTTGCGGTAGCGGTGTTCGCATTATTTGTATCGATCTTTGTTCCAATATTCAGGAAATAGCTGTTCATCCTACTTCCCCCTGATCCCCGGCAGGCGAAGCTGGAGCGGCACGGTCGATGCGCTCGATTTCTGCGATGATCAGTGCGGCGGCCTTCACGAGATTGTGGCGTGGCGTCGTCGGCTTCCACCATTCCACGTCCCACGGCCACATGTCTGGCGGTTCGGCAGGCGGATAGCTCTCGGTGTCGGCGGCCGCATAGCAGGCCGCTGCGAGTGCCATTTCCCCATCTTGATGCCGGTCGTCATGCTCCAGTGTGCAGCCTTCCTCAGACACTTGCCTGCGACGCTCTGCAAGCACAGCACGCTCGGCCGCGCTCAAGCTTTGCACAGGGTTATCCACGTTTTCTGTGGATAAGGTGGTCGTTGCGGTGGCAACGGTTTTGCCGTCAGGTAGCACGAAGGGTTTGGGACCCCAGATGCTCTCGGACCACAGGGGCATGCGCTCTGCGGAGAAACGCTGCTCGAGCAAGACATAGCGTTCGCCGTACAAGCGGCGTGCATCCATCACGGTCGTCCGGGCTGAGTCATATACCTTGCCTATCCTGATGAGTTCGCTTAGCCCTATCTGGAGGACATCCAGTTCGGCTGTGCGGAAGATCATCATCGGAAACGGTGCAGGGCCGCGTGCCGCAGCCGTCTGTTCATCCCACACACCTTCAGACACGCACCAACTGCAATAGCCGTTGCGCTCGGGCACGTCGTCGTAATAGGTGTGCCCGCAACCAGGGCAGCGCTCTGTTGTCATCGTGTGCCTCCCTCACTTGAAAACACGAACGCCCCCGCGCGCTCGATCAGTTCGTAGACGTCCGGCGCGTCGCGGCGCGTGACGCAGGCCATCGAGCAAAGTGACTTTGTGGCAGCAAGCAGCTGCGTGATGAGTGCGCAGGCCTCGGCATTCGTGCGCACCGTGTCGTGCACGCCCTGGACGATGTCGTCGAGCGTGGTGCCACAATCGGGCAGGCCAAGGGCGGCACGCATCGTTGCGAGTGCAGGCCCGGATCCGGGCTCTTCCGACGATGCGGCGGTCGCGGTAAACCACGGCCGCGAGGCCTGCGTCATGACGCTGCGCAGATAGTGCTGCCACCATGCGTCGTCGGCCGGCGTGAGCCGACGGTCCTCGCGTACCACACAGGCCACGGCGTCCGCGTGAATCGCGCGGAGCTCCACGTCCGAAGGCGGCGTCGCGTGCGCGTCGAACGTGCGCCGCACGGCGTCCCACAGAGCGCACGCTGCCTGATCGAAGTCGACATCCGGGCCGAGTTCGACGCTGCCGTCACTGCCTAGCGTGACGACGGGTGCTGCAGGGCCAGTCGCAAAAAACGAAACCTTGACTGCTGGAGGCTGACTGATCACAACGGTCATGACGAGTACTCCCTGCTGTGGTTCGTGAGCGGGATCTAGCCCACGTCGGATGATTCAGCCGATTGCGCAATACGTGCGTGATCCGGCAAATCGGCGAGCGGTAGGAGAGCTGCGTGCACGCTCTGAATTGTCTTCATATCGAGCAAGGCGAATCCGTCGTCGTGCAGGACAGCTTGCAGCGCGCGCCAAAGTGACTTTGCCTGCTCGCCGGTGATCTTCGGCGTCGCGTCGGTCGCGTGAGCCTTGGGAGACGCAACAGTCGCGGACGGTGAGCGCATGCGTTCGCCGGCGTAGCAAAGCATCACGGCGTCGAGCACGTATTTTTCCCCGCGTACTTGCACCACCTGGCCGCGATATGAACCGCGCTCATGTGCGCCTGCCTCGACAGCACGGTCAAGCTGGCTGCCGATGAAAGTCGAGCCCTTCCAGTCGTCAATGGGACATAAGCTCCAGCACTCTCCCTCGTGATACGAGTGATCGTGGAGGCCGCCCACACATACCCAAAGTCGATCACCATGGGTGAATGGCTTGACGACCGCGATCGAGGTGCCAGCATTCGCAATGACGTCCGCGCAGTAGGATGGGTACCAGATGTTTTCAGCGAGCTGCACGCGCGGCATGTCGTGGCGAAAGCCCGGAGAAAACAGGGCGTCTGGAGACTTTGCCGGAGTGACTATCGTGTCCGCTTCGGCTTTGTTTGGCTTGCCCTTGCGCTGGGGCTCAGGGGGCTCCAGATCCTTGCGGGTCACGCGGGTTCGGCCGGCGCTCCTGGCATCTGACGCAGCTTTCCCGATGCGCTCGAGCGCCTTTTCTGGACCGTGCTTGCGGATCTGTTCGATCGCGGCGGTGGAGGCTACGGTGTTGGTATGCACAAGCTCACGCAGCTCCGGTGGCGCACCGGCGAGCAGCAGGACGTCGCGCACCGTCTGCTCGGTGATGTTCAGGCGCGACCGTATGGTCTGCATGTCGATGCCGTACGCGTCGCGCAGCTCGATGATCTTCGCGCCGAGCTCGAGCGGTGTCGTGCTGCGGCTGGCGTTGCCCGTCAGACCGCCGAAGATGAGATTGGGGTGTGAGACTTTTTCCGCGGCGATGATGATTACCGGGATCAGACCGAGGTCGACACCAGCCTGAATCGCGAGGCCCGCGCCGTGGTAGCGGTGCTGGCCCTGCCAGATGTAGATGCGATCCTCGTCGTTGACCTTGCGCACGAAGCCACCCAACGGCTGGTTCTTGTCGAAGCCGTTGACTTTGATCAGCTCGCCAAGGTGTTTCGCCCACTCGATGTCAAGCGGGCGCACGTTGTCGCGCTGATTCCAGTGCAGCTGGTCGTACGGGATCATCCACAGATCGGAGGACTTGCCGCCGGCTGCACGAACGGCGGCCTTGGTGTTGCCGGTGACGATGGGTTCCTCGAGCTCGAGGGGAAGCGTCGGGTTACGGGTCATTGCGTCTCTCCGCGACGGGTGAGCGTGGTGACGAGTTCGATCAGCCGCAGCGTTGCTTCGGCATGGCGGCCAACGGCGCGCACCTGTTCGTGCAGTGTGGCGATGAGGTCCTTGAGCTGGTCACACTGAGGGAAGGCCGGCGCCTGCTCGATGGCGTCGCTTACGTCGGCGAGGGTGACGTCGTAACCGTCGTATCCAGTCAGATCGACGTGCTTTGCGCCGTTGAGCCAGAAGCCGCCCTCGGAGGCAGAGAGTGGTTGCGCGTACTTGACGATGTCTGCCCGCAAAAGCATCTGCAGCTTGTCATTGACCTCGTCTGGATCGAATTTGCCCAGCGCCTCACAGATGCCGTCGAACATCATCGGACGGTCGGCGCCGGCGAACAGGGCGATCAGGTCTTTGAGGGCGGGGGAGAGGGTGGCTGAGGTTGTCATTCGGCACCGAAAAGGCAAATTGTCGAATCGATGATAGATAAACTAACGTAAAATCGCAAGAAAAACTATCTATTTGGATAGAATAGCTATCTTCGAAGGAACGCGTGGATTTCACGCAGTCCGGTTGTATGCGACAATGCGCTACAAATGCGATGCAGGAGATTTCAATGAAAACCTCAGCCTTTCCATCGGTGCGCGTCGAACCTGAGTTGCGCGAGGCGGCCGAGAATGTGCTGCTGGAGGGGGAGACCCTGTCCGGCTTCGTGGAGCAGTCGATTCGCGAAAACATCGAGCGCCGTGTCAGCCAGCGCGACTTCATCGCACGGGGCATAGCGTCGCGCGACGAGGCTCGTCGCACCGGTCAATATGTCTCGTCAGCTGAAATGCTGAGCCGCCTGCAGGGCCACCTCGATGCGCTGAAGAAACGGAAGCAGGGCAATTGAGCGCATACCAGGTTCGATTGACTATTGCGGCATCCGAAGATCTGGAGCGGCTCTACACTTTCATCGTGAATCGTGACGATGCCGATGTTGGGCTGGCAGAGCGCGCACTTGCCGCGATCGCCGCGGGATTCTCGACGCTGGAAACGTCGCCTTTTACCTGCCGGAAAGTTTCGCGGTCGCCGTTCCTGCGTGAGCTCATCATTCCGTTCGGAGCATCCGGCTACGTCGCATTGTTTGAAATTGAGGGTGGCGACATGGTCACCATTCTCGCCGTAAGACATCAACGCGAAGATGACTACCACTAACGCCGAGCTGACCATACATGAGCGGCAAACCGTACCTGTTCACGTCTGCCTGGATGCGGACATTGTCGAGCGCTTCCTGAAGACCGGGCCGGACTGGGGTCGGCGTATCAATGCAGCACTGCGTGACTGGCTGAAGACGCATTCACCGCATGAGATCCAGCTATGAGCAGAAGCAAGCGCAAAACGCCAATCCGAGGAATGACCACATCGGAAAGTGAGGCGTGGGATAAGGCCAAATGGCATCGCCGACATCGGCGTGCCGAAGGGGAACGACTGAAGTCAGCGGGGGGCGAATTCGTCGCGCAGAGTCGGCATGCCCATTCGAGCACCTGGATCATGGACAAGGACGGAAAACAATACTTCGATGCGACGCGGCACCCCAAGCTGATGCGCAAGTGACGCTCGGCGGGCGTGGCTTACTTCATGAAGCCCGTCCCGCGCGGGGGCGGCTCAACCCTGCCGCTGTTCATCTGCATGGCCAGCACCATCGAGCGCAACTGTTCGTTCTCGCGTGCCATGCGTAGCGCTTCATGGTCCACGGTACATTGTGCGGTACGGTTTTCGCGGGGGATGGCGATCACGAGGTAAATGAGCGCCACGGGGAAAAATACGATCAGCCAGAAGATGAACCACAGCCAGGAGACGGGCTGGTAGGTGTGTGACGTCTGTTTCTGGCACACTGGGCAAAACTGCATGCGGGTTTTCATCGCTCTTCTCCGGTGGAAAGAGGTGTCAGTCCTGCAACTCCCCGAAATCTTCCGTCCTGAAATTCAAGCACCAGTCGCAATCCCTGCGTACAGCAATGGCCTGAATCTGGTCCTCGTGTCCGCCGGCGCAGGCTGGTTACCGCTGGCGAAACCCGGGCTCAGGTTTAGCAGGCGCCTGCCTGTTTCGCCCCATGGGTTGCTTGACTCACGGTGTATCCGTCTCCGTAGCTTGAGGAAAGTTGCTGAACGAGGCCTTTGCACGAGAAGCCCTGCATATCGAGATACTGCTTCGCGGATCTCACCGCCTGCTCGTTCCAATCAATGTTCAGGCTGTCCACTGCTGCCGTAGCGTCGGCAATCTTGTAGCCATCCCCGGCATCCGATGAGAGTTGTCGAATAAGTCCGTTCCGTGAGAACGCATGAACTCTGAGATACTGCTTCGCGGATCTAACGGCATTTTTCTGAGGGCCAGTCAAATCTCCTGCCCACGAAGGTGCGGCACCCAGCACCGCGGCAATCACTGCTATTTTCAAAAGATTCATCGAAATATCTCCTGAATCAATCCAGCCAGTGTTTTTCTTCGATGTGCTTGCGGATGTCAGGCGCCGCCACATCGGGCGGCTCCAGGTTACTCATGTGAACTCTTTGAGTTCCGCGGGGGGAAATGCAAAATCTTCGCGGTCGGCGGGCCTCTTATCCGGCCTTGCGGGGTTCCGCGCGACGCTCGGCTTCCCATGCCTCAACGATGTTACTTACATATCGATTGATTTTCGTTTTACTGGTATTAGGGAGTTGATCAAATCTCGCCCGTTCAATGGTGAACGGCCACGGCGTTTCCCGAAGCAATTCACCCGTAGGATTCTCGGCATCTTCAAAAAGAGCACGCGGATCTAGCCCTGACAGTCGAGCAATGATCTTGATGGTCTCGATGTTCGGCTCGTGTTTGCCAGTCTCCCAATGGGAGACGTTAGCTCGCGTTTTGCTGACGGCTTCGGCCAGTTGGTCTTGCGACCAACCTAGCGCGCGGCGAGCTGCCACAACCCATTTGTCGATTTCCATGCGGGGAGCGTATAGAAAATCTTTCACGCCCTGTGATACTTTTTCTTGCGTTATTGCGATAGAGTTTCTATCATTCCGGTTTGGATCAGTATTGACAGGATCGGACATGGAGCACCCTCTGGACCGGGCAATTCGAGCGGCAGGTATGACTGTGAAGAGCTTGGCTACCGAACTTGGTGTAACGAGGGCGGCAGTCCAGCAATGGAAGTCGGAAGGTCGCTGTGTTCCCGCTGAGCATTGCCCGAAGATCGAGCGCCTCTGCCATGGCGCTGTCCGCTGCGAGGAGTTGAACGACCGGGTCGACTGGAAATTTCTGCGTAATACGTCTATTGCCCAATCACCGGCTGAACCGGCGGCTTCATGAGCACGCTCGAAGTTTCATCGGACGCGGTTGAAAGCACCCGCATCCTCGGCGCACGCATTGAGTCCGAGATCTTGCGCGCGGTTGCTCGCGTGACGCAGGCCCATGCAGCGGAATGCATGGGCATGTCGGCGAGCACTGTGAGCCGCATGCTGGAGGAATTGCCGAAGTGGGCGCGCCTGATTGCGGCACTGGAACTCCAGCTCGCGACGGCCGACTCGATGGTCGTCGACCACACCGAACTCGCCGCGCTCGAAAGCATGGCGATGAAGTATCTCGAAACGCGGCTCCAGCAACGGATCGTCAAGGGAGGTGGGCAATGATGCTCGATCGCATTGCGCTCGGGGTGTTGAGGATCGGCAAAGCTGCAGCTGACTGAACTACTTGACGGGGCGAATGACGTGAAGAACCTTTACGCGAAGGTCGTGCTGTGGGCCATCCGACCCGCGCTCGAGCGGTGGTACAGGGAAGTCGCTCCTGAAATGTTGACGACGCGCGGCAACGATGCGCCGGCAGCAACTAGAACACTCATGCGCAATTGGTGGACGCTCGATATTCGGGGTTATCAGCCAGACGGGTCGCCAATGAAGTCGCCGCCGCCGGCAGCGAACGACGATCCCGTTGCGTCATCCGAAGAACGGCCCGCGAGGGAGTAACCCGTGCGGCAATTCCGGCGTGACATGACGTGCTGCAACCCCTGGCGTGAAGGAGTCGGGTTGCGCTGCAACCGGGGCACCCAGCTCGCCTGTGCGTCGTGCAACGTCGAGTCGCTTGCCCGCTGTCAGCCGGATGAGCTCGTGCCTTTCTTCAGGACTCTCTTTCCCGTGTTTCCCGTGAATCTGCTCGCATCGATGGCGGCGGAGCGCGGCTGTATCGACGTGTTTGTCGACGCAGCCGCACGCTTTTGCGCGGCCATTCCTACCCGCACTGAACGACGAACATTTTATGCCGTGCTCGAAGCGTGTCTTGATGCGGCGCAGTGCGAACAATTCCGACCGGCGCTGGAGGCCGAATGGTGGCGCCTGCGCGCGAAAGGGGCTACCCATGCAAGGTGATCCTCTCGTCGCGGCCACATGGAGCACGTCCCTTTGTGTCAATAGCAGTGACGGTGTGTACCGATATGTCCTGCGACGCGAGGAAGACATGCTGTGCTGGCGCCCAGATGCACTGTTCGTGATGCTCAATCCGTCGACGGCAGATGCGGATCTCGACGATCCCACTATCCGCCGTTGCCGCCGTTTCGTCCGGCTGTGGGGTTGCCGCGGGCTCGTCGTGGCGAACCTGTATGCACTGCGTTCGACCGATCCGGCCATGCTCTGGAAGGTCGATGATCCAGTTGGACCTGATAACGACTCGATACTGTTCAATCTGGCCAGGCAGTACGGCGAGGTGATCTGTGCCTGGGGTGCGAATGCACAATCTGAACGGGTCGACCGGGTGGTCGGAATGTTCCGCGAAGCCGGTGCAAAGTTACTTTGCCTAGGCACAACGCGGCGGGGAGCACCGCGTCATCCGCTCTATGTGTCGTCGTCGACGCAACTCACTGAATGGAGTCCCGACCTGTGACGCCGATTTCCTTCGCCATTTCCGCCGAGGCCTACGCGCTGCTCAAGGCAGCGGTGCGCTTCGGCCGGGCGCATGTCGAAAGCGACAAGGCCGATGCCGCGTGTGATGCCGAGCTCGACGAGGGGTATGCGCTGGACGACATCCTGATACGCACATCGGAGTTCTGGTGCGCGGAATACAACGCAAGCAGGCGGGCTTTCGTCGAAGCCTATCAAGCCTGGGCAACCGTGTTCAAGGCAGGCGGGCGGGGGGCTGATGTCGAGTCTTGACCAGATCATCGCCCAGCTACGCGAAGCGGATCATCCGGAACTCCCCGCTGGGCACCCTGTTGCAGACGGCAAGATCCATCGCTATGGACCGCGCCGGAAATACTGGTACATCCTGCGTGAGGTTGTGCGGGCGGGCGCCACGGTGGGCTATACGGGCGCCTACGGTCATTGGTCCGGCGAGGACAACGGCAAACAGTCGTTCCGCTGGGAAGGTGCGCCCTTGTCGGCGGCTGAAGTGGTCGAATCACGCCGGCGTCAGCACGAGGCCGACGAGAACGAGGCACGCAGACGTGCGATCTCTGCGCGCAATGCCGCTAACCGCGCCCGCATGCAGTGGCACGAGGCAAGAGAAGAGGGCACGTCTGCCTACCTCGAGCGCAAGCAGATCACACCTGAAGGTGTGCGCTTTGCGGCCGACGGCACGCTGCTCGTGCCGATGTTCCGGTACGACGACGGCATCCAGCTCGTCGGCCTGCAGAAGATCATGCCGGATGGGGCCAAGCGCTTTAACAAGGGTATGGAAAAGGCCGGAGCGGTGTTCATGCTCGGCGATGTTGAGCGCGGCGATCGCGTGGCGATGCTTGCCGAGGGTTATGCGACTGCACGTTCGGTGCGCATGGCGACGGCCGAACGGATCCCGGTGCTCGTATGCTTCGATGCCGGCGGGCTGCTTTACGGCGCGCGATACTTCCGCCAGCGCTATCCCGAACTGCATCTGCTTTTCTGTGCTGACGACGACTGGAAGCTCGAGGAGCGGCTGTGCGAATTCCTCGCCGAGGAGTTCGGTTTCGCAGGCGCACTCGAGCTCGGTGGTGAGCGCCGGCGCATCGAGGCGAAGAACACCTGGTACATGGTGCGCGCGCAATGGCTGCGTGACGATCGCGGTGTGGCGTACATCGAACTCACGTACGGCAATGACGTGTTGCCGGAGCGGCGCAGGCTGTTCGAGAACGCGGGCCTGAAGCGTGCCTATGAGGCCGCGGCCGAAATTGGTAACGCGAGCGTGGTGTATCCACGTTTTGCGAACCGGGAGAACCGCAAACTCACCGATTTCAATGATCTGCACTGCGAAGAGAGCCTGCAGGCGGTCGGCGTTCAGCTTGAGGCGGCGCTACTCGGGGCATTGGCCGACGAGGGCAATATGGGCATGATGCCGCCGCAAGCGCCCGTGCAGGCGGCAGCTGAAATCGATCCGCTGTACGAGCAGGCAGTGGCATTCGTGCTGCAGATACGCCGGGCTTCACCGTCGAGACTCATCAAGGAGTTCGGGATCGGGCGGCGGCAGGCCGAACGCCTGCTCGACGCAATGGAGACCGCAGGCATCGTGTCTGCACTCTCAGATACCAAAACGCGCAAGGTGCTGCACTCGGCAGAGAAAACCGCTGACGCAAAAAAAGATGAAAGTGGTCACGATCCGGATGCACCGGAAAACGCTGTCTACACGTGGCAGCAGCGACTGCGCAAGACATCAGGCGGCGCCTATAAGGCCGACATCGATAACGTCATCAGCATTCTCACCCACGAGGTGTCGTGGCAGGGTGTGCTCGGCTTCGAAGCGTTTTCGCACAAGGTCATGAAAGTGAAACCCCCTCCCTTTGAGGATGGCGAAGCCGGGGAGTGGGGCGAGGGCGACTTCGGCCGCATGCAGGACTGGTTCGGGCGAACGTTTGCGATGGTGCCGACCAAGGAGTCGATCGGGGATGCCGCGCTGATCGTCGCGCAGCGCAACCGCTACCACGTCGTGTGCGACTACCTGCGCGGGCTCGAGCACGACGGCAAGAGTCGCATCGGCACGTGGCTTATCGATTACCTCGGCGTCGAGGATACGCCCTATGCCCGGGCAGTCGGTTTCAAGTTCCTGCTCGGCGCAGTTGGTCGCGTGATGCGGCCTGGCTGCAAGATGGACAACGTGCTGATCCTTGAGGGCGAGCAGGATGCAGGCAAATCGCGCTCGCTCAAGCTGCTCTTCGGCGAGCAGTGGACCACGGACGCCGCATTGAATCTGGCGGACCCAAATACGCCTATCGTCATTGCGGGCAAGTGGCTGATCGAGATGGCCGAACTTGACGCGCTCAGCCGCGCCGATACGTCGGCCACGAAACGCTGGATCACGACTTCAACCGACACGTTCCGGCCGCCCTATGCGCGGCAAGCGATCGATGTGCCGCGACAGTCCGTTGTCGCCGGCACGGTGAACTTCGATGCGTACCTGAAGGATGAATCAGGTGGCCGCCGGTTCTGGCCGGTGAAGGTGGCGGACGTCATCGATACCGCCCGTATTGCGGCCGATCGCGATCAACTGTGGGCGGAAGCGTACAGCGTGTACTGCGAGTGGGAGCGCGAGAACGCCGAGGCAGGCGACACCCTTCCCGCACCGTGGCAGGTCGGCCGCGAGGAAAAGCCGCTTTTCGAGGTTGAACAGGAAGCGCGTTATGAAGGTGACATCTATGAGCCCATCATCGCCGCTCGCCTGAACGCGGAGACAGCGCCCAGGGTATCGGTTACCACGATCGCGCTGGACTACCTCAAGTTCGAGATATCGAAGGTGACGCGGGCCGAGCACACCCGGATTGGAAAGACCATGCGCAAGCTCGGCTGGCAGCGTTGGCGAGGCATGGTCAACGGCGTGCGCGACACCTGGTATCTGAGGCCCGGCGCTACTGCTGTCGCGCGCGCAGCGGTAGCGCGGCCATCCGGCGACAACCTTCCAGTGAGTGACGATGATGCATCGGCCCTTTGAGTTCCGATCTGTTCAGGTTGAACGCATGGCGCGCCATTCTTCGACTATGGCGCGCCGGTGGAGCGTTCGCGGCGCGCCGATTGGCGTTTTCATGGCACTCCTGACGATTGCCAACCTGCCAACCTACCATCGCGAATTCCTGACCTTTCCCGGGAGCGTCGCCGCGCGGGGGCACGCGCACGTCGCGCACGTGCGCGCAATCCGTGGCCTTTTAATGACAATGAGTTGGCATGTTGGCAGCAGGGAGATCAACCGATGAAAGATCCGAAAGAGCAGGCTGGAATCGCGATGAGTATCCGAGGCACGTTCTGCGAGAGCACCGTGGACCCAAAAGTCACTTTGGCGGCGCTCGCCTTCGCGGACTCGCTGGGCACGCTGCTGTGGCACATGAAATACGGGCAGGACGTGACAGCCCGGGTGTACGGCTGTGCTGTCGATGCGTTGTCCAATAGCGTCTGTCACCGCCGGTGGTTTGACTGGCAGCTGCTTATCGGTTCGGATGCACCATCGATAGCGATGCTGGCCCGGCGTTTCAGCGAGCGACTGATTGTCGAATGGGTCGCCGATCGGTGCGATGCCTGCGGCGGCCGTGGCGTGAAATTCGGCCATGCGCCGGCGATGACGGCGGTGGCTCGCTGTGAAGATTGCAACGGTGGCGGCCGCGTCCTCGAGCTCGAGGAGTTCATTCCGTTCTATTGCGGGCGTAACGGTCCTCGGCCTGTTCGCCATTACCGGCGATGCGATCCTTGTCTCGGGCGTGGCGTAAAGTCGCTTCGGGCGCTGGAATCGGCGACAGATGTGTGCGGGCACTGTGCCGGCAGCGGGCGCGCACCGACGGATGTTGCGAAACGGGCCGCAGCGTTGGGCGTGACAGTCGAGGTCTGTCGCCGGCACTGGGCAGGTCCGTTTCGCCAGATGCTCTTCGAGCTGGACGTGATCGACGAGACCGTTGCCAAAACCGTCCGCCTGCGCTGTGGGCGTTAAGGTAGGCGTGGAGAAAGCGGAAGCGTGTGCGATGTCGCAGGATTTGCATTCCGCTTCGCGCCGGCCTATAGTTGCTTCCGTCCCTTACCGCTGTACTGGACTTCGCTGGCACCGCGCGTTAGTCGTGCAAACCTCTCGGTGACATAAAAAGATACTAGTTGAGCCCGTTAGGTCCGTGCGGACGCGCTCGTCCCTACGAAACGTGACAATTCCCAAGCCCTGAGTGCGCAAGCCTCGGGGCTTTTGCATTTCGATACCAACCGTGAGAGCGAGCAGTGACCATGGCGGAATTGTCGGTGAACCGCCATACGAGCTCATGAACCGACTGGCCCGGTGTGCTTCGTGAGGCTGGAAATCCGGGTGAGAGGTATAGCTGAACCTCACACGCGGGCCGTGCGCAAGTGCGGCCCGCACCTATTCGAGTCCGACGAACATGCCCACGAGTCCACCGCGGCCATGCCGGCACTTCGGGTGCCCCAGGCTGGTGACAACGTCCGGTTACTGCGAGGCGCATGCCGAGGAAGGCCGCGGCTGGTCGAGCCGCAACAGGGCCTCGCGGCACAAGCGTGGTTACGACGCAGCGTGGGTGCGCAAGCGCGATCGCATCCTCGCGCGTGACTGCGGACTGTGCCAGCCATGTCTGAAGCGTGGGCGCACAACAGCTGCGACGCAGGTCGATCACATCGTGCCGAAATTTGAAGACGGTACCGATGACGACGACAACCTGCAGTCGATCTGCGACGACTGCCACGAGGTGAAGACCAAAGCCGAACGCCTTCGCGCGATGCGGCACCGTGGTCGTGCATCAAACAACGGGGGGGTATGAACGATCCGACCCCCGATCGTCGGGGACCTACCCGCTCCCCGGGCATTTTTATGGACCATTTTCGAACCAGGGGGGGTGTGAACAGCCTTCCTGTGGCGCGCTGTGCTACGGGTACTGGTTCTGAATACGTACTGGAGGCGCGCCATGGCTTCGCAATTTCCGCCAGTGGGCATCAACTTTGACGAGCTGGAGCCGGTGGACCCTGCTGCGGCTGAAAACAACGCGCTGCCGCTGCCGCCAGGTGTGCAGCTCACGTCGCGCGAGCGAGCGGTCTGGGACTACATCGTGGCGCGGCTCACCGAAGAAGGGCTGGCGCATCGCACGGCGGGTCTCGCGATCACGGTGATTGCGCGCACCTACATCGCGTGGGTCGACGCCGGCATCGAGCTCGAAAAGGTGAAAGAGAAACACAATGGCAGTTACTTCATCCGCACGCCGAAGGGTTACGAGCAGCCGCACCAGGCGTATTACACGCAACGCAACCTGAAGCAGGAGCTGCTCAGATGGCTGCCGGAATGCTGCCTGACGCTACCCTCGAGAGCGGCGGTGATGGTGAAGAAACCGGACGATCAGCAGGACGACCTGTTCGACGACCTCGTCGGACATGGCGCGCAGCACCCCGGCTCGTTGCGCAACTGACACCCAATGCGCTGCAGGCGTGGGACGCCTATGGCCTGCGGGTTCTGCGCGGTGAGGAGGTGACCGGGGAGTTCGAGTACCGGGCGGTGCTGCGGCACTACCAGGACCTGCGGCGCGGCTGGAAGCGAGGCCTCGTGTTCCGTCCGGATTATGCGTGGCACTGCATTGACCATATCCAAAGTCACTTTGTCCACGTCGCGGGCCCGAAAGCCGGGCAGCTACTCCTGCTCGACGAGTGGCAGCTTTTCTGGACGGCGGTGCTCATCGGCTGGCGTCATGCAGATACACACCTCAGACGCTTTCGCACGGGATATGAGGAAGTCGCACGCAAGAACGGCAAGTCGACGTGGAAAGCGGGGCAGGCGGACTATCTCTTCCTGATGGACCGGGAGCCGGGCCCGCAGACCTACGTGGTGGCCACCACGCGTGCCCAGGCGATGAACGTGTTCAAGCCCGCGCTCGTGAACTATGTGCGCCGTGCGAGTCGATCGCCCAGGCTGCGGCGCATGCTGAAGATAGCCGAGGGGCGCAATCAGGAGCGCATCTCGACGCGGACCGGTGTGTTCGAGCCGCTGCCGGCGGCGAACGCACTGGCGCTCGATGGTCTGAATCCTTCGCTCGTGGTGGTCGAGGAGTTCCACGCGCATCCGACGCGTGAGGTGTGGGACGTGATGACTTCCGCGGTCGGTGGGCGGGCGCAACCGCTCGTGAGCGCGATCACGACAGCGGGCTACATCCTTGACGGCATCTGTGTCGAGATCCGCAAGTACCTGATCTCGGTGCTGCGCGGGCAGCTCGTCGACGACTCGTTCTTTGGCTACATCTACACGATTGACGAGGGCGACGATCCGTTCGATGAACGCGTATGGCGCAAGGCCAACCCAGGGCTCGGTACCGCAAAATTCGTTGAGGCGATGCGGGCAACTGCCAGGCGTGCAAAGGTCTTTCCGAGCGCGCGGGCGAACTTCCTCACAAAGGATCTGAACGTCTGGGTCAACTCCGCGCTGTCGTGGTTCGAGTTGTCCGTGTGGGACAAGGGCGGACGGGCATTCGATCGTGAGCAGTTGCACGGCCGGCGCTGTTTCGGAGCGCTGGACATGTCGAGCACGCGCGATCTCACGACGTTCGTGCTGCTGTTCCCGCCCGACGAGGGTGACGGTAGCGACGACGATGAGGGTGAGTGGTTTCTACTCGTGCGTGTGTTCGTGCCGCGCGCGAAGCTCGAGGAGCAGCTTGAAAACGACATGGCGCCCTACGCGGACTGGGAGGCGCAGGGGTGGCTCACAGTCACCGAGGGCAACGTGACAGATTACTCCGCGGTGCGTGAGGCGATCGTGGACGACTGCGCACCGTTTGACGTCGTCGAGTTCGCCTACGACAAGTGGAACTGCATGCAACTCGCCACCGAGCTGCTCGAGCTGGGTGTGCCGATGGTCGAGGTGCCACAGAACATGGCAGGTCTCTCGCCAGGCGCGAAGCTGCTCGAGCGGATCGTGTACGGCAAGCGCCTGCGGCATGGCGGTAATCCGGTCCTGCGATGGTGCGCCGGCAACGTGACGCTCTACATCGATTCGAACGAGAACATCAAACCGAACAAGAAGCGATCGGGCGGTCGCATTGATCCGATCGTGGCGACGTGCATGGCGGCCACGCGCGCGCTCGTGCATCGGCCTGAACCAGAAGCGGAGATCCATTTCCTGTGAACGATCGAGCAGGGCCGGCGGGTGGTTTCGATCCGCGCGGGTCCGTCATCCTGCAACGCTGGAATGCCGAGCGCCAGACCGCGCGCGAGGCGGCGGCCGTGAAGGCGGCTGTCACGGCGGCAGGTTCACAGGACCATAGGGATCTCGGGCCCGTGGAGCAGATCGTGCCGGGCACAACGGCCTATACGCTGCTGACGGGCACTGAGGGCAAGCGGCGCGCGGTGACCGAGCGGACCGCCATGAGCGTGTCGACGGTGTACGCATGCGTGGCGCTCATTGCCGGCGCGATCGCCTCGATCACAATCGAGGAGCACGAACGCAGCGGCCGCAATGTCCTGCCCGTCGACAGCGATTACTGGCGGCTGCTCAACCGGGAGATGCACCCGCGGTGGGCCGCTGCGGTGGGCTGGGAGTTCGGTGCGCAGTCGCTGATCCTGCGCGGCAACCTGTATCAGCGCATTCATCGCGTCACACCGTACTCGCCGGTCGTCGAGTTCATTGAGCCTATGCATCCGGACGGGTGCGACCCGCGGCTGGTTGATGGGCGGCTCGTGTATGCGTGCACGGATCTGGAGACTGGCGAGCTCGAGGTGGTCGACCAGGACGACATGATTCACGTACCGGGTCCGGGGTTCGATGGTATCCGCGGTCTCTCGCAGATCCAGTTCGTGCTGCGCAAGCAGGTCAACACCGCCCTGGCGGGTGGCGAGATGGCCGAGACCATGATGGACACCGTGCGGCCCGATATTGCGTTCGAGACCGAGCAGAACATTAACGAGAAGAAGATCGCCGATCTGCGCAACCAGTACGTGGAAAAGTACGTGGGGCTGGAGAACTCCATCGCGCCGATGGTTCTCCCCAACGGGTTGAAGCTCAAGGAAATCAAACGGATCGGCATGTCGGCTCTCGATGTGCAACTGGTCGAGAACCGCAAGCTATCGGCCGAGGAGATCTGCGAGATCTTCGGTGTGTGGCCGTACATGATCGGTCGCGGCGGCTCGCAACCACCGGGCACCGCGGACAACATCGGCATCAACTTTGTGAAGTACACGCTCACGCGACACCTGGTGAAGATCCAGCAGGAGCTGGACCGCAAGCTGATCCGCAAGGGCAACCGGTTTCTGGCGCACAACGTGAGTTCGCTCGAGCGGGGCGACATCAAGACCCGCTACGAAGCGTACCGCCTCTCACTTGGCCGTGCGGGTGAGCCCGGGTGGGCGACGCAGAACGAAGTGCGACTCGACGATAACCGGCCGGCGCTCGACGGCGGTGACGAGCTTTTCAATGGCACGAACGACAGCGGGAACAGCAATGAAGAACCGGCTTCTGCAGCTACTGAGTGACAACCGGTCTACGCTGCGCTACTTCCGCGCCGAAGCGACGACCGCCGACGAAGCGACGATCTGGCTGTACGACGTGATCGTCGACGATGACTACTGGGGCGGGGTGGGCGCGCTGACTTTCGCGCAAACGCTCGCGGCCATCACGGCGCCCACGATCCACCTGCGCGTGAATTCACCCGGCGGCGACGTGTTTGCGGGCCGGGCTATCGAGACCGCGATCCGCGAACATCCGTCCCGCGTCATCGGCCATATCGATGGTCTCGCCGCGAGCGCCGCTAGCTTCGTGGTGCTCGGCGCCGACGAAATCGAGATCAGCGACGGCGCGTTCGTCATGATTCACAAGGGGTGGACGTACACGTGGGGCAATGCAGACGAACTGCGTAAAACCGCCTCGCTTCTCGATCAGGTCGACGCCTCGCTTGTGCGGACCTATGCGGCGGAAACTGGTGAAACAGAAGCCGATATCGCGGCGTGGATGGCTGATGAGACGTGGTTCGATGCGGCGGCCGCCATCGAAAAGGGCTTTGCCGATCGCCTTGCCGGAACAGCCGGCAGCAGCGCCGCGGCCAGGGCGAGCACCTGGAATCTCGCCGCGTTTTCGAATGTGCCCGAGATGCAGGATGCGTTACGTGCCGCGGCGGCCGTTGCCCGGGCGTCGAGCGTGCCCGCATCTTCATCCCCAACTGCGCCTGCACTGCCGCCAGCGCCGGCGGCATCCACCACGGCAGTACTGCCTGTTCCAGATTTCGCCGCGATGAAGCGGCGACTTAACCTCGCGCAACAACTCTGACGCGCTCCCGCGCCATCAACCAACGGAGGCAACACCATGGCTGTCCAGATCCAGGCTTTGCGGGAACGCCGCGACGCGATCGCCAAAAATATCAATCTGACGATGGAGAACTTTCAGGGCGACAAGTGGGGCCCGGAGCAGCAGAAAATCTACGATGACGGCATCGCAGAGATGGACCGTATCAAGGCGGAGATCTCCCGCCATGAAAAGCTGATGGCCGAGCTCGCGGCCGATGCCCTCAATGGCAAGCCTGCCGGCCTCATCAATGCGGTCACGAAAACGCCCGGCGCCCACAGTGGCGAATCACGGGTCATGCGCATGTTCCTGCAGGGCGGTTTGCGCGCGCTCGAGCAGGAAGACATCCAGGCCATGCGTCGCCGCCAGTCGCCCGACATCCAGGCGGCCATGTCGTCGCTCGTCGGCGAAGAGGGCGGCTACACGGTGGCCGAGGAATGGTACCGGCAGCTGACCGAAGCGCTGAAGGAGTTCGGCGGGATCCGGCGTCTTGCGACCGTGATCCAGACCGGTACCGGTGCACAGATGCATTTTCCGGCGGCCGATGCGACGTCGGAAGAAGGTGAGATCGTGGGGCAGAACGAGGAGGTCAGTACGTCGACGACACGCTTCAGCACGCTGGCAATGACCGTGTTCAAGTACTCCTCGAAATCGATTGCCTTGCCGTTCGAACTGCTGCAGGACTCGATGTTCGATCTCGATGCCTATATCCGCAATCTGCTCGCAGTGCGTATCGGCCGTATCACGAGCCGGCACTTCGTGACCGGTCGCGGCGATAACGAGCCACACGGGATTCTCACGGAAGCTCCGCTGGGTTGGACGACTGTTTCGTCCGAGTTCGGCTACGACGATTTCGTCGATCTGGAGCATAGCGTCGACCCGATCTACCGGCGCCGAACGTCCGCAGGCTGGATCATGAATGACAACAGCCTGCGCAAGGTGCGGAAAATCAAAGACGATGTGGGCCGGCCTATCTTCGTGCCGGGCTACGAGCAGGGCAATCCCGGTGGCGCCCCGGACCGGCTACTGAACCGGCCGCTGGAGATCATTCAGGAAATGCCCGATGCCGCGGCCGGCAACCGGCCGATCCTGTTCGGCGACGCCTCGCAGTATCTCATTCGCGACGTGATGGATCTCACGATGTTCCGCATGACCGACTCGTTCTTTACCACAAGAGGGCAGGTCGGCTTCCTCGCGTTCAACCGGCAGGGCGGCCGGCTGATCGATGTCGGCGGGGCGGTCAAGGCGCTCGCGATCGGTGCCGGTAGCGGCGGTGGGAACGGTGGTGGTGATGGTGGTGGTGAGGGTGGCGACGGCGGCGAAGCGAGCGCTGCAGCCGCGACGAAGGCCACGGGCCAGAAGGCCGGAAAGGCCGGGACCTGACGTGCTGAGTTTCCATCAGTCGCGTGTGGACGGCGGGCGTGTCGAGATCGTCGAACCGCCTGCCGCCGAGACGTTCGAACTGGCCGCGATCAAGCTTTACCTGAAGGTCCAGCACGACGTCGAGGACGACCTCATCCGGGAAATGATCGTCGCCGCACGCGAGCGCCTCGAGGTCGAGACGAACCGGCCAGTGCTCGCGCAGACGTGCCGCGTGCGCGCCGACGCGTTTCCTTCGTGGAGGCTGCTGCTGTGGCACGACGTGCGCGAAGTGAGATCCGTGCAGTACCGCGACGCCCAAGGCGTCGATCAGGAACTCGACGCGGGCGCGTGGCGGCTGATGAACCGGGCTTGGCTCACGCCGCGCTCGGGCTGGCCCATAGGTGAGGATATTCGGGTGACCTTCACCGCGGGGGCGTTCGAGATGCCCGCCGCGGTGCCAAAGTCACTTTGCCAGTGGATGCAGTTGCAGATCGGCACGCTCTACGCGTTGCGGCAGTCCGAGGGTACGCAACAGACCTATGCGATTCCCTCGCGGCACGTCGATGGTCTGCTCGATGACTTCCGCAGCCCACTGCTATGAGCGACGACTTCGGCGAGATGATGGACTACATCACGCTGCGGGTGCGCACGGATGTACCTGCGCCGGACATGAATCTGGCCGCGCAGTACTCGTACGTCATCCATCGCTGGGCCCGCGTCGATCCGCTTGGACCTGTCGCCTATGCGGCGGGCGTGCAGAGCGAGCAGCGTGTCACGCATCGCGTACGGATGCGCTTTCTCGCGGACGCGACCGACCATCACGAGATGGTGTTCGACGGCTGGGTGTACCGCGTGCGGCGCGTGAAGCACGACAGACGTGCCGATCGCACGGTGCTCGAGGTCGAACAGGAACGGATGCTGGATGCGGAATCAGGGAGCCCATGATGTCCCAGGACTTTGACGTCAATGTGCCGTACCAGCTCCAGCTCGAGGGCTGGAGTGGTCTCGACCGCAAGCTGGATTTTGACCGCAAGCAGATCCGCGCGGGCATGCGTGACGTGGGCAAGCTGCTGCAGAAGGCGACGCAGCAGCGTGTGTCGGGTGGCGATACGCGCTATCCGGTCAGGCGCACGGGAAGGCTCAGGCGCAACATCCGCTACAAGATCGGCCGGTCCGGTTTCTGGGTCAAGGTGAGACCCGAAAAGGGCAGCGACATGCCGGACTTCTATCCCGCCTTTCTCTACTACGGCGTGCGCTACAAGGCTGGTGGCCGATACCGGCGTGGGGCGAACTTCCGCAACGGCACGTGGCGTACGGCACCGCTCGGGAACTACCCGGCCGACACGCTCAATGCGGACGGTCCGCGTGTGAAGCAGATCCTCGAGGCGGCGTTCAGCCGGGCGTTCCGGTGACGACATGAAGATCACGCCGGTCATTGCCCAGTTGCGCCGGTATTGCCCGGTGTTCGGCGAGCGTGTGGCGGGCGCACTCGAGTTCGCGGCGCTACGCGATAACCAGCGGCTGCCGGCGATCAGCGCGTTCGTCGTGAAGACCGATGACAACGCCGGCGAGAACCAGACGCTGAACACCTCACGTCAGGACATCACCGACGAGTTCGATGTGTGTGTGCTCATCAATACGGAAGATGCGCGCGGGCAGTCGCGCGCGGACCTGCTCGATGACGTGCGCGCGCAGCTATGGCTCGCACTCGTGGGCTGGACGACGGGCGGTGGCTACAGCCCAATCGAGTACCGCGGCAGTGAGCTCGTGCAGATGGACCGTGAGCTGATTTTCTACCGGTACACGTTTTCATCGGTGTTCACGCTCGGGGGTGGCAGCGAGCCCGAGACGTGGCACGAATACTATCTCGCGGGGCTGCCTCCGCTGAAGACGATTCACGTCGATATCGACATGATCGATCCCTCCGACCCGAACCTGCAGCGGCCGGGCCCGGACGGGCGCATTGATTTCTCATTCCGTGAGGAGTTCAGAGATGACGGGAACGATGAAGGTCAGACCGGCTGAAGGTCGGGTGGTCCCCGACCCGGCCCGCGGTGACGTCCTGCCGGCGGATGGACGCAGTGTGGAGCGCAATGCGTATTGGCGCCGCCGCGTGGCGGCCGGTGACGTCGTCGAGTCCGACGACGCGTCCGGGCACATCCGCACGGCTGCCATGCCGGCGCCGGTCCGCAGGGGGGCGAAATCTGGCAGCGCAGGTAGTGCAGCCAGTGCAGGCGGCGCAGGCAACACGGACGCGCCCGTGCAACCAAACGAGGGAGCGTGACCATGTCCGTCAGTTTCAATTACATGCCGGCCGGCGGTGACCTTCTGGCGCCGCTCTTCTATGCCGAGATGGACAACTCGCAGGCGAACACGTCGGTGGGTAGCGAGACCCGGCGCCTCATCCTCGGGCAGGTCAACGACGATGCCGAGGGCGACTTCGGGGTGCTGAAGCCGGTCTTCAGTACGGAACAGGCAAAGTCACTTTTTGGCGCGGGCTCGATGGCCGCGGTGATGTATGAGCGCCTGCGTCGCAACGATCCGGCCGGCGAGATCTGGGTGCTGCCCGTGAAGCTCGAGTCGGGTGCGATCGCATCCGGGTCGATCGCGATCGGCGGTGCCGCTACCGCCAACGGTACGCTCAGCCTCTACATCGCGGGGCGTCGCGTGCAGGTGACCGTCCTCATCGGCGACGAGCCGGATGTGATTGCCGCCGATATCGTGACCGCGATCAATGCCGCAGACGGCGTTGCCGTGACAGCTGATGCCGATGATGAGGATGACGCGAACGTGACGCTCACCGCACGCTGGAAGGGCGAGACGACGAACGATATCCGCATCGAGCTGAACCGGCGCGGTACGGCTGGTGGCGAGGCGACCCCCGCGGGCCTCACGGTGGTGATCTCGCCGATGGCCGGAGGCGCAGGCCAGCCGGACATGGCCGACATGCTCGGCGCCGTCGGCGACGAGGCGTACGAGTTCATTGTCTCGGGCTGGAGCGATGCCGCGACGCTTGCGGATCTCGGCGAATGGATGAACGATGCGGCCGGGCGCTGGGCCTGGTCCTCGATGCTGTACGGGCACGTCTACACCGCACGGCGTGGCGAGCTCGGCGAACACGTGGCGGCAGGTCTCCTGCGCAACGACCAGCACATTACCGTGCACGGATTCGAGCCTGCTGTGCCGCAGCCCGCGTGGGAAGTTGCTGCGGGCTTTACCGGCCGCACGGCCGTGTTCATCTCGGCTGACCCGGCGCGGCCGACCCAGACCGGCATGATTATCGGCATCGATCCAGCGCCCGAGGGCGAGCGCTTCCTCAAGCTCGAGCGCAACCAGCTGCTCAAGTACGGCACGGCGACGGCTCGCTTCGAAGGCGGTTATTACCGCATCGAGCGTGGCGTCACGACGTACCGGAAGAACACCTATGGACAGCCGGACAACTCGTATCTCGACAGCGAGACGCTGCACACGTCCGCGGCCGTCATCCGGTTCCTGCGCACGCGTGTGACGAGCCGTTTTCCGCGGCACAAGGTGGCGGACGACGGCACGCGGTTCGGGCCGGGCAATGCGATCGTCACGCCACTCATGTTCCGCGCGGAGCTCATTGCGGCATATCGCGAGATGGAGCGGCGGGGCTGGGTGGAGAACGCGGACCTCTTCGCACAGTATCTGATCGTCGTGCGCGATGCGGACGATCCGAACCGGTTGAACGTACTGTTCCCGCCTGACCTCGTGAACCAGCTGCGCGTGATCTCGCTGCTCTTCCAGTTCCGACTGCAGTACGCGGCACCGGAAACCGAAGCCGCCTGATCCAGGCGGCAGTGAACCCACTCTCTGGAGACTTCCATGGGACAGAAGGTAGCGGGCACGTGCTACGTGAAGGCCGCCGGCCGGCAGCTCGAGATTACGGGTGCCGTCGAGTGTCCGCTCGCGGACAAGGAACGCGAAACGATCAAGCGGGGCTTCTATTCCGAGAAAGACGCGATTCCCTATGTTGAGGTCGACGCCCTGGTGGACGCGAATTTCCCGCGGGCGGCACTGATGAACGACACCAACCAGACCGTGACCGTCGAGTTCGAGAACACGCATGTGTATGTGCTCTCTGGTGCTTACATGGTCGGCGAGCGACCGGTCACCGGCGACGATGCGAAGGCGCCGCTGCGCTGGGAAGGCGTGAGGGGAGACTGGCTATGAGCGAGCGCGCAGGGGTGTTTTTCACGCTCGAGCCGCTGGTCAGTCCGGTTGCAGCGCATGGCGAGACTCTCACGGCGATCCGGTTGAGCAAGCCCTCGGGCGTCGACGTGCGCGAGGTCGGGGCGCTGCCGTACGTGATGGGTGAAGATGGCGTGAATCTGAATACGAAGGCGGCGATGAAGTACATCAGCCGGCTGGCCGCCATTCCACCTTCATCGGTTGACCAGATCGATATCGCCGACCTCAATGAGCTCATGTGGGCGGTGGCAAATTTTTTCTTGGACAAGGGTGGCGCCGCCCTGAAGACCTTACAGCCCGGATCTACGACCTCGCCTGGGTCTGGCGGATCGACCCTGAACTGATGTTTGCGCGTCCGCTCGACACGCTCGTCGAGTGTCACGATCACACCACGCGGATCCTGTCGGAGATCAAACGCCATGGCTGACAAGTTCACGCTCAAGGCGCTCATCATCGGGCAGGACAAACTGTCCCCGACGCTGCAGAATGTTGCCAAAAACGTCGCCACGCTGCAGAACAAGCTACGCAAGACGGGTCTGGGCAACCTCGGTTTCAAGGATCTGCTGGTCGGCGGGGCGCTCGCCGCACCGATCATCGCCGCGACGAAGGCGGCGATGGGGTTCGAGTCGCAGATGGCGGACCTGCGCACGTCGGTGAACTTCGAGACGCCGCAGCAGTTCGCCCAGATGTCGCAGGATCTGCTCAGGCTCACCTCGCAGTTGCCGGTTGCACGCGACGATCTCGTGAAGGTCGCCCAGGTCGGCGGTGAAGCGCGCATTGCGCGGGACGAGCTCCTGCGCTTTACCGAGTCCGCTGCGCGCATGGGCTACACGTTCGGCACGAGCGCCGAGCTCGCTGCGACGCAGATGGGCAAGTGGCGTGCGAACCTCGGGCTCACGCAGGATGCGGCCGATGCACTGGCCAACCAGCTCAACTACCTGGGCAGCAACGGGATCGCGAGCTCCGCACAGCTGGCATCGCTCGTGACCAGCGTCGGGCCCCTCGCGAAGGCTGCGAACCTCTCAGCCTCGCAGGTCGCGGCGCTGGGCGCCGCGTTCATCCAGATGGGCGCGGATGAGGGCTCTGCATCCGGCGCGATCCGCAGCATGGCGCAGGCGCTGTCGGTTGGCACGCTCGCCACGAAAAAGCAGCAGGTCATTTTCAAGGCGCTGCGCCTCGATGCCGCGCAGGTGGCCAAGGGCATGGAGAACGACGCGCAAGGCACGATGCTGCGCATCATGACCGCGGTGAGCAAGGTCGCGCCGGAGAAGCAGTCGATCGTGCTGCAGCGGCTCTTCGGCGGGGACGCGGCGAGTACGGTCCTGCCGCTCGTGAGAAATCTCGACGCGCTGCGCGAGCGGTTTGCCTGGATGTCCGATGAGCAGCGTACGGCCGGCTCGCTGATGGGCGACTACGCGACGAAGGCGGCCACGACCCAGAGCGCGATGCAGACCTTCCAGAACCGGCTGGGGACGCTCGGGGTGACAGTAGGCCAGGTGCTGCTGCCGCCACTCAACGAGTTCCTCGTGTTTCTTGCGCCCATTATGGCTGGCGTGCAGAACATTGCGGAGAGCTCCCCGTGGCTTATCAAGGGGCTGCTCGGCGCCGCTGCGGGATTCACAGGCATGCGGCTGGCTGTGTTCGCAGCGATCAAGGGACTGTCAATGTTCAGGGCAGCGATGATGCTGCTCAACACGAACCCGATCATGCTCGCGTTCACGGCGCTCGCCCTGGTTGCCGGCGTCATCATCGCGAACTGGTCGACCGTCGGGCCGTATTTCAAGCTCGTGTGGAATGCGATCTACGGCGTCATCAAGCCCGTGTGGGACTGGATCGTGAATGTGGTGATGAACTACTCGCCACTCGGCTACATCATCCGCAACTGGGGGCCGATCCTGAATTTCCTGTCGGCGCTTTGGGGGGCAGTCAGGGCAGGCACGGCCGCGGCCTGGGAGTGGGTGAAAGCGAAGCTCGAGCAGTTCAATCCGTTGCCGATCATCACGCAGGCCTGGGAGCCGGTCATTGCATGGTTCAGCCGGATGTGGGATCGCATCCGGCCGTTCATCGAGCCACTGGCGAGCGGTGCGAAGTGGCTCGGGAGCAAGGTGCCCGGTCTCGGTGGCAACGCACGTGGTGCCGCCGGCGAAGCGGGCGCCGGCGGCAATCTGCTGGACCGGGCCGCCGGTAGCGTGCGCGACTGGTCGGCCTCCCTGCCGCAGCAGGCAGCCGCCCAGCAGCGCGTGCAGGGCGACATCAACGTACGGTTCGACAACCCGCCTGCGGGCATGACGGTGGACAAGCCGCGTTCGTCAGGTGGAGTGGCGGTCAAGACCGAAGTGGGCAATGTCGGCCGCCGGTCGCTCGCCACAGGAGGGACGTCGTGAGCTGGGAAGACGAGCTGCTGCCCGCCTCGTTCCGGGGCGTGCCCTTCGAGGTCGAGCAGGACGAGCTTGCGGCCGGCCGGCGCAACCAGTTGCACGAATACGTGCAGCGCGACGAGCCGTACGTGGAGGATCTGGGCCGCGCCACACGTGGCATACGCGTGACCGGCTTCCTGAACGGCGACGATTGCTACGAACAGGCCCGCGCGCTTATCGCTGCGTTCGAGGAAGAGGGGCCGGGCGAGCTCGTGCATCCGTGGCTGGGCCGCATGATGGTCTCGACGGACAACCAGCTGCCGACGCTGCGTCGCACGCGCGAGGAAGGCCGCACCATCCGCTTCGATGCGGCGTTTGTCGAGGCGGGCGAACTCGTGTTTCCGGGCACGTCCACCGACACGTCGATGGGGCTCCTCTCCGCGGGCGATTCGCTTGCGGGTGTGTCGCAAAGTAACTTTGGGAACTGGCTGGCGGGCATCAATCTCATGAATGTGAGCAGCGCCTCGTGGCTCACGACCGGCACGCGCTTCATGAGTGTGTTCAGCAACCCGTCGATCGCCTCAACGACGTCGCCGTTTGCCGCGATCCTTGCGCAGTTCACGGGCGTACCGCAGTTCGCCTCCACCTTCCTGTCCTCGCCGCTTCTGTTCGCGTCGACTCTGCTGGGCCTGCCTGCCCAGACCCTGTACCGCTACACAGGCACGACGAACGTACTGACTGCCACGGGCAGCACCACGCGCGCGATCGCGTCGGTCGCCGACGTGCAGGATGCACCCGGTGCCGATGCACGGGAGTTCCAACGCGCAAGCGTTGCGCTCGCGCAGGATGCACTCGTCGTGCACACCTCGCGCGAGCTCGCGACCATCGGCGTGAATGCGGACGCCGGCACGATCAGCCGGCCGAGCTCCGATCCCACATCGGTGGCGAGTATCGACCGGCAGATCACGGCGGATCGCGTCGAGCTTGACGAAGCGGGCGAGGCAATCGTGCGACTCGAGCCGCCCGTGGTCGACGACGTGATCGAGGTGCGCGACGAACTGGATGACGCGATCTGGAAGATGGCGCAGACGGCGACGCATACGCGATACCTCGCGCTGATGGACACGCGCGATGCGCTGTTGCGGCATCTCACGGCGGTGGCGAGAAGCGGTGTTCGGCTGGTCGCCATGACGCCTACGCAGCCGCTGCCCGCGCTGGTGCTCGCGTACCGACGCTATGGCGATGCGGGTCGGGCCGATGAGATCCTCAGGCGCAACCGGATCGCACATCCGGGGTTCGTGCCGCCGCGGCGGCTGCTGGTCGCGGAGCGCTGAGATGGCAGACGTGGCCGCCGATATGTCCACCGGTACCTCCGCCAGTCTTTCCGGGCGTAGTGATGGACATGATAGCGAGCGCGACGACGAGCATGTGACGCTGGCCGTGAACAGCACACGTTACGGTGGCTGGAAGCACGTCTCCATCGGTGCGGGTATCGAGCGCTGCGCGCGGGACTTCACGCTTTCGGTGACCGCACGGTGGCCTGGTCAGGACACTGCTGTCAGCGTGCGCCAGGGCGACCGGTGCGAGGTGCGCATCGGCGAGGACCTCGTGCTCACGGGCTGGGCGTATGCGAGCCCCGTGAGACATGATCCGCATCGCGTCGAGCGCGGCGTGTCGGGCCGCTCGCTCACCTCCGACATTGTCGACTGCAGCGCAGCGGGCGAGCCCTCGCAGTGGCGCAATCTGGGCGTCGTGCAGATCATCCGCGCGCTGGTCTCGGCCTACGGGATCGAGGTTGTCGATCAGACCGGCACGGCCGATACGCTGTCAGACCACACCGTGCAGCCGGGCGAGACCGTATTCGAGTCGGTGGACCGGCTGCTGACAATGTCGCGCCTCCTCGCCACCGACGATGGCCGCGGGCGGCTCATCATCGTGCAGCCCGGTAGCGCCGGCGCGGCGTCCGATGCGATTGTGGTCGGCGAAAACGTGCTCTGGGGCGGCGGCGAATTCGATTTCTCGGGGGTGTATTCCGAATATCAGTGCAAGGGGCAGCAGGCCGGCAACGACGAGACGTTCGGCGCCGCGGCCAGTGAGGTCAGCGCGAGCATTACCGACACGCGGATCGCGCGTCATCGCGTGAAACTCATCCACGAGTCCGGCAACCTCACCAACGATCTCGCCCGCCGGCGTGTGGCCTGGGAGCGTGATTACCGGATCACGAAAGCGCTGGAGACGACCTATGCGGTGCGCGGGTGGCGCCAGTCGAACGGGCGGCTGTGGATCGCGAACCAGATGGTGCACGTGGTGGATCCGCTCATCGGGTTCGAGCGCGACATGCTGATTGCGGAAGTGCGTTACACGAAGGGCGACAGGGGCACCATCGCCGAGCTCACGATTGCGCCGCCGGACGGATTTTTTCCGGAGCCGAACGACGAGCACAAGGCGCGCAAGGTGAAGAAGGGCAAGAAGGGCGGGGGCGACAACTTCGAGTACCTGCTGCCGGCTGACTGGGAGAAAAACGCATGAGCGGGATGAACCGGTTCGTCGCCGGCGTACTCGCGCGCTGTACGGTGCTGCTCGCGAACTCGGCAACGAAAATGCAGACGCTCCAGATTCGCCTCCTCAGCGGCGAAACGAAGGGTGGTATCGAGCATTTTGAGCCCTATGGCTTCACCTCGTGTCCGTTGCCCGGTGCCGAGGGCATCGCGGGGTTCCCGGGCGGTGACCGCTCGCACTGTGTGGCACTCGTCGTCGCCGATCGCGCGACCCGGCTTACCGGGCTGGAACGTGGCGAGGTCGCGCTCTATACGCACGAGGGCACGAAAGTCGTCCTGAAAAGCGGCCGGATCGTCGAGATCGAGTGCGATGAATATCGCGTCAGAACGAAGACCTACAGCGTAGAAGCGGACCTCTTCGAGCTCGATGCCACACGGGCGACCGCCTCCTGCGCGATCGAGGCACCGGACCTCAAGATCGGCGACGTGAGCCACGCGACACACCGCCACGACGAGACCGGCAGCATCACCGGGGGGCCGCGGTCATGACGGTCATCAGTGGTGCGGTGCTAACGACCCGCGAGCGTGAGACGCTGTATCGCCGTGCCGTTGTAATCAGCCTGTTTTCATGGCGACGCGCGCTGCCTTCCGATGTGCTCGACGATGACGAGCGCATGGGCTGGTGGGGCGACAGCTATCCGCTGCGCGATAACGACCGCACGGGCTCACGCCTGTGGCTGCTGCGGCGGCGCTCGATCACATCGCAGACGCTCGCCGATGCGCGGCAGTACGCGCTCGAGGCCCTGCAGTGGCTACGCGATGACCGCATGGTCTCGTCACTGGCGGTGGATGTTGCCCGCAACGGGCTGCATGCCGTGCGTCTCACCGTGACGCTCGACGAGCACAGCGATGCGCCACTGCGGTTTGAGTGGGATGACATCTGGAGAACAATCGGGAGAACTATCCATGCCGTATGACGTCCCGACACTGCCGGAGCTCATCCGGCGCGTGAGCACCGACCTCACCGGCCGGGCCGGCACAGTACTGCGCCGCTCCGACGCGCAGGTTCTGTCACGCACACACGGCGGCGCCACGCATGGCGCGTATGGCTATCAGCAATGGATTGCCAGACAGATCTTTCCGGACACGTGTGACGAAGACATGTTGCTTCGGCATGCGCGTCTGCGCCTCGAGGGGGGGCGCAAGGCTGCGGTGGCTGCGAGCGGCAAAGTGACTTTGTCCGGCTCGGCCTACGGATTCGTCGACGAAGAGCAGCTTGTGCAGACGACCGACAGCGACCGACGGCAGTATGTGACAACCGGGTCGGCCACGCTGGATGAGCGTGGCGCCGGCGAGGTCACGCTGCGGGCCGTGGAGACGGGTGCCGCCGGCAATCTCGACGCCGGTACCGAGCTCACGTTCGTCTCGCCGGTACCGAACGTGGACGATACGGTGACAGTGGGCACGGATGGGATCACGGGTGGCGCCGAGATCGAACCGATCGAGCGGTTGCGTGAACGCGTGATCCGTGCGTGGCGCCGCGTGCCGGCCGGGGGGGGTGCCGACGACTACGATGACTGGGCGCTCGAGGTGTCGGGTGTGACGCGCGCGTGGGCGAGACGCCGGTGGCTCGGACCCGGAACGGTGGGTCTGTTTTTCGTGCGGGACGATGACGAGAACCCGATTCCCGATGCCGCGGCGATCGAGGCGGTGCGTGAACACGTCGAGCGCAAACGTCCGCTGGGTGCAGAGCTCTATGTGATGGCACCGCGCGCGAGAGAGATGGTGTACCGGGTGCATCTCGTGCCGGATACCGGCGCGATCCGCACGGGTGTGTCCGAGGCTCTGGAGGATTTCACGCTGCGCCAGACGTGGCCGGGCGGCACGCTCATCCGTACGAAGGCGGGCGCCGCGATCAGTGCTGTCACGGGCAACGAGGATTACGTGCTGTATGCGCCGGCGGCCAACATCGAGACCGAGGGCAACGAGCTGGTGATTTTCGGCGGTGTGGAGTTTGTATGAGCGCGATCTTCCGCACAGAGGAAGACTGGCTCGAGCAACTGCGGGCTCTACTGCCACCGGGGCCAGCATGGGACGCAGATCTCGCGCCCGAGATCGACATGATCCTGTGGGCGCTCGCGGCCGAGTTCGCCCGGCTTGACCGGCGTGCGGTCAATCTCCTCGAGGAGCTCGATCCGCTCACGATGCGCGAACTGCTCGTCGACTACGAGCGGGTGATGCAACTGCCCGACGAGTGCCTCGGCGAGTTCGTGACGTTCGAGGAGCGCCGGCGCGAGGTACTGCGGCGGCTTGTGGGCATCGCGGGCCAGACGCCGGAATGGTTCCGGCAGCTCGCGGTCGAGCACGGCTACACGAACGCTTACGTGATCGAGTACCGGGCACCGCGATTTGGCCGTTCGCGCTTTGGTCGCGACCGCTTCGGGACGTGGGCGCAGCAGTTCTTCTGGAGGCTCGTGCTCGGTGCGCGACTGGTGGGGGGAAGCCGCTTCGGTGTAGCCCGCTTCGGCGAGCGGTTCGGCGGCAACCCCAACAGCGCGATCCAGTGTCTCGTGCAACGCTGGATGCCGGCGCACACGGTGGTCCGTTTCGACTACGAATGAACAGGAGGGGTTATGGATTTTCCGTCGAATCCGGACGTGGGCCTCGTCGACGGTCAGTTTGTCGACGAGAACGAGGCGACTGGCCGGCCGGGATCGCTGATTCCCTCGAGCTGGGGCAATGCGCTTACTCTCGAGATCCTGAATGTCATTCGTGCAGCGGGACTCACACCCGACGAGAACAACGTTGCACAGCTACTCGCGGCGCTACCCCTGTTCACGCGCACACTGCAGGCCACCGAGGCGCTCGCGGGTGTGGCCCGGATCGCCACGCAGGCGCTCACCAATGCCGGCGTTGATGATACGACCATCGTCACGCCGAGAAAGCTGCGTAACGGTTTCGCCGCGGTCATTGGGGGCAGCGGCTATGTTGCCTTTCCGACCTGGCTCGGTGGCCTGATTATCCAGTGGGGCATCGGCGTGGCGGATGTAAACGGCGTCGTGTCGATTCCCTTTGCGACGACCTTCCCAACGTCGATAGCGCAATGCCTCGCCACCTATATCACACCGGGCCCGGCAACGGGCGTGGCGGCGAATGTTTCGAACGCGAGCAGTAACAGCGCTTTCGCAGGTGCGGCGTTCAACACACTGACCGGTGTGGGAGTCCATAACGCGAATGTCGCCTACCTGGCGATTGGTCACTGAACGGAGGATGGATCATGGGACAGAAATACGCGGAGTATGACGACCAACGCACGGTGACTGCCTTCTACGATTCGGACCTGTGCGATCCGCCCGAGGGCTCGCAGTACGTCGCAATCAGTGATGCCGATCATGTGATGCTGCTCGACGGTGGCAGCAAGGGCGGCCGCATGATGATCGATGAGGGCGGCACGCCGCGCGTCGTGGCGAGCGAAGCGGACAGCAGGTCCTGAGCCACACCGTGGCGAACACGGCAACCTGACATGTGCGAGTCCTTGTAGGAGCAGAGGCCATGCTATCGGCCATCATGACGCTCGTGGGTGCGCTCGGCGGCGGTCTGCTGCGTCTGCTGCCTGAAATGCTCTCGGCCTGGGGCAACCGGCAGAGCAAGGAAAACGCGGTCGAGCTTGCGCGTGTAGAACTGGAAAGCAAAAAGGCCGACCTCGATAACAAGCTCGAAATCGCGAAGCTCGGCGCCGAGAACATCGAGGCGGAAGGAAAGGCGGCGCTCGATCGCGCCGCGGCCGAAGCGAAAATCATTGCGCAAACGGCCCAGGCGCAGCTTACCGGCGTGAAGTGGGCCGATGGGCTGAACCTCTCGGTTCGGCCCATCACGACGTACCTGATGCTCGTGCTCTACATCTGCTTCAAGTTCATCGTGATCCGGGACGCCGTGATACAGGCCGCGAGTCCGTCAGTCGCCACCGTCACGTCGCTCGCCGCGCTCGTGTGGGACCAGGATGACGCGGCGATCTTTGCCGCCATCTTGGCTTTCTGGTTTGCCGACTCGGCGATTGCCCGCCGGAAAAAGCCATAGGGCCACCAGCGCCCGCAGCCCGCACACACAACCCTCACCCCTTCAGATTTTCCGCCAGCCCCTCCATCGCGCGATCTGCCGCACTGGCGGGGCTTTTTGTGTTCTGGAGATTCACGATGATCCTCACACGCGAACTGCTCGCGGCGGCGGTGCCACGGGCGAACGTGCAGCAATGGCTCGATCCGATCAATACCGCGCTCGACGAGTTTTCGATCAGCGATCCGCGCGACATCGCCGCATTCCTCGCGACGTGCGCGCATGAGTCGACCAACTTCACGCAGCTTGTCGAGAACCTGAATTACGGTGCCCAGGGGCTCTCCAACACCTGGGAGCGCTACAGCTCGACTGGCAAACGCGGCGGCCTGCCGAACGCGCTGGCGAAACGACTTGAGCGTCGACCCGAGGCCATCGCCAATAACGTCTATGCGAACCGGCTCGGCAACGGGAACGAGGCGAGCGGCGACGGCTGGCGATACCGGGGGCGCGGCATCATCCAGCTCACCGGTCGCGCGAATTACACGGACGCCGCACGGGCGCTCGTCATCGATATCGTCACGAGGCCGGATCTGGTGGAGGAGCCGCGCAACGCAGCGCGCACGGCCGGGTACTGGTGGTCGCGCAACGGCGCGTCACGTCACGGCGCCGCCGGCGACATGCTGGCAGTCTCTCGGCTCGTGAATATCGGCAACGCGAACAGCACGGCCACGCCGCATGGATGGAATGACCGGCGCGAACGATACGATCTCGCACTCGTCTCGCTTACCGGCGTGGTTTGAGGCTTATGGGAGATGCCCATGACGAGCGATATCTACGGCTACATCATCGAACGGCTGGCTGGCGTCTATTCACCGTCCGAGGCGAGACGATGGATTCGCACGCCGCAGCGGCTGCTCGATGGCGCTACACCAGAAGAACTGATTCGCAAGGGGAGGATCACCGAGATCATGCGCTTGATCGACCAGCTACGCGATGGCACCCATCTTTGACGAAGTGCCAACACAGGAGCGAGCAGCCTGAGGCTCTCTTGCTTCCGTGTTGTTGTGAGGGGGTCAACGACGCGCCTGCCACGCCCTCACACTTTGAACCACGACGGTAGATCTCTCCGGGCGCTCGGAGGTAGACTCCGTGAAGTCGAAAGGCATTTCCTCGTTGGGCCGAATATTCGAAATCGAATTCGGCCAGAATGACCGCGTGAACGCCACACTCCCGTCCTTCCCATAGGATGTCCACCGGATTTCCACGCCCACAGGATACGGACACGTATGGGTAAGCGTGCCGGTCACGCGGGCCGATTGCAAGCGCTGATCGTAGGTTGGCTTGAATTGGTTGATCGTGACGTTATCAACGGTGCAAGAGGCAGCCTGTGCAACAGGTGGAGTTTGCGTCGGTGCCGGTTGAGATTGCGTGGATGTCGCGGCGCTTTGCGTTGAAGTTGACGTCCCGGCTTTAGATGAATCGAAGTGGCGAGCAATTGCCCAGATAGCCAATAACACAACCACCACACCGACGATCTGGCGAGTTTTGCTTGTGTTCATTGTTACCTCGAATTTCCATGTTTCGCCCTGTTTTCGTTCTGTCAGCTTAGGCCATGCCATCCGCGAGTGTTAGCGGTTTCGTATCTCTGGCAACGTTTTATGTGGAATGCATTAGACGGTGGCAAAAGGACGATTACCTGAGCGCTGACAAAGAAAAGCCCGTGCGGAACGGGCTTTGTGTTTGACGCGTCTTCACCGCAGCGATTCAGATGATGGCCGTCGCCATTTCAAGCCGCTTGCCCAAGGCTGCAAGGGCGTCGCCAACCGCGTCGATTTTCGTCGTGTGATGCAGATCGAGCAGCCTTGTTACCTGCTGTTTCGTCGTGCCAAGCCGTTCGGCGAGATCAATCGGGCGAACGCGCTGTTCGATCATTTCGTTCAGCAACAGAAGCTTCGCCACCGCACTCGGCGGTAGCGGGACGTAATGCTCACCGCGCTTCGCAGCGGATGGCGGCGGCACGGTGCGCCGATCTTCAACGTAGAAGTCCATCGCGGTCAGAAGCGCGTCAGCGGCCATTTCAAGTGCCTCTTCCAAAGACTCGCCCTGGGTGATCGCTTCGGGAATGTCGCGGAAAGTCACGACATAGCCGCCGTCTTCCGGTTTAAGTGTTGCGGGATATCGCATGATTACAGGTCCATTGGTTACCGGTTACGAGGTGCAGCACCGTGAAGCTATCCAGATGACCCCTTTCGGGGCCATCCCTCACTTAAGGTTCAGTTGTTTTTTGATCCCTTCGACCGTTCCAGTTTTTACGTCTGCCGCGTGTCTGGGGATCACCGTTTGCCTGCCGTTCAGATAAACCTTCGTGTGTTTCTTGCCTTCCCTGAAGGTTGCTCCCTGACTGGCGAGCCATCGGACAAACTCACTTCGCTTCACACTGCTGCACCTCCTTGCTCGTTGTTTCCTTATAAGTATAGTAATCAAAAATGCTTACTAAGTCAACAAAAATGTTGACTTGAATTGCTCAAACTGAGGGGCTGGGAGACGGTGTGGCAGGGGGTGTTCTGACGGTTCGACAGGGAAGAGCGCGACGCAAAGCAACCTGGTTAGCGTCTCCGCCCATGGCGTCGCGCGGCGACCAGGGCCGCGTGGTCGGACGGGGCGTCCGGATCATAATCGTACGCCGCCATATCGTCGGTCGATCGAGGTGTCGGCCGCCAGTGTTCGGGCTTTCCTTTTCCGCCGATCGGGCCGATGCGGCGCATTTCTGCACAGATCGTATCGAGGGCAGCACGCAGTGGCGCGGCTTTGCCGCTGAGTCTGCCGAACTCAGCCCACTCGGCGATACGATCCGCCTTATCGAGCTGCCACCGGAGATGGGCAAGCAATTCGCGTGAGTGCTGCACCTCCAGAATCAGGCGCCAGATGTCGTCGTTCTTCCCGTATCGCCGATACCACTCACGCAGCTCGGCGAGCGTCGGGGGCTCGAAAGGTGGCAAGGGCATGATGCATATAGGTACTGTATGGATATACAGTATAGCGCATGGCAAAATGGCCTCTCCGGATACTCCAGCTGGAGGCGGCCATGTCGATTCTCGTGGGCACCGCGTCGTGGACCGACAAGACGCTGATCGAGTCGGGCGCCTTCTATCCGCGTGGCTGCACCAGCGCCGAAGCGCGTCTGCGGTATTACGCCAGCGTCTTTCCGATCGTCGAAGTCGATTCCTCCTACTACGCGATGCCGAGCGCGAGCAACAGCGCCCTGTGGGTCGAGCGCACGCCGGCTGGATTCGTGTTCGACGTGAAGGCGTTCCGGCTTTTCACCGGTCATCAGACCGAGCGCAAGTTTTTCCCCAAGAACCTGCAGGCCGAGCTGCCGGACACCGGCAAGAAAAACCTCTACTACAAAGACATTCCGCCGCCTGTGCTCGAGGAGTTGTGGGCCCGTTTCTTTGCCGCGCTGCAGCCGCTGCACGTCGCCGGCAAGCTCGGCTCGGTGTTGTTCCAGTTTCCGCATTGGGTTACCGCCGTGCCGAAGGCGCTCGCGCACGTCGAACATTGCGCCGAGCGCATGCATCCGTTCCTGACCGCTTTCGAATTCCGGCACGAAAGCTGGTTCGGCGAAAAGCACCGCGAGTCGACGCTCGCGATGGAGCGCGAGCGCGGTATTGTCCATGTGATTGTCGACGCGCCCGAGGGCGTTACAAATCGCGCACATACCGTCTGGGAAGCGACGTCACCCGAACTGGCGATCGTGCGGTTGCACGGCCGCAATGCCTCATCGTGGAGTGGTGCGGAGTCGGCGGCCGAGCGGTTCAACTACGAATACAGCGACGAGGAGCTGCGTGAACTGGAGAGTCCGATCAAGGCGATCGCGAGGAGCGCCGCGCGCGTACATGTCCTGTTCAACAATTGCTACCGCGATGTTGCCCAGCGCAACGCGGGGACGATGAGGAGGATCCTGGAAGTCGAGTGATAGCGCGAATTTGGCCACCTAATGGAGTGTGGGTACGGACGCGGGTAGGTTCTTGACGGCGGAACTGGAATCCGCACCCAGCCTGCGTTTACAGGCATTTCCGGACTGCCTCCGTCTCCGCCAATGAAGGCGGCTGAAACCCCGTAAGTTCAAGGACTTACGGGGTTTTTGTTTTTCTGGCCCCTCAATCGGCCTATCAATCAGCCCATCATCGGGCAAAGTTTCACGGCTGCCCTGGTGATTTTTCTTGTCATTTCTCTTGTCGCTTGAGAGCCGTCGCGCGTTCGCCGCACTCTGCTAGAACCCGGCTATCTCCGGTGCATGCAGGTTCTTCTGCTGCCGCAACATCGTCGGCGTCACAGCGAGCCTTCGGGAGGCAATGTGAACGATCCGTTGCGTGGCGTTATGAGTGACGTTGAGATGGCAAACCGGAAACCGGAGAAGGCGGTGAAGCAGGCGGCAAACCCGCCGACCGCGAAGGGCAACGCGGGCTAGGCTGGAGATCACGGACCCGCGCTCTGTGGATCTGGTAAAGCGCTGCGCGTTGCTCGCGTCGAGTCCGCTTGTACGCAGCGCGGTGACGGGCACTAAGTACAGCGAAGGGATTTTCGATGCGGACACAGACTTGACCGCATACGTGGCCGAGCTTCGTATGTAGGTGGATTCGGTCAAGCAGGGCGACATGCAGGGTCTGGAATCGATGCTTGTGTCGTGGGCGAACACGCTCGACATGATCCGACCACCTGGCGCGCAAGGCCGCTTACTCCGAGTACCTGAACCAGATGCACACGCATTTGTCGCTTGCATTGAAAGCGCAGGCGCAATGCCGCGCTCTTTATCAAGAAATCAAACGCACCTCTATGCCCTATTTGGGCCGTCGCCCATGTACGGATAAGCCGGAGCACGGTATTTATTCTGATCGCTGCCGATCCGGGCAGCGGCTTCAGATAGATCGTCGACACACCTATGTCCTTGTCCGTATTTGAAATGTGCTCCGTGGAACTGTGCTGTCAGAGACCACTGGGCGCCCGTTATGTTATCTGCGATGAACAGCACTACAAGGTGTGCCTGAGAAAGGCCGCCGACCTCGGGAAGGCCAGAGCAGATACCCGGGAATTTCTCGGTATTGCCGGACTGAACCGTCGCGAGTGGGAGAAGGACGGGAATCTGGTCAGGAGTATCCAGAAGCGTGGCTGGCTGTGGTTGCTTGGTGTTCGGGACCGCAACCCCGACACCGACGGCTGGTGGGTCATCAATGCGCTTCTCGCCGAGGTGCGCCGGGGCTCCCTGCTTGCCATCAAAGGCCCTCGTGCTGACCTGTTTCCACGGTACGACAGCACGCCGTTGAGGAGTCTCGCGGCGAGATCCGTCCGGTACGATCCGGCCACCTGGCAAGCCCAACTGAGCGCCGCACGCGCGGCCATGTCTGGCGGCAGCCGTGGCCGCGACCAAGCCGACGATAGGAACACCTCAATCCCGCTCGGCGGCGCGCAGCCGTTCGAGTACAGGGAGGATCTGCCGGATAGCGATGCGATGGAACTGGCAGGCAGCGAAGGAAGGCCACGCAACAATTTCGCGCAGAACAAACAGACCAATGACGTTGCCAGAATTTTGCGCCTGACTCCCGATCAGGCCCAACAGCTTCATTATGAGCTTGGCAGTGAGCCTCCAATGGGATTTCACGAGATCATGGAACGGGCCAGAGACATGTTCAATCTGCGGTGACGCCAGACAGTTCGAGGGAAATTTTCTATGGATAACAATCAAAGAGAAATTGAGCGGCGCTTGTCGGTACTTCAAGGCTTGGAGTGGAGCGGCGTCAGTCGTGCAGCGGATATGCTTACCCTGGGTTTTGGTCCGAAGCACGAAGCGAAGAACTTTTATGGTGTACCCAGGCAGGTCAGTGCATGGGCTCTGCATATTCAGTGCGCCTGGACGCTGAGTGAGGCGGGAAAAATCATCGCAACTGAGGAGTCTATCGGGGGTTCCGACGAGGAAGCAAACGCATTCGCACTGCGTCTGCGGCAACTGTTGGCCCGGAATGCACCCGTCATCGTCGAAAGCATATCGGCCAGCCCGGACTGCGGTCTGGTCGTTTCTTTGTCGCAAGCGTTCCGTTTGATCGTAGCGCCAGACGTAACATCGGATGACGAGAACTGGCGGTTCTTCGAGTCGAAACGCGATGCGAAACATTTGGTGATAGAGGGCGGGACTGTTGCTCCTGAATCGTTCGATTGAAACGTAAAAGCCGACTCGCGAGAGTCGGCTTTTTTGTGCCCGTCTTTCCGTGCTGTGTCCGTTCGCGCTGCGATGTGCCAATCGTTGACGCGCGGACAGACCGGACAACGCCAGTTCCTTGTTCGCGACCGTAAGTGGCCGTAAGTTCGTGGAACAGGACCCGAAGGCCACGACAAACATATCGACGTGAATGGGCTTCGTCCCATGTCGAACACCGGCGACGTTGCCGCCTTCGACAACGAGTCCGTCGACCTGGGTGTTGTAGCGGAAATTGACGCCGATCTGTCCGGCCAGCGCGGCGAGCCGGGTCGTGAATAGCTGGTAGTCACCGGTTTCATCGCCCGGCAAGTGCAATCCGCCCGTCAGCTTATGCGAGGTGGCTGCCAATGCCGGCTCAACTCGCGCGAGTTCGGCCGCGGTGAGCAATTCGTGGGGGACGTTGGCCTCCTTGAGTACCGCAATATCCTTCCCGGCGCCAGCGTACACCGCGTTGTGCCTGACCGTGCCTTCGTCGAGGATCTTCACTTCAAGCCGCGGCGCCTGGAATCGCCCATTGGCAACTCAACCCGTTTTACGGCTCGATCAAATATACGGGTTAGACAACTTTAGGGCTAATCTGAAACAAAATGTAAATTGACAATTGGCCATTCGGCGAAGAGGAAAAGGTATTTTCCCCATAAAAAATAATGAGATAAGATGCTTTCGTCTGAAGAAATGGTGATATGTTTCAGAGATATTTGTCACCATATGAAAGGGATTGGTGTGACTAAAGAAAGCAATTTGTGTTAAAAATTCATTTAATTTCGGGTAAATCGAAATCATTCTGATTCATATCGCATCGATACGGGGATCTTCTGCACAAAACCGGATCGGATGTACCTGATCGTCGAACAGGGAATTGAATGGACCACACCGCTAACCTATCAGCCCCGGCTTCATCGCCATATGCCGGTTCATGCCGGCTTGGACGTCCGGGCGCTTGTGCGCGCGCTGTTAGCCGGAATCGCCAGACGCGTTGGTTTCTTCCGCATGGAGCAGACTGCTGGCTTCGAGCATGTCGCTGACGTTGACGGGCCGAGCCACGGATACGGGAAGTGGATGCACCATCGCCTCGGCCGTCGAGGTGCCCACGGGCGACGATGATGGCGATGATGGCGAATCACATCGCAATCGTCCATTTTCCTGTCGGAATCAGGCGTCGTAAATCGCATGTCGTAAATCGCATTCCCTGGCAATCCTGTTTTAACCAATGTGGTCGAGTTCGGGCTCCGGACGGGCAGGGGCGCTGGCAAAACCGCATTCCCCGCGGCTCGCGTGTATCACAGGCGCATTTGTCGCTCCCGGTTGGATATCGGATTGTCTCGCCGTCGGCATTTCGGCAGGCATTGACGATTTATTCGTCGGGGTGGTGATCGCCTTGATGAAACACGGATATCGGTTCACGACTCTCTATAAGAGGCGTCGTTGAAGTCATGTGCATTGATTTACCAAGAATTTATGACCAGCGGCGTATCTGGTTTGCCGGGTAAGTAGAGAAAGCATGAAAATCGGCTACGCGAGAGTTTCTACTGATGACCAGAATCTCGATCTTCAACTTGAGGCGTTGAAAGTCGCGGGGTGCGGCCAGATTTTCACCGATCACGGTGTTTCTGGCAGCACGTTTTCCCGGCCCGGACTCGACGATGTCCTCCGCACGCTCAAGGCGGGTGACACACTTGTCGTCTGGCGGCTGGACCGGCTCGGTCGTTCGATCCAGAAGTTAATCGAACTGGTGGAGATGTTGGGAAAGAGAGAGATTCAGTTCGTGTCGATCACCGAGTGCATCGATACGACGTCCGCGGGCGGCACATTGCTCTTCCATATCATGGCGGCGCTCGCGCAGTTCGAGCGGTCCCTGATCGGCGAGCGCACGCGCGCGGGCATGCTGGCAGCCAAGGCTCGCGGCAAGCACGTCGGCAGACGTCGTGCGATGACGGAGGCGGAGTGCGTTCGCGCTCATCAGTTGCTTGCCGCGCAGTCCACGATGGTTGTCGCCCAGCAGTTCGATATCCATCCAAAAACCTTGCTCCGCAGCTTGCGGCGACACGGACTCGTTGTGGAGAAGCAGCCCGGCTAGCCTGGCCAGTCTGGTTTCGCAGCCGCCTTTGACGTGCCCGGAGCGCGGGGCCGGCCGGCCCCGCGGGCGCCCGGAATCAGCGTGGCTGGTTGCGTGTTTGCGGAGAATGAGCCTTCTCCGACTGCTGTTTCGCGCGGCGAATCGTGCGTGGATGAACCTTGAATTTCGTCGCGACATCGGTGAGGGTGGAACTCTCGAGTAGCTCGACGGCGGTGGCCTTCTGTTCCGGCGTCAGGCTGGGGCGCCGGCCCAGGTGGCATCCCCTGTCGCGCGCAGCCAGCATTCCAGCGCGGGTGCGTTCGCCGATCAAGGACCGCTCGAATTGCGCGAGCGCCGCAAGCATATGAAAGACCAGCACGCCGCTGGACGACGTCGTGTCGATCGCCTCCGTTAGCGATTGAAACTGTATTCCCTTCGCATTGAGACCCTCGATCAGCTCGAGGAGTCGTCGCAGGGAACGCCCCAGCCTGTCCAGTCTCCACACGACGAGAACATCCCCGGCACGAAGTTGCTCCAGCATCGATGCGAGGCCCGGCCGCGAAAAGCTGGCGCCCGAGACACCGTGATCCTCAAAAAGTTTGCGACATCCGGCTGACCGCAATGCGCGGGTCTGTAGATCCAGGTTCTGTTCATCCGTTGAGACACGGGCATAACCGATTTTCATGACATTTACCTCCGTGGTTTGTTTGTTTTTACCCCCGGATAGCGAATCACCCGTTTAGCATTTTTTATTGAATAAACGAAAGAAATCTGAATATAAAAGTCTGGACATAACGGGTCCTTTGTGTCACGATCAAGCATAGTCGATAGCCGTTAAAAATTCATCGGGTAAATCATGATCCTCCTCTCGGGATTTACGGAAAAAATACCTGGAGCGAAAGGGACCCCTTTTGTCCCTTTTGCTCCTTTAGTCCTTTTCCCCCTGTTATGTCGTTGCGTTTAATAAAGGCGCAGCGACATGACGTTCGAAGAGCAATTTCTGCAGTCGGTGCGGCCAGTGGCCAATCTGCCCGACCGGCCCGATCCGGCCGGTGCGCTGTGCATCGTTGCGTCGATTGAGAACCTGCCGGAGATTGATCGCGCGTGGGGTTCGCGGTCCGCGCTCGCTGTGCGGCACGTCGTTCTCGAGCGCGCACGCGCGCTGTGCCGGTCGGTGCCGGGCATTGCGGTGCTGAGCGGCGATCTGATCCTGTTCGTTTTCGATTCGCCGCTCGGCGGTCTGCCAGCAGCGACGTCGGGCTCAACCCAGATCGGGTTCCTGCTGGACCGTATTCTTGGCGATCTCGCTGACCAGCCGGTCGAGATCGCGGGGGACGTCGTATTCGTGGCGCTTTCCCTGTCGGTCGTCGAGCAGAAGGAGCGCGCATTCGATATCGCGATCGCTGACGCCGGCTCCAGCGTTGCCCGGCTCGGGCAGGAAGAGCAGTGCTGGCGCGACCGTTTTTTCTCCGACATGAAGGCAGCCGGGCGCCTGTTCTCGGACGACGGTCTCGATTGCCGGGACTTCGACGCGGAACTGGTTTGCACGCTGCGCAATGCGGAAGTCATCCGTTATTACGAGATGGTGCCGTTCTGGATGTCGCACGGCGTGCGCAGGCCGGTGGCCGAGATGGTGGCGCCGCTCGAGCGGCTCGGTCTCATTCGCAGGCTGGACCGCTGGGCCGTCGAAGCGACCGTCTGCGCGCTGCAATTGAATCCGGGCCTTTCGCTAGGCTGCAACGTGACATCGCGAAGCGCTTCGCTCGATGTCTGGTGGACGTTCATCCTCGCCGTGCTGGGTGAGCAGCGTGCTGTCGCGGAGCGGCTCGTGATCGAACTTTCGGGAGTCGCACCCCCGGTCGATCTGGACAGGGTGGGCGCATTCGTGCGCAGGCTTCAGGCTCTCGGCTGTCAGGTCGCACTCGATAACGTAGGGGGCGGCGGCAGCAGCGTCGAAGCGCTGGCGTGGCTGGGTGCCGATATCGTCAAGATCGATGCAGGCTGCCTGCGCGAGGCGCGAGGAAGCGACCGCGCCAGCGACTTCCTGCGCAACCTCGTCACGCTGGCGCGTGGCGCCGGCGCCGACGTTGTGATCATGGGTGTCGAAAACGAAGCAGACCTGGAGATCGTGGAGTTCGCTGGCGCGACGCACATCCAGGGACCCTGTTTTCCGAAAGACGCCCTTGCAGATATAAACATCAATAGTCCTCACTAATACCGAATTTCGGTTTGGCTGGAAATCGTTACGCCCAGGTCTGGTCTTGCGGCTGGTCCTCGGGCTCATTTGTCTGGGTCGAAGCGTTCGTACCCGCGAACCGTGCATCGGTTCGTGGGGCGGCGATATGCGACGTTTAATAAGGGGAATTGTGTGACGACGAAGATTGCGGTGTGTGGCCTGGGCTATGTTGGTCTGCCCGTGGCAGTGGCGCTAGCGCGCCATTTTGATGTGACCGGATTCGATGTTGACGCGAGGCGGATCGAGAACCTGCGCGACGGCGAGGACTGGACCGGCGAAGTCGAGCCGCACGTGCTGCGGGACTCGACGCTGCGTTTTAGCAGCAAGGTCGAGGACCTGGCCGAGGCGAATTTCTTCGTGGTCGCGGTCCCCACGCCTGTCGACGAAAAGTGCAGTCCTGACTTTTCGTTGCTGCAAAGCGCTTGCCGGCTGATTGGCCCGGTCCTGAAGCCGGGCAGCATCGTGGTGTTCGAGTCGACCGTCCATCCGGGCGCGACCGAAGACATCTGCGGTCCGGAGCTGGAAAAGAGCTCGGGCCTGCGCTGCGGCATCGACTTCAAGCTCGGTTACAGCCCCGAGCGGATCAATCCGGGCGACCGCGAACATCCGCTCGAAAAGATCGTCAAGATCGTTTCGGGGCAGGACGAGGAAGCGCTCGATGCGATCGCGGCCGTCTACGAAAAGATCATCGACGCGGGCGTGTTCCGCGCTTCGTCGATCAAGGTGGCCGAGGCAGCCAAGGTTATCGAGAACACGCAGCGCGACATCAACATCGCGCTCATGAATGAAGTCTCGAAGATCTGCGATCTGGTCGGCATCCGCTCGTCCGAAGTGCTGGAAGCCGCGGGCACGAAGTGGAACTTCCTGCGCTTCACGCCGGGTCTCGTCGGCGGTCATTGCATCGGCGTCGATCCCTACTATCTGACCTCCAAGGCGCAGGAACTCGGCTACCACCCCGAAATGATCCTGGCGGGCCGCCGCATCAACGACGGCATGGCCGACTATGTCGCCGGTCGTCTCGTGCAGGTGATCGCGAGCCGCCACCGGCTCAGGGAGAACACCCGCGTCGGCATTCTCGGCATCACGTTCAAGGAAAACGTGCCCGACATCCGTAACTCGAAGGTCGTCGACCTCTACGAAGCGCTCACGCGCTATGGCATGTCGCCGATCGTGTACGACCCGATGGCCGATGCCGAACAGGTGCACGAAGAGTACGGCATCGAGCTCGCGAGCCGCGACGAACTCAACGCGCTCGACGTACTCGTGTTCGCCGTGCCGCACCGCGAAATCATGGAAACGATCGAGGACGATCTGCCCGGGATGATCACCGACGGCGGGATCGTCTGCGACCTGAAGTCGTCGCTCGACGGCAAGCGGATCAGCCAGAACAAGCTCACCTACTGGGCGCTTTAAGCGGCAGTGCAGACGATATCTGAACGACCATCATGACTCTCTTTACCATTGCGCCTGTCGGTACTTGCCGTATCCATACGCCGCTGCGCCGGGGCGCCGGACGTTACCCGGTGCTCCCGGTGCTGGCCCGCAACTATGGGTTCGTGCATACGAGTACCGAAGCGCTTCAGCAGTTGCAGTTCATGTTCGGCAAGAAGGACATTCCCGCCGACGTGCGCACGCTAACGTTTCGTCCCGGCTCGGCCGAAAGCTTCGAGAAGAAGCCGTGGCCCGGCGCGGATCTCTATCTGGTGGAGATCTCCTCGCGAAAGCTGTTGAGCGTCGACGATCATCCGATCCAGATGAACTATATGGTGCGTCATTTCGGCGACTTCTTCGCCGACAAGAAACGCACGCGCCAGTTCTGGTCGATGGCGAGCCCGAGTCGCATGGCCGAGCGCCGCGAATGGCTCGAGCAGGATTTCGCGTTCCAGCGCCTGGCGCAGGCCGACCGTGATCTGCTCGCGCGGATCCAGCGGCGCGATCTCAAGGACGCGGAAATCGCCGCCGAAATGGAGCAGATCGCCGCGATGGTCGGCAAGGACCACCTGGCGTTCGTCACGCACGTGAACGCGGATACGCCCGACAACATGCCGGTCGAGCAACGCCGCGAGCTCATCAACACGGTGGTCGCGATCGCGAAGCGCATGAACGTGCCGTGCTACGACCCGACGGCGCTCATGCGCAAGCTCGGTCAGGCCAACGCGATGGAAAACGGCGGCCTCGATCTGACGCACTACACCGATCTGTTCTCGGACCAGCTTTGCGAGGCCTGGTACACGGGATTTGTCGTGCCGCGGGTCGATACGTCGGAAATCCAGGCGCCCGGGAAGACCGAGGCCGTCCAGCACGAGGACACGGCCGAAAGTCTCGAGGCCGCATGGAACGCCGGACGCGTGCTCGAAGTGTCGCAGCGGCTGCACGCCATCCTGCGCCACGGTGAAGGCAGCCGTCAGCATCAGCTGCTGCTGGGTCGCGTGCAGTACGAGCTGGGCGACTTCGAAGGCGCGGCCGCGCAGTTCGAATCGTTCGGCGCGGAGCCGGAGTTCGACGAAAAGACGAACTTGCGGCTCACGCAGTGCTACTTCGAGACCGGGCGCTACGAGCAGGCGGCCCAGCTTGCCGCCGCGCTGATCGCCGACGAGCATGAGGCGCCGGCGGTGCTGCGCATCTGCGCGGAGTCGGCCAGCAAGCTGGGCGACACGGCAACGGCGTTGGCCACCTGGAAGCGCCTGTTCCGTGTCTCGACCGATACGGCCGACGCCTCGGTCGCCGCGACGGCGGTGATCCGTCTGCTCGAAGCCTCGGGCGACGCCGAGGGCACCATCCAGTGGGCCCACGAAGTGCGCGAGGTGCAGCCGGCTCATGCGCCGAGCTTCCTCGCGCTGTGGGACCGGGCGCTGGCGGCATCGGATCGCGCGGCGCTGCTGGAACTGGCGCGCGAGACCGTGGAGATGGGCGAGGCCGAGATTCTCGCGCTCGCGCAACGCACGGCCGAGCGTGGCTTCGCGACGCCGGCCGCGCTGCTCGTCGTGACCCAGGGTCTCACGCGCAACAACGGCAAGGAGAGCACCGAATGGATCGCTCGCCGCGCCACGGCCTGGCTCGACGAGGGCAACGCGGCGCTCACCGCGGGCGACATGCTGCAAGCGGCGGACAAGATCCAGGCACGCGCGCAGCTCAACGCGAACGGCAATGCGCTGATTCGCGCGAGGCGGCAGCTCGAACGCCAGATGCGTCAGGACGTGCGCGCGGCGCTCATCGCGCGGGAGTATGAGCGCGCGGCCGGCGTGCTCGCCATCGCCAGCCAGACGCTCACGACGTTCCCCGAGCTGGCGAGCTTCCGCATCCGCGTGGCGGAAGCGCTCGACGACATCGGCACCGCGCTGGTTTATCTGCGCGATGCGTCGCCGCTCGACGACATCGCGGAAGGCACGTGGATCAAGCTGGCGCGCATGGCGGTGCGCAGCGGCTACTACGGCGAGGCGATCGACGCCTACGCGCGGGTGCTGAACTCGCCTTCGAGCGATCCGGCCTTGCGCATCGAGGCGAAGCGCCAGATTCTCGGCCTGCGCAGCCGCGCCATCCGGCTCGCTCGCGAAGCGCACCGCGCGGGTGACTACGAACGCGCATGGGCACTCCTCGAACGTCTGCAGCAACTCGATCCGGACAACAAGGAAGTGTCGCAGGAGAAGAAGCGCGTGCTCGCGGGACTGCACGCGAAGGTGAAGTCGCTCGACGCAGCGAACGACGTGGACCGGCTCTCGCTTGGCGAGACGATCCTGCGCCTCGCACCCGAAGATGCGGTCGGGTTGAAGGCTGCGGCGACCGGGGCCATGCGCACGCATCGTTTCGACCAGGCGCTCAAGTACTGGCAGGCGCTGCGCACCCTCTCCGCGTCGCCGGAGTTGATCGACGGAAATATCCAGAAGTGCCGGATATTCATCGATCGCGCGAGGCGCAAGAAGGCCGCGTAACAGGCAAGCGAAGCGAGCGAAGCAGGCTGAGCGGCCGCTGACGGTTCACGGGCCGGGACACGAGTCCCGGCCCGTGGCGAGCGGTCGCAAACGTGGGTTGAGTGATTCCAGGAAATGACGGCTGGGTTTCGGTAATGGCTAAAGCAGCAAAAACAGGGGCGAACGAGAACACGCGCGCCGCGCAGGCCCGGCCAGGGCGAGCGCGAGCGCGGGTGAGCGGCGACGCGCCCGCGCCGGCAAAGCCGCGCGCGGCCGCGAAGCCCAAGGCGGCGAGGCCGAAGGTCGCGAAGGAGCCCAAGGCGGCGTTGCCGCTTCAGCGGGAGCAGGAGCAGCCGCAGCCGCCGCAGTCTAGCGAGCCGCCGTCGGCCGGCTTGCCGGCGTTGCACGAGGAACTGGCGCGCCTGCTCGCCGCGTGCACGACGCTGAGCAACGCGCGCATGCATCTGGCCGAGGTGGAGCGACTCGCGGCGCAGGCGCCGGACGACAAAACCGTGCGTATCGCGCTGCTCCAGGTGAAGGAGCGGACCGGGCTCAGTACGGGGTTGCTCGCGCAATGGGCCGACCTGCTGCGCGACTGTCCGGACGATCTCGTCGTGGCGCGGCACTACGCGACGCGTCTTCTGAAAGAGCGGCGCGTCGACGAGGCCATGGCGCTGGCGGACAGCCACTTTCCCGACCAGCCGGACGACCCGCGCAAGGTGCTGACGCGCGCGGAATTCCTCTCCGACATCAAGGCGCACGACGCGTCGGATGCGCTCTTCAGGCGGGTCATCGCGGAGCACGACCGGCGCGACCTGCGCGTGGCGTTTGCCAAGCGCCTCGCCAAACGCGGCATGGTCGCGGACGCGATCCAGGTCATCGAGCCCGTCGCGCACGAACTCGCGCCCGAGAGCAAGGGCGAGCAGCTCGTCGCGAAGATCATCGACGACTACACGTTCTACCGCCGCTTCGAATCCGCGGCCGATCTGACCGGGCAGGACATCAAGATCGTCGCGATGCGACAGGCCATCCTGCGCTTTCGCGAGCGCGTCGTGTCGCCACCGCCGCGTGGAAAACCCGCGTCGGTCGCGCTCGTGACGGGCAGCCTCGGGCCAGGCGGCGCGGAGCGGCAACTCACGCGGCTCGCCGTGCATCTGCAGCGTCTCGCGGCCGAGTCGGCCGAGGTGGCCGAGGCATGCGAAAACGCCGCGGGCCGCGACGTGCGCGCCGTGGAAGTGCTGGTCAAGCAGCACTCCGATCCCGCGCGCGTCGACCGGCCGCAGCGGCTCGACTTCTTTCTGGGCATGTTGCTCGACGCCGACGTCAAGGTCTCCGAAATCAATGCGATGCCCGCGATTTCGGCCGCGCACCAGGAGATTCACGACGCGGACCTGCTGCGCATGCTCGGCAACCTGCCGCCCCAGGTCCACTATGGCGTCACGCGGCTTGCCCCGTATCTGCGCGAGCGCGCGTTCGACGTCGTGAGCCTGTGGCAGGACGGCACCTGTCTTTTCGGCGCGCTGGCCGCGCTGCTGGCCGGCGTGCCGACGATTCATCTCGTGTTTCGCGGGCTGCCGCCGAATATCCGGCAGGAGCGCAATCGTCCGGAGTACGCGGTGTTCTATCGCGCCATCGCAGAGGTGCCCGGCATCGAATTCGTCAGCAACAGCATGACCGGCGCGCGCGAATACGCGCAGTGGCTGGGACTGCCGCTCGAGCGTTTTCGCATCCTCTACAACGGCGTGCCCGAAATGAACACGCTCGCCTCGGAGCAGGACGAGCACAAGTGGACGACGTTCGTCGAGCGCACGTCCGATGCGACCGAAACGATCGGCGGCGTGTTTCGCCTCGAGCCGGACAAGCGGCCGCTGCTGTGGATCAAGCTCGCGCATCGCTATCTGAAGCGGCGTCCTCTGGCGCGCTTTGTGATCGTCGGCGACGGCCGCTTCAGCGAAGAAGCCGAGGCGCTCGCGACCGAACTGGGGATCGCCGGCCGTCTGCTGCTCGTGGGGCTGTCGTCGCACGTGGGGTTCTGGTACTCGAAGATGGACGTCAAGGTGCTCCTGTCTCGCCACGAAGGCTTGCCGAACGTGCTGATCGAGGCGCAGTTGCTCGGCATCTGCACGGTGTCGACGCCCGCGGGCGGAGCGGGGGAGTGCTTCATAGACGGCGTAACCGGGCATCTGCTCGCGTGCGCGGAGAACCCCGACCTGAACGACGCCTGCGAGAAGATCGAGCACCTCGTGCTGAACGCGCAGGCCGACTCGACCGTGAGAGAACGGGCAACGCAGCGGGCCACCGAGCTTTTTTCGGTGGAAGCCATGCTCGAAACGTTCATGGGCTTGTGCCGGCGCGACGAGCCCGTCGACGAATCTCCCCGGCATGTGGAACAACTCGAAACTCTGGTGATGAATTGATGCGGTATCGGCTTGTTCGTATTCCTGACCGTCTGGTCATGGCTTTGGTTTTTTGCCTCTGCGGCGCTTTGCAGGGATGTGTGATTCCACGTAGCGGCCCGCTCCTGAGCGAGGTGCAGAACTCGCGCGACCGCAACGACATCGAACTGGTCAGCGTGACGCCGGCGCTCGCGCTCGCCTCGCGCGTGCCGGGCGACGCGAGCTTTCCGGCCAGCTTCCTTCAGGCGCCGCTGGTCGACTATGAAAAACTGGCACCCGGCGACGGCATCGGCATCACGCTGTGGGGGCAGGACGGCGTGGGCGTCTTCGCCAACGGCTCGGGCGGCATGACGGATCTCGGCGAGATGGTCATCGACGAAGCGGGCACGATCTACGTTCCGCAAGTGGGCCGTGTGCGCGCGCAAGGCTTGACGCCGGCCGGGCTGCGCGAGGCGATCGAGCGGCGCCTGAGCCGCGTGACCGTCGGGCTCGATGTCAGCGTGCGGCGCACGGACCGGCACGGGCAGACTGTGACGATCGAGGGCGATCTCGGCAAGCCCGGTGTGTATCCGATCGGGCCGGGCACGCAGCGCCTGAGCGGGCTTCTGAGTCAGGCCGCGCCGAGTCAGACGAACCCCGAGCAGCTCGCGATCACGGTACGGCGGCATGGCGAGAGCGTGTCCGTGCGCCTGTCCGATATCTATCGCAACAGCGCGGAGGATATTGCGTTGCGCGCCGGCGATTCCGTTGTCGTACACACCGTCATGGAGAGTCTGATCGTACTCGGCGCCGCGGGCACGCAATCGAGGGTCAAGCTCAGCAAGCGCAATTACACGGTGCTGGACGCGCTCGGCGATTCGCGCGGGGTCAGCGACGCGCTCGCCAACCCGAAGGCGGTGTTCCTGCTGCGCATCCAGCCGGATGCGGCGGCGAGCGCGGCCGACGCGCCGCCCGTCGTCTATCAGTTCGATTTCACGAAGCCCGAGCAGATGATGCTCGCCGGCAAGTTCTCGGTGCACGACGGCGACGCGGTTTATATCTCCGACGCACCGTTCACGCAGGTCCAGAAGGTTCTCTCGGCCTTCAGCGCGACGCTTGGCACTGCGCGCTCCGTGTCCAGCATATCGGAGTGAAGGCCGGGCATGAGCAATCAGGATCGGATCAGGAACTGGCGTGAGCGCCGGACGGCGCGGCATGCCGATGGCGAGACCGCGAACGCCGCGCCCGGGTTGCCCGGCGCCCGCGTCGACTGGCGCGCCTCGGACGAAGTCGGCGACGTACTGACCGGCGTGCTCGATGCGCTCGCCAGTGCGCCGCGCGAAAGCGTGGCCGGACGGCGACGCATCTACGATGCGCTCGAGAGCGAGCTCGATGCGGAACTCGCGCGCGACGGCGCGCCGCCCGAACGCGCGGATTTTCGCCGGCGCCAGCTACGCATGGTCGCGCGCTTGCTGGAAACCGATATCCGGGCGGGCATGGACGTGCTCACGGCGGGCTACGCACCGGCGACGCTCAGCGCCGACAACGCGCGTCTGCTCGACGGGCTCGAGCGCCGCGCACAGCAGCGCAGGCAGCAGGAAGCGCGCGAAGCGCGGCAGCTCGCCTCGCGCGAGGATGTCGCCTTCGAGATCGCGTTGCAGCCACAGGAGGCGCGCGAAGTCGCGTTGCTGCGCGAGCGGCTCGCCGCCATTCATGCGCGGCAGCACGGTGTGCAGCCGGGCACGCTGCAATCGCGGCTGGCGAGCATCCTGCCGTTGCTGCGGATCCAGCTGCACATTCTCCAGAACGAGAGCCGCATTGCGCTGCTGTGGTCCGTGGTCGGTCCCGCCGTGCTGCTGAGCCTGATTTCGTCGCTCTACTTCCTGATGGGCACGCACTACGTGCTCGGCATGGACGTGCCCACCTTCTCGTTGCTGGGCGCGACGACATGGATCATGTTCCGGCAGGCGGTGTTTCGCACGAGCACGAGCTACGTGTCGGCGCGCGGGCTCATCAACCTGGAGCCCGTCACGCCGCTCGCCGTGGCGCTCGTGCAGGGCAGCCTCTTCATCGCGATCTATCTCGGCGTCTACGCCATTCTGATCAGCGGCGGCCACGCCCTCGGGCTCATCACGCTGCCGGTGCGCTGGTCGGGGGCGATCGTCTACGTCGTGATGATGGGAGTCGCGGGCGTCTCGATGGGACTGATCTTTGGATGCATCGCGATCAGATGGCACTTCTTCCTGCGGTTCGCCCCCGTGATCGAGCGTGGCCTGGAGTTGTTCTCGTCGGTTTTTTTCGTCTCCGAGCAGGTGCCGGAGGCGTACCGGAAATACTTTCTGTGGTCGCCGTTCGCGCATGGCATGCAGTTGCTGAGGTCGTCCTATTTCGACAGTTACACGTCGCACGACGCGAGCCTCACCTATTTCGTCACGGCGCTGGTTTTCCTCGGCGTGCTCGGCGTGGCCATGGAACGGCTCGCGCGACCCCACGTGCAACCGATGTGAGCGCGCCATGATTTCTTTGAATGGTGTCACGGACACACCCTACATCTTCGGCGCGCCGCAACCGCTGCTTCAGGATGTCGACCTGTGCATTCCGCGCGGGCGCTATGCGCTGCTTTCGCGCCGGCCCGAGTTTCATCGGGCCATTGTCGACATCGTCGCGGGCCTGCGGCCGCCGCGCGAAGGCTTCGTCGAGCACAAAAGGCTGGTTTCGTGGCCGCTCGGGCGGCAAGGCTTCGTGCGCGGCAAGCCCACCGGCCTGCGCATGATCGAGTTCGTCTGCGCGCTCTACGGCATGGAGTCCACGCCCTGCGTCGAGCTGGTGTCGGACCTGCTGACGAGCCCCGAGTATCTGCCGCGGTCCATGGAGCACTGGCCGCTCTACGTACGCCAGGAATTTTCCTTTGCGCTTGCGCTCGTGCCGGATTTCGACGTGTACGTCGTCGAAGGAACGATCCCGTTCGAGGAGTGCCGCTTCACGAATCTGTGGCTCGCGCTGTTCGAAGAGCGGCTGGTGGGACGCACGCTGATTCTTTCAACCTACCGTCATCAGCAAATGATGGATTACTGCACCAAAGGTTTGGTCTATGAGCAATACGGCCTTCGGATCGACGACGACCTCGGAGAATGCATCCGCCGCTTCCCGCCCCGGCGATCTCGCAGCGAGTCAGGAACGCCGGGCGAGTCAGGCGAAGACAATGTCGTCGACATCGGCGCGGGAGACCAGTTCGGCATCTAGTGCGGAGCTGCCGATCGCGCAGCGCGCGAAGGCGCGCGAGGAGGCATTGCGGGCGCGCCGCCGCCGGCGCCTCGTCACGATCGGCCTCGTGTTCGTGCCGGTGGTGCTGACGGCGCTCTACGCGCTCGTCCTCGCCGCGCCGCGCTATGGCGCCGAAGCGCGCTTCTCGGTGCGCTCGAGCGCGTCCCCGGCGACGGCGCAGAGTTCGACGAGCCTGCTGTCGAGCGGCAACAGCGCGGCGGGCGGCTTCGTCGATGGCTGGGCCGTCGCCGACTTCATCCGCTCGCGCGACGGCATGCGCCAGCTCGACAGCAAGATAGGACTGCGAAAGTACCTCGCCTACACCGACCTGGATCCGGTGAACCGGCTGTCGCCAGAAGCCAGCGAGGACCAGCTTTATCGCGCCTATCTCGACGCGATCGATGTGTCGTACAACATGATCGAGCAGATCAACGTGCTGCGCGTGAGCGCCTTCTCGCCGGCAGACGCGCGAACGATCTCCGACGCGCTGATCGGGCTCGCCCAGCAATTCGTCAACACCATGGATGAGAAGGGCATTGCCGATACGCTCAAGGTCAGCAGGGAGGCCGTCACGCGCGCCGAGAAGGACGCCATCGATGCGCGTGGCGCGCTTGCCGACTGGCGCGTGCGCAACGGCAACATCGACCCCCAGGCGGAAGCCGGCATGCTGCTGAATCTCTCCGCGCAGCTGGAGTCCGAGCTCAACACGGCGAAGATCAATCTCGACAAGGTTCGCGCGCTGAACAATCCCAATCATCCGATGCTGCAGCCGGCACAGATGCAGGTGAGCGCGCTGCGCAAGCAGCTCGACAACGTGCGCGCGCGCATGAGCGGAAAGGGCAATACCGAGGCGAGCCGGCTGAAGTCCTATCAGGCGCTGCTGAATGCGCAGACCTTCGCGGACCAGAATCTCGCTTCGGCACGGCAGAACTATCAGCAGGCGTTCACTGACACCCTGCGGCTGCAACGCTATCTCAGCGTGATCGCGCGCCCGGTTCCCGAGGCGCAGCCTGGGAGTCCCAACGTTAGCCTGTTGTTGATCGAGGCGCTCGCAGTGGGGTTCGTCTTCGCATTGGCCGTGCGCATGGCCGAGGCGCTGTACCGGGAGTTCCGCCATGGCTGAGCCATCGGCCGAACGCGGCGCGCGCGCCGGCGCCCTCACGCCGCTCGATGCCGCGAAGCGGGCAATCCGGGCCGAAAGCTGGGCAACCGGCCTCGCGCAGCTCGATGAGATCGAGCGCGGCGGCGGCGCGCTCGACGCCAATGCGCAGGTCCTGAGGGCGATCGCGCTGATTCGTTCGAAGGGCTTCGCGGCCGGCATCGACGGGCTCGACGCGCAGCGCATCCGCGACGCGCAGGGGCGCGCCGATTTGCGCCGTCTCGTGGTCGCTCCGCTCGTCAAGTCCGGCGCGCTGGCCGAGGCGGCGCGCGTGCTCGACCTGCTGGTGCGGGCTTATCCCGAGAGCGCCGACGACCGGCGCAGCTACGCGAGCGTGCTCGCGCGGCTCAAGCGCTGGAGCGAGGCGATCGCTCATGTCGACGAAGCCGCGCGCGCCGCGCCCGGCGACGTCTCGCTGCTGGCCACGCGCATTCAATTGCGCACGCAGGCCGGCGAGACGGCCGCGGCCGCGCAACTGGCGCGTGAGTCGCCCGGCGCCGCGACGCTGACCCCCGGCGACGCGCATGTCTGGATGACCGCGCTGCTGCGCGACGGCGATTACACCGGTGCGGCGAGCATCGCCGCCAAGATCGATGCGCCGAATCATCGCGTGGCGAGCGTCGCGGTGCAGGCGCTGCGCGGCAGCGGCCGGACCGGCGCGGCCATCTCCGTGGGGCGCAACGCGTTGCGTGCCGGACACGATAGCGCTGCGCTGCGCTCACAGCTCGCCCAGGCGTATCTCGCGCGCGGCACGCACGACGATCGTCTGGTCGCGGCGCTCGAACACCTCGCTGCGGGCGTGCGGTTGGCGCCGGACGATCTGCGGCTCAATTCGCTTTATGGCGAGACGTTGTTGCGCGCCGGGCGCTTTGCGCAGTCGGTGCCGTTTCTGGAGAAGAGCGCCGGGCTCGCGCCGGGGCTCGAGCACGTGCGCGCGATGTACGCCCGCGCATTGCGTCATTCCGGCAATCACGCGGCGTCGGCCGAGCAATATCTGCAGCTGGCCCGCTCGAACGAGGAGCACGCGCGCTGGCAGCGCGCGGCGGCGGGTGCGCTGACCCAGGCCGGCCGCGTGGAGGAAGCGGCTAGCTTGTTCGACGCGTTCATTCGCCGCCGCTCGGCCGGCTTGCCCGCCACGTTCGAGCAGGCGCTCGCGCGCGTCGATGCCGCGGCCGGCACGGTGACGGTGCCGCGGGCGCGGCTGGACTGGGCGTGGGCGCTGCGCGACGAGGCCGGCGAAGCCGGGGCGATGACGCGCGAGCAATGGGAGCGCGCGGCGCAATGGGGTTATCTCGTCGATCATCTGCTGCTCGACTGGCTCGAATGCCGTGAGGACCGCGCGGAAGAGGCCATGGATCTGCTCGCGAACCTCGACGAGGCCGACCAGTTCTTCGAACCCTTGCGCGAGACCGGAGGCGGCTTCGTGGTCGCCACGGCTCACGTGGGGCCGATGTACGGCGGGCTGATGGCGCTCGATCTGCTCGACATCCCGGCGCGCTGGATCGCCTCGACGCCGGGCATCAGCCGCAGCCACTACGCGCGCTCGCTGATCTCGACGGGCGACAAGACCGAGGTCCAGGTGGTGAAGGCGAGCCTCAAGGCGCTGCAGGAGGGGCATGCCGTGTGCCTCGCGGTGGACGGAGCGCTCAATCCGGCGGCCGCGCGCGTGCCGTTCGAAAACCAGGAGGTCACGTGGTCGAGCTTCGCCGCGCGCGCGTGTTACCGCCTCGGCCTGCCTTCGATTTTCTATGCCCCCAGATGGGAGCAGGGCCGCATTGCGCACACGCTCGAGCGGCTGCCCGAGCCGCACGAAGGGGAAACGCTCGAGGACTACGTCGTGCGATGGCAGCACGCGTGGCTCGCGCATTTGCGCGCCCATCTGGCCGGGCGGCCTGAAAACCTGCGCCTGAGCGGCGGGCTGTGGCGGCATGTCGTGGCCGCTGACCGTTCGGGCGCGGCGCCGCTGAGCGCACGCGCCGAATCCGGCAGCAATTCGTCATCAGTTGATCTGGTTACCTGAAGATTACGCAGAACGTGGAGATACACAATGAAACGGAATGAAACCGCAGTGAACGCCGACTTGCCGTCGTGGCTACAGGATGAAGCACAAAACGGACTGCGGACTTTGCTGCAGGAAAACCGGTTTTGCTGGCTCGTCACCGGGGCCGCGGGCTTTATCGGCTCCAACCTGGTCGAGACCTTGCTGTTGCTGGGGCAGGACGTGCGCGGCCTCGATAATTTCGCCACTGGCCATTGGCGCAATCTTCACGAAGTGCGCGAGCGGGTCGGCGACGCGGCCTGGAGCCGCTTCGCGTTCCACGAGGCCGACATTCGCGACGCGAACGCGTGCGCGAAGGCCGTCGCCGGTGTGGACTACGTGCTGCACCAGGCAGCGCTGGGCTCGGTGCCGCGCTCCGTGAAGGACCCGAAAACGACCAACGACGTCAACGTGTCCGGTTTTCTTTCGATGCTCGACGCCGCGCGCGTGGCGAACGTGCGGCGCTTCGTCTACGCAGCGTCGAGCTCGACCTATGGCGACGAGCCGAATCTGCCCAAGCGCGAGGAGCGCATCGGCAATCCGCTTTCGCCCTATGCCGTGACGAAACTCGTGAACGAGCTCTATGCGAGCGTCTATTCGCGCACCTACGGCTTCCATTCGATCGGCCTGCGCTACTTCAACGCATTTGGTCCGCGGCAAGACCCGGACGGCGCTTACGCCGCGGTGATTCCCAAATGGGTCGCGGCGATGCTGGCGGGCGACGACGTGCAGATCAACGGGGATGGCGAGACGAGCCGCGACTTCTGCTACGTGGGCAACGTCGTGCAGGCCAACCTGCGCGCCGCGCTGCTCGGGGAACTCGCCGCGAGCGAGGTCTACAACGTCGCGGTGGGCGGGCGCACCACGCTCAATGACCTGTTCTCGATCATTCAGGAAGGGCTCGCCACGCACGGCATTCACTACGGGAAGCAGCCGACCTACCAGCCGTTTCGCGCGGGCGACGTGCGCCATTCGCAAGCCGACGTGTCGAAGGCGGTTAAGGATCTGGGCTTCACCGGGCTCTTCGATCTTCGCCGGGGCATGACCGAAGCGCTCCCCTGGTACCTCGCATTCGTTGCGGGCGAGAAGGCGCCAGCCTGAATCGGCATGCCGCGTTAATCGAGAACGCAGCGAGAACGCAGCGAGAACACAGCGAAAACACAGTCAAGCATGGGCGTGAAGTCACGCCCAATACGGAAAGGGGAACAAGTCATGTGCGGCATTGTTGGCGCGGTTGCGCGAGAGAATATCGTTCCGGCGCTGGTCGAGGGTCTGCGGCGCCTTGAATATCGCGGTTACGATTCGTGCGGCGTGGCCGTGAATTCGGCGCGGGGCCTCGAGCGCATGCGCAGCATCGAGCGTGTGTCGCACCTCGATTCGCGGCTGCGCCGCGCGCGCCTCGAAAGCGCGAGCGGCATTGCCCATACGCGCTGGGCCACGCACGGCGCGCCGGCCATCCGCAACGCGCATCCGATGCTTTCCGGCGACGCGCTCGCGGTGGTCCACAACGGCATCATCGAGAACTATGAAGCGCTGCGGGACGAACTGTCCAATGCGGGTTACGCGTTCGTGTCGCAGACCGATACGGAAGTCATCGCCCACCTGATTCACAGCCTCTACGACGGCGATCTGTTCGCGGCGGTGCGCGAGGCCGTTCAACGCCTGCGCGGCGCCTACGCGATCGCCGTGGTTCACGAAGACACGCCGCACATCATTGTCGGCGCGCGCGAAGGGTCGCCACTGCTCATCGGCGCGGCCGAGGACGGCAATTTCATCGCCTCCGACGCTCTCGCGCTGACGGGCCGGGCCGACCGCTTCCTCTTTCTCGACGACGGTGACGTGTGCGAGCTGACGCGCGACACGATCCGCGTCGTGACGCGCAACGGCGAACCGGTCGAGCGCGAACCGCAGCGGATCAGCGTGGAGAACTCGGCGGTGGAGCTGGGAAGCTACCGGCACTACATGCAGAAGGAAATCTTCGAGCAGCCCGAGGTGGTGGCCGCGACCCTGCGTGGTGTCGAAGCCCTCACGCCCGAGCTGTTCGGCGACGCCGCGCCCGCGACGTTCGACGGCATCGACAGCGTCCAGATACTCGCGTGCGGCACGAGCTACTATGCGGGGCTCGTCGCGAAGTACTGGCTCGAGACGATCGCGAAGATCAAGACCGACGTCGAGATCGCGAGCGAGTATCGCTATCGCGAACCGGTGACGAGCCGGCGCGCGCTCGTCGTGACGATTTCGCAGTCGGGCGAGACGGCCGACACGCTGGCCGCGCTCAAGTACGCGCAGTCGCTCGGCCAGACACGCACGCTCACGGTCTGCAACGTCCCGTCGAGCGCGATGGTGCAGCTTTGCGGCACACGCTATCTGACCCGCGCGGGGCAGGAGGTCGGGGTGGCGTCCACCAAGGCGTTCACCGCGCAACTGGTGGCGCTCTTCATGCTGGCGGTGACGCTCGGGCGCGAGCGCGGTCATGTGACGGCGCTGCGCGAGTCGCAGTATCTGCAACAGCTGCACGGGCTCCCGCAGATGCTGACGTCGATGCTCGAGCTGGAGCCGCAGATCGTCGCGTGGGCAACCCGGCTGGCGGAGAAAGAGAACGCGCTGTTTCTCGGGCGCGGACTGCAATACCCCGTTGCGCTGGAAGGCGCGCTCAAGCTCAAGGAAATCTCCTACATCCACGCCGAGGCGTACCCGGCGGGCGAACTCAAGCATGGGCCCCTCGCACTCGTGACCGAAGCGATGCCCGTGATCGCGATCGTGCCGGACGACGCGATGCAGGAGAAGATGAAGTCGAACATCCAGGAGGTGCGGGCGCGTGGCGGCCAGGTTTACGTGCTGGCCGACAAGGACGCGCAGATCGCCAGCGAGGAAGGCATCCATGTGATTCGCATGCCCGCGCACTACGGGCCGCTTTCGCCCGTGCTGTACACGGTGCCGCTCCAGTTGCTCGCCTATCACACGGCGTGCACGCGCGGCGCCGATGTCGACAAGCCGAGGAACCTCGCGAAGTCGGTAACGGTCGAGTAGCTTGACCCTTCATAAAAGGTGATGTTCATGACGATCAGCGTAGGCAGCATCGTGCGGGGCTTGCGGTTGGGGCTGCTTGTTTGTCTCGCACTGGCGGCGTCGTCGCGCACGGCGTTCGCGGAGTCCGGCAGCGCGTGCGCGAAGGCGGACGCGGCGTGTCCGTTCGTCTCCGGCCTGCTCGCGCAGCGCGAGGGCTATGGGCGCGCGGCGACGGGCGGCGAGGGCGGAGAGGTCGTGACCGTGACGTCGCCGGCGGATGCGGGGCCGGGAACGCTGCGGGAGGCGCTCGCCCACGCCCGCGGGCCGCGTTGGATCCGCTTCGGGTCGGACATGACCATCACGTTGCTGTCGCAACTGCGTGTGCCGGGCAACGTCACGATCGATGGCCGCGGGCATCGCGTGACGCTGCTCGACTATGGGCTGGGCATCTACGGCAGCAACAACGTGATCGTCACGCATCTGACCATCGACGGGCGGTTGCGGACGTTTTCGCAGGCAATCAACGTGGCCAATCATTCGACCAATGTCTGGATCGACCATCTCGATCTTTCCCGGTTCGCGGATCGCCTGCTCAACGTGAAGAACGGCTCGACGGACGTGACGGTGTCGTGGGTCAAGTTCCATGACGACGACAAGGTGATGCTGCTGAACAACATCACGTCGAAGGATCTGTTCGCCAATTACGATCGCGACAAGGGCGCGCGCGTGACCGTTCACCACTGCTATTTCCTGGATACCGTGCAGCGCAACCCGCGCGCGCAGTTCGGCACGTTTCATATTTTCAATAATCTGCTCGAGAACTGGGATTTCTACGGCATGAGCTTCAGCCTTCAGGCGCGGGCGCTGGTGGAGGGGAACATCTTCAGCAACGTTTCGAAGCGCGATTGCGTGGAGCCGGAGTTCTTCCCCACGGTGGAAGGCGTGAAGGCCAGCTATTGCAAATACATTGCCGACGCGCCGTCGAGATCCGCGTTGCCGAACGGCGGATCGGACCAGAGGAATTTCGAGCGGACGGCTAAACTTTACGCGGGCGGGGAGCGCGACTATCGCGCGTATCTTTCGGTGAAAGACAATCTCTATCTTCGCGACGCGAAGGCTGTCTTGCAGAGCTATTTGCCGGAAAAGGTGCCGGCGCCGCCCTATTGCTATACGTACGACGCGCCAACGCCAAAGCTCGCGGACGAAATCCGCCGGTTCGCGGGCAATACCGACGGCCCCGCGCCGGGAACGCCTTGTCACTGACGATGCGATTCCATCCATTCATACACATACGGTCATACTCGTGAACATCGTGATTCTCGCGGCAGGCGTGGGCAAACGCATGCACTCCGCGCTGCCGAAAGTGCTTCATCCGCTTGCCGGCAAACCGCTGCTCTCGCACGTCATCGATACCGCCCGCGCGCTTTCATCCACCCGGCTCGTCGTCGTGGTCGGCCATGGCGGCGAAGCCGTGCGCGAAGCCGTCGGCGCGCCCGACGTGCAGTTCGCGCTGCAGGCGCAGCAGCTTGGCACGGGCCATGCGCTCGCGCAGGCGCTGCCGTTGCTCGATACGAACGTGCCGACGCTCGTGCTCTACGGCGACGTGCCGCTCACGCGCGCATCGACGCTCAGGCGGCTCGTCGACACCGCCGGTCAGAACGGTTACGGCATCCTGACCGTCACGCTCGACGACCCGAGCGGCTACGGCCGCATCGTGCGCGACGCGGCGGCGAGAGTCGTGCGCATCGTCGAGCAGAAAGACGCTGACGAGGCCGAGCGCAAGATCGCCGAGATCAACACCGGCATCGTCGTGACGCCCACCGCGCCGCTCGCGGGCTGGCTCGCCGCGCTCAGGAACGACAACGCCCAGGGCGAGTATTACCTGACCGATGTCGTGGAAGCCGCGATCGCTGCAGGCCACCCGGCCGTGACCGCGCAGCCCGACGACGAATGGGAAACGCTCGGCGTGAACAGCAAGCAGCAGCTCGCGGAACTGGAGCGCGTGTATCAGCGTAACGTGGCCGAGGCGCTGCTCGTGGCGGGCGTGACGCTCGCGGACCCGGCGCGCATCGACGTGCGCGGCTCGCTCACCTGCGGGCGCGACGTGTTCATCGACGTGAACTGCGTGTTCGAAGGCGAGGTGACGCTGGCGGACAATGTGAGCGTGGGGCCGAACTGTGTGATCCGCGGCGCGTCGATCGGTGCGGGCACGCGTGTGGACGCGTACACGCACATCGAAAACGCGGCAGTCGGCGCGAACGCGGTGCTCGGACCGTATGCGCGTCTGCGCCTCGGTGCGAAGCTCGCGGATGAGGTGCACGTGGGCAATTTCGTCGAAGTGAAGAACGCGAACATCGGCGTGGGCTCGAAGGCGAATCACCTGAGCTACGTGGGCGATGCCGACGTGGGTGCGGGCGTGAATATCGGCGCGGGCACCATCACCTGCAATTACGACGGTGCGAACAAGCACCGCACGATCATCGGGGACAACGTGTTCGTGGGTTCGGATACACAGCTTGTCGCGCCGGTGCGCGTGGGCCGCGGCGTGACGATCGCGGCGGGCACGACGGTGTGGAAGGACGTGCCCGAAGATGCGCTCGCGCTCAACGAAAAGGCGCAGATCGCGAAAACCGGCTACGTTCGACCGATGAAGAAAAAGCCCTGAACGGCTCAATGCCGCGCATGCCGGTGCATTTCCCAACCGATCGGATTCCCGATTGGCGTGAAGAGATCACGAGGCGAGGGTGAACCTCGCTCGAGTATTCCTGTCACGCAAGTGCGTGAAGGCGGCAGTTCGAATCAAACCGGCGCGCCGCCTCTACTTTTGCGGTTCCTTATAAGCGACACAATCGACCTCGACCTTGCAGTCGATAACCATGCTCGATACGACGGCCGCACGTGCGGGCGGATGATCGCCAAAGTATTCGCGAAATACTTTATTGAAGGACGCGAAGTCGCGCGAGTCGTCGAGCCAGACCCCGCAGCGTACGACGTGTTCCGCGCCATACCCGGCTTCCTGCAGGATCGCGAATACGTTCTTCAGCGCCTGATGCGATTGTTCTACGATTCCGCCGTTAATGACTTCACCGTTTACCATCGGCGTCTGGCCGGAGACGAACAGCCAGCCATTCGCCTCGACCGCGCGCGCAAACGGCATGTGTTGACCGCCGGTTCCTTTACCGCCTTCTACTCCATAACGCTTCATCGCTTTACTCCTGAAAGCATTGTTTGATTCCATGCATCGCGAGGCTGGAACGTTAGTCCATTCACGCGCCGGGACTATCTATGGGATAACGCCTTCGCGGATTGCAGAAGGTCTTCGAGCATTCCGGTTCGTCTCTCCGGGCTCGTGTCGCGGCTCGTCATGAAACAGAGCGCGGCAATCGGAAAGCCTGCGCGGTCGCAGATTGGCGCCGCCATGCAGAGCCGAAAGGCATTGGACAACCCTTCGGTGCAGCAATAGCCTTGCTCTTTCGCGTGTTGTACATCCCGAAAGAATTCAGCGAAGTCGATCTGAACACCGTTGTCGAGGACGAAATCGTCGGCGGGGATCAGAGCGCGAATCTCGTCCGCACTCAGGTGGCCAAGCAGCAGACGGCCTGTCGCGGTCCAGGGAATCGGCACTCTCACGCCGATGTCTGAACTGATGTTAAAAGGCCGCGCGCTACTCTCCGAGAGCACGACGGTGTACTTGTTGCCCTCGAGCATGCACAGCTGCGTAGTCTCTTCGTACTTTCTGACCAGCGCCAGGATGGCTTGATGAGCGCGGCTGATCAAATCGTTATGAGTGGCGTAATCGGACCCGTAGTAGTGCATTTCGCGCCCGAAGAACACGCTGCCGTCCGCCGCCGTCTCGAGCCAGCCTACCTCGGTGAGAATCGCGGCCAATTCATAGATGCTCGAACGAGGCGCGCCGGTTGCCTCGATCAACTCGCGCATCGTCATTGGCCGCTGAGCGATATGCAACTGCCGAAAAATTGCGATGACGCGGTCCACGCCTCTGGCCCGCGACGATTCTGTAACAGCCATCCACTCACTCCATTGAAGCGTTCATAAAGCCGACTGTCTGTCGAGTGATGTGAGTTTACCGTGCGTGGAGACTCGAAAGAACGACATTCAGCCTGCAATACGTTAATGGTCGAGAACCCTGTGCAGAAACTGTCGCGTGCGCTCGTTCGACGGATTGACGAAAATCTGCTCGGGCTCTCCCTGCTCGGCGATAACGCCCTTGTCCATAAACACAACGCGATCGGCGGTTTTACGAGCAAAGCCCATCTCGTGGGTGACCACCACCATCGTCATGCCATCGCGCGCGAGACCGCGCATGACCTCGGTGACTTCGCCGACCAGTTCCGGGTCCAGTGCCGATGTCGCTTCGTCGAAGAACATGATGCCCGGCTCCACGGCAAGCGCTCTCGCGATCGCGACGCGCTGCTGCTGACCGCCCGACAACTGGCTCGGGTAGTGCTCCGCGCGTTCGGCGAGTCCGACGCGGTCGAGCGCGTCCATCGCGCGCTTGCGCGCATCCGCGGGATTCATCTTGCGAGCTTTGATGAGCGCGAGCGTGACGTTTCCGAGCGCGGTCTTGTGAGGAAACAGATTGAACTGCTGGAAAACCATGCCCACGTGGCCACGAATCTCGCGTGCCCGGCGGGGATCATGCAGCGGAACCTCGTTGACCCAGACCTCGCCGGAATCCGACGTTTCGAGTCCAGCCATGATCCGCAACACGGTACTCTTGCCGGAGCCGGAAGCGCCAATCAGCACCAGGACTTCGCCCGACCGAACCTCGAGATTGATTTCGTTCAACACACGGGTCGAACCGAATGATTTGCTGACGCCCGCCAGTGAAATGATGGGCCTGGTTTGAGTCTGGTTGCTCACGACAATCTCCTACGGTCATGGTGGCGCACCCATTGCGAGAGTGGGAAGCACACGGCAAAGTAAATCAGGGCGACGAGTCCGTAAATCTCGACAGGCTTGCCGACGCGGTCGACGATGGCCTGGCCACCGTGCATCAGTTCGGACATCCCGATCATGCTGACAATCGACGTGTCCTTGATGAGCGACAGATACTGGCCAATGAGCGGAGGCAGCACGATCTTCCCCGTCTGAGGCAGCACGACGAATGAGAACGCCTGAGCTTTCGTGAGACCGAGGATTTGCGACACTTCCCACTGGCCTTTAGGCACTGACTCAATGCCGGAGCGGAACACTTCGGCAATGTACGCGCCTTGATACACACTCAAGCCGATTACTCCGGCCGCGAACACATCGATCGCGTAACCGAAGTAGGACACGCCAAAGTAGATAAACATCAAGGTGATGAGTATGGGCGTACCGCGAAACAGCTCTGTATAAAGCCTGGCGATACGGGACGTGCCCCACGGTCCGAACGACCGCAGAACGGCGGCAATGAGACCAATCAGGGTGCCGCCCACGATCGACGCCACGGAAAGCAGCAGCGTCGTCACCAACCCTTGCAGCAGGATTGAAAGACTGGTTCTCAGCAGTTCAACTGACATAATCCAACTCCGATGCGAAGATTAAGCTCGGTTGGCCCGACGCATTGAAAAGCCCCCGAAACGGGCGCGAGGCCGGATGACCAGAGGAGGATGAAAAATTCGCGCTCCGAGTTGGCCGGCAAGCCATGAAAGTACGTTGCTGAGTACGAGATACGCGACCAGCGTCACGGCGAACGTCTGAATGTAGAGAAGGGTGCGCGAGTTGATCACCGTCGCGGTTCCGGTCAACTCCGGAAGCGCAATGGCGGACAGCAGCGACGTACCGAGTAACAACTGGATCAGGTAATTCACGATCGTGGGATAGACCGCTCGCGCTGCCTGCGGCAGCACGATCGTCGTGAAGATCTGCCCGCGCTCGAGCCCGAGAATGCCGGCCGCTTCCAGCTGGCCGCGCGGCACGGACTGTATGCCCGCACGAAACACTTCCGACAGGTAGGCGCCGACGTTGAGTCCCAGTGCAATCACGCCGGCCCAGTATGCGTCCAGTGAAATGCCGGCGGACGGCAGGCCAAAGAACACGATGAAAATCTGCAGCAGGACAGGCGTATTGCGGATGATTTCGACATAGCCGCGAGCGATATGCCGAAACAGGGCGACCGGACTGACGCTGGAGAGCGCGGCCAACAGCCCGAGCACCACCGCCAGCACGAACGAGAGCACCGTCACCTGCAGCGTGAGCCAGCCCGCTCGCAAGAAGTCGGGCACATAGGCCCACAAGGTTAGCCATTCATAACTCATCATATCCTCCACATCGATCGAGTCTCGTGCGCTATCGACATCGCTCGCTCCTTAGAACTGCGGGTTCAACGAGTAGCGCGGGTCGGCGCCGAACCACTTCTTGTAGAGCTCGGCGTTCTGCTTCGACGCATTGATGTTGAAGAGGAACAGATTCAGATAGTTGAGCCACTCCTGGTCCCCGGCCTTGACGCCAAATGCGTTGTACTCGAGCGGCACGAGGGCTTCGTTAGTGACCATCAGCTCGGGGTCGAGCTTCGCCTGGTAGGCGAGGAAGTTGTTGTCTTCGATCATCGCATCGGCCTGACCCTGCTTGACGGCGAGAATCGCGGCCTGCGAGCTGTCATATTCCTGAATCTTGACGCCCATGTTCAGCGCGCGCACTTCGTCGCCGTTGGTCGATCCCTTTACCGTGGCGATCGTGCGATTATTCATATCCTTGATGGACTGAATCCCGCTGCTCTTCTTGACCAGCAGTGCTTCGCTGGCAACGACGTAGGGCGTCGTGAAATCGACGACTTTCGCGCGCTCGAGATTGCGCGTGAAGTTGCAGAACACGACGTCGACCTTGCCGGTCTGCAGATTCGGAATCCGGTTTGCGCTCGTCGTGTTCACGATCTCGAGCTTCACGCCCATCTGTTTGGCGAGTTCCTTCGCGAGGTCCACGTCGTAGCCATCGGGTTGACCATCTTTGTCGTAGAACCCGAAAGGCGCGAAACTCAGGCAATCGCCAACGCGCAGGGCGCCACGCTGCAGCACCGTCTGAAGGGTCGAGGAGGAAGCTGCCGCGCCCTGTCCCGGAGTCGACACCTTGGTGCAGCCCGTCAACGCGAGCAGTCCAGCAACGGCGAACAGAAAGACAGTCTTGGCGCCACGTTTTGCAAGTTTCATGTAAAGGTCCTGATCGGAAAAGGGTGTCCCGGGACGGACGAAACGGTTCCAGTGCCTTCGGCACGCTCGGGAACCCGCTGGCTCACGCACCCGTTTATCCGATATACCGGACAGACATCTGGCTAATCGGATTCAGGCGAAGTTTTGGACACTAGAAATAAAGCGGCAAGTGGACTGAACCCTAATTGTGTTTTTATTTTTTTTCAGGCATGGCGCGAGTGGTGATGGCGTTCGTTCGGGGCTCGACGCGCTTCTGCGGGCATTAAAACAAAAGGCCTGCGCGGATTGCTCCGGCAGGCCTTCGGCGTGTTGCAGCCAATCAATCAGAACGCGTGCCGCAACCCCACCATCCCGACAAACTGCGACGGCCCCGACGATGGCGTCGTATTCTGCGAGTCGCCGACCACCGCGACCGCGTCGGCAATGCTGACCCCGCTGCCCGCCGCAATCAGCGCCTTGCCGCTCGCGTGCTGATACGCTTCGAGCGCATACAGCGTCGTGCGCTGCGAGAGGTTGTAGGTCTGCTCGAGCGAAATCTGGTGATAGTGCGCAGGGTCGCTGATGCCATTCGCCTTGCTCGACTGCGTGAAGCTGTAGCCGCCGCCGACGGTCACGCTCGGTGTGAGCCGATACGTCGAAATTACGCCGTACGTGTTGAACACGGCCTTGTCGAGGAAGAGCGACCCGTTGCCCGGCGCGTACTGCACGTTCGAGTAGTTGAGGCCGATCATCAGATCGTGCCAGCTATAGCGACCCGCCGCGGCGAACAGTTGCGCGCTGCGCGCGCTCGCATAACCGTTGTTCACCGGCGAGTTGATGGCGAAGCTGCCGAGCGCCGCGCTCGTCGCGATGTCCTTGAGTTTCACGTAGCCGGCGGCGAGCGACACCGGCTGGTAGTCGTAGCGCAGCGCCGCGCTGAACAGGCTGCCGTTCGCGACGCTGCCGGGCACGCCGCCGAGACCGTATTGCGCGCTCGCCTGCAGGCCCGCGATCGTCGGCGATAGATAGGTCACCGAATTATTGAAACGCAGCGTCGTGTCGAGTGCGTCGATATCGCCGGGGTGCGCGCCGGTCGCGCCGGTCAGCACGCCGGTCGGTCCGAGCGCGCCGACCATCTGGAAGTAGGGCGTGTATTGCCGGCCGAGCGTTACGGTGCCGTAGCGGTCATTCGCGAGACCGACATAGGCCTGGCGGTTGAACAGGTTGCCTGCGGTGCTTTGCGCACCGGTCAGCGAATTGAAGCCGCTTTCGAGCCGGAAGATCGCCTTCGTGCCTCCGCCGAGGTCTTCCGAGCCGAGGAGGCCGAACTTGCTCGCCTGCAGGTTGCCCTGGCTCATATAGAAGTTCGAATGCCCTTTCTGATTGCTGACGTAGCTGAACGCGTTGTCGACGACACCGTACAGCGTGACGCTGCTTTGCGCAGACGCGCTGGCCGAAAACGCGGCGCCCGCGAGCGGCAGGCAGAAGAAGGCGAACGCGCGGGTACGCGCGCGCTGGGTTGGGTTCATGATGTGAGTGTCTCCGGACTCAATGGATGGCCTGAGCGCTCATTGACTGCTCAGGCCGACGCGGTTTGTCGTTCAGTGCTTCGTGGTGCTTCCTCGTCGTGCCACCTGCGGTGCCTCAATGCGGCAGCGAAATCGTCAGGCAACGCCAGCCGTCCTCGGTGTGATCGCCTGCGAGCGTGCCGTTTGCGCAGACGATCGCGCGCGTCTCGTGCATCGGCACGAAGATGCGCACCTGCGATTGCGGCGCGGACCTCCAGCCCGGACGTTCGACCGCGATGCGCAACGTGCCGGCGTCGTCCGTCGTTAGCATGACGTTCCAGCGGCCTTGCTCGCCTCGACGCCATGCTTCGCTCTCGCCGTCGTCTTCGATGCAACGGCCTTGCGCGGTGCCCGCGCCCGCATACGGCACCGCGATGAACGCGCGCTCGTCGGCGGGGCGGCCGAAATGCTGCTCGGCGATATTCAGCGGAATCACGCTGCCTTCGCGCAGCAGGAACACGGGCTGCTCGAACGGCGCGGGCAGCGTGACCGTCTGGCCGCCGTCGAACGCTTCGCCGCTCCAGTACGAGACCCAGCGCGTGCCGGCCGGCAGGTACACGTCACGCGTAGTCCGGTTCGCGTCGACCACCGGCGCGACCAGCACTGACGAGCCGAGCATCATGTCGTCGCCGTCGGTGAGGCAGCGCGCATCGTGCGGAAACTCCGCGAACATCGGCCGCAACACGGGCTCGTACGCGCTGTGCGATTGCCACAGCAGTTCGTACAGGTAAGGGATGAGCCGGTAGCGCAGCTTGATGAGACCGGCCACCTGCTGCGTGACTTCGGGGTACATCCACGGTTCGTTGACGGTGCCGTCGTCGTTCCACGAGTGAATCGAAAAGCGCGGCAGGAAGATGCCGAACGCGACCCAGCGCGCGAACAGCTCCGGCCCCGGCGCCGGACCCGAAAAGCCGCCGATATCGTGCCCGCTGTTCGATATGCCGGACATCGCGAGCCCGAGGCCCATCTTCAGATTGAAGCGCAGCGTTTCCCACGACGTGTAGTTGTCGCCCGACCACGTCTGCACGTAGCGGTGCATGCCGACGCCACCGGAGCGCGACACGAGGAACGGCCGCCTGTCGGGCGCATGCTCGCGCTGCGCGTCGTGCGACGCACGCATCATCAGTTGCGTTTGCAGCACCTTCGCCTGATGCGCGGGATAAGGCTTGCCAAAACCGTGGGCTATCGCGTTAGGCGACCAGATCTCGAACTCGTTGTTGTCGTTCCACGTGGCCGCGATGCCGTGCCTGAGCAGCGCCTCTTTCACGCGCGCCTTCCACCAGTCGATCGCGGCGGGATTCGTGAAGTCGAGATAGGCGCCCACTTCGTCCCAGAACTGCACCCATGCGGGCTCGCCGTCGGACGCTTCGATCAGCAGGCCGGCGCTCGCGACCTCCTCGAACTTCGGATGGTCCTGCAGCAGACACGGCTTGATGTTCGCGCACAGGCGCACGCCGTGCTCGAGATAGCTTTGCACGAAGCCGTCGATGTCCGGAAACTTTTCGTGATTCCAGTTGAACACGTAACGCTTCGCACCGATCGACGTATAGCCCGACGACAGATGGAACGAATCGCACAGCATGTCGTGCTCGCGGCAGCGCTCGATGAATTCGCCCATTTGCTGCTGCGCGTTGGGAGCGTCCGTATAGCTCATCGTCGAGCCCGAGTAGCCGAGGCCCCACTTCGGCATCCACGCGGGACGCCCGGTGAGCCATGTGAAGCGGCGCACCGCGTCGAGCGGCGAGCCCGCCGACGCGATGAAGTAGTAGTCGAGATCGCCATGCTCGGCGATGAAATGGCGATAGTGGCCGTGATAGTTGTCGAGCTCGCGGCCCATGTCGAAGCGGCAGTCGGCGAGCGTGTCGTAGAAGAGGCCGAAGCCCGTCGAGGTCTGCGGCTGCCACGTCACGTAGAACGGGATGTGCTTGTAGAGCGGGTCCGTCGTGCGCGCGCTGTAGCCCATCGCGTCGATGTTGCGCATCTCGTAGCTCTGCTGCGCGCGGTCGAGCGAGCCGGCGCGCTCGCCCAGGCCCACGTACATTTCGTCGCGGCGGCGCTCGACGTAGTGATACACGCGCGAGTCCCACCAGCCGAAGTTATAGGCCTGCGTTTTGCGATCGCTCATTACGCGATGCCACGCGCCGTCGTGCAGGATGTCCCACGCGCATGCACCGCCTTCGAGCGCGATGCTCACGCGCACGCGCGCCGTTTCGATCACGACGTGTCCCGCTTCTTCGCTCACCGTGAACGGCGGCGGCGTGAAGCCGCTCATGTCGCGGCGCTCGCGGCCTTCGAGCGGCACGTCGTCCGCGCCGGGCGCAATTGCCCAAGTGCGCGGGCCGCGAGTTTCGCCGTCCGGCAGCACGAGTACGCGGATGACGTCTTCCGCGAGCACGAACAGTTCGATCTGGCGGTTCGGCTGCGCGCTCAGCACGATGGGGTTGCCGGCCGTGGACGACAACGCGAAGCGCGGCGGATGTTTGAGATTGGTCAATGAACGCATGATGGGTCTTCGATGGAGGTCACGCAGCAGTGTTGATGCCGAGGTCGGCGCGATGCGCGCGGCCATGGCGCGGCACGCCGCGCATCAGGACGATCAGCAGCGTCGCGCCGATGATGTCGAACGCGCCGAGCGCGCCGAAGAGCGGCGTATAGCCGATCGAATCGGCGAGCGCGCCGACCATCAGCGAGAAACCGAGGCCGCCGAGCCACGCGGCCATGCCCGCAAAGCCGGCGACCGTGCCGACTTCGCCCGGGTCGAATACGTCGGCGGCGAGCGTGTTGACGAGCGCCGAGATCATCTGGTGTGCGAAGCCGCCCACGCAGAAGAGCGCAATGGCCTGATACGGCGATGCGACGAGACCGATCGACGCCGGGCCGAGCATCATCAGTGCGCCGAGCACTACGCCCGAGATGCGCGACCAGATCAGCGGCACGCGCAGATGCTTCATCAGGAACGGTGAGAGATAGCCGCCGAACAGGCCGCCGAGATCGGCGGCAAGAAACGGCAGCCACGCGAACATGGCGATCTGTTTCAGATCCATATGACGCTGCGTGGCGAGATAGAGCGGAATCCAGAAGCTGAACGTTTGCCATGCGGGCTCGGCGAAAAAGCGCGCCTGTGCGATCGCCCAGAAGCGGCGCGTGCGCAGCACCTCGCGCACGCTTGCGCGCTGTGCCGCGGGCGGCGCCTGGCCGCGCAGGATCGTGGCGCGTTCCGCGTCGCTCACGCGCTTGTGGTCGGCGGGCGAGCGATACAGCAGATACCACGCGGCGGCCCACACGAAACCGAGCGCGCCGGTCACTGCAAATGCGCTCTGCCAGCCGTAGCGCAGCGACAGGAACACGACGAGCGGCGGCGCGAGCAGCGAGCCGAGCGAGGTGCCCGCATTGAAGTAGCCGACCGCGACGGATTTCTCGCGATCGGGAAACCATTCGGCGACCACCTTCATGCCGGCCGGAATCGCGACGGCTTCGCTCAAGCCCATGAAGCCGCGCAATGCCGCGAGCGAAAACCAGCTGCCTGCGAAACCGTGGAACACGCCCGTGAGCGACCACAAGCACGCGAAGAGGGCAAAGCCGAGCCGCAAGCCGATCAGATCGATGATGAGACCGCAGACCGGCTGCATGATCGTATAGCCGACCTGAAACGCGCCGACGACATACGAGTACTGCCGCGTGCTCATGTGCAGCAGCTTCATCAGTTCCGGCGCCATCACGCCGAGCGCGTTGCGCGACAGGTAATTGACGATCGTCCCGACGCAGACGAGGGCAATGATCCACCAGCGCAATCCCATGATCGTTTTCAAATCAGTCTCCGTGGCGCGGCGAGTCGCCGCTCCAGCGGCGCTCGGATATGCGCGAATTCGAACATTTGTTGATTTTCGATGGCAGTCATCCTATCACTTGGAACCAACCGGAATACCAGGGTAAACCATATATGTTTTGTCGTTTTTCCTTGATTTTTTGGAATAATTTAGAGATTAAACATTCGATTCTGTAAAGTGATCTGATGTCTTGGTTTCGTGATGTTCGATATAAATGTTCTTTCGAACGTGAAAATGTTCGTTTTTGTCGGGCGGCAACACGAGGGCGTTTGAAGCCCGCGTGCGTGGCCGGCAGCGTCCCTTCCTGCCGTTTTTCTCAGGACCATCTGCCCAATGTAACCAGACGTTACCCACGCTCGAAGAGGCGATTTTCAGCATCAGTTATTACAAAGTTGAAATACGCGCGTCGCTTCCTTGCGCTATATTTCCGCCAACAAAACACGTTCCTACAAAGGGTGATCAATGAAGTCCGCTCGTCTTGTTCCGCTTCTGCTCGGGGTGTTGACGTTGGGTGCATCGGGTGCTGCGATGGCCGCAGGGCTCAACGTCGGGGTCAATATCGGTATTCCCGCACCGGTCTACGTCGCACCGGCTCCGGTCTACGCGCCGCCTCCGCCGCCTCCGCCTCCCGTCATCTATCAGCCGGCGCCCGTGTACTACGGGGGGCCGCAAATCGTGATCGGCTGGCATGGCGATCGTTACTGGGACGGCCATCGCTACTGGGCGCGTGACGACTGGTATCGTCGTCATCCGCCGGGTCGCGGCAACTATGCGCGCGACCATTACGACAATCGTCGCGGCTGGCACTAAAGCGCAACGCGCGCGGCTGCGAGCCGCGCCGCTGAAAACGGAAACCGCCCCGCGAGGGCGGTTTTTGTTTGCGCCGGCACATTTGCAGGTGACGCATTTCGTCGCAGCCTTGAGCAGGAGGGCGCGGATTAATTCGGTAGAATTCCCCCACATCGCCACTGCCCATTCACCAGCAAGACCTCTATGACAACTGGCTCGCGACGGGTTCAAACGCCTCATGCATGTCCACACAGCGTGATCCACGGACCCTTGCGCGCCGCGCTCGCCAGTGCGCTCGCTGTTGCGGTGATCCTCGCCAGCCTGCTCGCCGCGCAACCGGCTCATGCCGCTCATGCGATCGCGCAATACGGTGAGCCGAAATATCCGGCCGGCTTCAAGCACTTCGACTATGTGAACCCCGATGCGCCGAAGGGCGGGACGCTCGTGCTTGCGAACCCGAGCCGCCTGACGAGCTTCGACAAGTTCAATCCGTTCACGCTGCGCGGCAATCCGGCGCCCGGCCTCGAAATGATGTTCGAGAGCCTGACGACCGGCAGCAGCGACGAAGTCGCATCGGCGTACGGGCTGCTTGCCGACGACATCGCCGTCGCGCCCGATGGCCTGTCGGTGACCTTCCATATCAACCCGCGCGCGCGTTTTTCGAACGGCGACCCCGTTACCGCCGACGACGTGAAGTTCTCGCTCGATACGCTGAAAAGCCCGCAGGCCGCGCCGCAATACGCATCGATTTTCGGGGAGATCAAGCGCGCGGTCGTCGTCGATCCGCAGACGGTGCGCTTCGAGTTTCGCGACCGCAATCGCGAGTTGCCGCTGCTCGCGGGCAGCATGCCGGTGTTTTCGCGCAAGTGGGGGATGAAGCCGGACGGCAGCCGTATTCCGTTCGATCAGCTCGCATTCGAAAAGCCGATTGCGAGCGGCCCGTATCTGATCGAGAGCTACGACAACGGCCGCACGATCACGTTTCAACGCGACCCGAACTACTGGGGCGCCGATCTGCCGGTGCGCGTCGGCATGAACAACTTCGAGCACATCGTCTACAAGCTCTATGCGGATAGCACCGCGCGGCTCGAAGCGTTCAAGGCCGGCGAATACGATGCGCTCGTCGAATACATCGCCCGCAACTGGGTGCGGCGCGACGTCGGCAAGAAGTTCGACAGCGGCGAGCTGATCAAGCGCGAATTCCCGCAGCACAACGGCACCGGCATGCAGGGCTTCATCCTGAACACACGGCGGCCGTTGTTCCAGGACGTGCGCGTGCGAAAGGCGCTCGATCTCGCGCTCGACTTCCAGTGGCTGAACCGGCAACTGTTCTTCAACCAGTACACGCGTATCGACAGCTATTTCGCCAACACCGAATGGCAGGCGAAGGGGCTGCCCTCGCCGGGAGAACTCGCGCTGCTCGAACCGTATCGCAGCCAGCTCGACCCGGCCGTGTTCGGCCCGATGCCGAAACAGCCCGATACCGATCCGCCTGGTTCGCTGCGCGCCAACCTGCTGCAGGCGCGCGATCTGCTGCAGCAGGCCGGCTGGGTCTATCGCGACGGCGCGCTGCGCAACGCGAAGGGCGAGCCGTTCCGGTTCGAGATTCTCGACGACGCGGGCTCGGCGTCGTCGATGGAGCCGATCATCGCGACCTTCACGCGCAATCTGCAGAAGCTCGGCATTACCGCGACGTTCCGCACGGCCGATTTCGCGGTCTATCAGAAGCGCCTCGATGCGTTCGATTTCGACGTGACGACGATTCGCATGCCCGACGTACAGGTGCCGGGCTCGGAGCAGGTGAACCGCTACGGCAGCAAGGCCGCCGATACGCCCGGTTCGGACAATGCGATCGGCGTGAAGTCGCCGGCGGTCGACGCCGTGCTCGACGCGCTCGTGCATGCGCAAACGCGCGAGCAACTGACCGACGCCGCGCATGCGCTCGATCGTCTGCTCATGCATGGCTACTACGTCGTGCCGCACTGGTACAGCGGCACGCACCGGGTCGCGTTCAAGCGCGGGCTCGCATGGCCGAAGACCTTGCCGCTGTACTATGGCGCGGAAGGCTGGATCACGTCGATGTGGTGGTATGAGGATCCGCAGGCGCGCGCACAAACGTCGCCCGCTGACAAGCAGCCGAAACCGTAGCCGCGCCAACGTGCCGTTCATGCATCGCCCGCTCTTCGATCAATCCAACGCCCTCGCACCGGAACACCGCCTATGTGGAGCTACATCCTCAAACGCCTGCTGCTGATGATCCCGACCCTGCTCGGCGTGCTCACGCTGACCTTCGTCGTGATCCAGTTCGTGCCGGGCGGACCGGTCGAGCAGATGCAGCACGAGTTGCGCAAGGGCGCGGAGGGCGCGGCGCCGTTCGGCCTGCGCTCGCATAGCGGCGTCGACGCGCAACAGATCGCGCAACTGAAGCAGCTGTACGGCTTCGACAAACCGCCGCTCGAACGCTATGTGCTGATGCTCAAGCGCTTCGCGACCTTCGATCTCGGGCAAAGCTATTTCCGCCATCAAAGCGTATGGTCGCTGATCGTCTCGAAGCTGCCGGTGTCGATCAGCATCGGCCTGTGGACGTTCTTCCTCACGTATCTGATATCGGTGCCGCTCGGCATCGCGAAGGCGGTGCGCAACGGCTCGCACTTCGATCTCGCGACGAGCCTCGTCGTGCTGATCGGCTATGCGATTCCGGGCTTCGTGCTCGGTGTGCTGCTGCTCGTGCTGTTCGGCGGCGGCACGTTCCTGCAACTCTTTCCGCTGCGCAACCTGACCTCCGACAACTGGGACCAGCTCAGTTTTTTCGGCAAGATCCTCGACTATCTCTGGCACATCGCGTTGCCGATCACGGCCTCGGTGGTGGGCAGCTTCGCGGTCGTCACGATGCTGACGAAGAACGCGTTCCTCGACGAAATCCGCAAGCAGTACGTGCTGACCGCGCGCGCCAAAGGTCTGTCGGAAAAGCGCGTGCTGTGGAAGCACGTGTTCCGCAATGCGTTGCTGCCGCTGATCGTCGGCTTTCCGGGCGCGTTCATCGGCGCGTTCTTCACCGGCAGCCTGCTGATCGAGACGCTGTTTTCGCTCGACGGGCTCGGGCTGCTGTCGTATGAATCGGTGATACGGCGCGACTATCCGGTCGTGCTCGGCACGCTGTATCTGTTCACGCTGATCGGCCTCGTCACGCGGCTGATCTCCGACCTCTGCTATGTGTGGGTCGATCCCCGCATCCAATTCGAACAACTGGAGCGCTGATGAATCGAGCCCGCCTTTCAGCCGATGCGACAGCGCGCAGCGAACTGCCGCGCGCGCTCGTGTCGCCCACGCCCGCGCGCCGCGTGTGGCGGCGTTTTCGTCAGCAGCGTCTCGGCTACTGGAGCCTCGTCATCTTCGTCGTCGCGTTCGCGGCGAGCCTCGCGGGGCCGCTGTGGTCGAACGACAAGCCGCTCGTCGCGCGCTATGACGGCCACCTGTATTTTCCGATGTTCAAGACCTACGCCGAGACCACGTTCGGCGGCGATTTTCCGACGCCGGCCGATTACCTCGATCCGTACATCAGGCATCGCTTCGATGCGCCGGGCAACTTCGCGCTGTATCCGCCGAACCACTATTACTACGACACGCTGAACTACTTTTCGAAGTCGCCGAACCCGGCGCCGCCGTCGCGTGAAAACTGGCTCGGCACCGACGACCGCGGCCGCGATCTGTTCGCGCGTCTGCTGTACGGCTTTCGCGTGTCGGTCGAGTTCGGTCTCGTGCTCACGGTAATCAGCACGATAGTCGGCATTGCGGCGGGCGCGGTGCAGGGTTATTTCGGAGGACGAACCGATATCCTCGGGCAGCGTCTCATCGAAATCTGGAACGCGATGCCGCAGCTTTATCTGCTGATCATCTTCTCGTCGATCTTCGAGCCCGGCTTCGCGCTGCTGATCGTGCTGCTGTCGCTGTTCAACTGGATCGGCCTGTCCGATTACGTGCGCGCGGAGTTCCTGCGCAATCGCCAGCAGGACTACGTGCGCGCGGCGCGCGCGATGGGGCTGTCGCACTGGCAGATCATCTGGCGTCACGTGTTGCCGAACAGTCTGACACCGGTCATCACGTTCCTGCCGTTCAGCATGAGCAGCGCGATTCTCGCGCTGACCAGTCTCGACTTTCTCGGCCTCGGCGTGCCGCCCCCGACGCCGAGCCTTGGCGAACTCCTCGCGCAGGGCAAGGCGAATCTCGACGCGTGGTGGATCTCGGTGTCCACCTTCGGCGTGCTCGTGACGATGCTGCTTCTGCTGACCTTCATGGGCGACGCGCTGCGCAATGCGCTCGATACGCGCATCTCCGATGCGATGCGCGCGGGAGGCCATCAATGAGCGCCATCCCGCAGCGTAGTTCGCAGGATGCGATGGCGGCGCCGCCGCTGCTCGAACTCGATCATCTGCGCGTGACCTTCGGCGACACCGTCGCGGTGAACGACGTGACGCTCGCGATCCAGCGCGGCGAGCGCGTCGCGCTCGTCGGCGAATCGGGCTCGGGCAAGAGCGTGACCGCGCTATCGGTGCTGCGCCTGCTGGCCGATGCGCAGGTGAGCGGCTCGATCCGCTTCGACGGCGAAGATCTGCTCGCGAAGAGCGAGCGCGCGATGCGCGGCCTGCGCGGCTCGGAGATCGCGATGATCTTCCAGGAGCCGATGACCGCGCTCAATCCGCTCTATACGATCGGCGACCAGATTTCGGAGACCATCGTCGTGCATGACGGCGTGAGCGCGAGCGAAGCGCGCAAACGCGCGGTTGCGTTGCTCGCGCGCACCGGCATCGCCGAGCCGGGCAAACGCGTGAACAGCTACCCGCATCAGCTCTCGGGCGGCCAGCGGCAGCGCGCGATGATCGCGATGGCGCTCGCGTGCCGTCCGCGCCTGCTGCTCGCCGACGAGCCGACCACGGCGCTCGACGTGACGATCCGCGCGCAGATCGTCGAGCTGCTGCTCGAACTGCAGCGCGACGAAGCACAAAAGCGCGGCATGGCCGTGCTGCTCATCACGCACGACCTGAACCTCGTGCGCCATTTCGCGCAGCGCGTCGCGGTGATGGAGCACGGCGTGCTCGTCGAAACCGGGGCGGTCGAACAGGTATTCGAGGCGCCGCGTCATCCGTACACGCAGCGGCTGCTCGCGAGCCGGCCGCAGCGCACGGTCGTGCCGGTGCTGCCGATCGCGCCGGTGCTGCTCGATGCGCGCGACGTGTGCGTCGACTTCAGGACGAAGCTGCCGGGCTGGCGCGGCTGGTTCGGCTCGGGGCGTTTTCGCGCGGTCGAGCAGGCGAACGTGTCGGTGCGTCAGGGCGAGACGCTCGGGATCGTCGGCGAATCGGGCTCGGGCAAGTCGACGCTCGCGATGGCGCTGCTCGGCTTGCAGCGCACCGCGCACGGCGAGATCGAGTTTCAGGGCAGAGCGCTCGCCAGCTATCGGGGGGCGGAAAAAACTGCCTTGCGCTCGAACATGCAGGTTGTCTTTCAGGATCCGTTCAGTTCGCTTTCGCCGCGGCAGACGATCGAGCGGATCGTCGGCGAAGGGCTCGCGCTGCACCGGCCGCAGATGACGCCAGAGGCGCGGCGCGACAAGGTGATGGCGGTGCTGCGCGAAGTCGGCATCGACCGCACGGCGCTGTACCGCTATCCGCATGAGTTTTCGGGCGGACAGCGGCAGCGGATCGCGATTGCGCGCGCGCTGGTGCTCGAGCCGCGCGTGCTGATCCTCGACGAGCCGACGAGCGCGCTCGATGTCTCGATCCAGCAGCAGGTGCTCAAGCTGCTCGCCGGTTTGCAGCAGAAATACAATCTCGGCTTCGTGTTCATCAGCCACGACCTCGAGGTGATCGGGGCGATGGCGCACCGCGTCGTGGTAATGCAAAACGGTTCGATCGTCGAGACGGGGGATGTCGAGAAGATTTTTGCGACTCCGTCCCATCCCTACACGCGAAAGCTACTGAAAGCAGCGCTTGATCGTTGATTTTTCACCCTTTCGTCAATTGGGTGTGTATCTCGATTGATTTTTTCTATTTCTTTTGACACACAAATACTTACTGGCTACTATCGACCAAACTTTTTTCGTAGCCCACTGATTTTCTGGCAAAAACTACCGACCAATGCAGCAAAGAAATCTAACCCAGGCTTGTACGCGCGTCGTCGCCGGGATGTTCATTGGCGTCTTGATGGCAGCAGCTCCCGGCGCGTTCGCCGACGAAGTAAGCAGTTTCAATCAGAATGCCTCTTATTCGACCACCACCGGGTCGAATTCTCTCACCTTCTCCACTGCGCAAACCCCGGCTGCCGACAGCCAGAGCGGCGGCGCCAAGTCGTTCCTTTCCGGCATGGCCGGCAAAGCGGGTGACGTGGTGGTCGGCGCGCTCAACATGATCGGCGTTCGCTACCGTTGGGGTGGCAATACGCCCGATTCAGGCCTCGATTGCAGCGGTTTCGTGCGCTACGTGTTCCAGGACACGCTCGGCCTCGCGCTGCCGCGCCGTGCCGAGGAAATGAGCCGCGTGGGCGAGAAGGTGCGCGTGAGCGACCTGAAGCCGGGCGATCTGGTGTTCTTCAATACGATGCGCCGCACGTTCTCGCACGTCGGTATCTATATCGGCGACAACAAGTTCGTGCATTCGCCGTCCACCGGCAGCACGATCCGCGTCGACGACATGGATGACGGCTACTGGGAAAAACGCTTCACCGGCGCACGCCGGATCGAGACCTCGTATCAGGGCGACGATCTGCGCAAGCGCGTGAATGCGACGATCGGCGGCAATAACTGAGTTTCCGGCTGGGTTGGGATTGACAGGCGGGCAATGGGTCCGCCGGTTTACCCCGATCGATGCGATAAAAAAGCCTGCTTCGTTCGAAGCAGGCTTTTTTGCGTTTGGGGCGTGCGTTTTTGATTCGCGTGCTTTTTGCAGGCGGCATTGCCGCCGCCGCCAACTCAGCTCATGCCATCCGGCGTGCGGCGAGTTTGCGCTGCAATTCCGGCATCATCTTCGCGACCGCTTCTTCGCCGGCAAGAATCGCCGCGTTGCGCTGCGAGAAATCGCTGCCGCTCATCGCCGCGAGATTCGGGCGGATCACGACGTCGGCGTACTTGTCGAGTTCATAGGCTTTGATCGTCTGGCCCATGATCGTGAACGTCTGCATCAGCACGTCGAACGAACTCGCGGTCACGCCGGTTTCCGGGCGCTGCGAAATATCGACCGCGATCACGAAATCGGCCCCCATCCTGCGCGCGAACGACGCGGGCACCGGGCTCACGAGACCGCCGTCTACATACTCGTGACCGCCGATCTTCACCGGCTCGAAAATCGACGGCACGCTGCACGACGCGCGCACCGCGATGCCGGTGTTGCCGCGCTGGAACAGGATCGGCTGACCGGTCTGCAGATCGGTCGCGACGACGCCAAGCGGTTTGGCCATCTTTTCGATCGGACGATTGTTCAGCGTCGTGTTCAGGTAGTTCTGCAGCGCGACGCCTTGCAGAAAGCCGCGCGTGCGAAACGGCATTGCCCAGTCGCTGATCGACGCTTCGTCCATGGAGAGCGCGAGCTTGTTCAACGCAAAGCCGTTCATGCCCGACGCGTATAGCGCGCCGACCACCGAGCCGGCGCTCGTGCCGGCGACCAGATCGATCTGGATATTGCGCGCCTCGAGCGCCTTGATGACGCCGATGTGCGCAAAGCCACGCGCGGCGCCGCCGCCGAGCGCGAGCGCGACGCGGACCGGCCGCTGCGGTTTTTCGGGCGGCGGGGGAGCGGTGGGCGTGACGGCGACCGGTGCGTTATCGATTTTGGCGCCGGTCGTGGTGCAGGCGGCGAGCACCGCGGATGCTGCCGCCAACGAAAAATTGCGGCGGCTTAAACGGGGGGATGAGGGTTTCAACAAGTTCTCCAGCAACGGTGCGGGCGACGCAAGCGGCGTCGCGCGTGCCGCGATCAGGCTGAGGGTCAAACTGAGATTTAAACGGAGATTCAAACCAGGGTTCAGGCGGGGCGGATCACCGGCGCCGATTGCGCGCGTGGTGCGATGGCCTCCTGCCAGGTGTCCGGCCGGCTGTCCGGTCACAGCGCGCACATCATAAATCAAAGGATCGGGTTGCGCGGCGGACTGTAATGAAACGTTGCAGAGGAAGTATTCGGGAGCGGCCAGGCGCCGCCGATTGCCAACGTCCCGCGTGATCGATCTCCCAACATGGATTTTCCAGCGCTCACGCGCGCCTTCGGATGCCGCCCGCGCAGACGCCCCAGGCCATTCGGACGAGGGCGGCAACACCGGTGCGGAAGGTATAATTCGACTCTTGCACTTATTTCCTTCGTGCCCATGCGCAGCGCAGTCCGCCGTCATGGGTGCGCTCCGCTGCCGCGCTTCGCGAGCCTGTTCGCCCTGGCGCCGGCGCCTGTTTTCCGAGTAACCGCTAATGACCACCTCCGTTCGCACCCGTTTCGCACCGAGTCCCACCGGCTTCATCCACCTCGGCAACATCCGCTCCGCGCTCTATCCGTGGGCGTTCGCGCGCAAGATGAAAGGGACCTTCGTGCTGCGGGTCGAGGACACCGACGTCGAGCGTTCCACTACCGAATCCGTGGACGCGATTCTCGAAGGCATGCAATGGCTCGGCCTCGATTTCGACGAAGGCCCGTTCTATCAGATGCAGCGCATGGACCGTTACCGCGAAGTGCTCAAAGAGATGCAGGACGCGGGGCTCGTCTATCCGTGCTACATGTCGACCGAGGAACTGGACGCGCTGCGTGAGCGGCAGCGCGAAGCCGGCGAAAAGCCGCGCTACGACGGCACGTGGCGCCCGGAACCGGGCAAGGTGCTGCCGCAGCCGCCCGCGGGCGTGCAGCCGGTATTGCGCTTCCGTAATCCGCTGACGGGTGTGGTCGCGTGGGACGACGCGGTGAAAGGCCGCATCGAAATTTCGAACGAAGAACTCGACGACCTCGTGATCGCGCGCCCGGACGGCACGCCGACATACAACTTCTGCGTCGTCGTCGACGATCTCGACATGCGCATTACCCACGTGATTCGCGGTGACGATCACGTGAACAACACGCCGCGGCAAATCAACATTCTGCGCGCGCTCGGCGGCGAGCCGCCGGTCTATGCGCATCTGCCGACCGTGCTCAACGAGCAGGGCGAGAAGATGAGCAAGCGTCACGGCGCGATGAGCGTGATGGGTTATCGCGACGCGGGGTATTTGCCGGAAGCGGTGGTCAACTATCTGGCGCGTCTTGGCTGGTCGCATGGCGACGCGGAGATTTTCACGCGCGAGCAGTTCGTCGAATGGTTCGATCTCGAACACCTCGGCAAGTCGCCGGCGCAATACGACCACGACAAGCTGAACTGGCTCAACGCGCACTACATCAAGGAAGCGGACAACGCGCGCCTCGCCGGACTGGCGAAGCCGTTCTTCGCGGAGCTCGGCATCGACGAAGCCACGCTCGCGCAAGGCCCGGATCTGACGGCAGTCGTGGGCCTGATGAAGGATCGCGCGTCCACCGTGAAAGAGATCGCGCAGAATGCTGCGATGTTCTATCGCACGCCGGCGCCCGATGCCGAGTCGCTTGCGCAGCACGTGACCGACGCGGTCCGCCCGGCGCTCGCCGAGCTTGCCGCTGCGCTGAAGACCGTCGAGTGGAGCAAGGAGGCGATCGCCGCCACGCTGAAAGCTACGCTCGGCGCGCACAAGCTGAAGATGCCGCAGCTCGCGATGCCGGTTCGTCTGCTGGTCGCGGGCACGACGCATACGCCGTCGATCGACAGCGTGCTGATGCTGTTCGGCCGCGACGTCGTCGTGAGCCGCATCGAAAAGGTGCTGGCTTAATCGGCATTGAGCGGGTGCGTTCCGGCGCGCACAGGAGAGTTCGCGTGTGGCCGGGGAAAATTCGCATGTAATTGCTCAAAGGGTATTTACAAAACGCAGATCGCCCTCTAGAATCTCGTTTCTCTGATCTGCCGGGGGTATAGCTCAGCTGGGAGAGCGCTTGCATGGCATGCAAGAGGTCAGCGGTTCGATCCCGCTTACCTCCACCAAACGTTAGTCTGCTAACGTCCAGATCAGTCGGGAAATGCAAAAAAAGCCTTGAGAAATCAAGGCTTTTTGCTTTTCCGGGGTCTATTTCTGTCGAGTAGAGGGGGCGGCAGAAATCTTGGACTACCTGGAGGTAGTCCATGTACTCGTACGAAGACCGCATTCGAGCGGCTGACTGAACTCGGCCGCCATCGTTATGGCGCCATCTTTCGCGGCCACAGTGGACGTTGGGAATCCCTGCCGGGCACCGGTACGCCCGACGCGATGGCCGGGGAGCGCGTCACGCTATTGCCCCGTACTTGCATCCCGATAAGTACTAAACCTATCGGCGGGATGTCGTACTAGTTAGTACTTCTGAACATCGTTGAAAACGGGGGAGTTCCCATGCCTTGCGGCAGCGAGAATGTCCATTCCAAGTCCCGTGTGAACGTGTCCGAGCTGGAATGGCTCGTCGTCGAGGACCTGAAGGGCGAACGGGATATTGGTCTTCACGCCGCGTATCTCCGTTGCGCGTAATGCCTCGATCATCTGCCGGATGGCTGCGGCCCGATCTGTCGCGTGCACGATGATTTTCGCCAGAAGCGGATCGTAGTGGGGGGTGACTGTGTTTCCCTGTGCATATCCCGTTTCTACGCGTATCCCGTCTCCGCGAGGAAGCTCGAAGACTTCGAGTTTCCCGGGCGACGGGAAGAACCGTACAGGATCTTCGGCATACACGCGCACTTCAATGGCATGTCCGTTCACGCGCGGCGAATCCGGGATGACAGTCGCAAGTTCCTCTCCCGCCGCCAGGCGGATTTGCGACGTGACGAGATCCACGCCCGTGATCGCTTCCGTCACCGCGTGCTCGACCTGCAAGCGGGTATTCATCTCGAGGAAGTTGCATGTCCCGTCGGCGCCGAAAAGCGTTTCGATCGTGCCGATGACGTCATAGCCGATGTCTTGCAGCAAGCTGGCGACACGTTCGGCGGTCGCCTCCAGGTCGCGACGTGGCAGCAGGGGGGCGGGCGATTCCTCGATCACTTTTTGATGGCGGCGCTGCACCGAGCAATCGCGCTCGAACAGGTGGCACGCATTCCCGGCTTTGTCCGCCAGAATCTGGAATTCGATATGACGGGGACGCTTGATCAACTTCTCGAGATAGAGATCGGCATTGCCGAAGCTCTTCCGCGAGAGCGAGCGCGCCTGCTCAATCGCGGCGAGCAGCGAGACTTCGTCGCATGCCGGCACCATGCCGATGCCTCCGCCTCCCGCCGCCGGCTTGATCAGCACCGGGTACCCGATCGCACGCGCCGCCGCGCTGATCGATTCCGTATGCTCATCCAGCAGACCCGAACTCGGCGACATCGGCATGCCGTGGCGCGCCATCAACTCCCTTGCGCGCGTCTTGTGCCCCATCGCTTCGATCCAGCGCGGTGACGGTCCGATGAACGCCGCGCCTGCCTCGATCACGCGACGCGCAAAGCCAGCATTTTCGGACAGGAAACCGTAGCCGGGATGTACGGCGTCCGCTTTCGAACGCGCCAGAACCTCCATGAGGCGGTCCTGGTCGAGGTAGCTCGACATCGCTGGCGCAGGGCCGATGGCATACACTTCATCGGCTTGCGCCAGATAAGGCAGCGTCGCATCCGCCTCGGAGCAGACCGCGACGGAACGGATGTTCATCTGGCGCAGCGCGCGAATGATGCGCGCCGCGACCGCGCCGCGGTTCGCGACGAGGACCTTCGTAAACATATCTCTCTCCTCCTGTGTTTCCATGTCCCGGGTGCGTCCCCGGGCTGATGCCGAGGTGTTGCCAGTGGCTACGCGGAAATGTCGTCGGCCATGCCGCCCCACGCGACCCGGGCGTCGTCCAGATGCCGGCCCAATGCTTCGGTTTCGCGCCGGAGTGCATGTAGCGCGTCGTCAAGATGTGCGTCCGTCATGCGTGAGGCGATCGACGCAATGCTGATCGATACGAACGCCGGGCCGTCGTTCCGGGGCAGCGTCATGCCGATGGCGCTCACGTCCGCGATCACCGTCTGTACGTTGGTTGCGTAGCCGTCATGGCGGGTCTTCGCGACCATCTCGCGCAAACGCCCGGGCGAGATGTCTCGATAGCGCGGAAGATGCACCGCATTCGCGGCAATCGCGGTTTCGACAGCGCTGTCGGGCAACGCGGCGAGCAACGCCATAGCACCTGCACCCGCGCCAAGTGCCCGCCGTGCGCCGATCTTCAGGCTGTGTGTCCGAATCGGATAGCTGCCCTGCACGTGATCGAAGCACACCGCTTCGTGGCCGCTGCGCACCATCAGGAAAACGGAATCGCCTGTCGCATCGGCAAGCCGGCGCAGCGTGGGTTGGCAGCGCTCCTTGAGGTCGAACGCCGGCGATGCGCCCAGGCCGAGCAGATAAACCATGTGGCCCAGCGAGTAGCGTCGCGTCTGCGGATCGAGTTGCAGCATGTTGCTGAAGGCGAGTCCCTTGACGATGCGATGCGCAGTGATGCGTTCCAGCGCAAGACTCTCCGCAATTTCGTGAAGCCGCAGACCTTGCGGGCCGCACATGGCGATGAGGCGCAATACGGCAATGGCGCGCTGAATGCTCTGCGTTCCTTCGTTCGCCCGGCGGGTGGCGGGCGCGTGCGGCACGTCGCCATTCGATGGGCTGCCGGGGGTCATTTCCGTCGTGTCGGCGAGACAGCCGTCGATGTTGCTGGAATGTCGTGGAGACGGGGTCATGAGAATCTATCCGTATCTGGCGTTTGCGTCGTGCAGACAAGATGGCGTGTCAATGATGGGAGTGCGAAGTATGCCGCAGGCAATGTCGCGTAAAACTCCTTCACATCAACGCCCGCGAAACACCGGCGTGCGCTTCTGCGCAAACGCCTCACGTCCCTCCTTGCGATCTTCCGTGTCGCGCAACAGCCCCCACGTTTGACGTTCGTAGGTGAGCGCGATCGGCAACGGCATGTCCAGTCCGTCGCGCGCCGCCCGCTTGATGGCGCGCACGGCAAGCGGCGCTGCGTCGGCAATGCGGCGCGCGATGCCGGTGGCCGTCCCGAGAAGCGCGTCGGGGGCCACGACGTGGCTCACGAGGCCGATGCGCAGCGCCGCCTGTGCGTCGATCGACTCCCCGGTCAGGAGCATCCACATGGCATTGGCGCTGCCGATGAGACGGGGCAGACGCTGTGTCCCGCCCGAACCGGGCATCGAACCCACGCAGACCTCCGGTAACGCGAAGCGTGCCGTATCGGCCGCGATACGGATGTCGCACGCGAGGCCGATTTCCAGTCCGCCGCCGTACGCGAGCCCGTTAAAGGCGCAGATCGTGGGGGTGTCGAAATCGAGGCCGAGGGTCAGCGACCCCGCTTCCGGTTCGGCCCCTTCGCCGCCAAACGTCTGGGCGGCGAAGGACGTTGCCGGTGGGGGCGTGCGCCGCAGATCCGCGCCGCTGCTGAACGCGCGTTCCCCGGCGCCTGTCACGATGACGGCGCGAATCTCCGGTGTGCTGCCGATGTGCCGCCACAGGTGCTGAAGCCGCTCGCGCATCGGATAGTCGATAGCATTGAGCGCTTCGGGGCGGTTCAGGCGCACGGTGGCAACGCCTTCGTCCACGGAAAAATCGATGTTCATGGTCGCGATGCCGTCCTCAGGTGATCGACGCCGGGGTGTTGTCCGCATGAACCCGTCTCAGGGGTCGATGCGATGCCTGAACCCGGGCTGGCGGGCGTCCGCTGTGGCGAGCAGAACGCGCCGGATGGCGTCGCGCGTCTCGGCCGGGTCGATCACGTCGTCGATCCAGCCCTGTGCCGCTGCCTCGTAGGCGCTCGACTGCTCGTCGAGCCTGGCCATGATTTCGGCCTTGCGTGCGGCCGGGTCCTGCGCGGCCGAGATCTCGCGTCCGTACACGAGCTCGACGCCTGCCTCGGGCCCCATGACGTCGAAGTGCGCGCCCGGCCACGCGGCGAGGTAGTCGGGGCGCATGGCCCGCCCGCACATCGCGAGATAGGCGAGGCCGATGGCCTTGCGCGCCACAAACGTGACCTTTGGCACGGACGCGGCGCATACGGTGTTGAGCAGGCGTGCGGCGAGCGACACCATGCGATGCTTCTCGATCTCGGGACCCACGAGAAATCCGGGGGCGTCGCAAATGAAGACGAGCGGGACGTGGAACGCGTCGCAAATGTCGACGAATTTGCGGGCCTTCTGTGCCGTCTTTTCATCCATCACGCCGCCGCGCGCCATCGGGTTCGACGCGACAAAACCGACGGGTTGCCCATCGATGCGCCCGAATGCGGTGATCAGGTTCGGGCCGAAGCGCGGCCGATAGTGGAACAGGTCGCCCGCGTCGACGATGAGGCTCAACACGCGTTTCATGTCGTACGCCTGACGCCCGACATCCGGAATGAGCGCGCGCAGCTTGTCGCGGCCTTCTTCGGTGTCGACGGCGGCGGGCCTCGCTTCCGAGACGGGTGGAAGTTCTCCGCAGTGGCTCGGGAGAAAAGACAGAAACGTTCGCAGGCTGCGTAGCGTATCGGCCTCCGTGTCGCCGACATAGTCGGTCTGGCCGGTCACGGTCTCGCTGACCTGCGCGCCGCCGATCGCATCGCTGGTAACCGACTCGCCGGTGCCGACCTTGACGACCAGCGGCCCCGACATGCCCATCACGCCCGTGCCGCGCGCGAGCGCCGTGAAATCGGATTGGGCGGCCGTGAAGGAGGGGCCGCCAAAGGCGGGCCCGAGGATGGCGGCGAGTTGCGGAATCTGCCCGGACATCCGGAAGTGATCCGCGAAGCGGGCGCCCATGTTCGCGGCCGTTGCGCCGAAGCTCTCCTGCACGCGTGCCGCCCCCGCTTCCATCAGCGCAATGAACGGTTTCCGGTGACGCAAGGCGGCCTCGCGCACGCGGGCGATCTTGATCTCGCCGACGCGTCCGCGCGTGCCGCCCAGCACCGTCGCGTCGTCCGCCGCGACGTAGACGGTGCGTCCGTCGATGGTGCCGTGGCCGGTAACGATGCCGTCGGCTGGTGTGCGCTCGCGCAGCGACGGGTGCGCGCTGTGCGCATGAACGCCCATCTCGACGAAGCTGCCGTCGTCCAGCAGCAACGCGATCCGCTCGCGCGCCGTCAACTTTCCCTGCTCGCGGAGCTTTGCGATGGCGGCCGCCGGCGTCGCTGTGCGGATGGCCTCGCGGCGTGCGTGGAGTTCGTCGATCTTGCGTTTATCCATGGGCGTCCTGGCGGTGCGATGGGTACGGAGAGTGCGGCTTTCCAGATATCCATATATTGAAATAAATTACGATTATATGGTGCGCTGCGTGGGCGGCGATATCGCATCGGTATCATAGCTTATTGACATCGATGGCCATGTTTTCTAGCTTTTATAGCGGATATTTCAACAGCATGCCAGAGAAATCGGCGTGGATCCGGGCGGGGTTTTCGATGCTTTTTTAATTCCAATATGTGAACGTACAAAGCGAGGTCGAAATGAATCGAATCACGGGATGGCGCGCGCTGGAGCGTGTGGCGTCGGGGTTGCGGGCAGGGGCGGCGGTCGCGCTCGCTGTCGGGGCGTTGGGTGTGCTCGGGGCAGCGGGGGTGTCGTCCGAGGCAATGGCGGCGGACCGGAGCGGTCCGGCCGTCGATCGCAACACGCTCGTCGTGGCGCTCGACAAGGAGATTCAGAGTCTCGATGCGCTGGTGACGGCGAGCGGCGATTCGCAGCGCTACGCGATGTCGATCTTCGATACGCTCTACGGCTTCGATGACAAGGGCAACATCGTGCCGCGCATGGCGACCAGCTACACGATGTCGCCCGACGGGCTGGTCTACACGTTCAAGCTCCGGCCGAACATCAAGTTCCACAACGGCGATCCGTTCACGTCGGCGGACGTGAAGTACTCGATCGAGCGCATCATCGACCCGGCAACGAAGAGCACGCGCCGCCCGTACTTCGCGCCGGTCATCGATGGCGTCGACACGCCCGATCCGCTCACGGTTCGCATCCGCCTGAAGCAGCCTGACGGGGTTTTTCTCAACAAGATCGCCGGTTTCCTGTTCATCGTGCCGCAGAAGTACACGTCGTCGCTGCCGAATGTCGAAGCGTTTGCCGCGGCGCCGATCGGCACGGGGCCCTATCGCGTGAAGACCAACAAGGTGGGGCAGTATCTCGAGCTCGAGCGCTTCGACGACTTCTACGGCGAGAAGCCCGCCATCAAGACGCTTATCTTCAAATACATCCCCGAGCCGTCGAGCCGGGTCAACGCGATCGTGTCGGGCGAGGTCGACATCGCGGCCATGATCCCGCTCGCCGAAGTGGCGCGGCTGCGCGAGAACGCGGCGCTGGATGTCATCACCAACCCGGTGTCGTCCCCGATGCACGTGCGCCTGTACTCGAACGTGCCAGATTCGCCGCTTGCGAAGCGCGACGTGCGCCTCGCGCTCAACTACGCCATCGACGCGAATGCCATCATCAAGGGGGTGTTCCATGGTGTCGGGGCTCCGATGGGCACGTTCATCTCGAAGTACTTCCCCTATGGCGGCGACCCGAGCATCGCCCCGTATCCCTACGATCCCGCCAAGGCGCGCGAGCTGCTCAAGCAGGCGGGCTATCCGAACGGGTTTTCGATCAGGCTCTATGACGCCGTGGGGACGCCCAAGGAGTTTGCCGAGGCCCTGGCGGCTTACTGGGGGCAGGTCGGGGTCAAGGTCGACATCAATCGCATCGACTACGCGGCGTGGAGTCGCCTGAACAACACGCACAAGACCGGACCGATGACGACCACCCAATTCACCAATGCGATTTACGACCCGATTCATCCGGTAGCGGGATCGTTCTCGAAGGACGGTGCTTGGTCCGACTACTACAACCCGGAAGTCGAGGCATTGCTCAAGCAGCTCGATACCACTACGGGTGCCGAGGCGCGCGGTGCGTTGTTCCGCAAGATCGGCAAGATTCTTCACGACGACGCCTCCGCGGTGCTCGTGACGGAGTTGTTCAACGTCTTCGCGAAAAAGAAGGCGTTGACGTGGGAGGTGCAGCAGGGTTCGGGCTTCCTCAACTTCCGCAAGGTCGCCTGGCATTGAGTCATTGAGGCCGGCGCGCCGCCGCATGTCGCGTGCCGTGCGTCGTGCGAGATGACGCACGGCGCACGGGCCCGATGTGCCGGGTGATCCGGTGAATCAGGCGTCGAGGCTCACGGCGGCGTCGCCTTCGCCGATCGGGTCGCCCACGTTGAAGTGCACCTGCGTGACCCGTCCGGCGCGCGGTGCAATCACGGGAATTTCCATCTTCATCGATTCGACTATCAACAGCGCCTGATCTTCGGACACGGTGTCGCCTTCGGCGACGAGCACCTGGCAGACCGTGCCAGTGATTTCAGAGCAGACAGCGTGGTTGGGCATCTCGGTTTCCTCCGGGTAGTGACGAGTGGTTCAACAAACGGTGAGCAGTGGACAACTAGGAGTCGTCGACACATGGTTGCTTTCTTGGATGCATCGGAACATCGGATCACGCCCGGCGCGGCCGCGCGGTGGCAGGCGGAATATGACGTGATCGTCGTGGGCTATGGCGCTGCCGGCGCGGTGGCGGCGATCGAGAGTGCGGACGCCGGCGCGCGTGTGCTGTTGATCGAGAAGATGCCCGATCCCGGCGGCATTTCGATCCTGTCGGCCGGTGGTGTGCGCGTGTCGGATGATGCGGGCGCTGCGTTTCAGTACCTGCGGCGCACGTGCGGCGGCCGCACGCCGGACGACGTTCTGCGCACGCTCGCGGCCGGCATGACGGAAGTGCCGGATTACCTGCGTGACCTGGCGCGCGTCAACGGTGCTGTGGTGCGCGTCGAGGCGGCGGCGGGCAACTACCCGTTTTCGGGCTGCGATTCGCTTGCTTACGCCGACGTCGAGTCGATCCCGGGTTTTGGCGATCCCGCGGGATACCTCGCCGCGCGGCCGTTTCGTCCGGGCTGCCTGCTCTTCAAGTTGCTGCTGGACAACGTCGAGGCGCGCCGCGCCGCCGGCCGTATCGATGTGTGGCTGTCGACGAGCGTCGAGCGGCTGGTGCAGGGCGCGCAGCGCGAGGTGCTGGGGGTGCGGTTGCGGCGCGGCGGCGACTCGCTGCATGTGCAGGCGCGTCGCGCGGTAGTGCTCGCCTGCGGCGGGTTCGAGGCCGACGAGGAGATGAAGCGCCAGTTCTTCGTGTCGACGCCGGTGCTGCCGGGCAGCTTTCGCGGCAATACGGGCGATGGCATTCGTATGGCGCAAGCCGCGGGCGCTGCGCTCTGGCATATGTGGCACCACCATGGGCCGTACGGCATCCGGCATCCCGATCCGTCGTACCCGTTTGGCATCTACGCCAAGATCCTGCCGATGTGGACGCCCGAGCGCGAAACGAAGCCGCTGCCGCAGATGGCGTGGATCATCGTCGACCAGCGCGGGCGTCGTTACGTCAACGAATATCCGCCGTATATCTCGGACACCGGTGTGCGCCAGTTCGATCACTATGATCCGTCGGCCTATCGCCACGATCGCCTGCCGTCGTTCCTGATTTTCGACGAGGCGGGGCGTCGCATGTATCCGATGGGCCGGTCGATCACGAACGACCGCGACGCCTGGTACGAGTGGAGCAGCGACAACCTGAAGGAAGTCGAAAACGGCCTGCTGCAGAAGGCCGACACGATCGAGGCGCTGGCGCGGAAGCTGGGGATCGAGGAGCGGGAGCTGGTGCGCACGATGAGCGACTGGAACGCGGGTTGTGATGCCGGGCGCGATGACGCGTTCGGGCGGCGTCCCGAGACGATGACGCCGCTGCGCGAAGGGCCGTTCTACGCCGCTTCGCTGTGGCCGGTCGTGATCAACACGCAGGGCGGTCCGGTTCACGACGCGTCGCAGCGGGTGCTCGACCCGTTTGGCGAGCCTATCGCAGGGCTTTATGCGGCGGGCGAACTCGGCAGCGTGTTCGGACACATCTACATGGCGGGCGGCAATCTCGCGGAGTGCATTGTCGGCGGACGTATTGCCGGCCGGAATGCGGCGAGGGCGGGCGAGACGGCGCACACCCAGCGCGCCTGACGCGCCACGCGCGCTGGGTAGCGAAGGGTTCGTGCGTTGCGTCTCGTTTTGCATGTCGTTTTCCAGCGTCCTTCGTTAACGTTCAAATGGTGGAATAGATGTTGCGCCAGTTTTCGTAGATGAAGCAAGCCCGAACGTCATGCTTAGCTAAGCAGTAACCCATATAAAGGAAGGATTATTCTTGCGTTATAAAGATAGCCGATGGCGTGTTGATCGGGCTGAGAGTTATCCCTGGTGAATTTTGTGGAAAGTTATTTGTTTCAAATATTGACCATCGTGCGACGCGTGACTAGACTGGTTTGCATGACGACGACTGCCGGCATAGATCAGGCAGCGCCACAATCAGGAGACGCAAGCGCATGAGCAATCGCTTCCAGGAAAAGGTGGTCCTAGTGACGGGCGGCGCGCGTGGCATCGGCTACGCGACGGCCGAACGGTTCGCGCAGGAGGGTGCGCGCGTGGCGATCTGCGACATCTCGGCAGACGCGGCGCAATCGGCAGCCGAGGCGTTGCGGCGCGACGGCGGGCATGACGCCGTGGGCTTTGGCTGCGACGTCACCGACGAGGCACAGGTGGAGGCGCTGGTCGCGCAGGTGATCGCGCAGCTCGGCGGGCTCGATGTCCTCGTGAACAACGCCGGTGTCACCCGTGACAACCTGTTGTTCAAGATGTCGGTCGACGATTGGGACCGGGTCATGAACGTCCACCTGCGCGGCACGTTCCTGTGCACGCGCGCCGCGCAACGGCATATGGTCGAACAACGCAGCGGCAAGATCGTCAATCTCTCTTCCACATCGGCGCTCGGCAATCGCGGGCAGGCGAACTACTCGTCTGCCAAGGCAGGGTTGCAGGCTTTCACGCGCACGGCCGCCATCGAACTCGGCCCCTTCAATATCAACGTCAACGCGGTGGCACCCGGGTTTGTCGACACCGAAATGACGCGTCAGACGGCAGAGCGCCGCGGCATCGATCCGGAGGAATACAAACGGCAACGCGCAAGGAGCATTCCGCTCGGCCGGGTCGGTGTTCCGCGTGACATCGCGAATGTCGTGGCCTTCCTTTGCAGCGAAGACGCTTCGTTCGTGTCGGGGCAGATCATCTATGTCAAGGGCGGCCCGGAGACATTGCGGTAAGTCTTCGTCTCGCGTCTTCCTTCGGAGAGTTCAATGCACTTACGGGCATTGCAGGCATGGCCGCGCAAGATGGCGTGGATCGGATCGGGCATCGCGCTGTGCGCCGCCCTGTGGTCGTCGACGGCGGCAATGGCCATCGGCGGAAAGCCGGCAGTCGACCGGGACACCGTGGTTTTCGCCGTCGGCAAGGACATCAACAATCTCGACGGGCAGGTGGCCGCAACGGGCGACTCGCAGCGTTATGGATGGCAGCTGTTCGACACGCTCTACGCGTTCGACATCGACGGTAACCTGAAGCCGAGCGTCGCCACGGGCGTGAAGATCTCGCCGGACGGTTTGCAGTACACGTTCACGCTGCGCAATGACGTCAAGTTCCACAACGGCACGAAGCTCACCGCGAAAGACGTGAAGTACTCGCTGGAGCGCATTGTTGCGCCGGAGACGAAGAGCACGCGGCGCCCGTACTTCGCCAATCTCGTCGACCGCGTCGAGGCCCCCAACGACACGACGGTCGTGTTTCACCTGAAGCGGCAGGATGGCGCGTTCCTCAACAAGATCGCCGGCTATCTGCTGCTCGTACCGAAGGCCTATACCGAGTCGCTGCCGTCGCCTGAGGCTTTCGCGCGCGCTCCGGTGGGCTCGGGTCCCTACAGATTCGTCGAGCAGAAGATCGGACAGTCGGTCACGCTCGATCGATTCGATGACTACTGGGGGCCGAAGCCGGGAATCAAGCATCTCGTCTTCAAGGTCATTCCCGAAGCGAGCAGCCGCATCAACGCGCTGCTCAATGGCGAGGTCGACGTCATCGACTATGTGCCGAGCGTCGACGTGGCGCGCCTGAAGGCCAATGCGGGTCTCACCGTGAAGTCGGTGGCGGTCGGCAGCCCGCTCGCCGTGCGGCTGTATTCGAATGTGCCGGGCACGCCGCTCTCGAAACGCGAGGTTCGCCTGGCGCTGAACTACGCGCTCGATACCAAGGCGATCATCAATCAGGTGCTGCATGGCGTCGGCGCGCAGATGTCCTCGTATGTGTCGTCGAGCTATCCGTATGGCGTCGATCGCACGCTCAAGCCTTATCCGTACGATCCGGCGCAGGCGAAGAAGCTGCTGGCGCAGGGCGGGTACCCGAACGGCTTCACGACCGACCTGCTGTGTCCCACGGACAACCCGAAGGAGCTTTGCGAAGTGATCGCGGCCTATTGGGCGGCGGTGGGCGTGAAAGCCAACGTCAAGGTCATCGATTACGCCGCGTGGAGCCGCCTGAATAACACGCACAAGGGCGGACCGATGACGATGATGCAGTTCTCCAACGCCATCTACGATCCGGTGCATCCGATCAGCGGCGCCGCGACGAAGGACGGCACCTGGTCCGACTACTACAACCCGGAAGTCGAAAAGCTGGTGGCCCAGGGGGATGCCGCGACTTCGCGCGAGCAGCGCGACGAGATATTCAGGAAGATCGGGCGACTGTTGCATGACGACGGGCATGCCGTCCTGATCACCGAGCTCTATTACACCTTCGCGCAGGACGTGAAGCTGAACTGGGAGCCACAACACGGCAGCGGGTACTACAACCTGCGCAGCCTGAGCTGGAAGTGAGCCGGCTCTCGAGCGGACGCGAACGGATGAATCAGACCATGAACCGAGACGACGATAGCGTATTGGCCCCTCGCGGGATGCCGGCTCAGGTGGACGTTACCGTGGCGGCCTCGCCGGCCGATGCGATTGACTGGACGCGTGAGACTTTCGCGAGTGCGCTGACGTGGATCGTCAACGAGCATGGCGAACGCGAGGCCGTGGTGCACGGCGAGACGCGCCTGAGCTTCACGCAACTCGCAGAGCGCATTCGCGCCTTCGCCCGTGGCCTGATGTCCCTCGGCGTGGCTCCCGGCGAGAACGTCGCGTTATGGATGTCCGATAGCGCCGAATGGCTCATCGCGCGTTGGGCCGTGCCGCTCATCGGCGCGGTGCTGGTGCCGGTGAACACGCGGTTTCGGGACAGCGATGTCGCCTATGTGCTTGAGCAATCGGACGCGACCACGCTGATCGTGCAGGAGTACGGCGGTCCCGCCGGGCGCGGTGTGCGCTATTTCGATATCCTCGCGCAACTCGATCCCGAATGGACCTTGCAACGCCGTGATGCCTGGCAGTGCGAACGCATGCCGGCGTTGCGCCGGGTCGTCGGTCTGCCCGCGGATCGTGCTCTGCCCACCAGCATGGAGAATTTCCACGCCATCGAGGCGCACGGCCGGCATTGTCTGGACGACGGCGCGCTCGAGCGCCGCTTCGCCCAGGTCAAGCCGGACGACGTCGCGCAGATCCTGTACACGTCGGGCACGACCTCGTTCCCCAAGGGGGCGATGGTGCGCCACGGCGCGTTGCTGTCGAACAATCACTACGCGGCGCAATGCCTGCGGCTGACGTCGCGCGACCGCTACCTCTCGTGCGTGCCGCTCTTCACGGCGACGGGAACGTTCTACACGTTGGCAATGGCCGTGTCCGGCGCGGCGATGGTCATCGCGGACCAGTTCTCGCCGAAGCTCTTCTGCGAGTTCGTCGAGCGCGAGCGCATCACCGTCAGTTTCTTCGTCGACACGATCGTCCAGGACCTCAAGGCGTTCGCCGCTATCGGCCAGTACGACCTGTCGAGCCTGCGCACCGGCACGGGGGCACCGCTGCCGACGGCGTCGTTCGAATGGGTCAGCCGCACGCTCGGGGTGCCGGAACTGGTGAGCGCCTACGGCATGTCGGAAACCTCGAATGCTGTCGTGCGCACGCGCTGGGACGACACGTACGAGAAGCGTTCGCGCACCAACGGGCGTCCGGTGCGCGATGTGCGGGTGCGCATCGCCGACATCGAAACCGGTGCCGATCTGCCGGCGGGCGCGATCGGCCAGATCTGCATCGCGGGCTATGTGGTGATGAAAGGGTACTACCGCATGCCCGACGAGGACCGCAAGGCGATCGATGCCGGAGGCTGGCTGCTCACTGGCGATCTCGGCGAGATCGACAGCGACGGATACCTCACCTACCGCGGCCGGGTGAAGGAGATGATCAAGCCGGGCGGTTTCAACGTGGCGACCCAGGAGATCGAAGTCTTCCTCAAGACGTATCCGGGCGTGCGTCAGGCAGTCGTGGTGGGAGTACCCGACGCGCGCCTTGGCGAAGTGGGCTACGCCTACATCGAACGTCAGGAAGGCGCCGACATCTCGCCATTGGCGTTGCAGCAGTACTGCCGCGAACATATTGCGAGCTACAAGGTGCCGCGCTATGTCGAGTTCATCGACACGTGGCCCCTGACCGGCAGCCAGAAGATTCGCAAGCTGGAACTGCGCGATCGCGCGACGCGCAATCTCGCAGCAGGCGATAGCACGCAAACCCGCGCCGCGCCGGACGGGGGGACGCACGCATGATTCGCTATCTGGCGCGCCGTGTGGCGCAGTCGTTGATCACGGTGCTGCTCGTCACGCTGGTGATCTTCCTGATCGTTCGGCTGATCGGCGATCCGACGCATCTGATGCTGCCGCCCGAAGCGACGGAGGCGGACCGCGCGTTGCTGCGTCACCAGATGGGCCTCGACCGCCCGATCCCCGTGCAGTACGGCAGCTACCTCTGGCATCTGCTGCAGGGGCAGCTCGGCATGTCGTACCGGTTCTCGCGCCCGGCGCTCGACGTGGTGCTCGGTGCGCTGTGGCCGACGTTGCTGCTCACGACATCGGCGCTCGGACTGGGCATGCTCGTGGGCGTGCCGCTCGGCGCCATCGCTGCCGTACGTCGCGGCGGTGCGCTCGATCAGTGCGCGAAGCTCTTCGCGGTGCTGGGGCAGGCGGCCCCCCCGTTTCTGTTCAGCCTGCTCTTCATCCGCCTGTTCTCGATCCAGCTGTCGTGGTTTCCGACCAACGGCTACGGTACGTTCCCGCATCTCGTCATGCCTGCCGTGGCCCTTGGCTGGTATTCGGCGGCGGGGATCATGCGGCTGACGCGATCGAGCATGTCTGAAGTTCTCGATACGGAATACATCAAGTTCGCGCGCATCAAGGGCGTGCCGGAGCGCACGATCATCTTCCGCCACGCACTGCGCAACGCGCTCCTGCCGATGATTACCTTCACGGCGCTCCAGTTCGGCATCCTGATGGGCGGCGCTGTCTCGGTCGAGTTCATCTTCTCGTGGCCGGGCATCGGCCGCCTGATTCTCGACTCGATCTCCAATCTCGACTACACGGTCGTACAGGCAGCCGTCACGGTGGGGGCGCTGATCTTCACCTTGCTCAACCTGGCGGTAGACGTGCTCTACGCCTACGTCGATCCGAGGATTCGCTATGCATGAGGTCACCCCCCTCGACTTGCAGCAACGCCCGGCCGAGGCCAGTGTACCGGTGCCGCAGATGCGCGCGCGCCGGCGTCTCTGGCGCAATGTCCAGCTCTGGGTGTGCATGGCTCTCGCGCTGGCGCTGATTGTCGTCGCGCTCGCCCCGCAATGGTTTTCGCCCCACGACCCGAACGCGATTTCGCTGAGCGACATCCTCAAGCCGCCGTCGGCGGCGCACTGGTTCGGCACCGACCAGTTGGGACGCGATCTGTTGTCCCGGGTGATCTGGGGATCGCAGATTTCGCTGTACGTCTCGTTCTGCGCGGTACTCCTCGCCGGTGTGTTCGGCAGCCTGTTCGGTATCGCGGCCGGGTATCTCGGCGGATGGGCCGATGCGGTGGCCATGCGCGTGGCGGACATCCAGCTGGCGCTGCCGGCGGTCATCCTCGCGCTGGTGCTGGTAGGAGCCATCGGCTTCAGCGTCTTCAATCTGGTGATCGTGCTGAGCCTCGCGAACTGGGCGCGCTTCGCGCGTGTCACGCGCTCGGAAGCGCTGTCGCTGCGCTCCCGTGACTTCGTGTTGCTGGCGAAGCTCGCGGGCGCCTCGCGTCTTCGTGTGATGCTTGCCCACATCGTGCCGAACGTGATCAACACGTTCATCGTGCTCGCCACGCTCGACATCGGCACCATCATCATCCTGGAGGCGACGCTGTCGTTCCTCGGCCTCGGCGTGCAACCGCCAACGCCGTCGTGGGGCGCCATGATCGCCGATGGCCGGGGCTATCTGGACACCGCCTGGTGGATTTGCGGCATTCCCGGCATGGTCCTGATGGTCACCGTTCTGCTTGCGAATCAGCTTGGCGACGCGCTGCGCGATCGCCTGAGCCCCACGATGTCGAGGGGGTGGTAATGACCGCACTCCTCGAAGCGCGAAATCTCACCACGATGCTGCGGGGCAAGCATGGCGTCGTGACGGCCGTCGACAACGTCAGCCTGCGCGTCGACGCCGGACGTTCCCTGGCGCTGGTCGGCGAGTCCGGCTCGGGCAAGAGCATGACGTGCAACACCCTGCTCGGGCTGCTGCCGTCGAACGGACGCGTGGTTCAGGGCGAAGTGTTCTACAAAGGCCGGGATCTGGTCAGGCTCTCGCGCGCGGAGATGGCGAAGATTCGCGGCCGCGAGATCGGCATGATCCTGCAGGACGCCATGACGTCCCTCAATCCGCTGCTGACCATCGGCGATCAGGTGGCGGAGATCTTCCGCGTTCACCAGGGGATTCGCGACAAGGCGGAACTGCGGCGGCTGAGCGTCGACGTGCTGGAGCGCGTGAAGATTCCGGCGGCGCTGGAGCGGCTCGACAGCTACCCGTTCCAGTTCAGCGGCGGCATGCGCCAGCGCGTCTCCATCGCCATCAATATCGCGCTCTCTCCCGAGCTGCTCATCTGCGACGAACCCACGACCGCGCTCGACGTCACCGTCCAGTTGCAGATTCTCAAGCTGCTGCGAGAGCTTCAGCAGCAGCGCAACATGGCGCTGATCTTCGTCACGCATGATTTGCATCTCGCGTCGCAGTTCTGTGACGACGTCGCGATCATGTATGGCGGGCGCATCGTCGAGTCGGGGCCGATTGCCGATGTGTTCGCGCGGCCGGCGCATCCCTATACCGCCGGTCTGCTTCGCGCCGTGCCGTCGCTCGGGCGCTACGAGAAACGTCTGGAGGCGATTCCGGGGCAGCAGCCGGGGCTGGCGGAGTGGCCGGCGGGCTGCCGGTTCGCACCGCGCTGCCCGCTGGCCACGCAGCAGTGTCACGCCCAGTACCCCGACTGGTTCGAGTGGCAGAACGGCGCCCGCCGCAGCGCATGCTGGCAGACGATGCAGATGTGGTCGCAAGCGGCATCGTCCTGCTGCGATAGTGCGGCAGACAGCGGCGGCGAACCGGCTCTCGCCGGCGTGGCGCGCGTGCGCAGGGAGGTGGCGTGATGCCGCAAGCGTATCTTTCCGTGCGCAATCTGCGAAAGACCTACGACGTCCGTCGCGGGCTGCTGGGTCGTGCGCGCCCGCTTCATGCCGTCGCCGGAGTGACGTTCGACGTCGAACCGGGGGCGACCTTCGGTCTCGTGGGCGAATCCGGTTCCGGCAAGAGCACCATCGCCAGAATGCTGATGCTGGCCGAACCGGCCACGAGCGGCGAAGTGAAAGTCGACGGGCAGGACATCCGGCAGTTGAGCGCCGCGGCCCGGGAACGCTTTCATCGCGTGCTGCAACCCGTGCTGCAGGACCCGTACAGCGCCCTCAATCCCCGCATGCGCATCGGCCGGATCATCGACGAGCCCTTGCGCATTCATCGCGTACTCGACGATGCGGGCCGCGCGAGTCGCGTGGCGGAACTGTTGCAGCTCGTCGGGTTGCCGGGCGGCACGCAGCGCAAGTTCCCGCACGAGTTGTCGGGCGGTCAGCGCCAGCGGGTGGCGATTGCGCGCGCGCTAAGCCTGAACCCGCGCTGCATGATTCTCGACGAGCCGGTTTCCGCGCTCGATGTGTCCATCCAGGCGCAGATCCTGAATCTGCTCAAGGACCTGCAGGGCACGCTCGATCTCACCTACCTGCTGATCTCGCACGATCTCGCGGTGGTGGCCTACATGAGCCAGCGCATCGGAGTGTTGTACCTGGGTGAGTTCATGGAGATGGCCGATACCGCGACGCTGATGCGCGGCGCGCGTCATCCGTACACGCAGGCGCTGATCGCCTCGGTCGACGCACGGGGCGGGAATGGCGCGCAGGCGGTGGCCGGCGAGATTCCGTCGCCGATGAATCCGCCTTCCGGATGTCCGTTTCATCCGCGCTGCCCGCATGCGGCGGCGCGTTGTCGTGAGGAGAAGCCGGTAGCGCGGGAAATCGCGCCGCGCCACTGGGTGACGTGTCATTTCGCCGAAACGATTCCCGCAGCGACAGCGAACACTGCTGCGCGCGCCGTCGGCCCGAAGGCGATAGAAGCCGCCGTTACCTCCGCTGCGGAGGCTCAGGCGGTCCCCTTTCAGGAGGCTACATGAATTTTGCGGAAACCCCCTCGTTGTCGAGGCAGGGCAACCTCGATGTGCTCGCCGCGCTCGAAGCTGTCGTGCAAAGCCGCTTTCCCGGGCGTGAGCGTGAATATCACGACGCGGCGGCAATGCCGTTCGAGAACCTGCAGGACCTGTTCGAGCTCGGCCTGCTCACGGCAACGGTGCGCAAGGAGCACGGCGGCCTTGGCAGCAACGTGATGTCGGCCGATCCGGCAACGTTCCTGCAGGCAATGCGGCGCGTGGCCCGGGTGTCGCCCGGCACCGCGCACTGCATGCAGGTTCAGAACCACGTGGCCTGGGCGCTCGACGAGTTGGGAACCGATGCGCAGCGCGAGCGCTTCGTGAAGCCGATGACACAGAAGATGAGTGTGTCGTCGTTCGTCGGCAGCGAGGCGGGCCGCAAGCACATGTACGTGCTCAAGACCACGGCGAAGAAGGTCGACGGCGGCTACGTCGTCAATGGCAACAAGAACTATGCGACCAACGGCTACGAGAACGGCGTTGCCATCGTGTTCGCGACTATCGAAGGCGAGACGGAATACTTCAGGTCGCATTTGATGGTCATCGTCGAGCCGGGCATGGAAGGGCTCACCATCAATCACGACTGGTATCGCCCGACGGGCATGCGCGTGTGTCCCAGCCCGGAAATTTACCTGAACGATGTCTTCATCGACGAACTGCACGTGCTCGGCGAGCCGGGGGTCTATCCGCGCGGGCGCTGGCAGGGGCGTTTCCATCTGGGCTTCACGGCGAATTATCTCGGGATGATCGAGGGCGCCTACGAGTGGGTGCGGAAAAGTCTCGTCGAGCGCGGCCGCGGCAAGGATCCGTTCGTGCAGCTCCGCATGGGCGAGGCGAGGACGCAGTTGCACGGCGCGCAGATCGTGTTCGAGAACGCGATCGACGCATGGCGCACCGGGGATGTTCAGCATGCCGAATTGATTTCCATGCAGGCCAAGTCGATTTGCGCGCATGCCGCGTTGCAGATGTCGCACACGCTGATCATGCTGGCCGGATCGACCGCGCTGTTCGACGAGTTCCCGCTGGCGCGTCTGATCCGGGATCTGAACACGCACATTCTGCACGTCGGGCACGACAAGACCGCGCAGATCGTGGGCGCGGCAGAGCTCGGCGAATCGTTCGATTCGACGCTTCAGCGCTGAGCGCGTACGTCGCCTTCGTCAATCTAGTCTTCGAGAGTTTTCATGGATTTTCAGCTTACCGAATCGCAGCGCGAACTGATCGATGCGACCGAGAAATTGTGCCGGCAGTTGCTCCCGCTCGCGAAGGAGGCCCACGAGGCCGAGACGAAGGGCGACTTCGCGCCGTTGCAAAGACTGCGCCGGCAGATGGCCGAAGCAGGATTGCTGGCGCTGAACATGCCGCAGGAATACGGCGGGGTCGGCTTGCCCCTGCTGGAAACGCTGTTGCTGATCCAGACCATCCAGCGTGTCGACTCAACTCTGGGTGGCCTCGCGCACCGCACGTCCACGGGGGCCATCGGCGCCGTGCTCGAACTCGGTACCGAGGCGCAGAAGTCGCGCTTCGTCGGGGGCGTTGCGCGCGGCGAGATCGGCGTGTCCATCGGCATCACGGAGCCGGATGCGGGATCGGCGGCGACGGCGATGAAAACCCGCGCCCGTATCGAGGGCGACGACGTGATCATCAACGGCCAGAAGATCTTCATCAGTGCCGCCAAGGGGCATCACTACACGATGCTTTACTGCCGCTTCGGCAACACCGGGCGCGCGAGCGACATCGGCGCGATCATGGTGCCGCACGACGCGCCTGGATTCTCCTGCAGCGGCGGCACGCTGAACATGGCGGGCGAGCGGCAGTACGAGCTGTACTTCGACGACTGCCGCGTGCCGAAGGCGAACATTCTTGCCGAGAGCCGCGCGTTTGCGAAGCTCATCAGCGTGTACAACGTTGAGCGTCTCGGCAGTATCTCGCGCATGCTGGGTTCGGCGCAGGCCGCGTTCGAGTTTGCGTTGCAGTACGTCCAGGAGCGCAAGCAGTTCGGGCGCGAACTGGCCGACTTCCAGGGACTGCAATGGATGCTGGCCGACATGAAGGTCAAGCTCGAAGCGGCCCAGATGCTCACCTACCGGGCAGCGTCCAATACGGCGAGCGGACTGCCTTCGCCGCTGGAGACGTCGGTGGCGAAGGTGTACGTCGCGCAGGCGGCCAAGGAGATTTGCGACGACGCGATTCAACTGCTCGGCGGCTACGGCTACATGGCGGAGTACCCCGTCGAGGGGCTGTATCGCGAGGTGCGCGGCGGATCGATCTACGGCGGCACGCTGCAGATCCACAAGAACATGATCGCGGGCCACCTGCTCGGCCGGAAGAACAGTCAATGGGCGGCCAGGTCCGGGGAGTCCGGGGAATGAAAGTCTCCGCGCTTGCCGGCCGGGATCCGGTCATCGTCGATGTCGTGCGAACGCCTGTCGGGCGTCGTAATGGAGCGCTGAGGGAGTGGCACGCCGCGGCGCTGCTCGCGCAGGTCCTCGCGGCGGTGTTGGCGCGCAACGGGTTGCCCGCCGATGCGGTCGACGACGTGGTCGCCGGTTGCGCCACCCAGGTGGGCGAGCAGGCGGGCAATATCGCGCGTACCGCGCTGTTGATGGCCGACTTCCCCGTGAGCGTGCCGGGCACGACGGTGCAGCGTGCCTGCGGATCGTCGCAGCAGGCGATTCACTTTGCCGACAACCTGATTCGCAGCGGCACGTGCGACGTGGTGATTGCCGGCGGCGTCGAGCTCATGTCGACGACGCAGGGCGGCAACGACGACACGCGCTACGGACGTCGTTACCCGGAGTCGCTGGTCGAGCGCTTCTCGATGCCTTCCATGGGCATTGCCGCAGAACGCATCGCCGCGCACTGGAAGCTGGAGCGTCCCTATCTGGACGAACTCGCGTTGCGCAGTCACACGTTGAGCGCTGCCGCCCACGATGCCGGCCGGTTTGCCCGGCAACTCCTGCCGGTGACGGGTGTGGATGGGCAGGCAGTGACGCGGGACGAGGGTGTGCGTCGCGATACGTCGCTGGAGAAGCTGGCCTCGCTCAAGGCGTCGTTCCGCGAGGACGGCAGCGTGACGGCAGGCAACGCGAGTCAGGTGTCCGATGGCGCGGCCGCCGTGCTCCTGATGACAGCGGCGAAAGCGCGCGAGTACGGACTGCGTCCGCGTGCCGTCCTGCGTGCTCAATTCGTGGTCGGCGTCGATCCCGCGATGATGCTGACCGGCCCGATTCCGGCGACGCAGCAGATCCTGGCGCGCAGTGGGCTCGCACTTGCGGACATCGATCTGTTCGAAATCAATGAGGCCTTCGCGTCTGTGTTGGGTGCGTGGCTGGCCGAGATCAAGCCTGATCTGTCGCGCGTGAACGTGAACGGCGGCTCGATCGCCGTGGGCCATCCGCTCGGCTCGACGGGCGCGCGGTTGATGGCCGGACTGGTCGACGAACTGGAGCTGCGCGGCGGGCGTTACGGACTGCAATCGATGTGCTGCGGTGGCGGGCTGGGAACCGCGACCATCGTGGAGCGCGTCGAATGACAGCCTGCGCAGCGCGGCAAGGCGAGCCGGGAACGACGAACGAGGAACGAGGGGCGTGACGATGACTGAAGTCGACCGTTCACTGATTGGCACGAGTGCGCCGCCGTTTCTGGTCGAGGTGGAGCGCGGCGCGATTCGCAAGTTCGCCGATGCGATTGGCGACGACAACCTCCTGTACCGCGATGACGCGTTTGCCCGCCGTCACGGTTACGAGGGCATCGTGGCGCCGCCGACATTTCCGACCTGTTTTCGTGCGCCGCAGGACCCGCCGTGGATCGCGGCGCTCGACCGGCGCCGCATCGTTGCGGGCGAAATGGGCTTTCACTACCACCGGCCCATCGTGGCGGGCATGCGATTCGAGTGCCGGCTGCAACTGGTCGGTATCGACGACAAGGACGGCGCCCGGGGTGCGATGTCGCTGCTGCGTCAGGTGATGTCCGGGTATCGGGTGGACAACGACGGCGTGGCGCACGAGTGTGTGTTCGCGGTGCGGCGCACCACCGTCTATCGATCGGCGCAGCAGGTCGCGTCGAGGAGTCTGGCATGAATGGCACGCATCTCCTGCACGCGCGCATCGGCGACACCTTCGCGCTCTCGTTGCCGGCCGTGACGACGACGCAACTCGTGCGCTACGCCGGGGCGTCAGACGACTACAACCGCATTCACTACGACCAGGGCTACGCACGGGAAGCGGGGCTGGGTGGCGTGATTGCGCACGGGATGCTCACGATGGGATTCATGGGGCGTGCCGTGTCGGATTGGGCCGGGCCCGCTGCGGCAATCATCGACATCGAAGCGCGCTTCAATGCGCCCGTGCGGCCCGGCGATGTTGTCATGGTGCTCGGCACGGTGTCCGATTGTTCGCCCGGTAGCGATGGGCGACGACACCTGCGCTGCGACATCGTGGCGCGCGTCGGGGAGAAGACGGTCGCGAGCGGGGCTGCCGTGGTGGCCGCCCCGCGCGCGCACTGATCGCAGTCCGAATGAATCGCCGTGCCGGTTTTCGCGCGCGGTGCGAGGAAACGAGATAGCCATGACGTCTTTCGAGGAGGCTTCCGTGAATGCCACGTTTGATGCCAGCCATTTTCGTCACGCTTTGGGACGTTTTGCGACCGGGGTGACCATTGTCACGACCACGATGCCCGACGGCACGCCCGTGGGCCTGACGGCCAATTCCTTCAACTCGGTTTCGCTTTCACCGCCGCTCGTGCTGTGGAGCATCAACAAGCGCTCGCGCAGTCTGGAGGTGTTCGAGGCATCGGGGCGTTTCGCGGTCAACGTGCTGTGTGCGGATCAGATGCCGCTCGCCGCGCGGTTCGCGTCGTCGGTGCCGGATCGCTTCGAGGGCGTCGAGTGGCGCAGCGGCCGCGGGGGCATGCCGCTCTTCGACGGTTGCGTGGCCTGGTTCGAATGCAACCTCACGTTCAAGTACGAGGGTGGCGATCACTTCATCTTTGTCGGTGAAGTGGTGGATCTCCATCATTGCGACAGAGTGCCACTGCTCTATGCCGGTGGCGCCTATGGCGTACCGACGCCGCATCCGGATCTTGCGCTGGGGTGATACCTGCCGTTGACGCGTTATTCCCAGCGCAGCGACTCGGCTTCCAGCTTCTTCTCGAGGGCGCGCACTTCCTTTTGCAGTAGTCTCGCCATTTCCACGCGTCGTGCGCCCGAGAGCCGCGACTCGATCGCGGCGATGCTGATGGCGGCATAGGGCGTGCCCTGACGCGGGCGGATCGACAGACCGATCGCCGAGACGCCTGGCAGCACGTCTTCCTCATTGATCGCGTAGCCGGCTTCGGTCGATACCGCGATCGCCTTTTCCAGGCGCGCTTGAGCGAAATTGCCGAACGTCGTCAGGCGTCCTGCGTTGGTTGCCATGACGCGCGCGCGCTCGTCGGGCGGCAGCGAAATGAGCAATGCGAGGCTGCCTGCGCCGATACCGAGCGGTCGGCGTCCGCCGATTTCAAGCGTGCGGGTCTGGATCGGGTACCCACCTTCGAGCAGATCGATGCACACCGCATCGAGTCCGCTGCGCACCATCAGGAAGACGGAGTCGCCTGACTTTTCGGCGAGCGTCTGCAGCGTGGGCTGACATAGCTCTCGCAGGCTGAAATGCGGCGACGCGGCGAGGCCGAGTTCGTACACGACGTGACCGAGATGGTAGTGCCGTGTGTCGCGGTTCTGCATCAGCATGCCTTGCGCCACGAGGCCCTTGACGATGCGATGCGCGGTAGGGCGCTCCAGCGAAAGGGCGTCGGCGATGTCGGACAGGCGCAGGCCTTTCATGCCGTGCGCGGCGACTTCGCGCAGAACGGTGACGGCCCGATGGATGCTTTGAGTGCCTAGCGGCGGTGTGTTACCAGCGGTTTTTTCTGGTTGGCCGGCAGCGCTCGCGTTGGCTTTCGGTTTGCGAGCCTTGGGCGCTGTTTCGACGCTTTTTGTGGGCACGGTGGAAAGTGGAGCAGAAGAGTGAGCGCGATTGGAGGCCGAGACACGGCTCGTTGGATAGGGGCTTTCGATTTCCCCGTCCGTTTATCGAGATCCTACTATAACCATTCGCCACGCAACGAGACTTGTGCGGTCCATTCGCATTTGAGTGACGAAGACGCTGTGTCGATCTGGAGCGTGTTCATTGCAGCCTGGACGCTGATTGAATCAATCGCGTGGAATGCATTGCAGGATTGAGCGGGTGCATGCATGTCGAAAGCAACGGGGATAGACGCTCTCCGTTAAAAGACCTGGACAACGTTGTGCCGCTGGTTGGACATGCTGGTCCAGAATGCACTCGAATCCAGAGTGAGTCATCACGGTTCCGCGGGCATTGAGAAAGCTTCCCATTGGCTGCCGACCCTCTCAACGTAGACAACGAGCCGGAAGAAGGGCGCTGCGGCTCGCCTGTTTTCAGGTCGGCTATCGAGAAGATCCCAAATAATCCTGGTAGGGCAGTGACGGAAAAGCAGTGACGGAAAATTCTTGCGCATCGTGGAGATGTCTGCTTATAATCTCGTTCTCTGCTTCTGAGCGCTTCGAAACAAGGTGCTTACGGTTGTTTTGAAGCAGGATGTTGCTGAAAAACATCAAGTCGTGGATGATGTACCCAATGCGTACCTGGTGGGTCAAGAGTTCGCCGAAGCGTTGGTGGACAAAGGATTGAGGAAGCTTTTCGATCCTGCTTACCCGCCAGAGTAAAGTGGTTGCGAAGTCTGGAAGTTGTAGAGAAAAGACTTCACAAATCGCTGAAATATAGTTAGAATAGCGGTCTTCGCAGTTGACGAAACGAAATAACTGACCAGTTAGCGTAAGTTGGCAGCGAGTTAAAGACAGATCTGAAAAGATTATGTCCCCTTCGTCTAGAGGCCTAGGACATCACCCTTTCACGGTGAGTACAGGGGTTCGAATCCCCTAGGGGACGCCAAACATCAGCGTCGCTTTAGTATTCGGGTTAAAGCCCGGCAGGTAGTAAAGCAACGCAGCTTGCAGAGAATTAACCGACGCTCGCAAGCTAGGGTGTAAAGACTGGAGTGGTAGTTCAGTCGGTTAGAATACCGGCCTGTCACGCCGGGGGTCGCGGGTTCGAGTCCCGTCCACTCCGCCAGACAAAGCCCGTTCACACAAACCTGAACGGGCTTTTTCATTAAAGGTGTAAGCAGTACGTTGTCCCCTTCGTCTAGAGGCCTAGGACATCACCCTTTCACGGTGAGTACAGGGGTTCGAATCCCCTAGGGGACGCCAGACATCAGCGTCGCTTTAGTATTCGGGTCAAGGCCCGGCAAGTAGTAAAGCAGCGCAGCTTGCAGAGAATTAACCGACACTCGCAAGCTAAGGTGTAAAGACTGGAGCGGTAGTTCAGTCGGTTAGAATACCGGCCTGTCACGCCGGGGGTCGCGGGTTCGAGTCCCGTCCGCTCCGCCAGATTTGAGAAAGCCCACTTCGGAAGAAGTGGGCTTTTTTATTTTGGCCATCTGATTTTGGCCGCTTGCTGTCTGCGCGTTGCCGCGCACCGCCTCCAGGCAGGCTCGGGACAAACAGCCATTGCCAGCACACGCGGCCTGTTTTACCGTTGATCCGACTCATCCTCGCGTTCCCGTCATGTTTGATCCCACCGAAGCTCCGTCACCGTTTCATCTGCGCAATGCCAGCATGGACGATTTCGAGTTTGCCGAGGCGCTGACGCGCAACAACATGGGCGGCTACTATCGCCGGCATCATCTGGTCTGGCGCAGCGATCTGTTTCTCGGCAGCTGGCGCGAATCGGAGAATTTCATTCTCGAAGTGGACGGCGTGCCGATGGGCGTGCTGCGCATTACGGAAGAGGGCGATTCGCTGCATATCCGCGACGTGCAGATTGCCGAGGGTTATCGGCGACTCGGTGCCGGCACGTATCTGCTCGACATTTCGCATCAATGGGCGCGTGAGCGCGGACTGCGCGAGCTGCAACTACGCGTGTTCGTCGACAATCCCGCGGCGCGGCTGTATCAGCGCAAGGGTTATAGGCTCGCCGGGCCGCGGCTCGCGCAACTTGGCGCGATTCGTCATCTGGCGCGGCGGGTTTGAGGCGGGGTTTGCGCCATTCAGCGTCCCGCAACGTCCGCCGGGTCCGCGCGATTCTGTGCCGTTTCTGCGTCCGCGCGCGTATCGTCAGGCTCGCCGTTGTCCACGCGATGCTCGGCGCCTCGCTCGATGAACGCACGCGGACTCGCGCCGAAAGCGCGGCGGAACATCGCGGAAAACGCGCTCTGACTCTGATAGCCCAATTCCTGCGCCACATGCGAGAGCGGCCGTCCCTGGCTTAACAGCGGAATGGCGCGCGCGAGAATCGCCTGCTGGCGCCATTGCGAAAAACTCACGCCCAGTTCCCGGCGGAACAGCCGCGCGATCGTGCGTGTGCTCGCGCCGACGCTCGCCGCCCATTGTTCGAGCGACTCGCCGTGCGTCGGGTCCGCGATCACCGCTTCGCACAGCACGCGCAGGCGTTTTTCGTTGGGCATCGGTACGGACAGCGGCAGCGGCTCGGAGCACGTCAGCTCGTCGAGCGCGAGCGCGCCGAGCAACTGCTCGCGCGCGGCGGACAGACCGGGCATGTCGAGCGCGGCGATCACTTCGCGCAGCAGGTTCGATACTTCGACGACACGCGGTGTATCGAGCCCGGCCGGTACGGCGCTTTCGGTGATGTAGAGCGTGCGCAGGAACGCGTCCTCGACGGCGACCACTTCGTGCGTCACGTGTGGCGGCACCCAGATCGCGCGCGAAGGCGGCACCATCCACGTAGTGCCGGTCGTCGCGACACGCAGCACACCGCGCGACGCATACGCGACTTGCGCCCACGCATGCGTATGGCGCGGGATGTGCCAGCCCGCAGGCATCGGTCGCGAGCGCACGCGGATCGGGTGCGTGCTGGTCGGCTCGAACTCGGGCGGAATATCGGCGAAGCGCACGAGGCTCGACAGATCTGAGTCGGCGGACGAAGTCATGGCGAAACTCGGTTCGGATAACGGAGTGCGGCTGGCGAGCCGGCCGCCGCAAATTACCGCGGGACTCATCATTGTAGAGGCGCTCGTCCGGCGTTGCCGGCCTTCCATCGTTGCATAATGTCCCGATTGCCATGAGCCTCAAGGAGAAACCATGAGCTTTGCTACCGCGGACCTCTGCGACGCGCACGAGAACCTGTTGGCACTCGGCACCTTGCGCGTGCTCGAACCGGTCTTCCATCTGTTTAGCCGTACCGCGTACTTCAGCGGCCAGGCGGTGACGCTGAAGGTGTTCGAAGACAATGCGCTCGTGCGCGCCACGCTCGAAGAAGAGGGCGCGGGCCGCGTGCTGGTCGTCGACGGCGGCGGCAGTCTGCGCTGCGCGCTGGTCGGCGGCAACCTCGCGGAGATCGCGCAACAGAACGGTTGGGCGGGCATCGTCGTGAACGGCTGCGTGCGCGATTCGCTCGAGATCAATGAACTCGACGTCGGCGTGGCGGCGCTCACCACCTGTCCGCGACGCCCGCAGAAGCGCGGTGCCGGCGAACGCGACGTGCCGGTGAGCTTGCCCGGCGCGCTCGTGCATCCGGGCGAATGGATCTACGTGGATCTCGACGGTGTGCTCGTCGCGAACGTGGCGCTGGATTGAAGCCGCACCCGAACTTTCAACCAGGGAGACCTGAGAACGATGCAGACCGTCTTTGTCTACGGCACGCTGCGTGCCGGTGAAGCGAACGATATCAGCGAAGCCGCGGCGCGCAACGACGTCCCGGCGCCGACCCTGCTCGGCAGCGCCACGGTGCGCGGCCATCTATTCGATTTTGGCCTGTATCCGGGACTCGTCGTCGATGAAGCGGGCGTCGACGTATGCGGCGACGTCTACGAAATCGACGACGCGCTGGTCGCCGTGCTCGACGAAATCGAAGCCGTCTACCCGGGCGTCGAGGATCGTTTCCTTGCCCGCGAGGTGATGGTGAAAGTGGACGGCAACGTCGTGAACTGCCGGTTCTATCCGGTCACGCCGGGCGCGGTGAAGGGGCTGCCCGAGATCCGATCCGGAGATTGGGTCGAGTATCGTCGCACGCGTTGACTGAATGAATGCGCGCAGGCGCGGCGCGCTTGTGCGAAAGCGAAGCCCCAAAAAAACAGCGCGCCACTTACCCACATGGCGCGCTGTTCATCGATCCACCGAATCGAGGCAGGTCACACAATCACGCAGCCCGGACGGTCAACGAACCGCCCGCCCGTCCTGCCCGTGCCCGCCTCACCCCCGCACTCAAAGTTCCTCGTAAAGCGGCAACGTCAGAAAATCGGTGAATTGCTCGGCAGTCGACATCTGCTCGAAAATCTGCGCCGCGCGCTCATACGGTTTCGTGTCACCCCCCACGCTCTGCTTCACCTTGGCGAGCTCCTGCGCCGACAGCTCGCGCACGAGTTCGACCGTCACCTTGCGGCCGTCGTCGAGCTTGCCCTTCGGCGAGCGGATCCACTGCCACACCTGCGAGCGCGAAATTTCCGCGGTGGCCGCGTCCTCCATCAGATTGTGGATCGGCACGCAGCCATTGCCCGCGAGCCACGAACCGAGGTAGTGAATCCCGACATTGATGTTGTTGCGCAGACCCGCTTCGGTGATCGGCGTTTCCGGGCGGAAGTCGAGCAGGTCGGCCGCGATGACGAGCACGTCGCCGCGCTGCTTGCCGATCTGGTTCGGTTTGTCGCCGAGCACTTTGACGAACTCTTCCATCGCGATGGGCACGAGGCCCGGATGCGCGACCCAGCCGCCGTCGTAGCCGTCGCCGGCATCGCGCGCCTTGTCGGAGCGCACGCCGCCCATTGCTTTTTCATTCGCGGCCGGATCGTTCTTGATCGGAATCAGCGCGCTCATGCCGCCGATCGCCGGTGCGTTGCGGCGGTGACAGGTCTTCAGAAGCAGCAGCGCGTACGCGCGCATGAACGGCGACGTCATCGTGATCTGCGAGCGATCGGCGAGACAGAAGTCGCGGTCGCTCTTGAACTTCTTGATCGCCGAGAAGATGTAGTCCCAGCGTCCCGCGTTGAGACCCGAGCTATGTTCGCGCAGCTCGTACAGAATCTCGTCCATTTCGAACGCGGCGACGATCGTCTCGATCAGCACCGTCGCGCGAATCGTGCCGCGCGGCACACCGACCGCCTCCTGCGCGGCGACGAAGATGTCGTTCCACAAACGCGCCTCGAGATGGTTCTCCATCTTGGGCAGATAGAAGTACGGGCCCGAGCCGCGCGCAATCAGCTCCTTCGCGTTGTGAACCATGTAGAGCGCGAAATCGAAGATGCCGCCCGACACGCGCTTGCCGTCCACCTTCACGTGCTTCTCGTCGAGATGCCAGCCGCGCGGACGCACGATCAGCGTCGCGGTCTTGTCGTTCAGCTTGTACGATTTGCCGTTCTGTTCGAGCGAAATCGTGCGGCGCACGGCGTCCTTCAGATTGATATGGCCGGTGATCTGGTTGTCCCAGCTCGGCGCATTCGAATCCTCGAAGTCGCTCATATAGGAATCCGCGCCCGAATTCAGCGCATTGATGATCATCTTGCGCTCGACAGGACCCGTAATCTCGACGCGCCGGCATTGCAGATCGTGCGGCAGCGGCGCGATGCTCCAGTCGCCTTCGCGCACGCTCTTCGTTTCGGCGAGGAAGTCGGGGCGCTCGCCCGCATCGAGCCGCTTCGTGCGTTCGACGCGCGCCTGCAGCAGTTGCTGGCGGCGCGGCTCGAACGTGCGATGCAGCGCGGCGACGAGTTCCAGCGCTTCACGCGTGAGGATCGCTTCAAAGCCGGGCTTGATCTCGCCCGTGATTTCCATGCCCTGCGGCAGCGACAGTAAATTCGTCATGTTTTCTCCTTGGTCGGTCAGATTGCAGAAATGCGGATGTTGAAAAGTAGTGGGTGGGTGTATTGCCAGATGGCTGCGGTAGCTGCCGTCAGGCGCGCGGGCCGGCGCGCTTGCGGGTGCCGCCGCGTTGCTTTTTCAGGTGACCGTCATTGGGCGAAGGCGCAGAAAGCGTTTGCAAAAAAGCCAGCAGATCGTTCATCCCGCTGCCCGTGCCATGGGGCGTGACGCCGAGTTCTTCGAGGGGCGCGTTCTGCCGGTTGAGCCAGAACGTCGTGAAGCCGAACCACGTCGCACCCGCCACGTCCCAGCCGTTCGACGACACGAAGACGATCTCGCGCGCCGCTGCGCCGAACGCTTCGGTGCCGAGCGCATACGCGGCGGGCGAGGGCTTGTAGGCACGCACCGCGTCGACGGACAGCACGTGATCGAAGAGGGCGCTCATGCCCGCGCTTTTGACCGCGATGTCGAGCATCTGCGGATTGCCGTTCGAGAGGATCGCGAGCCCGGCGCGTGGCGCGGCCGTTGCAGTAGCCGCGCCCGATGCTGATTCCGAGTCCGAGGCTGAACCGGGGGCCGGTTCGCGCAACGCACGCAACACGGGCACCGCATCGGGGAACGCGGACAGGCACGCGTATTCGTCCATCAGACGTTTTTCGGCCGCGCGGCCCAGCGTGAGTTGCAGTTTTTTCGCGGCAAAACGCAACGCGTCGAGCGTGATGTCCCAGAACGGCCGGTAGTGTTCGCCGGGCGCTTCCACGTGCGCGGCGAGCGTGCGCAGTTGCGTGTATTCGATCTGCTTCTGGCGCCACAACTGCGAGAGCGCGTTGCCGTGGCCGGGGAACAGTTGCTCCGCGGCGGCGATCACCGAATGCACGTCGAAAAGCGTGCCGTAGGCGTCGAAGATTACTGCTCGCGGGAAAGGTGTCGTTGTGGCCGACATTGCCGTGCACTCCTGTCAGAGGTCGGGGTCGATTGTATTGGTGGTATCAGGGGTAAAAAAATAGGCTAAAGATCACTTGATCTTTTACTTTCATATACCTAATCTGACGCGCATGCTCACTTTTCCACCTCGTGGCGGCACGCATCAGTCATGGACCGTTTCAAGCAGATCGAGACTTTCGTCACCGTTGCCGCCAGGGGCAGCCTCTCCGCGGCGGCGCTCGCCGAAGGCGTCGCGCCCGCGATCATCGGCCGGCGCATCGATGCGCTCGAAGAGCGTCTCGGCGTCAAGCTGCTCGTGCGCACGACGCGCAAGCTCACGCTGACTTTCGAAGGTTCGGCTTTTCTCGAGGACTGCCAGCGCATCATTCACGACATGCAGAACGCCGAGGCGAGCGTGTCGGCGGGCGGCGTCAAGGCGAGCGGCCATCTGCGGCTGTCGGCGCCGGCCGGTTTCGGGCGCCGGCATGTCGCACCGCTCGTGCCGGCGTTCACGGTCGCGCATCCGGACGTGTCGATTACGCTCGATCTGTCCGACCGGCTCGTCGATCTCGTCAACGAAGGTTTCGACTGCGCGGTGCGACTGGGCGAATTGCCCGATTCGTCGCTCGTATCGCTGAAACTCGCCGAAAACCGGCGCGTGTGCGTCGCGTCGCCCGCGTACCTGAGCCGGCGCGGTGCGCCGCGCAGCCTCGCCGATCTCGCGCGTCACAACTGCCTCGCGCTCGGCGCGAGTGCGAACCAGCAACGCGGGTGGATGTTCCAGCAGGACGGCAAGGTCGTGTCGATCAAGGTGTCCGGCACGATGGAATGCTCGGACGGCGCGGTGCTGCATGAATGGTGTCTCGCGGGGCACGGGCTCGCGTGGCGCTCGTGGTGGGAGATCGGCGCGGAGATCTCGACCGGCCGGCTCGTGACCGTGCTCGACGAATTCGCCGCGCCGCCGATCGGCATTCACGCGGTGTTTCCGCAGCGCCGTCATTTGCCGCTGCGGGTGCGGCTGTTTCTGGACTTTCTCAAGCATACGTACGGCGAACCCGGTTATTGGGATTGACGGGTTGCCGGTCCCGATATCCAGACAGACCCTCGGCCGATCCCTACCCACATTCCCACGCACTACAATCGATTGGAGCAGCCTGCATGCCGGGCTTCGTTGAACGCTGAAGCCGCGCTGCGCGCAGCCGGCGACGGAGGGCATCATGTTCAGCCACATCCTGGTTCCGACCGACGGTTCCGACCTGTCACGCAAGGCCATAGCGGGCGCGATCGATCTCGCCCAGGCCGTCGGCGCGCGCGTCACCGCGTACGCGTGTCTGCCGCAATATCCGTACTCGCCGTTCTCCGACGTGGTGGTCGAGCCGCCCGCCGAGTTCCTGCAGCGCAGCGAGCGCGAAGCGCGCGTGCATCTGCGCGAGGTCGAGCACGCCGCGCACCGGGTCGGCGTGCACGTCGACAGTCGCACGAGCGTGCATCCGGCGCCCTATCTCGGCATCATCGAGGCGGCCGAGCAGGGCGGCTGCGACGTGATCTTCATGGCCTCGCATGGGCGGCGCGGGCTCGGCAGCCTGCTGATCGGCAGCGAAACGCAACGGGTGCTCACGCATACGAAGATTCCGGTGATCGTGTATCGCTGAACGCCGTGTGGGCGTAAAAAAACGCGCCAGCCGCGAAACTGGCGCGCCCATAGTCGCCGCACGATGCGCTGTGCGAGCTTTTCTCCGCTGCTGCGATTGTTTCTTGCCGAACCTGGCCGCCGGCCGCTGGGTGCCGGATGGGGTGCCGATTTTGGACCGGCTTCGGATTGACTGCCCGAGCGCGGCGGCGCGGTTCCTCCCTATGACGGCGACTCTCTGACGGAGCCGCCTGCCGTTTGCCAGTCGTGTTTGCCGACCGTGTTTGCCCACCGTTACTGCGATCAGGCCGCGGGACCGGCAAGGCGCCCGGTCCGCGTGGCCTCGACTTCCAACTGCACTCTCAGGTTCAGGCGACCTTCTTGTCGAAGAACTGCTCGTTCTCCGTCGAACCATGCAGCGCGGTCGTCGACGCTTCGCGCTCGACGGTCTGCGTCACCGCGTCGAAGTAGCCGGTGCCGACTTCGCGCTGGTGCTTCACTGCGGTGAAGCCCTTCTCGGCCGCCGCGAATTCCGCCTGCTGCATTTCGACGAATGCGGTCATCTGGTTGCGGGCGTAGCCGTGTGCGAGGTTGAACATCGAGTAGTTCAGCGCGTGGAAGCCGGCCAGCGTGATGAACTGGAACTTGTAGCCCATCGCGCCGAGTTCGCGCTGGAACTTCGCGATCGTCGCGTCGTCGAGGTTCTTCTTCCAGTTGAACGACGGCGAGCAGTTGTACGACAGCAGCTGGTCCGGGTACTCCTTGTGGATCGCGTCGGCGAATTTCTTCGCGAACTCGAGGTCCGGCTTGCCGGTTTCGCACCAGATCATGTCGGCGTACGGCGCGTACGCGAGGCCGCGCGAGATCGCCTGGTCGAGGCCCGGCTTCGTGCGGTAGAAGCCTTCCACCGTGCGCTCGCCGGTCAGGAACGGGCGGTCGTTGTCGTCGACGTCCGAGGTGACGAGGTCGGCGGCTTCCGCGTCGGTGCGGGCGAGCAGCACGGTCGGCACGCCCGACACGTCCGCGGCGAGACGCGCGGCGGTCAGCTTGGCGACGGCTTCGCGGGTCGGCACGAGCACCTTGCCGCCCATGTGGCCGCACTTCTTGACCGAGGCAAGCTGGTCCTCGAAGTGCACGCCCGACGCGCCCGCTTCGATCATCGCCTTCATCAGTTCGAACGCGTTCAGCACGCCGCCGAAACCGGCTTCCGCATCTGCCACGATCGGCGCGAAGTAGTCGATGTAGCCTTCGTCGCCCGGATTCTTGCCTTCCGACCACTGGATCTGGTCAGCGCGCGTCAACGTATTGTTGATGCGCTTGACGACGAGCGGCACCGAGTTGGCCGGATACAGCGACTGGTCCGGGTACATTTCGCCCGCGACGTTCGCATCGCCCGCCACCTGCCAGCCCGACAGGTAGATCGCCTTGAGGCCGGCCTTGACCTGCTGCATCGCCTGGTTGCCGGTCAGCGCGCCGAGCGAGTTGACGAACGGCTCGCTGTTCACGGCGGCCCACAGCTTCTCCGCGCCGCGCTTCGCGAGCGTGTGCTCAACCTGCACCGAGCCGCGCAGACGGACCACGTCTTCCGCCGAGTAGGTGCGCTTCACGCCTTTCCAGCGCGGATCGGTTTCCCATTGCTGCTGGAGTTGCTTCACTTGCTGTTCGCGGGTCATGGTCATGATGTGCTCCTTCTGTGCCTGTTATGGAGGATGGGTGACTCTGTCTTCTCGAAGCGTCGGGCCCGGCTGGGCGTTTTGTTCCGTGAAGTCTTATATAAGAGTCTAGGCAAATCGATGATCGCGTGACAGGCGCCGCAAAGCGTTTTTCCAATATTTATTGTTCAATGAAATCAATGAATTGAATCTGTCGTTTCGTATTGAGAAACGATATTTTCCATATTGCAATAGGCGTCTTGTGCCTTGCAGCATGATTTTTTACGACGCAAAAAATTTTTTCATATCGTGAAATTTGGGGTGGGCGAACAATGGACGAAAAAAAACCGGTGCCTGAGCACCGGTTTTTCCTGGACTGACGGACGGCGTGCAGCCGTCCAGGTCTTTCAGCGTATTGTGTGCAGCGAAGTGATGAGCTCTGGTGAGCCCAACCTCGCCGCAATCAGCACCGCTTAGCTGCCGCGGCGGGCCGAACGCGGACCGTCGTTGCGGCGCGCGCTGTAGCCGTCACGCGAGCCGTAGCCTTCGCGTGCTGCGCCGTAACCTTCGCGCGAGCCGCCGCCGGCCGGCTTGTTACCCCAGCTGTTGCCATTGCCGTTGCTGTTGCCGCTGCCGCTGCCGCTGCCATTGCGCGAGCCGCTGCCGTAGCCGCCCGGCTTGCCCGAACCGCTGCCGAAGCGCCGGCCGCTGTTACCGCCCGGACGGCCGCGGCCGCCAAAACCAGGACGGCCGTTACCCGACGGCGGCGCCTTGCGCGGCTCGAAGCCTTCGACGACGTTGACCGGCAGCGGGGTGCGCACGAAGCGCTCGATGCGCTTGAGCGCACCCTGTTCTGCGTGATGCACGAGGCTCACGGCGACACCCGAGCGGCCCGCGCGGCCGGTACGGCCGATACGGTGCACGTAGTCTTCGGCGAACTTCGGCAGATCGTAGTTGAACACGTGCGTGATGCCGGGGATGTCGATACCGCGAGCGGCGACATCCGTTGCCACCAGCACGCGCACGCGGCGCTCGCGCAGCGCGCGGATCGTGCGGTTACGTGCGCCTTGCGGCAGGTCGCCGTGCAGCGCAGCCGATTCGAAACCGGCGTCGGCAAGACGGCCCGCCAGTTGGTCCGCGTCCATCTTGGTGGCCGTGAAGACGATGGCCTGGTCGAGGCCGGCGTCGCGCAGCAGATGGTCGAGCAGACGATCCTTGTGATCGCGGTCGTCGACGTAGTGAACGGTTTGCGCGATGTTGGTGCGCTGCTCCATACGCTGGATGATCTCGATGCGCTCCGGATCCTTCAGCAGACGGCCGGTCAGCGAGCCGATCTTGCCGTCGAGCGTGGCCGAGAACAGCATGGTCTGACGCGTGGCCGGCGTTTGGGCGACGATCGTTTCGATGTCGTCGATGAAGCCCATGTCGAGCATGCGGTCGGCTTCGTCGAGCACGAGGATCTGCAGTTGCGACAGATCGATGCGGCCGCGCTCGAGGTGGTCGATCAGACGGCCCGGCGTGGCGACGAGAATTTCGGGGTTCTTCGCGAGCAGCATCAGCTGCTGGCCATAGGCGACGCCGCCGAGAATGCTGACGGTGCGCAGGCGCTTCAGATGCTTGCCGTAGGTTGCGGCGGCGGTCGTGACCTGCATCGCGAGTTCGCGGGTCGGGGTCAGCACCAGCATGGTCGGACGCGCGACCGGCTGCGGACGGCGGCCACGGCCACCGTCGGCCGGACGCGGTTCGCGCGGCTGGCTCGTCTGCGTCTTTTGCAGCTGCGCGAAACGCTCGATGGCGGGCAGCATGAACGCAGCGGTCTTGCCCGAGCCCGTGGGGCTCGAAACCAGCAGGTCGCGGCCGGCGATGGCAGCGGGCACCGCGCGTTGCTGTACCGGCGTCGGATGCTCGTAACCAGCAGCGGTCAGCGCGGAGACGACTTCCGCGGACAGACCGAGCGACGCGAACGACGGCTTGGCTTCAGCCGGCTCGGCTGCCGCGGGTGCCGTGGGTGCGGCAGGTGCAGCGGATGCGAGACCGAGTGCTTCGTCGGCGATGGCGTTCAACGGGCTGCTGGAGGAATTGCTCGAAGTCATGTGAATCCTTGAAAACGATCCTGGGGAATCAGGGAGTTAAAACGTCAACGCCAATCGGCATACCCAAGTCGTCGGATTCAGCGAGCAAAGAAGCAGCGAGCAAATCAAAAAACGGGGGCAGCTCGCGACAATAAAGGCGAGCTTTTCGTTAGAAGCTGTATCGGATGCGACATGCCAACACGGCGTGCCGCCAGCCTGGGACTTGATGCCCGTAGAGGGCTAGGCAGGAGGGGACAGGTTCTAAACTGGATTGGAGCTAAACGCTACGAGACGCCGCGCCGCCAGGGCCGCTCGAAAAAGCAGGCATAGCGATGAAGCGCAGGCAGCATTATATCGGAATTTGTTGCACTGCGCCACTATTCGGATCTGTCGGATCGGAAAAGCGCGCGGGAACAGGTAGGGCGGCCGGGGAAGCGGCGGCCGGAATTCGCGCTTATTGGCGGTGCCATTGGGTGCCATTGGCGGTGCCGGAATCGCCGCGAGGCCGCTGCATCATACAGGGCGGCCATGTTGCGGCGGTGTGGCGGTTGCGCTGAGGCCGCGCTAAAGCCGCAAGCGTGTCAGGCTGCGGCGCCGCTCTTCAGCGACTCGACGAGCTCGACGTATTGCTGCTTCGCAGCGTCCTGCGCGGTGCCCTTGAGCGCCGCCCACGCGTCGTACTTGTATTTGCCGACGATGTCGGTGAAGCCCGGCTTGTCGCCTTGCACGTCGCCTTCGCTCGCCTGCTTGAAGAGCGCGTAAAGACGCAGCAGCGTGAGGTTGCCCGGACGCTCCGGCAACTGCTTGACGTCTTCCTGGGCTTGCGCGAACTGGGTGTCGATATCGGTCATGGCTGTATGGCCCGCCGGGCGGGCTCGAATGAGGTTGGCCGAAGATCATAACAATTGCCTGCCGCTGCGGGACCGAGGGCTTATTCCAAACGCTCACGGCCGGGGAGCGGTTCGGCGCGCCAGTGCAAACCCGCCGGCAAACCACCATCCACGCGCACGGCGCCGATTACAATACGGTCCATGACTCAAACAGTGCTCCTTGCCCTCGATACTTCGACCGAATTCTGTTCGGCGGCGCTCGTGTCCGCGTCCGTCGATTCAGCCGGTCAGCCCACCGCCGAACCCCGCGTCTGGGTGCGCCACGAGCAGACCGGCGCGGTCTCCAGCACGCGCCTGCTCCCGGCGATCCGCGAACTGTTCGACGAAGCGGGTCTCGCGCTCGCGGACTGTAACGCGATCGCGTTCGGCTCCGGTCCCGGCTCGTTTACCGGTTTGCGCACGGCGACCGGCGTCGCCCAAGGCCTCGCGTTCGGCCTGAATCTGCCGGTCGTGCCGCTCGGCACCCTGCTTGTGTGCGCGGAAAGCGCGCGTCTGCGCGATCCGTCGGCGACGCGCGTGCTGGCCGCGCTCGACGCGCGCATGGACGAAATCTATTGGGCCGACTACGCGTGGGACGACGCGCAACACGAATGGCGCACCGTGCAAACGGCGTCGCTCGATGCGCCGCAGCGGCTCGTGCTGCCCGACGTGCCGTTCACGCTCGCAGGCAACGCGGCCGCTGCGTTCGGCGCGCGGCTGCCCGCGGTTGCCGCCGCGCGCAGCGTCGATGGCGAGGCGCTGCCGCATGCGGTGCCGCTGGCCTATGCTGCGTTGCGCGCGTTTCACGCAGGGCGTACCGTGCCCGCCGATCAGGCTGCACCTGAATACATACGCGACAAGGTCGCTCAGACCACTGCGGAGCGCGCCGCAGAAAAAGCGGCCAAGGCGGCGCAGGCGGCACAGACAGCAACGCAGGCGGCCGGGCATACGCCCGACGGCGCGCCCCGGCAAGCGCCCCACGGTGAGGCGAAGCAATGAGCGGCGTGTTGCTCGCGGACCGCTACATGTCGCCGATGACCGAAAGCGATCTCGACGAGGTCGCCGCGATCGAGAAGCTCGCGTATGAGTTTCCGTGGAGCCGCGGCAATTTCGGCGACTCGCTGCGCAACGGCTATTTCGGTATCTGTCTGCGGCACGTGACAGGGGCGCTGATCGGCTATTGCGTGCTGATGCCGGTCGTCGACGAAATGCATCTGCTCAACCTGTGTGTCACGCCGCAGGCGCAAGGCGCCGGTGCGGGTCTCGCGCTGCTGCGCGAGGCGGTGCGCATTACACACGCCGAAAAGCTCGAAGGCCTGCTGCTCGAAGTGCGGCCGTCGAATCATCGGGCGATCCGGCTTTACGAACGCTTCGGCTTTGCATCGATCGGCCGGCGTAAGAACTATTATCCGGCGCGGCATCGCGGCCGGGAGGACGCGATCGTGATGCGTTTTTCGTTTGCTACGGAGGGCGCAGATGGCGCTGCATGAATCGGTGCTCGAAGAATTCGGACTCGCGCCGTTGTGGGTGCGTCGCGGGATGGCGGCGCGGCCGGCTGTCGATGAGGCGGGTGCCGGGTATAGCGATGGCCAGGGCACGCAGGATGATGGGCGTGCCGAAGCGGCTCGCGCGGCGGCCGGCGAGCCGGTCATCCCGGGTGACGGACGCAATCGGCCGGACGATCGCGTCGCGGCGGGGCGTGCAGATGAGCCGCGCTCCGTGCGGGGAGATGCGCAGGAACACGCGCAGGAACACGCGCGCGATGAGCGTCACGTGGAGCCTGCTGCGCAGGTTATGCGCGAGCCGATGCGCGCATCGGCGGACGTGCCGCCGCCGCCGGCGTTGTCCGAATCTGTGCAGCAGGACGAACCCGCGCCGCCGCGCCGCCCGGCACGGCAGCCGGAGCAACAGTCGAAGCAACAGTCGGAGCAACAGCGAACACAACCGCAAGCGCATTCCCCCGAACCGCCAAACTTCGACGCCCCGCCCGACGACGACTTCGCGTGGTTCGATGATCTGCCCGCTCATGCGCCTGCTCATGCGTCCCCTCACGCACCCGCCGAAGCTCGCGGCGACACCCCCTCACTGCCACCCGTCCATACGCTCGACTGGGACGCACTGAGCGAGCGCGTCGCCGCGTGCGAGTCGTGCCGCCTGTGCGAGAAACGCAGGAACACGGTCTTCGGTGTCGGCGATCGTCATGCCGACTGGATGCTGATCGGCGAAGCGCCCGGCGAGAATGAAGACCGCCTGGGCGAGCCGTTCGTCGGTCAGGCCGGCAAGCTGCTCGACAACATGTTGCGTTCGCTTGCGCTCGCGCGCGACACCAACGTCTATATCGCGAACGTCATCAAGTGCCGCCCGCCCGGCAACCGCAATCCGCAGCCGGATGAAGTCGCGCGTTGCGAGCCGTATCTGCAGCGTCAGGTCGCGCTCGTCAAGCCGAAACTGATCGTGGCGCTCGGCCGCTTCGCAGCGCAAAGCCTCCTGAAGACCGAGGCGAGCATTTCGTCGCTGCGCGGCCGCGTGCATGCGTACGAGGGTGTGCCCGTCATCGTCACCTACCATCCCGCTTATCTGCTGCGCAGCCTGCCCGACAAGGCGAAGGCCTGGGCGGATCTGTGCCTCGCGCGCGACACGTGGCTGGCGGGCGGTGGCGCGTCGTCGAACGAGCCGACGTGAGCACGCCCAATGGGCTCAACGGGTCGGCGGCGCCCGATGCCGCCGCGCCCGTGACCCGTGCCGCGCTTTTCGGCCAGCTTCTCGGCACGCTTCCCGACACGCTTCTCGGCACACGTCGCGACACACTTCGCGACACACTTCGCGGCGCGCTGCTCGACACGCCGCTCGCTCCCACGCACGATCCATCACGTGATGATCCATTGCGCGATCCCGCCGTGCGCGATCTCGCGTGGCTGCTGCTGAGTCCCGATCTGCTGCGCCCGCAATCGCCGATCGGTGCGCTCGCGAATCCTTTTGAAACACCGTCGCAATTGCAGGCCACGACCGCCTGGCTGCGCGCGCTCGACGCCGCGCCAGAGTCTCTGCATCTCGATCTCGAGGCGACGCGCATCACGCGTCTTGGCCGCTACGCTGAACGGCTGCTCGGCTGGTTTCTGCAGTACGGACCGGCGGCGCAACTCGTCGCGGCTGGCGTGCCGTTGCGGCGCGCGGGCGTCACGCTCGGCGAATGCGATTTTCTCGTGAGCACGCGCGAGGGTGCGCGGCTGCATTGGGAACTGGCGGTGAAGTGCTATCTGCACGCGGGCGAAGCGCGCGAATCATCGGCGGGACGTCTTGCCGATTACGTCGGCCCGAATCTGAAGGACCGCTTCGACATCAAGCTCGCGCATCTGCTCAACCATCAGTTGCCGTTGAGCGCGCGCGAGGAGTTTGCGTCGGCGGGTTATCCGGGGCCGTGGACTGCGCAGATGTTCGTCAAAGGTTGGCTCTTCTATCGACATGGCGATACGCCGGCCGACCCCGTCGAACTCGACCCCGCGCATGGGCGCGGCTGGTGGGTCACGCGCAGCGACTGGCCGGCGTTCGCGGCGGCGCACGCGCGAACGTGGCGGGCGTTGCCGCGGCTGGAATGGCTCGCGCCGCGACGCGTCGCGCTGGACGAGCAGGGCGCGAGCCGGGGGAAGAACAAAGACGAGAGCAAAGACAGCGATATGGCCGAAGGCGCGCCATACGTCGATGCACCGACGCTCGCCGCCCAAACCTCGCCTCAGCGTGGACCCGTCATGGTCGCGGCGTTCATCGAGGACGGCGCGGGTCATCTGATCGAACGCTCGCGCGGCTTTATCGTGCCGGACGACTGGCCCGAACACGCACGGCACTACGCAACGCAGTAGCGCGGCATCAGTGCCGCTATCAGTGCTGCATCAGTACCTTGGAAGACAGGCCGCGCGGCCCGTCACCACCAGGCGTGAAAATGATGCACCGGCCCCACGCCGCTGCCGACCGCGAGCCGGTCACTTGCCTGCAACGCGGCAGTCAGATAGCGCTTCGCATCGGTCACCGCGCTCGCAAGGTCGCTGCGCTGCGGAATCAAAGCCGCAATCGCCGACGAGAGCGTGCAACCCGTCCCATGCGTATTCTTCACCGGCACGCGCGGGCCGCCCAGGCGCAGCGTGCCGCTCGCCTGCACGAGCCAGTCGGGGCTATCCGCCGCGCTCAGATGGCCGCCCTTCATCAACACCGCGCGTGCGCCGAGCGCGCGCAGCGCCTCGCCCTGGTCGACCATGCCGGCTTCGTCGGTGGCGGGCTGCGTGCCGAGCAACGCGGCGGCTTCCGGCAGATTCGGCGTGAGCAGATCGGCGAGCGGCAGCAGTTCGTCGCGCACGGCCGCGACCGCATCGGGCAGCAGCAGCGCGTGATTGCTTTTCGAGATCATCACCGTGTCGAGCACGATGTGCTTCGGCTTGTAACGGCGCAGCGCATCGGCGACCGCGCGCGCGATCGGCGCGTTCGCGAGCATGCCGATCTTCACCGCATCGATGCGGATGTCGTCGAACACCGCGTCGAGTTGCGCGGTGACGAAGCCCGGATCGGGCGCGTGTATCGCGCTCACGCCGCGCGTGTTCTGCGCGGTGAGTGCGGTAATCACGCTCGCGCCGTAAGCGCCGAGCGCGGAGAAAGTCTTCAGATCGGCCTGGATGCCGGCTCCGCCGCCGGAATCGGAACCGGCGATCGTCAGCACATTGGGAATCGGTTGGGTCATGGTCAAGCGAGGAAGAAGGAGCGCACGCGAGAAGCGCGCGCATCGTCGAAAAAGCCGGCTCGCTGCGGTTCTGTGCTTGCTCAGTGCTTCGCTTCGCCGATCAGCGCGACGGAATCGAACGCACGCTGGTTCGCCTGGTGGCGCCGCATCACGAGCCACATCATCAGGCAGACGAAGGTGCCGAACAGCATGATCACCGCGGTGACCGGCACGTCGAGCCACACGAGCACCGCGTACAGGCACAGCATGACGAGCACCGAGAGATTTTCGTTGAAGTTTTGCACGGCGATCGAATGACCCGCCGACAGCAGCACGTGACCGCGATGCTGCAGCAGCGCGTTCATCGGCACGACGAAAAAGCCCGACAGGCCGCCGACCAGCATCAGGAAGATATACGCGAAGATCAGATAGCCCGGCACGTGCATGCGGCCGAAATAGATGCCCCAATGCGTGGGAAACAGATCGCGCGTATAGAACGCCATCAGCATCACGGACAGGCCCATCATGATGCCGACCGGCAGCACCGAGAGCGACTTCTTGAGCGGCACGCGCGAGGCCGCGAAAATCGCGCCGGCCGCGACGCCGACCGCCACCACCGCCTGCAGGATCGCCGCTTCGGAAAGCGACATGTTCAGCGACACCTCGGCCCACTTCAGCACGATGAATTGCAGCGTCGCGCCCGCGCCCCAGAACAGCGTCGTGACCGCGAGCGAAATCTGCCCGAGCTTGTCGCGCCACAGCACGAGAAAGCAGTCGGCGAAATCGGTGATGAGGCGGATCGGCCCGTGTTCCTGTTTCGGATAACGCGCGCCGGTGTCGGGAATGCGCAGATTGAAGAGCGCGGCGATGATGTAGATGCCCATGATGACGAGCATCGCGGCTTCCGCGGGCGTGTTCACGGTGGGGATGTGCTGCCTGAGAATCGGCGCGGCGATATGCGGGCTGATCAGCGCGCCGCCGAGCACCGTGCCGAGAATGATCGAGCCGACCGTGGTGCCCTCGATCCAGCCGTTCGCGGCAACGAGGCGGTCAGGCGGCAACAGTTCGGTGAGAATGCCGTACTTGGCGGGCGAGTAGGCCGCCGCGCCGAAGCCGACGATGCCGTATGCAATGAGCGGATGCGCGCCGACCAGCATCGTGATGCAGCCGACGACCTTGATGGTATTGGTGACGAACATCACGCGTCCTTTCGGACGGGAGTCGGCGAAGGCGCCGACGAAAGCGGCGAGAACGACGTACGACAGCACGAAGAACAGCTTGAGCAGCGGCGTCATCCAGTTCGGAGCGTGAAGATCTTTCAGCAGTGCGATAGCAGCGATCAGAAGCGCATTGTCGGCCAGCGACGAAAAAAACTGCGCGGCCATGATGGTGTAAAAACCTTTTTTCATCTGATGCGATGCTGTCCTCGCTGCGGCCTGTCCGCTCCGGCCGTTTGCAATGCGTCCGGCCTTATGCCGATCGAAATGGGTTGTGCGCACGGCTTTATATCACGAAAATAGCTGGATTCGGACTAGCAGAATCCTTGATCGCACCGCCCAGCGGGCCGCCGAGCGCTGAAAACGCCGTGTAAGCCGCTGATTCGCAAGTGTCTTTACGAAAAGAACCCATGCCGCGCCCCCTCTCAGCCACGATTCATACCGCCGCTCTCGCCAATAACCTCGCCGTCGCCCGGCGTTATGCGCCGAAATCCAAAATCTGGGCCGTCGTCAAGGCAAATGCTTACGGGCATGGCCTCGCGCGCGTGTTTCCGGGTTTGCGCGCAACGGACGGCTTTGGGTTGCTGGACCTGGAAGAAGCGGTGAAGTTGCGTGAATTGGGCTGGGCAGGCCCGATTCTTTTGCTGGAAGGCTTTTTTCGTCCGACCGATATCGACGTGATCGACCGCTACAGCCTGACCACCGCGCTGCATTCGGACGAACAGTTGCGCATGCTCGAAATGGCGCGCCTGTCCAAACCGGTCAATATCCAGTTGAAGATGAACACCGGCATGAACCGGCTCGGCTACACGGTCGAGAAATTCCGTGCCGCATGGGAGCGCGCGCGCGCCTGCCAGGGCGTCGGCCAGATCACGCTGATGACCCATTTCTCCGATGCCGACGGCGATCGTGGCATCAAGCATCAGATGGAAGCATTCGAGCGCGGCGCGCAGGGCATTGCCGGCGCGCGCAGCCTCGCGAATTCGGCGGCCACGCTCTGGCATCCGGAAGCGCATTTCGACTGGGTGCGCCCGGGCATCATCCTGTACGGCGCGTCGCCCTCGGGCGTGACGGCCGCGATCGAAAGCACCGGCCTGCAGCCGGCCATGACGCTCGCCTCGGAACTGATCGCCGTGCAAATGCTCGGCGAGGGCAGCACGGTCGGCTATGGCTCGTCGTTCACCGCGCGCGGGCCGATGCGCATCGGCGTGGTGGCGTGCGGTTACGCGGACGGCTATCCGCGTATCGCGCCGGAAGGCACGCCGGTGATCGTCGACGGGGTGCGCACGCGCATCGTCGGGCGCGTGTCGATGGACATGCTCACGGTCGATCTCACGCCGGTGCCGACTGCCAACGTCGGCTCGCGCGTCGAGCTGTGGGGCGCCGCGCTGCCGATCGACGACGTCGCGCAGGCGTGCGGCACGATCGGCTACGAGCTCATGTGCGCGGTCGCACAGCGCGTGCCGGTCCGCGCGGAGTAACGCGTGGCGAAAGCGAAGACGTTGTACATCTGCAGCGAATGCGGCGGGCAGTCGCCGAAGTGGTCCGGCCAATGCCCTTCGTGCAATGCGTGGAACACGCTCATCGAATCGGTCGCCGAAGGGCCGGCCACGCACCGTTTCCAGTCGCTCGCGAAGAGCACCCCGGTGCGGCGCCTCGCCGACATCGACGCGTCCGACGTGCCGCGTTTTTCCACCGGCGTGAGCGAATTCGACCGCGTGCTCGGCGGTGGTCTCGTGCCGGGCGGCGTGGTGCTGATCGGCGGCGATCCGGGCATCGGCAAATCGACGCTGCTGCTGCAATCGCTCGCGGAAATCGCCGCGCACAAACGCGCGCTTTATATCAGCGGTGAAGAATCGGGCGCGCAGATTGCGTTGCGCGCGCAACGGCTCTCGCTGCTCGAACCGGGGTCGACCGCGAGCGAGCTGCAATTGCTCGCGGAAATCCAGCTCGAAAAAATCCAGGCGACGATCACCGAGCAACGGCCCGAGGTCGCCGTGATCGACTCGATCCAGACCGTTTATTCCGATGCGCTCACCTCCGCGCCGGGTTCGGTCGCGCAGGTGCGCGAGTGCGCGGCGCAACTCACACGCATTGCCAAGCAGTCGGGCACGACGATCATCATGGTCGGCCACGTGACGAAGGAAGGCGCGCTCGCGGGCCCGCGCGTGCTCGAACATATCGTCGATACGGTGCTGTATTTCGAGGGCGATACGCACTCGTCGTACCGTCTCGTGCGCGCGATCAAGAACCGCTTCGGCGCGGTCAACGAACTCGGCGTGTTCGCGATGACCGAGCGCGGCTTGCGTGGCGTCGCGAATCCGTCGGCGTTGTTTCTGTCGCAGCACGAGCAGTCGGTGCCGGGCTCGTGCGTGCTGGTCACGCAGGAGGGTACGCGGCCGCTGCTCGTCGAGGTGCAGGCGCTCGTCGACGCCGCCAACGCGCCGAATCCGCGGCGCCTCGCGGTCGGTCTCGAACAGAACCGCCTCGCGATGCTGCTGGCGGTGCTGCATCGGCATGCGGGCATCGCGTGTTTCGATCAGGATGTGTTTCTGAACGCGGTGGGCGGCGTGAAGATTTCCGAGCCCGCCGCCGACCTCGCGGTGCTGCTCGCGATCCATTCGTCGATGCGCAACAAGCCGCTGCCCAAAGGGCTCGTCGTGTTCGGCGAAGTGGGGCTTGCCGGCGAAATCCGGCCATCGCCGCGCGGCCAGGAGCGCCTGAAGGAGGCGGCCAAGCTCGGCTTCTCGGTCGCGGTGATTCCGAAGGCCAACGCGCCGAAGCAGCCGATCGAAGGCTTACAGGTCGTTGCGGTCGAGCGGATCGAGCAGGCGATCGACCGGGTCCGCACGCTCGAATAAACAGGGACTTGCGGCGCGTGTGCGTAGTGTGTGCACCTTGCGCGCCGTAATTCCCGGTAAATATCTCCCTATTGGCTGTAACCTGGCCGCCATGCCTTTTTTCTAAGCTGTAAGGGTATCCATCCCCTCTGATGCCCGAAAAAGGATCGCGCTTTGAAACAGTCACGTGAAACCGTAGCCGAGCGTTCCATTCAGGTGCGCGGCTGTCGTGTCTCAGCACCGATTCGCCAGCCTTGGGGCGGCGCTTGCCGGATCGTCGAGTGGATCGACACGGCAGGGCAGATATCGCGGCGGGTGGTGGCCGAGGACGTCACGGCCGCCGAAGTGCGCGCCACGATCAGCCGTCATGTGGAAGGCCGCAAACATCTGCTGCACGACGACGAAAAAACGCCGCGTCAGACCCTGCCGAGACAGTCGGCCGCGCGGCGCTGAGGGTGCGGGGCGGGGCCGGCCGCAGCGCGTGCCGCACGTGCTAACCCGCGAGGTTTTTCTCATCGCCGTCTCTCGCAGCATCGCTCGCTGCATCGCTCACACTCGCGGCCGCACTCGCCGCCGCCTACGCATGCGGATTGAAGAGCGGATGCTGCGCGGCCTCGGCCACCGTCAGCACCGGCGACACGCAACAGTCGAGCGCTTCCAGCGACTGCACCCATTCGTCGAGCGTGCGTGTGCCGATCACGCCGGCCAATTCCCCGATAAGCGCGATGGCGTCCGGACCACCGATCGCCTGGCCGAGGCTCCAGTGGCGCGTCGCCCATTCTGGCCGGTCGAGCGCCATGCACAGCGTTTCCCAGAACTTCAACTCGAGCGCGCCCACCGCGAGCCAGCGGCCGTCGTGCGTGCGGTACAGGTTGTAGCAGGGCACGCCGCCATTGAGCAGACCGGCGCGGGCGGCAGGCGCCGCGCCATCGTTCGCGAGCGAGACTTGTGCGATGACGTTGTGCGCATACGAGGCATGCGTCATCGAGACATCGACGAAACGGCCTTCGCCGCCGCGCGCGACGTGCCATAGCGCGGCGAGAATCTGCGTGACCGCGCTCAAGGCGCCGCCGAGCAGATCGGCGATCTGGAAGTTGGGCAGGATCGGCGTACCGTCCTCGTCCGCGAGCTGATCGAGCACGCCCGCATAGCCGATGTAGTTCAGATCGTGACCGGCGTGCCGCGCGAACGGACCATTCGCGCCGTAGCCGGAGATCGCGCAATAGACGAGGCGCGGGTTGGCCGCGCGCAGCGTTTCATAGCCGATGCCTAGACGCTCCATCACGCCGGGCCGGAAGCTTTCGATCAGCACATCCGCTTCCGCCGCGAGCGCGCGCAGCACGTTGCGTCCCGCGTCCGATTTGAGGTCGAGACGCGTCTCGCGCTTGCCGCGATTGACCATCCGGTAGAACGCGCCGGGCCGTCCCGCGACACGGTCGCCCGACGATTGCATCATCGTGCGGGTAGGGTCGCCCGCGCCGGGCGCTTCGATTTTCAGCACGTCGGCGCCGAGCTCGGCGAGCCGCAGCGCGGCCACCGGACCCGGCAGGAGGCGCGTGAGGTCGAGCACGCGCAGCCCCTGCAGCGCGGGCGGCGCGGATGGCGCTTCAGCCGCCGATGATGCGGACGACGAAGCGGACGATGATGTCGCAAATGACAAAGCAGGCTCCCGTCGATGCCGGCGCGGCCCGGCGCTGCGTGCCGCTAGCCGATCTGTTCGAGTTCCTCGTGCGTCTCGAGCCATTCGGCTTCGAGCGTTTCGAGGCGCGCGTTCACATCTGCCTGACGGCGGATTGCCTCCGTCAGCTTGTTCTTCTGCTCGGGCTCGTAACTGGCCGGATCGGCGACGAATGTATCGAGCGTCGTCTTCTCCGTGTTGAGCGTGTCCATTTCCTTTTCGATCGTCGCAATGCGGCTTTGCAGCGGCCTTTTCAGATGCGCGAGCTTTTGACGTGTTTCCGCTTCGAGGCGGCGCTGCTCCTTGCGATTCACGTTTGCGTCAGCGCCGCCGGTGCCGTTGGTGCCGTTCATGCCATTAGCCGACGCACTCGCCGCGCCCGCCGCATTCGCCTTCAACGCCGCGCGCTGCTCGGCCGCATGCTGCAGCAGCCAGTCGCGATAGTCGTCGAGATCGCCGTCGAATTCCTGCAGACGATGTTTTGCAACGAGCATGAACTGATCGGTCGTCGCGCGCAGCAGATGCCGGTCGTGCGACACGAGAATCAGCGTGCCCTCGAACTGCGCGAGCGCCATCGTGAGTGCGTGGCGCGTTTCGAGGTCGAGGTGATTGGTCGGCTCGTCGAGCAGCAGCAGGTTCGGCTTCTGCCAGATGATCAGCGCGAGCGCGAGGCGCGCCTTTTCGCCGCCGGAGAACGGCGCGATCTTCGAGGTCGCCATGTCGCCGGAAAAATTGAAGCTGCCGAGGAAGTCGCGCAGTTCCTGTTCGCGCGTGTCGGGCGCGAGGCGCGCGAGATGCTGCAACGGCGTGTCGTCGGGGCGCAGCGTTTCGAGCTGATGTTGCGCGAAGTAGCCGATGCGCAGCCCCTTGCCTTCGCGCACGTGGCCGGCGAGCGCTTCGAGCGTGCCCGCGAGCGTCTTGATGAGCGTGGACTTGCCCTGGCCGTTCGCGCCGAGCAGGCCGATGCGCTGACCGTTCTGGATCGACAGCATGACGCGCTCGACGATCGGAATCTCGCTGCCGTCTTCGGCGTGGTAGCCGCAACGCACGTCTTCCATGACCATCATCGGATTCGGCGCGGAATCGGGCGTGCGGAACTCGAACGTGAACGGCGAGGCGACGTGCGCGGGCGCGATCAGCTCCATCTTTTCGAGTGCCTTCATGCGGCTTTGCGCCTGGCGCGCCTTGGTGGCCTGCGCCTTGAAGCGGTCGATGTAGCTTTGCAGATGCGCGACCGTGCGCTGCTGTTTTTCGTACGCGCTCTGCTGCAGCGCGAGTTGCTGCGCGCGCAGCACTTCGAATTGCGAGTAGTTGCCGCCGTAACGTTTGATCTGCTGGTTCTCGAGATGCAGCGTGACGTTGCAGATGGCATCGAGAAATTCGCGGTCGTGCGAGATCACGACCAGCGTGCCCGCGTAACGATGCAGCCAGTCTTCGAGCCAGACGATCGCGTCTAGGTCGAGGTGGTTGGTCGGTTCGTCGAGCAGCAGCAGGTCGGAGCGGCACATGAGCGCTTGCGCGAGATTCAGGCGCATGCGCCAGCCGCCCGAGAAACTGCTGACCGGCTCGCGCGTCTGTTCGAGCGTGAAGCCGAGGCCGAGCAGCAGCGCCTCGGCGCGCGCGGGCGCGGTGTAGCCGTCGGCGTCCGCGAACGCGGCGTGCGCGTCGGCCTCGGCCGCGCCGTCGTGCGCCGCCGAGGCCGCGGCGATGCGCGCTTCGATGTCGCGCAGCGCGGCGTCGCCGTCGAGCGTGTAGGCGAGCGCGGTCTTGTCGACGGCGGGCGTTTCTTGGGCGACGTGTGCGATGCGCCAGGTCGGCGGGATCGAGAAATCGCCGCCGTCGGCATGCAGCTCGCCGAGCAGCACGGCGAACAGCGTCGATTTGCCCGCGCCGTTCGCCCCGACGAGGCCGGCTTTTTCGCCGGGGTTCAGGGTGAACGTGGTGTTGTCGAAAAGCGGCTTGGTGCCGCGCGCGAGGCTGAACTGATTGAAGCGGATCACGAAGTGGCCGGCTGAATAAAACCGCTATTTTAGACTGCCCGGAGTGTCGCCGGGCGCGCGGCCCCCGGCTGACTGCGTCGCGGCTCGTCAGCGTGCCTCGCTTCGTGCCGGCACGGGCCGCCGCGCATTGCCTCGTGTCACATGGTGCCCAGCCGGCATAGGCCATCCGGCCGACTGTATCCGCACGTCTTTTGGCATAGACTGACGGCTTTCACGGGAGAGCACATGACATCGATCTATTCGTTTTCGGCGCGCACGCTCGGTGGCGAGGAAGTGAGTCTCGCGAAGTATGAGGGCAAGGTTCTGCTGATCGTCAACACCGCGAGCGAATGCGGATTCACGCCGCAGTACGCGGGTCTGCAGAAGCTCTACGACACGTACGCGGCGCGCGGGCTCGCGGTGCTCGGCTTTCCGTGCAACCAGTTCGGCAAGCAGGAGCCGGGCGACGCCGCGCAGATCGGCAGCTTCTGCGAGAAGAATTACGGCGTGACGTTCCCGATGTTCGACAAGGTCGACGTGAATGGCCCGAATGCGCACCCGCTGTTCCGCTATCTGACGGGCGAGGCGCCGGGATTGCTCGGCCTCGAGGCGATCAAGTGGAATTTCACGAAGTTCCTGATCGGCCGCGACGGCAACGTCGTGAAGCGCTATGCGCCGCTCACGAAGCCTGAGACGATCACCGGGGACATCGAAGCGTTGTTGTGAGCCGTGCTGCCGTCGGTGAATCGCCTCGCCTGATCGCGGCGCGGGTTACAGGGTCTACGGCAAGGATCTACAGGATCGGCGCAAAGAGCCGCGCCACGTGCATCAGCATGCGCCGCAGCGCGCTCGCCTGGCGGTACTCGTTGCGGTCGATTTCGCGCGATTCGGCGAAGTCGTTGAGCAGCATCGTTTCGACTTCGAGCGCGAAGCCGCGATCCACGGTCAGTACCATGATCTCGAAGTTCAGGCGAAACGAGCGGTTGTCGAGATTGGCGCTGCCGATCGCGGCTGCCGCGCTGTCGATCAGTACGACCTTCTGATGCAGGAAGCCCGGCTGATAACGGAAGATGCGGATGCCCGCGCGCAGCGAATCGTACGCATACAGCTTCGATGCCGCGAATACGACGAGGTGATCGCGCCGGCTCGGAATCAGGATGCGCACGTCCACGCCGCGCAACACCGCGAGCCGCAGTGCCGAGAACACCGCTTCGTCGGGCACGAGATAGGGCGTCGTGATCCAGATCCGCTCGCGCGCCGCATTGATCGCTTCGACGAAAAAGAGCGAGCAGGTTTCCTGCCTGTCGGCCGGCCCGCTCGGCATCACGAGGCAGTGCATGTGCCTTGCGGTGGATTCGGCGGATCCGGCGGTTTCACCGGCCGTTTCGGCCGCCGGCGGGTCGAATTCGGGTAACTGCTGTGTGGCCCAGTACCAGTCCTCGATGAAGACGAACTGGATGCTCGCGACCGCCGGGCCGCGCACCTCGATATGCGTATCGCGCCACGGCGAAAGCGGCGGCTTCGCGCCGAGGTATTCGACGCCGACGTTATGACCCCCGACGAACGCGCGTTCACCGTCCACCGAGACGATCTTGCGGTGATTGCGGAAGTTCAGTTGCAGACGGTTGACGAAGCGGCGATTGGTCGCGAACGGATGCACTTCGACGCCCGCCGCGCGCAGCGCCGCGACGTAGCGATGCGGCAGATCGAAGCTGCCGATGCTGTCGTACAGGAAGTAGACGCGCACGCCCTGTTGCGCTTTCGCGATCAGCGCGTCCTTGAGCATGTCGCCGAGCTCGTCGTCGCGCACAATGAAGAACTGCACGATCACATAGCGGCGTGCGTTTTCGATGGCCTCGAAGATGGCCTCGAAGGTCGCTGTGCCGTTGACGAGCGTGCGCACGGTATTGCCCGACAGAAACGGCATGCCGCCCAGACGCGTGAGCGACTGCACGAGCCGCGCGCCGAGCTGCTGGGTCGGCAGTCCCGCCGACGAAGCCTGCGTGTCCCATTCTTGCGGATGCGCGCGCGTGCGCAGCAGCTCGTTCTCGACGCGGCGCGCGTCCGCGTAACCCGCGAACTTGCTGCGGCCGAGGAACAGGTAAGGGACGAGCGTCAGATAAGGCATCGCGACCAGCGACACGGCCCACGCAATCGCGCCCTGCGAGGTGCGGGTATGGAGAATCGCGTGGCAGGCCGCGATGATGCCGAGAATGTGGGCAAGAGCAACCAGCGGGCCGACGTGAAGCAGGTCGAATTGCATAAGCTCGCGAAGAGTTGGCGAAGCGCTGCGTTTCAGAAAACGGGGGCGGACAGCGGGCTCGCTCCGCGGTCTGCCGCGAGCGTGCCGGGCAACGGTTTCAGGCCGCAGCGCCGGGCAATGCAGCGCACGGCAGCGGCGAACCCATGCCAGCTTGCCTGAAAATCACGCATGGGACCAGGTCGAACTCAGACCGGCAAATCTCTGGCCTGAATCAGGAACACGTTGTCGTCGCCGGCGCTGGTCGACAGCCACACGAGGTCGAGCCCGCCGAAGGCCGCGTCGACGTGCTCGCGCTCGTTGCCGATCTCGACCACGAGCACGCCGTCTTCGGTCAGCCAGTTGCGCGCCCCGACGATGATCCGGCGCACGATGTCCATGCCGTCCGCGCCGCCCGCGAGCGCCATTTCCGGCTCGTGCTTATATTCGGCGGGCAGCGTCTGCATCGACGCGGTGTTCACGTACGGCGGATTGCTGAGGATCACATCGTAGCGGCGCTCGGCGAGCGGCGCGTACAGATCGCCTTCAAAGAGTGCGATGCGGTCGTCGAGGTGGTAGTCCGTCACGTTGCGCGCTGCGACTTCGAGCGCGGGCGCGGACAGGTCGACCGCGTCGACGTCCGCGTTCGGGAACGCATGCGCGGCGAGAATCGCGAGGCAGCCGGAGCCGGTGCACAGTTCGAGCACCGCGCCGACCTGTTCGGGATCTTCGACGTAGGGCTGCAGGCCGTCCTGCAGCAGCTCGCCGATGAACGAACGCGGCACGATCACGCGCTCGTCGACATGAAAGCGGTAGCCGTGCATCCACGCTTCCTGGGTGATGTACGCGGCCGGCACGCGTTCGGCGGCGCGCCGCTCGATCACCTTGAGCACCGCGTCGATTTCGGCTGACGTGAGGCGCGCGTCGAGAAACGGCTCGAGCAGATCGAGCGGCAGATGCAGCGTGTGCAGGACCAGATAGGCGGCTTCGTCGTAGGCATTGCCCGAGCCGTGGCCGAACGACAGTTCGGCCTGGTTAAAGCGCGACACCGCGAAACGCAGCAGGTCGCGAACGGTGGAAAACGGCAGCGTCATCGTAGGTCTCTCGTTACGCGATCAGTTGTTCGAGCACGCGGCGATACACGTTTTTCAGCGGCTCGATGTGGGCGACTTCGATATGTTCGTCGATCTTGTGGATGCTCGCGTTCAGCGGTCCGAACTCGATCACCTGCTTGCACATGTGCGCGATGAAGCGGCCGTCCGAGGTGCCGCCCGTCGTCGACAGCTCGGTGTCCACGCCGGTTTCGTCCTTGATCGCCCGCGCGAGCGCGTCCGACAGATCGCCGCGCGGCGTCAGGAACGGCAGGCCGCCGACGATCCATTGCAGATCGTATTCGAGGCCGTGCCTGTCGAGGATCGCGTGCACGCGCGCCTGCAGACCTTCCACCGTGCTCGCGGTCGAGAAGCGGAAGTTGAACATGACGTCCGCGTGGCCCGGGATCACGTTGGTCGCGCCGGTGCCGCTGTGGATGTTCGACACCTGCCAGGTGGTCGGCGGGAAGTATTCGTTGCCGTCGTCCCAGCGTTCGGCGACGAGTTCGGCGAGCGCGGGCGCGAGCAGGTGCACCGGGTTCTTCGCCAGATGCGGGTAGGCGATGTGGCCTTGCACGCCCTTGACGACGAGCTTGCCCGTCAGCGAGCCGCGCCGGCCGTTCTTGACCATGTCGCCGAAACGCGCGCTCGAAGTCGGCTCGCCGATCACGCAGTAGTCCATGCGCTCCGCGCGCGCCTGCAACGCCTCGACCACCTTGATGGTGCCGTCGGTGGCGGGGCCTTCCTCGTCGCTCGTGATGAGGAACGCGATCGAGCCGCGGTGCGCCGGATGCGCCGCGACGAATTCCTCGCTCGCCACCACGAAGCCGGCGATCGACGCCTTCATGTCCGCCGCGCCGCGGCCGTACAGCTTGCCGTCGCGCTGGGTCGGCTCGAACGGCGCCGAGTGCCACTGTTCGAGCGGGCCGGTCGGCACCACGTCGGTGTGGCCGGCGAACGCGAGCAGCTTGCCGCGCGTGCCGTCGACGCCGCGCTTGACGGCCCACAGGTTCGTCACGCCGTTGGATTCGATCGTCTCGTGCTCGAAGCCGAGCGCGGCGAGGCGTTCGATCAGGAGACGCTGGCAATGCTGGTCGTCGGGCGTGACGGAAGCGCGCGCGATCAGTTGTTCGGTAAGGGCGAGGGTGCCGGACATGGATTCAGTGCAAACCACTTTGAAATGAAAAAATGCCGGCGGCGGTTTTTCACCGCAGCCGGCAACAGCCTTGGAGCGACGCGTCGCGAGGCCGCGACAATCGCCAGCGAGCCGCGCTTGTGCTCTATGCAAACAGCGCCGCGTACTCGTCCGCGGAAAAGCCGAGCGATTTGACGCGCCCGTTGACCACGAGCACCGGCCGCTTGATGACCGACGGCTTGTGGATCATCAATGCAATCGCGCCCGGCTGCGTTTCCGCGGCCGCCTTCATGTCGTCGGACAGACCACGCCATGTGGTGCCGCGGCGGTTCAGCAGCGCGTCGAGCTTGACGTCCTTGAGCCAGTCCTGCACGAGCGGCTCGGTCACACCGGCCTTCTTGAAATCGTGAAACTCGAACTCGACGCCGTGTTCTTCGAGCCACACACGCGCCTTCTTCACGGTGTCGCAGTTCGGAATGCCGTAGACGACGGTTTTGGTGCCGCGCGCCATCAGTCGCCTCGCAGCAGCTCGTTCAGGCCGACCTTCGCGCGCGTCTTCGCGTCGACCTTCTTGACGATGACCGCGCAGTAGAGGCTATGCGTGCCGTCTTTCGACGGCAGGTTGCCCGCCACCACGACCGAGCCCGCCGGAATGCGGCCGTACGTGACTTCGCCGGTTTCGCGGTCGTAAATCTTGGTGCTCTGGCCGAGGTACACGCCCATCGAAATCACCGAGTTTTCCTCGACGATCACGCCTTCCACGACTTCCGAGCGCGCTCCGATGAAGCAGTTGTCTTCGATGATGACCGGGTTCGCCTGCAGCGGCTCGAGCACGCCGCCGATGCCGACGCCGCCCGACAGGTGCACGTTCTTGCCGATCTGCGCGCACGAGCCGACGGTGGCCCACGTGTCGACCATCGTGCCTTCGTCGACGTAGGCGCCGATGTTGGTGTACGACGGCATCAGCACGACGTTCTTGGCGATGAACGAGCCGCGGCGCGCGATCGCGGGCGGCACCACGCGGAAGCCGCCCGCGGCGAAGTCTTCAGCGGTGTAGTTCGCAAACTTCGAGGGCACCTTGTCGTAGAACTGGCTGTAACCGCCAGCCGGCATCGGCGCGTTGTCTTCGAGGCGGAACGACAGCAGCACGGCCTTCTTCAGCCACTGGTTGACGACCCAGTCGCCGTCCTTCTTTTCGGCGACGCGCAGTGCGCCCTTGTCGAGTTGCTCGATCGCGTGAGCGACGGCCTCGCGCACTTCGGCCGGCGCGGCCTTCGGCGACAGGTCGGCACGGTTTTCCCAGGCGGTGTCGATGATGCTCTGAAGTTGTTGCGACATATGCGTGATTTTCTGAAGGGTTGAAGTCTGGAGAAGAGGATGCGGTGCGGCTCGCGCGCGGATCAGGGACAACCCGGGCGTGCCTCGCCGGCGCCCGGTTCGCACTCAGTTGACGACTCAGCCGACAGCCCGGCTGTCACCCAGCGAGCGGCAGAAGTCGACGATCCGCCGCGCGCCTTCGGTGCATTCGTCGACATCGGCAACGAGCGCGAGACGCACGAAATTGCGGCCGGGGTTCACACCGTGCGCAGTGCGCGCAAGGAACGAGCCCGGCAGAACCGTCACATTATAGTCGGCGTAGAGGCGCTGGGCGAACCCGGTGTCCGTGAGGCCGGTACGCGAGACGTCGGCCCACAGGTAGAACGCGGCGTCGGGCAGGCGCACGTCGAGCACGTCGGCGAGCATCGGCGTGACGGTCGCGAACTTGCGCAGGTATTTCGCGCGATTCTCGCGCACGTGCGTCTCGTCGTTCCACGCGGCGATGCTCGCGCTCTGGAATACCGTCGACAACGCCGCGCCGTGATACGTGCGATACAGCAGGAACGCCTTGAGGATCTGCGCGTCGCCGGCGACGAAGCCCGAGCGCATGCCCGGCACGTTCGAGCGCTTCGACAGGCTGGAGAGCATCACGAGCCGCTCGAAGCCGCGCCCGAGCTTGTGGGCGGCTTCGAGGCCGCCGAGCGGCGGCTTCGCTTCGTCGAAATAGATCTCGGAGTAGCACTCGTCCGAGGCGATCACGAAGCCATAGCGGTCCGACAGCGCGAACAGTTCGCGCCAGTCGTCGAGCGTGAGCACGGCGCCGGTCGGGTTGCCGGGCGAGCACACGTACAGCAGCTGCGTGCGGGCCCAGACGTCGGCGGGCACCGCCGAGTAGTCGCATGCAAAGTTGCGCACCGGGTCGCTGTTGACGAAGTACGGGGTGGCGCCGCCGAGAATCGCCGCGCCTTCGTAGATTTGGTAGAACGGGTTCGGACAGAGTACGATCGCAGGCTCGTTGCCTGCATCGCTACTGCTACTGCTACTACCATGCGCGTCGCGGCGCGGGTTCAGCACCGTCTGCGCGAGCGCGAACAGCGCCTCGCGCGAGCCCGACACGGGCAGCACCTCGGTGGCCGGATCGAGCGGCGGCAGGTTGTAGCGCTGGGCGATCCATTTCGCGATCGACTCGCGCAGCGGCGCCGAGCCGAGCGTGGCCGGATACGTGGCGAGGCCGCCGAGCGAATTCACGACGGCGTCGCGGATCAGTTCGGGCGTCGGATGTTTCGGCTCGCCGATGCCGAAGCTGATGTGCGCGAGGCCGGCCGGCGGCGTGACGTCCTTGAAAAGCGCGCGCAGCTTTTCGAACGGATAGGGCTGAAGGGAGTCGAGTAGCGGATTCACGGGCGGATCGGGCCTGATCGAGGATGAACGCGGACGGATGCGGGAACGCCGGCATGCGCGCTGGCGGGTGAGCGGCGCAGGAAACGGCCGCAGAAAACGGCATCTCATGCGCTCGACGGGCCAGCCGGTAGCGGGTCGCGACGGCGAAGCGGCGATTATAGCGTGGCGCGCCCCTGGGCGCGGCGGCTGGCGGGCAAAGCGAAGTGCCGCCGGACCGGTGCGCAAAGGCGGCGGCGAGGGTCTTCGGGGTCTTCGCGCCGCGCGCAAGCAACACAACCCGCCAGGCGGCGCAACGGAATTCGCCGCAGCGGGAACGGCGCGAACCACGCACGGTTTGCGTAAAAGAATACGCAGGAGCAGCAATGTACGCAGCAGGTCAGGAGACAGCCGGCGAAAACCGGCGTGAGCGTGCCCATGTCGCGAGCGCGGCAGGTACGGCGGGCGGAGTCACGAACGGCACGGCAAGCCGGGCAGCCGGCAAGGCGGCCTGCGACGCAACCGGCAAGGTAACCGACCGGGCACTCGCCAAAGCAGCCGGAAAAGTGGCTGGCAGAGCGACCGGTAAATCAGCCGGTAAGGGTATCGACCAGGCATTCGCCCACGTACCCAACGACGCAACCCGCGAAGCGCGAACGCGAAACCCCGCCCAGGCCGCGAATCGAACCGCTAGCCAAGCCGCGAGCCGAATCGCCCGGAGCCCCGCACCATGAGCACCTGGCTTCGCAACGGCTGGCCGACGCTCGCGATCATGCTGGGTGCGTCGGTATGGGGGATGGTCTGGTATCCGCTGCGCATGCTGGCCGCACTCGGCGTCACCGGCAGCGCCGCGAGCGCGCTGACGAGCTGCGCCGGATGTCTCTTCGTGTTGCTCGTGCGCCGCCGGGCGCTCAAAACCGTGCGTTGGCACTGGCTGCTGCCCGCACTCGCGCTGGCCGCGGGCGTGACGAATCTCGGCTTCGTGTGGGGCGCGATCCACGGCCAGGTGATGCGCGTGCTGCTGCTGTTCTATCTGACACCCGCGTGGACCGCGCTCTTCGCGCACTTCATCCTGCGCGAACGCCTGACGTGGTCCGGCGCGGGTCTCGCCGCGCTGTCGCTTGCCGGCGCGATGACGATGCTGTGGTCGCCCCGGCTCGGCATTCCGGTGCCGGGCAATCTCGCCGAATGGGCGGGCCTCGCGGGCGGCATGGGCTTTGCCATGAGCAACGTGCTGATCCTCAAGACGAGCCGCGTGCTGCCGCAGATGAAGCCGGAAATGCGCACCGCGACGGTCTTCGGCGGCGCGGCAATCTTCGGCGCGTGCGCGGCGCTGTTCGAGCCGATGCCCGCGCCGCCCACGGGCGCGCATCTCGGCACCGCGGCTTTGCTCGTGCTCGGTCTCGGCCTGCTGCTCGCGTCGAACAACATGCTCGTGCAATACGGACTCGCGCGCGTGCCGGCCAACCGCGCGTCGATCATCATGCTGTTCGAGCTCGTCGTGACGGCGCTGTCCGCGTGGCTGTTCGCGGGCGAAACGCCGGGCCCGCGCGAATGGGCGGGCGGCGCGTGCATCGTGCTCGCGTCGGCGTTATCGAGCTGGATGCATCGCACGAAGGCAGTGCCGCCCGATCCCGCCATCGAAGACGTGAGCGCGCCCGGCACGTGCGATGGCAGTGAGGTTCGCGATGACCGCGGCGACCATCGTAAAGGCGGTAAGAACAGCTCACGCGCGATGGTATGATTCCCCCTCATTAGCCGGAGCGTGTGCAGCCGGCGCCCGTATCGCGAAGGCTCGCGAGTGTGCGAGGGCCGTTTCGCCGCAGCGGCGAGCGGCTCACGCACCCCGCGAGCCACCTATTCATTCTTCCTTTTCAAACAGCGAAATCGCCGTGCGTCTGACCTCGATCAAACTCGCTGGCTTCAAATCCTTCGTCGATCCCACGCATTTCCAGGTCCCGGGCCAACTGGTTGGCGTCGTCGGGCCGAACGGGTGCGGCAAATCCAACATCATCGACGCCGTGCGCTGGGTGCTCGGCGAATCGCGCGCCTCGGAGCTGCGCGGCGAGTCGATGCAGGACGTGATCTTCAACGGCTCGACCGCCCGCAAGCCCGGCAGCCGCGCGAGCGTCGAACTCGTGTTCGACAACGCGGACGGCCGCGCCGCCGGCCAGTGGGGCCAGTATGCGGAGATTGCCGTGAAGCGCGTGCTCACGCGCGACGGCACATCGAGCTACTACATCAACAATCTGCCGGCGCGCCGCCGCGACATCCAGGACATCTTCCTCGGCACCGGCCTTGGGCCGCGCGCTTACGCGATCATCGGGCAGGGCATGATCGCGCGCCTGATCGAGGCGAAGCCCGAGGAGCTGCGCGTGTTTCTCGAGGAAGCCGCCGGTGTGTCGAAGTACAAGGAACGCCGCCGCGAAACCGAGAACCGTCTGCACGACACGCGCGAGAACCTGACGCGCGTCGAGGACATCGTCCGCGAACTCGGCTCGAACCTCGAAAAGCTCGAGGGGCAGGCGGTCGTCGCCACGCGCTACCGCGAGCTGCAAAGCGACGGCGAGGAGAAGCAGCGTCTTTTGTGGCTGTTGCGCAAGAACGAGGCCGCGGGCGAGCAGGAACGCCAGCAGCGCGCGATCGAACAGGCGCAGATCGACCTCGAAGCGCAAACCGCGAAGCTGCGCGAAGTCGAAGCGCAGCTCGAAACGCTGCGGGTCGCGCATTACTCGGCGAGCGACGCGATGCAAGGCGCGCAGGGCGCACTCTACGAAGCGAATGCGGAAGTGAGCCGGCTCGAAGCGGAGATCCGCTTCATCGTCGAATCGCGCAACCGCGTGCAGGCGCAGATCGCCGCGCTTACCGCGCAGCGCGAGCAGTGGCAGTCGCAGGCTGAGAAGGCGCGGGGCGATATCGAAGACGCTGAAGAGCAACTGGCCGTCGCCGAAGAAAAAGCCGTGCTCGCCGAAGACGCCGCCGCCGCGAAGCACGACGCGCTGCCCGCGCTCGAAGCGCGCTGGCGTGACGCGCAGACGGAATTGAACGCGGAGCGCGGCGGCATCGCGCAGACCGAGCAGGCGCTCAAGCTCGAAGCCGCGCATCAGCGCAATGCCGATCAGCAGTTGCAGCAGTTGCAGCAGCGCCATGAGCGGCTGAAATCGGAAGAAGGCGGTCTCGACGCGCCCGACGAAGCGCAGCTCGAAGAGTTGCGCATGCAGCTCGCCGAGCACGAAGAGATTCTGCGCGACGCGCAAGGCCGTCTTGCCGACGCGCAGGAAACGCTGCCGCGTCTGGACGCCGAGCGCCGCGCCGCGCAGGAGCGCGTACAGGCCGAAAGCGCGCAGATTCATCAGCTCGACGCGCGGCTCGCGGCGCTCAGGCAGTTGCAGGAGAACGTGCAGACCGAGGGCAAGATCCAGCCGTGGCTCGACAAGCACGAACTGGGCAGCCTGCCGCGTCTGTGGAAGAAGCTGCACGTTGAAGCCGGCTGGGAAACCGCACTCGAAGCGGTGCTGCGCGAGCGTCTTGCCGCGCTCGAAGTGTCGAACCTCGATTGGGTCAAGGCGTTCGCGACCGACGCGCCGCCCGCCAAGCTCGCGTTCTACGCGCCGCCGGCGGCCGGTCAGCCGCCCGCGACACCGGCCGCATTGCGGGCGCTGCTGCCGCTCGTGCGCATCGACGACGCGGGCATCCGCGCGGTGCTCAACGACTGGCTCGGCCTCACGTTCGTCGCCGACGACCTGCAGCAGGCGCTCGCGATGCGCTCGCAGTTGCCGGAAGGCGGCGCATTCGTCGTGAAGGCGGGGCATGTGGTCACGCGCGTCGGCGTGCAGTTGTACGCGGCCGATTCCGAACAGGCCGGCATGCTCGCGCGTCAGCAGGAAATCGAAAATCTCGGCCGCCAGGTGCGCGCGCAGGCGCTGCTCGCCGACGAGGCGAAGGCCGCCGCGATCCGCGCCGAAGCCGCTCACACGCAGGCCGCGCAGGCGCTCGCCGAAGTGCGGCAGCAGGCCGAGCGCGCCACGCAGCGCGTGCACGCCTTGCAGATGGACGTGCTCAAGCTCAACCAGGCGCACGAGCGCTACACGCAGCGCAGCACGCAGATTCGCGAGGAGCTCGAGGAGATCGTCGCGCAGATCGACGAGCAGCGTGCGCTGCGCGCGGAATCGGAAGCGAACTTCGAGCGCCACGACGGCGAGCTGGCCGAATTGCAGGCGCGCTTCGAAGATCACCAGCTCGCGTTCGAAGCGCTCGACGAAGCGCTCACGACCGCGCGCGGCGAAGCGCGCGACCTCGACCGCGCCGCCACCGACGCGCGCTTTGCCGCGCGCAACATGGCGAACCGCATCGACGAGCTCAAGCGCAGCATCCAGGTCGCGCACGAGCAGAGCGAGCGCGTCGCGGGCTCGCTCGAAGACGCGCGCGCCGAGCTCGAAACGATCAACGAGCAGACCGCGCACACCGGTTTGCAGGACGCGCTCGACATCCGCACCGCGAAGGAAGAGGCGCTGCGCGCCGCGCGCGTCGAACTCGACGACCTCACGTCGAAGCTGCGCGCAGCTGACGAAACGCGTCTGAGTACCGAGCGCGCACTGCAGCCGTTGCGCGACCGGATCAACGAATTGCAGTTGAAGGAGCAGGCCGCGCGCATCAACGGCGAGCAGTTCGTCGAACAACTGCTCGCGGCGGGTGTCGACGAGGCCGAGTTGCAGGCGAAGCTCACGCCCGACATGAAGCCGTCGTACCTGCAGGGCGAAGTCACGCGCATCAACAACGCGATCGTCGCGCTCGGGCCCGTCAACATGGCCGCGCTCGACGAGCTGAAGGCCGCGACCGAGCGCAAGAGCTTCCTCGACTCGCAATCGGCCGACCTGACGAGCGCGATCGAAACGCTCGAAGACGCGATCCGCAAGATCGACGGCGAAACGCGCACGCTGCTGCAAAGCACGTTCGACGAAGTGAACCGTCATTTCGGCGAGCTGTTTCCGCGTCTTTTCGGCGGCGGCCAGGCGAAGCTCATCATGACTGGCGAGGAAATTCTCGACGCCGGCGTGCAGGTGATGGCGCAGCCGCCGGGCAAGAAGAATTCGACGATTCACCTGCTGTCGGGCGGCGAGAAGGCGCTGACCGCGACCGCGCTCGTGTTCGCGATGTTCCAGCTGAATCCCGCGCCGTTCTGTCTGCTCGACGAAGTGGACGCGCCGCTCGACGACGCCAACACCGAACGTTTCGCGAACCTCGTGCGGGCGATGTCGAACAAAACCCAGTTCCTGTTCATTTCGCACAACAAGATCGCGATGGAAATGGCGCAGCAACTGATCGGCGTGACGATGCAGGAGCAGGGCGTGTCGCGCATCGTCGCGGTCGACATGGAAACGGCGGCCGGTTTCGCCCAGAATATCGTTTGAGTTAAAGCCTTCGCGGGCGTGCGTATCCAGCGCAGCGGCTTGAATCGATTGCCGCGCGGGACGTGGAGCGCACACAGGGCCGCGCGGATAGAAGAATTGCTGACGGAGCATGCATGGACGAGTTGACACTCGGTTTGATCGGCGCGGGCGCCGTGGTGGTCGGGGGCGTGGTCGTGTACAACGCGTGGCAGGGCGCGAAGGTGCGCCGCAAGATGCCGCGGCCGATGCCGGCCGAGACCGCCGAGAGCTTTGCGCGGGACGAGCATGAGGAGCAGAGCCCGTTCATCGAACCGGCCCGGCCGACCACGCGGCGCGAACCCACCGTGGGCGCCGAGGCGGCGGATCCGACCGCCGCGCGCGTCGAGCCGACGTTCGGCGTGAGCGCCGCGCCGCTCGATACGCCGGCCGATATCCAGGCCGAGATGACGTCGCCGAACGGTTATCCGGAAATCGAGGGCGAAACCGGCGGCGGGCACGCCGCGGCGCCGGATGCGCAGCGCGAGCGGCCCGCCGCCGAAGCGCCCGCGGCCCAGGCGGGCCAAGCGGCACCGGCCGCACAGGAGCGCGTCGAGCCGATTCTGCCGGCGGCCACGACGATTTCGTCGGCGCCGCCCGCGATCGTCGATCGGCGCATCGACTGCATCGTGCCGATTCGCTTGAATGGCCCGGTGGCCGGCGACAAGGTGATTCCGTTTGCACAGCGTTTGCGCCGCGCGGGCAGCAAGCCGGTGCATATCGAGGGCAAGCCCGAAGGCGGCGCATGGGAGCTGCTGCAGAACGGCGCGCGCTACGAGGAACTGCGCGCGGCCGCGCAACTCGCCAACCGCAGCGGCGCGCTCAACGAACTCGAGTTCTCCGAATTCGTGACCGGCGTGCAGCAGTTCGCCGATGCGCTCGACGCATCGCCGGAATTCCCCGACATGCTCGAAACGGTGGCGATGGCGCGCGAACTCGACGGCTTCGCCGCGCAGTGCGATGCGCAACTGTCGATCAACGTGCTGTCGGACGGCGCGCCGTGGTCAGCCAATTACGTGCAGGCGGTCGCCTCGCAGGACGGCTTGCTGCTCTCGCGCGACGGCACGCGTTTCGTCAAGCTCGACTCGCGGCAAAGCCCGGTGTTCATGCTGCAGTTCGGCGACACCAACTTCCTGCGGGACGACCTCACGTACAAGGGCGGCGAGATGATTACGCTCGTGCTCGACGTGCCGGTCGCCGATGAAGACATCCTGCCGTTCCGGCTCATGTGCGATTACGCGAAGTCGCTTGCCGAGCGGATTGGCGGGCGCGTGGTCGACGACGGTCGCCGGCCGCTGCCGGAAAGCGCGCTGCTCGCGATCGAAAAGCAACTCATGACGCTGTACGCAAAGCTCGAACAGGCGGGCATTCCCGCGGGTTCGCCGGCTACGCGGCGTCTGTTCAGCCAGTAGGCCGGCGCGTTTCCCGTGTCATTGCGACGGCCGCACATCGTGCGGCCGTCGTCGTTTAAAGCTCCCAAACCGCCCATTCAGCCGGTGTAAAGGGGCACGCTTCCTGCGATAATCGGAGGTCTGAATTTCACGTTGAGAAGCGTCCGACAGCATGGCCAGACCCTCCGTTCTTCCTTCTGCAACCAGCGCTCCGGCGGAGCGGGCCGCGTGGCTGCGCGCGGAACTCGAACGCGCGAACTACGCGTATTACGTGCTCGATCAACCGGACCTGCCCGATGCCGAGTACGACAAGCTGTTCAAGGAACTGGAGCACATCGAGGCCGAGCATCCGGACCTGATCGTGCCGGATTCGCCGACCCAGCGCGTCGGCGGCGAGGTGGCGAGCGGCTTCGAGCCGGTTATTCATGAGCAGCCGATGCTGTCGCTGAACAACGGCTTTGCCGACGAAGACATCGTCGCGTTCGACAAGCGCGTCGCCGACGCGCTCGGCAAGAACGCGAGCGAGCCGCCGGTGCCGGCCGCGCCGGGGTCAGTCGCGCAGTTGCCGGTCGCGCAGTTGCCTATCGAATACGCAGCCGAGCTGAAGTTCGACGGCCTCGCGATCTCGCTGCGTTACGTCGACGGCGTGTTCGTGCAGGCCTCCACGCGCGGCGACGGCACGACCGGCGAGAACGTCACCGAAAACGTCCGCACGATCCGCTCGATTCCGCTCCGGCTCAAGGGCAAGCGCGTGCCGCACGTGCTCGACGTGCGCGGCGAAGTGTTGATGTTCAAGCGCGATTTCGAGCGCCTGAACGAACGCCAGCGCGCCGCAGAACAACGCGAATTCGCGAACCCGCGCAATGCGGCAGCGGGCAGTCTGCGGCAACTCGACTCGAAGATCACCGCGCAACGGCCGCTGTCGTTCTTCGCGTATGGCATTGGCGTGCTCGAAGGCATGGAGATGCCGGCCACGCACAGCGAACTGCTCGACTGGTACAAGGAAATGGGTTTGCCGGTCAACGGCGAGCGCGCGGTCGTGCAGGGCGCCGAAGGCCTGCTCGGCTTTTTCCGCGCGGTCGGTGAGAAGCGCGACGCGCTGCCGTACGACATCGACGGCGTGGTCTACAAGGTCAACCGGCGCGACGAGCAGGAAGCGCTCGGCTTCGTGTCGCGCGCGCCGCGTTTCGCGCTCGCGCACAAATTCCCCGCGCAGGAAGCGCTCACGAAGCTCGTCGCGATCGACGTGCAGGTTGGCCGCACCGGCGCGATTACGCCGGTTGCGCGGCTCGAGCCGGTATTCGTCGGCGGCGCGACGGTCACGAATGCGACGCTGCACAACGAAGACGAAGTGCGCCGCAAGGACATCCGCATCGGCGACACGGTGATCGTGCGGCGCGCCGGCGATGTGATTCCCGAAGTGGTCAGCGCGCTCATCGAGCGCCGTCCGGCCGATGCGCGCGAGTTCGTGATGCCGACGCAGTGCCCGGTGTGCGGCTCCCGCATCGAACGCCTGCCCGACGAGGCGATTGCGCGCTGCACGGGCGGGCTTTTCTGTCCGGCGCAGCGCAAGCAGGCGCTGTGGCACTTCGCGCAGCGGCGCGCGCTCGATATCGACGGCCTCGGCGAAAAAATCATCGATCAGCTCGTCGAGCAGAATCTCGTGCGCACCCCGGCGGACCTGTTCAACCTCGGCTTCGCGACGCTCGCGGAACTCGATCGCTTCGCCGAAAAATCGGCGCAGAATCTGCTCGACTCACTCGAAAAAGCGAAGCACACGACGCTCGCGCGCTTCATCTACGCGCTTGGTATTCGTCATGTCGGTGAATCGACCGCGAAAGACCTCGCGAAGCACTTCGGCTCGCTCGATCCGATCATGGACGCGCCGCTGGAAGAACTGCTAGAGGTCAACGACGTCGGGCCGGTGGTCGCCGAATCGATTCACCAGTTCTTCGCCGAGGAACACAACCGCACCGTGATCGAGCAGTTGCGCGCGCCGGGCAAGGTCACGTGGTCCGAAGGGCCGCCTGCGCCGAGGGCGCCGCAGGGCGTGCTGGCCGGCAAGACGGTCGTGCTGACCGGCACGTTGCCGAACCTTGCGCGCGAGGAGGCGAAGGAAATGCTCGAAGCGGCCGGCGCGAAGGTGGCGGGGTCGGTATCGAAAAAGACCAGTTACGTGGTGGCGGGCGCCGACGCGGGCACCAAACTCGCGAAGGCAGAGGAACTCGGCATCCCCGTACTCGACGAAGAAGGTATGCGCAAGCTTCTGGAGGGGTATTCATGATTCGAGAAATTCTCAGAATGGGCGATCCGCGTCTGTTGCAGATTGCAGAGCCGGTCGATCATTTCGACACGCCCGAACTGCACGAACTCGTGAAGGACATGTTCGAGACCATGCACGATGCGGAGGGCGCGGGTCTCGCCGCGCCGCAGATCGGCGTCAATCTGCAGGTGGTGATTTTCGGATTCGGCAAGAACGAGCGCTATCCGGACGCGCCGCCGGTGCCGGAGACGGTGCTGATCAACCCGACCATCACGCCGGTGTCGCTCGACATGGAAGAAGGCTGGGAGGGCTGCCTCTCGGTGCCGGGGCTGCGCGGCGCGGTGAGCCGTTTTTCGATGATCCGCTATCACGGCTTCGATCAGTTCGGCAATCCGATCGACCGCGTTGCGGAGGGCTTTCATGCGCGGGTCGTGCAGCACGAGTGCGATCACCTGATCGGCAAGCTGTATCCGATGCGGATCAACGATTTCTCGAAGTTCGGTTTTACCGAGGTGCTGTTCCCGGACCTCGACCCGAATAGCGACGATTGAGGTTGCGTGCCGCGGCACCGCCGGCGCTTGCTGGATCGTGCTGCTGCCGCGAATAGCCGGAAATGAAAAAACCCCACGCGTGTGCGTGGGGTTTTTGCTTGACGGGTGTCTTTGGCGCTTGAACGGTGAGGGCGCTCAGAACGACTCGTCTTCCGACAGATAACGCCATTGGCCCGGCGGCAGCGCGCCGAGCACTACGCGGCCCATGCGCACGCGCTTCAGGCCGATCACTTCGAGGCCGACCAGTTCGCACATCCGGCGAATCTGGCGCTTTTTGCCTTCGCGCAGCACGAAACGCAACTGCTCGCCGTTCTGCCAGCTCACCTGCGCGGGCCTGAGCGGCACGTCGTCGAGCGACAGGCCGTGGCACAGCAGCGCGAGGCTGTCGGCCGGGAAATGGCTCTCCACGTCGACGGTATGCTCGCCGTAGGCGACGCGCACCAGGTACTCCTTCTCGACCTCCGAATGGCCGCCGATCAGCTGTTTCGCGATGCGGCCGTCCTGCGTCAGCACGAGCAGGCCCGTCGAATCGATGTCGAGACGCCCGGCCGGCGCGAGCTGGCGCAGATGCGCGACGGAGAAGCGGATGTCCGAGCGGTCGCCTTCCCAGCGATTCTCGGGCGTAACGAGCGTGATGGCCGGCTGATAACCGTCTTCCGCCTGGCCCGAGACGAGACCGACCGGCTTGTGGATCAGGACGGTCACCTGGCTTGACTGCGCGGCCTCGGCGGCGGGGTCGATGTCGATGCGCTGATCCGGAAACACTTTGGCGCCGAGCGTGTCGACGCGCTCGCCGTCCACCATGACCCAGCCCTTCTCGATCCACTCGTCGGCTTCGCGGCGCGAACACAGACCGAGCCCGGACATCAGCTTCGACAGACGCAGCATGCCCGGCGCGTCTTCCTGATCGCGACGCGGCCGGCGCGGGGCGTCGGCCGTGGCCGTGCTGTCGGAGCCGCGATGTTCGGTGTTGGCCCGCGGTGCTGCTTTTTGCGGCCTGGCGGCGCGTGCCGGGCGGTCGTCGCTGAAGCGGCGTGCCGCGGACGGCAACGGTTTGTCGAAGCTGCGCTCAGGGCGGCTGGAGGAGCGTTCGGCATGCTCGCCGAACTCGCGTTTGGCGGGGGGGCGTTCGCCGCGCTCATCGCGTGGTGCGCGTGCTGGGCGGTCCGGGTGATCCGGGCGTTCGGCATAGGCGCTTTTCACGGGTTTCGCGAAGCGGCGCTCACCGCGCTCGAGCGTGCCACGCTCGCCTTCGACGCGGCGCGGGCCTTCGCCGCCACGCCGTTCCTGAGGAGCCGCGCGGTCGCTGCCAAAACGGGGGCGCTCGGACGTATCGCGCTCGCGTCGCATCGGACGCTCGCCGCGCGCTCCACCTTCCGCGGCACGGCCCGCGCCTGCGCGCGAACCGCCGAACGGGCGACGCTCGCCGTCATCGCGGCGCGGGGGCCGGTCGCCGAAACTGCGCGGGGCTCGGTCGCCGCGATCCGTGCTGCTTTCAAAACGACGCGGTGCGCGTTCGGCGCGATCGCCCGTATCGCGACGGGGCGCGCGCTCGCCACGGTCGCTTGCGCCTTCGAAGCGGCGCGGGGCGCGTTCGCTACGTTCAGTACTGTTTTCAAACCGGCGCGGTGCGCGTTCGGTGCGATCACCTGCGTCGCGGCGAGGGGCGCGCTCACTGCGATCGCTCGCGCCTTCGAAGCGGCGCGGCGCGCCTTGGCCGCGCTCGGCATCAGCCCGACGCGCGGGCCGTTCGCCACGTTCAGCGCTGCCCTCGAATCGACGCGGAGCTCGTTCGCCACGGTCACCGCCGCCCTCGAACCGACGAGGAGCTCGTTCGCTACGTTCAGCGCCGCCCTCGAACCGACGCGGAGCTCGTTCGCCACGTTCGCCTCCGCCTTCGAACCGCCGTGGTGTTCGTTCGCTGCGCTCGCTGCTGCCCTCGAAGCGGCGTGGCGCGCGTTCGCCCTCATTACGGCGCGGCGCGTCTGCCACATTCGCATCACGCTTGCGCGCAAACGCTCCTTCGGCACGTGGCGCACGCGCACCGCTCGCCGTCGGCTTACCGCCACCCGGCCTGCCGCTGCCCGGCTTGCTCCCACTCGGCCTGCCGCCGCCGGCCGCCGCGCCTGCGCGCGGCCCGCCGAACCCGCTCGTCGAAGGCTTCGGTTCTGCCGGACGGGTCGGCTTGCGCGCCGACGCGCTGCCGGAACGCACGGGGGCACGGTCCGACGACGCCGGACGCGGATGCTTCGCTGTTAATTTGGTTCGCATGAAATCTCACACTGCGATCGCGCGCAGCAACTCGGTTTCGACCTGAATTTGCAGGCGGTTGTCCGACAGGCTGTGTCCTTCGAGCAGGAACACGTCTTCGACGCGTTCGCCGAGCGTATTGATCCGCGCCGAGGCGACGCCGACCCGGTGCTCAGCCAGCACGCGCGCAATCGAATAAAGAAGGCCTGGCCGGTCGTTCGCCGACACGGACAGGATGTAGTATTGGTCGCGCTCGTCGGCCCGCAGGTCGACGCGCGGCGTGATCGGAAAGGTGCGAGACAAACGCGAGAGCCGGCCCTTCGACGGTCCCGGCAGCAGGGTGCCGTGGCCCGCGAGGCGGGCAGTGAGCTCCTGCTCGACCAGATTGGCGATGTCGCGGTAATGCACGTCCTCTTCGGTATGCGTGACGAGGAAGTTGTCGAGCGCGTAGCCGTGGCGCGTCGTGCTCACGCGCGCATCGAGCACCGACAGGCCGTTGCGGTCGAAATACGCGCAGATGCCGGCAAACAGATCGGGTTGATCCTTCACGTACACGAGCACCTGCAACGCCTCGCCGATCGGCGACGGCCGCGCGCGCACGAGCGGGGTCGGCGTTTCGACGTGGCGGTACAGCACGCGCGTTTGCCAGGCGATATCGGCCGCGTCGTGACGCAGGAAGTAGCCGACGTCGAGCTTGTCCCATAGCGCCCGTTGCGCGCCTTCCGGCACGGTTTCGAGGCGCAGCAGCGCGAGCGCCTCTTCCTGGCGCGACTTCAGTTCCGAATGCGCATCGGGCCGCGCGCCGCCGAGCACCGCGAGCGTCGTGCGATACAGGTCTTCGAGCAGCTTGCCTTTCCAGGTGTTCCAGACCTTCGGACTGGTGCCGCGGATGTCGGCCACGGTCAGCAGATAGAGCGCGGTGAGGTTCCGCTCGGTGCCGACCAGCTCGGCAAAGCGCTTGATGACTTCCGGGTCGCTCGTGTCCTGCTTTTGCGCGACCTGGCTCATCGTCAGATGCTGCTGCACGAGCCAGACGACCAGTTCGCCGTCCTCGCCGTCGATGCCGTGGTGGCGGCAGAAGCGCCGCGCATCGACCATCCCGAGCGTCGAGTGATCGCCGCCGCGGCCCTTGGCGATATCGTGGAACAGCGCCGCCACGTAGAGTACCCACGGCCGGTCGAAGTTCGCGATCAGCTGGCTGCAGAACGGGTATTCGTGCGCGTGCTCGGCGATCGCGAAGCGGCGCAGGTTGCGCAGCACCATCAGGATGTGCTGGTCGACCGTGTAGACGTGATAGAGGTCGTGCTGCATCTGCCCGACGATGCGGCGGAAATTCAGCAGATAGCGCCCGAGAACGCTCGTCTGGTTCATGAGCCGCAGCGCGTGCGTGATGCCGGCCGGCTGCTTGAGGATTTCCATGAAGAGACGCCGGTTTTCCGGATCGCGCCGCCAGTGCTGATCCATCACGTCGCGCGCGTTGTAGATCGCGCGCAGCGTGCGCGCCGACAGGCCCTTCACGCCGGGCGTCTGCTCGTACAGCAGGAACGCCTCGAGGATCGCATTCGGCTCGCGTTGGAAGATATCGTCGTCGGCGATTTCGAGCATGCCCTGCTTTTCGACGAAGCGGTTCGACAGCACGCGCGTAATGCCGCTCGTGCTCGGGAAAAGCTGTGCTTCGATGTTCTGGATCAGGATCGTGGCGAGTTGCGTGACGGCTTTCGCGGCCCAGTAGTAGCGGCGCATCAGCTGTTCGCTCGCGCGCTTCGTCGCGGTGGGCTTGTAGCCGAAGCTCTCGGCGACGGGCGTCTGCAGGTCGAACACCAGGATGTCCTGACGACGGCCGGCGATCACGTGCAGCCGCGCGCGCAGGGCCTTCAGAAAGCCTTCGTTGCGGCGCAGTTCGCGCGCCTCGCGCTCGGTGATGAGCCCGCGCGCTTCGAGTTCGCGCCAGCTGCTGCCGAAACCGGCCGCCTGCGTGATCCACAGGATCAGTTGCAGGTCGCGCAGGCCGCCCGGGCTCTCCTTGATGTTCGGCTCGAGCGCGTAGGGCGTGTCCTGGAACTTCGCGTGGCGCTGGCGCATTTCGAGCACCTTCGCCGTGAAGAACGCTTTCGGGTCGAGCGCTTCGCGGTAGCGCGCCGCGAAATCGTCGAACAATGCGGTGCTGCCCGTGATGCGCCGCGCTTCGAGCAGCGACGTGCGCACGGTGACGTCGTTGGCGGCTTCCTCGATGCATTGCGATACGCTGCGCACGCTGCTGCCGAGTTCGAGTCCGAGATCCCACGCGAGGCTGATGAAGCGCTCGATGCGTGCCGCGACATGCTCGAGCGGCGCGTCGGGCAGCAGCACGAGAATGTCGATGTCGGAGTGCGGCGCGAGCTCGCCGCGCCCATAGCCGCCGACCGCGACGAGCGCAAATTCGTCCGGCAGCGCGCAGGTGTCCCAGGCGGCGCGCAGCGAGTTGTCGGTGGCGCGCGCGAGCGCGGCCATCAACGCGTCGACGTTGGTGGCCGTTCGGAAGCGTTCCAGCAACTGGGCTTTAGCCACTTTGTAGTCCGCCTTCAGCGACGTGGCATGGGATGGGGCGACGGCTGGAACACTACTCATTGGCGGGCGTCGAGATCGGAGTCCGGTCAGGCCGTGGCCGCAACGACGGGCGGCCGCGCGGGCGTGCCGGCCGACACGGTCAGTACGTCGTAGCCGGTTTCCGTGACGAGCACCGTATGCTCCCATTGCGCCGACAGACTGCGATCCTTGGTCTTGACGGTCCACTGGTCGGGCATCGTGCGGATGTCGCGGCGGCCGGCGTTGATCATCGGCTCGATCGTGAAGATCATGCCCGGCTGCAACTCGAGCCCGGTGCCGGGGCGGCCGTAGTGCAGGATCTGCGGGTCTTCGTGGAACACGGTGCCGATGCCGTGGCCGCAATATTCGCGCACCACGCTGTAGCCGAGGCCTTCGGCGTGCTTCTGGATCGCATAGCCGATGTCGCCGAGATGCGCGCCGGGGCGCACCTGGTCGATGCCGAGCCACATGCATTCGAAGGTGGCCTGCACGAGGCGCTTCGCCATGATCGAGCCTTCGCCGACGATGAACATGCGGCTCGTGTCGCCGAAATAGCCTTCCTTGATGACGGTGATGTCGATGTTGAGCGCGTCGCCGTTCTTCAACGCCTTGTCGCCCGGAATGCCGTGGCAGATCACGTCGTTGACGGAAATGCAGGTGGCTTTCGGGTAGGGCGGGTAGCCGGGCGGCTGGTAATTGAGCGGGGCGGGAACCGTGCCCTGTTCCTTCACCATATATTCGTGGCAGAGGCGGTCGAGTTCACCGGTCGTGACGCCGGCCTTGACGAACGGCGTGATGTAGTCGAGGACCTCGCTGGCGAGCCGGCAAGCGACGCGCATCTGTGCGATATCGTGGTCGTTTTTGATGGTAATAGCCATGAGTCGGGCCTGAAATGCGATTTATTGCGGGATTATCGCACCATATTCAGGCCGCCGCAGGCTTTTGCGAGCGGGCGGGGCGTTTTTGCGGAGCGCTGCCGGGCCCGCTTGTCAGGTCGCTTGCCAGGTCGCTTGTCAGGTCTTTCGCCGGCTATTTTGCGGGTTCTTTTTGCCGGGTTTTTTTTGCGGATTTTTCTGCCCGGCAGTTAGCCCGGCAATTAAAGAGTGCGCCAGGGATCGCTTCACGCGTTGCTCCCGGCCTGCGTCGCGCTGGTGCGATCCGCGGCGCTCGCCCGGCTGCGGCGAGCCCGGCCGGGCTCTACCGGGCGGCTTGAGTCAGCCGATAGTCACGTGCTATAATCTTCGGCTAAGTCGACCTACGCCTAGTTTCATTTGGTTGTCTGCAATTTGCACGTACAGCGTGCACGTGCAGCACACCTGGGGCAGGGTGGGAAAGGCTTCTCGCGGCGCTGGTTGCCTGCGTCGCGAGCGTGGCAAAGCAGTGTAGCAGTATCAGGCAGTCCATTCGCAAGCCGGCGCACCCAGGGTGTCGACGCGCTCCCGCCAAAACGAAAAGGCGGGCGCGCCCGATGCGGCAGCCGGCTTAAGACCCAACCCTCGTGGAGAATTTCATGGCAGTTACAATGCGTCAAATGCTGGAAGCCGGTGTCCACTTCGGTCACCAGACCCGCTTCTGGAACCCGAAGATGGCCCCGTTCATTTTCGGTCATCGCAACAAGATTCACATCATCAACCTCGAAAAGACGCTGCCGATGTACAACGACGCGCTGAAGTATGCGCGTCAGTTGGCATCGAACCGCGGCACGATCCTGTTCGTCGGCACGAAGCGCCAGTCGCGCGACACGATCGCCCTGGAAGCGCAGCGCGCCGGCATGCCGTTCGTCAACGCACGCTGGCTCGGCGGCATGCTGACCAACTTCAAGACGCTGAAGGTTTCGATCAAGCGCCTGAAGGACATGGAAGCAGCGCTGGAAGCCGGTGAAACCGAGCGCATGAGCAAGAAGGAAGCGCTGCTGTTCGAACGCGAAATGGCCAAGCTGCAGAAGTCGATCGGCGGCGTGAAGGACATGGGCGGCATTCCGGACGCGATCTTCGTGGTCGACGTCGGCTACCACAAGATTGCCGTGACCGAAGCGAACAAGCTCGGTATTCCGGTCATCGCCGTGGTCGATACGAACCATTCGCCGGAAGGCGTGGACTACGTGATCCCGGGTAACGACGACGCGAGCAAGGCAGTGGCCCTGTACGCGGCTGGCGTGGCCGACGCGATCCTCGAAGGCCGTGCGAACGCGGTCAACGAAGTGGTGCAGGCTGCCCGTGGCGGCGACGGCGACGAGTTCGTCGAGGTCAACGGAGAAGCGTAAAGCTGCCCCGTGTCCGGCAAAAAAGGGGGCTTTCTACAGGCCCCCTTTTTTTAAGCCGCGACATTGTTGTAACAGGCATCTGGCAGGGTGCTCCCAGACGGCGCCTGGCGCGATGCCCGTGAAAAATACGTGAAAGCGCTGAAACGAATTGCTGCCGCCGGCATCGAAATGCGGGCGGCGTGTGACAGACAGAACCCAAGGAGCAAATGATGGCGGCAATTACCGCAAGCATGGTTGCAGAACTGCGCGCGAAGACCGACGCGCCGATGATGGAATGCAAGAAGGCGCTGACGGAAGCCGACGGCGATCTGGCGCGCGCTGAAGAGCTGCTGCGCGTGAAGCTCGGCAACAAGGCGAGCAAGGCGGCGTCGCGCGTGACGGCTGAAGGCGTGGTCGCATCGTTCATCAACGGCAACGCTGGTTCGCTCGTCGAGTTGAACTGCGAAACCGACTTCGTTTCGAAGAACGATGACTTCCTCGCATTCTCGAAGAAGGTCGCGGAACTCGTCGCGACGCAGAACCCGGCTGACGTCGCCGCTCTGTCGGCCCTGCCGCTCGACGGCTCGACGGTCGATGCGGTGCGCCTCGCGCTCGTCGGCAAGATCGGCGAAAACCTGTCGATCCGCCGTTTCGTGCGCTTCGACACCGCGAACAAGCTGGCCGCGTACCTGCACGGCACGCGTATCGGCGTGCTGGTCGAGTACACCGGCGCGGACGAGCAGGTCGGCAAGGACGTGGCAATGCACGTCGCCGCAATGAAGCCGGTGTCGCTGTCGTCGAACGACGTGCCGGCGGACCTGATCGCCAAGGAGCGCAGCATCGCTGAACAGAAGGCGGCCGAATCGGGCAAGCCGGCTGAAATCGTCGCGAAGATGGTCGACGGCAGCGTGCAGAAGTACCTGAAGGAAGTGTCGCTGCTGAACCAGACGTTCGTGAAGAACGACAAGCAGACGATCGAGCAGATGCTGAAGGCGGCCAACTCGAGCGTGCAGAAGTTCACGCTGTTCGTGGTCGGCGAAGGCATCGAGAAGAAGCAGGACGACTTTGCCGCGGAAGTGGCCGCCCAGGTCGCTGCTGCAAAGCAACAATAAGCTTTACCTAAGCTTCACTGCCGTACCGTTGGACCCGCGGCGAAGCAAGACTTCGCCGCGCTCGGCAGCGCCGCAAGGCCGCGCACGGGTTGACCCTCGCCGCGCGGCCGCAGCGGGCGAACCCAAAGGTTCGCCAAATTTGGCGGCGCTTGCCCGAATCAGCATTTCACCCCTACATTAGTCCCTTGTTGTTGCCCTGTTCTGCGCGATCTGGATACCTCTATGCCCACTGCCTATAAACGCGTCCTGCTCAAACTCTCCGGTGAAGCTCTGATGGGCGACGATGCCTTCGGCATCAATCGCGCGACCATCGAACGAATGGTGGCGGACGTGGCCGAGGTGGTCCGTCTCGGAACGCAGTTGGCCGTGGTGATCGGCGGAGGCAATATTTTCCGCGGCGTCGCGGGCGGCGCGGCGGGTATGGACCGCGCCACGGCCGACTACATGGGCATGCTCGCCACGATGATGAACGCGCTGGCGCTGCAGGACGCGATGCGCCACGCGGGCATCGAGGCGCGCGTGCAATCGGCGCTGCGCATGGACCAGGTCGTCGAGCCGTACATCCGGCCCCGCGCGATCCGTCAGCTCGAAGAGGGCAAAGTCGTGATTTTCGCGGCCGGCACCGGCAACCCGTTCTTCACGACCGACACGGCGGCCGCCTTGCGCGGCTCGGAAATCGGCGCGGAAGTGGTGCTGAAGGCGACCAAGGTGGACGGCGTCTATTCGGCCGATCCGAAGAAGGATACGAGCGCGACCCGGTACGCCACGATCAGCTTCGACGAGGCGATCGGCCGCAATCTGCAGGTGATGGACGCGACGGCATTCGCGCTGTGCCGCGACCAGAAGCTGCCGATCCGCGTGTTTTCGATCGTCAAGCCGGGTGCGCTCAAGCGCATCGTGCAAGGCGAGGACGAGGGCACCCTCGTCCACGTGTAAACTCTCGTTTACATAACGTGGGCTTTGACGCGAGCCCGGGTCGCCGCATCGCGCGTGCCGGGCGGCTCGCACTGTTTTGAAGGTTCGGAGGTTTAAAAATGTCTGTGGCTGATATCAGGAAGGGCGCTGAACAGAAGATGCAGCGTTCGATCGACGCGTTCAAGAACGACCTGTCGAAGATCCGCACGGGTCGTGCGCACACGGGCCTGCTCGATCACATCCAGTGCGACTACTACGGCTCGCCGGTGCCGATTTCGCAGGTCGCGAACCTCACGCTGATCGACGCACGCACGATCGGCGTGCAGCCGTGGGAAAAGAAGATGGTCCAGGTCGTCGAAAAGGCGATCCGCGAGTCGGACCTCGGTCTGAACCCGGCCACGCACGGCGACGTGATCCGCGTGCCGATGCCCGCATTGACCGAAGAGCGCCGCCGCGAGCTGACCAAGGTCGTGCGCAGCGAAGCCGAAACGGCCAAGGTGGCGGTGCGCAACCTGCGCCGCGACGCCAACGAGCAGTTGAAGAAGCTCGTCAAGGACAAGGAAATTTCGGAAGACGACGAGCGTCGCGCAGGCGACGACGTCCAGAAGCTGACGGACAAATTCGTCGCTGAAATCGACAAACTCGTCACGACGAAAGAAGCCGAGATCATGACGGTCTGATGCCGTTCGGCTCAGCACCTTCTGATTTCCACTTCTTTACTGGCATTACTGTCCCGACGGCCATGACCTATACCAGCTCAACCGTGCGCGTGCCTGAAGTCGCCGCGGTGCCGCGACATATCGCGATCATCATGGATGGCAACGGCCGTTGGGCCACTCAGCGGCGTTTGCCGCGCGTGGCAGGCCATACGCGCGGCGTCGACGCAGTGCGGGCGGCCGTCGAGGCATGCGCGCGACGGGGCGTCGAATATCTGACGCTGTTCGCCTTCAGCTCGGAGAACTGGCGCCGCCCGAACGAAGAAGTGTCGTTCCTGATGCGCCTTTTCGTCACCGCACTCGAGCGCGAGATCGGCAAGCTGCACGCGAACGGCATCCGCTTGCGCGTGGTCGGCGATCTCGAGCGTTTCGACGCGAAGATCCGCGACCTGATCCGCCGCGCGGAAACCAAGACCGCGCGCAACACCCGTCTCACGCTCACCATCGCCGCGAACTACGGCGGCCGCTGGGACATCATGCAGGCCACCCGCAAGCTCGCCGAGCAGTCCGCGCTCGCGGGCAAGCTGGTCGAAGTCAACGAGGATTCGTTCGCCGAGCATCTGTCCATGGCCTACGCGCCGGAGCCGGACCTGTTCATCCGTACCGGCGGCGAGCGGCGCGTGAGCAACTTCCTGCTGTGGCAGCTCGCCTACACCGAGTTCTATTTCACCGACACGTTCTGGCCGGATTTCGACGCCGACGCACTCGGTCATGCCATCGCCTCGTACGCCGAGCGTGAGCGCCGCTTCGGCCGCACCAGCGCTCAGCTCGAACCGCAATCGCAGAACGTCGATTCGCTCCCATGCTAAAGACCCGTGTCATCACGGCGATCGTCCTCCTGGCAGTGTTCCTGCCTGTCACGCTGTTCGCGCCGGTGGGCGCGTTCGGCGCGCTGATTGCTTTCGTCGTCGTGTTCGCCGCGTGGGAGTGGGCGCGTCTGCTCAAGGTGGGCGGCGCCGGTCCGGTGATCTACGCGCTGCTGGCCGCCGTCGCGCTGGTCGCGAGCACAAGGCTCGGCGCCGGAATCGCGGAGGCTCGTTCGCTCTTCAAGGCGGCCGCGATCTTCTGGGTGATCGCCGGTCCGTTCGTGCTGCTGCGCAAGCCCGTGCTCGCGCAGGGCGCGTGGCGCGTCTTCCTGTTCCTTGCCGGCATTGTCGGATTCGTTGCCTGCTGGCATGCTCTCGTCGCCGCGCGCATGCAGGGTGTGCCGTTCGTGCTGTCGCTGCTGCTCCTGGTGTGGCTCGCCGATATCGGCGCATACTTCTCGGGAAAGGCTTTCGGAAAACACAAGCTGGCGCCGGCCATCAGTCCGGGTAAAACCTGGGAGGGCGCGATCGGCGGCTGGCTGGTGGTGATGATCGTCGCGGCGGCGGCGGTCTTTTTGCACGCGTTCGAGCCGACCCTGTATTCCGCGCTGCTGGCGCAATGGGGCGCGGTGCGCACGGTGCTCGCGCTGACTCTGCTGGTGGCTTTCAGCGTGGTCGGCGACCTGTTCGAATCGATGCTGAAACGCCAGGCCGGCGTCAAAGACTCGAGCGGCCTGCTGCCGGGGCACGGCGGCGTGCTCGACCGCATCGACGCATTATTGCCGGTGCTGCCGCTTGCCATGCTGCTGCTCGGCTAGAGAAAGAGATATGCAAAAACGTCTGACATTGCTCGGCTCCACGGGCTCGATTGGAGACAGTACGCTCGACGTGGTCGCGCGCCATCCCGAGCGTTTTTCGATTTACGCGCTATCCGCGCATCGCAACGGCGACAAACTCGTCGAGCAGTGCCTGCGTTTCAAGCCCGAAGTGGCGGTGGTCGGCGATGCCGACACGGCCGCGACGGTCGCCGCGAAGCTGCGCGAGGCGGGCTGCAAGACCGAGGTCACCTACGGGCCGCAAGCGCTCGTCGACGTCGCGAAGAGCGAGGGCTGTGACACGGTGGTGGCGGCGATCGTCGGCGCGGCCGGTCTCGCGCCGAGCCTCGCCGCGGCGCGCGCGGGCAAGCGCATCCTGCTCGCGAACAAGGAAGCGCTCGTGATGTCCGGCGCGATCTTCATGAACGCGGTGCGCGACAACGGCGCGGTGCTGCTGCCGGTCGACAGCGAGCACAACGCGATTTTCCAGTGCCTGCCGCGCGAAGCGTCGCTGCACGGCGGCGTCTCCAAGATCATCCTGACCGCGTCGGGCGGCCCGTTCCGCACGCGCGAGCCGGCCACGCTCGTCGACGTGACGCCCGATGAAGCCTGCAAGCATCCGAACTGGGTCATGGGCCGCAAGATTTCGGTCGACTCGGCCACGATGATGAACAAAGGCCTCGAAGTCATCGAGGCGCATTGGCTGTTCGACCTGCCGGGCGAGCGCATCGACGTGCTGATCCATCCGCAGAGCGTGATCCATTCGCTGGTGTCGTACGCGGACGGCTCGGTGCTCGCGCAACTCGGCAATCCCGACATGCGTACGCCGATCGCGCACGCGCTGGCCTTTCCGGATCGCGTCGATTCGGGCGTGGCGCAGCTCGATCTCGTGGAGATCGCCTCGCTGTCGTTCGAAAAGCCCGATTACGCGCGCTTCCCATGCCTCGCGCTCGCCATGAAGGCGCTGGCCGAGGGCGGCGTCGCCAGTGCGGCGCTGAACGCGGCGAACGAGGTCGCGGTCGAAGCATTCCTCGCGCGCCGCGTCGGCTTCATGGCGATAGCCGAAGTGGTCGACTCGGTGCTCAACGCACTGCCGAACCGCAGCGCGCACGCGCTCGAAGACGTCATCGAAGCGGACGCCGCCGCGCGCCGCGCCGCTGCCCAATTCATCGCGCGTCTGCCCGACGGCGCCCGTCGCACGGAACGCGCCGTCCAGTGAGGCGCCTATGAATCTGCTGATCGAACTGCTCGCTTTCGCGGTTGCGATTGGCGTACTCGTGGTGGTCCACGAGTACGGGCACTACAGCGTCGCGCGTTTGTGCGGCGTGAAGGTGCTGCGCTTCTCGATCGGCTTCGGCACGCCGCTCGTCCGATGGGTCAGCCCGAAGACGGGCACCGAGTGGACGATTGCCGCGCTGCCGCTCGGCGGCTACGTGAAGATGCTCGACGAGCGCGAGACCGGCACCGCGCCGATCCCCGCCGCGGATTTGCCGCATGCGTTCAACCGGCAGTCGGTGTGGCGGCGCTTTGCGATCGTCGCAGCCGGTCCGGTCGCGAATTTCCTGCTCGCCATCGTGCTGTTCGCGCTCGTGTTCGCCACCGGTGTGAGCGAGCCGGCGGCCGTGATCGCCACGCCCGCGCCGAACACGCCGGCTGCGGTGGCGGGGTTCGAGGGCGGCGAGACGATCGTCGGCGTGCGCGCGGACGGCGCCGACGAAACCGAGCCGGTGCGCTCCTGGTCGGATCTGCGCTGGAAGCTGCTCGGCGCGGCGTTCGACCACAAGCACATCGTGCTCGCCGCGAAGGACACGCACGGCACGTCTGATTTCCCGATGGACCTGCGCGGTCTCAGCGAGAAAGACGTCGACGATGATTTCATGTCGCGTCTCGGCTTCGAGCCAGGCGGCGGCACGCTCACGGTGGCCGGCGTCCAGGCGGGCAGCGCGGCGCAGAAAGCGGGGCTCGTCACGGGCGACCGGCTGCGCGCGATCAACGGCACGCCGGCCGATAATGCCGCGGCCTTTATTGCTTATGTAAAATCGCACGCCGGCGTGCCGGTCAAGCTGCAAGTGGAGCGCGGCGGCCGCGGCGGCCATGTGGCGGGCACGCTCGAAGAGATCAGCATCGTGCCGCAATTGCAGCGCGATGCGGAGACGGGGCAGCAGATCGGCCGCATCGGCGCCGAACTGGCGACCCAGGTGCCGTCGATCAACGTGCGCTACGGGCCGCTCGACAGCCTGCGGCTTGGCGCGCGCCGCACATGGGAGCTCTCGGCGTACTCGGTGCGCATGTTCGGGCGGATGGTCGTCGGCGAGGCGTCGCTGAAGAATCTTTCGGGCCCGGTCACGATCGCCGATTACGCGGGAAAGAGCGCACGTCTGGGTCCTTCCGCGTTTCTGTCGTTCCTGGCCCTTGTCAGCATTAGCCTCGGCGTGCTGAACCTGTTACCAATTCCGGTATTGGACGGGGGGCATCTGTTATATTATTTGGTTGAAGCTGTGACCGGTAAAGTTGTCTCCGATCGCTGGCAACTCGTTTTTCAGAGGGCGGGTCTCGCCTGCATCGTCGCGTTGTCGGCGATTGCGCTGTTCAACGATCTGGCTCGTTTAATCCATTTTTAAAGTGTCCGGCGGCGTTCTCGAGGGCGGCCCGCCCGGCCTGATGCAGCTATACACACTGGGGAAGCACGTTGTTCAAACCTCATCGCTTTGGTCCGAAGACGGTTATAGCCGCGGCGTTCGCCGCGCATGGGCTGGTTGCTCACGCAACGACGCCCTTCGTGGTGCAAGACATTCGCATTGAGGGATTGCAACGCGTCGAACCAGGTACGGTGTTCGCGTACCTGCCCATCAAGCAGGGCGATACTTTTAGCGACGACAAGGCGTCCGAAGCAATTCGCGCGCTCTATGCCACGGGGTTCTTCAACGACGTCAAGATCGCGACCGAAGGCAACGTGGTCGTCGTGCAGGTGCAGGAGCGTCCGGCCATCGGCACGATCGACTTCGCCGGCATTCACGAGTTCGAAAAGGACAACCTGATCAAGGCGCTGCGCGCGGTCGGCCTGTCGCAAGGCCGCTACTTCGACAAGGCGCTCGTCGACAAGGCCGAGCAGGAACTGAAGCGTCAGTACCTGACGCGCGGCTACTACGCGGCCGAAGTCACCACGACCATCACGCCGATCGACCGCAATCGCGTCGCGGTGCTGTTCTCGGTGGCCGAAGGCCCGAGCGCGAAGATCCGCCAGATCAACTTCATCGGCAACAAGGCATTCAGCACGGGTACGCTGCGCGACGAAATGCAGCTGTCCACGCCGAACTGGTTCTCGTGGTACACGAAGAACGATCTGTACGCGAAAGACAAGCTGACCGGCGACCTCGAGAACATCCGCTCGTACTACCTGAACCGTGGTTACCTCGAGTTCAGCATCGAATCGACCCAGGTGTCGATCACGCCGGACAAGAAGGAGATGTATCTGACGGTCACGCTGCATGAAGGCGAGCCGTACAAGATCTCGAACATTCGCCTCGCCGGCAATCTGCTCGACCGCGAGGAAGAGCTGAAGAGGCTGATCAAGATCAAGCCGGGCGACCGCTTCTCGGCCGAAAAGCTGCAGGCCACCACGAAGGCGATCGTCGACAAGCTCGGCGAATACGGCTACGCGTTCGCGACCGTCAATGCGCAGCCCAAGATCGACCAGACCAATCACACGGTCGACCTCACGCTGCAGGTCGACCCGAGCCGCCGCGTCTACGTGCGCCGCATCAACGTGGTCGGCAACACGCGTACGCGCGACGAAGTGGTGCGCCGCGAAATGCGCCAGCTCGAAAGCTCGTGGTTCGATTCGAACCGCCTCGCGCTGTCGAAAGACCGGATCAACCGTCTCGGCTACTTCACCGACGTCGACGTGACCACCACGCCGGTGGAAGGCACGCCCGACCAGGTGGACATCGACGTGAAGGTCGCCGAAAAGCCGACCGGCGCGATCACGCTCGGCGCGGGCTTCTCGTCGACGGACAAGGTGGTGCTGTCCGCGGGCGTGTCGCAGGACAACGTGTTCGGTTCCGGCACGAGTCTCTCCGTGAACGTCAATACCGCGAAGACGTACCGGACGCTGACGGTCACGCAGGTCGACCCGTACTTCACGGTGGACGGCATCAAGCGGATCACCGACGTCTACTACCGCACGTACCAGCCGCTGTATTACTCGACCGATTCGAGCTTCAAGATCGTCACGCTGGGCGGTGACCTGAAGTTCGGCATTCCGTTCTCGGAAGTCGACACGGTGTACTTCGGCGCGGGCTTCGAGCAGAACCAGCTCGACATCGACTCGAATACGCCGCAAAGCTATATCGATTACGTGAACGAGTTCGGGCGCATCTCGAACAACGTCCCGCTCACGGTGGGCTGGTCGCGTGACGCGCGCGACAGCGCGCTCGTGCCGAGCCGCGGCTACTTCACGCAGGCGAACGCCGAATACGGCACGCCGATCGGCGGCACGCAGTACTACAAGGCCGACATCAACGCGCAGTACTATTATTCGTTTGCGCGCGGCTTCGTGCTGGGCTTCAACTTCCAGGGCGGCTACGGTAACGGCCTCGGCGGCAAGCCTTATCCGATTTTCAAGAACTACTTCGCTGGCGGTATCGGTTCGGTGCGAGGCTACGAGCCGAGTTCGCTCGGTCCGCGCGACGCGAAGACCGGCGACCCGATCGGCGGTTCGAAGCTGCTCGTGGGCAACATCGAGCTGACGTTCCCGCTGCCGGGCACCGGCTACGACCGCACGCTGCGTGTGTTCACGTTCCTCGACGGCGGTAACGTGTGGGGAACGGAAGGTAACAGCATCGGCGCGAACGGCCTGCGTTACGGCTACGGTGTGGGTCTCGCGTGGATCTCGCCGATCGGCCCGCTCAAGCTGAGCCTCGGCTTCCCGCTCACGAAGCACACCGGCGACCAGTATCAGAAGTTCCAGTTCCAGATCGGGACGGCGTTCTGATCGGGCCGCTGGCGGCTCGCCAAACTACAGTATCGAGAGGATGACTTTGCTAACCGGTATGTTTTCGAAACGTGTAGCGTGCGCATTGGCGCTGGCAATGACCCTGGGGGTCGGGGTGGCGCATGCGCAGGAGGCGAGAATCGCCGCGGTGAATTCCGACCGCATCCTGCGCGAATCGGCGGCGGCCAAGGCTGCGCAGCTCAAGCTCGAGGCCGAATTCGCGAAGCGCGACAAGGATCTCGCCGACATGGCGCAGAAACTCAAGTCGATGTCCGATGCACTCGACAAGAACGGCGCGTCGATGTCGCCGGCCGATCGCGCGCAGAAGCAGCGCGATCTGTCGCAACTCGACTCCGACTTCCAGCGCAAGCAGCGTGAGTTCCGCGAAGACCTCAACCAGCGTCGCAACGAAGAACTGGCGGCGGTGCTCGATCGCGCGAACAAGGTCATCAAGCAGATCGCCGAAACGCAGCACTACGATCTGATCGTGCAGGAAGCGGTGTACGTGAGCCCGCGCATCGATATCACCGACCAGGTGCTGAAGGCGCTGGCGGCGTCGGGCAACTAAGGGCGGCGTATTGCCGTGCGGCGCGCGTCGGCGCGTGTCTGCACGGGATTGGATTGCGGATTGGATTGCGGATTGGATTGAACTGGCAGGAGACAGGATAGGCATGGCATTTACGCTCGAGGACATCGTCCAGCGGTTCGGCGGTGAAGTAGTCGGAAACGGTTCGCAGCGCGTGGGCGGTCTCGCGCCGCTCGACCAGGCAGGCCCGGACCAGTTGGCGTTCCTCGCCAATCCGAAATATCTGTCACAAGTCGAAACGACCCGCGCGGGTGCGGTACTGATCAGCGCTGCTGATCTCGCGAAGCTCGCCTCGTGCGATGGCCGTAACTTCATCGTCACGCCGAACCCCTACGCTTACTTTGCGCGCGTCGCGCAAACCTTCATCGATCTCGCCGCGCCGAAGGCCGTGCCCGGCGTGCATCCGAGCGCAACGATCGATCCTTCCGCCCAGGTCGCCGCGAGCGCGGTGCTCGGCCCGCGCGTCACGGTCGAGGCCGGCGCGGTGATCGGCGAGCATGCGCGGCTCGATGCCAATGTCGTGATCGGCCGTGGCGCGCGCATCGGCGCGAACTCGCATCTGTATCCGAACGTCACCGTGTACCACGGCTGCAAGCTCGGCGAGCGCGTGATCGTGCATGCGGGTGCGGTGATCGGCTCGGACGGTTTCGGCTTCGCGCCGGACTTCGTCGGCGAGGGCGATGCGCGCACCGGCAGCTGGGTGAAGATTCCGCAGGTCGGCGGCGTGTCGATCGCGAATGACGTCGAAATCGGCGCGAACACAACGATCGACCGTGGCGCGATGGCCGACACGATCATCGAAGAGTGCGTGAAGATCGACAACCTCGTGCAGATCGGCCATAACTGCAAGGTCGGGGCGTATACGGTGATCGCCGGCTGCGCGGGCATCGCGGGCAGCACGACGATCGGCCGGCATTGCATGATCGGCGGCGCGGTTGGCATTGCCGGGCACGTCACGCTCGCCGATTACGTGATCGTCACGGCGAAGTCGGGCGTGTCGAAGTCGCTGCTCAAACCCGGCATGTACACCAGCGCGTTCCCGGCCGTGAATCACGCGGACTGGAACAAAAGCGCGGCGCTGCTGCGCAATATCGACAAGCTTCGCGATCGCATCAAGGCACTCGAAAGCGCCGCGGCGGACAAGGCCGGGAACAAGGCCGGCGACGCGGCGGCCCATCCCGCGGGCGACGCGGCAGGGCAGTCCGCAGGCAATCGGATCTGAGATATCACGGCGGCTCGCCGGCACCGCGTAAAATAGCGGGCGAGCATCATGAAGCAAAGCCGGTTGCCGCGACCGGGCGGCACGGCCGCTAGTCACGAAGGGCGCCGGCCGCGCGCGTTTTCAACCCACCTGCACCAGCATCCGCAGTCATCACCGCGCAGTCAATGCGTGAGCAGAAACACCATGAGCACCGAAAAAATCAATCTCGACATTCATAAGATTCTCACGCTGCTGCCGCATCGTTATCCGATCCTGCTGGTCGACCGGGTGCTCGAACTCGAACCGCACAAGAGCATCAAAGCGTTGAAGAACGTGTCGATCAATGAGCCGTATTTCCAGGGACATTTCCCGACGCGGCCGGTGATGCCTGGCGTGCTGATTCTCGAAGCGCTCGCGCAGACCGCGGCGCTGCTGACGTTCTCGGAAGAGCCGAGCGATCCGTCGAACACGCTGTACCTGTTCGTCGGCATCGACAACGCGCGTTTCAAGCGCGTGGTGGAACCGGGCGATCAGCTGATCCTGCGCTGCACGTTCGAGCGTCACATGCGCGGCATCTGGAAGTTCAAGGCACGTGCTGAAGTGGATGGCGTCGTCGCGGCGGAAGCCGATCTGATGTGCGCAGTGCGGCACACGGACAAGGACGCCTAAGCCGCTGTGCGGGCACGCGGCGGCGCGGTATACGCGAGGCCGGCCCGCGACAGGCCCATCCAGACAACGCAACAGAATCAGAAGCGAGGACGCATGAGCAGGATTCATCCCACTGCGATCATCGAACCGGGCGCGCAACTCGACGAATCCGTCGAAGTCGGGCCATACGCCGTGATCGGCGCACACGTGACCATCGGTGCACGCAGCACGGTCGGTTCGCACAGCGTGATCGAAGGCCACACCACGTTGGGCGAAGACAACCGCGTCGGCCATTACGCATCGGTCGGCGGCCGCCCGCAGGACATGAAGTACAAGGACGAGCCGACCAGGCTCGTGATCGGCAACCGCAACATGATCCGCGAGTTCACCACGATCCACACCGGCACGGTGCAGGACGCGGGCGTCACGACACTCGGCGACGACAACTGGATCATGGCCTACGTGCACATCGGTCACGACTGCCACGTGGGCAGCAACGTGATCCTGTCGAGCAACGCGCAGATGGCCGGCCACGTCACGATCGGCGACCATGCAATCATTGGCGGCATGTCGGGCGTGCACCAGTTCGTGCGCATCGGCGCGCATGCGATGCTGGGCGGCGCGTCGGCGCTCGTGCAGGACGTCCCGCCGTACGTGATCGCAGCCGGCAACAAGGCCGAGCCGCACGGCATCAACGTCGAGGGTTTGCGTCGCCGCGGCTTCTCGGCGGATGCGATCTCGGTGCTGCGCACGGCTTATCGCGTGCTGTACAAGAATGGCCTGTCGCTCGAAGAAGCGAAGGTGCAACTGCGGGAACTCGGCTCCGCCGGCGGCGACGGCGACGCGCCGGTGCAAACGCTGCTCGCGTTCGTCGAAGCGTCGCAGCGCGGCATCATCCGCTAGCCGATGGCCTTGCAACCCAGTCCGCTGCGCGTCGCAATGGTGGCCGGCGAGCCGTCCGGCGACCTGCTCGCCGCGTCGCTGCTCGACGGCCTCGCAAGCCGGCTGCCGCCCGCCACGCAGTACTACGGCATCGGCGGCCCGCGCATGATCGCCACGGGCTTCGACGCGCATTGGCCGATAGAAAAACTCGCGGTGCGCGGCTACGTCGAAGTGCTGCGGCACATCCCCGAAATTCTCGGCATTCGCAACGAACTGAAGCGTCAGCTGCTCGCCGAGCCGCCCTCGGTGTTCGTCGGCGTCGATGCACCCGACTTCAACTTCGGCCTCGAACATGCGCTGCGCGACGCGGGCATTCCGACCGTGCATTTCGTCTGCCCGTCCATCTGGGCATGGCGGGGCGGGCGCATCAAGAAGATCGCGAAGGCGGTCGACCACATGCTGTGTGTGTTCCCGTTCGAAACGGCGCTGCTCGAAAAGGCGGGCGTCGCGGCGTCTTACGTGGGCCATCCGCTTGCCGACCAGATTCCGCTCGAACCCGACACGGCCGGCGCGCGCCGCACGCTCGGTCTCGCGGAAGGCGCTCCGGTGATCGCGGTGCTGCCGGGCAGCCGGCGCTCGGAAATCGATCTGATCGGCCCGACGTTCTTCGCCGCAATGGAGATGATGCAGCACCAGGAGCCCGGCGTGCGCTTCGTGATGCCGGCGGCGACGCCCGCATTGCGCGCGATGCTGCAGCGGCTCGTGGATGCGCATCCGGGTCTCGCGCTGACCATCATCGACGGTCAGTCGCAGCTCGCGATGACCGCCGCCGACGCGATCCTCGTGAAGAGCGGTACCGTGACGCTCGAAGCCGCGCTGCTGAAAAAACCGATGGTCATCTCCTACAAGGTGCCCTGGCTGACCGGCCAGATCATGCGCCGTCAGGGTTATTTGCCCTACGTGGGCCTGCCGAACATCCTCGCGGGACGCTTCGTGGTGCCCGAAATCCTGCAGCACTTCGCGACACCGCAGGCGCTCGCGGAAGCCACGCTGAAGCAGTTGCGCGACGAGGCCAACCGGCGCACGCTGAAGGAAATCTTCACGGAGATGCATCACGTGCTGAAGCAGAACACCGCGCAGCGCGCGGCGGAAGTCGTGGCGAGCGTCGTCCAGCAGCGGGCACGCCGCTCATGACCGTTGCGCGCGCGCCTCGCCGCAAGACCGCGGCCGCCGTTCGCGCGGCGGCGCAGCAGGCCGGCCTGAACTTCGAGAGCGCCGATGAGATCGTCTGCGGCGTCGACGAAGCAGGGCGCGGGCCGCTCGCCGGCCCGGTCGTCGCGGCGGCGGTGATTTTCGATCCGTCGAAGCCGATGATTCGCGGCCTCGACGATTCGAAGGCGCTCACCGCCAGAAAGCGCGAGGAGCTGTACGACAAGATCGTCGATCGTGCGCTCGCTTATTGCATCGCGTCGGCGACGGTCGAGGAAATCGATTCGCTGAATATCCTGCACGCGACGATGCTTGCAATGAAGCGTGCTGTGGAAGGTCTCGCGGTCGTGCCGACGCTCGTGAAGGTCGACGGCAACCGCTGTCCGACGCTGAGCATTCGTGCTGAAGCGGTGATCGGCGGCGATGCGCTCGTCAAAAGTATTTCGGCCGCGTCGATTCTCGCCAAGGTCACGCGCGACCGGATGCTGCTCGAACTGCATCAGACCTATCCCGTCTACGGCTTCGACGCGCATGCGGGTTACGGCACACCGCAGCATCTCGCCGCGCTGCGCGAGCATGGGCCGTGCGAGCATCATCGGCGCTCGTTCGCGCCGGTGCGCGAAGCGTATCTGCGTTTCGGCGCGGGGGCGCCGCTGCCGGCGGCTGGCGCTCGCGTGGTGGCCTCGCGCTGATCCTGCGAAGGTGCAAACCCTTCTTTTCCATTCTCACTGCCTTCGCTGCCTGTGAAAGCCATCACCTCGCGGGACAATCCGCTCTACAAGCGTCTGAAGGCACTGGCCGGCTCGACGCATCAACAGCGCCGCAGCGGCCATGCGCTGCTCGAAGGCTTCCATCTCGCGAGCGCGTATCTCGACGTCGCGGGCCAGCCGGAGCTGTGCATCGTCACCGACGGCGCATTGCGTCACGACGAAGCGCAGGCCATCGTGTCGCGTATCGAGGATCATCGGCTCGTGACGCTGCCGGACGCATTGTTCGGCCAGCTCTCGAACGTCGTGCATGGCGTCGGCATTCTGCTGCTGGTCGAGAAGCTCGATACACCGCTGCCCGAGCGTGTCGCGCAGAGCTGTCTCGTGCTCGACGGCGTGCAGGACGCGGGTAACGTCGGCTCGATTCTGCGCAGCGCGGCCGCCGCGGGTATCGAACAGGTATTCTGTGCGCCGGGTACCGCGTACGCGTGGTCGTCGAAAGTGCTGCGCTCGGGCATGGGCGCGCATTTCCTGTTGCAGATTCATGAGGACGTCGAGGCGGCTGCGTTGATCGAGCGTCTGGCGGTGCCGATCGCCATCACCGATTCGCACGGCGCCGAAGCGATCTACGACTGCGATCTGAGCGGGCCGCTCGCGTGGGTGTTCGGCAACGAAGGGGCGGGTGTGTCGCAGGTCTGGCGCGATGCCGTTTCGCTGCGCGTGACGATTCCGCAGCCGGGCGGCATGGAATCGCTCAATGTGGCGGCCGCGGCGGCGATCTGCGTGTTCGAGCAGTGCCGTCAGCAGCGGGGGCGAAAGTCGTAGGCGTGAATGGCGCTGCGCGCTTTCAGGCCATCGCATCGACGTGGGCCGCTATTTACCTACCTTGAGCATCTACCCCGCGCATCTACCCCGAACCGCCCCCGCATCGCTCCCGCCCTACCACTGCGGCGGCGCTCAATAAGACGGCCGGTCCAGCTTGATCTCCTGCAGGATCGTCGTCGCGATCTCCTCGATCGACTTGTGCGTCGACGACAGCCACTTGATTCCTTCACGCCGCATCATCGCTTCGGCTTCGTTGATCTCGTAGCGGCAGTTTTCGAGCGCCGCGTACTTGCTGCCCGGCCGCCGCTCGTTGCGGATTTCCGAGAGACGCTGCGGATCGATCGACAGGCCGAACATCTTCTGCCGATGCTCGAGTAGCGGCGTGGGCAGCTTGCCGCGCTCGAAGTCTTCGGGGATCAGCGGATAGTTCGCCGCCTTCACGCCGTACTGCATCGCGAGGTAGAGGCTCGTCGGCGTCTTGCCGCTACGCGACACGCCGACGAGGATCACGTCAGCGTCTTCGAGGTTGCGGTTCGATTGGCCGTCGTCGTGCGCGAGCGAGAAGTTGATCGCCTCGATCCGGTTCTTGTATTCCTCGGTGTCCGCGTTCTGGTGGCCGCGGCCCATCGCGTGGCTCGACTTCAGTTCGAGCTCCTGTTCGAGCGGTTCGACGAAGGTCTGGAACATGTCGAGCACGAGCGCGTTCGAGCGCTTGACGATCTGATTCGACGCGCTATCGACGAGTGTCGTGAAGACGATCGCGCGACGGCCGTCCTGCACGTGCGCCTCGTTGATCTTTTCGAGCGTCGCATAGGCCTTTTCCGTCGAATCGACGAAAGGCACACGAACCAGGCGGAATTTCTGGTCGAACTGGGAGAGGATCGAATGCGCGAAGGTTTCGGCAGTAATCCCGGTACCGTCTGAGACGATGAATACGGTGGGCGGCATCAGTGGGGCTTTGAACGTGAGCGGCAAAAAATGAGCCGGAAAGCGTGAGCGGTAAAGCGCGCTCGAATCGAACCGCGCTGCGGCGGGCTCGTTCTCCAGTGGCTGGCCGAAGCCGGTGGACAGTCCGAACCCGACGCAGCGTGCCGTGGATCTCTCAGCCGCGCCGGAGGCGACCAAGCCTCGCAAAAGCCCGCTGACAGGGGCCGGGCGCGATTCGAGGCGCAATTCTCGTCCGACTGCCACATTTCAGGAGTCGGCACGGTAGAATAGCGGCAACCTGTTGGATAAGCAATTGCAGGCGATTGGCGCCTAACTCACCGCGAACGGTCGGTCAACGCCTCGCTATCAGCCGGGAATGCGTGCTGAACGCGACGGATCGAACGATAAATCCCTCCATTCGCGTTCTTCGCCACGCATCCGGCTGCCGTGCACCATGCCTCGCCCCATGCCGCGCGCCTGCGGCTTCATATTGCGATTGCTTCTCCAACAGGTTGTGCAAGGCACGGGGTCGAGCTTCCAATGGGCTGCCCGTGTTCAAGCCCACTTGCACAGCCGTGAATTTCTTTCACACTTAGGGGCTTGTATGACTAACGCAGTTACCGTCGCAAAGGACAAGGCGTATGTAGTTCCGTTCGAGCAGTTGCGGATGACCGATGTGGATATCGTCGGCGGCAAGAACGCGTCGCTGGGCGAGATGATCAGCCAGCTCGCCGAAGCCGGCGTGCGCGTGCCGACCGGCTTCGCCACCACGGCGCTGGCATTCCGCGACTTCCTGCATCACAACGATCTGACCGAACGCATCGCCAAACGTCTCGAAACGCTCGACATCGACGACGTGAAAGCGCTCGCCGAAGCAGGCAAGGAAATCCGTCAATGGATCGTCGACGCGCCGCTGCAGCCGCAACTCGAGGCTGATATTCGCGCAGGGTTCGACACGCTGCAAAAGAGCTCGCCTGAAGAGCTGTCGTTTGCCGTGCGTTCGTCGGCCACGGCCGAAGATCTGCCGGACGCGTCGTTCGCCGGTCAGCAGGAAAGCTACCTCAACGTGGTCGGTATCGACGACGTGCTCGATCGCATGAAGCACGTGTTCGCGTCGCTATACAACGACCGCGCGATTTCCTATCGCGTCCACAAGGGCTTCACGCATGCTGAAGTCGCGTTGTCGGCGGGCGTGCAGCGCATGGTGCGCTCGGACGTCGGCGCGGCGGGCGTGATGTTCACGCTCGATACCGAATCGGGCTTCAAGGACGCCGTCTTCATCACGTCGAGCTACGGTCTCGGCGAAACCGTCGTGCAGGGCGCGGTGAATCCCGACGAGTTCTACGTCTTCAAGACCACGCTCGCGCAGGGCAAGTACCCGATCATTCGCCGCTCGATCGGCTCGAAGCTCATCAAGATGGAATTCACCAAGGCCGGCGAGCAGGGCCGCGTGAAGACCGTCGACGTGCCGCACGAGCAGCGCAACCGCTTCTCGATCACCGACGAAGACGTGATCGAGCTCGCGAAGTACGCGGTCATCATCGAGAAGCACTACCAGCGTCCGATGGACATCGAGTGGGGCAAGGACGGCCGCGACGGCAAGATCTTCATCCTGCAGGCGCGTCCGGAAACGGTGAAGAGCCAGGCCGCGGGCAAGGCCGAGCAGCGCTTCAAGCTGAAGGGCCAGTCGAACGTGCTCGCCACGGGCCGTGCAATCGGCCAGAAGATCGGCGCGGGTCCGGTGCGCGTGATTCACGATCCGTCGGAAATGGACCGTGTGCAGCCGGGCGACGTGCTCGTCGCGGACATGACCGACCCGAACTGGGAACCGGTCATGAAGCGCGCCTCGGCGATCGTCACGAACCGGGGCGGGCGTACCTGCCACGCGGCGATCATCGCGCGTGAGCTGGGCGTGCCGGCGGTGGTCGGCTGCGGCGACGCGACCGACGTGCTGAAGGACGGCGCGCTCGTTACCGTGTCGTGCGCGGAAGGCGACGAAGGCAAGATTTACGACGGTCTGCTCGAAACCGAAATCACCGAAGTGCAGCGCGGCGAACTGCCGCCGATTCCGGTGAAGATCATGATGAACGTCGGCAATCCGCAGCTCGCTTTCGACTTCTCGCAACTGCCGAACGCGGGCGTGGGTCTCGCGCGGCTCGAGTTCATCATCAACAACAACATCGGCGTGCACCCGAAGGCGATTCTCGAGTACCCGAACGTCGATCAGGACCTGAAGAAGGCGGTCGAGAGCGTCGCGCGCGGTCATGCGTCGCCGCGCGCGTTCTACGTCGACAAGCTGACCGAGGGCATTGCGACGATCGCCGCGGCGTTCTATCCGAAGCCCGTGATCGTGCGTTTGTCCGACTTCAAGTCGAATGAGTACAAGAAGCTGATCGGCGGTTCGCGTTACGAGCCGGATGAAGAAAACCCGATGCTCGGTTTCCGCGGCGCATCGCGCTACATCGCCGAAGACTTCGCCGAAGCGTTCCAGATGGAATGCATCGCGTTGAAGAAGGTGCGTGAAGAGATGGGCCTCGACAACGTCGAGATCATGGTGCCGTTCGTGCGTACGCTGAAGCAGGCGGAGCGCGTGGTCGGGCTGCTCGATAAGTTCGGCCTGAAGCGCGGCGAGAAGGGCCTGCGTCTCATCATGATGTGCGAAGTGCCGTCGAACGCGATTCTCGCCGAAGAGTTCCTGCAGTACTTCGACGGCTTCTCGATCGGCTCGAACGACCTCACGCAGCTCACGCTCGGCCTCGACCGGGACTCGGGCATGGAACTGCTCGCGGTCGACTTCGACGAGCGCGATCCGGCGGTCAAGTTCATGCTCAAGCGCGCGATCGAAACCTGCCTGCGCCTGAACAAGTACGTGGGTATCTGCGGCCAGGGCCCGTCCGATCATCCGGACTTCGCGCAATGGCTGACGGACGAAGGCATCGCGTCGATCTCGCTGAACCCCGACACGATCATCGAGACGTGGCAGCAACTGGCGAAGTCGAAGCAGTAATCGGCGAAGTCATGCATGCCGCGTTTCAGGCGGCATGCATGACGCGAGTTGCGGCGAATGAGCAGAGTGCGCGGCGCGTCGACGTGCGGCACATCGCGCGTTAAATGCGTCCGCTTCGTGCTATAAACACCCCGGTAGATCCGGGGTGTTTTGCTTTGTGGAGGTCGACGTGGCGCCTGGTGGGCTGTTCTGGTGGATCGGGGCGGGTGTGCTTGTCGTGCTGGAGTTGATAAGCGGCACCTTTTATCTCTTGATGATCGCGTTCGGCTGCGTGGCGGCCGCGCTCGCGCATATCGCCGGCGCGGGGGCCGACCTGCAGTTCACGGTCGCGGCGGTGGTCGCGCTTGCGGCGGTCGTGTTGCTCAGGCGCTCGCGCTTTGGCCGCCGCAAGCGCGAACAGGCGTCGCGCAACCCGGACGTCAATCTGGATATCGGTCAGACGCTGAACGTGCCGGCATGGCACGAGCGCAGGGCGCGCGCCACCTATCGCGGCGCGGCGTGGGACGTCGAGCTGGCTCCAGGCGAACCTGAAGACGCACAGGTCTACGAGATCAGGGAACTGCGCGGCAGTTGCCTCATCGTCGTGGCGAGCCGGCCGCGGAAGACGGCCAACGCGACGGCGGTCTGAGCATCGGCGCGATGCTCGCCGCGCAGGCGCACCAACCTGCGCACAACTATTATTCGAACCAAGGACCGGAGGGTAGCCATATGGATTCAACCATCGTCGGGGCAGTGCTGTTGATCGTCGTGATCGTGCTGGCGTCGCAGACCATCAAGATCGTGCCGCAGCAGCATGCATGGGTGCTCGAGCGCCTCGGCCGTTATCACGCCACGTTGACGCCGGGCCTGAGCTTCGCGTTCCCGTTCGTCGACCGGATCGCGTACAAGCACGTGCTCAAGGAGATTCCGCTCGAAGTGCCGAGCCAGGTCTGTATCACGCGCGACAACACCCAGTTGCAGGTCGACGGTGTGCTGTATTTTCAGGTCACCGATCCGATGAAGGCGTCGTACGGATCGAGCAATTTCGTGTTCGCGATCACACAGCTCTCGCAGACCACGCTGCGCTCGGTCATCGGCAAGCTCGAACTCGACAAGACGTTCGAAGAGCGCGATTTCATCAACCACAGCATCGTGTCTTCGCTCGACGAAGCGGCGGCGAACTGGGGCGTCAAGGTGCTGCGCTACGAGATCAAGGACCTGACGCCGCCGAAGGAAATCCTCCACGCGATGCAGGCGCAGATCACCGCCGAGCGCGAAAAGCGCGCGCTGATCGCGGCGTCGGAAGGACGCAAGCAGGAGCAGATCAATATCGCGTCCGGCGGCCGCGAAGCGGCGATCCAGAAGTCCGAAGGCGAGCGGCAGGCGGCGATCAACCAGGCGCAGGGTCAGGCAGCGGCGATTCTCGCCGTGGCCGAGGCCAACGCGCAGGCGATCCAGAAAATCGCGGCGGCGATCCAGTCGAACGGCGGAATGGAAGCGGTGAATCTGAAGGTGGCCGAGCAGTACGTGAACGCGTTCGCGAATCTGGCGAAGCAGGGCACGACGCTGATCGTGCCGGGCGACATGTCGAACATGAGTTCGATGATCGCGTCCGCGCTGGCGATCGTGAACAAGGGCAAGGCGGGAACCGCGGCGGGCTGAACGGGCTAAGCGGGTTTGCGCTGTTGCGTGACCAAACAAAGCCCCCGGTTCACGAGCGCATCAGTCGCGCCTTTTCGCGCTCCCAGTCGCGTTTTTTCTCAGTCTCGCGCTTGTCGTGCAGCTTCTTGCCCTTGGCAAGACCGATCTCGCATTTGACGCGGCCGTTCTTGTAGTGAAAATTGAGCGGCACGAGCGTATAGCCGCGTTGCTCGACCTTGCCGATCAGCTTGCTGATTTCTTCGCTGCGCAGGAGCAGCTTGCGTGTGCGCACCGGGTCGGGCTTGATGTGAGTCGATGCTTCGGGCAGCGGGCTGATGTGCGTGCCGATCAGGAACAGTTCGCCGTTGCGGATCACCACATAGCCTTCCTTGATCTGGCCGCGCCCCGCGCGCAATGCCTTGACCTCCCATCCTTCGAGCACGAGTCCTGCTTCGTAGCGTTCCTCGACCGAGTAGTCGAAGAAGGCTTTTCTGTTGTCGATAATGCTCATGAATGGAAAGTGCCCAACTCGTTTAAAATCACGATTTTAGCAAAGCGGGGCCAGGAAAGCCCGCGGCGCTTGTCCACCCTTGCCACGTGCTGTTCAATTTATGGCAGATGTCCAGAAAACCGTGTTGATTCGCCATTCGGCGGAACAGATGTTCGACCTCGTCACCGACGTCGCCGATTACCCCAATTTTCTGCCTTGGTGCGGGGGAGTCGAAATCCGCCGCCAGGACGAAACCGGCATGGAGGCGAAGATCGATATCAACTTCAAGGGCATCAAGCAGCATTTCGCCACACGTAACTCGATGGAGCGCCCCACGCGCATCGACATGGAATTCGCGGACGGCCCGTTTCGCAAGTTCACCGGTTTCTGGCGCTTCACGCCGCTGCGCGCCGATGCATGCAAGATCGAATTTGCACTGCACTACGAATTCACCAATATCCTGCTCGAGAAAATCATCGGGCCGGTGTTCAATCACATCGCCAATACGTTCGTCGAATCCTTCGTGAAGCGCGCCGATCAGCGCTACGGCAAAGCATGAGCGCGCGGCTGTCGGTTGAAGTCTGCTACGCGTCGGCCGATGCGCAGACGCTGATTCCACTCGAATTGCCCGAGGGCGCGACGCTGCAACAGGCGATCGACGCGAGCGGGATCCTGCAGCGCTTTCCGTCGATCGATCTCGCCACGCAGAAGGTGGGCGTGTTCGGCAAGCTCAAGCCGCTCGATACGGTGCTTACCGATCATGACCGCGTGGAGATTTACCGGCCGCTGCTTGTGGATCCGAAGGTGTCGCGCCAGCGCCGCGTCGAGAAGACGCGCAAGGCAGGGTCGATCGAAGGGCGCCGTTGGCTGAACAAGGATTCGCGTTAGGCGGGGGCGCTGCGGCCTGGCGCCGCACCCAGATCACGGCGCCGATACCTGCGCCTTATCCTCGACGCGCGCCGTTCCCGACGAATCGCCGTCCGAATGCCGGCGCACCGACCAGCAGACCCCCGCCACCAGCAGCAGGATCGCCGCCAGTTCGAGCGGACGCGGCAGACGCTGGTCGTAGATGAACGCATACAGCAGCGCGAACAGCGTTTCGAACACGATCATCTGGCCGGACAGCGTGAGCGGTAGCCGTTTCGCCGCGGCGTTCCACAGGCCGTTGCCAAGCCACGACGCGCCGATCGCGAGGACGAGATTGAGCAGCCAGAACGTTTGCCAGCGGGTGTCCGCGAGTTCGCCCTGCGGGCCGCCCGACGGCAGCACAGCGACCGCGAGCCACAGCGTCGCCCCGAGCGCGCCCGTCACGACACCCCACAGCACCGACCACTCGTTGCCGCTGAAATGCGTCTGACGCTGCAGATAGCGCGCGTTTTCGACCGCGAACCACGTCCAGCAGCCGAGCGCGCCGACCGCGCAGGCGACGCCGAGGAGCCGCGTCGCGACGCTGACCGGCGTAGCACCCGCCACCGTAAACACGTCGATATTGATGCAGACGATGCCGGCCATCACGATCGCGAGCGGCCAGGCGAGGCGCGCGAGCGGCACCGCGCCGTGATCGCGCCGGCCCATCAGCGTGACCGTGACCGGCAGCACGCCGACGATCAGCGATGCCGGCGCAATGCCGATCAGATGGACGGCCTCCGTCAGCAGCAGGTAGTAGATGATGTTGCCGGCGAGCGCGAGCTTCACGAGCGCGATCAGATCCTCGCGGCTCAGGCGTTTGGCGAGCGAGCGCGCCATCGGCAGCGCCGCGGCCAGCGAGACGACGCCGTACATCGTGTAGCGGCCGGCGACGAGCAGCAGCGGCGAAAAGTCGGGCAGCACGCGCGGCACCACAAACACCATGCCCCATAAGGCCCCGGCCATTACCCCATATGCCACACCGCGCTGCATCGACTGCCCCTGCAAAAAAACTGGAATGGTCGGCAGAATAGCCGTTTCGCGGGCGGCGCGTCTTGTTCGATCCTGCATTCGGCTGATTTTTGCGGGTTTTCGGGCTAGATCGGCACAACCGGCCCGATTGACCCGATCGACCCGATCCGGTCATCGCGGCGTGCCGCCAGCCGCCACGAAATTTCCGCAAATGCAGGGCCGGCGCTCTCTGCGCCCCGGTTGCACCGGTCGGCAGGGCGTTCAGGCAGGTGTGCAGGGCGCCGCCGCCTCCAATCCGCCGCTTTTCCGCGCTTTGCCTGTGAACGCGCAAACGAAACCCGATTGAACCCGACGCGAACAGGCAAGCGAAATCGCCGCATGCCGGAAGTGCAAAAAATCGTCCGAAATTCGCTAAGCTGCTGTTCGCGCAGTGAAAACCGGGGGGGTATCGCGTATAATTCGCTTTTGCGCCTATAGGATTTGCCATGCGTCTGATCCAAACAGCACTCACGTTCGATGACGTGCTTCTCGTCCCGGCCTTCTCCGACGTTCTGCCGCGCGACACCAGCCTCAAGACCCGGCTGACCCGCAACATTTCCCTGAATATGCCGCTTGTGTCCGCCGCCATGGACACGGTCACCGAAGCACGCCTTGCCATCGCAATGGCGCAAATGGGTGGCGTCGGCATCATCCACAAGAACCTCACGCCGGCCGAGCAGGCGCGTGAAGTCGCCAAGGTCAAGCGTTTCGAGTCGGGCGTGGTGCGTGATCCGATCACCGTGCCGCCGCAAATGAAGGTGCGCGACGTGATCGCGTTGTCGCGCCAGCATGGCATTTCGGGCTTCCCGGTCGTCGAAGGCGCGCAGCTGATCGGTATCGTCACGAACCGCGACCTGCGCTTCGAGGAGCGTCTGGACGAGCCGGTGCGCAACATCATGACGCCGCGCGAGCGCCTCGTCACCGTCAAGGAAGGCACGCCGCTCGCCGAAGCGAAGGCGCTCATGCACCACCATCGCCTCGAGCGCGTGCTCGTGATCAACGACGCGTTCGAGCTGCGCGGCCTGATGACCGTCAAGGACATCACGAAGCAGACCGAGCACCCGGACGCGTGCAAGGACGAACACGGCAAGCTGCGCGCGGGCGCCGCTGTCGGCGTCGGCGAGGACAACGAAGAGCGCGTCGAGCTGCTGGTGCAGGCCGGCGTCGACGTGATCGTCGTCGATACCGCGCACGGCCACAGCAAGGGCGTGCTCGAGCGCGTCAAGTGGGTCAAGCAGAACTTCCCGCACGTCGAGGTGATCGGCGGCAACATCGCCACGGCGGCGGCGGCGAAGGCGCTCGTCGAGTACGGCGCGGACGGCGTCAAGGTCGGTATCGGCCCGGGCTCGATCTGCACGACGCGGATCGTCGCCGGCGTGGGCGTGCCGCAGGTCACCGCGATCTCGAACGTGTCCGAGGCGCTCAAGGGCACCGGTGTGCCGGTCATCGCCGACGGTGGCGTGCGCTTCTCGGGCGACGTCAGCAAGGCGCTCGCAGCGGGTGCAAGCGCGGTGATGATGGGCAGCATGTTCGCCGGCACCGAAGAATCACCGGGCGAGGTGTTCCTGTACCAGGGCCGCCAGTTCAAGTCGTACCGCGGCATGGGCTCGGTCGGCGCGATGAAGGACGGCGCCGCGGACCGCTACTTCCAGGACAACTCGGCGAACATCGACAAGCTCGTGCCGGAAGGCATCGAAGGCCGCGTCGCCTACAAGGGCTCGGTCAACGCGATCCTGTTCCAGCTGATCGGTGGCGTGCGCGCGAGCATGGGCTACTGCGGCTGCCGCACGATCGCCGAAATGAACGAGAAGGCCGAGTTCGTGCAGATCACCGGCGCGGGCCTGCGCGAGTCGCACGTGCACGACGTGCAGATCACCAAGGAAGCCCCCAACTACCACGTGGACTAAACGCCCATGAAGCCACTGCTGCGCGTTGTACTGATCCTGGATGCGTTATTGCTGCTGGCGTTCGGCCTGCTGTTCCTGCTGACGCCGTGGGCTTCGCTGTACAACGCGCTGCAACTGGTGCAAACGGAGCCGGTGCTGATCGGCCAGGCGTTCGGCGTCGCGCTGATCGGGCTTGCGTGGCTCGCGGTGCATGCGTCGTTCGACGGGGCGATGACCTCGACGGTCGCGAAGGTCGTTGGACACGTGCATTGGCTGACCGGCGTGCTGATGCTGGTTTGGCTGCTGGGGATGCGCTCGCCGTCGCTCACGGGCTTCGGGCAGATCGTCGCGGTGCTGGCCGGTGCGGTGCTGGTGGTGATCGGGCTCGGCGGCGTGAGGCTGTCGGGCGCGGTGCGGCGGCGCGAGAAGGGGATTGTGGGCAAGTCCTCGTCGGGTAAAGCGGACAAAAGCGCTGACAGAAGCGCCGACAAGCGTGCCGATAAACGTGCCGATAAACAGGCCGCCAGGGACGCCGGGAACGAGGCCGAAAGGGAAGCCGCACGGCGGCGCGAACTCGAGCGCGAGCCGCGTGCCACCTCTGACTTCCCGGGCTATCGCGCCGAGCCGGTGCTCGAGCCCGTCATGCCGGCCACGCGGCCGGTCAATCCCGTTGCTGCCGCATCTGCTGCACCTGCCGCTGGCTCCGCAAGCGCTGTCAATCCCGGCTCGGCCGCGCCGCTTCGTTCGGCTGCGGGAGACGCCGCCCTGAGCGAGTCCGAACGTGCTGCGCGCGCTGCAGCGGCCGCACCGGGCGACACCCGCAACGACGCGCCCGGCACATCCCGGCCGCCGTTTCATGGCTGACGCGCCGCGCGCCACGCCGTTTGCCGAGGCTACCGGGTTCCGTTCGCGCGCATCGCAGGCTGCTGGCTGCTGTGTTGGCCGCGCCAAGGTGTTTTGCAGTGCTCGCTATCGTGGTGTTTCATGTTCGCGTCGCGGTCCTGCCGCTTTTGCGCGGACCACTTTGAACGCTTTGAATTCAACGCCGCGCCTCGTGCGCGGCATTCCGTATCCGCTCACTTCTGATTCCGTCCGCAGCCATGCATGACAAGATCCTGATTCTCGACTTCGGTTCGCAAGTCACCCAACTGATTGCACGTCGCGTTCGCGAAGCCAACGTGTATTCGGAAATCCACCCGTACGACGTCGACGCGTCGTTCATCCGCGACTTCGCGCCGAAGGGCGTGATCCTCTCCGGCGGCCCGAGCTCGGTCACCGATGAAGATACGCCGCGCGTGCCGCAAGCCGTGTTCGAACTCGGCGTGCCGGTGCTCGGCATCTGCTACGGCATGCAGGCAATGGCCCAGCAGCTCGGCGGCAAGGTCGAGATCGGCCATCTGCGCGAGTTCGGCTACGCCGAAGTGCGTGCGCGCAACCATACGAGCCTGCTCGAAGGCATCAGCGACTTCACGACGCCCGAAGGCCACGGCATGCTGAAGGTATGGATGAGCCACGGCGACAAGGTGCTCGACATGCCGCCGGGCTTCGCGTTGATGGCATCGACGGAATCGTGTCCGATCGCTGCGATGGCCGACGAACAGCGCCGCTTCTACGGCCTGCAGTGGCATCCGGAAGTCACGCACACCGTGCAGGGGCGCGCGATGCTCGAGCGCTTCGTGCTGCAGATCTGCGGCGCGAAGGCCGACTGGGAAATGGGCCACTACATCGACGAGGCCGTCGCGAAAATTCGTGAGCAGGTCGGCAACGAGCACGTCATTCTGGGGCTGTCGGGCGGCGTGGATTCGTCGGTGGCGGCGGCGCTGCTGCATCGCGCGATCGGCGATCAGCTGACCTGCGTGTTCGTCGACCACGGCCTGCTGCGCCTGAACGAAGCCGAGCAGGTGATGGCGCTCTTCGCCGATCACCTCGGCGTGAAGGTGATCCACGTCGACGCGAGCGAGGCGTTCCTCGGCAAGCTGGCCGGCGTGACCGATCCGGAAGCGAAGCGCAAGATCATCGGCGCGGAATTCGTCGAAGTGTTCCAGGCCGAAGCCGGCAAGCTGACCGACGCGAAGTGGCTCGCACAGGGCACGATCTATCCGGACGTGATCGAATCGGCAGGCAAGGGCAAGAAGGCCGCGCAAACCATCAAGAGCCACCACAACGTGGGCGGTCTGCCCGAGACGCTGAACCTGAAGCTGCTCGAGCCGCTGCGCGAACTGTTCAAGGACGAAGTGCGCGAACTCGGCGTGAAGCTCGGCCTGCCGCACTCGATGGTGTACCGCCATCCGTTCCCGGGCCCGGGCCTGGGTGTGCGGATTCTCGGCGAAGTGAAGCGCGATTTCGCGGATCTGCTGCGCCGCGCGGATGCGATTTTCATCGAGACGCTGCGCAATACCATCGACAAGGAGACCGGCAAGTCCTGGTACGATCTGACGAGCCAGGCGTTCGCGGTGTTCCTGCCGGTGAAGAGCGTCGGCGTGATGGGCGATGGGCGGACCTACGAGTACGTCGTTGCGCTGCGCGCGGTGCAGACGCTCGACTTCATGACCGCGCACTGGGCGCATCTGCCGCACGAGTTGCTGGGGCAGGTGTCGAACAGGATCATCAATGAAGTGCGGGGGATCAACCGGGTGGTGTATGACATCTCGGGGAAGCCGCCGGCGACGATTGAGTGGGAATGATTTGGACTGCTCCCAGGTCGTTCCGGGAGCTTCGGTTTTTCCTGTTTTTCCGTTTAAAAAACAGGAGGTCATTGTCCGATGTGGTCTGCTGTGATCCGGGCCTTGCCCGATACCGTCAAATCAGTCTGACGGTATCAGTTGACGGAATTTGGCCAACCGAAGTTGGAAGAGATCATCCTGGCAATGTGGGCTGAGGTAGATTCGACGCCGCAGTCTGGACAATTCCAACGGAGCGGATGAAGGGCGGTCGCCCCCCCAATGTCTATCCGTGTCAGCGCTGCTTAACGAACGAGGAACCCGTAAGTCAAAGGGTCTCGCTCGTCCACAATCCAGGTCGCGAAGCCACAAACATACGCGTTGCCCTCGATTTCCGGGATAACTGCCTTAATGTCGCCGATCGTCGTCTCGCTCAGCACGCGTCCCTTGAATACCGTGCCGATAATGGACTCGTTGACAAGTGTCTCGCCCATGCCCAGTTGGCCGCGTAAATAGAGTTGAGCGACGCGTCCTCCGGTACCGGAACCCGTCGGTGAGCGGTCCACTTCGCGGTCGGCGAAGACGCAGCAATTGGCCTGGGTAGAGCCGTCGTGCCGCGGTGCATTGGCAATGATCGTCCCGTAAATGTGGTTGATTTCCGGGATGTTCGGATGCTCGACCGGATACGCCTTGTTCGCAGCTTCCATCACCTCGGCGCCGAAGCGGATGAGGTCTTCGACCGATGACTCTCGAATTTCGAGGCCGTGAGGTTGTCCGTCGGCGTAGAAATAGAAAGCGCCTCCGAAAGCGATGTCGCCCTTCACCGTACCGAAGGACGGCGTCTCGACAGTCACATCTCTCTTCCAGATAAACGAGGGAACGTTCACGAAGCGAACGTTGCCGGCGTGTTCACCGTCCCATTGCACAAATGCTTCGATGAACCCGCATGGAGCGTCGATGCCGATGCGCGTCTCGGGAGTCTGGCGCTGAACCCAACCCAACTCGACCGCCGCGGTAGACAGCGCGATAACGCCGTGTCCGCAGTGGTCGCTATAACCCTCGTTATGAACGAAGATGATCCCGAAGTCGGCGTGAGGGCTAATCGGTTCGGTCAAATATCCGCCGTACATGTCGGCGTGACCGCGCGGCTCGAACATCAACGCCTTGCGAATCTCGTCGGCGTTTTCTTTCAGCCAGGCGCGTCGCTTTACGATGGTGTCGCCGGGAAGGCGAGGAAGCCCGCTCGTGACAAGACGAAATGCCTCTCCGCCGGTATGAACCTCTACGGTGGAAATCGTTCGAGTGATTTTCATGTCGTTCCGTGGTTAAGAATACGTCATCCGGTTCATGACTCTGCCACAGGCTCTCTTTGCATCTTCGACGGGAGAGCTTCCAGGCCGGTGCGAAACGAGTATTGACTGAATCGCGGTTGTGCAAAACGTAAAGAGCGTCTGGCTCGAACATCTTGCTGCCAGTGCAGCGGAACAACGGGCGCCAGGTGCTATTACTCGAACGGCATGCATCTGCCGGGGCTGTCGAATCAGTTGAGTGCCTGGCGGGCAACTCGGCAGGCTGCCAGGTCCCACGCCGCGCATCCGACGCTCTTGAAGAAAATCGGCGCATCGGCGCTCAACTGGCCTTGAATCGCTTGAGCCAAAGAACCTGCCCGGGTCCAGTCGAAGCGGGCCTGAATCAGGTCGCCTGCCTCGTGCTTTGCGCCCACCGGGTCGTCGACGACCACGAAGCTGTTGTCGACAACCTGCTTGCTGATTTCAGCAGCGTCTGGGGTGAATGCCCCCACGCCGATGACCAGGCGGCTAGCGCGCACAGCTTCATCGTAGACGGGCTTTTTGCTCGTCGTCACGGTGACGACGACGTCAACGGAATCGGGAATCTCACCTTGCAGCGCTTCGAGCCTGGGAGCAACGGCTTTTTGGCGCTCAACGAAGCTGCGCGTGTCGTCAGCTGAGATGCCCTTTGCCAGGAGGCGGGCGTCGGGAAAGAGCGTGGCGAAGGCTTCGACATGGTTGGACGCCTGCTTGCCAGTGCCGATGACCAGGATCTCCCTGGGCGAACCGTTTGTGAGCGTCATGGCGCCCAGTGCCGAGACGGCGGCAGTCCGCCGGCCAGTCACGGTCGGGCCGTCCAGAACGAACTTCATCTCGCCGGTGACAGCGTCGCACGCGATAACCTGACCATTGATAGTCGGCAGATTGCGCGTGATGTTGCCGGGGCAGACGTTCACGAGCTTATGGATGGCGATGTCTTCGGCGCTCGACGGCATGGAGAGCATCAGCCCGCCTTGCTGCAGTGGAATGGCGAGGCGCTCGGGACTCACGATGCGTCCAGCGCCGTACTCGACGATCGTCTCGCGCAAGATGTTCACGAGCGTCGTGTAATCGAGAAGCGAGGCGGTCGCTTGTGCATCGAAGGTGGTCCTGGAGGTGTTCATGCTGTTCCCACGGAAAAGTTGAAAATTCGCGATGGACACGGAGAGTGCGCGCTGAGATTTCGATGGACCAAATCTAAACCAATTGTGGTTTTTAATCAATCCAAATGCAACATTTTCAATAATTTTTGGTTGGATGGATGACCGCCTATTCGTAGGGAAGACCCTGAATGCACTCGGAGCGGCAATGTGGTCGAGAATTGTCATGAAAGTGGTATATTTGAAACCACCCAAATCACCTGGCTTTCATCATGGCATCCGCCTTACTCGAGTTGCCTCGCAACTTCCGTCCGCTTCAGATTTACGAACAGGTCTCGGAGAAAATCCGCGCGGAGATTCGCTCTGGACGGTTCATGCCCGATGCGCGTCTGCCCTCGGAGCGGGAGCTGGCGTCGCTTTTCGGCGTAGGCCGTCCCGCGGTGCGTGAGGCCATCGGCGCCCTGCAAAACGAGGGCCTCGTCGTGACGCGGAGAAATTCCGGCACCTACGTCGCGACCAACGCGCCTGATGTGCTCTCCAGAGGCGCCGGGACGACGAAGGAAAACGTCGATGGAGAAATTCAGCCCGACTACAGTCCGTCTGCCACGCTCGATGTCCGCCTGATTCTTGAACCCGCGATAGCCCGGCGAGCAGCGGCCCTCAAAAAGCGCGACAAGTTGGCTGAGCACTATCTCGCGCAAATGGAAACGCTGACGGACGTTTCCGACCCTGAACAGCGCGCGCTCTGGAACAACAGTGACCGCCTTTTTCATCGCCAGCTTGCGCAAATGACGGGTGATGCACTGCTCGCGAAACTGGCGGGCGAGATTGCTGAAACGATGGACCAGTCGCTTTGGAAGCGGATCAAGGACGACGGCATCTTCGACCCGCAGCGTATTCGCCTCTATGTCGCGGAGCATCGGCTCATCTACGAAGCGATCGTGACGGGCGATGCGGACGCAGCAGCCTTCTATGTCGAGCAGCATATCCAGCGTGTGAAGCGGGACATCACCCCCGCCTGACCCCGGACGGCTCGGGGGCCGAGCCGTCCGACTGGAGCGAAGAGGGCTATTTGAGGGTTATTTGACCGCAACCATTTGACCGTCCTTGTAAGTGAACACGGTCGTTGGCGCGTTCTTCAGGTCGCCCGTTTTGTCGAACGCGTAGGTCGCGGCGACCCCCTTGAAACTTGCGTTGCGCAGCGCCAGGACGAGCTTGGCCGGGTCAGTCGTCTGTGCCTGCGAAATGACGTTTGCCAGCAGCAGCATGCCGTCGTAGTACGTGATGCCGTAGGCTTGCGGCTCGGTATTGAACTTCGCCTTGTAGCGCGCGATGTAGTCGCGGCCTTCCGGCGTGCCGTCCAGACCCGTACCACTCATCGAGCAGTAGACGTTGGTTGCCGCTGCACCCGCAACCTTTGCCATGTCGTCCGCGCAGATGCCGTCGCCGCCGAGCAGCTTGGCGCGCACGCCGCGAGCGACCATCTGTTTTGCCATCGGGGCGCCTTGCGGGACGTAGCCACCGAAGAAGATAACGTCGGGGTTCTTGCCCTTAATCGTCGTCAGAATGCCGAGGAAGTCGCTCGCCTGCGAATTCGTGAATTCGCGGTCGACCACCTGCAGTCCGAGCGACTTCGCTTTCTCGATGAACTGGTCTGCCAGGCCCTGACCGTACGCGGTGCGATCGTCGATGACGGCAGCGGTCTTTGCGTGCAGCTTTTCGACGGCGAACGTTGCCATCGACGAGCCAAGTACGGAGTCGCTTGCACCCGTGCGGAAGATGTTGTCGTACCCCAGCCTGGTGAGCTGCGGGTTCGATGCAACCGTCAGCATCGGGATTTTGGCCGCACTCGTCAGGCGCGACACAGGAATCGCAACCCCCGAGTTCTGCGGGCCGAGGAAAGCGGTCGGCTGCTGGTCGATGATGCGTTGCGCGACCTGAACACCGGTCTTCGGGTCAGCCTGGTCGTCTTCCGACAGCATCTGGAACTTCACTGCCTGGCCGTTCACCTTGATCGGCTTCTGGTTGAGCTGGTCGATAGCCAGACGAAGGCCGTTTTCGTCGTCCTTGCCGCTCACCGCCTGCGGACCGGTCAGCGGACCCGAAATTGCGATTTTTACGATCTGGTCGGCGTGCGCCGCCATTGAGAGACCGCCCAGTGCGAACGTAGCAATTGCAGCTTTGAGCTTCATGATGTTTCCTTGTCTAACGCCCGCACTCCCGCGAGCCCTGTTGGTCAACAAAAACCTCGATTTCTTGCCATTGCGAAGTACGGGTAACAGCTGACGGCACACAACTCGTATTGCACTACTAATTAAATAATCTGATTGGCCCGTTCTTTCAAACCAATCGCTCAACCTCTCTAGTCTGTGAGAAAGACCCTTGCGCCGTTGATTCCTTCACCGGCTTCAATGCGAATCTTCCCTCTCGAGGAAACGACCTGGTCGAAGGCAGACGGCGGCAGGCAAACGACCGGGACCGCGAGGTTGTATAGCTCGACGGCAACGATCGCGCCAATCGAAATGATGAGGTCACGCTCCCTCAGGACGATGCCCGACGGGCCGGTACCATTGCGAATCGCTTCGGCAAGCACGCTGCTGCTGGAGCTGGAACCCTTGGCGTGAGCCATGACCATGATTTTCCCCGCCAGCGTCTCGCCGATCTGCGGGTGCGTGCGGTCAATGATTTTGCCCGCGTTCGAGTCGTATCCACCCCAAAAGCTCAAAGGCTTTTCAAGCAGAATTTTCTCGGCGTTCGCCGTGCCGGACACCAGAACATCGCCGATCAGGGGCCCGCCCGTATTCGCCGCTTCAGCGGTGTCCAGAGCGGAAACTTCGGAACTCTTAGCCATTGAAACGCACCTTCCCTTCGAAAGCCGACTGCACGCACTCGCTCATACTTCCGTACGCAACACTCACGCCGATGTTTGCCGGAGCGTACGATGCCCATTTGCCTGAATTGGTCATGACCAGTCCGGTCAGCTTCTTCATGACTGGTGTGATGTACGTGCACGTATCGACGACGATCTGGATGCCTCGTTCCTCGAATTCGCGGGCGAGGCCAATTTCCTCGAGTTCCCAGAGGATGAACCGGCTGGTGTTCACGTAGAAGTCGGACCTGGGCTTGCCCTCAAAGGCGTCGAGCAGGCTAGCCAGCCGGCGAAATTCCGCGAGAGAGAAGTGGGGCGTACCAAGCGAAACAGCGACGAGTTCATCGCCCTCGCGACCGTTATTGAGCGTGCTGCGGATTTCATTGAGGTCCGCAAGGGAGACCTCGACCTTCTTCAGCGGCGCCTGGTTCTGCAAGGCAGTTTCGAGCGTAGGCGCCTCAGGCGTTACGCCGACCGCGTGAAACAGCGCGACTGCGCCGCTCGATGCGGCAGCCGCGCCAAGCGCCTTGAGCTCGTCTTCGGTGGTGTCGGGCGGCAATCCAACGATAACCGGCACAATTGCACCCGCTACTTTGCCGACGAGGAGACCCAGCGCGGCGAAATAGATGTCGCGGGAGGCCATGCGCGAGAAGTCCGCAACGTCGAAGACAATCTGTCCTGCGCGATTTTCTTCGACGTGCAAGCCAGCATACGGTGCACGGCCGGTAATAGCCGCGGCGAGGTCGAGAAAATCGCCGTAACGGCTGGTCCTCGCGCCAAGCACCGAATTGGCAAAGACGATTGCATTCGACTCGGCCCAGGCGATCTGCTCACCTTTCGCGGGTCGGTTCTTCAACTGATAGGGTGCGCATGTGAAGCTCGACTCGCAGCCGAGCAGCAGGTGTGCGTCCATCAGCCTTTGCGCGTCTCGCTGAATCGAGCGATCGCCGTGATAAAGCTCGGGATGAATCAAATCCAACGAACCAACGTTCAACGTGGTCGGGACCGCGACCCTGGCGCCAGCGGCGACGAAGAGTTCGACGAAATCGAGGCTTGTTTGCCCGTGGTAAAGGCAACCATCAATGTGGGCAGAGGTAATGTCGATGAGACTCGGCGCGGACATCACGTCAGCAGTCCGCGTGACGATGCGCATCGCACGCGCTGGTCCTTCACCAAATTCGCCATTCAACATCGCTTTGTCGCGTTCGCTCAACTGCAACATCCGGGGCTCCTCATAAGCTACGGGCATGGCCGCCGATAACATTAGGCTGAAATGTACAACTGGAAATAATTTGTGTCCATACTGGTTTTTATCTAGCCCAATTTTCGCGGATTGTCTGCGGTTTTACCAGCCAGTTCGTGCCATGGACTTGTATATTTGGCTCAATTTTGCACCAAAAATAAAAACGGTGAACCAATTCCCAAGATTTTGCACAACATCGGTGCATTTCGCGAGGCGTTGGTCGCATTTCGTCCAAAAAAACCGCCCCGCGCAGCACGGTTGCGTGGCAATGTAGCTTTGCTGCGCTATATTGCGCCTCTTGCTGGCTGCTTTTGAACCAGTTTTCGCTTGATTGGCAAGTCCCCCGAACCACCGCACGAACCGCTCGACCAGTAGATACTCCGCCATGGAAAGATTCGCGTTAGCTCCTGACCAACTCACGGAATTTGCACGGTGCATCAAGGACGGGGGCGTCGTCGCCTATCCGACGGAAGCAATGTTTGGCCTGGGATGCGACCCGGCAAATCAAAGCGCGGTCGCCCGACTGTGCGCGCTCAAGGAGCGCAGTCTCGAGCAGGGAGTCATCCTTGCCTGCGGCACGTTTGAGCAGACACTTCCTTACGTCCGCTGGGACCTCGTTCCGCAGGGCCGGCTGGCTGCAATCCATCGCTCATGGCCCGGGCCCGTAACGTGGGTTCTGCCGGCAAGTGACCTCGTCCCTGCGTGGATTCGCGGGCGGCACGCCGGCGTAGCGGTGCGCGTAAGCGCCCATACGCCGATTGTCGCCCTCTGCGGCGTCCTTGGCGGGCCGGTGGTTTCAACAAGCGCGAATTTGCACGGTCACGCACCCGCCCGCTCCGTGGAGGCGGTCGAGGGCTACTTCGCCCATCAACTCGACGCATTGCTCGACGCGCCGATTGGCGAGCTGGGCACAGCTACGAAGATCTTCGACGCAATGACGGGCCAGGCATTGCGTGGCTGACTGGCTGGTCGAACCGCGCAACTGGTTGTCCGGCGGTCACCTGCTTAGGTGTTTGCCCTGATTTGTGGTCTTAAAGTAATCCAATTTTACGAAAATGCTTGCTTGGTACATTTTCGCGGTCTACGATTCGACCACAATGGCGCGTAAGAGCGAAGCTTTGCTTCGGCAGTGGTTCAAACGGCATCCATTCAGCGAGCACCCTGGGACGGGCGCGATAAACATCAGTCCCAGAGGATGTCAGCACCAGAAAATCTGGCGCCTCAATAACTTTGACCTTAGTAGTCCTATTCATGGATGCATGTCCATGTGGGAGCGACGTAGTGAACACATCTAAAGTGACCGCTGGCCCGGCGATGGCCACCGGCGCGGCCGACAAGGGCAAAGCCGTTGCCGCGACTGTAATCGGCACCGCGCTGGAAGTCTTTGACTTCTCGAGCTATAGCTTCTTCTCGGTGACGATTGGGAAGCTGTTTTTCCCAACCCAGGACCCGGTTATCTCATTGCTACTGGCTGCGCTTACTTTCGGCGTTGGCTTTTTCATCCGCCCGCTCGGCGGCATTATCCTGGGCGTTTATGGCGACCGCGTGGGCCGCAAGCAGGCCCTGTCTCTCTCGATCATGCTGATGGCGCTCGGAATCGCCATCGTCGCATTTGCTCCGACCTACCAGCAGATTGGCGTGGGTGCGACTATCCTGCTAGTGATCGGACGCCTGATTCAGGGCTTCGCACATGGCGGTGAAATGGGTTCCGCCGCTACGTTTCTGTCCGAATACGCTCCGCCCGGATCTCGGGGTCTGTACGCGAGTTATATTCAATCGAGTATCGGATTCGCCGTGCTGGCCGGGGCAGGCGTCGGCGTCTTCATCTCTTCGGAACTGAGCCCGGACGCGCTGGAATCCTGGGGGTGGCGTATTCCGTTTGCGCTCGGCCTTCTGATTGCGCCAGTCGGCTGGTTCATTCGTCGCGGGCTGGACGAAACCCCGACCTTCAAACACGCAGAGAAGTCCGATACGCCGCTTCGCGAGGTGATTCGTGTGTACCCGCGACAGACGTTTTCGACTATTTCGCTCGTCATTCTGTGGACCGTATGCACCTATGTGCTGCTGTATTACATGCCGACGTTTGTCGTGAAGTCGCTCGGCTTGCCGCAGGAACTCGGCTTTCGCGCTGGACTGATTGGCGGCGCGGTCATTCTGGTGGCATCGCCTGTATTCGGGTGGCTGTCGGACCGAATCGGCCGCCGGTTCATTGTCGCGATTTCGGCGCTGCTCATCGGCGTACTCGCGTTCCCGATGTTCGCTTACATCGTGCGTAGCCCGTCACTGACCTCGCTGGTGCTCTTTCAGCTTGTCTTCGGCGTGCTTATCTCGGCATACACGGCGCCGATTCTCGCTGTCTTCGCCGAGATGTTTCCGAGTCGTGTGCGCTCCACGGGACTCTCGCTTGCCTACAATATCGCCGTGACCATCTTCGGCGGCTTCGCGACATTCGTCATCACGCTGCTCATCGCGTGGTCCGGAAGCAAGTTGGCGCCCGCGGCATATGTTGCGTTCGCAGCGGTGCTCAGCTTTCTCGGTGCTGTTGTCTATCCGAAGCCGGTAGACGACTTTTAAACAGCAGCCGCGTGGATACCCGGTTGCGACAGATACTCGCCGCGTGAAATCGTCGACGCGGGGCTATCCGGCTTAGACGGTTTTTGCATTCCTGGAAGAGGGAACGATGCTGACACTTTTTAAGGGCGCGCGCATTGTCGACGCCAATCACAACGAAGACGACCAGCCGTACGACGTTCTGGTTGAGGATGGCGTTGTCCGGGAGGTCGCGACACGCATTGAGCTTCGCTCGGCGGCTAACGTTTTCGACGTCAAGGGCAAGACGCTGATGCCCGGGCTGATTGATTGCCATGTTCATGTCCTCGCGAGCATGGCCAATCTGGGAACGAATGCGAAGCTGCCAAATGCGTTCGCGTTATTCCGCGCCGTACCGATTCTTCGAGGGATGCTGGAACGCGGCTTCACGAGCGTGCGCGATGCAGGCGGAGCGGACTACGCACTTGCGCAAGCCGTGGAGACCGGGCTAACACCGGGGCCGCGTCTCTTCACGTCGGGAAAGGCGCTTTCTCAGACTGGCGGTCACGCGGACTTTCGCGTCAGGCTCGACCATAGCCCCGACAACTGTCCCTGCTCGCAGTACTACGGCGCCATTGGACGCATCGTCGATGGCGTCGACGATATTCGCCGCGCGATTCGGCAGGAAATCCGTCAAGGTGCAACGCAAATCAAAATCATGGCGTCCGGTGGCGTCTCATCTCCGACGGACCCGATCGGCAACCTGCAGTTCTCCGAGGACGAAATCCGCGCCGCCGTTGCCGAGGCGCGCCAGCATCAGACGTACGTCATGGCGCACGCCTATACGGCACAGGCAATCAAGCGTGCCGTCGAGCTCGGTGTTCGCACGATCGAGCATGGCAATCTCGTCGACGACGAAGCTGCCGGCGTGATGGCTGAGCGAGGCGCTTTCGTTGTGCCGACGCTAATTACCTACGAAGCCTGCAGAACCGATGGCGCGGAGGCCGGCTTCCCGCCGGATTCGCTTGTGAAGAACGCAGCTGTGCTGCAGAAAGGCCTGGACTCGCTGGAAATCTACAAGCGCCACGCGGTCAAGATGGCATACGGTTCCGACCTGCTCGGTACCATGCACCAGCGCCAGAGCGAAGAACTCATTCTTCGTACACGCGCGTTTTCCAACTACGAGGTCATCTGTCAGGCAACGTCCGTGGCAGCGGAGGTTTTGAACAGGACGGGGGAACTGGGCGTCGTTGCGCCAGGAGCGACCGCGGACTTGCTGGTGGTTGATGGCAACCCGTTGGAAAGCATCGAGCTTCTCGGTGAGCAAGGCCGCCATCTGGACGTCATCATGAAACAAGGCGAGTTCTTCAAGAATCGTCTTGCCACGTAGTACTCAATGGTTTGTATAGTTGAATTCGGCTGAAAATTCCTGCTGGGCAACCTTGGCTATCGCAACAGCACCAGCTGCGGCACTGCGTCCACACCGCACCAGACGATTGCGTTCTGCTCGTACTGCTTTCCAAGTCGTTTTGCAGCTTCGAGTGAAATTCCGAGGACCAGAAAGCTGGGTTCAGCCCAGTCGCTTGCCGGGTGACGACCGACTCCGTTGACGAAGCGCAGACCTCGTGTGGTCAACTCGTCGATCAGCTTCTTCTGTAGTCCAGCGTTGGTTTCGTCGTCGCACTTCCGGCTGTATGGATTCCATGCGGTAATAAAGACACTCGACTCGACACCCATGGCTTTGTGCAGGGTAGAGAGGGCGTCGTTCTTCTGGTCGACCTGCAACGTGATCGGCATGTCGCCTTCGACACAGTAGTTTGTTTCACGATAGGCCTTGATCGTAGCCGGATCGATGTTCGAGTGCGCGGTCATGATGTGTGGTGTGAAAAGATCAGGGCGCGAGGCGCAACCGCGCCGGCCATGCCGGCGCGCGACATCGTTCTGCAGGTCGACCTTTCCTGCAGATACGATTGTCGAGACCCCGCTGCATCATCCGGCGCTCTGCGCGGCGTTCGCGCTGCGCTGCCTGAAATGGCCCGGCTTCAGCGCAACGACGGCCACGAGACCGAGCGCGACGCCGATCATCACATAGAGCACCGGCGCCAGCGGCGAGCCCGTGAGTGCGATGAGCCAGGTCACGAAAGTCTGCGCAAAGCCGCCGAAGATCAGGACAACGACATTATTGACCACGGCGAGCGACGTCGCGCGCGAACGCTTGGGGAACATCTCGGCAAGCGTCGTGCAATAAACGCCAAGGAAGGTGGCGCTCAGCACGCCGATCACGATCTGCGTGACGAGGAGCCGGGGGACGGACGGCGCGGCTACGACCCACGCATAAAGCGGATAGATCGCAACCAGGTAGGCGCCCAGCGAGACGATCAGCATTGTCTTGCGGTCGTGACGATCCGATAGCGCCCCCGCGATCGGCGTGACGATCAGCATGACGATGGCCGCGATCATTTGCACCATGAAGCTTTCCGCTACGGGGAGCTTGAGAACCTGCTTCGCGTAAGTGACGGTGTAGCCGAACGTGACGTAGAACGAAACGGTGCTCGCCACCACCATGCCCATGCCGATCAGATAGTCGGACAGTCCGCGCTTGACGGTGGCCGCTTCCGCCGCGAGGGTTAGCGGCGTTGCGTGGATGCGCGCATAGGTTTCGCTCGCGTGGCGGCGCAGATAAATGGTCAGCGGCGCGATGAGCAGGCCTACCGCGAACGGGATGCGCCATGCGCCCGCGAGCTGCTGCTCGGGCGTGAACGCCTGCGTGACCACCATACCGAGCGCGGCGCCGAGCATCGTCGACATGAGTTGCCCGCTCATCTGCCACGATCCGTAGAAGCCGGAGCGATTCGGCGGGGCCAGTTCGATCAGGAACGCGGTCGACGTGCCGAACTCGCCGCCTATCGAGAAACCTTGCAGCAGCCGGGCCATGAGCATCAGGAGTGGCGCGGCGAGACCGGCCGTGGCATAGGTCGGCGAGAAGGTCATGATCGCGGCGGCCAGCGCCATGATGCCCATGCCGAGCGTCATAGCCGCCTTGCGGCCATAGGTGTCGCCGTAGAGGCCGAGCAGCACGCCGCCCACGGGCCGCATGAAGAACCCCGCGCCGAACAGGGCCGTGGTCAGCAGGATCGCATTCAGATCCGCGCCCGTGGCGCCCTGCGCGGCCGGAAAGAACAGCTTGCTGATGATCGGCGTCATCGCTGCGAAGATCGTGAAATCGAACCACTCCATCGCATTGGCCAGCACGGCGGCCACGATGACAGGTTTGATGCCAGCTTGAGTGCCCATCGGCTATCCCCGGGTATTGGTTGAAGGACTGTCCAGCATGGTTCGGTCAGGCGGCGGGCGTCTGCTCGGGAAACACGGGTTCGCCGAGATTGAGCATCAGCCGGTTTGCCCACGCGAAAATGGCGATCGAATGGATCAGGTCGAGCATTTCGGCATCCGTCAGACCGGCCTCGCGCAATGCATGCAAATGGTCCGCACTGATTTCGTCCGGGCACTCGGTCAGCGCGGCCGAGAAGCGCGCGATCGCCTGTTCGCGCTCTGTCGTGCCGGCGCTGTGCGGATCGGCGAACACCTGCCGGATGACATCGTTGCGTTTGGCAAGCTGCTCGAAACGCTGGGCGTGCACCGACGCGCAATACACACAGCCGTTGAGCCGCGAAACGACGGTGGTCGAGAGTTCCCGTTCCGCGCGCGGCAGGCCGCCGGGCGCGTACATGATCGCGTTGAACGCGGCGGAGCGCTGCCGCAGGATTTCAGGCTGATGGACGAGAAACCGGTAGTAGTCCGACACTTTTGCCTTGGGGTGACTCTCCTCGAGAACGGCGATCTGTTCGGCGCTGGCATGGTCGAGGTCGACAACGTCGAGCCACGCGGCCCATTCCAGCGATTCGTTCGTGAAGCCGTGCGAACGGATGATGTCGGTCATGATGCGCGCTCCAGTTGCTTCAGTTGCTTTAGGGCTTGCAGACCCGCGACGAGGCGCGTCTGGTACGACAGAAAGGCAATCAGCTGTGCAAGCGCAGCGACGGCGGGCGTCGTCAGTCCGGCGGCGGGCAGCGTCTGCAGCGCGGCCTTGTCGCCCGCGACCGGATTTTCGATCAGCGTGCGAGTGAACGTGAGGATCGCGCGCAGGCGAGGCGCGGAGAGATTCTCGGGCGCCCCGGTTTCCACGATGGCGAGCGTCGCCGCATCGACGTCGTGCGCGGCCAGTTCGGCGCGGTAGTGGGCGGCGAGCGTGGGTGAGGGCGCGAGGCGGCTCGCGTAGAGTGCGACGAGCAACCGCTCGGCAAGCGTGAGGCCGTCGAGCGCGGGATCGAACAGCGCGTCGTAGCTGCCCTGGGTCGCTTCCACGACTTTGGCACGCTGGTGCCGCAATGCATGAGTGGCCGAATTGGGCGCGAGGCCCGCAACGTGGTCAATGATGTCGTGGTTAGTGTCGTATGTCATGGTCAACTCCGGAAAACTCCAGATGGCCGGGGCCGCATGCTTTTGCCCCGGCTCGTGTTCGCGCTGCACGCATCACGCGCTCATTTCGCTTCGCGCTCGGCGAGTGCCGGGGGCGGTGGCGCGGGCGTCCATTCGTCTCCTTCGACTTCCGGCTCGGCGAAGGCCGCCATGTTGGCGTAATGCAATTCGACATCTTCACGATAGAACGTCGCGGCAAGTCCTTGGGCGAGCCGCTTCGCGCCTTCGCTGACGGCCGGGATGTCGCCCGACAGCGCGCCGTGCGAGAGCGTGGCGGGCGCGCAAAAGCAGTGGATGCGTTCGAGCCCGGGACACGCCCCGGGCGTCTTTTCCTGGAACTCGAAGACCGGTCCGAGGTCGGGCGAATCGGCAAGCTCGATGTCGTCGTCGCCCGCGGGCGGCGCGTAGCGGTCTTTCCAGGCGCGAACGTGGCGTGCGAACGGCGCGAATTCGGAGCGGCTTGCCAGATCGGTCCGGAAGCCCGTTGCGAACACCAGGAAGTCCAGTGCGAAGACACCTTTCGGCGTACTGACGAACAGTTCGTTATCCACGGGCTCGATACCGGTGATCGGCGCACCGAGGTTGAATCGCGCGTTGGCGTGGCCCGATACGCGCAGCGTGCTGCCGCGCGGCGGCGGCACCTGTTGCACGTTGATGTAGTGGCGGATCTGCCACTTCCAGTCATCGGACAGCGCGACATGACCGTGCGTGAGGCCAGGATTGCCGGCGCCCTTGCCCTTGTTGATGCGCGGGATGTCCGTGCGGCGGATCAGCAGATCGACCGAGGCCGCGCCCGCTTCGAGCGCGGTCGCTGCGCTGTCCATCGCCGACGCCCCCGCGCCGATGACGCCGACGCGCTTGCCGCGCAGCGTGCCGTAGTCCATCACATCGGACGAGTGGGCATAGAAGCGGCGCGGCAGATCACGCACGAATGCGGGCACGGACGGGCCACCCAGGCCGTCGCGGCCCGTCGCGAGAACCACGTGGCGCGCATGGACGGTCTCGCTGCCGGTGGCGCTCGCGACCGACAGCGCGACGCTGCCGTCCGCGCGTGGCGTGATCGCGGTGACCCGGTGTTCGTTGCGCACGTCGATATCGAGCACGTCGCGATACCAGCGCAGATAGTCCATCCATTGCAGGCGCGGGATCTTGTCGAGCGCGTCCCACGCCTGCGCGCCGAACTGCGCTTCGAACCACGCGCGGAACGTGAGCGAGGGCAGGCCGAGCGCGGGGCCGGTGAGCTGCTTCGGAGAACGTAGTGTTTCCATGCGCGCCGTGGTCGCCCACGGGCCTTCGAAGCCGCGCGGCGACTCGTCGTAGATGACGGTGTCGATGCCGAGATGGTTGAGCGCGGCGGACACCGCGAGCCCGGCCATGCCGCCGCCCACGATCGCGACGCTGATAACGGGGCGGCCGTCGTGGGTGCGTTCGGGTATCCAGCGCTTCGCCGGCAGTTCGAGCCACGCGAGATCCTCGCGCAGACGGGCTTCGAGCGCGGCGAGACCCGCAGACGATGGGGTGATCGGATTCATTACGGCAAAGATTCCTTGGCGGCGGGCAGATCGCCATACAGCGACTGCAGGACTTGGGCGTGCTCGGCGCTCGCGCGCAACGCGAAATCGGGGAGCACGGCACGGGCTGCGTCGGCGAGCGCGTCGATGAGCGTTGCGGCCACGGGCGGCAGCGCGATGGCATCGCGCGAGATCACGCCGAAGAAATACGGAATGTCGGCGTCGATCGGGCGAATCGCGACGTCGATGAGCGGCATGCCGTAGGCCGTGACCGGTTCGAGCACCGAGATGCCGAGACCGGCGCGAACCATGGTGAGCGCGTTCATCGACGAATTCGTTTCGATCAGGCCGGCAGGCGTGACGTCCGCCTGCGCGAACGCGTGGTCGAGCCGGCGGCGCAGGCGGTAGGGGTTCTGCATCGTGACGATGCGCCGGCCCTCGCAGGCCGACAGCGGCAGCCGGTCATGGCGCGCGAGCGGATCGTCGTCGCGCAGCGCCGCAACGCACGCGGATTGCCCGATCCAGTGCACGACCACGCCGCGGTGTTCAAGCGGCAGGCTCGCCACGCCGATGTCGGCCGCGCCGGTGAGTACGGCGTGCACGACCTGCTCGGGCGGCACGCTGCGCAGCTGGATGGTCTGCGCGGCGGAGGCAAGACGGGTGTGCGCGAGCGCGGCGGGCACGAGGCCGGCGGCGAGGGCGGAGGTCGCGGCAATGCGCAGCGGCCGGCTTTCGCCGCGCGCAATCGCGTCGGCGCGCTTACGGATCTGCTGCAAGCCTGCCAGCACGTGCTCGACGTCCTCATAGAGCAGGATGCCTTGCTCGGTCGGCGTGACGCGCGGGCCGTTGCGTGCGAACAGCGGATAGCCGACCTCGGTTTCGAGTTCCTGGATCAGCCGCGTGATGGCGGGCTGCGAGCGCCCCAGCAGGCGGCCGGCGGCTGTGACGCTACCGGTCGTGATCACTGCGGCGAAGGCTTCGAGCTGGCGGAGTTCCATCTTTCGGGCTGGTGTCGTGGCGCCTGAGAATGCGAATTTCACATTCTCAGGCGTATAGAATGTGTTTACCAAATAATTGATGTTTATATCGTTATTCCGGGATATTGGAAGAAGGGGTTTGCCCTGGTCGGAAGGCATGCCGCGGCGCGTAACGGGAAACACACTCCAATGTGGGTTATCATGTTGATTAATATGCGCATAAATATCCGCATGGAGGATTCAACATGGCACGAGCAGCGACAGCCGGGGCACGCAAGGCGACAAACGTCACGTTGCCCGTCGACGTCTATGAACGGGCGAGAGAGCTGGGCATCAACTTTTCCCGCACCTGTGAGCAGGCATTGAGGGAGGCGATCAGGACGGAAGAAGGTCGTCGTTGGGCACAGGAGAACGCGGAGTTCATCAGGAACACGAACGAATGGATCGAAAAGAACGGGCTTCCACTCGCTGAATACCGGGTGTTTTAATGGCGCGATTCGACGTTTATGCCAATAACAGCAAAAGCAAGGTGAACACGCCGTACCTTGTCGACGTGCAAAGCGACTTGCTCGAGGGATTGACGTCCCGGGTCGTCATACCGCTGATCCGGGCTGACTCGTTTCCGCAGGGGGAGCTTCCTGCGGACTTCACACCTTCATTCGAAATCGGCGGCACCCAATGCATCATGCACCCGGCGTTCATTGTGTCCGTCCCGCTCAGCGAGCTTGGTCCGAAGACCGGTTCACTACGGGAGCACCGGGATCGGATGACCGCAGCGCTTGATCGTCTGCTGGGCGACTACTGATCGCAGGACGCGCTCCTTTTTGCGCTACCACGAGAATGAAAACATTCCTTCTTTATGTTGCGACGGCGGTAGCCGAGATCGTCGGCTGCTATCTGCCCTATCTTTGGCTCAGAGAGGGCCGCAGTGCGTGGCTACTGATCCCCGCTGGGATCTCACTTGCTGTCTTTGCCTGGCTGCTTACGCTGCACCCGTCTGCTGCCGGGCGAGTCTACGCGGCTTACGGTGGCGTCTATATCGGCGTAGCTCTGGTTTGGCTTTGGCTTGTCGAAGGAATCCGGCCCAACGGATGGGACTGCGCGGGGGTTGCGCTGGCGCTCGCAGGAATGGCGATCATCGCCTTTCAGCCAGGCTGATAATACTCACACTCATTTCTGCCCAGGATTTCTGGAGCAGATCACCGGCGGACAATTCCGGCGACTATAATTTTTGCTCGGCACGTCCGCGCGAGACGCACATTCAGTGAATCAATCGTGGAGCGGCCCTAAACCTCAGAAGGTTCCATGGAATCCGCAAACGAACTGGTCTATGTAGTCGACGACGACAGGCGGGTGCGAGAAGCGCTCTCGACGCTGCTGCGCGCAAACGGCAAAGACGTGCAAGCTTTCAGTTCCGGTGAAGCGTTTCTGGACACGCCGCGTCGAAATGCCGTTGCCTGTCTGATCCTCGATATGAGCATGCCGGAGATGAATGGGCTGGAAGTGCAGAAGCTTGTCGGCACGGACGCCACGATTCCCGTCATTTTCATTACAGGACGGGCTGATGTACCGTCCGTCGTGCTGGCGATGAAGGGCGGGGCGGTGGACTTTCTCACGAAGCCCGTCAATGAAGACGCGCTGATGCGCACCGTGGACGCGGCCCTCGCGAAGGCGCACGTTCTTCGCAGACAGGTGCAGGATGCGGCGGCGCTCCAGGCGCTCTATCAATCGCTGACGCCGCGTGAGCAGGAGCTGTTGCCGTTGCTCGCACGCGGTCTGCTCAACAAGCAGGTGGCGGCGATGCTAGGCATCACTGAATACACGGTGCAGGTGCATCGCGGCCATATCATGAGAAAGATGCAGGCGGATTCATTTGCCACGCTCGTGCGGCAGGCAGAAAAGCTGCAACTCGACACCTCGCCGACCACCACGTTCGAAGCCTGAAGCCAGCGTTAAACCTTTGAGAGGCTCCATGAGCTGGAGTCTCCTGAGAATCTGGCTGCCCGGATGTACCGCCTCACGCGTTCGCGCGTGCGCGCGGTCCGCGTGGTCCGCGTGGTCCGGTTTCGCGCATGAACATCGCAAGCACCACCGCGAGCACGATGCCACCGAGCAGCCACGATCCGGCTGCACGAAACACCGGCAGGTTCATCGCCCCGCCGTTCGCGAGATGGGCGAGCAGCTTGCCGTACACGGGCGTGAGCAGTGCGCTGAAGGTGAACACCAGGAAATTGATCGCGCCGCTGGCGCTGCCCTTCACATTGTCCGGATTGACTTCCTTGATGATCGTGTACGGCAGCATGGCCGCACCGGAGCCGATGCCGAGCAGCAGGCCGAGCACGTAGTGTGGCGCCACACCGGCCGGCAGATAGAAGATGCCCGCAGCCGACACCAGCATCAGCAGTGCGCCCGCGATCAATACCGGCTTGCGGCGGCCCAGCCGGTCGGACAGGTAGCCCAACAGCGGGCAGCCGATCACCCAGCCGAGCGGCACCATGCTCGCGCGATTGACGGCTTGCGTATAGCTGGCTTCGAGACCGTTGCGCAGGAAGGGAATGCCCCAGATCATGTCGCCCACCGTAGTCGGCAGGAACAGCAGGCCAGCGCAAAAGCCGCAAAGATACGACTGCGGGTTGGACAGCACTTCCTTGTACGGTGCGAACATCTTCAGCCATGAGCCCCGGCTGGCTGGGCTGTCGTCATGGGCTGCCGGCGTCGCGACGAGCACCAGCACGGCGATCACAAAGATGACGAGGCCGGACAGCCACCAGAACTGCTGCCACGTGATGAGGCCGTGAATCAGCGGCGCAACCGCGAACTGACCCGCGGAGCCGCCCAGCATGCCGAAGCACTGGGTGAAGCCGACTGCCGTCGCGAGCGAACGCGGCGGAAAGCCGTGCGTGGCGAGATATACCGCGCCGATGAACCCGCATGCCGAACCCGCACCTTGCAACAGGCGGCCGATCTGCGCGGCCTCCACGCTGCCCAGACCGAATAGCGCCGCACCCGCTGCAACGAGAACGATGCCGGCTGGAATGACGGCCTTGCCACCGAACCGGTCGAGCATCGCACCGCAAACGATGGAGAACAGCGCATAGGTGTAGTAGTAGAGGCCGACGAGTGCGCCCACACCCAACGCATCGCGGGCGAACGCCGTACTCAACTCGGGAATCATCACGCCCGGCGCGGAGCGCAGCATGTACTGCATGAAGTAGAACGCCGCACAGAAAAGCCAGGCAATGACGAAGCCCATGTGTATGGGCTCGCGGTCTGACGAAATATTTACGGGGGTCGCGGCTTTGCTGGACATGGCTCGATCTCCATTGTCTGGATAACGGTCCCTCCCTCTTCGGAGCGCACTACCGGAACAGATTGACCTTGGCGAGATCGATGAGCTGCTGGCCTCGACCGTCCATGACGGCACGCAGCGTAAACAGCCCAAAGTGATAGGCCTGGTCAGCGGTGGTCACGGGAGGCATGACGAGCTCCTGACGCGCGCTCACTACGTCGACGAGAGCCGGACCCGGATGAGCGAATGCTTCGCGTAGCGCTCCTTCCAGTTCCGCGGGGTGCTCGACGCGCACGCCTTTGATTCCCATCGCATTGGCCATTGCGGCGAAGTTCGGATTTTTCAGGTCGCATCCCGTATCGACGAATCCACTGGCCTTCATTTCCATTTCCACGAAGCCCAGCGTGCCATTGTTGAGCACGACGACTTTGACCGGCAGACCCGTTTGAATCAGTGTCACGAACTCGCCCATCATCATGGTGAAGCCGCCGTCACCCGACATCGAAATCACTTGCCGGCCCCTGAAAGCGGCCTGCGCGCCGATCGAGTGCAACAGCGAATTGGCCATCGAGCCATGATTGAACGAACCGACCAGTCGTCGTTTGCCGTTCATCTTCAGGTATCTCGCCGTCCATGCGATGGGAGTGCCGACGTCGCAGGAGAAGATGGCATCGTCGTTGGCGAGTTCGCTGACGAGCCGGGTCACGTACTGCGGATGGATGGTGCTGCTGCCTGCTTCCGGCTCTGCGAGCGCATCCAGACTCCGGCGAGCCTTGCGGTAATCGTCGAGTGCGCGACTCAGGAAGTTGCCGTCCGCTTTTTCCTGAATCATTGGAAGAAGTTCCTTGAGCGTATCCTTGACTGTGCCCAACACGCCGAGTTCCAGCGGACATCGGTTGCCGAGCGCTTCGGCTCTCGTATCGACCTGCGCGATGGTCACCTTCTCCGGATAGAACTGACGATAAGGGAAGTCGGTGCCCAACATCAGCAGCATGTCGCAGCTCTTCATCGCCGAATAGCCGGAGGCGAATCCGACCAGACCCGTCATGCCCACATCGAACGGGTTGTCGTACTCGATGTACTCCTTTCCTCGCAGGGAGTGCACGATCGGCGCCTGCAGCTTGCGGGCAAGTTCCACGACTTCCGTATGGGAATCCCGGCAGCCGGCTCCGCAAAGCAACGTCACTCGCGACGACTGGTTCAGCAGGCGTGCGAGTTTCGCGACGTCGTCGTTCGATGGGTGAATCACCGGCGCGGAAGGCACGCTCCAGTTCGGCACCGGTTTGCTGAGAGCGCCGAGTGCCACATTTCCGGGTATGACGACCACGGCGACGCCTTTGCGCGCAACCGCCGTCCGCATCGCACGGCCCAGGATTTGCGGGAGTTGATCTGGATTACTGACGAGTTCGACGTAGTGACTACATTCCTTGAACACGATTTCAGGGTGGGTCGCCTGAAAATAGTCGATGCCGATTTCCGTGCTCGGGATATGCGCGGCGATAGCGAGAACAGGAACGCCACTCCGATGGCAATCGAACAAGCCGTTGATCAGGTGCAGATTGCCCGGGCCGCAGCTTCCGCAGCAGACTGCGAGTTGACCCGTCAGATGAGCCTCGGCGCCGGCGGCGAACGCCGCGCTTTCCTCATGCCGCATGTGAACCCATTCAATCGAACCGTCCCGGCGCAAGGAGTCCGTGAAGCCATTGAGTGAATCGCCCACTACCCCGAACACGCGCTTGACTCCGGCATTTACCAAAGCGCTAACCATGTAGTCGGCCGCTATCGTCGCCATTTCACATCTCCATAGGTTGAAAAAGACTACGGATTGGATGCCTGCTCAGGGAGACACGATCGCTCCACATGTTCGTATTGGGATTGGAGACGTGCCGGATTCCCGATAGTAGGCGGCGGGCCGCAGGGCGGCTATTACATGAATCTGCAATCACCCGCACCTTTCAGTTACCGCACAGAGAAACCCTGGACTTCCGGTTGGGTGTGACGGCTGCCTATCCCCCATCGCTCGCGTCGCCTGTCCCCCGAAAGGGGGATGCCGTGCCACGACGCCCCGCGAGACCATGCGTGCAACGGATGGGAATTGAGCTGATTCGCCCAACTCATCCAGAGGCTCGACCGACGCATCGATCTGCATCGATCTGCATCGACCCGCACTGCACCGCAAGTGCGCGGACCAACCGACGAGCAGCAGTCGCACTTACAGCGCCGGCCCGTTCGTCGATCGAATCCGTGCGCCCGATACTTTCAGATAAATTACCGTGTTAGCCAACGTACCCAGGATCAGCAGCGATTTGCGGGAAAAGACCGCATCTCTCGCAGCAGATCTGTCGCTTGTCGTCGAACGCGCACTCGAGACACTGAAGTCGCTCGACGGCTACAGATTGCTTCCGCCTCCTGCCATGCAGGACGTCGAGGATTCGATCGCTCTGTCAGCCAAGGTGTGGTTCGAGATGCTTTTGTCGGGCGAACCGCCATCGGCCCGGGATATGGCTGTCTTCCGCGAAATCGCGCAAAGACGCGAGCATCAGCGCGTGCCGCTGACGAGCCTGTTGCAGGCGTTGCGCTACGGCCTGCGGGAAATCTGGAGCGCGTACATCGCACTCGGTGAGCTGGACGGAAGGCTCACCCGAGAGTTGCTGTTCGACGTCTCGCTATTCCTTTTCGACTACTTCGATCTGATCGCCCAGATCATTGCCCGCACTTATCGGGCCGACCATCATCATCTGCTCCGGCGGCCCCATTCGGGCATCGCAGTCGAGGACAGCACCCGTCGGCCCGAGAGCGTCCGGCGCGAACTTCTCCAGCTACTCGACGAGTTGTCGAGCAAGCAGCACCTGCTATCCAGATTCGAAGCCGATTCCGCGCGCGAGCAAAGCGGTGGAGAAGCCGCCAACCCGCGCGTGATGCAATTCTTCGGCCTCGACGTCGACATCGACGACACCGCGAAACTGGCGGAGACCTTGCGCGACGCGCAGGACAAGCTTGCCCAGGCATCGCGGATCGCAGCGGCCACCGAATTGTCCGCTTCAATCGCTCATGAGATCAACCAGCCGCTGCAGGCGGTCGTCGCGCATGGGCAGGCTTGCCTGCGCTGGCTGTCGGCCGAGCCGCCCAACCTGGACGAAGCCCGGCTTTCCGCCGCGAATATCGTGCGGGACGGCAATGCCGCATCGGACGTGGTCAGCCGCATTCGGGCACTTTTCAAGCATACAGATCCTGAAATGATCGACCTCGACATCAACAAACTGATTCTTCAGGTGTGCACACTGATGGCTGACGATATCCAGCGAAATGCGGTTTCGCTCGAAACGACGCTAGCCGAAGACGTGCCGAAAATCCGGGCCGACGCGGTGCAGATCCAGCAGGTGCTCGTCAATCTCGTCCGCAACGCGATCGAGGCATTGGCAGCCACCACGGAACGGCCGAAGCTGCTATTGATCCGCTCGCGACGCGACGGGGAAAGCGTGGTGATCGATGTCGAAGATCGAGGTACGGGAATTGCCGACTTCGGGAAGATATTCGAACCCTTCTTCACCACGAAACAGGCGGGCATGGGCATCGGGCTTTCGATCTGCCGGACGATCGTCGAAGCACACGCCGGTCGCATCTGGGCCGTGCGCAATGAGGTCCGCGGCATCACGTTCAGCTTCAGCCTGCCGATCGAAAGCTCAAACACGACGAGGGGCGCCCGCTGACGTGACGCCGGAATGCGCCGGCGGGAGCGCCTATGGAAAACTATCCTCTGCGGAAAGGCGCAGCGCGGCAATCCGTCGAGACAGCACCGCGCGGCCACGAGGTCCGCGCGATTTTACGTCACAGTTTCTTGCAGCGACATTCCATATTCATGTGATGCGGGGTACCTTTTTCTGGCGTTAATGTGAGGCACCGCCACGCCTGCGGTCTCCCGGCGTATCTGCAAGGTGTGATATTGATTCGAGCCACAGAGACGACTTTGAAACGACACATGCTGCTCGCCAGAGGCCGATGCTCACAGCGTGCAATCGGCATGGCGGTGACTGCCGCGATCCTGATGTCGGGATGCACGAACGCGCCATCGATTGGCGTGCTCGGCGCGTACTTTCCCGACTGGCTGTTCTGTATCGTCGCGGGAGTCGTGCTTACGATCATCATTCATCTGATTCTCGGGCGTTTGCAGGCCAGCCATCTGATCCGGCCTGCAGCGGTGGCGTACCCCGCGCTTGTCACTTTCCTTTCACTCGCTGTCTGGTTGATGCTGTTCCAGCATTGAATCTCCTCCGGCTAATGCAATGGCGACGACTCCCAGCACGACAAAGAAGAAAGCATGGCCGGTCATCGTCCTGGTGGTGGTGACGCTGTTGCTGGTGCTATTCGTCATTCGCCAGCTGGACCGCGCGCCGCGCACCGACGACGCCTATGTCTACGCGGATACGATCGACGTCGTGCCCGAAGTCAGCGGCCGCATCGTCGAGCTGGCCGTGCGCGACAATCAGGCGGTGAAGCAGGGTGATCTGCTGTTCCGGATCGATCCGCGTCCGTATCAGGAAGCGCTGGCGCGCAGCAACGCGTCGCTCGTCGCACTCGACCGCCAGATCGAGCTGACCCAGCGCACGGTCAATGCGCAGCAATACAACGCGCAGTCGGTGCGGGCGGCCGTCGAGCGAGCGCGCGCCGCGGCCAGTCAGGCGTCCGACACGCTGCACCGCATGGAGCCGTTGCTGTCGCATGGCTATGTGTCGGCGGAGGACGTCGACCGTGCGCGCACCGCGCAACGCGCCACCCAGGCCGAACTCAGCGCCGCGCAACTGCAGGCGCAGCAGGCGGCAGCGGCGGTGAGCGGCGTCGACGCGCTGGTCGCGCAACGAGCCGTCATCATGGCGGAGATCGCGATTGCCGAACTGAACCTCGAGTTTGCGACGGTACGCGCGCCGTTCGACGGACGCGTCGTGTCCCTGAAGACATCGACAGGTCAGTTTGCAACGGCGCTCAAACCGGTCTTTACGCTGATCGACACGCGCCACTGGTATGTCGTGGCGAACTTTCGCGAGACCGAACTCAAGGGCGTCAGGGCGGGCACGCCCGCCACGGTCTATCTGATGAGCGATACCAGCCAGCGCTTCCAGGGCAGCGTCGATTCGATCAGCTACGGTATCGCGTCCGATGAAGCCGGCCTTGCGTTGCCTGGCGGATTGCCGCGCATTCAACGCACGCTCAACTGGGTCCATGTCGCGCAGCGCTTCCCGGTGAAGATCCGCGTCGATCATCCGAACCCGGAGCTGTTTCGCGTGGGAACGTCGGCGGTCGCCGTGCTGGAACCCGGGCGCGGCAACGACGGCGAGCGCCATTGAGAGGCGCCCATGACCACCGCCGACTATCTGCCCCGTATGCCCGATATGCTGCGCGATGCGGGCGCTTTCCTCACACGCGAGCTGGCGCCTTTCCCTGGGCGTCTCAATGTGATGCTGCGTTGCATGCTGACGAGCGCCATCGTGATAGTCGTGTCGATGGCGCTCGAGGTGCCGTCGCTCGCGCTGTCCCTGCTGGTGGTGTTCTACGTCACGCAGTCGAACGTGGTGGTCACACGGCTGGTCGGCGTGATGTTCATCGTTGGCTCGACGCTCGCCATCGGTCTGTCGATCCTGCTGCTCAAGTTCACGTTCGACTATCCGTTGCTGCGCATCGTGACCGCGAGTCTGGTGTTCCTCGGCAGCGTGTACCTGATGCGGGTACTGAAAATCGGCGTGGTGTTCTTTATCGTCGCGATCGTCGTGATCTACGTGCAGAGTTTCGTCGACCAGACCGATCAGGCCGACCTGCTGATTCGCGCGGTGCTGTGGGTGTGGGTGTCCGTCAATTATCCGATCGCACTGACGCTCGTGGTCAACACGTTGCTGCTGCCCGCCGAACCGCAATTGCAGCTCAAGGCGGAGATCCATCGGCAACTGGCGGCGCTGGACGCGTGCCTGACGCAGTTGATCGACGGCACGACGCACGCCGGGCCGATCACGCTGGCGGCCGTCCAGCAAGGCGCGCTGACGCTGCAGAAGCTGCTGCGGTTCACGACGATGCGTGATGCCCACTATCGCGAGCATCAGGCGTTGCAGCTTGCGTGCATTGCGACCGTGTCGCGTCTTTATCGCGGAGCGAGTGATTTGCCGCCTGGTTGGCAACCCGCATCGGCCGCGCAACGGGCGATGTTGCTCGAGTTGCGCGCGAATGGCCGCGCGCTCGACGAAGCGGTGATGGCGGGCGCTCCTTATCGCTACGTGAGCACGGCGACACCGGAAGAGCGTAATGTGGCCGACGCGATTCCCGCTGCCGCCGACATGCAGCGGGCGCTGCGCGCCTTCGCCGATCTGGTCGGAAGCGCCACGGCAGCGAGCAAGCCGCCCGCGAGCGAACCGATGGTCGCGCCCGACGCATGGACCAATCCCGCGTACCTGCGCTTTTCGCTGAAGACGCTGCTCGCCGTGCTCGGCTGCTACGTGTTCTACAACGCCGTCGACTGGCAGGGCATTCACACGATCATGCTGACCTGCCTCGTCGTCGCGCTGCCGAGCCTCGGCGCATCGACACAGCGCGCGTTGCTGCGGGTGAGCGGGGCCAGCATCGGCAGCGCGCTGGCACTGTTCATGGTGGTGTTCGTCGTGCCGCATCTCGACGACATCGTCGGTCTGCTGCTGATGACGCTGCCCGTGGTCGCGCTCGGCGCGTGGATCGCGGCCGGCTCGGAGCGGATCGGCTATGCCGGCATTCAGGTGATGTTCACCTTCTCGCTCGCGCTGCTCGAACAGTTCGGTCCAACCACGAACCTCACGGAAATCCGCGACCGCATGGTCGGCATTGTGCTGGGTGTCGGCGTGGCGACCTTCGTGCAGATGTCGTTCTGGCGGGAAGGTGAGGGCGACGCGCTACGGCGGAAGCTCGCAACCCTGCTGCGCGCGATTGCCGCGCAACTGCGCAGCACGCAGGCAGACGCCGGGACGCGCGGTGCGTTACCCGATGTGCTGCCCGATGTGCTACCCGAGGCGCAGCGCCAGTTGCAGACGTGGGCCATGCTGGCCGATTGCGAGGCGATGCTTTCGCGTGTCGCGCTCGAACCCAACTGGCAGGAAGGGGACGGGGAACAGGAGCAACTGACATTGCGCGCACAAACGGTTCTCGCGCAGGGACGCGAAATCATGCTGGCGGGCGATGCGTTGCATAGCGCACAAGCAGCACAGGCGGCGCAAGCGGGATCGCCGAACCCGCGAACGGTCGATGCCGTGCGCGCGGCACAGGAACAGGCGTGCGTCGAACTCGAGCGATACGCGGATCAAGTTGCGGACAGCCCGCCCGACGCCCGCGCGCCGCAACGCATCGGGATCGCCGCGCAAGCTGTCGAACCGGCTGACGGGTTGCTGATCGCCGCCGCGGACGAGCTCGCGCGGCAGGTCGCGGGCTTGCCGGACTGGCGCGTCGACGCAGCCGTTGCGGCGACCGCTTCACCGGCGATGCGAACATGAAAGCGCGCTCGGGTGTACGCAGCCGGCGATGGCGTCGCCGCTTCCTGTTCTTCTGCGTCGCATGGCTATCCACCATGCTGCCGGGATGCGCGCTGATCCACCACAACGGCAAGCCCTATGCCGAGATTGCGCCCGAGCAGATCAACCTCGCGAGCGACATCCACCTCGCGCGCGACGGCTGGCCCGATGCGCGCTGGTGGACGCGCTATCACGATGCGCAGCTCGACGCGCTGATCGATCAGGCGCTCGCCAATGCGCCGACGATGGTGATTGCGCGCACGCGCGTGGCGCAGGCGAAGTCTGACGTGGAGCTCGCCGCAGCGGGATCGAGTCTACAGGTGGCCGCGCTGGCGTCGCTGGATCGCACTCACGTTTCCGCGAACGGTTTTCTTGGACCGTTCGCGAAGAACGAACCCGAAGCGGGGCTGACCGGGCCGTGGTACACCGAGGGCATCGTCGGGCTGGGCGCAAGCTACGACATCGATCTCTGGGGCAAGCAGCGCGCGCAGATTGCCGCGTCGCTCGGTGTCAGCAACGCGCGTCTTGCCGAGACGTCCGCGGTCGAACTCGAAATCTCGACGGATGTCGCGCAGCTTTACTACGGCATCCAGACGACTTATCAGCTCATCGACCTGCTGAACGAATCGCATGCGATAGCGATGTTCGCGGTGCAGGCACACGAAGCGCGTGCGGCGCGCGGTGTCGAATCTCGCACCCCGCTCGAAGAAGCACGGGCGCAGCAACTGGCCGTCGAACGGCAGATCGTGTCGGCGCAAGGGCAGATCAAGCAGCTTCGCGAATCGATGCGGGCGCTGGTCGGCGCGGGACCCAACGGCCTGCCCGCCATCGAACCTGTCTCGCTGCCGCGCTCGCAGGCGGCGCTGCCGGCGACGCTTTCCTACGAACTGCTCGCCCGGCGCCCTGACCTGCAGGCGATGCGATGGTACGTACAGGCATCGTTCAGCCGGATCGATGCGGCGAAGGCGGCGTTCTATCCGAGCTTCGACATCAAGGCATTCTTCGGCTTCGACGCTTTGCATCTCGCGGATCTCTTCACGCACGCAAGCCAGCAGATCAACCTGATTCCGGGCCTGTATCTGCCGATCTTCGACGGCGGCAGGCTCAACGCGAACCTGAGCGGCGCGCGCGAGGGAAGCAATCTGTTGATCGAACAGTACAACCAGGCCGTTCTCGACGCGGTACGCGATGTCGCGCAAGCCGGCAGCCGTCTGCAGGCTCTCGATACGGAGACCGGGTTGCAGACGCAACGGATCGAATCGGTTGCGTTCGAGAGAGACAGCGTCGAAGCCTCTTACCGGCGCGGACTGACGAGCCAGCTCGCGGCGCTCGAAGCGCACCAGCCCGTCATCGCGGCACAGGCTGAACTGCTCACGCTCAACGCTCAGACGCTCAGCCAGGAGATCGCGTTGACGAAGGCGCTCGGCGGCGGCTATCGCGCCGACCCGCCCGTCGAGCTGAAACCGCGCTGAACGGCGCACGGATAGGGTTCAGATCTGCTGGGCGCGCAGCGACGCGAATTCCGCGCGGCACACATCGCTGAACTTGCCGAGAATGTCGATCGAACCATCCGCAAGCATCTCGTGAATCTGGATAAAGGTCTTGTCCGGCGCGAGGTAGGTGTCCACGATCTTGCGTCCGATCACATCGGCTTCGTCCGCGACCTGGCGCGACGACTGCACGCGCATGCGGCTGATCTTCGCGTAGAGATTGCCGAGCGCGGCGAGATCGGGCTCGCTGTGTTGCAGCGCGTGGACATAGCAGTTCGTCGCGTCCTCGATGAACGCCTTGTACAGGTCCTGCCGCCAGGTGAGGTCATGCGTGAGCCACTCCGCTCTAACGTGGGTGCGCTGGGTCAGCCAGCTGGCGAGAACCGAGGTCAGGCCGCCGATGGCGGCGCCGACCAGTGCAGCCAGCGCGGAGATGGCCGATGCGTTCATGAAGCATCCTCTCATTGCCTGTCACGGTTATTCATATTAGTGCCCGTGCGGACATTTTTCCCGGTCCGAGCGCGACTTTTTAGCGCTGCGCGCCCACGCGAGCCGTCCCTCCCGCATCACCCGTCCGGCTCCCCCGTTCAGGGGATATGTCCAGATCGCGTTCGCGCCGATCATTTGTCTATCGGGACGACACAGCAAGCCGACGCAGCAATGAAGCCGTGTTTGCCCGCCATCCAGTTCAGGACTCAAGGAGATTCAGATGCGGGACGATGCCACGGCCACCACGCCCTCGGCCTATGCTTATCCATTGCTGATCAAGCAACTGTTGCACACGTCGTTCGTTCAGGCGCCGGACCAGGAGATCGTGTATCGCGGGCAAGTACGGATGACCTATTCGACGCTGCGCGAGCGCATCGCGCGGCTCGCCAATGGGCTGAACCAGCTCGGCGCGCGGCACGGCAGCACCGTCGCGGTCATGGACTGGGACAGTCACCGTTACCTCGAATGCTATTTCGCGGTGCCGATGATGGGCGCCGTCCTGCAGACGGTCAACGTGCGCCTGTCGCCGGCCGAGATCGCCTACACGATCAATCACGCCGGTGCGGAGATACTGTTCGTTCACACCGATTTTCTGCCTGTCGTCGAGGCGATCAAGGACCAGCTCGAAACGGTGCGTACCTTCGTCTGGATCGACGAGGAGGGCAGCGAGGCCAGTACGCACTCGATTCCGTTCTCCACCGAATACGAGGCCATGCTTGCCGCGAGTTCGGATCGCTACGACTTTCCGGACTTCGACGAGAATACGCGCGCCACGACGTTTTACACGACCGGGACGACCGGTCTGCCCAAGGGCGTCTATTTCTCGCATCGCCAACTGGTGCTGCACACCATTACCGTGATGGCGGCGCTGTCGAGCCCCGAATCCGGGCAGCGCTTTCACCGCGGCGACGTCTATATGCCGCTCACACCGATGTTCCACGTGCACGCGTGGGGCATGCCCTATATCGCCACCGTGCTGGGTGTGAAGCAGGTTTATCCGGGACGCTACATGCCGGACCGGCTGGTGCAGCTCGTGCGCGACGAAGGCGTGACGTTCTCGCATTGCGTCGGCACGATCCTGCACATGATGCTCAACTGTCCTGAAGCCAGGTCCGCCGACTTCAGCAAGTGGAAGATCATCATCGGCGGCGGGGCGCTCACGCACGGACTCGCGCGTGCCGCGCTCGAACGCGGCATCGACATCTTCGCGGGCTACGGCATGTCCGAAACGTGTCCGGTGCTGAGTCTCGCGCAATTGCCGCCCGGCGCCGAGGCGCTCGACGCCGATGAACAGTTGCGCCTGCGCTGCAAGACGGGGCTGCCGATACCGCTCGTCGATCTGCGCGTCGTCAACGAAAACATGGAGGAGGTCGTCCACGACGGCAAAGCGTATGGAGAGATCGTCGCGCGCGCGCCGTGGCTGACCCAGGGCTACCTGAACAACCCCGAAGCGTCCGCTCACCTTTGGAGCGGCGGCTACCTGCACACGCAGGACATCGCGAATATCGACCCGACGGGCAACCTGCAGATCACCGACCGCATGAAGGACGTGATCAAGTCGGGCGGCGAATGGGTCTCGTCGCTCGAAATCGAAAGCCTGATTTCGCTGTACCCGGGCGTGGCCGAAGTCGCCGTTATCGGCATCAGCGACGAGAAATGGGGCGAGCGGCCGGTGGCGCTGGTGGTGCTGCATGAGGGCGCCGTGGTCACCGAGGACGACATCAAGCGTCATGTGCTGACGTTCAGTACAACGGGACGTATCTCGAAGTACGCGGTGCCGCAAATCGTCAGGTTCGTCGACGCGCTGGAGAAGACCAGTGTCGGCAAGGCGAACAAGAAGTGGCTGCGCGCGCAGTTCGCCTGACCGGTCACGAGGAGCAATCACGATGAACATCGATAAATACGGCATCAAATACAGCATCACCACGATCGAGGAATTCGTCGGTCGGGAACTGGGTGTGTCCGACTGGGTCGTCGTCGACCAGGCACGCATCGACGCTTTCGCGCAATGCACGGGCGACACGCAGTGGATCCACGTGGACGTCGAGCGCGCCAAGCGCGAGAGTCCGTTCGGCGGAACCATCGCGCACGGTTATCTGACGCTTTCGCTGCTGGCGGCGCTCGCGATCGAAACCGGCGTCATTCCCGAGGACGCGTCCGCCGGTCTCAACTACGGGCTCGACAAGGTGCGCTTCATGACGCCCGTGAAAGCCGGAGCGCGTGTGCGAAACCGCGTGACGTTGCTCGCGGTGGACAGAAAGGACGGCGCGAGGGTCATCGTCAAGACGAAGAACGAATTGCAGATCGACGGCGAGGACAAACCGGCGCTGATCGCCGAGACGCTGGCGATGCTGATCGCCTGAGCGGACGTGTGTGATGAACGAAGCTGATGAAAGTTTGAGGAGCGGCAAAATGGCGGCAACTATTGAGGCAACGACGGCGGCAACGACAGCGGCAACTGCGGCGGCAACGACGGAAGACCTGTCGCGCGGCGAACCGGCGGACGATCTCGCGGCGTCCGCGACAGAAGGCATGTTGGGCCCCAACCCGTTTGTTGGACTGCGTCCGCGCGACGTTCTCGCCACCGCGCAGCAGATCGGCGCGCAGGCTTTTCGGCAACCGGCTTTGCTCGTGGAGCAGGAAGCGAAGCTGGTTCGCGAGCTGATTGCCGTGCTGAGCGGTAACGGGGAAGGCACGCCGCCGGCGGCGGACAAGCGCTTCGGCGACCCGGCGTGGCGCGACAATTCGTGGTACAGAATGACGATGCAGGGTTATTTCGCGTGGCGTGATGCGCTGTCCGGGTTTGTCGACCGCTCCGGACTCGACCCGAAGACCAAGGAGCGCGCGCAATTCGTGCTGTCGCTGTTCACGGACGCGCTGTCGCCGACCAACACGCTGCTCGGCAACCCCGCGGCCCTCAAGAAGGTCATCGATTCCGGCGGCGCGAGCCTGCTGGGCGGCTTCAGGAACATCGTGACGGACATGCTGAAAAATCAGGGCATGCCGGCTCAGGTCGACAAGACGGCATTCGAGGTGGGCAAGAACCTCGGCACGTCGCGCGGCGCCGTGGTGTTTCGCAACGAAGTGCTGGAGCTGATCCAGTACGCCCCGTCGACCCCGCACGTCTATGGCCGTGCGCAACTGATCGTGCCGCCCCAGATCAACAAGTACTACGTGTTCGATCTCTCGGAAGGCAAGAGCATCGTCGACTATCTGGTGAAGAACGAGTTTCAGGTCTTCGTGGTGAGCTGGCGCAATCCGACCGCCGCGCAAGCTCATTGGGATCTCGACACCTACGTCACGGCGCTGCTCGAAGCGATTACGGCGGTGCGCGACATCACGGGCAGCGACGACGTCAATCTGCACGGCGCCTGCTCCGGCGCAATGACCATCTCGGCCTTGCTCGGACATCTGGCGAGCCGCGGCGAAGAAACCGTCAACGCCGCCACGCTGATGGTCGCTGTGCTGGACAACACCGCGGATTCGCAACTCGGTCTCTTCGCGACACCGGAGGCCATCGCGGCGGCCAAGCAGAACAGCACGTCCCGTGGCGTGCTCGCCGGCGAAGAGATGGGCCGCGTGTTCGCGTGGATGCGGCCCAACGACCTGGTGTGGAACTACTGGGTCAACAACTACCTGATGGGCAAGACGCCGCCCGCATTCGACATCCTGTACTGGAACAACGATACGACGCGCTTACCCGCCGGGCTGCACGGCCAGTTGCTCGACATTTTCATCGGCAACCTGTTCACGAAGCCTCGCGCGCTGAGCATCCTCGGCACGCCGATCGATCTGTCCGACGTGACGTGCGACAAGTACGTGGTGGCCGGCATCACCGATCACATTACGCCGTGGAAAGGTGTCTACAACACGGCCCGGCTGTTCGGCGGCGATACGCGGTTCGTGCTCAGTTCGAGCGGCCACATTCAGAGTCTGATCAACCCGCCGGGCAATCCGAAGGCAAAGTTCTACATGAATCCCGAGCTGCCGGCGCACGCCGACGCATGGCTCGCGAGTGCGCAGATCGAGAAGGATTCGTGGTGGAGCGACTGGCGAGACTGGCTGGCCGCGCGTTCCGGCGAACGGCGCGCCGCGCCCGCGGCGCTCGGCAATGAACGGCATCCGTCGCTAACGGCGGCGCCGGGAACCTACGTCATGCAAGCCTGACGTGCAACACGCTGACGGCGTTGTGCGCCGTCAGCAACTCAATTTACTTTATCTGGAGAACTTAGTATGGAATCGACCAATCCCAACAGCCTTTTTGCTGAATACATCAAGCTCATCAAGCAGTTCAAGCTGCCCGGCGTCGACGCGAACGCCATTCTGGAGTCGCGCCGCAAGGACATCGAAGCACTGGCCGCCGCCAACACGGCGGCGCTGACGGGCATGCAGTCGCTCGGCCAGAAACAGATGGAGATTCTGAACGCGACGATGACGCAGCTCCAGTCGCTGGTCGCGCAGCAGAGTGCGGCGCAGAACAAGCCGGCCGCGGGCGAGGCAGTACAACAGGCGTTGCACAGGGCACTGACGGACATGCAGGAACTCGCCCACACGGCGTACCGCGCCCAGGCCGACAGCTATGCGGTGATCTCGAAGCGCGTCGCCGAGAATGTCGAGGAGTTGAAGGCGCTGCTGCAACGCGCGCGGTGATACAGCGAGGGCGTCGTCTGGCGCCGATACCACGATGCTGTGCGTTGCGAGAAGCCTGTGTCCGGATGAAAAAAATGAATACCAGTCCCGAGTCTGTCAGCAGCATGGAAATCCGGATGATCGATCTGGACGGCCAGTTCGTGCGCGTCGGCATCCGGCACGGCAGCGATGCCTTTGCGCCGCTTCTCGTCTTCAACGGCATCGGCGCCAATCTGGAACTCGTCGAGCCGTTCGTCGAAGCGCTGGACGACGTCAGCGTCGTCATTTTCGACATTCCCGGTGTGGGCGGCTCGCCGCTGCCGCTCGCGCCTTATCGCTTTTCGACACTCTGCGTGTTAGCCGACAAGCTGTTGCGGCGGCTAGGGTATGACGGGGCTGTCGACGTGCTCGGCGTATCGTGGGGCGGCGCGCTCGCGCAGCAGTTCGCGCGGCAGTATCCGGTGCGCTGCCGCAGACTGATCCTCGCCGCGACTTCGCCCGGTGTGCTGATGGTGCCGGCCAGACTCTCCGTTCTGTCGAAGCTGATCGGTCCGAGACGTTATACCGATCCGGCCTATCTGCAAGAGGTCGGGCCGGAGATCTACGGCGGTGCTTACCGGCGCGATCCTGACCTGCTCAAGGAGCACGGCCGCCATATCCAGCCGCCGCGCGGCCGCGGATACCTTTATCAACTGATGGCCGCCTGGGGTTGGACCAGTCTGCATTGGCTCTGCACCTTGCGTCAGCCGACGCTCGTCATGCACGGCAACGACGATCCCATCGTGCCGCTGTCCAACGCCAGAATTCTTGCGGCGCGCATCCCCGCTGCCGAGCTGTATGTGATCGACGACGGCCACCTGTTTCTCATCACGCGGGCGAAGGAGGTTGCGCCTGTCGTGCGCGAATTTCTGCGCCGGGAGGGGAGTTGAGCTTGCGGACTCGCGGCGATCGAAGCGCGAACCGTTGCGTATTTGTGGCTAGCGTGGCCGCGATCGTTTGCCGAAGCCGGTACGGTCGGCGGATCGTCTAGCTATTGCCTAGCAGTCCCAACGCTTGCGCGCGTGCGACGGCATGCGCGCGTTTGTCGACCGCCAGTTTGACGAAAATGCTCTTCACGTGGGATTTGACCGTCTCAGGTGCGATCCCGAGATTGCGCGCGATTTCCTTGTTCGACAGCCCTTGCGCGATCAGCCCGACGATATCGCGTTCTCGCGCGCTCAGCGATTCGCGTTCGGCGTCACGCTCACGCGCCGACGCGCTGCCGGGCTGATAGAGCGCACGCCAGCCATCCAGCAGACGGTCGATGTAATTCGCCACGTCCTTCGTTTGCGCGGTATTGCGCGTCGCGTCGCGAACCGCCTGCAATAGCGGCCCGATTTCAGGACCCTGGTCGAGGATGGATTGGTAAAGGCCTGTGCACGCGGCTATTTTCACGACCTCGCCAAACACCTCGATCGCCTCGTGAACTTTGCCCGCGTTCATCCACGCGAGCGCGAGCGTGGTTCGCAGGCGTAAAGCGAGGTAGTCGACGTGACGGCTTTCGGCGCTGTGCCGTGCGGCGCTCAAATCTTCGACGGCGGCGTCCGTTCGGCCCTGTGCCATCGCCACGCAGGCCGTGGCGAGTGCGCGATAGTTGTCTATTTCCGCCGACACAGGTGGAGACGATTGCGTATCCTCGCCCGCGAGTCCGTCGAGTTGAGAAACACACGCGGAGGCTTCCGCCATTCTTCCTTCGCTGATATGCAGCCGCGTGCGCTCGACCAGCGCTGCTGCAACGAGGCGACGCCAGCCGCGCTGATAGCCGAGAGTTTGCGCGCGGTCGAGCAGCACGTACGCGTGCGCGGAATTCGAACGCGCCACCGCAATCCGGATGAGCAGGCGATACGCGATCAGCACGCTATCCAGCAGGACGGCCAGATCGACGATGGGCATCAGATCGAGCAGCAGCGCCTCGGCCTCATCCAGACGGCCCTGCTCGTAGCGGATCTGCGCGATCATCGGCGCGCACAAGGCGGCGGAAATGGACTGCGGGCCGGAATAACGCTCGGCGAGATGCATCGATTCCATGAAATACCGCTCGGCAAGCACGAAGTGCATCTGCTGCATTTCCGTGTGGCCGAGCAGGCACAGCCGGTACACCGAGGAGAACACATTTCGCTGGTCCTCTTCGATCGAATAGGGCACCCAGGGTGTCGCGTACAGCGCTTCGAGGTTGCCTGCTTTCCAGTGCCCGAACCGCACGACGTTGGACACGACGTTGGTGGTCCAGACATCGGTCGACGGCCGCGCGAGACAGGCCTGCGCCATCGCGAGCGCGCGTTGCGGATCGTCCTGCAACGCGGCGAGCACAGCATGGATCGCCTCGCATTCCCAGCGTATGTGGTCGGTGTCGGCGCCGCTGGCGGTGTCGTGCGCCAGCGCGTCGAGCATCGCCAGCGCGTCGTCGAAGCGTAATGCGAGCGCCATGCCCCAGGCGATCGCCAGTCTGACCTGTACCTGTCCGCGCATCAGGTGCGCCGGGAACTGGCGCTGCCAGCCCAGCAGCGTGAGCAGATCGCCTTTCGTCACGAGCGCCATCGCGCAGCGGCCCATCAGCGAGATCGCGTCGTCGGTCGCGCCTGCGGCGATGGCGTGCCGGACAGCGTCCGTCCATTGCTCCTGTTGCGCGTACCACTGACACGCGCGGCGGTGCACGTCCGCCACCTCGTCGCGGTGCTGCGTTTCAAGCCGTTGGCACAGGTAGTCGCGCATCAGATGGTGATAACGGAACCAGTGTCCTTCGACGTCCATCGGCTCCAGCAGAAGCTGGCGCTCGGCGATCGCTTCCAGCATGCCCTGGCTGTTGCCGACGCCCGTCACCGCCGCGCACAGCGACGCGCTCAGCCGATCGAGGATCGCCGTGCGCAGCATGAACTCGACCATCTCCGCGGGCAGATGTTTCAGCATGTCTTCGAGGTAGGCGGCGAACGGCCGGGACGCACCGGACGGCGTGCCTGATTCCGCCCCCGGCGGATGGTCTTTCCGGGCCAGCACCGAGGCCGAAATGCGTAGCGCCGCGGCCCAACCCTCGGTGCTCGCGAACAGCGACTTGATGGTGGAAGCGTCCGGCTTGCCGCGACACTCGCGTTCGATGAAGCTTTGCGTTTCCTCGAAGTTAAAGCGCAGCGCCGCTGCGTCGATTTCCAGCAGTTCATTCCTCGCCCGCAAGCGCGCCAGCGGCAGCGTGGAATCGACCCGGGTGCACACCACCACGTGCACGTGCGACGGCATGTGTTCGATGAAGAACGCTACGACTTCGTGAATGACGGGAAGGTTGATCAGGTGATAGTCGTCGAGGAAAAGATAGACCTCCTCATCGACTTCGACCAGTTCGTTGATCAGCGTCGCCACGATGGACTGCGCGGGAACGAGGGAGGCGTCGGCGGTCAGGCCGATCGCCGACGCACCGATGTTGCCGCAAGCATGCCGCAATGCCTGCGCGAGATGGTGCAGAAAGCGGGCGGGTTCGTCGTCGTCGGTATCGAGCGAAAGCCAGGCAACGTGCGCGCCGCTCGTGCGCAACTGGTCGAGCCACGCGAGCGCGAGCGAGGTCTTGCCGAAGCCCGCGGGCGCCTTGATGACCGTGAGCCGTTTGTCTTCGGCAAGCGCCGCCAGATCGATCAGCCGCGGGCGATCGATCAACCCCCTCGGCATGCGCGGCGGCAGCAGCTTCGTAGCGAGAAGCAGAGAGGGCCTGGCTGGCGCGATTACATCGATTACTTGCATCGGCGGCTCCGGGCACTCGGGTCGACCCTGGCTGTCATCCCCCGCCCATGCCAACGCGCTCCCCTATACGGGGGATATTGCGCAACGCCACGCGGAGTCACCATAGATTCCATAGAGGAGATCGAAGTGCGGCCGGACAACGGTTCTGTGCGCCGATTTACCGCCTGGGGTGGCTGGCGAGGCGTGTGCCTATGCGGTGCACGGTTGACCCGATGATACGCCAACCACCTCGAAGAAGAAGGCGTGTGCGGCGCACGCATCGTGCTGCGATGCACAAGCCCGGACCACAGGGTAAGGGGCCGCTCCTGCCATCACGTAGGGCGCAGGGCGGTTGTGCACGTGGATGAGCGCGCCCCGAAACGTTCCGAACGATGCCCTCTCTTTGCGGCCGCTCGCGTGGCTGGCCGGATGAAATGCTTTTGTACACACGGAGTCGTCAATGAAAGTACTGGTACCTGTCAAGCGCGTCGTGGATGCGAACGTGAGGGTTCGCGTGAAGGCCGACGGCAGCGCCGTCGATATCGCGAACGTGAAGATGTCGATGAATCCGTTCGACGAAATCAGCGTGGAAGAGGCCGTGCGCATGAAGGAAGCGGGTGCCGTGACCGAGGTGGTCGCGCTGTCTTGCGGCGTGCCGGCATGCCAGGAAACGCTGCGCACGGCAATGGCGATCGGCGCGGATCGTGCGGTGTTGATCGAGTCGAGCGAGGATTTGCAGCCGCTCGCGGTGGCGAAGCTTTTGAAAGCGCTGGTCGACAAGGAGCAGCCGCAACTGGTGATGCTCGGCAAGCAGGCCATCGACGACGACGCCAACCAGGTGGGCCAGATGCTGGCGGCGCTGCTTGGCTGGCCGCAGGCGACGTTCGCCTCGCAGGTGACGCTCGAGGCGGGAAAGGCCACGGTGACGCGTGAGATCGACGGCGGTCTGGAAACCATCGAAGTCGATCTGCCCGCCATCGTCACCGTCGATTTGCGCCTGAACACGCCGCGCTACGCCACGCTGCCCAACATCATGAAGGCGAAGAAAAAGCCGCTCGACGTGGTGACGCCGCAGACGCTTGGTGTCGACGTCACGCCGAGGCTGACGACGCTGAAGCTCGCGGAGCCGACGAAGCGCGCAGCGGGCGTGCGCGTGGCCGATGCCGCGGAACTGGTGAGCAAGTTGAAAAACGTTGCTCGCGTCATCTGATCGAAGGAGAGAGACATGCCCGTACTCGTTATTGCAGAGCACGACAATCAGGCGCTCAAGGCGGCGACGCTGAACGCCATCACGGCCGCCGCGCGTCTTGGCGGCGACATTCATGTTCTCGTGGCTGGAGCGCAATGCGCGAAGGTGTCCGAGCAGGCCGCCCGCGTTAGCGGCGTGACCCGCGTGCTCGTGGCCGATGCCGCGCACTATGGTCACGCGTTGGCCGAGAACCTCGCCGCGCTCATCGTGAAGATCGCCGGGCCGTACAGCCACATCATGGCGCCGGCCACCACGACCGCGAAGAACGTGATGCCGCGCGTGGCCGCGCTGCTCGACGTTGCACAGATCTCGGACATCGTTGCCGTCGAGTCCGCCGATACGTTCGTGCGCCCCATCTACGCAGGCAATGTGCTCGCAACGGTGCGAAGCGCGGACACCGTCAAGGTCATCACCGTTCGAACGACAGCCTTTGCGGCGGCAGCGGCAGCGGCATCGGCAAAGACGGAAAGCAGCGGGGCCGCGATCGAAGCATTGGAGCACGCGCCCGAAGTGCAAGGCTCGCGCTTCGTGAGTCAGCAGCTGACGCGCTCGGAGCGCCCCGAACTGACGTCCGCGCAACGGGTGATTTCGGGCGGCCGAGGCATGGGGTCGCCCGAGAACTTCGCACTGCTCGACGACATTGCCAACCAGCTTGGCGCAGCGGTGGGCGCGTCGCGCGCGGCGGTGGATGCCGGCTTTGCGCCGAATGACTACCAGGTCGGTCAGACCGGCAAGGTGATCGCTCCACAGTTGTATATCGCCGTGGGCATCTCCGGCGCGATCCAGCATCTGGCCGGGATGAAGGACTCGAAGGTGATTGTCGCCATCAACAAGGACGAAGAGGCGCCGATCTTCCAGGTTGCCGACTACTGGATCGTCGGGGATCTCTTCAAGGTGTTGCCGGAACTGTCCGGCGAACTGGCCAAACTGCAACAGAACTGATTCGGGACAAACGATGAGCACCTATATTGCACCGCTGCGCGACATGCGTTTCGTGATGACGGAACTGGCGGATCTCGACGCGCTGTCGTCGCTGCCGGGCCTCGACGAGGTCACGCCTGAACTGGCCGATGCCGTACTCGAAGAAGCCGCGAAGCTCGCGGCCGAAGTGCTCGCGCCGCTCAATAAAACCGGCGACGGGCAGGGCGCGCGTCTGACGCAGGACGGCGTGGTCGCAGCGGACGGTTTCGCGCAGGCGTACCGGCAATTTTCCGCGGGAGGGTGGAGCGGCCTCAGCGGCGACCCCGCGTTCGGCGGCCAGGGCCTGCCCGAACTGCTGCATGCGGCCACCGTGGAGATGTGGAATTCCGCCAATATGGCGTTCGCGCTGTGCCCGCTGCTGACGGCCGGCGCCACCGAGGCATTGCGGCAGCATGGCTCGGAGGATCTCAAGCAGCGCTATCTGCCTCAACTCATCAGCGGTGCGTGGACGGGCACGATGAACCTGACCGAACCGCAGGCTGGATCGGATCTCGCCGCCGTACGCACGAAGGCCGTGCCGGACGGTAATCAGTATCGTCTCTACGGCCAGAAAATCTTCATCACGTGGGGCGACCACGACATGACGGACAACGTGATCCATCTCGTCCTCGCCCGCACACCCGATGCACCGGAAGGCGTGCGCGGGATTTCGCTGTTCCTCGTGCCCAAGTTCCTGCTGAACGCCGACGACTCGCCGGGGCAGCGCAATGACGTTCACTGCGTGTCCCTCGAGCACAAGTTGGGAATCCACGCGAGTCCGACCTGTGTGATGAGCTTCGGCGACAAGGACGGCGCGATCGGCTATCTGGTCGGCGAGAAGAACAAAGGCCTCGCGCACATGTTCACGATGATGAACGAAGCGCGCCAGAAGGTCGGCATTCAGGGGCTCGCGATGGCGGAGCGCGCCTACCAGCAAGCCCGGGAGTATGCGAACGAGCGCGTGCAGGGACGTCTGGCGGCAAGCCGCTCAGGCCAGGCGGTCGCCATCATTCATCACCCGGATGTCCGTCGCATGTTGCTGACGATGAAGTCCCAGATCGAAGCGATGCGCGCGTTCGCCTACGTGATGGCGGCCGACATGGATCGCACGCACCGGCATCCGGACGATAGCGAACGTGCGCGACATCAGGCGCGGGTCGATCTGCTGATTCCGGTGCTGAAGGGCTGGTGCACCGAACTGGGTGTCGAGATCGCGTCGCTCGGCGTGCAGGTGCATGGCGGGATGGGCTACATCGAGGAAACCGGCGCGTGCCAGTTTCTTCGCGATGCCCGCATCGCGACGATCTATGAAGGCACGACCGGCATTCAGGCCGCGGACCTGGTGGGACGAAAGCTCGCCTCGGACGGCGGAGCCGCGATGTCCGCGCTCGTCGCGGAGATGCGTAGCGTTGCGCTGGAAGCCGGGCAAAGCACGGACGCACGGCTCGCGCCGATTGGTACGGCCGTCGCGGCAAGTGCGCAGGCGCTCGAAGACGCGACGAAGTGGATGCTGTCCGCGTTGTCGACAGACATCGATGGCGCGCTGGCGAGCTCCGTCGACTATCTGATGATGACTGGATACGTGTGCGGCGGATGGCAGATGGCACGCGCTGCGCTGGTGGCGTCGAAAAAAGAGGCAGCCGGTGAGGATCAGGAATTTCACCGCACGAAGCTCGCCACTGTGCGTTTCTACGCGGACAAGATCTTGCCGAAAGTTCAAGCCCTTCAAACGGCGATCCTGCGCGGTGCATCCGGTGCAGTCGACATGTCGATCGAGCAGTTCTGAATCGAACGTGCAACAAGGGGGAAGGCCGCGCCGTGAAGCGTCATGCGCACGCATAGTCGAAGTCGGGTTCATCGGCGTACACGCGGCGGATTCCAGTTTTATGTAATAGCCGCGCTTCCTCCTGCTCACTATCATCGAGACAAGTCAGGGCCCGGAGACGTCCATGAGCAAGGAAGTTGCGGAAATCATCGTCGAAGTTCTCGAGCAGGCGGGCGTAAAGCGCTGCTACGGCATCGTCGGCGATACGCTGAATCTCATCGCCCACCACATTAACGAGAGCGACATCGAGTGGGTCCATGTGCGTCATGAGGAGGCCGGGGCGTTCGCCGCGGAAGCCGAAGCCCTGTTGACCGGCAATCTGACCGCCGTGGCGGGAAGCTGCGGCCCGGGCAGCCTTCACTTCATTAACGGCCTCGTGGACGCGAACCGTAATCGGGCTCCGGTTGTTCTGATCGCAACCCAGGTGGCGAGCGAGGAAATCGGTTTCAACTTTCCGCAGGAAGTCGATTTCAAGGCGATCTATGGATCGTGCAGTGTTTTCTGCGACATGATCATTACGCCGCAGCAGGCACGCCGCAAAGCGGTGATTGCCTGTCAGACCGCCATTGCGAAGGGTGGCGTAGCCGTGCTGATCGTTCCAGTCGACATCGCCCATGCCAGTACGAGCGACGACGTTCCGTACTCGGTCCATACCAATGTGCCCGTGGTCCGGCCGAGCGACGCGGACCTCGACCGTGTCGCCGAGATCCTGAATGCAGGCGAGAAGATCGCGATCTATGGAGGCTCGGGATGCCGTGGCGCTCACGCCGAGATCCTTGCCGTAGCCGAGCGGCTCAAAGCGCCGATTGCCCACACGTCCCGCGCAAAGGACGCGCTTGAACACGACAATCCGTACAACGTCGGCATGACGGGCATCATCGGTGGCGAAGCGGGCTATCTGGCGGTATCCGAATGCGAGACCTTGCTCATGCTGGGCGCCGACTTCGCATGGCGGCAGTTCTACCCGCAGAAGGCCAAAATCGTCCAGATCGACATCGCGCCCGATCATCTCGGGCGCAGGCATCCGGTCACGCTGGGGCTGGTCGGCGAGATCAAGTCCACGATGGAGGCTCTGCTGCCGCGCCTCGAACCGCGCACATCGACCGAGTTCCGCGACAAGCTCGTCGAACGGCATGCCCGCGCGGTGGAAACCCATCGCGCCAAGGCCGTCGCGTCGAGCCGCGGCACGATCCCGCCCATCTATCTGACCGAGCTGATCAACCGGCACGCAGCGAGCGATGCACTCTTTTGCGCCGACGATGGGACGCCTACTGTCTGGCTTTATCGGCATATCGATACGAATGGACAACGCCGGGTGTTTTCGAGTCTGCTGCACGGCACGATGGCCGCGGCCCTGCCGATGGCATTGGGGCTGCAGAAGTGCCAGCCTGGACGCCAGGTGATTTCCATGTCCGGCGACGGCGGCCTCGCCATGCTGTTCGGCGAGCTCATGACGGCGGTGCAGGAGAAGCTGCCCATCAAGGTGGTGGTGTTCGACAACGGCAAGCTTGGATTTATCGACATCGAGCAGAAGTCCGAAGGCATGCTTCCGCTCTACACGGGTCTGCAAAATCCGGACTTCGGCAAGGTCGCCGAAGCGATCGGCTTATGGGGGCGCACGGTGACGAAAGCCGATGAACTCGAAGACGCCGTCGTGATGTGGTTGAACGCGCCCGGCCCCGCGCTTCTGAACGTCAAGGTGGACACGATGACGCTCGTGATGCCGCCGAAGATAGAGTGGGGCGCTGCGTACGGCATGGTCCTGTATTCGGCGAAGGCGCTGCTGCAGGGGCAGTCCGCCGACGTGTTCGCGATGATCCGCGAAAATTTGTAGGACTTGCGCAGTCAGCGCGTCGTAATCCGCTGGGCCCCGGAACTCGACGACTACTCTCGCAGGGTTCCGCCGCGGGCCGAAGGCGAAGTCCGGCCCCCCACCTCAGGGAAGCGGATCGAAGAAAAGGTAGACGGCAGCGATCTTGCCGTCGCGCGCAATGATGAAGTCGGTGCCGGCATATTCCGGCGCCTTGCCCGGGGTGCCGGAGACCCACTTGACCCGGCCGCCGTCGCCGGTCGTCTCCGGTTCGGCGATCGGCTGATACTGAAAGTCGGGATGCGTTGCCTTGATCGCACCGGCTATCTGGTCGATCGCGGCATGTCCGCGATATACGCCCTGCTTGGGGTCGTAGAAGACAGCGTCCTCGTGGAAGAGTTCTTTGAGTGCCGCGCGCCGGCGGACGGGATCTATCTCGCCGAAAACATCGCTGAGGTTGCGAAGCAGTAAGGTCGGGATGGTGTGAGACATGTTCATGATAAGGATTCCTATGATGGATGATCGGGGCTGCGGCGGTAGCGAGCTTCCACGTTCGTACGCGTTCAGATCTGCGTCATGCCGCCGTCGACCACCAGTTCCGTACCGGTGATGTAGCTCGCATCGTCGGAAGCGAGAAACGACATGGCCTTCGCCATCTCGTCCGCGCTTGCCGCACGCCCGAGCGGCGTGCGGTTCGCTACGTCCACGAGGTATTGCTCGATATCCCGCTCGCTCATGCCCAACTCGGACTTGTAGGCCGGCGTGACCACCACACCGGGCGCGATGAGGTTGACGCGGATATCCCGGCCTTTGAGATCGGAGGCCCAGGTGCGCACGAACGATCGGAGCGCGGCCTTGGTCGCTGCGTAGACACCGAAGGATGGCGTGCCCTGGTTAGCGGCGATCGAGCCGGTCACCACGATGGCGCTGCCTTTGCCCATCAATGGCAGCGCCTTCTGCACGGTGAACAACGTGCCCTTGACGTTGATGCCGAAGTATTTATCCACCTGGGCTTCCGTGATCGTGCCAAGCGCGGCAAATTCGCCACCGCCTGCATTGGCGAACAGGATGTCCAGGCGTCCATGCGCATTCCTGATCGTGGTGAAGATACGGTCCAGGTCCGCCGCCACGGCAACGTCGCCTTGAATGGCCGTGACACCGTGCCCGATGTCAGCCGTGGCCTTGTCCAATTCACTCTGGCGACGGCCGGTGATGAAGACGATCGCACCCTCGCGGGCGAGGCGCCTCGCGGTGGCGAGGCCGATGCCGGAGCTGCCCCCGGTGATCAAGGCGATTTTGCCGGTGTGCCTCGCGGCGTGAAGGTTGGTGAGGTCTGAAATCTGCATGAGAGAACTCCGGAAAGCGGCACATGCCGCGTGACGGTGTTCAATTTATGCCTGGTCAGAAAAGGAATAAACTGGTCATTCGTGACTTCTTTATTCACAATTGGAAAAAATACGCCAGTCATAGGGGACAGGGGAAACCGCCATGGATCACCTGCAGGCCATTCGTGCGTTCGCTCGTGTTGTCGAAACCGGCGGCTTCAGCCGCGCGGCGGAATCGCTGCAGATGCCCAACGCAACGCTGAGCAAGTCGATCCAGTTTCTGGAGAAACATCTCGGGGTGAAGCTGTTTGAACGCAGTACACGACGGGTCAGCGTGACCAGTGACGGGGCGGCGTACTACGAACGCACCAAACATCTGCTGGCCGAGCTGGACGACGTCGAGGCCACCCTTGGCCGTGCGCGAGCCAACCCGCGTGGCCGGCTGCGAGTGGACATTGGCGGCTCGACGGCGAGTGGCCTGCTGATTCCCGCGCTGCCTGATTTCTGCGCGCGCTATCCGGATATCCAGTTGCAGCTTGGCGTCACCGATCGCACTGTCGACGTGATCGGCGAAAACATCGATTGCGCCATTCGCAGCACCGCGGACGATGGCGCTCTGATTTCCCGCAAGATCGGTTCGCTCGCCTGGGCCACTTGCGCCAGCCCAGCCTATCTGGCGCGCTATGGCGTGCCGGCTCATCCGCAGCAAATCCTCGATGACGGCTTTCCCGTCGCGGGCTATTTCTCAGCGCAGAGCGGGGTCATACAGCCGCTGCATTTTCTCGATGACGGCAAGCCACTTGAGATTCATCCGCACTGCAATGTCATGGTCAATGAAAGCAATGCCCACCTGGCAGCGGCACTGGCCGGCATCGGGATAGTGCACACCCTTGACTTCATGGTGCGGGCCGCCGTCGAGCGCGGTGATCTCGTGGTTATTCTCGATGCCTGGCGGCCGAAGCCTCTGGATATCTACATCTCCTATGCACCAAGCCGCCAACTCAGTACCAAGGTGCGGGTATTCGCCGACTGGGTGACGCAGCTCTATGAACGCATTCAAAATCCATCAACACTTGGAACTGGGGGCATGCATTGAGATGGCTAATGCATGTCACCCCTTAAGCTGCGCCATCAAACCGGCAATATCCCCCATGCCCCAGTGCTCCACGATCAAGCCATTGCTAATCCTGAAGATATCGCATGACGAGAACCGCAGACGCCTGCCGGTGGGCGGAACACCCATGTACAAACCCGTATGGGTACCTTCATAAGTGAAGTTGGCCGCGCAACTGTCACCCTCTGTCAATGCTTTGTCGACGACTACCTTAAGGTCCGCCATGCCGTCGATACGTGCGCGGAACAGCCTGACCGTCAGCTCCTTTGCCGTTCCCCCGGCGGATGGCGGGCTGGCGGCGCTGAACTGATGGTTCACGTAATTCGATGAGAACAGGGCCGCGAAGGCGTCGATGTCGCGCTCACTGAGCGCTTTCGCAAAGCGCATCACAACATCTGGCTTACCATCGGAAAACGCCATCGCGCCGGAGGCGGGTAAGGCGGCACATGCTGATGCCGTCAATCCACGGGCAATCCAGTCTCGTCTGTTCATTCATGCTCCGCTTCGTTGTTTTAACCGGGAATCAGGGCCCACTGGTTGCCTGCTTTCCCGCCGGCTGTGTTCACAGCAACATCTTCAGACGGACAAAGCCGGAAGGAGCGGGAGAGTCCTGCTGTCAGGGTGTCCTTTTTCCGGGACCCTTCGAAGGCGGATCTCATCCAGCAGCGCCAATTTTTCCACTCAATGCCTTTAAAGGGAAGGTGGCAAGAAACGTCAGGAGTGCGCACGCCATCATGAACCAGGCCGGCGCCACCGGCGTGCCGGTCCTGCTGATGAGCCATGTGCCGATCAGCGGCGCCGTGCCGCTGAAAAGCGTGAAGCTCAGATTGAACGCGATGGCGACACCGCTAAAGCGAACGCGCGTGGGAAACATATCGGCGATGATGCATGCAAACGTGCCGCTGACGAGTGCCGCGCCCAGGCCGGCGAGGAACATCAGCAGAATCAGATCGATGCTGCGCGCGACGAGTGCGGAGTAAAAGGGCAGCGCAAGCACGGCGAGAATAAGGGCACCCGCGCGCATCAGATAACGCCGCGGCACGCGGTCGCCGATGTATCCGACGATCAGGATACCGATCGATGCCGTCGCGAGCGCAACATTCTGACCCACGGCGGCCGCATGCGGGTCGTAGTGGAGAACCTTGTCGAGGTATGCCGGCATATGCGCGAACAGCAGGCCGTTGTAGCCCGCCGTTGCCGCTGTCGTGAGCACGCCGGCCAACACGGCGCGCCAGTGCTCGCGCCATAGTTCGGCGAACGGATGCTTCGACGCAAGATGCTTCATGTGGGCAAACTCGGGCGTCTCTTCGAGCTTGCGGCGCAACCAGAAGCCGAGCAAGCCGATCAACCCGCCGAACACGAAGGCGATGCGCCATCCGTAGACGGGTATCGCGGCGGGTGTGAGGACCGCGTGCACGAACAGGTTCATGCTCGCCGCGAGCAGCACGCCCGAATTCACGAAGAAGAACACGATGCCGCAGACGAAGCCCGCACGCCGCGGTACCGTCTCGACGACATAGGTGATCGAGCCCGGCAGCTCGCCGCCCAGGCAGAAGCCCTGAATCAGCCGCAGGCCGATCATCGTGAACGTTGCCGTGAGCCCCCAGCTCGCGTAGGTAGGAACGAGGCCCATGCCGATTGTCGAAAGCGACACGACGATCACCGAGACGATGAACACGCGCCGCCTGCCATAGCGATCACCGAACCAGCTCAGCACCATTCCGCCGATAGGCCGGGAAAGATAGCCGATGGCGAAAACGGCGAACGACATCACGAGCGACATCATCGGATTGAGCATCGAGAAGAACGCAGCGCCGATGAACTGCGCGAATACGCCGTAGACGACGAAATCATAGAACTCGAGCGCACCGCCGAGGCTTGCGAGCACGAGCAGTCGCCATTGGCTCGCGGTGAGGCGCTCACCGGAAGCACCGAGCGCGGGCGTGGATTCGAGTGTTGGCATGCTTGTCTCCGTGATCTTATATGTCGTTTTGCAATGCATACATCGGTGCATCTTCAGTCGGGCGCTACCGTCACCATCTGCGAAATGTCCGCGTCAGCCAGGCCTCGTTCGACCGCATGTGTGAGCCATTGGCAGGTCCATCTTTCCGGGTCCGCAAAGACGCACGCACGGTGCCGCTTCCTCGGTCCTCGCTGCCGCGTTCATGCGGTATCCCCATGCGTTGGGGCGTCGTAGGGCCAGTCGAGATTGCCCGAATGCGTCACCGCGCCGAGATGCGCGGGCCGCACGAGCGCCGCATATTTCTCGAGCACGCCGGCCAGCCGCTTCGGCTCGAGCGGCGGCATCTGCGCGCGGCGCAGCGCGACTTCGTCGTCTGAAAGTTCCACGTGCAGCACGCCCTCGCGCGCGTCGATGCGAATGCGGTCGCCGTCGCGCAGCAGCGCAATCGGTCCTCCTGCGGCCGCCTCAGGTCCGATGTAGCCGATACACATGCCGCGCGTTGCGCCCGAGAAGCGGCCATCGGTGAGCAGCGCAACTTTCTCGCCCATACCCTGGCCGTAAATCGCTGCCGTCACGCTCAGCATTTCCCGCATGCCGGGTCCGCCACGTGGCCCTTCGTTGCGTATCACGAGCACGTCGCCCTCACGATAGCTGCGCGCCGCGACCACGGCCATGCAGTCTTCCTCGCATTCGAAGAGGCGCGCGGTGCCGGTGAACGTCAGCGATTTCAGGCCGGCGATTTTCAGGCACGCGCCATCGGGAGCAAGGTTGCCGCGCAGAATCACGAGGCCACCGTTATGCGAGAGCGGGGCGTCACAGGTGCGCACCACTTCTCCGTCAGGGCCATCGAAGTGCGCCAGTTCTTCCTCGAGCGTCGTGCCCGCGAGCGTGAGCGCGTCGCCGTGCAGATGGCCGCCGGCCAGCAGCGCATTGAGCACAGCGGGCACGCCGCCTGCATGATGGAGGTCCTGCGCGAGATAGCGTCCGCCCGGCTGCAGATCGCCGATCAGTGGAATGCGTGCGAACACGCGTTCGACGTCGTCGAGCGTGAAGCGGATACCCGCCTCGTGCGCGATTGCCGGAATGTGCAGGCAGGCATTGGTCGAACCGCCCGTTGCCGCCACGGCCGCGCAGGCGTTTTCGAGACTCTTCACGGTGACGAGATCACGCGGCAGTGGACCGCCGCAGCGCAAGGCGTGCATTACAGTTTCGCCGGCGCGCCGCGCGATGGCGATACGCTCGCTGTAGACGGCCGGCACCATCGCCGAGCCGAGTGGTGCGAGGCCAAGCGTTTCGGCGACCATCGCCATCGTGTTGGCGGTGAACTGGCCGGGACACGAGCCGGCCGTCGGCGTGCAGCGCTTCTCGATCGCGTCGAGTTCGGTGCGCGTGATGTCACCGCGCTGCGCCGCGCCGACGGCCTCGATCGCATTGAGGATGGTCGCCTGGCGTTGCAGTCCGTGGCCCGCACCGCCCGGAATGGCACCGGGCGCTGTGCCCGGCAGCATCGCACCGCCGAACAGGAACACGCCCGGCACGTTCACGCGCACCATGCCCATCAGCATGCCCGGCAGCGTCTTGTCGCAACCGGCGACGCCGACGATCGCGTCGTAGCCGTGCGCGCGCACGAAGAGCTCGACGCTGTCCGCGATCACTTCGCGTGAGACAAGGCTCATGCGCATGCCCGCGTGGTTCATCGACGTGCCGTCCGATACCGAGATCGCCGTGCCGCGGATCGGCACGCCGCCGCCGGCGGCCACGCCGAGGCGCACATTGTCGGATACCTGGTTCAGCGACATCGAGCACGGTGTGTTCTCGCCAAACGTGTCGACGATGGCGACGAAGGGCTTCTGCATCGACGCTTCATCGAGCCCGGTTGCGCGCAGGAACGCGCGATGCGGCGCGCGCGTGATGCCATCGGTCACCATCCGGGAGCGGTGCTTGTGGAGGTCTGTCATGTTCGTCTCGAGGTGAGGGCGATTCGTTGCCTGTAGCGCCTGTTCGATCGGCTTACCGGTTGCTTTCGGGATCATGCGGTTGTGAGCAGAAAACCGTTTTCGGCCGCGATGATCTGCCCTGTGATAGCCGGTGCCTGATCGACGAGGAAAAACGCGAGGTCCGCAATTTCGGCTGGTTGTGAGACGCGCTTGAGCGGAGAGTTCCCGGTCATGCGTGCAAGCACGTCGCGATATTGTTCGGGTTGGAGTGTGCGCTGCAGCAGGCCGTCGTCGACCATGCCGGGTGCGATCGCGTTCACACGCACGTGTGGCGCGAGCGAGCGAGCCAAAGAGAGAGTCATGGTGTTGACGGCACCTTTCGACGCTGCGTATGCGATCGACGAACCGGTGCCGTTCAACCCGGCGAGCGACGACACATTCACGACGCTCGTGCTGCGCGCCGCTTGCGCCGACTCGCGCAGCAAAGGCGCGGCGGCGCGCGTCATCTGGAAGAGCCCGATGGTGTTGACGCGGTAGACGCGCTCGAATTCGGCGGCGTCGATGTCGTCGAGCGCGTGATGCGGGATCGCGCGTGTCGTCCCCGCGCAATTGACGAGCGCGTCGATGCGCCGCCAGCGGTCGGCGATCGTGTCGATAGCACGGCGGCAGGCGGCGGCGTCGCCGACGTCGGCGTCGAACACCAGCGTCTGCGCGCCGAGAGCACGGCATTCGGCTTCGACCGCGAGCGCATCGTGCCGCGTGCTTTCGTCGAAATTGCCGATCGCGACGGACCAGCCCGCCCGTGCGAAGCGCATGGCCGTGGCGGCGCCGATGCCGCTTGCCGCGCCCGTGATCGTGCAGACCGGCGCTGCGGTATGCGTCATGTTGAGAATCCTCGATGCAATGAATGGGTTACCGTTTGCGATTGCGTTTTGCCGCGTGCGCATCGACATGTGCAAGGACACATGCAGTGCGTGCGCGACGGCGATCGACAAAGCGACGGAGAGGGTGAGCGGGCAGTGCGGGATACGCGGCGGAGTGCGGCGCGTCCCGCCCGGATAACCGGGTACTCATGTCGTCTCCTTGGCGTCTCTATAGCGTCTCTGCGGCGCTGTCCCCGGTGCCGCCCGACGAGCGTCGGGGCATGCGGCGTATCTCGACCGGCTTTGTTATGCTTTGCCTGCGCCAAAATCGGGGATCGGTTTGAAACCCCAAGAGTAGCTGTCTCCGGTGGGCCGCCGCAAATTACTCTTTTGGTATCGCGCATAATCGAATGGTTATGCCGAATACGAAAAACCCCCTATGCAGAACGACGATTCCATCGACCGGTTCTTCCGCAGCGGCCTCAAGCTCCCGCATCTGCGTATCCTCGTCGCGTTGGCCGAACTCGGGCAAATTACACGTGTAGCCACGGCTTTTCACGTCACGCAGCCCGCCATCTCCAGGCAGATTGCGGAAATCGAACAGGCGATGGGTGTGAGCGTCGTGAACCGTGTCGGCAATGCGCTGGAATTCACGAGTATCGGCGAGGTGATCGTGACGAGCGGGCGCGAGATATTGCGTCAGCTGGAATTGGCGCGCCGGGACGTGCAGGCGCTCGCGGCGGGTACGGGCGGTCATTTGCGCTTCGGCGCGGTGGCGACCATTCCCGAGCCATTGATCGCCGATGCCGTGCAGCTTTTCCTGCGGCGTGCGCCGTCCGCTTCGCTGTCGTTCGTCGAAGGGACGCTGGACCGGCTCATCAAAATGCTCGATGAGGGCGAGCTCGACATCGCTATCGGCCGCAACCGGGTCGCAACCGCGCAGACGCAGTTACGTCAGGAATCGCTGCACAGCGAGTCGTTCGTGTTCGTGGCGAGTGCGCATCATCCTCTGGGGCAGTTCGATAAGACCGTGGAATGGAACGACCTGCGCGGCTGCCGCTGGATCACGCCTCTGCACGGCTCGCCCGCCTACGCCACGTTGATCGAGACGCTCTCCGCGCACGGCATCGTGCCGGGCGCGAGCAATGTCGAGTCCAGTGCGCTCTCGCTCAACATCACACTGCTCACGCGTGGCGAATTCGTCGCGATTCTGCCCCTCTCGACGGCGCGCCTGCATGCCATGCGAGGCCACATGCGCATCCTGCCGTTGCCGCCGCTCGAACCGCTCACCGAAATTGTCGCGTACTGGCGCGTCGACGCGTTGCGGGGCGCCGAGCTGCTGTTTGTCGAATGTCTCAAGGAGGCGGCCAACGAGATACGAAAGGAATGAGCGGCTGCCGTGAGTTCACGGCATTCGGGTTCACGGGTTTCCTGATGAATTCGAAGCGCTCGCGATAACAAGGCAGAGAGCGGGGGGCAGAGAGCGGGGGCAGAGAGCGAAATCAGGTGATGCCGCCCAGTTTCAATGCATCGATGGTCATGTGTGCGCCGAGTGCAGCCAGAACGATCCCCATCGTCCAGCGTTGAGCCAGCAGGAGTCCTGGGCGGCGGGAGAGGAAAGCTGCCATGCTGCTCGAGCAGATTGCCACGAAACCATTGACCGAGGCGAACGCGATGATCAGCAACGAACCGAGCACGAGCGATTGCCTGAGAACGCTGCCGTCCTGGTAGTTGATGAATTGCGGCAGAAGTGACAGGAAAACCATCGCGAGCTTGGGATTCAACAGGCTGGTGGTTGCGCCCATCGCAAGGAGCCGGTAAGGCTGTTCGCGAGGCAGATCGCGAACCTCCAGCGGAGAACGGCCGCCGGGCTTCACTGCCTGCCACGCCAGATAGAACAGATACACCGCGCCCGCCGCGCCCAGGACGCTGCCTGCGTAAGGCACGCTCAGGAAGAACGCGGTGATGCCGAATGCTGCCCCGAACATGTAGAAGAGATAGCCGAGCATCACACCCGCAAGCGAGATCAGCCCGGCGGCGCGCCCTTGCGCAATCGAACGTGACATCACGTAGACCATGTTCGGCCCCGGTGTCACGGCAAGCATGCCGCCGACCGCCAGAAATCCGTAAATCGATGCCGTGCCGTGCATTGCGCCAACTCCGCGAGGTGGTTACCGAGAATAGTATCGGCCTGATGCATGATCTGGTAAAACGGATTAAATTGAATCTATTAATCAGATTTTCTGAATAAAATGAAAAAACTCGATCTGGACGTGCTTGAGATGGTGGTGGCGGTTGCCGACACAGAATCGTTCGTTCGCGGGGCGGAGTCCGTGCATCGGTCTGCGTCGGCAGTGAGCATGCAGATCAAGGCGCTCGAAGAGGCGCTGGGCAAACAGCTCTTCGTGCGCAGCACCCGTAACGTCAGCATTACCGCAGAGGGCAAAACGCTTCTGGATTATGGCCGGCGGATGCTTGCGTTGCGGGATGAGGCCTGGGCGTCGGTGGTGCGTCCGGAGGTGAAGGGGCGGGTAACCATCGGCATTCCCGACGACTACGCTTCATCGTTGTTGCCCCATGTTCTGGGGAAGTTCGCGGTCACTCATCCGCGTGTGGACATCCGGGTCATCGGCTTGCCCAGCAGCGCGCTCGTTCCATTGCTCAAAGACAACACGCTCGACCTGGCATGCATGACGAAAACAAAGGGCGTCGCGGGTGAATTCATCCGGTTCGAGCCGATGGTGTGGGCCGGATCGCCGGCAAGAAAGATGTGGGAAGAGCGTCCGCTTCCAATCGCTGTGTTCGCACAGGGCAGTACTGCACGTGCTTATGCCATCAGTGCGCTTCAGCGGGAGAACATCAAATATCGCATGTCTTACGAGAGTCCGGGTTTGCTGGGGCTCATCAGCATGGTCGAAGCAGGGCTTGCGATCGCGCCTCTCGCAAGATGCAGCGTGCCAGGGCACCTTGTTCAGCTATCGCAAAACGATGGGTTGCCTTCGCTGAATGAACTCGAAGTGGTCCTTGTACGCAGCGCCCGTTCCGGACGGCCGCCGTGTGATTTCCTCGCTGAGCAGATTCTGGCTGAATGGAGGGGCTGAGTTCCATGCGCGGAACAGGTTGTGCTTAAGCTGGCGCCGGCACAAGGATACGGTTAATAAACCCGCGAAGGCCTCGCTCGCGGGGCCTGCATTTTGTCGTATTCGTCACGTCGATGTTCATTCATGCCTTTCCGATTATGCAAAATGCTTAATACGCTCCAGACGATATAAAGACTACTGTCCAAACGTTGACGGCCAACACTCAATTCCGCCCCAAAAAGACCATCGAATTACTGGAAGAAGTCCAGAATAATATCTCTGTTCGAAAAATGTAAACATTGCATATTCTATTTTGTTGACTACCATCCTTGTTGAATCTCAATGGCCTCGTCGAATTGTGAAAACTCAATTGTGAATTTATTTCGATAGATTGCAACGACTTCGCGGATGATATATGCGCGCGGAGAACTGGCGATTACACCCTATTTAAGTGGTTGAAGAAACAGACCGCATTGTCTGCCACGGAATATTGGTTTCAATGTTCCCGGAAGGGGGCGACTGCGCGGAAGCACAGGGGAAGTGAAAAATCTTAATGAAGACGATGTTGAAAATTGATCGTCTCCATCGTTGCAATTCGGCAGATTCCATCCTGGGTATGTGACGTATCGACATCATTCACCAGAACCTGATTTTACATATGAAACAAATCAATTTTTCCGTTCAGCCGATTTCGGACAATTGCCGCCGACTCGCCGAACGTGCCGAACACATTGTTCTCGGCGTGAGCCCGATGAATAGCTACTACAATCCTCAACGGGTCGAACAACTCGTGCACTGGGCCTGCGCGCATTTCGGGCGTGTCGACGTCATGACGGCCGGATACGAAGCGGCGCATACCCTTGTCGCGGCGGGGATCGCCCCCCCTGATGCCGTAAGACGCGTTCAGAGAGCTGTCAGGAAATTACGGTATGCCGCAATAACGGCATTCCGTGAATGCGGCATAGATAATCCAGAAGATTACGTGTGCTCATGGACGGAATATGAAAATCGCCCACGTTATCGGGATCTGAAAGCTTATGCGTATTCGATGTATCAGCACGACTTGTCATGGAGACAGGCATGCCAGGACTTAGCCCGCGCCGCGGTAAGTTCTATAGCGAAATGCGAACCCTCTCCGACTGCCATAGAGGCCGCCGTGAGCTATCCACTGGCCGAAATTCCAATTCTCCTCGATAGCCCTGCCGTTTTCGGCGTCGAACACTCGGTTTTTGCATATCATCGTCCGTTCGATATCAGCTATTTTCTATTGCAAGGCCGTTGTTCACGTAATCAGGGATTCATCGTGCTTTCCCAGGATGCTTTTCACGACTGGCTGCCTGAAAACCATATTCAATATGGTGGCGACGGGTTCGCGGATCATGCGGGCGAGGAGGCTCGAAATGCAGGCTAATATCGGTGAATCCGAACGGATTTCTTATCCCTTTACACCGGGCAGCATGGGAAAACCCCCCGAAATTATCGCCTGGGCGAGAAAGAATCGGCCGGTTTGCCCAATTCGGCTGCCGAGCGGCTGTCACGCATGGATGCTCACCCGAAAAGATGACATTCATATGTTATTGACTGATCGTCGTTTCTCACGCGACCTGACTTATCCGGGTGGTCCGCGCTTCGTGGGAGAGGATTTCAATGCCTTACCCGGTGGCCTGTTCAATCTGGATCCGCCAGATCACACACGCGTGAAGCAGGTCATTTATCGCTTCTATACGCGCGAGGCGGTCGCTCGGCTCGAAGACCCGATCACGCTTATCGCTGAAAAATTCCTGGATGCGATCGGGAGCGGCCCTAATCCGACGGACCTGATACCGCACTACGCGGCGCCATTGCCGCTGGAGGTGAGTAGCTTCATCCTTCGCGTACCGGCGGAACTGAGGAGCGATTACGCAAAATTCTTCAAGGCGCAAACCAATTTCGTGGCAACGCCGGAAGAGGTAGCCACCGGCATAGCGGCGATCGTCGCGTTTTGCCGTGACGTTATTCGTTCCAGGAGTGAACACGGCGATCGGGAGGACCCAATCGCGGCATTGATCGACGCGCATCGGTCCGGCTCGATCAGCGAAGATGAACTCGTGAGCACGGTTGCCTATCTTTTCATTACTGGCAGCGATCCGCTGGTCTCACCGCTCGGCACGGGCGTTTTCACCCTCCTTGCGCACCCTCAGGAATTGCGCCGTTGCCTTCAGGATCCGTTGCTGTGGCCCAAGGCGGTGGAGGAGGTGCTTCGATACCACCATAACGGCGTGCTTGGGATGCCGCGTGTCGCACTGGAAGACCTGGTACTCCATGATGTGACGATCAGAAAAGGCGATGCCGTTTGCGCGACGATGCTCGGCGCGACGTGGGACCCCAAATACTACGACTCACCTGAAAAATTCCGGATTCTGCGCAAAACGGATGGTACGGCGACTTTTGGCGCGGGTCCTCATTTTTGCCTGGGTGCGACCCTGACACGCCAGTTTCTGCTCATTGCCTATCGGAAATTATTCGAACGTTTCCCGAGTCTGGCGATGGCGGTGTCGCCTGAGCAGGTGCCGTGGGAACAGGACATCATTTTTACGAAACCGGCATGTCTTCCGGTCGTATGGTGAGTTCAACGGAAGCCCGGAGCGGCGTCAAAAGGTGAAGCCCGACAATCGGCCGGCGAACGATCACGCCTTGCGCATGGATGCTCACACGAGAGGAACATATGGACAGTCAGTTTGACGATCTGGCTATTGCCTACGAAGAGAGCCTGGACTCGATGCCGTTTCGCAAGCATATCGAGTTGAACAGTTTCCTGTCGGTCGTGGGCGACGTGCACGGGCTGCGCGTGCTCGATTTAGGCTGTGGCAGCGGACTCTATACCAGGGAGTTGAAGCGGCGTGGTGCGGCGAAAGTGACTGGCGCCGACATTTCGGTTGGAATGATGGATTACGCCGCTCGCCGCGAAGCTCGCGAAAATCTGGGGGTCGACTACCTTGTCCATGACGCGATGAGTTCGTCGGCCGACGAGAACCGGTCGTTAATCGGGCAGTTCGATCTGGTCGTCTCGGTGTACGTGCTCCCCTACGCGAATACCGAGGCTCGACTTGCCTCATTGTGCATGACCGCACGCAAAGCGCTGTCTTCCCCAGGTCAGCGCTTCGTCGCATTCACGCTGAATCCGGATTTCTGTCCCGACGCCCACTGGTATAGCCACTATGGTTTCAGCCTGTCGCAAACCGATAACCGCAGGCGAGATGGCGCAATCGTTCATCTGACCGCCGAGGTAGGCGAACACGCAGTGAGTGTGGATGCATTCTACTGGTCAAAGTCCGCGCACGAGCGCGCGCTGAGCAGCGCGGGATTCGATAACGCTCAATGGATCAAACCCTGGTTGTCCGATGAAGGGAAAGAGTTGTTGGAGCCGTCATACTGGTCCAACTATCTGACATCTCCGCACGCGATCATCATCGATGCGATGTCGTCGTGAACGGCAGGAAACGGTCAACGCTATCGGCATTTCCGGAACGGGATGCATCGGCTATAGCCAGGGACGGATTCATGCAGGACAGCGGAGATCATCATGAACTTCGAAACATGCGACCTTCCGCCGGGGCCGTCAGCACCCGGTGTCATGCAGATGGGTAAATTGTTGCGCGATCCCCATGGATACTTCTCGAGTTGCTATCGGCTATACGGGAATACATTCACCTTGCGTTTGCCCGGGCGGCCACCGACCGTCATCACGAGTGATAGTGGCGTGATCCAATCATTGAGCGGATCAGGTTATGACGGTCCTGGAAGGCATGTCGACGAGTTTCGCTACCTCGTGGGCAACAATTCGGTGCTGTTCGCTCACGGTGAGCCGCACCGGCTCCTGCGCAAGGCGATCACACCGCCTTTTCACGGTGACCGGATTCGCGGCTATGCGCCGGAGATGCTCCGGATCACCGACGCCCATATCGAATTATGGAAGACTGGCGATCAGCGCCAGATGACCAGGGAGTCGCGAAAAATCACGCTCGACTTCATCGTGCGGCTCGTTCTCGGCATCGACGACAGCGCCCGGCTGGAACGATTCAGCGCCGCGTATCTCGGGTATATGAACTATATGACGAAGCCGCTTGTTTTCGGCCTGTCGGCGTACATAGGCGCCCAGCAAGTCTATGACTATGTGCGTGGGTGTCCGGCGCGGAAAAATCCGTATCCCATGGATATTCTGTTTCGTCGCGCGGCTCGCAATTTCCGTGTGGTCGACGAGATGCTGCAGGAGGAGATTCACAAATGCAGAACCTGGACCGCGGCGAGCGGACCAGCCCGAACCGATATTCTCGCCATGCTGACAACCGTGCGTCTCGAAGACGGAGCGGCGATGTCCGACGCCGTGCTGCGAGACCAGCTTCTGACGCTTCTGATTGGTGGTTACGAAAGTTCGGCGAACACTTTTTCCTGGGCACTCTATTGCTTGCTCCGGCATCCAGACGCACTCGCCCGAGTGCAGAAGGAGGTTGACACGGTCATGGGTAAGCAATTTCAACCGGAGAAGGTCAAGGAACTTGAATACGTCGACGCAGTGATGAGCGAGTCGATGCGACTATTTCCCGTGGCGCTATATCTACCGAGGCTCCTGAAAGAGTCTATGACGGTGGGCTCCTACACTTTGCCTGCCGGCATTGTATTGGGGCCGAGCATGTTTCTCGTTCATAGAGACCCTGCGATATGGGAGCGGCCGCATGAATTTCTCCCGGAGCGATTCATCGGGGGCAAACAGCAAGTCCGGCAATTCTTCCCGTTCGGCTTAGGTGTGTGGCGGTGCCTGGGTGCGCCTTTTGCGGAACTTCAGCAGAGAATCATGCTTGCCCGTCTAGTCAGTCGTTTCGACTTGCGACTATTGAAGCCGGATAGGATCCGGCCTGTGCATGTCGGTGTCATGGTGGGCCCAACGCGTGGGCTACCCATTCAGATCGACAGTATTCGCGCCTAGATACTCCTGTGTCACCAGACAATCTGGAGTAGAGCGGCAATTCCCCAGTTCAGCGTTGCGATCGAATCAGGTACGTGGCGCCGCTTCACGGCCTGGATCCGCTGAGCTTCGCCAGTACCCCGGTTCGGCGGATCATCGTGCCCGCATGGCGAAGTACGGCCTCACGCATACGGCGCTCGACGAACCGTTCGCCATTCAGAGCGTTTCGAGCAGACAGGCCAGTTCTTCAGGATGAGACACCATCGCGTGATGGCCGGCCGGGAACTCGATCCAGTTCCATCGCGTATCGGCACGAAGCTGGTTCTGACGCACGATGAGGTGCGGATGCGGGAACGCGGTGCACCGGATATAGGTACGAGCAAGCGCTTCCCAACTGCTTCTGTCGTATTCGAGCGGGGTGGCATACGTAGCCAATGGATGCGGCGTCAAGCGCCTCATGACCCACTCGGCCGCTGCGCCCGCAATGCCCCAATGAGCCGGCGCCCCGGCAGGCGGCATCAGGACGTCGATGCCATCCAGCCTGAGCGCCGAGCGTCGCCGGCGCTCCTGTTCCTCGGGCGAGAGCGGGCTGAGGGCGGACTCCCCGACCTCGGGCACGCCCGCATCCAGATACACGAGTGAGCGGATACGCGCGGGCAGCCGGGCAGCGGCGCCCGTGATGGGAATGCCGCCGAAGCTATGCCCCACGAGCACCACGTCGTGAAGTTCCTCGCACTCGATGGTATTGACGATGTCGTCGACATAGACGTCGATATGCGTGGCGGCGGCCGCGAGGTGGCGACGCTCACCCAATCCCGTTTGTGTGAGCGCGAATACCCTGTGCCGCTTCCTCGTGAGCGCCGTGACGACACGCGACCAGCACCATCCACCGTGCCAGGACCCGGGAACGAGAACGAACGTTTTCGGCTGGCCGTCGAGGCGGAAAGCAGGAATCATCGTATCGTTATCCGAAATATGCGCGATAAACGCACGATAGGTGCGCGCGCAAAAACCCCCGTTACTCCCATTACTCCCGTTACATCAATGCGATTCGACAGCCGGCGCGCGTTGCCGGAAGAGTCGCCCCGCGCCGCTGACAAGCGGATCGACGTTCGCCAGTTGCACGACATCCCAGAAGCCCGCGGGAGAACTGGAGACGACCGGCACGCCGAACTGCGCTTCCAGTGCCTCGATGATTCCAAGGGTCTTCAGGCCGCCGCACGAAATCAGAATGGCCTGTGCCGTTGGGTCTTTCGCGAAGGCGTCGCGCGCGATAGCCATCAGGGTGTCGCCTGTGACCTCGCCGACGCCGATCACATCGGTCATCCCCAGCCCGCTGATCGATCTGACTTCGAAACCCTCCGCCAGCAGGAAATCCCGCAGCCGCGCGTTGACGTCGTCGGTGTACGCGGTAGCCACGGCGATGCGCCGCGCGCCCACGTTGCGCAGGCCCCGGACGACAGCCTGGCTCATCGTCGTGGCGGGGAGGCCGGTCGCGGTGGTCATCGCGCGGACGAGTTCGCGGTTGAAGTTGGCGCCGCGGTAAAAACTGAGGGACGTGCCCATCAGCGAGATGACCTGGGCTCCGGCATCCGCCAGCTCGATGGCCCTTGCCGTGACCGTGTCGATCACCGAATCGTAGCCGGCCGTGGAAATGGCGGGCAGCGCGAGTCCGCGAGCGATGAAGCGCGCGCGATGCGGGTACAGCTTTGCCGCGTCGCTGGGCACCTCGCCCGAGGCAGGGGGGACGATCAGGCCGATCAGGGGAGCGGTGGAGTCAGGTGAGGTCATGAGTGGATTCGAGGTTGTCGGGGTCAATGGACGTAATGGGCGAACGGACAGAAAGGTTCGGCCTTCACGGCTCGAGCAGCGCATCGGGAATGCGCGTGACGAATTCGGCAAACTCCTGCCCGCCGATCGCAATGTGATCGATCATGGCCTGCGATGCGGCCTGGGCGTCGCAGATAAGCACGGCGTCGACGATACGCCCGTGGTCCGCCCACGATTTCGCGAGCCGCTGCGGCATCCGGAAGTGGTCCTGACGATAGGCCCGGGTCCGCTTGCGGATCATCAGGATCTGTTCTTCCAGATAGCGATTGAGCGAGGCCTCATACAGCAGCCCGTGGAAGCTCGCGTTGGCTTTCTCGTAGCTTTCCGGATCGTACGTGTCCACGAAGACACGGCTCTCCTCATGAAGCTGCTTGAGCCGCTGGCGCTGGGGGAGATCCATGCGCCGTGCGGCGAGCTTGGCACAGGCGCCTTCGAGTTCGGCGAGCAGCTCGAACATCGCGAGCAGTTCCTTGATCGACATGCGCGCGACGTAGATTCCCGAGCGCGGCACGATTTTCACGAGACCTTGCGCTGACAACTGCAGGATCGCCTCGCGCACGGGGGTGCGCGAAACGCCGAAGTGCTTTGCGAGCGCGGCATCGTCGAGCGCATCGCCGGGCAGGTAGGTGCCGGCGTTGATGGCCTCCTCGATCTGCGATTTGATCTGCTCGGTGGTGCTGACGGCGAGTTCTGGCTTCGACATGTGGACGGCAGGTGTGCGGTTGTCATGAACGCATCCATCATAGATTGTGAATATCAAATCGGCAATTTGAAATTTATACTGGCTAAGTAAAAATATCAGTTTACATATCTGATATTCATATCTACGCTGAGATCCGACCGTGTGCCGAGCCTCCGCCAGGAGGCGCACACTGCCCCGGCCCTCGAAATCCACGGGTGAAGCGGCGCCGGCAACCATCGAAGACGGCGGCGTCCCCATGCGCCAGCCGATCAGGAGACAAGCTCATGGCGAGTTACACCGGAACGGCGGACTCCGCGAGTCCTTCGCCAGGACGGGCGGACGGCGCTGCGTGCATCGGCGAGGCGAGCGTGAGCGCGAGCGGTGCCACCGTCGACATCGGTTCCATACTGGACGACGGCGCATTCACGGGAGTGCAGGGTGTCGTGGTGCTGCTCGCGGCGTTGTCGATTCTCGTCGACGGCTTCGACGGCCAGCTGATCGGCTACGTCATTCCCGTGCTGATCAAGGAATGGGGCATCACGCGCAACGCTTTCGCGCCGGTCGTGGCAGCGGGCCTCGCCGGGATGGCTTTCGGCAGCATCGGCGCAGGTCTCGTGGCCGATCGGCTCGGGCGGCGCTGGGCCATCATCGGCAGCGTGCTGTTGTTCGGCGTCGCGACGTTTTCGATTGGATTTGCGCCGAACATCTGGATGATCGCGCTGCTGCGCTTCATCGCGGGCCTCGGCATCGGCGGCGTGCTGCCCACGTCGACCACGCTCACCGCGGAATACACGCCTGCGCGCTTCAGGACCATGGCCGTGACGGTGACGATCGTCTGCGTGCCGCTAGGCGGCATGCTGGCGGGGGTCCTGGCGGCGCACGTGTTGCCGGTCTACGGCTGGCGCGGCTTGTTCATGATCGGCGGCACCGTCACGTTCGCGCTGGCGCTCGCACTGTGCGCCGGCTTGCGGGAATCTCCGCGCTTTCTGGCGCGCCGAACGCATCGCTGGCCCGAACTCGCGCGGTTGTTGCGCGCGATCTCGCGCCCCGTCGAGGCTGACGCGACATTCGTCGATGCGCGCGAGCAAGGCCACGAAAAGCATGCCGGTTTCACCGCACTCTTCAAGGACCAGCGGGCGAACGACACGATCGCCATCTGGATTGCCAACTTCATGGGTCTGCTCGCGGTCTACAGCGCATTCAGCTGGCTACCGGCGATGCTGACGGGGCAAGGCTTGCCGGTCGCGATTTCGGGCCGGGGGCTGATGGCATACAACCTCGGCGGCGTCATCGGCGCGTTGGTCTGCGCGGTGGCGATCTCACGTTTCGGTTCGCGCTGGCCGCTCGTCGTGTGCAGCGTGGGCGGCGCGTTGAGCGCCTGGGCCCTGATCGGTGTCGATCCGTTGCGCAGCGCGAATCTGCTGGTGCTGGGGCTGGGTTTGCATGGACTTTTCGTCAATGCCGTGATCTCGACTTCGTTCGCGCTGTGCGCCTACGTGTACCCGACCAAGGTGCGGGCAACGGGCACGGCGGCGGCGAATTCATTTGGCCGCATGGGCGCCATTCTCAGCTCGTTCGCCGGCGCGGCGGTGATTACGATGGGCGGCGCGTCGAGCTATCTATGGATGCTTGGCGCCGCGATGGCCGCGGTGACGGTGGCGTTGGCCCTCGTGCGGCGGCACATCCCGAGGCCGGGCAGGCAGTGACGGAACGGGCCACTAGCGGTTCGCCGACGACAGTTCCATGCGCTTGCGCTGCAGAAACCGGCGCACGGCCGGATCGCGCTCGAGGCCGATCGCGAGATCGTACGCGTTGAGCGCCTCGGCCGCCGCGCCGGCACGCGCGAGCAGATCGGCGCGCGCGGCCCAGTACGGCTGGTAGTCGGCGAGCCGCGGATCGTCCGCATAGGGAGCGAGCGCGTCGAGCGCCGCCTGCGGGCCGTCGCGTTCCGCCAGCGCGAGCGCGCGGTTCACCGCGACTACCGGCGACGCTGCAATCGCGAGCAGCGCATCGTAGAGCTGTACGATCTCGTCCCAGTTCGAGCGATGCGTGCGGCAGCGGTGCACGTGCGCCGACTGCAGCGCGGCCTCGAGCTGAAAACGTCCGATTGCGTTGAAGGCGTTCGCGCGTCGCAGCAGTGCGTCGGCGGCGTCGATCATCGGCGCGTTCCATGTCGCCGGATCCTGGGCCGATAACGGCACGTAGTCGCCGGCCGCATCGCGTCGCGCATCGCGCCGCGCCTGCGCATACAGCATCAGCGCGAGCAGACCGAGCGTCTCGGGCTCTTCGGGTAACAGCTCGGCGAGCAGGTGGGCGAGAAACAGCGCCTCGCCGGCGAGATCGCGCCGCCCGCTATCGCCGCCGACCGGGTCGCTCCAGCCTTCCGCATACGTCGCGTAGACCGCTTCCAGCACCGCGGCGAGCCGGCCGGGCAACTCTTCGCGCTCGGGCACGCTGAACGGAATGCCCGCTTCGCGGATCTTGTGCTTCGCTCGCGCGAGGCGCTTGCTCATGGCGGCGGGCGAGGTCAGGAACGCGGACGCGATCGTCTTCGCTTCGAGCCCCAGCACCACCTGCAGCATCAGCGGCGTGCGAATCGCGGCCTCGAGCGCGGGGTGCGTGCAGGCGAACAGCAGCGCAAGCCGCCGGTCGGGCAATACGTCGGCTTCATGCTCGTCGATCTCGTCGGCGAGGATCGCGAGCTGGTTGCTCACCTCGTCGCCGACACGCCGGTGGCGCGCGCCGTCGATCGCCCGGCGGCGCGCAACCGTCATGAGCCACGCTTCGGGATTCGCGGGGCAGCCGCGCGCCGGCCAGTCCGCGAGCGCGGCCGCGAACGCGTCGGCCAGCGCGTCTTCGGCCGCGGCGATATCGCGCGTACGCATCGCCAGCAGCGCGACGAGCTTGCCGTAACTGCGGCGGGCGACCGCCTCGGCAATCGAATGCGCGGCGCCGTCCGCGTCACCCTCAGGGCCGGCGCCGCCGGACGGGCTCATGCAGCAGACGGTGCGTCGTAAGGAGCAGTCCACACCGGGCGCACTTCCATGACACCGTGTGCCGCGCCGGGACAACGCGACGCCCACGAGATCGCCGCGTCCAGGTTGGGCACGTCGATCAGGTAGTAGCCAGCGAGTTGCTCCTTCGAATCGGAAAAGGGGCCGTCGAGCACCTGCGGCTTGTTGTCGACAAGCCGCACCGTGGTAGCGGTGTTCGAATGTTGCAGCCGGTTGGCGCCTAGCAGCGCCTCTGTTTTTTTCAACGATTCGGTGTACGCCTGATACGCGGCGACGCCTTGCTGCCGCTCGCTATCGGTCATCTGGCTCCAACGGTTTTCTTCCGAATAGATCATCAACAGGTATTGCATGTGAGCCTCCATCATGGGTTGAGGCGGGGGAACCGACATCGGGCGATATCGGGCGACATCAGTCGATATCGGGCCGCCATGACAATGACGCTCGGGCCGCATGCCGATGGACAGGTTACGTCGAAAAAAATCGCCGACCATGCATCCGTCTCATGCGCTCGCCCTCGTCGATGACCGTGTGCGCGCTCACGTCGGGCGAGCCCGCCATCGCGGCGCGGCCGCGGATCGCGCCACCGCCTCGCTGTATGTCTCGCTGTATGTTATTCCCATATGGATCACACGCACGTCGCCGCACGAGGCCTGATCCGGCGAGCTTCCGTTGAAATCCCGGGCTCGCCGCAGGCGTCGATGTCGCGCACGGAATGCCGCGCGAAGGCTCTCATGCGCGCTTGCGTTATCGCGGTTGTTGCGGTTATCGCGCGAGTGTCCGACCGGTTACGTTCGGACACACTTCGTTGCGAATCAGGATGCGCCTGCCATCTACAATCAATGCAGGGAGAAAATCATGATCAGACTTTTGTGTGTCATTGCCCTCGCGGCCGGTCTGTCAGGATGCATCGTCGCTCCACCGTATGGCTATGCACCCGCGCCGGTCTATGGGTACGGCTATGCGCCTGCGTACTACGCAGCGCCTGCCGTCGATGTCGGCATCGGTTTTGGCGGTTACTACGGGCGCGGCTGGCGAAGATAGCTTCGTTGCGGCCCGGTTCCGTCGACGAACGTGTCGTTCGAGCCGAATTCGGGCCCGGCAGTTTTCAAGCCGGCGCCAACCCTTTGACCCGACCCTTGTTGACCATCGTTATCCTGCGAGCGAGTTGTCCAAAGGACTCTGGCCGTAGCATGGAGCGGCTTTTCTTGTAGGGAAGAATCAGTGTGATGAAAAAGACGAGAATTTCGATCATCGTGTGCATGCTGGCCGTGCTCAGTCCGCTTGCTCATGCGAGCCTGGCAACGGGCGCTCATGAGTTCAAGAGCGACGTCAAGACGGCCGGAAAGAAAACCGGGCATGCCGTGAGCGATGCCGTGCACGCGGTCGGCCGTGGTGCGAAGAGTGCGGGTCATTCCGTTGCCGATGCAACAAAACACGGCTATCACGCGACGAAAAAATTCGTGACGGGGCATGCATAAAGCCTGCGTTGCGGCCATGGCCGCCAGCGGTCTTTAACTGCGGTCTTTAACCGTGTCTCCAACTGCCGTGCAATCAGGGAGCCGCCGCCGCGTCATGCGAGATTGGACGCGCGGCGGTTGACATGCCGGGCGCTTGCGCGTGCAAGCGCCCGGTTTGCCATGTGCAATCCAGACAACGCGATCAGACGTTCAGAAGCGCCCGTTCAGATCGGTGCCCGGCGCGAACGAAACACCTCTCAGCACTTCCGCATACCCCGCACTGCGCAGCGTGACGAACTTCTCCTGCGCTGCACCGGCAGCCGCCGTATTCTTGACGATGTCCCGAATCGCTACGACCTTGTTCGGATCGGCGCCTACATCCCCATTGCCGCTGATCGTCGACGTGACTGCCCAGATCGTCGCGGTGCCGTCGCTGTCGACATGGCCGGTCAGGTTGCGCAGTCCATCGGTAGCGGGTGCCCACGGCAGTCCCGTCGCCGTATTGGAACCCGTCGGATAGCCGGGTATGGTGTACTGCGTGCCGAGGTTCAAACCCGTCTGCAACGTATAGGCGAGCGTCCACGTTTTCGTGCCGGTGTTGTATGTCCATTTCTGCAGACCGGCTTGCGGCTGCGCGGCGGCATGGGTGTAGAGGTCGGCGCCGCCCGTATAGCCATCGCCTTCGTCGGCCACGTACAGCGTATTCGCGTCGGCGAACCAGAGGCCGAACGGATAGGAGAGCGTGGTCGCCGACTTGTTCGGCGTCGACGGGAAGCCGGCCAGAATGCACATGTTGTTCGGCAGGCCGCTGGTTTGCAGCGTCGCGGCGTTGTAGGCAAGCGGTGTGGTCGGCAACGTTGCTTTCGGCGACGGCACGCCGACGCCGTTGGGACATGCGCTACCCGTGGTATCGACGAAGTAGACGGTATTCACGCCGTTGCTGCCGCTTCCCTTCGTGAAGTACAGCACGTTATTGAAGACGGTCATGCCGCGGAAGTTATCGTCCTTGCCGATCTTGTCGGCTTTCGCGCCGAGTTGCGTGACCGAGAAACTCGCGAGCGGCGCCGGCGTCCCCGGATTCTGCTGGGCTTCGTGGTGCGTCGACGCATCGATGAATTGCGCGCCTGCGCCAAGAATGACGCCATCCGGTTGCGGGTTCGCGCCGTTGCCGGCATTGCCCGACGTGTAGACGATATCGTGACCGTTGCTGTTGTTGAGAATCGCCGAGCGGCCGTTGTTGCCGCTATACGCATTGGTTTCGGTGAAGCGGAAGTGGCCGTTGCGATCGACACGGGCAACCGCGCGATAGAAGTTCTGGCCGACGGGGTTCGTCGGATCGACCGCACCCGGCGTGTTCGAGTTGGAAGCGTCGAGCGTGTTCACGGGCGCGACGTATCCCATGAACGTCAGATACTGGCCGTCCGTCGACAGATGCAGCGCGAGTTCCGATTTCGAGCTGAAGCTCGTCACCAGCTGGTCGTGTGCAAAGCTCTTCTGCAGGCTGTTCGGTACTTCGAGCGTGCTCACGAGTGTGCCGCCCGGCGTGATCTGGTCGAGAAAGATCCGCGACGTGATGCCGAAGCTGGCGTCGTAGCCATCGTTATTCCACACGTACGGGTACGTGCCGTCGGCGGGCGCCCCCGTTGAAGCGCTGCACCCGCCTTGAGTACTGGCGCAATTGGGCGGCAGGATGCTGCCCACCTGCACGTTGCTCGAGACGTTGTCGTAGACACTGCGGCTTATAACGAGCAGGCCGGGCTTGAAATGGCCGTTGTTGTCCTGATCGTGACCGGAGGAGTCTGCGTGAGCGCTGGCACTAGCGAGTGTAAAGAGAACGAAGGATGTGCAGCCGGCGGACATCAGGGTACGAACCATCGGGCGAAGATTTCTTCTTTGCATGTGTGTCTCCGTAGGGGATCGGACGGGATCTTCTTTAGCGGAACTGCGGGGTAGAACCGGCTAATCCTAGGGGCACTTGATGACCGGCTGATTGCACCAAACTTTCTCGAAGCCAACAACCGGTCTGAAATTCCGTTCGATATTCCGTTTGATATTTTTCGCGGCACTGCCATGCGCGATGTCACGACCGAGGTTTACCCGCTCATTGGCTAAGGCAGGTCGTCGGGATCTCCCGCGTTCTCATATCCATGGCCCGGCGTGGATTAGAGCGGAGGCGATGGCGGGTAGACGGCTCGGCGCCCTTGACGCGCATCGGAAACGCGGGCGGACGTTCGCCGCTTTCGATAAGCAGTCCTGTCAGAATCGTATATCTGACTGACTTTGCACCTTTCCGGTGGGATAACGTGATCTGGGGTGTCTGGATGTTTGCTATCGGCGGCATAAGCCGCCGACTCGCCATCACGCACGATCAACTGCTTGCGCAGCTATAGCTGGCAGCCTGATTGATGTCTCCCGAGCCGTTGTAATGCGGCACGCTCGGGTACGGACAGTCGGGAAGGGTTGCTGTCACGTTGCCGTTCGCGTCGAGTTTCGTCATGGTCAACTGGCCAGGCGCGACGCCTTGTTCGACCCACGCGATCATCGGACCAATGTAGTCGAACTGGTCAGGTCCATTGCCGCCTGTGACATGGCCCACACCGGCCTCGCGGTAAAAGCGCGCGTTGCTCGCCGCCGATCCTGCGAGTTGCGTCATGGTCAGCCAGTTGCGAAGATGATCGCGAGCCGACAGCAGCGGATCCGCACCGCCGTGGAACGAGATCAGTTTCTTGCCCGATACGAGATACTGTGCGATGGCGGGAAGGCTGTGATCGGCTCCCGCCGTTTGCAGACCTGCGGCGATGACCGGATAGGCGCTGTCGACGTTGAAGGTCGCCTGCAAACTTCCCGGCGTGGTCGCCGGCAAAAGCCAATTGCCGTCACCCGTCGCGATTCCCGCGAAGCCGCCTCCCAGCGTTGCGTATGCGTCAACACCAAGGGCGCTGCCGAAGTCCGCCCAGTAGTAACCGGAATACAGCAGCGTCCCGCTGCCTGTGTTCAGCGCGCCGATCTGTTGCCGGACAGTCTGCAGTTGCGCGGGGGTAAGGCAGGTTGCTGCCGGCGCACCCGCGGTTCCGCATTGCAGCGGCGCAGGGTCGTAGGTGCAGGCATCGGGATTCAGTATGACGCCGTTTGCGTTGCCACATTGTTGCAAGGCAGCCTGATAGGCCGCCGTCCATTGCGCGCTGCTGGGCATCGCTGCCGTTCCTACCTTGGAAGCCATGTTGAGCCATGCCATGGTTTGTGTCGCCATGTCCATGGTTTCGGAACCGGCGATGATGCCGTCGTAGTCGGCGGGCCAATCCTGAGCGACGAGGTAGGCATTTCGTCCACCGTTCGATGCACCCTCGAAGTACGTGTATTTAGGCGCCTGGCCATAAAAGGATGCAATGACGGCTTTGGCGAAATGCACGGTGATACCCAAAGCGGCGTACGAGTAGTCCTGTTTTTGGGTGGCATTGGTAATGAAATCGGCGGGGTTGCCGTCCCGGTTGCCGCCATTCGACGCAGTGAAGGCCATGCCGCGCTGCAGCGGTTTGACTAGCGGAAAAGTCTGGTTGATAGATTCAACGGTCGGAATGGACCCGTCGAAACCGCCACCGCCCTGATGGAATAACCGGTTTGCGTAGTTGTCCGGAAGATCGACTTCGATGTCGAGTGTGGTCCCCTGAGCGCCAGTGGCGCTGACCTTGCAATAGGCGGGAACGTCGCCGCTTGCTTCCGTGCGCTTGGTCGCCGTGATCTGAATTCCGCCGATCGTTTGACCGTTGAGCGAGGTACATTTTGATGCGTTGGTTTGAGCGGTGGTCGCAGGCGTCACGTCATCACTTCCGCACGCAGCGACCAACAGACCACACAGACCGGCCATGCCCCATGTTAAAAATGACCGGGCAATGCCCACGCGTACACGGTTGGAGCGCCTGACAAACAGACCAAACGGACTTGCCATCTGATATCTCCTTGGATGAATACGGATTTTCTCGTTCTATTAATTAACCGACCGGTCGGTTTACATTCGGGGTGCAGGATAAGTTGCCGTTAAAAGTTCGGATAGCAACGTTAACCCCTGGAGATACGCCGCGGTTTTCATCGGGACGATATGGGGCGCGCGGTTACGGGCTGCTGGCGACGCGGCCAGTTCTAGCCGCGCCGCATCGGCGCCACGCCTCGCAAAGCGGCTTCGAACGGCAACCTGTGAACGCGGTATGGTGTTACCTCGGGAAGACAAGCCGCTCGCGAAAGGTCGTCTCCCACGTTCAGGCAATATGATTCACCCATCGCAAGGCAGACCCAATGAAGCACTCCTACGCTCACGACGATACCGGCAATCTGATACTGCTCGAGCACGTCAACCTGAAGATTCCCGATCAGATTCTCGCGACCGCCTTCTACGTCAGTGGACTTGGGCTGACGCGCGATCCGTTCATCATGACCGGCGTGGACAATATGTGGATCAACATCGGCCGATCGCAAATTCACTTGCCGCAAGGAGACGCGCAGCGCCTGCGGGGAAGCGTCGGCCTCGTTGCCGGCGAACTCGAACCGCTCGTTGCGCGCCTGCGCTCTGTCGAGCCGCTGCTCGATGGCACGCAGTTCGGCTGGACGGAGCGCTCAGGCAGCATCGAGGTGATCTGCCCTTGGGGTAACCGCTACGAGTGTCTCGATCCACATGGTCGATCTGCGGGTCGATCTGCGGGTCGATCCGCCTCGAGCCCCTGGTCGGAAATAGATCTGGGCATCGCATTCGTCAGGATCGATGTGCCTGTCGGCAGTGCGCTGCCTATCGCGCGTTTCTACCGGGATATCTTCCATGCGCCCGTTGCGACGGAGGAGCGCGACGGGTTGCAACGTGCGGTGATCGATGTGGGAACGCATCAGCAGTTGCTGTACGCAGAAACGCCCGAGCCGGTTGCGCAATACGACGGACATCACATCGCCCTTTACGCTGCCCGCTTTTCCGAGCCCTATGCGCGCCTCGCCGAGTACGGGCTTGCCTATGGGGAAGAGCCGCATCAGTACCGGTTCGCGGACATCGTCGATCTGTCGTCCGGCGCACGCTGCTTCGAACTCGAGCACGAAGTGCGGAGTCTGCATCATCCGCTTTATGCGCGAGCGCTCGTGAACCGCAATCCGGAACAGACCAACCGGAACTATCGAAAGGGTGCCGATTCACGAAGCGGTGTGTTTTGATCTGGCAGCGACTCGCTGCTGCCACATGGAATTGACATGGAATTGAATGCATCGAACAGCACGATCGGCAGGTCGGCAACGAACGGGGGAGAGGCGTTTCGCACGGCAAGCAACGCGTATGACCAGGCATGACCGGACGGCACGGCGTCACGCAATTTCGCCCGGCACACTGCCGATCTGTCGTCCCAACTGCTCGGCGCGCCGATAGACGGCTCTCATCAGCAACATCGCGTTTCTCGTGGGTGGCGAGAACTTCGAGTAGACGAACGTCGAGGTCATCTCGAGATTCTCGACGAGCGGACGCACGACGCAATCGGCCTCGGCCGCCGCGAACTCATCGACGATGGCGAGCCCGAGTCCGCCGCGCACGAGCGCAAGCGCCTGATCGGCACGCGTCACGTCGACGACCGAGGTCAGATCGACATCGACTTGCTGGCAGGCCCGCACGACCATCGTGCCGAACGGAATGTCGCGCCTGAAGAGAATCATCGGCTCGGACGTGAGATCGGCGAGCGCAATGCGGGGTTGTTGCGCGAGCGGGTGATCCGGCGGCAGTACGCAGACCATGCGCCCGCGCATGAACGGTACGACTTCGAGATGCTCGTGCTCGATCGGCATCGACGTGACGGCGACGTCCACGGTTTTGCTTAGCACTTCCAACGGCATTTCGGCCATCAGCGTCGTATGCCAGTCGACCCGCAGCCGCGGCAGCTTGCGCTTGAGTTCGACGATCGCGGTCGCGAGCGACGGGCTGCACGCGACGCGCAGCAGGCTCGCCGGGCCGAGCGCGAGCGCCCGCGCGAATTCATCGACCCGCAGCGCCGACTGGTAGACCTGCTCGACCTCGCGAAACAGCGCCTGGGCCTCGGCCGTCGGAATCAGGCGGCCTTTCGCGCGCTCGAACAGACGCAGCCCCAGTGTGGTTTCGGTGTGCGAGACGAGCTTGCTCACGGCCGGCTGCGAGACATACAGCATCTTCGCGGCCGCGTTGATCGAGCCCGTGAGCATCACGGCGCGAAACACTTCCATTTGCCGCAGCTTGAAGCGCATCCTTCCTCCGGCCCCGAGCCGGGCGAGTAACACGATTAACCAAAAGTTATAGGATAGCTGAAACTCGGCATACGACAGCCGGACGGTTACTCCCTAGTATCTCCATCGTAGACCGCAGGCCGGCCGCGGCAGAGCGCCAGAGGCCGGCGGCGCACACCATAATCAACGATGGAGACGCGATGAACCCAATCGAGACGCCGCGCGCGCCGCAGACGTATGGCGCCGCGCAGACCCACGCGGCCGCGCCCGCCGCCGCACGCACGCGGGCACGCTTCGGCATCCTCGCGCTGCTCGCGATCGGCACGATGATCAATTATCTCGATCGCAGCGTCGCGGGCATTGCGGCGCCTGGCATGAGCCACGATCTGGGGCTGACACCGGCGCTCATGGGCGTGATCTTCTCCGCTTTTTCGTGGACCTATACCGCCGCCCAGATTCCGGGCGGCGTGCTGCTCGATCGCGTCGGCACCCGCTGGACTTATTTCTTCGCGTTGACGCTGTGGTCGCTGTTCACGGGGCTGCAAGGGCTCGCGGCGGGGTTCGTGTCGCTGCTCATCATGCGGCTCCTGATCGGCGCGGCTGAAGCGCCGTGCTTTCCCACCAACAGCCGTGTCGTCGCGGTCTGGTTCCCGCAGAGCGAGCGGGCCCGCGCGACGGGCGTCTATACGTTCGCCGAGTACGTGGGCCTCGCATTCCTGAGCCCGCTGCTTTTCTGGCTCGAACAGCGCTATGGATGGCGCGCGCTGTTCGGCATGGTCGGTGCGGTGGGTGTGGCCTTCGGCGTGGTCTGGGCGCTGCGCTTTCGCGAGCCGCACGAGTCGAAAGCGGCGAACCGCGCCGAGCTCGATCACATCGCGAACGGCGGCGGCGTGGTCGACGGCAACCGCGAGACCACGCGCTTTCGCTGGGCCGATATCGCCGCGCTGCTGCGCCGCCGCAGCATGCTCGGCATCTGCATCGGCCAGTTCGCCTGCAATTCGACCAACGTGTTTTTTCTCACGTGGTTTCCGACCTATCTCGTCACCGAGCGGCACATGCCGTGGTTGAAGGTCGGCATGGTCGCGGTGCTGCCGTTCATTGCCGCATCGGTCGGCACGCTGAGCGGCGGCTGGATTTCCGATGCCATGCTCCGGCGCGGCATTTCGCTGAACTGGTCGCGCAAGCTGCCCGTGATTACCGGTCTGCTGGCCGCCGCGAGCATCGCGCTCGCGAACTACGTCGATTCGACCGCGGCCGTGATTGCGATTCTGTGCGTCGCGTACTTCGCGCAAGGCATGTCGGCGCTCGCCTGGATGATCGTTTCCGATATTGCGCCGAAGGGACTGCTCGGCCTGAGCGGCGGCCTCTTCAACCTGTTCGCGAACGCGGCCGGCATCGTCACGCCGCTCGTGATCGGACTGATCGTCAACGCAACGGGCTCATTCGTCTACGCACTGGCCTTCATTTCTGCGGTCACGCTGGTCGGCGCGCTCTCCTACGTGTTCGTGGTCGGCGACCTCAAGCGGATCGTCCTCACGAACGCCGACGCCTCCATCTGAATTCATCCATCTGCAACCTCAAAAGGAAATGTTCGTCATGAGTCACTCTTTCGACGGCCAGGTCGCGATCGTCACCGGCGGCGCGCGCGGCATCGGGCTCGGCATCGCGCGCCAGTTGAAGGCCGACGGCGCCCGCGTCGTGATCTGGGACCTCGATGTCAGCGAGTGCGACACCGCGCGTCTCGGCTTCGAGCCCGATCATCTTCAGTCCGTCGATGTCTCGTCGTACGCGTGTGTCGAGCGGGCGTTCGAAGCGACCGTCGCGGCGCTCGGCCACGTCGACATTCTCGTCAACAACGCAGGCATCAACGGCCCGGTGGTGCCGAGCTGGGAGTATCCGGTCGAGACCTGGCAGCGGGTGCTCGAAGTCGATCTGAACAGCGTGTTCTACGGCTGCCGCGTCGCGGTTCCGCACATGCGCGCGCGCGGCGGCGGACGGATTCTCAACGTGGCGTCGATCGCGGGCAAGGAGGGCGTGCAGTTCATCTCCGCGTATTCCGCCGCGAAAGCGGGCGTGATCGCGTTCACCAAATCGGCCGCGAAGGAACTCGCACGCGACAACGTGCTGATGAACTGCGTGGCGCCCGCGATGGTGGAGACGGAGTTGTTCCGCGAGATGTCGCCTGAGCACATCGAAGCGAGCAAGGCGAAGATTCCGCTGGGCCGCTTCCTGCAGATCGAGGAGGTCGGCAGGATGGTGAGCTGGATCGTGAGCCCCGCCTGCAGCTTTACGACAGGCTTCACGTTCGACCTGACGGGCGGGAGGGCCACCTATTGAAACCCGCTCAACAGATGGCGCGCCCGCTTGCCGTCGCGCATTTGACGGCGCTCGAGTTCGCGCCCGTGCCGTGGGTGCGGCTCGCCGCGCGCGCCGGCTTCAAGGGCGTCGGGCTGCGTATGCATCCGGCCACGCCCGATGGCGTCTCCTGGCCGGTCATGGCGGGCACCGCGGCGCACCGCGAGTTGCGCGAGGTGATGGCGGGCGAGGGCGTTGCCGTGCTCGACGTCGAGTTCATTCCGGTCGTGCCGACGCTCGATCCCGCCTCGTTCGTGCCGCTATTCGAAGCGGCCGCCTCGCTCGGCGCGCGCTGTGTGAGCGTCTCCGGCGACGATGCCGATGCGGCGCGTCTTGCCGCGAACCTCGCCGCGCTCGCCGGTCTGGCTCAACCGTTCGGATTGCGTATCGATCTGGAATTCATGCGCTGGCGCCATGTCGGCACGCTCGCGCAGGCGCGTGCGGCGATTGAACGCGCCGCGCATCCGAATCTCGCGCTGGTGATCGACGCGCTGCATCTGTCGCGCGCGGGCAGCACGCCGCAAGACGTGGCCGCGCTGCCGCCCGCGTCGATCGGCATCGTGCAGTTGTGCGACGCGCCTGCCACGCTGCCGTCGAGCGATGACGAAGCGATTCACGAAGCACGCACCGCCCGGCTCGCGCCCGGCGACGGCGCACTGCCGCTCGATGCGCTGCTGCGCGCGCTGGCGCCGGACGTCGCGCTGAGCGTCGAGATGCCGATGCCGTCGCTACCCGCTCACGAGCGTATCGATCTGGCCTACCGGGGCGCGCGACGCGTCGTCGAGCGCGCGGCTGCCGTTGCGCATGCAACGCCCGCTTTCTGAGTTCTGAGTTCTGAGTGGAAAAGTCCATGAGCGTATTCGACGAAGACAAGATCGACTGCCATTGCCACGTGTTCGATCCGATCCGCTTCCCGTATCGCGACGACACTGCTTATCGGCCCGCGCAGCAGGAAGTCGGCACGGCCGCGCAGTTCGTGCACGTGATGGATGCCTATGGCGTGCGCCACGCGCTGCTCGTCGGCCCGACGAGCGGCTATCGAACCGACAACCGCTGCCTGCTCGATGCGCTCGAAACCCATGAAGAGCGCTTTCGCGGCATCGCGGTGGTCGACAACGACATCGGCCGCGCCGAGCTTGCCGCGCTGCGCCGGGCGGGCGTGGTGGGCGTGGCATTCAATCCGGCGATGGAGGGTATCGAACTCGTGCTCGAAGCGGGCCCGCTCTTCGGCATGCTCGCCGACCTCGGCATGGTCGCGCAGATCCAGGTGACCGGCGACCAGATGACAGCGCTCGGGCCCTGGCTCGCGCGGCAGCCCGCGCCGATCGTCGTCGATCACTGCGGACGCCCGGATAGCGCGGACGGCATCGCTCAGGCCGGTTTCGACGCGCTGCTGCGTCTCACGGAAAGCGGCAGGACGAGCGTGAAGCTGTCGGGCTGGCAGAAGTACTCGCGTGCCGCGCATCCGTACGAGGATACCTGGCCGTACGCGCAGGCGCTATTGCGCGCGTTCGGGCCCGAGCACTGCGTGTGGGGTTCCGACTGGCCGTTTCTGCGCGCGCCGGAGCGGCTCGATTACGGTCCGCTGTTGACGCTGTTCGAAACGATCGTGCCCGACGCAACAGTGCGGCGACAGATCCAGTGGGAAACGCCGCGCCGGCTTTTCGGTTTCGACGAACCACGAGGCGGCAAACGCGCGTGAGTGGGCATCACCGCGCGCCGTGATGCCGGCGAGGCTGCAACCGGCTCATCGAACCTGAGTGCCAGGCAGCCTGTCTTGCTGGCGGCGTGGTCGAGCGTCGCGAGGCCACGCATGACATCGGGCCTGGCTTCGAATAATCGGCTGCTGCGCCGTTACGCGAGATTGGAAGGCGCCGCCTTCAGCACGTCGATGTGCTTCGGAATCAGTCCAAGCTCGAGGAACGTATCGGCGATCTGTTGCTGCTCGCCGAGAATCGCGTGGGTGATCGGTTGCGTGCCGAACTGCTGGCGCTGCACGGCCGCGTCCACGACCGGCTTCGGCAGGCCCCATAACTGGGCCAGTTCGCTGGCGAGCTGATCCTTGTTCTGCTTGCCCCATTGATCGACCTTGTCCAGTTCCTCGATCACAACCCGGATCACGTCGGGATGGTTCGCCACATAGCTCTGCGACGAAAAGTAGAACGCGCGATTGCCCACCACGCCGCTTGCATCCGCGATCACGCGGGCGCCGAGCGATTTCTCCGCCGCCGCGAAAAACGGATCCCAGATCACCCACGCATCGACGGACGCCCGCTCGAACGCGGCTCGCGCGTCGGCGGGTGCGAGGAACACCGAGTTGACGTCGCCGTATTGCAGGCCATGCTGGCGCAGCAGCTTCACGAGAAAGTAGTGAACGTTGCTGCCTTTGTTGAACGCGATCCGTTTGCCCTTGAGATCCGCGACCGAGCGTATCGTCGATTGCGGCGGCACGAGCACGGCTTCCGACTGCGGGCGCGTGACCGTCGCCGCGACATACGCCAGCGGCGCGCCGGCTGCCTGCGCGAAGATCGGCGGCGCTTCGCCCACGTCGCCGAAATCGATCGAGCCGACATTGAGTGCTTCCAGTTGCACGGGGCCCGCCGCGAACTCGGTCCAACTCACCGACACGTTGAGCGGCGCGAGCCGCTTTTCGAGCGTGCCGCGTGCCTTGAGCAGATTCAGATAACCCTTCTGGTTGCCGATACGCAACGTGCGTGACGTCCCTTGCGCGAAAGAAAAACGGGCGCTTGTGGCCGATGCGGCCGCCGCTGCGGCGCCCAGCGAGAGTTTCAGGAAGCTGCGTCGATCGTGGGGCGTTCTTTGAGTGGACATGGTGAGCGGTACGGTGAAAGGGGGCAGGCGTTCGCGGTAGAGCAGGCGAAAGTCAGTGTTGGGGCGCGCCGTCCCATGCCGGCAGCGTCGCACCGTGATAAACGGTCAGAATCTCTGAGGCGACATTGGCCTGCTGATAGCTGTCCACAATCGTCTTCACCCAGGGCGCGTTCGCATCTTTCGCATTGACCGCGATGAAGTTGCGATACGGATTACCCGGCACTTTCTCCTGCGCAATGCGCTCCTGCGGAATCTTGATGCCCGCCTTGACCGCCCAGTCGGTATTAACGACGGCCGCGTCGACGTCGCTAATCGCGCGGCCGACGATGCCCGCGTCGAGTTCCTTGATCTGGATGTGTTTGGGGTTGTCCGAAATGTCTCGCGCGGTCGGCAGCAAACCAACGTCGGGACGCAGCTTGATGAGTCCATTCGCTTGCAGAAGCAGCAGCGCGCGGCCTTCGTTGCTCGGATCGTTCGGCACGCCGATCGTCGCATTCTGCGGTAACGCCCCGACCGATTTCACCTTGCGCGAGTAGAGGCCAATCGGCTGCACATAGGTGAAGCCGACCGGCACGATGTCATAGTGGCGCGCCGCGATTTGCGCGTCGAGATAAGGCTTGTGCTGGAAAGAATTCGCGTCGAGATCGTGCTGCGCGAGCGCTTCGTTCGGCTGCGTGTAGTCGGAGAACGTCGTGATCTTGACGGTGATGCCCTGTTTGGCCGCATTGGCCGCCACCGCGCGCCACACGTCCTCGTCCTCGCCGGACATGATGCCGACTCGCACTGTCTGCCCCGCTGCGAGCGCCGCTTGCGCGCTCACGATGCCGCAGGTGACGAGAAGCGAGAAGAGTGCGGCCCTGAGTGCTTTTGTCGTATTCATATTGTTCAGAAGGAGTCGAAGTGAAGGTCACGAAATCCTAAGGAGCCGCCCGCTGCCGCGCAAATAATATGGAGAGCTATCGTTATCGCGGATGAGCGTAAGCGGCGGACGGTGAGCGGCCATGCCTGATCCGTACCTTTCCCTCCGAGGTATGCTGATTGCTGAAGCGAGTATGTGACCCGCTGCCTAGGGCATCGCGCTGCGGCAGCAACTCCAGCAGGCAACGGCGCCTTCGCGCCGCACATCGGGCGGAGTTCGAACCGGTCGGTGCGGTGATCGTCAGGAGACGGCGATGAGTGAATTTACCGAGGCGCGCGAGCGGATGGTCGAGTGGCAGATCTTTCGCCGTGGCGTGCGCGATCCCCTTGTGCTGGCGGCAATGCGGCGCGTGCCGCGCGAGGCATTCGTGCCGCCCTACTGGCACGAATTCGCTTACGACGACACGCCGTTGCCGATCGGCGGCGGGCAGTCGATTTCGCAGCCGTTCATTGTCGCGAAGATGCTGGAAGCCGCGGCGCTTCATCCGGGCGAGCGCGTGCTGGATATCGGCACGGGCTCAGGCTATGCCGCCGCGATCGCCGCGGAGATCGTGGCGAGAGTCGATTCGATCGAACGCGACGCCGAGCTGGTCGAAGCCGCACGCGAACGCTTGCAGCGGCTCGGCTACGCGAACGTGTCGGTTCATCTCGGCGACGGCACGGCGGGCCTCGCGGAGCATGCGCCTTATGACGCGATCATCGCGGCTGCCAGTGGCCCGCATGTGCCGACTGCGCTGCGTGCCCAGCTTGCGTGCGGCGGGCGCCTCGTGATGCCGGTCGGGAGCGAGTCGGGTCGTCAGCGGCTCGTGAAGATCGTGCGCAGCAGCGAGCAGGAATACGAAGAACATGCGTTCGGCGATGTGAGGTTCGTTCCGCTCGTTGGCGGCGACGGCTGGCCCGAGCGGGGGCGCCTCGCCGCGCGATGGGCAGGGTGAAATGAAGGCGTTCGCCGCAGCGCTTCACCAGGCGGCATGGCTTTTCGTCGACGGCTGCCGAGGCGGGATGCTTCGATGCCAGCAGGCTGAATGCGCATGCGCCGCTGCGCCATTCATGACGTCAAGCTACGTTCCTTGAGATACTGTATGAATATACAGTATCATGCAAAGGCGAGCCGCGGGTGGTGGGCGGATCGCAGGAACAGGCCACGCGGAAAGACGCGCAGAAGCGAGCGCAGAAGCAGCTGAAGAAACAGGCGAAGGAACGAGGCAAGATGTCTGAACAACTGTGGTTGCCCGGGCTCGAGGCGCCGCCCGCGCCAACAGACGGACTTTTTTTCGCGGTCTTTCCGGACAGCAATACGGCGGCCGGCATCGCGAAGTTCGCGCAGCAGGTTTGCGATGCGGCGCGCGTGCGCAGCAAGCCGCTCGCGGCGGGCCGTTTGCACGTCACGCTGCGTTATCTGGGCAATTTCGCGGGTGGCCTGCCGCCGGAGTACGTCGACGCGGCGAAGCGGGCGGCCGCGTCGGTCAGCATGGCGCCGTTTACCGTCGAGTTCGATGCGCTCGCGAGTTTCGCGAAAAAGCCGAGACTCGGGCCGGCGGTGCTGGTCGGTGAAGATGGCGTGCAGGGGCTGCATGTGCTTCACGACGCACTCGCGGCGGCTTTGCAAAACGTCGGCGTCGAGCCCGAGACGCGGTTCATGCCGCATGTAACGCTGGCGTACGGGATACCGTGGGCCGAGCGCCGTCCGGTTGAACCGGCGTGCTGGAATGTGCGGGAGTTCGCGCTGATCCACAGTCTGCTCGGACGCACCCGGCATATCGTGCTCGCGCGCTGGCCGTTGACGGGGAGCCCCGAGGGGCCGCGGGTCGCGGGCCGTGGTGAGCGGCAGTGAATGGCGCGCAGCGTGGTTTCTTCACGGCCATGCGTATCCTGCAACCTGGCGATTCACTCCAGAGGTGCACCGCGATGCGCCGTCAAATGCGCTGAATCAGCCGATGGGCGGGGGTTCTTGTCGGCGAGGCAGTCTGAACGCTCGTGCGCTCCCTGATAGAATGCACGGGCCTCAACGTAGTGGATTGCAGATGAAATTGCTTGATGCGCTTGTCGAACAGCGTATTGCCGCCGCCGCCGCACGCGGAGAATTCGACGACTTGCCGGGTGCGGGCGCGCCGCTGTCCCTCGACGACGATGCTCTGGTGCCGCAAGAAGTGCGCGTCGCCAACCGGATTCTGAAAAACGCGGGCTTCGTGCCGCCCGCTGTCGAGCAGCTTCGCGCCTTGCGCGACCTGCAAACGGAGTTGAATGCCGTGAGCGACCAGGCGACCCGTTGCCGTCTTCAGGCGCGCATGCTCGCGCTTGATATGGCGCTTGAATCGCTGCGCGGCGGCCCGCTGGTCCTGCCGCGCGAATATTGCCGCCGGATTGCCGAACGTCTATCGGAACGTGTCGGCGACGTCGGTGCGGCTAGCGCGGGTTCTCAGTGAGCGCGCCGCTCGTTCGCGCTGCGGCCGCCGTGCCCGCAACGGGCGACGTGACGGCAGTGTCCCCCACGCCTGTTATCTCCCCCGAGCCGCCGGAACCCCGCATCGTTTCCGAACGCGATCTGCGCTTCATGGCGCTCGCCCAGGCTGCCGCCGAAGAAGCGCGCGCAGCCGGCGAAGTGCCGGTCGGCGCGGTGCTCGTGCGAGGCGACGAGGTCATCGCGACGGGTTTCAATCATCCGATCGGCGCGCACGATCCTTCGGCGCACGCGGAAATGGCCGCGTTGCGCGCCGCCGCGCAGGCGCTCGAAAACTACCGTCTGCCTGGCTGCGAACTCTATGTGACGCTCGAGCCGTGCCTGATGTGCGCCGGTGCGATCATGCACGCGCGCATCGCCCGTGTCGTGTTCGGCGCGCGCGATCCGAAAACCGGCGCGTGCGGCAGCGTCGTCGATGCATTCGCGAATCCGCAACTGAACCATCACACGACCGTGAGCGGCGGGGTGCTCGAAGCCGAATGCGCCGCCGCGCTCAGATCGTTTTTTGCCGAGCGGCGGCGCGCGAGCCGCGAAGCGCGCGCGGCGGCGCGTGGGACTACCGCCCAGGCCGACGGCGAACCGCTCCCACCGTCACCGCTCTAAAACAACAACGTCCAACGGGTCTTGCCATGACTGCTCATCGCACCATCGAACTGATCGCGCCGTCCGGGTATCCGCATGATCCGGAGGTGCTGCATCGCGCGTTGCATCGGCTGCGGGCGCAGGGGCATCGCGTCGACGGCGAGGCGGCGGCAAAGCGCCGCTATCAGCGCTTTGCCGGTACCGACGGCGAGCGCGCGGCCGATCTGAACCGGCTCGCCGATCCATCGCGCGAGCTGCCCGATGTGGTGCTCGCCGTGCGCGGCGGCTACGGCGCGGTGCGCATCCTGCATGGCCTCGACTACGAAGGGCTGCAGCGGCGGCTCTCCGATCAGCCGATCGCGCTAGTCGGCCATAGCGACTTCACCGCGATCCAGCTTGCACTGCTCGCGCGCGCCGGTGTGAAGACCTTCGGCGGCCCGATGCTGATGAGCGATTTCGGCGCGGAAGATTTGAGCGAATTCACGATGCAGCATTTCTGGTCGGCCTTGACGAAGCCCTCCATGACCGTGACGGGCAACACGCCGCAAGCGCAGGCGGTCGATGTGTCGGGCATGCTGTGGGGCGGCAATCTGGCGGTGCTGGCGTCGCTGGTCGGCACGCCGTACATGCCGCCGGTGCAGGGCGGCATCCTGTTTATCGAAGACGTCAACGAGCAGCCATTCCGGGTCGAGCGGATGATTTATCAACTGCATCTGGCCGGTATCCTCGCGCAGCAGCAGGCGCTCGTGCTCGGCGATTTCTCCGGCGGCAAGACCTACGACTACGACAACGGCTACGACCTGCACGCGATGGTCGAGCAGGTGAGAGCGCTGATCGGCATTCCGGTCGTGACGGGGCTGCAGTTCGGGCACATTCACAACATGCTGACGCTGCCGGTCGGCGCGGACGCGCATCTCGTCACCAATGCGCACGGCTTCAGGCTCACGTTGTCGGGCTATCCCTATCTGGCCTGAAGCGGGCGGACAGGGCGCAAGCGGGCAGCAGCCCGCTTTTCTTCAGTCCTTGGACGCAACTAACGGTCAGATTTGCGATACTCCCCACACTCCACACCACACCCTTCGTTTTATGATTTTGTTGACAAAAACCAGCCGACAGACAACGGCCGCGCAACTCTCTAACAGGTTCAGATCCCTGTCAGACGGCCTTGTAGCCTATGCGTGCGCCTCATCGACCATTCGCTAGCATCGCAGATTGACAAAAATAGACACAAAAATTGTTGACAATTTTTGTGTCCATCCTATGATGACCAACATACCGAGACGCACATCATGTCCGATACCGATTCCGCCGCAAACAGTCCGAAGCCCGAAGCGATTGCCGAGCGCATTCGCGCCGCGATCCTCGAGCATCGGCTGGCACCGGGAGCGAAGCTGACCGAAGCGCAGTTGTGCGAAGTATTTAGCGTGAAACGCGGCCCGATCCGCCTGGCGTTGTCGCAACTCGCAGGCGAGCGGCTCGTCGACCTCGAACCGAATCGTGGTGCGTTCGTCGCGAGTCCGTCGCTGCAGGAGGTGCACGAGGTGTTCGAAATGCGCCGCATCATCGAGCTGGCCGTCGTCGAAAAGATTTGCAACGGACACGGCATGCGGCGTTTGAAGAACATCGGCGGCATGATCGGCCGCGAACGCAAGGCGTTCGAAACCCGGGATTTTCCGGCATGGATCCGTCTGTCGGGCGAGTTCCATACCGAGCTCGCGAGCCTCACCGGCAACACGGTGCTGTGCGATTGCCTGCATGGGCTCGTCGCGCGCTCCACGCTGATTTCGGCGCTCTACGAGTCGCTTGGACGCAGCCCTTGCTCGTTCGAGGACCACGAAGCGATTCTCGCCGCGCTCGACGCCGGCGATGCGAAAGAGGCGACGGCACTCATGTCGCGCCATCTGCAAAGCGTCGAGTTGAAGATGCTGGACCGCCCCGCACGTGGGGCAGCGGATTTGCACGAAGTATTTGGCGCGCTGGCGCCGAAATAAATATCCACGGAGACAGCCAAGGCCGGGTCCACCCCAGGCTGAGGTGATTTGCAGGCTGGCGGCAAATAAGGAACGCAAGCAGGCCGTAGGCAAAAGGCAGACACACCGGCAGACGCGCCCGTTCGTGGTGCGCGCCGCACTGAATTGAATTGAACCAGATGACGCGTGGCAAGGCGGCGCTCCCGTGAGCGCCGCCGGCCGGAACACGCACGTCCGTCGCCAAGCGATGGGCTTCGAGCAGTGACGCATCGCCGGGAACCCGCGGCGGCTGGCGATGCGATAACCACAAGTACTTCAGTACGGAGATACCCGCGGCACGGCCAAAGCCCACGGCGCCCGCATTTTCGCCTTCACATGAGCGCAAAGCGTGCGACTGGCATGGCTGATGCAATGTCCGTCGATGCCTTATCGACGGTACCTATCCAAAGGAGGAATCATGGCTCAGTTCAGTGCAGCGCCAGGCAGTCCCGAACTTTCCACTTTCGCAGACGACGGCGCGCAAGCCGGTCACTCGCTGCCGGCCGGCTACAGTGAACGGCTCTACAACGAGGATCTCGCGCCGCTGCCGAAGCAGACCTGGAGCGCGTACAACATCTTCGCGTTCTGGATGTCCGACGTGCATAGCGTCGGCGGCTACGTGTTCGCGGGCAGCCTCTTCGCGCTCGGACTGACGAGCTGGCAGGTGCTGGCCTCGCTGCTCGTCGGCATCACGTTCGTCAACGTGCTGTGCAATCTCATCGCGAAACCGAGCCAGGCGAACGGCGTGCCGTATCCGGTCGCGTGCCGCGCGACCTTCGGCGTGCTCGGCGCGAATGTTCCCGCGGTGATTCGCGGCCTGATCGCGGTCGCGTGGTACGGCATCCAGACCTATCTCGCGTCGAGCGCGCTCGTGATCGTCGTGCTGAAGTTCGTGCCGCAACTGCTGCCGTATGCCGACGTGCATCGTCATGGGCTGTTCGGTCTGTCGATGCTCGGCTGGGCCGGCTTCATGCTGCTGTGGGTGCTGCAGGCGCTCGTGTTCTGGCACGGCATGGAGACGATCAAGAAGTTCATCGACTTCGCGGGTCCTGCCGTCTACGTCGTGATGTTCATTCTCGCGGGCTACATGGTGTATCGCGCGGGATGGCGCAACATCGGCATCAACCTCGGCGGCGTCAAATATCACGGCATGGAAGTGGTGCCGGTGATGATTACGGCGATCTCGCTCGTGGTGTCGTACTTCTCCGGACCGATGCTCAATTTCGGCGATTTCTCGCGCTACGGCAAGAGCTTTCGCAGCGTGAAGCGCGGCAATTTCTGGGGGCTGCCGGTCAACTTCCTCGCGTTCTCGCTCGTCACGGTGGTGACGACCGCGGCCACGCTGCCGGTGTTCGGCGAACTGATTACGGACCCGGTCGAAACGGTGGGCCGCATCGACTATCCGATGGCAGTCATTCTCGGCGCGCTCACGTTCACGATCGCGACGATCGGCATCAACATCGTCGCGAACTTCGTGTCGCCGGCATTCGACTTTTCGAACGTCGCGCCGCGCCTCATCAGCTGGCGCGCGGGCGGCATGCTCGCGGCGGTCGCGTCGGTGTTCATCACGCCGTGGAATCTCTTCAACAATCCTGCCGTGATCCACTACACGCTCGACGTGCTCGGCAGCTTCATTGGACCTTTGTACGGTGTCCTGATCGTCGATTACTACCTCGTGAAGCGTCAGAAGATCGTGCTCGATGATCTCTATACCGTCTCGCCGAACGGCAGCTACTGGTATCGCAACGGCGTCAACCATCGCGCCGTGGCGGCTTTGTTACCGGCTGCGCTGATCGCCGTGATCTGCGTGATGGTGCCGGGGCTCGACGGCTGCGCGAATTTTTCGTGGTTCATCGGCGCGGGGCTTGGCGCGCTGTTCTATCGCGTGCTGGCACGCTGAAATCCGGCTGAATCTCGCCTGATTTTGCTGTTGTAACAAAGAGTCGCAAAGAGTCGAACAGGAGTCGATATGCGCATCAAACTGATCAATCCGAACACCACGCGGAGCATGACCGAGGCGATGGGGCGCTGCGCGCGCGAAGTCGCCGCGCCCGGCACCGAGGTGATCGCCGTCAATCCGACGATGGGGCCGCCGTCGATAGAAGGCTATTACGACGAGGCGCTCGCCACGCCGGGGCTGCTCGCCGAAGTCGCGGCGGGCGAGCAGGAGGGCTGCGATGGCTACGTCATCGCGTGTTTTGGCGACCCCGGCTTGTATGCCGCGCGTGAGCTGGCGCGCGGCCCGGTAATCGGCATTGCCGAGGCGGCGATGCACGCGGCGAGCGTGCTCGCGCCGGGCTTCTCGGTCGTGACGACGCTCGCGCGCACCTGCGGCATGGCCTGGCATCTCGCCGAGCGCTACGGCATGAAGCGGTTCTGCCGCAACGTGCGCGCGACCGATGTCGCCGTGCTCGATCTCGACAAGCCGGGCTCGGCGGCGCGCGGCATCATTCTCGACGAATGCCGGCGCGCGCTTGCCGAGGACGGCTCGGACGCGATCGTGCTCGGCTGCGCGGGCATGGCCGAGCTCTGCGCGGAGATCGAGGACGCGCTCGGCGCACCGGTGATCGAAGGCGTGACGGCGGCCCTCAAGTGGACCGAGGCGCTCGTCGCGCTGCGTCTTGCGACGGCCAAGCGCGGCGATTACGCACGACCGCTCGCGAAGCGCTACGACGGCGCGCTCGCGTCGTTCAGTCCCGGCGCGGTTGAACTGGCCGCTTGACAGGTCACCGGACAGATCGATTAGCAGGCCATTGGGCGGGTCAATGAGCAGATCAATGAGCAGACCACCGGGCGGATCACCGGGCAGACCGCGCGCGATTCCACGAGCATTGGCGCGACGCTCGCCCGGAAAAGCGCCACGGGCACCCGGGTAAACGCTAAAGCGGCGGGCCTGCACATACATTCTATGTAACACGCACTATCTGGCCCGGTGTATGGGCGCACCCGGGCGTTTTCGCTAAACTGGGTCAACTCGGCGCGGCGGGTTGAACGGCCGTTCCGGCGGGTGTTTGGACCATCGGTTCGAGCACGCTGCTGGAGCAGGGGGCTGGAGCAGGGTGCCTGAGCAGGCTACCTGAGCGATCGGCCCGAGCAAGACCCCGCAGCCGCCTGCGCAAGGTCGGGCCGGGCGCGGCGGTACGAGCCTCGGCCCGCGCGCCGTCCGAGCTTCGTACGCATTTTTTTGTCCCGTCACTACGCATTCGTCAAACATGCCACTCGACCCGAACTACCCACGCGATCTGATCGGCTACGGCCGCCACCCGGTGCACGCGAACTGGCCGGGGCGAGCGCGTGTCGCGGTGCAATTCGTCCTCAATTACGAAGAGGGCGGTGAAAACTGCGTGCTCCATGGCGATCCGGCTTCCGAGCAGTTCCTGTCGGAGATCGTCGGCGCGGCGGCGTATCCGGCTCGTCATATGAGCATGGAATCGATCTACGAATACGGTTCGCGCGCGGGCGTGTGGCGCATTCTGCGCGAGTTCGAGAAACGCGGCCTGCCGCTCACGGTGTTCGGTGTCGGCATGGCGCTCGAGCGGCATCCGGAAGTGGCGCGCGCATTCGTCGAGCTCGGGCATGAGATCGCGTGCCACGGTTATCGCTGGATTCACTATCAGGACATGGCGCCGGAGAAGGAAGCGGAGCACATGCGCCTCGGCATGGAAGCGATCGAGCGCGTGACGGGCGTGCATCCGCTCGGCTGGTACACGGGACGCGACAGCCCGAACACGCATCGGCTCGTCGCCGAGCACGGCGGCTTCCTCTACGACTCCGATTACTACGGCGACGACCTGCCGTTCTGGATGGACGTCGAGGTGACGGGCGGCAAGAACGTGCCGCAACTGATCGTGCCGTACACGCTCGACACGAACGACATGCGCTTCGCCACGCCGCAAGGCTTCAATACCGCGGACCACTTCTTCACCTATCTGCGCGATGCATTCGACGTGCTCTACGAAGAAGGCGACGAAGCGCCGAAGATGCTTTCGATCGGCATGCACTGCCGGCTGCTCGGGCGCCCCGGGCGGTTTCGCGCGCTGCAGCGTTTTCTCGATCACATCGAGCAGCACGATCGCGTGTGGGTTACGCGACGCGTCGACATCGCGCGGCACTGGCGCGAACATCATCCTTACCAACAAAACAACCGCGAGGCTGCGGCATGAAGGCGATGCAATACACCCTGGACCAACTCAACAGCACCTCGACCGACGCGTTCGTCGCGGCGCTGTCGGGTATCTTCGAGCACTCGCCGTGGGTCGCGGAAATCGCGGCGCGCGAGCGGCCGTTCGCGAGCATCGACGACCTGCATCGCAGGATGTCGGAGATCGTCGAGACCGCCGGCGAAGACAAGCAGCTTGCGCTCATCAACGCACACCCGGAACTGGCCGGCAAGGCCGCGGTGCGCGGCGAGCTGACCGCCGAATCGACGCGCGAGCAGAGCGGCGCGGGCCTCGCGCAATGCACGCAGGAGGAGTTCGACAAGCTGCATGCATTGAATAGCGCGTATCGCGGGAAATTCGGCTTTCCGTTCATCCTCGCGGTGCGCGGCTATGACCGTCACGGCATCATCGCGAACTTCGAGTCGCGCGTGAACAATAGCCGTGCCGACGAAATGCGCGCGAGCCTCGATCAGATCTATCGCATTGCACGTTTCCGGCTCGACGAACTGATCAGCGCCTGACGCATTCCCGCGCAGGCCTCGAATCGCAACGTTTTTCCAGTATCGAACGATATCAAGGACGACAAAGATGGCACTTCCGATTCTCGATCCCAACGCACCGGACTTCACGCGCCGTTACGTGAACCTGGCGGACCCGCGTCTCGGCGCGCAGGCGCTCGAGGCCAGCGACGAATTTTTCGCGTCGAAGGACCGCATGCTGAATCCGGAGCCGGCCGTCTTCATTCCGGGCAAGTACGACGACAACGGCAAGTGGATGGACGGCTGGGAAACGCGCCGCAAGCGCACGACCGGCTACGACTGGTGCGTCGTCAAGCTCGCGCGTCCGGGTGTAATCAAGGGGCTCGACCTCGATACGAGCCACTTCACGGGCAACTTCCCGCCGGCTGCGTCGGTGGAAGCGGCGCGTGTCGTGGACGGCGCGCCGAGCCAGTCGACGCAATGGACCGAGATCGTGCCGTCGACCACCTTGCAGGGCAATAGCCACCACTACCTCAAAGTCAGCGACGCGAACGCGTACACGCATCTGCGCGTGAACATCTATCCGGATGGCGGCATCGCGCGTCTGCGCGTGTACGGTCAGCCGCAGGTCGACTGGGCCGGCGCGAGCCGCACCGAGCTGTTCGATCTCGCCGCGATGGAAAACGGCGCGTATCTGGTCGGCGCGAACAACCAGCACTTCGGCGCGGCGTCGACGATCCTGATGCCGGGCCGCGGCGTGAACATGGGCGACGGCTGGGAAACGCGCCGTCGCCGCGAGCCGGGCAACGACTGGGCGATCGTCGCGCTCGCGCAGCCGGGCGAGATCAGGAAGATCGAAGTCGACACGGCGCACTTCAAGGGTAACTATCCGGACCGCTGCTCGATCCAGGCCGCGTATGTGAAGGGCGGCACCGACAGCTCGCTCGTCACGCAGGCGATGTTCTGGCCGGTGCTGCTCGGCGAACAGAAGCTGCAGATGGACAAGCAGCATTTCTTCGAAAGCGAAATCGCGGCGCTCGGGCCCGTCACGCACGTGCGCTTCAATATCTTTCCGGACGGTGGCGTGTCGCGTCTGCGTCTGTGGGGTACGCTCGAATCATGAAAACACTCGCCATCGAACCGCTGACGAAAGAGTCGTTCGCCGCATTCGGCGACGTGATCGAACTCGAAGGCGCCAAGCAGATTCCGATCAACCTCGGCACGACGATCCGCTATCACGATCTCGCGAAAGTGGACGTGACCGACGAGAACGGCCGCACGCTCGTGAACCTGTTTCGCGGCCAGCCGCGCACGCTGCCGTTCGAGGTGAAGATGCTCGAGCGTCATCCGCTCGGCAGCCAGGCGTTCGTGCCGCTCAACGACAAGCCGTATCTGGTCGTGGTCGCCCCCGCGGGCGAACTCGACGCGTCGAAGATCCGCGCGTTCGTCACGAGCGGCTGGCAGGGCGTCAACTACGCGAAGGGCGTATGGCACCATCCGCTGATCGCGTTGGGCGGGGTGAGCGACTTTATCGTCGTCGATCGCGGTGGAGACGGGCTCAATCTCAACGAGCAGGATCTGGCGGAGCCGCTGTGGCTCACGGAAGATGCGTTGAGTGCGGTGGCGGTTTGACAGGTGATGCTGTTGCCGGGTAGCCGGCAACAGTCTGGTTTTGATGGAAAGCCCGCGGCGCAGGTGTGCCGCGGGCTTTTTTATTTCAGGATTTTGTCCGCACCCCCCTATGCCGGTGCTTTCCGAAACTTGACCTGGCTTCCCTGCTCCTGGCCCCTATCGGGCTCCTGGGAATCGGGTCTTTCCGAGGAGTCGTCATGGCTAAGATCGAACTCACCAAGTCCGTTGTCGATGCGGCACAATCCCAGGCGCAGGCCGTCGAACTCCGGGATGAGCGAGTGAAAAAGCGTGCGCCCTAGGCAATTGTCCGAACGACACCGCCGTCGACACGCAAGGAAGTGCCTGTTGTCGCCGACGCCTGCTCCGAGCAGACATAGACGACCAGGTTTGCGACTTCTTCGGTTGTCGCGAAGCGATTGAGGAGCGTGGTCGGGCGATTCGTTTTCAGGAACTGCTGCTCGGCTTCCTCACGCGTAATGCCTTGCGCATCTGCGTTCGCCTGCGCCCAACCACCCATGATCTCTGAATTCGTCGGACCAGGAAGAACCGAATTAACGGTGACGCCCGTTCCGCCGACCACCTCGGCCAAGCCCCTCGCAATGGCGAGTTGAGCGGTCTTGGTCGTGGCGTAGTCGATCATGTCCTTGGGGATGGCAAGCGCGGACTCGCTGCTGATGAAGACGACGCGCCCCCAGCCGCGCTTCGTCATGTTCGGCATATAGTGGCGGGAGGCGCGAATGCCGCTCATGACGTTAAGTTCGAAGAGATCGATCCACTCGCTGTCCTCAATTTCGAAGAAGGACTTCGGACGCCCAGTACCCACATTGTTGACGAGAATGTCCGCATCCGGCGCCTGAGCGAATAATTCCGCCGCGCCTTCCGGGGTCGCAAGATCGGCGATGACGCCAGTAAACTCCGTCTTTGGCAAGAGTTCGCGAAGCTCCCGAAGCGCCGTGGAGACGCGCTTCTCCGTGCGGCCGTTGATCACGACCGCGGCGCCTGCGCGCCCCAGCCCTTCTGCAATGGCTCGGCCGATACCCGCCGTTGACCCGGTAACGACGGCCTTGCGGCCAGTGAGATCGATATTCATGGCACCAGTCCTTCAACGTGTGGAGAAAGCTGGATTGTGGGTGATGCCTGATCCTATGATAATAACTTGAATTATAATAATATTAATTCCAAAGGGGAATTAATATGGATCGATTCCACGAATTAAACGCCTTCATAGCCGTGGTTGAAGCAGGCGGTTTTACCGCCGCCGCGCGTCGAACCGGCGACTCACAGTCGGCCATCAGCAAGGCTATCGGCGCGCTCGAGAGACGCCTCGGGGTGGCGTTATTTAACCGAAGTACGCGCAGCGTGACCCTGACGGATCAAGGGCAGAGATACTACGACCGGGCAAAACCGCTGCTTGACGAGATGGATGACGCCGACAGCGAACTGACCAGCAGCACGCACAATGTCTCGGGTCTGATCAGGATCGCTGCATCAGGTACTTTCGGCCGTCTTCATATTTTGCCGCTTATCCCCGACCTGTTATCGCTCAACCCTGGCCTTCAGGTCGATCTCATTCTCTCGGACTTCGTGCGAGATATGGTGGAGGACGGGATCGATCTGGCGATCCGGGTGGGGTCCGTCAACGATCCCGACGCGATTGCCAGACGCGTGGCCAGCACGCCCCTCGTATGCGTTGGATCCCGTCGCTACTTCGAGCAACGCGGAATGCCAAAGACCCCCGCCGAGCTCGTTGGTCACAATTGCCTTGTATATCGCGGCCTGGCGGAGTCAACGCATTGGTCTTTTGTAGGACCAGAAGGTCAATTTAGCGTGTCCGTGCGCGGAAATCTCACGTCCAACAGTGTCGAAACGATCCGAGCTGGTGTTCTAGCCGGCGTGGGAATCGGCCGGTTTGCCAAGGTCTCTCTTGCCGATGATCTCCGGCATCCGGACGTCCTCACTGTTCTCGACGAATTTATAGGCGACGCCAGAGACATAAGCCTCGTCTGGCCGAGACGCCGGTTTGTACCGGCGCGTGTGCGACGGGTCACCGACTTTTTTGCGGAGGCCATACCACAGCGTATTTAGCCCCCGAACTTACAGAGAAATGTTCAGCGATGGCGGGACTTCGGAATCAACCAAGCGGACTTCCTGGCGATCGCGCGAGCCATGAAAGCTCAAGAAGCAGAGCACGAACACGTCCCCTGAAACCTGGTTGGCATTACTCCCTCGAACACCTCACATTCCATCTTTGCCGAAGGTTTCGTCGCACAGCCAAACGCCATACGTTCTTCGTTCTGGACAGGATGGAGGGTGAGCTACTCATGATTGAGCAAACCCGCCGTTTGCCGGCAAGCTGCCCCTACAGTTCGCCCTGGCTTTCTTTGTCAACGCTCCTATGTAGCTCCCAGCTAACCACGCCTGAGTCTCCGAAGGCGGTCAGAAGCGAGCTAACCTATTGTGCTGTCAAAGGTTTCAAGCTTCGCGTGATGCGCGCGAAAAGCTTGATAGCTGACATTTTTTATGGGCGTTGACGAAGCGCAATGGCACATGCGCGTGCGTGGTTGCGCGATCAGCTTCGTTTGCCCAGAAGCGGTGAGCGCCCGATCACTTCGCGAGCCCGCTCAGGCGGCTCGGGGGCGGAAAAACCGGCGGCTTCGATGGCCGGTTTGAGTCCCTTGAATTGCAGGCTTTTCTTCGGCGAGCGCAGCGATGCCATGCCGTCGTCCCACGCGTGCAGCATCTGTTTCGCGACCGTGCGCCATGGTGGTTCGTTGCGCGCCGCCTCGATCAGCTCGTGGCCCACGGCGACAGCCGAGTCACACAGCGCCTCGACCATCTGCGCATATTGCCGCGGGGCGATACCCATGCGCGTGCTAAAAAAGCGCTCCAACGTTTTGCCCGCCGCCCAGGTTTTCCGGCCGTCGATCGGCAGGCCCGGCGGATTGGCCGCGAAGCGCGGATAAGCCTGCGTCGTCACGACGTCGTAGACAGGCGTGAACGCAACATCGTCGACCGACGTATAGAACAGCGCAACGTTCTTGGTGTGGCAATCCGCATTGCGCACGATGTAATTCGTCAGCAGATGCCAGCCGAGCTGCTGCAGTTGCGCCCGCATGCTGTCGCGATCGAGCAGATACGCTCTTGCCGCGTTGAGCATTTTTTCGCTGGTCGAATTGTATTTTTCATGCGGCGGCAGGCCGAGCAGGCCGCACAGGTCTTCCACGCCGTACGCCGGCAATCCTTGCGCGTCGACGTCGAAGCGCTCGACGATCAGCGCGCGGCCATCGTCCGACATCTGCGTGCGCGCGACGGGCGCCACGCCGAGTCGCTCCAGCACACGCATCGAATAGAACTCGTTGAAACCGAGGAAGGGCGTGTTGTCGTCCGAACCTTTGACGATGTGGCGGCTCGTGCGGATGGTGGGTTTGCCGAGCCGCAAGGGCGTTGACTCAGCCGACGGCTGCGCTTGCGGCGCAATGAACTTCGGCACCACGCCCGAGATGGCCGCGCGCGCATATTCGCGCACGAGTTGCGCGAAATGCTCGGCGGAATTGTCGCCGTGCAGGATGTTCTGTACGTCGAGCGCCTGCAGCTCCGTGCCTGGCGCGACGCCCTCGGGCGTGACGGTGACCCGGCCAATCCCCATCGAGCCCACCACGGCGAGCAGCGACAGATCGGTTCCGTCGAGCAGCGGCCCGAATTGCTCGCGGATCAGATTCAGCAGATAGCCCTCGGGCAGGTTCTGCCGGAAAAACGGATGCAGGTCGCGCGGCCAGCGCCAAGCCTCTTCGCGCACCGGCATCGTCAGACTGACGAAGTCGGCCGCGCTCGCGTCGCGGTTGTATCGAAGGACGTAGTCATCACGTTCGCGAAACAGCGTGGCGACGTTTTTGCCCAGCACCTGAACGTCGAGCTTCATGACTGCGCGCCCGGGCTGCGCTGTTCTGCGAGGATGTCTTCCAGCGTGCGCCCATGCCCGTGTGCGACGAACTTGAGGTCATAACCGGCCGCTTCGAGCAGGCGCACGAGCACGGACACGCTCATGTCGTTTTTGGCGAGCGTTTCCATGCGTGCGACGGTCGTGCGAGCGACGCCCGCGCGGCGCGCGAGTTCCTCCTGCGAGAGTTTGCTGTCGTGTCGCACGGCTTTGAGCATGTCCGAGACATCGGCTAGATTGGTCATTTGTAGCCCCAAGGCGTCAAATTCTGTGAATTCCAGATTTATTGTAGCCTAAGAGACACAAAAATAGGATCTTGCTCTGTGCCTTTTGGGCTACAAATTATAAGGCTTTTGATTATTTTGTAGCCTTGAGGCTACAAAAAGAGAGTAAACGAGCGTACCGCGAAACCCCACGCCCAAAAACCAAAGCGGGCTTGCCACTCACGCGACAAGCCCGCTTCATCTACTGCGCCGGCCAGGCGCAGCCGGACCGCACGTCCGGCCGCGAGGCCGCTCACTTTATTTCGCCGCACCGCCCTCGAACCATGCCGCGATCTTCATCCGCTCTTCGTCGGTCATGTGCGTGACGTTGCCAAGCGGCATCGCCTTCAGCGTGACCGCCTGCTGATAAATCCGCTGCGCGTTCTGCGAGATTTCATCGGGCGTATCCATCAGCACGCCGGCCGGCGCGCTGCCCATCATCGTCGGATGCGCGGAGTGGCAGGCCACACAGCGCTGCTGCAACACCGGCGCGATGTCGGCGACCTTGAGCGTCGGCGCGTTGGCGGCCTGCGCTTGCGGCACCACCGGCCGCGGCATGGTCCAGACGAGCGCGGTGCACATCAGCGCGACGCCGACGAGCGGCAGATACCAGAGCACCTGGCCGCGATGACGCATCACGAAGAACTGACGGATCAGCGCGCCGGCCAGCATGATGACGACGAGCACGGCCCAGTTGTACGGATGCGTGTAGGTCATCGCGTAGTGATTCGAGAGCATCGCGAACACGACCGGCAGCGTGAAATACGTGTTGTGCACCGAGCGCTGCTTGCCGCGCTTGCCGTAGATCGGGTTCGGCGTGTCGCCCTTGAGCATCGCGTCGACCATCTTGCGCTGGCCCGGGATGATCACGAAGAACACGTTGGCCGACATGATCGTCGCGAGCATCGCGCCCATAATCAGATACGCCGCGCGGCCCGAGAAAATATGGCACGCGAGGTAGGCCGCGATCAGCACATAGAGGCCGACGCAGATGCCGAGCACCTTGTCGCGGTTGCCGAGAATGCGGCACAGCGAGTCGTAGACGATCCAGCCGGCCGCGAGAAAACCGATCGCCGATGCAACGGCAACCACCGGTCCCATGTCGAGCACGTTCTTATCGATCAGATATGTGCTCGGCGAGAACAGATACAGCACGGTGAAGAGACCGAAGCCCGAGAGCCACGTCGTGTACGACGGCCACTTCGACCAGTGCAGGTCTTCGGGCATTTCAGGCGGCGCAACCGTGTATTTCTGCATGTTGTAGAAGCCGCCGCCGTGCACGTGCCACAGCTCGCCGAACACGCCGCGGCGGCGCTGGTTCGGGTCCTGCGGCGGTTTCAGGCTGTTGTCGAGCGCGACGAAATAGAACGATTCGCCGATCCATGCGATCGCGGCGATGACGTGGAACCAGCGAATCGCGAGGTTCAGCCAGTCAGTAATAAAGCCTTCCATGAAACTCCTCCACTTCTGATTCGTTGTACGCGCGATGACATGAGTCGTTTCGCGGACCCGGCTCGCGGGTCTTCAACGGATGTCTCGTCATCGCGCCGACTGCGGGGTAAAAAACGCAGCGCGACGGTTTTTATGGGTATCGCGGGGCGTGCGCCCTTGCTTGTGTCTGCTTGTACCTGCTTGTGCTTCCAGCCGTGCCTGTGCTCGTGCCCGCTCAGGCCGCGTGGCCGATTGCGTTTCGCGCATGTTCGCGGGTCGTGGCTCGAATGTTCCGAGTCTGACCGGCGCGCATCCGCGCAATGCAATCGGGCGCGGCTCGTATGCGCCGCACGTGCCACAGGCGCCGCATGGGCCAGCCGTGCTTTAGCTGCCCCGATACGTGCTGTACGACCACGGCGACACGAGCAGCGGCACGTGATAGTGCGCGCCGGCGTCGGCCACGCCGAAGCGCAACACCACGCGATCGACGAAGCGCGGCTCCGGCACCTTCGTGCCGATCGACGCGAAGTAGTCACCCGCGCCGAATACGAGTTCGTATTCGCCCGCGACGAGCGCGTCGCCTTCGAGCAGCGGCTCGTCGCAGCGGCCATCGTGGTTGGTGAGGGTGGTTTTGAGCGCGCGGCGCGTGTCGCCCGCGAGCGCGAAGAGTTCGACCTTGATGCCCGCGCCGGGACGGCCGTTCGCGGTGTCGAGCACGTGGGTAGTAAGCTTGCCCATTCGCAATTGTCCTTGTGTGAATGCGAGGTGTCGGCGGCGGCCCGATCCATAACGTTTGCGGCGGATCGAGGCTCCACGTCAGTGGCTACATACCCGTCGGCGAACTGAAGCGAGCGCCGTGGAAGCCATTGTAAAAAGGATGGCCCGTCAGGCGAGCACCCGATAGGAAAGATAATAGTTGGCGCATGATGGACAGCCAGCCGAAAGCCAGCACGGCGCGCCGGGCCGCCAGGCGGGCGATCCCGGCGACGCGCGCCGGCCCATCGGCGGATCGTACCGGCGCCAAAAAAGCTCAATATATCGGTGGCGTGAAGGCGGGTATCGCAGTGGCGCGAGTTGCCAGCCGAATTTTGGCTGCCGAAGGTTACGGCAGTGCGGCGCGTGCGGACCCGATATGGTCCGCACGCGCCGCATGCTCCAAAGGGAGCCCCTTCGAGGGGACTTCCGGCGGAAATGAGAAAGAAACCCCGAAGACGGCGCACCACGCTGGGTAACCGGGCCAATGGCGTTCGAGCGAACGCGGCGGCACGGTGGGCGTGCCGCCCCATCGCGTTCGAACGGCTTTGCATCCAGGCAATCAGGCGGAGAGACGAATGACGATGAACCAGGCAGCGAAAAAACCCGGCAAAACCATGCTCGTGAAGCACGCGGACGTGCTCGTCACGATGGACGGCGAGCGGCGCGAATTGCGCGACGGCGGCCTTTATATCGAGGACAACCGCATCGTCGCGGTCGGACCGACGGCGCAATTGCCGCAAACGGCCGACGAAGTGCTCGACATGCGCGGCCACCTCGTGATTCCAGGTCTCGTCAATACGCACCACCACATGTACCAGAGCCTCACGCGCGCGATTCCCGCCGCGCAGAACGCCGAGCTGTTCGGCTGGCTCACGAATCTCTACAAGGTGTGGGCGAACCTCACGCCTGACATGATCGAAGTCTCGACGCTGACCGCGATGGCCGAACTGCTGCTGTCCGGTTGCACGACGTCGAGCGACCACCTGTACATCTATCCGAACGGCAGCCGCCTCGACGACAGCATTGCCGCGGCGCACCGCATCGGCATGCGTTTTCATGCGGCGCGCGGCAGCATGAGCGTGGGGCAGAAAGACGGCGGCTTGCCGCCCGATTCGGTGGTCGAGTCCGAGGCGGCCATTCTCGAGGATACGCAGCGTCTGATCGAGACGTATCACGACGCAGGCCGCTACGCGATGTTGCGCATCGTGGTCGCGCCATGCTCGCCGTTTTCGGTGAGCCGTGACCTGATGCGCGAATCGGCGCTGATGGCGCGCCAGTTCGGCGTGTCGATGCATACGCACCTGGCCGAGAATCTCAACGACGTCGAATACAGCCGCGAGAAGTTCGGCATGACGCCCGCCGAGTATGCGCAGGACCTCGGCTGGGTCGGCCGCGACGTATGGCATGCGCACTGCGTGCAACTCGACGACGCGGGCATCGAACTGTTCGCGCGCACCGGCACCGGCGTCGCGCATTGTCCGTGCTCGAACATGCGGCTCGCCTCGGGTATCGCGCCCGTGAAGCGCATGCGCCTGGCAGGCGTGCCGGTCGGGCTGGGCGTCGACGGTTCGGCGTCGAACGACGGCGCGCAGATGGTCGCGGAAGTGCGGCAGGCGCTGCTGCTGCAACGCGTCGGTTTCGGGCCCGACGCGATGACGGCGCGCGAGGCGCTCGAAATCGCCACGCTCGGCGGCGCGCACGTGCTCAATCGCGACGACATCGGTGCGCTCGCGCCCGGCATGGCAGCGGATTTCGTCGCGTTCGATCTGCGTCAGCCGCTTTTCGCGGGCGCGCTGCACGATCCGGTGGCGGCGCTGGTGTTCTGCGCGCCGTCGCAAGTGAGCCATAGCGTGATCGACGGCAAGGTGGTCGTGAGGGACGGGCAGTTGGCGACGCTCGAACTCGGGCCGGTCATCGAGCGGCACAACCGGCTCGCGCGGGTGCTGTACGAAGCGGCCGCCTGAAGGCAGAAAGCGAGGGCGGAAAAACGCGGCTGGACGAGGCGGTACGAAGGAGCCGCACGGCGGGCGGATGGAGGAGGCAGGGCCGGCCGCATCCGCGCCGCACGGATGCCGGCCGTTCCCGAAATGGCCTCAGGGCTTGTCGATCAACGTCCGGGTCGCCTCGGCGACCAGTCCGCGCAGCCAGCGCACTTCGTCGGAGTAATGCACGCGCTCGTGCCACAACTGGTAGTACTGCATCGGCGGGAAGTCGAGCGGCGCGGGGACCACGGTGAGCGGCAGGAACTTCGCGTAGTAGTCGGCAAAGAGGCGGGTAGTCGTGAAGATCAGATCGGATTTGATCAGCACGTACGGCGCGAGATTGAAGTACGGCAGCGTGACGACCACGTGGCGCTTGAGCCGCTCGCGCGCGAGGTGCACGTCGATCGCGCCGCGCTGGCCGACCGAGTACGGCGTCGGCGCGAGATGCGGCGCGTTCAGGTACTGGTCGAGCGTGAGCCCGCCGCGCTTCGCGAACGGATGCGTGTTGCTCATCAGGCAGACGATCTGATCGACGAACAGGTTCGACAGATGCAGTTGCTCGGGCGGCTCCGGCCAGTTGCCGACCACGATGTCGAGCTTGCCGTCTTCGAGCGCGAGTTCGTAGTCGAACGCGGGACCGAGCGAATGAAATTCGAGCGTCGCGTTCGGCGCGGCCTGGCGAAAACGCTCGACGACCGTCGGCACGAACAGCACGTTCAGATAGTCGGGGCAGCCGATCCGGTAGCAGCGGATCGAGGTGGTCGGGTCGAAGTTGTGCTGCTGGAAACGGATGCGCTCGATTTCGCGCAGCGCGTTCTGCACCGGTTCGAGCAGGCGCAGGCCGTACTCGGTCGGCACCATGCCGGATTTGCCGCGCACGAGCAGCGGGTCGCCGGTGATGTCGCGCAGACGGCGCAGCGCGGCGCTGATCGCCGGTTGTGACTGATTGAGTTTGACGGCTGCGCGCGTGACGCTGCGCTCCATCAACAGCGTGTGCAGGACCCGCAGCAGGTACGTGTCGATCGCCTCGCGTTGCTGGCTCATGAATTCTCCGAAATATATGTGCTGGCTGATCGAGTAGGTGTAGGGGTATATGGGTTTTAATATGGACAAAAAATGACGTCAAGGGTGGCATACCCGCAGAGCTCGCAGTGACGCGGGTTTGCGGGAATTTTGTCGGCTCGACTGAGTGGGTCGAATTAGGTATTGTCATCCGGATGTGGTGACGGATCGCCTGCCGGCACGGTGGACGAAACCGCGCGGAAACCGGCAGTCACTGACGCACTACGAAATCACATGAGCGACTCTTCATATAGCGACGGCGTCACCGCGCAGCCGGGGCCGGGGTTGAGCCCGAGTCCGGCGCCGCCGCGGCTCGCGCTCAAGGGCATCACCAAGCAATACCCGGCCGTGCGGGCCAACGACGACGTCACGCTCGTCGTCGCGCCGGGAGAAATTCACGCGGTGCTCGGCGAAAACGGCGCGGGCAAGAGCACGCTGATGAAGATCATCTACGGCGCGGTGCGGCCCGATGCCGGCGAGATCCGCTGGGAAGGCGAGGCGCTCGAGATCGCGAGCCCGGCGGCCGCGCGCAAGCTCGGCATCGGCATGGTGTTCCAGCACTTCTCGCTGTTCGAGACGCTCACGGTCGGCGAAAACATCGCGCTCGCGCTCGACGAACCGTTCGACCTGAAGACGCTCTCCAAACGGATTCGCGAAGTGTCGGCCGACTATGGCCTCGACATCGATCCGCAGCGTCACGTGCATAGCCTCACGGTCGGCGAGCGGCAGCGTGTCGAAATCGTGCGCTGCCTGCTGCAGAATCCGCGCCTTCTGATCATGGACGAGCCGACCTCGGTGCTCACGCCGCAGGCGGTGAGAAAGCTCTTCGCGACGCTGCGCCGGCTCGCCGCCGAAGGCTGCAGCATCCTCTACATCAGCCACAAGCTCGATGAAATCCAGGAACTGTGCGACACCGCGACCGTGATGCGCGGCGGCCGTGTGACCGGCCACGTGAGTCCGAAGGGCGAGACGCATGCGTCGCTCGCGCAACTGATGGTCGGCCATTCGCTGCCCGACTACACGCGGCGCGAGCACAAGCCGGGCGCGGTGCTGCTCGAGGTGAAACAGTTGTCGGTCGCGAGCGACGATCCGTTCGGCACCTCGCTCACCGACGTGTCGTTCAGCGTGCATGCGGGCGAGATCTTCGGCATTGCGGGTGTGTCGGGCAATGGACAGGCCGAGTTGCTGGCGGCGTTATCGGGTGAAAAACGGGGTGAAAAACGGGGTGAAAAACGGGGTGAAAAACGCGCTGAAAGGCGCAGCATGCCTGCCGGCGCGATCACGATCTGCGGCAAGGCGGCAGCGCGCCTCGGCGCGGGCGCCCGCCGCGCGCTCGGCTTCGGCTTCGTGCCCGAGGAGCGTCTCGGCCGCGGCGCGGTGCCGGCGATGAGCCTCGCGGACAACGCGCTGCTCACCGCGCATCGTCAGCAGATGGTGAAGTCGGGCTGGATTCGCGCGGGTGCGATGCACGCGTTCGCGAAGCGCTGCATCGACGCGTTCGACGTGCGTTGCGGCGGTCCGCAAGCGCTCGCGCAAAGTCTGTCGGGCGGCAATCTGCAGAAATACATCATGGGCCGCGAGATTCTGCAGGCGCCGAAGGTGCTCGTGGTCGCGCAGCCCACGTGGGGTGTCGACGTCGGCGCGGCGGCGTTCATCCGTCAGCAACTGCTCGATCTGTCGGCGCGCGGCGTCGCGATTCTCGTGATCTCGGAGGAACTGGAAGAGCTGTTCGACATTTGCGATCGCATCGCGGTGCTTGCGGGCGGGCGGCTCTCGCCGGTGCGCGCGACCGGCGCGACCAATGCCGAGGAAATCGGCCGCTGGATGGCGGGGCTGTTCGGCGACCGCGAGGGCGCGGCGCCCTCGGCGGACCAGCCCGCGCATGCGTGAAGTGGGGCGCGCGTTGTCCGCCGCCTTGTCTTGCGCGGGCGCACCGCGCAACCGTTGCTGACCTGACAGAACAGAACCCGAACGATCACACGCTACCCATGATGCTTCCCTACCGACTCGAAGCCCGCACGACGCCCTCGCGCTCGATGCAGCTTGCCGTGCCGCTGATCGCCGCCTTGCTCACGCTCGCGATCGGCTTCCTGATCTTCGGCCTCGTCGGGCGCGACCCGTTGCAGGCGATGCACGCGTTCTTCATCGAGCCGCTCGCGAGCATCAATGGCTGGTCCGAACTGTTGCTGAAGGCGTCGCCGCTGTGCCTGATCGGTTTGGGTCTCGCGATCGGTTATCGCGCGAACGTCTGGAACATCGGCGCCGAAGGGCAGATGCTGCTCGGCGGCATCGCTGCGAGCGGCGTCGCGATCTATTTCGATCAGGCGAGCGGCTGGTGGATCCTGCCGACGATGATGGCGGCCGGCGTGGCGGGCGGCATGGCGTGGGCAGCGATTCCCGCGTTCCTGAAGAGCCGCTTCAACACCAACGAGATTCTCGTGAGCCTCATGCTCACGTATGTCGCGACGCAACTGCTGATCTATCTCGTGAGCGGCCCGTGGCGCGATCCGCAGGGCATGAACTTCCCGCTCTCGGAGATGTTCAGCGGCGACGCGCTCTATCCGACGCTGTACGGCGACTGGCACTGGAAATGGCTGCGCGGCACGCGCCTGAACGCCTCGGTGTTCGTCACGCTGATCGCGATTCCGCTCGTGTGGCTCTTCATGCGCAAGAGCTTCGCGGGCTACCGGATGAACGTCGGCGGGCTCGCGCCGCTCGCCGCGCGCTATGCGGGCTTCTCCGACAAGAAAACCATCTGGACGTCGCTGCTCATCAGCGGCGCTCTCGCGGGCCTCGCCGGCATGGGCGAGATCGCCGGCCCGATCGGCCAGTTGCAGGCGACATGGTCTCCCGGTTACGGCTTTACCGCGATCATCGTCGTGTTCGTCGGGCGGCTGCATCCGCTCGGCATCGTGCTCGCGAGCCTGCTGATGGCGCTGCTCTACCTCGGCGGCGAAGCGGTGCAGACCTCGATGCAATTGCCGCAGGCGCTCTCGGGAGTGTTCCAGGGGCTGCTGCTGTTCAGCCTGCTCGGCGCCGACCTGTTCGTGAACTACCGTGTGCGGCGCCGCTCGGCGGCCGCCGTGGTTCGTTAAACCCGCTAACCCGCCCGCACATCGTTTATGGATATCCAGCAAGCCAGCGCACTCACCTCGAGCGCCATCACCGCGTCGATTCCGCTGATGTTCGCGGGCGCGGGCGAACTCGTCGCCGAAAAGTCGGGCGTGCTCAACCTCGGCGTGGAAGGCATGATGCTGATGGGCGCCGTGAGCGGCTACGCGGTCACGGCGATCACCGGCAGCCCGTGGCTCGGCGTGCTCGCCGCGATCGGCGCCGGTCTCGCGATGTCGCTGCTATTCGCATTCCTCACGCTGACCATGCTCGCGAACCAGGTCGCGACCGGCCTGTCGCTGACGATCTTCGGCATCGGGCTGTCGGCGTACGTCGGCAAGCCGTACACGTCGGCCGCCGTGCGCGCGACGATCGACACGTGGACCATTCCCGGTCTCTCGAAGATTCCGGTGCTCGGTCCGGCGCTCTTTACCCTCACGCCGCTCGACTACCTCGCGTTCCTGATGTTCGCCGCGATCGGCTGGTTCCTCTATCGCACGCGTGCGGGGCTCGTGCTGCGCTCGGTCGGCGAATCGCCGCAGGTCGCGCACTCGGTCGGCTTTCCGGTGATCGGCGTGCGCTACGGCGCGGTCGCGTTCGGCGGCGGCATGGCGGGGCTCGCGGGCGGCTATTACTCGATCGTCAATCTGCATCTGTGGCAGGAGAACCTGACCTCGGGCCGCGGCTGGATCGCGCTGGCGCTCGTCGTGTTCGCGACGTGGCGGCCTGGGCGGCTGCTGATCGGCGCGCTGCTGTTCGGCGCGGTCACGGGCCTGCAGTTCTATGCGCAGGCGATCGGCGTGCCGGTGCCGACGCAGTTCCTCGCGATGCTGCCGTACGTCGCGACCATCGTCGTGCTCGCACTGATTTCGCGCAATCCGAACACGATTCGTCTGAATGCACCCGCATCGCTGGGCAAGCCGTTTTTCTCGGCGGGCTGAGCGGGCAGGCGTTTTCGCCCGTCCGCTCGACACGACTCGATCGATACGATCCACTCAACGCCAACCACTCAACACCATCCGCTCAACACGACAGGGGAAAAACATGAAGAGAAGAAATCTGCTGACCGCCTTCGCCTCGGGCGCGGCCTCACTCGCGCTTGCCGCGTCATTGACCGCGCCGCTCGCGCAAACCGCGCAGGCCGCCGACGCGCCGGGCGTCGCCTTCGTCTATCTCGGCAATCCGGGCGACGCCGGCTGGACCTTCGCGCACGACCAGGGCTCGAAGGAAGCCGAAGCGAAGTTCGGCAACCGCATCAAGATCACGCGTGTCGAGAACGTGCCGGAATCGGCCGACTCCGAGCGCGTGTTCCGCGATCTCGCGAACAAGGGCAACAAGATCATCTTCGGCACGAGCTTCGGCTTCCAGGACTTTCAACTGAAAGTTGCCAAGGACTTCCCGGACACGGTGTTCCTGCACGCGACCGGCTACAAGAAGGCGCCGAACTTCGGCACCTACGACGTGCGCATGTACCAGGGCGCGTATCTGGCCGGCGTCGCCGCGGGCTACGTGACGAAGAGCAACATGCTCGGCTTCGTCGCATCGGTGCCGATTCCCGAAGTGGTGCGCAACATCAACGCGTTCACGCTCGGCGCGCGCTCGGTGAATCCGAAGGTGCATATGAAGGTGATCTGGATCAATAGCTGGTTCGATCCGGGCAAGGAAAAGCAGGCCGCCGAAACGCTGATCGGACAGGGCGCCGACGTCCTGCTGCAGAACACCGATTCGAGCGCGACGCTCGCGACCGCGTCGGAGAAACACGTGCACGCGTTCGGCTGGGACTCGGACATGAAGAAGTTCGGTCCCGACGCGCACCTCGGCTCGGTGGTCGCGCACTGGGGCGTGTACTACAGCGCGGTGATCCAGCAGGTGCTCGACGGCAAGTGGAAGAACGATCCGGTGTGGTGGGGCCTGCCGCAAAAGGCGGTCAATCTCGAGGATCTGAACACCTCGGTGATTCCGGCCGACGCGCTGAAACAGGTCGCGGCGAAGCGCGACGAACTCGCGAGCGGCAAGCGTGACGTGTTCACGGGGCCGATCAAGGATCAGTCCGGCGCGGTGAAGATTCCGGATGGCAAGACGCTAACCGATCCTGAATTGCAGCGCTTGAACTGGTATGTGGAAGGCGTGGACGGGTCGCTGCCGAAGTAAGCCGGAGTGGGAGCAGGCGAGGGCGCCCGGGCGGGGCAACCGGGGCGGGCCGCCGCGTGCTGGCTCGCGCCGATTCTGGCTGGCTTTTTGCCGACTCCTTTTTGCTGACTCTTTTGCAGGCGCTTGCTGGCCCTTGCCAACCGTCAGAACCGTCAGAACCGTCAGAACCGTCAGAACCGTCAGAACCGTCAGAACCGTCAGAACCGTCAGAACCGTCAGAACCGTCAGAACCGTCAGGCGCCGCCTGGCGCGCATTGTCCAGCTTACGAACGGCTCGCCTGCGGCCGTTGCCGCGTCAACTGTGGGCCGTCAATAGCCGGGAAAAAGCTGCGTCCAACCCGGACGCAGCTTTTCTGTGCCTGCCGATTTCGCGGATTGGCCCGGCAGAGCGTGGCCGCGCGGCGGCTCAGTCGTCGAGACGCAGGCCGACCTTGAGCGTCACCTGCCAGTGCGCGACCTTGCCGTTTTCGATCTGGCCGCGCGTTTCCGTGACTTCGAACCAGTGCAGATTGCGCAGCGTCTTCGACGCTTTGGCAATCGCGGTGCTGACGGCGTCGTCGATCGATTGGGTCGATGAACCGGTCAGTTCGATCTTCTTGTAAACGTGGTCTGACATGGATGTCTCCTTGGTCTGCGCCGCGGGTCGGAAAAGCGTTGTTCGGAACGACGCTTTCAGAAAGGCGCTTCGGAAAAAGCGCCATCACAAAAGTATAGGCAACGGTTCGCGCCGATAGGCGGCCGCATGCACGGCACGTAACACGCGGCGGCCGAGCCGGTGGTGCCGCACATCGTGTGCCCGGTATTGGGGGGCGGCGCGCCAAGCGCCTGACGCGGGATGCGCGGGATAGATTCGCGATAATCTGCTAAAATATTCGGTTTTTCGCCGATATCACATTCAAAGGGACGCGCCGTGCTGTCTACCGCCAATATCACCATGCAATTCGGGCCGAAGCCCCTCTTCGAAAACATCTCAGTCAAATTCGGGGAAGGGAACCGCTATGGCCTGATCGGTGCGAACGGCTGCGGCAAATCCACTTTCATGAAGATTCTCGGTTCGGATCTCGAGCCGAGCTCGGGCAACGTGATGCTCGAACCGAACGTGCGTCTCGGCAAGCTGCGCCAGGACCAGTTCGCGTACGAAGACGTGCGCGTGCTCGACGTCGTGATGATGGGCCACACCGAAATGTGGGCCGCGATGACCGAGCGCGACGCGATCTACGCGAACCCCGACGCCACCGACGACGACTACATGCACGCCGCCGAACTCGAAGCGAAGTTCGCCGAGTACGACGGCTACACGGCCGAAGCGCGCGCGGGCGAGCTGCTGCTCGGCATCGGCATCGCGATCGAAGATCACAACGGCCCGATGAGCAACGTGGCGCCCGGCTGGAAGCTGCGCGTGCTGCTCGCGCAGGCGCTGTTCTCGAAGCCCGATGTGCTGCTGCTCGACGAGCCGACCAACAACCTCGACATCAACTCGATCCGTTGGCTGGAAGACGTGCTCAACCAGTACAACTCGACGATGATCATCATCTCGCACGACCGGCACTTCCTGAACCAGGTCTGCACGCACATGGCCGACATGGACTACGGCACGCTGAAGGTCTATCCGGGCAACTACGACGACTACATGCTCGCGAGCACGCAGGCGCGCGAGCGTCAGCAGGCCGCCAACGCGAAGGCGAAGGAGCGCGTCGCCGACCTGCAGGACTTCGTGCGCCGCTTCTCGGCGAACAAATCGAAGGCGCGTCAGGCCACCAGCCGTCTGAAGATGATCGACAAGATCAAGATCGAGGAATTCAAGCCGTCGTCGCGGCAGAATCCGTTCATCCGCTTCGAGTTCGAGAAGAAGCTGCACAACATCGCAGTGGTCGCGGAAAGCATCTCGAAGAAGTACGAGCGCACGATCTTCAACAACTTCAGCATCAGCGTGCAGCCGGGCGAACGTATCGCGATCATCGGCGAGAACGGCGCGGGCAAGACCACGCTGCTGCGCTCGCTGCTCGGCAATCTGCAACTCGACCACGGCAGTGTGAAGTGGGCGGAAAACGCGAACGTCGGCTACATGCCGCAGGACACGTACGAAGAGTTTCCGAACGACACCACGCTGATGGAGTGGATCGACCAGTACCGTCAGGAAGGCGACGACGAGCAGATGGTGCGCGGCACGCTCGGCCGGCTGCTGTTCAACGCCGACGACATCCGCAAGTCGGTCAAGGTGCTCTCGGGCGGCGAGAAGGGCCGCATGATCTGGGGCAAGCTCATGCTCGGCCGCCACAACGTGCTGATGATGGACGAGCCGACCAACCACATGGACATGGAGTCGATCGAGTCGCTGCAGATCGCGCTCGACAAGTTCGATGGCACGCTGATTTTCGTCTCGCACGACCGTGAGTTCGTGAGCGGCCTCGCGAACCGGATCATCGAAGTGAAGACCAATGGCACGCTGAACGACTTCGGCGGCAACTATGAGGATTTCCTGACGAGCCAGGGCGTGGAGTAAGCGTTCCGCGCCTCGATCCTCGGATCGGGGTGAGTGGTGTCGGCATGCGCGTCTGCAATCACGACACCCGGCCATCTGTTTGCTGGTAAGAGCCCGCGCTCCATGTGGAGGCGGGCTTTTTTTGCCGGCGCGTTTTGCGGCTTTCCGGGAGAGAAAGGCTTGATCGCTCTGCCTCCCTGACACGACGGTACTCGTGCGGCCTCAACCGCTCGTCCATTGTTCAGCCACACCGTCAACTCTTTTCATAAGACGATGCTTTTTCCGGCGTGAAGCACAGCCTAAACTCTGACGCTTCAACCTGGCATCGGTCCCACCATGCAAATCAACACAGCCACGACTCCAGTATCACTGGACGGAAGTTCAACCTCGGCGGCTCAATGGCTCTCCGTGATCGCCGTTGCCGTCAGTGCGTTCGCATTCGTGACGGCCGAATTTCTGCCCGTCGGATTGCTGCCGCAAATCGCACACGACCTGGGCGTGTCGACCGGCGTCGCGGGTCTGATGATCACTACACCCGGCGTGATGGCAGCGATATTCGCGCCGACGCTGATCGTCAGCGCTGGCCAGATGGATCGGCGCTACGTCTTTCTGCTGCTCACCGCGGTGCTTCTGATTGCGAACGTCGTGTGTGCAATCGCGCCGGGCCTTGCGGTCATGCTCGTTGGGCGGGCCTTGCTCGGCGCTGCGTTGGGCGGCTTCTGGACTTTGGCGACCGCGGCGGCGCCGCGACTCGTGCAGGCGAAGGACGCGGCTAAAGCAACCGCCACCATTTTGACTGGCGTGACCTTTGCCACCGTCATCGGCGTGCCGCTCGGGACGTTCATCGCGTCGTTTGCGTCCTGGCGTATGGCATTCGCCGCCACCGCGGGCCTGGTATCGCTCGCGTTGCTGGCGCAAGTGTTCCTCGTGCCTTCGTTGCCGTCGGCGTCGGCGTTGCGTGTCGCCGATTTCAGGGCGTTGCTTGCCCGGCCTCACACGAGGCTGAGCATGGTGATGGTGGCGCTCGTCTTTGGCGCGCATTTTTCGACCTATACGTACATCGCTCCGCTGCTCGAGCACGATTTCTCGTTGAGTGCCATCACGCTGTTGCTGTTCGGATTTGGCCTGATCGGTTTCTTCTCGAATGCGTTGACGTCGATGGTGGTCTCGGACCATCTGAAGAAGTCTGTCGCCGCGATGATTCTGCTGCTTCTCGGCGCGATGTCGTCGATGTTGCTGCTCGAGCATTCGCCCATCGGCGAGACTGCCGGGATGCTGCTTTGGGGCGTCGCGTTCGGCGCGCTGCCGCTTTGCTTTAGCGTATGGATTCAGCGCGGCACGACGGACTTGCCCGAAGCGGGCTCGGCGATGTTCGTCAGCGTCATCCAGGTGGCGATTGCCGTGGGCTCGGCAGTGGGCGGCACGATTGTCGACCGCGCGGGCGTCCACGCTGATTTCACGCTGGGGCTTGGACTTGCTCTGCTGGGCCTTGCGGCACTGCAACGGCTTGCCGTATCGGAGCGAACGACCCGCGTGTCTTCGCTCGAGTGCGCCTGCGACGCGTCGCCTGACTGAGTGACGCAACTCGACAGCTGACCATGAAAAATGCCGGGGTGCGGTTCACCGCCCCGGCATTTTTTATGGTCAGCAAGCGTGCGACGTCCAACGCGCAACGTGCGATGCGCGCGGACCGTGGCTTTACACCTTGTCGTTCTGAAACCGCATCGCCGTACCTTCCCGTTCGATACGCTCCCAGATCGCGCGTTTTTCTTCGTCGCTCAGGAATACCCAGTTGGACACTTCGGCGGCGGTGCGCCCGCAGCCTTTGCAAACTTCATCGAAGAGCGTGGAGCAGACGCCGATGCACGGGCTGTCGGGGAGATCGTGGAGATTCGAAGTCATCGGAAACCTTGGGGATGCGGAATTGAGTCGCGCAATTGAGGTGCGGAATTAAGATGCGAAAGCGAAGTTCCGCTATGTTAGCCGATGCGCTTATCCGATGCTCGGACCCTCACGCGCCGAATGCCAGTTGCCACAACAGCGCCGCGTTGAGCAGCACGATGAACGCCGCCGACAGCCATGCAAGCATGAGCGGCACGCCGCGCACGCGCCAGCTGCGCATGAGGCGCGCATCGGACGCGTAACGGATCAGCGGCACGACGGCGAGCGGCAATTGCAGGCTCAGCACCACCTGGCTCGCCACCAGCAACTGATTCGAGCCGTGCGGGCCGAACAGCGCGACCGCGAGCAGCGCCGGGCCGATCGCGAGCGCGCGCGTGAGCAGCGCGCGCTTCCAGCGCGGCAGCCGTATCCGCAGAAAGCCTTCCATCACCGTCTGGCCGGCCAGCGTGCCGGTGACGGTCGCGCTCAGGCCGCACGCGAGCAGCGCCGCCGCGAACAGGATGCTGGCCCAGCGGCTGCCGACGAGCGGCGCGATCAGCCGATGCGCGTCGGCGAGATCGGTCACGTTGCGATGTCCGCTCGCGTAGAACACCGCGGCGGCGACGATCAGCAGCGCCGCGTTGATGACGAATGCAAACGCGAGCGAGCCGAAGGTATCGAGATTGACCACGTGGAGCGCGACCTTGATCTGCGGATCGCTGCCGTCCGGCGCGTGATGTTTGACGAGCGCCGAGTGCAGATAGAGGTTGTGCGGCATGACCGTCGCGCCGACGATGCCCGCCGCGAGCCACACCATGCCCGCGTTTCTCAGCAGCTCGAGACTCGGCGCGGTACCGGCGAGCGCCGCGCGCCAGTCGGGCCGTGCGAGCGCGAGCTGGACCACGAAGCACAGGCCGACGAAGCCGATCAGCGCGGCGATCACCGCTTCGAGCCTGCGGCCGCCCTGGTGCCGCAGCGCGAGCAGCGCGAACGTGCAGACCGCCGACATCATCACGCCGACCGTCAGCGAGACGCCGAGCAGCAATTGCAGCGCGACCGCGCTGCCGACCACCTCGGCGACGTCGCAGGCGATGATCGCGACCTCGCTCGTCGCCCACAGGAACAGCGTGCCGCGCCGGCCGGTGCGTTCGCGGCACAGCTGCGCGAGGTCGCGCCCGGTCACGACGCCGAGCCGCGACGACAGCCATTGCATCAGCATTCCCATCAGGCTCGCCAGCAGCACGATGCCGAGCAGGCGGTAGCCGTAGCCCGCGCCGGCGCCGAGCGCGGTCGCCCAGTTGCCGGGATCGATGTAGCCAACCGCGATCAGCGCCCCGGCGCCGAGGAACGAGAACCAGTGCGCGGGACGCGTCGGCTCACCCGGCAGACCCGGGCGGCGGTTGGGACGCAATGCGAAAGGATTGGTGTTCATCAGTACCCGAGGTCGGGAAAACACATCCTGTTGCAAGCCACATGCCCGTTGCGTGCGCGGCGGGCAGTGGGGCGGGCAGTGGGGCGGGCGGAGCGAGCCGGGCAGTCGTCGCGCGATGGCGTGCGCGGGGCTGGCAAGACAGCTTCATCCGCCGGGCCTCAAGCAGCTATTGTGCACTGTTGGGCGCAATGCGGCTGGCGTCCACTTCAAGCATGCGCTGGACATGCGCCGGCACCGCCCGATGCGTATCGAAAGATCAAGGCGGAAGGAAGGACTATAGACGGACTACGGACATGCCGCAGAAGCGCCACCGGCGCAACCCGGATACGTCGCCAGCCACGCTTCCTCGCGCGCGCCTTGCGCACCACGCATGCACCTGGCTGACAACGAGATGACAGCGAAATAACGGAGCGCCCGCAAGATCGGCGCAAAGCCGTTGCCACGCCGCCGCCGCGCGCTTATTTTTCGGTAGACACGCGCCCATAACCCGTTAAAATTGCGCCCATTTTGCAGTGCTGCCGCCCGCGCCTGTACCGTTTGCGCGACAGCGCCGCGTTTTTTTTGGACCGCGCAATAATTGGTGGTAGTTTTCGGGGTTTTCAGGGGGCCGCGCGTGACGCAGCGGCTTGAGTGACGACGGGATCGGAGAACGGGATGAACAGACGGGTAGTGGGGCGGGTGGCGGCGCTGATCTTGTGCGCGGCGCCGTGGTTGACGGCCGCTGCGAAAGACACGCAGCTCAACGTGTATAACTGGTCCGACTACATCGCGAAGGACACGATCCCGAACTTCACGAAGCAGACCGGCGTTCAGGTCAAGTACGACAACTACGACAGCGACGACACGCTGCAGGCGAAGCTCCTCACCGGCAACTCGGGCTACGACATCGTCGTGCCGACCAGCAACTACGCGGGCAAGCAGATCGCCGCGGGCATCTTCGAGCCGCTCGACAAATCGAAGCTGCCGAACCTCAAGTACCTCGATCCGTCGCTGATGGCGCTCGTCGCCGGCGCCGATCCGGGCAACAAGTACGTGGTGCCCTGGGCCTACGGCACGACCGGCCTCGGCTACAACGTCACGAAGGTCCAGCAGATCCTCGGCAAGGACACGCCGCTCGATAACTGGGACATCCTGTTCAAGCCGGAAAACATCTCGAAGCTGAAGGCTTGCGGCGTATCGGTGCTCGACGCACCGGACCAGATGTTCGCGGCCGCGCTGCACTACATGGGCAAGGATCCGATGAGCACGAACCCGGCCGACTACCGCGCCGCGCTCGAGATGCTCAAGAAAATCCGCCCGTACATCACGCAGTTCAACTCGTCGGGCTATATCAACGACCTCGTCGGCGGCGACATCTGCTTCGCGTACGGCTGGTCGGGCGACGTCGTGATCGCGAAGCATCGCACGGTCGAAGCGAAAAAGCCCTACAAGATCGAGTACTTCATTCCGAAGGGCGGCGCGCCGGTGTGGTTCGACGTGATGGCGATTCCGAAGGACGCGAAGCACAAGGAAGCCGCGCTCGAATGGATCAACTACATCGAGACGCCGCAGGTGCACGCCGCGATCACCAACGCCGTGTACTACCCGAGCGTCAACATGGAAGCGCGCAAGTACGTGGACAAGGACGTCGCGAACGATCCGGCCGTGTACCCGTCGCCTGAAACCATCAAGACGCTGTTCCTGCTGAAGCCGCTGCCACAGGAAATCCAGCGGCTGCAAACGCGGCTGTGGACCGAATTCAAGTCCGGCCGCTGAGCGCGGGCGCGAAGCGGGAGTCAGCGTCATCATGAAGCCCCCGGTGTTCACCGGGGGCTTTGTTCGTCAAACGCCGGAGTGAAGCAGCATTATGATGAGTAGTGACCAGCCGGGCGCGCTGGCAGGGACAGGCACGCAGTCCCTGGGCCCGAACGCCGTTTCGGACGACGCAGCGGACCAGTTCATCCAGATCGTCGACGTCGTGAAGAAGTTCGGCGAGACCGTGGCGGTCAGAGGGGTCAATCTGTCGGTGAAGAAGGGCGAGCTGTTCGCGCTGCTCGGCAGCTCCGGCTGCGGCAAGTCGACCTTGCTGCGCATGATGGCCGGGCTCGAAACCGTGACCTCGGGCCGGATCCTGATCGACGGCGAAGATCTCGCGCAATTGCCGCCGTATCGCCGGCCGGTCAACATGATGTTCCAGTCGTACGCGCTCTTTCCGCACATGACGGTCGAGGCGAACGTCGCGTTCGGCCTGAAGCAGGAGGGCGTGCCGAAGGCCGAGCTCAGGGAGCGTGTGCAGAGCGCGCTCGAACTCGTGCAGATGGGCCGCTTCGCGAAGCGCAAGCCGCATCAGCTGTCGGGCGGCCAGCAGCAGCGCGTCGCGCTCGCGCGCTCGCTCGTCAAACGGCCGAAGCTCCTGCTGCTCGACGAGCCGATGTCGGCACTCGACAAGCAGATTCGCCAGCGCACGCAGATCGAACTCGTCAATATTCTCGACCAGGTCGGCGTGACCTGCATGATGGTCACGCACGATCAGGAAGAGGCGATGACGATGGCCGACCGCCTCGCCGTGATGAGCGAAGGCCAGATCGTGCAGCTCGGCACGCCGCATGAAGTCTACGAATATCCGAGCAGCCGCTTTTCGGCGGAGTTCATCGGCTCGACCAATCTGTTCGAAGGGCATACGGTCGAGGACGAACCCGATCACGTGTTCATCGAAACGCCGGACCTGCCGTGCCGCCTGCACGTGAATCACGGCATCACCGGTCCGCTCGGCATGCCGGTGACGATCTCGGTGCGGCCCGAGCGCATCGCGCTCACGCGCAAGCCGCCCGAGGGCGCGTACAACTGGGGCAAGGGCGTCGTCACGAATATCGCGTACATGGGCGGCTATTCGCTGTACCACGTGAAGCTCGACGGCGGCAAGACCGTGATCGCGAACGTGACGAGCCTCGCGCTCACCGAAATCGATCCACCCACCTGGGGCGACGAAGTGTACGTGCGCTGGAGCGCATCGGCCGGCGTGGTGCTGACGTCATGAAAGAAGCGCTTTCTTCCTTTTTTGCGTGGCCGGTGCGGCGGCTGAAGCTGACCGGCCGCACCGCGGTGGTGGCGGGGCCGTTCATCTGGCTGCTGCTGTTTTTCCTCGTGCCGTTCCTGCTCGTCGTGAAGATCAGCTTCGCCGATTCGCAGCTCGGCATTCCGCCGTATACGCAGCTCGTCAACTTCGCGGAAGGCGCGCTGCACATCACGCTCGACCTGTCGCACTACGCGTTTCTGCTGACCGACAGCCTCTATTTCGCGACCTATGTGAACTCGGTCGTGGTCGCGGCGATCTCGACCGTGCTGTGCCTGCTGATCGGCTATCCGATGGCGTACTACATCGCGCGCTCGAATCCGGCCACCCGCAATCTGCTGATGATGGCCGTGATGCTGCCGTTCTGGACGTCGTTCCTGATTCGCGTGTACGCATGGATCGGCATCCTCAAGAACAACGGGCTCCTGAATAATTTCCTGATGTCGATCGGGCTCATTCATTCGCCGATCGAGCTGTATCACACGAATACGGCCGTCTATATCGGCATGGTCTATTCGTACCTGCCGTTTCTCGTGATGCCGCTCTACGCGCACCTCGTGAAAATGGACCTGACCTTGCTCGAAGCCGCTTACGACCTCGGTGCGAAGCCGTGGAAGGCGTTCTGGCAGATCACGCTGCCGCTTTCGAAGAACGGCATCATCGCGGGGTGTCTGCTGGTGTTCATTCCAGCGGTCGGCGAGTACGTGATTCCTGAGCTGCTCGGCGGCGCGAACACGCTGATGATCGGCCGCGTGATGTGGAATGAGTTCTTCGACAACGCCGACTGGCCGATGGCGTCCGCCGTGACGTGCGCGATGGTGCTGCTGCTGCTCGTGCCGATGGCGCTGTTCCAGCACGCGCAGGCGAAAGCGTTGGAGGAGGGCCGCCAATGAAGCCGAATCGCACGCTGCAGCTGATTGCTCTCGGCATCGGTTTTCTGTTTTTGTATATCCCGATCGTGAGCCTCGTCGTGTATTCGTTCAACGAATCGCAACTGGTCACGGTGTGGACGCGCTTTTCGACGCGCTGGTATGCGGCGCTGCTGCGCGACGACGAGCTGATCGCGTCGGCGTGGCTATCGCTGCGCATCGCGTTGATGACGGCGTTCGCGTCGGTCATCATCGGCACGTGGGCCGGGTTCGTGCTCGCGCGCATGGGGCGCTTTCGCGGCTTCACGCTGTACACGGGCATGATCAACGCGCCGCTCGTGATTCCCGAGGTCATTCAGGGCATTTCGCTGCTGCTGCTGTTCATCGAAATGGCGCGCTGGATCGGCTGGCCGGCCGGGCGCGGCATCTTCACGATCTGGATCGGCCACGTGATGCTGTGCATTTCCTATGTCGCGATCATCGTGCAGTCGCGCGTGCGGGAATTGCATCCCTCGCTCGAAGAGGCCGCGCTCGATCTCGGCGCGACGCCGCTGCGCGTGTTCTTCTTCGTCACGCTGCCGCTGATTTCGCAGGCGCTCGTGTCGGGCTGGCTGCTGTCGTTCACGCTGTCGATCGACGATCTCGTGCTGTCGGCGTTCCTGTCCGGTCCCGGTTCGACGACACTGCCGCTCGTCGTGTTCTCGCGCGTGCGGCTTGGCCTGAATCCGGAGATGAACGCGCTCGCGACGCTGTTCATCGCGGTCGTGACGGTGGGCGTGGTCGCGGCCAACTACTTCATGCAGCGGGCGGAGCGCAAGCGCGCGATGATGGCGGTTTGACGCCTGCCAGGCATGTCGTGTTCGCTCGACATGCCGTGCGGCGCATCGTCAACGCCGCCGCGTGCGCCCGACGCACCACAGGCTCATACTTGAAGGGCGAGCCTCAAGCCGCCCCCATACGTCTCGCCACGCACACCAAGGCCGATAATGGACGATCGAGCCGGGCTTCGCGGCCGCTACTTTTTCTGACGATATCTATGATCGAATGCCTTGCGCGCGTTCTGGACTGGCAGCCGCTTTATCGCCTGTGGGAACTGATCGTGATGATCTGCAAGTTTCTGTGGGAGTTGCTGCGGCTGCTGAGCGGCGGGGGCGGCTGAAACCGCCGGCCCGCAGCGGGGCCGGCGGATAAACATGAATTCAGACGTACGTGCGGCGCTTCGCTTCGCCGCCATGCCCGTTCGCAGGCACATTGGCCGCTGGCGCTCCCAGGAACGCGCGCAAATCGGCCAGCACCCGCTCGGGTGCCTCTTCCATCGGAACATGGCCGAGCCCCGCGTACATGACCGATTGCGCGCCCGGAATGCGGCGCGCGAATTCGGCGGCGTGCGCGCCCGGAATCCAGCGGTCGTTCGCGCCCCAGAGCACGAGGGTGGGAACGTCGAGCGTTTTTAGCGCATCGGTGTCGACTTCGCGGAAGTCGAGCGTGGGCACCATCCTGCCGATCGCCTCGCGCGTGCCTTCGCCGTGGAAGAACTCGACGTAACGGCGCAGCGTGAGCGCGTCGATCCTGCGCGGATCGCCATACACATTGCGCACCGCGCTTTTGATGATGGCCTCGGGCAGCCACCACGGTGAACTGACGCGCACCAGCGCGCTGTTGAAGAGGCCGATGTAGATCGGCAGCTTCATCGGGAAGCCGGCCGAGTCGATCAGCACGAGCCGCTCGACGGCGCTGCGATGACGCAGCGCGTAGTCCCACGCAATCAGGCCGCCGAGCGAATTGCCGATTAGCGTGGCGCGCGAGATGCCGAGCGTCTGCATGAATGTGTCGATGAAGTGGCGGTAGGTCGGCAGATTCATCGTTTCGATCGCGCCGCTTGCCGAGCGCAGCGGCCCGGTCACGCCGAATGGCGGCAGATCGAGGCGGATCACGCGATGCTCGCGCTTCAGTTCGTCCGCGACATGATTCCACGTATGCAGCGACGACGCGAAGCCGTGAATCATCACGATCGTGTCGCCTTGGCCTTCGTCGGCATAGTGCACGTCGGCGCCCATGATCTTTACGAACTTCGAGCCGTTTTGCGTGTAGCGCTGCCGCAGTTCGTCGCGCGGCACGCTCGTGATGCCAAGGCGCGCGGCGAGTGGGCGTCGCGCTAGCGGGGCAGTGAAAGCGGGCGAGGTGGATTCGATGTCGGTCATGTTTTTAATCGCAATGCGCGGCGTTGCATGCACGGTGCGAAACCGAACTATGCAAGTCACGTGTCTACACTTGTCTACATGCAGCGTAAAGCGCAGAGTAGACAACTGTACACATCGCGTCAAGATCGTTTAGAGTGCTGCTATCAAACGCGCCTGAACGCGCATATCGCGTAGTGATCGAAATCCCATGACCTCTGTCCCCGAAGCGGCGCTCGTCGCCCGGCAGGAATTGCCGCCCGGCAAACGCAAGCTGATCGAAGCCGCGTTGCGCTTGACCGCCGGCGGCCGCAGTTTCGCGAGCCTGGGCTTGCGCGAACTCGCGCGCGAGGCCGGGCTCAATCCGAACACGTTCTATCGGCATTTCGATACGCTCGACGACCTCGCGCGCGAAGCCGTCGAATCGGTGAGCCGGCGTCTGCGGCCGATGCTGCGGCGCGAGCGCTGGCTCGCCGCGCACGACGAACCGCATAGCGTGCCGCGTCGTGCGTGCGCGGCTTTTTTTGCGTTCGCGCAGGAAAACCGCGAGGCGTTTCTGAGCGCGCTCGCCGAATATCACGGCACGTCGCCCGCGCTGCGCGAAGCGGTGCGCGCGAATCTGCACGAGGTGTCGGCGGAAATGGCCGACGACGTCGTGCAACTGGCGCTGATGCCGAGACTCGCGCGCGAAACCGTCGACGAAGTTTGCACGCAGATCGTGCTGCAACTGTTCCACCTGTCCGCCGAGTATCTCGACGCGGATACCGCGCGCCGCGCCGCGTTGATCGATTACGCGGCGCGTTTCATCGTGCGGCTATTTGCGGGGGCGGTGCTGCTGGCGCAGCATGAGGAGGCGGCGGGGGCGGGGCGGGCGACGTAGACGTGAGGCGCGCAAGGCCGGCGTGCAAAACCGGCAGGCAAAAAAAACAGGCTCCGAAAGGGAGCCTGGGGAGCCTGTTTTCATTCGATGCTTCGCGACATCTACGCGGCATCCAACGGTGCAGATCGGGCGCGGATCGATCAGGTGTCGGTCCAGCCGCCGGAATCGTCGTTGCTGCCCATGTCGATGCCGCCGCCGTTGTCGTCCCAGTCGTTGGAGCCCTGACCGAAGTCGAGGCCACCGCCGTTGGAGGCATCGTTGCCGCGGCGGCGCAATTCGTCGTCGTCGACGAGCACGTCGCGCTCCACCACGCGATCACGCCCGTGATTCAGTGCTTCGCCGAGCAGCACGCCGGTCAACAGCCCCCCCATGCCGCCGCCCATGCCACCGCCTTGCTGCACGATGACCTGCGGCTGCTGCTGATACGGACCCTGCTGCGGATAGGGCGGCTGCGGGCTGCCGAAGCGCTCGGCTTCCTGCGCATACGCCGATGGCTGGCTGCCGGGAGCCGGTGCCGCGGCGGGATCGGGCCGGCCGTCGGCGCGCGCGCGCAGGCTCGCGAGACGCTGTTCGAGTTCGTCGAGCTGATAAGGCGGCAGCGGATTCTTGCCGTTCGACAGCGTTTCGGCGACGCCGCGCAATTGCTCTTCGGTCGCTTCGACTTCCTTCTCCAACGCTTCATGACCGGGCGCGGTCGAGAGCTTCACGTCGAGCTTGATCGAGCGCACGGCATTGAGCATGTCCGTCGCGCGCTTCAATTGCACGCGGCGATCGTCGTCGGCGCGCGAATCTTCCTGTGTGCGGGCGCGGCGCAAAGTCCAGCGCAGCACCAGTGCGATTCCCACGAGCAGAACAATGATACCGATCCACATACCCACCCCCGGACCATGCCGTTGTTGCGCTTGCGAGATCATCGCCGACTGTTGCTGCACAGCAGGCGCATTCTGCTGCGCGAACGGATTCGCGGCGTGACGGGTGACGTTGCCGCCCGCGCTTTGCGCATCGCGGCGCAGGCGCGCTTCGGTTTGCGCGAAGCGGCCCGGGTCGGTGAAGCGGATCTGCGGATCGAGCGTCTTTGCCTGTTGCACCTGCTCGAGCGCTTCGGGGTACCGGCCTTCGCGATCGAGCACCTGGGCGTACAGATAGTGCGCGCGGGCGTTGTTCGGATGCGCTTGCAGCACTTCGGTGAGGCCGGCGTCGGCCTGCTGCCAGTTGCCTTGCGACATCGCCGATTCGATTTGCTGAACCGTAGGCACCGCGAACGCGGCGGCCGACACGAGCAGCAGCGAGGCGAAAGCGGTTGCGAGAAATTTTTTCATGGGCGGACCGGGCGCGGGGCGCCCGCCTCCTTCAGTCGATTGCGGTGGCCGTTCGTGGCGGCCGGTATGCCGGTGTGTCCAGGGGTGGATGCACCGGCATGCACTGCTACTGCTAATGCTGTGCGTACGTCCATCTGCGCCTCGCCCGCAGTTACTGCGGGCTACTGCGGCAATTACTGCGCCGGCGTGTTGAGCTGCTTCTTCAATGCTTCGAGACGATCGTCGACGGACGGGCCGCGGTTCAGGTCCGCGAGCTTGTCGTCGAGCGCCTTGCCGCTTTTGTCGTCGGCGGAATTCAGACGCGCGTCCGAACGCGCGTTCGACAGCGCGACCTTGTCTTCGAGCTTCTGGAAATCCTCGGACAGATTCTTGCCGCCGATGCCGCCCAGCGCGGTGGCCGCGACATCTTTCGCCTGCGCGATCTGCTGCTTCGCCTGCAGGATGTTCGAGCGCGCGTTGAGGTCGTTGCGGCGCGTGCGCATGTCGTCGATCTGGCTCTTCAGCTGCGCGACCGACGGCTCGAGCGAGGTCAGCTCCTTCGTCAGCGCATCGCGTTCGGCTTCGGCGGTGGCCTGCGCGCCGAGCGCTTCACGCGCGAGCGCCTCGTCGCCGGACTGCAGCGCGCGGCGCGCGCCGTCTTCGTACTTCTTCGCCTTGTCCGCGGCAACATCGCGCTTGCTTTGCTGAGTGGCGACCTGTGCCTGAATCTCGATCAGCGAGTTCTCAGCCTTGCCGATGCTGTCGTCGAGTTCGCGCACGATCTGGCGCGAGTCGCGCGACGGATCCTGCACCGAATCGGCTGCATCGTTCAGAAGACCTTTGAGCGTGCGCGAAATGCTGTCAAAAAGCGACATGAAAACCTCCAGAGAATGTAAGCGGCGCCGAATACCTTGCGCACCTGACTGCCTAGAACTGCTACTTTACGCCGCTGCGCGCGAAGCTGCGCAACGTTTGGACCGGAGTTCGGGGCGCACTGGCCAATTGCAATAGCGCGGCCCTGAATTGTTCGGGCGCAATACCGGGTTGATGGATGTATTGACAATTGAAAGCCGCGATGGGCATGGACTCGACGGCGGATATTACACCATCGGCTCTCTTAAATATGGCTTAAACGATAGAGCGGTGCGAAGACGTTTACTACGCCGGAAAAGCCGCTGACAGGGCGTGTGGGCTTGCCTTGCCGACAAGCGCGTTCATGTCCGCCCCGACGATGTAACGATGTGCAACAGCGCGTTCGTTCACGGCCGTGCATGCGCGCGCATGTGCATTCGAGCCGCGTCACGCGTTGCGGCTTTTCGTCACGCGAAGCGTTCGCTTTCCGGGCTCGGGTCGCTGCGCGATTCGTCGTCGGGCGTCTTGCCGGTGCGCCGGCGCTTGAGCGAATTGCGCGGATGCGACGGCGCGCCGGGTTGCGGCTGCGGCTGCTGTTCCCGTTCCCGTTCCTGTTCCGATAGCGCCGGAGCATCGGCTTCGGCGGCGCTGGCTGCCGCGACTTGCGCGACGGCTTCTGCCGCGGCCGCCTGCTCGTCCTGTTGGGCGGCGAGCGCGGCGGCGACGTCCGCGGGCAGCAGCGGGGCCGGCTGATCCGCGGCGGGGGCGTGGCGCGTTCCGCGCGCCACCCGCTGCAGCGCCGCGTTGAGCGCATCGGGCGCGCGCGGCCCGCGCAGCCGGTCGACGATGCTTGCCGCCTTGACCTGCTCGCTCGTCGCGCCGAAGCTCAGCACCGCGCGCCGTATCAGTTCGCTCACGCTAATGCCCAGATCCTCCGCTGTGGCGGTGATGGCGCGTTTCTGTGCGGTCGTGACGAATACGACGATGCGCTCGCTGGGCTTGGTCATGATCGGCTCGCAGGCTTGTTGGCATTGGCGGGTCAGGGCGTGCTTCCGGGATACGCCGCCGCGCGCCCTGGCGTGGCGCGCTGGGTTCATCATATGACGAGTTGCACCGACGCGGAACGGGCGCTGAGCGAAAAACCCGTGACATCAATGAGTTGTAGCGTTTCCAGGCGGTTTGTCCACAGATCTTTCCACCTTTTCTGTTGATAACCCCGCATAACTTACGCGTCGTGCGCGGGCCGCGCCGCGCACTGCCAGAAATTACAGGTTCTTACCCCGGCAAACCGCGCCGCGAAGGGAATTCTTACAAAAAAACTGCCTTGGACCGCGTCTGATTTCTTTAAAATGCGCTGTTACGTTGCGCCGGACAGGGTCCGAGGCGTGCCGTGCGGCCGGCCGGGGGCAAGGGTTCGCACGGCGGCGTACGCCCCGGCCAGGATGCTCGATCACGACCCATGCGCGCGCCGCGAGCGCGCGCAGACAGGCGTGCAGTTGCGCGCCCACTATTCCAGTCATGCCAATCATCAAACGACCGCATTCCTCGCATTCTCCGTCCGGTAAAGACCGGGACTCCCAGCAACGCACTCCAGGACGCAATGCCGCTTCGCGTGACGCAGAGCGCGGCCGCCGTTCGTTCGGCACGTCGCTCGTGCTGTGGTTCTTCGGCCTGATCGCGACGCTCGTCGTGGTGGGCGCGCTGATCGTCGGCTACGCGCTCGTCGTGATGGGGCCGCAACTGCCGTCGCTCGACGCGCTGACCGACTATCGCCCGAAGGTGCCGCTGCGCGTCTATACCGCGGACCACGTGCTGATCGGCGAATTCGGCGAGGAGCGCCGCAGCCTCGTGCGCTTCCAGGACATTCCGGACCAGATGAAAAAAGCGGTGCTCGCGATCGAGGACTACCGCTTCTACGAGCACGGCGGCGTCGACTTCGTCGGCATTCTGCGAGCCGGTTTCGCTGATCTCGCGCATGGCGGTGCGTCGCAGGGCGCGAGCACGATCACGATGCAGGTCGCGCGCAACTTCTTCCTCTCGAGCGAGAAGACCTACACGCGCAAGATCTACGAGATGCTGCTCGCCTACAAGATCGAGCGCGCGCTCACGAAGGACCAGATTCTCGAGCTGTACATGAACCAGATCTATCTGGGCGAGCGCGCCTACGGCTTCGCCGCGGCCGCGCGCGTGTATTTCGGCAAGGATCTGAAGGACATCTCGCTCGCGCAAGCCGCGATGCTCGCGGGGCTGCCGAAGGCGCCGTCCGCGTATAACCCGGTCGTCAATCCGAAGCGCGCGAAGATCCGCCAGGAGTACATCCTGCGGCGCATGCTCGAGCTGAAGTACATCACGCAGGAGCAGTACGACCAGGCGGTCAAGGAAGAGATACACACGACGAATCCGGGCAACGAGTACAGCGTGCACGCCGAGTACGTCGCCGAAATGGTGCGGCAGATGATGTACGCGCAGTACAAGGACGAAACCTACACGCGCGGCCTGAACGTGACCACGACGATCGACTCGGCCGATCAGGACGCCGCGTATCGCGCGGTGCGCAAGGGCGTGATGGACTACGAGCGGCGCCACGGCTATCGCGGGCCGGAAGGCTTCGTGCAATTGCCGGAACCCGGCGACGACCGCGACCAGACGATCGACGACGCGCTCACCGATCACCCCGACAACGGCGAGATCATCGCCGGTGTGGTGACCGACGCGAGCGCGAAGCAGGTGGTCGCGCAACTGGTCGACGGCACGCAGGTGAAGGTGTCCGGAGATGGCCTGCGTTTCGTCGCCGCCGCGTTGAGCCCACGCGCCTCCGCGACGCTGCGCATCAAGCCGGGCTCGATCGTGCGCCTCGTCGCCGACGACAAGGGCAACTGGCAGATCACGCAACTGCCGCAGGTGGAAGGCGCGCTCGTGTCGCTCACGCCGCAGGACGGCGCGATCCGCGCGCTGATCGGCGGCTTCGACTTCAACAAGAACAAGTTCAACCACGTGACGCAGGCATGGCGCCAGCCGGGTTCGAGCTTCAAGCCGTTCATCTATTCGGCCGCGCTCGACAAGGGGCTCGGACCGGCGACGATCATCAACGACGCGCCTCTGTACTTCCCGCCGAGCACGCCGGGCGGCGACGCGTGGGAGCCGAAGGACGACGACCAGCCCGACGGTCCGATGTCGATGCGCACCGCGCTGCAGAAGTCGAAGAACCTAGTGTCGATCCGCATTCTGTCGTTCATCGGCACGAAGTACGCGCAGGACTTCGTCACGCAGCGCTTCGGTTTCGATGCCGACAAGACGCCGCCGTATCTGCCGATGGCGCTCGGCGCGGGCCTCGTCACGCCGCTGCAGTCGGCGGGTGCGTACTCGGTGTTCGCGAACGGCGGCTACCGGATCAATCCGTATCTGATCAGCGAAGTGACCGATGCGCGCGGCGTGCCGCTGTCGCGCGCGCAGCCGCTCGTGGCCGGCCAAAGCGCGCCGCGCACGCTCGATCCGCGCAACGCGTACGTGATGAACAGCCTGCTGCATTCGGTCGCGACCGTGGGCACGGGCGCGGGCACCAATGTGCTGCATCGCTCGGACCTGCAGGGCAAGACCGGCACGACCAACGACGCGAAGGACGGCTGGTTCGCCGGTTATCAGCAGTCGCTCGTCGCAGTCGCGTGGATGGGCTACGACCAGCCGAAGAGTCTCGGCAGCCGCGAATTCGGCGCGCAGCTCGCGCTGCCGATCTGGGTCGAGTACATGCAGCGCGCGCTGCGTGGCGTTCCGCAGGCCGAGCCGCAGCAGCCCGACGGCGTGACCGCGATGGACGGCGAACTGTTCTTTACCGACATGCTGCCGGGACATGGCTTCGTCGCGAGCATCGGGCTCGATTCGGCGAACCCGATAGCGGGCGCGAGCGACGCGGTCGGCGGAGTCGGGCCGGCGGGCATGACGCCGCCGGTGGTGCCGCCGCCGAGCGTGTCGTCGAGCGAGAAGAAGCAGATCATGGATTTGTTCGAGTCGAACAAGCCGTGATGCAGGAAAGCCCCGTTGACGGGGCTTTTTTACTTTTTCGCGCGATAGCGCCGCCAGATTCTCATCAGGATCGAGTACGCCACGATGGTAACGATCAGGTCGATAACCATCATTGCAAGGATATAAAACAGTTCGGTATCGGCAACTCCGAATTCCTGAGCGATCACAATTAAATCTTGCTGCTGCTGCAACGTCATTGGAATCGGATAGGTGTGAATGTACCGAATCGCTAAACGATACAATCCGCAGAACAGCAGCACCTTGGCTGCTTTACGGGCAAGTGTTGCCATTTGCAACGACCTCGATCCAGCCATATGCGCGTATGCCTGAGATTTTCCGAGGGTATCGTTTATGGAAGGTATGCCGAGTCTAAGCAGTGGGACACGGGTGATGAGCAGGAGGATTCCTAAGCCGGCCGGTTATGGCAGCCTACCGTGCCATCAGCGCAGGGATCAACGCCGAAATACCTCGATGCGCGGCACCTCGTCGGAAAAAGCGGACTGAAGCGCCCACCCCTCGTAGGGTTTTGCGCCCGCGAGGTGCGCCGATAGCATCATCGTCAGGTCATGCCAGGCTGAATCGTCTTCGGTCACAGTCAGGGTACGGCCATCGTTCAGCCCGATGAGCAACAGGATAGTGCTCCCGATCAATTGCTCGGACCGCGTAGCGACGATTTCAACAATATCGTCCCAGGCAATGCGTTGCTCGCCTTGCGGGTTCTTCACGATGAGACCCTCGTTGCTCAGCGAGAGTGCGAAAGAGAGTCTGCGTGATGGCAGGCGCCCAAGCAGCCAGGAATTGATGCGGCTCATTATCATGTCGTCGCTCTATTTCCAATGAATGGCCGTCGTTTCGCACCAGACAACCCAACCCCAATCCGCACAATACCTTAGCCCGCTTATCAGAGAGTTTTCAACAGGCTCATCAACATAAACTGGGGATAAGTCAGCCGTCGTCCACACGGCATTCCGGGTTCAGTTGGATGTGCCCGCATTCGCCGCCGTCGCTGTCGCCGGAGACGCACCAGCGGCCGCCCCCGCCTCAGCCGGCGGATTCCCCATCGCCTGGAACAGCGCGGCCGTATCGGTCAGACGCGAGCTCGTATAGCGGATCTCGTCGAGTTGCGTGTTGCGCCACTGCTGCTCGCTCGAACGAGTCGATGCGACCGGCAGCGCGCCGAGCCGGTAGCGCGCCGATGTCTCGTTGAACACCCCCTGCGCCGAGCGCGCGGCGACGTTGGCCGCATCGAGCGACTGCGCGTCGTGTTCGAGCGCGGCGAGCGTATCGGCGACGTTCTGGAAAGCGGCGAGCACGGTCTGCTTGTACTGCGAGACCGTGGCTTCGTACGTGTCCTGCGCCGCGCGACGCTGCGCGACGAGCGCGCCGCCGTGAAAGAGCGGCTGCGACAGCGACGCGCCGATGCTCCAGATCGCGCCCGCGCCGGACAGCGCGACCGGCCAGCTAAAGCCGCCTTGTCCCATCGACGCCGAGAGCGACAGGCTCGGGAACATCTGCGCGGTGGCGGCGCCGACATCGGCCGCGGCGGCCTTCAACGCGGCGTCGGCGGCCTGGATGTCGGGCCGCGAGCGCAGCAGATCCGACGGCACGACCACGGGCACCTGTTCGGGCACATGCAGTTGCGCGAGATCGAGATCATCGGGGGCGGCGTCCGGCGTGCGGCCGAGCAGTACCGCCAGAGCGTGGCGCGTCGTCAGCCATTGCTGCTTGAGCGCCGGCAGGCTCGCCGATACGCTCGCCGCGCTTTGTTGCGCATTCAGCAGATCGGCATGCGATACCGCGCCGAGCTCATAGCGCCGCGCGGTGTCGCGTGCCTGATCGTTGGCAAGCGTGACGAGCCGTTCAGTGGTGTCGATCTGCGCGTGCAGCGCGGCACTCGTGATGGACGCCGTCACGATGTTCGCGGCAAGCGCCCGGCGCGCGGCATCGAGCTGGTAGACCTGCACGTTCACGCGCGCGGCGAGCGCCGCGTTCGCGAGACGCTCGGCGCCGAACAGATCGAACGTGTAGTGCGCCTGCAACTGCCCGACGAACACGTCGTACAGGAACGTGTTCGGCCCGGCCTCGGGAATCGCGAGCGCGCGATTGCGCGTTGCCTGGCCGCCCGCGTCGATAGTCGGCAGCAGCGAACTGCCGATCTGCGCGCGCAACTGCTCGCGCGCGGCGGCGAGCGTATGGTCGGTGGCGGCGAGCGTCGGACTGTTGCGCAAGCCTTCGTCGACGAGCGCGTTCAGCGTATCCGAGCGATACAGCTTCCACCATTCGGGCACCGGCTGTGCACCGTTCACGAACTGCTGCGTGACGCCTTGCGCGGGCACGGTCTGCGTGGGCAGCGCTTCGGCGCCGTAGTGCGCGGGCTGCGGCATCGCGGGCGGTTCGCCGTTCGGCCCGAACGAGCACGCGGCGAGCGCGCACGCGAGGCTCGCGGCGAACGTAGTGAGCGTGGCGCGGGCCAATGCGTCGACGCGCGGTGCGCGGGCCTGATGCGGCAGACGCGCGGCGCGGCACAAAGGGGACAAACAGAACAGACAGGACAGTGCGGAAGTACCCACGCTTTTGCTCGTACTCATGCTCAGTTACCCGTATGCGTGGCGCCGGAACCGGACGGCGCCTGCGGCTCGCGCTCGTCGGTTCGCACGCGGAACGACGCGGCGTACAGCGCGGGCAGATAGAACAGCGTGAGGATCGTCGCGCTCGTGATGCCGCCCATCAGCGCGGTCGCCATCGGCCCGAAGAAGTTCGAGCGCAACAGTGGAATCAGCGCGAGCACGGCGGCCGCGGCGGTCAGCGTGATCGGCCGGAAACGCCGCACGGTCGCGCCGACGATCGCATCGAAACGCTTGTGTCCCGAGGCGATGTCCTGCTCGATCTGATCGACGAGAATCACCGAGTTGCGCATGATGATGCCGAACATCGCGATCACGCCGAGCATCGCGACGAAGCCGAATGGCTGGCCGAACAGCAGCAGCGTGAGCACCACGCCGATCAGGCCGAGCGGGGCGGTCAGCACGACCATCAGCACGCGCGCGAAGCTTTGCAGCTGGATCATCAGCAGCGTAAGCACGGCGATCACCATGATCGGAAGCTGCGCGATGATCGACGTTTGGCCCTTGCCGCTTTCCTCGACCGAGCCGCCGATCTCGATCCGGTAGCCGACCGGCAGCGCTGCGCGGATCGGGCCGAGCGTGCGGTCGACTGCATGTGTGACGTCGATGCCCTGCGCGCCGGGCGCGACGTCGGACTGCACGGTGATGGTCGGCTGTCGGTCGCGCTCCCAGATCACACCGTATTCGAGGTCGTTGCGCAGAGACCCAAGCGTGCCGAGCGGCACCGGGCCGTTCGGCGTCGGCATCGCGAGCGCGGTCACCTGCGACGGGTCGACGCGTTCCGCGCGCGGCGCGCGCAGATCGACGCTGATCAGCTTGTCGCGTTCGCGGTACTGCGTGACCGTGTAGCCGGACAGCGTCAACGCGAGGAAGCTCGAAATGTCTTCGGAGGTCACGCCGAGTTCGCGCGCGCGTTTCTGGTCGATCTCGAAGCGCACCGAGCGCTCGGCGGGTTCGTCCCAGTCGAACTGCACGTTGCGCGTGCCGCCGTTCGCGCGCATCGTCGCGGCGACGCGCTCGGCGATCGAGCGCACGGTCGCGATGTCGTCGCCGCTCACGCGGAACTGCACCGGATAGCCGACCGGCGGCCCGTTCTCGAGGCGCGACAGGCGCGTGCGGATCGCCGGGAAGTTGTCGCGCAATTGCGGTTCGAGCCATTGCGCAAGCTTTTCGCGGTCCTTGACCGACTTCGCTGTAATCACGAACTGCGCGAAATTGGGCTGCTGCAATTGCTGATCGAGCGGCAGATAGAAACGCGGCGCGCCGGTGCCGATGAAGCTCACCGAGTGATCGATCTCGGGACGGCCTTCGAGCGTTTTTTCCAGGCGCTTCGCCTGGCGCAGCGTGGCGTCGAACGACGCGCCTTCGGGCAGGCGCACGTCCACGAGCAATTCCGGGCGATCGGAGCTTGGGAAGAACTGTTGCGGCACGAGCCCGAAGCCCGCCATCGCGAGCACGAACAGCAGCACGGTGATCGCGAGCACGACGAAGCGCCGCTCGATGCACCAGCCGATCCAGCCGCGCAGGCGCTGGTAAAAGCGCGTGTCGTAGATATCGTGTTCGTGATCCTCGGCCTCGTGCGCGTGACGTTTGCGCTCGGGCAGCATGTGATACCCGAGCAGCGGAATCAGCACGACGGCCGCGAGCCACGACGCGATCAGCGCGATCGCCGAGACCTCGAAGATCGAGCGCGTGTATTCGCCGGTGCTCGATTTCGCGAGCGCGATCGGCAGGAAGCCTGCGACGGTCACGAGCGTGCCGGTCAGCATCGGAAACGCGGTGCTCGTGTACGCGAAGGCTGCTGCGCGGGCGCGGTTCCAGCCTTGCTCGAGCTTCACCGACATCATTTCGACCGCGATGATCGCATCGTCGACGAGCAGGCCGAGCGCGAGCACGAGCGTGCCGAGCGACACCTTGTGCAGGCCGATGTCGAACAGGTACATGCACAGCGCGGTGACGGCGAGCACCACGGGAATCGAGATCACGACGACCATGCCGGTGCGCACGCCGAGCGACACGAGGCTCACGATCAGCACGATCCCGACCGCTTCGGCAACCGCTTCGAGGAAGTCGTCGACCGAGCGCGCGACCGCGTGCGGCATGCTCGACACTTCGACGAGCTTCAGGCCGACGGGCAGCGCCGCACGCAACTGCGTCATCTGCTGATCGAGGGCCTTCCCGAGACGGATCACGTCGCCGCCCGGCTGCATCGTCACGCCGATGCCGAGCACCGCTTTGCCGCCGAAACGCATCTGCGTGACGACCGGGTCGTCGTAGCCGCGCTTGATCGTCGCGATATCGCCGAGACGGAACGTGCGGTTGTTGATGCTGATCAGCATGTCGGCGAGCGCGTTGACGTCGTTGAACTGGCCGCTCGGGCGCACGAACACGCGGTCGTCAGCGGTGGTCAGCGTGCCCGCGGGCGCAATCGTGTTCTGCGCGTTGATCGCCTGGCCGAGCTGCTGCGGCGAGATGCCGAGGCGCGTGAGTTGCGTGTTGCTGATCTCGATGTAGATGTGCTGGTCGGGGTCGCCGAAATAATCGACTTTGCCGACGCCAGGCACGCGCAGCAGCACCGTGCGTAACTGGTCTGCGTAGTCGTGCAGTTGCGCGGCGGAAAAACCGTCACCTTCGAGCGTGTAGATGTTCGTGTAGACGTCGCCGAATTCGTCGTTGAAGAACGGGCCCTGAATGCCGGGTGGCAAGGTCGCCGCGATGTCGCCGACTTTCTTGCGCACCTGATACCAGGTTTCGGGCACCTCGCTCACCGGCGCCGAGTCCTTCATCGAAAAGAAAATCAGCGATTCGCCGGGGCGCGAATAGCTGCGCACGAAATCGATGTACGGCGTTTCCTGCAGCTTGCGGCCGATGCGGTCCGTCAACTGTTCCTGCACCTGGCGCGCGGTGGCGCCCGGCCAGAACGTGCGGATCACCATCACCCGGAACGTGAAGGGCGGGTCTTCGGATTGCGCGAGCCGCGTATAGGCGAGGATGCCGAACGCGGTGGCGAGCGCGATCAGAAAAACCACCAGCGCCTGATGGCGCAGCGCCCACGCGGAGAGATTGAAGCGTCCTTCTTCATGCGGTGTGCTCATGAAGCGAAGTCCTCAGGATGCAGCGGCGCGATCGCACGGACTTTTTCGCCTGCGCTCACCGTGTGCACGCCTTGCAGCACGACGCTTTCGCCGTCCTTCAAACCCTGGCTCACGACGATGGTGCGCTCGTTGTAGCGGATGACCGTCACGCGGCGCAACTCGAGCGTGTTGTCCGCGGCGCGCACGACCCAGACGGCCGGCTGGCGGCTGTCGTGAAAGAGCGCGGTGACGGGCAGCGTGAAGACGCCGTGTGCCGCGGCCGCCGCGGCGAGCGGGAGGGCCGGCGTCACGTCGGCGGTCATGCCGAGGCGCACGTCGGGTCCGGCGTCGATGAGCGTAAGCCGCGCGCGCCAGGTGCGGCTTTGCGGATCGGCGGCGGGCGAGAGTTCGCGCACGCGCGCGTTGAACTTGCGGCCCGGCAAGGCGGCAAGCGTGACGCTCGCGTTTTGTCCGACCGCGAACGCGGTGAGCGCGCTTTCCGGTACATCGCACAGCACGTCGGTGTCGCCGCTCCACGCGAGGTTGTAGACGGCCTGGCCCGCCGTTACGTTCTGGCCGGTGTCGGCCTGTTCCGCCGTGATGAAGCCCGCATGACCGGCGACGAGCGTCGTGTACTGCAACTGGTTCTTCGCGAGCGCCGCCTGCTGCTGTGCCTGATCGCGCTGCGCGAGCGCGGCGGCATACGCGTTGGTGGTCTGTTCGAGCTGCGCCGGCGCAATCAGGTTTTCCTTCGCCTGGGCCTTGTCGCGCCCGAGTTGCTGTTGCGCATAGACGAGGTTGTGTTGCGCGGCGTCGAGCTGCGCCTGCGTGCTAGTGGCGTTTTTCTGCGCGTCGGCCGGGTCGAGCAACGCGACGACTTCGCCGCTTTTCACGACATCACCGAGCCGCACGCGCCGCTCGATGATCTTGCCCGCGACGCGAAACGACAGCGGCGTCGAATAGCGTGCCTGCACTTCGCCGGGCAGAGAGGCCGCCTGCAGCGCCTCACCGTCCGCATGCACGGCGACGGCCACCACGGGACGCGGCGCGGGCGCCGCGGCTTCTTTCTTCGAACAGGCCGCGAGAGCGACGGTGCCGGCCAGCGCGACGGCGCACGTGCGCAGAAAGAGGCCAGCACGCATGTTCGTGGGGGACTGCTGGCGCATCGCAGGTGATGCGGGAGAACCGGGACGCTTCACAATTACCCCAACTGGAGACAGCAAACGAACACGGCAAGCCGCAGCGGCCCGCCAGCGAGGACTCGCATGCCCGCTTATGCAAATAGCATACGAATCTGACTTGGAGTGATGTTATGCATTCTAATACACACCTGTATTTGAATGTCGATGTGAATTGGAATTCTTTTCGGTGCTAGACTGGCGCCCATGAAACGTCAAAGACTGACAAGAGAGCAAAGCAAGGACCAGACGCGGGGGCGTCTGCTCGACGCTGCGCAGGCAATTTTCATGAAAAAGGGCTTCGTTGCGGCGAGCGTCGAAGACATTGCGGGGGCTGCGGGTTATACGCGCGGAGCGTTCTATTCGAACTTCCGCAGCAAGAACGAACTCTTTCTGGAACTGCTGCGGCGCGATCACGAAACGATGCAGGCGGACCTGCACGCGATCTTCGAGAGCGCGGCATCGCGCGAGGAAATGGAAGCGCGCGTGCTGCGCTACTACAGCACGCTGCATCGCGAGAACAAGTGCTTTCTGCTGTGGGCCGAGGCGAAGCTGCTCGCGGTGCGCGACGGCCGCTTCCGGCTGCGCTTCAACGCGTTCATGCACGAGAAGCTCGAACAATTGAGCGCGTATATCCGCGAGTTTTCGGCGCGAGTCGGCACACCGATGCTGATGCCGTCCGATCAGCTCGCCATTGGCCTGATGGGCTTGTGCGACGGCGTGCAGTTCTTCTACATGGTCGATCCGCAGAACGTGCCGACGGAGCAGGTCGAAGCGGTGCTGGCGGGGTTTTTCTCGCGCGTGGTGTTCGGGCGCGAGGCTTGAGTTTCAGGTGGGGAAGGAGAAAGGGGCCGCGCTGGGGTTCCCTCGAGGGCGTGAGGCCCGGCGGCAGAGCGCGCAAGCGTCAGGCCGCGCCACGCAAACACGCGACCCAGGCTGGATCGCGCGTCAGATACGACAAAACAGAAACAGCGAATCAGTCGGCCGGCAATTGCGCGCACATGTCGGCGGCAGGCGCCGGGCACGCGAACGCGTACTGGCCGCTATTGCTGAGAATTTTCTCGCCGGCGTGCAGGGCGACCTTGATGTCCGGGCAGCGCTCATAAGCGATGTAGGCCGAGCTGGCCGCGGCGGACCAGCAAACCAGCGAAAACGCGATTTTTTCCAGAAGCTGAAAACGATGTGACATAGCGGTAAGCGGTAATTTCCTTTGGCCGCTATGTTACCAGTTGACTAGGGTTTATACCTAGCTAAAATCCACAATAGACGCTGCAATAGTGGCGCGGCGGTCACACCTCGCCAACCTGACTGGAATGTCATGTACGGGTCAGGGTTGGGACATGATCGGGTCGATACAATCGAATCGTTGGGCAAACCCGCGTGCGCTCGTGCCGCGTGGGTCGACAGGCGGCAGGTTTGCGCCGGCCCGGCTTTACCGAGGCAGGAGTCGTCCCATGAATCAACTGCAGTCGATGCGTGTGTTCGTCAAGGTGGCGGACCTCGGCAGTTTCGTCGGCGCGGCAGGCGCGCTGGATCTGTCCACCGCGGTGGTCACGCGGCACGTGGCTGATCTCGAAGCACGGCTCGGCACGCGTCTGCTCAATCGCACCACGCGCCGTCTTTCGCTAACTGAATCCGGCGCGACTTACCTGGAACGCGTGCGCCACATTCTCGCGGACCTCGAAGGCGTCGAACAGATGGTCGTGGCGCGCAATCACGAGCCGGTTGGCACGCTGCGCATCGTCGCACCGGTGGTGTTCGGGCTGCATAGCCTCGCGCCGGTGGTGCAGTCGTACGCGGCGCGCTATCCGGACGTCGTGCCCGACGTCACGCTCGCCGACCGTCACGTCGATCTGGTCGAAGAAGGCTTCGATGTCGGCATTCTGGTCGCGCGGCACATGCGCAGCGCGAGCATCGTCACGCGGCGATTGACGACCGGCTACATGACGGTCTGCGCGACACCCGCCTATCTGGAGCGGCACGGCACGCCGACGCGCCCCGAGGATCTGCTGAAACATCCGTGTCTGAGCCGGCCGTCCGAGCAGGGCGGCGAGGAGCGCGTGTTCATCGGACCGGATGGCGAAGTGCGGGTACGGCCGGTCAACGCGATCGCGGCGAACAATGCCGAGATGCTGCGGCAATTCGCGTTGCTGGACATGGGCGTGGCGATCCTGCCGAGCTATCTGATCGGACGGGATCTGGCCTCGGGGCGGCTCGTGCGTCTGCTCGACGACTACCGTCTGCCACCCATCGAAATCACGATTGCCTATCCGAGCCGGCTGCATCTGCCGGCGAAGGTGCGGACTTTCATCGACCATCTGGTCGACCATTTCCAGCCGGGTAGCGGGCTCACGCGGGATTCACGCAGTGCGGCGCGGGTGTCTGCCGCGCGGCCGGCAGCCGGGTTGACCTCGCCAGGCGATCTCGCTCGCCCCGAACTGTCGGAGGAAAGTCACGAAGCCGGAGAACCGGCGCGCCGTCTGCCGCGCGTGCCGCGTGCGCGGGTCGCGGCGTCATCGCAGTTCTGATGGAGCGGGGTGCTGGGCAACGAGGCAGGGGGGCTGTCGTAAGCGTCGTGTTTATGCGCCTAGTCCCGGACTATAGTTGCCGCCAATCAGACTCGTGACCGACGCGATATCGACGTAATCCTGTTCCGGCATGCCGTCGAGCATCGACAGCACCTCGTTGCTCGCGCCAGCTTCGCGCGCGGCGTCGACGAGCGCGTCCTTGTTGGTGGGAAACCGGACTTCGCTGAGAAGGTCTGCAATCTGCAGATCGATCGATTCGCCGGGGATGCCCGAGACACTCATGCGCATGCTCCTATAGCCAGGCCACACTGCCCTCAAGTCTGCAGATGCTCGTTCTGTCCAGTCAGGCTGCGCTCGAGATGACGCGATTTTGGCAGCGCAATATGCTCCCATTGCTGCGGACGGTTGTCGTCGGTGCTCGAGACATCAGGGGCGGGTGGGGCGACCGGCGCGGCATTGGCGCGTTGGGCGAGCGTGGTGGAATCCGCGCTGTCCGGCGCGGTGTGAATCGGGGCGGCAAAGCACGAGGCGGACAGCGTCACCATGGTCAACAGTGTCGAGGTTTTCATCGCCCGACCTCCTAAGCTCATGCGGCGCTGACAGTTGAGCAATCCCTGTGCCGTCCCCGCGTCGAAAGGAAAGCGCAAGCTACAGGCGGCGTGGCAATGCGCGGCCCGCGCTCATTTACCATCTTAGTTGGCAAATATTGCAATGCGCGCACATTTGCGACAAAACCGTATTGTAGGTTTCAGATGATGGCACGAATGCGGCAACGGCGCTCAACGCGGGTTAGCGCGGGTTAGCGCAGGATAGCGCCGAGGTAAGGGCTCGACCCGGTCCTAGCGCAGCGCGTCGAAACGCGTCCACGGCCACGACGGGCGGTCGCGCATATAGCCGTTGAGCCAGTTCCATTGCGGATGGCGCTTCATGAACGCCTGCGCGTCGAACGGCCGCCCGCACGGATGACCCCAGCGTGCGGTGAACGCCATCTCACGCGCCATTTCGCTGTCGACCACCTTGCCGTCATTCGCGCCCCACGGATTGAACGGCCCGTGATCGGTGCCGCCGAAGCGCGCGTCGTCGAGTTCGAGATGTCCGCAGATCGTGCGCGAGCACGGGTTGTCGTTGCGGTCGAGATAGACGTCGTGATGGTCGGCGATCATTTCCCTGGCAAGCTCGACGTCGATCCTGCCGCGATGCATTTCCTCCAGTTGCATGAAGCGCAGGCGCCGCGCGCCGTTCTTGCGCACGTCGGTATAGTCCTCTCCTTCGCCGATGCATTCCTGGTTGCGGATCTTCAGATCGGTCGCGGTGTTGTAGCCGCTGTAGAAGCCGTCTTTCGTGGTTTCGAAACCCGAATAGTGCAGCCCGAGTTCGTAGCGCGCGATCTCGCCGGTCTTGGTGTCGCCGAGCAGCCAGCTATTCGCATAGCCGCCGTTGTTTGCGAACGAAAACATTTCGCACCATTCGCCGATACTGTTCGCATACTGCGACGCGCGTCGCGAGCGGTAGAACTCGGGCGCGCCCGCTGCGTTGTAGCCCGCGAAGTTCGAGATCGTGGTTTCGGTCACCATCAGGCCGGCTGCCGTGACCCAGAAATCGGTGAGGCTCGAAATGCAGCCCGGCAGACCTTGCATGAGGATGCGATTGCCGCGGTCCGGCACGATGTCGAATACGACGTTGAAAGCGTCGCCCGCCGCGTAGCGGTCCCACGAGTTGTGCGCCATCACGATGCGGCCATCGCGTGTCGCATTGCCGGTCGCGATGAACGCGCTGCAATGATGGCCGCGCCGGCCGCGCCACGGCTTCACGCCGAGATGCGGCTGCTGTTGCGCCACGTGGCTCGGCCACCAGCTCTGCAGCAGATCCATGTAGCCGTTCCACGCGAGCACTTCGGCGAACGGCAGCTTCGCGCCGTCGGCGATGCCCTGGATTTCGTCGGCGAATTCGGTGTCGAGCTTGCTCGCGAACTGGCTCGTCGCGGCGTCGACGAAGGTGTCGAATTCTTCGCCGGTGTCCCACTTCGCGAGGTAGCGGGCGGTGCGGATCGCGTTCCTGATTTCATCGGCGAGCAACTGGCCGTGCTGCTCGCCGCGATCGTAGGGCTCGCCCTGGATATGCACGAAAATCCAGCCGGCCTGGTCGCGGCGCACGGCATCGGGGGACGGTTCGCTCATCTTCGCTCCGGTCGGACGGCGGGCGTCTCGAAACGCCCTTTCTTCGCGTCACGCGCGCCGGTGGCGGATGCCGCGGCGGTTTGTCCATTGTAGAAAATCTGCAGCGCTTTGCATGGCGCCGGGAGAAGCGCGCGCAGCCGTTCCTCTGTTCGGGAGAAATCACTCGCGGCCAGCGCAACTCCGCAATTAGCGTGAACAGGCCCTAGGGCGACGGATTCATGCGGAAGTACGCATCGAGCAGCGAAGTCTTGTAGACCACGCCCTCGAGTTTCGGATGCGCGATGCTTTCGATCACCGGCAGCCGCTCGCCCTGAAACGCCATGAAGTGCTGCAACGCGACGCCGAGCGACATGTCGGGCGTCAGCACGTCGAAATGCGGCTGCAGATAATCGGCGGCGGTCCTGGTCGAAGTGTCGCGCTTGTCGAGCAGATCGGACGTGATGTCCTTTAGCGCGACCACGCCGAGAAACGCGCCCGCTTCGTTCGCGACGTACAGATACTTGACCGGATATTCGAGGAACACGCGCGTCATGTCGTGCACGGTCGCGTTGGGCGGCACGACCGTTTGCGCGGGACGGATCAGCTCGCGCATCTGCGTCGCGCGCAGGCGCGAGCGCTCCTGTTCCTCGCGATTGCGGCGCAACGTGATCTCGTACATCGAGGTCTTGCCGATCGCGCGCGCGATGAAATACGCGACCACGCACGACACCATGAGCGGCAGCACGACCTGGTAGCTCAGCGTCATCTCGAAGATCATCAGGATCGCCATCAGCGGCGCCTGGGTCGCACCGGCGAGAAACGCGCCCATACCGACCATCGCATACGCGTAAGACGCGGACGTCGCATGCGGCCACAGCTCGTGCATGCCCTGGCCGAACAGCGAGCCGACCGCCGCGCCGACGAAGAGCGTCGGCGTGAAAACCCCGCCGACCGCGCCGGAGCCGGCCGTCGCCGCGGTGGCCACGAGCTTGCAGACGAGCACGAGCACGAGCGCGGACCACGTCCACGGCGAATGCAGGATCGAGTTCACGACGCTGTAGCCGTTGCCCCATACCTCGGGCTCCCACGTCGAGATGATGCCGACCACGAGACCGCCGAGCGCGAGCCGCAACGGCAGCGGCATGGGCAGCTTGCGAAAGCCCGTCTTCGACACATCGAGCAGCCGCAGGAACTGCGGCGCCGCCGCGCCGCACAGCGCGCCGAGCGCGACGAACAGCAGCACTTCGGGGCCCGCCACCGTCGGAAATGCCGGCATTTCATAGGGCGGCTTGTAGCTGGTGAATTCGCGCATCGTGATATTGGCGACCACGGCCGACACGACGATCGGTCCGAAGCTCTCCATCGCGATCGAGCCGAGCACGATCTCGGTGACGAAGAACGCGCCCGCGATCGGCGCGCTATACGCCGACGTGATGCCGGCCGCCGCGCCGCATGCGACCAGCAGGCGCAGCCGCGACGGGTCGAAGTGAACCCATCGGCCGATCAGCGATGCGCCGAGCGCCGCCAGTTGCACCATCGGACCTTCGCGGCCGATCGAGCCGCCGCTCGCGATCGTGAACAGCGACGACACACTGCGCCACAGGCTCAACCTGACCGGCACGACACCGTCGCCGATCGCGACCGCTTCCATGTAGTCGGTGTGCGAGCCCTTGTCGGCGTGACGCTGCGCGATCAGCAGCAGGCAACCGGCGACGAGGCCGCCCGCCGCCGGCAGCCAGATGCGCATGGTCCACGGCAGGCCGCGGGCCATTTCGACGAAGCTGCCGGAGCGGCCGGTGATTGCCAGTTGCAGCAGCGCGATCGCCTCGCGGAACACGATGGTCGCAAACGCGCCGGCAATGCCGACCACGACCGACCAGACCAGCATCGTGTGGGCTTCGGAGAGGCGGAACAGGTGTTGGGCGCGGGTGCGCAGCTTCAGCAGGAATGAAAGCACGTCGACGGTACGGGGCGTGAGAGAAGGTGGAGGAATCCGCAGCACGACAGCAGCGCGCCCGCCCTCGATGGCGGGCGCGCTGCTGTCGTGGAGAAGGGGCGGGGCCGGGCGGCGTGGATCAAGTCGCCGCCTTGTCGAGTTCCGGGTAGTGCCGGAAGATGCAGGCTTCGTTGTGCGCGATGCGCCTGTCCGACTTCAGATAGGCGGCGATGTTCGGCCGCGCCATGACCGCGTCGTGCAGCGCGGCGAGCCGTGGATAGTGCTCGCCGAAGCGCTTGAGCGCGCGCGGGAACGCGTACAGCAGGCCGTCGATCAGCTGGAACATCGACAGATCGACGTAGGTGAGCGTATCGCCGACCATGAAGGTGTCGCCGGCCGGGTTCTGCTTCAACACGCGCTCGAAGTACGACATGAACTTCGGAATGCGGTTGTCGATGAAATCATGCGCGCGCGCCTTGGCGGCGTCTTTCTGGTCTTCGTAGTAGAGCGAGTTCGCGAGCGGATGGTGCGTGTCGTGCGCTTCGCTGACGACGTCGGCGATCGTCAGTTGCAGGCCGTTCGCGACGTAGCGCAGGCTGTCGGCCGCCGGCGCGAGATTCAGGCGCGGACCGAGATAGAGCAGGATGTTGGCGGTCTGCGCGATCACGAGATCGCCGTCCTTCAGAAACGGTGGCGCGAACGGCGGATACGGCTCGTCGGGGCTGTCCATCACCGCCATCATCGCCCCGGTGCCGAGGCCCTTCGAAGGCTTGCCGCGCGCCACTTCCACGTAGTTCACGCTGGCTTCCTCGAGGGCGAGCCGCACGAATTCGCCGCGGCCTTGCAGGCCGTCCCAGTAATAGAGTTCCAGGCTCATCGATCGATCCTCATTCCGGTTGCACGGACGCGCTGCCGAGGCACTGCGCCCGCGCGGGTTGCATGAGCAAAGTCCGCAGCAGCGAGTATGCCGCGCGAACGGGCCGGATGGGTCGCCAGAATGCGCAAAACCCCGCACGCGGCGGGGTGTGAGTGAAGACGGGACCGTGTTAGCGGAACAGGTACTGGACCGTCCATGTAATCCCCAGTCCGCCGGCAATCAGCCAGACGTACAGAATCAGGCCAGTGCTCAGCGCTCGCGGGCCGGCCTCGCGAATCTGCGAGATGCGCGTTTCGATGCCGAGCGCGGTCATGGCCATCGTCAGCGCGAAGGTGTCGAGCAGGTTCAGGGTCGAGGTGGCGCTCTCCGGCAGCACATGCAGCGAGTTGATGACGACACAGGCGAGAAAGCCGAGCGCGAACCATGGAATCGCGAGCTTGCGCGGGGCGTGGCTCGCGGCGTCACTTGCGGCGCCGTCCCGCGAGGCTTGCGCCGCTGCGTTGCTACGCGCCGTGCGGTTCACCCACAGGCCGACCACGAGCAGCACCGGCACGAGCAGCATCACGCGGGTCATCTTGACGATCGTCGCGATATGCGTCGCTTCGGGGCTCACGTTGCTGGCCGCGCCGACCACCTGGGCGACCTCGTGGATCGTGCCGCCGAAGAAGAGGCCCGCGCCGACCGTATCGAGATGCAGCCAGCCGGCCTTGAACAGCACCGGATAGAGGAACATCGACAGCGTGCCGAACAGCACGACGCTGCCCACTGCCATCGCGCTCTTGTGCGGCTTCGATTGCAGCGTCGACTCGAAGGCGAGCACGGCGGCCGCGCCGCAGATCGCGCTGCCGGCCGCTGTCAGCAGAGCGGTGTCGCGGTCGAGCTTCATGATCTTCATGCCGGCCCACGTGCCGATCACGAGCGTGCTGACCACGATCAGGACCGACTGCGTGAGACCGGGCAGGCCGACCTGGGCGATTTCCTGCAGGCTCACCCGCAGCCCGAAGAACGCGACTGCGATGCGCAGCAGCTTGCGCGCCGAGAAATTGACGCCGGCCGCCCAACTCGCCGGCATGCCGTCGCGCAGGGCGTTTCCGTAGATCGCGCCCGCCACGATGCCGACGATGAGCGGGCTCAGGCCCAGACCGGCAATCGCCGGAATGGCCGCGATGCGCGTGACGGCGGCGGCGAACAACGCGACGAACAGCACGCCGTTGAGCTGGCCGCGAGTGGAATGCGCCTGGGATGCTGCGGTGAACCGTGCGGTGGGTGTGGACATGATCGGGTGCCTGACTTCGTGACTGACTGCATGGGGGCTTCAACGGGTCTAATCCTAAATTAGATATATCGATATGAAAAATCATGATTTAGAATGTAAGGTATCAGTCTGATGGATATTTAACGCCCATGACCCCGGATCAACTTATAACGTTCGCCGCCGTCGCCGAGCATCGCAACATCAGCCGGGCGGCGGTGGCGCTGCATCTGTCGCAGCCGGCGGTGTCCGGCCAGTTGCGGCAATTGCAGGATGAGTTCGGCGAACCGCTGTATCAGCGTGACGGCCGCGGCGTGCGTCTGACGCCCGCCGGCGAGCAACTGGCGAGCTACGCGGCGCGGCTGCGCGATACCTGGCGGCAGGCGCATGCGTATCGGGATGCGCTGCGCGGCCTCGAGCAGGGCACGCTGCGCATCGGCGCGAGCACGACGCCGGCGAGCTACCTGCTGCCGTATCTGATCGCCGAGTTTCATCGGCGCTATCCGGACGTGACCGTGCATACGGCGAACGGCAACACGACCGAGATCGTCGGCGCGCTCGGTTCGGTCGATATCGCGATGGTCGAGGGGCCGGCCGGCGACGATCTGCCGCCGGACACCGCGGTGCATGCGTGGCGCGAGGATGAGATCGTCGCGATCATGCCGCGCGCGCATCCGCTCGCGCAGGAGGGCGACGACGGGCGCATCGGGCTCGCGGCGTTCGGCGCCTATCCACTGGTGTTGCGCGAGGAGGGCTCGGGCGTGCGGCAGACGGTCGAGCGCGAGTTCGCGCGCGCGGGGGTGCCGATGCGCGTGGCGCTCGAGATCGCTGGCGTCGAAGGCGTGAAGGAGGCGGTGCGCGCCGGCATGGGCGTGGGCTTCGTCTCGGCGATGTCGATGCGGCACGAGAACGGCGCGTTGCGACTGCTGTCGCTGAGCCCGGAGCCGCTGACGCGCCGGCTGTCGATTCTCGTGCCGCATGCGAGTGCGCCGTCGCGTGTGGTCGAGCGGTTTCTCGCGCTGTGTCTCGCGGAAGGGGACGGGTGAGTCTCGCCGGGTTGCGCTCACTCTCGTGCCCGCTTCGCCTGGGGATTTCCTCTATGGTGCGCGGCGGCGGTCCCGCGCACTATTCGGGCAACGCAAGCGCCTCGGCGCTTTTTTTCGAAATGTGTTTGGAACCGGTTCCAAATGATGGTTTCCAGCAGGATTGAGCGGATTCGACATGGCTGACGCAGTGGAGATCGTGATCGTCGCAAGCGCGTTCGGCATGGACGCGGTGCGCGCGGGTGGTCATCTGAAGTGGGCGCAAGCGGCGAAGCGGGCCGGTGCGGTGGGCTTCGAGGTGCGCCGCGAGCTGTTCACGAGCGAGGGGGACGCCAACCCGGACGCCGCCCCTGAGCAGCTCCATGCGCTCGGCGCGGCAATCGCGGAACTCGGTCTGTGGTCGGTGTTTTCGACACCCGCTTCGCTGTACACGCCGCACGGCCGGCTCGATACCGACGCTCTGCGCCTCGCGCTCGACGAAGCGGCCGCGCTGGGCGCGCGTTTCGTCAAGCTGCAACTGGGCGGCTTTATCCATGACGCCGAGGGCGCGGCCATTGCCGCCTTGGTGGCGCAACGGGCGCAACGTGCGCACGGGGCGCGCGGCGCGCAGCCAAGGCTCGTCGTCGAAAACGGGCAACTGGCGCAGGGTGGTTCGCTCGCGCAGTTCGCCGGACTCTTCGATGCGCTCGCGCGCGAGGGCCAGGCCGGCGTGCTCGGGATGACCTTCGACATCGGCAACTGGGCATGGCTCGACGTCGCACCGCTCGACGCCGCCATGCGGCTCGCGCCGCACGTCGAGTACATCCATTGCAAGACGGCGGCGGGCGAGGGCGCGCGGCGCTTTCCGGTCGCACCCGCCGCGGATGACACGCAGTTCCGCACGGTGCTCGAGCGTTTGCCGCGCGATGTGCCACGGGGTATCGAGTTTCCGTTCGACGCGAGCCGGATCGAGGCCGACGCCGCGCATTACGTCGGATGGCTCGCGAAGGTTCAAGGCAAGCGGTCAGGGCAACCAGCGACGCACAGATCAGCAGCACATAGCAAAGCACAGCAACACCACAGCACAAGCGCCACCCAGGAGCACAGCATGGATCACCCCCATCCAACTCTCGACGTCATCACCTACGGCGAAGCGATGGCGATGTTCGTCGCCGCCGAAACCGGCCCGCTCGCGGGCGTCGGGCAGTTCACGAAGCGCGTTGCCGGCGCCGATCTGAACGTCGCGATCGGCCTCGCGCGGCTCGGTTTCAAGGTGGGCTGGATGAGCCGCGTGGGCGACGATTCGTTCGGCCAATACGTGCGCGACACGCTGACGAAAGAGGGCATCGACCAGCGCTGCGTGAGCACCGACGCGCGCTATCCGACCGGCTTTCAGCTCAAGTCGAAAAACGACGACGGCAGCGACCCGGCGGTCGAGTATTTCCGCAAGGGCTCGGCGGCGAGCCACCTGTCGCTCGCCGATTACGTCGCCGATTACGTGCTGCCCGCGCGTCATCTGCACCTGACCGGCGTCGCGCCGGCGATCTCCGCGAGTTCGCGCGAACTCGCGTTCCACCTGGCCCGCGAAATGCGCGCGGCAGGCAGGACGATCTCGTTCGATCCGAACCTGCGCCCGACGCTATGGCCGTCGCGCGCGGCAATGGTCGAAGGTCTCAATGCGCTCGCCGCGCTTGCCGACTGGGTGCTGCCCGGCATCGGCGAGGGCGAGATTCTGACCGGCTACACGCAGCCTGAGGACATCGCGAGCTTCTATCTGGAGCGCGGCGCGCGCGGCGTGATCGTCAAGCTCGGCGCACAGGGCGCGTACTACCGCACAGCGAGCGACGCCGCCGTGATCGTCGGCCAGCCGGTCGCCAAGGTCGTCGACACAGTCGGCGCGGGCGATGGTTTCGCCGTCGGCGTGATTAGCGCGCTGCTCGAAGGCCGCACGCTGCCGCAGGCGGTCGCACGCGGCAACCGGATCGGCTCGCTCGCGATCCAGGTGATCGGCGATTCGGAGGGCCTGCCGCGTCGCGCCGAACTCGACGCGCTCGAACGGGCCGATGGGTCGCGCGCCGCGAGCGTAATCTGACACTGAGCTGACACTGAGCTGAAGCCGAGCCCGGACGTTTCATACCGACAACAGGAGCGCCCACCGCGCGCCCCATTTTCATCATTGTTTCGGGAAGCCGTAAAAGGAGACATTCATGACCTCATCGCTTGCGATTCGCCGCTGGTGGACGATCATGCCGATCGTGTTCATCACCTACAGCCTCGCGTATCTCGATCGCGCGAACTTCGGCTTCGCGTCGGCGGCCGGCATCAATCAGGACCTCGGCATCAGCAAAGGGCTGGCGTCGCTGATCGGCGCGCTGTTCTTCCTCGGCTACTTCTTCTTCCAGATTCCGGGCGCGATCTACGCCGAGCGCCGCAGCGTGAAGAAGCTCGTGTTCTGGAGCCTCGTTCTGTGGGGCGGCTGCGCGGCGTTGACCGGCATGGTCAGCAACATCCCGTCGCTGATGGCGATCCGCTTCGTGCTCGGCATCGTCGAAGCCGCGGTGATGCCGGCCATGCTGATCTTCATCAGCAACTGGTTCACGAAGAGCGAGCGCTCGCGCGCCAACACGTTCCTGATTCTCGGCAATCCGGTCACGGTGCTGTGGATGTCGGTCGTCTCGGGCTATCTCGTGCATTCGTTCGGCTGGCGCCATATGTTCATCGCCGAGGGCGTGCCCGCGATCATCTGGGCGTTCTGCTGGTGGTTCCTCGTGCAGGACAAGCCGCAGCAGGTCTCGTGGCTCACGCAGCAGGAGAAGGATCTGCTCGAACAGACGCTGCGCGCCGAGCAGGCCGCGATCAAGCCGGTGCGCAATTACGGCGAGGCGTTTCGCACGCCCGCGGTCATCAAGCTGTGCGCGCAGTATTTCTGCTGGAGCATCGGGGTGTATGGCTTCGTGCTGTGGCTGCCGTCGATTCTCAAGAACGGTTCGTCGCTCGGCATGGTCGAAACCGGCTGGCTGTCGGCGCTGCCGTATCTGGCCGCGACCATCGCGATGCTTGCAGCTTCGTGGGCATCGGATAAACTCAACCGCCGCAAGGTGTTCGTGTGGCCGTTCCTGCTGATCGGCGCGATCGCGTTCGCGGCGTCGTATGCGCTCGGCTCGTCGCACTTCTGGGGCTCGTATGCGTTGCTCGTGATCGCGGGCGCCGCCATGTACGCGCCGTACGGCCCGTTCTTCGCGATCGTGCCGGAACTGCTGCCGAAGAACGTCGCCGGCGGCGCGATGGCGCTCATCAACAGCATGGGCGCGCTCGGCTCGTTCGTCGGCTCGTATGTGGTCGGCTATCTGAACGGCGCGACCGGAACGCCCGCGGCATCGTATGCATTCATGAGCGTGGCGCTCGTCGCCGCGGTGATCCTGACGCTCGCCGTCAAGCCGCAACCGCTGAACCACGCGGCCGCGCTCGCCACACCATTGCAAGGAAAATAAGCTGATGAAGAAGATCGTCGCCTGGAAGCCGCTGCCCGAGGATGTGCTCGCGTATCTGCAACAGCATGCGCAGGTCGTGCAGGTCGATCCATCACAACATGATGCGTTCGTCGCCGCGCTGCGCGACGCCGACGGCGGCATCGGCGCGAGCGTGAAGATCACGCCCGCGATGCTCGAAGGCGCGAGCCGCCTGAAGGCGCTGTCGACGATCTCGGTCGGCTTCGACCAGTTCGACGTCGACGACCTCACGCGCCGCGGCATCGTGCTCGCGCACACGCCCGACGTGCTGACCGAATCGACCGCCGACACCGTGTTCTCGCTGATTCTCGCGTGCGCCCGCCGCGTGGTCGAACTGGCCGAGTGGGTGAAGGCGGGGCAGTGGCGCGCGAGCATCGGACCCGCGCAGTTCGGGCTCGACGTGCAGGGCAAGGCGCTCGGCATCGTCGGGCTCGGGCGGATCGGCGGCGCGGTCGCGCGGCGCGCGGCGCTCGGCTTCAATATGAAGGTGCTGTACACGAACCGTCACGCGAACCCGCACGCGGAGCAGGCATACGGCGCGCGGCGCGTCGAGCTGGCCGGGTTGCTCGCCGAGTCCGACTTCGTCTGTCTGCAAGTGCCGCTCACGCCGCAGACACAGCATATGATCGGCGCGGCCGAGTTGCGCGCGATGAAGAAGAGCGCGATCCTCATCAACGCGTCGCGCGGCGCGACCGTCGACGAGCAGGCGCTGATCGAGGCGCTGCAAAACGGCACGATTCACGGCGCGGGCCTCGACGTGTTCGACACCGAACCGCTGCCGGCCGACTCGCCGTTGCTGAAGCTGCCGAACGTCGTCGCGCTGCCGCATATCGGCTCGGCGACGCACGAAACGCGTCATGCGATGGCGCTCGACGCGGCGGAAAATCTCGTCGCCGCGCTCGACGGAACGTTGACGAAGAACATCGTCAATCGTGAGGTTTTAGCGAAGTGAGGTGGAGCGATGAGCCGATGAGCACGCCCCCTGCCACGCCGCGCCGCGCGACGATCACCGACGTCGCGCGTGAAGCCGGCACCGGCAAGACCAGCATCTCGCGCTATCTGAATGGCGAGATGAACGTGCTGTCGCCCGAACTGCGCGCGCGCATCGAAGCGGCGATCGCGCGGCTCGACTATCAGCCGAACCAGATGGCGCGCGGCCTCAAACGCGGCCGCAACCGGCTGATCGGCATGCTGCTCGCCGATCTGACCAATCCGTATTCGGTCGAGGTGCTGCAAGGCGTCGAGGCGGCTTGCCATGCGCTCGGCCTGATGCCGCTCATTTGCCACGCCGCGAACGAAGTCGAGATGGAGCGGCGCTATCTGCAACTGCTCACGACGTATCGCGTGGAAGGCGTGATCGTCAACGCGCTCGGCGTGCGCGAGGAAACGCTGCGGCCGGTGGGCGGTGGCGGGATTCCGGCGGTGCTCGTCGACCGGCAGGTGGAAGGGCTCGTCGCCGATATGGTCGGCCTCGACAATCGCGCCGCCGCCGAACTCGGTGCGCGGCATCTGCTCGAGCAGGGTTTCGAGCACATCTGGTTCGTCGTGCAGCCGTTCGAGCGGGTGAGCTCGCGGCATCTGCGCGTGCAGGCGTTCGACGACGCGCTGCGCGCGCACGGCCGCGCGCGCGGCCACACGCTGGTGCTCGATCTCGCGGACCCGGCCGAGGTCGAGCGCGGCCTCGCGGAGCTGGACCGCGCGATCGACGCGGTGAGCGGCGCTCGCCATGACGGTCGCGATGGCGGCAGCGCCAACAGCAAGCGCACCGCCGACAACGCCGGCGAACCCGCCCGCATCGCGCTATTCGCCGCCAACGCGCCGGTCGCGCTGTGCCTTGCTCTGCATCTGAAAACGCGTTATGGCGCGCACTGGCAGACCCGCGTCGCGCTCCTGTCCATCGACGACCCCGACTGGGCCGAACTGGCCGGCATCACGACGATCCGTCAGCCGACCTACGAGATCGGCTACCGCGCGGTCGAGTTCCTGCACGAGCGCATCGAGGGCGTGCAAACGCGCGCGCGCGACTGCCTGCTGCCGGGCGAGTTGATCGTGCGCGCGTCGACTTCGCGCTGATCTGCGATCATTTGGGCTGCGGCGCGCAGCGGTTGCGCGCCGGTCATCGCAAGGAAACCTATGGTTGTCGCACCGCTTACCCTCGCGAGCCTCGTGCTCGCCACGCTCGTTGTCTCCGCGTTGCCGTTCCTGATCTACCGGCAGTTGCGCCAGCCGCTCGCGCTGAAATCACGCGACGCGATCGCCGGCATCGCCGTGTTTGCGCTGTTTGCGATGGTGATCGAGCGCGGGCTGCACGACTACGTGCTGCGCGGCAACGAGACGACGGCCGCGTTCCTGGCGTCGAATCCGCTGGCTTTCGTCGTGTATGGCGCGCTGGCCGCGGGTATCTGCGAGGAAGTGGGTCGGTTCATCGGCATGCGCCTGCTCGTGAAGCGGGCGGCGGCGAGGCCGGGGGTGAAAAGAGGCACGCAGGTGAACGTCAGGACGGATGCCGGCGGCGATACGGGCGTCAACGGCAATGTGAGCGCCAGCGCCAATGCAGGCACCCGCGCAGGCACCAGCGCGCGCACGGCCGCATTGCGCGCGGACGACGGCGCCGCGCTCAGCTACGGCCTCGGCCATGGCGGCGCGGAAGCGTGGATGGTCGGCGTGCTCGTGCAAGTCCAGTGGATCCTGTTCGCGATTCTCGAAAACCGCGGCGAGCTCGGTGAATATCTCGGTAATCTGCCGGGCGAATCGGTGATGCGCATCCATCTGATTCTCGCGAGCCTCACGCCGCAGATGGCCGGCGTCTTCGCGATCGAACGCGCGGCGGCGCTGGTGTTCCAGATCGGCCTGTCGGTGCTGATGTGGCGCGGCGTGCGGGCTGGCTGGCGCGGCATCCTGCCGCTCGCGATCGTGCTGCATGCGCTGATCGACGTGCCTGCCGCGCTGTTCCAGGCGCGGCTCGTGCCGCTCCTGGTGGTGGATACGGTGTATGCGGTGGCAGCGGTAATCGTCGTGGGGGTGCTGATACGCGTCTACCGGCGCCCGGCGGCGGCGTGATGCGCGGGAGCGCCGTGTCTGTCGACGCGGCGTTGCATCGCGGATGAAGAGCGCCTCGCTATCGCGTGAGCCTTTCTCTAAAATGCGCCTACCTTTTTCAGTACCCCGATTTTGCGGCGGCCTTCATGGAAGCTTACCAATACGACTGCGCGAATCCCGAGTTCGAGGAGCTTGCGCGCGTCATCAGCGATCTGTTTCCCGAGCAGACGCAGTTCATCGAGCGTGCGGCCGAAGACGGCACGCCGACGCTGGCGATTCACTGGGTGGCGATGCGCTTCGGCTCGACCGCGCGCCGTATCGTCATGACGGTGGTGATCGCGCCGGCCGCGCTTGCGCGTTATCGCGCGTTGCCGGCGAAGCTGCGCGGGCGCAGCTTCGCGGTGTTGCGCGCGTATGTCGAAGCGAGCCTCGGCTCGCTCGAAGAGGTCTATGCGAACGGCGAAGCGGTGCCACGCGATGTCACGGTGGACCTCGGCGACGAGTTCGCCTGATGTTGATCCGATGCATCAGATGATGCGCCGCTGACGCGGTTCAACTGAAGCGGCGCAACTGAACCCGCTCAATCGGCGAGCCGGTAGACCTTCGCGAAGCGCGCGGCCTGCACGACGCCGTAGTCGCCGGGCGCGTATTGCATGACCCAGTCGCCGGCGGCGCCGTGCAGCACGTCGCCGCCGCTTGCGGAGCGGGCGAGCGAGAACGCTTCGTTCATCCGGCGGGCCAGCACGACGGCCGGGCGGTTGCGATAGGCGCCGGATTCGCCGTGCGCGAGCGCGGCGTCGGCGGGGACATATTTGGCGTCGAAGCGCTCGCGCGACACGACCCAGCGGTCCCCGGTCGAGCCGGTGATCAGCGCGTCGCCAAGCACGTAGCGGTTCGGGCCTTCGAGGCTCATCAACTGGCCTTCGGCGGCAGCGAATTCGACGCTTACCGTTTCGTCCTTGACGACGCGTTTGGCGTGCGGATCGTCACGCAGATCGAGATTCCTGAGTTCGGTCATGAAGCGGGTGGGGTGGTTGAGGGTGAAGCGCGGGATGCCGTGGCGCGAAGGCTTTGCGTCGCACGCTGGAGTCGGGTGAGGGCAGAGCTACAGCGGGGTTGGCCGATGCCGACCCACGCCGCGCCCCTGAATCATGCCAGATGCATTTGCCTCGCGGGCTGTTTTGCGCTGATTGCGATGAGAAAGCCTGCTCCGGGCGGGGGAAAGCCATGCTGAGGAAAGATGGCAGGATGGCAGGTGCGAACGCTGGCGGAGCCGCTGGTCTTTGGAGAAAGAACGTGGACGCAAAGGCCGCATTCGCCTCCGTCCTTGTGAGAAAGCGCGCACCGGGCTCGCGGCTGCTCCCTCGCGTAAAGGGACGAACCGCTTACTGCGCCGGCGCACGCATGCCGCTGTCCTACACAGAGAAGCGTGTCGAAGCTGACGCTACCCGGCGCGGCGGACCTGTCGCCCGCCTCACCCCCAAGGCGCAGCACGCCGCGCCGCAGGTGCGCCGATGCCTTACGGCTTCACCGTTGCGTCGCTCGCCGCTTCCGCGGCCTTGCCCTTGCCGTGGTGACCGCGATGATGGTGGCCGCCTTCCGTGCCGCCATGATGGAACGTTGCGTCGGCGAGCTTCTTCTGCTCCGGCGACAGGCTGCTATACAGCGGGTCGAACGCGTCGACGAGCTTCTTCATGCCGTCCGCATGCGCCTGCGCGATCTCCGCATACTGCTTCATGTCGTCGAGCGCCGTGACGTTCGTCGCGGCCTTGCGCTGCTGGAACAGCTGACCCATCGTTTCGCCGTTGCTGCGCATCACGTCGGCGAATGCATTCCATTGGGTTTCCTGCGCGGGGGTGATCTTCAGTTGCGAGTGCAGATAGGCGATGCGGTCTTCGACGTTGCGCTCGTGCCCAGCCTTGGCTGAGGGGGCCGAAGCGGCAGCGGGGCTCTGCGGCGCCGCTGCCGGCGCGGAAGTCTGAGCGAATGCGCCGCCCATGGAAATGGCGGTAGCCAGCATAACCAGTGCTTTTTTCATCGAAACTCCTGATGTCTGTTCGTATTGGGACAAGGCGCGCGGCAGCGGATTGCCACGTGCCAGTGGCGAATAGCGGCGCACGGCGACCGGCTGCCGCATCGGCCCGTCGCCGCTATTTGTAACACGATATTCCTACAATGCGATTCCTGTGCGACAAACGCTTACAACCGAAACGAAAGGGAAACGGGCTGGGGGAGACGCTGACGCGCGATAATCCGCAGCACCGCACACCTATTTCCTTTCCTCTCGATGAGACCACCGCGCCTCGACCAGCTCGACGACCTCGACCGCAACCTCGTTGCGCTCCTGCAAGCCAATGCCCGCGAAAGCGTCGCCAATCTCGCGCGCCAGCTGGGGGTCGCGCGCACGACCGTGATCGCGCGTATCGCGCGGCTCGAGCGCAGCAACGTAATCGCGGGCTATAGCGTGCGGCTCGGCCAGGACGTGCTCGATTCGAGCATTGTTGCCTACGTCGGCATCATCATCGCGCCGAAGTACGGGCCGGCCGTGCAGAAGCGCCTCGCGAAAATGCCCGAGGTGCAACTGCTGTGCGCGGTGAGCGGCGAGTTCGATTATGTCGCGTGGCTGCGCGCCGATTCGCCTGAGCGGCTCAACGATCTGCTCGATCAGATTGGCGGCCTCGAGGGTGTCGAGCGGACCACGACGTCGATCATTCTCGCGCGCAAGGTCGATCGCGGCACGGTGTGAGTCCGCATGGCCCGGGTACTCCTTCGGGCACTTCCTCACGTAGTCCCTCAGGTGCTTCCTCAGGTAGTCCGTTAACACGGTTTTTATAGATTTTCGACAAATCGACTGACGGGTTCGTCATAACGTCGACCATCATGGTCATACCGCAGCATTTTGCGCGTATGAACTGTTTTTGCTTCTTCTTAAACTGTTGCTCAAGGGTTCGGCCCGCAGGCGTCGCGTGTAGCACGCGGCGCACTTCTGAAGCTGGAGACAGGCACATGGATAACAAGGAGAAGCACATGAAAGTAGCGATCGTTGGCGCAGGTCTGATCGGTCACACCATTGCTCATATGCTGCGCGAGACAGGCGACTATGAAGTCGTCGCGTTCGACCGCGATCAGCTCGCACTCGATAAGCTCGCCGCCCAGGGCATTCCGACGCGCCGCGTCGATTCCGCCGACGCCGCCGTGCTGCGCGCCGCGATCCAGGGCTTCGACGTGCTCATCAACGCGCTGCCGTACTACCTCGCGGTGAACGTCGCGTCGGCCGCGAAGGGCGCGGGCGTGCACTATTTCGACCTGACCGAGGACGTGCGCGCGACCCACGCGATCCGCGCGATCGCCGAAGACTCGGAGCACGCGTTCATGCCGCAGTGCGGTCTCGCGCCGGGTTTCATCGGCATTGCCGCGCATGAACTCGCGAACCGCTTCAGCGAAATCCGCGACGTGAAGATGCGCGTGGGCGCGCTGCCGGAATTTCCGACCAACGCGCTGAAGTACAACCTGACGTGGAGCGTCGACGGTCTCATCAACGAGTATTGCCAGCCTTGCGAGGCGATTCGCGACAGCCGCACGCAGTGGGTGCAGCCGCTCGAGGGCCTCGAACATTTTTCGCTCGACGGCACCGAGTATGAAGCGTTCAACACGTCGGGCGGCCTCGGCACGTTGTGCGAAACGCTGTCGGGCCGGGTCGAATCGCTCGACTACAAGTCGGTGCGCTATCCGGGCCATCGCAACCTGATGCAGTTCCTGCTCGAAGACTTGCGCCTGTCGAGCGACCGCGACACGCTCAAGAGCATCATGCGCCGCTCGGTGCCGTCTACCGCGCAGGACGTCGTGCTCGTGTTCATCACGGTGAGCGGCATGCGTGACGGCCAGCTCGTGCAGGAAGTGTTCACTCGCAAGATCTTCGCGAAGACGGTCTGCGGCGTGCCGATGAGCGCGATCCAGATCACGACGGCCGGCGCGATGTGCGCGGTGCTCGATCTGTTCCGTGAGCGCAAGCTGCCGCAAAAGGGCTTCGTGCGTCAGGAGCAGGTGTCGCTGGCCGATTTCCTCGCGAACCGCTTCGGCAAGCTCTATGAAGGGCAGTCGATCGAGACGATGGCGACGGTTTGAGGGGTTGATGGTTTGATTGTTTGAGGCAGGGGACGGTGGGGAGGGCTTCAGCCCTGACAGAATTCATATGTCAGCGCGGGCTGGACGTTCTCGGGAATTTCCGGTTTTTCTACTTTCCCCCGTGTCCCTGAAATCGCCCTCCGAGGGAATACGGGGGCGATTTCACTCCTCCTTGACTTGCGCCAACAGGTAGTCGCATCACGGATGCCACGCATCTGTCTATGCGGGGCGAGCGCTGCTAGTCCGGTGAGAGACTGGCCAATGGCAAAGCAGCGGTGAGTGGTGACGCCGCCCATCGGCGACTAGCCGACGATCCGCGCCAGCAACGCATCGTAATCGGCTTGCGTCGGCGCACTGTTGTCGAACATCAGCAGATCGTCGCAGATTGCGCCGCTCGGCACGAAGCGGCGCTGCCGGTATTCGTCCCAGTGCGCGAGCTTGTAGGCGTCGTTGGGATTCGCGCGCTCGACGATCCGCTGCCGCGCCGTCTCCTCCGCGACATGGACCCACACCACGCGTAGCCTGACGTCCCTCGCGATGCCGAGCCATGCGTAATCGAACAGGCGCCGCTCGCGCACCTCGCGCGACAGCGGCCCGACCACCAGTGTGCTGATGCCGAGTTCGAGGTTGTCGCGGGCGGTGTCGATGAGGCCGCGATACTCGGGCTCACGCAGATGCTGCAGGAAAAGCGGGCTGTCGCGGTCGTTCGGATCGCCGGTCAGCATCGCCATCGCGGCGGCGCTGTAGCCGCCGAATAGCGTGTCCTTGTCGAGCAGGCAGAAGGGCTTGCCACTCGCTTTCATCAACGGGCCGATCAGCTTTTTCGCGAGGGTGGTCTTGCCCGTGCCCGCATGACCGCAAAAGAAAACCAGCGATGTCACGAAGACGAGTCCTCAGGCGCGGCGGAGTTGAGCGGGTCGCGTGCGAACTTGCCGTTGGTCTCGAGCCACATCACGTTGATGATACCGAAGCCGAGGGCCACGCCCACGCCGAGAATCCAGGTGAAATACCACATCGCAATCTCCTTGAGCGTGCGTCCGGTGGCGCGGCGCGCAACCGGCATACCGGCCACCTGTGCGGCCACCTTTCTACCGATCATGAAGAAGAACGCCGTGTGACGCAAGAGGCGCGGCGCACGGTTGTTCGGCCAGACTGGCGCAACGGCCGGGCGTTGCTATCATGCAGGGCGGTCATGCGAGCGCTCGCGGCATATAGTCGCGCGCCTTCGCGATGTGCTCGTGTAGGTGGACGGCAAGCGTGTCACCGATCTGATGAACGGCGAGCCCGTGGTTTTTTATCTCACGCCCGGCGTGCATCATATCGGCGTATCGACGCAGTCCGATCCGGTCGTCGAGCTGGCGTTTCTCGTGACGGCTACCCGGTGCTGCACGAACCGCGCGTATCCGTTAATGCATGCCTGAGCCAGACTTGCGCAACGCCTATGCACAAGGGCGAGGCTGCCTTCGTTTTCAAGGTAATCCGAACATGCTGATCAATTGCGCCGCCTATCAGGACGGCCGGAAGCTCGCTGACATCGATATCGACAACATCAGCGACTACGTTGCGCGGCCCGAATGCTTCGTCTGGGTCGCGCTGAAAGACCCGACCCCCGACGAACTCGCGGTGATGAAAGACGAGTTCCATCTGCACGAACTCGCGATCGAGGATGCGCAGAACGGCCATCAGCGGCCCAAGATCGAGGAGTACGGCGATTCGCTGTTCGCCGTCATGCACACGGTCGAAATGGACGACGAGGGTGAGTTGCTGATCGGCGAGGTCGATGTGTTCGTCGGCAACAACTATGTGCTGTCGGTGCGCCGCGGCACGCGGGCCGGCTTCCAGAACGTGCGCGCCCGCTGCGAGCGCGAGCCGCATCTGCTGAAAGAGGGCTCGGCGTTCGTGCTGTATGCGCTCGTCGACGACGTGGTCGACCGTTATTTCCCGGTCATCGAGGCGATGAGCACCGAACTCGAAACGCTCGAGGACCGCATCTTCGAGAAGAACGATTCGGCGGCGTCGCGCGGGATCGTGGAGGATCTCTACTCGATGAAACGCCGGCTCGTGATCCTGCAGCACCATATCGTGCCGCTGCAGGAAGCGGTCAGCAAGCTGACGGGCGGCCGTATTCCGAGCGTGTGCGCGGGGATGCAGGCTTACTTCCGCGACGTCTACGACCACCTCGAGCGCATCGTCCGGACCATCGAGGGGCGCCGCGAAATCGTCGTCACCGCGGTGCAGGTCAACCTCGGCATGATCTCGCTCGCGGAAAGCGAAATCACCAAGCGGCTCGGCTCGTTCGCGGCGCTCTTTGCCGTGCCGACGATGATCGCGGGCATCTACGGGATGAACTTCGAGCGGATTCCCGAACTGCATTTCAAGTACGGGTATCCGGTCGTTCTCGTGGTCATGCTGGCGATCGACTTCCTGCTGTACCGGCGTTTTCGCAAGGCCGGCTGGCTGTAGCCGGCCTGGGTCCAAAGGACGGTGGCGCGGTGAACGCGCGGGCGCTTGCGCAACGGTTTCTGTCCGTGTCCTTGCTCGTGCCGGTGCCTGTACCTGTCACGCTTTGCCCAGAACAGGCCTTGTCGTTCAATTCCCGCGCCGTTTCGCTTGCACCATGCGCAATAAAGGGTCAGCATAAGCGGCCCGCCCGTTGCATTGCATCGCCGCATAAGTTGCGCGCCGATGCAATGCAGCACCACGAATCGTTGACATTCCCGAAGACTTGCGCTGAGAATAGGCCTCGCAAACGTTTGCGCGTCAAAAAAATACGGTTCGCTCGCGAGCCTGACAACCTTGGAGATATGCATGAGCCATCGAATCCGCCGTCGCATGCTTGCCGCCGCAGTTCTCGCCACAGCCGCCGCCGCATTGCCGTTTTCCTCCGCGTATGCGCAAAACGCGCCGGCTCATAAACCTAAGGTCGCGCTCGTCATGAAGTCGCTCGCCAACGAGTTCTTCCTGACCATGGAGACCGGCGCGAAGGACTACCAGAAACAGAACCCCGGCAAGTTCGACCTCGTCACCAACGGCATCAAGGACGAAACCGACACCGCGAACCAGATCCGCATCGTCGAGCAGATGATCGTCTCGAAGGTCGACGCGATCGTGCTCGCGCCGGCCGACTCGAAGGCGCTCGTGCCGGTCGTCAAGAAGGCGGTCGACGCGGGCATCATCGTCGTCAATATCGACAACCGGCTCGACCCGGACGTGCTGAAATCGAAAGACCTCAACGTGCCGTTCGTCGGCCCGGATAACCGCAAAGGCGCGCAGAAGATCGGCGACTACCTCGCCAGGCGGCTGAAGGCGGGCGACGAGGTCGGCATCATCGAAGGCGTATCGACCACCACGAACGCGCAGCAGCGCACCGCGGGCTTCAAGGACGCGATGCAGACGGTCGGCGCGAAAGTCGTGTCGGTGCAATCCGGCGAGTGGGAAATCGACAAGGGCAACGCGGTCGCCTCGGCCATGCTCAACGAGTATCCGAATCTGAAGGCGCTGCTCGCCGGCAACGACAACATGGCGATCGGCGCGGTTTCGGCCGTGCGCGCGGCCGGCAAGCAGGGCAAGGTGTTCGTGGTCGGCTACGACAACATCAACGCGATTCATCCGATGCTCAAGGACGGCCGCGTGCTCGCGACGGCGGATCAGTACGCGGCGAAGCAGGCCGTGTTCGGCATCGACACGGCGCTCGATGCGCTGAGCCACAACAAGAAACAGTCGCAGTTGTCGGGCGTGGTGGAAACGCCGGTCGATCTCGTGACGAAGGACACTCTCAAGTAAGCGCGGCGCGCCCGGCCTGAAGCGTGGGCCGGGCGATGCATGGCGCGCTGCGCCGGGCAAGGTGTCGGGTAGGCACCGGGAGCGCGTTGAGCGCGCGGTTGATGGGGCGCCGAAACAGCACCGAAGCACCACCGACGCACCGCTGAAAAGACGCCGCCGCCCACGTCCGCATTTATTCAACAAACGCTCAATAAGCGCTCAAGAAACCCGCCGCGCTGCCGTTAAATCCAGAGATAAGTGTCGTGACGGCGGCAGCGTGGCTGAGAGCGCCTCGCGCATTGCGCGCATTGGGCCGGCATGACTCGTGGCGGGCGGCGCAGCTTCATTGCTGGGAAGCGCAACAGGCCGCAAGACCGCCACGGAACAGGGATCGCGATGGATTCAACCGACCACGACGCTTTGCCCGTCGTACTGTCCGTCAGCGGCATCGGCAAGACTTATGCTGAACCGGTGCTTGCCGACGTTTCGTTGTCGCTGCGCGCCGGCGAGGTATTGGCGCTGACCGGCGAGAACGGTGCGGGCAAGAGCACGCTGTCCAAGATTATCGGCGGGCTGGTGGAGCCGAGCGCGGGCACGATGCGCTTCGCCGATGCGCCGTATGCGCCCACGAGCCGCACCGAGGCGGAGGCGCTCGGCGTGCGCATGGTGATGCAGGAGCTGAACCTGCTGCCGACCTTGTCGGTGGCGGAGAATCTGTTCCTGAACCGGTTGCCGCGCGTAGGCGCGTTCAGCTTCGGCTGGATCGATCGCCGCAAGCTGCGCGACGATGCGCGCGAGGCGATGGCCCAGGTCGGGCTCGACGCGATCGATCCCGGCACGCCCGTCGGTGAACTCGGCATCGGCCATCAGCAGATGGTCGAGATCGCGCGCAATCTGATCGACGATTGCCGCGTGCTGATCCTCGACGAGCCGACCGCGATGCTGACCGCGCGCGAAGTCGAACTGCTGTTCGAACAGATAGAGCGGCTCAAGGCGCGCGGCGTCGCGCTCGTCTATATCTCGCACCGGCTCGAGGAGCTGGCGCGAGTGGCCGAACGGGTCGCGGTGCTGCGCGACGGGCGCCTCGTGCATGTCGATGCGATGGCGAACCTCACGAGCGAGCAGATCGTCACGTGGATGGTCGGCCGCGAACTCGGCGAGCGCATCGACCTCGGCGAGCGCCGCATCGGCGCGCCGCTGCTGAAGGTCGAGCGGCTCGCGCGCGGTAAGGCCGTGCGCGACGTGTCGTTCGAGGTCCGCGCGGGCGAGATTTTCGGCGTGAGCGGCCTGATCGGCGCGGGCCGCACCGAGCTGATGCGGCTCATATACGGCGCCGACCGCAAGGACGGCGGCACGGTGTCGCTTGCCGCGACGCCGGGTGCTCCGCCCACGCCGGTGCACATCGACACGCCGGCGGACGCAGTGCGCGCCGGCATCGCGCTGATCACCGAGGACCGCAAGGGCGAGGGCCTGCTGTTGCCGCAGCCGATCGCGGCCAATGTGTCGCTCGGCAATCTCGGCAGCGTCGCGCGGCATGGCGTGGTCGATGCGAAGCGCGAGAACGCGCTCGCGCAGAGGCAGATCGACGCGATGCGGATTCGCAGTTCGGGGCCGGGACAGATCGTCGGCGAGCTGTCGGGCGGCAACCAGCAGAAGGTCGTGATCGGCCGCTGGCTCGCGCGCGAGTGCCGCGTGCTGTTGTTCGACGAACCCACTCGCGGCATCGACGTCGGCGCGAAGTTCGATATTTATGGCCTGATGGGCGCGCTCGCCCGCGAAGGACGCGCGCTCGTCGTGGTGTCCAGCGACCTGCGCGAGCTGATGCTGATCTGCGACCGGATCGGCGTGATGTCGGCGGGCAGCATGACGGGTGTGTTCGAGCGCGCGAGCTGGTCGCAGGACGCGCTGCTCGCGGCCGCGTTTGCCGGCTACCGCAGCCGCGAGGCGCTGCTGCATACCCACGGCACTAACGAAGCAGGGAGTCTGTCATGACCGATCGATCGTGGCGCGAAACGGCTGGCGGCAAGCCCGGCGGCGCGCAGGACGCAGCGGACGCCGCGCCGGGCACCGCACAGGGCGCGGTTTCTGGTGCCGCTTCTGGTGCAGCTTCCGGCACGGCGCCCGGCATCGCCGCCGCGCCCGCCAGTGCGTCGGCGCCGCTCGCGAGCGGCAAACCGGCCGGCACGCGGCTCGGCTTTTCGAACTACCTGGGCCTCGCGGGCGCGCTGCTCGCGATGATCGTGCTGTTCTCGCTGTTGAGTTCGCACTTTCTGACCTACGACACGTTCAGCACGATCGCCAACCAGATTCCCGATCTCGTGGTGATGTCGGTCGGCATGACCTTCGTGCTCATCATCGCGGGCATCGATCTGTCGGTCGGTTCGGTGCTTGCGCTAGGGGCGTCGGTCGTGAGCGTGGCTGCGCTCAAGTGGGGCTGGGGCGCGTTGCCCGCGGCCGTGCTCGGCGTCGCCGCGGCGGCGCTCACCGGCACGGTCACGGGCGGGGTGACGGTGGCCTGGCGGATTCCATCGTTCATCGTCTCGCTCGGCGTGCTCGAAGCCGCGCGCGGCCTCGCGTATCAGATGACCAATTCGCGCACCGCCTATATCGGCGATGCGTTCGACTTCCTGTCGAACCCGATCGCGCTCGGTATTTCGCCCGCGTTCCTGATCGCGGTCGCGGTGATGGTGATCGCGCAACTGGTGCTGACGCGCACGGTGTTCGGGCGCTATCTCGTCGGCATCGGCACGAACGAGGAAGCGGTGCGGCTCGCGGGCGTCAATCCGCGGCCGTACAAGGTGATCGTGTTCGCGCTGATGGGCGCGCTGTCGGGGCTCGCCGCGCTGTTCCAGATTTCGCGGCTCGAAGCGGCCGACCCGAACGCGGGCGTCGGCATGGAGCTGCAGGTGATCGCGGCGGTCGTGATCGGCGGCACGAGCCTGATGGGCGGGCGCGGCTCGGTCATCAGCACGTTTTTTGGCGTGCTGATCATTTCGGTGCTGGCGGCGGGGCTCGCGCAGATCGGCGCGAACGAGCCGACCAAGCGCATCATTACCGGCGCGGTGATCGTGGTGGCGGTGGTGCTCGATACGTACCGCAGCCGCCGCAGGCGCGCATGATGAGGCGCGTGATGTACGTAATGCGGGCGTGCGGCTTGCGTGCCGTTCGCATGGAATAGTGGATGAATCAGGACTGGCTTCGATGAAGACGGCCGGCGGGTCGCCAGACGGCGCGGCCGGTGGGAAAAACAGGCAGGAGAGCAACAGGTTATGGCGACGATCAAGGATGTAGCGGCTGTGGCGGGCGTGTCGTTCACGACGGTATCGCACGTGATGAACAACTCGCGCCCGGTGTCGGCCGACGTGCGCGCGAAAGTCGAGCACGCGATCCGTCAACTGCACTACGTGCCGTCGGCGGTGGCGCGTTCGCTGAAAGCGCGCGCGACCGCGACGATCGGACTCGTGGTGCCGAACAGCACGAACCCGTATTTCGCGGAACTCGCGCGCGGCATCGAGGACGGCTGCGCGCGCAACGGCTACTGCGTGTTCTTCTGCAATTCCGACGACGACCCGGCGAAGCAGCGCAACTACCTGCGCGTGCTGCAGGAAAAGCGCATCGACGGGCTGATCGTCGCCTCGGCCGGCGACGACGCCGTGCTCGCGCAGACGCTTGCCGATGCGCGCGAGCCGCTCGTGGTGGTGGATCGCAACATCGAGGGGCTCAACGCCGACCTCGTGCAGATCGATCACGAAAAGGGCGCCTATCTCGCGACGCGCCATCTGCTGGAACTCGGGCACGTGCGCATCGGCTGCATTACCGGGCCGGTGCAAACGGCGGTCAGCGCGATGCGCGTGCACGGCTTCATTCGCGCGATGGCCGAGCGCGGCATCGAGATCGTGCCCGATGCGATCGTCGAGAGCGATTTTTCCGGCACGGGCGGCCATCGCGCGGCCGCGCAACTGTTCGAGACGGTCCGGCCGACGGCGATTTTCGCGGGCAACGACATGATGGGCATCGGCGCGCTGCGTGCCGCGGCCGAGCGCAACATCAGCGTGCCGCGCGACTGCTCGATCATCGGTTTCGACGACATCGAATTCGGGCGCTTCACGTTTCCTTCGCTGTCGACGGTCGGACGATCGGTGCGCGCGCTCGGCGACCTGGCCGCGCAGACGCTGATCGAGCGGATCGCCGAGGCGGCGTCGAACAAGGGCGTGCGTGCGCCGGGCCGCCGGCGTGTCGTGTCGCCGAGGCTGATCGTGCGCGAATCCACGGCGGCGTGGGCCGGCGAGACACGGCGCGATCTGGCCGCTTGAAGGGATGCTCGGGGATACGAGCGGGATGCGCGGGGATACGCCGGAATACGGGCGGCTCGCACGATAGCGGGAAGGCGCGGGCTAACAACCCCACCCGCCGCACAACAGAGGACAAAGCAAGTGGCAAGCAATGAAACGCGCTCGCGCGTGACGGTGGTCGGCAGTCTGAACATGGATCTCGTGGTGCGCGCGCCGCGTCTGCCGCATCCCGGCGAGACGCTGGCCGGCCGCACGTTCGCGCAGGTCGCGGGCGGCAAGGGCGGCAACCAGGCGGTCGCGGCGGCGCGGCTCGGCGCGCGGGTGTCGATGCTCGGCTGCATCGGCGCCGACGCGAACGGCGCACAACTGCGCGCGGGCCTCGAAGCGGAGGGCATCGACTGCGCGGCGCTCGAAACCGGCACGCAGGTGAGCGGCGTCGCGCTCATCACCGTCGACGATGCGAGCCAGAATGCGATCGTGATCGTCGCGGGCAGCAACGGCGAGGTGACGCCCGACACGATTGCCCGCCACGAAGCGGCACTCTCCGATGCTGACGTCGTGGTCTGCCAGCTCGAAACCCCGCCGCAGGCGGTGCGCGCGGCACTCGCCGCGGCGCGGCGGCTCGGCAAGACCGTGATTCTCAATCCCGCGCCCGCCACCGGAGCTTTGCCGGCCGACTGGCTGCCGCTCGTCGACTATCTGATTCCGAACGAACTCGAAGCCACCGCGCTGAGCGGCCTGCCGGTCGACTCGCCCGAGGACGCGGCGCGGGCCGCCGCCGCGCTGCGCGCAGCCGGTGCGCGCAACGTGCTGGTCACGCTCGGCGCGCGCGGTGTCTGCGCGATGCTCGAGGGCGCGGACGCCACGTTCTACGACGCGCCGAAAGTGGCTGCGGTCGATACGACCGCGGCCGGCGATACGTTCATCGGCGGCTTTGCGGCGCAACTCGCGCAAGGCGTGAGCGTCGACGCGGCGATCCGCTTCGCGCAGCGCGCCGCGGCGCTTTCGGTGACGCGCGCGGGCGCCCAGCCGTCGATTCCGACCCGCGCCGAAGTCGACGCTTTCGTCTGATCCGGCGCAATCCGTCAAGCCGTGCCCCCGGCCGCTCATGACGCGCGGCGCTTTCACTCAGGCTCACGCTAAGTCCTATTTCCGCGCTTCCAGTCGCTCGCCGCGAGCGACTGGAAGCGCGAGCGGCGTCCCCGATCCTGCCGCCGATCGCCTGCGGTTTTTCCGCTGTTTCCCCGCCGTTTCCTTACTTTTCAAACGCTCAAAGCGCGTGCCTCGACGCGCCGAGCCAGCGCCATCCGCGCACTGCAAATTCGCGCTGCCTAAGACTCTGCCTGAGACCTTGCCTAAGACCCTGCCCAAGATCGATTTGCTTTCAATTTCTTTCAACTTCTTTCTTCACACCTTTTAAACGCTTCAAGTATCCGAAAGCGTTGCCGTAAACGGAGATTGGAGCGCGGCCCCAAAAAGCACTGGTACCTGATTCAACGCCACCCAACGCCGCGGATGCAGCCTTTCACTTTGCACAGCCACAGGAACACCATGTTGAACAAGGGCATGACGATCAAGGCGCGAATCGGCCTCACGATGGCTTTTCTCGCCGCGCTGCTGGTTGCGACCGGCGCTTTCGGTTTGCTCGGCATGAGCCGTTCGAACGATGCGTATCAGGACGTCTTCACCAACGCGATGCCGAGCGCGGTCGACGTCGGCAATGCCGAGCTGTATGCGGCGCGCGAGCGTCTCGTGCTCGACCGCGCCGCGTTCATGGCCGGCACGCCGGAAGCCGCGCCGACGCTCGAGCGTGCCCGCATGATGCGCGGCACGTCCGACATGTGGTGGAAGAAGTATCTCGACCTGCCGCGCAACGCCGACGAAGACCGGCTCGCACAGGACGTGACGGCGAAGCGCGACGCGCTGCACCGGCGGATGGACGTGTTTTCGGCGATGGTCACGGCCAACGACCAGAGCAAGCTGGTCGAGAACGCGAAGAGCCTGCAGGTGGGCTACAACGACCTCGCGCTCGCCGACGACGCGCTGCGCAAATTCCAGTTCGACGCGGCGCGACAAGGTCATGAGGCGGTGCAAGGCAGCTTCGAAACGTTCCGCATGGTCAGCATCGGCGCGCTGCTGATCGGCGTGATCGCGGCGGTGCTGTCGTATCTGACGCTGAGCCGCGCGATCGCGCGGCCGCTCGGCGCAGCGCTCGGTCACTTCGACGCGATCGCGGCGGGCGATCTGCGCCGTCCGGTCATCGTGACCTCGCGCGACGAAATGGGGCAACTGCTCGAAGGAATCGCCAGAATGCAGCACAGCCTCACCGAAACGGTGCGTAGCGTGCGCAGCGGCAGCGAGTCGATCGCGACCGCGACGCGCCAGATCGCGGCGGGCAACATCGACCTGTCGTCGCGCACCGAGGAGCAGGCGTCGGCGCTGCAGGAAACCGCATCGAGCATGGAGCAGCTGACGGGCACGGTCAAACAGAACGCCGACAACGCGCGCCAGGCCAGTTCGCTCGCGGCCAGCGCGTCGGAGATCGCCAGCAAGGGCAGCGCGGTGGTCGGCCAGGTCGTCGGCACGATGGGCGAAATCAACCAGAGTTCGGCGAAGATCGCGGACATCATCTCGATCATCGAGGGCATCGCGTTCCAAACCAACATCCTTGCGCTCAACGCGGCCGTCGAAGCGGCTCGCGCCGGCGAGGAAGGGCGCGGCTTCGCGGTCGTCGCGGGCGAGGTGCGCAGCCTCGCGCAGCGCTCGTCGGCGGCGGCCAAGGAAATCAAGGCGCTGATCGACACCTCGGTCGAACGCGTGCAGTCAGGCTCCGCGCTCGTCGACGAAGCGGGCCGCACGATGACCGAGATCATCGGCGCAGTGCAGCGCGTGACCGACATCATGGGCGAGATCGCGGCGGCGTCGCAGGAGCAGAGCGGCGGCATCGACCAGGTCGCGCGCGCTGTCACGCAGATGGACGAGGCCACGCAGCAGAATGCGGCGCTCGTCGAGGAAGCGGCGGCCGCGGCATCATCGCTCGAGGAGCAGGCGGCGCGCTTGCGCACCGCGGTCGCGGTGTTCCAGATCGACGACAGCGCGCAGAACGATCACCGCGCGGCGGCCATTGGCGCGCCGAAGCGTGCCGCGTCGAGCGGTTCGACGCTCGCCGCGCGCGCGCGCAAGCTCACGCACGCAAGTCCACATGCGGCGCTGGCAGGAAAGGCACCGGCAGCGCTTGCTGCCGTGGCGCCGCACGCGCCTGCCATGTCCGCGCGTGCGCCCGCCAGGGCCGTTGCGGGCACCGGCGGCGATCAGGATTGGGAAACGTTCTGAGCTCAGGTACTACGTTCGCATTGTTCCGGCCTTTCTCCGCTTTGACATGGGCTGAGACAATGCAACATCCATTCCCGACCGCATGCTTCCTTACCGAAGCGCGCGGCAAAAGAAAGGTAACCAGACCTCGCGACCAGACCTCTAAAGACCGCGCATGCGCCACGTATGCGCGGTCTTTTTCATGACGCGCGCATGAATTAACGTTTGCAGAGCGCGAGCGTTCACCGGCGCGCGCCGCGATCCGGTACATTGACGGGCACGGCCACAATCTGAGCCGGCGGCGCCACACTGTGTGGCGCTGCCACCCGAGGCTTCCTTCCACACCACCGCGACGCCCTATGAACCGTTCCATGCGCCAGCCAGAAAGGACCGAGATGACGCAATACGACCTTGCGCAACGCCTCGTCGAGGCACGCCGCCAGCATCGCCCGATCGATGCGCCCGCACCCGACAGCCTGCCGCCCGATGCGGCAACCGCCTACGCGATCCAGCAGGCGGTCATCGCGGGCCTCGGCGAGTCGACCGGCGCGTGGAAGATCGGCGCGAAAACGCCGGGCGGCGCCGCATCGGGCGCGCCGATTCCGGCCTCGCTCGTGGTGCCGTCGCCCGCGCGGCTGGCGCATTGCGGGTTCTTCCGCGTGCTGCTCGAACTCGAAATCGCGTTCCGTTTCGACGAGACGATCGAGCCGCGCAACAAGGCCTATACGCGCGATGAAGTGCTGTCGAAGGTCGGCGTCGTGCTGCCCGCGATCGAGATCGTCGACAGCCGCTTTGCCGAGTGGCCGAACGTCGCGCCGCTTGCGCAACTGGCCGACGCGCAGAACAACGGCGCGCTGATCACCGGGCACCCGGCCGCCTACGCGGGGCTCGCGCGCGGCTTCGATTTCGTGTCGCCGGAACTGGAGCTCAGTTTCAACGGCCGCTCGCTGATGCCGGAGGCGAGCGGCAATCCGGCGGGCGATCCGCGCGAGCTGCTCGTGTGGTTCGTCAACCATTGCGCCGCCATGGGCATCACGATCGAGCGCGACTGGACGCTGACCACCGGCTCGTACGTCGGTGCGCACAAGGTGGGAGAGCCCGGCATCGTGCGCGGCCATATCGACGGACTCGGCGAAGTGGAAATCGAACTGAGCTGAATTGCGATGACCTGCCTGTCACCGTGGCTTTCGACGCATCATTCAAACGGCTGTCCGAGGGCAGCCGTTTTTGTTTCGGGCGGCGGCATGATCGATTGCGCGAGGCGACTTTGTTGCAACGGCGGCGCGGCTTTCCGTATACACCTATGAAAGCGCCGCGATTCGCTGCCGTGAACCAGTTATGCGGATGACGCGCGTGACGATTCGCCGCTCATGAGTCCGCGCTCATGTGTCAGATGCGTCAGGCATGTGGAACCAAACCTGTCGCGCACTGACGAATCGCTCTGAAGGTGCGTAAGCGTACGTGAGACATGTAACAGCCGCGCGTGCGTGTAGACCAGCGAGCCGTGCCGTGCGTTGAGGGGAAGACGGGCAGCATGCAACGGTGCAATGAAGTCGTGCAGGAGCACTGAATAGCGATGCGTTGCTGAAGAAAGCAGCAGTGCAACGGAGCAAGCCGCGGTCGCTGCAACGCGAGTGAAAAATTGTAGGTGCTTGAAACCTGGTTTCCAAGTGAGGAATGTCGGGACGCGGGTGCGGCACGATTTTCGTAACGTAGTCCGTGAAAAAAAATTTAAAAGGGTTTAGGATGAATTCGAGCGATGTCGTTTCCGAATAGCGCGCCGCGCACGACATCGCCCCAGACTTCGGCGAGGAGGTAGCATGGATATCTACAGCAGTTTCGCGACCCGCTTCGAGAAAACACGGGAGGACGAACTCTCGCTCGAGGAGTATCTCGCGCTCTGCAAAGACAATCCCGCCGCGTACGCCACCGCTGGCGAACGCATGTTGACGGCAATCGGAGAACCGGAACAGATCGACACTCGCAACGATCCGCGCCTGTCGCGTATCTTCGCGAACAAGGTCATCAAGGTATACCCCGCATTCCGTGAGTTCTACGGAATGGAAGAGGTGATCGAGCAGGTGGTCGCCTACTTCCGGCATTCGGCCCAGGGGCTCGAAGAAAAGAAGCAGATTCTGTATCTGTTGGGACCGGTCGGCGGCGGCAAGTCGTCGATCGCGGAGCGTCTCAAGCAGCTCATGGAGCGCGTGCCGTTCTACGCGATCAAGGGCTCGCCCGTGAACGAGTCGCCGCTCGGTCTGTTCGACTACGAGGAAGACGGCCCGATTCTCGAAGAGCAATATGGCATTCCACGCCGCTACCTGAAAAGCATCCTGAGTCCGTGGGCGGTCAAGCGCCTGCACGAATACAACGGCGACATCCGCAAGTTCCGCGTGGTGCGCCGCTATCCTTCCATCCTGCGCCAGGTCGGTATCGCGAAGACCGAGCCGGGCGACGAGAACAATCAGGACATCTCGTCGCTCGTCGGCAAGGTCGATATCCGCAAGCTCGAACAGTACGCGCAGGACGACGCGGACGCGTACAGCTACTCCGGCGGCCTGTGCCTCGCGAATCAGGGGCTGCTCGAGTTCGTCGAAATGTTCAAGGCGCCGATCAAGGTGCTGCATCCGCTGCTTACCGCGACCCAGGAAGGCAACTTCAAGGGCACGGAAGGTTTCGGTGCCATTCCGTTCGACGGCATCATCCTCGCGCACTCGAATGAGTCGGAATGGAAGGCGTTCCGTAACAACCGCAACAACGAAGCACTGCTCGACCGGATCTTCGTCGTCAAGGTGCCGTACTGCCTGCGCTATGGCGAAGAGATCAAGATCTACGAGAAGCTGCTGCGCAATTCGTCGCTCGCGAATGCGGTGTGCGCGCCGGGCACGTTGAAGATGATGGCGCAGATGTCCGTGCTCACGCGTCTGCAGGAGCCGGAGAATTCGAGCCTCTTCTCGAAGATGCAGGTCTACGACGGCGAGAATCTGAAGGACACCGACCCGAAGGCCAAGTCTTATCAGGAATACCGCGACTTCGCGGGCGTCGACGAAGGCATGACCGGCGTGTCGACCCGCTTCGCGTTCAAGATCCTGTCGCGCGTGTTCAACTTCGACTCGACCGAGGTCGCGGCCAATCCGGTGCACCTGATGTACGTGCTCGAACAGCAGATCGAGCGCGAGCAGTTCCCGCCGGAAACCGAGCAGAAGTATCTGTCGTTCGTTAAAGACGTGCTCGCCTCACGCTATGCGGAGTTCATAGGCAAGGAAATTCAGACCGCGTATCTCGAGTCGTATTCGGAGTATGGTCAGAATATTTTCGACCGCTACGTGACCTACGCCGACTTCTGGATTCAGGACCAGGAGTTCCGCGACCACGACACCGGCGAGAGTTTCGACCGCGCGGCGCTCAACGCTGAACTGGAGAAGATCGAGAAACCCGCGGGCATCAGCAACCCGAAGGACTTCCGCAACGAGATTGTGAACTTCGTGCTGCGCGCGCGTGCTGCGAATGCGGGGAAGAATCCCGCGTGGATCAGCTACGAGAAGCTGCGCGTCGTGATCGAAAAGAAGATGTTCTCGAACACGGAAGAACTGTTGCCGGTGATCTCGTTCAACGCAAAGGGCTCGGCGGAAGAGCAACGCAAGCACGAAGACTTCGTCAATCGCATGGTGACGAAGGGCTATACGCCAAAGCAGGTGCGCTTGCTGTGCGACTGGTATCTGCGTGTGCGCAAGTCGTCATGACGCGCTCATGATACGTATGGCGTACGGCCCGCGCGGTCCGGCCGCGCGGGCACCCTGCGAGGCGCAAGCCGCATGGACATAGCAGTGCCTTAGGAGACCTGGCGTGCTTCATCAAATCATCGACCGCAGGTTGGCAGGCAAGAACAAAAGTATTGCGAATCGCGAGCGTTTTTTGCGCCGCGTCAAGAACTACATTCGTCGCGCCGTTTCGGAGGCAGTGCGCGACCGCAGCATCAAGGATATTCAGAACACCCAGAGCATCACCATTCCGCGCAAGGACATCGCGGAGCCGTCGTTCCGCCACGGCCCCGGCGGCAAGCGCGAGATGGTGCATCCCGGCAACTCGGACTACATCCGCGGCGACAAGATCCAGCGTCCGCAAGGCGGCGGTGGAGGCGGTGGCGGCAGTCAGGCCAGCAATGAAGGCGAAGGTCAGGACGACTTCGTGTTCGAGTTGAGCCGCGAAGAGTTCATGCAGTATTTCTTCGACGACCTCGAACTGCCGCGTCTCGTCAAAACCCATCTGATGGCCGTGCCCACGTGGAAAAGCATCCGCGCGGGCTGGGCCGCCGAGGGCACGCCGAACAATATCGACGTGGTCCGTTCGTTGCGCAGTGCGCTCGGCCGGCGCATCGCGCTCGGTGCGCCGCTCGTCAACCAGTTGCACGAGATGGAGCGCGAGCTCGAAGTGCTGAAGGCCGATCCCGCCGACCGTCGCGAAGAGATCAAGCTGCTCGAAGAAGAGATTCACCATTTGCGTGGCCGCATCTGGCGAATTCCGTTCATCGATCCGTTCGACCTGCGCTACGTGAATCGCGTGAAGCAACCCACGCCATCGAGCCAGGCGGTGATGTTCTGTCTGATGGACGTGTCCGGCTCGATGGACGAGCAGCGCAAGGACCTCGCCAAGCGCTTCTTCATCCTGTTGTACCTGTTCCTCAAGCGTAACTACGAGCGCATCGAAGTGGTGTTCATTCGCCACCATACACGCGCCGAGGAAGTCGACGAAGACACGTTCTTTCACTCGACTGAAAGCGGCGGCACGGTGGTGTCTAGTGCGCTCGAACTGATGCGCAAGGTCATGGACGAACGCTATTCGCCGACTGAATGGAATATTTACGGGGCGCAGGCGTCGGACGGCGACAACTGGACCGACGACTCGCCGAAGTGCCGCAAGATACTCGCGGACGACATCCTGGAGAAGGTGCGGTATTTCGCGTATATTCAGGTGACGCCCGAAGAGCAGAATCTGTGGCTCGAATATGCGCAACTGGCGCTGAGCCAGCCGCATATGGCGATGAAGAAGGTCGAAACCGCAGCCGATATTTATCCGGTGTTTCGCGAGCTGTTCGAGAAGCAGGTGGAGACTTCGTGACGCAAGGTTCGTTGCGAAGGATGCAACTGATCGACGAAGCGGGCGGCGAATCATACGACGAAGCGCAGCACAGCTCGTATGAAATGGCGCCGCAGCGCAACATAGGCGTGCCGCAGCAACAGTCGGGGCATGCCGGGGCAAGCGCGGCCAACACGCAGGCCGCGCGAGCCGGAGCAGTCCGCAATGCTGCAGCACGGGACACACCGGAACGCCCATCAAAGGGCAAAGGGAAGTCCGTATGAACGTAGCCGATAGACGGCCTCTGCCGTGCCCGTCCGACTGGACCTTCGAATTGATCGAAGAGTACGACTCGCATATTGCCCGTGTTGCAGAGCAATACGAGCTTGACGTGTACCCCATCCAGCTCGAACTCATCAGCGCCGAACAGATGATGGATGCGTACGCGTCCGTCGGCATGCCGGTGAACTACCGTCACTGGTCGTTCGGCAAACACTTTCTTTCTACTGAAAAGAGCTATCGCCGCGGGCAAATGGGGCTCGCGTACGAGATCGTCATCAACTCGAACCCCTGCATCGCGTATCTGATGGAAGAGAACACGATGACGATGCAGGCGCTCGTCATCGCGCATGCGGCCTACGGGCACAATTCGTTCTTCAAGGGCAACTATCTGTTCCGGCTCTGGACCGATGCGCACGCGATCATCGACTACCTCGTCTATGCGAAGAACTACATCGCCGAGTGCGAGGAGCGCTATGGGCTCGACCGCGTCGAGGAACTGCTCGATTCGTGCCACGCGCTCATGAACTATGGCGTGGACCGCTACAAGCGCCCGCAGAAGCTGTCGCTCGAAAGGGAGTTCGCCGCGCGCCGCGAACGCGAGGCCTATCTGCAATCGCAGGTCAATGAGCTGTGGCGCACGCTGCCCACGCGCCATACGCCGTTGCCCGAGGAAGTCGAGGAGCGCTTTCCGCCCGAGCCGCAGGAAAACCTGCTGTACTTCGCGGAGAAAAACGCACCGCTGCTCGAACCGTGGGAGCGCGAGGTCATTCGCATCGTGCGCAAGATCGGCCAGTATTTCTATCCGCAGCGGCAAACCCAGGTGATGAACGAAGGCTGGGCGACGTTCTGGCACTACACGCTGCTCAATACGATGTATAACCAGGGCAAGCTCGAAGACGGCTTCATGATGGAGTTTCTCCATTCGCACAGCAACGTCGTCTATCAGCCGCCGGTCACGAAGCCGTATTACAGCGGCATCAATCCGTATGCGCTCGGCTTTTCGATGATGAGCGACATTCGCCGCATCTGCGAAGCGCCGAGCGAGGAAGACCGCAGATGGTTTCCGGAGCTGGCCGGCAGTCCGTGGCTGCCCGCGATGCACTACGCGATGCGTAATTTCAAGGACGAGAGCTTCGTCGCGCAGTATCTGTCGCCGCATCTGATCCGCGAAATGCGCCTCTTCTCGGTGCTCGACGACGACATGCGCGACGCGCTCGAAGTGTCGGCGATTCACGACGACAGCGGCTACCAGTACGTGCGCCAGGCGTTGTCGCGGCAGTACGACATGCATCATCGCGAGCCGAACATCCAGGTGTGGGCTGTCAACACGCGCGGCGACCGCAGTCTGACACTGCGGCATTTCATGAGCGACAACCGGCATCTGTCGTCCGATAGCGACGAGGTGCTCAAGCACATGGCGCGTTTGTGGCAGTTCGACGTGTACCTCGAAAGCGTCGACGAGAACGGCACCGTGAGAAAGCGCTACGAGTGCCGGTATGTGCCGCCGGCGGTGAGGATGTGATCGCCTGAGCGCAGCTGATTCATCCGTTTCGACCCTAAGCCCCCGTCAGTCTTCCGGCTGGCGGGGGTTTCGTTCCTTCCCGCTTGAAAAACCGCAATGTTCTTGCGGGCGCTTCAACACGCCACTTTCAGGCTCTGGCGCCGTTGGACAGCGCTTTTTCTCTGTTTCGTCGAACGCCGTGGAGATTTTGGGCTGTCGCCCATATACGGACAACCGGTCGCACTGGGATTATCTGAATTCGCTGCCAATCTTGGCAGCGAATTCAGATAGATCGTCGACATACCTATGTCCTTGTCCGTATTTGAGATGCACTCCGTGGAGATGTTTTGCCAGAGGCCACTGGGTGCCCGTTATGTCATCTGCGATGAGTGGCACTACAAGGCGTGCCTGAAAAAGGCCGCCGACATCGATAAGGCCAAAGCCGATACCCGGGAATTTCTCAGTATTGCCACACTGAACCATCGCGAATGGACACGGGACCGGAATCCCGACACCGATGGCTGGTTGCACAACCGTTCGAGTACGCGCCCGATGTGTTGAGCGATGACGTTCAGGAACTGGCGGCCAGCACGAACAACGAAAACTACGCGGCGAAAATGCTTGGCTACAACCGCAAGATTTTCGGTGACATGATTCACGCCATGAAGCGTTACAACGAATTGCGGGGCAACGATAACGTCGTCTGGCATGACGATGGGGACGTTGAATTCAACGGCACGATTATCGACAACATGCACAACTGGGCCCGCTAAGGAATGTCATGGCAAACGTTCATCAACTTGCACACGCATCTTTCACCATTTACCAGGACGAGGAACCGCCTGAATTCTGGACAGACTATTTTGGTGTCGAGCCAGATACCCAAAGTGTGCGGGGGCAATTCCGCATTACACCCTCTGGGCGCATTAGCAAGTTCCCCGCTCGAATTGGTGTATGGAGCGTGGCTAGCCAGAAGTATGTCCGGAGTGATCTTCTGACGCCTCATCTTCACTATCTTGTCGAGCGTCTGGCATTGCCGCGCGCGGACCTGCCCGACATGCTGAAACGCACGAACGCCCATATGCGCTTCTTCTGCTATTGGGACAATGAAGCTGGCGACCGCGTGCCCGATGTACCTGCCGACATTCGTGCTATGGCTGAGTCGATGGGCGGCACGGTTGAGATTGACGAATACCGATAATGAAGTAGCGAGCGCCGCCGCTGAGAGCGGGACGCGATGCGGCTTTTTCCTTTCTCCCCGCTTTCCTTACTCCCAGCGCTTTACCCCAGATAACCCGCGTTCCGCTTGAGCGCGCCCCGGGTTTGCACCCAGAGCGCTCATGCATCCCGCCTGACAAAATCCCATCTTCTGCTTTCATTTATGTAAAATTCGCGCACATGTGACCGTGCAGCCTGCGAGGTTGCGTGTCACCAAGGCGGCGCTACGACCGTCCTCCTTTTCAAACCAGGACCGACACCAGCATGAATGATCTAACCGACCAAACCATCGTGGCTCCGGCCGACGACACCCGCCGCCGCATCTTTGCGATCGTCGGCGCGTCATCGGGCAATCTCGTCGAGTGGTTCGACTTCTATGTGTATTCGTTCACGGCGCTGTACTTCGCGCCGTCGTTCTTCCCGAGCGGCAACCCGACCACGCAGTTGCTCAACACGGCCGGCGTGTTCGCCGCCGGCTTCCTGATGCGGCCGATCGGCGGCTGGTTCTTCGGGCGGCTCGCAGACAAGCGCGGCCGCCGCGCCGCGATGATGGTGTCGGTGTTCATGATGTGCGGCGGCTCCCTCGTGATCGCGATGCTGCCCACGTATGCGCAGATCGGCGCACTCGCGCCGGCGCTGCTGCTGCTCGCGCGGCTCTTCCAGGGACTCTCGGTGGGCGGCGAATACGGCACGAGCGCGACCTATATGAGCGAGGTCGCGTTGAAGGGGCGGCGCGGTTTCTTCGCGTCGTTCCAGTACGTGACGCTGATCGGCGGCCAGTTGTGCGCGCTGCTCGTGCTCGTGGTCCTGCAGCAGACGCTCTCGACAGAAGAACTCAAGGCATGGGGCTGGCGTGTGCCGTTCGTGATCGGCGCGCTCGCGGCATTGATCTCGCTGTACCTGCGTAAATCGCTCGACGAAACCACGACCGCCGCGACGCGTCAGCGCAAGGAAGCCGGCACGCTGCGCGGGCTGTGGGAGCACAAGGTCGCGTTCATGACGGTGCTCGGTTTCACGGCCGGTGGCTCGTTGATCTTCTACACGTTCACGACGTACATGCAGAAGTATCTGGTGAACACGGCCGGCATGCACGCGAAGACGGCGAGCACGGTGATGACCGCCGCGCTCTTCGTCTACATGCTGATGCAGCCGGCGTTCGGCGCGCTGTCGGACCGCATCGGCCGGCGCCGCTCGATGCTGTGCTTCGGTCTCTTCGCGACCATCGGCACGGTGCCGCTGCTGCATGCGTTGAACGATGTCGCGAATCCGTATGCGGCGTTCGCGCTCGTCGTCGTGGCGCTCGCGATCGTGAGCTTCTATACGTCGATCAGCGGTCTCATCAAGGCGGAGATGTTCCCGCCGCAAGTGCGCGCGCTCGGCGTGGGGTTGTCGTATGCGGTGGCGAATGCGATCTTCGGCGGTTCCGCCGAATACGTCGCGCTGTGGCTGAAGTCGGCCGGCGTCGAGTCGATGTTCTTCTGGTACGTGACGGCGATGTGCGCGATCGCGGGCCTCGTGTCGCTGCGCATGCGCGATCCGTCGGCGGAAGGGTATCTGCGTCACGAACCGTGAGCGGGTAGTACGTTCGCGCAGTACGTTCGGCAGTACGCTCGGATCTGGCCGCGAAGTGCGGCCGTGAAACGGCGGTTGGGGATGTCCCGGCCGCCGTTTTTCATTGCGCGGACATTCACACACGTTCGTGTGCACAGACAACGAGAGCAGGGCGCGCGCTCAACTCACGACGAGCCGCGTGCCCCACGCACGCAACAGATCGCGCAATGTTTCGGCCTGCTCCATTTTCGCGTCGCCGCGTAAATGAATTTGCAGCGCGCGGCCCGCGATACCGTCGATCGGCTGGGCGAGCCATAGCTCCACGGCAAGCCCAAGGCCTTCAGGCTGATTGTCGAGAACCGGTTCGATCACGCGCGGCCTGAAACAGGCATTGTCTGACATGGCGAATCACCTCTGATGCGATGACGGGTCGTGTTCATCGTAATCAGCGGCGCGCATGGGGCCAAGCAACAAATACGCGTTTGCTAAGCAGGGAATGCTTAGCAAACGCGCTTGAAAATGCGTATGAAAACGTGCGTCGCGGAATTCAGGCCACGCGTTTTTTTGCATTTCGCAACAAGAGCATCCAGACTCGATTCAACCACGCGCAGCATGGGCGCTTATGCGGCACCGGGGGCAGCACGCAAGCAGCAATCAAGCAGCACTCGACCTCACACCGGCTCGGACCGATCGCTCACCAGCTCGCTGACGAACTCCGTCACGGCCTCGGCCTGATCCGCCACGACGGCGGGGGCCGCAGCGACAGCGGCGACTGCTGCCGCCGCCGCGCTGGCCGCACTGGCCGCTGCGCTGGCCGCCGGTTGACGTGCATGTAGCGTTGCGCGCGCAAGCATCAGCAGATGGTAGTAAAGCCGCGCGCTCAGCCCGTAGTCATACGCGAACAGATGACTGAGCGCGACCTTCAATCCCGCGAGCGGCTGCCGGTTTTTCGCGTGAATCGATACGACGATCGGCACGAGCCGCCGCAACGCCAGCCGCCGCGACGCCTCGAGTCGCGGCGGCAAGTCGAGCGCCTTCACGAACCCATAGGCGCTGAGCGGCGCCGCCGTCGTCGTGCCGCGCGTGCTGTGCGAGATCGACACCGCCGTCTTGCGGTACACCGATACGTAGTCGTGCAGATAAAACACCTCGCGCGCGGCGAGACACAGCTCGGTGCCGAACACGAAATCGCAGCACATGCCGTACTGTTCCTTGTAGCCGATCCGCTTGACGAGCCGGGCATCGGCCATCCAGCCGTTATTCGGAAACATCTGGATGAGACCGGTTCTGCCCGCGAGCGGCTGCAGGCCCTCGACATCCTTCGTGCGGCGGAACGCCGTGTTCAGCCGGCGGCTCGCATCGTCATCGATCTTGCCGTCGTGATCGGCTTCGTACTGGTCGCCGAACGCGGCATCGAGTTGCGGATGCCGCTTCCACAGCGACACGAGTTTTTCGACGGCGTCGGCCGTGAGCAGATCGTCGTCATGGATCAGCAGGATCTTGTCGCCGCTCGCGTGCTCGAACAGGCTCGCGACGTTGCGTGCCTGCCCGAGCGGTGGCTCGTTCTTCACGTAGCGCACGCGTGGCTCGTCGCGATAACGCCCGGCGATCAACTGCTGGGTGCGGGTGTCCTTCGAATCGTCGCCGATCACGATTTCGAAATTTCCGTAGGTCTGCGCGAGACAGGAGTCGATGCAATGGGCGAGCAGATCGGGACGATTGCACGTGGGCAGGCAGATGGACACGTGCGGAACAGCCGGAGAGCTTGACGGTATGGACATGGACGTCGCCTTTTTTGTCAATCGGAAGCGGCGGCCGGTTCGCTAGGCGCACACCTTGCCGCAAGCAGCAAAATAGTCCAAGGCGCCGAAAAAATAATCGGTAAAAATGGAGAAGAAATGTTTGCTTACAGAAAGCGGCGGAAGAAGGGAATTTATGCGGCTTAGTTGCAAAATACGGGAAAGCCGCTTCCAGCCTGGGTTTTATTTTTTTCGACAGATTTCAACCGACTTCAACCCGCGCTAACTGGTTGCTGGCTTGTCTTTGCCCTTGATGTTTGTCTTTGGCCCTTGTTTTTCGCTTTTATCTTTGGCCTTTCCCCGATCTCGCTCATCGCCGTTTTTCCGGGGAGAAAATAATTCCCCACAGCAGTAAGGTTTGCGCACCACGCGCGCAAACACGCATCGCCGTTGCGTGACGATATCGCTATCCCGCAGACGCTTCGCGCGCCGCGCCGCCTGTCAGCGAGACGATGAAATCGAGAAAAGCCCGCACCTTGGCCGGAGGATGATGCCGCGACGGATACAACGCATACAACGGATACACGGCGTCGCGCCAGTCCGAAAACAGTTCGACGAGCTTGCCGCTCGCGAGCAGCGACTCCGAGCCGAGCCCGAGAATCTGCGCGATGCCCTGGCCCGCGATGCACACGCTATGCAACGTCCCCGCGTCGTTGATCGTGAGGCGTCCCTGCGGCGTAATCGCGAGCTTCTTGCGGCCGCGGTGGAATTCCCAGGCGAACGGATAGCCCGTGATCGGATCGCGAAACTTGATGCACACGTGCTTGCCGCTTTCGAGCTCGGCCGGATTCGCAGGCTGCCCATGCTTCTTCAGATACGACGGCGCGGCCACGGTCAGAATGCGCGTATCGAGCAGCTTGCGGGCAACGAGCGGCGACACAGGCGGGGCGCCGAACCGGATCGCGAGATCGAAGCCGTCCTCGACCATATCGCCCAACTGGTCGCGCGTGACGAGTTCGAGGTGCAGTTCGTGGTGCTTCTCGATAAAGCCGCCGAGCCTCTGCCCGAGCACGAGCCGCGAAAAGAACGGGTCCATGTTGACGCGCAGACGTCCGCGCACCGCGCTCGCGCCCTGGGAAGCGGAAGCCGCCGCCTCCTCGAGCCCGCCGAGGAGCGGCACGATCTGCTCGTAGAAGCGGCGGCCTTCGTCGGTCAGCGTGACCGAGCGCGTGGTGCGGTCGAAGAGCCGGATGCCGAGGCGTGCTTCGAGCCGTGCAACCGAGCGGCTCACGCCCGATTGCGACATATCGAGCGCTTCGCCCGCGGCCGCGAAACTGCCGCAATCGACAATTGCCGTCAGCACGCCCATGCCGTTCAGCACGCGCTCGTCAAATGGCATCTGAATTCCTTGCTCGCTATCCGTTGATGCCCGACATGCTAACGCGAACGTCCGTTTGAATTCACGGGCTGAAGCGCGGATGTGACACCCGTCGCGCGCGGGTGATGAAGGGATGGCATGAGGGGATCGACAGTCATGCTATGGCGTCAAGCGTGCCGGCGGCGCCAATCGGGAGAGAGGCGCGGGCCGCAACGCGAGGCGAACGCAGCGCAAGGACAGGGCAAACTCAGGCAAACCCAGGCAAACCGAGACAAACACCAGCGTCTCAGCGCCCCGCGCCTTGCGCGGCCTGTCCGCGAATCACGCGCGTGCCGGACGGGTCGTCGAGATGACGGAAGATCCACGCAGATATGAGCGTAATTCCGCCGACGCACACGAAGCTCATGCGGAACCCGAGCGTGGCCGAACCCCATTGCGTGGAGAACAGGTTCACGAGGCCGCCGCCGATCGACACGCCAAGACCGATCGCGAGCATCTGCACCATCGAGAAGAGGCTGTTGCCGGCGCCCGCGTCTTCGTGCGAGAGATCCTTCAGCGTGACACTGTTCATCGCCGCGAACTGCATCGAGTTGGCCGCGCCGAACGCCGCGAGAATCACGATTTCGATCACGAGCGGCGTGCCGCGCGAAATCAGCGAGAACGCGACGATCGACGAGCCGACGATGAGCGTGTTGACGAGCAGGAACGTGTCGTAGCCGTAACGGCGCACGAGCGGCGCGATCCAGCGCTTGGCGAGCGTGCCGGCGAGCGCGGCGGGCAGCATCATCAGACCGGAGTGCAGCGGCGAATAGCCGAGCTGCAATTGCAGCAGGAGCGGCACGAGAAACGGCACCGCGCTCGAGCCGACGCGGCACACGAGATTGCCGATCAGCCCGACGCTGAAATTCGGCTCGCCGAATAACGAGAGCTTGAAGAGCGGATCGCGCCGATGCTTCGCGTACGGAATGTAGGCGAGCGCGCTGGCGACGGCGAGCGCGAACAGGCCCGCCGACCACGCCGCGCGATGCGAGGGGACCGGCGCGTCGATCGCGAGCGAAAACGCGATCATGCACAGCGACAGCAGAGCGCAGCCGACGAAGTCGAACGGCGGCGCCTTGGCGGTGTCATGCGACGGCAGGAAGCGCTGCACCGCATACAGGCCCACGACGCCGATCGGCACGTTGATAAGAAAAATCCAGTGCCACGTGATGGCCTGCACGAACCAGCCGCCGAGCGTCGGTCCGGCGATCGGCCCGAGCTGGCCCGCAATCGAAACGAACGCGAGCGCCGCGACGTATTGCTCGCCGGACACGGCGCGCAGCACCGCGAGGCGGCCGATCGGCAGCAGCATCGAACCGCCCAGGCCCTGCAGGACGCGCGCGAGCACGAGCTGGCCGAGCGTGTGCGCACTCGCGCAGCAAAGCGAGCCGAGCACGAACACGAGAATCGCGGCGAAGTAGACGCGGCGCGAGCCGAAGCGGTCGGCGAGCCAGCCCGAGGCGGGCGTGAGCATGGCCATCGTCAGCGTGTAGGCGACGACGATCGGCTGCATCGCGAGCGGCGCGACGTGCAGGCTGTTCGCGATCGAAGGCAGCGCGGTGTTGACGATCGTCGTGTCGAGCGACTGCATGAAGAAGCCGCCGGCGACGATCCAGAGCAGCGCGGTGTGGGTGGAATCCTTGGTCATTTTTCAACAGCGGCGCGGCGGTGCGGTGGCATGAGCGGCCGGTGCGGCCAGCCACAGCGCCGCCCGCGCGGGGCAAGCGGGAATTCCGTCATCTTATTGACATCCTCGTCAATCGGGAACCCCACTAGGTTCGCTGACTGTTATCGACTTTCGCGATAAGCAGCGCGACAATGGCGCATGCTCAACCCGATCTGGCTTAAAACCTTCTCGACCGTCGCCGCGTGCCATAGCTTTACCGAGGCGGGGCGCCGGCTCAATCTCACGCAGTCGAGCGTGAGCGAACATATCCGGCGGCTCGAACAGAGCGTGGGCCGGCGCCTGTTCGTGCGCGACACCCATTCGCTCGCCATGACACCCGACGGCGAAGCCATGCTCGCGCATGCGAGCGTGATCCTGCAGGCGCTGTCGCGCGCGGAATCGCAGTTTCGCGCGCCGCGTCTCAAAGGGCGTGTGCGTCTCGGCTCCTCGGACGACATCGCGCTCGGCCCGCTGCCCACCGTGCTCGCAGCGTTTCGCAACGCGCATCCCGATGTCGAGCTCGAAATCACGATCGGCATGACCGGCAAGCTGTACGAGTTGCTCGACGCCGGCGCGATCGATCTGCTGGTCGGCAAGCGCCGGCTCGGCGACCGCCGCGGCGTGCCGCTTTTCACCGGGCGCCTCGAATGGCTCGCGCGCACGGGCACGCTCGTCGATCTGAGCCAGCCGCTGCCGCTGATCCTCGTCGCCGAGCCGAGCGTGACGCGCGCGGTCGTGCTCGATGCGCTGGCCGAAGTGGGGGCGAGCTGGCAGGTGGTCTGCACGAGCAGCAGTCACTCGGGTTGCATCGCGGCCGCGCGCGGCGGGCTCGGCATCACGGTGCGTCCGCAATATCTGGCCGCGCGAGGGCTCGCGCCGCCGTTGAATGTGGCCGGGCTGCCGGTGCTGCCATCGGTGGAATTCATCGCGCTCGCGGCGAAGCGCCTGAGCCGCCCGGCGGGCACGCTGCTGCAATTGCTGCACGAGAGCGATCTGCGCGGCTCATGGGTCGGAGAATGATCGAGCGATGCATCGATCGATAACGGGCGCGGCGTTACGCGGATGCGGGTGACCGCGGCGCGCTGCGCCGCGTCACTCACGCCGGCATCTTGCGAAACGCGATCGCAAAGCGGTTCCACGCGTTGATCGTCGAGACGAGCAGTGTGAGGTCGGCCAGTTCCTGGTCGCTGAAATGCGGGCGCACCGCGTTCCATACCGCGTCGGGCACGTGATCGTGCGACACGAGCGTGAGCGCTTCGGTCCATTCGAGCGCCGCGCGTTCGCGGTCCGTGAAAAACGGCGTTTCGCGCCATGCGACGACAGTGGCGAGACGCCGGTCGGTTTCGCCGCCCTTGCGCGCGTCGCTCGTGTGCATGTCGACGCAGAACGCACAACCGTTGATCTGCGATGCGCGCAGCCGCACGAGTTCGGTCAGCGATTTTTCGAGCGCCGATTTGCCGAGGCACTCCTCGAGGCCGAGCATGGCCTTGATGACGGCGGGGTTGGCTTTGTAGAAGTCGAGACGTTGTTCCATGGTGTGCTCCGTGGTGGGTTCGGTGCATGCCGTGCTGCATGCGTTGGATCGGACAGGGTTCAGCTTAGTCCCGCGAATGGATTCGAAAAATGACCGATTCCGGTTATTTTCAGGTAACCACTTTGCGGCGTTGACCAAGCGTGCCGAGCATCCTTACCGCCGGCAATGGCATCGTTGCCGCGCTCGGGACGATTCGGTATGGTGGGTTATCGGCGTCGTATTGGGGCTTTCGTCGCTTCCTTGTCGTTCCTTTGTTTGGCCCTTGCCGCGCCTTGGTTGTGCCCGTGTCGTGCTATTTGCCGCGCGCCTGGGGCCGTCCTCGCAGCCGTCCTTATTGTCCATCACGTCCACCACGCCCTACGGAGAACCCGCTCATGACCACCACCGCCGACCCGTCGCCGCAGCCGATCCGCACCGACGTCCTGATCGTCGGCGCGGGTCCCGTGGGTCTTTTCGCGGCATTCGAGGCAGGCGTGATCGGCCTCACGTGCCAGATCGTCGATGTGCTCGGCAGGATCGGCGGCCAGTGCATCGAGCTGTATCCCGACAAGCCGATCTACGACATCCCCGCGATTCCGTCCTGTACCGCACGCGACCTGGTCGAGCGTCTGATGGCGCAGGTGAAGCCGTTCGACGTGCCGATCCACCTCGAACAGCGCGTCGAGACGGTCGAGCAGCGCGACGACGGACGCTGGACCGTGCGCACGCATCGCGGCCTCGTCTTCGACGTCGCCGCGATCCTGCTCGCCGCCGGCAACGGCGCGTTCGTGCCGCAAAAACTCACGCTCGACGAGGCCGCGCCGCTCGAGAAGCGTCACGTGCACTACAGCGTGCCGCGGCTCGCGGACTTCGCCGGCAAGGTCGTGGTCGTCGCCGGTGGCGGCGATTCCGCGCTCGACTGGGCGCTCGCGCTGCGCCAGGTCGCGCGGCGCGTGACGCTCGTGCATCGGCGCGCCGGCTTCAGCGCGGCCGATTCGAGCGTCGCGCAGATGCGGCGCGCGGTCGAGGCAGGCGAGATGGACTTCGTCGTCGGTGCAATTGCGGCGCTCGGCGTCGAAGACGGTGTATTGAAGTCGCTGACGCTAAGGCATATCGACGGCGAGACGCAGCTCGAGGCCGAGCACCTGATCGCGCTCTACGGCCTCGTCGCCGATCTCGGCCCGATCGCGCAGTGGGGGCTGGCGATTCACGGCGGACGCATCGACGTGGATACGTCGAACTACGAGAGTTCGCGGCCGGGCATCTTCGCGGTCGGCGACATCGCGAACTATCCGAACAAGCAGAAGCTGATTCTGTCCGGCTTTCACGAGGCGTCGCTCGCGTTGCGCAAGGCCTATGTCTATGCCTATCCCGACAAAAAGCGTGTGCACGTCCATTCGAGTTACGACGCGAAGCTCGCGGAAAAGATCGGCTCGGCTGGGTGAGAGGCTTGCCGTGGCGCGGGTGAAAACGAACGACGCAGCGAATAAGCCGACGAACTAAAGCGCCACCGCCCGGGCCCAGCGTATGCTTGAGACGACAACTCCTCTACGTGCACGCCATGACCGAGCTTGATGTTCCTTCTCCTCGCGAAAACGGCGAGTCCGCCCAGTTGCAGGCCGAAGCGTCGGCACCGCTGCCCACCGGTATCGATTACTGGTCGCTCGTGCAGGCGATCGAGGACTACGCGATTTTTCTGCTCGACGCGGGCGGCTACATCGTTAGCTGGAATGCCGGTGCGCAAAAGCTGACGGGCTATGCCGGAAGCGAAATTATCGGCCGGCATTTCTCGCGCTTTTACGCCGAGGAAGCCGTCACACGCGGCTGGCCTGCTTACGAGTTGCAACAGGCCGCGCTGACCGGCCGTTTCGAGGACGAAGGCTGGCGCGTGCGCAAGGACGGCACGATGTTCTGGTCGAACGTCGTGATCACGGCGATCCGCAACGGGGCAGGCGAGGTCACGGGCTTTGCGAAGATCACGCGCGATCTGACCGCGCAGCGCGAGTATCTGGAGGCATTGCGGCAAAGCGAAGAGCGCTTCCGTCTGCTCGTCGACAGCGTCGAGGACTACGCGATTTTCATGCTCGATCCGCAAGGCCTCGTCATCAGCTGGAATTCGGGCGCGGCGCGCATCAAGGGCTATACGCACGACGAAATCATGGGCTGCCATTTCTCGCGGTTCTATTTGCCCGAGGAGGCCGCCGCGGGCAAACCCGCGCGCGAACTCTCGATCGCTCGCCAGATCGGCACCGTCGAGGACGAAGGCTGGCGCGTGCGCAAGGACGGCACGACCTTCTGGGCCAACGCGATCATCGCGGCGGTCTACGATGAATCGAAGCGGCTGCGCGGCTTCGCGCACATCACGCGCGATCTGACCGAGCGGCGCCAGCGCGAGGAGCTCGAGCGTTCGGGCGCGCGCATGCGCGAGTTTCTCGCAACGCTCGCGCACGAGCTGCGCAATCCGCTCGCCCCGGTACGCAACGCGGTCGGCGTGATGCAGCTCGAAACCGGCCTGAGCCCGGTGCTCGTTCGCGCGCGCGATCTGATCGATCGTCAGGTCACGCACCTCACGCGGCTCGTCGACGATCTGCTCGACATCGGCCGCATCATGTCCGGCAAGGTCGAGCTGCGCACCGCACGCGTCGATCTCGGCGAACTCGTGGCGCGCGCGATCGAGGCGGCGCGACCGTTCATCGACTCGCGCGAGCAACGCGTCGCCGCGCATGTGCCGGCCGAGCCGGTCATCATTCGCGGCGACATGACGCGGCTCGTGCAGGTGCTGCAGAACCTGCTGCATAACGCGTCGAAATTCTCGCCACAGGGCAGTTGTCTCGACGTGGTGGGCCGCATCGACTTTCAGATGGCCGTGCTCGAAGTACGCGACCCGGGCTGTGGCATTCCGGTGCGCTCGCTCGACAAGATTTTCGAGCTGTTCGCGCAGGAAAAGGATAGCCAGAGCGAGGGTGAGGGCGGCCTCGGCATCGGCCTCACGCTGTGCAAGTCGCTCGTCGAAATGCACGGCGGCAGCATCGTCGCGAGCAGTGAAGGGCAGGGACTCGGCAGCACGTTCACGCTGAGTCTGCCGCTTGCCGTTGCACAAGCCGAGGCCGCGGATGAGCGCGCGAGCACGGCCGCGCCCGTGGCGCAGCCGTTGCGGATTCTGCTCGTCGACGACAACCGCGATTCGGCTGACAGCCTCGCGATGCTGCTCGAACTCAAGGGCCACGAGGTGCGCATCGCGTACGAGGGCGAACAGGCGCTGCAGATTGCGCCGCGCTTCGCGCCGCATCTTGCGCTGATCGACATCGCGATGCCGAAGATGGACGGCTATGCGACGCTCGCGGCGCTGCGCGCGATGCCGGAACTGAGCCGCACGAGGTTCGCCGCGATGACCGGCTTTGGTCATGCCAGCGATCTCGAACGTACCCGCGAAGCGGGTTTCCATACGCATCTCGTGAAGCCGGTGGAGATGGCGACGCTCGATACGCTGCTCGCGCAGGCGGGTGCCTAGCCCCGCACGCCTCGCGAAATCTCTTCGCCTGCGCCATGCGGCAAGCGCCGCGTGACCGGAATCGAGGCGAACGAGCACAGCCCGACTACGAGGAACGCGGGCCAGAAATCCGACCACGTAATGCTCGGGTGCCCATGCAGCACGCGCGAAATCTGCAGCACGATACCGCCGACCGTCACGCCGAGGCCGAGCGACATCTGCTGCACGACGCTGCCGAGGCTCGTCGCGCGGCCGACGTCGCGGCTCGCGATTTCCGCGTAGGTGAGCGAGTTCAGGCTCGTGAACTGCAGCGCGGGGAAGAAGCCGCCGAGCAGCACGACCACCCAGATGATCCACGTCGGCGTGTGCGGGAAAAAGAGCCCGCACGCGGCGATCGAAATGCCCGACAGTGCGGCGTTGAACACGAGCACCGAACGGAAGCCGAAGCGGCGCAGCACGCGCGACGCGATCGTGCGCATGAACATGCCGCCGAACGCGGACGCGCAGGTAATCAGGCCGGATTCGAACGCGCTCATCCCGTGGCCTTCCTGCAGCAGCAGCGGCAGGAGGAACGGCAGCGCGCCAAGACCGATGCGAAAGAGCGACCCGCCGAGCACGCTCGCCTGGAAGGTCGGCACCTTGAAAAAGCGCAGATCGAGCAGCGGCAGAGGAACGCGCTGTGCGTACGCGACGTATATCGCGAGCAGCACCGCGCCGACCGCGCACATGCCGAACGCATTCGCGTTCGAGATCATCTCGCCGCCGACGAGCGAAAGCCCCAGCAGTAGCAGCACCGCGCCCGCCGCGGACAGGATGAAGCCGATCCAGTCGAGCGGCCCCGGGTCGGGCTCGCGCGTGTTCGCGATGTAGCGGTTGGTCAGATAGATGCCGAGTAGACCGATCGGCACGTTGATGAAAAAAATCAGCCGCCAGTGCAGATAGGTCGTGATGAAGCCGCCGAGCAGCGGGCCGGCCGCGGGGCCGAGCATCGCGGGCACGCTCAGATAGTTCATCGCGCGGATGAAATCGGCTTTTTCCACGACGCGAAAGATGATGATGCGCCCGACCGGCACCATCATCGCGCCGCCGACGCCCTGAATGAAGCGGGCGATCGTGAAGGTCGCCAGCGAATCCGACGCGGCGCACAGCAGCGAGCCCGTCACGAAGATGCCGATAGCCGTGCGAAAGACCGTACGCGCGCCGAATTTGTCGGCGAGCCAGCCGCAGACGGGAATGAACACGCCGAGACCCAGCACGTAGCTCGTCACCGCGATTTTCAGCGTGACCGGATCGCGCCCGAAATCGCGCGCCATCGCCGGCAGCGCGGTGACGATCACGTTCGCGTCGACGCTTTCCATAAACATCGCGCACGCGACGATAAGGGGCGCAATCAGAGCTTTCTGGGCGACGGTCATGACGGCGGAGGAGGGCTGCGGCAGAGCGTCGCAGGTAAAGCGGTCATTATTGCACCTGTACGGTGCGGATTGTTAATACCACCTCTTCTGGTGCCGCCCTTTTTCGATTTTTTTCAATTTCTGGCGGGATGGGGGTTATCTCGTGGCTCGGGTTGTCGATTTTTGTTGCGGTGCGCCATGAGAAGACTATAATCGGGTTATTGCTTAGGTATAAACCCTTATAAGGAGCCTGCCATGAACACCGCATCGAATGTCGCCCGTTCCACCCCCGCTGCTACCACGCTGTTCGGCAAGTTGCGCGCTCTGGCGCTGCACGCGCTGAACCTGCATCTGCAGAACTGCGCTGTGATGGCTGAAGCGCATCGCCGCCCGCAGTAAGGTCAGCCGGGCGCGCAAAGCGCCTCTTGATGATGTACGTGCCCGCTCGAGTAGCGGGCATCGTGCTTTCTGGCCCCCTTTCTGTCTTGCCGCGCCTTGCTGCGCGCCCCTGTTCCCCGGCTACGCGGCATGCGAAGCGAACGACCCGATGCCGCGCCTGAAGCGCCTGAAGCCTCGCCATCCCACCCCTTGCCGGGCTCGTCGTGCAAGTGAACTGACAGCGAAATAGCTAATGCTGTCAACCTTTTGCACGCTTTGCCGTTATCTCTTTGTAATTGCCGAAACAGGCAATACCGCGCACGACGACCCGTCGCCGCGACCGCTCCTCGCAAGGTCCGCATTGACCATGTTTCATCGACTTCACCACAGATTCGACCGGCTCGGCGCGCTGCTCGGCCGGGCAGCGAAAGCGCTTGGCAGCCGGGGACTTCTGTCGCCCGTGCTCGCGCTCGTCATTTGCGGGCTGCTGCTGGTCGTGCTGCAGCATCTGTCGGAGGCGGTCGACTACCGCTCGGTGATCCGCCAGCTGCGCAATCTGTCGGCGCACGAGTGGATCGGCGCGCTCGGCGCGACCGCGCTCAGCTATGTGGCGCTCGTCGGGCGCGACGCGGTCGGCTTGCGCTACCTCGGCACGAGCGTGCCGCGCGCGGCGTTGTGGGTCGGCGCGACCGCGGGCTCCGCGCTCGGCAATGCGACCGGCTTCGGCGCGCTGACGGGAGGCGCGGTGCGCGCGCGCGTCTACGGCGTCGCGAACATCACACCCGCCCAGATCGGCCGCATGACGGTGTTCACGAGCGTGTCGCTGGCGCTCGCGCTCGTGCTGATGACCGCGCTCGGCATGGTCTGCATGGCCGGCCAGCTCGCGCCGATGCTGCACCTCACGCCGTTCGCGCTGCGCTGGAGCGGCGCGGCGTTGCTGCTCGCGCTGGCGCTGGCCGCCGCCGCGTGCCGCCGCGAAACGCGGCCGGTGCGCACGCGCTGGCAGTGGCTTTCGTTCGATATCCCCGCGCGCCGTGATCTGCTCGCGCAGATTGCGCTTGCCGTGCTCGACGTCATCGCCGCGGGCCTCGCATTGTGGGCGCTGCTGCCGCATGCGAACGTGAGCTTCGTCGGCTTCATCACCGTCTATGCGGCCGCGATGCTGCTCGGCATGATCGGCCATACACCCGGCGGCGTCGGCGTGTTCGAAGCGGCGATGGTGTTCACATTGAGCGGCAGCGTGCAGATGCATCAGATGGTCGCCGCGCTGCTGGCCTACCGCGCGATTTACTTCGGTGTCCCGTTGATCGTTTCCGCCGCGTTGCTCGCGGGCTTCGAAGGTCGGGTGCTGAAGAACCGTCTGTCGCTGCTGCAGGCGCAGCGCGTATCGGAACTCGCGCCGCTGTTTCTGAGCCTCGTCACGTTCGTGGTTGGCGGCATGCTCGTGATTTCGAGCGCCACGCCCGCGTTCTGGCAGCGCATTCATATCCTGCGCGATCTGGTGCCGCTGTGGGTGCTCGAAAGCTCGCAGATGTTGTGCAGCGTGCTCGGCGTGCTGCTGTTGTTCGTCGCGCGCGGCTTGCTGCGGCGGCTCGACGCCGCATGGTGGATGACGCTCGCACTCACGGTGCTGAGCCTCGCGTTGTCGCTCACCAAGGGTCTCGCGTTCGTCGAGGCCGGCGTGCTCGGCACGCTGATCGTGCTGTTGCTCGCAACGCGCAAGCGCTTCAACCGCCATTCGTCGTTGTTCGCCGAGCGCTTCACGGCGGGCTGGCTCGTCTCGGTGGCGATGGTGCTGATGCTCGCGACGTGGGTCATGCTGTTCGCCTTCCGCGACGTACCGTACACGCGCGATCTCTGGTGGCAGTTCGCATTCGACGAGCGCGCGCCGCGCGCGCTGCGCGCCACGCTTGCCGCGAGCCTGTTCGCCGCGACTTTTTCATTCTGGCAATTACTGCGTCCGGCGCCGGGCCGCTTCGTCAAACCGGCCCTCGCAGACCTGCACGACGCCGCGCGCATCGTGCGCGCGCAGGAGCGTAGCGACGCCGGTCTCGCGCTGATGGGCGACAAGAGTTTCCTGTTCTCGGAATCGCGCGAGGCGTTCCTGATGTACGCGAAATACGGCCGCACGTGGGCTGCGCTGCACGATCCGGTGGGTCCGCGCGAGGAGTGGGCCGGTCTCATCAGCAAGTTCGTCGCGCTCGCGCATGCGCACGGCGGGCGCGCCGCGTTCTATCAGGTTCGCGCCAACGCGCTGCCGCTTTATCTCGACGCGGGCCTCACGCTGATGAAGCTCGGCGAGGAAGCGCACGTCGTGCTCGACGATTTCGATCTGAAGGGCTCGCATCGCGCGCATCTGCGCTATGCGTTAAAGCGTGGCGAGCGCGATGGCTTCATGGTCGAAGTGATCGATCAGGTCAACGTGCCGGCGTCTCTCGAAACGCTGCGCGAAATTTCCGACGGCTGGCTCGACAGTCGCGACGCGCGCGAGAAAAGCTTCTCGGTCGCCGCTTTCCATGACGAATACCTCGCCGCGCAATCGGTGATGCTGGTGCGCCAGAACGGCGAGCCGGTCGCGTTCGTGACTTTCATGACGACCGATCTGAATACCGAGGCGACCGTCGGCGTGATGCGTCACGTGGAAAGCGCATCGCCGTATGCGATGGAATATCTGTTCACGCAGCTCGCGCTACATCTGAAACAGGCCGGGTTCCGCTCGCTGAGTCTCGGCATCGCGCCGCTTTCGGGCGTTCAGCCGACACCGCTCGCGTCGCGCTGGCATCGGCTTGCGGGCATCGTGTGGCGCTTTGGCGGCCGCTTCTATAACTTCCGCGGCCTGCGTGCTTTCAAGAGCAAGTTCCAGCCGCGCTGGGAGCCGCGTTATCTCGCGGCATCGGGTTCGGTGGGCGTGTTCTTCACGCTCGCGGACCTCTCGCTGCTGGCAGGAGGCCGGCGTTCATGACCTTGTATCCGTTTTTCCGGCTCGCCGTCGCGGCGAGCGTTCTCACCTGCGGCGCGCTCGCGCATGCGGCCACCACCACCGTGCCCGGCGGCCGCTATGGCGACGTCACGGTCACGCGGCCCGATGGGCCGTTGCGCGGCTTCGTCGTGCTGTATTCGCAGGCAAGCGGCTGGAGCGCGGCCGACCAGCAAAGCGCCGACGCGCTCGCAAAGGCTGGGGCATTGACCGTTGGCGTGGATACCGCGCGCTACGTCGCCAACCTGAGCGCGAAGAAGGAAACCTGCCATCAGCTCGTGGGCGATGCCGAAGCGTTGAGCCATCAACTCGAACGGCAATCGCAGTCGAATCAATACTTCGCGCCGATCGTCGCGGGAACGGGGCAGGGCGCGACACTCGCGATGCACGTGCTCGAGCAGGCGCCGTCGAATACGATTGCCGGCGCCGTGTCGGTCGATGCCGAGCGCACGCTCGACGCACGCTTCCAGCCGTGCCCGCCCGACCCGACCGTGATTCGCGACAAGGTGCCCGGCTTCGTCGAAAAGGCGAGCACGGGCAATGCCGATCATGCGCGGCTCGTCTCGCTCGTTACGCCGCATTTGCAGACGGTATCGGCGAGCGACGACGACGTGTCCGATCTGCCGCTTATCGAATTGCCGGCCGCTCATCCGAACGGCCTGATGGCGATCGTGATTTCCGGCGACGGCGGCTGGCGCGATCTCGACAAGACGATCGCGCAGGCGTTGCAGAAAGACGGCGTGTCGGTGATCGGCTGGGACAGTCTGCGTTATTTCTGGAGCGAGAAGCCGCCCGCGCAAACGAGCCGCGACCTCGCACGCGTGATGCAAACCTACGGCGCGCGCTGGCATGCGCAGCACATTGCGCTCGTCGGCTATTCGTTCGGCGCCGACGTGATGCCGTTCGCGTATAACCGGCTGCCGCAGGCGCAGCGCGATAAGGTAGCGCTGATCTCGCTGCTCGGCTTCGCACCCGATGCCGATTTCCAGATCCGCGTGGGCGGCTGGCTCGGCATGCCCGCGAGCGACAACGCGCTCAAGGTGCGGCCTGAACTCGCGCATCTGCCGCCGTCGATCGTGCAATGCTTCTATGGCGAAAGCGAAAAGGACACGTTGTGCCCAGCGCTCGATAAAACCGGCATCGATGTGATTCGCACCTCGGGCGACCATCACTTCGGCGGCAACTATAGCTCGCTCGAACAGCGCATTCTCACAGCGTTCAGGAAGCAGAGCGGCGTGCAGGAATAAACGCGGCGCTGTTTTCGCGCCAGGGTGCGCGGCCTTCAGTGATGTCGGGCACGGTTTGCTGAATCGAGAAATCTGGACTCCAACCGATCAGCCTTCGCCGATCGTGAATCCATTGCCGGTGCGGCTCACAGATAAATTCGATGGCCCAGAAAAACTGCCAACCAGTTGTGCGGCCGATGCCTTGATTGTGAATTCTGCGGGTTCAGATCGCTCCTGAGGTGGAATCTCTTCGTTGACGATGAAGCGATTGAGACGCGCACGTGCGGCGCTCAGTCGATGTGCCTCGACTGAACGCTTGCTGGTCACGCCTCGTGAAGAGGGCACTGCAGATAGACTGTGTTGAGCGGGTAACTCATCACGTCGGAATTCTCGTTGCCGCTGCGCATTGTCACCAGCGTAAGGTCGCTCTCGAACGAAATGGCTCGGGCTAACAGTGACCGACGGAGTGTTCGCTGCCATCTGTATCGGAAGAAATCGGGCTTTCTTGTTGCTGTTTTTGTGTGCGCGCGGAGGCTACCCTGCCTGAACGGGGGCGTAACTCCCGTCACCACGGAGGGAGCATAATGAAGCACGATCCAGTCGCGCGTTGTGGTTCGACGTTATCGACCGTAAGACTACACACCAACCAGGCGCTTACCGTTTCGTTGCCCCGCAACGCACGCGTTATTGCCGCGGAAGGGGGCGTGGAGCTTGCGTTTCTCGACCCGACGTTGGACTGGCTCGGCGAAGCGGCGCCAGTCAACAGGCTGAAACTGTACGAGGGCGATTCATACGTGATAGAGCGTTCGTGCTATGCGACAGTATCCGGTGCATCTTCTGCTGTTGCGTTGGTCCATATTCAAATCGCTAGCGCCGTGCCCTTTATCGTGTGGTTGCGCACGTGGTTCGCACGTCGCATGATTATGAACCGCACGAGCGCGGCCTTGCGAAAAGCGCGCTGAGAATCGTCGACACGCATCAGCGTTCCGACGAGCACTACAGATTATGTCGGAGACTCTGTGTCGATCGTGAAAGCGTAATATCTGTCGTCACGGCCGCGAAACACGTTGCGGAAAATCGTCTTCACCAAGCCGAATCTCGGTGCGAGAAGTTCGCGGTGCCGGTCCATCAATCGTTCGAGGGACGGCCGATCGCGCAGGAAACGCCGGTGTCGAAGCAGGTTTAACTCATTGATGTCGATGTGGTTCGTCATTGCGTGGTGCTATCCAACCCGCTTTTCAGCCTCGCACCTGATTGACCCACTGCTGTACGCTCGACCGCGACCATTGACGCTCGATGTAGCGGACGATCTTCGGTGGCACCGGGTCGCCACACGCCACGAGTCGGTTCAGCATCAGCGCGAAATCGGTATCTGCGATGCACCAGTCGCCGAACACGCCATAGCGATCGTCGCGGATCAACTGGTCCGCCGCCGCGAGCAGCTTGTCGCACGCCAGTTGGGCCGGCTCTGACAATGGTTTGACTGACTCCGGAAAATAGATCCGGTCGGCTTGTCGCTCACTTTTTAGCGGCATGAAATCGCTACGGATCCATGCCTGAAGCTGGCGCGCTAGCGCACGCATCTCACGGTCCGCCGGCAAGACCGTTGCGTGCTTCGGCGTGGGATAGACTTCGTCCAGATACTCGGCGATCGCCGACGACTCGGACAACGCGAAGTCGCCGTGCAGCAGCGTTGGTATGCGGCGTGTTATCGAGATCTCGCGATATGCGGAGCTATGCTGCTCCTTGTTCTTCAGATCGACGGTGCGCAGTTCGAAGCGGAGGCCCTTCTCTTTCAGTGCGACGAAAGCGGACATTGCGAACGCGCTGACGTAATCGGCGCCGACGTACAGATAGATCGGATTCAGGCTCATTCCCGTTCCCTCAAAGCGGTTGGAATAGAAGTACTCATGTACGACAAAGCGGGGGCCGTCCGCAGTTGATGGAACGTCCGTGCTTCGTCGAGGTTCAGTTATTTGCGCGAGCGCGTTCCGCATGTGCCGCGCCTTTCCACAGGACCAGGATACCGGTTACAACCAGCAGCGTAAGCACGATCCACGCAGGGCTGTAGCCGAAGCGGTCAACGATCACGCCAAAGAGCGGCGGCATGATGCAGATTGAGATCATGTTGATCGTCATCGAGAAGCTAATCGTCGAAGCGACCGCCGACTTCGGTGCCATCTCCGCGATCTGCAGCAGATACAGCGGATACCAGCCGACGCCGAACAGTCCGATCACGCAGAAGATTGCGGTTAGTGCGGCGTTCGTCGTGCTGGTCGGCAATACCAGCAGCGATATCGTCGCGGCGACGCAAATGGCCATGCTGAAACCAAGCGAGCGTACTCGGCGATTCGGCCAAAAACGGTCGCTGATCCACGCGAGACCGACGCGTCCTAGAATGCCGAGCCATTGCGACGCTGAGAATAGCAGTGCGGCGGTGACGACCGAGTAGTGGAAGCGCGCGGCGACGAACGGAATCGCATGCGTCGCGAACGTGTACTGGAACGTGACCATCACCGCACCGGCCAGCATCACCGGCCACAGTGCCGAATATCCGGCAACGAGCTTGACGGCCTTCACGAGATTCGGCGGCGCAGAGGCGGGCAGGCCCTGCATGCCCCGCTCGTCACGATGCATAAGGCCGAACAGGATGCCACCGGCGATGCCGACCGCGCCCTGCACCGCAAGCGCGGCGCTCCAACTGTACGTTGTCGCGATCAGCGGCAGCGCCATCGCGGCAACCGCGGTGCCGAGCGGCAGGCCAGCCTGTCGCACGCCGGTCGCCATACCGCGCTCGTGCGGCGGAAACCAGCGGACGATCGCCCGCGTGCCGCCCGGCTGCACCGACGCATACGAGGTACCGACCAGGACGAAGAACAGCAGCAATACCGGGAAGCTCGTCGATATGACAGAACCGGCGAGCGCCGCGCCGCCCATCAGTACCATCGTGAATGCGACGACGTAACGCTCTCCGAAACGATCGATCAGCCAGCCGAGCATCAGCATCGTTACAACCTGGCCACCGTTCAGCGCAGAGACCGCCAGAGCCGCGGTTGCCTCGGACAGACGAAACGCGTTTTGGAGGGACGGAATCAGCGTGTAAATGCCTTGCGCGGTAATCGACGCTGTCGTCTGCGCGAGCGCGGCAACGCCAAGCACGACCCAGCGGTACCTGTTGCTGCGGTTCCGTGGCAGATCGATGGGCGAATGATTTGTTACGCTCATGAGTGGTGTCCTGTGCGCGACGGTTCGCCTATGGGCTCGCTGGCAATCTGGTTACCGAGCCTGGTTTGCTGCGGCAGGTTGCTGGCGCTGAACAGGATCAGCGTATCGTCCGGATCGCAGTGAAATGCATGTTCGCACCACGCAGGCACGAGCAGCAGGTCACGCGAGGCGAGCCGCACCGGGTCGCGGTCAGGACCGAGGTAGGCGGTACCGCTGCCGGACTGCACGACGAACAGATGCCACCATGCATGCGCATGCGGCCGCGTCGATGCGCCGGCCTGAACGACCTGAACGTTGACGGCCATGCCGGGCAGGATCTCGCAGCCGGCCGCTGCGCCGTCCTTCGACAGCGTGAACGTGCCTCGCTCTCCGTGTTGTGTCGAGGCGAGTTCAGCGGCGATGTCGGGCCACGACCACGCGACCGCTTCCTCCGAAACGGCGGCGAAATGGCCTCGGTATCGACTGTAATCGAACAGTTGGCCGCGGATGACGGTATCGGTCATGTCAGTTGTCCCTCCGCACCGATCGGGCGCCGCTGCCGGGGAGCGGATCCTCGTGCAGGCAGAACGTGTTCGGATCGTTGCCAAAACGCGGAAACGCTGTCGCGACGAGCGGATCGTGACCAGGGATCACGTGGTCGGGACTGTCGGCGAGCGCGTCGATCGTTTCGAACGCGTCGAGCATCTTCGCGAGGTCGTGCAAGATTGGGAATGGGCGCCGTCCGCGCACATTTGCCCACAAATGCGCGGCATCGGCGGCGAGCACCAGATTGCCGCGTCGCGTTGCGACGCGAACCACCTGGCTGCCTGGGGTATGACCGCCGACGAGGCACATCTCGATGCCCGGTGCGAACGTCGTCGTGCCTTCGTGCACAACGAGCCGGCCGTCGTACAGGATGGCGACGGCCTGCATCACGTCGTCGCGCTCGTAGATCTTGCGCAACTGCTTATGCTGCATATCCGCGCCGGTACAGAAGCGTAGTTCGGCACCCTGCAAGTGGACGCGCGCATTCGGAAACAGGTCGAGGTTGCCCGCGTGGTCCCAGTGCAGATGAGTGACGATCACGTCGGTCACCTTCGCTGGATCGATATTCAACCCAGCCAACGCGTCGGCGGTCGAGCGGACCATCTGCCGTTCTCTGCGCACGCCTGTCGACACTGGAAACGCGGTGTCGATGACGACCGTGCGCGTACCGTCGCGGATCACCCAGAAGAAGTAGTCGAGCGGCATCGACGCGTCGGGCGGGCCGCAACAAGCGTCGAAGAAGAAATTTTCGCGTGCTGTGCGCTGCGCGTTGCTGCCGATACGAAGCGCGTACACCTCGTACAGCGGCGTTGCCATGTCGGTCATGTATAGATTTCCGAAAGAGATTGGGCGATGCTGGTGTCAATGCGCGTGTTGTGCGGCTACAGTGTTCGCGGCGGTTGTCGCACGGCCCGTGCTCGTCGTGCTGTCGCTGAAATCGAAGTCCAGTTCGCAGAGAATGCCGAGCTCGTCCGCGAGCCGGCGCAACCCGCTGTAATCGCGGGTCAGCGCGCTTCCCTTGCCGGATTGCTGGCAGTCCCGAATGATGTTGGCCGCGTTCGGCACATTCAATTGCCGCAGAATCGCTTCCCACATCGAGAAGTCCTGCGCGACGAACGCGCGCAGCGCGACCGGCAGCGTAGTGACGAAAAAAGTCTTCTGACTTGGCGTAAGACGATGGAATACGACCTTGCCGATCTCACCGAGCGTCTTGCTGTGCGCGTACTCGTCGCGGTTGTGCAACTGCGCGACGCTGCGATTCTGTGGCTGGATCGTCTGGTCGTCGGCGAGGATGTCAAGGAAAGCGTTGACGCTGATCTCCGCGACCGTCGCGAACGCGACCGCCGCGAGCTGCTTTTCCCAAGGCTCGACTAGTTGCTGCTTCAGCTTCTCGAGTTCGCGGTAGGTGACCGACATGGGCAGCTCCATGTCGACGTCGATCCGACGCTGGCGTCGCGTACGCTGGATCGCGTTCAGGTGCATCAGCGTGTGATAGTGCTCATCGATCAGAGTCTGCCGGATCGATTCGGTGAAGATCCAGTCTTCGCCGGGCAGGATGTCGCTTGCCAGATAGTTCAGCGCCGGATTCACCACATGGTCTTCGGCTGCGACCGTGCGGCGGTTATAGCCGATCCAGCCCCATGTGAGAATGTCCTGCTTCACGGGATCGTCGAGCCGCTGGACGCCTTCGTGCGTGAAGAACGGCACGAGCGTGACCGGATAATCCGGCCTGCCGGCGTCGAACTCGCCGTCCACGCGGAATCTCTCCATGTCGCAGACAGTTGCGCGGCGGGGCCAGGCGTTGTTCAGTTGCGCGATCAGCGCCTTGTTTGCATTCGTCATTGCACGGTCCTTCAATTAGCTTGATTGCACCCAGTAGCGTGTCAGATGGCGTGCGTGGTCCGAAAACGTGCTCCGTGAGTGAATCATGCGGTGGTTGTCCCAAACCAGCAGATGGCCGTCCGGTATCAGCACGGGCGCGGCGTCCGATTCGAAATAGGCGGCCGCGAGCGTCGCGAGACGCGCGAGCGGATCGTTCGGGTCGAACTGCCCCGATGCGTCGTTCAACGCGGCCTCCGACGGATTCACGTCACCGTAAAGGAACTGGTTGTAGCTGAAGCGGAAGATCGATCGGCCGTTCTCGTCGCTCAGGATCGGCACGGACAGCGTCTGCCGGGACGTCGCGCCGGGCACCAGCGTGGCGGCGAACCGTACCGGTACCTCGTGGATGTATCGCTGCAACTCCGCGTCAAGCGAGCGACAGAACGCGACTCCGTCCGCGAGACGCGTATGGCCCTGTCCACAGCGCGCCTGGCGGTGGCAGTGCAGCGCAAGGTAACGCGGAGGTGGCGAGCCGACCGGTACTTCGGTGTGCGGACCGATGCCGTTCCGGCTCTGCGAATACGGCACCTTCTCGAAGCCGGGTTTCACCTTCACCTCCCAGGTGTCCTCGCCGTTGTACTGCGGAACGATCTTGCCGAACCGTTCGAGTGCAACCCTCACACCGTTGCCGAGCGCCTGCGGCGGTAGCACGGTCCACCCTTGCCGGTCCAGTTCGTCGCAGGTCGCGTCAAACAGCGAGGCGGTATCGGCCATATCGAAAGCAATCGCGTTACTCATGGATGGAGGCTCCCTGAAAATTGCGTACGAGGTCCGAATACGCGCTCATCAGATCGAACGTGATCGCCGACGGCGTGAAAGCGTGCTGATCAATACGGCTTACCGGGCACACCTCGGCCGCGGTGCCGGTCACGAAGCACTCTTTGAACGAGTCCAACTCGTCGGGCATGATCGCGCGTTCGACCACCTTGATATTCTGTTCGCGGGCGAGTTCGATTACCGTCTGCCGCGTGATGCCGTCGAGGAAGCAGTCGGGCGTCGGCGTATGCAGTTCGCCATCGCGCGCGAAGAAAACGTTCGCGCTTGTCGCTTCGGCGATCCAGCCACGCCAGTCGAGCATCAGCGCATCCTGATAGCCGTTCGCTTCCGCGTGGTGCTTGCTCAGCGTCGCGATCATGTAATGGCTCGACGCTTTCGCCTGATATGGGCTCGATGAAGGCGGCGGGCGGCGCCACGACGCGGTTTCGAGCGTGATACCGCGCTTCTTCGCTGCAGGATCGAAGTAGCTCGGCCAACTCCAGCACGCGAGCGCGACATGGATGCGGCTCGCACGTGCCGAGGTCGAGATCTGTTCGGAACCGCGCCATGCGACCGGCCGCACATAGCCGTCGACAATGCCGTTCAGTTCGATCAGCCTGGTTGTCGCCGATTCGAGTTCGTCCTTCGAATACGGTATATCGAAGTCGAGAATCTGCGCAGAGCGATACAAGCGGTCCGTGTGCTCGCGCAGCCGGAACACGTTGCCGGAATAGACTCGCTCGCCTTCATACACACAACTCGCGTAGTGCAGCCCGTGTGTGAGTACGTGGATCTTCGCGTCCTTCCATTCGACGAACTCTCCGTCGAGCCAGATATGTCCTTCGCGTTGGTCGAACGGAACGGTTAGGGTGCCTGTCATGCGAACTCCTTATACAGCGCTTCGTCGCGCGGAAAAATGTGGGTGAGGCCAAGACGCTGTGCTTCCTGGGACAGGCCGTGCAACTCGTCGTCGTTCAGTGGAATACCTTCCTGAGTGCGGCGGGCGATCGACGCCTTCTGCGGATCGCCGGCGACCTGCACGCACTCGCCGTCGACGGCGGGCGTCTCACGGATCGTCTGCATGAGCTCGGATACGCCGGCGGTGAAGTCGTCGAGCGAGCCGAAGCGCGCCGGATCGATCGCGATCAGGCAATGGCCGATCTGGCGACCACGGTCATACGGTTCGGCATCCAGATGCGACAGCCGGTGATCGAACGGCATCGACGTCAGCAGGCAACTGAGGATCTGCACCATCATCGCGAGGCCCTGGCCCTTGTAGCCGCCGAGCGTCGCGAGCGATTCGACGAGCGCGGGGTCGCTGACCTGCCGGCCGTTGCGGTCGAGCGCCCAACCGGGCGGTAGCTCGACTCCGTTGCGGCGGAAGTGCTTGACCTGTGAGTACGAGATCTGGCTCGTCGCCATGTCGAGAAGGTACAGGTCGGTGCCGCGTGCCGGAGCGGCGAAGCAGATCGGGTTGGTGCCGAACATTGCGCGCTTCGCGTTGAAGGGCGCCATCCGCGCGGCGGCGCTCGTCGTTACGATACCGACCAACCCTTGCGACGCGATCCGCTCGCCGTACACAGACGCCGCACCGAAGTGATTCGAATTCGCGACGGCGACCACGCTGACCCCATACTCACGTGCGAGTTCATTCGCGAGGTTGGCGGCATATGCGCCGGCGACGACGCCGAGAGCCGAATCCGCGTCGACGAGCGCTGTCCCGTGAAACTGCTGGATCGTCTGTATTTTCGGACGTACGTTGCTGCGACCTTCGTCGAGCTCGCGCAGATAGAGCGGCAGCAGCCGCACGCCGTGCGTGTCGATCCCCATCAGCGACGTGCGGATCAGCCCTTGTGCGAACCAGATCGCATGCTGTTCGTTCAGACCGCGTTCGACCGCGGCTCTTTCGCAGAGCTCATAGAGCAGTTCCGCCTGGACGGATTTATTCATCGTGTTAGCTCGCAGTAACGAGTTGGTGTTCGGATGGATTTTCGCGGCGCAGATAGATCGGTTTTCGCGACACCGATTCATCCTTGTCCTGGAAGAAGAAAGTGGAATCGCCGAAAGCCGGCTGGAGATCGTCGAACCACACCGCGACTGGGTCGAATTTCGCAAAAAACGGCTTGCGGACCCAGTCTGGATCGCGCGCCTGCAGGAACTGCAGAACGAACACCTTTTCGTTCGCGATCGTCGCGACGCCGTCGATCAACACCTTCCCGTATAGCGTGCTCATAGACGGTCCACGCACCGTGCGCGACAGCCCGGACACGCCTTGATACGCCGCCTTGAAGATGTCGTAGGTCTCGGCGAGCGGTAGCTCAAAATAACGCTGTGGACCCGTGTCGCGTTCAACGAACATGTAGTATGGAATCGCGCCGAGACGCACGCCTGTCGTCCACAATTCCTGCCAAGATTCGGGCGAATCGTTGATGTGACGCACGATTGGTGATTGAATCCGCACCGTCGCGCCAGTTCCAGTGATCCGTTTCACAGCGCGCCGGGCGATTTCAGGACGTAGCTCTGCCGGATGGTTGTAGTGCGCCATGATCGACAGGTTCTTGCCGTGACCGACGATACGTTCGAATAGACCCAGAACCGCATCGGAGTCCTTATCGGTCACGAAGCGCTGCGGCCAGTACGACACCGACTTCGTTCCGATCCGGATGTTCTGCAGGTGAGGGATCGCCAGTAGCGGCTCGATATAACTGGCTAGCGATTCGGCATTCATCACCATCGGATCGCCGCCGGTGATCAGCACATCGGTGACCTCTGGATGGCGCAAGAGATACTGGCTCAGCTCGGCCGACTCGCGCGTATTGAACTTCATATTTTCCGAGCCGATGAATTGCGGCCAGCGGAAACAAAAGGTGCAGTAAGCGTGACAGGTCTGACCGGCTGCGGGGAAGAACAGTACGGTCTCTTCGTATTTGTGTTGAAGCCCCGGTAGCGGCCGGCCGTCGAGCGTCGGCACGTTGTGCGTCATCTGCCCGGCCGGATGGGGATTCATCCTGTGACGCAGCATGGCGATAAATTGAGCGGCGGCGGCTTCACTCGACGGACTCGACAATAGTTGGCACAGCCTGCGGTAGTCCTCGGGCGGCAGCATGTCGGGGTGCGGAAACGTCAGACGGAACACTGGATCGTCCGGCACGCGGTCCCAGTCGATCAATTCGCGCAATACGTATTCGTTTGTTCTGAACGGTAACACTTTAGATACCGATGCGAGTGCGTCTTTTACGTCCTGCGGAACACGCGACCAATACGGAGAACTGGCAATCGACTTGGCGTTATAGGCTTTGAATTTCTCTGCGTCCAAAATTCCTCCAGATATAGACAATTCGGTTCTCTAACTTTTGTGAGCGCCGCTCTCGGCAGTTGTGAACAATCTGGCCGCGTTTGTCGAGCGTCGTTGCATTCCACGCAGTCGTGTCGACTCGCGTTTGAACCTCACCCCATGACCGCTCAGCAACAGAGTGCCGACGAGTACAGAACCTGACTACCATTAGACGAAGAGGGCGCTACCTACCCGGTCGAGCGGCATCAGGCAGCGGCAACTGCCTGATCCGAAAACGCGTCTTCGTCGCGGGCGAATTCGGACGTTCATTCTGTCCAGCGTGGTACCTCGCATAGAAACGAAGGCCATATCACGCGGGGTTCTGCAAAGACTTGCACATCCTGGTTCCCCTTGTGTCAAATGAGTTCATCATGGTCGTAGTTTTTCTTTCTGTTTGATAGACACAAGAAATTAGAAAATCGATAGGTACAGTGCCTGATTCTGAACGGCTGCTCCGGTATAGTTAGCGTGAACTGCATTTGTTATTTTGAGATATAGAACGTGGACAAGAAATATCGGTTGATTGCAGAACATTATGTGAAAGCCATCACCAGCGGCTCTCTTGGAGAAGGGGCGAGAATGCCTTCGTTGAGAGATATCATGACTCTGCATCGCGTCTCCATTTCAACGGCGGTCGAGGCGTGTCGGGTGCTCGAAAAACTGGGCTATGTTGAAGCGAAGCCGCGAGTCGGCTATTTCGTTCGCGGTCCAATGCAAGCACAATCGCGGGTGAGAGGAGTACTAGAAAAGGACGCGCACGAAACCGGTCAGCGAATCGATCCGGCGGACTATGTCGGAGTGCATGAACGCATTTCGGTCACGCTCGCCCGGGGTCTTCAGAATCCCCTGAAAGTCGATCTGGCTGGGGCGGTATGTGCGCCCGCTCTGTATCCAGGCGCTGCGTTGCGCGACAACATGTTGCGCATCCTCCGCGCGAGGTCGAGCTTGTACGATTCCGCCCCGCGACCGGATGGCGTGCGCAAACTGAAGGAGGCGATCTCGCGTTTTTCGGTGAGCCGCGGAATGCACGTCGACTCGGATGCGATCCTGGTCACGCACGGTTGCAGCGAGGCACTTTCGCTTGCCTTAAGGGCGGTCGCCGGACCGGGTGACGTGATCGCAATCGAATCTCCGACCTATTTCGGGATACTTCAGGTAATCGAATCTCTCGGTTTGAAAGCGATCGAGATTCCCACGCATCCTCACACCGGTATATCAGTTGACGCGCTCGAATTTGCGATTACGCACATGGGCAGCATTCAGGCGGTCGTATGCATGCCATCCGTGCAAAATCCGCTCGGCAGCGTAATGCCGGATGCGATGAAAGCGAAGCTGGCCGAGCTATGTGAAAAGCATGATATCGCCGTAATTGAAGATGACACATATGGCGCGTTTTTGCCGAGTCCGGCGAATTCAAAGCCCGTTAAGGCATGGGATAAGAGCGGCAATGTGATCTATTGCAGCTCGCTCAATAAATCTCTTTCACCTGGCTTGCGAGTTGGATGGCTAATTGGCGGGAAATGGCACAAGAAGATCGAAATGCTGATGTATGCAGTGTCGCGCCATCGAGAAGAAATGTCGCAACTGGTCGTGGCGGACTTCATGGCCGGTAGTGCATTCCACCGGCACATGCGACGGTTGAACGCGTTGTTGACACAGCAGCGCACGCAGTTCGTCGAAGCCATACTCAAGCATTTCCCCGCCGGCACCGAAGTGACACGGCCCGAAGCGGGGCTACTGGTGTGGATACGCTTACCCGGCGAGCTGAACGCCGACAGGTTGTTCGAAAGCGCGTTGTGCGAAGGCATTCGGATCTGTCCGGGTTCGATCTTCTCGAACACGAACAAGTTTACCGATTGCCTGCGACTCAGTTACGGCATGCCGTTCGATGCACGCATCGAATCTGCGCTCAAGGCTCTGGCTCGGCTTGCTCGCGAGACTTAAAGCGTGGTCGGGTGATCGACCAGACATTTTCCTGGTGCTCCGAGCGTCCACGCGCCTCGGGCGAGTACGTCGCGATGTGTTCGATACCTGGTTACGCCAGCGCCCGGCCGAACTGCGTCGGGTTGGACCAGTCGACCTTGCCGCCGGCCTGCGCCGCGTATGGAAGTGATGGCTGCCGCGATCGGTGTACAGCGCGCAGAACAGGCCGTGACGAGCAATCGTCTGGCCCACGCTCGAGCTTCTTGCGATGTTTGTCGCGTGTTTTCGCCCGTTTGACTTCACCGGTCTGCTGCAGTCGGTGAACCGGACATTTCATTTGCGCCCAACACGCGCGGCCTTCAATGATTGACAAAGCCCGCCAACTCGACGAAGATCGTCTCCATGAACTGCCTCGACATCCGTATTGCGCTGATTATTAGCATCATTCATCGAATGGTGGGTTAGCGCACGTCGGATCGCAGAGACAAACGCAGTATCAAACTAACCCGCCACACGAGGCGGGTTTTTTTATGTCCGCTTTCCTGCCTCCTGGCGAACTTGCTGCCGATCGCTATCAGTTGCTATCGATCGCAGTTGATTCGTTGTTGCCACCGAGGAGCCTGCCTTGCTGTTGAACGAACTCGAAGTGGCCGCCGCAGCGGCCGAGCGCGTCGCGCTTTCCCACGACTACCTGAAAAAGACCCTGACCGCGCGCGTCTACGACGTGGCGCGCGAGACCGAACTCGAACACGCGCCGAACCTGTCGACGCGGCTGCGCAATCCGGTGTACCTGAAGCGCGAGGACAACCAGCCGGTGTTCTCGTTCAAGCTGCGCGGCGCGTACAACAAGATGGCGCATATTCCGGCCGAGGCGCTCGGGCGCGGCGTGATCACCGCGTC
>NZ_FXAT01000005.1 GCF_900177725.1 Paraburkholderia susongensis | reverse complement strand
CCTTCGGGGCCGTACATGACCTTGCGGAAATGGTCGATGTCGCGGAACAGGAACGGCAGCGACGGGATCATCGATTCCGGCACGATCTCGTTGAATGCTGCGCCGTTGGCGCGCGTCATGTCGAGTGCGCCGATGCGCACCTGGTCGATCGTGTCGTTTTCGGAGCCGAGCGCGCTGTTGCCGAAGACCTTCACCGAATCCTTGCCGTTGGTCGCCTTGCTGATTTCCTCGCCCATGAATTTCACGGCCATGTTGGTCGGGTAGGTGTCGCCATGCACGTCCGCCACGCGAAAGACTCGTGCTTGTGCCGAACCCGCGCCGAATGCCAGCAGGGAGGCCGCGATCATCGTCGGAATATGGCGGGAGGCAAACTTCATTTTCATCATGACGGTCCTTAAGAAATAGGTCACCCAACAATCGCGGATGAGACGGCTATGTTTCGATCCACATGTTGTACGACAACGTACAAATTTTATAAAATGCGGTTTGGGTTGTACATTCGGTGTTTACCCGCTAGCTGGATGTAATGTAGATGAACGATCCGTCATGAATCGAATCAAGGCGCTATTTGCGGTTCAGAAACGGAGCATGACGAGTTCGCGAGAGCTGTGTTGCTTGTGGAAGGGCGAGATTGAACACGACTTTCGTTGCGATCACGTTGTACGATGAGTGAAGTCGGCCGGAGGGAGCACGCGAGGCTGTTTCAGGCGCATTGCGTGCGAATGCGATCGCAGGGCGACCGGGACACCAGGGGAGAAACAGCGTGCGATTGAGACACATTGAAATTCTGCTTGCAATCATGCGGGCAGGAACGATTTCCAGGGCCGCCGAACTGCTGTGCATTTCGCAACCCGCCATGAGCAAGGCGCTGGCCCAGACCGAGCACAGTCTGGGGTTTCCATTGTTCAACCGCGCTCACAACCGGCTCGTGCCAACGCGGGAAGCTGAAATTCTCTTTGCCGAATCCCACAAGCTCCAGTCGAATATCGATAGCCTTCGAAGCCTCGCACGCAATCTGGCCTCCCAGCCTCAGGGCTATCTGCGCGTCGGGTGCCTGCCGAGCCTCGGCGTGAGCCTGATTCCCGCGGCGATACAGCAGTTTCATCTCTCGCATCCCGAGGTCTCGCTCAGGATCCAGACTCGACATACGACCGAGTTGATAACGGCGCTCTTCACGAGGGATCTCGACATCGGAGTTGCGGTCGAGCCGCCCAGGAGCCCAGGAATCACTGCGATCGAACTGGGCCGCACCGCGCTGGTCTGCGTAGGTCCACCGGAAGACACCAGCCCGGAACCGATCGGGATGGAGGAGGTCGTCACGCGCAACTGGATCAGTATTGGCAATGTCGATCCGCTTGGCGAGTTTATTCGGCGCGAGCTTGAAACGTTGGGCCTGGACGGACACGTTGCTTCTATCGAAGCCCAGACCTGGTACGTTGCGCGGGCGCTCGCAGCGCGGGGCGTCGGCCTCACGTTAATCGATGAACTGAGCGCGCGCACGGGCGCGGACCGCGTGTCGATCCGGCCCGTTCTTCCATCCCTGTCCATTGGTGTCTATGCGCTCTGGCGGGACGGTGAACTGGAATCCCAGCCAGGCAAGGCATTTGTCGATATGCTGCGAGCGTCCGTTGCGAACATGGGAGGAAGTGTTATCCGCAATTGAGTCTCGCATTCTGGAGTCGCGCATAACGTGGGGTTATCCCCTCGCAATTCAATTCATTTGCCGCGCGATGGCTGTGCACGCACACTTTGGCCGGTTACGGTTCCCCGGTGAAGGCTGGTTGCGTATGCAGGTATGTGTCGTGGGTGCGGGCATCGTTGGCTTGACCGGAGCGTATTTTCTCGCTCGCGAGGGCCATGACGTAACGGTTCTGGAGAGTGGAGAAGATGTCGCGCGCGGGGCCAGCTTTGCGAATGGCGCACAGCTGAGCTATAGCTACGTGGCTCCGCTTGCCGATCCTTCCGTACTGCCGCATCTGCCGGCTTGGCTCCTCAGCAGTGACTCGGCGCTTCGATATGTTCCCCGTCCCGACCTGAGACAGTGGCGCTGGTGCATGGCGTTTCTGCGGGCATGTCGCACGGCGACGAGCAACAGGACTGCACTGGAACTGCTCCAGCTTGGCGCCTTGAGCCGCGCGGCCCTGCATGAGCTCGTCGAGCGCGAGTCGATTGATTTCAGCCATGTGCGGAACGGCAAGCTCGTCGTCTATCGTGACGCCCACGAGTTCGGTCTCGCCCGCAAGAAAGTCGAGCTTCTCGCCGAGGGCGGTGCCAGTCAGTCGGCGCTCGACCGCAACGGCTGCATCGAGGTTGAACCGTCACTTGAATTCGCAGGTGCGACGATCGTCGGCGGCATTCATACGCCATCGGAAGAAGCGGGGGATTGCCTGCAGTTTTGCCGGGCGCTCGCAAACGTGCTGCGGGACCGCTATCGCGTCAGGATCCTGACCGGCACCCCGGTGCTAGGCTGGGTCAGGCAGGGAGGGCAGGTTGCTGCCGCGCGCATCGCCGAAGGTGAGGTACGCGCAGATGCATTTGTTCTCTCGGCCGGAACATCAAGTGTCGATCTCGCCGAAGGGCTGGGTTTGCGCCTGCCCATCTACCCGTTGACGGGCTACAGCCTGACGGCCGCCGCGGTCCCGGACCGCGCACCGGGCATCAACGTCACGGACCTTCATCGGAAGGTTGTGTATGCGCGACTGGGAGAACAACTGCGCGTGGCCGGCATGGTGGAAATCACGGGTGCGGACGAAACGCAACGCGATACGCGGCTCGCAACATTGATTCGTCACGTCAAGGAAATCTTCCCCCTGGCAGCGGATTATGAGCGCGCACAGACCTGGTGTGGTCACCGGCCAGCGACGCCCGACAGCAAGCCTCTCGTTGGCGCCACGAAGTACAGCAATGTCTGGTTGAACACGGGACATGGCGCACTGGGTTTTACGCTTGCATGCGGAACCGCGAGGCTGCTGACCGAGGTGCTGCATGGGCGGCAGACGTCGGTTGACGCGGGCGCCTATTCATTGAGCCGGTTGTCGTAGAACGAGAAAGTATCGCTTTTCGCACGCTGGAATAACCTGGTCGACGCGCAGTGCATCGGCCCATCAAACCATGGAGACACTATGAAACGTCTGGCAACGCTGTCCGCGATTGTGACTGGATGCGCGCTCTTCGCCAACGCGCAGGCACAGGATGCGAGCCCCACGCTGCAGAAAATCAAGGATACCGGCGTCATCTCGCTGGGCATCCGCGAATCGTCGGTGCCGTTTTCCTACTACGACAGCCAGCAGCACACGATCGGCTACTCGCAGGAGATTGCACTGCGGATTGTCGACGAGGTCAAAAAGGAACTGAAGCTCAGCAACCTGACTGTCAAGGAAACGCCAATCACGTCGCAGAACCGCATTCCTGTGCTTCAGAACGGAACGATTGATATCGAGTGTGGTTCGACGACGCACACCAAAGAGCGCGCTAATCAGGTGGCTTTCACGAACAGCTTTTTCCAGTATGGCGTTCGCCTCATCACGAAGAAGGACTCGGGTATCAAGGACTTCTCCGATCTCGCGGGCAAGACCGTGGTGACCACGGCGGGCACGTCGGAAGACCGTCTGCTGCGTGAGATGAACAATGCGAAGAAGATGAACATGCAACTCATCTTCGCGAAGGACCACGCGGATTCCTTTCTCGTGATGAAGACCGGCCGGGCGGCGGCCTATGTGAATGACGAGCCGCTTCTGTATGGGGCGAGGGCGACGGAGAAGAACCCGCAGGACTATGTGGTCACCGGTACGCCGCCCATGTCCGAGGTCTACGGCTGCATGGTGCGCAAGGATGACCCCGTCTTCAAGAAGCTCGCGGACCGCGTGATTGCCAACATGCAAACGTCGGGCGAGGCGGAGCAACTCTACAAGAAGTGGTTTAACCAGGCGATTCCGCCCAAGGGTATCAACCTCGACTACCCGCTTTCCGCGGACAACAAGGCGCTGTTCGCGCATCCGAACGATCAGGCACTCGACTGATTTCCGGCTGCAACGGGGAGCCGGGGGCATCGGCAGGGCGCCGCGCTCCCTGCAGTTCTGCGCCTCCGGGCACACAACCAACCAGCCATGACCGGAAGCTGGAGAAGGCCATCTGCCGGACTCCGGCGCCCTTGTGGGGAGACCTTTTCAGTCCTCGGCGTGTTCCGCGACATCCCTGGACGCGCAGAGGTACTCGGTAAGCTTTGAGAGCATGCGATCGCAAGCCTCGATCTGGGAGATCTCCACATATTCATCCGGTTTATGCGCCACCTCGATGGAGCCGGGCCCGCACACCAGCACAGACGTCTGACGCCAGCTTTGCTGAAACAGGCCGCCTTCGGTACCGAACGCGACCTTGGTGCAGGAAGTGTCCGGCGGCAGAATGGAGGCAAGCAGGCGAACAGCCGCCGAATCCTCGGCGGTAAGCAGGCCGGGGTAAGCGTTGGTGACCTCCACCTCGGGTAACGGTGGCTCGTTCTCCGGTGAATAAGGCCAGCTGCGCATGCGGCGTTCAGTGTGTTCGAGAATGCGGGCAAGGATCTGAGCCGGATCATCGGCAGCGATATTCCGGATCTCGAAGTTCACTTCGCATTGAGCCGGCACGATGTTGAGCGCCTTACCTCCGCCGATCGTGCCCACATGGATGGTGCTATATGGAATGGCGTAGCCTGGCTCCTGCTCACCGTTCTCGGCCAGATCGTATTGGACCTCGCGGATAGCGGACACCAGGTCCGTGGCCGTATGGATCGCGTTGACAAAGCGCGGGGCCAGGCCGGAATGGCCTTCCTCGCCACAGCAATACGCCCGGTAGGCGGCTTTACCCTTATGACCGATCCCGATTTTCATCAACGTTGGCTCGCCCACGAGGCACAGCATGGGGGCGGGGAGGTGACCTTCGAGCTCCCGCAACAGGTGCCGCACGCCCACGCAACCGATCTCCTCATCGAAGGAGAGCGCCAGTTGCAATGGTCTCTTGAGGTCTTTGCCGGCGGCGTGGATCATCGCGGTGACAGCACATGCCACAAAGCCCTTCATGTCGGCACTGCCGCGGCCGAAAAGGCGGCCGTCAAGCTCGGTCGCCGCGAACGGCGGCAGTGTCCAGTTCTGCCCCTCGACCGGGACCACGTCGGTGTGGCCGGACAGCATCACGCCAGGGATTCCACTCGGTCCGACGCTCGCAAAAAGATTGCATCGCGATGGGTCTTTCGGATCCGACACGACGACGGTGCCGATGTTCGCTTGATGCAGCAACTCTTGCACGCGTGTCATCAATCCCGCATTAGGCGTGCGTGAGACCGTTGGGAACGCGATCAACTCGCGTAGCAATTCGAGGCTGCTCAAGGGAAGGGGATTGGACATAGTGGGGTATCGGGAGATTGCTCTGGGTCGAAGTCGCTATCAAAGGCTCAGGCAGACTGGTCTTCTTTGGCTGCATTGATGTGCGGATCGAAGTAGCTGGCCGCACTCATGCCAGGAATGTACTGGTCCGAAATGTACGCACGGCAGCGCTGCATAAAGGCCTGCGCCAGCCGCGACTGCCTCACGGGTGCGTAGGTGGCAAGCCCCAGCAGCATCGGACGATGCGTGCCTGCAAGACGGACGCGTACAAAGCGCTTTCCGTCCAGAGACTGGTTGGATTTGGGCCGCACGTTGAACAGCGCGTAGCCGATGTCGTTGGTCACCATCGAGCGGATGACATCTTCCGACCGGGAACGGGCGACGATTCGCGGCTGAACCCCGGTGTGTGCGAAGAGTGAGAGGAAATAGTCTCTGCTCATCGGCAGGTCCAGCAGCACCATGGGATGCGGTGCCAGTTCCTGCAGCGTCACGACTGCCTGCTGCGTCAAGGGATGCAATTCGCTCAGCAGCGCATGCGGCGGGAGGTGACACAGGACTTCGAACTGGATGCTTGCGTCAAGTTGCAGGTCGTAGGTAAGGGCAACGTCGATCTCCGCTTTCTGCAGTTTGTCCATCAGTTCCTGCTGGTCACCCTCGACCATTTGCAAGTCGACATTGTTGAATGCCCGCTGGAAGCCGAAAATGACTTCCGGCGCAATCATGGGCGTCAGGGACTGAAAGCAGCCGATGCGCAAAACGCCCTGGACAGTCTCGGTGGAATCCGACGCGATCTCCTGCAGTTTGGAGGCCCGCTCGAGCAGGTCTTCGCACTCCTGCATCATCCGGGTGCCGATGGGCGTCAGCGACAAGCCTTTCGACGGATGGCGGATGAAAAGCTGAACCCCGAGTTCCGCCTCCATGTGAGCGATGGCTGCGGAAATCGACGGCGGAGAAATGTGGATCTGGTCCGATGCGATGGCGATGCTGCCGAGTTTGGCAGTAGCCAGAAAATACTCCATCTGTCGTAGAGAGATACGGTTGAGCATGGGCTGAACGGGAAGGAACGAGGTGAAGTGCGCTAGATACCGGCTCGGCACTGGCGGCGCTCATCTTCGCACAAGTTCTCCGGTGCGGCATGCGTGTCAGCGATTGCCGGGTACCCCGAAGCTCGGCGCCGCCCTGGGGTCGCGAGCACGCGTAATGTAGTCCTGCACCTGAGGCTCGTAGATCTTCCAGGCAGCATATACCGCCTGGACCGGACCATGGTCCACCCAGTCCATTCGCAGGTCGACAATGGGCCAATCCATCTCGCCATAGACGAGCAATCCCGCGGAATGAACCGGACCTTCCTCGCCACCGGCAGCCTCGCCGGCGAGCAACGCCAGCATGAGGCGTTCGGCGAGCGCGCCGCGGGCCGTTTCGAAGGCAGACAGCATGGCGCCCGGAACGTCCTTCGAAGCGAGCATGTTACCGGCGCAGGCCGCGTGTTCGCCAGTGGCAGTGGCCAGTGTACCGAGTGCGGACGAGCCGGTGAAGATGGCCGGCGGGTGGTGCGCATCGAGAGCCATGAGCTGGCGGTACGAGATAAACGGGCGTTGCTGTAACTCCCGAATCGCCTGTTCGGGGCTTTGTCCGGTCGCCATCAGTTCGAGTGCCTGCGTCCCGAGGCCGGGATCGGTGATATTTTGGCTCGCCGCCACGCCGACTCCGCGGCGGCCACGAATACATCGAGACGCGACGGCAGGCGACGAAGAGGAAATGGCAGCACCGAATTGGCCCGTCTGTGGGCAGCGCGCAATGATCGAGAAGGTCATGAGGCCGGTCTCCTGATTGGATCAGTCGGGAATGACGCCGGTCGCGTCGATTTCCACCAGCCATTCAGGGCGCGCCAGAGCCGAAACCACGATTCCGGTCGAGACCGGATACACGCCTTTGAGCCAGCGGCCGACCACGCGGTAGACGTCCTCGCGATAGCGGGGATCGATGATGTAGATGGTGATCTTGCAGATATCCGCGAGCTCGCCCCCCGCTTCCTTGATGAGCATTGCGATATTCGCCATGGCCTGCTCAGCCTGGCCTGCTGCGTCGCCGATGCACACACTCTCGGAAGTATCCAGGTTTTGTCCGATCTGCCCGCGTAGAAAAACCGTCCGGCCACGCGCGACCACGGCCTGGCACAGGTCGTTGTCCAGTTTCTGCTCAGGATAGGTGGCCTTGGTATTGAAGGGGCGAATGCGGGTGTGTTTCATGCCGTAATTCCTTTTAGGGCGCTCGGAGGATTGAGGCAACGACAGAACTCGCCACTGGGAAAGTCGGTCGCCATGCACTGAACGCTCATGATTGGTTAAAGGAGCGTCGACGCCCATTTGTCTTTTCCGGGGCTGTGTCTCGGATTTTCCGAAAGCGCCGGCTAGAGGAGTTTGCCGCAAGGATCACTCGGTGTAATCCCGATGCCTATGACTACCGACACCTCGCCTCGCAGTCATGCGGCCCAGCAGATTCGGGCCACCTCGGCATTTGTGAATCCAGCATCAGGAATTGCGAGTCATGGATGAGGAAAAGGCAAATTGGTGTGTTTTATTGACTCTTCCACTATTAGCTTGCGTTTCGACAGGCCGCGTGGCGCGCGCTGGTTGGGTGACGCTCAAATCAACCGCAGAGGTATCCGATGATTCGAAAAATCGTAGCATTCAGCGTTTTGTTCAGCGCACTGTTCACGGGCGCGGCGAGGGCAGAGGACGCACTGGTGGTCAGCACGTGGGGCGGAAACTTCCGCGACATGATCGACGACGCCATCGGCAAGGAATTTACACGCCAGACGGGTGTTCCGGTCAAGTACATCACGGGCGGCACGATCGATCGCCTCAATAAGGCCAAACTCTCCGTGACCCCCGAAAGCGACATCACATTTACCACGTCGCATGTGGGCTGGCTCTATGTGAATAGCGGATTATTCGAGAAGCTCGACACCAGCAAGCTGCCCAACTACGCGCATCTGGTCGACCAGGCGAAGATCAGTCCGTACCACATCGGCAGCTATGCTTACGTCTATACGATCGCCTACCGTCCCGACCTGGTGCCGTCGAACATCACCTTCCAATCCTGGAACGATCTGTGGAACCCGGCTCTCAAGGGCAAGATCTCAGTGACCGATTACGATCCTAGCCAGATCCTCACGGTGTCGGCTTTGCTGTCCGGGGGAGATTCCAGAACCTGGCAGAAAGGTCAGCAGAAACTGAAGGCGCTCAAGCCTAACTTCAAGGCCTTCTGCACGGACGACGCCAACTGCGAGCAGATCATCAGCACGGGAGAGGCGCCGGTCCAGGTCATGCTCTCGATGAACGCCTACTACATGATGAAGGAAGGTGCTCCCATCAAGCTGGCGATCCCCAAGGAGGGCCCGGTGCTGGGCATCGACACTATGGCGATCATGAAGGGGTCGAAGAAGGCCGACCTCGCCTACAAGTTCATGAACATTGCGCTCTCGCCCGAGGTGCAAGGCAAGATCGTGGCCCTGCAAAAAGCCAGTCCGGTCGTCGACAACGCCAAGGTGGCGCCCGAGGATGCGGCGTTGCCGGGCATGCTCGTCACCAAGGCGCAGTGGGACCATGTCATCAACATCGACCCGAAAATGCGGGCGCAACTGATGCCCGAGTGGCGCAAGTGGTTTGCCGAGAACATCATGAATTGATAGGGCGTGCAGTCTCGGGTGTCGGCACCCCATCGGCAATTGCAATCGGGGTGCCTGTTCCGGCCGAAAGATTGGAGATAACGGGAGAGCAATCAGGTCATGAACATGTATGTCAGGCTGAAGGTATGGTTGATTTCGCCAGCAGTTGTCGTGGCGTTCAGTACTTGTGCGGCGTTGATTACCGTTCTTCAATACAGCCTGCGCGCCTACGTGCCGGGTTCGCTCGACGTCGGTGGCTTTACGCTGACCAATTTCACGGGCCTAAGCAACTCCATTTATCTGTATGCGTTGTGGAACACGTTCCGGTTGAGCGTCGAAACGTGTGTATTCACGCTTCTGGTCGCGTATCCGCTGGCCTACGCGATGGTTCGCGTGACCAATCGCGCTCTCAAATCCATGATCCTGATTATCTCGATCACGCCGCTGTTTCTCGGCGAGATCGTGCGCACCTATTCCTGGATCATCGTGCTTGGCAGCAACGGCTTTATCAACACGATGCTGCTCAAGCTGGGGTTGATCGACGCGCCGATCGACATGATGTACACGCATTTCGGGGTGCTCGTGGCCCTGGTGCATGTGACCATCCCGGTGATGGTGCTCATGTTGGGCGCGGCCATCGCGCACATCGATCGACGTTATGAGCGGGCGGCGCAAAGTCTGGGAGCCGGGCCAATCAACATTTTCGTGACGGTGACGCTGCCCCTGTCCATGCCCGGGATTCTTGCCAGCTCGACCACCGCCTTCGCATGGACGTTCAGTGCCTTTGCCACTCCGCAGATTATCGGTGGCGGACGCGTACCGACTATCTCGACACTGGTTTATCAGCTCGGCCTATCTTCGTTGAACTTCCCGCTCGCAGCCAGCTTGAGCATCGTGGGTCTCGCGCTGACTTTTTCGTCCCTGCTTGCGCTCGGGACCGTTACGACTCGTCTTAAGCGGATTGGAGGTCATTGACATGAATATCAGACACTCGCTACCGTTGCCGCTGCGCGTGGCCGGCCCGGCACTGATTTGCGCCATCCTCGCGTTTCTCCTGCTGCCGGTCGTCGTGGTCGCGCTGACGTCCTTCAACGGTAGCGCTCTACTCTCGTTTCCGCCGCAAACCTGGTCCTTGCGATGGTTTGAGCGCGTATTCACGTACTCCGATTTCAAGCAGGGGTTCCAATCCAGCCTGATCGTCACGCTGTGGTCTTCGCTGATCGCGCTGGCGATCGGCACCGGCGTGATGGTTGCGGTCAAGCGGCTGGATTTCAGGGGCAAGGATACGCTGCAGGCTATTCTGCAATTGCCGATGGTCGTGCCGCAATTCACGCTCGGCCTGGGACTTCTCATCATGGTCTTCGAGTCCAGGATGGAGAGAGGCTACGCCATCATGGTGCTCTGCCACGTGATTCTGGTCTTGCCGTTCGTATTGCGCAGCGTCTACGTGTCGATGGAGAATCTCGACGAGCGATTGGAACACGCTGCGACCAGCCTGGGAGCGACACCGCTCAAGGTGGTATTCACGGTGATGATTCCGCAACTGGCGCCGGGGTTGTTTGGCGGATGGTTGTTCGCGGCCATCCTGTCGTTCAACGAATTCACCGCTTCGCTCTTCATCGCGACCGAGAACACCCAGACACTGCCGATCGTCATGTACAACTATGTGCGCCAGTTTGCCGATCCGACGCTGGCTGCACTCTCGGTGCTGTACGTCGTCATCACAGCCAGTTTGCTGGTGTTTGCCAATTATTTCCTTGGCCTTAGCAAGGTTCTCGGTATCGAAGAGAGCCGCTGATGCGGGCCCAAGGTCTGCTGGTTCCTTCAGTAAAAGGGCGGCGGCACGATCTCATTGGAGAAATCGCCGAGGCCGCGAAGGCCTTGCGGCAGGCAGATCGACGGGCGATGAGTTCATGTGCCTCTGCCCGAGCGTGACCGGCTCAGTAGCCGAGGGCTGGATCGATCTGACTGGCGAGCGTTTCGCCGTTCGCGACGCGCACCAGGTTCTCGGCAATCTGCCTCGCGGCCGAAGCGGGAATCGCGACGGATGCAAGATGAGGCGTGATGAGCACGTTCGGCATGCGCCAAAGCGGATCATCCTTCGGTAGCGGTTCGTGCTCGAAAGCATCAAGTGTGGCCGACCCGATATGGCCGCTGTCCAACAGCTCGGTCAGAGCCGCCTGGTCGACCAGCGCGCCGCGCGCTACGTTGATGAATGCAGCTCCTTGCGGCAACCGCAGCAGTCGTTCCCGATTCAGCAGGCCTCGTGTTTTAGGCGTGAGTGCCAGCATGACGACCACGATATCGGCCTGGCTGAGCACTGTGTCGAGCGTCTCGATGCCAGCGTAGCATTGGATGCCCTCGATCTTGCGCAGGTTGCGCGACCAGCCCAGGACCGTCAAGCCCTGGCGCTGCAGCTCGTTCGCGGCCCGGGAGCCAAGCTCTCCCAGGCCCAGCACGGCTACCCGAATGTCCTCGAGGTTGCGCGGATGGCGATAGGCCCATTGGCCGCTGCGCTGCGCCTGCTCGAAAAACGGAATTTCGCGGGCATGACGCAATGTGGCGAACAGTACAAAGCCCGCCATCATGCGGGCCATTTGTGGATCGCTGATGCGGGTAATAGGCACGCCTTCGGGCAGGTCCGTACGCGAGACCAGAGTGTCGACGCCCGCGCCAAGGTTGACGATCAACTTTATTTGCGTCATTTCCCGGAAAAAACCCTCGGGTGGTTTCCAGACCAACGCGAAGTCGATGGACTTCGGATCGTCCACTTCTTTCCAGTGCAGAACCCGCAGCGTGGGCAGGTGGGACTGCAGCGCCTGTTTCCAGGTGCCGAAATCGTCGAAGTCACTGAAAAACACCAGCGCGCCCATAGGGCGGGAAGGGTTTGGCATGGTCATAACCGGTTGAAAATCAGATCTTGATCAATTGCGACATGGCCTGGATGGCGAGTTCATAACCGTCGCCGCCAAGGCCCGCGATAACGGCGTTGGCAGCCTTGGAAACATAGGAGTGGTGGCGAAAGCTTTCGCGGCGCCAGATATTGCTCATGTGCACTTCGATGATCTTGCCGGGAAACGAAAGCAGGGCATCGAGAATCGGCACTGAGGAATAGGTCAGGCCGGCGGCGTTGATAATGATGCCCGCCGCCGTGCCGCGTGCCTGCTGAATCCAGTCCACGATCTGGCCTTCCCAGTTGGACTGGACAAAATTCAGCGTCAGGCCCAACTCCGCCGCCTTGGCCTCGCAGCGATCCTTGAGCACGGGAAAGCTGTCCGTACCATAGACCTGGTTGGCGTCCAGTCCATAGAGATTGGCATTGGGACCGTTGATGAACCAGATAGTCGAGGCAGGGGCAGAAGATGTCATGGTGTCGGTCATGCAATTCACTCAGGTATGAGGAACGGTAGCCCGCATGGCGGGCAGCGTTGCCATCTGCGCATGCCACTGTGCGGCTTTGGGATGGGTGTCGCGCCAATTGAGTTCAGGGAAGCGGAAATCCAGGTAACCGAGCGCGCAACCGATAGTGACCTCCCCGATGGTGAGATGGGTTGTCGCCAGCGTTTTGGCTTGTGTCTCGATGTCCTCGAGACATGCCGCGACCTTGACCAATTGCGCCGCGCGCCAGCCTCCCCATTGCTTCTCCTCGGGCCGCGCAGTGAATTCGTAGCGCGCGAGCAATGCCGCGTCGAGCAGACCATCGCCCATCGATTGACGCAGCAGGGCCTGCCAGCGCAGTTTCCCTGCCGCGGGAAACAGACCATACCCGGGCGCGAGGCTGTCGAGGTACTCGCAGATCACGCGGCTGTCGTACAGCGACTGACCGTCGGCCAGGATCATCGTCGGCACTTTTGCCATCGGATTGTGAGCGGCAATGCGGGCGTCGCGATTGATGGGGTTGGCGGCGCTATCCAGCAAGCTGATGTGTTCGACCAGATTCAGCAGATGCGCGCTGACCATGACCTTGCGCACGTAGGGCGAGGTCGGTGCGTAGAGGAGTTGCATGATAGTTGCGGTCCCGGGTGGCGCGGCGGGGATCAGGGAATCAGTACCAGCTTGCCGAACACGTCGCCCCGCTCGAGCATGCGATGCGCGTCGGCCACCCTGGCGAGCGGCAGCTTTTCATGAATGCGCGGCCGCACCCGGCCGTCGGCCAAGAGCGGCAGCACGCGCCGCTCGATCAGCCGGGCCATGCGTGCTTTTTCCGCGAGGGATTGAGGCCTCAAGGTCGACGAGTGCAGACTAAGCTGCTTTTGCATGAGTGTCAGCAACTCGAGGTCGACCCGGGAGCCTTGCAGAAATGAGAGGCTCACGTGACGGCCGCCGAACGCCAATGCATCCAGGTTGCGTTTGACATAGTCACCGCCGATCATATCGAGCACGACGTCCACTCCAAGCCCATCGGTGGCTTGACGGCACGCTGCCACGAAATCGGTATCGTGATAGTTGATCGCCTTGGCGGCGCCCATTGCCATCAATTCGGGGAGTTGCTCCTTGATGCCGGCCGTGACGATAACCCGGGCCCCTGCCGCGTGCGCCATGCGTATGGCCAACGTGCCGATGCCACCCGCCGCGCCGTGGATCAGCACGGTTTCGCCCATTTGCAGCGCACCCAGTTCGAACAGGTTGTGCCAGACCGCGAATAGTCCCTCCGGCAGAGCGCCAGCCTCGACGTCGGTGAGTCCGGGGGGCACGGGAAGGCATTGCTCCGCATACGCGATGCACCAGGGTGCATAGCCGCCGCCGGGCAGCAGCGCCATGACGCGTGTGCCCGGTACGAGCCGTTCTACGCCCGGGCCGCAAGCGGCGACTTCGCCGCAAGCCTCCAGACCCAGCACGTCGGTCGCGCCGGGAGCAGGCATTGCGAGACCTTGACGCTGCATGATATCCGGCCGATTGATGCCTGCCGCGAGCACCCGCAGCAGCACCTGACCGGCGCCCGGCACGGGGACAGGGCGCTCGGCCATCGTCAGAACCTCGGGCCCACCGGGTTGGCGAGCTACGATTGCTTGCATGGAAGAAGGGATCGTCGTCATATTCTGGTAGTCGCTGTAAGCCACGGGCTGCACACGGAACTCAGGCCGTGGCTGCGGAGAAAACGGTCATGTTGCGCGGTGGAAGCGTTAGTGCGGTCACGGTGCCGATCGGCCATCGATCCATGACGGCCAATCCCGGCGAACGCACCATCACGCGTTGAAAGCCGCTGACGGGAATATCGACATCCACGTAGGTATCGGAGTGATCGCCCTGGAACACGTGGCGCACCACGGTGCCGGTCAGGACCGAGTCGGCGCTCAGCGGTTCGAAGGAAATATGCTCAGGGCGCACATAGATGTCCAGCCGTCCCCCGTCGTGTCGACCGCCAACCAGACGCTCCCGCTCGACGCTGACCAGGCGGGCGCCTAGACGAAGGTGGAGATGGGTTCCATCTTCACCATGAAAGTGCGCCGGCAGGATGTTGACGTCGCCGAGGAAGGACGCCACGAAGGGATCCTCGGGGCGGCGATAGATCTGGTCAGGCGTCGATATCTGACAGATTCGGCCGCCCGACATGACGGCAATGCGGTCCGACATGCTCAGCGCTTCACTCTGATCGTGCGTCACGAAAATCGTCGTCACACCAAGCTTGCGCTGGATTTCGCGGATCTCGACCTGCATGGAGCCGCGCAGATTCTTGTCCAGTGCCGAGAACGGTTCGTCGAGCAACAAGACCTTCGGCTCGATGACGAGGGCACGAGCCAGCGCCACGCGTTGCTGCTGACCGCCGGAAAGCTCGCGGGGCTTACGATGCCCCAGTTCGTCCAGCTTCACCAGCGCCATGGCAGCCCGCACGCGCTGCCTGATCTCAGCGGCCGGTATGCCTCGCATGCGTAGGCCGTAGCCGATGTTGCGCTCCACATCCATATGCGGAAAGAGCGCGTAGTTCTGGAACACGACGCCGATCTGGCGTTTGTGGGGCGGCAGGCTCGTCACCGGTTGCTGGTCGATGAATATCTCGCCCTGTTCCGCTTCCGTGAATCCGGCAATCAGATTGAGCAACGTTGTTTTGCCGCAGCCCGAAGGGCCCAGCAAGGTAAGAAACTCGCCTTGGCGAATCTTCAGCGAGAGGTCATGCAGAATGGTCTGGTCACGGTACTTCGTGACCACATGCTCCACGCTGACGGCGACCGCGGGGCTTGGCAACGGCGGGCTTTCCAGCTGGAGGGCAGACGAATCAATTGAGTTCATGATGTCGATCATGCAGATAGCCTTATCTCTGTACTGAACGGGATCCGTAGCATCAAGCGCGGTCAATGCGGTACTCGCGGTATTCGCCCGATCGGAACCATCGCATTGAAGGATACGGAAAATGCGTCGTCGCGGCCTTTGCGAATCTTGAGGCCCGGCGTCGGAAAAACAGAATCTCCCCCGCGAAAGACGTCCGCACCGCCGTGATTGCCCCGAAAAACATGTCCTTCGGTAAATGCCTGAAGGGGCAACGATAGCCGTTTGCTTTTTCCGAAGCACCGAATCCAAAAATCCTGATTTCCAAGCAGAGTCCTGTTGCGCAAACTTCGACCGTGCGTGAAACCAATGTTTCGCAGAATTCACGCGTTCCTGGAGTTGGACTCCGAGGCCTTCGCGCGTCGCGTTTGGAATCGGATGATCTCGACTCCTTTCTTGGGAATCGGAAATGACAGTTGAAAAAATCGATACGCTGGTAGTCGGCGCTGGTCAGTCGGGGATCGCCATGAGCGAACATCTCTCGCAGATGGGCATCCCGCACATCGTTCTGGAGCGCAAGCGGGTTGCGGAACGCTGGCGCTCCGAACGCTGGGACTCCCTCGTTGCCAACGGTCCGGCATGGCACGACCGCTTTCCGAACCTCGAGTTCGAAGATGTGGCTCCCGACGTCTTTCCGCCGAAGGAGCGCGTGGCAAAGTATTTCGAGGACTATGCCAGCATGATTAATGCGCCGGTCCGCACGGGCGTGGAGGTCAAGCGTGTCAGGCGCAATGAAAACCGTCCGGGATTCATCGTGACGACGTCGGAAGGTGTCATCGAAGCCGAGCGCGTGGTAGCCGCCACCGGCCCTTTCCAGATTCCCCAATACCCCAAAATCGTTTCGACGGATGCCGGGGTCGACCAGTTGCATTCCTCGGCCTACAAGAATCCGGGACAACTGGCAAACGGGGCCGTGCTGGTCGTTGGCGGCGGCGCCTCGGGCTCACAGATCGCGGAAGAGTTGTGCAATGCGGGCCGGACGGTCTACCTGTCGATCGGCGAGCACTACCGGCCGCCGCGTTCTTACCGCCAACGTGACTATGTCTGGTGGCTCGGTGTGCTCGGCAAGTGGGATGAGATCAAGACCAAGCCGAAAAAGAAACACGTTGCCTTCGCCGTGAGCGGTTATGAGGGCGGCAAGACGGTCGATTTCCGGCGCCTCGCGCACAAGGGCATTACCGTTCTGGGCTTGACCAAGACCTATGAGAACGGTGTGCTCCATTTCGAGAATGATCTGGCGTCGAATATCGCCGAGGGCGACAAGGACTACTTCGATGTCCTACGCGAAGCCGACACCTACATCGAGCGCAATGGCATCGATCTGCCGCCGGAGCCCGAAGCCTGGCAACTCCTGGAAGACCCCGAATGCATCAGGCAGCCGATCCTCAGCCTTGACCTTGCCCAGGCCGGGATTAAAACCATCCTCTGGGCAACCGGCTTCAAGTTCGATTTCAGTTGGCTGGAAGTCGACGCCTTCGATGAGCATGGCATGCCGTTTCACAAACGCGGGCTTTCGTCGGAAACGGGTATCTACTTCCTGGGGCTGCCCGAACTCACGAACCGGGCTTCGTCGTTCATTTACGGGTGCTGGCACGACGCGAAGTACATCGCCGACCACATCATGATTCAACGAAACTATGTTGCTTACAGGAAAAAGTGAAGCAGGTGGATATGCTCGCCACCATACCGGAGGCGGGCATATCAGCGACGCCGATCACAGGCTGTAAAGCCGTGAGAGGCCAGAACGTCCGCGGTTAGCGAGGTGAGCCTGGCGCAGCCGAGCAACCGCAGGCACGTCTGCAACTCATTGTGCAGCAGCGCCAGGACATCGCGGGCGCCGGACTGCCCAGCGGCCGCCAGCCCATATAGCGGCGCGCGGCCAAGCAAGACGCCGCGCGCACCCAGCGCTACGGCCTTCACTATGTCGCTGCCGCGCAGAATGCCGCCATCTGCGAGGACTTCGGCCGAACGTGGCGCGTAGCTCACTGTTTGCGCAATGATGTCCAGTGGGCTGCGTGCGCCGTCGAGTTGTCTTCCGCCGTGATTCGATAACACGACGCCGTCGACCTCGTGCTGGAACGCTGTTCTTGCATCCTCGACTGTCTGAATGCCCTTGATGAAGATTTTGCCGTCCCAGTGCGCTCGCAGCCACGCGATATCGCGCCAGTTCAAGGTCTGGTCCATTCGATGAGTACTCGTGCCCATGCGGTCCTCGATGCCCGCGCCCAGTTGAGCACTTCGTGACAGGTTCACGAGTTTCGGTTGGCCGTGGATTCCCACCGTAGCAAGCCAACGCGGATGGGTCACGATGTCCCAGACAAGCCGCGGTGTCCAGCGCAACGGCATCGTAAAGCCGGTTCGGACATAATCGTCGCGCTGACCCAGCACCGGTGTATCGACGGTCAACAGCAAGGCGGAAAACTTCGCTGCACGCGCACGCGCCATCATGTTCTCGGCAATTCGGCGGTCCTCCTGCACATAGAGCTGCAGCCACAGGTCACCGTCAGTCACGTCGCGCACGACTTCCAGCAAGCTCGTCGAGGCCGTCGAAAGTGCAAACGGGAGGCCCGCCGCCTGCGCCGCGCGTGCGAGCGCTTCATCCGCATGCCGACGAAATATTCCATTCAGACCCGTAGGGCCGACTACCGCGGGCCACGTGGCTGGCCTGCCCGCAAGCATCGTGCGTGTATCGATAACGGAGACGTCTTGCAGAACGCGAGGCTCGAACGCCAGCGCCTCAAATGCCGCGCGATTTCGGCGCAGTGTGATTTCGTTCTCGGCGCCACCTTCGAGATACGAAAAGGCGAATCCAGGCAGGAAGCGCTGGGCTGCCGTGCGGTAATCCGCTACGTTCGAAAGAACCATGAACTCTCCTACACATCTGAATCTGACGAGGCCTATCCGCACGGAAATATGCGACGCCATTTTTTGTCGTGTCGATTCGGCCCCGGAGTGCCTCAAGTTGCCGCATTACTTTGATTTCTTTAAATCGTTCAACGAGTCTCTTCGATTTTCAATACTGTCCTGAGGCTTTAGGAAGCAATTGGCGAAGGCGAACAAGCGGGTTGTGCTGACGATGTACTCCGTGGACAGCACCGCCAATGTGGAATCTGCAAACTGGCAGGTAGTTCTAAATGATGGGCAGCAGTGTCTGCGTCCTCTCTCAGGTAAAGAAAAGCGAAGCCGTGAATCTGCCGCAGTTTGTCGAAATATGTGTGAATAGTGAAAGAGTTCGTCCGGAGTACCAAGTTGCCTTTTCCTCAGGCATGACTCGCAATTCCTGAGGTACTTTTTTTATCTCGCGCAGGCCTCCGGCTCGTACGAACCGCTATCCCCCGGCCAGCGCATTGTTGGAGGCTTTGTCGCGGTAAGGACCTGCTGTGCCGAAGTCCCGAAGACGACAGAGAACTTGTGAATTTCCGATGCGCGACGCATTAATCATGATTACGCAACAGAATTTTGTTTAGATAAACGAGCTAAAAATACGTAAAAATACGAATAGAAAACTCGAATCCGTTTCAGCATTCTTCCGATCATTGTCCTTTCATGGAAATCAGTGTGGCGAAGCGACGCGTCACACGGTCTCTCCCGCGCAGGCGATTCGCCGCATATGCGTGCGCGGAATCCCCGGTCGATTCACCAGATCAGAAGAGAATTTCCGAAAAAACAATTTCTGATATAGAAATTTTGCACACCGAATCAATAGGATCGCTTCGAGAGCGATACGAAGACAGGCAACGACGACGAATCGAATGCATCTTGTAGATGGATGAAGTTCAACGAGCGGTTTTTCAAACAGGACCGACGCAGAGAGAGGAGTGGACGAGTGAAGCTACATTATGTGTTGGGTATCGGGTGCCTTGCCGCCCTGCCGGGATGGTGGAGCGATCAGGGTTCGACGGATGCGAGCATGCTGGCGAAGGCAAACGCGGCCGAAGTGGGATCCTCGCAGGGTGGTCAGGGCGATCAGGGCGATCAGGGGAATGCCGGCAAGCGGTCGATCCTGCGCAGCGTCGATCCGATGATCGGCACCGCGAATCTCGATATCAACGCGCCGTGGGACAGCGGCGTGCGGGGTCATGGCCATGTCTACCCCGGCGCGACCGTGCCGTTCGGCATGGTCCAGCTCGGGCCGGACACGACCGGCACGACCACGCCGTCGTCCGGCTGGGATCGCAGCCCCGGCTATCTGTACGACGATGCCTATATCACCGGCTTCTCGCATACGCACCTGTCGGGCACCGGCATCGGCTCGGGCGGCGAAGTGCGGTTCCTGCCGACGCTGGCGCCGGTCGACAAGACGACGCTTGCCAAGGTGGCCGCCGATTCGTCGATCACCTACAACGCATCGTTCAAACATGACGACGAACGCGCTAGCGCCGGTTACTACGGCGTGCTGATGTCGCCGCAAGGCACGGGCAACACGCCGTGGAACGTGCAGGGTGCGAAGATATTCGCCGAGATGACGGCTACCACGCATGCGGGCGTGCAGCGCTACACGTACTTCCCGAACACGGCGGCGCAGCGGCAGAGCATGATCGTGAGTATCGACCATCCGATCGGTGGCACGACCGCCAGTGGCAAGATCGAGGTGATCGATGCGCAGACGATCGCGGGATGGGAGATCACCAACAATTGGGCGAGTAACAAACCGACGTATTTCGTTGCGCGCTTCTCGAAGGCGTTTGACCCCAAGAACGTCGCTTTCAGCGCGGACGGCTACCAGGCCTACCTGACCTTCGCGGGCAACGGCAACTATGCCGGCGGCTCGGTCACGGTGAAGGTGGGCATATCGCCGTCGAGCATCGCGGACGCCCAGGCCAACCTCGCAGCGGAAGTCGGCGCGAAGTCGTTCGATCAGGTGCGCGGTTCGGCCGAGCGCGACTGGGCCGCCGCTCTCGGCAGGATCCGCATCAAGGGTGGCACGGCGGACCAGCAAACCATGTTCTACACGTCGCTGTACCGCACGATGCTCGCGCCGACGCTCTACAACAATGCGGACGGCAGTTACGTCGGCACGGATTCGACCAACGACAGCACGATGTCACCGCCCACGACGAGCAAGCATGCGAACCCTGGTTTCGACTACTCGTCGACGTTCTCGCTGTGGGACACCTTCCGCGCCGAATCGCCGTTGATGACGCTGGTGCAGCCAGAACGCGTAGACGGCTGGGTCAAGTCGCTGCTGACGCAGTTCAGGCAGAACGGCAAGGGAGAACTGCCGGTGTGGCCGCTTGCGCAAACGGAAACCTTCACGATGGCGGGCCATCCGTCGATCCCGATGATTGCGGATGCCTATCTGAAGCATCTGACGAGCGCGAGTGTCGACGACATCTGGACCGCGCTGACGACTACCCAGAGCGCGAGCGCGCACGGCTTCGACCAGTATCGGCAGCGCGGCTACGTGTTTGCCGGCGACAACGCGTCTGCGTCGACCACGCAGGACTATTCGTTCGACGACTGGGCGACGGCCGCGGTGGGCAAGGCGGCGGGCAAGGGCACGGCCGACTACCGGCCGTACCTGCAACGCAGCCTGAACTACCGGAACGTGTTCAACACGAACCTGAACAACGGCTGGAAGTTCGCACAGCCGAAGGATGCGCAGGGCAACTGGTTGGCCGGTTTCGATCCGACCGCGGCCGAGAAGACGAATTTCTCCGAGTCGAATTCGTGGGTCGATACGTGGAACGTCTTCCACGATTTCCCGGGGCTGATTGCGCTGCTAGGAGGGAAAGCCCAGTTTGCCGCGCAACTCGACAGGACGTTCGACCCGGCTAATCCACTAACCTTTCTCAACAACCAGGGCTTTCCGGACCTGACCGGCAGAAGCGGCCAGTATTTCGCGGGGAATGAGCCGGCGAACCATCTGCCTTACCTGTACGACGTGGTGGGGATGCCGTCGAAGACGCAGGATCGGGTGCGCTCGGTGATGGACAACATGTACTCGTTGACGCTTACGGCCGGCGATCGCGCCGCGTTGAGCGGCGATAGCCTGACGGCCGCGCAGAACGATCCGAGGCGGGTGCGGGATTCGGCCGTTCCTGGCAACGACGATTGCGGGCAGCTGTCTGCCTGGTACGTGCTGTCCGCGCTTGGCATGTATTCGCTGAACCCCGTCGGCGGCGTGTTCTATTTCGGCACGCCGCTATTCGAGGAGGCGACGATCGACGTGCCGGTCGCGACCGGCGGGGCATCCGGCGGCGGGTTGCAGTTCAGCGCGCCGCGGCGCTTCACGATCACCGCGCATACGGCGAACGGCGGCGCGCCGTCGGCGGTCAATCGCTACGTCCAGTCGGTCAGCCTGAATGGCTCGCCGCTGCACCGGCCCTACATCACCTATGACGAGATGAAGGCCGGCGGCACGCTCGCTTTCGTGATGGGGGCGACGCCGAACGACGCATGGATCGGCCAGTGGGACGGACAGGATCCCAACAGCGTACTGGCGCCGTCGCTGGTGTCGAACGGCGGTTCGGCCGGGAATCCGTAGTCCGGCACGCCGTTCGGTGCGCTCGCCGCGCACTGTTCGAGGGACGCAGCCGGAACGAGTGTCCGGTTGCGTCTTCGCGTTTATGTTCCGGGGCTGTTGCCGTTGCTGGAGAAAGCGTTCCGACGCTGCCAGTGGGCGATTGGCAGGCGCTGGCGCATGCGCGTGAATGGAACGTACATTCAGGTTAGCGGCGAGTGGAAATTCACCTCACACACCGGAACCCCGCATAAACATACTGATAATGCGGCTGAAACCAGTTGCGGAATTCCGGCCGCAGCATGCACGCCGCGGTGCGCGCGGAGCCGCCTTTGAGCACGTAATGCTGCCCGTCGAAGAAGTTGGCCGAATAGCCGAGATAGAACGGAAACGCTTCGAAGCCGGGCAGTGCGTCGAATAATGTCGACGTCCATTCCCAGCCGTTGCCGAACTGGCCTTCCACGCCGAATGCGCTGACGTTGTCCGGATGCGCGTCGACGGGTTGCGGGTCCCAGCTGCGGAAGTCGAAATTGCCCGATGCCGCCAGCGGTGCGCCTTGCGCGGCGCGCTGCCATTGCGCCTCGGTCGGCAGGGTCTTGCCGGCCCAGCGCGCGTAGGCGCTCGCTTCGGCGTGGCTCACGTAGACCGGCCAGTCGAGCGGCAGCGGCACTTCGTCGAACATCGTGCGCAGCGTCCAGCCGCCGCGTGCGCTGTGCCCGTCTTGCGCCGTGCGTGGCGACCAGCCGGCGGGATGCTCGATGCGCTCGGCTTCGCGCCACGCCCAGTCCTTCGGCGACCACCACTTCGGCTCGCGATAACCGCCGTCCTCGATGAACTCGAGAAACGCGCCGTTCGTCACCATATGGCGGTCGATCTCGAAAGCGGGCACGTCCACGCGTAGTTCGCCGAACTCGTTGTCCCAGCCGAAGCGGCCGGCATCGCGCGTCATGCCGAGCACGGCCGGCCCGCCCGGCACGCCGATCATCGACGACAACGCCTCGCGCCGCTGCGGCCTTGTCACGACGGGCTCGCGCAATGCGGTGTTCTTCTGCTCGAGCGGCAACTGATGGAACATGTACGCGAGCGTTTCGGCATGCATCAGGCGATGCTCGATCGCGACGTTCAGCAATTGCGCGGATGCTTCGCTTTGGGCTGCGTTTTCGAGGTCGTCGAGCGCGGTGTCGATCTGCCGGCGTGCACGCGCGGCGTACTCGCGCACCGTCTCGAGCGAGGGCCAATCGCCTGGCTCATCAGTCGGGAAGCCGCCGTCCACCGGGTCGATGCCGAATGCGAAAAGCTGGTCGAGTTCAGGTGTGAACGCGGGCAGATCGACCAGACGCTTGTCGAACAGATTGCGATCGAAGGCTTCCAGATGGCCGATATAGAACACGATCCGGTGACGTTCGCGGATCGGCCGTTCGTACAGATACTCGGGTTTGACGACGGCAAAAAGCGCGTCGGTGATTTGACGCGCATTGATCAGGCGCTGGACGAGCGGGTGATGCGGGGCGGGGTCGCGATTCATTCGCCGGGCTCCTTTGTCGATCGGAGTTAGCGCTTCAGCGCTTACTCCGGTCCCATGCTTTAGCGAGTCGATCGGAGCTGGCGCTTCGGCACTCACTCCGATCCCAGGCAGGATGCTTGCGGTGGGGGACAGTCCAAAGACTGTACCTGCTCGCAGGAGCCATGCCAAGACGAAAAGCGCGCGAAAAAGCCGTGAGGGAGCATGTGGGGACAACGGCCGCGCACGGCCGCTAGTCCCGCTGTGCCCATGCTGACGGGCTCAGACCTGGCGCAGCCCTTCGAGATCGACGATGCGGATGTGCTTGCCTTGTGTGTCGATGAGGCCTTGCTTTTGAAATCTTGACAGGGTGCGGCTCACGGTTTCGAGCGTCAGGCCGAGATAGCTGCCCATGTCCTCGCGCGTCATGCGCAGATTGAATTCCGCCCACGAATAGCCGCGCTGCGCATTGCGCTGCGACACGTCGAGCAGGAAGGCGGCAACGCGCTCGTCGGCGGACAGCGAGCCGAGCACCATCATCTGCGTGGCCTCGCTGACGATCTGCGCGCCGAGCAGCTTGTGCATGCGTTCCTGCATCGAACTGATCTCGCGGCACAGCAGCTTCAGCGCGCTGTACGGAACGATGCAGACGGTGCTGTCCTCGAGCGCCACGGCGCTGCACGCATGCACGTCCGCACTGATGCCGTCGAGTCCGAGCGCTTCGCCGGCAAGGCGCAGACCTGTGACCTGCTCGCGGCCGTCGCGATGGACCATCAAGGTTTTCATCGAGCCGGAGCGCAACGCATAAATGTTGTTGAATCGGTCGCCGCTGCGATAAAGCGCTTCGCCGCGCGGCACGGAACGCGCCGAGCAGATCAGCGTTTCGAGCTTCGGCAGTTCCTCCGCAGACAGCCCTTGCGGCATGCAGAGCTGCCGCATCGAACAGCTCGAGCAGCGCGCGGCGGTGCGCGCGGCCGCGCGCTGCGGCAGGGCCCGGCGGCTGCCGCGCGCGGGCGGCGAACTGGTGCTGCGGTCGGTCGTGCCAGCGGCGCGGACCGGGGGACGGGTCGAGGAATGAGGAACAGCGGAAGAAGTCGACATGGTCTGCGCGCGGTTATCGTAGTGGTGATCGATTGTCCCACCCGCTATTGCGCGGGCCAGGCGGCAAAGTGACGCGTGCCGTTGCGTAGGCGTTCTGAGCGCGCTTCCTTGCCGCGTGGTGCAAAGCTCAGGCGGGTTCCTTGTCCGTGCCCGCGGCGGACGGGATCAGCAGCACCGGCAGCGTGGCCTGGCGCACGCAGCGCTCGGCGACGCTGCCGAGAATCAGCCGCTGGAAGCCGCGCCGGCCGTGCGTGCCCATCACGAGCAGGTCGGCGCCGAATTCTTCCGCGGCCTTCAGCACGATTTCCGATACATCTCCAAGCGACGACGCTTCGGAAACCGCCGGTTCCCCTTTCACGCCCTGGTCGGCCATGGCCTTCGAGAATTCCGCGCGGAGTTCCTGGCCTTCCTCGATCAGCCGGTTGCGCAGGATGGACGGGTCGTAGCCGGGCGCTTCGAAGTACATCGGCGTGTTTTCGACGACATAGAAGGGTCGCAGAAGCGCGCCATTCGACTTGGCGAGGTCGAGCGCTGCTTCGAATGCGCGGCGCGAGGTGTTGCTGCCGTCGACCGCGACGAGAATGCGTGTGTACATATCGACTCCACGTCTGAGAAATCCGTTTGCCGCGGCCGTTGCAGCGGCCAAGGCCCATTGGTCTTTTATACCAATGAAGCTTAATTGATTGCCAGAAAAAAGATGCGCCCGACCAGGATGTAAATCAAACATTTGCCAAATTTTCCGGAATGGCGCGGGGCGCGGCCCAGGGCGTGGCGGCCTGCGCCGCCGGTCCCCGGTCAAATCCGGGGTGCATAAGTTTGCTGAAGGCGTCGCGGAGTTGGCCTTACAATCAGCCCATATTCAGACAAGTTGCCCAGTCCGCTGATGAACGATCGAAAAACCAAGGGCTTGCCCGACCAGATCTACGGCGACATCCTCAACCGCATCCTCGAAGGCGAGTACAAGGAAGGCGAGCGCCTGCCCACCGAGCATGCGCTCGCCGAGCGTTTCGCGACCTCGCGGCCGACCGTGCGCGAAGCGCTGGCGCGGCTGCGGGCGGACGGCATCATTACGACGCGGCACGGTTCGGGCACGACCGTCGCGCGGCGGCCCGACCCGGACGTGCGCCGGTTCGCGCCGCTCGAAACGCTATCCGACATCCGCCGCTGCTACGAATTCCGCATCGTGACCGAAGCGGGCGCGGCCGCGCAGGCCGCGCTCAAGGCCGATGCCGACGACATCGCCGCGATCCAGCGCGCGTGGGACGAGCTCGAGCGCATCATCGAGGCGCAGGGAATCGGCGCGAAGGATGACTTCATGTTCCACCTCGCGGTCGCGCGCGCGTCGAAGAACCCGTTTTTCATCACGGTGATGTCGTTCATCGAGGAACAGATCCTGTTCAGCATGAACCTGTCGCGCAATCTGTCGCTCGTGAAAACAGTCGAGCGGCAGCGGCTCGTGCAGGCCGAGCACATGGCGGTGCTCGATGCGATTCGCCGCAAGGACGCGGCGGGCGCGGGCACGGCGATGCGCGTACATCTCGAGAATGCGCTCGAACGGATGTTCGGCTCCTGAGTCGGCGCGCGCCGCGAGGTTGCCGCCGCCTTAAGCCGGTCGCAACCAGATCGCTGTCGGCGATCAGGCCGCGAATCAGGCCGCACAATCAAGCCCCGCAATCAAGCCGCAGCCGCGACCGCTCCAAACAGCGAAGTGAGAGTCTTCGCGTTCACCGCGACATCCAGCGCCACCGCCCGCTCGACGCCGATCTGCACCGGCTCGCCGAGCCGCCTGATATCGAGGCCGGCGCGGCGCAGCATCCGTTCGATCGGCGTGGTGGTCACGGTGACGTAGTGCGTGATGCCCATGCGCTGCGCGAACCGCATGACTTCCCGGATTGCCTGGATCGTCATGTCCGTGAAGCCGAACGATTGTTCCTCACCGCCGGTTTCGATCGCCCACCGGCTCAACTCCCAGATATGCCGCCCGACCGGCGCGGCCGCGCCGTGCAGCAGCTGCGGGAAGGTATCTTTCAGCATGTTGGGGCCTTCGGTCGGCATCAGGCGCCAACAGCCCCGTAACTGCCGGTTTTCGTCCTGAATCAGCATATAGTGCGGCCCGAGCGCGTCGTAGCCGTCGATCTCCATGCCCGCGATGGTCGGAATTTCCCACCCGAGCCGGCCGTGAAACACCCGGGCCCGTAGGCGATACATCTCGTTGATGATCTCGTTGTCGAATTCTTGCCGCATTCCAATACGGATCGTGGTTTGCATGACGTTCTCCTGAACGTGTTGGGGATGCCAGTACGCAGAAAAACTTATGCATTTTGAATTTCTCCGCCACCTACCTACCTGGATAGGTGTGCATGCTTATCGGGTAACGCAAAATTCAAACACGTATCCGCCCCCAACCTACAAGGCTCGAAAATGGAACTTCTCGACAATCACTGGCAACCGCAAACCCATCTTCAGGCGCGTCCGGCGGAGATTTCCTCGGCGGTGGACCGCGTTCTGATCATCGCCTATCGCAAGAAGAAAAAAGAGAGCCAGCGCCGTTTCTGGGCGCGCTTCGGCGTCACGCAATCGCGCGGCAGCCGCTTCGAGTCGGGTGCGGAGATTCCTGCGCCGGTGTCGATCCTGCTAGGCCTGTACTTCACCAAGACCGTTTCCGACGCCGACCTGGGCCGTGCCGAACGCTTGATGGTGAGCCCTGACGCAGCCGCGTTGCTCAACCCGGGTCAATAAGCCCGAGTTGTGCTGCGATCACGGCCGCCGCGCGCCGCGAATTCACACCGAATTTCGTCCTGATGTTCTTCATGTGGAAGTTCACCACGGCTTCCGAACAGTTCAGGATGTGGGATATCTCCCATGTGGATTTGCCGCGCGCGGTCCATTTCAGGCATTCGCGCTCGCGGGGCGTGAGCTTGGGCAACAACGTCTGTGCATACGTGTTCAGATGCCGTTGACTGGTGTCGATCACGAGGTCGCGCAATAACACCAGATTCGGCAACACGGCGTTGACATCGCGCCGGAATCCCTCGGTCAGACTGCTGTCGTTGACGAAGCACATCATGCCGGCTTCCTGGTTCGGCCCATGAATCGGCAGCGAGACCCCGGAGCGCAGGCCGTACGAGCGGGCTTCTTCGTAAAGGGATTGCTGCGCGGTGGTCGTGAAAATGTCCGGGCTCCAGATCAGCGGCGCGACGCGCGAAAGGCAATGCACGACCGTCGGATCGATGTGAACCATTCCCTCGTCGTCATAGGTCCTGCGCCACGCAGGCGCATAGGTGCTGCGCAGGTAGGCATCTTCCAGACGCATAGTTGGGCGCGGCAGTATGGCGATCAGAATCTTGTCGAAGCCCCATGTCTCGGCGAGGCCCGCGATCGCACCGAACCATTCCGACTCGTCGGCGGCGTCCAGTAGCGGTGCCATCTGCTCGATAAAATGTAGCGACAATTTTCGACTCTCTCGGGATCGCAAACATCCCGTTTGCGGTTAATGGCGGATCGGCATTCCGTCCGCTTGTTTTATCCGTCTAATCTAACACCAAAATGAATTCGCCACGCGGCGGATCCCCTGCTGAAGGGAGGGAGAGGACCCGTGGCGCCACGAAAAAATATGCGTGTTAAATTTTTAACTCATTCAGGATTTTCAGGTTATTGGGAAAGCTAATTGCCAAAAAGTCAGATCAATTTAATGCATTTCATTGACAGCATTATTGCCAGCCTGCCTCTGATTAATTGCAATTGTCCGATTATCTGGGACGCGGATTAATTCCGGCCCGGCATCCGCTCTCTTGAAAAGGAGCCGCAGCGGCGCGTGAGAAGCTGCGCACAGGCTCTATTGTCATACAAAATAGATAGCTCCCGGTTTGAGATCGGCATGGCAGGTAGCAGGGGCACCTGCCGCGCGCCTTCGAGGCCGGGTTGTTTGACGACATTGCGACGCCGGTGCTACCGTGAAATTCCCTGGTCTTGCCTCCCGGCGTGAACCATCATGAACGAATCTCCGCTCCATGACGGCGAGTTCGCGGCCTCGGTGATGGCCGTGCCGCCGCTCGCGCGCCGTGCCGACTACGCGCTCGACCCCGGGCAGAATCTCGCGCTGATCCGCCATATCGAGGGCGGCGGCGTGCGCACGTTGCTGTACGGCGGTAACGCGAACCTCTATCACACCGCGGTCAGCGAATACCGTGAACTGCTAGACCTGCTCGCCGACGCCGCGAGTCCCGCCACGCGCGTGATCCCGGCGATCGGCCCCGATTACGGCAAGATGCTCGATCAGGCGCGCATCCTCGCGCAAACGCGTTACCGGACCGCAATGGTGCTGCCGCTCGGCGGCTTCACGACCTCCGCGGGCGTCGAGGCGGGGCTCGCGCGGATTGCGGACACGGCGGGCATGCCGCTCACGGTGTACCTCAAGAGCGAAAACTACGTGGATGTCGACGCGCTCGCGCGGCTCATCGAGCGCGGTACGCTGATCGCCGTCAAATACGCGATCGTGCGTGACGATCCGGCGCACGATCCGTATCTGCGCCGGTTGCTGCAGAGCGTACCGGCCGCGAAGGTCGTCTCTGGCATGGGCGAGCGGCCCGCGCTCGTGCATCTGCGCGAATTCGGCCTTGCCGCATGGACCACCGGCTCCGGCTGCATCGCGCCGCGCATGGTGATGGCGCTGCTGCACGCGGCGCGCAGCAGCCGAAGCAACGGCCAAAGCAACGGCCAAAGCAACGGCAGCGACACCGCGCAACGTCTGTACGACGCGTTCCTGCCGCTCGAAACGCTGCGCGACGAAATTTCGCTGATCCGCGTGCTGCACGACGCGGTCACGTTTTCAGGCATCGCCCGCATGGGGCCGCTTCTGCCGCTGCTCAGTCCGACACCGGCCGAGCATCATGCGAAGATCGCGCAGGCCGCGCAAACGCTGCTCGCGCTCGAGCGCGAATTCGCGCTAATCCACCCGACTCCCTCTCACACTCAGGAACGAGCATGACCGACCACAGCCGACGCTATCCCGATCCTTCCATCCGTGTGTTCGACCCGCGCTTCAAGTCGCTGATTCTCGCGTCGGCATCGGTCGAGTGCCTGTATCAAGGCGCGCGCTGGTCGGAGGGGCCGGTGTGGTTCGGCGACGGCCGCTATCTGCTGTGGAGCGACATTCCGAACGACCGCATCCTGCGCTGGGACGAAACGACCGGCGCCGTCAGCACATTCCGGCAATCGTCGAACAACGCGAACGGACATACGCGCGACCGCGAGGGGCGCCTCGTCAGTTGCGAGCACCTGACGCGCCGCGTGACGCGCACCGAATACGATGGCTCGATCACCGTGCTCGCCGATCGCTATCAGGGCAAGCGCTTCAATTCGCCGAACGACGTGGTCGTGAAATCGGACGGCTCGATCTGGTTCACCGATCCGACCTTCGGCATCGACAGCTTCTACGAAGGCGAAAAGCAGGAGCCGGAGTTGCCTGCGTGCGTGTATCGGATCGACGGCCAGTCGGGCGAAGTAGCGGTCGTCGCCGACGACGTGCTCGGCCCCAACGGCCTCGCGTTTTCGCCGGACGAGTCGCTGCTGTACGTCGTCGAATCGCGTGGCGAGCCGCGCAAGATTCGCGTATTCGATGTCGATGCGGACGGCAATGGTAAGGGCAAGGGCGCGACTCTCTCGAACAATCGCGTGCTGATCGACGCGGGTCCGGGCACGCCCGATGGTTTTCGCGTCGACCTGCACGGCAACCTGTGGTGCGGCTGGGGCATGGGCACCGACGAACTCGACGGCGTGCGCGTTTTCACCGCGCAAGGGGAGTTGCTCGGCCACATCGCGTTGCCGGAGCGCTGCGCGAACGTGTGCTTCGGCGGACGGCATCGCAACCGGCTGTTCATGGCGGCGAGCCATGGGCTGTACGCGCTGTACGTGAACACGCAGGGTGTACGCGGTGGTTGATTGCGAGTGCCGGGCGGGCGATAGACTCGTCGCTGTGTAGAGGCGCCAACGGCGGCAACAGCGCGCGCCCCACACACAGCCACCCCCCAGCCACCCCAGCCACGCCAGTCATCCGCTTGCCTGACAACGTTTGTTGCGGCTTCTTCGCCCGCTCGGGTTTGCCCCTGGATGCAGCGCGCAAACCGTTCAGCGACAAGGATTTCCCGCAAAAGCGGCCGCTTTCGCACGCCGCGCGACGCCGCGACTATTTGCTTGACATCGGCTGTTGCGCTTCGCTATGTTCCATTGGTAGAAAGACAACGCCCGCAGCGTATCGACCGGCGGGCTTCCATACCAAGAAGCGAGGAGACGCAATGACTGTTTCGCACAGGTTGTCGCTCAAGCTGGTATCCGCATGTCTCGCAGCGGGCGCCATTTTCACTCCCGCCGCGCGCGCGGCCGATCCGGTCACGATCAATATCGTCGATGTCGCGGGCGACCTCCAACTCACGCAAAAAGGCTTCGAGGCGTTCAAGGCGAAGTATCCGAACCTCGTCGCGAACATCACCTTCACGAACGCGCCCGCGCCGCAACTGCCCGGCAAGATCAAGGCGATGCAGGCCGCGGGCCGCTCCGACATCGATCTCGTGCTGACCGGCACCGACGCGCTCGCGGCCGGCATCGAACAGAATCTGTGGATCAAGCTCTTGCCCGACAACGCGGCGCAATTCCCGGGCGTGCTCGACAAATACGCGCCGGGTCCGCGCAAGATGCAGGATCTCGCGCAAGGCTACGGGCTCGAAGTCGCGTATATGCCGGCCGGTCCGCTGCTCGAATACAACCCGGCCAAGGTCAGCGATCCGCCGAAGACACCCGAGCAATTGCTGCAATGGTGCAAGGCGCATCCCGACAAGCTGATCTACGCGCGGCCGGCGAACTCGGGCCCTGGCCGCACGTTCCTGATGGGCTTGCCCTACGTGCTCGGCGACAAGGACCCGCAGGACCCGATTCATGGCTGGGACAAGACGTGGGCGTTCCTCAGGCAGCTAAACGATTGCATTCCTTATTATCCGGGCGGCACCTCGGCGGTGATGAAGGAACTCGGCGAGGGCACGCGCGACATGACCGTCACGGTGACCGGTTGGGACATCAACCCGCGCGCGCTCGGCATCGTGCCGGCCGAATTCCGCGTGCAGCCGTTCGACAACATGACGTGGGTCAACGACGCGCACTACATGGTGATTCCGAAGGGCGTGCCGAAGGAAAAGCTCGACGTGCTCTACAAGATGATGAACTTCATGCTGGAGCCCGCGCAGCAGGCCATGACCTACGACGACGGTTATTTCTATCCGGGCCCGGCGATCAAGGGCGTCACCGTCGAGCAGGCGCCCGCGCATAGCCAGGAAGTGCTGCGCAAGTACGGCCGCCCCGAATACGCGAAAATGCTGACCGATCATCCGCATGTGTTGCCGCTCAGTGCGGCGGCGATGGTTGCGGCCTTCAAGAAGTGGGATAGCGACGTCGGCGCGCAGAAGACTCGCTAGGGTGAGCCCATGCGCCGTAACCGCTGGGCCTACGGCATCCGCAGCGCCACGCGGACCAGGAAACCACCATGAAGCATCACTTTGAGCAGTTGCGGCTCGATTCGGTGAGCCGCAGTTTCACGAACGCGCAAGGCCACGCGATCGCGGCGCTGCAAGGGCTCGATCTGACGATCAGGCGCGGCGAGTTCATCGCGTTGCTGGGGCCATCGGGCTGCGGCAAGTCGACGGCGCTCAACTGCATCGCCGGCTTGCAGCCGCTCACTGGCGGCGGCATCTGGCTCGACGAGCGGCGCATCGACGTGCTGCCGCCGGAAAAACGCGGCTTCGGCATGGTGTTCCAGAACTACGCGCTGTTTCCGCATATGAGCGTGCTCGACAACGTCGGCTTCGGACTGAAGATGCGCGGCGTCGGCAAGAGCGAAATCATGCGCCGCGCGCGCGACGCGTTGCAGCTCGTGCAACTGGTCGGCCATGAACACAAGCTGCCCGGTCAGCTCTCCGGCGGACAACAGCAGCGCGTCGCGATTGCGCGCGCCATCGTGATCGAGCCGCCGCTGATCCTGATGGACGAACCGCTATCGAATCTCGACACGAAGCTGCGCATCGAAATGCGCGCGGAGATTCGCCGCATTCATACGCAGCTCGAACGCGCGACGCTCTATGTGACGCACGACCAGGACGAAGCGCTGTCGATGGCGGACCGCATCGTCGTGATGAAAGAGGGCGTCGTGCAGCAGGTCGCGACGCCGAAAGAGGTCTATACGCGGCCGCACAATCTGCATGTCGCGCGTTTCATGGGCTATCGCAATGTCGCCGCGTTCACGCTCGAGGGCACGCAGGGCGATGGCGTGAGCGTGAGCGCGAACGGCGTGCGTCTCGTCGGCACGCCGATGGCCGCATTCGACGGCAAACGCGTCGCCGTCGCGCTGCGCCCCGAGGACATGGAGCGCGCCGCGCCGGGCGCGGACAACGCGTTCGACGCGCTCGTGAGCGAGGTCGAATACGGCGGCCACGATTCGCTGCTGCGCGTGAAGACCGCATTCGGCGACGTCTGGGCGCGCGTCACCGGCGAATTCGCACAAGGCGAGCGCATCGCGTTGCGCGTGCGGCCGTCGTGCGTGCTCGTCTATGACGCGGAGGCCGAGGCCGCATGAACACGCCCACACTATCGCCGCCGCTTGCTCCGCGCGATGCGAAGGCATGGCTCGTCGCGCCCGCGCTGCTCTTCATCGTCGCGCTCTTCATCTATCCGTTCGCCTACGGTCTTGTGCTGTCGTTCCAGCCGATGAACGGCGGCGGTCTTTGGGCCAACTATCTGACGTTCTTCACCGACACGTCGATGTGGCCGACGATCTTCGTCACGCTCAAGCTCGCGGTGCCGGCCACGCTCATCAACGTCGGCGTGTCGGTGCCGGTCGCGTTTGCGCTGCGCCGCTATTCGCGCTATCAGAAGATCGTCACGACGCTGCTCGTGATTCCCGTGACACTCGGCACCGTGCTGATCGCCGACGGCATGCTCACGTACTTCGGGCCGCACGGCTGGCTGCCGCAGGCCTTGCAGGCGCTGCATCTGTACACGCAGGAAGTGCGCCTCACGCACAACTTCACGGGCGTGCTGCTCTCGCTGATCGTGTCGGGCTTTCCGTTCGCGTTTCTGCTCACGCTCTCGTACGTGACCGGTATCGACCCGACGCTCGCGAGCGCGGCCGCGACGCTCGGCGCGAGTCCGTGGCAGCAGTTTCGCCGCATCTATCTGCCGCTGCTCATGCCGGGTCTGACGATGGCCGCGTGTCTGTCCTTCGTGCAGGCGTTCTCGGTGTTTCCGTCGGCGGTGCTGCTCGGCGCGCCCGCGGGACCGACACGCGTGATGTCGATTGCGGCCGCCGAAGCCGCGTTCGAAAGCTACGACTATTCGCTGGCCTCGGCGATTGCGATGGTGATGGGCTTCGTGCAGTTGCTCGTGGTTGCCGCGCTGCTCGGCGCGCGCCGCTGGTTCTACCGCGGCCCCGTAACCGGAGGCAAAGGCTGATGACGACCGATCGCCGCGCGGCGCAGCCCGAATGGTCCGCATCCGGGGCCGTGTCCGCTTCGCAACAGCCGGGCGACGGCGCGCGCGAGCCCGTGAGCCACGCGCGGCAGCGCGCGAGCGTGGCGGGGCGCATCTGGCAGGTGCTCGTGTGGACCCTGATGGCATTCTTCCTCATCAACGTGGTGCTGCTGATCGCGACCGTCGCGGTCAACTCGATCGCGACGCGCTGGTTCGGCACCGCGTTGCCGCAAGGCTTCACGCTGCACTGGTATGCGCAGGCGTGGAGCGACTTCCAGCTTGCGAGCGTACTGTGGGTGACCGTCGAGGTGGTCGGCGCGGTCGTGCTGCTGTCGGTGCTGCTCGGCGTGCCCGCCGCGTATGCGCTTGCGCGCGTGCAGTTTCCGGGCAAGCGCCTCGCGATGCTGATCTTTCTGTTGCCCCTGATGGTGCCGCCCGTCACCTATGGCATTCCGATGGCGACCGTCATGTACAAGGTCGGACTCGCCGGTACGCTGTGGGGCGTGATTCTTGCGAACCTCGTGCCCGCATTGCCGTTCGTGATTCTCGTGATGACGCCGTTCATCGAGCAGATCGATCCGAATCTCGAAGCGGCCGCGCGCATTTTCGGCGCGAACACGTTCCGCTATTTCCGCTACGTGCTGCTGCCGCTGCTCGTACCCGGCATGCTGGCGGCCGGCTTGCTCGTGCTCGTGCGCACGATCGGCATGTTCGAGCTGACGTTTTTCACAGCGGGACCGGCGACGCAAACGCTCGTGGTCGCGTTGTACTACGCTGTATTTTCAACCGGTGTGCGCGCGCCGCAATCGATCGACGCAATGGCGATGATCTATATGGCGATCACGCTGATCTGGGTGCTGATCGCGCTGCAATTCGTGAGTCCCACGCAGATCGTCTCGCGCGTGAAGGAAGAGAGGCACTGAAGCATGACGAAATCCTGGAGTAGACGTTGACGAAGAGAAAGACCCCCGAGGAATTGCGCAGCCACCGCTGGTACGGCGCGAACGATCTGCGTTCGTTCGGACATCGCTCGCGCACCGCGCAGATGGGCTACAACCGCGACGAATACGCGGGCAAGCCGGTCATCGCGATTCTCAATACATGGAGCGAGATCAACGCGTGCCATACGCATTTCAGGCAGCGCGTCGAGGAGGTGAAGCGCGGCATCTGGCAGGCCGGCGGCTTTCCGGTCGAGCTGCCGGTGCAGACGCTTTCCGAGCCGTTCCAGAAGCCGACCACGATGCTGTACCGCAACTTCCTCGCGATGGAAGCCGAGGAGACTTTGCGTTCCTATCCCGCCGATGGCGTCGTGCTCATGGGCGGCTGCGACAAGACCACGCCCGCGCTGCTGATGGGCGCGATTTCGATGGACTTGCCCGCGATCTTTCTACCCGCCGGTCCGATGCTGCGCGGCAACTGGAACGGCGTGACGCTCGGCTCCGGCTCGGACTCCTGGAAGTACTGGGCCGAACTGCGCGCGGGCACGATCACGCCGGAGGACTGGCAGGGCATCGAAGGCGGCATCGCGCGCTCGCCGGGGCATTGCATGACGATGGGCACCGCCTCGACGATGACGAGCGCGGCCGAAGCGCTCGGCTTCACGCTGCCCGGCTTCGCATCGATTCCGGCGCCCGATTCGCGCCACGCGCAGATGGCGGTGCACACCGGCATGCGCATCGTCGAGATGGTGTGGGAGGACCTGAAGCCATCGGACCTGCTCACGGCCGGTTCGGTCGACAACGCGGTGACCACCTGCCTCGCGCTGTCCGGCTCGACCAATGCGGTCGTGCATATGATCGCGGTGGCGCGGCGCGCGGGCATCGAGTTGACGCTCGATCGCTTCGACGAGATCGCGCGCTGCACGCCGGTGCTCGCGAATATCCGGCCGACCGGCGCGTATCTGATGGAGGACTTTTTCTATGCGGGCGGCTTGCGCGCGTTGCTGGCGGAACTCGGCGAACTGATCGACCGCTCGCAGAAAACCGTGAATGGCCGCACGCTCGGCGAGAACCTCGAAGGCGCGCGGATTTTCAACGACGACGTGATTCGCCGCCGCACTGCCGCGCTGCTGCCGGACAGCAGCCTCGCCGTGCTGCGCGGCAATCTCGCGCCCGATGGCGCCGTCATCAAACCCGGTGCGGCCGAGGCGCGGCTGCTCGTGCATACCGGCCGCGCGGTCGTGTTCAGCGACTACAACGACATGGCGGCGCGCATCGACGACGAAGCGCTCGACATCGACGAAAACAGCGTGATCGTGTTGCAGCACGCAGGGCCGGTCGCCACGGGCATGCCCGAGTGGGGCCAGTTGCCGATTCCGCGCAAGCTGCTGCAAAAGGGCGTGCGCGACATGGTGCGCATCTCCGATGCGCGCATGAGCGGCACGAGCTACGGCGCATGCGTGCTGCATGTGGCGCCTGAGTCGTTCGTCGGCGGGCCGCTCGCGCTCGTGCAAAGCGGCGATCTGATCGAACTCGATGTGCCGCAACGCAAGCTCAACATGCTCGTATCGGACGAGGAGCTTGCGCGCCGCAAGGCCGCATGGATCAAACCGGTGCCGCGTTTTGCGCGCGGCTACGGCGCGCTGCATCAGGCGCACGTGATGCAGGCGGACCGTGGTTGCGACTTCGATTTTCTGCAACGCGGGGGGGCGCAGGCATCAGTGGATGGCGTCGCGGGCGAGGGTCAGGCGGGCGAGCCGGAGATTCACTGAGGCGGCTGCTCGAGGCACGCACCAGAATTGAAACGGTGCGTGCTCTCTTATTGATTGATTAATGGGAATAAACGCCGCAATTCAAACGCGAACCCGCATGCGGCAATGCGCGGCCCACGCCTATTTCAGCCGATGCAATTCGATTACGCGCGCGGGCCGCAAATGATTGAGCGCGTAATGGATGCGGCCGCGGTCCTGACGGCGCCCGACCGGACGCGGGTCGTCGTATTGATGGTCGGCCGAATAGACGGCTTGCGGCGCGATCATGCCCCGGTCGATCACGGCGTAACCCGGCTCGAGCGCGAGCAGCAGATGATTGCCGCCAGACCGGCTGTCGAAACCGGCCATGCCGTCGAGCGCTTCAGGCACGCTGTTGGTGAGCGTCGCATTGCTCGTGGTGATTTCGTCGGGCGAGATCACGCTGTAGCCCGCGATGCGCGCGGCTTCGTGATTCTTGCCGTCGGTGTCGACGGTGCTGTCGTGCGTGCGGTCGTTGTGCAGGTCCGTCGTTTTCGGGTTCCTCGCGTCCGGTTTCGTGCCGGCGTTTTCTGGCTTGCTGATCGCGCTGTTCATCGTGCATTCTCCTGAAGAGGACATGGTTGAAGGCAGCAAAAGCCGTTCCGGGTGACACGGCGCTTCTTTCACACTTCTCTCGCGCGGCACTTGCCCTGTGCATGCCAGGTGCTCTCATGCGACGGACGTTTCTCCGCGCGATTAGATGGCGATTGCGTTCGCGATTCTTTTCGTTTTTTTTAATGGACGCATATTTTCTACAGAGTATGATCTTACTCCGACGAGCGATGCGCGGCTAAATTGACGACATGCTCCGGCTGCTCCACCGTGGTCGGAAATAATGAACAACAAAATGGCCGCGCGACTGAATACCTATTCCGGGGCTGTCAGGGGCGGGCAACACATGCACTTCGATGCTGCATTCACACATCGCGGCTATCTGCTGAATTGTGAACCGGCGCGCGCGGGCGACGGCAGCTGGCAACCGTATGTGGTGATTTCGCGCTCGAGCGACGGCGAACTGGTCGCCAACCGTTTCTTTCCCACCGAGCTGCGTTTTTCCGACGAAGCTGCCGCGATAGCACATGCCCGCGACTGGGCAGTGCGCTGGATCGACGCGAGCAGCATGACTATCTGAAGAACGGAACGCACACGGCGCACCATGAACGCATGCGGGCTGCACGGCCGCGCGCGTCGGCCGCGCTGAGCCGCACGGTGCGAGCCACCGCGCGCGAGTCACGATAAAACGCGGTAATCTCTGCGCATAACCACTTCGAACCGTGTTCGTCGCACGGCGCTGTCCTTATGCCTAACGTGCCTACCCAGAACTGGGGTCTCGAACAGATCGTCGCGGATCTGCGCGCCTCGCGCGAACAATTGCATCGCACACGGCATCCGCTCGGCATTCGCGAATTGCCGTCGCGTGAAGCGGTCGTCAACATCGTGACCGGCCTGCGCGCCGCGCTCTTTCCCACCCATTACGGTGCGCCCGATCTGACCGACGAAACCGTCGACTACTACGTCGGCCATACGCTCGAGAGCACCCTGCGTCTGCTCGCCGAACAGATTCGCCGCGCGCTGCGCTTTCTGCCCGAGTTCGGCGCGACGCCGGACACGGAGTTGCAGGAGCGCGCGTTCGCGGTGGCGCGCGAATTCGCGACGCAATTGCCGGGCATTCGCGCGCTGCTCGTAAGCGACATTCAGGCGGCTTTCACCGGCGACCCCGCCGCGCAGCACATCACCGAAATCCTGCTTTGCTATCCGGGCGTGTGGGCGATGACACATCACCGGCTCGCGCATGCGCTGCATCGGCTCGGCGTGCCGCTGCTCGCGCGCTTCATCAACGAGATCGCGCACTCGGCGACCGGCATCGACATTCATCCGGGCGCGACGATCGGGCCGAGCTTCTTTATCGACCACGGCACGGGCGTCGTGATCGGCGAGACCGCGATCATCGGCGAGCGCGTGCGTGTCTATCAGGCGGTGACGCTCGGCGCGAAGAGCTTTGCGGCCGATGAAGACGGCACGCTCATCAAGGGCAATGCGCGGCATCCGATCGTCGAGGACGACGTCGTGATCTACGCGGGCGCGACGATCCTCGGGCGCGTGAAGATCGGGCGCGGCTCGGTGATCGGCGGCAACGTGTGGCTCACGCATAGCGTGCCGCCGGGCAGCAGCGTGTCGCAAGGCAAGATCCGCGAAGGCGAACGCGGCGACGAGGGGCGGCAGTGATGAGCGGTGCATGTGGCCAGCAACCCGCTCCCTCACCCCACGCGCAAATGCTCCCACCACGGCAGCCCATGCGCGCCATGCAGCCACAGATGCTCGCCGACGAACCACGCCGCCGCCCACGATGCCGCCACCACGATCAGATCGCAGTGCCCGCTATTCCATAGATTCAACGAATGCCGTCTGGCGATCCACGGCACGCCGAGCGGATTCGGCCAGTCGGCGAGCAGGTGCATGAGGCCGCCGCATGCGAAACCGAACGCGGGCGCGGCGTAGAGCGAATGCCCAAGCGAGCGGTACGACACCGCGAGCAACGCGAGCCATCCGATGCCCCAATGCGTCAGCGTGCGATGCGTGATCCACAGCCGCCGCGCGCGCGACCACCATGCGACTTCGAGCCAGTCCGGCGCGGTGCCGCCGGCCACGCCGGCGATGAAGCCCAGCAGCACGCCCGGATGAAACAGACTGCCGCCGTTGTGCGCGACGATGACCGCCGCGATGACGCCGGCCGCAAAACCGGTCGCATGATGTGCCTTGCTGGATGCCATCGAAACTCGCGGTACGAGCGCCGCGCGAAAAACAGAGGGCGGCTATGTTCGCAGATGAGCGGATAAAAAAATAGCCGATGCGCGAGATAAAAATTCGTGCATCGGCCTTGCGTTCATGACGTTCACGGCGTTCACGATACCGGGGCCGTGAACGTGCGAAGCGATGCTCAGGTCGCGCAGCGCGCGATGTCGAAGCGCATTTCCTCTTCGGGCGGATCGGCGGGAGCATTGGCCGGATGCATGACCTTGATGGTCGTGCTGCCGTTGAGCGGCGTCAGCGTGATGAAGTACGAGTTGTTCGAATCGGAGCCGACCGCGAGTTCGGTCGTGGCGCCGGCTTGCGACGTGCGAACGCGCGGCAGACGATCCTTGAGGCAGGCGGCGATGGACGCAGGCGTGCGTGACGACGACACATAGACCAGCGGCGCGGACGCATCGCGTGCGGGACCGCTCGAGGAGCCGCACGCGGCGAGGGTGGCGGTGATGGCGACAGCGGAGGTAAGCAGGAGAAGTCTTTTCATGATCCGATCATCGGCGTTCCCGGTCGTGCATGGGAAGGTGAGGCGCGGGCGAAGCGCGCTGCGCTGGTGCGCAACGCACTGCTTCGCGGCGAAGCCGCCGTGCATCCGTCGCGGCATCGCTGAGGATGAGGTGGCCGGGGCAGTATACCCATCGTGCGTTGGCGCCGTCACTACCTGCTGCCTTCGTTCGTCTCCTTGGCGTTTCGCAGCGAAGCGTAATGCCCGTTATGTGGGTATTTAATTGAATGCGATACGACAATTAATTTCCGCATTCGAGATGAGGGGAATTAATCGCGTAAATACAGGCTGATAAAAGTTAAATGTTATTTACAATAAACTGCGCGTAAGCTGTCAAATCCAAAACATGGCCCGGCCGCAACGGTGCACGGAACAGCGAGACGCTTCATGGCCGTCGATTCATGCTGTTTTTCGCAATGCAGTCTTCCGGCATTGCCGCTAAACCGAAGGAGCTTGCCCCTTATAATTTTGTTAGACCCCTTTGACCAAGGGTGTCTTTTTCATTTTTTCACGCGACCTTCGGGTCGCGTTTTTTTATGCGATTTTTAAAACGGATTTATACATTGCCGCGACTCGCGAATTGGCTTGTTTCGAACGGCGCGAGGCGCGCCGTGGCTTGTCCGTTCGTCAGAGGGAGCAGGGCGGCATCTGCCTGGCGGGTAGAATTGCAAGTTCGATATGTTTTTCGCCCCCGCGAACGCGAGTGAACCTGTAATGACCGACACGCCCCTTTCCTCGTCCAATGCAGATGCCGATCTGGCTGCTGATTCCCTCACGGAAGATTCGTCCCGCCTCGACGAAAGCGTGCACGAAGATCGTCTATGGCGCGACAACGGCTGGACCGCGCGCGTCATCAAGAATGAAGACGACGACGGCTGGGCCGTCGAAATGATCAAGGACGGCGAAGCGGAACCCGCGCTCGTCGGACCGTGGACAATGGGCCGCAACAAGAAGGACCCGAAGCCGCTCGACGTCTCGGCGTTCAACACGCTGGTAAAGACCGCTTCGGAAGTGCTGCGCCGCCACGAGCAGCAACTGCGCGCGCAACTGCATAAGGCGGTGCGGGTGCCGAGCGCGGACGGCGACGGCGAACTCGATATCACGCTCGACATCATCCCCGACGAAGACGAGCCCTATGCGCTGCTGAGCGCGCTCGATCCCTTCGGCGAACAGCTCGCGCAGGTTCAGGTCGCGCCGGGTTTCAAGCTCACCAAGGCAAGCGCCGCCGCGTGGGTGGAAAGCGGCTTTCGCCGGCCGGGTTAGAGGGGCGGCGCAGGCCGAATCGAAACGTCCTGGGCAGACCGGGCCGGGGACCCCGCGGCCTGGCTTCCCAAACCTCAGTTGCGCTTGCAGAAAATCGCGGTGATGAGCGGCGCGACGTGATGCACGATCGCCGTGCTGCCCGCATCCGTCAGCGCGCTCTGCACCTTGTCTTCGCTGCCGAACACGACCACGCCGTAGGCGGACTGCGCGAGCGGCTCGCCGTCGCCGGTACGGAACATCGGGTCGTCTTTTTCAAAGCCGACCACCGCGAAGACGCGAAAGCCGAACGCGGTCAGATGGGCGTTAGGCGTCGGCGAAAACGCGTTGATCGAATTGCGTTCGACATGGCTCGGCTTCGGGTTGATCAGTTGCTGGTTCATGAGGTCAGCAATGAACTGGTGGCCGCTTTCGTTGCAGACGAGCGGCGCGTCCAGCGTCGCGTCGGGCGTTGCGGCGAAACTGCGAAGCGGCAGCGCCGCGACCACGAGAAACGATAGAGAGACAAATAAACGGTTCATGAGCTTGAGCGGCAATCCGGATTCGATGTCGTGGATGCGCAACGGCCAGTGGCGTCGCGTGTAGACCCGCAGGGCATTGCATATCGAAGGGATTCAGCATGACGGGCCGGGCGCAACTGGATTCGCACTTTATCGTGATTCGGCGAATTCCGCTTCATGACCGACACGGAATTGTCATCGACAAACTGCAAAGAAACGCACGGGAGGAAAGCAACAATTTGTAATCCCGTATATATTTCCGGGTTATGACTTCGCAACCCCAACCTCCATTTAATGTTCCACCGCCACGCACATGGGACGCGCGGCTCGCCCGCCGGCTCGTGACGCCGCTCGTCAATACCTGGGTCACGCCGAATCATCTGACCACGCTGCGCCTGCTGATCGGCCTCGCGGGCGCGCTGTGCCTGGCTCACGGCGGATTCACGTGGACCAATGCAGGCGCATTGTTGATCGTGCTCTCCAATTTTGTCGATCATACCGACGGCGAACTCGCGCGTATCGGCGGCAAATCGAGCCGCATCGGTCATTTTTACGACCTCGCCTGTGACGCGCTCGTGACCGTGATGCTGTTCGTCGGCATGGGCGTCGGTGTGGGGGTTGGTTCGGGCGTTGGTGCGGGCGGCGTGCAAATCGGCGGCACCGAGGTCGCGCCGGGCGTGCTCGGTGCGATAGCCGGCGTGGCGGTCGCGCTGATCTTCTTCCTGCGCATGCGCATCGAGGAAATGGTCGGCAAGGCGGGCACGAAGCAGGCATCCGTCGGCGGCTTCGAAACCGAAGACGTGCTGTACCTGCTGCCCATCGTCACGCTGACGAACGTCGTGATGCCATTCGTCGTGGTGGCCTCGATCGGCGCGCCGCTTTTCGCCGCATGGGTGGTGATCGACTACGTGCGCGTTTCGCGCCGTAGCGCTCACCTCGCAGCCGACACCGCCAACGCCTCCGAAACCCGTTAACTTTGAGCCAGCGAATGAGTACCCACGCCGAAGACGACGTGATCGCGCCGGTGTCCGCCGTGGCCGGTACATCGGCTTTCACGACCGCCGTGCCTGCACCGCAGGCCGATCGCGCGGTCGCGAGCCGCACCCGCACGTTCGACAACGCGCGTCTGCGCAAGGACTTTGCCGCGCAGGACGCGTTTCTCTACCTGGAAGACTTTCTCGCGCCGGAAGTCACCGCGCAACTGGTCCACAGCGCACGGGCGCTGCTCGACGAGGTGAACCGCAACTATCTGCCAGGTCACAAGCAGGGCGGCAGCGTAAGCCGCCATACGATCGACCGCCTTGCGCCGTTCATCGCTGAGCTGTATCGCTCGAAGGAGCTGATCGGCTGGCTCGAGCAACTGAGCGGCGACAAGCTGCAGGTCTCGCCCGCCGACGATCCGCACGCCTACGCGCTCTATTACTACACGCGGCCGGGCGATCATATCGGCTGGCACTACGATACTTCCTACTACGATGGACGCCGTTACACGCTGCTGCTCGGCGTGATCGACGAATCGTCGTGCCGGCTCGATTACGAGCTGCATACGCGCAATCCCGACGTGCCCGATCAGCCGGGTTCGGTGCAGATTCCGCCGGGCGGCCTCGTGTTTTTCGACGGCGACAAACTCCGCCACCGCATCACGCCGGCCGGTGCGAACGAGATGCGCGTCTCGCTCACGTTCGAGTACGTCACCGATCCCAACATGCGGCCGTGGCGCCGTTTCATCTCGAACATGAAGGACGCGGTCGCGTACTTCGGTTTTCGCCAGGTTTTCCGTCAGATGGCCTCGCGCGGCAAGGGCTCCGCATGAGTCGCGCCGCACTGCTTCTGCTGTCGATCGGCACGGCGCTGTTCGTCGGCCTGCTCGCGTGGCAGGGGTTCGGCTCGGTGGCTTCGACCTTGCTCGCCGCCGGCTGGGGGCTGGCGGTCGTCGCGGCGTTCCACGTCGTGCCGCTCATGCTCGATGCAGGCGCGATCTCGGTGCTGATGCGACGCAGCGACGAATCGCGCGGCGCTTCCCACGGTGTGTCGCTGCGCGACGCGTTGTTCGCGCGCTGGATCGGCGAGTCGGTCAATAGCCTGCTGCCGGCCGGGCAGATCGGCGGGCCCGTCGTGATGGTGCGGCAACTGTCGCAGCGCGGCATGCTGCTGCGCGATGCGGCCGCCGCGATCACCGTCAGCACGACCTGGCAGGCGCTCGCGCAAATCATCTTCGCGCTCGGCGGCCTTGCGCTGTTCGGCGCCTACGCCGCGCACGGCGCGCTGCATGATCTGCGAATCGCGACGCTGATCGCCACGGCCGTGCTCGGCGCGATGATCGCCAGTTTCTACTACGCGCAGCGCCGCGGCCTGTTCGGCCGGCTGCTCGGCGTGGTGTCGAAGGTGTTCGGCAAGCGCGACTGGTCCTCGCTGATGACGCGCGCGGAAGCCGTCGATGCCGCCGTGCAGTCGCTGTATCGCGAGCGCGGCCGGGTCGTGGCGAGCTTCGCATTGAGTCTCGTGGGCTGGGTCGTCGGTACGGTCGAGGTGTGGCTTGCGCTGCGTTTTCTCGGCCATCCGGTCGGCTGGATCGACGCGCTGCTGCTCGAAAGCATCGGCCAGGCGATTCGCGGCGCGGCGTTCATGATTCCGGGCTCGCTCGGCGTGCAGGAGGGCGGCTATCTGCTGCTCGCGCCGCTCGTCGGTCTGCCGCCCGACGCGGCGTTGGCGCTCTCGCTCGCCAAGCGCGCGCGCGAAATCCTGCTAGGCTTGCCGGGCCTGCTGGTTTTGCACTTCAGCGAAAGAAGCTGGCAACGGCGGCGCTCCATGCAGCGCGTGCCGGTTGCCGATTGATTCCCGTATTTTTTCAAAGGACCGCGCATGCGTGCCATCATTCTCGCCGCGGGCCTCGGCCTGCGTCTTCAGCAGCCGCCGCAGGCCCAGTTCCCGAAATGCCTGCTGCAGTTCGACGGTATGAGCCTGCTCGAGCGGCATCTGCAAATGCTCGAAACCGCCGGCGTGACCGATGTCGTGCTGGCGCTCGGTTTCCAGCCGGAATCGGTGCAGGCGGAACTGGAGCGCATCAACTGGCCGCATGAGGTCGAGACCGTGCTGAACCCGCGTTTCGATCTCGGCAGCGTGCTGACGGTGCATACGGTGGCCGATGCGTTGACGCGCGGCGGCGATGTGCTGCTGATGGACGCCGACGTGCTCTATGACGAACGCATTCTGGACGCGCTCGTGGCTGGCGACTCGGTCAACCGTCTCCTGATCGACCGCGATTTCGAAGCGGGCGACGAGCCCGTCAAGCTGTGCCTGAAAGACGGCGTGCCGGTCGAATTGCGCAAGCAGCTCGCGGTCAATCTCGAGTACGACACGATCGGCGAATCGGTGGGCTTCTTCCGCTTCCGCGAGGAAACCGCGCGGCGCTTTACGCAGATCGTGGCGGGCTATATCGACAGCGGCCGCGCCAACATGCCTCACGAGGAAGCGGTGCGCGACCTGCTGCTCGAGCGCAGCCAGGTGTTCGATACCGCCGACGTGACCGGCGCGCCATGGATCGAGATCGACTTCCCGAACGACGTCGAGCGCGCAGCCCGCGAAATCCTGCCGCAGTTGCAGCCGCTCGTCAGCGCGTCGCGCTAAGGCGCTCGTGCTGCGCGTTCAGCGGCCGCATTGCGGCGCGCGGCACGATCCCTTCGCGCAACAACATCACATCTGCTGCCGCCGCAATGCCATAATCGTTGCTTTACATTGCTGGCCTAGCCGCCCGTCGCCACGCCAATGCCGCTCGCTTTAGGCGCTTTCATCGTTCCGCTGATCGTCGCGTGCGCGATGTTCATGGAAAACGTGGACGGCACGGTGATCGTGACGTCGCTGCCGGTTCTGGCGCGCGATCTCGGCCACGACCCCATCACGCTGAAGCTCGCCGTCACGGCCTATGTGATCGGCCTTGGCGTGTTCATTCCGATCTGCGGCTGGGTGGCCGACCGCTTCGGTTCGCGCACCGTGTTCCGCACGGCCATCGGCATCTTCATGGCGGGCTCGCTGATGTGCGCGGCCTCCACCTCGCTCGACACCTTCGTGGCCGCGCGCTTCGTGCAGGGCATCGGCGGCGCGCTGATGGTGCCGGTAGGCCGCATCATCATTTTCCGTTCGGTGCCGAAGTCCGAATTCATTCGCGCGATGAACTATCTGTCGGTGCCGGCGCTGCTCGGACCTGTGGTCGGGCCGCCGCTCGGCGGCTTTATCACGACGTATCTGCACTGGCGTCTGATCTTCGTCATCAATATTCCGATCGGCCTGTTCGGCATCTGGCTCGCGAACAAACACATCGCCAATACGCGCGAGCCGCATCCGGGCCGGCTCGACTGGATCGGCTTCGCGCTGTCGGCGAGCGGCGCGTCGCTATTCATGCTGGGGCTTTCGCTGGTGGGCGGCGAACTCGTGTCGACCAGTGAGTCGGTCGGTATGTGCGTGACGGGTGTGGTGCTGCTGCTGATTTACGTGCTGTACGCGAACCGCGTCGCGTTGCCGGTGCTCGATCTGCGTTTGCTGCGCATTCCGAGTTTTCATGCGAGCGTGGTGGGCGGGTCGCTCTTTCGTATCGGACTTGGCGCGGTGCCGTTTCTGTTGCCGCTTGCGTTGCAGGAAGGACTCGGCATGACCGCGTTCAGGGCGGGCGCGATTACCTGCGCGTCCGCGTTCGGCTCGATCTTCATGAAGACGGTGGCGTCGCGCATTCTCGGACACTTCGGCTTTCGCACGGTGCTGATGGTCAACGCCGCTTGCGCGGGTCTCGCGATCGCGGTGTACGGGCTGTTTTTTCCAGGTACGCCGCACTGGCTGATCTGGTGTGTCGTGCTGGTGGGCGGCTTCTTTCCGTCGCTGCAATTCACGTCGCTCAATACGCTCGCGTATGCGGATATTCCGAGCAGCGATGTCGGCCGCGCAACGAGCGTGGCGAGCGTGATCCAGCAGATGTCGCTCGGGCTCGGCGTGACGGTTGCCGGTATCGTGCTGCAGATTTCGCATCATGTGCAGGGCCATCCGACAATCGTGTTCTCCGATTTCTGGCCGGCCTTTCTCGTCGTCGGCCTGTTCTCGTGCCTGTCGATTCCGATTACCGCACGCCTGCCGCAAGGCGCGGGCGATGAAATTGCGCGCGGCAGCCGCGGGCGCGCGTGAGCGATGGCCTTTTTGTGTGCCGCAGCAGAGGGGTGACGCGGGTGATTCAGTCGGCGTTGCGAGGGGCCGCCGGGAGTATCCAGCGGCTCTGTCTGGCGGGTGCGGAGTACGGCCTACTCCTGATCGACTTCCGGCCAGAGTCGCGGGAACAGGAAGCGAAGGCTTTCTAATGGGAGTCCGAAGAAAAGGTCGCCGCGATGTGAGGGCGAACTGAGCAGGCCGATATCGAGCAGCGAGCGCGTAATCCTGCGAGCCAGAACATCGCTTACGCCGAGCATCTGATTGAATTCCGCGCGCGTGACTGCGCGACGCGTCGCGACGAATTCCATTGCCAGCGCCGAAGCTTCCGGTTTGATAACCGATTTTTCCGAACCGATCATCCACGGATTGGAATCGAGATATCGCAATAGATCGGCCAGACGATCTGCAATGCCGTCGAACCCGGTCATGCGGACCATAAAGCGTACCTGGTCCAGACAACAGTCGAGGAAGAACTGCGCGAACTGCACGAGACCCTCCTGAGAGAGATTGCCCCGGCCATCGAGATCATTGCGGCGCGTCTGGTCGGCCCCACTCAATCTGGCGTAGTACTGCTCATGTTCGCGCGCGAGGCCACGAAGCGGGGACCATAGGTCGTGGGTCAAATCGGCGGCGCGCAAGGCGAGATGGGAATGCAAACGTGCTACCCGGCCATTGCCGTCCGCAAATGGGTGAATCCATGCCAGGCGATGATGCGAACAGGCAATGCCGATCAGTTGGTAGTCCTTGATTCGTATCCGCGCATATCGCGTGGCCCACGCAATGAGGAGCGGTTCGATCATCTCGGGCTCCGGTGCCAGATGGCGACCCACGGTGACCTCCGTTTTGCGAAGCTCGCCCGGCACAATCGGGTCGCCTTCGCTGGTCAATCGCTCATCGGCCGGCAGATAGGAAAAGAATCGGTCGTGAATGGTTGAAAGCCGAGCCGGCTCGAACAGGGCGGGCACCGCAAGCGAAGACCACTCTTCTTCGAGTGCGGCTTCCGTTGCTATATGCGCCATCGCAAGGCGTTGCTTTTTGCGCTCGGCAACGTCGGCCGAGTAGTCCCGTTTTAGCGCAGCCTCGATCCTGGCAGGCGTGGTGTGCTGACCTTCGATCTTGTTCGTGTAGTACGAATTCATCGCGCGCAATTGCGGGACGAGCGCCGCGGCAAGCGGCGTTTCTCTTACGGCAAGCAGCTTTTGCGACGAATCGATGAGCTCCGCGGTACGCTCGAGCAGCGGATCGAGTACACGGTCTTCGGGAAACAATGGTTCGAACGAAACGACTGTCGTCATAGCGGACTGTACGGTTTTGTGTAGGGTTCGATGTCCGCGATTATATATCGTAATTATTTGATTTATATTGATTTGTTATTTTTTATGTAGAGTTTCATGTAGGGTTGTAAGTCGGGTTCCGCGGTTAGCCAGCCGCATGGTGGCCAGCCCCTCTCCTCACCCCGCCTGCTCCACCGGCGTCAACGTCAATTCAACTCGCTGCGCGCCGCGCAGCACGGTCACGCTGACCGGCTTGTCGATACGCGAAGCGTCGAGCGTACGTTGCAGGTTATCCACGTCCTGCACAGGCTGCGTGTCGATCGCGACAATCGTGTCGTCGGTGCGCAAACCGCCGAGCGCGGCCGGGCTGCCTTTGACGATCTCCATCACGTGCACACCGCTTTGCGCGCTGAGGCCGAAATAGCGCTGCACGCGGCGCGACAGCGGCGTCGTCGTGCCGGCCACGCCGATATACGCGCGCCGCACCCGGCCGTGCGCGAAGATCTGCATGATGACCCACTTCGCGGTATCGATTGCCGTTGCAAAGCAGATCGCCTGCGCGCCCGGGATGATCGCGGTATTCACGCCGATCACCTGGCCCGCCGAATTGATTAGCGGTCCGCCCGAGTTGCCGGGGTTGAGCGCGGCGTCGGTCTGGATCACGTCGTAAATCATGCGGCCGGAGTTCGAGCGCAGCGAACGGCCGAGCGCCGAGATCACACCGGTCGTCACGGTTTGCTGGAGACCGAGCGGATTGCCGACCGCAATCGCGATCTGCCCGACGCGCAGTTTCGACGATTCCCCGAGTTCGACATGCGGCAGCGGCTCCGGCGAGCCGATGCGCAGCACCGCAAGATCGCTGCCGGGGTCGTCGCCGACGAGATCGGCGTCGAATTTCGCGCCGTCGGCGAGCGTCACCTGAATATGCGTGGCGCCATGCACGACATGGCTATTGGTCAGCAGATAGCCGTCGGGCGTAAACAGAAAGCCCGAACCGGTGCCGCCGCGCGCGCCCCGGCCACGTTCCGGCGGCTCGCCGGGCAATCGGCGTTCGACGGCGATAAACGCGACGGCCTGCTGGACGCGTTCGAGCGCGCCGATCACCGTGCGCGAATACGCGTCGAGCAAGGTGATGTCGTCGATTAGAAGTTCGGTGGACTGGGGCCCGGGGGCGTCGGATGCGGCGCTCGACAGGTCATCGATGAAGCGTGGGCGGCTTCCCATGGCGATGCTCCGGATGAACGGGCTTCGAGATGCGGGGCGGGGCGCGGGTTTTCAAGGGCGCCAAATATGGGCGCGGCGCCGGCGGCGTATGAGACACTTTCTGCACGCCCGCGGCTGGGCGGCGATCCGGTTTCCCCGCGCGGCTGCGCGCTGCCCGCGGTTTGGACCGGGCGAGTTGGCCGGCGGCGAGGCGTTATCGATGCGCCGTCACGCTTCATCATCACGAAGGAGACGTCTCATGTCGGCCGCTATTGCTTCATCGTCGCAAACCGCTGTGCCGGAACCGCAAATCGAAGCGCTGAGCGCGATCACGCTCGCCACCGGCGACATGCAGCGCGCTGTGCCGTTCTACGAGGCGCTCGGTTTTCCGCTGAAATTCGGCGGTCCGCAGGAGGCGTTTACGTCGTTCGCATTCGGCGGAACCTACCTGAACCTGATTGCCGATACGCGCGCACCGGTCAACTGGTGGGGGCGCGTGATCTTCTATGTATCGGACGTCGATGCGCTTTATCGCAAAGCGCTGGCGGCGGGATTGCAGCCGTCGTTCGCGCCGTCCGATGCGCCTTGGGGCGAACGCTATTTCCATATCACCGACCCGGACGGCCACGAATTGAGCTTCGCGCGGCCGCTGCGTTAGCGCCGGACGTCCGCGCAAAACTCGCTATCATGGGTATCGCCACGCGTGTGCGACGCCGCGATGCGCGTTATTGCGCCGCAGCCGTCGTTCAATGCACCGCTGGAGCGTCCAACGTCGTTCGGCGCGGTAACACGGCTGACACCTCCCGCTTCGATAATCGGCCGATTGCATCCGCGTCGCGCTTGCCGCCGCGCACCGAACCATTTCTGTTGCGAGGAGAGCCGCTATGAAAGAGCTTGACCCGAGGTCTGAAACCCAATTGATGGCTGAGCGGCAGCGCCGTTTCGAGGAAGACCTCATTGATGCGTACGACGAAGAGCTCGAGATGGAAGTCGACGATCGCATGCTCGACGGCGCAGACGGCTTTACTCCCGAGCATCGCGAAGCGCGCAAGCGCTATTTCCGCGAACTGTTCCGCTTGCAGGGCGAACTGGTCAAACTGCAGGACTGGATCGTGCAGACCGGCCACCGGCTGGTCGTCATTTTCGAGGGACGCGATGCGGCGGGCAAGGGCGGCGCGATCAAGCGCATCACACAGCGCCTCAATCCGCGCGTATGCCGCGTGGCGGCGCTGCCCGCGCCGAGCAACCGCGAGCGCACGCAATGGTATTTCCAGCGCTACGTATCGCATCTGCCCGCGGGCGGTGAGATGGTGCTGTTCGATCGCAGCTGGTACAACCGCGCGGGCGTCGAACGTGTGATGAATTTCTGCACCGACGACGAGTACGAAGAGTTTTTCCGCTCGGTGCCGGAATTCGAAAAGATGCTCGTGCGCAGTGGCGTGCAGATCATCAAGTACTGGTTTTCGATTACCGATGAAGAACAGGAAATCCGTTTCCAGACCCGCATTCATGATCCGCTCAAGCAGTGGAAACTGAGTCCGATGGATCTGGAGAGCCGGCGCCGCTGGGAAGCCTATACGCTCGCCAAGGAAGTGATGCTGCAACGCTCGCATATTCCCGAAGCGCCGTGGTGGGTCGTGCAGGCCGTCGACAAGAAACGCGCGCGCCTGAACTGTATTCATCATCTGCTCGGCCAGGTGCCGTATCACGAGATCGAGCATTCGCATATCGAATTGCCGTCGCGCGTTCATCACGAGGACTACAGCCGCCAGCCGGTGCCGCAGTCGATGATCGTGCCTGAAGTGTATTGAGTGGCGGGGTGACGTGAATTTGGCGTTGGTTTGGCGTATGAAGTAGCAGGTCGATAAAAAAGCGCGATACGTAGATACGTATCGCGCTTTTTCATTGGCGGGCCGGTGGTCGTGCAAACCACCGGCCCGCTGTCTGCATCGATGCCCGGTCAGCGCGCCTAGAACACCGCCCGGAACAACCAGTACAACCCCGCCGCGAGCGCGATCGACGCGGGCAGCGTCAGCACCCAGGCGAGGATGAGGCTGCGCACGGTGCCCCATTGCAGCCCCGAGCCGTTGGCGGCCATCGTGCCCGCCACGCCGGAGGAGAGCACATGGGTCGTCGACACCGGCAGGCCGTATGCGTCGGCGGCGCCGATCGTCACCATCGCCACGACTTCAGCCGCCGCGCCTTGCCCATATGTCAGATGCTGCTTGCCGATCTTCTCGCCCACCGTGACGACGATGCGCTTCCAGCCCACCATCGTGCCGAGCCCCAGTGCGATCGCGACCGCCACCTTGACCCATGTCGGAATGAACTTGGTCGCGTGGTCGATCTGCGTTCTGAAATTGCTGATGATCCGCGCATGTTCGGGCGCGAACTGCGGCTGATTGGCCTTCAGCATCAGACGGATCGCCTCGGATGTGACATACATGTTGTTGCGCACGTTATCGACGATGCCTTGCGGCACCGCGGCCATCGATCTCGATTCTCCAACCTGGTGGCCGATCTGTTCGGTGAGCTGCTGCAGCGCCGGCAGCGTGGCGGGCGTCAACTGACGCGTGCGCACGAAGGCCTCGACATCGGCACGCGGATTCAAGGAAGGCGCCGCGCCCTGCGTATAGTGCGCGAGCGTCGTCGCGGTCTGCTGGGCGACCGCGACGAAGGTCTGCGTCTGCTCAGCCGTGACCGCCTTGTTCAACGCGTAGGCGGTCGGCACCGTGCCGATCAGGATCAGCATGATGAGGCCCATGCCTTTCTGGCCGTCGTTCGAGCCATGCGCGAACGAGACTCCCGTGCAGGTCAGAATCAGCAGACAGCGAATCCAGAACGGCGGCGGCTCCTTGCCCTTCGGCTCGGCATAGAGGGCGGGCACGCGTACTACCGCTTTCATTATCAGCAGCAGCAAGCCGGCGAGCAGAAAGCCGACGATCGGTGAAAACAGCAGCGACTTGCCGACGCCGAGCGCCTGATTCCAGTCGACGCCGCTCGTGCCGTTCGCACCATGCATCAACTGATTCATCAGGCCCACGCCGATGATCGAGCCGATCAGCGTGTGCGAACTCGAAGAAGGCAGTCCGAAATACCAGGTGCCGAGATTCCAGATGATCGCGGCGATCAGCAGTGCGAAGACCATGGCGAAGCCGGCGCTGCTGCCGACCTGCAGAATCAGCTCGACGGGCAGCAGTTGCAGGATGCCGAATGCGACTGCGCCGCTCGACGTCAGCACGCCGAGAAAATTCCACGCGCCGGACCACACGACCGCAAGGTTCGGCGTCAGCGAATGGGTGTAGATCACGGTGGCGACCGCGTTGGCCGTATCGTGAAAGCCGTTGACGAATTCGAAGCCTAGCGCGATCAGCAGCGCCACACCGAGCAGCAGATACGGCAGGATCGAGCTTTCACGAACGGGTTGCAGATCGTCGAGCAGATGCACGGCGCAATAAATGATGCCGGTAACGAGCAGGGCCAGAAAAATATACAGGCCGAAATTGCGCCCTTTGCCGCTGGCGGCGCCTGGTTGCGGATACGAAAGTTCCGGCATGACGTGAGCCCCAAAAGTTGGTCGCAGAGTTTTCGATGCTGCTTTCACCATGTGTCGCAATGATGACAGCGGGGTGACCGCAGGCGCGAGGCGGGCAATGGCTGTACGTCATACGATAAAGTCCGCCGCGAAATGGCGGGCCAAGAAAGTCAGACGTCCGAATCAAGCTGGAGCGGTAGCCGAGCCACGAAGTAGGGATCACTTCGCCGCGCGCGTTGCCGTCATGGTTGCATTGATTGGTCTGCGCGATGGATCGCGGCCGGCTCACCTTGCAATGCGATTGCGGTCCATCGGCAGCGGGTCTGACTATCTGCGCCGCCAACATGCTGCATGACGTATGCGTGCCTACTCGCGCGGATGCAATATAGGTTCGGGATAGACGCCCCGGGGCGCGCGGCGCCATCGAGTGGCAGGAAAAGCGCTCGGATACGCGCCGGCAATATTTTGTCGCGCGTTTTTGCGCGTATCCGGCATATCAAATGTGTCCGAATATCTTCTGAGTATTATTTTTTGCTACGCTGGAAGGAAGGTCATGTTCCATGGGGCGTCGATGAAGCAAGACAGCGAAGCAGCCAGCCCGCCGGTGGGCGAATCCTCGGCGCAGCAGGCTTTTGCGTCCTATGCCGCGCCGCTGATCGGCCAGGTGATCGAACTGGCCGAAGCGGTGCGTGAAGACACATCACCCGAAGCGCTGCACAAGCTGCGGGTGTCGCTGCGGCGGTTGCGGTCGTTGTGGTGGGCATTCGCGCCTCTGCTCGATAAGGGCGAGAACGCCCGCCAGCGCGCAGTCTTCCAATTTCTCGCGACAGCGGCCGGTAAGACGCGCGACTGGGACATCCTGATCGAATTGCTCGCGCAGAGCGACAGCGGCGCAGGCGAACTGTTGCCCAAACTCGAGGCGGCGCGCGGCGAGACACTCGCGCTCAGCCGCGAAACGTTATCGAACGCGGACGTCAAGCGTCTGCTGCAGGAGGCGTTCGCGAGCACGTCGGCGGAACTGGACAGCAACCAGGAGCCGCGCATTGCACTGCGCAAATTTGCCGCTCGGCGTGTGAGCGCATCGAAGCGGTCGCTAGAAACGCGCATCAAACGCGCGAGCCGCGCGAAGCGCTCGAACTACGCCGCCTTTCACGATGTCAGGAAGGCGGGCAAGAAACTGCGTTATCTGTTCGAGTTTTTCGGGCCGGTGCTGAAGGGAAGCCATCAACGCACGCTCGAACGTTTGAAGCGAATTCAGGAACGCTTCGGCCATCTAAACGATACGGTCTCAAGCGAAGCGCTGTTACGCGAGCATGCCGCATTGCTCGCCGGGGCCGACGACATGGATGCCGCACTGCTTTGGCTCGGCAGGGAGCGCAAGCGCCGCATGCGCGCGGCGGCTGGATTGCTGCACTGATTTGCTGCACTGATTGCGCGTGATGCAAGTTTTCGGCGAGTCGACGAGGCGCGCCTTGGCCATGCTCGAATCTCGACACGGATGTATGTCGCAGTGCAGCGACCGCGCGAAAGGAGCGTCTGCGAAAGAAGGCGACGAGGGTGGCATGGCAGACGCTTTCGCTGCGCTGCCGGCCGTGCATGATGTTGTGCCTGTCGCCAGAGCCGGCATGACGCGCCAGATGGACGCCAGCCGTGGGCCGCCGGCTTGGCGGGCACGCCGCTCAGCCTGCTGCAACGCGATTCGCGCGCTAAGCGCTGCGCGGCGCGAAACCACGCAACGTGATCGAGCCTTGCGTGTCGCCCGGCAACGGCGGGGCCGCTTGATCCGCAACCTGTCCATCCGCACCCGCCAGCAATCCGACCGGAAAGCCGCGCCGCTGCCATGCGTCGAGGCCGCCGTGCAGTGCGCGAATCCGCGTATAGCCGTGGTTGCGCATGCGTTGAGTGACTTCGAGCGCGGTTGCGCTGTCCGGACAGATGCAATAGATCACCATGTCATGCGTGCACAGCGCGCCGTCGATCTGCTCGGGCGAGTAGGGATCGAGCGCGAGCGCGCCGGGAATGCCGCTCAGCGAGTCGACCATCAGCGCGCCCGGACGGGCATCGAGCACTCTGGACGGCGCCATGCGGCGCCAGCCGCGCGCGGTCCTCGATGCGCGCGGCATCGATGCGGCGCGCGCGAACAGGCGCCGCTCGCGGTAGCGCAGATATAACCGGTAAAGCAGATAAGCGAGCGCCGCGGCAAGCAGGATATCGGCGAGCGTGCCGCCGCGCGACTCGACCAGCGCGCGCAGCATATGCAGCTCTCTTTCCACCGCGGCACCGCCGAGCAGCCAGAATGTCGCCCAGGCGAGCGCGCTTGCGAAATCCCACAGTGCGTAGATGCGGATATCGACGGCGGTCGTGCCCATCAGCGGCGGCGTGATGAGGCCGAGCCCGGGCACGAACTTTGAGATCGACACGAGCGGCACGCCATAGCGCTCGAATAGCGAGCGCGCTATTTCGACTCTGGCATCGATTGCGGGAGACAGGCGGCCGAGCGCGGCAAGCAGCTTGCGGCCATAGAGACGGCCGGCCGTGAACCAGGTGCCGTCGCCGATCAGCGCGCCGAGCACCGCGGCGCCGAGGATCGGCCAGAACGACAGGGTACCGGCGGCGATTGCCGAGCCCGCGAAAAGCAGCATGGGGACGGCGGGAATCGGCACGCCGAGGCGCGTCAGCAATACGTTGACGAACACGATTGCGCTGCCCCAGGTTGAAACCGCCGACGACGGAAACTCTACCAATTGAGGCGCTCCTGTTCCTGCTGTTGGGCCGGCATGCGCGCGCAAGGCCCTGGCGTGCGGGGGGAGTGGGCCTCGCCCCGCTCACGTATTCGGCACCGCCATTCCCTCCGGACTCCCCACGATCGACAGAAACTCCCGCCGCGTCGACGGATCGGTGCGGAACGTGCCGAGCATGCGCGACGTCACCATCGTGACGCCGGCCTTGTGCACCCCGCGCGTCGACATGCACTGGTGCGCGGCTTCGAGAATCACGCCGACGCCCGCCGGTTGCAGTACCTCATTCAGCGTATCGGCGATCTGCACCGTCATCTTTTCCTGGATCTGCAGGCGCTTCGCGAACGCATCGACAAGCCGCGCGAGCTTCGAGATGCCCACCACCCGGTGTTGCGGCAGATAGGCGACGTGCGCGCGTCCGATGATCGGCACCATATGGTGCTCACAATAGCTTTCGAAGCGGATGTCCTTCAGCACGATCATTTCGTCGTAGCCGTCCACTTCGGAGAAGGTGCGGGCAAGGATATCGCGCGGGTCGGTCTGGTAGCCCGCGAAGAACTCCTCGTACGCGCGCGTCACCCGCGCGGGCGTATCGAGCAGCCCTTCGCGCTGCGGATCGTCGCCGGCCCAGCGCAACAGCACGCGAACGGCTGCCTCAGCTTCTTCGCGGCTCGGGCGTTCCACGACCGCTGCGGGTGGGGTGTTGTTTTCTGCCTTGCTGCTGGTCATGCGTCGTTCCTCCTGGAGCGCGCGCCGACGCTGCACGGGGCGCGCGGGGTCAGTAACTGCGGTCATTGTTCCATGTTTTGCGCTCAGGGGTATCGATGCCCCCTTTGGCTGTCGGGGCGCCTGCGCCCGGACCGCGCCGGGTTTGCGCCGGGAGCCGTTACTTCGGCCACTCGTCCATCGCGTCGTTGAAGAGTTCGGAGACCACGCCGCGCAGCCAGCTGCCGCGCGGATCGTTATGAAACTTGCGATGCCAGTGCTGCCGCAGATCGAAGCGCGGCAACGGCAGCGGCGGCTCGACGAGCATGATCGACGCATGCTCCGACACGTACGCGAAGCCGATTGCGTGCGGCACGGTTGCGAGCAGGTTGGTGCGCGCGAGGATGAACGGCAGGCTCATGAAATGCGGCGTTTCCAGCACCGCGCGGCGCTTGATGCGCTTCTTTTCGAGGTACTGCTCGAGCACCTCCTGGCTGCGTCCCTCGGCGCGCACGACCGCGTGCCCCGACGCCACGTATTGCTCGAGCGTGAGCGGCCCCTTCGACAGCGGGTGATCGCTGCGCATCAGGCAGATGAAGCGGTGCGTGAAAAGCCGCTGCTGGAAGAAGTTGTTGCCCGACAGATCCGGGAAATAGCCGATGGCGAGGTCGACGTCGCCTGATTCGAGCCCGCGTTCCACCTGCGACGGCGACACCGTGACCGAGCGCAGATTCGCGAACGGCGCGCGCTCGGCGAACAGTTGCAGGAGCCTCGGCAGGAACACGATTTCGCCGACATCGGACAGGGCGATCGAGAACGTATGGGTGCTCGTGGCCGGGTCGAAGTCCTGCACGTCGAGCATGCCTTTTTCGATGCGCAGCAGCGCGTCGCGTGCGGCGGGCAGGATGGCGAGCGCGCGCGGCGTCGGCTCCATGCCTTTGGACGTGCGCACGAAGAGCGGGTCGTCGAAGTATTCGCGCAGACGGCCGAGCGCGGTGCTCACGCGCGGCTGGCTCACGCCGAGCTGCTCGGCGGCGCGGCTCACGTTGCGCGTGTCTTCCATCGCGACCAGATAGGGGATCAGGTTCAGATCCAGTTGTGTTTCGGACATGCTTGCTGTCGGTTTGCGGGCGGGTGCGGCTTGACCATGTCTATTCGGTATCGCCATAAAGGGTAGATCAAAAATCGCCCTTAAGGATACTGGAAGTACGTACAGCGGGCTTTTTCGTGAGCCAGGGAAGCCGTCTTTGTCGCGCGCAACGACCTATGATGAAGGGGATTTCCCTGCCTTGACAACCCGCCCAAAGGACAACCATAATCGCTGGAACGTTCGCTAAACGAATCACTGTTCATGTAACGAACAATTCAACCGTGAACGAACCGAAGGCGCCAGCCCGCTCCCAACTTCGCGAGCCGTCGCCAGCATGCCCGGAGACTGTTCCGCGCGAGCCTTGCCGGTCACGGCCGCCGGCTCAGCGGCACGTAGCGCCCCCAAAGGAAATTCGACATGATCAACAAGATTTTCGAGTCACTGCAGTCGGCGGTCGCCGATGTCCACGACGGCGCGACCGTCATGATCGGCGGCTTCGGCACGGCAGGGATGCCGTCGGAGCTGATCGACGCGCTCATCGAGCAAGGCGCGCGCGAGCTCACCATCGTCAACAACAACGCGGGCAATGGCGACATCGGCCTCGCCGCGCTGCTCAAGGCGAAGCGCGTGCGCAAGATCATCTGCTCGTTCCCGCGCCAGACCGACTCGTATGTGTTCGACGCGCTCTATCGCGCCGGCGAAATCGAACTCGAACTCGTGCCGCAAGGCAATCTCGCCGAGCGCATCCGCGCGGCGGGCGCCGGCATCGGCGGCTTCTTCACGCCGACCGGCTACGGCACCAAGCTCGCCGAAGGCAAGGAAACCCGCCTGATCGACGGCCGGCATTACGTGCTCGAAGCGCCGCTGCATGCGGACTTCGCGCTCATCAAGGCGTACAAGGGCGACCGCTGGGGCAACCTGATCTATCGCAAGACGGCGCGCAATTTCGGCCCGATCATGGCGAGCGCGGCGAAAACCGCGATCGTGCAGGTGTCGCAAGTCGTGCCGCTCGGCGGGCTCGACCCGGAAGAAATCGTCACGCCCGGCATTTTCGTGCAACGCGTGATCGAAGTGCCGCAAGCGGCACATGCCCCGACGCCCAATCCTCACGACGCTGCTGCCTGATTCGGAGACCGACATGAAGAAACTGACCCGCGATGAAATGGCGAAGCGCGTTGCCCAGGATATTCCTGAAGGCGCTTACGTGAACCTCGGCATCGGTGTGCCGACGCTGGTGGCGAACCACCTCGGCGCCGACAAGGAAATCTTCCTGCACAGCGAAAACGGCCTGCTCGGCATGGGCCCGGCGCCCGCGAAGGGCGAGGAAGACGACGAACTGATCAACGCCGGCAAGCAGCACGTCACGCTGCTGACGGGCGGCGCTTACTTCCACCACGCCGATTCGTTCGCGATGATGCGCGGCGGCCATCTGGACTTCTGCGTGCTCGGCGCGTTCCAGGTGTCGGCGAAGGGCGATCTCGCGAACTGGCACACCGGCGCGCCCGACGCGATTCCGGCCGTGGGCGGCGCGATGGACCTCGCGATCGGCGCGAAACAGGTCTACGTGATGATGGAACACCTGACCAAGCAAGGCGAAAGCAAGATCACTGCTGAGTGCTCATACCCGGTGACGGGCATCGGGTGCGTGAACCGTATCTACACGGACCTCGCGATGATCGACGTGACGAAGGAAGGCCTGGTGGTGCGCGAGATTTTCTCGGACATCGATTTCGCCGAGTTGCTCAAGCTGACCGGCGTGCCGATGACCGACGGCACGCAGGCTGCGCGCGCAGCCTGATGGTTGGCTGAGGCGTGGCGGCGTCAATGCCGCCACCCACGTGGCGCATAGTGTTTTGCGAACAGGCCAGCGCTGATGGAGCAAACGCTTCGTCAGCGCTGGCCTAGCGACTTCGGCAACGTGTTTGCCGCGTTTGGCGCAAAATACGCAACGACGTGCACCAGTGCGTACCGGCATGCAACGCGACAGCATGCATGTCATGCGCCTGAGCGAGCGTCAGCGCGAAGCACGGCAGTGAGCACGCAGCCGCGCCTGCCTTGAGACGCTACACGCCGCGCCCATTCTTCATCTCCGTTCCCTCGAACATCGACGTGACCATGCTCGACTCCAGCGCCCGTCTGACGGGCCTTCTTTGCGGCACACAGCCGATGAACGACATCTGGGCGCCGCGTGCCACGCTGCAACGGATGCTCGATGTCGAAGCCGCGCTCGCGCGCGCTTCGGCAGCACACAAAGTCATTCCCGAATCCGCCGTGCCCGCGATCGAGGCGGCCTGCCAGGCCGATCAGCTCGACGCCGAAGCGCTCGCGCGCGACGCCGCGCTCGGCGGCAACCTCGCGATTCCGCTCGTCAAGCAGCTCACCGCGCGCGTCAAGGCAGCCGATGCCGAGGCGGGAAAATACGTGCACTGGGGCGCGACGAGCCAGGACATCATCGACACGGCGACGGTGCTGCAACTGCGCGACACCTTCGATCTGCTCGACAGCGGTTTGCAAGCCACCTGCGATGCGATCGCGAAACTCGCGGCCACCCATCGCGCGACGCCGATGATCGGCCGCACCTGGCTGCAACAGGCGCTGCCGATCACGCTCGGCCTCAAATTCGCGCAGTGGCTCGATGCGCTGCTGCGTCATCGCGAGCGGCTCGATGCATTGCGCGAGCGCGTGCTCGTGCTGCAATTCGGTGGCGCGGCCGGCACGCTCGCAAGTCTGCGCGATGCGGCGCCGCAGGTCACGCGCTCGCTCGCTCAGGAACTCGGTCTCGTGGTGCCGACGCTGCCGTGGCATACGCAGCGCGATCGCATCGCCGAAACGGCGTCGCTGTTCGGCATGCTGATCGGCACGCTCGGCAAGATCGCGCGCGACATTTCCCTGCAGATGCAGACCGAAATCGACGAACTCGCGGAACCGGCCGCGGCCGGCAAGGGCGGTTCGTCGACGATGCCGCACAAGCGCAACCCGGTCGGCTGCGCGGCGGTGCTGACGGCCGCGACGCGCGCGCCGGGCCTCGTCGCGACAGTGTTTGCCGGCATGGTGCAGGAGCACGAGCGCGCGCTCAGCGGCTGGCAGGCCGAATGGGACGCGCTGCCCGATCTCGCCCGCCTCGCGGGCGGCGCGCTCGCCAATATCGAACAGATCGCCGCCGGCCTCAACGTGAACGTGGCGCGTCTCGCCGCCAATCTCGACGTCACGCACGGCCTGATTCTCGGCGAAGCGGTCATGCTCGCGCTCGGCGACAGCATCGGCCGGCTCGACGCGCATCATCTCGTGGAGCGCGCGTCGAAAGCGGCGATCCGCGACGGCAAGACGCTGTTCGACGTGCTCTCCGCCGATGCGGAAGTCACCGCTCATCTTTCCCCCGAGCGCCTGAAAGTGCTGCTCGATCCCGCTCAATACGTCGGCCAGGCGCACGCATATGTGGACGCTGCGCTGGCGCTTCATTCCACGCGCGCGCAGCGCGCCCATTCCAAGGAGTAACCGGCATGCCCTACGCCGCAGTCAACGGCACCGAGCTTCACTATCGCATCGACGGCGACCGTCACGGCCACGCGCCGTGGATCGTGCTGTCGAATTCGCTCGGCAGCGATCTGTCCATGTGGACGCCGCAAGTCGCGGCGTTGTCGAAGCACTTTCGCGTGCTGCGCTACGACACGCGCGGCCACGGTCATTCTGAAGCGCCGAAAGGGCCGTACACGATCGAGCAACTGACCGGCGACGTGCTCGGCCTGATGGATACGCTGAAGATCGCGCGCGCGCATTTTTGTGGCGTGTCGATGGGCGGCCTGACCGGCATCGCGCTCGCCGCGCGTCACGGCGAGCGCTTCGAGCGTGTCGTGCTGTGCAACACGGCCGCACGCATCGGCTCGCCGGAAGTGTGGGTGCCGCGCGCCGCGAAGGCACGCAGCGAAGGCATGCTCGCGCTCGCCGACGCGGTGCTGCCGCGCTGGTTTACGGCCGGCTATATCGAGCATGAGCCGGTCGTGCTCGCGATGATCCGCGACGTGTTCGTGCATACCGATAAGGAAGGCTACGCATCGAACTGCGACGCGATCGACGCGGCCGACCTGCGTCCCGAAGCGCCCGGCATCAAGGTGCCGGTGCTCGTGATCAGCGGCACGCACGACCTCGCCGCCACGCCCGCGCAAGGCCGCGAACTCGCGCAGGCGATTCCGGGCGCGCGCTACGTCGAACTCGACGCCTCGCATATTTCCAACATCGAGAAGGCGGATGCTTTCACGAAGACCGTGCTCGACTTCCTTACGGAGACGAAATGAACGACGAAGACCGTTACGAAGCCGGACTCGGTGTGCGTCGCGCGGTGCTCGGCAGCGCTCACGTCGACCGTTCGCTCGCGAACCGCACCGAATTGACTGAGGAATTCCAGAACCTCATCACGCGCTATGCGTGGGGCGAGATCTGGACGCGCGACGGCCTGCCGCGCCATACGCGCAGCCTGCTGACCATTGCGATGATGGTTGCGCTCAACCGCAGCGAGGAACTCGCGCTGCACCTGCGCGCCGCGAAAAACAATGGCGTGACGCGCGAGCAGATCAAGGAAGTGCTGCTGCAAACCGCGATCTATTGCGGCGTACCGGCGGCCAATTCGGCGTTCCATCTTGCCGACAAGCTGTTCCGCGAAGACGATGCGGCGGCCGCTGCTGCCAAGCCGTAAAGCCAGCAGGCTGTAGCTTTCTGCCTGATTCAGAAGACGCGCGACGGAATACCCGTCGCGCGTTTTTTTATGCGGCGCCGCGCGCGGGTTCGCTTTGATTCCGGCGTTGGCTGTCGCTCCCGCTTTCGTGATGATCCAGCGAGGCCGTCGCCGCTGCCTCGCCTGCCGGTATCCGCACACACACCGCGCGCCGCACCGTCTCCTTGATGACCTCCTGCCAATGTGCGAGCGCCGCCTTGTCCATCAGCGGCTCGCCGAGAAACGCGCCGAGCGTGTACTGATTGGCGTTATAGAAATAGCCGAGCGACGCGATCATCAGATATACGTCACGCGCTTCTATGTCGGCGCGAAATACGTTTTGTACGCGGCCGGCGTCCAGTAGCTTCTGCACGACCGAAATCGCGTAGCCGGAAATCTCCCTGAGTTTCAGCGATTTTTTTGCATGCTTGCCTTGGTGCAGGTTCTCGCTCGACAGCAGCGTGACGAACTCCGGATGATCGAGGTAGTACTGCCAGACGAATTCGACCATCTGTTCGAGCCCATGCACCGGATCGCGCAGATCGAGATCGAGTTTGCTTTCCGCCTCGTTGAACTGCGTGTAGATCGTCTCCAGCACTTCGATGAACAACTGCTCCTTGCTGCCGAAGTAGTAGTAGATCATCCGGTCGTGCGAACGCGCAGCCTTCGAAATACTTTCGATGCGGCCGCTCGCATAACCCTGCTTCGCGAACACCTTGATGGCCGCTTTCAGCAGCTTGGCGCGCGTGTCCTGCGCCTGTTTCGCGCGGATGCCGGGGGCGCCCGGCTTGCGGGCGGCGGTGGGACTCATGGCGGTCCTGGATCTCTGGTCTCGAATCTTTGTCAGCGTCGGTCGGCGTAGCGTCAAGATGCATTCACGGTGTCTTGCGTGCGTGTTTCGCACGCCGATACCGCATCGCACCATGAGGCCGCGCGGTGGAAAACACGTTGCACAGTCGATTTTGATCGGGTAGATTTCAATCGAGTTTGATGTAGAAGATACTACATGAACGGTAAGTGGCCGCAACATGAAAATGCTCGGCCCACGCGAAAATGTCCTGAAACAAGGGCGATTCACGAACCGCGCAGTACCACCAGGGCCTGTTGTGTCGTACGGAACCCCACGATGACAGAACATACGAAGGTCGATTTCGGTGCGGAGAGCGTCGATCGCGATACCGCGTCGACGCCAGGTCCGACCGTGCTCGAAAAGTCGGCGCCGCGCAGCGAGCGGATGGCGTCGAACAAGATCGAATGCAATGCATGTCCGGTGCTATGCCAGATTTCGGCTGGGCGCACCGGCGCGTGCGACCGGTATGCGAATGCGGACGGGCGGCTGATACGGGTCGATCCGGTGGTGCTCCTCTCGCGGGCGGCGGCGTTGCCCGATGCTGCTCACGCCGACGCTTCGGACGCGGCAATCGCATTCGGCACGGCGCCCGAAGTGCCGGACAGCATCGACGAATCCGCGCTCTTCGTCACCGGCGTCGGCGCGTCGTCCACCTATCCCGACTACAAGCCCGCTCCCTTCATCGTCGCGTCGAAGCTCGATGACGTCGACATGATCACCGTTGTCACCGAAGGCATCTTCAGCTATTGCAGCTTCAAGGTGAAGATCGACACCGACCGCTTTCTCGGCCCCGAACAGGCGAACGTGCGCTGCCAGGGCGAGATCGTCGGACACGTGACGACGGCCGAATACGGCTCGCAGATGCTGAGCCTCGGCGGCGTCCATCATCTGACCGGCGGTAGCAAGAAAGAAGGCCGCGTGACCTGCGACATGATGCTCGCGCTAGGCAACAAGGAGGCGGTCGAACTGAGTATCGACGGTGGCGCGAGTCTCGTGATTCGCGCGGGCGCGGCGCCGGTGGTCGATGGCGTCGAGGAGCAGCGCATGCGCGTCGGCTGCGGTTCCGCGACGATAGGCATTTTCGCGAAACAATGGTTCGGCCACGTGGACGAAGTGGTGGTGGTCGACGATCACATTACCGGCGTGCTGACCGAACATCAGGCAGGGCGGTGTCTCGGCATGACGCGCTCGGGCCTGAAGATTCGCGGCCGCAAATCGACGCCGGGCCGCTATTTTCAGGTCGCGAATCCGGGCACTGGCTGGGGCGGCACCGACATTCAGGATCCGCTCGCGATCGTCGAAGGGTTCGACCCGGCCGTCGCGAAACCGGGCATGCGCGTGCTGATGGTGTCGACGACCGGCGAGCACGCGCAATGGTATGAACTCGACGCGCAGCTCGTGCCGCGCGTCGCCCCGATGCCCGACGCGGTGCGCCACACGGTCGAGCGGATCGGCGAGAACTGCGAGCCCTCGCTTGCGACGGTGCTGTTTCTCGGTGGCGCGGGCGGCAGCCTGCGCGCAGGCGCGACCGAGAATCCGGTGCTGCTCACGCGCGCGATCAAGCGCAAACTCGTCAACGTTACCTGCGGCGGCGCGCCGGCCTATGTGTGGCCGGGCGGCGGCATCACCGTGATGGTCGACGTGATGCGTATGCCGGACCGTTCGTTCGGGACCGTGCCGACGCCCGCGATCGTCGCGCCGATCGAATTCACGATGACGTACGACACGTATCGCGATCTCGGCGGCCACGTCGACGCGGTGCGCTCGTTACAAAGCGTGCTCGCGAATGGGCCGGCGCATTCGGAAGGCGCGCCGCTCGCGCGTCGCACACTGGTGCGCGACCCCGACAATCCGTGGCCGCCCGTGCTGCCTGGTTAAGCATCCCGACTCAACGATCCCGGTTCATTCACGCCGCTGCTCACCGATTTCACTGACGCCACCGACCCGATGACCCCCACCCGCACCCGGCTCGACGAACACCGCTGGCACTGGCAGCACGGGCCGATCGACCTGATTCTCGGCGCTAACGGCGAGCCCGCCGCGCTGCGGGCTGCGTATCACGCGTGCTGGGAGCGATTCGGCAGCGTGTTGCAGGACCTGGTCGGCGAATTGAATGCGCTTCGGCAACCGGTGCGGGCCGCGGCGTTTTTGCAGGACTGCCCGTTGCAAGGACCGGTCGCGCGCCGCATGTGGCGCGCGTGCCATCCACATCGCGCGCGCTTTATCACGCCGATGGCGGCGGTCGCGGGCAGCGTCGCCGATGAACTGATCGCCGCGTTTGCGCGCGACGGCATCGAGCGTGCGTTTATCAACAACGGCGGCGATATCGCGCTGCACCTGAGCGAAGGGCAGCGCTATCGCGTCGGCGTATTCGCGGACCTTGCGCAATACGCGGGCACACGCTTCGCGCGCGATCCCGCACTCGACGCGCATCTGACGCTCGACGCGAGCCAGCCGATCCGCGGCATCGCGACGAGCGGCTGGCGCGGCCGCAGCTTCAGCCTCGGCATCGCCGACAGCGTGACCGTGCTCGCGCGCGACGCCGCGAGCGCCGACGCCGCCGCGACGATGATCGCGAACGCGGTCGACCTCGACCATGCGGGAATCGTGCGGCGTCCGGCTTCATCGCTGAAAGACGAGAGCGATCTCGGGGATCTGCTCGTGACCGTCGACGTGTCCCCGCTGCCGCTGCCGCTGATCGATTTCGCGCTGGCACGCGGTGTCGACGTCGCGCGGCGGCTGCGCGAGCAAGGTTTGATCGAAGGCGCCGCGCTGTTCCTGCAAGGGCAGGTGCGCGTGACTGGCATTGACGACATCGGCGCGTTGCCCACAACGCGCGCTTCACTGACAACGGAGGTTCCGTGTTCGAAATACGCCGCGTGCTGACGCACGTCGAAGACATCTTCCACGAGTTCGGGCCCGCGCCCGCGCAGCCGCTCCGGCGCGGTGCGATTGCAGCGGTCATGACGAATCCGTTCGCCGGGCGCTACGAAGCGAAAATCGAGCACGCGATGGACGCGCTGAAGCCGATCGGCTTCGACATGGCGCAACGGCTGCTGACGGCGATGGCGGTGCCGCATGCGTCGATCGAAAGCTATGGCAAGGGTGCGATCATCGGCTCGCGCGGCGAACTCGAACATGGCGCGCTGTGGCACGTGCCCGGCGGCTATGCGATGCGCGAGCTGCTGGAGAAGAACGGCGTGCCGACCAACGCGATCGTGCCGTCGACGAAAAAAGTCGGTGCGCCGTCCACCGCGCTCGACGTACCACTCACGCATGTGAACGCGAGCTATGTGCGCAGCCATTTCGACGCGCTCGAAGTGCGCGTGCCGGGCGCGCCGGCCGCCGACGAGATCGTCTACATCCTCGTGATGAGCACCGGGCAGCGCGTGCATGCGCGCGTCGGCGGTCTCGCGAAAGAGGCGATCGTCGGCAAGGATGGTTTGCGCTGACGCGGCACGCCGAAGCGCCGGCACTCACACGGGGCCGCGCAATAGCGCCGCACGGAAGCGCTGCAAACAAACAGCGAAACAAACGCAACGAAACAGTAAAGCATCGAAACTCGGAGAGCGGAAATGGCAATCAGGCTTCGCAAGCTGGTCGTGCAGGTCGACGAAACGCGTATCGAAATGGGCCAGGCGGTCGAGCCGCCCGTGCGCCGTGCGGTGGCGATCGCGGTGATCGATAATCCGTATGCAGGCCGCTACGAGGCGAAGCTCGACGCGCTGATCGAAGCCGGCGAGGAACTCGGCGCGCTGCTCGGCAAGCGCTGCGTCGAAGCGCTCGGCATCGCGCCGGGCGAAGCGCAAAGCTACGGCAAGGCCGCGATCGTCGGCGAGGCGGGCGAACTCGAACACGCAGCCGCGATCCTGCATCCGAAGCTCGGCGCGCCGCTGCGCGCGGCGGTCGAAAAGGGCGCGGCGTTGGTGCCGTCGGCGAAGAAGATGGGCACGCTCGGTACCGCGATCGACGTCCCGCTCGGCCACAAGGATGCCGCTTTCGTGCGCAGCCATTTCGATGCGATCGAGGCGCGCGTGTCCGACGCGCCGCGTGCCAACGAAATCGTCGTGGCGGTCGCGGTCACGGCATCGGGCCGGCCGCTGCCGCGCATCGGCGGCCTGCAGGTCAGCGAGATCAAGGGCGAGGACGGCCTGCGCTGAAGCCCGCGCCGGTCTTTTCCCCGCCGCTTTTTGCACCGCTTTTTGCACCGCTTGTAGCGCGGGTTGTTTCGCTGGTAGTGTCCTGCCGTTGATGCGGGCGCGCAGGGTGCCGCCCGCGCTGCAACGTCTGCCGGGCGGGTCGATATGCGTGTCATACACGCGCCGTTCAGCAAGCTGCCGAGGGTCGCGATGCTTTCGAATCTGCTGGTACAACTGGTCAATGGACTCGCCGACGCGTCGACGCTGTTTCTGGTCGCCACCGGTCTGTCGTTGATCTTCGGCGTGACGCGCATCGTCAACTTTGCGCACGGCTCGTTCTATATGTTCGGCATCTACGTCGCGTACAGCATCGCGAGCCGCTTCGGCCACACGGCGGGCGGCTTCTGGCTGTCGGTGCTGGCCGCCGCGCTGGCGGTCGCGGTGCTGGGCGCGCTGGTCGAAATCGTCGTGCTGCGGCGGATCTATCAGGCGCCCGAGTTGTTCCATCTGCTCGCCACTTTTGCGCTGGTGCTGATCTTTCGCGACGCCGCGCTGTGGCTATGGGGCCCCGACGATCTGTTCGGCCCGCGCGCGCCGCATCTGGCCGGCGCAGTCGATTTTCTCGGCCACCCGCTGCCCACCTACGATATCGCGCTGATCGTGATCGGCCCGCTGGTGTTGCTGCTGCTCTGGTACGCGTTGACGCGCACGCGCTGGGGCACGCTGGTGCGCGCGGCGACCCAGGACCGCGAGATGCTCGGCGCGCTCGGCATCAACCAGGCCTGGCTGTTCACCGGTGTGTTCTTCGTCGGCGCGTTTCTCGCGGGACTCGGTGGCGCGCTGCAAGGGCCGCGCATGTCCGCGAACCTGTCGCTCGATCTCGAGACGATCGGCAATGCGTTCGTTGTCGTCGTGGTCGGTGGAATGGGCTCGATTCCGGGCGCGTTCGTCGCGGCGTTGCTGATCGCCGAGATCAAGGCGCTGTGCATCGGCATCGGTCATGTGACGATCTTCGGGGTGGGGCTGTCGCTGAGCCGCTTTACGCTGGTCGCGGAATTCGTCGTGATGGCGGTCGTGCTCGTCGTGCGGCCGTGGGGGCTGCTCGGTCGCGCGAGCGCCGCGGTGCGCGCGATGGGCGCGCCGGAAGCGCCGTTGTGGCCGGCGGGCAAGCGTCTGAAGTGGCTCGCCGGGTTCGTGCTGCTGGTGCTCGTGCTGGCGCCGCTCGCGGCCAACGCGTTTCCGTATATGCCGGTACTGCTGGTCGAAATCCTGATCGCGGTGCTGTTCGCGGCGAGCCTGCATTTCATCATGGGCCCGGGCGGCTTGCATTCGTTTGGGCATGCCGCGTACTTTGGACTCGGCGCCTACGGCGCGGCGTTATTCCTGAAGGTGCTGAATCTGCCGATGGAAGCCGCGCTGCTGCTCGGGCCGTTGCTCGCGGTGGTGGGCGCGCTGGTGTTCGGCTGGTTCTGCGTGCGCCTCTCCGGCGTCTATCTCGCGATGCTGACGCTCGCGTTCGCGCAGATCGTCTGGTCCGTCGTGTTCCAGTGGGACGACGTGACCGGCGGCAGCAACGGCGTGCTCGGTCTATGGCCGTCGAACTGGTTATCGTCGCCGGTCGCGTTCTATTACCTGACGCTCGCATGCGCGGTGCTCGGCGTGTGGCTGCTGCGCCGCATGCTGTTCTCACCGCTCGGTTACGCCATGCGTGCATCGCGCGATTCCGCGTTGCGCGCCGAGGCGATCGGTATCGACGTGAAGCGCGTGCAGTGGGCGTCGTTCGTGATCGCGGCGCTGTTCTGCGGGCTGGCCGGATCGCTGTACGCGTTTTCGAAGGGCAACATCTCGCCGGAAGCGATCAGCGTCAGCCGTTCGGTCGACGGCCTCGTGATGGTGCTGCTCGGCGGCTTGCAGACGCTGAGCGGGCCGATCGTCGGCGCGGCGGTGTTCACGTGGCTGCAGGATACGGTCGCACGGCAGACCGACTACTGGCAGGCGCTGCTCGGCCTCGCGATCCTGCTGCTGGTGATCGCGTTCCCGCAGGGCATCGTCGGTTTCATTCGCGATCGCTTCGGCGACAGCAATGCCGATCAGGCCGATAAAACCAATGGCGGCGCCGCGTCGCCGTCGCAACGGGCCGCGGCGGTCAAGGAGGGGCTATGAGCCTGCTGCGCGTGAGCAATCTGTCGCGATCGTTCGGAGGCCTGACGGCTGTCGATAATGTTTCATTCGATCTCGAAGCCGGCCAGTTGCTGGCGCTGCTCGGGCCGAACGGCGCGGGCAAGTCGACCTGCTTCAACATGGTCAACGGCCAGCTGCAGCCGTCGTCGGGCTCGATCCGGCTCGACGGTCATGAGCTGGTCGGCATGCGGCCGCGCGATATCTGGCGGCGCGGCGTCGGCCGCACGTTCCAGATCGCCGCGACGTTCAACTCGATGACGGTGCTCGAAAACGTGCAGATGGCGCTGGTGTCGCGTGAGAAAAAGACCTTCGGTCTGTGGAAGCCGGCGGGCTCGCACTATGCCGACGAAGCCTTCGCGCTGCTCGAACAGGTCGGCATGGGTGCGCACGCGAATCGCGCATGCGGCGTGCTCGCGTATGGCGACGTGAAGCGAGTCGAACTCGCGATCGCGCTCGCGAACCGGCCGAAGCTGCTGCTGATGGATGAACCGACCGCCGGCATGGCGCCGCAGGAACGCAACGAATTGATGGCGCTGACCAAACGTCTGGTGACCGGGCACAAGATCGGCGTGCTGTTTACCGAGCACAGCATGGACGTCGTGTTCGCCTACGCCGACCGGATGATCGTGCTCGCGCGCGGCAAACTGATCGCCGAGGGCGATGCCGACACGATTCGCAACGACGCGCGCGTGCAGGAAGTTTATTTCGGCACCGGCAAGACGTTCCGGCCGCATGCGCCGCTGCACGATGCGGCGGGCGGCGCGCAAGATCAGAGCCGGGGAGCGGTGCAATGAGCGAGCCGATGCTGAAAGTCTCCGGCCTCAACGCGTTCTATGGCCGCGCGCATATCCTGTTCGACGTCGGCCTCGAAGTCGGCCGCGGCGAGGTCGTCGCGCTGATGGGCCGCAACGGCGCGGGCAAATCGACGACGATGAAAGCGGTGATGGGGCTGCTGCCGCGCCGTCAGGGCGAGGTGACGTTTCGCGGCCAGAACATCGGCGCGCTGCCGCCGTACAGGATCGCGCGCATGGGCATCGGCTTCGTGCCGGAAGACCGCCGCGTGTTCGCGGACCTGACGGTGATGGAAAACCTCGACACCGGCCGCCAGCCGCCGCGCGAAGGCGCGCCGCAATGGACGCCCGAAAAACTGTTCCGCCTGTTTCCGAATCTCGGCGAAATGCCGAGGCGCCCCGGCGGCCAGATGAGCGGCGGCGAACAGCAGATGCTGACCGTGTCGCGCACGCTGATGGGCAATCCATATCTGGTGCTGCTCGACGAACCGTCCGAAGGTGTCGCGCCGGTGATCGTCGAGCAGATGGCGAACATGATTCTCGAACTGAAGCGCGAAGGGCTATCCATTCTGTTGTCCGAACAGAATCTGCACTTCGCCGAGCTGGTCAGCGACCGCGCGTATGTGCTCGAAAAAGGGCAGATCCGTTTCAGCGGCACGATCGGCGAACTCGCACGGAACGAAACAGTGAGGCGCGCGTATTTGAGCGTATGAACTGAGCGTGTAAATCCATCCGGTAGTGTCGTGGCGAAAGGAGAGGCAGATGGCGGCAGAGACGTTGACAGGTTTGTCGGGCAAGGTCGTGGTAACGAACATCGGGCTGCTGCTATCGGGCGATATCGACCGGCCGATTCTGGACGCCGACACGCTGGTGATCGACGACGGCGTGATCGTCGCTGTTGGCAAGGAGAAAGACTGCGATCTCGAAGGCGCGCGCACCACGGTCGATTGCAAGGGTACGACGGTCGCGCCCGGCCTGATCGATTCGCACGTGCATCCGGTGTTCGGCGACTGGACGCCGCGCCAGAATCAGCTCGGCTGGATCGAATCGAATCTGAACGGCGGCGTGACGACGATGATTTCCGCCGGCGAAGTGCATCTGCCCGGCCGCCCGAAAGATGTGCTCGGCGTGAAGGCGCTGGCGATTACCGCGCAACGCTCGTTCGACGGCATGCGCGCGGCCGGTGTCGGCGGCGGCGTCAAGGTGATGGCCGGCGCTCCCGTGATCGAGAAGGGCATGGTCGAGCAGGACTTCAAGGAGCTGTCGGAAGCGGGCGTGAAGCTGCTCGGCGAAGTCGGGCTCGGCAGCGTGAAGGGCGGCGAGGAAGCGCAGCAGATGGTCGCGTGGGCGCGCAAGTACGGCATCCAGAGCACGATTCACACGGGCGGGCCGTCGATTCCGGGCTCCGGGCTGATCGATCGCGACGTCGTGCTCGCCGCCGATGCCGACGTGATCGGCCACGTCAACGGCGGCCACACGTCGCTGTCGTACCGGCACGTGTGTGATCTGTGCGAGCAGTCGAGCCGCGCGCTCGAAATCGTCCACAACGGCAACGAGCGGATCGCGCTGCTGACCGCGCGTCACGCGATCGAACTGAAGTGTCCGCACCGGATCATTCTCGGCACCGATAGCCCGGCCGGCTCCGGCGTGCAACCGCTCGGCATTCTGCGGATGATCGCGCTGATCTCGAGCCTTGCCGACGTGCCCGCCGAAATCGCGTTCTGCTTCGCGACCGGCAACACCGCGCGGCAGCGCAATCTGCGCCAGGGGCTGATCGAAGCGGGCCGTCCCGCCGACCTCGTGTTCATGGACCGCGCGCAGCATACGGCCGCCGATACGCTGCTCGAAAGCGTGCAGCTCGGCGATATTCCGGGCGTCGGGATGGTGATGATCGACGGCTTGATCCGCTGCCGGCGCAGCCGCAATACGCCGCCCGCGACCGAAGTGCCGGTGGTGCTGTGAGCGCACGGCGTCGGCGGGTGGCGGGATCATGACGAACCGTCCCGCGCAGTTCGTGCTGAAGGTGAACGGCGCGACGCACGTGGTCAGCGCGTCGGTGCGGACGCCGCTGCTGTATCTGCTGCGCAACGATCTCGCGCTGAACGGGCCGAAGTTCGGCTGCGGCCTCGGCGAATGCGGCGCGTGCACGGTGCTGCTCGATGGGGTGCCGACGCGCGCGTGCGTGACCACCGCCGAAGTCGCGCTGGGCCGCGAGATCACGACGCTCGAAGGGCTCGGCACGCGCACCGCGTTGCACCCGGTGCAGCAGGCGTTTATCGAGGAGCAGGCCGCGCAATGCGGCTACTGCCTGAACGGCATGATCATGACGGCGAAGGCCTTGCTCGATCGCGATCCGCATCCGGACGTCGCGACGATCCAGCACGAGTTGTCGCGCAATCTGTGCCGCTGCGGCACGCATGTCGAGATCGTGCGCGCGGTGCAGCGCGCGGCGCAATTGCTCGCCGAGCGGGCTGACGCGCACGACGGAGCGCACGTATGACGGGGCCGGATTTCAGCGTCGATCGGCGCGGCGCGCCGCCGTCGCGCAAGCAGCTGTACGACGCGCGGAGCGTGCTGATCGTCGCGCGGCCGCCGCAGGCGCCGGTCAAGGCCACGCCCGGTCAGCCGGGTTCGCGTTCGTCGTTCGTGCCGACCGAGGCCGATCTGTTTCTGGTCGTGCGTGACGACGGCAGCGTGGTCGCGTTCAACGGTCACGTCGATCTGGGTACGGGCATCGGTACGGCGCTCGCGCAGATCGTCGCGGAAGAACTCGACGTGCCGCTCACGCGTGTATCGATCGTGCTGGGTCACACCGGCGAGGCGCCGAATCAGGGGCCGACGATCGCGAGCGCGACGATCCAGATTTCGGCGGTGCCGCTGCGGCAGGCGGCAGCGCAGGCGCGTCGGTATCTGATCGGCGAAGCGGCGGCGCGCCTCGGTGTCGACGCACAAAATCTCGACGTGCAGGACGGCCGCGTTTTTCCGCGCAGCGGCGATGCGGCGCAAGGCATTTACTACGCAGACCTGATCAAGGGCCGGCGAGTCGAACTGCTGCTTGCCACCGACGCTCCATTGAAACCGCCGCACGACTACAGGATCGTCGGCAAAAGCGCGCCGCGCATCGACATTCCGGCGAAGGCGACCGGCGAGCTCAGCTTCGTCCACGACGTGCGCGTCCCGGGCATGCTGCATGGGCGCGTCGTGCGTCCGCCGTATGCGGGCGTCGCGCAAGGCGAGTTCATCGGCAATAGTCTGCTGGAAGTGAACGAGGCGTCGATTCGCGATCTGCCGGGTATCGTCAAGGTGGTCGTGATTCGCGACTTCGTCGGCATCGTCGCCGAGCGCGAGGAAATCGCGCAGCAGGCGGCGCAGCGGCTCGACGTGCGCTGGAAAGCGGTCGATGGTTTGCCGCCGCTCGATACCAGCGAACAGGTCGAAGCGGCGTTGCGCGCGAATCCAGCCCAGCGGCGCGATCTGGTGATCGAAGGCGACGTCGATGCGGCGCTCGCGCAGGACCCTGCGCGTACGCTCGAACGCACGTACGTGTGGCCGTTCCAGCTGCATGCATCGATCGGCCCGTCGTGCGCGGTGGCCGATTACCGGAGCGCTCGCGACAACAGCGCCGGCGCCGCGCTGAAAATCTGGTCCGGCACCCAGAATCCGCATTCGCTGCGCGCCGATCTCGCGCTGCTGATGGCGCTCGACGAAGCGCGCATCGAGGTCGTGCGGATGGACGCGGCGGGCTGCTACGGCCGCAATTGCGCGGATGACGTCGCCGCCGACGCGGCGCTGCTATCGCGTGCGGTAGGCAGCCCGGTGCGTGTGCAACTGTCGCGCGAAGACGAACATGCGTGGGAGCCGAAGGGGGCCGCGCAACTGATGGACGTGCGCGGCGCGCTGACCGGCGAAGGCGAACTGGCCGCTTACGACTTCGCGACACGCTATCCGTCGAACGATGCGCCGACGCTCGCACTGCTGCTGACCGGCACGCTCCCCGCGCAGCCGCAGGTGTTCGAGATGGGCGACCGCACCGCGGTGCCGCCGTACGACTATCGCAGCATGCGCGTCGTCTGCGACGACACGCCGCCGATCGTGCGCGCCGCGTGGCTGCGCGGCGTCTCGGCGTTGCCGAACACGTTCGCGCACGAGTCGTTCATCGACGAACTCGCGGAGCAGGCGGGCGTCGACCCGGTCGAATTCCGCCTGAAACATCTGACCGATCCGCGCGCGATCGACCTCGTTAAAGAGGTCGCGGAGCGGGCCGGCTGGGAACCGCGCGAGCCTGCGTTCAAGACACGCGGCAAGGAAGACGGCGCCGCAAACGGCAACGCGGACGGCGACATCGCGCGCGGCCGTGGCATCGCCTACGCGCGCTACGTGCACAGCAAATTCCCCGGCTTCGGCGCCGCATGGTCCGCGTGGGTCGCCGAGGTCGAAGTGAACCGCAAGAGCGGCGAACTCGCGGTCACGCGCGTCGTGGTGGGCCAGGACAACGGCACGACGGTCAATCCGGACGGCGTGCGCCATCAGATTCACGGCAACGTGATTCAGGCCACGAGCCGCGCGCTGAAGGAGCAGGTCGGCTTCGGCGGCAACGCGGTGACGAGCCAGGAGTGGGGCGCGTATCCGATCCTGACGTTCCGCGAAGTGCCGGTGATCGACATCGTGATGATGCCGCGCCATGGCGAGCCGCCGATGGGCGCGGGCGAATCCGCGTCGCTGCCCGGCGCGGCCGCGATTGCGAACGCGCTGTACGACGCGACCGGCGTGCGCTTTCGCCGGCCGCCGTTCACGCCGGAGAAGATCCGCGCCGCGCTCGCCGACGCGCAGGCCGAAGACGCGGCGGCGGCACGCCGCAAAAAACGCTGGCGGCGCGGCTTTTTCGGCTTGCTGGCGGCAGGGGCAGCGGGCGCGGTGGGTTGGCTCGGCGCGTTGTCGTTCGCGTCGGTGCCCGCCACGCCGATTGCGCCGATCGCGCCGCCGCTCGCGAGCGCGTTCGCGCCGGAGCTGGTCGCGCGCGGCAAGCTGCTCGCGTCGCTTGGCAACTGCGCGGTCTGCCATACCGCGCACAACGGTGTGCCGAACGCCGGCGGCAAACCGCTCGCGACGCCGTTCGGCACCGTCTACAGCACCAACCTGACGCCCGATGGCCTGACCGGCATCGGCAACTGGTCGCTCGACGCGTTCGTGCGCGCGATGCGGCACGGCATCAGCCGCGATGGTCATCGGCTGTATCCGGCGTTTCCGTACACGTCGTTCCAGAACATCTCCGACGACGATCTGCACGCGCTGTACGCGTATCTGATGTCGCAAACGCCGGTGCGCAGCCGCCCGCCGCAGACGAAGCTCGCGTTTCCGTTCAGCGTGCGTCCGTTGATGGCCGCCTGGAACGGACTCTTTCTGCAGCGCACGGCGTTTGCCGCCGATCCCGCGCAAAGCGCGCAGTGGAATCGCGGTGCGTATCTGGTGAACGGCCTCGGCCATTGCAGCGCGTGTCATACGCCGCGCAACGCGTTCGGCGCCGAGAAGACCGGCGCCGCGTTCATGGGCGGCGGCATCGCCGAGGGCTGGGAAGCGCCGGCGCTGTCCGCGTTGTCGAACGCGCCGGTGCCGTGGAGCGAAGAGGAGCTGTTCAGCTATCTGCGCACCGGTCACGCGCCGCTGCACGGTGTCGCGGCGGGGCCGATGGCGCCCGTGATCGGCGATCTGGCGGCGCTGCCCGACAGCGATATCCGCGCGATGGCCGTCTATCTCGCGTCGCTGAACCCGCTGGAGCCGAACGCCGATCCGGGCGCGACCGCGCGCGAATACGAGCAGGCCAGCACGCCGGCCGGTGCGCCGGTGAGCGTGGGCGCGCGCCTGTTCGACGGCGCGTGCGCCGCCTGCCATCACACCGGCAGCGGGCCGCAGCTGTTCGGCGCGCACCCGTCGCTCGCGCTGAACACGAACCTGCATGGCGCGACGCCGGACAACCTGATTCGCGTGATTCTCGATGGCATCGGCTCGCCTGCGCGGCCCGAACTCGGTACGATGCCGGCTTACCGCGACAGTTTCAACGACGCCCAGGTCGCCGAACTCGTGTCGTACCTGCGCGCGCAATTCGCGGGCGGCAAGCCGGCATGGCAGGACGTCGCGACGAGCGTGGCCAGAATCCGCGCCGAGCCGCGCGAGCAATGAGCCGCGTGAGCGCGCCGTGGGTCTGTCGTGAGCCTTGTCGTGAGCCATCGGGCCGCCCGAACGCCTCAAAAAAACCAGCAATCCTTCTGATAACGGAGAAACGCATGACCACGCGCGCAGGACGGATCTCTCGCTTCATGGTGTCGACCTTGTGCTCGTTCGCCGCACTCGGCGCGAGCGCCCAGCAGACCATCAAGATCGGCGAGATCAATAGTTACAAGGCGCAGCCCGCCTTTCTCGGACCCTACAAAAACGGCTGGAATCTCGCGCTTGAGCAGGTGAACGCGGCGGGCGGCGTGCTCGGCAAGCAGCTCGAAGTGGTGTCGCGCGACGACAACGGCAACCCCGGCGACACGATCCGCGTCGCGCAGGAACTGATCGCGCGCGAGCAGGTGCAACTGCTGTTCGGCGGCTTCCTGTCGAACACCGGCCTCGCGCTCGCCGACTTCGCGAAGCAGAAGAAGATTTTCTTCCTCGCCGCCGAGCCGCTGACCGACAAGATCGTCTGGGCCGATGGCAACAAATACACGTACCGTCTGCGTCCTTCGACGTACATGCAGGTCGCCATGCTGGTGCCGGAGGCGGCGAAGCTGAAGAAAAAGCGCTGGGCGCTCGTGTATCCGAACTACGAGTACGGGCAATCGGCGGTCGCGACCTTCAAGAAGCTGCTGAGCGCCGCGCAGCCCGACGTGCAGTTCGTCGTCGAACAGGCAACGCCGCTCGGCAACGTCGACGCGGGCGCCGTGACCCAGGCGATCGCCGACGCGAAGCCCGATGCGATCTTCAACGTGCTGTTCGGCGCGGACCTCGGCAAGTTCGTCCGCGAGGGCAATACGCGCGGGCTCTTCAAGGATCGCGCGGTGGTGTCGCTGCTGACCGGCGAGCCGGACTACCTCGATCCGCTCGGTGCCGAAGCGCCGACCGGCTGGATCGTGACCGGCTACCCGTGGTATTCGATCGATACGGCCGCGAACAAGCAATTCGTCGACGCGTACCAGGCCAAGTATCACGACTATCCGCGCCTCGGCTCGGTGGTCGGCTATTCGGCGCTGATGTCGATCGCGGACGGGATCAAGAAGGCCGGTTCGACCGATCCGGACAAGCTCGCCGCCGCGTTCAAGGGACTCAACGTGCAGACGCCGTTCGGGCCGGTCATGTATCGCCCGCAGGACAACCAGTCGACGATGGGCGCGTATGTCGGCGTGACCGGCGTGAAGGACGGCAAGGGCGTGATGACGTCGTACCGGTATATCGACGGCGCGAGCGTGCAGCCGTCGGATGCCGAGGTGAAAAAGCTGCGGCCGGCGGACTGAAGGCCCGGGTGCGTGTCAGCGGCGCACATGCCGCAGATGACGGTTGCGCACCGGCTTCGCGACCCTGCGCCCGTGGCAGCCATTGCCGCGGGCGTGCTGAAAAGCGGGCGCCGCACCGTTACGCGCGCCCGCGCAAACTACTCCTCCGCGTCGTGCTCGGTAACGAAGCGCTTCAGATAAGCGAGCACGGCCGCCTCGATCGCACGATGATCGGCGGTGCTCTTCGAGCCCGCGTTCTCTTCGTCACCGAACAGTGTGCATGGCGCGTCGTGCACGTCCACTTCCTGCCCCTCGCGAAACACGCGAATTTCGTGGACGTCTTCGGCGTACTCGGCGACCCAGTGCACGCCCTCGATATGCGCGCCCGCGCGAACGGTAGGTATCTTCATGGACATCTCCTGTCGATCGGAGCGAGCGCTTCAGCACTCACCCCGATCCCATGCAAAGCCGTCGGGGCGGACCATGCGCCGACCCTTGTCCACAACCATACGCCGTCCTGCTGACAGGCGCGAGTCCCGCCCGCCAAATTGCCGGAGTTTGGTGGCGATTCACGCGGATGCGCGAATCAATCAACCCTCGACGACGGCAAGCGGTAGCCGCGTGGTTGCCATGCACGTCAGTCCATGCAGCGCGCACAACGCGATGAATGCCCACATGTACGGCCCCGGCATCCACTGAGCGGCATGCGCCTGCTCCTTCAACTGCCAGGCGAGCAATAAGGTGCACAGCGTGGTCCAGGTTGGGCCGCCGAGTCGCTGGACGATATTCATCGTCGTCGTTGCCATCGGCAGATGCGGTCGCTCGACCGATGCATACGCCGCGGATAGCGATGGCGCGCCGATGGCGCTCAGTCCCATCCCGCGCAGAAAAAGCGCCGGGGCAAGGACAGACGGATGAAGGCCATGGCGCGCCAGCCAGACAAACGGCAACGTGCCGAGCAGCGAAAGCAATGCGCCGCTCAGGGCAAGCTTGCGTACGCCGAACCATGTCGTCAGCTTGCCCATCCATAGATACGTGACCAGCATGCCCAGGCCCATCGGCATGAGCATCCAGCCCATTTCTCCGGGCGAGCGGCCACAGGCGTCGATCAGGAACATGGGCACCAGCGCCTGGCCGGCGAACATCGCGCCGTTCGACAGGAACTGCGTCGAGGCCACGGCGCCGAAGACTTTGCCCCGAAAGAGCCCCAGATCCAGCAGCGCGCGATCACCCTTGCGGCGCTGCACGTACAGAAAGGCCATCAGCAGCGTGACGCTGACCGGTAACGTCACCATGCCGGCAGGCTCGCCAAGCCGCGCGCAGCCGTAAAGAAAGAGGACCAGCGCTGGCGATAGCAGCATGAGCCCCAGCCAGTCGAGTTCGCGCGGCTGCGTCTGGGTTCGGTCGTGCGGCAGGAACCGCCATGCCAGCACGAGCGCGAGCACGCCGATCGGCAAGTTCAGCAGAAACAGCCAGCGCCAGGATGCATGCTGCAGGATCGCGCCCGCGACCAGCGGCCCGAGAATCGGCGCCGCGAGCACGGGTAGGGCCACGTAGCCGATCACACGCGCCATCTGCACGCCCGCCGCGCGCGCGACGATCATCTGCGCCATCGGCGCGAGCAGCCCGCCGCACGCGCCCTGCAGCACGCGAAAGCCGATCAGGGAAGGCGCGGACCACGCCATGCCGCACAAGGCCGACGTGAGAGTGAATGCCAGAAAACACCACAGATAAACTGCCTTCGCGCCGATCCGGTCCACCAGCCAGCCGCTCATCGGCAGAACCAGCGTGAGCGTCAGCAGATAGCCGCTCGTCACCCATTGAATCGTCGCGAGACTGGCATGCAGTTCTGATGCGAGACTCGACAGCGAGACGTTCACGATGGTCGCATCGAGTTGCGACAGCAGCGAGCCAATCGTCGCTACGGAGATGATCTTCCATTGCGCGGCACCGAGCCGCCTCGCGGATTGGTGGCGGGACGCGGAATCCACGCCCTCGGCATTGCCGGCATCTTCAGGCATCGCGCCGATCCAGAGCCTCGCAGATGGCCTGCGCCGTGCCTGTTTCTCCCAGTCGCGGGAAAATCCGCGACAGACTGTTTTCGTGAGCTTCCGCGCTCAGTTCAGACATCGCGTCGATCGCGAGCGTCACGTTAAACCCCAGTTCATGCGCCTGACGCGCGGTGGATTCCACGCCGATGCTGGTCGACACTCCCGCAAGAACGACCTGCGTGACACCGCGTGCGCGCAGATGCGTTTCGAGATCGGTGCCGGTGAAGGCTCCCCAGGTCCGCTTCGTGACCAGGTGGTCGTGCGGCTGCCGGTTCAGCTCGGGCAGCAGTTCCATCCAGTCGTCGGGCATCGACATGGCCTGATACGGTTGTTCATTGCGGCCTGGGGCGACGCCCGCGACGTTGACGAACACTATCGGCAAATCGTGGCGGCGGAAGGCCTCCACAAGCATGACAGCGCTTGCCACGGTCTGGCTGAGCGGAGGCACGACATTGGGCAGAATGGTCACGCCTTTCTGCAGATCGACAACGATCAGTGCGGTCTTCGGGTCAATAGCCGTGATGCTCATGCACTTCTCCTGCGAAATTGAAAAGAACTGCGAGTTGAAGGGTTAACTCGACGGGTTAAACCAGATTCATATCGAGCCGCCCGATGGCGGGTTGCCTAATCGCCTGAGCAACGGAATGGCAGCTTCCAGTGCCCGCATCTCCTCGGGCTGGAAGGTGGCCAGCGCCGCCATCATCCATTCGCGCTTCGCGACGCCGCGCCTTCTGCGTTCTTCGGCGCCCGCGGCAGTCAGTACGAACAGGATCTGGCGTCCATCGGTCGGATGCGGGCGCCGCTCGACCAGGCCGTCTTCTTCGAGGCCCGCGAGAATCGCCTTCATCGACTGAGGCTTCATGGCCTCCATACGCGCCAGATCGGCAGTTGTCGCCGGGCCTTGCCGCTCAAGCCTCGCAAGCGCGCCCATTTGCGACAGATTCAGTTCGTTCGGATTGCCTTCGGAGCGTAGCCTGCGGACGATCTGACCCAGGGCCAGCATCAGGTCGGCGGTGATGGTTTCGGCAGAAGGGGCGGGGTGGCGGTTTTTCTTCATGTGCGCATCATAGATATAGAAAGTTTATCTTGCAAGATTGACTTGCAAGTTTATCTGTTTAATTTCTTGTGAAGCCGTTTTTTTCCGGTGCGAACCGGTATCAGATCAGGCGCAGATACGCGAGTTGAAAGACTCGGTTCCCAGGAGCTCGATAGGGCCGCGCTGAGGCGTGGTAGCCCAGCGAATCGCGGTGCAGGGGTCATCGTGAAATAAAAAAAGCGGCGACACGCCTTGGCGTGCCGCCGCTTCGTCGCGACGCGAGCGTCGTGCCCGCCGCGCTTACTGCACGGTCGCGAGCACGTCGCCGACCGTCTTGAAGAGGTGCGCGATCTGTTCCTCGTCGATGATGAGCGGCGGCGAAAACGCGAGGATGTCGCCCGTGAAGCGGATCAGCACGCCCGCCTCGAAGCATTTGACGAACGCCTCATAAGCGCGTGCGCCCGGTGCGCTGTCGCGCGATTCGAGTTCGATGCCCGCGACGAGGCCGAGGTTGCGCACGTCCTTCACGTGCTTCGCGCCACGCAGCGCGTGCGCGGCAGCCTCGAACTTCGGCGCGAGACCGGCCGCGCGCTCGAACAGGTTTTCGCGGCGATACAGATCGAGCGTCGCGACCGCGGCGGCGGCCGCGGCCGGGTGAGCTGAATACGTGTAGCCGTGGAACAGTTCGATCGCGCCCGGCGCGCCGCTGCCCACGACCGTGTCGTGGATCGTGCGGCTCGCCGCGACCGCGCCCATCGGGATCGACGCGTTGTTGATCGCCTTCGCCATCGTAATCAGGTCCGGCGTGACGCCGAAGTGCTCGCTCGCGGTGGCTTTGCCGAGACGCCCGAAGCCGGTGATGACCTCGTCGAAAATCAGCAGGATGCCGTGCTTCGTGCAGATTTCGCGCAGCTTCTGCAGATAGCCTTGCGGCGGAATCAGCACGCCGGTCGAGCCGGCCACCGGTTCAACGATCACTGCGGCGATCGTCGACGCATCGTGCAGCGTGACGATCCGCTCCAGTTCCTCGGCCAGATGCGCGCCCCACGCGGGCTGACCCTTCGAGAACGCGTTGTGTTCGAGGTCGTGCGTGTGCGGCAGATGATCGACCGCGGGCAGCAGCGCGCCCGAGAAGGTTTTGCGATTCGGCGCGATGCCGCCGACCGAAATGCCGCCGAAGCCCACGCCGTGATACCCGCGCTCGCGGCCGATCAAACGCGTGCGCTGGCCTTCGCCGCGCGCGCGGTGGTAGGCGAGCGCGATTTTCAGCGCGGTATCGACCGATTCGGAGCCCGAGTTCGTGAAGAAGATACGGTCGAGCCCGGCCGGCATCAGCCCGGCGACTTTGGTGGCCGCTTCGAACGCGAGCGGATGGCCCATCTGGAAGGTCGGCGCGAAATCGAGCGTCGAGAGCTGTTGGGTGATCGCCGCGACGATCTCCGCGCGGCCGTGGCCTGCGTTCACGCACCACAGCCCGGCGCAGCCGTCGAGAATCTCGCGCCCGTCGGTGCTGCGGTAGTACATGCCCTGCGCCGATTCCAGCAGGCGCGGCGCGGCCTTGAACTGGCGGTTGGCGGTGAAGGGCATCCAGAACGACGACAGGTCTTCGATGACGGGGCGCGAAGTCATGGTTTCTCCTCGATGAGGTGGGTAAAGGGCGAAAGGACGAAATGACGAAAGGGCGTAGCGCAACTGTAGCGTCCGCGGTTTAATGTCGGCATAAACAGTTGACGAAGTGTGGTGCTAACTGTGCTGGCAGATTCGTGCGAACTGTCTCGTTGCGCTCGTTTCGCGGCACGAGCAGTCCGGCATCGCATCCGCCCAACCCCAGCCGGCCGCCGCAGCCTGCTTTTTCGCCAGGACTCATCGCCCGCATCATGATCGAACTGGAACTTCAGCGCGACCGCCGCGCCGCGCCGACGCTCGTCGAGCAGGTCGTGCAAGGCTTCGCGCGCGCGATCGAGGCGCAATCGCTGCGCGCGGGCGCGCTGCTGCCGTCGGTGCGGCAGCTCGCGCACAGCCACGCGCTGAGCACTTTCACGGTGACCGAGGCGTATAACCGGCTCGTGTCGATGGGGCTCGTCGTCGCGCGGCGCGGCTCCGGCTATCGCGTCGCCGCGCGCGGGCCGGCCACGCGTGCGACCGCCGCCGACTGGCAGCCGCCGAGCCTGACCGCGACCTGGTTGCTGTCCGACGTGTTCGCCGACCACTCGGTGCCGATCAAGGCCGGCTGCGGCTGGCTGCCGAGCGAATGGATCAACGAGAGCGGCCTGCAGCATGCCTTGCGTGTGGTGAGCCGGGTGCCGGCTGTGCGCCTTGGCGACTACGGGCATCCGTACGGATTTGCGCCGCTGCGTGAACGAGTCGCCGAACAGCTCGACCGGCGCGGCCTGCCGGTCGACGTGACGAACGTGCTGCTCACTCAAGGCGCGACGCAGGGGCTCGATCTGATCGTGCGCACGTTGCTGCGCGCGGGCGACGCGGTGATCGTCGAAGACCCCGGCTATTGCAATCTGCTACAGATCCTCAAGCTCGCCGGTCTCGTCGTGCACGGCGTGCCGCGCACGCCGGCAGGCGTCGATACCGACGTGCTCGACACGCTGGTCGCGCGGCACAAGCCGAAGGCGATCTTCGTCAACACGACGCTACAGAATCCGACCGGCGCGACGTTCGGCATGTCGGCCGCATTCCGCTTGCTGCAGATCGCCGAGCGCGAGCGCATGTGGGTGATCGAGGACGATGTGAGCCGCGAACTGGCGCCCTCCGGCGCGCCGCTTTTTGCCGCGATGGAGGGGCTGCAGCGCGTGGTGTACGTGAGCGGCTTTTCGAAGACGGTTACGCCCGCGCTGCGCTGCGGCTATGTGGTCGCCGAGACGGCGGTGCTGCGCGAACTGGCGCGCACGAAGATGGCAGTGGGGCTGACCTCGTCGGAAACGATCGAGCGGATCGTCGAGAAGGTGTTGCTCGAAGGGCGTTACGCGCGCCATGTCGAAACCGTCAACGAAAGACTCAAGCTCGCGCATGCGGCGCTCGAGGAACGGCTCGATGCGCTTGGACTCGAGATATTTCACCGGCCGCGCGCGGGGCTTTTCCTGTGCGCGCGCCTGCCGGTCGAGCCGGAGCGCGCCGGCGAGGTCGCGACGGCCGCGCTCGCGCACGGCATCTGGCTCGCGCCGGGCTCCTATTTCCGTCCCGACGACGCGCCGAGCGCATGGTTCCGCTTCAACGCGCCGTATTCGACCGACGATGCGTTGTGGCGCTTCATCGAGCGGGTCGGACGAGGGGCGCTGTAGGAGTTGGCGGCGCGCTCAGGCGCCGTGACCCAGCAGTCTCAACGCGATCGGATACAGCGAGGCCACCAGCAGCAGTGCCATCGCCACGTTGAAAACGCGCAGCCGTTTCGGATTCGACAGCACCTGCCGCATGGCCGTGCCGAAACCTGCCCACAGGCAGATGCACGGAAAACCGATCACGTAGAACACCACTGCCATCGCGACGACGTTCATGCCGAAGCTCTCGCTCAGGTGGATCGTGGTGGCGGCGGTGAGCACCATCATCCAGGCCTTCGGATTGACCCACTGAAACGCGATAGCCTCGTGAAAGCGCATGGGCCGGCGCTCGCCCTTCTTGAGTTTCAGTTCGCCCGAGGTGCCGATTTTCCACGCCAGATACAGCAGATAAACGACGCTGACGACTTCGAGCACCGTGTACAGCACCGGGAAATGCACGAACGCTTCGCCAAGACCGATGCCGACCGACAGCATCAACAACACCATCCCGGCGCTGATGCCCGACAGATGCGGCAGCGTGCGGCGAAAGCCGAAATTGACGCCCGAGGCCAGCAGCATCGTGTTGTTCGGACCGGGCGTGATCGAGGTGACGAGCGCGAACAGAATGCCGGCGGGTAGCGCGCTGAGACTGACGAAGGACATGGGGGCTCCGGTATCGGCGGAAAGACGAATGGCACGTGGGGCTCATTCTAGCGACACTTGCCTGTACAGTACCTGTACGGTTTTTGGGATGGTGTCCGGTACGGATCAGGTGTACCGGAGCGGCTTGGGAAGCGGTGCTGCGTCGCACTCGGTAGTTAACATATGTTGCAATTATTTTTTTAATGGCAACATATGTAGACGGCTCGTAAAGAAGCCCGCAATCCATGAGAACCATGCCGTACGATCGGAGAAAACCCATGAAAGTCATGAACTGGTCCGTTGCCGCCGCGCTCGTTGCCCTGAGTTCGGCGAGTTCGAGCGCTTTCGCGCAGGACTCGCAGTCCACGCTCGCGAAAATCCAGCAAAGCGGTGTGATCGCGATCGGTCACCGCGAAACGTCGGTGCCGTTTTCGTATGTCGATGCGAACAACGAGGTGATCGGTTTTTCGCAGGATCTGTGCAACAAGGTCATCGAGGCGGTCAAGGTAAAAACGAAACGCCCCGACCTCAAGGTGCGCTTCATTCCGGTGACGTCGCAGAACCGTATTCCGCTCGTGCAGAACGGCACGGTCGATCTCGAATGCGGCGTGACGACCAATCTCGCGGCGCGGCAAAGTCAGGTGACGTTTGCCGATACGTTCTTCGTTGCGACGACGCGGCTTCTGACGCGCAAGGATTCCGGCATCAAGGACTTTCCTGATCTCGCGGGCAAGACCGTCGTGACGAATCAGGGCACGACGTCCGAGCGCATTCTGCGCAAGATGAACGAAGACAAAAAGATGAACATGCAGATCATCAGCGCGAAGGATTACGGCGAAGGGCGGCTCACGCTCGAAAGCGGCCGCGCGGCCGCGTACATGATGGATGACGTGTTGCTTGCCGGTACCCGCACGCTCACCGCGAAGCCGTCGGACTGGATCATTACCGGCACGCCGCAATCGTCGGAAGCGTATGGCTTCATGATGCGCCGCGACGATCCCGAATTCAGAAAGCTCGTCAACGGCACGCTCGAACAGGTGATGAAAGGGCCGGAAATCCACACCATGTACGACAGATGGTTCGTGAAGCCCGTGCCGCCGAAGAACATCAGCTTTGATTTTCCGATGAGCGCTTCGCTGAAGCAGCTTTACGCGACGCCGAACGACAAGGCGCTCGAATAACGGCGTTTTAGCGCTTGTGATGCCGTGCGGTGCTGTCGCGCCCGCACGGCGGTCATCTGGAGGTCATCTATGCGCAGCCGCTAGCGAACGGCGTTTCTGTGGCAGTCCCCGTGGCAGTCCTTGTAGCAGTCCTTTTCTCTTTCTTCTATACCTGATAGAGGCAACGCGTTTCGGCCAATCAGGCGGCTGCGCGATTCGAAGGGAGACGCAAAGTGACCGGGCTAACAGAGCATGCAGGGGACGGACGGGCTTTCCTCAGTGGAATCTTCCGCTCTATGCCGTTGATGGCGGGCATCTTCCTGTTCACCGCGAACGCGGCTGCGGAAATGCGCTCGATTACGATCGTATCGGGCACCTATGGCGAGAACTGCGGCGCGCCGCGCGGCAACATGACTCATGACGTCGCGCGCCATTGCAATGGGCGCGCGAGCTGCGATTACACGATGCCCGGGATATATAAAGACGGGCTGGTCAGCGCGTGCAGGAGCGATTTTCTTGCCGAATGGCATTGCGACGGCACGGATCTTCACAGCGCCGCGCTGAGCGCCGGTGCGAAATCGGGCGATACGCTCGTGCTCAGTTGTGTCGAGTCACGTGGCGCGGGCAAATAGCCAGCGCGTGTTAGCCGTGGAGCGCGCGCTGTGCGAGCGGAAGTTGCAAATAGAAAGGCCGAGGCCATGACTGGCCTCGGCCTTTCATCTTCAATGGCGATTTTTTCAGCCGGTCTTGCGAACCGGCGCAAAGCGCCGTTTGCCAAGCGACGGTCCAATGCGCCGGAAGCGTTCCCGCTTGTGTTCTTCCTCGAAGTGCGTGAGCGACGGTTTGACGAGGTCGCTGCGTGACACGATGCCGACAAGACGCATGCTCCTGGCGTCAGCCACCACCGGCAAGCGTTCGAGACCGAGCACGGCGAGGCGCGTCGCGACGAGCCGGCATGTTTCGGATGACAAAGCAAATGCGGTGCTCTGCTGGGCGAATACGTCGGCGAGCGTCATGGCGCGTTTGCGTTCCGCCTCTTCGGCGCAAAAGCGTTCGAGCAGCATGCGATCGGCCACGCCGATCACCGCGCCGTCGCGCACCACCGGATAGGCACGGCGCACCTGGTTCGCGCCGAACAGCGTTTGCAGCGTTGCGCCGACCGTCTGGCCGGCATCGACCGATTCGACCGAGGCTGTCATCACTTCATCGACATAGTGGCGCTCGAGTGGATCGACGCCGTACTCGCGATAGATGTGATAACCGCGGCGCGCGATTTTCTCGGTCATGATCGAGCGCCGCATCACCACGGTCGCAAAGCCGTGCGCGATCAGCGTGGCGGTCAATAGCGGCAGCAGTGCGTTGCTGTCGTGCGTGAGGCCGAACGCGAACACGATGGCCGTGAGCGGCGCGCCAAGCGTGGCGCCGAGCGTCGCGGCCATGCAGACGAGCGGCCACAACGCCGGCTCGCTGCCCGGCAGCCAGTGTGCGAGCACCGTGCCGAGTCCGGCGCCGAGCATCAGCAGCGGCGCGAGCACGCCGCCGGACGTGCCGGAGCCGAGCGCCACGACCCACATCACCGCCTTCACGGCGAGCAGCACGAGTGCGACCTGTACCGCGATGTGCTGGTGCAACAGGTCGCCGATCACGTCGTAACCGACGCCAAGTGCGCGCGGCTCGAGCCATCCGCCGATACCGACCACGATGCCGCCGAGCGCGGGCCACCACATCCAGTGGATCGGCAACTTGCCGAACAGGTCTTCCACTTTGTACAGCGAGGCGGACAGTCCCGATGCCAGCGCGCCCGACAGCACGCCCGCGATGGCGCATGAAATCAGCGCCCAGGCATTGGGCGCGACGGTCTGAAGCGGAAACAGCGGACCTGTGCCGAAGAAAATCGCGCGGGTGAAACCGGCGACCGCGCAGGCCACCGCGACCGGCAGGAAGCTGCGCGGCCGCCATTCGAACAGCAGCAGTTCGACCGCGAGCAGCACGGCGGCGAGCGGCGTGCCGAACACCGCGGTCATGCCCGCGGCGGCGCCGGCGACCAGTAGCGTCTTGCGTTCCGCCGACGTGACCTTCACGCACTGCGCGATCAGCGAGCCGAGCGCGCCGCCCGTCATGATGATCGGGCCTTCCGCGCCGAATGGCCCGCCGCTGCCGATCACGATGCCCGACGACAGCGGCTTGAGCACGGCCACTTTCGGCGACATCTTGCTCTTGCCGAACAGGATCGCTTCGATCGCCTCGGGAATGCCGTGGCCGCGGATTTTTTCGGAGCCGAAGCGCGCGATCAGCCCGACGATCAGCCCGCCGATCACCGGCACGCCGATGACCCAGAGGCCGAGCGTATTGGTAGCGGGCGACCGTTCGACGAACGACAGCGTGCCGAAGAAAAACAGATTGGTGAACAGACGAATCAGGTTCAGCAATACGAAAGCGGCAAGCGTACTCACCATGCCGATGCACGCCGCCAACGCAAAAATGCCGGGCAACCGTGCATTGGTCGAAAAGTCGCGCTTGTGGGAATCCATGCTCATAGTTAGTCGAAGTCGATCTGTGGAATCTGGAAAGAACCTTCGAGCGATTTCAATTCAGCGCGGTGCAATTCCGCGAGACGCTCGAGTACCCGCTCGCCGGCTTTTTCGAGGTGCACTTCAACCTGGCGGCGATCGGTTTCGCTGACCTGGCGGCGCACGAGCTCGAGCGCTTCGCAGCGCGACACCAGTGCGACGACGCCGTGATGCTGCGCCTGCAACCGCTCCGCGAGTTCGCCGATGCTCGCCCAGTCGCGCTCCGGATAACCCTTGATATGCAGCAACAGCAGGTATTGCAGCGGCGTGATGCCTTCGTTCTGCGCGGCCTGTTCGGAGAACCGTTCGAAGCGCCGCATCTGGTAGCGAAATTGCGACAGTTGTTCGAAGTCGCTCTTGTTCAGCTTGCGAGACCGTACTTTCATGGGTTATCCGCTGATGTGAAGAAGCTGCAAATATATCATATAGTGATGTATTTGGTCGAATTGCGGCCCTTGTACGCGACTTGCGCGTTGTCTTTTTTCAGTTAGTCCTAAGCCGCCTGGCGGGCTTTGGCGACGGTTTGCCGGTAAAGCCCGGAGATCAGATCGACCTGCGTAATCATGCCGACCACACGCCCCGCGTGATCGAGCACCGGTACGTGGTGATGGCCGAAGTTCGCGAACATTGGCACGAGTTCGGTAATCGGCGCGTTTGCGTTGACGGTACAGACTTCGGTGGTCATCACGCTGCCGACGTTGGGAGTACGAAGCGCGTCGCCGCGCAGCCAGCCGTCGAAGTAGTCGAGGATCGGCGCGAGCGCTCCGAGGCTTCTCTTGTCGACGAAATCGGCGCGCGTGACGATGCCGAGCAGTTTCTGCTCCGCGTCGACCACCGGGAGTGCCTTCACCTTGTTGCGCTTGAACAGATCCCAGGCGCCCGCCGCGCGCGTGGCCGCGGAGACCGACACGACGTGGCGGGACATGATGTCTTCGCAACGCAGTTCGTCGAAACTGCGCGAGAACGCCTGAAGCTGCGTTTCGCGCAGCAGCGAATAGAGATCGTCGGGATCGATGTCGAGCATTTCGCCGCGGCGCGCGAGAACCGCTTCGACGTCTGCTCGCGCAAAGCCGACACGCGATGCTTCGTCGGCGGCCTGGCTGGCCGTGGCGCGATCCTGGCGGCCCGCATGCGGATAGCGGTGGCCGGTGGCGGCGTGATAGGCGAGCGCCGCGAACAACAGCGCGGCCGACTGAATCGCAATGGGTTCGAGCACGAAGCGGTAGCCGAGCGCATGAATCACTGGGCCGCCCAGCACCGCGGTCAACGCGACAGCGCCCGACGGCGGGTGCACGCATCGCAGCGCGAACATGCCGCAGATCGACAGCGCAACCGCTAGCGCGGCCGCGAGAGTCGGATCGCCGATCAGTTTCGCGCAGGTCACGCCGATCGTCGCGGATACGAGATTGCCGCCGATGATCGACCACGGTTGCGCGAGCGGACTCGCGGGCACCGCGAATAGCAGCACCGCGGAGGCGCCCATCGGCGCGACGAGCAGCGGAATATTCGCAGCGGGCCCGAGCAGCAGGTACATGAGCCCGCCCGTGAACGCGATGCCGAGCAGTGCGCCGAGGCACGATCGCGCACGCTCGTGCCATTTCACGGCGACCGGTGCGGGGAGAAAGCTGGCAAGCCAGCCAAGGACGAAGGAGCGGGACAAGATAAGGAAGAAGCAGAAAGTAGTCGATGATGCCGGGCCCGACATTACCGGGGAAACCCTGGCAACGCGAATACACTCTGGTCATGATTATATTTCAATGTGATATAAAACGCCGGTTTTGCGTGTCGCAGTGCGGAAAAGCCGTGGCGTTGCGCCGACAATCGACAGTCGTGCCTCACGGGTGGACTGCGCGCCGGATGTATCGGCATCGGGCGGCGGTCGTGCATTTTTATCATGTTGTGATATAAAATGACCGCAGAAGATCGAGCCGGCTCGGTGACTGGCGCGGCTCGCCCATCCAGAAAGGAGCTGTCATGATGATTACATTTCAATCGACAGCGTCACCGGACGTCGTGATGCTCAGGGATCTTGCGCAATATCTGCTGGGCTTGATCGGCAAGCGGCTCGGCGAACGTGGCGTCATCATGCACGACGAGCTGCCGCATGCGATCGATCGGCTCGAAGCCGCGATCTCGGAAGACGCGACCGCGGAAGCGACGCTCGAAGCGTTACATCATTCGGCGGGCAATCGCCGTGACTCGCGCAACCGGCTCTCGCAGCGCGCATGGCCGTTTCTCGACATGATGCGCGAAGCGCGCAAGAGCGACGCGGACATCATCTGGGGGCTTTGAAAGCGTTCCATTGATGACTGCGGAGAATCGAAAATAGTGAGCGCTTGACCGCGATTCTTTATGTATTTGCGTGGCAGCCTGGCGGCGCTGTATGTATCATGAATTGACATATAATGAATGACTAATATGCCGCGAAAGCAGTGCAGGGGAAACGATATGTCGAGCTTCAATCGCATTCTTCTCTGTTACGACGGAACGCGCGAAGGGCAACACGCGCTAAAGGACGGCGCCGTCCTGGCGCAAGATCTGAACGCGCAGGTACACCTGCTTTCCGTACTCAACAATACGGCCTGGATGCAGGGCGCGGATATTACTTCCGCGGTGCCGGTCGATTTCATCAACGAGTCCGCGAAAAACCTGCTCGACGAAGGATTGAAGAAACTCGCTGCACGCGGAATTCACGCTACGGGGCATCTCGCGATCGGCGAGCCGCTCGAGCAGATTCCATTCTTCGCCAAAGATCTGAACGTCGATCTCGTCGTCGTGGGGCATCGTCGCAGTCACGGACTCGCGCGCTGGTGGGGCGGCCGTCACGACGGCCTGCTGCTCGACCGGGTCACGTGCAGTGTGCTCGTGACGATGGGCGCGGAAGCCGATGCACCTTCGGCGGCGGCCGGCTGAAACGCCACCGGCGTGGGGGCTCCTTCACGTTGTCCGAGCCATGCGAAGGCTCATTTCCATGCTATGTCATAGAGTGATATATTCAGGCGCAGCGCTTCATTGATCTGCCTTGGCATGGAGGCACGCCATGAGAGACGTCGAAGAACAGTTCCGGCACCCGCAGCCTGTGAAACACAGCGACAACGAAAAGAGCAAGCTGCCGCAGCGCGACGACGACCAGCACAAGCAGAAGAAAAAGCCCGAGGGCGAGCCGCCTGTCGAATGACGCGCGGCATCGGTCCGCTTAGTTCGCGCGTCCGTCCATGATGCTGACGCCACCGTCGACGAAAATCGTGTTGCCTGTCATACGCCGCGCGTAGGGCGTCGCGAGAAACGCGCAGGTGTAGCCGACGTCCATGATGTCCACGAGTTCGCCGATCGGCGCGCGCGCGGCGGCTTCGTTGAGCAGCAGATCGAAGTCCTTGAGCCCCGACGCCGCGCGCGTTTTCAACGGCCCCGGCGAGATTGGATGCACACGGATGCGTTGCGCTCCGAGTTCATGCGCGAGATAGCGGCACGACGCTTCGAGCGCGGCCTTGACCGGGCCCATCAGATCGTAGTTCGGCACGACGCGCGTCGCGCCGAGGTAGCTCATCGCGAACAGCGAACCGCCTTCGTTCATGAGCGGCGCCGCGAGTCGGGCCATGCGGATGAACGAGTGGCACGAGATGTCCATCGCCTGCGCGAACCCTTCTGCGGAGCTGTTGAGCAAACCGCCTTGCAGATCGTCCTTCGGGGCGAACGCGATCGAGTGGACCGCGACGTCGAGCCGCCCCCAGCGCTCGCGGATCGTGTCGAATACGGCGTCGAGTTCGCCGGGCTTCGCGACGTCGAGCGGCAGGAAGATTGACGCGCCGAGTTCTTCGGCCAGCGGCTCGACATAGGCTTTCGCCTTGTCGTTCAGGTAGGTGATCGCGAGATCCGCGCCCAGCTCACGGAAGGCGCGCGCACATCCATAGGCGATCGAATGTTCGTTGGCGATGCCGACAATCAGCACCTTGCGTTGCGCGAAGGGCTGCGCGGACAGCTTCTCCATGCTCATTTCTCCGGTCGGTCGAACGAGGTCGTGCGTCCCGGACACGGGACGCGGAACGGCATGTGCTGCACTGCATCAACCCGTGCAGTGTAGATGGCGCAGTTGCGGCTGACAAACAGGATGGAGAACGCGGATCCCGGGCACGGATGCCGGACGGGTGAGTGTTGGGTGGGCGTTGAAAACCCGAGCCTCGCCGCCCGAATCTCATGCTTACGTGTATGATAATGATTCTCATTAATCAGCGTGGGCAACACCAGCCTCACGCTGCTTCGCCGAATCATGGGGAATCTTCTGATCGTCGCGTCGGCCGTGGCCGGCGCGCTCCTGTTTTATCTCAGCTCGCCGGGCCAACGCTGGCTGCGCGCGCCGTGGCCCTCGCGGCCAGCGCGTATCGTGGCCGCAGCATGCGTTGCGCTCTCGCTCGTGTGTGCGGCGCGTGCGTTTCAGCCCGCGACATCGTTATCGGTTGTCGTGACGACGCTGATGGCGAGCCTGACCGCCTGGCCGTTCATCGGCGCGTTGATCGAGCGTGGCCGTGCGCGGCGCACCGCGCGATGATGCGCGAGCGCGCCACCCGCGCCACCGGTCGCGCGGCCGGGTCGATCGAACACGATCTGCTCGCGAAATTCGTGGCTGGCATCGTTGGCGGCTTCGGTCTCGCGATCGCGGCAAGCGCGTTGTTCGCGCGGCTCTCGCCAGGCGGCCTGACCGCGGCGAGCAAATTTCACGTTGCAATGTGGCTCGTGCCGCCGCTGTGGATCGCGGCCGCTTCCGCGTCGTTCATGTTTCGTAGCGGCGCGCGCGCGTCGGGGTGGCTGGCGTTGAGCAATCTCGCTGCGTTTGCACTGGTGCTGCTGTGTCAGCACGTGCCGCTGTGAATGTTCGATCGAGGCGCGCGCGCCGCGCTGCCGCTTCTGCCGCCGCTTCTGCTTCCGTTACCGTGCTTCCGTCATTCATTCCGCGAGCGGGCCGCCCGCCAGCCGTTTCAGTTCCGTCTACCGTTCAGCATGCGCAGCGACATTCTTCGCGTCTATAAGACCGTTCATACGTGGACCGGCATCGTTGCCGGTCTGCTGCTTTTCATCGCGTTCTACGCAGGCGCGATCACGATGTTCAAGGACTCGCTCAGCGACTGGACCACGCCGCCCGCCGTCGCGGCGTCGCCGACGGTGCCGCTCGAGCGCGCCGACGCGCTGATCGAACGCACGCTCGACGCGCATCCGGCCGCGCGCAAGCTGTTCACGCTGGCGCTCGTCGGCGGGGACCGCGTGCGGCTGTCGTGGCAAGCGTCGCCGGGGCAGCGCTGGGACGCATGGCTCGACGACGCCGGGCAACTGCACACGGCGCAAAGCCGGCCCTCGGACGCGGCGCGCTTCATCGACGTGCTGCATATGACGGCGGGTGTGCCGGGCGGCTACGACGTCGGCATGGGCGTAATGGGCGTGGTCTCGCTGCTGTACGGACTCGCACTCGTGTCCGGCGTGATCGTGCTGCTGCCGACGCTCGTGAAGGATCTGTTCGCGCTGCGCATCGGCAGGAATCTGAAGCGGATGTGGCTCGATGCGCACAACGCGATCGGTATTCTGAGCCTGCCGTTTCATCTCGTGATGGCGCTCTCGGTCGTCGCGTTCGGCTTGAGCGACTACATCTTCAACGTGCAGGACAAGGTGATCTACGACGGCGCGCTCAAGCCGATGATGCTCGCGCAGAACCCGTACTTCGCGAAGGCGCCCATCGTGCCGCGCGCGGCGTCCGGGCCCGCGCCGGTGATGCTGCCGCCCACCCGGCTACTCGCGAAAGTGCGCGAGCGCGCGCCGCGCTTCGAGCCGGCCGCGCTGCGCTATCGTCGCGCGGGGCAGCCGGGCGCGACCGTGTTCGTGGCCGGTGGCGATCCGCGCTATCTCGCCCGCGACGGCGGCTTCGCGTTGATGGACCCGTTCACCGGCAAGTTTCTCAACGCGCAGTTTCTGCCGGGCGGCGACAACGGCAACAACTGGTCGGCGTCGACGAGCGCGTTCTACGCGCTGCACTTCGGCAGCTATGGCGGCGCGCCGGTGCAATGGGGCTATTTCGTGCTCGGGCTCGCGGGCGCGTTTCTGTTCTATTCGGGCAACCTGCTGTGGATCGAAAGCCGGCGCAAGGCGATGCGGCGTGACGGCATGCCTGTCACGCAGCGGCACTCGGCGTTCGTGATGGCGTCGCTGACGGTCGGCGTCGCGCTCGGCTGCATCTGCGGAATTTCGCTGACGCTGCTCGCGGGCAAGCTGCTGGCCGGACGCGTCGACGACCTGCACACGTGGCATATCGGCCTCTACTACACGGTGTTCGTTGGTTCGATTGCGTGGGCGATGGTGCGCGGCGCGGCACGCGGCTCGGTGGAACTGCTCGCGCTCGCGACGTTGTCGAGCGCGGCGATTCCGCTCGCGAGCCTGGTCGGCGCGCTCGCGCCCGCGAGCGGACTGTGGTTTTCCGCCGATGCGGGGCCGCTCGGTGTCGATATCGGCGCAGCGCTCGGCGCGCTGTGTTTCGCGTGGATGTGGCGCAGGACGCGTCGGCGGATCGCGTCCGACCGGACGGATAGCGTGTGGTCGTTGCGCGCGGAGCAGACATCTCGGTCTTGCCGGCAACGGGGTGTGGCTCAACAGTGAGCCAGTCGGTGAGCCGGTCAGTTGGCCACGAGCGTTCTCAGTCGCGCCAGCGATTCCTGCACGATCCCGCCGTAGCTGCGCCGCTCGTCCTCGCCGACCCATTGTGCGAACGCAACCCGAAAGACGGCGATGCCTGCCTCGGCTGCGAGGCTCGCGTCCGGCTCGCCGACACCGCGCTCGCGCAGTGCCTGAGCGAGCGCCGCGGACAGCCTCGCCAGCTTGATCAGCTCGCGCTCGCGCAGGTCCGCGTTGGCTGCGATCACCGTGCTGCGCAGACGCGAGAATGGGCGCAGGTCGTCATCGAAGAACTCGCCGGCCTTCATCAAGGCGGCGGCGATCGCATCTACCGCTGAAGCCTCGGCTGGCGCATCGGCCAGCGCATCGACCATCGTCTGCTGAAGATGTTCGGAGCCATTGAAGAGCACTTCGCGCTTGTCGGCGAAGTAGCGAAAGAACGTGCGCGCAGTCAGCCCCGCGCGCTCCGCGATGGCCGCGACGGTCGTCTGCTCGTAGCCGATCTCTCCGAACAGTTCGATGGCCGCCGCGCGGAAGCGGTTCTCGGCATTGGGCTCCCAACGACCCATGTTCCCTCCAGTTTTTTGTTGACACAGAGTGACATCATAGGCCTATACTGATGTCACTCAATGACATCAACGGAGTTTCCCATGCGAATTCTCGTCACCGGCGCCTCGGGCTGGATCGGCTCGGCCAGCGTCAAGGAACTCATCTCCGCAGGACACCATGTTCTCGGCCTCGCCCGCAGCGACGAGTCCGCAGCCAGAATCGCCGGGCTTGGCGCCGAGGTGGTGCGCGGCAGCCTGGACGACCTTGCCAGCCTGCGCGGCGCAGCCGCGCTCGCCGAGGGTGTCGTGCACCTCGGCTACAAACACGACTTCTCGCAGATGGCGGCCGCGGCGCAGACCGATCGCGCGGCCATCGACGTGTTCGCCGATGCGCTGCAAGGCACGGGCGGTCCGCTGCTGATCGCCTCGGGCACAATGGGACTGGCTCCGGGCCGCGTGGGCACCGAGCAGGACATGCCGAATGCCGGGATCCACCCGCGCATCGCCAACGCGGCCTACACGCTGGGCCTCGCTGATCGCGGCATCCGGTCGATGGTCGTGCGCTTCGCGCCGACGGTGCATGGCGCGGGCGGCGACCACGGATTCGTCGCGGTGCTGGCGCGCATCGCTCGCGAAAAGCGCATCTCGGGCTACATCGACGAAGGCCAGAACCGCTGGACGGCGGTGAACCGGCTCGATGCCGGCAAGCTCGTACAACTCGCGATCGACAAGGCCACGCCGGGCAGCGTGCTGCACGCCGTCGCCGAGGAGGGCGTCGCCACGCGCGACATCGCGACGGCGCTGGGGCAGTCCCTGGATGTGCCAGTGGGATCGATTCCCGCCGAACGCGCGCAGCAGCACTTCGACTGGCTCGGCATGTTCTTCGGTATCGACGCCGCGGCCTCCAGCGCACGCACGCGTTCGCTGCTGGGTTGGGAGCCGACGCACGGAACGCTCCTGGAAGACATCGCGGCTGGACACTACCCCGGAAACTGAGCGCGGCGTGGCTGGCTACGCACGGCCTCGCGCGCCTCGGGCTGCAGTAGCGCGGTGTCCTTCCCGTGGTCGGGCGGGTAAGGGGTAAAGGGTAAAGGGAAGCGTCTCTCGCGACCTGGTCGGCTTAGAAATCCGTCGTCATCGACATCAGGAACGTGCGCGGCGCGCCTTGCGTCAGGTAACCGCCAGTCGTCGACGCCCAGTACGACTTGTTCGCGACGTTGAACACGCTTGCGCGGAACGTGGTCGGCTTGCCGAACAGCACCGTTGCGTAGCGCGCGCCGAGGTCCACCGTGTCCCACGTCGGAATCGACAGCGTGTTGGCCGTGTTCAGATACTGCGGACCCGTGTGCGTCCAGCGCGCGGTCAGCGTGAGGCCGTTGACCATCGGCACGTCGTATTCGGCGCCCAGATTGAAAAAGAAGCTCGGCACGCCGATCGGCCGCTTGCCGTCGGTGGCGGCGCTGCCGGTGTCGAGCTGCGTCGCGTTGATGTAGGTCGCGCCCGCGATCAGACGGACGCCCTTATATGGCTCGCCGAACACCGATGTCTCGATACCGCGATGCCGCTCGGTGCCGTCCGCAACGAAGATGTTGGCGCTATTCGTGAAGGTCTGCGGCTTGTCGATCTGGAACGCGGCGATCGACGCGCCGTATTTGCCGTTGTCGTATTTCGCGCCCACTTCGTATTGCTTCGAGCGCTCGGGCGGGAGTTGCTGGCCGAAGTTCGCCGCCGACGAAGGCGCGACCTCGCCGGCCGCCAACCCCTCGCTGCGGTTCGCAAAGAGCGCCACGTTCGCCCACGGCTTGACGACGAGGCCGAACAGCGGCGTCGTGATCGAGTCGTTGTAGTTCTGCGTCTGCTTGCCGGTGTAGTCGAACGTGTTCGAGAGAATCGACTGATGGCGCGCGCCGAGCGTCAACAGCACGCGATCGTTCAGGAAGCCCAGCGTATCGGACACGGAGACGCTACGCAGCAGCGTGAGCGCCGTGGTCCGCGGATCGGCCATGTTGCCGCCGGTATACAAGGTGGGCGGCGACGGCACCTGCGGCGTGTTGTACAGGTCGGTGTCGAACGAGCCGCTCATCGTGTAGGCCGACTGTGCGTCGACCCGCACGATCGACGCGCCCGCCGTCACGAAGTGCGAAACCGGACCGGTGTTGAAGCGGCCGCGCACGCCGGTTTCGGCGGAGGTCGCGTCTTCCTTGTGCGGGACGGTCAGGCGCGTGGCGGTCGTGCCGGTGTCGCCGAAGTACGGCGACGAATAGCTGCCCTGTTCGTCGGTATGGCGCGCGCCGCCCGCGACGTAGGCGGTCCAGTTCGGCGCGAAGTCGTACTCGGCGCGCAGGATGCCGACCGTGTCTTCGAGCGATGCGTAGGTCCACGTCTGCGCGAAGTTGTAGGTTGCCGACGGCGTGTCCGGCACGGTGTCGCCGGTGACGAACACGGTCGGGCGGCCGCCGTTGACGCGCTGGCGCTGATACAGGAAATCACCGTACAGACGCAGCTTGTCGCCGCGCCAGTCGAGCGAAACCGCAGTGGTGTTGTCGCGCCGGTGTTCGCCGTCGATCGAGGTTGCGCCGTCGCGATTCGCCTGGTTCACGCGAATGCCGAACTGGTCCTCGCTGCCGAAGCGCCGGCCTACGTCGATGTGCGCGCCGATTTCACCCGAGCCGCTGCCTTCCAGCGTGACGCGGGTGATGGGCTTGTCGTCCGCGCGTTTCAGTTGCAGGTTGACGCCGCCGCCGATCGCCGAGCCAGCCGGCGACGCACCGCCGAGGAACGCATTCGCACCCTTGAACACGTCGACGCGCTCGAGCGCGTCGGTTGCGACCAGTTGGCGCGGCGTGATGCCGTAGAGCCCGTTCAACGATACGTCGTCGCCTTGCAACTGGAAGCCTCGGATCACGATCACCTGCGAGAAGTTGCCATAGCCGTAAGCCGTGCGTACCGCGGGATCGTTCGCGAGCACGTCCGCGATCGTGCGGGCCTGCTGGTCTTCGATCAGCTTCGACGTGTACGTCGTCATGCTGAACGGCATGTCGATGTTCTTCTGCTGGCCGAGCACGCCGAAGTCGCCGCCGCGCGCGACCTGGCCGCCGCGGAAGGTCGGCGCGAGGTCGCCCGGCAGCACGTCCTTGGCGGCCTGAACCCGGACGGTCGGCAGCGTGCTGTCGGTGGTGGGAGCAGGAGCAGGGTCGGCGGATTGGGCTGAGGCAATGGCCGGGGCGGCGAAGGCCAGGGCGATGGCGGCGCGGATCGTGGCGCGATGGAGGGCGGTTTTGGCAGGCGCGACCTGCGGTTCATACGGGCGTGAAACGGACATGAAATGGAAGATTGGCGTGGTCGTCGGTGCTCCGTCCAGGGGCGCTCACTCGAATCCGGACCGCATGTTTTCTGCGTGCGCGGAAGATGCGGTTCGATGTAAGTCATCAACGTACGGAACGAAAGGTTCGCCGTAATTATAGTGAAAATAAGAATCATTCCTATTGCATAAATACAACGTTTTAAGTGCCGAATGTAGAAAGAATGGGGGTGCGATGAGGAGGAGCGTGCCTTGCCGCGCTAATTGTGCGTCGCGGCGGGCACGGAACAGGGCGTGTTATTCGTTGATATTTTTAATCGCAAGCTGCCGCGCATGTTCGCGGCATTGTCACGTTCACGGGTGAGTTGGAATCATCGGCATGCGGCCAGTACGCGAAACGGAACGTGCCTCGGCAAAGACGCGTGGCGATCATTGCAACGCGAGCTTGACGATGCAGCACAGAACCAACACGAGCAGAACGGCGGCAACAGCCATGTTTAGCGGATAGCGCATTCTTCACCCTGCACGAACGTTTCGGTGCTCCTATCCTAATCACCTGAGGGAAGATGAAAAGCGGCAGTGAGGCGGCAATGTGGGACATCCAACGCAGTGCGCGCAAGGGCTGCGCGACGGAGGCGGCGGGAGCGCTTCCAGTGGGGGCGGCCGGCAGCGATCGCCAGTCGTTTTGCTGAATGGGATGCGAAAGGACGCGCCGCGTTGCGCGCGGCGCTCTTTCGCAACGTGCTGTGAGAGCCGGCTGCGAGAACCGGCCGCGAGAACCTGCTGAGAGGATTTACTGCGACTGCCCCGGCGGCATGCCGCCCGGCGCGCCATGCGGCGCTTTGTTCGCCGCGGCGAGGTCTTCTGCGAGACTCGTGCGCAGCGTCGCGATTGCCTGTTCGGGATTGGCGGGCTTCAATTGCTCGCGAGCCAGCGAGTTGTACACGTAGTGCCGCAGCATCGGATCCTGCGTCTTGTTGAGCACATCGTGATAGACCGCGACGATCTCGCCTTCATGGCCGCTCAGCGCATAAAGACGGCGCAACTGCTCCAGATCGCGGATCACCGCGACGCTCGGGCCGCGCGGACCCATCATCGGACCCATTGCGCCATGTGCGCCGTGAAACGGCGGCGGCCCGTCGCCATGCATCGCGGCAGACGGCGGAGGCGGCGCTTCGTCGGCGAACGCGGCCGTTGCGGTCACGCCAAGAACGGCGGCGAGAGCCGCGCTGAAGAGTGCTTTTTTCATGATGTCGCTCCCATGGCAAACAGCGCCGGCGCCCCGGCGGGCCAGCGCAGGAGCAACGATAGTCGACCCGCTGGTGCATCGTGTTACTGAAATGCTTCTGTAACTTACCGGAGCTTGCATGCCGCGCGGCGCAGGCCGTTTGAGGCGATCGAGCGCGAACGGATGCAACCGGTGCGATCAGATGCGACTGAGTGCGATTGAATGCGACTGGGTACGACCAGATGCGACTAGATGCGACTAGATGCGACTAGGTGCGATCAAGTGCGATCAGGTGCGATCAGGTGCGCCTCCGGACGCAATCGAGCTACTGACCCGCCCGGATGCAACCCGGCTCCACGAGAAACGATTCGCAGCCACCAGAAACAATCAGACCTGACCCGTACCGCCGCGGCCGCGTTGCGCCGGGGTGAGTCCGCTGGCGCGTTGCGCCGGGGTGAGTCCGCTGGCGCGTTGCGCCAGGGTGAGTCCGCGGCCGCGTTGCGCCAGGGTGAGTCCGCTGGCGCGATGCGGCCGGATAGAGCATGATTGATCCGATGTGCCGTGCGACCCCACAATCAGCCTGCCGTGGCGGCACGTGCGGTACACGCCGCCGTCAGGTGCCGGCGTCACGCTTCTTCCCGGTGGCGACGCGCCGGTGACGAGTATTCAACCGCAAGGAGGATTTCGCATGGACCGACCCGAAGCTGCCAATCCGTTTGGCGATCTCACCAGAATGCTCGAGCAGTTCAAGCTCCCCGGCTTCGACGTACCCGCCATCATGGAAGCGCGGCGCAAGGACATGGAAGCGCTGGTTCAGGCGAATCAGACGGCTTTCCAGGGCATGCAGTCGCTCGCCCAGAAGCAGGCCGACATGTTGCGCGCAACGTTGAACGAACTGCAGTCGCTGACGACACAACTGTCGACGGCGGGCGCGGTGCCGTCGGCGAAAACCGCGGAGTTAGTCCAGCAGAGTCTGCACAAGTCGCTTGCCGACATGCAGCAGCTCGCGCAGGCCGCGTATCAGACGCAGGCGGAGTCGTATGCGGTGATCGCAAAGCGCGTAGAGGAAAACGTGCAGGAGTTGAAGTCGCTTCTGCAGCAGCAGAAGAAGTAGCGGACGAAGTAACCGGACGCTTCGCGTCCCGAAGATCAATGCCGCGGAAGGCGAGAGCCATCCGCGGCATTTTTTTTTGCCCGGATGGAAGTCATTCGCGAGCCGCCGGCGGTCGGGGAGTACGCACGAATACGTGTATGCGGCGATCGAGCAGCAAGCGACGCCGGGTGGCCCGCGGCCATATGTTGCTTACTGAGCGATTAGGGGCCGTGAGCGCGTGAGCGAGGCGCTCAAGCACCCAAAAGCGCATAAGCGAAAGCTGCGCATCGCCAAACCTATGAAGCCCGTAGCCTGTCAATCCGGCAACGGGCTTCTTTCATGCGCTTGATGTTGTTTGCAGTCTTATTGATAACGTTCGTCATTTTTTTGTTTCATCGAAGGCAGTGGAGATTTTTGGGCCGTCGCCCATGTACGGACAGCCCGTCGCACGGTATTTATTCTGATCTCTGCCGATCCGGGCAGCGATTTCAGATAGAGCGTCGACACACCTATGTCCTTGTCCGTATTTGAGATGTGCTCCGTGGAACTGTGCTGTCAGAGACCACTGGGCGCCCGTTATGTTATCTGCGATGAACAGCACTACAAAGCGTGCCTGAGAAAGGCCGCCGACCTCGGGAAGGCTAAAGCCGATACGCAGGAATTTCTCGGTATTGCCGGGTTGAACCGTCGCGGGTGGGAGAAGGACGGGAATCTGGTCAGGAGTATCCAGAAGCGTGGCTGGCTGTGGTTGCGTGGTGTTCGGGACCGCAACCCCGACACCGATGGCTGGTGGGTTATCAATGCGCTTCTCTCCGAGGTGCACAGGGGCTCGCTGCTTGCCATCAAAGGCCCTCGTGCCGACCTGTTTCCGCGACCCCACAGCACGCCGTTGCGGACTCTCCCAGCGAGCGCAGTCTATCTCCCGAACAGAGAACCCACGCTGTTCGGCCGGTATGATCCGGGCACCCGGCAAGGCCGGTTGATCGGCGCACGCGCGGCCATGGCTGGCGGCAGCGGCGGTGGCGGTCTGCCCGACGCGGCTGTCGTCGGTGCGCTGACCGGTGATGGGGACACCTCAACGCCACTCAGCGATGCGCAGCCGTTCGAGTACGTTGAGAAAGTGGCCGATGCAGTTCAGCAGGTTGCTGTCGGCTCAGCACAGGCGGCAGAATGCATGATGCAGTGGGAACAGGATGAAGCTGACTGCCGATTGTTCGGGAAAATGATGGGCGGGTACGCTGGCGTGCAAATGTGCCTGGACAGAGCGCGGTATCGCTATAACGTTTGCATGGGATACACGAGGCCAATATGAGCAAGCAAAGAACTCCCAGTTCGATCGTCGTTCACTACGATACCGAGCAAAAAATGCTGGTGTGCAATGCTGTCGCTGAGGCGGCAGTACGTCCCTTGTGCGAGGGGAAACTGGATATTCCCGTGCTGCTGGAAGAATTCGATTTCAAGCTTGACGACGAGTTCGCACGTCGTTTCGGCGCGGCTATTCTGAGCCTGCTGGCCGAATACAAGCCGGAGTTGAAACAGTTCGTTTCTGTCACGCCAGCACAATAGGGTTAGGAAATCAAAGCGCTGATATTCCGGCTGAAAACGGCCTCCATCGACTGCAAACATGAGGGTGGCGCTGCTGCCCCCGAGTCGCCATCGCGAGCGCGGATCGAAAGCAGGTGCGCCTCGCCGGAGAGCCTGGTTGCTTCATACAGAAAGAGGGTATGCAGGCTCAGACTTTGTCGCCGTCGAACTGACGCCGCGGTGTAACCGCTGGGTCCGATGATGCGGGTTGGTCCGCGGCGGGTTCATCCCTGCTGGCGAGCCCCGATGGCGCCGCCGCTTCACGCGCCTTTCCATCCCCCGCCGCCGCGATCACGCGATGCACGAAGCGCAGCTTGCCCACCACCGGCGCGGCGAGCGTGAACGGATAACCGTCGGCGATACCGAGGCTGCGGTTCAGGCTGTTCAGCGCATACGTGAGCGGAAACCAGCGCTGCATCAGATTTTCGAAGCTCGCGTCTTCGACCGGTGTGCGGTCGGTGAGGGTCGGCTCGCGCGGATCGCCGGGCAGCAGCGCGAGGCCGTATGTGCTCGCGGTATCGAGCACGTCGACGATCAGCAGATAGTGCGCCCACGTCTCGGCCCAGTCTTCCCACGGATGCATCGTCGCATACGCGCTGATGTACGACGCCTGCCAATCGGCCGGCGCGCCGTTGCGATAGTAGGCGTTCAGCGCCTCGCCGTAGTCGGCGCGTTCGTCGCCGAACAGCTTGCGGTACGGCTCGAGCCAGCGCGGCTCGTTTTCGATCAGCTGGCTGAAGTAGTAATGCCCCGTCTCGTGACGGAAGTGCCCGAGCAGCGTGCGGTATGGCTCGCCCATCGAGGTGCGCACTTTCTCGCGGTGGGCGTCGTCGGCTTCTGCGATGTTCAGCGTAATCAGGCCATTGTCGTGGCCGGTCATCACGCGCGCGCCGTCGCTGTCGTCGGCGAGAAATTCGAACGCGAGGCCATGCTCGGGGTCCGCGTCGCGCGACGTCACTTCGAGTCCGAGTTCGCCGAGCGTGTACAACAGACGCCGCTTTGCCACTTCGAGCCGATACCAGTAGAGCCGGTTTTCCGGTTCGCCCAGGTTCGGAATCGTGCGTGTCAACTGACAGGCGCGGCACAGCGTGTCGGGAGAATCGGCGGGGATCATCCAGTTGCAGATGTTTTCGACCGCGTAGTTGTGGCATTGCCGGAACAGCGCGCCGTTCGCGCGCGGATGCAGACTGCGCCAGCGGCCATCGCCGGCATCGTCGAATGCGCTGATTTCTCGCAGTTCGGGCAGATAGCCGAGCAAGGACTCGCAGCGTTCGCAACGGACGTTCTCATAGAACACGAGTTGCGCGCAGCGATTGCAGAGGAAGGTTTTCATCGGTGAGGCCCGGTGGTGTGCAGCTTGAAGGATGCGCTCGTGAGTGAAAGCGGGCTGCAATCTTCATGCCGCGATTGCCAGAGGTCACCGCTTTAACGCACAGTACGTACATGATCGTGCATCGGCGCCGCGCCGGTTTGGTGCATAGGTTGACGAAACTCCGTGGCAACGCTTGTTCCGCCTCGGCGGCGGCCGGGCGCGCTCGGGGTTGGACCGGATGGCGAATCGATCGAAGGCCAGCGCGCTGCGATGAATTTCGCGGCGGGTGGAAGTGGCCGCTGCAAGCAGCAGATGAAACCCCAGCAGGCACAAGCGCAACGCAGTTCATGAGTTACAGGCGGTTCAGGCACGGCTTGTCGTTCAACGGCATAAAGCTTGCTTTTTCGGCGGGCTGCCCATCTTCGTCGAGGAGTCCGGAGTGTCCATTCGCGTCGCGTTGCATCACGTCACTCATTATCGCTATGACAGGCTGGTCACGCTGTCGCCCCAGGTCGTGCGGCTTAGGCCCGCGCCGCACTGCCGTACGCCGATCCTGTCGTATTCGATGCGGGTCGAGCCGGCGCGGCACTTCATCAACTGGCAGCAGGATGCGTTCGCCAACTACCAGGCGCGGCTCGTGTTTCCCGAGCAGACGCGCGAGTTCAAGGTGAGCGTCGATCTGGTCGCCGAAATGGCCGTCTACAATCCGTTCGACTTCTTCCTCGAACCGTCGGCCGAGCAGTTTCCGTTCGATTACGCGCCGGAGCTGGCGGCGGAACTCGCGCCGTACCGCATCAAGCGGCCGATGACGCCGCGCTTCGCCGAATTCGTCGCGAGCATCGACCGCGCGCCGGCCGGCACCGCGAACTTCCTCGTCGCGCTCAATCAGCGGCTGCAACACGAGATCCGTTATCTGATCCGGATGGAGCCCGGTGTGCAGACGCCCGAGCAAACGCTCGTGAACGCGTCGGGTTCGTGCCGCGATTCGGGCTGGCTGCTCGTCGAGACGCTGCGGCAACTCGGCCTCGCGGCGCGCTTCGTGTCGGGCTATCTGCTGCAACTCGCGCCCGACGTCAAATCGATCGACGGCCCGAGCGGCACCGAAGTCGACTTCACCGACCTGCATGCGTGGTGCGAGGTCTATCTGCCCGGCGCGGGCTGGATCGGGCTCGACCCGACCTCGGGGCTGCTCGCGGGCGAGGGGCATATCCCGGTCGCCTGCACACCGGAGCCGGGCAGCGCGGCGCCGATCTCGGGCGCGGTCGACGAATGCGAGGTCGAGTTCGGCCACACGATGTCGATCGAACGTATTCTCGAAACGCCGCGTGTCACGAAGCCGTATAGCGAAGCGGCCTGGAACGACGCGCTGAAGATGGGCGCGCAGGTCGATCGCGAACTCGCGGACATGGACGTGCGCCTCACGATGGGCGGTGAGCCGACCTTCGTGTCGGTGCGCGATCGCGACGCCGCCGAATGGAACACCGACGCGCTCGGCCCGACCAAGCGCGGCTACGCGGTCGCGCTGATGGACCGGCTGCGCGAGCGCTACGGCGCGAACGGCTTCCTGCACATCGGGCAGGGCAAGTGGTATCCGGGCGAGCAACTGCCGCGCTGGGCGATGTCGCTGTACTGGCGCGCCGACGGCGAGCCGTGCTGGCGGAACCCCGCGCTCTTCGCCGACGAGCGCGAGCCCGGCCGCTACACGGCCGGCGACGCGCAGCGCTTCATCGCGCATCTGGCGGACAGGCTGGCGGTCGCGCGGGACTGCATCGAGACCGGCTATGAAGACGCGTGGTACTACCTGTGGCGCGAGCGCCGCCTGCCGGTCAACGTCGATCCGTTCGACGCGCGCCTCGACGACGAACTCGAGCGCGTGCGTCTGCGGCGCGTGTTCGATGCGGGCCTCGGCAATCCGACCGGCTACGTGCTGCCGCTCGGTCGCGAGCGCAGCCTGCCGGGCGCCGCGCCGAAGTGGGTGAGCGGCCGCTGGTTCTTCCGCGACGAACGCATGTACCTGATCCCGGGCGATTCGCCGATGGGCTACCGGTTGCCGCTCGAATCGTTGCCGTGGGTGTCGAAGACCGACTATCCGTATCAGCACGCGCACGACCCGTTCGCGCCGCAGCAGCCGTTGCGCACGGCCGCGCAGTTGCGCGTGCAGTACGAAGGCGGGCGTGAGAGCGCGGAGGCGGCGACAGGCACCGGTCCGCGCGAGGCGGCCGATCAGCGTGAGGCGGCTGCGCTGTCGCTTCGCGCGGCGGATTTGCTGAGCGGCACGCCGGGCGGCACCGTGCCCGGGTATGCGCGTCAGCCCGGCGCAGTACTGGAGAACTCGCAGGAAAACCCACAGGAAAACCCGCAGCCGCCCGCGCGCGGGCAGTCGTCGACGGACACGCTGCGCACCGCGCTGTGCGTCGAGGCGCGCGACCCGAAACGCGCGGCCGGCCCGAAAGCCGAGACCGATTCGTTCGGCAGCGGCCGCACGCTGCTGCATGTGTTCATGCCGCCGCTCACCGATCTCGACGATTATCTCGATCTGCTCGCCGCGGTCGAAGCGACAGCCGCCGAACTGAAGATGCAGGTGGTGCTCGAAGGCTATCCGCCGCCGCGCGACGCGCGCCTGAAAGTGCTGCAGGTGACGCCGGACCCCGGCGTGATCGAGGTCAACATTCATCCGGCCGCGAACTGGGACGAACTCGTCGATCACACCGAGTATCTGTACCAGTCGGCCGCGCACAGCTATCTGAGCAGCGAGAAGTTCATGCTCGACGGGCGCCACACCGGCACCGGCGGCGGCAATCACTTCGTGCTCGGCGGCGCGACACCGGCCGACAGTCCGTTCCTGCGCCGCCCCGATCTGCTCGCGAGCCTGATTGCGTACTGGCACAACCATCCTTCGCTGTCGTATCTGTTCTCGGGGCTGTTCATCGGACCGACGAGCCAGGCGCCGCGTATCGACGAAGCGCGTAACGACCAGGTCTACGAACTCGAAGTCGCGTTCGGTGAATTGCAGCGGCAGATCGATCTGCTCGGCGGCCGCGACAGCGCGAGCCTGCCGCCGTGGATGATCGACCGCGCGCTGCGCAACATCCTGATCGACGTGACCGGCAACACGCACCGCGCCGAATTCTGCATCGACAAGCTCTATTCGCCCGACGGCCCGGCAGGCCGCCTCGGCCTGCTCGAACTGCGCGGCTTCGAAATGCCGCCGCATGCGCGCATGAGCCTCGTGCAGCAACTGCTGCTGCGCGCGCTCGTCGCGCGCTTCTGGCGCACGCCATACACGCAGCGCCTGACGCGCTGGGGCACCGAGCTGCACGACCGCTTTCTGCTCGGCACCTTCGTGGAGATGGATTTCGACGACGTGCTCGCCGAACTCGGCGAGGCCGGCTTCGCATTCCACAGCGCGTGGTTCGCGCCGCACTTCGAATTCCGCTTCCCGCTCGTCGGCGAGATGACGGTGGGCGGCGTCGATCTGACGATCCGCAGCGCGCTCGAACCGTGGCACGTGATGGGCGAAGAGGGCTCCGCGGGCGGCACGGTGCGCTATGTCGATTCGTCGGTGGAGCGGCTCGAAGTGCGCGTGCTCGGGTTGAACGGCAACCGCCATCTGCTGACCGTCAACGGCGTGCCGGTGCCGTTGCAGCCGACCGGGCGCGTCAGCGAATACGTGGCCGGCGTGCGCTTTCGCGCATGGTCGCAGCCGTCGGCGCTGCATCCGACGATCGGCGTGCATGCGCCGCTCACGTTCGATCTCGTCGACACATGGATCGGCCGTTCGCTCGGCGGATGCCAGTATCATGTCGCTCATCCGGGCGGGCGCAACTACCAGACCTTCCCGGTCAACGCCTACGAGGCGGAAAGCCGGCGGCGCGCGCGCTTCTTCGCGTCGGGTCATACGCCGGGGCCGCTCGCGGTTGGCACGCCGCAGCGCAGTCTCGAGTTTCCGTTCACGCTCGATCTGCGCCACTGTTGAAACCGATGGATTCCTGAACGCACACAACCTTGGCCTTTCAATCGACCTTGCCCTTCGAAGCATCCGCGCAGCACGCGGATGCTTCGTCCCTGTTGCGGTTGCTGCCGGGTCATGACGGACATTGGGACGAATTGCGCGACGCCTCCGGCGCGCTGCGCGAACCGTGGCGGCAGTTCTTCGCGCTGCTCGGCGAAAGCGGCATCGCCCGGCTCGCGGACCATCACGCGTCGATCGCGCAGCAGATCCGCGACAACGACATCAGCTACAACGTCTACGCGGACAACGGCAAGTCGCGGCCCTGGGCGCTCGACCTGCTGCCGTTTCTGATCAGCGAGGCCGAGTGGGCGCAGATCGAGCGCGGCGTCACGCAGCGCGCGCATCTGCTCAACGCGATCGTCGCCGATATCTACGGGTCGCAGACGCTGCTCGAACGCGGGCAACTGCCGCCCGCGCTGGTGTTCGGGCATCCCGGCTATCTGCGCCCGGTGAAGGGCTTCACGCCGCTGGGCGGCCAGTATCTTCAGGTTGTCGCGCTCGATCTCGCGCGCACGCCGAATGGCGACTGGAGCGTGATCGCGCATCGCACCGAGGCGCCGTCCGGTCTCGGCTACGCGCTCGAAAACCGGCTCATCGTCTCGACGCTGTTCGCCGAGCCGTTCCGTTCGCTGCACGTGAGCCGCCTCGCGCCGATCTATTCGCAACTGATGGCGACGCTGGTGCAGGCCGCGCAGGAGACGATGCGCGATGACGAAAGCGCCGATTCAGCGTCGTTCGACGCGTCGCCGCATATCGCGCTGCTCACGCCTGGGCCGTACAGCGAAACCTATTTCGAGCACGTGTTTCTTGCCCGCTATCTTGGCGTCACGCTGGTCGAGGGCAAGGACCTGACCGTGCGCGGCGACCGGCTCTATCTGAAGACGCTCGCCGGGCTCGAGCGTGTGCACGTGGTGCTGCGCCGTCTCGACGACGCGTTCTGCGATCCGGTCGAGTTGCGCGCCGATTCGACGATCGGCGTGCCGGGCCTGTTGCAGGTGATGCGCGCGGGCAATGTGATCGTATCGAACGTGCCGGGAGCGGGCTTCGTCGAATCGCCTGCGCTGCACGGTTTTCTGCCGGGCATCGCTGAAGCGCTGCTCGGCGAAGAACTCGTGCTGCCGGGCGTGCCGACCTGGTGGTGCGGCGAAGAGGCCGCGCGCGAGCAGGCGTTCACGCATCTCGACGACGCGTTGATCGTGCCGACGTGGCCGCTCGCGGAACGCGCCGCGCCGCCCGGCATCGAGCAGGGCGCGCAGCCGCTCGCGGCATGGCGCGAGCGCATCGAGGCGATGCCCGACGCGTTCACGATCCAGCAGGAGCAGCGCTTTTCCTGCACGCCGCGCTACGAGGCGGGCTCGATCGGCAGCCGGCCGTCGGTGCTGCGCGTCTATGCGATTGCCGACGTCAACGGCGGCTGGCATGTGATGCCGGGCGGCTTCACGCGTGTGGCCGGCGAGCGGCAGCGAACCGTGTCGATGCAGCACGGCGGCAGCAGCGTCGATACGTGGGTGCTGTCGAGCCAGCCGACCTCGACCTTCACGCTGTTGCCTTCGCCGATGCAGCCCGCCGACCTCGCGCGCAAGCATCGCACCGTGTCGAGCCGCGCCGCGGAAAACCTGTTCTGGGCCGGCCGCTACGGCGAGCGCGCGGAAAACAACGTGCGGCTCTTGCGGCTGATTCTCGGTTCGCTCGAAGGCAATGACGCCGACGCGATGTTTCCGGCGCTGGTCGAACTCGCGACGTACTGCGGCCTCGTGCAGCCCGGCGATATGGCGTCGCCGCATGCGCCGCCTTCGCCGCAGACGTTCGAGCGCGCGCTCGTCGCGAATCTCGGCGAGAGCGCGGGCAGTGTGAGCATCAGCCAGAACCTGAACTGCCAGGCGCGCGCGAACGGCGAGGTGCGCGGGCGATTGTCGAACGATCACTGGCGCGTGATTCTCGCGGCGCGCAACGACTTCGAGGATGCGTTGCAGGCGTTGCTGCCTTTGCAGGGCAACGGCAATGGCGGCCCTGGCGGCGCAACGAATGGCGCAACGAATGGCGCGACCAGCGGCGTGATGAATGGAGCGATGAATGGCCCGGGCAGCAGTGCCGTCGACCGCTACGACCGCGTGACGCTCGCGAGCGCGCTCGAACATCTGTCGGTGCAGTTATCGGCGATCAGCGGCGCGCAGGGCGATCGCATGACGCGCGACGAAGCGTGGCGCCTGCTGTTCGCCGGACGCCACATCGAGCGCGTGGCGACGATGGCCGCGTTCATGCGCGGCGTCGCCGCGCACGGCCAGCTTGCCACGCCGGCCGGTTTCGATCTGCTGCTGCAACTGTTCGACAGCACGCTTACGTATCGCTCGCTGTATCCGGGTCGTTTCGAAGTGCCGGCCTTGCTCGATCTGCTCGTGATCGAACCTCAGAATCCGCGCGGTATTTACGGCGTGTATGAACGCTTGCGCAACAAACTCGACGAAATCGCGGTGACGGCGGGCGGGGTGCGGCACCGGCCATTCGCGGAATTGTTGCCGCCGCTTTCATTGCTGCCGACGCTCGAATCACTGTGCGAAGTCGACGAGCACGGCGCCTACGCCAGGCTGATTGCGCTCTGCGATCAGATTGGCGGCCTCGCGAACGCAGCCGCTCATGAAATCAGCGCGCGTTATTTCAGTCACGCGACCACGCTCGCCTCGCAGGTATGGGTATGAAGCACGCGCCGACCGTGCTGTCCGTATCGCATCGGACCACTTATCACTATTCGACCTATGTCGAGACCGCGCAGCATCTCGCGACGATCCGGCCGCTTGCGTGTCCGTGGCAACACGTGATTTCGCGCAGCGAACGGATCGAGCCGCAGCCGTCGTATCTGCACAGCCGCATCGACGCGTTCGGCAACGACGTGCTGTACTTTGCGCTCGACACGCCGCACGAGCGCCTGCAACTCGTCAGCGAAACCACGGTGTCGCTGACGCCGCGCTGGACCGACCTCGACGCCGAGGCCACGCCCGCGTGGGAAACGGTGGCCGAGGCGCTGCGGTTTCACGTGGGCGGCGAGTTCCGGCCCGAGGCGGAGTTCTGTTTCGCGTCGCCGAACATCGCGCTGCGGCCGTCGCTGCGCGACTATGCGTTGCCGAGCTTTACGCGCGGCAAGCCGCTCGTTGCAGGCGCGATCGATCTGATGCGCCGGATTCACGCGGACTTCGCGTACAAGCCGTCGGCGACGCTATTCGATACGCCGGCCGAGCGCGCGTTCGAACTGAAGAGCGGCGTGTGCCAGGATTTCGCGCAGGTGATGATCGGCTGCCTGCGCTCGCTCGGTTTGCCCGCGCGCTACGTGAGCGGCTATCTGCGCAACGATCCGCCGCCGGGGCAGCCGCGGCTCATTGGCGCCGACGCATCGCATGCGTGGGTGTCGGTGCATTGCCCGGGCAGCGGCTGGATCGATCTCGATCCGACCAACGACGTGCTCGCCGACCTCGATCATGTGACGCTCGCAATCGGCCGCGATTACAGCGACGTGTCGCTGTTGCGCGGGACGATTCTCGGTGGCGGCGCGCATCGGATGGAAGTGGGGGTGACGGTGCTGGGGCTGCAAGACGCGTCCTGAAGACGGGTTGCGGGTTCGCGCGCTTCTCGCCGATCCGGTCTGATTCGGTCCGATCCGCGCGCGGGCTTTCCTTGGCGGTGAACCGCGGTTAGCAGAACCTCCTTCCGCAACGCCATCGGGCACGCCCGCTTAGCTGACGTTGAAATGCACGCGAACGTCCTGCGTGCTTTCGACGGGACGCCCATCGCGTAAAGCAGGGAAGAAGCGCCAGCGGCGCAGCGTCTCGAGAAGCAACTGGTTCAATCGCGGATTAGGCGTTGCCTTGATCAGCTCGACATCGACCGAGCCGTCCACATGAATCGTGAAGCGCGCCGTCGCGACGGTTTGATACGCCTGCTCGCGCAGATCGTCGGGCAATGCCGGTAGCGGCTGCGAGATCGAGCGTGCCGTGGCGTTCGACGTTGCCGCGGCGGCCGGTGCTTCAGCGTGTTGCCCGGACGTTGGCTGCGGTTCGGCTGTGGCCGTCTGTTCTGGCCGCTCATCCTGAGTTTGGCGTTGTGCCGGATTAACAGGCGGGGCAGGGGGGGCGGCAGGCGAGTCGATCGTATCGGACCTGGTTTGCACGGACGGCGTCGCGCGATGTGCCGGTGTGCGCGCTTGCGTTTGCGCGCGTGGGAGCGATTTTTCCACTGCGACTGCCGCGCGCGGCTTCGAGGACGTTGAGGGCGCTGGCGGCGCGCTGGAACCTGGCGGTGCGGGCGAGTCGAGTACGACGATGCGCATGTCCAGCGGAGCAGGCGATCGATGCGGATGGATTGGCCTCAGCAAACCGGACGAGAGTGCGAAAAGAACCAGCAGCCAGATGCCGAGCGCAATCGTGCAGGCGATTGCGGTGCGCAAGGTCCCCACGCCTCGCTCGTCAAGCAGCGCGTCGCAGCTTCTATTCACGATGCACGGCAATCAGAAAGTGTTCCGCGCCCGCGCGCCGTGCAGCGAGCATTGCCTGCACGACTGCGCCGTGACCCGCGTGATCGTCCGCCGCGATGATGACATTGCCGTCCGGGCGCAGCAGGCGCTTCACTTCCGCTTCGACCTGATCCACGCGCACGATATGGCGATTGACCGAGACCGCATCGTTGCCATCCACGGAGATCGTCAGCGGCTCGCTGGCGTTGATCGGTTGCGCGCGTCCCGACGGCAGGTTGATCCGCACCGCGTCGAGACGCTGCATCGCCAGCGATGCAAGCATGAACGTCGCGAGCAGGAAGAACATCACGTCGATCATCGGAATGATTTCGATGCGTCCGCGCCGCGCGGTCCGCGAGCGTTTGAGTTCCATCACCGCTCTCCCCGCGCTTCGTGGCGCAGGCGTAGTTCATTGAGCCGCGCGTTGGCGAACAGTTCGAGTTCGTCCATCAGACGTTCGAGCCGACGCGAAAAATAGTTGAATGCGAAGAGTGCGAAGACCGCGACGATCAGCCCGATCGCGGTTGCCACCAGCGACTGCGCGACGCCGCCCGTGACCCCGCCCGGATCGACGAGCCCATTGCCGCCGAACAGCTGGAACGATTTCATCATGCCGACGATCGTGCCAAGCAGTCCGAGCAGCGGAGCCGCCGTGACGATCGTCTCCAGCAGCCAGAGACCGCGGCCCATGTCGCGCTCGATCTGTGACGCGATCGCTTGCGCGTCGGCCTCGCGCAGCCACAGCGGCGAGCCGGATTCCGCCAGCCACGGCGCGGCCATGCGCCGGAACGCATTGTGTGGCGCGAGACCGTCGAATCCCTGGGATGACTCATTATCGACCGACGCACCGCGCGGAAACGGGCGCGTCGGCGCACGCGCGAAGCGCGCGAACACATAGGCCCGCTCGATGATGATGGTCAACGCGAGAATGCCCAGCACGCTGAGCGGATACATGATCCATCCGCCCGTGCGCATCGCTGCCATAAAGCCTGTCCATTCCTGCATGATTCTTCTCCGTGTCGTCGATCAGAAGTACTTGGTTACGCCCGCATACACGGAGAAATGTGGACCGTACTGCGGCGCACCGACACCGATGCCCGAGCCGTCGCGCAACTCGTACACGCGGTTGAATGCGTTGACTATCAGCACGCGCGCATCGAACTTGCCGATCATCGGCTCGTTGAAATGCTGGATCACGCCGAGATTGAACTGGGCGTACACGGGCAGGCGATCCGTGTTCGCAAAGCCGCTGCGCAAACCCGAGCCGACGATTCCGTCGAACGTGAACGTGGTTCGGTAGAAATCGTAAGCGGCGCCGAATGAAGCCGTCACGCGCTGGTCGTGATCGAGAAATACCCAGTGGCTCGAGATGAACGCGAGTTCTTCCGGATCGAAATTGAACTGCGCCGAACTGATCTGTTTGCCCTGCGCGCGGCTATAGGCGAGGTTCAGATAAGCGGAGATATTGTTCTGCTTGTAGTTCGCGGTGAATTCCACGCCGTATGTTTTGCCGTACTGATAGTTGAACGGCGTGTAGATGAGCGCGGAGCCGAATTGCCCTTCGTCGAGCAGATCCGTCGATTTCTTGTAGTACGCGTCCAACCCGAGTGTGACGGCCGGGCCGAGCTTCTGCGTGATACCGAGGTCGAAGTAATGACTGCGTTCCGGCTGCACCGGGGCGTTCTGGCTCGACGGGCTCTGGTTCGTCGTGCCGTCGAACTTCGATATCGTCGAGCCGGACACGAGTTCGAAGGGAGGCGGCGTGAAATAGCGCGCGTAGCCCGCGTGCACGGTCGTCGTCGGCGTGAGCGTGTAGACGAGGCCAACGCGCGGGCTCAACTGGCTCGCGCTCGTGTACTCGTCCATCCGGTCGTATCGCAGGCCGTAGTTCATGGTGAGCCGGTCGGTGAGCTTCCACTCGTCCTGCGCGTACAGACTGTACAGATAGCCGGTCTTGCTGCTGCTGTCCTGGATGTTGAAGGGTATGTCGGAGAGCTGGTTGCCGTTTTCGTCGGCTGGGAACACGCTCACGTTGTTGTCGAACACCGCGTGTTCCTGCTGGAAAAAGAGACCCGCGCGAACCGTATGGCTGTCGTTCAGACGCCATGTGGTGTCGACCTGCACGCCGTTGGCCGTGTTGCTGTGGAAGTCCTCCGAAGCCACGCCGTTGAACATCAGGTCGCCAATCGGATCGGGGTTGAACTTCGTGCGCGTATAGCGCGTGAAGAAGGCGACCTGGTAATCGAGCGCGGCGCCGTTCGTCCCCTGAAGCGCGATGGCCGCAAAATTGTTCAGCTCGGATTGCGTTTCGTTCAACTGCGACGAGTCGAATGTGCTGTGGCCGTTCAGCGCAAAGTTGGTCGGCAGCCCAGGCGTGTTCGGAATTTCGAACTGGTTGCTGGTCGCACCGAAAAGCAGGCTCACGCGCGTCAACGGATTGATCAGATATGACAGGTAGCCGAACGCATTGCCTTGCCGCGTGTGATCGTGAATGGCATTCGCGCTTGCGGTGGGGTTCTCGATGCCGAGATTGTTCATGCCGAGCGAGCCGCTCAGATAGTAGCTGAACGGCCCCTGGCTGCCGAATACGTCGGCACTGGTTCTGATGGTCCCGTGGCTGCCCCCGAATACATCGACCGAACCGCCGCTCCCCGTGTCGCCCGACTTGGTGCGGATGTCGACAATGCCGGCCGTGCGGTACCCGTATTGCGCGGGCAGTGCGCCGGTGAGCAGATTCAGTTGATCGATGATGCGCGTGTCGAGCGACTGACCAAAGCCGCTGATCGGCTCTGGAATGATGATGCCATTGATCCGGTATTGCAGATTCGCGTGCTCGCCACGCACATGCAATTGTCCGTATGAGTCATTTGCGACCCCGGGCGCCTGCAGCAGCACCTGATTGAGCGGAGTGTTCGCACCCGCCGGCATGGTGTCGATATCCGCTTGCGTAAAGCGGTAGACGCTGCTGCCCGTTTCGGGCAGCAAACCGTTGCGCGCTGTGTTCAGACGTTGTGCGTTGACCTGTACATCAAGCGCATCGCTCTTTTGCAGTTGCACGCTGACGCTCGCCGGGGCGCCGGACTGCGCCGTGGCAATGCTGCTGCCGCTGGCAAAACCCGGTGCGGTGACGACGACTGCGTACGTGCCCGGCGCCACACCGCTGATCGCGAAATGCCCGGACGAGTCGGTGTTCGATGTGCTGACGGATGCGCCGCTCGCATCCTGCACGTCCACTTTCGCGTGGGCGACGGGTTTGCCCGCGGGATCGGCCACCGTGCCCGTCAGCACGGTGCTGCCCGGCGCGCCCCACGCGCTCGAGACGGCGGCACAGAACACAATCGCCGCGTGCGCGGTCAGTGTGCGGTTTTTCATTGTTTTACTCGCTCTATGGACGATGCGTTGATGATGGGATTCGATTGGCAAAAGCTCGCCCACCTCGCCCCTGGCTGCCAGGAGAAGGACGTATGAAGAAAGATGAGACGACGCTCGCTGCATCGCGCTATCGGCCGCATCAGGTGGCCGGCACGCGACAGCGATCACGTCATTCGATCAGGACTACTTTGTGATGGAAAGGAGTAGGGACGGTGGCGGTCATAAGCGGTCGATGGATGAGGGTAGTCCGCTCGCATGTCGGACGGATTTCTTTCGCAAAACGGTTAGCTGCGGTTGGATAACCGCAGAAATGTTATAACATAACATTATTGGGTGGCAAGCCCGAAACAGCAGATTGCTGTCGCGCAACGGACGACAGACTTGCCGGAACCAACGGACCAGACCAGACGTCAATGAGGCTCTCCTTGTGCCGGGTGCGATTTGGGCGACCTTCGAATGAAGACCGTGATGACCGGCACACCGGTTCCGGGTCACAGCAAAAACTTGACTCTGTGCGTATGCACATATAGACTGCCTCGCATGACCCGTCCTCTCTCTTACGACGAATGCAACTGCTTCGCGCTGCGCCAGGCGGCGCGGCACGTCACGCAAATCTACGAGCGCCATCTTGGCGAGGTAGGGTTGACGGCCGCGCAGTTCACGATTCTTGCCAAGCTCGCGCGCACGCCGAATCTGCCGATGGCGGATCTCGCGGAAGCCATGGTGATGGAGCGCACCACGCTGGTTCGCGCCATGAAACCGTTGCAGCGCGACGGCCTCGTGTTGGCCGAAGCGGCCGAGCACGATGGCCGCACGTTCCTGTTCAGCCTGACGGAAAAGGGCGAGGCGACGTTCGATCAGGCCTCGGTGGCATGGCGCGCAGCGCAGGACGAATTTGAAAAGAAGTTCGGCCGCGCGCGTGCCAGAACGCTGCGCGCCGAGTTGTTCAGCATCACCGGTTAGATAGCGCGTATGAACCCGTCCCGGCGGGTTTCAGTACGCCTTTAAATGTGCATATGCACTTTAAGGCAAGGAAGTATCGAAATGGAAGTGCTTTTCGATGACGACTGCTTTGCGATCCGTCAGGCCGCGCGTCACGTGTCGCAGATTTACGACCGGCATCTGTCGAATGTCGGGCTGACCATCACGCAGTTTTCGCTGCTGGGTCGGCTCAAACGCACCGGTCCGGCGACGATGAGGCAGATTGCCGAGGCGATGCGCATGCAGCGCACCACGCTGGTTCGCACGATTCAGCCACTGCGCCGCGATGGCCTCGTGTCCAGCGAAACGATGGGTGTGGATGCGCGCACGCTTTTGATCTCCTTGACCGAAGTCGGCGAAGAACGGCTGGAAGCGGGCCGCGCGCATTGGTATGCCGCGCAAGCCGAATTCGAGCACCGCTTCGGCGAGCAGCGCGCGGCCGCGCTGCGCGGCGAACTGTTTGCGCTCACAAAGGATTTTCTCTGACGCAAACGATAAAGGTAGCGGAGACCGGCGCATTGCGCCGTTTTTTTCAACTTAACGAGTGCATACGCACATATAGAGACTATGTCTACTACACCTTCGACTGTCGCGCCGCCGAGCGCGCTGCCAGCCGCGAGACAGGCGCGGCGCATTCCGTGGATGCTGCTTGCGATTCTCTCGGTTCTCGTCGTGCTGGCGCTGGCCGCTTCGTACTGGTTCTTCGTCGGCCGCTTCGTCGAGACCACCGACGATGCCTACGTCGGCGGTGACGTGACCGTCATGGCGCCGAAGGTGAACGGCTTCGTCACCGACGTGCTCGTGCACGACAACGAGTTCGTCCACGCGAACCAGGTGCTGGTGCGGCTCGATGCGCGCGATTACGACGCTCGCCTCGCGCAGGCGAACGCGGAAGTGGAGAGCGCGCAGGCCGCCGTGATCGAGCTGGAAGCGAAGAAATCGCTGCAGCTTGCGGCGATCAGCGAGCAGGCTGCCGAGGTTCGCGCCTCCGGCGCCGAATTGACGCGCAGTGCCGCCGACCAGACGCGCTACCGCGAACTCGTGAAGGACGACGCGGTGTCGAACCAGGTCGTCGAGAAGGCCGACGCCGATCTGACCAAGGCGCGTGCCGCGGTCGATCGCAGCAGTGCGGCACTGCTTGCCGCGCAGCGTCAGATCGCGGTACTCGACGCGCAGATCGGCGACGCCAAGGCGCGTATCGCAACCGCGCAGGCGGCGCAGCGCGTCGCCGCGTTGAATGTCGAGTACACGACGATCCGTTCGCCAATCGACGGCTATGTCGGCAATCGCACCGCGCGTGTGGGGCTGCTCGCGAACACCGGCGTGTCGCTGCTGACCGTCGTACCCGCGAGCGGCCTCTGGGTCGACGCCAATTTCAAGGAAGATCAGTTGAAGGAGATGCGCACGGGCGACAGCGTCGACGTCGATCTCGACGCATCGAACAAGCCACTGCACGGCGTGGTCGAAAGTCTCGCGCCCGCTACCGGCGCAACCTTCAGCGTATTGCCCGCCGAAAACGCGACCGGCAACTTCACGAAGATCGTGCAGCGTGTGCCGGTGCGCGTGCGCCTCGACGTGCCGAAGGACATGCAAAACGTGCTGCGTCCCGGTCTTTCCGCGACCGTCAAGGTGCACGTCGACTCAGGTAGCGGCTCAAGCAACGCAGCCGCGCACGGATAAGCCGATCATGACTCACGTTCCCGACAATCCCGCCGACCAGCCGACCCGCACCAAGGTTTTCGCGTTCGCGCTGATGTGCGTCGGCTTCTTTATGGCGACGCTCGATATCCAGATCGTCGCGTCCTCGCTGCGCGACATCGGCGGCGGGCTGTCCGCGAGCCAGGACGAACTCTCGTGGGTACAGACCTCGTATCTGATCGCGGAGATCATCGTGATTCCGATGTCCGGCTGGCTCACGCGTGTGTTCTCGACGCGCTGGCTCTTCACGTTCTCTGCGTTCGGCTTCACGGTCACGAGCATGCTGTGCGGGCTCGCGTGGGACATCAACTCGATGATCCTGTTCCGCGGTCTGCAAGGCGCGCTAGGCGCCGCGATGATTCCGACGGTGTTTACCACCGCGTTCGTGCTGTTCCCCGGCAAGCAGCGTTTGATTGCGGCCACCACGATCGGCGCGCTCGCGTCGCTCGCGCCGACGATCGGCCCCGTGGTCGGCGGCTGGATCACGTCGCAATGGTCATGGCACTGGCTGTTCTATCTGAACCTCGTGCCCGGCGTGTTCGTCACGCTGATGGTGCCGAAGTACGTGCATATCGACAAGGTCGACCTGTCGCTGCTGAAAAAAGGCGACTACGTCGGCATTCTGCTGATGTCGGGCTTTCTCGGCTGCCTCGAATACGTGCTCGAAGAAGGCCCGCGCAAGAACTGGTTCGGCGATGACGTGATCGTGCTGTGCGCGTGGGTGGCGGCAATCTGCGGCTTTCTTTTCATCGTGCATGCGTTCACCGCGAAAGAGCCGATTGTCGATCTGCGCGCGCTCGCGGTGCGCAACTTCGGTATCGGCAGTCTGCTGTCGTTCATCACCGGCATCGGGATTTTCTGTACGGTGTTTCTGACGCCGGTGTTTCTTGCCCGCGTGCGCGGCTTCGACTCGTTGCAGATCGGTCTCGCGTTGCTGTCGGTCGGCTGTTTTCAGTTGCTGGCGCTCGCCGCCTATTCGACGCTCGCGCGCTTCGTCGATATGCGCAAGCTGATGGTGTTCGGCCTCGTGCTGTTCGGTCTCGGCTGCTATCTGTACGTGCCGCTGACGAGTCAATGGGGCTGGCAGCAGCTGCTGATTCCGCAGGCGTTGCGCGGTATCGGCCAGCAGTTCTGCATTCCGCCGATCGTCACGATGGCGCTCGGCGCGTTGCCGCCGTCGCGGCTGCGCTCCGCGAGCGGGTTGTTCAATCTGATGCGCAATCTCGGCGGCGCGATCGGCATTGCGGTCAGCAGCACGATGCTCAACGACCGCCTGAATTTCCACTACGAACGGCTCGACGAACATCTGAGCGCGGGGCGTCCCGTGGTCGAAGCGATTTTGCAGAAGCAGGCCGAGTATCTGTCGGCGATCGGCGGCAACGTCCTGAACGCCGCGAACGCGGGGCTCGGCGAATTGCACGAGATCCTGATGCGCGAAGCGCTCGTGCTTACTTTCTCCGACGCGTTTCTCGCCGTGTCGCTTTGCTTCGTGGTCGGCCTGTTGAGCGTGCTGTTCTCGCGCCCGTTCGGCAATTCCGCGCCACCGCCCGAAGCACATTAAGGAGCCAACATGAAGCGAATGGTGATGAACGTAGTGGCGAGCGCGGCATGGCTCGCGCTCGCGGCCTGCGCGGTGCAGCCGGCCACGCACGCGGATTTGCCGCAGACAGTGAAGACGGTTGCGCCGGTTGCATGGAGCGTCGACGCGCCGCAGGACAGCGTGAGCGCCGACGCATGGTGGGCGCAATTCGGCGACCCGGTCATGCATCAACTGGTCGAAGCGGTGTTGACCGGCAATCTCGACGTGCAGGCCGCAGTGGAACGCGTGAAGCAGGCGCGGGATCTCGTCACGCAGGATCGCGCGGCGCTGGTGCCGGAGCTGAACGCGAACGCAGGCGCGTCGACCACGCGCCAGAACACGCCGCCGCCGCTCGGCTATGTGCGGCAGGCCGGCTTCGGCGTGGCGGCAAGCTGGACACCTGACGTGTTCGGCGGCGAACGTCTCGCGGTGCTGGCCGCGCAGGCGCAGGTGTCGGGGCGCGAGGCGGCCTTGAACGAGTTGCGGCTCGCGCTCGCCGCGAATACCGCCGCAGCCTATATCGACCTGCGCTGGGCACAGGCGCAATTGCAGATTCTCAGCGACAACGAAGAGATCCGCAGCCGCGCGCTGAAGCTCACGCAGGAGCGTTTGCATTACGGTCTGTCGACGCAGCTCGACGTGGCGCGCGCACAGAATCAGCTGGAAGATTTGCAGGCGCAGATTCCGCGTATGCAATCGGCGGTGCAGCATCAACTGAGTCTGATCGCCGTGTATTCGGGGCGCACGCCGGAGAGCGTCGACGATCTGCTGCTCGCCAACGCGCGCGAGATTCCGGTGCCGGCGCAAAGCGCGCCGCAGGTGTTGCCGTCCGAGGCGCTGCTGCATCGGCCCGACGTACGCACCGCATACGCGCTCGTCGAGCAGCGTGCGGCGGAAGTAGGGGTATCGAAAGCGCAGCGTTATCCGCAGTTCAGGATCAATCTCGCGGACGGCCTGCTCGCCTCGTCGTATCTCGGCCTGCCGACGCTGACCGATAATCTCTTTAGCGCAGCGCTCAATGCGACGAGCCCGATCTTCAACGCCGGCCGCATTACCGCGAATATCGACGCGAGCGAAAGCCGCATGCGCGAATCGCAACTTGGCTTGCAGCAGACGATGCTGCAGGCGCTAAAGGAAGTCGAGGACAGCCGCAGCGATCTCGTGAGCGGCGCGCTCCAGGTGCAGCGCCTCGGCGGCGCGCTCGATGCGTCGAATCACGCGCTGCGTCTGTCGACCGAGCTGTACAAGGGCGGCGCGTCGAGTTTTCTCGACGTGCTCGCCGCGCAGGAGGCGTATCTGCGCGACGCGGAATCGTTGAACCAGGCAAGGCGCGAGCATGCGCTCTCGGCAATCGCGCTGTATCGGTCGCTCGGCGGCGGCTGGGACGAGCATGAAACGGTGGCGTCGGCGGCGGCGAATCGGTGATTCGTAGGAAGAGAGCGAACACGAAGCGTCGCGGGGCGCGCGTGATGGTTGGGCAGACGAGCTGCATGGGGCGAGACGCGCGGGCAAAATGCGCAGATGAAGCGCGCAGATGAAACGCGCTGGCGAGACGCGCAAGTGAAATGCGAGGTGAAATGCAGGGTGAAACAATCAGCCAGAGAATCAGCCGGAGCGCACTCATGAACCCGCGCACGTTGCATTGCAGCACGCGCAACCCCGCGAGGGTGGCAGGAAGCGATCCGCAATCTTTGCTACATTCCTGCACACGCAACGCATACGCGGCATCGCAGTGTGCGTCGAAAGTCGCGGTGCGTGATGGAACATGAGTAGGCACGAGCGGCGTGACCGAAATCTTTCAAGAGGCTAAAGATGCGAATTCTGGTGGTGGGAGCAGGCGCGGTCGGCGGATACTTCGGCGGCCGTCTGGCGGCGGCCGGTCAGGATGTGACCTTTCTCGTGCGAGCGGGCCGTGCGGAAAAGCTGCAGCGCGAAGGGCTCGTCATCAACAGCACGCGCGGCAATCTCGTGCTGCGCGACGTGAAGACGATTCTCGCCGGCGCGAGCGCCGAGCCGTTCGACCTCGTGCTGCTTAGCTGCAAAGCCTACAGCCTCGACGACGCGATCGATTCGTTCGCGCCGCTCGTCGGCGAGTCGACCGTGATCCTGCCGATGCTCAACGGCATGCGCCATATCGACGTGCTGACCGAGAAGTTCGGCGAGGAGCGCGTACTCGGCGGCCAGTGCGTGATCGCCGCGACGCTCGATGCCGAGCAGCACATCGTGCATCTGAACGACATGCAGGCCATCACGTTCGGCGAACTGCCGGGCGGCACGTCCGAGCGCGTGCAGGCGATTGCCGAGGCGATGGGCGGCGCGAATTTCGACGTGTCGGTCAGCGACAACATTTTGCTGCGCATGTGGGAGAAATGGGTGTTCCTCGCCACACTCGCGGCCAGTACGTGCTTGATGCGCGGTTCCGTCGGCGATATTCTGGCTGCGCCTGACGGCAAGCGCGCGATCGAAAACCTGCTTGGCGAGTGCCGCGCGGTGGCCGAGCACAACGGCTTCACGATGGGCGCGGACTTCGACGCGCGCGCCACGCAAACGCTGTTGACGCCGTCGCCGCTGACCGCGTCGATGCTGCGCGACGTGGAAAATCACTCGCACACCGAGGCCGATCACATTCTCGGCGATCTGATTTCGCGCGGCGGCGATGCGCAGAAGGGCGAGCATGGTTTGTCGCTGCTGCGCGTCGCCTATAGTCATCTGAAGACGTACGAAGCGCGGCAGGCGCGTACTTCCTGACGGAGCGCCGCGGCCGGCGCGGGAGCGCCGTCGCAATCTGACTATCGGAGATGAAGCATGCCGAGTCCAACCGGATCGGTGGCCGCGATCAGTGCCGCCTCTGCAACCGTTTTCTCGATCGGTATCATCTTCCTCGGCTACTGGGGCATGTATGAGCCGACCGCATGGCGCGCTGCCGACGTCGTGGTCGTCGTGTTCGCGCTCGGAGGCTTCGCGTGTCTCGGCCTCGTGCCGTGGATGGCGACGAGCCCCGTCGACTCGGAGAGCGACGACAGCCGCATCCGCATCGCGCGGCACCTGTTTCTCTCGGGCGTGAGCGCGATCTGGCTCGCGGTGGCGGTCTCCGTGATCTTCTGAATCGAACCGCACCGCGCTTGCCGCAGCCTTGCTCCGGCTTCTTCCCGAACGACGTCGGCCGATCTCCGAGGTAGCCAGTCGAATGGACATTCACATCGCGGTCCAAGGGCATCACGATCTGTCCGGACAGATTTATCGCCAATTGCGCGCGGGCATCGTCGAAGGACGCCTTGCCGGCGGCACGCGCCTGCCGTCCACGCGCGATCTCGCGACGCAGCTCGGCGTATCGCGCAAGACCACGCTCGACGTGTTCGAGCGGCTGCTGTCCGAAGGCTATCTGAGCGCGCGCACCGGTTCCGGCACCTTCGTCGCCGACGGGCTCGAACGCCTGCCCGTCGGGCGCCCGGCGCAGGCGCGTGCCGCGGATGCGTCGCGTGAACGGGCCGCGGCGAAAGCAAAGGCCGCCGCACGTGCGCAACCGCTGTGGGAGCAGATGCCCGACAGCCTGCCGTTGCCGCGCCCTTCGGTGCCGTCGCCGCTCGATTTCATCGGCGGCGCAACCGACAAGACGCTGTTCCCGTTCGACGTCTGGCGCCGCTGCGTGAATCACGCGCTGCGCGCGCAGGCACGCAGCTCCGGCACCTATCGCGACGTGGCCGGCGACCAGGAACTGCGGCTCGCGATCTCGCGCTACCTCGCGTTCAACCGCGCGGTGTCGAGCAACTGGGACGACGTGATCGTTACGCAGGGCGCGCAGCACGCGCTCGATCTGCTGGCGCGCATCACGCTGCGGCCGGGCGAAATCGCCGCGCTCGAAGACCCCGGCTATCCGCCCGCGCATGCGTGCTTCACGGCGACCGGCGCGCGCGTCGTGCCGGTGCCGGTGGACCGCGAAGGGTTGATCGTGAGCAAGCTGCCGGACAAGGCGCGGCTCGTTTACGTGACGCCTTCGCATCAGTTTCCGCTCGGCATGCCGATGAGCCTCGAGCGTCGCGTCGAACTGCTCGAGTGGGCGCAAAAGCGCGGCGCGGTCGTCATCGAGGACGACTACGACTGCGAGTACCGTTTCGAAGGCCGGCCGATGGAGCCGCTCAAGAGCCTCGATCGCGCCGGACTCGTCGCCTACGTCGGCACCTTCTCGAAGACGATCTTCCCCGAGTTGCGCGTCGGTTACGTCGTGCCGCCGGCCTCGCTGCACGGTCCGCTGCTGAAAGCACGCCAGATTGCCGACACGCACGGCTGCACGCTCACGCAAATCGCGCTCGCGTCGTTCATGCTCAACGGTGACTTTGCGCGGCATCTGCGGCGCATGCACAAGGCGTACGCGGCACGCCGCGCGATGCTGCTCACGCATCTGCAGGGCGGGCTCGCGCGCTGGTTCGAACCGATCGTGCCGACCGCGGGCATCCACATGGCGGCGCGCCTGAAGGCGCCGCTCGCGTCGCTCGGCGAAGCGGCGCTCGTCGGCGCGGCACGCGAAGCGTCGATCGGACTCTATGGACTCGCGCCGTTTCACCACCGTGTGACGCCGCAGCCGGGGCTGATCTTCGGCTACGGCAGCATCGCGGTCGAGCATATCGACACGGCGCTCACGGCGCTCGCGGGCATCCTGCCGCGTCTCGCGCGCTGAGCGAAACGTGCCGCAAGCGGGGCAAAAAGCCTCGACGAAGCCTCGGGCGAATGCTGCGGCTTTAACGAAAAATGACGAAAGTGCCTTGATTCAAGGGGTGAAAAGACCACGGCGGCGCGCGGCAACCCGCCCCGGCAGCTACCCGAAACGAACTGTAACGAGCGTTACGTGCCCGTGTTGAAGACCGCTCCGCACACGTTTTACCCGCTAAAACAGGCATCAAAACGTGTTGCGCAGTCGGCGCTACGCAACAAACCTGCATCGCTATACATAAAAGAGTCGCGCAAATCGCGTGAGCGCTTGTAGAATCCGGCGTTGAAGCGTGCGCATACCGTGTGCGCTTCGTGCAATTCAATTGACCACAACAGGTAGGAGAAACATGCCGACTTCCGCAAAAAAGGTGGCCAAGAAGGCTGCTGCCCCGGTACCGACCAAGAAGGTTGCTGCAAAGAAAGTTCCTGCGAAGAAAGCCGTCGCAGCCAAGAAGGTCGCCGTGAAGGCGTCCGGTGCACCCGCGCCGATCAAGGACACCTTCACGAAGGCCTCGTTGGCAGCTCACGTCGCTGAACGCGCTGCAGTGGAACCGAAAACCGCCAAGGCCGTGCTGGCCGCGCTCGAAGACACGATCCTCGGCTCGGTGCACAAGAAAGGCGCTGGCGAATTCACGCTGTCCGGTCTGTTGAAGATCGTCGTGCAGTCTGTGCCGGCGAAGAAGAAGCGCTTCGGCAAAGACCCGTTCACGGGCGAAGAGCGCTGGTTTCCGGCCAAGCCGGCAAGCGTGCGCATCAAGGCACGCGCGCTGAAGAAGCTGAAGGACGCAGCATCAGCCTAAGTGCCGCACGCGCTTTTCGGGCGTCGAGGTTTAACCATGCCTGACGTTTGAGCGCGCGTTCGAGTGCTTGCATGCAGTAGTCCGAATCCCCGTGGATGCGAATCCACGGGGATTTTTTTATGCGCACGCTTCGTAGTGAGTCGCCGGACAGCCTTCATACGCGCATAGTGCGCACCCTGATGGCGCGTTCGCACAGCACTGGCGCATCATGATCCACGGCAGTACGATAAGAGCGACGCGATGCCATTCCGATGCGCTTTGAGTGTGCACGCAAGCATGCTTCATCGCGGGAAACTCAATGGCATAACGCTTGCTTGATCGAGAGTCGAGTACCGAATGCGCAGCGCATTCGCCTTCTATCCGACAACAAGAGTGGGGCTGAGATGCGATGCTATGACGAGATGCGTCATCAGGACGATGGCGTGCGGCCGCATTACGCACGCTTCGAGCGATGGTTGGTGAAGCAGGGGAACGAGGCAATTGCACGCAAGCGTGCGGAGGCCGACCTGCTGTTCCGGCGGGTCGGCATCACCTTCGCGGTGAACGGCGACCTGTCCGGCACCGAGCGGCTGATTCCCTTCGATCTGATCCCACGCATCATTCCGCGCGGCGAGTGGCAGACGCTCGAGGCGGGTTTGCGTCAGCGCGTGCAGGCGCTCAATCTGTTCATCCACGACGTCTATCACGAGCGCAACATCGTGCGCGCGGGCGTCGTGCCGGCCGAGCAGGTTTATACCAACGCGCAGTATCGTCCCGAGATGCAGGGCGTCAATGTGCCGCTCGGTGTTTACGCGCATATCGCCGGTGTCGACGTGGTGCGCGCCGGCGACGCGGGCGAGTTCTACGTGCTCGAAGACAATCTGCGCGTGCCGTCGGGCGTCTCCTATATGCTCGAAAACCGCAAGATGATGATGCGGCTTTTCCCCGAGCTGTTCGTGCAGAACCGCATCGCGCCGGTCGCGCATTATCCCGATCTGCTGCTCGATACGTTGCGCTCGGTGGCGCCCGAAGGCGTCGACGATCCGGTCGTCGTCGTGTTGACGCCGGGCATGTACAACTCCGCCTATTTCGAGCACTCATTCCTCGCGCAGCAGATGGGCGTCGAACTCGTGGAGGGCAAGGACCTCTTCGTCGACGACAACTACGTGTTCATGCGCACCACGCAGGGGCCCAAGCGCGTCGACGTGATCTACCGGCGCGTCGACGACGACTTTCTCGATCCGCTCGCGTTTCGTCCCGATTCGGCGCTCGGCGTGCCGGGTCTGCTCACCGCTTATCGCGCCGGCCGCATCGCGCTCGCGAACGCGATGGGCACCGGCATCGCCGACGACAAATCGATCTATCCGTACGTGCCGGACATGATCGAGTTCTACCTCGGCGAGAAGCCGATCCTCAACAACGTGCCGACGTACCAGTGCCGCAAGCCCGACGACCTCGCGTATACGCTCGCGCATCTGCCGGAGCTCGTTGTCAAGGAAGTGCATGGCGCGGGCGGCTACGGGATGCTCGTTGGGCCCGCTTCGACGGCGGCCGAAATCGAAGCGTTCCGCGAGCGTCTGATCGCGCGTCCGGCCGGCTATATCGCGCAGCCCACGCTCGCGCTGTCCGCGTGTCCGACGTTCGTCGAGGCGGGCATCGCGCCGCGCCATATCGACCTGCGGCCGTTCGTGCTGTCCGGCAAGACCACCACGATGGTGGCGGGCGGCCTCACGCGCGTCGCGTTGCAGGAGGGCTCGCTCGTCGTCAATTCTTCGCAGGGAGGCGGGACCAAAGATACATGGATGGTCGACTGACGCGGTTGGCGCCGCGCCCGTCTGCGCCTTTTGATGAGGCACAGCACGGCGCCGCGCTCGCAGCCCAACGCGCCGGTAGCGGCACGCAGTGCGCCGCCGGCGCTTACGGATAACCAGCGCAGACCTTCGCCGCTGACGAAGGCTCTGCGTCATCAGCTCTCAGATATGGAACGCCGTCATGCTTAGCCGAACCGCCGATCACCTCTTCTGGATGGCCCGCTATATGGAGCGTGCGGAGAACACCGCCCGCATGCTCGACATCAACCTGAAGGCGCAGCTTCTGCCGCAGACGCCCGAACAGGAGGCCCGCGCGCAGCGCTCGGTGCTGCGCATCTCCGAGCTCGAAAACGCATTCGCGCAGCGCTACGAGGAGGCGACACGCGAGCACGTGCTCGACTTCATGATCGCCGATGCGGGCAATCCGTCGAGTATCCATTCGTGCCTGCAGGCCGCGCGCGAAAACGCCCGCGCAGTGCGCGGCACGCTCACGACCGAGTGGTGGGAAACCATCAACGACACGTGGCTCGAATTCAACGAGCGGCTGTCAGGCGGGCAGGCCGCGAGCAATCCGGGCGCGCTGTTCGAATGGGTCAAGTTCCGCTCGCATCTGTCGCGCGGCGTGACGATCGGCACCGCGCTGCAGGACGACGCGTTCCTGTTCTCACAGCTCGGCACGTATCTGGAGCGCGCCGACAACACCGCGCGGATTCTCGACGTGCGTTTCGCGAACGTCGAGCCGAATTCGCGCGACGCCGCGCGCCAGCTCGAGGACTTCTATTACTGGACCTCGATCCTGAGCTCGGTGTCGGCGCTCGAGATTTATCGCAAGGTGTATCGCGACGTCGTGACGCCCGCGCGCGTGGTCGAGCTGATGATTCTGAACCAGCAGATGCCGCGCTCGCTGCTCGCGTCGCTCGACGGCGTCTGCACGAATCTCGCGATGCTGCGCACCTCGGGCTCGAATCAGTGCGAGCGTTTCGCCGGCAAGCTGCGCGCCGAGCTGCTGTACGCCGACATCCGGCAGATTTTCGAAACCGGCCTGCACGCCTATTTGACGCAGTTCCTCGCTCGCGTATTCGAGCTGGGCAACCTGGTGGCGCGCACCTATCTGATGCTGCCAGTCGCCTGACGGAGTTCTTTTATGTACCTGACGATCCGCCACGACACTTCCTATCGCTACGAAGCGACGGTCCATTATTCGATCCAGCAGTTGCGTCTGACGCCCGCGAGCGGCGCCGCGCAGACGGTGCGGCGCTGGAGCATCGACGCGCCGGGCAAGCTCGACGCGACGCTCGATGCATACGGCAACGTGCTGCATACGCTCGTCATCAACAAGCCTCATAGCGAGATTCATCTGCGCGTGTCGGGCGAGGTGGACACGGTGCCGCTCGTCGACGGCGTGCTGCGCGATCCGCCCGGCCCGATTCCGCTTGAGCATTTCACCTGCGCGACGCGCCTGACCGAAGCCGATGCGGCGATCCGCGAACTCGCGGCGACGGTGCCGGGTCTCGCCAGCCCCGCGAATCTGATCGCGCTGTCCGAGCAGATCGTGCAGCGCGTGCAGTACCGCACCGGCATCACCGAGGTCAGCAGCACGGCCGCCCAGGCGCTCGCGCTCGGCAACGGCGTGTGCCAGGACCACGCGCATCTGATGCTCGCGTGCTGCCGCGCGCGCGGCGTGCCGGCGCGTTACGTGAGCGGCTATATCGAGCCCGGTGAGGTCGCGCACGCGGCGAGTCATGCGTGGGTCGACGTGTGGCTCGAAGGCAAGGGCTGGGTGTCCGTCGACGTCACGCATGCCGCGTTTGCGAGCGAGATCTACTGCCGGCTCGCGGTGGCGCGCGACTACGAGGCCGCGGCGCCGGTGCGCGGCCGGCGCATCGGCGGGCTCGAAGAGGAGCTGGACGTGTCGGTGACGGTCAGCGCGCAGATGCCGCAGTAACCTGAGTCCAGCGGCGTGCCGGCGCTTCGCCGCCGGTTCTCCCGATGCTCTGCCGCGGGTTCCCGCGTTTGACAATTGTTCGGATCCGACGCGCAAAAAAGGCCGTAAATACCGATAAAACGGACATCTGCGCCGCATTACAATAGCGTCGTTCAGTTGTCTCCTGCGGATTCCTCATGACCTATTGCGTAGCGATGGCCGTCAACGACGGCCTCGTGTTCCTGTCCGACACGCGCACCAATGCGGGCGTCGATCACGTCAGCACCGCGCGCAAGATGTCGGTGTTCGAGCAACCCGGCGAACGCCTGCTCGTGCTGCTCGGCGCCGGCAATCTCTCGCTCACGCAGGCGGTGCTGCACGAGCTGTCCGAGCCCGCCGACGCCGCGCAGCCCACGCTCTGGAGCGTGCCGACGATGGCCGATGCGGCCCGCGTGGTCGGCAATGCGGTGCGCCGCGTCCATCAGCGCGAGGCCGACGCGCTGCAGGGTTTCGGCGTCGATTTCAATTGCAGCTTCATTCTCGGCGGGCAGATCGCGGGCAACCGGATGCGTCTGTTCATGATCTACGCGGCCGGCAATTTCATCGAAGCATCGGCCGTGAATCCGTATTTCCAGATCGGCGAGTCCAAGTACGGCAAGCCGATCATCGACCGCGTGCTGACGCCATCCACGCCGCTCGACGAAGCCGCGAAATCCGCGCTGATCTCGATGGACTCGACGCTGCGCTCGAACCTGTCGGTCGGTCTGCCGCTCGATCTGCTCGTGTACGAGAAGGACGCGCTGCGCGTTACGCGGTTCGTGTCGATCGATCGCGACAACGCGTACTTCGAGATGATTCACCGCACGTGGGGAGAGCGCCTGCGCCAGATATTCGCCGAGATCCCCGACCCGGACTGGCAGGAATCGCTCGGCGCGCCGACGCTGCAACCCGAGCAGGCGCTGGTGCTGTATCACGCGCCGGTCGGCGAGGACGGCATCGAGCATGAGCGCGATGCGACACCCGCACAGACGCTCGCGCAGGCCGACAGGGGCAAGTCGCAGCGGCGCTAGGTTCACCGCACGGCCGCGCTGCGCACCGCGATTAGCCGACAAAACCTCAGGACGAAAAAAAGCCAGCCATCGGCAATGCCTCTGGCTGGCTTTCGACTACGCGGCGGATTAGCCGCGTATCAAGTCCGATTAGAACTTGTGACGGATACCGACGCTGACCATGACCTGGTTGTCGGTGCTCGACTGGTTGCCGTACGAACCGATCGAAGCCGTTGCCGACACGAGTTCGCCGGTAGTCGGATCACGCTGCTGGCCGCTTGCATGCTGCCATGCGCCAACCGCGTACAGGTCCGTGCGCTTGGACAGCGCGTAATCGCCGCCCAGCGAGACCTGGTTGTACGTTGCTGTCGCGTCGCCCGTACCGCGGGTGTACGCGTAGCCGATACCCAGCAGGGCTGCCGGCGTGACCTGGTAGCCGAGGTACACGCGGCCGACGTTGAACTGCTGCGACGACAGGAAGGCCGACTGCGCGTCAGGCTTGTAACGGGCGTTGCTGTACGACAGGTTAGCCGTGAACGGGCCCGTTACGTACTGAACCGCTGCCGAAGCAATGCCGATCGACTTCGCCGTGGAGTAAGCGGCGTTGATGCCCGCGTTGTTCGGGAAGTTGGAGTCGAACGTACCGCCCGTCGTGCTCGACCAGCCCGTGCGCAACGGGAGATCCGTAGTCGTGTTATCCGCATGCAGGTAGCCGGCAGCGACGCTGAACGGACCCGTTGCATAAGTTGCCGCGCCCGCCCACGTCTGGCCCGAACCCGTCGCACCCGCGACGCCGCCCAGCGCGTACATGCCTTCGAACTGGAAGCCGCTCCACACCGGCGACACGTACTTCAGCGCGTTGTTCACGCGGAAGCTGTTGTCGTTGTTGTCGACGTCACCCGGCGTAGCGAACGTGCTGCCGAAGTAGTTGTCGCCCGTCAGCGGCTGGATCATGTCGACCAGCGGGTCGTACTGACGGCCAGCCGTCATCGTGCCCCAGGAGTCGCTCGACAGACCGACGAAAGCCTGACGACCGAACATCAGACCGCCTTGACCGAGCTTGCCGCTGTTGATGTCAAAGCCGTTTTCCAACTGGAAGATTGCCTTCAGGCCGCCGCCGAGGTCTTCGGTGCCCTTCAGGCCGAAGCGGTTGCCTTGCAGGTTGCCGCCGAACATTTGCACGAGGCTACCGCCGTGGGGCGTAGCGTTGTTTACGTATTGGACCGATTCATCGATCAGGCCGTAGAGGGTCACGCTGCTTTGAGCGTGGGCCATGCCGGTGACGCCGAGTAGCGTCAGCGAGAGGGTAGACAGTGCGATTCGTTTCATCCAATTCTCCACGCAGATGATTGTTCGTTGTTGCGGAAAGCAGAATAGCTCACTGGCTCAATCGGTAAAAACAGGAAAAAAAAGAGTGTCGTCAAAAACTGACAAGTTGCGTAAAGCCTTGTATTTAAAGCTCGTCAAGGATTGTTTCTATTTGCGCAATACTTATTGAGTAATCGAGCATTATTGTTGTTTTGTCGATAGTGACAGGGTGAATAAGCGTGCTTTCTGCATTGATTTGGATGTGGAATGTAATCTAGTCGTCTACTCGTCTGGCCGACTTTGTAGCGAATACATAAAGACGGGCCCGGCCGGCTCGCTCGGCAGGCTGGACAGATTCAGTGTGTTGTGCCCAGGCGCAACCTGGGAGGTCCGAAAGGTGCAACCGCGAGGCGCGCGGAGGTGGCAAGTTGGGAAAGCGCTAGTGCAGCGCTTGCCGGTGGCGTTCGGAAAGCGGCGGTTCAGCGCTTGTCCGCGCCGCGGCGCGCTACCGCCGCGGCGGCTAACCCGGCGGCCGCCGCTAGCAGTACTGAAGTCCAGGGGTTGCGCCGGACGTAGCGATCGGCGGCGGCGGCCTGGCGGCCCGCCTCGACGAGTGCGACGGCCGCCATGCGGGTGGCTTGCGCCTCAGTATCGAGCAGCTTGCGGCCGATCTGCACGGCGGTTTGGTGTGCGGAAGCCGGGCCGCGCGTGTGCGTTCCGGGCGCTGCCGCTGGTGCCATTGGTGTCGCCGCTGATGCTGACGCAGGCGCTTGTGTCGTCGCCTCCACCGTGCCGGCGGCCGCGCGAGCGGCGGGCATGGACGGCGTGGCGTCGCGGCGCGCTGGTTCGCCGGCGCGTGACGCGGCGCCCATGCCGACCGTCGACGCCGCCAGCACCGAAGCGAGCTTCGCGCGGCTGCCCGCCGGAGCGCCGCTCTGGATGCCCCAGCCGCCGCGCGGATCGTGCAGGCGTCCGCGCGCCGCCGAAAACTCCGCGCCGAGCAGCAGCACCACCGCCGAGAAGTACAGCCACATCAGCAGCACCGCGAGCGAGCCGGCCGCGCCGAACGAGCTCGCCATCCCGGCATGCGCGAGATAGAGCGCGAACAGTTTCTTGCCCGCCGTGAACAGCACGGCTGCGACGATGCCGCCCACCAGCGCGTCGCGCCAGAGCACTTTCGCGTCGGGCAGGAATTTGAGCAGCCCGGCGAACGCGAACACCAGCACGAGCAGCCCGACGCCGAGCTGCAACAGGTTGCCGATCACGACATAGGGCGAGTCGCCCCACAGCCATCGGCCGATGAACAGGATGACCGTATCGAGCACGAGCGAGACGATCAGCAGGAACGCGACGCCGAGCACGAGCCCGAACGAGATCAGGCGCACCCGCACGAGCGCGAGCACGCTCGAGGTGCGCGGGCCGGTATCCGGCCACACCATATTGAGCGCGCTGTTGAGTGACGAGAACGTGGCCGACGCGCCGATCGCGAGCAGCGAAAACGAAATGATCGTCGCGATGCCGCCTTTGGCACCGGCATGATGGGCGTTTTCGACGATCGTCTGCACGCCGGCCGCGGCTTGGTCGCCGATCAGGCCGTTGATGTGGCCATACAGTTCGCCACGCGCCGCCGCCGGGCCGAAGAACCAGCCGGCCACCGCGATCACCATGACGAGCGTCGGCGCGAGCGAAAACGCCGCGTAGAACGCGATGCTGGCCGCCATCGCCGGGCAGCGGTTTTCCGAGAACTGCCGCAGCGCGCCGATCACCCAGTTGGCCTGCTTGCGGGCTGCCTGCTGGAGATTCTCGGGAGAGAGGGAGTCGATGTCCATGGTCGTTTTCTGAGCGGTGCCGGTGCCGCAGGGCGTTCGCGAGGTTTTCGCCTGCGTGCCTCTCGCAAACCTTGTGCCTGTTACTAGTCACTATACAAGCTAAGCGCCGCCGGCCGTCCTGATAAGGGCACGTGGCGGACACTCGGGCGAGCCATCTGCGGCGAGCGGCGCATGCCGTTAGAATGCAGCGGATTCTTTCCACATTCGTCGTCATCATGCATTCGCACGAACTCATACAGCAACTGGACGTCATCGCGACCGAACAATGGCGCGCGCACCTGCCCGCGCACGTCGTCGAGCAATTACCGGCGCAGGGGGTGAGCGTTTTCATCGTCAGCGACGACGCCTCCGATACCGCCGAATTCAGCGCGCGCTATGGCTTCGGCCTCGAAGACTGCGCGAACACGATCGTGATCCGCTACAAGAAAGAGGGCGGCGAACATTACGCGGCGCTCGTCTCGCTCGGTTCGCGGCGGCTCGACATCAACGGCGCGGTGAAGGCTGCCCTCGGCGCGCAGCGGCTCTCGTTCGCGAAGCGCGAGGCGGCGGTCGAGCATAGCCAGATGGAGTTCGGCGGAATCACTGCGTTTGGACTGCCGGACGATTGGCGCATCCTCGTCGACGCCGCGGTGATGGAGCGCATGCAGATCGTAATGGGCGCGGGTGTGCGCGCGGCCAAGCTGCTGCTCTCGCCCGAGGTGCTGCGGCAATGGCCGCGCTGCGAGATCGTGTCGCTGACGCTGCCGCCGCAGTGATGCTGCGGGCGGCGCCTCGGTGCACACATTGACGTAGGCAGCAACGCATTCTTCAAGTTACGAAGGCACGAGTGGCACGGAAGATCGAAGGCCGCGTGCTCCCAGTCGCGATGGGCAAGATAGGGTGCCTCAGTCGAGAAATTGCGTTACGCCAATGAAGTCACGCAAACGCGCTTCGCAAACGCGTTTTGCAAATACCCCGCTCAAATGATCAGACGCGAAATCTTCGTGCCTTCGAGCGAGACGCCCGCCATCAGCCCGCCGTTGGTCAGCACGAAAGCCTCCACCGGGCTCATGGCGGTCGAGGTGTCGACCGCGCCGTTCGCGCCGACCTTCAGCACCGCGACGGTCGCGTCCGCGCCGGCTGCCCATCCCTGGCTGTGCGTGAATTTGTCGAGTGCTTCCTGTGTCATGAACAGAAACACGAGCGCCTTGGACTGCGCGCCGATCTGCAAACCGAACGAGCCCGCAACCGTGCTGTAGTAGCCGGCCGTGCGGCCGTCGATGCGCAGCGCGCCTTCACCGTACTGTGCGCCGACCCAGAAGCCGGCCGAGATCACCGACGGGAACACGAGCACGCCGCGTGCTTTTTCGACGAGTTCGCGCGAGCCGGTGACGTTTTCGTAGAGACGCGCGAGTGTCGAGTCGACGCCCGCGTTGATCGTGTCGCGCCTGCCGGCGTTGGCCGAGGGCGAGGCGCTGGAGGACGGCGAAGTCGTCGTGCAACCGGTGAGGCTCAGGCCCGCGGCGGCCAATGCAGCGCTGCCGGTCATGATGAACTGTCGTCTGCGCATGAATGTTTTCCTTTACGTTTTGAACGCGTGTTGTCCGTTATCGGAGAGTGCGGCAGTTTTGCCCACCTTCGTTTGTTCTGTTTTGCGCCCCAGAGTTTCCGCGCGGGCTCCGTTGCAGTGAAAAGGATGTGCCGCGCCGCCGGCGTGCAGGTGCGTCAGCGCGTCAGCGAATGATCTGAAAGATTGAGCAGACGGCGTGCTCAAAAGGGGCGCGCCGCCTTGCGCAAGGGCTGCGGCGCACGTCGTTGCCGTTGCGCCGCAAGCCGAGGATACGCGGGACTTGCGGCAGGTTCGCGGCTTTGTCCGGCTAGAGCGTTGGGCGAATGTTCTGGTTGTGGCGGAACCAGTTGTCCGGATCGTAGCGGTTCTTGACGGCGACGAGCCGCTCGTAGTTCGACCCATATGCTTGCCCGACGCGGTCGCCTTCTTCCTGCGTCATGAAATTCACGTACACGCTGCCGAGTGCGAATGGCCGCGCTGCCTCGAAGAATTCGCGCGCCCACGCGACGCAGCGCTCGTCGTCGCGCGCATCGTCCCAGCGGCCGTGCACGTTCATCGCGTAGAGCGTGTCGCGGCACGGATAGGCGGTTGCATCGACCGGCACGCGCTGCGTTTGCGCGCCGATCAGCCCGAAGAATATCTCGCATTGAGCCGACGGCAGATGATCGATTGCGTGGAGCAGCGCATCGATCAGGCCGTCGTCGATGCCGGCGAGATTGTGCGATTTCCAGTAGTTGCGCGCGCCCGGCGTGAGCAGCGGATCGAATGCCTGCTGCCACATTTCGTACGGCATCGGCCCGAGATGTTCGCCAAGCGGCGTGCCGAAGCCGCGCGCGCTTTCCACCGCGGCCGGCCCGTTTTCGAGCGGGCCGCTGTAACACATCGCGAAGACGAGCACCGGCTTGCCGTGTACGTCGGGCGGCAGGAACGGCAACGGCGGCGCAAGCCGCGCAACCGCCCACACGCTCAGCTCGTCTGGCATGCCGGGCGCCGCCGCGCGGTATTTGACGAGCGCATCTTTCGCGCTCTCGATCGGCAGCACGACGAGGCCGCCGTACACCAGCGGGCCGACCGGATGCAGTGCGAATTCGAATAGTGTGACGACGCCGAAATTGCCGCCGCCGCCGCGGATCGCCCAGAACAGATCGTCGTGCGAAGTGGCGCTGGCGCGGCGCCATTCGCCGTCCGCGGTGACGACGTCGGCGGCGACGAGGTTGTCGACCGTCATGCCGTAGCGGCGGCTGAGCCAGCCGAATCCGCCGCCGAGCGTGAGACCCGCGACGCCGGTCGTCGAGTTGATGCCGAGCGGCGTCGCGAGTCCGAACGCCTGCGCTTCGTGATCGAAATCGTGCAGCGTCGCGCCCGGTTCGACGTAGGCGCGCAGCCCGGCGGGATCGATACGCACGGATTTCATCGGCGACAGGTCGAGCACGAGCCCGTCGTCGCATAGCGCGCTGCCGCCGATGTTGTGACCGCCACCGCGAATCGCGAGCGGCAGGCCGTGCTCGCGTGCGAACGCGATGCCGCGGCGCACGTCGGCCGCGCCGGCGCAGCGCAGAATCATCACGGGATAACGGTCGATCATCGCGTTCCAGATGCTGCGCGCTTCATCGAAGCCGGGGCTGTCGGACAGCAGAAGCTGGCCGCGCAGACCGGATTTGAATTCGTCGATTGCGCTGCTGGAGAGAGTAACCATGGCGTACCTCGCAGGAGAGTGGAAGGCGCTCCCAGGACACTTATTCAGAAGACCAAACTAAATGGGATGCGCTGACTGAAAACGTATTGAGAGGTTGGTGTGCGTCCAGTAAACGGGGCGGCGCGCTCAAGTCAAACAAAGGTATACCCGCGCCTGCTCGCGACGGCGCGCAATCGCTCCTGCAACAGGCGTTCGCGTGCCGTATCGCTGACGGCGCCCTGGCGAGGTGTCGTGGATGGTGCAAATACTTCGGGAAAAGATCGCGCGATGAAGTGTTGGTTTGCGCCGCGCTGGTGGATGCGCCGCGACACTTCGCATGCGGCGCGCGAGTGTGGAGGCGGTCCCGATTGTGGTTTCAGTTTCGGCTGCGCTTGCGATTGTTTGAAGCGTGAGTTCGTCTCCGGTTTTGCCGGGATGATGTGCTTGCCGATGTATGAGTGGTAGCGCACATCGCGTGAGATCCTTTTCTCAGAGAGAACAATGCGCCGTCGATCTGGTGTTTCGAACGTGATGCGGCGGTTTTCGCTAAATCGTCTGTGGGGTTGCGCTCATTCGGCTTTTGGCATTTTTCGCTTTATGTGCGGATAAACACATGAATAAAACGGGCGATATGTAAATGGCCCGCTTTACTCCGAGAAAACCCTGAATGATTTTGCCGTTGCCGATTCGCGTTCGTCGACGGCAATAGTGTGTTGCGCATGTCTGAGCATGACGATTAGCGGCCTTTTTAAGGCGGTGTGTCGATTAACCATATTTGACAGTCTGTTTGCGGAACTCGCCTGAAAAAAATGGCGATATCGCATTGCGTGGTCTAGCGCACGGTCACGCTATCGCTCTGCGCATAACTTCAACGTCCATCGAGCCTCGCTGTGTCGTTCTAACGATTAAGTCCACGCACAGCCTGCCGATTCTCTCGACGCACGTTAAATCGGACCGGGGATTTTCCGCGAGAGAAGTGTCTTGTGTGACTGGTTTTTATATCGCGCGAGACGAAGCCGGCCAGGCTCCGAATTTTCGTTTTCTCAATGAGCGGAGTCAGTCGTTATTGAGACCGGTCGTTCTGGATGAAATAATTAGGAGAGTGAAATGAAAAAGCAAAACGGGGATGCGTGGATTTTGGGGACGCGGCGTGCGGCATTGGCGGTTGCGGTAAGTCTTTATGCGGCGATGGCGGGTGCGCAGACGAATCCGGCGCCGTCCGCCGCGCAGATGACCGGTTTGGGGACCATGGTGCTTGCGCAGGCCGAGGGCGGCCGATGCGGGGTCGGCGGCGGACCCGGTTGCTCCACCACGGGACCCAGCCTGATCGCGGCAGGTGGGATGGGCGTCGCATCGGTGGGACTCGGGTCGACCGCCGCAACGGGCTCGCAGGCGGGCAACGGCAACGGAACGTCGTCGACGGGCACGAGCGGCAGCGGCGGGAATAGCGTGAGCAACGGGAATAGTGCGGCCAATTCCGGCACGGGCGGACTGGGCTCGGGAACTACTGGAGGGGATGGCGGAAAGGGCAACGGCAACGGCAACGGCAACGGCAACGGCAACGGCAACGGCAACGGCAACGGCAACGGCAACGGCAACGGCAACGGCAACGGCAACGGCAACGGCAGTGGTGCTGGCAGCGGTGGTGATGGGTCGGGAAGCGGCGGGACCGGAGGCGATGGCTCCGGAGGAGACGGCGGTAGCGGTGGCGATGGCGGTGGTGGAGATGGTGGTCACGGACACGGCCATGGTGGCGGTCACGGTGATGGTGGCCATGGTGATGGCGGTCATGGCGATGGCGGTCATGGCGATGGCGGCCACGGTGACGGTGGCCACGGTGATGGTGGTCACGGTGACGGTGGCCACGGCGATGGTGGCCATGGTGACGGCGGCCACGGTGACGGTGGTCACGGTGACGGTGGCCACGGTGATGGCGGTCATGGCGATGGTGGCCATGGCGATGGTGGCCATGGTGACGGCGGTCATGGTGATGGGGGGCATGGCGATGGTGGCCATGGTGACGGCGGTCATGGTGATGGGGGGCATGGCGATGGTGGCCATGGCGATGGTGGCCATGGCGATGGCGGCCATGGCGATGGCGGCCATGGCGATGGCGGCCATGGCGATGGCGGCCATGGTGACGGCGGCCACGGTGATGGCGGCCACGGTGACGGCGGCCACGGTGACGGCGGCCACGGCGATGGCGGTCATGGCGATGGTGGCCATGGTGATGGCGGTCACGGCGATGGTGGCCACGGTGATGGCGGCCATGGTGATGGCGGTCACGGCGATGGTGGCCATGGTGACGGCGGTCATGGTGATGGTGGCCATGGTGACGGCGGTCATGGTGATGGTGGTCACGGTGATGGTGGCCATGGTGATGGTGGCCATGGTGACGGCGGTCATGGTGATGGTGGTCACGGCGATGGTGGCCATGGTGATGGCGGTCACGGCGATGGTGGCCATGGTGACGGTGGTCACGGCGATGGTGGCCATGGTGATGGCGGTCATGGCGATGGTGGCCACGGTGATGGTGGCCATGGTGACGGCGGCCATGGCGATGGTGGCCACGGTGATGGCGGTCATGGTGACGGTGGCCATGGCGCTAGCGGGCACGGTGGCAGTGGTGGCCCGGGTAATGGTGGCGACGGTGGTGGCCAGGGCAACGGCGGCTCCGGAAATGGTGGCAACGGTGGCCCCGGTAACGGAGGCAACGGCGGCGGCCAAGGCAACGGCGGTTCCGGGAACGGCGGTCATGGTGGCAACGGCGGCCCTGGCAACGGAGGCAACGGTGGTGGCCAGGGCAACGGCGGCTCCGGAAATGGTGGCCATGGTGGCAACGGTGGCCCCGGTAACGGAGGCAACGGCGGCGGCCAGGGCAACGGCGGTTCCGGGAACGGCGGTCATGGTGGCAACGGCGGCCCCGGCAATGGAGGCAACGGAGGAGGCCAGGGCAACGGCGGCCCCGGTAACGGCGGCAACGGTGGCGGCCAGGGCAACGGCGGCTCCGGAAACGGCGGCAACGGTGGCGGCCAGGGCAACGGCAGCTCCGGAAATGGTGGCCATGGTGGCAACGGCGGCCCCGGCAACGGAGGCAACGGCGGCGGCCAAGGCAACGGCGGCAACGGTGGTGGCCAGGGCAACGGCGGCCAAGGCAACGGCGGTCATGGTGGCAACGGCGGCCCCGGTAACGGCGGCAACGGTGGCGGCCAGGGCAACGGCGGTTCCGGTAACGGTGGCCATGGTGGCAACGGCGGCCCCGGCAACGGAGGCAACGGCGGCGGCCAAGGCAATGGCGGTTCCGGGAACGGTGGCCATGGTGGCAACGGCGGCCCCGGCAACGGAGGCAACGGCGGCGGCCAAGGCAACGGTGGTTCCGGAAACGGTGGCCATGGCGGCCCGGGCAGCGGCCACGGTGGTGGCTTCGGCGGCGGCTTCGGCGGTGGTCATGGCGGCGGCTTCGGCGGCGGCCACGGTGGTGGTGGCTACGGCGGCGGCCACGGCGGAGGCAACCACTAACCACAGCGACATCCCCGCACCACGCGGGGGTTTTACCAGCGGAGACCAGCCCCGGTCTCCGCATCGAAGTCCGCTCAGAGCACTGAGCAGCAGGCAGCAAACGAAGTGGACGGCCGCCGCCGTCCACTCACCCTACCGGCTCGATCACCTTCTCCCGCCCCACGAGAAAGACGAGAAAGACCTTCTCTCCAGTGATGCGCCCAGTCTCACGCGCTTCTTCGACAAAATTTCCAAACGCCAGCAAGCAGCATTCCGCAGTCGATCCCAAACGGGAAACATGGCACACGCACCGGCTCGGTCCACGTCGTGATCCGATAGACCGGATGCCCATGATCCGCAAGCACGTACGCGTCTTCGACTGCACGCGGGTGACGACACAGTGCCCACGACCCAGGACCCCACGGCTCTCTCTCACGTATTCGATCTTCAACCTGCGAGGCAACGCACTCGCACGCCGGTCGTGATGACCTTCGACGAGTGCTACCCGCGAGTGCGCATGCATTCGTCGCACGCGAGGCATGCATGCGCGTCAGTGATAAAGAGCGCGTACAACACGGGATCGAAACTTGCGCGCAAGCTCGACAGCACGGGCGACTGTCAGCGGGCTTTATCTTTACGCCGCTTTTTCGAATTCGACCCGCATCCGCTCGACGCGATCCGCAGAGCCTCTGCGCGTTGCCCATTTTGCGCAAGCATCCAACGTCAACGGAAACGCTAACGGCGTCGGCTTCCCTGGATGCATGACGACGCGACTCGTGTTCATACACTCGGGCAGGAAGCGAATGTGCTCTATGCCGAGTCCTTGCCACAGTACTTCGGTATCGGTTTGACCCGACAGAAGATTGCCGCAATCGTGCCCGCGGAAAATTCCGTAGAGAAGTCCGCTCGAAGGTTCGCTCGACACCTGCAATCGCCGCGCGCTTTTTTCCCGCCTGGCATGCATCGGAAACACGAGACCCGAGACGCGCGCAATCTTGCGAAAAATCCGAAACGTGCGCTCGAAACATTTAAGGCTCGCGAGAATGCCGTAATCGAGTTCATTGGGCGGGAGCAGTCCGTTCTGAAATTGCGCTTCCCGATCGAATGGTGGTGCGCACAGCAACTCGAAACCATAGTCGTTTATCGAAATCGAAAACGTGCTGGGCTTTGCGTGTGCAAACCGCAGTTCGAGCAACGGCTGCACTACGCGCATTTCCGGTTCGTCGATGATCGAATGCGAGGGCGGCTGCGGGCGACATCCGATCCGTTACAATGGAGTGAATCGATTACCCCACTGGAGACTTGCCTTGAAATCACTCGTTGCTCTGCTGGCCGCAACCGTTCTTTCTTCGACCGCAATGGCCGCCGCGCCGACCACGGAAAAACTGCCGTCGGGCGTCATCGTCGAACACCTGACGCAAGGCACGGGCCCGCAGCCCTCGGCGGAGGACATCGTGAAGGTCAACTATCGCGGCACGCTTCCCAACGGCACCGAATTCGATAGCTCCGCGAAGCATGGTGGTCCGGCAACGTTTCCGCTCAATCGCGTGATTCCGTGCTGGACGCAAGGCGTTCAGAAGATGAAAGTGGGCGGCAAGGCCCGGCTTACGTGCCCGGCCGCGACCGCTTATGGCGACCGCGGCGTCGGCCCGATTCCGCCGAATACCGATCTGACGTTCGAAGTCGAACTGGTTGGCATCGTCAAGTAAAGGTGCGTGAAATGCGCTGAAGACGCGCTGAAATGAGGCCTCGCTCCGGATATCGCAGCGAGGCTTTGTTTTTTGGGGAACCGAATTGCCCACCTTGGGGGATTCATCATGAAGCGTGATAAAAGTGCCGTGCAGGTAGCCAGCATCGGCTTTACTGGCAAGACCGCGCAGAAGTTCTTCGATCTGCTGAAAGAAGGCCACGTGCGCACGGTTCTCGACATTCGCCTGAATAACACCTCGCAGCTCGCAGGCTTTGCGAAGAGACAGGATCTGCCTTACTTTCTCGAACACTTGTGCAATGCGGCGTACGTGGAGGTGCCGGAGCTGGCTCCCGAGCCGGATTTGCTGAAACGTTACCAGGGGAAGGAGCTGACCTGGGAGAACTTTCGCGAGGAGTATGTCGAACTGCTTGCAAGGCGTCGTGTGGAAAGCAACCTGGATATCGCGCTCTTTCAATCGGGCTGTCTGCTTTGCAGCGAGCATTTACCCCATCACTGCCACCGGATGTTTGCGCTCGAGTATCTGAACAAACACTGGAATAACCGTTTCGCCATTACGCACCTGACCTGACCCAATGGGCGCGCAGCGGCTTCACGAGCCGTCCGGCGGCGGTTTTTCCACGCGGTTTTCACGCTGCGCTGGCTGCGTTGCGCGGGTCCGATTCATCGTTCCCTCAGTAGCCCGAATGTTCGGGCCGCCCGACACGCGGGAACGATGTCGAAAAAGCATGCGGAAAGGCGCGCAAAGAAAAGTTGAAAAAACACTCGAAAGCGCGTCCTTTTTTCAAGTTGCGCATACCTCGCTCGTCTACTATCTACTCACGCGCAGCACCCCGTATCCGCTGCCATGCCGCCGGCAAAACCTCGGAAAATCGCCTGGAAACCGCCGGCCGTCTTTCTACGCGCGCGAGGAGCGCTCCCCATGAATATCGACTTTCACTACGGTGTGGTCTACATTGCCGCGCGGGTGGGCGGAATGACCGCCGGAGACGCGCTGACCGTGGCGCATGCCTGCCAGTATGTCGACGACGCGACGACCACCGGAATACTGCGTTTCAAAGGCGGCGAGACTTTCGAGCGTTTTGCCACCGCACACAAGTTATTCGATTACGCCAATACCGAGAATGACCAGAACCGTCTCGTGTGGACGCCATTTCATTTTCTGCCGGCCGGCGAGGGCGCAACCCTCGAAGAAAAAGCGATTTGTCGGCCGGATAGCGAGGTGGCGCGCGAGTTGGTGCGGCGCGCAATCCGCCAGCGCGATGCGCAGACGTGTTTGCACCGGTTGGGCGTGACGCTTCATACGTATGTCGATACGTGGGCGCATCAAGGGTTCGCGGGGATCGAAAGCCCGTGGAATCGCGTGCATCTGCTGGAGGCGCAGGATTGCACGCGCAAGGGCTGGCTTGCCAGACTCAGGCTCGCGGCCGGGCATCTGCTCGAACATATCGAGGAAGATGTACTGACGATCGCGCTGCCGGTCGGTCATGGCGCGGCGTTGCATTATCCCGACCAGCCGTGGGCGCGCTGGCATTACATCGACGGTCGAAACAACTTCATCTCGCGGCACAATCTGCCGGATTTCGTGCAGGCGGCGGAGATGGCGTGCCGGGCCGTGCGCGGATATCTGGCGGGACGTGAGGACTTCGAAACTCAGGCCGGTATGCCGGAGGATGCGAAAGATGCGATCACCAGGCTGCTCGACACGAACCGGGATCCGGACGATAACCAGCGCCTGCGAAACGTTTGCGAATGGATCAAAGCCGGCCGTATTCCCGGCTTGAAAGAAGCGGTGCCCGGCTATATCGCCAAAGGCCCCGGCTCGTGGAAACACAAAGCCACCGGACTGTTGTGCGACGACGACACCGGGGACAGACCGGAGTGGACAAACGCCTTCGAGGAAAGCGACTACCGCCTTTTTCACGACGCAGTCAAACAGCATCGTTTCGTGGCGACCCAGGAGATCTTGCCCGCGCGCGGCTTGCGTATCGCGTGAATAGGCGGGACGGGGCGCTTTGTCGAAAACGAGGTTTCAAACCGCATGACGTGATGGTTTGCGGCGACGCCCGCCTCTTCCCAACTACTGAATCCTTGCCTGCTGGCGTTGGGTGGTCTGTTCCGCAGCCTGCTCTTCAGCGTGCTTTTTAGCCATATGCCGTCCGACGAAACAGCCGCCGACGGCGCCGGCCACCGCGTGATGCCCCGCATAATGTCCGGCGACGCCGCCCACTACTGCTCCCTTCAGGCAACCTGCCGCATTTGCCGTGCCGGCCATTGCGCAGGAGAGTGCTACCGCCGCGAGGGCGGCCCGAATATAACCAGTCTTCATTGCAAGTACCGTACTGTCGAGTGGGTCGAAAATGGGGTGGCCCGGCATCTTTTCAATAGCCTGCGAGAGTCTCTGTGCTTCGCGAGCGCTCTATTGAACACGAATGTGCTGCGGGCACGGACTGAAGTGTAGAAGGATGGTCCTCGCGCAGGCGCAACAGGCATTGCAAGATTGGTAACCGAAGGTTACCGGCTGAAGCAGGTGTATTTTCGCGCTCCCCAGGTTGCGACCTTTTGCCATCTTCAATGTGCTGTCCTAAAGCCGGTCGCGAGAAAAAGGCGTTTTCAATAGAAAAAATGAACGACTCTCCTTTGCATATTCGAATGCTTGCCTATAGTAGAAGCGACTATTGTCGCGAAACACGGCAACGGTTTTTTGTTGATGCGGGTGACGGGGAAACACAAATGACGACATCGAATGCTGCGATCCGTCCGTCGAGGACCTGTACGCCGGAGTCGTTGCGAACACTCGCGGGCTACCTCGAATTGGCGCTCGACGAAGGAAAGAGTGTGGTCGTGATGAGAGTCGGCAAGCAGGTGCGCAGCGTTTATGTCGGCAACCCATCCGGCGCATTGGAGGATTTAACGGATTCCGGTGTTGTCGATGCATTCCAGGCGGATGAAATGCTGATGTTGACCTGCCTGGGGCTCAACCGGATAACGGCAGACGGCCAACACTACCGGTTTGTGCGGAGTGTGAGGTACATTGCCGATCGCCAGGTTGTCGTTTTCACGCCGATCTGAGTTGCGGAACTCAGACAGGAAAGAAGAATCAAGAGAAAAGAAAGAAAACGTGGCCGAGTTAGTAGAGAAGCTGAAAGCTTTGTATTTGAACGTCGCGTGACCGGCTCATATCGATGTACTGAAGGCACTAATAGGCCACCTTTCTTCCGTCATTCATGGCATAGTTCGACGATTACCACATAAGGAGCACTCGAATGCCTACGTTAGAGCAAATCCAAGCAAAGCTTAAGAAGCTCCAGGCGCAAGCTGATGTTCTAATTGCCAGAAAAGCACAGGCCGCGGTCGACCAGATTCGCGAACTGATGCTCAAGCATGGCCTTACTACCGCAGATATCGAATCCCAGGCAAAGGCAAGACGTACAGCGAGAAGCCTGAATGGCGCGGCAAAAGCCGCTGGCGCGACCAAAGCGGCCAGAACCGCGACGCCGGCGAAGTACCGCAATCCTGAAACCGGCGCGACGTGGACCGGTCATGGCCGCGCACCAGGCTGGATTGCCAGCGCGAAGGACCGCGCGTCGTTCCTGATCGACGGCGCGAGCGAAACGAAATCCGCGGCTGCGCCCGCGAAACGCGGCAAAGGTCAGCCGAAAGGCGCGCAACCGCCGAAGTATCTGAATCCGAAAACCGGCGCGACCTGGAGCGGTCGTGGTCCGGCACCCGCATGGCTTGCATCGGTCAAGGACCGCACCAGATTCCTGATCGACAGTGCGGCAGCGGCTGCGGCTCCCAAAGCCACCAAGGCGGCGGCAAAAACCGGCAAAGGCAAATCGGCAGCGAGCAAAAAGACCGCCGCGAAAAAGGCTGGCGCTACCCGGAAGACTGCAGCGAAGAAAGCCACAGCGAAAAAGGCCACAGCGAAAAAGGCCGCCGCGAAAAAGACACCCGCTGCGAGCAGAAAAGTCGCTGTGAAGAAAACCGTGGCAAGGAAAGGCGCCATGAAGACGGCGAGAAAGGCGCCGGTGCGCAAAGCCGCCGCGAAAAGCTCCGCGTCGGCGTCCGCGGCGCCGCAAGCCGCTACGGTGGAAGCCAGCGCGTAAGCGCATCGGAGTCGTGAAGTAGATGGTCAGCACGTTCGATGCACCCCAGCAGGAAGACGAGGTCGTCCTGCTGGACTCCGCTCCCCATCCGGCAGCCGATACCGCCGAGCCTTTTCTCGTTGCCAGCGACCGCCGTGTGGTTCTGACTTATCCCATCGCGGAAGCAGACTTCGAACGGTTCGGGCCATTCGATCCCGACGACGATCCCTTTTGCGCAGTGCTATTTCCCGGCACCGTGTTTCACCGGCTGGGTCCGCCGGGCGACGAAGATCTCGGGATTCATCCGCTCACCGCGCAAGGTCTCCGCGGCTATTCGGCGCATGAGGTCGTGAATTCGTCGCTGTGCGCGGAAATTGCCGCAGTGCCGCCTGGCGCGATGCCGGTGGCGACCGCGGCACCGGCGCGGCGTCATTTCGTCATTACGTTTGGCGAGTCGACGTTCGAATGCGTGGCGTCGGACTATACGGTAATCGGCGTATTTGGCGCGGGCGAAATCGCCAGCCGGGAAGCATTTGCATTGGTCAGATAAAGCGCGCGGTCAGTAAAGCGGCTTATCGTCGAGTCCAATTTCACTCCGGCCGAAAAAACCAGAAACAACTTCATCCGCGAGCGCTGCCCTTGCATGCCGGTACGCGTTCGCGAAACCGCGCAACTGCTGTGTGACTGGACGATCGTCGAGCCGTCGCCGCAATAACGCTCGTTCGATACTGCGCTCGATCAACGCAAGCTGACTGTCGATATAGCCGATGCACAACTCGCGACAGCGCGCGGAAGACTGCGCGAGCGTCAGCAACGCGGGCACGATCGAGATCGTCAGAAAGCCGCCTGCGGGAATGCGCGCGAGTGCGGCGGGCGAATCGAACAGATCCTTGCGCAGCGCCTCGAAGACCGCTTGCGTCCATACCACGCGCTCCTGTTCGAGCGCACGACGGCGCCGCATGAGTGCGTCCCGCGCCTGTGCATCCACAATGCGGCCTTGCGCGAACAGCAACGCCGCGTTATCGCGCTCGCCTTCCTGAATGCAGGCGCTGCCGAGATAGACAGCGCTGTGGCCGCGTTCCGCCAGTACCAGATTTTGCAGACCGTCGGGCACGAGCGGATCGAGTGGCACCACTTCGCACGTGAGCGGCTTGCCGTGCAGATGGATCGCGCAGCGTCCATCGTCGGCAAGAGCAGGGCAGCGCGCGAGCGAGGGATAGTCGAAACCCTGCGCGGTGATGCTGAAGATGTTGTCGCCCGCGCGATGCAGCAGCGTCCCGGCAATGGCATCGAACGCGGTGCAATCGGCTTCGTCGAGCACGGCTTCATGGCTGCCCGCGCGCAGCCGCTCGCCGGGCCGTCTGCGCGGCACGCGCCCAATCGCAATGCAGCCGATAAACAAGTCCCGATGCGCGAATAGCTCCGCGAGCGTCATCGACGGCGGGCTGTTGCAGCATTGGCCGCATGCCGAGCACGCGAACGAAAACGTGTTCACCATGGCCGGCGCACCGAGTCCTGATAGCGCGTGAGAATGAAATGCGCGACCTCACTCGAATGATAGGCGGCGACCAGTTGCGCGACCCATGTGTCGCCGCGGTCGCTGTCGCGCACGGTCAGCACATTCGCGTAGGGCGAGCGCGCATCCTCGAGGCTGAGACTGTCGCGCGCCGGATAAAGGCCCGCGCGGGCTGCGCTGTCGCTGTCGATCACCACGAACGCGGCGCTGTTCAGCGCCTCGTGGAGACGCGCGCGCGGCACCTGGCGAATCTTCAGATTCAGCCGGTTGCTCGTGATGTCGGCGAGCGTCGCGTGCAGACCCGCGCTGTCTCTGAACGTGAGCAATGTGTCGTTCTGCAGCAGGATCAGCGCGCGTGCGGTGCCTTCGCGATCGCCGGGAATCGCGATCGTCGCGCCGCGTTGCAACTGGCCGAGGTTCGTCAGCTTGCGCGAGTACAGCGCGGCCGGAAAGGTCACGGTCGTGGCGACACTCGTCAAAGCGTAGCCATGCTGTTTGCGCTGCGTGTCGAAAGCCGGTTCGTCTTCGAAGCTCGCGGCATCGATCTGTTTCGCGGCGAGCGCGGCATCGATACGCGACGGCTGATCGAACACGACGACGTCGAGCGCGAGCCCCTCGTTTGCGGCAACGCGTCGCACTTCGTTCATGATCTCGGCGTGCGGGCCGGGACTCACGCCGATTCTGATCGTTTGCGATGCGGCCTGCGCGAGTCCAGGCAGCAAAACGGGCAACAACGCAAACGCCGCAACGATATATCGCATCATGATGCATCTCTCAGCACGGTGCGAAAGCCGATATGCGAGGCCGGCAAATCGGCTTCCTGCTGCTCGCGTGATGCCGCGCGATACCTCACGCAATAGTCGCGCGAGCACAGGAACGAGCCGCCTTTGATGACCATCGGCGTATCGTGCCGGCGCCCGGGCGGCGCGACCGCCGCCGTGTCGCCATTGGTGTGCGGCTGGTGTGGGCCCGTGTACACGTCTTTAGTCCATTCCCACGCGTTGCCGATCATGTCGTAGAGCCTGAAGTCGTTCGCCGCATAGCAGCCGACGGGTGCGAGCCCGACGTGACCGTCCTCGTTGGTGTTGAGCACGGGAAACACGCCTTGCCAGTAATTCGCGCTTGGTTTGCCATGCGCATCGCGCGGCGCGGTGTCGAGATCCGCGCCCTCGTGGCCGGCCTTGCCCGCATATTCCCACTCGGCTTCGGTCGGCAAGTCGCGGCCGAGCCAGTGCGCGTAAGCGAGCGCGTCGGCCTGCGTGATCATCGTGACCGGCTGGTTCAGGCGGCCGTCGAGATTGCTGCCGGGGCCGGCCGGATGATTCCACGCGGCCCCCTTCACCCAGCTCCACCACGCGAGATCGCGCGCGTTCATCTCCTCGCGTGTCGGCGTGTGGAACACGACGGCGCCGCCCTGGCGCTCGGCATCGCTGACATAGCTGGTCGCCTGCACGAACGCGGCGAACTGCGCGTTCGTGACGTCGGTCTGGTCGATCCAGAATCCCGCGACACGGGTTTTGCCGTCGCCGGCGGGACGTTCGTCTTCGTAACCGAGCTTGCTGCCGAGGATGAAGTTGCCCCCATGCAGATGCACCATGCCGGCTTTCGGATCGTCGCGCCAGCGCGCGGGCAAACCCGAGTAACGCTCGCATTGCCGCTCGGAGCCGAGCGCGACGAGCGGGCGCGAGCGGTTCAGGCTGTCGAATGCGCTTTGCTGGCCGCCGCTGTCGAACGCGTTAGCCGCCGCCGCGGCGGTAAAGGCCACGGCGAACGCGGCGGCGGCGATCGCGGCATAGGTGCCGTACAGCGCGGCGCGGCCCTCGAGCTTGAATGGAAAACTCATCGCGTGCTCAGTAGTAACCGCGCGGACGCAATGGCTCGACGCCGCCGACGCTGCTCATATAGCTGTTCCATTGCTGCACGAGGCCGTCGATGATCGACGGATTCTGCGTGGACACGTCCTGCGTTTCGCCGCGATCGGCGCTCATGTCGAACAGTTGCCAGTGACCGTCGACGGGACCGGTCGGCGGTTCCGTCCACAGCGCTTTCCAGCGGCCGTCGGCGCTGCGCAGATAGCCGCGCCCGTAGGCTTCGTCGCCGAACGACGCGGTATGCACCGCGTCTGTCGTCTGATCCTCGAGCAACGGCAACAGCGATTGCCCGGTGATCGGATACACGTAGCGATTGTTGTAGACCACCTTGCCCTTGTTCTGATCGACGCCGGTCAGCGTGTTGATGAGCGCGGGCGCGGGTGTGGTCGGCGGAGAAATCTGCGCGACGGCGAGGAATGTGGCGGTGTTGTCGGTCACGTGCGTGAACTCGCGCAGCGTCGGCTTCTGCGAAGTCTGGCCCGGCAGATGCACGATCAGCGGCGTCGACACACCGCCTTCGCCCGAATAGCCCTTCGTCAGGCGGAACGGCGTCGCGCTCACCTCGGCCCAGCGCAGACCGTATTGCAGGCGCTGCGCGTTCTGCTTGCCGTTGTCGGTGCCGAGCTGCGAGTAGGTGGGCTCGGTCGCGTTCGCGGTGTCGGTTGCGGTCGGGTCCGCGCCGGAGTCGATCGGCCAGCCTTCCGCGCCGTTATCCGACTGGAACATGATGAACGTGTTGTCGTATTCGCCGATGTCCTTCAGATGCTGGATCAGCAGGCCGATGTTGTGATCGAGGTTTTCGACCATGCCCGCGTAGATTTCCATGTAGCGCGCCTGCGCTTTCTTTTCGGCGGGCGAAAGGCTGTCCCACTTCTTGTTCACGTAGCCGGGGCCGTAGTCGGTGTAACCCTGGGCGGCGCTATGAACGGCGCTCACGTATTTCGCGTTCGCGGTGCCGTTGTTCGCGGTGGCTGGGCTCGCGGCCAGCGCCTCGGGTGCGCCATCGTACGGCACGAAGTCTTGCGGGATGATGCCGAGCGCTTTTTGCCGTGCAATGCGCGCGTTGCGGATCGCGTCGTAGCCCGCATCGTATTTGCCGGCGTAATTGTGCAGATAGGGTTCGGGCACCTGCAGCGGCCAGTGCGGCGACGTGTAGGCCGCATAGGCGAAGAACGGCTTGCCGTCGCCCTTGTTCGAATCGATGTACGAGATCAGGCGTTGCGTATAGAAGTCGGTCGAATAGAACACCGCGGGGCTGCCGCCAGTGCCGCCCGGTTGTCCAGGCTGGCCGGGTTGCACGTACTTGCCGTCTTCGGTGTAGTTCTGCGAGCCGGCCAGTTCGTGTGCGAAGTGATTAGTCGCGGCGCCGCCGAGCAGCGCATAGCTGTGCTCGAAGCCCCACTGGTCCGGCGTCTGCCCGCTGCCCGTCGCACTGCCGACGATGCCCGAGCCGATGTGCCACTTGCCCGCCATATATGTGTGATAACCGCGGTCCTTGAGCAACTGCGCCACCGACAGCGCGCGGTCGTTCAGATAGCCTTCATAGCCCGGCAGCCCCTTGCGTTCGTCGGTCGGTACACCCATCGTGCCTTCGCCGACCAGATGGTGGTCGGTGCCCGAGATCAGCATCGAACGCGTGATCGCGCAGACGGTGCCGGTGTGGTGATTCGTGAGGATGCGGCCGCTTTGCACGAGCGCATCGAGATTGGGCGTGTTGATCTCGCCGCCGAACGCGTGGATGTCGGAATAGCCGAGATCATCGGCCATGATGTACAGAATGTTCGGCCGCTTCTGCGCGACGACGGGCGTGCTGGCCGGCGCGGCTGTGGATGCGGGCAGATTGTCGTCGCCGCATGAGGCGAGCGCGACGAGGCTCGCGGCGGCAGCGGCGATCAGGGCGGGGCGAAGTGAGGTGTGAATTGAGTTGTGAAATGAGCTGTGAAATGAGGCGTGAAGCGAAGAGCGAAACTCGGGGCGGCGGGATCGTGGTGTTGTCATTGTTTTGCGGACCGTAAGGTTGAGCCGCCGATGTTAGCAATGACGTCATGAGGGCCAAAGATCGATTTCTGCGTTGCTATCGACGTTTGCCGATATAGACGACCGCAACGAAAAACCTCGCGCTAAACCTCGCACTACGCTGCGCTAATTGCCCGGTTCGAGCACGGGCTTGTCCGGATCGGCCTGCGTGCGGTACGGCAGTTGCGCGGCGTGCGGGTTCGTGACCGTGTTGTCGATGACCCGTTCGACGTCCGCGGTTTTCGCCAGTTCGGCGAGGAAGGTCGTTTTGTCGAAGCCGGGCGCGACGCAACCCTCGACATAAATAAAGCGGCGTTGCAGCGTGAGCCAAAGCGAGGACTGCTCGCGCCAGTGCGTCGCGACGTTGAGATTCGCGAGACGCCGCTGCACGGTCCCGGCGATTTCCTCATCGTAGAGATAGGCGTTCGGCAAACGGCAGCGGCCTTCTATCCAGCAGCTATTGCCGCGCTCGATGCGGTAATGGCTGTCGTCGAGCCATTCCTTTTCCGTTTCGAACGGACCGAGCGGCGTCGGGCAGCCGGCGATTGCTTTGGATATCTGAATGAACGGATCGTGACCGCGATTGACGCGCGGTGCTTCGGCATAAGCATGGACCGTTGCCGCGCAGATCAGCAGACAGGCGAGCCGGAGTTCGATCAGGCGTTTCATGCTCGAGCCGCTCCAGGGTGTGGGGTCGTCAAGCGCCGGCAGCGAGCCCGGATTCGAAGCGTCGCCGCACGCTGTTCGTCCATTATCGCGCAGGCAGGCACATCGGCGCCGCGCGCGCTCCATTCAGGCGTCGGCCCAGCGGCGTAGCAGATTGTGATAGATCCCGGTGAGACTCACGACCGTTGCGTCGCTCGCGCCTCGTTCGGCGGCAAGCTGCTGCACGTCGTTATCGAGCTGGAACAGCGTCGCGCGCTGGCCGTCGTCGCGCACCATGCTCTGGATCCAGAAAAACGACGCGACGCGCACGCCGCGCGTGACCGGGCTCACGTGATGCAGACTCGAAGCAGGGTAGAGCACCATGTCGCCGGCCGGCAGTTTCGCGCGATGCACGCCGTAGGTGTCCTCGATGCAGAGTTCGCCGCCGTCGTAGGTATCGGGCTCGGCCAGAAACAATGTCGCGGACAGGTCGCTGCGAATGCGGAAATCGGTGCCGCGCAATTGCCGGATCGCATTGTCCACGTGTGTGCCGAAACCGTCGCCGCCCGCATAGCGGTTAAAGAGCGGCGGGAACACTTTCAGCGGCAATGCGGCGGAAAAGAAACGCGCGTTGCGGCCGAGCGCGTCCTGAATCGCATCGCCGATCGCGCGTGCGGCGGCCGAGCCTTCAGGCAATTGCTGGTTGCGCTTGGCCTGAGCCGACTGTACGCCGGACGTCGCATTGCCGTCGATCCATTGTGCCGCATCGAGCACGTCACGGCATTGCGCGACCTGCTGTTTGCTGAGCACCCCTTGCAGATGCAGCATCATGCGCGAGGCTCCTGCGTGCGGTTCAGCATGGCACGGCCCTGCGGGTTCACGTCTGCATCCGGACTTCCATTCACGCTCCCGGCAAGGCTCTGCTCGAGCGCACGAAACGCGCTGACCGGCGACGCAGCGAGCCATCTCCGCATCTTCGCGACGAACGCCGCGGTCGCCGTGCCCGGCACACGCTGCAACCATTGCAATGCATCGGCAATCTCGCCACGCTCCGCGAGCAGCCGCGCGTAGTTGAACTGGCCGCGAAAATCGCCGCCTTCGGCCGCGCGCCGATAGTAGTCGAGCGCGATATCCGCATCGGCGTCGACGACCCAACCGTCCTCGTAGAAACTGCCGACGAAGTTCAGCGACTTCGCGTGCCCGAGTTCGGCGGCGCGCTGAAACCACTGCAATGCCTGCGCGCGATCGCACTCGATGCCATGACCGAGCGCAAGCGCCGACGCATAGTTGTACATGCCCCAGTCGAGCCCGGCACGCGCCGCGAGACGGTACCAGTAGACGGCCACCGGCGCGCACGCGGCCGTGCCCCAGCCATGTTCGTAGCAGCGGCCGAGCATGTTCATCGCCATCGGATGATCGCGCCGCGCCGCATGCCTGAACCAGACGAAGGCTTCGTCGAGGTTGCGCTCCACGCCGTGACCGTCGAGCAGATATTGGCCGTACACGGCCTGCGCCTCGACGATGCCGTTCTGCGCAGCCGCCCCGACCCACGCGGCGGCCTGCGCGGGCGGGCCGGACAGGATCGCCGCGAACTCGTCGTGCGAAACGTTCGCGAGCGCCTTCAACGTGACCTGTGTCATCGTGCCGTGGTCCGCCGTGCTCAGTAGTGCGCGCTGAGCGTCAGGAACGCCGAGCGTCCCGGCGCGATCGACGCATAGTGCGCCGCATAGGCCTGGTCGTAGTACGTGCGGTTGAAAATGTTTTGCACGTTCAACTGCAGATCGAGGTGCTTGTTGAAGCGATACGTCGCCATGCCGTCGAAGCGCCAGTAAGAGGGCACCGCGCGCAGATTCGCCGTGTCGCCGTATACCTGCGACATGTAGAACGCGCCGCCGCCGATCGTGAACTTCGGCAGCACCTCGTAGTTGGTCCACAGGCTGATGCTGTTCTTCGGCGTATTCGGGAACTGATGGCCGTTGTCCGACGTCGTCTTGCCGTTGTCGCGCAACTGGCTCTTCAGATATGTATAGCCGCCGAACACCTGCCATTTGTTCGTCAACTGGCCGGCCACGCCGAACTCGAAACCTTGCACGCGCTTGTTGCCCACCATCGCGTATTCGTTGTTCGGCAGCGTGACGCGCGCATTGGTCGTGTCGATCTGGAACAGCGCGCCGGTCAGCGAGAGCTTGTTGTTCAGCACGTTCCACTTGGTGCCGAGTTCGATGCTGCGGTTCTTTTCCGGCGACAGTTCGTCCGCGTTCAGGCCGACTCCGCCACGGCCCGGCGTCAGCGACTGCGTTTCGCTGCCCTGGCCCAGCATCGCGCCGGCCGGCGTCGACGAAGTCGCGATCGACGCATACACGCTGCCGTTCGAAGCCGGCTTGAACACGAGGCCGAACTGGTAGTTGAACAGCGTGTCGTTGCGTGAGACGCGCGTCGCGCCGTTGGCTACGGTGTTGCGCAACTCGGTCGAGTAATCGTCGACGCGCAGGCCGACGTTGGCCTGCCAGCGCTTCGTGAATTCGATCGTATCGAATGCGTAGAGGGATTTCGTCGTGGTGCGCTGCTCGCTCGGATCGTTAGTCTGACTAACCGATCCAGCCCACGGATCGTTTGGATTCGGCGTCCAGAGGCTCGTGCAGTTGTAGCCCGATGCTACGCCGATGCCGTTGGTCCGGCAGATCGCGCCGGTCGCGGCGGCAACCGTGTACGAATCGTTGACGCTCGTTTCGCGCGACAGTTCGATGCCGGTCGTGAAGCTGTGCTTGAGAAAACCGGTCTTGAACTCGCCGAACAGTTCGGTCTGGTTCGCGAGACTGTAGACGTCGCTCGCACGCGTATTCGCGCGGCGCCACACCATGCCGTTGACGACGTTGCCCTGACTGTCGTCGGGCTGGGTCCAGATGTAGTCCTGAGTCGCCTTCGTATAGCGCGTGGTATTGCGGATCGTCAGATCGCTGTTGATGTCGTGCTCGATGCGCAGCGTGCCGATGTCCGAAGTCGTCTTGCGGAAATCGCGGTCGATGAGCCCGTAGAAGTTGTGGCGGTCCACCGGGGCCGGGTAGATCGTATTGACGTTCGCCGGCTTGTTCGTGGTCGTGTAGTAGTACGGAATACCACTGTCGGGCAGATCGTCGGTCGTGAGGTGGTAGTAGCTCGCGGTCACGCGGGTCGGCGTGCCGAGGCCGTACGTGAACGAGGGCGCCACGCCCCAGCGTTCGTTGTTGACCGCGTCGCGGCCGGCCACGTCGTTGTTGTGGCTCATCACGTTCAGGCGGAACGCCGCGTGATCGGCCATCTGCCAGTTGCCGTCGGCGGTGAAGCGGCGGTAGCGGTCGGTGCCGAGGCCCGCGCTGCCGTCGGCGGAATTGCCCAGGTGCGGCGTCTTCGTAATCAGGTTGATGCTGCCGCCCGCGCCGCCGCGGCCGCCGAAGGCGCCGTCCGAGCCCTTCGTCACTTCGATGCTCTCGATGTTGAACACTTCGCGCGTGGTTGCGCCGATATCGCGCATGCCGTCGACGAACGTGCTGGCCTGGGCGTCGTAGCCGCGAATGAACGGCCGGTCGCCGAGCGGATTGCCGCCTTCGCCGGCGCCGAACGTGATGCCGGGCACGGTGCGCAGCGCTTCGGTCAGCGTCGACGCGCCGGTGCTGCGGATCAGTTCCTGCGGGATCACGGTGACGGACTTCGGCGTATCGAGCAACGGCGCGGTGAATTTGACCGACGCGGAATGATCGGTCTTGAAGCCGTCGTCCGATTGACCCTGCACGGAAATCGGCGCGAGCTGGTTCTCGCTGTCGGGCGGCGCGGCAGCCGTTGTGCCCTGCGCGAGGGCGGGGCCGGCAGCCAACATGCCGCACAGTGTCGTGCTGATTTTGCCGAGCTTCGGATCGTCGGACCGCAACTTCATTTTTATCCCCGTCGAGTTCGGGAAGCCGGTTTGGGCGTCGTCAGCCTTACCCGTGCATTCCATGTTTATTACAAAATATTTGCGACGTGCATTCTATGCAATCAGCGAGTAATTGAGAAGCGTTCTCAATCAAGTTTTTGCGGAATACGCACAGAATAGAGGGTGGTGAAGAGGGGGATTAAGAGAGGAAGGGTGTTAATTGGTGATGGAAGTAGTGTATTTGGCAGTCAGTTGGCTGATTTTTTGAAAACTGCGCGGAAGGCTTTGATAAGCGGGTGGAAAGGCTGTAAAGGACGGGAGGAGCTTCGGCCAAGGCCCCCTGGGCCGGCCCGGAACAGCACAAAACAGGCATTGGAACAGCCCTATTCCGTCGCCGGAAGCGGGTCATTTCTTTCACAAAAATAACAAACCCGCGCTCCGGACCCGCCGCGGCTAGAACCGCTCGACCCGGAACGGCCGCGGATCCACGAGCGTGTCCTCGCCGGTCATCATCTCGGCGATCAGCCGCCCCGTCACCGGCCCGAGCGTGAGACCGTGATGCGCGTGGCCGAACGCGAACCACAAGCCCTGGTGATTTCTCGCGGGCCCGATGATCGGCATCATGTCCGGCGTGCAGGGACGGCGTCCCATCCACGGTTCGGCGTCGAGACGCTCGCCCAGCGGGAACAGCGTGCGCGCGATCGGTTCGACCGCGTCGAGCTGCGCCGGTGTCTTGTCCGCATCGCGCCGCGCGATTTCCGCGCCGGTGGTCAGACGAATGCCGCGCGCCATCGGCGCGAGCACGTAGCCGTTTTCGACGTCCAGCACCGGGTGATTGAGCCGGGCCGTCTGACGCGGCGCGTAGTGCATGTGATAGCCGCGCTTGACGGCAAGCGGCAGCCGGTAACCGAGCCGCGTGCTCACGCGATCCGACCACGGCCCGAGCGCGACGACCACCGACGACGCCTCGATCGTCCCCGCCTGCGTATCGACCTGCCAGCCTTCTCGCAGCGTGTCGGCGTCGCCGATGAAAAACCGTCCGCCAAGCGTTTCGAAATACCGCGCGTATGCGGTGACGAGCGCGTTGGGATCGCTGACGGAGTCGGATTCCGGATAGCGCAGCCCGCCTTGCAGGCGCTTGTCGAGATCGGGCTCCATCTGCTGCAGGCGCGATGCGTCGAGCGTTTCGAACGCGACGCCGTATTCGCGATGCCATCGCTCGGCAATCTGTATTTCGGCGTCCCTGGTAATGCTGCTGCGAAACACCTTGATCCAGCCGGTCGGCCGCAGGAGCGCGCTCGCGCCCGCGGCGGCGGCCAGCGCATGGTGTTCGCTGATGCAGTGCTCGATCAGCGTCGCGTAAGACTTCGCGATCTCCGCGTGCTTCGCGGGATGCGAGTTGCGCCAGTAGCGCCACAGAAACGGCGCGGTTTCGAGCATCGCATTGGCGTGGTAGCGAACGTCGGGCGACTGATTGCGCGCGTAACGCAGCAGCGTGCCGAGCCCGCGCGGAAACGCGTACGGATAGACGCCTTCGCGCTGGATCAGCCCGGCGTTGCCGAACGACGTCTCGTTGCCGGGCAGCTTGCGGTCGATCAGCGCGACCGCGCGTCCGCGCTTCTGAAGATGCACGGCCACGCAGACACCTACAATGCCGGCGCCGAGCACCACGGTATCGAATTTCATGCAGCTTTTCGCCTCGTATCGTTCACTGCGTTCGACGCTCCGGAGTGGCGGCAGCCTGGACGCTGCGATGTGCAACGGGGAGCGAGTTTTCATCTTATACGGGTATGGGCCGGTTATTCCATTGGCATAAAACCGTGGTCGGGAAAACATAGGGAGTGCGCCGGGAGCGCGCAGGGAACGTCGATCAGCGTTGCCGAAACCCGCGTTCGAACGTCGGGTGGATCGGCCGAGATCGGCCTCGCGACCGCCAGCGTGTAAACTGCTGACTTTTTTGCTTCCGGTGGTATGTTGCAAGCCCCCCAGCGCACCGCCCTCAGCGGGCCCGCACTCGTTCGCCTACTGGCCCGTCTCGCGGATGTCGATGCCGTCGAATCGAAGCAATCGCTGTCGGACCGGCTGAGCCAGTGGCTCGGCTGGACCGATGCGATTGCGTTGTCGTCGGCGCTGAACGGCAGTCCGCCGGCCGCCGCCGCTGGCGCGCGCAGCTTCGGCCGTGCCGAGGAAGACGAATGCGCGCGCGTGCGCAACTCGCTCGCGAGCGCGATCGCCGGTGACAGCGTGTTCGCGGTGGCGCGGCGGCGTGGTTCGGCGCAGGCGGCGCCGCGCGGCTCTGTCGAGACACAGGCGGACTACGCGGTGTTTCGCCAGCGCTATCTCGCGCTCCAGCAATCGATGGAAACGGCGATCGGCACGTTGCGCGGCCGCTTGCGCGCGCTGCTCGCCGCGCGAACGCCGGCATTCGCGCGGCTCGCGGTGGTCGATGCCGTGATGGAGCGAGCGCTGAGCGAGCGCGAGCGGACGCTGCTGGCCGCCGTGCCGGGACTGCTGGGCGGACACTTCGAACGTTTGCGCGACGCCGCTGCGCAGCAGAGCCTGGCTGAGGCTGAAGTCCACGCCGCCACAGAAGCAGAAGCCGAAGCAGCCGCGACGTCCACGGACCCCTCGCGGCCAGCGGCGACCACCGCCCACGCCGCGCCGCTCACCCAGGACACGTGGCTGAACGTATTCCGCAAGGACATGCAGAGCGTCTTGCTTGCCGAACTGGATGTTCGTTTTCAACCGGTCGAAGGGCTGCTCGCAGCTCTTCGCGCCTGCTAACCGGGACCCCATGTCCAGATATCGTATCGATCTCGTTGTGTTTCTCGCGGGTCTCGCCGCTGCGTGCTGGATCGCGGCCGGCTATGCCGTGTCCAACCCGCTTGCGCTGGCCGTCACGCTGCTGATCGGCGTCTTCTATGTGACGGGCGCGCTCGAATTGCGCCGCTATAGCCAGGCCACCGCCACCTTGACGCGCGCGCTCGCCGCGCTGTCCGGGCCACCGCCGAGCCTCGCCGCATTTCTCGAACCTGTGCATCCGAGCCTGCGCAACGCGGTGCGTCTGCGCGTCGAGGGTGAACGCGTCGCCTTGCCGGGGCCCGCGCTGGCGCCTTATCTGGTCGGTCTGCTGGTGTTGCTGGGCATGCTCGGCACACTGCTCGGCATGGTGATGACGCTGCGCGGCACAGGCCTCGCACTCGAAAGCGCGAGCGATCTGCAGGCGATTCGCGCGTCGCTGGCGGCACCGGTGAAAGGGCTTGGCTTTGCGTTCGGCACGTCGATCGCGGGCGTCGCGACCTCCGCGATGCTCGGTCTGCTGTCCGCGCTGTACCGCCGCGAGCGGCTCGACGCCGCGCAACAGCTCGACGTGAAGATTGCGACGACGTTGCGTGTCTATTCGCAAAGCCATCAGCGCGAGGAAAGCTTCAGGCTGCTGCAACGTCAGTCCGAAGCGATGCCGCAACTGGTCGAGCGTCTGCAAACGATGATGAGCGCGATCGAGCAGCAGAGCGTCGCGTCGAACGAACGGCAAATCACGAATCTCGACGCTTTTTACGGGCGCACCGAAGCGGCGTATCTGCGTCTCGCCGGCGTCATCGAACAGTCGCTGAAGGACAGCGTGGCGGGTAGCGCGCGGGCCGCCGGCGAGACGCTGCAACCGGTCGTCGAAGCGACGATGGCCGGTCTCGCGCGCGAGACCGCCGCGTTGCACGATTCGGTGACGCACGCAGTGCAAAAGCAGCTCGACGGCATGTCGAGCTGCTTCGCGGCGACGAGCGCGAACGTCGCCGGGATCTGGAACGACGCGCTCGCCGGACACCGCAAGGCGAGCGAGGAACTGGCCACGCAGCAGCACGCGTCGCTCGCGGGCGTTGCCGAAGCGTTCGAACAGCGCTCGGCCGCGTTGCTCGACGGCGTGTCCGCGCGCCTCGAGGCGGCCGCGAGCGGCATGTCGCAGGCGTGGAGCGAGGCGCTGTCGCGCCAGCAAAGCGCGGGCGAAAAGCTCGCGGAGAACAACGAGCAGGCGCTGGCGCGGGCCGCCGCGACGTTCGAGCAGCATGGCGCCTCGCTGCTGCGCGCGCTCGACCAGTCGCATGCGCAATTGCAGACGGAATTGGCCGCGCGCGACGAACAGCGTTTGATCGCGTGGACCGAAACGCTCGGCTCGATGAGCGCGAAGCTGGGCGAGGAGTGGCAGCAGACCAGTGCGCAAACCGCGAACCGTCAGCGCGAGATCGGCGAAGCCTTGGCGCAGACTGCCCGCGATATTTCGGCGCAGACGCAGACCCATGCGCGCGAAACGATCGGCGAAATCGAGCGCCTCGTGCAGGCGGCTGCCGAAGCACCGAAGGCGGCACTGAATCTGCAAACCGAACTGGCCGCGCGCGACGAACAGCGGTTGACGGCGTGGACCGAAACGCTCAGCGCAATGGCCGCGAAGCTGGGCGAAGAGTGGCGGCAGAGCGGCGCGCAAACCGCGCACCGTCAGCAGGAGATTTGCGAAACGCTGGCGCAGACAGCGCGCGACATCTCGGCGCAAGCGCAGACGCATGCCGGCGAAACGATCGCCGAAATCGGGCGTCTCGTGCAGGCAGCGTCCGAAGCGCCGAAGGCCGCGGCCGAAGTCGTCGCCGAACTGCGCCAGAAACTCTCCGACAGCATGGTCCGCGATACCGCGATGCTGCAGGAGCGCAGCCGTCTGCTCGAAACGCTGGAGACGTTGCTCGACGCGGTGAACCACGCGTCCACCGAACAGCGCACAGCCGTCGATGCGCTCGTCGCCACGTCGGCGGATCTGCTCGAACGCGTCGGCAGCCGCTTCACCGAGCACCTCGAACATGAAACCGGCAAGCTCGGCGCGGTCGCCGCGCAGGTCACCGGCAGCGCGGTCGAAGTGGCGAGCCTCGGCGAAGCATTCGGCGCGGCCGTGCACGTGTTCGGCGAATCGAACGACAAGCTCGTCGCGCACCTCGAGCGCATCGAAGCGGCGCTCGACAAATCGCTGGCGCGCAGCGACGAGCAACTGGCCTACTACGTGGCGCAGGCGCGTGAAGTGGTCGACCTGAGCGTGATGTCGCAAAAGCAGATCGTCGAAGATCTGCAGCAGCTTGCCGCGCAGCGCGCGACCGTTGGAGCCGACGCCGTATGAGCGAGGAAATCGATGGCGGCGTGGAAACGACCGCGCCCATCTGGGCCGCCTTTGGCGATCTGATGTCGGTGCTGCTCGGCGCGTTCGTGCTGATTCTGGTGAGCGTCATCGGCGTGCAGCTGGAGCTGTCGAGCAAGCTGGAGCAGGAGGTCAAGCAGCGTCAACTCGAAACGCAGCGCCGCAAGACGCTCGAGCAGGCGCTCGCCGGGCCGCTGGCGGCGGGGCGCGTGACGCTGGTCAACGGGCGCATCGGCATCAGCGGCAACGTGCTGTTCGCGTTGAATTCCGCTCAGTTGCAGCCCGAGGGCCGCGTGCTGTTGAAGAGTCTCGCCGGACCTCTCGCCGCTTATCTGCACGCGAGCGACCAGATCCTGATGGTGAGCGGCTTTACCGACGATCAACGCCTGCGCGAAGGCAATCGGCATTTCGCCGATAACTGGGAGCTGTCGGCGCAGCGCGCGTTGACCGTGACGCGCGCGCTGATCGACGAGGGCGTGCCGGCTTGGTCGGTGTTTGCGGCCGCGTTCGGCTCCGGGCAGCCGGTGAGTTCGAATGCCGATGAACAGGGCCGGGCCAAAAACCGCCGCGTCGAAATCGCGCCGGTGCCGCGGCCGTCGAGCGCGGCGGCAACGGAGAAGTCCGGTGCTTGACGGCGATTGTGGTGATAGCGGCGATAGCGTGGTAACGGACGACGCGGTTCATCCGGCCCGAGCGACGCTCGACGCGTGGCGCGCGCGCGGCGCGGATCGCCTCGACCCGGTGCGTTTTCATTTCATCGCTGCACTCGCGCGGCGTGCGGCTCATCACCGGGGCGAGGCGCGGCGTGTTCTTGACGAGAGAGTGTCGGGACTGCTGGGCGCTTATGCGGCGGATCTCGCGCGCGCCGATACGGCGGCCGCTTCCGATATCGTGTCCGAGTCCGCCGCGGCAAGCGGGCCTGACAATGCCACGCTCGCGGGACTGGTCGAATACATCGAACGCAGCGAACACACCGTCCATCAAGCCGTCCATCACGCGCGAACGGATAGCCGTGGCGCCGCCGCTTATCCCGAACTGCCCGCGCTCGACTACTTCCGGGAAGTCTGGTCCAAAGTCCGTACCGAGAAACAGTTGCGCCAGTCGCTCGCGCAGGTGCCCGGCAACGCGGGACCGCTCAATTCGAGCAGCCTCGTGCATCGGTCGCTGTCGCTGATGCGCGAGTTGTCACCGGGGTATCTGAAGCAGTTCCTGTCGTACGTCGATACGCTGTCGTGGCTCGAACAGATGAACGGTGGTGCGCCCGCTGCCAAAGAGGCGCCGCGCGCCGCGACCGCGAGCAGGAGCGCGCGCGGGAAAGCGCGCTAGTTCCTGCCGCTGTTTCTGCTGCTCCCGCTGCACCGAGGCGTTCAGTCGAAATCGAACATGTCGAAAATCGAGCGCTTCTTTTTATATCCGCGATAGTCCGCGCGACGCTCGTCATATCCTCGATGGCGCTCGCTCTCATACGCATGGTCCCGGCGCGGTAAGTCGTCGCGAGCGGCGCGCGCCGTAGCGAGCGCGTCCGCGTTTTCCACATCCTGCGCAATCAGCTTGTCCAGTTCGCCGCGATCGAGCCATACGCCGCGGCAGTTCGGGCAGTAGTCGATCTCGATCGAGCGGCGCTCGGTCATGAGCAGATCGGTTGTCGTGCAGACAGGGCATTTCATGATGACGCTCCTTGAGTTCGAAGGCATCGAACAGGACGATGCCCTTTGCTGAACCGCATTCCAGATGCGGACCTGAGGTGCGCGGCGGCGCACGCGATGACGTTTCCCGCCGCGCCCGTCATGACTGCGCGCCGCTTCCCGCGCGCTTCATCTTTGTGCGTCTCGCCAGCATGTTCATCGCCTCGACGAACGCGGAGAACGCCATCGCCGCATAGATATAGGTCTTCGGCACGTGCGAACCGAAACCCTCCGCGATCAGCGTCATGCCGATCACGAGCAGGAAGCTCAGTGCGAGTATCACGATGGTCGGATTGCGGTCGATGAAACGCGCAAGCGGCTGCGCGGCGAACAACATCACCATGACCGAGACGATCACTGCGGCGAACATGATCGGCATGTGCCCGGTCATGCCGACCGCGGTGATGATGCTGTCGACCGAAAACACGATGTCGAGCAGGATGATCTGGCCGATCGCGGCCGCCACGCTCAACTGTACAGTCGAGCTTGCCGTGGCGGCGTTCTCGTCCGCGCGGGTCACGTGGTGACGGATTTCGCTCGTCGCCTTCCACACGAGGAACAGGCCGCCGCCGAGCAGGATCAGATCGCGCCACGAAAAATCATGGCCGAACAGCGTGAACGCGGCTTCGGTCAATTGCGCGATCCACGCGACCGTGCCGAGCAGGGTCAGCCGCATCACGAGCGCGAGCATGAGGCCGAGGCGCTGCGTGCGCGCGCGTTGCGCCGGCGGCAGCTTGTTGCTGAGGATCGAGATGAAGATGAGATTGTCGATGCCGAGCACGATCTCCATCACGATCAGCGTGAGGAGCGCGGCCCAGACGGCGGGGTCGGCAGCGAGTGCGAGCAGATAGTCCATGACGTAGCGGGAAAAGGAGGTGCGCCGAGTGTGGCGGAACCGTCATGATCGCCGTCTGCATGGTTCGAATAAACCAGTGATAATCTGAACGATCTATCGGTTTTTTCGAAGTATCAGGCGAGCATGCTCAACTACCGTCACTTGTACTATTTCTGGATCGTCGTGAAGGAGGGCGGCTTCGCCCGCGCGGCCGAGCGGCTCGACATGGCCGTCCAGACCATCAGCGCGCAGGTGCGCGAGCTCGAGAAAGCGCTCGGGCGTCAGTTGCTGAAGCCTGCCGGGCGCGGCGTCGCGATGACCGAGGCCGGCGAGCAGGCGTTCAATCGCGCGGAACAGATCTTCCAGCTCGGCGCGGCGTTGCTCGACGAGATGCGCGAAGCGGCGGGCGAAGGCGCGGCGCGGCTTGCGGTGGGGTTGTCGGATGGCATTTCGAAGCTCGCGGCGCATGCGTTGCTCGCGCCGGTGCTCGCCACGCCGTCGCTGAGGCTGCTTTGTCACGAGGGGGAGCCCGCGCAGTTGTTGTCGGAACTCTCGCTGCATCGGCTCGACCTCGTGCTGGCGTGTCAGCCGGCGCCGCACGGCACGGACTTGCGCGTCGTGAGCCAGCGCGTCGCGGGTTCGCCGGTGGACTGGTACGGGCCCGCGCAGATCGTGCGCAAGCCGGTCCGCGCGAGCTTTCCGCACTGTCTCGCGGAGGTGCCCGTGCTGCTGCCGACCCGGCACGGCGCATTGCGCGCGCGGCTAGACCGGTGGTTCGAGGCGCAAGGAATCCGGCCGCGTATCGTCGGCGAATTCGAGGACAGCGCGCTGATGGCGGTGTTCGCGGCGCGCGGGCTCGGCGTGTTTCCGCTCGCGGAGTTAGGCGCCGAAGACCTGTCGTTGCTGCGTAGGTTGCGCTGGCTCGGGCGCGCGGAAGGCGTGCTCGAGGAGATTCACGCGATCCGTTCGCGACGCGGCCAGCATCATGCGCTCGCGTCGCAGGTGATCGCGGCGGCGCAGCCGTAAGGACGCCGCATGCCGGCCGTCACCGCCGCCTGCGCGCTGCCGCCCGCGCAGCGCAGCTTTTCGCGCGAGCCTCTCAGGGCTTGCCAACCGCCTGCGACGGCGACTGTTGCGCCGGCGTCACTTTAGAGGATTGCCTCACCAACTGATCGGTCAGCGCCGAGGCGACCGGATTCGTGCCTTGGCCAGCGGGCGTCTGCAGCGGCACGCTGACACCGGATGGCATCGGCAGCGACGGATCGGGTTTGGCGGATTCCTTCACCAACTGATCGGTCAGTGCCGCCGCGACCGGGTTCGAGCCCCGGCCATTGTGCGTCTGTGCCGGTATCTGTGCGGGCATCTGCGCCTGCAGCGGCACGCTGACGCCGGAAGGCATCGGCAGCGATGGATCGGGCTTGGCTGAGTCATTGACCAGTTGCTGCGTGAGCGCCGCCGCGACCGGGTTCGAGCCTGCAGCCGGGTTGGGGGCGGCGCTCGCGTACGGGCCGGTCACGTGCGGCTCGTTGTGCCGGCGGGCTTGCGCCTGTTCGACGCGCGGGGCGGGCTGAGGCTTGAACTGCGGCTGGGGTTGCGGCTTCGGCTGCGGTTGCGGTTGGGATTGGGTTTGCTGCAGCGGTTGGGACTGGGGCTGCGGCTGCGGCTGGTATTGGGGCTGCGGCACCGGCTGGGACTGCGATTGGGATTGGGCTTGCGGCAGCGGTTGGGACTGCGGCAGCGGCCGCGGCGTCACGGGGACCGGTGCCGCCGGTTGAACCGCTGCAACCGCCGCATTGTCGATCCGCCCGGAAGCGACCTGGCCGGAGTCCGGCGCGACATTCGGCGCGGGCGCGACCGGCTGCGCCGGCAAAGCGCCCACGGCGGGTAGCGGGGACGACGGCGCCATCGCCACTTTGTCCGTCGTGCTGGCGGGCGGCGCCGCCGGGATCACGCTGCCGCCAGCCACGGTGGGCGAGTCACCTTGCGAATCTAGTGCCGCATCGCTATCGGTGCTGCCGGGCACCGTGCCGACGGCTGCCGGCCGCCGGTCTTCCTTAGGGAAAAGCATATAACCGGCGACCCCTGCATCGATCAGGAGCAGGCCGATTATCAATATCTTGCCGGTATTCGTCATATCTAACCAACGGTCATTCAGGAACTGCAACAAGTCCATGATAAACGACCGCTCCCCCGACGACGATTTTTCCCCAGCAGATCGAGATCGCTCACGATCGCTGATGTCGGACTCGATCTGGAACCAATAAAGAGCGCGCGAGTGTTGTTATGACGATTGGCGCGCAACGCCGGAATGGGATATTTTTTGTGCTATTCCGATTTTATTTTTTTGCCCCGGTTAATCGCGCCAGATTCAATTGGCATACACCAGCGGCAGTGCGTGCAAGTTGCACTGTCGATACACGGAGCCTGTACTATATGGATCAGCGGAGACGACCGGCAGCCAAGGTTGGATTATCCGGCGCGCAAAAACTGACCATCAGATCACGCGCCGGCATGCTCGCGGGAAGCGGCGGCGGCAGGCGAGGACCGGAAGTGGCGGGAATGACACATTGACAATGCGATCCACGGCGAGGCATCGCCTTGCGTCTGTTGGGTTGTCGTGCTGCGAAACGCTGCAAGGACGGGCAGCCTTGCTCGCCGAAGCGTTTCCAGCGGGGGCGTGACGAACCACGTGAAAATATGAACAACTTTATTCGACCACCAGTTTTTTATCCGTCAACGGTTGTTTTCGTCGACGACAACGACAGCTATCTCGATGCCTTGCGCCGGTTCTTTCCGGACACGGATACCAATCTGTTTTTTACGCGGCCGCAAACCGCGCTCAACTATATCAACCAGCATGCGCGCGAGAATTCGCTCGAATTCGCATCGGCATCGGCCTGTCTGAGCGAGCCGGGCGTCGAGCGTTTCGTGGAAACCTCGGCGGAGCGCGATATCGTCGCGCGGCCGTCGCGCTTCGAGGAAGTGGCGGCGGTCGTCGTGGACTACGACATGCCCGGCATAGGCGGGGTCGAATTTCTGTCGTCCATTTCGCATCTGCGCTGCGCGAAGGTGCTGCTCACCGGCGTCGCGGATGAAACCGTCGCGGTCAAGGCGTTCAATGCCGGCATCGTCGATCTCTACCTGCGCAAGACCGACCCCGATTCCGCCAATCGGCTCCTGCACTTTCTCAAGGACGCGAAGAACCGGCATTGTTCGGAATCGGGCTGGCTCGCGCTTGGCGAGAACGGCATGACCTATTGCGATCCGCGCACACGCAAGGTGATCGACGAAGTGGTGGCCGCGCAAGGCATCGTCGAGTGTTACTGGCGGCCCGAGCAGAACGTGATCCTGATGTTCGACGGAGCGGGCAATCCGAGCGTGTTCGTCGCGTGGGCCGAGAACGACTGGATTTCGCAGGGCGAGATCGTCGCCGACGAGGGCGGCCCGTCCGAGCTGCTCCGGCAGCTCGCGGTGCGCGAGGTCATGCCGCTTTTCTGGCCGGACCTCGCCTACCGCTCGGGCATGAAGTTCAGAACGCTGACGCCGCAGGGCATCCCCGGCTGGGACGACGCGTTCTACGGCTGGACCCGCATCGAGCCCGCCGACGTCGGTCTCGACCTCGTGACGTTTGCGCAATGGCGCAAGCAGCGCAATCGCTGAGGTTCGCTCACACATCCTTGCTCTTCGCATGTTGCGTTGCGACCGGCAGGCCGATTACGCGCCCTGCGAAGCGGGCGGGCGGTAACGCAGCGTGAGCCCGGGCGAGTTCGCGCACGCGCGCTTCGACATCGGGATCGAAAGCGACGCCGCGCGGTCCGCTCGTATCGACATGCAGCAGCATCTGCTCGCCCGTGGCAACGGGTTCGACGCGGTTGCTATCGGGCACGAACATTTCGAGGTATAGATGCAGCCGCTTCGTGTCGTGCGCGAGCACGCGCATGTCGACGCGCACCTGCGTGCCTTCCTTGATTTCACGCAGGTAGTTGATGTGCGCTTCGAGCGTGTAAATCGAGCGCTGCCGCTTTTTGCGCACAGCGTCGGGAAGGCCGATCAGATCGATCAGTTCATCGCCAGCGAGACTGAAAATCAATAGGTAGAAAGCGTCGCGCATGTGGCCGTTGTAATCGACCCATTCGGTGCGCACGGTTTCGCGATAGGAAGGCAGGGCAACGGGATGCGGCATGGGCGCGTGTCTCCTCGATCGGATGCGATGGCTGTGGCGCATGGTTCTGCGTTAGCAGTGTAATTCACGGTGATCGGGCGGCGCGGGCGGCTTGTTTGAACGGCGGCATCTGCGCCGAATCGTAGCGGCCGAATTGTGGTGGTTATAGCAACAGTGAATTCATGCTTCAGGGGTTTCTATGTGGGGTGGCCGGCTTCTAAACTGTGTTCATCGCTGCGGATATCTGATGGTTACACGAGGCTCCGCGGCAATTGCATAACACAATCTCTGGAGGTGGAATCATGAAGTCGCTGATCAAAGCTGCTGTTATCGCCGCTCTCGTTACTGCGCCGTTCGCGGCGTTTGCCCAATCGAATCAGAACAATCAGCCGGTTACGCGCGCACAGGTGCGCGCCGAACTGATCCAGGTGGAAAAGGCCGGCTACGATCCGTCCACCGCGAACGACATCGATTATCCGGCGAATATCCAGGCGGCCGAAGCGCGTGTCGCGGCGCAAAACCAGGCTGTGCAGAATAGCGGTTATGGTTCGCCGGCGAATGGTTCGTCGCAGACGGGCGGCCGTACGGATTCCGCGGCGAGTTCGTATTCGGTGCCGGTGGTGAACTACGGCCACCAGTGAGTCGGTGAGCGTGAGCGTGGGGCTCGCGCTTGTGGTTCTAATTGATCTCTAACGCGAATGGTCTGCTGTCGCCGAGCGGCGAAGCAGGCCATTCGCGCATCTGGCTTCTGCTCTCCAGGCTTGTGCTCGCCACATCACGTACTGCGTGAAAATGTGACCCATACGCGGATCGTTGACGTCCTGCTCAGCCAGCCGTGTACAGCGGCCGCAACTCCCGCATGTCCTTCACGGTTTCCAACCGGTTGATCTGCTCGATAAGCCGATCAGTTTTTGCGGAACCTAGAACCGGCGCCATCAGATCGCGCGCTTTCGCGCTGACGGCTTCGGTACTCAGTGGGTTTTCCTTCGTGCCGGGCGGGAATTTCGTGTAGTGCTCGACCTTCCTTCCATCGGTCAACGTCACTTCGACGATCGCGCCGCGCGGTGCGGCCGGATCCATCAATGCGGCATCTGGCGTGACCGTCACCTTTGCGCGCTGCGCGAGAATGCGTGGGTCGTGCATCAGCGCGACGTCGTGGCTATCGGCGAAAGAGACCGCTCCCTTGACGAGCGCGACCGCGACGAGATGCTGGCAATTCACGTCCGGCATCGCGCTGTCGCCGACGATGCCCTCGGCGTCGGTCGGAATCTTCACGACGATGCTGCGCACGTTGTCCGGGTTGAGACCGTATTGCTTGCGCAAGGTGAGGAGCGCGTCGAGCGGCGACTGGATCGGATAGCCGACCGAGTACGTTTTGATCGCGGTTTCTGTGACGTAGAAATGGTTGCCCAGTCCGTCGAGCATCGCCTCCGGTTTCGGGCTCGTGGAGAGCGCGATGAACAGATTGTTGGTGCCGTCGAGTACGTCGTAGACGCCGGTGAAACCTGCCTGTGCCATGTCTACCGCCATCACGCCGTTGCGCGCCCCCATGCCCGCGAAGTCGAACGCCTTTTCGATGTGGTCCTTGTCCTTCACCCAGCTCCACAAGCCGGACACCTGTTGTGCGGAGTAGGAGATCGCGTAGCGCGTCTGCAGTTCATTCAGTTGTGCAAGCGCCGCCGCCGCGCCCAGCGCGCCGAACGTGGATGCGGTGCCCTCGGCGCTGCGATGCGTGCCGCGCACGAGGTCGGGGCCGAGCGCCATCAGCAGACGGCAACCGAGGTCGTAGCCGAGCGTGACCGCGCGAATGAACTGCACGCCGCTGCTGCCTTCGCGATCGGCCAGTGCAAGCGCCGACGGCACAACCGAGCTGCCCGGATGTGCCTTCGTGACGGGCTCGAAGTCGTCCGTTTCATCGGAATGCGCGCACATTGCGTTGGCGAGTGCCGCGTTGACCGCCGTCGTGCGAAACCTTGCGCCAATTACCGATGACTGTGGCTCGCCGCCGAGCTTCCGAACGTAGCTGACCGCCATCGACCCCGGCCTCATGCGGGAGCCGGAGACCATTGCGCCGAACGTGTCGAGAATACGATGCTTGCATTCGAGCACGACCGCGTCGGGCAGCGTCGCGCCGCGCGCGGAGACCATATAGCGGGCGAGCTGTCCGGTTACGTCGGCGCTGTCCGCGGCGAGAAGGCGAATAGGTGACAGCGTCAACGCGACGAGTGCCCCGGTGGATTGAAGCATGCGGCGGCGCGTTGGCATCGGGCACTCGGCCATGGGTTTTCCTGATGGTTATGAGTTATTCAGTTGTACTACTGAAACGATCAATTCCATCGATGTGCGCCTGAAATCGGTATCGCGGTTTTATTTGATTTCATTGCGGTAACGACACCCAACGTGTGCCCAGCCCTTCGATGATCGAGGCTTCATCGAAACGGTACGCCATCAGGGCAGCGAAGCCGCGCCGGCCGTCTATCGATGCTGGTGCGCTCGTGAACCCATGTTTGGCGAGCAGAACCGCTTCGATTGCGTCGGCGGCGGCCTTGCCGGTCTCGATGGCCGACATCGGCTGTCCTTCGTTGCGCGCCAGTCCCGCCGCCTGGGTGGCCGCGATACCCAGCGCATGGCGGGTGCGTGCCGCGTCGAGCCGATGCAGGCGCGCGAGCGCCAGCGCCGCGCCCAGAATGCCCACGGCGGATGAGCCATTCCAGCGGGCACGAAATTCATCGTTATCCACCGCGGCGAGCAGGCGCGCGGCTGCTTCGATGCCGATGGCGGCGGCCGCCGCGATTTCGTCATCCGATGCAGCGAGTTTGCTGCCCGTCGCGATGACCGCGGCAAGAATCGGCGTTGCGGTCGAGGCGGGTGTCTGCTTCGCGAGTATCGCGCCGAGCAGCCATGCACGCGTGCGCGTGTCGTTTGGCGTCGAGTCATGCGTTGGGTCTTGTGCTTGCAGCAGCACGGCGAGTTGCTGCGCTGTGTCGCCAGCTTCAGCAATCTGCTTGCGTGCTTCATCGAGCTTCCGTTGCGCGGCGCTCCGCACGTGTTGATCCGTCAACGGGATGGCGGTGAATCCGGTGAGCGCATCCGACACGGCGGATTGAGCGGCTGGGTTATGCATGATTCAGTTCCTTGTTCGGAGTGCACAGCGAAAACAGCGCATCGAGATCAGGCGCGGTATGCAGCGCTTCCACGCTTGCGGCGAGCTTTGCGGCGGTGCCCGCGCCCAGTTGCGGGTCCACCAGCAGACGGACCTTGTCCATCAGTTCGTCGTCGGTCAGCGGCCGCGCGAGGCTGCCGCGCGCATGCTCGACGTGATGCGTGAGCGTTGTACCGTCCTCCATCTTCGCTTCGATGAACACCTCGTCGCGTTTGACCGACGCGTCCGGTGCGAGCGTCGTTTTCGCACGCAACGCGCACACGTCGTCCCGCACTACACGCTGGTCGTCGTATTGCGCGAGGCCGACCTGCTTGTCGCACAACGCGGCCGCGACACCGTGAATCGCGCTGAAACGGGCTTGCAGGCCATCCTTCGGTTGCGGGTTGCCCATCAATTCGGGCACGAGCGGGTGGCAGCGCAGCGTAATCGAACCGATCGAATCGACGTTGCCAATCCGCGTGGAAAGCGCGAGCCCGCCGTCGATGGCGGGATGCGCAACGATTCCGCACGGATAGGGCTTATAGGTATTGAAGAGCAGTTCCCAGCGCTCACCGAACTCGCCGTTCATCTGCCCGAAATCGACTCGTGTTGAAAGCGAGTGCGAGTAACCGCCCGGCGCTTCGAAGATATCCGGCAGCGCACGCTGGCCGCGCTGCGCGAGCCGTGCAGCTGCGATGCCGTTCGCGGCCGCCTTGCCGGGGTGATAGGGCTTCGTCATCGTGCCGAACGCTTCGCGCTGGCCGACGAACATCGACGCGGCAATCGAAACGGCCTCGGCAAGCCCCATTTCATCGAGCCCGAGCAGCAGCGCCGCCGCTGCCGCACAACCGACCACGCCGCAAGTGCCGGTAATGTGCCAGCCGCGGTCGTAGTGTTCCGGCGAGATCGACACGCCCACGCGCAACTGCGCTTCGCAGCCGAGCGCGAATGCGGCCAGCGCCTTCGCGCCATCCGGCCGCGTTTCGGGAGCGAGCGCCGTCAACACGGCGAACACCGAAGCGGCCGGATGAATCACGGTGGCGAGATGGGTGTCGTCGAAATCGTCGAGATGACCGGAAAAGCCCGTGGCCAGCGCGGAGAAATGACTATCGACGCGCTCGCGGCGGCCGGGCACCGGCGCGATTTCACGCGAGCCCAGTTCGCTGGCGGTCGCGAGAATGGCTTCGACACCCGGATGCCGGCAGGCGCCGATCGACGTGCCGATCACGTTGATCAGCGAGCGCTTCGCTTCCTTCGCGACATGGTCGGGCAACGGGCGCTGCGCGAGACGGTGAAGGCCCTGTGCGAAAGCGGCGGCAATGGAACTCATTGGGACAACTCCTCGAGACGAACGCCGTTGGTCCTCGGCCCGAACACACCGACCATCACGACGATCACAAGCATGGCTGACGAAATCAGCACGAACACGGCAGGCACACCCGAATGCTTGAGCAATGCCGCCACCCAGAAGCCGACGAAGATCGAACTGATCCGGCTCCAGCTGAACACGAAGCCGACAGCACGGGCGCGGATGCGTGTCGGATACAGCTCGGCCTGATACGTATGGAAAATGCCGATCATCCAGTTGTTCGCGATGGTCACGATGCAGCCGAATAGCACGATCAGCACCGGCTCGCGCACCATGCCAAACAGCACGCCAGCGATAGCGACGGCGAGAGCGCAGCCCACCAGCTGCCATTTGCGTTGCAGACGTTCGGCGCAGCACATGGCGCCGAGCGCGCCGAGCGGCGTCGTGAACGCAATCACCATCGTGTAGAGCAACGAATGTGTGATCGTGATCCCCTTCGAGTAGAGCAGAACCGGCACCCACGCGCCGAAGCCGTATACGCCGAAGGTCTGGAAGAAGTTGAACATCGACAGCATGATCGTGCGGCTCAGATAGCGCCCGTGCCATATCTCGGCCCACGAGCCCCGTTCGCCGCGGCATGATCCGGGTGCGTCGAGGCTCGGCGCTGGCAGCGTGGCGCCGGTCTCGGCGATCACGCGCGCTTCGATCATATCGACGATCGCATGCGCTTCGGCCTCGCGGCCCTTGCTTTCGAGCCAGCGCGGCGACTCCGGCAGGCCGCGCCGCATGAACCAGATCAGGATCGCGCCGGCCGAACCGAAGATCATCACCCAGCGCCAGCCGTCGAGGCCGAGCACCGCGTGCGGCACCAGCAGATACGACAGCACCGCGACGATCGGCACCGAAGTCAGGATCACGAGAATGCTGAATGCCGAATAGCGGCCGCGTGTGCGGGACGGCGTGAGCTCGGAAATGTAGGTATCCACAGTAATCAGCTGAACGCCGATACCGACGCCCGCGAAGAAGCGCCATACATCCATCGCAACGGGGGTCGACTGGAACGCCGCGATGAAGGTCGCGATCGAGTAGATCAGCATCGCGGCGGTGAAGACCGCACGCCGTCCGAAGCGGTCGGTAAAGCCGCCGAGCGCGACAGTGCCGATGAACATGCCCGCGAAGAACGAACCGAGAAAGCTCGCGAAGCCGTTGACGTCGAACAGGCTGGCCGTGGTCGCGCGATAGAGCCCGCTGTGAATGAGGCCGAGAGAAATGTACGCGGCCATGAACATTTCGTAGAACTCGAACCAGCCGCCGATCGCGATGCGCACGACGAGGCCGCGGAAGTATCGCGTGGGCGGCAGGCGGTCGAGGCGTGCCGACACGCTGGGCGCGGCGTGAACCGACCCCGCAATTTCCTTTTCCATGTACATGACGTCTCCTGGTCTGTATGGAATGAGCGTGCCGTATTTGGATTTAGTGTCGACACTTTGCTGATGATAATGGGTATTCATTGAAGAATACAAGGTATGTATCAATAATCTGTGTACACTTTGTCTGGTGCTATGAGACGATTCCAGGGCGGAACCGGGCGGGGCGGTTTGCTAGAATCCGCTCCTGTGGCCGCTCGGGCACGTTCCAAGAAGAGGACAGCAGATGGACCAGAATGTCGACAGAAGCGCGCTGACGGACGACGGCGAACCGTCGCCGGTGGCGGAGATCGTCGACTGGGTGGCGCGCGAGATTATTGAAGGCAGGCTCGTGGCCGGCGACGATCTGAATTCGGTTGAACTGGCGAAGCGCTTCGGCGTGAGCCGCACGCCCGCGCGCGAAGCGCTGTTCGTGCTGAGCCGCGAAGGGCTCGTCGACTGGTCGCCGCGACGGCGGCCGCGTGTGTCCGCCGTCAAGCTGAAGGATGTGCGCGAGATTTATCAGCTGCGCGCCGTTCTGTATGCGCAGGTGTCGCTCGCGATCGTGGAGAACGCCACCGACGAAGACATCGCTTCGCTGTGGCGAGCGCATCAGCGTCTGGCCGACGTCGCCGCGAAAGGCGACGTGGACGGCTATTTCTGGGCCAACGTCGCGTTTCGCGATGAAGAGCTGCGCGTGAGCCGCAACGGCATCTTCAAGGAAGTGCTCGATTCATTGCGGATGCGCACCAATCGTCTGCGGCATCTGAGCACGACGCTGCCTGGCCGTCTGCAGCGCTCGTGCACGGACCATCAACGGCTGTGCGAAGCGTACGCCGAGCGCGACGGTACGCTCGCGGCGGCGTTGAATCGTTCGATCGTGCTGAGTGCGTTGCATGCTATCGAGCAGGCGTGGACGAAGGGGCCGGACGAGCACTGAATCCGGGGCACCTCCCAGCGCGACCGAAACCCTCAGGCCGCGACTTCGACGCTTTCCTTCAACACATCCCCGAGAATCGCGAGCGCCTCGTCGAACACCGTGTCCTGAATCGTGAGCGGGAACAGGAAGCGCACCACGTTCGAATAAACGCCGCACACGAGCAGCAGCAGACCGCGTTCGAGCGCGCGCGTCTGCACGCGCTTTGCAAATTCCGCGTCCGGCTCCGTGCTGCCCGGCTTGAGGAATTCGGCGGCTACCATTGCGCCCGGGCCGCGCACCTCGGCGAGCTGCGGCACGTCTCGACGCAGCTCATCGAGCTTGGCCTTGAGGCGGTCGCCAAGCGCGTTGGCGCGTTCGCAAAGCTGCTCTTCGTCGATGATGTCGAGCACCGCATGCGCGGCCGCGAGTGCGAGCGGATTGCCCGCATAGGTGCCGCCGAGACCGCCGGGCGCCGCCGCATCCATCACGTCCGCACGGCCGACCACGCCCGAGAGCGGCATGCCGCCCGCGAGGCTTTTCGCCATCGTCATCAGATCGGGCACGACGTCGTAGTGATGCATCGCGAACAGCTTGCCGGTGCGCGCGAAGCCGGTCTGCACTTCGTCGGCGATCAGCAGAATGCCGTGCGCGTTGCACAGCTTGCGCAACGCGCGCACGAACTCGGCCGGCGCCGGATAGAAGCCGCCTTCGCCTTGCACCGGCTCGAAAATGATGGCGGCGACGCGCTTCGGATCGATGTCTGCCTTGAAGAGGGATTCGAGCGCCTTCAGCGAATCGGCGGTCGTCACACCGTGCAGAGGATTGGGAAACGGCACATGGAACACGTCCGACGGGAACGGTCCGAAGCCGCTCTTGTACGGCACGACCTTGCCGGTCAGCGCCATGCCGAGCAGCGTGCGGCCGTGGAACGCGCCGTTGAACGCGATCACGCCGGGGCGGCCGGTCGCGGCGCGCGCGATCTTGATCGCGTTTTCGACGGCTTCGGCGCCTGTCGTGAAGAACGCGGTTTTCTTCGGATAGTCGCCGGGGGCGCGCGCATTGATCTTCTCGGCCAACTCGACATACGACGCGTACGGCACGACCTGATACGCGGTGTGTGTGAAGCGATCGAGCTGATCGCGAATCGCGGCGACGATCTTCGGATGACGGTGCCCCGTGTTGCACACGGCGATGCCGGCGGCGAAGTCGATGAACCGGTGACCCTCGATGTCCCACAACTCGGCGTTTTCGGCACGCGCGGCGTAGAAATCGCACATCACGCCGACGCCGCGAGGCGTCGCGGCGTCCTTGCGGCTCTGCAGTTCGGCATTCGTCTGGCTCATCTCGCTCGCTCCGGTTTTGGGACTGACGCCATGCGTGTGGCGCGGCACATGGAGCGAACTATAAAGAGATTTGGCTCTCGACTTTAGAGCCATTTCGATGAAAATGTAGGAGCCAATTGCGTGCGCGAGCGGATCCCGGAGCCGCTTGCGCGGCGTGTCGAAGGGTGCGGTGAGCGAGCCTCGCAGGCCCGTGCGGAGCCTGTTGCGCCGTATGTCAAATGCGGATCAGCACCGCGCCGAGCGTCACGAGTGCGCATGCAACGATACGCCGCGCGGTCAGTTTCTCGCGCATGAAGAGCCAGCCGATCAGCACCGCGAAGATGGAACTCAATTCGCGCAGCGCGGAGACCATCGCAATCGGCAGATAGCGATACGCCTCGATGATGAGGCAATACGCGCCGAGCGCGAGCGCGCCCGACGCAATGCCCTTGAGCACGAGCGTGCGGCCGATAAAGAGCCCCTTGGCGCCGCCGCGCCAATGCCATGCGAGCAGGAACTGCGGGATGTTCCAGATCAGATAGACCCACATGATGTAACTGAGGCCATTGCCCGCGACGCGCGCGCCGACGCCGTCGACGACCGAATACGCCGCGATGAACAGACCGGTCAGCAGCGCGAACGGCACGCTCTCGCCGGAAAAGCGCATACCGCGGCGAAACGCGAGCGAGATGATGCCGATCGATACGAGCGCCACGCCCGTGGCGGCGAGCGGCTTGAGTGTTTCGCCCGCGAACACGAGCGCGCCGGCGAACACGAGCATCGGCGAAAGGCCGCGCGCGATCGGATAGATCTGGCCGAAATCGCCGCTCCTGTAAGCGCGGATCAGCGCGAGCAGATAACCCCATTCGAGCACCACCGAGGCGACGATATACGGCCATGCGGCGGGCGCGGGCAATGGCAACACGAGCACGCCGATCGCGCTGACCGCGATGTACGGCATCGCCATCATGCCGAGCAGCCAGACGCGGTCTTCGGACAGGTGCAGGAACGCGTTCCAGGTGGCGTGCAGCAGCGCGGAGAACAGCACCAGCAGGACGACAAAGGTTTCCATCGACGGCGGGAAAAAGCGGGGGCAAGGGGAAAGGCCGCGCGTCTCGCGCGCCGCAAGCCCGTGATTATTCCAGCAGAAAGCCCTCCTGACGGAGTGCACGACCAAAGTGAAGGGGCATTATGGGGAGAAAAGCGGCGTTTTGCGGTACGCAAAACGCCGTGCCGCGAACCTCAGCCCAGTTCAGATCACGCGCTCACGCAACCACGCCGAGCCGAGATCGATCACGGTCACGACGACGATCACCATAATCATCACCGCCGCCGTCTGCGCATAGTTGAACGAGCGGATCGCCTCGTACAGCACGACGCCGATGCCGCCCGCGCCGACCATGCCGACCACCATCGCCGAGCGCACGTTCGATTCGAAGCGATACAGCGCGTACGAGATCCATAGCGGCAGCACTTGCGGCAGCACCGCATAGACGATTTCGTCGATGGGCGTCGCGCCGGTCGCGCGCACGCCTTCGGCCGGGCGCGGATCGATTGCCTCGACGGCTTCGGCGAAGAGCTTCGCGAGCACGCCCGTGGTATGCACCCAGAGCGCGAGCACGCCCGCGAACGGCCCGAGTCCGACCGCGACGATGAACAGCATCGCGAAGACCATTTCGTTGATCGCGCGGCACGCATCCATCAGGCGGCGCACCGGCTGCACGATCCACATCGGCGCGATGTTGTGCGCCGACATCAGGCCGCACGGCACCGCGCAGACGAGCGAGAGCGCTGTGCCCCATACCGCGACCGAGAGCGTCACGAGCATTTCATGCACGTAGCTGCGCCACTCGGTGAAGTCGGGCGGAAAGAAGTCCTTCGCGAACTGGCCCATGTTCGCGGAGTCGCTAAACAGATCGAGCGGACGCATGTCGGCGCCGTGCCATGCGCCGCCGAGAACCGCGAGTACGGCGATCCAGCCGAGCAGCGACGCCCAGCCGCGCTTGCCGGCCTTCGCGCGCGCTTGCGCGGCGTGCGTGGTTTGCTCCGCTCGCGCCGCGGCCTGTTGCGCCTGCGCCGCGGACGTTTCGTTCGCGCGCGCCGGCGTGCTGATCAGATCGGCCGTGTTCATTGCTTCGACTGCGCGCCATTGAGCGCGCTCAGCTTCGCATCGAGCGCGGCGAGCTGGGTCTTGCGCTCGCTGTCGGACAGATGCGCGTCACTCTCGATCTTCTGCTTCTGCTGGAACAGCGCGACCTGGCGGATCGGCAGCAACTGTTCATCCGATGCCGCCGCGAAACCGCTGTAGCCCGTAATCGCAGCCATCACCGCTTTTTCGTGCGCATCGGTCTTCGCGTAGTTCAGGAAGAAATTGCGGATCTTGTCTTTGGTCGCTTGCGGCAGATCCTTGCGCCACACGAGCGGGTCCGACGCAATCAACGGCGAGGTCCACAGCACGCGCACCTGGGCGAACTTGTCCGGATGCTCGCGTTTGAGCGTGTCGAGCATCTCGGTGTTGTTGGTCGCGATGTCGATCTTGTTGTTCACGACGGCCAGCAGATTCGCCTCGTGACTCGACGGCAGCACGCTCTTGAACGACGTATTGACCGGCGCGTTGTGCTTCGCGAACAGGTAGTATCCCGGCACCAGCGTACCCGACGTCGAGTTCGGATCGCCGAAGCCGAGCGTGACGTCCTTGGTATTCCTGAACACGTCGTCGAGCGTCTTGAAGCGGCTGTTCACGTTGGTGATGAGCACCGAGTAGTAGCCGCCTTGACCGTTCGCATGCACGACCTTCGCAAATACTTCGCCGTTCGAGCGATCCACCGCCTCGATCGCCGACGCGTTGCCGAAATAGCCGACCTGTACCTTGTTGAAGCGCATGCCTTCGATAATGCCGGCGTAGTCGGTCGCGAAGAACGCCTTCACGTTCAGGCCGGTCTGCTTCTTCATGTCTTCGATCAGCGGTTCCCAGCGTTGCTTCAGCACCGACGAAGAATCGGTCGAGATGATGCCGAGGTTGATGTCCTCGGCGTGAGCCGCGGCGACGCAGGCGAAAGCGGCCGCGCCGGCGGCCAGCGTAATCAGGGAGCGCAGGAATTTCATCGGTAGAGATCCGGGTGAGTGAACGGAATGGGCGGAATGGGCGGAATGGGCGGAATGGGCGGAATGAGCGGAATGGGCGGAATGGTTTGAATGGGCTAAGCAGCGCGCTGCCGACTGGTTCGAGCTCAGCTCGAATGCGCGGGATCGAGCGCGAGCGCGAAAGGGTGGTGCGAAACGGCGGGCCTCGCGTCGTTCTGCTGCGCGGGCGCGGCAGAGGTGTCCTGCGGTGCCTCGTCGAGCAGTTCGCGCGCGTCGTCGCCATAAAGCTTCTTGAGAAGCACCGGCGTGAGCGCGCCGGACGGGCCGTCGTAGACCACCTTGCCGCGCCGCAGCGCGATCGTGCGCGGGCAGTACCGCATCGCTATGTCGACCTGATGCAGCGACACGAGCACCGTGATCCCATGCTCGACGTTGAGCGCGCGCAGCATGTCCATCACGCGGCGCGACGATTCCGGATCGAGCGACGCGATCGGTTCGTCGGCGAGCACGATGCGTGCGCGCTGCACGAGTGCGCGCGCCAATGCCGCGCGTTGCTGCTGACCGCCGGACAGATTCGCGGCGCGCTCACGCGCATGTTCACCGATGCCGACTTCATCGAGTGCGGCGAGCGAGAGCGCGCGCTCCGCCTGAGGAAAGCGGCCGGTCAGACGCCGCCACCACGACAGCCGCGCGAGCGCGCCGATCAGCACGTTGGTCTCGACGGAAAGCCGGTTGATCAGATTGAATTGCTGGAACACGAAGCCGATGTCGCGGCGAATGTTGCGCACTTCCCTGACGATGCGGCCGTTCTGCTGGATCGGCCGGCCGAGAATCTCGATCTGCGACGGCTGCGCGTCCGAGGCCGTGAAGCCCGCGATATGCCGCAGCAAGGTCGACTTGCCCGAGCCCGATGCACCGATCAGCGCGACCATTTCGCCTGGCGCGACGCGCAGATCGATTTCATCGAGCGCTTTGCGGCCGTTGCCGAACGTCTTGCTCAAACGCTCGATTCGAATAGCTTCACGGATCGCTTCCATCTATATCCCCTCGATGCAGCCGGCTGCTGCCGGCATGTGTGAGGCTCATTCTAGGAAGCGTCTGTGACGGTTGAGTGAAGGCATCGCAACGTCTAGACGACTATATCTTTGGCACATCCTTATGTGTCGTCAGGATGGCAAAACAGAGTCACTCAGAAGTCAGTACGGATTCGATGGACCGAACGAAAAATGACGTGCGTGTGACACGATTGGCGCGGCGATGCACCGCTCGCGCATGATGACGCGCAGCCAGGCTATATTGCGGCATCCACGTGCCGCCCCTCATGGCCCTTTCACTCCGGTCACGCCGTCATGCAGACTCCTTTGAGCTTTCTTCCCGACAGTTTTGCGGAATACGAAGATCTCAAGTCGATTCTCGACCACGGCAGCGCGAGCTTCGAAATCCGCGCCGTGTGCGAAACCTCGGTGCGTGGCCGGCGCTTTTCCGTCTACACCGCGAGCATCGGTTCGTCCGATCCGCTCGCGCCCGCCATCGGCTTTTTCGGCGGCATTCACGGGCTCGAACGGATCGGCTCGCAACTCGTACTCGACTACATGCGTTCGCTGCTCGCGCGGCTCGAGTGGGACGAACTGCTGGTGCGGCAATTGCAGGCGATCCGCCTGATCTTTCTGCCGATCGCCAATCCCGGCGGCATGTGGGCGTCGACACGCGCCAATCCGCGCGGCGTCGATCTGATGCGCAACGCGCCGCAGAACGCGGACGAACGCGTGCCGCTGCTCGCGGGCGGCCAGCGCGTCGGCGCATGGCTGCCGTGGTATCGCGGCCGTGTTGGAGAGCCGATGGAGCCAGAGGCGGCCGCGTTGCTGCAGGTGGTCGAAACGCAACTGGCCACGCGGCCGTTGAGCATCGCGCTCGATTGCCATTCCGGTTACGGCTGGCGCGACAGCATCTGGTTTCCCTACGCGCGAACCCGCAAGCAGATGCCGCATTTGCCCGAGATGTACGTGCTGAAAAGCATGTTCGAACACGCGCATCCGCATCACGGCTATACGTTCGAACCGCAGAGCCACCAGTATCTGCTGCACGGCGATCTATGGGACTACGCGTACGACCGCGCGCCGGCGCCGAACATCTTCCTGCCGATGACCCTCGAACTCGGTTCGTGGCTATGGATCAAGAAGAATCCGCGCCAGCTGTTTTCGCGGCAGGGCATGTTCAATCCGGTCAAGGAACATCGCACCGCGCGCGTGCTGCGGCGCCATGCGAACCTGTTCGACTTCCTTGCGCGCGCGGCGTTTTCGGCGCAGCGCTGGCTGCCGCAGGGCAATCGCCGCGAGCAGATGCTGCAAAGCGCGATCGACCACTGGTATAAACAGGACACCCTATGAGCACGTGGATTCTGCTGCGTGGACTCACGCGTGAAACGCGTCACTGGGGACACTTGCCGGATGCGTTGCGCGAGAGCTTGGGCGCTGCGTCATGTGATACCTCATGCGATACCTTGCACGACAGCTTGCGCGATGCAACAGAGGGGGCGGCGCACGATCCGCGTTTGCTGCTTCTCGATCTGCCCGGCAACGGCGAATTCGCGCATCTGCGCGCGCCGGCAACCGTTGCGGGTATGGTGGCGTTCGTGCGGCAGGCAGCCATGCAAATGGGCGCGCCGGGGCCGTACAGTGTGCTCGCGATGTCGCTCGGCGGCATGGTGGCGACCGATTGGGCGCAACGGCATCCCGGCGAAATCGAGCGGCTCGTGCTCATCAACACGAGCATGCGGCCGTTCAGCCGTATGCACGAGCGGCTGCGGCCATCGGCGTGGCTAGGCCTGCTCGGCGTCGCCGCGCACTGGAGCGATGCGGTCGATGCCGAGAGCGGCATTCATCGGCTGACGTGCAATAACGTCGAGACGCTCGGTGCGGATCTCGACGCGTGGGTCGGGATTCGCCGCAGCGCGCCGGTGAGCCGCGCGAATGCGCTGCGGCAGCTCTGGGCCGCCGCGCGTTTCACCGCGGCCGCCGCGGCGCCGCATTGTCCGCTGCTGATCTTGTCCTCGTGCGCGGACGGGCTCGTCAATCCGGTCTGTTCGGCGAAGCTCGCGGCGGCGTGGGGCGCTGCGCATCGCGAGCATCCGTGGGCCGGGCACGATCTGCCGCACGACGATCCGGCGTGGACCGCGGCGCAGATCCGCACATGGCTTGGGCAGCGAAGCGCAGAGGAGAGTGCGCGCGTGGCCGCGCCCGGGGCCGTCGATCCGGCCGCGCCTGCGAAACCCGCGCTCTGAGCGGTCCGCGCAAAGGCAGCCGCACCGCAGCACTGCCGCGCCGCGGCGACGCAAGAAGCGCTTCCAGCGCCGCGGCTTCGTTAGCGGGTATTACCTGACTGCGCCAATCGATCGCATTGCCCGCAGCAGGCGCATAATCCGTTTTCAGACGTTGCATGCGAATCACACGATACTCACCATTGCCGCCAGTCAGGGGAGTCGATCATGCAAGCAAAGAACGAAGAAGCCGTCACACACCTGCTGAACGATGTCGTCGAATTCGCGCGCGGGCGGCTGCCCGAGCCGACCTTCAACGTCGTCGAACCCTTCCTGCGGCACTACTACGATTTCGTCGACAGCGGCGATCTGCAAAGCCGTTCGATCGCCGATCTCTACGGCGCGGCGTTCGCGCACTGGCAGACCGCGCAGCGTTTCGTGCCGGGCGAGCAACGGCTGCGCGTCTATAACCCGATTCTCGAACAGCATGGTTGGCACTCCGATCACACGGTGGTCGAGATCGTCAACGACGATATGCCGTTTCTCGTCGATTCGGTGTCGATGGCGGTCAACCGGCAGGGGCTCGCACTGCATTCGGTCGTGCATCCGGTGTTTCGCATCTGGCGCGCGGCCGACGGCAGTATCGAGCGCGTGAGCCAGGGCGCCGAGGAAGCCGGCGACACGCGCTCGCATCTGACCTCGTGCATCCATTTCGAAGTGGACCGTTGCGGCGATGCCGCAAAACTCGATGCGCTGCGCGACGACATCGCGCGCGTGCTCGGTGACGTGCGCGCGGCCGTGGAGGACTGGCCGAAGGTGATCGAGCGCGCGAAAACCACGATCCAGGACCTCAAGGCGCGCGAGACGAGTCCGGAAGGCGTGGAAGCACGCGCGTTCCTCGAATGGATGGTGGCCGACCATTTCACGTTTCTCGGCCAGCGCGACTACGAACTGGTGCAGCAGGAGAGCGGCTATGGCCTGCGCGCGGTGGAGGGCTCCGGCCTCGGCATTCTGCGCGATGCGTTGCGGCCCGCCGGCGCCGCGGAAGTCACGTCGCTGCCGCCGGCCGCCGCCGAGATCATCGCGGGCTCTTCGCCGATCTTTCTGACCAAGGCCAATTCACGCGCCACCGTGCATCGGCCCGGCTATCTCGACTATGTCGGCATCAAGCTGACCGGCGCGGATGGCAAGGTGACCGGCGAGCGGCGCTTCATCGGGCTCTATACGTCCACCGCGTATTTCGTATCGGCCGCGGAAATTCCGATCGTGCGGCGTAAATGCGCGAATATCGTGCGCCGCGCTGGATTCTTGCCAAAAGGTCATCTGGCGAAATCGCTCGTCACGGTGCTCGAAACCTATCCGCGCGACGAACTGTTTCAGGCCGACGAAGACCAGCTCTACGACACCGCGCTCGGCGTGCTGCGGTTGCAGGAGCATCAGCGCACGCGTCTGTTCGTGCGGCGCGACCGCTTCGACCGCTTCGTGTCGTGCCTCGTGTTCGTGTCGCGCGACAAGTACAACACCGATTTGCGCCAGCGTATCGCGAACCTGCTTGCCGACGCGTTCAATGGCGAGAACGTCGAATTCACGCCGCTGCTCTCGGAGTCGACGCTCGCGCGGATTCATTTCGTAGTCCATGCGAAACCGGGCGGCATGCCGAACGTCGACACGCGTGAGCTGGAGGCGCGGCTCGTGCAGGTCGCGCGCCGCTGGCAGGACGATCTGGCCGACGCTTTGCTCGACGTGTACGGCGAGGAGCACGGCAACCGTCTGCTGCAGCTCTACGGCGATTCGTTTCCGGCCGGCTATCGCGACGACTATCCGGCGCGCACGGCGGTGCGCGATATCGAACTGATCGAGCGCGTGCAGGGCAGCGAAAGACTCGCGATGAACCTGTACCGGCCGATCGAATCGGGACCGCGCGCGTTCCGCTTCAAGGTTTATCGCGCGGGCTTGCCGATTGCGCTGTCGCGCAGCTTGCCGATGCTCGAGCATCTCGGCGTGCGCGTCGACGAAGAGCGGCCTTATCTGATCGAGGCGCCGGGGGCCACGCCGGCATGGATTCACGACTTCGGCCTCGAACTCGCGGACGATGCCGAATTCGACATCGAGCGCGTGAAGGATCTCTTCGAGGAAGCGTTCGAGCAGGTATGGACGGGCGCGATCGAAAGCGACGACTTCAATCGTCTCGTGCTGCGTGCGCAACTGAACGCGCGCGAGGTGACGATTCTGCGCGCGTATGCGAAGTATCTGCGCCAGGTGGGCTCGACGTTCAGCGATGCGTATATCGAGCGCGCGGTGACCGGCAATCCGGCGATTGCGCGCATGCTCGTCGATCTGTTCATCGCGAGCTTCGGTCCCGTGCCGGGCGATGCGCGCAAGGCGCGCGTCGAAAGCTGTCTCGCGGCGATAGACAGCGCGCTCGACCAGGTGCCGAATCTCGACGAGGACCGCATACTGCGGCAGTTCCTCGGCGTCATCAAGGCAACGAAGCGCACGAACTACTATCGCTACGACGCCGAGGGACGGCCGAAGCCGTACCTGTCGTTCAAGTTCGATCCCGCGCAGGTGCCGGGCCTGCCCGAACCGAAACCGATGTTCGAGATCTGGGTCTATTCGCCGCGCGTCGAGGGTGTGCATTTGCGCGGCGGCCGCGTCGCGCGCGGCGGCTTGCGCTGGTCCGACAGACGCGAGGATTTCCGCACGGAAGTGCTCGGCCTCATGAAGGCGCAGATGGTGAAGAACGTCGTGATCGTGCCGGTGGGCTCGAAAGGCGGCTTCGTCGTGAAGAATCCGCCGCCGCAGAGCGAGCGCGATGCGTGGATGCGCGAGGGTGTCGCGTGCTATCAGACCTTCCTGCGCGGCCTGCTCGATCTGACCGACAACCTCGCGGGCACGGACGTGGTGCCGCCGCCCGACGTGGTGCGCCACGATCCCGATGATCCCTATCTCGTGGTCGCCGCCGACAAAGGCACGGCCACGTTCTCCGACTACGCGAACGCGATCTCGCAGGAATACGGCTTCTGGCTCGACGACGCATTCGCGTCGGGCGGCTCGGTCGGCTACGACCACAAGAAGATGGGGATCACCGCGCGCGGCGCATGGGAGTCGGTCAAGCGGCACTTCCGCGAAATAGGCGTGGACACCCAGAGCATGGACTTCACGGTGGCCGGTGTCGGCGACATGTCGGGTGACGTGTTCGGCAACGGCATGCTGTTGTCGCCGCATATCAAGCTCGTTGCCGCGTTCGATCACCGGCACATCTTTCTCGACCCGGATCCCGATCCGGCGAAGAGCTTCGCCGAGCGCGCGCGGCTTTTCATGCTCGACCGTTCGAGCTGGGCCGACTACGACCCGTCGCTGATCTCGGCGGGCGGCGGCGTGTTCCCGCGCGCCGCGAAGACGATTCCGCTGTCCGCGGCCGTGCAGTCGGTGCTCGGCATCAGCGCGGCGGCGTTGTCGCCGGCCGAACTCATGCGCGCGATTCTGCAGGCGCCGGTCGATCTGCTCTACAACGGTGGCATCGGCACGTACGTGAAGGCGAGCCGCGAGACGCATCAGCAGGTCGGTGACCGCGCAAATGACGCGATTCGCGTGAACGGCGCCGATCTACGCTGCAAGGTCGTGGCCGAGGGCGGCAACCTCGGTCTGACGCAACTCGGCCGCATCGAATTCGCGCAGCGCGGCGGGCGCATCAATACCGATGCGATCGACAATTCCGCGGGCGTCGATTGTTCGGATCACGAAGTCAACATCAAGATTCTGCTCGGCCTCGTCGTCGCCGATGGCGAGATGACCGAGAAGCAGCGCAATGCGCTGCTCGCCGAAATGACCGACGAAGTGGGTCTGCTCGTGCTGACGGACAACTACTATCAGACCCAGGCGCTGTCGATCGCGGGCCGCTATGGTGTCGAACTGCTCGATGCCGAGGCTCGCCTGATGCGCTATCTGGAAAGGGCGGGGCGGCTCAATCGCGTGATCGAGTTCCTGCCCGCCGACGAGGAAATCGCCGAGCGCGCCGCCGCGAAGCAGGGCCTCACGACGCCCGAGCGCGCGGTGCTGCTCGCCTATAGCAAGATGTGGCTGTACGACGCGCTGCTCGAATCGTCGATGCCGGAAGACCCGCTCGTCAGCGACATGTTGATCGAGTATTTCCCGAAGCCGTTGCGGCAGCGCTTCCGCGAACCGATGCAGCGCCATCCGCTGCGCCGCGAAATCCTTGCGACGCATCTGACCAACGCGCTCGTGAACCGCGTGGGCTGCGAGTTCGTGCACCGGCTCATGGAAGAGACCGATGCGCAACCGGGCGACATCGTGCGCGCGTGCATCATGGCGCGCGACGTGTTCGATCTCGACCGGATCTGGAGCAACATCGACGCGCTCGACAACCGCGTCGCCGACGACGTGCAGGCGCGCATGTTCGCCGAAGTCGCGCGGCTCGTCGAACGTTCGGCGCTGTGGTTCCTGCGGCATCTGCAATCGGGCGCGGCCGGCGACGACGTGGCGGGCCTGCTCGCGCGCTGCCGTGACGCCGCGCAGCGCCTGGCGCCGCAGTGGCCGTCCCTGTTGCCGGGTGCGGACCTCGAAGCGCTGTCCGAGCGGCAGCGCGTGTTCGTCGATGCCGGTGTCGATAGCGATCTCGCGGTGCGCATTGCAAGCGGCGAGGTGTCGGCGGCGCTGCTCGATATCGCCGAAGTGGCGTCGACGTGCGGGCGCAATCTCGAACAGGTGGCGGGTGTCTACTTCGCGCTCGGCACGCTGCTGAACTATGGCTGGATCAGCGAGCGCGCGGCTTCATTGCCGGCGCCGACGCATTGGGACATGCTCGCACGCGCGTCGGCGCTCGCCGAACTCGCCCGGCTCAAGCGCGCGTTGACCACGAGCGCGCTGGCCGGCGCGAACGACGCCTCGACGCCGGACTCGCTCGTGCAGGCCTGGCGCGAAAAGCGCGCCGCGCAACTGGAGCGTTATACGCGGCTGCTGACCGATCTGCGCGCAACCGGCGGCGCGAGTCTTTCGGTGCTGCTGGTGGTCGTGCGCGAGATGGCGGCGCTTGAAAGAGCATAGCGGGAGGCTGTGCGCGGCGGGCGATGAGCGTGGGAGTGCGACCTGCGATCAGGAAGAGGGCTTGAACGGAGAGGCTCGAACATCGCCGCGCATGAAGTATGAGCGACGATGCCATGCAAACGACGCCCGGGTTGGACGCACACGGCCTGGCGTGTCCATAATACGGAGCCATGCCTCCTGGCAGCTCCCAGCAAACTCACGGACGCGCTCCCGAAGATGAAAGAAGAATCGCCGAAAGCTATTTTTTATGCACTCGCCGCCAACCTCGGCATCGCTATCTGCAAGTTCGCCGCGGCGGCGTTTACAGGCTCCGGCTCGCTGTTCGCCGAAGCGATTCACTCCACCGCCGACTGCGGCAATCAACTGCTTCTGCTGTTCGGACTGCGCGAAGCACGCAAGCCGGTGAGCCCTTTGCATCCGATGGGCAGCGGCCGTGAAATCAATTTCTATTCGCTGCTCGTTGCGCTGCTGCTGTTTTTTGTCGGTGGCGTGTTCTCGGTGTACGAGGGCGTGCATCGTCTGATTGTGCGCGAGCCGTTGCAGTTTGCGTTCGTCGCGCTGGCGGTGCTCGGCGTTTCAGTGGTGCTCGAATCGTTGTCCTTGTGGGGCGCGGTCAAGGAGATTCGCAAGACGCACCCGGAGAAGAGCATGTGGCGCTGGTTCCGGGAGACGCGCGAGTCCGATCTGCTCGTCGTGGCCGGTGAGGATATTGCCGCACTGGCGGGTCTTGCCATCGCGTTTATCGCGGTACTGCTGACGATGGTGACCGGCAATCCTGTCTATGACGCGCTCGGCTCGGTCGGCGTGGGTCTTCTGCTGATGATTATCGCGTGGCTAGTGGCGCGCGAAGTGAAGTCGATGATCGTCGGCGAATCGGCGAGTCCGGAAGTGCGCGGCGCCATCGAAGCGCATCTGCGTGCGCGTGCCGAGATTCGCGGCATCATCAACATGATTACGCTGCAATGGGGACGTCACGTCGTGGTGGCGGTGCAAGCGGAAATGATCGACTACGCGAGCGGCCGCGCGATGGTGGACGCAATCAACATCATCGAGGCCGATTTGCAGGCGGCGTTTCCGCAGGTGCGCTGGGTGTTTTTCGAGCCGGACGTGCCGCGCAATTAAAGAAGTGAGTGTCATGAATAGAGCTGGGCGGGAATCGAGCGCGGCAAATCGCGCGCAAGTTCACCGCCCGCTTTCATTTCATGCGAGCGCGTACCGCGCTTATTTGAACCCGCTCACCGCATGCGGCACATAGAGTTCCTCGAGCCGGCGAATTTCGTCGTCGCTCAGCTTCAGCGACAGCGCCGCGACCGCATCGTCCAGATGATGCAGCTTGGTGGCGCCGACGATCGGCGCGGTAATCGGCTTCTTCTGCAATACCCACGCTAGTGCGACCTGCGCGCGCGGCACGCCGCGCTCCTTCGCGATTTCGCTGACCCGCTCGACGATCCGCCGGTCCGCATCCTGCGTAGACGCGTAAAGCGTGCGGCCGAATTCGTCGGTTTCCGAGCGCGCGCTTTCCGTGTCCCAATCGCGCGTCAAGCGCCCGCGTGCAAGCGGACTCCACGGAATCACGCCGATGCCTTCGCTTTCACACAGCGGCAACATTTCACGTTCTTCTTCGCGATACAGCAGATTCACGTAGTTCTGCATCGTGACGAAGCGCGTCCAACCATGGCGTTCGGCAACATGCAGCGCCTTCGCGAACTGCCACGCGTACATCGACGACGCGCCGATATAGCGCGCTTTGCCGGCCTTCACGACATCGTGCAGCGCTTCCATGGTTTCTTCGATCGGCGTGCCGTAGTCCCAGCGATGGATCTGGTACAGGTCCACGTAATCGGTGCCGAGACGCCGCAGGCTGTGGTCGATTTCCGCCATGATCGCCTTGCGCGACAGGCCCATGCCGTTCGGCCCCGGATGCATGCGGCTATTGACCTTGGTCGCCAGCACGATTTCATCGCGCCGCGCAAAGTCCTTGAGCGCACGGCCGACGATTTCTTCGCTGGTGCCGTCCGAATAGACATTGGCGGTATCGAAGAAATTGATGCCGTGATCGAGTGCCTGCTTGATGAAAGGGCGTGCGGCTTCATCGTCGAGCGACCAGGGGTGTGTGCCGCGCGAAGGCACGCCGTAGCTCATGCAACCGAGACAAAGACGCGATACATCGAGGCCGGTGCGGCCGAGTTTCACATAGTCCATCGTGGTGCTCCTGTTGTGAAGCGCGCAAACACGCTGAGGGGAGAGCCGTCGATTATAGGAAAACATCGGCGAAAGCGTGAGCGGCGCTCGAAACGGCTTTCAAAAGCAATGCGCCCGCGAAGCAAGGCTTGCGGGCGCCCGGCGGCCAACGCCGCCAACCACAAACGGACACTCAATGCTGCGTCGGACGATACGGCGTCCACACAGGCGTGTCGGTATCCCAATGATCGAGTTCTGACGGTGTCATGATGTGCTCCTTGATAAAGAGTGTGCGGACAACATCGCGACGATCATTTCTTTTGGAAAACTGATCGTCGCGTCAGCCGCGCTTCCATTGATTCGTTAACTGATCCGTTATTGATCTTTCGCCACACGGGTCACGTCGCCGTTCGAATTTTCCTGCAACGCGATACGTGCCGCCTGCGTTTGACCGATGAGGCCCTTGTCCGGATACGAGGTGCGATTCAGCGCGGGCAGCGAACCGTCGCGATAGGCGGCCACCAGTTCCGCCTTCACCTCGGCGCGCGTTTTCGTGCTCACGGTCGGCGCGGGTTGCGTGTCGTACGTGCCCGCCCGGCCGATTCCTCCGCCGCCTTGCGCGAATACCGGAGCGCTGACGAGCAGCGAAAGGGCAACACCTGCCAACAGATTGCGTTTCATGATCCACTCCTGTCGATTCCTTGGCAGCACGGATAGCGCTGCGACAGGGTGAACTGTAGAGGCTCGCTCAGTGCGGATAAATCGCACTTTTGCGAAATGAATTGTCGCGATTCCAGAACAATCGCGAGCGGAGCTTTGCCAGGCGAGGTAACTGTGAATGCAGCGACGTGTGAACGCAGCGACGAAGGCCGCTACGAAGGCTGCTACGAAGGCACTGCGCAGCAGCCGCGGCATTGGCGCCGCGGCTGGAATTCACTGTTTCAGTTTGCGTACTTCGTTGCGAACCTGCTCATGCAGTGCTTAGGCGACCCATTCGGTCATGACCGGCGTGTCGAGTGCCGGTGCGGACTCGCGTTCTTCGAACGTGCGCTTCGTGCAGGCAGTGTCGAGACGGCCGCGTCCGCTTAGCAGCGGGCAACGGTCGAACAGCTCCGCGATCCAGTCTACGAAAACACGGACTTTCGGCGACAGATGCCGACTGTGCGGATAGACTGCGGAAATCGGCATCGGCAGGGGCTTCAATTCCGGCAGTACTTCGACGAGTTGGCCCGAACGCAGATGCGGCAGCACCATGAAGAGCGCCGGCTGAATCAGGCCGAAGCCTTCGACTCCGCAGGTCACATAAGCATCCGCATCGTTGACCGAGACGATGCCCTTCATCTTCACTTCCACTTCCTGTCCATCGACCATGAACGCCCAATCGATCGTACGGCCCGTGCGGCTCGAGAAGTAGTTGACCGCTTTGTGGTTGTCGAGATCTTCGAGCGAAGCGGGCATGCCCGCGCGCTTGATGTAGTCCGGTGACGCGCAGGTCACGCCCTCGAACAGACCGATGCGGCGCGCGACCAGTGACGAATCCTGCAGCGCGCCGACCCGCACCACGCAATCCACGCCTTCCTGCAGCAGGTCCACCGGCCGGTCGGTGAGGCCGAGTTGCAGATCGATATCCGGATAGCGCGTGTGGAATTCGCACAGCGCGGGAATCACGATCAGCCGGCCAAGCGACCCCGGCATGTCGATGCGCAGCTTGCCGTGCGGCTTCTTGTTGCCGCTCTGGAAGCTGGCCTCGGTTTCCTCGACGTCCGCGAGGATGCGCACGCAGCGCTCGTAATACGCCGCGCCGTCCGGCGTGAGCGACAGGCGCCGGGTGGTCCGGTGCATCAGCCGCGTGCCGAGAAACGCTTCGAGGTTCTGAATAATCGTAGTAACGGATGCACGCGGCAGATCGAGCGTTTCCGCTGCGCGGGTAAAGCTGTTGGTGTCGACGACACGTGTGAACACTTGCATGGCCTGAAGCCGGTCCATCGCAAACCTCCGGAAGGGGCGGGGTGGAATCCGTGGAGCAATCGCTGAGGATTGTTCAGGGGCACCGAATTGTGTTGCCGGATTATAGGCATTTATTTGCGAGTCTGCCGAAGCCACAATTCGCACCATTGAAGTTCTATGCGCATTTGCGCGGCTCGACATGGATGCATTCAAATCGCCGTACACCTTTGTTCCCGCGGACGGCAGCGCCGCGGAAGCCAACGAGGCGGCACTCGAAGTCACAGATGTGCGAATCGACGGACACGCACAGGAAATTACGTTGCGGTTGTACCGGCTTGCGAAAAAAACCGCACTGCCAGTACTGCTTTATTTTCACGGCGGCGGTTTTACGAAAGGCTCGATAGAGCAGGCCGACTTCGCCGCGCGTTATTTCGCAGAACACTTACCGGCGCTGGTCGTGTCGGTCGGCTATTCGCTCGCGCCGCGGTTTCCTTTTCCCGCCGCGCCGGAAGACGCGCATCGCGCGGCGCTGTGGGTGCAGACGCGGGCGCGCGCATTCGGCGGCAATAGCAGAAAGATCGGTGTGGCCGGCCACGATGCGGGTGGCCAGCTCGCGAACTGCCTCGCGTTCATCGCGCGCGATCGCGGCGACGTGCAGATCGCTGCTCAGGCGCTGTTCGGGCCGATGCTCGATCCGAGCCTCACGCGTCTGGGCGACGAGAAGCGCCTCGGCTCGGACATCACGGCGCGCGAGTGCGCGGCATGTTATCGCGCGTATCTGCCGCAGGCGTCGCAGCGCATGCATCCGTATGCCGCGCCGCTCGAATCGCTGCGGCTCGCGGGCTTGCCCGCCACGCTGATCGCGACCGCGCAGAACGACGTGTTGCACGTGGAAGCCGAGAAATACGCAAGCAGTCTGATCGACGCGGGCGTGCACACCCAGGTGGTGCGCTACCCGAGCGTCTCGCACGCGGCGCTCGCCGATCACCCGCCGGCATTGCAGGAAGCGGTGCGCTTTTTTCAGTGGCGTTTCGACGCGCGCGCTCATCGATAAACAGAAATTCAATCAACGATACCGGGAGCTACACATGACTATCCTTCCTCTTTCCCGCCGCCGCGTGGCGCTTGCCGCGCTCGTTGTGGTCGTTCTCGCCGGACTCGGCACGTTCGGCGCGATTCGCGTGGATGCGAGTTCGCCGACCGCGCCGACCATCGTGCCCGAAGTCGACGTTGCCACTGTGGTGCAGAAGACGATCACGGACTGGCAGAGTTATTCGGGCCGTCTCGAAGCCGTCGAAAAAGTAGACGTGCGTTCGCAGGTGCCGGGCACGATCGTGTCCGTCAACTTCAAGGACGGCGCGCTCGTGAAGAAGGGCGACACGCTGTTCGTGATCGATCCGCGTCCGTATGCGGCGGAAGTCGATCGGGCCGAAGCGCAGCTCGCGGCCGCGCAAGCGCGCACGGGCTACACGCAAAGCGACTGGGAACGCGCGCAACGCCTGATCGCCGACAACGCGATCGCCAAACGCGACTACGACGAGAAGCAGAACGCCGCGCGCGAGGCGAGCGCGAACCTGAAGGCCGCGCAAGCCGCGCTCGAAACCGCGCGCATCAATCTGGGCTACACGAAGATCGTCGCACCGGTGTCGGGCCGCGTGTCGCGCGCGGAGATCACAGTGGGCAACGTCGTGTCGGCGGGTGCGAGTGCGGCGCCGTTGACCACGCTCGTATCGGTGTCGCCGATCTACGCCTCGTTCGACGCCGACGAGCAAACCTACCTGCAATACCTGAGCCGCGCGAAGGACGGCGGCAAGGTGCCGGTCCAACTGGGTCTCGCCGATGAAACCGGCTACTCGCGCAGCGGCACGATCGAGTCGGTCGACAACCGGCTCGATACGTCGTCGGGCACGATTCGCGTGCGCGCGCGTTTCGATAACGAGGACGGCGCCCTGATTCCGGGCCTCTACGCACGCGTGAAAGTGGGCGGCGGCGCGCCGCACCCGGCGCTGCTCATCGATGACGCCGCGGTCGGCACCGACCAGGACAAGAAGTTCGTGCTCGTGGTCGATCAGGGCAATCACGTCGTGTATCGGGAGATATCGACAGGCGCGATGCAGGGCAATCTGCGCGTCGTCAAGGACGGACTGAAGCCGGGTGACCGGATCGTCGTCAACGGTATTCAGCGTGTGCGCCCCGGCGATGCGGTGCGCGCGCACATGGTGCCGATGACGACCGACGATGACCCGAACAGCGCACCGCTTGCGCAAACGCGCGCGAAGGCGAGCGCCAGCGCGAACAGTAATTCGTGAGCCTCGCGCGCCGCCGCGTTCGTTGCCGTTCGGTGCCCGCCTGGTACCCGGTTTGGTATCCGTTTGGCACCTCATGCCTGGCATGACCGCGCAACGCCGCACGACTCAGCACGCGCGGCGCACGCTCCAACGTTAAGAGCTTCCCATGAACATATCCAAATTCTTCATCGATCGCCCGATCTTTGCAGGTGTGCTATCGGTATTGATCCTGCTCGGGGGCATCATCTCGCTGTTCAAGCTGCCCATTTCCGAGTACCCGGAAGTGGTGCCGCCTTCGGTGGTGGTGCACGCGCAGTATCCGGGCGCCAATCCGAAAGTGATCGCCGAGGCGGTCGCCGCGCCGCTCGAAGAGCAGATCAACGGCGTCGAGAACATGCTGTACATGCAGTCGCAGGCGAATAGCGACGGCAATCTCACGCTCACGGTCACGTTCAAGCTCGGCACCAATCCGGACCTCGCGACGCAACTGGTGCAGAACCGCGTCAACCAGGCGCTGCCGCGTCTGCCGGACGACGTGCAGCGGCTCGGCGTGACGACGATCAAGAGTTCGCCCACGCTGACGATGGTCGTCCATCTGATCTCGCCGAACAACCGCTACGACATGACGTATCTGCGCAATTACGCGCTGCTCAACGTGAAGGATCGGCTCGCGCGGATTCAGGGCGTCGGCGAGGTGCAGTTGTGGGGTTCGGGCGACTACGCGATGCGTATCTGGCTCGATCCGCAGAAAGTCGCGCAGCGCGGCCTCACTGCAACTGAAGTCGTGAACGCGATTCGCGAGCAGAACATCCAGGTCGCGGCCGGCGTGATCGGCGCGTCGCCGTCGGTGCCGGGCACGCAGTTGCAGTTGTCGGTGAATGCGCGCGGACGGCTCAGGACCGAGAGCGAATTCGGCGACATCATCGTGAAGACCACGCCCGATGGCGGCGTGACCTATCTGCGCGACATCGCGCGTGTTGAACTCGCGGCGTCGGAATATGGCTTGCGTTCGCTGCTCGACAACAAACCTGCTGTTGCGCTCGCGATCAACCAGGCGCCGGGTGCGAATTCGCTCGCGATCTCCGAGCAGGTGCGCGCGGCGATGAAGGAACTGGCCGTTGACATGCCGGCCGGCGTCGAATACCGGATCGTCTACGACCCGACGCAGTTCGTGCGCTCGAGTATCGAGGCGGTGGTGCATACGCTGCTCGAAGCGATCGCGCTCGTGGTGATCGTCGTGATCGTGTTCCTGCAGACGTGGCGCGCGTCGATCATTCCACTGATCGCGGTGCCGGTGTCGATCGTCGGTACGTTCTCGCTGCTGCTCGCATTCGGCTTTTCGATCAACGCACTCTCGCTATTCGGCATGGTGCTCGCGATTGGCATCGTGGTCGACGATGCGATCGTCGTGGTGGAGAACGTCGAGCGCAACATCGAAAGCGGGCTCAGTGCGCGCGATGCGACCTACAAGGCGATGCGCGAAGTGAGCGGGCCGATCATCGCGATTGCGCTCACGCTCGTCGCCGTGTTCGTGCCGCTCGCATTCATGACGGGTCTCACGGGGCAGTTCTACAAGCAGTTCGCGATGACCATTGCGATCTCGACCGTGATCTCGGCGTTCAACTCGCTGACCTTGTCGCCGGCACTGTCGGCGCTGCTGCTGCGCGGTCATGGCGAAAAGGAAGACTGGTTGACGCGCGTGATGAATCTGCTGCTCGGCGGATTTTTCCGGCGCTTCAACAAGGTCTTTCATCGCGGCTCCGACGCGTATGGCCGAGGCGTGACCGGTGTGCTGCGTCGCAAGGGCGCGATGCTCGCGGTGTACGCGATCCTGCTCGGCGCGACTGTGCTGGTGGCGCGTGTCGTGCCGGGCGGTTTCGTGCCCGCGCAGGACAAGGAGTATCTGATTGCGTTTGCACAGTTGCCGAACGGCGCCTCGCTCGACCGCACGGAGAAGGTGATTCGCGACATGAGCGCGATCGCGCTGAAGCAGCCTGGCGTGGAAAGCGCGGTCGCGTTCCCTGGTTTGTCGGTGAACGGCTTCACGAATAGTTCGAGCGCGGGCATCGTGTTCGTCACGCTGAAGCCGTTCAAGCAACGCGGCGACCGCAAGCTCTCGGCTGGCGCGATTGCCGGTGCGTTGAACCAGCAGTACGGCGCGATCAAGGATTCGTTCGTCGCGGTGTTCCCGCCGCCGCCGGTGCTCGGGCTCGGCACGCTCGGCGGCTTCAAGATGCAGCTCGAGGATCATGGCGCGCTTGGGTACGCGGAACTGAATAAGGCTGCCGAGGCATTCGTGAAGCGCGCGGCGCAAACGCCTGAGCTCGGTCCGACCTTCTCGAGCTATCAGATCAACGTGCCGCAGCTCAATGTGGACCTCGATCGCGTGAAGGCGAAGCAGCTCGGCGTGCCGGTCACGGACGTCTTCGACACGATGCAGATCTATCTGGGCTCGCTGTACGTGAACGACTTCAACCGCTTCGGCCGCGTGTATCAGGTGCGCGTGCAGGCGGATGCGCCGTTCCGTCAACGCGCCGACGACATTCTGCAACTGAAGACACGCAATGCCGCGGGCGAGATGGTGCCGTTGTCGTCGCTCGTTACCGTGACGCCGACGTACGGGCCGGAGATGGTGGTGCGCTACAACGGCTACACCGCGGCCGACATCAACGGCGGACCGGCGCCCGGCTATTCGTCGGGGCAGGCGCAGGCCGCGGCCGAACGCGTGGCGGCTGAAGTCCTGCCGCGCGGCGTGAAGCTCGAATGGACCGATCTCACGTATCAGCAGATTCTCGCCGGCAATGCGGGCATGTGGGTGTTCCCGATCAGCGTGCTGCTCGTGTTCCTCGTGCTGGCAGCGTTGTATGAAAGCCTGACGTTGCCGCTCGCGGTGATCCTGATCGTGCCGATGAGCGTGCTGTCCGCGCTGACCGGCGTGTGGCTCACGGGCGGCGACAACAACATCTTCACGCAGATCGGTTTGATGGTGCTGGTGGGCTTGTCGGCGAAGAACGCGATCCTGATCGTCGAGTTCGCGCGCGAACTCGAACACGATGGACGCACGCCGCTCGCGGCGGCGATCGAGGCGAGCCGTATGCGTCTGCGGCCGATTCTAATGACGTCGATCGCGTTCATCATGGGTGTGGTGCCGCTGGTGCTGTCGAGCGGCGCGGGCTCGGAGATGCGTCATGCGATGGGTGTTGCGGTGTTCTTCGGCATGCTCGGCGTCACGCTGTTCGGCTTGATGCTGACGCCGGTGTTCTATGTGGTGCTGCGAACGCTCGCGGGCGGGACGATTCACGTCGCGCAGAAGGATTCGCCGCGTTATGGCGCGGCCGTTACGGACGCCTGAGGAGAAAACAATAATGAAACGCTTTGAATCTCGCTTTGCATCTTTGAGCGGATGGGGCCGCGCGGCAGCCAGCGGTCTGCTGGTCGCGCTGCTCGCGGCGTGCTCGCTCGAGCCTACGTACAAGCGGCCGGATGTCGATACGCCGGCGGCGTTCAAGGAAGCGCCGGCGGCGCCGGCAGCATCGGCGTCGGGCGTGCCTGCGGCAACGGACGCTCCGGTGGCAACGGCACAGAATGCCGGCACCTGGAAAACCGCGCAACCCGCCGACGACACCTTGCGCGGCGAATGGTGGAAAGTCTTCGGCGACCCGCAACTCGATACGCTCGAAGAGCAGGCCGCTGCCGCGAATCAGGATCTGAAGGCCGCGGCGGCGCGTGTGCAACAGGCGCGCGCGGTCACGCAGGCGGCGAAGTCGGACTGGTTTCCGAAGTTCGATGCGGGCTTCGGCCCGACGCGCGAGCGCGCGTCGGCGGCGTCGCAATTCCTGCCGGACAGCGCGGGCGGCACGACCGGCACGATCTGGCGCGCGCAGGTCGGCGCATCGTATGAGGCGGATCTGTTCGGGCGCGTCGGCTCGAACGTGAATGCGTCGCGCGCGGACGAGCAGCAGAGCGAAGCGCTGTTCCGTTCGGTGCAGTTGTCGTTGCAGGCCGACGTCGCGCAGAACTACTTCCAGTTGCGCGAACTCGATACGGATCAGGACCTGTACCGCCGCACCGTCGCGTTGCGCGAGGACACGCTGAAGCTCGTCGAGCGGCGCTTCAAGGAAGGCGATATCAGCGAACTGGATCTTTCGCGCGCCCGCAACGAACTCGCGAGCGCGCGTGCCGATGCGGTCGGCGTCGCGCGCCAGCGAGCGGCGTCGGAACACAGCCTGGCGATTCTGCTCGGCAAGCCGCCTGCGGATTTTTCGTTCGCGGAAGCGCCGCTCGTGCCGGTGGCGGTGCGTGTGCCGCCTGGCTTGCCGTCGGCGTTGCTCGAACGGCGGCCCGATATCGCTGCGGCTGAACGCGCGATGCAGGCAGCGAATGCGCGCGTGGGGCTCGCGAAGTCGGCGTTTTTCCCGAAGCTCGATATCACCGGAGCGTTCGGCTTTGAATCGGCGACACTCGGCGATCTCTTCATGTGGTCGAGCCGCGCGTTCATTCTCGGTCCGTTCGCGGGCACCGCGCTGACCGTGCCGATCTTCGACGGCGGGCGCCGCAAGGCCAACCTCGCGCAGGCGCGCTCGAAGTACGACGAGGACGTGGCGCAATATCGTCAGCAGGTGCTCGTGGCGTTCCGCGAAGTCGAGGACAACCTTGCCGATCTGCGTCTGCTCGACGATCAGATGCGTGAGCAGAACAATGCCGTCGACGCATCGCAGCGCGCCGCGCATCTGTCACGTACGCAGTACACCGAGGGTGCGGTTAGCTATCTCGACGTGATCGACGGCGAGCGGCAAGTGCTGCTTTCGCAGTTGCAGGCGAGCCATCTCGCGGGCACGCAGGCGGTGGCGACGGTGAATCTGATTCGTGCGCTCGGTGGCGGCTGGGGCGATGTGAAGGCGGGGGATACGGCGGTGGGTGCGGCCTCCGCGCCTGCAGTTGCAGTTGCTGCTCCTGCGGGTGCTTCTGGCGTTGCCGCGACTTCGCTTGCTGCTTCGTCCGCTGCTTCGTCCGCTACTTCCCACGACTCCGCGCCTGAAGCCGTATCCGTTTCGGCGCAACAGCAGGTGGCGAAGCGCTAACTGCGTGCCGGGCTGGTTGAACACGGCAGTCCTGCCAGGTGCGATGCCGTTGCCCGCTGCGACGGCAAAAAAAATCCGCGCAGTGTTGCACTGCGCGGATTTTCCCGTGAGTTTCGGTTCGAATCGGCTGGCCCTGTCTTTCCCGCCGCGACTCAATCCATTCAGGCAGCCTGTTGTGCTGCGCTGAGTGCTTCCCGGCGGGCGGCCGCCGCCTTCTTCGTCTTGCCGGCGCGCGACGGCGGCTGGCAGGCGCCGCATACGACGTTATGCTGCAGATCGTGCCTGTGCGCGACGAACTTGCCGGAACAACGGCAGCATCGGGTCAACTGCAGCATGTCGGCGTCGAAGAAACGCACGAGCGTCCATGCGCGCGTCAGGTCCAGCACCGGATCGGTTTCGCTGTGCTGGCAATGTTCGAGATACAGCCGATACCCTTTGGTCAGCGCGTCCAGATGCGAGCAGCGCGCTTCGTTCTTGAGGAACAGGTACGTGTTATAGAACAGCGACGCGTGAATGTTCGCGAGCCATGTCATGTACCAGTCCGCCGAAAACGGCAACATGCCCTTGGGTGGCGATACGCCCTTGACCTCGCGGTACAGGCGGATCATGCGGTCGCGCGAGAGCGTCAGTTCGCTTTCGAGCACCTGCATGCGTGCGCCGAGTTCGATCAGCGCGATTGCGCGGAATACTTCCTGCGCGTCTTCGGTGAGGCTTCGCTTGAGCATTGCCGTCATCTCGATCAGGCAAACTGCTCGGCGGGTTGGCCTGCGAGCAGGATTGCCGTGTGGGTCGGTGCAACCGCGGCGTGCTTCGTCGTTTGGGTCAACGCCGACAGCATCGAGTGGTCGTTGAAGCGGAAAAAGCACAAAAGCTGATCGGAAGAGGCCAGCTTGACGATCTGCGCGAGCGACAGCCCGGCAAGCAAATCGGCCAGTTCCGACGACAATCCCAGGCGGAACATCCCGACCGGTTTGTCCTCACGCAACATACGTTGCGCGAGCATGATGTAAGACAAGTTGATTTCGCGGATTGAATCCAGCGTCTCGCTGCTGCGGTCCATTTTCTCTGTTTCCGAAGCCCCGAATTACTATGTCGGCTTTTCGCCGTTATGTCTTTTCTGCCTCGCCGGAACGATCCCCCGGCTACTTGTCACTGCCTGATACAAACAGCGAACTTTTGATACATTGCGTTACATTTCGTAACAGCTTGGGCGAATTGTATGAAGTGTGAAACGAGAAATCAATCCCTTCTCGAAAAAATATCTCAAAAAGTTGCGTCAATTTTCGGTAATTATTTCACGATGCTGTAATGAATGATGCCTAGCGAATCTCTCGCTACCTGAGATTCCCCTCTAATCGATGGAAACCCTTGCTGTACATATATTTGGCTTAATTGTCCGAGTATATTGGTGTGGCCGGCTATTGATCGGCGAGTCGATTTTGAAATAGAAAGGCAACAGAAAGAATAGCCAATAACCGGTAATAAATGCGAGTCTTGGGTGTTCAACGGGGACGGATTGAAAGTGTAACGAAATGATGCTGCCCCTGTTACAAACAAGTGCAACAGGGGCAGCATTTGTAACGTCTTGCGCGAGTTCTAGCAGCCGGTCTGGCGGATGCGTTCGACCTCGAGGCCGAAGAGCGGCCGCAGACGCGTGCCGAGAATATTGCCGGCGAAAGCCGCGACGAGCCAGAGCCAGCCGTGCAGGCTGCCTGACACGATGCCGCTGAAATAGGCGCCGATATTACAACCGTAGGCGAGGCGGGCGCCGTAACCCAACATCAGGCCACCGATCACCGCGGCGGCGAGCGAGCGCGCCGGCACCTTCCACACCGGTGCGTAACGGCCGGCAAGGGCGGCGGCCGTCATCGCGCCGAGGACGATGCCCAGGTCCATCACCGATGTGACGTCATGTGTAACAGGCGCGGCTAGCGACCCCGCGTTGGCGTGGGCGGCCCAATACGGCCAGCTCGCCACGTCGATGCCGAGCGCCGAGAAGATCTTGGCGCCCCACAGCGCGAACGCCGACGTGACGCCCCAAGGCCGCCCCGACAGGGCCAGCGTTGCGAAATTGAGCACGACGAGCGCAATCGCGCCGACGAAGAGCGGCCACGGGCCATGCAGCCACGGCGACGCATGGGGCTGGCGCAGCGGCTCGTTGACGAGCTGCCCATGGCGGCGCCGCTCGACCAGCACGGTAAGCGCCGCGATGGCCGCGAAAATCACGAGGTTCAGCGCGATCGCCCAGCCCGCGCCGAGCGTCGTCACCATCGAAAGCGGTTTCAACGACGGCAGCGCGCTCCAGAACGGCATATGCGCGGTAGCGATGACCGAGCCGACGATGAACGCCGCCAGCGTGACGAGCATGCGGGTACTGCCGCCACCCACGGTGTACAGCGTGCCGGACGCGCAACCGCCGCCCAACTGCATGCCGACGCCGAACATGAATGCGCCCACCAGCACGGACGTGCCGGCCGGTGCGACGAGCCCGCTCACCGGGTGGCCGAACAGCGTGCCCGCTGCGAGCGCGGGAAAAAACAGCAACACGCCGAGCGCGAGCATCAGCATCTGCGCGCGCAGGCCCGCGCCGCGGCCATCGGCGATGAAAACCCGCCAGGCCGAGGTGAAACCGAACGCCGCGTGATAAAGCGACATGCCTAGCAGCGCCCCGACGATATAGAGCGCCGCCTGGCGTCCGCTGACGGTTTGTGCCAGATAGAGGGCGCCGAGCGCGATGAGGATGAGCGCGACGCCGAGCGGTTTCGGGTTGATATCGAAACGGCGCGGCACGCGTGGAAGCGGAGTGGAAAGATCGGACATGGATAAATTGACTGACTGACAACGGAGCAAAGGCCGCTCGACGGCGGCCGGGAAAACGGTTCGATACGGCTGTCGAACCCCTACAACAAACGCATCATCAGATCCGCGTCGTGGAAGACGCCGCCGACATTCAACGCACCGGCCTCGCAGCCATATTTGCGAAAACCGAGCGATTCGTAGAGCTTGCGCGCCGCGTCGTTGCGGCTGCCCACGGTCAAGTAGATTTGCCGCAGACCGTCTGCATGCGCTGCACGCGTCAGCAATTCGCTGAGCAGCGCGCGCCCAATGCCGCGTCCAGCCGCTTCCGGCGCGACGTACATGCCGACCACGGCTGCCTTGTGCCGCTCCTTGTCGGACCGGTTGCGCAGCAATCCGACCACGCCGATCAGCGGCGCGCCGGCCGATGCGTAGGCGCCGAGCAGGAATGTACCTTCCGCCTGCGAGCCCTGCAACGTCGCGTCGTGCTGAGCGGGGCCTTTGGCCAGCGCTTCCTCGTAACTCTGGCCGAACGATTCGGGATGCGCTTTCAGCCCGCGCAGACGAAGCTGGAAATAGACGTCGCGGTCGGCGGGTCCGAGTTGGCGAATGAGTACGGTTGCGTCGTTCAATGGGATGCTACCTCGCTACCTCGCTACCTCGCTACCTCGGCGCTCTGGCTCGCGGCGAACTCACGCAGTGCCGCGGCGGTTTGCTGATCCGCGGGAAAGAACGCCTCGATTGCGAGCTCGGACAGCGTGACATCCACCGGCGTGCCGAACACCGTGGTCGTGCTGAAGAAAGACAGCACGCCGATCGGCGTGCGCAGCTTCAACGGCACGGCGATCTGATCGACGCCGGTGTCGTTTGCGGCTGCGGCGTCTGCGCCGGGCGGCGCGGGATATGCGGCCAGTTCTTCGCGCAGCGCGCTCAGCGTATCATCGCCGCTTACTTCGATTTGCCGTTGCAGCCGGGCCAGCACATGTTCACGCCACGCATGCCAGTTGACGATCGACGGCGCAATGCCTTGCGGATGCAGGCTCAACCGCAGCGCGTTGACCGGTGGCTTCAGCAGCTCCGGGCTTGCGCCGCTCAATAACGGCGCGAGCGCGTTGTTGGTTGCGACGATGGTCCAGTGGCGATCGATTGCCAGGGCGGGGTAGGGCTCATGCCCCTTGAGCACCAGCTCGACCGCTTCGCGCGCCGCGGCAAGCTGCGGATCGGACAGCGGGCGCTCACGAAACAACGGTGCGTAGCCGGCTGCCACGAGCAGCGCATTGCGTGCGCGCAGCGGCACCTCGAGCCGTTCGGCAAGATGCATGACCATTTCCCGGCTCGGCAGGGCGCGACCCGATTCGACGAAGCTCAGATGCCGGGTCGAAATCTCGGCCTCAGTGGCGAGCAGCAACTGGCTCATGCGCCGCCGCTGACGCCATTCACGCAGCAGATCGCCAACCGTGCGGCTGGCGGCGCGCGCAGGAGAGGGAACCGCTTGTGCAAGAGAGAGTGTGTTCATGCCACCGATCATAGTCGAAGCGTGTGAGCAAACCATTACGTGAGAGGTAAAGTCCTTAATACGACGATCTCTCGTACAAATCAACGCGTTACTTCTGTTTTTGTGATTTTGCATGAGGGCATGTGTTTGCGTATTCATGCGCTGGTGATGTCGGCCGTTTGCGATACGAGGCAGACGTTGTCGAAGCGTTCAAGGCGACTGGCGACGGTTGGCAGACGCGCATGAACGATGCGTTGCGCGATTGGCTGAAAGACCATCAACCGGCATGAAATGAAGTTTGTAGGCCCGCAAATCTTTTGATATTGCTACGTGCCGTGGCGCCCGAGTTGCGTCCAGAGAAAACGAAAGCCTGCACGGCTCGCGCCGCGCGGGCTTTTTCATTTGCAGGGAAATGTTTTCCTGAGGGCCATTAACAACGTCATTCCAAGCGCATCGCCGCCCGGCGTGTTGTTTTCCTTGATGTAGCTGTCGAGGATTGAATAGTAGTTGTCGAGATTGATCACGAGTGTGGGCGGGGGGCAATAGAGTCGCTGCGCTTGCTCGGCTCGCAGAGCGACATTCGCCCAAAGATAGGCCTGGCCCAGGCCGGATATGTACGTCGGCAGAGGGCCGTTTTTTCGATCGAGTTTCTGGTAATCCGAAATCGTCGGCTCTGCATGTGCTACTGATCCCACCGCCAAAAATACTGATGCGGCGGCAAGGCAGCGAATAGCCAGTTTCACGACCTTTTGTCTAAAGCATTGCATTTGCGAAGTCCCCGTTGAATGTATTCGTTTCCTGTAGGCATCAATTCTACTCGTCGCCGGGAACCTCAAAGCCATCACTCAGAAGATCGCCTCGTGGTTCAAGGCAGAGGGGGAAACGGCCGAGCAGGATGCGATCGTCAGCGCAGATAAGCCGGTAGCCGAAGGCTGAACGCTATCTAAAGTCGGTGCGTTTCTCGTTACCGACAAATTCATCAAGGATGACTCCATGCGCACTCCTGCACCGCGCACAACGCCGCCGGCAGTAAAGCATTGCGGCTGGAAACCGGCTGGCGCGACGTAGTGCGGCTTTAGGCGAATGACTTCGAGATATTTACCTGCCACGTAATCGACGCGATGCACGAGAGCGGTCAATCTTCACTCCGAGCCCGCCGCATACGACGCGTGTGCCGAGCGTAGCGCTCAGTCCTGCCAATCAAGGAGTTTGAGATGAATGCACATACCGATCTGATCGACCGTTATTTCGACGCCTGGAACGAGACCGATGGCGCGCGCCGCCGCGAGTTGATTGTTGCGACGTGGAGCGCCGATGCCGACTATCGCGACCCGCTGCTTGCCGGTGCGGGACACGACGGCATCGACGCGATGATCCGCGCAGTGCACGAGCGTTTTCCGCATCACACGTTTAGCCGCACGACCGACGTCGACGGCTTTGCGAATCGCCTGCGGTTCTCGTGGGCGCTGACCACGCCGGCCGGCGAGGCGATCGTCAAGGGTTCCGACTTCGGCGTGGTGGATGCGCACGGCCGCCTGCAGGCGGTCACCGGTTTTCTCGACGAAGCCCCTGGCGCAGCCTGACGCCACTCACGACCCACACCGAATTTTCACGGAGACGATCATGCACGAGCCCGCAGCCTCCACGCCTGTCCTGACTAACTGTACGTTCGCGCGCGTGTCCGCCGCCGTCGATGCGCTATCGGGCGCGATCGCCGGCTTTGCGCTACTCGCCGGCGCGCGGGCGTTCATGTTCATGGCGCTGCTCGGCTGGCGCGAGCCGGTGCTGGGCGGCGCGGGGCTCGTGCTGCTGGCGATGGTCGGCTGGCTGCGCTGGCAGTGCAGCGCAAGCGTCGACTCGCATGCCGCACGATGCAGCGGATCGGCGATGGCCTGCGTGGGCGGCGTGTATCCAATTGATGGGACGCACAGCGTGTTCGCCCATGCGAAGCCGGGTTGTGCGGAAGTGCGCAACCCGGCTTGCTACAATCGGTCGGCCGTGAAGTAGACGCCGTGAAGTAGACGCCGTGAAGTAGACGCCGTGAAGTAGACGCCGTGAAGTAGACGCCGTGAAGCAGACGCCGTGAAGCAGACGCTGTGAAGCAGAAGTCGCGATCGAGACCGTGGCTCACGTGTTTCGCCGCGTAGCCGGTGCGAATGTACGCGCACGAGCCGATCACCCATCAATCACGAGCGGATCGCAAACCGATTACAAGTCGGTCACAAGCCGCTCAGGCGCACGGCCGAACCGCGCGTCATGTCAAACGGCAAGCCATCAACCGCGCCACAAGGAGACACTGTGCTGAAGAACCTGGACCCGCTGCTGAACGCCGACATACTGTATGCGCTGCGCTCGATGGGCCATGGCGACGAACTCGTCATTTGCGATGCAAACTTTCCGGCCGAATCGGTCGCGCGCGACACCGTGCTCCGCAAGCCGCTGCGTCTCGATGGCGTGAGTTCGCCGCGTGCGATTCGCGCGGTGCTGTCGGTGCTGCCGCTCGATACCTTCATCGATCACCCCGCCTCGCGCATGGAAGTAGTCGGCGAGCCGCATACTATCCCCGCGGTGCAGCGCGAAGCCCAGGCCGAGGTCAATGCGGCGGAAGGGCGCGAAGTGCCATTCGTGTCGATCGAACGATTCGCGTTTTACGAGCGCGCCCGCAAAGCGTATTGCGTGATTGCAACCGGCGAGGAGCGCGGCTACGGCTGCTTCGTGTTCACGAAGGGCGTGCTGCTCGCGCCGGACGCGCCGCGCGCATAGGCGGCAGTGCCGAACGGTGCTTTGTGCCAGCCGCGAGCCCTGCCGGAGCGAAGGCGCGGCGGCTCGCCGACCGCGCGGAAATCGAGGCAGGGCCATTCGAGCGCGACGGTGCGAGCGGCAACATAACCTTGGTGTATTCACTCGATCCGGACGACAATCTGCCCTAGGGCGCCACCTATCCGCGAGGCGGAGCGCGCCGCACTCGCGCTCCGCGCGCCTGGCCTCATGCCAGAAACTTGGAAAAGGCGGCCGTTGCACATATGCTCAGGGGCAAGGCGGGGAACTGCGGCTGCCCTTCCGGGTCTGCTGCTTAGTCAATTACAGGAGTCCCACATGACGCGTCCCGTCGATTACGGCATCATTTTCATCGCCCGTCTTGCCCTTTCCGTGCTGTTCCTGTGGAGCGGGGTGATGAAGCTGCTGGGCTATGCGGGCTTTGTCGGCTACCTGCATTCGAAAGGCGTGCCGTTCGTGCAGATCGCCGCGCCTATCGCGACCGCGGTCGAAGTGCTCGGCGGGCTGCTGCTGGTCGTCGGTTTCAAGATTCGTCCGCTCGCGCTGTTCATGGCCGCGTACACGGTGATCACCGCGGTGCTCGGCCACGATTTCTGGAACATCACCGATCCGGCCATGCAGCACGACATGGTGATTCACTTCTGGAAGAACATCGGTATCGCGGGCGGCTTCCTGCTGCTGTTCGTGACCGGCGCGGGACGCCTGAGCATCGATGGCGCACGCGCGCCGCGCGGCGGCCTCGGCGGGCTTTGAGGCATCACCGTTGGCGGCCGGCGCGGCACGCTTGCGACGCGGCACGCGCTGACGCGCGCGCCCGGTTCTGCGGCAATCAGGGGAGCAGAGAATGATTCAGAACTTCGAGCAGATGATTGGCGGCAAGCTTACGCAACTGTGCGCGAGTCTCGGTGAAGGGCCGACGCCGCATCGCGTGATCATCAGCCTCGCCGATTCGGCCACGACGCTGGTGATTCTCGATGCGTCCGGGTTTCTCGGTGCGTTGAAGGTGGAAATCGAGGAGCCGGAGAAGCTGATCGCCGACGCGATCGCCAAGGCGCGCAACGAAGGGTTGATCGAACGCGCGATCGACACCGGCGCGATTCAGGAGGCGTCGCTTTAGGCGATGCCGATGTCCCTTACCGCGACTCGCTCAACCGCTGAGCCTGACTTTCGCGCACAGCCGGTGCCGGCGCATGCGGTTCCGGATGCACGAGACACGCGAGCACCCCGCCCAGCGCCAGCAAACCGACTGAGATAGCGGTGGCGGCCTGCGTCCCCGCGACGATCTGCGTTGCGTCCACGCCGCCCGCGAGCGCGCCGAAGGCGGCCACACCCACCGCGCCGCCCGCCTGCCGCGCCGTATTCAATACCGCCGATGCGGTCCCCGCGCGCTTCGCCTCGGTCGATGCAAGCACCGCGGTGGTCATGGCCGGCACGGCCAGGCCCATGCCCGATGGAATCAGCAGGAACGGCAGCAGCAGGGCGGGGAGCGGCGTGCCGGCATCGACGAAATGCAGCAGGCCGTAGCCGAGGCCGGCCGTGATCGCGCCGAGAATCATCGGCACGCGCACGCCGAAGCGGCCGATCACCCGGCCGCTCGCGAGATTCGAGACCAGGAAGCCGCCCGTCAGCGGCAGGAACGCGAGCCCCGCCTGCAACGGCGTGTAGCCGCGTACGCGCTGCAGGTAAAGACTCAGCACGAACACCATCCCGTAGTAAGTCAGGTTCACGCAGATGCCGAACAGCACCGCCGCGCTGAACGTGCGCTTGCCGAACAGCGATAGCGGCAGCATCGGGCTTGCGACGCGCGCCTCGACGAGCACAAAGGCGCTTGCCGCAAGCAGCGCGATGACGAAGCCGCCGGCCACGAACGGATGCGCGAGGCCGAGCGGCCGCCATTCGATCACGGCGGCGACGAACGCGGTCAGCGCGACGATCGCGAGACCCTGGCCGCCGAGGTCGATGCCGCGCGGCGCCGCGCCCGTGTTGCCACGGGCAGCGGCCGGCGCGCTGGGTTGAGCGGCGTGTCGTGCGGCGTGTTGCTCGGTGTGCTGTACGGTCTGCGGGCGCGGCACCCACAGCAGCGTTGCGAGCAGGCCCGCCGCGCAGATCGGCAGATTGACGAGGAAGATGCTGCGCCAGCCGAACGCGGCGATCAGCAGGCCGCCGGCAACCGGGCCCGCCGCAATCGAAATCGCACCGGACGCGGTCCACAGGCCGACCGCGCGTGCCCGCAGCTTCGGGTCGTGTCCATACGACTGATTGAGCAGCGCGAGCGAGTTCGGCAGCATCGCGGCCGCGCCGATGCCTTGCAATGCGCGCGCGCCAACCAGCATCGCGGCATCGAGCGCGAGCCCGCACGCGAGCGACGCGAACGCGAACAGCACGATCCCGGCCGCGTACATGCGCCGCGCGCCGAAGCGGTCGCCGAGCGCGCCGGACGACAGCATCAGCACCGCGAACGCGAGCGTGTATGCATCGACGACCCATTGCAGGCCAGCGACATTCGCATGCAGGTCCGCGCCGATGCGCGGCAACGCGATGTTGACGATGGTCACGTCGAGCTGCGTGACGACGAAGCCGACGCTGACTGTCACGAGAACGCGGCCGAGGGCGGGCGAGACCGAGGGAGTGGAGGAGTTCATGACTGCATCGTAAAACCGATGCAGTGGGCCATGTTTCGGGGCGACGTGAAGTATGGATGTCGCCACCGGGGAGCAATGCGCGCGGTGTGCCGAAAGCATGGAGCGTTCAGTTTTCGCAAGTCGCCGCGCGTGAATCGCGACAAGCAAACCGCAGCAAACAAACCGCAGCAAACCACCGCAAGCGACGACGCTTCAACCCAGCGCCGCGCCGTCGCCAACTCCCAGAGAGCCGGTCACCGCCCCCGCGGCGCGTCCTTGATGAACAGCGTGGTCACTGCCCCCAGCACGCAGATCGCCCCGACATACAGCGGCGCGGCCATCGGATTGGACTTCATCAGCAGCGACACGACGACCGGCGTGAGGCCGCCGAACACCGCATACGCGACGTTGTACGAGAACGAGATGCCCGAGAAGCGCACCACCGGCGGGAACGCGCGGACCATCACGAGAGGAATCGCGCCGATCACGCCGACGAAGAACCCCGCCAGCGCATACAGCGGCACGAGCATCGACGTATCGACGAAGAGCTGACGGAACATCACGTAGTAGGTCACCGCGAGCGCGAGGCCGCCGACGAAAATCGTGCGGCCCGCGCCGATGCGCCCGGCGATCGAGCCCGCCATCACGCAGCCGATCGTCAGGCACAGCGTTGCCACGCAGTTCGCGATCAGCGCGGTGGCCGGCTCGATGTGGAATTGCTTTTGCAGCAATGTCGGCGTCATCAGGATCACGACGACGATCGCGGCCGACAGCATCCACGTGAGCAGCATCGAGACAACCACCGCGCGGCCGTGGTCGCGCAGCACCGCCTTGAGCGGCACCTCGGCGGCGATCGCCTTGCGCTGCTTGAGTTCGGCGAACACCGGCGTCTCGTGCAGCCAGCGGCGCAGGTAGACCGAGAACATGCCGAACACGCCGCCGACGAGGAACGGAATGCGCCACGCGTAGGCCGAAATGTCGGCGGGCGTGAAGTGGCGGTTCACCGCCGAGGCGATCAGCGAGCCGAGCAGGATGCCCGCGGTGAGGCCGGCCGTCAGCGTGCCGCACGCATAGCCGACGTGCCGCCCCGGCACATGCTCGGAGACGAATACCCACGCGCCCGGCACTTCGCCGCCGACCGCCGCGCCTTGCATCACGCGCAACAGAAGCAGCAGCACCGGCGCCAACACGCCGATGCTCGCGTAGGTGGGCATGAAGCCCATCAGCAGCGTCGGCACCGACATCAGCAGCACGCTCAGCGTGAACATGCGCTTGCGGCCGAACAGGTCGCCGAAGTGCGCCATGATGATGCCGCCGAGCGGCCGCGCCAGATAGCCCGCCGCGAAGATGCCGAAGGTCTGCGCCTGGCGCAGCCAGTCCGGCATCGAGGCCGGGAAGAACAACTGGCCGATCGCCGGCGCGAAGAACACGAAGATGATGAAGTCGTAGAACTCGAGCGCCCCGCCGAGCGCGGCGAGACCGAGCGTCTTGTAATCGTTGTACCCAAGAGGGCGTGGGGTGACGGTCTGCGCTCCACCCAGATTTGTCGCTTGCATTGCTAAGTTGTTCTGTTGAATTGGACGCCACACGCGGCGCGCGTGGTCATGCGGCGGTCGTTGGGCGAGAAGTGTGGCGGGCGCTGGGTAGAGCACGGGACACCGGCGCGCCGTCCGGATAGGGCGGGCGCTCACGACTGAGGCCGGCGCGGATTTTACAGGATGAAAGCCGGCTCCTTCCGCAAGCGCTCAATGAGCTTGAAGAAAGCTTCGGAAGCGGTTTCATGCGGAGATCGGCGCGCCTGCGCTGCGAGCGCGGCGGTCCGCAGCCAGTGTGCGCTGCGCGCGCAAATTCGGAATGCTCCTATGGGAGCGGCGCAGCGTGCCTCCGAGAATGGCTTGCGTTCCTTCTGTCGGGAGTCCATTCCATGCGCGTCGCCGTTCTTCAGCGTGACCCGGCCGTGCGCCAGTCGATCGAACACGTCCTCGTGAGCGCCGGCTATTTCTGCACGGCGTATCGTGACGGCCCCACGATCTCGAAGGCGCTCACCCATTCCACGATGGATCTGCTGATACTGGACTGGCTGGGCACGCGGCTCTTCGGCCCGGAACTCCTGCACTCGGTGCGCCGGGCCGTCGGCGAGCATCTGCCGATCATGTTCGTATCGGGCGACGCGTCGGAGGACAGCATGGTGCGCGCGCTCGCCGGCGGCGCGGACGACTACGTCGCGCTGCCGCTGCGCCCCGCCGAGTTTCGCGCGCGTGTCGCGGCGCTGCTGCGGCGCGCGTATCCGCAGCGCCTGCGCGCGACGGCGAGCTTCGCGATCGGCCCGTACCGCTTCGACATGGTGCGCAAGGCGGCTACGTTGCGCGGCAAGCCGATGCCGCTGTCGCGCACCCAGTTCGAACTGGCCGTGCTGTTCTTTTCCAACCTCGGCCGCACGATGTCGCGCGATCATATCTTCGTGCTGGTGTGGGGCCGCGAGCCATGCAGATCGATCCGTACGATCGACAGCCACGTGTCACGGCTGCGGCAACTGCTCGAGATCGGGCAACGCAACGGCTTCAGGTTGCAGCCGGTGTATAAAAGCGGCTACCGGCTGTTTTCGTGCGAGGATGCGGCCACGGGCAACGTGGCCCGTGAAGCTGCGCACGATCTATGCTGAAATCGGCGTAAAGCTTCGCCGCAAGCGCCGATCACGCATCTTCCCGCATTGACCTTATGAGTGTCTCTGCACAGGGCCATGCGCAAGAACGGATCTATGCCGAAATCGTCATAATCCGCGCGCAAGCGCACCAAGACCCGCGAGCGCCTGGTTTCTACCATGGTCGTCATGAAAACCTTAGACATTATCGACTCGCACACCGGCGGTGAACCCACCCGCCTCGTGGTGTCGGGTGGCCCGGATCTGGGCGGCGGCACGCTCGCGCAGCGGCTCGACGTTTTTCGCACGCGCTTTGACGACTGGCGCGCGGGCATCGTCACCGAACCGCGCGGCTCGGACGTGGTGGTCGGCGCGCTGCTGTGCGAGCCCGACGACAGCACCTGCGCGGCCGGCGTGATCTTCTTCAACAACGTCGGCTATCTCGGCATGTGCGGACACGGCACGATCGGGCTCGTCGTGTCGCTCGCGCATATGGGGCGGATCGGGCCGGGCAGTCACCGGATCGAGACGCCGGTCGGCGTGGTCGAGGCGACGCTGAACGTTGACGGCAGCGTCGCGGTGCGCAACGTGCCCGCGTATCGCTATCGCCAGGCGGTGCAGGTCGACGTGCCCGGCTACGGTGTGCTGACCGGCGACATCGGTTGGGGCGGCAACTGGTTTTTCCTCGTCGCCGATCACGGCCACGAATTGCACGCGTCGCAGATCGCGCGTCTGAGCGCGTTCAGCTCGGCGATTCGCGACGCGCTGATCGCGCAGAACATCACCGGCGCCGACGGCGCGCTGATCGACCATATCGAACTGTTCGGCCCCGGTTCGCGCGACGGCCTCGACAGCCGCAGCTTCGTGCTGTGCCCGGGCAATGCCTACGATCGCTCGCCGTGCGGCACCGGCACGAGCGCGAAGGTCGCGTGTCTCGCCGCCGACGGCAAACTCGCCGAGGGCGTGGTGTGGCGGCAGGAGAGCATCATCGGCAGCGTGTTCGAGGCGAGCTATCGCGCCGCGGGCGACGGTGTCCACGTGATTCCGACGATCACCGGCCACGCGCACATCATGGCCGAAGGCCGCCTCTGTTTCGACGAACGCGATCCGTTCGCGTGGGGCATTCGCACCGCATGAGCCCGGACGCGCTGATTATCGGCGCCGGCATCGTCGGCGCCGCGTGCGCGGCGGAGCTGGCCGCGCTCGGCATGCGCGTCGAGGTGCTCGACGCGCAACGTATCGGCGGCGGCGCGACCTCGGCGGGCATGGGCCATATCGTCGTGATGAACGACTCGCCCGCGGAATTCGCGCTGAGCCACTACTCGCGCGAGCTGTGGCTGCAACTCGCGCCGCAACTGCGCTCGCGCGACGCGTTCACGCGCTGCGGCACGCTGTGGATCGCTGAGGATGACGAAGAATGGCAAGCCGCGCGCGCAATGCACGCGGCGTTCGGCGCGCAAGGCGTCGCCGCGGAACTGCTCGATGCGGCCGCGCTGCGCGAATGCGAGCCGGCGGTTGCGCAATCGATGGCTGGCGGCTTGCGGATCGTGCACGACAGCATCGTGTACGCGCCCACGGCCGCCGAATGGCTGCTCACGCAATCGCCCCATGCGGCGAATATCCGCGTGCGGCTCGGCGCTCCGGTGAGCTCGCTCGGCGCGGGCGGCGTCATGCTGGCCGATGGCGAACGCGTCGGCGCGGGGCACGTGATCGTCGCCAATGGCCTCGGCGCGGCGCAACTGCTGCCGTCGCTGCCGTTGCAGCCGAAGAAGGGGCATCTGCTGATCACCGACCGCTATCCTGGACTGATCCGTCATCAGCTGCTCGAGCTCGGCTATATCAAGAGCGCGCATCATGCGGCCGGCACGTCGGTCGCGTTCAATGCGCAGCCGCGTCCGACCGGGCAATTGCTGCTCGGCTCGTCGCGCCAGTTCGACACGACCGATCCCGCCGTCGAGATGCCCGTGCTCGCGCAGATGCTGCAACGCGCCGCGCGCTATCTGCCGGCGCTGCCGACGCTCAACGCTATTCGCGCGTGGACCGGCTTTCGCGCGGCATCGCCGGACGGGTTGCCGCTGATCGGACCGGCCGGCGACTTCGCGCCGGCTCATGTATCCGCTCACGCGTCCGCCGACGCTGCCCGGATCTGGCTCGCGGTCGGACACGAAGGATTGGGCGTGACCACTGCGCTCGCCACCGCGAAGCTGCTCGCGGCGCAGATCGTGGCAAGCGCCGCGCCGATTCCGTGCGAGCCTTATCTGCCGGTCCGTTTTGCTGAACAGGTGACCCATGACTGATACAGGCGCGGTGCGCATCCGTCTGACGGTCGATGGGCGCGGCATCGAAGTGGAAGCCGGCACGACCGTGGCCGCGGCGCTCGCGATGGCGGGCGTGAGCGGCTCGCGGCTGTCGGTCAAAGGCGAGCCGCGCGCGGCGTTGTGCGGCATGGGCGTGTGCCAGGAGTGCCGCGTGACGATCGACGGCCGCGCGCACGCGCTCGCTTGCCAGACGCTGTGCCGCGAAGGGCAAAGCGTGCGTACATGGAACAAGGCGGGCGAGGCATGACAGAGCATTTCACGCAGTACTTCACGGAGCAATTCGCGCAGCACTTCGGCGTGGTCGTGATCGGCGGCGGTCCGGCCGGGCTCAATGCCGCGCTGGCGGCGGCGCGCGCAGGCGCGAGCGTGGCGCTCGTCGACGACAATCCGCGTGCCGGCGGCCAGATCTGGCGGCAGGGGCCGGGAAATCGGGGAAAATCGCCGCAACAGGCCTCGCAGCACGCTCAGTTGCACGCGCTGCTCGCCGCCTTGCAGACGCACGACGGATTCACTCACTGGCCGTCGACCCGCGTGATCGCGCCGCTCGGCTCGCACGCTTTGCTGCTCGAATCGGCCGCGCACGGCGGCGTGTCCATTTCCTATGACCGGCTGATTCTCGCGACCGGCGCGCGCGAGCGTCTGCTGCCGTTTCCGGGCTGGACCTTGCCCGGCGTCACGGGTGCGGGTGGCCTGCAGGCACTCATCAAGGGCGGCATGCCGGTGCGCGACGAGCGGATCGTGATTGCCGGCAGCGGTCCTCTGCTGATGGCCTCGCTCGCCACCGCCCGCGAGGCCGGCGCGCACGTGATCGCGGTCGTGGAGCAGGCTCCGGCGCTCGATGTCGCGCGCTTCGGCGCTTCGCTGTTGCGCGAGCCCGCAAAGCTGCGCCAGGCGATCACGCTCACGCGCGGTTTCACCGGACTGCGCTACTGGACCGGCAGCATGGTGCGGGAAGCGCGCGGCACGGACCGTGTGCGGCAAGTGACGATCCGGCGCGGCGCGCGCGACGTGACACTCGATTGCGACCGCATCGCGTGCGGCTACGGGCTTTTGCCGAACGTCACGCTCGCGCAGGCTCTCGGCTGCGCGATCAGCGAGGCGGGTGAGATCGTGGTCGACGATGAACAGCGGACTTCGCTGGCACACGTGTACGCGGCGGGCGAATGCACGGGTGTCGGCGGCGCGGAGCTGGCCTGCGTGGAGGGCGAGATCGCCGGGCTCGCGGCAAGCGGCGCGGCGGCTGAGCCGGCCGCGCTTCAGACGCTGCAGGCACTGCTGGCACGCAGGGCGCGCTGGCGCCGCTTCGGCGCGCGCGTCGCAACCGCATTTGCGTTGCGCGACGCGGCCCGCACGCCGCCCGCGGACACCACGCTTCTTTGCCGCTGCGAAGACGTGAGCGTCGGCGAGGTGCGCCGCTGCGCCGACTGGCGCGACGCGAAGCTGCAGACCCGCTGCGGGATGGGGCCGTGCCAGGGAAGAATCTGCGGCGCGGCCGCGAATCTGTACTTCGGCTGGCCGGCCGCCATGCCGCGTCCGCCGTTCAACCCGGCGCAGATCGGCACGCTGATGACGGCCGCCGAACCGCCAGCGGCAACGCAATGATGACCTCGCGCCTGCGCGCAGCGGATATTGTCGGGCGCCGCGCGGTTTTATAATCGACCGCACCCGATCACGATCGACCGCACATGCAGGCTGCCCGGCCGCGCCGGCGCAGGCATCCGCAAACGCATCCTGAACGCATTCAACCAGGCACGGACCCACGGAACCCGCATGATGAACACGCTGGCTCATCCGCTCGAACCGAACGATACGACGCTGTCCGGCATGCTGTCGCACTTCAGGTTGCTCGAGCCGGTATTCGACGCGATGCCGGACGTCGTCTTCTTCGTGAAGGACGCCGACGCGCGTTACGCGCTCGTCAACCGCACGCTCGCCTCGCGCTGCGGCTTCAAGGAAAAGGCCGCGCTGCTCGGCAGGACTGCCGAGGACGTCTTTCCGCGCCGTTTCGGCCGCATCTATACCGCGCAGGACAAGGCGATCATCGGCGTCGGCAACCAGATGCTCGATCAGCTCGAATTGCACCTGTATCCGGCCCGCCAGCCCGGCTGGTGCCTGACCTGCAAGCAGCCGCTGCGCGATGCGGCGGGCAAGGTGGTCGGGCTCGCCGGTATTTCACGCGATCTGAAGGCGGACGAAAGCAGCCACCCGGCCTACAGCCGGCTTGCGGCGGTCGTGCAGTCGATCCAGGAAAATTACGTGCAGCCGCTGAATCTGAAGCAGCTGGCGGCGATGGCCGACATGTCGGTCGCGCAACTGGAGCGCTATTTTCACAAAGTGTTTCATTTGACGCCGCGCCAGGTGCTGCTGAAAACGCGGCTCGACGCGGCGACCGCGCTGCTGGTGTCGCACGACAAGGTCACCGACGTCGCCGCGCGTTGCGGCTACACCGATCACAGCGCGTTCACGCGGCAATTCAAGGCGACAGTCGGCGTCACGCCGACCGAATACCGGATGCTGCTGCACGGCACGTTGCGCAATTGAGCGGCACCCCGTCTCATGGCCGGTCGTGGGCATCACTACTACGTGTACGTCGTCGCGCTCGACGACAAGGTCTGGAACGAGGCGCGCTTTCGCCGAGCGAATCCCGATTACCGGTTCGACCGGCCGTGCGTGTATGTCGGCATGACGGGGCTCGACCCGGACCTGCGTTTCGACAGGCACAAGGCGGGCATTCAGGCCAATCGCTACGTGCGCGATTACGGCCTGCGCCTGATGCCCGAGTTGTACGAAATGTTCAATCCGATGCCTTATCGCGGCGCCCAGGATATGGAAGTGGAACTGGCGATCGGGCTACGCGAGGCGGGGTACGGCGTGTGGCAGGCTTGATCGGCCAAATGGAAAAGGCCGCGTCAACGACAGGCGTTGGCCGCGGCCTCGAATGATGACGACGATGGTGTGTTACTTGACCCCGAGTCCACGCAATACCGCATTGCCCTCGGACGTGAGGCGGATATGCGCGGGGCCGGCGTCGTTCGAAACGGTCTCGACGAGACCGGCTTCGTAGAGTTGCGGAATTTCGGGTTTCGCCGATGCGTCGATCGGCGCATGCAACAACAGCAGCAGCGTCGCCAGTTCGTGATGACTGAGCAAACGACGCAGAATGGTGGGCCGCTTGGCCGGCGTTTCGTTGGTGTTCGGTTCAGGCTGGTTCATGGGGGCGCACCTCGTGCGGGATCATGTCGGAAGGATCATGCGGACGAAGTCTTAAACGATTCTTAAGACTCCATTGTCTCGTAACACCGTGACATGACCGTGGCAATGGATCAGATTCCGGCGCCCGGAACTTCACGCCCGCAACCGCGTAAAGCGCGCGCAAATCGCCCGCAAACCCTTATGGGGCGCAGGTTTTGCCCGCCGACTCGAGCCACAGGTTGCTTACATGACGCTTGCCTGCATAGAAACGGTAAGTTGTCGAGCCATTGTCGCTGCGCACCTTGACGATGTTCGAGTCGCCGAAATCAAGCATCTGACCCTGCGGGATCTCCATGGACTTGAAGGCGGCATCGTGGCGGTTGGCTATCTGCGTCAGGCAGGAGACCACGTCGTCGACGGAGCGCTGCGTCGTGGTATCCGTGACGGGCTCGCCGGCATCCGGATCTTTCTGGAAATACGCGCAAGCGCTGACGAGCAGCGGAAGGGACAGGGCTACAGCGAACTTCTTCATATCTCTCCTGGCGTTGATTCGGCTGGCGGTCCGGCACGCCGCGCCGCGCGTCATGAGAGGCACACGGGCTGGACCGCGAAACAGGCGCCATTATATCGAGATGGCGAGCCTGCCCCGGCGGGGGCCGCATGTGGCGTGCCAGGGGGCCGACTCGCGGGAGAGGCGGCAGCCGCTATCGTCGCGCGCCTGCAAGTCGTTCGGCCGGCCTGGTTTCGGGGCGGCGGCCTTCTGGTAACCAACCGTCCAGTCGCCGGTGTCCCGGCGGGCAAGGTTCGCAGAGGCCGGTTCCGGCGCGGTAACGGTCGAGGAACAGGCTCCCGCCATGCCTGCGCGTTACTTGCGCCGCTGCGCCTGCGCGGCGAGCCGCACCGCCGCATTGGCCGCGCCATAGCCGTCGTAGCCGCCGCGCCGCTCGACGATTTCGAGAAAAAAGCGCTGATCGAGCTGTTCCGTGTACGCATGAAAAAACTCGCCGCCGCGTTCGTCGCGGTCGTAGAGGATATTGTTCGCGCGCATCGCTTCGAGCAGCGTGTCGGAGAGCGCGTAGCGGGCCTCGAGGTCATCGTAGTAATTGCGCGGGATGCGCAGCACCGGCACGCCGTCCGCGACGAACTCGGGAATCGCGCTGAAGATGTCGCCGGTGCTGAACGCGACGTGGTTCAGGCCCGAGCCGTGATACGTGTGCAGCGCCTCGGCCACCGCCGTATGGCGATCCACCGATGCATTCAGCACGATCCGCACCGAGCCGTCGTGGCTGCGCAGCGCGCGGCTGCGCACGAGCCCGTACGGGTCGGGCACGAGCACCCCCGGCTCCGCCTGGAAGCCGAGCGCGGTGCGCAGGAATAGCACCCACGTATCGAGCGAATTGGCCGGCACCGAGAGGCACACGTGATCGATGCGCGTGAGCGGGCCCACTTCGACCGGGCCGTTGATATCGGTGAGGACGAAATCGGCTTCGAACAGCGTCGGCTGATCCGGCGTTTCGTCGACGAAATAGTTCAGGCTGCTGTCCGGTCCCTGCACCGCGGGCAGCACCCGTTCGTTCGGGCCGATCTGGCCGGAGAACGGCGCGTAGCCGAAGCCGGCCGCACGCTCGAACGCCTGGCTCGCGTCGTCCACGCGAAACGCCGACGCGCACAGCGACAAACCATGCTGCTGGAAAAACGCGTTCGCGAACGAATCGGGCTCGGCGTTCAGCACGATCGACGCGGCGCCATGCTGATACAGCGTCACGTCTTTCGAGCGATGCTGGCCGGCCTGGCGAAAGCGCAGCTTGCCGAGCCAGTCGGCAAGCTGCGCGCGCGTGGTGTGATCGACCGCGAATTCGAGGAACTGATAGCCGACGTGTGTGGGCGCGGCAGGCGACTGGTACAGGTCGGCGGCTGTCTGCTGCGGCTCCTGCTGTTCCTCGAGCAGCGTGCGGGTCTGTTCCTCGAGAAACAGCAATGAGCGGTGGCCGTCCGCGGCCGTGATCGTGGTGGGGGCGGCGCGAAAGCCGTCGTTGAAAATTTCGAGCGAAAGCGGGCCCTTGTAGCCGGCTTTCACGATCTGCGCGGTGAAGTTCGCGAGATCGAAGTCGCCCTGGCCCGGAAAGCAGCGGTAGTGGCGGCTCCATTCGAGCACGTCCATTGCGAGCTTCGGCGCGTCGGCGATCTGCACGAACGCGATGCGCTCGCCCGGAATGTCGGCGATCGCGTCCACCGTGTCGTTCAGCGACAGCGTATGAAAACTGTCGAGCACGAGGCCGAGGTTCGGATGATTGACCGCGTCGACGAGCTTCCACGCGTGGCGGTAGGTCTTCACGTGCTTGCCCCACGCAAGCGCTTCGTAGCCGGCGATCACGCCGGCCGCTTCGGCCGCGCGGGCGAGCGCGCCGAGCTGGTCGGTCATCAGCGCGTCGTCGCAGATCGTCTCCGGCGAGACGTTGCTGCACACGAGAATGCGGTCCGTGCCGAGTTCGTGCATTACGTCGAACTTGCGTTTCGCACGTTCGAGATTGCGCTCGAGCCGCTCCGGGCTCACGCCGTCGAAATCGCGAAACGGCTGGAACAGCATGATCTTCAGACCGAGGTCTTCGGCGATACGGCGCACGTCGGCGGGCGAGCCGTCGAAGTACAGCAGGTCGTTTTCGAAGATCTCGACACCTTCGAAGCCCGCCGCGCGGATCGCGCCCAGCTTCTCGACGAGGGTGCCGCTAATCGACACGGTGGCAATCGAACGTTGCATGAACGGCTCCTGCAGTAACGGACAAACGACGGAGAAAACGAGAGCGGCGAAACGGTGCGGCGCGCCTGCCAGCGCCGTCAGGCGGGCATGTTGCAATGCGCAAATTGGGCCAGTTCGTTACGCGCCGAGGCAAGGCGTGGGTCAGAGTCTCCCACACTAGCCGCGAGTTTCGCTAGTCTATACAAACTAACTAGATGGTACAAATTCGTAGAAACCCCGAATGACGGCGGCGGCCGATGCGCGCACACTTCGCTACGCGTCGAAGAACCGCACGCGGGCGCCGCGGTTCGCCACGCGCCTCACTTTGCAGGAGTCGTCATGAGTTTTGCCTCCGTACTGGTCCTCAACGGACCGAACCTCAATCTGCTCGGCACGCGCGAGCCGGCCATCTACGGCGCGCAAACGCTCGACGACGTCGCGAAGCTGTGCCGCGACGCCGGCGAACGCCTCGGCCTCGCGATCGACTTCTGCCAGTCGAACGCCGAGCATCAACTGATCGACTGGCTGCATGCGGCGCGCACCAAGGTCGACGGCATCGTCATCAATCCCGCCGCTTATACGCATACGTCGGTGGCGATCGCCGATGCGCTGACGGCGATCGAAAAGCCCGTCATCGAGGTGCATATCTCGAACGTGCATCGGCGCGAAGCATTCCGGCATCACTCGTACGTGTCGGCGGTGGCGGAGGCAGTTATCGTCGGTTGCGGCACTCAGGGCTATGTGCTCGCGCTCGAGCGGATGGCGACGATTCTTAAGAATAGGGCGGCAAAATGAACACTCAAGAGAACACCCGGACGGACGCGCAGATCGGCGCGCTGGCGAATGCGCAGGCGAGTTCGCGGGCAACCGGCCACTCGTACCTGGTCGGCCTGATCGGCTCGGGCATCAGCGGTTCGCTCACGCCCGCGATGCACGAGGAAGAGGGCAGCCAGCTCGGTCTGCACTACGTGTATCGCCGTATCGATCTCGAAGCGCTGAAGCTCGACACCGCCGCGCTGCCGGAACTGTTGACCGCCGCCGAGCGCATGGGCTTCAACGGCCTGAACATCACGTATCCGTGCAAGCAGGCGGTGATTCCGCTGCTCGACGAACTGTCCGACGACGCGCGCGCACTCGGCGCGGTCAACACCGTGCTGTTCAGGGACGGCAAGCGCATCGGCCACAACACCGACTGGTCCGGCTTCGCGCGCGCGTTCCAGCGCGGCCTGCCCGACGTGTCGCTCGAGCGCGTCGTGCAACTCGGCGCGGGCGGCGCGGGCGCGGCGGTCGCGCATGCGGCGCTGAACATGGGCACGCAATCGCTGACGTTATTCGACGTGGACGCAAGCCGCGCACAGTCGCTCGCCGGTGAATTGCAGAAGCGTTTCCCCGCAGCCAGGGTCAGCGCGGGCACGTCGCTCCCGGAATCGCTGGCGGCCGCGCAGGGCCTGATTCACGCGACGCCGACTGGCATGGCTAAACTGCCGGGCTTGCCGCTGCCGGCCGAATTGCTGCATCGCGACCTGTGGGTGGCCGACATCGTTTATTTCCCGATCCGCACGGCGCTCCTGCAGGCGGCCGAAGCGCTCGGCTGCCGCACGCTGAGCGGCGGCGGCATGGCGGTCTATCAGGCGGTCGACGCGATGCGCATCTTCACGGGACTCGAACCCGACGCGGAGCGCGTCTACACGCACTTCCAGTCATTGCTGGAACGCCCCTGAGCGTTCCTGGGTAAAAGTAAGAAAGCCCCGTCGAGGGCCGCTATCCGGCAGCGTATGTCCGGCACAATCTGTTTGAAGAGACCAGCACGACATGCCGCAACCGATTCAATCCAGTCCCGCGAACGCGCCGCTCCAGAAGGGCGCGGCGGTGAGCACCGCGCGCCGCTCGAAGGCCCGCTACAAGATCCTCGCGCTGCTCGCGATCGGCACGATGATCAATTATCTCGATCGCACGGTGCTCGGCATCGCGGCGCCGCAGTTGACCAAAGAGCTCGGCATCAACGCCGCGCTGATGGGCTTGCTGTTCTCCGTGTTTTCGTGGAGCTACGTGGCCGCGCAGATTCCGGGCGGGCTCTTTCTCGACCGCTTCGGCAGCAAGGTGACCTACTTCCTGTCGATGACGTTCTGGTCGCTCTGCACGCTCGCACAAGGTCTCGTGCACGGCATCGGCGCGCTGTTCGCGTTCCGTCTCGGCCTCGGTGTGTCGGAAGCGCCCTGCTTTCCGACCAACAGCCGCGTGGTCGCCACGTGGTTCCCGCAGAGCGAACGCGCGATGGCGACGGGCACGTACACGGTCGGTGAATATATCGGCCTCGCGTTTTTCAGCCCGTTCCTGTTCATGCTGATGGGCGCGTTCGGCTGGCGCTCGCTTTTCCTCGTGGTCGGCGGCGTGGGCCTCGTGTTCGGCGTGGTGTGGTGGCTGCTGTATCGCGAGCCGCGCGATCATCCGGCGGCGAATCAGGAAGAGCTCGACTATATCGAGGCGGGCGGCGGGCTCACGCAACGGGGCAAGGATGCCGATGCGGCAGCGGGTGACGTAGCGGCTTCGCCGAAGCGCGGGTTCGAATGGCGCACCATCGGCCAACTGCTCAGGCATCGTCAACTGACCGGCATCTGCCTCGGCCAGTTCGCGGGCAATTCGACGCTCGTGTTCTTCCTCACGTGGTTCCCGACGTATCTCGCCACCGAGCGTCATATGGCGTGGCTGAAGATCGGTTTCTTCGCGATCATGCCGTTCATCGCCGCGTCGATCGGCGTGATGTTCGGCGGCGTGTTCTCCGATTGGCTGCTGCGTCGCGGCAAGTCGCCGAACGTGGCGCGCAAGCTGCCGATCATCGCCGGCCTGCTGCTCGCCTCGACGATCATTCTCGCGAACTATGTCGAGAGCAATGTGGTGGTGATCGCGATTCTGTCGGTGGCGTTCTTCGCGCAGGGCATGGCCGCGCTCGGCTGGACGCTCGTGTCGGATATCGCGCCGGAAGGGCTGCTTGGCGTGACCGGCGGCATCTTCAACTTTGCCGCGAATCTGGCGGGTATCGTGACGCCGCTCGTGGTCGGAGTGATCGTTGCCGCAACCGGTTCGTTCGTCGGTGCGCTGGTGTTTATCGGCGTGATCGCGTTGATCGGGGCGCTGTCGTATATCTTCGTGGTCGGCGATATCAAGCGGATCGTGCTGGCGGACTAAGCGCTATGGTTGAGCTGTCGTGAGATGTGACGGCAGCGTTGGCTTCTGAACCCCCGGTTGTCGTCGCAGTGAGGCGATAACCAGGGGTTTTGTGTTTTCGCTCAATCTTCCTTCTTTACGAACCGCAAGATCGCATCGACGATCATCGCCCGATGCCGCGCCCGCAAACGCGGATGCGACGGATCCCGCCCAAACGCGGTGCCGAACGTATGCCGGTTGCCGACGCGATGAAAGCATAGCGAGCTGATCATCAGATGCAGATCGATCGGATCGATATCGCTGCGGAACTGCCCCGCCGCAATGCCGCGCGCGAGCAGATCTTCAATCGTGTGAATGACGGTAACGTTGCGGCCTTTGAAGGTCTTCACCTGCTCGACGTACTTCGCGCCGTGAATATTTTCGATCGTCACGAGGCGCACGAAATCGCGCTGGCGGTCGTGGTAGTCGAACGTGAATTCGACCAGTGCGCGCATGCCCTCGATGGGATCGAGTTCGCTGATGTGCAGATCCTGTTCGAGCGCACGAATGTCTCCATACACCTTCTCCAGCACCGCCTGGTACAACCCTTCCTTGCTGCCGAAGTAGTAGTACAGCATGCGCTTGGTGGTGTTCGTGCGTTCCGCGATCGCGTCGACGCGCGCGCCCGCCAGTCCCATCGCGGAGAACTCCTGGGTCGCGACGTCGAGGATGTTGCGCTTCGTCTGTTCGGGGTCGTACTTGCGCCGGGAGTCGGCGCGCGACGAGCCTGACGCGTTGCCGTTGGTATCAGGCTCGGCGGCCTTGCTTCCCTTTTTCATTGTGGATTCGAGCGGCGGTGACGGCGCATTCTAGCATGCTGAAACCGGCCTTCGGCGCGGGTCTCAGGCGTAAGCGGCGGGGTCCCGAGGGGCCCCGGGGTAACGCTCAGGTGGCGGGATGCGTGCGCCGGCGGCGCGCGGCGAACGCGTCGCGCGTTTGCATCGCGGTGTAGGTGAGCTGCGCGGCGGCGAGGCCGAGCGCGCCGTACGTGCGCGTCAGGCCGAACGCCGCGAACGCATCGGGCACCGGCTTCTCGCCGCTGATCGCCGCGGCCAGCAGCTCGCCGGACACCGTGGTCGGCGCCATGCCGTGTCCGCCGAAAGCGACCGCATACCAGACGCCGTCCGCGCTGCGGCCGATCTGCGGCATCTTGTGACGCGCGTAGCTCATCAGGCCGCCCCATGCGTGCTCGATGCGCACGTCGCGCAGCTGCGGATAAACCCTCAGCAGATCCTGCCGCAGCAGACGCGCGATCGCCTCGGGTTCGCGGTCACGCACCGAGATGCGTCCGCCCCACAGGATGCGGGTGTCGGGCAGCGGCCGGTAGTAGTCGAACGCGAAGCGAGTGTCGTAGATCGCGGCGCGCGTGGCGATCGCCTCGGACAGACGCGCGCCGAGCGGTTCGGTCGCCATCACGTAGGTGGCGATCGGCAGCACCGCCCGCTCGACGCGCGCATAGACGTTGCGCGCGTAGCCGCCGCCGGCCATCACGACGTGGCGCGCGTCGAGCGCGCCTTGCGGCGTTTCCACGACGAAGCCCGCATCGGAGGCCGCTCCCTCACGCCGCAGACGCACGACCGGCGAACGCTCGTGAATCGTCACACCCGCTTGCGCGGCCGCGGCGGCAATACCGAGCACATATTTGAGCGGATGAAAGTGGAATGCGTTGCGCTCGAAGAGGCCGCCGTGATAGTGGTCTGTCTTCAGTTGCGTGGCGAGTTCGTCAGCCGCGATCGGCTCCCAGTCGACGCCGAACGAATCGCGCATCAGACGCCGCTGTGCTTCGAGCCGGGCGGGTTCGTCGAACCAGTTGGCGAGGATCACGCCGGCGTCGGTCGCGTCGCAATCGATCCGGTAGCGCGCGATGCGCGTGCGCATGAGGTCGACGGCGTCGGTGGTCAGCGTATAGAGTTCGCGTGCGCGGGCCGGGCCGAGTGTTTTGAGCAGGTCGGCGCAATCGAGACTGTAGCCGCCGAACACGAAACCGCCGTTGCGTCCCGAGGCGCCGAAACCGACCTGCTGCGCTTCGAGCACGACGACGTCCTTGACGCCGCGCTCGGCGAGTCCCAATGCGGTGGAGAGTCCCGCGAGCCCGCCGCCGATGATGCAGACGTGGGCGCTGCGCCGGGCGGTGAGCGGTGCATAGGCGGATGAGCGGGCGACTGTGGCTTCGTAGAAACTTTGCATGGCCGCTAGCGTAGCGGCAATCGAGTGTCGGCGTCTAGCCGTCGGATTCGCTTTCGGATTTCTGCACGGGGCCGCGCCACACGGCCTCTCGTCTATTCGTCTCTCTCAGCGCCCCCAGCGCAGCACGAGCGGATCGAGCCCGCGCGCGATCCTGAGCAGCCCGTCGCGCGTCGCGGGATGCATCTGCGGCAGCGGATGACGCACCGCGTCGGAGCGGATCACGCCGCCTTCCTTCATCAGCGCCTTGCACGACGCGAGGCCGCCCTGGCGGTTCTCGTAGTTGATGAGCGGCAGCCACTGCTGATAGTGCGCGGCGGCCGCTTCGGTGTCGCCTGCCGCATAAGCGTCGACGATCAGGCGAATACCATCCGCGTAGCCGCCGCCCGTCATCGAGCCGGTCGCGCCCGCATCGAGATCGGCCATCAGCGTGATGGCTTCCTCGCCGTCCCACGGACCGACGACCGCATCGCCGCCCAGTTCGATCAGCTCGCGCAGCTTGTTCGCGGCCTGCGGCGTTTCGATCTTGAAGTACGACACGTTGTCGATTTCGCGCGCCATGTGGGCGAGAAACGGCGCGGACAACGCCGTGCCGCTGACGGGCGCGTCCTGAATCATGATCGGAATCTGGATTGCATCGGATACCGTACGATAGAACTCGTCAATACCGCGCTCGCCGATGCGGATCGTCGCGCCGTGATACGGCGGCATGATCATCACCATGGCGGCGCCCGCGTCCTGCGCGGCGCGGCTACGCTCCGCGCACTGGTACGAGCTGAAATGCGTGGTCGTGACGATCACCGGCACGCGGCCCGCCACGTGTTCGAGCGCGAGGTGCATCAGCGTGCTGCGCTCGTCGTCGGAGAGCACGAACTGTTCGGAGAAGTTCGCGAGGACGCACAGGCCGTTCGAACCGGCGTCGATCATGAAGTCGATGCAGCGCTTCTGGCCTTCGAGGTCGAGGCGGCCTGCGTCGTCGAAGATCGTCGGTACGACGGGGAAGACGCCGCGCAAGGCGGCGGCTGGGCGGGATGGCTGGGTCATGGCGATGGTGTCCGTGCCGGGTTGCTGGATGCGCGTGTGCCGCAAGAGGGCGGCGCATGTGAGTGAATGTCTCCGGTCCCACGCAAGATGGTTGCTGCCGACTATACGGCGCCCGCCCCCGAAGGTATATTGAATTGTTTCCATCCTGTGATCGCTTTTGCGACTCACCCACTTCGAACCCGATGAAAAACACGCTGAACGTCCTGCTCTCGAAGCTGCGCATGAAGCAACTGCAACTGCTGATCGCGCTCGACGATCACAAGTCGCTGCACAAAGCTGCCGGCGTGATGTCGATGACGCAGTCGGCGGCGAGCAAGGCGCTGCAGGAACTCGAATCGATGCTCGACGCGCCGCTTTTCGAGCGCTCGAAAAGCGGCATGATCCCGAACCAGCTCGGCCATTGCGTGATCCGCTACGCGCGTCTCGTGGCGACCGACCTCACCGCGCTCTGCCAGGACGTCGCCGAGATACGCTCGGGGCGCGGCGGCCGGCTCGCGGTCGGCGCGATCATGGGCGCGATTCCCGAATGCGTGGTGCCCGCGTTGAACCAGTTGCATGCGGGGCAGCCGGATCTGTCGATCGAAGTCGTGGAGGACACGAGCGCGCGCATGCTTGCGCAACTCGACGACGGGCGGCTCGATCTCGTGGTGGGCCGCGCGGCGGTCGCGGCCGATCCGTCGAAGTATCAGTATCGTCCGCTCGGCGACGAGCCGCTCTCGGTGGTGGTCGGCTATTGCCATCCGCCGTTGCCGCGCCGGGACATGACGTTGCGCGATCTGACGGACTATCGCTGGGTCATGTATCCGTCGCACATGCCGCTGCATGCGCTGCTCGAACGCGAGATGGATCTGGCCGGACTCGGCATGCCCGACAATCCGATTTCAACGGCTTCCACGTTCGTGACCGTCGCGCTACTGCAGCGCAGCGCTGAACTCGTGTCGCTGCTGCCGAGCGCGATTGCCGGGCCGTTCGTGCGGCACAAGATGCTGCGCGTCGTGCCGCTCAGGCTCAAGTCGCCGTCGCAGACGTTCGGCATCGTCACGCGTAAGGGCGGGGTGTTGTCACCGCCGGCGGAGCGGTTCATCGCGCTGTTGCGCGCGCAGGCGCAGACGAAAGTACCGGCTAAAAATGACAAAACCGCCTGAAACGGCGGTTTTTTCCGATCTGAAAGACTTTCAATATCTCACGGCGCTTCGCGTTTTGTCATCCGCCGTCGACAGGTGTTGTAGCGATGATACTGTCGGGTAACTACGAACCGAGGGCGATTTCTCGTTCCGCGCTACACTGATTCGAGTGAGCCGGGCGGTGCAGCCTGGCGATCGCTCGGGGGAGCAGCCATGAATCGGCCACCGCTTCGGTTTCCGCTTCGCGCGACCGGCACCGTGCCGGTCCGGACCTGGCTCAAATGGGGGCTGGCGGTAGCGCTTTTGCTTGCCATCGCGGTGATCGCGCGCCTCGTGCAGATCGAGATCGATACCTCACGATTGCAGGCGCGCTACCTTTCCGAACTGACCCGCGACGTTGGTTTTTCGGTCGACGCGGGTCCCAGTCATTCCATCCGCTTTCCGCAAGCCGACAAAGGCCCCTACGACACCCGTTTAGGCTACGCGCTGCTGCCGTCGATCCAGCAACGGCTGCTGCAACGCGGCTTCGAAATCAGCTCGCAGGCGCGCGATTCCGAGCGGATGTTGTCGCTCGCCGATAACGGCCTTTTCTTGCCCTACGAGGAAAAGGATACCGCTGGTCTGCAACTGTTCGACGGCACCGGCGCGCCGCTTTTCAGCGCGCAGTTTCCAGGCCGCGTCTACGATAGCTTCGACGCGATTCCGCCGCTCGTCGTGAACTCGCTGCTGTTTATCGAAGACCGTTATCTGCTCGATCCGGATCAGCCGAACCGCAATCCGGCGATCGACTGGGGACGCTTTAGCCGCGCGCTCGCCGACCAGGGCGTGCGCATCTTCAACCATCATCAGCAGACGCCGGGTGGCAGCACGCTCGCGACGCAGATCGAAAAATTCCGTCACTCGGCCGGCGGCCGCACCGCGACACCGCCCGAAAAACTGCGGCAAATTGCGTCCGCTTCGGTGCGCGCGTATCTGAACGGTCCGCAGACGCTGCCCGCGCGCCAGCAGATCGTGGTCCATTATCTGAACTCGGTGCCGCTCTCCGCGCAGCCGGGTATCGGCGAAATCAACGGCATTGGCGATGGTCTCGCCGCATGGTACGGACGCGATTTCCGCGAGACCAACCGCGTGCTGAGAGCGCCGTCGACGCAAGCGAATCTGGACGAGCAGGGCGCCGCATTCCGCGAAGTGCTTTCGCTGATGATCGCGCAGCGCGCGCCGTCGTATTTCCTGCAGCGCGGCTACCCCGATCTCGAACGGCGGACCGACAGCTATTTGCGGCTGCTCGCGAGCGGCGGTGTGATATCGGCCCCGTTGCGCGATGCGGCGCTTGCTGCGCACGTCGAGTTGCATCGTGCATCGAGGAGCGTGTCGAACACCGATTCGTTCGTGTCGCGCAAGGCCGTGACGTCGATGCGTTCGCATCTGCTCGCCGCGCTCGGCGTGCGCAGCTTCTACGAACTCGATCGCCTCGACGCGCAGGCGCAAGGCACGCTCAACAATGCCGTGCAGCAGGCCGTCAGCGACCGGCTCGCCGCCGCCGCGACACGCGACGGCGCAAAGGCCGCGGGGCTCGTCGGCTACGAAATGCTGCGCGCATCCGATGATCCTTCGCATATTGCCTATAGCTTCACGCTGTTCGAGCGCAAGGGCGGCGCGAACCTCGTGCGCGTGCAAACCGACAGCGTGAACCAGCCGTTCGATATCAACTCGGGCGCGCGTCTGAATCTCGGCTCGACGGCGAAACTGCGCACTATCGTCACGTATTTGCAGATCGTCTCCGATCTGCATACACGCTATGCATCGCTAAGCAATGCGGAACTGAAGGCTGTCACGCCCGATCCGAACGATCGGCTCACGCGCTGGGCGATCGACTATCTGCTGCACACGCGCGACCATTCGCTGCAGCCGATGCTCGACGCGGCCGTCGAGCGCAAGTACTCGGCAAGCCCCGGCGAAACGTTCTACACCGGCGGCGGCGCGCAAACCTTCACGAACTTCGACTCCGACGACAACAGCCGCATCCTGACGGTGCATCGCGCGTTCCAGCATTCGGTGAACCTTGTGTTCGTGCGGCTCATGCGCGACATCGTGCACTACGAAATGGTGCAGACCACGGGGCCGTCGGCGCAATGGCTCGGCGATCCAGCGATCCGCAAGATGTATCTGACGCGCTTCGCCGATCAGGAAAGCCGCGTGTACATGAAGCGTTTCTACACGAAGTATCACGACAAGACGCCCGATCAGGCGCTCACGTTGCTGCTGCTCGGCGTGCGCAAATCGCCGCCGAAAGTGGCGACCGTCTTGCGCAGCGTCGCGCCGGACGAATCGAATGCCTGGTTCAACGCAATGATGCGCGCGGCGTTGAAGAAAACACCGGCCGCTTCGATACTCGATGACGAAGACCTCGCGAACCTGTATGGGAAATATGGCATCGACCGCTTCAATCTGAACGATCGCGGCTATATCTCGGGCGTGCATCCGCTCGAACTGTGGACGCTCAACTATCTGCGCTCGCATCCCGACGCGACGCTCGCGCAGGTCGAAAGCGCGAGTCAGGACGTGCGGCTGTCCACCTACTCGTGGCTGTTCAAAACGCGCTATCACGCCACGCAGGACCGCCGCATCAAACGCATGGTCGAGTTGCGCGCGTATCAAGCGATCGGCAAGTCGTGGCAGGCGCTCGGCTATCCGTTCGCGACGCTCACGCCTTCATATGCGGCGGCGATCGGCGCATCGGGCGACCGGCCCGCGGCGCTCGCGCAACTGATCGGCGTGATTACGAACGACGGCAACAAGATGCCGACCGAAACGCTCACGCAAATCGACTTCGCGAAAGACACGCCGTACGAAACGCATTTCCGGCGTGCGGCGGTCGCGCCGCAGCAGCAGGTGTCGCCGGAAATCGCGGGCGTCGTCAGGATGCTGTTGCGCGACGTCGTGACGGGCGGCACGGCGAGGCGTCTCGCCCAGGGCATGACGTTCCCCAATGGCGAAACGCTCGACGTGTACGGCAAGACCGGCACCGGCGACCAGCGGTTCAACGTGTTCGCCAAAGGCGCGCGGTTGATCGAGTCGCGCAAGGTGAACCGCAGCGCAACCTTCGTGTTCGCGCTCGGCGACCGTTTCTACGGCACGCTGACCGCGTGGGCGCATGAGCCCTACGCGGCGCGTTACGACTTTACGAGCGCATTGGCCGTGCAGTTGCTGAAGTCGATGGCGCCGGCGTTGCAGCCGTTGCTCGATAAGCCGGCTGGGAAGACCGTGGCGATGCGGGCAAAGCCGGAGCCGGCCGTGACGAAGACTGCCGTGCAGTGAGTTTTTGCAGGGCGTTGGCCGCGCTCAATCTGTTATCGATTCATTCGAGGTTTTCTGTTCGCCCCGCATTCGCCGCTGCTTTTCGTCGCGCGCGCGGCACGGCGGTCGAAGCGCGCACGACCAGTCTCGGCGCCGATGAAATCCGCATCGGCACGTGCTTCGTGCCGCGTCCGGCCTGTCCGTACGACGACTCGATCAGCTCGCGCAACAGATCGACCGCGAGTCCGGCGGCCTCGACGGTCGGCACGGCTACCGTCGTCAGCGCGGGACGTGATTCGCGCGCGAGTTCGATGTCGGTGATGCCGACCACCGAGAGATCGTCCGGCACGCACAGGCCGAGATCGGCGGCGGCGTGCATCGCGCCGAGCGCGGGCAGGTCGTTGGTCGCGAAGATCGCGGTGAGTTGCGGATCGGCTTCGAGCAGCGCGCGCGCTGCGAGGTAGCCGCCGCGAATCGTATCGACCGCGTGCCTGACACGATTCTTCGCGACGCCGGCCGCACGCAGCGCATCGACGAAACCTTCATAGCGCGTCGCGTGAATGCCCGATGCCTTGCTGCCGACAATCGCGCCCATGCGCCGGTGCCCAAGCTCGAGCAGATGCGTGCCGGCCAGCTCTCCGGCGAGCCGGAAATCGACCGCGACGCACGGCAGACCCGGCGGCTCGCTGGGCCGCTCCCACATGCACAGCACCACGGGCGTGCCGCGCGCTTCGGTCGTGTGAAGGTCCGCGAAATCGAGGTTCGCATTCGTCACGAGCACGCCTTCGGAGAGCGTGCCGGCGATCTGGTCGAGATACGCGCGGCCGGTCAACGGATCTTCGTTAGTATTGCAGATGATCACGAAATGGCCGCTCGTGCGCGCCGCGCGTTCGACGGCGAGCGCGAACTCCGGATAGAACGGATTGGCGATGCTCGACACCATCAGCGCGAGCGTCGGCGCGCGGCCTTCGGCGAGCGCGCGCGCGGCGAGGTGCGGACGATAGCCGAGCGTCTCGACTGCGTCGAGCACGCGCTGCCGGGTCGTTTCGCCGACGCGGCCGCGGTGGCGCAATACGTTGGAGACCGTGGCCGGCGTGACGCCGGCATGACGCGCGACTTCGCTGAGTGTGGGCATGATGTTTTCAGTATTTGGGACGGCTACCCGGCATTTGCGTCGCGGCGCAAGGCGCGGCAACATCTGTCGTCGAACAGGCAGACAAACGATATCGGAGACAGCCCCACGATCGCATGCGATCGATTTTTTCGGTCCTGCTGATTAAGCGCTTAATCTCCGACTTCGAGCCGATTAAATCACGGAGTCGAGGCAATGGCGAGCATTTCGTTACGAGGTGTGCAGAAGGCGTATGGCGACGGCACGCCGGTGATCCGCAACGTCGACCTGGACATCGGCGAGAACGAATTCTGCGTGTTTCTCGGGCCATCGGGCTGCGGCAAGTCCACGCTGCTGCGCATGATCGCCGGTCTCGAAGACGTGACGGACGGCGATCTCGCGATCGACGGCGCGATCGTCAACGACGTGCCCGCCGCGCAGCGTGGCGTCGCGATGGTGTTCCAGAGCTACGCGCTGTTTCCGCACATGACCGTGTTCGAGAACATGGCCTTCGGCCTGAAGCTCGCCAAAACGCCGAAGGACGAAATCGAGCGCAAGGTGCGCGAAGCGGCGCGCATCCTGCAACTCGAAGCGCTGCTCGAGCGGCGGCCGAAGGCGCTCTCGGGCGGGCAGCGCCAGCGTGTTGCGATCGGCCGCGCGATCGTGCGCGAGCCCGGCGTGTTTCTGTTCGACGAACCGTTGTCCAATCTCGATGCGACGCTGCGCGGGCAAACGCGCGTCGAGATCGCGCGCCTGCATAAGCAGTTCGCGAAGGCAAGCGTGGTCTACGTGACGCACGACCAGATCGAAGCGATGACGCTCGCCGACAAGATCGTGCTGCTGTATACGGGCAAGGACACGGAGCGCTACGGCAGCATCGCGCAGATCGGCGCGCCGCTCGAACTGTATCGCCGCCCGAAGAGCCGCTTCGTGGCCGGCTTCATCGGCTCGCCGCGCATGAATTTTCTGCCGGGCAAAGTCGCCTCGCTCGACGCGCAGGGCGTCGTCGTCACGCTCGATCACACCGGAGAAAACGTGCGCGTGCCGGTGAGCGGCGCGGGCCTGCAAACGGCGCAGCCCGTCACGCTCGGCGTGCGTCCCGAACATCTCGAATTCGTCGATGCGCTTGCGGTTGCACCGGCAACGGCAGCGACTACTGTTGCTGCATCCGCCGACAGCGTGCTCACGCGCACCGTCTCGCTCGTCGAACAGCTCGGCGAACACAGCTACGTTCACCTCGATCAGCCTGGCGGCGCCGTGCTAATTGCCAAAGCGCCGGGCGAGACGCGTCTCGCGCCCGGCGATCGCGCGAGCCTGCGCGTGCCGCGCGCGGTTTGCCATCTGTTTACCGAAGACGGTTTCGCGGCCGACGCGCTCGAATCCGTCGAACACTACGCTTGAAGAACATTGGGGACATAGGGATGCGTCTAGGAGTCTGTTACTACCCGGAACACTGGCCGGAGTCGCTGTGGGAAGACGACGCGCGCCGGATGAAAGCGCTCGGCATCGAGCAGGTGCGGATTGCCGAGTTTGCGTGGAGCCGAATGGAGCCGACGCCCGGCGAATACGACTGGGGCTGGCTCGATCGCGCGATCGACGTGCTCGGCGCGGCGGGTCTCAAGGTCGTCATGTGCACGCCGACCGCCACGCCGCCGAAGTGGCTGATCGACCGTCATCCCGACATCCTGCCGGTTGGCGCCGATGGACGTGCGCGTGCGTTCGGCTCGCGGCGTCATTACGACTTCTCGTCGCCTGCGTATTTCGAAGCGTCGCAGCGCATCTGCACGGCAGTGGCCGAGCGTTACGGCAAGCATCCGGCCGTCGCGTACTGGCAGACCGACAACGAGTTCGGCTGCCATCACACGGTGGTCAGCTATTCGCCGGCGGCCGTGGCGCGCTTTCGTGAATGGCTCAAGGCGCGTTATCGCACGATCCAGGCATTGAATGAAGCATGGGGCACGGTGTTCTGGAGCATGGAGTACCGCAGCTTCGACGAAATCGACGCGCCTGTTGCGACCGTGACCGAAGCGCATCCGTCGCACCGCCTCGATTACCGGCGTTTCGCGTCCGACGAAGTGGCGCGCTACAACCGCATGCAGGTCGAGATCATTCGCGCGCATTCGCCGGGCCGGCCCGTCGCGCACAACTTCATGCAGCTCTTCACCGAGTTCGATCACTACAAGGTCGCGGCCGATCTCGACGTTGCAAGCTGGGACAGCTATCCGCTCGGCGCGCTCGAAGAGCAGTGGTTCGCGCCGGACATCAAGGCGCGCTGGCTGCGCAGCGGTCATCCGGATTTCGCGTCGTTCAATCATGACGTCTATCGCGGCATGTCGAAGCTGCCGTTCTGGGTCATGGAGCAGCAGCCGGGGCCGGTGAACTGGGCGCAATGGAATCCCGCGCCGCTGCCTGGCATGGTGCGGCTCTGGAGCTGGGAGGCGTTCGCGCACGGCGCGGGCTGTGTGTCGTATTTCCGCTGGCGTCAGGCGCCGTTCGCGCAGGAACAGATGCATGCGGGCCTCAATACGCCCGACAACCGGCTCGATGTCGGCGGCAACGAAGCGGGACAGGTGGCCGACGAAATTCGCAACGTGCTCGCCGCGAATGCCGATGCCAATGCAACGGTCCGCTCGAAGGCCGCGCTCGTCTACGACTACGAGGCGAAGTGGCTGTTCGAGATTCATCCGCAGGGCGCGGATTTTCACTATCCGCGTTTCGCGTTCGAGTACTACTCGGCGTTGCGCTCGCTCGGACTCGATGTCGATATCGTGCCGGCCGGCGCATCGTTCGACGGCTATAGCCTGGTCGTCGTGCCGCCGCTGCCGGTCGTGCCCGATGATTTCGCCGGGAGGCTTGAGAAGTCGGGCGCACAGGTCGTGTTTGGTCCGCGTGCGGGCTCCAAGACGCGTGACGTGCACATTCCGGCGAATCTGCCGCCCGGCGCGTTGACTGCGGTGTTGCCGCTGCGTGTGTGGCGCGTCGAATCGATGCGGCCGAACGTAACGGAGGCGGTCATTCTCGAAGGTCGCGGGAAAGATGGAGAAAAAGACGGAGAAAACGTGGGCGACGGCTTCGCGCGTCACTGGCGCGATTTCATCGACAGCGATGCATCGTCGGCGCTCGACGTGCGCGCGCGTTTCGCGGACGGTCATCCCGCTTACGTGCGCAGCGGCGCGTGCCACTATTTCGCGGGCCTGTTCGACGACGCGCTTACGCAGCGGCTGTTCGCGCGGATCGCGCAGGAGGCCGGCATCGAAACGATTCCGCTCGGCGACAGCGTGCGCGTGAGCCGGCGCGGCGCGTTGACCTATGTGTTCAACTACGGCGCCGAAGCTCATACGCTCGATGAAGTCGCAGGGAATGCCTTCGTGATCGGCTCGTGCACGGTGCCCCCTCAAGGCGTGGCGATTTACCGTTCGTGATGGAGGTTCGGCCGCAATAGATTCACGCAGTAGTTCGACGCAGAAGCGACAACGACGTAAAACCATGGAATGAAGGAGACAGGCAGAATGAAACTGAAACCACGCAAGATTCTGTTGGCACTCGCGCTGGCTGCGGTGGCGGCGGGGACGTCCGTCGTCAGCACGGCGCAGGCGAGCACGCTTGCGCTCAACATCGCGTACAAGGGGGCGAGTCAGCGCGCGGTCTGGCAGCAGGTTGTCGACGAGTTCAAGAAAGCGCATCCCGGAATCGACGTGAAGGTGTCGTTCATCGACGAGGAAGCTTACAAGGTTCAGTTGCCCGGCTGGCTTTCCACTGTCGCGCCCGACGTCGTCAACTGGCATGACGGTGAACGCATGGCGTATTACGCGCAGCGCGGCCTGTTCGAGGACCTGAGCGGCGACTGGCAGAAGAACGGCTGGAACGAGATGTATGCGTCGACGAAGGACGCGTCGTCGTATAAGGGCAAGCAGTATGCCGCGCCGACCGTGTATTACTCGTGGGGGATGTTCTACCGCAAGGATCTGTTCGAGAAGGCCGGTATCAAGGGCGAACCGAAAACGTGGGACGAGTTTCTCGACGCCGCGAAGAAGCTGAAGGCGGCCGGCATTACGCCGATTGCCGTGGCGGGGCGTGACGCGTGGACACTCGCGGGCTGGTTCGATTATCTCGATCTGCGCCTGAACGGCAATGCGTTCCATCAGAAGCTCATGGCCGGAGAAATTCCGTACACCGATCCGCGCGTGAAGAAGGTCTACACGACATGGAAGCAACTGATCGACGACGGCTACTTCATCAATAATTCGCTCTCCTACGATCTCGATTCGGTACAGCCGTTCCTGTTCCAGGGCAAGGCCGGCATGATGCTGATGGGTACATTCATCACAGCAGGTTTTCCGCAGAACGTGAAGCCGCAGATGGGCTACTTCCAGTTCCCGATCATCGACCCGAAGGTGCCGACCGCCGAGGATGGTCCGGTCGAGTCGCTGCACATTCCGTCGAAAGCGAAGAACAAGGCCGATGCGCACACGTTCCTCGCCTTCGTCGAAACGCCCGAGATCGGCGCCCAGCTTGCAACGGGGCTCGGTTCGTTGTCGGCGAACAGCAAGTCGCCCGAGCCTGAAGATCCGATTTCGAAGATCGGCTTCCAGATCCTGTCGAACACGAAGGGCGGCATCGCGCAGTTTTACGATCGCGATATGACGAAGGAAATGGCCGACGAAGGGATGAAGGGCATGCAGCAGTTCGTTTCCGACCCGTCGAAGCTCGACGATATCCTCGCGCAACTCGAGCAGACCCGTCAGCGTATCTACAAGAAGTGAGCGGCGGCGGCCGCGAGGCCGCTGCTCGTTGCTATTCGCCGTATTGGATCGGATCGGGAGATTGATCGTGTCGCATTCCGTGAACCGTCAGAGCGCCGGCGGTCCTGTTGAACCTGGCGGGTCGGGCTTGCCCGCACCCGGCGGCGCACTGCGCGGCTCGCCTGCCACGTCGCGCCGGCGCGGCCCAACGCCGACCGCGCGGCGCCAGCGGCGCGCCGCGTTCCTGTTTCTCGCGCCGGCCTGCATCATGGTGGCCGTGTACGTGGTGTGGCCGATCCTCTCGACGATTCGCCTGAGCTTTTTCAACTGGGACGGCATGACCGAGCCGTCGTTCATCGGTCTCGCGAACTACGTCGAACTGTTCCATACGCCGACGTTCTACACGGCGCTCGAGAACAACCTCATCTGGCTCGTGCTGTTTCTGCTCGCTCCGCCAATGGGGCTTGCCGTCGCGCTGTATCTGAACCAGGCGGTGGCCGGCATTCGCATCGTCAAGTCACTGTTTTTCGCGCCGTTCGTGTTGTCGGGCGTGGTGGTCGGTTTGATCTTCTCGTGGTTCTACGATCCGACCTTCGGCCTGCTCGCGATGATTCTCGGCCACGGCGTGCCGGTGCTCGGCGATCCGCGCTATGCAACGCTCGGCATCGTATTCGCGGCGCTGTGGCCGCAAACCGCGTATTGCATGATTCTTTACCTGACCGGCCTCACCGCATTGAACGCCGAGCAGATCGAGGCCGCGCGCATGGAAGGCGCGCACGGCTGGTCGATGCTGTGGCACGTGATCCTGCCGCAACTGCGGCCCACCACGTTCATGGCGATCGTCGTCACGATCATCGGCGCGCTGCGCAGCTTCGATCTGATCTCGGTGATGACGGGCGGCGGTCCGTTCGAAAGCTCCACCGTGCTTGCATATTTCATGTATGACCAGGCGATCAAGTATTACCGCATCGGCTATTCGGCGGCGATAGCGGTCGTGCTGTTCGGCATCATGCTCGTGTACATCATCTACCACCTGCGGCGGATGCTGCGCGCCGAGCAATAAGGAGCCGCTCATGTTTCCGATTCCTATCGACAAATGGAAGCCGGCCACGCGCCGCGTGTACAAACTGACCTTGCCGATCGCACTCCTGATCTGGCTGTTGCCGATGATCGCGGTGCTCGTCACGTCCGTGCGTTCGACCGAAGAGCTGAGCGAAGGCAACTATTGGGGATGGCCGAAGCACTTCGCGATGTTCGACAACTATCGCGAGGCGCTGACGACTTCGCCGATGCTGCATTACTTCTGGAACAGCGTGCTGATTACCGTGCCTTCGGTGGTCGGCTCGATCGCGCTTGCTGCCATGGCGGGCTTTGCGCTCGCGATCTATCGGTTTCGCGGCAATTCGACCTTGTTCGCGACGTTCGTCGCGGGCAATTTCGTACCGATCCAGGTGCTGATGATTCCGGTGCGCGACCTCTCGTTGCGACTCGGTCTGTTCAATACCGTGGGCGCGCTGATTCTGTTTCATGTGTCGTTCCAGACCGGTTTTTGCGCGCTGTTTCTGCGCAACTTCATCAAGCAGTTGCCGTTCGAACTCGTCGAGGCGGCGCGCATCGAAGGGGCGAACGAGTGGACCGTGTTCTTCCGGATCGTTCTGCCGTTGATTCGGCCAGCGCTGGCCGCATTGACGATTCTCGTGTTTACGTTCGTGTGGAACGACTATTTCTGGGCGTTGTGTTTGACGCAGGGCGATGATGCCGCGCCGATCACCGTGGGCGTGGCCGCGCTGAAAGGACAGTGGACGACCGCATGGAATCTCGTCTCGGCGGGGTCGATTCTGGCTGCGTTGCCTTCGGTCGCGATGTTCTTCGCGATGCAAAAGCATTTTGTCGCGGGCCTTACGTTTGGGGCGACGAAGGGGTGAAGGTGTTGTCCGTCGTTGCGCACCCTTGACGAGGAACGCAACTTTTCCCGCAATGAACAAAAAAACCGGCCTTCGCGAGAAGGCCGGCGGATTTGCCTACCCCGATCAGGCCGGGTCGGCGTATTTCAGCGTCCACGTGAACGTGCGGCTGGCGCCGCCCGTCAGCGCGAACGAATTCGTCTTACACACGAAATTGGAGTGCAGCTGTCCAATCGGCGTGGTCGACAACGGGTTGGTCGCACCGTTCACCGTATCGAATTGCGACAGTGCGCAATTATCGAAGCCGGTGGTGGCGTAGTTGGTTGCGGCGCTATTCGTGTAGTTGACCGAGAAGCCGTCGCCACCCGCGGTGGTGTTCTGGAAATCCGCGAAAGACGAGAAGTCCGTTTCCACCGACAGATTGCCAGCCAGCGGGCTGCCCGTCGCCGCGCCCGAAGTCATCGTATCGGAGCGCGTGATCGTGCCGTGGCTGAAGGTCACGGTCGTATGCACCTGCAGATCGATATCCGTCGTGTACAGCGCGTTCTTCGCGGCCTGCCGGAACTTGGTCGTGTCGAACGTGACCACCACCTCACCGTTATTTTCCTGCACGTTCAGATTCTTGTAATACGTGACCGGAATATAGGTTTTGCTGTTATAGGTCACTTGCGGAATCAGCAAGGCGTAGGCGAGGTCGGTCGTGCCATACGCGAGCTGGTCCGAAGACGGCACCGGATAATACGGCGTGTACGAGTTGTAGTCGGGCGCCTGGCTCAGATTGAAGTTGATCACGCGCTTTCCATCGCGCACCGTGATGAGCGCCGCGCTGTACGGATGCGCGGTATCGGTCGGCTGGTTGTACCAGGTCAGCGTGTAATGCGGCTTCGTATTGAGGTAGGTTTGCATGTCGGCGTCGGACAGCGGCGCCTTGCCGTTGAAGCCGAGCTTGTCCCACCATGCGTTGACGTACATGAACTGGTGCAGCAGGCTGAAGTTCTCGCCCATCACGCGAGGCTTGCCGCGATACGAGTCGGTGCCGCGGCCCTTGACCCACATGTTCACCGACGGTGTCGGCAAGGTCGGGTCGTACCAGAAATTGCTGTAACGGTACGCCGCCTTGTAGATGTACGAGTAGGCCACCTGCATTTCCTGCTGCGTCAATACGCCTGCGTTGGCCGCGGCGGTCAGCACTTCCATGAAGGCCGTATCGCCGTACGGGCCGATCGAGCGGCCATAGTTGAAGCCCTGCCCATTCGTGTTGAGCTGCGCAAGAATCAGGTCGACCGACTTGCGCAGATAGGATTTCAGCTCGGGCGTCAGATTGGCCTCGTTGCCCATTTCCAGCGTGCGCTCGGTCACCTCGCCGATCAGCAGCGTGCTGTAGCGGTCGTAACGCGCCTGGTCGTAGTAAGTCGTGTGCGTGTTCGACGCTTCGTCGGAGAAGCCGCCCGTCGAGTCGTTGCGAATGTGCTTCGTGAGCGTGTACAGCAGCGCATCGCGCGCGCCCATCGTGGCGACGCTCGCGTCGGTCGACGAGGAGAACGTCGGATTGCTCCAGCCGAGTTTCTGGCGCAGCCCCGCAATGCCGTACGACACCGCGTAGTAGTTCTGCGCGGTATTGAGCGACGCCACGTCGATCGGCGTGCCGGCGGCCGGGCAGGTATTCGTTTTCCCGCTCGCGTCCGCGCCGAACATGTCGCAGAAGGTGAGGCGGGTTTGCAGCGTGGCCAGCATCGAGTCGCTGAACACTTCGTGCAGCATCCCGTGCGCGTTGAAATTGTTGAGCGCGACGAGATAGTAGTACTCGCCCCAGGACGTATTCGCATACGTGTAATCGGTGCCGTTCATCTGCGTCATCATCGCGGTCGTGATTTTCTGATACGTCGCGAGATAATCTGCGTAGGCCGGATCACCTTTCGTTTTCATGTCGATCAAAATCCACGACAGGCCAAGCGCGAGCTTGCCTGGCAGGAATTTGTCTCCGGTGTTCGTATCGAGCACGTGAACGGGGCTGCCGTCGCCTAGATCCATGACCACCTGCGTGAAATCGGGAGATTTCCTGATCAGATCGAACAGCGCTCGCATTTGCCCCATCATCGTGATCGGGATGCCCGCGCCGTCCGGCACGCTGGTGTCGGCCGAGCCGTAGACGATGCCGTGCAGCGAAATCGCCGAGTTCTGCGTCGGATCGGTCGTGGGCGTCGAGGTGGGCGGAGAAGTCGGGGAGGTCGACGAGCCAGGCGAACCGTCGTTCGTATTGCCGCCGCAGGCGGCGACTAACAGGGCGGTGGCAGCACTGAGGGCAAACGCAAGCGTAGTTTTCTTTGGTGAAAGCATTTCGTCTCCAGATTTTGATTTAATGAGTGCCTATTTGAGTTTTCGGATTTTCAGTGAATTTATGTTTTTATCTCCTTTAATTAATTAATCTCTGAAACCAGTTTTTTGAGGCCTTTTCAGAAGAACATTTTCCAGGCTTTAATGTCTGTCGTCATACAACTAAAACGATTGATGAAAAAGATGCCTGCATCGGGATAACAGCTAGTGTTCCCGTCGCATGGTGCTCCTGTCAGTCTTCTATCTCGGCCTGGCGGGTGTCTCCACAATCAGCCGTCGTTGCGACGCAGCACAACGATTACGGTAACCCGTGTTTTGAGTTACAGAAATATTCGGTAAGTCGTAGGAGATCATATCTCAAAGAAGATTGCAAGCGGCCTGAAATGCCGGCAATAGGGCGCCCGAACGCGTCTGAAGTCGAAAGTGAATGTCCGCTTTCGCGTGTGGACTGTTTCTGGATTCCCCTTTTGCGCGCTGTTTCTAACGCGCTTTCCAGAGTGATTGTCAGGGAGGATTTACTGCACCCTAGATTCATTAGTCCACCGAAGTTTTCTGCTTGTCGTGATGCTGATGCATTGCTTTCGCGCAGGTACCGTTCAGCTTCGAAAATGATTACACGGTGTGCACTTTTTGCTCATGCCGAAGCGTTGAAGTTAAACGTTTTCCTCGTTTGCTCAAGCTCAAGAACGACGTCGAAAATTATCTGGGATTCCTTATCATTATCGGCTGCCTGGCAGCCGGTTTTGGGTGGTCGGCAATGGTTCGCGGCGTCCTTCGGCTAAGATACGGCCCGCCTTGCATTTTTTAGAAGAGAAGGAGTTTTTTCGATGTTCCAACCGAGCAACGTATTCAAGGAAAATCTCGCGCAGATGCCCGCGATCGACGGCATCGCGCGTATCGATCTGATCGACGGCGCGGGCGCCGTGGTCGCCGGCATCGAGAACAAGCCGGGCAAGCAGGGCTCGCTCGCGGTCTACAATTATCTGCACGCTACGTTCGGCACGCTGGACGCAAAGGCCGCCGAATATGGCCTTGCGCTCTTCGCCGAACATACGGCCGACGCGCGCAACCGCCCCGGCGCACATCCGAATGTCGACCATCTGCTCGCGATTGCAGCAGGCGGCGGCGCGCTGCGTATCGACATCATCGCGGCCGGTTGAGACGATGTTGCCGTGCAGCAGGTTAGACGTTTTCCTGCCGCTGCCGCGAATCCACGCACACCCGCAAATGGATTCGCGGCCTGCCAGCATCTGTTTTTAAGTAGAAACCCCTAGTTTTTTTGAAAACATCGGATTGGCTTCACAATCGGCTTCTGTTCGGCGAATTGGGAAGCCAGCGGCCGGCGCACACTGAGTTCGTGCCAATCGCGCCCATTGCGCCTGGAGCCCGAAATGTCTTCCCGCCACGACAAGAGCCATCATTTCGAAGCCGGCTTGCCGGAATTTGCGACCTCGGAGCGGGACAGCCCGTTGTCCGGTCCTGATGCCGAGGCAATGCGCGAGTTGCAGCGCGCGTCCGAGGCCGTATTGCATCTCGCGACACAGGCCCACGCAGCCGTTGCACGCAGCGATGCGGCCGGCGCGGAAGCCGTGCGCAAATCGCTCGAAAAGCAGTTGACGCTCACCACCGGCCTGATCGACGAACTTCTGTCCGGCGCGCCCGGCCAGTCCGTACTGCATTGACGGCTCGCGTGCCTTCGGTGCCTTGGTATTAACCCGTACTGCCGATTTTCCGGAAACTCAAATGAGCGCTCTGACAGTAATTCTCTGCATCTGGGTGATGCTGGCAATTTGCGCGATCCTGTTTATTCGTGGCGCGAGTCCACGCATCGAGCCCGTGGCGAAACAGCCGCACGGCCGTCCGTCGCGCTATTCGCTTTCCGAGTGACGATTCCCGGCCAACGGCACCGAACCAACGGGGTAACATGAAGGGCGCCGGCGCTCATGCTGGGCTGCACTGTCGATGTTTCCACCGGAGGTTCTCGCATGGACGCACATTCGATTCTCGGCATGATGCATGCCGAAGAGGCTTTGCTGGTTTCCATCGTGCGGTCGCTGCCAGAGGACATCAAGCGCAGAATCGCCAATGACTTTCACGAGCAGGTGCAACTCGCCGAAACCTCGCATCTGAATCCGACGACGAATCGTGAAGCGGGCGACGCGTTCAGGGCGCATATCCGGCGCCTGTCGAACATGCTTGCTTCGTTGTCTTAACTAATGTGGTATTGCGCGGCGCGCGCTGAGCGTCGCGCTTCATCTTCGTCAGAGCAGCCAGCTTTCGGCGAAATGACTTGTAAGGACGCGGTGACGAGGTCACCGGCAGCGCCTTGCGTCTCCGTTTATTGGGGGCAGCTTAAGCCTGGCTTAAGAAAGCATCCCTAGGCTTCCCCCAGCCTCATGCAGCGTCTCACGCAGTGTCTGGAGACGCTGATTCAACGAAACCACCTCGTCGTGCGTGCCTTTCGCGCATGCGGCGGTCGACCGCTTAGCTTTAGCCAATGCCTCTATCTGTAGCTCGCATCCTGCCGGGGCGCGCCAGCAAAATCATCGTTGTGTGTGCAATGAGCTCGGTGTGCGCGGCGTACCTGATGACTCGCGACCATGCTGTGCCCAACGACGAACCAGGTGTCTCGCTGGTGAGCAAGGACTCGACGAAGGCCGTGGCCGGTTCGCAGACGTCGGCCACCGCAGGCGGTGCGCCGGCTGCATCGGCTGCTGCGGCTGCGCAGCCGCCCGCGTTCACCGTCAAAAAGGCCCCGATCGAACGCAACTTCGCGGCGGCGGCGCAGAGCATGGGTGTCGATACGGGCACCACCGCGATTCTGGTGCGTGCGTTCGACAACGAACTCAATCTCGCACGCGATCTGCAACCCGGCGACCAGGTGAGCGCGGTATTCGACAACGGCGGCAACGGCGGCAACGGCGGCAACGGCGATAGCGGCGCCAGCGGCGGCAGCAACAAAAGCGCCGCGAACGTAGGCGGAAACCAGGGCGCCACGCGCGCACCGCTCGCGGTTCGCATCGTTCGTGGATCGACCGCGCACGACGTGTTTCTGTACAAGGACCTTCAAGGCCAGCCGTTCTATTACTCGAAAGATGGCGCGAGCACGAAGCCCGCTTTCGAGCGATATCCGCTAGATTTCACACGCGTCTCGTCGGGCTTCTCGCTGCGCCGGTTCGACCCTGTGCTGCATCGTTGGCAAAGTCATAACGGCGTCGATCTCGCCGCGCCTGCCGGCACGCCGGTGCACGCGACGGCGAGAGGCGTGATCCGCTTTATCGGCCGTCAGACCGGCTATGGCAAGGTGGTCGTCATCCAGAACCCCGCACCGTATTCGACGACGTTCGCGCATCTGTCGCGTTTCGCGAAAGGGCTGCGACGCGGCAGCCACGTCACGCGCAATCAGGTGATCGGTTATGTCGGCGAGACGGGTTGGGCGACCGGTCCGCATCTGCATTACGAGGTCCACGTCAACAAGGTGCCGCAGGATCCGTTGACGGTCGAGTTGCCGGAGAAAACGCCGTTGCGTGCCGACGAGTTGCAGCAGTTCGAGGCGCGCGTTGCGCAATTGACGGCGTTGCTGTGAGCCGGGCAGGTTGCCGTCTCAGCTTTGCGACACGCTGGTCCGCACAAGGTAAGCGCTACTTCCTCGTGTAGTGCCGCGGCAATTCTGACCGGCGCGCTTCGCAAACCTTGGTCCGTCAATACGCGTGCGGGTTTTCCCGTGCGCCTCGAATCGACGCGCGCCGGTGCGCGAGAGGCATCGCGGCGGTAAGGTGGCGTCTCAATTCCGATTCATCAGATGCAATCGAGTGCTCGCGATACCTCATGCGAAAGTGCCGATCGTTGCCTGGTAAGGCTTTAGCCCGTCATGGCATGGCCGTTGCAATAAGAGAATCACAAGAACTACATATGTTGCAGCCGGAAACCACGCAGTGAATAAATACCGGCAGCAACAAACGTCTTCGTGATTCGCGTTCGGGGAGGGAGGCGCGTCTTGCGAAGTGCGGCGGGGCCAACTCTATACGGATGTCGATAAACAACGACGCGAGCGGGCGATGGGGAAGCATCGGTCACTCGCGATCGTGACGGCGTGAAGCGGAAACCTCGCCATTTTTCCGTCCCTGCGGACGGATCTGAATTCGCTGTACGTTCGCGGTAACGCATGGGCAAAGCATGGGCAACACGCGGGCAACATGCAGACCACGCACGGCGCGATTCGCGCAACGGGCGCTTGCGTGCCGGCCGGCAGGCTGCGAAGATCATGTTAACGCTCCTGTCGTTCCCGAATCCCGGGCGTGCTTCATGTTTGCGACGGTTCCAGTCGCGTCGGTCGGTCAAACCGCGCAGGCCACTTGCGTGAAAGCACGCGCAAGCGCCGTCCATGCCCGGTTGGCATCCTCCGCAGCGGGGAATTCCATGTTGGCGTCGATCCCGTTTCCTGAACTGCTGCACCACGCGAGCCTCTGGCTGCGAGCCTACGCGCTCGTGCTGGTGATGATGGGCGTCGGCGCATTGCTCGAGCGCCGCTGGCCCGCCGCATTGCTGCAATCGCGCGCGGGGCAGCGTTTGAACATGGCGTACGCGGGTTGGTATCTGGCGCTCGCCGAGGCTGCGAAGCCTCTCGCGGCCGCCGCCAGCGTCGCGATTGTGAATGCGTTCGGCGGCGGCATGGTGGTGCTCGTGTCGCAAGGCTGGGGGGCGCTTGCGTCTTTCGTGATCGTGCTGCTCACGATCGATCTGCTCGAATACGCGTTTCATCGCCTGCAGCACACGTGGCCTGTGCTATGGAAGCTGCATTCGCTGCACCATAGCGCGGTGGATTTCAACGTGACGATAACGCTGCGGCATCACTGGCTCGAAGTGTTCATCAAGGGATGTCTGCTCTATCCGATCGTCGGCGTGCTGTTCAGGGTCGAACCGTGGATCGTCGGCGCGACGTCGATCGTGTTCATGTTCGGCAACTACTTCTCGCATCTGAATCTGCGCGTGGACCTCGGCCGCTACATCACGTGGGTCAACAATCCGCAGTACCACCGCCTGCATCACTCGATTCGCGCCGAGCATCTGAATCACAACTTCGCGCAACTGCTGCCGCTGTGGGACCACGTGTTCGGCACGCGCTGGGTGCCCGCGAAACACGAATGGCCCGTCACCGGGCTCGACGACGGTACGCAGCCGCGTTCGTTGCTCGGTGCGTTGAGCTGGCCGCTGGGGCTGCATGCCGAACTCGATTCGGCGCCTGCTCGCAAGCCGATCGCGCTACTGGACAAGGAAACGAAATAAGACCTGGGGCAGACGTGCTTCACGGGCGTGCTTCACAGGCGCGCTTCACATGCGCAGCCACGCTGCGCAGCGGCACGGTTGCAAAGCCGGCTTGCCCGCTATGCCGTCTGCGCGTTTCGCACCGCCTTGCCGCCTAACAGCGACACGATCAACGTCGCCATCACGAGCACGCATAACGCGACGCGCAGGCCGAGCCAGCCGGCGCCGAGGCCGATCAGCGGCGGCCCGATCAGAAAGCCCGCATAACCAGCCGTGGCCGCCATCGAGACGCCGACCGCGGGCATCGGGCTCGAGCGGCCCGCCGCGCTGAAAATGACCGGAACGATATTCGCGAGACCGACGCCGACCATCGCGAAGCCGACGCACGCGGTCAGCACCGTCGGCAGGCTCAGGACCAGCGCGAGTCCGGCCAGCGCGATCAGACCACCGAGCGCGACCACCTTGCTCGAACCGAAACGGCGCACTGAGGCATCGCCTGCAATCCGGCAGGCCGCCATCGAAAATGCAAACGCCGAGTAGCCGATCGCGGCAACGCTCGCTTCCTGATTCAATGCCGAGCGCAGATAGACGGCGCTCCAGTCGGCCACCGCGCCTTCCACGAGCATGCAGAGAAACGCGAGCATCGCCAGCTTCATCACGCCGCCCTCGGGCCACGCGAAACCGCTCGACGCGGCGTGCGCGCGCGGGCCGACATCGCGCAATGCAAGTACCGCCGTAAAAACAATCAGGAGTGCGATGAATATATCGGGTGCCAGCAGCCCGCCGATCACGCCGACGCCGTTTTTTTGCAACATCGCGCCTGTCGCCGCGCCGAGCAGTCCGCCCGCGCTCCACGCCGCATGAAACGACGACATGATCGGCGCGCGCCACTGTGTTTCGATTGCGCTGGCGTGCCCGTTCATCGACACATCGAGCGCGCCGTTCGACGCGCCCAGCACGAACAGCACGATGCAAAGCGTCGCCATGCCGGGCGCGAGCGCGGGCAGCGGCAAGGCGATTGCGAATGCCGCGCCGAGCAGCGCGGTGGCCCGGCCGCTGCCGAAGCGCGGCGCCAGTTGCCCCGCGAGCGGCATCGCGACAATCGCGCCGAGCGCGAAACAGAACAGCGCAATGCCGAGCGATGCGTCGCCAAGCGACAGCCCTTCCTTGATGCGCGGCACTTCGACCGCCCACGCGCCGATGCCGAAGCCGTTGGCGAGAAAGACGCCGATCGTCGCGATGCGTTCCTTGACGGGCCTGATGAGCGGCCTGATGAGCGTGGCGTCGGGCGAAGTCATGGGCGCACCGCCATCACGTTGTCGCAGACGGCCTCGAAGCTCGCGAGCCGCGCGCGCGGCACATCGGCTTCGACGAACAGATAATCGACCGCCGATGTGGGCGCCACGGCAAACGGCGCGGCTGTCATCAGCTTTTCGGAAGTCAGTGCGATCGCGATCTGGCTGCTTGCCTGCACCATCGCGCGTTTCAGTTCGGCGTCCTCGGCATCGAACGCGGCGACACCTTCGTCGGGATCGAGCGCGCAGGCGCCGAGGAAGCACAGGTCGGCGCGGATCTGCTGGATTTGCAGCAGCGCGGTCGCGCCGAGCGAGCCGGCCGCACCGCGTGCAATGCGTCCTCCAATGAGTATCACGTCGAAGCCCGGCCGGTTCAGCAAGCGCGCGCAGGCTTCGGGCGAATTCGTCACGACGGTCAGATCCGCGTTCTCGGGCAGTGCCGCCGCAATCGCGACGTTCGTGGAGCCCGCGTCGAGCAGGATGATCTGCTTCGGGCGCACGATCGATGCGGCCGCCGCGGCGAGGCGCGCCTTGCGATCCACGGCTTCGTGCATGCGGACCGCGGCGGGTTTGTCGGCGGGCGAGACCACCAGCGCGCCACCGTAGACGCGCTTGCAGTGCCCCTGGCCGGCCAGGTCGCGCAGATGGCGGCGCACCGTGTGCTCCGAGGTCTGCAGCTCGGCGGCGAGTTCCGCCGCCAGCACGCGGCCGTGCGTGCGCAGCCGCTCCAGAATGAGCGCCTCGCGCTGCTCGGGCAGCAGCCCGTTGATGGCTTCCTCTCGCGTTCGCTGCATCGTCTCTCCTCGTTCGACCGGTATAAAACGATCATAAACGAGCAAAATATATCGTAAACGTGCAGGCAGTGCAAGCAGCGCGGCTGGGTTAGACGGCGCGGTTCAGGTCCCGCCTGGTGCGGCCGAAGACCAGCCAGTCGATCAGCCATACCGCGACGAGCGTCGCGCCCATCAGCGGAAAGACGGCGCCGAGCAGGATGAGGCCGGTTTTCCAGCCGAGCAACGGCGGCGCGGCGCGTTCACGCGACGGCGCGCCGAGCGAGTGTTGGGGGCGCCGCTTCCACCACATCACGCAGCCGGTCACGGCGAGCGCGGCGAGGCCGAGGGAAATCGCCGCGCACAGAAGCTGGTTCGCGACGCCGAAATAGCGGCCCATATGCAACGACGTGCCGTACGACACGGCTTTCGCGATTGCGCCGTAGTCGCCGTAGCGGATGTCTTTCAGCACGGCGCCACTGTATTGATCGACATACAGCGTGCGCTCATCTTTCGGATTCCCTGGGAAATATGAAATGGTGTAGACGCCGCTTGCCGAGTTGGGCAGCACGATGTTGTAGCCGTCGGTGATGCCGAGAGAGGCCGCGAGCGCGACGATGTGCCCGAGCGAGAGGGCTTGCGCGTCGCCGGCCGCATCGGCAGAAACAGGCACACGTGCGTTGCCGGCGGCCCATGGCTTGAGCGGCAACGGCAGATCGTCCATGACCATGCCGGGCATCGAGTCCATCCCGGCATGCACGTCATGCACGTCATGCGCGCCGCTCGTTGCCTGTGCATCCGTCGTGGCGGCGTGGTCCGCGTGCGCGCCCGGCAGCGCGGAGCGCAGCGCCAGGCCACCCCATGCGCCCGGCGGCGCGCCGAGATGCGTGGCTGTCGCGAACGCCTTGAACTGCTTGCCCCACGAGCCGGTCCACGGCAAGCCCGTCAGCACGAATGCGAGCGCGCCGAGCGCGAGCCAGATGCCGAGCGTCGCGTGGATGCTTTTCCACAGTGGGCGCCCTTGCAGCGAGAAGCGCGGCAACAGCGCAGCGCGGAAACCAGTCTTTCCGCGCGGCCACCAGAGCGCGATACCAGTGCCGATCATCACGAGCGTCCAGCATGCCGCCAATTCCATGAGTAATTCGCCGGGTTTGCCGAGCAGCAGCTTGCGATGCAGCATGCGATCCACCTGCATGAAACGGCGCTCGACGCTCAGCGTGCCCAATACCTCGCCGTTGTACGGATTCAGATAGACGCTTTGTTGCGTGCCGTCCGCGAGACGAAAAACGAATTCGGCACTGCGTTGCGGGTCGCTCGTGATAGCCGCGGTCGCCGCGACGGAATTGGGCGGCATCGCCGCGCGCGCTCTAGCGAGCAGCGCGTTTTCGGACAGCTTCGGCACCGCTTGCGGTGCGACGATCAGGCGCTGCCGGTATAGCAGCGGTTCGATCTGCGGCTGGAAACAGTACAGCGTGCCGGTGATAGCCAGCACGAGCAGAAAGGGCATCACGAAAAGGCCCGCGTAAAAATGCCAGCGCCACAGCGTTCTGTAACCTGGGTGGGCCGGGCTGGCAGTGGCGCCTGGAGTTGGGCGGTTCGCGGCGCGCATGCGTTCGGCGGCGTGAGTCGTGGACATGGAAATCCTCATCGGGCAAATTAAATCGATCAGTTGGCGTTCATGAAGCGCTCATTTCGCGCTCATGCCGCGTTCACAAGCGCAGCTTCGCTTCCGCATAGAACGTGCGGCCCGGATAGGGGTGGTAGACGAAGTAGCGCGCATCGAAGAGGTTGTCGACGCCAATACCGATTTCACTGATCCGGGTTGGCTTGAACGTGAACTTCACATCCGCGACCGTGTACGTACTGGTGCCGCCAAATACATTGGGGTTCGTGTCGGTATTCGTGAGCGTGTTGTACTGGCGGCCCGAATAGCGCGCGGCGAGCGTCAAGGCCGAGCGCGCATCGAAGTGATAGGTCGCGGCAATATTGGCGCGCCACAGTGGAATGCGGTAAAAGTACTTGCCGACTGTCGCCGGGTTCTGCGCATTGGCGATGATCTTCGACTGCGTATAAGCGACGCTTGCGAGCAGATCGAGGCCGCGCACCATGACATCCTCGCCGGAATAACTCGTCTCGACGCCGCGCGAGCGCACCTTGCCGATGTTCTGGAAGTTCGTCACGTTGGGAATCACGGTCGTGTCGGTCTGACTGAAGATCGTGTTCTTGACGTCGTCCTGAAACAGAGAGAAGCGGAAAACGCCATTCCAGTGCGCCCATTCGGCGCTCAGTTCTTTCGAAAGATCGTCTTCGGGTTGCAGATGCGGATTGTTGTTGACGATCGCGGAGCCGTTGATTTGCCCCTGGAACAGTTCGCTTACCGTCGGGAAGCGGTAGGCGCGGCCAATCGAGGCGCGCAAGACAAGATCATCGCTGACGTCGAACGACAGCGAGGCTTTCGGCGAGAAGTGGCGCTGGCTCGCGTCGCTGTACGCAATGGTCTGGCCCGGTAGCGATTGCGCGCCATCGTAGGCTTGCCAGTCTTCATAGCGCACGCCGTAGACGAGCTTCCAGCGCGGCAGAAAACGCCACGCGTCCTGCGCATAGAGCGCCTGGGTCTGCGTCTTGCCGGTGAATGCGTTGGCGAACGACGCCGCGTCGCCGTCCCGCCAGTTCAGGGTGTTGTAGCTCTGGTTGTCGAGAAAGTAGTTGTCGTAGTGATAGCCGAAGCTCAGCGCGTGATTGCCGAGTCCTGCCTGAGTTGAGACGGGAGTGTACGTGCCGCGCAGATCGAGCGTTTTCCAGCCAGTGCCGTCGCCGAACAGCACCGTGCCGGGGCCGTTGCCCGGGCCGCCCGCATTCGCGGTGCGCGCCACGCTATTGCCGATGTCGTAGTACGACGCGATCGCTTCGCCATTCCAGCCCGTGGCGTTGCGTGTTTTTAGCGAGACGCCATAGAGCCAGTTTTCGCTGTGGCCGAAGCTCGGCGCAAGGGCAGCCGCGGGAATCGTGTAATGGTAGCCGCCGATCGACACGTTGCCGCTATACACGGGGTTGCCGTTCGCATCGCGCAGGAAAGTCGACGTCTGGCTGTCGTAGGTCTGGTGCCAGTAGCCGAGCGTGAAGCCGGCTTGCAGCGTCGGCGTGAAGTCGTACTGCATTTTCAGCTTGAACTGGTCCTGCACCGTGTGCTCGATGCCTTCGCCGTTCACGCCGAGCACGGCCGTCGGCGTATTGGTCTGGTTGTTGTAAAAGTACGCGCCGGTGACGGGCGTGTCGCCCGCTTTCGCGGGGGTGCCCGATTGCGCGAGTGTGGCGAATTGCAGCGGCTGGCTCGTGTTCTCGAGATGATTCACGCCGAGCAGATACGAGAACTTGCCGACCCGGTCGCCAATCGACGCGCTCGCCTCGCTGCCGTTGAAGCTCTGGTTCACGCCGAACAGGCTGAAGTGCTGCGTAAACGCCTTCACGTCCGCGTTGGCCTCGAACTGCTTCGGCATGCGCGTGCTGATGAGCACCGTCGCGCCGAGCGAATTGCCCGGATACAGCGCGGAAAACGGCCCGTAGATTACGTCGACCTGCTGGATCTCGTCGGGAAACACCATCGACCAGCGCGGCGGAAACGAATAGCTATTGCCGAGCAGATTGCTCAGCATCAAACCGTCCGCATAGACGAGGCCGCGCGCGCTTTGCGTATTGCTCGTGCCGCGTACGGCGATGATCGAATTCAGATCGCCGATAAAGCGCTTGCGCACGGCCAGATTCGGCATGTACTTGAGCACGTCCTCGGTGTTGACGACATTCCAGTTGGCGAACTGATCGCGCGTGACGGTCTCGACGGACGCGGGCAGGTTCGGATCGACCGCGGGCGCTGCCGCGCTCGTGCTCGCACTCGCGCTGACGCTGACAGTGGGCAGCGTGGAGTCGGGGTTCGCGTCGTCCGCTCGCGCGGGCGAGGCGACGAAGGCCGGCACGAGCGCCGGAACGAGAATCGGCCAATGAGCGGACCGGCGAGCGGCGCGATGAACCGCGCGATAAGCGGAAAAACCAGCGCCACGGCGGACGCAAAAGGACAGCCTTCGCAGGGCGAAGTTGAGCATGAACGTTTCCTCGATGCGTTGAACAGGCGAGCGCAGGCGTCGTCGGCGGAGGCGACGAACGTGCGATCAGAACCGGCAGCGATCAGGAAACGACAGGTGGGGCTCGTGGACGTCCCGACGGGAACGCGCCAAGCGGCGTGAAGCGGGTGGACAGCGTGGGCGGTGCAGTGCTGGCGAGCAGCAGGGCGGCCAGAGGTTCGACGGCGGCGAGCGCCGGCATCGCGACGTGATGTTCGAGCAGATGACAGTAGCCGCAGGCGCCGAACGCATCGTCGTGGCTCAGATGCACCGGCGCCTGGCCCGTTTGAGCAACGATGCCCGCGTCGCTCGCATCGCCCGCGCCGGACGGATGCAGCGCCGAACAGAGCGCGGCAATGGGCTCGTGCGCGCGGCTCGACGCAAGCAACTGACTCACGAGCGGCGCGAACACGACGAGCCACATGGCGACGAGGCCAAGCCATGCGGTCATGCGGTTGCGGGAGCGTGGAGTCATGATGGTCGAAATAAAGACGGGGCGATTCTATCACCGCCGTACGATCTTTTCTTTCGTGATGACAGGTATAGCGGCGGATTAGACGGCAAAAAGCCGCTCATTTCGAAGCGCTGGCGCGGCGCCGGATCACTTACGCTGTGGGATCACCCGAGGTGCGCCGCCGCTCGACGCGCATCGCGGGAACACCGACGAAACAACGCTGGAACACAGCGATTTCCATCGCCACGACCCATGACGCCCACGCAGACGCTTGCCTCTTCGATCGCCGATATCACCCAGCGGGCCGTCTCGTTGTGTTCGGCCGGACAGTTCGCCGACGCGTTGCCGCTCGTCTTGCCGTTGCTCGACGACACGGCCTTGCCGAACGACCGGCGAGCCGATGTACTGAATATTGCCGGTGCGTGCTCGTTCATGTTGCATCGGGTGACGGACGCGGAGAACTATTGGCGCCAATGCCTGCGTCTGAAACCCGATTACGCCGACGTGTACGCAAGTCTCGGCTCACTGTTCCGATCGCTCGGCCGTCTTTCCGCGGCGAAAGCGATGTATCGGCAACTGGTGTCGCTGCGCCCGCTCGACGCCGACGCGCATCATCAATTGGGCTGCGTGCTCTACGGGCTCGGCTACCAAGACGAAGCGGAGGCGTCGCATCGTCAGGCGGTGACGCTTCGCCCCAGCCATGCCGAGGCGCATTACAGCCACGGTATCGTGCTGCGCGATCTGCGCCGCCCGCATGAAGCGGAAGCGGCTTATCGTCATGCGCTGCTCGGCTTGCACGGTCACGCGGAGGTGCACAACAACCTCGGCAGTGTGCTGATGGAACTCGGACGCCTCGCCGAAGCGGACGCGGCGTATCGCGAGGCGCTGACGCTCAAGCCGCAGTATCCGGAAGCGCTCAACAATCTCGGCGGCGTGCTGAAGGCCACGCAGCGGCTCGCGGAGGCCGAGCTGGCCTGCCGGCTCGCGTTGGCTATCCGGCCCGATTACGCGGAGGCTCATCTTAATCTCGGTGCGGTGCTGATGGATCTCGCACGGGTGTCCGAAGCGGAAGCGGCTTATCGAGAAGCGATCGCTCATCGTGAGCACTATGCCGAGGCGTACTACAACCTGGGCATTGCACTGTTCAAACAGGAGCGTTTCGCGTTGGCCGAGCAGGCTTACCGTGACGCGATTCGTTGGCAACCGGGCCTCGCGCATGCGCACAACAATCTCGGTTGCGTGCTGCGTGTGTTCGAGCGTTTTCCCGAAGCCATCGAGGCATTCCGGCACGCGCTCGAAGTATTTCCTCAACTAGCGCAGGCGCATGCGAACCTCGCCAATGCACTGGTGCAACTCAGGCGATTCTCCGAGGCCGAGAAAGCATATCGCGAAGCGCTTGCGTTGCGGGCCGACTACGGTGAGGCGCGTTTCGGTCTGGCTGTGCTGCTGCTTGGCATGGGTCGTTTCGAGGAAGGCTGGCAACTGTACGAGAGCCGCTATGAGCAGCCCGATTTCATTCATCGCAAGACCCGCGCGATGCTCAGTTGTCCGCAATGGTCGGGCGGCGCGCTCGACGGCAAGTCCGTGCTGGTCTGGCAGGAAGATGGTCTCGGCGACATGCTGCAGTTCGGCCGCTATCTTGCGTTGCTGAAGGCGCAAGGCGCCGCGCATGTCGCGTTTGCCTGCGTGCCGCCGCTGCATCGGCTGATGGCGAGTGTCGACGGTGTGGATGCCGTGTTCGATCACAGCGTCGCGCTGGCACGCGCATCGACCTACGATTGCTGGACGAGTCCGCTGAGCGCGCCGCTGTATTTGCGTACGACCGTCGATACGATTCCGCGGCCCGTACGGTTCAGGATCGATTCAGCGCTCGTCGAACAATGGCGTCCGGCGTTGGAGAAGCTGCCGCCAGGACGCAGGATCGGTCTGGTCTGGAAAGGCAACGCAAAGCACCATAACGACGCGAATCGCTCGATTCCGTCGCTCGCCACGCTTGCGCCGCTCTGGAGTGTGCCGGGCCTGAGCTTCGTGAGTCTGCAGAAAGGGCAGGGCGAGGACGAAGCGCGCAATCCGCCTGCCACGCAACCGTTGCTCGATCTGGGTACTGGCGTGACGGATTTCGCGGACAGCGCGGCCATCGTCGCACAACTCGATCTCGTGATTTGCGTCGATACGTCCATCGCGCATCTGGCCGCGTCGCTCGGCAAGCCATGCTGGGTCATGCTGCCCGAACGGGATGTCGACTGGCGCTGGATGCACGAGCGCGACGACTCGCCGTGGTATCCGCATACCCTGCGCCTGTTTCGCCGCGCGCCGGACGAGGATTGGGCGGCGTCGATCGAACGCGTGCGACAGGCGTGCGTCGAGTGGTAGCGGCGTATGCCGCTCACGTTGAAGCTGGCACGCTTGGCCGGAGAAACTGATGAGGCGGTTCGTGTCGATGCGCTTCTTCGCAGGTTCAGGATGAAGTACTGTTATGTCGTAGCAGAAACCTGAACTGCAAATGGGAGGCAACGCATGGGAGGCAACGCAATGTCACGCACGACACGCATTCGTTCATTGACCTGCGAGGCGCGGCTATGAACGAACTCAGGCATATCGCATTCATCGGTTTCGGTGAGGCGGGCGGAATACTCGGCGCAGCGCTGGTCGCCCAGGGCGTGCAGGTGTCGATGTTCGATCTGCGGCGCGACGCGTTGTGTGAGAAGGCGCATGCCGCCGGCGTTCGCGTCGCCGAGACGCTGCAAGGCGCGATGGACGGCGCGCAGCTCATCGTATCGGCGGTCACGGCCGAAGCCGATTTCGAGGTAGCGCAGGCGGCCGCGCGCTGCATCGGGCCGGAGCAGTTCTATCTCGACATCAACTCGGTTTCGCCGCGCACCAAGCAACATGCGCAAGCCAGTATCGAAGGCGCGGGCGCGCAATACGTCGAAGCGGCCGTGATGGCGCCCGTGCCGCCCTACGGCCTTGCTGTGCCGATGTTGCTCGGCGGCGCGAGCGCCGAGCGCCTCGCGCCGTGGCTCAACGCATTGGGCTTCAACGCGCGCGCGGTGTCGGAGAAAATCGGCGTCGCGTCGGCGGCGAAGATGTGCCGTAGCGTGATGATCAAGGGCATCGAGGCACTGACTGTCGAATGCCTGCGCGCCGCGCGGCATTACGACGCGGAGTCGATCGTGCTCGAATCGTTGGCGGAGACGTTCGGCAAGATGCGCGGCGACACGGGCGTGCCAGGCTATCTGGTCAGCCGTGTCGCCGAGCATGGCCGGCGCCGCGCGGCGGAAATGCGCGAAGTCTCGCAGACGCTCCAGGAAGCGGGTATTACGCCGTTCATGAGCGACGCGTCCGCGCGTGTGCAGGACAGCGTCGTGGATGCCATGGAGGCGGGCGGTATCGATTACGGGGCGCTGCCCATGCCGTTCGACTGGCGTGAGTTTTTCGACGGGCTGCCGGACAACGAGCCGGATAGGTCAGTGAACTCACCGCGAACCAGCCGCGAATCAACCGGATAGAACCGCTAGTTCGTGCCAATGCTGACCTTGCGTGTCACATCGACGACCGACAGGCGGATCGCATCGATCAACGCGCGCGCGGCCGGTGATGGCGTGCCCGCCGCGCGCAGTGTCAGCCCGATGTCTCGCCGCGTGTTGTGCAGGGGTATGTCGAGCACGGCGAGTTGCCCTGACTGAATCTCGTGGTGCAATTGCTGCGCCGACAGCGCCGCCGCCATGTCGGTGCCGAGCAGCAAGCCGCGAATCACGGCAAGATCGGCGGTCTCGACCGTCGGTAGCGGCGGCTTCACCTTCATTCGCCTGAATTGCGCTTCAAACAGCGCACGTGCGGGCGCATTGCTGCGCGGCAAGATCCACTGCGCGTCGCGCAGGCCCATGACGGTCAGATTGCGCGCCCGCGTGAGCGGATGATCGCGTCGCACGAGCACCACCATGTCTTCCGACATCAGCCGCTCGTTTTTCAGGCCGCTCGTCGCGTCGTTCTCGCGCAGTGCGCCGAGAATGAAGTCGATGTCGCCCGCGCGCAGGCCGGCCACCAGCGTTTCATACGAGCTTTCGTCGGTCACGACGCGCACGCCTGGATTTTCCGAGGTCATGCGCGCAATGGCCTTGGGCAGAATCAGCGTGCGCCCGAGCGGCAGCGCACCGACCGTCACCGAGCCCTGAATCTTGCCGTGCAACGCGGCGATATCGTCGGGTACGTGCCGTAATTCGTTCAGCGCGCGGCGCACGTGCAACAGAAACGTTTCGCCTTCCGTAGTGAGCAGGATGCCGCGCGGGCTTCGATGAAACAGACTCAGGCCCGAGCCGCTTTCGAGCACACGGATCGCGGTGCTCACCGCGGGCTGACTGATACCAAAAGTCTTCGCCGCACTCGGCATGTGCCGATGCCGCGCGAGCGCCGCGAACAGTTGCAGCCGCCGCGTGTTCAGCAGATAGGCGGGCAATGCGCCGTCCGCGACGGGCCGGCGGCGCGTTTGACGCGCGGCGCACCATTGCGCAAGCTCTTCCAGTTCCGCGAAGATGCGCTCGCAACGGTGCAGCACCGCGCGGCCGACCGGTGTCGGCAGCATGCCCGATGGACCACGATCGAACAACGGCTCGCCGAGCGCTGACTCGAGTTCCTGCACCGAGCGCGTGACCGCCGACTGTGCACGAAACAGGGCGGCCGCCGCGCGCGTTGCGCTGCCCATGTCGGCAACGAGCCTGAACGCGCGCAACTGCGCGAGATTGAGCAGGTCTTTACCGCTCATCGACAGCGGCGCTTTGGCCGGCACGGGGCTGTTTTCCGCAGAGGTGTTATCGCTCGTCATGCTGCGCCTGCGATCAGATGCAATGCCGGCAGCGAGAGGTTCAGGCTTTCCTTCGAAATGTGCGTGTGCTCTTTCATCAGTGCATCGACGCGCGCGCCTTCGCCTTTTTTCAGCGCATCGACAATCGCATGATGCTGGCGATGCGCGTACATCAGCATCATGAACTGGCGCTCGCGCGCGGATTCGTCGAAAGCGATCGTGAACGGCGACACGAACGGGATCTTGTCGTTCAGACTCAACGCGGCCGTCACCGCCTGGTTCTGCGCCGCGTCGACAATGAGCGCGTGAAAGCGGCCGTTCATCTGCGCGTAACGCACGTCGTCCCCTTGTTTCAGGCGTTTTTGATCGAAGATGTCATCGCCCTCGCGCAGGCAGTCATCGAGGGCCGCGGCTAAAGCCGGGCTGACGCCGCTTTCGGCGACCGAGCGCGCAGCGAGTCCTTCGAGCACACCGCGTACGTCGATTGCATCGAGCACGTCCCGCACGCTGAAACGGCGCACCACGTAACCGCGCGATCCCGAACGGTCCAGCAGACCTTCCGACGACAACACGCTCAACGCATAGCGCAGCGGCGTGCGCGATACGCCGAGCCATTGCGCAATGTGCGCTTCCACGAGACGCTGACCGGGCGACAACTCGCCCGAGAGAATCCTCTCGCGCAACGTCTGGACAATCGCTTGCTGGGTCGTCTCGTTCATGGTTTTCCAGTTCGTCAGAAGCACCGAAGTATAGCCACGCGCGCAGCGCGTTACCACGCATTCAAAGCAGCTTGCGAGTTGTTTTCCGGGCCATCTGTTTTGTTTATCGCGCGTTGCCTCATGAAGATACGGCGCGAGGCTCACCGTGCGGCCTTGGGATACCGACGAAGCCATGCGCCGCGCGGCTTGCAGCGATGCTTTCCGGCTTGCACGGCGCATGGTTAGGCGGTTTCGACCCGTTAGCCTACCGCTAACTGAGGTTTACCCGTACTTCCTGTATGACGGCACAATTCCTATCTTTGTATCCCAAGATGGCCGCGCTGGCTATGACGATGACAGCGACGGCCTATCCGATTGGCACGCAGCATCAAGTGACGCAAGAGGGCGAGTATGGCAAGAATCATTGGCGGTATCGGCACGTCGCATGTACCCACTATCGGGTTGGCGTACGACAAGGGCAAGCAGAACGAACCCGCATGGGCGCCGCTCTTCAAAGGCTATGAGCCGGTGGCGCAATGGCTCGAGGAGCGCAAGCCCGACGTGATGGTGATGTTCTACAACGATCACGCGAACAGTTTCTTCTTCGACTGCTATCCGACGTTCGCGCTCGGCGTGTCGGCCAATCATGAATTCGCCGATGAAGGCGCGGGCAAGCGTCCGCTGCCGGACATCGCCGGTCATCCCGATCTCGCGATTCATATCGCCGAGCAACTGGTGGCGGACGAATTCGATCTGACGGTCTTCCAGGATCGCCCGCTCGATCACGGCTGCAACTCGCCGCTTTCGCTGATGTTGCCGCATCAAGACGGCTGGCCGCTTTCGCTCGTGCCGTTCGAAGTGAACGTGTTGCAATATCCGCTGCCTACCGCGAATCGTTGCTACCGGCTCGGTCAGGCGCTGCGTCGCGCAATCGAATCGTTCGAGCAGGATCTCAAGGTCGTGGTGGTCGGCACGGGCGGGCTGTCTCACCAGGTGCACGGCGAGCGCAGCGGCTTTAACAACACAGAATGGGACATGGAGTTCCTCGATCTGATCGTCAACGACCCCGAGCGTCTTGCCGCGATGAAGCACGTCGACTACGTGCGCCTCGGCGGCGCGGAAAGCGTCGAGACGATCATGTGGCTCGCGATGCGCGGCGCGCTCGGCTCGAAGGTCCGCGAACTGCATCGCAACTACTATCTCGCAACCAGCACCGCGATGGCCGTGACGATTTACGAGGACGAGGTGGCGCAATGAATCCGCAACTGATCGGTGTCGAGGAACTGACCGGCACGTATCCGTTCGATATTCGCCAGAGCATCAAGGCGATGCGTCTGAACCGCTTCTTCTGGCAGATGCGCGAAGCGCCGGCGCGCGCGCTGTGGCTCGAAAACCGTACTGCCGCCTACGATGCCGCGGGACTTACGCCGCAGGAGCGCGCGCTGGTCGATAACACGGACTGGATTGGACTGATTCGCTATGGCGTCTGTTTTTTCGTGCTCGAAAAGTTTGCACGTGTCGTGAAGATCACCAACCTCGGTATGTACGCGAGCATGCGTGGTGAAACGCTCGAAGCGTTCCTGAAGACGCGCCAGGTGCCAGAGGCGGTTTGAAAGCGGCATGGCTGCCGGCCGGCGGCGCGAACCTTGCCCGAGCCTGTATGATGGCGGCCTCGCGCCCGGACCTGCATGCCGCGCGGGCGGGCTGCGCAGATTCAGTTCGTGCGCAGTTCGCTGTGTCGGCCGGACGTCCACGCATTCATTCACGATGACCCCGAGGAAGACCGCCATGACGGCTGCAACGCAATTCGATCAGGTTTCTGTTGTCAAACGAGCCAACGTCTATTTCGACGGCAAGTGCGTGTCGCACACCGTTCTTTTCGCCGATGGCACGCGCAAGACGCTCGGCGTGATCCTGCCCGGCACGCTCAACTTCGGCACCGACGCGCCGGAACTCATGGAAGTGCAGGCGGGCAAGTGCCGCATTCGCCTCGATGGCAGCAACGAATGGAAGACCTACGGCGCGGGCGAGTCGTTCTCGGTGCCGGGCAAGAGCCGTTTCGATATCGACGTGCTTGAGACGCTCGACTACGTTTGCAGCTATCTGTAAGCGTAAGCGAGGGCATGCGGCGCAGCGGCGCTATTTCCCCGCCAGATCACCGGCCTGTACCTTCGCCGTCGCGGCCGTCGCTGCCGCCGCTCAAGCCATCCGCCGTCACGCCCAACTTTTCATACAGCGCCGCCCAACCGAGCGGCGTTACCTGCACAACCCTTGATGAAGGCGCGCGCCGCAACCAGCCGTTCTCGCACAGCGTCGACATGAACCTGACGCCGAGCGGGCCGGCGAGATGGTGCTGCCGCTCCGTCCAGTCGAGGCATTGCCGGGCGACTCCATGCTTGCCCGGCCGCAGTGTCGCCACGTCGATGCCCAGTTCGCTGAACCACTGCGCGCCGGCTCGCGTCACTTCGAAGCGTTTGTCTTCGCCGGCCGCGAGAAGATCGCGTTGCATCAACTGCTGTGTGATCGTCACGCCGACCTGCCCGGCAAGATGGTCGTAACAGCATCGCGCGAAACGCAATTGCCGCGCGTCGCGCCCATACGGTTTTCGGCGCACCGGCGCTCTTGCACTGATTGCGGCGAGGTTCTCGAGTAGCGATGCGACCTGCGCATCCGCAAGCCTGTAGTAACGGTGACGCCCCTCCTTTTCGACCGTGAGGAGGCCGCCGTCCAGCAACTTGGCGAGGTGGCTGCTCGCCGTCTGCGCCGTCACGCCGGCCGCGTAGGCTAGCTCGCCGGCGGGCAGCGCGCGTCCATCGGCGAGAGCCATCAGCATTGCCGCGCGGGCCGCGTCGGCGATCAGGAACGCCGTCGCGGCGACTTTCGGTTGAACGTCCATGTCCGTCTCCTGGGCATTTATCGACAGCGTAGCCGAATCTCGCAGCCGCATACTTCGACGCGTATCGAAGCATCACGAATTCGCGATCCCGGATACTGAAGCGATACCAGCCACCATGTCCGGGGAATCGCCTGATGAACGATCGAATACAGCAACGGTCCGTACTGCTCGCAACGAGTCTCAGCTATGTCGTCGTAATCCTCGATACATCGATCGTCAACGTCGCGTTGGGACCGATATCGATGAGTCTCGCGGGCGGCATGAGCGGTCTGCAATGGGTGGTGAATGCTTATACGCTGACCTTCGCGAGTCTGCTGCTATCGGGCGGTACGCTGGGCGACCGGCTCGGTGCGCGCAACGTGTATATCGCCGGTCTCGCGGTCTTCACCGGTGCGTCGGCGCTTTGCGGCGCGGCGTCCAGTCTCGCGGCGCTGATCGGCGCGCGCGTTTTGCAGGGCGTCGGGGCGGCGCTGCTGGTTCCTGCTTCGCTCGCGCTCATCAATCGCGCGTGCCCGCACCCTCAAGAGCGCGCGGCCGCGTTCGGCGTGTGGGCCGGCCTCGGGGGCCTCGCGATGGCGGCGGGACCGCTGATCGGCGGCGTGCTGATCGGGCTTGCAGGCTGGCGCAGCATTTTTCTGCTGAATGTTCCTGTATGTCTGATCGGCATCGTGTTGGCGCGCAGGGTGGAGATACAGGCGGGGGCGCGGAGTGCGGCCGCGCCAGGCTTCGATATCGCCGGCCAGATCGCGGCAATCGCGACCCTCGCGCTGCTCAATATCACGGTGATCGGATTGCCCGCATACGGATGGTTTGCGCCACCCATTGCCGCCGGCTGCGCGGCAACGCTGGTTGCGGGCTGCGTGTTCGTTGCGATCGAAACGAAGCGTGCGCAGCCGATGTTGCCTTTCGGTCTTTTCCGCCATTCCGGCTTTTCCTGCGCGATTCTCGTTTCCATGGTTTCGGCGTTTACGTTCTACGGCCTGATGTTCGACCTTAGTCTGTATTTTCAGCATCAGCTTGGCTACTCGCCGATGCGTACGGGGCTCGCCTTCCTGCCGTTGACCATCGTCGTGCCAATCGGCAGCTTTCTGTCGAAACGCGCGGTGACCTGGTTGGGGCCGAGAAGTCTTGTCGGTGCTGCGTGCGTGCTCGCTGCGCTCGGTTTTGCCGGATTGTGGGCGATCGTCTCCCGCTTCTCCGCTGTGCCGTTCGCTTTCGCATTGCCTGCCATTGGTCTTGCTGCAAGCCTGATTACGCCTGTCGCCACGACGACGCTAATGGCATCGGTCGAGAGTGTCCGCTCCGGTATTGCGGCGGGGGTGCTCAACGCCGCGCGTCAAACGGGGGCGGTACTTGGCGTCACTGTTTCGGGGAGCATGATCGCAATGAGGCATTCGATCGTCGATGGCATGCGCAGCGGGTTGTTGCTTGCGGGTGCGTTGTCGTTTGCGGCCGGAATGGCCTGGTGGTTTGCGTCGATGCAGGCCGGTGAGGTTGGCGAGGGCGTGTCCGGTGAGCTCCACCGCTAGATGCTCTGAAAAACGTGAATGCCGCGCCACCTCAAGCCAAAACTACGCCACCCCCTTCGCGACAATTTCCTCGATCGCCTGCACGAATTGCTCCACCGGCTGCCCGCCCGTTATCAGATATCGATGGTTGAAGATAATGGACGGCACCGATTGAATACCCATCTGCTGATTGTTCTTTTCCGCTTCCCGAACCTCATCGGCATAAGCGCCGCTGGTCAGAACCTCGCGCGCTTCGTCGGCATCGAGCCCCACGGACTGCGCCGCTTCGATCAGCACGTCATGATTGCTCGGGTTCTTGCCGTCGGCATGATAGGCGCGCAGCAGCGCGAGCTTGAGCGGCAACTGCTCGCCCTTGATACCGGCCCAATGCAGCAGGCGGTGCGCGTCGAACGTGTTGTAGGTGCGCGTGCGTGGACCGAAATTGAAGCCGACGCTCGCGCCGCGTTCGCGGATCATCGCCTGCGTCTCGGCGATCTGCGCGGGCGTGCGCCCGTATTTCTTGCCGAGATAATCGACGATGTCCTCGCCGTCCGGTCCCATCTCCGGATTCAGCTCGAACGGATGCACGACGATCTGCGCGTCGACGCTATCGTGAAGACGCGCGAGCGCAAGCTGAAGCGACGACAGGCCGATCGCGCACCACGGGCAGGCGATATCGGAGACGAAATCGATGGTGAGTTGCTGTTTCATTACTGTCCTTGAAGGAATGAAGTGCCATGCGCGCCGCCGGATGCGGGCGCAACGGATAACGACAGCGTAGCGTGAATTGGCCGCCCGTGCAGAGCGCGGCCCGTGCGCGATTCCAGCGACGCACGCACGGTCCGCCGAATTCGAGCGCAAGAGCCGGAGTGTTTTCCTGTCGCCGCACTCGTACACTTACGTTATCGATCTACTTTCATGGCGCTGACGGCGCACTCCGCCGCCAGCCACGTCAAGCGAACCCACCGACGATGACTTCACACGAAACGGCACTCCCCGCCATCGCATCCGCGCAAAGAATGGACCAATGCGTCGACCAACGCGTCGACCAACGCGTCGGCGCGCTCGACTGGCGCCGGATCGAGCAGGACCTCGATCAGTACGGATGCGCGACCGTGCCGCAACTCATCACGCCACACGAGTGCGACGCGCTGGCGGCGCTTTATCCGCGCGACGATCTCTATCGCAGCCGTATCGTGATGGCGCGCCACGGTTTTGGCCGCGGCGAATACAAGTACTTCGCGTATCCGCTGCCTCGGATCATCGGCGAATTGCGCGGCGCGATCTATCCGCGCCTCGTGCCGGTCGCGAACCGCTGGAACCGGGCAATGGGCATCGACGTGCGCTATCCGCAGCAACACGCCGATTTCATTCGCCGCTGCCACGACGCCGGCCAGCTTCGTCCCACGCCGCTGATCCTGCAGTACGGCGAGGGCGATTACAACTGCCTGCACCAGGACCTGTACGGCGAACATGTGTTTCCGCTTCAGGTCGCGATACTGCTGTCGGAACCGGGGCGGGATTTTACTGGCGGCGAGTTCGTGATGACCGAGCAGCGTCCGCGCATGCAGTCGCGCGCCGAAGTGGTGCCGCTCGCGAAGGGCGACGCAGTGGTGTTTACCGTGAACAGCCGGCCCGTGCAGGGCACGCGCGGCCCGTATCGCGTCAATCTGCGGCATGGCGTGAGCCGTCTGCGCTCGGGGCATCGGCATACGGTGGGCATCATCTTCCATGACGCTGCCTGACGTTGCATAACGTTGCATGAGGCGCCATGACGGGAATGGCGCATCGGCGCGCTCCATGAGACGATAAAGGCCACGATTCCAGCGTTTGCCCGCGATCCTCGAAAACCGCGCCCCGTCCCATGGAAAACCTGCTCAAGAAACTCGACCTGACTTCGCTGCGCCTGTTCGTCGCCGTTTGCCAGGAGCGCAATATCGCGCGTGCCGCGGAGCGCGAGTTCATCGCGTCGTCGGCGGTGAGCCGGCGCATTGCCGAGATCGAGGCCGTGATCGGCCTGCCGGTGATCCAACGCCAGTCGCGCGGGATTACCGTGACGCCGGTCGGCGAGACCGTGCTGCGATACGCGCTCGCGATCATCGGCAACATCGAGCAGATGAGCGCGGAGCTGTCGCGCTTCTCGTCGGGTGCGAAAGGGCGCGTGCGCGTGGTGGCGAATCTTTCGTCGATCGTGCAATTCCTGCCTGAAGACGTCGCCGCGTTCGGCCGTGCGTTCCCGGACGTGTCGATCGAACTCGAAGAAGAAAATAGCGCGGACGTGCTGCGTATCGTCGACGAACACGGCGCGGACTTCGGCATCTGCAATCCGGTTGCCGGCAGTGAAGTGTTCGAGCAGGTGCCGTATCGGCAGGACCGGCTCGCGGTGCTGGTGCCGGGTGCTCACCGGCTCGCGAGCGCCTCGCGTGCGGCGTTCGACGATCTGCTGTATGACAGCTTCGTCGGCTTGCGCAGCGAAAGCGCGCTCACGCGTTTGCTCACGCAGCAGGCGGCGAGCGCGGGGCGGCAGCTCGATGTGCGGATTCGCGTGAGCAGCCTCGACGCGCTGTGCCGGATGGTGCATGCAGGTCTCGGCATCGCGATCGTGCCCGAGCAGGTGGGTCTGCTCTACGTGAATACGCTCGACGTGCGGCTGCTTTCATTGAGCGACGCGTGGGCCGAACGCCACCTCATCATGATCTTCAAGGCGCGCGAGCAGTTGAGCGCGAGCGCCGCGGCACTGGTCGCTTTTCTCGGCAATCTTCTCGGCAATCAGCCTTAGCAAATCCAGCATACGGGCAGCAAGCGGCTGAATCGAACCGCGGCGCAACATGCCGCGTTCGCGAAACGAGACGGCAGCGTTGCCGGACCGGCACTTCGGCATTGACCTTGCGCGCCGTATAGTGAGCGCAAGGAGAATGCATGATGAACGATACGATTCGTCTGGACGGCCGCGTGCTGTACCTGTCGCAAGATCCGGCGGTAATCGACGCGCAACTCGCCGGCGAGAATTTCACGCGCGCGAGCGCGGGGCCGCTGCGCGACAACGTATCCACCGACGAAATCACGCCCGTTACGGTGATGCTCACGTACGACGAGCGCCTCGGCCAGTATCCGTACGTCGGCTTCAAGGCGGGCGAGCGTCTGCCGATCGGCCGCCATGCGGTGAAGGACGGCGGCTTCCAGGTTACGGTGGCGGGCAAGCGTTACGGCAAGGGGTCGTCGCGCGAATCGAGTCCGCTCGCGGAACTGTCGGCGGGCATCCGGCTGATCGTCGCGGAGAGCTTCGAGCGTATCTATCAGCAGAACTGCGACAACATCGGCATTCTGACCACGACCGATTTCGCCGTGCTCGATCGTCTGCTCGCGGGCGAAGCGGTGCCGATCGACGAATTCCTCAAGGGCCGCGACGCACTCACGCAGCAGATCATCCGCAGCGGCGGGCTGCTCGCGTACAGCCGGTTCGCAGACTGGCCCGCGCCGCGCGAGCGCGCTCACGCCGATCACGCCGATCACGCAGGCGCAGCCGACGCGGTGGATTCAGCCTCCTGCACTACACCGAAAACCCTGGTCGAGAAAATCATCGACCGTCATCTGCACCCCGGCACCGCAAGCGCACAGCGTGGCGACGGCGTATTCATCGCCGCCGACTGGCGCTTCAGCCACGACTACTTCACCGGCATGTGCGCGCATCTCATGCATCGCGCGTTCGGCAAGCCCGCGCCTTTGCATGCGCCGGATCACATCATCGCGTTCCAGGATCATCTGGTGCTCGCGCCGCAGAGCATTCCGCACGTGCGCGACGGGTTGCTGCCGGGCGTCGCGAATCTGATGGAAGGCCACACGTCGTTCTCGCGCGACTATCCGGTGCGCTCACACGGCGCGCTCGATGGCGCGCCCGGTTCCGAGGGCATCTGTCATGCGCTGATGGCCGAGCAGTACGCATTGCCGGGCCAGGTCGCGTGCGGCACCGATTCGCACACACCGCATTCGGGCGCGCTCGGCTGTCTCGCGTTCGGGGCGGGGGCGACGGAAATCGCCAATAGCTGGGTGACGGGCTACGTGCGCTGCAAGGTGCCGGAAACGCTGCGCATCGAGATCGACGGCAGCCTGCGCGACGGCGTGACCGCGAAGGACGTCGTGCTGCATCTGCTGCACATGGACGCGATTCGCTCGGGCGGCGCGATCGGCCTCGTGTTCGAATACGGCGGCGCGGCGGTGCGTGCGATGTCGATCGACGAACGCGCGACGCTGACCAACATGGTCGCGGAACTGGGCGGCTTCACGGGCATCGTCGAGCCGGACGAACGCACGGTTACGTTCCTGAAGGAGCGGCGCGGCATCGATTTCGTGCTGGAAAGCTGGATGAAAAGCGACGCGGCTGCGACCTACCGCGACACGATCCGCATCGACGCGGCACAGATCGAGCCGATGCTCGCGCGCCCGGGCGACCCGGGCAACGGCATGCCCACGCAGCAACTGCGCGAGGACGTCGCGATCGATATCGCGTACGGCGGCTCGTGCACCGCGGGCAAGCGCGAGGACTTCGATTTCTATCACGAGGTGCTGCGTTGGGGCGTGGAGCACGGCATTCGCGTGCCGGACGGTACGCGCCTTTATCTGCAATTCGGCACGATGGCGGTGCGCGCGTATTGCGAGGAACAGGGCTATCTGCCGGTGTTCGAACGCGCGGGCGTGACGCTCGTGATGCCGGGCTGCGGCTCGTGCGCGAATTGCGGGCCGGGGCAATCGGCGAATGCGAGCGACGTGACGATCAGCGCGATCAACCGCAATTTCCCGGGCCGTTCAGGGCCGGGCGACGTGTGGCTCGCGAGCCCGTACACGGTTGCGGCGAGCGCGTTGGCGGGAAAAATCACGAGTTTCGAACAATTGAAGCGCGCGCACGGCTAGAATGCAGGCCGGACTCCGGCCCGGCATCGTGTGTGTGCGACGCGCGACAAGGCGCAGGGCCGGCATCGTACCGGCCCCGGCGAGCTTCGTGCTTTGCCGTGAAAGCAGCGCAATAGCAGTTGCATGGGATCGGAGTAAATGCTCTGCATGGGACCGTAGCAGGCGCTAAAGCGCGGACTACGGATCGACAGCTAAAGCGCCAACTCCGATCGACATAGGAGACACATAACATGACATCCCCCGATCACGCGGGGTCCGTCGCGCGCAGCGGCGGCGACGCGGCGCATTCCACCCATACCGCCGACGGCCTTGCTCATCGCGCGGACAGTCCAGACAGCGCAGACCACGCCGCGTCGCTCGACGCCGGCAGCATTTCCGCGCGTCTCGACCGGCTGCCCGCAACGCGCTCCATCTGGAAGCTCGTGGTATTGCTGAGCCTCGGCTTCTTCTTCGAACTCTACGACCTGCTGTATTCCGGCTATGTCGCGCCGGGCCTCGTCAAAAGCGGGATTCTGAGCGCGACGACGCATGGCCTGTTCGGCTCGACCGGCGTCGCGAGCTTCATCGCCGCGCTGTTCAGCGGGCTTTTTATCGGCACGATCGCGTGCGGCTTTCTCGCGGACCGCTTCGGGCGCCGCGCCGTCTTCACGTATTCGCTGCTTTGGTATTGCGTGGCCAACGTCGTAATGGCGTTCCAGGAGAGCGCCACGGGCCTCAATTTCTGGCGCTTCGTTGCCGGTGTCGGCATCGGCGTCGAACTCGTGACGATCGGTACATACATTTCCGAACTCGTTCCCAAGCAGATTCGCGGCCGCGCCTTCGCGTGCGAGCAGGCAGTCGGCTTTACGGCGGTGCCGGTGGTCGCGTTTCTCTCATTTCTGCTGGTGCCGCGCACGCTGTTCGGCCTCGACGGCTGGCGCTGGGTCGTGTTGATCGGCGCGCACGGCGCGCTGTTCGTCTGGTGGATTCGCCGCGCGTTGCCGGAAAGCCCGCGCTGGCTCGCGCAGCAGGGGCGTTTCGCCGAGGCGGAGCGCGTGATGAGCGCGCTCGAAGCGAAAGTGCGCAGCGAATACGGCCGCGAGTTGCCGCCGCCCGCGCCGCCGGTACCGGTCGCGCCGCGCGGCAGCTTCCGCGATATGTGGGTGCCGCCGTATCGCAGCCGCACGCTGATGATGACGATCTTCAACATCTTCCAGACGGTCGGCTTCTACGGCTTCGCGAACTGGGTGCCGACGCTGCTCATCAAGCAGGGCATCACGATCACCACGAGCCTCATGTATTCGAGCGTGATCGCGCTGGCGGCGCCGCTCGGTCCGATCATCGGGCTTTTCATCGGCGACCGCTTCGAGCGCAAGACGGTGATCGTCGTGATGGCCGGCGTGAATATCGTGTGCGGCTTGTGGTTCAGCCAGGCGTCGGGTGCGGTGCTGCTCGTGAGTCTCGGCGTGTGCCTGACGCTCGCGGGCAACATCATTTCGTACAGTTATCACGCGTATCAGGCCGAACTCTTTCCGACCAGTATCCGGGCGCGCGCGGTCGGCTTCGTTTACTCGTGGAGCCGGTTTTCAGCGATCTTCACGGCCTTTCTGATCGCGGCGGTGTTGCGCTACTTCGGTACGACCGGCGTGTTCGTGTTCATCGCGGGGGCAATGCTGATCGTGATGCTCGCGATCGGCTTGATGGGGCCGCGCACGAACGGGCTCGAACTGGAGAAGATTTCGAAGTAGCGCGCGGCCGTGCGCTGCCCGACGAAATCAGCAATCAGAACAACTGCCTTTGCCCCGACATCAGCGTCGTAAAGTCGTCGCGCAGCAGAGGCAGAATCGCGTCGGCAACCGGCTGCAATTGCCGCGTCAGATAGTGCTCATAGTCGATCGCCGAGCGCAGCGTTTCCAGCGGCTCAGGCCCGGCGATCGTCATCACGTAGCTGATCCAGCCACCGTTCTGATATTGCAGAGGGCGCCCCTGCGCGCGATTGAATTCATCCGCGACGCGGGCTGCGCGCACGTGCGGCGGCACATTGCGCTCGTAGGCGGCGAGCGGCCTGCGTAACTGCTTGCGATACACGAGCTGATCGTCGAGCCGGCCCGCGAGCGTATCGCTCACATAGTCGCGCACGTAGTCCTGATACGGTTGCTGCCTGAAAATGCGCAGATACAGACCCTGCTGGAACTGCTGCGCGAGTGGCGTCCAATCCGTGCGCACGGTTTCGAGCCCCTTGTAGACGACTTCCTCGCTGCCGTCCGGCAACATGATGAGACCCGCGTAGCGTTTCTTGCTGCCTTCCTCGGCGCCACGCACCGTAGGCATGAAAAAGCGCCGGTAGTGCCGCTCGAATTGCAGTTCGAGCGCGCTGTCGAGCCCGAAGCGTTCCTGCAATTTCTGCCGCCATGCCGCGTTGATGTGTTCGACGAGCGCGCGGCCGACGCGCGCGGCGTCGTCCTCGCTGTGCGCGTGCTTGAGCCACACGAAGGTCGAGTCGGTGTCGCCGTAGATCACCTCATAGCCTTGCGCCTCGATCAGCTCGCGCGTCGTGTGCATGATCTCGTGGCCGCGCATCGTGATCGACGACGCGAGACGCGGGTCGAAAAAACGGCAGCCAGTCGAGCCGAGCACACCGTAGAACGCGTTCATGATGATCTTGAGCGCCTGCGAAAGCGGTTTGTCGTGCTCGCGTTTGGCCGTTTCGCGTGCCTGCCAGACCTGTGCGACGACCGACGGCAGGCAGTGGCGCGTGCGCGAGAAGCGTGCGCCGAGAAAGCCCGGCACCGAGTGCTCGTCGTCGGGATGCAGCATGCCTTCGACGAGGCCCAGAGGGTCGATCAGAAACGTGCGGATGATCGACGGATAAAGGCTCTTGTAGTCGAGCACGAGCACGGAGTCGTAGAGGCCGGGCCGCGAATCCATCACGAAGCCGCCGGGGCTCGCGGCGCCGGCCACGTCGCCGAGATTCGGCGCGACATAGCCTTGCCGGTGCATGCGCGGCATGTACAGATGCGTGAATGCCGCGACCGAGCCGCCGCTGCGATCGGCGGGCAGGCCGGTCACGTTCGCGCGTTCGAGCAGAAACGGCAGCAGTTCGGTTTTCGCGAAGATGCGCGTGACGAGTTCGCAATCCTTGAGGTTGTAGCGCGCGAGCTCGGGTTTGGCTTCGTCGAAGCGGCGCTGGATTTCGTCCATGCGCTGATACGGGTTGTCGATCGCCTTGCCTTCACCCAGCACCGAGCGCGACACGTATTCGAGGCTGAACGATGGAAAGCTCCACGTTGCCGAGCGCAGCGCCTCGATGCCGTCGATAATCAGGCGTCCCGCCGCGCCCGCAAAAAAATGATTGCGCGTGACGCTATGCTCGCGCCATTCCATCACCGCACCGCCGCGGCCGATGCGCAGCGGTACGCGATATTGCTCAGAATGCTGTTGCAGCACCTTCAGATCGAACTGCACGAGATTCCAGCCGATGATCGCATCGGGATCGTGCCGCTCCATCCACTCAATGAGTTTTTCGAGCAACTGGGCGCGGGTTTCGCAGTATTCGAGCTTGAAGTCGAGGCTGCTTCCGTCACCATCGCCGCCGTCGACACCATTAGGCGGCCCGAGCATATACACCTGCCTCTCGCCGCAGCCTTCGAGCGCGATCGAATAAAGCTCGGCGTGCGCGCTCGTTTCGATGTCGAGCGAAACGAGCTTCAATGGCGGACGATAACCGCTGGCCGGTTTCAGTTCGCCGTTCGAGAGCGGGCCTTTCTGCTGCGGCTCGCCGCTGAACCATACGGGCGCGGTAATGAAGCGCTCCATCATGTAGCGCTCGTGCGGCTGGATGTCGGCTTCGTAGACGTCGACGTCGCCTTGCTTCAGGCGTTTTTCGAAGCTCTTCAACTGCCGGTACTGCGGGCAGTAAAGGCCCATCACCGGCCGATGCTGGAAGTCGCAAAGCTCGAGCGGGCGCAGATCGTACTGCTTTTCGTCACGCAGAATCGTCTCGGCGCGCTCGCGATGTTCAGCGGGAATGAAGGCGACGGACGGCTGAGGACGCAGACGGATGTGGCGCGGCCCGCTGTCCGTGGCCAGCCAGAATTCGATCTCCGTGCCGGCGGGCGTGTCCCGCCAATGCCGGGTCAAAATGAAACCCTGCTCAAACTCAGTCAAACTGCCACCTTTTTGCCGGCTTGATCGCCTTGCGCGATTTTACCGCCGCGGGCGATGACTGACGACGAGCGGGATTCTGTCGCGTTGCTGGAAAACGAGGGGAGCCGTTGCGTCAAACGGTCGAATAAGAAAGGCGCTCCAGACCGGAGCGCCAGCCAAACGCAGCCTGGATAAAAAAACAGTCAGGCTTCGAGCGCGAGCGTCGCAAACGTGGCGAGCCAATGCTCGCCCATGTAATCGCCGGCCACGTGCGCGAGTGCGCTGTGCAGATGACGCTCCGCAGCTTCGAACAGCACCGTGCGGCGCACGTCGCCGGCGGGCAATGCGCGCGCGAGCGAGCGCTGACACCACGCGCGGCTCAGATTGAGGCCGTCGAGGTGCGCGATCTTGCCGTCGCTGCGATCGGTCACGGTGACGGGCTCGAACAGCGTCGCGGGCTTTTTCGCACCGAGGTCCGGCAGAAAGCGCCCGAACCAGGCGACGAATTGCGCGGACGGCAACACGCGCCGCATCAGCTCCGCTTCCATCAGCGAAGGCGAGAGGAATTCGTCGCCGGCCGGCTCCCACGCCTGGCACGCGACGTCGTTGAGAAACCAGCGCTCCGCGGTGCTGACGATCAGCGCTTCCAATGAACTGCGCGAGGTTTGTCGCGCGAAATCGAGCGTCAACGCAAGCGCGAAAGCCATATTGAAGTGCGTGCCGACGCGCAGCGGATAGGTCGCCTTCGGCAGAAACTCCTCGAAGCGTTCGACGAACGTGGCCGTCAGCGGCGCAAACGTCTTCGACCAGCGCGCGGCCTCGGAGATTTTCAGCGATTCGAGCTGCGCGCTCAGCGCGAGCAGCCACGCCCAGCCATACGGCCGCTCGAAGCCGCGATTGTGCGGCAGATCGAGATACGCGAGTTCTCCCGCGACGTTCGCGCCGGTGAAATGCTCGTCGACCACCGCGACGATGCGCGCGGCTTCGGGCAGATCGGGGAAGCGTTCGAGCAGATACAGGACCAACCAGTAGCCGTGCACACACGAATGCCAGTCGTAGCTGCCGTAGAAGATCGGGTGTAACGCGCGCGGGCCTTGCACGTCCTGCGGTCCGGCAAGCGAGTGCGTGAGCTTGTTCGGATATTCGCGCGGGAGGTGGGCGAGCGCGAGATTGGCGAATTTCGACGCGAATTCGCGGGTGAGTTGTTGGGGCAACGGCGCAATCATCAGCGGCTCCTCGGAAGCGGGATACGAACAGGTACGACAGTATGGTGTTGACTATCGCCAATAGTAAAGCGGGCGGCCTGTGTACTTTCTTCGAGCGCTTCTTGCCCGCGCTTCCTTCATGCGCGTTGAAAGACGAAAAACATCACCCCGCGTTGATCCCCGCCGCCGTCAACTGTCTCAACTGCTCGAGCAGCTTCACCGCCGGACTCGGCAGAATGCCCTGCCGCCGCCGGAACGCCGTGAGCGTGCGCCGCCCGACGACGCCCGGCACACCGAGCGTATCGAACACGCCAGCCTTGCCCTCGGTCACGTACATCGTCGAGGCCATCCAGCTCAGAAAGCCCGAACGCGCGACGAGGCTCTTCAACACCGTGATCGAACGCGTTTCGACGACCACGTTCGGCAGCCCGAGCCCGTGCTCGGCGAACACGCTTTGCATATGCTCGAACGGCCCAGTGCCGCGCGGCGGAATCGCCCAGCGTTCGCCGAGCGTGTCCGCCAGCGAGAGGTCGGGCTTGCGCCGCAGCGGATGATCGAGCGCGGCGACCACATAGCTCGCGTCTTCCCAGCGGCAATCGGCGATCGCCGTGATCTCGTCGGTATCGGGTACGGCCATGCTGAGCGCGAGATCGATCTCGCGCTTGACGAGCGCATCGGCGAGCCGGTCCCACACGCCTTCGATAATCTGCACGCGCAGATTCGGCCACTTGCTGAGCACGCCGCTCACCGCAAGCGGCAGCACGAGGCTCGCGATGCTGCCCACCGCGCCCACCCGGATCGTGCCGCGCGCAAGTCCGCGCATCGCGTCGATTTCCTCGCGCGCCTGCTCGGCTTCGCGTTGCAGCAGAATGGCATGGGGCAAGAGCGCCTCGCCGACCGCGGTCAGATGCATGCCGCGCGAATGCCGCTCGAACAGCGGCGCACCGACCTGTTCCTCGAGACGGCGAATGGTTCGGCTCAACGCGGGCTGCGTGATGTGCAGCGCTTCGGCCGCGCGGCCGAGGCTGCCGCTTTCGACGATCGTCGCGAACACCTGAAGTTGCTGGAGGTTGTAAGTCATGCCCAAAGGTAATGCCTTTTTGCAGATTAGGCAATTTTCGGTTACCCCACCCAACGCGATAATGGCTGTTCGATTTTTCGCGCTCATACGACAGGAGGCCTCGCATGACAGGCAGTGCGCCGCAGCAGAATAAAGGGCAGGCAGGCGAACAGGGCGCCGGCAAAAACACGCAATGGACCGTGCGGGACGCGGTCATCGACTTCGCGCGCCGCGTCGGCATGACGTCGATCTTCGCGAACCCCGGCTCGACCGAGCTGCCGATGTTCCGCGATTTCCCCGCGGATTTCCGCTACGTGCTGGGCCTGCAGGAAGCGGTCGTGGCCGGCATGGCCGACGGCTACGCGCAGGCCACCGGCAACGCGGCGCTCGTGAACCTGCACTCGGCGGCGGGTGTCGGCAACGCGATGGGCAACATCTTCACGGCGTTCCGCAACCGCACGCCGCTCGTCGTCACGGCGGGCCAGCAAGCCCGTTCGATCCTGCCTTTCGACCCGTTCCTCGCCGCGACCCAGGCCACCGAATTGCCGAAGCCCTATGTGAAATGGAGCATCGAGCCCGCGCGCGCGCAGGACGTGCCGCTTGCGATCGCGCGTGCCTACGCAATCGCGATGCAGGAGCCGCGCGGTCCGGTGTTCGTGTCGATTCCCGCCGACGACTGGGATCAGCCGGCCGAGCGCGTGCCCGAGCGCGAGGTCGCGCACGTCATGCGTCCCGATCCCGCGATGCTCGAGCGCATCGGCGCTTTGCTCGACGCGTGCGAGCGGCCCGCGTTCGTGGTCGGCGGCGCGGTCGATCGCGCGAATGCGGCAGAGGATGTCGTGCGGCTCGCGGAACGTCATCGCGCGCGTGTCTATGTCGCGCCGATGACCGGCCGTTGCAGCTTTCCCGAAACACATCGCCTGTTTGCAGGTTTTCTGCCGGCGATGCGCGAGCGCATCGTCGAGCTGCTCGGCGCGCATGACGCAATCTTCGTGATCGGTGCGCCCGCGTTCACGTATCACGTCGAAGGCAGCGGGCCGCATGCGCCGCCTGGCGCGAAGCTGTGCCAGCTGATCGACGATCCGGGTGTCGCGTCATGGACGCCGCAAGGTATCGCGGCGGTCGGCAACGTGCGGCTCGGCGTGCAGGATCTGCTCGCGCGCGCCGCGCCGAAGGAGCGCGCATTTCCCGCGCCGTGCGCCGTGCCGCCGCGCGCGTTGCCGCCTGCGGCAGGCGAGCGCATGTCGGTGGCATTCGCGTTGCAGACGCTCGCCGAGGTGCGCGATCCCGACGGCATCGTCGTCGAGGAAGCGCCGAGCGCGCGTCCCGTGATGCAAACCTATCTGCCGATCGCGCGCCCCGGCACGTTCTTCACGATGGACAGCGGCGGCCTCGGCTACGGCATGCCGGCCGCGGTCGGCGTCGCGCTCGCGCGGCCGGGCGAGCGGGTGATCGCGCTGATCGGCGACGGTTCGAGCATGTACTCGATCCAGGCGATCTGGAGCGCGGTGCAGATGCAGCTGCCGATTACATTCGTGGTCCTGAACAATACGCGCTACGCCGCGCTGCAGGATTTCGCGCCCGTGTTCGGCTTCGGGCCGCACGAGCCGGTGCAGGGCACGGATCTGCCGGGGCTCGATTTCGTGACGCTCGCGGCGGGCATGGGCTGCCCCGGCGAGCGCGTGAGCGACGCGGCTAAATTGGCCGACGCGTTGCGCCGTGCGCTGTCGGCGGATGACGTGAAGAACGGTCCCACGCTCGTCGAAGCAATCGTGGCGTAGCGCGCACTTCCTATTCAGTACTACAACCAGCTTGCATGGGATCGGAGTCAGTGCTTTGCACTCACTCTGCTCGATATAGGAGATAGACGATGAAAAACGTATCGATGCTGATCGGCGGCGAACAGGTACAGGCACGCAACGGCGCGACCTTCGAGCGCCGCAACCCGCTCGACGGCGAAGTCGCGACGCGCGCGCCGGCTGCGACGGTCGAAGACGCCGTAGCCGCCGTCGATGCCGCCGCGGCCGCCTTTCCGGTCTGGTCGGCGCTCGGCCCGAGCGAGCGCCGCGCGCTGCTGACGAAGGCCGCGCACGCGCTCGAAGCGAAAGCCGACGCCTTTGCCGCAGCGATGGCCGCCGAAACCGGCGCGTCGAGCATCTGGGCGGGCTTTAACGTGCATCTCGCGGCGGCGGGTCTGATCGAGGCGGCCGCGCTCACCACGCAGGTTGCCGGCGAACTGATTCCGTCGGACGTGCCCGGCAGTCTCGCGATGGGCGTGCGCCAACCCGCGGGCGTCGTGCTCGGCATCGCGCCGTGGAACGCGCCGGTGATTCTCGCGGTTCGCGCGATCGCGCTGCCGCTCGCATGCGGCAACACGGTCGTGCTGAAGGGCTCGGAGATTTGCCCCGCCACGCACGGCCTCATCATCGAGGCGATGCAGGAGGCGGGCTTGCCGCGCGGCACCGTGAATTTCGTGACGAACGCGCCGGCCGACGCCGCGCGGATCGTCGACGCGATGATCGAACATCCGCACGTGCGCCGCGTGAACTTCACGGGCTCGACGCGAGTGGGCCGCCTCATCGCCGAGACGTGCGCGCGCCATCTGAAGCCTAGCGTGCTCGAACTCGGCGGCAAGGCGCCGCTCGTCGTGCTCGACGACGCCGACATCGGCGCCGCCGTCAACGCGGCTGTGTTCGGCGCATTCGCGAATTCGGGGCAGATTTGCATGTCGACCGAGCGCATCATCGTCGACGAAAGCATTGCCGATGCGTTCGTCGATCAACTCGCCGCGCGGGCGCGCGCATTGCCGCTCGGCGATCCGCGCAAGGGGCCGGTCGTGCTCGGCTCGGTGGTCGACATGAGCACCGTCGAGCGCTGCAACGCGCTGATCGACGATGCGCTGGCGAAAGGCGCGACGCTCGTCTGCGGCGGAAAGAGCGAGACCACGTTGATGCCCGCGACGCTGCTCGATCGCGTGACACCGGACATGCGCATCTATCACGACGAATCGTTCGGCCCCGTGAAGGCGATCGTGCGCGTGAGCGGCGAAGAGGCCGCGATCGCGTGCGCGAACGACAACGAATACGGGCTGTCCTCGGCGGTGTTCAGCCGCGATACGGCGCGCGCGCTCAATGTCGCGAAACGCATCGAGTCGGGCATCTGTCATGTGAACGGCCCGACCGTGCATGACGAAGCGCAGATGCCGTTCGGCGGCGTGAAGGCGAGCGGTTTCGGACGCTTCGGCGGCAAGGCGGGGATCGCGGAATTCACCGATCTGCGCTGGATTACGCTGCAAACGACGCCGCGCCACTACCCGTTCTGAGCTGGAGGCTTGCGATGCTTGATGCTTTGGACATTGCAATTCTCGGCGCGGGCGCGATGGGTTCGCTGTTCGGCGGCCTGCTCGCCGAAGCGGGCCATCGCGTCACGCTGGTCGATATCGACGACGCGCATCTCGACGCTATCCGCCGCGACGGGCTGAGCCTCACCACGGACGCAGGTACGCGCATTGTCGGCAATCTGCGCGTGAGCCGTCCTGAGCAGGCCGTATCGGCGCCGGAGCTGCTGATCGTCTTCACGAAGACGATGCACACCGAAGCAGCGCTCGCGTCGGTGCAGGCACTGCTCGGGCCGCACACCGCCGTGCTGTCGTTGCAGAACGGACTCGGCAACGTCGAGCGGATCGCACGTTACGTCGCGCGCGAACGCGTGATGGCCGGCATGACGACGTGGCCCGCGGACAAACCGGGACCCGCGCAGGTGAGCTCGCACGGCGCGGGAGAAATCCGCCTCATGAATGCGGACGGCGAAACGCATGCGCATGTGCGACGCGCGGTCGATGCATTGAACGCGGCGGGTCTCAATTGCATGGCCGATTCCAACGTGTGGTCCGCGATCTGGGAGAAGGTCGCGTTCAATGCGGCGCTCAACAGCCTGTGCGCGCTTACGCAATGCACGGTGGGCGAGTTGTCGAACGTGCCGGACGGCGAGGCGTTGACGCTGAAGATCGTCGCCGAGGTTGCGACCGTGGCGCGCGCGAACGGTATTGCATTCGACGAAGCGCATGTCGTCGATAACGTGCGGCATGCGCTTGCGCATCACCGCGCGCATCGGCCATCGATGCTGCAGGACGTGCTCGCGGGCCGCAAGACCGAGATCGAGGCGATCAACGGCGCGGTCGTCGCGGCGGCGCGCGCGGCGGGCGTTGCCGCGCCATGCACGGAGTGTCTGCTGCAACTCGTGCGGCTCGTCGATGCGCGTGGTACGCGGCGACCTTACTGACGACAACAAAAAAATCGATAAACGCGCACGCAGCGCGAAACATGGAGACACGCTGATGAATTACGTTCCCCCGGCTTCCGCCGCGGCCTCGAAGACGCACGACGACGCGGCCCTCGCGGGCATCGCGCGCGGCGGCAGCATGGTCGACATCGGCCATGCGCTCGACGACGGCCCCTACACGTTGCTGCAAAAGATTGCGGTGGTGCTCGCGGCGCTGTCGATCATCGTCGACGGATTCGACAGCCAGTTGATCGGCTTCGCGATTCCCATGCTCATCAAGGAGTGGGGCATTACGCGCAACGCGTTTGCGCCCGTGGTCGCATCAGGGTTGATCGGCATGGGCATCGGCAGCGCGTTCGCGGGCCTGTTCGCCGATCGCTTCGGCCGCCGCTGGGCCGTGATCGGCAGCGTGTTCGTGTTCGGCATCGCGACCTGCGCGATCAGTCTCGCGCCGAACGTCGCGGCGATCGCCGCGTTGCGCTTTATCGCGGGGCTTGGCATCGGCGGGGCGTTGCCCACCTCGACCACGATGACCGCCGAATTCACACCCGCGCGTTTTCGCACCTTCGCGGTGACGGCGACGATTCTCTGCGTGCCGGCGGGCGGCATGATCGCGGGTTTGTTCGCCGCTCAGGTGTTGCCGGTCTATGGCTGGCGCGGTCTGTTCGTCGCGGGTGGCGTGCTGCCGCTTGTGCTTGCCATCGTACTGCTCGCCGCGTTGCCGGAATCACCGCGCTTTCTCGCGCGCCGTCCGCGCCGCTGGCCCGAACTCGTCAAGCTGCTGCGGCGCATGGCGCGCGATGTCGCGCCCGATGCGAGTTTCACCGACGTGCGCGAGCAGAGCGCGGAGAGGCACGTCGGCTTCACGGCGCTGTTCCGCGACGGCCGCGCACGCGACACCGTTGCCATCTGGGGCGCTTTCTTCATGTGCCTGCTCGCGGTGTACGCCGCGTTCAGCTGGCTGCCGTCGATGCTGACGAGCGAAGGCCTGAGCGTTTCTCTGGCGGGCTACGGCCTGAGTGCATACAACCTCGGAGGCGTGATCGGTGCGCTGCTGTGCGCGCTCGCCATCGGGCGCTACGGCTCGCGCTGGCCGCTGCTGCTGTGCTGCGTCGGCGGCGTGGCGAGTGCGTGGATGCTGCTCGGCGTCAGCGCGACACAGCACACGGCGCTGCTGATCGTCGGCCTCGGCTTGCACGGTCTCTTCGTGAACGCGGTGCAATCGACGATGTACGCGCTGTGCGCTTACGTTTATCCGACCAGTGTTCGAGCGACGGGCACCGCGTCGGCACTCGCGTTTGGGCGCGTCGGCGCGATTCTCAGCGCGTTCGCGGGCGCGGCGGTGATCACCGCGGGCGGCGCGTCGGGCTATCTGCTGATGCTCGGCATCGCCATGGCTATCGTGCTGATCGCGCTCGCGGTGGTGCACCGGCATATCCCGCGCCGGGGCGCTGCATAGGAGCGCTGCCCGACGGTCTCTCGCGATGCGTTCGTATCGCGAGGGATCGCTCCGCATGATCTGATTTTCTCCTTGCCGTTATCCATTCTTCGGAGCGTGATTCCTGAGTGGATCGCACCTGTGCATTCAATCAGTAATGCAGATTAAAAACGAAACAGCGTGCATGGTCGTGCACGTTCGATAACAACCGGCCGCCGCTTGTTCAGGCAGGCCTCCAAAAAAGTCATGGAGACTATGAAACTTCGGATTGCAGCAGGACTTGCGTTGTCCAGCATCAGCTCGATGGCGTTCGCGCAGAGCAGCGTAACGCTTTATGGCATTGTCGATACGGGTGTCGAATATGTTTCGCATGCGAATGCGGCGGGCGACAGCATCGTGCGCATGCCGGGCATCACGGGAGAAATGCCATCGCGCTGGGGCTTGCGCGGCAATGAAGGACTGGGCGGCGACTGGTCCGCGATCTTCACGCTCGAAAGCGGTTTCAACACGCGCAACGGCTCGCTGAATCAGGGCGGCCGTCTGTTTGGACGCCAGGCCTGGGTCGGCCTGAATACGCCGTACGGTGCGCTGACGTTCGGCCGCCAGTACACGATGACGTTCTGGGCGCTTTCGGATGCGGACCTGCTCGGCCCCGACATCTACGGTGGAACCGCTTCGTTCGACCAGTATTTGCCGAGTTCGCGCAGCGACAATACGATCGCCTACAAGGGCAGTTATGCGGGCTTCACGTTGGGCGCGACATGGTCGTTCGGCCGCGATTCGACGGGTACCGGCAATTCGCCGGGACAGGGAACGTGCGCGGGACCGGTGGCCGGCAGCGGACCGACCTGCCGCGAATGGTCCGCGATGCTGCGCTACGATCGCAACGGTTACGGCGTCGCCGCGGCCTACGATCAGCAACATGGCGGCCCAGGCGCCATGGCGAATATGTATGACGGCACGCCATCATTCGAATTGACGAACCCGAGCGATACCGACGTACGCATGCAACTGAACGGTTACGGCCACATCGGCAATCTGCGCCTCGGCGGCGGCTGGCTCGGACGGCGTGTCGACACGGTTTCGCCGACCACGCCGAACGTGCATTCGGATCAGTTCTATCTGACGGCATCGTATCCGGTGACGCCTGCATTTATCGTCGATGGCGGCGTGTATCACATCGTCAACGACCGCGACGATGCGCGCGGCACGATTGCCGCGCTGCGCACGACGTATTTGTTATCCAAGCGCACGGCGGTGTATTTGCAGGGTGCGTATCTGTGGAATAGTGCAAAGGCTGCATATACGGTGAGCCAGGGCGGTGGCGGCACGACGCCTGCGCCGGGGATGGGACAGCTTGGGTTGATGGCGGGGGTGCGGCACAGCTTCTGATTTCATGTTGTGCACCCGCGCAACTATGCGGTTGGACGTTCATTCCGAATGAAACCTGGTTTGGATTACGAAAATAACTTCGGGAAAACGTCCAGTTCTTTTTCTCCCATCATCCCGCCGCGCTCCTGTCGGGCGCGGTTGAATTCCCGATAGCCATCTCAGCGTATTTTCGTCTCTCGTCCTGTCGGCTGCCTGGACAATCCTGCCAATCATTAGACCGATAGCAACGGCATTCCTGCCATCGTTTCCCCGCACGCGCATGTCGCGCCCAACCACGTCAGAATAATCCCTTAGGGAAAACGTTAGGTAAGCGGGCTGTTTCTCCCTCAAACCGCCGCCGTGTCTGCCGCTCAAGGCATTCATCTCCTCGCTGCACAACTCCATTTCCAATCAGCGTCATTGACAGGTCAATTCCGCTTCGCTAAAAATGTCGTCAACTGACATATCAGATGACGACAAGAGGTGGAAATGAAAGTTGGAGTCGATGTCCGATCCGTTGATGGTCTTCAATGCGACGTCCTCGTGACAGGTGGGGGCGCTGCTGGCGTCGCGACGGCCGTGACGGCCAGTCGCCAGGGATTGAAAGTGATCCTGCTGGAACGCTATGGCTTTTGCGGCGGCGGGGCGGTGGCGGGGCTGTCGGGCACCGTGTGCGGCATGTATCTCGCCACCGATCGCGCCGGCGCAAAGCCAGAGGCAATCGTGTCCGGTTTTGCCCAGGAGTTCTGCGACGCGCTGGAACAGCGTGGTGGTCTCGCCGCGCCGGTGCGCTATGGAAAAACCTGGACACGGGTGCACGATCCGCTGGTGTGGCGAGACGCTGCCGATAGTCTGCTGGAAGCAGCAGGGGTCAAGGTGATCTACCACGCGGTGGCGACCGGCGTGCTGCTGGATGGAAACGAGCGTGTCGAAGGGGTGACTGCCTGGACCAAGCAGGGGCCGCTGCCGATTCGCGCGCGCATCACCGTCGACGCCAGTGGCGATGCCGATCTCGTCGCGATGGCCGGTTTCGATAGCTTCGTGGGCGACGGTTCCCGTGTGCAGAATCCGACGATGATCTTCAGGCTTCAGGGCGTGGACGTTGAACGTTTTACCAGCACTTATGGCGACGACACGATCATGGGCGAAGCGGTTTCCGCTCTGCTGCGTGAACGGCAACTCGCCGGTGACAACCTGCCGCGCTCAAAAATCTGGCTATTCCCAACGACGCGCCCCGGCGAGCTGTTATGCAATTGCACGCGAATTACCGGCTCTGACGGGCGCGAGCTGAATCCGCTCTTCTACGATGATTTCACGGAAGGCGAGCTGAACGGGAGGAAACAGGTTCAATCGTACGCAAAATTTCTTAAGGATTACATAGCAGGATGCGAAGAGTCCTTTGTCAATGATACCGGCGTTCAGGTGGGTGTGCGGCAGACGCGTCAGGTCGAGGGTGTCGCGAAGCTGATGAACGCCGACGTCGTCGGTGCGAGAAAGTTCTCCGACGGTATTGCGCTTTCGCCGTGGCCGATCGAATTGCATGCCGGCGCAAAGCCGAAAGTGGAATGGGTGCTCGACGACTACTACGAAGTGCCTTACGGCTGCTTCGTGCCGTCGCGCGGCGAGGGGCTGCTGATCGCGGGGCGCTGTCTGTCCGCGGAGCACGAGGCGGTCGCGTCCGCGCGCGTCACGGCTCAATGTTTTTCATACGGTCATGCGATCGGGCATGCGGCCACTCTAGCTATACGTGAGAACGTCGAGCCGCGCAACGTCGATGCGCAGGCAATACGAAGTGCGCTCCGGCGGGACGGCGTCCGTCTGTAGAAAAGATTGTGGTTGAAAAGGCAAACATGGAGGGTGTGTCAGTGATTATCGTGAACATGGGTAACGTCCGTCAGTTGACGTTGAACCGGCCCGAGCGGCGCAACGCGCTCGATGGCGATTCGATCGCGAAACTGGAGCAGGCGTTGCTGCAAGCCGACCGCGATCCGGGCGTGCGTGCGATCGTTCTCTCGGGAGCGCCGCCTGCCTTCTGTTCGGGCAGTGATCTGAAAGAACTCGCGATGATGTCGATTCAGGAGATGTGCGACTCCGAATCGGAGACCGCGCGCGTCGCGCGCTCGATCGTGGCACTGTCGAAGCCGGTGATCGCCGCAGTAGAAGGTTTTGCACTCGGCGGTGGCTTCGTTCTGGCGATCTCGTGCGACATCGTGGTGAGTGCATCGAACGTGCGCTGGCATCTTCCCGAAGTGCCGAACGGCTGGCTGCCGCCATGGGGGCTCCAGGCATTGCTCGCGCGTGTGGGCCCCGTGCGTGCCCGCCTGCTGACCTGGGCTGCGGAGGCGATGAACGGTGTCGAGGCGCACCGTCTCGGCATCGCTGACTATCTGAGCGAACCCGGTGACGCCGACCAGACGGCTCTTGCTCTCGCAGATCGGCTGGCAGCGCTTCCACCCGATGCGGTCGCGTCGACGAAACGCTTCTTCGAGCCCTTCGTTTCGCTCGACGGCGAGCGGCTCGACAAGCTGGCTTCCCGGCATTTCGCAGGCAACTGCGAAGGAGGAGCGGCTCAGAATATTTTTTCGAAATTCAAGGTGAAGTCATGAAGAAAACCATGTCGGCGGCACAGGCCGTCGCGTCGATTCAGGATGGGCAGACAGTGGCGTCGGTTGGCGTTATCGGCTGGGTTGTGCCTGACGCCACGCTCGAAGCGCTTGGCAAGCGTTTTCGCGAGACCGGTGCGCCGCGTAATCTCACGTTCTATTTTCCGTGCGGAACGGGTGATGCGGTGGACATTCGCGGAATGGATCACGTCGCGCAGGAAGGGCTGATGAAGCGCATCGTTTCCGGTTCCTACATCAATCCGGTGAATCCGCGAACCGGCGAGCGTCCGGCGCTGATGCGGCTCATTCAGGAGAACCGGATCGAAGCGTATTCGTGGCCGATCGGCGCGTCGATGCACTGGCTGCGGGAGGTCGCGCGCAAGAGCCCCGGCTATATGACGCGCGTCGGTCTGGGCACCTATGCTGATCCGCAATATGGCGGCGGAAAATTCACGAGCCGTTGCGAAGACGATCTGATTCAGAAGATTCGTCTGAACGACGAGGATCTGCTGTTCTATCCGAGTTGGCCCATCGATGTTGCGATTATTCGCGCGAGCAGTGCCGACGAATTCGGCAATCTGTCGTTCGAGGACGAGCCGCTGGTTTCAGCAAGCCTCGCGCTCGCATTGGCAGCGAAGGCGAGCGGCGGCCGTGTGATCGCACAGGTCCGCCGCATCGTGCCGGGCGGCGAACGCGCAGCGACGTCGGTGCGGCTGCCCGGCATGTTCGTCGATGCGCTCGTGGTCGAGCCGCAGATGATGATGAGTACCGACACGCCGTATGACGAAGCCTATCTGCGCGCGGCGGGCGTCGATGCACGTCTGCCCGCGATTCCGTTCGGTCCCGACAAGGTGATCGCGCGCCGGGCGGCGCTGGAAGTGCGCAAGCACGAGCTGTCGATTTTCGGCTTTGGTGCAGCCGCGGACGTGCCGCTCGTGATGGCGGAGCAAGGTCTCTTCGATCCGGAAAATGGTTCGGATGACTACTGGTTCACGACGGAGCACGGCTCGTATGGCGGCATCGTCATGAACGGCTGGCAGTTTTCGGCGAATCTTCGACCGCAGGCTTTGCTGGACGGTGTCACGCAATTCGACGTGATCGACGGAGGATTGTGTCGATTCGCGGCACTCGCGTTCGCAGAATACGATTCGCATGGCACGGTCAACGTCAGTAAATTCGGTAAGGTCAATCCGGGCGCGGGAGGCTTCATCGACATTGCGATGAACGCGCAACGGCTTGTGTTTACCGGCTCATTTACGACCGGCGGACTCGATATCGCATACGAGGCGGGTCGCATGAAGATCGTGAAGGAGGGTAAGGTCAGCAAGTTCGTCGATACGGTGCAGAGCAGAACTTACCAGGTAGCGAACGGTGTTGCCGCGGGGCAGAGCGCGCTGATCGTGACGGAGCGAGCCGTGTTCGAGCAGACCGCGCGCGGCCTTGTGCTGACCGAAGTGGCGCCGGGTGTCGACGTACGAAAAGACGTGCTCGATCTGATGGCGTTCGCGCCGGTTCAGATTCTCGATCCGCTGCCGCTGATGCATGAATCGCTGTTCGTGGAGAACGCCGACCATTGCACGGAAGCCGCGGTAGAAAGCTAGCCTTGCGAAGACAACGGCGCGGCGCCTGAGCAACGCATAACGATCATCGTCGCCAGAGCGTAAAGCGTAAAGCGTCGCGCCGATTCCAACAATCGTGCCTGCCGAATGCCACAGTTCAATGCGGCATCGAGTACAGCCCAACCATCCTGATCGCTATGGCGAGTCTGGAGGAGACAATCATGAAGTACCGCTGGTTCATCGTTTTCATGCTGTTTCTCGCGTGCGCGATCAGCTACCTCGACCGGGCCGCGCTCTCGGTTGCCGCGCCGCTCATTGCCCAGGATCTCCAACTCGACGCCGCTCATCTCGGCATTGTCTTCAGTGCGTTCTTTGTCGGCTATTCGCTGTTCTGTTTTATCGGCGGCTATGCCGCGGACCGTTTCGGCGCGAAGCGGGTGCTGGTCGTCGCGATCGCCCTCTGGTCGATCTTTTGTGGCTTGACCGCCGCAGCGGCGAGTCTTGCAAGCCTGCTCGCAATCCGCGTGATATTCGGCGCAGGGGAAGGGCCGCTCGCCACGTGCACGAACAAGATAATCAGCAACTGGTTCGAACGGAAAGAGCAGACCACGGCAGTGGGCTTTGCGAACTCGGGCCTGCAACTGGGCGCGGCATTGGCTGGGCCGATCGTCGGGATGATGGCCTTGCACTGGGGCTGGCGCATTCCATTCATCGTGATCGGCGTGGTGGGCCTGCTATGGGTGCTGATGTGGTCGATCTTCTCGACGGACCGGCCTGAACATAACCGCTGGATGCGCGGCGCGATCTCGCCGGCATTGGACGTGCGCGACGATCATGCGCAATCCACCGCACAACCACAGTTGTCGTTGGGCTCGTACCTGAAGCGCCCGACGATCTGGGCGACCTCGCTTGCCTACTTTGGCTATGCGTACATCCTGTACTTCTTCCTGTCGTGGTTCCCGAGCTATCTGATGATGGAGCGGCATCTGAGCCTCTCGTCGATGAGCATCGTCAACGTCATTCCCTGGTTGCTCGGATTTGCGGGGATCGCACTGGGCGGCCTGACGTCGGATCTGATTTTCCGCTGGACCGGCAATGCGCTGAAGTCACGCAAGATCGTGATCGTCGGCGGTCTGCTGGTTGCCGCGGCATGCGTCGCGTGCGCTGGCACGGCAACCAGCGTTGGTGCGGCGGTGGCGCTCATGGGTATCACGGTGTTCTTCATGAACCTCACGCTGAGCGTGTACTGGGCGATCATCCTCGATACAGTCGAACCTGCGAGGATGGGCGGCGTGGGCGGCTTTATGCACCTGCTCGCCAACACAGCGGGGATTCTCGCGCCGATCCTCACGGGCTTTCTCGTGCAATGGACGCATGTCTTCACGAGCGCGTTCCTGCTGAGCGGCGGCGTGGCTCTCGCGGGTGGGCTTGCGGTAGCCGTCTTCGTAGGCCCGCCGCGTGAGGATACCGAAGCGCATAGCCGCGGCGTGGAGATTGCGCAGCCACAGGCTGAATAGCCGCAAGAGCGAATGGTATCGGACGGCGGTCTGCCCGGTTATGCGGCAGGGCCGCCATTCGCGCGATGTAAGTTATCAGAAAGTATCGAGTGCGGAGCGGGTGAATCGCTCGATGAACTGCATCAGTCCATGCGCCGCCGCGGCAGCCCGATCGCCGTCGCCATCGGCAATGGCCGTCAGCACGTTGGAGTGCAGCTGCGCGCCTTCGACGTACGCGCGATTCTGCGCAATATGGTGATACCAGAAGCGGCGTGACTGCGCGTGAATCGGCAGCATGCTGGTGATCAGCATGCTGTTGTGGGTGGCGCGAACTTCGGCGTCGTGGATTTCTCCGCCAGTCCTGATCCATGCTTCCATGTCACCGCGCTCGCCAGCGGCGGTCATCTGTTGCGCGAGTCGTTGCAGATTCGCGCGTTCTTCCGGCGTGGCCCGTAGCGCGGCGACGCGCACGACGAGTTCTTCGAGCGGGCGCCTGACCTCGAGCAGTTCGAGTTGCTGGCGAATGTCGACGCCGGCGACGAGCGTGCCGCGGCGCGGCAGCATTTCGACGAAGCCGATCTGCCGTAGCCGCTGGAGCGCTTCGCGCACAGGGGTGCGCCCCATTTCCATTTCTGCGGCAAGCTGGCTTTCGGAAATCATCGAGCCGGGCGGCAGCTTGCGCGTGATGATCATTTCCTCGATCTGCACGAATGCGACGTCGGCCAGCAACTGCTCGGGCGGATTGACGGGTTCGCGTCGGGCGGTGTTTCTGGTGGAGCTATTTTTCTTCATGTGGACGGACAGAACGATGAACTCACGGATTATGCCCCGGTGAGCCGGAAAGTGGCGTGCTGTCGTCAGGATACACGTCGGCGGCGGGCGGCTCGTGCGCGACGGCGCTATAGGTGATGCCACCGGGTGATGCCACCGGGTGGTGCCACCGCCTTCACGACGGAGAGTCCGCGCGATATGGCGGAGACCGCCGCCGCGAGCCGCCGCTCACCGCTTTCTCAATTCCCCTGGATGAACTCCGGCAACGGACGCGAGTTCGGCGTCGGAAATCCGCCCGCATTGGTCGGCAGACGCTGCGTCTGGAACGCGGTAAATATGGCGGCAAATCCGTCAGCGCGCTGAACGATGACCGCGCCGTCCTGAAACGCGCCGTTTTCCTTGTAGTGCGGGCCCGGCGGATTGCCCTGATTCATATGGGTTTCGTGAAGACCATCCTTCTGCGGCAGAAATAGAAAACCGAACCCGTAGACCACGATGCCCGTCACCGTCGGTGTCCAGAAGTCGCGGTTGTGCAATTGACCGCTGCCATTGTCGAACGGAAGACTTTCCGGCTTCTGGCTTTCGTCGATGCTCAGGATCCCGTCGATGACGTCGTTCACGTCGGCGCGATTGCCATTTTCATCCTCGTAGGGAATCGGCCGCATCCGGTGAATGTCGAGCAGGCTGCTGTCCTGCCAGTAATCGAGCCGCGGAAAACCGCTCGTGTACAGGCCCGGAGCGAGCGCCTGCAATTTCGCGGTGAGCGGATCGGTGAAATTCAGGTCGGCATAGAAATACACCTCGTCGCTGCCATTTGCCGCGGGGTCGGTCGATGCCGAATTCACGACGAGGTTGAACGGCTTGTTGTCGTTGCCGCTCACCGTAATCACATAGTGCGGACTCCCAATATAGGTGTCCTTGAAAGGAGCCGCGCGTAGCAGCGTCCCTTTGAACATGCAGTATTCGTTCATGACTGGTGAACCTTGCTGAAGTTGAGTGGCAAGCATAAGCCGACGTTCATCGATAAACAAGCGCAGTGCATGTCACACGTTTGCAACGTTCATCGGGGCTAGATGAGTGCTCCGTGATGACGGGGATGCAGCTGGAGAACTGGGCGCACCGGTACTTTTGTCCGGGCGCTATCGCGGTCTCCAGGCTTGCCGTCTTCAAAGAACGACGTCAGTCGAATAGTGTGGAGGACGGGTGAAAGCGATTGCTTTTTCTAACAATGACATGGCGGTCATTGCATGGACGTTGGGCGGCAAGCTGAAAGGATGTCTCGGCTTCGCCATCACCCGTATCGATGTGCTGGCCGGAACGGAAACGCCGCTTCCCGCGATGGCGACGTTCAAGGGGCAGGCCGCGGGTCCGGGACGCACCACGTTCGTAGACCCGATCCAGAAGTTCTTCTGGAAGGACGTCACCGCGATTCGCGGCAGAACTTACCGCTATCGGGTCGTGCCGATGGGCGGGACGCCCGGCAATCTGAAGCCGCTGCCCTATGGTCCGCTGCTGTCCAACCAGATCCAGTTGACGCCGGATTATGGCGCGCTGTCGGTCTATTTCAATCGCGGCATTCTCGCGACGCAATCCACCGCCAATGTACTCGAGGCGACGCCGGGCGGCGGCAAGCTCGTCGACAAGCTGCAAACGCATATCTACAAGATTGGCGACCCGCTTCGCAACGATCTGGCCGGAGAGATGATCGCGGCGCTCACCACGCTGCCGAAAGAGGCGGCGCAAACGGGCGCGGCTTTGCAGTGCGCGTTTTACGAGCTCGACGATCCCGAGGTGATCGCGTGTCTGAAGCCGTTGCAGCGCTCGTTGAATCTGATTCTGTCCAATATGCCGGGCGAGGACGCGAATCATCAGAAAACCAACGACGTCTATGCGCCCGAGCGCGCCGACATGAAAGCGGCCGGTGTCAAAGTTATCGATCGCTTCATGGCGAGTAACCATATCGGACACAACAAGTTTCAGGTGCTGCTGCAAAGTGGCAAGCCTACGGTCGCATTGTTCGGTTCGACCAACGTGACTGCGCATGGTCTGTGCGCGCAGACGAACAACACGATCATTGCGCGCTCGCCGGCGGTGGCCAACGTGTATAGCGACTACTGGGCACGCCTGAAGAAAGACACGCTGGCTCCCGGCCCGAAGATAACCGGACCGCAGGCGAAGCCCTTGCGTTCCGCCGATGCGAAAGGCCTCGCCACCGTCGATCTCGAAGACGGTAGCGGGACGATCGACATCTGGTTTTCGCCGAACACGCCGAAAGCGAGGTCCAGCAAACCGCCAGCCGATGAAGCATGTCCGCCCGATCTGCAGGAACTCTTCGATCTGATCGGCAAGGCCCAGCAGTCGATCGTTTTTCTCGTTTTCGAGCCGGGCTATCCGAGCATCATCGATGCGATTGCGGCCGCACAAAAGGCGCGGCCAACGCTATTCGTGCGCGGCGCGGTCACCGCGGCGAATGCGGCCGGCGAGTTCTACGCGGCGATCCACGATGGAGAGGTGCCCGTGAAAACGCCCAGGAAAGGCGATCCGCCGTTGCCCGAAGATTTCCGCGTGATTCATACGACGGGTGTCACCAAGGGGGATGCCTTCGCGCAATGGAAGCAGGAGTTGAACCGCGCGGGTAATGCGGTCGTGCACGACAAGATCGTCGTCATCGATCCGTTCACGGATCACTGCGTCGTCGCGATGGGCAGCCACAACGATGGCTACAAGGCGTCCTATAACAACGACGAGAACCTGAACATCATCAAAGGGCACCGCTCCGCGGCCGAGGCTTATGCCGCGCATTGCCTCGATGTCTACGATCATTACGCGTGGCGCTACTGGCTCGAAACGCGCAAGAGCAAAGCGTGGCATTTCCTCGCGTCGGACGACGCGTGGCAGGACGCGTATTTCGCAGCCGACAACACGGTGAAGTCGGCTGAACTCGCATTCTGGTTGAGTGCGACGCCGAAGTCGGAGGCCTTGCCGACGCCTCATGCGGAAGGCTCGACACGCAACCGGCCGGCGCTGCAATTGTTGACGGGCGGTTTGTCTCCGGCGGTCGGACCGCATTCGTTGAAGCCGGCGAGGCACGGCAAATTCGCCGCAAAGCGGCGGCGCGGTGAAGGACGGTGATGAAGCGTCACGACGCCGAGGCTCGCGAGCCGATGCCGCTATTCGCCCGCATTCGCGCGCACGCCTCGCAAGATGCAAAACATAAATATTGAATCGAGATAAACATATCGAAATAGAATGATTCTCAGCGCGGTTTTTCGTCGCTACGCTGTGCTGCATATCGACAGCGAGGACCTATGACCGCATCCGTTCCAACGTCTATTTCGACGCGGCGGCGCAAGCTGCTGCGTTCGCTGGCTGCCGCGCCGTTCGCCATGGCGTGCGCAACCGCAAGCATGCGCGATGCCCGCGCGGCAGATGACGTGAGCCTCGTGCTCGGCGATCAGGCGGGCGGCACGCGGGCGCTCGTCGAAGCAGCCAAAGTGCTCGACGGCACACCGTACGCGTGGCGTTGGGCCAACTTCCAGGGCGCGGCGCCGCTCTTCGAGGCGCAACGCGCGGGCTCGGTCGATCTCGCCCCGGCCGGCGACCTGCCGGTGCTTGCCGCGGCCATCGGCGACCCGTCGCTGAAAATCGTGGCGACGCGCGTGGGTTCGGGCGCGCAACTCGGCATTCTCGTCGCACCGCATTCGACGATCCAGTCGGTCGCCGATCTGAAAGGACGCACCGTTTTCGTTTCGTCGGCGCGCGGCAGCATTTCGCAGTTCCAGTTATACGGCGCGCTGGCCGAAGCGGGTCTGTCGAAAGACGACGTGACGGTGCGCTTCATTCTGCCCGTCGATGCGTTCGCGGCCTTCGCCTCGGGCGCGATCGAGGTGTGGGCGACCTTCGATCCGTACTACGGCATCGCCGTGCAGCGCGGCGGACGTGTCCTGCGCGACGGCAGCGGCATCAACAGCGGGCTCGGCTTCATCACGGCATCGGGCGAGTCGCTGGCGGACCCGCGCAAACGCGTCGCGATCGCGGACCTGCTGCTCCGTTATCAGCGTGCGGGAAACTGGGCACTCGCCAACCCCGACGCCTACGCGCAAATCTACGCGACGCTCACGCGCTCGCCGCTCGATGCCGCGAAGCAGATCACGAGGCGCGCATCGCTCAAGCAGCATTTCGTTATCGACAGCGACATCGACGCGCTGCAAAAAGTCGCCGACCGCGCGTATCGCGATGCGATCCTGCCGCGCCGCATCGACGTGCGCGCGATCTCGGAGACCCACCTTGCCAGCACCTGAGCTCGCCCTGACGGAGCGTCCCGCCATGTCTACCCAAACGCAGACTCTCGAGCTTGCCGGTTTGCCGGCCAACGCCGAACTCGCGACGCGCGAGCACGGCAAGCGCCTCGTCGCGCTGCTGGCCGCGCTCGGCTGGCTCGGCGGCGCGGCGGTGACGCAATGGTGGCCCGCGCTCGACGACTGGCCGTACACGCGTGAACTGCTGATTCTCAAGCTCGTGCTCGCGGTGCTGTCGCTGGCGATCGGCGTGGCGGGCTGGCGTAGCGGAGCGTCGGCGCAAGCGCAGACGCATGCGGGAAGCGGGCGTCTCGAAGTGTGGTTCAAGGCGTGGCTCAGGGCGCGGCTCAATACATGGCTGAGCGCGGCGGCATGGCTGCTCGCGCTGTCGCTCGGGATAACGGCGTGGGAAATCGCCACGGCGCAGCTCGAATGGCTGCCGCGCCCGTTCTTCGCGCCGCCGCAGGCACTGATCGCGGTCTATGCCGACGATCTGCCGCGCCTCGCGGCGAGTGTCGCGCATTCCTTCGTACTGCTCGCTTATGGCTACGCTGCGGGCGCGCTGACGGGCTTCGTGATTGGCGTCGCCATCGGCTGGTCGAAAGCGGTCGGCTACTGGCTGCATCCCGTGCTGCGCCTGGTCGGGCCGCTGCCTGCCACTGCATGGCTGCCGCTCGCGTTTTTCTTCTTTCCGTCGAGCTTCAGCGCGAGCGTGTTCCTGATCGCACTGGCGACGGCGTTTCCGGTTGCCGTGCTCACGTGGTCCGGTGTGGCGAGCGTGAACTCCGCGTACTACGACGTGGCCCGCACACTCGGCGCGAAGCCTTCGTTCCTGATTCTTCGCGTGGCGATTCCCGCTGCGTTGCCGTCCGTGTTCGTGGGCCTCTTCATGGGCCTCGGCGCTTCGTTCGCGGTACTGATCGTGGCCGAGATGATGGGCGTGAAGGCAGGCCTCGGCTGGTATCTGCAATGGGCTCAAGGCTGGGCCGCCTATTCGAACATGTATGCCGCGTTGCTCGTGATGGCGCTGATGTGCTCCGGGCTCATCACGCTGCTGTTCCGCGTGCGCGATCGTCTGCTCGCCTGGCAAAAAGGAATGCTGAAATGGTAGTGGCCTCTCAAGCGCAGTCTCAGGAGCGCCCCGCCGCCGATACCCGGCAGGGCGCGCGTATCGACGTACGCAACGTCAGCCACCGCTTCGCTCTGCGCGGCGCGGCGTTGCCTGTTCTCGACGACGTCAGTCTGACGATCGAGCCCGGCGAGTTCGTCGCGCTGCTCGGTCCGAGCGGTTGCGGCAAGTCGACCTTGCTGCGCCTCGTTGCCGGACTCGAAGCGCCGGCGCACGGCGCGATCCACGCGGATGGAGAGCTCGTCACTGGACCCGATCCCTCGCGGGTCGTCGTGTTTCAGGATCCGACGCTGTTCCCGTGGCGCACCGTGCGCGGCAACGTAGGGCTCGGCCCCGAGGCGCGGCGCACGCGGCGCGACGCGGGCCAGCGCATCGATGCCGCGCTCGAACTCGTCGGTCTCGCCGCATTCGCGAACGCATTTCCGCATCAACTGTCGGGCGGCATGGCGCAGCGCGCGGCGCTCGCTCGCGCGCTCGTCAACGATCCGCAACTGCTCGTGCTCGACGAGCCGTTCGGCAAGCTCGATTCGCTGACGCGCATCCGCATGCAGGGCGAACTCGTGCAGCTATGGCAGGCACAGGGATTTTCGGTGCTGTTCGTCACGCACGACGTTGAGGAGGCGCTGTATGTGGCGAATCGCGTGATCGTGCTGAGCGAGCGTCCGGCGCGCATCGTCGCGCAGGTGCGTAACGATGCGCCTTATCCGCGTCATCGCGACGACCCGGCGCTCGTGGCGTCGCGCCGCGAGGTGCTGGCGCTGCTCGGCCTCGACACATAACACGCGCGCCCGCGCGTGCTCATAGACCATCACATCACACATCAGGGGAAGCAAAGCGATGAATCATTTCGACGACGAGCGCGCACCGGCGAACCTCGCACGTCGCGCATGGCTGCGCAACACAGCGTGGGCCGCGGGAGCGGCGGCGTTGGGCGGCGCTGCATTCGGGCTGCCTGGCGTGCGCGCCTCGGCCGATGAAGCGCTCAAGCCGCTCAAACTCTCGTGGAATGCGGGCGCGATCTGCACCGCGCCCGTGCCGGTCGCCGCGCAGCAGGGATTTTTCCGCAAGCATGGTTTGCAGGTGGAACTCGTCAATTTCGCGGGCTCGACCGATCAATTACTCGAAGCGATCGCAACGGGCAAGTCCGATGCCGGTGTCGGCATGGCGTTGCGCTGGATCAAGCCGCTCGAACAGGGATTCGACGTCAAGCTGACGGCGGGCATTCACGGTGGCTGCATGCGGCTGCTCGCGACGCGCGCTTCCGGCATCGTCGATCTGCAGGGACTCAAGGGGCGCACCGTCGGCGTGAGCGACATGGCGAGCCCGGCGAAGAATTTCTTCGCGATCACGCTGAAGAAGCTCGGCGTCGATCCCGACAACGATGTGCGCTGGCGCCAGTACCCCGCGCCGCTGCTCGGCGAAGCGCTGAAGAAGGGCGAGGTGCAGGCGATTGCCGATGGCGACCCGACCATCTGGACATTACGCGAGACCGATCATCTCCAGGAAGTGTCGAACAACTTGTGCGGCGAATACGCGAATCGTGTGTGCTGCGTGCTCGGCGTGCGCGGCTCGCTGATTCGCAAGGACCGCGCGAGCGCGCAGGCGTTGACGCAAGCGCTGCTGGAGGCGACCGAGTGGACCGCGAATCATCCGGCCGAGGCGGCGGCGATCTTCGCGCCGAATGCGCCCGGCGCGAACGTCGCGCAATTGACTGCGATGCTGAAGAGCCACACGGATCGCCATCATCCGGTGGGTGACGCGTTCAGGAAAGAGATCGCGCTTTATGCGGACGATCTGAAATCGGTCGGCGTGTTGAATGCCGGTACGAGTTCGGACCGGTTCGCGACGCGAGTGTTTTCGGACGTGCTGGTTTAAAGGACTGCGGACTGCGCGCGGGTTTCGCGCGCGCCCACGTGGGCACGCACCTTTGCCCACACCTCAGTCATCACGCGGCAATGGCCTCGCTCGCGGCCTCTTTTCGAGCCACCGCGCTGCGCACGAGCGGCAACAGATCGCGCCCATAAGCCAGCGCATCTTCGAGCGGATCGAAGCCGCGAATCAGGAACGTCGACACGCCGAGCTTGTGATATTCGAGCAACGCGTCGCTCACCTGTTGCGGCGTGCCGACCAGCGACGTCGAATTGCCCGCCGCGCGCGTGAGCGCGGCGATGCCTGTCCACAGACGCCGATCGACGACACTGCCCTTATCCGCTTCGGCCAGCAGCCGCTGCGAACCGACGTTCTTCGGATCCTTAGGCCGCCGCGTGAAATTCGGCGACGCTGCGACGACATCCTTCGCGCGCTCCAGAATCGATTCGGCACGCGCCCACGCGGCGTCTTCCGTTGCCGCGATGATCGGGCGCAGCGACAGGCTGAAGCGGATGTGCTGCTCGCGTCCATGCTGAGCGGCGGCCTTGCGCACCTTCGCGATCGTTTCCGCGACGGCCGCGAGCGATTCGCCCCACAGCGCGTACACGTCGGCATGCTTGCCCGCTACTTCGATCGCTGCGTCCGAGGAGCCGCCGAAGTACACCGGTAAATGAGGCTGTTGCAGCGGCCGGATCTGCGACTTGTGACCCGTGACGCGGTAGTACGCGCCTGCGTGATCGAACGGCGTGTCGCTCGTCCATGAACGTTTGACCACGTCGAGATATTCGTCGGTGCGCCGGTAGCGTTCGTCGTGCGGCAGGTAGTCGCCGTCTCGCTGCTGTTCGATGTCGTCGCCGCCCGAGATGATGTGCACGGCGGCGCGTCCCGCGCTGAAGTGATCGAGCGTGGCGAGCTGCCGGGCGGCGAGCGTCGGCGCGACGAAGCCGGGGCGATGCGCGAGCAGGATACCGAGGCGCTTCGTCTGCTGCGCGACGAACGACGCAATCTGGAAACCATCGGGCGATGCGCTCGAATGCGCGATCAGCACGCGGTCGAAGCCGCCGTATTCGTGCGCCTGCGCAACGGCCGCGATATAGGGCGGATTGAGCGCTGGTCCTTGCGGCAAATGGATTTCGCTCGATTCCTGATGGCTCACGTAGCCGATAAATTCGACGCTCATCTGCGTATGCTCCTCATAGGGGTGACGGGACGGCTTGCGCGGTCAGCGCGTGGTGAAAGCAGCGAAGGAGGCGAAGGCGGCACGGCCCAGATTGCCGAGCACGGTATCGTTCTGCGGCGTGTGAATGCGCGCGCACAGCACATCGCGATAGTGGCGCTCGAGCGGGTTGCCGCGGCTGAGCCCCGGGTTGCTGCTCGCTTCGAGTGCGAGTTCGACGGCCTCGATCGCGTGCTGGCTGACGAGGTACTTGATCGCCGGCGCTTGCGCCGCGTCGACGAGACCTGCCGCGCCCGCATCGAGCAGCGTGCGGTTGTTGAACAGCAATGCTTCGATGCGGCCGGCGGTCTGCTGAAAACGATCGAGGCTCGCGAGCGGCGCGTCGAGCCCTGAAGGCACACGCTGCGCGGCCCATTGCACGAACCAGTCGCGCGCGGCGCGCGCGACGCCGTCATAGATCGACGGCAGCAGCACGTTCATCCAGAGGCTCGTCGCGGGGTCCATGCCGGTGGCCTGGCTGGGGAGCTGCAAGTCGACGGCGTGCTCGAGCGGCACACGCACGTTCTCGAAGATCACTTCGTGGCTGCCCGTTGCGCGCATGCCGAGATGATTCCAGGGCTCGCCGAAGCGGATGCCGGGCGTATCGCGATGCACGAGCCATGCACCGACGCGCGGCGATGCCTCGTCCGTGCGCCCCCATACCGCGAACCACGTGAGGCCGGGGCTGCCCGTCGAATAGAGCTTGCGGCCGTTCAGCCGCCAGTGATCGCCTTCGATCCGCCCAATCGTCGCGGGCAGGCCGCCGCGCGACGGCGAACCGAGTTCGGGCTCGACGCGCAGCGAGTTGATGAGCGCGCCGCGTTCGACGGCATCGCGCGCGATGCGTTCCTTGAGCGCCGCCGGCCAGTTCGGATTGGCCTGCAAACGCAGATGGTAAAGACACTGCATCACGAGGATCAGCGCCGTGGACGGTTCGCCGCGCGCGACCGCGCCGACCACGCGCAGGGTTTGCGCGAGCGTGGCTTCGCGGCCGCCGAGCGCGCGCGGCACCGTGAGCGAAAGCAGACCCGCGCGGCGCAGGCGCGCGAGGTTGTCGTGCGGGAACGCGGGGCCGGCATCGAGTGCGGCGGCGCCCGCGGCGAATTCGCGGGTCAGCGCGTCGAGCCAGGCGGTGGCTCCTGGACTGTCGAGATCGGCGAGCGCATCGAGTGCGTCGGCATCGCGTTCGACTTCGGCGAGAGCGTTATCGGGGTGACGGCTCGTCATCGTGAGGGGAGCGGTGGCGGGTGGCGGGCATGCGTGCGAAGTCATCGCGCGTCGAGCGGGAATTGCCGGTCGAAGCTCTGCGTGACATCGAGGCGCGTCTTGATGACATCGGCGCGGTGATAGAGGTCGGCGGTCTTCTGCTGTTCGGCGACGAGTCCATCGTCGATCGCGACGGGGTGCAGTTGCGCGCGTTGGTAGACCGTCTTCAACACTTCGGGCGGCAGGCCCGTGACCTTCGATTGCATCGCGGCGACTTCGTCGGGATGCGCGAGCGCCCAGCGCTGGCCGGCTGCGACGCGCTTGAGGAAGTCGGCGATTTCCGCACGCTTCCCCTTGATCGAGCTTTCCGTCGCCGCCTGAAAACTGAGGCCGGACGAAAGATTGATGCCGTTGGCGATGGCGCGGTCATGATCTTTCTGTTCGGCGAGCGCGACATACGGATCCCACGTGGACCACGCATCGACATTGCCCGACGCGAGCGCCGCCTTGGCGTCGGCGGGCTGCATGAAACGCAGCGAGACGTCGGAGAGCTTGATGCCTTCGCGCTCCAATGTCGCAATCGCGAGGTAGTGGCCGATCGAGCCGCGCGTCGTCGCGATGCGCTTGCCCTTGAGATCGGCGGCGGTTCTGATCGGCGACGCATCGGGCACGATGATCGCGAGATCGCGCGGCGTGGAGCGCGTCGCCGCCACCGCGCGCACCTGCGCACCCGCGGCATAGGCGAAGATCAGCGGTGCGTCGCCGAGTCCGCCGACATCGATCGCGCCTGCATTGAGCGCTTCGCCGAGCGGCTGCGCGGCCGGAAAGTTGAACCATTCGATCCGGTACGGCAGGTCTTTGAGTTGCCCGGCCGCTTCGAGAATGCCGCGAGTCTGCAACTGCTGGTCGCCGACCTTCAACGTGGTTTCGGCAAGCACCGCATGCGGCGCGGCCGCCATGAAAACGAGCGCGACGGGCGCGCCGAGAAGAAGGCCGGAGAATTTCCGTAGAAGCCGATTCGCGAGAGGGGGCATGGAGTACGAAGGAAGGTAGGACATGAGCGGCGCTGCGCGGGCAAGGTAGCGGAAAAGCACACGATACGGACACGGCTTTTATAAGGCAAACGCATTGTTCTTCTTTGTTAATATGCGAGAGAGGAAAGCGCGCGCCACTTGAACATAAGCGCCGCGGCACGCTAAGCTCATGCAACGGTCATGCAGCGGTCATGCATATGTGAGCCGCACCAACGTTCCATCAAACGACAAAACAACCCATGAAACTCGATGAAATCGAGGCCTTCGTCGCCGTCGTGCGCAGCCAGTCGCTGAGTCAGGCTGCCGAGTCTTTGGCGCTCACGCAGCCCGCCGTCACGCGGCGTATCCAGAACTTCGAGGAAGCGCTCGGCGTCGAGCTGCTCGACCGCAACACCAAGCCGCTCAAGATCACGCCGATGGGCCGCGTCGTCTACGAACAGTGCCGCGCGATCGTGCGTGAAGTCGACGCGCTCAGGCATCTCGTGACCGACGACGCACCGCTCGCCGGTGTGCTGCGCCTCGGCGTCGCGCAGACGGTCGCCGACGTCGCGATGCTCAAGGCCTTGCATGCGTTGAGAGGCGCGCATCCCGAGTTGCAGGCGCGCGTGTCGACGGGGTGGGGCAATCCGCTGCTGCAAAAAGTCGAAGATGGAGAACTCGATGCCGCGATCGTGCTGTTGCCGGCCAATCGCGTATTGCCCGAAGCGCTGGCGGGAGAAGCGCTCGGCGAACTGAAGCTTGCGGTTGTCGCGCAAAAGGGCAGTCTGAAGAAGCGCTCGCATACGCTTGCCGAATGCCAGTCGTACGGCTGGGTGCTCAATCCCGACGGCTGCGGTTTTCGCGCGGGCTTGCAGCAGGCGCTCGCCGCGCAAGGCTATGCGCTGAAACTGAACCTCGAAACGCTGGGTACGGAACTGCAGTTGGGGCTCGTCGCCGATGGCGTCGGGCTCGGACTGGTTCCGTTGCCGTTATTGCACGTCAGTGCATATGCCGCGCAACTCGACGCGATTCAGGTCAGCGATTTCAAGCCCGAAATCGCGGTGTGGATCGTGAGATCGCGCGCGCTCGGTAAGATGCAGTCGGCGCTCGCGGTGCTCGCGCAGAGCGTCGGGCAGAGCTTCAAGGCGGCGCGTTTGTCGCGCGCGGCCTGAGCGCGTCGATGCGGGCGGGCGTTGTGGTTGTGCGTTATATCGCCAGCACCGCATGCGCCGTTCAGATCACGAAGAAGCCGTGCGTGCCATCGCGATCGAGTTGCGCGACAAGGCCGTACTCCCATTCCAGATACGCGTTCATCGCCTCGCGCGCGTTGCCGGTGCCTTCATACGGACGCCGGTAGCGATCGATGCGCGGTGAAGCGAGGCGCGCGTCACCGGCTTCGGTGGGCAGGCCCGCACGAATCCATGCCGACGTGCCGCCTTCGAGCACATGCACGGGCTTACCCGTCAGCGCCGCGATTTCCGGTGCCGCGAAGGGCGCAAGCGCACTCGTCGCGCACGTGACCACGTAGCGTTTCGCATCGGGCAGCGCGCGCAGATCGTCGGCGTCGTTGGACAGGCGCGAGCGCACGATCCAGTAAGCGCCCGGAATATGGGCCTTCACGTGATTCGCGCTGGCCGTGACGTCGATCACGATGGTGTTGCTGGAAGCGTCGGCAATGAGCGAGGCCAGTTCCTCGGCGGACACGGTGGACGTTGGCGCCGGATCAGGCTTTGCGCCGCGCCACGCGCCGCTCGCGGTGAGCTCCGGCGCGGCTGCGCTGTCGACCACGTACACCTCGATGTTCATCTGTGCGAGCCATGAGGCCGTCATGTTCGCGCGCACGCCGTCGTCGTCGAACAGCACGACGCGCGCACCGCGCACGGGCGCGAACATGTCGGTTTCCTGAACGAGCTGGCCGCCGGGTGCGCCCTGAAAGCCCGGTGCGTGCGCATGCTCGTATTCGGCGGGCGTGCGCACGTCGAAGCGATAGGTCGTTCGCGACGATTCGGCAGCCCAGCGCGCAGCTTCGTCGAGCGTCGTGCGGCTTACACCTGCACGGTCGGCCAGTGCGCGCGCCGCATTGCGCGAAGCGGCGAGATTCTGAGCATCGAGTCCGGCCGGCGGATCGAATTGCCGGTCGCTGCCGTGTTCGAGTGTCTGTCCCGCGAGCGTCCAGCCGATCGTGCCGTTGCGCAGCGCCGCGACCGGATTCGGCAACCCCGCGTTGACGAGCGATTGCGCGCCGATGATGCTGCGCGTGCGGCCCGCGCAGTTGACGATCACGCGTGTGCCGGGATTCGGCGCGAGCGCTCGCGCGCGCAACGCGAGTTCGGCGCCGGGCACGCTGATGCTGCCGGGGATGTTCATGGTCTGGTATTCGTCGAAGCGGCGCGCGTCGAGCACCACGACGTCGTCGCCGTTCTTCAGCAGCGTTTCCACCGTTTCAGCCGAGAGCGAAGGTGTGTGCCGCCGCGCTTCGACGAATTCGCCGAATGCCTTGCTCGGCACGTTCACGTCGCGAAACACTTCGCCGCCCGCGCGAATCCAGCCGTCGAGACCGCCCGCGAGCAACGCGACATGGGTGTAGCCAAGCGCTGCGAGCTTGCCGGCCGCGCGCGCGGCGAGTCCTTCGCCGTTGTCGAACAGAACGATCGGCACGTCGCGGCGCGGCAGACGCGTATAGGCATCGAGTTCGAGCTTCGAGAGCGGGAAATTGGCCGCAAAAAGCGGATGAGCCTGCGCGTGCGGGTCTTCTTCACGCACATCGAGCAGCGCGATTTCGCGGCGTGCGAGCAGCGCTTCGCGCACGTCCTCATAGGTGCGAACCGGATAGGTCGTCATGAATGATGCAGTTCCTTGCTGAGGTACTAGATATTCGGGAGCGTTTCGTTCGAGTAGCCGGACATGAACGGCTTCGGCAAGCCGTCGGGTGCATAGGTAGAGCGGCGTACCGCGCCGATGTTCGCGCCATACACGTGAATGCTGATCGAGGTGCGGTCGTCATACGCGTTGCGCACGCGGTGAATGTCGCCGATCGCTGGCGACACCGCTTCGACGTCGCCCGCTTCGAGACGCACCTCGGCGCCGGTTTGACGCAGCGAGCCGTCGTCGTTTCGGGCATAGGGCGTGGCGAGTTCGGCGCCGCGCAGCACGCCGATCAAACCCCACACGGTGTGGTCGTGAATCGGCGTCTGTTGCCCCGGTCCCCACACGAAGCTGACGACGCTGAAGCGCTGGCGCGGATCGGCGTACAGCAGGAATTGCTGATAACGCTCGGCGGACGGCTGCGCGTAGGCGTCCGCAAGCCAGTCGTCGACCCGGATCAGCTCGCGTAGCGCGTGCGCGCCTTGTTCGAGCAGTTCGGCTTCGCCGGTATCGGAGTCGATGGCGGAATCGACTAAAGAGGCAATCTCGCCGACAAAGCGGCGCAGTTTATGAATAGCCATCAGTCGAGCAGTTCCGGTTCGGCTTCGACGAGCCCTTCATACAGGCTCTCGAATGCATGCCGCGCGCCGTTCGCGCGGCCCACCTGCTGATGCGTCAAGGCGGCCATGTCGTGCGGAATCGGCTGTGGCGTGCCGGCTGCCTGCGCGAGCAACTGGGTGTGGCACGCGTTTTCGAGTGCGATATACCACCATGCGGCCGCTTCGACCGACGGGCCCGCCGTGAGGATGCCGTGGTTCTTCAGGACCACGGCCTTGTGCGAGCCGAGCGCTTCGGCAATGCGTGCGCCTTCCGTGGTGTCGAGCACGACGCCGCGAAAATCGTCGAATAGTGCGTGGTCTTCGTAAAACGCGCAGGAGTCCTGGGTCAGAGGATCGAGCTTGCGGCCGAGCGTCGACCACGCCTTGCCATATAGCGAATGCGTATGCGCCGCCGCGACCACGTCGGGCCGCGCTTCGTGAATCGCCGCATGAATCGCAAACGCGGCCTGATTCACGGGACCGTCGCCGATCACGATTTCGCCGTGACTGTTGACGAGCAGCAGGTCCGACACGCGAATGCGGCCGAAATGCCGGCCAAGCGGATTGACCCAGAAATGATCGGTCCATTCGGGGTCCCGCGCGGTGATGTGGCCGGCGAGACCCTGCGCAAAGCCATAGCGCGCGAACAGACGGAATGCGCCGGCAAGACGCTGCTGCCGGTGCAGACGTTCCTGCACGAGCGAGCGGGACGGCTCGGTGTCGTCGTCGAACCAGAATTTGCGCAGCGGCGTGGGGCGAAACGCAAGCGAAGGCGTATCGGTGAGTACGGTGCTCATGATCTCGTCGCGCTCCCTTTCATGCCGCGTGACGTGCGCGCGACGTGAGTTCGCGCGTCGCGGGAATCAGTTCGCGGCCGTAGTCGATCGCATCTTCGAGCGGATCGAAGCCGCGGATCAGAAACGTCGTGACGCCCAGTGCATGGTATTCGGCGAGTGTCTGCGCGACGAGCGCCGGCGTGCCAACGAGCGCGGTCGAATTCGAGCGGCCGCCGATCTCTCGCGCGACGGCTGTCCATAGACGCTCGTCCGCGCGCACGCCGTCGCCCGCGGCCGCGAGTAGACGCCGCGCGCCTTCGCTCTGTTGCGGCCCGCCACGCGCGAAGCCTTGCTTGACCCGCAGGCGGCGCGTTTCTTCGAGAATGTGTTCGGCGCGCTCCCATGCGGCTTTTTCCGTCGACGCGAGAATGGGACGGAAGGAGACCGAGAAGCGCACGTTGCGGCCATGTTTCGCGGCTTCGGCACGCACGCGCGTCACCTGTTCGTGAACCTGCTGCTTCGACTCGCCCCATAGCGCGTAGACGTCCGCGTGTTTGCCCGCGACCGCGAGCGCCGGTTCGGATGCGCCGCCGAAATAGATCGGCACATGCGGCGACTGTTTGGGTTTGACTTCGGAGAAGGCCTTTTCGACGCGGTAGAAGCGGCCCTCGTGATCGAACGGGCGATCTTCGGTCCACACGCGGCGCAGGATCTGCAGATACTCGTCGGTGCGCGCGTAACGCTCGTCGTGGCTCAGAAAGTCGCCGTCGCGACGCTGGTCTTCGTCGCTGCCGCCGGAGATGAAGTGCACCGCGAGCCGGCCGCCCGAGAAGTGATCGAGCGTCGCAATCTGTCTGGCCGCCAGCGTCGGCGCGACAAAACCGGGCCGGTGCGCGAGCATGAAATGCACGCGCGATGTCACGCTGGCCGCGTAAGCGATCGTGATGGTCGCGTCGGGACTCGTCGAGCTGTGCGGCACGAGAATGCGATTGAAGCCCGCGTTTTCGTGCGCCTGCGCAAATGCGCGCACGTACTCGGTATCGATCGCGGGACCTTGCGGCGCATGCGTTTCCGATACCTTGCGCTGCTGGATCATGCCGATGAATTCGACGCTCACGTTAGCTCCTTGTGGAAATTCGTTGCGATGGAGGAATGGACGCGGGAGCAGACGCTACCCGGTCGCACGCCTGCCGGACGAATTCAGGCTAACATCGAGCTATGCAAAAACTAAATATTAGATTCAGCTAAAGATATAGAGCGCGCATGTTAGGCGCGTAGGGGAATGGTGTTCCGGCTGTTCGTGGCGGGGGCAAAGTCGAAGCGTAGCGGCACGGACGATGCTCACTCCGCAAGTCGCGCGCGCACCGTGTATTCGCCTTCGTTGCTTTTGTCTTCGAGAATATGCGCCATCGCCGTATTGAAGTCGGGCGGCAGCGGCTCGACAGGGTAACCGCGTTTCTCCCACGCATCGAGGCCGCCCTTCAGCGCGCGAACATTATGGATGTTCTTGCGATGCAATTGTTTGACGATACGCTTCGCTGTCGCTTCGTTGGGGCACACGCAATAGACGACGATCGGCCGCTTCAGCAACTCCGGATGAATCGGATCGGGCGAATCGAGATCGAGCGGCCGCGCGCCGGCAATCCGATGCGATTCCTTCTCGCGCACCGCGTTTGGCCGGGCATCGAGAATCAGCGGCGGCTCGTTCGATTTCATCATTGCGTCGAGCTGTTCGGGCGAAATGCGTACATGCGCGAGCCAGCGGCGAAACTGCAGACGGCGCAGCCAGCGATAGAGCAGTACCGCTGCGAAGATCGCCGCGAACGTATCGGCGATCGTGCCGCCGTTGTTCCGCACGAGCAGTATCAGTTGCACGATCTGATCGTGCAACGCGCCCCCGCCGATCACCCACGCGCTCGCCCACAGCGTGGCGCCGACCAGATCCCACCACAGGAACACGGCGGCACTGATCGCTGTCGTGCCAAGCAGCGGCGCGGAAATCAGCCCGAGACCGGGCATAAACTTCGCGACCGTGAGAATCGGCGCGCCGTAGCGTTCATAGGTGTTGCGCGTGACGCGCACGGTCGTGTCCAGGGAAAGAGAGAAGCGCACGAGGTAATTCAGCAGACGGCGGCCATACGCGCGCCCCGTGAAAAACCACAGCGAGTCGGCGATCAGCGTGGCGCCGACCGCCGCGCACACCACATTGACGTACGAAGTCTGTCCCATGGCAGCCATGGTTCCACCGAGAATCAGCATCGGCGCAGCCGGAACCGGCATGCCGAGTTGCGTGATGAGCACGCTCATGAACACGGCCCACACACCGAGAGAAGCTGGAATAGCAACCGGAAAATGCCACACAACCGCGCTCCTGAGATCGCAATGAAAGGAAAGGGAAAGGGAAGTCGTCCGCGTCCGGCCTGCTCGTGACACGAGTGGCACGAGCAGGCACGGGGTGGTGCGAGCAGCCTCGCGGCAACAGGCATGCACGCCGGTGCGAAAGACCGATTTAAGCACAGGTAGCGGGTAGACGTCGTGAAAGGGCGCGCGCCCGGCGCAACCGGCGTCGAGAGGGGTTGCTACAATGATCCTCATGCACTTACAGACATAACGGAGACAGCACATGGCAACACTTCAGCCCATCAGCCGCTACCCGGTGCCCGAGCCGGGCGAATGGCCCGCGGACATCAGCGCCCGCATTCTCGAAGTGCAGGAGAAGGCGGGTTTCGTGCCGAACGTGTTCCTGACGCTCGCGCATCGGCCCGATGAATTCCGCGCGTTCTTTGCCTATCACGACGCGCTGATGCTGAAAGAAGGTGGGCTCACGAAAGGCGAGCGCGAGATGATCGTGGTCGCGACGAGCGCGGTCAACGAGTGTCTCTACTGCGTGGTCGCGCACGGCGCGATTCTACGCATCTACGAGAAGGCGCCCTTGCTCGCCGATCAGGTTGCGGTCAATCATCGCAAGGCCGATATCACCGAGCGCCAGAAAGCGATGCTCGATTTCGCGCTGAAGGTGTGCCGCGCTTCGGGCACGGTCGGCGAGGACGATTTTCAGGTCCTGCGCGGGCACGGTTTTACCGACGAGGACATCTGGGACATCGCGGCCATTACCGCATTCTTCGGCTTGTCGAACCGTATGGCTAACGTGATCTCGATGCGTCCGAACGACGAGTTCTTTCTGATGGGCCGGGTGCCGAAAGCCGCAGCGGATGCGCCGAAAAAATAGCATCGGCTGAAATTGCTTCGGGATCCGTAGCGGTTTGCATCAGGCTCGTGCGGGTTCGGCGCGTGACGAGGGCATGCTCACCGCCGTGTCGTCGATCGGAAAATGCAGCATGGCGGCGATCAGGCCGGCGGCAACCGTCGCTTCCCAAAGCAGCGAATACGAGCCGGTCAGATCGAACGCGAGGCCGCCTAGCCACGCGCCGAGAAACGAGCCGATCTGATGGCTCAGAAAGCAGACGCCGAACAGGCTGCCGAGATGGCGTGTGCCGAATACCTTCGCGACGAGACCACTCGTAAGCGGCACGGTGCCGAGCCACGTGAGCCCCATTACGGCCGCGAACATCACCACGGAGGTGGCGCTTTTCGGCAACACGAAGAACGCGCCGATCGTCGCGCTGCGAATCAGATAGAGCCACCCGAGCACATGATGCTGCCGGAACCGGCCGCCCAGCCAGCCGCACGCCCAGCTACCCGCCATGTTGAAGAGGCCGATCAGCGCGAGCGCGGTGGCGCCGAGCCCGATCGGCATATGGCAGAGCGTCAGATACCCGGGCAGATGCGTTGCGATGAACGCGAGCTGGAAACCGCAGGTGAAGAAGCCGAGCGTCAGCAGACGATAGCCGCGATGCCGCACGGCTTGTGCGAATACCTTGCGCAGCGAGGCGGCGGGCGCTTCGTGTGTCTGAGCGGTGGCACGCGCCTGGGCGCGCCGGTCGAGCACGATGCCGAGCGGCGCGATCAACAGCATCAGGAACGCCAGCACGAACAATGAGGTCGCAATGCCCGCGTTCAGGCGAATACCTTGCACGAGCGGCACCATCAGCACCTGTCCCGCGGAGCCGCCAGCACTGACGAGCCCCATCGCCAGACTGCGTTTTTCCGGCGATGCGACGCGGCCGATTGCCGGCAATACGACGCCGAACGTCGTACAGCTCACACCGATCCCGACCAGCAGCCCCATGCCGACGATCAGCAGTGCGCCACCAGGCGCGACCGCCGAAAGCCCGAGGCCGGCCGCGAACGTCGTTGCGCCGAACGCGACCACCGGCGCCGAGCCGTAGCGGTCCGCGGCCGCGCCTGCGAACGGCTGAGCGAAGCCCCACACGAGGTTGTGCAGCGCGATGGCGAACGCGATCTGCGTGACCGGCACGCCGCGATCGTACGAAAACGGGCCGATGAAGAGCCCGAAGGTTTGGCGGATGCCCATTGCCGCGCTCAGGATGAGCGCGCCAGCGACGATCACGAGCGTGGTCGTGGTCGGATGAAGGGCGAGCGTGTGGCGCTTGCTGTTGGCGGTCGACATGGCGGGTTCTCCTTGAGCGCCATGGTCGCAGTCCGCCGCATAGGCAGCAAAAGAAAAGTTTTCGACGACAGGTGAGCATGGCTCACCTGTGCGCCTCCTGCGTCGCGGCTTGCGTGTCGAACTGCGCGGCCTCGCCGACGAGCCAGCGCTTGAAGTCCGCAAGCTCCGGCCGGCGGATTGCGCTTTCCGCATTTTCGGCGCTGACCAGCCAGTAAGCGGTGGTCGACGCAATCGTGTTGGCGCATGCTTCGACGAGTGCGCCGCGCGCGAGATCGCTATCGACGAGCGGTCTGCGGCCGAGTGCAACGCCGAGGCCCATGCTGGCCGCTTCGAACGCGAGCTGGATCGTGTCGACGCGCAGGCCGCCGTTTGTGTCGATACCGTCGGTGCCGCCGGTGCCGTCGGTGCCGTCAGTGCCCGTCGCGTCGAGCCACGCCTGCCAGTCTTCGCTCGCGGCGTTCACGTGAATCAGCGTCGCGTGCCGCAAACTGACGTTGACTTGCCCGCTGCCTTGCCCGTTGTCCTGCTCGTCACTCCGCGTCTCGCGCAGCGTCTCGAGGTAAGCCGGGCTGCACACGGGCACGAAGCGCTCGCCGAACAGGCGCGTCCATGCGGTGCCGGCAACCGGTGCGCGGCTCATGCGGATCGCGAAGTCGAAGCCGTCGACCGGAAAACCCACCTGGCGGTGCGAGGTGTCGACGCTCACATTCACGTTCGGCCAGCGCGCGCGGAAACCGGCGAGACGCGGCAGCAGCCAGCGCGACGCGAAGGTCGGCGCGCAACTGAGCGCAATGGGCCGATCCGCGCGATGATTCGGCAGACGCTGCGTGCCGATCGCAATCAGCGAAAACGCCTCGGAGACGTACGAGAGATAGTCGGCGCCCGACGCCGTCAGCGAGATGCCGCGCGGCTCGCGCACGAACAGCTCGACGCCGAGCGCCGCTTCGAGACCGACGATGCCATGACTGATCGCGCTCGGCGTGACGTTGAGTTCGGCGGCGGCGAGCTTGAAACTTTGATGCCTGCCGGCTGCTTCGAAAAAGCGAAGCGCGGGCAGGGGCGGCAGACGAAGCGGCATGGTGCGTTCCCCAGAACGGCCGTCTCGTGGACGGCGCGCGTGCTGCGTGGTGTCATGGGTGTGTGGTGTCGGGCGGTGTCGCCTCGTGTCGCGCGACATCGCTTCGCGCAAGCATACCTTGCTGCGGTGCATCCTGAAGGGGGCCGCGCACGCTGGAGAATACGCTGCAAAAAGTGTTGCAAATAGCGCTGTAAAAAACGCTCCAGAAAATTTCGCCATGACTGTCGATTTGCCGCGATCCCGTTCGTCGTGGCTATAGGGCAGGCGGCAACCGCAAGCCAAGCGCAGGCGGCCGCGCACGCCCACCGTCCATTTTTTGCACGATTTCGCAAGAGGAGATGGCTGATGACTGACGCGACCCCACACCCAACCCCATCGGCGCAGGTGCTGCGACCGGCCCGCGAACTGGCCGCCATGCCCTCGCGCTTTCCAGGCGAAAGCGCGGAATATCGGCGCGCGCGCAACGAACTGCTCGCCGAGGAAATCGAACTGCGCCGCCATATCGAGCGGGTTGCCGCGCAGCGCCGCGCGCTGCCGCCAGGCGGCATCGTGCCCGAGGATTATCGCTTCGAGGGCGAGGCAGGCCCGCTCACGCTGTCGCAGATGTTCGGCGCGCACGATACGCTCGTCACCTACAACTGGATGTTCGGCCCGCAGCGCGCGCGGCCGTGCCCGATGTGCACGTCGCTGTTGAGCGCATGGGACGGCGAAATGCCCGACATCCTGCAACGTGTCGCGTTCGCGGTGATCGGCCGCTCGCCGATCGACAAGCTCGCCGCGTTCAAGCAGGAGCGTGGCTGGCGGCATCTGCGGCTCTATTCGTCGGGCGGCAACACGTTCAATCGCGACTACGCGGCCGAAGATCCGGCCGGCGACGATCTTCCCGCGCTCAACGTGTTCACGCGTTCGGGCGGTGTCGTGCGGCACTTCTGGGCCGAGGAGATGGGATCATCGACGGCGGACCCGGGTCAGGACCCGCGCGGCGCGCCTGATCTGATGCCGCTGTGGACGATACTCGATACGACGCCGGGCGGTCGCGGCAGCGACTGGTATCCGAAGCTCGAATATTGAAGCGACGAAGCGCTGCGGCAGCAACGGATGGGGTTATCACGCGAGCGCCGCCGCGCCGCGTAGGTTGCGGCGTGCGCCGACGTCGAGTAGCGGCTGCCGATGGATTGAACGGCAGATAGAGCGTGAGCAGCCAGCTCGCGACTTCGGCGAGCGCTTCGTGCCGTAGCACGCAACGGCACTTCGGTGATGTCCAGAATCAGTTTGATACGCTCTGCAATCCGAATGAATTTTGCCGGCCTGACTATGCCGAGCCGCGTGTTCTGCCAGCGGTCGAGCGCTTCGAGGCCAGCGTGACGTAACGCCTGCGTCACGAGACTTAGGCAGCGAATGCGAGCTTCATGTCCGGCGTCGCGAAAATCACCGCCGCGCTACTGAACACGATGCCGATCAGGCCGATAAGCCAGGTCCGGCTGCGTGTTTCGTTAAACGTTTGCGCGTTGACCCGCGCCGATGGCTACCGACGATCTGCTGACCGAAATCAGCCGGCCTAACCGTGCCGCGCGGGTCGGCGCGATTACCCGCCACCGAACATTCTCGCGCTTCAAGAAACCACCCTCAGGCTCGTGAGCCAGTGGACAGCGCTTAGTCATGTGAGCAGCCGTCAAGCTTCCAACTTTGGGCCGGAGCCCATATTCACCACGCGAACGCGGTGATAAATGTGAAGCTCCACCAGGGAGAGGACAGCAATGACAGCTTTTTGTACTTTCAGGCTCAACAACCGCGAGACATCACAATTGTCCTGTGTAGGCTTCGGCAGTATCGAAGCCTATTCAGGTCAGAGGCAGGGGCGCGACAATCCGGATGCCGTTGCCTTGCCCGATGTGGGTGCACTGCCGCCGGGCACCTATTACCTTGTTGACCGCCAATCAGGCGGGCGGCTCGGTTGGTTGTGGGATTGGATAGGAGCACATAGCACAAGTACCGATCATAAAAAATGGTTCATGCTATGGAATGCGCACGGCGGTGATACCACAATGATTGACGGCATCAGGCGCGGTTCGTTTCGCCTGCATCCCGAGGGAGAAAGGCACCTTAGCAAAGGGTGCATTACCGTGAAGAATCCGGCAGACTTCGAACGCTTGCAGCGGTATATAAGACTGCACAAGCCCGCAATGCCAATACCTGGCAATAGCGAACTGAAGGCGTATGGTCGGGTTGAGGTTCGATGATGCGCCGTACTGTGTGGTTATGGTGGCTCGCGTCACTTGCCGTATGGTTCGTCCTGGGGCACCTGCTCACCTGGGCGTTCCTGCACATTTCATGGGATGTTCCGCTATGGTTGCAGCACGGCATTGAGTGGGCAATACGCGAGGTCGAAACTCCAGACTATCGCCCTGATGCGGCGGACATTGACAGCATGTTATGCCTGTTGCTATTCGTCGTCGCCTATCTGCTCGCCGCCGCAATCGTTGTATCGGCGAGCGTCGTTGCGTGGCGGCATACATACGGCAATCCTGCTGATTGACGACTTGCGGGGTTTCGCGCGGGCTTCCTGCTACGCGTAAGCGGACCGCGTAATGCCACGCCGCAGTGGCCACACCGCCGCGCCGCGCGTAGATTATATCGGCGTAATGCCGATGAATTCGAGCGTACCCATGGGGGTAGGGCGCGGTAAGTACTACCTTCCGATATCCGCTATCCAGGCGGAAGGCGGTCGTTTCTGCCGAGCAACCCCATGCCGCGCACATGCCGCGGCATGTTGCAATCCGGCGAATTTCCATTTGTTAATTTTTTGCCGAACGCAAACTTTTGGCGCGTCGAGCGAGCGCGGCGCGGACTCTTCGCGAACCACCCAGCCATCGCGGAAAACCGCGCCGTGCCGGCAAACGCAGCGCTAAAGCACTGAAATTGCAACGGATTGTGATGCGCCGCGAGCGCGCATAACACTGCGGAAACTCATAAGCTCGCGATTCTTATGGCACTTTGCGTCCAGAAATCGTCAAATGGGCGCTGCGCCGGTGATACAAGCCTTACACCAAGGGTTTGCGCGAATGTGGGCCTATGCGTTAGTGTGTCGGTCCCGGCGCCACAGAAAGGGCGCCGGTTCCATGATTACCATACGGGAAGTGCTATGAACAAACAGGAACTGATTGATGCAGTCGCCGCAGCGACGGGCGAAAGCAAAGCGGCCACCGGCCAGACCATCGACGCAATCGTCGAAGCGGTGACCAAGGCCGTGGTGAGCGGCGATACGGTGCAACTGGTCGGTTTCGGTTCTTTCTCGACCGGCGCGCGCGCGGCACGCGTGGGCCGCAATCCGTCGACGGGCGCGGAGATCCAGATCGCCGCGGCCAAGACGGTGAAGTTCACCGCGGGCAAGGCATTCAAGGAAGCCGTCAACGCGTCGTAATGCAACGCGCTTCGCACCGGATTTGCACAAGATTCGCAGTGCGCTCTCCAGCATGCTGTGAGGAGCGCGAAGGCGATGCATCGGGTGCGAGGAATCACGCGCTGCCCCATCCCCGGCAAGCAGGTTTGCCCGGCGGCTGGCGCGGCGCGTGTGCCTGGCTCTCACTGAGGCCAGGCGTCGAGCGGATTCTCTGTTGCGCTTGACTGCCGCGATTCTCCGCATCCGAGATGCGGCGGGCTTAGCCCGCGCGGCGTTTGCGGGTGGCCTCGGCGAGCATCGCGAGCACCGGCTCGGTTTGTGCCCAGCTCACGCACGCATCCGTAATCGACACGCCGTAACGCAAAGGCACCCCTGCCTTCAGATCCTGGCGGCCTTCTTCCAGATGACTTTCGAGCATCACGCCGATGATGCGGCGCTCACCTTGCGACAACTGCTGCGCGATATCCTGCGCGACTTCGATCTGACGCAGGTGCGACTTGTTCGAGTTCGCGTGCGAGCAGTCGATCATCACCTGTTCGCGCAGACCCGCTGAGCGAAGCGCGGCACAGGTCGCCTCGACCGATGCGCTGTCGTAGTTCGGTCCTTTCTTGCCACCGCGCAAAATCACGTGCGCGTCGTCGTTGCCGCGCGTTTCGAAGATCGCCGCCATGCCCATTTTCGTCATGCCCATGAACGCATGGCTCGCGCCGGCCGCGACGATCGCATCGGCGGCGATCTGCACGCCGCCGTCAGTGCCGTTCTTGAAACCGATCGGGCAGCTCAGGCCCGAGGCCAGTTGCCGATGGCTCTGGCTCTCGGTCGTGCGTGCGCCGATCGCGCCCCACGCGATCAGATCGGCGATGTACTGCGGGCTGAGCAGATCGAGAAACTCGGTCGCGGTCGAAAGCCCCAGACCGTTGATATCGAGCAGCAGTTGCCGCGCGAGACGCAGGCCCTCGTTGATGCGGAAGCTGCCGTCGAGACGCGGGTCGTTGATATAACCTTTCCAGCCGACCGTCGTGCGCGGCTTCTCGAAGTAGACGCGCATCACGATCAGCAGATCGTCCTTGTACGCATCGGCGGCGGCCTTCAGCTTGCGCGCGTATTCGATCGCCTGGTCGTGGTCGTGAATCGAGCAAGGGCCGGTAATCAGCACGAGCCGGTCGTCCCGGCCATGCAGAATGTCGGCGATTTCGACGCGCGTTTTCTCGACGAGCGTCTGCACCGCGGACGGCACTGGCAGTTCGTCCTGTAGCAGCGCGGGGGAAATCAGCGGGCGGACCGCGCCGATGCGCACGTCGTCGATGCGCGTGGTGTCCTGGGTCGCGTCGGCCGAGCCGACTTCCTGATCGTGCAGGGGGTTGTCGAGGGCGCTCAAGATATTCTCCGGAATCGGTTGGGTAGACGGCATGGCCGTCCGGTCATGCGCCCGCCGCGCGACGGTGGCGCGGCGGGCGCTGCAAAGGTTTGACGTGGGCCGTGCGTGGCTTTTCGATATAGCTCGCGGGACACCTTGCGCAATACTTCGCGCGGCATCTCGTGCGAGGCCTGGTGCCGGGTTTGGCACGAAGCGGGCAGGGAGCAGGCACGAAGCAGGCATGAAGCCGAGGCGAAATTGATGCGCCAGCGCACGGCTGCGCTGGCGCGATTATGACATCTGCCCGGCGGGGCGGGCAGCGCGCGGCTCGTCAGAGTTTCCGTATCAGCGCCATCGCGGCGGCCGGATTGCGTTCCTTGAAGCCGCTGATGACGTACAGGTAGACGTCGCGCGCGGCTGCTTTCGCGGGCGGTTCGGCGCAGGTTTCCAGGTCGCCGGGCGTGCGGCCGGCGGCAAGCTCGCGCGCGCGTTCGGCCCATGCGTCGATTGCTTGCGCCGAATAGCCTTGGGCTTCCTTCTCGCTCGTGCCCATGATGCGCGCGTAGACGAACGGCGCGGTGATATCGGCGATCTGCGGATATTCGCTGTCGGCGGCGAGCACGACAGCGACCTTGTATTTGCGTGCAAGCGCAATGAATTCAGGTGTCTTGAACGTGTCGTGACGGACTTCGACCGCGTGTCGCAACGGCTGTCCTTCGATGCTCGCGGGCAGCAGTTTCAGAAACGCCTCGAAGTCTTCGTGATCGAATTTTTTTGTCGGCGCGAACTGCCAATTGACCGGACCGAGTTTCTGCCTGAGCAACAGCACGCCGCTCGCGAAGAAACGCTCGATCGTTTCGCCCGCTTCGGCGAGTACTTTGCGGTTGGTCGCGTAACGCGGCGCTTTGAGCGAGAAGACGAAATCGTCCGGTGTTTCCTGATACCACTTCTCGTAGCTGGCCGGCTTCTGCAAACCATAAAACGTGCCGTTGATTTCGATCGACGTGAGTTGCCGGCTCGCGTATTCGAGTTCGCGGTTTTGCGTGAGGCCGGGCGGATAGAACGGGCCGCGCCACGGCGCATAGGTCCAGCCGCCGATGCCGATGCGAACGCGTGCGGTGGCGGTGGTTTTCTCGCTTCGCTCGTTGCTTTCCTTCGCGCTTTTCGCTGCGGGCACTTGGGCTCTCCTTCGGGCTGCGGCGGGGAGAGTGTAGATTAGCCGCTTTTCGTCCGGCGCGCGGTTCTGGCCGTGCTTGCCGCCGCAGCCGTCGTTGCTGCCTTTGCTCCCGCGCACGCGTTGGCAGGCTTCGCCGATCCCGCTTCCTTGGGCGCCTCAGCCCCCCTGGTCGCCTCCTCGAAACGCCGGTTCGCCTCAGCCACGTCCGCCCGGAAGCGCTGCAACGCGCTCACCGCGGGATCGGGCGGCGTGAGCGCGGCCCACAGCACGTCGATCAGTTGATCCGCGGTTGCGTCGATATCGATCTGCCGGTTCGTCAGCGTCGCGTCCCACAGCACGTGTTCCATCGGCCCGAACACCATCGAGCGCAGCAGGCGCAGCGGCATGTCGGCGCGAATCTGTCCGCTTTGCTGGCCTTCGGCGAGTACCCACATCAACGGCGCGGTGTAGCGGCGCTGCAATTCGGTTAGCGCTTCGCTCAACTCGTGATGCCGCGCGCGGCCTTCGGACAGCACGAGCGCGCACAGGTCCGTGCCGTTCACGAGCATCAGCCGCAAATGCGTGCGCACGATGAACGCGAACTGCTGGCGTACGCTGCCGTCGCGCGGCAGGCCCGCTTCGATCGCCTCGATGATCTCGTCGTACCAGTCGCCGATCACGCGCGCGCACAGCTCGCGCTTGCCGCGAAAATAACTGAACACGGTCGCCTCCGAAATGCCGAGGCGCTGCGCGATTTCCGCGGTCGTCGCGCGCTCGTAGCCTTTTTCGGAGAAAACGTCGCGCCCCGCCTGAAGAATTTCCTTCACGCGCTGCTGCGACTTGCGCCCCGCCGGCTCGCGGCGCGAGACAGGCAATCCGGTCTTCACGGCAACCGTCATATGAGTCAGGTTCAGTTTTGTGATGCGGGTTAGGGCGGAACATGAACTTCGTATGTCCGATGAAAGCGATCCTAGCACCGAATTGGCTGCCTGGCGCAGGTTTCGGAAAATTTCTGAGTAAAACTCAAAAATACCTATTGACGTTTACGTCAATCTGGCGTGAAATGCGCCTTGACACGATTCGCGTGCTGATTCGCGTACCAGGCGAGCGGCCGCCAACGAACTCTGGAGACACCGCAATGCGCAACCTGCCCGGTTTGCAATTCCCGCTCGGCGAAGAGATCGAAATGCTGCGTGACAGCATTGCGTCGTTCGCCGCCAAAGAAATCGCGCCGCGCGCGGCGGAAATCGATCACACCGATCAGTTTCCGATGGACCTGTGGCGCAAGTTCGGCGATCTCGGCGTGCTCGGCATGACCGTCTCCGAGGAATACGGCGGTGCGAACATGGGCTATACCGCGCACATGGTCGCGATGGAGGAGATTTCGCGGGCGTCGGCCTCGGTCGGCCTGTCGTATGGCGCGCATTCGAATCTGTGCGTGAACCAGATTCATCGCAACGGCACGGACGCGCAGAAGCGCAAATATCTGCCGAAGCTCGTGTCGGGCGAACACGTCGGCGCGCTTGCAATGAGCGAGCCGAACGCGGGTTCGGACGTGGTCAGCATGAAGCTGCGCGCCGAGAAGAAGGGCGATCGCTACGTGCTCAACGGCACCAAGATGTGGATTACGAACGGCCCCGATTGCGACACGCTGGTCGTCTATGCGAAGACCGATCCTGAAGCGAATTCGCGCGGCATTACCGCGTTTATCGTCGAGAAGGGCATGAAGGGTTTCTCGGTTGCGCAGAAGCTCGACAAGCTCGGCATGCGCGGCTCGCATACCGGCGAACTCGTGTTCCAGGACGTCGAGGTGCCGGAAGAAAACATTCTCGGTCAGTTGAACGGCGGCGTAAAAGTGCTGATGAGCGGCCTCGATTACGAACGCGCGGTACTCGCGGGCGGCCCGACCGGCATCATGGTCGCGGTGATGGACGCGGTCGTGCCGTATATCCACGACCGCAAGCAGTTCGGCCAGTCGATCGGCGAATTCCAGCTGATCCAGGGCAAGGTCGCCGATCTCTACACGACGTTGCAGGCGTGCCGCGCGTATCTGTACGCGGTGGGGCGTCAGCTCGACACGCTCGGCAGCGAGCACGTGCGCCAGGTGCGCAAGGACTGCGCGGGCGTGATTCTCTATACCGCCGAAAAAGCGACGTGGATGGCCGGCGAGGCGATCCAGATTCTCGGTGGCAACGGCTATATCAACGAGTATCCGGTTGGACGTTTGTGGCGCGATGCGAAGCTCTATGAAATCGGCGCGGGCACGAGCGAGATTCGCCGCATGCTGATCGGCCGCGAGCTGTTTGCCGAAACGCTGTGAGCGGGAACGCGCAAGCGGGTGCACGTTACGCTGCCCGTTGTGCGTGAGTTCATGAAAGAGCGGCAACAAGGAGAAGCCACGTCATGCCGATCATCGAATCAAAGCTGAACCCGCGCTCGGACGACTTTCGCGCGAACGCCTCGGCGCTCGAAGCGCTCGTCGCCGATCTGCGCGCGAAGATCGAGCAACTCGCGCTCGGCGGCGGCGAAGCCGCGCGCGACAAGCACACGGGCCGCGGCAAACTGCTGCCGCGCGAGCGCATCTCGCAACTGCTCGATCCGGGCACCCCGTTTCTCGAGTTCTCGCAACTCGCCGCGTACGGCATGTACAACGACGACGCGCCGGGCGCGGGCGTAATCACCGGCATTGGCCGCATCGCGGGGCAGGAATGCGTGATCGTCTGCAACGACGCAACGGTCAAGGGTGGCACCTACTATCCGGTTACCGTGAAAAAGCACGTGCGCGCGCAGGAAATCGCGAACGAAAACCGCTTGCCGTGCGTGTATCTCGTCGACTCGGGCGGCGCCAATCTGCCGAATCAGGACGAGGTGTTTCCCGATCGCGATCACTTCGGCCGCATCTTCTACAACCAGGCCAATCTGTCGGCGGCCGGCATTCCGCAGATCGCGGTCGTGATGGGCTCGTGCACCGCGGGCGGCGCGTATGTGCCGGCGATGAGCGACGAGTCGATCATCGTCAAGAATCAGGGGACGATTTTTCTCGGCGGCCCGCCGCTCGTGAAAGCCGCGACCGGCGAAGTGGTGAGCGCCGAGGACCTCGGCGGCGGCGATGTGCATACGCGCCTCTCGGGCGTCGTCGATCATCTCGCGCAGAACGACGCGCATGCGCTCGCGATTGCGCGCAGCATCGTCGGCAATCTGAATCGTGTGAAGTCCGCGCCGCTCGTTTTGCAGGAGCCGAAGCCGCCGCGCTATGACGTGAAGAGCATCTACGGCGTGATTCCGGTCGATACGAGGAAGCCGTTCGATATCCGCGAAGTGATCGCACGCATCGTCGACGACTCCGCCTTCGACGAATTCAAGGCCCGCTACGGCACCACGCTCGTGACCGGCTTCGCGCATATCTGGGGGCATCCGGTCGGCATCATTGCGAACAACGGCATCCTGTTTTCGGAGTCGGCGTTAAAGGGTACGCACTTCATCGAGTTGTGTTGCCAGCGCAAGATTCCGCTGGTGTTCCTGCAGAACATCACCGGCTTCATGGTCGGGCGCAAATACGAAAACGAAGGCATCGCGCGCAACGGCGCGAAGATGGTGACAGCGGTCGCAACCGCGAAGGTGCCGAAGTTCACGGTCATCATCGGCGGGTCGTTCGGCGCGGGCAACTACGGCATGTGCGGCCGCGCGTATTCGCCGCGTTTCCTGTGGATGTGGCCGAACGCGCGCATTTCGGTGATGGGCGGCGAGCAGGCGGCGTCTGTGCTCGCCACGGTCAAGCGTGACGGCATCGAAGGCAAGGGCGGCGCATGGAGCGCTGAAGAGGAAGAGGCATTCAAGCAGCCGATCCGTGAGCAATACGAACATCAGGGGCACCCGTACTACGCGAGCGCTCGTCTGTGGGACGACGGCGTGATCGACCCCGCGCAAACGCGCGACGTGCTGGGTCTCGGCCTTTCCGCGGCGATGAACGCGCCGATCGAAGACACGCGCTTCGGCGTGTTCCGGATGTAACGGCACCCGATGCAAAGATACAACGCAAGAACACGGCGCAACGACGTAAGGGAGTGCTAAGTATGCAATACGAAACGCTGAAGATCGACGTGGCCGGACAGGTCGCGACGGTCACGCTGAATCGCCCGGACGTGCGCAACGCGTTCAACGAAACGATGATCGCCGAGCTGACCTCGGCGTTCACGGCGCTCGATACGCGCGACGACGTGCGCGCGGTCGTGCTCGCCGCGAACGGCAAAGCGTTCTGCGCGGGGGCCGACCTGAACTGGATGAAGAAGATGGCCGGCTACTCGGACGACGAGAACCGCGCCGATGCGATGCGGCTCGCGGGCATGCTGTCGGCCGTGTACCGCTGCAGCAAGCCGGTGATCGCGCGTGTGAACGGCGACGCGTACGCGGGCGGCATGGGTCTGATCTCGGTCTGCGACATCGTAGTCGCGGTGGACAGCGCGCATTTCTGCCTCTCCGAGGCGCGCCTCGGCCTGATTCCGGCCACGATCGCGCCTTACGTGATTCGCGCGCTCGGCGAGCAGGCCGCGCGACGCTACTTCGTCACCGCCGAAGCGTTCGACTGCGCGACTGCCTTGCGCCTGGGCCTCGTCAGCGAAGCGGTGAGCGCGGAGCAACTCGACGCAACCGTCGCGCAACTCGCGCAAACGCTGTGTGCGAACGGCCCGCAGGCCGTGCGCGCGTGCAAGCGGCTGGTGCAGGACATCGCGGGCCGCGAGCTGAACGATGCGCTGATCGAGGATACGGCCGTGCGTATCGCGCGCACGCGCGCCGGCACGGAAGGCCGCGAAGGCGTCGCGTCGTTCCTCGAAAAGCGCACGCCGTCCTGGCGCAACTGATTCGCCACCTTGGCCCCGAACCGCATACTTCAGCGAGACACCTCATGTTCAACAAGATCCTGATTGCCAACCGGGGCGAGATTGCGTGCCGCGTCGCGGCCACCTGCAAGCGGCTCGGCATCGCGAGCGTGGCCGTCTATTCGGACGCGGACGCCAACGCGAAGCACGTCGCCGCGTGTGACGAAGCGGTTCACATCGGCGGCTCGACGGCGGCGGAGAGCTATCTGCGCATCGAGCGCATCATCGAAGCCGCGCGCGCGACCGGCGCGCAGGCCGTGCATCCGGGCTACGGTTTTCTGTCGGAGAACGAGGACTTCGCACACGCCTGTGAGGCAGCCGGGATTGTCTTCATCGGACCGCCGGTCGAGGCGATTGCCGCGATGGGCTCGAAGGCCGCCGCGAAAGCGCTGATGCACGCGGCCGCGGTGCCGCTCGTGCCCGGCTATCACGGCGACGACCAGGACCCGCAGCTACTGCATCGCGAGGCGGACACGATCGGCTACCCCGTGCTGCTGAAGGCGAGCGCGGGCGGCGGCGGCAAGGGCATGCGCGTGGTCGAGCGCAGCGAGGATTTCGCCGCGGCGCTGCTGTCGTGCAAGCGCGAAGCGGCGAGCAGCTTCGGCAACGATCGCGTGCTGATCGAAAAGTATCTGACGCGGCCGCGTCACGTCGAGGTGCAGGTGTTCGCCGATCAGCACGGCGGCGCGGTCTATCTGTTCGATCGCGACTGCTCGGTGCAGCGGCGTCATCAGAAGGTGCTCGAGGAAGCGCCCGCGCCGGGCCTTGCCGCCGACATCAAACGCGCGATGGGCGAAGCGGCCGTGGCTGCCGCACGCGCGGTGAGCTACGTCGGCGCGGGCACGGTCGAGTTCATCATGACCGGCAGCGGCGAGTTCTATTTCATGGAAATGAACACGCGCTTGCAGGTCGAACATCCGGTCACCGAGATGGTGACGGGGCAGGACCTCGTGGAATGGCAACTGCGCGTCGCGTCAGGCGAAGCGCTGCCGCTCGCGCAGGAGCAACTGAAGCTCGACGGTCACGCAATCGAAGCGCGCATCTACGCCGAACATCCGGCGCGCGGTTTCCTGCCCTCGACGGGCACGCTCAAGCATGTGCGCATGCCCGAGGGCGTGGAGTTCGCCATCGACGCGGCAGGTCTTGGCGAGCCCGGCCGCAAGGCGCCGGTGCGTATCGACAGCGGCGTGCGCGAAGGCGACACGATCACGCCGTTCTACGATCCGATGATCGCGAAGCTGATCGTCCACGGCGCGACGCGTGAAGAAGCGCTGGCGCGTCTCGCTCGCGCGCTGCACGCGTGCGAGGTGGTCGGCCCGCATACGAACGTCGAGTTCCTGCAGCGCATCGTCGCGAGCGAACCGTTTGCGAACAGCGATCTCGACACGGGTTTGATCGAGCGTCATCACGACGCGCTGTTTGCGCCGGCGAAAAAACCCTTCAGGGAAGCGCTCGCGCTCGCCTGCGCCGCGCTGCTTACGCGCGAGGGCGGCGTCGCGCACGGCGCGTCGCCGTGGGATGCGCTGTCGCACTGGCGCCTCAATAGCGGCTATACGCAAACACTGGGTTGGCGCGCGATCGACGATGCGGGCAACCACGACAACGACAGCGCATTCACGGTCACATTCGCGCGCAACGGCGAAGCGCAGACGCTCGAACACGACGGTGTGCGCGACGGCTTCAGCTGGTCGGCCGGCGCGGGTCAGCACGAGTTTCGCGCGACGCTCGGCGACGCGCGCGTGACGGGCCGCGTGTTCATCGACGGCGACACGTTCCATGTGTTCTGCTACGGCGAGGCGCTCGCGTTCGAATGGCAGAACCTGCTCGCGCATGCCGCGGATGCCGAAGGCGGCGAAGGGCGTCTCACCGCGCCGATGCCGGGCAAGGTGATCGCGGTGCTGGTCGAGCCGGGCGCGGTGGTCGAGAAGGGCACGCCGCTCATCGTGATGGAAGCGATGAAGATGGAGCACACGATCGGCGCCCCGGCAGCCGGCACCGTTGCCGAGGTGCTGTATGCGGTCGGCGATCAGGTCACCGATGGCGCGCAGCTTCTGGTGCTGGACGTGCACCAGGCGGGTGAATAAGCGCGCGATTCGGGTGCAGGCAGGCCTGATTCAGGCATGAAGTCAGGCGAGGCGCGCATAGCCGGCGGCGCGCGCTTCGCTTTCGAGTTCGCCGATGCGCGCGTAGTCCGCGAGCGGCAGCGTGGAAAAGCCGCGCAAACGCAGACGTTTCGCGCGTTCGGGCCGCATCACGAGCGCTTCCTGCAGCGCTTCGCGCAATGCGGCGACGGTGGCGGCCGGCACCGTGCTCGCGGCGATCAGCGGCAAGCCCGGCGATGCGGCGGTCATGCCGATCGCGCGAATGCGCCGCGCGAGTTCCGGCAGCACGTCGCACACAAAAGCAAAGGTTACGCAGTCGATCGCGGCGACGTCCGCGTGATTCTCAGCCACCGCGCGCAACGAGCCGAGATGGGAACCCGTGCGCAGCACCGCGCTGAAGAACATGCCGGCGCGCGCGAGCGGCGCGACCGCGTGACGGAATGCGTTCATGCCGCTATTCGAATCGTCCTGGTTGTAGGCGGCGCGCGCGCCGCGGCAGGAGGCGAGGGTATCGAAGCGCGCGTCGGCGCGCGTCACGAGCACGCTCGAATAATGTGCGCCGTGGCAGCCCGGCGCGTCGAAGCACGGCGTCGCGATCAGTTGAACCTGCTCGTGGAGGCCGTGCATGAGCGGATAGCCGCACGTTTGCGAAATCAGCAGATTCGGGCGCCGCCAGAAGCCGTGCAACTCCTCGTCCGCTTCGACGATGCGGCAGGCCGGTTTGACCCGGCGCAGCACGTCGTCTAGCCATTCGCGCCACTCGAGGTCGAGCGCGGGCGTCACGTTGTACATCGGCAAGGCGGCGATCCAGGTCATGAGGGCGATTCTGGCACGCCTAATGTCTGACCAATCGAAATTCGTCGAGCCCGAGCCGCACCGACTCGGTCGGCACGAATTTCCATTTCTGCTCGGCCACCGAAAGAATTTCCTCCTGCGCGTCCTCGAACGCGACGAGCAGGTCCTGCTTGCGGCAACTCGCCGCCCCGCAGAACGTCACGAGCGCTTCGGCGCTGACCTCGAAAATCTGCGCACGATCGTCGCAGCACACCCGGAACGCGACCGTTGCGCATTCCGTCACACAGGGCCGGAACCCTTCATCGACATAGACCGACATGGCGAACTCCTTCGGACGCCCGAATCGACAGGATGACATACCGCGCCTGCCTGGTATGTTGGGGAACCGGCATTGACGGCGAAATGTCCGGCGCCGCGTGAAACGCGGCGGCACGGATCCTCATTGGAAGATTGCCAGAAGTGGGCGAGACGTGCAGGGAGAGCACAGACGAACGCTGCTCAAAAGACGCTTAAAAGATCCGCCCGCGGCGTGGGGTGCCGGTGCGCAGAAGCGCGTGCGCGATGCGCGCACGGCCGATGTCGTGCGCGAGAGGGTTTGATTGAAGGCTACCGCACGTCCATGAACAACCGTCCCCAATGCATCAGCGGTTCCGTGTCCACCCCTAACATGCGCAAGGCTTTCCACACCACGGTTGCCACCGTGTCATAAGCGGGGATGTCGGTCGCGGCCTCGAACTCGCGCACGAGACGGGCGGCGTGCAGATTCGTGCAGAAGGTGGTCACCGCATCCGGTCTTGCGAAGGCCGCCTCGCGCATCATCAGCATCAGTTGCTGGTCGGACACTTCGGCGAAGCTGAAGTTGTCCTGCAACCCCGAATGCCGTTCCGCCACGCATTCGATTCCGAGCCGCTCGTAGTTGCGCACGATCTGCTGCTGGACATCGTCCGTATAAGGCGACACGAGGCCGAAGCGCCGCACCGCCGTTTTCGCGAAGATTTCATTGAGCGCGAGCACGGAGGTGGTGGCGGGAATGCCGGTCGCTTCGGTGATCTGGCGGCACAAGGCCTCGTCGCGCTCGAATCCGAGCCAGCCGGCCGACGTGCCGCTCCAGCCGATCACGTCTACCCGCGCATCGGCCAGTTGACGCGCTGCCGCGAGGATCCGGCTCGTGTCGAACTGGCCGGTCGCGCGCTCGGACAGCGTGATCTCGGTCACCGTGAAGCGGGCGAAATGCGCGCTGACGTGCGGCAGCTCGCTGAGCATCGCCGAAGTGATGGGCTCGAGTGCCGTGTTCGACGACGGTGTCAGTATGCCAAGGCGGAGTCGTTTGCTTTGCATCGGAGGGAGTCCTGAGAGTTTTTAATCGGCGAGCAACAGCTTCACGCCTTCGGCGGCTTCATGACGAAGCGCGTCGAGATCGAGGCCCGGAATGACGCCGTTGTCCACCACGACGCAGCCGTTTACCACGCTGTACCGAACACGTGACGGTTCGCCTGCCGCCACCGGCGCCACGGCGAGATCATGGAAGCCGTGGAAGCGCGGATGATTGACGTCGTACAGCACGAAGTCGGCGGCCTTGCCGACTTCCAGCGTGCCGACTGCGTCGAGGCCGAGCACGCCCGCGCCGCCCTGTGTGCCCCAATGGATCGTTTCTTCCACGGTGGTCGCCGATGCACCTTGCGCCGCGCGGTGCACCAGCCACGCAAAATGGGCCTCGTTGGTCATGCTGCCGGATTCGTTCGAGGCGACGCCGTCCACCCCCAGCGACATCGGCACACCCGCGTTCGCCATTTGCGGCGCCGGTGCGATACCGCTGCCGAGGCGTGCGTTACTGACGGGGCAGTGCGAACATCCGCTGCCGGTTTCGGCGAGCATGGCGATTTCGCTCGCTTGCAGATGCACGAGATGCGCGAACCACACGTCGGGTCCGAGCCATTCGTGATCGGCAACGAACTCGACCGGCAACTGGTTGAAACGCTCCTTGCAGAAGTCGACATAGCGGCGCGTCTCGGACAGATGCGTATGCAGCCGCAAGCCCATCCGGCGAGCCGCGCGCGCGACTTCGGGCAGCAGCTCGGGCGGCAGGGAGAACGTCGGCGTGGTCGGCGCGACGACGACACGGCGCATCGAAGCATCGCCGCCATCGTGATAGCGCGACTTCAGACGTTCGATGTCGGCGAGCATCTGATCGAGCGTCTCGGGCTTGAGCGCAACTTTGGAGAAACCCGGGTGATCGCCCGCCGCCTGCAATGCGCCGCCGCGGCACAACACGAAGCGCATGCCGAACGAAGCCGCTTCGTCGAACAGCAGGTCGCCCGTTTCGGTGGTACCGCTCGCGTGATAGAGATAGTGGTGATCCGCGCAGGTCGTCACGCCGGAGAGCAGCAATTCGGCAAAACCGAGGCGCGCGGCAATGCGTGCCAGCTCCGGCGTAAAGCGCGCAAGACGCGGATACGGCACGGCGGCGAGCCATTCCTCGAGATTCGCATTGATCCCGGACGGCACCGCCTTCAGCAGATTCTGGAACAGATGATGGTGCGTGTTCACCCAGCCGGGATAGACGACGCAGGAACTTGCGTCGATCACCCGTTCATCGGCGCGCGCGTCGAGATTGGACGCGATGGTTTCGATACGGCCATTGCGCACGCGCAGATCGACCTTGCCCAGCCTCGCGCTCTCGCCGCGCAGTCCGCTCATGACCGCAACGGGATTCTTGATTAGCAACGCTTCAGTTTGCATGCTCACGATTCGATATCCTTTCAGTTACCGCGAAGCGGCCGCCGGTCCGCAGAGGCACACGACGGCCGCACCCGTCTTCCAGCGTCCGTGTTTTCAGGTGGCCATGTCTTTAGCGGCCAGGACTTTGGCGTTCATTTATTCGCGGACCATGTTGTGCGCAGGAACCACGTCTTCCTCGTGCGCGCCGTTGAGCACCGCGTTCAGCACCACGGAGACGAGGCACGCGAGCACCACGCCGCTATGCAGGAACGGCTGCGTCCAATTGGGCATGTGCTTGAATACCTGAGGCGCCATCACGGGGATCAGCGCGGTGGCGATCGTGAAGCCGACGATCAGCACGTTGTAGCGATTGCGCTCGAAGTCCACTTTCGCGAGTGTCTGCACCCCGGCCGCCACCACGACGCCGAACATGGCGATGCCGGCGCCGCCGAGCGCGGCGGACGGCGTCGCGGCCACCACCGCGCCGATCTTCGGCACGAGCGCCACCATGCACATCAGCACGCCGCTGATCGCCACCACCCAGCGGCTGCGCACGCCGGTCAGAATGACGAGGCCGACGTTCTCCATGAACGCGATGAACGGGAAGGCCGCGAACATGCCGGCAATCGCGCTGGCGAGGCCATTGGCGCGCAGGCCGCGCACCACGTCTTCCTCGCTCACCTCCTTGTTGACGATGCCGCCGATCGCGACGAACAGGCCCATCGACTCGACCATCTGCACCACCATCACGACGACCATCGTCAGCACCGGCACCAGCGAAAAGACTGGTGTGCCGAAGTGAAACGGCAACGGCAGGGTGAACCACGGCGCCTCGCCCACGCTCGTGAAGTTGCCCATGCCGAGTGCGCACGCCAGAACGCCGCCTGCAACCAGGCCGATCAGCACCGACAGATTGCGTAGAAATGCATTGGCAAAGCGGTTGATCGCGAGAATCACCAGCGCGACGAACAGCGCGACGCTCAGGAACGGCAGAGCGCCGAACTGCTGCTGCGCGGCCTCGCCGCCACCGGCCCATTGATACGCGACAGGAAAGAGCTGCAAGCCGATCACGGTCACGATGCAGCCGGTCACCACAGGCGGAAAGAACCGTCGCAACCGTCCCACCAGCGGCGCGGCGAACATCGTGAACAGACCCGCGCCGATCACCGCGCCGCACACGCCGGCAAAACCGACATCCGGACTCGTGCCGATGGCGATCACCGGCCCGACGCTGCTGAATGCGACGCCTTGCAGAATCGGCAGGCGCACACCGAACTTCCAGATGCCGACGGTCTGCAGGATCGTCGAGATGCCCGAGCAAAACAGCGCCGTGCTGATGAGCACGGTGGTGTCGGCCGGCAACATCTTCAGTGCCGACGCGACGATCAGCGGAACGGCAATCGCGCCGATATAAGCCACTAGCATGTGCTGCAAGCCGAGCGTAATCATCTGGCGCTTGGGCAGAATCCGATCGACGGGATGATGCGCGGTGTTCATGACGTGTCTCCTGATTATCGTTGTCGATCGGAGCGCGCCGCACGGGTCTGGCCGTGCAGCACCACTTCGCGCGCCGACCGGATCTCCCGTCAGGCCGCTACCGGCACGGCAAGACAGGCATGGAAGCGGTCGGTCAGCGCGGCGCGATCGAGATCGCGGCCGATGAATACGATGCGGCACGAGCGCGGCTCACTGCCCCACACCTGCGCCGCCCGCAATTCGATGACGTTGTGCACGCCCTGCAGCACATAGCGATGCGACTGGCCTTGCACGGCGAGAATGCCTTTCATACGGAACAGGTTTCCGGCATCGGCCTCGCGCAGTTCGGACAGCCAGGCTTGCAGCGCGTCGAGATCGATGTCGGCGTTGACTTCGATGCCGACGGACGAAACGCTCTCGTCGTGCTGATGGTCGGCGTGGCCGGCGTGGTCGTCATGATGCTCGTGATGGTCATGCTCATGAGACTCGGACGCAGCAGCGGCTTCGTGTTCCGCGTGGGCATGCGCATGCTCTTCCTCGTGCATGCCGCCGGTTTCGACGAGAATCTGCGAGAACTCGTTCGCGCCCACGCCGAGAATCTTGCCGAGGTCGATTTGCGCATAGCTCGATTCGACAATCTCGGCGGTGGCATTGAGTCCGCGAATCCGCTGAGTCAGCGAAGCAATATCGTCGCGTTCAACCAGATCGATCTTGTTGATGACGATGCGATCGGCGCACACGATCTGATCGACCGCCTGGTTGTCGCTGCCGTCGAGCACCAGATCGTCCAGATGTGCCGCGATATGTTTCGCATCCACCATGGTGACCACGGCGTCGAGGCTCACCTGCTTCGCGATCGGGTCGTCGAGAAAGAAAGTCTGCGCAACCGGATACGGATCGGCGAGCCCGCTGGTTTCGACGATGATGTGATCGAGCCGGTCCGGCCGTTCCACGAGCATGCGCACGATCCGCACGAGATCCTCACGCACCGCGCCGACGCAGCACACGCAGCCGTTCGTCATCTCGTAGATCTCTTCGGTCGATTCGAGCACGAGACCACCGTCGATGCCGATTTCGCCGAACTCGTTTTCGATCACCGCGATCTTGCGGCCATGTTTCTCGCGCAGGATGTAGTTGAGCAGCGTCGTTTTGCCGGCGCCGAGAAACCCGGTCAGCACGGTGACGGGAATTTTCTCGATGTCGTTGTGCGTGGTGTGAATGTGATTCATGGCTCGTCTCCGTTTCTTCGTTCGTACTGCGATTCGGCTATCAGGCGATCTGCGGTGCCTGTACTTCTGCTGCGGATTGCGCTGTGGACTCCGCTGTGGACTCCGCTGTGGATTCCATCTCTCGCCAGCGCCTGACGGTGCCCGCCTCGAGACCGAACAGATCGAGCACGCGGCCGAGCGTGTGGTCGATCATCTGGTCGAGCGAATCCGGGCGCGCGTAAAAGGCTGGCACGGGCGGCGCGACGATTGCGCCCATTTCCGTCACCGCGGTCATGTTGCGCAAATGCGCGAGCGTGTAGGGGGTTTCGCGCGCGAGCAGCACCAGCGGGCGGCGCTCTTTCAACGTGACGTCGGCGGCGCGTGAAATCAGGCTCGACGACATGCCGTTGGCAATTTCGGCAAGCGTCTTCATCGAACAGGGCGCGACGATCATGCCGAGCGACCGGAACGAGCCGCTGGAGATCGCGGCGGCCATGTCGTCGCAACGATAGGTGAAGCTGGCGAGCGCGCTCACGTCGGCGAACTTGTGCCCGGTTTCGTGCGTCATCGTGAGCAGGGCGCTGCGCGAGACGGTCAGATGCGTTTCGATTTCGAGCTGACGCAGCAGTTGCAGCAGGCGCACGCCATACGTAAAGCCGGAGGCGCCGCTGATGCCGACCACGAGCCGCAGCGGGGTCATCGCTGTGCTCCCGTGGCGCGAGCCAGAATGTCCGTCGCGCGGAGCGTGGCGGTTTCGCCGATGCGCGCGCGGATGCCGTCGAACTGCGAGCCACGCGTTGCATCGATGCCCATGCGCGACGTCGTGCCGGCCGCGGACGAGGACGGATCGAGCGGGCTACCGGGCAAACCGTCGACGATAAACACGTCCTGGTGTGGTTGGGAATGCGTGGCGATCGCCCACAGGACCTGCGAGTCGTTGGTGATGTCGACGTCGCTGTCGACCGCCACGACGTTCTTCAGATACGGGTCCCAACCGAGCAGCGCGAGCATGATCTGGCGCGCTTCGCCGTCGCGGGTCTGATTCAACGCGACGTAGCAGTGAAAGTGCGTGCCGGAGTTCGGATAGTGCAGCGCGGTGACCGAGGGAAAGCGCGCCTTGAGCTTTTCGCTCATCTCCGCTTCGCGCGGCAGCCGCGCAAGCGTCAGATGTTCCGCGTACGGACCGCCGACCACATCGACGAGCCATGCATCGTTACGCCGCATCATGGTGTCGACGCGCAGCACGTTGTTGGTCGAGCGGTCCGACGAATAGCCGGTGAATTCGCCGAACGGGCCTTCGTCGGCGCGTGCTTCCGGATCGATCGTGCCTTCCAGCACGAACTCGGCGCAAGCGGGCACGCCAATGCCGTAACGCGGCGTGCGCACCAGTTCCAGCGGCGCGCCGAAGAGACCTCCTGCAATCGCGCGCTCGTCGGTGCCGAACGGAACGCGGGCAGCGGCGGCCAGCATGAACAACGGATGTGCGCCGATCACCATGGCGACCTTCAACGTGTCGCCGCGCGCCTTGGCCGTTTGCAGCATGCGCCAGAGATGACCGCGCGAATGCAGGCTGGTGGCGAGCGCGTTTTTCGCATGCCGCATGGAACGGTGATAGCTGAGATTCGCCACGCCCGTGACCGGATCTTCGGCGACGATCACCGCATTGGTGACGTAGGGGCCGCGATCGGTCTCGAAGTGGCGGATCATGGGCAGTTGCGCGAGATCGACGGCGTCGCTTTCAATTACCTGGTCGAGCACCGGACCGTTCGCGACGAACACGGGTGCGATAGGCGCATTGGCGCGTTGCTGATAGGCGTCGAACAGGCCGGACGCGTCCACGTCGAACAGGCGTCCAATGCGGGTGCGCGACGCGAAGAAATTGGTGACGAGCGGCGTCGTGATGCCCTCGACCGTTTCGCAGATCAGCATCGGATGCTGGCCGCGCGCGGCCAGTTCCGCGACGACGGCCGTCACGTCCTGATCGGCGGAGAGCGGTTGGGAAAGCGTCAGGACGTCGTCGGGATAGCGATCGCGATACGTCAGCGCAAAGCGATGAAAATCCTGGGTGGCGCGGAAAAGGTTATCCGCCATAGTGAACTCCGTCGAAAGCGAAAACGATCGCAAACCGCTGAATAAAGCAAACTGAAGCAGACTGAGGCAAGCGCGCGATGCCAGCCAGCCAGCCGGGCGCGGTGCTGACCGCGCCCGCCGTTCAGGCATCAGTTCTCGTCAGGCCGGCTGGGCGACGTCATGCACGTAAGTCGCCTTCAAACGTTTCTCCGCTTCGGCGAGATCTTTCGGAGGTTTGGTCGGCTCGATCCCGACCAGACGGGCGATGTTGTTGCCCATGTAGTCTTCGAGACCATCCTCATCGAGATTCATGCCTTGGGGCGCGGGGCCGCACAGCATTTCGAGCTCGCGCAGCCACATGCCGGGCTCGTTCGGCGGCGAATCCGTGCCGAACACGATCTTGTTGCGCGGCAGTTCGCGAGCGAATTCGACGATGCGCGACTGATAGCACCAGCCCGATTCGCAGTACACGTTCGGCGTATCCATCGCCATCCAGAACGCTTCGAACGAGTAGTTGCCACCCGTCTGGATTCCGAAGTGACCGATGATGAAGTTCACCATCGGGAATTCGCGGATGATCGGGTAGAACTGCGTCGGGATCGTGTACGGTCCGTCGCCGGTGTGAATCAGCACGACCACGCCGAGCTCCGCGCATTTCTTCATGGCCGGACGCAGCCAGTCGAGCGCGCGATCCGGCCGGTAGCCGTGCATGTTCGCGTGCAGCTTGAGCATCTTGAAGCCGTACTCCCTCACGTGGAATTCGAGTTCGGCCGCGCCGTTTTCCGGGCCCCAACGCGGGTTGTAGGTGAAGTTGCCGATAAAGCGATCCGGGTATTTCTGCGTGAGTTCGGCGATATACGACATGTAATCGCGAATGCCTTCGCGGCCGCGGCGGTTGCCGTCGCGATAGCCCGTGTTGCCCGGCGGCGGCTGGATGAAGCCCATGTCGATGCGGCGCGGCTTGCCGTTGATGATGTACGGGCCGTCCATCATCTTCAGCAGGCGTTCGCCGGTAAACGGCTCGCCGGTATGGCGCCATGCTTCGTCGACGAGATTGGTGGGGTGCAGATGGGTATCGATGATCATCAGCGGACTCCTGCGTAGTCGGCCTCGTGCGCATGTTTCTTCGCGGCACCGGCATGGTGTTTCAGATAGGCTTGGGCTTCCTCGACGCTGCGCGGCGGCGCGCTCGGCTCGAGGCCGATCATGCGGGCGAGGTTGTTGCCGAGATAGTCCTCGAGGGTGTCCTCGTCGAGGTTCAGGCCTTGCGGCGGCTCGTGGCACAGCACTTCGAGCAGGCGCAGCCACATGCCCGGCTCGTTCGGCGGCGTGTCCGAACCATAGAGAATCTTGTGCGTGGGCAGCACCTTCGCGAATTCGACGATGCGCGATTGCAGGCACCAACTCGATTCGCAGTACACGTTCGGCGTATCGAGCGCCATCTGATAGGGCTCGAAGCAATACACGCCACCCGTTTGCACGCCGAAGTGCGCCATGATGAAATTCACCGAGGGGAATTCGCGGATCAGCGGATACCATTCGCTCGGAATGCTGTATGGGCCGTCACCGGTGTGCAGCTTCACCAGCAGGCCGAGATCCGCGCATTTGCGCAAAGCGGGACGCAGCCAGTCGAGTGCGCGGTCGGGGCGGTACGCGTGCATGTTGGCCTGCAGCTGCACCATCCTGAAGCCATGCTCCTTCGCGTAGAACTCGATGGCTTCGGCGCCGTTCTCGGGGCCGCAGCGCGGGTTGTAGACGAAGCAGCCGAGCAGACGGTCCGGATACTTCTGAACCATTTCGACCGTGTACGCCATGTAGTCGTCGATCGACTCGCGGCCCGTGCGTTCGCCGTCGGTCCACGTATAGATGGTGTTGCCTTGCGGCGGCTGAATGAAGGCTTTGTCGATGCGGCGAGGCTTGCCGTTGATGATGTAAGGGCCGTCCATCACCTCGATCAGACGCTCGCCGGAAAATGGCTCGCCGTCATGGCGCCACGCGAGGTCGACCAGGTTGGTCGGGTAACAGCTAGTGTCGATGATCATGTACTCGATCTCCTTGAGAGGAACTGGTGTATCCAGTTGCCGGATCGCGGGCAGGCGCATCGATGGAACTCAGCCCGTTGGGCTTGCCCATGCGGCCTTTTGCAAGGCGCCGTGCTTGTGCGCCTTCCCCTCGCCGGCATCGAGTGTCACACTGATGTGCACTGCTGCTTGCGATGCAGTCTCACAAGACAAAAGCGCTCTGTACAATATTTTTTAATCACGATCTTGATACGTTCCCGATATGGACATCAGGCTGTTGCGTTACTTCGCGGTGCTTGCCGACGAACTGCATTTCGGCCGGGCAGCCGCGCGGCTGCACATTTCCCAGCCGCCGCTGAGCCAGCAGATCCGCATCCTGGAAGAGGAGATGGGTACCGCGTTGTTCATGCGCTCGCAGCACCGTGTCGAACTCACCGAGGCAGGGAAAACACTTAAAGAACAGGTGCCGCTGATCTTCGCGCAGTTCGAGCGCGCGATCGATCTGACGCGCTGTGCGGGGCGCGGCGAAGTGGGCAGTCTCGAGATCGGCATCATTAGCTCGGCGATGGTCGAGCCGATTCCGCGCGCGCTGCGGGTATTCGCGCAAAGACATCCGCAAGTGCGCTGGACCCTGCACGAGATGACGCCTGCCGCGCAGATTCTCGCGCTCAAGGAGCGCAGGCTCGATGTGTGTTTCTTTCGCGTCGCGCACGAGGACCCGGAGGTTCAAAGCGAAGCCGTGCTGCGCGAGTCGGCGGTGCTCGCGTTGCCGTTGGGGCATCCGCTGGCTTCGCGCAAGGAGATTGTGTTGCGTGAGTTGGCGGCGGAGCGCTTCGTGTCGTTCGGGTTGCGGCAATCGCAACTGGCGAGCTTTTTACAGGACTGTTGCGTCGAAGCAGGGTTCACGCCGAAGATCGAGCAGGAGGTGGTGGAGGTATATACGCTGCTGTGCCTCGTGCGCGAAGGGCTGGGCGTCGCGTTGCTGCCTTCCTCGGCGCGGCAACTGTCGACCGGCGGCGTCGCCTTCGTGCCGATGACCGAGCCGCGTCCCGACGTGTCGCTGCACGCGCGCTATCGTGCGGGCGAGTCGTCGCCAGTGCTGTCGCTGTTTCTCGAAACCCTGCGGGAAGTGGCTGCCGGTACGAGCTAACGCGCGCCCGCTGTTTGCGCGACCAGGTCGCGTATCACGCCGATCAGCGCAGCCACGCGCCCGGCTTTCTCACGGGGCCACACGGCGTAGAGGTTGTAGTGCGTGGGAATCTCGACCTGCGTGAGTTCAACCAGATGGCCATTGCGCCGGGCGTCGGCGGCGAGCAGGCCGCGCGCGAGACCCACGCCGACGCCCGCGCTGGCGGCGGCGATCAGGCCCGCGGCGTTGTCGAATACGGCGACCGCGTCGGGCTCGACGGTGGGCATGCCCGCCGCGGCAAGCCAGGGAATCCATGAACGCTTCGTGTAGCCGAGCAACGGCAGCTCCAGCAGTTGCGCCGGCGTGAGCGGCAGGCTGAGGCCGCGCGAGCGCAACAGCGAAGGCGAGCCGACCGCCGTCAAACGATCGCCGCACATCAGCGCATTCTCGAAGCCGTCCCATTCGCCATAGCCGTAGCGCAGCGCGAGATCCACACGCTCGAATGCGCTGCGCTCGTGACGCGGCGTGGACAGCACGGTCAACGACGTGCCCGTCAACGCGCCGAGCAGGGCGGGCAAACGCGCTACCAGCCAGCTTTGCGCGAGTTCGGGATCGACGTCGAGCGTGATCGACTGCTTGACCGTGCGCTCCGTCACCGACGACAAGGCTCGATCGATCTGCTCGAAGCCATCCGTCAACTGATTCGCAAACAGCACGCCCGCGTCGGTCAGCACGACGCGGCCGCCTTCGCGCATGAAGAGCGGCTGGCCGACGAACTCTTCGAGCGTGCGGATCTGCTGGCTGATCGCGCTATGCGTGAGCGACAACTGCCGTGCCGCACTCGAAAAACTGCCGACGCGCGCGGCCTGCAGGAAGGTCTGCATCGACTGAATGGACGGATAGCGCTTCAACATGGGTGTTAGCCGGACTTACGGGTGATGGAAGAAATGGTCGCTGGCGTTATGTTTAACGGCTTTCAATAATGGCCTCGAGCACGCGGGGTTTGTGATGCACACCGATGCATGCCAATGCACACCGGCACACACCGCGCTGCACCATACCATTCAGGAGACAGCCCATGATCGAGATCGTGGTCAACGACACGCGGCACTCTCTCGACAATGTACCGGAAGACATGCCCCTGTTGTGGGTGTTACGCGACCGGCTCAAATTGACCGGCACGAAATTCGGCTGCGGCGGCGGCTTCTGTGGAGCGTGCACGGTGCATCTGGAAGGCGAGGCGGTGCGTTCCTGTTTGCTGCCGATTACCGTCGTGGCCGGCAAACGCATCACGACGATCGAGGGTCTGTCGAAAGACGGCCGGCACCCGCTGCAACTCGCGTGGGTCGCCGAGGACGTGCCGCAATGCGGCTACTGCCAGTCCGGCCAATTGATGCAGGCGGCGGCGTTTCTCAAGGACAAGCCGGCCGTCACCGACGAGACCATCACGGCGGCGATGTCGGGAAATATCTGCCGCTGCGGCACGTATGGGCGGATTCGCCGGGCGATCAAGCGAGCGGCGTCGGGCGATCCTGCATTGGCAGCGGTAGACATGCCCGCCTGCGCGTCCGCCTGCTCCTCGCATGCGATGACGAGGGAGGCTTGATGCGTAACGACCACAAAGCCAACAGAGAGGCCTGCAAAGAAGCCTGCAAAGAAGCGCTGACTGGCGCTCACGGCGCTGCGCGCCGCCGCTTCATCAAGGAGAGTTCGGCGTTGCTGGCCTCGGGCCTCGCCATCGGCTTCCAGTTGCCGGCGGCGTCGGCGAAGGGCAGTAATGCGAGCGGCAATGCGAGCGGCGATCCCAGGCCGCAGCCGGGCGAATTCGAGCCGAATGCGTGGGTGCGCGTGCTGCCCGACGATACGATCAAGCTGGTTGTCCATAAGCACGACTCCGGCACGGGCACGCGTACCGCGCTCGCTGCGGTGGTGGCGGAGGAACTGGACGTCGATCCGTTTCGCGTGGAGGTCATCACGCCGGAGAATCCGTTCTATGGCGACTACATTCATCCGCTGTGGAAGGTGTTTTCGACGGGCGGGAGCACGAGCGTTGCGCTGGAGTACGACCGCTTGCGGCGGGCAGGGGCGACCGCGCGCGCGATGCTGATTGCCGCCGCCGCGGCACAGTGGAAGGTGGCGCCGTCGGCGTGTTCGACGCAGGACGGGGCAGTGATCGACAAGGCCAGCGGCAGGCGCGCGAACTACGGTTCGCTCGCGCGGATCGCGGCGCAATTGCCCGCGCCGAAAGAGGTGACGCTGAAAGATCCGGCGCAGTTCAGGTACATCGGCAAATTGCAGAAGAAACGCGGCGCCGCGCAGAAGGCAAGGGGAACGTTTCCGTACAGCATCGACGTGTCCTTGCCGGGCATGCTGGTGGCTGTCGTCTCGCGCGCGCCGGTGATCGACGCCCGTGTGCGCAGCGCCGACGCCAAGGCCGCGTTGGCGGTTCCGGGCGTGCGGCAGGTGGTGCAGATTCCTGGCCGTCCCGATGTGCTCGGCGGCAATCAGGCGGGCGTTGCCGTGCTCGCCGACGACTATTGGTCGGCGCATAAAGGGCAGGCCGCGCTGAAGGTGGAGTGGGAAGACAGTCCGCTGGAAACCTTCGACAGCAGCACGCTTGCTGTCCGTCAGGCTGCATGGCTCGACGATCCCGTCGCTCGGGTGGTGCCGACGATTCAGACCGGTGATCCAAAAACGGCGTGGCCGCGCGACGCGCGCGTGATCGAAGCTTCGTATTCGATGCCCTACAAGGCACAGAATGCACTCGAACCGATCAACGTCACCGCCTGGGCGAAGGACGGCTCCATCGAGTACTGGGGCGGTCTGCAAGTGCCTTCCACGGTGCAGGAGGCGGCCGAGGTGATCGGCGGTATTCCCGCTGAACGCGTGAGCTTGCATGAGCTCGTCTCGGGCGGCAGCTTCGGCTCGCGCGAATCGAAGTACTGGTTATTCGAAGTGACATGGCTCACGCTGAAGACCGGCAAGCCGGTCAAGCTGATGAACAGCCGCGAAGACGAAATGCGCGCGTTGTTCTATCACTCGGCGAGTTACCACCGTGCCAAAGCCGCATTCGACGCGAGCGGCAATCTCATTACGCTGCAATTGCGCGCGGTGATGCCCGCCTCGGCGGAACAATGGGAGCCGGGGTATTTCGATCGTCCGGACCGGATGGACTACAGCACGACCGAAGCGATCAGCAAGTACGAGTTCGCTTATGACGCGCCGCACGTCGATCTTGGCTGGGTGCGTCACGAAACCGGCGTGCCGACTGGCTGGTATCGGGCGGTGAGTTATATCCCGAACGTGTTCGCCGTGGAGTCGTTCATGGATGAGGCGGCGCATGCGGCGCAGCGCGATCCGGTGGATTTCCGGCTCGCGCATATGAAGGACCCGCGGCATGCGGCTGTGCTGCGCGAGGCGGCGGCGCGGGCCGGTTGGGGACAGCCGCTGCCTGACGGCACGGCGTTGGGGGTGGCGACGAATCAGGCGTACAGCAGCTATATCGCGGTAGTGGCGCGGGTGAGGCGCAACGACAAGGGCGTGGTGGTCGAGAAGCTGACGTGTGTGGCTGATTGCGGATTGGCGGTGTCGCCAGGCGGGGTCGAGGAGCAACTGTGTGGCGGACTGATGTGGGGGCTTGGCCATGCGACGGCGGATCGCATCGATATCCGGCACGGCAGAGTCGAGCAAAAGAACTTTGATACGTACCGCGTGATGCGGATGAGCGATATGCCGGAGATCGATATCCATATCGTGCAGGGCGATCCCGCCAAGCCGGGTGGGGTTGGCGAGTTGTCGAGCCCCTCGGTCGCGCCGGCGGTGTCGAATGCGGTGTTCAGGTTGACGGGGCGGCGGTTGAGGGACACACCGTTTGGGTTGGAGGCGGTGGCGTAATTTCGTAATCTTTACCGTGCCGATGCTCGTTCATTTCGCAATTCACAGTAATTGAAATAACGATTTTCAAGAATATCGAACGATATTTGTGAATTTGTTGAAAATATCCTGTTCGTTATTCTCGGTCACCATAGCACCGATTTTGCAGGATACTCGCATATACTGGCAACGATACCTGTTTACATAGGTAGGTATTTGCGTCATTCCAGTGTCATGATTCAAAATCAGAAGATATAAGACCTCGGAAAAGATGCCGGATCATTTAGGAATTTTGTGAATTCGACAAAATGAGCACGCATTTTAAAGACGCGATATGCTATCTTGGTCGGTGAGTGATTCGAGTAACTTTCCCGACTGTACCAACGGTGCCGTGTCGTGAATTGCGCGTTGAGTTCTCTGCGATGGTGCGAAGCGCCCATCGGGTATCTATGCGCGTGAGCTCCGGCGAACCGGTCGGAAACCTGCGAGGAACATCGGCGTCTGCTGCGGGATACTGAAGCCTTCAATGCGCCACTCGCGCGCGCGGGTCGGCTCATAGCCATTCTATGCGTGGCTCTCCAGCCGGCTCACTGCCCGGATGAAAACATGTTTTTCATGCCTGGGTTCGGAGATCCATACTCTCGCGGCAGGGTAACTGTACAAGTAATCGCTAATTACCTTGTAAGGCACCGGATTTAAACGCTCAACGTGTGCGACGGAGCGTCTTGCCGCAGTTTTGTCGTGCAGATCCAGGGTCGATGCGGGACTCGGCATCATACTGGCCCACAACCTGTTACAGCAGCTACGGCTTACCAGCCACGAAGCATATATATGGATTTTCCCCAGATGCTACATGCAGTCCGGTTTGTGACGTTCGGTATTAGTTGCTGTTTTATGTGATCGCAATGAAATTGCCACTTTCACAGTTTTTTTGACTACGCGGCGCATCCGTTTTAGTTCGGGAACGAGTTAGTAGGTTGACAAAAAACACCTTCAACAATCGATTGGCAAAACAGTCGACCAGAGAGTGTCAGTGAGGAAGAGTCGGGCGGCACCGCATTCGCAAAGCGCGCCATTCGCCGGCAGGCAGCAGGCAGCAGGCGTGTTCGAGGAACGAAATCGTTGGAAGTCTTATGACAATCGCTATCGGGAGATATGCATGAGCACCATTGAAGCCAGTTCAGAAGACGTCTGTTTCGATCCTGCGTCGAATGCATCCAGCCAGCCTGGTATTGATGCCATCTTCCGGCGGCAGGCTGCGCGGTGCGCAACCGCGATTGCAGTCGTGTATGGAGCGCAGGAACTCTCTTATGCCGAGCTCGATCGGCGTGCCAGTCGGCTTGCGGGTTATCTCAAGCAGCGCGGCGTTCGCCCTGAAGAGCCGATTGGCATTCTGCTGGCGCCAGGACTTGAGCAGGTGGTCTGTCAGGTCGCGGTAATACGCGCGGGTGGCACTAGCGTACCGCTCGACCCCGACGCGCCGCGCGAGCGGCTGAGATTCATGCTGGAAGACGTCGGCGCAAGAATCGTACTGACGTCGGCTGCCGGACAGTCGCACCTGTCAGTCCCGGAGCCGGTGCTGGTTGAGGAAAGCGAAGCGTGGCCGTCGTATCCCGTGGCGGAAGACATGTTGAGTCACACTGCGCGTGCCCCCGACCACCGAACTCACGTTCTTTTTACGTCAGGTACCACCGGCCGGCCCAAGGCCGTTGAGATTCTCGCTCGCGGGATCATCCGGCTCACGGTGAATACGCGCTACGTGAGCCTTGCCTCGAATGATCGCATCGCGGCGATTGCAAACCCGACCTTCGATGCTTCGCTGTTCGAAATATGGGGCGCCTTGCTTAACGGCGCAACGGCTGTATTGCTGCCCAAGCAAACCTGCATAGATCCTCATGCATTGCGTCACAGCTTGCAAGTTCAGCGGATCACCGTGATGTTCATCACGACCACGCTGTTCAATCAGACCGTGTATGCCTATCCCGACGCATTCCGGGGAGTGCGCCAGCTCCTGGTTGGCGGTGAGGCGCTGAATCCGCGGGCCGTACGCGCGATGCTGGAGGTCGCGCCGCCGCGGCGTTTGCTCAATGCGTACGGTCCGACCGAGGGAACCACGTTTTCGCTGTATCACGAGATTACCCTCGAAGAACTCGATGCGGGAGCGGAGTCTATTCCCATTGGAAAGCCGATCGACCGCACCCAGGTCTTCGTGCTGGACAGCGAACGACGTCCCGTTCAGACAGGCGAAATCGGCGAGATTTATATTGGCGGCGACGGCCTGGCCAGAGGGTATTGGAATCGCCCTGAATTGACCGGTGAGCGCTTTGTCGAGGTCGACGGTCTTGTCGAGGCAAAGGCGTGCCGACTGTACAGGACAGGCGATCTGGGCAGCCTCCGGATGGATGGCGTGCTCAATTTCCACGGCCGCAATGACAATCAGGTGAAGATTCGTGGTCACCGTATCGAGATCGAAGAGATCGAGGCCGTGCTGCTGGCGAGTGGTCTTCTGCGGGAAGCTGTCGTCACGGTTCAACAAACCGAACTGGGCGACAGGTACCTGGTGGCGTTCGTCGTGCCTTACGGGGAAGCGGGATCCAGCGATTCCTCGCGCTCACAGGATTCGCTCAGCGACCGGCTGGCGGACCATCTTTCCAGCCGGCTTCCGGCGTACATGCGTCCGCGTCTTTCGTGCGTGAAAACGCTGCCGATGAACGCGAACGGCAAGGTCGACCGGCGCGCGCTGGGCCAGCAGGATGGCAAGCCGCAACCGCCGGTGAATGGGGAGCGGAGCGGTTCCGGGACGCGCGAAGACAAGCTCGAAGCAGATGATACGGAAACCCTCCTGCGCGCCATCTGGTGTCGTACGCTGAACGTCGAGGCGGTTGACGCCAATGACAATTTCTTCGAACTGGGCGGAGACTCCCTGCAAGCGGCAAGTCTGATCGTGCAGTTGAGCAAACACTTTTGCTATCCATTGCCGGTACAGGCCCTGTACGACAATCCGACGCTATCCCGACTGGCCGCCTATCTGGGCAATCACACGCGGATGAATGGCGGGTTCAACGTCGTCGATGAAATGGCGACGCTGGTTGCCGATGCGGAGTTGCCAGACGATATTCACCCGCTGGCCGCGAAGCCCGGTCCGTGGTGCGTGCCTGGTAAAGGCCGTGTTTTCCTGACGGGTGCCACGGGTTTTCTCGCCGCGTTCCTGTTGCGCGATCTGCTTCGTTTGCCGGAGGTGAAGGAGGTGGCCTGCCTCGTGAGAGCGGCGACAGACGAGGGCGCGTTGGTTCGCATCCGAAGCAACATGATGCAATACGGAACATGGGAGGACGCTTTTTCTTCCCGATTGAAACCGCTTGCCGGAGATCTCGCACAACCGCACTTCGGGCTGGGGCAGTCGCGTTTCGAGGCGTTGGCGGGAGCGGCGGATGTTGTCTTTCACCTCGGCGCGCACGTCAACTACATCGAACCCTATTCCGCACACAAGGCGGCCAACGTCACCGGTACGATCAATGTGATCCGCTTCGCGACGACGACTAACGTCAAACCATTGCACTATGTCTCCACCATCGCGGCGTTTGGGCCGGCAGGACTCCTCGAATCGACCGCCGTCGTCTACGAGGACGACGATATGGCTGGATATCTGAACGGCCTGAAGTTCGACTCAGGCTATTCGCAGAGCCAATGGGTTACCGAGCAACTTGTCTGGGAGGCCGTGCGCCGGGGCGTCCCGGCAGCGGTATATCGTCCGGGATTTATCATGGGCGACAGCCAGACGGGGACGGGCAACCCGAACGATTTCGTCGGCCGGCTTGTCAAGGGATGCATCGCGCTGGGCGCTTATCCCGCGCTTGCGCGTCAAGGCAAACAATTCGTTCCGGTCGACTACGTCAGCGCGGCCCTGCTGAGGATTGCGGGCGACAATGCCAATCTGAAGCGTGCCTATCATCTGGTGCCGCCAGGCACAGTCGCGCAGGTTGATCTCATCGCCTTCTTCAAACTACTCGGTGAATGCGGTTATCCACTCGAGGAACTAACCTATCAGCAGTGGGCCCGACGCCTGACCGACGACCCCCGCCTGCAGGAAAGTCCGCTAATGCCTCTCCTGCCGATGCTTGCCGAGCCAGTGTATGGGCAACTCACGCGATGGGAGGTCTACGAAGGCATGCCGGTCTATGACTCGAGCAATACGAGGCAAGCACTGGAGAAGGCGGGCGGTATTGCATATAGCAATCTCGATCATCCGCTTTTGCAGCGGTACCTGGATTACTGGGTTGCGATTGGTTTCCTTGGTAAAGCAAAGGGCTCTCGCTGACCATTGAGTGGCCCTGGCGAACAGCACCATCCTGTAATCAGGATGCCTGTCTATCCCACGCGTCGCCCGCGCACTGCTCGATCACGCCGAGCAGTGCGCGCTTGGGTGCGCTATCCAGATGTGCATAGACGAGGCCGATGCCGGCCCGATGATCGGCGAGTTCGAGCGGACGCGCGATGACCTGCGCGATGCGTCCACGGACACGGCCGCCGTGGACGGAGCGCGGATGTCCCGGGCGTACTAGATGATGCCGGGTTCAGGTGCCTACCCGTAAGGATTATTCCGCGTAATCCTCCGGATTCTCCCGCGCCGCACTCTGATAAATAATCATCATGAGCGGAATGCCGGGCTCCGCTGTCGCATCCGTGCGGCGTGCCGCCACTTCGCCCGCCACCGCGGTCGTGTATTCCGCGACCACCTCGCCGAACGTGTTGCGCTGGATCGCCACCTTTTGTCCGGGCACGACCTTGTCGTTCAGCTTGACCAGCATCTCGACGAAGCCGCCGTGCGTCGTCAGGATCGCGTGCGCGCTATTGCCGACGAAGATGCCCACGTCGCGCCCGGTGCGCCCCATCGGACCAGGCACGACGCCATAGTGCTTGAGCACATTCATCGTGCCTTCGACGAACAGCGGAATCATCTCGAGATCGAGGATGCGCGAGGCGCCGATCTCCGGCGTGATCGCGGGAATCCCCACGTCGATGAGCGCATTGGCAAGCAGTGTGGGATACGCGGGGTTATCGAAGATCTGCTTGATCGGAAACAGCTCCGCCATCGCACGCGCTTCCGGCAGTTCCATGCGAGCGAGGTTGAACGAGGTCACGTCCATGGCGGTCGTGCCGGTATGAAAATCGAGGGCGTAGTCCGCGTTCGGCCGCAGCAGCCGGTTGAACAGCAGAGCCGCGTGCCGGCTAGGCGCATTGGGCCCATTTTCGTGGCCCGGCCATTCGCGGTTGATGTCGATGAGGTCCATGCCTCGTCCCGAGTTCGGCCACCGGCGCGACATCAATTCGAGCGCGGGACGCGATACGTCGAGCACCGCGACCACGCTGCCCGACATCTGCGCGGGGTCGAGCTGGCTCACGATGCTTTGTATCGTGCGCACTGGGCTGATCTCGTCGCCATGCACGCCGCTGACGAGCGCGACGCGCTTGCCCGGCTTCGCTCCGTGCACGACGATCACCGACACGTACCAGTGCTGCCCCGTCGGCATCTGCACGCCCTGAAAATAGAACATGTGCTTCGTGCCGCGCGGCAGGTCGTTGACGTCGAGCGCGCTGATGACCTTCTTTCCGCTGATGACGTCGCCGGTGTAGACCGTTCCATGATGCGCGCCCGTTGCCGTGCCGGCGGCCGGGGCATTCGCGTTCTGGGTCTGCGCGGTGCCGGCCTGCGAAACGAGTGCGGTCGATGCGCCGACCAGGGCAATAGCCGTCTTCATGAAGTCGCGTCGATCGACACCGTCTTTCGGTTCATTCTGCATGATGAGGGATCCTTATGTTGTAGGAGTAACGGTCAGTGGTGCATTGAAAGGAGACGGTGACATCTGTCGGCTCTCGTGGTCACACTTGTGAACTCATATGCGATGCGGTGCATGGACGCTGCCGGACCAACGCCGCAGCCGAGACATAACGAGTGATGCGAACCCTTCGAAGAGCGTCACATCAATAGCATAGACCACCCTCGGGTGATGTTGCACATGTGTCGGGGCCGAACGCTCAAAGAGTCAGAGCGAACGCGGCGGGACTGGCGAGCGTCATCAATGCGGCCAGCAACACGACGCCGCCGGTAATCGGATAGATCGAAGGAAAGACGCGAACCGCGTTTAATACGGGAAGAAGCGCAGGGGGCCGATCGCCGTGACGGAGAGGAGTGCCTTGCCGCCGCGCTCCCTGTTTTATTCCGGATTTTTTACGCCATCCGCCACGCGTGCCCGCCGGCCGGCTTTGCCAGAAGGTGATCCGGTTTTGCCCGAATCCTGAGTCGCAGATGGCCTGTTGAAGATGAGTTCCTCAACCATTTTCCAGTAGGCATCGACCACGGCCGGATCAGACGCGGAAACATTGCTGGTTACCTGCATTTCCGGCCCGAACCCCGAGAGAGTCGATGTCAGGCTGATCAGCAGATAGTGAATGAGAATGGGGTCGGCTCGCGGCAAGGAGCCTTCGTCCTGGGCGGCATGAATCTGCGGGAGTAGCCAGTTGATCAACGGCTTCAGCACGGTGTCGGCGAGCCATTGCAGCCGGGGGCTATAGCCGAGGAACTCCTGGAGCATGAAGCGATGAAACTCGGGAAAATCGACCGTGAACCGGAACAGCGCCTGATACACGAGCTTGACCCGATCCGTCGCTCTGGCAGGCGGCTCGTCTGTCAGGTAGTTCTTCCACGAATGCTGGATGCGTTCGAACACATGCTCTGCCACTGCCTGCCAAAGAATGTCCTTGGTCCGGAAATGGTAAGTGATCAGCGCATGTTGCAGTCCGATCCGATCGGCGATGCTTCGGATGCTGGCCGCCTCGAAGCCCCTCGACGCGAATTCGGTCAGCGCGGCGTTCAGAATTGCCGACCGGGTCTCCTGCGCCCGCTGCTGTTCCGCACGCCGGAGTTCTGTCGGCCTACCCTTGGGAGCTGCGCTCTTTCTTGACACAGTGCTGTCCGTCATCTGGTTTCTCGATCGGGATTGCCTGACTTCAATGCCCATTCTGTGTTCCTTCGGTGCTTCTTCGGTGCTCCCATACCTGCCGCGTTCAGAAGACTGCGGTCTGTAAGCGTGGCAGCCTGACGTTGGCGATATATCGGAGCGTCGGCGCGGAACGTCGGCGGAAGCGAGGTTCAGAAGGGTATCACACGCTCGACGCCATCCCTCGCCGTTGCTGCGCCTCACAATCGACAGCGCGAGGTCGATTATGTGCCGGCACGGTATCACGTCTTGAAGCGGGTTTCGGCCAGAGTCGCCAACCGTGAGTGGGCTTATCTGCTGGCTTGGCCTGCTTTCAAAACGCGGTGTGTGCTTTGTAAAACTGTTATCCATTTGACAGCTTGCTTTTTGCCTTTAAATTATACGATGGTGAAGTATAATGAAGTGCAACCCGGCTATACCGATGACCGCTGGACTCGTTGCCGGGCTCAATGGGGCATGACTGATAGCTACCAGCGGCAGGCCATGTCTTTGTCGATGGAGACATCGTCCCGGCACCCTGGTTCGGTCCCGCCCGAGTGTTGCGGATCGGGGCGCTGGGCAAGCTGCTCCCTAGCAGAATCGAGTCCGACAACAGACTCGATGCAACCCGGTCACCGAAAATGGAAAGCAAAATTACGCTGACGTCCACTGGCGGTATTGCGCTGGTCACGATGGAAAACCCGGCGGGCGCGAATACGGTCGACAGGGTGTTCTGCCAGGAAATGCTGGGCGCGCTGCAGGAGATCGAGCGGTTGCCGGACTGTCGTGTGGCGATACTTCGAGCCCGGGGCAAGATATTCTCGGCCGGGGGCGATCTCGTGCAAATTCTTGATGGGCTGCGCCGTTCCGATTCCTTTCTCGAATCGCTGATCGGTGAACTCAATGCCACGATCATGGCGATACGCCGCTTGCCGGTACCGGTGATCGCCAGCGTGCAAGGGGCAGCGGCAGGTGCGGGTTTTTCGCTGGCGATGGCGTGCGACATGGTTGTCGCGTCGCACGCGGCTCGTTTTGTCGTCGGCTATGCGAAGCTCGGGACCTCGAGCGACGGTGGTCTGTCGTTCCATCTGGCGCGTCGATTGGGCGCCGCACGGGCGCTCGAGATCATGTTGACGCAAGATTCGTTGACTGCGCACGAGGCACGAGAACTAGGGCTCGTCCAGGTCATCGCCGATCCTTCTTCGCTGGAAGACGCCAGCCTCGCGCTTGCGCGGAAACTGATCGACTTACCCGCCTCGGCGGTGAGAGAAACGAAATCGCTTGTCGGCATGGCGGCGGAGAATGAGCTCGAGTGTCATCTCGAACAGGAAAAACAGGCGTTCCTGAGATGCGCTGCGACCGAAGCGTTTTCCGAACGGGTCGCGCAGTTCGTCGCGCGCTCCAATTCCAGTTCATCCGGAAGAACATCGGATAGCTAATCAATATATTTCGATGGTCAGACTGCAGTAGCCGCCCGAGCATCCGCTCAACGTGCGCACGCGCGTGCCTGTTCAGTTGCACATTCGCTGCTGCACTGAACCGAATTCAATACGTCTTCCATATTTGCCAGCAAGTCTCCTGCCGCTGACGAGCCGTCGTGCCCGTCACAGCTCCGTGCACTTGCGCACCGGCTACGCGCTTTCTATTCATCAGCCGAAAGTACTTGGGGATAGTCCTGGTCAAATAATATTGTACGAACGGAAAGTTTAACAATATCCTTCTCCCAACACTTCTGCACGGCGGTTGCTCGTGCAATCAGAAGTACTGAGGAGACTGGAGATGAGGAAATGGTCCTGGGCCGGGGCGATGCTTTGCGTCGCGCCGGCGGTGGTCTACGCACAAAGTTCGGTGACGCTCTACGGTCTGCTGGATGAAGGCGTGACCTTTGTGAGCAATGAAAACGGTCATTCTGCCTGGCTGCTTCAGAGTGGCGGCGGATCATTGTCCAGATGGGGAATACGAGGCGCCGAAGACCTGGGAGGCGGCTATAAAGCGATCTTTACGTTAGAGAACGGCTTTGACGTGTCCTCCGGAAGCCTCTCGAACAATGGGCGTTTGTTCGGGCGGCAGGCCTACGTCGGAATTTCAAGCCCCTACGGGACGGTTACGTTTGGACGTCAGTACGAGGAAGTGGCCGAAATGCTCTCGACCGTGGCGGCCGGGTTGAACTGGGCGGTCTACCTTGCCCATGCCGGTGACGTTGACAACGCGGGCGGGAGCATCCGGATCAACAATTCGGTCAAATACGCGAGCCCGAAAATCGCAGGGTTCACGTTCGGCGGGTTGTATAGCTTCGGCGGGCAGCCGGGACAATTTTCAGCGAATAGCGCGACGTCGGTCGGGCTTAGCTACACGGCAGTCAACTTTCCGTTGTATATCGCGGCCGCTTACACGGTCATCAAGAATCCGTTTGCGGCGGCCTTCGACGACATCACGGCACGCAACATCATTTACGCCCCGTACGTGCCGGACGCGGAGAGCGAATCCATCTTCGGAGCGGGTGCGTCGTACAAGTTCGGCGGCGCCAACGTTTCTCTCGAGTACACATCGACTCGCTTCAAGAAGGGATACCTTGGCGGTGACGTGCGGTTCGACAACTACGAGGCGAACGCCGGGTACTTCATTACACCTTTCCTGTTTGCCGGCGTGGCGTATATCTACACGCACGGCAAGGTCGATGCGACGAGCGCGTCCCCCAATTATCGCGCGGTCGATCTCTACACAAACTACTTTCTGACGAAGCGAACCGACGTCTACTTCGCTGCCGAATGGTTCAAGGCAGCGGGTTCGGCGACTGTCGCGCAGATCACGTTGATTCCATCGCCATCGAGCGGACAGACGCAGAGTCTGTTGCGCATCGGAATCCGTCATCGGTTTTAACGGAACTGGATTGCCCATGTGGATGGGTGACAGCGGTCGATGGTGCTTTCCGTCTGCTTTGCGGTTACGGCAATCGTGGGTCTCGATACGGTCGTGATCGGCTCGATCGCGCCTGCGATCGCAACCTGCATGAACCGGTCCTGATCCGGCAAGACACATGCTATCGGCCAGATAGTTTATTAAATTGTACGAACGTAAAGAATAGGTATAAGATGATTTTCATGCGAGGCGGCATCGATTGCCGTTCCCGATGCGCTAGAGACTAGTTCAGGAGACAACGGTCATGTCGAAGAGAAAGATTGATACGCACCACCACTTTTTGCCGAAACTCTACGTGGACGCAGTAGGTCTGGATTTGCTCAATGCGGCGATGCCGGGCGGCGTGGCCCCGAGCTGGTCTGTCGAGGCCGCTATCGCGATGATGGATGAGAACGGCATCGACGAGGCGATCCTGTCCATCTCATCCGGACCCACTCTTCCGGACGCAGCGACGCTGCTGAGAAAGTGCAATGACTACGCCGCGGATCTCAGAGCGCGGCATACCGGACGATTCGGCTCCTTCGCGAGCCTGCCGCTGCCGGATGTCGATGCGGCGCTGAAGGAAGTCAGCTATAGCGTGGACCAGTTGAAGGTCGATGGTTTCATTGTCTTTACGAACTACAACGGGCTGTATCTCGGAGACCCGCATTTCAGGCCGTTGTGGGAAGAACTGGACAGGCGCGGGGCGGTGGTTTTCGTTCACCCTAATCAGCCGCCTCACGAAGTGCCCCCGGTTGCTCCAGCGTCCGTGCTCGAGTATCCGTTCGAGACGACCCGCACGGCTGCGAGCCTCGTCATTTCCGGGGTAGTGAATCGCTTCAGGAATATCCGGTTCATCCTGTCGCATGCCGGTGGGACGCTGCCGTTTCTCGTGCCTCGTCTTGCGCTCTCTATTTCCATGATGCCTGAGGCGGCGGAACGCGTGGGCGACACGCATGCGGCGGTTCGATCCTTCTACTTCGACACGGCCCTTGCGGCCGGCAATGCGCCGTTGAGCGCGTTGGCGCAAGTCGCGGATCCGGACCACATTCTCTTCGGCACCGACTTCCCGTTCGCGCCGACAAGCGCCATCCGGCAGTTCGGGAAAGTGCTCGACGACATCCGGATTCCCGGCGTCGAAATGAAGAAAGTGTATGGGGAAAACGCCGCCCGGTTGCTCGGACGTTAGCGATATAGGCGACTGGGTGGCCTGATGACGGCAGTCCCCGGGCTTGGAAAGAGGCGTGTGGACGCTATTGCCGCAGGATCGTGATGACTAGCCAGAAGCCGATCTTTTCCATCTATCTCGTCGTTCGCCTTGCATACTTTACGACTGTGAAGTATAGTGAATCACGAAAGCTATACGATCGTGCAATGTTTGTGTGGAAGCGAATCAGAAGCGCAGGTCGGTAGATAGCGGATTTTTTTCAGACCAGACACGACTGCCTGCTGAGGCGATGCGTGCCTGCGAAACAGGAGGAGACATGATTGAGGAACGCGACGTCGTCGTCACCATGCGCGACGGAACCCGTCTTGCGGTAGACGTCTATCGGCCGGATGCGGACGGCGCATATCCGGTTCTGTATGCTTCGGCGCTGCACAACAAGGATCTCCAGGGGCCGGACATTGCCGACGTGCTGCCGCCGCAGCCCGCGCATGCTCCGCTCTGGTTTGGGCCGATCGAAGCGGGCGACACCCGCCGCTTCATCGCCAATGGCTATGTGCACGTCATTGCGCAACCTCGGGGTTCCGCCAAGTCGGAAGGTCACTATGGCGAGGAGAACACCGACCATTACGACATGATCGAATGGATTACGCAGCAGCCGTGGTCCAACGGCAAGGTCGGGATGGTTGGGATTTCGGGTTTCGCCGGCGAGCAATGGCGCGCGGCCGGGCAAGGGCACCCAGCGCTCAAGGCGATCTTTCCGTATGACGCCTGTAGCGCATACGGCGGCATGTTCGGGTTTCGGGATTTCAATCCCGGTGGTGTTCTCCACACGTTTCCCTACCTGCTCGATGTCTTCAGCACGGTGCATGAACCGCGCGGCGTGCCGGGGCCGTTACCCGATGCGCAGGAGGCGCTGTGGCGCGAAGCCATGCGCAATCCCGACTACAAGATGTACATCAACCTGTACAACATCCTGACGCAGAAGGGCCAGCGGACGGCGGTGATGTATCACATGATGACCCATCCGTGGGAGGCGGACGGCACAGTCGAGCGCGCCGAAGAAGCGTTTAAGGCGATCAAGGTGCCGTTCTATACGGGTTCCGGTGCTTACGCATACACGTACAAATTGCACTGGCTCGGCGCCCAGCATTACTTCAGGAACGTCGAGCAGCCGCGCAAGCTGATTTTTACTGGGCCCGCGCATCTGGAACGGCCGTTCCATCAGTACCACGACGAAGTGATCCGTTGGTACGACTACTGGTTGAAGGGTATCGACACGGGCATCATGGATGAACCCCCGGTTCGCTACTGGGTCATGGGCGCCAACGAATGGCGAACGGGAACCGACTGGCCCTTGCCCGAAACGCAATGGGCGAAGTACTACCTCGGTGGCTGGGAGCGGCTTTCCACCGACGCCCCCCGACCTTCAGCGGAAGTTGGCGACGCGCATCGCGAGCCCGATGTCTTTACGCAAATGCCGCTCAAAAAGACGTCCAAAGTCGAGCGTTTGCGCTACATGACAGACCTGCTTCCTCAGGACGTGCTCGTTGCCGGTCCCATTTCGCTGACCCTCTACGCGGAGATCGACCAGCCGGATACGAACTGGATCGTCGTGCTCAAGGACGTCGGGCCGGACGTATCGGTCGTCACGGCGCGTGTTGGCGAACGAACGGTGCCGCAGACGTTGCCGGAGCGCGAACTCACGCGCGGCTGGCTGAAAGCGTCGTATCGCGCAACGGATCCTGATCGCTCCACACCGGCGGAGCCCTTTCACAAATTGACGAAGGATTCGATCGAGCCGGTCACGCCGGGCGAGATCGTCAAGTATGAAATCCAGATTCTCGCGACGGCGAACCAGTTCAAGGCCGGTCATCGAATCTGTATCGAGATCTGCAGTCTCGACGCGCCGACAGGCACGGGCGCAATGACTGACGTCGAATACATTCCGTATCACGTATGCAGCAGTAATACCGTCACCCACAAGGTCTACCGCGACGCGGAGCGGCCCTCGCATTTGCTGCTTCCGATCATTCCGCTGAAAGAGCAGGTGTCCTGATTGACGAATCGCGCCGCGACGTCATGGACGCGCGGCGAATTTAAACAGAATCGAGGGTAGGCGATGAAAAGCATACGTTTTGAGCGCGATGGCAACGTTGGGAATATCGTCCTCGCGAATCCGCCGTTCAACAGACTGGATGTGCGCTATGCACAGTGTCTCCGGGACGCGGTTCACGAAGCCAGTGAAAGTGACATTCGGGTGCTCGTGATCCGGGCCGAGGGCCCTAACTTCAGCCTGGGCGGGGAAGTTCGGGAATGGCCGGGTAAAGACCTGAACTGGTTCCGCACCTTCGTCGCGGAAGTCAACACTTCGTATCGCGCCATCGAGGCGCTCCGCGTTCCCACGGTGGCCGTGGTGCAAGGCCTCGCTTTCGGCGGCGGCCTGGAACTCGCGTTGGCCTGCGACTTTATTGTGGCGGCATCCGACGCCGTGTTCCGGTGCGTCGAGGTAACGACTGCGATGCTGCCCATCGCGGGAGCACTCCAGCGGCTTGCCGAGCGGGTCGGACGCAGTCGCGCCTCCCGCTTCGCGATGCTGGGCGAGCCGATTTCGGGCAGCGTGGCTGGAGAGCTTGGGATTGCGACCCACGTTGCCGAGCCCGGCGCGCTCGAACGTGTCGCCGCGGAACTGGTCGCGCGGCTTGCCGATGGCCCCACGCTTTCGTATGCGGCAACGCGTACGTTGCTCAAGGCGTGGTCGAGCGGCGGTATTGCGGGTGCGGACGCCGTTTTGCTCGACGTAACCATGGACTTGTACAACACGGAAGACGCCACGCGAGGCTTTATCAACACGGCCAAAGCGTTCGATGTCGACGAGGAGCCAGGCGATCTGGTCTTTTACGGGAAATAGCCTGACGCGCCTGGGACAGACGAGGGCGGCTGACTCTGCGGCCCGACCCGCGCGGCAATGATGGAGGAGGGCTTCATGCATACTTTACAAGGGTCCATCGGGCTCACCGTGCCTGCCGATGGAATTGCCTACGTAAGGGGGGCGACGGACGTTCCGTTGAGCGAGTCTACGGTCGGCCAGTTTCTGAGGGAAACCGCACGCCGCTTTCCCGATCGGCAAGCCGCGGTATTCCGGGAACAGCATGTGCGTTGGACATGGACGGAACTGGACGAGCGCGTCGATCAACTCGCGGCGGGTTTCCTGTCGTTGGGAATCGAAAAGGGAGACCGTATCGGCATCTGGTCCCCCAACCGGTTCGAATGGCTGCTCACGCAGTTCGCGGCGGCGCGCATCGGCGCGGTGCTGGTCAATATCAACCCCGCCTATCGTGTGTCGGAACTCGAATACGCGCTGCGCAAAGTAGGATGCAAGGCACTCGTCACGGCGGAGAGTTTCAAAACGTCGAACTACATTGCCATGTTGCTCGACATAGCGCCGGAGCTGGCATCGCAGCAACCGGACGAATTGAAGGCCGCGCGTCTGCCGGATCTGCGCGCGGTGATTTCCGTGGGCGATTGGGGCGTGTCGGGTGTCGTGCCGTTCCACGCCGTCATGCGGCGCGGCGAGGGGATTCTTCAGGAGAAGGGGCGCGCAGAAATCGAGGCCATCGAGCAAACCCTTTCTTCACGAGATCCGATCAACGTTCAGTTTACGAGCGGCACCACCGGCAGCCCGAAAGGCGCGACGCTGACCCATCGGAACATCGTCAACAACGGGCGTTTTGTCGCCATGGCGATGAAGTTTTCCGAAACCGACTCGCTCTGTATTCCGGTTCCCCTTTACCACTGTTTCGGCATGGTGATGGGGGTGCTGGCGTGCGTGTCGGCTGGTGCGCAGATGGTTTTCCCGGGAGAAGGTTTCGATGCGGGCGCGACGCTTGCCGCCATCTCGGAGGAGCGTTGCACCGCGCTGCATGGGGTGCCGACCATGTTTATCGCCGAGTTGGAGCACCCGGAATTTGCATCGTTCGACTTGAGCAGTCTCAGGACAGGCATCATGGCCGGCTCGCCGTGTCCGATCGAAACCATGAATCAGGTCGTGGTCAGAATGAATATGCGGGAGGTCACTATCGCGTATGGAATGACGGAGACCAGTCCCGTTTCATTCCAGAGCGCGATGACCGATCCGCTGGATAAGCGCACTACCACCGTTGGGCGGATCCAGCCTCATCTCGAGGTCAAGATCGTGGATTTCGATGGCCGCACCGTGGGTGTTGGTGAGACGGGAGAACTCTGCACAAAAGGGTACTCGGTAATGCAGGGGTACTGGGAGGACGACGACAGAACGCGCGAAAGTATCGTCGACGGATGGATGCATACAGGCGATCTGGCAACGATCGACGCAGATGGATACTGCAATATCGTCGGAAGGCTGAAGGACATGGTGATCCGGGGCGGGGAGAACATTTACCCTCGCGAAATCGAGGAATTCCTCTTCAAGCATCCGAAAATACAGAATGTGCAGGTGTTCGGCGTGCCGGACGAGCGGACCGGCGAGGAACTGTGCGCATGGATCGTGCTGCGGCGAGGCGAAGGTTCCACTGAAGAAGAGATCAGGGACTTTTGCCGAGGGCAGATCGCTCACTACAAGGTACCCAAATATATTCGCTTCGTGAGCGAGTTGCCGATGACTGTGACTGGGAAAGTGCAGAAGTTCGCGATGCGAGAGGAGATGATCCGCTACCTGAACCTGACCCAGCACAGAACCGCCTGACGGTGTTTCACCAGTAGGTCATCGTAAAAGGCTGGAAACGTGAAATCAAGATGATTAGACATCCATAACAATATGGATCGAGTGGAAAAGAGAACTGAACAGTTGGAGGTGTCGAATGTATGAAATAACCACGGACGTACTCATCGTTGGGACCGGGCCCGCCGGCTCTGCCTGCGCCGCGCTGCTTTCGACGTACGGCATCAGGAACATGGTCGTCAACTATCATCGTTGGCTGGCTAACACGCCTCGAGCGCACATCACCAATCTGCGCACGATGGAGGTGCTTCGCGACCTCGGTCAGCAGGTGGAGCAGGAAGCCTATCTGCATGCGACCAACGAGGACCTGATGGGCGGGACGGTGTTCTGCGAAAGTCTCACCGGGGAAGAAATCGGCAGAGTGCCCAGCTGGGGGCTGCATCCGCTTTCGAGAGCGGAACGCCAATTGTCGAGCCCGGCAAAAATGAACGATCTGCCGCAGACGTTCATGGAGCCGCTTCTGTTCAAAACGGCCTGCTCGCGCGGTACAGAGGCGCGCATGAGCACCGAGTATCTGAGTCATACGCAGACCGAGGACGGCGTGATTACGCTCTGCCGCGACCGGTTGTCGGATACGGAGTTCACTGTCAGATCGAAGTACCTCATCGGCGCGGACGGCGGCAACTCCCAGGTCGCAAAGGACGCGGGTCTGCCTTTCGAAGGTCAGATGGGGGTTCGGGGATCGATGAACATCTGGTTCCGCGCGGACCTGTCTGAATTCGTCGCGCATCGTCCGGCGGTGCTGTACCCGATCATGCAACCCGGGGCGGAAGTGGGCGGTATCGGCATGGGGCTGATCCGGATGGTTCGCCCCTGGAACGAGTGGCTGATCGTTTGGGGCTATGACATCAACGAGCCCGCTCCCGTCGTGGACGAGGCAAAGGCCACCATGATTGCGCGCCAACTGGTAGGCAAACCGGATCTCGAGATCGAATTGTTGGGCACGAGCACCTGGACCGTGAACAATATGTACGCAACCCGCATGCAGGACCGGAAAGTGTTTTGCATGGGCGATGCGACTCACCGGCACCCGCCGTCCGGCGGACTGGGATCGAACACGTCGATTCAGGACGCGTTCAATCTCGCGTGGAAGCTCGCGGCAGTCATCAAGGGGCAAGCCGGCGATGCGCTTCTGGAGACGTATTCAGCCGAGCGCGCGCCGATCGCGAAGCAGATCGTCACGCGCGCGAACCAGTCGATCGCCGAATTCGCGCCACTCTACAGCGCGCTCGGTATCGACAAATCGAACGACGGGGCAGTCCTGCAAGCGAACATGCACGCACGAAGCCTGTCGACGGCGGCAGCGGAAAAGCAGCGCGCGGAGATTCGCGAGGCGTTGGTGTTCAAGCGATACGAACTGGACGCACACGGCGTGGAGATGAATCAACGCTATCGTTCGAGCGCCGCGGTGACCGACGGTCAAGCCGAACCGGCGTTCGAGCGGGATCGTGAGTTGTACTACCAGTCGACGACGTGGCCCGGCGCACGGCTGCCGCATGCGTGGGTTTTCGACTCCCGCGGACGGCAGCACTCGACGCTCGATCTCGCAGGACATGGGCGATTCGCGCTGTTTACGGGCCTCGGTGGCGAAGCATGGGTCGACGCCGCGGCAAAAGTCGGTGAGGAACTGGGTTTGAAGATCGACGTGCACGTCATTGGTCCTCGCCAACCGTATGCGGACTACACGGGTGATTGGGCACGCGTGCGCGAGATCGGCGACAGCGGGTGTGTATTGGTCCGCCCTGACCATCATGTGGCGTGGCGCAGCTTCGCGCTGTCCGATGATCCGGAAGCCGAGCTTCGCCGGGTATTGCAGCGCGTGCTTTCGAAGCAAAGCTGAGAGCAGCGTCTCGCCTGGGTTTCGTGCGATTTCGTACCACCGGCGAGACGCATCTGCATAAGGAGTCCACAATGAATCACCGCGAACAATGGGCAGACGGCTTGGGCCGCGATCTTCCAAAGCGCGTGCAGGTTGTCGAAGTCGGCCCGAGGGATGGGTTGCAGGCGGAAAGCACGTTTATCTCGACCGGCACCAAAATTGAACTCGTCAATCGGCTGGTCGATGCCGGCGTGCGGCGGATCGAAGCGGCGTCTTTCGTGTCACCAAAATGGATTCCGCAAATGGCGGACGGCGCCGCCGTCATGGCGGGAATGGATCGCAAGGCGGGCGTGACTTACGCCGCGCTCACGCCCAACATGAAAGGGCTCGACGCCGCAATCGCGAGCAAGGCGGATGAGGTCGTTATCTTCGGGTCCGCGAGCGAACCATTTTCTCTTCGCAACATCAATTGTTCCGTTGCCGAATCCCTCGAACGCTTTGCCCCTGTGGCGCGCCGGGCGAAGGAAGAGGGGCTGCGATTGCGCGCCAGCATTTCATGCTCGTTCGGATGTCCTTATCAGGGGCCGGTGAGTGTCGACGCCGTCGTTGATATGGTCAGGCGCTTTCGCGATCTGGGGTGCGACGAAATCGACATTGCCGATACGATCGGGGTAGGCACGGTACACCATGTCCGGCGAGTCATTCAGGCCGCCGCGACGGAGTTTCCGTTGGAACGCCTTGCCGGTCACTTTCACGATACTTATGGGCAAGCGTTGGCCAATATCGTTGGCGCCCTTCAGGTTGGCATGTCGGTGTTCCACTCGTCCGTTGGCGGACTCGGCGGCTGTCCTTATGCCAAGGGTGCCACCGGCAATGTCGCGACAGAAGATCTGCTTTATCTTCTGGACGGTCTCGGGATTGAAACGGGAATTGATCTGGACGCCATCGTTTCGATTGGCGATTGGGTGAGTCAGCAAATGGGCAGGGACAATGGTGCGCGCGCAGGTAAGGCGCTGATAGCGAAAAGAGTACGCGACTGATAACGACCGGAGCCTCGCTCTGCCGTTGCCCCCGCGGCTTCCTACGACGGCTCCAGGGCTCCAAACACGAGCCGTTCCACGGTGCACCAATATTCCTCAGCCAGCGCCGGATCAGACGGTGACCGATTACTGGTTGCCGAAAATTCTGGACCGAATCCCGACAAGGTCGACGTCAAACTAATCAGCATGTAGTGAAAAACGATCGGCTCGACCTTGGGTAGCGAGTGTTCTTCCTGGGCAGCGCGGATTTGCGGCAGCAGCCAGTCGATCAGCGGCTTCAGGTTTGTCTCGGCGAGCCATTGCAGCCGCGTGCTGTGACCTAGCGATTCCTGAAGTATGAAGCGGTGAAATTCGGGGAAGTCTACCGTGAAGCGAAATAGCGCCCGGTAGGCCAGCTTGACCCGGTCGACCGCACTGGCCGGACCGAAGCTGGACAGACTGGCATCACGTTCCTGACGGACGCGTTGGAATACATATTCCGCCACCGCCCGCCATAGAATTTCTTTGGAACGGAAATGATAGGTGATGAGCGGATGCTGCACCCCAATACGCTCTGCAATACTGCGAATACTCGCCGCTTCGAAACCTTTTGCCGAAAATTCTGTAAGAGCAGCACTCAGGATGGCTAAACGAGTTTCCTGCGCTCGCTGCTGCTCAGCACGCTTCGGTTCTATTGGGCGATGCGCTCCGATATGTCTTTCAACAGGCAGTGTTCTTGACGCCATGTGCGAGTACGTTGCGACAGGTTGGCTTTAAACTCTATCCTGTACAGTAGCACAAATTTATTCGACTCGCTGGTTTTTAAATTGAAATCCGCCGCGGAACGATCCATTTCCTTGGCGGCAGATGAGCTCGTTTTACACGCCATCCTTGGGTGCATCACCGTCAAATGCGCGCTGCAGCAGCGCGCGAATCGCTTCGCGTTCCAGCGGACGGGGATTCCAGTAAGCGTTGTTGCATGCGATGCCGGCGGCCTCGTCGAGTTGTTCCTCGAGCATGCCGATCTCCTTGAGCGCAACGGGTGCGCCGTTCGCGCGCGCAAGTTCGTATAGGCCTTGCGCGGCACTGTCGTGCCCGATAGCCCGCGCAATCCGTTTCATGGCATCGGGCACGGCGTTGGCGTTGTACGCCAACGCGTGCGGCAGCACGATGGTATGAGTGGGCGCGTGCGGCAGATTGAAACTGCCGCCAAGTGTGTGACAGAGCTTGTGATGCAGCGCCATGCCGACACTGCCGAGCACGGTGCCGCACAGCCAGGCGCCGTAGAGCGCGTCGGCGCGTGCGGATGAATCGTTCTGCCGTGCAACGATCCGCGGCAAACTGCGTGCGAGCGCCGCGATGCCTTCTTCGGCCATGAGGCTGGTAAGAGGATTGGCATCGCGTGAATACAATCCTTCCGCTGCGTGCGCAATCGCGTTGATGCCGCTGGTGACGGACAGGCCGACCGGCAGCGTCAGAGTCAGGTCCGGATCGTAGACCACCGTTTTGGGTAATACGCGCAAGTCAGTGCCTGTACGTTTCAGGCCCGCATCGGTCAACCCGAATATGGGCGTCATTTCACTGCCCGCGTAGGTGGTCGGCACGGCGAGAATGGGCAGGTTCGTTTCGAGGGCGAGGCCCTTGGCGAGCCCGATCGCGGAGCCGCCACCCACGGCGACGACACAGTCGGCAGCGAGTGACGCCGCGACCGCGCGTGCCTGCGCGACCAGTTCAACCGGCACATGCATGGCGGCGCGATCGAATACGCCTGCTGCACGCTCACCCAATTGCCCGGCAACGGACGAACCCAGCTCTCGCTGCTCGTAGCTGCACAGAATCAGAGCGCGCCGTGTCTGCAATGCGTCTAGTTCCCGTTCGATGTGGGCGCGTGAGCCGCGCCCAAAGACGACACGCGTGGCGCGCCCGTTATAGACGAATTCAGAGGTGGACATATCGGGTTCCGGCGAGAGTATCGGTGAGCGTATCGACCTGTCGTGTCACGACGCATGCTCCGCAGGGTTGAGAACGAAGTCGTAATCGAGCGTATAGAACGAGGTGTCCATCACGGTGCCGTCCGGCGCGATGCCCGGCGGATGCTCTACCCAGTCGACGATCAAGGTCGAGCGCACGCCGAACACGGCGTCCGAGTCGAGGTATTGGTCACCGTTGCGGAACACGTGTGTAATCAACGGCTCGTAGCCTGGCGCCTTGATCCAGAAATGCAGATGCGCGGGACGCCACGGATGGCGCCCGAGTGCATCGAGCATTCGGCCTACCGGCCCATCGTGCGGAATCGGATAGGCCTCGGCGAGAATCGAGCGGAAATGAAAGCGTCCGTCGGGCAGCGTCTGCAAACGGCCGCGGGCCTGGAAATCTATCTTCTCGTCCTCGGCGTTTCCATACTGGACGTCGTAATACCCATCTTCATCCGATTGCCAGACCTCGATCGCGGCTCCCGCCACGGGCTCACTCGAAAGACCCTGAATGCGGCCGGAAACGAAACACGGAAGGCCCGCCGCGCCGTTGGAAATATCGTCGCCGTTCCTGTATTCGGGGGCACCCGAAACGAAGAACGGACCCAGAACCGTTGCTTCCGTGCATTCGGCCGGCTTGCGGTTGTTCTGTGTCGTCACCAGCATCGAAAGGCCGAGCGTGTCCGACAGGAGTACGAACTCCTGGCGCTTTTCGTCGGTGATGTGGCCGACGTCGGTGAGGAAATTGATCGCGTACAGCCATTCGCTCTCGGTCAGCTTCACTTCTCTTGCGAACGAATGCAAATGCTGGACAAGGCTGGTCATCACGGTGCGCAGCCTGTCGTCGGAGCAGCCGGACATCGCTGCGAGCACTGCCTGGGTGATGGTGTCTTCGCTGATGTTGCGCATGATCTTTCCTCGAGTTTCGTGTTGCCGGGCACATCGCCTGGATGGCCTGTCTGTCTACTGTAGCGGCGTTATGCGCCGGGAAATATGCGCTATAGTAAAAACATATTTCCAATGAGCGGAAAAGTCTCGACATGGATCGCTACACGCAAATGGAGTTCTTCGTGCTGACGGCAGACCTCGGGAGTCTGTCGCAGGCGGCCGAACGGCTCGGCATTTCGAATGCGGCGGCGAGCCGCACGTTGAGCGCATTGGAAGACCGCTTGGGCGCGCGGCTCGTCGAGCGCACCACTCGGCGACTGTGGCTAACGGATGCCGGGCGCGAATATCGGCGTCGTTGCGTGTCGATCCTTTCGGAGCTTGCCGAAGCGGATACCGCGATCAGCGATATGGCGCAGCGCCCGCGAGGCGTGTTGCGCGTGACAAGTTCAGTGTCGTTCGCGGTGTTGCACATCGCACCGTGGCTCTCCGAATTCAATCAACGCTATCCTGAACTCGTCGTACAGATCACGGCGGCGAACCGTTACCCGAATTTCATCGAGGCGGGCATCGACGTTGCGATCCGCACGCGCGAGCATGAGGGCGATTCGGGCATTACCGTGCGGCGGCTCGCGCATACGCGGCGCGTGCTGGCCGCATCGCCCGGCTATCTGGCGCAGCACGGCGTGCCGCGGTCGCCGGAAGAGATCGCGAAGCACAATGTGCTCGTTTATAGCTATGCGGAGAGCCCTTATCAGTTGCAATTGAGACGAGGGCGCGAGCGGCGCAGCATCGCGATTAGCGCCGCGCTGGAGTCGAACGAAGGGCAGGTGATTTGCGCGGCGGGCCGCGCCGGCCTCGGCATCGTCATTCAGCCTCTCTACATCGTGCACGATGACATCGTTGCCGGCCGCCTGATTCCGTTATTGAGCGACTGGGAGTTGCCGCCCCTGACGATCAACATCGCCTACCAGAGCCGCCGGAACCAGCCCGCGAAGATTCGCGTTTTCGCGGATGCGTTGAGCGAGCACGTCAGGAAACTGGATCTGGAAGCTCGCTGGACCACTTTGCCGAGCAGCATCTCACGCGCACAAAAGAAGAACTGAGCGGCCCACTCGCTGAGGTAGAGACGCATCGCACTGGCGTATCAACGGCCGCCGTACCACTTTTCGTTGAGCGCTCCAAATCCCGCAACGAGTGCGTCGAGCAGATGCCGGACCGCCGGAACCATACCCCGGCGCGTGGCGAAGATCGCGTGCACGAGGCCCGGCGTCGTTGCCAGATCGGGCAGCAACTGCCGTAGCCGGCCAGCCTGAAGGTCCTCTCCGACCAGCTCCCGAGGCAGCAAGGCCACGCCGACGCCCTGGATTGCCGCGATCCTCAGGCTGGCGAGATCGTCGGTTGCCAGGCGGGGCTGATGGGTCCACGACATCGCCTCACCCTTGGCGTCGACCAGGTTCCACGCAAATCGCCCGCTGCTGCTCGCCATCGCGAGGGTGGGCCATTCTTTCAGAGAGTCGATGGAACTGGGCGCCGGATAGCGCGCGGCCAATTCTGGACTGGCGACCAGAATGTGGATCGACAAGCCCAGTTGCCGCACCGCCAGATCGGTGTTTTCGAGTGGGGGAAGCCGGACCCGGATGGCAAAGTCCAGACCCTCCTCGACGACATCCACGCGGCGGTTGGTTGCATCGAGCAGTACCTGGACTTGCGGGTTGTCCTCTACGTATCGGGCAATGATCGCGGAGACACCCGCGCTCAGCAATGCCAGCGGGCAACTGACGCGTACCGTGCCCTGGGGCGTTGTCAGCGTCTGCTCGACGATGTCTTTGGCCGCCTTCGATTCCGCCACCACGGCCACGCAATGCTGATAGAACTGCCGCCCGGTTTCCGTGAGCGAGAGGCTCCGGCTCGTGCGATTGAGCAGGCGGACCTGAAGCTCCTCTTCCAATGCGCGAACGCGCCGGCTGAGTTTGGACGTCTGTGTGCCGAGGGCGCGGGCGGCGGCCGTGAAGCTGCCGTGCCCGACCACCTCCGCGAAGATTCTCAGGTCATTGAGGTCGGTGATCTGGGTCATGGGCGGACCTTAATGGGGTTTCCATCGTTCTACCACGAGCAATGATGCATTGCAATTGGGGAGATATGCGCGTGATCGTTGCGTCTATAGCATTCGGTCACGGTCTGAATCATCACTGGCATCAGCGGGCGCCGATCCGGCGACTGTCCCATGTCCGGGCCGAAGGAAAAAGGAGCCGACATGTTTGCACACCGCCGTTGGGAGTCACTGGGCAGCGCCGATCTCGGCTGGCTGCGCGCGAAGCACCATTTCGCCGTCAGCGCTGACGACAATCCCGAACACGATGCTCTGGGTCCCCTGATCGTCTGGAACGACGATGAGATTGCGGTCGGCGGCGGCTTTCCAATGCATGGACACCGCGACGTGGAGATCATCACCTATGTGCGCCAGGGGGTTCTCGGTCATCGCGATACTTTGGGATCCGAAGGAACGATCCGCGCGGGCGACGTTCAGGTCATGAGCGCCGGCAAGGGCATACGCCACGCTGAGTTCAACAAGGGTGACGCGCCGCTCAAGCTCTATCAGATCTGGCTGTCGCCTCGCGTGGCCGGTGGCGAACCTCAGTGGGATACGAAGCCGTTTCCGAAGAGCGATCGCTCGGGGCGCTTCGTCATCCTTGCGAGCGGTTTCGCCGAGGACGAAGGCGCGCTTCCCATTCGTGCGGATGCGCGGCTGCTTGGCGCAACGCTCAAGGCGGGCGAGAGCATCCGGCAGGCGTTGAGTTCATCTCGTTGCGCCTATCTCGTGGTGGCGTCGGGACGAATCGAAGTCGACGGCGAGCCTATGGGTGCGCTGGATGGCGTTGCGATCACGGAAGTACCGGCAGTTGAAATAACCGCGCTCGAAGATTCCGAGCTGGTGATGGTGGACACCGGCCAGGTGTAATTTTTTTGATCCACCTACGTAAGTCAATTTCAGGAGATCATCATGGATCGTTACAAGTTTCTTCCACTGTTGGGTCGTATCATGATTGGAGCACCGTTCGTGCTGAGCGGGCTGGGCAAGCTCGGCGCACACGCCGCGACGGTCGGCTATATCGCTGCCATGGGTTTGCCGGTGCCGCCGCTCGCTTACATTGGCGCCGTGGCGGTAGAGCTGGGCGGCGGCTTGCTGTTGCTGTCGGGATACCGTGCCCGCTACGTGTCGCTCGCGATGGCGGTGTTCTGTCTCGTGACGGCGGCATTCTTCCACCACAACTTCGCCGATCAGAACCAGATGATTCACTTCATGAAGAACGTGATGATGGCTGGCGGCCTTCTGCAGATTACCTACTTCGGTGCTGGCGCGTTCAGCCTGGACTCGCGCGCCTCGCGTGCGCGGCTGGCGTCTTTGGGTGCGAGCTAGGACGACGGATTCGTCGAGGCGAACGCCTGCCTGAACAGGCGGGTGTTCGTCTTGTCTGGTGTTCTGTTTTACGCGGACCGTATGGCCGCATCTGAAAGCAAGCTCCGGCGTGATTGAAGCCAGTCACGCGCGAGAGCAGTCGAAAGACCCAACTGGAGTTCAGCTATGACCGCTACACCTATCCCCGCCACGTTCCCGCTCGGCGATCGTGTCGTGAACCGCATGGGCTATGGGGCGATGCAACTCGCCGGGCCGGGCGTGTTCGGGCCGCCGAAGGATCGCGACGCGGCGATTGCCGTGCTGCGCGAGGCGGTGGCAAGCGGTGTGAACCATATCGACACCAGTGACTTTTATGGTCCGCACGTCACGAACCTCATCATTCGCGAGGCGCTGCATCCTTATCCGGCCGACCTCACGATCGTGACGAAGGTGGGCGCCGTGCGCGGGCCGGACGCTTCGTGGAACCCCGCGCAAAGTCCGGCTGAACTCACGCGAGCGGTGCACGACAACCTGCGCAATCTCGGTGTCGATGTTCTCGACGTCGTGAATCTCCGCGCGATGGGCGACAATCGGCAGCCGGTCGAGGGCTCGATCGCCGAGGCATTCACGACGCTTGTGGAGTTGCAGCGGCAAGGCCTGATCCGGCATCTGGGGCTTAGCAATGTCACCGCCGCGCAGATCGAGGAAGCGCAGTCGATCGCGGCGGTCGTCTGCGTGCAGAACCTGTTCAATCTCGTGCAACGCGAAGACGATCGGCTGATCGATGCGCTTGCCGATCGCGGCCTGCCCTATGTGCCGTTCTTCCCGCTGGGCGGTTTCTCCCCGCTGCAGTCCGCGACGTTGTCCGAGGTCGCGCAATCTCTCGACGCAACCCCGATGCAGGTCGCACTCGCGTGGCTGCTGAAACGCTCTCCTAACGTCCTGCTGATCCCGGGTACATCATCGCTCAAACATTTGCGGGAAAACCTGGCGGCGGCAGAACTCGTTCTTCCGGCTGAAGCGCTTGACCGGTTGAACGGAATGATCTGAGCATAGTAAGGATGCCGGAGCGATTTTCTGGTTGAGGTGAAGGCGGTGCCGGTGAGTTCCGCCGATGTGAAGCACCGGTGCCGGGAGAATCGTGCCGAGGGCTGGGGTCTCAGGGTATTGGGCTACGGCCCAGCAGGCGCTGTTGACGCGGTTGGAAGCGGGGTTACCCCGAGATCGCCCCGAGTTCCCCCTTTCAAGCCCGGTCATGAGGTCTCCCACGCGGACACCTCGGGCCGGCTGATCTATTAGTCCGGCAAGCGAGGTTCCGTGCTGTCCCACTGCGGGGCGAGCCCCGGTGGATTGACGATTCTGCTGCCCGGTCTGGCGAGCGCATGAATCGCCGCCATGTCTGCGGCTTGCAGTTCGAAGTCGAAGACGGCAAGGTTCTCTGGCAATCGCTCAATCTTCGATGTTCTGGACAGCGCCACGACACCATCCTGTTGGACGAGCCAACGAAGGACGATCTGCGCGATGGTTTTCCCGTAGCGGGCGGCCATCTCCTTCAATACCGGGTCCGATAGAACCTGGCCGACCGCCATGCCGCAATAGCCGGTGACCGCGAGCCCCGCGTTGAGCGTGCTTTCGATCAGCAGAGACTGATTCAGATACGGGTGGTACTCGAACTGATTCGTGGCGAGCGGAATCTCCGAAAGCTCGATAGCTTCTGCCATGAGCGCGCGGTTGTAATTGCTGACGCCGATATGGCGCACCTTGCCGGATCTGGACGCCGCATTCAATGCGCCGATCTGTTCGGATAACGGAATATCCGATCCGGGCCAGTGAAGCAGAAGAAGGTCGATATAGTCGGTCTTGAGCTTTCGAAGACTTTCGTCGACAGACGCCGCGAAGCGGGTAGGGTGATAGTTGCTCACCCAGACCTTGGTCGTGATGAACACGTCCGCCCTTGGGATGCCGGACGCGGCGACACAGTCCCCGACTTCGGCCTCGTTTCCATAGACTTGTGCGGTGTCGATATGACGGAACCCGGCACGAAGTGCCGCGGGGAGAACGCGATGCACTTCGAGCGGGCTCATTCCATAGGTGCCGTAACCTAGCGTGGGAATGGCGGCATGACCCGCCTGGACGACGTTTTGCATATGGTGTCGGAGTGGGAGAGGTGGTAACTCGGTGGTGACATTCGGTGACGATATTCGTGAACGGCGTACTAGCCGATCCGACCCGACCGGCGCAACTGTTCCCCGATCTCGGCGATCCCGGCTTCACCTGTCTGCAAGGCTTCCTTCGAAGTATGCACCGAGTAGTACCCCAGCACGAGATCGTGCGGATGCGGAACCGCGGAGCCGAGAACGAATTCCGTGTCTTCGTCGACCGTGAACTCGAGGACGTCCTGAGACTCGTTGAAAACGGCAACTTCCGCGCGAATCTGATCGCGGCCTACGAGCAGCGCGCCACGCTGAACACTGACCCATGCGACCGTATGGCCTGCCGGGGGCGTATACCGCCAACTCTCGCCGGCCGAAAGCCGCACGTGCAGATAGTTGATGCCCTGGGGCGCCAATACCGGACTCTGTACGCCTTCGTAGCTGCCTAGAACGACTCGGGCCGGGCCAATCCGCGGAATCTTGTCCACGGACAGATACTGGCTGAGCGGCTTGCCCAGTTCCAGTTCACGCGGCAACGCCGTCCACAACTGATAGCCCCGCACTCGCGAGCGTCCCTCGGGATACCCGTCATGCCACACGCCGCCGCCAGCGTTCATCCACTCGACACTGCCCGTTGAGAGGACGCCGGATGCACCCGTCGTATCCTCATACCCGACTTCTCCGTCCAGCAGGATGGTCGTCGTTGCGATGCCCGAATGCGGATGCATCGCAAACCGTGTTGCGGAATGCGCCGGGATGTCGAAATAGTCGAGAAAGACAAAAGGTTTGAGCCGTCTGCCGAGATCGCCCGGGCTGAACAATCGGTTGACAGGACCATGTGGCCTTCCCGCCGTCCGGGAGACGATCGTTCTTGTGGAGTGGTGTGAACTTGACCGGCTTTCTATTCCCGTCGCGGTGGAGGGCTCTACGGGATGTTCCGGGCCTGACGGTAAAACAGGGGATTGGATCGTATCGAATGTCATGATGTCTGTGCATTCCTGAAATTTGCCTATGGTGGAAGATAGGGGCTGACATCGGCGCACGGAAGCCTGTATTTTTCGATGCAACCAATCGCCGCAGGCGATACGTCCCGGATGCAGTTTTCCGCGTCGTTGACGGCCGTTGACGGCGATGCGATTGCGCCGTTGATGGACGCATGCCGGTACGGCGGAAAGCGATGAAGTCTTGTTGTCGGCGTGAGCGGCTAGAGATCATCGGCTACATGCGCGCTAGAACGTGTGCCGTATTTCAAAATTTGCTCCAACCGCAGTCGTCCCCGGAACGCACGCCTCCAGGCACCGTGTCGAATGGCGAAGCAGGAATAATTATAAATTTCCCGATCGTACAGATTTTATGTCATGGCATTTCCCCAGGTAGTGCCAGGTAAAGATCTGGATTGGAAGAGAAGCGTGGCGCAAAACCTGATACTTCAACGCTCGGACGTCGAACTCGGCTACGTCCATCTGCGGAATCGATAAGTACCATCGAAAAGTTTCGGCTATTCAGATGCGACACGGCCGTGCGACATTGCAGTCGTGTTCTTGCCGAAGCGGCCTTACATCTTGAAGGAAAAAGGCGATGGAAATCAGAACGATGACGGATGAGCAACGAAAGGCAATCGCGCTCGAGTACTTCAAACGTATGGACCGAGGCGAAAGCGTCTTTGACCTGTTGGACGACAACGCCGAGGTTTACTTCCCCAAGTGGGGCGTTGCACGCGGCAAGCAGGAAATCGAGCAGCTGTTCGGCGATCTGATGAGAATTCTCGCCGGTGTCTCGCACGACATCGCTCACGCCAACTTTGTCCAGCAGGGCGACATGGTCGTGGTCGAGGGGCTTTCGAGCGGAACGCTGAAAAGCGGCGCCGAGTGGCGCGCCGGTACGACGTTCGCGGGCAGGTGGTGCGATGTATTCGAAATCCGCAATTTCAGAATTCAGCGGTGTCATGTGTACCTGGATCCTGACTATGCCGGCTCGGACACGGCCCGCTACCCGTGGCTGAGCGCCGGACGCGAAACCCGCTACTAGACACATTCTGCGGGACTTCGCCCGCAATGCCACGATCAGTTTCGGTCACCCGGTCGGTACCTGCAAAATGGGCGTCGACGAAATGGCGGTGGTCGATCCGCAGTTACGCGTTCGGCGCCAAGGCCGCACGGATGATTCTCGGCACAGCGTGATGGTGCTCAGTTGGTGCTTGATTGGCGCCCGATTTGCCATGACGAGCCGCGTTGCCTCAGCCACCCAGCCGCGCCGTTGCATCGACCTCAGCCGCCTCCGGTGGGCACGTGCGCAACCGCTCGATGAACCATCGTCCCGCGGGGCCCGGTGGTGTGGCTAAGGGGTAGACGGCCGACATCGGGAGAATCAGGCCGCCGGCCGGCACGTCTTCGACCTGGAGCTCAACGAGCCGGCCGGCGGCCATGTCGTCCTTGATGGCGTGCGCCGGCATGCCGCCCCAGCCCAGCCCATGCAGCAGAAAGGCGTGCTTGGCGAACAGATCCGCCAGCCGCCACGTCAAGCCCGACATGACGCCAAACTCGCGGTCGGCCGACAGATTGGAGCGGTCGGTCAGTACGAGCTGGGTGTGGCGCGCCAACTCGTCTTTGGGAATCGGGCCGTTGATTTTCGCCAGTGGGTGGCTGCTCGCGGCGACCATCATGAAAGCGACACCCGTTAGCCGCTCCGCCGTGAAACCCGGCGGAACGAACGGCAGTGAGCCGACGATGCCGACCGCGGCACGTCCGTCGATGACCGGCTGATAGGCGCCGCCGAGCGCCTCGGCATAGAGCCGCAACGGCACCGAAGGGAAGCGTTCGCGAAACTCCTTGGCCGCTTCGATGATGGCGTCAATCGGGAAGAACACGTCCAGCACCACCGCCAGTTCGGGCTCGAGGCCCGACGCCATGCCTTTCGCGCGCGCCTTCATCCAGTCGACGCCGGCAATGATGCTGCGCGCATCGGCCAGCAGAATCCTGCCCTCGGCCGTCAACAGTGGATATCGGCCGCTTCGATCGAACAGCGTGACGCCGATCTGGCCTTCGAGGTTGGCGACAAGCTCGCTGACCATCGACTGCGCCCGGCGCAGCTTCCTCGCCGCGCCTGAAAAGCTGCCTTCATCGACCGCTGTGATAAAGGTTCGTAGCTGATCTAACGATACGCCGTCCAGCATCGTGATCTCCTGATCTATCGTTAGAGGCGATGGACATGATCGAAAAATAACGGCTATTCAGGTGCAATGCAACCATGCGACATTGGCGGCGTATTCCCCGCATTGGCGTCCGGCCAGGTGTCTCGTGCATCGACGTGCATCGACATGAGGCGGCTCGCTACCCGAGGTTCCCGACATGAAACTGCTGCACATCGACTCCAGTATTCGCGGCGCCCAGTCGGTCAGCCGCACGCTGACCGCGGAAATCGTCAAGTGCCAGAAGGCGCTGCACCCTGGAATCGAGGTCATTTATCGCGATCTCGCGGCCGACCCCGCGTTGCATCTGTCCGATGTGCACATTGCGGCTTGGGCCGGTGGGGCGGTCGAAGGCGCGGCGCTCAGTTGCGATCTTGAAACCGGCCAGGAATACCTTTCCGAGCTGTTCGAGGCCGATATTATCGTCGTTGGCGCGCCGATGTATAACTTCTCCGTGCCGTCGCAACTGAAGGCCTGGATCGATCGCATCATCGTCTTGGGGCAGACCTTCGAGTACGACGAGTCCGGCGAACTCCAGACATTTCTTCCTTCCGGCAAGAAAATCATCGTCGTGTCCACGCGTGGCAACGTTTATCAGCCTGGATCGCCGACGGCCGCGCTCGAACACCATGAAAGCTATTTGCGAACTGTGTTCTCGTTCCTCGGTCTGCATGACGTGACGGTGGTGCGGGCGGAAGGACTCGCGCTCGGTCCCGATGCCAGGGACGCCGCCATTAGAGAGGCACGATTCAGGATCGCCGCGGCCATCGCGGTGTGATCTTCGGCGAGATTCAGCCAGATTGGAAGGGCGCTCACGCTCGCGCGCGCCGTGGCAAAGGCATCTATCGATCCATCGGTAATAGCGATAGGACTCATCGAAAAATGATGCCTGTTCAGATGCGATCCACCCGTGCGACATTGCGGAAGTATTGTCCGTGCTGAATTCTCACCGCGGCGTTGCCGCAGATATCGAAAGGAGTTCGCAATGTCGAAAGTACTGGTGCTGTACTACTCATCATATGGTCATGTCGAGACGCTGGCGGATGCCGTCGCCGAGGGCGCGCGCGCGGCGGGCGCCACGGTCGACGTCAAGCGGGTGCCGGAAACGGCACCGGCAGAGGTGGCCAAGGCCGCCTACTTCAAGCTCGATCAGAAAGCGCCGGTCGCGACGGTGGCCGAGCTTGCCAACTACGACGCGATCGTGGTCGGCACGCCTACCCGTTTTGGACGCATCTCGTCGCAGATGGCTGCGTTTCTGGATCAGGCGGGCGGGCTGTGGATGAGTGGTGCGTTGAATGGCAAGGTCGGTGGCGCTTTTACCTCGACGGCCAGTCAGCACGGCGGCCAGGAAACGACGTTGTTTTCGGTCATCACCAATCTGCTGCACTTCGGCATGACGATCGTCGGCCTGCCGTACAGCCACCAGGGGCAAATGACGCTGGACGAGATCGTCGGCGGCGCGCCCTATGGCGCCACGACGATCGCCGGCGGCCAGGGGCAGCGCCAGCCGAGCGCCATCGAACTCGCAGGCGCGCGCCATCAGGGTGAACTGATTGCCAGGACGGCAAACAAGCTGTTCGGCTGAACGCCGCTCGTCATTCGCATTGCCGGCCTGCAAACGGGACTGGCCCGGACGGAATTCCGCCCGGGTCAGTCCCGAGGACCGGTGCCATCCTTGACCTCCCCGTTTCAAAGAACGCGTGATGACGGGTTCGTCTAACGACGACGCATTCCCGCCGCCGTTGATGATGTGCTGGCCTCTTATCGGGGACTCGTTGAACACGGTATTCGCCGGGTTGCCGTCACGGGAGACTCCGCCGGAGGCAATCTCGCACTCGTGCTCGCTTCGCGTGTGACCGGCGAAGCGGTTTCCGCCGGGGTGACGCAATGACGAACCACGCACAGAACCAGACCGCCCGATAAGTTCGCAGCCTTACCCAACGAAGCAAATATCGATCAACGAATCGGTTAGAGTGTCGGCCTGGAAGGCACGGCAATCGCGCAACCGCGCGCGAACGGGGAAGGAGACGAGTTTGAGCAAGAGCGCCCTGGCGACAACTGAAACCTGGCACATGGACGATGCGACCGCGGGCGTGTGGATTCGCGCCGCGCATCTCGGCCGGAAGATAAAGGTCGAGAAGGGCACCATGATCTACCGTCAGGGCGAGCTTGGCTTTACGTTCTACTTTCTGTTGTCAGGCCGCATTCAGGTTTCGATATTTCAAAGCGACGGTTCCGAGTTCATGCTCGAGATGATGGGGCCGTGGGCGATGTTCGGTGAATCTCCGGCCATGGATGGTTTTCCTCGCATCGCCACGGCTATCGCGGCCGAGACTTCGGAACTGATTGAATTCGATATCAGGGTTATTACCGAGGCAATTCCCTCCTGCCCGGAGTTGGCTATCTCCCTGATGCGCATCGTTGCAATCAAGCAGCGGATTCTCGCGTCCCGCATTCAATACCTTGCGCTCCCGAAGCCGGAAATGAGGATTGGGGAACTGTTGGGCAGGCTGGCAGAGTTGTATGGGGAAAAGCGCGAGGGCGGAACGCTGATATCGATTCCCCTGACTCATGAGCAAATCGCTGCGATGACGGGCGCATCCCGGGTCACCGTCACGCGCGCCCTGAAGCGGCTCACGACCCTCGGCGCAATCGAACTCCGGCAGCGTCGCATCTGGGTGCTCGACCCGTCAAAGCTTCTCGGCTGATTTGGTAACTCGCTATACAGACGACAGTCCGCTCGCTCACGTAGAGTGGGGCACATTGGATTTACATCCCCTGTACCACATCCGCTGATTGAAGGACTGCCATGAGCCAAATCGAGCGTCTGCGTCTTCCTGAAGACGACGCAACTTTCGGAAGCAACCGCATTTTCGACCTGTTCCAGTACTCGCCCGCTGTGACGGCAAACGGACTGGTTTTCATCGCGGGACAAATCGGCCTGCGTGCCGACGGATCGATTCCCGAAGACCCGAAGGAGCAAATCGATGTCGCGTTCAAACGAATCGAGGCGGTGCTCAGGCATCTCGGTCTCGACTTCACGGACGTGGTCGAACTGGTTTCCTATCACGTTGACGTCGGCTCGCAACTCGCGGCATTCCGCGAAGTGAAGGAGCGCTACATCCGCTCCGACTTCCCGGCATGGACCATTCTCGGCATCGCGGCGCTCGCGCGTCCTGAGCTTATCGTCGAGATCAAGGTTGTCGCTGCAACTCGTAAGTAAGCCGAATCTTCGCCGGCTCGCATCTTCGCCGGCCGCCGGCGGCAAACCGAAATTTAACCGACCCACGCTCCCTCGCGCGGCCAGGCCGCAACGTTGTGCCCGCGTGCGCAACGTTGCGGAGCGGGTTCTGCATACAGACGAACGGAAACCAGAAAATGGGCAAATCATTCGCCTCGCACGGCGACCTCGAAGACAAGGTCGTCTCGTTCGAGAAACTCTCTGACAACGCCTACGCCTACACAGCCGAGGGCGACCCGAACACCGGCGTCATCATCGGCGACGAGGCGGTGATGGTCATCGATACACAGGCGACGCCCGTGATGGCGCAGGATGTGATTCGCCGCATCCGCGAGATCACGGACAAACCCGTCAAGTACGTCCTGCTGTCTCACTACCATGCCGTTCGCGTGTTCGGCGCGTCGGCGTACCAGGCTCAGGAAATTCTCGCAAGCCGCGACACCTACGACCTGATTGCCGAGCGCGGCGAGCAGGACAAGGCAAGCGAAATCGGCCGCTTTCCGCGCCTCTTCCGCAACGCGGAGTCGATTCCGCCGGGTCTCGTGTGGCCGACGATGACCTTCAACGGCGAAATGACCGTCAACCTCGGGAATCTCGAAGTGAAGATTCTCCAGGTCGGCCGCGGCCACACCAAGGGCGACACCATCGCCTGGTTGCCGGAGCAGAAGATTCTGTTCGCGGGCGACCTCGTGGAGTACCAGTCGACGCCGTACTGTGGTGACGCCTATTTCCGCGCATGGCCGACGACGCTCGACACGCTGGCTGCCTTCAAGGCGGAAAAGATGGTTCCGGGGCGCGGCCCGGCGCTGAAGAATGCCGGGGAAGTGCGCCAGGGCCTCGCCGGCACGCGCGCCTTCCTGACCGACCTCTACGGCGCGGTGAACCGTGGCGTCGCCGAAGGCAAGGATCTGAAGACTATCTACCGCGAAGTCTACGACTTCATGAAGCCGCGCTACAGCGATTGGGTCATCTTCGACCACTGCATGCCCTTCGATGTCTCGCGTGCATACGACGAAGCGACTGGCTTTGACGACCCGCGCATCTGGACGGCGGAGCGCGACATCGAGATGTGGAAGCAGCTCGAAGCGTAAGCCGCCGCGCGCGGCCTCACGGGTAACGAGGCCGCGCTGTGCGACGGTTCCCACGGACAATATTCAGGAATACTACTTTGCATCATGAACACGAAAGTCAAAACTGACGGATTCGCCTTTGTGGAATTCGTTTCATCGCGCCCGATGGAGCTCGTCGAGCTTTTTGAAAATCTCGGGTTCCGCCTTCGCGGCAAATCGAAGAACGATGTGTTCCTGATGACGCAAGGCGCGGCTGCGTTCCTCGTCAACGGCAACCCGAATGCGTTCGAGAAAAAGCATGGCCCGTCGGTGCGTGCAATCGGCATTCGCGTCGACAACGCGAAGCTCGCCCACGCGCAGGCGCTGGCTGGCGGAGCGCTGCCGGCCTCGCCTGATGCGGAGGGCGCGTTCGTCGTCGATACACCGACGATTCTGGGTATCGGGGCAAGCCTCGTGTACTTCGTGGAGACAGACTTCCGCGGCCATTTCTCGCTGCCCGTTGAAGCGCGGAATACGCCGGAAGGCGACGCCAGTATCCTGGCCGTCGACCATACGTCCAACATCGTTCACCCGCAAAACCTCGACCTTTGGGCGAACTTCTACCGCGACACGTTCGGTTTCGCGGAGAAGCAGTACCTGGAGGTCAAGGGACATCTGTCCGGCATGCGCGCCCGCTCGATGGTGAGCCCGTGCGGCCGTGTGTCGATTCCGGTGGCGGCAGCCGCGCACGACCAGCCGGGCGTGCTCAACCAGAATGACGAATTCATCCGCGACTACGGTGGTGAAGGGATTCAGCACATCGCGCTGCTGACATCGGACATCGAAGACACGATCAGCAAGCTCAGCGCCGCTGGCATCGAGTTCATGGCCGCGCCGTCGAAGAATTACTACGACGGTATCGATGCCCGTTTGCCCGGGCACGGCCTTGACGTCGCGCGCCTCGCCGAACAAGGCATCCTGGCCGATGGAAAGGGGCCGCGGAAGATTCTGCTGCAGCGCTTTACGAAGCGACAGATTGGCCCGGTGTTCTTCGAAATCATCGAGCGCCGTGGAGAAGATGGCTTCGGCGAGGGCAATTTCAAAGCCTTGTTCGAATCGCAGGAGAAGGACCAGCAGCAACGCGGCACGCTTAACTGAGCGCAATGCGGGCGCAATACAGTCGGACTAACCGGCGCTTGCGTCGTCGCCGTCGTTGCCATTCTCCCAAGGGCCGCTCATGAGCGGCGACTCGAAGATTGGCCTTTGGAACCGTTTCGCCGCGCTGCTGCATTCACGGAATGCGGCGCGGGATAACCCGAGGGAAGAACGCTATGAACGAACAGCTTGTCCGGGATCATCTCCTGACCCGATACGACGCGTGGATGAAGGCCATCGCCGAAAAGGACATCGATGCGATTGCGTCAATCTACGCGAACGACGCCGTGTACATGCCGCCCGGCCAGCCTCGCCATACGGGCAAGGAAGCCATCCTCGCAGTGTGGCGCACTTACTTCACCCGCCCGGACTTCAAGGCGCTCTACACACCGGTGATAAGCATTTCAACGGGCCTCGACATCGCGTACGACGTCGGAAGCTATGTCATCTCTCTTACCCGCGACGATGCGCCGGTCGAAATCCGCGGAAAGTATGTCGTCATCTGGAAGAAGGAGCAGGGCGACTGGTTCGTCGCCGTGGACATCGACAATACGGACCACCCGCTCTAACGGGGTTCGGCCTGACAACCCGGTTTCCCGTTCTCGCCCGACAAGACTTGCGAGCCATATCGACCCGGCGATGCATGAGCGTTTCAGAAAGCAATCAGGACATCCGCCCCGCGCGCTTCACGGCGACACGCGGGAGCCAATAGTTCGCCGTATAAGGCGACAAAGAAACATTGGAGACAAACATGAAAGCGCAATCTCAGGTGTCCGAACAGGTGCCAGAAGGAGGGCATGCTGAAAACGCGGGACGTGGCGAGCTGAAGCAACGCTTGAGCAACCGTCACATACAGTTGCTCGCGTTGGGAGGCGCGGTCGGGACCGGACTATTTCTCGGTTCGGCTGGTGTGCTTGAACTCGCCGGGCCGTCGATGATTCTCGGCTATGCGTGCGTCGGCATCATCATGTTCCTGATATCGCGATACCTCGGTGAGATGCTGGTCGAAACGCAGGTGTCGGATTCGTTCAGCTATTTTGCTCGCAAGTTCTGGGGCGAGTTCCCCGGATTCTTTTCCGGCTGGAACACGTTCCTGCTGTACGTATTGGTAGGGATGATCGAGCTGACCGCCGCTGGGAAATTTATTCAGTTCTGGTGGCCTGGCATTCCAACGTGGATGTCGGCCGCGCTCTTCTTCGTCGTGGTGAATGGTCTGAACTTCGTCAGCGTACGCATCTACGGCGAGACGGAGTTCTGGCTTGCGGTCATCAAGGTCGGCGCTGTGGTCGCGATGATCGTCATGGGTATCTTTCTTCTCGGGTCCGGCAGGGCGGGCCCCGATGCGACGATTTCGAACCTCTGGTCGCATGGCGGCTTTTTGCCGAAAGGCTGGCATGGGCTAATCATGTCGCTCGCCTTCATCTCGTTCTCGTTTGGCGGACTCGAGATGCTCGGCTTTACCGCCGCGGAGGCGAAGGACCCCAAGAGAACGATTCCCAAAGCCATCAATCAGGTCCTGTTCCGCATTCTCATCTTCTACGTCGGCTCGATGCTGATTCTCATGGCGTTGGTGCCGTGGACGAACCTGCTTGCCGCACTGAAGGCTGGCGGCGATACGTACAGCAATAGCCCGTTCGTGATGGTGTTTTCGGTGTTGGGCAGCAAGTTCGCGGCGAACGCGCTGAACTTCGTAGTGCTGACGGCTGCACTTTCTGTTTACAACGGAATGGTGTACTGCAATAGCCGTCTGCTCTACGGAATGGCGCGCGATGGCCAGGCGCCCCGTTTTCTGGCGAAAGTGAATGCACGCGGCGTCCCCTACGCGGGGATTCTGTATCCCGCTGCTTACACGGCGCTGTGCATTGTCCTCAACTACATCATGCCGCGCGGCGCGCTGGAATTGCTGATGTCGCTGGTCGTGGCCGGGCTGGTACTGATGTGGGTCATCATCATCGTGACCCATCTGAAGTTTCGTGCCTCCATGCGGCAAGAAGGCAAGCCGGCGGACTTTCCCGCGCCGCTGGCTCCGTATTCCAATTACCTCTGCCTTGCTTTCATGCTTCTCATCACGGTGGTGCTGTTTCTTACGCCGGATGTGCGCATCTCTGTGTATGCGATGCCCTTCTGGGTTGCCGCTGTCTATGGCGCATTTGCGCTCAGGAAGGGCGTTGCGCGCCGTCACCGTGGCGTGGCGGAGTCGATCTGAGTTTTGCCCGCATTGACCGCGACGAGGAAGGCCGCGTGCCGACGCCTCAGAGCGTCATCGGCGCGGAGCGTTCGTTCCCCGGGCATGCGCTCAGGGAACAAACTCAGGGAAACAAAGCTTCATTCCTGTATCGCGTGATACCGCGAGCAGAAATTTGACCGTCGAATAATTCAAGCGCGGGGCCTCAATTCCGGGCCATCCAAACAAGTCAATTCCAAATACGCGGAGAACCTATGCGCTTTCTGGCCTTAATCATGGGACTGGCCCTCTTCGGCGCCGTGGCGAGCAGTCAAGCTCAAGAGAAGCCCAACTACAAAATCGGCATCGTGACTGCGACGACCGGTTCGGCATCGGTCATCGCGGCGCCCGCCAACAATGCCATTGCACTATTCGAAGAACAGCTCGCGGCACAAAAGAACCTGCCGTTCACGGTGCAGTTCATCAAATACGACGATGCCTCGGACCCGACGAAATCCGTCAATGCTGTGCGCAAGCTCATCCAGGACGATAAGGTCGACGTCGTTGTCTGTTGCACGACCACTCCGTCATCGCTGGCAATCAACAAGGTGATCGAGGACTCGAAGGTGACGGCCATATCGATGTCGGCGGGCGCGGCCGTTGTCGAGCCGGTTTCGGAAAAGCGTTACATGTTCAAAACACCCATTACCGATCGGCTGATGATTAACTACACCCTCGACGAGATGAAGAGAAAGGGCATCAAGACCGTGGCGTTCATGGGTCTCGACGACGCCTACGGGGAAGGCGCCTGGGTGGAGTTCAAGGAACTCGCCGCGAAGAAAGGCATCAGGATTGTCGCGGACGAACGCTTCTCGCGCGGCGATACGAACTTCGCGCCGCAAGCACTCCGGGTGGTGCGGGCCAATCCCGACGCAGTCTACTTCCACGCCATTCCGCCGTCCGCGGCACTTGCGCACGAGGCTTTGAAGCGGGTCGGCTACAAGGGCCCGATTTACCACGGCGCCGGCTCACCGACCTCGAGCTTCATCGCCATTGGCAAGCAGTCTGTTGAAGGCGCAATCGTGGGCGCGACCCCTATTACCGTCTATAAGGAACTGCCCAAAGACAATCCGCTGGTTCCGGTCATCACGTCGTTCGTGAATGCCTACGACACAAAATATGGGCAAGGCAAAGCGGAAATCTTCGCGACCCAGGGCTACGACGCGGTCGGCCTCGCTGTCGACGCCCTGAAGCGCTATACGGCGTCGGGCAAGAAGGGCGATCTCGCGCAGCGGCGCATGGATATCCGCGACATTCTGGAGAACACGCACGATTACATCGGGACGGTCGGCATCTTTAACTACTCGCCGACGGACCACGTGGGCCTCGACACGCGCACGCTGTTCCTCGTGCAGGTGAAGAACGGGCAGTTCAAGCTGTTGAAGGACTAGGAATGGACTGGTTTTCGACTCTCTTCCTCGGGCTCGACGGCGTCACGAACGGTGCCGTCTATGCCCTGGTTGGGCTGTCCCTCGTGCTCGTCTACACCACTACCCGGGTGGTCAACGTCGCACAGGGTGAGTTCCTGACGTTTGGCGCCCTCTCGTTCGCGAGCTTTATCGAGGGCTCGCTGACACCGCTGCTCTATGTCGTTCTCGGAACGGGGGCGGTCTGCCTGTTGCTCGACGTGTTGCAGGCGGTCAAATTCCGCCGCAATCCGCTGAGGCTGGTGTCGAAGTTTGCGGCATGCGGGGTCGCGCTTTCGGCATTGGCCTATGGAGCATGCCACACGAGTTCCATTGCTCTGCAGATGGTGGCGGCACTCGTGCTGGTGGCGGCCATGGGACCGCTCATCTACAGGCTGACCGTCGAGCCCAATCCGGGTAACTCGCCCGTCGTGCTGCTGATCTGTTCGGTCGGTGTCTCGCTCGTCCTACACCCACTCGCGCTTCTGATCTGGGGCGCGGACCCCAGAACGGTACCGCCGATTAGCGAGCTTCGCTTTAGCGTTGCCAACGTGGATATCGCCATGCAGTCGGTCATCATCCTGTCGGCCGCTATCGTGATGACGGCGGCCCTGTTCGTCTTCTTCCGTTTCTCGCTCGTCGGTAAAGCCCTGCGTGCGGCATCGATCAACCGCGACGGGGCGCAGTATTGCGGTATCCCCGTCGGCATGGTTGGCCGGTTGAGCTACTTCATTGCGGCGGGAATCTCCGCCCTCAGCGGGATGCTGCTTGCGCCGCTCGTGACGGCAAACTACGAAATGGGATTCATCGTCGGGCTGAAGGGCTTCGTGGGGGCAACGATGGGTGGGCTCATCAATTACCCGCTTTCGCTCGCAGGGGTGTTCCTGGTTGGCGTGTTCGAGTCTTTCTCGGCGTTCTTCAGCAGTTCGCTTCGTGACGCCTGGGTGTTCTCGCTGGTCATTCCGATTCTTTTGTGGCGCAGCGCCCAGCATGGAGGCGAGCTTGATGAACATTGACGAAACGTCCCGGCGGCCCGCGCAGCCAGGCACCATGGGCCGCATCAGGCGGGAGTACGCGCTGGCAGGGCTGATTTTTGCAGCGGTCCTGCTCTCTCTCATGCTGTCTCCGACCTACTATGTCGGGCTGGTAGCCGTCGCGGGAGTCAACTCGATTGTCGTGCTCGGGCTTGCTTTCCTGCTCGCAACGGGCCAACTGTCGTTGGGGCACGCCGCATTTCTGGGCTTGGGGGCCTATGCCTCGTCGCTGCTGACACTGAAGTGCGGCGTGCCGCCACTCGCGGCGATACCGCTGGCGACTGTTCTGTGCGCCGCGATCGGCTGGTTTCTTGGCAAGCTGACGCTCGGCATGAAGGGGCACTACCTTCCACTCGCGACGCTCGCATACGGCATGGCTATTTCGGCATGCTTCGTTGCGCAGACGGAGCTCACAGGGGGCGCGTCGGGTCTCACGGGAATTCCGGCCTTGAGCCTCTTCGGCGTGCCGATGGAGGCTCGCGGCATGGCGACGCTCATCTGGGCCGTCGTCCTGCTGGTTTTTCTCGCGTATCGCCGGATTTACCGCAGCCGCGTCGGCCGGGTCGCGCGTGCTCTCAGGAGCAACAGCACCATGGCGAGTGCCTTCGGCGCGGATGTGGCGCGCGTGAAAACACAGGTGTTCGTGATGTCCGCGGCGCTGGGCGGTCTCGCCGGTGCGCTATACGCGTACTACATGCAATTCCTGAGTCCTTCCTCGTTCTCGCTGGGCGCGTCGATCAACCTGCTCATCATGACCGTGCTCGGCGGCGTCGCGCATCCGTTGGGCGCGCTACTGGGCGTTGTGTTCTTCAACGTGCTCGAACTGAGCGGGCAGCATGTCATCGCGAATGTCCTTGGTTTGCCTGGGCAGGTCGAGTCGATGGTTCTGGGGGCGGTACTCATCATCGCATTGCTGAAATGGCCTGATGGCCTGCTCACGTGGGCCGGGGTAACGAACAGCTATGACGTGGAGCCGGACGATGTTCCCGCTGTGAGCAGGCGCGAGCCGTCACACCCTGCCACGCTCGACGCGCAAGCCGTGACGAAGCGCTTTGGCGGCTTGACGGCGCTGTCCGAGGTGACCGTCAACGTACCGGAGCGTACGATTACCGGCCTCATCGGGCCGAATGGGGCCGGCAAGTCGACGCTCTTCAATGTGATGACAGGGGTGCTTCCTGCCAGCAGCGGCAGCGTGACCGTAAGCGGTCGACCTTTACCCGGCAAGCTGAGAAAGGTCATTGCATGCGGTATCGCGCGCACCTTCCAGCACGTGCAGCTCGTTCAGGAACTCGACGTTCTGCAAAACGTGCTGATCGGCGGCTACATTCGCGGCAGGAGCGGATTGCTATCCGCTGCCGTCGGCGCGGACCGGCATGAGGAGAGCGTGATGGTCGCGGACGCTCTTGCCGCATTGCGACGCGTCGGCCTGAGCGAAATCGCGAACGCGCGAGTTTCCGAGCTTCCGTTGGGCAGTCAGCGTCTGGTCGAAATCGCCCGTGCCTTGATGGCGAGGCCTGCCATCCTGCTGCTCGACGAGCCGGCCGCCGGCCTGCGGGCACCTGAAAAGCAGCGTCTGTCGCAACTGCTTCAGTCGTTGCGCGACGACGATGGCATGACCGTTCTCATCGTCGAACACGATATGGAACTGGTGATGGGATGCGCGGACTATCTGTTCGTGCTGAATTACGGGAGCCTCCTCGCTCAAGGGGCGCCGCATGAGGTCCAGCAAAATCCCGACGTCGTCCACGCCTACCTCGGAGCGCAAGCATGAACATTCTCGACGTCGAAGGTCTGACGGTGAAGTACGGACAGGTCAGGGCGGTCAGCGAGATGTCATTCCACGTCGCGGCGGGAGAACTGGTCTCGCTGATCGGTGCGAATGGAGCAGGGAAGACGAGTCTGCTGCGCTGCGTGATGGGCGCCGTACCCGCGGCGGCTGGCGACGTGCGCTTCTCCGGCGCCTCGCTCGGACGCGCGCCTGTCGAAGATCGCGTACGCCGCGGAATGTATCTGGTTCCCGAAAAGCGTTCGCTCTTCAACTCGATGTCCGTGCGCGACAACCTTCAATTAGGCACTTACGCAAACCGCGCTCGCATCAGGTTCGCCGAAGAGGTCAAGCGCATCTACGCGCTCTTTCCGATTCTGGAGGAGCGCCAGGAGCAGCTTGCGGGTACGCTTTCCGGCGGGCAGCAGCAGATGGTCGCCATTGGGCGGGCCCTCATTGCGCGGCCTGAGCTTCTGCTGCTGGACGAACCGTCCATTGGCCTCGCACCGCTCGTCGTTCAGCAAATCATGGACGTGATTGTCGAGTTGCAGCGCAAGGAGGGCCTGACGGTCATTCTGGTTGAGCAAAACGCTCGACTCGCGCTGAACGCTGCAAACCGCGCATACCTGATCGAACTGGGCCGCATCATCAAGGCAGGGACCGGTGAAGAGCTGGCAACCGACCCTCATCTCAGCGAGATTTATCTGGGCGCGAAGCGAATGGCTGCCTGATCCGGCCGCTCAGTGAGGATGGGTGAACGAAACCCCGGCCGCGCAATCGGGTGTCGCCGGGTTGCAACTTGAGAGATGCAGGCATGGTACATAAACAGTCATTCGAAACATTGCGGGCGTTGTACAAAAGAGGTGAGCTTTCGCCTGTCGATGTGACGACATCGTCGCTCGAGCATGCGGAAGCAGTAAACAGAACGCTGAACGCATTCGCGCTCATCGACGGCGAGCGTGCAATGGCTGCCGCGCGTGCGTCCGGGAAGCGGTGGCGCGAAGGTACACCGCTGAGCGAAATCGACGGCATGCCGATTACGCTCAAGGATGGCATCGCCGTCGAAGGCTGGCCTTCGCGAAAGGGTTCCGTCGTCACGACGCCGGAACCCGTGTCCGGGAACTCCGTGCTGGCCGCGCGCCTGGTCGACGCGGGCGCCGTGCTCATCGGCAAAACCCGCATGCCGGAATTTGCGTGGAAGGGTGTCACCGATAGCCCTGGGTACGGAGTGACGCGCAACCCGCTCGATCCCGATCTCACACCAGGCGGCAGCAGCGGTGGCTGCGCCGCGGCGGTGGCCGCGGGCGTCGTTCGCGTTTCGATTGGCAGCGACGCGGGCGGATCCGTTCGCATTCCAGCGGCTTTTACGGGGACCTTTGGACTGAAGCCGACCTATGGGCGCGTGCCGATTACTCCACCGGCGAGCATCTTCTTCAACGTGGCTCATTACGGCCCGATTGCTGCGAGTGTCGGCGATATGGTCTCGGTCATGAACGTCATCAGCGGCCCGAGCCCGCGCGACTGGACCTCGGTCGGCCTTGCGCCGGCGGATTTCGGATCGAACGCGTCGCCCCACGAGCTTCGCATTGGCCTGCTCAACCCGCTTCGCTGGGACGACAGTGCGGATATCGTCAAGCGCGCGATGGACCAGACCTACGGCATCCTCTGGAGCAATGGCTTCCAGGTGAGCACCGTGGATTTCGACGTGCAGGAAGCGTCGCGCGCGGCCGCCCATCTTTATCGACTCGGATGTCTGTCCGCGGTCAACGGCGTTCCTGCCGACCAACATAATCTGTTGGACCCCGGGCTGCTCGGATTCATCGACCCTGTGCGCAATGCGTCATTCGCCGATGTCCAGCGCGCGGCGTTGCAACGCGACACATTGAACGGCCAGTTCTGCGCGCTTTTCGATGAGATCGACGTGCTGCTGCTGCCGACGATGCCCATTCTGCCTTTCGTGGCCGGCAGGGATGTTCCGCCCGGCTCGGCGGACGACGACTGGTTCTCGTGGAATCCGTACACGCCGGCATTCAATCTGACCCAGGCGCCGGCGATGTCGGTGCCGTTCTGGCCCGAGGGCTCGGCGTTGCCGGTCGGTGTGCAACTCGTTGCGGCCAGGTGCCGGGAGGATGTGCTGCTGCGGCTCGCGTCGTGGCTTGAACCGCGCCTTGCGCGGCGGCGGCCAGGCGACTGTTGATATCGGGGCCGGCGCATTCGGCCGGCTACCAACCGGCTGCTACCGGCTGCGACGGGCTGCCGTCAGGCGTTATTCAAGCGCCGCTGGTCGAGCACCCAGAAGTGCTGCCCCTCGTTTTGAATCACTCCCTCCGATTTCAGCCGTGTAATCGTGCGAGTCACGGTGACACGGCTCGTTCCTGTCAGGCTCGCGACCTGCTCATGCGTGAGCGGTGTGCGGATGCGCACGCCGACTTCGTCGGCTTCACCGTATATGTTCGCGAGGCGTCTCAACAGTTCGACAATCCTCAGTTCAGGCTTGGGCATCGCCATGAACTGAATCCGCATGCCCAGAACCCATTGCTTGACGGCGACGACTTCCATCAGCGTGGTCGCGAATTCGACGTTCTGCGCGAACGCCTGCTTGATCGCCACATAGTCGAACTTGATGACGACACAGGGTTCGAGCGCAATCGCCGTGCTCATTCGGCGCTGGCCGGCGATTGCCGTACCTTCTCCAATGAGCGACCACGGCCCCATCAATTCGAGGATGAACTCCGTGCCATCCTCCTGAAAGATGCCAACCTGAACTCGCCCGCTGACGAGAAAGAAGAACGTCGTGCCGGGTTCTCCCTGCCGGTAGAGCGTCGTGCCTTTCTGGAGGACCTGACGTTGTCCAAGGCGCTCCGCATTCATGAAGACGTTCGCAGCATGCCTATCCATGTGCCAGGTCTCGGTTGAAAGCACTTCGGCTGAGACGTGAGGCGTAGTCATTGCGTACCACCGTTTTTCGTTGATGACGCCGCCATGACGAGCGGCAGGTTGAAACCGCCGCCTTGCCATGACGCAACAGATCATTCAATGGCTCGGGCACAAGGCGGTATCGCATAACTTTATGCAGCTTCCATTGCATGGCTAGTGGGTCTTTCCCCAGCCTGGATCTCCGGGGAATCCGGCTGCGTTGGACGCACTTTTTCATCAGGCCCGTATCGGCGGATACGTAGGCTCGGGCACGCGCACGGATACATTGGTTGCAGGCCGATTTTTTGGAGACTTGAATGTCAGCCGTTGCAACCCACACGCGATTCCGAACATTGATGAGCCGCTTCGTGACAGGCGTTACGGTCATTGCCGTCGAATCCGAGGGCAGACCTTCTGGTGTCGCCGCCATGACTGCAAGCGCCGTTTGCCCCGTCAGCCTGAGTCCGTTGCTGCTTCTGTTTTGCGTGCGCAACGAAAGCTCGCTTCTTCCACACCTGAAGCATTCCGAAGCATTCTCGGTGAACGTGCTTGCCTCGGGACAGGATGCGGTGTCCCGCTACTACGGCGGTCAACCGCAGCGCGGTATCGAAGGCACATGGGATTTGCACGCGGCGTCTGCCCCTGTGCTGGATGGCGCCAACGCGACGTTCGTTTGCCGCATCGCCAACCTCCAGCAGCTCGGCGACCATCACGTCGTGGTGGGCGAGGTCGTGGACATGCACTCGATCGACCCGCCCGCGCCGGCTCTCGTCTACGCAGCCGGCAAGTATCTCGACGTTGCGCTCGCCCACTGAGGCAGCGAGCAGCGTCAAGCAGTGAGCAACGATAACCCAGCCAATCATTCTTATGGTGCACATTCAAATGATCGACCCCATTCCTGACGCTGAGACCCTGATCGAACGAGCACGGTCGATGATTCCGATGTTGAAGGCGCAAGGACCCGCGCACGACAGCGCGAAGCGCATATCGGACGACGTCGGCGCCGAACTGCGCGCAGCGGGCTTCTTCCGGATCTGCCAGTCCACCGAAAATGGCGGCTACGGGTTGCGCCCGTCCGTCTTGTGGCGTGTGTGCCGCGAAGTCGCACGCGGCGACAGCGCGACGGCATGGATACTCGGCCTCGCCGGACTGCACCCGTGGATGGCCGGCATGTTCGGCGCACGCGCGCAGGACGACGTTTTCGCAGGCGGACGCGATGCGGTCGTCATTGCACTGACCGGCAACGTCGGGCGCGGCGTCGAGGCGCGCCTCGATCGGGAGCACTATGTTCTGAATGGGAAATGGACGTACGCGTCCGGCATCGACGTCGCGGATTGGGCGAGCGTTCTCGTTGACGTTCCCACCGCTGAAGGAGAGCGAGAGTTGCGGCTCCTGCTCGTGCCCAAGGAGAGCTTTCGCATCGACCATGAAAGCTGGAACGTTTTCGGCATGAAGGGAACCGGCAGCAAGGATGTGTACCTCGAGAACGAGCGCGTTCCGCTTTACCGCAGCATCAAATGGACGGACGTGCAGCGCATCGAATACCCGGGGCGCGAGCGCAACAAAAGTCCGATGTACCGGATCCCGCACACGAGCCTCTTTGTCATGTCGGTCGCCGCGGCCATTACATCGGTGGCGCATGGCCTGCTGGACATTCACGCCGAGACCGTGCGCAAACGGATTCCCGCCGGCCTGAACGCTCCGCAGACCGAGGACCGCTTCACGCTGGCCGAACTCGGCAAGGCCGCGGCGAAGATTGAAGGGGCATTCAACATGCTCCTGCACGACGTCGACGAGATGTGGGACTGGGCTCAGGCAGGAAAGGAGTTCTCGGCTACGCAGCGAGCGCGGTATCGAACGGACGGCGCCATCATCTGCGACATGGCGCTCGCCGCGTCCGATGATCTGGTGCGCAATCTCGGCGGCAGCCTCATGCCGCCCGGGCCGGTGGAGAGGTACTTCCGCGACCTGCACAGCATGGCATCGCACTTTCTGATGCAGGTGAATCCGTCTGCTGAGATTTACGGACGCGTCCTGCTTGGCATGCCGTTGCCCGCCAACGCCCGTATCTAACCTCGCGCGCCGCATCCGTACCTGCACCTGTACCGCAACCGTATTGCAGACGCACCGCAGACGTATCGCAATCTTGAGTGATCTTTACTCACAATACGCTGCATTAATATCCATTGAGCGTCCCCCATGCTTCTCTGATAATGGCTCGCAAGACGGCCTCGCGCCACGGGCGCGTACGCCGCCGGCGAACCGCGCGAACACCGCGCGGTTGCGAACCCATACGGACTGGAGACAACGTGGAGAAGACGATCGGAGGCGGCGCTGGCCGTGTCGCAGTGGTGACCGGCGGTGCAATGGGCATCGGCGCGGATACGGCGGAGCAACTGGCGAAGCGCGGCTATCACGTGGTGCTGGCCGACCTCAACGAGCAAAGCGCCGCTGAAACCGCCGCGCGCCTCTCGGCGGAGAATTTGTCGGTGTCCTCCGTGCGGATGGACGTCGGTTCCCCCGAATCGATCGCCACGGCATTCGGCTCCATCGCAAAGCAACATGGCCGTTGCGACGTGCTCGTGAACGGCGCGGGCATCGCCAAGCTGGTGCCGTTCATCGACTATCCGCTCGACACGTTCCTTACCACCATGCAGGTCAACCTCGTCGGCACGCTGCTGTGCGCGCAGCACGCGGCGCGGCTGATGATCGAGCATCGCTGGGGCCGCATCGTCAATATCGCGTCGGTGGCGGGCATGCGCGCGGTCGGCAAGGGACGCACCGCGTACGGCACCTCCAAGGGCGCGGTGATCGCGCTCACGCATCAGATGGCCGTCGAGCTGTGCGACTACGGGATCACCGCCAACGCGGTCGCGCCGGGTCCGGTCGACACGCCCATGACCCGAGCCCTGCACAGCGATCAGTTTCGCGAGGAATACTCACGCGCGATTCCGATGCGCCGCTACGGCACGACCTCGGAAATCGCCGCGGCGATCTGCTATCTCGCGTCGGACGAAGCAGCCTATACGAACGGGGTGGTGTTGCCGGTGGATGGCGGCTTCCTGTCGTGGGGCGCCGGCGCGGTCTGAACTTCCGGAAGCGGTGTGGGCCCGAATCGACCCGGGTCAACCGCGGGTCAATCCGGGTGAGAAACCCGAAACATGCCGTCCGAACCCGCGCGAGTTCAGACGGCACGATGTTCAGCGCCGGTCCGCCGCGCCGAGCATGAGGATGCGCTGCGCCATGCGCAGATTCGCGTAGTCGATCATCTTGCCGTCGACGGCCACCGCGCCTCGTCCTTCGGTTTCCGCCTGCCGCATCGCCTCGACGACGCGCGTGGCGAAGGCGAGGTCTTCCGGCGACGGCGTGAACGCGTCGCGCGTTGCTTCAATCTGCGAGGGGTGAATCACTTGCTTGCCGTCGAAACCGAGAGCCGCCGCTTTCTCCGCCCATGCGCGGGTGAGCGTCGCGTCGCGATAAGCGCCGCACGGTCCGTCGATCGCGCGCAGGCCGAACGCGCGCGCGGCGACCAGCACGCGCATCATCGGATAGGCGAACAGGTCGAGCGGCGTTTCGACGTAGCGCGCGCCCGCGGAGATGCTGGTCTGCCGGTAACCCTCGGGCGAGCCGCCGATCTCCGCGCTGCGCGCGCCGATGGAGCCCGCGAAATCGCCCACGCCCAGATGCAGCGCCGCGATGCGCGCGCAACTCGCGGCGAGCGCATCGACCATCACGAGGCCCAGCGCGGTCTCGATCAGCAGGTCGAGGGCGAGCGGCGCGCGGCGTGCGCCGCCTTCGGCGGCATCGATCAGGCGCGCGATCGCTTCGATATGCGCGACTCGCTCGGCCTTGGGCACGATGATCGAATCGAGCCGCGCGAGCGGCGCGAGCGCGCGGATCTCTTCTTCGACGAAGCGGCTGCCGTATGCATTTACGCGCACTAACACCGTTTTCTCGCCCCAGTCGAGCTCTTGCAGCGCGCTGCATGCGCCTTGCAGCGCGTCCGTTTTTTCCGTTTCGGGGACGGCGTCCTCGAGATCGAGAAACACCGCATCGGCCGTTGAGCGCGCCGCTGATTCGACCATGCGGCGGCGATTGGCCGGCACCGCGAGCACGGTGCGCGTCAGGCGATAGGAAGAATGGGCTTCACTCATGCGGCACTCCGTCTGTTGTTGCGCAGTTCGTCGAGCACGCTTTGCGTGTGCTCGCCGACGGCGGGAATCGGATTCATCACCGGCTCGACGCCGGGTATGGTGATGGCGGGCACGAACATGGTCTGCGGCCCCGTGGGCGAATCCACTTGCCGTGTGCGCCCGCGTGCATGCACTTGCGGATGCCTGACGAATTCTTCCACCGAGTTCATGCGCGCGTTGGCGATGGCCGCGGCGTCGAGGCGCGCGAGCACGTCGTCGCTGGTCCAGCCGGCGAAGCGCGCTTCGATCAACGCCTCGAGCGCGTCGCGGTTGGCGAGGCGTCGAGGGTTGCTGGCGAAGCGCGCGTCGCTCGCGATGGTCTCGTCGCCGAGCACGACACGGCAGAACGACACCCACTCGCGCTCGTTCTGAACGCCGAAGAAGATGCTGCGGCCGTCGCCGGCGCGAAACGGTCCGTACGGCGCGATGGTCGCATGGCGCATGCCGTTGCGCGCGAGCGGCTTGCCGCTGCCGCTCACGTAGTACGCGGGATAGCTCATCCATTCGGTCATCGAGTCGAACAGCGACACTTCGAACGCGGTGCCGTGGCCCGTGCGCTCGCGATGGTAGAGCGCCATCAGGACGCCGTTCAACGCATACATGCCGGTGGCGATGTCGGCGATGGCGAGGCCGCATTTGGCGGGCTCGGCTTCGCTGCCGTTGATGTCGAGAAAGCCGGACTCGCATTGCACGAGCAGGTCGTAGGCTTTCTTGCTGCTGTACGGTCCGCCGCTGCCGTAGCCGGAGATGTCGCAGGCGATCAGGCGCGGAAAGCGCGCGACGAGCGACTTCGCATCGAGCCCGAGCCTCGCGGCGGAGCCCGGCGCCAGGTTCTGCAGGAACACGTCGGCGGTTTCGAGCAGCGTGAAGAGGGCCTGGGCGTCCTCGGGGTTCTTGATGTCGAGCGCGACGCTTTGCTTCGAACGATTGGTCCAGATGAACTGGCTCGACATGCCGTTCGCCACGGTGTCGTAGTCGCGGCAGAAATCGCCCTTGCCGGCTCTTTCGATCTTGATGACGCGCGCGCCCCAGTCGGCGAGATGGCGGGAAGCGAGCGGCGCGGCGATGGCCTGTTCGAGCGACACCACGGTGATGCCCGAAAGCGGAAGCGACATGCTTTGTCTCCTGATTGTGCGGGTCACGATGACGGCGTCTCGCGCCGCCACACGAAAATCGTAACGCGCGCGGCCGCTCAGGAGGAAATACTGTTTGGAACTATGGGATATAGGCGAAACCAATACTCAATCGCCGCGCCTCGCCGCCGCGGTGTCGAGCGTCGGCGCCATCTCCGCGACGAGCTGCTGCATGCAGTCCTGCACCGCGCGCGACGCGGCCGTCTGCGGCACGGAATTGAGCCGGCACAGCGCGACGGAGCGCTCGAGCGAGGGGCTCACGAGATAGCGCGCGAGCAGGTCCTTGTGCGCTTTGCCGCGGCCGAGGAAGCCCGACAGGATGGTGGCCGCTTCGCCGCGGCGCGCGAGTTCGAGCATGGTGGGCAGCGAATCGATATCCGCGACGACGTTGAGGTCGAGGCCCGCGCTGTCGAACGCGCGCTCGACCAGCAGACGCAAACCATGCGAGCGGCCCGGCAGCACCAGCGGCACGCCCGAGAGCAATGCGAGCGGCACGGTCTTGGCGCGCGTATTACCGACCCACGCGGCGCCATGCACCGCGAGGCGCTCGCTGAAGAGCGGCGCCACCGTCACCCCGCGCGTCTCGGTTTCGCGGAACAGCACGGCGATATCGAGCCGCCCGTTGGCGAGCAGCTCGTTCAGATAGCCGCTCATGCTCTCGAAGATCTGCAACTGTATGCCGGGATACTTCGCGCGCATGCGCTCGAACAGGGGCACCGCGAGCACCGCCGCGACGCTGGTCGGCAGGCCGACCGCAACCTGGCCCGAGAGCGCGTGCTCGCCGCGCTTCACGTCGCCGCGCAGTTGCGCGAACTGCTTGATGATGGACTGCGCGTGGCGGTACAGCGTGCTGCCCGCTTCGGTCGGCGCGACGCCGGAGTAGCTGCGCACCAGCAGCGGCGCGCCAAGGTCGTTCTCCATTTCGGAGATCTGCTGGCTCAACGAGGGCTGCGAGATGGACAGCGCGAGCGCGGCCTTCGAGAGGCTGCCCGCGTCCACGCAGGCCACGAAATAACGCATCTGGCGAATGTCCATGGCGCAGTGTCTCCTGGTGATGTGGCCGATGCGGCGGCCGGCGAGGCAGCCTTAGGGTATAGGTGCGGACTATATCATCTATTGCCAATTCGTATTTGTAGCGGTTTGAGCGATCTCCCTATACTTTTTTCACCCAAAGCACATCAACCGATATCGCTCACATCGAACAGGAGACACAGCATGGCAACGCAGGCCAGGACCATTTTCATCGGCGGCGAATGGAGCGCGGCTCGCTCGGGGGCGTCGCTCGACGTGCGCTCGCCCATCGACGGCGAAGTGTTCGGCGCGATTTCGCGCGGCGAGAAGTCCGAGATCGATCACGCGGTGCAGGCGGCGCGCGCCGCGCTTGCCGGTCCGTGGAGCACGATGGCCGGCTTCGAGCGCGGCCGCATCATGAGCCGGCTGTCCGCGTTGATCCTCGAGCAGGTGGAAGAACTCGCGCAGCTCGAAGCGCGCGACACCGGCAAGCCGATCACCCAGGCGCGCACCGACATTCGCGCGACGGCGCGCTATTTCGAGTTCTACGCGGGCGCCGCCGACAAGATTCTCGGCGACGTGCTGCCGTTCCTCGACGGCTTCCAGGTCACCGTGCAGCGCGAGCCGCGCGGCGTGTGCGGCCTCATCATTCCGTGGAACTATCCGGCCTCGATGTTCGGCCGCACCATCGGCCCGGCGCTCGCCACCGGCAACACCGTCGTGCTGAAGCCCGCCGAGGACGCGAGCATGAGCTGCACGCGGCTCACCGCGCTCGCGCATGAGGCGGGTGTGCCGGTGGGCGTCATTAACCTCGTCACGGGTCTCGGCGAAGAAGCGGGCGCGGCGCTCTCGCAGCACCCGGATGTCGATTTCCTCTCGTTCACCGGTTCGCCCGAAGTCGGCACGCTGATCCAGACCGCCGCCGCGAAGAATCACGTGCCGTGCGTGCTGGAGCTCGGCGGCAAATCGCCGCAGATCGTGTTCGACGACGCCGATTTCGACAACGCGGCGAAGACCATCGTCGGCGTGATTACGCAGAACGCGGGGCAGACCTGCTCGGCGGGCAGCCGCGTGCTCGTGCAACGTTCGGCCTATGAGCGGTTCGTCGCGCTGCTCGCGCAGAAAATGTCGGACGTGCGCGTCGGCGCTCCGCAGGCGGACCTTCAGTGCGGCCCGGTCATCAACCGCACGCAGCAGACCAAGGTGCAGGGCTTCATCGAGCGCGCGCGCGCCGGCGGCGTCGAGGTGATCGCGCAAGGTTCGCTCGACGGCAGCGCGGTCGAGACCGGCTATTTCGTCACGCCGACGCTGTTCGGGCCGGTGCCGACCGACCACGAGCTCGCGCAGGACGAAGTGTTCGGCCCGGTGCTCGCGGTGATTCCGTTCGAGGACGAAGCCGAAGCCGTTGCCATCGCCAACGGCACCGCGTATGGCCTCGTCGCGGGCCTGTGGACGGAGAACGGCGCGCGGCAGATGCGCGTGGCGAAGAAATTGCGCGTGGGCCAGGTGTTCATCAACAACTACGGCGCGGGCGGCGGCATCGAATTGCCGTTCGGCGGCGTGAAGCGCAGCGGGCATGGCCGCGAGAAGGGGCTGGAAGCGCTGAAGGAATACACCGTCGCCAAGACCATCGTGCTGAAACACGGTTGAGCCGCACAGGCCAACGCTTCGAACACAAAGCAACAGGAGACTGAATCGCATGACCGCCGTTCCCGAGTTTTCCCGCGCAGCCGTGCTGCGTGAATTCAAGGCGCCGCTCAAGATCGAGGAAGTGCCGCTGCCGCGCGAGGTCGAGCCGAACGCCGCGCTCGTCAAGATCGAGATGTGCTCGATTTGCGGCACCGACGTGCACCTGTGGCAGGGCTCGCTGTCGCTGAAGGTGAATCTGCCGGTCATCATCGGCCATGAGATGGTCGGGCGCGTGGTGCGCGCGGGCGCGGGCGTCACGACCGACTCGGTCGGCACGCCGCTGAAGGTCGGCGATCGCATCGTGTACACGCATACGTCCTGCGGCGGCTGCTACTTCTGCACGACCGCGCGCAAGCCGACGCTGTGCACCAATCGCCGCGCGTACATGTACGAGAACATCGAGGAATCGCCGTATCTGCTCGGCGGTTTCTCGCAGTACGGCTACGTGCTGCCGCAAGCCGGCCGCCTGCGGGTGCCGGACGCGGTGCCCAATGAACTCGCGAGCCTGTCGAGCTGCGCGCTGCGCTCGGTGATGAACGCGTTCTCGCAGATTGGCGAAATCGAGCCGACCGACACCGTGCTGATCCAGGGCGCGGGTCCGCTCGGCCTGCTCGCCACGGCCAACGCGCGCGTGCGCGGCGCGAAGAAGATCATCGTGATCGGCTCGCCGCAGGCGCGCCTGAAAATGGCGGAGCGCTTCGGCGCGGACGTGTGCATTCCGGTCGAGGGCACGAGCGCGCAGGAGCGTCTCGATACGGTGCTCGCCCATACCGAAGGGCGCGGCGCGGACATCGTGATGGAGTTCACCGGCGTGCCAGCCGCTTTCGCGGAAGGCCTCGCGCTCGCGCGCAAGGGCGGCCGCTATCTGGTGGTCGGCCAGCTCGGCGAGGCATCGACGAGCGTGGCGCCTTCGATGATCGTCAAGAAGAACCTGCAACTGATCGGCTCGTTCTCCGGCGACGCGCGCAGCTACTCGCTCGCGTTGCAGTTCCTCGAGAAGCACCAGCACGCGTTCCCGTTCCACGAAATGATTACGGGCCGCTATACGCTCGACGAGGTGAACACGGCGCTCACCCGCATGAAGAACTTCGAAGAGGTCAAGCCAGTCATTTCGGTTGACTAAGGAATCTCGCAGCAGCAAATCCAGTGGCAACTCCAGTGGCAACTCCAGTGGTAAATTCGCCGGCTTGCGCCGGCACCCCTTGAAAACAAGCCGTTTTCCGCGCGACACCCCTCGCCGGATCCAGTCGCGGCAGATTAAATAGATAGGAGACAACCCATGAAAATCGATCGTCGCAGCTTCCTCGTCAAAAGCGCAGGAACGGTGGCGGTTGCCGCCTCGGGCATGATGGGCGCGCCGTGGATCAGGCGCGCGCAGGCGGCGGAATTCAGCTACAAGATCGGCACCGACCTGCCGGCGTCGCATCCGCTGAACGTGCGGCTCCAGCAGGCGGCCGACGCGATCAGGAAGGACACCGACGGCCGCCTGGACCTGCGCGTGTTCGCGAACAACCAGCTCGGCGGCGACCCGGACATGTTCGCGCAGCTGCGCGCGGGCGCACTGGAATTCTTCACGCTCTCGGGCGCAAACGCGTTGTCCTCGCTCGTGCCGAAGACGGCGATCACGGGCGTCGGTTTCGCGTTCAAGGACTACAACCAGGTGTTCGCCGCGCTCGACGGCGACCTCGGCGCGCATCTGCGCGGGCTCATCACGAAGGCCGGCCTCATCGTGCAGGACAAGGTGTGGGACAACGGCTTCCGCCAGATCACCACCAGCTCCAGGCCGATCAAGACGCCGGGCGACCTGCAGGGCATGAAGATCCGCGTGCCGCCGGGCCGTCTGTGGATCTCGCTGTTCCGCTCGCTCCAGGCCGCGCCGACTTCGATCAGCTTCAACGAGGTGTATTCGGCGTTGCAGACCCGGGTCGTGGAAGGGCAGGAGAACGCGCTCGCGGTGGTCGAGACGGCCAAGCTCTACGAAGTGCAGAAGTATTGCTCGATGACGAGCCACATGTGGGACGGCTTCTGGTGCCTCGGCAATCGCGCCGCGTGGGAGAAGCTGCCGTCGAACGTGCGCGACATCACCTCGAAGCATCTGAACGAGTACGCGCTCCTGCAGCGCAAGGACGTCGCGCAACTCAACGCGTCGCTGCAGAAGACGCTGGAAGGCCGGGGCCTGCAATTCAACTCGCCCGACCTGGGCGGCTTTCGCGACATGCTGCAGAAATCCGGTTTTTACGCCGAGCAGAAGCAATTTTTCGGTGAGGAAGAATGGGCGCTGCTCGAAAAAGTCACCGGGAAACTGGCATGAGAACGCACATCGTCGACGACTTCCCGCAAGGCGCGCACGAGGGCGACACCCTGCGCGGCCTGCCTTCGAGGCCGCACGGCCTCGCGCTCGCGGATCGCGTGCTCGGGCTGATGGCGGCTGTGCCGGCGGCGCTGCTGGTGCTTGCCGAGATCGTGCTGCTCTTTAGCGGCGTGTGTGCGCGCTACGTGTTCCATCGTCCGCTGGTGTGGGGCGACGAGCTTGCCGGCATCCTGTTCCTGTGGCTCGCCATGACAGGCGCCGCGACCGCCTTGCATCGCGGCGCGCACATGCGCATGACGGCGATGGTCAATCGCGCGAGCAAGGAGTCGGCCGCGTTCTGGGACACCGTCGCGCTGGTCGCGAGCCTGCTGTTCCTCGGGCTGATCGCCGCGCCGGCGTATGCCTACATCCGGCAGCAATGGATGATCGAGACGCCCGCGCTCGAGATCAACGACGGTCTGCGCGTGGCCGCGATCGTCTACGGCGTCGCGCTCATGTTGCTCATGTCGCTCGTCAAGCTGCTGGCGCTCGGCTGGAAGCCGGCGCTGACCGGCATCGTGGTGTCGGCGGCGATCGTATTCGGGCTCGACACGGCGGGCCCGGTGCTGCAATCGCTGGGCAACCTGAATCTGCTGATCTTCTTCGTCGGCGTGGTTGGGTTCACGGTGTTGAGCGGCATGCCGATCGCGTTTTCGTTCGGCCTCGCGGTGTTCTCGTACCTGTCGCTGTCCACCTCGATGCCGCTCGAGATCGTCGTGAGCCGCATGGACGAGGGCATGTCTCAACTGCTGCTGCTCGCCGTGCCGATGTTCATCTTCTTAGGCCTGCTGATCGAGATGACGGGCATGGCGCGCGCGATGATCAACTTTCTCGCGTCGCTGCTCGGGCACGTGCGCGGCGGGCTGTCGTACGTGCTGATCGGCGCGATGTATCTGATCTCGGGCATCTCCGGCTCCAAGGCCGCCGACATGGCCGCGGTCGCGCCGATCCTGTTTCCCGAGATGAAGCGGCGCGGCGAGCGGCCGGGCGAACTGGTTGCGCTGCTTTCGGCAACGGGCGCGCAGACCGAGACCGTGCCGCCTTCCATCGTGCTGATTACGATCGGCTCGGTGACGGGCGTGTCGATTTCGGCGCTGTTCACGGGCGGCCTGCTGCCGGGCTTCGTCCTCGCGCTCGCGCTGTGCGCGCTGGTGTGGTGGCGCACGCGCGGCGTGGAGCCGGTTTCGGCGAAGCGCGCGGGGGGCTCGGAGATCATGAAGACGCTGATCGTCTCGATTCCGGCGCTGGCGTTGCCGGTGGTCATTCGCCTCGCGGTGGTCGAGGGCGTCGCGACCGCGACGGAAGTGTCGACGGTGGGCATCGTCTACTCGCTGATCGCGGGGCTGCTGATTTACCGGCGCTTCGAGTGGAAGCGCATCGGTCCGATGCTGGTCGAGACGGCGGCGCTTTCCGGTGCGATCCTCATCATCATCGGCACGGCAACCGCGATGGCCTGGGCGCTCACGCAATCGGGCTTCTCGCACAGCCTGGCGTCGTTCATGGAGCACTTGCCGGGCGGCGCGGTGAGCTTCATGGCGGTCTCGGTGGTGATGTTCGTGCTGCTCGGCAGCGTGCTGGAGGGCATTCCGGCGATCGTGCTGTTCGGGCCGCTGCTGTTTCCGATTGCGCGCGACGTCGGCATTCACGAAGTGCAGTATGCGATGGTCGTGATTCTTTCCATGGGCCTCGGACTGTTCTCACCGCCGTTCGGCGTGGGGTATTACGGGGCTTGCGCGGTGAGCAAGATTCATCCGGATGAAGGGATTCGGCCGATCATCGGGTACATGGTCGCGCTGTTCGTGGGAATTGTCGTCATTGCGGCCGTGCCCTGGATTTCCACCGGGTTCCTGAGGACGCAGTAAGTCAGTGAGTTTTTCTCCTCACCCGGGGAGATCATTTCGTTTGCTCGAACCGAACCCGAAACCTACTATTTCGCACAACCGGCGCGAAGCCGCCATTGCGCGAAGTCACGAAAGCCACGAAAGCCACGAAAAAATGACGAACGAGACACCTGTAGCCATCATCACCGGCGCCGCCAGCGGCATCGGCCAGTCCACCGCGCAACTGCTCGCGAGCCGCGGCTATCGCGTCGCCATTGCCGACCTGCGCGAACCGGCCGCCGCCGACACCGCCGCCTCCATCCGCGCGAGCGGCCATGAAGCGATCTCCGTGCATGTCGACGTCGCCAACGAAGCCAGCGTGAAAGCGATGGTCGAAACGGTCGTAGGAAGCTGGGGCCGTCTCGACGTGCTCGTCAACAGCGCCGGACTGGAAAGCGCGAAAGCATGCCTCGACATCACGCCGGAAGAATTCCGCCGTGTTATCGAAGTGAACACGACCGGCACCTGGCTGTGCTGCCAGGAAGCGCTGCGCCGGATGCTCACGCAAAACAGCGGCGCCATCGTCAATCTGAGTTCGATCGCGGGGCAGAAGGGCGGCGGCATGCTCGGCACCGCCGCTTATGCGACATCCAAGGGCGCCATTCTCGCGATGACCAAATCGCTCGCGCGGGAATTCGCGAGGTCGGGCATTCGCGTGAACGCGGTCGCGCCCGCTTTCACGCTGACCGACTTCGTGCGCCGCCAGCTCGCGACCAAGCCGGAAGGCTTCATCGATTCGATCTATGCCGCCACGCCGATGGGGCGCGGCGCGCAGCCCGAGGAAATCGCCGAGGTGATCACGTTCCTCGCGTCGCCGCAAGCCTCGTTCATTACCGGGGCCGTGTACAACGCGGACGGCGGCACCGCGATGTAAGCATGCTCACGCGCCTTTGCCTTCGGCGCGCAGCATCTCTTCCTTGAGCCATTGAACGAGCGCGACCGTTTGCGGCCGTGCCTGCAAATGCGGCGCGACCCAGAGCACGAGCTGGCGCGGCCCCTTCACGAAGCCGAAGGGTGCGACGAGCGTGCCCGAATCGAGCTCGCCGCGCACCAGCATGCGCGGCACGGTCGCCACGCCGAGCCCGCACTTTGCGGCCTGGATCAGCAGATAGAAATGCTCGAACGATTCCGCGATGGCCGGCCGCCGCGCGGGCATGTGTCCGCTCGCCTCGAACCAGTCGTCCCACGCGGCCGGACGCGTCGCGGTTGCGAGCAGGCGGGCGCGTTCGAGATCGTCCACGGTGGTGATGCGCGTCGCGCTCATGTATTCCGGCGAGCACACCACGCCGATCCATTCGTCGACGAGCGGCTCGGGCTCCACGTCCCTGGGCGGCTTGATGGTGGTCAGGCGAATCGCCACGCTGATGTTCTCGCGCGCGAAATCCACTTCGCCGTGACCCGTATGAAAGCCGATCTCGAGCTGCGGCTCCTTGCGATGCAGGGTGCTGAGGCGCGGCAGCAGCCAGTACATCATGATCGACGCCGAGCATGACAGCGTGAGCGGTCCGGGCCGCACCTGATCGAGGCTCGCCTGAATGAGATTGAACGCGCGCGACAGCCCCTGGGCGAGCTGCGCGCCTTCGGGCGTCGGCTCGGTGGCGTGCGCGTTGCGCAGCAACAGCAGCACGCCGAGGTTGTCTTCGAGCGAACGGATGTGACGGCTGATCGCGCCATGCGTGACGGACAGCTCCTCGGCCGCCTCGCCGAAGCTGCGCAGCCGCGCAGTGGCTTCGAATGCACGTAACGCGTTGAGTGAAGGACGGGGCACGCGCGGATGACCTCTCGACGAAAACACTCACACCGTGCGGATCGAGTTCGGCGCGATGGGAATGCGAAAAGAAAAGTGGAAAGCGGCAAAGATCGGACGCGACGTTATTGTGAGTTTTTCGCATCGCGCGTGGAAATCATATCGTTTGATGCTTTCGAGCGTCAATCTTATAGTCCCTCAAAACGCACATGCGGCAGCGCCCTCATGCGCACCCAAAACCATCGGGATACGGAGACATGCGGCGCACTCCTTTTTTTCGCGCCAGCCGCAACGTGAAGCCATAACATGTCCAACAATAATCGTTCGCGCGCTGAATTCACGGCGCGCTATTTCGTCGAAAGCTCGGTGCCGCTCGCGAGAGCGGCGGAGGTGATCGCAGGCGAGCAATCGAGCGGTACCTTCCTCGCGCTGCCCGGCGAAACCGATGATCTGAAGGAGCGCGCCCGCGCCCGCGTGGCGCGCGTCGATTCGCTGCCGCCCGTGCTGGAGCCCTCGCTGAAAAGCGCGTTCGTCGAGCGCAAGGAGCCCGCGCGGCTGTTCTATCGCGGCGAGATCGAGATCGCGTTTCCGGTCGACAACGTCGGCGCCAATCTGCCCGCGCTCCTGTCCACCATCGCGGGCAATCTGTTCGAGCTTGGCGAGGTGACCGGCCTGCGGCTGCTCGACATCGACCTACCCGCCGATCATGCGGCGCGTTTTCCCGGCCCCGCGTTCGGCATCGAAGGCACGCGCGAGAAGACCGGCGTGCTCGGGCGTCCGCTCATCGGCACCATCGTCAAGCCGAGCATTGGGCTGCTGCCCGGGCAGACCGCGCAGATCGTCGACGATCTGTGCGCCGCCGGAATCGACTTTATCAAGGATGACGAACTACTTGCCGATCCCGCGTATGCGAGCTTCGATGCGCGCCTGGAAGCGGTGATGCCGGTGCTGCATCGTCATGCCGACCGGATGGGCCGTATGCCGATGTACGCCATCAACATCTCCGGCACCATCGACGAGATGCTGCGCCGTCATGACAAAGTGCTCGCCGCGGGGGGCACCTGCGTGATGATGTGCGTGAACTGGGTCGGGTTCGCGGGTGTGGAGCACGTGCGCCGCCACGCGCAATTGCCCATTCATGGTCACCGCAACGGCTGGGGCGCGCTCACGCGCTTTCCGCAGCTCGGCTTCTCGTTCGCGGCCTATCAGAAGCTCTGGCGTCTCGCGGGTGTCGATCATCTGCACGTGAACGGCGTGCGCAGCAAGTTCTGGGAGCCGGATGCGTCGGTGATCGATTCCGCGCGTTCGTGCCTTGCGCCTTTCGCGGGCGTGCAACCGGTGATGCCGGTGTTTTCGTCGGGACAATGGGCCTCGCAGGCGCCGGATCTTTTCAAGGCGCTGCGCTCCGTCGATCTCATGCATCTCGCGGGCGGTGGCATCATAGGCCATCCGCAAGGTATCGCGGCAGGCGTCGCGAGCATGCGCGAAGGCTGGGAAGCCGCGGCCGAGGGCGTCGACCTGGAGACTTACGCGCGGTCCCATCCCGCCTTGCGCGCGGCGCTCGCGCACTTCAAGGCGGTCTGAACCGACGACGGGCGGCGCGCCGCTCTCCTTTCCATCAAAGCGATCCGAACTCACGATGAGCGCCGCCGCGTTGCCCACTCCACCGAATTTGCGACTCGCCTTCTACGGCGACGACTTCACCGGCTCCACCGATGCGCTCGAAGTGCTGAGCTTCGCGGGCCTGCGCTGTGCGCTGTTTCTGAAGCCGCCGACGCGCGAGCAGCTCGCGGCGCTCGGCGGCTTCGACGCGATCGGCGTGGCCGGCGACAGCCGCGCGATGACGCCCGCGGAAATGGACGCGGCCTTGCCGCCTGTGTTCGAGGCGCTCGCATCTCTCGATGCGCCGCTCATCCACTACAAGGTTTGCTCGACGTTCGACAGCGCGCCGCATATCGGCAGCATCGGCCGCGTGATGGAGCTTGCGCGCACGCGCTTCGGGCCGCGCACGATTCCGATTGTCGCGGGGACGCCTGCGCTTGGGCGTTATTGCACGTTCGGCAATCTGTTCGCGCGCTCGGGTACGGATGGACTCATCTATCGCATCGACCGTCATCCGATCATGAGCGCGCATCCGGTCACGCCGATGGACGAAGGCGACCTGTTGCGTCATTTCGGACGACAAACGGATCTGCGGCTCGAAGGCTTCTTTCTGCCGCATTTCGCGCAGGAGCGTGAAGCGCTCGATCGCTCCTGGCGCGATGCGCTCGAAGCGGCGCCCGCGGGCCTGCTGCTCGATACCGCGACGCATGCGCATCTGACCGAAGTCGGACGGCTGCTCGACGCGCACGCGAAGGCGCATGGGCCGGTGTTCGCCGTGGGATCGTCGGGGCTCGAATATGCGCTCACGCAATGGTGGGCCGAGCAAGGCACGTTACCGGCGTCGCGGCGCGCGTTCGATCGCGTGGAACCCGCCGGGCCGATACTCGTGCTCTCGGGCAGCGCGTCGCCTTTGGCCGCCGCGCAGATCGACGCGGCCGTCGCGGCTGGATTCACCGATATCGAAATCGACGCGCGCGCGTTGATTGACGATCAGGAAGGCGCGCGCGCGTTCGATGAGATGGTCAACCGTGCGCTCGATGCCTTGCGCGATGGACGCAGTGTCATCATGCACACGGCGCGTGGGCCGCGTGATCCGCGTATCGGCGGCTTGCTCGATGCGCTCGTCGCGACCGGCATGACACGCGATGATGCACGGCATCGCGGCGGACGAATGCTCGGGCAGCGGCTCGGCGCGATGGCCGATGCCATTCTTCGCGCGAGGCCGTTGCGGCGGCTGATTCTCTCGGGCGGAGATACGTCGAGTCAGGTCACGCAGGTGCTCGGGCCCGATGCGCTGGAGATCGATTCGCGCCTGACGCCGGGAGCGCCGCTGTGTCGGGTGAGGTCGGATTTGCCGCACCTGAGGGAGTTGCAGGTTGCGCTCAAGGGTGGGCAGATGGGCGACGCGCGGTTTTTTGTTACTGCGCGGGATGGGCGGGTAGGGTAGGTTTCCGGAGGGAAACGATGAGGCTGCCACGAGCGAGGGTGGCCGTGCGATGAACAGCTTCAGCGAGCCAAAGGGCGATTCGCGGGACCGGGCGCGCGAGGGGCAGGGAAGTCGCAACGCGAACCCGGTCGCGCGGGTCAGCGCGTCAGATTCACCTTCGCGAGATCGATCAATTCGCGGCCTCGGCCATCCATTACCGCCTTCATCATGAAGAGCCCAAAGTGCCACGCTTCGTCGACGGTGGTCTTGGGCGGCATGATCAGTTCCTGCCGCGCGCTGACCACGTCGACAAGCGCCGGACCATCATGCGCGAGGGCGGCTGCGATTGCGCCTTCGAGGTCCTGCGGTTTTTCGACGCGAATACCCTTCACTCCGATCGCTTCGGCCATGTGCGCGAAGTTCGGATTGACGAGGTCGCAGCCGGTGTCGACGAAGCCCGATGCGCGCATCTCGATCTCGACGAAACCCAGCGTACCGTTGTTCAGCACGATCACCTTCACCGGCAGCTTTGCCTGAACCAGCGTGAGGAACTCGCCCATCATCATCGTGAAGCCGCCATCACCCGACATCGAGATCACCTGGCGGCCGGGATGCGCGGCCTGCGCGCCGATCGCGTGCAGCATCGCATTCGCCATGGAGCCGTGATTGAACGAACCGACCAGCCGGCGCCGTCCATTCAGTTTCAGATAGCGCGCTGTCCATGCGATCGGGGTGCCGACGTCGCAGGTGAAGATCGCGTCGTCGGCCGCGAGCTGGCCCACAAGCCGCGTCACGTATTGCGGATGGATCGTCGTGCTCGACGGATTGCTCTCGGCGAGCGCATCGAGATCCTTGCGTGCCTGCTGATAGTGAGCGAGCGCGCCGTCGAGATGCGATGCATCGGTTTTTTCGTCGAGCAGCGGCAGCAATGCGGCGAGCGTGTCCTTGACCGTACCGATCAGGCCGAGATCGAGCGAGCACCGATTGCCGAGCGCTTCCGGGCGCACGTCGATCTGCGCGATCTTCGCGTTTTCCGGATAAAACTGCCGGTAGGGAAAGTCCGTGCCGAGCAGAAGCAGCATGTCGCACGCCTTCATCGCGGCATATCCCGACGCGAACCCGACCATCCCGGTCATCCCGACGTCATATGGATTGTCGTGCTCGATATATTCCTTGCCGCGCAGCGAATGCACGATCGGCGCCTTGAGCCGCTTCGCGAGTTCGATCACTTCGTCGCGCGCGCCCGCGCAGCCCGCGCCGCACATGAGCGTCACGCGCGATGCCCCATGCAGCAGGCCAGCGAGATTCGAGATCTCCTCGTTGGCCGGACGCAGGACGGGCGGTGCCGACGGCACGAGCCACGGCGCTGCCTTGGCGACGAGCGGCGACAGCGCGACGTCCCCCGGAATCACGACGACCGCGACTCCGCGCCGCCCGACCGCGACCCGCATCGCACGCGTGAGGATCTGCGGCAGCAGACTGACGTTCGACACGAGTTCGACATAGTGGCTGCACTCCTTGAACAGGCTTTCAGGATGCGTCGCCTGAAAGTAGTCGATGCCGATCTCGCTGCTCGGGATATGCGCGGCGATCGCGAGCACGGGCACGCCACTGCGATGACAGTCGAACAGGCCGTTGATCAGATGCAGGTTGCCCGGACCGCAACTACCCGCGCACACCGCGAGCTGGCCAGTGAGATGCGCCTCGGCGCCCGCCGCAAAGGCCGCGCCTTCCTCGTGCCGCACGTGAATCCAGTCGATCTCGCCTGAGCGTCTGAGCGAATCGGAGATGCCGTTCAGCGAGTCGCCGACGACGCCGTATATGCGTTTCACGCCAGCGTGCATGAGCGTGTCGACCAGATAGTCCGCCGCGGTAGTCATGATTCGCCTCCAGTGGATTGGCTGTTGAACTGTGAGTGGTTTGTGAGCCTCGTCATCGCATCAGACCGATGTGCTCGCGATTCGTGCGGCGCGCGCGCATTTGCGTCGCGCATTTTGATGTAGGAAATCGGCTGTATTGCCGAAACGCACGTATTCCCGGTGTTTTTCCGTTGCTAGCATGAACCTGCATCATACGGAATCGCGCGGCTCGCCGCCCGGTCCGCGATGCGCCGGGCGCGATTTCGCTGCCCGGCGGCATACCCGCAGCGGAAGGAAGTGAATCCAAATGTACTGCATAAAAGCAACATACATTCCCCGAAACGACATGTTTTTCAACGAGACTTACTACGTCGATCACCATATGCCTCTGGCTGAGCGGCTGCTTCAGGGACATGTGAACTTCGTACGCATGGCGGCGGAGTTCGATGTAACGCTGCTGCGTGACCCCAATGTGGTGCGATCGCCGTGTGTGTATCACCTGTACGTTGCAACGCTCGCGGATGTCGAGGCATTCCGAAGGTTTCTGGGCGGTCCCATGGTGCAGCCCCTTCGTGACGACATGCTGGTATATACCAACTGCGAGTGCGAGTGGTCCGTCTCCAGGTTCACACATGACTGATTGGGGAAACTATCTGCCTGCCCGAAGTTCTTGCCGGGGAAAGTCGAACGACGGACGCGTCATCCTTTTGTACGGAGATTCCGTTCGTCGAAGGCACTTTTCCTGAGGGACTATACTGAGCGCCAACTTCATGAAGCGCGTTCACGCCGATCCCGTATGCCACAGCAAGAGCGTTCGTTCATAGGCCGGATTCGCATGCAACTGGATGAGTTACCTGCGACCGAGCGCAGACTCGCCGACTTCGTACTTGAATTTCCGGGAGATCTGGCGAGTTACACCGGCGCGGAACTAGCCGTACTCGCTGAAGTGTCCAAGGCGACCGTCAGCCGCTTCGTGCGGCGTCTGGGTTACGACAGCTTCGAGGCAGCGCGCCGCCATGCTCGCAATGAGAAGGAACGCGGCTCGCCACTTTTCCTGTCGGCATCGCCGAGGTCTTCGGCGTCGAATGCGCTCGAGGCGCACGTCAATCTGGGCGTGCAGAATCTCACCGCCACGCTCGGGCGACTCTCGGACGAACTCGTCGACGAGATTGCGCGCTCGATAGTCGATGCGCGTCAAGTACTGATATTCGGTTTTCGCAGCAGCCAGGCATTCGCCAATTACTTCCGCTGGCAGATCCAGCAGGTGGTCGAGCGGACTGCCACGCTTCCCGCCGCCGGCGAGACGGTCGGCGAACATCTGGCCAGTCTCGAACCGCGCGATATGGTGATCGTATTCGGCTTGCGCCGGCGTGTCCCGCAAACCCAGGCCGTGCTCGACTACGCGGTAAGCGCCGGTATCAGGACACTGTATATCGCCGATCAGCACGCGCCGGCGCCTCGCGGAGTAACCTGGACCATCCATTGCGATACCGCGGCGCCTGGTCCTCTCGACAACCATGTGGCGGTGATGGGGTTGTGCAACGTCCTGATTACGCGGGTATTCGAGCGGGCAGGCAATCGCGGCAAAAAGCGCCTGAGCGCGATCGAAACCGCGCACGACGCACTCGATGAATTATGACTTTTCGCCCGGCGCACCGCATGGAACGTGTCCTTGCTGATGAAATTATCGTTTCATCGCGCTCTTTCACTTCGACATTCACGCTGCACCGCAAAGGAGCAAGCCCACGCTGGACGGCGCTGACGCGCGCCACTTCACGGTGAAACGGCCCGATTCATCGCACTGCTGGAGTGCTAATCAAGCTTGAAGCCGATCCGTGCCGGTGCAGCATAATCGTCTGAAAAATCAACGACTGCGCAGCGACTGCGGGGCCGGAGATGAAACGGATCGGGTGAAATTAAAATTTCCTTGATGGATATAATTTGAAACCATAGGATCGTTTCATCCAGGGCGCAGCGGCCTTCGCTTCGCTGGAAACCGGAGAAACGATCATGAGTGGTCCTGTCCAGTCTGACTCGTCGTTCGCAGGTTCCGCGCAGCTCGACCGCGCGCTCGATGGCATCGGCGTCACGTCCGCGCACAAGACCATCATCTGGCTCATCCTGATTGGCTGTCTCTTCGACAGCTTCGAGCAGAACTCCATCGGACTGATCGCACCGCTGCTTCGCCAGCAGTGGGGACTGACGGCCACCGACATCGGCATGCTCAACACGGTCACGTTTGCCGCCGCGGCGGTCGGGCGGCTCGTGTCGGGCTACATCGCCGACCGCTGGGGCCGGCGCGTGATGCTGACCGCCGACCTGCTGCTGTTCACGCTGGGCGCGGTCATCTGCGCCATCGCGCCGTCGCTGCTGATTCTTTGCGTAGGCCGGGCGATCGTCGGCTTCGGGCTGGGCGGCGAGGTGGCGGTTGCCGTCACGATGCTCGCGGAGTTCTGCTCGCAGAAGTTCCGTGGCACGGCGGTGGGCCTCGTCAACGTGGGCGCGGGCGGCATCGGCAATTTTCTGGCGCCCGCTTTCGGCCTGCTCGTCTTTGCGATCTTTCCGGGCGCCGACGGCTGGCGCTGGCTCTTCGCCAGTCTCGTGCTGCCAGCCATTCTCGGTGCGTTCTACCGCCGGCTGATTCCGGAGACTCCGCGCTTCCTGCTGTCGAAAGGGCGTATTGCCGAGACCAACGGTGTGCTCTCGAAGCTCGCAACGGGCAAGCTCTCGGGCGCCGTCCCGGTAACGTCCTACATTTCCGGCGACGACCTTTCGGATCCGGCCACCGCGCGCGTCAACGCCCTCGACATTTTTCGCGGCAAGCTGCTGCGCCGCACCGCATCAGTCGGCATCGCGATCTGGATGACCTACGGCGCGCAGATTTCCGTCCTCACATTGATGCCGATGATTCTCGTCGGGCAGGGCTACACGATCACGCGCAGCCTCGTCTATACGCTCATCATGCAGGGTGGCAGCTTCGCGGGTACGCTCGCCGCGTCGTTGCTCGGCTACCACCTGCCGCGCAAGCGCGTGCTCACCGTTGGCGCGGTACTCGCGTGTCTCGCGGCGCTCGCATTCGGCTTCCTCGCGAAGAACATCGTGATGGTGCTCGCCTGCGGCGCGCTGTTCCAGTTCTTCGTGCTGATGCTGAACACGACCATCTGGATCTACGCGCCGGAACTGTTCCCGACCCGCGTGCGCGCGTTCGGCACCTCGTTCATCCTGGCAACCGGCACGACCGCGGGCGCACTGATGCCGCTGATCTCCGGACGCATGCTCGACACGAACGGCGTGGCGGGCGTGTTCGGCATGATCGCCGTGATGTACGCGATCTTCACCGCGTGCATCCGGCTCGCACCGGAAACCTACGGGCACAAGCTCGACGAAACGGCAGCCGAACCCGAGATCGACACGGGCGCAGCGGCGAGCCACGCATAACGGAGACAGACGACCATGCCAGATATCTTGCTGATCAACCCGAATACGTCGACCGACACCACGGCCATGATGGTCGCCATCGCCCAGGCTGAAGCACCGCGAGGCTTCACGATTCGAGGGGCGAGTGCGCAACGCGGCGAGCCGATGATCGTTACCGCGTCGCAACTCGAGGCGGCAGCCGAAGGCGTGCTCGAGAACGGGCGCAGGCATGGCGCCACGGCGCAGGGCATCGTCATCAGCGCATTCGGGGACCCGGGCATCGGCGCACTGCGCGAGATTGTCGATGTGCCGGTCGTTGGCATCTGCGAGGCTTCGATCCTGGAAGCTGCGCATGGCGGCCGGCGCTTCGGCATCGCCACGGTCACCCCCGATCTGGTCGAGCCGATCGACGCCAAGGTCCATGCGCTGGGTGTCGGCGCTCAATACACTGGAACCCGCCTGACCAGTGGTGATCCGCTGGCGCTCGCCGCAAACCCGGAACGTTTGCTTGAAGCCCTGGCGGGAGCGGTCGCCGAGTGCATCGATGCCGATCGCGCGGAGGCGGTCGTCATTGGTGGCGGCCCGCTGGGCCAGGCCGCAAAGGACCTCGCGAGGCAGTTTTCGGTGCCGGTGATTGCACCGATTCCGGCTGCCATGCGCCTGCTGTTAGCGAGGCTCGAGCGATCCATGCAGACCTGAGCGGCGGCGCCGGACGGAAAAACCTCCGGACACCGAATCAATATCCGTACGCAGCACCGTTCCGACGATTATCGGCGGCGCCGGAGTAGATCGGATATCCATTGGCATCGTAGGAAACCGCAATCCCGGACAGACCGCTCACCAGTCCATCGAGCGCGATCGTCCCGCTCGTATAGGTGTGATCGGTCGTGAGTGTGCTCAGCATCGACGCAATCGGTTTGCCTGTTTCCAGTTCGGCAACGGAGTCGGCGCTGTCCTGCCCACTCCAGTTGTCCGCATTGAGCGACGCCTGCAGGTCCTGCCCGAATACCACGTTGCCGAGGAAGGCCTTGACGATGTAATCCGGGATCGGGCCACCGCCAGCCGACCCCCAGACGAGACGCAGACGATTCTGTCCGTCGAACGCGAGCGACGGAGAAATCGACGTACGCGGACGCTTGTTAGGCGCAAAGCCATTGACGTCGCTGCCCACCGCGCCGGCGGAAAAATTCGACAACGCGTCGTTCAGCATCATGCCTGCTGCTTCGATGTGAGCGCCCCAGTGCGTATTGATGGTGGTCGTCATGGACAGTGCGTTACCGTATCCGTCGACGATCGCCACATTGCTCGTGGTATTGAAGTCCTCGTTACGCAGTCCCGGACCACCAATCTGCGCACGCGTGAGCGGCTTGCTCACCGCGCTTGCGAGCCGCAGCGCGCTTTGCGCCTGATTCGATGCCAACGGGTCGTAGGTGCCAGGATCCGTCGCCACATAGGCAGGAATACCCTGCGCCGTGGTACCCGCGGTCACCGAAGGCAACGCGGTTTCGGTCATCAACGCCGCGCGGCTGTCGAGATAGCTGTCCGCGAGCAACGCCTGAACGCGGGCATCCGTATTCGAATAGGCGGGGTCGCCGAGATAGGTACGACGATCGATGTTTGCGAGACGGCTGGCCTCGGTCGCGAGATAGAGGTATTCCTCGCTGCCGAATGTCTGCGCGGCCATATTTTTCCGCTCCAGCAAACCGAGCGTATACAGCACAACCGTGCCTCCGAACGACGGCGCCGGCTGGGTGTACACGGTCGCACCAAAACGTGAAGCGCTCAGCGGTTTGCGCTCGATGGCCTGATAGTTCGTGAAGTCCGCAGCCGTCATCAGGCTGGGAATACGCGCGGGCACCGGATTGGTGGACGAGTACAACGTATAGCAATTGTTGGTCGTGGTGCCCGGCACATATTTGTCGGCGGCGAAGCGCGCGAGAATCGCCGCCACGATCGGGCCATTTGCGTCGTAGAACGCGGCAGCGCCGCCATCGCGCACCTGCGCCAGCGTGGTGGCCAACTGCGGGTTCCTGATCGTGGTACCGACAGGAAGCGGCAAGGCTGAATTCGGATCGGACGTATCGCAGTAGCGATTGTGAATGTCGGTGTACTTGCAACGTACGGCGCCTTTCGCCGTTCCCGTGCTGTTGATCCATGCGGGTTCGCCACCGGCGGGCAGCGGCAATCCCGTATCCTCATCGTAGTCGGTGCCGGCATTGTAGAGCGTCGAGTACATGTACTTCGACATCGGGAAGCCGTTGGCCGCGTAACTGATTGCGTCGGTCCACAGCGTGTTCCATGCCTGCTTGCCATAGGCCTGATGCACCATGTCGAGTACTTTCAGCGTGCCGGGTACGCCTGTCGCGCGGCCCGTGATATTGGTGTTGCCTTGCCAGGCCGAAAGGCTGTCGCCGAGTTTCAGACCAGACTTGCACTTCAGGTCGTCCGCCACGGCGGCCTGATAGATCGACGACACACCGCCGGTGGTGGACGGCGCGGCTGCGAGGCCGTCGAATGCGCGCACTTTCTTCGTCGCGGCGTCGTAATACGTAATCAGACTCCCTCCGCCCAGGCCCGAGGCAAAAGGCTCGACCACCGCGAGTACGCCTTGCACCGCGATCGCTGCATCGATCGCCGAGCCGCCGGTCGCCAGAATCTTGCAGCCGGCCGCCGACGCGTTGATGTCCGCCGAGGTCACCATCATGTTGGTGCCCGTGATACCGACCGTCTGACCATATGGCGCGTTGGCCTGGGGCGTGCACAGCGCGGGGTCGAACTTGACCTGACGGGTGGCTCCGGCCGGTGCGCTCGCCGGTGGCGTGTCCGTGGCCGTCGTGCCCAATGAAAGACCTTCCCCGCACGACGCGAGGGCAACGCAAGTCATGAGCAGCGACGCGCGTGTCATAGCCCGATTTCCATACTTTCCGTGTTTCATGGTCTTCCCGCACCTCTTATTGATTTGAAATGGATAACGCCTGGCGATACCAGGCGGCGTGCCGTTACCGGATGCCAACGGGTCTAAAGCAAAAACTGCCTATGGCTTTCTATCAGGACTCCATAGCGCTCGATCGCTGATGGCAGCCGGGGTACTTCGAAACGTGTGCTACTGCAAGCATGCAGATGTTCAATCGGGCGGGAATCGGGATGTGCGTTTCAGACCGGATTCTGTCTTCGTTTTCGTCATCGATAGCGTCAGGTTGTGCAGTGCGTTGTCATTCTGCGAGTTCGCTGCGCCGCGCTCCCTCAATCTGCCTCAGCGTTTCGAGTTCGCGCATGCGCGTTCTGGCCTGTTCCGGTATTGCGCGCAGCAGCGCAGCCATCAAGGCCTCGCATTGCGCCAGAGCGGGCACCTTGGTGTCGAATGGCGACAGGTTCTGCACCGCGCTCGTGAGCGTGATCTCGGCGACGCTGGAAATAGGCGACTTCCACTCGTCGGTAAAGAGGACAATCCTCGCGCCACGTTTTTTTGCCTCGAGCGCGTAGTGGACGACGGTTTCCTGATACCGGCGAAAGTCGTACACGACAAGCACGGTGCCTGGCGTCATGTCCATCAGGCTGGCGCTGGCGCGGTCGATCGACGGCTCGATCTGCATGGTCCGCGGACGAATCTGATTGAGGTGCGAGGCGAGTCGCCACGCGAGAAATGCGCTTGCCCGGCCTCCGCAGCACAGAACTGTCTGACGGGTATCGGCGAGCAGATCGATGGCCGCGCGGAAGTCAGCGCTCGCGCCTTGTTCGGCGACTTTCGCGAGCGAAACCGCCAGATGCCGAAACACGCTTTTTTGCACGTCATCGTCGGTGTAGTCGGGAGCCAGTCCCTCCAGCATGGAGAGCGGCGAATTCATGCGTTCGTCGACCTCGGCGAGCAGCGCTTGCTGAAACTCGGGGAAGCCGTCGAAGCCGAGTTTGACGAGCATCCGGTAAACCGTCGGATCGCTGACCCCGGCTTGCGCCGCCAGGTTGGACAACGAGGTCAATCCCGAGCTTGGGTAGCTGCTGAGCAAAACGTTCGCGATCTTCAACTCTGATGGAGTGAAGTCCGGTACCTTCTGTTGCACTCGCAGTCTGATCGGATCACGCATCCAAACTTGCTTACGCTTTGTTGGTGAATGGTAGGTTTCTTTACAGTGCGATTGTATATTGCAAGAATTTGTAGGGGAAAGATTTAAAAAATAAGCATTTACCCTTGCTTGATTGTTGGTTCTTCTACATTTCTGATGGAGAAATCATCGTTCGACAAGCTCACCCCAGCGCCATAAAGTATCTCTGCCGCAGGGCGGAAACATCGCGATGGCTCGCAGTCGACACGTAAAGGAGAGCAAGATGGCTGTAGAAAAAGTGGCACTGGTAACAGCAGCGGGGAAGGGAATGGGAGCCGCGATTGCGAGAGACCTCGCGGCGAATGGCTATCGCGTGGCGCTGATGTCGCCATCGGGCAGCGCGGTCGAGTTGGCGAGGGAATTGGGCGGCCTGGGTGTTACAGGGTCCGTGACCGAAGAGGCCGACATCGATCGTTTCGTTCGCGAAACCCTGGCGAAATATGGCCGTATCGATGCCGTCGTCAACAACACCGGCCACCCGCCGAAGGGCGACCTCCTCGCGATCGAGGACGACAAGTGGCACGAGGGGCTGGATCTGATCGTGCTGAATGTGGCCCGCGTACTGCGCCATGTCACGCCGGTTTTTCTGCAGCAGGGCGGCGGCGCGGCGGTCAACATTTCAAGCTTCGCGGCAGATGCGCCGGAACAGGCCATGCCGATTTCTTCCGCCCTGCGTGCGGCGCTCAGCGCATTCACACGCCTGTATGCGGATCGCTATGCGAAGGAGAACATCCGCATTAATTCAGTCTTGCCGGGTTTCATCGACAGCTGGCCGGAAACGCCGGAGATCGTGGCGCGTATACCGGTCGGCCGTTTTGGCAAGACGCAGGAAATCGCCAGAACGGTAACGTTTCTGTTGTCGGATGGCGCGGGTTACATCACTGGTCAAAACATCCGGGTCGACGGTGGCATCGTGCGAGCTCTGTAAAGGGCGCCGCCGGAACGGTGTCGCTACCGATTACCACGGATTGGCATGCGTATCTTCGCCGGCACGGAAACGCGCCGGTGAGGCGCACATCGATTCGCTGAGACCCGTGGCGCGGCGGAGACTATCTGCTTCGTCCATCCATCTTGCGCACGGGCAGTGCGGCCACATCCAGCCCTTCGACGCAGAACGCGTTGACGCCGTACACCTCAGGATCGATGCGCCGCTGATGAAACGTGTACACGCCGCACCGGGTGCAAAAATAGTGGCGGGCAGCATGCGTATTCCACTGGTATAGCGTCAGCGAGTCCTCGCCGCTCAGAATCTGCAGCGCGTCTCGACGCACGGTTAGCATCATCGCATTGCGGCGTGTGCATAACGAGCAGTTGCACATCACGAGTTCGTCCACCTGCGTGCAGAAAGCGAACTTTACGTTGCCGCAGTGGCACGACGCCAGATAGCGCTGCATCTCATTCTCCCTGACGGCGATATCCCGGTGTTCAAGGCATCAACAGAATCTTCGAGCCGATCTTGTTGCGTGCCATTTCAAAGCCTTCGATCGCGCTCGTCAAAGGCAAACGATGCGTCACCATCGGTGCAAGTTCTGCCTGATGCGCGACGACGAAGTCACGCACTTCGCCCCAGGTCGCGCGCGACGCCCGGTACGTGCCGCGGATCTGATGGCGGTTGCGCACCAGCTTTGCCGCGTCGAAGCTGACCGGCGCGCCATGAATGCCGCAGATCACCAGCACGCCCGACGGGCGCAGCAGATCGAGACCCGCCTGGACTGTGGAGGGCACCCCGGTTGCCTCGATCACGATGTCGAACTCGGCGACGCCCGCGAGCGTCAATGCATCGGACAACGGCCGGGTTTTCAGATCGAGCGTGGCGTCGATACCGAGCGCATTGACATTGCGAAGGCGGTCCTCGTCGTCGTAACCTGCGACCACGACTTTCGCACCGCGCGCTTTCGCGAGCAGGCCGATGCCTTGCCCGATCGTGCCCGGTCCCATTACGAGCACCGTGTCACCCGCGGCGACTGCGGCCGCTTTGATCGCGCTCATCGCGATCGACAACGGCTCGCAGAGTGCCGCGATGCCCAGGTCCATCGTGTCGGGCAGGGGCAGGCAGTTCATCGCGGGCACACTGACATAGCGCGCAAAGCCGCCGTCGCGCAGCATGCCGATGCCGCGGCGGTCGCGGCATTCGTCCAGGCGGCCGGCCACGCAGGCGGCGCACGCGCCACACTCGACCGAAGGAATCACGACGACCGGTTGCCCCACTCGCAATGCGCCAACGTCGGCGCCGAGCTCGGCGATTTTCCCGGCGAACTCATGACCGATCGTCACCGGAAACGCCTTTTTCAGAAAGTCGTAGCCGCCGGACCAGTCGTAAATATGCACGTCGCTGCCACAAATTCCGGCGGCGGCCACATCGACGATTACCTCACCGGCAGCCGGGCTTGCCGGTTGCGCGACCTCACAGAGTTTCAACCCGAATTCGGGTGTTGTTTTACGCAATGCCTGCATCTCTTGCTCCTGACAATAACGGGCTCAGCGTGAGCGCGCCGAAGCGGGCGCCACTCTGAGCAATGATGCGTCGACCTGCGCATGCCTGATCTCGAACGCAAGGTGATACGCGTCGATCAGCGCGGCGCATGCCGGATCGAAATGGGCGCTGACGAGCCGATCCAGCGCGTCGAAGCACGCGCGCAAGCTTTCCTCGCTGACGCCGTCGATCAGCATGACATGGGTCGGATTGTCGTCGCGGGACCATTTCTCGAACGCGCCCGGCACCGATGAGCGCGTGACCCCGAGGTGCGCGGCCGTCACGCCCGGCAGCGCGAGACACGCGTCCAGAAGCGCCTCGCAGTCGTGCGGCACAGTGCGTGAAGACGTGATGCGCACACAGGCAATCCCGTTGCCGGACTCGCCGCCACGCGAAGCCACGATATCGCAAGGTGCCCGCACGACGTTCTGCAACAGCGGCCGCATGGATGCCGACCACGGTGTAGGCCGGTCGATGACATCGCGGTAAGCCGCCGATTCAAACACACCCGCATCTTCGAGCGCGTACAGCGTGAAGTAGCGAGCTTGCGCAGGCGCGGCGGATACGTAGCGCCGCCCCGCAATGAAGCCTGCAATACCGACACGCTCGGGCACGTGCTCGACGGTGTGCCAGCGATTGTATTCGGCGTCGAATTCAGCGTCGACGTCGTTCCACAGCGCGAGAAACGCTGAACCGCCACAAGCCATGATGCGATTTTCCTTTGATCGAAGTCGATTCACGATGAACGCGTCTGCAGCATCGGACGAGGCGCGGCGGGCATGCCGAACATGCACAACGCCGCAACCGAGGCAGGCAGCGCGACGAGGGTGAACAGCGTGCCGTAGCCGAGACCGGAAGACAGCAGGAAGCCGCCTATCGCCGAGCCGAAGATCGAGCCGAAGCGGCCGATGCCGGTTGCCCACGCCACGCCGGTTGCGCGGTTCGCCGTGGTGTAATGCGTCGCCGCCAGTCCGTTGATGCCGACTTGCGAGCCGCTGATGCAGAGCCCCGCCAGGAACACGACAGGGCCGAGAAGCGCCGGCGTGGTATAAGCCTGGCCGACCGTGTAGATCGCGACGCAACCCAGCGCATACGCGCAACCGAGAACGCGGTGAGGCGCGGCGAAATCCATCGCGCGGCCGAGCAGCAGTCCGCCGCAGGTTCCGCCAACCGACCACAGCGCGGTCGTCAAGGCAGCCGACTTCATCGACGCGCCGGAGTGCGTGATGATGGTGGGCAGCCAGCTCGACATCAGAAAGAGCACCGACAGACCCATGAAGAACGTCGTCCATAGCAGCAGCGTGCCGCGCCGATAGGGCGTAACCAGCAACTCGCGGACAGCGGAGCGGATCTGCCGGGTTTCGTGCGCCACGAAGCGGCTGCTTTCGCCACTGGCCCCCTGGCCGTTCGCATTCGCAGACGATCGAGGCGCGATCCGGCGCGCGAGCCGCTGCAAGTCGGTCTGCTGCGCGGGCCGGCGCAGTGCGAGAAAGCGCATCGATTCCGGCAGGCATAGCCACAACACCGGCAACAGCAGCAACGGCGTGACGCCGCCGACCAGCAGCATCGCGTGCCATCCGAACCGTGAAATCACCTGCGAGGCGACCACGCCGCCGAGCGCCGAGCCGAGCGAGTTGCCGCACAGCATGACGGTGATGATCGTCAGGCGCCGCCGCGTGGGCGCGTATTCGGCGGTCAGCGTGACGGCGGTCGGCGTTGCACCGCCAATGCCCGCGCCCGCCACGAACCGGAGCAAGGCGAGTTCCATCACGTTGGTGGCGTACAGGCTCAGCAGCGTCGCCACCCCGAAGAATCCGACCGATAGCAGCAACACGGGCCGTCGCCCGTAGCGATCCGCAAGCGGCCCGAACACCAGCGACCCCGCCATCATCCCCAGCAGCCCGAACACGAAGATCGGCGAGAGTTGCGCGACCGTCAGCCCCCATTCAGCGCGTACCGACGGCGCAATATAAGCGGCGAGGCCGATGTCTATGCCATCTATCGCCACCGTCAGAAAGCACAACGCGATGACGAGCACCTGGAAGCGTCCAAGCGGCTGTATGTCGATAAACTCCTGAACGTCGATCGATCGACCTTCTTTCATTGCTGTCTCCTGCATCCATCGTCAGTATCGGGCAAGCGAGGCTTGCCACGTTTCATTCCGGTCAGAACATCTTCCGCAGTCCGACGCGCACGGCCACCTGATTGGCCGTGCTCGACGGCGTCAGACCGAACAGATTGGCGACGGCCGTCTCGCCCGTCGAATCGACGCCGCTCGCATGCTGCCACAGGCACATGCCGTACACGTACGTCGACTTCGAGAACAGATAAGACGTGCCCGCCGCGAACGAGTTGTAATTGCTGTGCGGTGCCGCGCTGTATTGCCATGCGACGCCTACCATCGTCGCCGGCGTGAAGTTGAAGCCGTAATTGATCTGGTAGTTGTTGAACGCGGCATTGGCGGGCGCGTTGCGATTCGACGCCGTGCGTACGATGTCCAGAAAACGGACATTCGAATAGAGGAACGACGCCTGCGATCGCCCATACGTGTATTTCGCGCCGCCGCCCAGCACCTGCTGACTCGTCGCGCTCACATAGTTCTGGAAGATGGGGTTGCTGACCGGATTGGCGAATGCGGCACCCGCGACTGGCGAGCTCGTTGCACCGAAAATCGAGGTGGCCGGCGTGCGCATGTTCATATAGGCGCCAGCGATGACGAGCCCGCCGTTCGCATACTGCGCGCCGGCGCCATACACGCGGTTATTCGCGAAGTCGCCTGCCGTGCCGCCCAGGCTCAGCATCGCGCTGTAGTTGAAGCCGTGATACACAGGGCTTTCATACTTGATGACGTTGCTGATCTTGTTGTAGTTCCACGAGCCATCGATATCGCCGAGCGTCGCGCCGAGTCCGCCGGCGAACAGCATGCTCGTGCTCAACGGCACGAAATAGTCGTTCGTCATCGAGTACTGGCGGCCGAGGTACAGGTTGCCCCAGTCGCCGCTCAATCCCACATAGGCCTGACGGCCGAACAGCGTGTTGGCCGGCTGGAACGCGCCTGTCTCGATGCTGAAACCCGCTTCGAGCACGAAGACGGCCTTCAGATTCGAGCCCAGATCCTCGACGCCGCGCAAACCGAACTTGTCGCCCGCGCGGCCGCCGCTGTAGGTCTGGAGCGCGCTTTTGCCGCCCTGGTTGTTCGTATAGGTCAATGCGCTATCGACCGCGCCGTACAACGTCACACTGCTTTGTGCGTGAGCATATGCGCATACCGCCAATGGCAGGCAGGCCACCAGATATTTCATTGCGTCTCCTGTTTGTCGGGGCGGCGAGTTGCCCACCCGCTTTTTTCCTCCCGCATCCAGGCTGGAAGACGGGTGGGGAAAAATCATCTCCGAAACGACGTCGCGGAAATAGCGGCAAACGGGAAGTTCAGAACGCGGATTTTGGAAAATATCGGGTGGAAGGGCCGGAAGCGGGCGCCACGCTTACGCTGGATGCTGGCGATGCCTTAGAGAAAGTCGTCTTCTTTCGCGAGGTCGGTCAGGCCCTGCGTCAGGAAATCGAGCAGCGCCCGAAACAGCTTCGGGTTGTTGTGATCGGCCGGACGCAACACCTTGATCCAGAAGTCGGGGAGGTCGAAGCCTTTCAGGATTTGCACGAGCTGCCCCTGTTGCACGCAGGCCTTCGCGCGATAGCGCGGCAGGACGGCAATGCCCAGACCGTCGACCGTGGCGCGATGCATGGCATCGATGTCGTTGGTCGAAAACGCGCCGTTGACGGTGACGTCGATGCCGCCGGACCCGCGTTCGCTAAAGGTCCAGTTTCGCACCGGGCTCAGGTACGAATACAGCAGGCATTGATGCGCGCGAAGCTCGGACGGATGCGAGGGTTCGCCATATCGTTCCAGATAGGACGGCGCTGCATAAACGAGACGGCGAAACGGGCAGAGCGGGAATTCCTCGACGCCGTCGTATGCGACCGGCAGTCCGGTAATGACGAAATCGAAACCTTCGAGCAACGGATCGACCGGGCGGTTCGTCAGTTGCAGTTCGATATCCACCTTCGGGTGGGCGCGGAAGAAGTCGTTCAGGAGCTTGCCGAGGAAATGATTCGTGAACGAAGAGGGCGCCTTGATCCGAAGACGGCCCGACAGGGCAGGGCCATCATCGACGGGGGCGCTCATCAGACGTTCGTACGAAGCGAGAAAACTCCTCGCGGCCGCGATCGTTTCCCTGCCGCTGGACGTGAGGTGAAGACTACGTGTGGTGCGCTGGAACAGCAGCATGTTCAGTTCTTTTTCCAGTGCGCTGACCCGTTTGGTGACCACCGAGCCTGCGAGGCCCAGCCTGAGTGCCGCACCGGCAAAACTGCCGACTTCGACCACGGCCAGGAATGCGCGCACGTTCTCAACGCTATCCAACTCTCGTCCCCCCGGCCCCTGGTGAGCCTGTATATGTGCCTTAGTGCGACGTCAAAAAAACGCTGTACTTTAGCATTGCGCGCAGGCGGTTGCGCGGATGGGGAGACGAGCGGCGTCCGCTAATTCTGCTAATGCGATCGAGGAGGGGCGCTCGAGGGGCTTCGTGACGGATGCCGGCGGTGGGTGGATGGGTTCGTGAGGAGCCGTGCGGAGCGCCGCGTGACTTCTTATCAATCACTCGGCGCTCACGCCCGGATTCACATTAGCCGCGCTTTTTGCGTTCCTTTCCTGCCGAAGGCCGTTCTCCGGCCGGCGCGGCCTTTGCGGTCTTTTTAGCAGCCTTATCAGCAGTCTTTTCAGCGGCCTTTTCAGCGTCCTGCTTCGCGCCGGCACCCTCGGCAACCTTCTCCGCTCGAGGCCCGGCAGCGCCCGGCGTCCTGTTGAACCTGACTTCACCGCTGTCCTCGTCGTAGTCGATCTCAGCGCTGTCGCCGGACTTCAGCGCGTCACCCAGTATTTCCTTCGCAAGACGCGTTTCCACGTCCTTGCGAATCTGCCGTTTCAGCTCGCGTGCGCCGAACTCCGGCTGATAGCCGACTTCGACGAGATGGCCGAGCAGCGCGTCGCTTATCTTGAGCGTGATGTCCTGCGCCGCGGCCGTGCGCACCAGCCGGTCGAGCTGGATCTGCACGATCGACCGGATGTTGTCCTTCGAGAGCGCATGGAAGACGATCACTTCGTCAATACGGTTCAGGAACTCGGGACGGAAGTGGCTCTTGAGCACCTTCATCAGTTCCTCGCGCACGTCCTTTTCGCTCCTGCGCTTCGCCTCGGGCTGCGCGAGGTTCTCCATGATGATCGAAGCGCCCAGGTTGCTCGTGGCGATGATGACCGTATTGCTGAAATCGACCACGCGGCCCTTGCCGTCGGTGAGGCGTCCGTCGTCGAACACCTGCAGCAGCACGTTGTACACGTCCGGATGCGCTTTCTCGATCTCGTCGAGCAGAATCACGCTGTACGGGCGCCGCCGTACGCGCTCGGTCAGCTGGCCGCCTTCGTCATAGCCGACGTATCCGGGCGGCGCGCCAATGAGCCGGGCTACCGCGTGGCGCTCCATGTACTCGCTCATGTCGATGCGGATGATGGCCTGCTCGTCGCCGAAGACGTTCTCCGCAAGCGCTTTGGCCAGCTCGGTCTTGCCCACGCCGGTCGGTCCGAGAAAGAGGAACGTTGCAATCGGCCGGTGCTGCTGGCCGAGGCCCGCGCGCGAGAGGCGCACCGCGTCGCTCACGGCGACCACGGCGTCGTCCTGGCCCACCACGCGCTCGCGCAGCCTGTCTTCCATCTGGAGCAGCTTCTGGCGTTCCTCCTGCGTGAGGTCCGCCACCGGAATGCCGGTGAGACGCGACACCACTTCGGCCACGGAGGCCACCGTGACCTCCAGCGTTTCCGTGCCTGTCTTGCGCTGCCAGGCTTCCATCTGCTCGTCGAGCTCCTTCTGCTGTGCCGTGATGCGTTCCTCGAAGGCCTTCGCTTCATCGAAGCGTTTGCGCGACGATGCATAGTCCTGTTCGCGCTTCAATTGCGTGATCCCGGCTTCGAGTTCCTGCACATCCGCGGGGCGCGAGGTGGCGCCGATGCGCACGCGTGCCGCGGCCTGGTCGATCAGGTCGATGGCCTTGTCGGGCAGAAAGCGCTGCGTGATATAGCGGTCCGCAAGCTCGGCGGCAGCGACGAACGCGTCGTCGGTGAAGGTCACCTGGTGGTGCGCCTCCAGCTTGTCACGCAGGCCGCGCAGGATCACGATGGTCTGCTCGACACTCGGTTCCGGCACGAGCACGGGCTGGAAGCGCCGCTCGAGCGCGGCATCCTTCTCGATGTACTTCTGGTATTCGTTGAGCGTCGTCGCACCGATCAGGCTCAGCTCGCCGCGCGCAAGCGCGGGCTTGAGCACGTTCGCGATGTCGAGGCCGCCTTCGCCGCCACCCTGTCCGGCGCCGACGATCGTATGCAGCTCGTCGATGAAGAGGATCAGCTCGTCCTGTTTGGCGGTCACTTCGTCGATCAGCTGCTTGGCGCGCTCTTCGAACTCGCCGCGATACTTCGCGCCCGCGACCATCGAGTTGATGTTCACTTCCACGAGCCGCTTGCCGCGCAGCACCTCGGGCACATCGCCGTTCACGATGCGTTGCGCGAGGCCTTCGACGATGGCGGTCTTGCCGACGCCCGGCTCGCCGATCAGCACCGGATTGTTCTTCTTGCGCCGCGCGAGCACTTCGATGGTGTTCCCGATCTCCTGCGCGCGTCCCAGCACGGGGTCGAGCTTGCCCTGGCGCGCCATCGCGGTGAGATCGCGGCCGAACTTGTCGAGGTTCGGCGTGCCCGTGGGCGTATCGACGCGGCCGTCTTCGGCGCCTTTGCCCACGACCTTGACGACCTTCTGCCGCAGTGCCTCCGGCGTCACGCCGTATTTTTTGAGCAGCGTGCCCGCGAGACTATCGGGCACGGCGGCAAGACCGATCAGAAGATGCTCGGGGCCGACATACGAATGACCGAGATCGCGGGAGGCCTGGAACGCATACTGGAACGCTTTTTTCAGGCGCGGCGACACGGTCATCTTTTCGGGCGAAGCGTCGGCGTCGGCGCTCGCCGTGCCTTGCCTTGCATGCTCGTCGATATAGTTTCTGATGTCCTGCGGGGAGAGCTTCAGCTCCTTGAGCAGGGCTGCGCACACGTCCGTGTCGGCGAGAACGTAGAGCAGGTGTTCCGTATCCAGTTCGTTGCGGTGCAGCTCGTGCGCCTTCTCCGCCGCACGCTGGAGAATTTCGAGGGTCTGCTCGCTGAACGCGTCGGTGGCGTCGACGGATTCGCGCGGCACTTCGGCCTCGAGGCCCGTTTCTCCGGCGCCAGGCTCGCCTTCGCCGCCCAGGCCGCCGAAGAAGCGCGACAGGCCGCTGCCGCCCAGCAGCGAGTCGAACGGGTTGAGCATGCTTTGATGACGCATCAGCTGCCGGTAGTGGTAATCGCAGATCGACAGCGACTTGCGCTCGCCGTTCTCATTGACGACGACGCGCGCGACGGCGGGGCGGGCATGGCAGATATCGCAGAGCGTAGGCATGATCGGGTCACCTCTAACCGTTGGACGGCGAGTCCTGCACAGGTTGGCGCGCGCCTGGCGCGGCCTGGGAAAGCGCAACCTGCACCGACGCTTCGCCAGTGAGCATCAGGAAAGTGAACGTCTCGCGCAGATACAGGCGGACCGTGCTGTCCGTATGGCTCAGATAGCCGATGGACAGGTCCTCGCCGAGATGGAGTTCGTAATCGCCCCCGCGCGTGGAAAGAACGCTGCCGCCTTGCAGGGCCGGCGCCCAGATGATCTCTCCGCTGACGATGCGCCGAAGATGCTCGATGACGGGATACCCCCGGTCGCGTGCTTCGGCGAGCGCCGTGTAGGCGTCGGCGCCTAGCAGGACGGAGTAGGGGCCGTCCACGCCGGCAAGGCGCAGGGCTTCGAGCGCGTCGCTGATGACGTTCGGATAGTCGCCCACGTTGTCGGGCAGCGTGATCCGCGGATTGGACGAACCCGCGCGAACGCCCACGATGCCCGCCGCCGCGTAGCCGTCGAAGATGGCGCGGTCCTCCGCGAAAGCGAGCGCCTGCGCGGCGTCCTTGGCAGGCTGCCAGTCGGAGTCTTCCGAGCCGCGCTCGACGTCGTCGATCGCGTCGCGCTGCAGCTCGAACGGCACGGTCAGTTGGACGACCGGCCTCGATTCGCGGAGCTTCGCCTCCACGCCCTGCTGCGGCGACGCGATGGCGTGCTGGTGGCCGGTGCCGACAGCGGCCAGGGTGGCGCCTGCCGGTCCTTTCACATCCACCACGCGGCGCCCCGCGACGGAGCGTTTGAAAGTGCGGGCGACTTCCGCTTCGATCTGTTCCCACGCCGCGCCCGAAATGGGCGCGAGTTCGCGATGGAGATTACGCATGATGGCGTTGTTCCTTGAGCGAGCCGATATTGAGTGAACCGTCCCCGTTCGCCGCAGCCGGTGCGTCCGGTTGCGGCGCGCTTGCTGCGGCAGCCTGCGCGCCGGGTTCGACGAGCGCTTCGAGCAGGTCGGCGGAGGGGACGAAGAAGAGGCCGCCGGTGACGGCGCGGCTGAAATCGAGCAGCCGGTCGTAGTTGCCGGGCGGCCTGCCGATGAACATGTTCTCCAGCATCTGTTCGATCGGCGCAGGCGAGCGGGCGTAGCCGATGAAATACGTGCCGAACTCCTTGTCGCCCACGCGTCCGAACGGCATGTTGTCGCGCAGGATCTTCATCTCCTCGCCGTTTTCGTCGAGCGTGGTGAGCGAGCTGTGCGAGTTCGACGGCTTGACGTCGGACGCGAGTTCGATATCGGAGAGCTTCCTGCGGCCGATGATGTTCTCCTGCGTTTCGACAGGCAGCGCATTCCAGCCCTTCATGTCGTGCAGGTACTTCTGAACGAGGACGTAGCTGCCGCCCGCGAAGGTGGCGTCCTCGTCGCCGATGATCGTGAACTTCGTGGCCTCGCGACCTTGCGGGTTCTCGGTGCCGTCGACGAAGCCGATCATGCTGCGCATGTCGAAATTGCGAAAGCCGTGGACTTCGTCCACCACGGTCACGGCATCGCCGAGCCGCTCGAGCATCTGCGTCGCAAGCTCGAAGCACAGGTCCATATGGGAGGCGCGAATATGCAGAAGAATGTCGCCGGGCGTGGCGACCGCCACACGCTCGCCCGCGCGGATCTCGCGAAAGGGGTGCAATTGCGCGGGGCGCGGCGCGCCGAACAGCGTGTCCCACGCATGCGAGCCGAATCCGCACACACAGGACAGGTAGCCCGAAGGCACGCGCTTGCCCACCGAGCGCACGAAGGCGGCGACGTCGCCGCACCAGTCCCGTACGGTCGAAGCATGATCGTCGCCGGGGGTGAGCGTCATCACGATGAAGATGGCGCTGGCGGTGATGGGACTGTCTACCGCTTGAGGCTCGGTATCAGGCATAGGCATAGGCGACTCCTGTAGAAAGCGCGATCGGTGCGCCTCGAATCCATGGGGGACACCGCCGGAACCGGCGATTATCGCGCTATGGGCGAGCCCGGCTTCAATGCGGCCGAAGTCAGGGGCCGCAGGCGGCGCGGTGTCCTGAATATCTGGTCTCTTGCGCGCCGCTCCTTGAATCGCGCGGCAATGGAATGGGACTGTCTTGCGATTGTCGGCCGAGCGCGCCGAAGTCTGCAAGCGGTATGTCGACGCGGCGGTTCTTTCAACTCGTCGATGTCTCGAAGAAACAGGCGGTTTCTCGCCTGCCACCGCATTTGCGCCATAGCTTCGGCACATAGGATCGCGCCGAAAAAACGACCCCTGCTGCTTCTACTGCGCGGCCTGCCTGATACCTAGCGGAGCCTGAGCGCCCAGGCTCTCACGTGCTTTCTTGACGTCGTCGCTGCTAACCGGCGCGGCGGCGTTGCCCATGCTGTTGCGCACATAGGTGCCGACCGCCGCGACCTCGGCGTCGGAAAGCTTCCAGCTGAAATTCGGCATGGCTGCACCGGTCGGATTGCTTTGCGTCACCGCGCCGCGGCTGCCGACGAGAATCGTGCGCAACAGGTTGGTCGTGACCGGCGCCTGGATGCTGGAGCTGCTGCTCAACGACGACACCATTCCACCCACCCCTTCGCCCGACGAACGGTGACACGCCGTGCAGTTGGCTATGAACAGATCGTGGCCCGCCGTCATCAGCGGATCGCTTGCATTGAGCGGCGCCGGCGGCTTGTTGTTCGAACCCGGAAAGCTTCGCAGATACACGCCGATCCCGTGCAGATCCTGCGTCGTCGCGTGCTGAAGCGAATTCGTCACCGCTTCGGCCATGGGACCCGACGCGACGCTGCGATCGTTGCCGCCCGTCTTCAGATACTGAACGATGTCGTCGGTTGTCCAGCTACCGAGGCCGGTATAGGGATTGCTTGTGATCTCCGGTGCAAACCAGCCTTGCAGCAAACCGCCCTGCAGCGGCGCCTTGTCGCCGCCCAGGAAATTTTTGGCGGTATGACACGCTCCGCAGTGGCCCAGTCCCTGGACCAGATACGCACCGCGATTCCATTCCACCGATTGCGTGTCGTCATGCCTGAACGGCGTGTTATCGAAGAACAGCAGGTTCCAGAAGAACAGCAACTGACGGATGTTGAAGGGAAACGGCAACTGATTCGACACGACCGGATTGTGCACGGCGGGCACCGTATCCATGTACGCCTTGATATCGCGGATGTCCTGATCGGTGATCTTCACGTAGGCCGTGTACGGCATGGCGGGATACAGAAACTCGCCATGCCTGCCTCTGCCTTGCCGCACCGCGCGAATGAACTCTTCGTCGGTCCATCCGCCGATACCGGAGTCCTTGTCCGGCGTGATGTTGCTCGAAACGATCGTGCCGAACGGCGTTTGCAGCGGCAGGCCGCCCGCGAACGGCTTGCCGCCTTCGGCGGTATGACAGGCGATACAGTCGCCCAGACGCGCGAGATACATGCCGCGCGCGACGGCATCGGCATTGGCCGGCGCGGTTTGCGCAACGGTGGGCTGCGCCGCACCGGCTTGCGCGTCGGCCACGCCGGTGCGGCCCGAGGCGAACAAAGCCGCGGCGGCGACAGCGAGCGCGGCGATAGAAGCGATGAAGGTCTTTTTCCTGTTCACGATCACACCTTCACCAGAGGGCCCGGCGACTTCAGATACTGCGTCCTGATCGCCTGCGCTGCCCACAGCGTCAAGGCGCCGACCGTACCCGTCGGGTTGTAGCCGCCGTTGTTCGCAAACGCCGACGCACCGATCACGAATGTGTTGTGCACGTCCCAGCTTTGCAGGTAGCGATTGAGCGCGCTCGTTTTCGGATCATCGCCGATGATGGCGCCACCGGTCGTATGCGACGAGAGGTTGTCCATCGGCGAAAACGGTTTTGCGGTCGGCTCACTGCGCACCACGGTCTTCGCGCCCATCGCGCGGCCGATCTCTTCCGACCTGTCGGCCATGAACTTCGCCGAACGCTTGTCGTTCTCGATCCAGTCGAAGGTCACGCGCAGGAGTGGCCGGCCAAAACGATCCTTGTAGGTCGGATCGAGATCGAGGAACACATCGCGATGCGGGTAGCTGTTACCCATGCAGTAGATCGAGTTGTAGTTCTGGTAGGCATGCTGATAAGCCTTCTTCCATGCACTGCCCCAGCGCGGCGTTCCCGGCGGAACGCCGTTAGCCAGACCGATCGGGCGGCCATTGGTCGAATGAATCAGTGCGACGCCGCCGCCGATGAAATCGTGGTTCGTATGGTCGAAGTTGTCGCCGTTGAAATCGTCGATGGCCTGCGCAAGCGCACCCGCTCCAATGAAGGGGTTCAGATGCTCGTTTTCGAAAAACACCGAGGCGCCCGCAATCGTCTGATACGCGTAGTTGCGGCCCACGACGCCTGCGCCGGTGTCCCGGTTATAGGGCTGGCCGATACCCGACAGCAGCATCAGGCGCACGTTGTCCATCTGGTACGCGGAGATGACGACGATGTCCGCGGGTTGCTCCCACTCGTGGTTCTCGTGATCGACAAAGGTCACGCCGGTGGCGGTCTGTTTGTCTTCGGTGAGGTTGACTCGCAGCACCTCGGCCTCACTGATTACGCTGAAGTTCGAGCGTTGCATCAGCGCGGGCAGGATACAGGCTTGCGGGCTGCTCTTCGACCAGTTGCCGCAACCGAAGAACTCGCAATAGCCGCAATACGTGCACGGCGCCATATGCACGCCGAGCGGATTCACGTAAGCACCCGAGGTGTTGCCGGCAGGCACCGGAAACGGGTGATAGCCGAGTCCACGCGTGGCTTTGTCGAACATCATCGCGGCCTGCGTGCGCTCGAGAGGCGGCAGCGGATAGTCGCGATTGCGCGGACCTTCGAACGGATTGCCGCCTTCCTGGATCTTCCCCTGAATGTTGCCCGCGCGACCGGATGTGCCAGCGAGGCGCTCGAACTTGTCGTAGAACGGTTCGAGGTCGGCGTAGGTTACGCCCCAGTCCTGCACCTGCATGCCGTCGAGAAACCTGCCCTTGCCATAGCGCTGGACGGTATTCGTGTAGGTCTGGAAATCGGTCGGCAGAAAGCGCCACGTCATCCCGTTCCAGTGCGTGCCCGCGCCGCCGACACCCCAGCCGAACTGATAGGTGTTCCAGTCGCGCAGCGGTAGCGCAGTCTGAGCGACGTTATTACGGAACGTGAGCGTTTCGATCGCGGGAGGCTGCATCAGCGAGCGGCGCGTGGAGAAACGCAACTCGTCGGTACTGATCGTGGTGGGAAAGTCACTGCTGGTATCACGCCAGGCACCGCGTTCGATCGCGACCACGTTCAGACCCGCCTCGGTGAGTTCGTTCGCCATCAGCGAACCGGCCCAGCCGAGCCCGACTATGACTGCGTCAACCTTGGGACGCTTGTCCGCCATGTCATTCTCCGCAAAACGCCATGTGGGGCATGCTGTTATGTTTGCTATTGCGACGCGCCCGTGCTGACCGGACGCGGATACTGCGCGTCAACTCTTCCTGTTGATGAGGCTGATCGGAATGATCTTGAGGTCTTCGCCGCGGCGGCCGATCACATCGCGAAAGTCATACTGCGCGCCGGGAAAACCGAGCATTTTCCAGCCCGCCATGTTCTTGTTGCCGCCGTAGATCGGATCGGCAAAGAAGCCTTCGCGCACGTTCTGCAGCAGCATGTTGAAGAACGCTTGCGAATCGACGGCCTCGAGCGCGAGTTCGCCTGATTCGATCTGCGTTAATAGTGCGTCCTGCTGGTCTGCGGAGAGCGCCGCAAACGCCTTGCCGTCGAATGCTTTCTTGCAGTGCGCATCGAGCGCGCCCAAGCCGGCACGGTAGCGCTGCGCGGGCGTGTCGCTAAACTGCGGGCCTTGCTGCGGCGTGCCGGGCGTCACGGACCCTAGCCGGTATTGCGTGATGGCTTTGCCGTAATCTCCGCTCAACTGGCGGTCGATGAACAGCGCACAACCTGCTTCCTTGCCGCCAATGCTGATTTCGTCGTGCGGGATCAAACGGTCGGCAATCGCTTCGACCGCTGCCGCCTCGTCCGCGGTGAAGTATTTCCAGCCATCCGGCGTTACGGGTTCCGGCAGTACGACCGGGTCCTTGACCCACGGCATGCCACCGTAGATCACCTTTGCTTTGGCAATCACGACGGTCGCTGCGAACAACAGCATTGATGAGAGAAACCTTCGCCTTTTCACTTCGTTCTCCAAAGAGATGAAGGTTTATGACAACTTCTTTAAAAGGCAATCGTCTGTCCAGATCGATCAAGGTAGGCCAAGTCTACCCAACTATTTTGTTTTTGAAAATGCCAGCTGTGTATCACGAACGGAAAAATCAATGCGTTTTCAAATCAACACCCGATATTAAGAATCGGATAATCTCTGACGCCCTTTGAACAATCCGCCGATGTCTTCCGGCTCGCTCATTGGTGCGTGATCGTCAAAAGCTCTCGCGTGACAGACCGGCGCATTGCAATTGCGCCACGGCCGGATTTCGCGCCTGAGTGTTGCAGTCATACATCGGGTACGAACGGAAATGCCGTCGACATTTACTGGTTGCACGAGCAGGAAACCGGAGCGTCAGAAGCGCCTTGGCCGCAGTCCCGCATGAAACCATTCGACCATCGTGACGATGTCGAACACGGGGATGCCGAACCGCTCGCTCAGCAAAGCCGAGTAGGGCGCGAAGTTGCTGCATTCGCTGACGATCGCGCCGACGTTGGGATGACTGCTCAGCAGGCGGTCCGCGCATTCGAGCAGATCGTCCGCCTGTTCGTCGAAATCGACCCGGGGCGCATTCGTTAACTGATTCTCGAGGAAGCGGCTATCGTCGCGCAGGCCCGTGACGGGTAGATCGGGTGGCGCGTTCGCTGCGCGCAGGTGCGTGGCCGTCAACGCGGCCTCGCGCGCGGTCAGAATGCCGACGCACTGTCGTTTCGGCAGCAGTGCCGCGACAGATGGAATCTGCAGCAGCGCCGACGTTGCAACCGGCACGGTGCAGCGTTCCGCGAGCGCAGCCTGGAATGCCACGAGGAATCCGCAACTCGTCGCGATGCCGTCCACGCCGAGCTCGACGAGCTGTAGCGCTGCGTCGGCGAACCGGTCGATCAGCGGCTGCGCGGCCGCGATGTCACCGTTTGTCGCTGCCATCACCTGCGGGCCCGTCACGCCTCTCAAGACACCGTACTGCACCGGAAAGCGCCATGTCGCGCCGTGGCCGATGTCGCCGGGCAAGCGCTGGAAGCCGGTATCGAGCGTGAGAATGCCCATGCTCACGCCGTGAACAGTGCGCGCACGCGTGGCCGAAGCTGCGATTGCGTGTCGGGAAAGCGTCTCTTTGCTCATGGTCGTCGTCAATTGCCGGAGCGTTCGCAGTCATCAAGGTTCCCGGAGGAACAGGGGAATACATCGAGGGGAATACATCGGGCGAGTACATCGGACGAGTACATTGCCACCCACGCGCGGATGGCCTTCAGTCGCCGGATTTTCGCCCATCGCGTGTGCGCAATTCCTTGGCGGGATGCAAACAGTTCCGATTGACTCATTCTTGAAACGGAATGCACATGAAACCGGCGCGCGCCCCGATGCATGCGGCGGCTGCCTCACGTCCGGCACGCGTCCGGCACGCGTCCGGTGCGCGATCGCTACGCGCGTCTGCTCAGGCGGGATAGCCGGCGTCGACAGACGCGCCGCTCTAGTGAAGCGATTCTCAGATGAAGGAAAACGGTTCTAACTTTTTTGATGCGATTGTCATGGGCGGTGCCGCTTTTTAGTCTTTGCTCCTGCGAATGCGTTCATCTGTGAACGCGCCGTGCACGACCTGATCCATGCAGTTTCCATCCCTTACCGATTTCCTCACCGGACTACTGAGATGAAACGTATCTGTACCACGGCCATGCTTCTTTCGGTGGCGTTTGCCGCACACGCGCAGAGCAGTCCGACGGCCTCCACTTCCAGCGTCACACTTTATGGCGTGGTCATGAGTGGCCTCATCTATTCGAACAACTCGCTGAAGGGGGCTTCGCTGGGTACGGCCAATGGCCCGAGCCGCTGGGGCTTTCGCGGTGTCGAGGACCTGGGTGGCGGCATGCGGACCGTGTTCGTGATCGAGGGCGGCTTCAATCCGAACACCGGTGCCTCGGCGCAAGGCGGCCGGCTGTTCGGCCGGCAGGCGTACGTCGGTCTTCAGGACGACACGTTCGGCACGCTGACGTTCGGCCGGCAGTACGACCTGACTCAGGACTGGCTCGCGCAGTATTCGTCGCCGCTCATGTGGAACGGCTACACGGCGACCGTGGGCGACAACAACAACTTCAACTACCAGTTCCGCACGAATAATGCCGTGAAGTACGTGTCGCCGTCGTACCGGGGGCTACAGGTGGGCGCGCTGTACAGTTTCGGCGGTGTGGCCGGGAGCTTCGGCAATCAGAGCGCGCTCGGCTTCGGGGTGAACTATGCGCAGGGCAGCCTCAAGCTGTCGGCCGCGTATATGCGGATGAATCATCCGGCGCAGGCGGCCAGCGAAGGGCTTTGGAACACGTCGCAATTCGCGTCGATTTCGGCTGCCTCGCCGACGTACTCCTACGCGATCTCTCCAACGAGCATGGAGCTGTATGGCGCGGGCGGCCAGTATGCGTTCACGCCGAGCACCTTCGCTGGACTCGTCGTTACGCATAGCCGCTTCGACAACCTCGGTGTCGCGCAACTGGGCCTGCAATACGGGCGGGCGAGCTACACCAACATTGAAGCGAACGTCAGCCACTTCTTTACGCCCGCCTACCAGGTCAACTTCGACTACACGTATACCCTCGGCGACGTGCAGCCGACCGACTTCCGTCCTCAATATCACCAGTTCTCGCTGATCAACAACTATTTCCTTTCGAAGCGCACCGCGCTGTACCTGGTCGGTATCTTCCAGTTGGCCGCGGGTGACGCGCAGCATGCGAACATCGAGTATGCGAGCGGCGGAGCCGGTGCATCGTCCACCAAACGTCAGGTTGCGATCACCGCGGGGATTTACCATCGGTTCTGAGCGCGCCGCACCGGGAGGCGGAGCACCGGGGCAGCGGTATGCCTCCCGTGTTGGCCTAGCCTAGGCCGGATGCGCATTGCAGGAGGAACGATATGCCGAGGAGCAGATGAGTCAGGAAAGAACAGCGGGCGACGTCCCGAAAGACAGCACGATAGCCCGCGACGCGCAGCCCACGGCGAGCGGCGCGCGGATTCTGGCCGATACGTTGGCGGCGTTCGGCGTGCCCGTCGTCACGTACATTCCGGGAGAGGGCGTGCTGGAAGTCGTCGACGCACTCGCCGCCCATGCGCCGCAAATCGCGCTCGCGAGCTTTCGTCACGAAGCCGGTTGTGCGTACGCGGCGCAGGCGATCGGACAGTTGAGGGGCCAGCCGGGCGTCTGCATCGTCGCGCGCGCGCCGGGCGCGCTGAACACGACGCTCGCGGTGCACACGGCCTTTACGGACAGCGCGCCGATGATCCTCGTCATCGGTCAGGCGAGCCGCGCGATTTCGGGCCGCGAAGCGATGCTCGGACCCGACGATTTCCCGCGAGCATTTGGACCCCTAACCAAATGGGTTGGGACGATCGACGCGCCGGAGCGGATTGGCGAGATGTTCGCGCGTGCCTGGAGCATCGCCATGAGCGGGCGGCGCGGGCCCGTGGCGCTGGTGCTGCCGGAAGACGTGGCGCAAGCGCAGACGCGCGCATCGGTTCCGCACATACCGTCTGCGCCACGGCCTGCGATTGGGGGTAACGAGCTGGCCGCGCTGCGCGATCTGCTGCGGCACGCGAGCCGGCCATTGCTGATCGCGGGCGGCACGGGCTGGCAGCCGCGTTCGCTGGAGCGGCTCGCCGAGCTCGCGCAGCGGCATGCGATACCGCTTGCAACCACGTATCGCCGCCGCGATCTGGTCGATCACGCCGACGATGTTTTCGTCGGCGAAATCGGCATCGGGATCGATCCGGCGCTCGCGGCGCGTGTCGCCGATGCGGACCTGCTGATCGTGCTGAACGGCCGGCTCGGTGAACTCAACACGCTCGGAGAGGGTTTCAAAGGCTTCGCGCTGATCGATCCGGACCCGGACAGACGTGCGCATCCGCAACGCCTCGTGCATGCCCATTCCGACTCGGGCGAACTGAACGCGGTCTATCACGCCGACCTGGCGCTTCTTGCCGATCCGAATGCCGCGGTCGATGACTGGCACCGCGAGAGCTTCGCCCAGGCCGACCCATGGATCGCGCCCGAGCAGCGTGATGAGCGCCGGCGCTGGCTCGCCGATGCGCGCGCGGCCCGGCTCGCGTTCGTGTCGGGCGGACGCTGCGAAGGCCCCGTCGATCTGCGCGCCGTCTACGCAACGCTGAACGACGCGCTGGACGAGGACGCGATCGTCACGTCCGGCGCGGGCGCGTACGCAGTCTGGCCGCAGCGCTATCTGAAACATCGCCGCTATGGGACACAGCTCGGGCCGAAGAGCGGCGCGATGGGCTACGGCCTCGCGGCGGCCATCGGCGCGGCGCTGGTATCCGCGCCGACGCGCCAGATCGTTGCGATTGCCGGCGACGGCTGCCTGACGATGCACGTGGAAGAAATGGAGACGGCGGTCCGCCTCGGGGTGTCGCTGCTCGTGCTGGTCATCAACAACTGCGCGTACGGTGCGATCGACGGCGCGCAGCGGCGAATGTTCGGGCGCAGTGTCGGCACCGAACTCGGCATGATCGATTTCGCCGCGCTTGCGAAGGCTTTTGGCGCAAAGGGATGGGTAGTCGACGAGACGGCCGGGTTCGCACCCGCGCTCGCCGCCGCGCTCGCGCAGCCCGGCGTCAAGCTGATCGAACTGCGCGTGCCGCGTTCGGTCGGCAAGCCACTCGCGTAAACCTTGAACGCAATTTCGAGTCGAGATGACTGAAAAATTCTATCCGGCGAACGCGCGCGCGCGTGATCCGTCCGTGGCAGGCGGCGGAGCGCCCGCCGCAAAGACGCGTGGCAACGGCTCGCACGTCGTCGTGATCGGTGCCGGCATTGCCGGGCTCACGGCGGCCTACCGGCTCCAGCAGGCGGGCATGCGTGTGACGGTGCTGGAGGCAGCCGGCATGGTCGGCGGCCGCATGGGCGACCGGCGCAGCGGCGAGATCGTATTCAACAGCGGCGCCCGGCTCATCTATCCTTTCGGGCGCGTGTTCAACCGGCTGATCGCCGATCTTGCGCTCGGCGACGCGCTGATTCCACTGCGCAATCTGAGCGCACGCTGCGTGACGCCGCGGGGCGATCACCTGATTGAACTGATGCCGACCGCGCGTTCGCTGATGACGCCGGGGTTGCCGATGGGTGAGCGCCTCGCGCTGATCGCGCACGGGGTGCGGATGCGGCTGCAGAGAGGCCGCGTCGACCCGGACTGGGCGGTCAGCGCACTCGACGTCGACCCCGAGGCCGACCGGCTGACGCTCGCCGACTACATACGCGGCGAAATCGGCCCGCACGCGCTGGCGAGCCTCGTCGATCCGGTGTTTCGCGCCACGCGCAGCTTCAACGCGGAGACACTGTCGTCGCTGTTCTACCGGACCACGGTGCCGCATCTCGTGGGCGAGGACACGGTCCACACGCTGCGAGGCGGCATGGGATTCGTCTGCCAGACGCTCGCCGGACAACTGGACGTACGGACCGGCGCGCGGGTTGCCTCGGTCGAGCACCGCCGCGAAGCCGGTGTGCTGCGCGTTGCGGTGACGCTCGCGGACGGTGGGATGCTGGCGGCCGACCACGTGGTGTGCGCGGTCGAGGGCTCGCTCGCGGGCGCGCTGATCCGCACGCCCCAGACCGCGGAGCGCGAGATGCTCGCCCAGGTGCGATACAACGCGCTCGGCGTCGTTCACTACGGCTTCGCGCAGCCGCTGCCCGCGCTGATGCAGTTCGCGTCGCGCGACATCGCGAGCCGCATCTCGACGTTCCAGCAGATGCCGGCGGCGCCCGCCAGCGGCCGGCCGCTCACGCAGCTGTATTGCCAGTTGACGCCCGAGGCCGTGGAAGAAGTGCGGCGGCGCGGCTGCACGGACGACATCGATACGCTGCTGCGCGACGAGTTGCGCGCGCGGATTCCGGACTTCGACCGGCACGTGGTGGCGGTTGTCAATCAGTGGATACCGCGCAAGTTGCCGGTATTCGCGCCGGGCTATGGCGAGCGCTTGCGCGCATTCTGGCATTGGCAGGAAGACCCGGCGCGCGCGAGCGAGCGGCCGGTGGTCTACTGCGGCGACTGGACCTCGCAGGCGCTGCTCACGGGCGCTTGCGCGAGCGGCGAGCGTGCCGCGAGGATCGTGCTCGACCGCGCGCAAATCCAGGCAAAGCGAACAGATTCTTAGCGAAACGGCAAAAGCGCTCTGTCGAATAAGGTCGTCCGCGGTATCGATGCTACAAATTCCCTACCTCAAAACAGCCGCCGGGATACTTGCAATGAACGAATCGAACACGACAGCACGTCACAAGCCCGTTGCACGGCAGACATGGCGCAGGGCTCTCATAGCGGGGGCGGCCGTGCTCGCCGCGTGGCTTGCCGCTCCCGTGCCGGTAAGCGCGCAGAGCAGCCAGCCGGTGACGGTAGGCATTGCGAACCTGGGGCCGCACCCATCGCTCGCGAAGACGATCCAGGGGTTCAAGGACGAGATGGCGCGCGAAGGATACGTCGATGGCAAGAACGTGAACTACGTGTACAGCGACGCGAATTTCACGCAAGCGTTGATGCCGCAGATGTTCTCGCAGATCCTCTCGAAGAATCCCGCGCTGATACTGACCCTGACAACGTCAGTGTCTCAGGTCGCGCTGTCCGCGGTAGCCAACCGTCGTATTCCGCTCGTTTTCGCGGAAGTCACGGACCCGGTCGCGGCCGGTCTCACGCCGGGCTGGACGCACGGCAGCGAACGCTTCACCGGCGCCTCCGATCTGCAGGACTTCGATGCGGTTCTTGTGTTTGCCAAAAAACTGCTGCCCGGCGTCAAATCGTTCGGTGTGCTTTACGATTCGGGAGAGGCCAACGACGTCGTCACGACACAGGCGCTCAAGGCAGCCGCCGCGCGCGCGGGGCTCGAGTTCCGGCCTGTCAGCGTGGACAGCGTGAACGACATCACGCAGCGCGCGCAACTCCTGAACGGCGTGGGTTTTGTCTATATCACCGGCTCGAATCTCGTGCAGTCGGCGATTCCTGCCGTGGCCGCGGCGATGCAGCGGATGAAGGTGCCGGTCATCAGCTCGGAAACGGAGGCCATTAAGCGGGGCATGGCCGACGCGTCGTATGCCGTGTCGCTCGAATCGGTCGGCGCCAACGCGGCGCGGGTGGCGGTGCGCGCGCTGAAGGGCGAAGCCACTTCGACGCTGCCGGTCATGAAGCCGGCGCAGTCGAATTATGTGACCTCGATCAGCCGCGGCCAATTCGCGAAGCTCGGTCTGACTATCCCCAAGTCCTTCGAGGATTGCCAATGTCTGATCAACTGAAAACGCAGCGGTCCGCCCAGGTGATAACGATGCGTGAAAACGACAGCCCACTTCTCTCGGTCGAGCGAATCAGCAAGACCTTCCATGCCGGCACCGTCGACGAGCGTGTTGCATTGACGGACGTCTCGCTGAAACTGCAGCCCGGCGATTTCGCGGTCGTGGTCGGCGGCAATGGCGCGGGCAAGTCGACTTTCCTGAACATGCTGGCGGGCGAAGTGATCCCGGACGCGGGGACGATCTCGATCGAAGGCCGCGAGATCACCACGCTGCCGACGCACCGGCGGGCGAAGTACATCGCGCGGGTGTTTCAGGACCCGTCGATCGGCACGGCCACGGCGCTGAGCCTGGAAGAGAATCTCGCCGTCGCGAGCCAGCGCGGCCTCGCGCGCAGCTTCAGACTCGGACTCACGCGCGCCCAGGCCGACGCGTTTCGCGACCGCATCGCGTCGTTCGATCTCGGGCTGGAGAAGCGGATGAAAGCTCAGGCGTCGCTGCTGTCCGGCGGCCAGCGGCAGGCGCTCTCGCTGCTAATGGCCGTGCTGCAGCGGCCGCTGCTGTTGCTGCTCGACGAGCATACGGCTGCGCTCGACCCGCGCACCGCCGCGATCGTGATGCGCGTGACCGAGCAGGTCGTGCGCGAAGCGAAACTGACGACGCTGATGGTGACGCACAACATGCAGCACGCGCTCGACTACGGCAACCGCCTCGTGATGATGCGCGACGGCCGTATCGTCGGCGATCTGACGGGCGAGGAGAAGCGCACGATGACGATGGAGCGCCTGATGGCGACCTTCAACGAAGAGCAACCCATGACGCGCACGGTGAACGCATGAATCTGATCAGTGGATTTGTCGGGCTTTTCCCGGTCGGGCTGATGCAGGGTCTGACCTATGCGCTGATCGCGCTTGCGATCACGATTCCGTTTCGCATTCTCAGCTTCTCCGACATGACGGCCGAGGGCTCGTTTCCATTCGGTGCCTGCGTGTGCGCCAAGCTGCTGATGCTGGGCTTCGATCCGGTGATCGGGCTGCTCGGCGGCGCGCTGGCAGGTTTCACCGCGGGGCTGCTCACAGCCTATATTCACGAGAAGGCGAAGATCAACACGCTGCTGTGCGGCATTCTCGTGCTCTCGATGCTGTACTCGGTCAATATCCGCGTGATGGGGCAACCGAATTCGGCGCTGTTCGCGTATGCGAGCGTGTTTTCGTGGCTGCCGGACACGGGCGGCGGCTATCTGCCGCGCATCCTGATGCTCGGCGCAATCGATACGCTGCTCGGCGCCGGCGTGCTCTGGCTTCTCTGCACGCAACACGGGCTGGCTATGCGCGCGATCGGGTCGAGTCCTTCCATGGCGAAGGCGCAGGGCATCAACGTGAAAGTCTATACGCTGGTTGGTCTCGGTCTGGCGAATCTGTTCGCCGCGGTTGGCGGCGCACTGCTCGCGCAGAACCAGGGATTCGCGGACGTGAACATGGGTTTCGGCGTGCTGGTCAACGGGCTCGCGGCGCTGCTGCTCGGCGAGGCGATCATCGGCAACCGGTCGATGGCGCGTCAGGTGCTCGCGCCGATCCTGGGCTCGATCGTCTACTTCCAGCTGATCTCCGTCGTGCTCGTGATCGGCTTCCAGCCATCGGACCTGAAGCTCGTCACTTCGCTGTTCGTGCTCGGCACACTGCTGTCGATGGCGCAGCGCAAGAAGCGCGGGGCAACTCGCCGGAAATCCGCGGCGGCAAGGATGCCGGCAGGTTGACGGCACGCGGGCCGGCTGTGCTGAAGCCGGAAAGCCCGGCGTTGCGGAAGGGAACCGCAACGCCGGGTTTTTTACGTTATCCGAAAACGCCGTCTGGAACAGGCTGTCTGGAACAGAGGCCGTGGCACGTGGGATGGGTGGACCAATTTGCGGTCAACGCGCGGCGGACAGCCCTTGCCAGCGCGACATGGCCACCGGAGGCTCGATGTGCAACTGGTCGAGCACGCGCATGACCGTGTAGTCGACCATCGCGTCGAGACTGTCAGGCTTCGCATAGAAGGCAGGCAGCGGCGGCATCACCGTCGCGCCCATTTCGGCCACCAGCGTCATGTTGCGCAGATGCGCGAGCGTGAGCGGGGTTTCGCGTGCGAGCAGGATGAGCTTGCGACGTTCCTTGAGCGTGACGCTCGCGGCCCGGGCGATGAGGTTGTCGTCGAAGCCGTGCGCGACCGCCGCGAGCGTTTTCATGGAGCATGGCGCGATCACCATGCCGTCGTGCAGGAACGAGCCGCTTGCAATGGTGGCGCCCACCTCGTTCTGGTCGTGATGGACGCTGGCCGCGTCGCGCAGCGCATTGCGTTCCAGACCGGTCTCGTCGTGCAGCGTCATCCAGCCCGCGCGGGATACGACCAGATGCGTGGCGACGCCGCAGCGGCGCAGCATGTCCAGCAGCCGCACCCCGTAAATGGCGCCCGTTGCGCCCGTGATCGCAACGACGACGCGCTTTTGCCCGGCGTGTGCGGCGCCGGTCATGGCTGCGCCCGCGTCGGGAAATGCGGCAGGTAGTCGCCGAGCGTGATCTGCTCATATCCGGGAATGGTCTTGCGCTCGAACTCGGCCTCGCGCCCCCAGGGCCGCGTGGCGTCGATCGCGAGACGGCCCCAATGATCCTTGTGGGGATCGCGGTAGAAGCCCGGCACGTCGTTCAGCACCATCGTGCGCGTGTCGGCGCGTCCGCGCGTGAGAAACGCCCAGATCACATCCTCCATGTCGTAGATGTCGACGTCCTTGTCCACCACGATGACGAGCTTGTTGTAGTCGAGATGCGAGCCGAGCGCGGCCAGCAGCGCGTGCTGCGCGTGGCCTTCGTATTGCTTGTCGAGTTTGATGACCGTGTTCATCACGGTGGGGCGGCAGCTCACGTCGAGCACGCCGCGCACCTGGCTCGAAATGGCCTTGTAGATGCGCGCGGCGGTGGCGGCCTCGAGCGGGCGCAAGTCTTCGTGCGAGCCGCAGATCAGGCCTTGAAAGACCGCGCCTTCGCGCCAGCCGACGTGGGTGACTTCGAACACATGGTTGTCGCCCACTTCGACGTAATAGCCCATGAATTCGCCGAACGGACCTTCGGGTCTTCGCTCGTTCGGCAGGATGCGCCCTTCGATGACGATCTCGGCCGAAGCCGGCACATCGAGATCGATCGTGTACGCCGGGCGCATCGCGATCGGCCCGCCGCGCATCGCGGCAGCCAGCGCCAGTTCGTCGCCGTCGGGTGGCAGGGACACGCAGGCGCTCATGAATATTTCGGGGTCCGCACCGATCAGGATAGCCGCCTCGAGCGCTTCGCCGCGAGCTTCGGCCTGCTGCTGAAAACGCGCGAGATCGTGCGTGCTGCCGAGCCGGATGCGCAACTCGTCGTCCGAGATCAGCATCGAGCGATGGAACGAGAGATTCGTACGGCCGCTCTCGGGGTCTTTCGCGAGAAAGACCCCGGCGGTGATGTACGGTGCGCCGTCACGCTCGTGATAAGTCGGGATCGGCAGGTCGGAGAGTTTGCCCGTGACCCAGTCGGCCGGCGCCCCGATGCGTTGGGTCGGCGTGTCGAGCGTCGCGGCGAGCGAGATCTCGCGGTCGAGCCGCGCGCAGAACGTTTCGTCGCTTTCGCAGCGGATGATCTCGCGCAGCCGCTGGTGGTCGGTGTACAGATTCATCAGCACGGGCAGGCGGCTGCCCCGAACGTTCTCGAACAGCACCGGCTTCGTCGTTTCCTGCTGGAGCCGGCGTGCGACCGCGGCGATTTCGTAGCGCGGATCGACCTCGCGCTTGACGCTTAGCAGTTCGCCGCGCGTGCGCAGGCGGGAAAGATAATGTCTCATCGTGTAGCGGCTTCCGTTCAAAAAGGGAGTGGAGTGCGGGCGCGGTGCGATGGCGGGCAGGCGCCGGGCCAACGGGCGGTGCGGCCGGTCTCCGACTTATACCCGCGAGAACGCGGCGCCATTTCATCGATCGGGGCGTCGAACTAGGAAAAGCGGTTTTTATCTGCGAGCCTGAGGTTATGCCCGCGTTGCGCACCCTTAACACGAGCGGGATAATGCCGGTGCCCGTGCCGCCCATCACCCGGAGCCCGCTATGCCGACGTCGTCATCTGGTCTGTTTCGCACCTCGCTCGCCGGACCCGAGTCCCGCCTGACCGAGGCGTTCGACAGCCTGCGCATGCTGCCCGACTGCATCAGCGTGCCCGAGTTCGGACTGTACGGCGCGGTGGTGCCCGTGCCGGCGCCGGCGGACACGGAAGAGGGCGTGTGGCGCATGGCGAGCATCCGCGACGAGATATTCCTTGTCATTTCCGACTGCAATTACGCGCACAGCCGTTCGGAGAGTGTGCTGCCCGAGTCGTTCGTCGAATTCCACTTTTCGCTGTCCGGGCCGGCAAGCGTCGACTTCTCCGATACCGGCACGCTGCAGGTCAACGCGCCGAATCTGCTCGTCTGCCGGCAGGGCGCCGATGTGCGCTACCAGGTGACGTGCGGGCCGGGCCCGTGGCAATCGGTCGGACTCTATGTCACCCAGCGCTATTTCGACCGTTTGCTGCGTGCGCTCGGCAGCGAAGCCGACCGTATTCACGTCGAGCTGGCGGCGGTCGGATCCGATCAGATCTACAACCGCCAGATGCCCTTCAGCGTCGAGGCGCTTCAGATTGCCGGGCAACTGCTTGCGTCGCCGTACCATGGCGCCCGGCAGATGATCTATCTGGAGGGCAAGTGCACCGAGATCCTGTGTGCGTGCATCGAGATGTGGCTCGCGCACGCCCGTGCCGACAATCCCGGCGAGATGCTATCGGCGCGCGATCTGCGGTTGATCGAACAGGCGCGGGAGATGATCGTCGGCGACATGCGTCTCGCACCCACGATTCCCGAACTCGCGCGAGCAGTTGGGACCAACGCGTCGAAGCTCAAACGCGGGTTCAAGTTCCTGTACGGCATGACGATCTTCGAATATGGGCATCGCTGCCGGATGAATCATGCGCTGCGCCTGCTCATCGGCGAGCGCCAGCCGGTCGGGCAGGTTGCATTGGCAGTCGGCTATCAACACCAGACGAGTTTTACGGCAGCGTTTCGCGACTACTTCGGCTTCGCGCCCAAAGATGCGCGCCGCCTCGCGAGCCCGATCCCGCTTGCGCCATCCCACGCGGCTTTGCCGCCTGCCGACGGCGCCGCAGCCGTACGCGAGATCGCGCCCGACGAAGCGCTGCGCGATCTCGTGCCACGCAAGGATGCGGCGAAGCGCACACCGTCCCGCCAGGGTTAGGCATCGCCCATGCGTTTGCGTCGCGCACTTTGATATAGGAAAACGGCTGTATTGCCTGCACGCGTGTATTCGCCGCGTTCTTCCGTTGCTAGCATGAATCGACATCCCGGACCCACGCGGTTGGCCGCGCGGGCCGGCGACATCTTCGCAACGGAAGGAAAACACGATGACATCTATCGCTGTACGTAATCCTCGAACCGGCGAGTTCGACTACGAAATCGAGAACATGAATGCCGCGCAGATCGGCGCGGCAGTTGCCGCGGCGCGCGACGCGCAGCGCGCGTGGGAGGCGGGCGGTTTGCCGCACCGTACCGCGGCGCTGCTCGAGTGGGCCGCACATCTGGAAGCGCATGGCGATGACATTGTCACTGCGCTGTCGATCGATACCGCGCGTCATCGCATCTCCGCGGAAGAACTGGGCGCGGTGGTCCACTTTATCCACGGCTTCTGCGAGCATGCTCCGAGCGTGCTCGCGACGCCTTTTCGCAAGCTCGACGCGCATCCGGATATCGTGTTCAAGGTCACGTATCCCGCGTACCCGGTGGTCGGCGTCATTAGCCCCTGGAATTTTCCGCTGGTGTTGTCGTTCATCGACGCGATTCCGGCGCTCGTGGCGGGTGCGGCGGTCGTAATCAAGCCGAGCGAGGTCACGCCGCGCTTCATCGAGCCGCTGCGCCGCTCGATCGAAGCCGTGCCCGCGCTGCGCGGCGTGCTCAAGCTCGTGACCGGCGGTGCGCAGGCCGGCGAGGCGCTCGTCGCGCAGTCGGATGCGGTCGTGTTTACCGGCAGCGTGCCGACCGGGCGGAAGATTGCGAGTACGGCGGCGCAGGCGTTCATTCCCGTGTTCCTCGAACTCGGCGGCAAGGACGCGGCCGTGGTGCTCGCAGGCTCCGACGTGAAGCGCGCGGCCACCGGTATTCTGCGCAGCGCGCTCTATAACTCCGGGCAGGTCTGCTATGCGATCGAGCGTGTCTATGCACACGAGTCGCTATACGATGCGCTCGTGGAGGAACTCCGTACTCAGGCCGCGAGCCTGCGGCGCAGCTATGTCGAGGGCGATCGCGGTCATTACGGTCCGATGATCTTCGAACGGCAAGCATCGATCATCGACGCGCAACTGCAGGATGCACTCGACAAAGGCGCGTCGATCGTACTTGGCGGCAAGAGCGAGCGTGCGGACGGCGCCGTGTGGATTGATCCGACCATTGTCGCGAACGTCGATCACAGCATGACGCTGATGACGGAAGAGACGTTCGGCCCGATCGTGCCGGTGATGCGTTTTTCCAGCGACGCGCAGGCCGAGCAGTTGATGAACGATTCAATCTATGGACTGAGCGGCGCGGTGTTCGGCCCCGATACGCATACCGCCGGCGACTTCGCGACGAAGATGGAGGCGGGCGGCGTCAGCATCAACGACACCGAACTGCCGCGCGTGATGATGTTCGACGGCGAGAAGACGGCATTCAAGCAATCAGGGATGGGCGGCTCGCGTTACGGTGCGACGAGCATCATGCGCTATGTTCGCAAGCGCGCGCTGCTTGCGAACGAAGGGGCGATTGCGGGCCTCGACAAGCTTGCGGAAATAGCGGACTGACGCGTCCAGCTTCGGCACGGTTTGGACCGTGCCGACCACGCACCGGCCAGAAACGCCCAGGCGATTCTGGCCTTTTTTTGTTGGCTTTCGTTGGATGGAGCTCGAGTGACGACAGTGCTGTGCTGTGGCGGCGCAGCGAGGCTGGTAACCGGGTCGCCGAGGCTTCGGCGCACGCAGGGCAGCAGCAACCGGGCTTCGCACACGTGGCGTTGTTATAGCCTTGTTGCGCGATATATCGAGGACGCGCGGCTATCCTGCGCAGGTAAAACGAAGCCGTGTTTGCCGGGATCGATTGCGATCAACGTGACACAACCCATGATGATCTCCCGAAAAAGGAAGCAGCCCGAACAGCGCAAGCCGATCGGGCTACCTTGGTCAGGCTGACCATCACACTAGCGGTGAAGAAAAAACACTCCGGCTCTTTGGCAACGACCCGCTACATTTTCTCGACCGGCGCGTCGTGCATATAACGAAGGCCCACGACGAACGCCACGGCCAGCGTCACGAGAGGATAGGCCACACCGGCGATCATGTTGCCGGTACTGGCCGCGAGCGTGCTCATCACGAGCGGCAGGAAGCCGCCGAACCAGCCGTTGCCGATATGGAATGGAAAGGAAACCGCGGTGTAACGGATCCGTGCTGGAAAGAGCTCGCTCAGGTAGGCGGCCATCGGTCCGCTGATCATCGCGGTGCAGGCGAGCAGCACCATCAGCAGCAAGGTGACGGCGACCCGGTCGACGTGCGCGGGATTGGCCGACGACGTCCAGCCCTCGGCCGCCAGGGTGGCCCGGTAGCCCGCTTCATCGAACCCCTGCAAGGTGTGGGTGCCGATGCGTGTGACGACGTCATCGGCGCCATCGGCCGGCAAGCTGGTGTAGTTGATCCCGGCGCGGGACAGGAACTGCCTCGCCTTGTCGCATGTCGACAGGTGCGTATTCGGCGTCACGAAAAAGCGCGTGTGGCAATCGCGCGCGGCAACCGTGACGAGCACGCGCTGCTGGAATTCCATCAGATCGGGATTGGCGTAACGGCCCAGCGATGAAAACACCGGATAGCAGGTGACCAATGCCAGAAAGCAACCGCAGAGCATCACTTTGCGCCGGCCAATTCTGTCGGACAGACTGCCGAACACGATGTACAGTGGCAGCGTGACGATTAGCGCGACGGCCATCATTCCATATACCAGCAGCGAGTCGACGTGAAGCGGGCCCGACAACAGGATGAGCGGCGCAACGGATGCCGCGATGGAGGTCACGCCGAGTGGCATGGTGCCGCCGAGCAGCGCAATGAACATGGCCTTGAGGTTGCGCGGCTCGGCGAATGCTTCGGTGAGCGGCGCTTTCGACACCTGGCCGGCAGCCTTCATTTTCAGGTAGACAGGTGACTCGTCGAGCTTGAAGCGGATCCAGATCGACACGGCCAGCAATACCAGAGAGAACCCGAACGGCACGCGCCAGCCCCACTGCGCGAATGCCTGTGGACCGATCAGGGCACGCGCGGCAAAAATCACCACCGTCGCCAGCAGGAATCCCGCGGAACCCGTGATCTGGATCCAGCTCGTTTTGTAGCCGCGTACACGGGGCGCACAATGCTCGGCGATATAAACGGTCGCGCCACCGAATTCGCCGCCTACCGCTAACCCCTGAATGAGCCGCAGTGTGACCAGCAGCACGGGTGCTGTCCAGCCAATATGCTCGAAGGTCGGCAGCACACCGACTGCCGCCGTGGATACTCCCATCAGAATGATCGTCAGCAGGAATGTATTCTTGCGACCAGCCATGTCGCCCAGCCTGCCGAAGACGAGCGATCCCAGCGGGCGCACCGCGAACCCCGCTCCGAACGTGGCGAGACTCGCGAGCAGGCCGGCTGTCTGATTCTCCGGCGGGAAGAACCAGACGCCGAAATAGGTGGCGAGGCTGCCGTACAGGAAGAAGTCGTACCATTCGAATACGGTACCCAGCGACGCGCCCAGCACCACCCATCGGGATGCATGGCGTTCTTCTACGGCGTACCGCGCGGGTGCGGTTGAGTCCATCTCGTTGCTCCTCGTCTCCATATGATTGATCCACGACTGATATCGCGTTGTCCTGACGTGACTATGATTGCCCCTTGCCGGCAAGCACAACCCCCTGGATGACGTTACATCCGAATCCCTAGCTATCGGGTCTGATTTGCCGAACCCGAAGCGGCGCACGAGCCGGATGCGTTTGCGGCGCGCGGCCGATCACTTCTGTCGGATCCGGCCGGATTCGGCTGACATGCGACTGCCAAAGCGCGACAGGTCGCCATGTGATGACGTCAATCCGTGAGGTTCGGGTGAAGTGGCCCTTCCTGTCACACGGAAGGGCCAATCGTCGGAAATATCTGAACAACGTGATCGAGCAGGGGCATCGCGACATCAAATCGAGAACGGATGTGATGCCCGGTTTCAAACGGCTTGGGAGCGCCGCGGCCACGAATCCGATTTTCCGCTTGCTCGTTGCAAAGACTGTTGCAGTCAATCCGCGAGCAGCGGAAAGAAAATAACCGCTTGACCGTTCAGCCGTGGCATGCGCACCACCGAATCAAGGAAGCGTCCGTCATCGAAATCAAATGCCAGGACACTGTCGCGCGCGACACAATACAGATGGCCGTCGGGACTGAATCGCAGGCCACGAGGCTGATCGAACGCGATCCCGGACGGCGGAGTGAATACGCGTACGAGTTTTCCGGTCGCGTAATCATATTCCCGGATGCTGGTCGTGGCATGAGGGGCGCGAAACGGAAATTCACTGGAAACGACGATGTTTCCGTTGGGCGCGATCGTCAGATCGAGCGGGCTCACGGCGTCGTCGGCGATGAAGCGGGATGCCAGTGGTGTGCCGTATGCATCGAACACCGCGATGGTGTTTTCGCCCTCGCCATTCGGGCCGATACCCGAGGCGAGATAGACCGTGCCGTCTTCGGCCGACGCGAAGCCGCGGGGAAACGGAACGATGTCCACAGGCAGGATACGTTGCGGCGCGCCTGAGAGATCGGCGGCAAACGCGGCGATGGTTCGCGCGCTGCGCAAACCGACGAGATACCTTCCTTCGGGCGCGAGACTGCCGCCGCCCGCATTCAGTCCCGGGATCGGTCCCGTGTCGCGTACGACCTCTCCCGTGGCGTCCAGGGCGAGTATGCGGTCGCTGCCGCTATTCACATACAGAAGTTTTCGGTCGGCGCTTACGCTCAGGCCGCGCGGGTCGGTGATGCGAGGATCTGCGCTGAACGTGCCGCGGGCGGTTCCGTCGAGGTCAAACGAAAGCAGTGAACCATACCCGTTGCCATTGGCACCGGACGCACTGGTGACGAGGATTTGCATAGGGGACTTCCGCGAAGAGCATCTCTGCCCGATTGAACCCAGTTTATCTTCGCGAGGCGCGCGGCACTACGGGCGCGGGGGGATAGCACTTATCGCCAGGGGGAATAGGTGTTGCAAAGGTTGCGCGTTCTCCGTCGGTATAGCCTGAGTGTTCAGGTCCGTGCGATTGGCTCCGCCTGCTCGCCGAAGAGCCGTGCTGTTTCTTGCCTTCTTTCTGGCCCAATCCGGGCGATCTGAGTCACACGTATGGGATGGCCGGCCCCCTGCAAATAGGCTTACCGAGGGCCGCCCTATGCGAGATGACGCGAGAACCCGGTTCGTCCTGAATCAACCGCGCGTGCTCATAGCAGCACGCGCTTCCAGATGGCGGTCAGCTCGTGTGCGAACGCCTCGCTGTCCACGTTCGCCAGCGCGAACGCCGGATTGCGCACGACAAACGCTTCGCGCAGCACGTCGTCGACCATCGAGCCGAGACAGTGAATGCGTAGCTCCAGCGCCTGCTCGGTCACATCGCTCGTGCCGGCCTTTTTCACGCGCGAAAGAATCTTGCGTGTCCAGAGCGAGTTGACCCGCTGCCTGTCGAGCAGGATCTCGGGATCCTTGCTCATCAGTTCGCGCACACGCTCCATCAGCGCCGAATTGCGGGCGTAATGCTCGACATAGGCAACATTCGTTTGATGAATGCTCTCCTCGACATTGCTCGATACCCGCGCCTGCGCGAGCACGTCGAGTGTCATCTCGCGGAAGTCGCTCAGCACTTCGCGCGTCAGATCATCGACCGAACGGAAATACAGATAGATCGTCGGACGCGACACGCCCGCGATAGCCGCAATCTGGTCCATGCCAAGCTCGCCCAGCGTGCTCGTCTCCAGGCACTGCGCCGCGGCCAGCTTGAGCTGACGCCTTGTCCGCTCGCCTTTTTTCAGTCCCGGCTCTTCGGCGAGACGGGCCATTCGCCCCACGAAAGTTTCCACTTGTTTTTTGCTTGCCATTTTGTGACACACGTGTCAGGATCGTATTTATGACGCAGATGTCAGTTTACCAGTAGTTAGCCAGTGGTCAGGCTTTGGACGTGCGTTCCGCACGGCGGCTTCGTCTGACTCCGCACGGCAGATACGCGGGTTGCGTCGTGATGAGCGATATTTAAATAGGATTCCATATGAAAAGTGATGATCCGTCCTTCTCGAAGGATGCGCTGTCCGCGTTGCGTTTCGAAAGCCAGCTTGCTTCGGCATTTCTCTCCCGCACGTTCTCCGGGCTGACCGCCGTGGCCTTTCGTGAACTCGGAGAAGGCGCGGTCAACGAGTTGTGGCACCGCGTGCTCACGAGTCACCAGGGCGAGCGCTACGAAGAAGGGCTGCGCAAGCTCGGCATCGAAAACGATCCTGCCGCCGTCGCCGCCGCGAAATATCACTATTTCACGAATATCATCGGCGGCCTCGAGATGGAGTATGTCGAGGAGTCGGAGCGCAAGGTGTGGATCCGCTATCTCGCGCCGATGTGGACCTACGCCGGCGTCGCGCTGATGGCGATGCCGGCGAGCGTGCGCCGCACGGTGTTCGGCGCGTGGCATCCGCGAAACGGACGCTATATGGGCAACCCGCGGCTCGGTTTCGTCGCGACGAAGTTTTCGATGGACGGCGATCCATACGACGAAGGCTACTTCTACGAGTACGACCGCGACCTGCGCGAGGACGAAACGTATCGCATCGAAGTGGTGCGGCACACGCCGCGTTTCGATCCGGCGCGCGCACCGACGCTCGACGCTGATCTGTGGCCCGAGCCGCGTATCCTCAAGGCGCGCCCGAAGTTCTCGGCGGGCTATGTCCAGGCGACCATCGACAGTCTGTACTGGATGATCGGCGAATTGCGCACGCACCAGATCGTGCGCAGCACCATGCGCATGCTGGCGATCCAGCTAGGCCCGCAATTCGTCGCGCAGACGGGCGTGGAAACGAAGGACGTCGCGAGCATCCTGCGCTTCCATCAGGTGCTACTCAAGGCGATGGGCCGCGAAGCGTCGGTGGAATCCACGGGCGCGAGTAGCGGGTGTCTGCATTTGCATGGCTACAAGCCGTTCGATGAGCGCTATCCGCCCGAGCTGCACCAGGCCTTCTTCGAATTCCATTCGATGGTCACCCGCATGATTAGCGGCACCGTGAAGATCACGCGCCAGGAAAAGGGTTCCGGAGAAACCTGGGAACTCGTCGATACGGGCAACTGGCTTTATTGACTTTCCACAGGAGGAGACAGCCGTGGATAACGTAAGCCATACCGCCGCGCACGGAGACCGCCTGCAGGCGGCGCAACGCGCGGCATCCGGCAAGACAATGAGACTGCTGGCCGGCGTCGCGGCCGGCAACTTCGTCGAATGGTTCGACTTCGCCGTGTACGGCTATTCGGCCTCGACGATCGCCCGGCTGTTCTTTCCCGGCAGCGATCCGACGTCCGGCCTGCTCGCGACGCTCGCTATTTTCGGTGTCACGTTCCTGTTCCGGCCCGCGGGCGGCATTTTCTTCGGCAAGCTCGGGGACCGCGTCGGCCGGCGCAATACGCTGTCGATCATCATTCTGATGATGGGCGCCTGTACGACGCTGATCGGCTTCCTGCCCACCTACGCCAACATCGGCGTGCTGGCGCCGCTGCTGCTCGCGGTGCTGCGTCTCGGGCAAGGCTTCTCCGGCGGCGGGGAAGCGTCGGGCAGTTCGACCTTTCTCAGCGAGCACGCGCCCGCCGCGCGCCGCGGCCTCTGGACCGGCATTTCGAATTCGTCGCAGACGCTGCCGTTCGTCGTCGCGGCGATTCTGATGACCGTCATCGAGGCTTCGATGTCGAGGCAAGCGTTTCTGTCGTGGGGATGGCGTATTCCGTTTCTGCTGTCCGCGCCGCTCTCGCTGATCGGGCTGTATCTGCGCGCGAGGCTCGAGGACACGCCCGCGTTCGTCGAGATCCAGCGCTCGGGGCGCATCGTCGAGACGCCGATCAGGACCGTGCTCACGCACTACCGCAAGCAGGTGCTGTTGCTCGCCGGCGTCGCATCGCTCAACGCGCTCGCGTTCTACACGATGTCGAGCTACATGACGACGTATCTGAAGCAGGTCATCGGCCTCAGCCCGACGATCAGTCTCGTCTCGAACGCAGTCGCGCTGCTGCTCTACAGCCTGCTGATTCCGTTCTTCGGCAGCCTCGGCGACCGTTATGGGCGCAAGCGCATCGTCTTCGCGGGCGCGTTGGGGCTGGCGCTCACATCGGTGCCGGGCTATCTGCTGGCGGCGCAAGGCGGCATGTTGAACGCGATTCTCGGGCAGTGCCTGATTACCGTCTTCCTGACGCTGACGGCATCCGTCGTCGCTGTCGTGCAGTGCGAACTCTTTCCGACGGAAGTGCGTTACTCCGGCGCGGCGCTCGGCTATAACCTCGGTTATATGCTGTTCGGCGGCACGGCGCCGTTCGTCGCGCAATACCTCGTGGTGGTGACCGGCGCGCCGCTGTCGCCCGCGTTCTATATGTCGGCGGTCGCGCTGCTCGCGCTCGTGCCCATCGCGATGTTGCCCGAAACCGCCGGCACGAAGATCGCCCATTCCGGCACGTCCTTTTCTTCACACTGAATCGAATCGGGACACGAAGACTGATGGCTGACGCTGAATTTATGGAAGAACGTGCCGCCGGCACCGCCATGAGCGAAGACCGGCTTCGCTATGAGCACTGGTATCGCGGCTATCGGTGGGACGTACCGGAGCGCTACAACGTCGCGCGCGATGTCTGCGACAAGCATTCGCCCGAGCGCCTCGCGATGATCCTCACCGGCGAATCGATCGAGGACCGCTTCGTGCATTGGGGCGAGATCCAGATGCTCGCCAATCGTTTCGCCAATTCGATCGCCGCGCAGGGTGTGCGTCCCGGCGACCGCGTGGCGGTGCTGATGAGCGCATCGGTGGAAGCGGCGGCCGCGATTCTCGGCATTCTGAAGCTCGGCGCGATCGGCGTGCCGATGGCCGCGCTCTGGAGCGACGAGTCGCTCGTGTACCGGCTCGGCTGCGCACAGGTCGCACTCCTGATCGTCGACGACGCCAATGCCGCGCGGCCGCTCGAAGGTATGCATCGCACGCTGCGCTACGACGCCGCGCACATCGCGTCGTTCGACAGCGTGTTCGAAACCGCCGACACCCGCGCCGACGATCCCGCGCTCATCTACTTCACGTCGGGCTCGACCGGCAAGCCGAAGGGCGTGGTGGCGCCGCATCGCGGTCTCATCGGCCATAACGAATTCGAGGTCTGCCAGGACCTGCGCGACGGCGAGCGGTCCTACTGGATGGGCGACTGGGCGTGGGGCGTCTACAAGGTGCTCGGCCCGTGGCGTTACGGCGCGGTGAATCTCGTGCACATGTCCGCGCATCGCTACGATCCCGAAGGCCTGCTCGCCGCGCTGAGCCGTCATCAGGTCAGCAACGTCTTTCTCAACCCGAGCGGCCTGCGTCTCATGATGAAGACCGTGCCCGATGCCGGCACGCGCTATCCGCAGGCGTTTCGCATCTGCTGCAGCGCGAACGAGCCGCTCGGCCGCGCGGAGGCGACGTGGTTCAGGGAGCAGTTCGGCATCGACGTGCTGGAAAACTACGGCATGACCGAAGCGTATCCGATGGTCGGCAATTTTCACGGACTGCGTATCAAGCCCGGCTCGATGGGGCGTCCGGTGCCCGGCTGGGACGTGCAGTTGCTCGACGACGCGGAGCATCCCGTCGCCGATGGCGAGCAGGGCGAGATCTGCTTGCGCACGCGTAGCAACCCGCAGTTTCCGCTCGGCTACTGGAACCGGCCCGACGATACGCAAGCGGTCTTCGGCGGCGAATGGTTTCACACGAACGATCTCGCCGTGCGCGACGCCGATGGTTTTATCTGGTACGACGGGCGCAAGGACGATGTGATCAAGACGTCCGGCTACCGCATTAGTCCGTTCGAGGTGGAAGAGGCGTGCTGTCAGCATCCGGCGGTCGCGGCGGCGGGCGTCATCGGCGTGTCCGATCCGGAGCGTGGAGCGCGCGTGAAGGCGTACATCGTGCTCGCCGAGGGTTTTGACGCGAGCGGCGCGGTGGCGGAGAGCATCCGCGAGTTCGTGCGCGGCGCGCATTCGCAGTTCGGCTATCCGAGGCTGATCGAGTTCGTCGACGAACTGCCGAGTTCGCAGTCCGGAAAGGTCAATCGCAAGGCGCTCCGCGAGCGAGCGCGCGGCGCGGAATTCTGAAAAAACGCGTGTTCAGAAGCAGGGCGCCTGACGCGCCGCCACATCCCGGGCGGCGTTTTCTCTTATCTCTCCCACCGCAGCGAATGCCCGGCTAACAACGGCTCGGCTTCGCTCGCACGCTGTTTTCCCCATCGCGATCTCCGCAAGGCACGCCACCGGTCGGCGCGTAGCGATGCGCCGTTCCCAAACGAGTTGCACCTCCTTCGCGTAAACCCGCTTGCAACGCATTTTTGATGCATCTATATTTCTATACACCACAAACTATTGGAATGCGATAAATCATGAGCGAAGACGTCCTGTTCTCGAATCACGGCCGCGTCGCGGTCATCACGTTGAACCGCCCCGATCGGCTGAACGCCTGGACCACGCCAATGCGCGAAAAGATCATCGAGGCGCTGGACCGTTTCAACGCCGACGACGAAGTCGCCGCGATCATCATGACGGGTGCCGGCAACCGCGCCTTCTCGGCGGGGCAGGATCTGTCGGAAGCACATGACTTCGACGGCGCGCGCGCGGTGGCGTGGGTGAAGGAGTGGCAGCGCTACTACGCTTCACTGCGCGGCCTGAGCAAGCCGCTCGTGATGGCGCTCAACGGCACCGCCGCGGGTTCGGCATTCCAGGTCGCCTTGCTCGGCGATATTCGCGTGGGTCACGCGGGCGTGCGCATGGGTCAGCCGGAAATCAACGCGGGCATAGCCAGCACGACCGGCCCGTGGATCATGAACGCGATGCTCGGCATGTCGCGCACCATCGAGCTCACGCTCACCGGCCGTCTGATGGATGCGCAGGAGTGCCATCGCATCGGCCTGATTCATTACCTCGTCGATGAAGACAAGGTGTTCGAAAAGGCGCTGGAAATCGCCACCGAACTCGCCGCCAAGCCGCCCGTCGCGATGCGCCTGGACAAGCAGCGCTTCCGCGAGATGACCGAAGCGGGCTTCGTCGACTGTATCGAAGCGGGCGAGCGCATCCAGCGCGAAGCCTACGACTCCGGCGAGCCCGCGCGCATGATGGAAGAGTTCTTCAAAAAACGCGCGAAATAGGCCGGACCCCGAAGCCGGACAAAGGCCGAGTCGAGCCAAGCCGTTCCCATCTCAACCCCCAAGTGCGGGAGACCTGAACCATGACGCAAGACTTCAACCCGGCGCGCCGCCGCATCCTGCAAGGCGCGGGCGCGCTCGCAGTGGCCGGCGCGCTGCCGCTCGCCGCGCGAGCGCAATCGAAGCAGATCGTGGTGTCCGACCCGGGCGGCCCGTATACGACCGCCTATCGCGAAGCCTTCTATGACCCGTTCGAGAAAGCGACGGGCATCAAGGTCGTGAGCGTCGCACGCGAGTCGCAGCCGGTCGCGCAGTTCGCCGCGATGGTGCAGACGAAGAACTACGTGTGGGACGTCACCACGCTCACGTTGTCTGCCGACATTCCGTATCTGGAAGCGAAAGGTCTGCTAGAGCCGATCGGGCTGAAGGCGAGCGACTATCCGGACATCATGCCCGAGGCGATCACGCCGAACTGGCTCGGCGTCGACGTCTACTCGACGGTGCTCGCGTATCGCGCGGACAAGTTCAAGGACAACGGTCCGAAGTCCTGGGCGGACTTCTGGGACGTGAAGAAATTCCCCGGCCGCCGCTGCCTGCGCCGCAGTCCGCTCGATACGCTCGAGCAGGCGCTGCTGGCCGACGGCGTGCCGCTCGACAAGCTCTATCCGCTCGACGTGGACCGCGCATTCAAAAGCCTCGACAGGATCAAGCCGCACATCGACATCTGGTGGACCTCCGGCGCGCAGGCGATGCAGGCGATCCAGAGCGGCGACGTCGACATGATCTCGGCGTGGAACGGCCGCGCGCAGGCCGCGAAGGACAGCGGGGCGCCCGTCACCATCGTGTGGAATCAGGGTTTGTATTCGATCGAAGGCTGGGGCATTCCGAAGGGCACGCCGCGCGCCGATGCCGCAAAGCAGTTCGTGCGCTTCTGCGCCGACGCGAAGCGCCAGGCGCTGCTTACGCACACGCTCGCATACGGCCCGACCAACAAGCGGGCGTTCGAGAGCATCCCGAAAGAGCGCGCGGCACTGTTGCCCACCGCGCCGGACAACATCCGCGACATGCGCCTGCCGAGCCCGCAATGGTGGGAAGCGAATCGTCAGAAGGTCACCGAGCGGTTCAATTCGTGGATCATTTCGTAAGGACTGCAACATGAGCTCGAAACTCGAGGCGATCGGCATCGCGAAACGCTATGGAGATTCGGTCGCGCTGGAACCGACGGACCTCGCCGTGCAGGTCGGCGAATTCCTGACGCTGCTCGGTCCCTCTGGTTCGGGCAAGACGACGCTCCTGCAGATGATTTCCGGGCTCGTCGCGCCGAGCGCGGGGCGCATCGAGATCGACGGGCGCGACGTCACGCATGTCGAGCCGGGCAAGCGCGGCATCGGCATGGTGTTTCAGAGCTACGCGCTGTTTCCGCACATGAGCGTGTGGGACAACGTCGCGTACGGTCTGCGCATGCGCCGCAAGTCGCGCGAAGAAGTGCGCGCGGCCGTCGACGACGCGCTCGCGATGGTGCGCATGACCGACTACGCGAAACGTTTTCCGAAGGAACTGTCCGGCGGGCAGCAGCAGCGCATCGCGCTCGCGCGCTGCTTCGCGTACCGGCCTTCGGTGATTCTGCTCGACGAACCGCTCGGCGCGCTCGACAAGAAACTGCGCGAGCACATGCAGGCCGAGATCCGCCGTCTGCACAAGGAGCTCGGCGCGACCTTCGTCTACGTGACGCACGATCAGGACGAAGCGCTTACGCTGTCCGACCGCATCTGTCTCATGAACCAGGCGCGCATCGAGCAGGTGGGCACACCGGCCGATCTTTACGATCGTCCCGCCACGCGCTTCGCGGCGGGGTTCATCGGCCATTCGAATCTGCTCGAAGGCGAGCTCGACGACACGCGCGGCGCGGGCGGAGAACCGATTCTGCTCGCGGCGGGCGGACGCATTCCGCTGCCGATGAGCGCCTCGGTCACACCCGCTATGCGCCATACCTTGCTCGTGCGTCCCGAAGCGCCGCGCCTCGTGGAACCGCAAAGCGGTTTTGTCGACGGCACCATCGCCGATGTCGTGTTCTTCGGCAGCGACACGCGCGTGCAGCTCTCGATGAACGACGGCAGCGAGCTCACGGTGCGCTGCGAGCGCAGCCTGTCGCCGCGCGTCGGCGACAAGGTGGGCCTCATGTGGGACCCGTATCGCACGACGCTGCTGCACGCCTGAGAAACGCCAGAAAAACGCCTGAGGAATCGTCATGACCATCGCTCTACACGCGGATCGCGAGAACGAAAGCTCGCGGCGCGGCCGGTCCGTCGCGCTCGCGCGCTTCATGCGCTTTTTGCCGATCCTGCCGACGCTTCTGTTCATGCTGGTGTTTTTCATCGTGCCGGTCGGGGAGATCCTGCAAGGCGGTCTCGTCGGCCCGGACGGGCAGATCGGGTTCGCGCAGTTCGAGCGCATCGCGCGCACCCCGGTCTACGCGAAGGTGCTGTGGATCACCTTCGCCATTTCGTTCATGACGGCGGCGCTCTCCATCCTGCTCGGCTATCCGGTCGCGTACATGCTGAGCCGGTTGTCGGAGCGCGTGCGCGAGCGCTGGCTGTTGTGGATCATGCTGCCGTTCTGGACGAGCTATCTCGTCAAGACTTACGCGTGGATGCTGCTGCTCTCGAAGACCGGCGTGCTCTCGACCATTGCGCTGGCGCTCGGCCTCGTGCATGAGACGACCGGCACGATTCCGTCGCTGACCGGCGTGCTCATCGGCATGGTGCATTCGATGCTGCCGCTCGCCGTGATGACGATGCTCCCCGTGATGCGCGGCATCGACGAGCGCTTCGCGCAAGCGGCCGAAACGCTCGGCGCGGAACGCAGCACGAGCTTCTTCACGGTGTTCCTGCCGCTGTCGTCGCCGGGTGTGGCGGCCGCGGGGTTGCTCGTGTTCATTTCGAGCCTCGGCTTCTTCATCGTGCCCGCGCTGCTCGGCTCGCCGAAGGAAACGATGATCGCGCAACTGGTGATCTCGTCCGTACTCGAGCTCTTCGACATGCGTTTCGCGGGCGCGCTCTCGACGGTGTTGCTGGTCTGCTCGATCGTGATCTTCTTCGTCTACGACCGCATGGTCGGACTGACCTCGCTCACCGGCGAAGTGACGGAGCGCTCGCGCGGATCGCGTGCGCAGGGTTTCAGGCTCGCATTGCTGATGACGGCGGGGCGCGCCTTCGCGCCATTCATGATACGCCGCAAGACGCACGCGGAGCCGTTGGCGCGCGCCGCCAGCCCGCTCGGACTCTATACGTGCGTCATCATGGTGATGCTCGTCGCGCCCGTGCTCTCGGTGATTCCATATGCGTTCACGAAGAGCGACTACATCGCGTTTCCGCCGAAGCTCTTCAGCGTGCGCTGGTTCGGCACGTTCATGGACTCGCCGGTGTGGCAGAGCGCGATCATCCGTTCGTTCGAAGTGGGCCTCGGCACCGCGCTGCTGTCGCTGCTGCTCGGCTTCGGCGCGACGCTCGCGATGACGCGGATGCCGCGCCGCGCCAGCAAGTCGATGTTCGCGCTGCTCGTCGCGCCGCTGATCGTGCCGCGCATCGTCGTGGCGGTGGGCCTGCTGTATCTGTTCAGCCGCTTCGGGCTCACCGGCACGAATCTCGGCCTCGTCATCGGTCATACGGTGCTCGCCATTCCCTATGTGGTCGTGACGCTCGCCGCGGGCTTCCAGCGCTTCGACTGGCGTCTCGACGACGCCGCCCGCGTGATGGGCGCCTCGCCGCTGCGGCGCATCACGTCGGTGGTGCTGCCGTTGCTGATGGCGAGCGTGACCGCCGCGTTCCTGTTCGCGTTCCTCGTGTCCTTCGACGACCTGACCATCGCGATCTTCGTGAGCGGCGGCATCAATTCGACGCTGCCCAAGCAGATGTGGGACGACATCCAGCTCGCGGTCACACCGACGCTCGCGGCGGTGTCGACGACACTCATCATCCTGATCGCGCTGGTCGTCGCGGTTTCTTCCTGGTTCAAGCGCCGCGCGCGCTAAACCTCAGGCTTTATCAACCGGTTCGAACATGCATCGTTATCCAGAATATTTCGCTCACCGCCACGCAGAGGACGAACTCGACTGCGTGCCCTTGCTTGCGGCGGGATTGCGCCGCGCCCCCGCGCGCACCGTCGCGCATTTCGACGATCACGCGATCACTTGCGAAGACGTCGCGCGGCATATCGCGCAGTTGCAGCGCTGGTTCGCGGAGCACGGACTCGTGCCGGGCGATCGCGTCGCCGTGATGCTCGGCAACAGCGCGGAGCATGTGCACCTGATTTACGCGCTGGTGCTGAGCGGCCTCGTGTGGGTGCCGGTGAATACGAAGCTGCGCGCGGCCGGCCTCGAATATCTGCTGCAGCACGCGGAGCCGAAGCTTTTTATCATCGAGGACGAGTTCGATGAGCTCACCGGGCAGATCGAATGCGGCCCGTCGCGGCGCGTGCGCCTGCCTGCGTTCGATGCGAACGATGCGAACGCCGAATTCTCCACGCCGCGCATCGATGTGTACGATCCGCTGTGCGTCATCTATACCTCGGGCACGACGGGCGCGCCGAAAGGCGTCGTCTTCACGCATCGCATGATGCGCATCGCGAGCGAGGCGGCGCTACGCGTCGCGGACGTGCGCGAAGGCGACCGGCTATTCCTGTGGGAGCCGCTGTGCCATATCGGTGGGGCGCAGATGCTGCTGCTGCCATTTCTCGAAGCGGTGACCCTGCACGCGGTGCCGCGCTTCTCGGCGTCACAGTTCTGGCCGCAGGTCGAACGCGCGGGCGTGACGCAACTGCACTATCTGGGCGGCGTGCTCGATATCCTCATGCAGTTGCCGCAGGACGCGCAGCCCGTGGCGCACACGTTGCGCGTCGCGTGGGGTGCGGGCGTGAGCGCGTCCGCGTGGGAGCCGATTCAGGCGCGGCTCAAGCTGCGTCTGCGCGAATGCTACGGCATGACCGAATGCTCGAGCTTCGCGACGATGAACGCCACCGGCAAGCCCGGCTCGATCGGCCGCGCGCTGCCGTGGATCGACATCGAGCTGCTCGATGAAAACGGCCAGCCGGTGAAGGAAGGCGATGCTGGCGAGATCGTGCTGTCGAGCAGGGTGGAGGGCACGTTCCTGCCGACGTATCTGAAGAATCCGGATGCGACGAAATCGGCGTTGCGCAACGGCAAGCTGCACACGGGGGACCGCGCGCGGCGCGATGCAGACGGCGATCTGTTCTTCATCGGCCGGCAGACGGACAGTATGCGGGTGCGCGGCGAGAACGTATCGGCATGGGAGATCGAGCGCATTTTCGCGGCGCATCCGGCGATTCGCGCGAGCGCGGCGATCGGCGTGGCGTCGGCGATCGGCGAGCAGGATATCCTGCTCAACGTCCAGTTCAAGGACGAGCCGGTCGCCTGGGAAAGCATGCACGCCTGGGCGCGCGAGCGGCTTGCCGGTTTTCAGCTGCCTCGCTATTACCGCGCGGTGGAAAGCTTCGAGCTCACGGCGAGCGAGCGCATCAAGAAGCACCTGTTGCCGCGCAGCGTCGAAGACGCGTGGGACCGCCTCAGCAGTGCGGGGAGCTAATTATCATATAAAGATAGGCTGTTAGGGCTATGCGATAATTCATCAACAAACGGAAAATGAATAGTGATGAGTGACGAGCCCAAAGTTCCGCGCAAACGCAAGAGCCCCGCGGCCCAGCCGCGAGGCGAGGCAATCGATCCGAGCGCGTCTTCGCTGTACGTGCAGTCCGTCGAGAAGGCCATGAAAGTTCTCACCGCCTTCGACGGCAGCAAGCGTCAGTTGTCGCTCTCCGAGATCGCCTCGCTCACCGGCTTCGACATGAGCGCGACGCAGCGTTTCGCTTACACGCTCGCCGCGCTCGGCTATCTCTTCAAGGACCCCGACAGCCGCAAGTACGAACTGTCGCCGCGTCTGCTGGACTTCACTTACCACTATCTCACGTCGAACGATCTCGTCAGCCGCGCAACGCCTTATCTCCAGCAACTCGGCTCGGAGACGGAAGAGGCGACCAATCTCACCGTGCTCGACGATACCGACATCGTGTTCGTCCTGCGCATCGTGAGCCGCAACGTGTTCAACGCGCACGTCATTACCGGCTCGCGCCTGCCCGCCTACTGCACGGCGCCGGGGCTCGCGATTCTCGCGACGCTTCCGGACGGCGAAATCGACGACATTCTCTCGCGCACGAATCTCGTGCCCTATACCGCGTCCACCGTGTACCAGCCGCGCAAGATCAGGGAGCGCATCGCGCAGATCCGCAAGCAAGGCTATGCGCATACGGAGGACGAATATTTCGTCAGCGACATTTCGACCGCGGCCGCCATCACGAATGCGCACGGGCGCGGGGTCGGCGCGGTGAACATCGCGGTGGCGAGATCGCGCTGGCACGCCGACCGCGATGAAAAGCGCTTCGCCGATCTGGTCATTTCGACGGCTTCCGCGATCTCGACGCGGCGTCGGATCGAGTAGTAGTCGAATAGTGGTCGAATAGCGCGGTAGGTGCCCGCCTGCCTGATCTGGCAAGAACGCTACCGCATCAGAACGGGTAGCTGGGTAGCTGCGAGCGCACGGTGATCCATTGCCACTCGCTGAACTGGTCGGCATTGCTGGACGCGCCGTGGCCGAAGCCGTTGCCGGAAATGCCGAGGCCGCCAATCGGGCCGTAAATCCCATGCACCACGGTCTGATCGTTGATGTGGATCACGCCGGAATGCAACGCATCGGCGACGCGTTGGGCACGGGCCAGGTCGGGGGAAACCACCGCCGCCGACAGGCCGTACTCGGTCGCGTTGGCGAGAGCGATCGCTTCCTCGTCGGTGCGGAACGTCGTGAGCGCCGCCACCGGCCCGAAGATTTCTTCATCGAACGCCGCCATGCCGGCTGTCACTCCGGTGATAACGGTCGGCTCGAAGAAGAGTCCGTTGCGTGAACCGCCGGTCAGCAGCTTCGCTCCCTGCGCCACTGTCTGCGTGACGATCCGCTCGGCATTGGCGGCCTGGCGTTCGTTGATGATCGGCCCGACCTGGACCTTTGCGTCGAGGGGATTGCCGACGACGAGCGCCTTCGCCTTTCTCACCAGCGCTTCGACGTAGGCTTCGGCGACCTTCTCATGCACCAGATGACGGCCGGTGGTGAGACAGATCTGGCCTTGGTGGAAGAAGGAGCCCCATGCGCCAGCGCTCGCTGCCGCTTCGATATCCGCATCGTCGAGCACGATGAACGGATTGTTGCCGCCCAGTTCCAGTGAGACGCGCTTGAGCTGTCCGCTGGCGATCGAACCGACTTCGCGGCCGACGCGGCTGGAACCCGTGAAGCTGATCATATTGATGAGCGGTTCCTTGACCAGCGCGGCACCGGTTTGCGCGGCACCCGGCAGGACATGGAACAATCCCTGGGGCAGGCCCGCTTCTTCGAGCAGCCGGGCAAAGGCCACGCCACCGATAATCGGCGATTGCACGTCGGGCTTCAGCAGGACGGCGTTTCCCATCGCCAATGCCGGGGCGATCGCCCGCACGCCCAGGATGAAGGGCGAGTTCCACGGCGTAATGACGCCGACCACGCCGAGCGGAATGCGCCGGGCGATGCTCTGAAAGCCCGCCTCCATTGTTTGGGTCAGGATGCCTTGTGGCTGGCTGCCGAGCGCGGCTGCTTCCAGAAGCTCGCGCGCGGTGACGTGCACCTCCCACTGTGCTTTGGCTCGAATCGAGCCGGTCTCGCGGACCAGCTGTTCTGCGAGCTCGTCGGCGTGCGCCAGCACCAGGCGGGCAGCCTCTCTCAGCACGTCGCCACGCTGCGGCCCCGCCAGTTTGGCCCAAACCTTTTGCGCCTCGCGTGCCGATGCGGCGGCAACCGCGATGTCTTCGGCGGACGCGATGCCGATCGCGCCGAGCTTCGCGCCCGTGGCTTTTTCCTTCACCTCCTCGGTGCCGAGACTCGCGTCCTTCCATCCGTTGCTGTAGATTTTTTCATTCCACACGTGTGCAGGTGTAAACAATGTTGTGCTGGTCATTTTCGTTCTCGAAAAAGATAGTTATCCAGAATAATTTTGTGCTGCTGTTAAGTGCCGCAATATGACGTGCCGCCGCGGCACGGATTCAGACGGAAATCCTTGCGGCGATGCGCTCGGCCACCATGATGGTCGTGACGTTCGTCGGTGCCGACGGAATGTCGGGAATAATCGATGCGTCGACAACCCGCAACGCGTCGACGCCGCGTACCTTGCCCCAGGCATCGACCACGGCGGTGGGATCGGTGTCTGCACCCATGGGCACGGTCGAAGTAGGGTGCAGATAGGCGGCGACATTCGAAACGATGTTCGCTCGGAGCGCCTTGACGTCGCTTACCGCATTGCCCGGCGCCATCTCGTGATCGACCACGTCCAGAAACGGTGCGGAACGGCCAATCTGGCGGGACAACTGCACGGCTTCGACCAACCGGTCGAGATCGTTCTGCTCAGCGAAGAAGTTGTAGCGAATATCCGGCGCAGCGCGTGGGTCGCGGCTCGAGAGTCGCAACTGACCGAGCGACTTCGGCAGCGTCACCGCGCAAGCCAGAACGATTGCACCGCCGGTCGGGCTGACCTTCGGGTCGATCAGATGCGTGCCCGAGATCTGCAGATCGAGATCGCCGGGTGCCGCGCTCTGTGAGCGGGTCCACACGAGCGCCCCCGCGGCCGGCTGCATCGCGTTTGCTTCGCGCTTGAGTGCGTAGACATTGTAGAAAAACGGGTGGTCCTGCAGCCGGTTGCCCACTGGCAGATCGGCGATGGTCGCAATGCCGAGTTCGGATAGATGCGAGGCCGGCCCAATGCCCGAGCGCATGAGAATCGCCGGGCTGCCGAAAGCCCCCGACGCCAGAATGACTTCACCCGCGGACAGGACCGAGCCGTCGATCAGCCTGACGCCGACGGCCCGCTTGCCTTCGAAAACCACGCGGTCCACTTCGGCGCCGCCGCGGATCGTGAGATTCGGTCGCGCACGCACGGCTGCCGTCAGATAGGCCATGCCCGTATTGATGCGCACGCCATCGACCACATTGAGCGTGTAGGGCCCGGCACCGTGCTGGTCCGCACCGTTGAAATCCGCTACGTGCTTCAGGCCGAGCGTTTCAGCGCCATCGACAAAGGCTCGCATCGACGGCGTGTTTTCCGCGGCGGCACGCTGGCGAATTGGAAACGGCCCGTTGCGTCCGTGCCAGGCGTCGTCGCCGGAGGGCGTATTTTCCATCGCCTTGTAGGCGGCCAGCACGTCTTCCCACGACCATCCTTCGATACCGCGTTGGGTCCAGCGGGCGAAATCGGCCTGCCGGGCGCGTATGGCGACGGCGGCGTTAACAGCGGAGCTGCCGCCGACCACGCGGCCTCGGGGCACGGGTATGTCGTGGCCCAGGCGGGCGGCGTCGTCCGTGTGGTAGTGCCAGTCATAGGCAGGCGAGCCCGCGACGATATTGGCGTCTTTCAATACCTGAGGGTAGTCGTTGGGCGCGAAGTTCGGTCCCGCCTCCAGCAGCAGAACGCGGCGGCGCGAGTCCGCGCTCAGGCGTGCGGCGAGAACCGCGCCGGCCGAGCCGCCGCCAACGATAAGGATATCGAAATGCCGGGCCAACTTTGGCGATCGACCCGCCTCGGTGCTGCCGGATTGCTTTTCCACCCCCACGGCTGCTGCGGTACCGGTAACCGTACCGAATGCGGCAACTGCCACTGCCGCGCCTGTAATAAGGACCTCCCGTCTGGACATCTTCATTGCTGTACTCCTGAACACGTTTGCGGCGCTTCAAGCGCTCGATGAACCGTTCGATCGGCGTCGACCGGTTGTGTGCTCAGAATGGCCTCGCATCAGAAGGACAACAAGATGGCTTGCCTGGAACCTGTGTCCAATCAGCTGGACGATGCGGCCTTATGCTACGACCGGTGGGATGCGCTCAACCAGAAAGTCCAGAAATGCGCGAACGGAGGGCAGCATGCCGTGGCGAAACGGGATGACCGCGGTGATACTGGCTTCGCCGGCCGACCAGTCGGGCAGCACGCGCTGGAGTGCGCCGGATCGCATGTCTTCACCGCAGACATAGGTGGGCAGCGCAACGATACCGAGACCGTTCTGCGCGGCCTGTTTAAGGGTCATGATGTCATTGCCGGCTAGCCGGGGTTTGAGCGGCACGATCATTTCTCCGCGCGTCGGGTGCTTGAGCTTCCAGGTCATTGGACTGTTGTGCCTCAACATGACCAGCGTGTCATGCCCGGCAAGACTTTCCGGCGCGAGCGGCATACCGTGGCGCTTGACGTAGCCGGGAGAGGCGAACAGGCACCAGGGCGCCGGCGCCAGCGTGCGCTGCACCAGTGTCGAATCGGACAGTGGACCGCTATGCGAGCGCAGCGCGAGGTCGTAGTTGCCGCCGGCTATATCGACCTGCTCGTCGCTGATGTGCTGGATCACATTGATCTTGGGGTAGCGCTGAATGAAATCGGGCAGTACCTGTCGCATGGCGAATAGGGACGTCGCCACCGCGGTGGTGAAACGGATCGTGCCGCTCGGCTCGGCAAGGCGTTCGCGCACCGCGCTTTCCGCAAAGTCGGCGCGCTCCAGCATGGCAACCGCATGCCGGTAAAACACATCGCCCGCATCGGTCATGCTGAGCCTGCGCGAGGTCCGGTTGACGAGCCGCACGCCTAGGGCTGTTTCGAGTTGCTGAAGGCGATGGCTTACCGTCGACTTCGGTACGCTCAGATTGCGGCCGGCGGCGGTGAGTCCGCCGCACTCCACGATGCGAACGAAGTAGCGAAAGTCGTTGAGATCTAGCATAGGCACACCTTGCGAGGCTGTGTGATGGACGGCGCCACTTTATACCGTTTGCCGATTCGCCGGATTTTTATCGGATCAGGAAGTATGTGTGTTCGGAATGGTTAGCAGTTCTTTGGAAGCGGGCGCTGCGCGGAAACAGTCGTCAGTTTCAAGGCAGGCCTGTGCCGACCGTCGCGTCGGCAGGTTACGCAACGGTCGTGCCGCTCTCCGCGAGGAAGATCGAGCCGGTGGTGACACGGGACTCTTCCGAGGCCAGGAACAGCGCAGCGTAGGCGATATCGATGGGTTCCGCCGCGCCGAGCAGGTTCTTCGCGGCTAGCTCACGCATGCCCTGACTCACCTGCAGGCGCTCGATAACCCGGGGCGAAAGCGTAGTGGACGGCGCGATTGCGTTGACACGAATCCGGTCGGCCGCGTAGGTCACGGCAAGGGAGCGCGTCAGCGCGGCGACACCGCCCTTGGCCGACGTGTAGCAGTCCACACCGGGTACGCCCATCAACGCGACATTCGATACCATGTTGACGATCGCACCGCCGCCGTTCTTGCGCATATGGGGTATCGCGAAGCGACAACCAAGGAAGGTGCCCCACAGGTCGACTCTGACGACGCGCCAGAACTCTTCCAGATCGGCGTCGACCACGGTGTTGTCGCGCGGCGTCGAGCCGCCCGCGTTGTTATAGAGGACGTCGAGTTTGCCAAACTCTGCCACGGCTGCCTCGATCGTGGCGGCGACGCTGTCGCTTTGCGTGACGTCAGTCGTTATTGCGATCGCCTCGCCGCCGTCCGCGCGAATGCCAGTGGCGACGGCCGCCGCCTCGGCGGCATCGATATCGGCCACCACCACGCGCGCCCCTTCACGGGCGAACAGTTGCGCCGCGCTGCGGCCGATGCCGCTTGCGGCGCCGGTGATGATCGCGACCTTGTCGTTGAGCCGGGGCATGTCAGAACCTCTCTTGTCGCTGAGTGTGGTGGGTACAAACGGGCGTCATTGCGGTACCGGCGGCACTTCGGGGGTGGCCGAAAAATGGTGATGCGCGATCAGCCATCGCCCGCTGCGCCGCACCAGAAGCCACGTGGTGCGTAAAGTGCAAGCCGACGGTTTGCCGTTGACGAGCGTAAAGCGGAAATTGCCGTAACCCTGGGCGAGAAACGCGTCAGGACCGAGTTCGGTGATTACCTGTTCGACGAGTTCGAGCTGCGTCGAACTCAGCATGCCGATGTACGACGCGAAGTATCCGCATACGCCTTGCCTGCCGGCTGCCATGCCGGGCCGCCCCGCGAACATCGTGGCGTCGTCGCTGTACAGCGCGCTCAGGCCGTTGACGTCCCAATGCAGCGCTGCCGCATTCCATGCGTTTTCCATCGAACGCAGCACTTCGCTTGCTGTGCCGGGCGCCTCTTTCGCGGTGGTTTCTGTTGTGGACATGCTGGTCGCCTTGCAAAGGGGAAGTCATGGCGTGCGTCTGCGTCCTGCCTGATTCAGCCGCAATAGCCGGTTTGCACTCATTTAACTTTGAGTTGACTATAATGTCAATAGTTAGTCTAATGTGTCAAAAATCAGGCGAGCCGATGAACGAATCCGGGTGATCACCGAGTCAGCGTGATCCCACGAATTCTCCGCGTGCACCGACAACGCATTCAGACAGACGGAGGAAGGCATGAGCGATAGGGTGGAAGTGACATGCGATGTGCTGGTCGTCGGCACCGGCGCAGGCGGTCTCGCGACGGCAATCACGGCGAAGAAGCAGGGGCTGAACGTGATCGTGGTTGAAAAGCAGCCCGTTTTCGGCGGCAGCACCGCGCTATCAGGCGGATGGCTCTGGATACCGAATAATCCGCTGGCACGCAGAGCCGGCATAGAGGACACGGTGGAGGCGGCACGCAACTACCTCGAGCGCGAAGCCGGCGAGCACTTCGACGGGCCGCGCGTCGACGCTTTTCTCAGGCACGCGCCTGCCATGGTCGATTTCTTCGAGCGCGAAACGGAAGTCAGGTTCACGCTCGGCGCGGCCTTTCCCGACTATCACGCGGAGACGCCGGGCGCTTCGAGCGGGGGCAGGCCCATTTGCGCCGAGCCGTATGACGCCAATGAACTGGGCCCTCACGCTGCCTTGCTGAGCCCGCCGATTCGCGGCATGACCTTCGTCGGCCTCACCTTTGGCTCCGGCCCGGACATGCGGCACTTTCTGAATGCGCTGTATTCGGTGAATTCGGCCTGGTATACGGCAAAACGTCTGGTCAAATATGGCCGGGACCTGCTCCTTCACGGCCGCAGCATGAGGCTTTTCAACGGTGCCGCACTGGCCGCGCGCCTGTACAGGTCGGCCGTCCAGCTCGACATTCCGATCTGGCTGAACACGCCCGTAACAGGTCTGCTCGTGGAGAAGGGATGCGTCCAGGGCGCCGTGATCACGCATGAAGGGCGGTCTGAACGGGTCAGGGCGACACGCGGCGTCGTTCTCGCGACGGGTGGTTTTCCGGGCGATCTCAGCCGCCGCCAGGCCGTGTTTCCGCACGCTCCCAGTCCCGGCGAACACATTACGATGGCGCCCGCAGCCAATACCGGCGACGGTCTGCGCCTTGCGGAGTCGATTGGCGCCGCCACCAACATGACGTATCCGCACATCGGTTCGTGGATGCCCGTGTCGCGCGTGCCGCTCGGCAATGGACGGGAAACCGCGATCACGCACATTCTGGATCGCGGCAAGCCCGGCATCATCGCCGTGCGTGCTGACGGGCGGCGCTTTACGAATGAAGGCGCCAACTATCACGATTTCGGCGCCGCCATGATCGGCGAGACGCCGGGCCCGCGTCAGGCGGTCTTTCTTGTCGCCGATCATCGGGCGGTGCGCAAATACGGGCTTGGGTTCGCCAAGCCGTTCCCGGTGCCGCTCGGCCCTTACCTGCGCTCCGGTTATCTGTTGCGCGGCGCGACCATCGAGGCATTGGCGAGACGTGCGGGGATCGACGCTGGCGGCCTCGTGCAAGCGATCCAGCAGTTCAATCTGCACGCGCGTGATGGCCGCGATCCGGAGTTCCACAAAGGGGAGGCTGCCTACGACCGCTTCCAGGGCGATCCGCTGCATACGCCGAACCCATGCATAGGGCCGCTCGAGAACGGACCGTACTACGCCGTGCGGCTGATGCCTGGCGATATCGGCACGTTTGGCGGCTTGCGCACCGATATCGCGGGGCGCGTGCTCGATGAGCGGCACGAGCCCATTGCCGGGCTGTATGCCGTCGGCAACGACATGGCGAGCATCTTCGGCGGCAGCTATCCGGGTGGCGGCTCGACCCTGGGGCCTGCGATGACGTTTGGTTATATCGTCGGCCGACACCTCGCCGGAGTCGGCGACTGACATTGAAAAAGCCGTTTGCGTCCCCCGCAAACGGCTTTTTTTATCGTTGCTGCCGACGCGGTGGCGTTCAGGCCATCCTGCTTCGGCATCACGTGCGGGGCCTACATGCAGTTCTCGAAGTTGAAGAACGACTTGCGCCACTGCACGACCTTCACCTCCTGAAACAGGCCGCCTTTGTTGAACGGATCGCCGGCGGCGAATGCTTCGGCAACGGACCGGTCATCGGTATCGATGATGATGATGCCGCCCTGCGGCAGACCTTCCGGATCGAGCATGGCGCCTCCGGCGAGCATCAGATGCTTGCGCTCGTTCAGGTAGGCGACATGTTGCGGCCGCAATTCGATGCGCAGTGCACCGCTGCCGGGCTTGTCGAAAGTGAGTATGGCGTGGGGCATGAAATATTCCTCCGGTAGATGGATGGCCATGTAAGGACTTCATCAATTTTACGATGTAGTCAAAAAACAAACATACAAGTTAACCCTCGCGGCATCAGGGTAAAAACCGACAAGCGTTGGCTTGACTGTTTGACGTTAGTGTAGAAATAATGACACAAACGACAACAAGATGTTAAATCAACCGGAGACACAGTCATGAACTTTCGCCGCTTCATTGCCAGTATCGCTAAATGCGGTGTCACATCGCTGCTGGCGTTTGCCGCCTTGACCACGGCATGGCCCGCTGCCGCCCAGTCGAATGCCCCGCTGAAAATCGGTGTGCTGACCGACATGTCGTCGGCCTATAGCGATCTGGCGGGCAAATACTCGGTGGCCGCCGCGCAGATGGCGATCGAGGATTTCGGCGGCACGGTCAACGGCCGCAAGATCGAACTGGTCACAGCCGATCATCAGATGAAGCCTGCCGTCGGTTCGGCAATCCTCACGCAATGGTTCGATCGCGACAACGTGGCCGCCGTATTCAGTCTGGCCGGTTCGTCGGTCGCGATGGCTGCGTCGGCGATCGCGAAGACGCGTCCGACGCGCACCGTGGTCTACACGATCGCCCAGACTCCCGAGCTGAACGGCAAGGCGTGCCTGCCTAACAGCATTCACTGGTCGCCCGATTTCTACGCGCTCGGTGTCCCGCCCACGCGTTATGTGAGCCAGAAGCTCGGCAAGGCGTGGTACGTGATGGTGCAGGACACGGCCGCTGGTCCGCCTGCCTACAACGCCGCGATCGAGGGCATCAAGAGCGGTGGTGGGCGGCTCGCCGGTGAAGTGCGTGTGCCGGTCAATGCAGGCGACGTGTCGTCGTTCGTGCTGCAGGCGCAGGCGTTGCGGCCTACCAGCCTTGCGGTCGGCTTCGGCGGCACCGACATGGTCAACGTCGTCAAGGCAGCCCGCCAGTTCGGCATGACGCAGGGCGGTGTCACGCTGGTCGCCAACGGCGGACTGTTCGCAACCGACATCAAGGCGATGGGGCTTGATCAGGCGGCCGGCATCGTATTTGCCACACCGTTCTACCCGGAGATGAATGCCGACGCACTCGCCTGGTCGAAGCGTTTCATGGCGAGAACGGGCGTCGTGCCAGCGTTTTCGCACGTTGCCGAGTATGAGGCCGTTACTCACTACCTCAAAGCCGTCCAGCAGACCCGAAGCGACGACGCCACGATTGTCGTGCCGGCGATGAAAGCGATGCCCGTCAACTCGTTTGCCGTCAGGAATGGCCATATCCGCGCCGACACCGAACTGATCCGTCCGATGTATCTCGCGAGAGTGAAGATGCCGTCGCAATCGAAATCGGTATTCGACTACGCCGAATTGCTCGCCGTCGTGCCGCCCGACGAAGCGTACTCGCCGCTAGCGCGCAGCGAATGCCCGTTGGTGAAAAAGTGATGCCGGGGCTTCCGTCAACGCTTTCTCCCGGCACATCCGGCTCACGCTACGACATAGGAGTAATTTCATGAGTCAGTACATTCTCGAAGCACGGGGGCTCATCAAGCAATTCGGCGGCCATCTTGCGGTCGGCGGCGTGGATCTGCGTATTGAACGCGGTCACATCCACGCGTTGATCGGGCCCAACGGAGCCGGCAAGACCACGGTGTTCAACCTGCTGACCAAGTTCCTGCAACCGACGGCGGGCACCATTACCTATCGCGGCAACGACATCACGCGTGCCCGGGCTGCTGAGGTTGCACGCATGGGCATAGTGCGCTCGTTCCAGATCTCGGCGATCTTTCCGCACCTGACGGTGCTCGACAACCTGCGTCTTGCCCTGCAACGCAAGCTCGGCACCGCGCTTCATTTCTGGCGCAACGAACGCAGCCTCGACGTGCTCAATGAACGCGCCGAAGAACTGATCGCCGCAGTGGGGCTCACCGACTACACACACGCGGTCGCTGCCGACCTGTCTTATGGCCGGCGGCGCGCGCTCGAAATCGCCACGACGCTGTCGCTCGAGCCCGAATTGCTGTTGCTCGACGAGCCGATGGCCGGCCTCGGCCGGGAAGACATCGGCACCGTCTCGAACCTGATCGCCACGGTCGGCGAACGCTACACGGTGTTGATGGTCGAGCACAACCTGTCCGTGGTCGCGGCACTGTCGAACCGGATCACCGTGATGGCGCGCGGCAAGGTGCTGGCCGAAGGCGCGTATGCCGAGGTATCGAAGGATCCCGAGGTTCGCGCCGCTTACATGGGGGCCGCCCATGACTGACGACACGACGCACGTCGATTCCGCCGACGTCCTGCTGACGATACGGAACCTGCGGGCCTGGTACGGCGAATCGCAGGTGCTGCACGGCATGAACTTCGAAATCGGGCGCGGCGAGGTCGTCACGCTGTTGGGCCGCAACGGCGCGGGCAAATCGACGACGCTCAAGACCATCATGGGCATCGTCGGGCGCCGCGACGGCGAGATTCGCTTTGCGGGCCGCGATTGCACGACACTGCCTTCGGAACGTATTGCGAAACTGGGCATTGCTTATTGTCCGGAGGAGCGGGGGATCTACGCCAGTCTGACGGTCGGCGAGAATCTGCTGCTGCCGCCGGTGGTGGCCGACGGGGGCATGCCGGTCGACGAGATCTACCGGATCTTCCCGAACCTGTACGAGCGCCGCCAAAGTCAGGGCACGTGCATGTCGGGCGGCGAACTGCAGATGCTCGCGATCGCCCGCATCCTGCGCACCGGCGCGCGGCTGTTGCTGCTCGATGAGCCGACCGAGGGTCTCGCGCCCGTCATCGTCGAACAGATCGGCATGCTGATCGGTACGCTCAAACAGCGGGGATTCACCATCCTGCTGGTCGAGCAGAACGCTCACTTCGCGGCGGGCGTCGCCGATCGTCACTACATCGTCGAGCATGGCCGCGTGGTCGATATGATCCCGCGCGCCGCTTTCGACAGCGGCAGCGAACGCGTCAATCAATACCTGTCGGTCTGAGAGCGGCAAGCCCCGCATCGCACGACATCTGATACGGATCAGGAGCAGAAGATGGACTCGTTACTTCAAGCTTTGCCGCCGCCCGCGGCGTTTTTCGGACAGTTGCTGATCGGCCTCATCAACGGCGGCTTTTACGCGATGCTCAGTCTTGGCCTCGCGGTGATCTTCGGCTTGCTGGGCATCGTGAACTTCGCGCACGGCGCGCAATACATGCTGGGGGCGCTGGGCGCCTATGTGCTGCTCGATACATTCGGCCTCGGCTACTGGCCTACGCTGATCGTCGCGCCCATTCTGGTCGGCGGCTTCGGCATCGTGCTCGAACGTACGTTGCTCAAGCACATGTACCGTCTCAACCATCTGTACGGCATGCTGCTCACGTTCGGTATGTCGCTCGTGATCGAGGGACTCGTGCGCTACAGGTTCGGCTCGACGGGCGTGCCTTATCCGATTCCGCCTTCGCTTGGCGCGGCATGGGATCTGGGCTTCATTTTTCTGCCCGCCTATCGTGTGTGGGTGATCGGCGCCGCGCTCTCGGTCTGCCTCGCGACGTGGTACGTGATCGAGCGCACATCGCTCGGCGCGCATCTGCGGGCCGCGACCGAAAATCCCGGGCTGACCCGCGCGTTCGGCATCAACGTGCCGCGCCTCGTCACCTTGACTTATGGGTTCGGCGTGGGCCTCGCGGCGCTCGCGGGCGTGATGGCCGCGCCGATTTACCAGGCCAATGCCCAGATGGGCTCGGACGTCATCATCGTGGTGTTCGCGATCGTCGTGATCGGCGGCATGGGATCGATCATGGGCGCGATCGTCTCGGGATTCGCTCTCGGCGTGGCCGAAGGCCTGACGCGCGTTTTCTACCCCGAGGCCTCGACGACCGTCGTATTCATGATTATGGTCGTCGTGCTGCTGGTGCGTCCGGCGGGACTTTTCGGCAACGCATTGCTGACAGGCCAGGGACAGGCGGTGCACTGCGAACCGACGCGGCCGTTCTGCTCGCCGGCCACGACGCGCGTGCTGATACTGCTTCTGCTCGCGCTCGGCCTCGTGGCGCCAGCGCTCGTCTATCCGGTGTTCCTGATGAAGGTGCTGTGCTTCGCGCTGTTCGCTAGCGCGTTCAATCTGCTGCTCGGCTACGGCGGCCTGCTGTCTTTCGGCCACGCGGCGTTCTACGGCTTCGCCGGCTATGTGACCGCGCATTGCATGAAGGAGTACGGCTTCGACCCGTTGCTCGGCGTTCTCGCCGGCGCGGCCGTTGCGGCGGTGATGGGACTGGCGTTCGGTTTCGTCTCGATTCGCCGGCAGGGCATCTATTTCTCGATGGTGACACTCGCGCTCGCACAGCTTGTCTATTTCTTTTCGTTGCAGGCGCCGTTCACGCACGCCGACGAGGGCATCCAGGACGTGCCGCGCGGCATGCTGTTCGGCAGGATCGATCTCAGCAACACCACGGCGCTGTACTACTTCGTGTTCGTCATCTGCGTGGGCGGGCTGTGGGTCATCTATCGCGCCATTCATTCGCCGTTCGGCAACGTGCTGAAAGGCATCCGGGAGAACGAGCAGCGCGCCATCTCGCTGGGCTACGAGACGCATTACTTCAAGCTGCTCACGTTCGTGCTGTCAGCGACGATGGCGGGTGTGGCGGGTTCGCTCGATTCGCTGGTGTTCCAGCTGGCGTCGCTCAACAACGTTCACTGGTCGATGTCGGGACTCGCGATCCTGATGGCGATTCTGGGCGGCGTGGGTACGTTCTCCGGGCCGATCGTCGGCGCGGCCGTCGCGGCGGCGATGGAGAACTACCTGGCGGCGCTGGGCGCGTGGGTGACGGTTATCCAGGGCGCGATCTTTATGGTTTGTGTGCTGGTGTTCCGGCGCGGAATCGTGGGCGAAGCTGCCCGGTTGTTCAATCGGCGCGCGCCGGCACCGCCGAAGGCGAACGAAGAACTCGTCGCCAAAACGTCGTAGACGCGCGCTGTGCCGTTCATGACGCGGCCGATGTTTCCTTGCCCTTTATGGAGTCGATGAGATGACAACTGTGGGAAATGGCACGATCGACGACGTGCCCGCCGGGATTCGCCGGCGCGCCGTCGTCACGGGTGCGGCGCGCGGGCTTGGCCGCGCGATGGCGAACGGGCTGCTCGACGCTGGCCACACCGTGCTGTTCGTCGATCGTGATGCCCAGCAGGTCGTGGAAGCGGTCGCGCAGGCAAATGGGCGGCGCGGCGCAGTCAATGCCTTCAGCTTCGCCTGCGACCTGACGCAACCCGATGCAGTCGCGGACGTGATGCACAGGGCGGACGAAACGCTTGGCGGTATCGACATACTGGTCAATAACGCGGGTGTGGGGCCGTCTCTCGTCAGCCCGGATTACTTCGACCATCCTCCTTCGTTTGTGGATTTATCCGATGACATGGTGCGGCTCTTCTTCGAGATCAACGCCGTCGCGCCGTTCCTGCTCGCGATCCACGCCGCGCGGCGCATGCGCGCGCAACACTGGGGGCGCGTCGTCAATGTCACGACCAGTCATGAATCGATGATGCGACGCGGCTTCGCACCATACGGCGGCTCGAAGGCCGCGCTCGAATCGCATTCGGCCATCATGGTCCAGGACCTTGCCGGCACCGGCGTGACCGTCAACGTGCTCGTGCCGGGCGGCCCCGCCGATACGCCGATGATTCCCGACGAGGCGGGCTTCGACCGTTCGAAGCTGGTACCGCCGCAAGCGCTGGTTGCGCCGCTCGCGTGGCTGGTATCGGAAGGCAATCGCGCGCCGAACGGCAAGCGGGTGCTGGCCGCCACCTGGACACCCGAGGCTGCCGTGACAGCCGGCGATGCTTCGGTTGCGCCGATCGGTTGGCCTCTCGTCGGCAGGACGATCATGCCGGACCGATAGCCGCTACTCCATTACCTCATTACCTCATTGCCTCATTACCTCGTTGAGCAGCGCATCGCGCTGTCATCGAATTCATCACAGGAACCAGCATGCAGACATTTCAGGAGAAGGTTGTCATTGTCACCGGCGGCGCACGCGGTATGGGACGCGTCGAGTCGACATTGTTCGCCGAGGGAGGCGCCTATGTTGCGATCTGCGACGTCACGCCCGAGGAGGGCGAGCAGAGCGCTGCCGAACTGCGGGAGCGAGGACTGCAAGCGCGGTTTTTCAAGCTCGATGTGACATCGCAGGAAAACTGGAGTCAGGTCATCGCAGCAGTACTGGAGTGGCGCGGGCGTATCGACGTCCTCGTCAACAACGCCGGCATTCTCTATCGCAAGACGATCTCGAACTATCCGGAAGCCGAGTGGCGCCGGGTACTCGACGTCAATCTCACAGGCACCTTTCTCGGTGTGAGCCAGGTCGCATCGACCATGTGCGCGCAACGCAGCGGTGCGATTGTCAATATCGCGTCCAATGCAGCGCTGTCCGGGCACGCGGATCCGGCCTATACGGCGAGCAAATGGGGCGTGCGCGGGTTGACGAAGTCCGCTGCGCTCGAGTTCGCGGCGTTCAATGTCCGTGTCAACTGTGTTTGCCCAGGACTTGTCGTGACCGACATCAATCGCCATTCACCGCATCTGCAACCGATGATCGACATGACACCGGCCGGCCGCGCGGTCGAAGCCGAGGAGATTGCATCCGTCGTCGCGTTCCTGGCGGGCCCTGCGTCGGGCGGCATCACCGGTGAGGAGATCGTCGTGGACGGCGGCTTTACCGCAGGTGCGGCCTATTGGAAGGTGGCTAGCCAGGCCGGTCTGTATCAGGTGCCCAAATGAGCCCGGTACGCATCGCACTATTTCATATCAACGCAAGGGGTTGGCTGTGAGTCTGTCCACTTTTGAAGGCAAGTCAGTGCTGGTCGTTGGCGGCGGCACGCGCGACGGGATTGGTTTTGCGACCGCACAGATGCTGGCCGAACAGGGTGCCCGCATCGCGCTGGCCGATCTCGATGGCGAGCGTGTCCGCGAACTCGTGGCCGATCTGCCGGGAGGCGAGCGGCATTCGGCCCATGCGCTCGATGTCACGGACGAGGCCGCGATTGCGCACGTCGTCGAAGCGGTCGTGCAGAACCACGGCGCGCTCGACGGTCTCGTGGTTGCGGCTGGTCTGTATTCGCCGGAGTCCTTCACGACGACTTCGCGCGCCACCTGGGATCGTATGTTCGCGGTCAACGCCACTGGTGCGTTTCTGGTCTCGCAGACGGTCGCGAAGCACATGCTGGAGCGGGGCCGAGGCCGCATCGTTCTGGTTGCTTCGATCGGCGCGCGCCAGCCGCAACTGACCGCTGCGGCCTACGGCGCATCGAAAGCCGCGGTGATCCAGTTAGGCCGTTACATGGCGCTTGAACTGGCGCGCAAGAACATCACGGTCAACATCGTGTGTCCCGGCTCGACCGCCACGTCGATGATGGGCACCGACCCGGTCCGGCACGAGATCGCGATCAACGGCAATCTCGCGCAATGGCGGCTCGGCATTCCACTCGGACGCATGGCGCAGGCGGCCGATCAGGCGGCGGCCATTACGTTTCTGCTTGGCGAAACCGGCCGCCACATCACCGGGCAGGTAGTAACCGTTGACGGCGGCCAGTCGTTTCTTTAGTCCGGGCCTGGCGCGATAACAGGCACGGGCGCCGTCCAGCCGGACAATGCCGGAACAGCATGACGGGCTTCGAAGAATACAGTCAGATTTTTCTGTCGAAAATTTGACGTTGACGTCAAAAAAGCTATACTAACGTCAACGGATACGGAGGCATTGATATGAGCAACATACCCGCCGGTGCAGTTCTCGAACGTCCTCATGCGTTGACGATTGACTGGTTTCCCGACGCCTTGCCGCCCGCCGCGCAACAGGCCAGCGTCGCGTTGCGCACCGAAGATGGTGCGGCCACATGCGGCGTGCTGTATCGCGGCGCATCGGCGAAAACGGTCGTTTGCCTGATGCACCCACGCGAGAACTTTACGTTCCACTATCTGATTCCAGGGCTATTGCGTGCGGGCGCGTCGGTCTGGGCGCAGGCGGCACGCTCGGTCGGCAACGATCTGCGGCTCGAGCATGAGCTTGCCCTGCACGACGTCGCGGCCGGCTTGCGCTATCTGCGCGAGGCAGGTTTCGAGCGCATCGTATTGCTCGGCAATTCGGGCGGTTCCGGGCTCTATAGTTTCTACATCCAGCAATCGGCGCTTCGCGCGCAAGACCGGATCGCAAAGACGCCTGGGGGCCGCGCTACCCATCTGGCAAGCGCGACCATGCCGATGGTGGACGGCATGATCTTTCTGGCGCCGCATCCGGGGCAGGGCCGTTTATTGATGGGTTGCATTGATCCGTCGGTTACCGACGAAGGCGATGCGCTATCGATCGACGACACGTTGAACCCGTTCGACCCCGAGAACGGCTATTCCCGCGAACCGGGGGCGACACGCTATAGCGCTGAGTTCGTCACCCGTTATCGCGATGCACAGCGCGAGCGCGTCGCGCGCCTCGACCGGATAGCACGCCAATTGATCGCCGTGCGCCAGGACGCGCGGCAAGCCGTGAAGGACAAGGCGGCGACCCGTCGGCAGAAGCTCGTGGCCAACCACACGCCGGTCATGACCGTATGGCGGACCGACGCCGATTTGCGCTGTCTGGATGCCTCGCTCGATCCGTCCGAGCGCAAGCCCGGTTCGCTGTGGTCGCCCAATCCGGTCATCTCGAACTATGGCTCGGTCGGTTTTGGACGCCTGTGTTCACCGGAATCGTGGCTCTCGACATGGTCCGGCCTCTCGTCGAACGCAGCGCTGGAAACCACCACACCTTCGGTCGTCGTGCCCTCGCTGCTGGTCGAATACACCGGCGATCAAACCACTTTTCCATTGGCCATTGCCGACATCTTTGCCGGTATCGGTTCGAACGATAAGACCCACGTTCGCGTGCGTGGCGATCATCACGGCAGGCCGCTGGAGGCCGGTGATGAACCGGGCCGGACGATTGCCGCGCGCGCGGTCGGCGAATGGCTGCATCAACGGTCTTTCTTATAACTCGGGAGTTGACGAATGAATCAATCAGTACCGCTCAGGCTGTCGGGGGTCGATCACACGGCGCGTCCGACGTGGAAGCTGCGCGAAACGATCGAGTTCTATCGTGACACGTTGGGTCTGCCGCTTGTCCACACGATCTCCGCACGGGGCTGGGGTCCGGAAAGTCACCCGGACTTCCTGCATTTTTTCTTCGATAGCGGCAACGGCAGCACGATCGCCTTTTTCTACTATCTGGGCGAACCGCGGCCGCAAGAACGCCCCTCGATGCCACCCACGCCGGATGACCACGTATTCGATGCGACACACACCGCGTGGCTGACCGATAGTGCGGAGCAGTTACTTGCCTGGAAGGATATGCTCGAGGCGAAGGGCGTCGAGGTTTCATCGGCCACCCAGCATGAAGTGATCGAATCGATCTATTTTCGTGATCCCAACGGTTATTTCATCGAGATCACTGTCAAGCTGCGTGAACTGCAATCGCTGGACGCACGGGATGCGGCGCTAACACTTGAAGCGGCGATCATGGCGGAGCAGATCGCCAGCGATCATGCAGGACAGGTCCGTGAGATTGATGCTGTATGGCAGGAAAAAGGCAGACTGTTGAGTGGGCAATGCGGCATAAAGAGCGAAGGTCCGGGCATTTTCGTGCCGGCGCTGGCGGAATTCGCAAGCGTGGTCGATGCGGCGCGGCGCAATTCGGCGTATCGCGTCTCGCAACCGTCGCCGGGTTACTTTCTGATTGAATCGAACGAGGCGCTCGAATTCAATCGCAAGGAACTGGGCTTGAAACCGGCCGTCTGGTATGGACTCTTCACCGGCGGTTTGTGCGGGCGTATCGATACGTTTGACAAAGACCGCGTTCGCATCGTCGAACAATAAGAGCGGGTCGACTGGAGAAGACAGACATGGCAGGCATCCACTATCCGCTCGAAGGCGTCGCGTACTGCGAGTCGTCGGTCGCCCGGCACTATTTTCAGGTCGGGGCATGGAAAGACAGAACGTTCGGCCAGGCACTCGCGCAGACGGCGCAACGCCTTCCCGACAAGCTGGCCCTGATCAGCGACGAACGCAGCATCACCTTTCGTGCGCTGGATGAGCAAAGCGACCGTCTGGCCGCCGCCTTGCTCAAACTCGGACTCGAACCCGGCGCACGCGCCGTGTTCCAGATGGGCACGACGATCGACACCGCACTGGCTTTGTGTGCATGCTACAAGAGCGGCATCGTTCCCGTTTGTGCGCTGCCGCAGTATCGTGAGGTGGAAATCGGCAAGCTGGCGAGTTTGTCGCAGCCGCAAGCCTATTTCGTGCAGGCCGACGCGGGACAGTTCGATCTGGTTGGTTTTGCGCAGAAGATGCGCGCCGGGCATCCTTCGTTCAAACATCTGGTGGTTGCACGCGGTGATGCGCCGGCCGGGACACACTCCATGTCCGTGTTGCTGGAGGCGGTCTCGCTGGATGAGGCGAGGGCCACCCTGCGCGGTGTGCACATCGGCTCGGAAGACGTCCTGAGCTTCCAGCTCTCCGGCGGCACGACCGGAGTGCCCAAGATCATTCCGCGTTTTCACGCAGAATACCTCGCGCATGCCGACGCCTGGGCGAGGCACGTGGAGGCAGGTGAACACGCCACGCTGATCTGGTCATTGCCGTTGCTGCACAATGCGGCGCATCTATACGCGCTGGTGCCCACGATATCCCTCGGGCAAACCACCGTACTGATGCCGAAAGTCGATATTGTGCGGATGGCGGAGCTGATCCAGCAGCACCGCGTAACGCACGCTGTTTCAATCGGACCAGTCGCGCCGCAGATCATGGCGTGTGCTGAGGTGCTCGATTACGACCTGTCGTCGCTCAAGCTGTTCTTTTGTCTGACCCGGGCCGATGCGCTCGAAACGTTTCTCGGCGTGACCAGTTCGAACATGTACGGTACGACGGAAGGACTGCTGATTGGTTCTGGCCCGGCAACCGACGCATTCGTCCGTCATCACACGCACGGGCGTTCGGGGTGTGAGCATGACGAACTCGTTTTGCTCAATGCCGATAACGAATCGCCCGTGGCACCCGGCGAAATGGGCGAACTGTGTTTTCGTGGTCCGTCCAGCCTGAGAGGCTACTACAACGCGCCCGAGGCGAACGCCAAGGCCTTTACGTCGAACGGCTTTTTCCGGACCGGCGACATGATGCGCGCGCATGTCATCGGTGGCGTCACCTACTTTTCGTTCGAAGGACGCCTGCGTGACAACATCAATCGCGGTGGAGAGAAGATAGGTGCTGAGGAAGTCGAAGCATTTCTGAGCTGTCATCCCGCTGTTCTGGACGCAAAACTGGTGGCGATGCCCGACCCGTTTTACGGAGAGAAGGGCTGCGCGTTTCTCATCATCCGTGAAGGCCATACCGCGCCGGATATCCCGCAGATGATCGAATTTCTCTCGGCACAGGGGCTTGCGAAGTTCAAGTGTCCGGAGCGGATCGAAATCGTGGATGAGTTTCCAGTCACGCGGGTCGGCAAAGTCGACAAACCCGCCATGCGCCGGATCATCGCGCAGACCATCGAGTCTGAAGCCGCAGCGAATCTTTCACCCTCCAGACAGGATCAATGACATGAGCAAGATCGCTTACCGGATCGGCCAGATCGTGCCGAGTTCCAACACGACGATGGAAACGGAGGTGCCTGCGTTGCTGCGCCGCCGCGAGACGCTGGCGCCGGAACGCTTCACGTTTCATTCGAGCCGCATGCGTATGCATAAAGTAACGAAGGAAGAACTCGCCGCCATGAACAAGGAAGGCTTGCGATGCGCTGCGGAGCTTGCCGATGCCCGCATGGATGTGATGAGCACCGCCTGTCTTGTCGCGATCATGGCAATGGGACCGGGATATCACCGCACGGTGGAAAGAGAGCTGGCCGAGGTGGTCAAAGCCAATCAGTGCGATGCGGCAGTGATGACTTCAGCCGGTGCGCTCATAGAAGGCCTGAAGATCATGGGCGCTCGCAGAATTTCGTTGATGGCGCCTTACATGAAGCCGCTGACCAGACTAGTGGTGGAGTACATCGAGAGCGAAGGGATCGAGGTCGTCGACGCACTGTCGTTCGAGATCCCCGATAACCTGGATGTGGGGCGGCGTGACCCCATGCAGCTTCTACAAGACGTGGAAAAGCTTTACGTGGCGAATGTCGATGTGGTCGTCGCGTCGGCGTGTGTGCAGATGCAATCGCTGCCGGCCATCGAAGCGATCCAGACCCGGCTCGGCATTCCCGTGACGTCAACCGCGGTGTGCACGACGCGGCGCATGCTCGACAGGCTGGGGCTCGACGCAAAGATTCCAGGCGCAGGCGCGTTGTTGACGGAAAAATTTGCGGTGCCCGCGGCGCCGGTTGAGGCCTGAGATGAGCACCTTCGAGGGTGTCGACACAGGCCCGTCGGAGTGGCTGATTTTGGCAGCCGTTTGATGAAAGTCGCGGCGCAGCGCACGGAGCTTGCGTCAGACGCAGGAGACTGAAAATGGACATCAATATTGTAGGAGGGGGGCCCGGCGGGCTGTTTTTCTCGTATCTGGTCAAACGGCGCTTTCCGCAATGGACGGTCCGGGTCTATGAACAGAATGACGCCAGCGCAACTTATGGCTGGGGCGTGGTGTTCTCGGATGTCGCGTTGTCGTTTCTCGAGAAATCGGATCCGGAATTTTTCCGTCGTTTTACCGCCGGCCATGTGCGTTCCGAGCACATGGAAATCGTTCACCGCGGCGTGCACGTGCCGATCCATGGCAACTGCTTTTCGCGGGTCGCCCGCATTGCGTTGCTGCAGTTTCTGCATGCCGAATGCAGGTCGGCGGGCGTCGATCTACGGTTCAATGCTCGGGTGGACGACGCGGGCGCATTGCGTCAGGCAGACCTCGTGGTGGTGGCCGATGGTGTGAGCAGCCGGACTCGCGCGCAGTATGCGGATGCGTTCAAACCGTCGTTCGTGAAGCGCCGCAACAAGTTTGCCTGGTACGGAACTCGCAAACCGTTTCATGCCGTCTCGCTGATTTTTCGCGAAACCGAATTCGGTGTGTTCATCGCTCATAGTTACCAGTACAGCGACCGGATGAGTACGTTCCTCATTGAAACAGATCCGCAGACCTGGACGCGCGCCGGATTGGATGAGATGAGCGACGCGGACAGCCGCGCCTTCTGCGAGCGGGTTTTTGCCGACGATCTGGACGGACAGGGTCTTTTGTCGAACAAGTCCACATGGTTTGAAGCTGTGACGGTCAGGAACGAGAATTGGCATCACGAGAATATGATTCTGATCGGCGACGCGCTACGCTCAGTGCACTTCTCGCTGGGCTCCGGTACACGTATGGCGATGGAAGATTCGATCGCGCTGTACGAAGGTCTGCATGCCCATGAAACTGATCTCCATGCCGTGTTTGAGCATTTCGAGGCGTCCCGGCGCTCGGCCTCGGATCGCTTCCAGCTGGCCGCGGCAAAGAGCCTTGATTGGTATGAAAACGTCGGCGACAAACTGCATCTCGATCCGATCGGCTTCACCTACGACTATATGCGCCGTACCGGACGTGTCACGCACGAAGATCTGCGCAAGCGCGACCCCGAATTCGTTCGCCAATACGAACGGCTGCACGGTGAAGCAGTGAACTGACATGTGTCGAGAGAATACCTGGGCGCAAAAATAAAAGCATGCATTGCCTTGCTGCGCGAGTTTGTGACGGCGGCGCTTGCTGCCTGTCATGCCCGACCCTCTCGCGCGGCGAAGCGTGACGGGGGCGCATGAGCTGGAACAGGCCGCGAGGCGTTGAGCGCCATGGTCTGCGCGCTACAATCACGCAAACACAACACTACGGTAGGGCGGCCGTCTGGCCGTCGACCGCTATCAGGAGTGGTTTCGTGGCAAAGGTGAATGCTGAGGGGCAGAAAGAACAGATCCTGAACGCCGCGGCCGCGCTCTTCATCGAGAAGGGTTTCGGCGGTGCGTCGATGCAGGAAATCGCCGAGGCGCTCGGCGTGACGCGCACCGCGGTGTATTACTACTTCAAGAACAAGGACGAGATACTCACCGCACTGGTCGAGGAGGTCACGTTGAGAGCGAGGCGGCTGTCGAGCCAGGCGGTTGCCGAACCCGATGCGGATCCGAAAGAGCGCCTGCGTCTGCTGGTTCATCAGCATACGATGCTGATTCTGAGCCACTACAACGAATTTCGCGTGGTCCATCGCACCGAGCAGCAACTGCCCGCACGGGCGTTTCGCGCGAACGAAGATGCCAAGCGCGCGGTGCTGAGCAACTTTACCGCGGCAATCGAAGCGGGAGTGAGCGCCGGGGTGTTCCGCGTCGTCGACGCCAAGGTCACGGCGTTCACGCTGATCGGCATGTGCAGCTGGCCCGCGTTCTGGTACAAACCGGAAGGGGCGAGCAGCGCGATCGAGATTGCCGACACGATCGCGGAACTCGCGGTGCAATCAGTCGTGCGACCCGCCAGGCGGCAGTTGAAGGGCAATAGCGCCGTCAGCGAAGCGTTGGCGCTGCTGCGCGAGGATCTGGATCACCTGTCGCTGATGATCGACAAAACGCCGAAGGCAGACTAGTTATCGACTGCTTGCGGTTTGACGCTCTCGCTGCCCGCAACCGGTTTCCAGTTGGCGAGCGGTGTGAGGAAATGCAGGTCGAAACGGCGCTCGACGATCGCCCAGCGGCCGTTGCGACGCTCGAACCGGTCGTGGTAGAGGCCGCTGATTTGCACCGGACCCATCTCAACATGGGTGCACAGGCAGTCGACGGCAGCGCGGCCGGTCGCTGTATCGCCGTCGATATCGATCAATGGATTGGCCATCCAGTGATGCATGTGAGGCATTTTTTCCCAGTTCTGCCGGGCTGATTCGAGAATCGCCTCGACGCCTTCGAAGTTGCCGAACGCGTCGCCGAGCGACAGTAATGCACCTTCATGCCATATGCTGCGCAGCAGGGCCTCATCATGGCTATCGAAGGCCTGCGCGTATTCAGCGATCAGCCGTTCAAGGGCGAAGCGGCTTTCCACTGCATCGAGCCGTGAGTCCAGAGTTTGAAGATTCATGAAGCGTGTCCTGTGATGGATGATCTAAAAATCGGTGGATCGGGACAATTCGCGCCAGCGTTCGACTTCACGGGCAACGTAGTCCAGCTTGTCGTCCACGACCTTGAGCGCGTCGGCGCCGGCGACGAAGCGCAGCGGCGGGTCCGTTTCGTTTGCGATCTGGACTAGCGCAAGGCCGAGTTTGCCGGGGTCGCCGACCTGGTTGTGATTGCGGGCTTCGAACACCGCGTTGGCCTCGGCCCGGAAATCGGCATAGTCATCCAGGTCGTGCGTGCCGCGTTTTAGCGAACGGTCGTCGAGAAAGTCGGTACGGAAGGCGCCGGGTTCGACGATGGTGAGCTTGAGACCGAAGTCGGCGATTTCCTGCGCGAGCGCCTCCGAGAATCCCTCGATGGCGAACTTGGTGGCCGAATACATCGAGGCGCCGCGAACACCTTTGAAGCCGCCATTCGACGACATGTTGATGACGTGTCCGGCCCGTTGTCGGCGCATCACCGGCAATACCGCCCGGGTGACGTTGAAGGTGCCGAACACGTTGGTGGCGAACTGGCGCTCGATCGCCTCGGGCTCGATCTCCTCGAACGGCCCGAACTGGCCATAACCCGCGTTGTTGACCAGCACGTCGATGCGGCCGAAACGGGCGAGGGCGGCTTGCACGGCGGCCTCGGCCTGAGCCGCGTCGCGAATATCCAACTGCGTTGTCAGAACGTGCGCGGCGCTCGCTGCATAAACCTCTTGCAGCCGTTCAGGATCGAGATCGGTGGCGACCACGAGGTCCCCCGCACTCAGCGCGGCGCGCGCAATACCGGCGCCGATGCCACCGGCGCTTCCAGTGATGAACCAGACTTTGCTCATAGCGGCATGTTCTCTTCGATCCAGGTCAGCGCCGACGTGTGGCGCGGCGTCCAGCCGAGTTCCTTGCGGGCACGTTTGGCGCGCACGCGGCTGTTGGAACCGAAGGTGTAGTACGCATGGAGTTCGCCCCAGCGTTCGGCCGCTTCCTCTACTGTCCATGATTGAACCGGCGCGAGATTCAGCCGTCGCGCGATGGCATCGCCTATCTCACCGAACGACGCTTCGCCGTTCTCGATGAAATAGAACGCGCCGGCCGGCGCCTTCTCCAGCGCGAGCAGATAGAGCTCGGCGACGTCCTCGATATGCACGTTCGACCAGCGATTGACGCCTCGCCCGACAATGTGCACCACACCGTCCTTGCGCGCCTGGTCGACCAGAAACGGGATCTGTACGCTGCGCGGATTGAGGCCCGTGCCGCTGCCGTAGATGTTGCTCGGACAGATCACCACGGCGCGCACACCTTCAGCGGAAGCGGCGAGTACCCGCAGTTCAATCTCGCGGCGGGGTTGCTTGACCGGCTCGACGATCATCGGGGTGTCTTCGTCGTAAATGGCCTCCGAAACGCTGTTGCCCTGTGCGTCATCGCCGATCACGCTTGAACCGCTCGTGTGCAGCAATGGCTTGCCGGAGTCGCGCAGGCCGTCGATAAGGGCTTCGATCGCCGGCCGGTGATCGCTGTCGGCAGCGTGAATCACCCCCTCCGATTGCTGAGCCTCGCGCGTCAGCAGATCGCTGTCTTCGAGGTCGCCGATCACGGGTTCGATACCCAGTGTTTTCAATGATTCGGCTTTGCTTGCGTCGCGTATCAATCCGCGAACGCTGTGGCCCGCGGCGAGCAGGCGGCGGCCGACAGTGCCGCCGACAAAGCCGCTTGCACCAGTAATAAAAATACTCACAGTGTGTTCCTTTAGCGTGCGTAGATAGCCGCTCAAGCCGGCAGCAAGGTGGTCTGGTGGGCGACAAGCCGCCATGTTTCCTGCTCGCGGCGCCACACCACCATGAAGAGCGAATGGAGACTCCGTTCGGTTCCACGTACGGTCGCCTCCATTTTCACGGCGCCGCTCGCGATGAACGACCGGTCGCCAAGCGACACGACGGTCTCGATACGGCTATTGGCGTTTCGATAGATCACCGATCCCGTCCGGATGGCGTCGAGGTAGTGCTTCTTGTCGTCCTTCAGGCCACTCGAATGCACGAATTGCAGATCGTCGGATACAAGGTCGGTTAGCGCGTCGACATCGGCATCCAGCAACAGTTGCCAACGTGTGTCTTCGAGTTGGCGCGCGAGATCGAAAAGGTCTGGCCCGGTTGTCATCATGAGTTCCTGTTCAGGCATTGGTTTGCCGTCGCACATTCGGTGCGGCGGGAATGGAGATCGCCAGGTCGCGATGGCCGAAGCGGCAAAGCGGCCGCGACTTCTGCATGACGCAAAAGTAACGGCTTTCCGGGCGCGAATTAAGTAGGGTAGAGTTCCCGATAGAGCGGACAATGTGTCCGCGCAATAGATGCCGCGAGACTATGGATAGCGTTGCGCTTAATGTTTTTGTGCAGGCTGCGGAGACACGCAGCTTTGTTGCTGCCGGCCGCAATCTGGGTATTTCAGCTTCCGGCGTGGGTAAAAGCGTGACGCGTCTCGAGCAGAGTCTCGGGGTCAGGCTGTTTCATCGAAGCACACGCAGCGTTACGCTGACTGCCGAGGGCGAGATGTTTGTCGAACGCGCACGCCGCATTCTGGCGGAGTTCGACGCGGCGCAAGCAGAGCTGTCCGAAGCCTCGGCGGTCCCCAAAGGGCGGTTGCGCATCGGCTTTCCGATGATCGGCGAACCCTTTCTGCCTGTGCTTGTCGAGTTTCAGCGGCGTTATCCCGAGATCGAACTTGATCTCGATTTTGATAACCGGAAAGTCGACGTGATCGAGGAAGGCTACGATGCGGTCGTACGTAGTGGCGACGTCGCGGATTCCCGGTTGACCTCGCGGCGATTGGGCTCTTTCCGGATGCTGCTCGTCGGCGCGCCGGACTATTTCGAGCGCCGCGGCAAACCGGCGAATCCAGCGCAGCTCGCTGAACACGCGTGCATTCAGTTCCGCATGCCGAACACCGGCAAGCTGCAGGTCTGGCAACTGCGGCGGGATGCCGATGAACCCGAAGCGCAATTCGCCACCGCAGTGACGTGCAATACCAACGAGGCGCGCCTGTGCTTCGCGCTGGAAGGTCTCGGGATTGCCTACATGTCGGACTTCAGCGTGCGCGATGCCCTCCATGACGGCAGGCTGGTGACGGTTCTGGACGAATACACGACCGACCACAACACCTTCCAACTGTTGTGGCCGTCCGGCAGACATATCACACCGAAGTTGCGCGCGTTCATCGATTTCATCAGTGAGCACGTACCGCTGGAGAAGGCATATCAATAGCTGGCGAGCCGTGTGTGTCGTGGCCATTCAGGCGGCGACTCAGGCGGCGACTCAGGCGGCGACTCAAGCGGCGGCCCGCAGCGGTAAAGGGCTCGCAGAATGCGGTCCGGCACCGGGCTCGGCCCGGGGATCTGCAGGAAATGACGGCTGGCGGGATGGAAGTCGGGTTTCAGCATTTGTCTCTCCTGTTGAATTTTGAATGTAATATTCAATGTATTCAACCGATGCTTCACCCGCTTCCGTGCTTCCGAAAGTCGAGCGGCAACGTCTGCATGACACGGTGGTGAGCGAGCTGCGCAACTTCATCGTCCTCTGCTTACTCCCCGAACCCCACCCCGTCCCGCCGCCTCAATTGCGCGACGTCGCGAAGCGGCGGCGCGCCGAAGAGCCGGCTATATTCGCGGCTGAACTGCGAAGGGCTGTCATACCCGACCCGGATCGCCACCGATCCGACATCGCCGCTATGCCGGAGCAGCAATCTCCGCGCCTCGTGTAGCCGCAGTTGCTTCTGGTACTGCAGCGGAGTCAGCGTCGTGACATTCTTGAAGTGATGATGGAGCGACGACACGCTCATGTTCACCGCCTGTGCCAGCGTCTCCACCCGCAAAAGCTCGGCGTAGTGATTCTGGATCCACTCGATCGCCCGTGCGATCCGGTAAGTCTGGCTCCCGTTCACCGCGACGTGCCGCAGCCGTTTGCCTTGCTCGCTCGTCATCAGGCGATACAGCAGTTCCTTTTCGATGAGCGGTGCGAGTACGGGAATGTCACCCGGAGTATCGAGCAATCGCACGAGCCGCAGTGCGGCATCGAAAACCGGCGCCGAGAGCGGGGCCACCGCGATGCCTTCGCCGGCCGATACGGCATCCGGTTCAGGCAAACGCAGTTGCGTGGCCAGTTCGACGATCCGCTGCGGGTCTAGCGTGAGCTTGACGCACAAATAAGGCGCGTCGGACGATGCCCGCGTAACCTGCGACATCATCGGCAGATTGACGGACGTCACGAGGCAATGCAGGTGATCGTAGTCGTACGCCTGCCCCGCGACCATGACCCGCTTGGCGCCCTGCGCCGCGAACACGAATGCGGAGCTCGTCACGCCGCAGCCGAGATCCGCGGGCTGCGAGTAGCGGTAGAACGTCAGCGACGGGATCGCCGTCTGATAGGCGCCGTCCGCCGGCGCGAAGCGGCTGATGAGCGCGGCGAGTTCGCAGCGCGCCGTTTCGCGCGCCACCGAAGGATCGAGCGGAGAAGAGGGCTGTTTCATGCGCCTGGAAATCCGTGAATGGAATCGAGCATACTCAACCACTGCCGGGCAAGCGCGGCTGGCCTGTTGAATTTGCAGCATTGTTCAATAAATTTGCAGGATTGTGTAAGCACAACGGCAGGCAGCCGGTACACACTGCCGCGTACACCCGGCGCCAAGTCCGGGCTTTCCCCACGGAGAGGTTCCATGTCTACATCGTTTGTCCTCAACGGTAAGAACGTTACGCTCGATGCCGATCCCACCATGCCGCTCCTCTGGGCCATCCGCGAGAACGTCGGCCTGCATGGCACCAAGTTCGGCTGCGGCATGGCGCAATGCGGCGCCTGCACGGTTCATCTGGAAGGCGAAGCGACCCGCTCGTGCGTGCTGCCGCTCGCGGCCGTCGCCGGCAAGCACGTCACGACCATCGAAGGTATCGAAAGCCGGCCCGCGAAAGCGATCCAGGCCGCATGGGTCAAGCTGCAGGTGCCGCAGTGCGGGTACTGTCAGTCCGGACAGATCATGTCCGCGACGGCCTTGCTCGAACATAACGCCACGCCCACCGACGCCGATATCGATGCCGCGATGAACGGCAATATCTGCCGCTGTGCGACCTATACCCGCATTCGCGCGGCCATTCACGTAGCCGCTGCCACCCTGAAGGCCTGACCATGACGACCGATCTCGATTTCACGGATGCGGTACGCCCGTCGCGCCGGACCTTCCTGAAAGCAGCCGGCGCCGTCGCGGCGGTGGGTCTTACCATCGGCTTCGAATGGACGGGCACGGGCCGCCGCGCGCTCGCCGCCACCATGCCCGAGGCGACGTTCGCGCCGAATGCGTTCCTGCGCGTCGCTCCGGACAACAGCGTCACTGTCATCGCAAAGCACGTCGAGATGGGCCAGGGTGCTTACACCGGTATCGCGACGATCGTCGCGGAGGAACTGGATGCGAACTGGCAGGACGTGCGTGTCGAAAGCGCGCCCGCCGACGCGAAGCGCTACGCGAATCTCGCGTTCGGGACGATCCAGGGGACGGGCGGCAGTTCGGCGATGGCCAACTCGTGGATGCAATTGCGCGAAGCCGGTGCGAAAGCGCGCGTCATGCTGGTCTCCGCCGCCGCCGAGCAGTGGAAGGTGCCCGCGCCCGAACTGACGACGCGCGACGGCAGCGTTCATCACGCGGCCACGAACCGGAGCGCGACCTACGGATCGCTCGCGTCGGCCGCGGCCCGCTTGCCGGTGCCGGACACGGTCACGCTCAAGTCGCCGAAGGATTTTCGTTTGATCGGCCATCAACTGCCGCGCGTCGACGTGCCGGCGAAAACCGACGGCACCGCGCAGTTCACGCTCGACGTGACGTTCCCCGGCATGCTGGTCGCTCTACTGCAGCGGCCGCCGCTTTTCGGTGCGACGGTCAAGTCGTTCGATGCGTCGGCAGCGAAAGCGGTGCCGGGTGTCGTCTCGGTCGTGCAGGTGCCGGGCGGCGTCGCGGTGGTCGCGAAGGGCTTCTGGGCGGCGAAGCAGGGCCGCGACGCGCTGAAAGTCGAATGGGACGATTCGAAGGCCGAAAAACGCAGCTCGGACGCGATCATGGCCGAATACCGGCAGCTCGCCGAGCAACCCGGCGCATCCGCCCGCAAGGAAGGCGACGCGACACAGGCGCTCGCGGGCGCGGCGAAGAAAATTTCGGCTACCTACACATTCCCGTATCTCGCTCACGCGCCCATGGAGCCGCTCGACGCCGTCGTCAAGCTCACCTCCGACAGCTGTGAGATCTGGGCCGGCGACCAGTTTCAGACCGTCGACCAGAGCAACGCCGCGCGCACGGCCGGGCTCGATCCGCAGCAGGTGAAGATTCACACGCTGTATGCGGGCGGCAGCTTCGGGCGGCGCGCGAACACGCGCTCGGACTATATCGTCGAGGCCGTGTCGATTGCGAAGGCGCTCGGTGCGAACGGCACGCCGGTCAAGCTGCAATGGACCCGCGAGGACGACATCCACGGCGGCCTCTACCGGCCGATGTACTTCCACAAGCTCGACGCGGGCTTGACCGCGGACGGCAAGCTGGTCGGCTGGCGGCATCGCATCGTCGGCCAGTCGATCCTCGCCGGCACGCCGTTCGCAAGCGTGATGGTCAAGAACGGGATCGACGGGACGTCCGTGGAGGGGGCCGCCAACGTGGCCTACGCGATTCCGAACATCTCGGTCGAACTGACCACGACGCAGACCGGCGTGCCCGTGTTGTGGTGGCGGGTAGTCGGCAGTTCGCACACGGCATTTGCGGTCGAGGCGTTCATCGACGAAGCCGCATATGCCGCAGGCAAGGACCCGTTCGTCTTTCGCCGCGATCTGCTCGCGCACGAACCGCGCATGCGGGTCGTGCTCGAACTCGCCGCGCAGAAAGCGGGCTGGGACCCGGCCAAACCGTTGCCGAAAGGCCGCGGGCGCGGCATCGCGGTGGCCGAGGCGTTCAAGACGTTCGTCGCGCAGGTCGCGGAAGTTTCCGTCGACAAGGACGGTAACGTGAAGGTGGAACGTGTCGTCTGTGCGGTGGATTGCGGCACGCCGATCAATCCCGATGTCATCGCCGCGCAGATGGAGGGCGGTATCGGCTTCGGTCTCGGCGCGGTGTTGCACAGCGCGATCACGTTGAAGGACGGCAAGGTCGAGCAGAACAACTTCGACGGCTACCAGGTGCTGCGAATCGCCGAGATGCCGAAGGTCGAGGTGCATATCGTGCCGTCGGGCGAAGCGCCGACGGGTGTCGGCGAGCCGGGTGTCGCCCCGGTCGGGCCGGCGGTGGCGAACGCGATCTTCGCGGCCACCGGCAGGCGGATTCAGTCGCTGCCATTTCCTGCCGCATCGGCAAAGACCGCCTGAGGGACTGTCCGAAGACGACGCGCTGTTTCGTCGTTTCGGCTTTTACTCGCGCGAGGCCGGCCGCCGTCATGGGGCCGGTCTCGTCGAGGCGACTCGGGATTTCCACGACCTGAGTCTGGAGAAAGAAACCTCCCCCCTTGATATTTCATAGCTCCCAGTTCACCCGACTCGCAGCCCCAAGGCACGGCGACACAGGGTGGCGAGCAGCCTGCCATCCGCCTGATAGGAACGCCTCGAAAGCCGGAACCGTGACCAGCTTCGAGGCATAGCCTGGCGGGGGCGCAGACCATTTTTGGGCCGGTAGGTTTCCTGGGGGATTGCTATATACTTCTCCGACTTTTCTTGTCTCGGGGCGACGCCGCTGTGAAAAAATTCATCCTCACCCTTGCCGCCTCGGTGGCTGCCTGTGCTATCTGGTCTGCCGCCGCACACGCAGAAGACCGCGAACTGGTTGTGGCATCGAGCGCCACCTATACACCGTTCGCGTTTGAAAACAAGGACAAGCAGATCGTAGGCTTCGACATCGACATCATCGATGCGATCGCCAGGCAGCAGCATATGAAACTGCGTATTGTGAATACGCCGTTCACCAGCATCTTCGCGTCGCTCGACAACGGAGATGTGGACATGGTCATCTCCGGTGTCACGATCAACGATAAGCGCAAACAGAGCTTCGACTTCTCGGCACCCTATTTCGATGCGCGCCAGTTGATCGCCGTGCCGAAGAACAGTCCGGTGAAGTCGCTGAAGGATCTGGACGGCAAGAAGGTTTCCGTGGTGAGCGGCTCCACGGCTGACGACGTCATGAGCCGTGAGGTGGGCAAGACCAACCCGAATATCCGCCGTTTCGAGAGCACGCCGCTCATTATTTCCGAACTGGCTTCGGGCGGTGTGGATGCGGCAATTGGCGACAACGGTGTCATTGCCTACCGGGTATCGCAGACTGCTGGCCTCAAGACCGTGGAAGACGCAAATTTCCCTAAGGAATACTACGGGATTGTGGTGCGAAAGGGCGACAAGGCCTTGCTGGAAAAGATCAACGCCGGGTTGGCTGCGATCCGCGCAGATGGCAGCTACAACGTGATCTACAAGAAGTGGTTCAACCAGGACTACAAGCCGCAGTAATGGCGTGATGCACTCGCGCGCGCCGGGCCACACCCGCGCCCGCGCCCGCGCCGCAGAATAGCCCCTGGCCGCGCTGCGGCCTTCTGTTTTATTGAAAGCGAGCATGGAAGACAGCAATCCGGTCATGTGGTTCGGGTGGTTCCGCCCGGACATCCTGGTGGAGTACAGGCAACTGTTTTGGGACGGGGCGCTGGTCACGGTTGGCACGACCGTGGTCTGCGTGCTGATGGGCTGCGCCCTGGGCCTGCTGTTGGCGCTGGCGCGGCTGGCCGACACGAGACATCAGCCGTGGCAGGCCGCGTGCAAATATCTGCTGCGCTGGCCGTCAACGGCCTATGTGAGCTTCTTTCGCGGCACGCCGTTATTCGTGCAGATCCTGCTGATACATTTCGCGGTGATGCCGGTGTTCATCCATCCTGTGCACGGGCTTTTGATCAGCGGCGATCTGGCTCGTAGCCTGAAGCAGAACCACGGGGCGCTGATCTCGGGCGTAACGGCGCTGACGCTGAACTCCGCTGCCTATATCTCCGAAGTGTTTCGAGCAGGCATCCAGTCGATTTCGATCGGCCAGAGGCAGGCCGCCCAGTCGCTGGGCATGACGCATGGGCAGATGATGCGCTACGTCGTGATCCCCCAGGCATTCCGGCGCATGCTGCCGCCGCTGGGCAACAACGTGATTTCGCTGCTCAAGGACACGTCGTTGATCTCGGCGATCGGACTGGGTGAGATGGCCTATGCCGCGCGCACGGTGGCCGGAGCCTACGGCCGCTATTGGGAGCCCTACCTTGCGATTGCCGCAGCATATTGGCTGATGACATTGGCGCTGACAATAGGCCTGCGCAGGCTCGAGAATCACCTGGCGCGAACCGATCGCGTCACACGGTAACGCACAAGGCGGCATAACCATCGAGCGTGATGGTCTCCGGCGACTGGCCTTGCTGAAGAGAGCCTGGGCGGAGGCCACGTTACGCCTCGCCCAGCGCAGGCTCATCGTGCGAGCCTGCGACAGACCCCGTTCGGCCATTATCTCGACTCGATCGCGTAGGCTCGGTTTGCCGCGCAGGTACCCCTCAGTAGAACCCCTGATTTCCGACCTTGTCCTGACGGACTAATCTCGCCACACTCATTAAATAGAACATCGTTCTGTCTGACAGAATGATGCGAGAGATTCAAGGCAATCATCTTTCATGGGACCAGGGTAGGCGCTAAAGCACTCACTCGGGTCGACAAAGGAGAGTCTCATGGCAAGTCTGCCGATCGGAGCGACAAGCGTTCCATCTCATTCGGGCACGGGCGCGCCCGAACCGACGACCGGCGTCAACGCGCGCATCGACCGCTTGCCGGCCACGCGTGAGGTCTGGATGCTGGTGTTCCTGCTGTCGATCGGCGGCTGGTTCGAGTTCTACGACCTGTTTTTCACGGCCTATGTTGGCCCTGGGCTCGTCAAGAGCGGGCTCTATGCGACGACCACCGCGTCGTTCTTCGGCGTGTCGGGGCTGGGAGCGTTCGTGGCGGCGTCGTTCGCCGGGCTCTTTATCGGCACGTTCTTTCTGGCGGGCCTTGCTGACCGCTATGGGAGGCGCAAGGTCTTCACGGTGTCGCTGCTGTGGTACTCGGCGGCCACGCTGGTCATGGCGCTGCAAACCACCGCGCCCGCCATCAACCTGTGGCGTCTGATCGCGGGCATCGGCGTTGGGGTCGAGCTGGTCACGATCGATACGTACGTCAGCGAGCTGGTGCCGAAACATCTGCGCGGCCGGGCGTTTGCCTTCGTGCATCTGGTGCAGTACACGGCGGTGCCGGCGGCCGCGCTGCTTGCGTGGTGGCTCGTGCCGCAAACGCCGTTCGGCGTCGACGGCTGGCGCTGGGTCGTAATCATCGGCGCGCTGGGTGCGCTCGTGGTGTGGGCGATCCGCCGACGCGTGCCCGAGAGCCCGCGCTGGCTCGCGCAGCAGGGCCGCGCTGAAGAAGCCGAACGCGTATTGCAGGCGCTCGAAGCGAAGGTCGCCGCGCAGTATGGCCGACCCTTGCCTGAACCCGTGCCGACGATCGAACCGGCCACAAACAAAGCCGCGTTCCGCGAAATCTGGCAACCGCCGTATCGCCGGCGCGCCATTACGATGCTCGTCTTCAACCTGTTTCAGGCGATCGGCTTCTACGGCTTTGCATCGTGGGTGCCGACCCTGCTCGTATCCAAAGGCGTCACGATCACGCACAGCCTGATGTACTCGTTCGTCATCGCCGTCTCGAATCCGTTCGGACCACTGATCGGTATGGCGATCGCGGACCGCATCCAGCGCAAGACGCTGATTGTGCTGTCGGCGCTCGGTATCGGCGTGTTCGGCAGCCTGTTCGCGACGCAAACGTCGCCCGCGATGCTGATGCTGCTCGGCGTGCTGATCACGCTATGCGGCACGCTGCTCTCGGTTGGCTATCACGCTTACCAGACCGAGCTGTTTCCGACGCGCCTGCGGGCCCGCGCAGTGGGCTTTGTCTATTCGATGTCGCGGCTGTCGGCGATGTTTTCCGGTTTCATGATCGCCTTCGCGCTGCGGCATTTTCAGGTGCCCGGCGTGTTTGCGTTGATCACGTTTTCGATGGTGATGGTCATCGGCGCGATTGGCCTGTTCGGGCCGCGCACCAACAACCTCAACCTCGACGAAATTTCCCATTGAGAGAGGCTCGACGATGACGTTGCCGCTGGCTGGAGTGCGCGTACTCGACTTATCGAATGTATTGGCAGGGCCGTTCTGTGCCTATCAACTGGCGTTGCTGGGTGCCGAAGTGATCAAGATCGAACATCCGGAAGGCGGTGATCTGGCGCGGCGCCTCGGTGCCGACAAGGCGGCGTCGCTGCGCAACATGGGTGCCTCGTTCGTCGCGGTGAACGCGGGCAAGCAGTCGGTCACGCTGAACCTGAAAGACCCGCGCGGCAAGGCGATTCTGCGTGAACTCGTCACCACCGCGGACGTGCTCGTGGAGAACTTCCGCCCGGGCGTGATGAAGCGGCTCGGACTCGATTTCGACGCCTTGCGCGAGGTGAATCGCAAGCTCGTGTATTGCGCGATCTCAGGCTTCGGCATGGACGGCGAGTTTGCGAAGCGCCCCGCGTACGACCAGATCATCCAGGGCATGGCGGGCGTGATGAGCGTCACGGGCGACGCCGGCAGCGCGCCGTTGCGCGTCGGCTATCCGGTGTCGGACACGGTGGGCGGGCTGACCGCGGCATTCGGCATTTGCGCGGCGCTGCTGGATGCGCGCGCAACGGGTCACGGCCGGATGCTCGACGTATCGATGCTCGAGTCGACGCTCGCAACGATGGGCTGGGTCGTGTCGAACTACCTGAACGCGGGCGTGACGCCTGTACCGATGGGCAACGAGAACTTCACCGCCGCGCCGTCGGGCACGTTCACGACGGGCGATGGCCCGCTGAACATTGCCGCGAACGAGACCAAACAGTTCGTGAGCCTGTGCGATCTGATCGGCCGCCCGGATCTGCCCGACGATCCGCGTTTTGCCGAACGCAATGCGCGCAAGCTCAATCGCGCTGCGCTGAAGGCAGAGATCGAAGCCGCTCTCGCGGCCGATAGCGCCGCCAACTGGGAGGCGAAATTTTTCGAAGCAGGGGTGCCGGCTGGGCGCGTGATGTCGGTGCCGGAGATCCTCGCCCATCCGCATCTCGATTCGCGTGAGTTCATCCGCGAGTTTGCCGCCGATGAAACCTCGGAGCGGCAACGCGTGACGCGCGCCGGTTTCCGCCTGTCCGATGCCGACACTGCCCCATCGTCGCCCGCGCCCTCGTTGTCCGCTCACACACGCACGCATCTCGCATCGCTCGGTTACGACGATGCGCAGATCGACAACCTCTTTGCCGAAGGAGTGATCTGAATATGACCCAGGCCATCGATGCCACCGCGCTTGCCGCCGACTACTGGAGCACCTCGATCATCGATATCCATCCGGGTTCGATCAAGGTGCGTGGCTATCCGATTCAGGAGCTGATCGGCACCATCGGTTTCCCGCAGATGATCTGGCTGATGCTGCGCGGCGAATTACCCGAAGCGGCGCAGGCGCACCTGTTCGAAGCGGCGCTCGTGGCCTCGGTGGATCACGGGCCGCACGCGCCTTCGATCGCCATCTCGCGCATGGCGACGAGTTGCGGTCTGCCATTGAATGGCGCGATGGCTTCGGCGCTCAACGCGCTCGACGATGTGCACGGAGGTGCCGGGCAACAGGCCGTCGAGCTTTATGAATCGATTGCGCAACTGATGGACGCGGGCGCGGCTGAAAGTGCAGCGGTCGAGCAGGGCGTCGATGCGTTCATTGCCGCGCATGGCAAGTATTTGCCCGGCTTTGGCCACCGCTTTCACCCGGTCGATCCGCGTGCGACGAGGCTGCTTGCGCTGGTCGATGAGAGTGTTCTTGAAAAGACGATTCACGGCCGGTACGCCGCCATCGCACGCGGTATCGAAGCGCTCCTGAAGCAGCGCAAAAACAAACCCGTGCCGATGAATATCGATGGCGCCACGGCCGTGATCTACGCTGAACTTGGCTTTGCGCCGGAACTGGCGCGCGGGGTGTTCTGCTTATCGCGCGCGGTCGGCATTCTGTCGCATGCGTGGGAGCAGCGCGGCCGCAACGAGCGCAACAAGGGGCCCATGCCGCGGCAGATGAGTTACCGCTACACGGGCCACGGCGAGCGTCATTTGCCCTGAACTTCGGCCGCGCGCCGTCGCGCGTTGCGCATGGCGCGCGAGTCGCCGCCGAGCGCATCGGTTGCGCGTGCGGCGCAATCGAACAGTGTATCGAGATTGCGTTCGAAGAATGTCTGATCGATGCGTGAGCTTGGACCCGCCAGCGTCAGCACACCACGCAAGCTTTGCCTGACACCGAACACGGGAATCGAGATACCTGCCGTTTCGCGATCGCGTTCGCCGATTGAAATGCAGTAGAAGTCTTCGCGAATCCGCTGGAAGGCGGCGCCTTCCGTCCCGCTGAACGCCAGCAATGCGCGTCCGCCCGAGCCGCTTTCGAGCGGAAGCACGTCGCCCTCGCGCACATGAAAGCGCACGGCGTGCTTCGAATCCACACGATGCAGGCAGACACGCACCGCTTCGTCGCGGACATAGAACGACACGCTTTCGCCGCTCGTTTCGGCGAGCTCACTCATCAGCGGCACGAGGATATCGCCGAGGTTCAGGCTGCGCTGATACAACGCGCCGAGCATGAAGGTGGCCGGGCCGAGCTGGAAGCGACCGTCGTCGAGACGCAGCAGCAGGCGGTGCTGGATCAGCGAGCCGGCCAGCCTCAGCAATGTGCTTTTGTAGAGACCTGTGCGCGCCGCGAGCTCTGCGAGGGTTAGCGCGGCATCGTCGGGCTTGAAGGCAAACAGGATTGCACAGGCCCGGTCGATGACGGCCACCCCCTCGCTTTCTTTGGGACCTCGGGATTCGGCGGGCGTTGGCATGAAGTGAGGGGCGTGTCGTGTCGGAGGGGAAATTTTACGCCAGGATGGGATGGAGGCATGGCGGGGAACACGAATAATCGCAGTTGCAGAGAGCCTCTTGACCATCTTCGCCAGCTAGTCGATGGTCGCCGCCGCGAATAGCATTCTTCTATTCCTGGGTTGATGCTCGGGTAGTCGTCCTTAATTTCACCTTTGCATTCAGCCGGGCCAGATCCACGAATTGAAAGACCCGACGACTCGAAGAAGGGGCGTTATGTCAGCCCTTTTTCCGTCAGCCGCGCAGCGGCCTCCAGCAGATGCGCGCCAGCTGGTGTCAACATCGGTCGTTGCCGCTCTCCAGTGCGTGGCTCCAGCGAGATAAGCTCGCAGTTCAGCAGGATATCCAGCTCGATACGGGTCATGTCGATCTGGTCAGGCACGCTGCGGATCAGCATCAGCGTGGCCAGTTCATGCGGGCTCAGCATGTTCATTTTCTCTGGCTCCATGTGGAACGACTGTCTATCGCGTCCTGACGAGCGTGATGGCATGCTCGGGGCACGCCGACACGCAGAGACCGCACGCGCGGCACGCGTCTGCATGCGGCGTATAGGCCACCTTCATGCCATGCACGCGCAGCTTGAACCGCTGCAATGGCCGCAGCTTCTGGTAATCGGCCGTTTCGACGCGGCGGATCTCGAATACGTTCTCGGGGCAAACGACGGCGCAATCCGCCTTACCTTCACAGCGGCCGAAATCGACGGACGGCGCGATGGCACCGGGCGACTGTTTGCAGGTTGCAGTTGCACGCGGGCTCATGCGCCGATCCCCTCGTTCGGGCGGGATGCCGACGGTGGTTCGTTGCGGAGTTGCTCGCGCTCTTGCGGCGTCATTCGTTGCCAGTGCTCCCATTGCTTGCGCCTGTGCCAGCCGCCATGCCCACGGAATCCGCCGAACAGGATCCGGCAAAGCACCAGCAGACCGATCGCGCGGGGATAGTCGAGTGCATGGGCGCCGACAACGAGCGTGGGCAGGATCCAGTTCCACAGCGTCATCACGATCCAGCCCAGCACCGCGATGATCAGCACGAGTAGCACAGCCTTGGTCAATAGTTTTCGGCGAAACGTCATTCCAATTCTCCTTCGGTTCAAATCTCAGGTCCGTCATAAGACGATTGCAGCCGCTTGCGCAGGTGCAGCACGGCATAACGCTTGCGCGCCAGCAGCGTGTTGACGCCGACGCCGGTCGCTGCCGCCAGCTCCTTGAAGCTGTGTCCGTCCAGTTCGTGCGCGACGAAAACCTCGCGCTGGGTTGCGGGTAGTTCGTCGAGTGCGGCGCGCAGCGTGTCGAGCAGCGCCGCGCGCGCATAAGCGGCCTCGGGCCCGGCATCGGGCGAGGGCAGCGCAAGATCGAGGCGGTACTCTCCGCCGGGGCCGTCTGTATCGATGGCATCGGGCAGCGGCGCTTCCTTCTTCTTGCGGAAACGGTCAATGATCCGGTTTCTCGCGACGCGAAACAGCCACGCACCGACCTGCTCGATGGGTTCCGGTAGTCGCCAGGTTTCGACCAGTTCTTCGAAAACGTCCTGAAGAATGTCCTCGGCTTCGTCCTGATCGATGACGCGGCGGCGGATGAAATTACGCAGCCTCGGGCTCTCGCGGGCGACGGCGTCGGCGATGTCGCGGTCCTGCTCGGTCAGTGGGCTCGGGGTGTGCGGAGGTTCCATGCCCGTGATGACGATTGAGGAAGAGGAATATTGTGGGGCGAGCGGCTTGGTTGCGAAATTTTATTTGCCGACATCCTGTCCGCTCTGTATGGAGCACTCCCCCCGTTGATCCGCCGAGCCGGAGTGAATAAGTTTGTTCCTGCATTGAATTGCATTGTCTGTCGCCGGTCATCGGCCTGTGACAGCCGAGCCATCCAAACTTTTCATCCCGGAGAAAACAGATGTCGAACAGTTCCAGAACTTACGTCATTACTGGCGCCGCGTCAGGGATCGGACGCGAAACGAAGCAGCTTCTGGAGTCGCTGGGCCACCGTGTGATCGGTGCCGATATTCGCGACGCGGAGGTGGTGGCCGATTTGGGCACACCTGCCGGGCGGGCTTCGCTCGTCGAGCAGGTTACGGCCATCAGCGGCGGTGCGATCGATGCAGTCCTCGCGATCGCAGGTGTGGACCTCGGTGGCCCGCCCACCGTGGCAGTCAATTACTACGGCGCCATTGCGACGCTGGAGGGGCTGAGACCGCTTCTGTTGCGCTCCAACGCTCCGCGCGCCGTTGCAGTCTCGTCGATCACTTCGGTGCATCCGTACAACGACCAACTGTTGAACGCACTGCTGGATGGTACCGAGGCGATCGCGCTCGAAAAGGCGGAAGAGGTGCCGTTTGTCTACGCCACGACCAAGCGCGCACTGTCCCGGTGGATCCGTCGCAATGCGCTGAAAGCGGAATGGGCAGGAGCGAATATTCCCCTGAACGCCATCGCGCCGGGTCTCGTCAAGACCGAGTTGCTCAAACGTCTTTTCGACGAACCCGAGACGAGGAAGCGAATCAGCGCCGGCACGCCGATGCCGCTGGGTGGTCCGTACGAGCCTCGCGCAGCGGCCGAACTGCTTGCATGGCTGGCCAGTGAGCAGAACGGACACATGACCGGCCAGACCATCTTTATCGATGGCGGTGCCGACGTGATGATTCGCGGCGATTCCGTCTGGTAAGAAGCGCGGCGCGACGACGCATGGGTCCGCCCGATGCCGTTCCAGTGCACAAACGTGGCCGGCTTCCTCTCACCGGTCCTCGCCCAAGCTTCTTCCGCGGTTGTTACTCTGAGCTAGAGATCCAGCGTCACGCCGGCCGCCGCCGGATGCCCGACGCAGATCAGCGCATAACCCGGCTCGACGTGGAAGTCCGGCGGCTCGTCGTATTCCACAGCGCCATCCAGCACGCGTGCGGTGCAGGTCCCGCACATGCCGGCGCGGCAGTTGGACGCCGCGCGGGCGCCGCAGTGCTCGGCGGTATCGAGCAGCGAGCCTTGCTGCGGCTGCCAGTGCACGGTTTTCTTCGTGCGGGCGAATGTCACCGGTATGCCCTTCGTTGCTTCTCTTCCAACGAGAGTCCGGTCAGGCACGCGTTTCAAACTCGAAGGCCCGAACGACTCGAAGCGGATCCGCTCGTCCGCGATATTCAGCGCGCGCAGGCCGTCGTACAGATCGCGCATGAACGCTTCGGGGCCGCACAGATAGAAGTCGTAGTCGTCGAACGGAAGCAAGCGCCGCAACGCATCGACGTTCACGCGGCCCGCGAGCCGGTCGCCATTGGGCGAATCGTCGTGCGCGGCGCTATCGAACAGATATACCGACACGTTCGGATGCGCGCGTTCGATCTCGAGAAGCGCCGCTGCGAACGGCCTTTCGTGCTCACCGCGCGTACCATGAAACACATGGATGGGGCGCTTCGGTTCGAGCACCCGCGCCGCGTCGAGCATCGCCAGCATTGGCGTGATGCCGATGCCCGCCGCCGCCAGCACGATCGCGCGCGGGCTGCGTGCATCGAGCTTGAATGACCCGCGCGGCGCTAGCGTGTCGATCAGCGAGCCGGTGCGTGCATGCTCGTGCAGCCAGCGTGACACTACGCCGTCGCGCTTTACACTGATCCGGTAGCGCGCTGGATGTGCGGCATCGTCCGCTGCGGAGAGCGTATAGGTGCGCATGGCCGGCTTGTCCGATCCGGGTATGACGACGCGTAACGGAAGATACTGGCCCGCTTCGAAAGGCGCGAGCGGCTGACTGTCCACCGGTTCGAGATGGAACGAGCGGATCGTTGGGGATTCGTCGCGCACGTCGACCACGCGCAGCGTGCGCCACGAGGGACCGTCGGCATTTTTCGGCGTGGGCTGCGCAGCAGCCGACGGTAAAGATTCTGCGGAAGCCTGCTCGAACTGCGGCGCATACTCGACCGCCGACCAGCGCAGCGGCAACGCGCGTCGTACGCGCCGCGCTTCGTCCAGATGAAACCGCACCAGCCGTTGCGCCATCGGGAATTGTGCGACCTCCGGACCATCCCAGTTCACCTCGGCGCGTACGGCCAGATACAGCAGGTCACCACGTGCGAAATCGACGAACAGCAGCCCCGCGCGCGGATCGTGCAGCAGGTTGCCGATCGTGTTGAAAAAGTTGTTGCCGCTGAAGTCGGGCGTGGTCAGTGTGCGCTCGTCGTCGATTCGCACGAAGCCCGGCGCGCCGCCGCGATGCGACACATCTACGCCGCTCGCCGCGCCAACTGCGTCATCGAGATTGGCGGTAGCGATGAAAAATACGTCGGCGCGGGCGATCAGCGAGCGGTCTTCTTCCGACAGCGCATCGGCGTGTTCGACCGTGGCGTCCGCCAGCGTATCGCCAGCGAACGCCGGCTCACGTGCGTTGATGTACTTCGCGCAGTTGCCGAAGCTCTGCTTGACCGCGAGCGTTACCACGCCGCCATCGACAGCTTCGATCACGCCATTCACGCGGTTGCGCCGTCGTGTGTGCGGCTGGATGCCGAGGCCGCCAATGCGCGCGCCGGGCACCCAGCTTCCCGCGAGCGGATCACCGGGCAGCACGCCGCCGTCGACACGCATCGTGCGGCTGTCCGGCGTCGATACGAAGCCCGCTGTGTTCGCGCGCAGCGTCGCCCACGGCTGACCGCTTGCGTCGACACCGCCGAACACCATGAACGGCAGCATCGCGAAGAACGCGCGATGCTGGTCCGGCATGTAATCGCGGATGCCGCGCGAGCCGCTTGCGAGCGCGACGTCGGCGACGCCGGCACGCAGTTGCGCCTCCCGCTCGCCATCGTGAAACGGGCCGATCGCGCGGTATGGGTTCGGTTCGGGGAGACGGGTCATGACGGTCTCGGGTTGGCGGCGCGTACGTGCGTACGTGCGGCTCAGGCCGCGAGCAGACCCGCTTTCGTCGGTGGCATCGGCACGAAGCCCGGCAACGCGGCGACGCGCTCGAGCCATGCGCGCAGGTGCGGATACGGCTCCAGCGACACGCCGCCTTCAGGTGCATGCGCGATGTAGGTATGCGCGGCGATATCCGCGATCGTTACGTGATCGCCCGCGGCGAACGGCTTGTGCGCGAGCTCCGCATCGAGCAGCGGCAGCAGCGTCCTCGCGATTTCCTGCGCGCGCGCCAGATCCAGATCCCGCTTGAATACATGGACGAGACGTGCGGCGCACGGGCCGGACGCGATCGGCCCGGCTGCGAGTGACAGCCAGCGCTGCACGGTTGCCGCGCCGAGCGGATCGTGCGGGAGCCAGGACGGATCGCCGTAACGCTTGGCCAGATAGACGAGGATCGCATTCGAATCGAACAGCACCGTGTCGCCATCGACGATGGTTGGCACCTGGCCGAATGGGTTGAGCCTCAGATACGCGGGCTGACGGTGTTCGCTCGCGGCGAGATCCAGCGGCACGATCTCGAACGGCAGGTCCAGCATTGAGAGAAACAGCCGGACGCGGTGTCCATGGCCGGAAAGCAGGGTGGTGTATAGCCGGATCGGCTGGTCGGGACGGACAGCGGGCATCGCATTCTCCAAGACGATAGCGCGGCGGGAAGAAGCGCCAGGGAAGCTCCAGATTAGGCAATGGCTGCACGCTCGGGAAGACTGCTAAGCTTGGAAACATTTTCTATCGAAAGTGGACAATCGCCGATGACTGACGTGCGCGACGTGAATCTGAACCGGCTGGCGGTGTTCGTCGCCGTGGTCGAGGCGGGGTCGCTTACGGCGGCCGCCGAACGGCTCGGCATTGCCAAGACGATGGTCAGCGCGCACATGCAGCGGCTCGAACGCGAGATCGGCGCGAGCCTGATCGCGCGCACCACGCGGCAGTTGTCCGTTACCGATGCGGGCCGCGCGTTTTACGACGCCAGCTGCCGCATCCTGCAGATCACGGAAGAGGCGCTTTCAGCGGTGTCGGACGAGGCTTCGCCGGTGCGCGGCACGCTGCGGGTGAGCGCGCCTGTCGACTACGGCGCACAGATCGTCGCGCCCGCGCTCGTCGATCTGCGCGGCGCATACCCGGAACTCGACGTCGAACTGATCTGCGCCGATCACTACGTCGACCTGATCGGTGAGGGGATCGATCTGGCTGTACGGCTGGGCAATCTGCCGGACTCGAACTATCGCACGGTGAAACTCGGCAGCTACGTGCGATGGCTGGTCGCGAGTCCCGCGTTTGTCGCGCGGCACGGTATGCCACGGTCGCTGAAGGCGCTGGCGTCCTTGCCGCATATCGCGATGACGGTGCTGAGGCATGCGTCGACGCTCGAGTTGACGCGCGAGTTGACGCATGACGCCGGTCGGCGTGCAGCGGGCCGCGTCGCTTATGACAAAGCCGTGCGCCGCGTGCGCTGCGTGAACGCGCTGAGCGTGAACACGGCGACCTCGGCGCGAGCGGCGGTTCTCGCGGGCGGAGGCTTTGCAGCGCTGACCGACTTCTCGACCCGGGCCGATGTCGCGTCCGGCGACCTCGTCCGGTTGCTGCCCGAATGGTCCGGCGTGCCTTCGAATGTGCAAGCCGTGTTTCCGCCGACGAGCTATCCGTCGGGCAAGGTGCGGGCGGTCATCGAGGCGCTGAAGGCGAGGATCGCGAAAAGCGCCGCGTAAGCCACCGGTTCCCTGCGACGATCACCAGCCATGCGGTGCGGTGGTACTTCCGGTTCCAACTCAGTCTGCGCGACAAGGCTGCTGCCTGCTGGCAGCGCAGGAACGAAGCCTGGCTAAGTGGCTGGCTCGACTGTGCCGCCGCCTCGAGCTTCGTGCGTCTCTAGCTTGTTGCCCACTTACCCGCGCGATACCTGACGCAACGACTAGCTTGAAGTGACTAGATTGTCCGGGCAGTCGCTGCCAATTTTCAGAACACATGTGCTTCTCCTGCGCTGCGTATCTCTCGAAGGGTAATTGTCTGATTGATGTTAGCAACACTACGATATGGGTTTCGTACTGTTAGTGAAGCAGGGTGGAGCCTGGTTTAGGTGTGGAAGTGAATGATTGACGGGTATTTGAAGATAAATGATTGAATATTAAAGTTAATTAGGCAATTTCGTGAGTGAATGACGTCGATCCAGGGGAAATCCCTTGGTTGATATTGAGTCCGGCGAATCGTAGTATTACTACGTTTTCAGAGTAGTACTACAGGCTCGGCGACCGTCAGCGGCGGATCGATCTGCGCCGCATCTACAACCACAGGAGCAGGAGATACCGGACATGACCAAGAAGGACGAACACCTCGTCACGCGGAGGCAGTTTTTGACCACGGCAGCGGCAGCGGCCGGTGCACTTGCGTTGCCAGACTGGGCGACGGCTCAGGACAAGCCCTTCGTTCCTTTCAGTAACAAGAGTCTCGACTATTACTTCTTCGCCACAGAGCAGGAAGCCGTAAAGCGGGCGGTCGAGGCGAAGGGGTGGACGTTCCAGGCGGTCAATGCGAACTTCAGCACGACTACGCAACTCGAGCAGTGGCAGAGTCTGATGCTGAAAAGTCCCGCGGCGATCATCGCGGACCCGATCGACAGCCAGGCGATCGTGAGCGCGATCCGGAAGTACGGCATGAAGAAAATCCCGGTCGGCATCATCGATACGCCGAGTCAAGGCGGCGACGTCGCGATCACGGTGGATTTCGACAACTATCAGGGCGGCGTGATGGCGGCGAATACGATCGTCGACGCCCTGAAGAAAAAGTATGGCACTCCGAAGGGTACGGTGCTGAACTGCTATGGCGCACTGCAATCGGTCGCATGGCGGCTGCGCAAAGAGGGGATGGATGCGACGTTCAAGCAATACCCGCAGATCAAGGTCATTAGCCGGCCAACCGAGGGCATGCTGAAGAACATGCTGTCGGAGACGCTGTCGACGTTGTCCGAGTACCCGGATCTCGATGCCGTGCACGCGCCGAGCGATTCGCCGGCGCGCGGTATCGCGACGGCTCTGCAGCAAAAGGGCAAATGGAAGAAGGTCGGCGAGCAGGGGCACGTGATCTTCGTGACGATCGATGGCGAGCCGGCCGCGTTGCAATGGATCGGCGGCGGCTATATGGATGCTGTCGTGTCCCAGGATCCGATCGCATATGGGCAGATCACGGTTGAAATGCTCGATCGTTACGCGATGAAGGGTAAGCCGGTGCCGCTCGGCCCTTATCAGAATAGTCAGTACTTCTGGGAGAAGGGGCAGATTGCAAAATCCGATTCCGGACCCAGTCTCGTGATTCCTCCGTACATCGTCGACGCCAGCTCCGTACACGACAAGCGCCACTGGGGGAATATCGCGTACAACGAATGGGGTTTGCGCTACAACTGAGCGCACGGCAGGTCGCGACAGTACAGGCTCAGCATGCGTGTAACCAACGTGGCACAGCGACGGTTACACGCCAGGTTCAGATTGGGAAGCAAACCATGACGCAAGCATCGACCGACTACATTCTGAGAACGCAGGACATCGTCAAACGCTACAAGGCCGTGGTAGCGCTCGATCACGTTTCCATCCATATCCGCCGCGGGACGATCCATGGGCTACTCGGTGAGAACGGAGCGGGCAAATCGACGCTCGTCAGCCTGATCTCGGGCCTGATTTCCCCAACGGAAGGCAAGATCTTTCTCGATGGTGAGGAGATCCAGGGAAGCGACGTGAAGCAGATGGAAGCGCGTGGCGTTTTCCTGGTCACGCAAGAGCCGATGATCGTCGAATCGATGACCGTCGCGGACAATCTGATGCTGGGACACTGGCCAGTCAAGCGCGGTTTGCCGGGCGTGGTCGACCAGCGTGCATTGCACGATGAGGCGGTGCGGGCGCTTGCTGATACAGGACTCGATCCCGGGATGTCCGCGGGCCGATTGTCGGCCGTCGAGAAGCGCAAGCTCAATATTCTTCGTGCGCTTTTCAGTGGCGGAAAGCTTCTGATCCTGGACGAGCCGACCGCCGCCTTGACGCTCGCGGACCGCGATCACATGTTCGATTTCATGCGCGAATTGAAAGCGACCGGTGTGAGCTTCGTGTTTATTTCGCATTACAACGAGGAGATCCTCAGTATCTGTGACGGCGTCTCGGTGCTGCGCAACGGCCGTCTTGCCGGCGAGATGGACACGCTCGAATCGATCGATTCCGACGCATTGTCCGAGCTCGTGATCGGGCGGGACGTGCCGCTGTTTTATCGACAGAACCCCGGGAAGAAGACGGGCTCGGGATGGCGGATGGATGGACTGCGAGCGCCTGGCATCGAGATCGATCATTTCGAGATCGCGCCTGGCGAAGTCGTTGGCTTCGCCGGACTGCCGGGTTCCGGTGCGAAGGAATTCGCCAAGGTGCTGTTCGGCCTGAATCGCGCATCTGCCGGGGCGTTCAGTCATGCTGGCAATCCGGTCACGCTCCCCGATCACCCGCAGGCCGCGTTTGCCGCAGGCATCGCTTACCTGTCCGATGATCGCCATCGCGATGGCTTCGTTGGCCTGCAAAGCATCGGTCACAACATCTCGATGTCGAGCCTCGGCGAACTATCGGTAGCCGGTGTCGTTAACAAGGCCCGCGAACAGCAGGTGGTTGATCACTACTTCAAGACGCTGCGCGTCAAAGCCCCTACGCCGGAAGTCGCGGTGGGTACGTTGAGCGGCGGAAACGCGCAGAAGGTCGTCTTGTCCCGCCTGCTCGCAACCGGGCCGCGCCTGCTGATTCTCGACGAGCCGACTCGTGGTATCGACGTCGGCGTGAAAGAAGAGATTCATCAACTAGTCGATTCGCTGACCCGCGAGGGGCTGAGCGTGATCGTCATTACCAGCGATCTCGACGAACTGGTACGGCTTGTCGACCGTGTGTGTATTTTCGTCGGGGGCCGCGTGCAGCACGAATACGTGGGTGCGGAGCTCAGCAAGGACGTCATTCTCGAAGCCGCATTCGGGACCGCAACGGTCTGATTAAATACTGGAGACAGCAACATGCAAGGTCAGAACAATTCTCCCGCCGGTGCCACCGTCGTGAGCAGCGGGGCAACGGCCCCCGCTGCCACCCGGCGGTCATCCCGGCTGTCCACGGGCCAATGGCTCTTCCAGAACGTCGTCTGGATCTGGCTTGTCGCGCTGATCATTATCTTTGGCGTGCTCAACCCGTTCTTCTTCACGGTGTCGAATTTCCAGAACGTCATCCTGCAATCGACCGTGCTGGGGCTGCTGGCACTCGCGGTGTCGCTGCCGCTGATGGTGGCGGAGATCGACCTGTCGATCGCGAGCAACATGGGTTTTTCCGCGGCCGTAGGCGCATTGCTGTCGACCCGCATGGGGGTGCCGGCCGCGGTCGGCGTGCCGGTTGGCATTCTGGTTTCTACCGCGATCGGCTTCTTCAACGGGCTGTGCGTTACGCGGCTGAAGATGGTGTCGCTGATCGAGACGCTCGCGATGATGATCATCCTGCAGGGCGCATTGCTCGCGACCACGCAAGGGAACACGATTTCCGATATGTCGGACGGCTATATCTGGATCGGGCAGTACACGATCGGCAACTGGCCGGTGATGCCGGTCGTGTTCGTGATCGCCCTGATCGGCATGGCTTTCCTGCTGCGCCGCACCGTGCTGGGCCGCAAACTGTATGCGACCGGCGGAAACGTGCTCGCGGCCAACTCCGCGGGTATCCGGGTTGGACGGGTCAAGATCATCGCGTTCACGATTTCGGGCCTGCTGTCCGGCATCGCGGGTTACCTGCTGGCGGCGTGGCAGATGGCCATCACGTCCGATCAGGGCGAAGGGTTTCTGCTCTATGCGATTGCGGCGCCGATCATTGGCGGAGTCAGCGTATTCGGTGGCCGCGGGGGTACGGCCGGCATCCTGGGCGGCGTGCTGCTGTTGACTGTGATTCATGTCGGGCTCGCGATCACGTCGGTTCCGTCCTTCTACGTGCAGATGATCGGCGGCATCCTGATTTTTGTCGCGGTGGCGGTCGATGCCGTGCGCGTGAAGTTCGTGAGCCGCTGAGTCCGAAGTTTCTTGCCCCTTTCTGGAATAACCGAAATGACATTGATCAGGGAATGCACGCAATACATCGACGGCCGGATGTCCAATGACGGCGTCGGTGAATGGATCGACGTAATCAACCCGGCCACCGGCAAGGTGGTTGCGCGGACGCCCGAGGCCGGTACGGCGGTGGTCGAGCGCGCCGTCGAGGCTGCGCGCCGCGCGTGGCCGGGCTGGCGCCGGACCAATCCGTTCGAGCGCGCGCGGTTCCTGCATGGGATCGCGGCGGAGATCGAGAAGGACGAGCGGACGATCGCGGCGGCGATCACGGAAGAGATGGGCAAGCCGCTCGCGGAAGCGCTGGGCGAAGTCCGCAAACTCGCGAAGGCATTCCACTACTACGCGGAAGAGGCGGTACGCGTATTCGGCACGACGATTCCGAACGAGGAAGATGGCTTCACAAGCATCATCGAACGTGAGCCGGTGGGTGTCGTGGCGGCCATCGCGCCCTGGAACTATCCGGTCGAGCTGATCGGGTGGAAGCTCGCTGCCGCGCTGGGAGCGGGATGCACGATCGTCGTGAAGCCGTCGGAATACACGCCGTCGTCAGCGGTCGCGCTGTTCCGTTGCCTGCACGCGGCAGGCGTGCCCGCTGGTGTGGCGAATCTCGTTACCGGGAGCCGCGAAACGGGAAGACTGCTGGTCGGCCATCCGGACGTGGACAAGGTCGCATTCACCGGCTCGCAGGCGGCGGGTGAGGACATCTACCGAACGGTGTCCGGTATCACGTCTTTCTCGCTGGAGCTCGGCGGAACCTGCCCGATCATCGTGACGAAGCATGCCAATCTCGAGCGGGCTGTCGCGGGCACATTGCGCCGCGGGTTCCGCAACGCCGGACAGATCTGCATTGCGATCAACCGGGTGTATGTCCATGAATCGGTCTACGCGTCGTTTGTCGATGCGCTGGGCTCGCGTGCGGCGTCGCTGGTTGTCGCCGATGGCCTCCTCAACGAACGCGCCGATGTGGGACCGATGGCGACGCGCGCGGGGGTGGGCAAGGTGGAGCGTCACGTGGCGGATGCGCGCGAGCGTGGTGCGCGCGTGTTGAGCGGCGGCGGCCGCACCGGTGAGGCGGAAGGCCTGTTCTACTCGCCCACCGTGCTCGCGGACTGCACGCCGGAGATGCTGGTCATGCACGAAGAGACCTTTGGTCCGGTCGTGGGCATCGCGCCGTTCGCAACACTCGACGAAGCGATCGCGCTCGCCAACGGTACGCCCTCCGGTCTGGCAGCCTATGCGTATACCGAAGACCTGCGCGAGACCTTCGAGCTCGGACGTGCGCTCGAATTCGGCAGCGTGGCGATCAACAACGTGGACGCGGGCATCATGAACGCGCCGTACGGCGGCCGCAAGCAGAGCGGCATCGGGTACGAGCACGGGCATGAGGGGCTGGAAGGCTATCTGCACCTGAAGCACCTGCGCGTGCATCACGGCGCGTAAACGGAGCCGCCATGGACAGCTGGTTGCTGGGAATCGATATCGGCACGTCGGCCTGCAAGGCGATCGCGGTGGACAGGCAGGGCAACGTGAGCGCGAAGGCGCTAGTCGGTTATCCGGTCGTATCGTTGAATCCGGGTTGGGCCGAACAGGAGCCGGCACACTGGTGGGACGCCGCACAGCGCGCACTTGAACAGGTGCTGGCCGCATTGCCGGATCGGCGCGCGATCGAGGGCATCGGGCTGAGCGGCCAGATGCACGGCCTGACGCCGCTCGATGAAAACGGCGAGGTGCTGCGCCAGGCCATGCTCTGGTGCGACCAGCGCGCGGCGCCGCAGTGCGAAGAGATCACCGCGCGAGCGGGTGGGCTCGACGGGCTGCTGCAACTCGTACAGAACCGGATGCTGCCCGGCTTCACGGCGGGCAAGCTGCTATGGATGCGTGAGCACGAGCCGGCGCTGTTCGAACGGATGCGCCGCATGCTGAATCCGAAGGATTATCTGCGCTACCGGCTGACCGGCGAATACGTAACCGACGTCTCGGACGCATCGGGCACGGGGCTCTTCGACGTGCGCAAACGCCAGTGGTCGACGCATTTGCTGACGCTGCTCGATCTTCCTCGCAGCCTGTTACCCGACGTGGTCGAGTCATCCGAACGGACCGGGACATTGCGGCCCGAGCTGGCGGAGCGCTGGGGTTTGCCGGCGCGCACGCCGGTCTTCGGCGGCGGCGGCGATTCGGTCATCCAGACCACCTCGATGGGTGTGATCGACCGCGGCATGCTCGGCGTAACGCTGGGAACGGCGGGTATCGTTGCGGCGGGCGGGCGCGAGTGCCCGAATCCGGACGGCAGCCTGCAGATTTCATGCGGGAACGCGCCGGGGCGTTGGCATGTGATGGGCGTGACGCTTAGCGCAGGCGGTGCGTTCGAATGGCTGCGCAACTCGCTTGCACAGTTCAACCGCGAACGGGCGCTGCCCAGCTACGCCGAGTTGATCGAACTCGCGCGTAGTGCCGAACCGGGGGCGGCCGGCCTGTTGTTTCTGCCGTATCTGCTTGGCGAGCGCTGCCCGCACGTTAGTGCGAATGGTCGAGGGGCGTGGATTGGCCTGACGACGATGCACTCCGGTGCGCATCTGGTCCGAAGCACGATCGAGGGCGTCCTCCTGAACCTGAGGAGCATCGCGGCGCTGTGTGCGAACGCAGGGCTCGGCGGGAGCGAACTGCGCGCATCCGGTGGCGCCACCGCCGAGCCGTTCTGGAGGCAGATGCTGGCCGATGTACTCCAATGCGAGGTCAGCACAGTCACCGGCGCCGCGGAAGGCGGCGCCTACGGAGCCGTTCTGGCGGCAGGCGTGGGCAGCGGACGCTGGTCGTCTCTCGACGAAGCCGTCGGCTGTCTGCGCGTGGTTGACCGCAATCAACCGGACCGGTCGCTCGGCGCGCTCTATGACGCGAGATTCGCGACGTTTCACGGGCTCTACGACACGCTGCGGCAGACCTTCGAACAGATTGCGCGGGAGCCATCCGCCACATCGTAGCGATGCGACAGCATCGCGTCCTGTTCCATTTGAATTTGACATGAACAAGCTTATGAACTCTTCAGACGCACTTGCCCGTCCTTGCCAACCGGTTACCGGCGTGGTGTTCGATCTCGACGGAACGCTCGTCGATAGCGCGCCGGATATCGCGGAATCGTTGAACCAGGTGCTCGCCACGCATGGTATCGGGCCGCAGTCGGTCGAGTTCGTCGAGCAGTTTATCGGCGAGGGCTCGTTCGGCCTCGTCGCCAACCTCTACGAAGCGCTCGGCGTCGCGGCGACGCCCGCACGGGTCGCGGCTGACGTGGAAGCTTATCTGGCGGCGTATCGCGCCACTCCGGTGCGGCACTCGACGCTCTTCGCCGACGCGGCCGAAGTAATTCCGTCGCTGCATGCCGCGGGCCTGCGGCTCGGCATCTGTACGAACAAGGCCCAACTTATCGCGGAAGCCGTTCTCAGGCATTTCGGTTTGCGCGATTACTTCGACGCGATCGTCGGCGGCGACGCGTTGGAAGAGCGCAAACCCGCGCCGCAGCATCTGCTCGAGACGCTGCGCCGAATGAACGTCGATCCGGGCGAGGCCGTCTTCGTGGGCGACACGCCGATTGACGCGGAATGCGGCCGCCGTGCCGAGGTCCGTTGCCTGATCGTGAACTGGGGCGGGGGCAGCAAGGTGCCCGTTTCCCCCTCCTCGCGGCTCGGATCGTTTGGCGAATTGCGTTTTCTGTGCGAAAACGCGGTTGTCGACCACAACCGGGAAAGAAGATGAAAAATGACCTGCTCCGCAGCATCGCGGCGGAACGCTCGCAACTCGCTGGCCCGGCCCAACGGATTGCGGAGATCGTGCTGGATGACCCGGAAGCCGTCATCAAGATGAGCATGGCCGAGCTGTCGCGCGCGGCGGAAACCAGCGACCCGACAGTCGTGCGATTTTTCCGGCGTTTCAGTTGCGAAGACTACCAGGACTTCAAGGTCCGGCTCGCCCAGGGGCTTATTCCCCAGGCACCGTTTGATTACGAGCCCATCACGCAGTCGGATGGTCCGCAGAGTTTGTGCGCGAAGATCGTCACCAACTCGCTGCATGCGATCCAGCGCTTCGCTTCCGACGTCGATGCGACGGCGATCGACAAGGCCGTGGACAAGCTGATGGAAGCGCGCAGCGTGTTCCTGTTCGGCCTCGGCATCTCGGAGACGATTGCTTTCGACGCCGAACACAAGCTGTTCCGGCTGGGCCTGCATTGCCGCACGGTCATGGATTCGCAGAAGCAGCTGTTGATCGCGCCCACATTGCGCAGCGACGAAGTGGCTGTGTTTTTTTCCCATTCCGGCGCGACGAAGTCGCTCGTGACGGCCGCCTCGATGGCACGGTCGAAGGGGGCGTACACGATCGCGATCACGGCGCCGGGGTCACGGCTCACCCAGACGTGTGATCTGACCATCGGTGTGCCGGCCTACGAAAACACCGAGCTGTATACCCCTTTGACGGCACGTATCAACCACCTGCTGGTCGTCAACATGCTGGTGACGATGCTGGGCAGCCGACAGGGTCACGAACTGCCGGACAACCTGACGGCACTCGATTCATGGATCACCAACAAGTTTGTGGATTGAGCAATTGCGGTTTGAATACCTTCACTTTATGGAGAAGTAAATGGCGACTCATATCGAACCCGGCTATGCGCGCATGACGCCCCAGTCCGAACAGGACAAGGCGAAACTGGCATCGGGCATCAAGGCCGTGGATCACTATCTGAAGCCCGGGATGAAAGTCGGATTGGGATCGGGCACGACGTCGCACTGGTTCGTTCGTGCGCTTGCGCAACGCGTCGCGCAGGGCTTCCAGGTCGAGGGCGTGCCGACGTCCAACGCGACGCGCGAACTGGCGCTCGAACTGGGCGTGCCGCTGACCGATCTCGGCGCGATGGACCAGCTCGACGTGACGATCGACGGCGCCGACGAGATCGATCATCAGGGAAGCATGATCAAGGGCGGCGGAGCCTGCCTGCTGTGGGAAAAGATCGTCGCAGCCGCTTCGAGGAAAATGGTGGCGGTGGTGGACGACAAGAAGGTATTCGAGCGTCTGGGACGTTTTCCGCTGCCGATCGAAGTCATCCCGTTCGGCTGGCAAAGCACGCAACGGCTGCTGCGCGAGTTGCTGGCCGACGCCGGTTATGACCGGGACCTCAAGATCACGACGCGGATGAAAAACGGTGAGCGTCTTTTGACCGACAGCGGCAACTGGATCTTCGATTGTCATCTCGAGTCGATCCGCGACACCCACACGCTCGCGCCGCGTTTCAACGCGATTCCCGGCGTTGTGGAGAATGGCCTGTTCGTTGGCATTGCTGACGAAATGATCGTCGGTCATGCCGACGGATCCTCGGACATCGTGGTGTTCTGACATGGCGACCTCCTCCAACTCCAGCTCCGGGAAAGCGGGCTCGACCATGGACCGGTTCCGCCTCGACGGCAAGGTCTGCGTCGTGACGGGTGGGGCGCGCGGCATCGGGCGTGCGATTGCCGCCGGTCTTAGGGATGCTGGCGGCACCGTCGTGCTTGCTGACATCGATATCGACGGCGCGAAGCGATGCGCGGCGGAAATCGGCGCGGACGCTGTTCAGCTGGACGTGACGGACGAGCATTCGATCGAGCGCGCCTTCGACACGATCGTGGACCGGCACGGCCGCCTCGACGTGCTGGTCAACAATGCGGGCATCGTCCGCAATACGGCCGCCACCGAGACCGATACCGCGTCGTGGCGGGCAGTCATGGCGGTCAACCTGGACGGCGTGTTCTATTGCTGCCGCAGAGCCGGGCAATTGATGTCGAAGCAAGGCGGCAGCATCGTCAATATCGCGAGCATGAGCGGCTCGATCGCCAACCGGCCGCAGCCGCAGGCGTCGTACAACGCGTCGAAAGCCGGCGTGATCCATTTGACCCGATCGCTTGCTGCGGAATGGGCGCCGAATCGGGTACGCGTCAATTCGATCTCGCCGGGCTACGTGGCGACCGAGCTGACGGAGGCAGGTCTCGCCAACGAAGCATGGCGCGATGCGTGGCTGGAGGGGACCCCGATGGGGCGGCTTGCGACGCCTGACGAGATCGCGCCGGGCGTGATCTATCTCGCCTCCGAAGCGAGCGCGTTCATGACGGGCTCGGATCTGGTGATAGACGGCGGCTACACGATCTGGTGAGCGGTCTTGATTGCGCGTCATCGCACGCGGACATCTGAAACGGAAAACTGACATGTCGGAATCGACAGTAATCGACCAGCTGCTTGCTGAACTCGGTACGGGGATCGTGCAATTGCCGTCCGAATTCGGTACGCGCCAACTGCACGACTGGAGCGGCGTGCCGGGCGAGACACCCGTCGCGCTGATCCGGCCACGGACCACGGAGGACGTCGCGACTGCACTGCGCATCTGTCATGCGCATGCCCAGCCCGTCGTCACGCAGGGCGGCCTGACCGGGCTCGTGGGCGGCGCGAACGCGCTGGGCGGCGAAGTGGCGTTGAGCCTCGAACGGATGAACCGGATCGTCGAGATCGACCGCACGTCGGCCACGATGACGGTCGAGGCAGGCGTACCGCTGCAGGCGGTCCAGGAAGCCGCGCTCGACGCAGGGTTCTATTTCCCGCTCGATCTCGGCGCGCGCGGCAGTTGCACGATTGGCGGCAATCTCGCCACCAATGCGGGCGGCAATCGCGTGATCAAGTACGGGATGATGCGCGACCAGGTGCTGGGTCTCGAGGCCGTGTTCGCGAACGGCGAGGTGGCGAGCGGCATGCACAAGATGATCAAGAACAACAGCGGCTACGATCTGCGTCATCTGCTGATCGGCAGTGAGGGCACGCTCGGCGTGATCACGCGTGCGGTGCTGCGGCTGCGTCCGCGGCCGACGGCGGTGGCGACGGCGTGGTGCGCGCTGCCCGATTACGACGCAGTGACGACGCTGCTGACCTGCGCGCAGGCCGAGTTGCCGGCCGGTGTGTCCGCGTTCGAAGTGATGTGGGCGGGCTACTACGACGCCGTGCTCGCGAATCTGCCGGAGTTGCGTGCGCCGGTGGGCGGCCGCTATCCCTACTACGTGCTGCTCGAGAGCGTCGGCAGCGATGCCGGGCCGCATGCCGCGATGTTCGAGGCGTTCCTCGGCCGCATGCTCGAAGAAGGCGTGGTTGTCGACGCGGCGCTCGCCCAGTCGGAAGCCGATGCGATCGCGTTCTGGACGATTCGCGACGCGCCCGGCGAATACCAGAAGTTCATCCCGCATCACAGCGCCTTCGACGTTAGTTTTTCGATCAGCGACGTCGGGGAAGTGGCCGCGCGCTGCGAACGAGGGCTGCTGGAGAAATGGCCCGATGCGCTCGTCATGATCTATGGGCACCTGGGCGACGGCAACCTGCATATCGTCGTCGACATTCCTGGAACGGAAGGCCGGTTGCACGACGAGATTGACCGCGTGGTCTATGAAGTGACGCAGGAATTTCACGGTTCGGTGTCCGCCGAGCATGGCATCGGCGTAAAGAAGAAGGCGTTCCTCGGCCACACACGCACCCGTATCGAAATTGCAGCCATGCATCAGATCAAGGCTGCGCTCGATCCGCGCGGGATCCTCAATCCCGGGAAGATCTTTTAACCAGGTGCACCATGTCTCTGACTTTTACTCATTTTCTTCCTGAAGATCTCGACCGTGCGCTGCTGATCGGACGAGTATGGCGTCCGGCGCCGATCGACGGTCCGTCCGTCGTCGTCGTCCGCCATGGCGAGGTCTTCGACATCACTCACGCCGTCGCGACGACGGCCGATCTGTTCGACCGCAGCGATGCCGCCGATTTCGCGCGTACGGTGTCCGGCGAGCCGCTCGGCCCGGTCGGCGCCCTGATCGAGGCAAGCCTGGCTCCGGCGGCCGACAGGCGCCTCCGGTTGCTGGCGCCATGCGATGTCCAGGCGCTCAAGGCGTGCGGCGTGACGTTCGCGGTCAGCCTGCTCGAGCGCGTGATCGAGGAACAGGCGGGCGGCGACCCGGCAAAGGCAGCCGAAGTCCGCAGCATGATCGTCGAATTGATCGGCACCGATCTCGCGAAGATCAAGCCCGGCTCCGATAGCGCGATGAAGCTCAAGGCGGAATTGCAGCGCAGGGGCGCCTGGTCGCAATACATGGAGGTCGGCATCGGGCCCGATGCCGAGGTGTTTTCCAAATCCCAGCCGATGTCCGCGGTCGGGCTGGGCGCCGACGTCGGCCTGTCTCCCGCGTCGGCCTGGAACAACCCGGAGCCGGAGATCGTGCTGGCCGTCAACGGTTTCGGGCGCGTCGTGGGCGCCACGCTGGGCAACGACGTCAACCTGCGCGACATCGAAGGCCGCTCTGCGCTGCTGCTCGGCAAGGCGAAGGACAACAACGGTTCATGCGCGATTGGACCGTTTATCCGGATGTTCGACGATGGGTTTTCTATCGGCACCGTGCGCGAGGCGAGCGTGTCGATGCGCATCGACGGCACCGATGGCTTCGTGCTCGAGGGCGTGAGTCACATGACCGAGATCAGCCGCGACCCGCTCGATCTCGTCGGCCAGACGTGTGGCGCGCATCACCAGTATCCGGACGGCTTCATGCTGTTCCTCGGCACGATGTTTTCGCCGATCAAGGACCGGGATGCGGCCGGCGGCGGATTCACGCATCACCTTGGCGACATCGTCTCGATTTCGACACCGTCATTGGGGAGCCTCGTCAACACGGTCCACCTGTCGACGGAAATCATGCCCTGGACCTTTGGCGTGCGCGCACTGTATCGAAATCTCGCGGCGCGCGGTTTGCTCGGCAGCTGACGCTGAGAACCTGTACGCCTTCTCTCGTTGCGATCAATCTGGTTTTATTGCCATGTCAAACACATTTGCAAATTTCATCGACGGTGAATGGGTCGACGGCCCGGATGTTTCGGTCAATATCAACCCGTCCAATCTGGATGACGTGGTCGGCGAGTTCGCGCGTGCCGATGCCGAGCAGGTGGAGCGGGCGATTCGCGCCGCCGCCGATGCTTTCCCGTCCTGGTCGGTTTCGACGCCGCAGCAGCGTTTCGACGTGCTCGATCGCGCTGGCAGCGCGTTGCTGGCCCGCAAGGAGGATCTCGGGCGTCTGCTGGCCCGCGAGGAGGGTAAGACTGTTGCGGAGGGCATCGGTGAAGTCGGCCGCGCGGGACAGATCTTCAAGTTCTTTGCCGGCGAGGCATTGCGGATCGGCGGAGAGATCGTGCCGTCGGTACGGCCGGGGATGACGGTCGAGGTGACGCGCGAGCCGCTCGGTGTGATCGGTCTCATCACGCCGTGGAATTTTCCTGTTGCGATCCCGGCCTGGAAAATCGCGCCGGCACTGGCATACGGGAATTGCGTCGTCCTCAAGCCGGCCGACCTGGTGCCTGCCAGCGCATGGGAACTCGTCAAGATCATCGCGGAAGCGGGCGCGCCGCGTGGCGTGGTCAATCTGGTGATGGGCCGCGGCGCGGTGGTCGGCGAGGCGCTGGTGAGTTCGCCGCTCGTCGACGCGATCAGCTTCACCGGATCCGTGGCGACTGGCCGTGCGATCGCCGCGCGGTGTGTCGAGTCGGGGAAGAAGATCCAGCTCGAGATGGGCGGCAAGAATCCGATGGTCGTGCTCGACGATGCCGACCTCGATGTCGCCGTCGAAGCCTGCATCAACGGTTCATTTTTCTCTACTGGGCAACGCTGTACCGCGTCGAGCCGGCTGATCGTCACCGAGGGAATTCATGACCGCTTCGTCGAAGCGATGAAAGCGCGGATGTCCACGTTGAAGGTCGGCGATGCGCTTGTACCCGACACGCACATCGGACCGGTCGTCGACGCGAAGCAACTGCAGCAGGATGAGGATTACATCCGCATCGCGCGCGAACAGGGCGGCGAGGTGTTCGGCGGCGGGCGGGTCCAGAACGCGGGCAAAGGCTATTTCCTGGCACCGGCGCTGATTACCGGGACCGACAACTCAATGCGTATCAATCGCGAGGAGGTGTTTGGGCCGGTGGCCTCGGTTGTCAAGGCGAAAGACTACGACGAAGCCCTGGTGCTGGCGAACGATACGGAGTTCGGCCTGTCGGCGGGGATCTGTACGACCTCGTTGCGCCACGCGACGCACTTCAAGCGCCATGTGCGGGCCGGGATGGTGATGGTCAACACCGCGACTGCGGGTGTCGACTACCACGTGCCGTTCGGCGGACGTAAGGGGTCGAGCTATGGTCCGCGCGAACAGGGTAGCTATGCGCGCGAATTCTATACGGTCGTCAAGACAGCGTATGTCGCTGCCTGACATTGCAGTGGAATGGGACCCGGTTGAATCTGGTCCCGATTCTGGTCCCGATTCCGCGACCACCAATCTGGAAAACTCGTAGTCGAACAAACATGAAAATCCTTGTGCCAGTCAAGCGCGTAGTCGATTACAACGTCAAGGTCCGCGTGAAGTCGGACGGATCGGGCGTCGATATCGCCAATGTGAAGATGTCGATGAACCCGTTCGACGAAATCGCCGTGGAAGAGGCGGTGCGCCTGAAGGAAACGGGTGTGGCGACCGAAGTGGTCGCGGTGTCGGTGGGTGTCGCGCAGGCGCAGGAGACGCTGCGCACGGCGCTGGCGATCGGCGCGGACCGCGCGATCCTGGTCGAAGCGGGTGATGGCGTCGAGCCGCTGGGCGTCGCGAAGATCCTCAAGGCGCTCGTGGACAAGGAGCAGCCTTCGCTCGTGATTCTCGGCAAGCAGGCCATCGACGACGATTCGAACCAGACCGGCCAGATGCTCGCCGCTTTGGCCGGGCTGCCGCAGGCCACGTTCGCATCGAAGGTCACGGTTGCGGACGGCAAGGCCACGGTGGCGCGTGAAGTGGACGGCGGCGCGCAAACGCTGTCGATCAAGCTCCCCGCAGTGGTCACAGCGGACCTGCGCCTGAACGAGCCGCGCTACGTCACGCTGCCGAACATCATGAAGGCGAAGAAGAAGCCGCTGGAAACGGTCAAGCCCGAGGACCTCGGTGTGGACGTCACGCCGCGTCTGACGACGCTGAAGGTAGCCGAGCCGCCCAGGCGTAGCGCGGGTGTGAAGGTGCCGGACGTCGAGACGCTGGTCGCGAAGCTGAAGACCGATGCGAAGGTGCTCTGATAGAACCTGAGAGACTATAGAAATGACGAATCTGGTTATTGCCGAACACGACAACGCAACCGTCAAGGCTGCGACGCTGAACACCGTGGCTGCCGCGCAGAAGATCGGTGGCGACGTGCATGTGCTGATCGCGGGCCATAACGCCCAGGCTGCTGCTGATGCAGCAGCGAAGATCGCTGGCGTTTCGAAGGTGCTGCTGGCCGATGCGCCGCAACTGGAGCAGGGCCTGGCGGAAAACGTCGAGGCAACCGTTCTCGCGCTTGTGCAAGATGCGGCGAAGAATTACTCGCACATCCTCGCGCCGGCCACCGCAGCGGGCAAGAACGTCACGCCGCGTGTCGCTGCGAAGCTCGACGTCGCGCAGATCAGTGACATCACCGCAGTGGATTCGCCGGATACGTTCGAGCGTCCGATCTACGCGGGCAACGCGATTGCTACGGTTCGGTCAGCTGATCCGGTCAAGGTCATCACGGTCCGCACGACTGCATTCGATGCCGTTGCGGCCGAAGGCGGCAGCGCTGCGGTGGAGAAGCTTGAAGCGGCAGCGGACAGCGGCCTCTCGCAGTTCGTGAGCCGTGAAGTCACGAAGCTCGACCGTCCGGAGCTGACGAGCGCGAAGATCATCGTGTCGGGCGGCCGGGGTCTGGGCAACGGCGAGAACTTCGCGTTGGTTCTGGAGCCGCTCGCCGACAAGCTCAGCGCGGCGCTGGGCGCTTCGCGCGCAGCAGTGGACGCGGGTTATGTACCCAACGATTACCAGGTCGGCCAAACTGGCAAGATCGTCGCGCCGCAGCTCTACATCGCGGTGGGCATCTCGGGCGCGATCCAGCACCTGGCGGGTATGAAGGACTCGAAGGTGATCGTGGCGATCAACAAGGACGAAGAAGCGCCGATCTTCAACGTGGCCGACTACGGGCTGGTGGGAGATCTCTTTGAGATCGTGCCCGCATTGACCACGAGTATCTAAAGCTGGACAGGGCAGGCTCAGAAATTTTTCGATCCGCCATGCGACACTCGGGCGTCAGCGTTGGTCAGGCGGCTACGGGTCGGCTTCCTGACATTCGGCGGACCGCGGCCGCAAATGTCCGGTCTCACGCACGCCGAATTCGTACTTTCGACCCGCTCCTGCCCTATGCCATTCCCGGCACTACGAATGTCTGGCGAGCGCCAGGCAACGATTTCAGCCGCCAACGCAATCGCCCATACGCAGAGCGAGTTTGGTCCGGTGGCGAGCGTTTTCTGTCGCGGCAAGCTCGCCGTGCGACGGGTAGCGCTCAAGCAGGCCGGGGTCGGCCGGATGGTCGAGGCGCGTCCCACCGTGATCATAGGAATGGCGCGACCTCGACTGACATGTGCTCCCGAATGGCTAGTGCTTTTGACTAACGGCAGAAAGTATTGCCTGTGCAGCATCTGATCGCGTCATCGGCGCGGTCGGCTTAAAGGTCCCGTCGGCGAACGTTTGCATGTACCCGGCGCCCGTGGCAAGACGCACTGAATCTGTGGCCCAGGACGCCACCTGGCTTGCATCCGAAGGAGCGGCAGCCGCCTTCGTCGCCTTGAACGCCCGTACCAGCGATGTCGCGAGCTCCTGGCGCGTCACCGGATCGCTTGGCTTCAGAGTGGTGGCGCTCGGGAGCACCAGTAGCCCGGCCTTCGCTGCCGCGGATGCCGGTGCCGCTAGCGCGTCGGTTGACGCGACGTCCGTGAATTGACTTTGTCCCGGTGTCGCAGGGAGTTTGAGGGCTGTCGCCAAGGCGACTGCTAGCTGTCCACGAGTGAATGGTTCGCTCGGTTTAAAGGTTCCGTCTGCATATCCGGTCATGATATTGACACGCGTAAGGATTCCTATTGCAACCTTGCCAGCGGTACCGTTCGGGACGTCACTAAACCGCTGGATCCTCGCTTCCTGAGTCTGGGTCATTGCATCCAGATCGAGAAGTTTGAGAGCAGCTGTGGCCTGGGCAGCGGAGAATTTGTTGCTGGAAACAGAAGAAGCATCCTGGAACATAAATCCGCCAAACATCTTGTCAAGGAAGACATTGACGGTTGGCTTGGACGGGAGCGGATTGTGGCAAGCTTTGCAAGCAACCCCCGATGGTCCCTGTGTTTGGTTATCGACGTCGTTCAATGTGACCGATGCCGTGGTGACGAGTTGATCTGACACCGCGGTGGAATTGCTATACGCAACCTGAGTGTCAAACTCGGAGGTACCGGTCTGTACGGTTGATTCAGTTCCTGTCAACCCGAGTGTGACGTAATAGGACACCTGTCCGGATCCGCTTAGACTCGTGGTTGAAGTTTGAGTGTTGGTTACGCTAGCCGTATAGGAAGTTTGGCCACCACTGGTGGTTGTCGTTACCTGATTATTGTTATAAGTGACAACGACTGGATACTGAGAAGTTGTACCGGCGAAGCTACCATAGCTTACTGTTTTGATCGGAGCAGCCCGTGTGGCGTCCAACGTTGCCCCCTGTGACAATGCTGCATAAAACGGATCGAGTTGAAGAAGGCGCTTGGCCTCGTCGACCGTCAAGGTAACTTTGCCCGTCGCAGACTTATACTGAGCTTGATTAATATTGGTAATTCCAAAACCCGAGTAACCAAAGACACAGGAAGACAAACCCTCTGTAAGTGCACCCGTGGCGCATTTATAAAGATCAAGTACTGTTGGGCTAGCGGTGGCCGCTACGGAGCCGTAGAGCGCGGTACGGTTGGTCCCTTTGCCAATGACATAGAGCGCATATTGCGGATGGATCAGTAATACGAATTCGTCGTTCCAGAATGGCTGGGACTCAAACCATCCTGGGGCGAGCGCTGTCGTTGCGCAATTCGTGCTTGTTGCGCACACGAGGCCGTTCCCAGGTGTCGTACCGACATTGCCTCCAATTCCATAGGTAAGGCCTATACCTTGACCGTACTGCGTCGTAGCATTCTGATTGGTCTGGACGCCGAACCCCTGCGAGACGCTCGTATCCCAGCTCTCGCCGTCACCCCAGGTCACCGTAGCTTTATTGCTAGCCTGATCATAACCCTCCGTCATGCTGACGTTCCAGCTGCCTGCATTCGTCCCGGTATCCTTGTTGGTTTGTGAGTTGCTCTGGCCCACCACGTAGTTGACGTTATAGTTGTCGTTCGTTGTGAAAGTGACGCTGCTCATATCGCCTGGCGGCGCGTAAACGATGCCTAACGGAATTAACTTGGCCTGCATAAACGCGATTGGAACGACGACGACGTTAGCCGGTGCCGACGTATAGTTTGCATTGCGAATTGGATTGCCGGGAGTTTCCGTGTCGGACAGAGTAAGCTGCAGCACTGTACGCACCGTAGCTGCCAGATTCTGCTCGCTAAACAGTGGCCCCATAGGGAGCGCAATATCGCCGCTGGCGTCGCCGCTCGCCGGCATATTCAAAGTAAGGCTGACCGGATTGCCGACGGATTCCCACATTCCCGGGCTGTTGTCCCAGCCAGTGCAGGCACCGTCGCCGGCGTTCGCAGCGGGCACGCAGCTTTCTAGTTTTGCAGAGAATTTGCCTACGTTGCCAACGTTGCTATTAGGTCCGTACGGGGGCCCCTTTGTCTCAGGATATTGCGTGGATTGGTTGGTGAAACCGGCGCTTATATGTAGTACCGGCGTCATGGTCGTATAAGTCAGGGCCTTTGGCGCTCCAAGAGAAAAGCTGCGACCCTGGCCATTTACCCACGCATAGTCGCCAGCCTGTGGATTCCAGGGCAGAGGTCCGGTGACCCCCATGTACCCCAGCGGGACGGTATATGTCGCATCGCCGAAGGCGACGGTCTGGGTGGTTCCACTTGAGAGCAGCACCGACACCGGGATCACGTTGCCTGGTGACTCCAAACCATACGGCATAGTTGCCGTCAATGAACCGTCGTTGTTGACCCCGAAATACTGTACCGACTGTGAGCCGAAGTAGATCGTCTTTGCGCTACCTAGCGGGACATTTCCCTTGATCGTGACCGAGCCTCCCGTGCCCATCGCAGGCGAAACACTGACAATCTTCGGCGTCGGTGTTACCAGGTGCTTCGGTCCAGGGTTCTTTAAGGGGGTACTGGAGGGAGGGGTGACGATCTTTGCGAGCGCGCACAAAGGTAGTGCCAGCATATTCACCCATAGTAGTGCCGATGCGGTGAGCAGCACTCTCTCGCGAGACGGGTGGCGAGAAACGATTAATCGTAAAGTGTTTAATCGCAATTGATTTACAAACCTAACAGATGACATTTTTCACTCCTCGTTCTGGCGATTCAGTTAGGTGCAATGCGTCGCATCGCGATTTGCTAGCCGATAGAAGTCGCGTGACTGAAAAAGACAGATCTTCTCGCCTTCAACAGCCATGGTTCGGCTGGCAGGTGCGAGGAGTCGGGTGTGTACAAAGCCCGGGTCAGGACCAGACGCGCCCATGCTTTCATCGTCGTTTGGCACACGAACGACAGCGGTACTTCCGTTGTCGGAGAGCGCCTCTGATATACCGACGGAAACGCGTGATTCTGGCGAAAATTTCGATTGCCACGCTTTCCATCGAATATATTGACTTGTATGGGGTCTCGCCTCCATCAACTAGTGGAGAGTCGAAACCGATCAATCTCGGCCTCCGCACTCGGTCCCAGGTGTGAGAACAGCCCCGCGGAAGTCGTCCGCCCCGAAGCCGGAGAGGAGTCGCGATGTTGCTCGGCGCCGACTTGTCGAATTTGATCGCCTCAGTCTATGAAGCGGGACTCGAGCCGGATCGGTGGTCCAGCGTGCTCGAACGATTCATCCCTTTCCTCGATACCACGGTGGTGCAACTGTGGGTCGGCGACCCGGCTCAGAAAGCGCGTTCGGTTGCATGGGCCGGCGCTGAACCAGAGTTTGTACGCAGCTACGAGAGTCATTTCGCAGAGGTCGATCCGCTTTTACCGGTCGCCAGAAGGTCTCCATCCGGCACGATTCTGACTGACACGATGGTCATGCCACGAACTACGTTCGAGCGAACTGAGATATATCGGAACTGGGGGGTGCCGCAGGATATTCTGGGTGTTACTGTCGCGAACTTCTTTCGCGAGGGCGCGATAGTCGGCCTCGTCGCAGCGCGGCGCCCGCTTGATGAGAACCGCCAGCGCGCGCAACTTGAATCGCTGAGCGCTCTCGTTCCGCATTTGCAATGCGCGACGCGGATGAGCTTGCGCTTGTCTGGACTGAGCATTCAGCAGCATACGGCGTGCGAAGTGCTAGATAACCTGGGTCCTGCGATCCTGATCGTCGATGCGGACTGTCGGGTGATGTTCGCAAACCGGGCGGCGGAAGAAATCCTCGCGTCGGCAGATGGAATCGGAGCGGGACCCCGCGGCTTATATGCGTGCACTTCAACGTCGACAAGTCACCTTCGTGGACTGGTGGCGAGGGCGATCAAGAGGTCCCCGGGGCCGCCTACGGGTAGCGTCATCGCGCTCGAGCGTCCGTCAATGAAGCGAGCGCTTCACGTACTCATCTCGCCGCTGAGCTGCGATACAGCATGGGCCGGCATCATATCGCAGCGCCCGGCCGTTATGGTCGTATTGATCGATCCCGAGCGCGCGCCCTCGGGATCCAGTGACCAATTAATACGGCTCTTTCGTTTGACTCCCGCAGAGGCCCGGGTCGCATCTGAGATTGGTCGCGGCGAGCGGCTGAATGCCGTTGCCGAGTCCCTTGGGGTACTACCGTCAACCGTGCGTACGCATTTGCATCACGTGTTCGAGAAAACCGGTACCCGGCGACAAGCCGAACTGGTACGACTGATGGCGCACATGGCGCTGATCCGAACCGTTAAAGGCTAAGGCACCAGCCTGTAACCGTGCGCACAAGCCCCGAAATACGCACCCAGGGCGATTTCTGGCATCAAATACCAGATTCTGAGCATCGAAAGTACCATTGTCGGCCTGGCCGACGGTACCCAGCCGAGTTTGTCCGCCGCGGACGTGCGGGAAGGCTACCGGAAAGCGCTGGTTGGAATGTATGTCGTGTTTTTCAGGGAATCGGACGCTCTGATCGACGTCATCCGTATCCTGCATCAACAGATGGATATTCCGGGCTGGCTCGGCGACGACAGCTAGATGTGTCGGCGCGCTGGTGCTACCCGCAAAGCAGGCCTTGTGACTTACGCGAGCACGCGTACCACGCCAGATCGTCCCGTGCATGAGGTCACGCCCATTCGTGTCGCTCGTCAGGACCGGCCCGAGGGGTGTCTCACATACCATAACCATCCATGCGGCTATCACGGGGCTCGACGGCAGCGTCCGGCCGGGTCTCCTGTTGATCGCATGGATATGCCGGTAACCTGGGGCGCGGTTCGGTAGATAACGGCCACCGATGCTCAAAGCCGGAAGACGTGGCACGGTCTGGCGCAACCGCTCCGGAATGTGCACTGGCGCCGGCGGTGGCCTAGGCCGCGAGATCGCGCTCGGACTAGCCGCCAAAGGCTACGCTGTTTTCGGTATTGCCATGTCCGACGCGGAGGTCCGGGAACTGAGATCCTTCGGCATCGACGTCGTGGTGGCGCCTGCCGGCAACATGAAGACCGGTGGCCCGGCAAAGACGGCATCTGCGCTCGCGCGCGTGTCTAATGACATGACAGTGGAACAGCACGCTTTGTACGGGCAAGCGTTCGACAGATTTTCCACCACGCTCAACAGCATGCAAAACAATGGGCTCGATGCCGCGGTCGGCCCCGATGCCGAGCAGATGCTTAAGGCCGCTTGCGAGAAATCCGATGCCGAACTGAATGCGCTCCGCCTACGGATCGTCGGTCTCGACTGACGGCTCTGTCGCAGTAAGGAAAACCGGTCAAGCAACGGCAATATGCGTAGGATAGCTTATGAAAACGGCGAAGAAAATTGCTGGGCGACAGACAGCGCAGCCTTGCCTGAACCTTTCAACTGTCCTTTCCTGATCGTGTGCATCAATTCGATGCCGCCTGGAATCCCGCGCGCGCAGTCCTGACAAACCGTGACGGGCATCTCCCGCTCCGCGTTCACCGCGTTCACCACGTTGAGCGCGGCCAAACTGGAGCCGCTTTTGTCGATGGTTACCATCTCCGGCGAGCCGTTCTGACCGATTGCCTTCTCGAAGAAGCGCCGCGCAGCAGCCTTGTGCCGCCTGGCTCTGAACAAAGTTCCTGCGGCAGCGTTGCAGTACGGTTAACGGTCTATTGATAAATGGGGGCTCCTATTGCATGGGCATTGCCTCTACCATTGCTCCGTCTCTGCATGCACCACCTGCCATAGAGGAGTGTTATGAATCTCGCTTCAATCCGCAAAGACGCCTTTGCGATGCCTGTTCACAGTCCCGCCTATCCCCGGCCGCCATACCGCTTCATCAATCGGGAATACTTCATCATTTCATACGAGACCGATTTCGATGCACTGCGTGCCATCGTGCCCGAGCCGCTGCATCCGGAAAACGATCTCGTGCATTACGAATTCATTCGCATGCCGGACTCGTCCGGTTTCGGCGACTACACCGAAAGCGGTCAGGTTATCTCGGTGCGCGACCAGCAAGGGCGCCTCGGTAATTACACACACTCCATGTATCTCGACGACGAAGGCCCGATCGCGGGCGGCCGGGAGATCTGGGGCTTTCCGAAGAAACTCGCCAGGCCGACCTTGAGCGTCGACGGCAACGACACGCTGCTCGGCACGCTCGACTACGGCACGCAGCGTATCGCCACCGGCACGATGGGTTTCAAGCATGTGCCGCTCGACATCGAGGTCGAACGCAGGAAGCTTGCGGACACGCCGAACTACCTGTTGAAAGTGATTCCGCACGTCGACGGTTCGGCGCGCGTGTGTGAGCTCGTGCGCTTCTATTTGCGCGACGTGAGCGTGCTCGGTGCATGGTCGGGTCCCGCCGCGCTCGAACTGCATCCGCACGCATTGGCGCCCGTCGCCGATCTGCCGGTGAAGCGGGTGGTCGGCGCGCGCCATGTGATCGCCAATCTCACGCTGGATATCGGCGAAGTTGCGCTCGACTATCTGGCCTCTGCCGATACGGCCTCGACCGGGAGCGTGAAGCTCGCGGTCAATCAATAACGATCCGCGAACCAATAAGGAAGGAGAGTCACATGTCATTGAACCAGAAAGTCGCACTCGTGACCGGTGCAGCAAGCGGTATTGGCGAGCAGTGTGCACGCAAGCTCGCGAGTCTTGGCGCCGCGGTAGTGATCGCCGACCTGAATCTCGAGAGCGCGCAGAACGTCGCGAGCAGCATCGTTGCGGCGGGCGGCAAGGCGCTGGCAGTTGCAATGGATGTCACCAGCGAAGAAGCGGTCAATAGCGGCATCGAACGCGCGGTGAAGGAATTGGGCAGCCTCGATGTGCTCGTGTCGAACGCGGGTATCCAGATCGTCGCGCCCATCGAGGAGTATGCGTTTGCCGACTGGAAGAAGATGCTGGCGATCCACCTGGACGGCGCCTTTCTCACGACGAAGGCGGCGATCAAACATATGTACGCGGGCGGCAAGGGCGGCTCGATCGTCTACATGGGCTCGGTGCATTCGCACGAAGCATCGAAGCTGAAGTCCGCCTATGTGACCGCCAAGCATGGTTTGCTGGGGCTGGCCCGGGTGGTGGCGAAGGAAGGCGGCCCGCGCGGCGTTCGGGCGAATGTCGTGTGTCCGGGTTTTGTGCGTACTCCGCTCGTCGACAAGCAGATTCCCGAGCAGGCCAAGGCGCTCGGTATCTCCGAGGCGGATGTCGTGAAGAACGTGATGCTCCGGGAAACGGTCGACGGTGAATTCACCACCGTCGAGGACGTCGCCAATACGGTCGCGTTCCTTGCGGGCTTCGAATCGAATGCACTCACCGGGCAATCGGTGATCGTCAGCCACGGCTGGGCAATGCAATAAGGAGTCGTGTATGCGCAGCAGCACAAACAAAATCAATCGGCAGCCGGATGCGTTCGTGTTGCCGCGCTATGACGAAATTGCCTTGGTGCTTCAGGGTGGCGGCGCGCTCGGGTCTTACCAGGCCGGCGTCTACGAAGGACTCGCCGAGGCCGGTGTGCAACCGAACTGGATCGCAGGCGTCTCGATCGGCGCACTGAACACTGCCATCATCGCAGGCAATGCGCCGGAGAACCGCGTGGAAGCATTACGCGGTTTCTGGAATTCGATCTGCCATCCGCTCGACTGGGTCGGCGGGTTGGGCGCCTGGACGCTGCCCGGGTTCGGAATGCCTGACGTGTCGCGCAAGTGGGCAAGTTTGTGGGCAGCCGGCCGCGCGTTGACAGAGGGTCAGCCGGGTTTCTTCTCACCGCGCAACCCGTTGCCGATGGCAGGTTTCGGCAAGCAAAACCCGAACGTGGTCAGCTACTACGACACAGCTGCGCTGAAGGAAACGCTGTTGAAGTTCGCGGATTTCGACCGGATTAACGATGGTGACATTCGCGTTTCGGTGGGGGCGGTGAACGTGCGGACCGGCAATCTGGTGTACTTCGACAACACGAAGATGCGTCTGGAACCGGAGCATTTCATGGCGTCGGGCGCGTTGCCGCCGGGCTTTCCGGCGGTCGAGATCGACGGCGAATACTACTGGGACGGCGGCCTCGTTTCCAACACACCGCTGACCGAGGTGCTTCGCGATTCCGACCACAAGGATGCGCTGGTTTTTCAGGTCGATCTGTGGAGCGCCAGAGGCAATGCGCCGGGCGATTTTCTCGATGTCTCCGAACGTGCCAAGGACATTCAGTACTCGAGCCGTACTCGGACGATTACCAGCATGCTGGCGGATCGTCAGAAACACGCACGCTTCATCAAGGAATTGCTCAGGCATGTTCCGCCCGATCTGCTCAGGACCGATCCACTATTCCGTCGCGCTGAGGAAGCGGCCGACGGCAGTGCGATCAATGTGGTGCACCTTATTTACAAGAACAAACCATATGAGGGGCATTACAAGGACTACGAGTTCAGCGTCGACACGATGCACGAGCATTGGGAAAGCGGTCTTGAAGACATTCGCGATTCGTTTGCCCACCGGGAGTGGTTCGATGTGCCAAGCCGCGAACAGGGTTTCGTCACGCATGACGTCCATCGCCGGCCGGAAGAGGTGCCGCAGTCTGACCGCGACGTGCCTGAATTGCCCCTTGGTGCGGAACGAAAAGTCGCCGCCTGAACTGGTGTGAATCGGCTGGCTAAGACGGGCAACACCGCGCTGTCTGTCGCATTTCCATGACTAACGCATGGGCATAAACCGGCAACAATGAATTGCTCTGTTTGCCCCAATTCTGAGCCGCCGCCGATTTATACTGGATTCACTGAACCCGCAAACGAGTGCTTGCGAGTCACGCCCAGAGGAACTCTTATGAAACTCGCTCAAACCATCGTCGCCGTATCTATTTTGACCACGGCTATGTCTTCATTCGCTCAATCGACACCGCAGGCTCTAAATGAAGACGTAAGGGCGCAACTAATTCAAGAGCAAGCGCCGTACCAATTTATGAATTCCAGCGATCCGAAGCAGACTTTAACGAATGACGTCAAGCGGAATGGGGGGCAATCTCACCAGATAGCTGGAATGCACCTGGGTCGTTACTTACTGTCAGTGGTCGGTCCTTCTTTTTGATGGTGCCGATGATTATCGTGTCGCCCCTTGCGGCACCCCACCAGACATTCGCGCGAGGCAGGTCAGGTTGCCGGCAATCATCGTCAGCTTGAAGTGCGGTCGACTCGCCTGACGCCGCGATGGACCATTTGCCGGATCCATCCGACAGTCTTACCCCGGCGGAAATGCGCCCCGAAGCGTTTTGATCGTTTCCATCTCAGCCGTACCGCCGCGGCCTCCCCGATTACTTCCCGGTGTTTTGCCTGAATTCCTGGACAACGACACCATTGAGAATTACCGGCGTAGCCAGAAGTCAGAAGGCTAGGCCGGTAAATGGTCCATGCACGGTCCGAGAGGGCATGCGCTGGACCTGACATGCTTGCAGAACACGGCGTGGTGCCTCGGAAGAAATAGGGCCGATTCCCTATCGATATTATATTTATCATTAAAGTCGAGGGCGGTGGGTGTATCCCCGCGCTACAGGGAAGCACCTTCATGCTCGACGCTCATGTGCGAGCCAGCAGATTGAGCAAAGTTCTGAGAGACTATCCGTTAAATCCCCGCTCTGCGTCCGTTGTGTATATGCCTGGTCGAACCAGGCCAAAGCGAGTCGGAATTTTTATCAGCAGGTTAGTAAATCTGTATCCGGTCCATCTTGCCAATTAAAGCTATTTCGCATCGACACCCCCACGGAGAGGCCTATGGAGTTACTAACGCACGGCGCGAGAAAGTATCCTGCTTCCGGCCTGCTCGGATCATCCGCCAAGCTTGGCTGGTCCATGATATCCGCGGAGCTTCGTAGCCACAGTGCTTGCCAGACGCCGTTGATCGTTCCACAGCACACTGAGGTCTGTCTCGTCGTGGCCGGCAACAGGAACGGTATCGTAAGGCGAACCGGGGCGGGACAGAGCCACCAGTCGGTACCAAGAACGGGCTTGATTTCGCTCAGCCCGATCGGGGTCGGCGACAATGAAGTCACGATGACCGCGCCGATTCCGCAGACACTGCATCTATACCTGCCCGCGGCGATATTTAAGCGCTTGAACGACGATTTCAATCTTCCGGTCGCACCAGCTCATTCGATCCGTTATGTCGCAGGCATCAGAGACGAAGTGATCCGGCACATAGGGTGTTCAATCGTCGCTGAACTCGCCAATCAGACGGCCGCTGGCCGGATGTACGTCGAAACGGCCTCCCTGACGCTTGCGGCCAGACTTCTCCAGAAGCATTGCGATAGCGGGGCGTGCGCGCCCACCGAGTCCTCCGCGCATAGTCTTGATCGTATTCGGCTCCGCCGCGTTCTCGACTATATCGCAGCCAATATCGCGGACAACATCACGCTTGCGGATCTCGCTGGAGTCGCGGGTTATAGCCCATTTCATTTTGCGCGTACCTTCTCACTCGCCATGGGTATGCCACCGCACCGCTATATCAGCCGCATGCGGATGGAGCGCGCGATGGCGGACCTGGCGGCGGGCAAACTGCCGCTCGCGGAGATAGCGCTCAATGCGCAATTTTCCTCGCAGGCCAGCTTTACGCGAGCGTTTCATCACGCGACCGGCATGACGCCCAAGGAATATCGGCGCAGCCGGCTCTAGCGAGAGCGAGAAGCCCATCTCCTGCCTACGCGCGTGCAGATCGCGGAACTGTCTGCATCGCGCTCAATTGAGCTCACGTCCAGGCTCGCCAGAAACTCAATCCTCATCGCTTGCGGCGCTCGCCAGCAAAAACGGTCAAAACAATCGCAAGCGCGGGAAAGGCGAAAATCGCGCCGCATGCTAACTTGAAATTTCTTCAGCAGGAGAGCAAAAGCTCACTTTCCTTAACAAGAAAGAATTTCATGCGGCTTTCGCTGGCGACGGCAGGGCGCCTGGTCTGCAGCCGCTCGCTAGAGGAGAAAAACGATGTCCAATGTACGTGGCGTAACCGAAGTGAACGGCATCAAGGAATATCGATATTTTGCGGGTGGCGAATGGCGCACGGCTGAAAATCAGAAGCTGTTCGACGTTTATCGGCCTTACGATCGCGGCTTGTATGCACGCGTTGCGGCAGGTGGCCGAGCGGAAGCGAAACTGGCGGTCGACGCGGCCGCCAAGGCATTCCCCGCCTGGTCGCAGACGACGCCAGCCGAGCGAGCCAGACTGTTCTTCAAGGCAGCCGAGATCGTTAAGCGCCGTCGCGCTGAGATTGCCGGGATTCTGGCCGTCGAAACGGGCAGCACCATCTCCTTCGCCACGTTCCAGCAAGACCTCGTGGCCGCCACGATCGAGCAGGCGGCCGGATGGATGTACTTGCCAAAGGGCGAGGTCCTGGAGACCAACATTCCCGGCACTCACTCCATTGGGGTGCGCCGGCCGCTGGGCGTGGTGGCGAGCTTTACGCCGTGGAATGGCGCCAACGTTCTGTCGTGGCGCGCCGTCATCTCTCCGGTGGTAGCCGGCAACACGGTCGTTGTGAAGCCGTCCGAACTCGCACCGATATCAGCGGGCCTCATTCTCGCGCAGATCGCGGAGGAGGCGGGTTTCCCGCCAGGCGTCATCAATGTGGTGACCCACGCGCCTGGCGCCGCGTCGGATATCGCCGATGTCTTCTTCGAGAGCCCGGATGTCCGGGTCATCAACCTCATTGGCGGAGTCAAGACGGCGAAGATGCTCGCGAAGCGCGCCGGCGAAACGCTCAAGCGCACGACGATGGAGTTGGGTGGCTACAACCCGATGATCATTCTCGACGACGTGGATGTGGACTATGCGGTTCGCACCGCGACGTTCGGCGCGTTTTTTCACCAGGGGCAGATCTGTCTCAACACACGCCGCATCATCGTACAGCGCAAGATCGCGGAGGAGTTCCTCGAAAAATTTGTCGCGCGTACAAAGACGCTGCCGTCCGGTGATCCTCAGGATCCGAAAACCGTCATCGGCCCATTGATCACACCCGCCGCGGTCAAACTGGTCGATGACCGCGTAAAGGAGGCGCTCGCCAAGGGCGCCAGGCTGTATACCGGCGGTGTTTTCGCGGACCAGATCTACCAGCCGACCATTCTCGGCAACGTGCCGCTCGACGCCGCTGTTGCCAATGAGGAAACCTTTGGACCGGTCGTCGTGGTGGAAGTCGTCGATACCCCTGAGCAGGCCGTCGAAGCCGCCAATCGCACGATGTACGGGCTCTCCTCATCCATCCTCGCTGGCGACACTTATCGCGCGTTTGAGCTGGCGCCGAAAATTCTCGCCGGCATCGTCAACGTCAACTCGGCGACAGTGAACGACGAGATTCATGCGCCGATGGGCGGAGTGCGAGACAGTGGTTGGGGGCGGACTGGTCCTGACAGTCTGAAGGAGTTCCAGGACGTCATCTGGATCAACGCTCACAGCGGTCAGCGCCAGTACCCGATCTGAACTGCAATCTACCCGGCACCAGGTTCAACCGCCAGGATGGAGGATCCAGGATGAGCAATGCCAATGAAAATGAAATGATCCAGTCTCTTCTGGATCAGGTGGCGAGCGGACGGCTGGGCAGGCGTCGCTTCATGGCCGTCGTCGGCGCTGCCGGTCTTACCGCCGGTCTCGGCAGTGGACTGTGGGGGGCGATGGTAGATCTGGCGTTCGCCGCCGGCGACAATCAGGCGGCTAACCAGGCGAAGCTCGAGGGAGCTTACGATTACATTGTGGTGGGGGCGGGCGCGTCAGGCGCGATCGTTGCCGGAGATCTGTCGAAGACTGGCGCCAAAGTGCTGGTCATCGAATCGGGAGGCGCCGACACGGCTCCCACGATCAGCAATCCAAGTGTCTGGTTTTACAACGTCGGCGGTCCGTTGGACTGGAAGCTTCCGATCGCGCCGGTTCCCCAGCTGGACAACCGTAAATTCAACATGGCGCTCGGCCACGTACTGGGCGGCGGCAGCTCCATCAATGCCATGGTGTGGTCGCGCGGCTTGAAGCGCGACTATGACGCCTGGGAACGCGGCGGCGCGAAGGGATGGGGCTTCAAGGACGTCTTGCCGACATACAAGGCCCAGGAGGATTGGCAAGGCGGCGCCAACGAGTGGCGCGGGGCCGGCGGACCAGTCCACATTCGCACGCCGGGGGACCCCCACCCGACGGCCCCAGCCTTCATAGAGGCAGCACGCCAGATGGGTTTTCCCGTCATTGACGACGTGAACGGGCCGATGCGCGCCGGGGCTGGCTATATCAACATGAATATCGCCGCCGATGGCACCCGCGTGAGCTCGTCCCGCGCTTTCCTGCGGCCGAACCTCGACCGTCCGAACCTTACTCTTGCGCTGAACACCAACGTCACAAAAGTTGTCTTCGAGGGTGATCGCGCAAGCGGCGTGGAAATCGATACCGCCGATGGCGCGAGGAACATCAGGGCAACCCGCGAAGTAATCCTCGCGGCTGGTGCGATTCACACCCCGAAGCTACTGATGCTCTCCGGGGTCGGGGACGCCGCGCAATTGCAAAAGCTCGGCATCAAGCCGGTCGCCAACTTGCGGGGTGTCGGCCAGAACCTGCAGGATCATGTGCTGGTGTCCGGGGTCGTCTATCAATACAAGGGGAAGATGCCGAACCGTCCCGCGGACAGCAATGCCGTCGACGCGGAAGTCTACCTGTCGAGCGGCGTCGACAGTCATTCGACCGATATCAACCTGGTACTGGAGCAGCTTCCGATCGCGACGCCGGAGGCGGCTGCCCGTTTCGGCGCGCCCCCGAAAGAAGGCTTCACGATCGCGCCGGCGCTCGTTCAACCAACCAGCCGTGGTCATGTTCTGCTCGCGAGCGCGGACTGGCGCGATGCTCCCATCATCGAAGGCAACTATCTGGGAACCGATCGCGATCTCGCCGCCATTGTGCGGGCGATCGAAGTGGCACGCGAGCTTGGCAGCCAGCATGCACTCGACAGCGTTCGTGAAGCGGAGGTTGTGCCTGGTTCCAAAGCCACCAGCCGGCAGGACCTGATCGAACTCGCGCGGACAGCGGCAGCGAGTTTCGGTCATGCGGTGGGTACGGCGAAGATCGGCACCGGCGACGATGCCGTGGTGGACAGCGAGCTTCGCGTCCATGGCCTGCGCGGTTTGCGCGTGGCGGACGCATCCGTCATGCCGTCGATCATTTCGGGGCCGACCAATGCTCCGGCCTTCATGATCGGCGGCCGCGCCGCCGAATTTATCAAGGCCGTCCAATCATGAAGGAATAGGACCATGTCCCTCACTATCGACGTCCATCACCACATTCTTCCCGACGTTTTCTGGCGCGCGACGAACGACGCACACAACCCCGTCGGCGGCATCACGCCCCCGCCCTGGTCGAAGGAGTCCACGCTCTCTTTCATGGACGACGCCGGGATCGACGTTGCGATCACATCCATCAGCACGCCGGGCGTCCATATGGGCGATGATGCCGCCGCCCGCGATCTTGCCCGCCGGGTGAACGAACTGTCTGCGGGGCTGATAGAGGAGCGTCCTGAGCGCTTCGGCGGATACGCGGCACTACCATTACCCGATGTCGACGGTGCGTTGCGCGAGCTGGAATACAGTCTGGACGTCCTTAAGCTGGACGGTGTCGTACTTTTCTCCAACGCGCGCGGCATCTATCTCGGCGATACGCGATTCCGTCCTCTGTTCGACGAGTTGGAAAGGCGCGCAGCGGTCGTCTTCGTGCACCCGACGTCGTCCCCGGACGCCGCGGCCCGCAGCCTTGGACTGCCGGATACGCTGATCGATTTCACGGCTGACACGACACGGGCGGTGGCGCAACTGCACTATGGCAATACCTTCGCCCGCACCCCGAACGTGAAATACATCATTTCTCACGCCGGCGGCACGATTCCCTATCTGGCGGCGCGTTTTTCCGTCATCGACGAAATGAACGTGATCCCTGATGGGGAAGAGCGCGGGACCGCTGCGGACACGCTTCGCAGGCTCTATTGGGACACGGCGGTGTCGTGGCGGCCGGCTATCCTGCAGATGCTTCGTTCCGTGGTCGGCATGGATCAGGTGCTTTTCGGTTCCGACTATCCGTATCTTCGCCGGGATTTGGCCGTCGCTTGCCGCCATGATGTCGAGACAAACGCGGGACTGGACAGCGAAGAAAGCCGTGCCGTGCTTGCCGGTAACGCGCTGAAGCTGTTCCCGAGGCTGGCGGCGCGCAGGGCGGCTGCGAAAGAAAGCGCCTGAACCCTGCGAACCCGGTCAACATAGTGACGTTCAGCGAGCGCGGAGCCAAGGAAGTAGCCCATGACTATTTCGATTCAACGATCTGACCATGACGGCCTCACCCCGCAGGAAATCGGCGATCGCCTTGCCATTCGCGAACTTGTCGACGCGTATGCGCATTGCGCGGATCGCCGGGACGTCGAAGGCCAGATGTCCCTGTTCACGGCGGATACCGAGTTCCTGGTTTTCATGGACAGCCGTAGCGCCGTCCCTACACAGGAAATTCGTGGTCGCGAAGGCTTGCGCCCCGTGTTCGAGAATCTGGGCACGTACGAGGCGACAACGCACTTCAACGGTCAGAGCACCGTGACGTGGTCACAGGACTCCGCAACGGGGGTCTCTTACTGTCTTGCGCATCACGTAAAGGTTGATGACGCCGGTCGAAGTTTGATGATCGCTTCAATCCGGTACCTGGATCATTTCGTGAAGATGGACGGCCATTGGTACTTCCGGCAACGGAAGTTGATGGTCGACTGGATCGACAACCGCCCACTGAGCGCGGGCTAGCGTGCTTGCGATTACCAAAACGCGCGCTCCGGACGGGCAGCTTTTTCCATAACGGCATCACGGCGGACATAAGAAGGAGATCGAAATGTCGAAAGTTCTGGTTTTATATTATTCCTCGTATGGCCATGTCGAAGCGCTGGCGGATGCCGTCGCCGAAGGCGCGCGCGCGGCGGGCGCCACGGTCGACGTCAAGCGGGTGCCGGAAACGGCACCGGCAGAGGTGGCCAAGGCCGCCTACTTCAAGCTCGACCAGAAAGCGCCGGTCGCGACGGTGGCCGAGCTTGCCAACTACGACGCGATCGTGGTCGGCACGCCTACGCGTTTCGGGCGCATCTCGTCGCAGATGGCTGCGTTTCTGGATCAGGCGGGCGGGCTGTGGATGAGTGGTGCGTTGAATGGCAAGGTCGGCGGCGCTTTTACCTCGACGGCCAGTCAGCACGGCGGCCAGGAAACGACGTTGTTTTCGGTCATTACCAATCTGCTGCACTTCGGCATGACGATCGTCGGCCTGCCGTACAGCCACCAGGGGCAAATGACGCTGGACGAGATCGTCGGCGGCGCGCCCTATGGCGCCACGACGATCGCCGGCGGCCAGGGTCAGCGCCAGCCGAGCGCCATCGAACTCGCCGGCGCGCGCCATCAGGGTGAACTGATTGCCAGGACGGCAAACAAGCTGTTCGGCTGAACATCAGGAAAATTCGCACATCCTGGCCGGTTATTGCGCTATCTCTGGCAAGAGAATTCATCGGGGCGACATTGTCTATCGGCCCACCGGCAGGCCACCGCCAGGAAACCGCGCCGCAATGATCACGATGGAAGCGGTTGCGCGGGCGTCATGAGCCGACGCAGTTGTGCCACCGGCTGCTCGAGCCGTCAAAGGGATAACGACGAGCCTACTGGGCCAGCCGCCGCTGCTACGGGCGATGGATGGCATGGATCGCGACTGACCTGACGGCAGGGATCGATCCCTGCCGGCTCCTGGGTGCGTCATCCCGACAGATATCCTCCTTCTTTCCGCCAGGTTACCGCGTCGATTCATAGGATAGTTAGTACTGCATATATAACGGGTTGAAAATGGAATTCAAACTGAATGAGCTGAGAGGTGGCGATGACGTATAGGTCATTGCGCTGCAATGCTTCTGACAGTATGAAAGGAGACGGGGTTGAAGAAAGGATTGGTGACTATCGGAGCCGCCCTGTTGGCGGGTCAGGCTCATGCACAAAACAGTGTGCAGATAAATGGAACCATCGACGCAGGCGTGACAGTGATCAGCAACGAAGGAGGGCACCGGGCCGCTGTGTTCGACAGTGGAATTGCGGAGCCCAATCTGCTGGAGTTCAAGGGGACGGCGGATGCTGGCGGCGGCACGAAAGTCATTTTCGATCTTCTGTCCCAATTCGATCTGGGCAGCGGCGCGACCCTTCCCGGGCCCGGACAGATATTCAACCGGACAGCGTTGATTGGCATAACGAACGACTGGTGGGGGAGACTCACGCTGGGCAATCAGTATGACTTCATGATCGATTCGCTTACGAATGCGGGTTTTGAGGCGGGAGGCGTGTTCGGCGGCCTCTATAACTTTCGTCAGGGACCTTTTTCCGGGCTGGCGATTCCCGGAAATCCGACGGGGGCCTTCGATTTCGACCGGACGGGCGGAGGGAGCCGTGTGCCTGATTCCGTCAAATACACGAGCCCGGTCATCGCAGGGTTCAGCGTGGGAGCGATGTACGGCTTTGGTAATCAGGCAGGAGACCTTGCGGCAAACAGTACCGTCAGCTTCGGTGCCAACTATGTGTATGGGCCCCTGGGTGTCGGCCTCGCTTACGTCGAGGTGAAATATCCCGAGTTCAACCAGGGGTATGACGGAATTCGAAACTGGGGTGGCGGCGCGAAATACGCATTCGGCAGGTTAACGGTGAACCTGCTGTACACGAATACGAGGAACACCTTCAATGGCGCCCAGGTGAATGCCGTGGAGGTGGGTGCGTACTATCGCATGTCCCCCGCCTGGGCATGGGGTGCCGATTACCAATACATGAAAGGTAACTCCGCACTCAACGACAATGCTGCACATCAGCTGACGTCGAAGCTACAGTACTCTTTGTCGAGGCGCACATCCGCCTACGTGGAAGCGGTTTATCAGTATGCCCAGGGAGAGGGCGCACACGCCTGGATCAATGGTCTGCCCGGCTTGAACAGCGCTTCGAGCGGGCCAAGCCAGTTCCTCACACGGATTGGCGTGACGACTGCATTCTGATCCGCGCGCCGATACCGGTCGCATTGAAGGGGAACGCCGGGCGCGATCTGCACAGCGATTACTCGACGCATTCGTGCGTTGGCTGATACGGACTCGATACCACGCGACTGAATCCCGCATCGAGCAGGTCGCGTGCGTGCTTGATGAGACGGTCCCGTAGTCGACAGCGGCACTGATCTCAGCGCTTGCTACCGGCCAACTCGCCGGTGCGGTACTTGACGTTTTTGAGCACGAACCAGATGTGCCGGCATGGCTCATCGAGGGTATCAGAGTGGTCCTCACGCCCCATATCGGTTCGCCGACAGAAGAAACTCGCCGCGGCACGGCGGAGCACGGCAAGGTGTTCAGCGATGCCCAGGTTGAGGTCTCACGCGGCATCGATGTGATCGAGTTTGCGTGCGGTATCCCGCATCTGCCGAAAGGCGACTATACGGAGCAGGCGTCGGCCGGTATCGACAACTGGACCACGCGCCAGATACTGGCCGTCGTTGCAGGGATCACTCTCTTCAATTTCTTATGCGATGTCTGATGCAGCCGGCGCCCGGTCGTCGAGGGTCATCCCTGGTTGCACACGGCCTCCTTCACATTTATCTTTCTACATCATACGTATTACCTAGAGAGTAAATCGTGGCAACGCTACACAGGCAGGTCTTGAATCAACTGGGCGAGCAGATCTGTTCAGGCAAATTCATGCCCGGCGACATCCTGCCGGCCGAACCCGTTCTCGCTGAACAGATGCAGGTGAGCCGCATCACCATCCGCGAGACGATGAAGTCGCTCTCGGCCAAGGGCATGCTGCAAGTGCGCCGCCGTTACGGCACGATCGTGCTGCCGCGCGCGCAATGGCAACTGTTCGATCCCGACGTGATCACCTGGCGTGCGCGCGCCGGCGCGATCGAACCGGGGCTCGTCGAAGATCTGATGGAGTTGCGGCTGATCATCGAGCCGAACGCGGCCAGGCTCGCCGCGAAACGCGCGACGCCGGACGATCGAATCGCCGTGCGGCGAGCGTTCAAGGCGATGGAGCGTGCGGTGGCCGGCCACGGCGAATACGTCCCCGCCGACCTCGCATTTCACGGCGCCATCCTTGCCGCCTGTCACAACCAGTTCGTCCAGCAGATGCAGAACGCGCTGTCGGCCATCCTGCGCACGAGCTTCGAACTCAGTTCCGAAATCGCGGGCGGTCCGGCCCGCTCGCTGCCGATGCACGAGGCGCTATGCGTTGCGATCGAGCAGGGCGATCCGCAAGCCGCCGAACAGGCCGTGCTGACGCTGATCAGGCGCGCCGAGCAGGATTTTGAGGACCGCGCCGCGTTGAACGACACCGTCAACGACCAGCCGGCCTGACGCAGTCCGGTTTCGCCAGCAGCAAATCCAACCCACTTGAAACGCGACGCGCAGCGCCGTCGCGATGGGCGCGCTCGCGCCTTTTTCCTGACCACACAGAGGACCCAGCATGACCCATCTATTCGATCTGAGCGGCCGCACGGCGTTTGTCACCGGCTCGGCGCGCGGTATTGGCTACGCGTTGGCCGAAGGATTGGCGGCGGCGGGCGCGAGCGTCGTGCTCAACGGCACGCGAGCGGATACGGTCGCTGAATCGGTCAGCAAGCTGGTCAGCGCGGGCTATCAGGCGCAGGGCCGCGCTTTCGACGTCACCGATGAAGCGGCCGTTGCCGACGCCTTCGCGCAGTGGGACAGGGACGGCGTGCAGATCGACATCCTCGTGAATAACGCCGGCATCCAGTTTCGCAAGCCGCTCGTCGATCTCGAACTGAGCGACTGGCAACGCGTGATCGACACGAACCTGACCAGCGCGTTCATCGTCGCGAAGCAGGCGGCGCGCCGCATGATTGCGCGCGGCAAGGGCGGCAAGATCATCAACATCGGCTCGCTCACGAGCGAAGCAGGGCGGGCGACCGTCGGCGCGTACACGGCGGCGAAGGGCGGCATCAAGATGCTGACTCGCGCAATGAGCGCCGAGTGGGCGGTCTCGAACATCCAGGCGAACGCGATTGGTCCGGGCTACATCCTGACCGACATGAACAAGCCGCTGATCGAGAACGCGGCCTTCGATGCGTGGGTGAAAAGCAGCAACCCTTCGCAGCGCTGGGGCACACCGGATGAGCTCGTCGGCACGGCGGTGTATCTCGCGTCGCCCGCGTCGAGCTATGTGAATGGTCAGATCATCTACGTGGACGGCGGCTGGCTCGCCGTACTTTGAAACCGAATTGAATACAGGTCCACGCGAGTACAACAGAACGATCAAACGACTCGCGCTGGTCAATCGTTGAATGCGCCGTACCGATCCGGAGACAGCATGGAAAGCGTCAAGCCCGTAGCACCCCAAAGATGGTGGTATCTGATGCCCATCATCTTCATCACCTACAGCCTCGCCTATCTCGACCGCGCCAACTACGGCTTTGCCGCGGCGGCCGGAATCGACAGGGACCTCGGTATCACGCAAGGCACGTCGTCGCTGATCGGTTCGCTGTTCTTTCTCGGCTACTGCCTGTTTCAGGTGCCCGGCGCGATCTACGCGCAGCGCAACAGCGTGAAGAAACTGATCTTCTTCAGCCTGATTCTGTGGGGCGTGTGCGCCGCGGCTACGGGCATGGTCAGCAACATTCCGATGCTGATGGCGCTGCGATTCATCCTCGGCGTGGTGGAGGCCGCCGTGATGCCGTCGATGCTGATGTACATCAGCCGGTGGTTCACGCGCAGCGAGCGTTCGCGCGCGAATACGTTCCTCATTCTCGGCAACCCGGTGACGGTACTGTGGATGTCGGTGGTGTCGGGCTATCTGGTGCACAGCTTCGGCTGGCGCGAGATGTTCGTCTTCGAAGGGGCGCCCGCGCTTGTCTGGGCAGTGGTGTGGTGGTTCACGGTGAAAGATCGCCCGGCCGACGCCCCCTGGATGAGTGACGCGGAAAAGGTCGAACTCGATGCACGTCTGAAGGCGGAGCAGGCGCATATCGCCCCAGTGCGCGACTACAAGTCGGCGTTCCGCTCGTCGATCGTGATGAAGTTCTGCGCGATTCACGCGCTGTGGAGCATCGGCGTCTACGGCTTCATCATGTGGCTGCCGTCGATTCTCAAGGCCGCGTCGACGATCGATATCGTCTCGGTTGGCTGGCTCGCGGCGGTGCCCTATCTCGCCGCAATCATTCTGATGCTGCTCGCGTCGTGGCTCTCGGACAAGACGCGCAACCGCAAGCTGTTCGTGTGGCCATTGCTGCTCGTCGGGACCATCGCGTTCGTCGCCTCCTACCTGATCGGCGGCTCGCATTTCTGGATCTCGTTCGCGCTGCTGGTTGTGGCGGGCGCAAGCATGTACGCGCCGTATGGCCCGTTCTTCGCACTGGTGCCCGAGCTGATTCCGAGCAACGTGCTGGGCGGCGCGATCGGCCTGATCAATGCATGTGGTGCGTTGGGTGCGTTCGCGGGTTCGTGGGTGGTGGGTTATCTGAACGGCGTGACCGGCAGCCCGGCGGCTTCGTACATCTTTATGGCGGGCGGCTTGCTGCTGTCCGTGATCCTGATGATGACGGTGCCAGCGCAGTCCGATCAGCGTACGAAGCGTGAAGCGCCGCTGTCGCTGAATCGCACGTGAAGCCCCACTTGAGCAGCAGCTTTGTTTTCCTTGATTCGCTTTTGGCAGACAGAACATGACAACCCTGATTACCGATGTGAAGGTCATCCTGACCGCGCCGGAAGGCATCAATCTGATCGTAGTGAAGGTGGAGACGGACCAGCCTGGTCTGGTCGGTCTCGGATGCGCGACATTCGCCTACCGGCACGTCGCCGTGAAGTGCCTCATCGAGGAGTATCTGCGGCCGCTGCTGATCGGCCGCGATGCCGAGGCAATCGAGGAGCTATGGCAACTGATGCATCAGAATGCATACTGGCGTAACGGGCCGATCGAGAACAACGCGATCTCCGGCATCGACATGGCGCTGTGGGATATCAAGGGCAAGCTGGCGAATATGCCGTTGTATCAGTTGTTCGGAGGCAAGTGCCGTGAAGGCGTTCCGATTTACCGGCATGCCGATGGCCGCGACCTCAACGAGCTTTGCGAGAACATCCAGAAGTACCGCGAGCAGGGCGTCACGCATATTCGCTGTCAAAGTGGGGGCTATGGCGGGGGCGGCTTTGGCAAGGCGCCGCCGAATGCACCGTCAGGTTCTGTGGACGGCGTGTATCTCGACAGCAGGAAGTACATGCGCGAGACGCTCAAACTGTTCGACGGCATTCGCAGCAAGATCGGCTTTGACGTAGCCTTGTGCCACGATGTTCACGAACGTTTGAAGCCGGCCGAAGCGATCCGCTTCGCGTGCGAGTTGGAACAATACGATCTGTTCTTCCTCGAAGATGCGATCCCGCTGGAGGAGGGCGAATGGATGCGGCAACTGCGCGCGAAGACGACCACGCCGTTAGCTCAAGGCGAACTGTTCAACAATCCGCATGAGTGGCGCTTTTTGATCACCGAACGGCTAATCGATTACATCCGCGTGCATCTGAGTCAGATCGGCGGCATCACGGCGGGGCGAAAACTGCAGATATTCGCCGAGCAGTTCGGCGTAAGGACCGCATGGCATGGACCCGGCGACATGTCGCCGCTGGCGCACGCGGCGAACATCCACATCGATCTGGCCTCGCGCAATTTCGGCGTGCAGGAATGGTCCGGCACCGAACCGCCCAACTTCGTGATTCAGGATCTCAAAGGCCCCAGGGCCGCATTGCTCGACGTATTCCCGGGACTGCCGGAGTTCAGGGACGGCTACGTCTACGCCAATGACAAGCCGGGGCTCGGCGTGGATATCGACGAAGCCGAGGCGGCGAAGTATCCCTGCGAGAACACGGTCACGACATGGACACAGACGAGATTGAGAGATGGGACGCTGCAAACGCCGTGAGCGCTTGTGCGTCGCGCATCGTGTCGACTGCCTCGCCGCAGAACCCCTCTGCTGGAAACGGAATCAGCTGCGTTTGCCGCCTACCGCTTCGCGCCGAGCCTGAACTCGTGCAGCAACGGCTCCGTATACCCGGAAGGCTGCGAGCGTCCTTCAAACACCAGTGCCTTTGCCGCCTTGAACGCGAGCGATGTATCGAGGTGACCGGTCATAGGCTGGTACTGCGGGTCGTTGGCGTTCTGATCGTCCACCACCTTCGCCATGCGCTTGAACGTGTCGTTGACCTGCGCTTGCGACACCACCCCGTGATGCAGCCAGTTCGCAATGTGCTGGCTCGAAATGCGCAGCGTCGCGCGGTCTTCCATCAGGCCGATGTCATGAATATCCGGCACCTTCGAACATCCGACGCCCTGATCGATCCAGCGCACCACGTAACCGAGAATCCCCTGCGCGTTGTTCTCGATTTCGTTGCGGATTTCCTCATCCGACCATTGCGCCTTTTCGACGACAGGAATCGTCAGCAGCCCGTCGAGCAGTTCATCGCGTACGCTATCGTAAGCGGTCTTTTCCAGCTCTTGCTGCACGGCCTGAACATCGACCTGATGGTAGTGCAGCGCGTGCAGCGTCGCGGCAGTCGGTGACGGCACCCAGGCCGTGTTCGCGCCCGCTCGCGGATGTGCGACCTTCTGTTCGAGCATCGCATGCATGAGGTCGGGCATCGCCCACATGCCTTTGCCGATCTGCGCGCGTCCGCGCAATCCCGAGTTCAGACCGGCCAGCACGTTATTGCGCTCATAGGCAGCGATCCAGGCGGACGATTTCATATCGCCCTTGCGCATCATCGGACCAGCTTCCATCGAGCTGTGCATCTCGTCGCCAGTGCGATCGAGGAAGCCCGTATTGATGAACGCCACGCGCGCCGATGCCGCCGCGATGCACGCCGGCAGGTTGACGCTCGTGCGGCGTTCCTCGTCCATGATGCCCATCTTGATGGTATGGCGCGGCAGCCCCAGAAGGTCTTCGACGCGCCCGAACAGCTCATTGGCGAATGCGACTTCGGCCGGGCCGTGCATCTTCGGCTTGACGATGTAAATCGATCCGGTCCGCGAATTGAGCCTGTTCTGCAGGTCATGCATCGCGCCCAGCGAGGTCATGACGGCATCCAGGATACCCTCGGGAATCTCGTGGCCGTCGCGATCGACGATCGCCGGATTCGTCATCAAATGCCCGACATTACGGATGAACAGCAACGAGCGGCCATGCAGCTTCACGCTCGAGCCATCGGGCGCGGTATAGATGCGATCGGCGTTCAGGCGACGCGTGAAGGTCTTGCCGTTTTTGGTGACCTGCTCGCTCAGATCGCCTTTCGCGAGGCCGGTCCAGTTGCGGTAGAGCTGCACCTTGTCGGCGGCGTCGACGGCGGCTACCGAGTCTTCGCAATCGATGATCGTCGAGACGGCCGCTTCCATCAACACGTCTTTCACGCGCGCCGCGTCGGTCTTGCCGATCGCGTCGGCGGCGTCGATCTGGATCTCGAAGTGCAGGCCATGATGCTTCAGCAGCACGGCGGAAGGGGCGCCTGCGTCGCCCTGATAGCCGATGAACTGCGCGGGCACTTTCAATGCCGACGAGCCGTTCCTGAGCGTGACGTTGAGCTTGCCGCATTCCACGCGGTACGCGATGGCGTCCACGTGCGAGCCGTTGGCGAGCGGCGCGGCTTCATCGAGGAACGCGCGGGCGCGCGCGATCACGCGTTCGCCGCGGACCGGATTGAAGTAAGCGGTGCGCTCGGCACCGTCGGTCTCGGGGATCGCGTCGGTACCGTAGAGCGCGTCGTACAGGCTGCCCCAGCGCGCGTTTGCGGCGTTGAGCGCGTAGCGCAGGTTCGACAGCGGTACGACCAGTTGCGGGCCAGCCTGGCCGGCGATTTCGGCGTCGACGTTCTGGGTCGACGCCGCAACGGCCGCGCGCGCCGGCACGATATAGCCGATGCTTTCGAGAAATGCGCGGTACGCCTTCAGATCGCGTACCGGCCCCGGATTGGCGCGATGCCACTGGTCCAGCTCCGTCTGCAGACGATCGCGTTCCGCTAGCAGCGCGCGGTTCTGCGGAGCGAGGTCGTGGACGAGGGCAGCGAAGCCTCTCCAGAAGGTTTCACTGTCGATGCCGGTCCCGCTCAACGCCTCATCGTCCACAAACTTGCTCAAAACAGCCGCGACACGCAGACCGTGTCGCTCGATCATTTCACCCATCATGTGCTCCAACAGTTTCAGATACTCCAGATACTCATTACTCAGCCGTTGAGGCTGATTGCCGCGGTTCGCGCCACTTGCGAATCCTGATCCGGCTTGACACCGGACACGCCCACCGCGCCCACCACGTGCCCGCCGACCATGACGGGCACACCGCCTTCCAGCGTGCCGGCCAGCGGCGCGCTCAGGAACGCGGTCCGGCCGCCGTTGATCATGTCTTCGTACTGCTTCGATTCACGCCGGCCGAGCGCTGCCGTGCGCGCCTTTTCAGTCGCGATGTATGCGCCTATCGGCGCACAGCCATCGAGGCGCAGCAGAGCCAGCAGATGGCCTCCGTCATCCACGACCGCGATGGTGACAGCCCACTGGTTCTTTTCTGCTTCCGCGCGCGCCGCTTCGAGAATTCGCGTCGCTTCCACAACGGTCAATACGGATTTGCTTTGCATGTCAGCGTTATCAAGTCAGGTGTTGAAGTGAAGTGTCGCCACCGGTGCGTGCCGGTGGCCGGGAGAGGTTTCTTTGCGGCGACGCGGCTTATCCGCCCAGCGCGCCTTGCGTATTGACGTGCACCGCATAAATGGACTGCGACGACGCCATGAACAGCCGGTTACGCGCGCGACCGCCAAAACACAGATTCGCGCAGCGCTCGGGCAGGGCGATTCGGCCAATCAATTTTCCTTGCGGCGAAATGACCATGACACCATCGAGTTCGTCATTGCCCATGCCCCAGCCGCACCACAGATTGCCGTCGATGTCCGCGCGCATTCCGTCGATCGTGCCGGCGCCCGCGTCGTAGAACATGCGGCCCCGAGCGATCCGGCGGCCGTCTGCTTCCATTTCATAAACGTGGATCATCCGGTTCGGTACGCCGCGCGATTCGATGATGTAAAGCAGCTTCTCGTCGGGTGAAAAGCACAGGCCGTTGGGCCCTTTCAGATCGCGAGTGACGACGGACGCTTCGCCCGTCACGCCATCGATCCGATACACGGAGTGCGGCAGTTCCTGTTCCGCCTTGATGCCTTCGTAGTGCCCGGCGATGCCCATCGGCGGATCGGTGAACCAGATCGAGCCGTCCGACTTCACGACCAGGTCGTTGGGGGAATTGAGCCGCTTGCCTTCGAAAGAATCGAGAAGGACGGTGATGCTGCCGTCGTATTCGGTGCGTGTGACGCGGCGACCATGCTCGCAGGTAACGAGCCGCCCCTGCCGGTCGCGGGTATTGCCGTTCGCGTAGTTCGAAGGCTTGCGAAACACGCTGACTACGCCCGTTTCCTCTTCCCATTTCAGCATCTGGTTGTTTGGGATGTCGCTCCACAGCAGGTAGCGTCCATCGCCGAACCAGACTGGACCCTCGGTCCACCGGTAGCCGGTGGCCAGGCGTTCGACAGCCGAAAAGGCCACGCGGTATTTATCGAAGGAAGGGTCTAGCGAAATGACCCGGGGATCGGGGTATCGCTCAGCTTGTTGCCACATCTGAATCTCCTGTTCGGGTGCCCGGCATTGCCGCCTATGCGGCAGCGTGACGCCGAGTATAACCGGAAATGAGTAAGCGCTTTCTCTTGAATCCTGCGAGGAAGTACCATAATATGCCTGAAATTCCCGGATCTAAAAAATTGACGCGGCGACGTAGAGCTTCTGTAGGAAAGCGATTACCCGTCGAGCGGTTGTTTTGGCCGCCCGACGCCCCATTTCTCGAAGGGCAATGTTTGATGACTGAGACGACGAGCAGGAACGTAACGGGCCCGGTGATCCGGCTGCATGCCGATGACAATGTGGTCATTGCGCGCATCGATGTTGCAATCGGTACGCCGGTTCCAGCGGAAGATTTTGTTTGCCGCAGCCAGGTGGCCGCGGGTTACAAGATCGCGGCGACGCCGATCAGGAAAGGCGAGCCGGTTCGCAAATACAACGTGGTGATCGGTTTCGCGGCGACGGACATCGCACCGGGCACGATGGTCCATAGCCATAACGTCGAGTTTCGCGAGTTCGACCGGGACTATGCTTTTGGCGCGGACTACCGGGCCGTCGAGATGGTGCCCGAAGCCGGGCGCGCCACATTCCAGGGAATCGTGCGGGAGAACGGCGAGGTCGCTACGCGCAATTACATCGGTGTGCTGTCCACCGTCAATTGTTCGGCCACGGTCGCTCATAAGATCGCCGAATGGTTTACGCCGGAACGGCTAGCGGACTACCCGAACGTGGACGGCGTGGTCGCATTTACGCACTCGATCGGTTGCGGCATGGAAATGAGCGGCGAACCGATGGCGCTGCTGCGCCGGACGATGGCGGGTTATGCGCGCCATCCCAATCTCGCCGCTGCGTTGATCGTCGGGCTGGGATGCGAGCGCAACCAGCTGGCCGGACTGATGGATCAGGAAGGTCTGAAGGCTGATTCGCGGCTGCACACGTTCATCATGCAGGAGAGCGGTGGCACGCGCCGGACCATCGAGGCTGGCGTGGCGGCGGTCAAGGCGCTGTTACCGGCTGCCAACCGCGTCAAGCGCACGACGGTTTCCGCGAGCCACCTGAAGATCGGTCTGCAATGCGGCGGCTCGGACGGTTTTTCGTCGATCACCGCCAATCCTTCGCTCGGTGCGGCGATGGACCTGCTGGTCCGTCATGGCGGCACGGCGATCCTGTCCGAAACGCCCGAAATCTACGGCGTGGAACATACGCTTACGCGGCGTGCGGTCAGCCGCGAAGTTGGCGAAAAGCTGGTCGAGCGGATCGGCTGGTGGAAAGACGAGTATTCGGTCGGCCGGGACGTTCAGATCAACGGCCGGGTCAGCCCGGGCAATCAGGTGGGCGGACTGGCGAACATCTTCGAAAAGTCGATCGGATCCGCGATGAAAGGCGGCACCGGTCCGCTCATGGAAGTGTATCGATATGCCGAGCCGGTGAAGCAGCATGGACTCGTGTTCATGGACACGCCCGGTTTCGACCCCGTCTCCGCGACGGGTCAGATTGCAGGCGGCGCGAATCTGATCGCCTTCACCACGGGACGCGGTTCGATGTTCGGCGCGAAGCCCGTGCCATCGCTGAAGCTCGCCACCAATACACCGATGTACAGCCGTCTGACCGAAGACATGGATCTGAATTGCGGTGGGATCCTCGATGGCGTTGCGTCGATTCAAAGCACGGGCCAGAAGATCTTCGATGCCATTCTCGCGGCCGCGTCGGGCGAGCGCACGAAAAGCGAAATGCTCGGGCTCGGTGACCACGAATTCGTGCCGTGGCAGATCGGCATCATGAGTTGAGTCTGGAGTGACTCAACGCGTCGCGAAGGCGAGCGGCCATTTACAACAACAAAAAATGCCGTCGCCCTGTAGCTAGTCGAATCCAATGGTGGAGACAACCCCTTGAGTACCCGAAGCCCGGCAATACCAATCACCGCAAGCGCGGCAAGCAACTCGATCTATTCGCGCGTGACATGGCGCTTCATGCCCTTGCTGTTCGTCTGCTACGTGGTTGCCTATCTGGATCGGGTCAACGTGGGCTTCGCCAAGCTCCAGATGCTCAGCGATCTGAACTTCAGCGAGGCGATATACGGCTTCGGCGCCGGCATCTTTTTCGTCGGATATTTCCTCTTCGAGGTGCCGAGTAACCTGCTTCTGCACCGGCTCGGCGCGCGCCGCTGGATCGCCCGGATCATGCTCACCTGGGCCGTGCTCTCGGCTGCGACCGCGTGGGTCACGTCGCCTCCGATGTTTTACGTATTGCGTTTCTTTCTGGGCGTCGCGGAAGCGGGCTTTTTCCCGGGGCTGGTGTTGTATCTCACCTACTGGTTTCCGTCGCACCGGCGCGGCAAGATGATCGCTTTCCTGATGGCGGGCAATCCGGTGGCTGGCATCGTCGGCGGCCCGATATCGGGTTTCATCATGCAGCGCCTGGCGGGGAGCGCGGGGCTTGCCGGCTGGCAGTGGTTGTTCATTCTGGAAGCTATCCCCGCGCTGATTCTCGGCGCCGTGATTTTCTGGTTCCTCGACGACCGCGTGAAGGACGCAAAGTGGCTGCCGGTCGAGGACCGCGATTTCATCGCAGCGGAAATCGATGCGGAAGCGCGCACAAAAAGTCATGGTTCCGTACGTCAGGTCTTCACGTCGCTCAAAGTGTGGACCTTGTGCACGATTCTCTTCGGTATCGTGATGGGCTCTTATGCGGTTGGCTTCTGGCAGCCGACCATCATCAAGAGTTCGGGTGTCACGGACCCTTTCACGATCGGCATGCTCACCGTCGTGCCCTATCTGGCAGCCTTGATTCTGATGATGGTGGTCGGCCGCAGCGCGGACCGCACGCGTGAGCGCCGCTGGCACGTGGTGGTGCCGCAATGCGTGGCGGCCGCGGGTTTCGTGACGTGCGCCTACGCGGGCAACAATACCTATATTGCGATGCTCGGTCTGACGCTTGCCGCTTCGGGCGTGATCACGGCGCTTCCGATGTTCTGGGCGTTGCCCACGTCCTTTCTTGGGGGCACCGGTGCGGCCGCCGGCATTGCCTTGATCAACTCGACGGGCAATCTGGCGGGATTCGCAAGTCCCGCGCTGGTGGGGTGGCTGAAAACGGTCACTCATTCACTTGATTCAAGCCTGTTCCTGATAGCGGGGTCGCTGATTGTCTCCGCATGTCTGATCCTGACGCAGCTTCCCGCGAAGCTCGTCAACAGGTAGTTCCCGCGTGACACCAGAGCGAAATGCCGGACGACAAGATTCGGCGTCCTCAATTCTATGGATTAGAGACAAATGAAGACTGGGAAGTATCGTTACGTGATCGCATTACTGCTGTTCATCGCGGGCGCGATCAATTACATGGACCGGGCGGCGCTTGGCGTAGTAGCGCCTGTTCTGAACAAGGAACTGGCTCTTTCACCATCGCAACTCGGTGTGGTGTTCAGCAGTTTTTTCTTCGGCTATTCCATTTTCGCATTCGTCGGCGGGCAACTTGCCGACAGGTACGGACCACGCAGGGTGTTTTCGTGGGCAATGGGTGCATGGTCCATTCTCTGCGGGTTGACTGCGGCCGCGACTGGCTTCGGCACGCTGCTGGTCTCCAGGGCGCTGTTCGGCTTCGGCGAAGGCCCGATGAATTCGACGACCAACCGGACCATCACCAACTGGTTTCCCCGGCATGAAACCGCGACGATGGTCGGCTTCACGTTTTCGGGGCAGACGGTAGGCAGCGCGATCGCGGGGCCGGTGGTCGGACTGATCGCCATCGCCTACGGCTGGCGCACCTCGTTTGTGATTATCGCGGTGTTCGGGCTCGCGTGGATCGTCGCCTGGCGTCTGTTCGCGACCGACAAGCCGGCGCAAAGCGCGTGGGTCGGCGAAGCCGAACGAGAGATGGTCGAAGCGAGCCGTAACGCGGCGCATCCGGCAGAAGGTGACGACGAAAGCACGCCGCTGCGCGGCTATCTGTTTCGTCCGAGCACGCTTGCGCTCGGCGTCGGCCTGTTCGCGGTGAACTACACGTTGTTCGTGTTCATTTCGTGGATGCCGAGCTATTTCACCAACGCGCTGCATCTCGACATGAAGCAGATGAGCTTTTTGAGCGCGGTGCCGTGGGCATGTGGCGGGATCGGCTATTTCGGCGGCGGCCTCGTCGCCGACGCGTATTTCAAGCGCGTGAGCAACAAGCTGCTCGCGCGCAAGGTCTCGGCGATCGTGCCGCTCGCGCTGTCGGGTCTCGCCCTTGTGGGCGTCAGCCTCGTTGATTCCGTGACGCCCGCCGTACTGCTCGTCGCGTTCGCCGTGCTGTTCCTGACGGCCTCGTCGCAAGCGTGCTGGGCCATCATGCATGAACTCGTGCCGGGCAGACATCTCGGCGGCGTAAGCGGCTTCGTTCACCTCTTGAGCAACATTTCGGGCATCGTCGGCCCGACCATGATGGGTCTGGCGGTTCAGTACTTTGGCGGCTACAGCAGCGGCTTCATGCTCGGCGCGGCGGTCGATCTGATCGGCGTGCTGGCCATGCTGCTGGTCATCGGCCGGCGTGCGCCGGCCGAGTCCGTCGGGACGCCCACCACCGCCGCATAGTGGGGCCGCACGATCGGTCACGCGAGCATCGTCACTTTTTCGAGTCGAACTACTGCTATGAGAAGCATCAACGTTGAAGCTGGGCAAACCGGTTATCAGGCGCGTGCGCGCATCGTTTCGGTGGAGGCGCGCACCATCCGCGTGCCGCTCGATCGCCACACGGCGTTCTCGACCCGTCTCGTCACGGCCCGCGACTACACGGTCGTGCGCGTGAGGACAGCCGATGATTACTACGGCATCGGCTTCTGCTACGGCGGCAACCGCGCCGGCATGCTGGTCACGTATGCGGTGCGCGAACTGTTTGCACCGTTGTTGCTCGGGCGCTGCGCGCTCGATGTCGAAGGCTCGTGGTGCGCGATGTACGACGAATCCTTGCTGCAAGGGCGCGCGGGCTCGGTCATGCGGGCTCTGTCCATCATCGACATCGCGTTGTGGGACCGCAATGCCCGCGCGTCGGGCCTGCCGTTGAGCCGCTATCTCGGCGGCACTTCTAGCGCCACCGTGCCGGCCTATGCCAGCGGCGGTTACTACCTCGAAGGCAAGACCCCGGAGCATCTCGGCGAGGAGATGGCGGCCTACGTCGCGTCGGGATTTCGCGCCGTGAAGATGAAGGTGGGGCGGCTCGATCCGCGTGGCGAGGAGGCGCGCATCAGGGCGGCGCGAGAAGCGGTCGGCGACGACGTGCTGCTGATGCTCGATGCCAACAACGCCTGGTCCGACGTTCCAACCGCGCTCGAATACATGCGCCGGTACGAGCCGTACAACCCGTACTGGATAGAGGAGCCCTTCAGTCCCGATGACATCGAAAGCCATGCGCAACTGAGCCGGCGCACGCCGGTGAATGTGGCGACCGGTGAGATAGAAACGGGGCGCTGGCGGCACCAGGCCCTGCTCGACAAGCGCGCGGCCGTGATCCTTCAGTCGGACGCGGCGGTATGCGGCGGAATCAGCGAATGGCGACGCATTGCGGCGTCGGCCGCGGCCGTGGGTGTCACGATGTGCCCGCACTGGTTCCACGATCTGCACGTGCATCTCGTCGCGTCGACGCCCAATGCGCGCTATGTCGAATTCTTTCCTGACGATCAGGTGCTGAATTTCCGTCGGCTGGTGGATAAGCAACTGTCGTTCGCGGACGGCGAGCTGGTCGTGCCGACCGGACCCGGCCTCGGCTTCGACTTCGATGAAGCGGCGCTCGACGAATACGCGCTCGACGACTGGGCGTGAGGTCGACGCGATAACTGACGCAAAAAACGCCGGTTGCGAATGCAGCCGGCGGGTGATTCCGCACTACATCAGGCGTTGACTTCGAGCCCCGGCATCGAGAAGCCGTTTTCGCGGAGCGCGCCGGCGAGCGCATCGCATTGCGCCGGCGTCAGATCGACGAGAGGAGGACGTACGACGCCCCAATCGGGCTCGTTCGAGTACACGCCGATCGCTGCCTTGAGCGCGGGAATCATCGGGAACCGCGCGAACACCGCACGCGTCGCATCGAGTTCCGCCTGACGGGCATCGGCGTCGGCCGATTGCCAGTGGCGATACAACTGCACGATCGCCGCCGGATTGACGTTGCCGGTCGCCGTGATACAGCCGACGCCACCCGCGCGCATCGTGGCCAGCAGGAAGTTTTCACTGCCGGCGAACACATCGAAGCCCTGCGGCTGGAAGCGTTCGAGCATCGCCCGGGTGTTGCTCCAGTCGCCTGAACTGTCCTTCACGCCGGCGATCACGCCTGGGAAAGCGGCGAGCAGCCGCTCGATGAGCGCGAGGCTGATCGGCACCTGCGTCACGGGCGGGATGTGATACAGGTAAATGCGCAGCGCGTTTGAACCCACGCGCTCGATGATCTGCGCATAGCTGCGGAACAGGCCTTCATCGGTGACGCCCTTGTAGTAGAACGGCGGCAGCATCAGCACATGGTTCACCCCTAGCGAAAGCGCATGGCGCGTCAGCTCGACCGTGTCGGTGAGTGCCGAGCAGCCGGTGCCCGGCATCAGGCGATCGAGCGGAATGTCCGCGTCCACGAGTGTTTCGAGCAGTTTCATCTTCTCGCTGACCGCGAGCGAATTGGCTTCCGAGTTGGTGCCGAAAACAGCGAGCCCGACGTCCTGCTCGATAAGCCATCGGCAATGACGGACGTAGCGGTCGCGATCGGGAAGAAGGTTTCTGGTGAACGGCGTGACCACGGGCGAGTAGACGCCGCGGGGCCGGTTGACTGAAGTCATCGCGTGTTCCTTGTGATTGAGGTGAGAGTGTTTCGCGCCATTCAGCCGGCGATCTGTTGCGCGGGCGAGCGGGCGTGGAGCGCTTCAGGATTGACACAGGTCGAGGAGAGCCGACCGTCCAATGCATCGATGAGATTGCGCACCGCGCGCATAGCCATGTTCTCGCGTGTCTGTCGCGTCGCGGAGCCGATATGCGGCACCGCCACGACGTTCGGCAACTGCAGCAGCGGCGAGTCGGGCGGCACCGGTTCGCGTTCGAACACATCGAGACCGGCGCCGAGAATGCGGCCTTCACGCAGATGCGCGATGAGGGCGGCCTCGTCGACGACCTGTCCGCGAGCGCAGTTGATGAGAATGGCCGATGGCTTCATCGCAGCGAGTTCGGCGCTGCCGATCAGGCGCTCGGTGGCGGGCGACAGCGGCACCAGCACGCACACGAAATCCGCAGTCGCGAGCAGTTCGGCAAGCGGCCGCCATTGCGCGCCGTAGCGCTCCTCCGCTTCGGGGTTGCGGGAGCGGTTCGAATAGATCACGTCCATGCCGAAGCCGAGCGCGGCGCGCTTCGCAACCGCGCTGCCAATGCGCCCGAGTCCGACGATTCCGAGCGTTTTGTGATGCACGTCGACGCCGAATTGCGCCTCGCCGATCGTACGTGTCCATTGGCCGCGCCGCGTCCAGTCAGCGAGTTCGGCAATGCGCCGGGCGCTCGCGAGGATCAGGCTGAACACGAGATCGGCGGTGGTTTCGGTGACTTCTTCCGGCGTGTTGGTGAGCACGATGCCGCGGCGCGAGAGTTCGGGCACATCGAACGCATCGAAGCCGGCCGAGATGGTGGAGGCGACCTGAAGCAACGGCGCCGCATCGAGGATCCCGGGCGTAATCTTGAGATTGTTGCCGACCATGCCATGAGCCGTGCCGAGCGCACGTTTGAACGGCGCCAGGTCGCCGGAAGACACGTCGGTCAGCTCGACGGAACAGTGCTCACGAAGTAGCCCCAGCACGGCTGGAGGCAACGAACGATAGGCCACGACATGCTTCATGAAAACCTCGGCGCAATGCGCTTGAAGAGAAAGTGGAGAGGCGGCGTCGACCGCGAAAAAAGAACTGCTTGCGAACAGACTATAAATATCGGTAACATCATCGTCAAGATTATTGATAATCTCACCGAAAATCAAGGAACAGCAATGAGCGACAAGAAAAGCGGTTTGCGGCAGGGCCTGACGAACTATGGCGACGAGGGTTTTTCGCTGTTTCTGCGCAAGGCGTTCATCAAGGGCGCGGGCTACACCGACGACGCGCTGTCGCGTCCCATCGTGGCGATCGCGAACACGGGCAGTGCCTACAATCCGTGCCACGGCAACGCGCCGCAGTTGATCGAGGCGGTCAAACGCGGGGTGATGCTGGCTGGCGGGCTGCCGGTCGAATTCCCGACGATTTCGATTGCCGAGAGCTTTTCGCACCCGACCAGCATGTACCTGCGCAATCTGATGTCGATGGACACGGAGGAGATGATCCGGGCCCAGCCCATGGATGCGGTGGTGCTGATCGGCGGCTGCGACAAGACCGTCCCGGCCCAGTTGATGGGCGCGGCGGCGGCGGGCGTGCCGGCCATTCAACTGGTGACGGGCGCGATGCTCACGGGCTCGCATCGCGGTGAACGGGTGGGAGCCTGTACGGACTGCCGTCGTTTCTGGGCGAGCTTTCGCGGTGACCAGATCGACGCGGCCGAGATCGAAGCGGTCAACAATCAGCTCGTCGCAACGGTCGGAACCTGCTCGGTGATGGGAACCGCAAGCACGATGGCGTGCATCGCGGAAGCCTTGGGCATCATGCTGCCGGGCGGTGCGTCGGCGCCTGCCGTCACCGCCGATCGCATCCGCATCGCGGAGCGCACCGGCGCGCAGGCCGTGGCGATGATCGGCCAGGACCTCGGTCCGGCGAAAATTCTCACGCCCAACGCATTCGAAAACGCGCTGCGGGTGCTGCTCGCCATCGGCGGCTCGACCAACGGCATCATTCACCTGACGGCCATCGCGGGCCGGCTCGGGATTCGCATCGACCTGCAGCAGCTCGACCGGATGGCGCGTGAAACACCGGTGCTGGTCGACTTGAAGCCGTCGGGACAGCACTACATGGAAGACCTGCATCGCGCCGGCGGTTTGACCACGGTCATGCGCGAGATCAAAGGGCTGCTGCATCTCGACGCGCTCACTGTCACCGGTCGTACGCTCGGCGAGGAGCTGGATGCCGCGCCCCCGGGCTTCGCGCAGGAAGTGGTTCGTCCGCTTGACCGCCCGATCTTTCCGCAAGGCGGTATCGCGGTGCTGCGGGGCAATCTCGCGCCGGGCGGCGCGATCATCAAGCAGTCAGCGGCAAGCGCCAGCCTGATGGAGCACGAGGGCCGCGCTGTCGTGTTCGAGGACGCGGAGGATCTGGCTCGCCGTATCGATGATCCGGAACTGGACGTGGAAGCGCACGACGTGCTCGTGCTCAAGCGGATCGGTCCGGTCGGCGCACCCGGCATGCCGGAGGCGGGCTACATTCCGATCCCGCGCAAGCTTGGCCGCCAGGGTGTCAAGGACATGGTGCGCATTTCGGACGGCCGCATGAGCGGCACGGCGTCCGGAACGGTGGTCCTGCACGTCACGCCGGAGGCGGCGATCGGCGGTCCCCTCGCGGTCGTGCAAACCGGCGACCGGATTCGCCTGAGCGTGGCGAAGCGAACCATCGAGCTGGTCCTCGGCGACGAGGAAATCGCCGCTCGCCTCGCGGCCTTGCCGGCGCGCCAGCCCGATCCCGAGCAGCGCGGCTACCGCAAGCTGTTCCTGACGACGATCACGCAGGCCGACGAGGGCTGCGACTTTGACTTCCTGCAGGCGGCCAGGATGACCGCGACCGTTCCCGGCGATGGAAACAAGGGTTGAAGGCCGCATTTTCGTATAGGCTCGCGGCTTAGATTATTTTGGGTACTTTTTTCATGAGCAACGCTGCCAAGCCCCAACGCTCCGATGCGCCTGCCGCGAAGCCGGCGGAACGCGATCGCAATATCGACGAGACGCTGCGCGGCGTCGCGGACGCGCTCGAGGAAGAGATCGTCCTCGGCGTTCTGCATCCTCGCGAACGGCTCGTGGAAGACGATCTGTGCGAGCGCTTCAATCTGAAGCGCCACGTCGCCCGGCTGGTGCTGGCGGAGCTGGAGCGGCGCGGCCTGGCCGAGCGCCGCAAGAACGTGGGCGCGCTGGTCAAGTCGTTCACGGCGCGCGAGGTCACCGAGCTGTATGCGCTACGCGAGTTGCTGGAAGCCGACGCGGCGAGGCGCATCGTTTTTCCGGTCAGCCGCGAGGCGCTCGACGCCTTGACGGCAATTCAGGCGGAGCATGACGCAGCCGCTATCGCCGGCGATCTTCGGCGCGTGTTCCGCGCGAACATGGCTTTTCACCATGCGTTTTTTGCGTTGTCGGAAAGTCAGGTTCTAACCGAGGCGATTCGCGAGTATGAGCGCCGCACGCATGCGATCCGTTCGGTATCGATCGTGTTTCCGCAGTATCTGGAGAAGGCTCGCGCCGACCACCACCAGATGATCGAGGCGCTGCGCACGGGCGACCGGGACTCGTTGATCAAACTGTGCCGTGAGCACCTGGTGCCTGCGCGCGATGCCTATCTTGAAGCGTACCACCGGCGCTCGGCCGCGTACGCCGAACGCAAAGGTGCAACCGATTAACCGCATTTACCTGAATCACAGAAAGAGGCATTGATGACTCGAGTACTGATCACCGGCGCGGCCGGTCATATTGGACGTGTGCTGCGCGCCGGTTTCCAGGGCCACTATGATCTGCGTCTCGCGGACATCGCGCCGCAGGCGCAAGCGCAGGCCGGCGAGGAAATCGTGACCGCGGACATCACGCGGCTCGAGGAGCTTCTGCCGATCATGGAAGGTGTCGACGTCGTCGTGCATCTCGCCGGCGTTCCTGACGAGGATCGCTGGGAGCGCATCCGCGATATGAACATCGAGGGTTGCTACAACGTGTTCGAAGCGGCGCGGCAAGCAGGCGTCAAGCGCGTGGTGTTCGCGAGTTCGAACCATGCGGTGGGTTTTCATCGTCGCGACCGGATGCTCGACAACACCGTCGCGCCGCGTCCTGATAGCCGCTATGGCATCTCGAAGGTGTTCGGCGAGGCGCTTGGCCGGATGTACGCGGACAAGCACGGCATGTCGGTGGCGTGCATCCGGATCGGCTCGTTCCGCCCGGACAACCGGCCGACCGTACCGCGCCACCTCTTCACCTGGATCAGCCATCGCGACATGGTGCAGGTGGCGCGCCGCTGTATCGACTATCCGGAGCTCCACTTCGCGCTCGTGTATGGCGTATCCAATAACGCGCGCAATCGCTGGGACAACGCCAACGTGCGCTATCTCGGCTACGAGCCGCAAGACGATGCCGAACTGTACGCGGCGCAGATCGCGAGCACGGCTAAGGCGGAGGATGCGCGCGAGGCGCTGTTTCACGGCGGCTTCGGCTGCCTGGTCGAATTCGACGGCGATCCGCCGCGGATCGATTGAGTGAGAAGACACCGCTTCAACCCGAAACCACGACGATCGGGTGGCGGGCGGGCGATTCGATGCCCCGCGACGGTGCGCAATGCTCCGCGACGTAGCTCGCCGGCTCCAATAGAAAATAATTAATTCGTCGATTGACGATTTAACTTCTTCGGTAAAGTCACCGGGTCAACCCGCTTAGACCGTGACATTTCCCCATAAAAAACAAAAAGTTACCTGGTGGATGCCTGCTGCTTCTACAAGCTGACTGTCATCCATGATTCACATGTCGTCAATTGACGAGTTAAATTTTTGGAGCTATCTTCGCTTCTCGACAGTGGGTCGAATCAGCGGAACGCGACGCGTTCGTTCAACGCGTGGCTCCGTCGATCAACCGCCGCCGTCCACACCTTTTCACCGGGCGAGCGGCGTGAACCTGAAGGCGCAGAGCACATGAAACCCGCGGCATTTTCATATCACCGTCCTCGCACGCTCGAAGATGCGCTGTCGCTACTCGCGCAGCACGGCTTCGACGCCAAGGTCATCGCGGGAGGGCAAAGCCTCGCGCCGATGATGAACATGCGCTTTGCGCAGCCGGCGCATCTGATCGACCTCAACGCATTGCCGCAACTCAGCGAGGTGACGCTGGCGGGTGAGTTGCTTTCCATTGGCGCGATGACGCGCCATCACGAGGTAGCCACGAGCGGCACAGTACGCGCCGCTTGCCCGCTGCTCGCGGAAGCGGCCGCGACCATCGGCCACTACGCGATTCGCCAGCGCGGCACGCTGGGTGGCAGCCTCGCGCACGCGGACCCTGCGGCGCAGATGCCGCTCATCGCAAGCACGCTGGGCGCGAGTATCGATATCGTCGGACCGGCCGGCAGCCGTCAGGTGCCGGCCGCGGAGTTCCTGATTTCGGTGATGACAACCGATCTCGCAGCTGAAGAAATCATTCGAACCGTGCATTTCCCGGTCGCACGTCCGGGCGAGCGGCACGCATTCGAAATCTTCAGCAGGCGGCACGGCGACTTCGCGATTGCGGCTTGTGCACTCACCGCCATGCTTCGTGGCAATCGGTTCTCGAGCCTGCGCATCGGCCTCGGCGGCGTGGCGGACGCGCCGCTCGTGCTGGACGAACTCGCCGCGGGCTTCATGGGCGCTCCCGCCGATGCGCCAACGCTAGCTGCTATCGCCGACGCGGTGGCAGGCGCGATCGATCCGTACGATCAACCGGACATCAGCGCCGCTTACCGGCGCGATCTCGTCAAGGCACTCACGGCGCGCGCGTTGCGACGCGCGACGCAATCGGTCAACACGAGCTCGAATTGAGTCATGGAAAAAAGCACGATTTATCTCAATGTGAACGGCACGCGTCATGAAGTGCATTGCGAGCCTCGCAAGCTGCTTTCCGATGCGCTTCGTGAAGATTGCCGTCTGACTGGCACGCACGTGGGCTGCGAGCATGGCGTATGTGGCGCATGCACGGTGCTGATCGACAACCGTCCCGCGCGTTCGTGCCTCGCATACGCGGTTCAGATGGATGAAGCGCGGATCACCACGATCGAAGCTGTCGCCGAGGAGGGTCGACTTTCTCCGTTGCAGCAGGCGCTGCATGAATGCCACGGCCTGCAGTGCGGTTTTTGCACGCCGGGCATCGTGATGACCTTCGAGGCTTATTTGCGCGAGCATCCGAGCCCTTCCGAGGCCGAGGTGCGCGAGGCACTTTCCGGCAACCTGTGCCGCTGCACGGGCTACCAGAACATCGTGCGGGCGATCCTGCGCGCGGCCGCGCGGATGCGGGGGGGAAGCGCCGATGTCTGAGCCGACGTTTCGCTATCTCAACAAGGCCGTGCCGCGCACGGAAGACTATCGACTGCTGACGGGCTATGGCCGTTATCTCGACGATATCGAAATCGCGGGCGCGCTGCACGTGAGCTTCGTGCGCTCGCCGCATGCGCATGCGCGGATCGTTTCAGTGGACACCACGACGGCTGCCGGCATGCCTGGTGTCGTGACCGTCGTCACCGGCAGGGAACTCGCGCAGTGGACCACGCCGATCCGTGTGGCCGCGCCGGTCGAGGGCTTGTTGCCGGTCGAGTTCACGACGATGCCGACCGAGGTCGTACGCTTTCAGGGTGACCTGGTCGCATGTGTGGTGGCAACTGACCGGTATCTCGCCGAAGACGCGGCGGAGCAGGTGATGGTCGAGTTCGAGCCCTTGCCTGTGGTGACCGACATGTGGCAGGCGCTCGAAGCCGGTGCCGCGCAAGTCGACCCGGGGGTGCCCGGCAACCTCGTATCGCACCAGACATACTCGAACGGCGACCCGCAGGGCGTGAGCGAGCACGCTCATCGCGTGATCGAAGCGACTTTCCGGCAGCAGCGGCAGACCCATGTGCCAATCGAAACGCGCGGCTGCGCGGCGGTGTGGGACGCCGGGCGCGAGCACCTGACGTTCCACATCGGAACCCAGGTGCCGCATCCTCTGCGCACGCAGCTGGCGCAACGGCTCGGACTCAGCGAATCGCAGGTGACGGTGATTTCACCCGACGTCGGCGGAGCGTTCGGTCAGAAAATCGCCTTGTACCGCGAAGAGCTGAGCGTTGCCGCACTTGCGCGGCATCTGAAGCGGCCGGTGCGCTGGCGCGAAGACCGTCTCGAGAATCTGACCGCGGCGGCCAATTCGCGTGAAGACTTCTGCCGCACGCGCGCCGCGGTTGACGAGCACGGCACGCTGCTCGCGCTCGATCTGGAGATCCGCGAAGACTTCGGCGCGTATTGCTTCTTTCCGGCGAACTACCTCGCGCGCGTCGTCGCGATGGTGTTGAGCGGACCGTACCGGTTGCAGCACTACGCGTTCGACGTGAAGGTCGTGCTCAGTCACAAATGTGGCAACGCACCGATGCGCGCGCCGATGTCCATCACCAGCTGGGTCATGGAAGGAACGATCGAAGCGATCGCGCGCGAGCTGAAGCTGGATCCGGTCGAAGTGCGGCGCCGCAATCTGTTGATGCCGGAGGAACTGCCGTACCGCACTGCTACCGGCGAATTGCTGGCCGACATCACGCCGTCGCAGACCTTCGAAGCGGTGCTGAACGCCTTCGATTACGACGCGTTCCGCTTGCGCCAGCAGGCGGCGAGGGCGAGCGGGCGCTATCTAGGGCTGGGCCTGTGCAACGTGGTCGAGCCGACGACATACGGTTCGCGCTTTTATAAATCGGCCGGCATTCCGGGCTCGGGACACGAGGCAAGCTGGATCCGTATCGAGCCGAGTGGTGTCGTGAACGCGTCGGTGGGTCTCGGCCCGAGCGGGCAGGGCTATGAAAGCGCGATGGCCAATGCGGTGGCCGAAGGGCTGGGTGTGGATCCGTCGAGCGTGCACATTCATCTGGGCCACACCGATATCGCGCCCTACGGCATGGGCAGCCGCGGCGCCCGCAGCGGCACGGCGGGTGGCGGCGCGCTTTATCTGTGCGCGCTCGATGCGCGCCGCAAGGTGCTCGCCATCGCCGCCGGTTGTCTCGAACTGCCCGATGGCGACTCCCTTCGCCTCGTCGACGCGCGCATCGAACGCCGCAGCGGCGACGCGTGGATCGACGCTGGTCTGACGCTCGCCGACGTGGCCCGGCGCGCTTATATGGACCCCACGTCGCTGCCACCGGGTCTCACGCCCGGCCTCGAATTTCACCTGGCCTACGATCCGCCGCCGATGACCTACTCGAATTCGACGCATGGCTGCGAGATCGAGCTGGACGTGGCCACCGGCGCGATCCATGTCGTGCGCTACGTGATCGCCGAAGACTGCGGCACGCTGCTCAATCCCACCGTGGTGACGGGGCAGCAGCACGGCGCGGTGGCGATGGGCCTGTCCGGCGCGCTGTTCGAGCACACGCGCTATGACGAGACGGGACAGAACGTGACCGGCTCGCTAGCCGACTACCTGATTGCCACGTCGACCGAATTACCCAACTTCGAAATCATCCCTTTGCACACGCCTAGCCGCGCGACGGCAGCGGGCATCAAGGGGATGGCCGAAGGCGGCGTGATGGGCGCGCTCGGTGCGTTGACCAACGCAGTGAACGATGCGCTGGCGCCGTTCGGCGTGGTGGCGGATCGTCACCCCCTGACTCCCATGCTGTTGCGCGATCTGCTGCGCGACAAACTCTGACCGGATCAAACACTCATGAATCAATCTGCAAGCAAACCCGCCGTCGGCTTTATCGGCCTCGGCATCATGGGCGCCTCGATGGCGGCACGCCTCGCCGCGGCGGGCTATCCGTTGCACGTCTATAACCGTACGCGTGCGAAGGCCGAGCCGCTGATCGAAGCGGGCGCATGCTGGCACGCCACGCCGAAGGCGCTCGCCGAAGCAGCCGATGTGGTCATCACGATCGTCGGCATGCCCGACGACGTGCGCGCGCTGTATCTCGGCGACGACGGTCTGATCGCGAACGCGCGGCGCGATGCCGTGTTGATCGATATGACGACTTCGAGTCCGCAACTGGCCGAAGAGCTGGCCGCGCACGCCGCGGCGCGCGGCGTTCACATGCTCGACGCGCCGGTATCGGGCGGCGATGTCGGCGCCCGCGAAGGACGGCTGTCCATCATGGTGGGCGGGGCGGGCGACATACTCGCGCGCGTCGAACCGATGCTGCGCTGCCTCGGCACGAACATCGTGCTGCAAGGCGGACCGGGTGCGGGTCAGCACACCAAGCTGTGCAATCAGATCGTGATCGCATCGACGATGCTGGGTGTCTGCGAAGGGCTGGCCTATGCGCACAGCGCCGGACTCGATCCGCACACCGTGTTGAGCGCGATCGGTGGCGGTGCGGCTGGCGGTTTCCAGCTGAACAACCTGGGGCCGCGCATCGCGAAAGGCGATTTCGCGCCGGGCTTCTTTATCGAACATTTCATCAAGGACATGCGGATCGCGCATGAGGAAGCCGCTCACATGGGGCGTGAGCTGCCGGGTCTGGATCTGGTGCGCAGCCTGTATCAGAAGCTTGCCGAGCAAGGCTTCACGCGTAACGGCACTCAGGCGCTCTTCAAACTTTACGAACGCTGAGGAGCGGCGATGAATCTGGCTGGTCACTTCATTCTCCCCGCGCGACCCGAGACCGTGTGGCGTGCGCTGAACGATCCTGCCGTGCTCGAAGCGTGCCTGCCCGGGTGTCGATCGCTCGCGATGCTGGACGAGCGGCACTTCGAGTCGACCGTGCAGATTCGCGTCGGTCCGGTGGCGGCCACTTTCAAAAGCAATGTGGAGCTGTCGGATCTCGATCCACCCAGGGCGTACACGATTGTCGGCTCGGGCAATGCGGGCGCGGTCGGCTTTGCGAAGGTCAGCGCGCGTGTGCAACTCGAACCGCAAGCCGGGACGACCGTGCTCGCTTACGACGCCGATGTCGAAATCGGCGGAAAGCTGATGAGCGTGGGGTCCCGCCTGATTCAGTCGGCGGCGGGCAAGAACCTCGACGCCTTCTTCGGCGCGCTGAAGGCGCACATCGAACAGGAGGCAGCGCCCGCGGACTCCGTGCGGGACCTGAAGCCGGTGCCGCAAGCATCGCCGGACGATGCGCCACTGACGGGCGGCGCGCAAGGTCAGCCGCAGGATGCGGCGAAGCCGTCCACCGTCATGCCGGTATCTCGCCCGATACCCGGAGTGCAGGTCTGGATGGCCGCTGCGGGTTCGGGGCTGGTCGGTTTGCTGGTTGGATTTGTGCTGGGGCACGCAGGCTGACTATCCGCGTTTGCTTCATTGAGTTTTGGGATTGCGACAGGAGGCAATCATGCTAGTGGAAATGCGTACATACCAGATCACGGCAGGGAAGGTGGGCGAGTTCCTGCAAATCTACGAGCGCGAGGGGCTGGAGATCATCAGCCAGTACGCAAGGCTCAAGGGCTGCTGGACCAAGGACTCGGGTACGTTGAATTCGATCGTGTTTTGCTGGGGCTATGACGATTACGCTCATCGCGCCGCGCAGCGCGCAAAGCTGGCCGCCGATCCGCGTTGGCAGGCTTTCACGCCGCGCATCCTGCCCTATCTGGTGCATCAGGAATCGGTGTTCCTCGCGCCCGTGCCGTTTTGCCCCGACGACTGACGCTGCGCGTGAATCTCGCCGCTGTTCTGTGCGACAGCGAGGTCTGTAGTCAATTCAAGGAGTAGAGCTTCAATGCAGAACTTTACGTTTCATAACCCCACACGAATTATTTTCGGCGAAGGCCAGATTGCCGCACTCGATGCCCACGTTCCACCCAATGCGCGGGTGCTGATTACGAGCGGCGGCGGCAGCATCAGGAACAACGGCGTGCTCGCGCAAGTGCAGGCGGCGCTTGGCGAGCGCGCGTGGCACGTGTTCGGCAGCATCGAGCCGAATCCCACTTACGAAACGCTGATGGAAGCGGTTGCGCTCGCGCGTCAGAAGAACGTCGACTTTCTGCTGGCGGTGGGCGGCGGTTCGGTGATCGACGGGACGAAATTCATCGCGGCCGCGCTGAAGTTCGACGGCGAGCCGTGGGACATACTCGCCAAACAGTCTCCGGTGCGCGACGCGGTGCCCTTCGGCAGCGTGCTGACCCTGCCCGCGACCGGTTCGGAAATGAACAATGGCAGCGTCATCAGCCATCGCGCGAAAGGCGACAAGCTGTTTTTCACGAGCGATGCGACCTATCCGCTCTTCTCGGTGCTCGATCCGACGACGACTTATTCGTTGCCGCCGCGGCAGATCGCCAACGGTGTCGTCGATGCATTCGTTCATATCGTCGAGCAGTACCTGACCTATCCGGTCGATGCCAAGGTACAGGACCGTTTTGCCGAAGGCCTGCTGGTCACACTGACCGAAGTCGGCCCGCAAGCGCTTGCCGAGCCGCACAACTACGCGGCGCGCGCCAACCTGATGTGGACCGCGACGCTGGCGCTGAACGGCCTGATCGGCGCCGGCGTGCCGCAGGACTGGGCGACCCACATGCTCGGCCACGAGATCACGGCACTGCATGGACTCGATCACGCACAGACGCTCGCGATCGTGCTGCCGGCCATGCTCAGCGTGCGGCATGAATCGAAGCGCGCGAAGTTGCTGCAGTACGCCGAACGCGTGTGGAACATCACCGAGGGCAGCGAGGACGAACGTATCAGCGCCGCGATCGAGGCGACCCGCGGGTTCTTCGAACGCATGTCGGTGGGAACCCGCTTGCGCGACTACCGGATTGACGAACACTCGATCGGCAAGCTGGTCGCGAAGCTCGAGGAGCACGGGATGACGCAGTTGGGCGAACACGGCGACGTGACGCTCGAAGTGAGCCGTCAGGTCTATCAATTGGCTGTCTGACCAGCCCGCGTTCGTTCGGCGGGTCATAGGAGTGTGATGATGAAAATTGGCTTTGTAGGACTGGGCTCGATGGGCGCCGCGATCGCGAAGAACCTCATCGACGCCGGACATGACGTGCAGGTTTTCAACCGGAGTCCGGCACGCGCCGAACCGTTGCGCAAGGCGGGCGCGAGCGTCGCGCCGAGTCCCGCGCAGGCGGCGCTCGGCGCCGACGTGGTATTCACGATGGTGGCCGACGATGCCGCCCACGTGGCGGTCACGTTCGGCGAGCAGGGCATCGCCACCACGCTGAAACCGGGTGCGCTGCATATCTCGATGAGCACCATCAGTGTCGCCACCGCGCAGGATCACGCGGCGAAGTATCGTGAGGCGGGTCTTGGTTTCGTATCCGCACCGGTGTTCGGTCGGCCCGATGCCGCGGCGGCGCGCAAGCTGTTCATCATGGCGGCTGGAGCGCGCGAACACATCGAGGTTGCCGCGCCGCTTCTGGCAACGCTGGGGCAGTCGGTGGGCATTGTCGGCGAGGATCCTTCGCAGGCGAACCTGGTCAAGCTGATCGGCAATTTCATGCTGTCCGTGATCATCGAAACGCTGGGCGAAGCCTGTGCGGTAGCGGGCAAGGCTGGCATCGATCCGATGCGGCTGATCGAACTGTTGACGAGCGCGAACTTCAATGCGGCGCCGTACAAGATCTACGGTCCGCTGATCGCGTCGCAGCAATTCCAGCCGCCTGGTTTTTCATTGCCGCTCGGCCAGAAGGACAACCGCCTGATGCTGGCGGCGGCCGAGGCGCTCGGCGTTCCGCTGCCGCTGGCAAGTCTCGTGCACGACCGGTTTCTGACGTTGCGCTCGCAAGGGCTCGGCGCCGAGCATGACTGGTCGGCGATGGCGCTTTGCGCGCTCTCCGATGCAGGCATGACCCGCGCGCTTGACGGCAACTGAGCGCGGTAGGCGCGATGCCGCTCGTGATGAGCGGCATTCGCCTAAGCAAGCCCCTCCAGAAGCCCTGACCATTCCGATATCGCCGATCACTATTCGATACACGTTCAATATTCAATCAGCGCTGCGTTGCCGTGGCGACGAGCGCGGGGGCCGCAGCCACATGAGCGAGTTCATCGCTCGACCAGCCACCGCCGAGCGCGTGCAGGAGTTGCACATTCGCGCTTAGCTGGCGTGTCTGGATATCGAGCACGCTGCGCTGCGCATCGAGTGCGGCCGTCTGCGCCTGCACGACATCGAGGTAACCCACCACGCCCTGGCGATATTGCCGTAACGCGAGGTCGACCGAGTACTGGGCGGCATTGGCGGCATCCCTTTGCTCGCCCAGCGCAGTGCCGAGATACGCCAGCAGGGCGAGGTTGTCCTCGACCTGCTGGAATGCAGCCAGCACCACACTGCGGTAACGGTCTCCCGCTTCTTCGGTCGCGGCCCTGGCGGCATCCAGCTGTGCACGACGATACCCGCCGTCGAACACATACTGCACGAGCTGTGGCCCGACCGCCCAGAACAGATTGGGCGCGCTAACGAGGCCGGCGTAGGCCGCGCTTTGCACGCCACCCGCGAGGCTGAGCGTGATGTCCGGAAAGTAGGCTGCTCGCGCAACGCCGATTTTTGCGTTGGCCTCGGCCACCCGGCGTTCCGCTGCTGCGACGTCGGGGCGTCGTTGCAGCAGCGTGGAAGGCAGGCCGGTCGGAATCGACGGCAACGCGATCGCGGCGGTCTGGGACGGCAGACTGAATTCGGATGCGGAGGCTCCCGCGAGAACCGCGATCGCGTGTTCGAGCAGAGCCCGTTGCGCCAGGTTCTGCGACAGTTGCGACTTCGTCGAGGAGAGTTGGGTTTGCGCTCGGGAAACGTCGAGGCCCGACACGATCCCGCCGTTGTGCAAGGTTTGCGTGAGTTGCAGAGCCTTCGCATACGCGACGACAGTCTCGTTCAACAATTCGGTCTGCTGGTCGAGACCGCGCAAGCGGATGTAAGTATCCGCCAGTTCGACCTGCAGGCTCAGCCGGACCGAGGCCAGATCAGCCTGGGTCGCCTGCGCCTCGTCCTTGCCGGCCGCCACGGAGTCGCGCACGCGGCCCCACAGGTCGAGGTCGTAGTCGACTTCGGCGCCCAGCGTGATCGAGTTGTAATCGTTCGGGCCGCCCGCGCGCAACGGCCGGTTGTCGGACTGGCGCTCACGCAGCGGCGCGGCGCTCACGCTGACCGAGGGGTACAGTCCCGACTCGACCTGCGCCACGAAAGCCTGGGCCTGCTGATAGTGCGCGTACGCCGCTCGCAAGTCGGTGTTGTTGGCCAGCAGACGCGCTTCGAGATCATCGAGCTGTGCGTCGCCATACATCTTCCACCAGCCGTCGCGGTCAATGCGGTCGGCGGGCTGTGCCGTGGTCCACGGGCCAAACGTCCTGTATTGCGCGGCGATCGGCGTCGGCGGCACCCGATATTGCGGCGCGAGCGAGCAGGCGCAGAGCGCGGCGACGCTCGCGAGCAGCGCCGGAAGTCCATACTTAGCCATGTGCCACTGCCTTGCTGCTGGTCGACGTCGCGGTTTGCACGCTATCGCCGTCCGCGAGTCCATCGGGCGGTGTATCGATGACGCGATCGGTTGCGGCGAGCCCCGCGCCGATCTCGACCGAATCGCCCAGATCGCGGTTGATCTTCACCTGCTTGAACAGCACGTGACCGTTCGGGCCGAGCGTGGCGACCACGACGCCGCGGCTATCGAAGACGAGCGCGCTGGCCGGCACACGGACCGAATTGGCGGAGGCGGGCAGCGAGAACTTCAGGCTCGCGAAGCCGCCCGGCAGCAGCTTGCCGTCGGCGTTGTCGACCAGCAGTTGGACCAGCGTCGTTCCGGAACTCGAATTGACCGAGTCTGCCGCCGCTATCACGCGCGCGGTGAACTTCTGGTCGGGATACTCGGGAACGCTCAGGGTGGCGGTCGTGCCATCGTGTATCGCAGGCGCGTAGTTCTGCGGCACCTGGACATACACGCGTAACTGCTTGACGTCGGAGACCGCGAACAGCTCCTGTCCCGCTCCGCCGCTGCCGGCATTGACCAACGCGCCGACGTCGGTATCGCGGGCGGTCACCACGCCGTCGAATGGCGCGACGATGCGCGCGAAGGCCTTGGTGGCGACGAGGCGCTCGACGTTGGCCTTCGCGGCTGCGACGATCGCTTCCTTGGCGGCGTAGTCGGCGGTGCGTTGGTCGACATCCTGCTGGGCGACGGAATCCGTGCCGCTCAGCGCTTGCCAGCGCCTGGCCGTCGTACCCGCAACCAGAGCATTCGCCTGCGCGCTCTGGAGATCCGCGCGCGCTTGCAGCAGCTGCTGGTCGAGCTCGGGCGTTTCGATTTCAGCAAGCACCTGCCCCGCTTTGACCGGCGTACCGATATCGACACTCCATGATTTCAGATAGCCGCTGACCTGCGCGAAAATCGGCGCTCGCGTAAATGCTTCGAGACGGCCTGGCAATTGCAGCGTGGGCCCGTCGGCATCCCGCAAGGGCTGGATCACGTTGACGGTCGGTATGGCCTGTGCATCGGTCCAGCTTTTCAGCCTGCGTGCCTCCGCGGCTCGCGAGGTGATGCCGGCAACGACGATGCCTGCGACGAGCAGCAGGCCGACCACGCCTGCTAGCAGAAGCGGGCGGCGCGACGTTGTATGGGTGCGAAAGGTCGATTCAGATGACATGGGCGGGATCTTCCGAGACGGATGCCTGGGTAGCCGCGCGCCGGGGACGCGCGTGCACGATACAGAAAATGACAGGGACGAGGAATAGCGAGGCAGTCGTGGCAAACAGCAGTCCGCCGATCACGGCGCGGCCAAGCGGCGCGTTTTGCTCACCGCCTTCGCCGAGCGCGAGCGCCATCGGCATCATGCCGATGATCATGGACAGCGCGGTCATGAGTACCGGGCGAAAACGCGTGAAGCCTGCTTCGAGCGCGGCTTTGAACGGATCACCGTGGGCGGCGAGCCGTTCGCGGCAGAAGCTGACGACCAGGATCGAATTGGCGGTCGCCACCCCCATGCACATGATCGCGCCGGTCAGAGCGGGGACGGAGAGCGTCGTGTGGGTCGCGAACAGCATCCAGACGATACCGGCCAACGCGGCGGGCAACGCGGTCACGATCACGAACGGGTCCGCCCATGACTGGAAATTGACCACGATCAGCAGATAAATCAACACCACCGCGCCAAGCAGGCCGAACAACATGCCGGCAAAGGCGCTGTTCATCGTTTGCACCTGGCCGAGCAGCGCGACGGTAGAGCCCTTGGGCAAGGCGCTCGCGTTGTCGTGCACGATGCGCTGGATATCGGATGCCACCGCGCCGAGGTCGCGGCCCTGCGTGGTCGCGAAGATCTCGACCATGGGCTGGATGTTGTACTGGCTCACGACCTCGTTGCCGCTGGTGCGCTCGACTGTCGCCAAACCGCCGAGGACCTGGGACGTGCTCGCGCCGCTGGCCGTGATCGGCAGATTCTGCAAGGCGGCGAGCGAATCGAGGTTGTATTGCGGCGTTTGCATCACGATCGGATACGACACGCCGTTCGCGTTATTCAGCCAGAACGTGGGCGCGACCTGACTGGAGCCCGCGAGGTTCACCACCATGCTGTTCGTCACGTCGCGCTCGGTGATGCCGAGCAATTGCGCGCGCGTGCGGTCGACATCCACATTGAAGGTCGGGTTGCCGTGCGACTGCTCGATGCGCGCGTCGACCACGCCCGGCACGTCGCGAACCTCGCGCAGCAGGCGGTCCGCGTAGGCGTAATTGGCGTTCAGGTTGTTGCCGCGAATCTGCAGGTCGATCGGCGCCGGCGAGCCGAAGTTCAGGATCTGACTGATGATGTCCGCCGGCGGGAACGAGAACGTCACGCCCGGGAATTCGCGCGGCAATCTCTCGCGCATGACGCGAACATACTCGTCGGTTGGACGATGGCCATCATTCAGCGCAATCTGGATGTCGCCGTCCTGCGAGCCGACCGTACCGGTATTGTTGTACGCGGTATTGATGCCGCTGACGGGCAGACCCTCGTTGTCGACCACGGTGCCGAGATCCGCCGGCGGGATGATCTGGCGGATCGCGCCTTCGACATCCGCGAAAATCTGCGCAGTCTTTTCGACACGAACGCCGACCGGTGCGCGTACATGCATCAGGATCTGTCCGGAATCGACCGAAGGAAAGAAGTTGCGGCCGAGGAACGGCACCAGCGCGAAGGACAGCATGACAAAGCCGAGGAAGCCACTGACGAATCGTCGCCGGTGCGTCAGCGCCAGTTCGAGCAAGCCGCGGTAGGCGCTACGCACCTTCTCGAAGCGCGCTTCGAAGCCGCGCTGAAAACGCGCGAGCGGGCCGGGGCGCTTCGTCTGAACGGCGTGATCGTCGTGCACATGTTGCTTGAGCAGGTATTTCGCCATCGTCGGCACAAGGGTGCGCGACAGGATGAACGACGAGATCATCGCGAAGATCACCGCTTCAGCCATCGGTACGAACAGGAAGCGCGCGACGCCGTTCAGGAAGAACATCGGCACGAACACGATGCAGATACACAGCAGCGAGACGAAGGCCGGCGTGACAATCTGCGCGGCGCCGTCGAGAATCGCCGTCTCCACCTCCTTGCCATGCTCGAGGTGCCAGTTGATGTTCTCGATCGTCACCGTGGCATCGTCGACCAGAATCCCCACCGCTAGTGCGAGACCGCCGAGCGTCATGATGTTCAACGTCTCGCCGAGCGCGGAGAGTGTCGCGATGGAGCCGAGAATGGCGAGCGGGATCGAGGTCGCAATGATGATCGTCGAGCGCCAGCTGCCGAGAAACAGCAGGATCATCAGGCTCGTCAGCACGGCCGCGATCACGCCCTCGCGCGCGACGCCGGTGATCGCCGCGCGCACAAACAGCGACTGGTCGCCAATGGGTTTGATCTGCAGGTTGGCGGGCCACGACGCCTTTCCTTCGGCAAGCCGCTGCTTGATGCCGGAGATGATGCCGAGCGTCGAGACCGAACCGTTCTTGAGCACGGACATTAGTACCGAGCGCCGGCCGTCGACGTGCACGATATTGGTCTGCGGCGGGCTGCCGTCGCGCACGTTTGCAATGTCACGAATATAGACCGTGGTGCCATTGACCGCCTTGATGGGCAGATCGCCCAAGGCTTTGATCTGCGACGGCGCATTGTTCAGTTGCAACGTGTACTCGTAGTCGCCGATCTTTTCTGTGCCAACCGGCGTAATCAGGTTCTGACCGGCAAGTGCATTGGCTACGTCCTGCGCGGATAAGCCGCGCGCCTGTAGCGCCGCCGGGTCTATGTCGATCTGTACCTGACGTGTCTTGCCGCCGAACGGGTAGGGAATCGCCGCGCCGGCGACCGTTGTCAGAACGGGGCGCACCGCATTGAGGCCCAGGTCACCGAGATTCTGTTCGGAAAGACCTTTCCCAGACAGCGCCAGTTGGATGATCGGTACGGTCGACGCGTTGTAGTTCAGGATCAGAGGCGGCGTCGTACCCGCAGGCAATTGCCGCAATTGAGTTTGCGCGACCGAAGTGACCTGTGCGTTCGCCGTGCTGATATTCACCCCGGGCTGGAAGAATATCTTGATGATCCCGAAGCCGGCGACCGATTCGGCCTCGATATGCTCGACGTCGTTCACCGTGGTCGTCAACGTGCGTTCGAATGGCGAGGTAATGCGGCCGACCATCTGATCCGGCGGCAGACCCGTGTATTGCCACACGACGCTGATTACTGGAATCCTGATATCCGGAAAGATGTCGGTTGGCGTCCTCATCGCGGACAATGGGCCGATGATGAGAATGAAGATCGCGAGGACTACGAAAGTGTAGGGTCGCCGAAGGGCGATACGGACTAGGCCGAGCATGAGATATCTTTGGCTGGGGGTAAAACGTAAGAGTGTCCTGATTGAGACTAGTGCGGCATGCGATGAATCGCAGCCGCGTGCTCGCACCCAACACAAGCACAGGACGCGCGTGATGTGCCGCAACTCAAGCGCGAATGTACACAAAGCTCTGCACTTCTGCTGAAGGCCAAATGAAACGTCGGGCGCTCACGGATGTCGGGTGAGATCATTTCAAATTGCCCGCAGGTACCGTGAATCCCTTGTCGTTGCTGGGCAGCGCGGGTCTCGTAAAAGCGGGACACAGTCTCACTATCGTCACTTCCTGCACAGACCAGATCTTTAGCGTCTTTTTATTACCAATTGTTCAAGAGCCTCATGCGCGTGTCTGGCACAAGATCCGGAGTTTCATTCAATTATGATTATTTCCATTCTTGACGTTAATGATTAAAGTCACTGTCGTCTCGTATCGCGAATCGTTTCCGGATAACTGTCTCTTTGAACGATGCAATACGAGTCCGGTCGATTGGTTTCTGCGTGGAAACTATGAAACTGTCGAGTAACTGCTTGTGGTCGAATCGGACGGTGCCCATTGGCCGGCAAAAGCGCGGCCCGATCAGAACCCGCTCGATACTCGCCTCACATATCAAATCGGTAATCTTCTCGACGCTCGCCGGTAAGAACCATTCCCACAGAATCGCTTCATGGCGTCGCTCAGTGGACGCTGGTTCGAAGGAGATGGGAAGCACGATGATGATCTGTTCACGTTCCACCAGCATGCTGCGCGGCGGCTTGCATCCGCTTTCGGTTGCAGCGCTCGTCGGATTCGCGAGTATCTGTCACGCCCCATCCGCAATGAACACTATCCGACCGCGACCGCGAACACGATCGGGACTGCGATTGAGATGGCGGATCGTCCGCCTTTTAACTGTTGATACAACATGCGCTCATTCACATTAAAGATTCTTGTGGCAATGTTCTCCGCCGTTTCTCTTGCTGCTTGCGCGGACCAGGGCGGCATACCGACGGTGGCCGCCAACTCATCATCTGCTTCGAACGGGGAGGTGGATTACACCGGTCAGCCTTGCGCGAATCAATACCTGCACGTCAAATCGCCGCTGTGCGTATTTCCGCGTCCAGAGTAATGCCAATCACGACGGTCGAAAGCGTATTTGCGTGAGCTCTTCGCACACCTGCCACAATCGTCCGGCAGTTGCAGCGTCTTTTGCCTGAGTCGCGATGTTCGCCTCGCCGATCACGCTGCCGCGTGTCTCCAGAAGGCCCTGTGGACCGTAGTAGCCTCCGTCGCTGACGTTGGGCGAAGTCGCCGCGTAAAGAGTCGGCAGCGCGCCAGCGCGATCGGTGTTCAGCGCAGCGCCGATGAAATGGCCAAGGAGTCCCCGGATAGCTCCGGAAATCGCGGAGTGGTTTCCGCTTCGAAACAGATTCGTGTTTGCGACGCCAGGGTGAGCGGCGACCGACATGACACGGGAGCGGGCAGCGCGCAAACGCCGATCGAGTTCGATCGCGAACATCAGATCAGCAAGCTTGGACTGCCGGTAGGACCGCATCGGCGAATACGCCTTTTTCGCCTGGAGGTCGTTGAAATCAATCTGTCCTTGCTTGTGCGCGATGGAAGCGATCGTGACGATGCGTGGCCGGTCGGGCGATTCAGCTGCGGCTCGTTCGAGAGCGGGCATCAGCAGTGCAGTCAGTGCGAAATGACCGAGCACGTTGGTGCCAAACTGCAACTCGAAGCCGTCGGCAGTCTCGAGCCGTTCTGGCGGCGCCATGACGCCTGCGTTGTTGATCAGAATGTGAATGGGGCGTTGCGCGGCGAGCTCGCTCTGCGCGAACTGGCGTACGGCCGCGAGGGATGCGAGATCGAGAATCGCCAGTTCGGCACGAGCATCGGGCGCGCCGGCGTGCAGACGGGCTAAGGCCGCTTCTCCGCGTTGCCTGTCGCGACAGGCAAGCACGATTTGCGCGCCTTTGCGTGCGAGGGTCAGTGCGGCGTGATAGCCAATGCCGCTATTCGCTCCAGTGATGAGAACTCGCTTGCCGATCTGCGGCGGAATATCGCTTATGGTCCACGGGTTGCGCATAGTGCTCCTGCTGGTGGCGAAATGCGGCCTCCGCGCATATGGCCGAGTATGGACGCAATACTCGGCCGCTGCTCGTGAGCCGCGTCATCAACGTGCTGCAGGCTTGCTAGAGGCCGCGACTCGTGCATTGAGCGCCAAGCCTTTTCTCTGCAACTTCCCGGTATTTATCGTTAAAATCCGCTGAAATTCGCGATGTTTTGGGTGAGCGTCACCCAAAATGTCACGCGGCCGGAGTTCATCGACACGTCCCGCTGGTCTCGAATGCCGCCGCGCCAGCTCGCATGGCTGAACGGTCAGACGTGAACCCGGGGCGGGCCAACCGGCGCGAAGGTCCGCGCCCCCGGCGGTGGCCATTTCTCAACATGCCGCGTTATAGTATGCCGAATAGGGCAGGCGCGGTGGTGCGCCTCGACACCGGGCAGGGTGCAAGTTGACCAACGAAACAAAGAAAAGAGCGCAGCGTCGCAAATCGAATGCGATTTCCGTGGTAGATGTCGCGCGCGCGGCAGGAGTATCGACTGCGACCGTTTCGCGTGTGTTGAACGGTAAAGCAACGGTAGCGGCAGAATTGCAGAGCCGTGTGCGCGACATCGCACGGGAACTCGGCTACACACCGCACGCCGCGGCGCGCGCGCTGGCCTCGCAGCGCTCGAAAACGATCGGCGCGGTGATCCCTTCGCTGGAAAACCAGAACTTCGCGATCGGCGTGTTCGCGCTGCAAAAGCGTATCGGGGAAGCCGGCTATACGTTGCTGCTCGGATGCTCGTACTACGATCAGGAAGATGAGTTGAAGCAGGTCCGCGCCCTGATCGCGGATGGCATCGCTGGGCTGATGCTCGTGGGCCGCAGCCACTCGCCCGCGCTCTATGAACTGATCGAGAAGGAGCGGATTCCGCTCGTCAATGGCTGGACAGTCGATCACGACCATCCGTATGTCGGCTTCGACAACGTCGCGGTAGGCCGTCGCCTCGCCGAGTATCTGCTCGATCTCGGGCATACGCGCTTCGGCATGATCACGCAAATGACGCAGCATAGCGATCGGGCGGCCGATCGGATCACCGGCGTGCGCGCGGCGCTGCAGTCGCGTGGACTGCAGTTGCGCCACGAGCATCTGATCGAGATGCCGCACAAGATCATTGAAGGCCAGATGGCGATGAAGGCGCTGATGAACGGCCCCGAGCGTCCTACCGCGGTGATCTGCGGCACCGATCTGCTGGCGATCGGGGCACTGGCCGAAGCACGCGAAGCAGGCATCGACGTGCCGGGCGAGCTGTCGATCGCGGGCATCAACGACATCGAGTTTTCCAGCTTCACGTCGCCGCCGCTGACCACCATGCGGCTCGCCGCCGATGAAATCGGCGCGCGCAGCGCCGAGTATCTGCTCGCGCGAATCGACGGACGGCCGGTCAGTTCGCAGAACATCGTGCCAACCGACCTGATCGTGCGCGGCACGACGGCACGTCCACGCAAGGTCTAGCTCGCCGGCACGCGGCACACCGCTCGCGATCATCCCGAAACCCTTTGAGAGCGCGCGCAATAGTCCGCGCGCTCCCGCCGGCTACGAGGGAATCAGCACGCGGCTGCGCGTGAGCACCTCTTTTGCCAGCTCCACGATGGTATCCGCGCCGCTCAGACACTCTTCCTGATAAGCGACAAAAAACCCCTGCTGGGTGATCGGCCGTTCGGTGTTCAGCACATGAATCAATCCGGCGTCGATCTCCGTGCGCATGATCGCGGGCGACAGCACGGCGGCCGCATGTCCGGCCGCGACCAGCCGCGACATCATGGACAGGGAGTTGCATGAGCTGACGTTGTCCGGATAGCAACCGGCGCCGCGGAACCAGTTCATCACCAGCGAATGGTTCGAGGAGGGTTGCGAAACGGTGATGATCGGTACCGACGCAAGCTCCTGGGGCGTGACATTGCAACTGGGCACGAGTTGCGGCGACGCAACCCAGTGCAGATCGGTGTAGCCGATAGCAGTCTCGACGACGTGAGGTGCGTCGGTGGAATCGTTCAGTATCGCGATGTCCAGTTCGTGCGCGGCAAGCTTGCTGCCGAGTACGATCCCCAGATCGATTGTGAGTTCGATCTTCATCTGCGGATATCGCGTCTTCAGCTGCGTCAGCAGATCAGCAAGCCCCGCATGGGCGATGGACTCGATCGCGCCGAGACGGAGCAGCCCATACATGGGGTCGGTACGCTTCGCAATCTGTTCGAGCTTTTCCGCCAGCTTCAGGACCTGTTCGGCATTGCCGAGCGCCTCGCGGCCCGCCCGCGTGAGTTCGGAACGCGGGCGGCTGCGCGTGAAGAGCTGCACACCAAGATGCTCTTCGAACTCCTGCATTCGTGCGGAAATGGTCGGCTGCGTGAGATGCTGATGGCGCGCTGCCGCATGAAATCCGCCTAATCGCGCGACCCAATAAAAGGTTTCAATTTGCTGGAGAGAAATGCGCATGATCGGGAGTTTCTATCAAAGGGCGTTGCTAACTTTGATTATCTCCCGGACAATTTTCGTTCGTATACTGAGCCGCTCTTTTCGTCGCGCCGAAACGTAGTGCGTTGATGATCATTTGCGGCCGCGCGATCTCGTGCTCCGATTGATCTGCCGGGCAAAGGAGATGTCGCTTGAAGCAGGCAGGCGTCGGCCGCAACGGGCTGCCGACGCCTGCCCGTTCCGCAAAAGGCGACCGACAGTCATCACCACATCTACGATGCGCGCTATCCCGTCGATCCGTCAGCGCAATTGCAGCCGCCCGACGCGACGCGCCATCGAATCCTCGTCAATAATCCCGCGAGGCTTTACGGCTTTTAGCATGTGTGCGTGCGCGCTCTTCGTCCAGCCGGGCGCGCACCCGAAATCAGAAAGGAGTGACGCTTACGCGTGCGACGGCTCTGCCAGATATCCGTCAACGTGCGCCCTGAGCTCACTCAGCACTTGTGCATGCTGTTCCCACGAAAGCCGGTCGACGCTCATCTTCGGCGTCGCGGGCCGGTCGATGCGGCTATCGTCGACTGCCTGCCCGATATCGACGGCCGCAGTCAGATATGCCCGGTCGCGCTCTGGCGTGAAATCTGTCAGCAGCCGCGCCGCCACGTCTCGCGGGGCGACCATCGCCATGGCGGACACAAGGCCCCAGCCGCCCCAGTTCGATACGCTGGACACGATCAGGTAGTCCGCGGGAATGGCCGCACTGATCAACGGGCCGTTGGGAATGTCGTGGTGGATGATCTGCTCGGGCAGCACGCCCATGCCGATTTCATTGCCGCCGTCGCCGATGCCGATCGTGACCCACGGGCGCGACCACTCCGGGTCCTCGAACAGAAGATGCAGCGGAGCGGTATCGTCGGACATGTCCGCGCCGTACTCGCGGTGCGGCTTGCCGTCGCTTGCGGGCGACACGCGCTCGATCGCGATCATATGGGTGACCGGACGTGGCGCATCGCTTAGCCGGGCTCTGAGCGACTTGACCGATGCCGCGCTCACCGAGGTGATTTCGAACGCGACATCCTTCGGCAATTCAGTGGTGACGGCCCAGACCGCCTTACAGCATGGTGCGTCCGAGATCACGGTCACCGGAATGCCGAGATTCGAAAGTGCAGCGGCCAGATGGGCCATGCCGCCCAGACCGTCGGTCTCAGGCGAGGGCGGGACGGCATTGCGTATGAAGAAGCCAGTCACGATGCCGACGTGCGCGTTCGGCGTGCTCATGATCGAACGCGCGGCCGCTTCGAGTTGACCTTCGACGAACCGCTTCATGCGGCCAATGTCGCGCCGGACGGTTTGGCCGATGATGTCTTCGATTTTCGCTATTCCCATGTTCCATTCCCAGTAACAACGTTGTTGATGCGAGGCGCGGCGATCGCTCAAACCGGGATCTTGGTCTCGTAGTCGATTCCGATCGAACAGAGCAGAAGGCCGACACCCATTGCGGCGAAACACATCAGCGCGAGGAAATAGGAGCCCGTAAATTGAACGATTGCACCGATCGCAATCGGGATCACCATGCCGCCGATATTCCCGCCGAAATTGAGCAGTCCGCCGAGCGTGCCGACCTTGTTGCGCGAGGCGAGCATCGCGGGAATCGACCAGTACAGACCGCCCCACCGCAGAAAAAACAGGGTAATCGACAGCAGGATCACGACCATGCTCGGGCTCGTCGCATGGGCCACCGAAAACACCGCAATCGTGGCAATCACGCCGGCGATACCGAAGAAAGTGCGCATCACGCGGTTCGGCGCGGCGCCGCTCGCGAGCCACTTGTCGGCGACGTAGGCACCGGAGAGTTCGCCGACGAAGCCGCAGAAGAAGATCACGAAGCTGGCGCCGCCCATTTGTTGAATGTTGAAGCCCTGGGCTTTCTGCAAATAGGTGGGCATCCAGGTCAACAGCCCGTAGTAAAGCGTCGTGCAACACATGAAGCCGATGAACATCAGCAGCACTGAACGATATCGGAAGAAATCGAGCGCGTTGCCCGACAGGTTTTGGGCTTCCTTCTCGTCTTCCTTGCGTCGGGCCAGTTCGATGTATTCCGCTTCGGCCTCGTTGACTCCCGCGTGATCGCGCGGTTGATTCTTCACGTAGTACCAGGCGCCTATGCCGCACAGGACCGTGCCGACGCCGGCGATTGCGAACGCTGCGCGCCATGAATGCGCGACCGTGATGAGCCAGGTGATCAGAACCGAGCCAAGCGCTGCGCCGAGCGGCGAGCCACCGTCCATCAGCGATGCGCCGCGAACCCGCTCATGCTGCGTGAGCCACATCGCATTGAGCGCGCCTCCCGCCGAGGCCACAGGCGCTTCCGCCACACCGAGTCCAAGTCTCGTCGCGAGCAGGGACATCGCGTTGGTCGTCAGGGCGCCAAGCCCCTGGAATGCGCCCCACAGCAAGGTGCACAGCGCGAGCACGAGGCGCGGCTTGAAACGATCGACGGCCATGCCGCCCGGAATCTGCATCAGCGTGTATGACCAGAAGAATGAACTCATGATGAGGCCCTGCATCACCGGCGTAAGCGTGAACTCGCCCGCGATCATCGGCATCGCGACGGACAGCGATGCGCGATCGATGTAGTTGACCGTCACCAGCAGCAACATGATGAGAAAAATCTTCCAGCGAACCGATGTCTTCGGCTGGGCGTACGCCACAACCGCGGCTGGTGCTCTGCTCATGCCTGCTCTCCTGATTCGCGATTCGGACGTTGGTACGCGCCTCGCGCGTTGCGCATCGGTCGATGTATGAACGAGTGGTCCGCCATGCGGCGGGCGCCTGTTTCATGCTGGTTGGAAGCGAGTATAAAAGCGCGGGTTGGATTGGAGATAATTGAAAGTGACCCACGCAGCCGATAGAAATTGCTGATCATGGGGCTACCGTCGTGCAGGTTCTGTCCGCAGCTGTCGCTGCGGAAAAGCTGACGGAACACGTCGAGGAGGGCGATGAATGGACGCTCCCGCCGACCCGGCGCAAGCGCACGGCCTGATTCGTTTTTATCGCTAGTTGCGCACGGCTTTGCAGTCGTGCGTGTTGCCGACCAGGCTCATGCGCGCCTGGCCAGATAGGCATCCACCAACTCGACGAGCCGTTCTCGCCCGAAGCTGGTGTCGTGTCCCGCGTGCACGACCTGCACGGGCAATTCGCGCAACCGCTTCATCGTGCGCACGTAGGTTGGGATATCGGCGCCGCCGATTTCATCCAGAAGCGGGCCGTCGTAGATGGCATCGCCGGAAAACAGGGTGCCGGTTGCCGCTTCCCACAGACCGATGCTGCCCGGTGAGTGGCCAGGTAGATGCAGTACCTCGAAATGCCGGTTGCCGAGGTCGACGATATTCCCTTCCTTGACGATTTCCGTGACCGTTGCCGCGCGTATCGCATAGTCGGACATCACGTATTCCGCGCTGGGCAGGGCCGTGATCAGATCGCCGTCGAACGGATAGCCCGCTTCACGATACCGGCGTATTGCCTTCTCGCCCAGCACCGATGCCAGCAGCGTGCCGCGCTCGCGTGGCGAACGCAGATTATCGGCCTCCAGTTCGTGGACCAGCGTATGGGCAAACTCATGATGTCCGCCGATATGATCCGAATGGGTATGCGTCGCCACGGCTGTCACGTTGTTCTGCAACAGACGCTGGGCCGCATCCCGCAAACTGGCGATGCCCATTCCGGTATCTATCATCAGGTCGCGGTCGCGACCTCGCACATGCCAGATATTGCAGCGCATCAGCGGCACGACATGAGGTTCCCAGAGCAGGGTGATATCGTCACTGATACGTTTTATCTCGAACCATCGGTCGGCAATCGGCAGCATAGTCATTGGGCTTCGGTAGTAATCGAGAAGCTACTCTGACACAGTCTGCTGCGCTGATCCAGAGCGAGCCGCTGGCGTTCGCCGCGCGTGCCGCGAAGCTTTAACCGTATCCTCCAATGGGTCGCCCCGTCGTGTGACCATGCGGTATCGGCCCGCTTTCCTTTCGATCGAATTGCAGGCGCGCCGCTTCCATTTCGGTCGTGTGAGTTTCGGCCCACTCCCAGATCCCGCAGATTTTTTCCAGAAGGCTCTTGCCGAGCGGCGTCAGCCGATAGTCGACCCGCGGTGGGATGACCGGATGCACGTGGCGCGACACGAGGCCGTCGCGCTCGAGTTGACGCAAGGTCTTCGTGAGCATCTTCTGACTGACACCATCGATCTGCTCGCGTAGGCGCGAAAAACGCATCTCGCCAAGAGTCCCAAGCGCATCGATTACCAGGATGCTCCATTTGTCCGCGATCTGCTCAATGATGTCGCGCGCAAGATCATCGGTTTTCTTTTGCGCATTGTCGTCGGCGCAATGCGTATCGTCGTAAATTGTGTCCATGGGAGAAAGTGCCGGAGCCACGAAGTGTTTTACGGTCGCCGGAATGGGCTGACATGATGATTGGCGTGTTCGCCTGATCAGTATGCGCCAGTTCCTCGAAAGCATCCGGCACGAGTGCCGTTTGTCGAACAGCGAGTATCGCATGACTATCGAAACGCTGTGATTGAAGTACTTCTGCCGCGCATTGTGAGCGCAAGAAGCGATCCTGTGACAAATCGTCGATGGACTGCGTGCTCTGTGCAGACGAAAATCAGGACTCCGACCAGCATGAAGGAGCATGTCATGGGCCACGCGGAAGTCCGCGAGTTGCAGATCCCCAAACCGATCGGCGGACGCTTGCCGGAGCCGCCGGTATTCGCCAGCCTCGACGCTGAGCGGCAACATCGCAAGCTCAAACTCGCCGCGGCATTTCGCATCTTCGCGCGATTCGGCCTGGCCGAAGGCATCGCCGGACATATCACGGTCCGCGATCCGGAGTTTCACGACCGTTTCTGGGTCAATCCGTATGCGCAGCATTTTTCGTCAATCCATCCGGACGACCTCGTTTGCATCGACGAGGAGGCCAATGTTTATCATGGGACCGGCCCCGTCAACGCCGCTGCGGCAGCGATTCACTGCGGCATCCACGGTGCGAATCCCGATGTCGTCGCAGCAGCCCATACGCATACGACTGCTGGTCGCGCATTTTCAGCGCGCGCCCGGCTGCTTGCTCCGCTCAATCAGGAAGCCTGTCTGTTCCATGAGGACCATGTGCTATTTCGTGGTGACGTAGTCGTGCTCGCCACCGAAGAAGGTCGCCGGATCGCGGAGACGATGGGCACGAAGCGTGCGGCCGTTCTGCTCAATCATGGCCTGCTGACTGTCGGGTCTTCGGTCGACGCGGCGGCGTACCGTTTCATTGCAATGGAGCGTTGTTGCCAGGTGCAGTTGCTGGCCGAGGCGGCGGGTCCGATTGAGCCGCTGTCGGATGAGCACGCGCGGACAACGCATGCGCAACTCGGGTCCGACTATGTAGCGTGGCTCAACTTTCAGGGGCTCTACCAGCAACTCCTGCGCGACAGTCCTGACCTGCGCGAACTCGCCTGAAGCCGCACTTCTCCACGCGGGACGTCCTCAGTCTGGCGCCAGCGTCGTTTCGAAGGCTGCCGTTCGATCGCGCCGACAGCCTTCGCGATAATCGCGCACCGCCTCGCTGAGCCATTGATCGAAGCGCTTGAGCGGCTCCCAGTCACGCTTCTGCTCGGGAAACGAATAGTAGATGGTTTCCGGATTCGGGATCGAATGAGGATGCACCTGGACGAGCGCGCCGCTGCGCAGCTCGCGTTCAATCAGGATCTGCGGAAGCAAGGCCACACCGAGTCCTGAAATCGCGGCGTTGATCGCCATGATGAACATGTCGTAGTGCTGGTTCGCCGCGCTATGTTCGGTGATCTGCGTGGATGCGCTTTCGGACCATGCAAGCCACGCGCGCGGCAGATCGCGAGTGTGAATCCAGGGCAGGGCGCTGATTTTTTCGCTGCTCAAGCCATCGCATCTGCCGAGCAACGCGGGCGCGCAGACGGCCAGAATCCGGTCGTCGCTTACGAGCGGTTGTCCCGGCATGGCGGGCCACAAGCTCTGTGAGAAATAAATCGCGGCGTCGAAGCTTGAATTGTCGAAGAAGGTCGGCTGGTCGCGGCCCATGATATGAAGCTGCAGATCCGGGTTCAGCTCGTAGAAGTCATTGAGACGCGGAATCAGCCATTGAGACGCAAACGTGACACCGACCGCCAACTGAATCTTGACTTCACCCTGCTGGCGAATCAGCTCGAGCGTATCGCGGCGAATCTGGTCGAGATGGACGCGAATTCGCCGCGCGTACTCCGCGCCCGCCGCGGACAGCACCAGACGCTGACGCACCCGCTCGAACAGCGGGATGCCCAGATGCGCTTCCAGCTCGTTGACCTTTTTGCAGACAGCACCGTGCGTTTGCGACAGCTCGATAGCAGCCTTCGAAAAACTTTCATGCCGCGCCGCCGCTTCAAAAGCTTGCAGCGCACTGAGACTGGGAACACCGCGACGCATCGGGAATCCTTGCTGGCGAAAAGAAGTGGGCAATGGATTGCTCGATGATAGTCCCAGGCACGGCGACGCGCTCGCCACGCTCACTCGCTGGCAAGCTGTGGCTGGCCAACGTCGCGCCAACGCATCTCGAGCAACATGACCGTGATCGCAGCGAGCACCATCGCCGCGGCAATGCCGACAAAGGCGAGGACAAACGTGCCGGTCGTATCCTTGACCCAACCGATAAAGTACGGCAACAGAAATCCCGACGACACGCCTATGCTCGTGATCAGCGCGATGCCGGCCGCTGCGGCGCGATCGGTGAGGATGCGGCTAGGCAACTGCCAGAAGGTCGTGATGCTGCAGAAGCAGGCCGCGGAGCCGATTGAAAGAGCGATGATCGACTGATACGGAGATTTCAGCAGCAGGGCCACCGAGAGCGCGGCCGCGCACACGAGCTGGGGTCCTGCCACATGCCGGGCGCTGACCTGGCGACGGCTGACCACACGGCCCCAGATCAGTGTCGCGACAAGCGCGACGCTGAATGGAATCGCTGTAATCAGCCCGATATCCACGAGGCTGTACTTCACCCCAAAAGTGCTTTCAAACGTTTTGACGACTTGCGGCAGGAAGTAGAGCAGGCCGATGATGCCGGCGTTGGTGCCGAAGTAGACGAGACCGAGCGCCCAGACTTTAGGATTGGTGAGCGCTCGCGCGGCGCTGGACGGCGAGGTGGCGGCCGCCGCCTCGGCCCGTTCGGCAGCCAGCGCCGCGGCGATTTCACTCTTTTCCTCGCTGGAAAGCCAGTGTGAGCGGGATGGGTCGTCCGTCAGCCGGAAGTAGACGATGCCGGCCAGTATGATCGCGGGAATCCCCTCCAGCAGAATCATCGCGCGCCAGCCGGTGATGCCGAACACGTTCGCGTGTGTCATCAGCCAGGTGGAGACCGGTGCCCCGAGCATGCCGGTCAGCGGGATCGCCGTCACGAACAGAGACATCATCCATACGCGATTGTGCGCGGGCATCCACAGCGTGAGGTAATACACCATGCCCGGAAACAGGCCGGCTTCGAACGCGCCGAGAAAGAAGCGGGCGATATAGAGCCAGCGCGAGTCGGGAACGAAGCCCGTCAGCGAAGAGAGCAGACCCCAGCTCAGCAGAATGCGCGTCATCCATAGCCGAGCGCCAAACCGATGCATGCAGAGGTTGCTCGGTACTTCGAACAGGATATAGCCGAGAAAAAACAGGCTGGCGGCGAAACCGTATTGCGCCGTCGTCATGTGGAGTTCGGCATTCATGGTCAGCGCCGCATAGCCGATGTTCGCGCGGTCGAGCTGGTTCGCGATATACATCACGATCATCAGCGGCGCGAGCCGCCAGGCGATCCGTTTCATCAACCGATCGGAAATCGCGGCTTTGCGCGGCCTGACATCCATGGCTTTCCTCCAGATTTATGCGTTGCGGAATGCTCTCGAGGATGATTAAGCGCCAAGGTCGAGGGGACGACAATGCACGAAAAATATTGACTTTGTGAGCAAACGTCACAGGCCAGGGCAGCTGCTTTCGATCAACGATTCGCCGCCACGATTCCAGCGGCGGCCAACGCGAGCAGCACCCCGCCGAGCGCGAATGCCCCCTTTCGTCTGAACAGATCGGCAAGGATTGCCCAACGGCCTGAGATAATGCAGCGCTGCGCCCGGGCGGACGAAGAAAATCTTCCTCGTACCCGGACGGTATACCCTATCAAAGCATAAGTCGTCATGTGAAGACTTATTTTTCGGAAGCGATGGACACAGGAGCGTCATGAAGGCCAAACCCAAAGATGTCGCGGAGCCGGGGAGCAAGACCGTAAAGAGTCGCGCGCCGATCAAGCGGCCGATGAAAAAAGCGCCGCAGCGTCTGCCACGTGCTGAGCGGCAGGCGCGCGTGCTGGAAAAGGCCGCCGAATATTTCGCCGAACACGGTTTGAACGCGCAGACTCGCGCGATCGCGGAAGCCTGCGGGGTGTCGCAACGGTTGCTGTATAGCCTGTTTCCCAGCAAAGCCGCGCTGATCGACGAAGTTTATAAGCGCGAAATCGTGGGAACCTTCAAGGCGATATGGTTTGTGCAGTTGAAAGACCGCAGTGTGCCTCTTGAAAGCAGACTCAATACGTTTTATCGCGAGTACTATGAGACCCTGCTGACGCGGCAGTGGCTGCGTCTGTTCCTCTACTCGTCGCTTGAAGACCTGCAATTGGCGCCGGCGTACACGAATGCGGTCGTCACGCATGCGCTCGAAATCATCGTCACCGAGACGGCGCACGAACTGGGATGCGGCGTACCCGCCGATCCGGCGCATCTGACCGAGGTCGGCTGGCTGCTGCATGGAGCGGTATCCCACCTGGCGATTCGGCGCCGTATCTATTCGAACGACAACACCACGCCCGTCGACGCGGTCATTGCGATGCAGGTGCGCGCCTTCCTCACGAGCGTGCCGGCGCTGCTTCCGGCGCTGGCAGGCTCCCGGGCGTGACGCGCTAAAGGCCTGATCGAGCGGGACCTGGTGTTCTCAGTCGCCGATCGGCGCGGCGCCGGGCTTGCGGTTCATTTGCCCGAGCATCAGCAAAAACAGCGCGATCAGCACCAGGACTATCGTCAAGCCGGCAAAGAGCAGCGTCGCTCGCTCGATGCCGGCGCGCTGCACGGCGATGCCCAGCCCGATCACAGGGAGTGAGATCGCGACATACAGCACGACGAAGAAGCTCGACGTGACTTCCGCTCGCCGGTGCGCGGGCGCCGCCGACGCGATCTCGCCCAGGCCCGCGCGGAAGCTGATGCCTTGCCCGATTCCCGCCAGCGCGGTGCCGAGCAAAAGCGCGCCGAGCGAGCGTTCGGGCACGCACAGGCCGACCCACATCAGTCCCATCACGAGTCCGATGCAGCCTGTTGCCTGTCGCCATCGGGCGGCAATGATCGCCTGCACGATCTGCCCGAGCGCGGAGCACGCGAACAGCAGGAACACGATCGCGCCTAAGACGATGCCACTGTGAAAGCCGAGAACGACCCGAATCAGTTGGGGCGCGACCGCTGCAAAGAAACCCACCACGACGAAACCGGCAAACCCCGCTAGCGCGGCAGGGATGAACGCAGCGCGGACCTCGGCGGGAAGCGAAATTTTCTGGATGCCGAGCTTGACCCGCGCGGGAATCGCGGCGGTTTCCGGCACCCGGAAGACGGCAAGCGCGGCGATGGCGATCAGCGCCAGATGAACCGTATAGGGCAACTGCATTGGCCGGGGAAACAGTTCGACCAGCACGCCGCTCAGCAAAGGACCGAGACCCAGCCCGAGCATGTTGGAGGCGGTAGCCGCGAACGTGGCTTTGCCGCGCCACGCGGGCGGCGCGAGTTCGATCACGGCGACGGTGGCGGTTCCTGTGAAGATGCCGGCGGAAATCCCCGACAGCAGACGGCCCAGCATCAGAAGCGCCAATCCGTCGCTGAACACGAACGTGAGCGCCGACGCGGCCGACACACACAAGCCCGCCAGCAGCATGCGACGGCGGCCTAGCTGATCGGACCAGTTGCCGATCAGCAGCAGCGCACCGAGCACCCCGATTGCATATGACGCGTAGATGACGGTGATGACGGTCGGCGTAAAACCATACTGCTGCTGGTAATAGCGATAGATGGCGGTCGGTAGCGTGGTACCCATCATGTTGATTGCGAATGCCAACGCTACAGCCAGAAATGCGAGCGGGGATTGCGGTGCGGCGGAAACGACTTTCATAAGATGTCCCAACGATTGCTTCACGACTGTGCGCAATTATGGGCAATTTTTCGAGACTTTGCTGAGTGCCCGGCGCTCGTGCTCAGCATCGAATTCATGCAGCGGCGTGAGTAGATAGTCGAGTTGCGCCGGATTGCCGATTTTCATTTGCGCGTTGCCGTGCGCATATGCCGCGTCGTAGCAATTAGTTTCCGCCGGGAAAGTATGAAACCTTCAGGTGCCTTCTTGTGATCGCCGGATGCCGCTGAAATAATCGGCAAGCCTGCCCGTCCGATGGGCATGTCGCCATTTTCCGGATCGCTTCGACCCGGATGCGGTGCCTGATATAGCGCTTTTGATTTTGAGCTTCAGATGACTATTGAAACAATCGCAATTGAAGGTTTAACGACTCCCGTTTCACGTATCGGCCTTGGCACCTGGGCCATTGGCGGATGGATGTGGGGCGGCACCGACGAGAAAGAGTCGATCGCGGTGATCCGCCGCGCGCTCGACAGCGGGGTCAATCTGATCGATACAGCGCCGGTGTACGGCTTTGGCGCCTCGGAGGACATCGTTGGCAAGGCGCTGGCCGACGGCTATCGGCACAAGGCGGTCATCGCAACCAAGGTCGCGCTGGAGTGGCACGACGGCGCGGTATTTCGCAATTCGTCGCCGGCGCGCATCCGTCAGGAAGTAGAGGACACCCTGAAGCGCTTGCGCACGGATTACATCGATCTGTATCAGGTCCACTGGCCCGACCCGCTCGTGCCGATCGAAGAGACCGCACAGGTGCTCGACGATCTGCGCAAGGAAGGCAAGGTGCGGGCGCTGGGCGTCAGCAACTTCTCGCCTGCGCAAATGGATGCGTTCCGGCGCGTGGCGCCGCTGTCGGCCACGCAGCCGCCATACAACCTGTTCGAACGGGATATCGACCGTGACGTGCTCCCGTACGCGAAACGGCATGGGCTCGTCGCGCTTGCCTATGGAGCGCTGTGCCGCGGATTGCTGGCGGGGCGCATCGGCGTCGAGACGCGCTTCGAGGGCGACGATCTGCGCCTGCGCGATCCGAAGTTTCGCGAGCCGCGTCGCGAGCAATATGTCGCGGCCGTCAAGGCGCTGAACGCGTTCGCGCGCGATAACTTCGACAAGCCGGTGCTCGCGCTCGCGGTGCGCTGGGTGCTCGATCGCGGTCCGACGATCGCGCTATGGGGCGCACGTCGTCCTGCGCAACTGGACGGCATCGACGACGTGTTCGGCTGGCGCCTCGACGAGAAAGCATTCAGGCAGATCGACGCGATTGTCGCGAACTTCGTCAAAGACCCCGTGGGGCCGGAGTTCATGGCGCCGCCGCAACGCGTGCTCGTAGCGTAACGGGAGGGGCATCGAACATGACGAACCTTCGACGCACCTTCATGATCCAGTCGATCGGCGCGGCCGCGCTTGCGCTCGCAGGACGCCCTGTGTGGGCCGCAGCCGTGTCGCTTCAGGAGAGCGATCCCGCTGCGCAGGCGCTCGGATACGTGGCCGATGCAAGCCGCGTCGACCCGGCGAAATACCCGCATTTCAACCGCAACCAGCGCTGCTCGAACTGCCAGTTCTATCAGGGCAAGCCGGCCGACGCCAACGCGCTCTGTGCGCTGTTCGGCGCGAAGCAGGTGAGCGGTGCCGGTTGGTGCAAGGCCTATCAGGCAAGAGCATGAACGACGCTGAGCCTGTCATCAGGTAGCGCCGGCAGCCGTGGCGTGCGTCGACAACAAGGAGTAAACGGATGGAACTGATTGTGAATGGCGTGCATCACAACGTCGACGCCGACGCGAACATGCCGCTGCTGTGGGCGGTGCGGGATCTGCTGGGACTGCATGGCACCAAGTTCGGGTGCGGCGTGGGCGCATGTGGCGCGTGTACCGTTCATCTGGAGGGCGTGGCGGTGCGATCGTGCGTCACGTCGCTGGCGGATGCGCAGGGCAAGTCCGTGACGACGATCGAAGGCCTTGGCAAAGGCGGCGAACATCCCGTGCAGCGAGCGTGGAAAGCGGCCAATGTGCCGCAGTGCGGCTACTGTCAGCCCGGCCAGATGATGCAGGCTGCGTCGCTGCTCAAACAGACACCGAAGCCGAGCGACGAGCAGATCGTCGAAGCGATGTCGGGCAACGTATGCCGCTGCGGCACCTATCAGCGCATCAAGATTGCCATCAAGGCTGCGGCGGAGCAGGCGTCATGAGCGAGATCGTCAATCTGAGCCGGCGCCGGGCACTGAAGGGCACGTTGGCCGGCGGGATGGTGCTGGGTCTGCATGTCGGCGGCACGCGATTCGCGTTCGCCGCGGCGCCGCTCGCGTCGTCGAACGGCGTCGATGCAGTATTCGCCCCGAACGTGTATGTCTCGGTCGCGCCGTCCGGTGAGATCGTGCTGGTCGTGCATCGCTCCGAGATGGGCACCGGCATCCGCACCAGCCTCGCGATGATCCTCGCAGACGAACTCGACGCCGACTGGAACACGGTCAAGGTCCTGCAGGCGCAAGGCGATGCGAAGTACGGCGACCAGAATACCGACGGCTCGCGCAGCATCCGCCAATTCTTCCAGCCGTTGCGCGAGGCAGGCGGCTCCGCGCGGCAGATGCTGATCGCGGCAGCCGCCGCGCAGTGGCGCGTGAGCCCGGCGAGCTGCCGGACCGAACCAGGCTACGTGGTGCATCCGGCGAGTGGCCGGCGCGTTTCATACGGCGCGGTGGCGCGCGCCGCCGCGCGTCAGCCGGTGCCCGGCCGTGACACCCTGCAGTTGAAAAGCGAGGACACGTGGCGCTATATCGGCAAGTCCCTGCCGATCGTCGATCTCGACGACATCGTTCATGGCCGTGCGATATACGGCATCGATATCGTGCTGCCCGGGATGACCTATGCGTCGGTCGAGCGTTCGCCCGTATACGGCGCGACGCTCAAAAGCGTCGACTCGACCGAAGCGATGAAGGTGCGTGGCGTGCTGCACGTGGTGCGCATTGCTTCGGCACCGTTGCCCGCCGGTTTCCAGCCGCTGGGCGGTGTCGCGGTGATCGCAACCAGCACCTGGGCCGCTCTGCAAGGACGCCAGAAACTCAAGCTCGAATGGGACCTCGGGCCGAACGGCACCTACGATAGCAACGCCTATCGCAAGGCGCTCGAAGATACCGCCCGGCAGCCCGGGAAGGTCGTGCGCAACAACGGCGATACTGCGGGAGCGTTCAGGAGCGCCGCACAGCACGTGTCGGCGGACTACTACGTACCGCATCTGGCGCATGCGGCGATGGAGCCGCTAGCGGCAACCGCATCGTTCGCGAACGGAGCAGTCGAGGTGTGGACCGCCACGCAAAATCCGCAGCAGGCACGCACGACCGTCGCGCAAGTACTCGGCGTGCAGGAACAGGCCGTGACGATCAATGTCACGTTGCTCGGCGGCGGCTTCGGCCGCAAGTCGAAACCGGACTACGTGGCGGAAGCCGCGTACCTGGCGCGCGAAGTCGGCGCCCCCGTCAAGCTGACATGGACGCGTGAAGACGACATACGTAACGATTATTTTCATGCCGTATGCGCGCAGCACATGGAAGGCGGCCTCGATGCGCAGGGCAGGACGATTGCGTGGTTGCACCGCAGCGTGTTTCCGTCGATCGCCTCGACGTTCACGCCGAACGTGATTTATGGTTCGGCGGGCGAACTCGGTCAGGGCGTGACCGACATGCCGTATGAAGTCCCCAATGTGCGGTGCGAGAACGGAGCGGCACCCGCGCATACCCGTATCGGATGGTATCGGTCGGTGTACAACATTCCGCACGGCTTCGCGGTGGGCTCGTTCGTCGACGAACTCGCCGCCGCGGCGCGACAAGACCCGGTGCGGCATCTGCTCGCGCTGCTTGGCAGCCCTCGCCATGTCGATCTGCATGCGATGGGGGTCGACTATCCGAACTACGGCGCGTCGATCGACGAGTATCCCATCGATACCGCGCGCTATGCCGCGGTGGTCCGGGCGGCGGCGGTGCGTTCGAACTGGAGCGCTGCGCTGCCCGCTCGCCACGGGCGCGGCATTGCCGTTCATCGCAGCTTTCTGACCTATGTTGCTGCGGTTGCGCAAGTGCAGGTCGCCGAGGACGGCTCGGTGCGGGTGACACGGGTCGATCTGGCCGTCGACTGCGGACGTATCGTCAACCCCGACCGCGTGATCGCGCAGTTCGAAGGCGCGGTGGTGATGGCTCTCGGCAATACGCTATACAGCGAACTGACGTTCAGTCAGGGAGCGGCCGAACAGTCGAACTTCACCGACTACCGGGTCGCACGCATCGACGCCGTGCCGGAAACCCACGTTTATATCGTGCCGAGCGCCGCACCGCCCGGTGGCGTTGGCGAACCGGGGGTGCCGCCGACAACGGCGGCGATCTGCAACGCGATCTTCAATGCGACGGGCACGCGAATTCGGGCATTGCCGGTCGATAGCGCGCTGTTGAAGCGGGCGTGACCGGCACAAGGGGCACAAGAAGCACAAGGGGCAAGCCTGGTCTGTGCGGATATCGCGATCAACTGATCTGCCGATGGTCGGTGCGACATGAAATGCCGTTGTTCGGCCGCATCTCATTGTGTCGCGCCGACGTGGCGTAAAGCGTCCTCTACGGCCGGATTATGTTGTGCGATCGCCATCTGCAATGCGGTCGCCCCGCGCGCATCGACATGATTCGCGTTGGCGCCGTGGGCGACGAGTACCGGAATCATATCGAGCCGGCCGAATAGCGCCGCAAACGACAATGCCGTTTCCCCCGCATTGTTGGGTTGATCGATGTCGCAATGCGTGTCGAGCAACATCATTGCAATGTTCGTCTCGCCTTTGAATAGGGCTCCCATCAGGGCCGTATTGCCGTTGCGGTCGGCCGCGCAGGCATTCGCGCCAGCCGCAAGGAGAGCTTTCAAGCTCTCGGGATGATTGTCGTACGCGCTAAGGATCAACGCGGTATAGCCCTCGTGCGTTGTTGTTTCTAGCGGGAAATGGGCGGAGATCAACGCCTGAACGATATCGGTGCGTCCCGCACGCGCCGCGGCAAACCAGTCTTCGGTGTAATGCGGCGTGTCCGTCATAGCCGAATACATTCCCGACTGGTACACATGCTGCGCGCAACTCGCAGTCAGGAATGCGCTCAGGGCGGTGAGCGCCGCGGTCCGAACGAGGCGCCGGACAGAAAGAGAGTGTCGCATTGCGTCCTCCGTGAGAAAGCAGACCTATTTAGTGGGGAGACCTGCGCGCACAGGTCTCCCCGGTTGCATCAGTTGTCGCTCAGTTGTGCCGCCGCATCTTTCACGCGGGTCAGATCGGCATGGGTCGCTCGTGCGAGGCGAGTGCCATAGTCGGAATCAGCCTTGTAGAAGTACGAGAGCATCGTGTACCTGTTCGCGTCGTTGGTCACACGACCAAGGTCGCCCGACAGCGCCGTAATCAGGTCTGCCTTGTCGGTCTCGGACAGCGTCCGGTAGTACTCGCCGGCCTGACGGAAGTCGAGCGTCTTGTGAATCGCTCTTTGCTGAGTGGTTCCCCTCAGCGGCGTCTGCACCGACTTGTACTTGTCCTGTTGTGCAATTTCGCCGATTCCGGATGGCTCATAGTTCACCTCGCCCTTTCGATCTTCCCCATTCATGAGGCCGTCCTGGTTGTTGTTGTACACCGGCACGATCGGACGGTTGATCGGCAATTGGTTGTAGTTCGGGCCGAGGCGATACATCTGCGTGTCGGCATAGGCGAACAAACGGCCCTGCAACATCCTGTCCTCGGAAGGCTCAATCCCCGGCACGAGCCGGGACGGTGCGAATGCCGATTCTTCCGTGGACTCGAAATAGTTATCGGGAATCCGATCGAGCGTCATCGTGCCCACTTTCTGCTCTGGAATCGAGGACGGCCATTCCTTCGTGTCATCTAGAGGATCGAAATCGAACCTGTCCAGATCCTTCGGCGAGAGCACCTGGACATACAGGTCCCACTTCGGATACGAATGCGCCTTGACCGAGTTGTACAGGTCATTGGTCATCAGATTCCAGTCAGCGCCGATCGAATGCGGGATGTCATGGGGGCGAATGGTCTTGATACCTTGAAGGCTCTTCCAGTGAAACTTCACGTAATGGACTTCGCCTTTCGCATTGACGAACTTGAAGGCGTGCACAGCATAGCCGTCCATGTGGCGATACGAATCCGGCATGCCCTCGTCCGTGTAAAGGTGCGTGAGCATGTTAGTGGCTTCGGGCGAATGGGCGAAAAAGTCGAACGCCAGATTCGGATCCTGAACGCCCGTCACTGCCGATGGTTTGTTCGCATGCACGAAGTCAGGAAACTTGATCGCATCGCGGATGAAGAAGATCGGCCAGTTGATGCCGACCATGTCCCAGTTCCCTTGCTGCGTGTAGAACTTGATAGCGAAACCGCGCGGGTCGCGTGCCTGCTCGGGTGAGCCGCGATAGCCCATCACCGTGGAGAATCTGACGAAGACCGGCGTCTTCGTTCCGGGCGTGAATACCTGCGCGGAGGTCAGGGCGCTGATGTCCGCAGTCGGCACGAATTCGCCAAAGATCCCGGTGCCGCGCGCATGCACCACGCGCTCGGGTATGCGTTCCCGGTCGAAGCGCTGCAGTTTCTCAATGAGATGAGAGTCCTGCAAAAGGACCGGACCTTCGGGGCCGGCGGTTTGGGAGTTCTGGTTGTCGCCGACGGGCGACCCGCTATCACGGGTCATGCCCGCCGCATGCGCAGGTTGAGCGAGCGCAATTGCAGAGACGATCGAGAAAATGCCTGCAGCAATCTGTGTCTTCAGTACTTTCACTTTTTATTCCTGGTTCAGGGAGGGACCAGGGGAAATCCTAGGGTTCAGCTGTTCATTTATCCAATCCTTTTTCCCTATTATTTCGATAGGCGGCGAATGGATTTGAAAAATAAAAGATGATGAAAAAAAAGAAAATTCAATGAGCATGGATAGAGCTATAGAGTGAGAGTTGGCGATGCGCGCAAGATAGCTGGAATAGGCGCAGGTACTGGGCGCACCATACGTTTCATAAAAAATCGGCTTCGTTAAGTATTGTCGCGCATAGATTTATGAATGAAGCGTCGCAATTCATTGAAGTTGAGAAATGCTATCCGGAAGGTTCGTTAACCGCATTAATTGCGTTTTATAATTGCGGAAAACGGTAGATTGGCAACAGTACAGAGGTGTCGCATTTTCTCGACGAACTTATACGTTGCCAACATCCTGCAATCGGCGGCCTTTTTGAGCCGTCATTTCCAGTCGTACCAATTGCGTCGGACGACGCCCTTTGACCGGGACTCTGTGCGCTTCACGCAATCTGGTCGAACGCTTCTTCTCAATCGTTGCGCTCGCCGCTTCTTCCAATGCGGAGTAGCTGGCCGACAATGCGCTCTAGCCGCGCCCCACGAATGGCATGTTGCTCGCCATGACCGTCATGTTCAGAACGTTGGCGCTCAAGGGCAGGTTGGCGATGTAGCGGACCGCTTCGGCAACGTGTTTTACATCCATCATCGGTTCCGCAGCCATCGTTCCATTTGCCTGACGTACGCCGCGCGTCATGCGCTCGGACAGTTCCGTCAGTGCGTTGCCGATGTTGATCTGACTGCAGACGATGTTGAACTCGCGCCCGTCGAGCGCGATGCTCTTCGTGCCTGATTCAGTCATGTTGTCCTCGTAAAAGAGAAGCGGGAATGTCCAGACGTGTATCTGCGTGAAGAGCGAGGCATCGTCAATGTTGCGGATCAGCGCAGCCGTCTCCCGGCTCCGCGACGGCATCGATTTCCACGCGCACGCCGTTGAGCGCGCATCCGATGGTGGTCCGTACGGGGGCGGCAGTGCCCATCACTTCGGCATAGACAGCGTTGAACCGCTGGAAATCGCGCATATCCGACAGATAAGCCTGGACGCGGACCAGCCGGCTGAAATCGGTGCCTGCGTCATCGAGCACCAGGCGCAAGTTATTGAGCACCGCGATGGTTTGCTCTTCGATCGTTTCACCGAGAATGTTTCGTTCGGCGTCTCGCGGGACCTGGCCCGCCACGAAAATCAGTCCGCCAGCGCGACGCCAGAGGCTGTAGTGACCGCCCCGGGACGGTTGCTTGCTGGATTCGATCATTGCTGGTTTGAGCCTTCGAGAATGCTTCGACAGGGGAAGCTTGCCGGCCTCGTGACGATCATCGGGGCAACGGTATGACAGTGCGTTCGCTTCCGAGCTGATCCCGGTACTCCCAGCGACCGTCGAGGGCACGAACGAGCGCGTTGCTGTACAGGTAGGCCGTGGTGCACGTGTGCTCCGGAACCAGCAATAGCCGATCGCCGACGTTGAGCGTGTCGTTGCGCACGACCGTGTGCTCCTCGTTCATCATGACGATTTCGCCGGCCCCCTGAAAACGTTGTGTCTGCGGCTTGTCCGGAGAGATGGCCTTGCTGCCGGCATCCAGCGTGGCCGTGCCATTGCGCGTGGAGATGACCGTCGTCAGCACGAATCCTGCCGCGAGCCAGACGTGGTGCGCGAGTTCTCGCAGGTGCTGGGCGTTCGAATAGACCCAGGTGCCCGGAGACACATACGGCATCGCGGAGCGCGGCCATAGGTCGAACGTGTAGCTGCACCCTCCGACCGCATCCACTTCGATGCCGTCGCGGCGCAAGCCTGACTGAAGTGTGTCCAATGCTGCGGCAAGCTGATGGACTTTTTCCCGGCGCTCTTCAGCGTCGCCGCGGATGTGGCCATCGTAGAGATGCCAGCCCGCGAGTCGGCCGAGCCCGGCGACCGCACGTGCGAGTTCCAGCGCGCTGTCGTCCATCGGGATTCCCGTGCGCCCCATCCCGGGGTCGAGATCGACACGCAGATTCACTGAGCGCGAGGTGCCGTCCAGTAGCGCGGCCCACACGTCCAGTCCGTGGCGGGAATCGACGAGACCGGTGAGTTCGGCGTTGGGAAAAAATCTGGCCAGTTCGACGAAGCGGCCGATGTTTTGCGGATTGACGGTAGGGAAGGCCCAGGTGACGCGTGTGGCGCCAGCCGCCAATACCATCTCGACTTCGGCGAGCGTACTGGCCTTGAACGCGCCGACGCCATGCGCGAGCAGCAAGCGAATGAGCCACGGTGCGCGATGGGTTTTCACGTGCGGCATCAGACGCTCGACGCCGCCGCACGCTTTTGCGGTGACCGCCAGATTGTGCAGGATGCGGTCTTCGGCCACCACGAAGCAGGGTGTTGCGACCGCCGGCGCGAGGTCGGCGGCAATTGGGCTGATCACGTTGGGTGTTGTCATCTGATGAGGGTTATGACATATCCGGGCGGGGCGGTTGATGCATCGCACGGCGCGGTGAGTGTCGCGGGGCGTGGAGAAGGTATTCTTCGTGGAAACAGATGCCGAATAAAGAGATATTTGTGCATAATTCTTCATTCCAAAAGTGGATGGATTGAAGGAGGTGAAAGCGTGGCGCATCGGTTCACTTTCCAGCAGCTCGAAGCACTGGTGGCGATTGCGGACATGGGGTCGTTCGAGGCCGCGGGGCGCAAGCTCGGTAGCGTCCAGTCCGGCGTGTCGAGGCACGTTCGCGAACTGGAGAGTCAATTCCCGAGGCCGTTGTTCGACCGCATTTCGCGCTCGGCGCGGCTGACCGTCGATGGCCTCGAAGTGCTCTCGCAAGCGCGCGCGATTCTTCAGCAACGCGATGTCCTGCTAAGCCAGTACGCGAGCGAGAAAGTACTGCGGCGCTCGCTGAGATTGGGGATGACCGAGCTTGCAGCGCTCACCTGGCTGCCTGGTTTCGTCGATGCGCTGCGATCCACCTATCCGTTGGTGGATGTCGAGCTGGAGGTGGGCGGCGTCGCCGCGGAGCTTTATGAAAAGCTCAGGCTGGCGCAGCTCGATCTGGCGATCTTGCCCGACACGCCTCGCTGGACGAACATGCTGCGATTTCCGCTCGCCACCGTGCGTAACGGCTGGTATTGCAGCCTCGCGTTCGAGCTGAAGCGGCGCAGGCTGACCGTGTCGGAGCTTGGCCAGTTGACGCTGCTGTCCCAGGCCGCGGACTCGGCCGCCGGACATGTGATGAGCGAATGGCTCGAACGCAACGGCGTGCAACCGCGCAACGTCATGACCTGCAATAGTTTTTCCGCGCTCGGCGGCATGGCGAGTGCCGGACTCGGTGTCGCCTGTCTGCCGAATGCCATTGCTGGCGAACTCGTTGCGCTCGGCAGATTGCGGGAGCTCAAGGTGACACCGGTGATGCCGCCGGTGCGATATGTCGCGGTCGCGCGGCACGATGCATTGACGCCATTTCACCGCAGGGTCATTGCGCTCGCGCGTGCGGCATGCGACTACGAGACGCGCTATCAGGATGCCGGCGCGCGCGAATCGCAGGGCCGTCAGGAGCAATAGTGCGATGCTGAGCGTAAAACAGATCGAAACGTTTTACTGGGTAGCGAAGCTCGGCACGGTACAGCGGGCAGCCGACAAACTCCATATCACCCAGTCGGCCGCGACCAAGCGTCTGCAGGATGTCGAGGCAAAGTCCGCGGCACCGCTGTTCGAAGCGGGGGGAAAGAAGGCACGGCTCACCGCGAAAGGGCACGAGATGTTGACGCTATGCGAGAGTCTGCTCGACAGCATCGGGCGACTACAGGCCTATCGGGACGCGGACCGGCACGTGGCCCGGGTCGTGCAGATCGGACTGACGGAGCTCGTCGCGCTGACGTGGTTTCCGGCGTTCCTGAAAGAGATGCATGAACTTTTTCCGCATCTCACTCTGCAACCCTACGTCGACATGTCCGGCCCACTGCGAGAGCAGGTGATCGACGGACGCCTCGACCTGGCGATCCTGCCTGAGCCGGAGCTACCCGCGTTCGTCACCCGGGTGGCGCTGGGCAGCGCGAGTTTCGCGTGGTTCTGCCGTCCCGGTCAGTTCGACGGCCAGCGCACAGTGTCGCTGCGCGAACTGGGCACCGTCCCCGTGATCGAGCAGGTTCCCGTTTCCATCGTGACCATTCTGGGTTCGCGGGTCCTGGAGAGCGCGGGTGTCGATCCCGAGCGTATTTGCGGCGGCAACAATGCGGTTGCGGTGGGCGGTCTGGTGGCGGCAGGCGTGGGCGTTAGCCTGCTGCCAGTCGATCTGTTCAGAAAGCAGGTCCGGAGCGGGCTGATGCAGATCGTGACGACCGAGCCGGCCGTACCGCCGGTTCGCTACGATGCAATTTTTCTGAAGCAGTCACATTCCGCGTTGGGCTACATGGTCGCCGATGTTGCGCGGCGCTGCTGCAACTTCAGTCTGGACACCTGACGACGGACAGAGCGTGGAGCGCAGCCCCCTGCATCGCGGACCGCGCAAGGAAGCCGCGCTAATCGGCTCACGCAGCGTTTCACGACGCGCTGCCCGAGGGCCGTGTATCGAGTTGCGAGATCGTGCGAGCCGAGCGTTCGATCAGTACCACCACAACGGCGGAGAGACACATCAGCGCGGCGACGAGCAGCATGGGCGCTTGATACGATCCCGTGATGTCGCGCAGCCAGCCCGTGGCATACGGTCCAAGGAAGCCGGCGAGCGTCCCGATCGTATTAATGAGGCCGATGCCGGCAGCCGCTGCTGCGCCGCTCAGGTACCGTGGCGGCAACTGCCAGAATGACGCGTGCGGTGTATAGATGCCAACTGCGCCAAGTGTGAAGGCGAACATGACCTCGTAAGGCGACGAAAGAAAGAGCGCGGCGGCGAACGACAGTCCGCCTATCGCGGCGGGTATCGCGACATGCCATGCGCTGACGGTCGTGCGGCGCGCGTAGTGTCCCCAGGAGACGATCGTGACAGCCGAGACGGCAAACGGAACCGCGGTGATCAGACCGATCTGGAATACCGAATATTTGACCGCGAACATCTGCGAGAAGCCGGCGACGATCTGAGGCAGAAAGAACGACAGCGCGACCACGCCACTGTTGATGCCGAAGTAGACAAGCCCGAAGGTCAGGATACGGCGGTCCGCCAGCGTGCGCCAGGCGCCCTGGGGCGAGTGGCGTTGCGCTTCGGCACGCTCGACGGCGAGGGCCCGGTTGAGCTGGTCTCGCTCGGCCGCGCTCAGCCACGTCGCTTCCTCGGGCCGGTTCTTCATCACGATCGCGGTGACGACGCCCAGCGCAATCGCCGGCAGGCCTTCAAGAAACAGCATCGCGCGCCACCCTGACCAGCCGAAAACCCGCACGTGCTCCATCACGTAGGTCGAGAGCGGCGCGCCAAGCATGTTCGACAGCGGAATCGACAGGAACAGCAGCGACATCAGCCACACGCGTTCCTGACGCGGCAGCCAGAACGTCACGTAGAGGATCATCCCGGGAAAGAAGCCCGATTCGGCGACCCCGAGAAGAAAGCGCAACAGGTATAGCATGCGCGCGCTGTCGACGAACGCGGTCAGAGAAGCGACCACGCCCCAGCTCACGAGAATGCGTGTCATCCACAGGCGCGCGCCGAAGCGCGCCAGCATCAGGTTGCTCGGCACCGCGACGAGGATATACCCGGCGTAGAACAGTCCCGCAGCCAGGCCGAACTGCGAGGCCGACAGGCCGAGTTCATGATTCATCGTCAAGGCGGCATAGCCGACATTCGCCCGGTCCATCTGATTGACGACGTACAGCAGGATCAGCAAGGGTGCCAGACGCCATATCACTTTCCGGGCGATCGCCGGGTCCAGGTGTACGGCCGTGTTCGCGGGCTCACTCATAGCGGTTTCTCCTCAGGTCGAGACTCAAGCTCGGCGCGCGCTGTGCGGCGCCCGGCGGGCAATGCAACGAAGCTGCGCGGCACAGTCGCAGGGCTGTCTGCAAACGGCCGATCGTGTGCGCCAATTTCAGGGGCGCGGCGCCTACCAGCCGCTGAAGCGTCGCCAGCGCGCGAAAACGTCACGACTTTCCGGCCTCACCGCTCGACGCGGAGCGAATTGAGATGGGCATGCAGACGCTTGATGTTGCGCTCCATCCGCACCTCGTCGAGCAACAGGCAGGGCGTATCGAGCGTCTGCAGCGTATCCGCCTGAGTCGTGTCGAATGACATTTCGCGGTTCATGCGCGCTCCCCTGGAATGATCGTGCGGGCATTGGCCTGCCACGCCGGGAGCGTATCGAGCGGCACCACCGGACGCGGCAGCTTTCTGAAATCGAATCGCGAGAGCATCGGCGAAGTGAGCCCTGGCGCATCGACGCTGATGATTCGATCGTCAGAAAAATATTCGTCGAATGCCGCCCGGAAATGACCGCGGGATTTCAGTGCGACGACGCGCGCGCCCGCAATGTCGATGCCGAACATTTCGAAGAACATGGGCTCGTGGCATTGATGCCGCTTGCTGATGACAATGACCGTCACGCCGCCCACCTGCAGCGCAACCGATGGGCCAAGATCGAAGCGGCATCCCGCGAGCTGTCCGCGCCGACCGACACCTTTGCCTTCGTGCAGACGCCGCACGCGGGCGGGCGCCTCGAAGCGCTCCGAATGCACGGTGTTTTCGCTGCGATTGAAGCGGGCGAGCAGTGTTGCGCCGACGCCTGCCTGCACGGCGTCCGCCACGAGCTCCGGATCGGTGACGACGCCCAGAATCGCGCCGTGGACCTCTGCTTCGAGCAGCGCGCGCAGTATGAACGGCGTGTTGCCGCGGCCGCCGCCGCCGGGATTGTCGGCGACGTCAGCCAGCAACACCGGCGCGCGTGTGGCGTCGTCGGCGACGGTCTTCGCGAGGCGGATCGCAGCGTCGAGCGGCGTGAGCTGCGGCACGAATGCAGCGCGTTCCTGCCAGCCGTACGACGCGAGTTCGTTGGCAATGCGGGCCGCGAGCGGCGCGTCGTTGCGCGTCGTCACGAGCACGGTCAGTCCGTTTTTCGGGGTGTCCGCGAACGCGAAGCCGCCGACGACGGAAACGTTCACCACGCGCGCGTCGTCGATCTGTTCGGCACGCCGGATCATCTCCGCATAGGGGCCGGTGCCGGGGGCCGTCAACAGTTGCGTCGGCGGGGCGCAGACCGGCAGCCGCACATGGGCGACCGCGGTATGCATGCCGTTGACGAGCTCGCTCAGAATGCGCGCCGCGTCTGCGCCGCGCTCGGCCATGTCGGTGTGGGGATTGCGGCGATAGGAAATCAACGCGTCCACCGAATCGACCATCCGGTCGGAGACGTTGGCGTGAAGGTCCAGCGTGGCGACAATCGGCACGCTGGGCCCGACGATGCTGCGTACGAGCGCAAACACGGCGCCATCGGGGTCATCCTCTTCGGTCGTGATCGCCGCGCCGTGCTCGCAGATATAGACGGCGTCGAGCGGGAGCGCCAGACGCAAGCCGCGCTCGAACTCCGTCATCGTGTCTTCGAAGAATGCATGCTCGACGGCGCCACCCGACTCGGCGTTGGCAAACAGGACAGGCACAGGTGTCCACGGCCCGATGCTGTCCAGCGTGCGGACGAAGGCGGGGATTTCGGGTGTCATGACTGGCGCGTCGCGCCGTGCGTCGGTCATCAGGTCCGCGCCTTTCAGCCACGCGCGCGAGAGGAAATCCTCACGCGTGGAGACGGGAGCAAACCGGTTGGATTCGATCGCGAAGCCAAGAATGGCAATGCGCGGGCACTTCATGGATGACCTCCTGACGGGAACGGCGTTGAAAAAATTATTGGTAGCCAATAAGCGGGCGGGGTTAACATCGGCTGATTCCTACGTTAAGCCCGCCTTAATGCTTTCCACTGACGATTTGCGATTCTTCGTCGTTCTTGCATCGGCAGCGTCGATGGCCGATGCGGCGCGCAAGCTCGATGTCACGCCGCCGGCCGTGACGCAGCGGCTGAAGCAACTCGAATCACGGCTGAGCATCCGCCTGCTCGACCGCTCCGGTCGGCGTCTCGTCCTGACGGACGAAGGTGAACTGCTCGCCGCGCATGCGCGCAGGATTTGCGGGGATATCGACGACCTGGCCGACTTGCTGTCGTCGCGGCGCAGCACGGTGGCTGGGGACTTGCGCGTGATCGCACCGCTAGGCTTCGGGCAACGCTATATCGCGCCTGCCATTGCGGGCTTTCGCAGCATGTATCCGGAGGTGACGGTGAGCCTGACGCTCTCCGATCGCCCCACGCGCATTGCGGACGACATGTGGGAGCTCATGATCCACATCGGCGAGATGCGCGACTCGTCCCTCGTCAGCAAATATCTCGCTCCGAACCGCCGCGTTCTCTGCGCGGCGCCGCAGTATCTCACCCGGCACGGCGTGCCGGCGCATCCGGACGACCTCCGCGCCCACGACTGCATAGCGCTGCGCGAAAACGACGAAGACGTGACGATGTGGCGCTTCACGCCAGGCGAGCGGGGAACGGCAGCAAACGTGAGGATCGAACCGGTGCTATCGAGCAATGACGGTGGCACGGTTCGCGATTGGGCGCTCGCAGGACTCGGCGTCATCGTGCGTTCGGAATGGGATGTGGCCGAGCATTTGAGGGCGGGCGCGCTCGTGCCCCTGCTCGAGGACTGGAAGCTCCCCGACGCGGATATCGTCGCGCTGGTCAATTCGCGGCACGGCCGCTCGGCGAGGGCGACGCGTTTCCTCGACTATCTGCGGGAGTCGATGTCGCCGCCGCCATGGCTACCTTCGGCAGGCGGCGAGGGCAAACGCCCGCGCGCTGAGGGAACGCAGCGGACCGCGGCCCGCTGAAGCGCAAGTGAGCCACCCGGCAGAGCCTCGCGGCTTTACCACGGCCACGCGATCGAGGTGCCGAGCTTTTTCTGAGCCGCACGTTCCCGTAGCAGGCTTGCCACCGTCAGGTCCTGCAAGGCGAGGCCGGTCATATCGAATACGGTGATGTCCTCGCGCTGGCGCTCGACGCGCACCTTGCCGTCCAGCACTGCTCCGAGCTCGATGGTCCGGGTGTCCGGCGCCCATTGAGCCTCGCCGATTTGCGCTACCTGGCCCGCGTCGTCGACGAAGAGCCGCACGCGTTTCAGGAGACCTTCCGGCAGTTCCCGTTTGCCCTTCGTGTCTGCACCGACGCAATTCAGATGCGTGCCCGGCCGCACGGCATTTGCGTCGAACAGCGGCCCTCTACCGGGCGTTGCGGTAATGACGATGTCGCTGTGCTCGACGGCCGCGTTGCGCTCCAGCGCGAGCGAGATGTCACAGCGTTCGCGGAAAAGCGATTCAAATGCCTCGTCATCCTTTCCATTGGACGTGACGTACCGCACCTTCCCGATGGAAGAGAAGATGCGAAGCGCGAATGTCAGCTGGATGCGTGCCTGCACACCCGTGCCGAATACGCAAACGGTCTTGCTGTCGGCACGGGCAAGCAGCTCGAGTCCCAAACCGCCCGCTGCGCCCGTGCGCATCGTGGTGATCGCATTGCCATCGATCACGCAAGTCGGACGGCCCGTCAGCGGATCGACGAGCATGATCGTGGCCTGGTGGGGCTCCCCGCCGATCTCGCGGTTGTCGGGCCAGAAGCCCGCGGCCTTGAAGCCGAGCAGCGACTGGGTCTGGACATCGCCGGATTTGATCCCGAAGATTCCGCCGCCTTCGAGCCGTTCGCGCACGACCTGGAACACCCGGCCTTGCCGCCGGCTGTGCAGCACGAATGCCTCGCGCGTCGCGGCTAGCGCGTCGTCCATGGACAGCAGGGACTCGACAGCGTGCTTGTCGAGAAGGAGCAAATCTTGATGCCGGGTGGTTATGGTCATGGCAGGCGGGGATTCGTGGCGCAAAACGCGAGATCAAGTATCGCGGCTGCGCGCGGCGATCGGGTTAACCGCGCCTAACTTTGTCATTAAGCACGAGTTAATAGTGACCGTGCGGCGTCCCGGCTCATGTCCACGCGGTGTTCACAACCGCGTGGCCGCCTCCGGGCAGGTGATATTCACGAGCGCCACGAATTTCAACTGCCAAAGAAAATGTCGCAATAGCTCGCCGGGCCAACACACGACGACGGCGCCGGCTTGGGCAGATGCAGATGTGAGCCAGCCGCGGACGTGCCAGACATCGTCGTGCCGCCAACGGCATCGTTTGCCATATGTTTGTTGTCTTGCGCTGCAATCCTGGTTTCCGCGGCCTGAATGTCCGCCGGATAGTTCACGTCGTCCGCAGCCGACGGGTTATAGCCGGCTTGCTCGACGCGGATCAGGTCTGCACGTACTTCGGCACGGGTAAGAGGGGCGTTGCTTTGCGCGAAGCTGATGACAGGACTGGCAAGAGCACCGGCGGCGATGAGAAGGCAGGTAAGAGTTTTCATGGTCAACTCCTTGGATATATGGGATGTACGAGTGAGGGGGGCGTTGCAATCAGCTGCCGAAATACGGTGTGCAGAAGCTGACTGGGCCGACGCAGTCGGACTTCTTTGCCGAATGAGTCGTCACGCGCTGCGCGCCAGCCTCCGAGGCACCTGCCGTCGCGCCGCCGGTACTTTGGTCACGCAGCTTTTGCTGGGCAACCTGCTGGGCGAAGACCGGGCTCACGTCGGGGTACGACGTATCAGTGACGAATGGCGAGCCGTTTCCCTCGGCTTGAATCAATTGCTGACGTACTTCAGCACGAGTGAGGCCTTGTGCTGACGCAGCCGAAGCGAACCCAGCAATTGCCAGTGCAAGAAACGGAAGTGCGATGATTTCACGGGTATTCATTTTGAACTCCTGATTAAAAATGTGACTTACCTAAGTGGACTTGGACCTTTGTTCACTCCTGATCTACATGAGGGCAAACAGCAATTTTGAGAAACTATTCCGATCCATCGGCAATAAGAATCTCCGTCTCGGATTTCGGCTACATTGATTCATCAATCGGGTGATTCTGGCCGTCAATTACGAGCCGATATGGACAGGTTAGCCAAACAGCGGGTATATCGAAAATACGAAGTTGGGATGCGTGCGATGCCTGGAAGTTATGTCGCAACGATGGCATCTTCTTGGTGACGACCTTGACGCGCTTGGAGCGAACGCCGGAAGGAGGAAAGTACGAGCAGACGGGGGCGGAAGCAGGGGCGCGACGGTGACCGTATAGATTCGGAACGATCGCACGTGTGCCTGAACCTGGTTCGCGCATGATGACTACGGTTCGCCACGCAGGGTGATGAACATCTCATCGAGGTGCCAAGTACCACCGCACCGCATGACTGATGATCGTCGCCGGGAACCGGTGGCCGTGATAAAGCGATTTCGTTTTCGTCCTCGCATCATGTTACGCGAACACCCCGCCCAACGTGACAGCACCGCGCCCAGCATGGGGCAATCTTGTTCCGCTACAGGGCCTCTTCCGCCTTTCAACAATCACAGCGCTGAACAACAGAATTAGTTCCCGACGTTCGGAATAAGTCGACGCCCGATGGGTTCACTCGATTGAAACATGTGACAACACGAAAAAGGAGGGACACCCTTATGCCAGCCTCGATCCGTCTGTCTGTCCCAGTGTTACTGAGGGCAGCTGTCGTGCTTGCCATGTCTGGAGTTGGAATACCCCTGTTGTTCGCCGCTGGATCGCAGGCCGCAAGCTCGGACGAGGCGCCGTTTCTTCAAGAGAATGATGCCGCGATGACGAAGATGATGGCCGACATGTCTATCAGGCCGACAGGCGATGTTGACCGGGATTTCGTCGCGATGATGGTACCTCACCACCAGGGAGCCATTGACATGGCACAGGCCGAATTACGCTATGGACTCAACGAGCAATTGCGTCGCATCGCGCAGGAAATCGTCGTCGAGCAGCAACAGGAGATTGTCGCGATGTACCTCGCGCGTGGTCAGCCCTTGCCGCCGTCGACACCCGCACCAGACCAGCAAGAGCCTGCATCATCCTCCGCGGGGGGCGCAGACGCGATGTCCCACCACGGCACGCGGATGAACATGCCGAGCCACACGCAAAAGGAGCCGCAATGAAACACACGTCCCTTCTTAGTTCGGCGCTGGCCATGGCAGCGCTGACTGCAGCCCAGTTCGCATGGGCTGGACAGGCTCCTGGTTCGTCGTCGGACCCAGATATTCCGGTCAGCCACCATGATCGCGTCTATGCCGCCGAGCAATTCTCGAACACCGTCTCCGTTATCGATCCGGCGGACAACAGGGTGGTCGGAGTGATTCGTCTGGGAGACCCGTCGCAAGGCAACTTCAGTCCGTTGGCACCGGCAACATAGAAGCGCTGGCGAACTTCATGACCAATCCAGCCGGCTCTGCGATTGTGAATGCGCTCGGCCAAATCCGCCAACTGGTCACCCCCGGTGTGGGCACTGCTGGGGATAGGCACCGCTACCTCGTGATTGCGCCGCAAGTTTCAGGCAAACCGGGAGCCCCGGTACAGGTACAGGTACAGGCGCTGCTCGCGTCGTAGGTCAATCTCGATGCGTGTGTTACCGGCACAGGCGGAGTTCGGTGACACTTGAGTTTTGCAGCAGAACCCATGATGGTGACTTCGCTGCATAACCAACCAAAGAGCTTCACGCGAGGCGTCCACCATTGCGTCCGAGCGCCTTGCTGGCGGCCATCGAGACAACGCGGGTGCGTTTGACAGCGGCGCCTCGGCCGCCTGATACCGAACCGCGCCACCTCGCCCGCGCTTGCCGGCCGGCAAATGCCGGTGCCATGGACGAAAAAGCATCCGGGCGAAGCGCGTGAGCCGGGGCATCGGATTGTCCCGACATCGGCAAATGCGCGGGTCGAACCTTGAATAGATCCGCCTGCAAATCGCCGGTACTCTCGTGGACGGAGGGCAGGTAGGCGGTTGGCAACACTTCTTTCAAGCATGCCGCCGCTGCATCGACGCCAGCTTGCAGTTCACCTGCATGCTGGTGAACGGTCCGCTCGACCGTGCCCTGCGCGTTGGTCACCGCCAGTTCGATACCTTCCTTCATCTTGCGCAGCTCGTCGATCCGGATCTGCTGGTCTACTTCTGCCCGCACGCTATTCAGGTAACGTTGCGCGTGCCCCAGTAACGCGCCGGCAGTGCGCGCGATACGGGGAAGTCGTTCCGGACCGAGCACGACCAGTGCAACCGTGCCGATGACGGCCATTTTGGAAATGTCGATGTCAAGCATGGCAACCGTCCCTCCAGATCGTTACGAATTCAATCACATGCATGAGTCATTGTTGCGCAACGGCACGATGATCCTGCCGAAAACTAGTGCAACGATTGCCAGGACGATCAGCCAGTGCGCAATGCCAAGGCTACCCATGATCAAACTCCTTTCATATGCAATGAACTTAACAGCAACCTGTTCCAGGTCGTGTGCTGATCGTAGTGCCATTTGCATGTAGCGTGTATCAGACGTTCTTATGGCTTCTTCAAAGAATTCCTGATTGTTCATTTGAGCCGCATGTTTCTAATATTTGCCGCACGGAGCGGATGGCGATGTCCCGATTCTGCAGTGAGCCCTCCAGGTTGAGCGACGGCTCACTGCAGCACAAGCCAGGCCGGTTCCTGCCCACACCTGTGTCGTACGGGAGCTCATCCTGACCACCGGGAATTGTTAAATAGGAATACTTACGAGAGAGCAATCATGACTGACCTGAAACGTCGCAGTGTACTAGCCGGGGCGGCCGCAGGTGCTGTGGCACTCGGTGCAACGGCCGTCGCCAGGGCCGCCGAGTTCGGTAACCCGGACCGTCCTTTGCAGGGAAGTATCAACTCGACGCCCGTTGCGATTTCCGAGCCCGGTCCGCAGAATCCGCAACTGCGCGATGTCTTGCCGTCGTTCAACAACCCGCCGCCGACGGACGTCGGCGGAATGCCGATCCCATGGGCATCCTTCAATGAGGCGCACAAGCGTATACAAGCGGGTGGCTGGGCGCGCGAAGTGACGACGAAGGCGTTCCCGGTGTCGAAGGACATCGCGGGCGTGAACATGCGCCTCGGACCAGGCGGTGTGCGCGAACTGCACTGGCACCAGCAGGCTGAGTGGGCCATCGTGGTTAGCGGCGAGGTTCGTATCACGACTATCGACACCAAGGGTCGCGCTGAAGTCGCCGATGTGCAGGTCGGCGACATCTGGTACTTCCCGCCAGGTCTGCCGCACTCGCTGCAAGGCTTGGGCAGCAACGGCGGTGAATTCGTCATAGCCTTCGATAACGGCGCGTCAGGCGAATTCAATACGCTGATGGTGTCGGACTGGCTGGCGCACACGCCGCCAGACATCCTGGCGCAAAACTTCGGCGTACCGGCCGAGAAGTTCAAGGAAATCCCGCTCGATCAGTTGTGGATTTATCAGGGTGCCAAAGCAGGCCCGCTCGCGGCCGACCAGGCCTATGCGGCAGCGCCGAACGGCCGCCCGGACCATCCGTTCATCTTCCGCATGGGTTCCATGGCGCCGACGCTGGCTCAGCCGGGCGGTGAAGTGCGCATCGTCGACAGCAATAACTTCCCGGTCTCCAAGACCGTGGCGGCCGCGATGGTGACGCTCCGTCCGGGCGGCTTGCGCGAGATGCACTGGCACCCGGATGCGGATGAATGGCAGTACTTCATTCAGGGTACCGGTCGTATGACGGTGTTCAACACCGGCCCGGCGGCCCAGACGGTCGACTTCAATCCAGGGGACATAGGCTACGTCGAGAAGAACCTGGGGCACTACGTGAAGAATACCGGGACGACGGACCTTGTATTCCTTGAAATCTTCAAGTCGGATCACTTCTCCGAAATAAGCCTGGCGCAGTGGTTGGCCAATACGCCGCGCCAACTCGTACGTGAACACCTGCGCGTCGACGACGCCACGCTCGACATTATCCACAAGCTGAAAGACCGCCGCGACGTGGTCGCCTGAAACGCGGCACTTTCGCCATAGTGTGGCGCCGTGTGCCCGACCGTTCGACGTGAACAAGGCTCATGGCGCCCAATCAGGATTCAATGCCGTCTCGCCGCAATTGCGTGGCGAAAGTAGCCGGCCCACACCAGCGCGACGCAGCACTTTGAGGATGCACGCATTATGTTGATAACGATAAAGCGAACCGCCAGCTATGCCCTGTCCGCAGAAGCAACGGCCGACACGGTGACGGCGATGCGCGATACCCTCGACAACAAACGTCGTGGCGTGCGTGCGCTGCTGCCGTTTGCGGGCCCGGCGGTGATCGCCTCGGTCGGCTACATGGACCCGGGCAATTTCGCCACCAACATCCAGGCCGGTTCGACCTACGGTTACGATCTGCTTTGGGTGGTACTGCTGTCGAGCCTCGTGGCGATGCTGTTTCAGGCAATGTCAGCCAAGCTCGGGATCGTGACGGGCCGCAGTCTTGCGGAACTCTGTCGCGACGAGTTTCCGCGTCCAGTCGTGATCGGCATGTGGATCGGCTCGGAGATCGCCGCGATGGCGACCGATCTGGCAGAGTTCATGGGCGCGGCGATGGGTATCTCGTTGCTGTTTCATCTGGCGCTCGGATGGGGGCTGCTGATTACCGGCGTCGTCACTATCTGCATTCTTTCGCTAGATAAAAAGGGTTTTCGTCCGCTCGAAATCGTCATTGCGGCGCTCATCACCGTCATCGGTCTGAGCTATCTATGCGAACTCGCGATCGCACCGCCTAACTGGCATGCCGCGATCTTTCACACCTTCGTACCGCGTCTGCATGACAACGCTGCACTGATGCTCGCGGTGGGTATTATCGGCGCGACCATCATGCCGCACACGATTTATCTGCACTCGGGTCTGACGCAGAACCGCGCACCGGCGCGCAACAACGATCAGCGCCGCAAGCTGGTGCAGTTTTCCAATCGTGAAGTGGTGATTGCACTAGGCTTTGCCGCCTTCGTGAATCTGGCGATGGTGGCCATGTCGGCTTCCGTGTTCAGCAGGAGCGCGCCGGGCATCTCCGACATCGCGACGGCGTATCACACGCTGACGCCCGCTCTTGGCACCGGAGCCGCGGCACTGTTCCTTGTTTCACTGCTGGCGTCCGGCATCTCCAGTTCGGTGGTCGGAACGATGGCCGGTCAAAACATCATGCAAGGCTTTGTCGGATTCAAGACCCCGGTGCTGGTGCGACGTCTCATTACGATGGTACCGGCGATTGTTGTCTGCATGACCTGCAATCCGATGAATGCAATGGTGGACAGTCAGATCGTGCTCAGCATCATCTTGCCCATCCCGCTCGTTGCGCTGGTTGTGCTGTCGTCGCGCCGCTCAGTGATGGGTCGATTTACTGCGTGCCGGAAGCTGGTCGGCACCACGGTCGTCGCCACCGGCGTGATCCTGGCTCTGAACGCGATGCTCATCTGGCAGTGCGTCGCCTCGTAACAGCGCGCGAGTGCGAAGCGCGACTTCGTGGCTGGCGCTACTGGCAGCAATCGCCTTTGTTTCTAAAGCAGTGTGATCAGGCCGCTGAAGATCCATGCCCGTATGCACCCTCTCGATACCCGTAAAATGTTCAAGCCGTGTGCCGGCCTCGGTCAGAAGAAACTGCCGGAAGTCGCGAGCCACCGGCGGCAGGGGGCGGTCGACGCGATGTGCTACGCACCAGTGGCGTTTAAGCGGAAAGCCCTGTACATCGAGCACCTTGAGTAAGCCGGCACGCACTTCGGACTGAACTGCTTGTGCTGACAGAAAGCTGATACCCATGCCTGCCATGACCGACTGCTTGATTGCTTCTTCGCAACCGATTTCCATAAAACGCGGTGTCGATTCGCGACCGCGGAATGTGTCGTTGGCGGCGTTGCGGGTGTCGGTACCACTCTCCCTTACAATCAGGCATTCGAGCGCGATGCGTGCATATGGGATGTCGTTTTCGTAAGCGAGCGCATGCGTCGGCGCCGCCACCAGTACGAAGGGATTAGGTGCAAACGGCTCGGCAACGATGGCAGGTCCGTCCGGCGCGTGCACCATTACGGCGAGGTCGATCTCGTCGCTTCGCAGCAAGGTGATGAGTTGATCGCGACTGCGCACCGTCATGTCAAGATCGACCCTGGCGTTGCGTTGCATGAAGGCGTTGATCAGATGCGGAAAGAAGTAGCTGCCCGAGGTGATCAATCCGACTCGCAGACGCTGGATGCCACCTGTCATGAGGTCCGCCAGTGATTGCTCGGCGGTCTTCAGATCCGCAAGAATCACCTGGCAATGACGCAGAATCAGCATGCCCGCTTCGGTCAGCGAGATCCGCTTACCTGTGTGGCGGAACAGCGGCAAACCGGCTTGGTCCTCCATCTGCCTGATCTGCATGGATACGGCTGGCTGGGTCAGGTGAAGGTCCTCGGCCGCGCGGGAAAAACTCAAGTTGCGCGCCACACTTTCGAAAGTTTTGAGTTGTCGAATCGTTATATTTCTCATGTAAGACCGTGCGTCTCCATTCAGGTCCGCAAAAACACCCACGAGAAATCCGAGGGCTCCACGACGGCAGTGACGGGATGTAGCGCGCCTGGCCGGCCTTGCACGTGGAAAGCTCAAACGCGATCAGTTTCGGGCACGATTAGTTCGTGCGGGCGCGGTTGCCCGCCGCCGGCATACGTGCATTCGACGGATGACCTATGCCGCCCTCCTGAAGCCAATAGCCAAGACCCAGGAAAATCCCACCGCCGGCGAGATTGCCCAAGGTGACGAAGAGTTCGTTGTGTACGGCACCGGCGAATGTGATATTGGCGGGGTGCTCGCTGATCAGCGCGAGCGCGAACACGAACATGTTCGCGACGCTGTGCTCGAAGCCGCTTGCAACAAACGCGAATACGGGCCAGAAGATCAACCCGAGCTTCGCCGCGTCACTATTGGTACGGGCGGCCATCCAGATCGCCAGGCACACGAGCCAGTTGCACAGGAGACCCCTCGCGAACAGCTGACCCGCCGGGGCGGCCATCTTCGCTTCAACCACCTTGAAGAACACCTCGGAACCGTCAGTCAGCAGCACGCCCCCTCCGGCGGCGTGCAGGATTGCCGCGAGCGCCACCGCGCCGATCAGATTGCCGATCCAGCACACCGCCCACACCAGCACCATGCCACCGACTCCGGTCTCTCCGCGGAGTACCGCAAACGGCATATACATCGCCGTGCCGGTGAACAGTTCGGAACCGGCGAACACAACGATCGTCAACGCGCAGGCGAATACCGCACCCATAATCAGGTGCATATAGGCCTGATTGAGATGCGAGCCGACCGAAAACATAAGGATGTCGCCAAAGCCAATGTAGGCGCCGGCCATCGCCGCGCCGACCAGAAAGGCAAACGGCGAGCGGACGATAGTCAACGCTTTGTGCGCGCCGATCTTCGCGAACTTATCGATACTATCTGCGTACATTACTGCTCCACAAGAATAAGCTGCATCCGGATCGAGGAGGTATCCGGACTACCTCGCCCTGGTCCTGTTGCAAGTCAATTCAACGCCTCAGGCAAGACCTGATCAATGTCCGGAGAGCTTCGCGCCCACCGGGTACCCCATTCTCGGCCGCTCACTCTGGCGGCCCCATGACACTGCGATTACAAGCCTGTTATCTTGACGCCAGCCACGCAGCACTTCAGCGAGTCCGGCAGCACGCAAAGTGACAAACTTCTCACGGGCAGCGCAATGCACTCTCCCTTTGAGAGTCGCTAACACAAGTCGTCGACGAAGCGTGAACAGATAACGGCAGCAGCAAGGCAGCGCAGCGCAACATGAATGTCGAGACGACGCTCAAAGCGGATGCGCAGTTTGCCCGGGTGTTTGCGGGGTTGGCCATTCAGGCCCGACACCGCTGGAATTGCATCGGGCGTGGACTCGAATGCATCGAGTCGTGCCGGTTGGTGCCCGTGACCGTGATGGCCAGAGGAATGCCTCGCGCATCTACGACGATGTGCCGTTTCGACCCGAGCTTGCCACGGTTTGCCAATCCCGTAGTCGTCGCCAGCATGTCATCCCGCTGCCGAAACCAGGCTCCTGCGGCAGGTCTTTATGGAATGCCCGTTTGCAGGACAGACAGGATGCCGTTCAATGCTGCGCGGTCGTCGACCGTACATCGGCGACCGCCTTTGGGTGACGGTTCGAATACGGGAATCAATGGTTCCAGCGCCGTCCACAATTCGTTACTGATTTTTCGTCTTGCCATGTCGCCATGGGTATGGCGTCCATGGCTTGATGTCCAGGTTGTGTTAGCGATTCTTATAGGGTTCGTCTTGCGGTTCGGCGTTCAGCAGTAGGGGATAGGTCAGCTTCATGGAGTTCTCCTTGACGGACAACTACCCTGAAATTCACCCGCAATTTACCCGCAAGGCGCTACCGCTGTCTGCAGCGATGCTTTGAGGGTTCGGTCTGCTCAAATAGACGATTTCGAGCGTTGCGAGTCAGTTGTGGGGCCGCCAGGGCAGCGGCTAATCCGGCTGTGGTAGCCAGCAAGCTTCATTGGTCAGATTCGAAGAGGATCATCGAGGAGTAACTCGGTATCGCACCGAGTCTGGAACCGGAAGGCTGGCTTTCCATGCTTTCTATCTAAAAACATGAGAGCATTGTCCGCTGAGATCCGCTATAGCTCGAGGCAAGCCGAGTTTCGGTTTCAGACGGTATCGCTCAGTCGGATGCAACACGTGGCCTGCGCGATGGCGACCATGCCGCTCTAATGCTTCATATTTTCCTAACGTTTGAGGAAGTGGAGGCTTATCAACATGTCCGAAGTTAAGGTGCTCATTTGCGGAAAGCTCTTCGATGGAACCGCAGATTCCGTTGTGGGGCCAATTGAGTTGCTGGTCGAAGACGACACCATCGCAGCTATCGGTGATTCGGTAGGCCGTCCGTCGAACGCACAGTTAATCGACTTATCGGACCGTACCGTGACTCCCGGCTTCATCGATACCCATGTCCATCTCTTCCTTGACGGTATGAATTTGAGAATGCAGATTCTCGAATCCAGCGCGTCGAAAGCGCTCTCTGGACTACACTTAGCCCGAAAGTACATGCGCTACGGCTTTACGACTATGAGGGACCTTGGGACCTTCGACGAAGCGTGGCCCGGCATTGACCTCCGGAACGCGATCGACGCAGGCATCTTGCCGGGACCTCGCTTAATCGTTGCTCCACACATGATTAGCGCGTCCGGTGGCCACGGCGACATGCAAGGGGCGTTCCCCTGTCGTTGCCATCGAGGTCTCTCGAAAACTGCGGACTCGCCAGGCAAGATTCGCGAACTGGTCCGCTCCGAGCATGCTCATGGAGCTGATTGGATCAAGACGATGAACACCGGCGGTTACATGAGTTTCGGAGACGACCCTGCTCGAGTAACCTGGTTTGACGAAGAGATGCAAGTAGTTGCCGACACTGCTAGTCAACTAGGTGTTCCTGTTGCCGTTCATACTGGTGCCGCCGAGGGCTGCAAGCAAGCCCTGCGGGCTGGAGCACGCAGCTTGGAGCACTGCTATCTTATCGATGACGAGGGCATAGCCTTGGCCGAAAGGTCCGGGGCGTTCCTTGTGCCAACGATGGAAATGACTCGAATCGATAAGACCATGTTGTCTGCCGGTACGCTACCCAAACAGGCGGTTTGGAAGTTCGAGCGTGATCTGAGCGAAATCGAAAGGTCTCAACGGAGAATGACGGCGAGCAGCGCAAAGATCGCATTCGGTACGGATTGCGGGATGTTTCCGTTTTCGCGAGGCATCCTCGAATTTCAGGCAATGGTCGAGGCCGGCCTTTCTAGCGTCCGCGCGCTGAAGGCAGCCACGAGTGTAGCGGCAGATCTGCTGCAACGAACTGACATCGGCGTGCTCCAGGTCGGTCGGCGTGCAGATATCGTTGCAATGGACGGCGATCCGATCGCTGACATCACTGCCACGACAAAGGTCGACTTCGTGATGCGTGATGGACGCGTCTACTGCCACGGTACATACGATCTACTGGTCTGAGTGACGTCTGACATGGAAGGCCGGACACGGAGAGATGGTGCAAGGGAAACCCGCAAAATCGATCTGCTCATGGCCGTACAAGTACGCTAGTACGTCGAATGGCGCTGTCACGTTGGACGGGGTGTTCGCGTAACAGGATGCGATGACGAAAACGAAATCGCTTTATCACGGCCACCGGTTCCCTGCGACGATCATCAGCCATGCGATGCGGTGGTACTTCCGGTTCCAGCTCAGTCTGCGCGACATCGAGGAACTGTTCTTCGAAAAATGCGACTGTGGTGGCTTCCACCAGGGCAGGCAGGTCCAAGGTTGTCCAATTTTCAGTACTGTGCACGCTACATGGACAGGCTGAAAAAATAGACAGTACTCCGTCCAGGACTTTCGTGTGTTCACGTAACGTGTACAGAGGATTTTTTTGGACGGTAACGACCGGTTGCTCCTGTCGCGCTGTTGGACGCCATGGAAAGTGAGAAATCCGGTTGATTGTGGCGCACGACATGAAACACTTGGCGATCAACGTAGAGCGTTACGAGCGAACATGTTACGCATATTCAGCTATGATTTCCCTATCAGCGGCCTGTTACGAACGGTCGCCTGTCCGACCAACGCATAGACGAAGAAGGGATTTCGATGGCTACCCTACGAACCGGGCACCGTTACCGTGATGCACATACTGGCAAGACTATCGACGTCTGGTTTCCTGCCTCGGGCGTCGTCAAAAAC
>NZ_FXAT01000006.1 GCF_900177725.1 Paraburkholderia susongensis | reverse complement strand
GGCATGACGATGCTGATCGTCACGCACGAAGTGCGGTTTGCGCGAGATGTTGCGGATCGGGTCGTTTTCATGGACGGCGGCGTGGTTGCTGAAGACACGACACCGCAAGCCTTCTTTGGTGAGGGCAGCAGTCCACGCATCAGGCAGTTCCTTCATCTGATCGAGACCTGAGCGTTGAGTACGCTGTGACAAAAATCGTCCCCGCGTACTGCCAGTCGCGCAGCAGTTATAGCCGCCTGTTGCTGTTCACGCCCGACTGCGATCGGCCATAAGAGACGGATTCACAAAGACTGCTCGGCACGCTAGTTGAAAACCGCGAAAGCACAACTACTGGTTGCAGGTTTTCGCAGCGGTTAAAACTGGCGGAGAGGCGGGCTGGGTAAGGGGTTCGAGCGGTTGTCGTCGAAGCGGCTAGAATCCATCGCTTTGCTGATGGAAAATGGCCCAACGCCAAGCCCGACAACGGATTCCAGTGGAATTGAGCGAAGCGAGGCAGGAAAAGGCCCAAACGCGGCCTCAAGGCGCTGTTCGAGCCAGCCATTTTTAAAGAGCGCTTCAACACCATCGAGCGGCTGTTCGGCTGGGAGGACAAGTTTCGCCGTCTGCTGCTGCACCTCGAACGCCTCAGCCCTCTTCACTACGCGTTCAAGACACTCGCCCTGCAACCAGTAGACAAACACATGCGGGACGCGCCCGTTTTCCCTTGCTATAGTTCGAGCGTGACCGCCTCGCCGCTAGGCCGGGTGCAACACGCAAGACAGTACCCCTTCTCGAGTTCGAGGCTCGTTAAGCCGATCGACGATGAGGACTCGACCTCGCCCTCAATCAGACGAACGCTGCAACGCCCGCAGACTCCCATCCGGCATTGATTCGATATGGCCACGCCGTTCGCTTCCAACGTTTCAAGCAGCGTATCGCCCCGGTTCCCTATCAACACCCGATCGCTGCCCGCGAGCAGCATTTTGCAAGTTCGCTCGGACGCAGCGGGCGATGACGGCACTCGCTCCGTATCCGACCGATGCTGATTCAGTATCATGGCGCCAGGAAAAGTGCACCGCAACTGCCGTTCCCAGTCCGCGACGAACGCGCCGCTTCCGCACAGCAGGATCGCCTCCGGGGCCGTTATCTGGTTGACAAGCCTGCACGGGTCGGGCCGTCCCGACATCAGGTACGAGATGCCTGGACGCACACTCTCCCGGGTCACGAAGGTCGCGACCGAGAGCCATTTATATCTGGCTTGCAACGCCAACAGCTCGGTGAAGTAAATCAAGTCGTCATACTGTGGCACGCAAACGATCAGGTGTACCTCGGGCACCTGATTGCCTTGTTCAGCCAGCTTTGCCAAGCCTCTGGCCAGCCCCACGGGCAAGGTGACACCCACCCCGCCGCATACCATCAGCACGCGACGGTAGCGCAACAACGATTGGCTGGTCAGCGCCCCCGATACTTCGTCGGCAATCAATATGGAGTTTCGCGTCAGCGACTGATGAATCGACGCTGACACGCCATCGCCGGCCTGACGTTTTACCGCAATCTCGATGAGACCTTCATCCGGTCTTCCGACGATGGAATAGTTGCGCCGCTGCACCCGGTTTGCCGCATCGGGATACTTCAGCAGCAGGTGTTTTCCGTAATCGCATTCGCCGTATCGCTCTGTGTCGAGCACGCGGAGCCAGTATGCGTTAACGGAATTCGACATCCGGACAACGTTCTCGCATTTGAAGTGAAGGAGTCCTTTCATCTGTTCCCAAGTACTTGTGTTCTTTTGTATTTCATCCGCGGTGGGGCTTGCGCCCTGTCAATTAACCCGCGCCGGCAAGCCCAGCTTGGACAGCAGGGTCGCCACCGAGTCCTGGTACACCTTGACATGACCGATCTTTTCCGAATCTTCGACAATTTCTTTGCAGTGTGGAAAGTCAAGGTAGGTCAATACCGTCGACCACGCTCCCATCTCGTTGTCGGCGAACATTTCGACTGTCTTGGGCACGACGTTCGCAAAGTACGCACGTTCGCTTTCGGAAAGCGAGCCAACAATGTGCTCCGCCGCCACGCTGAACACACTCGAGTGTCCCCATTCGTCAATTGCGTGGGCACGCGTCACTTCCCGGCACAACGGCTGGATTGCCGCGTCGTCGGATAGCGTCTTCAGGTAGTCGGTGATCAGCGTCTCGCTCGCGCATGCGATCGCAAACGTCGTCAGGCGGCGCTTCCATTCAGAGTCGCATTGCGCGAGTAAGCGCGCACGCCAAGTCACCAGGTTGAAATCCGTGTAGTCGACCGGCTTCAGCTTGCGGTGCTGGTAGATGTAATTGCATGCGCTGATCGACATCTTCGTGTGCAGGGCTTCGTCGAGTAGCGCCTCGCTCATCACCTGCTGCAACTCGTACCTCGCGTGCCCGCCGCCGACAGGCGACTTGATGAGGGCTTCACACGCAGGCGTGACGATGTCGCACTCGATGTAGACCGTCTTCAGGTTGTAGATCGCCCAAGCATACGACAACACCGTGCTCTTCAGTTCGGGGGCCGCGCTCAACCATCGCGGATGCGACCGGAAAGGCAGTAGCGATTCCGCGAAATCCGGCTTTGCCGAGTCGAAAGCAATGGATGTGTAGTCCTTCGGACCATTGTTGACGACGGCTCTATCCCGCCAAAGCAGGGAAAGCTTCTTCAGTGTTTCTTTGACATGACTCGATTCGACGATGTCATCTGTAAGCATGTGGTTACTCTGCGAAAGTCATCATGACGGCCGTGCTTTGGTAGCACCGGTCACTGTTCTAGTTTGCTGTTGTTATGTCACGCCTTTGAGGCGGTCTCAGGAGCGGCCCGCATAATCACTGTTGCACTGCCTCGCCTGTAGATCCCGATGGCAAGACCCACGATGATCACCAGGATCGACGCCCATTCCAAGGGCTGCACGCGCTCACCGATCAGAAGAATCGAGGAGAGGATGCCAAAGACTGGAATCATCAGCGACAGCGGCGCAACCATCGAAACCGGGTAGAGCTTCATCAACGAATTCCAACCCCAGTAGGAAAAGTGCGTTGCCAGGTAAACCTGGAACGCGAGCGAGAACAAGGCCACACCATCAATATTTCGCCAGGTCATCACGAACGGCTGCCCCCCTCCTATCCACCAGGCGCCCAACAGCAGCGGAAGCGGCGGAAACAGGCTAGCCCAGACCATGAACGAGAAGATCTCTTTGACCCCCGACTTCTTGATGATCACGTTGCCGATGCTCCAAGCAATTGCGCTCAGTACGACCAGTGCGATTCCGAAGACCTGATGCGCGCCTTTCTGCGCGAGGAATATGCCAATTAAGCCGATTAATACCACGATCGCACCGACCCACTGCGCAGGGCGCAACGTTTCGCGAAACAGCAAGGCCCCCCAGAACATCGTAAAGAACGCGCTCAACTGGATGATCAGCGATGCGATACCCGGCGCAACGCCCGATGCGATTCCGTAGTTGATCGCCCCCCACATACCGACTCCGAAAATCAACCCGTACGCCGCAACATAGCCGAAATGGACCGATGGCCTGCGGATGAAAAACACAAGCGGGAAGGCGGCTAGCGCAAACCGCACGCCGGTCAGCACGAATGGATCCATCGAATCTAGGCCGAGCTTGGTAATCGGAAAGTTGACGCCCCATACGAATGTCACAAATAGCGCTAGGGCGAGGTGCTTCTTCTCCATGATTTCTCCAGAAAGAATTCGGTGATGCGGCGCGGCACACGCATGTCGCTCTGCCTGATAGGCTGGCCCCGATGACACGAAGCGGCACAAGGGGCCGGCCAAGCCGCTCTAGCTCAGCGAAAAGCGCTTTTGCAGCAGACACAGTCCCGTGATTTCCATCAGGATGTGATCGGCCGCGGCGCGCTGCGCTTCCGGCAGCAACCGGGCAGCCGCCATGAAGTCGCGCACGCTCGACGGTTCGAAGAACGGCAGCGAATTAAGCAGTGGCCCGGACAAGGTGTCAGCAACCAGTTGAAACATCTTCGACTTCGGATGCAGGAGCGACGGCGGTGCGCGGAAATATTGCTTCTTGCGGTCGTAGATCTCGTGTGGCAAATACGCTCGCATCGCTTCGCGCAAGGCATATTTCTCGACGCTTCCGCGAATCTTCATCCACACGGGCAGCGAAGCGGCGACTTCCACGACGCGGTGGTCCAGAAGCGGTGGCCTTCCTTCGAGGCTGCCAGCCATCTCCAGCCGGTCGCCCAGCGTCGTCAGCACAAGGTTTGGCAAGCTCGATTTGGCGACGGCGTAGAGGGACTTGTTGACCGGGTCCCATTCGTCGAAGGACGGACCGCCGAGACGGTTGAAGAACTGCTGGTAGGGGGTCGCGTGCGCATGACGCTCGCGATAGCCGTTCCTGAACAAGCCAGCCAGAGGGCGGAACAGCGCCGACTGCGTCTCCATCCAGGCAATGCCGTGGCCCAGCTCGTTGTTGACCCACTGCACGTCGACTGTCGGTCCCTCGAGGAAGCGATCGCCTTGGGACTCGATGCGATCGGCAAGACGCTGGATTTCGGCTCGGTCCTGGTGGTCGTTGTTGAACATCACCATGTCGCGCCGGTAGTGGGGATAGCCGGCGAAAACTTCGTCCGCCCCTTCTCCCGTCAGCACCGCGCGCATGCCCTTGCTCTGAATAAACTTGCAGAGCATGTATTTGGCGATGCTATGCGCGTTCGAGAACGGGATCTCCGTGTGCCATAGCGCATCTTCGAAGTGATCGGCCAAGTCGTCTTGGCTGACCGAAAGCACATGCAGCTCCGCGTTGTTGTGTTTCGCCGCGATTTCCGCGTAGCGTCGCTCGTCATATCCGTCGGCGCCTTCGAACGACAAGTGGAACGCCTGCAACGGCTTGCCAACGAGCGCCGTCGCCAAGCCGAGCATGGCGGACGAATCGAGGCCACCGCTCAGAGAGACGCCAACCGGCACGTCAGCATGCAAACGAAGCCGCACGGCGTCCTCGATTGCGCTGCGCACGCGCTCGATCATCGACGCCTCGCTCCGGTTGTGATCCATTTCGGCGCGTGCCGGGAACTGCCAATCCCAGTATGTCTTCTCTTGCAGGCCGCAGCTATCCGCCAGCAGGAATGTTCCCGGCTTGACGCTGCGCACGCCGTTGAACAGCGTCCGGTCTCGCAGGATGAAGCCCCGATTCGCATAGGCGTCCCGGTCCCATTGCGGGGGCAGACCTGCCCCCACCATCGCCTTGATTTCGGATCCGAAGTAGAACGCGCCATCGTGCTCGGCGTAATACAGCGGCTTCACGCCGATGCGGTCTCGAACCGCGAACAACGTTTCGCGCAGGCGGTCGTAGATCAGGATCGCGAATTCGCCTCGCAGTTGTTTCAGTCCACGAACCCCATGCCGGCGGTACAAGTGCAGCGCGATTTCGCTGTCCGACGAGGTCTTGAACCGGCAGCCCTGTTCTTCGAGTTCCGCGCGGATTCGCGCGTAGTCGTAGAATTCGCCATTGACCATCATGACGAAATCACCTTCGTCAGCAACGATCGGTTGGGTGCCGTTGCTCAAGCCGACGAGCCCGAGCCGAACGTAGCCAAATGCGACACGTCCATTGGGATCGATCCAGATGGACCGGCTGTCCGGGCCGCGATGATGAATCGTGTCCATCGCGATGTTGACCTGGTCCGCCTTGAACTCGCGAGGTTGTTTTGAAAAAATTGCAACGTAACCACACATATCAGGAATCCAAATTAATCAATTGTTTTTGGTGGGGGTTCACTATGTGTCTCTTAGGAAAGTGCGCGACAGCGGACCTCCTGGAATCCGCCCTGCGTCACCGGGCTTCAGACTTCTTTCGGTTCAGGAATGCGTTCATCCGCACGGCAGTTTCAGGACCAGACTGGACAACGGACGCAATCAGCGCTTCCGTATACAAGCCCTCGTCCTGACCTTGTTCGACAATGCGCGGCAGCGCGTGAATGATCGCGTGGTTCGTCATCGGAAGATTCCGGGCCGCGATCGCCGCCAGTTCGACTGCTTTGTCGACAGCTGTACCAGTTGGCACCAAGTATTGCGCGACGCCTCGCGACACGCTCTCCTCCGCTGGAAGGGGACGCCCGGTCAGCATCATGTCCATCATCAAAGCCGTACCGGCGAGCCGAGGAAAGCGCACCGATGCGCCTACGTCAACATACAAACCGCGCGCTCCTTCAGGTAATGAGAAATAAGCCGTTTCATCGACCACGCGAATATGGCAAGCAGTAGCCATCTCAAGCCCGGCGCCAATAGCCGCACCGGAGATGGCTGCAATAACGGGGATTTTTCCGAACTGAATCAGATGAAACACTTCATGCCATTCCCGAAAGAAATGGAAGCAATCGATAACCGATTGCCCCTTGACTTCCGTCAGGTCGAGCCCTGAGCAGAAGTGCTGGCTGGTGCTGTAGAGCACGGCCGCGCCGACATCGTCCGGAATACTCGAAAATATGTCACGCAATCCCAGCATCATCGCCTTGGGCATGGCATTGCGCTTCTCCGGACGATCGAGCCCGACCAACAAAACATTATTTTTTCGAGATACTTTAATGAGATGGTTATCCATTTGCTAATCGGCCGTTTGAATTTCGGTGAGGCGCTCATACTAACGTGTAATTCGCATAACTAAGTTGTGAAAGAGGGCGCTCTTGTGTAAAAATTGGGCCATTAAGATAAAGTGACTAAAAACTGGTCACTTGTGCTTTTAACGATCGGCGTTTTTGTAGCAATTCCAATATGACGCCGGTATATGCAAAATGACTAATGAACGGCGAAGAGAAGCAAATGCGCAAGCGTGAATTGACGGGTGTTGTGGTCGCAGCCCGTACGTTCAGGCCTGGTGAAGTATCCACCCGGCATACTCATGACGAAGGGCAATTCGCCTATGCCACGACCGGCGGCATCTCGATGTTTACGGACAACGGCAATTGGGTCGTGCCAGCGCGGCGGGCGATCTGGGTTCCGGCCAATATCGCTCACGAAATGCATATGCATGGAGACGTGACGATGTTGAACACATTTATCGGGAACGGGGCAGCCCGACTTGCCGCACTGCCGGCCCACTGCCAGGTCTACAGCGTCTCTGCCTTGTTGACGCATCTCCTCGAATCCATGTTGGCATTGCCGACCGGCCCTAGTCTGCGACGAGTGCGGCTCGAAGCCCTGTTGCTCGACGAGTTGAGCGGAATGCCCAGCTTGCCGTTGAACGTGCCGCTGCCCGAGGACCCGCGGCTCTCCAAGGCATGTAGACACATCCTCGACTTGCCGACACAAACCATGTCGGTCGACGAAATGGCAAAGATGGCCAGCATGAGCCGCCGGACCTTCACGCGACGCTTTCGCGAAGCGACCGGGCTCAGCTTCGTGGCATGGAGGCAGCAGGTGCGTATCCTGGAAGCGCTCTCGCGGTTAAGCTTGGGGGCGAGCGTGAAGGATGTCTCCGTCGATCTCGGATATTGCAGCACGAGTGCTTTTTCCGCGGCGTTCAAGCAGTTCCTCGGTGACTCGCCGGCTCGCTATCTGTCACGATACCGGGACCCTCCCCAGGTATCGTGCTGAATTTGGCTCGTCATCGCGCTCAATATTTCCACTCTCAGACGCAGAAGCCTATTTCCATTTCGATCGCCTGCCCTACCTCGAGCGCGGCGCCTTCCCCGTCGACCACCACGGCGTTCATGCCGAACGTCAGCGCGCCGTCGAACCGTGCGTTGGCGCGGTATGTGCACATCGTCTCAAGCGGCTCGCGGGGCCATGCCGGATTCGGTGTTCCGGTGCGTTGATCTATCGTCGGTACCGAGCAACGTGTGCATGGCTTAACGAGGCGCAGTCGGAAATGCCCGTCCGTCGCCCGGATATCGACGTGTTCCACATAGTCTTCTTCGTGGGCGTCGAGGCCGGTGACGACGATGTTCGGCCGAAAACGATCGATGGACACGGGAGGTGCCCCTTTTGAGGCAAGGCGTGCGTTCAGCTCGTCGAGCGACGCTTGGCCCAGCACAAGCAGCGGATAGCGGTCGGCGAATCTGGTGTGTGTTTTCAGCCCACCCGTCCATTTCGTGCTGACCTCGCGCCGCACGACCGGTGCGAAACGCGCTAGCCGTGCGGAACTGTGCAAATAATCGCTGAACCAGTGCGAAGTTTCACAACCACTGTCGAGCGCGTCGACGGTGTGGCGCCAGACGGTCGCCCTTATCGTCGCTGCACCCTCGAGTGCAGTTGCCGACAGAGGCGTCCGCAGCGTCGGCATGCCGGGCGCATCGACGACGAGGTCGTTGCCATCGAGGGCCGTTCGCACCAACGCAAGGCGCGGGTAGGTGCGTTGCGTCAGCATGCTGCCTGCGGCGTCGGTCACCATCCAATTTCGATCGTGCTCGAGACCCGTCTCGACGAGACGTGTGCGCACAAGCTCGATACCTGCACAGGACTTGATCGGATAAGTGAAAAGTTCGCTGATGATGGGCATGGTGTAGCCTAGGATTGCTGGGGAGTCATGCGCGCTGGCGCCCTCAAGGCCCTGCTGGTCAGGGTATTCGCGACAGCATGACGAACTGCCTGAAGTACCATCGTGCTGCCTAGGGTGCCGTGCGGCCAACGTGCAATTTTGTCCGAATTCCCGAGGACCGGCTGAAGATCATTGAGGCGCTAGCCGAAGCACGGCTGATTCCCATCACTATTCTTGAGCGACGAAGGTCTTATCCATCTTCCTTGCACGCTTGATTTCGTCGCCATGCAGATACATTGAAGTCGTCGCGATCGAGGCGTGACGTAAATTGTCGCACACACTTGTGAGCGCTGCGGGCGAGGACATGACTCGCCGCCAAGCCGACCATATGGAAGCATGCGCGCCAGCGCAACTACTGATTGCAGGTTTTTCGCAGCGGTTAAAGCTGGCGGAGAGGCCGGCTGGGTAAGGGGTTCGAGCGGTTGTCGTCGAAGCGACTAGAATCCGTCGCTTTGCTGATGGAAAATGGCCCAACGCCAAGCCCGACAACGGATTCCAGTGGAATTGAGCGAAGCGACGCAGGAAAAGGCCCAAACGCGGCCTCAAGGCGCTGTTCGAGCCGGCCATTTTTAAAGAGCGCGTCAACACCATCGAGCGGCTGTTCGGCTGGGAGGACAAGTTCGCCGTCTGCTGTTGCGCTTCGAACGCATCAGCCCTCTTCACTACGCGTTCAAGACACTCGCCTACACGATGATTAACCTGCGGCACTACTGCCGCATCTTATCGAACGGCGTCACTGAGGTTTTCAGTTCCGGCGCAGTGCGTCGTGATCCGGCTCACGCGTACCTTGTCCCATTCACCCTTTACCACCTCAACCCGGTCTTCAATTCAGCCTGATCTCAACCGTTTGCAATCCTGACGACATGCCGAAATCCCCATCATGGCCGATCACATCAAAACCTGAAACCAGTAGCAAGCAAGAAAACAATTGAGAACACGCCTGGACGCCGCCGCGACATGGGACGTGCAAGGAGGTCAACTACTCGCACAGAAGACGCTTCAATTCTTCAAAGAATGAATGACGCCGTAGTGTGTCTCCATGAGACAGGATTGAAAAAGAGACCATACGCTGCCTTGAAAGAAACATCGAGATTCAAGGCATTGTCGCGGAGAAAGGCATCAATCTCCGCGAGCAGTATCAATCAGGAATTTCAGGCTCAACCAGCTTCGCCAGTTGCGCAAGCGACTCCTGCCAGCCGAGGTAGCACATCTCGACGGGAATGACCTCGGGAATGCCTTCCTGCACGATGTTCACTTCGGTTCCGCAAGACACCTGCCGCAATGAAATTGTCGTCTGCATCTGGTCGGGCAGGTTCGGATCGTCGAAACGATCCGAGTAGCAAATCTTCTCGGACGGCACCAGCTCGACGTACTCGCCGCCGAACGAATGGCCGTTGCCGGAGCCGAAGTTACGGAAGGACATCTTGTAAGTGCCGCCGACCCGCGCATCCATGTGATGAACCTGACACGTGAATCCATAGGGGGGAAGCCACTTCGCTATCGCGTCCGGTTCGAGGAACGCGCGATAGATTCGCTCGGGCGTCGAGCGCAAAACACGGTGAAATTTGACGGTTCCGGTAGCCATGATGAGTTCGCCTTTCACTGGAGGGGTTGAACATACTCTCACGACGGCCCGGCGATGCGGGTATCGACATGGCGAAGATCAGGAAAAACCCTGGATAAATCAGGAAAAGAACCGCCGTCGATTTCCAGTAAAAGCCTTCGCCCCCGCACACCGCACCAGCCGGAACTCTCCACGCAATGGGAAGCACCCGAGCCGATCCCAGTTCAGGTGAGCGGCCTACGTGAGACACCAAGATGTCAGTTCAAAAAGGCTGCTCGCTACGTCTGAAGCTGTTCCAGCAGACGAGAGAGCAGCCAGGTTTAAGAAGAGCTTCGTGGATGTCAGCACGATGTTCGAAGCGCACGCGGAGCCGACGAAAATTGTGAGGCCACGATACTATTCCATTTGATTACGAAAAGACGCTACCAGTTGTCAGTCGATTGGTTCGGACGGACTGTCGCCATCTGTCAAAACCTCCCATTGTATTTCGTGATCAGTGGGATTTTTAAAAGGAATAACCTCATTAACTATATAAGTGCTCGTCTCGGGCAACACCATCCCCTTGCGCTTTGCATAGGCATTGTATGCCCTCATCATCGTAGGTTTTGTGTTGTATTGAAATTCATTCGGCGGCGTGCCGCTGCTACATAATGAGCCGAATAGATCTCCTGGCGCAGTAACGAGATCGTTATTCTGGTGATCCGCGCTTCCATTAAGCAATTTCGCATTGAATTCGAGTGCTGTCGTCAGGCGAGAAGCCTCCGCGGCATAGAGATCCTTGCCTTGAATATAAGCTGTTTCGGCTGCATTGAAGGTTGCTCCAATTCCGTATTGAGCGTGCCCAAGATCCCGACACGTTTCCTGCGTGACTCCACTCACCAGCGAATCAAATACCGTTTGGCCATTCCATAGTGAGAGGGTGGCCTGGCGACAGTCTGGACCACAGGTATTTGTGGGCGAATCACCGCTTGGGCTACCTGGAAACGTGACAGGCGCATTACCATCGAGTGATGCATTGTAGTAGTACGCGGGAATCCATTTTTTCCATTGCGCAACGGCATCATCAAACAATGCGCGATCATTGGTGAAAACTGCAATATCGATCATTCCATCGATCATGGAGAGCTTCCAGTTACCCTCCGTCCCGTAGCCGTTGACGCCATTAATATCCGGCAAATACTGCGTCTTCAGCATGGTCTCGAACGCCTTGGCCTCAGGCTCGGACCACCCGCTATATGTGTATCGAATGATTTCGGCGGCCGCCGGAAAAACTTCCGCATTCCATGCTGCTTCCAATGGACCATTGAATCCGCTATGTCCGGCTGTCAGATTATTTGCATAGAAATTCAGGATCGACACCGCATTTTTTGCATAGGTCTCGTCTCCTGTGAAATACCACATTAACGCCTGGGCATAAGCAGCTGCCGCATCGGCCTTTTCAGCATTACAACCATGATCAACGGATGAAACTGCTCCACAGCTAATATTTCCATCGGTAAGCGTACCTGCTACCTTGTAAGACGCCGATGCTGATTGGCTGCTCTTCAATTTATTAAATTCATTGACAAACAGCAGATTATTTGCAGCAATCTGAGCCTTCACATAATCGAGCCTCGCCTTCGTTGTCAAGATTCCCGGATGTTTAAACGCGGCATGCACCTCTGGTGGCGTGGTTGGGGATGTACCGGCCGTGTCGCTAGATGTACTAGCTGTGTTGCCGGATGTCATCGAACTCTCTCCACCGCAGGCACCAAGCATTAGCAGCGCGGCGCAGCAAAGCGGTATTTTTAATCGGATAATTCTCTGCAGCATATTTCCTCCATAGATCACTTGGTTACACACATCCCGGATCATTCGGCTTCGCAGTGAAGCGCGCGCTGCGTCTCGGCCGCCGTCATGATCTGCTACAAGCCCGCCCCAATCTTCGTGGTGTCAGGCTCATCGCCCCGTTGCGCGCAAGGAAACTGCCCAGTTGCGCCACCAGGCGCAATCCCTCTTCAACCTTGGTATGTCTTTAGGCATCCGTTTCGTTCATCAACAAATTGGCGACGGGGAACGTGCTAGTGATCCCCGCCGTATTGCGCGGTACCGATGCGCAGGTCTTGCAGCACGGTCGGCGCAACGAAACCCAGTGAACGGTTCGCAAGATAGTTCGTCGCAGCACCAAACATGACCAGCCGCGATCATCTGCCAGCGCAATCCTTTGAATCTGACGGTCATGTCGAGACTCTCTTCAGGTCAATTGCTTGTCGGTGCAAATTAGGCTCGATCGACTATCGTCATCAGTCATATGATGACTTAAATCTTACGTATTATTACTCTTATGGTACAGATGGTAATTACCCGCACTTGGATTAGTTCTGTAGGTACCAAACGTCCGGAAAATAGCGATTGCAGCGACGTTGTTGAGGGTTCAAGTCACCACTTCGTTATACGACGAACGATGACAAATAGGCTATGTGATCATTGAACGGTTATCCGATGACCGAATGCCTCGACGACCGGTGCATCGTGATCCTTCGTCAACTTCTCGACCGCTAGCTGGAGCGTGTTGATCCGCAAGCACCTACCGCGCCTCAGGAGATTGCGCAATACCCAGTGGCACACGCTTGTGTCCCGGCGTTCAGGTGATGTTCTGCCCGTTAAACGAGATGCAACGATTCGCCGCTGGTTTTAGTCTCGGTATAGTCTTCATAAAGGTACTTTTGCCATTGCCATTGCCATTGCCATTGCCATTGCCATTGCCATTGCCATTGCCATTGCCATTGCCATTGCCATTGCCATTGCCATTGCCATTGCCATTGCCATTGCCATTGCCATTGCCATCAATGATTGTGATGACTGGCACGCGAGCGAGAGCAATGCGTCATGCACGTGTGCGTGCCGCTCGTGGCAAATCTTGAGCCGTCTGAACGCATCAAGCCAGGTAAAGGAACGTTCGATGAACCAGCGTGTTTTACCAAGGCCACTGCCTTGAGGCTCGCCGATTTTGGCAAACAAGGGCGTGATGCCGTTGCAATTCGCGGCGGCCAGGATGGCCGCGATCGGGATGCCTTGCGCATCGACGACCAGGTAGTGCTTGCTGCCGCGCTTGCGTTGGTCCGTTGGGTTCGGGCCGGTTTCTTTCCAACAGCACGCGGTGCCTGAGCCGCAGCCCATTTCTTGCGGCAGCAGATTCCAGGCGAGATCCGAGCGCAGCACGAATACGATGCCTGCGAGGACCGCTCAGTCCGGCGTCGGTTTGCGTCCCGCCTATCGGCGGTTTCGCGACGCCCCACGGCACTCCGAAGATCGGAACGAGGAATGTCATCGACGCCGCGTAAGCCGCCCCAACATGCTCGACCAGCCTGAAAACGGCACGTAGGCGAAGCCGGTGCAGAGAATGCCCAGTGCGGCCACGCATGCCTACGTTAGCGGCATGACCGCTTGATGTAGCCACGACAGCAGTACCGGAGGAATCAATACGATCGAAGCGAAGAACAGGCTGCCGAAGGCGACGACAAAAGGCCGGGTTCCGGCGAGCCGACGCCTAGCCTGGAGCGCTTCGCAGCGATCAGTTCGGCAACCGCCGCGGCAGATTGTCGATGCGCGGTCCGCAGACTCGGGACTGCCCGAGGCACGATGCAAGCGCCTGCTCGCCGAACCATTTCTGCGTGTCCAGGTTGTAGTGCACGCTGCCGTCCCCGCCGCCGAGCGTACCGCCGTCGAAAATGCCGAAGCCCGGCGGCTGCTGTCCATTCCAGTCAGGCGACTTCGACGCATCGACAAAGCTGAAGATGCGAGAGTTCGCTTCGATGAAGCCGCCGAACACTTTTTGCATCGATTCGAGCGCGGCGGGATCATAAGGCGCGACCCCGTTGGTGACGTTGTCGTAGGCAATCGACAACGGCTTCACGATCATCACCGGGAAGGTCGAACCCACCGCCGCAAAGAAGCTACTGAAGAGGTGCGCGTAATTCTGCGGCGCGCGTCGAATCGTCGTTGCGTTGCCGGCGGAATTCAGCGGAGCGGCTTCCGCTTCCCACTGGTTCCACTGCAGGCCCAGGATCCGCGGTTTCTTGCCGGTCGCGAGAATCTGCTTCAGCCCGAGGTACATCATGCGGCGAGCAAACGGTGCAAGCGCATAGGTCGGCGTCTTGCTCGAATCGAGCAGGGGTTGCCAGAGATTCACGCCGTGCATGGTCCAGTCGCAGCAACCGCTGAAGGCATCGTCCGCGACATCCACGCCCTGGCTGCCCCAGCCGATATGAATGATGTACAGATCGGGCAGCGGCTCACCCGCATTGATCGCCGACTGCCACGCATACGCGGCGAAATTGGCGGCATTGCCGCTGCCGCCGTAGTAGCCGAGATTCATGTCGGACGATGTGCTGTCAGTCCAGTTCACCCACGACACGTGATCGATGGCGGAGATCGGTTGAGTGAATGGCGCACCCGATCCGTCTGCATTGCCGGTGATGTTCCCCCAGCCGTCGTTGCGGATACCCCATACGTTGGGCGCCGGCATGCCGCCGCCGGCTGCGGCACCCGAGGCACCCGAGGCACCCGATGCTCCCGTCAACGTCAGATCGGCGGGTAGCGAGTTAAGACCGGCGCTGTTGCTCTGCCCCATCACGAACAGGACCGCGACTTCGTCGGAGCGAAATCGTGAGCCTTTCGCCCATGCTGTCGACGCGGCAGCGTTCGGCTGGGCCGTCGCGTCCGCGGCAACGGCCGCCTGCATCCCGCTCGCCGCCAATACGACCGGCAGGACTATCCGCATCAAAATGCTTTTCATGCCTGTCTCCATGGATCGTCGATCACTGTTTCACTGGCTGGATTTCACCGGCTGGATGACCGCCTGACCCAGACCATCGATATCGGGACCGTAGTTGCCGGAAACCATAGAGAACTTGATGGTGTTGGCTACGCCGGCCTTGAGCGGCACCACGACCTGAACACTCGACAGGATCGGGAAGTCCCAGGTGCCTTCGCCCGGAAACTGCACCGGAACCGGCGGACCGTTGTTGACGCTCACGGTCATGGCGCGGGGGTTACCGCCACCGTCGTCCGCACTGATATAAACCACGGGGACCGCATAGTTGCCATCGGCAGGCGCAACGATTCCGTTGAACTGCAGGCTGGAATCCGAGTTCACGAAATTGCCTACCTTTTCGTGACCGCTGCAGATATTGCATGCCTGTACCGCTGCATCCTGAACGATGTTGGTGGGGCTTTCCGCTTCATAGATGACAGGCGGCAACGCGGGCTGCGGAGCGGCGATCAGCGTCACCTTGCTGATCGACGGAGCGCTACGGCCCTTGCCTGGAGGCACGAACGTCAGCTTGTTGCTGCCCGGCACGAACGGCATGTAGATCGTGACGGTACCCTGACCCTGGCCGGTGGTGACGGGTAACTGGATCGTCGTCAGTACGCTCTCGTTCAGAATCAGCGGCACCCTCATCGGGGACTTGCCATTGTTCCGGTAAGTGACGTCGATGTAGCCGCCCGTGGTTGCATTCACCGTAAAGGCGAGCCCGTCTTCATGTGCCACGGGTTTGGCCGCCTGGACCTTCGATGCATCGTCCGAGCCTGCGATCGTCAGCATGACGGAGCCGCCGGCCGGCACGGCGGACACCGTGTATCCCGACGTGTGCGAACCGAGATCCTTGTGTGCCCAGATATCCCGAACATCGGCCGAAGCGGCGGGGTCCAGTCCGAGGTCCTTCCAGTTCACCGTGATCGGTGCGGCGGACCCGGTCGTATTGAGCAGCACCACCGCACGGCGGCCCTGACCGGACAGCAGTTTGGCCCACACGCCCAAACCGTTCTGCGGCACCGCCACGCGGATCGCCTGCATGCCGCGCGGATCCTGATCGACGGCGAGCACCTCCGGATTGGTCAGCGTCGCCATCGTGTCCGAGCTGATCGGTGTCGTGAGATCGACGCCCAGAATGAGCGGTGCGCCGGAAATGGCCCACAGGCTCATGTGCGTCTGGTCCTGCGCGGCAGTCAGACCGAACCCGGCAAGCATCATGTCCGCATCGTTATAGGCGCCCGTATGCTGTGCTTCAGGAAAGAGGTTGCCGTAGAAATTCTGGTTCACGATTCGGGAAAAATCCGGCGTGCTTTGATGGCCCGGCGTGCCCGTGTCGTACGTGATGTCCTCGGTCGTTCTCCACAGATCGGCAATTTGCCCCCAGTCATACGAGCGGCCCGTCTTGTCGACATGGAAACTGTTCGAATTGATGCTGAAGACGATCTGCCGATTCACCGCGGCGCCCGCGCTGTTCAGTGCATCGCGCATCTTCTGGAAACCGGCCACCTGATCGTCGGTGGTGCCGTCCGGCGAGCACCAGTCGTACTTCACGTAGTCGACGCCCCATGCCGCGAACGTGTTGGCATCCTGCACCTCATGCCCGAGGCTGCCCATCGGATTGGTATGTCCGGCGTACAGGTTGTTACGCTGCGCACAGGTTTCGGCGGCGGGCACTTCGTATATGCCGAACTTGAGGCCTCTCGCGTGAACGTAGTCGGCCAGCGCCTTGATGCCGTCCGGGAACTTCACCGGGTCGGCGACCAGGTTGCCTTGCGCATCGCGAGTTGGCGCGAACCAGCAGTCGTCGACGTTGATGTAGTTGTAGCCCGCTTTCATCAACGCACCGTCTTTCTTCAGGCCGCCGGAGATAACGTCCGCGGCCGTTTTCACCAGATCTTCGTTGATGTTGCAGCCGTACGCGTTCCACGAGGCCCAGCCCATGGGCGGCAACGCGATCGACTTTTGCGCCTGCGTTTGCGACGAGGCGTTTTGCGACGGTGAAACGTTTGCGGAGTTGGCCGCGGCCTGCATGACGCTCGTTGCGTCGGCGGCCCCTTGCTGGTCGCCTCCGCAAGCGGACAGCCCGAAAACCATCATGACGCTCACGAAAAACAGATATACCTGTGTACGGCCCAGGATCTTCATGATTTTCCTTTTTTGAAAAATGAAACTGGGACTTCCGGGTTAACTGCTGTGCGGCGTTTTGTTTCGGGCTGCCCGGCCCCTGGATGCTTTACGACATCGGCCGCAGGTTGCCGTCGAATCGCGCCGTGCCGTTTGCGCGCATCGTTACGGCACGAACCACGTTGCCGTATTGCAGTGCCGTTTGTGTACCGCCGACGCTGGTGAGCGTGACGGACGACAGCGCGCCGCGGTTCCACTTGAGATCCACCGCGAACCCGCCTTTCGCGCGCACGCCCGTCACGTGCCCCGTGTTCCATTGCGACGGCAGCGCGGGAAGCAGCGTGATGCGATCCATCCTGCTTTGCAGCAGCATCTCCAGTATTGCGGCGGGACCGCCGAAGTTCGCATCGATCTGGAATGCCGACGAATTGCTCGACAGCGCATACGCGTCGAACATGTTGGCAAACGTGCCGCTCACGCCGTCGTTGCCCGCCGAATAGCGCAGCAGCTTCGGAATCATCGAATAGCAGTTGGCGGCATCGTGGAAATGCGCCCAGCAGGCGATGCGCCATGCAAGCGCCCAGCCGAACGAGTCGAAGCCGCGGGCGAGCAACAGTGCCCTCGCGCCGGCCACGAGCTTCGGATCGCTATCGAGCGTGATGCGCTCGCCTTCGAACCAGCCGATCAGCGGCGACAGATGCCGATGCCCGGTCTCGCCGACGACGCTGTCGTCCATCCATTCCTGAAGCTGACCGGTCGTCGGACTCACCTTCGGCAGATAGAGCTGCGCTTTCATGCTCGCGATCGAGCGCGCGAAATCCGCGTCCTTGCCGAGCAATTGGCTCGCGCTCAGATAGTTCGTGAACAGATCCCACACGAGTTCCTGCGCGTAGGTGATCCCGAGCTGCTGATGAGGCCCCTGCTCCGGCGACCAGTCCTTGTCGTCGATGAGCAGACCCGTCGCGGGGTCACGGATCAGACGCGCCTGCCAGAACTCGCACGCGGACTTCATCACGGGATAGATACGCGCGAGATAAGCCTTGTCCAGCGTGAACTGGTAGTGATTCCATAGCGTGCGGCAATACCAGGCACTGGCCGGCGGACTCCAGTCCCAGCCGATGGAACCGTAGATGCCCGTCGAAATAGCCACCGTCCAGCCCGCGACGTTGCCGTTCGAGTTGCTGTAATTCACGTTGGCGGCGTCGTTGAAGTGATTCTTCGTCGACTGAACCCACGACGGCAACTGCCCGGTGACGTAATCGACGAACGGTTGCTGACACTCCGGCAACCCGGCCCGGTCCGCGAGCCAGTAGTTCATCTGGATGTTGATATCGGTGTGGTAGTCGGCCATCCACGGCGGGTTGTTCGTCGTGCTCCACAGGCCCTGCAGATTCGCCGGCATCGAGCCGCGCGACGACGAGATCGTGAGGTAGCGCCCGAACTGCACGTACATCGCTTCGAGCTCGGGGTCGGCCACGTCGGGATTCGCTTGCCGTGCGAGCAGCCGCTCCGGAATCGTCAACGCCCGTTGCGCGGCGCTCGAACGGCCGAGATCGAGGTCCATGCGCCCGAACAGCGCGCGATAGTCCTGCACGTGGCGCTCGAGCAGATCGCTGTAGCGCCGGGACGCGGCGTTCTGCACGTCCGCGATCACCGCGTCGCGCGGGTTGATACCCGTCAGATAGTTTTCGACGTAGCGCCCGTTGTAGTCGGTGCGCGCCGCAATGATGATCGTGAGCGCCGGGCAACCCTGCAGCGTGATCTGCCCGCTGGATGAGTCGAGCGAAGCGACGCCCGCGTCCGGAACGACCATCATGTAGGTCGAGTACAGCTCTCCGCTGCCGCTTACCGAGCCCGAGAACGACAGCGCATGATTCGATTCGCCGATGGTCTGCGTGCCCTGCCCGTCGGCCAGCGACACCGTGCCGTTATAGCTGCCGCCATCGGACGTGAGGCGCACGACGATCACGTTGTCGGGGAAGCTGGCGAAAATCTCGCGCCGATAGTTCTTGTTGCCGACTCGGTACTGCGTGCGCACGACGGAGTTGCTGATGTCGAGCGAGCGCTGGTAGTTGGTGGCGCCGGCGTGGGCGGGCAGATCGATGTAGAGCTTGCCGAGCGTCAGGTAGGAGCCCATTCCTGTCGTCGTGTAGGCCAGATCGACGACGTTCTTGCTGCCCGACCACAGCGTGATTTCGTTCAGATAGAGCGCTTCATGATCGCTCGCGCCGCCGGCCATCGCACCGAGACGCCCGTTGCCGACCGGCAGACCCTGGAACTGGATCAAAGACTCGACCGCGGGTGAGTCGTAATGGAACAGCAACGCCTGTTCGGCGGAAACGAGCGCCGAATTCCCCTGCGCCGCAGCGCTGGCTGAACTGAAAGCTTCGGATGAACCTGAGGAGGGGTCGCCCGCCGCACCGGGCGAGGAACTGGTTGCAGCGCCGGCACGTGCCGCAACGGGGAGGATGGCAGCTGCACTACCTAACTTCAGCAGCTTGCGACGTTTTTGATTGACTGAAATCTTCATCGTGTCTCCTGTTAGCAATTTATGCTAAATCCACCTATGAATATTTCGTTCAAATATGCACTTGCAAGTATTGGTAAGACATTAGGTGATTCCCCTAGTACTGCGTCGCAGATAGTGGGATGAATTGACGCTGTGCGGGAGATATATGGGGATTTCGGTTCCTCAATAAATCAGGAAACCTTATTTTTATCTGGAGATCGTTCCATGTTGATATGGACACCTCCGCACCGTCTGCTTCGAGGTCTTCACTGCGCCGATACCCATTTCCACAACGCGCTCTTGCAGCGCGCTCCATCTAATAGGATATCTAACTATCTAGCAGTTTTTTAATGGCGCACGAATGGCGCCATGCGGTGCTCAATTAGCCGCAACGGGCGCACCCGGCGCCCATCCCGTCTTTCTCAATCATCCATTGGCCGATCATTCGGATGCTCGAACACCGCCTTCATGGTGTCGCTCATCGGCATGTCGAGGTTGATTCCCTTCGGCGGAATCGGCGACATGAACCACGTCTTGTAGAGCTTCTCACCCACACCGTCCTGCTCGATCTTCGCAATCGTGCGGTCGACGATCGCCTTCATCGCGGTATCGCCCTTCGGCAACATGCAAGCGATCGCCTCGTGTGTCTGCGGCTCGCCGGTCACCACATAGTCGGCAGGACTGCCCGAGGTCGCCCGTTCCGCGGAAAGAACGTCCGAATCCATAAAGAACGCCTGTGCACGTCCCGTTTCGAGATTCAGGAACGAGCCGCTGTGATCGCGCGCGGAGAGAACCGTAATGCTCGCGTGCTTCTCCTCGACGTATTTGCGCAGATAGCGCTCCGAGGTCGTACCCGCCGTCACCGCAACCGTCTTGCCGTTCAGATCGTTGAACGAATGAATGCCCGAATTGGCTTTGGTGAGCAGCCGCGTCTCGGTGACCGAGATCGTGTTCGAGAAGCCGACCTGCTGCGCGCGTTCCTTGTTATTGGTCGTGCCGCCGCACTCAAGATCGATCGTGCCGTTCTGCATCAACGGTATCCGGTTTTGCGCATTGACCGGAATCATCCGCACCTGCAAGGACGGTGCATTGATCGCCTGCTGTATCTCCTTGACGATTTCCTGCGCGATATCGTGCGAATAACCGACGACCTTTTCGTTATTGTCGTAGTACGAATAGGGCAGCGACGATTCACGGTAGCCCAGCACGATGGTATTGCGCTGCTTGATGTCGGCGAGCCTGCCCGTGAGATCCTGCGCCTGCGCGGCGAATGTCAGGCAGCCTATCAGTAGCGCGGGAATCGCGCGTTGTATCAGCGTATGCATGGTGTCTCCTTGTCAGCTTTGTTATCAGTTTCCGTTTCTGCTTATGCCCGCAGCGATTCGCATGCAAGGGCGATGCGCCGGCATCCTTCCTGAAGCTGTTCGTACGACGTCGCGAACGAAATCCGGAAAGCCGGTGACAAACCGAACGCCGCACCCTGAATGACGCCCACGTCCTGCGTCTCCAGCAGGTACATGACGAAGTCGCTGTCGTTTTCGATCACTCGCCCGTCCGGCCTGCGTCGCCCGATTACACCAGCGCACGACGGATAGACATAGAACGCCCCGGTGGGACGCGGACAATAGATCCCCTCGATTGCGTTCAGACTGTCCACGACGAGGTCCCGTCGCCGCTGGAACTGCGCGCGCCATTCAACCAGAAAATCTTTTGGACCGCTGAGCGCCGCCTGTGCGGCAGCCTGGCTGATCGCGGAAGGATTGGTCGTGCTTTGCGACTGCAGTTTCGCCATCGCCTTGATCAACGCCTTCGGGCCGCCCGCGAAACCGATGCGCCAGCCGGTCATCGCATAGGCTTTCGAAACGCCGTTGACCGTCAACGTGCGCTCCTGAAGATGCGGATTGCACTGCGCGAAGGTCGCGAACTTCAGACCGTCGTAAATCAGGTGTTCGTAAACGTCGTCGGTCAGAATCCAGACATGCGGATGGCGACTTAGCACCTCGCCGAGCGCCGCCAGTTCACTTTCGGTGTAGGACGCACCGGTCGGATTGCACGGCGAATTCAACACCAGCCACTTGGTGCGCGGCGTAATCGCGGCTTCCAGTTGCGCGGGCGTCATCTTGTATCCGCTGTCGACATCGCACTCGACAATCACGGGACGCCCGCCGTTGAGCAGCACCATGTCCGGATACGACACCCAGTAGGGCGCGGGCACGATGACCTCGTCGCCCTCATCGACAGTGCAGGTCAGCGCATTGAAGATGACCTGCTTGCCGCCATTGCCGACGCTCACTTCATCCTGCGCAAACGCCAGGCCGTTTTCGCGCTCGAACTTCTCGCGAACTGCGCGCTTCAATTCAGGTGTACCGTCGACCACCGTATAACGCGTCTTGCCGCTTTTCATCGCATCGTAAGCTGCCTCGATGATATGCGGCGGCGTATCGAAGTCCGGCTCGCCAACGGTCAGCCCGATAATCTCCCGTCCCGCCGCCCGCAACTCTTTTACTCGCGCGGTAGCCATCGAACTCGGCGACGGTTTGATCCGGTCGAGGCGCGCTGCAATCAGTTTCATGCCGATTCCTTCGTACTCTTCGTACCTTTCGTGCTTACGCGATCACGCCCTTCTCTTTCAGGAACGCGTCGATCCAGCCACGCTTGTCCTGCCCCGCGAGAATCGCCTCCTTGCGTTGCTGCTCGCGCCGCGCCTGTGCCTGCGCCGCCTGTAGCACTTCGTCGAGCCGATCTGCCGGCACGGCGACCAAGCCGTCCTCATCACCGACGATCAGATCGCCCGCCTCGATCACGAGACCGCCGACGGCGACCGGTACATTGATTTCGCCCGGCCCCTCCTTGAACGGACCGCGATGCGTATTGCCGCGCGCAAAGCACGGAAAATCGGCGGCATGGAAAGCCGCAACATCGCGGATCGCACCGTCGATCACGAACCCCGCCACGCCGCGCACCTGCGCATGCATCTGCATCAACTCGCCGACCAGCGCCTGCGTCACTTCCGCGCCGCCGTCGACTACGATCACGTCGCCGGGCTCGGCCATGTCGATCGCCTTGTGGATCATGAGGTTGTCGCCCGGGCGCACCTTGACTGTCAGCGCGCGACCGACGAGCTTCTTCTCCCGGTGATAACGCCGCAATCCGGTCACGCCGCACAAGCGGTGCATGTTGTCGCTGATATGGGGAGTGACGATCGCTCCGAATGCGTCGATCATGCCGGCCGGAATCGATGCGGGCATCGGCAATATCCGGAATCCTAAATGGTTGGCATGGCTCATGGATTTCCTCTTGAATAGACCCGAATCGGAAAATTAGAAATTCGGGTGCCGAAGCAGATACGGAACGAGCCCACCCGCATCGAGAATGGCGAGCATGTCCTGCGCAATCGGCGCGGCTTGCAGCGGTTCGGCCACGCCGTCGCATCGAATCATGACGTGCGTGCCCATTTCGATGTGCAACGCAGCGCCCTCCGCGATGCGGCTCGTGTCGCACTCGATCGGATAGAGCCCGTTGTTCACCGCATTGCGGAAATAGGTGCGCGCGAAACTCTGCGCGAGCACGACCTTGATGCCCGCACCGACGACTGCCGTGACCGCGACCTCCATCGCCGAGCCGCAGCCGAAATTCTTGCCCGCGACGAGAATGTCGCCCGCGCCTATCGACGCCGCGAACTCAGGCGCGATCGTCTCGAACAGATACTGTTTCAGGACAGCGGGATCGAGCGATTCCCGCTTGCGTCGCGAAGAGATGATGTAGTCGGTGTTGACGTTGTCGCCGAAGCGCCGCGCAATGCCATTGATCGAAGTTGTCATGGTTATGGGCGTCCGGCGAGAAGCATTCTGGGGCTCACGATACGGCCGGCAATCGCACTCGCCGCACACACCTCGGGAGACGCAAGAAAAATATTCGCGGTCGGATTACCCATGCGCCCCTTGAAATTGCGGTTCGCAGTGGAAATCACGTTGGCGCCGTCCTCGGGAATCGCACCGCTCGTTCCGCAGCATGCGCCGCAACCGGGCGTCACGAGCACCGCGCCGAGCGCGATCAGTTCGGCCAGCTCGCCGCCCTGCGTCAGTTCCAGCAGCACCTCGCGCGAAGCCGGCGTGACCACCAGTTGAACGCCGCTGGCGGGTTGGCCGAACTGGCGGAACACGTCGAGCGCCTGACGGAAGTCTTTCGTCCGCCCGCCGGTGCAGGTGCCGAGAAACACCATCTGCACCGGTGTCGCCTCGAGCGCTTCGACACGCACGTTGTCTGATACCGCATGCGGTACGGCGACAAATGGTTCGAGTGTCGCCAGGTCGATGTCGAGCGTGCGGGAATAGATTGCATCCGCGTCGGCGCTGAGCGCGCCTGAGAGATCGTCAGCGCGTCCTTCGAGGTAGCGCCGGCACGCGTCGTCATACGGGAAAATCGCGTTCTTCGCGCCAAGTTCGACCGACATGTTCGCGATCACGAGCCGGTCTTCGAAATCGAGGCTTTGCACGCCGTCGCCGCAGAATTCGAGCGTCTCGTAGGTCGCGCCGTCGGTGCCGAGCAGTTGCGCAAGGTACAGCGCAACATCTTTGGGATAGACGCCTTGTGCGAGCCGGCCGTGCAATCTCACGCGGATCGACGCCGGCACCTTGAGCCAGACCTTGCCGGTCTTCATGACGCCCGCCAGATCCGACGAACCGATGCCGGTCGCAAAACAGTTCGCCGCGCCGTAAGTGACCGAATGGCTGTCCGCACCGACGAGCAAGCGGCCCGGCGCGGCGAAGCCTTTTTCGACGACGAGCTGATGACCGATGCCCTCGCCGATATCGAATAAGGGTATGCCCTGCTCTTTCGCGAAGCGCCGGATGCCGGCCTGAAGCAACGCCGCTTTCGGGCTCGGCGCGGGCGCGTAGTGATCCAGCGCGAAAAGCAGCCTGTGCGGCGCATGCACACGGCCGCCACCCATCGCGGCAAAGTAATCCAGCGCCATCGGAATCGAGCCGTCGGTACCCAACGCGTAATCGACTTCGCAGATCACGACGTCGCCCGCGCGCACGTCGCGCCCCGACTTCGCCGACAGAATCTTTTCAGACAGGGTTTTTCCCGACATAACCTCGATCTCATCGATAGACGCGGCGTTGACGCCACGGCCAACGCGACATCCGCACAGTATCGCAAAGACACGGGCCGGGCGCGCGGAGTAAACGGCATCGCGAGCCATGAAAAAAATTCCTGGTTCGGCAGCTGGTTCGGCAGCACCTGCGGCAAGGGTAACCGGCCTCGCCGCTTGCCAGAAAGCCCCGCGGCAATCGATACTGTGCGTCATTCCCGAACCGGTGCGAACGCCGCCCCATCCCCGCCCGCACCCCGCCAAGACCCTGTATTCCAACCTCAATGATCACGCTCAAGCAGCTCGAAGCGGTCTACTGGGTGGCCCGCCTCGGAACGTTCGCGGCCGCCGCGGACCGCCTTCATACGACGCAGTCCGCCATCTCGAAGCGCGTCAACGAACTCGAAGTTTTTTTCTCGACACCGCTGTTCGACCGCAGCCACCGCACTACCCGCCTCACGCCGAAAGGCCGCGATCTGCTCGACACTGCCGAAGAAATGCTGCAGTCGCGCGACCGTTTGCTCGAACGGATGGGCAAGCAGGTCGAAGAGGTCCGGCGTTTGCGGATCGGCATTACCGAGCTGATCGCGCTGACGTTTCTGCCGCGGCTCGTGCGCGAGATCAGGCTCGCCTATCCGGCGGTTTCGTTCGAGCCAGAAATCGACGTCAGCACGAAACTGACGTCCCGGCTGCTGGCCGGCGAGATCGACTTCATCATCGCGCCGACCACGATCAGAACGCCGCGCTTCTCGTCGATACCGCTGCGCAAACTCCATCTCGCCTGGATGGCGAGCCCTTCGCTGGTCGGCGAAACGCGCACGCTGTCGCTCGAGGAAATCGCCACGTGGCCGATCCTGATGCAGGCCGGCACCTCGGGCGTCGACGCGATCTACGAACGCTGGTTCGAGTCGAACAACGTATCGATTCGCCGCGCCTTCGCGGGCAACAGCCTGATCTCGCTGTGCTCGCTGACGATCGCGGGAGTCGGAGTCAGCTACCTGCCAGCGCTTTATTTCGCGGACTTCGTTCGGCAAGGCGAACTCACGGTACTGCATTCGACACCGGATCTGCCGGCCGTGCGGTATTACGCGGTCTATCGCAACGACGGGCCGCAGCCGCTCTATTCGCATGTCGCGAGTCTCACACGCGAATTCTGCGATTTTTCCAAGCCGGATTTTCATCCGCCCGCGAACAGCAGGAGCAGTTGATATTTCTTCGCGAGAACCTGCCGTCGGCTTTCGAACAAAGATCAAACAGACGACTTTTGGAGTGCTAGGATGAGGCCCGCCACTCGCCGCGTTCTCGCCGTGTTCTATGGCACGACACGACCGGGCGGTGAACCGTGCCGCGAAGGCGCGATGCTTTCACCAACCCTCTTCGCGAGCACTCGAATCCATGATCGTAGAATCGTTGCGTTGTGCAGCCTGATACTCAAGCAAAGAGGAGACACTCCATGAAATTTTCGAAGCTGCTGCTCATAAACGCCCTGGCTCTCTCGGCCTTCAGCTTCACCGCCGTCGCCGCCCACGCGGAAGATCTGCTCGACAGCGTCAAGCAGGCCGGAGTCCTGAAGATCGGTCTCGAAGGCACCTATCCCCCGTTCGATTCGCGCAACAAGGACGGACAACTCGAAGGCTTCGACGTCGACGTCGCCAAGGCCGTGGCCGCGAAGCTCGGCGTGAAGCCGGAGTTCATTCCGACCGAATGGAGCGGCATCATCGCGGCGCTGCAAAGCGGCAAATTCGACGTCATCATCAATCAGGTCACCATTACGCCGCAACGCAAGGAGATTCTCGATTTCAGCCAGCCGTACACGTACTCGGCCGCGCAATTGATCCAGCGGGCCGATGACAAGCGCGAGTTCAAATCGCTCGACGAATTCAAGGGCGACAAGAAGCTCGGCGTGACGCTCGGCACCAACTACGATCAGATGGCGCGCGCCGTGCCGGGCATCAACGTGCTGACTTATCCGGGCGCGCCCGAGAAGCTGCGCGATCTCGCGGCCAAGCGTATCGATGCGACGCTCGACGACCGGCTCATGCTGCCGTACATCATCAAGAACTCGCAGTTGCCGCTGCGTACGGGCGCGGTGCTCAAGGGCGCCGAACAGGAAATGGGTATCCCGTTCCGCAAGGACAACCCGAAGTTCGCCAAGGCGATCAACGATGCGCTGACCGAACTGAAGCAGGACGGTACGCTGAAAAAGATCTCGATCCACTGGTTCGGCACGGACGTGACCCAGCCTGTCGCGCAGTAATGTCCTGACGGTTCCCGCGTACCTGCGTCGACCTCTTCGACGATCGGCGCAGGTACGCGGCTGGTTCAGCGTCAATTCTTTTTCGTCGCGGTCCGGATCGCGCTGGTCCTCGACGATCTCAGGAGACACCGCCCCATGAGTGATCAGCCGTTTGGACGCTCCCGCCGCGACTTCATGCGCCTCGCCGTCACAGCAGGCACCACCGCGGCGCTACCCTGGATGCAGGACGCCCACGCGCAGTCGACGGCCAATACCGCAACCGCGACAACCCTCGCCACCACCGCCGGACCCGCGACCAAAGGCACGCAGCTGATCCTGCTCGGCACCAAGGGCGGCCCGACGCCATCCGATCTGCGCGCGGCGCCGTCGAACGTGCTGGTCGTCGACGGTCAGCCGTACGTGGTCGATTGCGGCAACGGCGTCGCGCTGCAGTTGACCCGCGCGGGCATCAAGCTGCCGGCCATCCGCGACATCTTCCTCACGCATCATCATTCGGATCACAACGCCGATCTCGGCAACCTCGTGTTCCTCGCGTGGGCCACCGGACTGCGCACGCCCGTCAATCTGTACGGGCCGCCGCGCATGACGAAGATGATCGACGATTTCGTCGACATGAACGCCATCGATCTCGAGGTGCGCATGCGCGAGGAAGGCCGTCCGCCGTTGCGGCCGCTCATCAACATTCACGAATTCGACGGCCCGCGTCTCGTGATGGAAGACGAGCGCGTGCGCGTCACCACGACGCTCGTCGATCACTACACGATCAAGCCTGCCTTCGCGTACCGCTTCGAGACCCGCGAGCGCACCATCGTCTTCTCCGGCGACACGACCTACTACCCCGCGCTCGCCGAGTTCGCCAAAGGCGCCGACGTGCTCGTGCACGAGGTGATGTACCTGCCGGCGCTCGAAAAGCTCATGAAGACCGTCGACAACGCCCCGACGCTGCTCGATCACCTGATGAAGAGCCACACCACGACCGAGCAGGTCGGCAGGATTGCCGCGGCGGCCGGTGTGAAGACGCTGGTGCTGAGCCATTTCGTGCCGGGCGGCGACCCCGCGATTACCGACGAGATGTGGGCCGCCGATGCGCGCAAGCATTTCAACGGGCAGATCATCGTCGGTAAAGACCTGCAGGTGATCTGAGTGCCGGAGAACGCCGTCATGCAGACCGCCGCGCTTTCGGACACGCATCCGGACACGCTTTCGGACGCGATTCCGGCCACGATTCCTGTCACGCTGCTGACGGGCTTTCTCGGCTCGGGCAAGACCACCTTGCTCAATCGTTTGCTGCCGCAACCCGCGCTCGGCCGCTGCGCGGTGGTCATCAACGAACTGGGCGCGATCGGTCTCGATCATCTGTTCGTCAGTACGTCGCGCGACGAAACCGTTGCGCTGCTCGAAAACGGCTGCCTGTGTTGCGGAGTGCGCGACGAACTGGCGGCGACCGTCGCCGAACTGCTCGCACGGCGCGAGCGCGGCGAGATTCCCGCGTTCGAGCGGATTCTGATCGAGACCACCGGGCTTGCGCGACCCGGTCCGGTGATCTCGCTGCTGCTCGGCGACGCGGCGCTCGAAGGCCGCTTGCAGCTCGACGGCATCGTGACGACCGTCGATGCGAAGCACGGCGCTGCGCAACTGACGCGTCACGAAGAATCGCGTCAGCAGGTCGCGGTCGCGGACCGGCTGTTGCTGACCAAAGCGGAGCTGGTCGACGCTGCTACGCTCGCCGACCTCGAGACCGCGCTCGCCACGCTGAATCCGGCCGCGGCGCGCATTCCGGTGCGCAATGGCGAGATCGACGCGCGGCAGTTGCTCGGCATTCTGACACCGCGCACGTTGCGGCCCTGGCTGCGCGCGGCGTCTGCGCCGCGCAAGTTGCTGATGAGCGGCGCGACAGCCTCACGCGCCGCCCATCCGGACATCGACAGCTTCTGCCTGAGTTACGCGCAGCCCTTGCCGATGCACGCGGTTGAAACCGCGCTGACGGTACTGCTCGGCTATCACGGCGAACACATTCTGCGGGTCAAGGGAATCGGCAATTTCATTGGCGAGACGCGACCCATCGTGTTTCATGGCGTGCAGCAGTTGCTGCATGAACCGCTGCGGCTCGAGGCGTGGCCCGACGACGACCATGCGACGCGGCTCGTGTTCATCGTGCAGGGACTGGCGAGATCGGTAATCGAAGACACGCTCGCGCATTTTCTGCGCGAAGCCGGAGCGGCAGCTGACGCAGTGCGGATAGAACCCTTCACCGATACCTGACTGCCGGCACCCGGCTTGCGTTCACTTCGAGCCCGCCGGTGCCTGGATCATCTTCCATCCGTTGCCGGCGGGATCACGGAAACCCGCATCGACGCTGCCGAAGCGGTCCGTCGGCTCCTGCGTGAATTCCACCCCGCGCGCCTTCATTTGCTCGTAGCTCGCGCGGCAATCGGCAACGGCAAGGACGAGCGGCGGCATCGCCCCTTTCGCGACCATCGCGCGCAGCGTTTGCGCGGTGGCTTCGTCGTGAATCGGTGGGCCCGGTGTGAACAGGCCGAGCTGAAACGACGGCTGCTCCGGATGCTGCACCGTGAGCCAGCGGTAGGAACCGTTACGCACGTCCGTGTGAACGCGAAATCCGAGTTTGTCGACGTAGAACGCCAGCGCCTCGTCCTGATTGTCGACGTACAAGCCGACCACATTGACACCCTGATTCATGACACCTCCTTGGTTGAGGGCTCGACTGTATCGTTAGCCACGCGGCGGCGCTTCTCCAAAACTGCGATCGTGAGATCGGGACGTTGCGCGGCCTTCAGCACGCAGGCGGGCACGCTTTCGAGCTGGGACTGGCTGGCTCTCGCCTCGGCACGCATCTCGCCCGGGCTTCGGCCGATGATGTCGCGAAAGATGCGGCCGAAGGTGCCGAGGCTTTCCCATCCGGTCGCGAAAGCGATGTCGGTGATGCTGAGTTCGGTGTCGCGCAACAGCGCGATGGCCTGCTCGATACGCCGCGTCAGCAGATAGCGATGCGGCGGAACGCCGAAAGCCCGCTTGAACGAGCGCGCGAAATGAGCTTCGGACACGCCGCTGACTTCGGCGAGCCGCTGGACCGGCCAGGCCTCATGCGAGGCGGCGTCCATGCGGTCTTTGGCGCGGAGCAGCCGGCGCAGCAGCGCCGGGTCTTCCAGTGCGCCGGAGGTTGCTCGTGCCTGTGCGGCAGACGGCTGAGCGTGATGGTCTTGACGACGGGACATGGTTCGGACGAACGACGCCGTCGGCCTCAAGCGGCCGGCTGGCTTTTGCCGTAAGCGAGCCGGCCGTTTTTCGACAGCAGCACGGCGACCGGCCGCGTCATTTCGAACTCGGAGAAGATGATCGTCACGCTGACCGTGATCGGCACCGCGAGAAAAGCGCCGGGCACGCCCCAGAGCGCCGACCACACCGCCATGCTCGCAAGAATCGCAAACGGGCTCAGGTTCAGCGAATTACCCGTCATATACGGGTCGAGAATGTTGCCGATCACGAAATGGATTGCGGTCAGCGAGAGCAGCACGATCAGTATCGAGTTGAGGTCGCCGAATTGCAGCACCGACATGAGCAGGGGAAACACGATGGCAAGCACCGAGCCGATATACGGCACGTAGTTGAGCAGCGCGGTCAGCACCGCCCACAGCCCGGCGAATTCGAGGCCGACGCTGCGCATCGCCACCCAGCAGACCGCGCCGAGCAGCACGCCGAGGAACGTCTTCAGCGCGAGATAAGCCCCGATGCGCCGGTTGATGTCGGTGACGACGCCTCTGATCCGCGCCGCGTTCTCCGAATTCGCGGTCATGTTCGTGATTTTCTCGCCGAACGTGCCCCGCTCGACCAGCAGAAAGCTCGCATACAGCAGGATCACGAAGATGTCGATAATGATCGACGACAGCGAAGTCAGCATGCCGGTCACGACCGACTGGATATTGAGCTGCGTGAGCATGTTCCGCCGCAGCGAATCCCAGGTCGGCTCGCTTTCGAGATGCAGCAGCGTGGAGATCTTGTGGATCATCGCGAGGACCGAGTCCTGGTAGCGCGGCGCGAGCGCGACGAGGGCGTCGTAGTTCGCGACGAGCATGTCGACCGCGAAGAAGATGGCGGCCGCGATCAGGAAGATCGACAGCCCATAGCGCAACTGCACCGGCAGCCGCTTGCCGAGGACCGGAATGCGTTGCAGCAGACGCGTGAAATCGACGACCACGTAGACCGCGATCGCGCCGAACACAATGGGAACAAAAACGGCGCGTCCGATATACAGCACCCAGCCCACAATCAGCAGCAGCACAACCACGCATACGGACGCCTGCAATCTGTCAGTCATCTGTCAGTGCTCCATTGATCCGCCAACAATTCACCTCGGGGCCGCGCCGACCAGCGAAACAACGCGATGGCGAACAGACGCATCGACCGGCGGACAGCACCGATCTTCGCACATAACGATGACACGCCAAACAAAACGCGACAGATCGCGAACTGGGAACTATTGAGGTGATGTTACTGAGCTGGCGTTACCGGGGCACGCGATTGAAGCAACCCGATCGAAGCGGCGCAACTCGGGCGCCGCCTAACGGAACCGCTCCGGCCTGAACGGCCGCGCGTCGATGAACGGCTCGGCGCCCGTCATCATGTCAGCGAGCAGCCGCCCGCTGACAGGCCCAAGCGTCAGGCCATGATGATTGTGGCCGAACGAAAACCACAGGCCCCGGTGCCGCGGCGCGCGCCCGATCACGGGCCGCATGTCCGGCGTGCACGGACGCAGCCCGAGCCAGGGCGCCTTGTCCAGACGCTCGCCCAGGCCGAACAGCGGTTTCGCGATCCGTTCGGCACGTTCGAGTTGAATGCCGGTCGGCGCCGCCTCGCGCAGCGCAATCTCGACGCCGGTGGTGAGCCGCAGCCCGCCGCGCATCGGCGCGATCACGTAGCCTTCCTCGGTATCGACGACCGGCACCGACAGTACCGTCCGCGCGGGCCGATAGTGCATGTGGTAGCCGCGCTTCGCGCGCAACGGAATGCGATAGCCGAGCGGCGCGAACACCGTGTCCGACCACGGCCCGAGCGCGATCACCGCTTCTTTCGCGCTGATCTCTCCGGCGCTGGTCTGCGCGGTCCACGCGTCGCCTTTCTCGCGCAGCGTAGCGGCGTCGCCGGTCAGCAAGGTGCCGCCGTTTTGCACGAAAAGACGTGCGTAGCCCTTCGTCAGCGCACCGGGATCGGAGATGCTCTTCGGGTCCTGCCAGTGCAACGCGCCGCAGAATCCTGCGGCGAGCGCGGGCTCGCGCGCGCGCAGCGCCGCCGCGTCGAGCGGCGTGACGCGCAGACCGTGGTCGCGCACGGCCGCCTGAGCGACCGCGGTCTGATCGTCGAGTTCGCTTTGTGTGCGAAACGCTTCGATCCAGCCGCCGTCGTGCGCGAGGTTTTCCAGACCCGCGCGCGCGATCAGCGCATCGTGTTCGGCGACGCTGCGGCGGATCAGCGGCAGCATGTCACGCGCCGCCGACGCGAGCCGCTCGGGCGACGACTCCCACCAGAAGCGGCCGAGCCAGCCGGCAAACGCGGGCAGCGCCTTGTAGTCCCAGTAGAGATCGGTCGACTGATTGCGCGCGTAGCGCAGCAGTGTGCCGAGCCGGCGCGGAAAACCGTACGGCACGATCGACGAGCTTTCGATCAGCCCCGCGTTGCCGAAGCTGGTTTCCTCGCCGGGTCCGCGCCGGTCGACGAGCGCGACACGACGTCCGCGATCCTGCAGATGCAGCGCGGCCGACACGCCGACAATGCCTGCTCCCAATACGATGACGTCGAAATCCATAATGGGCTCTGTTCCAGCGCGGGTGGGCGTGGGGGTGTTGGGGGTACGCGAGTGCATGCGCGGTTAAATTTGCGCCGCCCGGACCCGGGCGGCGCTTCCCGGACAATCTGTCCGGCAGGCTTACTTCGCGATGATGTCGCGCTTGAAGTACTTCACCGACAGATTGCTCAGCGTGCCATCCTTCTTCAGCTCGTCGAGCGCGGTGTCGATTTTACTGGCGAGCGCCTTGTCGCCCTTGCGCAGACCGAAGCCGGTGCCCTCGCCGAGCGTGGCCGGATCCTTCAGCGGCTCGCCCACGATCACGTAGTCGCGGCCTGCCGGCTTGTCGAGGAAGCCTTGCTGCGCGGTCTGCGCTTCCTGCACCGCGGCGTCGAGACGCCCCGCGGTCAGATCGGCATAGACCTGATCCTGGTCCTGATACGACACCACCGACACACCCGCATTCGCCCAATGCTGCTTCAGGAAGTCTTCCTGCGACGAACCCTGTAGCACGCCGACACGCTTGCCCTGCAGGCTCTTCACGTCCGGCAGCAGTGGCGAGCCGCGCTTGACCACCATTACGATCGGTACCACGTAGATCGCCGGGGTGAAGTCGATGCTCTGCTTACGCTTGGCCGTGATGTTCATCGCCGAATTGATGACGTCGAACTTGCGCGCCTCGAGCGCGGGGATCAGCCCGTCGAACGAATTTTCGACCCACACGCACTTCACGCCCAGCTTCGCGCAGACCGCGTTGCCGACATCGACGTCGAAGCCAACCAGCTGGCCGGCCGGTGTCTTGCTCTCGAACGGAGGATAGGACGCCTCGATGCCGAAGCGCAGGGTACCGCCAGTTTCGGCGTTGGCTGCGCCAGTCACGGCGACGAGGGCGGCGGCGAGGCAAACGGAAAGCGTGTGTTTGAGCGTCATGATGGGTCCGGGCGTAAAAGAAGGCGTCGACAGGAACGGGAACAGTCGGTGAAAACGGGCAACAAGGTCGAGAAAGTGGCCCACTCGTGGGCCACGAGTGGGCCAGCCGAAACAGCAGGAGGACCTCGCGACGCCTTGAAATGGACGCAATCCTGCCGCTGCTCTGGAACAGAAGTCTATTCTGGACCAGAATAATTGCAAAGCTTTTCAAAAAGAATTATCCAGACTGGACTTTGATTTTAGAATTAAGCCAACGCCGGACCCTCTGGCATCGACCTGGAAAGCAGACATATGAGTCAAGACCCTACCCCGTTCATCGTCCAGCAGGACGCCGTGCGCGACGCGCTGCCGCGGCTGGACGTGCGCCGCGCCCTCGCCGGCATGTTCCGTGCACTGCACGCGGAGCAGGCGGTCCAGCCGCCGCAAAGCCTCACGCTCTTTCCCGGCAACGCGGGCGATTTCATCACGTACCTCGGCGCCATCGCCGATGCGAAGGTGTTCGGCGCAAAGCTGTCGCCGTACATCGTCACGGATGCGAAGCCGATCATCACCGCGTGGACCGCACTGATGTCGATGGAAACCGGCCAGCCGCTCATGTGGTGCGATGCCGGCCTGCTTACCGTCGAGCGCACGGCGGGCGCCACCGCGCTCGCGGTCGACCATCTCGCGGCGCCCGGTGCGCGCCGGCTCGCGATCGTCGGCGCCGGCACGGTGGGCCAGGCGCATCTGCGCCATATCGCGCCGTTGCGGCCGTGGGACTCGATTCAGGTGTTCTCGCCGGGGCTCGCCCTCGTCAACGAAACCAACGAGGCCCATGCCGGGCAGCGCGCCGCCGTCGCCGCGCTCGATGCGCGCGTGACCCTCAGCGCGACGCTCGAAGACTGCGTGCGTGACGCGGACGTGGTCGCGCTGTGCACGTCGTCGGGCAAGCCGGTACTGTCCGAAGGCATGCTGACGAAACCCGCGCTGATTACGTCGATCAGCACGAACGTCGCGAACGCACACGAAGTGCCGCCCGCATGGTTGCCGGGGATGGACGTGTATTGCGACTATCGGCGCACGACGCCCGCGAGCGCCGGCGAAATGAAGCTCGCCGCCGAGCTGCATGGCTGGTCCGCGCAGAACGTGCTCGCCGATCTGCCCGAACTCGTGAGCGGCCACGCGAAGCAGCCGCCGTCGTACCAGCGGCACGCGTTCTTCCGTTCGATCGGGCTTGGTCTCGAAGACGTCGCCATCGCCTACGAACTATTCCGTTATCTGAGCGCCCAGAACGGCGTGGCAAAATAGTAAGGCTCACAGGAAGGCGACAGCGCCATGGCATCGCGAATCAGCGTATGCCAACGCACACAAGGCGCTGGCCGTCATCCACGAACCCGCACCCCACTTCATGCGCAAGACAAAATCCACACCGGCTCGCCGGCTGCTGCTCGACCGCTATAGCCGCGTCGCCGACGGTATCGCACAGCTGTTTTTCCCATACGTCGAAGTCGTCATTCACGATCTTCAGAGTCAGACGGTCGCGTACATCGCGAACAATCTGTCGAAGCGCGAATTGGGCGACGAATCCGCGCTCGAAGAGATCGATCATGTCGCGCAACCGGGCACGATCGGCCCTTACGAGAAGCTCAACTGGGACGGCCGGCGCATGCGCTGCGTCAGCACCGTCCTGCTCGACGACACCGGCTCGGCCGCGGGCATGATGTGCATCAACTACAACATCGCCGTGTTCGACGAAGTGAAAAGCGTGATCGATCTCGTGATTTCAGGTGCCGGCGTCGTCAAGCAGCCGGAGGCCCTGTTCAAGGACGACTGGCAGGAGAGGATCAACGCGTTTCTGCACACGTGGCTGCAGGAACGCCAGTTGGCGCTCAATTCACTGACGCGCGATCACCGGCGTGAACTCGTCGCCGCTCTGTGGGCGGAGGGCGCGTTCAAGGGGAAGAGCGCGGCGAATTACGTGGCGAACGTGCTCGGTATGGGACGCGCGACCGTCTACCAGCACATCAGGGATTTGCGCGACGCGGTGCAGTAGCGGCGCGTCACTACATCAGCGCGTCAGCGCGGCGTGCCTGAATGACCGATGCCGGTCGGCCGTGGCGGGACGATCCGCGCAACGGATCGCAGCGGCGCGTTCGCGACCAGAATAATCGCCGCGCCAGCGAGGCCGCTCGAGACATGCTTCAACGCATGGCCGGCGACCACGTGATGCGTCAACTCCCATATCTGCCAATCGAGGCTTTCGAAAATCTTCGCGACCCCGTAGAAGACGATCACGAGCGTCCACGCGAACACGCCATCTACCTTGCGCGTGAGCGTCATGCCGACGATCAGCATGAGCCCGCCGAACTGCAGGATTGCGTAAGGCCACAGGCTGTTGAATACGAGCCAGTAGCCGACGGTCGCGGGCGACACGACGACCATGATCAGCAGTTGCACCCAGCCTATGCGCTGTCCGGTGGCTGAGGTCCACAGCATTGCGAGAATGCCGGCGAACACGATCGTCATCGGAAGACGATCCCAGACGAGCGTCGCATCGCTCGGCGCCACGTGGTAGTAAGCAGAGCCGAACGCGGTCAGGAAGAGCCCGAACGCAACGACCACCATGCCGGGGAATTGCGCCGGCTGGCTCGATGCATGCCGCCTCACCCATCCGAGACTGAGAATACCGGCGAGCAGAATGACGAGGTTCGACAGCACGTCCGACGCATTGTGCAGCGAGCCGAGCGAACGATGATCGGCGAAGTGGTGATAGGACGCCGACTGCGCAAGCGGCCATATTAGCTGCAACACGGCGCCCACCACGAAAAGCATGACGCTGCCAAACAGCAAACGGGAAATCTTCACGTTGCTCGACTCCGCAATGGACGAACACTCAAGGGACGCTGACGCGGCGCAATTCGAATGCGGCCTGGGTTGATCCTCGTTCGAATTCGCGCGGCCTGCCGGTATCATCGGACAAAGCCATTTGCGCAACAAGACCGGTTTGCAGGCACCGACTATTTTGCGCTCATAGTATCCTGCTTGCACAATGCAAGGCGCCGGGTCTGGCGAGCAGTGCTGGCGCGATGTTCCCATGACGTTTCCGCGATGTTTCAATTGTAAAACCAGCCGGGTCGCGATGACCCAGAGGAACCCCTGGACTCCATGCAACCGCAGAAACACGACCTGTTCCACCTCCGCTGTCACCTGCCTCATCGGCGGCTGGGCGCAATATCCGCACTGCTGCTGTGCGCGAGCCTGCTAGGCGGCTGTGCGTTACCGCCGCTCGAGAATCGCACGGAGTCGAGCGCGTTGACTCCCGCACAGGCCGCCACTACCGATCTGGGCCGCGCGATCGCGCCCGAGCTGGCCTCGCATGCGGGCCTCGCGGGCATCTATCCGCTGTCGGATGCGCACACGGCGTTTGCCGCGCGCATGGACCTGATCCGTTCGGCACAGCGCACGCTCGACATCCAGTACTACATCTGGCGCAACGATCTGACCGGCACGCTGCTTCTCGAAGAGCTCCACGAAGCCGCGGACCGCGGCGTGCGCGTGCGGCTCCTGCTCGACGATCTGGGCATTCCCTCTTCGCTCGACCCGACGCTCGCGGCGCTCGACGCGCATCCAAACATCGAGGTGCGCCTCTTCAATCCATTCGTGGTGCGCAAGCCGAAATTCCTCGGCTTCCTGACGGATTTCTCGCGCGCCAATCGACGCATGCACAACAAGTCGCTGACCGCCGACAGCACCGCCACGATTCTCGGCGGCCGCAATATCGGCGACGAGTACTTCGATGCAACCGACGGCGTCGTTTTCGCGGACCTCGACGTGCTGGCCGTCGGGCCGGCCGCCGCCGACGTCGCGCGAGACTTCGACCGCTACTGGGCAAGCGCGTCGGCGTACCCGGTCGAGCGGATTCTGCCGCACGAAAGCGTCGATCAGTTGGCCACGCTCGAGCGCAAGGCGCAAGCGATCGAGCAGGACCCGGCGGCCGCGTCCTATATGGAGGCGCTGCGCGGTCCGCACGTCGTGCAGAAAATGCTCGACGACACCCTGCAATTCGACTGGGCGAAGACGGATCTGATCAGCGACGACCCTGCGAAAGGCCTGAACAACGCACCGCCGGAAGCGCTCATTTCACATCAGCTGCGGGAAGTACTCGGTGAGCCGACGCAGGAACTCGACCTCGTTTCGCCGTATTTCGTGCCGGCTCGCACGGGCACGCAGTATCTGACCGGCCTCGCCGCGAAAGGCGTCGATGTGCGTGTGCTGACGAACGCGCTGGAAGCGACGGACGTTGCCGCCGTTCACTCCGGCTACATGAAACGGCGCGTCGAGTTGCTCAGGAACGGCGTCCATCTGTACGAATTGCGACGCGTGCCGGGCACCGCTCACAAGAAAGAGCCGTCGCCGGGCCCATTCGGCAGCTCGGGGTCCAGCCTGCATGCGAAGACTTTCGTGGTGGACTCCCAGCGCGTTTTCGTTGGCTCGTTCAATTTCGATCCGCGCTCCGCGTACCTGAATACGGAGCTTGGCCTCGTGATCGACAGCCCCGATCTCGCGACCCAGATCGACAGGAAGTTTCTCGCGCTGCTGCCCCAGGTCGCGTATACGGTGCGGCTCGACGAGAACGGCAAGCTCTACTGGATCGAGCGTAACGGCGACACTGAAATCCGCCACGACGTCGAACCCAACACGACCTGGTATGGCCGGCTCGGTGTGTGGATGTTGTCGGTTCTTCCCATCGAGTCGCTGCTGTAGCCAACCAGCACGCAACAATACAAAAGCGGAACCATCAAGACTGCCAGGCATACCGGGGTATGCCTGGCTGGGCCGCTACATTGCGGGAAGAATCAGAAGCGCCGCAGGTCGCGGTCGCGTAAGGGATCGGGCGTGCGCGCGGTTTCACGCAAGACGCCGTTGGTGTCGAACGAGAAATTGAATAGCAGGTGCGTGATGTTGTTTTCGACGTAACGGTACGACCAGACTTCGCGTTGCGAGCGGCGGAAAAACTGCGTTTGCACGGGCCGGCCGAAATTGATCAGCACGTCGTCGCGCGTCCATTTGCCGATTTCCGCGCGATTGAATTCACTGATCTGCAAGACCTGGCGCACGCTCACGATCTTGCCGGAGGCGTCGACGTCGGCGGCAACGGTAGTCGAGCCCATCGGCTGGGTCGGCCACATGAGCCGGCGGCCGCCATTGGGCAACTCATAGACTTCGCGCGGCGGCCCCATCCGGGCAATGATCGCCGACTGATCCTGGCCGGCCTGGAATTGCTGCCACGGCTGTGCGCAGGCCGCCAGCATCAACGCCGCCACGCACGTCACCGCGGCGCGACGCAAAGTCATGGACGCGCGCGCAGTGCGCGCAGTGGAGCAGGGAACGCGAGCGAGGCGGGTAAACATGGATTCCTCCCGTTACGTTCAAGCGTGCGATGAGTCCGGTGCGATGTGCCCGAAAGACTAGCGTCGCCTGACGGGCTGACGACGGGCTATTGCCAGGTTGCTACCAGGCTGCCGCCGGATTGCCGTTACCGTCAGACCGCCGCCATGAGTGATCGGGACAGAAGGCTCGCTCACGGCGGCTATGCAATCCGCACCGTTTATTGCACGAGCTTGGCTCGCAGACGCGCGTACTCGTCAGCGGAAATCGAACCGGATGCCTTGAGCTTGTCGAGCTTTTCCAATTCGTCGGCGACACTGAATCCCACCACCTGGCGCAGGTCTTCGCGCACCTGTTTGGCGCGAGCCTGATCGCGCTCCGCCATGCCGCGATGTTGTGTGAGCAGGTACGCGAATATGCCGATATACGGCAGGATGATAAGGAAAATCACCCACAGAACTTTGCCCCACCCCGAGACGTCATGCCGGCGGAACAGGTCGCCCGAAATCGTAATGAGCAGCCAGAACCACAGGATAAACATGAAAATGGAAAAAGCATCGGCCAGAAAATTCGTAAATGTGAAACCGTCATTAAAGAAAAGCATTGTTGTTCTCCAGTTATTCCAGTTGCAATTGAAAGGCTTGATGTATTTCGACCTATTGGTTGCCCGCTATGGATCGCTCATGTAGCCAGCACAGCAGCGCTGAAAATTTACCATGAGAGCATGTCGACTGCGAATGTGAACGTAAATGTGAATTCATAAGCATTGCATGAAAATCGCGCGTAAGCCTCAGGCGGCCTGCGTGAAGTTGCAAGCGGTTCGTTCAGCGAATATTCCATCTGTCCTCCTTGCGCCGCTCGACGCCAATCCCTGATGCCGACCTTTTTAATCTTTATAACGTATATCAGCACAATAACGCGAGGACTTTTTGAGGCCCCGTTGCAGCCGCTATTGAGGTCAATCCCATATTGCAGGCAACTCAACGTCATTCTATCGACACATGTGTTTAGCCAGGCATTCCATACGAACATGAAAGACATGGCAAAGAAGCAACGCTTCTGCAGCGGCAAAAGAAGCGCGTGCCATGCGTACACCAGACGCTTGCCCGATTCGATTGAATACCACGCCGCCACATTTGCACGACGAGGGCGGCAGGGTCGATCGTCGTAAAACACGATGACCTTCGGATCGTGATAGCGGCGCGTCAGGAACGACAGCAAGGTCGTGCCTGACGCCGAGCGCAGAACAGGATAGTCATCGACACGCGCATATGGATCTTCGCGTTGCTCATCGAAACCTCCACGCAATGGGGAGAGATCGGAATGGGACGGCGCACTGAATGGACGCTCCGGAACATCCTCACTCGCCCTCGCCGGTGCGCAGATTCCGAGCCGGTCGGACCGGCAAATTTAGGAAGTGTCTGAAATCCCTACGCCTTACAAATAAGACAAATCCCATTTAAGTGAGGGAGGCGCTCTGCCACACTCGTCAAGCTGGAATGACTGAAAACCGGTAACAGACAGCTTGTCCCCTTACGCACCGCGCGTCCACAGAATGTTCCCGTATCGCCATGTCCGCCAGTTCTCCTTACAACGTGCTGAATCAGTTGCGCCGCTACAAGCGGCTGCTCGTGTTCGGCGGCGGCGCGGTGACGACCTTGATGTTGCTGATCGCATTTATTCTCGCGATGCTGTCGGCGGTGCGCGCGCATGTCGCCGTCGAGCGCCGGACCTTCGTCGTTTCTCACAACCAGATCATGGAGCAGATCCGTGTCGGTGAAGCGTCGTTCCGTATCGCGCTCGTAGGCGCGGAACTGGCATGGCCGAACGGCACGAAGGTCGATCAGGCGCTGGTCGACGAATTTCGCAAACACGACGGCGGCATCGTGCTGCAACCGACTTCGGCGGAACGGCCGCAGCGGGTATTCGCAGTCAACGCCAGCGCGCTGCGGGACGACGAAATCCGCCGCTATCTTGTCCTCGCTGAGCAACTGAGCCGTTCGCGCGCCATTCATTCGCTCGCACGCGGCCGGCAGCTTCCCGGTTATTTCTACGGTATCGAGTACGACATCGCCGGCATCATGTCGTCTTCGCTGGACGGCGAGCCGTGGCCGGCCACCGCCGTGGCGGCCGACCGCGAGCGGCTGATAGCCGCGCTCGCCAACGGCCTCACCCGCCTCGCCGACACCCCTCCTGGCACGCCTGCCCAACCGTATCGGCAATTATTCTGGATACCTCCCGCGGTCAGCCCGCTGACCGGCAAGCTCACGATCCGGCTCGCCGCGCCGCTACTCCACAACGGCACGCCGTTCGCAATGCTCGCCACCGAATACGAACCGGATTTCCTGATTGCGCCGCTCATCGGGGACGAGCACTCGGACGGCGCTTACATGATCGTCGCCGGCGACGGAACGATCATCAACAGCACGATCCCACAAGCGCGTGCCGAAACGCTCCTCGACCAACGCACGCTCGCCTTGACGAAGAAGGGCGGCGAAACGTGGCACGACGGCATGTTTACGATCGCCGGGCCGCTCGGCGATACAGGCTGGACGCTCGTACACACGTGCACGTGGCGCGATATCGTCGCGGGCATTGGCCTGCATCTGGGGATCGGTGCGGCAATGACGCTCCTCACGCTCGTAGCCGCGTGGACGTTCCTGATGTCTTTCAAAAACCGCGCGGTTCGCCCGGCGCTCGATCGCTCGCAGCGCCTCTTCGAAAGCGAGCAGTTGAGCCGCACACTGATCGAAACCGCGCCCGTCGGGCTCGGACTGATCGCGCTGAAAGACGGCACGCCGCTCCTGCGCAGCCCGATCATGATCAAGGCAGCGAAACGCGTCGTCATGCCGGCGCCCACGCTCTCGGCCGAGTTGGCCGCGCGCTATCGCGCCCGCGCGCAAAGCGGCGCACATGACAGCGATGAAGTCATGCACGAAGAGCTAACATTGCCCACGCACGACAGCGATTCAATCGACGTCGCCCTGAGTGCGACGCCCTCACGCTACCAGGGCGAGGACGTGCTGGTGGTCACCGTCACCGACGTGACCGCGCACAAGCGCCTCGAACAGCATCTGCGCGAAGCGCGGCAGGCCGCGGACTGCGCCAACGCGGCGAAGTCGGCATTCCTCGCCACGATGAGCCACGAAATCCGCACGCCGCTCAACGCCGTGCTCGGCAATCTCGAACTGCTCGCGCAATCGCCGCTCGACGCGCTGCAGCGCGACCGTCTCACGACGATCCGCACGTCGTCGGAAGGGCTTCTCGCCATCATCAGCGACGTGCTCGACTTCTCGAAGATCGAGGCGGATGAGATGACGCTCGAGCATATCGAGTTCGACGCCCTCGACGTGGTCGCGCGTTCGCTGACGATGTTTGCGCCGCTCGCGCAGTCGAAGGATCTGCAGCTCGTCGCGGATCTCGGCGTCGCCGCTTCGCAGCCGATGCTCGGCGACCCTACCCGGCTCGGCCAGATCATCAACAATCTGCTCTCGAACGCGATCAAGTTCACCGAACGCGGCGCGGTAACGCTGCGCGTATCGGTACCCGACATGTCGACTCCCGGCGGACTCGACCTGCAGATCGAAGTCGAAGACACCGGCATCGGCATGAGCGCGCGGCAGCAAGCCGCGATCTTCCAGCCGTTCAGCCAGGCGGACACCTCCATCAACCGCCGCTTCGGCGGCACGGGCCTGGGGCTCGCACAGGCGATGGGCGGCAGCATCGCGATGAGAAGCGAGCCCGGCAACGGCAGTTGCTTTACGGTGCGGGTGCCGCTCGGCGCACCACAGGCCGCGCCCGACATGCCGCAGTTCGCCGGTGAATCGGTGACGCTCGTGGCCGCTGCCGAGGCATCGCGCGCGTACGCGGTGTCCGTGTTGCAGGCTTGGGGGCTGACCGTGAATGCGTATCCCCATTTGGCACAGGCCGATCAGCCGACGCTCACGAAAACCCGCACTCTGATTCTGCTTGGCGAGCGCGATACGTGGCACGTGGACGGCGAGAGCCACCTGATCGAACGCGCGTCGTGGGTCATCGATTGCACCGCCGCCGGCCCTGTGAATCCGGTTGCGTCGGGCCGGGTCGTGCGTGTGTCGAGCTTCAGCCTGATGGGGCTTGCGCAGGCCTTGCAGCATACGCTGCGTGACGTGCCGCTCGCATGGACAAAGGATACGCCGCAGGTGCTGCCGCACCGGCTCAGGGTGCTGGCTGCGGAAGACAATGCAGTCAACCGTCGCCTGCTCGAAGAACAGTTGACGATGCTCGGCTGCGACGCGACGGTCGTCGAAGATGGCGCGCGAGCGCTCGCGTGGCTGTCGCGTGAGACCTTCGACGTGCTCGTGACCGACCTGTCGATGCCGCTCATCGACGGCTACACGCTGGCGCGTGAAGTGCATCAGCGTTGGCCGCATATGCCTGTGATCGCGGCCACAGCGTCGGTTACATCAGAAGAGCGCGAGCGCTGCGAAGCGGCGGGCATTGCGAGGATGGTGACGAAGCCCCTGTCGCTCGCGCGATTGAGGGCAATCCTGACCGAGGTCGCCGGGATGCCCGCTGCCGTGTCGCAGATAGCGTATCGAACGGAAGCGCAAACTGGATCGCAAGCGGATTCGCAACCGGAAGCCCAGGTGGAAATCGGCACGCAAACCAACGACACAGACGACGCCTTGCTCGGCGGTCGCGCATTGCCGGCCGAGTTGCGTCAGATGTTCAACGATTCGTTCGACACGTCGCTCACGGCGATCGCCACCGCGCAGCGGGACAACAACGCACCGTGCGTGCTCGCCGAACTGCATTCGCTGCGCGGTGCGCTGGGCGTGCTCAGGCAATATGAGCTTGCGGATCTTTGTGCGGCATTCGAGATCCGTATCGAGCAAGCCGGTCTCGCGGGCCTTGGCAGCCTCGATATCGCAGCCTGTCTGCGCGATACACAGGAAAGCGAACTGACGCACGAATAGCGTCGCAGTGTGCAGAGCCCGATGCGTTCGACGGCGAGGCTCAAACGACGATACTGCGTCACGTGCAAAGGGAGCGCGAAACCGCTTGAGCGCGAATATATAGCAAGCTGTTTGTTGCAGATCCTGCAGACTACGCCGCATGGGCCAGCGTTTGAAGCGAAGCAGGCTGATCCGAATTGAACACCTGTTCTCTGCACGCCCGAGCGAATAAAACTGCTCAGGCCTGCTTTAACCAAGCCAAACGAGAACGGTGCAATATAAGACGAATGCTGCTAATAGCAGCATCCAAGTTTGAGATAAGTCCATATGCTGGAGAATCGTCGGGCTTGATTCAAGACAGCCCAACGCAAGAAATTAATCGCAAAGAAGATCGCAGACCATCAAAAGAAGCACAAACGACGCGAGCAAACACACAACGCCCGCACGGACCAGAATGCTGGGCCATTGCGCAGGCCGCAAAGAATCGATTCGGACGATGCTTTGCACAGGTACTGGATCGTGTCGCATCACGAGTGTAGCGAGCACGACGGACAGTATCGTCAGCATGACGGCAAAAAAGCGAAGGGCAAGCGTGTAATTCACAACCGGGATCTGTTCAACTTGAGGTTTGGGTGCATATCGCGAACAAGCCTTGCAACCCTCAAAACATGCACGGAGGTTGACCCGCAAACGTAGGAATATTGCGGGAGCGTAGTGCGACTGTGCGGACCCACCATTTCGATCAGAAATGGTGAGCTAGTGGTTGTCTCCATGACAAACACCAAAGAGCGTGTATGGTAATGCCGCACCTGCCGACCTAATATCAGTGCAGTCCGAAAAACGTCCGGTCTACAGCGTGAATTGATCTGAATACCAGCGCCTGGAACGGCTGGAGACGCGCCTTTTGGTAAACGCGCGGTAACGTGGCACCCTCGTCACCCTGACGGCCACCTCTGCGACGGCCGAGATCAGCATAGGCGTCGGACACTTTTGAGGAAAAGACCTCGTCGCTCGGGAAAACACGACTACTCGGTCATACAACGCTGAACGATTGAAACACGAGCGCATCGGCAGGCCCCGCGACGGGATCGGCCACCTCAATCGCGATGCGCGTAAGCGCACGTTTCGATGCGAATGCGTCGAGCCACTGCCGCGCCAGACGTGGCAGCACGTGTTGCTCGATGAAACCGATCAGCAGACGCGCACCGGTCTCCTGCACGAGGCAGCGCCCGACGATGTAGTCGACCACGCCTGAACCATAGCCCAGTTCGATTCGGTTGGTTTCCGCCATGCGCTGAACCACGCGATCCAGGTGCAGCCGCACGATCTGTGCAAGAGAGTCCGATCCAAGCGGGCGATATGGCACGACCGTCACGCGACCGAGGAACGCCGCCGGAAACGCCTTCAACAATTCCGGTGCAAGCGCCGAGCGCAACCCGTCCGTATCTGGCGCGAGCATCTCATCCGCGTACAGGCTCGCAGTCAGATCGGAGCCGACATTGCTCGTCATCAGGATGGTCGTGTTCCGGAAGTCGATATAACGTCCGTCGCCGTCCTCCATATAGCCCTTGTCGAGCACCTGATAGAACATCTCGTGTACGTCGCCATGTGCTTTCTCGATCTCATCGAGCAACACGACGGAATATGGACGCCGGCGCACCGCTTCAGTCAGCACACCGCCTTCACCGTAACCCACGTATCCGGGCGGTGCACCCTTCAGTCCGGAGACGGTATGCGCCTCCTGATACTCGCTCATGTTGATCGTGATCAGGTTCTGCTCGCCACCATAAAGCGCCTCGGCCAATGCGAGCGCGGTCTCGGTCTTGCCGACGCCGGAGGGACCCGCGAGCAGGAACACCCCGAGCGGCTTGCGCGGGTCGGCGAGCCCGGCACGCGCGGTCTGCACACGCTCGCCGATCTGCTGCAACGCGTCGGACTGGCCGATCACACGGGAAGCAAGCGTGGCGGGCAGCACCTGCACAGCGCTCACCTCATCGGTCACCATGCGTCCTACCGGAATGCCGGTCCAGTCCGAGACGATTTCAGCGACGATTGCTTCGTTGACCTCCGGGAACACAAGCGGAGTATCTGCCTGCAAGTTCGACAACGTCCGCTCCAGCGCCCGCAATGTCCCAATCGACGTGTCGGCGCCATGCGAAGCGTTGGCTTCGACGGGCTCGTTCAGCGCCTCGCGGGCGCAGGCCAATGCTTTTGCCGCCTCGGCCTGCGCCCGCCACGCAGCTTCGACAGTGCACCCCTCCGTCTCCAGTATGGCGATACCCGCTTTGATGTTAGCGAGCGCAGTACCGTCGCCCAGACCGATGCGCGCCTCGTTGTCCAGCAGTTCGGCCTCGACACGCCCGGCCTGCAACCGTTCTCGAATACGCTGCAATTCACGCGGCGGCGCATGCTGGGACAAGGCAACTCGAGCGCAAGCGGTATCCAGCAGGCTGATCGCCTTGTCCGGTAGTTGGCGCGACGGAATGTAGCGATGCGATAGTGTGACGGCCGCTCGAATCGCCTCATCGAGCACCACCACGCCATGATGGCTGGCAAGCGTGCGTGCGAGGCCGCGCACCATGTCGATGGCAAACGATTCCTCCGGTTCCGCGATCTGCAGCACCTGGAAACGGCGCGTAAGGGCCGGATCTTTCTCGATGTGCCGCTTGTACTCGCCCCACGTAGTTGCGCCGATCGTGCGCAGCGTGCCGCGCGCGAGTGCGGGCTTGAGCAGATTCGCCGCGTCGCCAGTACCTGCCTGACCGCCCGCACCGATCAACGTGTGAATTTCGTCGACGAACAGTACGACCGGCGCCGCAGACCTTGTCGCTTCTTCGAGCACTGACTTCAGGCGCGCTTCGAACTCGCCCTTCATGCTCGCGCCTGCAAGCAACGCGCCCACGTCGAGGCTCAGCAACCGGACATTGGCGAGCTTCGGCGGTACGTCACCAACCGCAATTGCGAGCGCGAGCCCCTCGACGACCGCGGTTTTGCCCACTCCCGCGTCGCCAGTCAGAAGCGGATTGTTCTGGCGACGGCGCAACAGCACGTCGATCATGGTGCGAATCTCGAGTTCGCGGCCGACCACAGGATCGATTTCTCCGGCCCGCGCCCGCGCGGTCAGGTCCACGCAGAACTGCGCAAGCGCGGCGCCCTTCGCTGGCGCAGCCAACGCACCAGACGCCTCGCCCGGCATCGCGGATGAGAAATCGCTCTGATCGTACGGCGTATCGTCCGCTTCAGGCGAGCCGTCGATCCACGCTGGCAGCGCATCATGAAGGCCGTCGAGAGGAATCTTGCCGAACGCGGGCGAGATGGACAGCAGCACGCGCCGCAACTCCGGTGTCTCGACGAGCGCGGCCATGAGCCACGCAGCACGAATCCGCCGGTCGCCGAACGCAAGCGTTGCGACTACCCACGCGCGCTCGATGGCGGCTTCGACGTGATGCGAAAAGTCGGCGAGCGCGCTGGCGCCTGACGGCAGGGCGGCGAGCGAGGTTTGCAGATCCCGGTCAAGCAATTCGCGGCTGATGCCGCAGTGCCTGACGATGCGATTCAGATCGCTATCGGGCTGCGCGATCAACTGATGCAGCCAGTGCACCAGCTCGATATACGGGTTGCCGCGCAGCTTGGCGAGAGCGGTAGCGGATTCGATACTCCTGAAGAGCGTCGTGCCGAGCTTGCCGAACAGGGCGTGGCGTGAAATGGACATGATGACGTAGCAAGTGAAGATGTTGTAGCGAGCGAGACGCGACCTCGGTTCGACATTCGGCGCACTAGCCGGGGTGTGTATTCGAAAGCGCGCGCAGATCGAAGTGATCGTGTGACAGAGCATAGCTTGTCGGCTGCCGTGTGTATTTGGGCCGTCGCCCATATTCCGCCCGCGACGTGCCAGGTACCATCTGTTCCGTAATGCATCCCTTAATGCAACCCATACGTCAGCCCGCATTTTTTGCGGGTCGTTTTGTACTTTCCGCCGCGAGAGAGTTTCCCCAATGCACGCTACACCGGCAAATTTCCTTCGCGTTCGTTGACGGGGCAGATCATGACCGGATATCTGACCCGGTGGGATACCTCACCCTTCGAAGCAGACGCATTCAGGATGTTCGCGAGGACGATCCAGTCCATCGGGCGAATGCCGTCTGCTTTGCGGCCCGTTTCTCCACCTGTCCCTGCACCTGTTCCGCGAAGCGGCCTCTCTGGCACGAGCACGGCTGGCCGCGCGGCCCACACAGGCAGGAACAGCAACGCTGAGGCGAACCGGTCGTCTGGCAGCAACAAGTCACACGCGAATGCCGACTTTCAACCCATGTCCGATTTTCCATCGAACCCATCACGCGAAGCGCCGCCCACTTTTGCAGCGAATCGCCCGGCGCCGCCGATGCGCACGCCGACAACAGTCCGGATCGAGCCCGTGCTCACAAAGCCGGAGGACTTAAGCGATCTGGTCGCGCTCGCCGACGACAACCACTGCGATCCACTACATATCGGGCGCGAACTGCTCGCACAGGAAGACGACGCACACGCCGGCACAACGATGCTCGCGCCGTCCGACGTCCACGAATCGGACCCGCTCGCCGCGCTCACGCTCGAATACCGTCGGGCGCTCCTGAGCCAAAAGAGCACCGGCACTACGCACGAACTGAGGACGACAACCGCACACGAAAGCGCGCCGCCCATCAGGGCCCAGCACGATCCATTCGCCGACCTCGCGGATCCTTCGCATGGCGAATCGTCGGTGTTCGATCTGCTCATGAATGGTAAAAACGTCGACACGCTGCTGGACAGCCTCGACTCCTTCGGCGCCGGCCAGATCTTCGAGTCGGACGAGTCGCACGAAATCCTCGCGCTACTCGCGCCGCGCGGCGTCTCCGCGCGCCGCACCAGCCCGGCGGCACCGCTTGCCCGTGAGGAACACCACATGGTCAGCGTGGACAGCCATATGCCCACGCCCGACTCCATTGAATACGAAGAACCCGAATCACCCGATGAAAATGACCGCTGATCTACCCGTATCAGACACTCCGACACTTCGCAGCCTGCTCGACACGCAGACCTTCGACGAACTCAAGGCGCAGACGATAGATAACGTGCGCAGGCATCCGTCGAGCGTGCGCGAGCGCTGGCTGCTGTTCGAACTGCTGTGCCTCGGCGGCGAATGGCGGCGCGCGCTGCAGCAGTTGCAGACATGGGCCACGCTCGAGCCCGAGGGGGCGTCGCGCGCGAAGTTGTATCGCGGGCTGATCCAGAGCGAGATGTTCCGCGCCGAGGTGTTCGGCGGTCAGCGCACACCGGGCGAGATCGATCCGCTGCCGGCCTGGGCCAATTCACTCGTACAGGCCAACATCAGGCTCGGAGAAGGCAAGCTCGCCGCGGCCGATGAACTGCGCACCGCCGCCTTTAACGACGCGCCGGCAACGCGCGGCGAAAGCACACAGATCGGCGCGTTCGAGTGGCTGAGCGACAGCGATACCCGGCTTGGTCCCGTGTGCGAACTGGCTGTCGCGGGCGGCTACCGCTGGGTGCCGTTCGACGCAATGAAATCGCTCACGCTCGGGCCGATCACCGCGCTGACCGACCTTGTCTGGCGTTCAGCCGTCGTCGGCCTGCGCAACGCCGCCGTGCTGCGTGGCTATTTGCCGGTACGCTATCCAGGTTCGGAAAACGGCCCATCCGCGATTCGGCTCGCGCGCGAAACCACATGGAAGGACGTCGGCGAAACCGGTGTAATCGCGCTCGGCCAGAAAACCTGGAGTACCGACAAGGGAGACTTCGGCCTGCTCGAAATCGGCGAATGCCGGTTCATTCACGACGAGCAGACATGAGCCCGTCCGACATCCGGCATCGGCAGGCGTACATGCCCTCGCTCATCGATCGCCTGCTCGACAACGCGCCCCAGCGGCAAACCGAGCATCCCGATGCTTACGCGCCCAACGCCGAGCGCATGCATCGCATCATCGAGCGTGACTTGAGCCTACTGCTCAACACGACCAGCCTCGATGACGAGCTCGATGCGACGCGGCACGCGGCAGTGGCCGAGTCGGTCGTCAATTACGGAATAGCCCCGCTGTCCGGCAGCTATCTCACCAATCGCAACTGGGAAGCTGTCGAGAAGATGGTCCGCACCGCGATCGTCCGCTTCGAGCCGCGCCTGATCCCCGAATCGCTGCGCATTCGGCCGCTGCGCAGCACGGATCCAATCCGCTACAACCAGTTGATATTCGAAATCGACGGGCTCATGCACTGGTCGCCCTATCCGCTCGAATTCCGCATTCAGAGTGCGTTCGACATCGAAATGAACCATGTCCCGCTCGATATGGACTCGCGCAGGGAGCACTGACATGGATCCTCAATTTCTCGACTACTACAACAGCGAACTGACCTACATGCGGGAGATGGCCGGCGAATTCGCCGCGCAGCACCCGAAGATCGCCCGCCGCCTCGGCATGGACGGCATCGAGGTCGCCGACCCCTATGTGGAGCGCCTCATCGAGGCTTTCTGCTTCACGTCGGCGCGCACGCAGATCAAACTCGACGCCGAGTTTCCGCGCTTTACGCAGCGGCTGCTCGAAGTGGTCTACCCGAATTACGTCGCGCCCACTCCGTCGATTGCCGTCGCACAACTACGGCCCAGCCTGCGCGCCGGCGATTTCAAGAAGGGTGTGAAGGTGCCGCGCCACAGCATGTTGCGCTCGGCAATTCCACCTGGCGAGCAGACGGCGTGCGAATTCCGCAGCAGTCAGGACGTGACGCTGTGGCCGATCGAGATCGCCGAGGCGCGGCTCACCGCCGTGCCGCCGGATATCCCCAACACCGATCGCTATCTGCTACCCCATCAACAATTGCGCGGCGCCTTGCGGCTGCGCCTGCGCACGACGGGCGAGGTCAAGTTCAGCCAGATGCCGGACTTCGACCGCCTGCCTATCTATCTCGGCGGCGACGAGCGCATTGCCTCGCATCTGTTCGAGCTGATTCATGCCGGCAGCGTCGCTTCAGTGGTACGCACGTATGGCGCGCCGCGCGGCGAAGGGCATGTGATCGCGAAATCGCCGGTCGAGTTCGAAGGCCTGCAAGCGGATCAAGGACTGCTGCCGCTCACCTGGAATGCCTTCCACGGTCATAATCTGCTGCAGGAATATTTCGCGTGCCGCCAGCGCTTCTATTTCATCGCGCTCACGCAGTTAGCGCCGGGCCTTGCGCGCGTGGACAGCAACGAAGCCGAAGTGGTGCTACTGCTCGACCGCCTGCCGGAAGAGCTGGCCACGCACGTCGACGCGTCGCGCTTCCTGCTGTTCTGCACGCCGGTCGTCAATCTGTTTCCCAAGCGCACCGACCGTGTCGAAATCAATCGCGCGCAAACAGAATTCCACCTGCTCGCCGATCGCACGCGGCCACTCGACTACGAAATCTTTTCGGTATCGCGCGTGTTCGGCAAAAGGGCCGAAACCTCGCTCGAAGTCGAATTCAATCCGCTCTACCAGACGCTGCACAGCGACGTCGGCAACCACGGCCGCTATTTCTCGGTGCGTCGCGAGCAACGCGCGCTGTCGGCCAACGCGCGCAAGTACGGCACCCGCACACCGTATATCGGCACTGAAGTCTACGTATCGCTCGTCGATCAGGTCGAGGCGCCATACGCCGACGACATCCGCTACCTGTCCGTCGAAGCATGGGTCACGAACCGCGACCTGCCGCGCCTGATCCCACGCAACGGCAAGGTCGACCTCACGATGTCCGACTCGGTGCCAATCGAAGGCGTCAGCCTCGTGCACGCGCCAAGCGCGCCGCGCGCGCCCTATGCGAGCGGTGAAACGGCGTGGCGTCTGATTCGCCAGTTGAGCTTCAACTACATGCCGCTTGTCGAACTCGATCACGGCGACGGTGGCCAGGCGCTGCGCAACATGCTGAAGCTCTTCATCACCCCGGGCGAGCGCGAACAGGCAAGGCAGATCGAGGCGCTCGTGGGCGCGCGCACCGAACCCGTCGTCCGGCGTCTGCCGGGCCAGGGGTTACTCGTCTACGGGCGGGGCGTGCGTTGCGAACTGACAGTCGACGAGACCGGTTTCTCCGGCATCAGCCCATATCTGTTTGGTCTCGTACTCGAGCATTACCTTGCCCGTCATGTGTCGATCAACGTCTTCACCGAAACCGAACTTCGATCGATGCAGCGAGGCCTCATCACGCAATGGCGGCCGCGCATGGGCGGACGCGGAGCGGTATAAATGGACACGCCGCACACGACCGCTATCGCACCCGCGCAGCCACCGCTCGATCCTCAGTCGCTCGATGCCTGGTTCGACCCGCAGACGCCGTGGCAATCCGGTTTCATGAGCCTGCTGCGCGCGATCTCCGCGCGCGCCCCGGCCATGCCCTTGCCGGGCAACGCGCGCCTGCCGGGCGAGGAACCGTTCCGGATCAGCCAGCAGCCGACCATGACATTCGCGCCGCGCGAAATCGCGTCGCTCGGCACGCGCAACGGCCGCCTCGACGTTCGCCTGTTCGGGCTCGGTGTCTGGGGACCGCAGGGGCCGCTGCCGCTGCACATGACCGAGCTGGCGTACAGCCGTGTCGAGAGTCATCAGGATCATGCGCTCGTTCACCTCGTCGACCTCTTCCACCATCGCGCGCTGTCACAGTTCTATCGCGCGTGGGCATCGGCGCAGGCCACCGCATCGCTCGACCGGCCCGGCGACGAAACATTTTCCTTCTACATCGCAAGCCTGAGCGGCGTCGACCCGGCCGAGGCGCAGCATTCCTGTCTGCCGACGCACGCGCGCTACAGCGCAGCGGCACACCTCGTGCGCGAGGCGCGCAATCCGGACGGCCTCGCCGCGACGCTGTCGCATTACTTCGGTGTACCGATGACTGTCGAGGAGTTCGTGCCGCATTGGATCCATCTGTCCGGATCGGAACACACGAAGCTCGGCGTGCCGGGGCAGGCAGCCATCATGGGCGAATGTGCACAACTCGGCGAGGCGATTCCCGACCGTCAGCACAAGTTCCGTCTCGTAGTCGGCCCGCTCGACCTCGACCAGTACCTGCGCCTCACGCCGCACGGAGAGGATCTAGCCACCTTCGTCGAATGGGTGCGGGCCTTCGTCGGCCACGAGTATGCGTGGGAGGTCAAGCTGCTGGTCAAGCCACGCGCTGCGCCGCCCGCCTGCACCGGCTCGTCCCAACGACTCGGCTACTCGACATGGCTCGGCGAATCGATGGACGAACAGCCTGTCGTCGGCATGGTGTTCGAACCTGAGCAATACAACGACTGATCCTGGAGTTTCTCCATATGAACGCCCACCCACCCGCGGCTCTCCTGCGCTACGCCGAGCTGCTCGAACCGGTCAGCGTCGACGCGCCCTGCGGCCCCGATCTCGAATACGATCCGGATTTCGTGATGCTGCTCGCCGCTGCCGCCCCGCGCGTCGAGGCGCAATACGGCGATTTCGTCGACGTTCCGCCGGCCGCCAACTGGGCCGAGATCGAACGCGAGTGCCGCGCGCTACTGTTGCGCACGAAAGACATCCGCCTTGCGGTGATCCTGTTGCGCTGCCGAGCCCGGCTCGACGGCGCGACGGGGCTGCGCGACGGGCTGGCGTTCCTGAATGCGATGTTCGAATGCTACAGTGAAGCGCTGCATCCGCTGCCCATGCTGGACGGCGAGCGCGACCCCGTCATGTACGCGAATGCGATCGCCGCGCTGGTCGACCCCGACGGCGCCCTCGGTGACGCACGCGATATCGCCATGCCGAAGGCCGCGGGTCTGCAATTGCATCTGCGCGACATCGAAAAGTCATTCGCGATGCCGCGCCAGAAAGACGCGCTCGCGCCGGAATCCGTCACTCTCCTGCTCAAGGAACTTTGGGGGCGGCGCGACGCCGCCGTTGCCGCGTTCGTCGACGCGCAGCGTTTCACCGCGAGTATCGCCGCGTGGTGCGACACAACGCTCGGCGCCGATGCACCCGATCTCAGCACGCTGTCTCGACTGCTGCGGCCGTTCGCGCAACCGCAACTGGATGGCGGCAGCTCATCGGTGCCGGCCGGTGCGCGACCCGCGGCGCAAACGCCCGTCGACACCGCGCCCGCTGCGATGCCAGCGCCGGGCTCAGCGGTCCCGTCGCCACCATCCGGCACACCATTCAACCCGCTATTAAACCCAATACCCAACGCATCCGCGCCGCCAACGTCCACAGCGCTACCCGCAGCGCTGCCCACGGACCGCTGGAGCGCACTCACGGCGATTCAGGAAACACGCAGGTGGTTTGAACAGAACGAACCGAGCAGCCCCGTCATCATCTTGCTGCGTCAATCGGAGCGGATGGTCGGCAAGCGTTTTTCAGAACTCGCCCATGTCATTCCAGCCGACCTGCTGGTCAAATGGGATGAAGTCGACAACTGATCCATCTCGCCTGTCACCGCCCGATGCTTCTTCGTCAGTCAAGCCGTACGGCACATCGGCTCACAAAATAATTTCCAATGAAAAGACTCGTCAAATTTCTTGTACTCGTCAGCCTCGGAATCGCGCGTATCGCGTCCGCTACGTGTCTCCAGTTGACTCCCGCTGATATCACAATCATCCAGCAGAGCATCGGTGGAGCCGGCTATCAGCAGGTGCAAGCCACTGTCCAGTTCCAGGACAATTCGGTGTCGATCGATCCCGGCCTCGCGATCGGTTCGTTGATCGCGACGGGCCTGTCCACCGCATTTCCCATCCAAACGGGCGTCATGGCCTGCACGAACGGCGGCACCTTGACGATGAACCTCGTCGGGGCGACTCCGTCCAGCATCGCGGGTATCTACAACACCAATGTGCCGGGTATCGGGTTCAAGCTCAGCTACATTCGCGCAAGCGGCACCGTGTCGGATTTCCCGTTTCCGATCCAGGCCGCCGTGGGCACGAATGGTCCCCAGGAGGTGGTCTACAACTACTTCGGCGCCGGCGCTCAGTTCCGGATCCAGTTGTTCAAGACCGGCGACATCGCGAGCAATGTCAACGTCCAGTTTGGCCTGGTGGGTTCGGGCCAGACCGACGGCGACGGCAAGACCGTTCTATCAATCAACGGCAGCGGCATCAACGTCAAGGTGTTGCCGAGCTGCTCGGTCAATAGCAGCACGCTGAACATCGACTTCGGCCTGTTCGGCCCAACGGACGTGTCGACCACGTCGGGTCCCACGCAGCCAGTCCAGTTCACTGTGCTCTGCTCCGGGCCGACGCCACCGGCGTCGATCACCGCGGCGCTGGCCGGCACACCCGATCCCAACGACGCAAGCATGCTGAAGAACACCGGAGCGACGAATCTCGCTATCCGCCTGAAGGACGTGTCCACCGGTACGATCCTGAGGCCGGACGATCCGGCGAGCACGCTCGTCCATACGCCAAACGGCGGCATGCAATCGCCGTTCTCGCTCGAGGCGACCGTCCTGCGCGTGGGAAGCGCAACGCCAACCGCCGGCAAGATCCAGGCAACCGCCACACTCACCATGACCATTCTCTAACCTTGCCACCGACTACCTGCGTCGACCGGAATTCCACAGCATGACCGCTTCACTTGTCACTTCACTTGCCGCACCAACCGCGACAATCGCAGCCACACCAGTCGGCACATCGCCGAACTCGATCTTCGTGCAGATCGCGAGCTACCGCGATTCTCAGTTGATCCCCACGCTGCTCGATCTGATCAACAAGGCAAAAACGCCGGATTGGCTGCGCATTGTCGTCTGCTGGCAGCACGCGCCCGACGAAACACTAGGCGGATTCTGGCGGCAGGGCTTCGGCAAATGGCGCGCGGAAACGGCCAGTAACTGGACAATCCAGCATCTCGACTATCGCGGCGCTAAAGTCGAGCTGATCGACGTGCCGCACATGATGACGCAAGGCGCATGCTGGGCCCGCAACCTCCTTCAGCAACGCTACGGCGGCGAGCGCTATACGCTGCAGCTCGATTCGCACCACCGCTTTGTCGAAAGGTGGGACACGCAGTTGATCGACACGCTCGAATTGCTGCGCGGCGAAAGTCCGAAGCCGATGCTAACTGCCTATCTCCCCGGGTTTGATCCGGCGAACGACGCGCACTTGCGCGGCGATCCACAATGTCTGAACTTCGATCGCTTCGGTACGGAAGGTGTCGTGACGTTTCGCGGCAAACGTCTGCCCGCCGGAAAAGCGCGCCAACACCCAGTTCGCGCGCGCTTCTACAGCGGACATTTCACGTTCGCTGACGGTCACTTCGCCGAAGCAGTCCAGCACGATCCCGACTATTTCTTTCTCGGTGAGGAAATATCAATCTCCGTGCGCGCATTCACGCACGGCTACGATCTATACCATCCGCACTACCTGATTGCATGGCACGAATACACACGCCGGCACCGTGTGAAGATGTGGGACGACCACACCAGTCAGGCAAAACAAAGAGGCGAAATCGACGAACACTGGTCGGAGCGCAACGCCCGCGCGTACCGGCGCAATCGTGCACTGCTTGGCATCGACGGTGAAACATATACACAGCAGGAGTTCGGCAAATACGGACTGGGTAACGAGCGCACTCTGGCGGAATACGAGACCTACGCGGGCATCAGCTTCACGTGCCGGGGCGTCCATGAGGCGACGCTGAATCACGAGCCCCCCCTGCCGCCCGGCACGCCACGTCCCGACGAGACGACGTGGAAAGCCTCGCTACGGCGCGCCAATGACATTCGCGTCTGTCTGCATCGGAACATCTTCAATAAGCACGCGGCGACGCCTGGCACGCAAGATACGCTGGCGTGCGCAGCATCGGCTGTCGTCACCATTCACGACGGTAGCGAGACCGTACTCCACCGCAAGCTAGCCGATACCAGCAGCCTATCCGAATATCGGACAAACAACTGGCTCGACTTCCATGTCATCTTCGTCTCAGCCCTCGAGGGGATCCCAGCCCGGTACGTCGTCGAACTGTTCGACGAGGCCGGCAATCTGTTGAGCCGGGTCGGGCACGCCGTGGTTATCTGAGGCCTCCACGCCGACGAGATACGGAAGCCGTTCCGGCTTCGCACGGCCGAGCGGGTTGCACCACGTCAGCGGATTCGGCGCGTAGCAATACGGGCTGATACCGCCATCGCCTGTGCGATCGGAGCTGATATAGCGGCCCGCGTCCGGATCGTAAAGACGCGTGCCGTTGTAGTGCAACGCCGTTTCTTCGTCCGCGTACTGGCCGGCATAGCGAAGCGGCTGCGCGACCGTATCGCTGCGTCCCCACTCCTGCGTGACAGGGTCCCCCCACGCGCGATAGCGCCCATGCCACACAACCTTGCCGATCTCATCAGTCAGTGCGATCGCTGTGCCAGCACCGTCGGTGTGGTAGTGACGAATCTGCGTGCCCTTGATACTGCCGTCGTCAGCGAGCGTCTGGTCCACGCAGGCAAGCGGTGCAAAGCCAGTTGAACCCGGCGGCTCCGGCTGATACAGGTAGGTACGCAACGCGCCTGGGCGTTGCTCCTGGACAAGCCGGTGTCCCTGCCACAGATAGCGCGTGAGTTCGTCCTGCTCGGGCGTTTGCGATCGCTGCGGCGAACTGGCCTCAACGCGTTTCGCGACACGCCGGCCGAGTGCGTCGTACTGGTAGCGCACAGTGTGCCCCTTGCGATGCGCGGCGATCACCCGCCCTTCCGCATCCCATTCGAGCGACAACGTATGATCGCGCCCGCTCCTGCGCACCAGTTGTCCCCACGCGTCGTATTCATAGCGATAGCCGCGGCATTCCCGTATCCGGTGATCGGCATAGACGGCCGGGAACCAGTTGCCACCTGGCGTATCGAGCAGATTGCTCGCGGCGTCCCATGTGAAATACTCGATGCCGAGTTGCTCCGACACGCGCCGCAGCAGGCAGCCGCGCCGGTCGTAGTCGTACCAGGTCTGACCTGCCGCAGGGCCGCCGATTCTGACCAGTAGATCGGCAGGACTGTAATCCACTTCGCGCCACAACTGCATATCGCTTTCGGACGGCGTCGCGGGTGCGGATAACTCGTCACTCGTCACCGAGCGCCACCATATAGGCTGGCCCAGCGGCGAATAGCCCGTATGCGTGCGCAAGCGGCCTTGGGTGCGCGCGACCGGACGCCGCATCGCGTCGTACCAGAAGCGCGCCACTTCGCGTTCATCGACTTCGACGAGGGCGATCTCGCCGGTCTCGAGGCGGCGGGTGCGTAGCTCCTGCCCCTGCGGCAGGCGCGTCGCGACGAGCCGGCCAGTCGCGTTGTACGTATAACGCAGTTCGCCGTTTGCTCCGTGCTCCGCGATCAGACGGCCACCCGCGTCGTGCTCGAAACGGATTTCATCGGCGCCGATGCCGAGCAGTTCGCCTTCGCTGGTCGGCGTGCGGCTAATCGCTTCGAGGCCGCCGCGCACGGCATAGCGGTACACGTATCGGTTATGCTGCGTTTCGCGCTCGACGGGCCGCCCCGCTGCATCGTAGGCAAACGTCTCGCTACGCGTGTGCGCGCCCGCTTTCGACGTCACGCTGTGAATCTGGCCGGCACCCGTATAGACGAAGCTGCGCGTGACGCCATCCGCGTCGGTAATCGACAGGCAATCGCGCGCGCCCCACTCGAGCATCTGGATCGCACCGTTCGCGCTTTCGATGCGCACAGGACGGCCATGCGCATCGTACTGCCGCACGATCACGTGTCCCTCCTCGTCGACCGCGCGCACTACGTTGCCGCGCCGGTCGCGATACCAGTGCCGGCTATGACCGCTCGGTCCGACGAACGAAGTCCGCTGGCCCGCGGCGTTCCAGACGTGCCGCTCCACCTGTCCGTCCGGACGCGTGACGTTCAGCGGCCAGCCGAGCCCATTGCGCTCGAAGAGCGTGACTGCACCGAGCGCATCGGTCACGCGAACGACGTAGCCGTTGACGTCGCGCTCATAGTGCGTCGTGCCGCCGTCGGCCGCGGTGCGCCGGATCAATTGCCCCCACGCGTCGTGCGCGTAGGTGGTCGCGACGCCCTGAGCGTCGGTCGAGCGTGCAACGCAGCCGTCGGCGCCATACTCGAAGCGTGTGATTTCACCGGCCGGCGTTTGAACGTGCACGGGCTGCAGACGCTCGTTGCGCGCCCACGTCCACGTGCGACCGTCGCTCAGCGTCACGGACGCAGGCTCGCGCGACGCGAACGCGTATTCAGTGACACGGGTCGTGCCCTGCGGATCCGTTTCCTGCACGACACGTCCGAGTGCATCGTATTCGAGGCGAACCACACGCTCGCCGGGTAACCAAACGGCGGTCGGCGCGGCGGAATCGCGATAGTCGAAGCGATAGCGTCGTCCATCGAAGTCCGTATGCGACCGTACGTGGCCGTGCTCGTCGTATTGCCAGTTGGCGGCGTGACCGAACACGTCGGTGACCTGGCTCACGCGGCTGTCAATGTCGTAGGTCAGGCGGTCGCGTGCGCCCTCCGAGGTAGCGCGCTCGACCACGCGCGCGACGCCGCCGATCGTCTGCCACGCATAGCGCGTCGCCATGCCGAGCGGCCCGGCTTCCTCGACGATCTGTCCATCGCGCCAGGCAAAGCGGCGAACGATGGCGCCGATGCGGTTACGCACCTCCGTCAGCTCGCCGTTCGGACTATAGCCATACTGAACGAGCGCGCCGCCCGGGCCGCCATCGACGCACTCGATCGCGGCAAGGCGCGCGCCCATTCGGGTTTCATAGTGCATTCGCAACTCGTGACCGCAGGTGCCGCGCATGCGCAGCAGGCGCCCTTCGGCGTCCCAGATGCAGCCGACGCGCTGCCGGTGCAGGTCCTCGATGTATTTCAGCCGCGCGATTCCGTTTGCGTCGAAGTCGCCGAAGACCCGGTAATGCGGCGTCAAATCGGCAACGACGATGCGGCCATCCGGCAGATGCGCGAAATGCAACTGCGCCGACGGTGCGATGACCTGAGTGCCGCGCTCCGGAAACGGCACACTGAGCGTGCTGCCGTATTCGTCGGCATAGACAAGCCTGCTGTCGATCTTGTGCAGCGTGATTTCCCAGCGGGTACGCCAGCCCGCGCCAAGCAGCCCGACCTCGACGCGTGCGCTCGAATAGTAACGGGACCACTCGAGCGGAAAGCGGCCACGAAGGGTGAAGTCGGCTTCGTCGGCGGGAAGACAGACCTTGCTGCCGGTAATCACATCCACCGAGCGACACAGGACGCCCGACAACGCACGGCGCAGGCGATACCGGTCGACCACGTCACCAGGCCGCCGGTAGCGATCGGCCGGCGGCCCACCACTCGCTAATGGCAATACGACACCGGGCAGCTTGACCAGCTCCCCGCCTATCCCAGCGATTCCTGTCTCCACGTCGCGATCCTTAGCGTTACGAACCGATCAGCACGTCCGGCGAACCGGCGGAGATCGGCGCACCGCATGAAGTCATGCCGCTGACCAAAGCTGCGGGCAGATCGTTGATGAATACGGTGGCCGAACCGACAACCACGGCTTGCGCTGAAGGGTGCAGCGGGCAGGTTGCCGAACTGAGACCGACCAGCGCCGCCGGTATTTCGTTGATCAGAACAGATGGCGAGCCGGTGACGATCGCACCGCCATGCCCGGTTGCATCGCCTTTGCGGGCGGCTGGAAACATAACGGATAGTCTCCTCGTGAATGCAGGAAGTGGGGGCCGTGCGCGGGAACGCACGGCTGCCATGCAGGGTTGTGGGACGCCGGGTTAGATCTCTGCAAAAGATGGTGGCAGCGTCTCTTCCGGTGTTTCGTCCGGTGTTTCGTCCGGTGTCTCGTCCGGTGTCTCGTCCGGTGTCTCATCCGGTGTCTCGTCCGGCGTCTCATCCGGTGTTTCGTCCGGCGTCTCGTCCGGTGTCTCGTCCGGCGTCTCATCCGGCGTCTCGTCCGGCGTCTCATCCGGCGTCTCGTCCGGCGTCTCGTCCGGTGTCTCATCCGGTGTCTCGTCCGGCGTCTCGTCCGGCGTCTCGTCCGGTGTCTCTTCCGGTGTCTCTTCCGGTGTCTCTTCCGGCGTCTCGTCCGGTGTCTCGTCCGGTGTCTCGTCCGGTGTCTCATCCGGCGTCTCGTCCGGCGTCTCATCCGGCGTCTCGTTCGGTGTCTCGTCCGGCGTCTCGTTCGGTGTCTCGTCCGGCGTCTCGTTCGGTGTCTCGTCCGGCGTTTCGTCCGGTGTCTCTTCCGGTGTTTCTTCCGGCGCCTCTTCCGGCGTAAGTTCCGGTGTCGGCTCCGGTGCCGGTTCGATAGGCAACTGCGGAACATCCGGCGCCGCCACGCCAAGGGCCACGATCGGAACTGGAACCACTGCACCACCGCCGCAGTCGGCGTCGCCAGGATTAAGCTCCAGCGGCATACCCTTCACGACCACTCGTTCGTTACCCTGAACCCGGATTTCATCGCCGATGAGCTTGATCTTCCCATCGGGTGTCATCGTCAACGACGATTTGCCGCATACGATGGAAAGCGCCCCGCCCGCGTCGAGTACGTAGGCACCGCCCACCGTATGCGTAGACACGCCGCCGATCGTTACGACACGCGCACCGCCAACCGTGAGCATGGATGCACCGCCAACCGCCGTCGATTCCGCGCCGCCGACCTTCAGCGATTGCGCAAGGCCGACCTCGTAAGTCGCCGTGCCCACCACTTTGCTCGAAAACTCGCTGCCCACGCCGACCGAGAAGTTGGAGCCCACGACGTGCGACTCGTCGACCTTCGTCAAGCGGTTCATTTGCCGTTCCGCCTGGATCATGACTTCCTCGCCACCCGTCTTGTCCTCGAAGCGGATGCTGTTGAAGTTCTGCAGGCCGCCCTCTATCGAGCGGCTCATGAAACCACTCTGCGTCGCGTTGCCGGGTAGCTCCCACGGCGGCGACGTCAGCGTGTTATAGAGGCTTCCCGTGATCAGCGGACGGTCCGGGTCGCCGTTCCAGAAATCGACGATGACTTCCTGTCCGATTCGCGGAATATAAATTCCGCCGAAGCTCGTGCCGGCCCACGCCTGACTCACGCGAATCCAGCACGAATCCGTTTCGACGTTGCGGCCATAGCGATCCCAGGCAAAGCGAACCTTCACGCGGCCGAATTCGTCGGTCCACAACTCGTTGCCAGGCGGCCCCACGACAATGGCCGACTGCGGACCGCTGACTCGCGGCTTCGGCGTGTCCTGCGGCAACCTGAACATCTCGCTCGTCGGCTGCACGTCGAACTGGTTGTTGCACGTGTACTCGTAACTGCCGCCCGATTCATCCGCAGTACCGGTCAGTTCGAGCTTTGTCCCGATGACGAGGTATTCGCAATTCGCCGCGGTGTAGTCGTAGTTGGTCAGCTCGAACGTCTGGCCGCACGCAAGCCCGCGCACGTTGCCGCTGCCGTCGGCGCGTCTACCCGGTGCGCGCAACGCTTCCATGCGCGTGCGCGCGAGCAGTTCGCCGTGGTTGCCGTCGGTGTAGTCGCCGGGCCAGTCGTAAAGCTCGAGCGTGTTCCAGCTCGTGTCGCGCGGCTGCTGGTTGATCGCGCGCAGATCGGCCCGCGAACGCGTGAAGTCGAAGTCGCTCGCCACGTAGTGACCGGTGCACAGCGTTTCGGCTATCGAGAACGTGCTGATGTATTCCGCGTCGGTCTTGCCGTTCTGCGGCTGGAAAGCGAGCGTCTGATACGCAGGGTTCGCGGACTTGCGATGCACGCCAATATGGTCGCACAGCACGAGCCGATGCTTACTGTCCGAATGTTCGAAGAACCAGTAAATACCCCATTCCTCCATGAGGCGCTGGATGAAATCGAAATCGGTCTCGCCGTACTGCACCTGGTACGCGCGCGGCTCGTTGCGCGGGCTTTCACCAGTCACGATATAGCGGCTCACGTCGAGACGCTTTTCGACCGGGTACGGATAGTCCTTCAACACCTCGTCGATGATCTCGATGACGGTCTTGTCCTGGAAAATCTTGTAGTCGGTCGTGAGCGTCGCCAACCACAACCACGGCTTCAGCACGACACGATAGACGTTGTAGCGACCCTCGCTGTGCAGGTATCCCGCCTTGACGACGAGCCCGGTGATCTCGCGCTGCGCTGCATCCGTGCTGAGCGCGGCGCCGGCCGGCTGGTCGAGCTCCATCGTGACGGTCATTTCCTTGCCGAGCAGCGCCGTCAGGTCGATGTTGGCGCTAACGGCGAGCGGCACCGTGTAATCGTCGGGCGTGCGCAGGAACAGTTCGTACTCGAACGGTTTGCCCAGATACTCTTTGCCGCTCAATGACATGAACTCGAGCGCAGGCTGCCCCAGCAATTGCGGCATCGCTTCGCTTGACACCGTTACCGCACGGCTCCGAATAGCGACATTGTTCAACGTACTATTTGACATGCACTCCTCTAGATTCTGTTCATCGAAAACAATCCAGTGCGAAATTGCGTACCGGTATTTCGAACGCGCTACTGGGTATCATCGGCGAGCAAGGCCGCCGCCCGGCCGCCTGCTGCGCTCCCGTCACCGGGGCAACGGAAGCCTCTCAGCAGGCCCGTCAGTTGCGGCCCCGACTGTGCGCCTGAAGTCAGTTCGAGCACCGCGTGACGGTCGTCGAAACTGAAGTCCACTGCCGAGCGGCTCGACGACAAGGTCGACGTCACCCGGCCGCGGTCGATCAGACGGAACAGCGCCCACGGTCCTTCGGCCGTGATGGTCGACGTGTCCGGACGGATACGCGGATTCGCGGTGATGCCAGCCATCGATCCGCCGCGCGGCCCCGGCCACGTCACCGGGAAGGTCGTCACCGGCCCGTGTGCGTAACGCGTGCTCTGCCCGTCGATGTCGATCAGCAGATCGGTGATTTCCGGATCCAGCGACACGACCTTGAGGCCCATCTTCCACGCCATCCGGTTCGCGCCCGGATCGCGGAAAAACACTTGGCGAATCGTGGCCGCGTGCTCGAACGGCTCGAGACTCGGACCCTGCATCGGCGGCATGCCCGGACTCACCGACTTGTAGCGCCAAGGCCGGATGCTCGTGTCCACGTGACTCGCGAGCGTCTTCTGGAAAAAGTCGTCGAGCAGCCCGCCCGCCGCGAACACGCGGTTGAAATCGTCGACGTCGACTTCCTGGGCGCTTGCCGCAAACGGATATTTGCCTTCGATCGCGCCGCGACACTCCGCGCCGACGCTCGATTCGACCTGCAGCGCGAGCAGCGAGCCGACGCCACGGTCCACCTTGCGCATCGACTGCGACGCGATGCCCGCCAGCACCGCGCGAAACGGCGCGGGCAGCTTCTCCGCCTCCAGTTGCAGCGTCGAGCCGAGGTCGTCGACGGGCGGCATGGTGTTGGCCGCGAGCACATTGCCGGCCATCACGAGGTGCGTGTACTGCTCATTGATCAGGCCGATGATCGCGTCGAGCCGCAGCGTGCCGCCGCCGCTCGCGAGCGTCTGCGCGGGCGCCGAACCACCGCCGGCATCGGCCCGGCCGGTCACGACCTCGCGCAGCGCGGCGAAGCGGTTGCCGACCAGTTCCCGTTCCATCTTCTGCTGCGCGATCTGGCCGATCGTCGCGGTCGCGGCCACGGCGCTCGCGGCGCGAGCGGCCTGCGAGCGCCGGGTGATCGCGTTCATCGCGCTATCGGCGAGAGAAGGATCGTCTGCGCCCTCGGCCACCGACAGCGACGTCTCGTGCACGGCTGTGCGCGCGAGCCGCGCCAGCGGCGAATCGGGCGCGGCCAGCGTGCGCAGCGTCTGGAGGTCAAGCGCGAGCGTACCGTCACCGCCGGAGACCGGCCTCACGTCATCGAGAAACTGCTGCCAGTAGTTGCCATAGTCGGTCAGATACTGCCGGCGGATTTCGTCGGCGAGCCGGTCCTTGCGCGTGCGCAGCATGTCGCCGTTTGCCGCCAGCTTCCACCGCGCCGACGCATCGGCCTCGCCCATGACCCACGCATCCTGTTTTTGCGCCTGCTCGAGAAATTCGGGCAGGCGCCGGTTAAAAACCGCGTGGTAGCCTTCATAGGTATAAAGACCCGGTATGCCCCGCTCGAGCGTCGAGCCCTCGGCCAGCGAAAAAACCGCCATGGCTTGCGGCCCTGCGGCACTGATCAACGTGATGCTCTCGGGCGCCTCCGGCGTCATCGCGTTCGTCGCCCGTTCGTAGAGCCGCCCCGACGCCGGATTGCGGCCGAGGAAGTTGCGGGCGCGCGCGACGAGCGGCGCGTTGACCGGCCTTGCGGGCACCGCTGGTTCGCCGTCGGCAAACAACGCGTCGAGATGGCGCGCCATCACGCTGCGCTCGCCGAGCGACGCGACGCTCTCCGCGTGCTCCCAGTCGCTGAGCACCCACGCCTTGATCGCCTTCGCGTCGTAGTGCGAGCGGTCGAACAGCATCAGATAAACCGACAGCGTGCGATAAACGCCGTCCGCGTCTTGCGCGCCGATCTGTGCATCGAGTCCCGCTTCGAGCCGGTTGACGATCTGCGGCAGCAACATCTGGTTGAGCAGATTGCCGTAGGTCACGCTCGCCGCGTCGCTCACGGCGGGCACCGTATAGAGTCCATAGCGCCAGGCGATGCCTGGACTGCCGAGGTCCATGCCATGGAACTGCGGCAGATCGCGCGACGCGGACAGCACCGGCCCCAGCGCGCCCGGCCGCGGCGCCTTGCGCTGCGACATCACACGCGTGGCAAGCGCATCGGTCCTGGTGCCAATCACGGCAAGATAGTCGCGGTTGTTCTCGAAGCTCACGATCAGGGCCCCGATCAGCCACACGGCCACAACGATCGACAGCAGATGCCCAACGAGACGCAAGGCACGGAAGCGGATTTCCCAATACAGGTTCGGCCGCACGAGATGCCCTTCGGCGAGAATGACGCGTTGGAACAGGTTACGCAGAAAATAGCCGCGATAAGCCGTGGGCGCACCATCGCCGGACGACGACACAGCCATCTTCGACTCGCCGCCGAACAGGCCCGTCAGCCCACGGCGCAATCGCTGCAACAGCGTCGTGCGGTCGGCGCACACCACATCGTGAGTCTGTGCCGCACTCGTGAAATAGACGCCGCGCAGTGTACTGCCCAACTGCGTGTCGTCATATTTCGAGTCGAGGAAGACGAGCGCGAGCAGCTCGGTCAGCTCCGCGCACAGGCTGCGGAATTCGGATGGCAACGCATACAGTTTCCGGCGCCGGTCGACTTCGTACACCTCCTGCAAACGGGTATTGATGCCGTCTTCGAGTCCCTGCTCGAGTTCACGCATCTCGGCGACGCAACTCAGGCGCAGTGCATCGCGACGATGCTCCTCGCGCTCCTGCTGATACGGCAGCGTAAAGCCGAGAATCTGCGCGCGGCTTTCCGCCGTGAACGACTGGAAATACTCGCCGAAGCCCGGCAGCAAGTCGAGCTTGGTGACGAGCACGTAGACCGGAAAGCGGATACCCAATTGCTGACGCAATTCGCCAAGCCGCGCGCGCATAGATGCGGCAAGCGCCTTGCGCTCGGACGGCGCGCGCGTCAGCAACTCCTCGGCGGAGACGGTCAGCAACGCGCCGTTGATCGGCGCGCGCGGCCGCCGTTTGCGCAGTAGCGCGAGGAAGCCGTGCCATTCCGCCGCGTTCGCGCTCTTCGGATCTTGCTGCTGCTCCCCTTCCTTCTCTCCCGGCTTTTCCTCCTGCTTTTGCTCCTGCCTCGCACCGTTCTGCGCAACCGCGTCCTGAAACGTGTAACGGCCTGCGGTATCGATCAGAACCGCCTCGTTCGCGAACCACCAGTCGCAGTTCGCCGTTTCGACGCGCTTCTTGAGCGACGTCGCCACCATCTGGTCGGCGTCGGGGAAATCGAGGCCCGAATTCAGGATCAGCGTCGTCTTGCCGGCGCCTGGCGAGCCGATCACCATGTACCACGGCAACTCGTACAGATAGCGCTGGTTTTCCAGCAGGCGCCGCAGCCCGGCCGGGCCGCCGCGCATGTGCTTGAGCTTTTCGATGGCCTTCGCGACCACCGAGTTGAGCGCGCGCATTTCTTCGCGCGCGAGCGGTTTCGCGTCCGGTTTATTGGCGAACGGATGCAGCAGCCGCTGCAGCAGCGCGCCGTCGGATTGCACGGCCTTTAACAGGCGATAAATGCCGTAGATCGCGTAGCACGCGAGCAGCACCGAAATCAGCAGCACGCGAGACCACAGCGCGCTAAACGGATGCGCGTCGCCGAATGCGATCAGTGGTCCGAAATACCAAAGCGCAAGGAAAAGCAGTGCGACGCCGATCGGGACCGGCGACCAGCCGAGCAGCCAGAACAACAGCAACGCCAGCAGCACGACGATCGACAGCGTGCGCGAGAGGACCGTCTCGAGCGGGCGATAGTCACCGAATGCGATCAGCGGCCCGATGAACCAGACAGCGGCGGCGGCGACGAGAATCACCGCGAGCATCAGCGTCTGGCGCGAAAAAACAAGCTTCGACAAGCGATTCAAATAAGACATGCAGGCTTTCCCGTTATTGCGTGACAGAGACTTCCACGCGTCGATTGCGGGAACGACCTTCCGCCGTGGTGTTATCCGCGACAGCTTGTGTATCGCCCTTGCCGATCGCCACGATGCGATCGGCGGGCACTCCGTGCGCTTTCAGCGCGTCGGCGACGAACGCCGCGCGCTGTACCGACAGCGCTTCGTTATCGGGAAACTCGGCCGTGTGAATCGGCTGGCTGTCGGTGTGTCCCGTTACGGTGACGTGGCCACCCACGCGCGCCACTTCCTGCGCCACCTTCGTCAGCACCGGGTCCAGTTCGGGGCGGATGCGGCTTTGGCCCGGCAGAAACACGTAGTCGCCTCTAAAGACGACCTTGCTGCTGCGTTCGTCCTCGTCGACCGTCACCTGGCCGCGCGCGATCTGATCCTTGAGCAGGACCGACAGACGCAGCCGCTCATGCACGACAGGCACCGGGGTTCGCACCGGTTGCCCAATCGCGAGAATCTTCGCTTCGAGCGCGTTGCTTTCGAACAGCAGCCGGTACTTGTACCAAGCGAAGAGCGAGAACACGCTCAGCGCGGCGACGCCCGCCGTGGCCCAGACCGGCACGCTTTTGAGCAACCGCATCCTGCCCGGCCCCTCGCCGCGCCAATGCGGCGACAGTTCGAGACGCATCGTGTCGCGCGCGCCGCTGATGAGCGTCAGCAAGCGCTGGCGAATCTGTTCGAGGTGACGCGGACCATCCACGACGACGCTGTAACGCCCTTCGAAGCCAAGGCCGAGAATGCGGTACAGCACTTCGAGAACGTCGATGTACTCCTGCGGGTCGGTCGCCATGCGGCCGATCAGCAGGAAGAACTTCTCACCGCCGTCTACTTCGCCTTCGAACGTGATGAGCAGGCCGCGCGAGGCCCACACGCCACCGCCGCCCCAGCGCGTGCGGTTCGCGGCTTCGTCGAGCGCGGTGCAGAGCGCATAGCGGACAGCTGCCACGTGCTTCCACGGCAGACTCGCCTTGTCGCAGACTTTCTGGAACGCGCCAACTTCGCGCACGAGCAACGAGCGCAGGCTCGCGACCGCGGCAGGCGAATCGAGCGAGGCCGGCATGTCGGCAAGCATGCGCAAGAGTGGCTGCGCGGCTTCGAGCAGCGGGTTCTGCGCGAGCTGCACGCGTTCGAGACGCGTCTGCAGATCTTCCGGTGGATCGAACGCGGCCGGATCGACGACCGGCTCCTCGCCGGCGACGCTCCCCGTTGCCGGACGTCCGGCCGGAAATGCCGCTGGCAGGTCCTTGCGCGAGGCGGAGCTGTCCGGGTCCGACAGGAAGTCGAACGCGTCATCTCCGTATGCACCTGTACTCATTTTTGACGCACGCCCCACAGTTCAAGCTTGAGTTCCGGAAAATGCCCGGCGATATGCAGGGCGAGACCGCCATGCCGCGCGATCTGCTCCCAGAACGGCCCCGTGCGCGACAGCTCGAAATAGATGAAACCCGTGTTGAACGGAATCTGGCGCGGCGGAACCGGCAACGACGCCATCGTCAGCCCCGGCAGGTGCGAGCGGATCAGTTCCGGCAAACGTTGCGGATGGCTGATCTTCGTCTGCGCGAGGAACTGCTGTTGCAACTGCTCCGGCGGCATCTGCGCGCCCACCGCGAGCACGAGGGTCGAATAGCCGGCCAGTTCGGTCGACAGGACAGCCGCCGTGCGGATGCCGTGTGCCTGCTCGGTGAGCGGAATCGGTTGCGCGCCACGGATCAGCACCTGGTTCAGCAGATGGTGAACTTCGTCGACGAGCGGCTTGATGCTGCGATAGAGCCGCGCATGGTCGTAACCGGGCGCTGCGGCCGGGCGCCGTGTTTGCGGACGCAGGAACGTCGACAGTTCACCGGCAAAGAGAGCAAGCTCGCGATACAGGTTCACGGGCGCGGTTTCTTCGATCTGGCAGATATGCTCGAGCAACGGCTCGTAGCGATTGAGCACCTGCAGCAGCAGATAGTCGGCCACTTCGGCTGCGGTGCCCGTGCGGCCATCGGTGCCGGACAGCCGCGCGGCGAGCGCGTCGGCACGCAGTCTGGCAAGACCGTGCAGCTGCATCGTCCACTCGCGCAACACCGGACTCGCGCCGTAGCCGGTGACGGGAGGAATGTGGTCTGAACTGTGGAGCGACACGGCGCCGTCGGCATGCAGTGCCTTCACGCGCGTCAACGCAATGCCGATCCACGACTGCGTGAGTTCCTTCTCCGGCAACAGCCGCAAACGCAAATTCGCAAGCTGGACCGGCTTCGGCCCCTGGCCGATCGCGTTGCTGTCGCGCAGTTCCATGTCGTACGCAAGATAACGCGCGAGCGACCCGCTCTGCTCGGTGAAGGCCGTTTCCTCGGTATTGGGCAAACGCAGCGGGACCGCGAGGTAAATCACCTGATCCTGATGCTCAGGGCCGATCGTCAACGGCGGCGGAGGCGGCGTCAGCCCCGGAACATCGAACGGCGTGCCGTCCGGAAATACGCCAAGTCCGCTCTTGAACACGAGCTTGCCGAACGACAGCGATTCCTGATCGATTTCATACCGGCTGAAGCCCCAGAAAAACGGACTCAGTGGCGCGCTCCGGCGATGCGCGAGAGACTCGAGATACCGTTCCTGCTGCTGAAACAGCTGCGGACGCAGGAACAGTCCTTCGCTCCAAACAACCTTGTTATACCAACTCATCGAAATTAGTCTGACTTTGAAATCGAAACAGCACGCTGGTCAAGCCGGATCTTCAGCTTCTGTTGCTTGTCTGGAATGGCAATCCGGTACCACGACGCGTCCGGTGCCACCGGCAGGCGGTAGACCGCGCGCCAGATGGACTTCCCAAGCTCCCGGTAGCCGGCCAGCACGGCGACAGCGGTGGTGGCTGGGTTCGACTTGCGCGTTATCTCGCGCTCGTCGCCGGGACGCAAAATGAATTCGTCGACGACCAGGGCATCTTCACCAAGGATCTTTCTGTCGTCGCTTTGCAGCGTAAAAAAGTCGGCATTCTCGAATGCTGTCGCAGACTTCAACTCGTAGACGCGGACCAGAATCGGCGCCGCCTTACCCCACTCGTTTGGGTTGACGTCGTCGCTTGCGGCGATCCGCAGCCGTAGATTCGTTTGCTCCTTGACGACAGGCGCGGGCGTACTGCCGCATGCGCTCAGACATACGCTTGCCCCACTCAGGGCCAGCCAGCCCGCCAGGCGTAGCCATATCGCGACGCGAGAAAATAAGTTCGGAACCATCTGACGGAATCAAGGTGATCTTGCGCGTCGCCCTGAATAAATTAACCAGGGTGCTGGCATCCAGTCCGGCACCCTGGCCAACGATCGCGGCACAACTCGCCGGACATGCCGGCGAGGCCACGATTCAGGAACACATGCAAGTTAGGCGCTGTTCTTCTTGATGTCGAACGTTGCCGTGATCGCGCCACCGCTGCCGCCTTGCGCGTTCTGCACCACGTATTCCTGCTTCAGGCGGGCAAACGACAGACGTACTTCTTCACCCGGACGCGATTCGCTGTCGCTCACGCCCGACGGCCTTACCGACGTGACGAGCACGTCATTCATCGTGAACTTGATGTACTCGAGGGGGTTACCGCCGGCCTTGCGCACGACGAGCTTTGCTTCGTCGATGTGCTTGCCGGTCAGGCAGTACTGGGTCAGGTTCGGGGTTGCACGATCAATGTAATGCGTGAACGTGAGGTCTTCGACCGTTGCGCGACCCGCACCACCGCCGGAGCCAACATGCATGTTGGATTGCTGCGAGACGCCCCACGACCAGCTCAGGACATCGATTTCGTCCTTGTGGCTCGCGTCTGCCGACTCACCATCGATCCCGCTGATTTTGAGAAAGATGTCTTGCGCCATGAAACTACTCCTTGCGACTTGTTGTATTAAAAATGCTCAATGAACGTCAGGCATATTTAGTGAGCGCCTGTCCTTCGCTCAATCACCGGATGAACGGTAGCCGTCAACTCAGGCCGCTTCCTTCACGAGCGGCAATTTCGCGACAAGGCGCAGCGAAACCGTCAGGCCCTCGAGCTGGAAATGCGGGCGCAGGAAGAACTTCGCCTGGTAATAGCCGGGATTGCCCTCGACGTCTTCGACCACCACCTCAGCCGCGGCCAGCGGCCGGCGCGCTTTGGTTTCCTGCGACGAATTCGCCGGGTCTGCGTCGACGTAGTTCATGACCCATTCATTGAGCCATTGCTGCATCTCGTCGCGCTCCTTGAACGAACCGATCTTGTCGCGCACGATACACTTCAGGTAGTGCGCAAAGCGCGAACAAGCGAACAGATACGGTAGACGCGCGGACAGGTTCGCATTCGCGGTTGCGTCCGCGTCGTGGTATTCGACCGGCTTTTGCAGCGACTGGGCACCGATGAACGCCGCGTAGTCGGTGTTCTTGCGGTGGATCAGCGGCATGAAGCCATTCTTCGACAACTCGGCTTCACGGCGGTCGGAAATCGCAATTTCCGTCGGGCACTTCATGTCGACCCCGCCGTCGTCGGTCGGGAACGTGTGGCATGGGAGGTTCTCGACCACGCCACCACTTTCCACGCCGCGAATCAGCGTGCACCAACCGTATTTCTTGAACGAGCGGTTGATGTTCACCGCCATCGCGTAGGCCGCGTTCGACCACACGTACTTACGATGATCGGAGCCGTCGGTCGCCTCCTCGAAATCGAATTCGTCAACCGGGTTCGTCTTGATACCATACGGCAGGCGCGAGAGAAAACGCGGCATGGCGAGACCGATGTAGCGCGAGTCTTCCGAATTGCGCAGCGAGTTCCACGGCGCGTACTCGAGGTTCTGCGTGAAGATTTTGGTCAGGTCGCGCGGGTTCGCAAGCTCCTGCCACGAATCCATCTGCAGCACGGACGGTGCCGCGCCGGTAATGAACGGCGCATGCGACGCCGCCGCCACCTTCGCGATCGACGCCAGCAGATCGACGTCGGGCGGTGTGTGGTCGAAGTAGTAGTCTGCAACCAGGCAACCATACGGTTCGCCGCCCAGTTGACCATATTCCTCTTCGTAGATCTGCTTGAAGAACGGGCTCTGATCCCATGCAACGCCCTTGTAGCGCTTCACCGTGCGTCGCAGGTCGTCTTTCGACACATCCATGAAGCGGATCTTCAGCTGCTCATCCGTTTCCGTGTTCGTGACGAGGTGATGCAGGCCGCGCCATGCACTTTCCAGCTTCTGGAAGTCTTCGTGGTGCAGGATCAGATTGATCTGTTCGGATAGCTTACGATCGATCTCACCGATGATCGACTCGATGTTTTTGTACGCGTCATCGGACACGGTGACAGACGTGAGCAGCGCCTGCTGCGCGAGCGTCTGCACCGCGTTTTCGACCGCTTCGCGCGCACGTTCTGTTTTCGGCTTGAATTCGCGCGATAGAAGCTCGTTGAAATCAGATTGACCGGCCACGCTCGATGTTGCTGCGGCGTGGATATTCGATTGACGTTGGGCCATCATTCCCCCACTGGTTCAGGCTGTGCTTTCGCTCGGAAAGCAGGAATCATTCGTTGATTGCCGACTCGTCGGCGGACGCCGTTTTCGGCTTGGGCGCCTTAGCCAGCGCCTCGAGCAGGGCCGAATCCTTCAGCACTTTGCTGACGAGGTTTTCGGCACCGCTCTTACCATCCATATACGTTTGCAGGTTGGCGAGCTGCGTGCGAGCGTCGAGCAACTGCGCAAGCGCGTCGACCTTCTTCGCGACCGTGGCAGGCGAAAAGTCTTCCATGCTTTCGAACGTGATGTCGACCATCAACTGGCCCTCGTTCGTCAGCGTGTTCGGCACCGCGAACGCGACGCGCGGCTTCATGGCCTTCATGCGCTCGTCGAAGTTGTCGATGTCGATGTTGAAGAACTTGCGGTCGCCGACGGCGGGCAGCGGCTCGAGCGGCTTGCCCGAGAGGTCTGCGAGCACACCCATCACGAATGGCAATTCGACCTTTTTTTCCGAACCGTAAATTTCTACGTCGTATTCGATCTGAACACGGGGGGCACGGTTACGTGCAATGAGTTTTTGGGAACTGTTAGAAACGGGCATGATGCTCTGACGTTATTCGCTCAAGGAAAGGACACGCGGCGATACAGCAAGCTTTAGAGAAGCGATTCCGCAAGACGCTAATAGTAGGTGTCGAACTCGTTTGAGAATATGGGCCGTCGCCCAAATATCGATCTCGTTAATCTGATCGACTGAGTAGTCGATGCCGTCGCAAAAAATTGCGACGGATACCTGTAGCGGAGGTCTTCAGTGCACGCCGGAATCGGGAACAAGGGTGATCTCGACGCGCCGGTTCATCTCGCGTCCCAGACTGTTTTCGTTGCTGGAGACCGGGCGCGTATCGCCATACCCCTGAATCGCAAAACGCGTGACAGGCAGCGATGCGGTAGTGACGAGCCAGTCGCGGATCGCTCGCGCACGCGCTTCGGAGAGCAGCAGATTCGCCGCGCTCGGGCCGACGTTATCCGTATGGCCCGCGATCAGAATCCGCTTGTCGGGGTTTGCGCGAATCAGATCGAGAGCGCCTTTGAGTCGAGACTCCGCGCCAGGCTTCAGCGTGGTTTTCCCGCTGTCGAACAGCGAGAGGTTGTCGATTGTCACGCCCGGCGGCGGATGCGCTGCCGAGATGACCGGCTCCAGCGCGGCCCGCAACACATCGCCCCGGTAGAGTCCCCAGCCGAGCCCGGCCGGGACGCCGGTATTCGCGTAGTGGGTCAGTTCGGCATACTCGCTACGCAACGTGTCCAGCCGCTCGCGCTTCGCGTCCGCCTGTGCCTCGGGTGTGCGCCGGTAGGCATCGAGATTGCTGGCGACGCGCGCGACCATCCGGCTATTCGCCCATGCCGACACGCCGATCGCGACGGCCGCCACAACGGCCGACGCCGCCACGGCGTGCAGCGTCCCCCAACGCGGTTTGTGCCGCTCCTCGCGCTTCGCGACCTGAAGAGCGGCCTGCCGCGCAATGATCCCGGGCAGCGGCAACGGTTGAGCCTTCGGTGCTATCGGCAATGGTCTCAAGCCTGTCTTGCCGGTCAACCATCGTGTCCAGGCACCAGGGCGCACCGGCGAATAGCCGATGTCGGCCAGCAACAACCCATGCAGCGAGAGCGGAGCCGTGTTCGTGAGCGAGGAAAGAATCGGCAGCAGCGCGGCGTCCTCGAGCCAGTCGAACACTGCGTGCCCAAACCCGGCTTGCGTCATACGCTCCGGTTGTGCGATCGCAAACCACGCCTCATCGAGCTGACGCCGGATCAGCCGTACCCGTTGCCGCGCATTTTCGATTCCCCGCTGAGCCGCCGATATGTCGATGAGGTCGCCGAACCAGACCGGTTTCGTGGCCGCGTCGCCCGCAGTCGCGTCGCCGTTGGTGCCGAGGCACGCATAGATCGCGATATAGCAGGGCAGCATGTACGCGCGGTGGGACGCGCTGGCGTCGAGTTCGTGCCGCCAACGGGAGAATTCACGGCGAATCACCGCATCATCGCAATCGCCGTCCGGGATGACGGGCATCAATACGGCGTCCGGCAACCGCTGATGTGACGCTCTGATCGTAGCGATTGATCGAGCCAATTCGTCTGGAGTTCTGACGAGCATCCAGGCCGCGTCGCCGTTGCGCCGCAGCGTAGACGCCTGCGCGCCCTGCGCAAATACCGCCGAGGCATAGGGGCCAACCACGAGAATGATGGGCAACTCGCGCACTGGATCCGGTTGAATTGCTTCGTCCTTGTGGCTCGCGCGGTGGCCCGCGCGCCGTTGCCCGTAAGCAGGTAGAGCGGCCGCGCCCAGCCCTGTCAGCAGGATCAGGCCGAGCACGACGGGCCACGACGGTTGGGAACCAGGCGGCAAACACAGCCATATCAGGCCAACGGCGCAAAGCGCAATCCAGATTAGCGGCGCACGGTAGCGCTCGACGAACGTCATGACGAAGGGCTCTCCCGAACGAGGCCACCCTGCATCGCGGACTGTCCCGACAAACGATCGGCCGCAGCGTCGAGACTGATGTCGAACGTCAACCACAGTAAAACGACGGCGACGGCTGCAACGATCGCGCCACCGGCAATCCAATACATACGCGACGGCGAAACGGCACGCGTCATCGCGACAGCCGTTTCGGTGGTTTCAACCGTTTCGGTCGAAATAGATATGGACTTTGTCGCTTGGCCACGCGCTAACGGGTTCAGCACCGACTTGATACGCTGCCGGCAAGCGCCTGCATCTCTTCGCCCGCCATCGAAGCCGAGTTCGAGCACGATTCCATATAACTCGAGTGCGGCGCGGTCCTGGCAAACGCCGTCGAGCAACGCGTCGATGCGCTCCCAGACTCTGGCAGCGCCGTCGTGCAGGCCATGAAAGCGCATCTGCAGCGGTTCGCGCAGCCACTCGCCCTGCTGCCCCGATGGCAACGCCTGTAGCGTCAATTCGTCGAGCAGTACACTTTGCGCGAGACTGATTTCGTCGGCGTCCGAGGGCGGATATCCCGCATCGTGCATGTCTTGCCGCGTTGTCTCAATCAAAGTGCTACAGCGCGCGCGCCAGAAGTGAACCGCAGGTATCTCAGCGCCGCCGCGCAACAATGCTGCATGCAGCGCGGTCGCTCGCATCAACGTAGCGGGTGAATCAAACATCATTGCAGGGCAGTAGGTTCGTAGGCGGCGTCATGGCATTTCGACGACGTAGGTCACGAACGTGTTCACCATGCCGGCAGTGGCCCGCCCGGTCGAGTAATAGCTTGCGATGAAGTCCACCGGTGTCGGAGCCGTCGATGTGATCGGAATGATTTTCATCGTGGACCGGTCGCCGATCCTGATCGGGGAACCATCCGCATTCGCGAGCCTGACCTGCACGTTGGTCGCCGAATTCACACCGCTCACGGCCTGCGGGTTGAGATAACCCGTCGTCGGGTCTGTCGTCGAGCCGCTTTCGAAATACACGCGCACTCCCGTTACTCCGCTTGCGCACTGGATCGTGATGGTAAAAACCTTCGTGCCTGCGGGCTCCCCCGCCGTAGAAAGCGATTGGGTTGGAATCGTCGGCAGCGTCACCGTCATGTCGGGCGAACTGACGAGCGGACACGTCGTCGCAATATAGGTACCCGTGAAATTGAGCTGGACCGTGGGCGAAGACTGCGCGCTCACGCTGGCAGGCATAAACAGAGTGCTGACCGCGAGACCGAGCATCAGCCCCGCAATCCGGAAGTATTCTTCGATATTTTTCATTTCCCGACCCCCACTGTCGGCGCAATCATCGGGGCCATAGCACTGAAGCAGGTTTCTGCTCCCTCTGCGCCATGGCTCGCGAATCAGTGAAGAGAATTGGCAAGATCTGCACCCGACGAGGGATTTACAGCGCTCTTCGCTGGAGGAGCCCACACCAAAGCAGGATCGCAGTTCAGTTTGATACGCGCGACGATTCCCGTTGGCTGGCTGCTGTCCACCTTGTCGTCCGGCATCGTGTAGGCCATCACGCACTCGTCGGCCGAGCTGGCGCCCCAGCGCACGCGCAGCTTGCCTTGGCCTTCGAGGCCACGCAGATAGGCGAGGCCGCCCTGGCCGACAATGCCCACCGATTTCTCGGTTTCGTCGAACAACTCCGTGCCCATGGGCAAAGCTTTGCCTTGCTGGTCCTCGACCTCGGCGAAAATAGGTGTGCCCTGCGTCGTCGTGATCTTCACCTTCACCAGCGAATTGGCACGCGGTACCACCTCTTCACTCGTGTTGCCGAGTTCGACGTCGAGCGGCACGTCGCTCGGGTCGAGCGCCACTGTGTTGACACGGTAAGGCATCAACGAAGACACCACCGCATAACCGTTGCTGTCGATGCGTGCGCCTTGGCCGTTGACGATCCGACCGCCCTTTGCACCTTGCGCCTCGACGAGCGCGAACGCCTGACCCAGCGGCGGACTCAATGTCACGCCGCCGCTGTGCACGACCACCGCGCCGTCGGCATTGAATGCGGCCTGACGCGTCTGATTGCCGATCGACGCATTGCCGCTGTAGGTGCCGAACGGCGCGCGGTACATCGCGTAGCCGCCCGCGGAAACGGCGCGGTTGTCGCTGGAGACGATTCGCGACGCGTTGACGCCGTAGTTAACCGGTGTGGCGCTGGTCGTGTTACCCGTAGCCGCAGCCTGAAGCGTGCTGTCACCACCTGAACCACCCGACAGGTTGGTGGTCAGGTAATCGAACATATGGTGTTCATTCGAATCGGCACGGCCCAGCGGAATGGTGAGGTTCACGCCGACCTGCGTGCTGATCTGCGAGTTCTGCAGGCGCGTGCGTTGCGCATACACCGAATAGGAAACGCGCTTGTACGAACTGTTGAAACCGACCTGATACTGCAGATCGTATCCCTTCGCGCTACCCCAGTAGTTCTGCGAACTTCCGGAGATATAGAACGAACTCGATTGACCGATCGGCTGGTTGATATTCAATTGCAGACGGCTGCGCGTACGGTAGTCGTACAAAGCCGCGATGTCCTCGTTGCCATGGCGCGCGTAGACCGCGTCCCGCAAGCTGTAAAAGCGCGCCGTCGAATAGCGATACGCCGCAACTGAAAAGTTCGTGTTCGGACCAGGAACGAGTTTGCTGTAGCTGATTCGCGCACTATAGCCCGGACGACCGCTCGACACACCCGGAATATTGACGCCCGCCGTGGTTACATCGAAGGCCACCGCACCAAGCGGCGTATTGAGCGCCACACCGACGAGACCCGCCCAGTACGCTTCGGAAAGCTGACCGCCGGCATAGCCGGTCAACAGGTTCGTGATACCTCGTTGATAAACCGCCTGCGCCACCCAGGGATGAGCATCGAGCACAGTATCGCGATAGACACCGGCCGTCACGTTGAAACGCGACACGCCAGGCCGCAACAACTGTGGCACGGAAGCGAACGGCACGAGAAAGGTCCGCTGACGGCCGTCGGATTCCGTTATGGTGACCTGAAAATCGCCGCCGTAGCCGGTGGCCGGCAGGTCGCTCAATTCGAACGGCCCGGGAGGCACGCTGGTCTCGCTCACGATGATGTTGTTCTGGCGTACGGTGACCCGCGCATTCGTATCAGCCACGCCGCGCACTACCGGTGCGTAAGAGCGCATCGAATCCGGCAACATGCGGTCGTCGCTCGAAAGCTGCACGCCGCGCACGTTGAACGAATCGAAGACGTCGCCGCTCGTCGAACTGTCACCAATCGTCAACTGGCTCTTAAGCGCCGTAATGTCGTGCTGTGCGAACAACGCGACACTTTGCCAGTGCATGCCCGACGAGCGGTTCTGCCAGCTTGCCGTGGACCACTGGCGCAAACGCCAGCCGTCAATATTGATCCCGCTCTGCAAGCCGAGATAGGCACTGTTCAGATCGGTGCCGCTATTGTTCTGGTGACTGGTGTAGCTCGCGAGACTGTACTGCAGAAAGCCCGCATTGATGCCGTCGTCCCACCGGGAAGGGTCGACATAGCCAATGGCCTCCTTGCGCATTTCGATTTGCGGAATCGAGAGATCGAGTTGCAGGTCCGCGGTATTGAACGACGCGACTGAACCGGGCACAGTTTCCGACAGCGGCATGCACAGTGATGCAGATTCCGTGTCACCAGAGTCAGCCTTGCCTGCTTCCTTGAGGCGCTCGAGCAGGCGGCTGGTATCCACCCCTATCCGGTCGAGATTAGCCATCGTGAAGCATGGCACGGCAATATCCGAACCCGGCACCGCCTGAAACTGGACGTCGAAACGTCCACTCTTGTGGCCGTTAACGAAGAGTTCAAGCGGATAGAGTCCGGGAGCGACGGGGTTACCCCGCGTATAGCGCGACAGATCGGCAACATTGCCACTGAAGAACGCCGGGTTGAACTCGACCTCCTGTGGAGGCTCCACTGGCGCCGCATCAGGAGTCGGCGCTATGGCTGTCCCCACCGCAGGCGCAGGTTCCGTGCTGGTGGTCGCGGCCTGCTGCGGCAACTCGGGCGCCGTACAATCACCGGACACTCCTGCTCCTGATTGGTCCGTCACGCAAGCGGCATGCGCGGAATTCGCAGAAAATGCCCAACACCCTGACGCCACGATTGCCGCCCAAGCGAGCGGATGACATCTAAAAGGGACGCCACCGAGCTCCGATCCCACCGCCGTCTTGTTATTCCGCACACCCGACATTCCGTAATCCGATTATTGGTTTTTCTGCACTTCTACTTTCTGCGCATCTTCAAGTTCTGCCGAATCCTTGATCTCTGTGCCGAAGTCGTTCAGAACCGTGTAGGAAACCGTTGCAGGAACCTTGATATCGAGCTTTCCCGCCTGCGGCACGAAATCGACGTGCCCAAACGGCGGAGCCATGTCAGGCCGCAGGGAAACTGTTTTATTTCCCGCCGTCACATCGACTTTGCCGATAGAGATGTAGTAAGGCGAAGGGTTGTCCAGCCGGATAACGCGCTCGCCCTTGTCACCCGAATCGACATGCCATTTGAGTAGTGCACGCCCCGCCGTCGGATCGTCGAGCAACGATGCCGGCCGGTAGAACATCTTGATGCGGGTGCGGAACGCGAGCTGGATCATGTTGCGACTATCCGAGTCCTTAGGCTTGGGCGGAATTTCCAGCACGTTCAGCCAATAAACCGACTCACGGTCTTTCGGCATGTCGCCACCCGTGAACATGATGCGCAAAGCCTGCCCCCTATGAGGCTCGACCCGAAATACCGATGGCAGCAGCGCAAATGGCACCTTGATTTCATTCGGGGCGGCCGCGGCATCGCCGTCGTCAAGCCAGGCCTGAACCAGGACTGGGCGACTGTCGACGTTGTTCAGTCGAACATTGACCTCGCGGTTTTGAGCCGGATAGATGACTCGTGTACCGGTAATCGTGATAGCAGCCTGCGCAGCAAACGTCACTGCACTACAGGCGGCTGCGACAACCGTCAGGAAACGAAACTTCATAGAACGCATACGCTCCTCCAGCGACCGAATAGCCGAAACGTCGACCCGGGCTGCCTTCGAAATGGAAAAGCAACCCGATGTCATTCAGCTTTGACTGGCTTACTGGTATGCCAACGTATAACGAACGATTGCCGTCACATTACCGGCCGTGCTCTTGCCCGTTGCATAGTACTGGCCGCCGTAGCTCATCTTCGCGGTGCCGGCCGTGGCGTCGATAGGCACGAACGTACCCGTGCTGCCGAGCAGAATCGGCGTCGTGCCATTGCTGTCAAGCAATTGCACTTCCACGTTTTGAGCCGGCGAAGCGCTAGCCTGGTTGATCGCATTGCGAGTACTCGGGTTCATATTCGTTGTCTCGAAATGCGCAGCGACGTTGCTCAGCGTCGATGGGCACTGCGAAACCGAAATGTCGAACATCCTCGAACCAGCGACTTGCCCGGCGACAGCCAGCGATTGCGAAGAAAGCGTGTCCAGCGTGACCGTCTGGTCTTCGTCGCCAGCATTGATCACACAGGTGTCGTCGGTCAGTTGACCATTGAACGTTACCCGTCCCGTACCCGGTGCTGCTTGCGCAAAAACCATCGACGCGGCAGACAGGCCCATCAGTGCAATCATCAGTTGCGTGACTTGCTTTTTCATCAGATTGAATCCTCTTCCTGTTGTGATTTCAGACTACAGATCCTTGTAAAGCCGGCGCATCCAGCGATCATCAAGGTAGAGGAATGATGTCATCGGGACGGATCGCTGTTAATAGGCCGTCGCCCAAAATGAAGATCTGCTTGAGCCTGACTAAGAAAAAAGCGCGCCTGTGCACCTCACTGCATCAACAGTCAGGTCAAAAATTCTGAAAGGGGGAGAGGGAAGAGAGAACTATTAATGCCACGAGGAAAGACGGACGAGGGCCGCGATCAATTCCACTCGCGCATGATTGTAACAAGCTCGATATCGTTTTTTGCACCAAGCTTCTTCATACCGGCATTCTTCTGATTGCTAACTGTCTTCGGGCTGCGTTTGAGCCGTTTAGCAATCGCACTGATCGACATCCCATCGCAGATCATTCTTACGACCGTCGCCTCTTTTTCAGACAATGCACTCCGAGAGGAACTGGTCTCCGTCGTGCGGCCGGCGGTAAACAGGATCCTGTTCGCGAGGGAGTCGGGCAGATAGATGCTCCCGTTTCTCACGGTACGAACAGCAGTGGCGAGATTGACGAAACCTTCGCGTCCCTTGCCGATGAAGCCCGCCGCACCGGAATTGAGGGCTGCGGAAACGATATACGTGGAACAATGCGAACTCAGAAACACAACCTGCGTGGCAGGAGAGACGCGCTGGATCCGGTCGAGCAGGTTCAGGCCATCGGCATAGGAATCGCCCTCGAACTCGTAGTCGCACAAGAGGACCTCCACCGGTACTTCCACCAGCAGATCGAGCAACTGGCCGATGCTTTCGCTCTTGAAACAGGTCTCGATGTCCGTACAGGACTGAAGGATATGCTCGACACCCAGCAGAATAAACGGATGATCGTCGGCAATACCCACTCTTATTTTCCTCACTTGTACTCCATGGCTATGCTGGCAAATCCCTTTGCATGCCAAGCCCCGGGCACGCACACATCTACAAAAAACAACGCCTTGTCACACCACCTGGAAACGGACAAAACCGTCGTCAGATATTTCTCCAGTCCAACGTGCGCACGGATTGTATGACGCGGCAAGAATAAATAGACTCGGAAAAATCTTATATTTTCCGGTGGGAAGGACGCTGATTCAGGACAGGCTTAGGACGTGGGCGTTGCGGGATAGCTGCGCAGCAGGATATCGTGCCGCCATTGAGCTTCCGTTTCCCTCGCCGGCACGAGCTGCCCGATGGCAGTTTGAAGCAATCGTCTCGCCGGACTTCGACGAGACCGTAAACCTGTGTCCGTCAGCTCGCCCCAATGCTGATCACATAATCCGCTCGAACGCGCGTCGACTCGATCAACCGTGCGTTCGGCTCGTCCGTGCGTTCGACCCACTCGGCCGCCGCCCGGGCGGACCGGCCGAATTCCATATGCCGTGCAACCAGCCGCTCACGACGCAGCTCGCTGTCGATATCGACGAACCAGATCTCGTCGAGCAGCTCGCGCACATACCGCCAATGACCCTGGTCGAGCAGCAGATAATTGCCCTCGGTGATAATCACCGGCGTGCCGGGCAGCACCGGAATCGCATTGGCGATGGGCTCCTCGATCTCGCGCCGGAACAGCGGCGCGTAGACGATCTCGTCCGCGTGCGGCGCGCGCAGGCGGCGCAGGAGCGCGACATAGCCCGCGCTGTCGAAGGTATCTTCCGCGCCCTTCCGGTCCGCTCTGCCGAGCCGGGCCAGCTCGACGTTCGCGAGATGAAAGCCGTCCATCGGAACGACGACCGCCTGGCCCGCAAGGCGCTCGAGCAGCGCCTGCGCGAGCGTCGACTTGCCTGCGCCTGGCGCACCCGTCAACCCAATGATTACGCGCGCACCGCCAGCGATCTTCTTGCGGATGCGTTGGAGATGGGATTCGATCGTCATGCACAGCACCCTGTCATTGGTCATTCGTGGTTGCGGCGCGCATCGCCGCGGCTTTCGCGTGCGTGGCGACAAAGCTGCTCGCCTGGCGCGCCAGATCCATGCCATCGTCCCACAGGTTACGCCACACGGCCAGGTCGGCAGATAAGCCTTGCGCGACCACTGCCGGGAAGAAACTCTCGAACGTGATGGGGCCGCGCAGACCGTGATCGCCGGCGGGTCGTCCAGCACGGTCTGTTTCGCCGGGCTCGTGACGTCCAGACCGACCATCGTGAGCGCAATGCCAGATCAGTCTACCGGCGCTCGCTACCGCTTGCCAACTGCAAGGTGCAGATCATCAACAGCAGCCTGGACCGGGAAGCGAGCCTGATCGGCGCAATCCAACTGATCAACGACACTTTGTTCATGCCAGCAACGGTGGACGAACTCGTCGGCGCGCTGCCGGAATGATGTCCAGTAAGAAGATGCGACGGGCCGCCAGGCGACGCTCGAAACCGTCACGGTGCATCGCGAAGCGGGCCCACGCCAACTGCGCTGCGACTCAGAATCGATGCCGGATCCCCGTAAACACCGCGATCTGACTGGCCGACGAAGATGTGCCCGCATACACGATGCTGGCGACCGTCCGATATTCGCCATTGATGAGCGTCGAGGCATCGCCGACCGCCTTCTGATACACCGCGGACACATAGATATCGGTGCGCTTGCTCAGGAGGTAATCAGCGCCCAGCGTGAATTGATGCCATTTCGGATGCAGGCTATCCGAGGAAGCGCCGGGAAGATTGGTCGCGTGACCATCCGTGAATGCGTAGACCCCGATGAGCTGGACAGCCGGTGTCAGCTGATAGCGCAGGTTCGCTTCGTAGTTGTTGAGGCGCCGCCTTGCGCCGTCGTTGTATTGGATGTCCGACAGGCTATAGCCGAAACCAGCGGTGACACTGCCGAAGACATAGCTGGTGCCAGCAGCGAAGATGCGCTGACGCCGGACACCGCCATCCATTCCATAGAAGAAGACCGAGCTGTAGTCGTCGCCGTTGCTGGTCGACGCGCCGCCAACCGCTCCGCCGGTATTGGAGACTGCGTTCGGATGATCGAGCTGAAGATACCCCGCACCGATGGAAAACGGACCGTTCACGTAGTTCGCAGACAGCGCCCACGCGCGGTTATTGCCGAATCCGGTCCCTTCGTTTCCTGCGGCCTGATTGCTGAGTGAATAAACGCCGTCGACGGAGACGCCATAAAAATTGATCGAACGGAATTTGACCGTGTTGTTCAGGCGAAAGAACTGGTTGAGATTGTCGTTGTCGCCGATGTGAGCCGATGTCGACCAGAAGCCCGGTCCGAAAAGCGGCGCCACCAGATCCGCGATTGCGTCGTATTGCCGTCCGACAGTGAGCGTGCCGATCCTGTTCGAACTGAGGCCCACGAACGCTTGCCGGCCGAACAGACGACCCGCCTGACCCAACGTGCCGTTCGTCGCACCGAATCCATTTTCCAGCGTGAAGACTGCGCTCAGACCGCCGCCCAGATCTTCAGTGCCACGAAGCCCGAATCGCGAGCCGCTGGCCTTGCCGGTCGTCGCCTGCCACGCATGCGCGCCATTCAGATTGCTGACGTAACTTAGGCCTGCGTCGACCAGGCCATACAATGTGACTGAACCTTGCGCCATAGCCTGCGAGGCGCTCGCGCCCAAGACGCTCAATACCGCTACCGAAGCCAATTTTTTCATTATTTTTTTCCTTAGTCATACTATTTATTATCGATTCAGAGAAATCGAAACGATTGCCTGTGCTACATCTGTCGGGATCGTTCATTCGCGCGCTTTCTGAGTCGAACGCTCTCCTCGCAACTCGTGCGATTCAGGGAACTTGAATCTGGAGAAGGCTCGCTCCGGCTGATTCCTCAGCGAGCCGAATTGAGGTGCGCCTGTCGCCTGGAGCGGTTTGAGACGTTCATACCCGAGCGAGCGTCAAAGGCTCTGCGCCATACGCAGCAGCGCGACCATCCCCGGATCGTCCTGCCCCACCGAGCGCTCCGCGAACATTCGCGCGCGTCCAATGCGATTCGGACGGCCGCGAAACGCGCTGAGTGTCTCTTCGATCGCTCCGCACGCGACACGCTTCCAGGCATCGGACGCCGTTCCGACTTCGAGCGCTTCAAGCGCATCCCCCACCGCATTCAGCGTGTCCAGCACCGTCTTGTCGCCCAGCCTGGCGCCGCCTCTTGCGGACAGCACATCGGTTACGCGCCGAATGATGGCAATCACATTCTCACGCGTGAGTTCAGTAGTCTGCTCGCTCTGCTTCGCCGCGGTAAGCAGCGCCTGCGCGAGCAGCGTGCCGAAGCTCGACCCTGAAGCGTTCGCGCAGCCAAGCGCGGCGCGACTAAAAACGTCGCTCAGCGTGTCACTCATGAGAGGCAAAGCGGCCTCGACTTCGGTCGCACACTTGTCCAGCGTGGCGCCGAGGTCGCCGTCGCCGAGCAGTCCGTCGAGAGCATTGAGTTGCGGCGCGGCGGCATGTAGTCCGCCACACGCGCGCGCGATTGCATTCTTCAGTTCTGTTGCATTGATCGTCATCGCGCGTTCCAGAAGGGGCAGTTCGCAGGAGCCGCAAGAAGACGCGCGGACTCGTCGTCGAGCGGCATGAGTGTCAACGACGCCCCTGTCATTTCCATTGACGTCGCATAACGTCCGACCAGCGGCGTCTCTACATCGATCCCCTTCTCGCTCAGCGCCGCACGCACGGAGCGATACAGGATGTAGAGTTCCTCGAGCGGCGTCGCGCCCAGGCTGTTCACCAGCACGGAGACCCGCTCGCCTCGCGTGAGCGACATGTCGGCGAGCAGCCGTTCGAGCATCTCGTTGGCGAGTTCGTCCGCACGCTTGAGCTTGCCGCGCCAGATGCCGGGCTCGCCGTGAATGCCCATGCCGAACTCCATTTCATCGTTGGCGATCTCGAACGACGCGCGCCCCACCTCTGGCACGACACACGGCGCCAGCGCTATCCCGATCGACCGGCAAGCATTGGCGGCGCGCTCGGCAACGCTTGCGACTTCGGCAAGCGGTGCACCCTCTTCCGCTTTCGCGCCGGCCAGCTTGAAGGCATAGACGAGACCGGCCACGCCGCGGCGCTTCTCCTTTTCCTCCGGCGACGCGCTCGCGACATCGTCCGCAATCCGCACCGACGCCACCGTCATGCCTCCGAGTTCGGCGAACTCCTTCGCCATCTCGAAGTTCATCCGGTCGCCGCCATAGTTGCCGTAGAGTTGCAGCACGCCTGCGCCGCCATCCGCAGCGCGCATCGCCACGAGGCAATCGTTGACCCGCGGCCCCGCGAACACGTTTCCCACGGCCGCCGCATCGAGCAAGCCTTGCCCGATGTAGCCATGGAACACCGGCAGATGGCCCGAGCCGCCGCCCGTCACGATGCCGACCTTGCCTCTTATCGCGCCACCCGCGCGCACGACCACGCGTGGTGCGTCGTCCGGGCGCTGGTAGACATCCGGATGAGCGGCACATAGACCGTCGAGCATTTCATCGACGTAGTCATTCGGTTCGTTCAATATCTTCTTCACGTTTGCTCCAGACGAAGAAGGACGCCGCCGTCGCGCGCGACAGCGTCCTTGTTACGTAATCGATCTTATGGAAACCCGGGCGATGAAGCCCCAGGCATCAACGGCATTCGGCGGCCGGCTTCGTTTCCGGCAGCGCCAGCGCGCACAGGGCGGAAAGCACTGCGATCGCCGCCATATACGCCGCAATCGGCCAGTAGGAATTGAACTGCATCAGCAAGGCTGTCGCGACGAGCGGCGAGAGACCGCCGCCGAGAATCGGGCCGATCTGCTGCACGAGAGACAAGCTCGTGTAGCGCACGCGCGCCGGGAACAGCTCCGAGAAGAACGCGCCCTGCGCGCCGAACATCGCCCCGTGACCCAGCCCCAGACCGATCGACACGGCGATCCATATGGACGGCGCCGTGGCTGCGTCCATCATCCAGAAGAACGGCGCCGCGAAGACAGCCTGCAACAGCGCGCCGCCCACGTACACAGGCTTGCGGCCGAACTTGTCCGCGCACCAGCCGAAGATGGGCAGCGTCACGCACTCGACCAGACATCCCACCAGAATCCCGTTGAGCACGAGCGACTTCGGCAGGTGATGCACCGTCACCGCATACGTGATCGCGAAGACCGCGTAGATGTTGAACAGGCCGCTCTCGGCAATCTTCGCGCCGATGCCGAGCAGGATGCGCAGCCAATGTTCGCGCAGCGCTTCGGCGAGGGGCAGTTTCGGTGGCGCTTTCTCGCGCGCGGCGGCTTCGAAGTCCGGCGATTCGTCGATACGGAATCGAATGAAGAGCCCGAGACCGACCAGCACGATGCTGCCGATGAACGGCAGGCGCCATCCCCAGCTCAGGAACTGCTCATCGGTCAGCGCGGCGGAGAGGCCGCCCATCAGCGCGATGGGCAGCAGGAAGCCCGCCGGCAAACCGATATGCACGACCGAACTACAGAACGCCCGCATGCGCGGCGGCGCATGCTCGATCGCCATGACCATGCCGCCGCCGTACTCGCCGCCGATGCCGATACCTTGCAGCAAGCGGAGCACGAGCAGCAGGACCGGCGCCCAAACACCGATCTGCGCGTAGGTCGGCATCAGACCGATCAGGAAAGTGCCAATGCCCATGATGAGCACGGTCAGAAGCAGCATATTCCTGCGCCCGACGCGATCGCCGAAATGCCCGAACAGAATGCCGCCGAGCGGTCGCGCGCAATAGCCGATGAAAAATGTGGCGAATGCTGCGATCGTGCTGATCAGCGCGTTATCGGACGGAAAGAAAATCCTGTTGAAGACGATCGCTGTGGCCGTCGCATAAAGGGTGAAGTCGTAATACTCCACCATGGTGCCGATTGCGCTGGCGAACGCGACCTTCGCGTATTCGCGGCGCGTGCTGCGATCCGCGACGCGGTTCGCGGTCCCGGAAGAGCGCGAATTCAACGACTCCGCTTGTTGTGTCATGTGTCTCCTCGTTACTTTTGTCTCGGGCGATGGCGCGGGCACGCATGCCACTTTCGCAGCATTCGCGCGCCCGCACTCGCGCGGCCGGAGGCCTCGCGTGCGCACCGCAAAACCCGTTCTGTTCGTTACGCGTCGAAGCGCAAAACGGCGTCGAGTTCGCGCTTGATGTTGACGAGCTGCACTTCAGTCGTGCGCGGCATCGGCATGCGCGGCAGGCCGGCGTCGCAACCCTGCAAGGTCAACGCGGTCTTGATGTTCGCGGGCAGATTGTCGGCGGAGATTGCGTTCCAGAAACGCAGCAACGTTTCATGGATGGTGCGCGCGCGCTCATGGTCGCCGCTCTTCACGGCATTCCACAGCGACACGCAGACGCCGGGCACCGCGGCCGGGTTCGCCGCGATCGTGCCGTGCGCGCCAAGCGCGAACGACGGATACAGCAATGCATCAACCGCCGTGTAGACGCGCGCATGCTTCGGCGCGCCGATGAGCAGATCGGCCATCAGTTTGAGGTCGCCGGCGCTCTGCTTGACGCCCTGCACGCCCGGCAACTCGTTCAGGAGGCGGATGAGCAACGCCGGCGACAGGTAGTTCCACGGCACGACGTTGTAGATCACGACGGGAATATCGACCGCGCTGGTGAGCGCCTTGAAGTGCTCGAAAGTGGCCTGTTCGTCCGGCTTGAACACGTAGTGCACCGGCGTGACCTGCAATGCCTTGACCGGCAGATGCTCGACGGCTTTCGCGCGGGAAATCGCATCGCGCGTGCTGTTGGCGATGATGCCGACCATGACCGGAACACGGCCGTCCGCTTCCTCGACACAGATCTCGGTCAAGCGCGCCAGCTCCTGCTGGCTCAGCGTGTGGCCCTCGCCGCTGCTGCCGCCCACGCACAGGCCGTGCACCTTCTTGCGAATGTTGAACTGAACGACGTTGCGAAACGCCTGCTCGTCGATTTCACCGTCTGCGGTGAACGGTGTAACGACGGGAGGGATGATGCCGGTGAGGTCGAGGCTCATGAGTCGGGTCTGGATCGAGAAGTTGAGAGGATCGACGGCCGGCAGCTGAATGCATGATTGACCCCGGCCGATCAGTGCGATGCGGACTTGATTGCATCCGTCACAGGTTAGAATGATATCTGTAACATGTTACCTCGGTATTAGTGAAAATACGTACGATGTGAGCGCGCGGTTACGCGACATCAAAACACGCTCATCGTTTATCCTTGGCTGAATGAAAAAATGGAGCATCCGAAACAATGGTAGCCATCGAGCCGCGCTCTCCCACTCTCGCGCAACGCGATATGGCCTATGAAGGATTCCGCCAGCAGATCATGAACGCCGGGCTGAAGCCGGGACAGTTCGTGTCGCAGCGAGAATTGACGGAACTGTTGGGCCTGCCGCTGGCAGCGGTGCGCGAAATGATTCCGCGGCTCGAAGCCGCGCGACTGATCCGGACTGTGCCCAAGCGTGGACTGCAGGTGGCACATGTCGATCTGAAGCTGGTGCGCAATGCGTTCCAGATCCGCGCGATGATCGAGCGCGAGGCGGTGCTCCACTTCGTGCGCAACGTGAGCGACGCCGATCTCACGCGCATCGAACGCGAGCATCAGGCGATTCTCAAGCGGGCACGCGCCGCCACGCCGGACGCGGAACTCGATCGCGACGCCCAGGCGATCGACTGGGGCCTGCACGATTTCATGGTGGACTCGATCGGCAACGAGATCCTGTCGGAGCTTTATCGGGTCAACAGCCTGCACGTTCGGCTCATTCGCCTCGATGCGCACGTCATACGGCCCATGCGCATCCTGCCGGCGATGGAGGAGCACCTGCAGTTCCTGAAGGTGGTGAAGACACGCGACGAAAACGCGGCCGTGACGCAGATGATGGAGCACATAGAACGCTCGAAGCAGCGCGTGCTCCAGGCCTTGCTCGAAGACCGCGGTAGTTAGCTCGGGTTAGCACCCGGCAAGGCCGCTCGCATCAGGCAGGCGATACCGCGACAAATGACGCTGAACATGGAAAGGCGCGCCAGCGTGCCGGACGAAAAGCAATCGAATGAGGTCGCCGGAAAATTGTCGTTGCCGGCGCACGATCGCCCCCGCAAACGAGGGGCCGGTTAATTCACTGGATCGGAGGATGTGTCGAGGTCGACCATCCTCAATGCAAGTTCGTTCAGGCGTTCGGCTATATGCAGTGGCGACAGGCGTCCGTCCGTGCGCATCCAGAGATAGCTGTAGAAGTACATACCGAGCACGCCCTTGAGCACGATCGGATCATAGGGACGAAAAACGCCCAGGTCCGCGCCGTCCACCATCGTGTCGCGCCACACCTTCTCGTACTGGCGATGCAGCGCGAGCACTTCCGAATGCCGCGGCTCGGTGAGCGAATGAATCTCGCGGAAACACACGGTCAACTCGGCCTGATTCGCCGCGATCTTCAGCACCAGTTCCTTGCCAAGCATCCTGATACGCTTGCGCGGGTCCGGCTCCGGACGTGCCGTATGTTCGGCGAAATCGGCGAGGTCCGCGATGTATTCGCGCGAGATATCGTAGAGCAGGTCTTCCTTGCTCCTGATGTGGTGATACAGCGCGCCACGGCCGAGCTGCACCGCCTCGCCGAGCTCGGTCATGCCGATGGCGTGGTAGCCCTTCTCCGCAAACAGCCTGGCGGCGATCTTCAGAATGCGTTCGCGCTGACCGATTTCGCCGCGTGGTTCCACCGTTCCCATGGCTCTCCTTGCCGGTTCGACCGCTCCCGCCGGGTTGCCGTCACGTCGGTGACGGCGGGATGATCTCGATGCGCTTCATTGTACCGGTCGGTCCGGTGTCCTGTCTGCCCGCATCAATAAAGGCGCGAAGCCGATCAGCCCGAGCACCGGACCCGGCACGAGCACCCACGCGGCGTCGAGTCCGATGCGCTCGAACAGCGCAGTGGTCGCCGGAATCGACACGACGGTGATCGCAAAGCCGATCGAGTTCTGCAGGGTCAACGCACCGCCCACCAGCGCGCGCGGGCACGCCTGCGCCGACAACGCCGAAAACTGCGGCGAATCGGCGATGACAGCCGCGCCCCACGCGACCAGCAGCATCAGCAGCGCGACGGGCGGCAACGCGCGCCAGCCGACAGCGAAGATCACCGCGCAGACGCCGGACATCGCGAGCGCGCCGGCCGCGACCTTTGCGCTGCCGATGCGCCTCGACAACGCGCCGCCGGCGATGCACCCGAGCGCGCCCGTCCCGATGACGAGAAACGACAGGCCGTACACACTTTTCAGATGCAACGCGGAGGCGACCGAGGCCTTCGCCAGAAACAACGGCACGACGGTCCAGAACGCGTAAAGCTCCCACATGTGCCCGAAGTAGCCGAACGCCGCCGAGCGGAATGCGCTGTACCGGAACGCACTCAGTACACCCGGCGCGTCGGGCGGCGCGCCATCCGCCGAACGCGCTTTCACGTTCAGATGCGGCCCGTCGCCCAGCACGCCGATGACGATCGCCCCGAGCACCGCCAGCACCGACGACGCGACGATCACCTCCTGCCACGGCAGCGCCGCGCCTGCCATGCGCAGCGCGTGCGGCAGCGCGGTGCCGAGCGTGAGCATCGCCACGAGTTGCGCGAGCGCAGCACCGGTGCGCTCGGGCGCCCAGCTTACGATCAGCTTCATCCCCATCGGATAGATACCCGCGAGGCACACGCCCACACAGAAGCGCAACGCCGCGCCACCGGCGACGCCATGCGCGAACCACGCGAACGCGGCGTTGAACACGGCGCCGAGCAGCGCGCTGACGAGGAAGATGGAACTGGCGCGAAAGCGGTCCGCGCTTCCCGACAGCGCCATGCCGAGCGTGCCGAGAATGAAGCCGCACTGCACCGCGCTCGTCAGCCAGCCGATGTCGGCGGCGCTGGCGTGCCACGCTCGCACGAGGTCGTCGGCGGCGCTGTTGGCGCTGAACCAGAGCGACGTGCCGAACAGTTGCGCGAGCGATATCGCCGCCACCGGACCGAGCCGGTCCACGAGCCACGCCCGGCAGGGCGTGGCAGTCACGGTTTTGCTGACGCTCATGCCGCTCCGTTCCGGTTGCGTGCGCAGGTCATTGGCGCGCCTCAGGGTCGAGCCGGTCCTGCCACGTTTCGCGGGCCATCATCGTGCAGATCACGCTGATGACGCCCAGCGCCATGAAATACACGGTGATGCCCCACGTCCCGCCGTCGTTCCACTTCAGCAGAGCGGTGGCGATCATCGGCGCGAAACCGCCCGACAGCACCGCGCCGACCGCATAGCCGATATTCGCGCCGGACAGCCGCACATTGGTGCCGAACAGTTCCGAGAAATAGACCGCCTGCGGGCCGTACATCGCGTCGTGCAACACGTTCAAGCCGATCACCATGCCGATCACGATCAGCACGACGGAGCCCGTATGCGCCATCCAGAAGAACGGCGCGATGAACAACGTCGACGCGATCGTGCCGAACAGATACACCTTCTTGCGCCCGATCAGATCGGACAGATACGACCACGCCGGCAAGGTCGCGAAACCGATCACGCTCGACAGCAGAATCGCACCCAGACCAACGGAGCGGTCCATCTTCAGCGTGCCGGTGATGTAGCTCAGCATGAACACGCTGTACATATAGAACACGGCGTTCTGCAACAGCTTCATGCCGATGGTCAGATAGAGCGCGCGGCGATGCGACTTCAGCACTTCCATCGCGGGCGCCTTCACGTCCTGCTGGCGGCGCTTCATCTGTTCGAACACGGGCGACTCGTGCAGCTTCAGGCGGATGAACATGCCGACCATCACCATCACGATGCTCGCGATGAACGGAATGCGCCAGCCCCATGCCATCAGATCCGCGTTGCTCATGCTCACCGACGTGATGAAGAACGCCAGCGTGGAGAGCAGCAAGCCGGCCGGCACGCCGATCTGCGGAAAGCTGCCGAACAGGCCGCGCCGGTTGGCGGGCGCGTGCTCGACCGCCATCACGACCGCCGAGCCCCATTCGCCCCCGACCGCGAAGCCCTGAATCAGGCGCAACACACTCAGCAGCACTGCCGCCCACGGGCCGATGCTCTCGTAGGTCGGCAGAAAGCCGATCGCGATCGTGCTGCCGCCCATCATCCACAACGACAACACGAGAATCGCCTTGCGGCCGATGCGGTCGCCGTAATGGCCGAACACCGCCGCGCCGACCGGCCGCGCCACGAAGCCCACCGCATAGGTGGCGAACGCCGCGATGGTGCCGACCCACGCATCCATCGACGGAAAGAACAGGTGCGGAAAAATCAGCGCCGCGCATGTTCCGTACAGGTAATAGTCGTACCACTCGATTGCCGTACCGACCAGACTCGCGACCGCCACCTTGCGGTGTTCCGCGGACGAGACCCGGCCGGAGAGAACCTGACCGTCCGCCACCCTTACCGTCATTGCCGTCTCCTGATGTTGTGTAGTGGGTGCTGCTTCAACTCATTGCGTGACCTCTGGTTATGCGACTTTCTTTGCGACTCAGCCCTGCTTGAGCGGCGTGGTATAGGTCGTCGCCGTGCCGCTCAGACACACGTCGCCCTTCTGGTTCGTCACGCTGACCTCGATCGTGCAGATCGGCTTGTCCTCGCGCACGGTTTTCACGGTGACCTTGCCCGTCACCGTATCGCCGACCAGCACGCCTTTCGAGAACTTCAGCTCCATACCGAGAAACACCGAGCCAGGCCCCGGCAATTCCTCGGCGACGATCGCGTTCAGGATTCCCGACGTCACGCCGCCCTGCACGATCAGCCCGCCAAACGGCGACGCCTTCGCCAGCGCTTCGTCGTAATGAAGCGGATTACGGTCGCCGGTGATCTCGGTGAAGAGTTCGATGTCGCGCATGCTCATCGTCTTCGTGCGCTCGGCGCTCGCGCCCGCTGCGGGCATGCCGCCCAGCGTTCTGGTCCAGCCGTTGTTGTCGCTCATGGTGTCCTCCTCGTTGAGTTAGTGACTGATGTGAAAGTGTTCAAGCCGCGGGGTTTTCGATCAGTACCGCCATGCCTTGTCCGCCCCCGCCGCACAGCGATGCGATACCGCGCCGCGCGCCACGCCGCTTCATTTCGAGCGCGAGCGTGAGCAGCAGGCGGAAAGCCGATGCGCCCAGCGGATGCCCGATCGCGATCGCGCCGCCGTTCACGTTGACGACGTCGTTCGGCAGGCTCAGCGCGCGTGCCGACGCGATCGTCACGCCGGCGAAGGCTTCGTTGATTTCGTAGAGGTCGATGTCGGACGGCTTCAGCCCGTGCTTGTCGAGCACCTTGCGGATCGCGTTCGCGGGCTTCAGATGCAGCGTCGCGTCGGGTCCGGCGACCCAGCCCCAGTCGACGATGCGCGCGAGCGGCGTGGATGCGCCGCGCTCCAGCGCCGCCGTGCTGACGACGAGTCCCGCGCTGCCGCCGTCCGACATCTGCGATGCGTTGCCCGCGGTGATCGTGCCGCCGTCGCCGAATGCCGCTTTGAGCGCGGCGACTTTTGCAAGCGTCGAATCCGCGCGAATGCCTTGATCGGACTTGACGGTTCCTTCCACTGTCTCGACCGGAACGATCTCGCGTTCCTCGCGCCACGCGGCGCTGCGAGCCGCGCGCTGTTGCGACAGCACCGCCCATTCGTCCTGTTCCTCGCGCCCAATGCCGAGTTCGCGGTTGCATGCTTCCGACACGACGCCCATCGATTCACCGGTGAGCGCGCAGCGCAGGCCGTCGCTGTCGAGCGCGCTGCGGGTCGGCGGCGCATCGGGGGGATCGAATTCGGACGGCTGCAGTGACGGCGCGCGTGTCATCGAGTCGAAGCCGCCGACGAGATACGTGTCGCCCTCGCCGCCACGAATGCGGCGCGTCGCATCGCATACCGCTTCGAGGCTCGCGATGCACACGCTGTTGAGCGTGAGCGCGGGTGTCGTCGGCTCGACGCCGGCCCGCACGCTCGCAATGCGCGCCGGATTCTGTCCGAGCCCCGCCTGCACGACGCAGCCCATCAGCACGGCGTCCGGCGTGCGCGCTTGCGAATGACGCGCGATCATCTCGCCGATGGCGCGCTGACCGAGTTCGAGCGAATTCAGCGACGCGAGCGCGCCGCGATACTTGCCGAACGGTGTGCGCACGCCGTCGAGCAGCCACGCATCCTGTGTGGTTGTTTGTCCCATGGTTGCTTCCTAAGCTGTCCCGTGGCGTGCATCGGCCAACGGCGCAAAAAACGGCAGCGTGTACCTGCCGATCTCGACGGGCCGCATCGTCACGGGCATGCCGACGCACGCATCGGCGGGATCGTCGAGGAGGAGTTGCGAGAGCATCGTCGGGCCTTCTTCCAGGTCGATGAGCGCGATCACATACGGCGCGACCGCTGCCCACGCAAAGTGCCCCGGACGATGAATCACCGAAAAGCTTTTTACCGTGCCGCGTCCGCTCGCCGCGCGCCACGCGATGCGCTCGCTCCAGCAATGCGGGCAATGCGCGCGCGGATAGAAAATCGCTTTGCCGCATGCGTCGCAGTGTTGCAGCGTGAATTCGCCGCGACGCAGCGCGCTCCAGAACGGCTCGCTGATCGCCGTCGGAATCGGGCCGGGTACTTCCAGACTACTGAAGACGTCGTTCATGCGTCCGCTCCCAGGACCAGCGCGGTCGCCTCGCTCACCGTCGCGCCGTTGCCGGTGACGAGCGCGGTCTGCGCGTTCGGAATCTGCCGTGCGCCGGCTTCGTGGCGAAGCTGACGCACCGCTTCGACGATATGCGCCATGCCGCCCGCGAGATCCGCCTGTCCGCAGCCGAGTTGGCCACCGTGCGTGTTGAGGGGAAAGTCGCCGTCGTGGCCGAAGGTGTGATCGTCCATCCAGCGGCCGAACTGGCCGCGCTCGCACAGGCCCGCGTCTTCCATCGTCAGCGCGACCATGATCGTGTAGCAGTCGTATAGCGACAGCAGGCTCATGTCGTGCGCGGCGAGCCCGGCGCGCTCGAGCGCGTGATGCATCGCGGGCTCGAGCGGACCGCTGGTGAGCACCGGCATCTGGCTGATCGCGCGATGCGTAATCTTCTCGCCCGCGCCGAGCAGATGCACCGGCGGATGCCGCAGCGAGCGCGCACGTTCCGCACTCGTCACGACGACCGCGCATCCGCCCGCAACAGGCATCACGATTTCGAAAAGATGCAGCGGACTCGCGATCACCGGCGAGGCCAGCACATCGTCGACGCTCGCGGGCTGGCCGTAAAAGATCGATTCCGGATTGAGTTGCGCGTTCTGCCGCTCGATCGACGCGATGCGCGCGAACTGCTCCGGTGTGGAGCCGAACTCGGACATGTGACGCTGCATCGGCAACGCATACGAGATGTTTGCGCCCGATGCGCCGAACGGCACGTCGAATTCACGGATCGGATTACGGTTCGGCGAACGCGGCGCGGGTTCCTCGCGCACGTTCGCGAGCACGCAAACGACCGTTTCGCACATGCCGGCATCGATGGCCGCCGCCGCGCGCCACACCATACCCGCGCCGCTCGCGCCGCCCAGATCGACCACGTTCGACATGCACGGCTCGATGCCGAGATATTCCGCGACGGTCGCGGGCACGTGCTGCGGCGTCTCGCCCACTTGCGGACCGACCAGCAGGCCATCGACGGCGTCTTTCTCCAGTCCCGCATCCTCGACCGCGTGCAACACCGCCTGCGCGATGTATTGCAGCGTCGTCGCGCCTTGCGTGCGGCGCACCGACTTCAGTTCGGCGATGCCCGCGATCGCGCCGAGAGAGCGTGCGTTCATGCCGGCTCCTTCGCATAGAGCGCGGCGAATTCAGCGAGGCATTCGGGGTTCGACAGCGAGCCGAGGTTCTTCACCGGCACGCCCGCCACGACCGAGCGCGCCGCGCCTTCCACCCGCTTGCCATTGATCGTGTACGGCACGGCGCACACCTGATGGATATCGCGCGGCACATGGCGCGGCGAAGCCTTCTTGCGCACTTCGGCGCGCAGTCTGTCGATGAGCGAGGCGTCGAGCGTAAAGCCCGCTTTCATCACGACGCACAGCACGATTTCCTCATCGTCGCCGACGGGACGGCCGAACACGATGCAATCCTGAATCTCCGGTTGCGTGTCGATCACGCGATAGATTTCCGCCGTGCCAATACGCACACCGCCGGGCTTGAGCGTCGTGTCGGTCCGGCCGTAGATCACGACGCCGCCGTGATGGTTCTGCTCGGCGAGATCGCCATGCGTCCAGATGCCCGGGCGTGCATCGAAGTACGCGGCACGATAACGCGCCTCGCCGTTGTCGCCCCAGAACGTGAGCGGCATGCTCGGGAACGGTTCTGTGCAAACCAGATCGCCCTTGCGCCCGATGATCGATGCTCCGCGCTCATCGAGCACATCGACCGCGAGACCCAATCCCTTGCACGCGATTTCACCGCGATGCACGGCATGCAGCGGCGACCCGAGCACGAAGCAGCCGATGATCTCGGTGCCGCCCGAAATCGACGCGAATATCATGTCGCGCTTGACGGCCGCATAGAGCCAGTCGAACTGTTCCGGCGTGACCGGCGCACCCGCCGACAGCACACTGCGCAGCGCGCCGAGATCGTGCTGACGTCCCGGTTCGTAAGCCGCTTCGGCGAGCGAGCCGAGATAGCGCGGACTGGTGCCGAAGTGCGTGATGCGCGCTTCCTGCGCGATGCGCCACAGCACGCCGTAATCGAGCCCATCGGCACGCTTGACGATGGGCGCGCCGTCGTACAGCACGATGGCCGCATGGCTCGCGAGCCCGGAAATGAGCCAGTGATACATCATCCATGCGGTGTTCGTGTACCAGCTCATCACGTCGCCGGGGCGCACGTCGCAATGCATCAGATGCTCTTTGCGATGCTGGAGGATCACGCCGCCCGTCGTATGAACGATGCCCTTCGGCAAGCCCGTCGTGCCGGACGTGAACATCACGTAGAGCGGATGCGAGAACGGCACGCGCTCGAATTCGAGCGATGCGTTCGCGTCCGCGCACAACTCGCGCCACGTGAGACTGTGCACGGATGCGCCTTCGAGCGGCGCAGCGTCGTCACCCGACACGACGAGATGCTCGACGCCAGGCATGCCCGCGAGCACTGCGCGCAGATTCTCGTCGATGGAAAAGCGCTTGCCGTTGTACACGTACGAGCGCGCCGCAACCACGACTTTCGGATGCACCTGCCCCACTCGATCGATGATGCCCGGCGCGCCGAAGTCCGGCGAGCACGACGCCCAGATCGCGCCGATGGAAGCCGTCGCGAGCAGCGCGACGAGCGCATCGGTGTTGTTCGGCATGATGCCCGCGACGCAATCGCCGCGGCCAACGCCGAGCTTGCGCAAGCCGTATTGCGCCCGCGCGACGCGCTCGCGCAACTCGCCCATCGTGACGTTCGCTACCACACCGCTTTCGTTCGCCTCGATGACGGCAAGCCGCGCATCGTCGCCGACGAGGAGGTTTTCGGCGAAGTTCAGTTCTGCTTGTGGATACCAGCGTGCGCCGAACATTTCGCCTTCGCTCACGCGTTGCAGCACGACGTCGCCGCGCGCGCCGATCACGCCGGAGAAGTCCCACAGCGCGTTCCAGAAGCCGTCGAAGTCGCTGATCGACCAGCGATGCAGCGTTTCGTAATCCTTCGGATCGAAACCGTTGCTGCGCGCGAAGCGCGCGAGATTGGACCGTTCGAACTCATCCGGCCCGGGTTGCCAGAGCGGCGGGGCGTCGCGTCTCATATGTCTCCGTCTTTGAGCTGGTCGATGCCTGCGGGCCAGGGGCCGCGCACTGCGTCGCGCATCGTTGTACCGATTACGTACCGACTGATCGGTACAGTAAACAGCAACGCATGGCGTGTCAAAACATTTGTGGCGATGCGCGGGTTTACACCCGCGTTACACCGGATCCGATATCAGTCGGACGCGGGTGGTTGCGCGCGCGTGTGGGCCGTCACGTGTATGCGGCTGAACGCCGTGCTGTAGAGGCAGCGATAGTATTCGAGCGGCTGATGATCGCCCGTGCGTCCCACGGATTCGATCGATAGCACCGGCTGCCCGATCAACAGTTGCAGCAGCGCGGCCTGCTCTTCGTTCGGCACGGCGGCTTCGAACCAGCGCTCGGATGCTTCGATGCGCAAGTCGTAGCGCTCGCGCATCACGCCGTACGCGGACACGTTGTCGGCAATCAGCGCCTCGATGCCCGGCACGCGATGGCCCGCGAGCATCAGCCAGGACAGCGCGGTAGGCACGTCGTCGACGGAATAGAGGCGGTACAGGCGAAACACGTCCGCGCCGGGCGGCAACGCCAGCATCTCGCGCTCGCGCTGCGTCGGGCGCTCGCGCTCCATTTGCAGCACGCGCGTGGTGACCTTGTGGCCGCGGCTGATCTCCGCGAAGAGGCTTTCGTTCATCGACGCAAAATCGACGTCGGTCTTGCGCGGTGCGACGTAGATGCCCTGCCGCGGCACCTTCGTGATGAGTCCCGCCTTCACGAGCGAATCGAGCGCGAGCCGCACGATGGGGCGCGACACGCCGAGCAGGTCGCAGAGATTCTGCTCGGACGGCACGCGTGCCCGCGGATTCACGCCCGGATGACGGATCGCCGCTTCGAGCACATTCTTGACCTGCACCCACAGCGGCAGCGGGCCGGAACGGTCGAACTGCTCGGGTCCGCCAAGCAGGTCGTGAAGATCGATGGGTTCTGCGATATCTGTCATACGGGTCGGTTCGTGTTTTTGCTTCAATTATCGGTCAGGTTCGGGTGGCCGTTGTCGGTGGCAATCGTCAGCGATAGGCGCACAACGATGAAATTCATCTTGACAGCGCCAACGACGTTGACCATGATGCTGGTTATAACCAACTGGTAACTACCACGTCAAGTCCTCAGCAGAGTGATGAAAAAGGAGACAGACATCGTGCCGAAAGCCTCGCCCCGTTCGACCTAGGCGCATCACACGGCTCGCTCGCCGCAGCCGAATCGCATCCCGTATCCGCATTGCCCGCACGCACCGTTCGCCTCGCCGAGCGATGCGGCATGGATGCGCTTTCTCTCCCGCAATCCTTCGCTCAGGGCGGAGTTTTGCTCAATATTTGTACCGATCAGTCGGTACTATGATTTGACCGATCACCGAGGAAACGCATGTCGTCCACACCGCTTCGCTATCCCCAGCGTTTCGATCTTTCCGGCACGCAGGCCGTCGTAACAGGCGGCGCAAGCGGCATCGGCTTCGAGTCGGTGCGTGCGCTCGCGCAGTGCGGCGCGCGTCCCATCCTGCTCGACCGCGATGCCGCCGCGCTCGAACGCGCGCAACAAAAGCTGCGCGACGAGCAGGTCGACGCCGCGATCTACACCGTCGACGTGACCGACCCCGACGCCGTGCGCCGCGTCGCCGACGAGGTCATCGCAAAGGAAGGCCGCGTCGACACGCTCGTGAACAGCGCGGGCATCGCGCGCCTGAACAGCGTGCTCGAGACGCCCGACGAGGAATGGCGCCAGGTGATGGATATCAACGTGAACGGTACGTTCTGGGTGTCGCGCGCGTTCGGCAAACACATGGTGGCGCAACGAGCGGGAAGCATCGTCAATCTCGGCTCGATGTCGGGGCTGATCGTCAACCGGCCGCAGACGGCTGCATCGTACATGACGAGCAAGGGCGCCGTGCACATGCTGACGAAAGCGCTCGCCACCGAGTGGGCGAAGGACAACGTCCGCGTGAACGCGCTCGCGCCCGGCTACGTCGGCACGGAGATGACACTGGCGATGCGCGCGCGCCCCGAACTCTTCGACGTGTGGATGGACATGACGCCGATGGGCCGCTGCGGCGAGCCGTCTGAAATCGCGTCGGCGGTGGTGTTTCTCGCCTCGTCCGCTTCGTCCTACATGACCGGCTCGATCGTCTCGATCGATGGCGGCTACACCTGCTGGTAACCGCGAGGCCGACCATGACCGAACACGATCTCCAGAAACGTCAGTCGATCATCGACGCATGCCGTCGCATGAACGCGCTGAGCATCAACCAGGGCACGTCGGGCAACATCAGCGTGCGTCACGAAGACGGCATGCTGGTGACGCCGACGAGCATGCCCTACGACGTAATGCAGCCCGACGACATCGTCTTCATGAGCATGGACGGCGAGGCGCACGGCAAGCGTCAGCCGTCGAGCGAATGGCGCTTTCATCTCGACATCCTGCGCGCCCGCGCCGACGTGACCGCAGTGGTGCACGCACATCCGGTCTACTGCACGTCGCTGTCGATTCTCGAGCGCCCGATTCCGCCGATTCACTACATGGTCGCCGTCGCGGGCGGCAGCGATATCCGCTGCGCACCCTATGCGACCTTCGGCACCGAAGAACTGTCGGCCAATGCGCTCGCCGCGCTCGAAGGCCGCAAGGCGTGCCTGCTCGCGCATCACGGGATGATCGCGACCGGCACCTCGCTCGACAGCGCGATGTGGCTCGCCGTCGAAGTCGAAACACTGGCGCGTCAGTATCTGACGTGTCTTCAGGTGCAGGAACCGCCGCTTTTGTCGGTCGATGAGATCGGCAACGTGATTGCACGCATGAGCAATTACGGCCACCGCGACTAAAAGCCCAACAATCAGGAGACGACGATGAAAAAACCGATGCTTGCACACCCCCTTCCCAGCTCACTGCGCTTTCTGCCGATCGCGGCCGCGCTCCTTTCCGCACTCGCCTTCGCCGCGCAAACGGCGCATGCCGAACCTTCGCTGAAGGGCAAGCGCATCGGCGTGTCGATCACCGGCACCGATCACTACTGGGACCTGATGGCCTTCCGCGGCGCGCAGGACGAGATCAAGCGGCTCGGCGGCACGGCCATCGCGCTCGACGCGGGCCGCAAGGACCAGACGCAGATCGCGCAACTTCAAACGCTGATCGCGCAGAAGCCGGATGCGATCATCGAGATTCTCGGCAACGTGAACGTGCTCAATCCGTGGCTGGAAAAGATCCGCGCGGCGAAGATTCCGCTCTTCACCATCGACACGGCGACGCCTTACTCGCTCAACGTGACGACGTCGAACAACTACGATCTCGGCGCGGAAATCGCGCTGCAGATGGTGTCCGACATGGGCGGCAAGGGCAACGTGCTGGTCTTCAACGGCTTCTACAGCGTGCCGGTCTGCAAGATCCGCTACGACCAGATGAAGTACGTGCTGAGCGCGTTCCCGGACGTGAAGATCATTCAGCCGGAACTGCGCGACGTCATCCCGAACACGGTGCAGAGTGCGTATTCGAACGTCTCCGACATGCTGACCAAGTATCCGAATAAAGGCTCGATCAACGCTATCTGGTCATGCTGGGACGTGCCGCAGATCGGCGCGACGCAGGCGGTGCAGGCGGCCAAGCGCACGGAGATCAAAACGTACGCGATCGACGGCAGCCCGGATGTCGTGAAGATGGTCGCCGATCCGAACTCACCGGCGGGCGCGGTGGGCGCGCAGCGTCCGTATGAAATCGGCAAGACCTCGGCGGCGAACGTGGCGGCGTATCTGTCGGGCGAGCAGGTTCCGCCGTTCACTTTCGTGCCGGCCGTGCTCGTCACGAAGAAGAACGCCAATGTCACGGCCAAGCCGATTCTCGACGAAGCCGAAAAGGTCGGCGGCAAGTGAGTGACGCAAATGAGCGCGGCAAGTAAGTAAGGCCAATAAGTAAGGCAAATAAGCGCTCAGACAATCGTTCAGGCATTGGCTGTTTCGCATTGACGCCATCGGCTCAGCAAAGCCGATGGCAGCGTGTTCAAGGAGGCAACATGCGCAACGACGAACGGCGCATCGCGATCTCGATGAAGGGCATCAGCAAACGCTTCGGCGCGGTCCAGGCGCTCGCGGACGCGGATCTCGAAGTCGCGTGCGGCACGATACACGGGCTGGTCGGGCAGAACGGCGCGGGCAAGTCGACCATCATCAAGGTGCTGGCGGGCATCAACGTGCCGGACGCCGGCGAGATCGACATCATGGGCGAGCGTGTCGAACGGCTGACGCCCGCGCGCGTCGAGGCGCTCGGCGTGCACTTCATCCATCAGGACCGGCTGCTCGTGCCCACGGCGACGGTCGGCGAGGCGGTGTTCCTGCGGCACGAACCGCGCATCGGGCCATTCGTCAGCAAGCGGCGCATGGAGCGCGGCGCGGCCGAACTGCTGAAGAAGTACTTCGATCTCGAGTTGCCGCCCAACCTGTTGATTCAGGACCTCACGACCGCCCAGCAAAAGATCGTGCAGATCACGCGAGCGCTCGCGCAGCAGGCGAAAGTGCTGGTGCTCGACGAACCGACCGCCGCGCTCGTCAAACGCGAAGTCGACAACCTGTTCACGGTGCTGCGCCGTTTGCGCGACGACGGCATCGCGGTGATTTTCATCTCGCACTACATGCAGGAAATCGAGTCGCTGTGCGATACCGTCACGGTGATGCGCAACGGCACCGACGTGGGCGTCGTGTCGCCCAGGACCACGCCGATGGACGACATCATCTCGATGATGATCGCACGCGACGTCGGCGAGATGTTTCCATCGCGCGACCTGAAGCTCGGCCCGCCGATGCTCGAGGTATCGAATCTCTCGCGCGCAGGCAGCTTCAGCGACGTGAGCCTCTGCGTGCGGCGCGGCGAGATCGTTGGCCTGACGGGCCTGCTCGGCTCCGGCGCGAAAGAGCTCGTGCAGTGCCTGTTCGGCTTGCGTCAGGCCGATCGAGGCACGGTGTCGGTGGACGGCAAGCGCGTGTCGCTCTCCTCGCCGATGGACGCCGTGAAGAACGGCATCGCCATGCTGCCCGAAGACCGCCGCGCGCACGGCGTCGCGCTCGGCCTCTCGGTGCGCGAGAACGTCAGCCTCGCGAGCCTCACGCGCTATAGCCGCATCGGCTTCATGCGCGGCGGCGACGAACGCTCGGCGGTGGGCGATTTCATCCGCGAACTGTCGATCAAGACGCCCGGCGGCGATGCGCTCGTGCGTAATCTCTCGGGCGGCAATCAGCAAAAAGTCGCCATTGCGAAGTGGCTGAGCTGCCAGTCGAAAGTCTATGTGCTCGACGAACCGACGGTCGCCGTCGACGTCGCCGCGAAGGTCGAGATCTACACGCTGCTCAATCGTCTCGCGAGCGAAGGCGCGGCGATCCTGATGCTCTCGTCCGATCTGCTCGAACTCTCCGACTTCTGTGACCGCGTGCTGGTGATCTATCGCGGCGCGCTGGTCGGCGAATTCAGTGGCGAGAGGCTGAACAGCGACCAGTTGCTCGCCGCTTCATCAGGCTCACAGCCGGGTTCACATCTTGCCGAAGGAGTTTCCGTATGACAGCCGCGCAACGCGCCCTGCTGGAAAACGTCGCCGCCGATCAGGAAGCCGTGCCCGCACGGCAGCGGCGCAAGGCCATCGGCGGACTGGCGATCCGGCTCGCCGCGGTCGGCGCCTTCGCCGCGATCCTGCTGTACTTCGCGATCGGCGCGCCCGGCTTCACGACGCCGGGCAATCTCATCAACATCGTCGAGCAATCGGCGATTCTCGGCGTGATGGCATTCGGCATGTCGATGGTCATCATAGGCGGCGGCTCGAACGTGACCGATGGCGGCATCGACCTGTCGATCGCGGCGAACCTGGGCGTATGCGCGGCGGTGTACGCGAAGCTGCTCACGCTCGGCTATTCCGATGCGCTCGCGCTACCCGCCGTCGCCGTGACGGGACTCGCGATCGGCCTGCTCAACGCGATCGCGGTCGTGAACTTCGGCATTCTGCCGCTGCTCGCCACGCTCGCGGTGATGAACATCGCGGCGGGCGTGGAACTGACGGTCACGCAGAACACGGTCATCAGCGTGTCCTCGCCCTTGATGACGTTCATCAGTTCGGCGTCCTTCCTCGGCATCTCGGCGCTCGCGTGGACATTCATTCTCGCGTCCGTCGTGATGATCCTGCTCGTGCATTACACCGGCTTCGGGCTGCGGCTGTACGCGGTCGGCGGCCATCCGGAAGCGGCGGCCTCGGCTGGCATCGGCGTGAGACGCTATCTGATGTTCACGTACCTGTTCAGCGGCTTGTGCGCGGCGATCGCCGCCGTGCTGACGGTATCGCGCCTGAGTTCGAGTACGCCCGGCTCCGGCGACATGCTGCTGTCCGTGCTCGCGGCCGCGCTGCTCGGCACGGTGTTCTCGCGGCGCTTCGTGCCGACCATCGGCGGGACGCTGCTCTCCGTGCTGTTCATCGGATGCCTCGCCAACGGCTTCCAGCTGCTGAACGTATCGAGCTACTGGGTGAACGGCGTGCAGGGCGCGCTGATCCTGCTGGTCGTCGCGACCACGTCCTTCGCCCGCAAACCGGAGAGCGCACGATGAGCACCACACCCGCACCTGCCGGCGCACAGTCGCGCCATTTCTCGAAGATCGGCAAGCTCGCGGCGAACTACAGCCTGATCGTGGTGTTCGCGCTCATCTGCGTCGTGTTCTCGCTCGTCACGGACACGTTCCTGAGCCCGGCCAATCTGTTCAACGTACTCGTCAACAACGTCGTGCTGCTGGCGATCGTCGCACTCGGGCTGACGCTGGTCGTGTCCTCGGGCGGCATCGATCTGTCGGTAGGCGTCGCGGTCGATCTCGCCAGCATGGTCTTCGTGATGATGCTCGGCGCGGGTCACGGCATCCTGCCGGGCATCGCGGCGGGGTTGGGCGTCGCGGTATTCGTCGGGCTGCTGAACGCGGTGCTCATCACGCGACTCAAGATCAGCCCGTTCCTCGCCACGCTCGGCGTGCTGTTCATCGGCCAGAGCACGCAGCAACTCGCAACGGGCGGCGGGCAGCCGATCTATCTCATCACCGGCGAGCCGGCTGCGGCGTTCGACAGCATCGCGCGCTCCGCGCTGCTGCATGTGCCGACGCCCGTCATCGTGCTGTTTCTGTGCGTCATCGCGGTGTATCTGCTCCTGCATCGCTCGGTGTTCGGGCGGCAGATCGTCGCGCTCGGCGTGCAGCCCGGCGTCGCGCGGTATTCGGGCATTCGCGTGGCGCGCCAGTTGTCGTGGGTGTATGTCGCGTGCGCGCTGCTCGCGGGCATCACCGGCATTCTGCTTTCGGCGACGGTCAAGTCCTACGTGCCGCTGTCCGGCAACGCCTTCCTGCTCGATGCGATCGGCGCAACCTTCATCGGCACTACGCTCAGCAGCGAACGCCGCCCGAGCGTGATCGGCACGCTGATCGGCGTGCTGATGCTCGCCGCGATGAAGAACGGGCTGCTGCTCGTCGGCTGGAATTTCTACTGGCAGCAGGTCGGCATCGGCGTGCTGGTGTTCGTCGTTCTCGCGGCCAGCTTCGCGCTGGGCCGCCGCTCTCACTAATGCGGGGAAACAAAGGTGACTACATTCGACGTTAGCTGTATCGGCTTTCACGTGCTGGACGTGCTGGGACGCCCGGTCACGGCGATTCCGCCCAGCGGGCGCGCCGCCTATATCGAGGAAATCTGCATGACGGTCGCGGGCACGGCGGGCGCGACCTCGGTCGCCTGCGCGATGCTCGGCATCCGCACGCGCTCGGTGACGACCGTCGGCACCGACGACATGGGCGACTTCCTCGTCACGAAGATGAAGGGCTACGGCGTCAATTGCGATCTGGTCTCGCGCACCAGCGACGTGCAAACCTCCGCGACGATACTGCCCGTGCGCCCCAACGGCGAGCGCCCCGCGCTGCACGTGCCGGGCAGCGCGAACGCCTTCACCGTGCGCGCCGACACCCTCGACGCCGCGCTCGACGCGCGCATCGTGCACGTGGGCGGCACGGGCCTCATGAAAGCCTTCGACGGCGAGCCGACCGTCGCGCTCCTGCGCCGCGCGAAGGAACTGGGCCGCGTCACGACCTTCGATCTGATCCAGGCGACGCCGGAGACCATCGCGCTGGTCGAGCCGTGTCTGCCGTATCTCGACTACTTCGTGCCGAGCATCGACGAGGCATCGGAGATGGCGGGAACGAGCAACGTCGCGGAGGTCGCGCGCTTCTTCCAGGCGCGCGGCGTGAAGAACTGCATCCTGACACTCGGCGCGCACGGCGTGTATGTCGCGCCGGAAAGCGGCGAGCCGTTCACACTGCCCGCGTTCGACATTGCCGTGTCCGATACGACCGGCTGCGGCGACAGCTTCACGGCGGGCATCATCGTCGGACTGACGAAGGGCTGGAGTCTGCGCGAGTGCGCGCGCTTCGCGTCGGCAGTGGCGGCGAAGGTCGCGATGGGCCTCGGCTCGCAAGGCAAGCTCGAGTCGTTCGACGACACGCTGCAGGCGATGCGCTCGCTGCCCACACGCCAGGATGCGCCGCTGACGGCCTCTCAATTCTGATTCACGGAGAACATCGACATGCAAAGCAACAACACGACGACGCCCGTCGCGCTGGTCACGGGCGCGAGCCGCGGCATCGGGCAGGCGCTGGCACTGGGTTTCGCGGATGCGGGCTATGACGTCATCGTCACCGATCTGCCGCAGACGGAAGGCGATTTGCGCAAGACCGCGGAGATGATCGGCTTGCGCAATCGCAAGGCTTATCTCTACACGCTCGACGTGAGCGAGCGCGAGCAGATCAACGATGTCGCGCGCCGCGCGCTCGAAGAGGCGGGCCGCATCGACGTGCTCGTCAACAACGCGGGCGTGCTCAAGCTTTCGTTGCTGCAGGACCTCGACGAGAAGACCTGGGACACGCACTTCGACGTCAACGTGAAAGGCGTACTGATGATGTGTCAGGCCATCGTGCCGCACATGCGCGAACGCAAGTCGGGACGCGTCATCAACATCGCCTCGATCGCGGGACGGCAAGGCGTCGCGCTGCAAGGGCACTACGCGGCAACCAAATCCGCCGTCATTACGCTCACGCGTGTGCTCGCGCAGGAAGTCGGCATGGACGGCGTGACGGTCAACGCGATCTGCCCCGGCATCATCCTGACGGAGATGGGCCGCAACAATCTTGGCAGCGAGGCAGCCGTGCGCCACTGGGAAGAAGTCGCGGCGCTCAAGCGGCTCGGCAAGCCAGAAGACATCGTCGGGCCAGCGCTGTTCTTCGCGTCGGAGCAATCGGACTTCGTGACCGGGCAGGCGCTGAACGTCTGCGGCGGCATCTACTTCCATTGAAAGGAGACGGGCGATGATCGATACGGATCGCTTTTACATCGACGGCCAATGGGTCGCGCCGCGCGGCAAGGATACTTTCGCCATCGTCGATCCCGCGACCGAGAAGGTTACGGGCCAGCTCGCGATGGGCAATGCGCAGGACGCGGACGCCGCTGTCGCTGCCGCGCACCGCGCTTTCGATGCGTGGTCAGCGACGACGCGTGAAACGCGTCTCGGCTTGCTGACGCGTCTGCTCGAACTCTACAACGCGGGCGCCGATGAAATGTCGAAGCTGATGACGGCCGAGATGGGCGTCGCCAGCGGCTTCTCGCGCAGCGCGCAGATCGCCTTGGGCCGCGCGCATCTGGAAACGGCGATCCGCGTGCTGCGCGAATTCAGCTTCACCGAGCAGCGCGGCGCGACCTTGCTCGCAAAAGAACCGATCGGCGTGTGCGCGCTCATCACGCCGTGGAACTGGCCGATGAATCAACTCGTCGTGAAGGTCGCGCCCGCGCTCGCGGCCGGCTGCACGATGGTCGTGAAGCCGAGCGAATTCTCGCCGTACAGCGCATTGCTGTTCGCGCGGATGATCCACGACGCGGGCTTTCCCGCAGGCGTGTTCAATCTCGTCAACGGCGATGGCAGCGTGGTCGGCGAAGCGCTGTCGCGCGACCCGCGCGTGGACATGGTGTCGATCACCGGTTCGACGCGCGCGGGCATCGCGGTGGCGACGGCGGCGGCGCAAAGCGTCAAGCGCGTGCATCAGGAACTGGGCGGCAAGTCGGCCAACATCATCTTCGAGGACGCCGATTTCGAGCGCGCCGTCGCGTTCGGCGTGCGTGCGAGCTATCTGAATTGCGGCCAGTCGTGCAGCGCGCCCACGCGCATGCTGGTACCGCGCGCGATGATGGAGCGCGCCGCGCGCATCGCGGCCGACACGGCCAACGGCATTCGCGTCGGCGCACCGGAGAACGGGGACACCGACCTCGGGCCGGTCGTCAACGCAAAGCAGTATGCGCACATCCAGTCGCTGATCGAAAGCGGCATCGAACAGGGCGCGACGCTTGCGGCCGGTGGCCCGGGCCGTCCGGAAGGCATATCCAAAGGCTACTTCGTGCGCCCGACGGTGTTCGCGGATGTGTCGCCCGACATGCGCATCGCGCGCGAGGAAATCTTCGGGCCGGTGCTGTCGATCATTCCGTTCGACGACGAAGCGCAAGCCATCGCCATCGCCAACGACAGCCCGTACGGGCTCGCGGGCTACGTGCAGACGAAGGATCAGGAGCGCGCGCGGCGCGTCGCCGCGAAGATGCGCGTGGGGAATGTCTATATCAACGAAGCGCCGTGGGATTCGAACGCGCCGTTCGGCGGCTACAAGCAATCGGGCAACGGCCGCGAGCATGCGGAGTTCGGCCTCGGCGATTATCTGGAGATCAAGGCCATTGCGGGTTATGGCGGGTAAAGGTTGGTGTCGCGCGAAGCGTTTTGGTAATTTCCGGGGTTCGGCGCATTTGACGGCGCCGAACTTCGGCGGCTCAAAGCAACGTTGCTTCTGGATTTGGATTGAATGTCTGGAGGATTGTACCTGGCTTGCTGTCAAGCTATAAGCGGAAAGGCCGATATCAGGAGGCGCAGTCAGGTTGATGGCGAGGTAAGCGGAAAGATCGATTTTGTCGCGATAAGGGGAAGATGCTGAAATAGGTGGCGTTATAGTTTGGATAACGAACGTTGTAAATGATTGGAAGTTCTCCGCGCGATAGCATCCAATTTCACGCTCATCTATTTTGTGTTGTCTGTGAATTTCGGATCTCTTGATGGATCGAATCAGCGCCTCATGACGTGGCCCATTCGATCCCGGCTGGCAACCGGAATATGGACCCGAAATGATCAATGCAGGGTGTGGACGCTGCTGATGGCCTCGTCACCAGCCTCATCGGACGAGGCCTGATCGAGGATCGCGCACCGGAACTCGAACTTCACGCGAAGAATCGCCGATTCGACACGTGCGTCGCCGCGATAGCCCACCAGGCGATTATCGATCGCCTCCTCGACGGCGAGGATCGCCTGCTCGATGCTCTCCGGATCATCGCTATCGAATCCGACCTCAATCTCAATGCTCTCCAGCAGGTTCAACGCTGTTGCCATGTCCTCGGAAGCGACGAATAGCGTCTCGGCGTTTTCTCTCATCTTCCCTCCCCGTTGGGTTGTCTAGCGTCTTCAGACAAGTGCGAGTTGCACGCCTATCGTTGCACATCCAGAGCGCGCCTGCCCGGCGACGAAGGCCGATGTTGTGTTCGAAACAACGGACGGGTTGCTGTACAAAGTGAAACGAATAGAATTGAATGTTCCAGCTTGTTCCATGGTCATTGCGTTCGACCCCGAGCCGTCGTTCAAGTCAACACCGACAACGACTCCTTTCAGATTGTCTACCCGGCGGCGGACTCAGATGACGAAACCGCCACCGCCTCCTTCAAAAGTGCCGTAAAGCCGTCATAGAAGCCGCGTATCACGTTGCGCTCGTGCGTGAGCACCGCGAGCGGCACCGTCATCACCGGTTGCACGCGGCGGATGTGCAGGCCCTCGCGCCGCATGCTGCGCGCCGTGATCTCGTCGACGATGGTCGCGCCGCAGCCCTCCGCCGCCATCGCGCACGCCACGTAGTAGGTTTGCACCTCGATCCGCGGCTTCGGCTTCACGCCGAGCTGCGCGAAGCGCCCCGCGATGATGCGCCCGATGCTGTCGTTGGCCACTATGCCGATCAGGTCCTCTCCATACAGCGACTCCAGCGCGAAATCCGCGCCCGCCTGCGGCCCCAGATACACCAGCTCGCATTCGCCGAGCGGCTGTGAACGCAGATCCGGAAACGTCTCCTCGCCGTAAATCACCGCAAGATCGAGCTGGCGGCTGCGCAGCCCTGAAACCAGCGCGTCGAGATGATTGGTCTCGACCTCGCAGGTCACGGAAGGATAGCGTTCGCGAAACGCGCGTATCACGCGCGGCAGAATCGAGAGGCCCATGCTGGGCAGGCAGCCCACATGCAGCCGCCCTTCGGGATAGCGCCGCAGGTTCAAGGCGAGCGCCTTGAGCTGGTCGAGGCCCTGATGCAGCCGGTCCACTTCGACGTAAAGAATATCGGCCTCGACGGTGGGGTAGAGGCGCCCCTTCACGCGCTCGAACAGCTTGAAGCCCAGCGAGCGTTCGGCGTGCTGCAACACCTTGCTCGCGGCCGGCTGCGTGACGCCCAGCAGCTTCGCCGCCTGGCTGATCGAGCCGGTCTGCCGGATCGCATGGAACACCTCGATATGCCGCAGGCGCATGGCGCATTCCCCTCTCGTTGACCCCGCAACGTATAACACAAGGTTATGCATTGGGGTGATCTTGTGATTTGACGCCAAAATTTGTCCCTTCGACACTCAGGCCATACGTACCCACTCATGGAGAGGCCTGTGCCCGTCACGAACCGTACTTCTCTCGTCTTGAAGGCGAGCCTTGCCGGATTTGCGCTCGTGTCGTCGCTGTATGCGCACGACGGCGGCGCCGCGACGCTGCGCCTCGGCGTGCGCGCCGACGCACTTACGCTCGATCCCATTGCTTCGAGCGACAACCCGTCCATCTGGACCGAACTGCTGATCTACGACCAGCTCGTGCGCCCGAGCCGCGACGGCAAGCGGCTCGAACCCGGCGTGGCCGAGTCGTGGACCGTCTCGGCCGACGGCAAGGAATTCCGCTTCAAACTGCGCAGCGACGCGCGCTTTTCCGACGGCCAGCCCGTGACGGCCTCCGACGTGGTGTACTCGCTCAAGCGCGCGGCCGGGGAAAAATCGTCGTGGGCCAGCTTCTTCAAGCCGATCACGAGCTACAGCGCCGTGGACGACCACACGGTGGTGATGAAGCTCGACAAGCCCTTCACGCCGATGCTCAACAATCTCGCCATGTTCAGCGCCTCGATCCTGCCGCAGAAGCTCGTGGAGCAGCAAGGCCAGGCGTTCTTCGATCATCCGGTGGGCTCGGGGCCGTTCGTGCTCAAGAGCTGGGCGCGCGGCCAGCGCCAGGTCTTCGAGAAGAACCCGTACTACTGGGAAAAAGGCAAGCCTTCCGTGGATGGCGTGAGCGTCGAGATCGTGCCCGAGGACAACGCGCGTGTGCTGAAGCTGAAGGCGGCCGAGCTCGATGCCATCGTCGGCATTCCGTATAACCAGGTCGACGGTCTCAAGCAGGACGCGAATATCGCCGTGCAAAGCGCGCCCGTGTTCCGCATCGACCTCGTGCAGTTGAACACGACGAAGCCGCCGTTCGGCGACCCGCGTGTGCGCGAGGCGCTCAACCTCGCGGTGGACAAGAGCGGCATCATCAAGGGCATTCTGCGCGGTAATGGGCGCGCGGCCACATCGTCGCTGCCGGTGATGGCGTACAACAACACGCAGTTGCAGCCCTGGCCGCACGATGTCGCGAAAGCGAAGGCGCTGCTCGCGCAGGCCAATCTCGCCAACGGCTTCAAGACCTCGATGCTCGTGCCCGGCGGCGACACCGTGGCGCGCCAGGTGGCGAGCGCCTTGCAGGCAGAACTGGCGCAGATCGGCGTACAGGTCGACTTGCAGACCATCGAGGCGAGCACGCAGTTCAGCACGACCAAGGCCGGCAACTATGAAATGTCGCTCAGCTACGCGACGAGCGACACCATCGACCCCGATCAGCTCACGGGCTTCACGGCGGTCAATCCCGAGCGCGCGAACGCGTTTCATACGCAATGGAAGGACGAGCGCGTGAACGAGCTCTATGCGCAGGAGCGCGTGACGCCCGACGGCGAGGCGCGCGGCAAGATGTTCAAGGAGATCGAGCAGCGCGTGCACGACGGCGCGCCGTTCGTCTTCCTCTACACGCCCACCGAGCCCTACGCATACCGCCGCAACGTGACGGGATTCGAGGTGCTGCCGACCTCGAACTATTCGCTCAAGAACGTGGTGATGCACTGATGAGACGCGTCCGGCCACGGTCGTTACTCCAGCGGAAAACCTCATGAAACTCGTCGCATTCTGCGTGTCGCGCGTGATCCAGCTGGTGCCGGTGCTGCTCGGCATCACGGTGATCGCGTTCCTGCTGCTGCGCGCGCTGCCCGGCGACCCCGCCACGCTCATGCTGGGCAGCCGCGGCACCGCGACCGACATCGCCAACCTCACCGCGCAACTGGGCCTCGACCGGCCGCTGTGGCAGCAGTATCTGCAGTTTCTCGCGGATATCCTGCGCGGCAGCTTCGGCCAGTCGATCGCCTATCGCAGCGCCGTCGCACCGCTCATCCTCGCGCGGCTCGGGCCCACGCTCGCGCTCGTGGGCGTGAGCACGCTGATGGCGCTCGCGCTCACCGTGCCGCTGGCAATGCTCACGGCGCTCAAGCGTGGCAGTGCCTTCGATCATGGCGTGAAGCTCGTGTTCGTGGTCGCGCTCTCCATGCCGCCGTTCTGGCTCGGTATCCTGCTCGTGCTGCTGCTCTCGATCCAGTGGCCGCTCTTTCCCGTATCGGGCTATGGCGAAGGGTGGCTGAGCCACCTCTGGCACCTCGCGTTGCCCTCCATCGTGATCGCGCTCGGCACTGCCGCGCTCACCATCAAGTCGCTGCGCAGCTCGGTGATCGCCGTGCTCGGCGCGGATTTCGTCGACACGGCGCGCGCCAAGGGCTTGCGCAACGCCACCGTGCTGTGGAAGCACGTGTTCCGCAATTCGCTCATGTCGACGATCTCGGTGCTCGCCGTGCACACGAGCTGGGTGATCGGCGGCACCGTCGTGATCGAGACCGTGTTCGGCATTCCGGGCCTGGGCTCGCTGCTCGTATCCTCGATCGGCACGCGCGACTATCCGATGGTGCAGGGCCTGACCGTCGTGTTCGCGGTGCTCGTGGTCATCATCAACCTGCTGGCGGACGTCGCGTACTCGCTGATCGATCCGCGCGTGAGCCTCTCATAATGCTCGCCGCTACTTTTCGTTTCGCGCGCCGCGCCACGCGTGGCCACAGCCTGCAAGTGGGCCTCGCCATGCTGGCCGTGCTCGTGCTGGCGGCGCTGTTCGGCCCCTCGCTCGTCGCGCACGACCCGCTCGCCGTCGATCTCAGCCAGTCGTTGCAGGCGCCCGGCGCGGGCAGTCTGCTCGGCACCGACGAGCTTGGCCGCGACGTCCTCGGGCGCGTGCTGGCGGCGCTGCGCACCGATCTCGTGGTCGTGGCGATCTGCGTGGCGCTGCCCTTCGTGATCGGCACGGCGATCGGCCTCGTATCGGGCTACTTCGGCGGCTATGTCGATCGCGTGATCATGCGGCTCGTCGATATTCTCTGGGCGTTTCCGTTCTACGTGCTCGTCATCAGCATCGTGGGCGCGCTCGGGCCCGGCACGGGCAACATGTACCTGGCGTTCTCGCTTGTGGTGTGGATTTCGTTCGCGCGCATCGTGCGCGGCGAGGTGCTGCTCGTGCGCCAGCTCGAGTACACGCAGGCCGTGCGCGTGCTCGGCTACAGCCACGCGCGCATCATGCTGCGCCACGTGCTGCCCAACGTGATTACGCCCGCCATCGTGTTCATGATGTCCGATGTCGTCCTGACGATTCTCGCCGTCACGTCGCTCGGTTTTCTCGGGCTCGGCATCCAGCCGCCCACGCCCGAGCTTGGCATCATGATTTCAGAAGGCCGCACCTTCATTCAGGACGGCTGGTGGATTTCCGTGTTCCCCGGGCTTGCGATCGTCTATATCGGCATGACGTTCACGCTGATCGGCGACGGGCTCGACGACCTGCTGAGACCCAAGCGATGACGCCCCAGACAACGATGACCGAAACACCGCTGCTGGAGGTGCGCGACCTGCGCGTGAGCTTCGGCGACGCGCAACGCACGGTCGCCGCCGTGGACGGCGTGAGCTTCAGCGTGCGGCCCGGCGAGATATTCGGCCTGGTAGGCGAATCGGGCAGCGGCAAGAGTGTGACGTGTCGCTCGCTCGTGCAGCTCTTCGGCGGCGCGCGGCCGTTGCGCACGGAAGGGTCGCTGCGCTTTGGCGGGCGCGAACTGGTGGGCGCTCCGGAGCGCACGCTCGACGACGTGCGAGGTCGCGAGATCGCGATGATCTTCCAGGACCCGATGACGGCGCTCAACCCCACCATGCGCGTGGGCGTGCAGATCGAGGAGGGCCTGCGCCGCCACTGGAAGCTCACCGCGCGCCAGGCACGCGCACAGGCCATCGACCTGCTGAAGTCGGTGGGCGTGACCGCGCCCGAGCGGCGCATTCACGACTACCCGCACGCGCTAAGCGGCGGTATGCGCCAGCGCGTGGTGATCGCCATCGCGCTGGCCTGCCGCCCCAAACTCTTGATCGCCGACGAGCCCACCACGGCGCTCGACGTGACGATCCAGGACCAGATCCTCAAGCTCGTCGTGCAGTTGCGCGACGAAACCGGCATGGCCGTGCTGCTCGTCACGCACGATCTGGGCGTGGTCGCGCAAACCTGCGATCAAGTAGCCGTGATGTACGCGGGCCGTATCGTCGAGCGCGCCGAGACCGTCGAACTCTTCGAGCGTCCTTCGCACCCGTACACGCGCGCGCTGCTCAATGCGCTGCCCGCGCACGCCCGGCGCGCCGGGCGCCTCGAACCCATTGCGGGTGCGCCGCCCGATCTCGGCGCGCCGCCGCCCGGCTGCCGGTTCCACCCGCGCTGCACGCACGCGGTGCCCGCCTGCGCGGCTGCGCAACCGCCCTTCGTGGACGTGGCGCAGGGACATACGAGTGCCTGCATCCGCATCGAGGAAATCGCATGACCACGAGTTTTCCATCGTCCAACGCGGCCACGCTCGCGCCGTTGCTCGAGTGCCGCGACATTAGCGTGACGTTTCGCCAGCCGCGCACCGCGCGCGACCTCCTGAGCGCGCGCAAGCCGCTGAAGCTGCACGCGTTGCGCAACGTCTCGCTCGCCGTGAAGCCCGGTGAAATTCTCGGCGTGGTGGGCGAATCGGGTTGCGGCAAGAGCACGCTGGGCCGCACGATCGCGGGGCTGCAAACGCCCGATTCCGGCGAGCTGCGCTGGGAAGGCCGCGCGCTCGCGGCAGGCGGCGACCGCAAGGCCCGCGCGCGCAATATCCAGATGGTGTTTCAAGACCCGTACGCGTCGCTCAATCCGCGCATGACGCTCGGCCAGATGCTCGACGAAGTGCTGCTCGTGCACGGCCTCGCCGCGAACGCCGCCGAGCGCCGTGAACGCGTGGACGAACTGCTGCTCATGGTGGGCCTCGCGCCGCAACTGAAAGAACGCATGCCGCACGCGATCAGCGGTGGGCAACGCCAGCGCGTGAGCATTGCGCGTGCGCTCGCGGTCGAGCCGCGCCTGTTGATCGCCGACGAACCCGTTTCCGCGCTCGACGCCTCCGTGCAGGCACAGATCATCAATCTGCTCGAAGACCTGCGCGCGAAGCTCGGGATCGCGATCCTGTTCGTGGCGCACGACCTGAACGTCGTGCGCCATATCAGCGACCGCGTGACGGTGATGTATCTGGGCGAAGTGCTCGAATCCGCGCGCGCCGACGCGCTCTTCGAAGCGCCGCGCCATCCATACACGCACGGCCTGCTCGAAGCGATTCCGCTGCCCGACCCGAAACAGCGCAAGCGCGCGCCCGGCGTGACGGGCGAGTTGCCCGACCCGCTCCATCCGCCCACGGGGTGCAGCTTCTCTTCGCGCTGCCCGCAGGCTGTCGACGCCTGCAAGGCCGCGCGCCCCACGCTCGAAGCGGGCGCCGAACACAGTGAGCACGGTGGGCTTCACGAAGTCCGCTGCATCCAGCCGCTTTCCTCCACCGGCGCAGCGCTCGCGCCGGTCCATCTGCATCGTCCTTCCTGAACCGCCCTATGCACTTCGATCGCACCCCCACTCTCGACGCGCTCGGTGAAACCCTCGTGCGCGACGCCGTACAGCGCTTTTCCGGCGCCGGACTCGCGGCGGACCGCTTCGCGCTCACGCTGCTCGTGCACCCTCACGACGCCGCCGGCCGCGTTGCACCGCTCGCGTGGCGCGGCTACGCCTGGCGCGGCGACGTGCCGTTCTACCCCTGCAGCGTCGTGAAGGTCTTCATCATGGCGGCTATCGAAGCAGCGCTTGCCGAAGGCACGTTGCGCGATTCGCCGGAGATCGAGCGAGCCATACGCGACATGATCCGCTGGTCGAGCAACACCGCGACCAACTATCTGATCGACCATTACACGCGCACCACGGGCGACATCGAGCTGGCGCCCGATGTCATGGCGCAGTGGGCCGCCGACCGCGACGGCATCAACGTTTGGCTCATGTCGTTAGGACTGCCAGAGTTTACGGGCATCAACGTCGCGCAAAAACTCATGGACGACGACCGCTATGGCCGCGAAGCCGAGTTCGTGAAATGGCGCGGTGAGAACCATCATAACCGCCTCACGCCGAACGCCGCCGCCTCGATGCTTGCGCGCATCCTGGACGGCGCGATGGTGAATCCCGCAGCCGCCGCGCGCATGGCCGAGCGCCTGCTGCGTCCGCGCGACGCCGCGTTCGCCGCCACGCCGGGCGCGCAGGTGCGCGGCTATCTCGCCGAGCGGCTGCCGGAAAACGTCACGGTGTGGTCGAAAGCTGGCTGGACCGGCTGGACGCGCGATCCGCTCGCGAGCTACCGCCGCCACGACGCGCTGCACGTGACGACGCCCGAGGGCCTGCGCTATACGCTCGCGGTGTTCACCGAAGGCGAAGCCGTTTCCGCCAACGAAACCGTGCTACCCGGCATCGGGGAGATGGTTTTCCAGGCACTCAGCCAGGCCTGCCCCAAAGGTCTTTCGACCGAGCCTTGATACGAAGCGCACAGCATGGAACTGAAATGGCTGGAAGATTTCGTGAGTCTCGCCAACACGCTCAGCTTTTCGCGCTCGGCGCAGGAGCGTTGCGTCACCCAGTCCACCTTCAGCCGGCGCATCAAATTGAATTTTTGGCACGCGTGATGCGAAAGGCGCATAGGGCGGGCGGCTCCGGTGCAAATCGGAGCCGCCGGCAGGTTAAGCTCGGTTTTCGACGAGCGCGCGCCGGTAGTTGACGGCGGCATCTCACAGATCTAATGTCTCGAATCTCGAGAGCCGCACCGGTGATTGGACATGCATAGATACGCGAAAATCGAGCAGGCCGACTTGCCGCCGGTCTCACGGCTGAGTTCGTCCTACGGCCGAGCTGATTTTGCCGACGCGTTTTCGGTGGACCTGCCCGAAATTGCCTTCGACGACGCAGAATCTCTCGCGCGGCACGTCTTTTCACAGCAGCCCGCGTGGATTGCAGTGCTGCTGAGATTCCGGGACATTCTAGTGTGGCCGTTTGGTCTTAAGAGAGCAGTTGACCTCCAGGCCAAAGGGGACGACCGGATAAGCCTTTTTCGCGTATTCGAGCGATATGATGACGAAATCGTTCTCGGGGAGGATGACACGCATCTTGATTTCCGCGTGTCGGTCCTCGTCCAGCCGGCATCTCGAGGCCAACCCAAACGATTGATTGTCACGACGCTCGTCTTCTACAATCGTCTTCTGGGGCGCGCCTACATTGCCCTGATCGCTCCTTTCCATCGCGTTGTCGTGCGAGCGTCGCTTCATCGAGCGCAGAAGCTCGGATGGCCCACCTCATAACGGCAATCCGCTATGCCGCCTGAGCGGCGGGAAGGGACTGTCTTAGGCTTTGTCGCAATAACGGACCTGCTATGCTGAGGTTCCGGGAACGAACGGTCTCGATGCTGGGCTTCAAGAATTTCCATTGTGCACGCATCATTCTGAGCGGCATCGAGTTCATGCACATGATCGTCAAAGGGCAGATGAAAGAAGGTGGCATCGCGCAAACTCCCGCACAGCAGTTTTACTCGTCGGCAGCGTGAGTAGTCCGTACCATACCGCCATCTGTCTGGCTTGCGTTCCTTATTGCGACAAAATCATTGGAGATGGTCGCGACACGGTGTTGGCTATCGCGCGATAAAAGCATAAGTGATCTTTCTGCATTCCGGAACGAATGCACAGCATGAGGGCATAAGAATGGTCCGGCTCGTATTATTGCTTCTCGGCGTTGACTATCTCCGCAGGCGTGCGCGCGCCATCTTCGTGATCGGTATCATCTGGCTGATCGCCGGCGTCGTCGTGTTTGTCGATGCACTCGACAATGCATTCTATTTTCCGATCAACTTCTTCGCGTGGCTGTTTCTACTGGAAGGACTGGCAACGCTCGCCGTCGCCCAGACGGGCGTCGGTGGGCAGCGGGTCCTGCGTTACGTCAAGGGGTTCGCCGTTGTCGGCGCGGCAGCCCTCATTTTCGCCGGCCATCATCACGGCAATTTCGTTCTGTCGATGATTTTCGGCACCCTGTTTCTGGTCGACGGGCTGCTGCAGTGCTTTTCCGCGTGGATTGTCCGCTACCGTCGCTGGAGGGTGGCTTTCGGGTGGGGACTCGTCGAGATACTGATCGCGATTTTCTTCTACCAACCCTACCCGACTCATTATGTCGGCACGCTACCATATGGCCTCGGCCTCTTTCTTCTTTTTGGCGGTCTCAATCTGGTCACGCTTGCGTCGCGCGTCAGGCGTCTCACGCGTAATCCGGCGTTCAATCGGGCCGGGAAATCTTCACCACAACCTGATAATGCCGAGACCGGTTCCAGGCAGACGTTCGACGTAGCAGGGTGGGACGGACCGCCGGAGGATAACGAGCACGCCCTGACCGTGCATGTATGGACGCCCACGGGTTCATCCAGGGCGCCTGCACAGAACCACCCCGTGATTGACCGTTACATTGCGGCCGTCGACGTCAACGGTGTCATCTCGACGGGTCACGCGGCGCTGGAATCGCCCGAGGGCATCTATATCAGCCTGTACCCCGGCGTGGAAATCGATCGGTCACCGGATGAGTTCGGCCGTATCCTGCGCGCGACCGAAGAGAACAACGTGCCGGGGGTATTCCAGCCTGATTATGCTACCGAGTCGAAAGCGTGGTGTCCCTCCACGGTGCGCGTGCGTATTCGCAACTATGATCCGGCGAAGCTGAGCGCGTTCTGGGAGCGCTATCGGGCTAATACGACCTACAACCTGACATACCGCAACTGCTCGAGTACTGTATCAAACGCCCTCGAGGCAGCCATTGAGGGAGCAACGAGCCGCCTGAGAGGAGGCGGGGCTGGCTGGTCCAGTTTTTTTCGGATACTTGTCACGCCGGAGCTGTGGGTGGCGGCCCAGATTCGCAAACGCGCCGTCACGATGGCTTGGACACCGGGCCTGACACTGGACTACGCTCGTGCGCTGAGCATGCTTGCGGACCCCCGTCCGTTTGCATGGTGGCGGGTCGCCCGGGGGGCGATTGGGGTAATGACGAGGCGGCGTAAAGAGTGGCGCGAGCAGGACTCCCGTGCAGCAGGCGCGCAGAACTGAGCGTGCCCGCGAAGACTCAGCGCTGCCGCTGTGATAACTGTCTCTCGATCGCTGCCTTGTCGATGACCGACCAGACCTGCTGAATCTTGTCGCCACGAAACTCATAGAACACGTTCTCGTCGAACGCGACCCGTTTTCCTTGCACCGGAAGCCCAAGAAATACACCGGCCGGCGTGCAGTCAAAATGCAATCGGCTCGCAATATGCGGCGGTTCGCAAACGAGGATCTGAATTTCGAAGCGCAGGTCCGGGATTTCTCGGAAGTCTCTCTCGAGCATCTCACGATAGCCTGACAAACCGATGCGTTGGCCGTTGTACTTCACGTCGTCGCCGACAAATACGCCCAGCTTCGACCAGTCCTGTTTGTTCAGGCAGGCGATATAGCCGCGGTAGATTTCCGAAAGATTGATTTCGCTCATCGCAACCGTCCTCCATGCTTCAATGGATCAGTTGATTGTCGACGATCTGGCGCAGCGTGTCGAACGGCCCTGGCTCATCCCCACATGAACCGGGGCCGCTCACGACTCAATCTGTTTTACGGGGCGTTGTACTAATTCCCGCCCCGCTGGCTAAAATCCTTACGTACTGCGACGCGGTTGTTCACGGACGTCACGCCGGGCACCCCCTTCGCGACGTTCGTCGCGAGATCGATCTGATCCGCGACAGGCACGCTCCCTGTCAACGTCACCACGCCGTTATTTGCGCGCACGGTGACGTTGCTCGCGCGCAGCCCCTGGTTTTTCGCGCCCCGGAACGCGCGACGCACGTTTCGCGCGAGTTGCCGGTTGGCCGCCTTCGCCTCGGCCGGCGTTGGCGACGAGCCCGCTACGGCCTGCGCCGCCGCGTTCGAAGCCTGCTGCGGTTGCGCGTGCGCATTGAGGCAGCCGAACACGACCGCGGTTGCGCCGGCCAGCTTGAGTATTTTTTTTGCGTTCACTTTGATCTCCTGTCGTCTATTGCCGGATGACATCGACGATGACTCCGGCGGTTAATCGGTCATGCGCGCGGCGAGACTGACGAGACTGCCCGCCGTGCCACAACTCAGAACAGGTGATAGATACCCACCGAGGCCGTCAGCGGCGTGGTGCCCAGTTCCGGCGTCGTCGTACCCGTCTGGACCGGCAACGGGTTGTTGTTCAGGATCACGGTGGAAATACCGTAGTTGCGGATAAAGCCCGCGCGCGCATAGAGCGACGTGCGCTTCGAGAGCGAGTAATCGTAGCCGAGCATCACGCCGAGCGCCGAGTCCTTGGCCGGTTCGCCCTCGGCATCACGCACGCCGGACGTGTCGCGATAGACCACCGACGCGCGCACCGCATTACGTCCCCACGGTACCGTCGCGCCGATCACGTAAGAGCGCGCAATGCCGTTGCCTTCGAGTTTCGGTGCGACCTGCTGGAACGCAGCCGACAGCATGTAGCTGCCGACGTCATAGATCGCCGACACGCCGTAGATGTCGTTGCGCACAGTCTGCACGCCGGACGCGGTCTCGACCTCCGAGCTCCACACGCGGTTATACGCGCCCGATACATACAGCTTGCCGTTCGTCCACGACGCGACCACGCCCTGGTTCGACGCGTTCGGCGACACGCCTGCCTGACCGTTGAATGCATAGAGGAACGTCGCGCCGAAACCCATGATGCGCGGCGTGGTCCACGTCGCCGCATTGTTCTCGCGCACGAGCACCTGGCTCGAACCCGGGCCGAGGTCGGCGTTATAGCCGACGCCCTTCGGCGTCTGCACCGCACCGCCGGCGAGCCACGTGACGACCGAATTCGTCATCACTTCGCCGAACGGGTCGATGAATTGCGGCAGAGTCGCGGTCGGCTGCAGACCGAGGCGCACCACGCCCCACGTCGCCGAATTGAGGCCGACCCATGCGGCGCGATCGAACAGCGTATTGCTGGTGCCGAACGTGCCGTTATTCGCCATGAAGCCGTTTTCGAGGTTGAATTCCGCCTTCAGGCCGCCGCCGAGATCTTCGCGGCCGAACAAGCCGAATTGCGACGTGTGGACACCGCCGCTCTGTGTCTGCCAGCGCGAATTGCCGCTCACGCTCTGGAAATTGAGGCCCATGTCGACGGCGCCATAGAGCGAAATGCCATTCTGCTGGATCGCGCTTTGCATCGACGGCCACTGGGACAGCAATTGCTGAAGATACGAGTCAGCCCATGCCGCGTGAGAAAACAGCGCCACGGCCGCGGCACAAACGGTTTTTTTATATTTCATGTAAATCCCCGATATGGACGTAGTCTTGCCGCCACCCCGGCGGCACGCCGGTCGGCGAAAAAAGCGGATTGGCGAATGTCAGGCTGTGAGGTATTGCTCGACGAGCGTGGCCCAATAGGCGACGCCGATCGGCAGCGCCTGATCGTTGAAGTCGTAACCGGGGTTGTGGATCATGCAACTGCCGTGGCCCTCGTGCCCGTTGCCGAGCGCGACGTAACAGCCTGGCACCTGCTCGAGCATCCACGAGAAGTCCTCGCCGCCCATCATGCCCGGCGGCAGCGGCAGGATGTTGGCGGCGCCGACCACGGCGGCCGCGGCCTCGCGAGCGCGCTCCGTCTCCTCCGCGGTGTTCATGAGCACGCGCGTGACCGGCTGGTAATCGATTTCCGCGGTAATGCCGAAACTGGCTGCCTGGCTCTCGACGATCTCGCGCAGACGCGTTTCGATCAGTTGCTGGACTTCCGTATTGAGCGTGCGCACCGTCAGCAGAATCGTGGCCGTGCCCGGCACCACGTTATGCGTGTTGCCCGCCTGGATCGCGCCGACCGTGACGACCGCTGAGTCCCCCGGCGACACGTTGCGTGCGACGATGGTCTGCAACGCCATCACGATGCTTGCGGCCGCGATGATCGGATCGCGCCCGAGATGCGGCATCGCCGCGTGAATGCCCTTGCCGGTCAGCGTGATCGTGACCACATCGCCCGATGCGGCCATCGCGCCTTTCTGCACGATGAACATCCCGACCGGCACGCCCGGTGCGTTATGCAGCGCGTACACCGCATCGCAGGGAAAGCGCTCGAACAGACCTTCCTTCATCATGCGCGCGGCGCCGCCCTGCCCTTCTTCGGCCGGCTGGAAAATCAGGTTCAGCGTGCCGTTGAAACGGCGCGTTTGCGCAAAGTAATGCGCGGCGGCGAGCAGAATCGCCGTGTGTCCGTCGTGACCGCATGCGTGCATCTTGCCGTGCACCTTGCTCGCGTACGGCAGGCCGGTGTCCTCGATGATCGGCAGGGCGTCCATGTCCGCGCGGATGCCGATCGCGCGCGTGCCATCGCCGAGTTTCAGACGACCGACGACACCCGTGCCGCCGATACCCTCGGTCACTTCATAGCCCCACGCTTTCAGTCTTTCCGCAACGAGCCGGCTCGTTTCGACCTCTTCGAATCCCAACTCTGGATGAGAATGGATGCGACGGCGCAACTCGACGAACTCGGCCGCCTGCTCGCGAATCGCGGGATCGATATTGATGTTATGGGACAACGCCGTCTCCTCTTACAGGCCCGTAAAACACGCGCATTACAGGGTGTTTGCGCGAATTGGGAGCCAGTCTATGGGAACGGCGGCGGATAAAAACATGATAAAGTTTTATCCCAATAACCGTTAGTTATAGTATTTACCCTAAGGTAATAATGCCGATCAAGCTTCACCAACTCCGCGCACTCGTGGCCGTCGCGGATCATGGCACGATCGTCGGCGCATCGCGAGCGCTGTTCGTCAGTCAGCCTGCCGTCACCAAGGCCATTCGGGAACTGGAAAGCGATATCGGCCTCACGCTGTTCGGCCGCAGCGTGAATGGCGTGGCGCTCACGCAGGCGGGTGAATCGCTGCTGCGGCATGCGCGCTTGATCGTCGGTGAACTGGGGCGCGCCGAGCAGCAGATGGCAATGGAACGAGGCGCGCAGGAAGGCCGCGTCACGGTCGGCGTAACGCCGCTTGCGGCGCTCACGTTGTTGCCGGATGCATATGCGCAATTTCGTCGGGATATGCCGCACATCACGGTGGAATTTCTCGAATTCAACTTGACGAAACTGCAGGACCAGTTGCGCCAGGGTTCGCTCGATTTCGCATTGGCGGCCGGTGTGGAGGCGAGCACCGATCCGTCGATCGAATGCTCCGAACTGATGACGTCTCCGCTTGCATTCGCAGTGCGCGCGAACGGCGAGTTGGCAAAAGCGAAGTCGCTCGCCGATCTGTGCGACGCCGAATGGCTGCACTCCGATACGACCGACGAGTATCCGCAATTCGTGACGGAGCTGTTCACGCAGCAAGATCTGCCCGTTCCGCGACGAATCACGCGCTGCACGTCGCAATCGCTGCTTTACAGCCTCGCGATCAGTATCGACGTGGTCATGGGCTGGGCCTCGCACACGCTCGAACTCGCCAATGCAATCGGCCATCTGAAGAGGCTCGACTTCATTGAAACATCGCGTGCCGCGCGACTGCATCTGATGCAACGCGAAAGCGCGATTCTCACGCGGCCCGCGAGCTATTTCATCCGTTGTATCCGCAGCGCCGCGCTCGTCGCGTGATGCGCGCAGCGCGCGCGTGCGAGTACGGCGCGCCGGCCGCTCAGACGACCTCAGACGACCTCAGACGATGATGGTGCCGGTCGCGAGACCAACCAGCGCGGCAATCGCGCCGCAAACCGCGACCGCAAAGATGACCCACTCGACGCTCGAGAACACGCGCTGGCCGCGCTCGCGTTTGGCCAGCACGTATAGCACCGAGCCGGGTGCATAAAGCAGCGCGGACAGCATCAGGAATTTGACGCCGCCCGCAAACAGCAGGAAGGCCGTGTACAACGTCGCGAATGCCGCGATGAAATACTCCCTGCGCAACGTGCCGCTCAAGGCGCTGTTGCCGCTTTGCTCACTGCTTTCGCGATCGTGACGCGCGGCCTTGATGCCGTATGCGGCCACGAGAAAATACGGAATCAGTGCCATCGAACTCGTGAGATTGAGCATCAGCGCAAACGCATCATTCGACCAGTACGTGCTGATGACGAACATCTGCACGACGGTGCTGGTCAGCCAGATCGCGGCGACCGGCAGCTTGCGCTCGTTTTGCCGCGAGAATATGCGCGGCATCGTCTCCATGCGCGCGGCGGCAAACAGCACTTCGGCGCAGATGAGCGACCATGCAAGATAAGCGCCGAGAATCGAAATGATCAGCCCCACGCTGACGAACACCACGCCAAATGGACCGAGCAGCGCACCGAGCACGGCGGCCATCGAAGGCTGGCGCATCAAGGCGATGTCCGCGCGCGGCAGGGTCGCATAGGGCAGCAGCGTCACGAGAACCAGCAGGCACAGCACGGCCACGAAGCCCGAGACCGTTGCCGTGCCGACGTCCGAGCGCTTCTTCGCATAGCGCGAATACACACTTGCGCCCTCGATGCCGACGAACACGAATACGGTCACGAGCATCGTGGCACGCACCTGCGAGAAGAGGCCCGCGCCCAGTTCGCCACTCCCTTCCCAAAAGTTCGCGTGGAACATGTCGGCGCGAAAGAGCACAATCAGAATGCCGATGAACATCACGATCGGAATCACCTTGGCGACCGTGACGACGGTGTTGATCATCGTGGCCTGCTGCACGCCTCGCAACATCACGAGATGAAACAGCCATATGCCCACCGACGAGACGATGATCGCAATGGCCGTATTGCCGTTGCCGAACGCTGGAACGAATGCACCGAGCGTCGACTTGATCAACACCCAGTAAGACACGTTGCCGAAGCATCCCGCCATCCAGTAGCCGAACGCGGAGAGAAAACCCGCGTAGTCGCCGAAACCCGCTCTCGCGTACGCGAACACACCGGCGTCGAGTTCGGGACGCCGCTCGGCCAGCGCCTGAAAAACGCGCGCCAACGCATACATGCCGATGCCCGCCACGCACCACGCGATGATCGCGCCGAACGGCCCGGTTGCACGCGCGAAATTGCGCGGCAACGAGAAAATTCCTGCACCCACCATTGACCCGACGACCATCGCGGTCAATGCGGGCAACGACAGTTTCGTCTCGACCTGAGTTGTCATGGTCCACCATTCAGAGAAGCTGATTTCTTCCAGAAAGGGACTCACGCGGAGTCATCGTGCACAGGGTGCGCTTCTCCATGCACCACTCCGATTAGTCCTCCCGACTGATGCTACCGGGCCTGCGAGTACCTGAGTCCGCCATCGCTCGCTAAAATTCCGGCCGGTCGCGCGCATTTCCTGTTTATTCAGAAGACAGAATGTGTGCACCGCATTCATGTCATCCATTCCGCATGCAATACAAAACCATTTTCTCGATCCAGCAGCCTGCGTTGTAGTTGGAAATGTCCTCGTCGTAGTCGTAGTCGTTGAAAATTCGATGCACGGGGACCGCGGTATGCATACCTCGTTGGGTGGACCTACGCACCGTTATGGGTCGTCGGGGCCATAATAAATTATCTTCAGCGATGTGGCATCAATAAACCTTTCATGCATTGCCTATGCGTGCCCCACGCGCGGTCCATTTCACTGCACGCGCCGCGCCAGGATTTGACAAGTAATTCACACGTTCTATGCTCAATAGCGGGTTAATTACCTACGCTCTGATGTGACACTCGTTGCATGAATCGAATAGAGTGTTAAAGTGACTCCTGCGTGCAATGTACACGCGCTTTGCTGTTGGCGAAAAAGATGACTTCGCAATGATGATGTCATTCGCAAGTCAGCGACGCCGCGGCACTGACATCGTGCAGAAATGCAAAGGGTTAGCCCTGCTACATTTCGTTGGTTCGCCTTGCTGCTAATCAGATCATCGGCCATGACGAAGCAATTCGAAAGTTTTGCGAAAGCATTGGACGGTGTGTCAGGTGGTACAGAAGATTGATCGACAAGCAGGGGCACGATCACAAAAAACACATTTCAGGTAATTATGTAAAGTAATTAGTCGTATTAACTGGTGGAGTCAAAATGATGGCACGTACTACTCTTGGAATCGCCTCTGCATTGGTCGTATTGAGTGTTTTCGCTTCTGGATCAGCATTTGCGCAACAACCGGCCCAGCCGGATGCCGCCGCTCCGGCGGCCGCCGCGGCGAGTGCAACGCATAGCGATCCGATCGTTCAGAAACGGATGGAAGTGCGCCAGGCTAACCAGAAGCAACGCGCGGCAAATTCCGAGGCCAGAGCGAAAATGAGAGCGCAGCAACGTCAGGCGCGCGCCGAGCGCAACAAGTCCGTCCAGGAATCGCGTCAGCGCGCCACGGCCACGATGTCGGCGTCGGCTCCGCAGTAACAGGGCACTATTCAGAATCTGGTTCGCCGGTGATTCGTCACCGGCGCAATTCGGCAATCTGACTCGCTGCTTTCCGTGCTACGCACGTGGTAACCCAAGCAGCCGGATAAAAAGCCGTTACCGTGATATCACGGTAACGGCTTTTTCATTTGGCGTGTCCAGGCCTGCTATCGTGCACCGGCTATTGTGAAACCGGTGCCGAAGCAGGCGCGCTCGCGGTGGCAGGCGTCGTCCCCGCCGCCGGTTGCTGTGTGCTCGCCACCGGCGGCGGATTCGCCAACCAGCCGCCGCCCATCGCCCTGAACAGCGCAAACTGGGCCTGCAGCTTGCCGACCTCTTCCCTGACCTGCGACGACTGGCTTTCGAGCAACGCGACCCGAACCTGATCGATATCGACGCGTCCGGTATCGCCAACCTCGTACCGGCGCTGCACCTGGCTCAACTGCGTGGTGCGCCGCGTGACTTCCTCATTGCGCGCCTTGAACAGCTCGTCCTGCCGGTTCAATCTCGCCAACGCGCGATCGACGTCGTAGAACGCACCGAGCGCGGTCTTTTCATAGTTGGACATCGCCTGCTGCGCCTGAGCATCCGACGATTCCACCTGCGAGCGCCGCGCACCAAAATCGATCAGCGGCATCGACAATGCTGCGCCGAATAGCCAGAACGTGCTCGGCCCAAGGGCTTGACCGGCGATCTCCCACCCATTGCGCGCGAGCAGGCCGCTCAGAGAAAGGGTCGGCCAGTAATTGAGCCGCGCGGCATCCGACTGCTTCACCGCCGCATTGACGCGCGCTTGCGCCGCGATCAGATCCGGGCGCCGCATCAGCAGATCGACAGGCTGGCCCGGCTCGATATTGGGAAGCGCCGTCATCAACGTGTCGCTTTCGTCGAGAATCCCGGCGAATTGCGCGGGCTGCACGCCGCACAGATTTTGCAGATTGAGCCGCGCCTGCACGATGCCGTTCTCCACCTCTTGCAGACGCGCATCGACCTGCGCGCGGCCGGCGCGCGCCGCTTCGATGTCGGTGCTGAGCACGAGCCCTGCGGTAAAGCTCTTTTCGGCAATGTTGACGAAGTCGTCGGCGATCGCCTGGCTCTGCAGAAGAATCGTGCGCTGACGCAACAGCCCTCGATACGTCACGTACAGATCCGCGACACCCGACACCACGCTCAGGCGCACCGCCTCGGCATCGCCCGCGGCCGCGCGTGCCTGCTCGTGTGCTGCAGAGAGCCGCGCCCGCCCCCGGCCGAACAGGTCGATCTCCCATTGCGCCTGCAGCCCAGCGCGCCAGAACTGCGCATCGAGATCATTGACCCCGAGCAGCTCCTGAAACTCGAGCGATGTCTCGCCGCCGTGATACTTCGCCCCGCTCAAGCTGGCGCCCACCGACGGCAGCAGTTGCGAGCGAGCCGCCCGGATCCCCGCCTGCGCCTGGTCGACGCGCGCGTACGCCGTGGCGATGTCGAAGTTATGCGCGAGCGCCAACTCCACGAGCCTGTTCAGCGTGGGATCGTTGTACTGCGTCCACCACGTGGCGAGATCTTGCGCGGACATCGGAGTACTCACGGTCTGTTGCGCCTCTGAGTACTGCTCGGGGAACGCGGCGGGCTTATCGAGCTGCAATGAACCCGTGCAGCCGGCTTCGAGCAGCAGGGCCGCGATGGCGAGAACGTAAGGACGCGCGCGGATCATTTTGCATCCGGGTGTTGGCCCGGCTCCCATTCCGCCTGCTTGATCGAGAACAGCAACGCATACAGTGCCGGCACTGCGACCATCGTGAGCACGGTGGCAAAGGCAAGACCGGACATGATGGTGATCGCCATGTCCTTGAAGAATGGATCCCACAACAAGGGCACCATGCCGAGCGCCGTCGTACCAGCGGAAAGCATCACCGGCCGCAAGCGGCTCATCGCGCCATGCGCAACCGCCTGCATTCGCGGTACACCCGCGGCGACCTGTGCGTCCATTTCCTCGACCAGCACCACGCCGTTCTTGATCAACATGCCGATCAGGCTCAGCAGACCGAGCAGCGCCATGAAGCCGAATGCACCGCGGAACAGCAGAAGGCCGAGCGTCACGCCGCAAATCGACATCGGCACCACGAGCAGCACGACGAGTGCGGGCTTCAGGCGTCCGAACATCATCAGCACCAGCAGCGCCATGCCGATGAAGCCGAGCGGCAACTGACGGAACAGGCTTTCCTGTGCGCGTGTCGACGATTCGTGTTCGCCGCCCCATTCGAACCGGTAGCCGGAAGGAAGTTTGATGTTTTCGATGCCTGCGCGTATGCGGTTGAATGCATCGACACTGTTCTGCCCGTAGATCGGATTGGCCGATACCGTGATCGTGCGGATCCGGTCCTCCCGTGCGATCTGCCCTTCCTCGGTGCCGATCGTGAAACCGTCGACCACATCGCCAAGCGGCACGTAACGCCGCAGCCCCGCGCTAAACACCTGCAGGTCCTGCAGACCCGCGACACCACGCGTGTAATCGGGCGAACGCAGCACGATGGGCAGCAGTTGATCGCCTTCGCGATAAATGCCCGCCCTCAGGCCCTCGGTTGCATACGCCATCGTGTCGGTCACCTGCCGGCGCGTGACACCCAGCGAACGCGCGCGCGATTCGTCGAACTGTGGCCGCACGATGCTGATCGGGTTTTCCCAATCGTCGCGAATGGCAATGATCCGGCCGTCCGCTTTCAGCACGTTCTGCGCCTCCTGCGACAAATGGCGCAGTACAGCGGGATCGGGACCGGAGAAACGCGCCTGGATCGCGGCGCCCCCGCCGGGCCCGAAATTCGGACGTGTGACCGTCCAATGCTGCTCGGGGAAACGTTTCTTCAGATCCGCTTCGATGTCCGGAATCATGTCGTCGATCAGGCCTTGATCCTTCACGGTGACAATGAATTGCGCATACGACGGATCACGTGTCTCTGGATCGTACACAAGGAAAAACCGCGTGGCGCCCTGGCCGATATACGTCGCGACGTTGACGACATCGGCGTGTTTGAGCAGGACCTTTTCCACCTCCTTGCCCTTTTCGGACACGGCACGAATATCGGCGCCGCGCGGCATGCGCATGTCGACATAGAAGATCGGCGTGGTCGATGCAGGGAAGAAGCTCTGTTCGACGAAGCGGAAAGCCCATCCCGCGAACACGGTCAGCGCGACGAGCGCGACGATGACGATCACGCGCCGTCCCGTGACCCACTCGAGCAGAGCGCCGTAGCGTTGATAAAGCTTCCCTTTGAACGGATCTTCGTCCACCACATCCGAAGGCTTGAAAAGATAGCTCCCGAAAAGCGGCGTCAGACTAATCGCGATCACCCAGCTAAATAGCAGCGAAATCGCAGCCACGGCGAACAGTGATGCGCAGAACTCGCCCACTGCATCCGGTGACAGACCGATACCCGAAAACGCCAGAATCCCGACGACAGTCGAAGCAAGCAGAATCCACTGGCTCTGTTTGAGAATTTCGGTCGCCGCCTGCAGATGCGACATGCCCCGCTGCACCTTCACGAGCATGCCTTCGACCACCACGATGCTGTTGTCCGTCAGCATCCCCATCACGATGATCAGCGCACCGAGCGAGATGCGCTGCAGCTCGATGCCCGCCGCGTACATGACCAGAAGCGTGCCGAGGATGGACAGGAACAGCTCGACGCCAAGGATCACGCCCGCGCGCCAGCCAAGCCCGATACCCAGCGCCACGCCGACGATCGCAACGGACAGCAGCACGTCGAAAATGAAGCCCCGCACGCTCTCGTCGACCACCCGCGGCTGATCGTAGAGCGGGTGGAGTTTCATGCCGATCGGACGGTCACGCTCCAGCTCGGCAAGCCTCGCCGCGATGTCCGTGCCTACCTTCACGACATTGACCCTGGGCCGCGCGCTGATGCCGATGGTCACGGCGGGCTGGCCGTTGTAGCGGATGATCTGATTCGGGATCGTCGCGTAGCCGTGGCTCACCCGCGCGATGTCGCCGAGCAGAAGCGGTCCCGGCGTATTGCCGACCGGCAGCGAACGGATGGCCTGCAGTGAATCGAGTGATCCGGTCGGCGCGATCCGCAGCGATAGATCGCCCACCCGCTCGCGGCCCGCGGGGCGAACCTCGTTCTGCAGGAATAGCGTCTGTGCGAGATCGTCGGTGGAAAGATTATTGGCGATCAGTTGCGACTGGTCGACGTCGACCGAAATCTGCTCCTGCTGCTCGCCCGCAATCACGATGTCGGACACGTCGTCGAGCGTCAGCAACTGTCTGCGCAGTTCGCGCGCGTACTCATACAGTTGCGCCTGCGTGTAGCCTTCGCCGGTGAGCGCGTAGAACATCCCGTAGACGTCGCCGAAACGGTCTAGCACCACCGTGGGTCCGGCGCCGGGAGGCAACCGCACCTGCGCGTCGGAAACCGACTTGCGCAACTCGTCCCAGACCTGCGGCAACTGCGCCGAGGTGTACTGGTCGCGAATCTGCACGCGGACTTCCGAATAGCCCGGCATCGAGCGCGAGGTCAACTTTTCGACCTGCGGCATCTGCTGGATCGCGCTTTCCAGCCGGTCCGTCACCTCCTGTTCGACCTCGTGCGCGCTCGAACCCGGATAAAGCGTCACGACGACCGCGGTCTTGATCGTAAACTTGGGATCTTCCAGCCGGCCGATGCCGTAATACGCGAAGATGCCACCCACCAGCGAGATGAGTGTAATGACCCACGCGATCAGCGGCTTCTCGATAAGGGGGCGCGCGAGATTCATTGAGGTGCATCCATTGGGCGAACTGCCATTCCCTCTTTCATGAACTGCGAGCCGCCTGCCACCACGCGGTCGCCCTCCGCTACCGCACCCGCGACGACGGCATCGTCATTGCGGATTTCGCGCACGCTCACTGGCACCGCATGCACGCGGCCGGACGCGGCATCGTAGCGCCAGAGGCTACGCTGACCGTTCGCGCCGATCGACACCGCGGCCATCGGAATCGCGAAGTAGGTGTTCTCGCTCTGCACGACCTGGCGCGCCGTGTCGGAGATCTGTACACGCATCGCCATGCCGGGGAACAGCATCGCGCTTTGCGGTCCTTCGAGCGAGAAGACGAGCCGGTAGCCCGCGGAGGTCGGCGTGGTCTGCGTCGTGCGTTCGCGAAAGACGAGAGGAAAGCGGTTCTCCGGCCGCTCGGGCAACCACGCTTCGGCCCTCAGCGTCTTGTCGACGAAGAGCCGCTCGGCGATGCTCTGCGGAAGATCCACGCCGATATCGACACGGCCGACGTTTTCAAAATTGAACGCTGGCGCCCCCGCCTGCACGACCTGCTGGATCTCGATGTTGCGGCGTGCGATCCGGCCGTCGAAAGGTGCAACGAGCCGCGTGTTGCGCAGATCGCGGCTCGCCAGGTCGCGTGCTGCTCGAGCGGCGTCGGTTGCAGCCGACAACTGCTCATAGGCAGCCTGGGACAGGATGCCATCTTTGCGCAGCACCGCCTGGCGCTGCAGGTTTTCGCTCAGCTGCTGATACTGCGCGCTCGCGCGTTGCAGTTGCAGCTTGTAGGGCTCTTCGTCGATACGCGCGATCAGTTGCCCGCGTTTCACTGTCGCGCCTTCGAGCACCGCGATCTGGACGACGCGGCCCGACACCTCGAACGCGAGCGGCGAGATGCTGGTCTGTTCGACCCGCCCCGTGAAAATACGAATGGTGGACGCATCGGCCGGCTCGATCTTGGCAAGCTGCACGGCTGGCCTCGTATCGCCGCTCGCCGTTTCAGCCTGTCGTTGACAGGCCGACAGTGAAAGCGCAACAAGCACACAACAGGTCAATGCGACTCCGGCTAATCGTGGAGCCGGCGGTGCATCGGAGCGGTTAGCATTCATGGCGTTCTCGGCTGACTACTGGCGCAGCCCATGTCGTAGACGCTCGTAGACGCGACGGCAATGCGCCTTACGTCCAGCAAACGGAGCTTTACACGTTGCGCATAAATTCATAGGGGTCCGAAACAGCGGAGCGATAGTCGCGTATCCGCTGCACATTCATGACCGGGTCCGACTCGGAAGATTGCATCATCGCTCCTGTCACCCCGGCACTGTCGTTCAAAAGCAGTGTATTGGCAACTATTATGTTCTGCCCATCGGGACTTGCGCGGCTCGTGCCTCTTTTTTCATGTTGCTTTTTCGCATTCCAATTGAGTCCCGTCCGTTTGTACACCCACAACAATTGTCGACATAGCGATCAAGGCAACCCGGAGGATTACCCGTTTGGGTTAAAAGACAGTGACCGGAACAACACTGCATGCAAAGACGTTCTGACTCCGCTTATCAGGCATCCTGTTTAACTGCAGAATGCACTGCTAACTGCGAGGTAATGCTGTTGGGAGACTGAAAAAATGGCGGCTCATCTCCACACGGCACATCTAACGATTCTTGCTCGACTGAACAACGAAGGCTTGCGCGTATCGCTTGCCAGCATGGAACCCGGACCGTGCAGACTGGCCTCGCTGCAAAAAACATTTAAGTTCCCAGGCAACTTATTGTCAAGAGTTTCATCGCCACCACTGCGTCAAATCGAGAAGACCTTTGACGCTGAGAGCGCTCTGCCAGAGTGTTTTACTTTCTCAAGCGGGCGCGCTATGGCGATGCTGTATGGCTGGCTACGACTTCGTTCAGGTAGCGGGCGCATCATGTCATACGCGCGTCATTGTCCCCTTTCAGAGTCGGTCACGTGCATGATGGTCGATTACCACTTCGGCCGTCAATTGCTTCGGTGTCCATCGTGTATTTGCAGATCTATTCCGCGATTCTTTTGACTTGCATTGATGGAAAGATAGGCATACTTATTCCGCTGTGCTATTCACGAAACGCCCGATTGATGGAAGCGCCATATATGTTTTGACAAGGCCGTGTTTCGCCAATGGTTAGCGAGTACCATTGCAACTTGCGTTCCTTCATTGTCTGAGTCAATGCTCGCCCTTCCGGGTAGCGCTTCTTGCACAAGAAATTGGCTGGGCGTACAGTATTCTGCGAACAAATAATATCCTTTGGATCGCATTGATCCGCCGCGTAAAACAGCGGACCATGAACCGAGTCTGGTGAGAGACAATCGTCTGCAGTCGCAACGTCGCGCGCGGCCACCGGAGCATCTGTTATTGTTGCCGGTCTACCTGGCCGGTCATCAGCGAGCCGGGAAGTTGGCAAGTCTTTCCGGCAATTCAGCCATGGCAACGCTCCACAGCACGATGACTGACTGCGTTACCGACTGCACGGCACCGCAAAAAAACGAGCCACGTTCCAGTCACCACGAAAGCCTCTGCATCATCGGGCCCATCGAGGTCGATCTATTGAAGACGATGCGGTGTCGTTGGTCATTCCAGCATGCGCCTGCGCCAGGCCGCGCGAAACATCCAATGCCGCGCGTCGTCTTTCCGTTTTTCAAACCTGTTCGGACGAGCGCCTCGATGTGGCCGAACGACTCCAATGAGCCCGACTTACTATGACGCGCGCGTTCTCATCATGGATGTCGCGTTGCCTGCTACTCGCGCTGCTCGCCACCGGCCTTCTCTCCGGTTGCGCGATGGTGCAGGTGAGCTCGCTCGGTCCCGAGCAGTACATCGCCATGCGACGTGGCGATATTCTGTCCACCGGCCGCCTGAGCGCCGCGACACGAGACACGCTGCACATAGCCGCACTTGACGAAAACACTTGCCAAAGAGCGCCGCAGGACTGCATCAATTCGATCTCGACCGTTGGCGGAATCAACGTCGACCGGCGACTCGCCAGTCTGGCCGAACTGTCTTTACAGATGGCCATTGCCAACACGCCGGCCAATGCCACCGAATGGAGCGACGCGCAATTTGATTTGTGGCTCAGGGCGGTACGATTCGCCTACGCGTTTCTGTTCCTGGGTCAACGCACCGCCGGCGAACGAGCATTCGAAGATCGACAGACACAGGTCCGTGACTACTACAACTACGCGGTCCAGGAGCTTGCCCGTGCGCTGTTCCTGCGCGGCGCGCTCGATACGAGTTCCGGCGACGGCAGTCCGGGCACGCAAATCATTGCAGGCTGGAACATCCATCTCGACCTGAGCCGGGTCCGACTGCCGGAGGGCGTGCGCGAACCGCGCGAAGTGATCCCCGCTTCGCGGCTTTCGTTCGCGGGAATACGCAGCATCTACCGCCGCGACGGACTCGGCGCGGAACTCGTCGCGGTCATGAACGTGCCGCAGCCTGAATCGAATAACGACGACGACACCGATGCCGACACGAGTCCGAACGCCAATACGAAGGCCAGCGCCAACGCGCGCACGTCGCCGCGCGCCGCACCCCAGTCGGCACGAGCGTCGCAGCCCTTCAGAGAAATGCCGTCGCCGAACGTCACGGCGCTGATGTGGTTCAGCCAGGGCTCACTCGAGCAAGTGCTCAGCTCGCATGACGTGGTGCTATCCGTCTACGATCCGTATCGCGAAGAGAGTATCGAGCGACACGGCCAGACTGTGCCGCTCGCAGCCAATTTCAGTGCGGGTTATGGCATCTGGCTCGCCCGCTCCGGTTTTGCCGGGCAGTCCTTGCGCACACTGTTCGGACGGGCGCGCGGCTTTGATAGGCCGCGCATCTATTTGATGCAACCGTTCGACCCAGGCCGACGGATCGTGCTGATGCTGCACGGCCTCGCGAGCAGCCCTGAGGCATGGGTCAATGTCGCCAACGATATTCAAGGCGACGAACTACTTCGTCAGCACTTCCAGGTGTGGCAAGTCTATTACCCGACCAATGTGCCGATTCTGGTCAACCTTGCACGGATCCGGCGGGCCGTGCAGGAGACCCTCACCCACTTCGATCCCGACGGCACGTCGCCGGCATCCCATGGCATGGTGCTGATCGGGCACAGCATGGGAGGCGTTCTGGCAAGACTGCTCGTGTCGAGTTCGGATGACGACCTATGGAACTTCGTCAACGATACCTTCGTGTCCGAGGGTACCGACATCAATCGCAAGGATGAGCGGCTTAATCTCCTGCTGCGCTTCACGCCGATGCCGCAAGTCGAGCGCGCGATCTTCATTGCCGCACCGCACCGGGGTACACCATTCGCGCGCAATCGCCTTTCGCGCTGGGTTGCCAACCTCGTGCGCCTGCCGCTCGCCCTTATGAATGAGATCGACGACGTGCTGCAAACGGCAACGAATATCGACTCACAGGGCCAGACCTTCCATGTACCCAACAGCATTGAACAGTTGCGCGACACCGATCCGCTCATTCGTGCGACTTCGCAGCTGCCGATCAGTCCGCAGGTGTGCTTTCATTCGATCATCGCAAGACGCCGCGAAAACGGGCCGCTTGAAGATTCCAACGATGGCGTGGTCCCCTATCGCAGCGCACATCTTGCAGGGGCGCTTTCCGAGAAGGTGATTGTTGCCGGTCATAGCGTTCAGGAGACACCCCAGGCAATCCTCGAGATCCGGCGCATATTGCATGAGGATATCGAGCAGATCGATCAGAGCGGGGAGATTTGCGGGGAGGCGGCCGCGAGTAAATGATCGTGGATGGTTTGGCTCGCCACAGGTAGCTTGGGACCGGTTGGGGATGAAACGATCGCAGGATGAACTGAGCCGTTGCCGGTCACCCGACGTCTATTTACGTCTTGCTGTTTTGCTCGATGTGCTCGCGAGGCGGTGTTAGCTGTGACGCTGCGTGAGCAACCGGAAATTGTTCGTTCGTTGTCTGCCGTTGCGATATCCGTGGCTGTCGCAACGGCTAATTTTTTATACACCCGTTCTGGCTCCCGAGACTGATTGCGGACGTCTCGTTAGCTCGGGAATGGATGTCGCAAAAGTGGCGCGGCTTTGTTATTTACATCGCAAGTTTACCCACTACATATTACGTATTAAACGTTACGTCTCGCCGTTGCCTGGGTAATTATTTTCGTCTCATGTCACGCTAGATGGAGGCTGGACGCATTGGGCGCCGGAAGCACCCTTTTCTCGTGAAACATAGGCGACTCGGTTGGGAAAAGAACTTATGAAACAGTGAGTTGCTTCATTGCCTCGACGTTTCGTAATGTTTCACGGCAGACGAACACGCGAAATCGGTCGGAGAATCGTGGACTTGTGCGCATATTGTCGAAACCGATGTTATTTTGCGCAACTTAACTCGTTGATTACATCCAAATGTATTGACCCCTAATATTGGACTCGCATTCAATAGCAACGCGTGGCGTGCTTGAGTGCTCTTGATTCTGCCCACACTCCCCTGCCGATCTTCAGGTTGCTTTCTTTGGTTGATGTCCTGACAAGGTCAGCGCCGGCGTTAGATGCGAGCTAGAAAGCGGTGACGATGATGCAATCCCGATCGCTCTGCATGAGTGACCGGCCTCAGAGAGATGCATGGAAACACCATCGTCCTTGTTGCGGGAGTCATCGTTTGCGGCTTAAGAGGGTGTTCGCTGATAGAGATCAGGGAAGGTGAGCGTGAGTAGTGTTGAAGGTAAAAGCGGGGCAGGAAATTGCTCGGCAGGAGCAGGGTTCTCTTAAACCTTCGAGTTCCGGCGGATTAACTCTGCGGCGCTCCTGAGCGAGCGACCCAATCTCCACTGGTCAGCGGTCCGATATAGCTGATCGCAAGAGCCCATCTGCGATGGACGTCCGATAAATGACGGACCAGATCTCGTTCCCATCGAAACCGCAGAAGCCTGTCAGCAGGCTGGTTAGCCACCGCGGAAGGTTATCGGCTCGTGGTGAGCGCTAACGGCCTCGTCCTTCTATGTATGGAATCTCGTTCGCGAATTCGCGCTATCACCGGCCGCTAGTGGTTTGACGCCTCTTCGAGCACGTTTGAATTTGTATTTTCCTCGGAGGGAGGAAATTCATTAGGCAGCAAGCCAGTATCCGTTCATTGACTTCGATTCCAGACACGCTACCGCCTTCATTGATCAATCGGCCATAGCCCGAATAGATACAAGGCGGGGCACTAGCCGGGGCAATCTCTCGACGACAAAGACGGCTTGAGAAGGCCGTATGAGAGAACACCGAGCGCTCGCAGAGCGTTGAGCTGAGCGTCGTCACTGATCGAATCGAACAAGCCTGCGGCGGCACGTCGTTCTTCCCATCCGGCCTCGGGATAAGGAGGGTGGTGAGGCTCGTTGACTCTGTCCTGATCGATGAAGATAGTCCCTCTATCTTCGAGCGGCGAGGACTAGCACTGTCGCCGGAAAGCCGCGGAACGCTTTTACTCTTGCATTAAATCTCGAAGATACAGGACGGGTGGGATCGCTCGTCGGTGACTGGACGTGGCTTTTTGCGGCAGTTGGGTACGCAAACGGCTGCTGCTCATATAGGCGCTACAAGAGACCTCCCCGTCACCGCAGATGACGGAGCAAACCAGAAACGGGCCCGTACGACTGAGTTCGAGCACTTATATCGCACTCGCCACAAGTTTCGCGTGGCCAAGGATGCGTCTACGGCGGTCAATTTCGATGCGAAGACAGCGGGCGAGCCCGTGAAACGATCCCGAAGAAAACACCTTATACGAGAGATCGACCTACGTTCCGGTGGATCATAGCGAAGCCGCTGAAACGCAAGTTACATCGGGAGTAGTGATGTGCCTTCAATTGACGAACACGTTGTTCGCCCTTTAGATCAGCAGTACACCCGTCATGTATGGCGATGCCTACCGCAGGAGAGCGTTGCGGGACGAATAGGGGGATAGCTTCTTTTGGGATTGTCCGCAATTTTGTGTGCGAGGCGGTAAGTGGAGCTACTCGCGCGAGAGATTAAGACGCTCACCAGACAGGATGGCAAACTGGTCCGTGGCCGCTTTCCAGTCTGTTTTGGCGTTTCCAGTTCAAAGCAAGACATCACCGCAAACTAGAGGGACAGAGTTTGGCGATGGCCATTTCCGCCATCCATGCTGTTACATTGAATCTTGGCAAGGGCACCGCCCGCTATCTCCAGCAGTGTCTAGACTCTAGACATTCCCATCTCGACCGAGCACGCCCCCACTACCAACAAAAAAGCCCGCACCAGGCGGGCTCATCTACCACAAACCAACTTTCAATCAGTTCGCCTTCGGCTGTGCCTGAAACATCTGCCCGATAAGCTGCCGTATCTGAATCTCCTGCGCCTCGGTGATCACCCCTGTCTTGATCTTGATGGTGAAGTTACTAATGTCCTTGGTGATACTTCCCGCGTGTTCTCGCCCAGCGAAAAATTTCTCGATGCTGCGTCCACTAGTCCCAGCAGATGTCGTCCGCTGGGTAGCCAGTGCAGCGATCGCCGAAGCAACCTTGCCCTGATCCATTTCGCCTTTCACGAGAAGCGGCCAGATTTCGCGAGCGGCCTTAATGCCGTCCTCGCCATGTTTCTTGATAGCCGCTGCTATCGCCTGCGCCGCAGTTCCACCCAGCAGTCGAGGTTGGATATCCAGATCCGTCTTGATAAAGTCCGGAAGATTATCGAACGCGAGAAACTGGTAAAGGCCCGCGCGGGACAAGCCCATCGCCTCCGCCAATCGCTTTCGACTCGGAAATTCCGTCTCCGATCGGCGAATCGCCACGCCAATCTCGTAATCGGTCAAATCGTCGCGGCTGATGTTTTCGACCATCGCCAACACGGCCATATCCGAATCGGAGCAGTCCGCAACGACTGCCTTGATCGTATCGACGCCCAGCATCTTGTGAGCTCGCCAGCGACGCTCCCCAGCCACAATCTGATAATCGTCCGCGACACGACGAACCACGATGGGCTGCATGAGCCCCACTTCGCGGATCGATTCGGCAAGTTCCGCCAGCTTGGTCTCGTTGAATACCCGGCGAGGTTGCCAGGGGTTTGGCAGAATCCCTGCTATCGGCAACTGCGAAGCCACGCCGGTCGCCTCCAACTCCTGCACCCGAAGCTGTGCAACGGCCAGCGCACCCGCAAGACCGGGCGCCGTCTGCGTGCGATTGCTGCGCTTCACTTCGTCCTCATTGATGGACGATGTTTTGCGAATGCCAGACGTCTTGGCCAGCAATTGTTCTCGCATATTGCTCATTGCGCGTTCCTCCATTTTTCCGAATAGATTTCGTCCACCCATCGGCAATAGTCGACCAAGGGTTGCCGTACGCGCTGCAGCGACTTTGCCGCGCTGTGGGTGCTGCTGATATCAAAGACCGTCGAAAATGCCAACGCCCCGGTACTCATGACCGAACTGGCTGGCACCTCGATCGAATGCAGCCAGTTTTCGTAAGCGCTCTGCGCCCATGCACGCACAATGGGCGCAGACGAATTTCGCCCGTAGTCGACTCTCGAAAGTACCAGCGAGACGAAGTCGTATTTCTTGTCCTTCTCGTACTTGATAAAGCTCTTGGAGACGTCCGAAAACAGTCGCCAGAACGACAGTGAGCTGATGAAGTCCAGGTTCTCCGGCACCATCGGCATCACCATTGCATCCGCAGCCATTAGCGCATTCAGATTGAGGTACGACAACGACGGCGAAGTGTCCATCAGGATGTAGTCGTATTTCTTCCTCAGTGGCTCGAGGCCCTGCCGAAGCACGGTCCAGAAGCGGAAACCCGGCCTCACCTTTTGCATTGCGGGTAGATGAAATTCGGCACCAATCAATTCCGTGTGCGCGGGAATCACATCGATGCCGTCCCAGTATGTCGACTGCACCCGGCCTTCCAGCCCGCCTTCGATCTCCTGGTCATAAACGTACGGCAACACCGTATCTTCCGTCGTCACATCCTTTTCCGCGTACAGGCCGCATAGCTCCGAAAGCGACGCCTGCGGATCGAGGTCGACGACCAGCACTTTGCGCCCGCGCAACGAGAGACCTTGGGCGAGGCACATCGTGGTTGTCGTCTTTGCGGAGCCGCCTTTGAGTTGGGCGGTGATGATGATTTTTCCGTCAGGCTCTTTCAGACGGGTCACGAGCGGAGTCTGATAGATGTCAGAAATTTTCTGCACCCAAATACGCGCCTCCTCCAACGTGAAGGTACGGGTGCGGCCGGTGCCGGCTGCCGTACCCGAAGGCAGTTCACTATCACCTTTGGTCGCGAGGTACTGAACCTGGGAGTGAGAGATATTGCACATTTCGGCAATCTCTCCCGTTTTGAAAACAGGAGCCGTTTTTCGAGGACGCGGCGCCAGAATCGTGTCACGCAGCTCGTCGGTGAAAATCGTGACCCTTTCCGCAAACTGGCTGATCTGCTCAAAGTGAACGGTTCGGTCTACGGCAGGAAGTTGGCTCGTTCTGACCATTCTGAGGTTTTTCCGTAAAATTCCAGAAACCTCAGAATACAGGAAATACTTGAAAATAGCTTTTTAAATTACTGTTTTTATGTGGATTTTTTGCACATTTCCGTATTTTTTTGGCCCGCTTTGCGCAACGAACCGGCCCTTCCAGCGAAGGAACGCAGTCAGCGTTGATCTGACTGGGCACAAATGACCTCACCCTCCGCACATAGATCGCTTAACGAACTCTCTATTTGCTTAAAAAACAGGCATTCGGTGAGGTCATTTGTGCATTTTCTCATTTCTTGCTGTCCTAGTTTTTCTTGTCCTCGCACAACGAACCTCACCTTTATCTCAACCTGGTCGCTTCTACAGACGGTATGAGTGCACGGGAATGCTCCAAAAACAGCAACGCACAATGAACCTCACCTATAACTCTCTCGTTCGAACAGAAAAGCGGATTCGCTAGCCAGGCGAGCCCATGCAAATATCACGTCGAAACACAACCAACCTCACCACTGTCCGTGTTCCGCCGATTTGCACAATCAACCTCACCATGCTGCATCGCGTCATTTCCAATCGAGTCTTGTGCAAGCCAGTTGGTTAGTTTTTTTAAAACGAGAACAAGCCAACAAACATACAGCAAACCTCGATATTCAGTTAATTCAGTGACTTAAGTCCGGAAAGGTGAGATGAGTTGTGCCAAAGGTGAGGTTAGGTGTGCACGAAGGTGCGGCTCGTTGTGCAGGAAGGTGAGGCTAATTCCCCACCAAGGTAAGGTTTGATGTGCATGACCGCGACTCGCCCTCTCAGAGGTGAGGTAGGTTGTGCGAAGTGACCAGGGCCCGCCGAAAGCACTGTGGCACAAGGCCATGTTCTACAGCTGGCCTGGTTAACGGTGAGGTTGGTTGTGTCTTTGGTGAGGTCCTGTGTGCGCGGTTGGCGTGCGAACTTCCAGAGGCTCCGGGGCCGCGCTTTGATGGTGAGGTTCTGTGTGTTGACAGCTCACCACCGCGTGCTACAGTCCCACGAGCGAAAAAAGTGGATGAAGAACATGGCGGCGGACAATCCGGAAGAGGGCAAGTCGAAGGCAACGTCACGCCAGATGGCACTTGCACTGTTCGAGGACATGTTCGACCAGGGGTTGCGCATCAACGAAGCCAATCGCGAGATCGGCTATCAGCGCAACGACTTCTTCACCGAAATCGTCAACATGGGGCTGCCGGCGCGGCGCTTTCTCGACGCCGCGTATTTCATCGTCGCGCAGGAGCCCGAGCAGCGCGATCAGTACGACATCGAGCTGAACTACTTCAAGTGGCTGATGCGTTACGACAGCCGCAATCTCAAGCACTTGCGCACCATTGCCGACGAAGCGCAGAACGCGAAAGTCCGCGTGACGAATACACCGATGGATCGCGACCCGAACGAAGACGATCTATGGGTGCAGGTTCAGCTCATCGGTATGGTGGGCTTTCATCGCGGGCGGATGCGCTTCGACGTCCATCCGCGGCTCGTCCCCCACATTCGCGATCCGCAGAAATCGCATTGGCTCAGCCTGCGCATTTCAACTGCGTTCACACGCAGTCTCGCGCGCGCGATCTACGACAAGGTCCTGCCGCATGTGCCAGCGGGGCGCACGGACTGGATACAGCTCGAGGAAATGCGCAACTGGCCCGGCAAAATGGGCGCGAACGCGGCCATCTTCAAGTATTTCAAGCGCGACTGGCTCGAACCGGCGGTCCGCGAGATCAACGATGTGTCGGACATCGAACTGTCGTACGAGACGCGGACCGCGTCGACGACCTCGAAGAAAATTGACCGCATCCGCTTCCTGCTCAAACGCAAGGACACGGCCGATGCCGTGCTCGCAAGCCTCGCGGACGCGAGCCATCTGTATAAGATTCTTACCGACGAATTCGGACTGTCGACCAAGCAGTTCAGCGAGATTTCGGAGAGTCGCGACGTATGGACCGACGAGCGCATCCAGCAGGCCGTCGAATACACGCGCTTCAGGATCAAGCGTGGTCAGGTCAAGAAGAGCCCAGCGGGCTATCTGATGCGCGCATTGCGCGACAACTGGAAGATGTCCGACGCCGAACGGACGATGGTCGACGTGCAGGCGAAACTGCTTGCCGACGAGACGCAGGAAGAGGAAGCCAAGACCGAGGCAAGAAAATCGGTGGCGCGCAGCATCGCCACGCGCGAAGAAGAAGTGCGCGCGCGCATGAACGAGGATTCACGCAAGGGCCGCGACTACTTCAGCGCGGCCGACGCGAAGACGCGCAAGGAATTGATGCATGCATGGACGATGTCGCGCGAAGGCAAGCTGATGCTGCGTCGTATGAGGCTGGAACCGTCGACGGTGACGGAGGACGCGATCTTCGCGAACACCGAGCTGGTCTGGTATCTCGGACAATTCGTTTTCGGCAGGATGAATTCGGGCCGTGCTGCGGCTTGATATCGGTGCGGAATTCAGCTGAAGCGATGCGGCGCCAACAATGCGCGCAATAAACGCATGCGACGAACGCGCGCAACAAATACGCGCAACACACGTGCAACACGCGCAAGCGCCGCACCGCTCCAACCTAGAACGACCCGACAAGCGATCCCAGCACGATCACCACCACCAGCGCCAGCAGCGCACCCAGAATCCCGACGATCACAATGTCGCGATAGCTTTCGCGATGCGTCGAACCGCACACCGCGAGCAGCGTCACCACTGCGCCGTTGTGCGGCAGGCTATCGAGCGTGCCCGACGAAATCACGGCCACCCGATGCAGCAACGCCGGATCGATGCCGTACTGTGATGCCAGTTGCAGATAGGTGCTGCCGAGCGCATCGAGTGCAATGGTCAAGCCGCCCGATGCCGAGCCCGTCAGCGCCGCCAGCAGATTCGTTGCGACCGCAAGCGAGACGAGCGGGCCGCCACCGATGCCGAGCACCCATTCGCGTACCAGTTCGAAGGCGGGCAGTGCGGCGATCACCGCGCCGTAGCCGACCAGGCTGCCGACGCTCAGCACCGGCAGCACCGATGCATTCGCACCCGCGTCGATCGTCTCGCGCAAGGCCGGCAAGCGACGGCGATTGAGCAGAACCAGCGCGACGATCGCAACCGCCAGCGCCACGCACACGCCCCACACGCCACCCACGGCCGAGAGCGAGGTCTCGCCCCAGCGGGCCTCCGCGAGATAGTCAGCGTCGATGCGCGGCAGCACGATCACGCTCATGACGAAGTTCACGAGCACGACGAGCACGAGCGGCGTCATCGCTACGCCGAACGAAGGTAGATCGTTGCTGATGTGCCCGTGCTCGATTTCCACGGGATCGAAGCTCTGCGACACGGTCGCGCGTTCGCGCACGAGCGTCGTGTCGGCGGGCTTCGCTGCTTGCGCAGCCGCGTTGACGCCGTCGAAACCTTCGTTTGCCGCCTTGGCGCGCGACTGTTGCAGGGACAGCCACCAGAGCCCGAACGCCACCATCACGATGCTCGCGATGACGCCGAGCCCCGGAGCGGCGAAAGGCGTCGTACCGAAGAAGGGCATCGGGATCGCGTTCTGTATCGCGGGTGTGCCGGGCAGCGCGGACATCGTGAAGGTCGACGTGCCGAGCGCGATCGCGGCCGGCATCAGGCGCCGCGGAATATTGGCGGCCTGGAAGAGGGCGGTCGCCATCGGCGCGATCACGAAAAACGCGACGAACAGACTTACGCCGCCATAAGTGACGAGCGCGCCACCGATGACCACGGCGAGAATTGCCCGATGCGCGCCGAGCTTTTCCGTCATGTAGCTGGCAATGGCTTTCACCGAGCCGCTGTCTTCCATGAGCTTGCCAAACATGGCGCCGAGCAGGAACAGCGGAAAGAACTGCGCGAGAAAGCGCGCGGCGCTGTTCATGAAGGTTTGGGTCCAGTGGGCCAGAATCGGCTCGCCGGAAATGGCGGCGGCCAGCATCGCGGCAAATGGCGCGAGCAGCAGGACGGTCCAGCCGCGATACGCGAAACCGATCAGTAGCGAGAGACTGGCAAGCATGCCAAACAGCCCGAGACCGACTGCGAGCGGTGACAGGATAGTGACGTCCATGGTCAGACTCCGTCGAGCAACGCGTCGAGATCAAGTGAGGAGCGCACGCCGATCGAGTCGCCGTGCTCGTTGAGGAATGCTTCCGCGGCACGCCGCCCTTCGTCGCGCAGCATCGTCAGGAACTCCCACTCGGCGTTGAGCTTCGACGAGTAGCCGAGGTCTGTCATCACGTCGCTCGCGATCCGGTGAATGCGCATCTCCGCCCAATGACGCCCTTCGTCGCTGCCGGCGTCCGCCGCGCGGCGCAGCAGCGCGATCATGCGCAACTCCTTCATCAGCGGCGCATTGAAGGCGATTTCGTTGAGGCGGCTGATGATGTCGCGCGCGGAGCGGGGCGTTTCATCCCGCTCGACGGGATTCACCTGAATCAGCAGCGTGTCGCTCGACGTGCATTCGCGAACCAGCGGCGTGATCGTCGGATTACCCGCATAGCCGCCGTCCCAGTAATCTTCGCCGTCGATCTGCACCGCCTGGAATAGCGTCGGCAGACAGCCGGAGGCGAGCAGCACGTCCGGCGACAGGTCGGCGTTGCGGAACACGCGCGCCTGACCAGTGCGCACGCGCGTCGCGGTGATGAAGAGCTTGATCGGCGCATCGCGCAGGTGAGCGAAGTCGATCGATTCCTGCAGGATCTTTTGCAGCGGATGGACGCCGCGCGGATTCATGTCGTACGGTGAGAACATGCGTGCCGCGAGATCCATGGCGATGAAGAGCGGCGAATAGTCGAGCGTCCAGCGGCCCATCATCACATCGAACGGGCTGCGGCGAAACGGACTGAAGACCGCGGCATCGGACACGCGCCGCCAGAACGCTTCGAGCGCGGCTCGCGCGCCGGCTGGTCCATCAATCTGATAGCCGCTCACGAGCACGGCCGCATTCATTGCGCCGGCCGACGTGCCCGAGATACCTTCAATCTGCAACCAGGACTCTTCCAGCAAACGGTCGAGGACGCCCCATGTAAAAGCACCATGCGAGCCGCCGCCTTGCAATGCGAGGTCGATACTGGCGGGTGCGCGACGGACTGATCGATCTTTCGTTGTGGCCAAGACAAGTTCCTGTTCAGGAGTGCTCTATTTCACGAGCTGACGCCGAAGGCCCGGCGGACGAATGAACTGCTGGCTCAATACGTTTTGAACTTCTCAACGACATGCCGTGTGTTTCGAATGTGAAACGCCGCACTGCACCATTCGTATTGGAAGTGGGTGGTGCTTAAAAGTCAAGCGTATTCACTTTGACTCTCCGGCATCGCGCTCAATAGACCTGTTGTGATAATTGTTCACTTGCTGGGATGCAACGATTGTGCCTGGCAATGCAGATCAATGCGATGGAACATAACGCCGGCGGTCATGAGCCGGTCAAAAACAGCGTGTAGGGAAGCGGGGCGACGCCGCGCGTCGCTTACATATTCATTGATCGGCCGGGTATCCTCACGAGATCGATCCAGCAATGAAATGGCATTCGTCATTCATATGCGTTCGCCGGTCGAACCAGTCAAACGCTTAATCCCGTGGCAATCAGCACGGTTTATTGCAATGTAATGTATCGGCTGAGTGAGCAGATACATTACGACATAATTCGACTGTCGAGTCAGGCTATAAAGCAGGCATCGTCAAATCACGGAGAGCACCATGAGCGCCGATCTGCTGCAAGGATCCTGTCATTGCGGGGCCGTCAGATTCGAAGTCCGTACCCCGATCGTTCCCGCTGGCCGTTGTAATTGCAGCCTGTGCCGCCGCAGGGGCGCACTGATGACGCCGTTCTTTCCCGCTGGCGCGCTGAAAATTCTGAGCGGTGAAGATTCGCTTACGCTCTACCAGTTCAACACGAAGGTCGCCAGGCACTACTTCTGCAAGCATTGCGGTATCTATCCGTTTCATCAGACGCGTAAAGACCCGAAGCAGTGGCGCGTCAACATCGGTTGCCTGGATGGCGTCGACCCCTATGCGCTCGAAGCCAACGTGGCCGACGGCGCGAGCCTTTCCATACTGGAGGACGTATGAGACGCCTGCTTGCCATCGCGATGTTCGTCGCCGGCTGTCTCGCGGTCGAACTTGCGCATCCGCCCAGTGTTCACTGATCCAGGCGAGCGGCATGCAGCTCAAACGCCGCAAGAGATAACCATCTCGATGGAAACTCCTGACCATGTGTTGATCGTCGACGACGACCGCGGCATCCGCGAACTGCTCGCCGGCTACCTCGAGAAAAACGGTATGCGCGTGTCGCTCGCGGCCAACGGGCGGCAGATGCGCGCCGCGCTCGAGACCGGCGCGCCCGATCTGATCGTGCTCGACCTGATGCTGCCCGGCGAAGATGGTCTCGTGCTGTGCCGCGAACTGCGCGCCGGGAAGTTCAGCGCGGTGCCGATCCTGATGCTGACGGCTCGCAACGAGGAAGCCGACCGGATCGTCGGCCTCGAAATGGGAGCCGACGACTATCTGCCCAAGCCGTTCGCGGCGCGCGAACTACTCGCGCGGATTCGCTCGGTGCTGCGCCGCGCGCGCATGCTGCCGCCCGGCATGCAGGTGACGGAATCGGCGCCGATGCTGTGCTTCGGCGACTGGCGGCTCGACACGACCGCGCGCCATCTGCTCGACGCGGAAGGCACGATGGTTGCGTTGAGCGGTGCCGAGTATCGTCTGCTGCGCGTGTTTCTCGATCATCCGCAGCGGGTGCTCACGCGCGACCAGTTGCTCAACCTGACCCAGGGCCGTCAGGCCGACCCGTTCGACCGCTCGATCGATCTGATGGTGAGCCGTTTGCGTCAACGGTTGCGGGATGGTGCGCGCGAGCCGCGTTACATCAAGACGCTGCGCAGCGAAGGCTACGTGTTTTCCGCCGTGGTGACCGCCATCGGAGATCCGCAATGAGCGGGCCGGCATGGCTGCGCTGGCCGCACTGGCCGCGCACGCTGTTCGCGCGGCTGGCGGTGATTCTGTTCGTCGGGCTCGCGCTCGCGCAGACACTCTCTGTCTGGCTCACGATGACCGAGCGCGATCAGACCATGACCAATGTGATGATGGGCTACATCGAGCGCGAGGTCGCCAGCTCGGTCGCGCTGCTCGATCATCTGCCGCCCGACGAGCGCGCGCAGTGGTTGCCGCGTCTCGCGCGACGCAGCTATGAATTCGTGCTTGGGCCGGGGGTGCCCGGCGCGCCGGTCGACGCGAGCCTGTCGGCGCGTGTCGCGCAATCGATCGGCGATGGAATCGGCACGCGTTATCCGCTGACGGTGAATGCGATTCCAGGCGAGCGCGAGCGTCTGCAGGTTCATCTGCGGCTGAGCGACGGGGCGCCGTTGACCATCGACTTTCGGCCGATGCCGGGTGCGCCGCTGTCGCGCTGGCTGCCGCTCGTGTTGACGCTGCAACTGGTCGTGCTTGCCGCATGCTGCTGGCTGGCGGTGCGGCTTGCAACGCGTCCGCTGCATCAACTGGCGCTCGCGGCCGATACGCTCGGGCCCGATCTGAAGGCGGAGCGCCTGCCCGAAGGCGGCCCCTCCGAAGTGGCGCGGGCCGCGCGCGCGTTCAACGCGATGCAGGACCGGATCGCTACCTATATGACCGAGCGCATGCAGATTCTCGCGGCGATTTCGCACGACTTGCAGACGCCGATCACGCGCATGCGCCTGCGCGTCGACGTGATGGAAAACGAAGCGGAGGCAGGCAAGCTGCGCCAGGATCTGCAGGAGATGGAAGCGCTGGTCAAGGAGGGCGTGACCTATGCGCGCACCATGCACGGCACGAGCGAAATGCCGTGCCGCATCGATCCCGACGCGCTGTTCGACAGTCTCGTTTGTGATTATGTCGATGCGGGTCAGGATGTGTCTTTGCAGGGCCGCTTCGGCCAGTCGCTTACGTTACGTCCGCAAGCATTGCGTCGCATCGTCGGCAATCTGGTCGATAACGCGCTGAAGTTCGGCGGGGCCGCGCAGATCGACGTTACTGCTTTGCACAATGGGGAGGCAATCGTCTCGGTGCTCGATCGCGGGCCGGGCATCCCGGCCGAGTCGCTGGAGGCCGTATTCGAGCCGTTCTACCGACTGGAGGGATCGCGTAATCGTCAAACGGGCGGCACGGGGTTGGGTCTCGCCATTGCCCGGCAACTCGCGCTCGCGATGGACGCGACGCTCACATTGCACAACCGCGTCGGCGGTGGTCTCGAAGCGAGACTGACGTTGAGAAAATTGCTTGAGGCGTAAATCGGTTATTGCAATGTCGGCCAATGCGTTTGTACGCGTATGTATGCATACGGCATCGCTGTATTTTCACAAAAGCAATGCAAATGCCAAATCGAGGCGAGGGTGGGAGGCGATGCTCGTGCCCATGTTCATGCGGCCAGCGGCATTGTTCATTGCCCGCATGCATATTCAGAAGTCCTGTGCGTTTTGCTCACTGACGCACAACTATCCCAGCGCTTCAGGACGATGTGTGGTGTCAGGTCTAAGCTGATTTTTTGTTCTGAGTGAACAATTCCGCTGCGATGATTTGCCTTTCCGATGATTGACTTATTGTGCTATTACGATTTTTATCTGCAATGGTGACGGCATTCACGCAAGCGGCATCAAAGCACTCATCAATACCCAGGGTATGCCTCAATGAGCGACACACAATTTTGCGTGAAGAGGATTTATTAGCTTCCGATCAATTGACAAAAGCCAACGGACAGACCATTCTTTCCTCCTATGTGGCGGTCGCTGAGTAATACAGTCAACTAGTTCACAATTGATGAGAGATACATTTCGTTCGACTCTGATACAGCGCTAGTTAAAAGGGTAACTAAAAAGGAATCCGAATGGCGTCCACTGAACAGAAAATGTCAAAGATGCAGCTCACCGCGATGGTGGTGGGCGGCATGGTCGGAGCCGGGATCTTCTCCCTGCCGCGGACTTTCGCTAACGCCACCGGACCTCTGGGCGCCGTCATCGCCTGGCTGATCGCCGGCACCGGCATGTACATGCTGGCGCGCGTGTTCCAGTCGCTGGCGGAACGAAAACCTGAACTGGACGCCGGTGTGTTTGCCTATGCCAAAGCCGGCTTTGGCGACTACCCTGGCTTTCTCTCCGCATTCGGTTACTGGATCGGCAGCTGTATCGGCAACGTCTCTTACTGGGTGTTGATCAAGTCGACGCTCGGCGCGTTCTTTCCGGTGTTCGGTGAAGGCAATACGGTGGTGGCGATCGTCGTTGCGTCGATCGGCATCTGGCTGTTCCACTTCATGATCCTGAAGGGTGTGCAGCAGGCGGCCTTCATCAACAGTATCGTCACGGTGGCCAAGGTCATTCCGATCATCGTGTTCATCGTGATCCTGATCTTTGGCTTCAGGATGGACCTGTTCCGCGCGAACATGTACGGCGGCGGGCTCGAAGGCAATATCTTCGAGCAGGTGCGTGCAACGATGCTCGTCACCGTGTTCGTGTTCATAGGGATCGAGGGGGCGAGCGTTTATTCCCGCTATGCCAAAAAGCGCTCCGATGTCGGTCACGCCACGATCCTCGGCTTCATCGTCGTGACCGCGCTGATGGTGCTCGTCTCGATGCTGCCGTATGCGGTGCTGCAGCGCGCGGATGTCGCGGGCATGCGCCAGCCTTCCATGGCGGCGGTGCTCGAGTCGGTGGTCGGTCACTGGGGTGCGATCTTCGTCAGCGTGGGTCTGCTTGTTTCGGTGCTGGGCGCTTATCTCGCCTGGTCGCTGATCTGCGCGGAAGTGTTGTTCACGGCGGCAAAGACGAAAGACATGCCCTCGGTCTTTGCGAAGGAAAATGCCAACAAGGTGCCGGCCAATGCGCTGTGGCTGACCAACATCGTGGTGCAGCTTCTCGTCATTAGCACGTACTTCTCGCGGGACGCTTTCGCGCTGATGCTCAATCTCACCAGCGCGATGTCGTTGATTCCGTATCTGTTCGTGGCCGCATATGGATTCATCATTTCCAATCGTGGCGAGAGTTACGACGTGCGCCCCGAAGAGCGCCGGCGCGATCTGATCATGGCGAGCATCGCCGTGATCTACACGATCTTCATGATCTGGGCGGGCGGCCTGAAATTCATTCTGCTTTCCGCCGTGCTGTATGCGCCTGGAACGGCGCTCTATATCTGGGCACGGCGCGAGCAGAGCAAGTCGGTCTTCATCACGTCCGACTGGATCATCTTTATCGTTACGGTCATTGGCGCGGTCATCGGCATCTATGGTCTTGCGACCGGAATGATCGAACTCTGATGGCGTCCTATTGAACGTAGCGGGTCAACACTGGAATTCAGGAGATCATCATGGCGAAGACAGACGCGAAAGCGGGCGGTTTGGGTGTTTACTCCGAAGTAGGGCAGTTGCGCAAAGTGATGGTGTGCGCGCCAGGGCTTGCGCATTCGCGGCTCACGCCGAGCAATTGCGATGAACTGCTGTTCGACGACGTGCTATGGGTCGAGAACGCAAAGCGCGATCACTTCGATTTCGTGACCAAGATGCGCGACCGTGGCGTCGAGGTCGTGGAGATGCACAACCTGCTCGCCGAAACGGTGGCAGTGCCCGAAGGCAAGAAATGGATTCTCGACAACCAGGTGGTGCCGAATCAGGTCGGGCTCGGCTTTATCGACGAATTGAGGAGCTATCTGGAAGGGCTCGACAATCGCAAGCTCGCTGAAACGCTGATTGGCGGCCTGTCGACGCACGACTTCCCCGAAGCGCACGGCGGCAAGGCGCTGGAGGTGGCGAAGGAAGCCGCGGGCGGCACCGAATATCTGTTGCCGCCGCTGCCGAACACGTTGTACACGCGCGATACGACCTGCTGGATCTACGGCGGCGTGACGCTCAATCCGCTGTACTGGCCGGCGCGGCACGAGGAGACGATCCTTACCACGTCGATCTACAAGTTCCATCCGGATTTCGCGGGCAAGGTCAACGTGTGGTGGGGCGACCCGACTCAGGACCACGGCCTCGCGACGCTTGAAGGCGGCGACGTGATGCCGATCGGCAAGGGCGTGGTGCTTATCGGCATGAGCGAGCGCACGTCACGTCAGGCAATCAGCCAGCTGGCGGCCACGCTGTTCCAGAAGGGCGCGGCCGAGCGCGTGATCGTGGCGGCCATGCCGAAGATTCGCGCGGCCATGCACCTCGACACCGTGTTCACATTCGCGGATCGCGACTGCGTGCTGGTTGCACCGGACTTCATGGCAAAGACCCGCACGTACTCGTATCGGCCGAGCAGCCATCCGAGCGGTGTCGAACTGCACGCGGAAAACAAACCGTTCGTCGACGTCGTGGCCGAGGCGCTGGGTCTGAAGAAGCTGCGTGTAGTCGAAGCGGGCGGCAGCGACTATCAGCGTGAGCGCACGCAGTGGGATAGCGGTGCGAACCTCGTGTGCGCGGCGCCGGGCGTGGTTTATGCGTACGACCGCAACACGTACACGAACACGCTGCTGCGCAAACAGGGCATCGAGGTGATTACGATCGTCGGCGCCGAACTTGGCCGCGGACGTGGCGGCGGTCACTGCATGACCTGCCCGATCATTCGCGATCCGGTTGACTATTAAGCTATTCAGCGGATAACCGGGAGGGCGTCGGCCGCTCGCTGAAGTCGCGGCGAGTGGCGGCGCGTTCATGGCAAGTCTGAGCTTTGCCGAGCGACCACAACGAAGTTGCAATGGCTGCCGATATGGGGACAAGCTCAAATGAAGAGGCCCGAATCACCTCAGCCGGTCACGCTAACCGAGGCGATCATTCCGATCGCCAGCCTGGTTGTACTGGTGGGGCTGTCCTACTATCTGTTCGGCGACGCAGGCGCGGGCGGCCCGAACCAGGTGGGCCTCGTCGTGGCCACCATGATCGCGGTGTTCATCGGCTGGCGCCGGGGACACACGCTGGCGTCGCTGGGCGAAGCCGCGGTTGCCAGTGTCAGTACCGGCATCGGCGCGATCTTTATCCTGTTCGCGGTCGGGGCGCTGATCGGTACCTGGGCGTTGAGCGGGACGCTCGTGGGGATGGTCTATTACGGCCTGAAGCTTCTTAGTCCGAACTATTTCTACGTGACCGCGGCCGCGATCTGCGGCTTCGTTTCCATGAGCATCGGGAGTTCATGGACCGTCGTGGGTACGATCGGCATCGGGCTCATGGGCATCGCGCAAGGCATGGGGCTCAGCCCTGCGATTGCGGCCGGCGCGATCATCTCGGGCGCGTATCTGGGCGACAAGTCCTCGCCGCTATCCGACTCCGCCAATCTTGCCGCGGCGGCGGCCGGCGTCGAGTTGTATCGGCATCTGCGTGAGGTTTTTCTTACGTCGACGGTGTCGATGATCATTGCGCTCGGCGTGTTCTATCTCGTTGGGCGGCCAGGCGATTTCGACGCGAGCGCCGAGATCGACGCGATGCGAAGCGCGTTCCATATCTCGTTGTGGCTGTTTGTGCCGCTCATCGTCGTCATCGTGCTGGCGGTTTTCAAAATACCGCCGTTCACCGCGATCTTTCTCGGTGCGCTGTCGGGCGGTGTACTCGCTGTGTGCGTGGCGCCCGAACGCGTGATCGCGTTTGCTGCCGCGAGGCCGGATGTGCCCGAGTGGCTTGCACTCGTCAAAGGCGTGTGGCTTGCGCTCGCGAGCGGCTACAGGGCATCGACGGGTAATGCCACGCTCGACATTCTCGTGACGCGCGGCGGCATGGAGAGCATGCTCAGCACGATCTGGCTCATCATTACCGCGCTGGCATTCGGCGGTGTGGTCGAAAAGTGCGGCGTGCTCGAGCGCCTGATTGCGCCGGTCATCGCCAAGGCGAAGAGCGCTGGCGCACTGGTTGCCTCGCTGGTGGCGGCGATTGTCGCCACCAATATCGTGACCGCCGATCAGTACATTGCGGTCGTACTCCCCGCGCGCATGTTCAGAACCGCTTTCGCACAACGCGGCTTCGAGCCGGTGGTGTTGTCGCGTGCCGTCGGCGATGCGGGCACGCCGACCGGCGCGCTGATTCCGTGGAATAGCTGCGGCGCTTATATGGCGGCGACGCTCGGCGTGTCCACGCTGAGCTACGCGCCGTTTGCCGTGTTCTGCATCGTGAGCCCGCTGTTGACCATTGCGATTGCGTACGCGGGTATCCGGATGCCGCGCCTCCCGGCCGCTGCCGCTGCGCCCACCGCCGCCGCGCCCACTGCGGAGCCTGTGCCGCCACATCCGGATGACTGAAATCCTGCCGGACGACGCGATCTATTCAGCGTTAGCGTTTCAGCCGCTATTGCGATTCTTCCCGACGTCTGCGTCTTGGCACCACCGCCTTTAAGGAGTTCACTGCTTCCGCGCGTTGATCTTCATGAGAAAGAATGTAAGGGCAGCAATCATGACAGCTAACGTGCCACCAAAGGCCGTGATGTTACGGCTGCCGTCCCAAGCTACTGCTTCGCGCAGGAACAGCACGGCGAGAACGGCAATAACGACGCTAACCAGATTTCCTTTCAGGTCCTCGAGGTCGTCGACCTTCAACCATTTCGGCAACGGGAGCTTGTCGTCGATGAATAGGGTGTAGAGGCCGATGCTGGTGATGTAGACAGCGATAGCGATCAGAAACACATCAACAGCTTCAATTATTCCGACCGCCAATATTTTGGCCGATTTTGTTGAAACAACATTGTTCCCGATTGTATTGGTGGCGCCGTAGACCAGCGTTATCACTTCATATATTGTTAGGACCAGGAAGCACAAAAACGTCCCGATGATGGGAATGAGCATGATGTAACGGCTCATGGCGAGGATACGTCGGAACATCAGAGAAACCTCCGTTATCTCGGCTTTGACGTGCCTGGATTCTCTACGCCGCAAAGTGGGACGCAGTTGTTGTTGCAGTGGTTGTCGCAGTTGTTGTTTAACTCTCTTTTGTTTTGCGCGCAAGGGTTTCGCTGGCACGACAAGTACATCGACCGTGTTAGTTAGGGAGACGAAGAGTCTGCCTGGATGACAACAGGAGCATCGGCCAGGCGTCGATAAATATTACGTTGCCGGACAATAGGCCACCATTCATAGAGGAATATCTCCATCGGCCGCCAGTTGGCGACCCATCCGAAGATCATCAACCCTTCCGCGATGAGCTTCGGAAACCGATAGCCAGGATAACTTTGAACTAGCGAGCTCCCGAGCAGGCACACGCCAAGCACGACAAGCCCGATTGCGAGCGAACGCCGCCCATCGCGAAACAGCCTGCGCAACGACTGCTGAGCAGTGTCGGCACGTTCGTTGAAATGGCTGCTTATCGCCTCGCCGAGCGAGGTCGCCGCCTCCGACCCAACCTCCTGCGCAGGCAGATGCAAGACGATTTGCAAGGGGCGACGAGCAGACACACTTTCCGCCTTGCCGACGATATAGGCTTCCGCCGCCTGGTTCAGGCCGCGTTGCCTGAATGGATAAGGATCGTGATTGTCGAATAGCTGTACGGCGCGATCGAGACGTATCTCGACGGTTTCGGCGGCAGAAGTCGTGGACATTTGTGCGACACCTCATTCGACGTACCAAGGCGGCCTGTTTCTAACATATTGATCGCGACCCGCGTTCATTCTAGGGCGCGCCAGGCATCTTTGACCAGTCTTACCGTGTCATAAAATCCGTGGCATTACAGGTGTTTCAGCATAGGCTTGCATGAAGAATCGATGGAATAGTTGTGGCGTTTATATGACGGCGACGCTCGGCGTGTCCATGCTGAATTACGCGCCGTTTGCGGTGTTGTGCTTCGTGAACCCGCTGCTGACCATCGAGATTGCGTACGCGGGTATCCAGACGCCGCGCCTCGCGGCCAGCGCTGCTGCGCCCGCTGCGGCGCCTGTGCCGTCAGATCCGGATGACTGAAATCCGGCCGGGTGATTCCGTTTCCTCAGCGTTAGCGTTTCAGCCGCTATGGTGAATTTTTTGAATTGAAAGACTTTTAATAATTCTCGCATGCGACGCATGCATTACCGATCTGCCGGAGCGGCTTGAAGTTGCAAATTCGTTTGCTATACTTTTAGCGACTTCGAGTAAATCCTTAATTACCGAATTTAATTCGGAGCGATTTAAGGAAATTTCATTCGGCATATCGGCAACCGGCTGCGATGAACTCCGAGTCAATTGATCTGTGGACCGTTGGACGATCACTTCACGTGAATGACCTGAGTTTTCTTTCACCGCACGGAGGTTCGACCATGAACAAACGCATTGTTGCGCAGCTTGTCGCTTTTTCGTTTTCCGGCGTTTCTCTCATTGCCATTGCGGCGGGACCGCCACCGGACGCGGGTGGTGGCCCGATGGCCGGTCCGGGCCGTCAGCAGGTGATGCCGTCCATTCCGCACCGCGACTGGCATAACGGCCAGCGTGTTCCCAACGAATACCGGAACCACAACTTCATGCTGGACGACTGGCGTGGGCACGGCCTCAAGGCGCCGCCGCGCGGACATAGATGGCTAGGTATCAACGGCGACTACGTGCTGGTGTCGACGAACAACTGGGCCATTTCGACGATCGTCAGCGGCACCCAGTGAGGTTGTGCGCGCAGATGGTGCGCTGTGCGACAACGCAAAGCGTTTAGTGTTGCGTGTCATACAGGCGGTCCGGAATGAACAGCGCTGTCACGCCGCTCAGGAAGAACACCGCGCCGACTACCAGAAAGCCAAGGCCAATGGAGAACTGCGTCGCGATATAGCCAATGACGATCGGCGCGGCGCCCGAGCAGAAGCGGCCGAGATTATAGGAGCCGCCCACCGCGGTGCCGCGCACGGACGTCGCGAAGCTCTCCGCCATGAAAGTGCCGCTCGTGCCGAGCGGCACACCATACAGAAAGCCGAAGAACAGCATCAGCATGGCAATGTTCTCGCGCGTATGCCAGAAGATGATGGCGGGCAGAAAGAGCGCCGCGCCGATACAACCGAGCACATACACGCCGCGCCGGCTCCAGCGATCGCCGAGCCAGCCTGCGAAGATCTTGCCGATGAACGCGACCACATAGGTGCCGATCATGTAGCCGGTCAGCGAGCTGAACTTGATGTGCAGCTCCTTTTCGAGGTAAGTCGGCAGCCAGTTGTTGAGCCCGTAAAACCCGGAGAGCAGGAAGACCGACGCAAGGGTCCACAGGATGAACATCGTGCGCGCCTGCCTGTCGCCGAAAATCTGCGCGTAGCGATTGTTGACATGCCGCCCCTTGTTCTCGCGGGCGGTGGCGCGGCTCGCGAGCCACGCCGCCGGTTCGGGCACGGCGAACTTGATCGCGAACGCGAGCAGCACGGGCACGGCCGACACGTAGTACAGCGTACGCCAGCCGTATTGCGGCAGGATCCAGTTGCTGAGCGCGATGACGACGATATAGCCCGACGAAATTCCGGTCTGCAGCATGCCGAGAATCAGCGAGCGCCGCTCGGTGGGCACGTATTCGGCCACCAGCGTGGTGACGAGCACCATGCAGCCGATCCCCAACGAACTGATGAAGCGCACGACCGCGAATTCGACGAAGCTGTGCGTGAAGCCGAGCATCCCCGCGCCGAGCGAGAATAGCGCGAGCGCCCAGGCCACCACGCGCACGCGGCCGAGGCGGTCGCTGGCCCAGCCGCCGAGAATGCCGCCGATTGCCATGCCGAGCAAGGTCAGACTGCCGAGCGCTCCCGCTTCGACATTGGTCAACCCGAACTCGTCCTTGATGCGTGAGAGCGTGAGGCCGTACATCATGACGTCCGCGCCATCGGCGATCAGCGCGAGATAGCCGAGCGCGAAGACGAGCAACCAGCGGCTCTGGGATACGCCGGTTTGCGTCACGGCTTGATATTGTTGTAGATCGGGTTGTGTCATGAATGAACGACGCCGGCAGAGGATTTCATATTCTGCTTGATGAGCGCGGGAGCGAGGAACGCGCCGATCGTGAGGCCCATGCTTTCATGGCGGCTCGTGTACCAGCCTTCCGTGTGGGTCAGGTTCATCGTGCCGATGCACACGCCATCGTAGGCGATGGGAATGTTCAGTATCGACCCGAGGCCCATGCCGGTCATCACCGCGTGATCGTCGAAGGCATTGCGGATGCCTTGCGAGGTTTCCGCGCGAAACGGCTCGAGATCCTGCAGTATCTGTTTCGCCCATGCGGTGCCATGTTTCTTCTTGCGGCCACCCAGCGGATAAACGTCCGGCATGTTCGTGTAGACGCGCTCCACTTCGTGGCGTTGCGCATCGTAGGACATGATCGTCAGCAGCCTGAAGCCTATCGTGCTTGCCGCCACTGCATGAACGGCGCGGAAAATCTCATGCGGTTGATTGTCCAGCCGCATCGCCATCGCGAGACGTTCAAGGTCGGCGATATTCAGCGCATGCGTGTCGTGCATCGCTGGTTCGGTCAGGTTGCCTTGCATCGTTTGCTTGGAAGAGTTTGAAAAAAACGCAACGCGTTCGGCTAGGCATGCGGGGTCGACTTGAGCTGGCCCGGTGCATCGTGGGCCGGTTCGAGTTCGCTCGCCTCGATGTCCTCGAGCGAGCGGTTGCGCGTCTCGATGCCGAGGAAGAACACGACGCAGGCGCCGATCAGCAGCACCGTCGTGGTCATCGCGAACACGCCGAGGAAGCCGAACAGCGGATAAACGAGGCCGACCAGAATCGGCGCACTCACCGAGCCAATGCGGCCGAACGACGACGATGATCCGGTGCCAGTCGTGCGAACCGCGGTCGGAAACACTTCGGGGGTGTACGCATACACGCCGGCGAAGGCGCCGTTCATGAAGAACGACAGCGCGATACCGGCGGCCATGATCTGGATGCCTGTGTGGGAAAACGCGAGCGTGATCGCCGCTATACCGCCGAGCAGCATGTAAGAGGCGACCACGCCTTTGCGGCCGATCTTTTCATTGAGCCATGCCGCGGAGAAATAACCGGGAATCTGCGCGCCGTAGATCGCAATGGAATAGCCGAAGCTTTTCGTCATCGTGAGTCCTTCCTTGACGAGCAGGCTCGGAATCCACGAGAAGAACGAGTAATACGCGAAGGCCACCGAGAACCACATGAGCCAGCTGACCGCCGTCGTGCGTGCGAGTCGCGGCGACCACAGCGCCAGCACGTTGCGCACCGCGCTGCCGCCCGCTGGTGCAGGCGCCGACACCGACGCCGATGCGGGAATCGCGCTGAGCGTGGCGATGGGCGCAAGCGCAATGCCTTTGCTGACGAACCACGCTTCGATCGTGCTGACAATGCCGTTCGCTTCGGCCGTGCGGCCCTGGCTTTCCAGCCAGCGCGGCGATTCGGGCAGCGTTCTGCGCCACCAGAGCAGCATGACGACGGGCAGCGATGTAATCACCGCGAGATAGCGCCAGCCGTCGACGAAATTGCGCACCACCGCGAAGCCGAGGATCGAAGAAGTCAGATAGCCGAACGACATGAAGCCGACCAGCGCGCCGCAGAAGATGCCGCGATAGCGCCGCGGCACGAATTCGGCGAGGAACGGTGCAATGACGACGGTCTCCGCGCCCGAGCCAAAACCTGCGACGACGCGCAGTGCAAAGAACGTGTGCCAGTCCTGCGCGGTGGCGCTTGCGAGCGACGCGGCGCAGTAGATGGCGAGCGCTGTCATCATGATGCGGCGGCGGCCGATCACGTCGGCGAGCACGCCCGAGAGGAACGCGCCGAAGAAGTAGCCGATATAGGTGCTGCTCGCGACGAGGCCGGTCTCGGCGCTCGTCAGCTGCCAGAGCTTGCTCACGACCGGCAGCAGGAACGCGAGCGACGACGAATCGAGGCCGTCGAACATATATCCCAGCCCGCCGATCAGCAGCAGTCTGCGATGAAAGCTCGATAGCGGCAGTCGTTCAAGACGGGCGGCGACGGCGGACACGGCAACTTCTCCTGAAGAAAATGGCGCGGCGATTCTGCGCGTTCTGCCCGTCGGGCCGGTTATCGCCCGATGGCATAGGCCTGCATCTGACGCGGCGTGGCCGCGCCACGCATCAAACCGTTTCTGACGCCGACCGCGCAGACGCGCCCCAGAGCCCACGGCTCCGCGACGCTCAGATCGTGGCCGCGCGCGCGCAATTCGGCGAGCGTGCTCTCCGGGAAGCGCGACTCGGCGGACATCTTGCCGAGCTGCATCGCGCGCGGATAGAACGAACCGGGGAAATGCGCGGTCTGGAACGAGGGCGCATCCGCGGCGGCCTGGAAGTTCATGCCCGCATGCACGTGCCTGAGGAACAGTTGCAACGACCACTGATCCTGCTGATCGCCGCCCGGCGTGCCGAAGGCCGCGTACGGCTTGCCGTCGCGTGTGACCAGCGTCGGCGAGAGCGTCGTGCGCGGACGGCGGCCCGGGCCGAGCGAGGAGGGCAGGCCTTCTTCCATCCAGAACATCTGTGCGCGCGTCGTGACGTTGAAGCCGAGACCGGGCACTGCCGGCGACGCCTGTAGCCAGCCGCCGGACGGCGTGGCCGAGACCATGTTGCCCCAGCGGTCGACGATGTCGAGATGCACGGTGTCGCCGCGCAATTCGGGCAACGGCGCGAACGTCGGTTCGCCCTGACCGAAGCCGCCCGCCTGTTCGCGCCCGGCATTGGCGATGATGCGCGCGGCGCGCTGCTCGCTGTCACCGAGTTGTCCAGGGCGGAATTCGAACGATGCGCGGCGCGGATCGATGAGCCGGCGGCGTTCGTCGTTGTAGGCGTCGCTTAGCAGTACGTCCATCGGCACAGCCGAAAACGCGGGGTCGCCGTAGAACACGTCGCGATCGGCAAACGCGAGCTTCGAGCATTCGATGACCGTGTGGACGAATTCCGGCCCGAGCGGGTCCATGGCCGAGAGATCGAAACCTTTGAGCAGCGCGAGCTGCTGCAGGAACATCGGCCCCTGGCCCCACGGCCCGGTCTTGTGAACGCGCAGGCCCGCGTAATCGTATGACACCGGGTCTTCGTAGGTCGGCTCCCAGCGCGCCAGATCGCCTGCATCGAGCAGACCGTGATTGCGCAGGCCCGACGTATCGAGCACGGCTGTCGAACGGAAATACTGGTCGATCGCATCGGCGACGAAGCCGCGATAAAACGCGTTGCGCGCGAGTTCGCATTGTTCGGCGCGGTCACTGCGCGTATTCGCCTCGCGCAGGATGCGCTTGTAGGTCTCCGCAATCGCGGGATTGGCGAACAGTTGATTGGGCGTCGGCGCTTCGCCATCGCGCAGCCATTGCTCGGCCGAGGTCGTCCATTCGGTGCGGAAGAAGTCCTTGATCGCGAGGATCGACGACGCCATGCGCGGTAGCACCGGATAGCCGTTTTCCGCGTAGCCGATCGCGTAGCTCAACACGTCCTCGAGCGGCAACTGGCCGTAATCGCGCAGCATCACCATCCATGCGCCGAACGCACCCGGCACGACCGCGGGCAGCAAGCCCGTGCCGGGCACGACTTCGAGGCCCATGTCGCGCATCCGCTCGATGGTCATGCGCGCGGGTGTCACGCCCTGTCCGCACAGCACGCGCACCCGCTCTTCGCGCGCGCTGTAGAACACGACCGGCAGTTCACCGCCCGGACCGTTCAGATGCGGCTCGACGATCTGCAGGACGAAACCGGCTGCTGCTGCGGCGTCGAACGCATTGCCGCCTTTTTCGAGGACGGCCATTGCAGACGCGCTCGCGAGCCAGTGCGTCGAAGCCACCATGCCGAATGTGCCGATCAGTTCCGGACGGGTTGTAAACGACATGCGCGACTCCTTTGCAACGGTGGGGCGAATAGCTGAACCAATATAGAATGGTTCTAATCTGGAAGATGAAAGCGTAAGACTAACGCAGTCGGGTTGCACCCGGTGTTAACCCGAAATTTTCGAGATAGTACAAGGAATTGAACGTGCTGTGGGTGACGGTGTACCCGGCGCGGCGATTCTGTTATTGTTGGAACCAATAGAAATTGGTTCGGTGGAGAAAAATGGAAAGGCCGGTACTGGATGCATTGCTGGACTACATCGCCCACGGTCAACTGAAAGACGGCGACGCGTTGCCGCCCGAAAGGACGCTCGCGGAAGAACTGGGCGTGAGCCGCCGCGAGTTGCGCTCGGCACTCGCTTCCCTGGAGGCGTCGGGTCGCGTGTGGCGCGGCGTCGGTCGTGGCACCTATCTCGGCGCGCGACCGCTGAAGTTTGCGTCCACGTTGCGGGGACTGCGCGTCGGAACCAGTCCGGCGGACATCGCCGAAATGCGTCTGCTGTTCGAACCGGCGCTTGCCGCGCTCGCGGCGACGAAAGCGAGCGGCGACGACCTGCAGGAGCTGGAAAAGTGCGCGCGCAAAAATGCCGCCGCTAAAAACGACGACGAATGGCAGCAATGGGATCATCGGTTCCATTTGCTGATCGGCCAGGCCACGCGTAATCCCGCGTTGATTGCGTTGATGGAAGTCATCAACGGTATGCGTGTGAAACCGGAGGTTCGCGAAAAAACGGCTGCGCAGGAGACGCGGCAGTATTTCGCGCAGCAGCATCAGGCGATCGTCAACGCGTTGAAAGCACGCGATGCAGAAGCCGCGGCGCAGTGCATGCGCGAGCATCTGCTGAGCGTTCAGGGGCGCGCGTCGGCAAAGACGGACGCAGCGGTGGCGCGGCACGTTTGAAGGGTCGGCGGTTAGCCTACTGCGCCAGCTTTTTGTTCAACCGGCGCATGCCGTCGAATACCGCGTCGGCCACGTCCATCGGAAAGTCGCCGGGCAGTTGCGCCGACACTTCATCTATCACCGTCTCTGTCCGTGCAGTCAGCTCGTCGATCATCGCTTCGACGCTCGCGGCGGATAACCCCACGCGCTGCCCTTCGGCGATCCAATGCCGCCGCTGGATCTGATTGAGCAGGTAGTGGACGTTCTTGCCGCGAACGGCCATTGCCAGTTTCACTTTTTGCGCTGGCAAACGACCGGCGCCAGGGCCGATGATCGGGTGCGCGGACAGCACGTCGTAAAGCGGCGTCGATTCGTAACGGTTGCCCGGCAGATGCGCGATGCTGAAGTTTTTCGCATGACCGTCGGTTGCGGCGAGCAGCCAGAAGATCATCTGCGTCATGAAAAAGTTGCGCCGGTCCGTCGCCGCGCGAGACGATCCGGCGAGCACTTCCATGATGGCCTCGATGCCGGGGCCGCCGTCGGACTCGTATTTGTGAAGCGCCGACGTGCCGGTTGCCTGGCACATGTCCTCCTGGGGCAGCCGCACGATCCACGTCGCGTCGCTTGAGGGTCTGCGGTCGAACCGCTCGACGATCAACACTTTCTGATCGTCGAAGCGCGCGATTTCGCAGCGAGCGACGGGCAACCCGTAAGCGGCGACGATTTGCGAGCAGAGCCATTCGTTTTCGACGGACGTGCGCATATCGGCGCGCATGTTGCCGACGAGCCCCAGCGGCAGCTTGAAAATATGTGTGGTCGGTGTGCTGCCTTCGGGCAGCAGCCAGCGGTTGCGATGACGAAGCAGTGCGGTTTTTTCTTGCGCACCGGCAATCGACAGGCGCAGGTCTTCGAGCGGATCGTGCTGGCCGAGCGGTGCGGCCGACGTCGTGCCGCGTAGCAAGGCGGCAATTTCGCTTTCGCTGAGCGCGCGTCCGGTGATGCGGGTGAGGTCGGTGGGCGCCTCGTCGGGTGGCAGCATTTGCAATGCACCGACGCAGTCGCGCCCGAGCGCGGCAAGCAGCGAGAAGGGCGCGGTGCTGCCGGTCCGGTAGCGCGTGGCGATGCGGCGCCGGATCGGTTCGCTGTCGGGCAGCAGATTGTCGAAATAGTCCGCGACAATCTGGCCGCGATACGGCTGATTGCCTGGCGTAAAAGGCAGCGACAGCGAGAGCGGGCGCCCCTGCGGGTCGTCGATCCATGTGTCCAGATACGTCAGGCGCTCGCCGTTGCGGGTCGTTTCCCAAGAGCCGACCTGCAAACCGTTCATCCACAGGTTCAGGCGGCTTTGTGTGCTGCGCGCCATGCTTACCAGTCCTCGCGTTTTTTGCCGGTGCTCGCGGGTTTCGCGGCGGCGCGTGCCGGTGCAGACGCGAGATTGCCGCGTGCCTCACGGCGCGTCGTCGTTCTGGCGGATTGCTTCTTCGCTGGATTGGACGCGCGCGCAGGTTTTGGGGGCGACGCTTCCTGTTTGCGCAACGTCTGCGTTGTGCGTTTTGTGCTGCCGGTCACCGGGCTCGCCGTTTTTCTGGTGACGCGACGGGTGAGCGTGCGCTCCGCTGACGGCGGCGAGGCGACTTCCTCTGCGGCCTCGCTTTGCGCCGGTCCGGTTTGCGTGAGCGTCAGATCGACCTGCAATATCCGCAAGACCTTGAAGAGACGTTCGACGCTGACGGCGGCCGGATTTGCCTCGAGTTGCGCGTAAGTCTGCTGCGTCACGCCCAACTGGCCGGCCATCGCGGCCTGGGTGAGTCCGGCAGCCTTCCTGAAGCCTTGCAGAATCGGCCTCAATTGGCTCAGCGTCCTGATGGGGTAGTCCACGATCGGTCTCCGGTTCGGCTCCCGCACGAAAACAGGTTATAGTCTGTAAATTTCAGATACAGTCTATACCCTGTTTTTTTAAAATACAAGCTAAAGACTGTTAATGCTGAGGGCATCTTCGCTCGGGCGGCATCAGGCGAACAAGGCAATTAACGCAACTAACGGTCAAGAACGTCGAGCCCACCCCTCCGCTGCTTCGCAGCCATCCGGGCGTGACCAGGCCGTGACCACGTGCAAGCCCCATGCCGCAATCAAGCGTAAGCGATCAAAGTCCGATCGACAGAATATGACGCGAGATGCAATGCGCGTTCGATTGTCGCGTCCGCATGTCAGATGTACATGTCGAGCGACGATCCGCCTATTGTTGGTCACACTGCAACTTTCAGATATGAGGTCACATCTGTTTCATGATTGATTTGCACTGCTACCAGAAAAAGAAGCGAAGCAACTCTGAATAGTTTAAATGTCAATCGCTATCAATTAGCCGGTGAGCAAGACGAAACATCGTGCGAAAAATTCACTTTTACATTTCACAAAAAAGCGACATGTATACGCATATGTGCGCACATACCGTCCGTTGATTCAACGCCATCTCTGCGCGGATTACAGGGGAATGAGCTTGGAAATTGCGAAAAACGCTGTAGACTCTATAACGTACCAGACGCGTATATAGCGTCCTCCGTCATCGCGATGCCTATTGGCCGATAGAACCGGCCCGACGAACCATGCCGGCCCGACGAACATGAAAGGAGATTCGACGAGACACACAGACCATTCTTCCATATAACTCGATCGACGCCACCAGCTGCAGTCGGTGGCATGCCGCTGGAGAACATAACTTCCATGGAGTATGTAATGGCAATCAAACCACAATGGCGAACGCTGTTATCTCTGACTTTCCTGTCGCTGGCGGTGATGAGCAATGTCGCACGCGCGGAAAACATTCCGATTGTCACGGGTCAGCAATGGATGCAGTCCTCGGACGAAGCGAAGAAAGCGTATCTCGTCGGCATTGCCAATCTGATCGAAGTCGAGCGCGCCTATGCCGGCAGTGCGGCGAATAACAATGACCTCGCACAACGCTTCGGTAAGGGCATGCAGGGCCAGACGCTCGACAGCGTGCGCCAGGGACTCGACAGTTATTACGCCTCCAATCCCACGATGATCCAGCACCCGGTGATCGAGACCCTCTGGTTTCAGATGGTCGTGCCCGGCCTGAAGAAAAACCAATAAGGAGGACGATCATGAAACGACTTGGATGGATCGTAAGCATTGGAACGCTGGTTGCCATGATCGGCTGCACGGACATGAGTCCGCAGGCACAAGGAACGATGAGCGGCGCCGCGATCGGCGCGGGCGCCGGCGCGGGCATCGCGGCGATCTCGGGCGGCGACGCCTGGACCGGCGCGCTCATCGGCGGTGCGGCGGGCGGTGTGGCCGGCAATATCCGCGGCCGTTAGTCATAGCCTGTAAGCATGAGAGGCCGGGGTGCGACATGTGTTTCATCCCGGACGCCTGGTTTGGCTGGTCAACCGGGCGGCCCGATCGGGCCGCCCGGCGGTTCGAGTTTCAGAAGGTCTGTTGGAAGCCTGTCGCCGCATCAGGCACGTCGTGACGAAGGGCGTGTGCTGCAAGCGCTTTGTCGTGAATTGTGAACTGCCATCGTCGCGATTCTCTTGCCGACGTGCGAAAAATCCCATGCCGCTTATCCTCGCGTCGAATGTCGAATAATGGAGCGCATCTGCCTGCTTCATCCCGCTCACGACATCACGGTTCTCAGGTTGTCATGCAAATCATCCACTGGTGTTTCAGCCGCTGATGCGCTGCGCATCAGCTATTGAATTTGAACGGATGATTAAAAGCCCTTAGGATGTCCAGACCAGAGCGCCGTCGACATGACGGTTTGAGCGCACCGGGCGCGGGCAGCAGCCTGCGCCCAGTGCAACCTTCATCAAGAGAACACGAATGTTACGCACGTCGCTGAAGGTAATAAAGATAAGTGCATGGGTGGTGGTCCTGCTGGCGGTGCTCGCATTCGGGCTGCGCGCGTGGTACTCGCAGCGCGGTCCGGGCCTGTCGGTCTGGCACACCTATGTGCCGCGCGAAATGACCGTCGAGGAAATGGACACCGGCGACTGGAACGCCTACATGAAGGCGGAGGCGCGGATTTTCGAAGACGTGCGCGTCAATGTCGTCGAAAAACTGAAGCCGTCCGAGCGCGTTCCGTCGAACCGGTATTACGAAGGCTCGCCGATCTATCCGGGGCACTTCGCCGAGAACTGGAACCGCTCATACGTACTTGAACCGTCGGGGCCGCCCGTCGGCGCGGTCGTGCTGCTGCATGGCATGACGGATGCGCCATACAGTCTGCGGCATATCGCGCGCAACTATCGCGATCGCGGTTTCGTGGCGATCGGCCTGCGGTTGCCGGGACACGGCACGGTGCCGGCGGGGCTGACCGATGTTCACTGGCAGGAGTGGGCGGCGGCCACGCGGCTCGCGGTGCGCGAAGCGCGTCGGCGTATCGGTCCGGACAAGCCGCTCGAACTGGTTGGCTTCTCGAACGGCGGCGCACTCGCGTTGCAATATGCGCTGGACGCGATCGAGAATCCCGCTCTGACGCGCCCGACGCGCGTCATTCTGATTTCGCCGATGATCGGCGTGACGCGTTACGCCCGCTTTGCGGGCCTCGCCGGCTTGCCCGCGGTGTTGCCGGCGTTCGCGCGGGCCGCCTGGCTTGGCATCGTGCCGGAGTTCAATCCTTTCAAATACAACTCGTTCCCGGTGAACGGCGCGCGGCAGTCGTATCTGCTGACGAGTGTCATCCAGGAACAGATTGCGAGGCTCGAGCGTGAGAACCGGCTCGATCAGTTGCCGCCGATCCTGACGTTCCAGTCGGTGACCGATTTCACGGTCAGTACGCCCGCAGTGATGTCGTCGCTATACGACAAGCTTTCCGAGAACGGCAGCGAAGTCGTGCTGTTCGATGTGAACCGCAGCGTGCGCTTCAGGACCTTCCTGCGCGTCGCGTCTTATACGGCGCTTGCGCGGCTGCTGCGCATCGGTCCGCAGAACTATCGCACCACGGTCATCGCCAACGCGTCGCCGGACTCGGCGCATATGGTGGAGCGCAGCGTCTACGCAGGCGAAGTGCAAACACGCGTGAAGCCGCTGGATATCGATTATCCGCAGGATATTTTCTCGTTGTCGCACGTCGCGATTCCGTTCCCGATTACTGATGCGCTGTACGGCATCGCGCCGGACGACTCGGAAAATTTCAACGAGAACCTGGGAACGCTTGCCCCACGTGGCGAACGCGGCACGTTGATTCTGACGCTCGATTCGATGTTCCGCATCGCGTCGAATCCATTCTTCCCCTATCTGCTGCAACGTATCGACGAAGGCATCGGCAAGATGCCGCCGCCGGTCGTCAAATCGCCGAAGCGCACCCATGAAACCGCAGCCGGACAGCCCGACGATTTCGAGCATGATCTGAACGCGCTCGAGGAGGTCGGCTCCGACGAGCCTTGAGGCGTTGATGTTTTGACGCGAGCTGGCGGCGAGCTGCCGTCAGCTTTCCGATCGCAGTTTCCCTACATGAGTTTCCTTATATGGCCCGCACGCGCTGCTGCGGGCCATATTCTTTGCGGCGCAGGCATGGATCACGGCTGATGGGGCGCGCGAATCGTTTACAGCGAATCGTTCACAGCGAATCGTCCACCGCGCCGCTTCCGGCTCGAGCCGCGACATTCATCAGACCGGCGCGCTCACGGCTGCGGACAACGCCGCCTGTATGTCACCTGTACGCCACCCGTACGTCGCCCGCCGGGTATCATGTTCTGTATCTGAACGACTGGTTTGCGGCGCAGCGCCAAAGCCGCGCGATGTCCGGCGTTACCGGTCGAAGCAACCCCCACCATGACAGAGAGACAAGCATCATGTCAGCATCCCCCCCGCGCCGGCTGCGCAGCCTGGAATGGTTCGACGATCCCTCGCATGCGGATATGACGGCGCTGTACGTCGAGCGTTTCATGAACTACGGTCTCACGCGCGAAGAACTGCAATCGGGCAGGCCGATCATCGGCATCGCGCAGACCGGCAGTGATCTCGCACCGTGCAACCGCCATCACATCGAACTCGCGGCGCGCACGAAGGCCGGCATTCGCGACGCGGGCGGCATTCCGATGGAGTTTCCCGTGCATCCGCTCGCCGAGCAGAGCCGCCGGCCGACCGCCGCGCTCGACCGCAATCTCGCGTATCTCGGTCTCGTCGAAATTCTGCACGGCTTTCCGCTCGACGGCGTCGTGCTGACAACCGGCTGCGACAAGACCACGCCCGCGTGCCTGATGGCGGCCGCGACCGTCGACATGCCGGCGATCGTGCTGTCGGGTGGACCCATGCTCGACGGTTGGCACGAGGGCAAGCGCGTGGGGTCGGGCACCGTGATCTGGCATGCGCGCAATCTGCTCGCAACAGGCGAGATCGACTACGAAGGTTTCATGGAGCTGACCACCGCGTCGTCGCCGTCGATCGGTCACTGCAACACGATGGGCACCGCGCTGTCGATGAACAGCCTCGCCGAGGCGCTCGGCATGTCGCTGCCCGGCTGCGCGAGCATTCCGGCAGCCTATCGCGAGCGCGGCCAGATGGCGTACGCAACCGGCAAGCGCGTCGTCGATCTCGTGCGCGAAGACGTGCGGCCGTCGAAGATCATGACGAAGCAGGCGTTCGAAAACGCGATCGTCGTCGCGTCGGCGCTCGGTGCGTCGACCAACTGCCCGCCGCATCTGATCGCGATTGCGCGGCACATGGGTGTCGAATTGAGTCTCGAGGACTGGCAGCGCGTCGGCGAACAGGTGCCACTGATCGTCAACTGCATGCCTGCGGGCGAATATCTCGGCGAGAGCTTCCACCGCGCGGGCGGCGTGCCGGCCGTGATACGCGAGCTCGCGAAAGGCGGCCTCGTGCATGAGGGATGCCTGACCGTGTCGGGCCGCACGATCGGCGAAATCGCGGTCGGTGCGCCTGCGCCGGATCGCGAGGTGATCAGGACGACCGACGATCCGCTCAAGCACGGCGCGGGTTTCATGGTGCTGTCGGGCAATTTCTTCGACAGCGCGATCATGAAGATGTCGGTGGTCGGCGACGCGTTCCGTCGGACCTATCTGAGCGAACCCGGCTCGGAAAACGCCTTCGAAGCGCGCGCGATCGTGTTCGACGGTCCCGAGGACTATCACGCGCGCATCAACGACCCGTCGCTCCAGATCGACGAGCACTGCATTCTCGTGATTCGCGGTACGGGCACGGTCGGCTATCCGGGCAGCGCCGAGGTCGTGAACATGGCGCCGCCGGCGGCGCTGGTGCGCCAGGGCATCACGTCGCTGCCGACCCTCGGCGACGGCCGGCAGAGCGGCACGTCCGCGAGCCCGTCGATTCTGAACATGTCGCCGGAAGCGGCGGTGGGCGGCGGCCTCGCGCTGCTGCGCACGAACGACCGCATCCGCGTCGATCTGAATTCGCGCAGCGTCAACGTGCTCGTCGACGAGGAAGAACTCGCGCGGCGCCGCGAAACCGTGCACTTCGAGATTCCGCCCGCACAAACGCCGTGGCAGGAGCTGTACCGCAAGACGGTCGGCCAGCTTTCCACCGGCGGCTGCCTCGAACCGGCGACGCTTTACCTCAAGGTGATCGCCGAGCGCGGCAATCCGCGGCATTCGCATTGATATGCAGATGGCCGGGCCGGGCTTCGCTTTTCAGTGTCGTACTGACAGCGGGCTTGGCCTTGCAGGTCTCCTAACTTTTCTGAACGAACCAATTTCATCATGTCCGCAACTTCCCAATCCCGTTTTCTTCCGGATGATCTCCACGCGGCGCTTCTCGTCGGACGCGTGTGGCGCAAGACCGGGCAGCACGAAGGACCGTGCGTCGTCGTCGTGCGTGGCGGCGAGGTGTTCGACATCACCGGGACCGTGCCGACCACGGCCGATCTGTTCGAGCGCGACGATGCCGTGCAGATCGCGCGCACTGCGCAGGGTGTTTCGCTGGGGCCGGTCGCGCAACTGATCGAAGCGAATCTGCCGGGCGCAGCGGCATCGGCAGCATCGGCCGTGCGTCTGCTCGCACCCTGCGACGTGCAGGCGATCAAGGCCTGCGGCGTTACGTTCGCGGTCAGCCTGATCGAGCGCGTGATCGAGGAGCAGGCGGGTGGCGATCCGGCGAAGGCGAAGGAAGTGCGCGAGACCATCGCGTCGACGATCGGCGCCGACCTGTCGAAGATCAAGCCGGGCTCGGAAGCCGCGATGAAACTGAAGGCGGAACTCGAGCGGCGCGATGCGTGGTCGCAATACATGGAAGTCGGCATTGGTCCGGATGCCGAAGTATTTTCGAAGTCGCAGCCGATGTCGGCGGTTGGTTTCGGCGCGGACGTCGGTCTGCTTGCCGCGTCGGTGTGGAACAACCCGGAGCCGGAGATCGTGCTCGCGGTGAATAGCCGCCGCGGCATCGCCGGCGCGACGCTCGGCAACGACGTGAACCTGCGCGACATCGAAGGCCGCTCGGCGCTCCTGCTCGGCAAGTGCAAGGACAACAACGGCTCGTGTGCGATCGGCCCGTTCGTGCGCCTGTTCGACGAGACCTTTTCGCTCGACTCGGTGCGCACGGCGAGTGTCTCGCTGCGCGTCGAAGGCGCGGACGACGGCTTCGTGCTCGACGGTGTAAGCCACATGAGCGAGATCAGCCGCGACCCGGCGGACCTCGTCGCGCAAACGTGCGGGCGGCATCACCAGTATCCGGATGGCTTCATGCTGTTTCTCGGCACGATGTTCTCGCCGATCAAGGACCGCGACGCGCCCGGCGCAGGCTTCACGCATCACCTCGGCGATCTCGTGACGATCTCGACGCCGCAACTGGGCGCGCTGACCAACACCGTGCGCCTTTCCACCGAGATCGAGCCGTGGACGTTCGGCGTGCGCGCGTTGTACCGCAACCTCGCGGCGCGTGGCCTGCTTGTTGCTGAGTGAGATTGATGCGCGGTGCGGCGGCGTAGCCCGGGCGGGTCATCCGCCCGACGCACCCGACGCGGCTTGCGCGATCAGCAGCAATCCGCCGCCGATGGCAAAGACTCCGACCACCTGTGCGAAGCGCGCACCGTCCGGCGCTACACGCTCGCCCGTGATGGCGGCTGTCACGAGCGCCATCATGCGCAAGTCCATCATGCCGATGACAAGCAGCATCGCCGTGAGCCCGGCACAGCAACAGCCGCAGCGAATGCCGATGCACAGGCCGTATCGCCACGCGGTGCCGGCATCGGCGGCAAGCTCCGGTGTTGCCCGGCAGCAGATGAGGTGGTGCATCTTCCACTTGCTGAACTGGAGTGCGCCGGCGAGCAGCACGACGAGACCGGCTGTTGCCGGAACGGCGCGTGCGAACGTCTGCCACTGCAATTCGGCCGTCGCGAGCGCGGCGCCGAGCGCAAAGACGGCCACGCCGAGCGCGGCCCATACGACGAAGTAACCGACGCCCACCAGCAAGGTCAGCAGGGCCAGTCGCCGCTCGCGCATTCCCATGCCGACCGCCTCGCGATAGCGCGACAGCATCGGCACGAGCGACGGCAACATCATCGCCGCCGTCATCACCGTCCACGTGCCAACGAACGATGCCGCGGCGCGCGGCCACGTCTGTCCGCACATCCGCGTCCACATCGTCGACATCGACCAGCCGCCCGGCATCGGCAGCTCGCCCATCGAGGACATCGATGCGCTTGCCGCAAGCGTCGCCGCGACGCTTGCGACGAACAGCAGCGCGCAGATGGCGGGGAACGCGAGGCCGGCGCCTCGCGGGCGCCGCGAAGCCGCACGTTTCCCGCCGGCGCAGACCGTATGCGCGCGCGAACTCATGACCGCTCGTACTCGTCGTGGCGGCGCCACCAGATGCCCGTCTCGTTGCGTCCCTTCGGTGCGCGGTCAAGCCACTGGTACATGCCCCATAGCGCATCGACGCCGCGCGCGTAGGTGGAGTAGGTGTGATAGACGACGCCGTCCTCCAGCACGAACGCGCTCATGCCGGGGCGGTCGCGCGAATAGGTGGCCGCGTCGGTTCCGCAGGTGGCCGCGAACTGGGCGACGGGCTCCGGTGCGGGCGTTGCGTCCATCGCGTGACTGTTGCGCGCATAGTTGTATTCGATCTCGCCGTCGCGCTGCTGCTCCTCGGTGAACGACACGTTGAAGTCGAAGTTGAAATTGCCACCCGACGACGACGCCCACGGGAACGTCCATCCCATACGCCGCTTGTAGGCCTCCAGCTTCGTGAGCGGGGCGCGAGACACGGCGCTCAGCATCACGTCGTGGTGCGCGAGATGCACGGCGAAGCCGTTGAAGCTGTCCGCGATCGACGAGCACGACGGGCAGCCCGCCGTGTAGTCTGGGCCGAACATGAAGTGATAGACGAGCAACTGTGAGCGCCCTCTGAACAGATCGGCGAGCGATGCGCTGCCCTCGTCGGTATCGAAGCGGTACGTCCTGTCGACGCGCACCCACGGCAACGCCTGACGTTGCTGTGCGAGTTCGTCGCTGTGTCGCGTGAGTGCTTTTTCCGCGTCGAGCAGCGCGCGTCGCGCGGCGAGCCACTCTTCGCGTGTTCCGGTCGTATGCGTCGTCATTTCGGGTTCCTCCGTGAGTCGTTCCGCGCCGCTCGAATCGTTGCCGATGCGACGCCGGGTACGGGTTGATGGTCGTGCTAGATTAGTGCTGGGCACCGGACAGGTGGGAGTGACAAGTGTGGCGGGATTCGACGGATAGATGGACGTGTACCCCGGGGACATGCACCCCGGGGACGCGCACCCCAGCGCGGCGCAACGAACGGACTCGCATCCCGTGGACTCGCTGATCGCGGCGGCCGCGCATGCGCTCGCGGCCGGCGATCCGCTCGGCGCGCTCGACCACATCGCGTTGCGCGACGACGCTCCGGCGCTCGCGTTGCGCGGCATCGCAATGGCCCAGCTCGACGATTTCGTGCGCGCGAAGGCGCTCGTGCGCCGCGCCGCGCGCGCGTTCGGCGCGAAGGACGCCGTGGCGCGCGCGAGGTGTGTCGTCGCCGAGGCGGAGATTGCGCTCGCCTCACGCGACCTCACGTGGCCGGCCAAGGCGCTCGATGCCGCTACGGCCACGCTCGACGCGCACGGCGATCGCCTCAATGCCGCGCATGCGCGCTATCTGGAGGCGCGGCGTCTGCTGCTGAGCGGCCGTGTCGACGAGGCTGAACGAAGGCTGGCCGCGCTCGATCCCCGACTGTTTCCGCCTGCGCTGCGCGCCGCTCACGAGCTGGTCGTCGCGGGCGTTGCGCTGCGGCGCCTGAAGAGCGGGACAGCGCGTGCCGCGCTTGCACACGCCGAACGTGCGGCGCGTCACGCAGGTATTCCGGCGTTGATCGCGGAAGTGGAGAGCGCGTCGTTTGTGCTGGAACAACCGGCGGCGCGTGTCATCGCACGTGGCGAAGAAAGGTTCGTTCTGCTCGACGAAGTGGAAGAGTTGCTGGCCGTGCAGGCTTCAGGCCGGGTATCAAACGAGGCGTCCAACCAGGCGTCCAACCGGGCTTCCCACGGAACGTCAGGCCCGCTCCTCGTGGACGCTTGCCGCTACGCCGTCTGCGAGCGCGGCACGACGGTTCCGCTCGCGAGCCGGCCGGTATTGTTTGCGCTGGTTCGTGCGCTTGGCGAGGCCTGGCCCGAAGACGTGTCGCGCGACACGCTCGTCGCGCGCGCCTTCCGTGCCAAACGCGCCGACGAATCGCATCGTGCGCGGTTGCGCGTCGAAATCGGCCGGCTGCGCACGGCGCTTGGAGCGCTGGCTGATGTGAGCGCGACGAAGCGCGGCTTTGCGCTCGAACCGCGCCACGCGCGCGAGGTGATCGTGCTTGCGCCGCCTGTCGAGGGCGAGCATGCGGCGGTGCTCGCGTTTCTCTCCGACGGCGAGTCGTGGTCGAGTTCGGCGCTCGCGCTGGTGCTCGGCGCGAGCCAGCGCACCGTGCAGCGTGCGCTTGATTCGCTTGCCGCCGCGGGCAAGGTGCAGCCGGTAGGCCAGGGCCGGGCACGCCGCTGGATGACGCCGCCCATCGCGGGATTCGCGACGGCTTTGTTACTCCCCTCCCCGTTACCCAAATGATCAGGATGGCAAACATGAACCGATCAGCCGCCAGAATCATCCGCGAATATGGACCCTTCAAGGGCGTCGACAAAGTGCACGGGGTCACGTACGACGGCCGCCAGGTTTGGATCGCGACCGGCAACCGGCTGGACGCATTCGATCCGGCAAGCGGTGAGACGCTGCGCTCGATCGATGTCGCCGCCGACGCGGGCACCGCCTTCGACGGCGAGCATCTGTTCCAGATCGCGCATGGCCGTATCCAGAAGATCGACGCGCAGACCGGCCACGTCCTCGCGACGATCCCCGCGCCCGGTGGCGGCGGCGATTCCGGTCTCACGTGGGCCGAAGGGTCGCTCTGGGTCGGTCAGTATCCCGAACGGAAGATCTATCAGATCGATCCCGATACCGGCGCGGTCCTGCGCACGATCGAATCGAATCGCTTCGTGACCGGCGTTACCTGGGTCGACGGCGAGCTATGGCACGGCACCTGGGAAGGCGATTCGAGTGAGCTGAGGCATATCGATCCTCGCACCGGCGAGGTGCTCGAAAGCGTCGAGATGCCGGCTGGGGCAGGCATCTCCGGGCTCGAATCCAACGGCGCGGACCTGTTCTTCTGCGGCGGCGGAGGCAGCGGGCTGGTCAGAGCCGTGCAGCGGCCCGCACGCGGTGCCGGGCACGGCAGTGGATCGGAGCTGCCCGTCGACTCGACGAGCGAGTGATCGTCACATGAGGGCGGCGGGGGTCGAACGGTCAGCCCTCTCGCAACTTCATTGCGACGCAGCCCCAACCAGGCCCGTGCTCGCGAAATAGATCACGAGAAAATAAAGCAGCACGTAGAGCGCGTAAGTTTGCCCGTTGCCGGTATAGACGCGCCGTATCCTTGCCGCCGCGGCGAGGGCGAAGTGCGATATGCCGCGCCAGAACGTCTGCGCGAACGGCGGCACCGTGCGGCTCAGTATCGGCCGGTAGAAGTGGTAGAAGTCGGGTGCATTGCGCGCGTTGCCGCGCCGGCTGCGATAGAACAGCACGCCGAGCCCGAATGCGATTGCGGCCACGACCAGCACGACGATCACGACCGGCGTCGGGTTCCAGAACCCGTAGATGCTTTCGAGCGACATGCCTTCCCACACGAGCGTTGCCGCGAACTGCGGATCGATCGCGGCCGAAACCGGCTCGATCAGCAGCTTCGGGAAGAACGAGAGGATCACGATGCCGACCACCAGCAGGAACTGCGGCACGAGCAGCGCGACCGGCGCCTCGCGGACTTCGGCGCGTTGCGGCGGGCGCGGTTTGAGGAAGATGCCGTTGAGCAGGCGCGTCATGTAGAGAAAGCCGGCGCACGTGGCGATCAGCCCGCACACGGCGAGCCCGTACCAGCCCTTGTCGGTCATCGCGCTCAGCAGCAGCCATTTGCCGCCGAAGCCCATCAGCGGCGGCAGGCCGGACATCGACACGAGCGCGATCACGACCATCGCGAACGTGAGCGGCATCTCGCGCGCGAGGCCGCCGACGTCGGCGAAATTGCGCGTGCCGGTGCGCAGGATCACGCCTGTAAGGGCAAGGAACAGAATGCCCTTCACGAGCATGTGATTGGCGACCAGATACAGCGCCGTGACCCAGCCGAGATGGCTCATCAGGCCGATCGCGGTGACGATATAGCCGATCTGGCTCATGCTCGATAACGCGAGCAGGCGTTTGAAGTCGTTCTGCCGCAATGCCATGAGCGCGCCCGCGAGGGTCGTGAGCATGCCGATCCACGTCATGACGTGCGCGAGTTCGAGGCCGACCTCGGAGCGTATCGTCAGATAGGTGCCGATCAGCAGACCGAACATCGCGACCTTGCTGACCACGGCCGAAAGCATCGCGGTCACGTCGTCTTCCGCTTCGGTGTAGGCGCCCGGCAGCCAGACGTGCACACCGATCGCACCGGCCTTGATGAGGAAGCCGATCGCGAGCAGCACGAAGGCGCGGTTGGCCTCCGGCCCCGAGTGGACCAGCGTGGACAGATCGATGCTGCCGTCGATCGCGGCGACGTTGGCGAAACCCGCGAGCAGGAAAAACGCCGACAGCAGCGAGAACAACAGGAAGGTCAGCACATGCGGCCCGGCGCTCCGGCATTTCGCGATCAGGAAGCACGACGACAGCGTCACGATCTCCCAGTTATAGAAGAATTCGAGTGTCGTCGACGAACGCAGCAGCGCCGGAATCGACAGCAGCAGAACCACGAGCATCGGATAGAAGCCCGCGCGCACATCGTCGCGATAGAGGCTCGCTGCGGCGATCACGAGGCTGCCGGCAAGCAGCAGCCACGCGAACAGTCCGGCGATGCCGCTCGTGCCTTCGGCGAGCAGGCTGCCGATCAGCGCAACGACGATCAGCGCGAGTACGCCCTTGACGCGCCCCGGCAGACGATCGGCCGCATAGAACAGCGCGCCCGCCACGAGCGGCGAGAACATCCATGCCGAGGCGACGCCCGAGAACGTCGCGGCGACGTAACCCGAGGCGATTAGCAGGATCGCCACGCCGAAGAGCGGCAGCAGCGCGACGGCGTCGGGGCCGGGCTTCACCTCTTCGTCGGAGGGACTCAGCGCGCGCACGAACCAATGGAACATATAGCCCGCTTCGAGCAGCGATCCCGTCAGGATCAGCACGATCCAGTAGGGCTTGCCGGCGGCGGTGAGCTGCATGACGAGTTCCCACTTCGCCCAGAAGCCGGGGAAGGGCGGCAACCCCGCGATTGCGACCATGAAAAGCCCGAGCAGGGCGATCAGCAGCGGACTGCGCGAGAGGATCGCGCGCGCGCCGTCGCCATGCCGCCGCAGAACGCCGATCAGCCAGAAAAGGCCCGCCTTGGCTAACAGATGGTTGATGAAGAGGCCGCCGATGACGAGGGGGATCGATGCATCCGCGCCAACCTGCCGCAGCAGCGCGAGCGAGAGCATCAGCAGCGCCATTTGCCCGATCGACGAATAGCCGAGCACCCGCTGCGGTTTCGTCTGCTTGAGCGCGAGCAGATTCGAGAACAGGAAGGTCACGCCGCCCGAGACGGCGAGCAGAGTGAGCTGGCCGTCGAAGAGCGGCAGCAGCTTGAACAGCGCGAAGAACACGCCGGCCGACACGCCGACCGACACCATCGAGGCAACACCGCTCGGCGCGGTTTCGTAGACGTCGAGCCCCCAGCCGTTCGCCGGGAATGGCTTCAGTTCGATCACGAGGCTCGCGAACACGAGCAGGACCGCGGTCGTGCCGATGGGGCCGCCGAGCTGATCGCGCATGGCGAGCAGGTCGTCGATATTGAGCGTGCCGCTCACGTAATAGAGCAGCACCGCGCCGAGCAGAAAGAACGTCGACGCGATCACGGTCGCCATGATGTACTTGAACGCGGCCGCGAGCGCGGCCGGCGTGCGGTCGAGCCCGAACAGCCCGTACGTGGCGATCGAGACGATCTCGAGAAACACGAACAGGTTGAACAGGTCGCGGGTCATCACCATGCCGTCGATGCCCATCACGAGAATCAGGTACAGCAGCAACGCCGCGTAATTGCCGCGCAGCCGGTCCCACAAATGAAGCGCACCGAGCAGCGCGACCACGTTGACACCGAACGTGAAGAAGCCTTCCCACAGGCCGAAGCGCAGGTTGATCGACACCGGCGGCAGCGCGCCCGCGGTCAGCACCTCGATGGTTTGGCCGCCTTCGAGCAGGCCATAAAACGACACGCCGGAGACGAGCACGATGCCGCACAGCGCGATGAAGAAGCCGAGCGTCAGCCACGGCTTGCCGAGCCGGTAGAGCAGCGGAATGACGAAGCCGCCGCCGAGCCCGAGAATGAAAATATGGAGTGGATGAAAGAGCGTGGCTACCATTTCGACTCGGTGAAGGCGTCGATGGAAAGGGTCTTTTTGGCGGCGTAAAGACGGATCGCAAACGCAAGCATGATGGCCGTGACCGAGAGGCCGATCACGATCGCGGTGACGACGAGCGCGGACGGAATCGGATCGATTGCGTGCTGCGCGGCGCCCGCCTTGCTGAGCGCGGCGTCGATGATCGGCGCCGTGCCGCCCGTGATGTAGCCGGTTGCAACCATCACGATATGCAGGCCTGTGTCGACCACCGCGAAGCCGATGATGATGCGCAGAATGTTGCGGTGGGTCAGCATGCCCCACAGGCCGATCAGGGAGAGACAGAAGCCCGTGATCAGCAGGATGGTCGAAACCGGGAGGCCCATGTTCATACGCTGTTTTCCTGTCGATCGGAGTAAGCGCTTCAGCGCTTGCTCCGATCCCATGCAAAGCGGCTCAGCTTCTGAACCGGTCGATGATGACGCTGAGTTCCGCGCCGACCTTGACGCCGAGCAGCGCGGAAATCAGCGGAATGGCGCCCGCGCTGAAGAACGCGCCGAACTCGCCGCGCGGCAGAAAGCGCGCGTCGAGAAAGCCGCCCGCGAGCACGAGGCCCAGAATGCCGATCAGAACGTAGATCACGCCCGCGAATGATTCGACGACGCTCAGCAGCGCGACGTTCAGCGTCGCGCCTGGCCGCGCGAGCAGCATCAGCATGACGCCGGAGGCGACGATCGCGCCGCCCTGGAAGCCGCCGCCTGCCGACAGATGCCCGTTGACGATCACGTAGCTGCCGAAGGTGAGGATCATCGGCAGCAGGACCTGGGTGCCGGTGCGCACGATTTCGCCGGCAGGGCGGCGCGGGGGATCGGCTTCGTCCGTGGCGGCGGCCGTGGCGTTGCTTTCCTCTTTGAGCAGCACGCCGACGCTCGCCGCGACCATGAACAGCACGGCGACTTCGCCGAGTGTGTCGAAGCCGCGATAGGTAATCAGAATGCCGGTCACGATGTTCGGCGCGCCGAGTTCGAGCGGCCCCTGGATGACATAGTGCTCGGCAAGCGGACGCAGCGCCTGCAATTCCGTATAGCCGCCGACGATATGCCAGAACACCAGCGCGAACAGCGCCACGGTCAGCCCGGCGGCAACGCGACGCATCATGATTCAGCCTCCCCCGCGGTGCGCCCGTCTTCGTCGGCGAGCGCGTCGGTCATCGTGGACGAGGTCATCGGCGTGCGGATCAGCCATGCAGCGCGCGATAACGCATGCGAGGACACCGGGTTGGTCACCAGCACGAAGTAGATGACGAGGATCAGGCGGAACGTCCAGTTCGGGTGATAGAACGCGAGGCCGATCAGCACGAGCATGTTGCCGAGCGTCGATGCCTTGGTGCCCGCCTGGATGCGCGTATACGCGTCCGGCATGCGCAGCAGTCCGAGACCGGCGGAGAACAGAAAGACGGCGCCCACGAGGATGAACCCGCTGCCGATCAGTTCGAACATGCGCTAGCCCTTCTGATAGCCGGTTTTACGGATAGCATAGAGAAAGATGAAGGTCGCGAGTCCCGAGCCGATTGCGGCTTCCGCCATCGCGACGTCGGGCGCGGCGAGCAGAAGGAAGGCCACCGCGGCGAACAGGCTCGCAAGTCCCGAGCTGACCATCGCGGCCATGAGATTTTTCAGGCAGACGGCGAGAACGCCGCTCACGAGAATGCTGGCGCACATCAGCAGCAGGAGCAGTTCGAGCATGGCTCACAGCCCCCTTTCGAGAAAGCGCGCAATCGCGAGCACGGCGAGAAAGCTCAGGAGTCCGTAGACGAGGGCGACGTCGATATAGACGAAACGGCCCGACGCCTGTGCGTAAAGCGCGATAAGCGAGATCGAGATGACCGTGAGCATGTCGATGGCGACGACCCGGTCGATCAGTGTCTTGCCAAGCACGAGGCGGATCACGCCGAACAGGATCGCGAAGAAGATCAGCACCGCCGCGATCTGGAGCATGATCTCAGCCAAAGACCTTCTCCAGATGCTTTTCGAAAGGCGCGACGAGTATCTGGGTGGCTTCGTCGATATCAGTCGTTTTCACGTCGAGCCAGTGAATGAACAGGATGTCGTCCCGCACATCCATCACGAGTGAACCGGGTGTGAGCGCGATCGAATTGGCAAGCGCGAGCCGGCCGAGCGGCGATTTCAGACGCGTGCGCACCTTGACGATGCCAGGCTTGATGTTGATACGCGGTGAGTACACGTACGCCATCATGTTGAGATTGGCGCGCGCGAGTTCGACGATGAAGGTGGCGCTATACGCGAGGAAGTGATAGAGCGCGCATGGCGTCAGGCGAAAACGGCGCCATGCTTCGCTTGAAGATGCGAAGACGTGCGCAATGACGAATGTGATGGCAAGACCAACGAGGGCGGGCTCGATCGCGAGCGACGCATTGGTGATCATCCAGATGACGAACAGCACGACCCAGAGGCCGAGCATTCCCCGAGGAAAAAACGATGACACCGGTTTTCCGTTGTTCGAGGCCACGTCATCAGGTCCTGAAAAGGGCGCTGCCGAGGATTTTAGGTGACAACGTAGGGCAAAGCAACTGGGACGGGGTTGAGCGGGCAGTTCACCAGTGGGTGCTGCGTGAGTGTCGGGGCGCTACCTGAGCAACAAGAAAACGGTGTGAATGGGGAGAGTACGTTACCCGACACGTGGTGGATAGCTGGCTGCAGAAAATGTTCTATGGCAAGGGTGCCTTGATCGTTTTTTACAAAAATAGTGGTCACTTCGTGATAGAAAAAGTCTCCTTTATAGCGGAGCAAATATCGCATGAGCGTACAGGAACCGGCCGTATATACACCGGGCAATGGCGAATGGCAGCAACGTACGGGAGACATTCGTCATGTCGATTATGGCGACAACAGCCAGGTGTCACAGCGGGCGCGTTAGGCGGTTTCGGCATGTACGCGGCCATCGCTGAAGCGCGCTTCAGTTCGACGTTCATTGGCGGCATCGATGTCGAAGTCACGAAAGTTGCAATCTACGTCAAGAACCCGTATTCGTTCTTTGATGACAGCGATGGCGGGTCGCAATACCTCGGACATTGGAACCGGGACGGGATTTGTCTGGTTCCAGAGGGGTTCGTCGCGCAGCGCGCGAATTGGGGCAGTTGGAGCAGTTACGTCATTCAGCCTGAAGGTTCGTATGGGCGTACATTCTGGCCCGTCCACAATAGCGATTTCCGGCGTTGGCAAGACGCTCACAACGCGGGCGGCGATATGGTTCTGTTCTCCGATTGCCGGGTTGTGAAAATCGACCCGATCAAGTTCCGGGTGAAGAAATGACGGTGTTTGTCCGGACGCGGCGCGTAGGGGTCCTCGTTGCGATATGCGTCGTTGCATTCGGCGTAGTTCAGTATGTTTCCAGCGCGCGAAAACGCGCAGCGGCGCGAGAGTGCATTAATGTGACCTCGCAAAGCGGTCTATACCGTGCTGAGTCGTGTGTGACAGACGTGAACGGGAACCTTGTTCTCTTTGTCGGTAGACTATACGACGCGCACAGCGGGACGCTCATCGCGCGAGTCGATTTCGATTCGATGGACGGAGGCGCTCCGCAATTCATGCCCGACGAAAGTGCCGTCTTGTTCAGGGGGGCCGGCGATTCGGGCGAAATCGGGATTCCACCGAACTGGCGTGACCGATTGCGCGCCAGTCTACCCTGACCGCCGTTAGGTCTGCGGCGGCATTGCCTTGCCTAACTCATCGCTTTCCGATGGACTGGCTGTGAGGGAGGGGACACGCGTGCCGATGCGAGCCCGGTTTTTGTCGCGATAAAACGTACTCGTCGGAATGCCAGGATCGGTGTGCACAAGGGACGACTTTCAACGTTCAAGAGGCGCGGCCCAATCATTCGAACATCTTCATCCAACCCGGTTGCCGGCTTTTCCGGTCCTATGCATCTCGCGCATGAATTGATTTTTTTAATGAATTTGCGCGGCCGCGCAGATCACGGTCGAATGCCGGGTTCTGTGCGCCGGGGTGCGCCAACGGAGTAACGCGCGCCGCGTACCCGTATTTCTTCAGAAGAGTAAAAGGAGCAAAAATGAAAACCACGCTTGCAACCCTGACGATTGCGCTGCTCGCTGTAACGTCCGGCAGCGCAATCGCCAAGGACTGGTCGACCGTGCGGTTCGGCGTCGACGCGAGCTATCCGCCGTTCGAATCGAAAGCCGCCGATGGCAAGCTCGTCGGTTTCGACATCGACCTCGGCAACGAAATCTGCCGTCGTCTGAACGCTAAATGCGTGTGGATCGAGAACTCGTTCGACGGCATGATTCCCGCCCTGAAGGGACGCAAGTTCGACGGCGTGCTCTCGACCATGTCGATGACGCCCGCGCGTCAGGCGCAGATCGCGTTCTCGTCGAAGGTGTTCCGCATTCCGACGCGGCTCGTCGCGAAGAAGGGCGCGCAGATCGTGCCGACGCCGGAAGCGCTGAAGGGCAAGCGCATTGGCGTTGAGCAGGGCTCGATCCAGGAGACGTATGCGAAGACGTATTGGGAACCGGCCGGCGCGGTGATCGTGCCTTACCAGGATCAGGATCTCGTGTATTCGGACCTGCTCGCCGGACGCATCGACGCGTCGTTGCAGAACGCGGTGCAAGCCGAAATCGGCTTCTTGCGCACACCGCGTGGCAAGGACTTTGCGTTTGCCGGCAATCCGCTTTACGACGCGAAAACGCTCGGCAGCGGAACGGCAATTGGGCTGAGAAAGGAAGACACCGATCTGCAGGAAAAAATCGACAAGGCGATTGCCGACATGCGCGCGGATGGCACTTACGACCGGATCGCGAAGAAGTATTTCGATTTCGACGTGTACGGCCAGTAACGAAACACGGCGATCGCGATCGCTCAACGGATCGAACGAGGCGGCGCGATCTGCGCGCCCCTGCCGCCGCCGCACCGCGCGGCAATTGACGCCGCCAGCATGGCCCCGCAGGTCATGCTTACGTCAAGAGCGCGGTCGAATTCGGCGTCGTCGGTGAGGATGAGAGCGTGCCGAAGACCTGATACGGCGCTTTTGCGCCTACGCGACGAAATCGGCCGCCATGTCCGCGTCGGTGCGCGCTTCGAGCCGTCCGCTGCGGCACGCGCGGCGGAATATCTCGTAGTCCTTCTCCACCTGGTCCGAGTAGGCGCGCGAATAGCCGATCAGCGCGTTCGCCATCTGATCGCCATTTCCGAGGTAGCCGGCGACTTCCGTGGCGAGTCCTCCCGCTTTCGCGTGAGCCCGCGCGAGCACCCAGCCGCACATGCCCGCGTACTGTCGGAACGTGTCTTTCGCAAACAGCTCGAGCGTCGCCGAGATCTTCATGTCGCGTAGCTGGCGGCCGTAAATGGCGCGCCCGAACGGTCCCGTGGTCCAGCCGAGGAACGGATCGCTCGCGCCCTGCATGAGCTGCTGTCCGCTGACGACGCGATGGCCCTGATGTTTCGGCCCCGGCGCCTTGAAGTATCGCGTCACGACCGACTGGGATGCCTCCTTGAACTGAATGAAAAGCGGCTTCTCGTGCTGGTCGACCATCAGCAGGATCAGGCAGCGCGTGCCCACACTGCCCACGCCGACGACCTTGAACGCCATGTCCTGGATCGTGAAGTGATCGAGCAGCGTACGGCGGACGCTGCCGAGCGATTTCAGATAATGCTCGTAGATCGGCTCGATCAACGTGCGCCAGTCGCCGAGGCCGAGCCAGTCGTCCTTGTGCGTGAAGAGCGTGTTCTTGCCATGCACGTGGAAGACGGTCGGCGGCGCGTCGCGTATTTGCCAGATGCCTTCGCGGCGGCTCGCGAGCTTCGGCAGAATCGTTTCGTGCGTGCGGCGCGAGGCTTTCGCGATGCTGCTGCGAACGCGTTGCCGCGCATCCTCGGTCGGCGAAAGCTCTTCGAGGCGGGCAAACGTGATGAGTTCGCACCACAGTTCCAGCGGGCTCATTGCCGAGTAGAGCGAGGTCCAATGCTGATAGCTCTGCACGCAAAGCGCGACGACTTCGTCCGCGAGGCTGTCGCCGTGGCCGAGATGCCTGACCGCAATATAGAGGCTGGCCGTGAGGCGCTTGAGGTCCCACTCCCACGGGCCGATCGCCGTTTCGTCGAAATCGTTGATGTCGAACACGAGCGCGCGCTCGGGCGTCGCGAAGCCGCCGAAATTCATCAGGTGGCAATCGCCGCATATCTGGAAGTGAAAGCCGCTGTTCGCGGTCGTGGACAGATCGTGCGCCTGGATGATCGCGCTGCCCCGATAGAACGTGAACGGCGAAGCGAGCATGCGCCCGTAGCGCAGCGGCACGAGGCCGTCGACGCGGCCGCGGCTGCTTTCGCGCAGCAGGCGGACTGGATCGCGATCGACATTGCCGATCTCGGCATGGGCGCTGCGCGGCGTGTTCTTGCGTGCGTTGCGGCCGATTGCGCTGCGCTCTGAGAGCGATTCGAATGGCGTCATGGTTTGCCCCATGAAAATGCGGCGTTATTCAATTCGTTCTACACACGACGAAAAACCTTGCCTGCTCAGACTCTAGCGCGTCTGCGTCATTATTGCCATAGAGGGCGGCCCACCTGAGTGTCCGGACCCTGATGCCGCACAGCGGGTCCGGCGCAGCGCCGGTTTTATTGCGGCGCGGCTTCCTCATGCCGAACGTTGACCATCCACGGAACGCCGAACTTGTCGGTCAGCATGCCGAAGCCGGTCGTCCAGAAAGTCTGCTGGAACGGCATGGTGATCTGCCCGCCTTGCGACAGCGCGTTGAAATACTTCTCGCCGGATGCCTGATCGTCCACCGTGACCGACAGGCTGAAGCCCGCGTGCACGGTGTTGCCGCTTTGGCTATCGCCGTCCGACATCAGCACGTGCGTTTTACCGATGACGAGCGTTGCGTGCATGATCTTGTCGGCGTGTTCGGGCGGTACCGGATGCGCCGGATCCGGCGGCACATCTTTCGCGCGCAGCTTCATCAATTCCTGTGCGCCGAGCGCGGAGCGATAGAAGGCAATGGCTTCTTCACAACGGCCATTGAAGAGGAGATAGGGCTGGATTTCCATGCTGGTTTCCTGAGACACGCGTGCGACGAAGCGGCAAACAAGCGGGGCTTGCATGCTCATGAGGGGGCGGGATGGCTTGCACGCGACAGCGGCCATCGCTGGCTGATTCTAGCAGCGTGGCGCAGGAGGCGGACTGCGATCGGAGCGTGGCGATGCAATGCTTTCCGCTATCCGTCGTGTTGCAAACCCGTGTGGATCAGGTCTGTGCTTGCGGCTGCGTAGCGTCTGACGTCGGCAACCCGAAGAGGTTCGTCTGCTGGCGGTAGCTCGTGGGCTCGCGGTATGTGTCGTGCTGCTCACGCAACGACAGAAAGTACGCAATGGTTTTTGCGAGACCGTCCGCGAGTGCGGTGGTTGGCGTCCAGCCGAGCCGTGCTTTCGCAAGCGTGAGATCGGGTTGCCGCTGTCTCGGATCGTCGGCGGGCAGCGGCAAATAGGTGAGTCCGCTCGAAGAGGCCGTTTGTCTAAGCACTTCAGCCGCGAGTTCGCGGATCGGAATTTCGTCGCGTGTGCCGAGATTCACAGGTCCGCCGAAATCATCGCCGGTTTCCATGGTGCGGATCAAACCGTCGATCAGATCGTCGACATAACAGAAGCTGCGTGTCTGCGAGCCGTCTCCATAGAGCGTAATGCTTCGGCCGCTCAGTGCCTGCGTGATGAAATTACTGACGACGCGGCCGTCGTCGGCACGCATGCGCGGGCCGTATACGTTGAAGATACGCACGATCTTCGTGGCGAGCTTGTATTGGCGCCGGAAATCGGAAAAGAGCGTTTCGGCACAGCGCTTTCCTTCGTCATAGCAACTACGCAAACCCACCGGGTTCACGTTACCCCAGTACGATTCGGCTTGCGGATGAGCCAGCGGGTCGCCATACACTTCCGACGTCGACGCCTGCAGAATCCTCGCGCCGCGGCGGCGCGCCAGTTCGAGCAGATTCATCGCGCCGATGACGCTCGTGCGCAGCGTCTGCACGGGATCCCGCTGATAGTAGACGGGACTAGCCGGGCAGGCGAGGTTATAGATTTCGTCCGCATCATGCGAGAGCGGCACGCTCACGTCGTGATGTAGCAGTTCGAAATTAGCGTGAGAAAGAAGATGCGCAATGTTGCGGCGATCGCCCGACGAAAAGTTGTCGACGCACAGCACGTGATCGCCGCGCAGCACGAGGCGTTCACACAGATGCGAACCGAGAAATCCAGCGCCACCCGTCACGATAATAGTTTTTGCTTTCATCCCCGGATTCCTCGATAACGCTATGGACGTTTCAGGCACGGTGGCCGCGCCGGCTGCGCTGGCCGACTGACGCAGGGCGACGCGCAAGTCTCCGATGTTCAGTCGCGCCGGAAAAGCAATGACGTGCCGAAGAAAAAGCGCCGTGTTTTAAGCAGCATGACTAGCGAGCCGATCAAGGCGGCAGAGATCACCATCGGGAATACGAGGCAATGAAGAGCGATGCCGGCGGGCGAATTCCTGTACTCGTTGCGAGTCAGATAGACCGAACGCGCGATCTGTAGCGAGTACAGCACGAGCGGAACGAGAAAGACATACCAGAGATGGCCGGCAAAAGGCGCGGCCAGCGTGGACGCTGCGATCACGTAGTGCTGAAACTCCCACATCGTGTGATAGGAATTCACGAGAATCTTTTGCGTCAGCGTGGGTTGCTTTCGCGCGGTGCGAATCTGTACCGGCAGATGCTGGATCGCGCCGATGGTCCAGCGCAGACGCTGCAAAAAGAGTCCGCGGATCGTCTGTCTTTCCATTTCCCACGCGAGCACACGCGGCAGGATCGGAATGCTTCCGCCCGTGCCGAGCACCTGATAAGTCGCGCTGAGATCTTCGAGAAAGCCATCCGCGAGCAACGCGCGATAGCGCGCAAAGTCCACCAGTTGCAGGCCGCCAGGGAAGTTCGCGACTGCATGCCGGTTCTTGACCAGTTGCAGGACACTTTGCCGATAGAGACGGTTGTTGCAGACGATATGCGACGAAAGTGTCTGCTTTCTGGTCGGGTCCTGAAACGGGTAGATGAGGCAGGAACTGTACGGCTGTGCGCACCGCGCATGAAACCCGATCAATTCCGCGAGGGCTGACGGCGCGAGCACGATGTCGGCGTCCAGCAGCAAGACGGTTTGGGACGCCAGATACTGGCCGCCGTGCAGCATCGCCGCGACCTTGCCGGCTTGCGGTGTTGGCAGCGAGACGATGTTTAGAGAAACCTCCCGCGCGGCGAACCGGCGCTCGAAGCTGCGCGCGAGCGCTTCGCTGTCATCGGTGCAGCGGTCGAGAACCAGTACGATCTGCGCGAGATGCTGAAGATCGTTCGACAGAATCGATTCCAGACAATGTTCTATTGTCGATGCGGCGTTGAATAGCGGAATCAGAATCGACACGCGTTCCTGTCCCGCCGCACGTGGAGCGTCAGGCTTTGGCAGCGGCGCCGCGAGGCAAACGGAATGCACCAGATAGAAGATCTGGAAGAACCCCGTCACGAAGATGGCTGCGAGCAGCACCCAGAATAGAAAGACCATCACTCCTCGCTCACCTGCTCGAGCGCCCGCAGTCTATCCTCCATTTCGCCAAGCTCCCGCGCGGACATCCACGGATAGAAGATCCAGTTGGTGACTTCCTCGACGAAGTAGTCCGGCTTGAAGCTCGAATACGTCTTGATTTGCAGGGTCGCGAGCTTGACCAGCGCGGCACCTCGCCGCCGCACTTCATCGACTACCACTGCCGCGGTTTCACCGGAATCAAGCACGTCGTCGACGACAAGCACCCGCTTACCCGCGAGACTTACGTCGTTCAGCGGCACCCGAACGACCGCCTTCTGCGCTTCGTAGGCAACCCCAACCTTGCCGACGCCGGTGACCTGGCCATTCTGGACGACCTTCATGCCCATCATCAGATCGATGCCGAGTTCGTTGGCGAGTATCGCCCCCGGCACCGCGCCGCCGCGCAGGACGCATACCATTGCGTCGAACGGTTCCCTGATGCTCGCGGCGAGCCGTCTCGTCAGGCGATCGACCATCTCCCAGCTATAGTGATCGATCTGCCTCATGACGCCGACTCCATGTAATGGTTATGGATCTCCCAGTCGATCGTGTTGCGCATGCTGACGTCGTAGATCGTGCGCGCCTTGGGGTATTTCCTGTAGAGTTTCGCCTCCCATTCCGCCAGCGCGGTGATATCGGCTTCGGACGGCTGAGGATGTTTTGCCATGACGGAGCCTGGGTCGGCATGGAATACGTTCGTCGCGAGGCCGATGCCGCGCGAGAGTATCGCCTCCATGCCTTCCATGCTGCTCTGAATCGGCTCTACGCCCCATACGAGACCGCAATAGACCTCGTATTCTCCAAAGACCTCTTTCGCGTAGTCCAACGCGTCCCACCAGCGGTCGTAACCGTAGTGCTGATCTTTCCCCGGGCAAACGCGCGCGAAATCCTCACGTCCGTACACTTCGAGGTTGAATGCGATCGACGTGACGCCCGCCGCCTTGTATTCGTCGATCAGGCGGAAATCGTTGGGCGGATGGGCGAGAACGTGCATGCGGATTCCGGGTTCGCGCGCATCGCGAATCGCCTGAAGCGGTTCGAGAATCGCGCGGCGGGTGCCTTCGTCGTCGGGCGGCGTGCCGCAGGTGTTGGTGATCATCGGGATCGTCCAACCGGAGTTCTGGATGATGCGAGTCGTTTCCATCACCCGTTCGCGACTGAATTCGGTAACGAGGGGTTTCCCCACCGTGCGGCGCGCCTTGCGCAGCGAACAGAAGCCGCACGGCTTGCCCTTGTCGAAATAGTGGCAGTCGGGATAGAGAAAGAAGCCCGGCGTCACCGCGCCGTACGCCGAGATGACGTCATCGGTGCGTGCGCCGTCCTTGAGCGTTTTTCCGAAAAACGGCAACGCTTCAGGTAGTTCGACATCCTGACGGTACTCGTCGAGATAGTAGAGCGCCAGCCGCTCTCCATCGAAGCGAAGCCGCCAGGGCGAGCCTTCGCGACGCAGAACCGATACCACGAGGTTGTCGCCGAGCCGCAGCACCTGTGGAATGCGATGTTCGCGCTTGACATTGCGGTTGGTGATGCAGTAGCCGTAGGTGTTTTCGTAATAGCGCTGGCTGCTGGCTGAGAACATATCGATGTCAAAATCGATGCCGTTCGAAATCAGCGCGATTTTTGTTTTTAGGGAAGGTCGCATTGCTCTTATTTCTCCAGTTGACGACGAATAGCCGATCACTGCATTTAAGATTGCAATACCTAACAACTTCCATGCTTCAGGCGACACCCCCGCAGTGCGCCGACTTCGCCGAACGGTTTTTTCCTGCCTTTCCCCGCCGTCCACGAAGTAAGAGGGACGATAGACGAATGCCTGAACGCCACAACCTGTCTGATTTGTGAGGTAGGCGAGTGGAATTGGCCGTGCTACACGGCGCCATGCGGCAAGTTATGGAGTACGTCCTCACATGCAAGCTCATCCTCTACGACTCTCTCCCGGCGACGACGTGCGCGCCGCTATCGAAGACACGCTGCATCAGAGCGGGCTGCAAGCGGCTTTCGTCGTGCAGGGCATCGGCAGCCTCAGCGTCGCGGCGTTGCGATTCGCGGGAGCCGAAGCGGCGACGGAAATTCGCGGTGACCTTGAAATATTGACGCTCGCCGGTTCGGTATCGCCCGATGGCGCTCACCTGCACATGTCCATCGCGGACGCGCGCGGCCAGGTGTCAGGCGGTCATGTGGCGCACGGCTGCACGGTACGTACGACCGTGGAGTTGTTGCTCGTGCAGCTGCCGGATCATTGCTTCGCCCGTGAGCCTGATCCGCGCACCGGTTTTGTCGAGCTTGTGATTCGTGGCGGGACGCAAGTCAAGCCCGATTGAAGCGCACCGCGCTCAACGACCCGCCAGCATGCGGCCGCCCAGCCCCACTAGCAGCAGACCCGCGGCAGTATCGAGCACGGCCTTGCGCCGAACCAGCGTTCGACGCACGGCGGGGTGCGAGGCGAGCAGCGCCATCGCGCAGTACCACGCGCACGAGATGCCGATCGACAGTCCGACGACGGCGAGATCGAGCCACATCGGCGCATGGGCGGGCACCATCAGCGCGAAGATACTGCCGTAGAACGCGACGGATTTCGGGTTCGTCATGCTGACGAAATAGCCTTTCTTCGCGGCGCTCCAACCCGAGGTCGCGCTCGAAGCTGAAACCGGCAACGGCCGTCGCGCGGTCACGATCATTTTCATGCCGAGCCACAGCAGATAAAGGGCGCCCGCGACTCGAAGCGCGGTGCCGATCCACGTCACGTGCGCAACGATCAGGCTGAGTCCCGCAATGGCGATCAATGCCCAGGTGCCGGAAGCGGCGGCAAGTCCGAGGCCGGTCATGATGCCGGCGCGTTGCGACGTAATCGCCGTCGAGGTGACGATCAGAAAATTCGGCCCTGGGCTGGCGACACTCAGGAACAGGACACCCGCGAGCGCGAGCAAGGTATTGGCGAATTGCAAGATGGGCTCCCGACGGCCGGCTCGATGCGGGTTCGATCCAAAGGGTGATGAGCTTTCATCATACCCGAGCGTGCGAAGCCCTATTGGCTGGGGCTCTCGCGAGCCGGTCATTACTTTCGATGGATCGGCCGACGGCTTATGTGACCCTCGCCGAGGTTTCGCAGCTTGTCAGATTGCACGCAGACCTGACTGACAACAAGGGCTTTCCACGCCGGCCAATCCCGCTGGACGGCGCACGCCGGGATTCACTCTTTCACCTCCCTTTTTTCACGCCCTGAGCGTCACCCGACTCGGGAGGGTGGGGTTTACTGTAATTGAAAGAGTGGCGTTGACTGAAGCATCATTCGGCAAATGTTGTACGATGAATTACATCATTGCCTGACAACTTTGGCACAGTGAGCTTGCCAGGACGAGGCGCCGCCGGGCAGTCGGGCGGCTGACCCGGTAGAAAAACTATTCGAGAGACGCGGTCCCATACCGGAAAGGAACACCTGTTGCACTGCGGCTTCAGGGGTTGGGCCGTGGACTGGATCGTCGTATCGGCTAAGGGCCGCAACGTTCGCGAGGTCTTCCACGAGGTGATTGGCAGCCGGGGTTTTACGGTTGTATCTCATACGATGTCTTATAACGAACACTAATAGCTCTGCACGACCTGCTGCTTTCCTGGCGTCGATGCGAGGAGCGCGAGGCGTGTCTAGAGCGCGAGCTGGATCCACTCCCAAGGAGATAACTGATGAAGATGCGTTCGGCCCGAGAGCTAGTCGTGCTCGGCCTGTTGGTCCTGACCGTCGCCGGTTGCGGCGACGGAAACGGCGTTGCAGGCTCGAGCTCCAGCTCCAACTCGACCACCCCCCCAGCCACCAACCCGACCACGCCGACCAATCCGGCCTGGACTCCGGGCCGCTACGCCGCCGACACGAACCTGCCTGATTCCCCGGCATTGCCGTCGGATACGCAGGTCTGCTCGGTTCTCGAAGCCAGCAACAAGCTCGTCAAGAACGCCGACGGTTCGCTTCCGGTCAGCGCGGACCCGACGCCGGCGACCTATGGCGGCGCAACGACGGCGCTGAACAACCCGGACCAGGCGCGCATCCAGGCCGCGCTCGACGCCTGCGGCGCCGCCGTGGACGCCGAAGTCGGCGCGAAGATCACACAGGCCGATCAGCAGGCAGCCGCAACGCAACAGGCGGCCAATAATCCGCTCGTCAACATCGCGGGCGCCTCGAGCGAAACGCTGTCGAACCCGGCCTACAAGGCCACCAAGTTCGCGGTGCGTCTGGTCAGGAACAGCGGCGGCTCGGGCAATGCGTTTTTGAGTGGCCCGCTCGTTCTGCCGTCCGGCGTCACGCTCTGGGTCGACGACGGCGTCACGCTGTTCGCGAGCCGCGACGTCGTGGTCTACGACAAGACCGCGCAAGACCGGCCGAACGCGATCACCTGCGGCGCCGCGATCAACAATCCGGACGGGCTTCCCGCCCCGGCCGGCACCGTCAACGCGGGCCAGGCGACGCTCGCGGGCGTGAGCGGCATGCAGAACTGCTATCCGCTGATTCGCGGCACGCATACGGTCAACGCGTCGATCATGGGCACGGGCTCGATCGACGCGCGTGGCTACATGCCGCTCATCAGCTCGTCGGCGCTGTATCCGACGATCCGCTGGGCAACCGGCGTCACCGAGGCGTTCACCTATTCGGGCAACAACATCACCGGCGTCACGACGCCGAAGTTCAGCTGCACGAACACGATCGCTGCCTACCGCGCCGGTACGCTCGCGCCTGAAGGCACGGCTTGCGACGTGGTGACCGCGATGGGCAAGACGACGCTTACCACGCCGGCTGTCACCTATGTGGTGAACCGTCAGGCGACCAGCGTGCCGAGTGGCATGACGGTCGCGGGCGGCGGCTGTAACGCCGGCACCACGGGCTGCGCGCGCTGGGTGCCGGCGAGCTGGTGGGACATCTCGTACCACGGCAACAAAGACATCGGCGGCGGTCCGTACAGCTTCCAGGGCAACCCCGGCATGCTGTGGATGCAGCAGTCGAAGAACCTGTCGCTGTATCAGATCACGTTGCGCAACAGCACCTTCTTCACCGTCGAAGCCGACGGCGTGGACGGCTTGACCGTGTGGGGCATCAAGATCATCACGCCGTTGCTGCCGGATGCGGCGAACCAGGCGAGCGTCGGCATGAACAACGACGCGTTCGACGGCGTCAGCGGTTCGTACTCGCATCTCTACACGGGTGCGACGATCGATGCCAGCTCGACCGGCGTGAAGAACACCGACGGTGTCGACCCGAGCGTTGCGGCGGGACCGGAGCACGCGGCGCTCGGCACGGGCAGCAAGACGACGTCGAGCGGCCAGGTCTACTTCGACGGCTACGTGAAGAACGTGGCGATCGTGTACAACTACCTGAGCCCGTCCGACGACAACGTCGCGTTCAAGGGTGGTTTGCAGGATCCGCGTCCGGCTGCGGCACGCGGTGCGCAGAACGGCTCGACGCCGGCTAACATGCAGTGGGGCATCGACGGTAACCGTGGCGTTTCGTCGAACCGCACCTACGGCATTACGGTTGCGCACAACCACAACTACAACGGTCATGGGCTGTCGATCGGCAGCCCGACGAATGCAGGTGTCCGAAACATTCACTTCTACGACAACTACTTCGACAATATCTACGACGGCACCAACTCGTCGACGGATATGGGCATCGTGGGCCTGCGCATCAAGAGCGGTCAGGCGCGCGGCGGCGACGTCAGCAACATCTACTATGACGGCGCATGCATGCGCGGGGTGAAGGACTTCCTCGTGTTCGACATGTACTACACGGGCCCGAGTGCCGATCCGATCTCGTACACCGGTCTTGGCTGGTTGATCCCGAGCTTCCACGACATCAACCTCAGCAATATCCGCATGATGAACATCCCGGCCAACAAGGCGGCGGGTAAAGCGGGCGGCGGCAATCTGACGTTCCGTGGCCTGCATGCCGACACGAGCTTCGCCAATACGCAGAGCGTCATTCAGCTGAACATGAATAACGTGGTGGCGGATAACGACGTCGCGCTGGGTATCTCGAACCTGAGCAAGGGTGTGGTGAACATCGGCTCGACCGACGGTTCTTCGCAATCGAAGGCGGCCAATGCCACGCTGAACCTCGGCGCGAATGTCAGCCTGATCGGGCAGTCGTTCGCTCACGGCACGGGCGGCATCCTGACCAACACGTCGGGTGGCGCTGGCAAGTACACGGCTACGACGAACACGCTCAACCTGACCGTCAACGGCAGCGATGACGCAGGCGCGGCGAACGACACGAATCCTGCCGCGACGATCGTTGCACAGAATCCGAAGCTGTCGCTGTGCGATCAGGCGTCGTCCTGGCCGGCGTTCCCGAACGTGAAGTAATCGCTCTTCCCGTCAAAGCTCCGGACTCGCGGTTTCGAACCGGGAGTCCGGAAAAGAAAGCCCCGCAGGAGGTGACTGCGGGGCTTTTTTCCGGGTGACGGCTGGACGATTCAAAGATTACGCGGACGCTCAGTCCTCGCGATCGAACTGCGGCAGCGCACGCGTTCCCTCGACAGCGACGGAATGCAGCAGTTGCGGCTTGACATCGAGCAGACGCAGGATCGTCGGCGCAACCTGCGTGGTGAGCACACGCTCGTTGCTGACCTGCCCTGCGTGATGCGCGTGAGGCACGTAGACCACGAGGCCGAGATGGCTGTCATCGGGTGCGTTGCCGCCGTGCTCTTCGTCCTTGGCCGTGCTCGACGTGTAAATGACCCCCGGGTTCGGCTGGACGATGATGTCCGGCGTGCGTCCGCGCGCCGGATCGCCGAACCCGTTGCTCAGTTGCGGGCCAGAGAGAATGTAAGCCTGCGGGCCGTCGGCGCAAATGCCGGGAGCGTTACAGCTTAGATTGGCTTTCAGCGTCGTCACGACCGCCGGCAACTGGCTTTGATCGCGCAGCCAGATCAGGCCGACGTCGTCGGTCTGCACGAAGCCCGTGCCGACGAGCCCGGTTCCGTCGTTGAGGTTGCCGCTTTGCGTACTGTTCTGCCCGAACTTGCCGTTCGGGTCGAGATAGTTGTTCGCTTCAAGCAGTTTGGAGAGCGTATCGCCATTCTTCACGAGCTTCGAATGGTCGGTCGGCGATTGACCGTGCTTCGCGGTGACGATGATCGCCGTCGACGAATAGAGGTTGCGTTGTTTCAATTCGGACACGATGCGTCCCAACGCGTCGTCCAGATAGGCGATCGCACCAGCGACCTGCGGACCCGGAGTGAAGCTCGCGTCGAGATAGCCGCCGCCCGTTGCGACCGTGGCTTTCTGCGCGACGCTCAAGGTCTGGAAGTTGGCGCCGAACACGGTGGGGACGGCGGCGCTCGATTGCCCCGTCGAGTCCTTGCCGTCGATTTCATTGATCATCGACTGCACATGGTAGTTATCGAATTTTTCCGTGTGCGTATAGGTGTCGAGGTAGTAGGTGTTGGTCGCCGGATCGATCGAATTGATTTCCGTGCGGGAAAGATCGTCGACGCCGGCACCGGACGGTCCGTTGAGCCAGTCGTAGCCCCACGCGTGTTTGTCCGCCCACGCGGTGCGCGCGTTCTTCACATTGCTCTTGATGACTTCGAAGACGGTATTGGTCTTCAGATAGTTGTGCGGATAGACGGGGGTGCAGACACCATTGACCAAAGCGTGCGGGATGGCCTGCGGATTGAACGCGCCGCCACCGTCGAGATGCGTGAGAGCACCGCCGTTCTCGCCATCGATGCCGGTCGTTTCATCGAACACGACGTTCCAGCCCGTCTTGCCCGTGCAATTGCTATCGGACGGCGAATAGAGCGTGCGGTCGTAGGAGACGTCGTAGAAAAGGCCCGCGGATTTCGGCGAACCGCCGGTGACGAGCGCCGCGAGTCCGGGGAACGAATCCGACAGACCCGGCGTATGAGCGTTCGCGTAGGTCGTGCCGGATTTCGCGAGCAGTGCAAGATTGGGGCACGTGTTAGCGCCGATGCAACGGGCGACGTCCTGTTCGTGCAGACCATCGAAACTGATCAGCAGCACATGCTTGACCGACGCGCCCTCGTGATCGCGGTCGTGGTCGTGTTCATCGGCCGCGGCGACGGCTGAGTGCAGTCCCGCGAGCAGCGCGACGGCTGCGCAGATTGCATTTTGCTTACGCTTCCATTTCCAGATCGTCTTCATGTCTCGTCCTTTTGTTTACCAGGAAATATTTGGTAGTGCGGGACGAGAATGTGCAGCGAAATAAAGTCATTCTTGTGACTGGCTATTTTTTATCTTTATTCTGGATTTATTTTTATTCCGGACTGCGTAGTTCTTAAGGTTTCGTTAAGGATTGGATGATCGCGTGATGATGCAACATCTCGCGTTTCCAAAAAAGAGGTAATGCGATTGCCGTCAATCTCGAAAGCTGCTCGCCCTGAACCGCCGCGCGGGATTACAACAGTCAGTCCATTACCTCCGTACAGCCGATCACCACCGCCGATTCAGGTGGCAGTGGCGGCACCGGCACGCCGAGGTCGGCGAGCGTCGCGCCGGACAGCACGAGGCCTTGCGCGGCGAACGTCGCAAGCAGACCGGATGGTTTCGCGTAGTGCGGCGCGGTCGGCATGTGCAGGATCTGCACGCGATAGCGGCGCGTCGGTTCGAGTCCCTTCACCTGCATCGGTGCGATGTAGCGGTGGCTGTCTTCCTGGCGTCGGTAGATTGCGACGAATGCGGCACTACGATCGGCGGCGGCGATCTGCAGCCAGGCGAGCGACGCACCGATCTCACCTTGACGCAGTGTGCCGCCATGCGTGACGTCGCGCCACGTCTTGTAGAGATCGACCCAGCGAAGCAGTGCTGCGCGCTCCTCGGTATCGAGCAGGCGTACATCCATCTCGAGGCCGAGGTGGCCAGGCAGCGCGACCGCTGCGCGGAACGCCATGTCGTGGTTACGGCCGGTGGTGTGCGACACCGCGGGGCCGATGTGCGCGCCCATTACCTCGGGCGGAAAGAAGCGTAGGAAGCCACGCTGGATGCCGATGCGCGTCAGCGCGTCGTTGCAGTCGCTGGTCCATACGCGATGCATGTGAGCGAGCACTCCGTAGTCTGCGCGGCCGCCGCCCGACGCGCAGCTCTCGATCTCGACCGACGGATACGCGGTGCGCAGCCGTTCGAGCAGCCGGTAGCATGCTTCGGTCTGCCGGCGGTATGCAGCGCGCCCGTGATGCCCGGCCGTCGCGAGATCGCGGTTCATGTCCCACTTCAGGTACCCGATCGGTTGCTCGCCCAACAGTGTGCCGAGCGCATCGAACAGATAGTCCTCGACGTCGCGGTTCGCGAGATCCAGCATCAACTGATTGCGGCCCGTGACGAGCGGCCGGCCTTCCAGATGCATCGTCCAGTCGGGATGCGCACGGTACAGGTCGCTGTCCGGGCTGACCATCTCCGGTTCGACCCACAGGCCGAACTGCATGCCGAGCTTGCGCACGTGATCGATCAGCGGCGCGAGTCCTCGAGGATACTTGCGCGCGTCGGGCCACCAGTCGCCGAGTGCGGCACGGTCGCTGTCGCGCCGGTGGAACCAGCCGTCGTCGAGCACGAAACGCTCGACGCCGACCCCGGCCGCGCTGGACGCGAGCGACTTCAGATCATCGAGATCGTGTCTGCAATACACGGCCTCCCACGTATTCAGATGCACTGGGCGAGGCGCCATGCGGCCGTCGGGCCACGTGAGCACATGCTGTCGGACGAACTGGTGAAAGTGCTGGCTCAGTCCATTCAGCCCACGCGCGCTGAACGCGAGGTATGCGCTGGGCGTGCGGTAGCGTTCGCCCTTCGCGAGCACGACTTCTCCCGGCGCGAGCCATTCGCCGATCTGCAACTGACGACGGCCATCCGCGAGCGGTTCGATCAGGATCGTGTGATTACCGCTCCAGCCGAGATGCGCGCCGAGCGCGACGCCGTCGTCGTCGCCGAGCGTGCTGCCCGCGATTACGCCGGGGAACGAATCGTGAGACGTGCGGCCACGCCGGTTGTCGCGTCGCCAGGTGGCGACGCCGAGCGTTTCGCGGTGCTCCTGGAATTCGAGCGTCCACTTGCCGCTGAAGCCGAGCACGCTGTCCATGCCCGGCGCGAGCGGCACACACGCGGCGGCGAGCCAGTCGAGCCGGAACGGCGTGTCGCCGCGGTTCTCGAGTTCGGCCCACGTGCTCAAGACACCCGAGTCGGGTTCGAGCGTGTAGCTGATCGTCAGGCCGAGACCCGCGACGCTGTCGCTCAACGCGACCCGCAGCGTGTGCGTATCCCATTCGACGTGGTCGGTGCGGAAGTCGTGCGCCCAGTCGAGGTCGCCGCCTTCGGCGGTGCGACTGCCGGCCAGCGCCGGCTGGTTGAACCATCCGAGGCCGTGCGTGGGCATCAGCGTGAGCGGTGGATCGTTTTCCAGCACGGTGGGCGGCAGCGGCCGCGCGCCGGCTGCGGGCCACGCGTCGGCGAGACTGCTTGCAGCATCCTCGGCTCGCGCGCCGAGGTAGCGCCATACGGGCGCACCGGCGGTGTTCGGTTCGAGCACGAGGCTGATAGCGTTGCTGCTCAGATGGATCAGACGTGTTGCTTGCATGCAGTTGTTATCCCTTGGTCGCGCCCATGGTCAAGCCAGTAATGAAGTCCCGCTGCTTGATGAAGAAAATGACGATCGGCGGCAGTGCGGCGACGAGCGAGCCCGCCGCGACCAGATGCCACTGTGCGACCCATTGGCCGTTGAGCGCCCTCAGGCCGGCCGTGACCGGCATCGCGTGATTGCCCTGGATTAGTACCGTGGCCCAGAAATAGTCGTTCCACACGAACGTGAAGATCAGGATCGAGACGGCCGCAATGGCCGGCTTGACGAGCGGCAGCACGACGCGGCGGAAGATCTGGAACTCGGTAGCGCCGTCCATGCGCGCGGCGTCGATCAGTTCGCGCGGCAGATCCAGGATGAAGTTGCGCATGAAGAACGTGCAGAAGCCGCTCTGAAACGCGGTATGGAACAGCACGAGCCCGAGCACCGAGTCGTACAGACCGAGACGCAGGCTCAGCGTGCGTACCGGCACCATCAGGATCTGAAACGGCACGAAGTTGCCCGCGACGAACAGGAAGAACACCGGCAGATTCATCCTGAACCGGTACACGCCGAGCGCGAAGCCGGACAGGCAACTGAGCGCGACCGCGCCGGCCACGGCCGGCAGCGTGATCAGAAAGCTGTTGAGCAGATAGCGCGCGAGCGGTGTGCCCTCGAAGATCGCGACATAGTTCGACTCGACGTGCCACTGCGTGGGCATGCCCCAGTAGTTGCCGGCGAGGATGTCGGCGGGGCCGCGCAGCGACGTGAGCACGATCGCGATTAGCGGCAGCAGCCACACGACGAGCGACACCGGCAACGCAACGCGATACAGCCATTGCACCGGCTGCGTGGTTTGGGCGATGGGAGTAGGAAACATCAGCCGCGCTCCTTTTCCTGCCGGTAGATGCGCACCAGCACGAAGACGATGTAGACCAGCATGATCGCGAACAGCACGGTCGCGATGGCGGAGCCGTAGCCCATTCTGTAGCCGTATTCGCTGAGCGCCTGCTCGTACATGTAGTAAGCGAGTACGCGCGACGAACCGTACGGGCCGCCCTGCGTCATGATCGAGATCATGTCGAAGCTGCGCAGTGCGCCGACCACGGTCACGACGACCGCGATGAAGGTGGCCGAACGCAACTGCGGCAGCACGATCCGCGTAAGCATCGACCAGCCTTTCGCCCCTTCGAGCCGGGCCGCCTCGATCAGGTCGGCGCGCACGTTGTTCAGGCCAGTGAGGTACAGGATCATGCAGTACGCGATCTGCGGATAGAGACCCGCGATGACGATGCCCCAGGTCGCGTACCGGCCATCGGAGAGCACCGCGATGCCGTTCAGGCCGAACAGATGCAGCACGTGAAACAGCAGGCCGTTGGTCGGATCGTAGAACCAGCTGAACACGAGCCCGATCACCGCCTGCGAGATGACGAACGGAAAGAAGAACAGCGACTTCACGAGACGGATGCCGAACACCTGCTGGTTCAGGAACAGCGCCATGAAGAGGCCCGCGGGAATCGCGAGCACGAAGCCCCCGAGCCAGATCAGGTTGTTGCGCAACGCCGCCCAGAAATCAGGATCGTGATACAGCTCGACGTAGTTCGCGATACCGATGAAGCTCTCCTTGCCGAGGCCGTCCCAGTCGTACAGGCTCAATGCGAGCGACTGGACGATCGGCACGAGCACGTACACAGTGAACGCGATCAGCGCCGGTGCGAGAAAGAGCCACGGTGCGAGCGCACGCTGACGGCGCTGCCAGAACGACGCGAGCGGTCCAGCCTGATCGCGTCCGTTCATGGCGGGTTGAGAAGACGGCAGCGGCGCATAACTGCCGGTTCGCGATTGATGCGTCATTGTTTATAGACCCTCTGGCGGACCTGTTCGAGATGCTTCAGCACTTCTTCGCGCGAATCGGGCTGCAGCATGTAGTGTTGGAAACCATCCATGCCCGCCTTCGCCATTTCAGCGGGCGCATCGCGGTCGTAGAACTGCGACAGCCCGGCCGCGTCGGCGAGCATGGCGGCGCCGGCACGCAGATAGGGATCGGTGGGCGGCGGCGCGTTGCGGTTCACCGGCAGCTCTTCGGTCATCGCACCGAAGCGCGCCTGCACATCAGGCCGCGACATGTACGTGAGGAAGCGCCGCGCATCCGCCTTGTTCCTGGCCTTCGAGGGGATGTGCAGGGTTTCGATCGGCGCTTCTTCCGCGCGCGGCACGTTCGGTGCGATCTGGGGGAACGGCATGAAGCCGAGCTGGCTTTCGCCGAGCCCCGCCTGCTTCATCGGTGCGACGGCGAAGTTGCCCATCAGGTACATCGCCGCTTCGCCTTTGACGAGTGCCGGTACCGCTTCCTCCCACGTGTACGACGCATGATTGGCGAGAAAGTAGCCGGGCCGCGTCAACTCGTCCCAGCGATCGAACACCGCCTCGACGCGCTTGTCGGTATAGGGCACCTTGCCGCTCGTCAGATCCATGTGGAAAGCGTATCCGTTCATACGCATGTCGAGGTAGTCGAACCAACTGGCAGTCGTCCAGGGCTGCTTCGTGCCGATCGCAAACGGCGTGATGCCGTTTGCCTTCAGCTTCGCGCTCGCGTCGAGCAGTTCTTTCCACGTGGTGGGCGGCTGGATGCCGAGTTTCGCGAACAGATCCTTGCGGTAGTAAATGCCCCACGCGTAATACGAGTAGGGGATGCCCCATTTCTTGCCGTTCAGCGTCATCGCCGATGCGGCGCTTTTCAGCGACTGGTCGAGGCCGTTCTTCGTCCAAAGGTCGGTCACGTCTTCGAAGAGTCCGGCATCGACGAACGGGGCCATCCGGTGCCCCGCGTACCACGTGACGACGTCGGGCGGTTCCGCTGACAGGAAGTTGCGGATAGACGTCTTGTAGCCTTCGGTATCGAACGTGTTGACCTTCACGTCGACATCGGGATTCTCGGCCTTGAAACCGGCGACGGCCGCGTCGAAAGCGTTTTTCACCGCCGTGTCGGCCGCGTTCGAATTGATGACCAGCGTACCGGCCTGCGCGCACGACAGCGCAGCGGTGAGCAGCAGCGAGACTGCGCCTTGCCGCGCGTATTGGACGATTTTCATGGTGTCTCCTATTGGCGGGGTTTAGTTGTGCAGGGCGAGTGGCACGGGCAGATCGTCGGTAACGCGCACGAGCGCATCGCCGCGCGCGTCGAAGACGTGCAAGGCCGCGGCCGGGATCGAGACCGGCAATCGTTCGCCGGCGCGCGCGCTGGCGCTGCCGGGCAGCTTGACGACCCACGGCGCGAGCGCATCGCCGCTGTCGAGATAGACGTAGGTGCTTTCGCCGAGCCGCTCCTGCCACTGCACTTCGCGAGTGAGGTGCTGTCCGTTTGTGTTCGTTCCCGCGTCTTCGGGGCGGATGCCGAGCGTGAGGGCTTCGCCCGGCTGCACCCGCCGCGCATCGACGCGTGCGGCCAGCGTCTCGCCGGTGTCGAGCCGGACCTGCGCGAGCTGTTCGGTGGCCGACACGAGCCGCGCCGGAATGAAGTTCATCCTCGGCGAACCGATGAAGCCCGCGACGAAGCGATTGCGCGGCCGGTGATACAGCTCGAGCGGCGGACCGCATTGCGCGATGCTGCCTTCGTGCCCGACTGCGGCACCTGCGTTGAGCAGCACGATGCGATCGGCGAGCGTCATCGCCTCGACCTGGTCATGCGTCACGTAGATGCTCGACGCGCCTTCGATACCGCGATGGATCCGTGCGATTTCATGGCGCGTCTGCAGCCGCAGCGCCGCATCGAGATTCGACAGCGGTTCGTCGAACAGGAATACGCCCGGCTCGCGCACGAGCGCACGGCCGATCGCCACGCGCTGTCGCTGACCACCCGACAGCGCCTTCGGCAAACGATCGAGCAGCGCTTCGAGCTGCAACACCTTCGCTGTAGCCGTGACCTTCTCCCGAATCGTGCGCTTGTCGATTTTCGCGAGCGTCAAACCGAACGACAGATTTTCGTAGACGGTCATGTGCGGAAACAGCGCGTAGCTCTGAAACACCATCGCGACGCCGCGCTGCGCGGCCGGCACGTCGTTCATCCGGCGCTCGCCGATGAACAGATCGCCTTCGGCTAGCTCCTCCAGTCCGGCGATCATCCGCAGCAGCGTCGACTTGCCGCAGCCCGACGCGCCGACGAACACGCAGAACTCGCCGGGCGCGATCTGCAGATCGACGCCGCGCACGACCGCCGCGTGGCGGCCATACGACTTGCCGACGCCCTTGAGTGCAATGCTTGCCATGTGCGCCGCTCCGGTTATTGCGCGGACGCTTTCGTGCCCGATGCAGCGGCACTCGCGCGGCAAGTCGACGGCGCCTCGACAACCACGGTTTCGCCTGGCGGCACGAGGATGTCCGCGTACGTGAACGATGGCCCCTGACTGCCTTCGGGCAGCGCGATGCGGCCTTCGCGGCGCTGGCCGCGCACGGTCAGACAGCGATAGCTGCCGGGGAAGCCTGCGTGCCAGAAGTAAGGGCCGCTGCGTGCGCTGCTGGTGTTCGTCAGCGTGCTGCGGGTCTGGCCGTCCTGCCGCAACGCGATGGTGCCGTCGCCGACGGGAATGCTCGTGACCTTCAACCAGCCGATGTCCTGCGGCAGCCGCGACACGGTGTCGATCTCGCGGCGCGCGGCGTCGGGTTGCACGCCGAGCAGCCCCTGGATCACCTGGCTCACTAGCGTGAACGACGTCTCTGGATAGTCGCCGTTGACGAAGCCGCCCGAGTGCACATCGTTGATGCGGTTGTAGACGTACTGCATCCACGTCCATGCGGTCGCGCCATCGTGCACCGTGAAGAACGCATCGGGCAGATAGGTGACCGCTTCGAGATTTGACGGCGTTTGCGTGAGCGCAGTCGCGTTGAGCCACGACATGTAGCTGTCGCGGCGCGCGCCGGCTGCCATGATGCCCTTCATCGGCGCGAACCAGCTCATCTCGGCACCCCATGCGGACGATCCGGTCGACGCGAGGTTGTAGCTGCGGATCACCTTCGACGGGTCCGACGGATCGACGCTCCACGTGTTGTTGTAGTACGTGAAGAGATCGGCGGCTTTCTGCGCGTACGTGCGCGCCGCGAACGGATCGCGCCGTGCGGCGGACAGCGCGGACATCGCGAGATAGGCCTGATATTGCGTTGATACCGCATCGGCGGCTTCGACGGGGTCGTCACCGGCGCTCTCGTTGTAGCTCGCCACACCCTGGAAGATGTTGTCGCTGCTCTCCTGCGCGAGCGTTATCTGGCGGCCGTTCGCTTTACCGTCGGGAATGAGGCCGGTGTGCGCGTTCACGAACGCATTGACCGTATTGGCGATGAAGCCTGTCATTACAGGCGAATTGGCGTAGTCCGCATCGCCGGTCCAGCGATAGCCGTCGTTCATGCGCTGCGACAGATCGAACGGCGCGGGCAGTTCGCGGACGAAGTTCGTATCGCTCTTATAGTCTGTCGTACCCGTCGAGCCGTCGAAGTTGATCGCCCACAGCGGGAAATAGCCGCGACTCTGCGTTGCCGATGCGGCGAACGCGGCGAGCATCGTCTTGTTCTGCAGATCGAGGCCGAGCATGTGCGCACCGAGGAACTGGTGCGCGAAGTCGCGCGAGTAGTAGTACGAGCGGAACGGGTAGCCCGCCCAGTAGCTCGGCGTGTAGACGCCGGTGCCGGTGCCGCTGTGATTGTTCTCGTCCATGTTCACGACGCCGCTCGTGCCGCCCTGCCGCACCCACGAATTCGCTTTTACCTTCGCCCAGTTGAACATCGCGACGACGGTCGGGTTCGACGACGACACTTGCGGATCATTCGGCGCGGATTGCACGACCTCGACGTCGTCGATGTTGACCCAGCCGCGTCCACTCGACGATGCGAACGTGATCGTCACCGTGTCGTTGGCGGCGATCGCGATGCGCGGCAATGTGTACTTGATGTACGTACTCGTTGTCAGATTCGCCGGCAGCGTGATCGTTTGCACCGGGCCGTTGCCGCTGCGGATCGAAAACGTGCCGCCGTTGCCGCCGGGCGACGCGGCGATCCACGCGGAAAAGTCGAACAGACCCGCAACCGGCGACTGGACCGACTGCGACACCGAGTAGCCGTCGCCCTGATTCAGGAAGGCCGCATGCGTGCCGTAGTGCGGATTGTTCGACGCGCATCCGGCGCCTGAGCTGACCGTCCACCACGATGAGCATGTGAGGTTGGGGCCGGCCTGCTCGAAGCCCGGATCGTTGAACTGCAACACCGGCGTCGCCGCGGCGCGCGCGTGGGGCAGGCCGGCGAGCGAAGCGCTCACCGCGACGGCGAGCACGGTCAGCATTCTGGGGCGGCAAAGCGGGCGGAATGAGCGAAGCAGGTGAAGTGGGCGTGGCGGCAATTCGGCATGCGGGCGATAGTTCGGGCGCATTGTCTTCTCCAGGGAGCGTCGTTCTGATCGAATGGGGCGACGGCGGTGCTGGCTATCCGTGCCATCGCGTATTTCACGTCGTACAGCGGGGTTTCTTGCGGGGTCTTTGCAGCGGATGTCAGCCGGTGCGGGCGCCGCACGAGCGCCGCACGACGAGCGGCACCTCGGCCTGCGTGTGTCCCCTTTCCGGCTGTTCACCGGCAATGATTCGCAGCAGCATCGCGGCTGCGTGACTGCCTTCGTCGAACGGCTCGGTGCGCATCGTTGTCAGCGGCGGGGCGGCGTAGGCTGCGAGCGGAATGTCGTCGTAGCCGACGATCGCGACGTCGTCCGGAATGCGCAGACCGACATCGCGCAGCGCGGCCATCGCGCCGAACGCTACTGTGTCGTTGCCCGCGAAGAGGGCGGTGATGCCGGGCCGGCGCGCGAGGATCGCGCGCATTGCTTCCTCGCCGCTCCCGGCGCTGTAGTTGCCGTAGCCGATCCACGCGGGATCGACGTCGACGCTGGCGGCCTGCATCGCGTCGCGAAAGCCGGACAGACGTTCTCGTACGATCGGCGTGTCGTCGGCGGCAAAACCGATGTGAGCGATGCGGCGATGGCCGAGCGCGAGCAGATGTTCGGTGGCGCGGCGCGCGGCGTCGCGGTTGTCCGCGTTGAGGCTGCGGATGCTGTCGTAGCCGGTGAAACTCGGGCCGAACACGACGAGCGGAAAGCCGTTCGCCGCCGCATCGTTCAGATAGGAGAGATCCTCCTTGCGCGGATTGAGCGCGATCAGCCCGTCGATGCGTCCACTGTCGACGAGACCGACGAACGTGCCCGCCGGCTCGGCACGGTTGAGCGGCTCGAACAGCACCTTGTAGCCGCGCGACTGGCAGGTCAGCGTGACGCCCGACAGAAAGCGAGGGATGTAAGCGTCGACGTTCGCATGCACCTGGTCGTCCTGCGGCATAAGCAGACCGACCGTTCGCGTGGCGCCGCTCACAAGCGAACGGGCGAGCGCGTTCGGTACGTAGCCGAGCTGGCGCGCGGCTTCGAGCACGCGGCTTCGCGTCTCTGGGCTGATGCCCATGTCCGGCACGTCGTTGAGCACGAACGACACGGTGGTGCGCGACACGTTCGCGAGTTTGGCGACCTGGTGACTGGTGGCACGTTTCATCGGTTGGCGGAATTCCGTTGAGCACACTAACACGTGTTAGTGTGCATTCGAAAAAAAAGCGCAATATGGCTGTTTTTACGAAGAAAATTTGAATTTTAAATTTCGTAACACGTGTTAGTAGATTAGATCAGGTGAATGCGGAAAATCAAGCGCGATCTGCTAGGGGAATTCCCGAGACTGAACAGCGGTCGGAGAGGATGCATACACGCCATTGCCGACACAATGGAAACGACACCGGCTGGACGATGCGTGATGCGTTTTTCTGAAAGCACACGATTTTCTGGTCGAAATCAGCATCGACGGCCCGCGTGAATTGTCCGATGCGCTTCGCGTGGATCGAAAGGGGCATTGCACCTTCGACAACGTCATATGCGGAATCGGCCTGTTGTGCAGGCACGGTGTGAGGTTCAATACGATCACGGTCGTGAATCGCGTCAACGCGAAACGGCCGCCTGATGCTTATCGTTTCCTGCGCAACGAACCGGGCTCGACGCATAGCCAATTATTGTCGACAGTGCAAGCACCTGAATGAACCGCAGTGCAAAATACTATTCACGCCGCTTTAACCGGTTGTGCATGACAATCCGATAACGACAACAGGAGACCCGATGCGATCAGTCAATGCAGTGCAGTTCAAGCTCGGCGCGGCGGCGCGATTGGCTGGCGCCGTGGCAATGGCCGGCTTTGGCTCGGCGGCGTGCGCGCAGTCTTCTGTGACGCTGTACGGATTGATCGATACGGCTGTGCGCTACACGACGCACGCCAATGCCGCCGGCGACAGCAGGGTTCAACTCGTCAATGGCGGCCTGAGTGAAAGCAATTGGGGAATGCTCGGTGCGGAAGATCTCGGCGGCGGCAATCGCGTCGTTTTCCAGCTGGAAAACCGGTTCTTTACGAACTCCGGCGTGAGCGATCCCGGTTATCCGCTCTTCAACACGGCCTATATCGGCTTGCAGTCTTCCACGTTCGGCCGGCTCACACTGGGTCGTCAGACCAACCCGCTCGCGGACGCCGTTGTGAAGACCTACGTGAGCGCGTCGTGGCTACCGACGGTCTATCAGTTCCGCCCGGAAGTGGGAATGGCTCAGGGTGTCTGGACCAGCAACATGGCGAAGTATATTGCGCGCTGGCAGGACGTTGCGCTCGAGCTTTCGTACGCGTTTGGCGGTCAGGCGGGGGCATTCGGCGCGGGCAGCCAGATCGGCGCGTCGATTGCATACATTCCGCAATGGCCGTTGCGCCTTGGCGCCGGCTATCTGGATGCGCGCGATGCGCTCAATAGCTCGGCGCACTTCAAGACGTGGACTGCCGGCGGCGCCTACACGTTCGTCGACACGACCGTCAACTTTGGATGGGTGGTGAACCGGCAGGATCCCGGCTTCATGGGAAATTTCCCGAACGGCCCGTTCACGCCGGCCCTACTCACGGCACTCAAGTTCAATACGTTCTCTGCGCGTGAGATGTTCTTTGGCGGCGTCACGCAACTGGTGGGGAATTACACTCATCTTTCGGCGAATGTGTGGCGCACGCTGCAAAGCGGCAAGACGCAAAGCGGCGACGGCAACGCCACGCAATTCCAACTGCTGGCCGACTACGGCCTTTCGCGTGCGACGAGCGTTTATGCGGAAGCCGATTACTCGCTGTATCGCGGCGGCATGATCGGAGCGCAACTACAGGGCTTTGGAGGCCTGAGCGCAGCGGCCACCACGACGCAACTCGGCATGATGGTGGGCTTGCGCCATATGTTCTGAGCGCAGGGGCGGGCGGGCGTGCGCCTCTTTGCGTGCATCGACGGAGAAAACGGGATGATCTGGAGTACCTAAGAAATTGCGAGCGGCAGTCGATGCTGTTGGTTGAGCTGCCCGGCAAGCGCTTTCTGGTAAATCCCAGTAAATCCCTGGATAGATCTTGAGTGTTGCTCAAGCTTCATTCGCCAAAAACAACCGGATTTCGTCAGCGAGCCAGTCGCGCAACGCGCGAACCTTGGGATCGTCCTTGCTTCCGATGCGATAGACGAGATCATGGCCGCGCTCGACCTTGAGTCGGAACTGCGGGAATGGAGCAACCAGACGTCCTGCAACAATGTCGTCCGCTACGATCACGCTGCGCCCCAGTGCCACACCTTCGCCGCGAATGGCCGCCTCGATGGCCATGCTGCCGTGACTGTAGGCCGGGCCGCGAGCGCTATGAGCGCCGTCTACTCCGGCTAGCGCAAACCATTGCTCCCAGTTGGCTAGCATGCGGTCCTCATGAAGCAAGGTACAACCGGCAAGACTCGCCACGGAGGGCAATCCGCCCTTTTTCTCTCGATACTCAGGACTACAGACCGGAGTCACGGTCTCTTCCAGGATCCGCTCGGCCAGGACACGTGGATAGCGGCCACTCCCGAACCGTATGGCTACATCCACCTCGCCATCGTTCAGATCGACATACGTGTCGGTCACGTCGAGGTGGACGTCGAGTTCCGGGTGGAGGGCCTTCAGCCGATGCAGCCGAGGTGCGAGCCACTTGTTCGCAAAGGACACGCTCGCGTTGATCTTCAGGCGCGTAACGCTGTCGCGCGCCCGAAGGCGTTCGGATTCCTTCGTCAGTTCTCTCAGCACGCGGGTAACAGCTAGCAGGAAATCGGCGCCCGCTTCGGTCAGGACGATGCGTCGGGTCAGGCGCTGGAACAGCGCGACGCCAAGATGGTTCTCGAGCGTCTTGATGTGCCGGCTCACTGCGCCGTGGGTGACGTGGAGCTCTTCGGCGGCCAGCGTCATGCTCAACAGCCGCCCCGTTGCTTCGAAGGCGCGCAGCGTTTGCAGAGGAGGGAGCCGGTCGAACACGGTCGGGATATGCGTGAATAATACTCACGCATTATATGACGACAAATGGTTTGTCAGCCAGGGTGGCAGCCGTCAATATCTGCGGGCAGGCGCAGAGTGCCTTTGGCCGGGATACGTGGGGCGGCACTTCAATGGACTCTGCGATGGAATTCCTGTTGTTGGAGCCACGCACGCGCTACGTATTCGAAGCGGCGACGTCTCCCACGTCCTTCAAGGTTGCCGTTCTCCGTGTTGTTCGCCAATCATGGATATTCTTGTTTTCAAACTTGTTTGTACGCCGCTGTTGCTGTTGGCTGCAACGATTGCCGCTCGCCGCTGGGGCGAAGCGATCGGCGGTTTTGTGGTGGGGTTGCCGATCTCGTCGGGGCCCATCTCGGTGTTTCTGGCACTGGAGCATGGACCTGTGTTCGCGACGCAAGCTACAGCAGGGTCGCTTGTCGCAACCGTTGCGCAGGCAGCCTTCTGCCTGGCCTATTGCAGACTGGCGCCGCGCGGATGGTTAGTGGCCCTGGCGGGTGCCTCCGCGACGTTTTCCATCGTCGCAGGCTTGTTGCAATGGAGCGCGCTGTCGCAGACGGGGCTCTTTCTCATCGCCATTCTGGCCGCCGCGCTCGTGCTCAACCACATTCCCAACACCAGTGGCAGAACCGGCAAGCTCAATCCACCTTGGTGGGACTTGCCCTTGCGCATGGCGTTGATGGCTAGCCTCGTGATCGGCATCACGCTAATTGCGCCTTACGTTGGGCCGGAAGCGAGCGGTGTGCTCGCGTCGTTCCCCTTCATGGTCATCATTCTTGCAGTTTTCGCTCATCGCATGGTCGGCCATGAAGCGGCACAACAATTGATGCGCGGCATGGCGACGGCTCTTCCGGGCTTTGCCGCGTTTTTCTATGTACTCAGCTTGACGTTGCCGCGGCTGAACGAGCCTGCCGCTTACGGCGGCGCGATTCTCTGTACGCTCACCATACAGGCTGTCTCTTTGTACCGGATGCGCCTTCCGGCCGCCTTGCCCGCAAAGTGAACCTGGGATGATAGGCACGCTGTGATGACGTGAGTGGCTCCCTGAATCTCGACCACTTACTCGCCGATGAACTTGTTCAGCAGTCGGCGCAGTTCCTCGAACTCGGCTTTGGTAAATTTTCGCAGTCGTGCGTTGAGGACCTTGGGCGCAATCTGCGGAATCTGTGCTGCGATCGCCTGTCCTTCCTTCGTTAGCGTCAAGTTCACCACTCGGCGATCGTCCACACTGCGCGAGCGCTCGACGAGTCCCTTGTCTTCCAGCTTGTCGAGCAGACGCGTCATCAGGCCCGTGTCGATTCCGAGCAACTTCGACAACTCGAAAGGCGTCGTCGCATTGCCCAGCCGGATCGAAAGCAGGATCCCCATTTGCGGGCTGGTAATGTCGAGATCCTTCAATGCCACGTCCATCTCCGACGCAACCAGGTTGCGCGCCTTGGTGAGCGCAAACCCTACGCTGTCGGTGAGAAGGAAGTTCTTCGGCGTGTAGTGTTCCATTCCGCTGTCTGTGTCGTTACATTGTTGATCCAGACAATAGTTGTAACGTCAGAATTTGTAAAGGCGCTTCGCCGCCGGCTCATGCGGCAGCGTGTGCGGGCTCAATGGCCGCCAGCGCTCGCGGCTCCCGCAGCGGCACCCTTGCCAGGCCGGGTCAGCCAGACGACGGGAATAATCAGAATAAAGATGACGGCCGATAACCAGAAAATGTCGTTCAGCCCCAGCATGATTGCCTGCGAGTTCAACGACGCTTCAAGGATTCCCAGGGCCTTCGGCGTGCTGACGTCGAACGTGCCTTGCACGTTCGCGATTGCGCCGGTGAAGAGGGGATTGTTCACGCTGGTCTGTTCGGCCAGCCGTGCGTGGTGCAGGATCGTGCGGTTGTTCCAGCCCGTGCTCGCGAGCGATGTGCCCACAGCACCGGAGAATACGCGCGCGAAATTGGACAGGCCCGCGGCGGCCGGAATTTTCTCTGGCGGAAGGCCCGAAAGGATGATCGACGTGAGCGGCGTCATGAAGAACGCCGTGGGGATGCCTTGAAGTAACGTGGGAAGAACGAGCGACCAGGCATCGACGCCCGTCGTATAGCGCGAGCGCATGAAGAACACGCCGGCAAACCCCAGGAAAGCAAACGTGACGAGCACGCGCATGTCTGATTTCGGCATGATCCTGCCGAGCACCGGCGCGAGAATCACAGCGAAGATTCCGAGTGGTGCGGTGACGAGACCGGCGTTGACAACCGGATAGTTGAGCGAACCCTGTATCCATTGCGGCAAAATCACGAGGTTTGCAAAAAACACCGCGAACGCGATAGAAATGGCTACCGTTCCGCCAAGAAAATTACGTTGTGCGAATAATCTCAGATCGACGATTGGATGCGCATCGGTGAGCTCCCAGATCAGAAAGAACAGGAAGCTGACCACGGCCACAATGGTCAAGGTCCAGATGGTCGCCGAATTGAACCAGTCGAGGTCCTTGCCCTTGTCCAGCATGACCTGCAGTGCGCCGACCCACAGTATGAGCGCGATCAGTCCGACCTTGTCGATCGGCAGTTTGCGGGCCGGCGTTTCACGGTTGCGATAGAGCACCCAGACCACGGCGGCGGCGAACAAACCAACCGGTACGTTGATGTAGAAAATCCACGACCAGTTGTAGTTGTCTGTAATCCAACCGCCGAGGGCCGGGCCGGCAATCGGTCCGACGGTCGCTGTCATCCCCCATAGCGACAAGGCGCTCGAGCTCTTTTCTCTCGGGAACGAGGCAAGTAGCAGCGCCTGCGACAGCGGGACCAGCGGTCCGGCCACTGCGCCCTGGATCACTCGCGCCGTCAGGAGTACGGGCAAGGTGGGCGCCATCCCGCATGCCGCGGAGGACAGGACGAACAGCAGGATGGCCCAGACGAACAGCTTGACCTGTCCGATGCGCTGGGTCAGCCAGCCGGTCAAAGGAATCGACACTGCGTTGGCTGCTGAAAACAGCGTAATGACCCACGTTCCCTCATCGATGGATACGCCGAGATTGCCGGAGATGGTCGGAATCGCGACGTTGGCAATTGACGAATCGAGAACGTTCATGAACGTGGCAAGTGCCACAGCGATCGTGCCGAGTACGAAACTGGCGCCCGTGAGGGGCGCCGGGGCGCCTGAACTGGCAGACGTGCTCATCATGTGTCCTTCGGGTGGAGAGACTGGCGGACCGGCCGCAACGGCGCAAATTCCAATTACCTGACAAATCAGATAAATGGCTGAAAAAAATCGCGATCCACGCGGTCTGCGAGCTTTGCCCGCATCCACGCGAATCGCTGACATGGCTTTTTCTGATATGAATGTATTTGACTAAGCAGATTAATGCAAGTGAAAAAACGAGGACTCCGGTGATTTCCTCGTCGCCCGCGCATGCATCGCTGAGACCAAACCAACCTTCCCGAACGCTGCTGATTTTGGACGCGAGTTCATGTGACAACTTCATCCTCACACCGCTGCCTGTGATCTCGGCGTTGGCTGAACCACTGAACGGGCAGCGCGCCGTTGCCGACCTACTGGTCTCGCCCAATAGGTGGAAACACTCGGTTGTAGATAAATATTGATTTTCATAGACTGTATTTCAATTCATGTTAATTGAAATACAATTAAGGAAAAATCATGACTTTGGCAGGTAGCTCACTGCGCGGCGTCATCGTCGCGACCACCACACCGTTCGACGCGACGGGTGCCCTCGACGGCCAGTCGCTGCAACGTCATGTCGATTACCTGATCGAGCGTGGGGCGACCGGCCTCGCGCCGCTTGGCGGCACCGGCGAATATCCGGCGCTGTCGGCGGCGGAGCGGCGCGAAGTTGTGCGGCTGACCTGTGCGGCGGCGCGCGGCCGCGTGCCGGTGATCGCCGGCGTGCTGGCAACCGGCTACGCGGACGCGCTCGCGGCCGGTCTCGCCGCACGCGATGCAGGCGCCGACGCGCTAATGGTCGTCACGCCGTTCTACACGATCGCCGAAGACGACGGCATCGCCGAATACTTCGCCGAGTACCGTCGCGCGATTGGACTGCCTCTGGTGCTGTATGAGATTCCGCGGCGCACGAACGTCGAACTCAAAGCCGACACGATCGCCGATATGGCACGGGCCGGCTCGATCATCGGCATGAAGTACAGCGGCTCGAATTTCCAGAAGCTGATGCGCGTTGCGCAGATCGTCGGGAGCGAATTCGCGCTGTTGTCTGGCGAGGAGCCGTTTTTCCCGGCGCAGATCGCACTCGGCGCGCGTGGCGGCGTGCTTGCGATCGCGAACCTCGATCCGCAGCCGTGGGTCCGGATGCAGACGTTGGTCGAGCAGGGCGATCTGGCTGCCGCGCTGAAGATGCATCACAACTATGCGGACCTGATTTCGGCTGTCTATTCCGAAATGAATCCGGTTGGGCTGAAGGTAGCGATGCAACTGAGCGGCCGCATCGCATCCGGCAAGGTTCGATTGCCTCTCAAGGACGCAAAAGAAGCCACTGCCGAGTGGCTTGGCCGCGCACTTGCAAACTGCGGCAGCCCGAGCGCGTGACCGGCGCTCGCCTTGCGCAGTGACAGATCCATATAGACCGAGGAGCTTATGTCAGTAACGAACACGCGCGCGCCGCGCATCGCGTCGCGCATGGCGAACATCAAGACATCCAGTATCTATCAGCTGATGGCGCGGGTCGTCGACCTGCAGGCCGACGGTATCCACGTGCATTCGTTCACCGCTGGCGAGCCCGACTTTGACACGCCCGCGCACGTTATCGAAGCGGCCCATCGCGCGATGCTCGATGGCGACACACACTACACGCCGGTGCGCGGCTCGCTCGCGGTGCGCGAGGCGGTGCGAGGCAAATTCGAACGCGAGAACGGTCTGTCATTCCGGGACGAGGAGGTGATGGTCGCAACGGGTTCGAAGCAGATCATCTCGAACGCGTTGGCCGTGACCCTGGAACCGGGCGACGAAGTACTGTTGCCGACACCGTACTGGGCCGCATACCCGGGCATGGTGTACGCGGCGGGCGGCATCCCCGCGTTCGCACCGACGCGTCGCGAGAACGGCTACAAGATGACGCCGGACGAATTGCGTGCGGCGATCGGTCCGCGCACGCGTTGGATCATCCTGAACACGCCGTCGAATCCGACCGGCGCCGTCTATAGCGAAGCGGAGCTGCGCGCGCTGGGGGCGGTGCTGATCGAGCATCCGGAATTGCTGATCCTCAGCGACGAGGTCTACGAGAGTCTGCACTACACGCCGGAGCGCCCGGTATCGCTTGCACGGGTTTGTCCGGAACTCGCGGGTCGCATCCTGATTTCGAGCGGGTTGTCGAAAGCGTTTGCGATGACGGGATGGCGGCTGGGCTACGGTGCCGGGCCCGCGAACCTGATCGCCGCGATGGCTGATCTGCAGGCGCAGACCACGCTGTCAGCGTCGTCGATCAGCCAGGCAGCGGCCGTCGCCGCGCTCAATGGGCCGACCGATTCGGTCAGCCACATGGTCGACGTGTATCGCAAGCGCCGCGATCTGGTGATGTCGCTGGTCGAGCGTCATCCACACGTCGAGGTCGCGCGGCCGGACGGTGCGTTCTACGCGCTGCTCGACATTGGCGCGTTGCTGGCGCGCAGCGACAGATTCCGGCACGACGCACAGCCCGACGTGGCATTCGCGGCCTGGCTGCTGGAGCAGCACCGCGTCGTGGTCGTTCCCGGGTCGGATTTCGGTGCGGAAGGCACGGTGCGAATCTCGTTCGCAACCGATGACCGCACGATTGAAAACGGCCTCGGCGCTCTGCTCGAATCGCTGTCGGAGCTTTAGGCAGTTAGGTGCGCTCCTTTCGAGCATGCCCATTCGTGGTTCCGGAACATTTGCCATGGAGGTGCCCGACTACATTCAGCCGACAGCAGTCCGGCGTGCGGCAATATGCATCGCAGTGTAATCCGGACGATTGGATTTGGAGACATTGATATGGAGACCTACGATGAAAACGAGCAGTAAGCGACTCTTCTCGCGAGCGATTCTCACCGGCGCGGTCGCACTCGCGTCCGTATCCGCCATGGCCGATCAACTGGCCGACATCAAGGCGAAAGGAGAACTGGTCTGTGGCGTGCTGGGCACCGACCGCCCATTCAGCTTTATGAAGAACCCGGCGGACCGGGAGATCGTCGGCTACGACGTGGATTTCTGCAACGCCATCGCGAAGGCACTGGGCGTAAAGCCGGTGCTCAAGCAGTTAGCGACGGCGGCGCGTATTCCTGAGCTTCAGCAAAAACGTGTCGACATTCTGACTGCGTCGTTGACGCACACCAAAGACCGCGAATCCCAGATCGACTTCACGCTCTCGACGTTCGTGCTGGGCGAGAAGGCTCTCGTTCGAAAGGACAGCGGTATCACGCACCTGGCACAGCTGGACGGCAAGAAGGTGATTACCACAAAGGGATCCACTGAAGCGATCAACATCCCGAAGATTCTGCCAAAGGCGACCCTGATCGAATTCGACACGAACCCTGAGGGCATTCTCGCTCTTCAACAGGGCAAAGGCGTAGCGTACATCGACGATGAAACGACACTCGCGGGCGCGCTCGTGAAGCTCGGTCCCGCGGCAAAGGACTACGTCATCCTTCCGGAGAACCTCTCTGAAGACAAGGATGCTCTCGGTGTGCGCAAAGATGAGCCGGTATTCAAGGCCAAAGTGAACGAAGTTCTGTCCGCAATGGAAAAGAGTGGGGAGGCTCAGAAGATTTATGACAGGTGGTTTGGAGCGGGTTCGGGCATGAACTTCCCGCCCCGGTCGTTCAAGATCGATTCCGACCAGATCTAACCCTCCGTGGAGCGCTGCCCGGTACAGACCGGGCAGTTGAAAGATGCCAAAATTTGATCTCTCGATGCTGCTCTCAGGACCGTATTCCGGGGCGCTTCTCAGCGGGTTTCTGCTTTCGATCGAGCTATCGCTTCTGGGACTCGCGTTCGCATTGCCGCTCGCACTGGTTCTCGCGGTAATGCGGCTCGTGCCGGTCAGATTCGTTCAGTGGCTAAGTCTTTCGTATATCGAAGTTACCCGCAACGTGCCCCTGCTTGCGCACCTGCTGTTCTGGTATTTCGGCGTGCCACAGTTTCTTCCCCGGCCCATTACGGCCTGGCTTTACAGCCATGACTATGAGGTGCTGAGCGCTGTCATTGCGCTCGTGCTCTATTCGGCCGCTTACATGGCCGAAGACATCCGCAGCGGTCTTCGCGCGGTTCATGCCACGCAGCATGAAGCCGGCCGTGCGTTGGGCTTTGGTTTTTTCCAGACGTTATGGCTCGTCGTACTGCCGCAATCATTGCGCTACACCGTGCCACCGCTGATTAACCAGGTACTCAATCTCTGGCAAAACTCAAGTACCGCGATGGCCGTCGGTGTTGCTGAAATGATGTACAGGGCGCAGCAGATCAGTTCGGCCACGTTTCGCTCTTTTGACGTGTTCGCGATTACAACTTTGGCCTACCTCACGGTGTCAATGCTGATTGCTGCGTTGTCCCACCTGTATCAACAGCGCTATCCCGTCCGGAGCATATAGCCATGTGGGACCTGATCCACAACTACGCCGTCTTCTTTCTGATTGGTCAGTACCCAAAGGGACCATTGGGCGGGCTGAGCCTGACTCTGCTTCTGGCGCTGAGCGCCCTGGTGCTGGCACTTCCTGTAGGAATACTGTTTGGTCTGTGCGTAGTCAGTCCGTACAAATTCCTGCGTCGACCGGTTGCCTTCCTGCTGGCAATACTACGGGGCACGCCACTGCTGATGGTGATCTTCTGGGCGTACTTCCTGCTGCCTACGCTCACCGGGCACGATACAGGGCAGTTCGCAACGATGCTCGTGTCGCTCATCATTTTTGATGGCGCCTATCTTGCGGAGATCTTCCGCGCTGGAATTCAGGCGCTACCGCGAGGACAGATGGAGGCGGCGCGATCACTCGGATTTCCGTATGCCCATTCGATGCGGTTTGTCATCCTGCCGCAGGCGATGCGCAACATGTTGCCTTCAGTGGTGAATCAGCTCGTCTCCACGATCAAGGAGACGTCGTTCGGTTACATCATCTCGCTGCCGGAAATATCCTTCGTAACCGGACAGATCGGCACCGAAGAGCTGAGCCACGCCTTCGGTGTCTACGGCATCCTCGTCTTTACCTATTTTGTGCTCTGTTTCGGCCTTTCGCGTTTCGCCTACCTTCTGGAAAGACATCTTGGCTCGCGTTCATCATTGAGATTGAAATCATGATTACTTTCGAAGGTGTCAACAAATGGTATGGGCCTCATCACGCGCTTGTTGACGTCAATGAGTCGGTCAACAAAGCCGAGGTCGTGGTGATCTGCGGCCCGTCGGGATCGGGGAAGTCGACCCTGATCCGAACCGTAAACCGTCTCGAGCCAATTCAGAAAGGACGTATCGTCGTCAATGGGCAGGACGTTCATGCGCGCGATCTCGATGTGAATCAGTTGCGACGGGGTATAGGATTCGTCTTTCAGCAGTTCAATCTGTTTCCGCATCTGACGGCCCTGGAGAATTGCATGCTTGCACCGACCAAGCTAGGGAAGCTGCCCAAAGGTGAAGCGCGCGAGCTGGCTATGTCGCTGCTGGACCGCGTCGGACTCGCGGCGAAGGCTAATGCCTATCCGTCCAACCTGTCGGGCGGTCAGCAGCAACGCGTCGCGATTGCGCGTGCGTTGGCGGGAAAACCGCCGCTGATGCTGTTCGACGAGCCCACCTCCGCCCTCGACCCCGAGATGGTGAACGAGGTGCTGCAGGTGATGAAGAACCTCGCACGCGACGGAATGACCATGGTTTGCGTGACCCATGAAATGGGCTTTGCGCGCGAAGTCGCAGATCGGGTTATTTTCATGGATCACGGCGTAGTACTGGAGCGGGCGAAACCGGAGCGATTCTTCCAGAAGCCCGAGCATCCGCGCGCGCAACGCTTTCTGGCCGATATTCGTTCGCCATGGGCGAACGCCAGCGCCGCCTGAAGCATCGGCGGCAGAGCCCTGCGGTATGATGCACGCCCTGCCGCAAGCCCATGAAAGCTTGCGACCGCTTACTTTTTTCAACGACATCGACCATGGCTGCCAGGCAACGTGAAAAGAAGACTACGCGCAGTAATGACGCGGACGAGGAAGTAGATAACCTGTTCGTCGGTAGTGTGAAGAAGGCGTTTCTCGTGCTCGAGGCTTTCGGCAAAGCGAAGCCGATGATGGGCTTCTCGCAGATCGCGCGCGAGGTGGGACTCGAAAAGAGCGCCACGCAGCGCGCTGCGCATACGCTCTGGAAACTAGGGTACCTGGACAAGATCGGACCCGACGGCGAATACAGGTTATCGATGCGTTGCCTCGATATAGGCCAGTCCTATCTGGAATCCCACCGGATCGTCGATTGTGCGCGGCCATATCTGAAGTTCCTGCGCCGCAAAACCGATGCATCGATCAACCTGACGATGCTCGACGACGTGGATACCGTGTTCGTGGTCCGTTATGTCAGCCCGGAAATGTTGTCCAATGACCTGAGCGGCGGCCTGCGGTTACCGGCGTACTGCACCGCTACCGGCATTGCGATGATGTCGGCCCTGCAGGACGATGCGGTACGCCGGATACTCGATCGGTCCGATCTGAAGCCGATCTTGCCGAATACGATCTGGCAGCCCGAGCAGATTCTCGAGCGTGTCAGGCAAGGCCGCAAGGACGGGTATGTGCTCGGTGTCGAAGAGGACTTCGCCAGCGATATCACAATCGCGTGCGCGATCCAGGATCCTCTGACCGGTGAGGTTGCGGCGATCGGCGCATCCTATTCGAGTGAGGCGACCAGTCCGGAAGTGGTCCTGAAAGAGTGCCGGCAGCTCATGATTGGTACCGCGAAGGAAATTTCAGCTCGTCTTGCTGCTGTCTGACGCAGTGCTGCGCAACCTGAACGGCCGCGTTGATGAATACGTCCTTCGTCCGGCGCACTTCCTCTACAGTGACCATTCATTCTCAGGGCGACGCGCGACCCTGGCCCGTACCTCGGGTGATGCCAGGCACGTGGCGACGGCCTCATAACCTGGCGCACCGGGGTAAGGCGCTACCCGGATAGGCGGGCTGTGATTTGCCGGGCAAAGGATAATGGCCTCATCAGGTCCGACCGAGGCGAGGTCCAGGATCGCTGATGAGCGCGTCAGCAGGAAGAGGGCGCGTCCCCCGGTCTTTGCGCGGTGGCGAAGATGGACGATCAACGCCTCCTGCGCGGACTGTTCCAGATCCTGTTCGATCATATCGATGACCAGAACGCCTGGGCCTTCGGTTTCCAGGCTAACGAGCAACGCGATCAGCGCTGCGGATTCCGCGGCGCCCTCGTCGGCGAGCCACGTCAAGGCCTGATTGACGCGCGACCTCAGTTCCGGATCGGTGTTCATCGATTCAACTGCTGCCGCGCCTTCGTTCTCTAACCGATTCAAACCAAGGAACGCCGCGCCGGGTAGCGTCTCTGCCAGACGACGGGCCAGTCGGGTCTTCCCGCTGCCCAGAGAACCGATGATGTAATTCAAGGGGCGGATGTCGCGAAGCTCGAACCATTCACCTCCCCAAGGCCACGGAAGCTCGAATGCCACGCTCATGGCCGTCCGATCGAGCAGCCGCGTCAGCTCTCCGTCGGGAAGCGTCTGGCCTCGCGCAAGATCGGACCGGACACTTCGGACTTTATCGAGCTTACGGACAAGCTCGTGAATTTGATTGTCCAGCGTAATTTCGTGCGCAGCTAATGCGGCGCCCAAGCCGCGAGGGTCGCCCTCCAACACCCGGGCGACCTGTGCAAGACTGAGACCGAGCGCGCGCAGAGCTACTACCTCGGCAGCACGAGCCATGTCGCCGGACGCATATGCCCGGTATCCTGCTGCGGTTCGGCCGGGAGTGACCAACCCTTGCTGCTCATATAGCCGCAGGGCCTTGATCGATACTCCGAGCCGTCTGGCTGCTTCAGACACATTCAAACAGCGGGCGGAAGAACTCATCAGTCACCTCTTTGTCGTTGACCAGCGGCAGTCAGCATAAAGGTGACCCCAAGGGCTGGGTCAACGAGATTCTAGAACGTCTCTGAGGCACGTCTTCCGTCGATGGCGAGCCCGTCGTCCTGCTAATGGCTGCGCAGCGCGTCGCCAAGACAGTATTTCCCATAGATCAGGCAATGGGGCGCCGCCCCGTTCGGCGGTCCGCCACCGTCCGGCAATCCGTCAGCGACGACACGCACCGTACCTGTGGCAGACAACTGACAGATCCAGTTAAAGGTCACGAGTGCAACGATGAGTAGTACCAGGGTTACAACGAGGAACGCCGCGAGAATGTGCTTCTTCATCGTCGAATCCTCCTGCTGACGGCCGGGATGACATCACGAAGCCGGTCGAGGTGTCACGGTGTCCGTCAATCGGCGACGGCACACCCGCGACTATCCTTCGCAATTCCCGAACCCGCCTGCCCGATGGCAGGCGTTGAGTGCTATCCAAGCAACGTCATCTGCACGACCTTCACGATCACCAGCACCACCGCGAGCAGCAGATAACCACGCAGCACGCTCATCCACACGCGCTTGGCGAGCGTCAGATTCGGCGGCGGCAGCTCGTCGAGCGCGGGCATGCGCCACGTCTTGCGCGCGTCTTTCGAATAGGCCGGCGTCGGTTCGGCTGCCGGCTCGCCACGCAGTTTGCGCATGCCGATGGTCGCGGCATAACCGACGACGGCGAGCAGCGTCCCGCCCACGAGCATGCGGACAATCGTTTCGCCGCTCATGTCCGGATAGATCACCGACGCGGTCAGAATGATCGACAGCATCACGAGCACCCAGATGACGGCACCGGTAAACAGGTTCAGCCTCTTCGAGTTGACCCACGGACCGAGCACGGCGCGGTCGTTGCAAAGCAGCAGCAGAAACACGGTCGCGCTCGGCAGCAGCACGCCGGCCAGCGTCTGCACGGCTTCGGTCAGCAGACCGAGCGGGCTGCCCGGAATCAGCACGAGCGCCGCGGCTGCCGCGATGATCGCGAAGTACACGAGGTAGAAACCCTTCGCGTCCGACACGCTACGATGCAGCGAGTGGCGGATCTTGAACACGTCGCCGATCGCGTAAGCCGTGGACAGCGACACGGCCGCCGCACCGATGATGCAGGCATCGAGCAGCGCGATCGCAAAGAGCACCGCAGAGGTACGTCCCGCATATTTCTCCAGGCCCGCGATAATGCCGCCCGCATCCGTGAAATTGCCGAACTCGGGCCGTCCGTCAAAGAGCGCCGCGCTGAAGGAAATCATCGCGACCGCGCCGATCAGCACGAACACGATACCGATCCACAGGTCGGCCTTTTCGTAGTTCATGAAGCGCGGCGTGATGCGCTTGTCGACCACATAGCTCTGCTGGAAGAACAACTGCCACGGCGCAACCGTCGTGCCGACGATGCCGATCACGAGCAGCATCACGTCGGAGAGCCTGGAGTGGAGAGGCCAGTTCGGAATGAAAAAGTCGCGCGCCATCTGGCTGACCGGCGGGTGAATCGACACGAGCACCGGCACGAGCAACAGGCTCAACACGCAAAGCACGACCGCGAAGCGTTCGAAGCGCCGGAAGTCGCCGGTGCTGACGGCGGCCATCGTGAGCGCCGCGGCGATGCACACGCCCGCGATCTTCGAGACACCGAAAAAGTCGAGCACGAACGTGATGCCGATGAACTCGGTCACGATGGTCAGCGCGTTGAGGATGAACAGATCGACGACGCTGAACGCGCCCCAGAATTTGCCGAAGCGCTCGAAGATGAGACGCGCGTGGCCGACGCCTGTTACCGCGCCGAGCCGCAACACCATCTCCTGATTGACGAAGAGCACGGGCACGAGCAGCAGCATGGTCCACAGCAGGGTGGTGCCGTAGTTCTGGCCCGCCTGCGTGTAGGTGCCGAAAGCGCCCGCGTCGTTATCGCCGACCATCACGATGAGGCCGGGACCGAGGATGGCGAGCAGCGTGCGCAAGCGCGCCCACCAACTGGTGCGAGGCGCGATGTCATGATGAGCAATCGTGCCGAGTGCGCCCTTGATGTCGCCGACATGCGCCGAGTCGAGCACGGCGCTGCGCGTGGATGAAACGTTGGTTGGAGTAGACATGGGTCTTCTTCCACGGTTGTGTTTATTGATGGGACTAGCGATGGAACCAGGCGCACCACCGGCATACGTAAGGGTTAGAATCGAGGGTTTGAATCGAGGGCATCGGTCATGTCCTCGACGCGGCCGCCTGACGTATGACGGATAGATCGCAGCGAGTCAGGAAACGAGCGTCTTGAGGCGCTGCCAGAGCGCGGCAAGATGATGTGACCCGCGATATGACTCGCGGGCTTGCAGCTCGAGTAGGGCGTCGGAATGGACGCGCGATTCCTGAGCGTGCGGGAACTGCGGCAGGAGCATGCTGAATTTCATGATGTTTCTCCGGCGTTGGACTTAACGCATTGAGCGGAAAGCCAGCAGACCGGAGGCCATGCGCGTCGGGCGCACGGTGGCGAAGGTCTACTCGCTTTCCTCAGTCAAAAGTAGAGGTGAGCGGCATAAGGGATAACTGTCACTGTCTGGCATGAGAGCTCCTTGTTGGCGTTTGATACGCACGTGTTTATTCACGCGTTTGCCCGCGTTCGTTGAATCAACGAAACGCGCGCGAACGCTGCCGCGAGCTTTGCAGCACGCGATGCGAAACCCTATGGACGCGCTCAATCGCGGCGGCCATATGGCGCTAATCAAGGTGCACGGAGAGATACTGCTGCGCGCACCGTCTGCCTGCTGGCAAGACGGCGGCTGGGAAAGGGAGCGCGGACGTCCTGCCGGTCAGGCAGCGAATTTGTTCAAGGATCGACTACTGCAGGTGTCCAAGGCGTCAGCCCCATTCGTGAAGATTTTTAAATTCTAGGGGGTGCATGAATCCGAAGTCAACATGATTCTTAAGCAGAGCAGATAGAAAGCTGGACGCGCGTTTCGTCGCCGTGGCGCATGGCTCGGGCGGACAGGATTCAGTCAGAAAGACTCGTCTTTCAGAAGGGTTTTGGAAAGCATTTTGAAATAATCGATTCGCTCTGATTTGTCCCGGTTGGTCCCGATTCGCCCAGTGGCTGCGAATCGTTGTCGTTCATAGTCGCGCTTTCTGAATAGATTCGGAGTGCGATGGACTTTATGATTTTTTTACTTGCGGTTTTATACGCACGCCGAATACAATCCGCCCGTCTCAGTTAAAGGAGTCCCTCGTGGACGCATGCTCTAGTAGTGGAAGTCCGATGCCGGTCCGTGCCGGCAACATCACCGCGAGATAGCGCCCGCAGGTCTTTTCCTTCGCCGCTAGCTCGCATGAGTCGGGTTAGCGCGCTTCATCACTGACTGGTTTCCTGCCAGTTTGTCAGCAGCACGCTTGCTCTGTTCGACCGCCTGTCGCAAGTCCGCTTGCGGGATGCAGTCGCGCTTTGACGTCGCCCGGATTCGCCGGGCTGGACGGGAGTGGGCCTATGTTCGTCAAATCATTTGTCGCATCTTTCGCTGCGTCTTTCAGGAGCGGCGCATGTCGCGCGCAGGTGCAGAGCGTTGTTTCGCGAATCTGCGCACGCGCCGCGCTCCGCACGGGCCATGCCGGCAGTCCGTTGACGCCAACCGGCTACGCGATTCTCGCGATGACAGCCGCCGCGATTGCACTTGCCGCGATGTTGTCCGTCTCTTCCGCCGGTAGCGAGTTGAGAAATTCGCTACGGCTGAGCTGGTGGTTTTCCTGACCTCGAAGCGGGTTCACAAGCCCGACATGCTCGGCGTATTTCATCCATAGACCTATCCGCTGTTTCGCAAGATAACCTTGCCCCGATGCCATGAAGAAAAAACTCAAGACCAGACTGCTGCTGTCCGGTGCACCGGTCAGCCTGTCGTTCCTGCTGTCGCTCGCTATTGCGCCCTGCGCGTTCGCGCAGGCAACCGGCGAGGCCGCGCCCGCCGCCACGCCGACCCAGGCCGAACCGCAAACCCCAGCGGCAAAGGCGGACCAGACGCCGCCGGCCCCCACCGGGTTCTGGGATCGCTCCAACCTGTTCGGCGATATGGGCGGACTGCGGCCATGGCTCGGAAACTACGGCGTGACCTTCAATCTGCAGGAAACCAGTGAATATCTGAACAACCTGTCTGGCGGCACGAAGCGCGGCGGCGCCTATAGCGGCCTGACCCAGTTTGGGCTCGTCGTCGATACGGATAAAGCCATCGGGTTGCCGGGCGGTACGTTCAACGTCTCGGGTCTGCAGATTCACGGAACCAGTCTGACGCAGCGTGACCTGCAAACGCTGCAAACCGCTTCCGGCATCGAAGCCGATAGCACCACCCGGCTATGGGAGCTCTGGTACCAGCAGTCGCTTCTGGGCGGAAAGATGGACGTGAAGGTCGGTCAGCAGAGCCTCGACCAGGAGTTCATGATCAGCCAGTACGCCACGCCGTTCATGAACGCGACGTTCGGCTGGCCGGGGCTGCCGTCCGTCGATATGCTGGCCGGGGGGCCAGCCTATCCGCTGTCATCGCTGGGCGTGCGCGTGCGCGCCAAACCGTCCGATTCATGGACCGTGCTCGCGGGGGTCTTCGATGGCAATCCCGCGGGCAATGGCGTAGGCGATCCGCAGAAACTGAATGCTCACGGCACCAATTTCAATCTGGGCAATGGCGCATTGTTTATCGGCGAAGTGCAGTACGCGATCAACCAGCCGCCCGCCAATGCGTCGGACCCTCAACCGGCCGGCCTGCCAGGCGTGTACAAACTGGGCTTCTGGTACAACACCGGGCGTTTCGACGACCCGCGCTTCGACAACACCGGTCTGTCGCTCGCGAATCCGGCCAGCACGGGTGTCCCGCGCAGTTATAAGGGCAACTACAGTTTCTATGCGGTTGCCGATCAGACGGTCTGGCGTCCGTCGGCGGACAGTCCGCAGGCGGTTGCGGTCTTCGCCAGACTCATGGGTGCGCCAGGCGACCGGAATCTGGTCGACCTCGGCATGAATGCCGGTGTGACGCTGAAAGCGCCGTTCAAGGGGCGCGACAACGACGTGGTTGGACTGGCGGTCGGCTACCTGAAGATCGGTTCGCACGCGAGCGGCTTCGATAGCGACACGGCGGCGTTCACGACACCGGGCTACCCTGTGCGCGGCGCCGAGACGGTTGTCGAGGCGACCTATCAATATCAGGTCACGCCATGGTGGCAGTTGCAGGCGGATTTCCAATACACGTTCAATCCGTCGGGCGGGATTCCGGATCCGGAGAATCCGTCGCAACGGATCGGTAATACGGTGGTGGTGGGCGTGCGCACCAACATCGTGTTCTGATTGGCTGCGTCGATCGGGGGAACCGCTCCAGTACGCTGAGCTTGATGTGGCCGCGAGGCAAGCGACGCCATGCGACCAGGAGCGGTATTGCAGCAACGATGGATTGCCGTGCAAGAGATTCAGGCCGGGTTCAGAATTTCTGCCGCATGCCGATGCGAACCGCGACCGACGACGCGCCGCCGCCACCCACATAAACTCCGTCGACGAACGCATTGCTGCCGCCGATTCCGAGAAACACCGGCGCCGCACCGCCCGATGCACGCAGATAGGTCGCGGTCGCATAAACGTCGGTGCGTTTGGACAGCGCATAGTCGGCCAACGCTGTGACGTTCTGCCAATGCTGGCTACCCAGCTTGCTGTACCAGTAGCCGGCCATCAGCGTAGTCGCAGGCGTCAGCGAGAACACTTCGTTCGCCTCATAAGTGTTGAGCGACCCATTGTCGTTGCGAATGCGGAAATGCGTGCTGGTGAACAGCAGGCGCGTGAGACTGCGGCCGATCTGATAGCTCGCGCCAGCGCCGAAGTTGGTGACGCCATTCGCGAGCTGCGGCGTTGGCGGCAGATTCGGAAAGAACGTCGTGCCAGCCTGAACAGGGCCGTTGACGCCCATATCGTGGATGTCCGTATAGGCAGCGCCGATTTTCAGCGGGCCGTTGTCGTACCGCAGACCGAACGCGATGATGCGACCGGTGCCGCCCGACGTCGCCTGCGACGGAAACGCGTAGAGTCCGCCGACCGTCACACCGGCGATTGTGGGGGAAACATAGCGGGCAGCGTTGTTGATATGCAGCGTGCCCGCGAGGTGGTCGAAGTCGCCCGGATGCCACGAATACTGGCCGGCATACTGCCCCATCGCGAACTGCGTGAGGTTGTCCCAGAAGAAGTCGTATTGCTTGCCGAGTGTCACGCGGCCGTAGCGCGTCGACGCGAGGCCGACCCATGCCTGCCGGTTGAAGATCACGTCGGACTGGAACAGCGAGCCCGAGTTGAGATTGAAGCCGTTTTCGAGAACGAAAATGGCGCTCAGTCCGCCGCCGAGATCCTCCTTGCCGAGAAAACCCCAGCGATTGGACTGGATCGAGCCGTCACTCGCCATGAACTGGCTGTGTCCGCCGACGTTGCTCAGATACGAAACGCCAGCATCGATGATGCCGTAAAGCGTCACACTACTTTGCGCATGGGCGACGGAACTGGCGGCCGCCAGCATCGCGGCGCAGAGAAGCGATTTTTTCATTGAGTTTGTCTCCATCATCGTTATTTTTTCGGGCAAGCCCGGGCCCTCCCTGCTTGCTCGAGGGATCGGACAGGGTTCCTGCTGGGTGAAGCTGTGCGCCGCCCGCCTCGCAGCCGGAGAGGCGGTCATGCGGTCAGGCGATGCACGTCATCGTTCGAACCGGTACACGGTCGAATCGACGCGAAAGCGGATGTCTTCGCTCAATGCGTTGCTGACCACGAGATAACGCGCTCCGTCCTCAACGAACGTGCTCGCCGACGTCGCGCCCGAAGTCGCAAATTCGCCGAGCAGCTCGAACCGTTCGCCGCGCCACGCGTAGACCTGCGACCGCTGGGCGACGATGGGCGCGTGGGGCGTGCCGGTGATGAAGCAGATGCGTACGAGATAGCGTCCGTCGGCGCCATCGATCAGACAGAGTTCGCGGCCACCCGCTTCGCCGAGCCGCTGAACCGGCACAAACGCGCCACCGCTCAGGCGGTATAGCGTCGTGTGATCGTGAATGTTCGCGTAGACCATCCACAACGCGCCGTTGTCCTCGAAGAACCGGAACGTGCGCGCGCCATGGCCGGGGAGGGTCTGGAACGTCGCGAAGCGTTCGCCGTTCCAGCGCAGGATCGTCGCGCCGTCGAGATGATCGGCATACGCGAGGTAGTGCTCGCCGCCGAATTGCGCGGGAATCCAGTCGTAGCCCCATTGGCCGTCGAAGGTCTGGAACGCGTCGAAGCGGCTGCCCGTCCATTCGAGCAGGCACGAGTGCCGGGGATGGTGCGCCACGGCGCCTTCGATCTTCACGCCCTGTGCAAGCCCGAGAAAGCGCCGTGAGCCGACCTCGAACGCGCGAAACTGCTTCGCGGCAAACGCTGGAATCGTCTGGAACGGGTGCCATGCGCCGTCGGACCATTCATGCACGGTCGCGTCGACGTTCAGATCGTACGGACCCTTGCCCGAACGGACACCCGCGGCCGCGAGGAAACGGCGCGGGCCGATCTCGAAGTATTCGAGATCCTCGCCGCCCGGCAGCGGCAGCGTGTCGTGCGCGACGAAACGGGCGCCGTCCCAGCGGTACAGCAGCGCGTCGACGTCGCTGTCTCCGGCGTTCATGTGCGGCGGCTGGTCTGCGATGTCGACGGCCAACTGCGGAATTCCGAGGTAGGTCGTGCCGTCGATCGTGAAGATAGCCGCCGCGCGCGCGCCGCTCGTTGCGAGCGACTGCACGGGGGTAAGGAAATCGAGGCTCATGTCAGTGTTTCCCGTTGCTCAGTTCGGAATCGGCGATGGACAGCTCGCCGCCGCCAACGGACGGGCGTCGTGTCGCGTCGCCCGGCTGCCATCGATAGGCGAGCGCGACGCCGAGCGCGCCGCACAGGGCCAGCAGGCCGACCATCTGGAAGATGCGCTCGAGCGGCAGGTGCGCCGCGAGCAGCATCCCGCCGACCAACGGCCCGATGATCGAGCCCGCGCGGCCGATCGCCATCGTCCAGCCCACGCCGCCGGCGCGTACGTCGTCCGGAAAGAGCCGGCTCGCGATCGCGGGAAACGTGAGCTGACCGCCGACGAGGCAGGCGCCGATGCAGAACAGCATCGCGAACACGCCGTTACCGACGCCGATCAACTGTCCGAGCGCGATCGTCAGGCCGGCGCCCGCGACGAACACCGCGACGACCGGCCTGAAGGGACCGAAGCGCCCGACGATCGCGGACAGTGCGAGCGCGCCGAGAATCGCGCCGACGTTGATCAGCACCGCGCCCATTGCCGCGCGGTCGGGCGCGATGCCGTTCAGGTTCAGGATGGTCGGCATGAAGTTCACGAGAAAGCCCGACAGGATCATCGTCGCGAGCACGCCGCACCACAGCGCGATCGCGGCGGGCGCGCGGCCGTCGGCGAGCGTGTGCCCGAACGGGTTCAGCGAGCGCGGCCGGCGCTGGGCGGAGGCGAGGCGCGCGTCGCGCGGCGTGGCGCCGGCGGGGATCACGAACCACACGGGCACCATCGCGGCCAGCGCGCCTGCGCCGCCCATCAGGAACACGAACGGCCAGCCGAACTTCATCATCAGCGCGGCGGTGATCGCGCCGCCCACCACCGCGCCGAGCGGAAAGCCGATGAACATCAGGATGACCAGCGACGCGCGGCTGCGAGTCGGGCTGTTCTGCGCGGTGATGGCGGCCACCACGGGAATCGCGCCGCCCATCCCGAGGCCGCCGATGAAGCGCAGCGTGGCGAGCATCGGCGCGCTCGTCGCGGTTGCGCACGCGAGCGTCAGCACGCCGGTTAGCGCGAGCGACAGCAGCAGCATCGGACGGCGGCCGAAGCGGTCGGCGGCAGGGCCGATCAGGATCGACCCGAGCACCGTGCCGAGAAAACCGGCGCCGAATACGCGGCCGAGCGACGCGTGATCGATATGCAGCGATTTGACGAGCAGCGGCGCGACGAATGACAGCATCAGCGTATCGAAGCCGTCGATCATCGACACGGCGAAGCACACCAGCGTGATCCGGAGCGCCGCGGTGCGCGCGGGCGATTCAGGCGCGCGCAAGCCGGATTGAATCATTGTGTTGTCTCCTGTTGTTGGGCTTGTATTCAACGCCGATCTGGCCGCCCTTGCCGATCGGTCGAGTGGGGCGCGGCAGATCGCGTTACGGATAGTCCACGTTCGTGAATCCGGGGATCTCGACCGCGTTCGGACGATTGCCGTTCTCGTGCAACTGGTCGACGATGTAGTCGGCCACGCAGTTCGACAGAAGCTGGCTCGGGTCTTCCATGATTCGCCGAAGCCGCGCCGCCGTCGCGGCACGGTCGTCGACGCTGGCGATCGGCGGCATGCCGTCCACAAGCGTCGGGTCGAAACGGTAAGCCGGTTGCTGCGGAAAGAGCGCGCGGGCCACCTCGACGCTCGCCCGCGTGTTGAGCCACAGGTGGCGGTACGTGCGCTCCAGTTCAGCGAGCCCGGCCGCGTCGGGCAGCGCGTCGATCTCGAACGACGGCGCGTGCGGCGCGACGTAGACCCGCTCAGGTGGCAGCGCGCGGCCGGACGCGCGCCACACCAGATAGCACATGTTGTTCGACGACCAGGTCGCGCCAGCCGTCGGCCGGCCGGAGCGCCCGCTGACGAGCACCATCGCGCGGCGCCAGTCGATCGGTAGCGCCCGCAGCCAATTGCCGATCCGGTACACGATGTCGAGAAACGCGAGGCCGAACGTCGCGAACATCACGTCGTTCATCGGCACCGGCAGACGGTTGCCGTCCGCCGCGAAATAGCCGTCGTTGAGCGCGTCGAACGTCAGCAGTTGCGGATCGTCGAGCGAGCGGGTGAGCCAGTCGATCGATGTCGCGCACGTATAGTCGACAAGCCGGGCGATCTTCTCCTCGTGGCCCGCGAAACTTTCGACCGCGATGACGTCCTGCCACAAGGCTGTGGAATTGGCCTCGCGGGTACGCTGCGCATGCTGCTTCAGTTGCGTCGCGCCGTCGCGCCAGCGCATGTCGTGCGGATCGAGTTCGCGCATCCGGGCGAGGTAGGCGAGCGCGAGCGGCAGATGCGAGACGGCCGTCAGCTCGATGAAGCCGCGCGTCGACTTGCGGAAGCTCTCGAAACGCGGCGCGGCGCCCACGCGCGGGAACAGCACGATGTCCGATCCGGTCGACACCAGCAGCGGATCGTTTTCGCCCAGCCGATCCATCTGCGAGGTGAGTCCGGCGCCGATGCTTTGCGGGTCCGATGTGAAGGCGCGGAACAGTCCCGCGAACGACGGATTGGGTTGATAGGCCATGGTCTACGATCCTCGCTGCGCGTCAGAAGTCGAACAGGCGTGCCGGATTGTCGGACAGGATCGCCTGCTTCACGCGCGCATCGTCGGTCCACCGGTCGAGCAGGTTCAGCAGCTCACCGGTATCGCGCGTCGAGTCGGGAATATGCGGCCAGTCGGAGCCCCAGATGACCTTGTCCGGCGCGGCCGAAACGATCGCCCGAGCCATCGGTTCGACCGCTTCGTAACCGCGATGCTTCGCGATCCGATAGGGCGCGCTCAGCTTGAGCCAGCACTGGCCGTCCTTCAGCAGACCCAGCAGCCGCTCGAAATCCTCCGCTGTGAGGCCGTCTTCCTCGAGCATGTAGCCCATGTGATCGATGACGAACTCCGTGCGCACGTCGGCGAGGAACGGAATCAGGTTGCGCACGACCCAGCCGGGTGCGTAGAACTGCAGATGCCAGCCGAGGCGCTCGCACAATTCGGCCATGCGTGTGATATACGCCTCGATCTCGGCGGTCGGCAGTCCGGAGCGCGCGAACAGATCGAGCCGCACGGCGCGCACGCCCGCACCGTGCCACGCATCGAGCGTTTTCGCGTCGGTGCCTTCTTCCATCATCACGACGCCGCGCGCGATCGGGCCGGCCGCGTGGAGGGCATCGATCAGGCAGCGGTTGTCCGTGCCGTAGTAGCTCGGCTGCACGATGACGAAACGCTGCAGGCCGAGCACCTGCATCATCTTCAGGTAGTGCGACAGCTTGCCGTCGGGCAGCGTGTAGTGCGGATGCGCGACACACGGATAGCGCTCGGCGGGACCGAACACATGCATGTGCACGTCGCATGCCTTGTCCGGCATTGCAAAGACCGGGCGCGACAGCGTCGCGAGATCGCGCATCGGGGTGGAGACCAGCGGGGTTTCTGCCATGATCGTTCGAGTTGTGAGAGTTCGGTGAAAGGGCGTTCAGGGCGCGCGGCGCGCGGCTTCGGCACGCTCGCGCAGCGATGCGAGGAACAGGTCCGAGTCGATGCCGGCGAACACGAAACGCGTGGCCCCCTCGCGCCGCAGGCTGTCGAGCGCTTCGCCTTCCGGCATGCCGCCGACGATAGCCACCTTGCGATGCCGCACCGTCGCTGCGATCACCTCGCGACACGCGGCGACTACGGCCGGATGTGTCGGCTCGCCCGGATAGCCCATGTCTGCCGACAGATCGTTGCAGCCCAGCGCGACCACGTCGACGCCGTCGACGGCGGCGATCGCGTCGGCGGCTGCCACGCCGGCCCGGCTCTCGATCAACACCTTGAGCGCCGTGGCGGCGTTGACCCGCTCATTGAATTCGCGTGCCGGCAAGCGCGCATAGTCGACCACCGGGAGCGTGGATATTTGCGAACGCTGGCCGTGCGGCGCAAAGCGCGTGGCGGTCGCCGCCGCCTGAGCTTGCTCCGCACTTTCCACCCGCGCGATCACGATGCCGAGCGCGCCGCCATCGAGCACGCGGTTGATCACGCCGTATTCGCGTTCCGGCACCCGCACCCACGGCATGAGTCCGATGTCGCGTGCACACAGGCACATCTGCGACACGACGTCGACGGGCAGCGTGCTGTGTTCCATATCAATCCAGATCGTGTGATAGCCGGCCGCCTTGGCCCAGCGCACCACTTCCGCGGTGCGCGACGCGCGGATGCCGAGCGCAAGTATCCGCTCGCCGCGCCGCAGGCTCGTGAGGAGTTCGTCCCCGGTCATGTCGTCTCCATGTTGACTGCTTCGATGGGCACAGTATCGTCATCTCCCGCGTTTTGATCTATGCTTGTCTTCAACATTATTGATTCACAAAACAAATCAATGAATTTTCGCCATCTGGAGTACTTCGTCGTGCTGGCCGAGGAACTGCACTTCCGCCGCAGCGCGGAACGGCTGGGTATCACGCAGGCTCCGCTCAGCCTCGCGATCCAGGCGCTCGAGGACGAACTTGGCGGGCGGCTCTTTCACCGCACGCAACGCAGCGTCGCGCTGACCGAGGCAGGCTTTGCGCTGCTGGAAGATGCGCGCGCGATCCTCGCGCGCGTCGAGCATGCGAAGGAAAGCGTGTGGGAGACCATTAGCGGCGATGTGGGGCGTCTGCGGGTCGGATTCACGAATGCGTCGTCGCTGTCGCCGGTGTTTCCGCGCCTGATTCACGCGTACCGCACGCTGCGCCCGAGCGTCAACATCGTGCTGTCAGAGCTGCCGTCGAACCGGCAGATCGTCGCGCTGGAGCAGCGCGAGCTCGACGTGGGGCTGCTGCGATTGCCGGAGGGTCCGGCGCCTTCGCGACTCGTCCTCGAGCCGCTCACGACCGAACCGCTACTGCTCGCGATGCACGAGCGGCATCGTTTTGCGACGCGCCGGACGATCCGCATCGCGGACCTGCGCGACGAGTCGTTTATCGGCTATCCGAAAACCGCGGGCATCGCGATCTATGAACAGATACTCGCGCTCTGTGCGAAACGTGGCTTCGAACCTCGCGTCGTTCAGGAGGCGCAGCAGGCGTCGACGCTGATCGGCTTGACGGCAACGGGACTCGGCATCGCGCTCGTGCCGGCTCCGCTGCGCAGCATCGCTGTGCCGGGCGTGACGTTCCGCGAACTGGCGGATCGCGATACGACAACCGTGCTGTACATCGCGCACCGGTATGGCGACGCGAATGCGCGCGTCACGCAATTCGTGGAGCTGGCGCGCGAGACGGCGCGCGGTCTCGGCATCGTGACGTGATGCGCGATTTAATCACTGTCCAAATGCAATTTCGGGTTCTGTCGCGGCAACGCAGCCTATCAAGACTGCCTTATCGCAACAGAACCATTTTCGAGCTTGTAGCGCAGCGGGGACTTGCCGCTGTTCTCGAGAAAGAAGCGCGAGAATGCCGAGGGCGATGAAAATCCCAAATGGTCGCTGACCGCGGCAACCGAAAAATCAGCGAACGGCAGCAGTCGTTTTGCCTCCGCGAGCCGGGCGCGTGCGAGGATGGTCTGGAAGTTTGTCCCTTCACCCTGTAAGCGCCGGTGCAGTGTCGAGCGGGAAATGCCGAGGCGCTCGCAGACTTCCTCCAGGGGTGTGGAAAATGGGTGGCCGGAGTGCGACTCCCGTATCATCTTCGTCACGAAATCTTCGATTCTCGAAGAAAAGGAATGGCCGACAAGAAAGCGGATGATATCGGCATCGGCTTGTCCGCAAATTATTCTGTCGGTAAATTCGTTATATCTGCGATGCGGTAGGTCCGCTGAGCTGGATTTCAAAAGCATTCTGTTCCGACTTTGCCCGAATTGCACGGTCGAGCCGCAAAGCTGCGATAACTGGGATGTGGCCGAAAAAGGATTTCCGGTTAGCTCAATATGAGCGGGATACGGCTTATCGTCGTTGTATTGTTCGGCCAGCTGGATGAGCAGGAGAAAATTATAAAAGGCGCTCGATGAACTTCTGCCTGCGCCATCCAGAACGTATTCGAATTCGAAGATCTGGCCAGCGCGCTTGACCTTCACGGTATCGACATTTCCGATCAGGATCCGGTAGCGCAAGAACTGGTCGAAGGCCTTCGTCAAAGTCGGGCAATTCGTGACGATTGCCAATAACGTACTGATGGGCGCCCGAAAGGAATAATCGGAAAATGATTCGAGCCGTTCTGAAGTCTGATAGCCAGGCTCCAGCAGATTGAGCATCGCAATGTGTTTGTGAGCGGGTATGCGACCGTCCGGATGTGCGAGCTCGGCCTCCGTTATTCCGGTGAGGCGCGTGAAATCATGCGGCGACATGCCATTTTCAACTGCGGATTTAAGCGAAAGTTGAGCAAGGACGTTCGAAACGGTCTTCTGGTTGATCGTCATAAGAGACACCATGGAACGGAGAGATGCCGCCTCGGCTAACCGCAGTTATCTGGCGACTTTAGCATCCTTGTTCAAACCTTCAAATGGCCTGATGTGTTCGGCTATCGAATCCCCATTGTCCGATGCATGGGTGGCAAGCGTCTTCGCGACGATTGCGTAAGCTCGCGAAAGCAAAAAGAAAGGACCAAATGTTACGCGGGTAAGGCTTACCCTGATGTCGCGACACGAGGTTAAATTCTGCGACGCCAGGATAAGCGCACGCGTTTCCTGTGATGCTATCGTCATCCCGCGAGGTAGGCCAATTCAATAAAAGATTATAAGAAAAATGTAGTCTGATTACGGCTCTGCGACCGTGCGGACCGTAGCTTACGCAATTGGCAAACAGGAGAACAATCATGAGGCATCCTAAGAAAATAGCCGTCGCTGTAGTCGGCGCGCTATGTGCCGGCTCGGCGGCGTACGCGGATCAAGCTGCTACCAATCTCACATGGGGCGATAGCCCATTTTCGGTTGTGTCGAACCTCCTTTCTCATTCTTCGAGTCAGGCGCAGCCGGACGCCAACTGGAAAAAGAAAGGCGACCTGGCCGATATGCGCGCGGCAGCGCTGGTAGCCCAACTGACGCTGGACGAAAAGATCCAGTTGGTACACGGAACGGGTATGCCCACCGTCGGTTTAGGCGGCCCCTTTCCTTCGTGGGTGCAGGGCGCCGGCTACATCCCCGGCGTCAGTCGCCTGGGCATTCCTGCGTTGGCCACCGCGGATTCGGCCGGCGGCGTGAATGTCCAGAACGCTCATGCCACGGCTCTTCCTGCCCCGGTTGCGCTCGCCGCGAGCTGGAACGTGCAGCTCGCCGGGATCTACGGGGCGCGTATTGCACGTGAGCTTCGCGTTCTTGGCTACGCGGAAGGACTCGGCGGAGGGATCAATCTTGCACGTGAACCGCGTGATGGCCGAACGTTCGAGTACATGGGCGAAGATCCCGTCCTGGCCGGCACGATGAGCGCCGCGCGAACCATGGGGACGCAGTCGCAGAACGTGATCGCAACGGTCAAGCACTACGCGTTCAACGACCAGGAAACGAACCGGATGACGAGCAATTCGGTGGTCGATGAAAGAACGATGCGGGAAACGGAGTTGCTGGCATTCGAGATTGCCGTGCGTGAGGGGCGTCCCGGCAATGTGATGTGTTCGTACAACCTGATCAATGGCGTGTACGCCTGCCAGAACCCGGAGCTCCTGACGACCATCCTCAAGAATGAGTGGGGATTCAAAGGAAAAGTGCAATCGGACTGGACGGCCAACCATAGTACCGTCGCGTCGGCAATGGCGGGTCTGGACGAAGAGCAGCCCGGGGATCTCGGGGCGGCCGGAGCATCCTATGGCATCACTTCCTATTTCGGCAGCGCGCTCAAGAGCGCGGTCCAGTCGGGTAGCGTTCCGGTTTCCCGTCTCAATGACATGGTCTTCCGTAGGCTTCGCACCATGATCGCCCTTGGCGTCATGGATAACCCGCCGACCCCCGGCGGCTCGGTCGACCAGACGGCAGGCAACCGCGACGCCTTGACTGTGGCGCACGAGTCGATGGTCCTGCTAAAGAATGCCTCGCCAGACGGCAGCAATCAGCCGGTTCTTCCGCTCGCGGCTGGCAGTCTGCACTCGGTCGTCGTAATCGGCGGCCATGCCGACGTCGGCGTGATATCCGGAGGCGGATCCGGAGGCGTGCCCGCGGCTGACGGCAATGCGGTGTCGGGATGCCAGTCAGGGAACCCGCTGCTTTCAACGTGCGCCACCTGGTACAAGTCTTCACCGTTCAACGCCATCAAGGCTAAGGCGCCGCAGGCCACGGTGACGTTCCTCGATGGCACGAATGCCGCGGCTGCGGCGAGCGCAGCCGCCAACGCAGATGTGGCGATCGTGTTCGCCACGCAGTGGGAGAGCGAAGGCTCGGATCTGGCGAGCCTGTCGCTGCCGGACAGCAAGGCTGACCCGAGCAACCAGAGCTACGATCAGAATGCGCTGATCAACGCAGTGGCAGCCAGGGCGAAGCGCACTATCGTCGTGCTAGAGAACGGAAGTCCCGTCACGATGCCGTGGCTCGATAGCGTTCACGGCGTACTGGAAGCATGGTATCCGGGTGTGCAAGGAGGGCAGGGTATCGCCGACATCCTGTTCGGCGATGTGAACCCTTCTGGCAAGCTTCCGATCACCTTCCCCCGGCAGGAAGCCGATCTGCCGCAGCCGACGATCGACGCCAATAATCTCAATGTCGTCTATAGCGAGGGACTCCTGATGGGATACCGCTGGTACGACGCGAAGAACATCGATCCACTGTTCCCCTTCGGCTACGGTCTTTCCTATACGAGTTTCTCGTACTCGGGGCTCAGGACACGTACCGATCATGGAGGCAACGTGATCGCCACCTTCACCGTCACCAACACCGGTTCGCGTGCCGGGGCCGAGGTTGCCCAAGTGTATGCCACGCTGCCACCCGGCCTGGGCGAGCCGCCGAAGCGTCTGGTGGGATGGGCGAAAGTCGGCTTGAATCCCGGACAGTCGCAGCAGGTGAATGTCGTCATCCCCGCGCGGCGCCTCGCTACATGGAATGTCACAACGCATTCGTGGCAGGTGCACGGCGGAAGCTACGAGATCTGGGCGGAATCGTCGTCGCGTGACACAAATGCCTTGTCTGAGCGTGTTTCCGTTGGAGATATGCACTGAGCGACATACGGTCTGGGCATCGTGAGATGCCCAGACTCTCCACAGCCATAACCTCTCTTTGATGTCGCGTATCCATTCGCCGATTAAATAAGTAATCCTACTAATATCGGTCGAACCCGCCAGAACTGCCTTATCGCGACAAAACCCATATGAAGTCTCCGCTGACGCTATCGCTCAGCGCATTTGACTCCGACCGGCAGCGTGAGGGTTTCGCGAGGCAATAACGTAACCGTGCCGGCTCACGGCGAGAAGCGATTGGCCGGGATCCTGTTCGTCACTACATTGCCGTGCCCGGGAGCGGGCACGTCGCCTAAGCGAGCGCAACCCTGTTGCGGGCGCATTTGATTGCTCGGCAGACAGGCCAGAGCAAAATCGTTCTATCTAACATATTGATTAATAAAGATTAAACAAGAGTTGCGCACGAAGTAATTGCATAGCGATTGTTTAAATTCCATTGCGATTTTTGTCTCTCTATTCTTGGCTCCATGCCCCGTAGCGACCGCTGACAACGGTGTACCCCCTACATTGGAGACCACAGATGATCGACGACTCCGCATTGATCGCCTCCCTGCGATCGGCGCTCGGCAACCATGCGGTGTTGGTGGACGATCCGGATATGGCTGGCTTCGTCGAGGACTTTCGCGGGCGATACAAAGGGCGGGCGCTGTGCGTCGTGCAACCGGCCAACGTCGAGCAGGTTGCGCTCGTCGTTCGCCATTGCGCGCAAGCCGGCGTTCCGCTGCTGCCGCAAGGCGGCAATACGAGTCTGTGCGCAGGCGCGGTGCCGGACGCTAATGGGCCCGCGCCCGTCATCGTGAGTCTCGCCCGCATGCGGCGTATCCGTCATGTGGATGCCGTCAACCGTTCGATCGAAGTGGAAGCGGGGTGCGTCCTGAAGGCCGTGCAGGATGCGGCGGCCGAGGTGCAATGCCTGTATCCGGTTAGCCTGGGCGCCGAAGGGTCGTGCCAGATAGGCGGCACGCTCTCCACGAACGCGGGGGGCACCAGCGTGCTGCGCTATGGCAATACGCGCGAGAACGTGCTCGGGCTCGAAGTCGTGCTCGCCGATGGCCGCATCTGGAATGGTCTGCGGGGCCTGCGAAAGGACAACACCGGGATCGATCTGAAGCAGCTGTTCGTGGGCGCCGAGGGCACGCTCGGCATCATCACGGCGGCGACGCTCAAGCTGCATGCGTTGCCGACGCATCACTCGCTTGCATGGTTTGCGCCCGTCGATCCGCAGGCAGCGCTGCGCGTGCTCGGGTTATTCCAGGAAAATTGCGGAGCACAAATTTCGGCGTACGAACTGATGAACGAGCGTCAGCTTCAGCTCGTGGTCGAGCGCGTTCCGCTTCGCCGCAATCCCTTGGCGCAGCGCCACGACTGGCATGTGCTGGTCGAATTGTCGGATACGCGCGATGGCGCAGAAATGGACGAGTGTCTTCAGCAGACGCTCGAAGAGGCCGTCGGCGCGGGGCTCGTTCTCGACGTGATCGTCGCGGCCAACGATACGCAACGTGCCGCACTGTGGGAAGTCAGGCACAGCGTCACCGAAGCGAACAAAGGCGCCGGTGTCGGCCTGACGACCGACTGCGCGGTCCCGGTGTCCGCCGTGCCCGCGTTCATCGAAGGCGCGACGCAAGCCGTACGCGAAATCGTTCCGGATATCGACATCGTCATCGTCGGCCATATGGGCGACGGCAATGTGCATTTCATTCCGATGTTCACGTTCGACGCCTGGCACGGTTTGTCCGATGCGGCCTCGACGGCGTCGGCGCTGCGTCGCAGTGTGAACGACGTCGCGTACCGGCTGGGCGGCACGTTCAGCGCCGAGCACGGAATCGGGCAAACCGGCCTGCCGGAGATGTCGCATTACAAGTCCCCGGTCGAGCTGGCGATGATGCGTGCCATCAAGCAGGCGTTGGATCCGAGGAATCTGATGAATCCCGGGCGCCTCGTTCCCTGACCGCGCCGTTCATTCCACCACGCGCCCAACCGATCCCGTACAAGTGGAAATCCGGCGCATTTCATACGTCATTCGGAAAACCTGGAGCTCACGATGAAACCCAAGCACTCCTCGACTCAGTCTGTTCAGAATCCGTCGCGCCGCAGCGTCCTGAAGGTGGCCGCCGTTGGGGCAGCGGCCACCGCGTTTCCGTTCGTCTGGACGCCCTCGCGCGCGGCCAACAAGCGAATCGTCATTCGTGACGACGGCGGAATCTATACGAAGGCATACGGTGCCGTGTACTACGGGCCGTTCACGAAGGCAACGGGCATCGAGGTGATCGGCGTGCAGGCGAATGCGGAACCGACCGCACAGATCAAGAGCATGGTGGAGGCGGGCAGCTACACGTGGGACATGGCGAAGATCAGCCAGCCCGCGATCCTGATGCTGACGTCGGGCGGCAAGGAATATCTCGAGCGCCACGGTCTCGAGGCGGATCCGACGATCGCGAAGATTCCGGGCCAATACATGTCGCCGTTCGGCGTCGGCACCAACGTGTACTCGACGGTGCTCGCGTACCGCACCGACGCGTTCAAGGGCCGCAAGGCGCCGGGCTCGTGGGCAGACCTCTGGAACGCCAAGGACTTTCCCGGCCGCCGCGCGATGCGCAAGTATCCGTTCGACACGATCGAGCAGGCGCTGATGGCCTCGGGCGTGCCTACGGCGCAGGTCTATCCGTGCAATCTGGATCGCGCTTTCGACAGCCTCAACAAAGTCGCAAAACACGTGGACGTCTGGTGGACGACCGGCGCACAGGTCGAGCAGATGCTCGGTTCGGGCGAAGTGGCGATGGTCGCCACGTGGGCTTCGCGCGCGCAATCGGCGATGGCGAATGGCGCTCCGGTGGCGATCTGCTGGAACCAGAATATCTGGGGCTGTGATAACTGGTCGATCCTGAAGGGGACGCCGAACGCGAATGCATGCCGCGAGTTCATCAAGTTCGCAAGCGATCCCAAGCGTCAGGCGCAGCTCGTCGACTATTTCCCCGCGGGCCTCACGCAACCCGAGGCATTCAATTTCGTGAAGCCGGCCGTCGCGAAGAACTGCCCGACGTATCCGGAGAACATCAAGAGCGGCCTGCACATCGACGCGCACTACTGGCTACAGAATCAAAGCGTTGCGTTGGAGCGATTCAACAGCTGGATTCTCTCCTGACCTGGTCATCGATTTTCAAGGACGTGATATCAATGTCAGCCAGTAATCTGCATGTCGAAGGGCTTTGCAAGCGCTACGGCGATTTCGTTGCGCTCGCCCCGACGAACCTCGAAGTCGCGCAGGGAGAATTCCTCACGCTGCTCGGCCCGAGCGGATCAGGTAAAACCACGCTGCTCAGCCTGATCGCCGGGCTGGCGCAACCGGACGGCGGGACGATCCGCATCAACGGGACCGACGTGACCTGGGGCGCGCCGTACGAGCGCGACATCGGGATGGTGTTTCAGAACTACGCGCTGTTTCCGCACATGACGGTCGCGGAGAACGTCGCCTTTCCGCTGCAAATGCGCAAGGTCGATGCAGCGACGGCGCGCAGGAAGGTTGCCGACGCGCTGGAGATGGTGCATCTGCCGCACCTCGCGGGGCGCTACCCGCGCGAGTTGTCGGGCGGTCAGCAGCAGCGTGTCGCGCTCGCGCGCTGCATGGTCTATCGCCCGTCGATCATTCTCATGGACGAACCGCTCGGCGCGCTCGACAAGAAGCTGCGCGATCACATGCAGCTCGAGATCAAGCGTATTCACCGCGATCTCGGCACGACGATCATCTACGTGACGCACGATCAGGAAGAAGCGATGACGATGTCCGATCGCATCTGCCTGATGAACGCCGGTTCGATCACGCAGCTCGGCACGCCGGCCGATCTGTACTTCCGGCCGGTCAACGTGTTCGTCGCGGATTTCCTCGGCGAATCGAACCTGCTCGACGCGACCGTGACGCATCGCGATGGCGAGCAGGTGCGCGTGGGCGTCGGCGGCGCGGATCGCGGCCATGCGATGGCCTATGACATGGACGTGCGGCCGGGCGCTCACGTCAAGGTGATGATTCGTCCGCAAAACGTGCGCGTCGAGCCCGACGGCCACGACATGCCGGATAGCGGAGAGACGATGCGCGCGAAGCTGACCGACATCATGGTCACCGGCGGCATGACGAAGCTGTATCTGCAGTCGCAGGCACAGGGCGTGGAGGAATTCGTCGCTGCCTTTCCAACGAACCGTCTCGGCGAGCGTTACGAGATCGGCCAGACATTGCGGCTGCGCTGGTCGGCGGCGGACGCGGTGGCGATTGCGGGGTAAGCGATGAACGAGTCCGTACTGGCCGCGCCAGGCCCGCAACGCGTGCCGGCGAGTGGCCGCCGCCACAATCGCCGCGCATGGACGATCGCCGCAATGGTTGCGCCGATCGTGGTCCTGTTCGCCGTATTCCTGATCTATCCGGTCGGCCAGTTGCTCCTGCTGAGCATTCATGGCAAAGACGGCTTCACGCTGGCCGAATACCGGCGGCTCTTCGCCTCGTCGGTCTACCTGGACGTGCTGTGGGTCACCCTGAAGATATCGCTTCTGACCACCTTCTTTTCGGTACTGAGCGCTTATCCCGTGGCCTTGTTCATCTCGACGCTCACGCGCGATCGCAAGGCCAAAGTCCTGTACTGGGTGCTGCTGTCGTTCTGGACGAGCTTTCTCGTGCGCACCTTCGCATGGGTCGTGCTGCTTGGCCGCAACGGTGTAATCAACTGGGCGTTGACGCATCTCGGCATCATCGATTCCCCGCTGAGTCTGCTCTACAACCTGCCCGCCGTGATCGTCGGCATGGTTCACGCGCTCATGCCGCTCGCGATCCTCACGATGCTCTCCGTGATGGAAAACATCGACCGCCGCCTGCCGACCGCCGCTTCCACACTCGGCGCGCGGCCCGGCACGGTGTTCTGGAAGATCTATTTCCCATTGTCGCTGCCGGGCGTCGCATCCGCCGGGCTGATGGTGTTCGTCACCGCGATCGGCTTCTTCATCACGCCAACGCTGCTCGGCGGCCGGCGCGAGACGATGATTACGCAGCTCATCATCGACCAGGTCATGCAGGCGCTCAATTGGGGCTTCGCCGGTGCGATCTCGGTGCTGCTGCTGGTCGTCGTGCTGGCCGTGTTCGTCGTCTATGACCGCATGGTCGGACTGTCGACGATGGCGGGCGGCAGCGCGCCCGCGGGCTCGTCGCGATCCGGCCGCGGCTGGAGCCGCAAGCTGGGCGACATCGTGCTCTCCGCTCTGGGTCAGGCGACCGACGGGGTGCTGCGGCTGCTGCCGAAGATCCGCCGCAAGACGGGCGGCAGTCCGCGCACGCTGCGCGCTGTCGTGTGGCTCATGTTGCTGTTCCTGAGTGCGCCCGCGTTTCTGATGATTCCGCTGTCGTTCGATTCGACGTCGGGGCTCGCGTGGCCGCCGCATGGCTTTTCGCTGCAGTGGTATCAGCAGGTAGCGGATTCGCCGCTCTGGATGCAGGCGATCGTGCGCTCGTTCGGGGTCGGGATCGGCACGGGTGTGCTGTCGATGGCAATCGGCACGCCGGCGGCCTTCCTGCTCGTGCGCGGCGGACTCAAATGGAATGCGGCCTTCCTCGCTTTCGTGCTCGCGCCTATCGTCGTGCCGCGCATGATTCTCGCCGTTGGCGTGTTTTATTTCTTCGCGAAGATCGGCCTTGTCGGTTCGTCCATCGGCCTCGTGATCGCCCATACGGTGGTGGCTGTCCCGTATGTCGTGATTACGATGATGGCCGTGCTGCGCAATTACGACGTTCGCCTCGATCTCGCAGCCCAGAGCATGGGGGCGAGGCCGTTCACGACGCTGCGCCGGGTGACGTTCCCGATTCTCGGCGCCGGACTGATGTCGTCGTTCCTGTTCGCGTTCGCGACATCGTTCGACGAACTGACGATTGCGCTGTTCACGTCCGGCGGGCTCAGCACGACGCTCCCGAAGCAGTTCTGGGACGAAGTGACGATGCAGATCTCGCCGGTGATCGCGTCGGTGTCGACCTGCCTCTTCGTATTCGTTTCCATCCTGATCGCTGTCGCCGACCGTCTGCGTCGGCGCAGCCTCGCCTCCTGAACCGATTGACCTGAGAAATCCCGCATGATTACTTCGCAACATTTGCGCGGCATCCTGCCCGCCATTCCCACGCCCGTGAATCCCGACGACACGATCAATGCCGATGCGGCCCGCAACCTGCTTCGGTATCTGCTGAAGCAGGGCATCGACGGCGTGGTGCCGCTTGGCGGCACGGGCGAATACGGCGCGCTGTCACGAGCGGAGCGTGTCCGCATGGCCGAGATCACGGTGCGGGAAGCGGACGGCGATATTCCCGTGATCGCGGGTGTGCTGGACCCGGGATACCACGATGCGATGCAGGCCGGCCGCGACTTCGCGGCGGCCGGCGCCGATGGTCTTCTCGTTCTCACGCCGTATTACACGAATCCGACGCAGCAGGGAATTCGCGACTATTACCTGCGCTACGCGGACGAATCGCCGCTGCCGATCCTGATCTACGAGATTCCTTACCGGACCCGGATCTCGATTGCCCCCGAAGTCCTGCACGAGCTGTCGCGTCACGAGCGCATCATCGGCATGAAGGCTTGCAATACGGATATGTGGCATTTTCTGCGCACCGTCGCCGGTGTGGACGATTCGTTCGCAGTGCTGAGCGGAGAGGATACGCTGTTCCCGCTTCATGTGGCATCGGGCGCCAAGGGCGGTATCGTCGTCACGGCAACGCTTCTGCCGAGCGCGTGGCGCAGGATTCATCAGCTTGCGTCGGAAGGCCGCACGCAGGAGGCGCTCGCGCTGCATCGGACGCTGATTCCGCTCATGAATCTCGCATTCGCGGAGACCAACCCCGGTCCGATGAAATCGGTGATGGATCTGATCGGCGTTGATGCGCCGGACATGCTGGCGCCGCTCGTCAAGCCCGATCCCGCGCTCGCGCGGCGCTTGCGCGGCGAGCTGGAGAAGCAGCTCGCCGTATTCGAGCGCAACGCCTGAGGCAACGCCAGAGAGTCAGCGCCGGTACATGGGGAGCCGCGCTTTCGAAATCGAGGTTGCGGCAACCTGGACATGCTTGGCCAGTTCGCCTTCGGCGCTCTCGACCGACCAGCGCGTCGTGGGAACGGCGATGTTGATCGCCGCGACGGCGGTTCCGCCGTGGTCGGTGATGGGCGCCGCGACGGAAATGTCGCCGAGCACGGTTTCGTTTTCGATCACGGCGTAGCCGCGGCGAGCCGCGAGGCGGATACGTTCGAGCAGCTTTTCCGGCTTGATTTCGGTGTAGTGGGTCATGGGTTCGAGCCGGGTCTGCGCGAGGATCTGCTTGACTTGCTGTTCGGGCAGCCGCGAGAGGATCGCAATGCCCGATGCCGTGAACATGGCCGGCAGGCGTGCGCCGACCACGATGTCGACATTGACGAGGTGACGGCCCGGAAAGCGGGCGACGAACACGATCTCGTGCCCGTCGAGCTCGAGCAGGTTGGTGGTTTCGCCAAGATGGCGGCTGATCTCGAGCAGGTAGGGGGACGCCTTATCGATCAGTTCGTTCGCCCGGATGTAGTTGTACGAAAACTGGAGCATTTTCGACGTGAGGCCGTAGCTGCGCGTATCCGGCACGCGAGACAGATAGCCGAGTGCTTCGAGCGTGTGAACGACGCGCTGTGTCGCACTGCGATCGAGCGCCGCTGCTCGCGCGATGTCGACGAGCGTCATGTGCCGGTTGGGGCCGTCGAACGCATGCAGCACGCGAAAGGTTTTTTCGGTCGAACCGATGAAGAGCGACGAACGTGCAACCGCTTTGTCGTCTGCTTTGGAGTCGGATTTTCGCATGGAGTCTGAGCGGGGATATCGTTTTTCGATCGATGTAATTGTATTGCAATCGTCATGATTGGGGGGCCATTTGGCGAATCGGAAGTTGGCTTGTGTCGATGACTATCGGGCGGCCGCAAAGCGGCGGCTATCGCGTCTTGCGTTCGACTACCTGGAAGGCGGCAGTGAGGGCGGCGGGGCGCTGCGGCGCAATTGCGACGCCTACGCGCAATGGCTGCTTCGCCCACGGGTATTGACGGATGTTTCGTACTGCTCGACGTCGACGTCGCTGTGGGACAGGGAAATTGCAGCGCCGATGGTGGTTGGTCCGACCGGGCTCAATGGCCTGTTCTGGCCGAAAGCCGACGAGATGCTCGCGCGCGCGGCTGCGGATGCCGGATTGCCATTCGTGTTGTCCACCGCATCCACGTCGTTGCTGGAGTCCGTTCGCGCCGCCGTGCCGGACGGCGAGCTATGGCTGCAGCTATACGTGCAACAGGACAGGCGCATCGCGGAAGACATGATGCGGCGCGCAGGTGCCGCGGGTTTCTCGACGCTCGTGCTGACCGTCGATACGCCCGTGCACGGCATCCGCGATCACGACGTACGCAACGGATTCCAGTTGCCGCTGCGTCCATCCGCGCGCCTGATCGCGGATTGCATTGCCCACCCACGCTGGTCGTGGCAGATGCTCGCGCATGGATCCCCGCAGCTGGTGAATATCGCGAGGAGCGTCGGGGAGGCCGCGAACCTGATGCGCCACGCGGCGATACTGAGCCGGCAGATGGATCTGACGCTCGGCTGGTCCGATATCGGCTGGATACGTCGCCATTGGCGGGGCAAGGTGCTCGTGAAAGGCATTCTGACCGTGGAAGATGCGCTGCTTGCGCGCGATGCGGGGGCGGACGGCATCGTGTTGTCGAATCACGGCGGGCGGCAGCTGGAAAGCGCGCCGACATCGATGGACGTACTGCCGGGGGTAGCGAAGGCTGTCGGCGGCGATCTGCGGATTTTCGTGGATGGCGGCATACGGCGGGGAGCGGACGTCGTAAAGGCGATCGCGCTGGGCGCATCGGCGACGCTGCTTGGCCGGGCGCCGCTGTACGGCGTCGCGGCATGCGGAAAGTCCGGTGTGGACGACGTCCTTCGCATCCTGAAAGCAGAAATGAGTACCACGATGCGTCTGATGGGCTGCCGGAATATCGAAGGCTTGACGCCGGTCAGCGTCGAATCGCTGCCTTTGCGATCGGCAAGACAGGCGGAAACCCTGGCGGAAACCCCGGTGAGACTCGCCTGATCTTCTGATCGGTCGCGTCAGCCTCTCTCCAGAACTTCTCCCGCTCCAGCCGCGCCGCACGCGGATGTTGCGCTGCAAAAGATCAGGCAGCGCAACAGTCGCATCAACACCGGATGCTACGTGTACACGTGTACGCCACCCGCAGCTTCCGAAACCCAAAGGAACCGCAAAGGAACTGCAAAGAAAGCGCAAGGTCTTGCGAGCCAGGTTTGTACAATCCGGTGGCCGTCAGATACATTATTAAGTCCGCGCCCGGTACAGCATTTTCAAAAACGATGATGCCGACTCCCTGACAGCCCACAATAGTGTTGTGCTGGAAGACGTTCCCAAAGGCACCGCCTGACAGCTGAGCCGAAGTTGCATGCCGGTCAGTACCGTCGCACTTGGCATGAGGCGCTTAGTACACAGGAGACAGCGATGGACCAGCGGCAACGCGAGCACATCGAGACAGTAGTCCTGACGACCACCGGCGAGTCGTCGGCAGTCGCACACGCGCACGATGCGATCATCCAGAGCTCGTGGCGGCGTTGCGTGCACCAGTACGGTCTCGATCCGTCCCGCATGCAGGAAGCGCGCATCCTGCCGCAGATGCGCTTGCGCGAACACCAGCAACGCATCGACGATTTCACGCGGATTGCCCGCCACGGCCTCGAAACCCTGTACGGCCAGGTGGCGGGGATGGGCTACGTGGTGCTGTTGACGGATGCCGACGGCGTCACGGTCGACTACCTGGGCAATACCAGTGCGGATGCCGCTCTGCGCCGCGCGGGCCTCTATCCGGGCGCCGAATGGAGCGAGAACGGCGCCGGAACTTGCGCTGTCGGTACCGCGCTGGCGACCGGCCAGGCCTTGACCGTGCATCAGGCCGATCATTTCGATGCGACACATATTCCGCTGACCTGCACCGCGGCGCCGCTGTTCGATTCGTATGGCCAGCTCAACGCGATTCTCGATATCTCCGCGCTGAGTTCACCGCAGGCCAAGTACAGTCAGATGCTTGCGCTGCAACTGGTGCGCATGTACGCCCATCAGATCGAGGACGCTTATTTTCTGCGCCAGCACAGGCAGGACTGGATGCTCAAGCTCAGCCCGGCGCCCGAGTTCCTCGACGTCAATCCGGAGTACCTGATCGCGCTCGACGCCGATGGCCGAATCTCCGGCCATAACCACCGCGCCCAGCAAATGCTGATAGCCGAGCCGGGTGTCGATGCGACGGGGCTGTCGTTGCTCGGCATGCGGTTCGACGCGTTGTTCGATGCACGCCCGGAAGATCTGGGCCACTTCGTCTATTCGCGACCCAGCGAGCAGCGCGTCGTGCGGCTGAGCCACAGCGGAAAGCGGCTCTACCTGAGCGTCATGCCGCCGGTGCTGCGTTTGCAGCATGGGATGCCGGACAGCGCGCCGCCTGCTCTGCCGACCGAGCTGGCGGCGCTATGTGGTGGAGATGCGGCATTGCAGCAGCAATTGCAGCGCGCCGCCAAGCTGATCGATTCGCCAATCAATCTGCTCATCAACGGCGAGACCGGAAGTGGCAAGGAATTCTTCGCCAAGGCGCTGCATCAAGCCAGCTCGCGCCGCCACGGTCCGTTCATCGCGGTCAATTGCGCGGCGATTCCCGAAACGCTGATCGAAAGCGAGTTGTTCGGGCATCTGCCCAACAGCTTTTCGGGTGCCGGGTCCAGGCCCAAGCGCGGCCTGATTCAGGAGGCCAACGGCGGCACGCTGTTCCTCGACGAGATCGGCGACATGCCGCGCGAGTTGCAGTCGCGTTTGCTGCGGGTGCTGGCCGAGGGCGAGGTGCAGGCAATCGGCGCTTCGCGTCCGGTGCCCGTCGATGTGCGGGTGATTTCGGCCACCCACCAGCGGCTCGATCAGTTGATCAGCAGCGGGCGGTTTCGCGAGGACCTGTATTACCGTCTCAACGGCGCGCGCTTCGTGCTGCCGCCGCTGCGCGAGCGCAGCGATCTGGACTGGCTGGTGCAGAAGCTACTCGCCGTGCCGGAGGGCGCGCCCGGCTTCACGATCTCGGAGGCGGCACGTGAGCGGCTGCATCACCATCGCTGGCCGGGCAATCTGCGCGAACTGCGCAATGCACTCGAATATGCGCGCGCGGTTTGCAGCCATGGCCGCATCGAAGCGGACGACCTGCCGGAAGGCATCGGCGAGGCAGCCGTGGCGGTTGTAACAGAGCGCGTGGCGTCCGAAGTGCATTCGACCGATGCAATGGACCGGCACGCGCTGCCGCCCGAGGGCATGCTGCTCATGCAGTACCTGCGCGCCTCGGGCTGGAACCTGAGCGCCGTCGCGCGCCAGATCGGCATCAGCCGCATGACGCTGTACCGCCGCATGGCGCGCTATGGCATTCAGTCGCCCAACCGCTGCGACACGGGTGCGGACGACATCCGGCGCTGAATGCGCGACCGAATGTGCGGCCGAATGTTCGACTGAACGTGCAGCCGTCGCGTCCGGTGCGATACGCGTGTCCACCCTGATGCAACTGCCGCTGTGACATCTGTCACAGTGACACGTCCCCGATCTGCTTTTCATGCCCGTATTGCGCGGGTAATCCCCTAAGTTTTGCGCCGGTTTCGTGCGATACGGCACTGGCATAGCCGTTGCAATAGCTTCGCCTGTCAGAACGAATACATAGGAGACAGGCATGCGCGAACCTTTCCCGGTTCGTCCGCCGTTGGTCGGCATCATCGCCAACCCCATTTCGGCACGCGATATCCGCCGGGTGATCGCCAACGCGAACAGCCTGCAACTGGCGGATCGCGTGAACATCGTCCTGCGGCTGCTGGCCGCGCTGACCGCCGGCGGCGTGGACCGCGTGCTGATGATGCCGGACCGGGAAGGACTGCGGGTCATGCTGCACCGGCATCTGTCGCGCGCCCAGGGGCCCGACGCCGCGCTCGCGGCGGTCGATTACCTGGACATGCCGGTCACTGGCAGCGTGGACGACACGCTGCGCGCCGCCCATATGATGCGCGAGGCCGGTGTGGCCGCGATCGTCGTGCTCGGCGGCGACGGGACGCATCGCGCGGTGGTCCGCGAGTGCGGCGAGGTGCCGATCGTTGGGATCTCCACCGGCACCAACAACGCCTTTCCCGAAATGCGCGAGCCCACCATCACCGGACTCGCGACCGGCCTGTTCGCTAGCGGACGCATCCCGGCGTCGCACGCGCTCGCGAGCAACAAGCGCCTCGACGTGACGATCCGCGAGCCGAACGGCGCGGTGCGGCGCGACATCGCGCTGGTCGACGCCGTGATCTCCCGCGAGCAATACATCGGCGCGCGCGCCGTCTGGAAGACCGACACGCTGGCGGCGGTCTACGTGTCGTACGCGAGCCCGCAGGCGATCGGCCTGTCCGCGATTGCCGGCCTGCTCGAACCGGTCGACCGGTTCGAGCCCGGCGGCCTTGCCATCGAACTGGGCAGCCCTGGCCATTGTGCGTTCGAGTTGACAGCGCCGATCGCGCCCGGACTGATGCGTCCGGTGCCGATCGCCTGCTGGCAGCGCCTCGAACATGCCGTGCCGCGGCGCGTGCAACAGCACACCGGCATCGTCGCGCTCGACGGCGAGCGCGAGCTGGCCTTTGGTCAGCACGACGAAGTATTCGTCACCTTGTACGAGAACGCTTTTCTCAGCATCGACGTCGCCGCCTGCATGCGCTATGCGGCAGACGCGCAACTGATGCGCAGCGGCGCAGGCACGCGCCTGCCCGTTCCCGGGTTTTGCACCTCTACCACCACCCAAACCTGAAATAGGAGACTGACATGGAAAGAGACACCGCAGCAGGGCAGGGTCGGCTGCCGCTCGACAAGGAGACGCTGCTCTCGGTCTATCGCAAGATGCGCACGATTCGCGATTTCGAAGAGCGGCTGCACGTCGACTTCGGCCGCGGCGACATTCCCGGCTTCGTCCACCTTTATGCCGGCGAGGAAGCGGCCGGGGTCGGCATCCTGCATCACCTCGGCGACGGCGACCGCATTGCGAGCACGCACCGTGGACACGGCCATTGCATTGCCAAGGGCGTGGATCCGGTCGCGATGATGAAGGAGATCTACGGCCGCAAGGGCGGTTCGTGCAACGGCAAGGGCGGCTCGATGCATATCGCGGATCTCTCCAAGGGGATGATGGGCGCGAACGGCATTCTCGGCGCGGGTGCACCGCTGATCTGCGGCGCGGCGCTGGCGGCTAAATTTCGCGGCAAGGGCGAGATCGGCATCACGTTCAGCGGCGACGGCGCGTCGAACCAGGGCACCTTTCTCGAAAGCCTGAATCTCGCGGCGGTCTGGAATCTGCCGGTGATCTTCGTGATCGAGAACAACGGCTATGCCGAATCGACCGCGCGTGAATACGGCACCGCCGTGGATAGCTACGTCGACCGCGCAGCCGGCTTCGGCATCCCCGGCGTGACGGTGGACGGCACCGATTTCTTCGCCGTGCACGAAGCTGCGGGCGAGGTCATCCGGCGCGCGCGCGAGGGCGGCGGCCCGTCGTTGCTCGAATGCAAGATGGTGCGCTTCTACGGCCATTTCGAAGGCGATGCGCAGACTTACCGCGCGCCCGGCGAGCTCGACGACATTCGCAACAATAAGGACTGCCTCAGGAAATTCGCGCAGGTGGTGACGCAAGCCGACGTGCTTTCGCGCGACGAGCTCGATGCGATCGATCGCGAGGTCGCGGCGCTGATCGAGCGCGCGGTCGTGGAAGCCAAAGCGGCCCCGCTGCCGGGACCCGAAGACCTGCTCACGGACGTCTACGTCAGCTATTGAAAACAGCGTGAGACGACCGATCCAATCATCGAATCAGGAGACTTGACCATGGCCCGTAAATTGAGCATGAAGCTGGCGATCAATGAAGCGATCGACCAGGAAATGAGTCGCGACCCGAGCGTCATCATGTTGGGCGAGGACATCGTCGGCGGCGCCGGAGCGGATGGCGAGAAAGACGCGTGGGGCGGCGTGCTCGGCGTGACGAAGGGTTTGTACGCCAAGCACGGCGACCGCCTGCTCGACACGCCGCTGTCCGAGTCCGCTTACGTGGGCGCGGCAATCGGTGCAGCCGCGTGCGGCATGCGGCCGATCGCCGAGCTGATGTTCATCGACTTCATGGGGGTGTGCTTCGACCAGATCTACAACCAGGCCGCGAAGTTCCGCTACATGTTCGGCGGCAAGGCCGAAACGCCGGTGGTGATTCGCGCGATGGTCGGCGCCGGCTTCCGGGCCGCCGCCCAGCACAGCCAGATGCTGACGCCGTTGTTCACCCACATTCCCGGCCTCAAGGTGGTGTGCCCGTCCACGCCTTATGACACCAAGGGGCTGCTGATCCAGGCGATCCGCGACAACGATCCGGTGATCTTCTGCGAGCACAAGAACCTGTACGGCCTCGAAGGCGAGGTGCCGGAGAACTCGTACACGATCCCGTTCGGCGAGGCCAACATCGTGCGCGATGGCAAACACGTATCGATCGTCACTTACGGCCTGATGGTTCATCGGGCACTGGATGCCGCCGCGACGCTCGCCAAGGAGGGCATCGAGGCCGAGGTCGTCGATCTGCGCACGCTGTCGCCGCTCGATATCGACACCGTGCTCGAAACGGTCGAGAACACCGGCCGCCTGGTCGTGGTGGACGAGGCCAGCCCGCGCTGCAATATCGCCACCGACATCTCGGCTCAGGTCGCGCAGCACGCGTTCGGCGCGCTCAAGGCCGGCATCGAGATGGTCTGCCCGCCGCATACGCCGGTGCCGTTCTCGCCGACGCTCGAAGATCTCTACATCCCGAGCGCCGCGCAGATCGCGGACGCGGCACGCCGCACGATGGCAGGAGGGAAACACTGATGGCTAACATCATCTCGATCGTGATGCCCAAGTGGGGGCTGGAGATGCGCGAAGGCACCGTGCAGGACTGGCTGGTGAAGGAGGGCGAACGCATCGAAGTCGGGCAGTCGCTGCTCGACGTGGATACGGACAAGATCTCCAACGCGGTGGAAGCCCCGGATGCCGGACTGCTGCGCCGCATCGTCGCGCAGAGCGGCGAGACGCTGCCCGTCAAGGCGCTGCTCGGCGTGCTGGCGGAGACGGACGTGAGCGATGCCGAGGTCGATGCGTACATCGCCGCGTTCGAAGTGCCGGCCGTCACCGACGAGGACGAGGACGCAGGCCCCGCGTTCGACTACGCCGAGGTCGACGGCATCCGCGTGCGTTACGCGCGGCGTGGACCGGAGCAGGGCGTGCCCGTGCTGTTCATTCACGGCTTCGGCGGCGACCTGAACAACTGGCTGTTCAATCTCGACGCGGTGGCCGAGAAACATCCGGTGATCGCGCTCGACCTGCCGGCGCACGGGCAGTCCGCGATCAAGCTGGCTGGCACCACGCTCAAGGAGCAGGCGGCTTTCGTCGGCAAGTTCATGGATGTCATTGGCGTGGCGTCGGCGCACCTGGTCGGCCACTCGATGGGCGGCGGCGTAGCCGCGCAGCTCGCAGTGGACGCGCCACAGAAGGTGGCCTCGCTGGCGCTGATCGACAGCGCCGGCTTCGGCGATGAGGTCAACGCCGACTATACCGACGGTTTCGTGCGTACCGATTCGCGCCGGGAACTCAAACCCGTGGCTGAGCTGCTGTTCGCCGACACCTCGCTGGTGAGCCGCCAACTGCTGGACGATCTGCTCAAGTACAAGCGCCTGGACGGCGTGAGCGAAGCGCTCGGCGCGCTAGGCACCCAACTGTTCGGCGGCGGCAAGCAGAGCGAACAGCCCGGCAAGGCGCTGGGCAGCTTCGGCAAGCCGGTGCTGGTGATCTGGGGCAGCCAGGATCGGGTCATTCCGAGCAGCCATGCCGAGGCCGCGCCCGCCGGTGCGAAGGTGGAAGTGCTCGACGGCGCGGGCCACATGCCGCAGATGGAAAAGGCCAACGAGGTGAATGCACTGCTGCGCCGGCATCTGAACCCGTGAAGCAAGCGGGTCTGCGTTGGCGATGACGTTCTGAATACTGTGCTGAGCGCCACATCTCAAGGTAAGTCTGCCGATCTCCAGGACGCTTCGACGCCATGGCGCAGCAAGCGGCGAGTGGCCTGGATTACCTCATTCGAAATAAACCAATTAAGGGATTTGAATCGTGAAAGCAGCACGTTTTTATGATCGCGGAGATATCCGCATCGAAGACATACCCGAGCCTGTCGTGGAGCCGGGCACCGTCGGCATTGACGTGGCCTGGTGCGGTATCTGCGGCACGGATTTGCATGAATTCATGGAGGGGCCGATTTTCATCCCGCCTTGTGGCCATCCGCATCCGATCTCGAAGGAGTCTGCTCCCGTCACCATGGGCCATGAATTTTCCGGCGTGGTGTATGCGGTGGGTGAAGGCGTGAACGATATCGAAGTCGGCCAGCATGTGGTGGTGGAGCCCTACATCGTGGCCGACGACGTGCCCACGGGGCCGGGCGATAAGTATCACTTGTCCACGAACATGAATTTCATCGGCCTGGGTGGCCGTGGCGGCGGCTTGTCCGAAAAGATCGCCGTCAAACGCCGTTGGGTGCATCCGATCTCCAAAGCCATTCCGCTCGATCAGGCTGCCCTGATCGAGCCCCTGTCGGTGGGCCACCATGCCTTCACCCGCAGCGGCGCCAAGGCTGGCGATGTGGCCTTGGTCGGTGGAGCGGGCCCTATTGGCCTGTTGCTGTCAGCGATTCTGAAAGCCAAGGGCCTGAGCGTTATCGTCACGGAGCTGAGCGCCGCGCGCAAGGAAAAAGCCCGCGAATCCGGCGTCGCCGATTACATCCTGGATCCGACCGAAGTGGATGTGGTCGCGCAAGTGCTGAAGATCACCGGCGGTAAGGGTGTGGACGTGGCGTTCGAATGCTCCAGCGTGAACAAGGTCCTGGACACTTTGGTGGCCGCGACCACATCAAGCGGCGTGGTGGTGATCGTGTCCATCTGGAGTCATCCGGCGACCATCAACATACACAGCGTGGTCATGAAGGAGCTGGACGTGCGCGGGACGATCGCGTATTGCAACGACCATCAGGAAACCATCAAGCTGGTAGAGGACGGCAAGATCAATCTGGAGCCGTTCATCACCCAGCGCATTCAATTGGATGACCTGATTTCGCAAGGATTCGACACCTTGATCCACAACAATGAATCAGCCGTGAAAATCATCGTTCAGCCCAGAATGAAGTGAGCATGGGCTCCTCTGCAGGAGGAGCCTATCTGCCTGTCCGGGTCTGCGGCCGTTGGGCCGTAGCCGGATGAGGCGAAGCTAGGACACCAACACCAAGGAGACTCTCATGCAGCAGGCTTCTCTTCCTCTGGCTGGCAAATCGGCCGTCGTGACCGGTGGCGCGCGCGGCATCGGCCGCGGCATCGTCATGGCGCTGGCCGAGGCCGGCGCCGACATCCTCATCGCCGACCTGCTGGAGGACGACATGCGCGCCACGCAGGAGGCCGTACGAGGTCTGGGCCGCAAAGCGCTGGTGCGCCGCGTGGACGTGACCGACGCCGCGCAGGTGCAGGCGATGGTCGACCAGGCCGTGGCCGAGCTGGGCGGGCTCGACATTCTGGTCAACTGCGCGGGCGTGATCAGCATCCACCCGGTCGCGAATCTCACCGAGAAAGACTGGGACTTCGTGATGGGCGTCAACGCCAAAGGCACCTTCCTCGGCTGCAAGGCAGCGCTGGGGCCGATGCGCGCACGGCAGTCGGGGCGCATCATCAACGTGGCATCCATCGCGGGCAAGGAAGGCTTTCCCAACCTCGCGCACTACAGCGCTTCCAAGTTCGCGGTGGTGGGATTCACCAACGCACTGGCCAAGGAGGTGGCGCAGGAGGGCATCACCGTCAACGCGATCTGCCCCGGCATCGTGCGCACCTACATGTGGGACAGGCTGGCCGACGAATGGAAGAACGACGGCGAATCGGTGGAGGATTCGTGGGCTCGCCACCAGCTCACGCTGATTCCGCAGGGGCGCGCGCAGACGCCGCAGGATATGGGGCGAATGGCATTGTTCTTCGCGACGATGGACAACGTTACCGGCCAGTCGGTCAACGTGGACGGCGGCTTTACCTTCCACTAGGCTGCGAAGCATCGCTCCGGTCCTCGCTTTCAGCCCATTCACGTGCCTATGCCATTCGACATCGTCGACTTCGAAGCCGGTGCCGCCGATCCCCTCGCGGCGGAGACGGCGCTGCTGTCGCTCGCCGAGACGGGCCGGTGCGTCGCGCATCTGTGGGAGGGTCCGCTGTCGCTCGTGGTGCCGCGCAGTTACCGGCGCTTCGCTGGCTTCGAACCTGCTCGCGCCGAGTTCGCGCGGCACGGCTGCCCGGTTTTTCTGCGCATGTCCGGCGGCGGGCTCGTGCCGCAGGGACCGGGCATTCTCAACCTGAGCCTCGCCTATCCGGTGCGGGGCACCATGGGCGCGCTGTCGGAGTCGATCTATCGGCATCTGTGCGACATCCTGCGTGACGCGCTGAGCACGTTGGGGCTTCAGACGCATTGGCAGGCGGTAGACGGCTCGTTTTGCGACGGGCGTTTCAACCTCGCGTGGGGGCCGCCGGACGACGCCCGCAAGATCGCCGGCACCGCGCAATACTGGCGTAGCGTCCGGTCGGCCGCGCATGGGCCGCAGGCACCACTGCATGCCGTGTTGGCTCACGCGGTATTGCTGGTCAGTGCCGATCCGCAGGAGATCAACCAGCGCGCCAATGCTTTCGAGGATGCCATCGAGAGCGGAAGGCACTACGACGCCGCGCGTGTGGTCAGCGTGCAGCAGGCGCTTTCCCGAACGGGTGTGGCGCCGCCCGATGGACTCATCGACTCGGTCATGTCGGCACTGCGCGTGAGCGTGCTGGCTACGCCGCCACCTGTCGATGACAACTGTTTCACCCCCGCAGCGAAATATCCCCAGCCAGCATCACGAACCGGAGACATCGAATGAATCTCTTTGATTTGAAGCAACTCGGCCTCGATATCGAATACCCGTACCGCCGGCAATACGACAACTACATCGGGGGCAAATGGGTGCCCCCAGTCAACGGCGACTATTTCGAGAACGTATCGCCGATCAACGGTCAGCCGTTTTGCCGCGTGCCGCGCTCGAGCGGCGCCGACGTCGAATTGGCACTCGATGCTGCGCACGCCGCGCGGCGCAAATGGGGCAAGACGTCCGTGACCGAGCGCTCGAACCTGCTGCTCGCCGCGGCCGAGCGCATGGAAAAGAACCTGAAGCAGCTCGCTGTTGCCGAGACGATCGACAACGGCAAGCCGCTGCGTGAGACGATGGCCGCCGACCTGCCGCTCGCGATCGACCACTTCCGCTATTTCGCGGGCTGCATCCGCGCGCAGGAAGGCGGGATCTCGGAAATCGACGACAACACCGTTGCGTATCATTTTCACGAACCGCTCGGCGTCGTCGGCCAGATCATCCCGTGGAACTTCCCGCTGCTGATGGCCGCATGGAAGCTTGCGCCGGCGCTCGCGGCCGGCTGCTGCGTCGTGATGAAACCCGCCGAGCAGACGCCCGCGTCAGTGCTCGTGCTGATGGAGTTGATCGGCGACCTGTTCCCTCCAGGCGTGGTCAACATCGTGAATGGCTTCGGCAAGGAAGCGGGCGAAGCGCTCGCCACCAGCAAGCGGATCGCGAAGATCGCGTTCACCGGTTCGACGCCGGTCGGCAAGCACATTCTGCGCGCGGCCGCCGACAGCCTGATCCCGTCGACGGTCGAACTAGGCGGCAAGAGTCCCAACATCTTCTTCGCCGACGTCCTCGACCAGGACGACGCGTTCCTCGACAAGGCGCTCGAAGGGCTCGCGATGTTCGCGCTGAACCAGGGCGAAGTGTGCACGTGCCCGTCGCGCGTGCTGATCCAGGAATCGATCTACGAGCGCTTCATCGAGAAGGCGATTGCGCGCGTCGAGCGCATCAAGGCAGGCCATCCGCTCGACATGCAGACGATGATCGGCGCGCAGGCCTCGCAGCAGCAGCTCGACAAGATTCTGTCGTACATCGACATCGGCCGCGGCGAGGGCGCGCAGTGCCTGACGGGCGGCGAGCGTACCGCGCCGGCCGCGGAGCTCGGCTCGGGCTTCTACGTGAAGCCGACGATGCTGTTCGGCAACAACCGGATGCGCGTGTTCCAGGAGGAGATTTTCGGACCGGTCGCGTCGGTGATGACGTTCAAGGACGAGCAGGACGCGATCGAACTCGCGAACGACACGTTCTACGGGCTCGGCGCGGGCGTGTGGACGCGCAACGGCACGCGCGCGTACCGGATGGGCCGCGAGGTCGAGGCGGGACGCGTGTGGACCAACTGCTATCACCTGTATCCGGCGCACGCGACGTTCGGCGGCTACAAGCAGTCGGGCATCGGCCGCGAGACGCACAAGGTGGCGCTGTCGAACTATCAGCAGACGAAGTGTCTGCTCGTCAGCTATCAGGCGGAAGCACTCGGGTTCTTCTGAGCGCGCAATTTCCAGCAATGAGAGAAGAGCCGGAGCGCCGCGGTGAAAGCGGCGCTCCGGCGCCTTCCGGAATCGACGAGCGTCAATACGTCAGGCCATATCCGAAGGGATACAACGGGTGCGCCGTGTCGTGCGGCACGTCTTCCAGCTGCGCGGTGACTTCCGCCATCGACGACGGCAACTCGAATGGCAGCTTCCCTTGCGGTTGACCCTTCCCGGTCAGCACGTCGAACAGAGCCGCATCAGTCACGCCAAAATTAGCGAGGATAGCGGTGGCCTTGTCCTGAACGTTGGTCAAAATCGCGGGCCGATCCATGTAAATGGAGACGATCGACCTGGGTGCGAGCGCGGCCTGTTTTATCGCCTCATAGTCCGCACTGCCGTCCACGAACGCGAGACTGCCTTCATGCTGCATCGAGCCGAACATATAGTTCGGATGCAGTATTTCATACGGCGTGCTCACGCGCAGAATCGCAACGTCCGCGGCTTGCGGCGTATCGACGACCTGATAGCCATATTGCTGCGCCACCGCCGGATCGATGCCGTACAGCCAGACTTTCTTGCCGGACGCCGTCATCGGCAGTAGCTTGTCGTTGTTTTGCAGCAGAACCATCGAGCGGCGCTGCGCGTCGAGCGCCTGAGCCTGGAAGTCGGCGTTCCCGACGATCGTGCTCGCCGCGCTCGCATCGACATAGGGATGATCGAATAATCCTTGCTGGAATTTTTGCAGAAGGACTCGATAGGCCGAATCCGCCAAACGCGCTTCGGACAACTGCCCCTGATTGACGGCCTCGATGAGGTCACTCGGATCGTCGTCTCCGCCAAACTGGTCGATGCCGGCATTGACCGCTCTCACGAAACGCTGCACACGGGTGGCACCTTCCATTCCCCACGGCATTCCAAGCCCGACGAACGAAGGTGAGCCTGACGACACGCCGTTCAGGCAATTCGCGTCACAGTCATCGGCTACCAGCCAGTCCGACACGATCACACCCTTGAAGCCATATTTCCCGCGCAGCAGGTCGGTCAACAAAGCCTTGTCGTACCCCGCGCCGACGGGCTCCAGTGTGATGCCGTCGACGGTCACTATTGCGTCAGGTTCGGAATAAGTCGGCATCACGGAGCCGACGTTGGCTGCAAATGCACCCTCGAACGGCTTCAGGTGATAGGCAAAGTTGTTGCCCGGATAGGTCGCATAGCGACCGTAGTAGTTATGGCTGTCGAACCCCGACTTCTGTGCACCATATCCGGCCCAATGCTTGACGACGGCGATGACGCTATTCGCCTGAATGCCGTTGCTGCCGCCCTGAAAGCCTTCGATATAGGCCTGAACTTGCGTACGGGTGAGATCGGCGTCTTCGCCGAAGGTGCCGTTGATGCGGGGCCAGCGCGGCTCGGTCGCGACATCGGCTTGCGGCGAAAGCGCTTCGGTAATGCCGACCGCACGATACTCCTGGCGCGCAATATCTCCGAATTTTCGCGTTAGCGTTGCGTCGCCGATGGCGGCAAAGCCGAGCGTTTCAGGCCACTGGGAGAAACCACTGCCACCCGCGCTTGCACCCAGCACGTACTGGAAATGATTGCGCGGGTCCGAGCTGATCGATACCGGGATGCCAAGCCGGGATTGCTCCGCCAGCGCCTGAATCTGGTTGTACTGGGCGGCCATGGTGTTCGCATCGGCACTCATGCGAGTGATATAGGTACTGATATTCTGCTGATTGATTTGCGTCTGAAGCGTAGCCAGATCGTATGAGGAGCCCGTGCCTGAACCTGTCGTGTCGTTCAATACCGGCGCGGTGCCGTGCATCATCAGGCCTGCTTTTTCAGCCAGCGTAAGGCGATTGACCAGATCTCGCGCGCGGACATCGGCACTCAATCGCCAGTCTTCGTACGGATCGAGTTGACCGTTCTTGTCCATATCCTTGAACTTCAGGCCGTCTTTAGTAATCTGGTTCAACGTCGTATGGCCGAAGTCCATTTGCGCGACAGGCGTGGCAGGCGGTTCGCTGTTGCCGCAGGCGGACAAGCCTAGCGCGAGTGCGGTGCCCGATGCCGTCAATGCCGATCTGCGAATAGCTGACCTTGTGAAGATTTGCATCCATGTCTCCTGAGATCGGGGATTCTTTAAGGGCGGCCGGAAAATATTACAAATAGCCGTGCGCCACTTTACCGACTCATTTCAAACGACGTTTTACCGCTGGGTGCAGTTTTGATCCCAATGGAGCGCGGCGTGTAAGACGATGCAAGGCTGCGGATCGAAGACAGTAGCGCGCTTATGCGGCGTACCTTTGCGGAAGATGAACCACGCGTTGCCGCGCTCTACGGACCATGAAGCAAGTCATGGTAAGTCCTGGTGACGTGAGCGACAGCGTCTACGCATCATCACGGGACGATCGTTCTCTTCAAGCCCATGTCATTCAGGATGCCGGCCCGCTGTTCCAGCCATGGTCGTACCGTTTCGAATCGCGTTACTCTTTTTGCCATGGAAGGCGCCGAGCGTGCCGGTCTGTCGCCGCAAGTATTCACGGCGCGTACGGGCGTCAGCGCGCGGGATCTGGCCGACAAAAACGGCCGGATCGATGGTGAGCGGCATAAGCGCGTCGTAGAGTTAATCGCGTATGTAGGGGGCACGTGCCGGCCAGTGCCGGATGGGTCGCACATGTTGTTCCCCGATTTCCCCGTGTTAGGTAACCTTTGCCTCAATGCGCGCACATTGCGTGAGGCGCTAGAGTCATTTCAGATGTTCCGCCCGCTAATCGGCGAATTCGATTTTCTATTTTTCAAGGAAACGCCGGACTTCGCGCAATTCGAATACATCGCGGAATTCGCGCCGAACAATGGCTTTCAGGCACTCGCCAATTTTCAGGTGATGGCGAATCTCATCCGGGCTTATGACGTCGCGCGACGCACGGTGTTTCGTGTCTCCGTGATGGGACCGACGCTGCCCGATTCACAAGATCCGAGCGCGTTTTTTGGCGAGCGGGTGCGTTACAACGCCGAGGCGAACAGGCTGCAGTTCGCCTCGGCGTTGCTGGATGCGCCGTTCATCCAGTACAACGCTGCGTTGGCGCCGTTTCTGCGCGAACAGGCTGAACAGGAACTACTGCGCATTAAACGGGGCCATCGGCTTTCTAACAGCATTGAAAATTTAATCAGTGAAATCATCTCGAGCCCATGCGACGATCTGCATACGTCTTCGTCGCTGCTTGCGCAGATTTGCGAGCGGCTGAGTACTTCACGGTGGACATTGCGGCGGCAGTTGCAGTCAGAGGGTTTGCACTTCACCGAACTCGAGACGCGCGTCAAGCTCAAGGAAGCTTGCCGGCTGCTCAGCGAGACTCGCATCAGTCTCGCTGAGATTAGCGAACAACTGGGTTTTTCGTCTCAAAGCGCTTTTACGCGGTTCTTTCGAGGACGGCATGGATCGACGCCCTCGACGTTTCGCCAACGCTCCCAGGACGCCAGATAAGGATGCTTCGGCTTGGATTCGGTTCTGAAACTGGCCTGATCGAATACAAAATAATTGTCACTGTCGATGCGTCGTGGTCGTCGACAGAATGTGCGCAACCCACAGGTTCCGTATGCCGGCCGACCAGCGTTGAACATGCCTCACCCCATGTTCACGCATGGGCTTCGCTGGCCTGCTTCCTGTCACCCTTGATCGACAGAACACCGAAATGACACGACTTCGCATCACTTCCTGCGGCCTGACTTTCATTGCCGAAACGAATCCGGATGCACCGCAAACCGTCGCGGCATTCCTGAAGCTGTTGCCGTATACGCAAAAAATCATTCACGTGCGCTGGAGCGGCGAAGGCTGCTGGGTGCCGCTGGGTGAATTCAAGCTCGAAAACGATGGCGTCGCGGTTGGCTTCGAAAATCACACGAGCCATCCTTCGGTCGGCGACATCCTGTTCTATCCGGGCGGCTACAGTGAAACTGAAATTATCATGGCTTACGGGTCGTGCCTGTTCGCGAGCAAGATGGGGCAACTCGCGGGCAATCACTTCCTGACGATCGTCGAGGGCAAGGAAAAGCTTCGCGAGCTAGGCGTCAAGGTGCTATGGGAAGGTGCGCAGGACATCACCTTCGAGAAGATCTGAAGCCTGTTCGTGCCGGAGCGATACACCGCAGGTTACTTGTGAAAGTAACGGCAGCCCTCGTCAGAGGCGTCTGCGGGACAGAATGAATTGTTCGAGCTCGCTGCAAGCGTGATCGATGTGACGCTTCAGGAGGGAGGCCGCGCCTCGAAAGTCTCCGGCTTTGCAAAGCCGGACTAGCTCACTGTGTTCTTCTTCGGCGCGGCGGCAACTCTCGGCGCTCAGTGACAGTTGCAAGCGCGTGTAGCGGTCCGTCTGCTGCAAAAGGCCGATGACGATTGCCGAAGTACGCGGCTGTTCTGCCTTGGACATCAGCACGTCGTGCAGGCGCGTGTTCAATTCACCCCATCGCGAAGGGTTCTGGGCATGCAACTCTTCGTGATACTCGGCGAGGATCGCGTCGAGTTCCGCGAAATCGGCTTGAGTCAATTTCGGCGCCGATTTCTTCAGAAGTACAGGTTCGAGCAACCCGCGCAGCATGAAAAGCTCGTTGATCTCGAGAATCGAAAGCCCGGATACCACCGCGCCCTTATGAGGCACGATACGCACGAGACCTTCCCCCTCCAGTTGCACCAGCGCTTCGCGCACCGGAATACGACTGACGCCAAACTCGGCGGCGAGCGCGTCCTGCCTGAGCTGATACCCCTCAGGCAACTCGCCCGCGATGATCTTGCGACGCAGAGCGTCGGCTGCCTGCTCTGCGACCGTGGTGGCGGGTAGCCGTGAGCTGGTAACGGTTGAAATCATGGCAAAACTTCCAAGGTGTCTCGTTCAGGCGAAAGGCCGACAATTGTATAAATTATGCCACGGAGGCTGGCGGGTGAATGCCTTTTCTCTGAGTGCGACGCTAACGGAAACCGGGTGGGCGGCAGTCATTTCGCCATCGCTTTCCATTCCGACGACAAAGCCCTGCGCGAGTTACGTTAATACCGCTTCCGCCAAAGGAAGAAAAGCCGTGGCACGAGCATCGGTGGATGAAGTGCGGGATGCAGGCGTCACGGCTAAAGATGGTCAATACTGCCCGACCGGGAACGGCATCAGCGAACGCATTCCAGTTTGCCGTCAATGCGGCGATTGAGACCCAGCGGATTTTCCATCTGCAGCGCAGCGGGCAACAGCGCGTCGGGCAGATCCTGATAACTCACCGGGCGCAGGAAGCGGTTGATCGCAAGGCTGCCGACCGAGGTTGAGCGTCCATCCGCTGTCGACGGGAACGGACCGCCGTGAACCATTGCGTGACCGACTTCTACGCCCGTGCCGAAGCCGTTCACCAGCAGCCGGCCGGTGCGGCGCTCGAGTGCGGGGAGAAACCGCCTGACGTCAGCGTAGTCCGCTTCGTCGATGTGCAGCGCCGCGGTCAACTGGCCTTCCAGCGATTCGATGAGTTCGAGCATCGCGTCGAGGCTCGGGCAGCGCACGATCAGCGACGATGCACCGAAGATTTCCTCCTGCAGATCGTGGCTCTCGCGAAACGCCTCGGCGGTGGTGACGAACAGCGCCGACTCGCCCTGATTGTCGCCCTTCGCCTCGAGGCCGCGCGCGGCGGTCGTGACGTCCGCATGAGAGGCAGCCCTTTCAACCGCGCCTTCATACGCCTTATGGATGCCCGGGGTGAGCATGGTCTGAGCGGCGGTGTCCTTGAGCGCTGCGGATGCCGCTTCGATGAACCTGTCGAGATCCGGACCGTTGACGGCCAGCACGAGACCGGGGTTGGTGCAGAACTGGCCGGCGCCCAGCACGAGCGACTGCACGAACGCCTTCGCGATGCCTTCCGCGCGGTTCTCCAGTGCAGCCGGGAACAACAACACCGGGTTGATGCTGCTCATTTCCGCGTAGACGGGGATCGGTTCCTTGCGTGCCGCGGCGAGCTTCATCAGCGCCGTGCCGCCGCCGCGAGAGCCCGTGAAGCCCGCTGCCTTGATGCGCTCGTCCTTGACCAGTCCCTGGCCGACGTCGCGGCCGCTGTCGAACAGCAGCGAGAACGTGCCTTCCGGCATGCCGCAATCCTTCACAGCCTTCTGCACCGCGCGGCCGACGAGTTCCGCCGTGCCCGGATGCGCCGAGTGAGCCTTGGCGATCACCGGGCAGCCGGCGGCCAGCGCCGATGCCGTGTCGCCGCCCGCGACCGAGAACGCCAGCGGGAAGTTGCTCGCGCCGAACACCGCGACCGGACCCACACCGATGTGACGCAGACGCAGATCGACGCGCGGCAGCGGCTTGCGCTCGGGCTGCGCCGGGTCGATGCGCGCACCGATGAAATCGCCATTGCGCACGACGTCCGCGAACATGCGCAACTGACCGACCGTGCGGCCGCGCTCGCCTTCCAGGCGCGCGCGCGGCAAGCCGCTTTCGATCATGCAGCGCTCGATCAGGTCGTCGCCGATATCGAGGATGTTCTGCGCGATCGTTTCGAGGAACGTCGCGCGCACTTCCGGCGAGGTTTCTCGATAGATGTCGAACGCGGTCCAGGCGAGTGCGCATGCGCGGTCGAGATCGGCGAGCGTCGCGCCGCCGAAAACCGGTTCGATGGTTGCGCCCGTCGCTGCATTGACAGCCTTGATCTCGCCGTTGGATCCGAACACAGATTGCTGACCGATAAGCAGATTGCCAGTAATTTGCATGGTGACTGTTCCTTGCGATAAGTTGTTGAAGCGTTCGAGTCGAACGCTGAGCGCCACGTCACGGATGCGTGCCGATGAATGACGTTCTACAGGAGAGGAGGGGCTTGCTCGTGTTTGCGCTTCACGCTTCAATGTCACGTATGAGCCTGAAGAAAGCTCCCGGGCGGGACGATAGGCCCTGCGAGCGTGGCTGCTCCTGGCCGGTTGATAGGAGACAAACAGAAGACAGGCAGGAGACAGGCAGGAGACAGGCAGGAGACAAACAGGAAGCAAACGCGCGGGTGACGCCTCGACATGAAGCGCGGATAAAACGAACACAGGCGCCCGCAAACGCAGGCGCGCCTATGACGCGAACGACGCGGCCAGCTGGAGGCCGGCCGCGTCGGTGAAGCTCGAATCAGACCGCGCGAGCGTTAAGCGTTATTTTCCTTCGACCAATTGCCGTACCACGTACGGAACATGTTGTACTGCTCTTCGGCGTACCGGCGTTGGGAATCGCTCAGAGCGTCGGTCTCGTTGAAGTGGAGCGTGTATTCCTTGTCGCCGTTCAGCACCATCAGATGCTTGTAGTAGAGCACGAGATCGGTACCTTCATCGAACGACGAAAGCACGCCGAGCGCCGCCTCCAGTTCCCGCGCTTGACGGCGCGCGGTCACATCGCCCTTGCGAGCTTTGTTGCACAGCGCGACCAGGTGCAGCACTTCACGGGGAAGCGCATTACCGATGCCGGTAATGGCGCCCGTGGCGCCGCAATTGACGAAGCCGTGAAACACATGGGTGTCGACGCCTGCCATCAGCGTGACGCTTTCGTCTTGCGACGTGATGTGCTCGGCTGCATAGCGCATATCAGCTGCACCGCCGAACTCCTTGAAGCCGATCAGGTTCGGGTACTGACGGCGCAGTTCAAAGAACAGGTCCGCACGCGTGGCAAATCCGTAGTAGGGGCTGTTGTAGATAACGGCCGGCAGTGCGGGCGCAGCTTCAAGGATGGCCGCGAAGTGTGCTTTCTGCGCAGCGGGCGACGATCCACGGGAAAGAACGCGCGGGATGACCATCAAGCCTTGAGCGCCTACGCGGGCAGCGTGAGCGGCGTGTGAAACGGCTTCTTTCGAGTTGACTGCGCCAGTGCCCACGATGGTCGGAACGCCGGCAGCAACCAGACGGGCAACACCTTCCTGGCGCTGAGCTTCAGTGAGGAGCGGCCAGTCACCCATCGAGCCGCAGTACACGACGGCGCTCATTCCGATTTCGACCAGCTCTCGGCCCTTGGATACGAGCGCGTCGTAGTCAGGGGTGCGGTCGGCCTTGCAGGGCGTCATAAGGGCAGGGATGGTGCCGGTGAAGATGTTGTCGCTCATTGCGGATTCCTTCAAGTGTTCGTTGGGTGATCAAAAGAACTGCGGCGCGAGACAAACGAGCCGTCTCGGCTGGCGTCAGAGTGAACCTTGACCGGAAGCCAGGTGTATCCCACGCGAAGCCACAGGTTGGATACTATCGCTACTAAATATTTTATACAATACCATCCACATGATGGATAACACCTGGACGTCGATCCTTGCTTGTTCGAAACTCAGGATGGCGCGATATATAAGGCTGATAGCCTGATGTTATCGCTAGAACGCTGCATTTTTCAGGATTCGCGCGTGTCCTGTAAAGATTCTGTCAGATTGAATCTATATGGATATTGTATATAATTTGAGTTCCCGGCGGATCTGGCGCCCATCGAAGTATCCACTCCGGGTACGACTTTCTCGACCGGAGCGCGACGCCGTTTCCAACCTCGTTTCACCATTGAGGGCACACAATGTCTATCTCTTCTCCGTTCGTCGTGCTGTCCCTTGACGACGCGTACGAACTTTCCTTCGGCGCTCTGCTACGGAATGGATTGGACGAGCGGCACGCGGCGGCTGTCGCCAGGTCCGTCGTATCTGGGCAGCGTGACGAATGTCATTCGCACGGCTTGTACCGTCTACTCGTCTGCGTGAAGGGGTTGCGTACAGGCAAGATCAACGGCAATGCGAACCCCGAAGTTTTCGATATGTCTGCCGCCCTAACACGGGTGGATGCTCACGGTGGCTTCTCGCAGGTCGCGTTTGACGTTGGAGCCGAGCACCTCGTGCGCAAGGCTAAAGAGGTTGGCATCGCGGCGTTGGCTATTAACAACTGCTTCCATTTTTCTGCGCTCTGGCAGGAGGTGGAGCAACTGGCTGAGCTGGGTGTCGCCGCCATGGCAATGACACCCAGCCATTCGTATGTGGCTCCTGCTGGAGGAAACAAGCCTCTGCTCGGCACCAATCCTTTTGCATTTGGCTGGCCTCGGCCAGGTAAATTCCCGTTCGTGTTTGACTTCGCGACAAGCATGGTTGCGCGAGGGGACATCGAACTGGCTAAACGCAAGAAGGAAAAGATCCCGTTCGGTTGGGCTGTCGATCAAGACGGAATGCCGACCGACGACCCTGGCCGCGCACTCGAGGGGGCCATGCTGACTTTCGGTTCCTACAAAGGCTCCGCGCTTTCCACGATGATCGAACTGCTCGCGGGTCCGTTGCTCGGCGATCTTATGAGCTTCGAATCTCAGCAGGTCGACGCAGGCGCCGCAATCACCCCATTCCATGGCGAACTTCTAGTCGCGTTCAGTCCGCAGGGGTTTGTGGGTTCGAAAGACGGCGCAACGGCCAACCATGAGCGCGCCGAGTCTCTCTTTAACGCCATCGTCGATCAGGGAGCCAGGCTGCCATCGCAGCGCAGATTCGAGGCGAGAGCAAAGGCAATCCGTGAAGGAGTGCGTATAGATCGAGCACTCTATGAGGACATCCGAAAGCTTTGAGTGCTCAAGGTAAAGGCCAACGGTGCGGACTCGGCAGGCCCAGCCTCGGGTTCGACGACATCGCTTTTCCGGGGAGCGTTGGGTGAGTTTGTCTGCTGGCCGTGATTCTTGCCTGACTGCCTGGTTGGGCTGATTGGTCGAAAAGCTGGCTTGTCTATGAAGCGGTCACCGCGGCAATTACCGCACGGTTGATTGGCTTGCGCAAACCAGGCCGTCTACTGCGCGCTGACTGCCTCTTCAACTGACCCTCCAACTGGCCCTCATCCCGCTCTTGCGTCGACCTGATCCCAAGAGGGTTAACCATGATATACGCATACTTTATGTTTTATACAATGTTACAAATGTAGGCGTGACGTAGGGTTGCGCGCTAATCGGGAGAGGTGACCGTGGCTGATCAGTTGGGAAGAACGATCGAAAGAAGCGGGGCGCGCGCTGATGCAAGCGCGTCGCGGAGTGATTTGCGGCGTGTAGTCGCTGCCGCCATGGTGGGATCAGTGGCCGAGTGGTACGAGTTTTTCCTTTATGGCACAGCGTCCGCGCTCGTTTTCGGCACGCACTTCTTCAAGAAGACGGGAAATCCGATTGACGGTCTGCTGGCAGCATTTGCGCTTTACGCTGTCGGGTTTGCAGCCCGTCCTATTGGCGGGCTCGTCTTCGGTTATTTCGGGGACAAGTTCGGCCGCAAGTATCTGCTGCAAGTCAGCCTGGTTGTCGTCGGCATTACGACATTCCTGATGGGCTGTCTGCCGACGTTCGAAGCTATCGGCTATTGGGCTCCGATTCTTCTGGTCTCGCTTCGCCTGATTCAAGGTTTCGCATTCGGTGGTGAGTGGGGCGGTGCCGTCTTGCTGGTGAGTGAACACAGTCCGGACAATCGTCGCGGCTATTGGGCAAGTTGGCCGCAGGCTGGCGTTCCGGCAGGGAATCTGGTTGCGACGGTCATCCTGCTGGTACTGTCGAGCTCGCTTTCCGAGCAGGAGTTCCTGTCCTGGGGATGGCGCGTTGCGTTCTGGTTCTCGGCTGTGGTGGTGATCATCGGCTTCTGGATTCGCCGCAAAGTGGATGATGCGCCGATCTTCAAGGAGTCGCAGGCTCGCCGCGAAAAAGAACAGGTCAAGCAGTTAGGTGTGCTTCATGTGTTGAAGTACCACTGGCGGGAAGTGTTGATTGGCATCGGTGCGCGCTTTGCCGAAAACATCCTGTATTACGTCGTGGTCACGTTTTCGCTGACTTACCTCAAGCTCGTGGTTGGCGCCGATACGACACGCATTCTGAAGCTGATGTTCGCTGCCAATGCAATCCACTTCTTCATCATTCCCTTCATGGGATACATGTCGGATGTGGTCGGCCGCAAACCTGTCTACCTCACGGGTGCAGTCCTGACCGCTACCTGGGGATTTGTAGGCTTTCCCATGATGGACACGGGTAATGACTGGATCATCATGGGCGCGATCGTTTTGGGGTTGGCGATCGAATCGATGACCTATTCGCCGTATTCAGCGCTCATGACGGAAATGTTTCCGACTAACGTCCGTTATACCGCGCTGTCGCTTTGCTACCAGGTTGCGCCCTTGATGGCCGGCTCCCTGGCACCGCTGATCAGTCTTGCTTTGCTGGAACGTTATCATTCGTCGACGCCGATCGCGCTGTACCTGGTGGCTGCTGCCGTGATCTCGATTGTCTGCGTTGGCCTGGCCAAGGAGACACGAGGAAAGTCGCTGCGCGCGGTGGATGCCGAGGCAAGTCAGCGAACCGGGCTCTGACCTCAATCGTTGCGCGATGCCGGTCTGGAAGCACGTTCAGAGCGGCTCGTGAGAGCCGCTCTTCAACTGAAGCGGCTCACTGCGATTCACTGGACGCTATGGTTGTTCGGCAAGTTCTCTGAGGCGTTCAAGATCCCGCCGGACCCAATCCGCGTCTCCAGCGAATCTGACGTCGCTCATGCCGGGCTGTCTGAACAGCGTCAGTAGCACCTCGGCACCATCGCCATTCTCGATCACTCTCAGCGGTATGTAGACTGTCCGGTCGTCGTTCAATCGGACCCGGTGGTCCATGATCCCGTAGGCGTTATGGCCGCTGAAGATGATTTCGATCGGCCCTTCCGGGCCTTTCGCTCGCCATTTCCCGTCAACGTTCGTGAGCGATGCATCACTCAAGCCGGACGCCCAGCGCGGGAATTCCTCGGGTCGCCAGAATTCATCGTAAAGCTGCCGCCAGTTCCGATTGACCGTGACGCTGAGCGTCATCGAGTCGAGCCGTGAAGACGTTTGATCCATTGTGTCTACCCTCCTGGCCGCACTGACTCGACCTCGAGCGGTTCACTAATCGTCATGAGAATAAGAAAGGTGAGCGCGGAAATCGCGGACATGAACCCGAACACATAATCCCATCCGAAATGATCGAGCAACAGGCCCGCGATGAACGGTGTGGCCGCGCCACCGAGTTGTCCGCCCATGTTGACGATCGCGTTCGCGAGCGGATATTTCTCCTTTGATACAAACGACGTCGGATAGACCATGTAAGCAGAGAAGCCGACGCTCAGCGCAACACCCGTCATGAAAATCAGGATGCCGTACCAAACTGGCGAGGCCGGAGACTGGATCAGCACAACCATCATGACCGCGGTGGCGACGGCGGAAAACATCATGCCGGGCTTGCGCCGCTTGCCGAGCGCGCGGTCGGACAGCAGGCCGCCAAGAATATTGCCGACAACCGCACCGACCCATGGCGCAGCCGCGACGAGCCCCATTCCGGCAATGCTGAACTTCTTGACGGTGAGCAGATAGGTCGGAATCCACGCGAGCAGCACGCTCGAAATGCCTAGCTGACAGCAATAGCCAAGCGCGCAGCCATAGATATTCCACGACGTTGCGACTGCAGCCGTCGACTCCAGCGGCTTCTCACTGCGTACGCGCGTCAGTTTGTCGAGCCATGGCATCGCGCGGGTACGTTCGACGCGCGCCGGCGAGCCGGCCTGCGAACTGGCTGCGCCGATGAAGTCGAGCTCTGCCTGATTGACCGCGCGGCTATCGGACGGTTTGTCCGCTACCATTAGATACCACACGATCGAAAAGAGAATGCCAGGCACTGCGAAAAAGATGAAGATCTGCTGCCAACCCCAGATCGAAATGATCGCCGCACCGAGAATTGGCGTGATGACGGGACCAAATTTGACCGATGACAGGAAAAGACCGGCGGCGGTGCCTTTTTCCTTCGCGGGAAACCAGCTATTGATCGTCGCGGCGATTCCAAGCGGAAGCGGACCCTCTGCGATACCCAGCGCGAAGCGGCAGAGCTTTAGCGCAAACAGCGAGCCCACTAGGCCCGTTAGTCCGGTCGCGATGGAGGTGAGGATCATCGAAATGGGCAGCGCTCGGCGCACGCCGAAGCGCGAGATGATCCAGGCCGAGGGTATTTGTGCGATCGCGTACGCGATGAGGAACACGCTGACGAGTGCGCCGGCTTCGGCGTTGCTCATGGCGAATTCCTTGCGCAGAAACGGCAGGGCGATACCGAGGTTCGCGCGATCCGCCGCGGCGACCGTGTAAATCAGGAAAAAGAGGGTGGCAACTACCCAGCGATAACGTGTCGGTCGCGCCAACGCGGGGAGGGCGTCCGGTGCGGCCACTGTGGTGCCTTTTCTCATGTTGTTTCACTCCGCGTTGGTCTTATTGGTCGAGCTTGAATCTGCGAAGCGTCTCCCGTAGCTCCAGAAATTCCACGGTGGTCGCGCCGTTATGGATCTTCTCGCGGAACGCGTTCTCCCTTTCGTCGCGCGCGCGGCTCTTTTGCACGACGCGCGCCCGACATCGTCCTGCGCGACGGCGACCACCTCGTCAGAACACGAGTCTCTGGCGTTACAAGCCTTCGCAGCCCAACCGGCGCAGGGACTCGTCGATCCACGATTTGTCGTCGAACTTGCCCGACAGGGTGTTCTCCAGAATTCTGGCTTCGCCTGCGCTCTTCTTCGCAGCCATGGCGTAGACCGTCTCGACATCGTCGTAGGGCACGCATACGAAGCCGTCCGCATCGCCCACGATCAGATCGCCGGGCTCGACGACCATGCCGCCGAAAGCCACGGTCACGTTGATCTCTCCGGGGCCGTCCTTGTAGGGGCCTCGGTGGGTCACGCCGGCGGCATAGACCGGCATATCGTGCTTGCTGATCCAGTCCGAATCGCGGATGGCGCCGTTGATGACCATGCCGGCAAAGCCGCGCTTCATCGCGTAGGACAGCATCAGCTCGCCGATGATCGCATTGGTCAGATCGCCGCCGGCATCCACCACGATGACGTCACCCGGCTGGGCCAGCGTCAGCGCCTTGTGCACCATGAGGTTGTCGCCGGGACGAGTCTTGACCGTGAACGCGGGGCCGGAGAGCACGCCACCGGCATGCATGGGACGCAAGGTCGGGCCGCCGGCGGTCATGCGCGACATCACATCGCTGACGCAGGCCACGGGCACGTTGGCAAAGCGTTTGGCTACTTCCGCGCTGACCGCGCGTTTGCGGTCGAGAATTCTGAATCCGATTTGCATATTTAGTACTCCTTGAAAGGATCGGCACAACTCGGGCCGTGAAATGAATCGCCCTGTCTTCCTCCAGCATGCCTACGGGTTGCTGGCAGGCTGTTACGGCAATCGATATGGGTCGTAACCCAGATGTTGTTTCAGAGGCAGGAGGCAGGAATCAGGAAAGGACACGTCCCAATCGCGCTACACCTTCTTCGATCGAGCGCTCGTCGGTGGCATACGACAGCCTCAGCGCGTGCTTGCCGCTGCTGCCGAACTCCTCGCCGCGCCTGACCATCACACCGGCTTCCGCGGCCTTGGCGGCGACTTCCAACGACGTCCCCAGCTTGCTGAGATACTGCAGCCAGAAATAAAAAGCTCCGTCGGGGCGTCTGAACTGGATGGTAGGAATCTTGCGCAAGCACGATTCCATGAGATCACGCCGCTTCTGGAAGACGCGTCGCATCTTCTCCGCGTCTTCGCCTGCCTTCAGCAGCGCGGTCGCACCGGCGAGCTGATTGGCCGAGTTGATGGCGCCATTGAACGTGCGGTGGGCCGTGGAGGCGGATGCAACGAGGCGCGGCTCACCGATGAGGTAGCCAAGCCGCCATCCGGTCATGGCGTATTTTTTCGAAAACGTGCGGCAGACAATGAGGTTGTCGCCCAGACCGGCTATGTCAAGCGCCGAGACGAAACCGTTGTCGTAGGTGAGTCCTTCGTAGGCCTCGTCGCACAGAATGAAGAGGCCGTTGCGTTTGACGATATCCGCGAACGACGCCCATTCGGTTGGGCTGATGACGGCCCCGGTCGGATTCGACGGGTGGCACAGGACGATCAGCTTCGCGCCCTTGGCATCTTTGTCGATCATGTCGAAATCGAGCTTCCCATCCGCATCCCTGGAAAACCGCTTTACGCTGGCGCCGACCAGATTGATCGCGTCCAGATAGAGGGAGTAGGTCGGGTCTTCCAGCAGCACCACATCGCCAGGATTGAGCAGGCCCAGAATGGTGGCAGTGAGGCCCGCCGAGCCGCCGTGGGTGACCAATATGTTCTCGGACGAAAAAGCCTTGCCAGCAACGCCAACCGCCGATTGCAAGATCGCGTTCACGAGCTCGGAGCGGCCTTCCTGCGGAGAATAATGCGTGTAACCCGAACTGATCGCCTGTATCTGGGCATCGATGACCACTTGTGGCGTATCGAAGTCCGGCTCGCCGATGGCGAGCGAAACTTTGTCAGTGACGCCCGGGATCAGGTTCTTGCTCCGCAGGGACTGGCTCCTGACGCGCAATACGGCGTCGGACGAAATCGAGGGTAGGGGTTGATTCAATTTACTTTCTCCATTTTCCTCGGCACCACGCCGAGGAATTCCCGGGTTCTCTGTTCCCTGGGGTTGTCTATGACCTGATGCGCGGGGCCTTCTTCCACGATGCTGCCATCGGCCATGAATACCACGCGGTTGCACACTTCACGGGCAAAGCCGACTTCGTGCGTGACGACGAGCATGGATATGCCGAGGGAGGCGACCTCTTTCATCACGTTGAGCACTTCATTCACCAGCTCGGGATCCAGCGCGGAAGTGGGCTCGTCGAACAGGATGACTTCCGGATCCATCGCCAGCGTTCGGGCTATCGCGACACGCTGCTTCTGGCCACCGGACAATTCCGAGGGATAGGCATCCATGCGCTCGGCCAACCCGACCCGCCGGAGCAATTCGCGCCCGCGAGTGATGGCTTGCTCCCTGGGCGTTTTGAGAACGTGCAGCGGACCTTCGATGACGTTTCCCAGCGCGGTTTTGTGGGGGTAGAGATTAAAGTGCTGAAACACCATCCCCACTTTCTGCCGCTGCCTGGCAAGGCGCTTGCCGAAGATTTCCCTGAGTGTGTCGCCGTGGCGTTCGTAGCCGATGTAGTTGCCGCACACTTTGATGGAACCGCTCGTCACCTCTTCCAGGTGGTTGACGCAACGTAGCAGCGTGGATTTTCCGGACCCCGACGGGCCGAGAATGGCGACTACCTCGCCCTTCATGACGTGGAGGTCGATGCCGTTGAGCACAACCTTGTCGCCGAATCGCTTCTTGACGTTGACTATCTCTACAACCGGAGCTTCAGATACGGCCATTGTCGTTAACCTTTTCTATATATCGCTCGACATATGAATGCCTAGGCGACGTCCATATTCACGTTGATCTTTGCCGTGCTGCCTTTTTTACCGTTGTTTCGGGTATATCCCTTGCCTACGGTGCGTTCGAGATAGTGCTGGCCTAGTGTCGCGACGGTAACGAGCACGAGATACCAGATGGTGGCCACCACGAGCAGCGGCATGACCGCGTAATTGACGGCGTAGATATCCTGGACATTGCTCAGCAGGTCGCCACCGGAAATGAAGGCCACCAGCGCGGTCGCCTTCAGAAGATTGATGGCCTGGTTGCCCGTGGGCGGCACGATGACCCGCATAGCCTGCGGGAGGATGATTCGGCGCATGGCCTGGCTTTCGGTCATGCCGGTCGTGATGGCCGCTTCCCGCTGGCCGGCATCGACCGACATGATGCCCGCGCGAACGATCTCGGCCATATAGGCGCCGTCGTGCAGAGAGAAGCCGACAACGGCGGCGGTGAAGCCTGAGATCACCGCGTTGGTCTTGAGCATGACGCCCAGGTTTGTAAAGGGCACGCCCAGGAACAGGACCGGAAACAGTGCGGCGAGGTTGTACCAGAAGATCAACTGCACGAGGAGCGGCGTGCCGCGGAAAAACCAGAGATATCCGTTCGCGATGGTCACGAATATGCGGCTTTTGGACAGCCTCATGATCGCGATCAAGGTACCTATGATGATCGCCAGAATCTGGCATACGATGGTTACCACCAGCGTCACGCGTACGCCGGACAGCACGTGCGAATCAAAGAGGTAATGGCCTATCACCGGCCATTGCATGTTCTCGTTGTCCGCGATGCGGAATATGAACGAGAGCAGAAATATCAGGACCACGGCGCCAATCGCTATCTGGACCGGATGCTTGCTACGAACAATGCGCAGTTGATGAGTGCGCTCGTCATTCTTTTCCACGGAAGGGTCCCTCGCGTCCAGAGTGTCTGGCGCCACCGCCATTGCTTTCATCGGACTGCTCTTTTTTAGCGTTGCCTGGCGCTACGGTGCGGATGCGCCCACACCGTAGCGATGATTCAAATACCGGGTCTTAATTTTTGCCTTGCATGGCATTGATCACCGGGTTGTCGATTCGCATTTGAGGCACGCCGTAGAAATCGAGAATCTGCTTATCGATCCCTTGCTTTGAAATGCCCTCGAACGCGAGTTGCAAGGCCTTGGCGAGCTGCGCGTTTTTGGTGCCGACAGCCGCGCCATGGAATCCGGATTCGAAAAGATCGCCGGTCAGTTCGGCCTTGCCGGCCGAAGCCTTGACGATATTGGCCGCGATTGCGTAGTCGATACCCATCGCGTCGATGCGTCCGGTCCGCAGGGCGAGGTCCGAAGCGCTGGCCGACGGATAGCCCTGAACGGTCACTGCCGGTTTGCCGGCCTTGGTGCACGAATCAGACTGCCGCTGGGCAATGGCGAGCGAGAGGCTGCCGACAGGTCCGCCCGCGGTGGTGCCGCAGAGATCCGCCACGGAATGGATGTTCCTGGGATTGCCCTTGGCCACGATCAACTGCTGGCCGGTCTTCGTGTAGTCGACAAAGGTCACTTGCTTTTCGCGCTCGGGCGTGTCGGAGAAGTCGGACATCGCCACGTCCAGGCGGCCGGAGGTAAGGCCTATCACCATGGACCCGAAATCGGTATTGATGACCTTGATACGCACGCCGAGCGCCTGGCCCAGCGCCTGCATGAAATCCGCTTCGATGCCGGTGATGCCGCCATCCTCGCGATAAAGGTAAGGAGGCAGGGTGGTTTCGCCGCCTATGGTCAGAACCCCTTTTTCCTTGATGTCGCTCGGCAGCGCAGCCACCGCCGCCGGGTTGAGCGCCGCCTTCGAGATTTTCGAATTGATCACGAATCCGTCGGCGTTATTTTCGGCATGCGCCGAGCCGATCAAACCCAGAAAAGCGGCACAAGCGAGCGAGATCGCGGAAATTGCCTTGAATCCATTTTTCTTAAGCATGGTTACCTGTTCAGTCAAGAGGAGGTCGCTTCAAAAAAACATCGAAACATCCAGGTCATTACTCAGGGTTTTCCCTTTGGAGAGTGCCTGTCCGTCGGCGTATTGGCGTATATCTCATGCAAGCGTATCGGTATTAATTCATCTAAAAAAGCGAATTTTTTAATTCTGATAGCATTCCTTTTTTTCATGTATTGAGTTGCCATCGAGTTGGGTCGGATCGAGCGGGTAAAGCATAGGGGGGTGAACGGTGATTACGCTAAAACAAGTCGAGGCACTCTATTGGATCGCGGAGCTTGGCAGTTTCGATGCAGCCGCTTTGCGGCTCAGCACGACGCAATCGGCCATTTCGAAGCGCATCCAGGAACTCGAAAGCCGCTTCGATCTCGTGATCTTCGATCGCAGCCACCGCTCCGCCGTTTTGACGCCCAAAGGCGAAGAGATCCTTCAGTCAGCGCGGCAACTGCTGAACATGCGCGATGGCCTGCTGGTGCAACTGGGGGCAAAAGACGCGATGTTCCGCAGGCTGCGGCTCGGCGTGACCGAACTGACGGCGCTAACGTGGCTGCCTATCCTGGTGGACCGTTTGCGCAAGCGTTTTCCGCAGCTGGAGATCGAGCCGGAAGTGGGATTGGGCCGCATGCTGTACGAGCGGCTCGCCGATCACACGATAGATTTGATCATCGTGCCCGATGTGTTCAACGATCCGCGCTTTTCCGTCATGCCGGTGGGTACGGTCGGAAATGCGTGGATGTACGCCGATGGTGTCATGCCGGCCAAACGCGCTTTTCCCTTGGCCGAGATCGCGCAACAGACTCTCATCGTTCAAGGTAAGGATTCCGGCATGGGCATCGCCTATGGCCAATGGTTCCGCGCTCATGGCATCGATACGCCCAGAACCGTCGTGTGCAGCAACCTGGTGGCGCAGATCGGCCTGACCGTGTCGGGGTTGGGCGTCAGTTTTCTACCCAAGGAATGCCTGTCGCACCTGATAGCCCACGGCGCGCTGCGAACGGCCAAAACAACGCCGACATTGCCGAAGATCCAATACGCCGCAATGTATCTGCCTACCCAGCACGTGGATTTCCTCGGCGAGGTGGCGAGGCTGTGCCAGACATGCTGCGATTTTTCCCGGCTGGTGCTGCAGGTGTGAACGGAGATTGAAAAGCGGCAAAAGATGACGTCGTTGCTTCAGGGCGGGAAATTGCCGCCTGGTTCGCAACGACCGGGCGTGCGACTCCGTCTCCACAGAGTCCACAGAGGAAACCCCGGCGAGCAGCGCGAGCCGCTCGCCGGGGAAGGACTCAGCCCGCCATCAGGCCAGGTCGAAGCGGTCGAGGTTCATCACCTTCGTCCATGCTGCGACGAAGTCCTCGACGAACCGCTGCCTGGCATCGCTGCTGGCATAGACTTCGGCCAGAGCGCGCAGTACTGCGTTGGAACCGAACACCAGGTCGACGCGGGTGCCGGTGTATTTCACGTCGCCGCTCTTGCGGTCACGTCCCTCGAACAACTCGGCCGTCGCATCGGTGGGCTTCCACTCGGTGCGCATGTCCAGCAGATTGACGAAGAAGTCGTTGCTGAGTACGCCGACCCGGTCGGTCAGCACGCCGTGGCGGCTGCGGTCGAAGTTGGCTCCCAGCACGCGCAGACCGCCGATCAGCACGGTCAGCTCCGGCGGCGTCAGCGTGAGTTGCTGGGCCTTGTCGATCAACCGTGTCTCAGTCGTGGCGCCGCCCTGCTCGTCGCGATAGTTGCGGAATCCGTCGGCAAGCGGTTCGAGCAGGTCGATCACTTCGACATCGGTCTGGTCCTGGCGGGCATCGACCCGGCCCGGTGCAAACGGCACGTCGACCTTGATGCCCGCCGCAGCAGCGGCCTGCTCGATACCGACCACGCCCGCCAGAACGATCACGTCGGCCAGCGACGCCTTGCCAGACGCTTGCTGGATGGCCTGCAGCTTCGGCAGCACGCCAGCGGCGATCTTGTTGACTTCCCAGTCCTTCTGCGGAGCGAGTGCGAGCCGTGCCCCGTTGGCTCCGCCGCGCTTGTCGCCCCCGCGGAACGTCGAGGCCGACGCCCACGCCACCGAGACCAGTTCGCCGACCGACAGGCCGGACTCGGCGATCTTCGCCTTCAGGCCGGAAATGTCCGCGGCGCTCGGATTGTGAGTCGGCGCCGGCAGCGGATCTTGCCAGAGCAGGTCTTCCTTCGGTACTTCCGGGCCGAGGTAGCGCGACTTCGGCCCCATGTCGCGGTGCGTCAGCTTGAACCAGGCACGCGCGAACGCTTCGCTGAAGGCTTGTGGATCCGCGAGGAAACGGCGCGAAATCTTCTCGAACCCCGGGTCGAAACGCAGCGTGAGGTCGGTGACCAGCATCGTCGGCTTGCGTTTTTTCGACGGGTCGAACGGGTCGGGGATGATTTCCGGCGCGTCCTTGGCTTCGAACTGGATGGCGCCCGCCGGGCTGCGAGTCTGCACCCATTCGTACTTGAACAGGTTCTCGAAGAAGTGGTTGCTCCACTGTGTCGGCGTCTGCGTCCAGACCACTTCGATGCCGGATGTGATTGCATCGGCGCCCGCACCCTTGCCGTAGCTGCTGCTCCAGCCGAGCCCCTGTGCTTCGAGCGGCGCGGTTTCCGGGTCGGCACCCACATTCGTGGCCGGGCCGGCGCCGTGGGTTTTGCCGAGCGTGTGACCGCCGGCGATCAACGCGACGATTTCCTCGTCGTCCATTGCCATGTTGCCAAATGTGGCGCGGATGGCCGGTGCAGCCGACAGCGGGTCACCGCTGGCGTTCGGGCCTTCGGGGTTCACATAGATCAGGCCCATCTCGGTGGCAGCCAGCGGGTTTTTCGCCAGCGTTTCCGGATTGCGGTGGGAGAGCCACTTCTTTTCGTCGCCCCAGTTCACGTCCTGATCCGGCTCCCACACGTCCTCGCGGCCGGCGCCGAAGCCGAAGGTGCGAAAGCCCGAATTCTCCAGCGCCACGTTGCCGGCCAGCACGATCAGGTCGGCCCATGAGATCTTCTGGCCGTACTTCTGCTTGATCGGCCACAGCAGGCGGCGCGCTTTGTCGAGGCTGACGTTGTCCGGCCACGAATTGAGCGGCGCGAAGCGCTGCTGGCCGCGACCGGCACCGCCGCGGCCGTCCACCATACGATAGGTGCCCGCGCTATGCCAGGCCATGCGGATGAACAGGCCGGCATAGCTGCCCCAGTCGGCCGGCCACCACTCCTGCGAGTCGGTCAGCAGGGCTTTCATGTCGGCCTTCAACGCGCTGTAGTCGAGCTTCTTGAATTCCTCGCGATAGTTGAAGCTTTCGCCCAGAGGATTGGAGCGGTTGGAATGCTGGTTCAGCAGGTCGACGCGCAACTCGTTGGGCCACCAGTCGCGGTTTACGGTACCGCTGCCGGCGACCGGCTTGGCGTGGAACGGACATTGGGCAGCATCGGTGGTGGGTTTATCTGGCGTGCTCATGCTTCCTCCATTCGCGTGTAGGGAGTGACAGACTATATCCGTTACTGATGACAAGTCTCAATTGAGTACGTCAATGGGACCGATAGTCGGCATCAGCTTGACGGCGTGTGCGACTTCGAGTTCGAGCGCATCGCCCACGCACAATGCAAAGAGGCCGTTACCGGCCGTTACCCATTGCGCATCTATTCGCGCGGGCTGCTCCTCACCAGTTATATCGTGCCGAGGCGATGACCGTGCGCGGATTGCCGTAGATGCACACCGCTGACGACTGGCAACCGCCTACGTAGCGGCGATCGAAGATATTCGTTGCGTTGATCGCGAAGCGCCAGTCGCGCAGATCGTAATGTACCGCCGCGTCGTAGAGTGTATAGCTGGGCACGGTGATTGAATTGTCCGCGGCGCCCGCGACCGAGCTTTGATAGCGTACGCCCGCGCCAAAGCCGAGTCCCGCGAGCACGCCGGTGCGCCATGTCCAGTCGGCCCACAGCGAGGCCATCTGCCGGGGCCTCGGGATATCGACGGGCCACTTGTTGAGCGTTTCGTCATTGGCCTCGACGTTCTTCACGTCCTGATAGACGTATGCCGCAATGATCGACAGATTGTTCGTCAATTTGCCGACGGCGCTGAATTCGAATCCCCGCGAGCGCACCTCGCCGGTCTGCACGTAGGTGCTGAGCGTGGGATCCGCGAGGTTCGGTGTCGCGACATTGGTCTGGTTGATCTGATAGAGCGCGGCGTTCAGCATCAGGTTCTTGCCGGGCGGCTGCCATCGCAGGCCCAGTTCGACCTGTCGTCCGCGCGTGGGTGCGGGAATTGCACCGTCCGCCATGTTCACGCCGAGCAGCGGATTGAACGACGTCGAGTAGCTGATGTACGGCGACAGGCCGTAATCCCCGAGAAACGTCAGACCGACGCGTCCGCTGAACGCGTGATCGGCCTGGGTCTGCCGCGTGCCGCCCATCAGATCGTTCTGTGTCGTGATCGACCAGTCCTGGCGGCCGCCGAGAGTGAACACCCAGCGGCGCCATTTGATCTGATCCTGGAGATAGACGCCGAAGGCGTCCATGGAACTCTTGATGTCGGTGCGCGGATACGCGTTGGGCGAAGAGAAGATCGCTTCGGTCACGGGAGTGTAGACCGGATTGAACAGGTTCAGATCCGGTGCGAGGGCGAGGCGCTCGCTGTCGGTCGTGGTCTGGCGGTTGTACTCGAAGCCGGCCAGCACGGTATGGTCGAGCTCGCCTGTGCGGAATTTTGCCTGCGCCTGGTTGTCGACGTCGAAGCGGTTGTAGTTGAACTGGAAGATGCCCGCGTAGCGCGTGAGCGATGCCATCGTCGGGTCGGCATCGTCGAGACCTCCGCCGTATACCGACCAGTCATCGGTAGAAAGATGCATGAAGCGCGCACTCTGCCGGACCGTCCACACACTGTCGAACGTGTGCTCGAACTGGTAGCCGATCGATGCCTGGCGTTTGCCATAGCGGTCGAAATCCGGATCGCCAACGTAGAGCGTGTTCGAGATCACACCATTCGGATTGGGCAGGACCGTGCCGCTCGCGGGCAGAAAATTGCTGGCGGTATCGCTCCAGTCCTGCAGGTAGGTTGCGTATAGCGTGAACGACGTCGCGGCACTCGGCTGCCATTTGATGGAAGGCGAAAGCGCGACCCGTTGATCGGCGTTCGGCCCGAGCTGAACGTTACCGTCGCGGGCGACGCCGACCACGCGGTACGAGAGCGTACCGTCCTTGTCGATCTTGTCGCCGATATCGAAGGCGATCTGCTTGCGCGCGAAATTGCCGATCTGCATCTCCATCTCGCGGATACGCTCGCCGTTGGCGAGCTTGCTCTGCACGTCGACGATGGCGCCGGGATCCCCTTGCCCGTAAAGGACGGAAGTCGGCCCGCGCAGCACGCTCAGGCTGTCGATCATGTAGGGGTCGACGCGCCAGCTCGCGAGGTTGATGGTGTTGGGCACCGAAAGCCCGTCGACGAATAGCGTCGGTGTGAATCCGCGAAGCGCGGAATACCAATCGGAACGATTGTCCGAACTATAGGTGGAGAAGCCTGGCACGTAGCGCAGCGCCTGATTGATGTCGGTCGCGCGCGTCATTTCGATCTGCTCGGCGGTGACGACGTTGATCGTCTGCGGGATCTCGTTGATGGGTGTGTCTGTCTTCGTGCCGGTGACGCTGCGGTGCGCGACCAGACCCACGGTTGCATTCCGCTCGGCATTGCCGGAAATCGAAATCGCGGGTAGCGTTTGGCCGCCTGCGGCCGGCTGGTCTGCTCCGTTGCGCGTGTCGCCGCCGGCATCGCTGCCTGATGACGGCGGCGACTGGGTCGCGCCCTGTGACAGATTCGTCTGCGCCCAGGCGTGGCCTGCCGCCGCGTAAAACGTCATGCCCACGGCGGCCGAGATCGCGCGCAAGCGGGTGCTGGTTGCCCGTTCCATCTTTTGTTGTTCTCCAATAGTGTGTGGCCGCCCACGGGGTGGGCCTTGGTCGGAAAGGTCGGGCCAGGCGGCCATTGCTTTCCCTTGTTTTCGGCTTATTCCCGCTCAGCCCCGGCAGCTTGCGTCGCCACGGCCGTCTCTCACGGTCGCTGCCGCTTCTGAACGACTCCACCGTTTCGCGGGCATGCCGGGGGCGCGCGGCGCCGACCTGGCAGTCGCGTGGCGGAGTGTGTTTACAGGGGGGATTTATCGTGCGGCGCTACCCGGCTATGCGAGCCGGTTTCTGGTCGCGCCCGTCATATGCCGTTGACTCGCCGGCTTACGTGCGCGTAGCCCCGTTTTCCCCGTGACCCGGAAACCAGTCCGGAAAAAGGACGTGGCCCGAACGTGGCTCGGACCTGACCAGGATGGCGAATGGCGGCAGCGCGTGTCGATTGGCGGCCAACCGGAGGGGAAAGGGCATGCATCGGTGTGTGCGAGAATGAGAATTATTACGTATTTAACTCCGGACTTCCTGCCCGGATGAACAGTGAAAAGCTTACATGTGACCCACGCCCGCCGTAATGACAACTTCTATTGCAAACGAGCCATTTTGTTGCCGAATCTCGATGAAATCGGAAAAATTTGAAAATCTGGAACCTGTCTGGCGGCAACGCTTCCTGCCGATCCGCACGGATGCGGAAAACCCGGTCGTTGCGCGCATGTGGGATGTCGAGGGCGGTTTCCGGGATCCGTGGCATGCCCACGAGGAAGCGCAGCTCATCTACGTGACGCGCGGTGTGGCCCGGGCCCTCACGCCGAACGGCATATGGACCCTCGCACCGTTCCAGGCGATCTGGATGCCGCCTGGCATGCTCCACGAGCTTCACGCAATCGGCGATGTGACCGCACGTACCGCGTACGTCGATGCGGCCGCTGCGCCGGAGTTCAGGACCTGGACGCAATGCAGGGTGGTGCAGGTGGGACAGTTGCTGGACGCCTTGCTGGTTGCGCTGGCCGTGAGCAGCGGAGACAGCGATACGCGGCGCGCCGGGCTTGCGCTTCCTCTGTTTCTGCTCGAGCTGCAGCGCGCGCTGCCCGCGTTGACCGGCACGCTTCCGCTTCCGGAGGACCGGCGGTTGCGCGCGGTGTGCGAGCAGTTGCTGCTATGCCCGGAGAACAACGACACGATCGACGTTTGGGGTGCGCGCGTCGGCGCCAGCACGCGGACATTGGCGCGGCTCTTCCGTGACGAGACGGGCCTGAGTTTTGGTCAGTGGCGGCAGCAGTTGAGGCTGGTGGAGGCTGTCGCCCGGCTTGCCCAGGGAGTGCCGGTTGCGACGGTCGCTGTCGAACTCGGTTATCAAAGTCCGAGCGCATTCACCTCGATGTTCAGAAAGACGCTTGGAGCCAGTCCGCAGCGCTACCTAAGGCAGCGCGATAACCTGTAATCAGTCGGCTCTGCCGGGGTACGAATCGAAGGGCGAGCGAGATCGATATGCGAAGTACAACTTATATTGCGAGGTCGTAAAAATGATCCGGATACTTCCGGCATTTCCGGGTGCTCCGGCTCGCAGTCATTCCTGAACTTGTGGTTTCCCTGCTCGTCACGAATACCAGGACTAGTCGGATTTTTTTGCATGTCGCGATGCCGTCTTTACCCCGAACCCTTGCCTAGCAGTCCATCTCCGGACGCCTCGAGTCTTCGACGCACGCACTTATTCCGTACAGCCAAGTTTCGGGTTGACGTTGTCCTCAGCGCCCGATTAAAATCCGCCCGTCTTCACAAAAGGGGCTAGTGCCTTGGACAGTTGTAGTAGTCAATCCTCGAACAGTTTGATTGCCTGACCGGCAGAACATCCGCTAGCTTCATTGAGCCACCGTTCTGCCCGCAGGCAGACGGTGCGCGTCGCAGTAGTTTTCAGTACCACTCCCGTGCACTCCATTTCAGCGCCGTTTCGGCGGGCCGGATTGCGTCCGTCCGTACGGCCAGTTCCCTGAGCCCGACTCGGGACCATGCTCGCTTGCGCCCGCAGGTTTATCACTGCGGGCGCATGAACTGACACGCCCGTGCACAACGCATCGGAAAGGAGAAGTCATGCCCGACAGTGACAGATGGCCTTTACGCCGCTCAAGTTTTTTTGCCTGATGGATGCCCGTACGCGTTCGCCGTCACTTTGCTGACTGTTTGAGCGTTGCCGCGCAGGCGTCCCGGCGACCTCAACAATCAGTCGGGCTTCGGCCCGAACGGAGAAACCACATGTATTTCGCCCTTCTCGTATCACAACTGCCACGGATCCGCGAGTCGCACCACTATCACGAAGCATCGCCGGCACTCGCGCCGCAAACTCCCGCCAAACCGCCACGCCGGTGGTGGGCGGCAGTCAAGGCCCTGCTTCGGCCAGCAGTACGTCCCTTCTGATCCTGGCGTCGACAGCACGCGTTCGCCGTATCGCGGCAACGCGTGCTGTTGCTGACCGCCTTGGACCTCGCAGAACGACACCTCTCCGATCTTTAAAAGCCGCGGGCCGTTCGCCGCGCGCATAGCAGCAGGAACAGTCAATGCAACACGAATCCACAAAAAGTCAGCATACCTCCAGGAAGAAGCAGAAAGGCTTTGTGTCCGGCGCCGGCAGCCGCGAACAGATGTCCCTCGCGCATGTTGTGAGCGAAGCCAACGAGTCCGTCGCCGCCACGCTAACGCAGACGAACAGTTCGCTCGACGGTCTTCTCGGCGCGGACGCGCTGGAGCGGCTGCATCGGGCTGGCCCCAACGAGGTCGTCCATGACAGGGCACCACACGCGCTGGTACAACTGCTGCTGGCCTTCAATAACCCGTTCGTGCTGGTGCTGCTCGGTCTGTCCGTCATCACCTTCTTCACGGACGTGTACTTTGCTGCACCGGACGATCGCAGCTGGACTGGACTCAGCATCCTGCTCGCGATGGTGACCGTCAGCAGCCTGCTGCGCTTCTTTCAGGAATACCGTTCAAACAAGGCCGCAGAGCGGCTCAAGTCCATGGTCCGCACGACGGCGACCGTGCTCCGCCGGGCAACCGAATTCGCCCACCCGGAGAAGCAGGAAATCGCGATGCGCGATCTGGTCGTCGGCGACATCGTCAATCTGCAGGCGGGCGACATGATCCCCGCGGACATCCGTCTGATCCAGTCGCGCGACCTGTTCATCAGTCAGGCTGCATTGACCGGCGAGGCATTGCCCGTCGAGAAATACGACACGCTCGGCGCCGTGGCGGAGAAATCGGCCCATGCTCCTTCCGGCGCCCAGACCGATCTGCTCGACCTGGCCCATATCTGTTTCATGGGGACCAACGTGGTCAGCGGTACGGCAACGGCGATCGTCATCGCTACCGGTGCCGATACCTATTTCGGCTCACTGGCAAAAAACGTCGTCAGTCACAAGCGCGTCGAAACGAGCTTCGATCGTGGCGTCAACAGCGTTTCGTGGCTGCTGATCCGCTTCATGCTGGTGATGGTGCCTGTAGTATTCCTGATCAATGGAATCACCAAGGGTGACTGGCTGTCCGCGGTGACGTTCGCGCTGGCGGTTGCGGTCGGCCTGACACCGGAGATGCTGCCGATGATCGTGTCGGCGAATCTGGCCAGAGGCGCCATCGCAATGGCACGGCGCAAGGTGGTCGTGAAGCGCCTGAACTCGGTGCAGAACTTCGGCGCGATGGACGTCCTGTGTACGGACAAGACCGGCACACTCACGCAGGACAAAATCATCCTCGAACATCATCTCGACATCAACGGCGACAGAGACGAGCGGATTCTCCAACTTGCCTGGCTGAACAGCTTCCACCAGAGCGGACAGAAGAACCTGATGGACATCGCCGTCGTGGAACATGCCAATGAACCTGGCGCACCGGCGAAGCCGACGCAATACGCCAAGGTCGACGAACTGCCGTTCGATTTCGTGCGCCGCAGACTGTCGGTGGTGGTCGAAGGGGTGGACGGCAATCAGCTAATGGTGTCGAAAGGCGCGGTGGAAGAGATGCTGGCGGTGTCGACGCATATCCAGGACGGAGACACGGTCCACGAGTTGACCGCACGCGAGCGCGACATGCTGATCGCACGGGCCCAGCAGTACAACGAGGAAGGCTACCGCGTGCTGGTGGTCGCTACGCGCGAGATCCCGCGCGCCGAAGCGAAGTCCCAGTACAAGACCATCGACGAAGCAAACCTCGTGGTGCGCGGCTTCCTCACCTTTCTGGATCCGCCGAAGGACTCGGCCGCGCCCGCGATCCGTGCGCTGCATGAGCATGGCGTGGCGGTCAAGGTGCTGACGGGCGACAACCCCGTTGTCACGACGAAGGTCTGCCGCGACGTGGGACTGGAACCGGGAGCGCCGCTGCTCGGGCGCGACATTGACGCGATGAACGATGTCCACCTCGCGCGGGCGGTCGAGCATACGACGGTCTTTGCGAAACTCACCCCGCTGCAAAAAGCGCGTGTCGTGAAAGCGCTTCAGGCGAACGGCCACACAGTCGGCTTCCTCGGTGACGGTATCAACGACGCACCGGCGCTTCGTGATGCGGACGTCGGCATTTCCGTGGACACAGGAGCCGATATCGCGAAGGAAACCGCCGACATCATCCTGCTCGAAAAGAGCTTGATGGTGCTGGAGGAAGGAGTCATCAAAGGCCGTGAGACCTTCGGCAATATCCTGAAGTACCTGAACATGACGGCGAGCTCGAATTTCGGCAACGTGTTCTCGGTGCTGATCGCCTCTGTCTTTCTGCCTTGGGAGCCGATGCTGGCGATGCAGTTGCTGATCCAGAACCTGATCTATGACCTCTCGCAAATGTTCCTGCCGTGGGACCGGATGGATCCCGACTTCCTGAAGAAGCCGCGCAAGTGGGATGCCGGTAATATCGCGCGCTTCATGGTATGGCTGGGACCCACGTCGTCGGTGTTCGATATCACGACCTACGTGCTGATGTGGACGGTGTTCGGCGCTGGTGCGGCTTACCACCTGCATGGCGGTGGCCAGGACATCATGAATTCCGGCTGGTTCATCGAGGGTCTCGTCTCCCAGACGCTCGTGGTCCACATGTTGCGCACGCGCAGGATTCCGTTTATCCAGAGTACCGCGTCGCTTCCGGTGCTGCTGTCGACATCGGTTGCAATCTTCGTGGGCTGCTGGTTGCCGTTTTCTCCGCTCGCCGGAGCATTGGGTTTCATTTCGCTGGATCACAGCTACTGGCTCTGGCTCGTTGCAACCATGTTCGGCTACATATTGCTGACGCAGGTTGTGAAGACGCTGTATATCCGCCGTTACGGCCAGTGGTATTAAACCCAACCACAACTGCGCGTGGGATGGGGTTCCATCCCGCGCGCAATGGCTTCGGCCAGCCTTGAATCATGGTGCGGGAGCGCCGTCTGTTGGTGGCCCTCCCGATCACTGGCCTCACGACGTCATATTGTGCGCACCCGCTCCCTGCCACGCACCATTGCGTGCAATGCCAGATGCGCACGGCCTGTTCATTTTTTCCGGTTCAGAACATGTCAGCAAAACAGAACAAGCTTTTCGGCATTCCAGTCACCACCACCGCGACGCTGGCGTTCCTCAGCGCGAACGCTCACGCGCAAAGCAGCGTAACGCTGTATGGTGAACTCGATACGGGGCTCGCGTATGTGAGCAACGTGAGCGGTAACGCGCAATACAAGGCCACCGCCGGCCTGATCGACGGAAGCTACTGGGGTCTGGAGGGTTCCGAAGATCTCGCCGGTGGCAACAAGGCAATCTTTCGTCTGGAGCGCGGGCTTTCAGTAACGACAGGCGAAGGTCTCAACGATCACCCGTACTACGTCGGCCTCGCCAACGAAACCTATGGCACGGTCACGCTAGGTCAACAGTACGATTCGATCCACGACTATTTCGCGCCATTCACCCTGACTGGTGGCGCGGGCGGCACTGCGTTCGCGCATCCGTTCGACAACGACAACGCCAACAACTCGTACCTGGCGCGCAACTCCATCAAATATGCGGGCCCGTCGATCGGCGGCTTCAGCTTCGGCGGTATGTACGCGTTTTCGAACGCCGCTGGTCAGTTCGCCAACAACCGTGCCTATAGCGTCGGCGCGAATTACCAGAACGGGCCCTTCAACGCGGGCGCCGCTTATCTGCACGTGAACGGCCGCGGCAACACGTTGGGCGGCGCATATGACACGGTGAATCTGCCCGGTTCGAACCGTGACATATTCGAGGCAAACGCACAGACGCAGAACACATATGGCGTGGGTGCGAGCTACGCGGTCGGCGATTTTACGCTGGGTGCCGCGTGGTCCCGTTCGACCTATAGCGGTGTGACCGATGCCGATTCGGGTTCGGCGCTGCCTTCGGCCGGCTTCAGCAACTACGAGATCAATGGCGTGTACCAGTTGACGCCGGCGATGTCGCTCGCCGGCATGTACACCTACACGAAGGGCTCCGGCGCGCACTGGCATCAGGGCGCGTTGCAGGCTGTCTACGGGCTCTCGAAGCGCACCGATACGTACCTGGAGACGGTGTATCAGCGCGCTTCATCTGGCCCCCCCGTCGTGATCAACACGTCTGATCCGTCAGCGGGCCGCAGTCAGTTGCTGGTCGCGGCTGGTATACGTCATCGGTTCTGAGCCGGGGGCTCATCTGTCGCATCCTGCTAGCGCCTCGAACGCGTGGCTCACCGCGTCGATCGCCGCGTCGTCGATATGCCGGTGAACCACGAGACGTAGCGCACATGGGCCACTCGCGCGGATTGCGATGCCGTGCAGCGCAAGCTGCCGCACGTGATTTTCCGCCTTCCCGCTCGGCACCGCCAGCCGAAGAATATTGGTTTGAGGCGGGTACTGTCCCGCCTCCACGAGCGCGCTATTCCGTAGGCGCTCCCAAAGCAGCAAGGTGCGCCGGTGATCCTCCGCGAGCCTGGCGGGCATCGTCCTTAGCGCGACCAGACCAGCGGCAGCCATAATGCCCGCTTGCCTCAGTCCGCCGCCAATCGTTCGCCGGAAGGTTCGCGCGCGCTCGATGAATTCCCGCGAGCCGAGCAATATCGAGCCCATTGGAGCGCTGAGTCCTTTTGACAGGCAAAACGTGACACTATCGCCATGCTGCGCGATATCGCGCGCATCAATACCCAGAGCGACCGCCGCATTGAACAGACGCGCTCCGTCCAGATGGACCGCCGCGCCCCGTTCATGTGCGACGCTGGCAACCTGCGCCAGATAATCGAGACTCTGAACGCACCCGCCCGCTGCATTGTGGCTTGTCTCGATCGCCACCATCGCAGTCGGTTCTCCGTAGCGCGAGTACCCGCTGCGAATAGCATCGCTCAGTACTTCCAGGTTCATTTCCCCGCGATGCGAGGGAATCGTGCGGCAGAACAAACCCGCGAGGCGCGAAACACCGCCGCCTTCCGAGTTCGCCATATGGGCTTCCTGGTCGAGCACGGCTTCACCGCCGTGACATGCATGGACGAGCGTTGCGATGGCATTGCCCATCGTGCCGCTGCATACGAAGAGTGCATCCTCCTTACCCAGCAAGGTTGCTGCTTCCTGCTCCAGCGCTTGGACGGTAGCGTCTCCCTCGAGCGTGTCGTCGCCGAGCGACGCGTTGCGCATGGCGTCCCACATCGCCTCAGTGGGGCGCGTCACCGTATCGCTGCGCAGATCGATCATGCAAGTCCCCTGGGGGTGGCGGTCCCGCTCTCGGGTTCGCTTTGCTCGGGCGTGCGCCCGGTCGCGGGTTGCTCATACGCGACATGTGCCAGTTTCATCACTAACTTGACGGCCACGGTGTTGCTATAAACGTTGATTGCAGTGCGGCCCATGTCAAGAAACGCATCGACGCCCGCGATGATGGCAAGCGCTTCGATCGGAACCCCGATCGTGGTCAGCACCATCGCGACTGCGACAAGGCCGCCGGACGGTACGTTTGCGCTGCCCTTGCTCGCGAGCGTCGTGACGATCACGATAGACAGCAGCGTGTGCCAGTCGAGCGGAATCCGATACGCGTCCGCCAGAAAACCGACCGCGAGCGCAAAGTACATGATGGAGCCGTCGCGATTGAATGCGTAGCCGAGCGGTAGAACTACCGACGCTACGGCTTTCGGCACGCCCATCTTGACGAGCTTCTCCATATGCAGCGGCAGGCTCGCTTCCGACGAGCGCGTCGCAAACGCCAGCAGCACGGGCTCGCTGATCTGGCGGCTCACTTCTACTGGATTTTCACCGATCGCCTTCAGAACGATGGCGAAAATCACGAGAAGCACCGCAAGTCCGAGGTACATCACACCCACTAACTTGACGAGCGAGAGCAGCGTCGCCAGCCCCTGGGTGGCGAACAGCCACGAGATGATCGCGAAGATAGCGATCGGCGAGAGCGAAATGACCCAGTCGGTCACCTTGAAGACGGCCCCCATCAACGCGTCGAGTACGTCGATCAGTGGCTTTGCGCGGCTACCCAGCGAGGCGAGCGCGAGTCCGAGAAGCACTGCGAAGAACAACACGGGCAAAAGATTGCCGCCGGACATCGCGGCCACGATGTTGCTCGGAATCATGTCGAGAAAGAACTTCGTCCAGTCCACGCTGGTTGCGATCACCTTGCCGGGTTTGGCCGCTGCGGCAAGGTTCGCGCCGAGGCCGGGGCGAAACAGCGCGTTGAGCGCCAGACCGATGAAGATAGAGAACACCGTCGCCACGAAGAAGTAGCCCAGGCTGATCGCCGATACCCGCCCGAGCGAGCGGGCCTGATTCCCCATCTGGTAGATGCCGAGCGTAATCGCTGTGAACACGAGCGGCACGACGATCATCTTGATCGCCTGCACGAATGCCGTTCCGATGGGCTCGAGCTTCGCAGCGAAATGCGGAAACAGAAACCCGACCGCGCACCCCAGCACAAGCCCGAGGAGCATCTGGACAGGCAAAGGGATTCTTCGACGACCGTGCTGCGATTGCATGGTTATTCTCCTGGAACAGCGTGACGGCAGGCGTCAGGTTTGTGCGAGAGGAGTTACGCCTGCTTCTCGCCCACGTGTGCAAGGAACTTCAGGCGAACCTGCATCGCTCGCTCGAGGTGCGCATAGACGAGACGGCGTGCCTGCTCGCCATCGCCGGCCTGGATGGCCGCGCAAATCTCGAGGTGTTCAAGCACCGCCTCCTGGGTCCGCTCAACGCTGTAGCGCTCGACGCGCCGCAGCGCGAGCCCGCTCTGAGCGCGCAGGTTCTGGTAGGTTTGCCGCAAGCGCTGATTGTCGGCGCATTCGAACATGGCGTCGTGGAACGTCCAGCCAATGCTTTGCGCTTCGTCCACGTCGAGTGCCTGTCCCGCTGCCATTCCTTTTGCGAGTGCCTGTAAGCGCGCGGCTGCGTCATCAAGCGAAGCGCACGAGCCATGGCGGGCTGCGAGGAACGCTGCCATTCCCTCCAGCGCGATCCGCATTTCATGAATTTCGCGCAGATCGCTCACCGACATCTCGCGCACGAACGTGCCGCGCATCGGCACGATTTCGAGCAGGCCGTCGCGCGCGAGCCATTTAACGGCCTCACGAATCGGCGTGCGGCCCACCTGCAGCCGCTCTGCAAGACTGCGTTCGGAAAGCGCTTCGCCGGGGCGGAGCGAGCCATCGACGATCAACGCGCGAAGGCGGACATACGGATCGTCGGATACGCTGGTTTGTTCTTGGTTCATAGCTGGTATACCAGCATGGCAAAAACTGTCTTGCAAGAGTTTTTTATATTTTTGAATCTCTGTTACGCGAAGACGCTATGTAGCGGATGTGGCCAGCGAATGACAGGGCTGGTGGCGGCGATGGCCGCCAGGATAGGACCTCAGTCCCGCAACTTCACCGGCGTCATCCGCGGCATCAGCAGATGAATAATGCCGAGCGCAACCAGATACGCCAGCGCGCCAACAGCGAACAGCGCCCAATACTGCCCGGTCCGCTGCAGTGTCTCGCCAATCACGCCCGAGTAGAAGAACGAGCCGACCATTCCCGCCACGCCGCCGATACCGACCACCGTGCCGACCAGCCGGCGCGGAAACACGTCACCCACCGTGGTGACCAGATTCGCCGACCACCCCTGGTGCGCCGCCGCCGCGAGACCGACCGCGAAAACCGCATACCAGAGGCTCTGGAAATACGACAGCGTCGCAATCGGCAGCACGCACAACGCACAGATGCCCATCGCGACCTTGCGCGCGAAATTCGGCTTGTTGGAGCGCGCCATCAGACGCGACGACAGCCATCCGCCCGCCACGCTGCCGACCGAAGCCATCGTGTAGATGACGATCAGCGGCAGGCCCATATTGCCGATGTCGATGTGCCGCGATTCGTTGAGCCACTTCGGCAGCCAGAACAGATAGAACCACCACACCGGATCGGTCAGCAGCTTGCCGGCGACAAAGGCCCACGTTTCGCGGTATTTGAGCACCGACAGCCAGCTGATCCGTTGCTCGACGACTTCGTCGCGGTCCGAATTGATGTGATCGAGTTCTGCCTTCGATACCGACGGATGCTGCGCGGGCGGCCGATAGATCAGCAGCCATACCGCCAGCCAGATGAAACCGGTCGCGCCGCCGGCGATGAACGTCGCGCGCCAGCCCAACATCACGGCGGCGATCGGCACGAAGGCCGGCGCGACGATCCCGCCGATCGTCGCGCCCATGTTCCAGAAGCCTGTCGCTAGCGCACGTTCCTTCTTCGGAAACCACGTGGCAGTGGTGCGGATCGCAACCGGAAAGTTGGCCGCCTCGCCGAAGCCGAGCAAGCCGCGCACGGCGGCGAAACCCGGCACGGTGGCCGCCACCGCATGCAGCATCGCGGCGAGACTCCACATCGCCATCGCGCTGCCGTAGACCACCTTGGTGCTGGCGCGGTCCGCGATTCGACCGAAGATCGCGAGACCTATCGCATAGGTGACCGTAAACACCATCACGGTCTGCGCATACTGCACCTGATTCCAGCCGATGTCCTTTTGCAGCAGCGGCGCGAGCAGCCCCAGCATCTGACGATCCATGTAGTTGATCGTCGTCGCGCAAAAGATCATCGCGCAGATGGTCCATCGGTATCGTCCAACGGCCGTGCGGGCAGCGGCCGCATTGGCTTCCATTATTTTCATCGTGTCTCCAGAGGGTTTCAGGGATTGCGTCTACACCGCTCGCTGCGCCTACTGCGCGGACGCGGGGATTCCCTCGCGCGGGCTCATCCGCGAAAAGAACACGACCCCGGCAGCGATGACCGACATCACCGCGAGTCCGGTGAGCCCGCCTTCGATCGAGCCGGTCTTCTGTTCGAGCAAGCCGAACGCCGCCGGCGCGACGAAGCCGCCGAGGTTGCCGATCGAATTGATCAGCGCCAGCACCGCCGCCGAAATCCGTGTGTCGAGGTAACCCTGCGGAATCGGCCAGAACAGCGACGACGCGGCCTTGAAGCCGATCGCCGCAAAGCAGATCGCAATGAACGAGAAGAGCGGGCCGCCCTGGCCGGCCGCATACATGCCGAGCGCGGCGATCAGCAGCACGCACGCGACCCACGCTTGCTGGAACCTGAAGCGCGCCGCCAGCATCGCGAAGAAGTACATCGCCGCGATCGAGATCAGCCACGGAATCGAGTTGAAGAGACCGACCTGGAAATCGTTGAAATGCCCCATCTTGCGGATGATGCTGGGCAGCCAGAAGGTCGCGCCGTAGATGGTCAGCGACACCGCGAAGTAGATCAGGCAGAAGATCAGGATCTGCGGGTCGCGCAGCAGCGTCCAGAGCGACGGCTTGACCGCGTGCATTGCGGAGCGCTGGCGCTGCTCTTCCTCGATCTCGCCCACCACCGCATCCTGCTCCGCGCGGCTGAGCCAGCTCGCGTCGCGCGGCTTCGAATCGAGCCACAGCCAGATAAAGCCGGCCAGCACCACCGAGAACATCCCTTCGATCACGAACATCCACTGCCAGCCGCGCAGGCCCCCGCCGTTGATGAGCATCAGTCCGCCGGAGATCGGGCCGGACAGTACCGATGCGAGCGCGGAGCCGCTCAGGAAGATCGCCATCGCCTTGCCGCGCTGGTTACCCGGCAGCCATTGCGTGAAGTAGTAGATGACGCCGGGAAAGAAGCCGGCCTCGGCCGCGCCGAGCACCAGTCGCATCGCGTAGAACGACGTCTCGCCACGCACGAACGCCATGCCGACTGCCGCCAGACCCCACGTGAGCATGATGCGCGTCAGCCATATCTTGGCGCCGAAGCGCTGCAGCAGGATGTTCGACGGCACTTCGAAAATCGCATAGCTGACGAAGAAGAGCCCCGCACCCAGGCCGTAGGCCGCCGCGCCGATACCCAGATCGGCGCTCAGGTGCTGACGCACGAAGCCGATGTTCACGCGGTCGATGTAGTTGACGATGAACATCACGACGAAGAGCGGCAGCACGCGCCACTTGATCTTGCGCACCGCGCTCGCCAGCGCGCCGGCGCGGTCGGGCCGGGACGCGTCCGCAATGGGGGTACTCATGGGGTGTCTCCTTCAGTGGCGACGCGCGCCGCAGGTCGCGTGCCGGATATCCGGGCGGGTCAGCGGCGCGGCCCGCAAGCGCGGATCACACGCGCGGATTAGAAGTGCGGATTAAAAGCGTGGATCAAAAGCGCGGGTTCTTGCCGCTGAAGCTCGGGTCGTACTTTTGCATCTGCTTCAGGTCATCGCGATTGCGCACGCCGCACGACAGATACTGGGCATGCAGTTCGGCGAGCCGCTCGCGATCGAGTTCGACGCCGAGGCCCGGTGTCGTCGGCACGCGTACCGAGCCGTTGTCGAAGCTCACGCGCCCGCCCTTGATCACTTCTTCTTCCTGCCACGGGTAATGCGTGTCGCACGCGTAGGTCAGGTTGGGGATGCTCGCCGCGACGTGCGTCATCGCCATCAGGCTGATGCCGAGGTGCGAGTTGGAGTGCATCGACATACCGAGGTCCCACAGCTTGCACATGCGCGCGAGCGTCTGGGTCGCGCGCAGACCGCCCCAGTAGTGATGGTCCGACAGCAGGACCTTGACCGAACCCATGTCGGCGCCGCGCCGGAAATCGTCCATCGTCGTGATGACCATGTTGGTCGCGAGCGGCAGGCGCGTGTGCTTCGCGAGTTCGGCCATGCCTTCGAGTCCCGGGCACGGATCTTCGTAGTACTCGAGCAGTTCGTCGAGTTGCGGGGCAGCCGCGATGCTCGTTTCGAGCGTCCAGTTGGCGTTCGGATCGAGGCGCAGCGGCATGCCGGGGAACGCCTCATGCAGCGCGCGCATGCACGCGATTTCGTGCGCGGGTTCGAACACGCCGCCTTTCAGCTTGATGCTCTGGAAGCCGTACAGCTCGATCATGCGACGCGCCTGCGCGACGATCTGCTGCGGGCTCAAGCCTTCTCCCCAGGCATCGGGCGCGTAGGGCTTGCCGGCGTGCTCGGCGTACTTGAAGAACAGGTAGGCGCTGTAGGGCACCGCGTCGCGCACCTTGCCGCCGAGCAGGTCGACGATCGGCGCGCCGACGATTTGCCCTTGCAGGTCGAGCATCGCGACTTCCAGCGCGCTGATGACCTTCGGCGCGTTCTTCGCCGAGTGCGAACCGGGCGCGAGTTCGAATTCGACCGCGCCGGGGGCCGCCTTGATCGACGCACGAACGCGCTCTTCCATGCGATTGAGGTCGAACGGCGACAGGCCGGTCACCAGCGCTTTCGCCTGTTCGAGCACGCGCAGCATCGGCTCGTCGCCGTAGGTCTCGGAGATGCCGACGCGGCCGTCGCCCGTCTCCAGTTCGAGGATGGCGCGCAATGCCCAGGGTTCGTGGATTCCGGCGGCGTTGAGCAGTGGGCCGTCGCGAAAGGCGATCGGAGTAATTCGCACCTGCGTGATGGTGATGTCGCGAGTCATGGTGGCAATCGGCAATCGAAGGATGGAAATCTGATGGGGCGGATAGTAAAGCACTAATGTATTAGTGCGTCAGTGGGGTAAATACTGATCTCCCACTGGGGTGAAATCCGCTGTCAGGCCCGCTGGAAGGGGCGGGCGTCGGCTATAGTGCTAGTGTTTCAGCGGGCGGGTGCATTCAGCCGCCTGCGCCCACGCTTCAGTTCCAGCCATGAAAAATCACGTTTCCCGGTCAGCGGCGACTCATCGGATCGACCGCTCCCGCCACGCCGCGCCGCAAATCTTTGAACGGCTGCGCGCAATGATCCTGTCCCTCGAACTGACGCCCGGCACGGTGCTGTCACGCATCGAACTGGCGAACCAGTACGGTTTGAGCCAGACGCCGGTGCGCGACGCGCTGATGAAGCTCGGCGAGGAAGGCCTCGTCGACATTTATCCGCAGCACGCGACCGTCGTCAGCCAGATCAACGTGACGTCCGCGTTGCAGGCGCACTTCCTGCGCCGCTCGATCGAACTGGAAGTCGTGCGCACACTCGCGGAGCAGCGCGACGTCGTGCTGATCGCGCAGTTGCGCGCCACTATCGCGGGGCAGACGCAACTGCTCGATCTGAAGAACTACGAGCAGTTCTCGCTGCTCGACCAGGCTTTTCATCGGCAGATGTACGAGGCGGCCGGCGTGCCGCAGCTGTGGGACCTGGTGCGCAGACTGAGCGGCCATATCGACCGGCTGCGCCGTCTGAATCTGCCGGTGGAGGGCAAGACGATCGCGGTGGTGCGCGATCACACCGAGATTGTCGATGCGATCGAAAACGGCGATGTGACGGCCGCGCAGGCCGCGCTACGCAAGCATCTGTCGGGGACGCTGAGCCAGGTCGATCAGATTCGCGCGAGTTATCCGAATTTCCTGGCGGATGACTGAAGGTGGGTGCAACGGTAGGGGGATGCGGCGGTCGCGCTTTACGGCGGACTATCGTATCGCGACTGCCGCGCGTTCCTTCCGCGCAAGAACATGGCGATTCACAGGCCGTGGCAGGCCGAGATTCTCCCGCAGTGTGTGTCCTTCGTATTCCGTCCGGAACAGTCCGCGCCGCTGCAATTCCGGCACCACGAGCTCAGCGAATTCGCTGAGACCGCCAGGCAGCCACGGCGACATGATATTGAAGCCGTCCGCGCCGTCTTCCTCGAACCATTGCTGCAATTGATCCGCGATGCTTTGCGGTGTGCCGATAACCTGCTGGTGTCCACGCGCTCCCGCGATACGCAGATACAGATCGCGGATAGTCAGGTTTTCGCGCCGCGCGAGATCGAGCAGCAGACGCTGCCGGCTCTTGCCGCCATTGGTTTCCGGCAGTTCGGGAAACGGTCCGTCTACGGGATAGCTCGACAGATCGACGCCGCCCGACATATTGGCTAGCAGCGACAGGCCCACGGTCGGATGAATCAGCGCCTGGAGCGCATCGAATTTCGCGCGCGCTTCTTCTTCGGTCCGGCCGATCACCGGAAAGATGCCCGGCATGATCTTCAGATGATCCGGTTGGCGGCCATAGCGCGCGAGTCTGCCCTTGAGGTCGCGATAGAACGCTTGCGCTTCCTCGAGCGTCTGATGCGCGACGAACACGACTTCGGCGGTTTGCGCGGCGAGTTCCTTGCCGGCCTCCGACGCGCCCGCCTGCACGACGACCGGCGAGCCTTGCGGCGAACGCGCGACGTTCAAGGGTCCGCGCACCTTGAAATGCTTGCCGCGATGGTTGAGCACGTGCAGCTTGCCGGGGTCGAAATACACGCCGCTTTCCTTGTCGCGAAGAAACGCGTCGTCTTCCCAGCTATCCCACAGGCCCGCGACCACGTCATGAAATTCCTTCGCGCGCTCATACCGTTCGCCATGCTCGGGATGCTGGTCGAAACTGAAGTTCAGCGCCTCGGACTCCGTGCTCGACGTCACGAGATTCCAGCCTGAGCGTCCGCCGCTCAGATGATCGAGCGATGCGAACTTGCGCGCGAGATTGTAGGGCTCGTTAAAGGTGGTCGATACCGTCGCGATCAACCCGATGTTGCGCGTGACCACCGACAATGCCGACAGCAGCGTCAGCGGCTCGAAATGGTCCGCGCGAGCGGTGCGTGACAGCGAGGGCAGGTTGGTATCGCGCACGCTGACGCTGTCGGCGAAGAAGATCGTGTCGAATTTCGCGCGCTCCGCGATCTGCGCGAGTTGCGCGTAGTGCTGGAAATCGAGTCCACCGCTCGCGTGCGTGTCGGGATGGCGCCACGCGGCGATATGGTGGCCGGTTTCCATCAGAAACGCGCCGAGTTTGATCTGCCGTTTGCTGTTGCTCATCGTCTGCTCCGTAGCATGCCGCTGGTTTTGAAGCGGGCTGCGTGTGTTACCACGCGAGCCGCCATTCGGTAATCGGCGCATGGGCGGGCTCGGCATGCGACAAGCCGCCATCACCGTCGTGCGGCAGCGTGCCGGGCTCGCCGAAGTCGGCCACGATCTCGTCGCGCAAGCGGATGAAGCGCGCGTCGCCGCGATTGCGCGGGCGCGGCAACGCAACCTCGACGATGCGCTCGATGTGGCCCGGACGCGGCGCCATCGTCACGACACGGTCGCCGAGATAGACGGCTTCGTCCACGTCGTGCGTGACGAGGATCATCGTGATGCGCTCCTGCTGCCAGATGCGCTGCAATTCGTTCTGTAGCCGGCCGCGCGTCAGCGCGTCGAGCGCGCCAAACGGCTCGTCGAGCAGCAGCACACGCGGACGGTTGACCAGTCCGCGCGCGATCGCCACGCGCTGCGCCATGCCGCCCGACAACTGGTTCGGATACGCGTTCTCGAAACCGGTCAGGCCGACGAGCGCAATATGTTCTGCGACTGCGTCGCGCTTCTGCCTCGCGGTCAACGGTGCATTGCGCAGCGCCGCCAAGATGTTCTGCGACGCAGTGAGCCACGGAAACAGCCGATGGTCCTGAAACACGATGCCGCGTTGCAGGGACGTGTCGCGCACCCGTTCGCCGGCGACGTGGATGTCGCCGCTGTAGTCGGTATCGAGGCCGGCGATCAGGCGCAGCAACGTCGACTTGCCGCAGCCGCTCGCGCCGAGCACGCTCACGAATTCGCCGGGTTGCACGCTCAGCGTGATGTCGTCGAGCACATCGAGCGCCGCGCCATGCTGGACATAGCGCTTGCGCACGTGACGGATGTCGAGGGCTTCGGATACCGCAGCGGTCATGAGAATGGTCCTGTAGAAATGGACGGATGCGTTCGCGCCAGTATCACGGCGCGCCGAATGGGCGCAGCGCAAAAAGAGCGCGCTCGACGCGGCGCGCCAACGCATTGAGCGCCCAGCCGGTCGCGCCCACGACGATGATGCCGAACAGCACGAGGTCCATACGGAACTGCTCGCTGCCGTCGATCAGCAGATTGCCGATGCCGCTGCCCGACACCAGCAGATATTCGGCGCCGAGCGTCGCGAGCCACGAATAGATCAGCGCCAGATAGAGGCCTGTGAAGATCGACGGCAGCGCGGCGGGCAGAATCACGTAGGTGACCAGTTGCAGCCGCGAATAGCGAAACGCGCGGGCCACTTCGATATAGCTGCGCGGTACCGCGTGGATGCCGTCGCAGGTGTGCGCGGTAACCGGCAGGAGCGCCGCCAGTGACAGAAACACCACCTTCGCTGCATCGCCGAGGCCGAACCACACTGAAATCAGCGGTATCCACGCGAACAGCGAAATCTGCTTGAATGTGTCGAAGCTCGGTCCCACCATGCGCCGGGCGATGCGCGAGAAGCCCAGCAGGCTCCCAAGCAGCAGGCCGCCTAGCGTGCCGATGACAAAGCCGCTCGCTTCACGCGCGAGCGAAGCAGACAGCGCACGCGCCAACGCGCCGCTCACCGTTTGCTGCCAGCCGGTTTGCAGGACCGCGAGCGGGCTCACCAGCAGGCCGCTTTTCACGAGATGCAGCGCCGCGACGACCGACCACAGCGCGAGCGCGACAATGGGCAACAGCATGCCGCGCCATGCCGCGTTTCGGCGGGTGACGATGGCTTTGGCCTGCCTGCTCTGCTGCGGCGGGGACGCGCAGTCGCACGGCGGCGGGCCTTGGCGTCTCGAACGGTTCAGGCCGCGTGGCAAGCTGAGGCTAGAAAGAAAGCGCGAAAGAAAGCTCATGAGGATTCCTTTGTGTTGCCGTGGCATCACTCGCGGAACGCGGACGGCTGGCCGCGCCGCAGACGCGCTTCGAGCGCATCGAGCAGGCGGTTGACGATAAATCCGATCGCACCGACCACGACGACGGCCGCCATCACCAGATCGAGCTGAAACAGCTGCCGTCCGTAGACGATCAGATAGCCGAGCCCTTCCGACGACGCGACCAGCTCGACGACGACGAGCGCAAGCCACGCCTTCGTGAACGCGAGCCGCACGCCGGTCGCGAGCGTCGGCACTGCGGCGGGCAACACCACGTGGACGATCCGCTGCCACCGGCTGTAGCCATAGCCGCGCGCGACTTCGTCGAGCGTGTGAGGCGTCTGGCGGAAACCCTGCAAGGTACTCAGCGTGACGGGCACGAGCGCGGCGTGCGCGATCAGGATGTATTTGAGCGGCTCGCCCACGCCGACGAGCAGCAGCAGAAACGGCAGCCAGCCCAGCACGGGGATCTGCACGACGGCGTTGAAGCTCGGCAGCACATAGGCTTCGAGCGTGCGCGACAAACCGAGCGCCGCGCCGAGCGCGAAGCCGAGCAGCGTGCCGATGCCGAAACCGAACAGCACCCGTTGCAGGCTGACCAGCGTGTGGCGCGCGAGATCGCCGCTGCGCGCGAGTTCCATGAACGTCTCATAGACGCGCGCGGGCGGCGGCAGGATTTGCGGAGCGATCCAGCCGCGCTCGCTGCCGATCGTCCAGAGCGCGAGCAGGAGCGCCGGCAACAGCCACGGCGCAACGCGCCAGGCGGCGCCTCGCAGCCATGCGCGTGCGCCGCGTGCCGTGCGTTGCTCGCGAGCGCTGCCACGGGCTGGCGTGGCGAGAGGGATCGCTGTATCGCTCATCGTGGACCCCGTTAGGTAAGCGGCTTGCCGGCTGCGTCGTAGCGTGTCCAGTAATGGTCGAGCTTTTGCGCGCGCAACGCATTGTCCAGATAACGCGGTTCGAACCACGTGTCGACGTCGACGGGCTGGCGGATCAGCTTCAGCTTCAGCGCATCCTGGGCGACTGCCTTGTAGCGCGCGACGATGAACGGATCGATCAGCGGCGAGTTGCGTTCCTTCAGCGTCTGGTGCGCGAACTCGGCCTGCCACGATGCATAGCTCACGCCGCTTCTGGCCCAGAGTTTGAACAGCGCATCGCGGTTGTTTTCATCGGACGACCACTGCGCGCCCTTGACGAACGCATTGACGACGCGCTGCACGACATCGGGATGAGCCTGTTCGAAATCGTCGAGGACGAGCAGATGCGATTGCCGCGTGAATTGCGGGCCATCGGTCTGGGACTCGTAGACGACCTTGGCCAGACCGGCGTCGCGCAGCTTGTACACGTGGTAATCGTTGACCGATGCGTCGATGCCCTTCGATGCCAGCGCCGCAAGCGCGCTGGCGGTATCGAGATTGATCACGCGCAGGTCGCGTTCGTCGAGCTGGTTCGCCGCGAGCGCATTGTCGGCGACGAGCTGCAGATTGGTGCCGCGAAAGAGGGCGACGCGGCGCCCCTTGAGGTCCTTGATCGTATGGATGTCGGAATCCGGAGGCACGGCAACCTTGATGCCGACGCGAACGCCGGATTCGAGCAGGATATGCGTCTTCAGACCATTGGCGCGCGCGAGTACCGACGGCAGATCACCTTGAAACGCAAAGTCGAGCGACTTGTCGGCGATCGCTTCGTTCACGGCCGGGCCCGCGCCTTTGAAGAAGAGCCACTGGACCTTGATGCCATCCGCCGCGAACTCCTTTTCGAGCAACTGTTGCAGTTGCACGGTCGCGGCGGGTGAGCCGCCGAACGTGGGCGGATCGCCCGCGCCTTGCTGCGCGACGCCGATGCGAATGACGGAGAGCTTGTCGGCATACGCGTGAAGCGTGGCGGTGCTCAAGGCGGCGCATACCGCAAGAGATTTCAGTAGCTTGAAATAGCGCATGGTTTCCGTGGTGAAGCGAGGTGGGGCGGCGCGCGAGCAGGCCGGACCGAACCGGCAGTCATCGGGTTGGGCATTCGGCGCCCTGCGCGGCCAGGTGCAAAGCGCAATCGAGTATAGGAAGGTGCGGCCGCGCACTCCAATAACGAATCCTCGAATCGTTATCGGCGGTTGTCATTTGCGTGCTGGGCCGGTGAGGAAGGGGAGGGCGATGCTCATAACGTTATGAACTTTGCTTGGTTGCCGTTCGCCGCCGCGCCCGTTACCGTCAGCGCATTTCACATCGGTCCCACTGAATGGATATGCGCAATTCCGCGATGGATTCGCCCCCTTCGCGCACGCGCCGGCGGCTGCTTGGCCGGCTCGCCGCGGGCAGTTTCGCCGCGTCGCAGGCTGCGACGGCCGCCGATCTGCTCAAGCCACTGGAGATCGCGCCCTCGAGCCGCGTGCCGGGTGCGCCGGTACTCGACCATCCGTATGGCGTGCCATCGCCGTACGAAGCGGATGTCGTGCGGCGCAGCGCACGCGCGTGGCCGGTACCGGGTGCGGCTTCGTCGATGACGCCGCTGGCCGATCTGCACGGCACGATCACGCCTAACGGTCTGACTTACGAGCGCCATCATGGCGGCGTGCCGGACATTCATCCCGATCGGCATCGACTGGCGATTCACGGCTTCGTGCGAACGCCGAAGCTGTTTACGATGGACGACCTGTTGCGCCTGCCATCCGAATCGCGGATTCATTTTCTCGAATGTTCCGGCAATACCGGCAGCGAGTGGAACGGTCCGAGCGGCTTGCCCGTGCAGCTCACGCATGGTCTGCTGTCGTGCTGCGAGTGGACCGGCGTGCGACTGTCGACGTTGCTCGACGAAGTGGGCGGTCTCGCAAAGCCGATCGATGCGGCGAACGGCTGGCTGCTGGCCGAGGGCGCCGACGCGGCTGTGATGACACGCAGCTTGCCGCTCGAGCGGATACTCGAGAGAGCGCTCGTCGTCTATGCACAGAACGGCGAACGTCTGCGCCCGGAGAACGGTTATCCGCTGCGTCTGATCGTGCCGGGCTTCGAAGGCAATACGAACGTCAAATGGCTGCGGCGGCTCAAAGTGGTCGACGCGCCGTTGCAAACGCGCGAGGAAACCTCGAAATACACGAGCCTGCTGGCCAACGGCACCGCGCGGCAGTTCGCGTTCGAGATGGACGCGAAGTCGGTGATTACGCGGCCGTCGCCGGGGCATCGTCTCACCGCGCACGGCTACTACCCGATCACTGGGCTGGCATGGTCGGGGCGAGGGACGATCCGCAAGGTCGAAGTGTCGACCGATGGCGGGGCGAACTGGCGGCTCGCACGCCTCGACGGCGTGATTCACGATCGCGCACTCACGCGTTTTCGCGCGGATTGGCAGTGGGACGGTGGCGCCGCCGCGATTTTGTCGCGTGCCACCGATTCGAGCGGCTACGTGCAGCCGACACGCGCCGAACTCGTCGCCGCGCGCGGCCTGAACTCGCAGTACCACTACAACGCGATCCAGCAGTGGCGCGTCGAGACGAGCGGCGAGGTGCGCAATGCGTGACGGCCGCTCGAGGCATGGGTTCGTGCGCGTTGCGCTGGTCCCATTGCTGGCGTTGACGGCGCTGGCTGCATGTTCGTCGATTGCGCCGGATGTGCAGAGCGTGGCAGCGGGCCACGGCATCGGCACGCCGCTCGGCGAGCGCGAGCTTGCCGCGTGGAACATCGACGTCGCGCCGGATGGGCAGGGCCTGCCCGCGGGCAGTGGCGACGTGGCCACTGGCGCGCGTCTTTTTGCGGCGAAGTGCGCGATGTGTCACGGCGCGCTCGGCGAGGGCGGTCTCGGCGATCCGCTGGTCGGCGGGCGAGGCACGCTCGCCAGTGCGAAACCAAAGCGCACGGTGGGCAGCTACTGGCCCTATGCGACGACGCTCTTCGACTATATCCGCCGCGCGATGCCGTACAACGCGCCCGAGTCGCTGTCCGCCGACGACGTGTATGCGCTCAGCGCGTTCCTGCTCAACCAGAATGGCATCGTCCCGGCGGAAACACGGCTGGACGCCGCGTCATTGCCGCTCGTGGTGATGCCCAACCGCAATGGCTTCGTTGCCGATCCGCGTCCGGGACGGCTATGACGCGCTGATAAATAATGCGCCGATGCGATCGTCGGCATGAGCGGGGCAGCCCGTGCCGGCGGCCTGACGCACGGTCGCGGACGCAACTGCTGGTCAACGCGTTGAACGCCGATCGTTTTGCCAGGGATCCGGCACTCGTGACACCGAGTGCCGGATCTTGCATTGGTACCGGATTTTCAGTTCAACGCGGTCGCCGCGGCAGCGCCGACAGGCGAGCCCTCGAGGGCCACCGATTGCTGCCCGTCAGGCCCCACCGGCACATCTCCGACGAGCGTCGTGCGATACAGCTGCCGGTCGAAGTCGAGATCGAAAATATCCGTGGGCGCGAGGTGGGCGGTGCTGCGGTTGTCCCAGAACGCGATACTGCCGGCTTCCCACTTGAAGCGCACGGTGAATTCGGGCCGTGTCACGTGTTCCCACAGCAGTTCGAGTAGCGCCTGGCTTTCGCGCGGCGTCACATCGACGATCGATTTCAGAAAGCTCGGACTCACGTAGAGCACTCGTTCGCCCGTTTCCGGATGGACCCTGACGAGCGGATGCTCGGTGACGAGCGCGCGCTGTTCGACGGCTTTGACAAAGGCATCCGTGCCGGTTGCGCCGGCCGGCGGCGTGAAACGATGAATGCCGCGCAAGCCATCGACGAAAGTCCGCAGCGGCTTCGACAGTTTCTCGTAGGCGATCGCCAGATTGGTCCATTGCGTGTCGCCGCCATACGGCGGAATGGTGACGCCCCGCAGAATCGATGCCCACGGTGGATTGAGCGCCGCCGTCACGTCCGTATGCCAGCCGGTCCATGGACGCAACAGCGTTTGACCTTCGAAACGCGTCGCCTTACGGTACTTCGAGATCGAATAGACCTCGGGATGACCTTCGACGTGTCCGAACACCGGATGCCCCAGCGTCAGTTCGCCGAATTGAGCAGCGAAGGCGATGTGCTGCTCATGCGTGAGAAACTGCTCGCGGAAAAATACCACACGCCATTTCAGCAAGGCTGCACGAATCTGCGCGACCTGACCAGGTTCCAATTTCCGCGTCAGATCGACGCCGTGAATCTCGGCGCCGATATGCGCCGACAGCGGGTTGATTTCGATCGGCTGTACTTCGTGCAATGCGGCTGCGCTCATGCGAGGCTCCTGGAGAAGAGAAACGTAAGCGGCGTCGGCTCATAGGCCGCGGACGTTCACGTTAAATTCGCCAGTGCCTGAATCCAACCAATCAATGCACATAAGAAAATCAGCAAAGCTGCGAACGGTGGTGGCCGGATCACGATCAGTTCATCGCGAGGGGGCGCCGCTCGCGCTCAAGCGACATCTGCTACGCGCCTCACTCTATCGCAGACAGCTCGCCGCACACTTTGCCGCCTGGCATCGTTTTAAGGTGACAGCGCCCTCGCACGTGACTGCGAATGCTTGCCCGAAACACTCGCAGGTCTGCATTTTGTCGTCTTCGCCATGCTTATGCCTGTCCACGCAATCCAGTACTCCGAAGTTCCTGATACCGTCTAGGTCATGCTTTTGTATTCGCCAGCGCGCAGTCGTGCCGCCAATGCTTTTCTGTCCACCTTTCCGACCGCAGTCTCGGGTAATGACTCCACGAACACCACGTCGTGCGGCACGTAAATGCGCGAAAGACGCCTTCTCACAGCCTCCTGCACGCGTTTGGCATCGGCCCAGGTACGATCTTTCGGCACCACGAATGCCACTGGCACTTCACCGAGGTCGTGGTCCGCGCGCCCGACCACGCAGCACGCGGCGACGTCGTCGTCAGCGACGATTACGCTTTCGATCAGCAAGGGCGACAGGTTTTCGCCACCGCGGATAATGACGTCCTTGATGCGGCCCGTCACATAAAGATAGCCGTCGTCGTCGAAGCGGCCGAGGTCGCCGGTATGCAGCCAGCCGTTGGTGACAGTCCTCGCGGTGGCGTCCGCTGCACCGAGGTAGCCGGTCATGAGGTTCGGCCCCGCAATACAGATTTCACCTTCGATTTCCGCCGCGTCGGTCATGGCGCCATCGGCTGCCTGCAGCTTGACGGTCTGTCCGGGCAGCACCTTGCCAACCGAACCGATACGGCGTGCCGTCGGTGGATTGAGCGTGCTCGTGCACGTGGCCTCCGACAAACCATACGAAATGACGAGCACGCAGCCGAGTTTCGCTTCGACTTCACGATGCAGCGCCTCGGTGATGGGTGCCGAGCCGCAACGCGCCATACGCAGGCTTGCAAGCGCTTCGGCGTCGAACTGTTGCGCGAGCATGCGCGAGTACATCGTCGGCACGCCGGTGATGATGGTCGGCTTGTAGCGCTTCATCAGCTCGGGCATGTCCTCCGCCCGAAAGCGCGGACAGAACACGACGGTCGCGCCCGCGAGCAGCGGTGTGAAAAGCTGGTTGTTCACGCCGTTGGTATGGTAGATCGGCATCACGTGCAGCAGACAGTCGTCGCTCGACAGTGCGCTTTGCTCGAGCACGCCGAGCGCGTTGTTCAGAAGCGCCGCCTGCGTGAGCTGCACGACTTTGGGCCGTCCCGTGCTGCCCGATGTGAAGAGCAGCAGGGCGGCGCACGTCGTGGGGACATCGACAGGTTGCAAATGCGCTGCCTCGGTCAAACTGGCAAACTGAACTGTCCTGGCCGCAGCAGGTACGGTTAGCTCGCTGACGAGCGGCAGATTGTCGGTATCGTGCACGACAAGCCGCGCGTTCGTTTCGATGAGTCGCGCGCTGACTTCCTGCGCGGGAAGCTTCGGTTCGAACACACATGGGCACAAGCCCGCGCGGATCGACGCCAGCAGCATGATCACGGCATCGAGTGAACGCGTCATCACGATCGCGACGGCATCGCCGGGACGTGCGTCGTGCCGCAGAAGATTTGCCGCGACCGCGCCGGTTTCGCGTGCGAGGCCGGCGTACGAAATCGTTCGCACTCCATCGGTTAATGCGGGACGTTCGTGCACGTCAGGCTGCTGCCAATACTGCTGAAACGCCTGCGCGAGACTCGCCGGTCTACTCTCCAGATCCAATGCAGTCGATGTCTTCACGTTGGTTACCTGAGTCGAATGGCTGCATCGCGCTCGAATTGCCCTTGCGGGTCGAGCGACTGGAGCGCCTCGCGCTCGCGCGCCGTGGGCGGGGCAGTGGGTTCGGCGCCGGTGGCATCGAACGTGAAGCCAGTGCGCTCGCGCACTTCTTCGAGACTCGATTCCGGGTGCCACGATTGCAGCGCGAGCCTGCCATCGCGCTTCACGAACACGGCGATCGGCGTGACGACACCGTGCATGCCGCCCCACGACGTGACGAAGTCGAGTTTCTCGACCAGCGTGCGCTTCGAGTGTTCCGTGCGCCAGGTGCAGGCGCGTTTTGCCGTTGGCAACATCACGGCACCGCCGCCGCCGCCTGGCAAGCGTACTTTCGGATGCGCCCATTCGCCGATGCACGAATTGTTCGCGCAGCCCGCCCCATCGAGCTGGGCCGCGCCGAGGAACGTAAGGTCCATGCGGCCGCGCGTGCACAGGTCGTAGAAGTCCTCGTTGGCGAAAATCGACGCTGAGCCTTCCGCCAGCAGCGGGTCGGAGCTCGAAATCGGCACGCAGGAGGGTGTCGGATCGACGCCGCCCGCGACGTTGATATAGACGAAGTCCCACTCATACGCGCGCTTTGCAAGCAGACACGCAAGCATGGGCGGCGTGGAGTTCACGCCGCTGAAGGTAATCTCATTCGGGCGGACAAAGCGCGCGAGATTCGTGACGATGTACGAGAAACCGCTCCATTGCTCAGCCATGTTGACGTGCCTCCATTTCAGGCGCTGCATCGATATGGCGGGCGAGCGCATCTGGTCCTTCTTCGAGGTACGCCTCGACGGCCGGATAGTCGATTGCATAGGATGGCCAGCACGAACCCGGCCATGCGCCGTTTTTCACGATCGCGTAGTTTTGCACCATGAAATACGGTACGACGGTGAGTTCGGGCTGGTCAGCGAAGTTTTCGTCCGACACTTCCTCGGCAATCACGAGCACGCTCTTTGCCGCCCTGCTCATGATGCGATCCCAGTGATAGGTACCGGCGATACGCACATTGCCGAGCTTGTCCACGCTCGATGCATGAATCACGGCGAAGTCCGGCGAGATCGCAGGAATGACATACGTTTTTTGGCCGCTGCCGTACGGATCGTCCAGGCACTTCCAGTCGTTGATGCGCACCAGGTCGCTTCCGTGCAGTCCGCCGCATGGCATGAACGGCACGCCGAAAGTGGCCGCGCGAAGCCCCGCGGTGAGACTTGCGCAGGCGTGTTCTTCAAGCGTGAGATGCCCCTTCTCGACTGCGCGCCGATACCACGGCGCAAGCCCGAAGTTGCCCTCCATCGCGACGATGCCGCAACGCGCACGCGACGCAACGCCCGCGCGGCACAGAATGTCGATGTCGTAACCGGGCGACTGCTTGATGATTTCGATATCACGCTTTTGCTGGCGGATCAATTCGCGCACGAATGCGAACGGGCCGCGATGGAGGAAGCTTCCGCCCAGGCCGAGCGAGGCGCCGTCGGGCACGAGCGCGACCAGTTCGGCAAGCGTCACTTCCTTGTCCTTGCTGGAAAATCCGGAACTCATACGATTTTCTCCTGCACCTTTTTCGAGGAGGCGAGATAAGCTTCGATCCGCTTGTGGATACCCGGCACGCACGCCGAGCGCACGAGCGCGGCCAGATCGGTATCGGCCTGTTCAGTGTCGAGAGCGCGTCGCAACAACACGCGGCTTTGCGCGGGCAATGCGTTCACGCGCTCCAAAACTTCCGCGATCAAACCGGCGTGCTGCTCAGAATCCACCACGCGTTCGATGAAGCCGTTTGCGTTCGCGCGTTCGACATCGAACGTGGCGGCCGTTTCGAGAATACGCTGCGCCTCCCGCGTGCCAACGATGCGCGCAAAGCGCGCCGAGCCCAGCACGAGGCCGAATTTCAGACCCGGCATGCGGAACGTCGAGCCCGGGGCCGCGGCGCGCAGATTGCATGCGGCGATCAGGTCGACGCCCGCGCCGAAGTTTCTGCCGTGCGCGAGTGCGGCCGTGAAGCACGGCGAATTCGCGATCTTGTTCAGCAGTACCTCGATGCGAACAAAGCGCAGCAGCAGATCGCCTTCGCTTTGTGAGTGCACGTCGCTCATGTCGAATCCGGCGCTGAAGCAGCGGCCTTCGCCTTGCAGGACGACGAGCGGTGTGCCGGCGGCTTGAGCCTCATCGAACGCCTCGATCAGCTCCTCGACGAGACTCGCGCAGAGCGCATTCAGCTTGTCGGGACGATTGAGTGTGATCGTCCAATGCGTGGGCAATCTGGATACGACGAGCGTGCTCATGCAGCGACCTCCGACTTCTTGAGCAATTCGGCGTTGTGCTCGCCGAGGCCCGGCGGACGCAGGCGGATCTCCGGCGCATTCCCGGAGAAACGCACGGGGGACGCGAAGGTCTTCGTGTGAACGCCGTTCGGCAGCTCGAGCGGCTGCACCCACTCCATATGTTCCACCTGTGCATCCTTCAATACCTGGGAATAGGTGTTGATCGGCGCACACGGCACGCCCGCTTCACAAAAGCGCTCGATCCAGTGCTCGGCGTCGTCGCCGGCAAAAATCGCTTCGAGTGTGTCGCGCAATGCCACCTGATGCTGCGCGCGCGACGTGGTGCTCGCATAGCGCGGGTCGGCTAGCAGATCGGGGCGCCCGACGACCGCACAAACCGACTTCCACAGCGCGTTGTTGCCGGCTGCCATGCCGAAGTACGTGTCGCGCGCCTTGAACGCCTGATAGGGCGCATTGCGCGGATGCGCCGAGCCGAGCTTCTGGGGGTCTCGCCCCGTGCCGAAGTATTCGGACGTTTGCAGGGCGGCAATAGCCAGCGTGGCGCCCAGCATCGGCACGTCGATGTGGGTGCCTTGGCCGGTAGCCGCGACCCCGCGCAACGCCGAAGCCACCGAAAACGCGGCATAGAGGCCGGCGGAAAAATCGGCGAGCGGCACGCCGCATTTGACCGGCGCGCCGCCGGGCTCGCCTGTGACGCTCATGATGCCGCTCATGGCCTGCACGGTCAGGTCGAAGCCGCCTTCCTGCGAACGCGGGCCTGTCTGGCCGTAGGCGGAAATCGAGCAGTAGACGATACTGGGCTTCGCCACACGAATGTCTTCGTAGCCGAGGCCGAGGCGGTTCATCACGCCAGGGCGGTTGTTTTCGATGACGACGTCGGCCGTGTGGATCAGCGCCTTGGCCTGTTCGATGTCGTCAGGATTCTTGAGGTCCAGCGTGACCGAGCGCTTGTTTCGATTGAGCGAGGCGAAGTTCTCGCTATAACCGTCGGAAATCGGCGGCCACGCGCGCAGCGTGTCGCCGCCTTGCGGATGCTCGACCTTGATGACGTCCGCACCCATGTCTGCGAGGAGCATGCCGCAATAGGGGCCTGCTGCCACATTGCAAAACTCGATGACCCTGACTCCCTTGAGTGGCTGATCCATTCGTGTCCTCGTGCTGTCTGTTTGGATTGTCGCGGCGCTGGAACAGGCGCCGCGGCGGGTGGTACTGCGCGTAAAGCCTATTCTGAACGCGATGAATTCCTGTGTAAACCAAAAAATGATATGGTCATCCTATAAAATAGGATTTAAGGAATGGGGAAAATACCGATAGATGTCGCATCGACAGGATCATTTTTCATCTACGCCCGGGCATTGCATTGGCGCGACCCAGGCGCAAACTGTCGATGAGCGGATGTAGAATGAGTTCTTTATCCCAGCATTCAGGACCATGGACAAGACGCTGCTGAAGGGCTTGATGCTGCTGGAAATGCTTGCCGATCAGAACGGCAAGCCGGTGACCATCCCGGTTCTGGCGGAAAAGGTAGGGTTGACCAGGAGTAATACGCACCGGACATTGCAGACGCTGGCACACGCGGGTTACGCCACCCGCGACGAGGCCACCGGCAACTATCGCAGCACGTTCAAGCTATTCGAGCTTGGCGCGAGGCAGATGGCGCAAATCGACGTGCGTCAGTTTGCGGCCGGCCACATGCGTGCGCTTATGGAGCTGACGCAGGAGACGGTACACCTGTCGATTCTCGACGGCGGTTCGGTCGTGTACGTGGACAAGGTAGAAAGCCTGCAGCCCGTGCGGGCGTATTCCGTGCTGGGCGGCCACGCGCCTGCCTACTGTGTCGCGACAGGCAAGATTCTGCTTGCTCAGCAGAGCGATCAGTACATCGCGCGGTATCTGACCGAGCTCGTGGCCTACACCAAAGCGACCATCACGGATCTGCCAGCGCTGAAACTGGAGCTCTCCCGCGCGAGGGCCAATGGCTATGCGATCAATCGCGGCGAATGGCGTGAGAGCGTGGGCGGTGTGGCCGCGCCCATTTTCGACGCCTTCAATTCGGTGACTGCGGCGATCGGGATTTCCGGGCCCCTGGAGCGGCTCAGCGTGAAGCGCATGAAAGAGCTTGCGCCCGCGGTTCAGGACATCGCACTGAAGATTTCGCGGGCGATGGGATTCCGTCAGTAATCGAGGGTCGCCGTGAAATCACGGCGACCTTGAATGGCTCGGCAATCGGCGCGCGAACTATGAGACAGCGCCCGTGGACAGGCTTTCGACGTGCCGGTTGTTCCCGCGTACGATCACGAGGGTCGAGAGCAGGGCGAACAGTGCCCCGATGACAAGCCAGACGCCGGGCATCGCCTTGTTCTCCGTGACATGAATCAGGGCCGTACAGATCGCAGGCGTAAATCCGCCGAACACGGCCTGCGAGAGACTATATGCGAGCGAAAAGCCGGTGCCGCGTACGTTGGCCGGAATGATCTCGGTAAGGGTGACCACGAGCGCCGCTTGATAGGTGGCGTACAGGAACGCGAAACCCATTTCGACGAGTAGAAGACTGGTGAACGACGGCGCTGCAACCAGCCACGTCATGGCCGGATAGCTCACGAGAGCGATCGTCAACGAGGAACCGATCAGCAAAGGACGGCGGCCAATGCGGTCCGAAACTGCCGCCATCACCGGGATCATCGTAAAGGTGACGAGCGCGACGCATGTGGTCACGTAGAACGTGTCGATGGGCTTCAGTCCCAGCTCGACGCGGCCAAACGTCGGTGTGTAGGCCGTGATGAGATAGAACATGATGCTGGTGAGGCTCACTAGCATCATCGCCCAGAAAATGGTGCGCCAGCTTTGCGCCAGCGACGAGAAGATTTCGCCAACGGTCTGGCGTTTGCGCATTTCGAATGCGTGAGACTCCCGCACTGAGCGGCGAATCCAGAAAAGCACGGGAACGATCGAGCAGCCGAGCAGGAAAGGGATGCGCCAGCCCCATGTGTTCATCTGCTCGTCCGTGAGCGTGAAGCGCAACGCAACGCCGAGGACCGCCGCGAGCAATACCGAAAGCTGCTGACTCGCGGACTGCCACGATACGAAGAAGCCACGGCGTCCCGGCGGAGCGATTTCCGATAAATAGACCGACACGCCGCCCGACTCCGCGCCGGCGGAGAAACCCTGCAGCAAGCGGCCGAAGATGACGAGCGTCGGCGCGAGGACGCCGATGCTGGCGTAAGTCGGGGTGACGGCAATCAGCAGCACGCCAATCGACATCAGCGCGAGTGTGAGTAGCAAGCCGGCGCGCCGTCCATGCCTATCCATGTATGAGCCGAGCACGATCGCGCCCAGCGGCCGCATCAGGAAACCCATGCCGAACGTCGCGAGTGACAGCATGAGCGACACGAACTCGTTGTTGCCCGGAAACATCGCCTTCGCGATCGCCGACGCATAGAAGCCGTAGACCATGAAATCGTACATCTCGAGGAAGTTACCGCTGACTACGCGCACCACGGTTCCGGCCGTGGCTTGCCCCTTCGGTTGCGTCTCCATCACGTCTCCAGGTTCGGTGTTGGTTTGTCTATCGTCCTAAAAAATAGGACGCATGAATCAAATATTGACGATTCATGCTCTCACCATAGAAAATGACGGTCAAGACGAAGGGAGAAGATCGAGGGAATTCCCCAGGAGAGATGACGCGAGAGGTAAGGCGCGGCATGTCGACAGCACGGAAAAGCGCAACGCGTCCCTGTCTAACCGGCAGCCTCATTGTCATTGCCAAGCGCCCATAAATTCGGCACGACATCGGACGAGAACCCGGACACGAAATCCTTGACGTCACCCGTTGCCGGATCGAACACGTGGCGTTGCACGCGTCCTATATTCGCCCCGTACACATGGATGCTGATCGATACGCGGTCGTCATGCACGTTACGCACCCGATGGACATCGCCTCTCGCGGGCGACACGCAATCGATATCGCCAGCCGCGAGAACGGTTGTTTCGCCGATACGCATCGGCTTGCCATTGCCGTCCGTCTCGAAGCGCGTCGATTCCTCCGAGCCGCGCAACATGCCGATCATGCCCCACACGGTGTGGTCGTGAATCGGCGTCTTCTGCCCGGGACCCCACACAAAACTCACCACGGAAAAGCGCTGCTTCGGATCGCAATGCAGTAAGTACTGCTGATAGTGCGCGGGATGCGGCGAGGCGAATGCGTCCGGTAACCAGTCGTCGTTGGCGAGCAGTCGTGACATCGGCGCGCGCATCTGCGCGAGGATGGAGGCTTCAGGCACGCCGTCGCGCACGATATCGGTGAGTTCGCTGACGAATTCGCGCAAGCGCGCAATGCTCATGGTGATCTCCGGTTCGAAGACGAGGTGAAAGGTCAACCCGCGTTGTCGTGTTTGCGCTCGTCTGCCGCACGACGGTGCTGACGCGTTCGGTGGCGGGTGGAACGCGCCGGGCCGGGCGACGCCAGCGCCTCGATGATCGCTTCGCCGAAGCGATGCACACACGCGGCGAGGCGACCGAGATTGTCGGGATGCACGCGCCATATGTGTGGTATCGGCTGAAAATCCACGATTTCGACGCGCTGCAATTGCGGCAGGTACTCGCTCGCTTCGAGCATGCGCTCGGGCACAAAACCCAAGCCCGCGCCGCGCGCGACGAGGCCGAGTTTCTGCTCGGTGCCGAACGTGGAAATTCTCACAGCGAACGGCATGCCGAGATCGCTGAAGGCACGCCGCAGGATGTCGCGAAAGCCGCAGCCTTCGGGGCTCAGGATCCACTCCATGCCGTGCAGTTCGGCAAGCCGCTTGCGTCCTGAAACTGCGCCTTTCTGTGCGACGACGACCATCGGCAGAACGCCGATCGACACGGACGAGAAGCCGCTGTCAAAGCGCGCGCCCTCGGGCAGTACGGCGATCGAGCCGTCCATCTCGCCCTCGAGCAGGCTGGCGACGATCTCGGTGCTCCATCCTGAAGCGACATCGATCTGCACATCAGGGTATTCCCGGCGCAATCCGGGCACCGCGTCGAGGAGCGCGATCTCGGCCAGCACTTCCGCCACCCCCAGACGCAAGCGCCCCGACGGCGCGGCATCCTCGCGCACGAACTCGTCGATCAACGCGATATCGCGCACGACGTTCAGGCATAGCTCATAGACACGGCGGCCGATCTGGGTGGGCCGGCTCGGCTTCACGTTGCGGTCGAGCAGCACGACGCCCAGGTCCTTCTCGAGGCTCTGCACACGCCGTGTGATAGCCGGCTGACGCGTAAAGAGCGCCTCGGCCGCGCCCGTGATCGACGCGCTTCTCACCACTGCGACGAACGCATGGATGTCTTCCAGTTTCATTTTCGCTCCGGCGACGCTTCGTTGAACCCATGCGCACTTCCGAACGGAGCATAGGTCAGCTTCGTATAAATATCCATTATGGGAATTTCGAAGTGAATTTTTATCTACAGTTTGGATAATGTTTATGACGGCGTGTTCCGGCAATCTGCAGACGAAATCAGCGCCGCGTTGAATCGTGCAACCGATGAGGTGGTCGATGAACAACACCCTGATCAAGGGGCTGTGCCTGCTGGAAGTGCTCGCGCGGCGCGGCGAATCAATGGGCGTCAGCGAGCTGGCGGTCGCGGCGGGCATGCCGAAGAGCGGCGTGCACCGGCTGCTGCAGGCGCTCGTCGACGAGCGTTATGTCGAGCAGTGCAATTCGGGGCGCTATCGCGTGTCGATCAAGCTGTGGGAAGTGGCTTCGGCGGCGCTGCCCGGTTTCGACCTGCGCCGGCATGCCGAAAGCGTGATGCACGCGCTCGTCGACGAGACCGGCGAAAGCGTGCATCTCTCCGTGCTCGATCAGCACGACGTGGTCTACGTGCACAAGCTTGAGGCCGCGACCAACCCGGTGCGCGCCTATAGCCAGATCGGCGGGCGCGTGCCCGCGCATTGCGTGGCGACAGGCAAGGCGATGATGGCGTTTCGCGGGCCGCATTGGCTCGCGATCGCCGCAGAGCATTTGTCGCCCGCCACGGCCAATACCATTACCGAGCCCCGGGCATTTCTCACGGAGATGGCGCAGATTCGCGCGCAAGGCTACGCAAGCAATTGCGGCGAATGGCGGCTCGGCATTCACGGCCTCGCGTCGCCCATCTTCGACGACGCAGGCACGGTAGTCGCCGCCATCGGCATTTCGGGGCCCGCCGAGCGGCTGAACGGGATACGCCGCGAGTCGCTCATCGATCATGTGCGCGAAGCGGGGCAGACGCTGTCCACGATGTCGGGCACCGTGCCCCCGTATGCGCTGCTGCTGAGCGTGACGAACCACTGGCGCAGTACGGGGCAAGCCACGCCTTCTTTTCCTGCGCGCAAATCGCATGCTCTGCCGGAACTCAAGCATGCGAGCCTTTGAACCACCCGCCAGAAAGCGCAGCGGTTCAACCAAATGGAACGCTCGCGTTTCCCGACGTCGCGCCTCTACCATCGTCTCCAGCTGCACGGTTTTCACAACGGCTCTTGCCGCGAGGTCTTGCTAACTGTCAAACGGAGAAGACACATGTTCCTCAACTGGAGTGAGTTGCTCGGCACCTTGAAGCGTTCTTCGAATCTCATCGGCAAGAGCAATCCGGGGATGCTCGAAGCGTATCGCGGTCTCGCGGCTGCGCAGGGCTCGAATGGCGCGCTCGATGCGAAAACACGCGAGTTGATCGCGATCGCCGTGGCGGTCACGACGCGGTGCGACGGCTGCATCAGCTCGCATGTGTCCGCGGCCATCCAGGCGGGTGCGACCGAGGCCGAAATCTCGGATGCGTGCGGCACGGCCATCGCATTGAACGCTGGTGCGGCGTACGTCTATTCGCTGCACGCGATGGAAGCGATGCAGGGTCTCAAGTAAAAGGCGTACTCACATCGGGAGCCGCAGCATGAAAGAAGAACTGGCGCTAGCGGGGGTGCGGGTCATCGAGGTGTGCAACGTCGCCGCCGGACCGTTCTGTGCGATGCTGCTCGCCGACATGGGCGCGGATGTGGTGAAGCTCGAACACCCGGAAGGCGGCGACACGTTGCGCGCGTGGCCGCCGTTATCGGACGGTTATAGCGAGAACTTCGCTTCGCTCAACCGCAACAAGCGTTCGGTTGCCCTCAACCTGAAATCGCCCGCTGACCTCGCCGTCGCGAAGGCGTTGATGAGCGAAGCCGATGTCGTCGTCGAGAACAACCGGCCCGGCGTGATGGATCGGCTCGGTCTCGGCTATGCGGATTTGAAGGAAGCCAATCCGCGCCTGCTTTACTGCTCGATTTCCGCTTACGGACAGACCGGCCCGCGTGCGCAGGAAGGCGGCTTCGATCTCACGGTGCAGGCCATGAGCGGCATCATGAGCGTGACGGGCGAAGCGGAGGGCGCACCCGTGAAGTGCGGCGTGCCGCTCGCCGATTTTTCGTCGGGTCTGTACGGTGCGTTCGCGATCGTCTCGGAACTCCTGCGCGTGCGGGCGAGCGGAAAAGGCGCACATATCGACGTGTCGATGCTCGGTTCGACGCTCGGCATTGCCGCGCTGCAGACGTCCGAATACTTCGGCAGCGGCCGAGATCCCGCCAGGCTGGGCTCCGCGCATCCGCGCAACGCCCCGTATCAGGCGTTCAGGGCGCGCGATGCGTTTTTTGGCATGGCCGCCGGCAACAATGCGCTGTGGGCTTCCGTATGCAAGGTGATGAAGCATCCCGAATGGCGCGACGACGCACGCTTCCTCAATACGGGCGACCGCGCGCGCAATCAGATCGAATTGCGCGATCTGCTCGAGGCGGAATTCGCCGCGCACGATGCGGAGCACTGGTTAGCCGAATTCCGTGGCGCGGGCGTGCCGTGCGCGCCGATCAACTCCTATTCGCAGGTGCTCGCCGATCCACAAGTAGAGCACATGGGCTGGGTACAGCCGCTCGTATTGCCCAATGGCCTGAAAACGCAGACCTTCGTTTCGCCCATTCGCGTGAGCGGCCGCAATCTGCCGATACGGCTCGCGCCTCCCGCGCTCGGCGAGCATACGGAAGAAGTGACGTCTGCCCTTCGCGCGGCGCAATGAGAAGGAGACCACGATGGACGATGCGCGGGCAGGAATCGAAGTGTCGCGGATGTTCGCGGAGTTTGCGGTTGACCTTGCCTGGCGCGATGTGCCGCATGAGGTGGTCCACGAAGCAAAGCGCGCGTTAATCGATTATCTGGGCGTCGCGCTCGCGGGAAGCCGCGAGCCGTTGATCGGAAAGCTCAAGCGCATCTATGCGAAGCGTGGCGGCGAACCGGAAGCGCGCCTGATTGGCGACGAGTACAAGGCGGATGTCATGACCGCAGCGTTCATCAATTGCGCGGCGGGCCACGCGCTGGATTTCGACGACACGCATGCGGACTTCTTCTATCACGGATCGGTTACCGTTGCGTCGGCGGTTTGGGCGACTGGGCAAATGCTTCACGGGAATGGCCGCGACGTGATCCTCGCCTTCATCGCGGGCTGGGACGTGGGGGCGCGCATCGCGCGGGCGCTCAATCCGTCCATCTACATAGAGGGCTGGCAGAACACGCCAACGTGCGGCACTTTCGCCGCCACGGTCGCGGCGGGCAGGCTGCTCGGCCTCAATGCAGACGCGATGTGCCACGCGCTCGGCATGGCTGCTTCGCAGGCGAGCGGCTCGCGCCAGAACCACGGGTCGATGGGCAAGCCGTTTCAGGTTGGCAAGGCTGCGATGAACGGCGTGCTATCCGCGCTGGCGGCGCGCGAAGGCGTGACGAGCTCGACGATAGCGATTGAAGGCCCGCTCGGCTTCGCGAAGCTCCATGCGCGCGAGTTCGATCTGAGTTCCGCGCTCGATGAGCTGGGCACGCGCTTCGAGCTCCAGCGCAACATGTACAAGCCCTATGCCTGTTGCCTGCCGCATCACGCGGCGATCGATGCGATGTTCGCGCTGCGCCGCAAGCATGGCGTCACGCCGGAGCGCGTCGAGCGAATCGTATGCGGGATGCCCGCCGGCACGCTCGATGCCTCAACCCGTATCGACGAGCCCGCCAACGGCCTTGAAGGCAAGTTCAGCGCGACGCACTCAGCGGCCGTCGCGCTCACCGACGATGCGGCCGGCCTCGCGCAATACGCCGACGAACGCGTTGGAGATGCGCGGCTCGTGCCGTTGCGTCGCGCGATTGAATTCGTCGTCGATCCTACGCTTTCGCGCGGTCAATGCACGGCGCAGGCGTGGCTGCGCGATGGCGAAAGCGTGAGCGTGCGCGTCGATCATCCGCGCGGACATCTGGCCAATCCGCTCACCGACGACGATCTCGTCGACAAGTTTTGCGCGAACGCCGCGGGGATGCGGCATCACGAAAGGCACATGCAGGCGTTGCAGCCGCTCTGGTCGCTCGACGCTGCGGACGATATCGCGGAGGTGGCCGACCTGCTGTGAGGGCAATCGGGATCGACGCGCAAAAAGACCTGCAAGACTACAGCGTGCCAATCGGGTGAGAAACACGGAGACGACTGACATGAACGGACAAGGAATAGCCGACGCCGGCCGCCGGGGCTTCCTGAGCGGATATCGGCGCGACTACTATGGCGGCGCGTTGATGTGCCTGATTGGCGCAAGCGCCGTCGTGCGCGGACTGCATTACAACTTCGGCAGCCTCACGCATATGGGCCCGGGATTCTTTCCGACCTGCCTTGGCGCGATCCTGATTCTGCTCGGCCTGAGCATCGCGGGCACGGCAAAGCGTCCGTCGCTACGCAAGCTCCGGCACGAAGGCGCGCCGCTCGCGAGCGCCGGTCCCGAATGGCGGGGCTGGCTCTGCATCATCGCGAGCATCGTCGCGTTCGTGGTTCTCGGCAAGTGGGGTGGGCTGCTACCGGCGTCGTTCGCCATCACGTTCATCTCCGCATTCGGCGACCGCGACAACACCTGGAAGAGCGCGCTCACGCTCGCGGTGGTCATCACGCTGGTAGCCGTGGTCATCTTCTGGTGGGCGCTGCAATTGCAGTTTCCGCTTCTCGCATGGGGGAACTCATGATCGGGCATTCTCTGGCTGATTTATGGCAGGGCTTCGGCGTCGCGCTCGAATGGCACAACCTGATGTGGTCGTTCTTCGGCGTGCTGGTGGGCAATCTCATTGGCGTGTTGCCCGGCATGGGACCGCTCTCGGCGATCTCCATTCTTTTGCCGCTCACTTATACGATGCACCCGGTCGCCGCGATACTGATGCTCGCCGGCATTTTCTACGGCTCGCAATATGGAGGCGCGATTGGCGCGATCCTGCTGAATCTGCCATGCCATCCGCCGCACGCGGTCACCTGTCTGGACGGCTATCCGATGACACGCGCGGGCAAGGGTGGGACCGCACTCGGCATCACGATGATCGCGTCGTTCTTCGCAGCGTCGGTGGGCATTATCGTGATGATCTTCGCGTCGCCCTTGCTGGTTTCGATCGCGTTCAAGTTCGGGCCCGCCGAGCTGTTCTCCATTATGCTGCTCGGCCTGATCGCGGGCGGCACGATGTCGAGCGGCTCGCCGCTCAAAGGTGTGTGCATGACCGTGATCGGTCTCCTTGCCGGCGTGGTCGGCACTGACGTGAACACGGGCGTGATGCGCTTCACCTTCGGTTTTGTCGAACTCGCAGACGGTGTCCAGCTCGTCGCGCTCGCGCTCGGGCTCTTCGGCGTGACGGAGTTTTTGCGCAACGTGAACCGCATGCATGCCGTGGGCAGCGGCGTGAAGCTGAGCCTACGCGATATGCGCCCAAGCATCAGGGAGCTGAAGCAGGCGTTCTGGCCGATTGTGCGCGGTACGTCGGTAGGCACGCTGTTCGGCGCGATGCCGGGAACCGGGCCGACGATCACGACCTTCATCGCCTACGCGCTCGAAAAGAAGATTGCGCGCAAGCCAGAACGCTTCGGGCAAGGTGCGCTGGAGGGTGTGGCTGCTCCGGAGGCCTCGTCGCATTCGAAGACGCAGGTCGACTTCATTCCAACGATGAGCCTCGGCATTCCCGGCGACCCCGTGATGGCGCTGATCCTCGGTGCGCTGCTGATTCAAGGCATCCAGCCGGGGCCGCAACTCATCAGCGAACACGCGGACATCTTCTGGGGCTTGATTGCCAGCTTCTGGGTCGGCAATGTATTACTCGTACTGCTGAACGTGCCGCTGATCCAGATATGGGTGAAAGTGTTGCAGGTTCCTTATCGCTTTCTCTTTCCGGCGGCGTTGTTCTTTATCGCAGTGGGCGTATATAGCACGAACAACAGTCTGTTCGAAGTGGGTGAGGTCCTCGTGTTCGGCCTGATCGGCGCGGTGTTCGTCGCGCTCGATTTTCCCGTCGCGCCGATCCTGCTCGGCTACGTGCTCGGACCCATGGTCGAAGAGAACTTCCGTCGTGCGCTTCTGCTTTCGCATGGCAACCTGGCGGTGTTCGTCGAACGGCCGATCAGCGCGTGCTTCATGGCCGCGTGTGCGCTGCTGATTCTGTTGCAGGCATTTTTTGCCATGCGCGCGGCGATGCGAAACCGCAGAGGCACGCAGCCGGGCGTGCCTGCGCAAACCCCGACCGTGAACGATCCGCGACTCGATAACGGCCGCGAGCCGCCGCTTGCGCACGCGGATCATCGTTGAACTTGCTTTGGTGGAGGAATCGCGTGTGAACCCACATCGTCGTGTGTTGCTGATCGCGGCGCTTGCCGGCCTTGTCAGCGTGGGCGCGCAGGCAGCTGATGACGGCGCCGCGCATTATCCCGATCATCCGATTCGCCTGATTGTCGGTTACCCGCCAGGCGGCGGCGCGGACATCATGGCTCGGCTCCTGCAAAAGCAGTTGTCGCTTGCGTTCGGACGGTCGGTGATCGTGGAGAATCGTCCGGGCGCGGGACAGAATATTGCCGACACTTATGTCGCGCGCGCCGATCCGGATGGCTATACGCTGCTCGTGGCGTCGTCGGCGCTCACGGTGAATCCGAGCCTCTTTCCGAAAGTCAGCGAGAATCCGCTCACGGCCTACGCGCCCATTGCGATGTTTGCACAGAGCGCGAATTTACTGGTCGTCAATCCGAAACTGCCGGTCAATTCCGTGAGCGAACTCATCGCCTATGAAAAGAACAAACCCGACGGCGGCAACTTCTCTTCGTCCGGCAATGGCAGCACGCAGCATCTATCGGGCGAATTATTCAAGATACGAACGGGCGTAAAAAGCACGCATATTCCCTACAAGGGCAGCGCGCCGTCTGTCACGGCCGTGATCAGCGGCGAGGTGGACTACAGCTTCGTCAATATCCCGACCGCGAAGCCCCTGGTCCTCACGCATCAGCTCAAGGCGCTGGCGGTAACGAGCGTGCAGCGTTCGCCGCTCTTACCCGATGTGCCGACCATGACGCAAGCCGGCGTAAAAGACATGAACGTCGCCGCCTGGTACGGCTTGCTCGCGCCGTCGGGTACGCCCGCGCCGATCGTCGCGAAGCTCAATGCCGCGGTGAATCACGCGGTGGGCGGCGATCCGCTCAAATCGCAACTCGTCAATCTGGGCTCGGACCCAACGATCGAGAGTTCCGCCTGGTTCGGGCAATACCTCGCCGAGGAAACCCGTCGCTGGGCCGAGACCATCAAGGCGGCCGGCATCCGGCCGCAATAGCTTTCAGGCACCTCAGGAGACCTCATGTCCGTTTTCACATCGAAAGTGGTGCGCAATCTTTTCGGCACCGAGGCTATGCGCGCGATCTTTTCCGACGACACGCGCATTGCCAATTACCTGAAAGTGGAGATTGCGCTCGCGAAGGTAGAGGCGTCGCTTGGCGTGATTCCCGAATCGGCGTATCGCGACATCGCGGCGAAGGCACCGTCGTTCGAAATCGACTGGGAGCGCTATCGCAACGATGTCGAAGCGGTCGGCTATCCCGTGATGCCTTTCGTCGAGCAGTTTGCGCAGCACTGTGGCGCGGCGGGCGAATACCTGCACTGGGGATCGACCACGCGCGACATCACCGATACGTCCTTCGTCTTGCAAGTACGCGACGCGCTCGCCACGCTCGAAACCGACCTGCACAAGGTGCGCCGCAAGCTGCGCGAGATGACAGCGCGGCATCGCTCGACGCTGATGATCGCGCGCACGCACGGCAAGCATGCGTTGCCATCGACGTTCGGCTTTCGTTGCGCGGTCTGGTATAGCGAAGTCGAGCGGCAATGTAGCCGCCTCGCCGTGCTGCGGGCGCAAACGCTCGCGGGGCAATTCGGTGGTGCGATCGGCACGTTCGCCGCGGTAGGGCCGAAGGGCATTGACGTGCAGCGTGCCTTGATGGCCGAACTGGGCCTCGAAGCGGTGGAGATTGCGTGGTTCGCGTCGCGCGATCGTGTGGCGCAAGTGGCGTTCACGATCGCATCGATTGCGCAGTCGATGGCGAGCATCGCGAAGACGCTCACCATCATGACGCGCGACGAGGTGGGTGAGGCATCGGAAGGCGGCGGCGAGAGCCGTGGCACGAGTTCTGCGATGCCGCACAAGCACAACACCGTCGTGCCCGAGCTCGTCATCGTGCACGGCAAGATGGCCGCGCAGCAACTGCCAGTCGTCATGGAATCGATGGTGCAGGACTTCGAGCGCGACTGGCAAGGGCACTTCGAAACGATTGCTGTCCCGCAGATCTTTCAGCACGCGCATGCGGCAGTGACGCAGATGCACGTCGTGCTGGCCGGCCTCGTGGTGCATACCGGACGCATGCGCACGAATCTCGACCTCACCAACGGTCAGGTGATGGCCGAGAGCGTGATGATGGCGCTGGCGCCGAAGATCGGGCGCAAGAACGCGCATCATATGGTGTCCCGTCTTTGCAGCGCGGCCCTGAGGGAAGGGCGGCCGCTCGGCGACGTATTGCGCGCGGACCCCGAAACGATGAAGCATCTCGGCGAGCGCGAACTGGCCAGCGCGCTCGATCCGCGCAACTACATCGGGCTTGCGGAACAGGCGGTCGACAACGTACTCGCGGCGCACGCGGACTAAGGGCATCGTCATGGGAAACTGCGCGGTCGGCATATTGATGAATCCGGCTTCGGTCGCGGTGATCGGCGCTTCCGAGGATCAAAACAAGTACGGCGGCCGGCTCTTCAGAATGCTGCTGTCGCACGGCTATCGTGGCCGCATCATGCCGATCAATCCCGCGCGAGAAACACTTCTAGGCACGAAGACGTTCGCGCAAATCGCCGCGACGCCCGAGGCGCCTGATGTGGCGATCATGGCGATCCCGCAGCCGCAAGTGCGCGAAACGATCGAAGCGTGCGCGGCGCGCGGCGTGAAGGCGGCGATCATCATTACCTCGCGCTTCTCCGACGCCGGTCCCGAAGGCGCCGCGCTGGAGCGCGAAATCGTGGCCATTGCGCGCGAAAGCGGCATGCGGCTCGTCGGACCGAATTGCCTTGGCATCATCAGCCCGGCGAATCGCGTGGTGCTGTGCTCATCGACCGCGCTCGCGGCCGCTGGACTACCGTTGGGGCGCGTGGGCTTCGTCAGTCAGAGCGGCGCGCTGATGGGAACCATCTTCGACAAAGCCAAGGAACTGGGCATCGCGTTCTCCCATGTGATTTCGGTAGGCAATCAGGCGGATCTCGAGTTGAGCGATTTCGTCGAATTCATGATCGACGATCCGGCCACCGATGTGATTTGCACGTATATCGAAGGTCTAAAGGATCCGCGGCGTTTTGCGCAAGTCGCGGCGCGCGCGAGGCAGGCGGGCAAGCCATGGCTCGCGGTCAGCGCCGGGCGCACGCGAGCCGGGGCGAAGGCCGCGTTCTCGCACACCGCGAGCATCGCGGGAGATCGTGCCGTGTTCGAAGCGGTCTGCCGCGAGGAGCACGTCACGCTGCTGGAAAGCCCGCTCACGATGATGGCTCTGGCAACGAGTCTCGCGGAGCACCCAAAGGCGCAAATCGAACGCATTGCGGTGTTCTCGCCGTCGGGCGGCGAAGCCGCGCTCGCCGCGGATGAGATCGAGGCGGCCGGCCTGCGCATGGCCACACTATCGGATTCGACACGCGAGCAATTGAGCACGTGGTTTGCGCCGTCGCAGTCCTGTAATCCGGTGGATACCGGCGGACGCACCGTCGGTGACGGGCCTGACGTGGTGGGGACCGCGGCGTCGGTGGTCGCGGATGACCCCGACGTCGATGCGCTGCTCTTCGCGATCACCACATCGCCGACACTCGACAGACTCGCTGCCGATGTCGCCGACGCGCTTTCGGCCGACGCCTCCCGTGTGCCCAAAAAACCCGCTCTCTACGTGTTCGAGACGGGACGCCTTGCGGACACGGCGCGTAGCACGCTGCGCGAACGCGGCAGATGGTTCAGCAACAATCTGCGCGAGGCAGTGGAAGTGCTCGCTGCGTGGCGTGCGCGCTCCACGTATACGTCGTCGCGACGCGCGGAGCGGCTCGAGCATTGCCCGCGTGAACCGCATGAGCCACCGGCGGCGGGCGTATATGGCGAGCAAGGCGCGCGACGCCTGTTCGAACGCTACGGCGTGCCCGTCAACCGCGAGCAGCTTGCTCGCGATGAAAACGAAGTCGTCGCGCTCGCGGAAGCGTTCGGCTACCCGGTCGTGCTGAAGGTCGTGTCGCCGCAGATCGTGCACAAGTCGGACGTCGGCGGCGTACGCATCGATCTCTACAGCGAAGCGATGGTGCGCCTTGCCTGCCGCCAGATTCGTGCAGACGTGGCGAAGCGCGCGCCGGATGCGCGCATCGAAGGACTCTCCGTGCAGACGCAATTCAAGGGGCGCCTTGAGATGATCGTCGGCGCGCGGCGCGATGCGGCTTTCGGACCGATCGTCGTATTCGGCGCGGGCGGCGTGATGGTCGATTTGTTGCCCGTACGCGCGATCGCGCGTGCCCCCGTCGAGCCGGACCGCGTCGTCGAACTATTGCGCCGCTTGCCGTTGTGGCCGCTGTTCGAGGGTTTTCGCGGCGAACGTCTTGATCTTTCAGGTGTGGTCGATGCGATCGTGCGCGTAAGCTGGCTTGCCGCGGATCTCGCCGATCGCGATTTCGAACTCGATATCAATCCGCTGATGGTCGCGGGCGACCGCTGCTGCGCTGTGGATGGGCGCCTGCGTATAGGAGAGTGAAAATATGAACGATAGTCCCGTGATAGTCGAGCATTTCGACGACGGCGTGACGCTGATCACGCTGAACCGGCCACACAAGAAGAACGCCATGAACAGCCAGGCCGCGCTCGACATCCAGCGCGCGTTCGAAGCATTCGATCGCTCGGAGCAGCGCGTCGCGATTTTTACCGGCGCGGGCGACGACGCCTTCTGCGCCGGCGCCGACCTGAACGACAAGCCCGAATTCTGGCGCTGCACGCCGACGGTCGGCTTTCGCACCGAAAAGCCGGTCATCGCGGCCGTGGGCGGCTGGTGCATAGGCGGCGGTCTCGTGTTCGCGATGATGAGCGACCTTGTGGTGGCATCGGAGAATGCTATTCTTCAGTATCCCGAAGCAAAACTCGGATTTACCGGCGGCATCATTGCGTCGATGGCAGGACGCATACCGCACAAGTTCGCAATGGAGGTGATGTTGCTGGGGCGTCGTTTCAGCGCCGCTCGCGCGATGCAGATGGGCCTCATCAACGAGGTGACGCCGCGCGGTGCGCATGTCGATGCTGCACTCGCGATCGCCCGCGAGCTGGCGCAATCGGCGCCGCTGGTGCTGAAGACGCTCAAGCGCTGGGTCGTGCAGGACGTGGTTGCACAATCGCCGGCGGAGCGCATGGCGCGTACCCAGGCGCAGCTCGCGACGATCAGCGAAAGCAGCGATGCGAAGGAAGGGCCGGCGGCATTTCGCGAGAAGCGCGCGCCGACCTATCAAGGCAAGTAGTTATTCGATCGATGCGCCCGACTGTTTGACCGCGGTCTGCCACCGCGCGACTTCGTTCTTCAAATGCGTCTCGGCCGCGTCGGGCGTGCCGCCGACCATGAAGATCGCCTGGCGGGCAAAGAGCGCCTGAAACTTCGGCTCCTTGATGATCTCGTTCACCGTCTTGTTCAGCTTGTCGACAATTGGTTTCGGGATTTTCGCCGGTGCGAGCAACGAAAACCACGCGCTCGCCTGATAGCCTTTCAGGCCCGCTTCGGCCATCGTCGGCACGTTGGGCAGCACGCTCGAACGCTTCGACTCGGTCTGCGCGAGCGGAACCAGCGTGCCCGCGTTGATCCCCGGCAGGCATGTGAGGAACGTGTCGATGACGAGATTCACCTGACCCGCCATGGCCGCCGTCACCGCGGGCGCAGAGCCTTGATAGGGCACGTGCGTGAGTTTGATGCCGGCGTCGTTGGCGAACATCACGGTCGCCAGATGGGGCGAGCCGCCTATGCCCGACGATCCGTAGGTCAGCTTGCCGGGATTCTGCTTTGCCTTGTCGATGAGCTGCTGAAGCGTCGTGATGTTCTCCGACTTGTTCACCACAAGGACTTCCGGAGACGAGGCCACGTCCACGACGGCGGTTAGGTCATTCAACGTGTCGTAGGGCAGATGCTTCATCAGCGAAGCGTTGATCGCCAGCGGGGCGGTGGCCCACAGCAGCGTATAGCCATCGGGCGATGCGTGCGCGACGTACTGCGAGCCGATCACGGTGCCCGCGCCCGGCTTGTTCTCGACGATCGCGTTCTGCCCGAGCTTTTTCGTCAATTCGGCGGCGAGGGCACGCGCGAGGTTATCGGAGGCGCCACCCGGCGTAAACGGCACGATCATGCGTATGGGGCGGGTGGGATAGTCCGGGTCCGCGTGACAGAGCGCAGGCACGAGCGAGAGAGTCAGCGCGACGCCCGCCAGCGCGCGCCATGGCTTGAACGTTTTCACGAGCGTCTCCTTGTGGTGACGGGCCGGCTTCGTTCCCATGAGACGAGACGGCCTCGTTTGAGCAATATGACAGCTTTGCCATTCAAGCGCCGATGTTCCGTATTCCGGAACGCATGCATGGCGGGCATTTCCAGCCAATACTGGTGAAACGGCAACAGTCCGTCACATCATGGAACCCAAAGGAGACAAGCCCAGTGCAAGCATCCATGGATATCGCGCGCTTGCTGCGGCCCGAGTCGCTTGCGATCGTCGGGGCGTCGGAAGATCAGTCGAAGTTCGGTGGACGACTGTTGCGGATGGTGCTGCGCCATCGCTTCGCCGGGCCGGTGTATCCGATCAACGCGAAGCGCGACACCCTGTTTGACATCAAGGCCTACCCCGACTTCGACGCGCTGCCCGCAGTGCCCGACATGGTCGTGCTCGCGGTGCCTCAGTCGAGCGTGAAAGGCACGATCGAAGCGGCCGCGAGCATGGGCATTGGTTGCGGGCTCATCATTACGGCAGGGTTTTCCGATGCGGGTGAAGCCGGGCGCAAAGTCGAGAATGAGATCGTGAGCATTGCGCGCGCGCATGGCATGCGGCTCATCGGGCCAAACTGTCTCGGGCTCATCAGCGCGGCGAACCGGCTGGCGGCGTGCTCGTCGCCGGTGCTGGAAATTGCCGAATTGCCGCAGCAACCGATCGGTCTCGTGAGCCAGAGCGGCGCGCTCATGACAACATTCTTCGATCGTGCGTGGGCGCACGGCATCGGTTTCAGTCATGGCATTTCGGTCGGCAACCAGGCCGACCTGGAACTCGCGGACTTCGTGGAGTTCCTCGCCGACGATCCCGACACGCAAGTGATCTGCACGTATATCGAGGGCATAAAGGACGCGCAGCGTTTCGTCGCGGCGGCACGGCGCGCGCGTGCCGCGGGCAAGCCGTGGCTTGCGGTGAAGGCGGGCCGCACCGAAGCGGGTTGCCGCGCGGCGTTTTCGCATACGGCGAGCATCGCGGGCAATCATGCAGTTTTCGCGGCCGTATGCGAAGAGAACGGCATCACGCTGATGAACGACCTCGGCGCGATGATGACGCTCGCTGCATCGATGGTGCGTTACCCGAGTAGCGCTGTGAATCGCATCGCCATCTTCACGCCCTCGGGCGGCGGCGGCGCGCTCGCCTCGGACGCGCTGTTCGAGCGCGGTTTTTCACTCGCCAGTTTCAGCGATATCACGCACGGCGTGCTGCACGAGCATTACGCACAAGGACAGGCGAACAATCCGGTCGATTTCGGTTCGCGCATTTCCAGCGATCCGGCGCGCGCCGCACAGGATACGGTCGCTGCCTTGCAGGCGGATGAACAGACCGACGGCATTTTCGTGCCCGTGACGATGGCGCCGTTCATGCTGACGAGCGAACTGGTGCGGGCGCAAGCATCGCCGTTTGCCGGCAACGCGGGCAAGCCCGTGCTTTTCACGGTCGAAGCGGGCGTGACGAGCGATCCGTTGCGCGCGCTTTTGCGCGAGCGCGGCATTCCTTATACGAACACGCTCGATGAAGCCATGAACGTCTGGACGGCATGGCGTCGCCACGCGCAGCACCAATGCTTCGAGAAGCCGCGAAGACCCGACGCGCTACCTTCGGCGCCCGAACCCGGCACCTACGACGAGGACGCCAGTAAAGCCGTCTTCCGGCGTTACGGAATTCCGGTCAACGCGGGCGCCATTGCGAGCAGCGCGGACGCGGCCGTGCGCCTCGCGAAAGAAATCGGCTATCCGCTCGTCATGAAGATCGCGTCGCGCGACATCGTGCACAAGAGCGACATCGGCGGCGTGGCCGTGGGGGTCGCCGATGAAGCCGGCGTGCGCGAAACCTTCGAGCGCTTGTGCGCGGCGGCGCGGCGCGCGATGCCGGATGCGCGCGTCGAGGGCGTATCGGTGCAGGCACAGGTGAAAGGCGAGCTGGAACTGATCGTGGGTGCGCGGCGCGACGCGCAGTTTGGGCCGGTCGTCGTGTTCGGTGCGGGCGGCGTGCTCGTCGAACTCCTGGCGCAGCGCGCGATTGCATGCGCGCCGGCATCGAACGAACACATACGCGCGCTGCTTGCGACGTTGCCTGTGTGGCGCATCCTCGAGGGTTACCGCGGCGCTGCTCTCGCGATCGACAAGGTCGTCGACGCCATCGCGCGCGTGAGCTGGCTCGCCGCCGATCTCGCGGACCGCGACTTCGAACTCGATATCAACCCGCTGATCGTCGGCAAACACGCATGCTGGGCCGTCGACGCGCGGCTGCGCATTGCCTAGTTCATTCCGGAGCCTTCCATGTCCCAGCCTGAAAACCTGTTGATCGAGAATTTCGACGATGGCGTCACGCTCATCACCATCAACCGCGAGAAGCGGCGCAACGCGATCAGCGCGCAAACGGCGATCGAATTGCAGGACGCCTTCGCCGCGTTCGACCGGTCGCCGCAACGCGTGGCCGTGATCGCCGGCGCGGGCACGGCCGCATTCACCGCGGGCGCGGACGTGAACGACATGCCCGAATTATGGCGCTGCGTGCCGAGCGTCGGCATCACGACGGAGAAGCCCGTGATTTGCGCGGTATCGGGCTGGTGCGTGGGCGGCGGCCTCGTGATCGCGATGATGGCGGACCTGTGCGTCGCCACCGAGGATGCGAAATTCTTCTACCCCGAAGCGAAGCTCGGGCTCACGCAAGGCATGATCGCCGGGCTCGCGGGGCGCATCGCGCATAAGGTGGCGATGGAGATCATGCTGCTTGCCCGTCCCGTCGATGCGCGGCGCGCGTATCAGGCGGGTCTCGTGAACGAAGTGGTGCCGAATGGCGGCCATGTGGAAGCGGCGCTGGCGATGGCGCGCGAACTGGCCACCATGGCGCCGCTCGTGCTCGCGACCCTGAAGCGCTTCGTCAATGAAGGCGTGCTGGCGCATGGTCCCACAGAAACGCTAGGGCGCACGCGACGGCAGATGGACGTGATCGCGCAAAGCGAGGACATTCGCGAGGGATTCAGCGCGCAGCGCGAAAAAAGGGCGCCGAGATTCGCCGGACGGTGAAAGGTCCGGTTGTTGCGCGCAGTCTGTTCGAAACACCAAGGTAGCGGTCAAAACCGATTGACCCGGAAGGGCTGTGTATCGACCAGAGGCGACTCTCCGGTCATCATTTCCGCGATCAGACGCCCCGTTACCGGCCCAAGAGTCAGACCATGATGAGCATGCCCGAATGCGAACCACACGTTGTCATGCCGAGGGGCGGGACCGATGATCGGCATCATGTCCGGCGTGCAAGGGCGGCACCCTAGCCACGGCTCGGTATCGAGGCGCGCGCCGAGTGCGAAAATATCTCGCGCCAAAGGCTCGACGGCTTCCAGTTGCACAGGGGTCTTGGCCGTGTCGCGATAGCCAAGCTCCGCGCCCGTCGTCAAACGGATGCCGCGTATCATCGGCGTAATCATGAAGCCGACTTCCGCGTCGAGCACCGGTTGATTGAGACACGCGCCATTCTGCGTCGCATAGTGCATGTGGTAGCCGCGCTTCACGGCAAGCGGCAAGTCGTAGCCGAGTCTGGCGGCGATGTCGCCGGACCACGGCCCCATCGCGACGACAATCGACTTCGACTCCACTTCCCCGTCCTGCGTCATGACATGCCATGATGGTCTGAGCGTGCCGGCGTCGCCGATCAATACCTTTCCTCCCAGACTTTCGAAAAGGCGTGCATACGCGGTGACGAGCCGGCTCGGGTCGCTGACCGATTGCGAGGACGTGTAGCGCACGCCGCCCACCAACGTGTCGCTCAGCGCCGGTTCGGACGCGCGCAGCGCGGTGCGATCCAATACTTCATATTCGACGTTATATTCCGAGCGCCAGCGTTGTGCCTCCGCGACCGCTTTATCCATCACCCGGCTCGTGCGGAATACCTTTGTCCAGCCGCCCGTGCGCAATAGCTCCTGCGCGTTCGACGCTTCAATCAGGTCGTGGTGTTCGGTGAGGCAATGCTCGATGAGTGTCGAATACGCTCGCGCGATCCGCGTGTGCCGGTCGTCGCGCGAGTTGTGCCAATAGCGGTAAAGAAACGGCAACAATCTGGGCATCGCGGCCGGGTGATAGCGGACATCGGTTGCGCGATTTGACGCGTAACGCGCAAGCGAGGCGAGATCGCGCGGGAATGCATATGGATAAACGCCTTCGCGCTGAATCAAGCCGGCATTGCCAAATGATGTTTCATTTCCCGGCGCCTTGCGATCGACAAGCGCAACAGACAGGCCCCGCCGCTGCAAATGCACGGCCACCGAGACGCCGACGATGCCGCCGCCCAGCACGACTGTATCGAACTTCATCCAATCATTTCCTTTTTGTACTCGTGCCACGCAAGGTATTGATGTTGTGTGCCGCCCATCAGACGAGCGCGGTGACAGCCACTTCGACATCGAGCCCGGGCTTCATCAGCAGAGCGGTCACGCAGGCGCGCGTCGGGGCATGCCCGTCTCCCACCCAGTTATCCCAGACTGCGTTGAATGCATCGAAATGCTTTGGATCGCTAAGCCATACGTTTGCCGTTAGCAGTCCCGTCCTGTCGCAGCCCGCCGATGCGAGCAATGTGTCGATGCGCGAAAGAATCTCCGTGGTCTGCATTTCGATTGCCGCGCCCGCCGTATCGGCCACCTGGCCTGACAGATAGGCGATGCCATTGGCGATTACCACCTGGCTCATACGGGCGTTGGTTTGGAGTCGTTTAATCGGATTATTCATCGGTAGTTTTTTAGAAGAGCAAGAGAGAAGAACGAGGGCGGCCAGCTAGCATACACGGTGCTCAGCGGTCCAACGGCCATTTGGGACGTGAGATCTTGCGGAATGGCAATGTCGACAGGTCATGAGCCACTACGCCGCGTGCGGCCACGTAAATCACCCTGCTGGCTATCGGTGCATACGCGGCATAGAAATGCTGCGACGATTTAAGTATGACGAAGCGCCGCGTTGCGGGATCGCAGCCGAGCTGCGTGAAGAGATCGACACTGAACGCCTGGCAGCGCAGGCTGGTAATGACTACTTCGACGCCCGCGCTTTCGATCAGTGCGCAGTCGCCGAGCTTCGCCGGTGTGCCGGCGAGGCCGCTCATCATCATGCCGCGCTTGAGCGCGCACACGCGCCAGACCGCATCTACCGGATCACCGGAGAGGGGGCTAATCTTGCCGCCTACGCGCAGCGGCAGCGTCGCACCTTCGCCCGCCGCGAAGGCGAGCCGTACGGCGCCCGGATCCCAGAGCGGCCCGAGACACGCGCCCGTCATCTTGCGTTCAAACAGTCTGCGCAGGATAAATGTCGAGTCGCTCGGCGCGCCGCCACCGGAGTTGTCCGCACCGTCGGCGAGCACCACGGTGCCGGAGGTGCTCTCGGCCAGATCGAAGGCGTCATCGATGCCGGGCAACGCCGGTTCGAATTGCTCGCGTGCGGCCCACAGATCGTCTGCAAAGGCGCGGGCCAGCGCGCGGCCCGTACTGCCGTCGCGATCGAGCCGCGCATCGGTATAGATCACCACTTTGGTGCCCATGTCAGGCGTGTCGCCCCATGGAAACCCATGCACGATCGACACCGACAACACCTCTTCACGGCGTTCGAGTGCCTTCGCGCGCGCGACGAAGTCGCTGGCCGGCGATCGCGTCGTGTGCAACACCGCGATCATGCCGGTGTCCGCAACCGCTGCGTGCGGCGTAATTTGACCCGCGCGCGTCGCCGCGCACAACTCGACGAGTTCGACGGCGCGATCGAGAATGTCGGTGTGCGGATATTCCTTCCACCAGATCATCAGATCGGCGTTCTCCGTCATGCATTTGCTCAGATGCGTGTGCGAATCGAGCGTCGCGCCAATCACCGTATCCGTGCCGACGATTTCTCGCACGCGCGCGAGTAGATCGCCTTCGCAATCGTCGTAGCCATCGGCGACCATTGCACCGTGCAGACCCAGCAGCACGATGTCGACAGGCAACGCTCGACGCAAATCGTTCAGCAGCTCATTGCGCAAGGTCTCGTACGCGTTGCGCGTGACGATGCCGTTTGGCACGGCCGCGGCAACCAGGCCTTCTATCAGGGTCCATCCGCGCTCCCGGCCGATCTGCCGGGCCGCCCACAGCGGGCCGCTGTGCATCTGCATCGCATCGGGATGCTCACCGGCACGGAAGTAGGTTCGTTCGTGGAACGAAAGAATATCGGTCGGCATCGGGCCGAACGTGTTGGTTTCTGTGGCAAGCGCAGCGGAAAATACGCGCATGAAATCTCCAGACATAGATGGAAGGAACAGGTCGGAGTCCGATCAGCGTTCATTACCGACACGATTGCACGCGAGCATGACCGCTCCGAGCGCCAGCAGCGCGGCGATCACCGAAAGACCCGCTTGCAGCGAGCCGGTGGCGTCCTTGATCCGGCCGATGATGAGCGGACTGACGAAACCGCCGATCAGCCCCACGCTGTTGATGAAAGCCAATCCGCCCGCCGCGGCGGCCCCTTTCAGATAGTTGGCCGGGATTGCCCAGAACACGGTGTAGCCGGCGTAGATCGCGCCGGTCGCGACGACTAACGCCGGGAGTGCGACCGCCACGTTGTGCAGGTTCGACGCCGTCACGAACAGCAGCGCCGCCGCGATCAGGCAACTGATACTGCTATGCCAACGCTGTTCGCCCGAGCGGTCCGAATGGATCGCGACGCTGACCATCGTGATGACAGCGGCGATATAAGGCAGCGCGGCAAGGAAGCCGATGGCGAGAGGGCGCGTGACACCGACGGCGCGCAAGAGCGTCGGCAGCCAGAAGCTGATGGCGTACAGGCCGCTAATCATGCAGAAGTAACTGAACGACAGTGCATACACACGCCAATCCCGCGCCACGCCGGCAAGTCCGCTATGCCGCGCCGCTTTTTCGCCGCTCACCTCGCGCGCTACGAGCTGCCTGTCTTTTGCGCTGAGCCAGCGTGCGTGCTGCGGCCCGTCGTCGAGCACGAAAAAGAGCAGGATACCGATCAGCACGCAAGGCGTACCCTCAACGAGAAACAGCCATTGCCAGCCCCAGAGCCCGGCCACGCCATCGAGCGAAGTCATGATTAGCGTCGACAGCGGGCCGCCGATGATGCCCGCCACCGGTGACGCAAGCAGCAGATAGGCCATCACACGCGCCCGTCGCTTAGGCCCGTACCACAGCGTGAGGTAATACAGCAGCCCGGGTCCGAAGCCGGCTTCGAACACGCCGAGCAGGAAGCGCAGCGCATAGAACGTGTGCGGTTCGCGTACGAACAGCATCGAGGCGGACGCGATGCCCCACAGGACCATGATGCGCGAGAGGGTGCGCCTCGCGCCGATCTTCACGAGCAGGAGATTGCTCGGCACCTCGAAAATCACATAGCCGATGAAGAACACGCCGGCGGCGAAGCCATACGCAGATTCGCTCAGTCCGATGTGTGCCTGCATCTGCGCCTTGGCGAAGCTGATGTTCACCCGGTCCATGTACGCGAGCATGTACGACAGCGCGAGCAGCGGCAGCAGACGCAAACCGATGCGGCGATAGAGCGCGTCGACATCGCGCTCGGTGACGGCGAGCTGCGGATCGAGTTGCGCGGGAAGGGACGCAGGTTGCATGCTTGTCTCGTGTGTGGAAAGAGGAGCGATGAGGTCGCGGATGCAAAAGTGCTCATCATGAAAGAGGCGAGTTTCAGTAGCCGAAATGTTGCAATCAATGCATGGTTTCGTAAAATGGTGTTGTCATTTAGTCAACGCTAAGGCGGGTGAGGGCACATGGCTGGCTTGAACGAGCGACGCCTGCACTATTTTTACGAAGCAATGACCGCCGGTTCCATGCGTGCGGCGGCCGAGCGGCTCGGAGTCGAGGCCTCGGTAATCAGCAGGCAGATCCAGTTGCTGGAAAAGGAGCTGAACGTCACGCTCGTCGAGCGGCGCGGGCGCGGTGTCGCGCCTACCGATGGCGGCCGGCTCGTGCTCGAAGTCTGCGAGGAGCGGCGTGTTTCAGAGGAGGCGTTGCGTCTGCGGCTCGACGAACTGCTCGGTCTGGAGCGCGGAGATCTGTCGATCGTAACGGGCCCGGGCTTCATCAACGAACTGATGTCGAATGTGCTGCGAGGCTTCTGTGAGCGCTATCCCGGTGTTCATGTGCATCTCGAAGCCACCGATGCGGACGACGTGGTCGCGCGGGTGATCGACGATCGCGCGCATGTTGGACTGACCACGTGTCCACCGCCGCATCCCGCCGTGCGTGTGGTGGGAGAACGGCATCAGCCGATTTGCGCCATTGCCGCGGCGGGTCACCCGCTCGAGCGCCACGCGGGGAGCGTGTCGCTCGCCGATGCTGCGCAATTTCCGCTCGCCTTGGCCCGTGACGGCACGGGCCTCGGCTCTTTGACCCAACAGGCGGCAGCCATCGAGGGTATTCGGCTCGAGCCGGCGTTCACTGCGAATTCGATCGAGGCGCTTAAGCAGTTCGTCTCGATGGGATTGGGCGTGACCTTCATGTCGGCCTTTTCGGTGGGGCCGGAACTGGCGAATGGCACGCTGATCGCGCGGCGCACGACCAACGCCGTGTTCGAAGGCGCGAGAGCGCGCCTGTTCGTGCGCGCCGGTCGCCGTTTTTCTGCGGCTACTCGAGCATGGCTTGACTGGACGCGGCAGGTGGGAATGCTCGATGCTCAAAGCGTGTGAACACGCTTTCGGAAGAGCAGGAATCGTTGTCGTCAGCGCTTGCTGGCGCGCGTCGAGCCGGAGGCGCAAACGCGTCATCGGGCATGATCGTCTCCGTCGTAATTGACCGCTAGCGTGTAGGCCGGATCGTTGTGCCACGCCCAGTAAATACGGAAGATCGCCTGAGTGATCTCGCCAGGCCGGCAGTTACCGACCGGCGTGCCGTTCAGGCGTGAAACCGGCATGACGCCGCCCGCCGTCGAGGTAATGAAGATCTCGTCCGCGTCACGTAGCTGTGCTTCGTTCACTGCGCCTGCATTCACGGCAAAACCCTCTTGCGCGGCGATGTCGAATACGGTGCGGCGCGTGATGCCATGCAGCACGCCGCGCTCGGGCGTATAGAGTGCGCCGTCCCTGACGGCAAAGATGTTGAAGCCCGGGCCTTCAGCGATATTTCCATCCATGTCCTTGATGACAACTGTTTCCGCACCGGCGTCGAAACCGTGGAACTGCGCAGTCACCAGGTCGAGCCAGTGATAATTCTTGATCTGCGGATCGACCGACTCAGGCGGAATGCGCCGCACGCTGTCGATCAGGTGCAAATGCAGGCCTTCCTCGAGCTGGCGAGCGTCAGCCACGGAACCGTACGGCACGGCGAACGCGACGAATTGGTTGATCGCCTCGCGCGGATCGCGGCTGAATGTCGGCGAGATGCCGCGCGTGCAGAGCATCTCGACATATGCGTTGCGATGTCCCGAGCGCCGCACGCACTCGACGAGAATGTCGCGCAGCGTGTCGTCGTCGTGCGGCACGTCAAGGCGCAGTTTGGCAAGCGAGCGGCGAAAGCGTTCGATGTGCAGGTCCAGGCGGAAGAACTTGCCGTCCCAGACGTGCACGGTGTCGTACGTCACGTCAGAATGCAGAAGGCCCCAGTCGAGCACCGAGATGCGCGCCTCGGACATGGGAAGGAAATGTCCGGCCATATAGGCGACGCCGTGCGGGTAGGTCAGGCCGTCGATGCGTCCCACGTCAGGTTGGGTCATGAAGGATCTCATGCAAGTTGGGAAAATAGTCGACTTTGCGTGCAAAGTCGACGCGGGCTGCTTCGAAGACGCTGCGGTGCACGAACGGGTTGGCCCCTACCGCGCGGTCGAACGAAAGTGTCCCGTCCAGATGGTCGATCTCGTGCTGCAGCAACTCGGCGTTTGCCCGGCTCAGGCGTTCCCTCAGATGCACCACGCCGGCGAGATCGGTGAAGCGCACCGAAATCGAAGCGAAGCGCTCGACGCGCACGAGCATGTCGGGAAAGCACATGCAATCGTCCCAAAGCGTCATGCGTTCGTCGCTCTGCCAGACGATTTCGGGATTGACGATTATCTCGGGCCAGCCGGGCAGCGCGAGCCCGATCATGCGTTTGCGTATGCCTATCTGAGGCGCTGCGATGGCGCGTCCGAAGCCATGCTCGGCGCGAAAAGCGCGTAACGCGTCTCCCAGGGCAGCCGCTTCGGCGATGACAGCGGGGTCGCTCAAATCGGTGACGGGCGCTGCCATGTCGCGCAGCGATGGCGTGCCGATCGGCAGGATCGAGTTCATTGTGATACCTCGGTGAGTGCCTGTTTCTGACCGGCCCTGAACGTCGAGATGGTCGCGGCGGGATGCAGCAGATCGCCATGTTCGTCGAACTGCACGCGCCCGGTCACACCGTCGAACGCGACCCGGTGCAGACCGTCGACCACGCGCTCCGATGCGCTCGACTGCTGGTCGAGCATTGCGTGATAGATCGCCTGCATCGCGTCGTACGCGTAGGGTGCGTAGAGCTGGACCGGTTCGCCGTAGCGTGCCTGGAATTTCGCCTGGAACGCCGGGCCGCCCGGCATCTTCGCGAGACTGCGGCCGCCGTCCGCGCAGTACAGATTGCCGTTCAGCGCATCGCCGGCGAGCCGCATGATCTCCTGCGTGCACAACCCGTCGCCGCCGAGCAGCGGCGCGGTGATTCTGTACTTGCGCATCTGCTTGAGCATCGGGCCAGCCTGCGTGTCCATGCCGCCGTAGAAGATCGCGTCCGGACTCCTGCCCTTGATCAAGGTCAGCGGCGCGGCGAAGTCGAAGGCCTGATCGGTCGTGTATTCCCGCGCGACGATCTGCGCGCCCTCCGCCCCGACATCGTGCACGAACACGTCCGCGATGCCCTGGCCGTACGCGGTGCGGTCGTCCATCACCGCGATCCGGCTGGCGTGCAGGTTCGCGCTCGCATAGCGGGCCACGGCCGCGCCGAGGAAGTCGTCGTTCGCCAGCATGCGAAACGTGGTGCGCAGCCCGAGATGCGTGAACTGCGGACTGGTCGCCGACGGCGTCAGTTCGGCGATGCCCGCCCTGGCATAGATCTGCGCGACGGCGATCGAGGTGCCGGAATTCTGATGGCCGATCACCGCGCTCACGTGCTGATCGGCGAAGCGTTGCGCGACCGTGGTGGCGGTCTTCGGGTCGGCCGCGTCGTCCTGCGCGTCGAGTTCGAACTTCACGGGTTGGCCACCGATCACGGGATGCGACGCGTTGATCTCGTCTATCGCCAGCCGGATACCGCGTTCGCTGTCCTTGCCGAAATGAGCTTGAGCGCCGGTGAGCGCGCCCGCATAGCCAATTGTGACGACGGTTTGCGCTTGCGCGCCGGTGCAGCAGAACGCCAGCGCGAGCGTGTGGGTGAGGAGCGCGTGCCGCATGGTTTTCTCCGTGAAATCGATCATGAGCTGGTGATACGATTCTAGGGAGGCTTTGAGAAATCCAATATTTGCAAAGGCGAGGTTTGATTAATCAGATTTCCTTTTTCAAGGCATATGCAAAATATGAACAAAGCACCTGAGACGCCGCTGGACGACTACGATCGCCGCATTCTGGTCCAGCTTCAGATCGACAACCAGATCAGCAATCAGGCGCTCGCCGCACTGGTCAATCTGAGCCCGCCCGCATGCTTGCGGCGCGTCAAGCGCTTGCGCGAGGAGGGCTATATCCAGCAGGACACTTCGGTGCTGGCACCGCACATGGTCGGCTTGCCGATCATGATGTGGGTACTGGTGCAGGTCGAGCGCGAGCGGCTCGACCTGCTCGACGAATTCAAGCGTTTTCTCAACGAGGTGCCCGAAGTCATGCAGTGCTACGTCGTGACCGGAAGGGCCGACTTCGTGATGCTGATCTCGGTGCGCGACATCGATCACTACGAGGAATTTGCCAATCGCGTGTTTCGGCAAAACCCAAACATTCGCCATTTCGAAACGATGGTGGTGATGTCGCGCGTGAAGTTCGGTTTGTCGTTGCCGATCGGGAACTGATGGTGGATAGCGCGGCGGCGCATGCGCAGTCACGGTGCAGCGCTTATTTCTGTCGATTCTCGTCGTGGAACTCGACGTCCTCGATCACATCGCCGATATCCATGCGCTGGCCCGCGCGCTCGCGCACCTGCTGCTGGTGCATCTCCTGCGCACGCATTGCCTGCTCACGAAGCTGTTTGCGCAGATCGCGCGTCTTCCACCAGACGAAACCGCCGATCACAATGCCCGCCCCAAGCACCACGGCCAACATCACAAGCGAAACGGCGAACCCCACGACGAGCAGCCCAGCACCTACTACCACGGCCAGCACCTTCGCCAATAAGCTCCGCGGACCAGGATGCATAGTCGTGCCACTCTGCCTGAGCCGCTCCTGTTGTTTGTCGAATTGCATCGCATCTCCAATCGTGGCTTTCGAACAAAGCCGTCCTGTTATCGCTCAGTATGCGCCGAAGATCCGGTCGAGCGCCGCGAGGACTGCTTCACGTCGATCTGAAAGGGAACCGATGCGCTTGCCGAGAGCGTTCAAAGGGACCGCGCTCATTCCAGGCGTATCAAGGAAGCATTCCTGACCGTCGACGTCGAAAACGGGAAGCAGGTCGGATGGTTTGCCGGAGAAGGCGAGATGTCGGACAGGTCGCAGAGGAATCACGATGCGCGTCGGCAAAATACCGACGTGAGTGCTTTGCACGTCGACCAGGTAAGGTGCAAGTTTGCGCGTCTCAATGTCGGGGTTCGTGTAGAGATCAAACCGGGCCATTAAAACGTCCTGTGTTTCGCGAGCGGAAGCCCGTCGCGATCGACCATCGCAGTGTAAGCAGCAACCAACTCGGCGTTATCATCCGCCCAACGGCGCGCCTCCGCCTCCTGGATTTCTTCGCGCACGCCGCGCTCGCTCGCCCGCGAAAGATTAATGCCAAGCTGCTTGGCCCGCTCCAGCACCTCAGGCGGCAAGGTGACGTTGGTGGATTTACGCGGTCGAACTTCGAGTGCTTTGCCCATGTGCGGCTCCATGTTGCATATCATGTGCATTATGCTGCACATGATCGACGGGTCGCAAGCGTGTCGGCTGGTGGCTGCTGCAGGCCATGAGGATAGCAATAAGGCACAGTCAGACGAGGTCGGTCCTGATTTCCGTCAATATTTGGCTAAGCAGGTGGTCTTCAACATCCAGCATAATTTTACATAAGATAAATTATCAACAAAATCGTTTGTAGCGGCAAAGCTGTAATGTCGTATCTGCGCAAAGTCCAAATGGCGTAGCTGGAGCTTTTGCGCTTGACACACTGAAACTCACAATCATTACGCAGAATAGTTAGACATCCATATAAATTATTTAAAGCGCCCCAGTAAGTGACTATCCATCCAGCTCCCGATAAAACGCTACCGGCAACTCCACCACCGCCTTCGCGCCCGATCCCCTGCGACCTTGAGCCATCAGTGCCGTTTCATGCATTCCCCCATGCTATGGTAGGCAACTCAATAGCCAACTGGAGCCCATATCATGACCGCCTGGCAAGGCGAGTTATTCGGAGAGCACCCCACCATTATCGAAGCGCGGCGGCTCATTACTCGCATCGCGCAGAGCCGGGTCAAGAGCGTGCTGATTTACGGGGAGACCGGCACCGGCAAAGGGCTGGTGGCGCGCATGCTCCACCAGCAGTCGCATCGCGCCCAGCAGGCTTTCATCGATCTGAATTGCGCCGCCATACCGGCCGAACTCGTGGAGTCCGAGCTTTTCGGGCACGAGAAAGGCGCGTTCACCGGCGCGGCGGCGAAGAAGAGCGGCCTGATCGAGGCGGCGAACGGTGGTACCGTTTTTCTCGACGAAATCCGCGAGATGGATCTCGTGCTTCAGGCGAAGCTGCTCAGCCTGCTCGATACCACACGCTTTCGTCGCGTGGGCGCCGTGGAGCCCATCGAGGTGGACGTGCGCTTCGTTGCGGCTACCAACAAGATCCTGTTCAACGAGGTCAAAAACGGACGCTTCAGGGAAGACCTCTATTATCGACTGCAGGTTGTCTCCATCAATTTGCCGCCGTTGCGCGAGCGAGGCGACGACATCTTCATTCTCACCGAACAGTTCATTCGCAAGTTCAACGCCCGCTACGAACGCGCCATCGTCGGTCTCGAGCCCGATGTCGAGGCCATTTTCCGCGCTTATGCCTGGCCGGGAAATGTCCGCGAACTCGAAAACCTGCTCGAACGCATCTTCGTGCTCGAAGACGAGAATCGCGTTCTCGTCAAGCATCTGCCCCAACGCATCCTCAGGGAAGTGGTGCCATCACGCGAGGTGGCCACCACCGGAACGCTGGCGAATGATGGCTCCGGGCTCACCGATTTTCGCGGCATGTCATTCCACGAGGCGACTGCCGAGTTCCAGCGCGCGCTCATCCAGTCCACCCTCGCACACACGGGCGGCAACCTGAGCATGGCTGCGCGCGAACTGGGTTTGTCGCGGCATGCATTGCGCCACCAGATGTCGAAGATCGGCAACCGCTGAGTGCCGCCCCACCGCGCTCGCCACCGCGGTTGGGGCGCGTGAATTTCACTCAGACCACGCAGCGTGCGTGCGAAATCCACGCGTCACGCTACGATGAGTGGCCCGCAAATCGTGCTCAATCGCGCCGTAGCAGGGTCGTCAACACATGGCATAGGTGTTGCTTTTTAGGTGTCGCGGTCACTATCAGCCGTGGCATACGACTCAATGCGGAGACGATTACGTTCATGCAAGCACTCAAAATCATCTGCCCCAACGGGCACCTGGGCTTCGCCCCATTGCGCACAGAAAGCTTCCATCGAGGCGTGGCGGCGAGGCCGGACTATATCGCCGCCGATTCCGGCAGCGACGACGTGGGGCCCGTGCCGCTCGGTTCGGATACCTCGACGAGCCCGCAAGCGTGGCAATACCATGACCTCGAGGAAATGCTCCTCGCTTCGCGCAAGCTCGGCGTGCCGATGATCATCGGCTCGGCGGGCGATACGGGTTCGAACAGCCGCGTCGATCTCTATGTCGGCATGATCCGTGAGATCGCACGCAAGCATCAGCTGGAGCGTTTTCGTCTCGGCTATTTCTATTCGGAAGTCGACAAGGAGTATTTGCGGCGCAAGCTGCGCGGCGGAGAAACCGTCGCGGGTCTGGACGGCTTTGACGATCTCATCGAATCAGAACTGGACGCGACCGATCGCATCGTCGCGATGGCGGGCGTGCATCCATACCTCGAACTGCTGCGTCAGGGTGCCGACGTGATCATCGGCGGACGCAGCTCGGATGCTGCGTTATTCGCGGCCCCCGCGCTGCATCACGGTTTTTCGGCTGACAACGCGTACTACCTCGGCAAGGTTCTGGAATGCGCGTCGTTTTGCGCCGAGCCCTATGGCGGCAAGGAGACGGTGCTAGGCGAGATTTCCCAGGAAGATGTGAAGGTGACCGCCATGTTGCCCGCGCAGCGCTGCACGGTGGCCTCGGTGGCGGGGCACGCGATGTATGAGCGCTCCGATCCGTTCGGCGAATTCTTCGCGGGCGGCAAGCTCGATATGAAGGAGTGCCGTTACGAGCAATTCACCGATCGCACGACGCGCGTCACCGGCGCGCGCTTCATCCCTTCCGAAAAGGTGCATGTGAAGCTCGAAGGCTCGGGCAAGATGGGTGAACGTTTTGTCGGCATCTGCGGCATTCGCGACCCCTATACGATCGCGAATGTGGACCAGGTCATGGCGTGGGCGCGCGCGCAGGTGCAGGCGCGTTTCGGCGACACCGGCTATGCGCTGCACTACAACGTGTACGGACGCGACGGCGTGATGGGCGAACTCGAACCGTTGCGCGACCGGCCCGGCCATGAACTCTGCATTCTCGTGCAGGGCGTGGCGCCCACGGCCGAGATGGCGAAAGAGGTCACGCTCACGGGCCTGCGCCAGATGTTCTATGCCCGGCTCGACAACGTCAAGGGCACCGCCGGCTCGGTGTCCTTTCCGCTCGACGAGGTGCTGCACGCGAGCCCGGACTACCGTTGGACGCTCAACCACACCGTGGCCGTGGACAACGCCATGGAACTCTTCCCCACTCACCTGATCGACGTCGGCGCCTGACGCGGAGCACCCTTGCCATGGCCATCCAGAAACTTAGCGAACTCGCCAAGACCATCCGCAGCAAGAATGCGGGGGTCAACAAGATTACCTTCGACATCATCTTTCGCGAGCGCGAAACCTACGAGCACGTCAAGACTTCACGTGTGCTCACGCGAGAAAGCGTGGCATCGCTTTACCGCATTCCGTCCGCACGCATTTCCGATTTCGTCGAATACGATCCGGGTTTCGCGATCAAATTCACGATCATTCGCCATCGGCCGAGCGGTTGCGCCGGTGATGGCGATATTTTCGGCGCCCAGCAATACGCGCCGTTACTCGATATTGACGTGCCCGGCTAAAGCGGACGCAACCCGGCGGTTGGGCAGATCAACCGTTGTTTGCTCGCATTCACGCAACACAGGAGGCGGCTCTAGCATTCGCAGTTCACGATAAATACGCGCCCTTCCCGCTCTCAATGGCAAATGGCATTGAGAACGGGAAAGGCGCCATACATTGCACCGACTGGCACCCGATGATTGGACAGCACGCCATGAATGGGTGCGAGGCATGGAGACAGGAATTGAGAACATTGAAGAGCGTTGCCGCAATGCTGACGATGGCCGCCGCCATCGCGCCGCCCGCGGCATGGGGGGCTCACGACATACGGGTCGGCTATACGCTCGACGCGCTCACGATGGATCCGGGCAACTATCGCAAGCGGGAAACGGAGGTCATTCTCGACAACATGTATGACGGGCTGCTGACGAGCGACGGCCACGCCCACGTCATCCCGCAACTCGCTGCGTCATGGAAGCAGATCGACGCGACGACATATGAATTCAAGCTGCGCCATAACGTCAGATTTCACAGCGGCGCGCCGATGACGGCGGAGGACGTGAAGTTCACCTTCGATCGCCTGACCCGGGTCGGCGCGCTGGACGGCCAGACTAGCCCGCGTGCAGGCCTGCTTGGCCCGCTCAAGGAAGTTCAGGTAGTCGATAAGGATACCGTACGGTTCATACTCGCAAGGCCGTGGCCGAGCCTGCCCGCCATGCTGCCGTTCCAGTCGGTTGTCAGCGAGAAGTTCGCCGACGCCGTCCACACGTCCGGCATGGCTACGAAGGAAGACGGCACGGGACCGTTCAGGCTCGTCGCCTGGAACCGGGACGACTCGATCATCATGGAGCGATTCGACGGCTACTATGGCGGCGCCACGCCGCCATTCGGCCCGGCGAAATCCACACGCGCGATTTTCCAGATCATTCCCGAAAGCGCTTCGCGCGTGGCGGCGCTGCTGGCTGGCAGCGTCGACCTCATCAACGACCTGCCCGCTCACAGCATCAAGGAAGTGCAAGCCAACAAAGACACGAAGGTGGTGACCGTCAACGGCACCCGGACCTTCTTCGTCGCCCTGAACAATACGAAGCCGCCATTCAACGACCCACGGGTGCGCAAGGCGGCTAACTACGCCATCGACAGAAAGCTCGTCATCGACAGGATTCTGGAGGGAAAGGCGGTCGCGCTGAACGGCCCGCTCAGTCCCGACGCTTTCGGCTTCAATGCGGCGTTGCCCGCATACGACTACGACCGCGAAAAGGCGAAGCAGCTTCTTGCGGAGGCGGGCTACCCCAATGGCGTCGACGCGACGCTCGACGTCGAGGGTGCATTCGAAGACGAAGGCGAAGTCATCGCTTCGCTGCTGACCAAAGTGGGCATACGCACGAAAGTGGCGGTCGGCGAAGGGTCGGTGCTCAAGGCGAAATGGAGTTCGAAGGACAAGGGGGGCGGCGATATGTGGTTCACGTCCTGGGGCGACGCTGGCCTCGATCCCGAAGGCATCCTCGATCCAACCTTAACGACGGGCGGCCGTGGCAATGCTGCCGGCTATTCCAATCCCAAAGTCGACGCACTCCTGCATGCCGCCTCGAAAGAAGTCGATCCGGCAAAGCGCGCCGAGCTTTACCGCAAGGTCCAGGTGCTCGTGAACGCGGATGCGCCCTGGATCTTTCTCTGGCTGCCTCAGGACATTTATGGCGTGAACGCCCGACTCAAGGGCTGGACGCCCAACGCGGACGGCCGGATCGATCTTCGCAACGCTTATGTCGACTAGACGCTCACCGGTTTCGAAGGATCAACCATGAAATTCGAAAAACTCGTTGAGAGATGCCTCCATCTCATTCCGGTTCTGCTCGGGGTGAGCGTCATCGTGTTCGTGATGATGTCCACCACGCCCGGCGACCCCGTGAAAATCATGCTCGGCGACCAGAACGCGAGCCCGGCGCAAGAAGCGGCATTGCGCCATGACATGGGGCTCGACCTGCCGCCGCTCGAGCGGTTCGGGCACTTCCTGCTCAACAGCGCGCGCGGCGATTTCGGACTGAGCTACTTTCACCGCCGGCCGGTCATCGACGTCATCACCGAACGCCTGCCCGCCACGATCGAGCTCACGCTCGCGGCGCTGCTCATCGCGCTCGCCGTCGCGATCCCATTAGGCGTGCTGGCGGCGGTCAAGCGCAACTCCTTGCTCGACAAGGCGGCGACTGTCGCCTCGCTGCTCGGCGTGTCGCTGCCGGGCTTCTGGTTCGGCATTCTTCTGCTGATCGTGTTCGCCGTGCGTCTGCACGTCCTGCCGATCTCCGGCCGCATTGGCTTCGACGTCAGCGTGCCGCCGGTCACGCGTTTCCTGTTGATCGACAGTCTTCTTGCGGGCAACTTGCCGGCGTTCTGGAACGCGCTGCGCCATCTGCTGCTGCCTGCCTTGACGCTTGGCTTGCCGATGGCCGCCATTCTCATGCGCGTCACACGCACGGCGATGCTCGACGTCATGCGTCAGGACTACATCACGTTCGCGGAAATCAAGGGGTTGAGCCGGCGGCGCATTCTGTTCAGGCATGCGCTAAAGAACGCGCTCATTCCGACGTTGACGGTTGCCGCCATGGAAACTGGCTCACTGCTCGGCGGCAACATGATCGTCGAGACCGTGTTCGGCTGGCCGGGGCTGGGGCGGCTCGTCGTCGAAAGTATTTACGTTCGCGACTATCCCGTTGTTCAGACCGCCGTGCTGCTTTACGCGCTGATCTACGTGCTGCTCAACTTCATCGCCGATCTGCTCTACACCATCGTGAATCCGAAGGTTCAACTATGAACACTGTCGATCTCATCCCGCTCGATGCGCCGGTGCACGACAAACGCGATCGTGACGCCTCGATCTTCGCGCGCAATCTGCGGCGCTTTCTGCGAAACCGCTTCGCGCTTGCGGCCGCCGCGATCGTGCTCGCCTTCGTCGCCATGGCGCTGTTCGCGCCGTGGCTCGCGCCGCACGACCCGAACGACGCCGACCTCCTGCGCCGACTCCAACCGCCCGCATGGCTCGCCGGCGGCGCATGGTCCTTCCCGCTGGGCTGCGACGGGCTGGGCCGCGACATCTTTTCCCGCATCATTTATGGCGCGCGTGTTTCCATTTTCATCGGCGCCGCGGTTATTACACTCGCGACCATCGCAGGAACGATCGCGGGTCTTGCGGCCGGCTATTTGCGTGGCTGGGTCGACACGGTCATCTCCCGCGTCGCGGACATCCTGCTCGGCTTTCCGTATCTGATCTTCGCCATCGGCCTCATGGCCACGACGGGGCCGGGGCTGCACAACATCATCCTCGCGCTCGCCTACAAGGAATGGGTCGTGCCGTGCCGCCTCGTGCGCGCGGAAACGCTCGCCGCCAGAGAAGTCGAGTATGTGGAGGCGGCCCGCGCGTTGGGTGCCTCGCGTCTTCACATCATGTTGCGCGAGATCCTGCCGAACATTCTCTCGCCGGTGATGGTGATCTCCACCATTCGCATGGCCAGCGTCATCATCATGGAGGCGAGCCTCTCGTTCCTCGGCCTCGGTGTGCAGCCGCCCACCGCGTCGTGGGGAGCGATGGTGGCCGCGGGCCGCGAGTTCATGCTCGACGCCTGGTGGGTCAGTACGTTTCCCGGTCTCGCCATCCTGCTCATCGTCATCGCCATCAACGTGGCAAGCCAGGGCTTGCGCGACGCGTTCGATCCGAGGTTTCACGAATGAATGCTCCCGGTGCACTCACCATGATGAATGAAATGCCGGCTGAAGCGGGTACGAACCCGAACGCGCCAGCCCGCGAGAAAGCGTTGCTCTCCATCCGCGGGCTGCGCACCTGTTTCGACACGTCGGACGGGCTCGTGCGCGCCGTGGATGGCGTCGACCTCGACGTCTTTCCCGGCGAATGTCTCGGCGTGGTGGGCGAATCGGGATCGGGCAAGAGCGTCACGTTTGCCAGCGTGATGGGGCTGGTGCGCGCGCCGGGGCGCATCGAGTCGGGGTCGATCGAATTTGCCGGGCGCGAACTCGTGGGCATGAGTCTCAAGGCGATGCGCCGCCTGCGTGGCAAGGAAATCGCCATGACGATGCAGGACGCGCTCGCCGCGCTCAATCCCGCCCTGAGCGTTGGAGAGCAGCTGACCGAGGTGCTGTACGCGCACGACGGCGCGCTTGCGGCGCACGGACGATCGCGCAAGACCGAGGCACACCGCAAGGCGGTCGAACTGATGCAGATGGTCGGCATACCGTCCGCGCACGAAAGGCTGAGAGACTACCCGCATCAATTCTCGGGGGGCATGCGACAGCGCATCATGATCGCCATCGCGCTTGCCTGCAGCCCGAGACTGCTGATCGCCGACGAGCCCACCACGGCGCTCGACGTGACAATCCAGGCGCAAGTGCTGGAACTGATTGCCAGCCTGCGCAAGCGCCTTGGCATGAGCGTGGTCCTCATCACGCACGATCTCGGTGTGGTGGTCGAACAATGCGACCGCGTGGCGGTGATGTATGCCGGGCAAATCGTGGAGACCGGAACCGCGCGCCAGGTGATCGGCGATCCGCGCCATCCTTATACGCGGGGGCTGCTCGACTCGATTCCGCGCCTGTCCAATCTGCGCGCGCGAGTTCGTGCTATCGAAGGCCAGGTTCCCGACCTCGTGAACCTGCCTGACGTATGCCGCTTCTATTCCCGCTGTCCGCAACGTACCGACGCTTGCCGCACGCTGATCGATATGCGATCGCTCAGCCAGGGTCGGCAGGTTCGGTGCATCCTCGCTGAGGAATGAAATCATGAGTACGCTACAAAACGTGGATGCGGCGCCGCTTGTCGATGTGCGTGGGCTCGTCAAGCACTATGCGCACCGCACCGGGCCGCTCGGCTGGCTTACGCGTCGATCCGGCAAGACCGTCAAAGCGGTGAATCATGCGAGTTTCAGCATCGCACGCGGCGAAACGCTTGGACTCATCGGCGAAAGCGGGTGCGGCAAGAGCACGCTCGGGCGCGCGGTGCTCCGCCTTCACGAACCCACTGCGGGAAAGGTGCTGTTCGATGGTGTCGACGTCACGTCGCTCGACGCGAAGGCCCTGAAGCGCATGCGTTCACGGATGCAGATTGTCTTTCAGGATCCCTATTCATCGCTCAATCCAAGAAGAACCGTCGAACAGATCGTCAGCCTGCCGTTGCAGCTCCAGGGCGGGGTGCAAGCGCGTGAGATAAGAGACCGTGTGGCCTTCATGATGGAAAGCGTGGGACTGAAGGCCGACTACCTGCGGCGCTACCCGCATCAATTCTCAGGCGGCCAGCGTCAGCGCATCGGCATTGCGCGCGCGTTGATTGCCAACCCGGCATTTCTCGTCTGCGATGAGCCGGTTTCCGCTCTCGACGTTTCGATTCAGGCGCAAGTCATTCAATTGCTGGAGAACCTGAAGCGCGAGCGCGGCCTCACTTACCTGTTCATCTCGCACGACATAGGCGTGATTGGTTATGTGAGCAATCGCATCGCCGTGATGTACCTCGGCGAGATCGTGGAGACGGGCCTCTCGCAAGGCGTTCTCGAACACCCCGCGCACCCCTATACGCAGGCGCTGCTTTCCGCGGCGCCACGCGTCGATGAATTGGTGGAGCGTCGTCATCGCATCGAGTTGCACGGCGAGCTTCCGTCGCCACTCAATCCGCCCGGGGGATGCAAATTCCATACGCGATGCCCTCACGCGCAGGACATCTGCCGTAAGGAGGCGCCAGCCACGGTGGCCGTTTCGGCCACGCACAGCGTTGCTTGCCACCTCTACAGATAGCAAGCAGCGCGCGGGTTGGTGACGAAGCTGCCGGATCAGATCCGGCAGCTGTCGGTATGCGTTGCGAATCGGTATGCATTGCGAATCGGTTTACTACCGCATCGGCTTGAGTTCCCTACCAGGTCCCGGTCAGAATCGATGACGAATACCGAGGCTGCTCGGGTCGACGCTCACGGGTTGTTCTTCTTCGAGCCCGAATGCTTTCCATCGTGCATAATCCGGTAGCGGTACCGGTGCTGAATCGACTGGCTGATCCAGCATTCAGGATCTCTGTTCGAATGACAAATACGTGACTCACAGCGACCAAGTTGTCTTCGTCGATGAGAGCAGCGACCCTGGCCTGGTGCCGATCGATAGCGACTATCCGCTCGTCGTGCTGTGTTGATTCCTTGGCGCAAACCTCAATTCCCGGCAGTTCTTACATCACTGCATCAGGAGTTTTTTCCATGTCCATGAAGCGCACCTGCGCCCTGCTGATCGCAGCGGCGATCGCCACGCTTTCGCCTGCCGCACGGGCGCAACAATACACAACTGATTGGCTCGCCAATACCTACGGAACGCTCGCGGCGCACGTAGGAAACGGCGCGCGCTCGATGTGGGTCTCGCCCGAAGGCGTTATCTATACCGCATCGTTTTGGGACGAGAATGAAGGTGGCATGGCCATTTATCAGAATGGCAAGAGCCTCGGCTCCATCGGTCTGCACAATGAATTCCAGGGCGGCGCGATTACCGGCAACAGCAGCTCAGTCTTTGCGGCCATGCAGTCGGGCTCCGCCTACGGCAGCGGCACAGTCGGACGCTACAACCGCGCGACCAATCAGCGCGATCTCACCATCAACGTGAGCACCTGGAACGCGATCAGCAAAGCGGACGCCATCGCGGGCCTAGCCACTCAGGGCTCGGTGCTCTATGCGAGCGACTTCTACGGTAACCGCGTGCGCGAGTTCACGACCGACGGCGCATGGCAGCGCGACATCTCCATCGCGAGCCCCGGCGCGCTGGCGATCGACAGTTCCGGCAACGTCTGGATCGCGCAGAAGAGCGCGGGTGCCGTCACCGGATTCAGCGCCACCGGCGCGCAGTTGCAGACGATCCAGATGCCCGCGGGCTCGCAGCCGTCCGCGCTCTACTTCGATGCGTCCACGGGACTGCTCATGGTCGGCGACGAAGGCCCCGACATGAACATCAAGCTCTACAGTCTCGCAAGCGGCACGCCGGTGCTGGCGGGCACGTTCGGCGTGCAGGGCGGCTATCTGAACACCACGACGGGCACCAAAGGCCAGGTCGGCGCCCAGCGCTTCACGCGCATCACGGGCATCGGCAAGGACTCCGCGGGCAACCTCTATGTGCTCAACAATCCGTGGGGCGGCGCCTGGGACCTGGGCCGCAACGGCGGCACCGACATTCACGCCTACGATCCCGGCGGCAATCTGCTCTGGAAGCTCCAGGCGCTCAACTTCGAAGGCGTGGCCGCGCCCGACCCGGCCACGGATGCCGCGCTGTTCTACAGCGGCACCAGCATCTACACCGGCACGGCGGGCGGAACCTTCGTGGCCAATACGGTCGATCCGTTCACCTACCCGAACGACCCGCGCCTGAACATGAACGACACGCAGCGCGACGAACACTTCGGGCAGCTCGTCACGGTGGGCGGCAACCGCATCCTCGTGGCCTCCGGTCAGAATCCCGGCATTTTCTACTTCTTCCACTTCGATCCGGCGAGCGGTTACATCGCGATTCCCGACGCCTCGCTTCCCGGTACCGCGTTCAACACCACGCTCGAGGTCACGGGCGGTTTCTGCATCGACAGCAAAGGTGACGTGTGGGCCGGGCTCAATCGCACGAACCACATCTACCACTATCCGCTCACCGGCTTCGACGGCACAGGCAAACCGCTGTGGGGCCCTGCCATCACCATCGCCATGCCGGCGAGCGTACGGCCGACAGCGCGCATCATCTATCAGCCGGAATCCGACACGATGATCCTCGCGCAAGGCCTGGCCGGAAACTGGGACTGGACGGCGATGAACGGCCACATCGAGATCTATCACGGCTGGCAGTCGGGCAACCGCACGCCGGACCAGGTCATCAACCTCGCGAGCCCCAATCCGAAGTCGATCACGGTGGCGGGCAATTACCTGTTCGTCGGCTATGTGCATACGGTGCCAAATATCGACGTCTTCAATCTCAACACGGGCGCGCTGGTCACCACGCTCACCAACGCGAACCCCGGCACCGTGGACGTGGGCAACGATGTGGATTCGATGTACGGCCTGCGCGCGTATCTGACTTCGACCGGCCAGTATGTCATCACGAAGGACAATTACAACGGCTCCAGCATAATCGTGCACCGTTGGACGCCCTGATGAATGGGCTTTGTTCGGCAGAGCGAGGCACCCCGTTGCCTCCACTCAACTCAAATAGCCGCTGTGTTCAGTATTTTGCCTGCACCCGACGATACGGATAGTCCGGCTCCTTGTATCCGTTCGCCCTTTGCCTGGGAGGAAGCTCGACCTGAGGCAACGCGGTCTCTTCATAGGGGATCAGGCTCAGAAAATGCGCGATGCAGTTCAGCCGGGCGCGCCGTTTGTCGTTGCCTTCGACCACGTACCAGGGCGACACCTTCGTGTCGGTCGCCTCGAACATGGCGTCGCGCGCGCGCGAATAGTCGTACCAGCGCCTGTGCGACTCCAGATCCATGGGGCTCAGCTTCCAGGTTTTGCGGCCATCGGTCATGCGCTCGGAGAACCGGCGGGTCTGCTCTTCCTTGCTGACTTCGAACCAGTATTTGATCAGGACGATGCCGGCATCGATGATGTCCTTTTCCCAGGCGGGGCAGAGCCGGAGAAAACGATGGTACTGGTCGTCGGTACAGAAGCCCATGACCTTCTCGACGCCCGCGCGGTTGTACCAGCTCCGGTCGAAAATCACGACCTCCCCGGCTGCGGGAAAATGCTCGAAGTAGCGTTGAAAATAGATCTGCGTGCGCTCCCGTTCCGACGGCGCCGGCAGTGCAACGACGCGGAACACGCGCGGACTGACGCGCTCTGTGATCCGCCTGATTACGCCGCCCTTGCCCGCTGCGTCCCGCCCTTCGAAGATCACGATGATCCTTGCTCCAGCGTGCTTCGCCCAGAACTGCAGCTTGACCAGCTCGACATGGAGCTCGGCCATTTTCGCTTCATACTCCTGCCGCGGGAGTTTCGGCTTCGCCGCTGATTGCGGATCGTCGCGCCGGCCGGACTTCCGGTCTTTTCCCTTGCCCATGATCTCACCACCGATTGAATGTACTAGCGGAAATCTTCCACGGTTTTCGCTATCGCTCTCGCAAAGTGCGCAGTCTGTCTACCCTGTTCGATCAGGTCTATAGCCAGCCGGAAACTCAGTACGTCGGATTTGTCGGCCAGTTGCAGTTTGGCAAGCGCGGCCTGGCGCACCGCCGCTGCCAGGTTTTCGATCTCCGCCTTCTCCGCGATGACCGCCTGGGCCGCTTCGCCAGCCTTGGAGTCGCCAATCGTTCCGATGGCCTGCTCGAGATTCCGGATCACGGTACTCGCGAATCGATCCGTCGCCTCATCGCGCAATCGCGTGAGGTCCACCTGGTGCGTCAATCTTTGCTGGCTGACGGACACCAGATTGGTCCCGACGATGCCGCTGATGCTTTCCAGATTGGTGGCAACCTGAGAGAACCCCACCATCTGCTGGCCTTCCTTCTCGGAGTGCTCTACCTGGGACAACAAACCAATATAGTGAAGAATCTCCGACGCGAGCCGGTCAGTTTCCTTGTCCTGATCCAGCAGAAGGTTGATCTCCTCGATCGTCCCGCTGGCAACCAGCCGCGAGCCGCTGCGAACGATTTCCAGAACCAGTTGACCCAGCCGCGTCAGCTCGAGGCGCACCCGCTGGAGCCCGAGCGAAGGCGCTGTCAGAGAGGACTCGTCCAGATAGACCGGGTCGCCTGCCCGTTTGATTTTCTGCTCGCGTTTTGGAACGACGAGTTGAGCAAGCCTCGCAATTGGTCCGGTGAACCAGATCAGGATCAACGTGGTAACCACGCTGAATATCGTGTGGGCGTTGGCGACCTGGCGAGGCGTTTCGGCCGCCAGTCTGGCCACGCCTTGCAGCTCAGGGTAAGACGGCGAGATATGCCGCACGAGATCCGCCATCTGCGGAATGAAGAACACCCAGAAGAGGACGCCCAGCACGTTGAAGATCAAGTGCACCACGCCGACCTGGAGCGCCTCGGCCGATTTTCCGATCCCGGCGAGTAACGCGGTTCCGCACGTGCCGACGTTGGCACCCAGAATCAGCGCGATGCCGGCCTCGAGCGGCATCAGTCCCTGCGCCCCCAGGGCGATCACGATAGCCAGTGTTGCCGCCGAGCTTTGAACCACCGCGGTAAACACGGCGCCCACCACGATACCGAGTAGCGGGTTCTCCATATTCTGCATCGTGTCGATGAATGGCTGGAACGTCCGCAGGGGACGCGTCGCGTCGCCCATGAACTGGATTCCCAGAAATAGCAGACCCAGACCGAGAATCACTCCGCCAACCTGTCGCAGCAGGTCGCGCCGTCCAAACGCATGCAGCAGAAAGCCAATCGCCAGCATGAACGGCGTGAGCTTCGATACGTCGAAGGCAATGATCTGGGCGGTGAGCGTCGAGCCGATATTCGCGCCCATGATCATCGGCACCGATTGTGCCAACGTCATCAACCCGGCGGAAACGAACCCGACCATCAGGACCGTGGTAATGGTCGACGAATTCAGGAGCGCGGTAACGACGGCGCCAGCCAGCACCCCGCGGAACCGGTTCGAGGTCAGCATGCCCAGCAGCCCCTGCAGTCTCGATCCGGCGATGGCCTTCAGGCCGCCGGTCATGAATTCCAGACCAAGAAGAAAAAGAGCGAGGCCACCGATCAGGAGCCCGAACATCTGAACCAGATTCAGGTTGGCGAGTTCGATTTCTGCGGGAGAAGGAGCCATCTTGCTATGCCCTTTGTCATGTCGGACGTTTCCCGAAAGGAAGCATCGCCGGACGGTGCCCGTCCTTCCGGCGCTCCAGCCCGGACGTCAGATGGTCAGATGCCGCGCGCGGCGTCAATCACGTTTTCGCCAGGGCCGGTCTCGAGGCGCGCCATCTGCGAATCACCCATTTCTCGGCCTCGACAACGAGGAAGAACACCAGACCGCCGAGGAACAGCCATAACCAGATTCCAGCGGGAATCGCCATCGTGCCGAACAGATCCTGAAGCGGTAACGCATAGGTGAACAGGAGCTGAAGGACGATGACCGCACCGATTCCCATCGGCAGATAACGATTGCCGAGATGTGCCGTGATCGACAGCGACGAATCGACCAGGTAGCGGGTATTGAGCAGATAGAAAATCTGGCCGATTGTCAGCGTGTTGACCGCGACCGTGCGCGCGAGTTCGTCGGGCGCATCGTACGACTTCATCCAGAAGAACGCGCACAGCGTCAGTGCCAGCAGACTCAAGCCGACGAAGATCACCCGCCAGATCCCAAACCCGGTCAGAATGGGACGGCCCGCGACAGCCGGCGGGCGATGCATGACGTCCAGTTCGTGAGGCTCGAAGGAAATGACAAGACCCAGTGCGACTGACGTCACCATGTTGACCCATAGCACCTGAGGCGCCGTGATCGGCATGGTGAAGCCAGCCAGAATCGCCACCATGATGACGGCCGCCTGCGCGACGTTGGTCGGCAGCATGAAGAGAATCGCTTTCTCGATGTTGTTGTAGACCGTTCGCCCTTCGCGGACAGCGGCGGTGATCGACGCGAAGTTGTCGTCGGCGAGCACCATCTCGGCGGCTTCCTTGGTGACTTCCGTGCCCTTGATGCCCATCGCCACACCGATGTCGGCTTTCTTGAGGGCCGGCGCATCGTTCACGCCATCGCCCGTCATCGCCACCACCTGGTTGTTCGCCTGGATAGCCTTGACGAGCCGGAGCTTGTGTTCGGGGCTGGCGCGCGCGAACACGTCAACCTTCTGGACCGCCTCCTGCAGCGCAGCGTTGTTCATTTCCTCGATCTCGCCCCCGGTCAGCGCCGTCTTGCCGTCGCCGATGCCGAGCATCTTCGCGATCGCGGCAGCCGTGATCTTGTGGTCACCCGTAATCATCGTGACGCGGATGCCGCCAGCGTGGCATTCCTTCACCGCCTCGATCGCTTCCTTGCGCGGCGGATCGAGCAGGCCGACCAGCCCCAGTAATACCAGCGTCTTCGGCAGATCCGCAGGCGACAGGTTTCTATCGGCCAGCCCCGGATGATCGAGCCACGCGAGCCCCAGCACGCGCTCGCCTTGCGCCGCGAGCTCGTCCGAGGCCTTCAGAAAATAGGCAAGATCGATCGGCTGCGGCCCGTCCTTCGTCTGCTGCCGGTCGCAATGTTCGAGGATGACTTCGGGCGCGCCCTTGACGAGGAGAAACTGACCGCCGTCCGCCGCTTCGTTCAGCGTAGCCATGAAGCGGTGCTCGGACTCGAAGGGAATCGCGTCGACGCGTCGATAAGCCGTCTGCTGTGCCTGCCGTTCGAGGCCAATCTTGGTCGCGAACGGGTATAGCGCTCCCTCGGTCGGATCGCCTTCCACCTTCCAGACGCCCTCCTCCTTGCGCAGTTCCGCGTCGTTGCAGAGTATCGAAACGCGCCCCATCAGATCGAGGACCGGGTCTTGATTCGCTGGTGCGCCGTCCCGCAGAACGCGCCCATCGGGGGCATAGCCATCGCCTTCAACCTGATAGGTGGTCTCGGCGGTGACCGCCGACACGACCATCATTTCCATCAGCGTCAGCGTGCCGGTCTTGTCCGAGCAGATCCGCGATACGGAACCCAGCGTTTCCACCGCCGGCAGCCGCCGGATGATGGCGTTGCGTTGCGCCATGCGCTGCACGCCGATGGCAAGCGTAATCGTGATGATCGCAGGCAAGCCTTCCGGAATGAGCGATACCGCGATGCCGACGACCGCCTGAAAGATCTCGACGAACGGCAATCCTTCGACCCAACGTCCATAGGCGAACACCAGCGCACCGATCACGAAAATGACCGCTGTAATGGCGTAGCCGAATTTCTTGATCTGGAGCAGGAGCGGTGTTTCGAGCGCATTCACTGCCGCCAGCATCTGATTGATACGCCCGAGTTCGGTTTCGCTTCCCGTCGCGACGACCACCCCCGTACCGCGCCCGGACACGACCAGCGTGCCCGAGTAGGCCATGCTGTGGCGATCTCCCACCGTCGAACTGGCGGCAACGGGGGCGACGGATTTATCGCTCGGAACCGACTCCCCCGTGAGCGCGGCCTCTTCCATGCGCAGATTCTTGACGTCGACGAGCCGAAGGTCGGCAGGAACCTTGTCGCCTGACTCGAGGAGCACGATATCGCCGGGCACCAGTTCTTCCGACGCGATCATGCGGGTTTCTCCGGCGCGCAGTGTTCGCGCCTCCGCGGAAAGCATGTTGCGGATCGAGTCCAGCGCCTTTTCAGCCTTGCCCTCCTGGATGAAACCGAGCAACGCGTTAATGACGACGACTCCGAGAATGATCGAGGCGTCGATCCACAGCCCCAGCATCAGCTTGACGAAGCCGGCGCCAAGCAGAACGTAAACCAGAATATTGTTGAACTGGCCGAGAAACTTCCTCAGCAGGCTTTGTTTGCCCGATTCGGGTAATCGGTTTGGACCGTATTTTTTAAGGCGTTCCTCCACTTCCGATGCGTCGAGACCCAACGCAGTCTCCACGCCTAGCCGTTTCGCCGTCTCGTCTCCTGTCACGGCATACCAGGCCACTGCCCCGTCTTTATTCGTTGCCTTTGCCGCCTCGTTCATCGCTCACTCCACAATTTTTGTTGCGGGTGCAAATTTTCCGGAATTTTCCGAAACTGCGGATGCGATTCTTAAAGATTGACTATAGGAGGATTTTGGTTCTTTTGGAAATGTAGCGGGTAACGTGGTTCAAGAGGCATGCGGGCTGATTCGGCCGGGGTCGAGACTGCATCTTGCGCCGGTGCCCGGAGCTCACATTGTCGAAGTGGCCAACCGTGAGATTTAGGATGACCAGGCATCTCAAGAATCGATGAAAAACACAAGATCGACCCAGAACCTCGCGTCGTAGATTTTCAGCCGACGCTGCTGGTCGACGAAAACGGCGCGCGAAATGTCTGGAACGCGGCTTTCTCCCACTCTCGCAATAGAAAACACATACCTGTATGGCACTTTTTCGCGATTTTTCAAAATGGAAAATGCTACCGATAAATTTTTATATGGATGCCTGATTAATTTCCAGAAATGACGGATCGAATGCAATTCGAATCGTCATGAGTCCAATCGCGATAGTTCCCCAAGGTAGACGCACCTAATTGGATGCTCTATACTCATCTCGTTTCAATAACAACGAAGACGTTCTCGTGCGCATTGAGATGCAAGGGTTGGCCCTTACAGGGCCGCCGTATCGCAATCGCCATCCAAACGGGCCTCCGGCCCGCGCGTAGCGGCTCAGCCCTTGCGCATCCATGCCGTCGTCAGACGGTTCCTTGCTCCAGCGCGCATCGATTTGCTCGGTGCCGTTGGGCTGAATATGAAAACCAGAAGAACGCCCACACGCGACCACTGCCACGCACTCCTCGTGCGCGACAGCAATGTGTTTTCCGTTAGTTCAAATCGCGGCCATGCCGGGATCACGAACTCCCTTCGCGGCGCCTTGAGTACACCACAGGCGTCCCCGCTGCGCGGCCTTGCGCCCGTAGCATCGAAACAAGGAGGCGTACCTTCATGACTCGACGCTCTGCCCTTCTCGTGGGTAGCCTGATCGCCCTTGTGGCTCTCGCGTGGGGGCTCTCACGTGCCATCGGCGCCGATACGTGGAACAGCCACGCAGGCGATCTTGCGTACTACACCGGGCGACACCTGCAACTCGTCGGCTATTCGATGGTGCTCGCCATCGTGGTCGGCGTGCCCGCGGGCGTGCTGCTCAGCCGGCCGCGCTATACGCGCCAGGCCGAACGCTTCATGCAGATCTTCAACGTGGGCAACACGATTCCGTCGCTCGCGGTGCTCGCCATCGCGCTCGGCGTGTTCGGCATCGGCGACACTCCCGCCATCATCGCGCTGTTTCTCGCATCGCTGCTGCCCATCACGCGCAATACCTACGAAGGCGTGAAAAGCGTGCCCGCCTCGCTGCTCGAAGCGGCGCGCGGCATCGGCATGACGAACTGGCAGTCGCTCACGCGCGTGGAGTTGCCCAACGCGGTACCCATCATCGTGGGCGGCGTGCGCACCGCACTTGCGATCAACGTGGGCACTGCGCCGCTCGCCTATCTGATCGGCGCGGACAGTCTCGGCTCGCTGATCTTCCCCGGCATCTATCTGAACGATCAGCCCCTGCTTCTGCTGGGCGCGGCGTTCACCGCCGTCCTCGCGCTGGTGCTGGACGGCGTGGTCGCCACCGGCAGCCGCCAGTGGCTCTCGCGTCACGGGGGACTCGCATGATGCTCACTTCGCCATTCAAACGGCTGCGCGGCGTGGCGCGGCGTTTCGTTCAGGCCTGCATCGTCGGCACGGCGCTCGTCGCCGCCAGCACGCCCGCGTTTGCACAGCAAAAGCTCGTGCTGGGCGCGAAGAACTTCACCGAGCAATACGTGCTCGCCGAAGTCACGGCGCAGTACCTGCGCGCGCTTGGCTATGACGTGGAAGTGCGTTCGGGCCTCGGCAGCACACTCATGCGCAGCGCTCTCGAAAACGGCCAGTTCGACCTCGTGTGGGATTACACGGGCACCGCGGCGCTCGTCTACGACAAGCTCACGGAGAAGCTGTCGCCCGAAGCGATGTACGAGCGCGTCAAAGAACTCGACGCCCCGCGCGGCCTCGTCTGGCTCAACGCCTCGCCGCTCAACGACACCTACGCGTTAGGTCTGCCAAGTAAATTCGCGCAGGAGACGGGTATCACCACGATCTCGCAACTGGCGGAGAAGATGAAGACCGATCCCAACGCGAAGCACTACGTGTTCGGCATGGACGCCGAATTCGCGAATCGCCCGGACGGCCTCAAGCCACTGCTCGCCACTTACGGCATGAACTTCCGCCGTTCGCAGATGAAACAGATGGACCCCGGCCTCGTCTACACGGCGCTGCACAACAACCAGCTCACCATCGGCCTCGTCTACACCACCGACGGCCGCGTGAAGGGCTTCGGCGTCGTGCCGCTCGAAGACGACAAGCACTTCTTCCCGCCGTACAACGCCACGCCGGTCGTGCGCAAGGAAGCGCTCGAGCACAACCCCAAGCTCGCCGCGCAGCTCAACGCGCTTTCCGCCGCCCTCAACAACGATGTGATGCAGGACATGAACAAGGCCGTCGACCTGGACGGCAAGTCCGCCCAGGAAGTCGCGGCCGAGTTCCTGCGCACGCATCACCTGCCTTGACGGAGGCCGCATGAACGTATTCGACTATCTCGCTTCGAGCTGGCCCGACCTGCTGCAGCTCACGCTGCAGCACATTTACCTCGTGGGCATTGCGGTGGGCTGCGCGATCGTGGCGGGCGTGCCGCTCGGTGTGCTCATCAGCCGCCGCGACTGGCTCGCGGCTCCGCTGCTCGGCCTTGCGACCGTGATCCTCACGCTGCCTTCCATTGCGCTGTTCGGCCTGATGATTCCGGTGTTCTCGCGCTTCGGCCAGGGCATTGGCGCGGTGCCCGCCATTACGGCCGTGTTCCTCTACTCGCTGCTGCCCATCATGCGCAACACCTACCTCGCGCTGCGCAACGTCGACCCCGGCATCAGGGAAGCAGGCACCGGCCTCGGCATGACCTCGTGGCAGCGCCTGCGCCTCGTCGACCTGCCGCTTGCCGTGCCCGTGATTCTCGCAGGCGTGCGCACCGCGGTCGTGATGAACATCGGCGTGATGACGATTGCCGCCGTGATCGGCGCGGGCGGCCTCGGCACGCTGATCATTCGCGCCATCGGCCAGAGCAGCATGATGAAACTGCTCGTCGGCGCCGTGCTCGTGAGCGTGCTCGCGATCGTCGCCGACCTCTTGTTGCAGATGCTGCAGCGCGCATTGACACCGAAAGGAGTGCAGAAGACATGATCGAACTCGACAAACTGACGAAGACCTTCACGCAGAAGGACGGCCAGACCGTACGGGCCGTCGATTCGGTGAGCCTTTCGGTAGCCGAAGGCGAGATCTGCGTGTTCCTCGGCCCCTCGGGCTGCGGCAAGACCACCACGCTCAAGATGATCAATCGTCTGATCGAGCCGACTTCGGGCCGCGTGCTCATCAACGGCGAGGACACGACGGGCCTGAACGAAGTGGATCTGCGCCGCCATATCGGCTATGTGATCCAGCAGGTCGGCCTCTTCCCGAACATGACGATCGAAGAGAACATCACGGTCGTGCCGCGCCTGCTCGGCTGGGACAAGAAGCGCTGCGCCGAGCGCGCCGTCGAGCTGATGTCGATGGTCGCGCTCGACCCGAAGCTCTATCTCAAGCGCTACCCGCGTGAGCTTTCGGGCGGGCAGCAGCAGCGTATCGGCGTGATTCGCGCGCTGGCCGCCGATCCGCCCGTGCTGCTGATGGACGAGCCGTTCGGCGCGGTTGACCCGATCAATCGCGAGAGCATCCAGAACGAGTTCTTCCAGATGCAGCGGCAGCTGAAGAAGACCGTCATCATGGTGAGCCACGACATCGATGAGGCGATCAAGCTCGGCGACCGCATCGCCGTGTTCCGGCGCGGCAAGCTCGTGCAATACGATCACCCCGACACGTTGCTCGCGCGCCCGCATGACGACTTCGTCGCGCAGTTCGTGGGCCAGGACAGCACGCTCAAGCGGCTCCTGCTCGTGAAGGCCGGCGACGCGGCCACGCAGCCGGAAACGGCGCGCGTGGATACGCCGCTGTCGCAGGCGTTCACCGTGATGGACGAAGGCGACTCACGTTACCTCACTGTGCTCGACGACGCACAGCATCCGCTCGGCTTCGTGGCGCGGCGCGCGGCGCGCGGTGCGGAAGGTGTGTGCGGCGAGCGCATCACGCCGTTCCCGGCAACGGCTTCCGTCGACGACAACCTGCGCATCGTGCTCTCGAAGATGTACCAGTTCCGCGCCTCGTGGATGCCGGTGCTCGACACCGAGGGTGCGTACGTAGGCGAGATCACGCAGGATTCGATCGCCGACTACCTGAGCTCGGGCCGTTCGCGGCAACAAACCGGCCAGCCGCCGAGCGCGGCGGTGCGGCCGGCAACGGCTCACGCCTGAGTTGGGCTGAGGCGGCTAACGCGCGCCAGAGCGTGGCGCGCAAACCAGCGGTATCGAGGCTCTGATCGTCGCGCGCGACGATCGGCACAGCGGCGGGCTATCCGCCCGCCGCCTGCCGCGCCCTTCCTCCTTTCCCGCGTGAAGACCGGATCAGCTTCAGAAACGCCTGTAGGATCGGAGAACTATCGTCACGCCGATACAGGCAACTCAATTCGATCTCGCGCAACTGCGCCGACCTGAGCGGCCGATATACGACGCCGGGCAAGCGCAGGTTGACCGCCGACTCCGTCGTCACACACACGCCGAAGCGGCTCGCCACCAGCGCGATGCACGTGACCACGTCCTCGACCTCCTGCTCGACGCGCAGACGCACGCCTTCCGCGCGAAACGCCGCCGCGACCTCCTGCGCGAGCCCGTGCACTGGCGCGTTCGGGTACAGGATCATGCGCTCGTTATCCAGATCGCGCAGCGTGATGGTCTTCTTCCCGCACAGCGGATGCCCGTCGTAAAGCGCGATCAAAAACGATTCGCGCTGCACCCAGTCGACCGCGATATCAGCTTCGTTCGGCACCAGCCGATTGAAACCGATCGTGATGCGCCGCTCGCGCAGCGCCGCGATCTGCTCGGCCTTCGACATATTGTGCAAGCCGATCTTCACCGCCGGCCGCCCGGTATGGAAGTCGGCGAGCAGACGCGGAATCACGTTCAGAATGCCCGAGCTGAAAATCCCGACGTCGAGCCGCCCCATATAGCCTTGCCCCGCCAACTGCGTCTGCTCTTCGGCGCGGCGCGACAGCGCCAGAATGTTCGGCACTTCCTCGAGTAGTGCGCGCCCCGCTTCGGTCAATTCCGCGCCCTTGCTGGTGCGGATAAAAAGCTGCGTGCCGAGCTCCTCTTCCAACGCGCGGATGTGACGCGTGAGCGGCGGCTGCGCGATATGCAGCCGCTCGGCCGCGCGCCCGAAATTCAATTCCTCGGCGAGCGCGAGGAAATAACGCATCTGCTTGAGTTCCATCGGTCGATTCCCGTTCGCACGCGTGTCAGTCGCGCCATACCGAAATGGTATCAGATTTTCAAAAAACAGTATTGGACGGTATGTCATCTCAACGGCGATCATCACTGGCGATCCATACGGCGCCGCGTTGCCGCATCGCCTGCACGGCGCGCCGTCACCCTGCTCACGCAAACAGGACTCATCATGCCGATCATCCATATTTCCCTCGTCGAGGGACGCGACGAAGCCGCGATCAAGGCGTGCGTCAAAGCGGTCGCGCGCACGGTGCACGAAACGCTCGGCGCGCCGCTCAATTCCATCCGCGTCTATGCGACGGTCACGCCAGCCACGCATTGGGCCGTCGGCGATCAGACCAAGGACGAAATCGCCGCTGCACAGGAGAAGGCCAAATGACGCCGCAACAGATCGAAGCCGCGGCCAGCGCGCTTGCGAAAGCCGAGCGTAGCGGCGAATACATTGCGCCGCTGCGTGAGACCTACGAACAGATGAGCATCGACGACGCCTACGCAATTCAGCGCGTCAACACCGAGCGGCGCGTCGCCGACGGACGGCGCATCGTCGGTTGCAAGATCGGTTTGACGTCGGTCGCGGTGCAGAAGCAGCTCGGCGTCGACCAGCCCGATTTCGGCATGCTGTTCGACGACATGGGCTACGGCGACGGCGAACCGATTCCCGCGTCCCTCCTGACGCAGCCGAAGATCGAGGCGGAGATTGCATTCGTGATCGGCCGCGATCTGAACATGCCGAACCCGGGCCAGCTCGATGTGCTCAACGCGATCGACTACGCGCTGCCGGCGCTCGAAATCGTCGGCAGCCGCATCGCGAACTGGAACATCCGCATTACCGACACCATCGCGGACAACGCGTCGTCGTCCGCCTACGTGCTGGGCAACAGCCCGCGCAAACTGTCGGAATTCGACCTGCGCTTGTGCGGCATGGTGATGGAGCGGCGCGGCGAACCGGTCTCGGTCGGCGCGGGCGCGGCCTGCCTCGGCCATCCGGTCAACGCGGTCGTATGGCTCGCGCGCACGATGGCCGCGTTCGGCACGCCGCTGAAGGCAGGCGATCTCGTGCTGTCCGGCGCGCTCGGCCCGATGGTCGCGGTCACGCCCGGCGACATCTTCGACGCGCGCATCAACGGACTGGGCTCGGTGCGAGCCGTGTTCGACGCCAACCCCACTTCCGCGAACGAGGCACGTCAATGAGCCAGATCAACGAATACGCGACGCTGCTCGACGACGCAGCGCGCACCGCCACCGAAGTTTCCCAGTTCGATCCCGAAGGCCGCCTGTCGCTCGATCAGGCCTACGAAATTCAGGCGGCGTCGATCAGGCGGCGCGTCGCGCGCGGCGAGCGCCGCGTCGGCGTGAAGATGGGCTTCACGAGCCGCGCGAAGATGGTGCAGATGGGCCTGTCCGACGTGATCTGGGGCCGCCTGAGCGCCGGCATGCAGATCGAGGAAGGCACGTCGGTCGATTTCTCGCGCTTCGTGCATCCGCGCGTCGAACCGGAAATCGCGTTCGTGCTCAAGCATTCGCTCGACGGCGACGTCACCGGACCGCAGGCACTCGCAGCCGTCGAGGCGATCGCGCCAGCACTCGAAATCATCGACTCGCGCTACAAGGACTTCAAGTTCACGCTGCCCGAAGTGATCGCGGACAACGCGTCGTCGAGCGGCTTCGTGATCGGCGCGTGGCGCGATCCGCGCATCGACTTCGGCAACCTCGGCCTCACGCTGAACATCGACGGGCGCGTCGTGCAGGTCGGCTCGACCGCCGCGCTGCTCGGGCATCCGCTGCGCTCGCTGGTCGCCGCCGCGCGTCTGTCCGCGCAGGCGGGCGAACCGCTGCAAGCGGGCTGGATCGTGATGGCGGGCGGCGCGACGCCGGCCGAATGGATCAAGCCGGGCCAGTACGTGTCGGTCGAGATGGAACGGCTCGGCAGCGCGGGCTTTCACGTCAGAGGTTGACGCATTGCGCGGCGCGCCACCCGTGGAGCACCGGACGGCGCGCTGCACAACCTCGCGTACGCAAACAGAAGTATCAAGCACGATTCAGGAGTGAATATGACTGGTAAGGTAAAAGTGGCGATCATCGGGTCCGGTAATATCGGCACCGATCTGATGATAAAAGTGATGCGCAATAGTCAGCACCTCGAAATGAGTGCGATGGTCGGCGTCGATCCGCAATCGGACGGCCTCGCGCGGGCGCGCCGGCTCGGCGTGACGACGACCGCCGAAGGTCTCGACGGTCTGCTGAAACTCGACCTGTTCAAAGACATCGACATCGTGTTCGACGCGACGTCGGCCGGCGCGCACAAGCGCCACAACGACGTGCTACAGCAGCATGGCGTGCAGGTGATCGACCTGACGCCCGCGGCAATCGGCCCGTACGTGATCCCGGCGATCAATCTCGAAGCCGAGAACGCGACCAATATGAACATGGTCACCTGCGGTGGCCAGGCGACGATTCCGATCGTCGCGGCGGTGTCGCGCGTCGCGAAGGTCCATTACGCGGAAATCATCGCGTCGATCGCGAGCAAGTCGGCGGGTCCCGGCACGCGCGCGAACATCGACGAGTTCACCGAAACGACGCGCAGCGCGATCGAAACGCTCGGCGGCGCGACGCGAGGCAAGGCGATCATCGTGCTGAATCCGGCTGAACCGCCGCTCATCATGCGCGACACGGTGTTCGTGCTGTCCGATCTTGCGGACCAGCAGGCGATCGAAGACAGCATCGCGCAAATGGTCGCAAGCGTGCAGGCGTATGTGCCGGGCTACCGCCTGAAGCAGAAGGTGCAGTTCGACGTGATCGCCCCTGAACAGCCGCTGAACGTGCCCGGCATCGGCCCGAGGCATGGCCTGAAAACCTCGGTATTTCTCGAAGTGGAAGGCGCCGCTCACTACCTGCCCGCCTATGCGGGCAATCTCGACATCATGACGTCGGCCGCGCTCGCCTGCGCCGACATGATGGCGCGCCGCCGCGTCGCGGCCGGCATCGCGCGTGGACACAAGGAGGCCGTGTAATGACAACGATCGACAAAAAACTCTATATCTCCGACGTGACGCTGCGTGACGGCAGTCATGCGATTCGCCATCAGTACAGCATCGCTCACGTGAAGGCGATTGCGGCCGCGCTCGATCAGGCGGGCGTCGACAGTATCGAGGTCGCGCACGGCGACGGCGTCGAAGGATCGAGCTTCAACTACGGTTTTGGCGCGCATAGCGACGTCGAATGGATCGCGGCGGCGGCCGAAAGCGTCACGACCGCGAAGATCGCGACGCTGCTGATTCCCGGTATCGGCACGATGCACGATCTGCGCAATGCCTACGATGCGGGCGCGCGTGTCGTGCGGGTCGCCACGCATTGCACGGAAGCGGACGTGTCGCGCCAGCATCTCGAGTTCGCGCGCGAACTCGGCATGGACCCGGTCGGCTTTCTGATGATGAGCCATATGACGACGCCGCAGAAGCTCGCTGAGCAGGCGAAGCTGATGGAGAGCTACGGCGCGAGCTGCGTGTACGTCGTGGATTCGGGCGGCGCGCTCGGCATGAACGACGTTCGCGACCGCTTCCGAGCGTTCAAGGACGCGCTGAAGCCGGAAACGCAGACCGGCATGCACGCGCACCACAATCTGAGCCTCGGCGTCGCGAATTCGCTAGTGGCGGTCGAGGAGGGCTGCGATCGCATCGACGCGAGCCTCGCGGGCATGGGCGCCGGCGCGGGCAATGCGCCGCTCGAGGTGTTCATCGCGGCGGCGGAGCGTCAGGACTGGAATCACGGCTGCGATCTGTATCGGCTGATGGATGCGGCGGACGATCTGGTGCGGCCGTTGCAGGACCGGCCGGTGCGCGTGGATCGCGAGACGCTCGCGCTGGGTTACGCGGGTGTGTATTCGAGCTTCCTGCGGCATGCGGAAATTGCCGCGAGCAAGTATGGGCTCAAGACGGTCGACATTCTTGTCGAGCTTGGGCGGCGCAAGATGGTGGGCGGGCAGGAAGATATGATCGTCGACGTTGCGCTCGATCTGTTGAAGCGCGCCGCGCATGAAGAGGTGCGCGTCGAGCCGACGATGAGTGAGGCGGATTAAACGGGTTAAGGTAGCGAAGCAGAAACGCGGCTTGGGTGTTGAAAGCCGCGTTTCGTTGTGAGCCGGTTGCGACTGATCCGGCGTGGACCGACGGTTGACGCTGTTTGTCCGGTTAGTCCTCACCTTCGAATCAGATACAGAAGTGTCGGTAGTTTTCGCTGGTGACGATTAGCCCTGAAATGAAATTCTGATATCACCTGCTCTTCTCTCGGTCAGGACGTCTTTGATAAGATTCATCGCCGGCGTGGCGTGGTTATTCGTTGAGAAGCCGCTTCACTTCTTCAAAGAACGACGCGGTGGTGTGTCCCCACGAGACAGGATTAAAAGTCAGCCCGTACGCAGCCTTAAACGCGGTGTCGAGATCCAGTGCATGATCGCGACAGAATTGATCAATCTGACCTACCAGAATTAACCGTGCTGGCGGTTGACTTTCACTTCTATACGCAGCAACGATTTCCTCTATCGTATCCCCCCATAAATCAAATTCTTCTCCTAAGTAACCTTGGAGAAACTTTGAAAGTTCGGGGTATCGATCGGTATGTTTCATTGCCTTTATTTCACCAAAAAAGCAGTAACTACGTAATATGGCATGCCGTTGTATCGTTCCTTGCGCAAGAACATCTCAACCTTGCTCAGTTCAATCATCTTTCCGGTTTCCCTCACCAATCCGTATCCTACCGTTCTTCCAGTCTCGCCAACCAACTGGAGTGTGCGGCTGGCATTGCCTGGCCGTGTCCATGCCTGGATATCCGATGCGCGCTTCTGCATGATTCCAGAAATGGCCCATTCAGCCGCTTGTCGATCAAAGAATGAACTGACCATTTCACGCCGAGGCTCGCGCGCAAGTCTTGCCTGCAACCACGCTTTGTCTTTTCCCACGTGCTTCTCGAGCGTATGGCCGCCGATCCCGCTTCCCGCTTTCGCTTCGTGCATTTCCAGATTAATCCGGCCCATTGTGACACGCGCGACGCGCGCAGCCCTGATCGAGCCAGCAAAGCCGAAGGGCACGGCGATATCGAGCGACAGGCCGATATTGTTCGCCATGTCGGGACTGACCTTCATCGCCTCGGCGAGCTTCGCAGTGCCTCGCTGTGTCAGTGTTTGCGTGTCGGTGCCGGTCCAAAGCTGCCGCAGCCCCGATGCCGCCGTATCCGAGCCATGCAGACCGAATGCCACACATCCAGCCTTGCTTGCCATCGTCGGTTCGGGCAGCACACATAGCGCTCCTGCACCCACCATTTCCAGCACGCCACCAACAACTTGCAAACCGCCCCAAAGACGGTTCGAAAGCGTCTCCGTCTCGCTAATCGATACCCGAGCCAGCATTGCCGCTAACTGCGGGGCGCTGAACACAACTCGCACGCCGTCCCGATCTTGCCCTGCTGACATTCACATACTCCGCCTGGTTGTTCGCAGAGCTAAGTTAGCCGACAACGACGAGGCGTGATATGGGCGATGGATGATTTTCGAGTACCGCAAACCCTGAATTGCTTACTCATGAGCACCGGCGCGGGCAATGCGCCGCTCGAAGTGTCCAGGTTGAGCAGGTTGAGGTAGCAAATCGGAAACGCGGCTTTGCCGTTGAAAGCCGCGTTTCGTCATGAACAAATTCGCCAATCAGCGCTTCACCGGCCCCGGATCGCTCTGGCTTGGCCGCCCCGTCTCGACGTGGCCCGCGAAGCGGCGCAACACCTTGTCCGACGCACCACCCTGCGTCGTCGCTGCGATGCTCAGGTCGAACCACCCGTGGCTCGAACTCAGTTCCCAGTGATCCTGGACTGTCTGACCGGCCCTCACCGTGTACTGATGCGCGTTGGCGCGGCTATACGCGTTGTCGACGGTGACGCTGCATGCGGCAGTGCCTGTGTTGCGAAGCTCGAGATACACATGGCGGTTGAACACATCGTAGCCGATGCGCGCGTCGGGGTTCGCGTGACGCCCGTCCGCCGCGACCTGCACATTGCCCTGAAACTCGTACAAGGAACCATTCGGCCCGTAGACCGCGAGATGATACGCACCTTGCGCGGCCGACGTGCTCCAGTAGTCGGCGAGCTGGTCCCGCGATGCGACCGTGTAGCGGCGCGGCGGGTTAGCCGGGTTCAGGCGGTCGTACACGTAGAACGCCGCGCCCGCCGCTCCGGTGTTCGAGAAGTCGAGCCACAGATTGCCGTCGCGGCCGCTCACGCGGCTGTGTACGAACACTTCATACGGCAACGCCCGCGCCGGACGCGTGCCGGGCTCCTGCGTCGGCATGGTTTGCTGCGCGGGCACCTGATACGCCTGGCCGGCTGTCTGGATGTGTTGCGGCACCGTGAAGCTCGCCGTCGACGTGTCGGGCTTGCCGGAGAAGTCGAACGCGGAGGTCAGGTCGCCGCAAACCGAGCGGCGCCACGCGCTGATGTTCGGCTCCTGGACGCCAAAACGCGCCTCGAGAAAGCGCAGCACGGACGTATGATCGAAGGTCTCCGAGCAGACCCAGCCGCCCTTGGACCACGGCGAGATCACGATCAGCGGCACGCGCGGCCCAAGGCCGATCGGCTGGATCCCGCCGGGGTCCGCGCCCGGAATGAGCGGGCCCATCTCCTGCGGATACTTGCCGAGGTCGAGATATTCGTCGCCGATATTCGACAGCAAACTCGACGACATCATGCCCTCGCCGTTCAGCCCGCTCGTGAGCGGCGGCACCGGCGGCACGACGTGATCGAACAGGCCGTCGTTCTCGTCATAATTGAGGATGAACACGGTCTTCGCCCACACGTCGGGGTTCGACGTCAGTGCCTCGAGGACCATGTTGATGTAGAACGCGCCATCGGTCGGCGACGCGGACGGGTGCTCGCTGTACTTGTACGGTGCAACGATCCATGACACCTGCGGCAACTGGTTCGCTTGCACGTCGGCCTTGAGCTCGGCAAGCGTGTGGTTCGATGCGCCCTTGTCGACGAGCGGGCCGCTCGCGCCTTCCTGCACCTGGAACTTCTTGAAGAACATCAGCGAGTTGTCGGTGTAGTTGTCGGTCGGGTCGCCCGGAATGCCCGTGCCGCCCTGGTACACCTTCCAGGAGATGTTCGCGTTCTCCAGACGCTCGGCATACGTGGTCCACGTATAGCCGTTCACGTTATCGCGCTCGCCGATGCCGGGGCCGTTCGGCGGACTGCCGTAGATGTTGCGCGAATCGATCGTGCCGGTCCACAGGTAGATCCGGTTCGGTGCGGTATCAGCGTGCACGGAGCAATGATACGCATCGCAGACCGTGAACGCGTCGGCGAGCGCGTAGTGGTACATCACATCCGCGCGCTTCAGATAGCCCATCGTCAGGACATCCTGCTTCTGGTTCACCCACTGGTCCCACTGACCGTCGTTCCACGCGAGGTGGCCGGTGCTCCAGCCGTGGTTCGTGCCCGGCTGGAATTCGGTCGTCTGCTTCGGATCGAGATAGAACGGCAACACGTACGGCGCCGACGGGCTCAGCCCGCGCGACTGATATTGCGACGTCTGTACCGATGCGGGCGGCTGCTGCCAGACCGGTGCGCCGCTCGGCAGCAGGTGCGGACGCGGATCGCCGAAGCCGCGCACGCCGCGCAGTCCGCCGAAGTAGTGGTCGAACGAGCGGTTCTCCTGCATGAAGATCACGACGTGCTCGACGTCCTGAATCGTGCCCGTGCGCCTCGCGGCGGGCATCGCGAGCGCCTTGCGAATGGCTGGCGGAAAGCCCGCATACGCAGCCATTGCGCCCGCCGATTGGGCAGCGACGCGCAGAAAGTCGCGCCTGTTTTTCGTCGACATGGGGTAATCCTGTGATTGGGATGGAAAAGAAATGCGGCCTGCGGATCAGTGCGCGTTGCTCGTGCCGGCGTCGGGCGCCCAGTGCATGACGGGCTCGCCCGGCGCGTTGTCTTCGGCGCTCTGGTTCGTATTCGCGTCGGAGCCAGCCATCTGCTGGCTGTTTGCGCTCTGCGAAACTGGCGTGCCGGTGCTGCCGCTGCCATCGCACGCGGCAAGCACGCAGCAAAGGAGTGGCGCCGCCCAGACGGCGCGCAAATCGATTCGACGCATGGAAATGGGTCCGTGGATGACGAGTGCGTGCATTAACGCATCGGTGAATGTCCTCGACGTGACCGGTTCCACCAGGTTTCTTTTGGACTACCTCAGTTTTTTTGTTCGATGCCAAAGCATGCGTCGCCGCGCGCAAACGAGAACGCATATCGGCCGGCGCATACGACATACGCGCGTCATCCGCGCGACACATCGGCACGCTAAGCTGCCGCGAGACCCAGGAGGAGATGAGGATGGAATTGTGTTCGATCAGCTGAAGGCATTTCACGCGACGGTCCGCCAAGGCAGCATCACCCAGGCGGCGCGGCATCTCGGCGTCAGCCAGCCGACCATCGCCGCGCAGATCCGGCAGATCGAGCAGTTATACGGCGTTGAACTGTTTTATCGCAGCGGGCGCCGCCTCGCCGTCACCGAGACGGGCATCGGGCTCCTGCCCCTCGTCGAAAAAATGATCGACTTCGAAGCGCAGGCCGACATCATGCTGCGCAACATCGGCGGGTTGTTCGAAGGCCAACTGCGGCTAGGCGCAACGGGGCCTTACTACATCATGGAAGCGATCGGGCGGTTCTCGACAGCGCATCCATCAATCGCCCTCACCTGCCGGATCGGCAATTCGGAAGACATCCTCAATGCGCTGCTCGAATTTCGCATCGACCTCGCGGTCTCGTCGCGCCGCAACGATGTGGAAGGGCTTGAGCGGCGCGTGATCTCGACCGATCCGCTCGTGCTCGTCGTGCATCACAGCCATCCGCTCGCCCGCTTCGAGGCTATCGAAGCGGCGCAACTCGCAAGCGTGCGTTTGCTGATCCGTGAAGCGGGTTCCGTCACCCGCAGCTGCACCGAGGATATTCTCGAGCAGGCTGGCGTCAGGCCGGCGTCCATCGCGGAGATCGGCAGCCGCGAGGCGATCCGCGAAGCAATCCTGCATGGCGTGGGCGCGAGTCTTTTTCCGCGTGGCGAAGCGGAGCAACATCCCGACCTGCGCGTCATCAAGCTAAGCGACGTCGACACGACGATCGACGAATACGTCTACTACCTCAAGGCGCGCCGGCATAGTCCCACCATCGAGGCGTTTCTTGCGTGCATCGTACCGTGTGGGCAGATGCGTGAAAACGGCGCCGGCCCTTCCCGCCAATCGCATCAACCCGCGCTTCCGATCAACCCCATCGCGGCCTCGAACAACGCACTCTCCGGCTGCGCGAATTCATTGACGAGATTGAAGTGATTCGAGTGCGTGTTCGGCACGAGCGTCACCGGCAAGCCGCGCGCGCTGACGTCTTCATGAAACTGCAGCGTCTGGTTCCTGAACCCGACCGTCTCCAGCCCGCCCACCGACAGCACCAGCGGCGGCGCCTTCTTCGGCAGACACAACGCCGGACTCAGCAACGCCGCCTGATCCGGATACAGCCGCAGCCATTCGTTGACGTTGATATCGCACAGCGGACGAATGTCGTAAAGCCCGCTCAGCCCCACCACGCCTTTGATCACATCCTGCGGCACGTCAAAGCGCGCCTGCCAGTCGTCCGCGTAAAGCATGCCGGCGAGATGAGCGCCGGCCGAACTGCCGCACACGTGGATACGCTGCGTATCTATCCCATACGCGCCGCCATGCTCGTACAGCCATGCAAACGCGCTGCGCACTTCGCGCACCACTTCGCCGAGCGTCGCTTCCGGCAGCAGCGTGTACTCGACCATCGCCACCGCCACGCCCGCATCAGTGAATGCGCCCACCATCGAGCACGCGTCTTCCTTGCGCTGCGAGCGCCAGTAGCCGCCGTGAATGAAAACGAACAGCGGCGCACGCTGCGCTGCCGCGGTGACCGGAAAAATATCGATGCGCTCGGCCTGCCCCATGCCGTACCGCAGATCGAGAATGCCCGTGCAGCGCTGCCGTGAAGCCAGCGCGAGCGATGCATATGTGCGCATCTCGGCGTCGAAATCGCTCACCGATGCGCGGGCGTTGTACTGCACCGCGCGTTCGGCAAGATCGGCGAAAGTCAGATCGAACGGCATGAGGAGTCCTTTTGGTATTTGCACGCAGAGGCATGCAAATGCTGTGGATACTGCAAATGCAGTGGCAAATACGAAAAATGCCGCGCGCGCCGTCAAGCGCCGCGGCCAATGCATTCTATCGAAGCGACCCCGATCAGATGCTCAGATGCGCATGCAAGGCGTCCGCTTCGGCGCTCAGTTGCGTGGACGTACCGTGCCACACCACCGTGCCTTTCGACATCACATAGTGATAGTCCGCAATCGCGAGCTGCGACGCCAGGTTTTTATCGATGCACAGAATCGCGAGACCGGTCTTCTTCAACTCGGCGAGACACTTCCAGATCTCCTCGCGAATCAGCGGCGCAAGCCCTTCGGTTGCCTCGTCGAGAATCAGCAGACGCGGGTTCGTCATCAACGCGCGGCCGATCGCGAGCATCTGTTGTTCACCGCCGGACAGTGCCGAGCCGAGATTGCGCGCGCGTTCCTCGAGACGCGGAAAGAGCTGATAGACACGTTGCAGTGTCCACGCACCGCCCGGCCGCTCGACGTGGCGCGCAGTGGCAACCAGATTCTCGCGCACCGTCAACGTCGGGAAGATGTGCCGCCCTTCCGGCACGAGCCCGATGCCCGCGCGCGCGATCCGATAAGACGCAGCGCTTTCGATCGGCTGGCCCGCCATGCGGATCGAACCGCGCCGCGACTTCAGCAGACCCGCGATCGATTTGACCGTCGTCGATTTGCCCATCCCGTTGCGGCCGAGCATCGTCACGAACTGGCCGTCGTCGATATTCAGCTCGACGCCGAACAGCGCCTGGCTGCGGCCGTAAAATGCTTCGAGCGAAGCGACTTCGAGCAGGCGGCTCATGCAATGCTCCCTGACAGGTTCGACGGCGCTTGCTCGTCGCCGAGATAGGCCGCGCGCACGGCCGGGTTCGAGCGGATTTCGTCCGGCGTGCCGGTCGCGAGCGCCTTACCGTAGACCAGCACGGTGATGCGATCGGCGAGCGCGAACACCGCGTCCATGTCGTGCTCGACCAGCAGCATTGCATGCGTGCCCTTCAGCGCCTGCAATTGTGCAGTCATCTGCACCGTTTCAGCCTGGCTCATGCCGGCCATCGGTTCGTCGAGCAGCAGCAGTTGCGGGCGGCTCGCCAACGCCATCGCGAGTTCCAACTGACGGTGTTCACCGTGCGCCATCTCGGCCACGCAAACATCCGCCTGCGCGGCGAGGCCCGTCTGTTCGAGCAGCGCGAGCGCGTCGTCGAACACGTCGCGACGCGCGGCAAGCCGGCTCCAGCAATTGAAGCGCGACGCGCGCTGCGCGTTGACCGCGAGCAGCACGTTGTCGAGCGCCGTGTATTCAGGCAGCACCGACGTGATCTGATACGAGCGCGCGAGTCCGAGCCGTGCGCGCCGCTCGACCGGCAGGCGCGTGATGTCCTCGCCCGCGAACTGAATCGTGCCTTCGTCGGGCGTCAGCTCGCCGGCCAACTGGCCGATCAGCGTGCTCTTGCCCGCGCCGTTCGGGCCGATCACCGCGTGAATCTCGCCGGGTTCGACCGTCACGCTGAAATGGTCGGTTGCCGTGAAACCGCCGTAGCGCTTCACGAGTCCTTGTACATGCAGCAGACTCATTGCGCACCTCCCCGCGAAGCGCGGCTGCGCTCGCGCCTTGCATCGAGCGCATACGCGAGACCAATCAGACCGCGCCGGCTCAGCAATACCGCGATGACGATCAGCGGTCCCATCACGAGCATCCAGTGTTCGGTGACGCTCTTCAGCCCTTCTTCGAGCAGCACCATCACGAGCGTGCCGATCAGCGGTCCGACGAAGCTACCGGCGCCACCGATCACGACCATCACGATCAGATCGCCCGACATCGTCCACGACATATACGAAGGCGCGACGAACTGCGTGAGGTTCGCGAACAGCATGCCCGCGACGCCGCACAGCATCGCCGCGATCACGTAGACCGCGAGCTTCATCTGCGTGGCCGGCACGCCGAGTGCGCGCATACGGCGCTCATTGATGCGGATGCCGCCGAGCGTCATGCCCGCCGCGCTCTTCAGAAAACGCCGGCCGAACAGCAGCAGCGCGACCAGCAAACCGGTAGCCACGTAGTACAGCGTGATCGAATCGCCGAGCGACAGGCTGCCGAAACGGCTCGCGCTCGCGAGTGCGAATCCGTCGTCGCCGCCATATTCGCGCAGACTCACTGCGAAGAAATAAAACATTTGCGCAAACGCGAGCGTAATCATGATGAACGCAATACCGCTCGTGCGCAGCGCGATCGCACCGGTCACCAGTGCGATGACCGCGCAGGCCGCGAGTGTCGTCGCCAGATGTACCGTGCCGCTCGCGACGCCATGCTGCGCGAGCATCCCGGTCACGTACGCGCCGACCCCGAAATACAACGCATGTCCAAAGCTGACGAGACCGCCGACGCCGAGCATCAGGTCGAGCGACAGCGCGGCGATCGCGAAGATCGCAATGCGCGCGAATAGCACCACCAGAAACGGCTGGCCGGTCATTGCCGCATAGGCGGGTACCGCGAGCAGCAGCACGGCGAGCAGCCAGCCGAACCGGTCGACGTAACTCACGCGACGGCGCTCGGTGCCCGCCGCGCTCTGCGCGCTCGCCGTGCTGCTCACGGAAACAGGAATAGGCATCATGTCGGCTTCAGGAATGTTTGACGGGAAAGAGACCCTGCGGACGCCACGCGAGCACGAGCGCCATCAGGATGTAGATCAGCATCGACGCGAGCGCGGGCCCGGCCGTATCGGCGCTGCTGCGCTCCAGCACCTGGCGCAGCAGCGCGGGCAGCAACGTGCGCCCGAGCGTATCGATCACGCCGACCAGCAGCGCGCCGAGAAACGCGCCACGAATCGAGCCGATGCCGCCGATCACGATCACAACCATCGTCAGGATCAACACCGGCTCGCCCATGCCCGGCTGCACCGACAGAATCGGCCCCGCGAGCAGACCCGCAATGCCCGCGAGCGCCGCCGCGACGCCGAACAGCACTGCGTTGAGCAGCACGACGTTCACGCCGAGCGCGGCGACCATCTCGCGATGCGTCGCACCCGCGCGGATCAGCATGCCGATGCGCGTGCGATGAATCACGACGTAGCAGCCGGCCGCGACCGCGAGCCCGACGACGACGATCAGTAGCCGGTAGGCCGGATAGTGAAGACCGAACAGGTTGACCGCGCCCGACAGCGCTTCGGGCACTTCCATGTAGTACGGCGACGGCCCCCAGATCATGCGCGTCAGCTCATTGAAGAACAGGATCAGCCCGAAGGTCGCGAGCACCTGGTCGAGGTGATGCCGCTGATACAGCCGCCGGAACACCACCGACTCGAGCAGCATGCCGAGCGCGACGAGCGCCGCCACCACCGCAAGCGCGGCAAGCACGAACGACCCGCTCTGGTTATAGACCAGCGCGCCGATGAACGCGCCGATCATGTACAGCGAACCGTGCGCGAGATTGACGAAATTCAGAATGCCGAAGACGAGCGTGAGCCCGGCCGCCATCAGAAACAGCAGCACGCCGAGCTGCAAGCCGTTCAGGCATTGCATGACGAACAACGTGAGGTTCATCGCCGGCGTCCGCTCAGTTCATCTTGCACTGCTGTGCAATGGGGTTGTTGACCTTCGGCACGATCGGGCCTTTCGCTTCGAACGACGCGCCGTTGGCCGTGCGCACCACGTCGACGCGATAGAAGCCCGCGCGCGGAAACTGATTCGCGTCGAAGCTGAACGGACCACGCACCGACTGGAACTTCGCGCCGGCAAGCGCGCGGCGCAATGCCTTGCTATCCGAAACGTTGCCTTTGACCGCCGTGAGCGCCGTATCGAGCAACGTGGCCGCGTCGTACGATTGCGCCGCGTACATCGACGGCACACGGCCGTATTTTTTCGTGAACGCCGCAACGAACTGCGCGTTCTGCGGATTCTGCAAGTCCGGCGAATACGGTGCGCTCGTGATCGCGCCGACCGCGAGTTCCTTCAGTGCGGGCAGCGTGGTGCCGTCGATCGTCGATACGGAGATCAGCGGAATCTTGCCGAGCAGACCGGCCTGCCGGTACTGCTTGACGAAGTTCACGCCCATCCCGCCCGGATAGAACACGTATACCGCATCCGGTTGTGCGGCCTGCAATTGCGACAACTCGGCCGAATAGTCGGGCTGGTTGACCTGCGTATAGACTTCGTCGACGATCGAGCCGCGATAGTCGCGCTTGAAGCCGGAGACCGCATCGCGGCCCGCCTGGTAGTTCGGCGCCATCACGTAGACGCGCTTGTAGCCGAGGTTCGTCACCAACTGGCCGCCGGCTTCGTGCAGCTCGTCGTTATTCCACGAGGTCGAGAAGAACAGCGGCGAGCACCCCGCGCCAGCCAGTTGCGTCGGGCCCGCGTTCGAGCCGATCAGCACCACCCCGGCGCTCGTCACCGGCTTGTGGATCGCCATCATCACGTTCGAGAACGTCACGCCGGTGATGATCTTCACGCCGTCGCGGCTGATCAGTTGCTGCGCTTCCTGCAACGCGAGGTCCGGTTTCAGCTGGTCGTCCTCACGGACGATCTGCACCGGCACACCGCCGAGCTTGCCGCCCTTCTGCTCGACCGCGAGCATCAACGCGTCGTACTGATCCTGACCGAGCGCGCCGCCCGGGCCGGACAGCGTGCCGATGAAGCCGATTTTCAGCGGCGCGGCATCCGCTGCGAAAACGGGAGCGGGCAATAACGCGGCCGCGGCCATCGCGCCCAGCACCGCCATGACTGCGCGGGTGCGAGTAGCGGCTTGTGTAAAACCACGGCGGCGCAACGAACGAGGAACGAGCGTGACGGTCATGACAATGTCCCCTGGCAAGCGATTGATCTGTAGATCGGGTGGTATGGAAAAGCTGGCGCGTTGAATGAGCTTAAACGGCGCGCTCTACGTCTATATCGAAGAAACGGGCGGCGTTGCCCGCGCAAATGCTGCCTCGCTGCTGCTCGTCGAGCCATTCGCTGCTGGTCACGAGCGCGCCGATCTGCTGTTCGCCGAGCGGGAACGGATGGTCCGAGCCGAGCATCACGCGCTCGGCGCCCATCACTTCGACGAGCAGACGCAGCGCGCGCGGATCGAACACCGCACTGTCGACATAGAAGCGATCGACATACTCCGACGGCGGACGCGGGCAATCCTTGCGCACGATGTCGCGGCAATGCCACGCGTTATCGACGCGGCCGAGCAGGAACGCGAAGCTGCCGCCGCCATGTGCGAACGCGAGCTTCAGCGAACGCGGAATCCGTTCGAATGCGCCCGACAGGATCAGCGACAGAATGCCGAGCTGCGTTTCCGCCGGCATCGCGACGAGCCAGGGCAGCATCCACTGCTTCATGCGGCCGTCGGTCATCATGTCCCACGGATGCACGAGCACCGGAATGTTGTCGTTCGCGCAATGCGTGAGGAAGCTCACCAGGTGCTCGTCGTCGAGATCGCGCGGGCCGAGGTGATTGCCGATCTGCACGCCGACGTGACCAGCCGCCTTCGCGCGGCTCGCCTCGCGGCACGCGAGCTCGACGTCCTGCAGCGGCACCTGCGCGAGCGCCTTCAGGCGGTTCGGGTTGTACGCGCAGTGTTCGAGCGCGAGGTCGTTCATGCGCGCGGCCCAGTCGGCCGCGGCGCGCGCTTCGTAGCGATAGGCGAACATGACCGGCGTCGCGCAGACGATCTGCGCGGCGACGCCGACGCGATCGAGGTCCTCGATGCGGGCGGCCGGATTCCACAGCGCCTCGCGCACCGGACGGAAGCTGCGCTCGCCGACCATGATGTTGCCGGTCTCGCCGCTCGCGTCGATCTGCAGCCACGGCGCGCTGGATGCATCCAGCCGGCTCGCGTCTTCCCGCCCAATGCGCGGGAAGAAATGCGAGTGCATGTCGATTTTCTTCATGTTGTCGAACTCGAATAGGTTTGACCGCAGGCCTCCGCGCGAGCGACTCGGCTCACGCGGGACCGCGGGTTGTACAGCATCTCTCAGGTGTCGGGCAGGTGGCGCTCGGGGCGTTTTTCTGGCGCTCTGACGGCGCTCTTATGGCGCCCCGTCGTCCCTCAGGCCAGACTCATGCGCCCTTGCCGCGATGCACGCGCCCGCAGTGCGGGCAGGTGCGCAGCTTTTCGTCGTTGTAGAACGCGTCGAACAGTGGCGGCAAATCGGTCACGATGTTCATCAGTTGCACTTCGGCGCGATGCACGAGCTGGCCGCAGCCGTCGTCGCTGTCGCAATACCATTCGAAGCCGTCGGTCTGCCCCGCCGGACGCTGCCGCTCTATCACCAGACAGGCGCTGTCCGCTTCCGGGCGCTGCGGCGAATGCCGCACGTGCGGCGGCAGCAGCATCACGTCGCCTTCGCGCAGATCGACGCGTTCCTTCTTGCCGTCGATCCACAGATTCAGATACGCGTTGCCGCGCAACTGATAGAAGAATTCCTCGCTCGGATCGTCGTGGTAGTCGGTGCGATGATTCGGACCGCCAACGATGGTCACGATGAAGTCGTGGTCCTGCCAGATCTGCTGATTGCCGACCGGCGGCCTCAGCAGATGCGCGTGTTCGTCGATCCAGCGGTTCAGGTTGAGCGGCGGCATGAAACTGGACATCAGAAGTCTCCTGAAACAGCAAATGTGATGACTAGCGAGGCGGTACGGCGCGTCTTCAGCGCGGCTTGTAGGCAACCGCCTTGATCTCGATAGCCAGATGCGGATGCGGCAGCTGGTGCACGGCGACCGTCGTGCGGGCCGGGCCTTCGGCATCGAAGTAGTCGCCGTACACCGCGTTATAGCCGCCGAAATCGTTCATGTTCACCAGATACGTGCAGATCTCGACCACGTCCTTCAGCGTCGCGCCTTCGGTCGCGAGGATGTCGCGAATGTTGTCGAGCACCGCGCGCGTCTGCTCGCGGATGTCGAGCTGCATCGTGCCCATCGCGTCGGCCTGCGCGCCGGCGATAGTGTTGTCAGCGCGGCGCGAGCTCGTGCCCGACACGAACAGGAAGTCGCCGGCTCGCTTCAGATGCGGATAGGCGCCGCGCGGGCGGGCTTTTTCGGGCAGCAGTTGGGAAGAAACGGTCATGATGCCCTCACAGTTTGATGCAGATGGTCGACAGCTCGGAATAGAAATCGAGCGAATGGCGGCCGCCCTCGCGGCCGAGCCCCGAATGCTTCGTGCCGCCGAACGGCGTGCGCAGATCGCGGCTGAACCACGTATTGACCCACACGAGGCCGGTATGCATCTGCCGCGACACGCGGTGCGCGCGCGTCAGACTGGTGGTCCACACGCAGGCAGCGAGCCCGTACGCGCTGTCGTTGACGCGGCGCACCACTTCGTCTTCCGCGTCGAACGGCGCGATGTGGCATACGGGTCCGAAGATTTCTTCGCGCACGCAGCGCGCGCTGTCGGGCAGGCCGGTCAGGATGGTCGGCTCGACATAGGCGCCGCGGTCGCGCGCGTCGCCGAATTGCGGCGTGCCGCCACCGGTCACGACCGTTGCACCTTCGTCGACGGCGAGACGGTAATACGACAGCACCTTGTCGCGATGTCCATGCGAGATCACCGGGCCCATGTCGACATTCGCTTCATCCGGATAGCCGATCTTCATCGCCTCGGTCTTCTGCTTCAGTGCCGCGACGAAGCGCTCGAAAATCGGCCGCTCGACGTACACGCGCTCCGAGCACAGGCACACCTGGCCCGCATTCGTGAAGCTCGAACGGCGCACGCCCTCGACGGCCGCTTCGAAATCGGCATCGGCGAACACCACGGCCGCATTCTTGCCGCCGAGTTCGAACGAAATCTCCTTCACGTCATCGGCGACAGCCTTCATGATCGCGCTGCCGGTGCGCGATTCGCCGGTGAAGGTGATTGCCGATACGTCCTTGTGATGCGTGAGCGCTTCGCCCGCGGAGCCCGGACCGAAGCCGTGCACGAGATTGAACACGCCCGCGGGCACGCCCGCTTCGTGCATCACTTCGGCGAGCAGCGTCGCCGACGAAGGCGTCTCCTCCGACGGCTTCACGACCACGCAGTTGCCCATCGCCAATGCGGGCGCGACCTTCCAGGTCATCAGCAGCATCGGCAGATTCCACGGCGAGATGATGCCGACCACGCCGAGCGGCTTGCGCACCACGTAGCTGAACTGATCGGAACCGTCGGCGGCGCGGCTTTCGAAAATATCGTTCGGCGTCGTCGAGATCAGTTGCGCGAAGGTGCGGAAGTTCGCGACACCGCGCGCGATATCGAGCGAGCGTGCCTGGTGCACCGGGCGGCCCGTATCGGCAACTTCGGCCGCGACGAAATCGTCGAAGCGGCGCTCGATGCAATCGGCGATGCGATTCAGCAATGCCGCGCGCTGCTGCACGTCGAAGCGGCCCCACGGACCGTCGAGCGCGGCGCGCGCCGCCGTGACCGCGCGGTCCACTTCGGGCGCGCGTGCCTCGCTGACCAACGCGAGCACTTCGCCCGTCACCGGGCTGCGATTCTCGAAGCGTGCCTCGCTCGTGACGAATTCACCGCCGATGTAATGGCGCAGCAAAGGCGGCGCACCTGCGGCGGACGACGAAGGAAACGAAAACGGATAGCTCATCTGCATGGATTCCTGCGTAGAACGGATGCAATGAGTCTAAGAGGCCGCTTCCATAAAAAATAATAACGATTTCGTCCACCGATATTCCATTCCTCTATACCTGAGGCCGCACGCGCGCCATGCCTCGCGCTCACGCGTTCATTCGGCGATGCGCGCCGCGCTCTCGCGCAGGCATGCAATGAAGCGTTCGCAGGCCGGGCTGATTTTCTTGTCGGCGCGCGTCGAGAAGCCGACCGCGCCGAAATCCGCGGCCTCGCGCAGATGCACGATCGCGAGCAGGCCCGCGTCGACGAACTGCTGCGCGGCCGCGCGCGGCATCAACGCGACGCACTCGCGTTCGAGTAACAACCCGATGTTGGTCAGCATCGACAGCGATTCGACGCGATCGGCCGGAAGCGGCAGACCGGCATCCTGGAACAGCCGTTCCGCGCGAATGCGTGTCGGCGAATCGGCGAGCGGCAGGATCCACGGCAGGTTCGCGAGATGGGCGAGACGCGGCTTCGCGGGCAATTTGAGCGCGTGGCGCGCGCCGACCACGACGCAAAACGATTCCTGAAACAGCACCTCGTGCTGCAATGGAAACGCGCTCCCGAGCGGCAGTTCGCGCTCGGGCAAGCGGCCGACCACGATGTCGAGATCGCCGGTCGCGAGCGCGGGAAACAGTTGCGCGGTGGCCGCTTCGCGCACGGTGACGACCATGCCCGGCGCCTGCTCTTTCAGGAGGCGAATCGCCATCGGCAACAGGCGCGCCGATGCGGCGATCAGCGTGCCGACGATCAGATGACCGGCGGTGCCGCCCTGTAGCGCGTTGATTTCGTCGGTCAGATAGCGCAGCTCGGTATGCATCGATTTCGCGCGGCGGCCGAGCAGCTTGCCGAGCTCGGTCGGCACCACGCCGCGATTGGTGCGCTCGAATAGCGGCGCGCTGAAGAACGCTTCGAGCTCCTGCACCGCCTTGGTAATCGCGGGCTGCGTCATGCCCAATTCCTTCGCCGCACGCAGCAGCGAGCCGCTGTCGATCACCTTCGCGATGAGAATCAGCTGCTGCAACTTCAGCTTGCGCGACAGCGAGACGTGCGACAGCTCCGCAACGCGTTCAGGCAGGCGGCGTACGTTCTTGTTCATATTCGATCTCCTCCAGTGTTCGCGTTTCCACGCGCCGGCAACGACGCACGGATCGCCGCAGATATTACCGTTCCGACTAGCCACAGCGGGTCTTTTCATTATTTTTTCCGCGCCGCTCGCTCTAGATTCACTCTGCTTTTCGCCCGAGCCTGCCGGAGCAGGCCGGTAAGCAACCTCGATGTTGCCCGTCAATCAAGCTCAAGCGAGCAGATCATAATCAGGAAAATCGATGAACAGAACCAAGACGTTCGCCGCAGCCGTGATGGCCTGTGCCGGCGCCGCCACGACTTCCCATGCGTTCGCGCAAAGCAGCGTGACGCTGTACGGCATCGTCGATGAAGGCCTCACTTATACGACCAATCAGAACGGCCACAGCAACCTGCAGATGCAAAGCGGCGTCTCGCAGGGTTCGCGCTGGGGGCTGCGCGGCAACGAAGATCTCGGCGGCGGCATGCGCGCGATCTTCGTGCTGGAAAACGGCTTCGATCCGTCGACCGGCGCGCTCGGCCAGAATGGCCGCCTGTTCGGCCGCAGCGCGTACGTGGGTCTCGATTCGCGTTTCGGCACGCTGACGCTCGGCCGCCAGTACGAGTTCATGACCGACTATGTGGCGCCGGTCAGTGCGCAGGGCCAATGGGGTATTTACTTTGCGCATGCCGGCGACGTCGACAATCTGAACGGTACCTTCCGCGTCAATAATGCGGCCAAATACCAGACTCCGAGTTTCGGCGGATTTCATCTGGGCGTGTTGTATTCGTTTGGCGGACAACCGGGTTCGTTCGCGACCAATAGCCTCGTGAGCGTGGGTGCGAATTACAACAACGGGCCGTTATATGCCGCGGCCGCTTATACGCATATCAATAGCCCGTACGCGGCCGTGTTCGATTCGCTGCCGAAAAATGCGCTGTATACACGCTATTTGCCGAGTGCGACGAGCCAGGAAATCTACGGTCTTGGCGCGACGTACGTCCTCGGCTCATTCAAGTTCGGGCTGAACGCGACGCGCACGGTGTTTCATTCCGGACTCGACGGCGCGAACGTCGACTTCAACAACTACGAAGCGTGGCTCGGCTATTACATCTCGCCCGCGTTGCAAGTGGGTGGCGGCTATACGCTGACCGACGTCGACGAACACGCTACCGGCAACAAGCCGCGTTATCAGCAGGCGAACCTGATGCTCGATTATTTTCTGTCGAAACGCACCGACGTCTATGCGATGGCCGCGTGCCTGACCGGCAGCAGCGGCACGCATGCGCAGATGGATTACGTGACGGCTGCCTCGTCGAGCAACCGGCAGGCGCTGGTGCGGGTGGGGATTCGTCACAAGTTTTGATGCGCAGCGGGCGGTGGGGGCTTGTCAGTAATTTCGTGTTCAAGGCATATCCTGCTCCCCAGGAAAATATATGCCTCGCAAACCGAAGACCTCGCCGGCAGAACTGCCGGCGATTTCCTGTCGAACTTTCTGACAAAGCCCTAAATTACTAACCACGGGGAAGTCGCCGCCACATCAGAACAACTGGCGAATACCAAGCTGAACCGCCAACTGGTTCGCCGACGACGAATAGCCATTCGTGGTTCCCGGTGTAACGACGAGAAAATTGCCCGCCGGACCCGCACCCGCGAACGCGTGCTGCCAGGTGCCGAACAGATAGACGTCGGTGCGCTTCGACAGCCGATAGTCGATCGTCGCGCTGACCAGATGAAACTTGCCAGTGCGCTGGTCGATATAGGCGTAGCCCGCGCCTGTGTTCAGAAATGGCGTGAACTGGTACACCAGGCCCGCTTCATAAACCTGCGTAATCAACGCGGCGCCCGTGACCGAAGTTGCGTTCGTGTAGGTATACAACCCGTTCAGCGATACGGGACCGAAGGTCACGCGCCCGCCCGCCGCCGCGGTCTCGATCGAATTCGCGTTGAGCGCGATCTGCGCGAGCGTCCCGGCAGCGCCGTTGGTTTTCGTGAATGCACCGGCAAGCGAGTATGGCGCGCCGCTACTGGGCACAAAAGTAAACCCGACGCTGTAGACGCGTGGATTGCCCGGTGCGCCGCCGAACGATCCGGCTACGTTGCTGAAGCCATACATGCCGCCCACCACGAACCCGGCGATCTGCGGCGACCGGTATTTGACAGCGTTGTTGACCGCCTCGCCCGCAATCCGGTCGATGTCGTATGCAAGGTGAAACGAATATGACGGTGCGAACTGCACGACGTTGCTGTAGAGCGAAGTAAAGTCGTAGACGAAATCGTAGTCGCGGCCGAGCGTCAAGGTGCCGAACCGGTCACTCGCCATGCCCACATAAGCGCGCCGGCCAAACAACGCGCCACCGTTGCCAAGCTTGCCCGTACTCAGATCGAATCCGCTCTCGAGCGTGAAGATCGCACGCAATCCGCCGCCGAGATCCTCGTTGCCCCGAAACCCGAACCGGTCCGCCTGGTTGATGCCGCTATCGAGCCGGACATTGCTCTTTCCGCCCTGATTGCTGATATAAGTAATCCCCGTCGATACGATCCCGTACAGCGTCACGCTGCTTTGCGCATACGCACTGCCAGCCGTTGCCATTGCAATGGCCGCCGCTATCGTCAGTCTCCTCATTTTTTCTCCGTGTCTCCAAATATAATATTTGCACTACTATTTAATTAATCGGCAACGTCGCTTGCTTGACCCAGGCCCAACGCTACGCACTGACGGCCGCGGAACCCTCGCGAAGCCGGAATCTCTGCACCTTGCCGGATTCGGTGCGCGGCAACGCTGCGAGAAATTCGATCGCTCTCGGGTATTTGTAGGGGGCGATGTTCGCCTTGACGAAATCCTGCAATTCCTTGGCGAGCGAATCGCCGCCGTCGCAGCCTTCGCGCAGCACGACGTACGCTTTCACGATCTGGCCGCGCTCCCGATCCGCCGCGCCGATCACCACGCATTCGGCAACCAGCGGATGCTGCAATAGCGCCGCCTCCACTTCGTGGGCCCCGATGTTGTAGCCGGCGGAGATGATCATGTCGTCCGCGCGTCCCTGGCTGTAGAGATAGCCGTCTTCGTCGGCGATATAAGCGTCGCCCGTATAGTTCCAGCCATCCATCACATACGCGCTCTGGCGGGGATCGTCGAGATAGCGGCAGCCGGTCGGCCCTTTCACCGCGAGCAGCCCGACGCGGCCGGGCGGCGCCGGCTGGCCGTGCTCGTCCATGACGCAGGCGATATAACCCGGCACGGCCTTGCCGGTCGCGCCGGGCCGCGCAGTGTCTTCGTCCGCGGACACGAAGATGTGCAGCAGTTCAGTACTGCCGATACCGTCGATCAGCTCGATTCCGGTCCTCTCGCCCCATAGTGCCCGCACGCTCGCGGCCAGCACCTCGCCGGCAGAAACGCACTTGCGCAAGGTGCCGCCAAGCGGCACCGAGAGCCGGCGCGCCGCGGCGCCCTCCGACATCGCGCGGTAGGAAGTCGGCGCGGTAAAGAGGACCGTCGCGCCAAAGCGGGGAATCGCCTCGAGCAGTTGCTCGGGCCCTGCCTTGGGAAGCAGGATAGTGGATGCGCCGACGCTCATCGGAAACAGCACGAGTCCGCCGAGACCAAAGGTGAATGCAAGAGGCGGGCTGCCGACGAAGCGATCATGCGCATCGGCCTTGAGCACATGTACCGGCCAGCAGGCACAGGCCGCCATCACGTCGCGATGAAAGTGCATCGTACCTTTCGGCTTGCCGGTCGTACCTGATGTGAAAGCGATCAGACATGTATCGTCCGCCGCGGTCGGGACGTTGACGAAATCGCTGGACTGGCGCGCCATGGCGGCCTCGAGGCCCGTTTCGGGGCCTGCTTCGAGCCCTGACACCTCGCCGCCGTAATAGCGGATCTGCCCGAGTACCGGCTGCGCGGCGGCGGCCGAACGCAGTTCGTCCGCGAAACCTTTTTCGCAGAGCGCGTGGGTAACCTGAGCTTTGTCGATGACCTCGGTCAACTCTTTCGCGCGCAGAAGCGGCATCGTCGCGACCGCAATGCCGCCCGCCTTCACCACCGCAAACCAGCACGCGACGAGCATCGGCGTGTTGGCGCCGCGAAGCAGGACGCGGTTGCCCGGCACGAGCCCCATCTCATCGACGAGAACATTCGCGATCCGGTTCGCCTTCTCGTACAGATCGCCGTAAGTCCACGAAACGTCGGGCGGCGCCTGGATGCATAGACGCCCGGCTTCCCCCTGCTCGATCCAGCGGTCCAGCAACGCCTCCGCGCAATTCAGCCTCGGGGGAAACCGCAGTTCCGGCAGATCGAACAGGAACTCCGGCTGCTGTTCCCTCGGCGGCAACCGATCGCGAGCAAAGGTGTCGATGTGTGCGGTATAGCTCATGGTGTGTCTATGGAAGAGGGGAAAACGCGACAGGCGACAGAAACGTCGTTTCTTGAGACATGAGGTAGGGTCGTGCCGGTTGCACGAACTTCGCATCCCAATCGGGATGGGCCGCGAGGGCGCGCAGCACGCTCTCGCGCGCCTGAAGACTGGGGTAGCACCACAGGTGCACGACGCGATTGAGGCATCCTGTCTCGGTGCGGAAATAACCGACGAGACGCATGTCTTCGATGGCCGCGAAGATCGGCAACGCCTTCTCTTCATACAGCTTCAGCCAGGGGCCGAGACCACCCGGACACAGCGTATAGGTTCGCAGTTCATAGATCATCGGGCAGTCTCTCTCCCGCCATGTACCGGCACGCCCTGCTTCGCTTCGGCATGCTTCAGCAGGAAGCCGAGCACGGCTCTTTCGAAAGCGTATGGCCGCTCGAGATTGGAGAGATGGCCGCAATCCGTGATCTCCTGATACACGCTGCCCGGAATGCGCTGCGCCATCGGCCGCATGACATCAGCCGGAATCAGGCGGTCGTCGCTCGCGGCCACCACGTTCGTCGGCACCCGGATCGATTCGAGCGGGATCCCACCCTCGTAGGTCGACACGGCCTCCAATGCCTTCATGTAGCTCTCCGCGCGCAGCATGCACATGCTCTCGACCAATGCTTCATAAGCTTCCACCGAAGCGTGGGGACCGACCAGCGATCGCGCGACGTCGGCCGCAATGTCGGCGGGCGTTTTCCCCTCCTCCCTGAGCGGACGCAGGCGGCTCGCGAGAAAGGCCGCGCGCCGCTCCGGCGACATCTCCGCCGCACGGTGGCTCGCCGAGCAGACGGTGAGCGTGCGCACCCGTTCCGGGTGGCGATGCAGAAAATCGAAGGCAATGCGCCCACCCATCGAGAGACCGACCAGATGGACCTGCTGAACCCCGAAGTAGGCGAGGATTCGCAGGATGTCGGCACTCAAATCCTCGAAGCGCAGTGGACCTTCGTAGTCGTCGCTCTCGCCGTAGCCCCGCATGTCCCACGCGACAGCGTGAAAATACCGCGAGAAAACACGCACCTCGCGCGCCCAGTTGAACTTGTTGCCGCCCACTCCATGCAGGAACAGCACGAGTTCGCCCTGACCTGCCTGCAGGAGCGCGAGCGCAGGCGTACCGGGCACGCGGATGGATTCGGGCTGCAGTACGCCGGCCGCCATCTCAATCCGCCTTGGGCGCCGGGAGATTTTCGAACTCCTCCATCGAGTAGAGGGAGAGGTAGCCGATCCGGTCGAGACAGATTTCCGCCGTGAACGGCAGCATCAGCGCGCCGCAACGGCTGTCGCGATACATGCGTTCGAGCGGCAGCGACTTGAGCATCGCCTGACCGCCGCACGTGCGGATCGCGAGCTGGCAGATCTCGTTGCTGTTTTCCATCACGGTGTAGTGACCCGCGTACATGCGGATGATGTCCGCCTTGTCCGGGTTGGGGCGCGCGTCGCTGATCACGCGGTGGTAAAGCGCGCGTGTCTGCTCCAGCATGATCTGAAGCTGGGCGACGGCCATCCGTTTGGTCGGATAGTGCCGGCGCCGCACGGGCGGCATGCCTTCGATCTCGCCACGCAGGTATTTGATCGTGAAATCCACCGCAGCTTCGGCAATGCCCATGTAAGCGGGATTCACCGTGATGAAGCCGTGCGGCCAGAGCTTGCGCATGTCGAAGTACGTGCCCCTCGGCATCACTTCTTCGTTGTCCGGCACGAACACGTCCTTCATGATCAAGGTGCGCGAGACCGTGCCACGCATACCGAGCGGATCCCAGTTTCCGGTGATCTCGAAGCCGGGGCTGTTCTGATCGACGGCGAGGTACACCGTGTCCTGGAACGTCGGCGGCATGCCATCCTCGCGGATTTCCGTGCAGGTGATGCCGTGAAAATCCGCCGCGCCGGACAGGGAAGCAAAAATCTTCTTGCCATTGAGGAGCCAACCGCCATCGACGCGCCTTGCCGAAGTGGCGTAGGGACGCTGAGTCCAATCCTCTCCACCTTCGGAGAACGGCTGCGAATAAAGCTTGCCCTCCTCGACGATACGGCCGAAATGATGCAGGCGGCGCCGGTGCTGATCGGCACGCTGCTGCTCCGTGAGCGGATAGGCGTCGAGCATGAGGCCGGCGTACATGGTCGCGCAGGTATGCATGTTGAAGGTGAGCGCCGTGGCCCCGCACCAGCGGCCTATCTCCGCCGCCACGAGCATGTAGGTCTGATAGTCGGCACCGAGGCCACCGTACTCCTCAGGCACGCAAAGCTTCAGGAAGCCGGCCTGGCGCAGATCCTGGTAGTTCTCGGTCGGAAAAATCGCTTCACGGTCGTAGTGGCTCGCGCGTTTTGCAAAGTTGTATTGGCCGAGTTCACGCGCCGTTGCGATCAGTTGCTGCTGCTTTTTGCTCAGGTCGAAGTGCATTCTTAGTCCCTCTGGGATATGTCACGGTCTCTTCGTGACGATATAATCTGTTTTTAAGTATTACTAATCGTAGGTCTGAAAAAAATTTCACCACCGAGCCTGATGGCATCGGAAATGTCGTCTCGATGAGCCGCGCGTCAAGTTCAATCAGGATTCCTTTAGTTCTCGGAGGAAGCGAGTTCGCCCTTGAGCACACCCTTGTCCACGATCACCTCGCCGTCGAGCGCGATCGTGCAGTTTCGCATCGGCAGGTCGAAGTGGCCCTTGGTGAAGCGGCCGGCGTGCTCGTTGGCTCCTGTCGAAAAAAGGAAGTTGCCTGCGAACACACGAAGCTCGGTGCCATTGAAATCGTTCTTGTCGTACATCACCATCGAGTCCCAGCGGGCGCGCTCGTTCATGCCCCAGCCGACGTGAGAGACGGCATACGCCTCGCGGTCCCCCCATGCTGCGATATAGCTGCGCAGCAGTTCCCCATCGAGCCCATCGCCCTCGATGGCGGTAATGTAGTCCTGCTCGATCCGCACGCTCACGTGGGACTCGAAATAGCGCTTGAAAGTCAGGTTCGCGTCGCCCGGCGCGAAAATCAGCGTGCCATTGACGCTGCCGGCCGTCGGAAAGGCTGCAATCAACCCGCCAGGCCAGTGCGAGCGCGTACCCGGCTCGGTGCAGTAGCCCCAGTTGCCGCCCAGCGGACAGCCGGCAATCGCAATTCGCAGATCGGTGCCCGCAGCCGAGGTGACGTGCATTTCCCTGGCACGCCTGAGCCGCGACACGCCGGCCTTCACTCGCCTCTCGAGCCCCGGATCGACGCCGATGCGCTCGAGGATCTCCGGATGCTCGTTGCTCACCATCATGAGCCGCGTGCCGCCCACCAGTATCTGACCGAGCTCCTTCGCATGCAGCATTCCTTCTACCGTGCAGTCAATCACGATATCGGCGTGCGACAACGCGGCGATCACACCCCTCAGGCCCTGCACCGCGTCGGATGCTCCCGTCGAGCGCACTGGAACACGCTCCGACTGCACGGGCGTGGGCACTTCGACGAGAAATTGCGACGCCCCGAGCTCGGCGAGCGCATGTCGGCTGGCGACGACGTTCTCCGTGCGCGAGCCTGTTTCGCACAGGATCGCAGCCACGGTTCTGGGGCCGACCCCGCAAGCGGAGAATTGCTGCGCGAAACTGCGAATCCATTTACTCTCGACACCACTCCTGTGCATTTCATTTTTCTCCGTCGATCTCAAGCCTGTGCCAGCGTCGCGCCGCGGGTGAACGTGTAATCGCAATCATGGAACAGCAGCGGCGGCACGTTCGTCGTGCCCAACACCTCGACCTCGCCGATGAAGAGCAGATGGTCACCGAACTCGATATGCTCGCGCCGGCGGCAGACGAGCCAGGCGGCGCAGCCTTTGATCAGGGGCGCGGCAAGACCGTCCTCGACGTAATCCACGCCCGCGAACCGGTCCGCTACCGGACTCGCGAAACGACGCGACAGCTCGATCTGCTCCGCCGAGAGAATGTTGATTGCAAAGTGAGAGCTGTTCCTGAAGATGGCGGAGCTACCCTGCGCGGTGCCAAGGCTCCACAGCACCAGCGCGGGATCGAGCGACAGGGTATTGAAGGAGTTCGCGGTCAGCCCGATGCTGCGGCCGTCCTGCGCGCGCGTAGTGATGACGGTGACACCGGTGGCGAAGCGGCCGAACGTTCGGCGCAGGACGCCGCGGTCCCAACTGTCCCGCAACGGCAGATCTTCCGGATATATCTGCAAAGATGCACTTTCACTTATGCTCATTTCTCACCTGCATCGGGTTGAAATTTTTTACCGTTCCACTATGATGAACATCATTCAGACTATGTGAACATAATAGGAAGTGCTCAAACGAATGTCAACACGAATGAACCCACCTCGCACTGAAGCGCAGGACGAAGTCGCGTCTGCGCCATCCGGCTCGCTGCCCAAAGGGCTCGCGCTGCTCGAACTATTGTCCAGCGACGATGCCCCGCTCGGCATCACAACGCTCGCACGGCATATGGATATGCCGAAGAGCGGCGTGCACCGTCTGCTGCAGGTGATGCGCGGGCTCGACTGGGTGCGCCAGACGCCCACTGGGGAATACGAGTGCACGCTGAAGATCTGGGAGCTGGGCCAACGCGTGGCGAATCGCATCGATCTGCGCGGCGCCGCGACGGCCGCCATGCGCGAGCTCGCCGAACAAACGCGCGAAACCGTGCTCCTGTCGATTCTCGACGGAGTCGAGGTGCTGTATATCGACGTCATCGACAGTCCACAGCCCGTGCGCGCTCACACGAGGCCAGGCGACCGGGCGCCCGCGTTCTACATGGCGACGGGCAAGGCGATGCTGGCCTATGCCCCCATCGACATCATCGACAGGATCGTCGGAAGCCTCGAAAAGCTCACGCCGCAGACGCTCACCATGCGTGAAGCAGTCGAGCACGAGTTCGAACGCGTACGGCGCAAGGGATATGCGATCAATCGCGGCGAATGGAGCGGCGGCGCGCACGGGGTCGCAGCACCCATCTTCAACAGCCGCGGCGAAGCCGTCGCCGCGATCAGCGTCGGGGCACCCGGCGAACGCATGCCCGAAGCGATGATGCGTAACCTCGCGCCCATCGTCATGCAGGCCGCGAAACGCGTTTCGCGCGAGCTGGGTCACACGGGATAAACCCGGGCCCAGCAGTGGCGGCGAATCAGACTTGCGCCGGGAGCACCTCGGGGTTGATCGGCGTCGGCGGCAAACGGACGCCACCCGGTTGCCCGAGGGCCGCGATCAGGTTGTCCACCGCGAGGTGGACCATCGCCGATCGCGTGCTGAAGGTCGCGCTCGCGATGTGCGGTGTCAGGACGACGTTCGGCAAGGAGCGCAGCAGCGGTTCGATCGCCGGCTCCCCTTCGAAGACATCGAGCCCCGCCGCCGCGAGGCGCCTTTCCTTGAGCGCCATGGCCAACGCATGATCGTCGACGAGGCCACCTCTGCCTATGTTGATCAGCGTCGCCGTAGGACGCATCATGCCGATCTCCTGCGCACCTATGACGTGATGTGTCTCAGGCGTGTATGGCAGGGCAACGATCAGGTGATCGGAGCGCCGCAACAGCTCCGGCTTGCTCACGTACCCGGCGGCGATTTCCCGCTCGCTCTCCTCACACATGCGGGAGCGGGAGTGATAGAGCACGCGCATGCCGAAGCCGAGCGCCGCCCTGCGCGCAATGGCGCGTCCGATGCGCCCCATGCCGAGAATGCCCAGTGTTTTTCCGTGAACATCGAGGCTCATGAATCGCTCGTAGGTGGATGCGTCCCAGCGCCCCTGCCGTACACATTCGTCGGCTTCGACGATCCGGCGCGCCGCGGCGAGAAGCAGGCCGAACGCGAAGTCCGCCGTGGTCCCGGTCGTCACGTCGGGCGTATTCGTGCACAGCACGCCATGCCGCGTGCAGGCCGCGATGTCGAGATTGTTGAAACCAGCCGACGTATTGCACAGGACCCGCAGATCGTCGACCGCCGCAAGCACGCCGTCATCGACGCGGTCATACGGGCAGAGAATGGCTCCCTGCTTGTCCCGCAGCGCGGCGATCAGTGTCGTGCGGTCGAGTCCGGCTTTGCTGTCGCGGAAATCCACCTCGAATACCTGTGCGAGCCGCTGCAGCGCACTCGCCTCGATGCTATGCGTGACAAGAATCTTCGGTTTCAAGGCACTCCTCTCATGAGCGGCAGCCCTCTTGCATGGGACCGGAAATCAGGTGTCGTAGCCGGGAAGTTGCCTGTCGAGACGCCTGAGCAGGCTCGGCCATGCCATCGCAGCGCCTTGCCCTTGCGTGGCGGCTTTGACCTGCTCGCGCGCGGTCGCGATGATCGAGGAGTCGATATGGTTCAAAGGCCGCGCCCCCGCCAGTGCACGCACCTGAATGCTGCAGACTGCTTCAAAGAGGTACATGAAGATGAACGCTTCGCCTACGCTCCTCCCGACAGTCAGAAGACCGTGGTTGCGCAGCATAAGAAAATCGTTGCTGCCGAGCGATTGGACAAGCCGGGGTTTTTCATCGTCGCGCAGAGCGATGCCTTCGTAATCGTGGTAACCCAAACTTTGCAGCACGAGCATCGACTGCTGGGACAAGGGAAGAACACCTTCCACCTGTGCCGATACGGCCGTGCCATTCAGCGTATGCGTGTGCATCACGCACTCCGCGTCGTGCCGCGCGGCGTGAATCGCGCTATGAATCGTGAAGCCTGCCGGATTGACCTCGTACGGCGACTCGTCGAGCTTTCTCCCGTCGATATCCACGGTAATGAGGCTCGACGCGGTGACTTCCTCAAAAAGCAGCCCATACGGGTTGATCAGAAACTGATCAGTTGTCCCAGGCACGCGCGCGCTGATATGAGTGGCAACCAGGTCATCCCATTTGAACAGGGCCGTCAGGCGATAGGCGGCCGCCAGCTCGACGCGGCGTCGCCAAACCTCATCGGTGTACTCGCCGGCCTGGCCGCACCGCTCATGATGAATACAGGACATGAATTACCTCCAGCGCAGCAGCGTGTTCTCGAGCACGTTCATCAAGCCGTTGATACTGGCGCCGGTCAACGCGAGAAGCAAAAGAATGCCGAGCACGCCATTGGTGTTGAACTGCGACGACAGCAGGCTTAGCTGCTGACCCAGCCCATGCTCCGAGGCGATGATCTCTCCGCCGACGACACCGAGCAGCGAATACACCAATCCCAGCCGCAGACCGGTGAAGATCGTCGGAACCGCGGTGGGTAGCGTGAAGTGGACGAACTTGCGCCACGCACTAGCCCCGAGGGTCGACGCAAGCGTAAGGTGGTCCTGGCTGACGCTGCGCCCCCCCGCCACCGTGCTCGACAGAACGATGAAGTAGCACAGGCTGAATCCGATTGCGATCTTCGAGGCAAGCCCCAGGCCGAACCAGATCAGGAAAAGCGGCGCGAGCGCGATTCGCGGCATCGAATTCACGGCCGCGAGTATCGGCTCGAACGCCCGCTCGAGACGAGGACTCATCACGAACAGCACGCCGGTCACGACGGCCGCGACCATCCCCAGCACAAAGGAGATCAGCGTGCCCAGCATGGTCCATCCGAAATCGATCAGCAGCGCGCCGTCCTTGAAAAGATTGTCGCGAAGATAGACGGCAATCCCCATCGGACTGCCGATCAGAAGCTGGTCGATCCAGCCTCGCGACGCCGCGATCTGCCACACGCACACCAACGCGAGCAGAGCCACGCCTCTGTCGATGGCCGTTTTCGTTGCTGTATTCATCGTCGCTCCCTCAAGCACTCATCGCCTCGTCCAAACGCTTCCACACCTCGGCATGCAGAGTGTGAAACGCCGGATCCTTCTGCAAGGACTTCACGGAGCGGGGGCGAGGAAGATCGATACGGATATCCGCCACGATTCTCCCCGGACGCGCGCTCATGACGATCACGCGGTCCGACACCGCCACCGCTTCGCCGAGATCATGCGTGACGAGCATCACGGTCTTGGCCTTGGCCTGCCAGAGATTCAGAAGCACCTCCTGCAACTGGATCTTGGTGAGCGAATCGAGGGCGCCGAACGGCTCGTCCATGAGCAGGATGGACGATTCCATGCTGAACGTTCGGGCCAGCGCAACGCGTTGCCGCATGCCATGCGACAGATGCTTCGGGTAGCTGTTCTCGAATTCCCCGAGCCCCACGCTGGCCAGCAGCGTGCGCGCAACCTCGCGCCGTCGCGGCATCGGCTGGCCGCGGATTTCGCCCGCCAGCTCGACATTGCGAAGCGCCGTGCGCCACGGGCAAAGCGCATCGCGTGCGAGCATGTAGGCGACATCGCGATTGCCCGAAACCGGCTTGCGGCCCAGCACCTGGCAGTCGCCCTGATAGCTGTCCGACGGGATCAGGCCCGCTGCGATATTGAGCAGGGTCGTCTTGCCGCAGCCGCTCGGCCCCACGATCGAGACGAATTCACCGGGCGCAATCTCGAGGCTCACGTCGTCGAGCGCCAGAACCTCCCGTCCGAACCGAACAGACGCGCGGGAGAAACGCAATGCCGCGGGAGCGGGTCCATTCGCGGACCGGTGCGCCGAGGCCGTGGCGGATGGCATGGCAGGCGCTCCCGAGGGGATCACTGCAGTCTGGTCTGTATACATCCTTGGCGTCACCTCCGATGTCACGGCGCGTCCCTGTAGACAAGGCTTGAAACGGCGGGTTTCGAATCGATCAAGCCCTGTGCGGAAAGATAGTCGACGACGCCCTGAACGCCGGAGCGGCTAAGCTTGCCGTCGCCCATTTGCGTGATGTCGTCGTTGATCCAGCTTCGGCGGACCGCGTCCGCGTTCGGAATATCTCCAAGCGTCATCGACGGACCTAGCAGTTTCACTACCGCGTCGCGGTTTTTCGGGTCGCGTATCCACTTGTTGGCTTCGTCCATGGCGCGAATGAAGCGATTCACCAGATCGGGATTCTGCTCGATGGTCTCGGTGCGCATCGCCATGGCGACGCTGGCGCCCTTCATCGCGCGCAGCTCGGGCGGCCATTCCACCGTATCGGCATCGAAAACCAGCTGGCAGGTCTTGGCCTCCACGCAGATCTGCTTGAGCGGATTCATGATCATCACCGCATCCACGGTCTTGCCTACCGTCAGAGCGGTGTACGCAGTGGCGACGCCGCCCACCGGGACGATGATGAAATCGGAAGGCTTCATGCCCGCTTCGCGGACGAGCGAGAGGAAATGCATTTCGGTCTGCGATCCGCGCATGGTCACGCCGATTCTCTTGCCCTTCAGTTGCTCGAGCGTCTCCTTGACCGTTCCCTTGCGAATCGGCACGTCATTGCGCGCGACGAGCGAAAGCGTCAAGGACTGGTACCCGCCATACACGAGTTGAGCTTTCGCACCTCGCGCGATACCCGTGACCAGGGTTTCCGTACCGACGAAAGCGACGTCGATCGATTTGCCCACCAGCGCCTGCATGCCGAGCGGCCCGCTATTGATGTACTTGATTTCGCAGTCGAGACCATTGCGCTCGCACATCCCTTGCGCCGCGGCAACTACAGCCGCTGCATTTCCGTAGGTACCCTGATATTGCTGAATGAGCAGTTTGTCTCTCGCGTATGCCGAGCCAGCGATGGACAGAAGAATGGCAGTTGCCGCACAGAGCTTTCGCATGAATTCTCTCAAGAGTCGTCAAGACAAGCGGTTGGCCTTTTTCGATCTGGCGTCCGCGAAAAGCCACTTATGGTTTTCGTCCCCTGCTCGCGTCGTATCCAGAGCGGCCTCATCATGCGGGTGGGTTGGCAACCGCGCTCAAACCAGGAGCCAGGTAACGTTCATCCTCGGCACTTGATCTTGTTCTAATATAGTGAACATGGTTCACTGATATTGAACATATTCTAAATCTAAAACTGGCGCTGTCAATGTGAGAGCGCCTCCGTATAAGTCCGGATAGGCGCCATCGCTTGATCGGTTGCGCTGCGCGTGGACGAATTCGCGCGGTCAGTGGCATGTGGTCCGGCGAGCCGGATGCGGTGCAAATTCAGTGGGCTGGAAAGAAGTCGCCTGACGAGCGTTTTGTCGCGATAGGACACAAAGAAAAACATTGAATGCGCGTCATGCGCGCAACGGCGTGCCGATATCCATTGCCGTCGAGACCTGGCGCAGTTCATCGGCGATGATCGAGATCAGCGCTTCGGCGGCGGCGCTCAGGGGGCGGCGCGGATGACTCACGCGCACGATGTGTCGCACGATGCGCGGCGCGAGAATCGGATATGCGCGCAATGTGCCTTCACGCACCGCGCGTCCCACGACGATACGCGGCAGGATCGTCGCAAAGCGCGTCTTCTCGACGAGCGCGACGATGGTGGATAGCACATCGATTTCGAAGCGCGGCGCGAGCATCACATCTTCATGTTGCGCGGCCGTATCGAGCACACCTCGCAGGCCGTGACGCTTCGTGGGCAGCACCAGTTCGAGTTCAGGCAACTGCGCGAGCTCGATCGAGTGCGGCAGATCGGGCCCGTGGGCGACGCTCGTTGCGAGCACCATTTCTTCGTCGAGCAGCGGCTGTGAATCGAGCGACAGCCGCGCGCGCGGCTTGTTGATGAGCGCGGCATCGAGTTGCCCGCCCGCAACCCAGTCGATAAAGGTCGCGCTGTAGCCATCGGCCACCGTCACTTCGACATGTGGATAGCGCGCATGAAAACGCGAAAGCGAATCCGCGAGCACGCTTTCCGTCACTGACGCGATGAGTCCGATGTTGACGTGCCCTGTCACGACCTCATCGCGTTGCACCAGTTGCTGCCGCGCATGCGCCAGGTCGCGCATGATGGGCAGAAAGAGCCGGTACATCAGGCGGCCGGCCGCTGTCGGCGCCATGCCGTGCGCGCCGCGATCGAAGAGTTGCTGATGCAGTTCCTCTTCCAGCTTCGCGATCTGCATGCTGAGCGCGGGTTGCACGATGTTCAGCCGCTTGGCCGCGCGCGTCACCGAACCGTCTTCGAACAGCGCGATGAAATACTGGATTTGTTTAAGGTCCATAGTCGTGAAGAGGGTCATCATCGGCACTAATGGCGCCAGTACATACCATCACGGGAAGCCCGTAAGCGTTGCGTTTCAACGCGTCACTGGTGGCCTGAAGATGGGGCCGCGCCAGCGTGTTTAGTGTTATCCCGTTGTAAGACAAGCGTCATCGGGGCTAACACGGATATCAGAAAGGATGATTCAAAGCATCAAAAATCAGTATTAGAACTTATACCGCGATCTCGCTACGCTTCGCTCCATATCCTTTCGATCCGATCCGCATCGCGAATCGCACCACGACTCGCATCACGACTCGCATGCAATTCGTGTCGAAGAAGTGGCATAGATGGAGACGCAGATGAATACTCGCGACGCCGCGACACACGGCGCCTTTTCCGGTTCGCTTTCCCTTTCGAGTCCCCTTCCGGACTCCCCGCAGACTCGCGCATGGTCCGAGCCTTCGGGGGCGCTCACGTTGCGCGGCTGGCTTGCGCATCTCGCGCGCACCGGCCGTCTCGCGACGGTCGACCAGCCCGTCGCGCTCGCACACGAGTTGGCCGCCGTGGCGAAGCGGCTCGACGGCACGCAGGTCGCGTTTTTCACGCAGCCGGGACGTCGCGACATCCCTGTAGTGAGCGGCTTCATGTCGAGGCGCGCGTGGATTGCCGAGGCAATGGGCGTCGACGAACGCGCTTTGCTCGCGCGCTTTCGCGATGCCGCCGAAGCGCCCCTCGCATCCCGGCTGGTCGCGGGCGGCGAAGCAGCGTGCCAGCAGATCGTTCATACGAACGCTATCGATCTGCACGCTTTACTGCCGATTCCCACACACAGCGAGCACGACAACGGTCCTTACATCACCGCGGGGCTCGTGATCGCGCGCAATCCGCGCACAGGCGTGCAGAACGTGTCGATCAACCGCATTCAGGTGCATGGCCGCGACCGCATGGCGATCCTGCTGTTACCGCGTCATCTGCACGCGTTCCAGAAGACCGCCGAAGCCGTCGGCGATGCGCTCGACGTCGCCATCGCAATCGGCGTCGATCCGCTGACGATGCTCGCGTCGCAAGCCATCACGCCGATCGATCATGACGAGCTCGAAATCGCGGGCGCATTGCATGGCGCGCCGCTGCCCGTCGCGCGGTGCGTGACGAATGGCGTGCACGTGCCGGCGTTCGCGGAGATCGTGATCGAAGGGCGCATTCTGCCGAACGTGCGCGAGCCCGAAGGGCCGTTTGGCGAATTCCCGAAGTACTACAGCGCGCAGGAAGCGCGCGAAGTAATCGAAGTCACGGCCGTCACGCATCGGCGCGCCCCCATTTTTCATACGATCGTTCCAGCCGAAATGGAGCACTTGCTGCTCGGCGCGATTCCACGTGAAGCGACATTGCTCGCGCATCTTCAGCGCAGCCATCCGGGCGTGAAGGACGTGCATCTGTCCGTTGGCGGCGTGTGCCGTTATCACCTGTGGGTGCAGTTCGACAAGAAACGCGAAGGCGAAGCGAAGAACGTGATCCTCTGCGCGTTCGGCGCGCATTACGACATCAAGCAGGTGGTCGTCGTCGATACCGATGTGGACGTGCACGATCCTGCTGAAGTCGAATGGGCGATCGCGACGCGCTTCCAGGCGGATCGCGATCTGGTCGTGATCGGCGGCGCGCAAGGCTCGCCGCTCGATCCGTCGACGACGGTCGGCCAGCCCGACGATGCGCCGCCGCATCTGCAAGGCGTCAGCGCGAAGATGGGACTCGACGCGACGCGCCCCGTCGTCTATGCCGCACATGTGTTCACCCGTGTGAGGATTCCCGGTGCAGACAAGGTCGATCTCGATGCGCTCGTCGCAGCCGACAACTCGGCGTTCGATGCCTGGCTGGACCGCGATCATGGCTGAGCGCGCGGCCCCCAAGGCGCGCATCGTCGTCGGCATCTCCGGTGCGAGCGGCGCGATGATTGGCGTGCGGCTGCTCGCCGCGCTGCGCCGGCTCGGCACGCACGAGACGCATCTGATCGTGTCGCCCTCGGGCGCCGTCACCGCAGCGCAGGAATTAGGCCTCACGCGCAGCGATCTCGACGGTCTCGCCGATGTGGCTCACAACGTGCGCGATATCGGCGCGGCCGTCGCAAGCGGCTCGTTCCTGACGGATGGCATGGTGATCGCGCCGTGCTCGATGAGAACGCTTGCCAGCGTCGCACACGGTCTCGCGGACAATCTGCTGACGCGCGCAGCCGACGTGATGCTCAAGGAGCGCCGCCGCCTCGTGCTGGTCGCGCGCGAAACGCCGCTCAATCTCGCACACCTGCGCAACATGACGCTCGCGACTGAAATGGGCGCAATCGTGATGCCGCCCGTGCCCGCGTTCTACGCGCACCCGAAGACGATCGAAGACGTCGTCGATCACACGGTCGGCCGCATTCTCGACCTGTTCGCCATCGAGCATCGCGAGATCGCGAAGCGTTGGAGCGGTCTTGCCGATGCCTTCGCGGATCAACGCGACGATGCAGGAGCCGTCCAATGAACCAGCGTGAGGCGAATCTGGCTGTATCCGAAACCGGGCATGCAGTGGCGCAAACCGAAGCGCGCGCATCGAAGCATGTCGGACGACCGATGCAGCGTCTCGAAGATCCCGCGATCCTGACAGGTCGCGGCCGCTATGGCGACGACATCGGCGTGAAGCCGGGCACGCTGCACGCTGCCGTGCTGCGCTCGCCGCATGCGCATGCGGAACTCGTGTCGGTCGATGCGAGCGCTGCATTGATGCTGCGTGGCGTGTGCGCCGTTCTCACGCGCGACGACTTGCGCCCGTGGTCGAGGCCGTTCGTGGTGGGCGTCAAGTCACCGATGGAGCAATGGGCGCTCGCGATGGACCGCGTACGCTATGTCGGCGAGCCCGTTGCCGTCGTGATGGCGGTATCGCGCGCGCTGGCGGAAGACGCGCTCGACCTCATCAAGGTCGAATACGCGACGCTCGATCCCGTCACGTCGATCGAACAGTCGATGCGCGAGGACGCGCCCGTTCTGCACGAACGCGTCGGCACGAACGTAATCAGCGACCGGCATTTCCGCTACGGCGAGCCTGAAGCCGCGTTCGGCAGCGCGCCGCATCGCGTAAAGCTCGTCACGCACTATCCGCGCAATTCGTGTGCGCCAATCGAATGCGGCGTGGTCATCGCCGAGTATCTGTCGGGTGACGAGGGCTACGATGTTACGTCGAATTTCATGGGGCCGTTCTCGCTGCATGCCGTGATGGCGATGGCACTGAACGTGCCTGCCAACCGGCTGCGCCACAAAGCGCCGCGTGATTCGGGCGGCAGCTTCGGCGTGAAGCAGGCGGTGTTTCCGTATGTCGTGCTGATGTGCCTCGCGTCGCGCAAGGCGGGCGCGCCGGTCAAATGGGTCGAGGACCGGCTCGAACATCTGAGCGCGGCGACCTCGGCAACCGCGCGTTTGTCGACGATCGAAGCCGCCGTCGAAAACGACGGCCGCATTACGGCGCTCTCATACGATCAGCTCGAAGATTGCGGCGGTTACCTGCGCGCGCCGGAGCCCGCGACGTTCTACCGGATGCACGGTTGCCTGACGGGCGCATACGCGATCCCCAACCTGATCGTGCGTAATCGCGTCGTACTGACCAACAAGACACCGACGGGGCTCGTGCGCGGCTTCGGCGGTCCGCAGGTGTATTTCGCGCTCGAGCGATTGATCCAGCGCATCGCCATCGAACTGAAGCTCGATGTGCTCGACGTCTATCGGCGCAACTTCGTTCCCGCCGATGCCTTTCCGTATCGCGCGGCAGCGGGCGCGCTGCTCGACTCGGGCAACTATCAGGAAGCGCTGCGGCGCGGGTTATCGGAAGGCGGGTACGACGAACTCATCGCGCGCCGTGATGCCGCGCGCAAGCAGGGGCGGCTTTATGGCATCGGCTTTGCGGCCATTGTCGAGCCGTCGGTGTCGAACATGGGCTACATCACGACCGTGATGCCCGCCGAAGCGCGCAGGAAAGCCGGCCCGAAGAACGGCGCGATTGCAAGCGCGACGGTCAGCGTCGATCTGCTGGGCGGCGTGGTCGTGACCATTGCATCGACGCCTGCGGGACAAGGTCATATGACGGTGTGCGCACAGGTCGTGGCGGATGCGCTCGGCCTCGATCCAAAAGATATCGTCGTCAACGTCGAGTTCGATACGCACAAGGATGCGTGGTCAGTGGCGTCGGGCAACTATTCGAGCCGTTTCGCGGGCGCGGTGGCGGGCACCGTTCATCTCGCCGCGATGCGCGTGCGCGACAAGCTCGCGCGCATCGTCGCGAAGCAATTCGGCTGCGTGCCTGAAGACGTGTGCTTCGAAGGTGCGCGGGTTTATCCGAAAGGCGCCGAGGAGCGCGGGCTGCCATTCGGCCGTGCCGCGAGCAACGCGCCGCATTGGGCCCCCGCGCTGCTGCCCGAAGGCGAAGAGCCCGGCCTGCGCGAGACCGTGTTCTGGTCTCCGCCTCACATGGACGCGCCCGACGAGAACGATCGCATTAACACGTCGGCGGCTTATGGCTTTGCGTTCGACGTGTGCGCTGTCGAAGTGGACCGCGTGACGGGTCACGTGCGTATCGACCGGTATGTGACCACGCACGATGCGGGCACGCTGCTGAACCCTGCGCTCGCCGATGGCCAGATTCGCGGCGCATTCGCGCAAGGACTCGGCGCGGCGCTACTCGAAGAGTTCCGCTACGGCGCGGATGGCAGTTTCCAGTCCGGCACGCTCGCCGACTATCTGATGCCAACCACGTGTGAAGTGCCGGATCCGGTGATCGTGCACCTGGAAACGCCGTCGCCGTTCACGCCGCTCGGCGCAAAAGGATTGGGCGAAGGCAACAATATGAGCACGCCCGTATGCATCGCGAACGCGGTGGCCGACGCGCTTGATATCGCGGACATCCGCTTGCCGCTCACGCCTTCGAAGGTAATGGCGCTAATCGGCATCGACGATCCGGAGCCGTCGCTGCCCGAGTATCGCGAAGCCGCGACGGGGAAACCCGCGGCGCCTGGCGGCGGCCGCGCGCTCACGGCACAAGGCACCGTCGATCTGCCGGCAACGCCCGAAGCGGTTTTCGGCGTGCTGCTCGATCCGAATGCGCTCGCGAAGGTCATCCCCGGCTGCCATGCGCTCGAAGCGACAGGGCCGAACCAGTATCGAGCGGATGTCACGGTCGGCGTCGGCATGATAAAGGCGCGCTTCGAAGCACGCATCGGCCTGTCCGATATCGAGGCGCCGCATCGTCTGCGGCTGGCGGGCGCGGGCATGTCGCCGCTCGGCATCGCGCGCGGCAATGGTCTCGTCGAACTCACGCCGACCGATAAGGGCACGCGTCTGTCGTACGACTATGAAGCGCAGGTATCGGGCAAGGTCGCGGCCGTGGGCGGTCGCATGCTAGAAGGCGCGGCGAAGGTCGTGCTGAGGCAACTGTTCGAGTCGCTGGGACGCCAGGCGGCAGGCGAGTCGGTCGAAACGGAAGGCCGTTCGTGGCTCGCGCGATTCCTTGCACGCTTCAGGAGGCACGCATGAAGCCCGCGTTGTTTGATTACGTGCGCGCGATGACGACGCAGGACGCGCTCGACGTCCTCGCGCAGACGGGTGAGGACGCTCGCGTGCTCGCCGGCGGACAGTCGCTGATGGCGGTGCTGAACATGCGGCTCGCGCAACCGCGCGTGCTCGTCGATATTTCGCGCACGGACGAACTGAACGCCGTGCGCGCCGATTCGCAAGCGGGGCATCTCGTCGTGAGCGCGGCGGCAACGCAAAGCAGCGTCGAATGGCGCGCGACGCTACGCGACGAAGTGCCGTTGCTGGCAATGGCGTTCCCGCATATCTCGCACTTTCAGATTCGCAATCGCGGCACCGTATGCGGATCTGTTGTGCATGCGGACCCGAGCGCGGAACTCCCGCTCGTGCTGACAGCGCTCGGCGGCGACGTGCTGCTGCGCTCAAAAAGGAAACAACGCGCGGTGCCCGCGAACGACTTCTTTCAAGGCATGCTGATGACAGCGCGCGAGCCCGACGAACTCGTCGAAGCCGTGCGCTTCCCGATGAAGAAGCCCGGTGAGCGCTTCGGCTTTGCCGAATGTTCGGCACGTCACGGCGACTTCGCGATGGTCGCGTGCGCCGCGATCGTCACCGACGACGCCATACGGATTGCCGTCGGCGGCGTGGCGGACAGACCGAAGGTCGAGCGCTGGCCGCGCCTGCGAGGCGAAGATCTGCGCGGCGCATTGAACGATTTGAGCTGGAAACTGGGCGCGCACGACGATGCGCATATCAGCGCGAAGTACCGTCGTCATCTGGTGCGAGAACTCGGATGGCGCGTGATCGAGGAGGCGAAGTGAGCAAGTCAACGACAACCGTCATGCGGCACGGCGAACGGCAGCAGGTCACGCTGACGCTTAATGGCCGTGAACGCAGCGGCTATTGCGAAACGCGCGAACTGCTGTCGGATTTTCTGCGGCATGAACTCGGCGCGACGGGCACGCACGTCGGCTGCGAGCATGGCGTGTGCGGCGCGTGCACCGTGCATGTCGACGGGATCGCGGCGCGGTCCTGCCTGATGCTCGCGGTGCAGACCGATGGACGCCGCGTCGATACGGTCGAAGGGCTCGCGCCCGCGCAGACTCTCGGCGATCTGCAACAGGCATTCGCGCGTCATCATGCACTGCAATGCGGCTTCTGCACGGCGGGCATTCTGATGTCGTGCGCGGACTATCTGCAACGCGTGCCCAATCCGACCGAGGAAGAGGTGCGCGAAATGCTATCCGGTCATATCTGCCGCTGTACGGGCTATACGCCCATCGTCGCGGCCGTGCTCGACGCGGCCGCGCGCCGCAGGCAGCCGTGCGGAAACACGGAGGCCGAACATGCTTGATCTCGGCCGTACGTTTCTGCAAAGCGTGGAGCGCAGTCCGCATGCGCTCGCGCTTGTCGATGGCGATTTTCGGACGACCTACACGCAGTGGCATCGCATCATCCTGAACGCCGCGCAGGGACTGCGTGAACTGGGCTTCGTTCGCGGCGACCGTCTGCTGGTGGTACTGCAAAACCGCTGGGAAATGGCGACGCTGCATTGGGCCTGCCAGTTCGCGGGCATCGTCATGGTGCCGCTGAACTGGCGCGCGAAACCCGACGAACTCGATTATTGCGTGACCGATGCGGGTGTGAAGGCGATCGTCTATGAACCCGTCAGCGCGGATGCCGTGATGCAAAGCCCGGCCGCGTGCAACGTGCCACGCATCGGCCTCGATGATGCGCCCGGACGCACGGCGACGATCGACGTGCTCTTTGCCGCGCAAAGCGATGCCACGCTCACGACACACGCCGACGCCAATGCCGACGACTACTCGCTTATCCTCTACACATCGGGCACGACGGGCAAGGCGAAGGGCGTTCCGCGCCGTCATCGACATGAGCGCGCGGCGGCGCTCGCGCATGTTGCACAGAACCTCTACCGGCATGGCGAGCGCACGCTCGGCGTGATGCCGCTGTATCACACGATGGGCGTGCGCTCGCTGCTCTCGATGGCGCTCGTCGATGGCCTGTTCGTCTGCATGCGGCGCTGGAATGCGCGCCTCGCGCTCGATTCGATAGCGCGGTACAAGCTCACGTGCCTGTATCTCGTGCCGACGCTCTATCACGATCTGCTCGCCGATCCCGCTTTCAACGACATCGATACGTCGCCGGTCACGAAGCTCGGCTTCGCGGGTGCGCCGATGAGCGACGGCTTGCTCAAGCGTCTCTCGGCGGCGTTCGAGCCGGAGCTGTTCGTCAACCACTACGGTTCGTCCGAGGTCTACACGTTCAGTATCGACCAGCACGCGACGGTGAAGCCCGGCAGCGCCGGACGCGCGGGTATCAATACGCGCCTGCGCGTCGTGAAGCTCAATGCGCAATCGCCGGACGACGTGGCTGCCGTGCATGAAGAAGGCCAGATCATCGCGGACCTGCTCGGCGACGAAGCATTCGAAGGCTACTGGAACCGCCCCGACGCCAATGCGAAGTCTTTGCGCGACGGCTGGTACTTCACCGGCGACACCGGCTTTTTCGACGCTGACGGCGACCTGTACGTGTCCGGCCGTGTCGACGACATGATCATCAGCGGCGGCGAAAACATTTCACCTGTCGATATCGAATCGGTGCTGTCGTTGCATCCGTGCGTCGACGAAGTGGCCGTGGCGGGCGTGAAGGACGACCGCTGGGGTCAGCGCGTCGTCGCGTTCGTCAAGCGCAGCGATTACGTCGATGGCGCAACGCTCGACGCGTGGTGCCGCGCCTCCGACCTCGTCAACTTCAAGCGCCCGCGCGATTACGTGTTCGTCGACGACATTCCGAAGTCGCCGGTCGGCAAGATCCTGCGCCGCAAGCTCCAGGCAGGCGAGTATCAGCGCGACGAGCGCGGCCCGATCGACCCTGCCATTCAACCTCTGACTCGACACACTGAAATCACGAAGGAGTAACACTCATGACCGACCTGATCCATCGCGGGCAGACGCTGCTCGAGGAACCCGACGGCTTTTCGATCGAGATCGATGCTCAACGCGAACGCGCCGACATCATTCTCGACCGTCCGCCGTTCAACGTGATTTCGATGCACGCGCGCGACCAGTTGCGCGCCGCGTTCGAAGCGCTCGACGAGGACGACCGCGTGCGCGTGATCGTCGTTCGCGCGAAGGGCGAACACTTTTCGAGCGGCGGCGATATCAAGGGTTTTCTGGAGGCGTCGCCGGAGCATGTGTCGAAGCTCGCGTGGAATATCGCGGCACCCACACGCTGCTCGAAACCGGTGATCGCGGCCAATCGTGGCTACTGCTTCGGCGTGGGCTTCGAACTGTCGCTCGCCTGCGACTTCCGCATCGCCACCGATACGACGTTCTACGCGCTGCCCGAACAGAAGCTCGGCCAGATTCCGGGTTCGGGCGGCTCCGCCCGTCTGCAGCAAATGGTCGGCATCGGCCGCACGAAAGACATCGTGATGCGCTCACGCCGCATTCCGGGCAAGCAGGCCTACGACTGGGGCATCGCGGTCGAGTGTGTCGCCGATACGGAACTCGAAGCGGCAACGGATGCGCTCGTCGACGAACTGCGCGCATTCTCGCCGCTTGCGCAGCGCACGGCGAAGAAGCTGCTCAACGATACCGAAGACGCGCCGTTGTCGATTGCCATCGAACTCGAAGGCCATTGCTATAGCCGTCTGCGCTCGTCCGACGATTTCCGCGAGGGCGTCGAAGCGTTCCACGCGAAACGCAAGCCGGCATTTCGCGGCCGGTAAGCGCCCATAACAAGGCACACGACAAAGGTCTGGAGACAGTTCATGGAGCGCTTCGATTACGTGATCGTCGGCGGCGGATCAGCAGGCTGCGTGCTCGCGCACCGGTTGTCGGCGGTGACGTCGCTGCGCGTCGCGTTGATCGAAGCGGGCATCGACACACCGCCAGGCGCCGTGCCCGGTGAGATTCTCGACAGCTACCCCATGCCTGTCTTTTGCGGCGAAAAGTACATCTGGCCGGACCTGAAGGCGCAGGCGACGCGCGGCGCGACGGTGCGCGTCTACGAGCAGGGCAAGGTGATGGGCGGCGGGTCGAGCATCAACGTGCAGTCGGCCAATCGCGGTCTACCTCGCGATTACGACGAGTGGGCGGCAAATGGCGCGGCGGGCTGGGCCTGGCATGACGTGCTGCCGTATTTCCGCAAGCTCGAACGCGATGTGAATTTTCCGGATGGCGAGTTGCATGGGCGCGATGGTCCCGTGCCGATTCGCCGCATCATGCCCGAGGACTGGCCGCCGTTCTGCCGCGCATTCGAAAAAGGACTGCGCGCGCAGGGTCTCGCGATGCTGCGCGATCAGAACGCGGAGTTCGATGACGGCTTTTTTCCGGGCGCGTTTTCGAATGCCGACGATCGGCGTGTTTCGACGGCTGCGGCGTATCTCGACGAACCGACGCGCAAGCGCGCAAACCTGCGAATCTTCGCTGAGATGCGGGTTGAGTGCATCGTGATGCAAGGCTCGGCAGCGCGCGGTGTCGTCGCGCTCACGCGTACCGGTGAACGCGTGCGGTTCGACGCGAGCGAAGTGATTCTCTGCGCAGGCGCTTTGCAATCACCCGCGATGCTGATGCGCGCGGGCATCGGTGCGAAGCAGGAACTCGATACGCTCGGGATCGAATGCCGGGTCGATCTGCGCGGCGTCGGGCGCAATCTGCAGGATCATCCGTCGCTCACGTTCTGCCATTTTCTCGCGCCGCCATTTCGGATGCCGTTGTCGCGGCGGCGCGCAAGCATGATGGCCGCGCGTCTGACGTCAGGCGTGGACGGCTGCGAGGTGTCCGACCTCTATCTGTCGAGCGCGACGCGCGCCGCATGGCATGCGCTCGGCAACCGCCTGAGACTGTTTTTTCTCTGGTGCAACCGGCCTTATTCGCGTGGCCGCGTGCAACTCGTTTCATCCGATGCGGCCATTGCGCCGCGCGTCGAACTCAATCTGCTCGACGATGCGCGCGATCTCGAACGGCTTGCTGCCGGCGTGCGGATGCTTGCGCGCGTCGTCGAAGCATCGGGCCTGAGCGGCGACTCGCGCGACTTCTTTCCCGCGGCGTTTTCGCCGCGCGTGAAAGCGTTAAGCCGTGTCGGATCGGGCAATGCGATGTTGACGTCGTTGCTCGGCGTGCTGCTCGACACGCCCGCGCCATTGCGGCGCGCGCTGATCGGACGATGCTTCACGCGCGGTCAACGCATGTCCGCGCTGCTCGCCGACGAACGCGTACTCGCGGACTACATCCGCGCCAACGTGTTCGGCGTATGGCACGCGAGCGGGACATGCCGGATGGGCGATGCGCGCATGCCGGATGCCGTTACCGATACGCAAGGCCGTGTGCATGGCACGCAAGGACTGCGTGTCGTCGATGCATCGCTGATGCCGCGCTTGCCGTCCGCCAATACGAATATCCCGACCATCATGATCGCCGAGAAGATCGCCGACGCGATGGTCATGCAGCGACGCAAGGGATACACGGCACACGCGGTGCCGCTTGTCCCGACGCAATAGAAGTTTTTCATTCGCCAACATTTTCACTAACGCCAATCAGAGCACGCAAGCAAGGTGCCTCATTCATCGGGCTCGATGACAAACGCGCCCGATGACCATTCAAGGAGATGAATGATGTCCGTAGCAGCGCAAAATGGCGCCGCCGTGCCGGCTATCGACCAGCGGCAGGTAATGGGCGCGGTGTTCGCCTCATGTCTGGGCTGGGCACTCGATCTGTTCGACCTGTTCGTACTGTTGTACGTCGCGCCTGTCGTCGGGCGCCTGTTTTTCCCGTCCGAACACGCGATGCTCTCGCTCGCAGCCGTCTATGCATCGTTCGCGGTCACGCTGCTGATGCGTCCGCTGGGCTCGGCGCTGTTCGGCTCATACGCGGACCGTCACGGACGCAAGGGCGCGATGATTATTGCCGTGGTGGGCGTCGGCCTGTCGACGGCCGCCTTCGGCGCGTTGCCGACGGTTCATCAGGTAGGGCTCGCCGCCCCCGTCATCTTTCTCGCGCTGCGGCTCGTGCAAGGCGTGTTCGTCGGCGGCGTGGTGGCGTCGACGCATACGATCGGCACCGAATCCGTCGCGCCGAAATATCGCGGCGCGGTGTCCGGGCTGATCGGCGGCGGCGGCGCGGGGATGGGCGCGTTGCTCGCCTCGCTCACGTACCTGGTGATGTCGTCGCTCTTTCCGGGCGCCGCGTTCGAAACATGGGGCTGGCGCTGCATGTTCTTCACGGGCATCATCAGCTCGGTGCTGGGTCTCTTCGTGTTCAACAGTCTCGAAGAGTCGCCGCTGTGGAAAAAGCTCGCTGCGGAAAAAGCCGCGAAAGCCGCTGCGCAGAACCACAACGCAAGCGCCGAAATCGTGCGCTCGCCGTTGAAAACGCTGTTCTCGCGCGACTATCGTTCAATCCTGTTCGTCAACCTGCTGCTGACCATCGGCGGCGGCAGCGGCTACTACCTGACGTCGGGCTATCTGCCGACCTTCCTGAAAGTGGTGAGCCACGCGCCGGACGGCGCAACGGCTGCGATCCTGGTGATCTGCAGTGTCACCGTCGTGATCGTATCGGTGGCGGCGGGGCATCTGAGCACGTTCATCGGACGCAAGGCGGCATTTGTGTGGATCGGGCTGATTCGACTCGTCGCGCTGCCCGGTATCTTTCTGCTCCTGCCCACCGCGCAAAGTGTCACGATGGTCGGCGTCTATGCAGTCGTGTTGAGCGCGCTAGGCAGCGCGGGTTATGCGCCGATTCTGATCTTCCTCAACGAGCGCTTCCCCACTGCGATCCGTGCCACGGGAACGGGTCTTTCGTGGAATATCGGCTTCGCGATCGGCGGGATGATGCCGACGTTCGTGTCGCTGGTCGCCAGGGAAACGAGCCAGTTGCCGGTCACGCTGGCGATCTTCGTCGGCGCGATCAGCGTGATCTTCCTGATCGGCGCGTTCATCGTGCCGGAAACGCGCGGCCGCCTCGAACACGCCGCATTGCGCCACTAGCCGGGCGTCACGCCCGTCGTCACGCGGCGAATCTCGTCGGCGATGATATCGATCAGGGCTTGCGCGGCGGGCCCGATCGGGCGCTTCGGATGCGACACCTGAACGATCTGCCGCAGGATCGGCGGCGATGCGATCTTGTGCGCGCGCAACGTGCCTTCATCGACTTTTCGCTGCACGACGACGCGTGGCAGGATCGTCGCGACGTTGCTTTGCTCGACGAACTGCACGATGGTGCTCAGCAGATCGATTTCGAATGTCGGCTTCATCACGATATTCGCGGCCATCAGCATGGCATCGAGCACGCCGCGCAGACCGTTGCGCCGCGTCGGCAGGACGAGTTCCACATCGGGCGGATGCGCGAGATCGATGGCCGCCGGCAGATCGATGCTGCACTTGAGGCCCGTTACGTAGACCATCTCTTCGATCAGCAGCGGCTGCATGTCGAGCGAGAGCCGTCCGCGCGGCTTGTTGATGATCGCGGCGTCGAGCCGTCCCGCTTCGACGCCGTCGATCAGCTGGGCGCTGAAGCCATCGGCCACCGACACCTCGACCTGAGGAAAGAGCGCATTGAACTTCGCCAGCGACCCGGCGAGCACGCTCTCCGTTTCCGAGGCGACCATGCCGAGCGACACGCGGCCCGTGACGATCACATCCTGGCGGCTCAACTGGACGCGCGCGTTCTCGACGTCGCGCATGATCGGTGTGTAGAGTCGGTACATCAGACGGGCCGCGTCGGTCGGCGTCATGCCGTGCGGGCCGCGCTCGAAAAGCACTTGCCCCAGCTCGGTTTCGAGCTTCGAAATCTGCATGCTGAGCGCTGGCTGGACGATATTCAGCCGCCTGGCCGCGCGTGTTACCGAGCCGTCCTCGAACAGCGCAATGAAATACTGGATTTGCTTGAGGTCCATGCAACGCAGGCTCAGACGGAAGGTTCTTTCGCATCAACGCGGTCAAGTGAAATCCGTCGGACCGCAACGCATGACGAGCATGATGGCAAAGACGCCGCCGCCGCGCAAGGCACTGCCTGAGAGCGTGGCAAACCACGGGCGTCCATGCATGACAACGCCCCCTTCCCCGCTCAGCGCTCCCTCGAATGCGCCGCAAGCATCAGCTGATGACGTGCTTCGGTTGCATCGTCGGCGGGGAACATGCATTCGAGGCGCAGCTCCTGCGCGGCGATGTTTTGCGGCGTTCCCACGGTCGAGACCAGCGAGAAATAGCGCAGCACCACGCCCTCGTTGACGAAGCCTATCGGAACGACCGGCATCGCGGGTGTGGTGGACGACCCGTGATGCGTCTTCCAGTCGCGCGGCACGTCTGGATACGCGAGCAGTTCATCGAACAGACGCTTTGTGTTGTCGTCGACCACGTGACCTACCGATTCGCGATACACCCGTTGCAGCAGACTTCGCGCGACATCGTCCCAATCGGCCACGAACGGGCGCATGCCCTGCGGATCGAAGATCAGATGCAGCATGTTGCGCGGCCCCTCGCGCGCCGCCATGTCGATGAAACAGTTGAAAAAGCGCGGTGCGGCGTCGTTGGTCATCAGCACGTTCCAGCTGCGGTCCATCACGATCGCGGGAAACGGCTCCTGCTGGCGCAGAACCCGTTCGAGCGCACGCACGACGCTGTGCATTTCCTGCGCATTCCACGGCGCCTCCGAGTAAATCGGCGCGTAGCCCGCGGCGAGCAGCAGCGCATTGCGCTCGCGTAGCGGCACGTCGAGCGTTTGCGCAAGGACCAGTAGCGTATCGCGGCCCGGCACGCTGCGCCCGCTTTCGATGAAGCTGATCTGGCGCTGCGAGACACCGGCATCGAGCGACAGATCGAGTTGACTCACGCCACGCACGTCACGCCAATAGCGCAACAGATTGCCAAGCTCACCTTCCTGCGCTTTTGGATCGTGACTCGTGGCATTCATCGCATTTTCCTCATCTGGATACGTGCACAGGGTTGCTTCAGCGCGTGGCCGCCTGCCAGGCAAATTCCTCGAACGGCGCTTCGAGCGGCGGCTGAGTCACGCTGCCGGTGTAGTTCGTGATGGTCGATGCGGCGCTCACCGCGATGACCTCGAGTATCTGCTCCGGGTGAAGCCTGCTTCGAGAATCAGCGCCGGTGAAGCGGCCATCCTGGCCGCGATGTTCGGGATCAGGTCGAACGCCTGTTGCAGTTTCCGCGCCACGAATTCAAACATCGGTATAGACCTGCATTGCAATTCGCTTGCTCTGCGGCTCGCCCTCCGAAATCTGAATCAATGTGCAAGGACGGCGCTCCGGTTGCGCCATGCCCGGCATCCACACCCAATAGTGATTGCCCGGCAAGCCGTTGACCGCCACTACGTGATGATTGCCTGCGGCATCGATCGCGTGGATCGTGACCCGGCTGATCAGTCCGCCCTTCAGCGCGCGCATATCGTCGACGGCTTCGCTCACTGCGCGCTCGACGCTCATCCCCATCTTCATGTAGAGAACCACCGCGCGCGCCGTGCCCGCGCGGATCGTCATTTCACCCGCACCCGTGCATGCGCAAGCGCCATAGCGGCTATCGGCATACGAGCCCGCGCCGATCACAGGGCTATCGCCGAGACGGCCTGGATATTTCCACCCCCAGCCGGAGGTGCTCGTTCCTGTCACTACGTTGCGCGCGCTGTCAAGTGCGAGAAACACGGTCGTGTCTTTGCCGATCTCGGGATCGACCGCATCGTGACAGTAGCGTTCGAGCGGCACGTTCGGCCACGCCGCTTTGTCCGCCGCACTCACTTCGCTGTCGAACCAGCGCGCGTAAGCCTTGCGCGAGTGCTCGGCGAGCAACTCGCATCGCTCGGCGCCCGTTTCGGCGGCAAAGCGCGCGGCGCCGTCGCCGATCAGCAGTTCGTGCGGCAAGCGCGCCAGCACGGAGCGCGCCACGCTCACTGGATGCCTGAAGCCCTTGAGCCCGCCGACAGCGCCGGTGCGCAACGTCGAGCCATCCATCACCGATGCGTCGAGTTCGACCTCGCCAAGCAGATTCGGCCAGCCGCCGCGACCGACAGTGCGGACCTCTTCGTCGTCCTCGACGAGGCGGATGCCAGCCTCGACCGCGTCGAGGCCATTTCGGCCCTGCTGCAGCAGTTCCGCAGTTACGCCAATGCCGGATTTGCCTTCGTTATTGGTCAGAATAATCATAGGTGGTCAGAAAAATAACGGACTCCAGTCACAGCCCCGGACGAAAATCCTTGTTCCAGAAGTCGAGCATCTTCGTTTTGTTCTTCATCAGCAATGCAAAATCAACTGGCACGATCCGCTCGAGTTCCTTGCTCGAAAACCCGACCGCCTGCTGCAGCGACGGCGGCAGATTCGCATTCGTAATTGTGGGCGCATAGCCCATCGTCTCCGCGAACGCGTGCTGTGCGCGCGGATCGAGCATCGCGTTCAGGTACGGGAACGCGCACGCGGGCGCTTTGCTGCCAGCTGTGAGCGCGGCCTCGAACGTGGCGGGCAACGCGCCCTCTTTCGGAAATACATAATCGACAGCGAGTCCCGCTTTTTTCCACTGCAGCGTGCGCGCCTTCCATGTCACGGTCACGACGATTTCGCCGCTCTTCAGCGCCGACGCCAGTGCATCGACCGACGGATACACCCTCGGCGAGGCATCGCGCAACGAGCGCAGAAACTTCTGCCCGAGCGCGAGATCGCTTGCCTGTCCGCCGGATGCGAGCGCACCCGCTAGCGTCAGATAGTCATACTGATCGTCCACGAGACCGATTTTCCCCTTGAAGGCGGGGTCGAGCAGCGCGGCAAGACCATCGGGACGCGTGCGAACCCGGTTCGTATCGTAGACGAGCACGAGCGCGCTAAAAATATGAGGCACCGCGTAGCTGCGCTTGAATTGCGGAATCACATTCGCTAGGTTCGGCAATTGCGCTTCGTCGAGTTTCGCGGTCGTGCCTTCGGAGTACATCTGGAACATGTCGTTGTCGCGCAGCACCGCGATATCCATGGTGCTGCGCCGGCCGTGCGCTTCGGCGCGCATCGTGGTCTGTCTCTCGAGCGCGCTGCCCACCGCATAGGTCACGGAGACGCCGGCAGGCGTGACGAGAGGATCGATATTCTGTTGCAGGAGACGTTGATAATCACCTCCCCACGTTCCCACCACGACCCGGCCCGAGCAGGCGCCGGCCGCGTTCGCCTTCAGCGCGAACGGACCGAGCGCGGATGCGGCGACGAGCGTACCTGTGGATCGAAGAAACCGGCGGCGTGGGCTGTTGATGTCGTTCATGCATTCGCTCCAGGAGAAATGCGATTTGGAAAAAGCAATGTCGAGCTTCGGCTGTCTGATCTGAAGCTGGTTTGATGTTGTTTGTTTGATGTTGTTTTCAAGGGGAAACAGAAACAACTCAGATCGCGGCGCCCAGCCGCGCGTTCACGGCCGTCAGCACTTCCTCGAGCGACGCCTCCATCACCCGCGACAACTCGTCGAGATGAGGCGCCGGCGCGGCGCCATGCGGCGTGATCTTCAGCGTATAGAACGGCATCGAATGCTCGAAGCGCCGCAGGATCAGATTCGAGTCGAGGAAGTCGTAGGCCGATACGGGATGCAGCAATCCGATCCCGAGACCTTCCTTGACCATCGTGGCGATGTTGACCGAATACGGCGCGCTCGCCACCACTTGCGATTGCAGTTGGCCCGTTGCGAAAATCTGATCCATGCCCCAACGCACCAGTTCGGGCAGATCGTACGAGACGATCGGCTGCCCTTTCAGGTCCGCCACTCTGATGACCTTGCGCTTGCCGAGCGGATGACCCGCGGGCAACGCGCAAATCGCGTCGAGTTGCGCGAAGGCGACCGAATCCGTACCGTTCACGTCGACGGTATTCGTCACGAGACCGAGCGCGAGTTGACGCGACACCACCTGGTCGCGAATCAGCGCCGACGCACCCGTCGTCAACGCAATCTGCACCGCCGGATGGCTGCGATGAAAGTTCGCGATGACGCGCGCGAAATAGCCGAGCCCGAACGACACCACCGAGCCGACACGAATCACCGCGGTGGATGGATTGCGCAAGCTCAGTGCGAATTCGCGAATATTGTTCAGGCCTGCGTAGCGTCGCTCGACTTCCTCGAACAGCGCCAACGCTTCGGCGGTCGGTTCGAGCCGTCCGTGGCTGCGATCGAAGAGCGTGAGATTGATCGAGCGCTCCAGATCGGTAATCAGGCGGCTGATACCGGATTGCGATGTACCGATGACCTGCGCGGCGCGCGTCGTCGTGCGTGTGAGCATCAGCGCCCTGAATGCGTCGATGTGCCGAAAGTCCATCCATTCTCTCCGGATTGCATGGGCCGCCGGCGCTTTCCGCTCCGGTCCGCGCTCCCGCTCTCGCGGGAGCGGCTCGCACATCACGCCGGCAATTCAAAGGCATGAATTTTACCGCCCTTCATCACGACCGGAATCCGTTCGCCCTGACCCAGCAGACAGTCGAGCGAGGCGAGCGGATTGCCGTCGACGACGAGCATGTCGGCATGCGCGCCCGGCACGATTTCTCCGAGCTGCCCGGTCTGCCCGAGCACCTGCGCGCCGACCACGGTGGCGCTGCGCAGGATCTCGAGCGGCGACAGCACTTCGCTGCGCAGGCGGAATTCGTCGCTTTGCAGACGCTGCGATTCGCCGAGCAGATCGGTGCCGAACCCCATCGGCACGCCTGCCGCGCGGAAAATTTCGAGCGAACGCAGACCCGCGTGCCGCACGCTTTCGATCTTCGCGACGCTGTCCGCCGGCAAGCCGAGCGCTTCGCCCTCGTTCGCGAGTGCGTCGTAGGTGACAAGCGTCGGCACGGCAAACGCGCCCTGCTCCGCCATCACGCGCGCGGCCGCCGCGTCGACGAGATTGCCGTGCTCGATCGTGCGCACGCCGCAGCGCACTGCGCGCGTGATCGCCTCGGCCGTGTACGCATGCGCGAGCACATAGGTGCCGCGCGCTCGCGCCTCGTGGACGATCGCGCGAATCTCGTCTTCCGAATAGCCCCAAGCGCCCACCGGATCGGTCGGCGATGCGACACCGCCCGAGGCCATGATCTTGATCTGGTCGGCGCCCATCTGCAGCTCTTCGCGCACGGCGCGGCGCACCGCATCGACGCCATCGGCCACACGCGACACCGCACCGACCCGCGCGCAGCACGAGCATGGGCTATCCGTGCCGATGTAGTCGCTGCGCCCGCGCATGTCGCCGTGACCGCCGGTCTGGCTGATCGCGCGCCCCGAAACGAAAAGCCGCGGCCCTTCCGCGAGCCCTTGCTCGATGGCCTGCTTGAGCGCGAAGCCCGCGCCGCCCGCATCGCGCACGGTCGTGAAGCCGCGCCTCAACATGCCTTGCAGCAACGGCAACGACTTCAGCGTGACCAGCACGTTCGGCAAGTTCACCTGCTGCGCGAGATTCAATTGCGTCGCATGCACGTGCACGTGCAGATCGATCAGGCCAGGCATCAGCGTCTTGCCGCGCACGTCGATCTCGCGCGCCGACGCGCTGCTGATCGGGCGATCCGAGACTTCCTTGATGCGTCCGTTTTCCACGAGCACCGCGTGATCCTCACGCAACTCGCCGGCAACCGGATCGAGCAGCGCGCAGTGCGAAAACAGAATCGACTCCATCATTTCTCCTCCCGGGTAGCTCCCGGTTGTCTCCAGCGTTGAGGGATCGCGAAGGCCGCGCGGCTCAGTCGATCGTTGCGTGCGCGAGCGTGCGCGGCGTCCTGGTCAGCAATTCGGGGGTCGCACCGGTCACGACGGAATCGTCGAGCCGGAAACCGCCCAGGCCGTAGACATAGATGCCCGGTTCCGCCGAATAGACTTCGTTGTCGAGCAGCGGACGGTGATTGAAGGCCATGTCGTCGGGATATTCGTGGCCGATGATGCCCATGCCGTGCCCGGTGCGATGCCGGATGTACTGGCCGCATCCGGCCTGTTCGATCACGGCCTGAGCCGCCGCGTCAATGCTGGAAACCGGCTGGCCGGTCACGGCCGCCGCGACAGCGGCCTCGTTGGCTGCGCGCGCCACTTCGTGAAAGCGTGCCTGGTCGGCACTCGGCTTGCCGCAAAACCAGGTCCGCTCGTTCTCGATCACGAGACCGTTCAGGCGTGGAATCACGATGTTGACGAGACCGTCGCCCGCCTTGATCTGTGCGCCACACGACGCGCCGTCGCCGTGGGGTGACGCCGACGCCGGGCCGGACAAGGTCCAGCAGCGCATCACCTCGAGGTTTTCGCCGGGAAAGCGGCGCGCGCCTTCGGTCACCATCAGCGAGGCCATCTGGTAGTCGAGTTCCTGAACGAGCCGCCCGGGCCGGATGTTCTCGCGATAACGATCCTGGACCCAGTCGGCGAGACTCGCGGCGGCCCGCATGATCTCGATCTCCTCGGCATGCTTGACCCAGCGCAACGAGCGCAGCTCGGCGAGCATCGGCAGAAGCTTCGCATCGGCCAGCAATGACGCGGCACGGCCAAGCGGACCGCCCGCCGCCTCGACGCCGATGCGCGACGCACCGAGCCCGGCGGCACGCAGACGCGCGGCGATCAGCTCGGGCACTTCCGCAAGCAAAGGCTGCCGCTCGATCACGCGCGGATGCTCGGAGTAGAACGAAATATTCTCGAGCCAGAGATGACCGCGTTCGCGCGCCATCATCACGTGATGAGTCGACAGCTCGTTCATGATCGCGAATGGCTCGCCGGAGAGCGGCACACACACGGCGATCGGCCGTTCCCACGTTTGCACGTCGACGTGGAAATTGGTCGCCCACTGGAAGAAGTCGGCCGAAGTGAAGATCAGCGCATCAACCCGTTGACGCTCCATGAGCGTTTTCATCAGGCGATGACGGTAAGCGCGGGTCTGTTCAGTGAGTATGGGCATCGATATCTCCATCAGGATCACGAATTGAAGAGAGGTGCGTCGCACGGGCAAGCCCGTGGCGCCCGGACTGTTTCAGGTCATCATCGTCTTTGCGTAGCGGCGTTGAATGATCCAGTGCGACAACAGCGCAAGCGCGAAGGTGACCACCATCGACACCAGCGAAAGCACGGCGCCGAACGGCCAGTTGTTAGCCTTGGCGATCTGGTCGTAGATGGCGGGTGTCATCATCGTGATGCCGGTGCCGCCGAGCAGCACCGGCGTCGCGTAGGCGTTCATGCAGAGAATGAAGACGAGCATCGTGCCGGCCGCGACGCCCGGCGCGGCGATCGGCAGCACGACGCGCGCGAGGGTCTGACCGAAGCTCGCGCCGAGATTGCGCGCGGCTTCCTCGATCGAGAAATCGAGCCCTTCGAGCACGCTCTGCAAGGTCAGGATCATGTACGGCAGCACGACGGCGGTCGTGCCCGCGATCACCGCGAAGGGCGTATACAGCAGCCGAACCGGTTGATCGACCACACCGAGCGCAAGCAGCAGCGCATTGACGAAACCCGCGTTGCCGAGCATGACCATCCATCCCGCCGCGCGCACGACGTTGCCGACCAGTAGCGGAAACACCAGCAGCATCACGAGCTGGCTCTTGTAGCGGCTTTGCGTTTTCGCGAGCACGTATGCGACCGGAAAGCCGAGCACGAGCGACAGCGCAGTACACAGCGCCGCAACCTTGATCGTGGTCCACAGCACCGCGTGATAGTACGGATCGGTCAGAAACTGAAGGTAGTTCTCCAGTGTGAACGCCGCCTGCATCATCTGGACCGAGTCGAAATGATTGAAGCTGTAGCGCACCAGCTGCACGCCCGGCAACACGATCACGAATATCACGACGAGCGTCGCGGGCGAAGCGAGCAGGCCTGCGGCGAAATCGCGGCGCCGCGGCGCGGCGTCCAGTGCTGTCGTCGTCATGGTTCAGAGCCCCGGCTTGAATTCCTTGTTCCAGAAGTCGAGCAGTGCCGGCTTTTCCGCGGTGAAGCGCGCGTAATCGACCTTCACGAGCCGGTCCAGTTCGGCGTTCGTGAAGCCGACACTCTGCTGCAGCGTCGGCGGCAAGGACGCATCGGTCACTGTCGGCGCATAGCCCATCGTCTCGGCAAAGCCCACCTGCGCACGCGGATCGAGCATCGCATTCAGATAGTTGAAACCGCACGCGCGCGACAGCGCATTCTTCGGCACGGCGGCCTCGAACGTGACGGGCACGCCGCCCTCTTTCGGGAACGCGTAGTCGACCGGCACGCCGCCCTTCTTCCACTGCAACGCGCGCGCTTTCCACATGCAGGTGAGCCAGATTTCGCCGCTCTTCAATGCCGACGCCACCGCTTCATTGGACGGGTAGACCTTCGGCTGCTGCTTGCGCACTTCGCGCAGAAACTGGATGCCCGCCGTCGTATCGCTGTTGTGCTGGCCCGCCGCGAGTGAGGACTGCAACACGTTGAAGTTGTAGAGAATGTCGGAAAAGCCCACACGTCCCTTGAGTTTTGGATCGAGGGCGACCGCGAGCGAGTCGGGCTTCGCAGAAAATTTCTCGGGGTTGTAGACGATCACCATCGCACTGAAGATGTGCGGGATCGAATACGGACGACGCAGCGCCTCGATGGTGCGCGACGAGCTCGGCACCAGCTTCGTGTCGAGCGGTTCGAGCACGCCGGAACGATTGATGTCGAACATGTCGATGTCGGCGAGACAGGCGACGTCGAGCGAACCGCGGCGCGACATTTTTTCCGCGCGCAGCTTCGTCATGCGGCCGATCTGGTCCGCCGAATCATAGGTGACGCGCCCGCCCGCGGCTTCGATGATCGGTTTGCCGATGTTCTGTTCGAGCAGGTTCATATAGTCGCCGCCCCACGTGCCGACGACGACGTTGGGACAGGCATCGGCCGCGAATGCCGTGCGCGGATCGAACCCGAGCGAGGGAGCGACGAGCAGGCCCGAAGCAGCTTTCAGAAACGTGCGGCGCGTGATTGGATAGCTCATTTTATGATCCTTCAGGCGGAAAAAAGCAGACAGTCTTCAGTTCTGAAGCACGCATGCAGCGTCTCGCCGGCGGACCAGTTGCCCAAGCCCGCGTGCGCCGTGTTAGGCACGAGCGCGACGAGACTCTGGCCGCGCTCGCTCGTGAGCCGCAATTCGACGGTCGCGCCAAGATAGACCTTGTCGGCAAGCTGAACCGGAATCGACACTTCGCTGTTCTCCGGCGCCGCGGCGAGACGCAGACGCTCCGGACGTATGCCGAGCGTGGTCGCGCCGGGCGCGGCCGCCTTCACCGCAATCCGCTCGCCCTTCGCGGTGATGAACTGGCCGTTGTCGACGTGCCCCGCCAGAAAATTCATGCGGCCGAGAAAGTTCGCGACAAAAGGGTTCGCGGGCCGCTCGTAAAGCTCGTCCGCGCTGCCGATCTGCTGCACGCGCCCATCGTGCATGACGGCCACGCGGTCCGCCATCGCCAGCGCTTCTTCCTGATCGTGCGTGACGAAGATCGTCGTGAGACCCAGGCGCTGCTGGAGCGCACGAATCTCCTCGCGCACTTCGACACGCAGCTTCGCATCGAGGTTGGACAGCGGCTCGTCGAGCAGGAATACGTCAGGACGAATCGCCAATGCGCGCGCAATCGCGACGCGCTGCTGCTGGCCGCCCGACAACTGCCGCGGGTAACGTTCCGCAAGCGATGTGAGACGCACCATGTCGAGCGCTTCGCGGATGCGCGTCGCGCGCTCCGCTTTCGGCACGCGCCGCATTTCCAGACCGAACGCGACGTTCTGCGCGACTGTCATGTGAGGAAACAGCGCATAGCGCTGAAACACCATGCCGGTGTTGCGTTTGTCGGGCGCGAGCCGCGTAACCTCGGTATTGCCGATCCAGATTTCGCCGGCGCTCGGCTCGACGAAACCCGCGACCATGCGCAGCGTCGTCGTCTTGCCGCAACCGCTCGGACCGAGAAATGCAACGAGCTCGCCCTCGGCGATATCGAACGACACATCGGAGACAGCGGTCGTCGCGCCGTATTGCTTGCGCAGATTGCGCAGGGATACCTGAGCCATGTTCAGATCACCTTGCCGAGTTTCACGAAACGATCGGTAATCAGCATCACGATGCCGAGCAGCACGATCTGCGCAGCCGAAACCGCCGCGATGGTGGGGTCGAGATTGAATTCGAGGTACTGCATGATCGCGATGGGCAAGGTCGTCTTGCCGGGACCGACGAGCGGCAGCGTCATTTCGAGGTTCTCGAACGAGACGATGAAACCGAATAGCGTCGAGGCGACGATCGCCGGACGCAGCATCGGCAGCGTGACGCGCCACAACGTGCGCCACGGGCCAGCGCCGAGATTGCGCGCCGCTTCTTCGACGGTGGCGTCGATCTGGCCGAGGCTCGCCGTAACGAGCCGGATCGTCCACGGAATCGTGAGACAGATATGCGCGAGCAGAAGACCGCCGAACGTGCCGACGATGTCGATGTCGAGCGCGTTCTCGGCGCGCAGATAGAACAGATACGCGGCGATGCCGGCGACGATGCCCGGCACCACGAGCGGCAGCAGCAGCACGTTGCCGACGAGGCGGCGCCCCGCGAAACGATAGCGTGCAAGCGCGAGCGACGCCGCGACACCGAGCACGACGCCGCCGAGCGCCGCGCCCGCGGCGAGCTTCATCGAGAGTACGAAGCCATTCGCGAACGCATCGTTATGCCATGCGTTGACGTACCACGAGAGCGTGTAGCCGGACGGCGGAAACGTGATGATCGCGTCTTTGAAAAAGCTCAGCCAGATCACGAAGATGAGCGGGCTCAGCATGAACAGGTAGATGAGCGCGACGCCTGCGCGGACGAACCATGTTGCCGGAAGCAGACGGGGACGGGAGCGGGAAAACGCACGCGAGGAAACGATGCTGCTACGGTCGATCGGAACCTGCGTCACCGCGCTTTCTCCTTGGGTAGGAATAACACGTTTGGCTGGTGCTGCGACGGAGTGACGGCATGAAGCCGTCTCCAGGTCAGGCGCGGCTGTAGCTGTATGGAATGTAGATTTGCATAGCCTTGCCAACTTCGATTCACAGTAGCATGAACAAAAAGATGCGCAAAGCGGAGCGAGCTGGGGTTTACGCGGGAGAGGTTGCAGGCGCGATGGGCGGTTTGGGAGCAGGTGAAGGCCAGCACCACGGCCCACCCGCCGCCAAGGGTTTCCCCTCCTTCATCGAGCAAAAAAATATCCTACTATCAGTAACTTAAAACTAACTAACTCATCAATTAGTTATACGGACATGCCCCAGCCCAGCCGCTCCCGCATGGGTCGCCGTCCTCATTCGCAGGACTTCGACGCGCGCGAACATCTGCTCGATACCGCGGTGGCGCTCTTCGCCGAGCGCGGCATCGCCAACACGACGGTTGCGCAGATCGCAACGGCGAGCGGCGTGACGTCCGCGATGGTGCACTACTGGTTCCAGACACGCGAAAAACTGCTCGACGCACTGTTCGAGGAAAAGCTCGTCGCCGCCTTCGGCGCGATCTGGGAACCAGTCGATACCGAGCAGGACGATCCGCTTGCGCTCACGCAGGGCATCGTCAAACGCATGTTCGATGTCACCGAAAAAATGCCGTGGCTACCCTCGCTATGGCTGCGCGAAATCGTCAATGAAGGCGGTCTGCTGCGCGAGCGCGCGTTTGGGCACATCCCTTTGCAGAAGCTCGCGGGGTTTGGTCAGAACATTGCGCGCGGCTGTGCGTCGGGCCAGCTGAACGCGCAGCTCGAACCGTTGCTGCTGTTCAACTCGGTGCTTGCCCTTGTGATGCTGCCGCAGGCAACCGCAAAGATCTGGCAGCGCCTGAATCCGCGCGCCTCGTTCGATCGCGTGACGCTCGAACGCCATGTCGTCGCGCTGCTCACGCGGGGGATGAGCGCAAACCCCACTCCCGCGCCGACGTCCACGGCGCGCCGGGCGAAAAGGAAGCCGTCATGATTCCATCCGCGCTCAAATCCCGGCTTGCCGCTGTGCTGGCACTGTGCATCGTGTGCGCGAGCTGCTCGCGGCAACCGGCGAACACCTGGCAAGGCTATGTGGAAGGCGAGTTCCTGTACCTCGCGTCCTCGCAGGCGGGGCAATTGACCCAGCTAACGGTTTCACGCGGGCAGACCGTCACGGAGAACACTCCGCTCTTCGCGCTCGAAGCACAGAACGAAACCGAGGCCGTTGCGCAGGCCAGCGAGCAATTGCGCGCGGCCCGCGCCCAGCTTGCCGACCTTGCAACCGGCAAGCGGCCGCCGGAAGTCGACGTGACCCGCGCGCAACTCGTGCAGGCCGAAGCCGACGCGGCACGCGCCGCGACCCAGTACAGCCGCGACGAACAGCAATTGCGCGCGGGCGGCATCCCGCAAAGCCAGCTCGACGACTCGCGTGCGAACGCGCTTTCGACCGCCGCGCGCGTGCGCGAGCTGCAAAACCAGGTCGCGGTCGCCCGTCTGCCGGGACGTATCGAACAGATCCGCGCGCAACAGGCACAGGTCGACGCGGCCCAGGCCCAGCTCGGCCAGGCGCAATGGAAACTCGATCAGAAAAGCGTGCGCGCGCCGCATGGAGGCCTCGTGTTCGACACGATGTATCGCAGCGGCGAATGGGTGCCGGCCGGCAGTCCCGTCGTGCGCATGCTGCCGCCGGAAAACGTCAAGGTGCGCTTTTTCGTGCCCGAGGCGGTGGTCGGTTCACTCGCGCCGGGCCGGCACGTATCGATTCATTGCGACGGCTGCGCAGCCGATGTGCCGGCCGTGCTCAGCTTCATTTCGGACCAGGCGGAGTACACGCCGCCCGTGATCTACAGCAACGAAAGCCGCTCGAAGCTGGTGTTCATGGTCGAAGCCAAACCGCAGACCGCCGATGCGCCGAAACTGCGGCCCGGCCAGCCTGTCACGGTGACGCTGCAATGAGCGCGCCTTCGCCCCTCGGCAATCCGGCCGCCCCCGTATACGCGATCGACGTGCACGGGCTGAACAAGCATTTCGGCACGAAGCACGTCGTCAACGACGTATCGCTGCGCGTGCAGCGCGGCGAAATTTTCGGCTTTCTCGGCCCGAACGGCAGCGGCAAAACCACCTGCATCCGCATGATGTGCGGCCTGCTCACGCCCGACTCCGGCAGCGGCACGTGCCTCGGCTACGACATCGTGCGCGACAGCGCCCAGATCAAACGGCGCACCGGCTACATGACGCAACGTTTCTCCTATTGGGAAGATCTGACGATCCGCGAAAATCTCGACTTCGTCGCGCGCATCTACGAGATGAAAAATCGCCGCGACGCGGTGGACCGCGCGCTCGAACAGCTCGGTCTCGAGAGCCGCGCGAAGCAGTTGGCTGGTGCATTGTCGGGCGGCTGGAAACAGCGTCTCGCGCTTGCCGCGTGCATGCTGCACGAACCGGAACTGCTGCTGCTCGACGAACCGACAGCGGGCGTCGACCCGAGCGCGCGCCGCGACTTCTGGGAAGAACTGCACCGCCTCGCGGCAAGCGGCATCTCGGTGCTCGTCAGCACGCACTATATGGACGAAGCGGAACGCTGCCACAAGCTCGCCTATATCGCGTACGGCAAGCTGCTGGCGCAAGGTACGTCGAAGGAGGTCATCGATTCGCAGGGGCTCGCGACGTGGACCGTGTACGGCCAGAATCTCGTCGAACTCGGCGAACGACTGCGCCGCTCACCCGGTGTCGAGCAGACAGTCGCGTTCGGCTCGTCGCTGCACGTGAGCGGCCCGGACACGCCCGAGCTGCATGCGACGCTCCAACAACTGGCCCATTCGAATCCTGCGCTACGGATCGAAAGACAGGAAACCGGCCTCGAGGATGTGTTCATCTTCATGATGAACCACTCGACCGACAACTACGCAGCGCCTTCCACGGACCCGGCATCGTGAACACCGCACGCCGCTTTCCGCGCTTTTCGCTGACACGCTGGTGGAGCATCGTGCGCAAGGAGTTTCTGCAACTCAAGCGCGACCGCATCACGTTTGCGATGATCATCGGTCTGCCGATCATGCAGATGGCGCTGTTCGGCTTCGCGATCAACACCGACCCGAAGCATCTGCCAACCGCCGTGATCGCCGCCGACCACAGTGAATTCACGCGCAGCTTCATCATGGCGATGCGCAACTCGGATTACTTCGACATCGTCTCGACGCTGCCCGATGAAGAGTCGGGCCGCCGCGCGCTCGCGCAAGGCAAGGTGCTATTCGTGCTGAATATCCCGGTCGGCTTCACGCGCGATCTGGTCAAGGGCGCGCATCCTTCACTGCTCGTCGAAGCAGACGCGACGGACCCCACTACGGTGAGTACCGCGCTCGGCGCGCTGCCGTCGATTGCGCAGTCCGTGTTGCAGAAGGACCTCACGGGTCCGCTCTCGGCGCTCGCAATCGGCCCCGCCGCATTCGACGTTCAGTTGCACAGGCTCTACAACCCCGAAAGCGTCACGCAATACAACGTGGTGCCCGGCCTGATGGGCGTGATCCTGACGATGACGATGGTCATGATGACGGGCCTCGCGATCACACGCGAACGCGAGCGCGGCACGATGGAAAATCTGCTCGCCACGCCGGTGCTGCCGCTCGAAGTGATGACCGGCAAGATCGTGCCTTACGTGGCGATCGGTCTGATCCAGGTGAGCATCATTCTCGCGGCGGCGCGCTTCGTGTTTGAGGTGCCGTTCGAGGGCAGTCTGATCGCGCTGTATCTGTCCGCACTGCTGTTCGTCGCGGCTAATCTGACGATCGGCATTACGCTGTCGTCGCTCGCGCAGAACCAGTTACAGGCGATGCAGCTGACGATGTTCTATTTTCTGCCCAACATCCTGCTGTCGGGTTTCATGTTCCCGTTCGCGGGCATGCCGAAGTGGGCGCAGTTCATCGGCAACCTGCTGCCGCTCACTTATTTCAACCGGCTCGTGCGCGGCATTCTGCTCAAGGGCGTCGGTTGGGCCGACATGTGGCCGCATGTATGGCCGCTGCTGATCTTTCTGTGCGTCGTGATGGGTATTGCCGTGAAGTTCTATCGACGCACGCTCGATTGAGGAAGGCCCGCAATGTGTTCCGTTTCCGCCGCTTCCACCGTTCGTGCCGTTGTTTTCCGTGTTGCGGCCTGTCGTTCCGCCGCTTGCTGGCTCGCCGCATTCGGCGCAAGCGCGGCATTGTGCGCGTGCGCGGTCGGCCCGGATTTCCACCGGCCCGACGTGACCACCGTATCGAGCTATACCGCCGAGCCGCTTGCGGCAAGCACCGTTGCGTCCGACGGTCCCGGCGGCGGCGCGCAGCATTTCGTGCCGGCGGATGCGCCCGGTGACGGCTGGTGGCGTACCTTCGGCTCGCCGGCGCTAAACGCACTCGTGCAACAGGCGCTCGACGATAGCCCGACACTCGCGCAAGCCCGCGCGAAACTCGACGAAGCGCAGCAGGACTATCGCGCGCAGGCGGGCGGCACGCTGTGGCCGCAAGTCGACGCGAACCTGTCGGCCACGCGCGAGAAAATCGATCCCGCGGCACTCGGCCTGGGCGACCTGACGCAAGGCCGCTCGTTTGCGCCGTTCACGCTGTACAGCGCGCAGGTCACGGTGTCGTACACGTTCGATCTGTTCGGCGCGAATCGCCGCGCGCTCGAAGCGGTGGCCGCGCAGGTCGACTATCAGCAATACGAACTCGAAGCCGCGCGTTTGACCGTCGCGGGCAATGTCGTGACAGCGGCGATCCGGCGCGCGTCGCTCGCGCGGCAGATTGCGCTCACCGAATCGCTGCTCGCGCTACAAATGCAGCAACTCGACATTGCCGGACGCCGCTATCAGGCGGGCGGCATCTCCGAAGTCGATCTGCTGAGCCAGCGCACCCTCGTGCAGCAAACCCGCGCGACGTTACCGCCGCTGCGCACGCAACTCGCGCAAACCGACCATCAACTCGCGATCTATCTGGGACACGCCCCGGCGGAATTGGCGGCCACGCACGAACTCGCCGCACTCGATCTCGACACGCTCGTGCTGCCGGCCAACCTGCCACTAACGTTGCCGTCGACGCTCGCGCAGCAGCGGCCCGACATCCGCGCCTCCGAGGCGCTGCTGCATCAGGCGAGCGCGAACATCGGCGTCGCGACCGCGAATATGTATCCGCGCATCACGCTATCGGGCAGCGCGGCGACGGAACGCGTCAACGTGTCCGATCTGCTGACGGGCTTCAACGTGTGGAATTTCGGTGCGGGTCTTACGCAGCCGCTCTTCCACGGTGGTGAACTGCTGGCCCGCAAGCGTTCGTCCGAGGCGGCCTGGCAAGCGGCGCTGGCCGTGTACAAGCAAACCGTCCTGCAAGGGCTCCAGCAGGTCGCGGATGCACTGCGCGCGCTCGATCAGGACGCCATTGCGTTGCAGGCGCTCGACGATGCGCATCGCAGCGCGCAACGCAGCGCCGGCATTGCCAGCGAACGCTATGCGGCGGGCGGCATCAGTCAATTGACGCTGCTCGATACGCAGCGGCAGGAATTGCAGACCGGACTCGATCGTACGAAAATCGCCGCGCAGCGTTATGCCGATACCGCGGCGCTGTATCAGGCGCTCGGGGCGCGCCCTTGAGCTTGCAGACGTCTATCGCCGCACCCTGTTCAGCACGAGGTACGCAAACGAGCCGATCACGATGCCCCAGAACGCGGACCCGAGTCCGAGAAACGTCATGCCCGACGCCGTGGCGAGAAACGTGATGACCGATGCCTCGCGATGGTCTTCGTCCTGGATCGCGCCCATCACGTTCGTCGTGATCGCGCCGATCAGCGCGAGGCCCGCGAGAATCGCGACGAATTCCTTGGGCAGCATCGTGAACAACGCGACAATCGCACCGGCGAACGTGCCGCCGATCAGATAGAACACGCCGTTCGCGATGCCGGCAATGTAGCGCTTGTCCGGATCGTCATGCGCATCCTTGCCTGTGCACAGCGCCGCGGTAATCGCGGCGATCACGATCGTGATGCCGCCGAAAAACGCCACGCCAATCGAAGCGATGCTCGTCGCGACGATGATCGGCCGCGCCGGTGTGTGATAGCCGGACACGCGCAGAATCGCCATGCCCGGCAGAAACTGTCCGGTCAAACTGACGACGACGAGCGGAAGCGCCAGACTCAGCGTCGAACTCAACGTCCATTCCGGTTTGATGAAAATCGGCCGCGTCACCTGCAGCGGCAAACCGCTGAAGTGCGCCGTGCCGAGCGCGATCGCGAGCACCGTGCCCGTCAGCAGCACGAGCACGATGCAATAGCGCGGCATCAGGCGTTTGAAGACGATGTACGCGCCGATCATGCCGAATGCCAACGCGGGCATCGACGCGGCGGCTTTAAATGCGTGGGTGCCGAACTGAAGCAGAATGCCCGCCATCATCCCGCAGGCGATGCCTTTGGGAATGCTGCGCACCATCCTGTCGAAATACCCGGAGACGCCGATCATCATAATGATGACGGCCGCGGTGATGTACGCGCCCACCGCCTGATGGAGCGTCAACGCGGGAAACAGCCCCACGAGCAACGCGGCGCCCGGCGCCGACCAGGCGGTCACGACCGGCACTTTCAGTGTCCAGCTTGCGAAGATACCGGACACGGCCGAGCCGATCGAGATCGCCCACACCCACGAGGCGACCATGTCGTTGGGCATATGGGCCGCTTGCGCCGCCTGAAAAAAGATCACCAGCGGGCCCGCGTAGGAAATCAGCACGGCGAGGAATCCCGCCACGATGGCGGAAATGGACCAGTCGGCCGCGAGGGCCCGTGTCGTATGCGTCTGACTATTCGTGGGATTCATTGTTGGTAGGGATCGAGGCGGCCCGCCATGCCCGACGCGCCCGGCTTCGAGGCAGTGAACTCAGGCAGCGAACTCATTCGGGGCCCATAGTATGAATGACAATAGCTGCGGGAAAAACCGGCACACTCATATTTTGCGCGCAACGGAAACAGAAACGGCAACGGTGTTGGCGCGAACGATTCGCGCCAACACTCGTGCTTTATCGCGGGCCGGACCGCGAGCCCGGTGGCGAGCCCGACCTTACCCGAGATCGCCGCCGCCCACCGGCAGCACGGTCCCGGTAATGTAGGACGCTTCGTCGGAGGCCAGAAACAGGATCGCGCCAACCTGTTCGTCGATCGTGCCATAGCGATGCATGAGGCTGGACGCAATCGTCTGATCGACGATGCCCTGATACCACTTCGCTTCCTCTTCGCTCTGCGGCGCCGCATTACGCGGCACGCGGCGCGGCGGCGCTTCGGTGCCGCCGGTCGCGACCGCGTTGATGCGGATGCCGTGCCCGGCGTGCTCGAACGCGAGGCTCGCGGTCAGCGCATTGACGCCGCCCTTCGATGCCGCATACGGCACGCGATAAATACCGCGCGTCGCAATCGACGACACGTTGACGATCGCACCGCTGCCGCGCTCGAGCATGGGTGGCAACGCTGCGCGGCAACACCACAGCGTCGGGAACAGCGAGCGTCGCACTTCGGCTTCGATCTGCTCTTCCTCGTACTCTTCGTATGGCTTCGCCCAGATCGTGCCGCCGACGTTGTTGATCAGCGCGTCGATGCGGCCGAATGCTTCGAGCGCGAAAGCGACCATCGCACGCGCGCCCGCATAGGTTTCGAGGTCGGCGATAAACGCGCGCGCATCACCTCCCGTGCGCGTGATTTCCTCGGCCACCTCGTGAACGATCGGCGAACGGTCGACGAGTACGAGCGCGGCGCCCTCGCTCGCCGCGCGCAAAGCCACGCCACGGCCAATGCCCTGCCCCGCGCCGGTCACGACGAGCGCCTTGCCCTTGAAGCGATCGATAAAGGTCGTGCTCATGCTACGTTGCTCGCCGAGAATTTTTCATAGTAGAAGTGCGCGGGCTCGATGCCGCTTTCGCGCAACCAGCCCTGCACCGCTTCGACCATCGCGACCGGGCCGCACAGATAGATATCGACGTCGCCGCTATTGAGCCATTCGCTTTCGACGTGCGCGGTCACATAGCCCTTGCGCTCATGACCGCTTGCCGAATCCACCACGCAGGTGCGGTAGCTGAAATCGGGCAGCGTGCGTTGCGCTTCTTCCAGATGTTCGAGCGCGACGAGATCGATGTCGTTGGTCACGCCGTACACGAGGCGTACCGGCTGCGTATTGCCGCTCGCCTTGAGCACGTCGAGCATCGAGAGGAACGGCGCGATGCCCGTGCCGCCCGCGAGGAACAGCACCGGGCGCTGCGGCTCGCGCAGATAGAAACTGCCATACGGGCCCGTGAAGCCGATGCGTTGCCCCGCCTGTGCCTGCGTGCTCAGATACCCGCTCATCTTTCCATCCGGCACATTGCGCACGACGAATGCCGCGCGTGTCGCGCCCGGTGCCGAGCTGAACGAATAGGACCGGCTCTCGCCGCTGCCCGGAATCTCGACGTTCACGTACTGGCCCGCGAGAAAGCTCGGCGCGCTCGCGCCGTCGATATCGATCGAAAAATGGATCGTGGAGTCCGACAGCCGTTCGACCGAGGCGAGTGTGCCTTCGAAACGCGACACACCGGTCTTGCACGCCGCCGACGACGCCTGCACGCGAACCACCAGGTCCGAACGCGGCCGCGTCTGGCACGCGAGGATATAGCGCTGGCCCGCTTCTTCGGGCGTCAGCGCATCCTCGACATAGCTCGACTCGGGCAGATCGTATTCACCCGACTCGCACAGCCCGCGGCAGGTGCCGCACGCACCTTCGCGGCAGTCGAGCGGAATGTTGATCTTCTGCCGGTACGCGGCGTCCGACAGCGTTTCATTCTCGCGGCAGCTGATAAAGCGCGTGACGCCGTCTTCGAACTGAAGTGCAATAGTGTGTTCCATGACCTGTCTCCTCCAGTCGCACCGGCTAGATGTGGTAGATGTCGATGACCTGATTGATGTAGTCGTTCTTCAGTACGACGTACTTGTTCAGAATTTGCGGCTGCGCGCCGTTGAAGTCGATCATGTAGCGCGACATGCCGAAGTAGCTGTAATTCGTCCTGTAGCGATGGCTCAGCGTGTGCCAGTTGAAACGCACCGTGTACACGCCGTTGTCCTCGCTCTCCACTTCGATGTTGGCGACGTTATGGCTCGTGCGCGTGTCGGGCATCGTCGCGCTCGAACGCTCGGTCTTGATACGGAACACGCGGTCTTCGAGCCCCTGGCGGTTCGGGTAGTAGATCAGCGAAATCTCGCGCTGCGGATCGGTGACGAGCTTGTCCTCGTCGTCCCACGACGGCATCCAGAACGACGCGTCCGGGTGATAGCAGGTCAGCCATTCGTCCCATTGCTCGTCGTCGAGCAAACGGCTTTCGCGGTACAGGAAGGCCTGAATGTCGGTCAATGCGATCTTGCTCATGCGCGGCTCCCTTGCGTGTTCAGCGCCTTTTTCATGGTGTCGATCCAGTAGCGGTGCTGCACGGTGTAGAGCCCTTCATCCTCGGTCTTCACGCCGCTCATGACCGGGTTGAGCCCGATTTTTTGCGCCGCTTCGTCCGCGCCGTCGATCCAGTGCGTCGAACCGCGGGACATGTCGTTCCATTCGAGCGCGCGAGCGGCGTAGCCGAGCTGGCACGCACGGAATTCTTCGAGGTCGTCGGGCGTCGCCATGCCGCTCACGTTGAAGAAGTCCTCGTACTGGCGGATGCGGCGCGAACGCGCTTCGTCGGATTCACCCTTCGGCGCAATGCAGTAGATCGTCACCTCGGTCTTGTTGACCGACAGCGGGCGCAGCACACGAATCTGCGAACCGAACTGGTCCATCAGATACACGTTCGGATAGAGGCACAGGTTGCGCGAGTTCTGGATCATCCAGTCGGCGCGCTCGGCGCCGCAGCGCGCGGCGAATTCCTCGCGGCGGCTGAAGTTGGGACGGTCTTCGGGATTGGCCCAGCGCGTCCACAGCAGCATGTGGCCTTGCTCGAATGCGTAGAAGCCGCCGCCCTGGCGGCCCCAGCTGCCGGCGTCCATCGCACGAATCTTGTCTTCGCGGGCGTTTTCTTCCTTGCGATGATTGGTCGTCGCCGCGTAATTCCAGTGCACCGCCGAGACGTGATAGCCGTCCGCGCCGTTTTCGGCGGTGAGCTTCCAGTTGCCCTCGTACGTATAGGTCGACGAGCCGCGTAGCACTTCGAGACCGTCTTCCGACTGGTCGACGATCATGTCGATGATGCGCGCGGCCTCGCCGAGATAGGTCTCGAGCGCAGGCACGTCCTCGTTCAGACTGCCGAACAGAAAGCCGCGATAGTTGCCGAAGCGCGCGATCTTCTTCAGATCGTGCGAGCCTTCCTTGTTGAAGCAGTCGGGATAGCCCGCGTCCGCGGGGTCTTTCACTTTCAGCAGCTTGCCGCTGTTGTTGAAGGTCCAGCCGTGGAACGGGCACGTGTAGGTCGCCTTGTTGCCGCGCTTGTAGCGGCACAGCATCGCACCGCGATGCGTGCACGCATTGATGAACGCGTTCAATTCGCCCTGCCGGTTGCGCGCGATCACGACCGGCTGGCGGCCCATATAGGTCGTGAAGTAATCGTTGTTGTTCGGAATCTGGCTTTCGTGCGCGAGGTAAATCCAGTTCCCTTCGAAAATGTGCTGCATTTCCAGCTCGAACAGACGCTCGTCGGTAAATGCGCTGCGATGCAGACGGTAGTCCCCGCTCTCGCGGTCCTCAACGAGAAAATCGTCGATGTTCTTGAGCTGCGGAGTGTGATCCGGGTAGATCGGAATCATGGTTGTCTCCTGATTCGGACAGTCGCTATGCGTGCGAAGCACGCGCATGGGAAGCGGCCGACGCTTCTAACCAGACCAGGATTTCAATGCTCTGGAGGTATAATTTTTCGAGGCGTCTGCGGTAACTGAAGGATAGTTGCGCGCCATTTGCGTCGTCCAACACTGATTTAGTATCGCGACGATACCTAAGAGGTATTCTTATGGAACTGCGCCACCTGCGCTATTTCGTGGCGGTTGCCGAGGAGTGCAACGTCACCCGGGCCGCCAAACGTCTGCACATTGCGCAGCCGCCGCTGAGCAGGCAGATCCAGCAGCTCGAGGACACGCTCGGCGTGCAGTTGTTCGAGCGCAACTCGCGGCCGCTCAAGCTGACCGAGGCCGGCCGCTTCTTCTATTCGCACGCGATCCAACTGCTCGCGCAAACCTCGGAAGTCGAGGCGATGACTCGCCGGGTCGGCAAGATCGAGCGCAGCCTGTCGGTCGGCTTCGTCGGCTCGACGCTGTACGGCATGCTGCCGAAAATCATCCGGCGCTTTCGCACCGAAAACAGCACGGTCGAACTGAGTCTGCACGAACTGTCGACGATGGATCAGATCAAGGCGCTCAAGGAAGGACGCATCGACGTCGGCTTCGGGCGGATTCGTCACGAAGACCCGAGCATCCGGCGCGTGGTGTTGCGCGAGGAGCGGATGATCGTCGCGCTGCCGGGCGGCCATCCGCTGATCGACGCGAAGCCGGTGCTGTCGCTGCATGACCTCACGAGCGAAACGCTAATCATCTTTCCGAAAGCGCCGCGCCCGAGTTACGCCGACCAGGTGCTGGCCGCGTTTCATGATCGCGCGTTGAAACCGCATCGACTCTACGAGACTCGCGAACTGCAGATCGCACTCGGTCTCGTCGCGGCGGGCGAAGGCATATCGATCGTGCCGGCGAGCGTGTATGGACTGCAGCGCGGCGACATCGCGTACAAAGACCTCGACGATCAGAATCTCGTTTCACCGATCATCATGAGCACGCGCATGCTCGACGAGTCCGCCGATATCACGCGGCTGCGAAACCTGATCTACGCGCTGTACGACGACGAGCAGATGACTTATCTGCCGCCTTCGCATCAGTAGCGCCAACACCCTTCCTTATCTCACGCGCGATGTCCCGGCACCGCCGGAATCGCGCGTTCCTGCCGTTCCCTACACCCGCGGAAACTGCTGTAACGAAGTTGTATGGACAAGATACCCTCTGACGGCTAAAACCATTGCCCCAGAGAAAAATCTCCAGCCAGGGCGAGTCCCCCGTAACTCTGCCTGAATACCATATATATCAATGATTTCAAGGGTTTTCATACGATTGGAAAGCAACCCTCATAAGCACTAACCCCGATTGTTCCTCAACACTTGTTCGGGATAATTTGTCTATACAACATCGCGGGCCGGACATATCCTGACCCCAGTTCGCGAGGCAAGACCCTCGGCACCCGAGATTCCACGTCAGGATTCGCGCTCCTTTAACAAGGACACTCCCATGCTTTTTCAAGGCTTCGGTCCGATGCTTCTCGCGGGCACGTGGGTAACCATCAAGCTCGCGGTGCTGTCGCTTGCGGCGTCGTTTGTGCTGGGCCTCATCGGCGCTGCCGCGAAGCTCTCGACCAACCGCGTCGTCTCGCGCATCGGCACGCTGTACACGACCCTGATCCGCGCCGTGCCCGACCTCGTGCTGATGCTGCTGCTCTTCTACAGCATCCAGATCTGGCTCAATGATCTGACCGACATGTTCAGCATGGAGCAGATCGACATCGATCCGTTTCTCGCCGGCGTCATCACACTGGGTTTCATTTACGGCGCGTACTTCACCGAGACTTTCCGCGGCGCGTTTCTCGCCGTGCCGCGCGGGCAGCTCGAAGCGGGCTTCGCGTACGGCATGAGCGCGCGGCGCGTGTTCACGCGCATCCTGTTCCCGCAGATGATGCGCTTCGCGCTACCCGGCATCGGCAATAACTGGCAGGTGCTCGTGAAGGCCACTGCGCTCGTGTCGATCATCGGTCTCGCCGATGTGGTCAAGGCATCGCAGGACGCCGGCAAGAGCACGCAGTCGTTTTTCTTCTTCACGCTCGCGACCGGGGCGATCTACCTCGCCATTACCACCGTGTCGAATCTGATCTTGAACCGCCTCGAGAAGCGCTACTCGATCGGCGTACGGAGGGCCGTGCTGTGATCGAACTGATTCGTCAATATTGGCAGAACTATCTTTTCACCGACGGCTTCAACTACACCGGCCTCGCCATCACGCTGTGGCTGCTCGTCGCCTCGATCGTGCTGGGTTTTACGCTTGCCGTGCCGCTTGCCATCGCGCGCGCCTCGCGCAACCGCTACATTTCCGGACCCGTCTGGCTTTACACCTATATCTTTCGCGGAACACCGCTGTACGTTCAGTTGCTGCTGATCTACACGGGGCTCTACAGCCTGCATTTCATCCATTCGCACGACCTGCTCAACAGCTTCTTTCGCAATGCGATGAACTGCACGCTGCTCGCGTTCGCGCTGAACGAGTGCGCGTACGCCACCGAGATCTTCGCCGGCTCGATCAGGGAAACCTCGCACGGCGAAATCGAGGCAGCGCAGGCTTACGGCATGTCGAAATTCAAGCTGTATACGCGCATCATTCTGCCTTCCGCGCTGCGGCGCGCGCTGCCCTCGTACAGCAACGAGGTCATCCTGATGCTGCACGCGACGACGCTCGCATTCACGGCGACGGTGCCCGACATCCTGAAGGTGGCGCGCGACGTCAACTCCGCCACCTACGCGACCTTCCAGGCGTACGGCATCGCGGCCATCCTCTATGCGCTGATCGTCTTCGCGCTGATCTGGGGCTTCCGCAAATTGGAAATACGTTTGCTGGCTTACCTTAAGCCGCAAGGGCATTGAACCGCGGCGCGTTCGCGTCATGATGGAGCATAAGAGCATGTACAAGCTGACAGTCGACGACCTGCACAAGAAGTTCGGCGAAAACGAAGTGCTGAAAGGCGTATCGCTCAAGGCCAAGGCAGGCGACGTCATTAGCCTCATCGGGTCGAGCGGCTCCGGGAAAAGCACGTTCCTGAGGTGCATCAATTTTCTCGAATCGCCGTGCTCCGGGCGCATCACGCTCAATGGCGAAGAAGTTCGCACGAGCGCCGATCGCAACGGCTCGCTGCGCGTGAGTAATCCGAAGCAGCTCCAGACGATGCGCACGCGTCTTTCGATGGTGTTCCAGCATTTCAATCTGTGGGCACATATGACCGTGCTCGAGAACGTCATCGAAGCGCCGATCAGCGTGCTTGGCTTGAGCCGCAGCGAAGCGGAAGCGCGCGCCCGCAAGTACCTGACCAAAGTCGGACTACCCGCCAACACGGAACAGAAATATCCGTCGCATCTGTCGGGCGGTCAGCAGCAGCGCGTTGCGATTGCACGCGCACTCGCCATGGAGCCCGAAGTCATGCTGTTCGACGAGCCGACTTCAGCGCTCGACCCCGAACTGGTAGGCGAAGTGTTGCGCGTGATGCAGGCGCTCGCCGAGGAGGGCCGTACGATGATCGTCGTCACGCATGAAATGGGCTTCGCGCGCAACGTGTCGAATCACGTCGTGTTCCTGCACAAGGGGAAGATCGAGGAGCAAGGGCACCCGCATGAGGTACTGACGAATCCGCGCAGCGAGCGGTTGCAGCAGTTCCTGGCGGGAAGGTTGAAGTAGGTGCGCGTCGAGCCGAATGAGGTCCCGTGATTATGCGGCGCGCAGCGCGGTAATCATGGCGTGCGCAGCGCTTGCCGATCAGCAGGCAGGCTCGCGCGACAACCCCATGACCGCCTGCAGAATCGCCGCGCGCGCCTGACCGAGAATCAGCCCTCTCCAGACATCGTCCTCGCAATAGAAGCCCGCGCGGATGTCAGCTCGAATCGTGCTGAGATACTGGGCGTCGGCGTCGGGATGCTGGCGCACCCACGCATCGGCGCGCAACCTGTGCAGCATGTCGACGAGCGGGACCGTGCCGTATTCGATCGCGATCGCCGTCGTGCGTGCATGCGTGCAGGTGCGGCGCAGCGTATCGAGCACCGGCCCCGCGACATTGGCCGCGACCGAGGTGCCGTCGAGCGGACTCGTCACGTCGGCACCCCACCACGCGCGGGCGCGCTGCAACTCATCGGCGCCGAGCTGGCCCACGCAGATTTTCTCGCCGTGCCCATAGGGACCGAGCCCGGTATGGAAATCGATCCAGCCGATGCTCTCGCACGCCGCGCCGTATTTCTCCAGCAATGTCTGCAACAGGCGCGTGCTCCACACCGTGCGCGCACCGCCGAAGAACATGCCGTCGGCGTGCTGGTATTGGCCGATCGTCAGCGCCCGCTGATAAGCCGGTTCGCCACGTTCGGCGATATACGCCGCAATGGCCGCGGCGTTCTCCGCGGATGGCGGCCACTCGGCAGGCACGAGCAACGCGTGCAGATCGCCGTACGCGGGATTGACCGGCAACGGCTGCGAGAAATCGATGCTGTTGCGATTCAGATCGACGTTGTCCTCGTTCGTGCGGCTCAGATGCGAAAAGCCATACGGATTGATCGCGTGGACCACGAGGATCGCCACGTCGAGCTTCTCGAGCAGCGCGTGCAGTGGCCGGTCGTGCAACAACGCGATCTGCGCCGCCGAACCGCAAAAACCCTCGACGCCGTGCGTGCCCGAAGTCAACACCAGCAGACGGCGCGCCGTCTTTGGACCGAGGCGCACGACGTCGGTGGCAAGCTCCTCGCCTTCGAGGCCGCGCTGCGCCGGTATCACATGGCTTTCGACGTGCGCCGCCAGATTCGCAGCGCAGCGCAGATACAACTGCCGCGCGTTCAGATAGGACGGCGCGAAATACGACGATGGATTCATTGAATCTCCGGGCAAACAAGAGTCCGTCAATACCGCGACTGGCTGGCGTTTGGCTGGCCTTGGGCTGATCTTAAGCCGGTGTCAGGAACGACTCAGTCAGACGCACCCAGTAGGTCGAGCCGAGCGAGAGCACGTCGTCGTTGAAATCGTAGCTCGTGTTGTGCAGCATGCAAGGCCCGAGACCATGACCGTGGTCGCGATGCTCGCCGTTACCGTTGCCGATGTACGCATAGCAGCCCGGTTTTTCGAGCAGCATGAACGAGAAGTCTTCGGCGCCCATCGTCGGATCGATATTGGTTTCGACGTGCTCATTGCCGACGATTTCCTGCATGACGCCAAGCGCGAAATGCGTTTCCTTCTCCGTGTTGACGGTCGGCGGATAGTTGCGGCGGAACGAGAATTCGACGCTGCAGCCGTAAGCGAGCGCGGTCGCTTCCGCGAGCTGCTTCATGCGGCTTTCGATCAGATCCAGCACCTCCACCGAAAACGTGCGCACGGTGCCGGCGAGCGTCGCCGTATCGGGAATCACATTGACTGCTTCGCCCGCGTTGATCTGCGTGATCGAGAGCACGGCCGCGTCGATCGGCCGCTTGTTGCGCGTCATGATGCTTTGCAGGCCCGTGCCGATCTGCATTGCGGTGAACACCGGGTCGATACCGTTGTGCGGAATCGCCGCGTGCGCGCCGACGCCCTTCACCGTGATGCGGAATTCGTTGCTCGACGCCTGGGTCGCACCGACGCGTGCGCCGAATTCGCCGGCGGGCATACCCGGCCAGTTGTGCAGCGCAAACACCGCATCGACCGGAAAACGCTCGAAGAGACCGTCTTCGATCATCGCCTTCGCGCCGCCGCCACCCTCCTCGGCTGGCTGGAAAATGAACACGACGGTGCCGTCGAAATTGCGGTGCTGCGACAGATACTGCGCCGCGCCGAGCAGCATCGCGGTATGGCCGTCATGTCCGCACGCGTGCATCTTGCCCGGGTGCTGCGACGCATGCTCGAACGTGTTGAGCTCCTGAATCGGCAGCGCGTCCATGTCGGCGCGCAGGCCGATCGCCTTACGGCTCGAACCGTTGCGCAGCACGCCGACGACACCGGTCTTGCCAAGCCCGCGCGTGACTTCGATACCCCACGATTCGAGCTGCTGCGCGACGACGTCCGCGGTGCGATGCTCTTCGTAGCACAGTTCGGGATGCGCGTGAATGTCGCGGCGAATCGACTGGATGCCGGTGTTGGCGTGAGCAATTTCGGGGATGATTTTCATGTCGGGTCCTTGTTTTACAGTGTTTTTTCTCAACGGCCGCCCGCCTGCTGTATCCGACGCGTGTGCCGCGCGCCGATGCCGATGACCGGGTTCGGGTATCTTCGGGTATCGGAAGTGACGGGTTATATCGAGGCTTGCTATCGTGGCTTACATCAGCGGTTGTTTCAAGGTAAACGAATTTCTCGGATTCAACTCGATGGAAAGAATCGCGGAACGAGTGCGTCAGGGAATCGGCGTGGCCGCGACGGCGGCGATCGCGCGGCCGTTGAAGCAGGTGATTTGAGGCGGACTCGCCCCCGCCTTTAACAGCAGGGGGTTTGAAGTTGAAGTTTGACGCTCATAACTTGCCGGCTTGACCGTTAGTTGCATTTGAGTGCCTGCCGCAATCCCGAGAGATCATCCAGACACCCCACTATTGGCCGTTATACTGCCCCCACTTCCTCAACGTCTTTCAGTCAAGGGCGATTACTCGGACCATGAAAGCAACGGACCTGGAACAGCGCATCCTCAAACAATCGCTGCTTTGCACCGTGATGATCGCGGGATTCGGTATCGCGGTCGGCATTCTCAGCAGCTCCGTGTCGATCATCTTCGACGGCATGTTCTCCGCGCTCGACGCCGCGATGTGCAGCCTGTCTCTGCTCGTCACGCGCCTGCTTCGCCAGGAGACCAGCCGGCGCTTTCAGCACGGCTTCTGGCATATCGAACCGCTCGTGCTCGTGTTCAACGGCAGTCTGCTGTCGGTCCTGTGCTTTTATGCGTTCATCAACGCGGTCAAAGGCATCCTCGAAGGCGGACATGAACTGGAGTTCGGCTGGGGCATCTTCTACGCGGTACTGGTCGCCGCTTTCTGCTTCTTCATGTTCTTGCGCGAGCGGCGCGCGAATCGCGTGATCGAGTCCGAGCTGATCGGGCTCGACGTCAAGAGCTGGCTGATGTCGGCGTGCATCAGTTCGGCGCTGCTGCTCGCTTTCTCGATTGCGTGGCTGCTCGAGCGCGTCGGCCACGGCCATCTCACGCCGTACATCGACCCAGGTGTGCTCGCCGTCCTGACACTGGTTCTGATACCGATACCGATCGGCACCGTAATCGGCGCAATCAAGGAAGTACTGTTGATCACCCCGGAGGATCTGGAGCGCGAGTTGCGCGAACTGATGCAGCAACTCACCTCGGACTACGGCTTCGTGTCCCACTCGCACTACGCGACGCGCGTGGGTCGCGGCCTTTTCGTCGAGGTTCATGTCGTGCTGCCCGAGGCGATGGAGCACGTGGGTGTGCGTCAGCTCGATCAGATTCGCGACAGGATTTCGCGCGCGATCGGCGAGTCCGGTCCCGACCGCTGGCTGACGGTGGCGTTTACGCGTGATCCGCGGTGGTTGTGAGGGGTTTTTGGTGTCGCCGGTCGCGCCCGCAGCGGGGTATCAATACGCGCGGGTATTCGCATCGGCCGGCGGACTCTGAGCGTATTCATGCTGAGACGCGAGTGCTCGGGCGGACGCAATCGACCCGGAGGAGACGGCGGAATTTCCCCAGAGCGGACGCTCGCCTCTTTCCTTTTGGTTGAGGGATATTGGGAGTAGCAAGATGATTATCGCGTCGATCTTTTAGTGCGATATCACTGCCTCAGATGCCGTGACCGGAGCGGGCGCACCTGATGGTCCGCGCGCAAGGCCAACAAAGACTTTGAGCCAGAACAGGTCTCTTGCATTCCGTACGCAGAGCGCCTGAAGCTGCTGCACGTCACTAGCCTGTGCCGCAGGAATTGCTTTAATCTCAATGGCAGGACATGGTGGCCGCGCTTCCATTGCTGGCTTAAGAAGCGGATTCTCATCCAACATGGTGAACGCTGACCGGCTTAACTGATCTGCTTCCTTCGTCGAGAAATGCACTGGCGAATACTTGGCCATGATCTTGGTAGCCCAATCTCTGATCGCTACGTCCTCGGGCTGACGTGGAGAGCGCAAAATCTGTACAGCGGTTTGTACAAGGTCTCGCTGGATGCCAGACTCCGTGGTCGATTTCTGTGCGCTTGCAGCGATACCTGCTGCAAGCGTTTGGGAATTCATATTTGCATCTGCAGCTGAACGTTGCGCGACCAATCCTATAAACGCAACCGCAATTGGTGTAAAGAGTAGTGCGAGTATCTGTGCGATTTTGTAGATACGTGGAAGGAGCTGGTCCAACCTTTCCGCGATGGCTTTTCCTTTCATCCTTTGTAACGCCTATTTAGCTTTCAGCCTTCTATTCTATTACGCGTAACGCTTTGGTACGTAGCCGTACAGGACCATCGCGCAGCCACTTCGCCATTCGTCGATCGAGCGCGGCTCAGCAGTAGTGAAGAGCTTTGCGGTCGTATGACGGGTGACTGGATAAACAGTATCCTGAGATTACGTGAGATATTGTCAATAAATGACAAAAATGATCTTTTTCTTTCCTTATACATCGATTTTTCGAGTACCGCTTCGTGTTCCCACCGGCGAATGCGCCGGTAAGGAGCCGGCGTGCACAGGTTTCTGAGCGGACAATGCGGACAGGCACTGCTCCAGTAGGTCCGAAGTTTCAGCAAATTGGCGCTTTCAAACGAGGTGTATCTGTATATCGCACGTTGACCCGCCGGACACAGGTACTGGTCATCTCTCGCGATGTAAATGAAGTCGGCCCGGTCGAACCGCCCGTCAGCCTTTGCACCGGAGGTTTGGCTTTTTGGCACCAATGCCGCAATATCCTCGTCGTCGCACGCCTTGATCTCCGGTGCGCTGAAATAGCCACGGTCCGCCAGTGCCTTGATTCTCTTCTTGCCCATCGCATCACGCGCTGCTTTGGCCATCGGGCTCAATTGCGTCCGGTCGCTTCCGACGTTCGTGACTTCGTGGGTGACGATGAGATGGTGTCGGGTATCGACGGCTACCTGAACGTTGTAGCCAACCACGCCCGTACCCTTGGCTTGCGAGATCATCGAGCGTGAGTCGGGATCGGTCAAACAGGTTGATTCAGTCCAGGTGATCGGGCGAGTTTTTACACACCCTCGGCCGATCCCGACTTCATGTCGAACTTCCGTAGCCGCCCCCTTACTGACATACGGTTCCGATTTCTTTGTGACTGTTCCACTGGCAGAGAGCGGACATTCACCACCTTCAGCAGGTCGTCTTCAAAAGGATGATCACCTCGCAGCTTCGAACAAGGCGACAAGGTGCTCCTGCATCGCTTTTCGGCACTCCAGGAAACCGTTCATTATTTCCATAACGCTGGAGAAGCTCGCGTAGGTGTGCGGGTCGTTGAACTGTTTGGTATTCCCCTTGACCAGCGAGAGATTCCAAGAGGGCTCCGTGGTGTCGAGCGCCAGATAGAACGCGCCAACGTGCGCGATGAAGTTGCGCGCGCTTGCCAACCGGTTAAACCACCTGGCGTCGATGCCGCGCGCGTCCATCCACGAATTGGTCATCGCGATGCGCCGCTTGTCCGCGAATGCGTTGGCCAACGTGAGGACGCGCTAATTGGAAGCAGGCGACGGTGCGGAAGCAGCACTCGCTGCAGCGGCAGGTGCGCGCTTGTGCGGGGCATGGTGCGGTTTGCCACGCGGATGTTCATTCCTGTACAACACATCCGCAGTTTGTTTCTGATCGTCCGACAGCGCAGCGTACAAGGCGCTAAACGCAGTTGACAACTTCTGCATATTTTCCGCATGCAGTTGAGCTAATGCGGCATAAGATTTCATCGAGTCATCCGCGCTCATCGAGTGAAGCTTCTGTGCGCGCTCATGAAAAGCCTGATCGGCCGCTTTTGCGTTGTCGCGCATGGTCTGGGCGAAGGCATCCCATTGCTGCGACTGCTGGTCAGTGATCTTCAGTTCAGCATGCAATTCGTCGATCCGCTGTTCCACAGCATCCTGATGCTTCTGTGCGTGAGAGGAAGCGCGAGCGGCTGGCGACTTTGCGGCCGCACTGCTCGCGGGCGTCTGCGCCCAGGCCGACGCGCTTGCAAAGGCAAACGTCAATAACGCAGGCACAAATACTTTACGAACGGAGTTTTTCATGTATGGATGCTCGGTTTGAATGATCGGGGCTGGCGACGGCTGCAAGAGATGTACATCGTACAACGCTAACCGACGGCCAGATCGGATCTGGTGATTGGGCGATCAATAACCAGGAGGATAGTTGTTCGGGTAGTAAGCGACTCCCGGCGGCGGGGGCGGCGGGGGTGAGGAATACACCACCGGTGGCGGCGGTTGCAAGGCACTTGTAACCGCTGCGCCCGCGACCGCGCCCAACAACGCTCCGACGATCAGGCCGCCGCCACCTCCACCTCCACCACCGTGGTAATCACCGTGATAGCCGCCGCCGTGATAGCCACCACCATGGGGCGGCGGCCGTCCGTGGCCACCGCCTCCATGCGAGCGATGTTGCGCCTGTGCCGGCAGCGCGGCCATCGCCATCAGAATGGCCATGGCCGCCACTGCGGCCCGTCGGCGTGACGGGCTTTGAGACATTTGAACCATGAATCGTGCCTCCTTCCATTCAGTTTTCACATGCGTAAGACCTGCCGGGAACCTGACTAGTGTAACCCCTTGCACATCTCCGGCTCCGCACTTCGCGCCTGGGCAATGCACAAGCTGCCGGGCGCATGGTCCCGAAAGCAACTCTACGACCATACTGGATGCTGGATCGGCAGGGTCGCGAAAGGCGCGTGCGCGTCACCGGCGCGACGTCGATGAATTAGGCGGTCAGAGCGCGCCGTCCTCCTGGTCGATCGACAATACGCAGTGGATCGCATCGTGTTCGGGCGATCCATCTCTCAGATGTAGGGCGTACGGATTCCGATCCAGGAGCCGATAAGTGGCGTGCATTCCGGACCACATTTGGTCCGGCGCAGCCTTGACCAGCATCAGGGTGGCGAATTCATGAGGACCTAGCATCCCGGTCTTCACTCCGCGGTTTCCTCGATCGAGGCTTATTCGACGCCTGCCAGCACGCGCAGGGGCACACTCACGGTCCCGCAGCGATGGCAGGCATCGAAACAACCCTTCGAAATTCCCGCTTTGAACATTTGTGCGCTTCCACACATTGCCCATATACTTTCATTTGCATATCTGAAATATTACCAATAAATAACATAAACAAACGTAATTCCGCCGAATTTGCAAGCCTCTTCAGGCGGGCGACGGAGTTTTGCATTTAACGACACCTTTCTGCCATCGCCATTTTTACGTTCCGATTGACCATGTAGCTGTCTTCGCCTCGATGGCCACTGTGTCCTATTTCGTAACTCCTTTTCCTTCGATAGGAGCGTTGAGATGAAACAAGTTCGGTCACGATCGTACGTACAAGGGCGGTTGATCGCCGTCACTCCAGTTGGCCCGGTCTACAAAGGTTCTGGCGACATAGCTGTGCTTCCCGTCTCCGTGGGCCTGGCGTTGATCCAGGAACTTGCCTTGCGGGCGCAGAACGGGGACGCAAAAGTTGTATCTTCGCTTGCGAGTCGGGTCAGCGGAGAACAGGCGCTCGCCACCTGGGCACACGTCTGTGGCTGTGCGGTGTCGCATCTTGGCGCTCTTGTTCCTCAAGCACGATTGGTGTTTTTGCGAAGCATTTTTGCCTATGCTCGCCGACAAGGAAACGCAAATGGTATCGAACCCGTATTGACGGCTGCGATCAATGGCGCCTGGCCATGGCTAGGCACGGCTGGTGAGTCCGTCCTTCGATATGCGAACCAATTCCTAAGAGACTCCAAATTCGCCTCAACAGTCGAAATTCCCGTTCTGGACCCCATAAATCGCACGATGTCCGTTTTTCGTCCGGGTGACTTAGGACGATTAGATCCAACCGATTGGATGTCTTGGCAAAAGATATCGACGCTTGGGGCAAACGCAAACCGTGGGTCATGGGATGGAACGGGCACAGCGGGCGGACTTGGCGGTTTAGGAGTACCCGGCCGGCGTGGCGGACTTGACTTCACTCAGTGGGGTGGTCCCGACCTGAGCGGTAGCGGCGATCCCGGCCTGGGTGGCTTGACCGGTTTAGGAGTGCCCGGTGGACGCGGCGGCCCCGACCTCTCTGCGTGGGGTGGCCCGGATCTTAGCGGCGGGGGGCAGCCAAGCCTTGGAGGGTTAAGTGGCCTCGGTGTTCCTGGTAACAAAAGTGGCATCGACTTCTCGGCGTGGGGTGGTCCCAATCTAGGCGAGGCAAACGATTTGGGACTTGGCGGCTTGAGCGGTATCGGTGTTCCGGGAGGAGGGCTGGATCTTACAAACATAGGCGGCAACGGCGGACCTTACGGATTTGGATCTGCGCTGGGTCTTGGTGGCGCAGCAACACCCCTCGATGCCGAAAAGACGGCCGGGGCAAACGAAAAGACCAAAGGTCAAATCGAGATTGCTGCTGGGCTCGCGATCGGGCTCGCTGGCGTAGGACTCTCTGCAAGTGCACCGCCCGTGGGATGGGCACTCGCGTTTGTCGGTGGAGTTATCGCTGGGAAAGGTATCGCAGACTTCGAATCGGGAAGCAAAAGGGAAGAGAACGCCGCGCTCCAGATGCCGGGGGCACCAGCGCCGGCCCCGCAAACTCCGACTACTCCGGCACCGACTCCGGAGCCGGCACCGGAGCCCGAGCCCGACGAGAATGGAAACAAGCCGAAGCCCGAGGGCGCGAAGACCGGGGATCTGTATCCCGATCCCGACGGCACCGGTGGCGGAAACCCAACGCAACTCCCTGACTTTGACGGTCATGGCGGCAACCCGACAACACTATGGGACGAAGGTCACGGCGGGAACCCGACAACGATCTGGGATGAAAATGGCGGTGGCGAGAATCCAGTCACGATTTGGGATGGTGACGGCGGCGGTGTGACGCCAACGACTATCGCAAGGATCGAGAGAGTGACCATGCTGGGTGGCTTGGGTCTATTCGGCGACGTATCGCAGATAGGGGCGCAAACATATATCGTTCGACCGTGAGTAGTGCAGAATTCTTGCGAGGCCGCATATTTTCTATCCCGGATGCCAAGCCGAGCCTTCGAGCGCGAGGCCAATGCAACGTAGGTATGTGGCCACCGAGACTTCAGTTAAAGCTCTCTATTCAACTCACGACTCCAACAGAAGGCGAATACGCTGGGAGAGTGTTCGCCCCCACTCAACAACTTCTCTGCCGATGTCGTTCGCTGCCCGGCAAATGCGGCAGCAGGCGGTTTGACTGCTGCGCTGTCCAGACCGCAAAGGCCTCGATGACCGCCTGTCGCGGATGATGGCTCATCGAGACAAGGTAAAAGCCGTATCCTGGCAGCGACAATGGATGCGCCTTGACGAGCGCTCCACACTCCAACTCCTGGCTCACCACGACGTCGCTGCAGATCGCAATCCCCTGCCCCGCGACCACGGCGTCGATGGCGTGCAGTTCCTCCCGAAAGCTAAGTGCCCACGTCTTTTCGGTTACCGTCAGACCAGGGTCGATCATGCCCGCGGTCGCCAGCCATTGTTGCCAGGTCGGGGCCTGCGGATCGCGGTTCATCCAGTCGAAATGGATCAAGGGAAATCGCAACAGATCCGACGCACGCTCGATCGCGCGGCCATCCCTCGCAAGCAACGCCGGGCTGCAGACCGGGAAAAACGCATCGCGGCAAATCTCCTGTGCGACAAATCCGGCCGGCATGGTTCGAGCGTAGCGGATCGCCACGTCAGCGTCGCCCGATCGCAGGTCGACGATCGCATCGGTGCCAATGATCTCCAGCGGGATGTCGGGGTACCTATCCCGCCGTTCTGGCAGGCGCGGAATCAGCCATCGGCTCGCAAACGCGTTGGGGCTTGTCACGCGCAGCGGAACCTGACCGCCTGATGGCCCGACCGAGGCCATTGCAGCCACAAGGGCATCGAAACCATTGCGCAACGCCGGATATAACCTGGCCCCCGCGCTCGTGAGCACCAGAGGCCGCGGATGCCGCTGAAACAGATCGTGCCCGCAGATCTCCTCCAGCAACCGGATCTGGTGGCTGATGGCCGTGGGTGTCACATTGAGTTCCACGGCGGCAGCCTTGAAACTGCCAAGCCGGGCAGCAGCCTCGAAGGCCTGGAGAGATCGCAAGGGTGGCAGCTTTCTCATCGACGTAGATGAGCTTTCCTCATCTGGCAGCTGAGTTCTTTGATTTTGCCATGCGACAGCGGCGTATGACACGATATTCCCAAGGGGATGGGACTGACTGTTCCCAAACCGGGAAAAGTGGAGATAAGTCGATGACGGCGCATCAATCAGGCAATAGCCCCAGTGGTGAACCCGCCCGGCTGATATCAGATGTTGAGCTGCTTCGGCGCAAACTGCGCGGTGATGTCATCCTCCCGGTCGATCCTGGATACGACGAGGCGCGCAGGGTCTGGAACGGCGCAATCGACAGGCGGCCAGCGATGATCGTCTTTTGTGCCGATGCACACGATGTCATCGAGGCAGTGACGTTCGCCCGATCCGCGAACCATCTTGTAGCAGTCCGTAGCGGCGGTCACAACGTAGCAGGCCTGTCAGTTTGCGACGGCGCGATCGTGATCGATCTGTCGCGTATGAAACGCATTGCTGTGGACCCTGTGCGTCGCGTGGCCCGCGCCGAGTCCGGTCTGAGCCTGGGCGAGTTCGACGCCGCCACACAGGCCCATGGACTGGCTACGACAATGGGAGTCAATAGCGACACCGGCATCGCCGGGCTGACCTTGGGCGGCGGCTTCGGCAAGCTCGGGCGAAAACACGGTCTGGCCTGTGACAACCTCCTTGCCGCGGATATTGTGCTGGCGGATGGCCGCTTTCTCAAGGCGAGCGCTGACGAAAATGCCGACCTGTTCTGGGGATTGCGGGGCGGCGGCGGCAACTTCGGCATTGTCACCGCATTCGAATATCGACTTCACCCGGTGGGACCGACGGTTCTGGTGTGCTCGGCGCTTCACCCCTATGACCGCGCACGCGACGCGATGCGATTCTATTACGGCTTTTCCGCCAACGCCCCGGACGAACTGAGCGTAGACGCGGCCCTCGTGACGGCGCCGTCCGGCGAGCGCCTGTTCAGCATCTCGGCTTGCCACTGCGGTGAGGTCGAGGCGGGTGAGCGCGCCGTCCAACCACTCCTGGAACATGGCACACCAGTAGAGCGCGAGATGGCAACGGTTCCTTACCTTCAGCTCCAGTCACGCGGTGACAGCCTCTTCCCCCGGGGACGCCGGTATTACTGGAAGGCACAGTTTCTCCGAGACCTCACCGACTCAGCAATCGACACCCTGCTCGGCGCCTATGCGCACACGCCGACAGCTGCGTCACTCCTCGTGTTGCAGCATGTCGGAGGTGCCATCGCACGGGTTCCTGCATCCGCAACGCCCTATGCCAACCGCGATGCGAACTATGACTGCTTTCCTATTTCGATCTGGGACGATCCATCTGACGACGATGCCGCGATCCAGTGGGCACGCGAAGTGTGGAATGCGATCAAGCCCTTCTCGACCGGAGGCGTCTACGTGAACAACCTCGGCGACGAGGGCGAAGACCGTGTCCGGGCAGCCTACGGCGAAAACTATCTTCGCTTGACCGGACTCAAGAATAAATATGACCCGACCAATCTGTTCCGGCTGAACCAGAATATCCGACCTGATGCAACTGTCTAGCGCCGCGCTTGACCGTCGCCTCATTGCGGATCACGTGGCCTTTGTATCCCGTCTGCGTCCCGCATTCCCTCACTGGATTCAAGGTGCCCTGCTTCGACGCGTCGCCCCGGTAGGCTATTGTCGAGGGAACAACGAGTCTCACTATCCCTTGCGGGCCGAGCCAATAACTGGCGCGACTTCACGTCGCACGCGTACGAAATCCGAATCCTTTGTTGAGCGCCATTTCAGCCCGCGCTTAATGAGATCCTTCCTGTTCAGGAGGTGACAATCCGTCCTTCGCAGATTCGTCTAACCTTTCAAATTACTTGCAATTTTATAACAACCGGGCTTTAATGAGACTGTAGGCATTCCTGATTTTTTAGGCACCCAATCCCTTTGAAACCATAGCCGTGTCCTTCATCCCGAACTCTTTCCTCGCGCCCTTCCCTCTTCCTGGCCAGACCGGAAGAGGCATCCGTTGGCGCAGGAAGACAGCGATGGTGAGACGCACCCGGAGCCGCAGTGACTCTGCGGACAGGTCAGCACTTCTTTTTGCCCGGCTCTTCGCATAACACCACACAGTAGAGCGAAGACCGGGCTTCCAACCTCAGCTAGCCGCCCACGACCATCCACGGTCGCTCCTTAAGGACGCCCGTGACCGGACGTGCTGCATGCACATGCGTGGGCGTATGACGCATTCCACCGTATCCCCTTCGCGCTGCAGATGTGCGGCTGTTTGCCATGTGTCTGAAACGCCACGGGGGCCTATGCGAGCAACCGGGAAAATCATGGGAACGCAAACGAATCGCTCAAACGCGCCGCTGCAACCTGGTGCGACACCCGTTATTCCTGTCACGGGTCGGTCTGCTGATGGGCAGGCCATCATTTTGCAGACGGGGCGCACTGACCCGCTGATCTGTTGTGCCGATCACGAAGGCTATCGTCTGAATGCCTGTGCCAGGCCGACGAATAACGAGCTGTATGCGGCCGACCTGGTGATTGGGCGGCCAGGATTTCCATCACGTCATTTTCGCGCGCTGGACTACTTCTACGACGCCGGGCAGGCCCTGCGTTATGCGACCAGATGGGGAAGGATCTGGGTCAACCATCAGCTGAAAAAAACCGCAGGCAGCGCCAGTCGTCTGGACGATCGCGCGCGGCAGTCCTGATGCCACACCCGATAACAGAGGAATTTCGTTATGCAGACGATATCAAGATACCGGAGTGAGAGAACATTACGCTTCGTGGTTCGGGATCCGGCCGCTCCGGCGGCAGCGCTCCTGTACTGGCTGGGAATACCCGAACCGTCACAGGAGGTGAGTTTCAGTGAAGTCACCCTGCGTTTCAGCCCCCTGATACAGGTCGTTTTCGCGGATGAGCGTCCAGGCGCGTTCGTCAACTACGAGGTCGTACGCGAAGTTGTCCAGTCCGGCGTGATGGACCGTCTCATCTTTTTCGATGATTCGTGGCTGGACGTATGGAATGACAGCAATTGCGCGGACATCTGTAACTTGTATTCCTGTCGGAGACACACATGTCATTTGCCAGAATCTCTTCATCCGGGACGGTGAAAACACATGTCGAGGTCCCGCCGATCCTCTCGGAACCCGATATGGATCGCCTCAAGGCATGTGTGCTCCTGCCAACGGCGTAGTGGGACGCGCAGTTCAGGCAGGCAGGGCGCTGGCCGAGAACGCCACGAAGCGCGCGATCGAACAGCAGGACCGGGCCACAAAGCGCTACCCACGGCACCTGATATCCCCACCGGATGGATGGTGGCCATTTATGCAGGAATCCTTTCCATTCAGGCAACCTGATGGTGCATATCAGGTCGGACGAGGCCCCGGCGACGCAGCCGGTATCCGGCATGGAAGGCTGGTCTTTTTCTGCTCGAAGGAGGCGATGATGGACGAAATCTGGATCACCATGGTGATGGGTTCGGCGGTGCTGCTGATTGCAGCCATTTTCGTGGCCGGTCACTACCGGCGTGAACACCGGCGTGCACGATTGCTGCGGCAGCTGGATCACGCCCGCGGTTGGCACAGGTCCCCGTGCCGACGGTCGGTACGACGAGCACAAATAGGACAGGCGCACCACGACAATCCGAATCAGGCTACCGGACGATGAGCACTTACGATCACTCCGCACAGGAACTGGAGCATATCCGCGCGATGATTGCATTCCTCGATCACGTACTTCAGGACAACCATAACAGGCAGGTGACGCCGGTAATGTCGCCTGACTACTGGCGCACACGGATCGAAGCTCTGCTGGCCGAACGCCTGTCGCCCACTCTGGAGCAACAGGCCCACACGCTGCTGGAACGGCTGGGCGCACTGGGTACGCAGCGCGGACGCGGCCGGCACGTCACGCAACATCCGCAAGGATTCGCTGAACTGGGAATTCGAGGAAGCCAGATTCCAGCGACGTGACCATTCAGCGATTGGGCTTATCTCGCCGCAATGCGTTGTCACGCGATCTGCTGAACCCATTGACTCCGCCAATCCGGCGCTTCAAAGGGATCCGAAAAATACTGGGTCTCGTGAACGACCTTGCCGTTGCGGAACTCCATAATGCTTACCGTGAAAGCCGGTCGCCCGTTATAGGTGATGGAGTACTCCGTGATCCATAGATTACCTTCTCCTTGGATTCGCCTGACATCGAAACCTGCTGGCTTGCCTGGATGATGACTCCGCAGTGCCTGCAAATTCATTCGCCCGAGGATTCGTTCACCTGACTGGGGATAGTCACAAATGGCATCGTCATCGTAAATATCGTGTTCTGCATCGAGATCGCCGGCCGCCGACGCTTGCCAGTGCGCATTCAGGGCTTCACGTATTTTCTCTTCGTGCATGAGGTGCCTCCCGATACGGTCTACGTTCATCGATTGCGTGCGTCGTGGAATAAACCCGGGGCGGCCCGCCGCATGCGGACCGACCATGCGGTTCAGTTTGCGCAGGCCTTCAACCGCTACACGGACACGGCCTCTTCCTGCACTTTATTCCTCAGTAGATTGCCTCGCGTCCGGCTGCAGATTTTTCTCGCGAAAATACTTCGTAAGGAGTCTGACGCCGAGCATTCACACCCCGATGCTCTAATACCCGTGCTGCGAAGCCTGCGCACCGCATGGGCGTCAGTACTGCATGCGGATCAGGCAATCCCTGCGCCCCCGGCTCCGCGGTCATCCCGGCAACACAAATCCAACCAGGAGCCGAATATGCAATGGCGTCACATAGCACTTGGTTCGCTCAGCGTCGCAGTATTCGCATCGACAGTAGCATGGAGTGCGGCTGACGACCATGACAAGAACCGGCCGAACGATGTTCACACGGCCACTCCGATCAAGCATCTGGTCGTGATCTTTGGTGAGAACGTCTCGTTCGACCATTACTTCGCGACCTATCCGCATGCGACCAACCCGTCTGGCGAGCCCGCATTCAAGGCACAGCCCGGCACGCCCGAAGTGAACGGTCTTTCGGGTCCGCTGTTCACCAGCAACCCGAACTTCACGAATCCGGCCAATGGTGCAGGCGCGTCCAATCCGTTCCGGCTGGACCGTACGCAGGCGGCCACCTCCGACCAGAACCACGCCTATACAGCTGAGCAGCAAGCGTACGACAACGGCAAGGCCGACCTCTTCCCGAAGTACACGGGTCAGGGCACGAGCGGCGGGGCCGGTGCTTTTGGCACGACGGGCCAGGTGATGGGCTATTTCGACGGCAACACGGTCACCGCGCTGTGGAACTACGCGCAGCGCTTCGCGATGAGCGACAACGCCTATACGCCGACGTACGGACCATCGACGCCGGGTGCCCTCGAAGTGGTCTCGGGGCAAACCAACGGAATGAAGACTGTACTGACGACGAAGCAGCCGTCGACCGCTGGTTCGTACTATGTGAACGACGGCCAGGGCGGCTTCACGATGATCAATGACGTCGACCCGGGCAATGACCTCTGCTCGAGCACGACCGATACGGCAATGATGACCGGCAAGAACATCGGCGACCTGCTGAACGCGCGCAACATCTCGTGGGGCGGCTTCATGGGCGGCTTTAACCTCGCGACGACGAACAGCAACGGCACGACCGGCTGCAAGCGCAGCACGACCTCGACGGTCGTCGGCGCGGCCACGGCCGACTATATCCCGCACCACAACTGGTTCCAGTACTACGCGTCGACGTCAAATCCGCAGCATTTGCGCCCGGGCTCGATCGCGGCGATTGGACACAGCGTGGGGAAGGACGGGAACCCGGACCCGGCCAATCACCAGTATGACACCGACGACTTCTTCCATGCCGTGAAGGCAGGCAATTTCCCGGCCGTCAGCTTCCTCAAGGCCCCGGCCTTCGAGGATGGTCACGCGGGTTATTCGGATCCGCTCGACGAGCAGGCTTTCGTCACGAAGGTCGTCAACTTCCTGCAGGATCAGAAGGAGTGGGACGACACCGCCGTTGTCGTGACGTGGGATGATTCCGATGGCTGGTACGACCACGCCTACGCATTGCCGACCAGTGCATCGTTCGACACGGTTGCCGACCAGCTGAATGGCCCCGGAACCTGCGGCACGGGTTCGGCCCCCAATGGCTTGAACGGCAAACCGGTAAACGGCCGCTGCGGTCCGGGCACGCGGATCCCGTTTGTTGTGATCTCGCCGTGGGCGAAGGAGAACTACGTCGACCATACGCAGATCGACCAGGCGTCGGTGGTGCGCTTCATCGAAGACAACTGGCTTGATGGGAAGCGAATTGGCGGCGGTTCGTTCGATGCGACAGCGGGCAGCATAATGGGCATGTTCGATTTCGACCGTCGCGGCAGAGGCCATGATGACCGTAAGCTCTTCATCGACCCGGTAACGGGTCTGGCGCTCGACAAGGCGCCGCACGCCTGATGGCACAGCTCGGCTGACCATCGAGGCGTTTCGGGAGTGCGCCCCTGCGCGGCTGAACTGGCAGCGTGGGGGTGCCTCTTCATTGGGTCGCCCGTTCCACCAGGAACCTTTATTCCACATCGCCAGCGTTCCAGCTGGGCGGCAACCCGGTCGTGCGCTTCCGACGTTCAGCGCGTACACCTATGTCTGGCTCCCGTCGCGCCTCGTTTGTGACTTGGACAGGCAGGAGCAGCTTTGAACTGGCAATGATCAGCACAACGCCCAGCGAAACACTATCTAGCGCCAGCTCCGCAAGCGTGGGTCCGTAACTGGCCCTGACAGCTCTGTCATACCCCTGTCGAGCCAGCCTGGCTCGATTTCTCATTTGACGTCCAGAGTTTTCACCATGAGCATTCCCGCGCAATCTGAACCTTCTGCAGGCGGCCAGCCAGGCCCTGGCGCCACACGGCGGGCTGAGCGCCGCTGGCTTCTGCCGGCTAGTGCCGCTGTCCTGCTCGGCCTCGCCGCGGTGGCGGCCTATGCCGTTAGTTATCCGGAGCGTATGCCGGACAGCGTCGGACAGATGGTGGAAGACCTGACGGGCGCCAACCCTCATCCGGTGCATCTGGTTCGACCGCCCGAGGCGCCACTTAGCGCCGTCGCAACGCTCGGCAGACAACTCTTCAATGACCCTTCCTTTTCTGCCTCCGGGAAGCAGTCATGTGCCACATGTCACAGCGCGGAGCACGCGTACGGACCGCCTAACGACCTCTCCGTTCAAATCGGAGGCGCCCATATGGACCAGATAGGTTACCGGCCACCGCCCTCGTTGACCTACCTGTATCGCCAGGCACCCTTCAGCATTGGCCCCGATCAGGGGGACGTCGATACCGCAGTGAATCTGAATGATGCCGCGGCCGCCGCTCAGGGCACACAGCGTGCGAACAAGACCGCCGGTGCCACCCCAGCCGCGCCGGCGATGGTGCCACAGGGCGGTCTGTTCTGGGACGGCCGCGCCGATTCGCTGCAACGGCAAGCACTGGGACCGATGCTCAATCCTGTGGAGATGGCCAACAGCAGCATCGACGAGGTCGCGGCCAAGCTCGAAAAGTCCAGATATGCGCAGACATTGAAGCAGCTGTTCGGCTCGAACCTTTTTGACAATCACGAACTCGCTGTCTCCGAGGCAATGTTTGCCATCGGCCGCTATGAGTTCGAAGACAAGTCGTTCCACGAGTTCACAAGCAAATACGACTACTGGCTGGAAGGGAAAGTGCGCCTCAGTCGTGCGGAACTTCGCGGGCTGCGCCTTTTCAATGACCCGGCCAAGGCCAACTGCGCGGGTTGCCACCTGAGTCAGCCAACCAGGGATGGTCTCCCGCCAGTCTTCACGGATACACAGTACGAGGCGCTCGGCGTGCCGCGCAATCCGGCGCTGCCGGTCAACAAGGATCCCGGATTCTACGATCTTGGTGTCTGCGGTCCCTTCCGCACTGACCTCTCGCAGCAGACGCAGTATTGCGCGATGTTCCTCACGCCGACGCTTCGCAATGCAGCGACGCGCCATGTGTTCTTTCACAATGGCGTCTACCACGACCTGAAGCAGGTGATGGACTTCTACAACCTGCGTAACACGAATCCGGACAGGATCTATCCAAAGGATGCGTCGGGCAAGGTGCAGAAGTACAACGACATACCCGCGAAGTACCAGGCGAATGTTGACGTCGCGGACGCGCCGTTCGACCGCCAACCCGGTGACAAGCCCGCGATGACCGATCGGGATATCCAGGACATCATCGCTTTCATCGGAACGCTGAACGACGGATACAAGCCCACCTCCAGATAATTGCCCGGGTCTACGGCATCTTGGGGCGTTGAGGTCTGCGCGCGCCGCGCGGAGAGCTCCTGATACACGAAGATGCAGTCAGTCGACCCAACTCATCGTGGAGACGGCGAAATCCGCCACCTGAAACGGTTGCCTTGTCGGGCTACTAGAAGCAAGCCGTCATCAGCGATGCTTTTTTGCAGTCCTCTTAGCGCCTGCCGGCTTCGCTTACCTACGACACTTCGTGCCAGCGATGGCCAGTTTCAAAGGTCAAACGGTCATCACGCAACAATATCCCTCTAATGAGTACGAGACACCGGGCGTATTCCAGCTTTATGTAATAGCCGCCCTTCGCCCCGCCAACTACCATCAAAAAACTGGCTCTATAAACCTCTCCTGGTTGCGGTATCAGAGGCAGTTCTTTTCGCCACGACGGGCACGAAAATGAACAAGCCCACGGCTCTTTTACAGAGGCTCTAGCCACGACCAACAGGAAATTCGCGCCGGCGCGCGATCGAGGGTGGCAGCTATCGAGTCACCGTTTCTCTGACCCGAACCGTACTGTGGCTGTTTTCGCTCGGCATCTTCGACAGGGACTATGCCCAGGCAACCGCCGGATCTTCCGACGAGCACGCCTACGTCGCCCCCGATCTGTTCACGGCAGAGACGCCGCTGGGCACATATCAGGGCATGACCGACCAGGTGGTCTTGTCGAAGACTCCCGGGGCCTTCAGGACGGTGCACGTGCCTCGGGGTTCGAGCAAGCCCGAATGGTTGGCGCGGTGAAGGTGCCCGATCTGCACTTCCGCGAAATCAGACAGGGGCGCGACGGCGTTACCGTTGATATTGGTCAGTTCCCCGCAGGCAAAAGACGCCATTCCGTCTCCGCCGTCTCTGATTGCGACTGAAACGGCGGAGGCGCTGCACACCCATGGGCAGCGCGCCAAGGGAGGAGAGCCGTTGGTTCGTCTCTTTGGCTACACTCTTGCCTTGGCGGTGTCGCAATTTTGGGCGACGTTCCTTGTGGTACCCGGGTCAAGTGATGCCCGTACATACCGTCCGAATCCGCAATCAGTAGTGTGCGATCGGGACAGCATCAAAGCGTCTTCCGCATAGGCTTGTCTCGCCGCTCAATGCCGAGAGATTCGATTCAGCGTTGCAGATATTCTTTGCGACGCGCGTGGGCGCAAGAAAATGAAGGTGCTGCCAGACTTCCGAAAACATTTGGAATGAAGGAGCCTCGGAATCCAAGGTTTCTATGACACGAACTGAGTCTATCCAAGATTAACTCTATACGCCGATAGTCTGAAAAGCAGAGCACTAGCGGCTTTGGGAAACACGCCCCCCTGCCGGCCTGCGACTGCGCTTGCGAACGGCAGCTTCGTCCGCC
>NZ_FXAT01000003.1 GCF_900177725.1 Paraburkholderia susongensis | reverse complement strand
GTGCTGCCGTTCGACTTGCATGTGTAAGGCATGCCGCCAGCGTTCAATCTGAGCCAGGATCAAACTCTTCAGTTCAAACCTGTTACTGTGTTCGGTCCCGCAGTTTCCTGCTTCTGGACCGGTCGCTCACTCAACGTACTGACGATGGATTTCTGCCTGTCTCGCGACAGGCGAAAACCTTCCTCTAATACTTGGTGTGAGACTCTTGATACTTTCGCTTCAGCCAGCTCCCGAAAGAACCGGCCCGCATCCCGCATCAAGTGCCCACACTTATCGGCTGTAGGTTTTTAAAGATCGTTCACAACACCTGCGGCACCCACTATCCGGTACCGCTTCGTTTGCGTCGCTGCGTCTGCAGCAGAGAAGCGGAATTATGCAGTCTCTTCGTGGCGCCGTCAATACCACTTTCGCTTTCGCTTAAAAATATTGGTACGACGACCGCCAGCTTCCTGGCGACTAACGAAAATCCCTTCAGCGACTCACTTCCGGACCGCGCTCACCACCGCCTCCATCGGAACGGCGCCAGCCATTGCTGCATAGCCCGCATCGCTCGGATGAATGTGATCGCCGCTATCGAAAGCGCGTTGCAGACGTTCCGGTTGCACCCGATCACGCAATGCGGCATCGAAATCCACGACGCCGTCGAAGGCATGACTGGTCCGGATCCACTGGTTCACAGCGAGCCGGATATTTTCCCGCTCCGGCGACAACGAAGCCGGCGTCAGCGTCGCGCCGAACACCTTGACGCCGTCGCGTCGCGCCGCGGCGATCACCCGTTGATACCCGGCGATCAGATCGGCGGCCGTCACCGAGGTGTGCGGGAAATCGCAGTCGAGCCCGCTGCGCGCCGGCATCGCCGCGAAGTTGATGTCGTTGATACCGATCAGCAGGATCACCGCCTTGACGCCCGGCCGGCGCAAAACGTCACGATCGAAACGGCTCACGAGCGCGTCGCCATAGCAAGGCGAGTCGCTCAGCAGCCGATTGCCGCTAATGCCAAGATTCACGATAGCGGTCGACTGCGCACCGCTACCGGCCAGCCGGCGGGCTAGCGCATCCGGCCAGCGGCGGTTCTGGTTCAAGCTCGAGCGCATGCCGTCAGTAATCGAGTCACCGATCGCGGCGACGGCAGCGGACGGTGCCGCCGCCTCCACCGACAACCCCGTCACCCACACGTATTGCGTAAACCGGCTACGAAACGCCGCCGCAGCAGCGTCGGCCGTGTGATTACCAGGCGACGACACATAATTCACCTGATTCGACACGCGGTGCCACGCGACAACCCGCTGCTCCGGTCCCATGAACGCGCTGATTACATACGGCGCGCCTTCGGCGATATCGAACGCGATCGGATCGCTATCCAATTCCCCACCCGGCGCAATGCTGACCGCGCCCCTGCCGCCGAAGGTGACACGGCTCCCGTCGCTGGCCGCCGCCGCGCCGCCCGCCGAGCGCGCGATGCGCAGTTCCTCGATGACGAGCGGCGTCTTGCCGTACACGTTGCTCAGGTGAATTCGGACGGTTTTTCCCGACAGCGTCGGATAGACGATCTGGCGAACCGTACGCCCAGCGACTTCCGGCGCGCGGTAAAGCGGCGGCAATTCGGCCCGCTGCGGAATGGGTTGCAGCGCGGTCGCCCACGCGGCGACCCAGTGCCCGGGGGCTTCGGCGGCAAAAACAGCGGTCGGGGAAACGGCAAATTGGGCAAGCAACGCCGCGCCGCATGCGGCAGCCAGGGTACGAATGGTCATTCGGATGATCGGTTCAGGGCGAAACGCGCATTGTGCCCGATCGCCACGGCAATCGCGGGCATCAACGCCCGCACTATGCGTACTGCAGGCATTGCCCGCGTTGCGAATCGCACCTGCTCCAGCTCAAGCCGCCGACTCTCCGACGAGCTTCAGCGCAAGCGCCTCGGCGACCTCGATTCCGTCGATGGCCGCCGAATAAATGCCGCCGGCGTACCCCGCGCCTTCGCCCGCCGGATAAAGCCCTTCGACGTTCATGCTTTGATAATCGTCCCGGCGGCGCACCCGAACCGGCGACGACGTTCTCGTTTCAACTCCCGTCAGCACCGCGTCATGCATCGCGAAACCGGCGATTTTCTTCTCCATTTGCGGCAACGCTTCGCGGATCGCCTCGATCACATAGTCGGGCAGCGCGGTGCTGAGGTCGGTTGGATGCACGCCCGGTTTGTACGACGGCACCACCGAGCCGAGCGACGTGGACGGCCGCCCCGCGATAAAGTCGCCGACCAGCTGGCCCGGCGCCATGTAGTTGCCGCCGCCCAGCTCGAACGCCCGCTCTTCCCACTTGCGCTGGAAGGCGATACCGGCGAGCGGTCCGCCCGGGTAATCGTCAGGCGTAATGCCGACCACGATGCCCGCGTTGGCATTGCGCTCGGCGCGTGAGTACTGGCTCATGCCGTTCGTCACGACGCGGCCCGGCTCGGAGGTCGCGGCGACCACGGTGCCGCCCGGGCACATGCAGAAGCTGTAGACCGCGCGCCCGTTGCTGCAGTGGTGCACCACCTTATAGTCGGCTGCGCCCAGCTGTTTGTGACCGGCAAATTTGCCAAAACGGCTGCGATCGATCACGCCCTGCGGATGCTCGATCCGAAAACCGAGCGAAAACGGCTTCGCCTCGATATAGACGCCGCGATCGTGCAGCATCTGGAAGGTGTCGCGCGCGCTGTGACCAACCGCCAGCACGACGTGGTCGCAGCGCAGCGTCTCGCCGGTCGAGAGTTTCAGCCCGCGCACCTTGCCGTCGTCGATGTCGATGTCGTCGACGCGGGTCTCGAAGCGCACCTCGCCGCCCAGCTCATGAATGGTCGCGCGCATCTTTTCGACCATGCTGACGAGACGGAACGTGCCGATATGGGGCCGGCTCAGGTAGAGGATGTCCTCCGGCGCGCCGGCCCGGACGAATTCGTCGAGCACCTTGCGGCCGTAGTGCTTCGGGTCCCTGATCTGGCTGTACAGCTTGCCGTCCGAGAACGTGCCCGCGCCACCTTCGCCGAACTGCACGTTCGATTCGGGATTGAGCACCGACTTGCGCCACAGTCCGAACGTGTCCTTCGTGCGTTCGCGCACGGCCTTGCCGCGCTCGAGGATGATCGGCCGGAACCCCATCTGCGCGAGGATCAGCCCCGCGAACAGGCCGCACGGCCCCATGCCGATCACGACCGGACGCGGCGTGGTTAGTTGCGCCGGCGCCCTGGCGACGAACCGGTAGGTCATGTCGGGCGTCACGGCGCAGTGCGGCACGTTGGCGAGCCGCTTGAGCGCGGCCGCTTCATCCTTGACTTCGACATCGACGATGTAGGTGAGCCTGATGTCGGCGCGTTTGCGCGCGTCGTGCGCGCGGCGAAACACGGTGTATCGGACGAGCCCGTCTTGAGTCACGCCGAGTTTCGCGAGGCGCGCATGGACGGCTGCCTCGAGGTCGCTTTCGGGATGATCGAGCGGGAGTTTGATTTCGCTTAGACGTAACATGAGTACCGGAGAGGCAAATGGGCCGCAAATCGCGACCAATTGGCAATTTTACCGGTGTAAGCGTCACAGCGGGGCGGCGGCCGGTCATGAACCGCCGGCACAACGGCGCTCCAGCGAACCTGTAACGCATGCGCAGCACGGTCTGACGCACCACCTATCAGCCCGAGTGTCTATCTTCAAAAAATTTATTAACCGACCGGTCGGTTGGTTTATACTACGCCGACACAGACCACTTTGCAGAGAGCGTCCCCATGTACACGCAATCCCTGGATATTCCCGGCAATGTCGCCCCGCTCGATGCGGACGCGAATTCGCCCGAGCAGGCGCGGTTCGACGCGGTCATGGCCGCCGACGGCAAGATCGAGCCGCAGGACTGGATGCCCGAGGCGTACCGCAAAACGCTGGTACGGCAGATCTCGCAGCACGCGCATTCCGAAATCGTCGGCATGCTGCCCGAGGGCAACTGGATCACGCGCGCGCCGAGCCTCAAGCGCAAGGCGATTCTGCTCGCCAAGGTGCAGGACGAAGCCGGCCATGGGCTCTATCTGTATAGCGCGGCCGAAACGCTCGGCGTGTCGCGCGATCAACTGATCGCCGCGCTGCATTCGGGCAAGGCAAAGTATTCGAGCATCTTCAATTACCCGACGCCCACCTGGGCCGACGTCGGCGTGATCGGCTGGCTGGTCGACGGCGCGGCGATCATGAACCAGATCCCGCTGTGCCGTTGCACCTACGGCCCTTACGCCCGCGCGATGATCCGCATCTGCAAGGAAGAGTCGTTCCATCAGCGCCAGGGGTTCGACGCGCTGCTCGCGATGATGGCCGGCACCGACGCGCAGCGCGAGCTGGTCCAGCAGGCCGTGAATCGCTGGTGGTGGCCGGTGCTGATGATGTTCGGCCCGAGCGACAAGGATTCGATCCACAGCAATCAGTCGTCGAAGTGGGGTATCAAGCGCATTTCCAACGATGATCTGCGCCAGAAATTCGTCGACGCCACCGTCGAGCAGGCCAAGGTGCTCGGCGTCACGTTGCCCGACCCCGATCTGAAATGGAACGAGGCTCGTGGCCATTACGACTATGGCGACATCGACTGGGAAGAGTTCTGGCGCGTCGTGAACGGCGACGGTCCGTGCAACCGCGAGCGCCTCGCGACCCGCGTCAAAGCCCACGAAGACGGCGCCTGGGTGCGCGAAGCCGCGCTCGCCCATGCCGAAAAGACGCGCCAGCGCGCCCAACAACACGCCGCCTGAAAACGCGCGGCGAGCGATTAGCGAAAGTCAGGAATCAGGAGATCAGCAATGAACAAGGAATGGCCGATTTGGGAAGTGTTCGTGCGCAGCAAGCAGGGCCTCGATCACAAGCATTGCGGCAGTCTGCACGCCGCCGACGCGCCGATGGCGCTGCGCATGGCGCGCGACGTCTACACGCGCCGCCAGGAAGGCGTCAGCATCTGGGTGGTGCCGTCGTCGGCGATCACGGCCTCCGCGCCGGAAGACAAGGCCGAACTGTTCGAACCGGCGGGAGACAAGATCTACCGTCACCCGACGTTCTACACGCTGCCCGACGAAGTCAACCACATGTGAGCGCCCGCGCCATGACGACCACGCCCGAACATCTCGCCTACGTGCTGCGCCTCGCGGATACCGCGCTGATCCTCGGTCAGCGCAATGCCGAGTGGAGCGGCCACGGCCCGATCCTCGAAGAGGACATCGCACTGTCGAACATGAGCCTCGATCTGATCGGCCAGGCGCGTCTGCTGTACACGCACGCCGCCGCGCTCGAACAGCAGCTCACCGGCCGCCAGCGCACCGAGGACGACTACGCGTACTTCCGCGCCGAGCGCGAATTCGCCAACTACACGCTCGCCGAGTTGCCGCATTACGGCCCGCTCGCCGGCACCGCGCAAGCCGAGAAAGACTACGCAGTCACGATCGTGCGCAATTTTCTGTACTCGGCGCTGATGGTGCATCTATGGAACGCGCTGGCCGCTTCCTCTGACGAGCAGCTCGCGGCGATCGCCGCGAAGTCGATCAAGGAAACCAGTTACCACGTGCATCACGCCGGCGAATGGCTGATCCGTTTCGGCGACGGCACCGAGGAATCGCACCGCCGCGCGCAAGCCGCGCTGGACTACCTGATGCCGTACACGAGCGAGTTCTTCAGCGCCGACGCAGTGGAAGACGCGATTGCCGCGGCCGGCATCGGCCCGCGCACGTCCGAGCTGGAAGCTGCATGGCTCGACGAGGTGCGCGCCACGCTCGACGAAGCCACGTTGACGCTGCCCGCCCCGCTCAAGCACGTAAGCACCGGCAAGCACGGCGAGCATTCCGAGCACATGGGTTTCGTGCTCGCCGAAATGCAGAGCCTCGCACGCCAGCATCCCGGCGCCACCTGGTAATCGCGCGATGACGACCTCGACCGCCCCGCGCGCAGCCGCCACCGCGGATCCCGCACTCGCCCGTGCATGGACCGTACTCGAAGCGGTGCCGGACCCGGAGATTCCGGTGGTATCGATTCGCGAGCTCGGCATTCTGCGCGACGTGCGGCGCGCCGCCGACGGCGCGCTCGAAGTCGTGATCACGCCGACCTACTCCGGCTGCCCGGCGATGTCACAGATCGCCCAAGACATCGCCCATGCGCTCGACGCGGCGCAACTCGCGCCGTACCGCGTCGCCACGGTGCTCGCGCCGGCCTGGACCACCGACTGGATCACCACCGACGCGCGCGAGAAGCTGCGCGCCTATGGCATCGCGCCGCCCACGGGCCAATGCGGCTCGTCCGCCGGTTCCGCCTTGGCATCACAGGAAAAAGTGCTGCGCTTCGTGCCGCGCGCGCTGCCGGCGCCGTCCTGCCCGCGTTGCGGCTCGGCGCATACCGAGCGGCTCGCGCAATTCGGCTCGACCGCCTGCAAGGCCCTGTACCGCTGTCTCGACTGCCGCGAACCCTTCGACTACTTCAAACCCTACTGACATGGCCACCCCGCAATTTCACCCGCTGCGTATCCGCGAAGTGCGCCCCGAAACCGCCGACGCGGTCTCGGTCGCCTTCGAAGTCCCGGTCGAACTGCGCGACCAGTATCGCTTCACGCAGGGCCAGTTCGTCACGCTGAAGACGCATATCGACGGCGAGGAAACGCGCCGCTCGTATTCGATCTGCGTCGGCGTCACCGATTACGACCGCGACGGCGAATTGCGCATCGGCATCAAGCGCGTACGCGGCGGGCGCTTCTCGAACTTCGCGTTCGACACGCTGCAGCCCGGCCACACGATCGAGGTGATGACGCCGGACGGCCGCTTCTTCACTCATCTGAACGCCCAGCAAGGCAAGCAGTACCTCGCGTTCTCGGGCGGCTCTGGCATCACGCCGGTGCTCGCGATCATCAAGACGACGCTCGAAATCGAGCCGCGCAGCACGTTCACGCTCGTGTACGGCAATCGCAGCGTCGATCAGGTCATGTTCGCGGAAGAACTCGAAGATCTGAAGAACCGCTTCATGAACCGCTTCGTGCTGTATCACGTGCTGTCCGACGATCTGCAGGACGTCGAGCTGTTCAACGGCGTGCTCGATCAGGAAAAGTGCGCGGCCTTTATCGAGCATTTGCTGCCGGCCGACGCGATCGACGAAGCGTTCATCTGCGGTCCCGCGCCGATGATGGACGCCGCCGAAGCCGCGTTGAAAGCGGCTGGCGTCCCGCAGGGGAAGGTGCACGTGGAGCGCTTCGGGACACCGCTGCCGCAGGCAGGCGTGCCGCCCGTCGAGATCACCGAAGACACGCCGGCCGCCGACCTCGAAATCGTGCTCGACGGCAAACGGCGCAAGCTGCGCCTGCCGTATCAGGGCGTGAGCGTGCTCGACGTCGGCCTGCGCGCCGGCCTCGCGCTGCCTTATGCCTGCAAGGGCGGCGTTTGCTGCACCTGTCGCGCGAAGGTGCTCGAAGGTGAAGTGAAGATGGAGAAGAACTACACGCTCGAAGAGCACGAGATCCGCGACGGTTTCGTGCTGACCTGCCAGTGCCATCCGCTGAGCGAGCGCGTGGTGGTGAGCTACGACGAGCGCTGATTCCGGGTAAGCCCGGCTTGATCGTGGCTTGCCCCGGATTCGACGACATGGCGGCTTTCACGCAGCGCAGTGTCTGCCCGACAGCCATAGCGCTTTCAGCCGTTTCGCGATCCGCTTACACTAGGGGCCGCTCATCGACGGGGACATCGGTTCCGGTCGATGAGCGGCCCCTTTTTGTCACAGCCGCGAGCGTCACAGCAAGCCATTGCCAATGAGCACGATTCACTTCACCAACGGCGACGTCGCCGCCGAATCACTGCGCACCGCGCTTGCTCAGGCAGGCCGCGACGACCGCGTACAAGCGCTGCGGGACGATCTGGCCGTCGGCCCGTTGCGCGGCGTCGACGACGGTCCGACCGTGCGCGCCGACTTCTGGGAGCGCGTCAGCGCGGACACGCGGCGCGATTTCCTGCGGGAATTCCGCGATCAGGCGGCGGCGCTGAACAGCATCGCGAACGGAACCGCGAATCTCGTGGTCTGGCATGGCGAAAGCGCCTCCGACCAGTTGATGCTGCGGCGCGTCTGCTATTACCTGCGCAATAGTCCGCAGCGTTTGAACGAGGTGCGTCTGTCGATTGCCGATCTCACCGATCCGCTTGCGTGGGCGCACACCCGCAAGGACCGCGCGACGTCGGTCGGCATGTTCGCGCCGGACGTGCTGCAGGCGCGTCTGCCGGACGCAGCGCCGATTTCCGTGCTGCGCATCAGCCGGCTCGCGCTCGAATGGCAGGAAGTCAAGCACGCGAACGGCGAAACGCGGCGCTGGCGCGACAACACGTTCACGAGCAGCAGTTTCGCCGAGCTGGACGCGCTGATCCTCGAGCGCGTCACCGAAGACTGGCAGCCCACCGCGCGGGTCGCCGCCGAAGTGATGGTCGCTGAACTCTGGTTCCTCGTCAGCGACAGCATCGTGCTGTGGCGTATGCGCGAACTGGCGGCAAGGCGGCGTATCCGCTTGCGCGGCGACGCGAACGCATGGCGCTCGCTCGAGTTGTGCGCGGCGCTCATCCCCTGCTCACATCGATAAACCGACCACTCTATGGCCCGCACCCGAGCACCCGACCACGAATCCCAACGCGAGCAGATTCTCGAACTGGCCGCCGCGAAATTTGCGCAGACCAGCTATCCGAGCACCTCGATGGCCGATCTGGCCGCGGCGAGCGGCACGTCGAAGGCGCGCCTCTATCACTACTACGCGAGCAAGGAAGCGATCCTGTTCGACCTGCTGGATCGCTACACGAAGCGGCTGATGCTGATCATCGCCGAGGTGGAAGGCTCGAGCCAGCGGCGCGGACTGAGCGAGCGGGAAACCTTCGCCGAGCTGATCCGCGCATTCCTGTCCGAGTACGAGACGTCGCACAGCCGGCACGTCGCACTGCTGAACGACGTGAAGTATCTGGTCGACAACCAGCGCGAAATCATTCTGAACCGCCAGCGCGACGTGGTCGCGGCCTTCGCGCGCCAGCTCGCGCGCGCTTACCCCGAGCGCGCGACCCGCGACAACCAGACCGCGCTGACGATGATGGTGTTCGGCATGATCAACTGGACATTCACGTGGCTCAAGCCGGACGGACGGATGGGCTACAGCGAGTTCGCCGAGCAGGTGGTGGACGTGCTCGAGCACGGTTTTGGCTCGGCTCGGCCGAAGTGAGGTGGCGGTTCGAGCCAGCAGATCAGCAGGTTCGACAGCGAACCCAGGCTGCGGGAAGCACTTCCGCATGACGCAAAGCAACAACACCCAAAGCCACCGAATACGCAAGCCTCATGCATGTGGCATCTTGTCACGAACGCTCGTTCAATTTTGAATTTTTCATATAAATCAATTACTTAAAAATAGAACACGAGCATTCCAGGTATTCACTTCAAGTTTTGATACGGGTTTTCCCTAGTGATCGTGTCGGGTTTCCGTTAGAATCGATTTTGCGGTGCACCACGCCGCTTGATCAAAAGGAGAACCCGACCATGAATATGCTGACACCCCGCACCGCCGAGCCGATCGTCGCGCACGATCGTCTGTCGTTGTCTGACGGACGTGCGCCCGTTCTGGTCCGCGAACTCACAGCGGTCGACCGTGACCGCCTGCTCGCCCACTTCCTCGAGCTCGGAGAAGACGACCGCCTGCTGCGTTTCGGCCAGGTCGTGCCGAACCGCGTGATCGAAAACTACGTGCGCACCATCGACTTCACCCGCGACACCGTGTTCGGCGTCTTCAACAGCAAGCTCGAACTCACCGGCGTCGGCCACCTGGCCTACCTGCCGGCCGAAGGCGACAAGCGCACCGCCGAATTCGGCGTGTCGGTGCTCGAAAGCGCACGCGGCCAAGGGATCGGCACGAAGCTGTTCGAGCGCGCCGCCATCCGCAGTCGCAACACGCGCGTCACAATGCTGTACATTCACTGCCTGTCGCGCAATTCGACGATGATGCACATCGCGAAAAAGGCTGGCATGAAGATCGAATACGCGTACGGCGAAGCCGACGCCTATCTGACGCTGCCGCCGGCGGACCAGTCGAGCATCCTCACCGAGATGCTGCAGGAACAGGCCGCCGTGTTCGACTACGCACTCAAGCGCCAGGCGCGCCAGGCATCGCGACTATTCGAGTCGTTCATGCCGGCGGCTGCCGCTGCCTAATAATCGCTACGGGGAAATGAGAGAGGGGCGGCCGCAAGGTCGCCCTTTTTTCTACCTGCGTGAACGTCGCGTCCCTCACGCCGCTGGCATTGGATGCTGGCAACACTCACAGTGCGCCTTCATAAAATCGGCAACGCAGTCGTTTCCTTGATCTTCTCGAGCGAGAAGCTCGACTTCACGTCGATCACCGACGGATGCCTCAGCAGCTGATCCTGCACAAAGCGCGAAAAGTGCGCCATGTCCTCCACCTGGACGCGCAGTAGATAGTCCATCTCGCCAGTCATCGCGTGGCAGGCAACCACTTCGGGCCAGGTCTGCACGGCCGCACCGAACAGATCGGCGTGCGTAGCCTCGCCGTGCGGACTGAACGCGCGGCCGCCGCCCTTCTCGAGTCGCACGCTGACATACGCGAGCAGGTCGAGCCCCAGCCGCTGCGCGTCGAGCAGCGCGACATAGCCGCGAATCACACCGCTTTCCTCGAGCCGGCGAATGCGCCGCAGGCACGGACTCGGCGACAGATTGATCCGCTCCGCAATTTCCTGATTCGACAGCCGGCCATTCTCCTGAAGGATGGCGAGAATACGCCGGTCGATCGCATCTATTTCGGAGTTAGCCATTTTATGCTGCGTATCCTTCCAAGTGAGTCATAAACTGGCTCAAGCGTAGCCATGTACGATTAAATTCGCAAGTTTTCGCCCCTCGGACAATCCTACACTTGCGTCATCCGGTCGCAATCAGCCGGCCGTCCCGCGCTGACCGCCAGCGCACCTCGGCAACCATCTTGCATGGGATCGGAGTAAGCACTAAAGCGCCAACTCCGATCGACAAGGAGACAGACAATGCAGGTTTCAACTTGGGAAAACCCCGTCGGCACCGACGGCTTCGAATTCATCGAATACACCGCGCCCGACCCGAAAGCGCTCGGCAAGCTGTTCGAGCAGATGGGCTTCACCGCCGTCGCGCGGCATCGTCACAAGGACGTGACGCTGTATCGTCAGGGCGACATCAACTTCATCGTCAACGCGGAAAAGCATTCGTTCGCCCAGCGCTTCGCGCGCCAGCACGGCCCGTCGATCTGCGCGATCGCATTTCGCGTTCAGGACGCCGCGAAGGCCTACAGCCAGGCGCTCGAGAAAGGCGCATGGGGCTTCGACAACAAGACTGGCCCGATGGAGCTGAATATTCCGGCGATCAAGGGCATCGGCGATTCGCTGATCTATTTCGTCGACCGCTGGCGCGGCAAGAACGGCGCGGCGCCGAATAGCATCGGCGACATCGACATCTACGACGTCGACTTCGAGCCGATTCCGGGCGCGAACCCGAATCCGGTCGGCCACGGCCTGACCTATATCGATCACCTCACGCACAACGTGCATCGTGGCCGCATGCAGGAATGGGCGGAGTTCTACGAGCGCCTGTTCAACTTCCGCGAAGTGCGTTACTTCGATATCGAAGGCAAGGTGACGGGCGTGAAGTCGAAGGCGATGACCTCGCCGTGCGGCAAGATCCGTATTCCGATCAACGAGGAAGGTTCGGACACCGCCGGCCAGATCCAGGAATATCTGGACGCGTACCACGGCGAAGGGATTCAGCACATCGCGCTCGGCAGCGGCGACATCTACCGCACCGTGGACGGTTTGCGCGCTTCGAACATCTCGCTGCTCGACACGATCGACACCTACTACGAACTCGTCGATCGCCGCGTGCCCGGCCACGGCGAGCCGCTTGACGAACTGCGCAAGCGCAAGATTCTGATCGACGGCGCGCCAAACGATCTGCTGCTGCAAATTTTTACCGAAAACCAGATCGGCCCGATCTTCTTCGAGATCATCCAGCGCAAAGGCAACCAGGGCTTCGGCGAGGGCAACTTCAAGGCGCTGTTCGAATCGATCGAACTCGATCAGATTCGCCGCGGCGTGGTGCAAGACAAGACCTGATGGCCTCGCGCAGCCAGCGCGTTCAGCCATGAAAAAAGGGCGAGGATCGTAGGATCCTCGCCCTTTTTATTTGCTTACGCCGCCGCCCTCATCGGAGCTGCGGCCGGTTGTCGAAAGACACCCCGCGAAACGCGGTGCATCACGAATTCTGCGGATCCTCGTCCGTCCTGACGGAACGCGAGGTCTGGCTCGTCGCCAGCCTTGCCGGCGCGACTTGCGCGGTGCGGCTGATCGCGTTCGATAGCGCTCCGGTGCTGCCCGGGTTCGAACGCACCGGTGCGCTCATCGCAAAAAAGGCGGCCGAGACCATGAGGAAAGTCTGGATGTTTCTAGTGTTCATGCGTACTCCTTTCTGACTGCCCTGCTGTCATGAAGCTCCACCGAATGCGAAGCGTTACAGACATTGCACGCAGGTCGCGGATTAGACAGTAATTTTCACTACGGTTCCGCGATTTTGTAGGTTTTACAGCTTGTTACAGGCGAAATCGCAATACAAGGGAATTGGAGGGCAAATGCATGGAAACTCCTCGCAACGTGCGGCGATCCGTCCCGAACGCGAGCTGCATCGCAGCAATTTTCGAGCCACTGCGGCGGGTTTTCACCAGTGCTACCATCGCTTAAAACCCGTCAATATGGCGGGCCCGGCCCCAGCATTCACAAGATGCCGGGGCCCAGAAAAGTTTTGGTGATCCCAAGCTGAGTGGAGGAGTACACATAATGAATGCCCCGCTAGACGCAGGTCAGCGAGCCTCGCTCGAAGCCGCGTTGTCTTCCGTCACGCTCGACGACAAATACACCCTCGAACGCGGCCGCGCGTACATGAGCGGCATCCAGGCGCTGGTGCGTCTGCCGATGCTGCAGCAGGAACGCGACCGCGCCGCCGGCCTCAACACCGCCGGCTTCATCTCCGGTTACCGCGGCTCGCCGCTCGGCGGACTCGATCTGTCGCTGTGGAAGGCCAAGCAGCACCTCGCCGCCCACCAGGTCGTGTTCCAGCCCGGCGTCAACGAAGATCTCGCCGCCACCGCCGTGTGGGGCTCGCAGCAGGTCAATCTGTATCCAAGCGCCAAATACGACGGCGTGTTCTCGATGTGGTACGGCAAGGGCCCCGGCGTCGACCGTTCCGGCGACGTGTTCAAGCACGGCAACTCGGCCGGCTCGTCGCGCCACGGCGGCGTCCTCGTGCTCGCCGGCGACGACCACGCGGCCAAATCCTCGACACTCGCGCACCAGTCCGAACACATCTTCAAGGCGTGCGGCCTGCCGGTGCTGTTTCCGTCGAACGTGCAGGAATATCTCGACTTCGGCCTGCACGGCTGGGCGATGAGCCGCTACTCGGGCCTGTGGGTCGCGATGAAGTGCGTGACCGACGTGGTCGAATCGTCGGCGTCGGTCGATATCGACCCGCACCGCACGAACATCATCCTGCCGGAAGACTTCCTGATGCCCGACGGCGGCCTGAACATCCGCTGGCCCGATCCGCCGCTCGTGCAGGAAGCGCGTCTGCTCGACTACAAGTGGTACGCCGGCCTCGCCTACGTGCGCGCGAACAAGCTCGACCGCGTCGAAATCGATTCGCCGCATGCGCGCTTCGGCATCATGACCGGCGGCAAGGCCTATCTCGACGTGCGCCAGGCGCTGACCGACCTCGGTCTCGACGACGAAACCTGCTCGCGCATCGGCATCCGCCTGTACAAGGTCGGCTGCGTGTGGCCGCTCGAAGCGCAAGGCGCGCAGGCCTTCGCGCGCGGCCTCGACGAAATTCTCGTGGTCGAGGAAAAGCGCCAGATCCTCGAATACGCGATCAAGGAAGAGCTGTACAACTGGCCCGACGCGCAGCGCCCGCGCGTGTTCGGCAAGTTCGACGAAAAGGACGGCGCGGGCGGCGAATGGTCGGTGCCGATGGGTAACTGGCTGCTGCCGGCGCATTACGAGCTCTCGCCCGCGATCATCGCGAAGGCGATCGCCACGCGGCTCGACAAGTTCGATCTGCCCTCGGACGTGCGCGCGCGCATCGCCGCGCGCATCGCGGTGATCGAGGCGAAGGAAAAGGCGCTTGCGCGCCCGCGCGTCGAAGTCGAGCGCAAGCCGTGGTTCTGCTCGGGCTGCCCGCACAACACGTCGACCAACGTGCCGGAAGGTTCGCGCGCGATGGCCGGCATCGGCTGCCATTACATGACGGTCTGGATGGACCGCAGCACCAGCACGTTCAGCCAGATGGGCGGCGAAGGCGTCGCGTGGATCGGCCAGGCGCCGTTCACGAACGACAAGCACGTGTTCGCCAATCTCGGCGACGGCACCTACTTTCACTCGGGGTTGCTCGCGATTCGCGCGGCGATCGCGTCGAAAGCGAACATCACCTACAAGCTGCTCTACAACGACGCGGTCGCGATGACGGGCGGCCAGCCGGTCGACGGCGTGCTGACCGTGCCGCAGATCACGCATCAGCTCGCTGCGGAGGGCGCGGCAAAAATCGTCATCGTCACCGACGAGCCGGAGAAGTACGCGGCGAACGTCGGCCTCGCGCCCGGCATCGACATTCATCATCGCGACCAGCTCGACGACGTGCAGCGCCAGTTGCGCGAAATTCCCGGCACCACGATCCTGATCTACGACCAGACCTGCGCAACCGAGAAGCGCCGCCGCAGAAAGCGCGGCGCCTATCCGGACCCGGCGCGGCGTGTCGTCATCAACGAGGCGGTCTGCGAAGGCTGCGGCGATTGCTCGGTGAAGTCGAACTGCCTGTCGGTCGAGCCGCTCGACACCGAGTACGGCACCAAGCGCCAGATCAATCAGTCGACCTGCAACAAGGACTTCTCGTGCGTGAACGGCTTCTGCCCGAGCTTCGTCTCCGTTGAGGGCGGTCAGTTGCGCAAGCCGAAGGCGGCCTCGGGCGCCGGCGCCGACGCGATGCCGCCGGTACCGGAGCCGGAACTACCGGCTATCGCGCGTCCGTACGGCGTGCTCGTGACGGGCGTTGGCGGCACGGGCGTCGTCACGATCGGCGCGCTGCTCGGCATGGCCGCGCATCTCGAGAACAAGGGCGTCACCGTGCTCGACGTGACCGGCCTCGCGCAGAAAGGCGGCGCCGTAATGAGCCACGTGCAGATCGCGAACCAGCCTGCCGACATCCACGCGACCCGCATCGCGATGGGCGAAGCGAGCCTCGTGATCGGCTGCGATGCGATCGTGACCGCGAGCGACGAATGCGTGTCGCGCATGCAGGCGGGCCACACGCGCGTCGTGCTGAATAGCGCACACACGCCGACTGCCGAACTCATCAAGAACCCGAACTGGCGCTTCCCCGGCAGCAGCACCGAAGCCGACGTGCGCGCCGCCGCCGGCGACGACCACGTCGCGACCGTCGATGCGAATCACTTCGCGGTCGCGCTGCTCGGCGACGCGATCTACACGAATCCGTTCGTGCTCGGTTACGCGTGGCAGCGCGGCTGGGTGCCGCTCACGTATCAGTCGCTGATTCGCGCGATCGAGCTGAACGACGTGCAGGTCGAGAAGAACCGCGCGGCCTTCGAGTGGGGCCGCCGCGCCGCGCACGATCTGGCCGAAGTGCGCAAGATCGCGCAAACACAGGGACGCGGCGAGGCGGCCGACAGCGCGAGCGGCAAGATCATCGCGCTGCATACGCCGAAGGCGCTCGACACGCTGATCGACAAGCGCGCCGACTACCTCACCGCGTGGCAGAACCGCTCGTATGCGCAGCGCTATCGCGCGCTGGTATCGCAGGTGCGGGCGGCCGAGGAAGCGCTCGATTCCGCCGACGGCCAGTTGCCGCTCACCGAAGCGGTCGCGAAGAATCTGCACAAGCTGATGGCGTACAAGGACGAGTACGAGGTCGCGCGTCTGTACAGCGACCCGGCGTTCATCGAAAAGCTGAACGCGACGTTCGAAGGCGACTGGAAGCTGCATCTTCATCTCGCGCCGCCGACGCTATCGAAGAAAGACGCGCAGGGCCATCTCATGAAGAAGAAGTACGGCCCGTGGATGTTCCGCGCGATGCACATGCTCGCGAAGTTCAAGTTCCTGCGCGGCACCGCGCTCGACGTATTCGGCAAGACCGAGGAGCGCCGCACCGAGCGCGCGCTGATCGGCGAATACGAGGCGCTCGTGCGTGAGCTGATCGGCGCGCTGACTGTGCAGAAGCGTGAGCTCGCGGTCGAACTCGCGAATCTGCCGGACGGCATCCGCGGTTATGGTCACGTGAAGGAGAACAACCTGAAGGGCGTGCGTATCAGGTGGAACGAATTGCTTGCGCGTTGGCGTTCGCCCAATGCTGGAAAAACGCAGCACGCGGCGTGATGAGCGCGTGGGGTGTTTGAGCCCGGTTTGAACGCGCAGCCGATTTGATGGATTGAATCGGCGCCGCGCCTGGCGAGCGGAGCTTTGCAATCAAGCTTTGGCCATTGGAAAAGGCGGCGGTCCTCACGGACCGCCGCCTTTTTTACGCCCACAAAAAACGCCACGGAACCGGAATTCCGTGGCGTTTTGCACAAGCCGCGGTCGGCGCGCACGCGTTACAGCAACCGCGCCCGCGTCAACCTTGCGCCATGCGCATTACTGCGGCACTACCTCGGCATCACTTTGCGTTCACCGGCTTGCGCGCGTTCGCCGAAGCCACCGCCGTCATATTGATGATCCGGCGCACGGTCGCGGCCGGCGTCAGGATATGCACGGGCTTCTTCGCGCCGAGCAGGAACGGCCCGACCGTCACGCCTTCGCCGCCGACCACCTTCAGCAGGTTGTACGCGATGTTCGCCGCTTCGACGTTCGGCATGATCAGCAGGTTCGCTTCGCCGGCGAGCGTCGTGCCCGGGAACGCAGCCTTGCGGATCGTCTCCGAGAGCGCCGCGTCGCCGTGCATTTCACCGTCGATTTCCAGCGACGGCGCACGCTCGGCGATCAGCTTGCGCGCCGCGGCCATGCGTTGCGACGACGACGACGGCGCGCTGCCGAAGTTCGAATTCGACAGCAGCGCGACCTTCGGCGTGATGCCGAACTTCTCGATTTCGCTCGCGGCGAGCATCGTCATGTCGGCGAGCTGCTCAGCGGTCGGGACTTCGTTCACGTACGTGTCGCAGATGAACAGGTTGCGGCCCGGCAGCATCAGCAGGTTCATCGCGGCGAAGTTCTGCACGTCGTCCGCCTTGCCGAGCACCTGGTCGATCAAGTCCAGGTGGGTGTGGTACTGGCCGATCATCCCGCAGATCATGCCGTCGGCTTCGCCGAGACGCACGAGGATCGCGCCGATCAGCGTGTTGAACTTGCGCATCGCGGCCTTCGCGACGTCGGGCGTCACGCCTTCGCGCGCGCCGAGTTCGTGATACGCCTGCCAGCACTTCTGATAACGCGGATCGTCTTCCGGATCGACGATCTCGAAGTCCTCGCCGCACTTCAGCTTCGAGCCCATCTTCTTCAGACGCATCTCGATCACCGACGGACGGCCGACCAGAATCGGCTTGGCGATCTTTTCGAGCAGCACGAATTGCGCGGCACGCAGCACGCGCTCGTCTTCGCCTTCCGCGAACACGATGCGAGCCGGCTCCGACTTCGCCGCCGCGAACACCGGACGCATCACCATGCCGGAGCGATACACGGTGGTGCTGAGTTCTTCGCGGTACGCGTCCATGTCCTTGATCGGACGGGTCGCGACGCCCGAATCCATCGCCGCCTGCGCGACGGCCGGCGCGATCTTGATGATGAGGCGCGGATCGAACGGCTTCGGAATCAGGTATTCCGGACCGAATTCGAGCGAGTGGCCCTCATAAGCCTTCGCGACTTCATCGCCCTGGTCGGTTTCCTCGGCCAGCTCGGCGATCGCGCGCACGCAGGCGAGCTTCATTTCTTCCGTGATCGTGGTCGCGCCGACGTCGAGCGCGCCGCGGAAGATGAACGGGAAGCACAGAACGTTGTTGACCTGGTTCGGGTAGTCCGAACGGCCCGTCGCGATGATGCAGTCCGGGCGCACCTTGCGCGCTTCTTCCGGGCGGATTTCCGGCTCGGGGTTCGCGAGCGCGAGAATCAGCGGCTGGGTGCCCATTTCGGCGACCATCTCCGGCTTGAGCACGCCGGCGCTCGAGCAGCCGAGGAACACGTCGGCGCCGCGGATCGCATCGGCGAGCGTGCGCGCGTCGGTATTGACCGCGTAGCGCTCCTTCGACGCATCGAGGTTGCCGCGGCCTTCGTAGATCACGCCCTTCGAGTCGGTGACGAGAATGTTCTTCTTCGACAGGCCGAGATTGACGAGCAGATCCAGACACGCGATGGCCGCCGCGCCCGCGCCCGAACAGACGAGCTTCACTTCGTCGAGCTTCTTGCCGACCACTTTCAGGCCGTTGAGGATCGCCGCCGACGCGATGATCGCGGTGCCGTGCTGATCGTCGTGGAAGACCGGAATCTTCATGCGCTCACGCAGCTTCTTCTCGATGTAGAAGCACTCGGGCGCCTTGATGTCTTCGAGGTTGATACCGCCCAGCGTCGGCTCGAGCATCGCGATCGCTTCGACGAGCTTGTCCGGATCGGACTCGGAGAGCTCGATGTCGAACACGTCGATGCCCGCGAACTTCTTGAAGAGACAGCCCTTGCCTTCCATCACCGGCTTCGCGGCGAGCGGGCCGATGTTGCCGAGGCCGAGCACCGCCGTGCCGTTCGTGATCACGCCGACCAGGTTGCCGCGCGACGTGTACTTCTGCGCGTCGAGCGGCGTGTCGTAGATCGCCATGCAGGCTGCCGCGACGCCCGGCGAATACGCGAGCGACAGGTCGAGCTGGTTCGACAGCGGCTTGGTGGGCGTCACCGAAATCTTGCCGGGTTTCGGATTCTGGTGATATGCGAGAGCGCTTTGCTTGAGTTGTTCGTCCATTTCTAGGCCTGCGAGACGTAAGTAATTGGGCCCGGCGCACCACAACGTCGGCGTCGCTTGCATCTGTCGGACGGATAGTCGACCGAGGCGGTTTTCGCACGCGCCGGTTGGGCGCAATGGCTTACCTCGACGAAGGACAGGACGATGCGGAGTGCTTCGCGGGTCGGTTAGTGTACACCCCGGATGCGTCGATGCACTGAGTGGTTAACAGGACTCACCATTAGCGAAACATGGGCTCGAAAATGCTGCGACGCCACATATACACAGTATTTCTTATGCCGCAGTGCCCATGCCTTGCTCAGGCCGTCAGCGCTCGTTCAGCGTTCGTTCGTCGCTGCTTCGCCGCTCATTCGAGTTCCACGCCGCGCCGCTCGGGAATCAGAAACAGCGTCGCGAAGATGTCGAGCAGATAGATCGACGCAAGCAGCGCAAGCGCGGCGCCGAACGAATAGCGCGCCGCCAGCGCGCCCACCACGACCGGTCCGAAACCGCCCACCGCGCGGCCCGCATTGAACAGCACGTTCTGCGCGGTAGCGCGCGCCTCGGTCGGATAAAGCTCGGAAATCAGCGCGCCGTAGCCGCCGATCATCCCGTTCACGAATACGCCCATTGCCGCGCCGCCGATCAGCAGCGCGACCGGCGTGGTGAGCTGCGCATACACGAAGACCATCACCACCGCACCCGCCTGATAGAACAGGAACGTCGGCTTGCGGCCGAAGCGGTCCGCGGCGATGCCGAACAGCCAGATGCCGGCCGCCATGCCGAGAATCGTCGCCGCGGTCCACAGTCCGGATTTAGTCAGCGAATAGCCGAAGGTCTTCGACAGATAGCTCGGCAGCCAGATCATCAGGCCGTAATACCCGAAGTTCTGCACCGAGCAGAGAATCGCGACACCGATGCTCGCGCGCGTCGTGCGGCCATCGGCGACCAGCAGTTTCAGCGGCAGCTTGCGCATGCCGCGCGCGACGCGCTCGTTGAAAAGCGCGGGCTCCTCGACGCGGCGGCGTACGAAAAACGATACGACCGCGGGCAGCAGTCCAAGCGCGAACATGCCGCGCCAGCCAATCACCGGCAGCAGCAACGGCGTCAGCAACGCGGCGGCGAGCACGCCGAGCTGCCAGCCGAGCCCGACATACGACGACACCCGCGCCCGCTGCGACGCCGGCCACGCTTCGGCCACGAGTGTCATGCCGATGCCGAACTCACCGCCCAGACCGATCCCGGCGATGGTCCGGTAGATCAGCAGATCCGTGTAGCCTTGCGCAAGCGCGCATAGACCGGTGAAGACGGCGAAGATCAAGATCGTCCACGTGAGCATGCGCACGCGTCCGAAATAGTCGCTCAGCACGCCGAAGATCACGCCGCCGGCGACCGCGCCGATCAGCGTCCATGTCACGAGCGCGCCCGCCTGTGCCGAGCTCAGATGCAGATCGACGGCGATCACCGGCAGCATGAAGCCGAGGATCAGCAGATCGAAGCCGTCCATCGCGTAGCCGAGCACCGAGGCAAGCAGCGCGCGGCCCGCATAGCCTTGTTTTGCTGTGGAGCGGGTGTCGGTTGCGGAGGCGGGAGGAGCGGCGTTCATTGAAAGCATTCCGTAGGTCAAAAGGCGGCCTGCGCGAGGCGGCGCCCGGGAAAGTCGCGTGAGTGTAAAGGCGGCCAGGGCTGGTCACAAGACGGCTTGCCCGACGTCGGGTAGCCGCGTGCGCCGGTCTCACTGATCTCGGCACCGCCGGGAAGGCCCCGCAACGCCCGTCCGGCGCGGCCGTCGGACATGCAGCCGGACATGCGAACGCCGCGCGCCGCGCACGACGCCCTCCTCGGAAAGACCCATTTCAGGTAAAATAGCCGCCCACGCGCGCAGCAAAAACCGGCCTGTACGTACTCACGCGGCACGCCACTCGCCGGACGCGTATTCCGCCCGATATGGCGCGGTCTACCTCGCTTGCTGCGCCACCGGGCCGCGCGCCCGCTTCTCCCCCGCTCACTCCGAAGGATCCGCCCATGACAGGCTTCGATCGCCAGACGATCTCCGACACGACCGCCAAAATGCTGCTCGAAGTGCAAGCAGTGCATTTCAACGCGGAGAAACCGTATATTTTCACGTCCGGCTGGGCGAGCCCGGTTTATATCGACTGCCGCAAGCTGATCTCGTATCCGCGCGTGCGCCGCGGTCTGATGGAAATGGCCGAGGCAACGATCCTGCGCGACGTCGGCTATGAGCAGATCGACGCGGTCGCCGGCGGCGAGACCGCCGGCATCCCGTTCGCGGCATGGCTCTCCGACCGCCTGATGGTGCCGATGCAATACGTGCGCAAAAAGCCGAAGGGTTTCGGCCGCAATGCGCAGATCGAAGGTCTGCTGACCGAAGGCCAACGCGTGCTGCTCGTCGAAGACCTGACCACGGACAGCCGCAGCAAGATCAACTTCATCAATGCGCTGCGCACCGCCGGCGCGACGGTGAACCACTGCTTCGTGCTGTTCCACTACAACATCTTCAAGGAAAGCGTCTCGGTGCTGAAAGACATCGACGTCGATCTGCACGCGCTCGCTACGTGGTGGGACGTGCTGCGCGTCGCGAAGGAAAACAGCTACTTCGACACGAAGACGATCGACGAAGTGGAAAAATTCCTGCACGCGCCGGCCGAATGGTCGGCAGCGCACGGTGGCGCCACCTCCGCGCCGCAATAAGCGCAGCCGGTTAATCCGCGATTGATGCGCAATGAATGAAAAAGCCGCCTGTCGAAAGACAGGCGGCTTTTCTTTGGTTCATCGCCGATTACTGGCAAAACCCTGCGCGAAGTCAGGACTCGTCGGCAATGTCGTCGGACACATGCGACGACAGATTCAGCAGGCCATTGCTCTGCGCATACTGGAACAGTTCGGAGTCACGATCGATACCGAGCTTGCGCATCGCCGTATTTTTCTGCGTGCTGATCGTCTTGATGCTGCGGCTCAGGAGCTCCGAAATTTCCTTGATCGTCATGCCGGAAACGAACAGACGCACGACCTCCAGTTCGCGCCTCGACAACATCACTTCAGCACGCTTGCCGCCGGAAGTTATTCGTAATGCATCAAGCGCCGCTTTTACTGACGGACTCGTGTAGGCGAGATTACGGCTGACATGCTGTACCGCGTGCCCAATATGACTCAGATCGTCCGATTTGTTGACGACCGCCGTCACGCCAAGTTCGCCGAGCCGTTTGAGCAGCGCGGCATTCTCGAGCATAGTGAGCACGACGATTCGCAGCGCCGGAAAATTGCGGCGTAAATAGCCGATCAGTTGCAGGCCATCGCCATATTGGCCGCCCGGCATGGCAAGATCGGTGACGAGCACGTCGCAGGCGATGGTTTGCAGAATCTTGACGAGTTCCGTTGATTGCCGCGCGCTCCCCACGACCTGCAGACCGGGAAACTTAAGCAGCGCGTGTTCCGCACCAAACAGAATGACCGGATGGTCATCCGCAAACACGACCCTGAGTGAACCTTGCATCGCGCCTCTTTCTACAGATAAACCGGTCTCCATAACTTCCAACACTCTTTCCATGCTGATTACTTCAACGGATAAAACGCAGTGAGGGTCGCGCGAGAATTGTCTGCACTATATCTGATTTCCCATCAGCCAATTCGGCAGACTGCGAACAATAATGCATCGCAGAGCTAATGTTAGTAGACTTGATTCGACCTTGGGGCACGATCAAGGACAACAACCATTGCGAGGACACACGCCTCGCGCCCTGACAGGAGAACCGGCACATGCGCGCGCGTTGCCTGGTTGTTTGGCTGGCTTCATCTTGGTGGCGTCAATCGCTCTTTATCTGCGTAACGCTCGGGCTCGCGCTGTGCGCGGCGCATAGCCCCCGCGCGCGCGCCGACGGAATATTCACGCTGACGAGCACAAGTGTCCGCGCGGGCGGCACCGTCCAGGCCGCGCAGGTTTTCGATCAGAACGACTGCAAAGGCGCGAACCGTTCGCCGCAATTGACGTGGCACAACGCGCCGGCCGGCACGCGCGGCTTCGCGGTCACGATGTTCGACGAGGATGCGCCCGGGCGCGGCTGGTGGCACTGGGCGGTCGCGGGCATTCCGGCCAGCGCCGACAGTCTGCCCGAGAACGCCAGTGCCTCCGGCTTCCTGAAGAAACTCGGCGCGGTCGAAGCGCGCAACGACTTCGACACCGACGGCTATGGCGGCCCATGTCCGCCGCCTGGCAAACCGCATCGCTATATCATCACCGTGTATGCGCTGAACTCGGCCGATCTGCGGCTCGCGCAAGGACGCCCCGCATTGATGTTCGATCATGAGATCGGCACGGCCGCGATCGGGAGCGCGCGGCTCGTCGTCAATTACGGACGTTAGATACCAGCGTCGCTCGGCGCGGCTGTTTCGCCTGTTCCGTTCGCATCCGTGAGCGAGACGATGCCGTCCGTCATGCCGCGCCCGCCAATCGCATGCTTCATTGCACACGCGTCATCGCGCATACATCGTCGCGCCGCAGCCTCTCGTCACTTCACCCGATCACTCTGCTGAAGGAGCACTGCATGTCGAAGATCGTCATCGTTTATCACAGTGGCTACGGCCACACGAAGAAAGTCGCGCAAGCCGTGCTCGCGGGCGCGCTCGAAGCCGGCGCGCAGGCGACGCTCATGCCGGTCGGCGAAATGGACGACGCCTCGTGGGACGAACTGGCCGCCGCCGACGCGCTGATCTTCGGCACGCCGACCTACATGGGCGGTCCGTCGGCCGACTTCAAGAAGTTCGCCGACGCGAGTTCGAAACCGTGGTTCAGCCAGGCGTGGAAGGACAAGATCGCGGCCGGCTTCACCAACTCGGCGACCATGAACGGCGACAAGTTCTCGACGATCCAGTACCTCGTCACGCTGGCGATGCAGCACGGCATGATCTGGGCGGGCACCGGCATGATGCCGTCGAACACCAGGGCGGCGACCCGCAACGATCTGAACTATGTCGGCGGCTTTACGGGGCTGCTCACGCAGTCGGCGGCCGACGCGTCGCCCGAGGAAGCGCCGCCCCCAGGCGATCTCGAAACGGCGCGGATATTCGGCGTGCGCATCGCGGACGTCACCGCACGCTGGATCGCGGCACGCGGATAGGAGCGAGCGGCTCGCATCCGCTACGCAACAGGTCACGCCGATGTCACTTTCCGCGCGCATCGTCGTTTTTTCGCGCTGCGCCGCACGTGCACGGCGATGAGGTCTTAAAATAGCGTTCTGGCGCGGCGTCGCGCCCCCGTTTTCCAGCGAGTGAGATAGAGATGAGCACGAAAGTTTTTGTCGACGGACAGGAAGGCACGACCGGCCTGAAGATTTTTGAATACCTGTCGCAGCGCGCCGATGTTGAAATCCTGCGTATCGAAGAAGCGAAGCGCAAGGACCTCGACGAGCGCCGCCGTCTCATCAATGCGTCGGACGTCACGTTCCTGTGCCTGCCCGACGTCGCCTCGCGCGAATCCGCTTCGCTCGTCGCGAACGACCACACCGTGCTGATCGACGCGAGCACCGCGTTCCGTACGTCGCCCGACTGGGCCTACGGCCTGCCCGAGCTGGCCCGCCCGCAGCGCGAACGTCTGCGCACGGCCAAACGCATCGCCGTGCCGGGCTGCCACGCGTCGGCCTTCGTGCTCGCTATGCGTCCGCTCGTCGAAGCCGGCGTCGTCGCGCCCGAGTTCGCGGCGCACGCCTATTCGATCACCGGCTACAGCGGCGGCGGCAAGAAGATGATTGCCGACTACGAAGCAGGCGGCAACGACAGACTCAAGAGCCCGCGCCCGTACGCGCTCGCTCTCACGCACAAGCATCTGCCGGAAATGGCCGCGCATACGGGCCTGAAGTCGGCGCCGGTCTTCACGCCGATCGTCGGCGATTTCTACAAGGGTCTCGCGGTCACCACGTACTTCTCGCCGAGCCAGCTTGCGAAGAAGGCCACGCCGCAGGATGTGCAGGCGCTCTTCGCCGAGTACTACGCGGGCGAAGCCTTCGTGCACGTCGCGCCGTTCAATGCCGAGGCGAATCTCGACGGCGGCTTCTTCGACGTGCAGGCGAACAACGACACCAATCGCGTCGACCTGTTCGTGTTCGGCAACGAGGAGCGCTTCGTGACCGTCGCGCGCCTGGACAACCTGGGCAAGGGCGCCTCGGGCGCGGCGATCCAGTGCATGAACCTCGCGATCGGCGCAGCCGAAGACAGCGGCCTGAAACGCTAAGCGAATCACCCCGCGGACGGTGACACGCCGTCAATCGTCCGCAATCCATCGAAAAGCCGGTCTTTACAGACCGGCTTTTCTTTTTTTAATACCAGCGAATTTTAATTCGCGCGAAAAGCCTGATTAGTAGTAGCCCGTATTACCAGAAATATAAAAATCGGATTGTTAATCGAAAACCGGTAATTCATTCCCGCAATCGACCCATGGAGCATAGTTTTCCGCATAGGGAAACTCCGGATTTTTTGCGAACGATCGTGCCAGGATCATAGAGCCTTTTTGCCGCAATGCTTGCCCCACAAGGGACTGCGGCAAAGCAACGATGCCGCGTCCGGCGCGAAAAATCCTTTTCTGTTTAAAAGGACCGCAAGTGTCCGTGCAGTGCGTGTGCGCTGAAATTCTTGCTGTTTGAATCGGCCTTTTTAGACGGCTCATTCAATTGACAGCCATTAAACGCACAGCAAAATTACTCCGCACAATTACATGAAGGGAGACAGCAGCATGTCGCATGCCATCACTCGCGGCCTGGCAATGGCTATTGCCACAGCGCCATTTCTTATTGCTTGCGGAGGCGGCAAGGCCGACGATCCGGCCCCCATCAACGCCCCGCAATGCTCGGGCTCGAGCTGCGGCACACAGGGTGCGCCGACGCCAAGCGCAAGCACGCCGACGCTGTGCCCCGACACCGCCGACATCGTCAAAAGCACCTACCTCGGTGGCGCGGGCAGCGGCGAAATCGTGCAGCTGAACATCGACGCGACAGCGATGACGTACACGCTCAAGTGGCTCGAGTCGCCGATTCCGCTCACGAGCGCAAGCGTCTCCGTGACACGCAAGGGCACGCAGATCACCGGCGCGGTGATTCATCCGCCCACCGGCACGCTGCCGACCGCCGAGCAGACGCGCTGCGCGTTCATTCTCGGCGCGGGCACCGGCACCGCGTCGGATGGCACGACCTACACGACGCCGGACTTCGTCAACAACCCGAACCCGCCGATGATCCTGATCGGCAAGGGCGTCGCGGGTGGCGGCATTCCCGGCGCGACGATCGAATACGCGGGCGTCAACCTGATTGTCACAACCCTCGGCGCGGTCAACAAGCGGCACTTCGACTTCTATCCGTTCCTCGGCTTCGCGAGCACGACCACCGACATCACGAAGCTGCCGGGCACCTACAACGCGCTGCTGTACCACCTCTCACCAACCGCGAACTACGAAACCATCGCGACGAATTCGATTGAAACGTTCGACGCGAGCGGCAACTGCACGTCGTCGAGTTCGACGGGTTGCCTCTCCACCGGCAAAGCGCTGACGCTCAACAGCAACGGCTACTTCGACAGCGCGAACCCGCCGCAGATCGTGCCGAGCACCGGCGCCACCACCAACCCGTTCCGCACCGGCAACTACGGCACCGCGCACATGATTCTCGGCCAGCTCAACGGCGCGACGATTCCGCTCGTGGTCCGCACCGGCTATGTCGACACGAGCAATCTGCTCGCCGCCAAAGTCGACGACGAATCCGGCATCGCGATGCTCGCCGCGGCGACGCCGCTCGCCTCGGGTGGTTTCGACGGCGGCTACGTCGGCGCGGATTCGAACTTCAAGTACACCGCGACGCTGGTCCAGGGCGCGGCCGCCACCTTCCTCAACCCGTCGACGTCCGCCGCGGAAGACTCGGTCGGTCTGAGCTATGGCGCGACGAGCCCCGGCCTCGTCAACGTGCAGGACTCGAACGGCAAAACGGGCCTCGCGATCGCATCGAGCGGACTGTACGCGATCGTGATCCAGGGCTCGGAAAACGGCGGCATCACGTCGACCTCGGCCAATCCGGATACGCCGAGCGCGCCGTACTTCGGCATCGGCGCGCAGATCAGCAAATAGCGGCCGGGCTGAAGGAAAACGGCGGCCGCAGACCCGGGCGCAATCGCCCGGCGGACCCGCGGCAGGCACGCGACATATCAGGCAGAACGTGGCCGGAATGATGGAGCCGGCCACATACAACGAGAACATCAGGGAGGCGGTATGAATTGGAGAATCATTTCGGTGCTCGCACTTTGCGCACCGTTGCTGGGGGCGTGCGGCGGCGGCGGAGGAGGGAGCGGCGACGGGCCCGTGACCGAAACCCGTCTGTGTCCTGCCGCGCTCGACTACAACACAGTCTTCACGGGCGGCGGCGGCGACGGCGAACTCGTCAAGCTGCAGCTCGATACGACGAAGATGACGTGGCAGATCAATTACGTCGAATCGCCGATTCCGGCCACCACCGGCACCGTCGTCCCGACGCGCGCGGGCCAGACCGTGAGCGGCACGCTGACTCAGGAAACCCAGCTGCCGACCAACAAGCTCAACCAGTGCGCGTTCCGTCTGAACGGCGCGAGTCTCGATGCCAGTCGTCCCGCGCGGATTTTCGTCGGCGAGGGCGTCGCGGGCGGCACGATCCCGGGCGCGGAAATCTCCTTTGGCGGCGTGCTCGGCGTAGGCGCGGTGCCCGACACGACGTTCCCGTACTACCCGTTCATCGGCTTCTCGTCGATCGAGACGAATCTCGCGAACGTGGCCGGCACCTACAACCAGGTCGGCTATCACCAGGTGCCGTCGCAGAACTTCGCGCCGGTCGCGGTCGATTCGAAGATCACGATCAACGCCGACGGCACGTGGACCGAGTGCGACAACACCGGCGTCCACGCCGGTACGTGCCAGCAGCCGGGGACCAACTTCGCGCCGTCGGCCGACAACAGCGGCGCATTCCAGACCAACAACTTCCTGGGCCAGGCGAAGCCGACGAGCGCAACGACGCCGGCAGCGCGCGGTTACATGATCGTCGGCAAGCTGCGCGGTCAAGTGGTGCCGATCCTCGTGCGCACGGGTGCGGCCAATCCGTCCGCAACCGTTCCGGTCAACGGCGCACTCGGCCCCTATGCCGATGACGAATCGGGCATCTCGATCCTGTCGCCGCAAACCGCGACGACGGTGAACGCGCAGAACGGCGAGTACATCGGCGTGGATAGCCAGTTCGACTATCGCACCACCGCGCTCGAAGGCACCGAGGCCACCCTGCTCGATCCGTTCAACGCATCGCAGGCTTCGCTCGCGACGGCGTTGAATCTGGACTTCGCGCAAACGGTGCCGGGCGTCGTGACGACCACGCATGTCGGCGCGTCCACGGGCACGACGCCGACCGGAAAGATGATCTTCACGGGCGGAGTGTTCGGCTACCTCGATATGACCAACGCCGCCTCACCGTATTTCACGATCGGCGCATTCGTCCAGTAATGGGCTCGGCCATGCAGCGCCGTCCTGTCTGGAGGCGCTGCATCCCGACTGCCGTGTCCGGCCGGGCATCGCGTAATGCGGCGGCCGGCGCTCCACGACCATCCATCGCAGCGGCCGGGCCGACGCCCGCCGCCGCCCGTCGCCACTCGTCGCAAACGTGAGGCCGCACGGGCGCCAGAGGAGAAACAAGATGAAAAAATTCGGTCTCGCGATACTGGCGACGCTGCTGTCGGCCAGCGCATATGCCCAGCAGGCCGGCGACAACGTCGTCGCGCTCGGCTGGTTCCACGTGATGCCGCAGGATTCGAGCACGCCGCTCACGACCCACGTCGCGCCCACGCCGATCAACACGCCGCTGCGTCTGCCGAACGCGTTCACGTCGGCGGGCACGGGGCTGTCGACCAACAGCGCCAACACGGTCGGCCTCGTGATCAGTCATTACCTGACCGACCACATCGCGGTGACGACGGTCGCGGGCGTGCCGCCGGTGTTCAAGATCTACGGGCACGGCACGATCAAGCCGCCGGGGCCGGCCGGCGCGCTCGGCCAGCAGGATCTCGGCGATCCGCAGGCCAATCCGATCGTGAAGAACGTGCGTCAGTGGAGCCCGGCGCTGCTGTTCCAGTACTACTTCAACGAACCGACCGCGAAGCTGCGGCCGTTCGTCGGCATCGGCGTGTCGTACAACTGGTTCTCCGATATCCAGCTCAGCAACGGTTTCGTGCAGTCGACGCAGAACAACCTCGGCGCCGTGCTCGCGGCCGGCGCGGGCAAGCCGGGGCAGACGCAGGTGTCGGCGAAGGCGTCGTCGTCGTGGGCGCCGGTGTTCAACGCGGGGCTCGCGTACAACATCACCAATCACTGGGGGCTCATCGCGTCGGTGACCTATATTCCGCTGAAGACGACGTCGTCGGTCATCATCAAGGCGGCGGACGGCACGGAGCTCGGGGTGTCGAAAGCGGATCTGAGCGCCAACCCGATCATTTCCTTCGTCGCGCTCTCATACAAGTTCTGAGTTCGGCGCCGGCACGACCCGGCGCCAGAAACGACAAAGCCGGCGCGCCCACACAAGGGGCCACCGGCTTTTTATGGTTCATCGAGGATGACGGGGAAACGCGACGCAGATTCGCTGCACCGGCAAATTCCGGGCAAAAAAAAAGCCCGCCTAAGTTGGCGGGCTGAATCCATATCAGAGGAGACATGGAGGAGACAAGACGTACTATAGCAAACCGCTTGGTGCGTCGCAACATGGAAATTAGGGTTGACCCTCTATGTTGCAAACATACAACAGCCGCATTCGCTGTGCCTTGCTTTTCTCCGCCAGCCCGCTGTGCTGTGCCCGGCCCTAATGGCGCACCAGCGCCATCATTGCGCCGAAACCGACGAACACGCCACCCGTCAGCCGGTTGAACATCCGCGCGACGTTGCGGCTCTTGAGTTTCGCGCCGATGCGCGTGCCGAACCCCGCGTACACGAGATACCAGCTCACCTCGATCGCCGCGAAAGTGGCGACGAGCACGCCGAACTGCGGCAGCTTCGGCTGCGCGGCATCGATGAATTGCGGCAACAGCGCGGCCGCGAACAGGATCGCCTTCGGATTGCTGCTCGCCACGAGAAAGCCGTTGCGAAACAGCGCGAAACGCGAGCGCGCGGGGGGTGCCGGGAGTTCGTCGAGGTTCTGCGCGGCGGTTTCGTCCGCTGGCGCGCGCCATGCCTTGATGCCCAGATAGACGAGATAGACCGCGCCGATCATGCGCAGCGCGTTGAACATGGCCGGCCACGCCGCGAGAAACACCCCGAGCCCCGCCGCCGATACCGCCAGCAGCAGCACGAGCGCCGAGAGGCAACCGGCCATGGTCGAACTGGCGCGGCGCAGGCCGTGCTGGGCGCCGTGCGTCATCACGAGCAGCATGTTCGGACCGGGAATCGCGGAAACGACGAAGACGGTGGCGACGAACAGCCACCAGGTATGCAGAGTCATCGGAATCGAGGTAATGGGGAATCGGGCGGCTATTATGCCCCGCCGCCCGCCGCTGCCGTACGCGGCTTTGGGAAAAACTGCGTGGGGGCGTCGGGGTGTTGAGGCGTTAAGCGTTAGCGGCCGGCGCGGCGCGCCGCAACCTGGCCCAGCACCGCGAAGTCCTTTTCTCCATCACCGTGTGCGACCGCTTCGATCAGGCTGTCGCGCACCACACTCGCGACCGGCATCGGCGTCGTCACGGCATCGGCGGCGGCGAGCGCGAGACGCACGTCCTTCAGGCCGAGCCGCGCCTTGAACAGCGCCGGTTCGAAACGCTGCTCGGCGATCAGCTTGCCGTAGCCCGAATACACCGGTCCCGGGAACAGCCCGCTCGTGATGACGTCGAGGAAATCCTGCATCGCGAGACCGTGCCCCGTCACGAGCGCAGCCGCTTCGCCGAGCGTCTCGACCGCCGCTCCGAGCATGAAATTCGCGGCGAGCTTCATCACGTTCGCCTGCTGCGGCAGCGAGCCGATGCGCCAGGTCTTCTGGCCGATCACGTCGAAAACCGGCTGAATCTGGTCGATCGATTCGGCCGGGCCGCCCGCGACGATCGTCAGCTTGCCGGCCGCCGCGACGTCGGGCCGTCCGAGCACCGGCGCGGCGACATAGTGAACGCCGCGCGACGCATGCGCGGTCGCCAGTTCCTCGGCGAGCGCGACCGAGATCGTCGCCATGTTCGCGTGGATCAGCCCGCGCGGCGCATGCTCGAGCAATGACGCGGTGATGACCTCGCGCAGCGCGTGATCGTCGGCGAGCATCGAGAACACGGCGTCGCCCGCAAACGCTTCGGCCGGCGTCGCGACCACTTGCGCGCCCAGTTCGGCAAGCGCCTGCGCCTTTTCCGGCGAGCGGTTCCACACGCGCACCTGGTGCCCGGCTTTCAGAATGTTTGCAACCATCGCGGCGCCCATCTCGCCGAGACCGATAAAACCGATGTCCATCTATCGCTCCGTCTTCTAAAGAACCCGCAGTAAAACACACTCATGCGACACGCGCAGGACAACGCCCAACATAACCGGTGCGATACTGCTTACATGGTCACCGCGACATTCCGCTTCTACGAGGAGTTGAACGATTTTCTCGCCCGGCCGCTGCGCCGGCACGAGTTCCCCTGCGTCTGCGCGCGCGGCGCGACGACGAAGCACATGATCGAAGTGCTTGGCGTGCCGCATACCGAGGTCGAGCTGATTCTCGTGAACGGCGAGTCGGCCGGTTTCGGTCACCTGCTCGCGGAGGGCGAGCGCGTCGCCGTTTATCCGAAGTTTGAAGCGCTCGACATCCAGCCGCTGCTGCGCGTGCGCGAACGGCCGCTGCGCGTGACGCGTTTCATCGCCGATGCCCACCTGGGCGGCCTCGCCCCGCTCCTGCGGCTGGCCGGCTTCGATACGCTCTACGACAACCACTATCCCGACGCCGATATCGAAGCGCTCGCCGCCGCGCAACAGCGCATTGTGCTAACCCGCGACCGCGAGCTATTGAAACGCCGCAACATCACGCATGGCTGCTATGTGCGCGCACTGCGGCCACGCGAGCAGTTGCGCGAAGTGTTCGAACGGCTCGATCTGGCGCGCAGCGCGCAGCCGTTCCGCCTGTGTCTGATGTGCAATGCGCCGCTGCGGCGCATCGCGAGAGAAGAAGTCGGCCAGCGCGCGCCGCACGGTGTGCTGCAGCGGCATAGCCGCTTCGTCACCTGCGACGTGTGCGGACGCGTCTTCTGGGAAGGCACGCACTGGCAAAAGATGCGCGCGCTGATCGACAGTGTTGCGGCCGGGGCGCCGGAGCGCGCGGGCTGACGGCGCGCTGCGTACAATGCGGGATTACCTATCTCGCAGAGACCTTCAAATATGGCGATGAAAAAAACCGACCTTGAAAAGAACAAGGCGCTGAAACTGAACAACGCAATGAAGCAGGCGGGTGCGGGCCGTCCCGGCAAAGGTGCCGCGGCCGAGCCGAAAATCCACCGGCGCGAGCAGCGCAAGCTCGATCAGGCGCAGGGTCTCGTCCCCTTCGCATGCAAGCTGAACAACGAACTCGTGGAAGAACTGAAAACGCGCGCCGCCGCTCACCCGGATGGCATGAACGGCCTGCTGGACGAAGTCATCAGGCGCGGCCTCGCGGGCTGATTTTCCGCGCGCCTGCGCGCAAAGCTCGCGCAGAAGTCGAAAACCAGGCAGGAATCTTCCGCGCATGCAAAAAGGCCAGAGCACAAGCTCTGGCCTTTTTGCTGGCAACGCTTCGCCGCGCCCGGCTGCAATGACCGGCTGGCGGTGCAATGCAGTGGAACCGGCGTGCCCGATGAACGGGCAGCAGCTTAGTTCGTCGTACCCTTGTCGTTCGTGCCAGCTGCCGAAGCTGCCGCAGCAACCGGAGCACGCTTGCCGTGGGTCTTCAGCTTCTTGATGTGATGCTTCTTCGGTGCGCTGGCGGCAGCTGCCGGCGCAGCGGCTGCGTCCGATGCCTGTGCGAATGCCTGAACGGAAACCAGCGCGATCGAAGCGGCTGCGAGCGAGATGATGACTTTTTTCATGTGTTGTTCCCCAAACCAGACGACTGAGTCAAATGTGAAATGAAGATACCTGTACGGTAGAGCAGACAGGGCTTCACGGCGCCTCCTGCTCCCCGCGGGAGAGTATTACCCAAGCGTAGGCGGTTTGTCATGCCCAAAACTCGATATGTATTTTCTGAGAGACAGACAGCTTTCGACACGCTTTCAATCATTAGGAATACCGCACCAGTGACCCTGCTGCGTCGTTCGCCGCAAGCTAGCCGATTGCGCCAAAACCCGGCTCAAACGAGATTGCGCAGCAGGCTGGCAGTTTCCTGCAGCGTCGGCAGAACGCGGTGCAGCGCGGCGTTTGCCGACTCCTGGCCGATCGGCATGCTCACGCTGATCGCCGCGACCACAGCGCCGTGCCGGTCGCGCAGCGGCACGGCAATACCGCGCACACCCACCTCGAGTTGCTGATCGGTGACCACGTAGCCATTGCGGCGAATTTCGCCGAGCACTTCGCGCAGCCGTTCGATAGTCGAGTAGGTGTGCGGCGTGAAGACCTTGATCGGATAGGACGCGAGCCACTGGTCGATGCTCTCGGGCGCCTGAAACGCGAGCAGCACGAGCCCCGCCGATGACAACGGCGCCGGCGCGCGCGAGCCGGTCACGAAACCGACCGCCATCGCACGATTGACACCGTTGCGCGCCACGTACACGACGTCGTGTTCGTCGAGGATCGCGACCAGCGCGGTTTCCTGCACGGTTGCGGTGATGCGCTGCAGAAACGGCTGCACGGTGCGCGGCAAGCGCGCCGAATCGAGGTACGACTGGCCGAGCCGCAACACGCGCGGCGCGAGCCAGAACAGCTTGCCGTCGGTATCGACGTAGCCGAGTTCGCGCAGCGTCAGCAGATAGCGGCGCGCCGCCGTGCGCGACAGACCGGCGCGAGCGGCGACCATCGTCGGCGTCATGCGCGCGTGCTCTTCGTCGAATGCTTCGATGATCGCGAGCGCTTTCGCGGCGCCCGCGATCCAGTCCTTGTCGTCCATGATGTTTGCCCGTGGCAAAGCGGGGCCGGCGATCGGCCCTGTAGGTGGCCTCGTAATTGGCCCGATAATTGGCCAGATAATTAGCCCGGTTTGGCCCAGCAGTTGGCCCGATAGTTGGCCTCCGGCGGGGTTCGCGCGGCCGTTGCGCGATTATCGCGCGACTCGCGCCGCTTGCCTGTCCGGTCACGGGATGCTCGCGTATCATGTGGGCCATTCGTAAGCGGCTGGGCACCGTACGCTGCACCTGGGCCACAGCGCGCATCGATAAACCGCGAGCGCCATCGCATGCGGATGCCGCCCCCGCCGGCACGATCCACACCAGAAATCAGAAAAACCTTTGAATCCCGATACCCGCCAACACCTACGCGCCAACGTGCTGATGCTGATCGCCGCGATGATCTGGGGCTCCGCGTTCGTCGCGCAGCGACTGAGCCTCGATGCGATCGGCCCGTTTATGTTTACCGGCTTGCGCTTCCTGCTCGGCGCACTCGTCGTGCTGACGATGATCGTCTGCGTGCGCCGCTCCGCGCTCGCCGAACTGACCCGGCGCGAACCGGGCGGCGCCCGTGAACTGCTCGGCGCCGGCGCGCTGCTCGGCATCGTGCTGGCCGTGTCGATTTCGTTGCAGCAAATCGGCTTGCAATACACGAAGGTCGCGAATGCCGGCTTCATCAGCTCGCTCTATGTCGTGATCGTGCCGCTGCTCGGCGTGCTGTTCCGGCACAGGACGAACCTCGGCACATGGCTCGGCGCGGTGCTGGCCGCCGTCGGCATGTATTTTCTGAGCGTCGACGAACATTTCTCGATGTTGTACGGCGACTGGTATCAGCTTGCGGGCGCCCTCGTGATTGCCGTGCAGATGATGCTCGTCGGGCGCTTCGCCGCGCGCCACGACACGCTGATGCTCGCGCTCGTGCAGTTCGTGATCTGCGGGCTGGTGTGTCTCGTGGTTGGACTTGCCGTCGAGCCGGTGAGCGTTGCGATGATCGCGCGCGCAGCGCCGACGATTGCGTACGGTGGGGCGCTGTCGGTTGGCATCGCGTATACGATTCAGGTGGTCGCGCAAAAGTATGCGGCGCCATCGCACGCGGCGGTGATTTTCAGCATGGAAGGCGTGTTCGCGGCGTTCGCCGGCTGGCTGGTGCTGGGCGAGACGCTGACGGCTCGCGCGCTGTTCGGTTGCGCGCTGATGCTGGCGGGGTTGATCGTGTGCCAGGTGCTGCCGGGCTGGCGACGCAGCCGTGAGCGTCTGCCCCATGCGTTGTGAGTGGCGCGCCAGGCGACTTTAGTCGCGCTAGTGCACGCCCCGTCACGCGGCGCGCGGATGCGCGAACAGGCTCGGTGTATCGGCGGTAGGCGGAAACACGCACCAGCAGCCGTCGTCGTGACGAAAGAAGAACAACCCCCGCCCGCCCTCTTCCGATGACGTCTCCACTCGCACATAACGCCGGCCACCCACCCGCGTGCGGCTGAATTCCGTGACGTAAACCGGCAAGGAAGGCGACGGCGCGAGCCATTTCTCGACCAGAAACCGCAACGACTGTTCGCTCGCGGCTCTCACGATCCGCTCCGGATCGGCTTGTCCTGGTGCGCGTCGCGCGTGGACTCGGAACTATCGTCGCCGGCTGCATCTTCGTCAGCCTCGGCGGCGGCAAGCGCCATCGTCCGATTGGTCGCGGCCGCCCTTAAGGTACTGCAATGGGCCGCATGCCGAAGGTCCGAGAGAAGACGGACTAGCTGTCGTGCTGATCTGCGTTTCATACATCCCCCCGCACTGCACCAGGAACCTCAGAAAACACTTTAACTCTATGCCCGGATTGCTAGGTGCCCAAACGTTTTTGACTAAATAGCAACAGTTGCGCTTGCAAAAAGAAAACGCGCAATCTTCGTGCCGTGGCTCTAATGTGCGCGTCCGCTGTGTGAGAGTCTGTGCGTTGGCGAGCGCTTCGCGTCACGCGAAGGTCTGTGGAGAAGCGTTTCGGGGAGCCGGGTTATCCACACCGGCCTATGAATAACTTCGGGATAGCGCATAGAACAGCGTGTGCGCGAAATCTTGATAAGGACGGGCGTGGACCAGCGTCCGTTCAGACTTATCCCACTTATGTAGTTTTTCTACAGACGTATCCCGCAAGGTTATGAGTTTTGCATGATGCTGATGCGGCGGGGGATTTCCGGGTTATCCACAGAACGGGTAAACCCTTGTTAACTACTACTACATACGTATACGTATGAAGTAAAAAACATAGGATAACCACCGCTGCGCGCCGAGATGACGAACTGAGCAGATCTTCGATCAGCCCGAACCCCCGAGCCTCGGCGCGAGTATCACGGCACGAGGCTCGCTCCGCTCGCCGGCTGAATGGCCGCCGCTTGTCCGATCGCGTCGTGCAATTCCGGAACGAGCGCGGGAACCGCCGCAGGAGCCAGAGCGGGAACGACTGCCGGCGCGGCGGGTGTAGAGGTCAACGCGGGAGTCAACGCAGGAACCAGAACAGGAGTCGCCGCGGGGATCAACGCGGGAGCCAACCCAGGAACCAGAGCAGGAGCCGCCGCGGGCGTCATCCCCTGAACCGGTGCCGACGCCGGCTCAGGTGCCAGCACGGGCGTTGGTGCGGGCATCGGCAGCGCTTGCGTTTCGATCGGGTTGTTCGCGACCGGCTGCGTGCGCACGACGGTCTGCAGATAATGATCGACAAGGCCGAAGAAGCGGTCGTAGAACTTGCCGGACGGAATCGTCTCGCTCGATATCTTGACCATCGCGTCGCTATTCGAGCGGATCGGCAACGACAGCGAGCCGAGAATGCTGAGCCCGACGCTTGCCGAGGTATCGCTTTTCTTCAGCGCAAAGCCGTTCTGCACCGCATTCACATAGACGATGCTGGTGTTGGCCGCCTCTTCTCCAGGCGTGCACACCACGTGAAATTCGACGACCACGTGGGTATCGCTCGTCGGTTGGAAATTCTTCGTGCCGTCGACGGTGTCGGGGCGCGCCATCGTCGTCAGATAGCCCTGGCTCAGCAGCGCGCGGCGCGCGGCTTCGCAGGCATCGGTCGTACTCGAATTGAAATTGCGCGCGTAAGGACTCGCGCCGGTTTCAAACAATTCCTGCTGGAATTCCGGTTTCGGCGTGCTGCTGCATGCCGCGAGGGCCAGCAGGCCGAACAGGGCCGAGGCGGTGGTTCTGAAAAACGGGATCTGCATGGTCGAAGTGCAAGGAGCGCCACATAAGCGCGAATGGGAATGCATTGTAGAGCGGGTGGCCGGGTATGCGTAAAAGGCGTGCAGCGTTTGCACAGCCTGGCGATACGGCGCGTGGTGGAAGGGGGCTGGGCTGGCGAAGGTTGGGGCGATGTGGCGAAGATGCGGCGGTAATACGGTGGCAATCGCAACCGCCACAACGCCACAGCAACACAACGGCAGAACGATACAACGGCAAAGCAGCAAAGTCGCAAACCGGAAAGCAAGTGGAAACCAGCAAAAAACCGCATGGACGCAGTTAGTTCGACGCCGTACGCGCCGCGCCCGAAGCCGGGCCCAAACCTCGGCCGGACGCCGAAGCCGAAGCCGAAGCCGAAGAAGAGGCGGAAGACGCCGCCGCACTCGCGGGCGCGCCGACCGCCGGCACGCTAAACACGCCGGCCCATTGATCCGCCTCGACGCAGCGGTCGGCCTCGCACGGCATGGCTTGCCCGTCCGCACGCGAAGCGCCGCCCTGCGGCGAGGCGATCGACACGAAGTCTTCAACGCGCAAGTTCACCTTCTGCGCATATGCCTTCGATCCGCCGTAACTCTTGAGCGCGGCATTCAGATCGCCGTTGGCCGAGCGCATATAGCCGTACAGGATCGCCGAGCCCGCTTCGATATTCGTGCCCGGCTCGGTGAGGTCCTTGACGTTGCGCAGGAGCCCGCGATGCGCCTGCGGCACGACCTGCATGAGCCCCGTCGCGCCGTTGGCGCCGCGGGCTTTTTCCTTGAAGCGGGATTCGATCGAGATGATGGCGAGCAGGAGCGCCGGAGGGAGAGAGTATTTGGAGGCGGAGGATTGCACCGCTTCGGAAATCTTTTGAGCTTTGTCCTTGGCCAAACCGAACTTCTGCGTTAGATACGCGGATATTCGGTCGGTGTTTTCGTCGGCTGACGCAGTTTGCATCAGACCGAACGAAAGCACGAACAGGCAAAGTAACCGGCTCATAACGGGGACGGAGTGTAACGGGCAATCCGCGCATTATAGTCCCGTTGCACCTCCCGACACCGCTCGCCTCACAATTTTTGTCTTTTAAATCAAGGCCAACCGGGACTCCATCTGGCTACTGCGGCTGCTTCGCCTTGAGGTCGTAGCCGTCGCTCAGCGTCGCAAGGAACGCGGCGACGTCATCGATATCGCGCTCCGACCAGATCGGGCGCTCGCCCGCCTTGCGCGTGAGCGGCTCGTCCGTCGTATCGACGTTCACGCGCAGTGCGACCGGCAGGTCGTTGAACTTGTCGACCTTGCCGTGCGCATCCTTCGGATACCACTTCTGCGGATTGGTGTCGCGCTGCACGTAGAAGCGCAGTGCGTCCTTCAGCGTATGGAAGCGGCCGTTATGGAAGAACACGTGACGCGTCGCCGTATTGCGCAGCGATACCGACTTGAAGAGTCCGCAATTCTTTTTGTCGTCCGCCTGATCCTTGCGCAGCGGTCCGCATAAGCCCATATCAAAGTACTTCGGATCGGCATTCGCCTTCAGCTCGGCATTACGCGGCACGCCAAGCGCCTGGAAGTTGAAGTCGGTGAAAAGCGGATGAGCGCCATTCACGCCAGGCTGGTCGATGTGACAGGACGCGCAATTGCCGCCGGCGGGGTCGTCGAACAGCTTTTTGCCGCGTAACTCTTGTGCGGTGAGTTGCACTTTGCCGTCGAGGTAGTAATCGAACTTGCTCGTGTATGGATGAAAGCTCGGGTCTTCCAGTTCGAAGCGCTCGATCGCGTACATCGCCTGCGTGAACGCCTTGGTGGGATCGGCAAAGATGTTCTGGCCGAACACTTCCTTGAAGCGCGCCGCGTACGGCGCGCTCTGCATCTTCGCGAGCAACGCGGCCGGATCCTTGTTAGCCATCTCGTTCGGATCGAACAGCGGGAAAGTGGCCTGCTCGTGCAGATAGTTGAAGCGCCCGTCCCAGCCGAAGCCGCCGACGGGCGCGTTATCCGTTTCGCTGAGCCGCTCGGAAAGGCTCGCCGCCTGGGCATGCGTCCAGATCGGCGTGCGGTTGAGCACGTAGCGCAGGCTCGGCACTGCGCGTGTGCCCTGCTCGCGCAGATCCGCGCCGCCGAGTTGCGCCGCGAGCCCGTTGGGCGGCCCGTAGGCGTGCTCGGGACTATGGCAGCTCGCGCACGACATCTTGCCCGACGCCGACAGCGACGGATCGAAGAACATCAGCTTGCCGAGCGCAGCGGCATCGCTATAGACGGGCTTGGCGTCGGCGGGCGCAGGCGTGGGCACGAGCGTGGGCGCAGCCTCGGCGCCGGTCGACAGCGAACCGCTGGCAACCGTGGCGAGCACGGTGACAACCGCGGTGGCAAGCCCCGCCCAGCGCGCGCTCGCGCGCGCCGTGGGTCGCATGACAGGAAACGGCATCGAGTCGCTTACAGGTTCGTGAAGATGTCGTTGCCGAATCCGACAAGACCGGCCTGCCCCGCGTAACCGAGATGGTCTAGCTGGAAGATGTCCTCGATGCTCTTCAGCATCGAATAGTGGTTGTACGGCACCGTCGACACCGTGCCCGGCTTGATGAACTTCGAGATCATGACCGCGCCGGTCTGATCGCCGCCGAAGCTCTGCTTCGTCAAGTTGATCGTGAGGCCGTTATACGCGAGCGACGACGTTTCCGGATAGGCCGGCAGGTTCGGGCCGGGCTGCTGGCTGCAGCAGGTCGAGCCGGAGAAAATCAGATCCTCGCCCGACGCCGATTGCGTCACGGTTGCATAGCTGCTCTCGTCGAAGTTGATGATGAGCAGACCGTCCTTCTGGAACGCCGCCGAAGACGTGATAATCGGCACCCACTTCTGCAGGAACGTATTCGCGCTCGTCAGGCCGCCAGGCTGGCCATTCACGCAGGGCGCGTCGTGACCGTCGTCGCACAGGCTCGGCGTAATCAGGTTGAAGTTCGCCGTAGTCGAGATGGATTGCAGATCGCTCTGCAACCGGTTCAGATTGACGACGTTCTGCGCGCAGTCCGGCGAATCGATGATCGAGTGGAAGTACATGAACGGGTTGTGACGCGTCGCGTACTGGTCGCCGAGCGGCACCGCTGCGCTCGGCGCTTCGGCCGATTGCGTCAGGTCCGTCGTGTTGAGCGTCGGGTGGCCGCAAGTGGCTGCTTCGCGAGCCGGGTCGTTGCCCATGTCGCCTTCATAGCCCTTCCACGTGAAGCCCGCCGCCTTCAACTGGTCCGGCAGCGTCTTCACGCTCGCTGGATACACGCAGCCCGAGCCGATTGCCTGGCCGTCTGACGTCATGCCCGTGAGCTTGAAGTCCTGATAGGTGATGCAGTCGTTGTCGGTCTCGACCGTCGCGCTCTGGCCGCTGATCATCGAGATGTAGTTGTCGAGACTCACGTGGCCCGTGCCGTAGTACTGCTGCACGAGCGCGCCTTGCGAGGCGAGCGTTTGCGCCAGATACGGCGCCTTGGTGTTTGCGCCGAACGTGGTCGAGTAGTTTTCGTTTTCGAGCGTAATGACGAAGACGTGGCGGATCTGCTGCTGGCCGGTCACCTTGAGCCCGTCGGACGACGAGCCGCAAGCGGCCACGATTAACGCGATCAAGGCCGCGCAAGCGGCCATGAGGAATGTGCGCAACCCAATGCGGTGTGACATGTCTGTTGCCCTTTGTTGTTGTCCGGTAGGAATAGGTGTTTTATTCGCGGCAACACTCTAGGAGGCATCCATGACATCGCCGTGAAACTCACGGCATCTCACAATTAAATCCATGGGCGGAACGCCCAACCTGCTGCTTACACGTATTTGCTCGCGCGGTGAAGAAGCGCCTGCTGGTTGCGCGGGGATTTGAGACAATGTGTGCGGTCCGCGCACTGCCGCCCCGGACCCCGGTTGCGATGCGGTCTTTCGTACTTGCACTGGCCTCACGAATAACCGATGGTTTCAACCATGAGCAAGACCGCATTTATTCCCAATGTCCCTGGCAAGTCGGAGGACGACTTCGCCATTTCGGCGACCGCGAAGATGTCCGGCTACCGGCGTTTTTACGGCGTACTGAAGGTCGTGCGCACGACCGACGGCCGTGTGCTGTTTCCGTTCGACGGCGCGCCGGAACTCGGACCGCACGCAACGCGGCCCGAAGCGATTGCGGCCGCGCAGGTGTACGGCGAACATATCGTGACGAGCGACCTGGCGCGGCCGGAGTTATAGGCTGAAGCGGGTGGTCGATCGCAGGTTGCGGCGATCGACCACCCGCTTTGCGCGAACAGTTCGGGAGCAACGAACGAGCGCAGCCCGCGCTCGCCTGCCCTTTACTGAACCTGGCTGCGCAGCGTCTTCGCCGCGGCCACCATGTTCCTGAGCGCGGGAATGACCTCGGCCCATTGACGCGTCTTCAGTCCGCAATCCGGGTTCACCCACAGACGCTGCGCCGGAATGCGCTCCGCCGCCTTCTGCATCAGTTGCACGATGTGCTCCTGCGTCGGGATGTTCGGCGAGTGGATGTCATAGACGCCCGGACCGATTTCATTCGGATACCTGAAGTCGTCGAACGCGTCGAGCAGTTCCATGTCGGAGCGCGAGGTCTCGATCGTGATGACGTCCGCATCCATCTCGGCGATCGACGCGATGATGTCGTTGAACTCCGAATAGCACATATGCGTGTGGATCTGCGTTTCGTCCTGCACACCGTTCGCGGTGATACGGAACGATTCCACGGCCCAGCGCAGGTACTCGCCCCATTGCGCGCGGCGCAGCGGCAGACCTTCTCGCAGCGCTGCCTCATCGATCTGGACCACCCGCACACCGGCCTTTTCCAGATCGAGCACTTCTTCGCGAATCGCCAGCGCGAGCTGGTAGCACGACACCGAACGCGGTTGGTCGTCGCGCACGAACGACCAGTTCAGGATCGTCACGGGGCCCGTGAGCATGCCCTTCATCGGCTTGTTCGTGAGCGACTGCGCGTAGCTGATCCACTCGACCGTCATCGCCTTCGGACGGCTGATGTCGCCGAACAGAATGGGCGGCTTCACGCAGCGCGAGCCGTACGACTGCACCCAGCCGAACTGGCTGAACGCATAGCCGTCGAGTTGTTCGCCGAAATACTCGACCATGTCGTTGCGTTCGGCTTCGCCATGCACGAGCACGTCGAGCCCGAGCGTTTCCTGCTCGCGCACGCTGCGCTCGATTTCCTGACGCATCGCGTCCTGGTAGCCGGTCTGATCGAGCGCGCCGCTCTTGAACTGGCTGCGCGCATGACGGATTTCCGCGGTCTGCGGGAACGAGCCGATCGTCGTGGTCGGGTACGCGGGCAACTCGAGAAGTGCGGCCTGCTTCGGCGCGCGCTCGGCGTAAGCATGTTGGCGATTGCCGAGTTTCGCGTCGATGCGTGCGAGCGCGGCCTTCACCGCCGGGTTGTTCACACGCGGCGAGTTGCGGCGCGCTGCAATCGCGGCGGCGTTCGCGGCGAGTTCGTCGGCCACCTTGTCGCGGCCAGCGTTCAGTGCCGTCGCGAGCACCTTCAGTTCAGCGAGCTTTTGCAGCGCGAATGCGAGCCACGAACGGATTTCCGCGTCGAGCTTTTCCTCGCTCGCGAGATCGACCGGCACATGCAGCAGCGAGCATGACGGCGCGAGCCACAGACGATCGCCGAGTTGCTGTGCGAGCGGCGCAAGCCATTCGAGCGCCGCGTTCAGGTCGGTCTTCCAGATGTTGCGGCCGTTGATCGCGCCGACCGACAGCACGCTGTGCGCGGGCAGCTTCTGCGCAGCCTTCGCGACTTCCTCGCGAGCATTGATCGCGTCGATATGCAGACCATCGACGGGCAATGCGCACGCGAGGTCGAGGTTGTCGAGCAACTGGCCGAAGTACGTCGCGAGCAGCAGCTTCACCTTGCGCGTCTTTAGCGCGTCGTAGGCGGTGACGAAAGCCTGCTTCCATGCAGCATCGAGTTCGGTGACGAGCACCGGCTCGTCGATCTGCACCCACTCCACACCCTGTTGCGCGAGCGTGTCGAGCAGCGCCGCGTAGGCCGGCAGGATACGCGGCAGCAGCGCGAGCTTGTCCGATTCGTCCTTCGCCTTGCCGAGCCACAGGTACGTGACCGGCCCGACGATCACCGGCTTCGCCTTCACGCCCTGCGCGCGCGCCTGCGCGAGCTGTTCGACGAGACGCGAAGGGTCGAGCTTGAACGTCGTGTCGGCCGTGAATTCGGGGACGATGTAGTGGTAGTTGGTATCGAACCACTTCGTCATTTCTCCGGCTGCGACGCCGCCGCAGCACGCGGCGTGCTCTTCGGCACCTTGCGCCGAGCGACCGCGCGCGACGCGGAAGTAGTTGTCGAGCGTGTCGCCATGAAAACCCTGCACGCGTGCCGGCAGGTTGCCGAGCGTAAAGCTCATGTCGAGCACCTGGTCGTAGAACGCGAAATCGCCGACGGGTGCGAGATCGAGTTCGCGCTGGTCGTTCCAGTGACGCTCGCGTAGTTGGGCGCCGAGCGCCTTCAATTCGTCACGCGACGATTCGCCCTTCCAGTAGCGTTCGAGGCCGAATTTGAGTTCGCGTTTTGCGCCGATGCGCGGAAAGCCGAGATTGTGTGTCGTAACCATGAGCGCTGCCATCCATTGAGAATTGCCAAGACTGGCAGCGATGATAGGGTTTTCATTCCATGAAGAAAAATGGCATTATTTCATTCATCCATTAAATTTATTCATTCATTTTTCTTCATTCACTTCCCGGCTCCCGCGCCAGGCGTTCTGTCTGCCGGAAGCCCGCCACATCATGCTCGAACGCTTTCATCTCACCCTGATCCGCGAAGTGGACCGCCAGGGCTCGCTGACGGCCGCGGCCGGCGCGCTGCATCTCACGCAATCGGCGCTGAGCCACGCCGTCAAGAAACTCGAGCAGCAGCTCGGCACACCGGTGTGGGACCGCGACGGCCGTAACCTGCGGCTCACGCAGGCGGGTCAATATCTGCTCTCGCTCGCCGAGCGGCTGCTGCCGCAATTCGAACACGCCGAAGCGCGCATGAGGCAATACGCGAACGGCGAGCGTGGCACGCTGCGCATCGGCATGGAATGCCACCCGTGCTATCAGTGGCTGCTCAAGGTGGTGTCGCCGTATCTCGCGCGCTGGCCTGACGTCGACGTCGACGTGAAGCAGCGTTTTCAGTTCGGCGGCATTGGTGCGCTGTTCGGCTACGACATCGACGTGCTCGTCACACCCGATCCGCTCAAGAGGCCAGGGCTGCGTTTCGATGCCGTGTTCGATTACGAGCAGGTGCTCGTGGTGGCCGAAGGCCATCGGCTAGCGAAGGTGCGCTACGTCGAGCCCGCGCAGCTCGTCGATGAAACGCTGATTACTTATCCGGTCGAAACCGATCGCCTCGATATTTACAACCAGTTCCTGCGGCCCGCGGGTGTCGCGCCGCGCCGCCACAAAACCATCGAAACCACCGACATCATGCTGCAGATGGTCGCAAGCAATCGCGGCGTGGCTGCGCTGCCGCGCTGGCTCGCGGAGGAATACGCAGACCGTATGCCCGTGGTGAGCGTGAAGCTCGGCAAGACGGGAATCGCAAAGCAGATTTTTCTCGGCACGCGCGAAGCGGATGCATCGCTCGACTATCTGCATTCGTTCGTTGAATTCGCGCGTAAATCGAACTGGCAGGCTGCGCGCGTGCGCCGCTGAGGGCGGCGGATCGAGCACTGCTCGCCGCATCACGACGGCCTGCGGATGCAGGAATGGACATGTCGGTCAGCGCATGCGCACCCTGCTGGCCGCACCGGCCCCTGCGCGCGCCGCAAGAACGCCACCGAGCACGCCGCCGATATGGCTCTGCCAGGAGACACCGGGATAGATAGGCAGCACGCCGAACAGCATGCTCAGACCGTAACTGCTCACGACGACCAGGGCCACGACGATCGAGACGAGGTTGCGGGTGTAGTAGCCGCGCGCGACGAGGTAGCCCCCATAGCCGAACACGAGCCCACTCGCTCCGATATGCACCGAGTAAGGCGCACCGAATAACCACGCACAAAGGCCCGCACCGAGCATCGCGCCGATGGTTGCGCGCCAGAAGCCGGCGATGTCGGGCCACATGCACAGCCAGCCGAGGACGAGCAGCCCGCTCGTGTTGGCGGCAATATGCCCAAGGCTCGCATGCAACCACGGCGCGAACAGGATGCCTTGCAGCCCGCCGAGCGAGCGCGGCACGACACCGTGCTCGTTCAGATTCAGGAACGGCATCGCAACCGACAAAAAGAACACCGCCCACATCGAGCCGACGAAAAGTGCGAGCAACACGATTCGCGATTTGAGCTTCGCGGTGAGCGAATCGGGGGTTGAGGTCTTCATGTATCGATGAGGCCATGTGTGATATCGACAAAGGGTAGTCGAAGTGGCGTCGCGCCGTCGAGGCATCGTGGAAAAACAGATGATATCGGCTCGGCACCGGCACGCCATTGCACCTAGTCAATCACGCTTTTACTCACGAATGACGCATCGCTTTTCTTTTCGGAATTCCGTTATGCTGTTAGCACTCCAGTCTGCAAGTCGCAATAGCCGCGTAATCTCGCCGAGTACATGCTATTCGTGTGACTATTTGCGCTCCACCGAAACAGGTGCGTGCTTAATGAATAGCATGTACTCGGTTTATGACGCGCACGCTATTCGCTTGACCATAACGACGAAGTAAACAATCGAGACAATCTGATGAATCGGTCATTGAGCGCTGCAGCTATTGGATTGTGCATAGCCCTTTCGGCCTGCGTGAGCCGAGACCCATCTAATCGCATGACGCAAACGCCTGACAACGCACCCGTCGGCGACGTGTACAACACGAACATGCTACTGGCAGGCGCGAAAGACGCAAACGGCGATGCAAACCAAACTGGCCGCTTTGTAAAGGGTGACAAGGGAGACACTGGCGCAACCGGCGCCGCTGGGGCTGCCGGGCTTATGGGCCCTCAAGGCGCAAGCGGTAAGGCTGGCGAACAGGGAAGCAGAGGCGACACCGGCGCTAAAGGTGAGCGTGGCGAGCGCGGCGAGAAAGGCGACCGTGGCGAAAAGGGCGATCGAGGTGAGACAGGTGATCGTGGCCAACAGGGCGAACGAGGTGAGAAAGGCGATCGTGGCGAACAGGGCAACCGGGGTGAAGCCGGGCCTCCTGGCAGAGAGGGTCTGCAAGGGCCTCCTGGCACTTCGTCTTTGACCTGGCTCTTCTCACAACGGCCATCAGGAGACTACAACGCCAATCAGGATCCCAAAGAAAAAACGCAGAATTTCCTAACCTCTCTTGCAACACTCATCACGGCATTGACGCCGATCGTTCTCGCTTTGCTCGAAATACGGAAACGCAAGCTCGCCCCAGGCCGCCCGCCTACCGTGCGGGAATCAAGAGAATACGCGGAAAGCCAGGTATCACGCTCGCCCGACCTATCCGAATTTGGGCGAGAAGAGTGGATCAACACGCTCACGAATAAGGACTTCGACCAGCGTCAAGCTCTGTATGAAGCCAAACTCAAGAGGAGCGAGCACGTATCAGGTATCGTGCTTTGGCTTCAACTGATTACCGTGATCGCTGGAATTTTGGGCTTCGTCTATCTGGCGTATCAATTGCTCGTTTCGATATTGATATTTATATGTGCGTACACGCTCATCCTCGGAATTGCTCTTCTCTGTTATGCACTTTCGAGGAAACTGCTAGACGAAAAATCGCATAAGAAGAGTCTGCTCGAGTTCAGAGTACGCCTTGCGGAGATGAAGTACGCGCACGAGCTCAATATGTCCCGGCAGCACTTTGACCAGCGAATGAAACTGCAGCAGGAAGGGAATGCAACGGCGACCCGCGATGATGGATTCAGGTTGTAGCCGCGTTTTGTGAATTGCGCCGCTGTAGGGTGCGGCGCAAGTTTCGGGGATGAAGTTTTGGATCCAACGGGGAGCGGCTTGCGTTCTCGCGAAGCCCTTTCGTTAGAGTCGTCGCCTCGCGTGTGCGGACAAAAAATTGTTGTCACAATTGCCGACCAAATTGTTCGCACCGAGCTACGCCAAAGCCTTTGATAAATAAGCCTTTTCGCTTCCGCAATTGCCGCAAGGGCGGTGCATAAAAGCGCGTTGTTAGGGTCAGCTAACGTCACACCATTGGCTTTCGCAATCCAGTGCAATTGAACGTAAAAATCAGCTAATAATCAAGGACATAGAGAGCCGGAATGGGTTCGCACCTAACTCTCCAATCAAGTCAAAAATTTGGCGTTGAAAAGGGCGTCCAGTTCAGCGTCATCCGACTCTGCTTCATTAAGGAGACGCTCATCCTGCGTGGCAGGCGCTGGGCGCTCGACGGGAAGAAGCTGTTCATCGCGCTCGGCCAATTCGGCCGTCAGCTTAGCTTGTGTAAGTGCCCGAGCAGCGCGTGTGCTAGCTGGTTTGGAGGGAATTTTCACGCCGGCGGACCTAGCGACCCTCTGAGCTTGCTCCTGCCGCAAGAGGCCCCGCCGGGTTCTCCTGTGCTGCACCATGATGGCAGAGCCTGAATCGTCACGAATCTTCCGTTCGACTTCTTTCCAAGTAGTCCCGGAGTACGCGGTCTGCGACTTTCGAACGCGCTCGAGTTTCGAAAACGTACCGTCATCGTGTTCCCAAAGGATGTTATCTGGCCTAAACGGCAACGGGCATGTAGTAATTTTCGGACCATCGCCGCGCCTCTTTTTCGGCGACCGCTTCCATTCCTCATAGAGCGCGATGCTAGCCGGCGAGCAATACTGCTGACAATTTAGCTCCACCTTTCCTTTCCTGACCGTGCTCCGCTTTCGGTCTAGCAGCTTCAGATAGGTTGTCGACGTATCCCAACTAAGCGCTGCGTCAGCGAATCCGTTCTTCATGGCCCATAGATACATTTCCTCTGGATTTGGGTTGACATCGTCTATCCGCATATCGTCGATAAGATACTGCGGAAGCTGCGTGTACTTGTTGAACTGGATGACCTCGGCCAACAGAGCCCGTTCAAACGAATCGTGAACCACATCCGATTCGGCTCGAGCCCGACGTCGCTTGTCTCTTTCCCGCAGCGGTCGCTCACGCTTGAACGCGCCGTTGTGGGTAGAAATAGCTCGCTGGACAATGCCCTGATGGTTTTCAACCTGACCCTTAGCTTGGCCTTGACGAACCGGCGCGTGCATCCGGTCCGCGCCCAACCGTTCAACCAGGGCCGCCTTCGCCTTCTCACTCGCGGGACCTGGGCCGTTGTCCACGAAGAAGACTCCTGGAATTCCATGTAGAGGCCAGTCGTCTTTTTCAAATTTGTGTTTCGCTAGCAACTGGTCCTTTGGCGAGAGCGCCATGAGTACAAGCTGGCGGTATGCTTCCCAACTCTCACCCTTGTACCAAATAAAGAAGCCCAAGATTGCACTACTCCCCCGGTCCACTGCGAACAGGACGTAGGGCTTTCCGATATTGCGAGAAGTGTCCCAGTCCGCGACGAGTTCGCAGTTAAACGGTGTGGCGTCCATATCAAGGACATGTCCCGGCCTCAGTGCAATGTCAGACGAAGCTCCGGCTAATGCTTCGTAGCGCTGAATGTATTCAAGCTCTCCGACCTTTTGCCGCATTAAATCGGGGTCGTTCTTGATTAGCTGGTTAGCTCGGTACTCAAACTGCCCTAGTGTCAGCACTTTCTCCGGCCGCATCGGTTTCGTAACAACCTCACCTTTGATTTTAGTCGTCGAGACTAAAAGCGTCTGGACCATGAGGTCGTACGTTCGAGGCAATGACTCATTTTGACCAATCCAGTATAGAAGAAGCGCCTGTTTGATGAGCGGGATGAAACGCTCAGAATTTACGCCTCCTAGATGGGTGTATCCATCTAGCTCCAAGGCATTTCTGCGCCCCAGTTTTTTCGTAACTTTCCGTGCGCCAGTCTTCGATTTGCCTCTCGCCCAACCGCGCTCAAGCAAGCCATTCTCTATGCTACCGTTCGCGTAATAGGTTGTTACCCAATGCTTCAAACTATTCTTCGAGACGCCGAATTTTTGTGCGACTTGCGAAATTACAACATCCGCAAAGTCAGAGTCAGTGAGGATTCTTTCGGTGTTAAGAATAACCTCTCTGACTGCAGGCCAACGCTTTTCGCGGCCGCGCTTCCAGGCGGCCTTCAACTTATCATCGGTGAGACCCGTCATCTGTGGGTCGGCAATCTCCTCATCCACCAGTCGCATACCCGCGACCTCAACTGGCGAGTACGGTTTCGGCAAGGTCGTCCCGGGCCGACCGTTTTTATAGACGATGAGAAGGTACGTCAACTCTGTGCGATTGCAGCGGTGTACGAACCTGTAGTATTTTCCATTTTTGTGGTCGCCGTCAGCCTGCAGTAGCGCCTTGGGTTCCGTGTTGTCTGCAAAATTATGCATGGTCTCGTGCAATCTTGAAGTAGGTGTGAGTTCACGCAATTGAGACGAGGCGACGCTCTCCCATTTCTTGCGACAAATCTACAGCCAAGTAACCGTATTGCACCGAGAAGGCAAATGCGCGAAAGCCGTCATCCATGTCAATGCCTAACGCTTTTGATGCATTGGCGATGCGTTGAGACAAAGTGGACGAACGTCGTGTGCTCCGGATTAGCTTCGCAAAGTGAGGAAGGAGATGGACGAAGCCGGTGACCGGTGTCCGACGGGTAAACTCCCGGAGAAAGCTTCGACTTCTGGCTGATACCGCGTCAAGGTCCCTTTCTGTTGCTGTTAGCCATCCCCAGCCTAGTGATGCACAAGCCTGCTTCTCCCAATTGTGCCGCGTAATTATCTTTGGCTCACACAACTCTCGAAACTCCTTGACCGACACACCGATGTAGATAAGTTCGGGGTACCAAGGGAGCTTCAACGTCAGAACGAAGTCTATAGATTTGACATCGGTCCTACGAATCGACCTATTGGCCTCTACGAGCCTCCGTATGACTGCGTCATCTGCCATTGCATATTGCTCTCTGATGTCGATGATGAAATTGTTGTGCTCGAATGCGAGCAGGTAATGTCGCTCCAGACACGAGAGACACTCCATTGTTCTCTCTACTTTTCTTCCATAGTTGGACGACCCCGTACCCTTGCGCTGGCGCCCTGCCTTCAGGTGGGGCTTGTATGAGGCGCCATGCTCTACCTGACGACAATCGAATTCCGGCAATTGGATGTCGAAGGGGAAGACAGACTGCTTTGGCTTGAGTAAGAAACCAACATCAATACCGAAATTGTTGTGCGCTGTTAAGACAGATGGATGGAGGACATCAAGTTGTTTCGTCATCGCCACTCTCGTCTTAGTTTAGGTAACCCGTGAAATGTGCACTGTCGTATCAACTCAGGTTCAAGAGCAAACGCAGTTGCACTTGCGACATCTTCAAAATGGATGACACATATCTCAACGCCGTCTTGCCGCCGAGCATCGAAGGATTTGCTTCAGCCCAAACGTGAAGTCGCCGTCCGAACGACGCGTCGCCTTCAACAAGGGCCGGTAGTGCGTCGCGCGTCAGGGGCATACGCATCTTGAGCAGCGACCAATCCTTCGCTCGCCTATGTCCAGCCACTAGCCGGGTAGCCGTAATTCGTTGAGGTCTTGATTTTTCTTCGGAAAGAATCTTGTGTCGTGCGTGTATGTGGGCACACAGCGACTCATCAAACCGGGTGTCACGTTCTATCTGACGACAAGCCTTTGCCTCAATGGTCGCACCAGCGGGCCGTTGCGGCATTTTCTCGCTCAGCCACTGGTGGTCATAGCGTCGAAGCCAGCGCGCAAAACTGCCATGCTTCGCGTGGAACTGCCTCCTTCCCGCACTTGGAAACTTTTGCAAGAATTCGCATGCTTTCTGGCGCATTTTGTCGCGCTTAGCAACGTCCACCACTTCGTGAGTGAAGACCTCAACCGGTACCGCATGAGGCAACCTCTCCTCAACGGTTTCTGCAATTAGGCTTTGGCGCAAGCCGGATACGCCTTTGAACAGCGCTTGCACTAAACAGACATTTTGAAAGAATGTCGTTGCGCAACGATTCCCCTTGAGGGCCGACAGGTGCCAGGTAGTTGACCTCCCCTCCAGTCCGCCCCGTTCGACTACGGAATCAATGTCCAGATTCCGGTCAAGCCAGTTTGAGAGTTCAGACTTGTTACCTATTGGCACGTCCAGTTGCTGCGCGACTTTCAAATACGCCTGCCCGAGCATCCGCGGCCCTACTTGCAATGGAAGTGGGTTAGCGAGCAAATCGGCGGCGAAACGAGCTACCATTTCGTCCATCGTTCGTTCATAGCTTGAGCGATGCTCCTCAATCATTGTCAGCGGTTCGTTGCACCAACACCGAGTGGCCGGAAGACGCGCATACCTGCTATGTGGAGACGAGTACCGACATTTACCGCATGGTCCGGCCAAGCCGCAGCGATGGCGAGGGCAGATTTTCACGCCCGGGACGAGGTGGGTCCGGTGCCAATAAGTGTGTCCAAGTTTGCCGATGTCCTCGTTTGCACATTCAAGGCACCAAGCCAAACGGTAACCCGCGGTAGCCAGTACTCTGCCGAAGCCAGAGCGCAGCGATGCTCCAGGAACGCGTTCGCCGTTCACAATTTGAGCAGCGACGCCCCTTGAATTGTCGTCAAGGAAAGGAAACGCCAGCGGCGAAAGGCTGTACTTGGATAATGTTTCTGGAACAGGTGGCAGAGTCCCACGCGATTCGGATACGAGCAGAGCGAGATTTGCCGGCAGCAACCAACCGTTAGCGGGTGAGACGCGGTCTCTCAATAGCCGGCCGAGCGATTGGGACCCACGCATGCCGTTGATAATGGACATGCGTTGCTCCCATCCCGCCGCGTGCTCATCATCCAAGATTGGGAAAAGATTCACTTTGGTCTGCTACCTCCGTAGTTGCCTTGAGCAAGCACATCAGAAACTGTCTCAACGCGTACGTGGGCGGCCTTCGCCAATCTCCACGGACTTGCATATATTCCACGGTTGACATTCGCAGCGGCCCAGACGATGCGTCTGAATGCGTATTGACGAGACGATTCAGAGATGGGGCCGAGCATCTCTTCGACTCTGTCAAAGGCGTAGTCGGAAATTCCGGCGCGCGCAGCTAGCTGCAAGCCGGTCCTTCTGAGAGGGCGGGAGTCGGCATTCGAGTCGACATTAGCTGCGCGATAGGCGGCGGTTGCCAATGCTGGTGCCACCTTGACTTGCTCTACACACCGCTGCGCGACTGCTGATGCGAATCCGTCGAGAAACGTAAACAAGCATTCGCGGTCGTGACGGTATAGCCAAGCCCACTCGGCCGGGAACCTGTCCCTCGCTTCTTGCCGTGTCTTTGCGCTCGACAACTGCTGACAACAGTGTTCCCGATGCCCCTCGACCAAGCGGTTTGACCTGGCCAGCGCGGTGGTTGGGTGTGCCTGCAAGAATCTGTATACCGTCGGTATCGATACGCCAACCTCACTTGCGATGACATCGATTGCATTCCCACTCTCTAATCTCGCACTGACGGTAGTGGCCAGCGACTCATTGATACGCCGCGAGGCGCGTCGATAATTGATATTTTGGCGGTCAAGAATCGGACGAAGCGACGCTGAATCAACCTGCAATTCCTTCGCGACGCTTCGCAGCGACCGACCGCACTGCACCATGTTGCAAACCATCGCGTCGTCCAACTTTGTGCGCGCTTTCGGCGTCGTACTGACCACGACCTTCCTTTTCCTTGCACCTGCGCGGGTAAGGAAAATATGAAGCAGCACGCAGTACACCGGATGGGTGTTCCGATTTGTACGAATCGAGCTTCGCAGCCATCTTTGTATCTGCTCGTGGTCGGTAGCAAGTTGAGTGAGGCGGGTGTCCTCAAACCCGTGCTCGAAGGCTGAAGCGATATCCGTTACGAGGCTGTTGAACCGAACCCTATTTGCCGGCGTTATGTATCCCAAGGCAACCAGCCTCGGAGGCGCCAGGCTTCTAAATTGGGCCTCTCTTTGGTTTTGGAGCAGTCCAGCGCAGGTTTCCGAGAAGGTGCACGAGTTTATGTACGAAGGGCCGCCACATGGCACCCTGCTCATGACGTCAATCTGTGCATCGCCCGGCCGCTCCGAATAAAGCCATGCATGGTGCAGATAGCAGCGGGTGACGAAAGGGACCATGTGCTGACGGTGGACATACACAACGCCGAAGACTCTCCTATCTTCGAGAGCGCAGACAGGGCAATATCTTCCGGTTGGCTCGGCGGACTCAAATGCCAACGGCAATCTGTTGGGACGCACGCATCCGTGAGGCGCAGTAGACAGCCGAACCCGAAGACCTTCGCGTGCATCGTCCGTCAACCCGACGATGCTGTAGTTCCACGACGAGTGCTCTTGAAGTAGGGAATCCGAGTCGCCACATGCCACGGAAGCTGCCTCCGCAAGTTCGCCCAGATACAGTGGTAAATCGTGACGCATTTTCCGCCAGGCAGCGTGCAGAGCCTCTGACGCAGCTCGACGCGAGGAGAAGCATCCGTTTGCTTCAGACAAGCGTCTCAGATAACTGGGCGCTGTTTCATCGGGAAGAATAGGCGGAACCGTGGCCAAGTTTCTGCTCATGCTGCTTCTGCCCCTTCGTGGCGAGGTTCGCTCTCTGCCCATTTTTTCTCTTCGTCAATAAGTCGCGAAGCTTCTGCCTTACGTACATGAGCAACCCTATCCGCAATCTTTTGAAGCTCCCTGCGCTCTTTCGATGGTTTTATGTACGGCTCGTCAGGCGGAAGGAAGTCTTCATACTCTGCCAACTCATCGTCCGTGAGCTTGTCACCGACCTCTCTTCGTCGTGCCGCAGCCAACGGCCGGCGATACGACCGCAAGCACTTCTCTGCACACGAAGACAGAGCATCTGCGGTGACTTCCGTGATACGACCTTCGGCCATAAGTCCAAGAAATCGCTTCATCAGAATACGTAACACCCGGACGATTCCGGCGGTGTGGAAGTGAGCCTCCAGCGGAAACCAATCAGGCATTGGTAACTCCCAATGAGATACTCGTTGGGCCCATATTGCGATGCAAAGCTGCGTCCATGACTTCCCTGGAGCAATCGCGTCAAGTTGTTCATCGGCCTCACTCAACAACTTGGCGCCCAGAGCAGATTTGGCGTCGACAACTCGCTGCGCAGCATATGTACCAACGGTGAGAACTGGAACTCCAGCCGTCTCCATGAGGCTACAGATGCTCCCAAGCAGAACATCCGTCGCATGCGGCACCTTCAAGAGATACTGGATGTCGTCAATAATCAGTAACCCAACGAAGTGTCTTAACAGAACGGAAATCAGAAGCGCTTCGCATACATCCCGCGAGAGATTTTTGCGAATCGCCTGCTCGGCGTATTTGGTATCGCCGGTAAGTCTGTCTATTTCTTGAAGGCAAGCATGCATTAAACCCAAGATGGTTCCGTTACTTGGACATTTGACTTGAACCACATATATCTGAATGACCGAGCAAGGACGCCCACCAATCGACTTGATTTCGCGCGCTCCGGGTAAGTGGTCGCGAAAGCGGTTGGTCAGGGTAGTCTTGCCAATGCCCGTGGGACCATTCAAAAAGAGACCTGCGGCAGCAAAGCTCTTTCGAGGTGCTACCAAACATGGGTCATTGAGGTGTCCGATGTTGCGAGCAACGGCGGCGCCAGTTTCATGCAGCAATCCCATGACCATCGGGCTTGACGGGTCACGCCGCTTCAACCCTGCCCTCATCGCTCGCTGCATTAGACGAAACACGTTGAAGTGGGCGTCGTTAGGAACGAAGACGCCGTTTATCGTGTCGAGGTGTTCAATCCGTTGCTCGAGCGAACCCGACCAAAAATCGCTGTCCCTAGGCGGGGGCGCGACAGCAAGGAAGTTATATGCCTCAACCCGATTCATAATCGGAGCCAATCCATCAAGAAGGACGTTTGAGTCGCTCATCACAGCGCCCTCGTCGCGGTGTCGCCCGCTTTGTTGCACGGAACGCTCATCCGCGCGTGGATTGACGGCGATAGGGCGGGCTGGTGCGGGATTTGAACCCGGAAGCACGCGCGAACCTTTGGCAGGTGCTGGACTGAACACAGACAAAATGCGTCGGCGATGCTCAAATTGGCCGGTGACATAGGGCCTCACTTAAAGCTCACTTGCTTTCAAATGCCGAGCGAGCAGGTTTGATTCGACGCATCCTCCGTGAAGGCCACTGCCGCGACCGGCAGGTTGCTTTCCCGAGTGATGCACCATCGCGGCTGAGCGTTGCGCTGCCGGCCGCTAATCATGAATTGGCGCCATTTGCTCAGCTCGCTTTTGCTACCAAGCTTGCCGACGCAAATTTCAGACAGAAAAAGCCGGGCGATGGCTTGCCAATATCTGAAATTTGAGCGAAAATAAACCGGGCATCGCTATATTTTCGTTCAACACCAAATTCGCCGACTATCTTACTCGGCGGATGGCGTTCGTCAAGCATTTCTTGCAGCCTATTCCCGTGCAGTTCGCCAAAGCCTTATGTGGCCTGCTCTCCGCTATCGCGCTCGCCTCAGTGTTCCTCTCTGTTGCCGTAAGTGGGTAGCGTCAAACGACCCATCAATCAGCTTGCGACCAACGATGCGACGACGTCTCCTTAAAAAAACAGGTGTCCGGCCCTGGGGCTGAAATTTCAGATTCCAGGCATTGCGCGGCCTTTAATCGGGCGTCGTAAAGCCTTACTGGTCGGCCCTGCCGAGCGTTTTAACAAGCTCACGCACGCCCCCTCCATGCATCAAGGTGGGCCTGCATATCTAAAATGCAGCTCCGGCCGTGGCCGTGAGCGCGCTCAGGTCGCGCGCGAGGTACGCGAGAGCATCCGTCGCAGCCGACTCCAGTCGTCATGCCCCGCCGCCCAAAGCCCTTTGGGAACAATAACCGCCTCATCGCGCAACGGAACCGGCACATGGCGGGTATCGCTTTCAAGGACAGTCACGACCTGCGGCTCTCGTCTCCGAACATCTTCAGCAAGCCGTTCGCTTTTGCTGGTGTTCTGACTCAACCTGTGGCGCAACGCCCTGTTTCCAGGAACTGTCGCGCCGACAACCCGCTCCCGTAGCGATTCGGGCAGCAGGTCGAGCAGGCAATGAAAGCCCGCAGTGTTGACCCAACTGGAAGTCAGAACAATGTCGATATGCCGCTCGTCCGCAAGCAAGGTGCTCAACTGCGCAACGTGCGGGCTATCAATTGATAGATAGATTTCACCGCGGGCCATTTTAGGCGGCCTCAATGTTCTCGGAAGCAGAACCCCTTCGACCGCCAAGTAGAGGATGCAGGGAGAGGCCATCGTCGCAACCTTTTCAGCGCGAGCATGAGACCATGCCGGAGGCTGGCGATATACTCCAAGGAATGCCGCAGAGCAACCTCGGCAATGGGGGCTCGTTGCTAAAAAATGCTGTTTTGCTTCTATCGAGCCGCCGAATCAAGTGCGCTTTTTTTCGCACTTAATCGTAGACCATATCTTGGCGAGTGCAAGGATTTTATGAGCGAAGCGGATACCCCGTGGTCACGGCTCTCCTCACGAGTCGCTCGCGTGGTCTTGGCGCGAAAGGACTTCACCTATGCCGAGCTAGTGGATGCACTTGCTGCAGAGGGGAACACAGACGGCGAACGCGCGCTGGTCTCCCGCATTTCTCGAGGCACTCTTAAGCTAAGCCTTTTGCTCCAGATTGTCTCCATCACAGGCGCTACACCGCCGGAGCGCTGGACCTCGGCGCTGAGAACCGAGGGGTCTTGGGAACAGAAGGCGCAAGCGGTAATTGGCAGCGAGCTAGCGCGCCAGCCTGTCTTCGATTTCTCGGAGCTCGCTCGCCGGCTGGCTAACATTGGCGCGACCGTGCCCGAGAAAACGTTGGAAGCCAGCATCACCACCGGCAATATGCCGCTGGCACTTTTCCTCCAACTTCTTCTGGCCCTGGGTTCGGACTCTCTTGAGCGCTACGTCGACTACGAAGACCTCCTTGATGCCGCGAAGGCGACATCGGTCGACTAAGGCAAGTCGGACAAACGCAAGCCGTATTCCGCCATCTGGGCGTGCGTCGTGAGTTCCCATCTACACTAAAAACGTGCGAAAAAAGTCGCACCGAGCCGAACGCCGAAAGCAGAACAATTGATGCGTTCCCAACCGTCTAAAGCAGCGAGCGCTGGCGCAATCGTCGGTGTATCCAGTTGCTCTGCACGGTTTGCACCCTCATGGAGACAGACCATGCCAGTCTGGCCCCCTCCTTCCGTAGACATCGAACCGGAGCTAGCGCTGCAGCACTGGCGTGTGATGCAGACAGAGGGCGATGAGCGCCACCTTGTCGGCATGCGAACCGACACAATGCTTGCGCGAGTCACCTCCGCTCTTCGCGAGTTCGATGCCCACGCGATGGTCGCCGTCAGCAGCTCCGGCCGAAGGTATCAACTCGTCGGTGAGCCGAGATGGACCTACGACACAGTCTGCCTGTGGATAACGTGGTGTCTGAAAAACGATGTGCGCAGTTGTTCGGACGTGACCTCCGCGTATTTCCACCCCAACATAGACAAGCTGGACTCGCACCGAAAATCGCGAGTGGACGCTGAGGGAGGCTAACCATGGCGGTCTGGAGCTCATCTCCCGTCGCGGAAAGACCCACCGTCTCGTGGTACGTCGACGTCTCGTCAGAGTATCTGCGCGGAGCGCGCCATGACGATGCCTGAAGAACGAACCAAGGCCATCTTGGAAACCCGTCACTTTCTCGAGACGCTGCTCGCCTCCGAGGATGAAATCATGTGGGGACTAGTGCGGACCATGGCCGCTCGGCTCCTTAGACACTACCCCCAGGACGTCGACCTCGGTGTCTCTGCATTAGCCTTGCCGGGCGTGTGGGCTCCGCCGGAGGACAAGCAATCATGACCGGGGCTCCCGACGGGCACGATACCGCTGCGAAGAGAGCGGCCCCGACAGCGCACCTCGGTGAACACGCGAACGTCGTCTTTCTCGACATAGACCACACGCTGCACGCCACGGATGCATATCTCAGCGACGGTAGACTCACGGCCGGTTCGCCCGCCAGCACGCTCTTCGAATTCACCCCTATCCTCGAACGCCTGCTTGCGCCCTATCCACAAGCCGTCATTATCCTCAGCAGCTCATGGGTTCATGTTCTTGGATACGCGTTTGCCGTCGCCCAACTTCCGACGGCTTCGTTACAGGCGCGAGTGCGGGGCGCCACCTTCGAAAGCGACGACGCAGCGGATGACGGTTGGTCGACCTTACCGCGAGGAACCCATGTTCTTAGGTTTGTTCGGCGTCACAAGCTCAAGCGCTGGCTGGCAATCGACGACGACCGCAAAGGCTTTGATGGCTACGAGTCCCATCTGATTCATTGCCAGCAAGGCGTCGGCCTTGGCGACAAAGACGTACAGCAGTTATTCGCTCGCCGCCTCGAGTTGATGTTCGGACCGCCTGATTCCCTGTCGCACACTGACGCCTCGACTCCGGAGCGCTTGACATGAAGTCAAAACGACAGAGACGTCGGACCCGTGTCGGTCCCGAGACATCACGCGTTCTTACCTACGCGTTGAGCGGGGTCGCCAAGGAATTGACACGTCTGCTGGCGCGACATCTGACGCGGCGTCGGAAGGCTCTGACCCGGCGAGGCGAAACTGGGATATCTAAGCGAAACGTCTTTCGCCTTCTGTGCCACGCGTTCTCAAGGGCGTTGCTGAATCCGCGCGGTGACGTGGCGTTGGCGGCCAAACAAAGAAATGCGCTGGCATTTGCGCTGGCCGCCGCGGATGTGCCTGCGGCTCTAAATGTGTCAGGCGTACCGAAAGAACTGCGCCGCGTCCGAAAACATGGGAGACGATTGTGATAGGCCAGCAAGGCGATAGCTGGCGTATGGCGGTGAGTCGCGATTATCTGCGTGATGCAAAGCGTGGCGCGCTGTCACCAGCGACGCGCCTCAAATGCGCCTGGGAAGCCATCTATTTTTGTTGCTGTGAAGTCGCCGAGAGACGCGGTGAAAGCATTGATGGCCTAGACCACCCTGATGCAGATGTCGTCGAACATCTGCTGGTGGCCCTCTCTGTGTCCGCGGACGAGAGACTTCAGGTCGACGCGCTTTTTCGCTGGACCTCAAACATGGAGACATGGACGCTTGCCCCATGTTCTCCCGCGGAGGCATGCGACCTCGCCGAAGCTCTTCATCTACGAACGGCCGCATTTCTGTCGGCAGCGTAATGCTTCAAGGTCCTCTCCCGATTGCGTCGGACTTCCCCTCAAGATACGGAGGCAGCCATGAAAGTGCAGGATTTGCTGCGACACCTGGAAGCGGCCGACGTAGATGCCGTCGTTCTATATCTCGCGCCATACGCCGACGCAAGCGAGGCCGATGAGATTGTTCAGGTCACGGTCTCGAACGAACTCTGGACCTGCGAGCGCCACCGCTCCAAGGATGGTCGGATTGACAAGATTTACCACCCCGTGGTCGGTGGCCTATCGCTTGCCTGGAACGAAACGACGGACCAGCGTTGGCCCGAGCGCGTGGTCATCTTGTCTTCAACTCTGGGAGCTTAGTATGGCTAGCGGCGGCTGGGATATCGCGATGCGCCACATCGACCAGCAGTACGACCTCCCACAATTCGTAGCGTCATCCCTTGTGCGCAAAATCGCTGCGAACGGTTTCCGGCTACCGGCCGCGGACCGCAGCAAGTTCCAGAAGTTACCGGACGAGGTGATTGCTCGCATCGAGCAGATTGTTCGCGAATCGTACATCGAGGCGGGTGAAGACGTAGGCGGCGACGTATTGCGAGAGCATCTCTGGCAGCAAGCCTCGGTCGCTCGGCGCGAAATGATTGCAAGCGGGGAGTTGCTGACACCAACTGAATTCAAAAACCGCATCGGTGTAAGCGAGAAGCGCCTGGCGCGGCTAATAGAAGAAGGGAGTGTCTTTGGCGTCGACGTCGATGAGACCGAATACTTCCCCGCGTTGTTGGCCGACCCGTTGCTGAATCGCAAGCGATTGCAGACACTATGCCGAATCATCGTTCCGGCTGACCCGATGAGCCGCCTTGATTTCCTCACGTCGCAGCGAGGTAGTTTGGGCGAGCGCCGTCCCGTTGAGATGCTCGACGACGACGTTGATTTCAAATCGGTCAGACGGATAGCTACGGCGTGGGCGGCCGAGTGGTCGCGCACCATCGTTAAGCTGTATGCGGGTGACCACCAACTCGAACCGAGCGATGTTGAACCGCTGTACACAGCGATAGCGGAAATTGACCCCAGGAAACCACTGTGGGCACGAGCATCCGAAGCGCTTCACCTGCATGGATACGAATGGCCGCTAGACCCACATCGAGTGATTCCGATATTTACCCTATTCGTTTCGCGACAAGCGGTTGGGGACTCCACGCCAATACCGGAAGCTTGCGTGCAAATTCTTGTCGTCGGTGAGCGCATTCGAATCCGAATAGTCGCTGCGGCGGGCACTGCGCACAACTCGAAAACAATCGCGGCTGGCGAGCACAAGACGTTTGTTGACATAGCCAAGCAAGTCGTCGCTTATCTGCTCAAGCACTGACCATCGGCTGTGAGTCTGAGAAAATGATAGACCCCAACCCACCGATAGCAATCAAAGTAACCGTAAATGACAAGGACTTCACCGTCTCGTTGAGGGACGGACGCATATTTCGGATTCCATTGCGATGGTTTCCCCGATTGCTAGCAGTGACGCCCGACCAGCGAAACGATGTTCGGGTCTCTGCGTCCGGCGCAGAGCTGCATTGGGACCAACTTCACGAGGACATCCGCGTAAGCGGACTAATGCGTGACTACGAACCGCTTCTTCTTGAAGAGACGTTGAGTTCACAGGTTCCCAACGACTTTCCTTGGGACACGACACCCGCATCACTCGCCGGGGCACAGCCCAAGCTCGCCGGGCGGAAAATTGCAGGACGGTTTGTGGTCGGTCTCACGGCGCCAGAACGCTATCAGCGATGGGAGGTATGCGAGGACCTCGCGCAGCAGTTGATGCCAAAGGCACTCAAAGACGCGGCGAAGTTTCCCCAAAATTCGCGTGATGTGACGCTGCGGCGCATCAGACGGGCCATTGAAGGCAAAGGGTGGACCAGTGTAGTCGAAACGGACTGGCTTATGTCACGGCTGCGGGTCCTTCTCGGCTGGTGATGGACGACTGGGAGAAGGATTACGTGCGATTACTCCCGGACGTCGCAATAAACTGCCAGATTTTTCTTGGTTCGAGCCGTGTCGAGGTCCTGTATTTCCTCAATCTGCTCGATTGCTGCTATGTAGTCGGGCGGGAGTTTTGCCTCACGGGCGCCGTATAGCACGTGATATTTGTACCAATGGTACGGCCTGAGTCCAGGCTCCAACTTGGTCGCGAAGTAGGTGACTGCGGCAACGACTCCCTGGTCAGTCGGGACCTGAATATTCTGTCGCTCATATGTACGACCCGCGTCCTCGTATTTGTCCAGGGCCTCCAAACTGTCAGCATCGATAGCAAAGAGCACACCCCACACGCGGTGACCCAATTCCCCAGTACGCTTGCAATCACATTTGCCAGAGCCATCTTTGGAAACCTTGTCGAACGTGAGTTGGTATCCATCAAGGTAGCCGTTCGCGATGTGCCGAATTGGTTTGATGCGGTCGGACAGCCGCGGCGCACTCATGTTGGACCCATATGCAAAGTACGCGAATTCATTCGGTTTAAGCATTTTTTCCCTGTAGTGTTCAGCGGCTGCGACCTCAAGGCTTAGATGTATTCAACGCCGGTGTGCGAGCGCTTTGCGTGGCTATGCGGCAGTGCCGGCCCCCGCGCCAGCAAACCGTAGGGGCATGAGGCTGATGGCTACCGTACACCCCGACGGAACTCGAGTATTTCCCTCTTTGCCAACATCGACAGTTGTTACGGCTCGTTGCGACAGAACGCCAATGGCCTCGCCCCTCTCATTAATGAGGGGACCGCCGCTGGCGCCTGTATGCATCGCATTGTCGATATACATGACGTCACACTCCAGCGTTCCGCGACCCTCAGTCGTCGCCACAATGCGCCTGATGTTTCCGATGTATCCCTGCTTGATGAGCGGGCCGGTCATATCAGCCTGAAATCCTTTATCCATTGCGGCCCTGAACGCATCGGCTCCTTCTGTCGTAGGAGACAGCAGTCGGTCTACATCAAAAGGGAGCCGCAACTCCTCTGAATAGCCGGCCATAAAGACGCACTGACCGAGACGGGGCGTCTCCAGTGGGACTGGTATCCAATGAACATTGTGGGAAAATGGAACCTTCGGATGCAGTACCGCCATGTCCAACTGGACATTGCTCGTAAAGCCCGAGACCTGTATCTCTGGGCAGCACATAACTACCGCGTATTCAGCTACCGGAACGCCGGGAAATTTGCAGAATATCTTCAGGTCTGGGGTTCTGTAGTCGCTCCTCCGAATAGGGAATCGTCCGGTCACAACATGTGCTGCCGTCAGAACCTGCCCCTCGGGTGTGTACGCGTATCCCGTGCCTTCGCTGATTTTCTCGTCGTCGAGGAAGACAGTTATGGAGCAGCAGGCGGGTGAAATTCGACTATAGAGTTCTTCAAGCATGTCACGTTAGCCTTTGGATGTCAGAAGGGGCAGCACCGGCGTTGCTTCTTCAGCAGCGTTCGGGGGTATCAGTGAGATTCAAACTCTCGCCGCGCGGATGGCGTTGCGTCTACCGACAACCAATGCCCTCCACGTTTCCAGTTTCTCAATGTCCTCGCCAAGCTCGTCAGGCTGCGGAACAGGTAGCCTGCCAACCCGGACGGCGGCATCGTGCTCGAATTTCGAGCATTTCGTCATCCCTTCGTCAATCGCACGATAGTCGTCGTCTGAGACGGTGACTTCTCTCAATTTTAGTGTGGATACGCCCTCGCCAAAGCGTTGAATCGCTCCATTGAAAAGGACCTCTTCCACGCATCGCTCCCACGCAAGCCGCAAGTCACCATACGCACGCGACGTAAGGGCGCGATGCTCGTCTTCGTTTCCGTCAGCATGTGCCTTGCGAACATCTACGAGCATCTGACGCAGCTTGCCGACGCGGCCCTTCGTTCCGAGCACGTCGAAGGGAAGTCCCTCGGAATGTGCGCCGAACCCATCGCCGGTACGGCGAATGTAGTTTGCTTGGAGCGTGGCTTTGAGCTCATCGGCCTTCTGCTCAAGAATGCACAGGAAATAGATGTCGTGCGTGAACACGATGACCTGCCGCTTGAGTGATTCTTCGACCAGGCGCTCCGCGACTTCCCAACGGCGGCGATGGTCGAGCGACGAGACCGGGTCATCGAAGACGATGCCGCCGAGCCCGCCACCAAGCTTGATTTCAGCGAGGAACGACGCGATAGCGATTGCGCGCTGCTCGCCTTCACTGAGAATTGCAGCCGGTGTTGCGCTACCCGGCAGTTGAAGCGTCAGCTTGAATTGCGTGCGGCCGCCGGGCGATTCGGGCTTCATGAAGACTTGCAGTTCATGACACTTAAGTCTCTTGAGCTCCTCGTTCAGTGCATCGGCCAGCTCCTTACTCGCAAGGGTTCGGGACAGCTCGGTGGACTTTCGGGAAATCCCACGCGTATCCGTCCCATCGATGCACTTTTGCAACTTCGCGCAATACCCGTACTTCGAAATCGCATCGAGCACGGCCTCCTTCACCTCGCCAAGCCTATGCCTTGCGTCGAGCTCCGCTCGTTCGGCTACAAGCTTTGCGCGAGCGGCCTCGTCGGCTGATGCTTCGAGAGTTTTTGCCTGGGTTTCCAGCTCGTCGGCTACCTCTCCGAGTCGGACAGCAGCGTCGTTCTGCGCCGCGGACACGTTTTCCCACGGCAGGGTGCCGCCGGAAGCGAGCAACGCTTCGGATTGTCGGGTCTTCAAACTGGCTTCCGATTGCTCGCAGAGCGGCAACAGTTGCGCGTCCAGCGTGTTCAGCTCTTCTTTCATGGCAGCGTCAATCGAGAAGTCGAACTTCGCAGTCTTTATCGCGTTGTACGCTTCCTTCGCCAGATTTCGCGCGTCCCTCGCTGCTTGCTCGACCCTGTCCTTGATAAAAGCGTCGAAGCGACCGAGCCTGCTTACACCTTCTGCGCCCAGCTCGTTCTGGCAGAGAGGACACTTCGCATCGTCCGGAAGAGCAAAAATCTCGTGGCCAGCGTGGGAGATGGCTGCGAAGTCACGAGCCGCTTCGAACAGCGTCTTCCACTCCTCGCCACCAGTGCCAGGCAACTGACCCGGTTCACTTTGGAACGCTTCCGCGGCAGTGTCAGCGACTTTCTTCGCGGCGTTCGATTTGCCGATAAGCTCCTGGAGATTCTGGAGCTTTTCGACGGAGACAATCCCGAGCTTCGTCTCAATCTGCGTCTTCAGCCCCTTAACGCGAAGCGCCTTGTTCCGAATCTCTCGGGCTTTCGTTTTCGGGTCCGCTTCGGAAAGCGTCTTCGCTAAAACTTCTCGGCGTTCGACGTCATCGTCCGACAACTCGGCCAGCGTCGCTATCTCTTCTCTCGTGGTCTTCTTGGAGATTCCGCTGAGCGCGCGACCGACGGCAGTGGTCTGATTGATTAGTGCAGAGTACGCCGCATCACTCGGCGACGAGTCCGCCTTCTCTTTTGTCGCACGGGTTTTCAGCTTCGTACAGAGGCTCACCAGCCCTTCGAGAATATCGAGCCCGTATGGCACGTAGGCAAAATCACCCTGGTTGTCGATATACGCACGCGCGCAGTGAGTATCGAAGATTGAGATGTCGGCGAGCGGTACGGGTGGTTCCGCGCGATGCTTCCACACGAAGTCGACTGTCGTGCCATCGACGATAGCCTCAAACACTGCCTGTGCAGTGCCGACATCCTTCGGGTCGAGGCGCGCGTTGGGAAGGATGGGCTCCCTTCGGTCCCGAGCGCGGCACGCGTGTTTGAATATTCTGGAATAGCCAGACTTCCCGGCTCCATTTTCTCCGTAGATGACGGTCAGGCCGGTCGGCGAAATCGGGAGTCGGCCGCCTTGCACCAAGGCGTTGACGTGCTGCAACTCCTTGACGGCGACAATCTGGACAAGTCGGGTGGGATTGGTCGGAGGTGCGACCTCTGCACTTTCCAACTTCCTGGCCACTCGGTCATTCTCGTCAGGGATGCCGGCTTCAGCTTTGGCGAGCGCATAGATGTCCTCGATGTCCTCGGGCGACAGCCCGCGATTTACATACAGTCGGGCAACAGCGTCTTGCTGCCAGGCCGAAAGAGTCTTCGACCAATGGTAGATTTCTTGGATGATTGTCACTGGTCAAGACCCCTCGGAATTTATCGCGGCCGAAGCAGTTGCTTTGGTCGTGCTTTGTTTGAAATGGGCGCTGAGATTTCGATGATATACGTGCGCTTACAAAGGCGTATACCGAAAAATTGGTCTTTTCTTGACCAATGTTCGTGCGAACGTTTTCGACAAGGCGACGAAGCGCCGAGAGGCTACGGTTCCTAACGTTCCAGTGGAACTAGCCCATTGAAGTCAGTCGAGTAACGACGGTCTTGGTCAAGGATAGCGGACTCGTGGCACGGCGTCATTGGTGACAAAGGAATGGGTCGCTGCAGAGCATTAGAATCAATACTATGAAATATAGAACCATCGAACCTTATCGTCGACAAAGCGCCCGCCGTGCCGAGCGGCGAACCAGAACATTGTGCGGCTGTTAAAGGTTCGGCCCGGCCTACCGTTAACTAAGTAGGCCGGCCTGAAACGGGCCATAAAAAAACAAACATCGAGAGCAAATGAATGCCAACAGTGAATACCTATATTCCTCAAGTCTCGTCGTTGATTTTCGACACTGAGGAGGGAGCGCGGAAGGCGTCCGCCTGCATCGAGTTTGGCGGCTGGAACGCAGAACAGGCGACCCTGACGCCAATCAAAGTCGGAGCGCTGCTCGCAATGCCCGGCGCGCCGACGCTCACGTGGGTGATGGATAGCTTGGCAGCAGCGGTCGAGGCAGGACACGTCGACCCGGAAACTTGCCTGAATCAGTTGTTCGCTTCGCCTTCGGATATGCGTGATATGCGAGCAGTGCTGCGAGATGAAGGGCGGGACCTGTGGCTGAGTGACCGGCACCGCGGCGCGCTGTTGAAGCTGGGCGCGGCGTCTATCGACCTCGTTTCGTACGCGGACGTCGCATCGTTTTTTGACCCAGCTTGAGTGAAGCCAAAATCACAGACCAGGCCGGCGACAAAGGTCTCCGTCACGAACGGACACGGTTAGTCCGTGTTCCCTCGGTGTCGTCCTAAAGGACTGCCAGAGATGCGGTCGGGGTATGTCCGCGTCAGCGAAAAGCGAACAATTGAAATGCTCTTACCAAACGTAGAAAGCTTGTCAAAGACACTCACGAACTTAAGGGTTGAGTCGGAGAAACAGATTGTCAGCGGTTCAGTCGACGACGTTCTAAAGGAAGGTTTTTGGCTGGTCAATCCTCAATTGAGTGCTTCGAAAAAAGCTGCTTTGCAAGAGGTCGAGGTGGCTGCTCGTCTCGTGAAATCGATTGAAGCTCGGACATTCTGGAGTCGACTTTGGCTGCGAAAAGAGTATTCGCAAGCCCTGGAAAGGCAACGAGACGTAGCGAGTAAGCGCTCTAAGCAAGTTGAGGTCGAAGAAGCAGAACTCAGGAAATACGAGCTAGCCAATCGCCTAGGTGCCGTCAAAAAGGTGGAGCAATCCGACAGAAGCTCAAACCATCTTCGCGAAATAAGAAGGCTCGAAAAGAAGCTGAGCGATATGGTGCCGGTCTATACGGAGGCAATTTTGCAGCACGGGAATACTGCACTCGGGTTTGAATACCAAGAACCGCTCCTCCCTTCTGGACCTATGCAACTTGACCTCGTTTACGTGACGCAGCAGCTAGGAGACCTGGAAGAGTTTGCGCGCAGAGAGTTGCCGAAACGCGTCGCCCAAGCGAGCATCTCAAAAAAAGCCCTCGAAATTCACAGTGAATTTCTCGCGGTGAATTGTGCAAACGATGTGAGTGGCTCAGATAGCTCCGCGTACGCACACGCATCGGCCGAAGGTATCACAAGACAACTTAAGCCCGCCGCGACGCCAACCGCGACTGACCCACAAGACCGCTTGCAGGCGGCGTTCAGAGCGGCGGTGATGCCCGGAAGTTTCGTCCGGCCAGACGCATGGATTACCTTCTGGACTGCAATCAAGGCAACGACCGACTACCACGCGAAAGCTTATGGCGCCGGTTATGCTGAGGACGCGTTCGCCATAGACTGGTGTAATGCGTGGGAGCAACAGATTCGGGCGTGGGGTCCGGACTTGTGCGCCGCGCTTGGATTGCCCGATGGATATGTGCACGCGGTGCGTGGAACGTTCCTCAACAAGAAAGCCGAGACGAGGACGGGCGCTGACATCATGTTAGCGCTATGTACAAAATTCGGTGACTCCGTTCGTGTGCGCCTTGCATTTATCCAGTTCAAGAGAGACGAACGGAAAACGGACAGGATTGATGTTTGGCAGAACGGGGTGCGGCAGTTTCAGTGCCTGGAAAAGCTTCACCGGCCAGACCTCGGAAGTTTCTCCATGCACGCGCTACTTTCCGTGCGCAACAGTGGCTTAGCCTCGATTCCTGCGGTGGAAATTCTCAAGTCGAAAGCGGCGATAAATCGAAGTTATGGCTTCACCGAGAAGACCTCGGCGACTACTTGGACGGCAACTGGCTGTGACGTAGACTGGCGCGATTGCGGCGAATCCTTTCCGACTTTGCTAACCGGAGCGTTGTGCGGTAAAGCGACGGCGTCATTTGATGGTGTGCAAGCGGCGTTCAAGTGGCTGAGCGACAACTCGGGCCTAAAGTCGACCGAACTGCCCCCGTACATGATTTTTCAGGCAATCGGGGAGAACGCTCGCGCTCTGACCAAATCTATGGAGTTAGAGGGGCAGCGCTGGGCGAAGGTGTTAGGTCTGTCCATTGATAGTCCGTCGCGTGGTATGTCATTTGGGAGATGAGCGTTGTGATTCGCGAGCGTCCCTCAACGGTATGCAAAGGGCGCTTGCACCGGTATGTACGGGGAAATCGGGTCATCGCGCGCGTTCTCAAGGCATTTTCCGAAGGCCGGAGGCGTATTGTGGCTTTGGCAGAACGAAAGGCTCGCGCACGACCGGGCGAGCGTATCGTGCTGACCGTCGATGACTTCGACCCGAGGAAATAGCGCGCCCGGGCACCTTTGACGTCACAAACATGGATTGCGCTGTGTGTCCGATTACGGTTCGCCAGGCACTTGAGAAGGTAACCGCCGTGACTTCGACCAAGGTCGACTTCGCAAGCAAACCCACGCAGGTAGTCTTTGACCCGAACAAGTCCTCGGTCGACGCGTCGACAAACGCCACGGCCGACGCCGGCTATCCATCTCACGTCAAGCGGGTTCAGTAATGATTTCAGTTGTGCTGGATTCCACCATCACGTGTCCGGTGTGTGGGCACAAGAAAAACGAGACGATGCCGACCAACGCCTGTGTGTGGTTTTACGAATGCGAGCATTGCAAGACAGTGCTCAGGCCGAAATCCCGGGATTGCTGCGTGTACTGCTCGTACGGCACCAACAGGTGCCCGCCGATGCAGCAGTCTGGCTCCTGCTGCGCCTGACCAGGTTCACGCAATTGGCCACGCGCGACGCCGAGGCGGATGGACCCGACAGTCACAGTTTCCGGAAGTAGCAGTACAGAAACTGCTGGCTGAAACCAGCAGGCGTGTGGTGGTCTTCGAGTGAGCTTGTTACCAGTTCGAACGCTGCGCCGAATTCATCAGAGAGCTGCTGGCCGTCGTATCGGCTCACGTCCAACCCGCTGCACCTAGCGGGCCCCCTTGGCCCGAAAGTGGCAATCACAACGTGGCCGTCTGGCCTGATTGCTCTCGTCAGCAGGCGAATATAGGCGTCTCGTTGCGACGACTCCGTCAGGAAATGGAAGACGGCGCGGTCATGCCACACGTCGTATCGATGCTCAGGCAGGTCGACCACCGTAATGTCGGATTCGACCCACGTTACCTGCTCGGCGATAGAACCCAAACGCTGTTTCGTCGTATCGAGAGCGATGGCGGACGTATCGAGCACGGTCAGGTTTCGGTATCCGCGCTGAAGTAAATCATCGACCAGCGTCGATTCTCCTCCACCCACATCAAGAATGGCTGCGTTCCGGTCCGACACGGCTTCGCAAATCAGCGTCAGCGAGATATCAAGGTGCGGGCGATACCAACTGACTGCATCCGGGGCTTTCGACCGGTACACGTCTTCCCAGTGCCGTTTGCTGTCCATATTGCATCCTTAAACGCCGCACCTTGATTTGAGGACCTTTCTTTGGCGCTAGTGCGGGGTACCCAGGCTCCAGTGGTGCGCCACCCAGCCTAAAAGTCGCTGACCATACCAGCCACTCAGCAGCAGATAAAGCCCGGCGACGCCAAGGTTCCACAGCAATATCATGGCCGTTGCGTCAAGCGGGTGGAGAATCGACAATGCAACTGCAGTCATGGCGGCGACCGCGAGACTTCCAACCATCGTGACCGGACCCGGTGCCAGTCGAGCGACGTGGCGCAGCATAATCAGCATCACGAGCGATAGGGGCGTACCGACCAATACCAGAGTAGCAAAGCATCTGGCCGTTTCGCCAGGCGACATGCCTTCCGGTCCAATCGCGACCCAGTTGGTCAGGCAACCATAGCCAATCGTAGCTACCCAGGCGAGAGTTGCCGGTGCAGGCAACAGAAGCCAACGGCGGGACCTGCCTGGCACGCTGGCAAGAAAGGCCGCTGTGGCGGCCAGAATGCCTGTTGCCACGGCTGCAGCTACACCGATGGCGAAGAGGGGCTGATGCAATTTGACTGCCAGGTCAGCACGTACCCCATGCGCGATACCAACGAAGAGCATCACAACAGCGGCAAACAATAACCAGCAGGTCGCTCTTGCCGCTGGGGGCCGCAAGCGCCGGACCGGTGTTGCATCCGAAACCAGCACTTCTATCAGGTCGGAGGTCCGAGTCATGATTTGCTACCTCGCCGCTGGAACATTTCCCGCAATCGTTTCATTGCCCGGTGAGTGGCGACCTTCAACGCTGCAACCGATGTTCCGCTTGCGGCCGCAGCCTCGTGCAAAGACATTTCTTCCAGCTTGAGCATGCGCATCGCGTCGCGCTGTCCGACAGGCAATTGCTCGATAGCTTCCCTCACCAGACGGGCATTCACGGCCTCTTCCTGTAAGTTCGCTTCATCAGCAGCAAAGGTTTCAAGCCCATTTTCCACGGAAGATTCATGTGAGCAAACGCGTCCCCGCCGACGCAGACCGTCGACGATGCGTCTGTTTGCAATGGCGACCAGCCACGGCCCGAACGGACGGGAAGGGTCATACGTGTCGCGGACCGAGTGCACGGTGAGCAGCACATCCTGAACCGTGTCCTCAATGTCATCGGCATTCCGGATGTGCCGTGCCGCGAGCGCACGAAGATAGGGGGTTATATCCTGGAGCAGCCGACGATAGGCTTCCTGGTCGCCGGTTTGCGCGCTGGCCATGGTGATGGACCAGTCCAGTTTTCCGTCAGCACGGCTGGCAACCGGCGCGGCCTGACCGACCGGCGTGAACGACTCCAGGTCCTCTCTCTCGGAACCTGGAACCGGACTGGGTGGATGTGGATGCCGGGGCATGTGGAAATTTTGTGGCGTGGACGACTGTTTGTCACGCAGAAAAAGTTTGCTCGGACCGTAACCTTTTGCGGCTGCCGGCCGAACTTCCTTACACGGCCGGAATGCCGGGCCGCAACTCTCAGGAGGAAGCGTGATGAACAAACATGTTATGGCCGCCTCGACCTTGTCGTCGGCAATCGGTTTGGCACTTGCCATGCAGGTAGTACCGGTCCAGGCCCAGACCATGAAGGATATGAGCGGAATGCCGCAAGTTGTGAAGGACAACATGGCCCGGATGGAAGCGAACAAACTGGAGAAGTGCTACGGCATCAATGCCGTATCGAAAAATGACTGCGCGGAGGGAGCGCATTCCTGCGCAGGGCAAGCCACCCAGGCACGCGACGCGAAATCATTCGTGCTGCTTCCCGCGGGGGATTGCAGCAAAATCCAGGGCGGCAAGCTGAAGCCTTCCTGAGCGGACGGAGGAGTTCATGGATGCCGCTTCTGCTGCGTCGCAATCCGCGCATGGCCTGATTCCGGCATGCGCCGGGGTTGGGCTGCGCTTCCGACATCATCGTGAGGTTGTCGAGGGACGTCCGCGTGCTGCCTGGTTTGAAGTCCATACGGAGAACTATATGGGCGGGGGTAGCGCGCCAGGTTACCTGGACGCCATCCGCCGCGACTACCCAATCTCGCTCCACGGCGTGGGACTTTCTTTGGGTAGCGCCGAAGCGATGGATGTCCGGCATCTGGAGCGTGTGCGCGACGTCATCAGGCGTGTTGAGCCCGGACTGGTTTCAGAACATCTGTCCTGGAGCATCAGCGGCGGCATCTATCTCGCTGACCTCTTGCCGCTCCCGATGACGGAAGAGTCTTTGACGATTGTCTGCATGCACGTCGACCAAACCCAAACCCACCTGCAGTGGCGGATTTCTTTAGAAAACCCATCGACCTACCTGCGTTTCCGCCACTCGACCATCCCGGAATGGGAATTTCTCGCCGAGGTCGCGCGGCGCACGGGGTGCGGCATCCTCTGTGACGTCAACAATATCTATGTCAGTGCCAGCAATCACGGTTGGAGTGCCATGGCCTATCTCGATGCTCTGCCGTCGGATTCGGTTACCGAGGTTCACCTGGCCGGCCACAGCGTCCGACAGCTTGACCAAGGCCAGACAATTCGCATCGACGACCATGGCTCGCGAGTCGCGCCTCCGGTGTGGGACCTGTTCGAGGAAGCCCTCAAGCGCTTTGGACCCATTCCCACGCTGATTGAATGGGACACCGATGTCCCGGCACTCGAGGTTCTGATGGAAGAAGCCGCGATTGCAGAGGCCGCTATTGAGAGGCAGCGAAATGACAATCTGTGCACCTACGCTGCTTGAGCTGCAACGCGCGGTCCGCCGGGACATGCTTGGGCTTGCCGATGGCGACGCATCTGGGTATGTGGTAGCCGACGGCCTGGCTCCGCAGGCGCGGCTCGGCATCTATCGAAATACGGCGAACAGCACGCTGCTTGCAGCACTACGGCTGACCTATCCAGCGGTGCAGGCTCTGGTTGGGTCCGAATTCTTCGAAGGCGCGGCTCGACTTTTTATTGAGCAATGCCCACCGTCGAGCGCTTTGCTGGACAGCTACGGAGAGTTGTTTCCGGAATTTCTGGCGCGGATGCCCGAAGCGGCGTCTCTTGTTTATCTACCAGATACGGCACGACTCGAATGGGCCGTGAATGAGGCCCTGCACGCGCCAGATGCAAAGCCGCTTGACCTACGGCGCCTTGAGCAACTGAATGGAGCCGACATGCAAGCCGTACGGTTTTTGCCGAGTCCTGCAGCGCGGGTACGCGAGTCGCCCTTTCCCGTCGATGCCATCTGGCACGCGGTGTTGTCCCGGGACGATAGCGCATTGGCAAACATCAATCTGGCCGCCGACCCGGTCTGGTTGTATATCCACCGAGGGCCTTCGGGTGTCGAGATGAACCGGATGGCAGAAGGGCAATGCCGGTTCACGGCTGCCTTGCTTGCGGGGCGCCCCTTGCATGATGCCCTTGTCGACGTGCCGGACGCTGAGACATCTGTCTGGCTCGCACACCTTCTTGCATCTGGGTGCTTCGTCGACATCTGCCTATCAAACGAGGCATCCAGCCAGGCAATTGGGAGGCAAGTCACATGATGCCGGAATCCCAATCCGCTCATCGTACGAGACTGACTGACCGTGTACTACGCGCCGTTGGGTGGCTGGAGCGGGTGCCGCACACGGCTCTCGTACTTCCACTGAGGCTTGCTGTCGCCACGGTCTTCTGGAACTCGGCGATGACTAAGCTGGCCGATTGGAATGCCGCGCTCCAGTTGTTCAGGGAGGACTATCGACTGCCGTTGCTTCCTCCCGAGCTTGCAGCCTACCTGGCAGTGTCCATCGAACTGACAACCCCTGTTTTACTTGTGCTCGGCCTGGCGACGCGACCCGTAGCGTTGGTCCTGCTCGGCATGACAACTGTCATCGAGGTGTTCGTGTATCCGCAAGCATGGCCTACGCACATTCAGTGGGCCGCGATGCTCCTGGTTCTGCTGTGCCGAGGCGCTGGAAAATGGTCATTGGACTACCTGTTATACAGGCGCTTTAGTAGCCGCCCAACATCAAATGTATAACGCGATGAATGCGCTTGTTCTGGAACCCCGTAGCTAGGTCTCGTCGCGTATTACAAACGGTTACAGGAGAGACTCCTTCGTTTCACCGAGCACTTTTTCCGTCGCCTACGATGGTGTATCGGACCCCCGCAGGCGGTCCGCATAACCTGAATGGACGAGCACCATGAAACGGGCATTGGTTTTAACCGCGCTGGGGGTTTGCTTAGGATTCGCATCCGGCGCGGCTTCGGCCCACGCTGATATCGGCGTCTATTTTGGCGTACCCGGCCCGGTGTACATGGCACCGCCTCCAGTCGTCTACCAACCGCCGCCGGTCGTCTACGAATCGCCGCCGGTCGTGTACGCGCCGGCACCAGCTTATGGCTACGGATATCAGGGCGAATACTGGGAGGGGCGCCGTTGGCATGACAATGGGCGGCATCGTGGCTGGTACAAGCACCACCATGAGGATGACGATGACTGATGCATCGTTGTGCCGGGCTCAGTCATAGCGTTTGTATTGTGCTGCGACGGCATGAACCCTCCCGTAGTCAGGCATGCGTTTTTCGCTAGAAGGTGTTCTTTCGCCGCAAACTTCTGCCTATGGCGAGGGCCGCCAGAGTCAGCAGACAAAACCCTGCACCCGCGTAAAAGGTTGCCGCAGCGCCCATGCTGTCCCAAAGCTCACCCGCGACGACGCTTGCAATCAGCATCGCCAGTCCGCTCATCAGATTGAAGAAGCCGAACGCGGTGCCTTTCAGGTCTGGCGGTGCTGCATGTGCAACCATCGTCGCGAGCAGGCCCTGCGTGAGCCCCATATGCAGGCCCCACAACGCGACACCCAGCAATACGACCGGCCAGTGGCTTCCGTGTGCAAGCACAACATCCGACGCAATCAGCACCACAAGGCCGATGGCGAGTAGTCCGGTGTGGCTCATCGAGTCAGCCAGTTTGCCAAAGGGATAGGCCGAGACGGAATACACCAGGTTCATTGCCACCATCACCAGCGGCACCAGCGCAATCGGTACACCGCCCTGCATCGCGCGCAGGATGAGGAATGCCTCGCTGAATCGCGCGAGCGTGAATACCGCTCCGATGAACACCACCCACCAATAAGTCCGGCTCAGCTTCTTCAGGCTTTCGAGCTTCATCGGGTTGATACGTTTCGCGTCCGAATGGTGCGCGGGTTCCTTGATGCCGAACACCAGCAACCCTACCGCGACGAGCCCCGGAATCACAGCCACCCAGAATACGAGACGAAAGTTGTCTGCCCAAAGCAGCATCAGCCCGACGGCGAGCAACGGTCCAAGAAACGCGCCGATTGTGTCGAGCGATTGTCGCAAGCCATAGGCGGCGCCACGCAGGTGGGCGGGCGTGATATCAGCTACGAGTGCGTCGCGCGGCGCACCTCGCACACCTTTGCCGATTCTGTCAGCAACGCGCGCTGTCAGGACGATGCCCGCCGTCGGCGCGAGCGCAAACAAGGGTTTGCTCAACGCGCCCATGCCGTATCCAATGACCGCTAGCCATTTCCGATTGCCGAGGTAGTCGCTCAGGGCGCCGGAAAACATTTTCACGATAGGCGTAGTCGCTTCGGCGACGCCTTCAATCAGGCCAACCATCATCGCGCTCGCACCCAGGCCAGTTACCAGGAACATCGGCAAAAGGCTGTGAATGATTTCCGACGAGATGTCCATGAACATGCTGACAAAGCCGAGCATCCAGATACCACGTGGGATTTGGCTAAGCGTGCCGGCGCGCGGCGTGGAATTGGTCTGCATCTTTTCTCGATTCCAGGGTTGTCGGGTTCAACAGCTGTACAGCCCTGCGCGGGTGTGGCGCCATCATAAAACCGTGCCAATGACAGGGCGATGTTCTACACGAACTCAACGCCTCTGGGATGCTTTCCGAAGTTGCCTCTCGCGCTTGTACACATAAAGGGCTGGCAGCAGGTTCGTACTGAGCAAGCCGCTCCAGATTAGCCCACCCAATGTAACGATTGCGAGTCCCTGTTCAGGGGCGGCACCTTTGCCGAAACCGAGTGCCGTCGGCAGCAGGCCCAGTGAGGCTGTCAGCACAGTCAGGAGAATCGGCCGGAATCGCACGTCAACAGCGTCACGCACGGCATCGACTACGGACAGTCCCTGTGCCTCGTTTCGCTTCACTAGTTGCAGCAACACGATACCGTGATTCAAGCTCACCCCAATCAGGGTGAGAAAAGCAATCAGGCCGATGGCATTCAGTCCAACGCCACTTACCACCAGAGCGATTGCCCCTCCCGAGAATGCCAACGGCATTTGCAACAGCAGAAGTCCAGGCACGAGGAGGCCATCGAATTGCAGCGTCAGGATGCCCAACATCAGCGCGAAAGCAACTACGGCTGCCACGCCAACGTTGAGCGCAGCATGTTCGAGTTGCGGATACAGACCGCCAAACCGCACCTCGTATCCCGCCGGTAAGGGAAGCGTCGCGAGGGCCTTCCTTGAAGCTGAAATGACCTGACCGAGCGGCGCAGTGGGTGTCGCCAGAATCTCGACCGCCCGCAGTCCGTTCAGGTGCCGTATAACGTTGGGCCCGGTCGCCATGTGGACGTACGCCACGTCTTTCAACGCGACCCACCCATTGGCCATTACGGGAAGTTGGTTGAGCTGCTCGATGGACAGATGCGTGGGGTCGGCGAGTCTCACGAACACATCCAGGTGACCATTGCCCTCTGGAACGCTAGCAACCGTTTGTCCGGCCAGCAGGATGTGCAATTGGGAAAAGAGCTGCGCCGGCGTAATGCCGTGGAGCGCGAGACCATCGGGATTGGGCGTGATTTGCAACTCCGTTACGGGATAGGCATCGTTGTTGAAGACGTCCGAGAGGTCGGATACGCCTGAGAGCCGATGCGTAACCTCGTTCGACAGTGACTGCAATGCTTCAATCGAATCGCCGTAGACGTCGATGACAAACGGTTGCGGCAGGCCGGAAAGCGTTTCGCCCACCCGTTCGAGCGTCGGTGTCCCAATGATTGTCTGGACCGCCGGGAGCTTTGAGGCCTCCAGAACCTGCTTGCCGACCTTGTCCAGACTGCTCGCGTTCACATTGGGCTTCAACGCTATCTGAATCTCGCCGGCATAAGCGGGCTCGGTGTATGACGTTCCCGAAGCAGACCCGACGCGGGAAAACACGTGCGCAACAGGCGGGAGGCTAATCAACCGCTGCGTAATGCGGTCCGAAGCGTCCTGGGCGTCATGCAATGAAGTTCCGGGCGGCAGCGTAAAGCTTTCGAGCAGTACTGCCTCGTTCGGAAGCGGCAGGAAATCGACGGGCACCAGCACAAGCCCGGCCACCGAGACCGCGAAAATGGCGACGCACGACCAGAGCGAGACGCGCGGACGACGCAGGGCAAATTCAAACAGATGCAAATTACGGCCCTTCAGCCACGCAACCGCGCGCGAACCGGACGTGGCGCGCTTCTCGACATGTGGTCCGATGAACCCCAGCACGAGCGGAATCAGGCTCAACGAAATGAGGAGCGATGCAACCAGGCTGACTGTCATCGCCACAGAGAACGGGACAAAGAACAGCCCCGCCAGGCCACCCACGAACACGAGCGGCAGGAACACCGCGACGGTCGTCATCGTCCCGGAAATGTCAGGACCGGCTATGTCGCGCAAGCCACGAGCAACCCCTTCCCACCTGCCGTCGCCAGCTTCCCAGCGATGGTAAATGCTTTCCAGTACGATGATGGCGTCGTCGGCAAGCAGGCCCACCGCGACTGAGAGGGCGCCGAACGTGAGCAGATTCAGTGTCTGCCCCATCAGGTACAGCCCAGCAATACCGAGCAGCAGCGATAACGGAATGCTCAACGCTAGCGCCCAGATGCCGCGGCTGGCGCCGAGCATCCAGAACAGCACTGCAACCGCAAGCACGGCGCCAATGGCAAGGTTCCTGGTCAGGTCAGAGGCAACCACACCAACAATATGACCCTGACTGTAGATACGCACGAAGCGTGCGCCGGCTGGCAACTGCGGCTCCAGTTCTTGCAGCGTCTTATCGACTTCGTCGACGACGGGCAGGGTCGAGGCCCCGGGTTGCTTGAAAACGACCAGAGCAATGGTCGGCCGGTTATCGAGTTTCACCGAATGGTGAAACGGGAGCGCTGACCGGAGGACCTCAGCAACAGCGCCTAGAGGCAACGTGGCGCCAGGGTTCCCAACGAGCACGCGCGCGTAGTCGGAGGGACTCGTCGGCAGGCTTCTGCCTTCCATGAATACGTCCTGATGTCCGAGGTTGACATACCCGCTCGGCACCATCGCGGTCGCCGCGTCGAGCGATGTCGTAAGCGCCGACGCAGAGACGTTGAAACGCTGCAGCTTTGCAAGGTCGGGACGCACCCATATTGCGTCTGCTCCGGGTCCGGCGACAGACACGCGTTGTACACCAGCGACCGCCCGGATACGTGGTGCGAAATTTGACTCGACGATACGCTGGATTTGCGACGCGTCCACGCCATCAGGAATCTGGATTGCGTAGTCCGCGACCTCATTTATGGCATTGCCGGAGATTTCCGTCGTCAGATTCGTACCTTTGGGTAACGAACTGTTGATGCGACCGATGACACCGTTAACGTCCTGCAGGGCGCTTGCTGGGGAAGTTCCTTCAGAAAAGCGCGCCTCAATCTTGACGGAACCTTGCCCTATGACTGTCCGCACGTCGCTCAATGACGCGAGCGACGACAGTTCGGCTTCGACCGGTCGGGCAATCAGCCCCTCCAGGTCCAACGTTGTTGCGCCCGGCAACTGCGCGACAACGCTCACTTGCGGCATATTGAACTGTGGCAACACTTCCGCGTGAATGTTCAACAGCGCGTAGATGCCATACGCAATCAGGGCTCCGTAGAGCATGACCCAGAGTAGCGGCCTCTTGACGATATCGTTGAGCATTGTTCTTCTTCGAAAGCGACGTCAATCGGCTTGCTGATAACGCGTAGCAAAGTCCTGGTGAAAGAGAAGATAGGCGTCTTGCGTCACGACGCGTTCGCCGGCCACAAGACCTTGCCTGACAGATGTCCAACCGCCGTCCGACAGGCCCGGAACGACTTGGCGTCGACGGCTGCCGCTCCGGTCACGCACGAGTACCCACCATTGCCCTGCGTCGAGAATGAGCGCGCCTGATGGGATAGCCACTTGCTTGTCGTCGGACGTGGTCAGAGAAACGGTGCCAACCGCCCCCGGGTCGAGCGTGTAGCCTGGTCCAGCTTTGAGCCAGACTTCCATCTGGCCGGGTGTGGTCAGACTGCGTGATACGCGCTGAACGACCACTTGAATCAATGCATTGTTGCTCTCTGGCAGAAAAACGCCCTTCATTCCCGGCGCAATCAAGCTGGCATTGCTCCCAAACAGGTCGGCGACTACGTAGAGGCCGGTAGTGGGCGCGATGGTTATGAGCGCCTGTCCCGCACTCACGTACTGACCATCGGCAGCGCTTACGGCCGTCACCATCCCAGCGGCCGGCGCACTAATGGTGGTGAGATTTGCGTAGCCGCGGGATGCCGCCTGCGCCGCTGCAAGTTGTTGACGCGCGGTGTCGAGTTCGGCATGTGCGCGAATGACCGCATCGCGAGTACTGAGTTGTTCCTCCAGCTTCTGTTGTTCGATAGCGGCGGCCTGGGTCGCGGCCGTCACTCGAATCTGGGCCGATGTCAGGTCCGCCGCAAGTCGTGCGGTATCAGTCGATATGGTGGGACCGGTTAGCCGTGCAATCACTTGCCCAGCCCGCACTTCTTCACCTGGAATCAGGCGCAAGCTGGAGACGACGCCGGCAGTAGGCGCGCCAAGTACGGCATTGGATGCCGCCTGCACGCGGGCCGGCGCTGAGAAGGTGGATGCAAGGCGCTTCTGGACCGCAGGCATCGTCACGACGTCCTCGGCAAACGCAGGATGGCCGGCGACGGAGCAGATGCCGATGGCCGCAATGAAGACCAGCAGGCGGACAGATGTCATGGGCGACCTATTGAAGCGGTTGGTGGTCAATCGCGCTCACACCAATCAAGGTACAGAGTTCGACTTGTTGTTGAAGGATGGAATTGGCGAGCTTTGCTGTCGCAATGCGTTGATTCAGTTGCCGGACTTCGATGTCGGCCAGCACCGGAAAAGTGACGTCGCCAGTACCATAGGCGTGACGTAACTGTTTTACCGATGCATTGAGCGCGGCTTCCGTGGACTGCGAGCTGTGAAGACTTTCAGTTAGCAAAGTCAGTTCAGAACTGATGGCGTCGACGGCGGTATATGCGTCGTCGAGCCGTTGCCCGTATTCCTGATAGAGACTCTCCCGGGTGGCCTTTTCGATGGCGATATTGCCCCGATTGCCGTTGAACAGCGGCAGGGTCACAGAAACGGTAAGTCCCGAGGTATAGATGGCCGACGTGTCGCGGCCTCTTGTGACGCCGATGTCGAGCCGTGGAAACTGTGCGAGAAGCGCTGCGCGATAGCGTTCATCCTGTTCGTCGTACCCCGCACGCAGAGCCAGCAAATCGGGGCGACGCTGCCCCAGGTCTGAAAGCGCGCGGACGACGAGGTCCTGTGGGACTTCCGATGGCTCCGGCGGAGCCGCGAGCGTCAAATGCGACCCCGGCGGGATGTCAAGCAGCCTGGCTAGGTCCTGCTCGGCCCTGAGACGTTCCTGTCGTAGCGTGCCTAGCTGCTGCACGTTGTCGTTGTGCGCTACTTCCGCCTGCAAGGCTGCGTCGCGTGTTACGTCGGAGCGTGCAAGGGCCTTTTGCAATCGTTCGGTGCCGACCTTCTGATACGCCACAAGCTGCCCGACTTCACCTTCGAGTCGCTGGAGGCTCACGTTAGTGACGTAGAGCGCATAAGCGCGGTTCGCGACCTGCCATTTCACCCATTCCAATGCGAGCTGTTGCTTCTCACTGGCTTTGGCCGCCGCTCGCTTTTTTGCAGGGCGGTCAACCAGCGCTGATACCTCGTAGCTGAGCCCGGCCATGAACGCGGGTACAAAACCCTCGGCTCCGGGGCGGTCGGTACTGAACGTCAGCGTTGGGTCTGGCAACAGGCCGTCCGCATATTCTTTGGCGGTGGCGATATCGAGTTCCCGCTCAGCGCGCCGAATGTCGGGGCTTTGCTTAAGTGCCCGCTCGACCACCTGGTCCACCGTCAGCGGAACGTCGGTAGTCGCTATGTCATAAGACCATTGCGGCGCCTCTGGAAGAGGCCTGGGTGCATACGAGGCACATCCACTTAACGCTACAGTCAGCGTCAGCTGAGCGAACCGCGCGAGCGCACTTGCACCTCTACGTCGCTGACCGGTTGCGGTAATGCGGTATTGCAACCTAGTATCGTAAGTACGATGGGTCACGATGGGTATCCGGCGCAAAAAAACGCTTCAGATACTACTGCGCGAGACTTAGTGTTGACTTAGCAAGTTGCCGCCGACCGGTGAGAGGCATGAGAATTCTGCTCGTAGAAGACGACGAAATGATTGGCGGCGCAATCGTGCAGGCGTTGAAGGACGCCGCCTATGCGGTCGACTGGGTATGCGATGCTGATTCGGCGTCAGGTGCGCTGATAGGACGCGAGCACGATGTGGTGCTCCTTGATTTGAACCTGCCGAAGCGTGATGGAATCGACGTGCTCCGTTCCTTGAGGGCAGAAGGCAGCAAGGCTCCAGTCATTATTCTCACTGCGCGCGACAGTCTTGACGACAGAATTGCCGGGCTCGACGCGGGTGCCGACGATTACCTGGTCAAGCCGTTCGAAATCGGCGAGCTGCTCGCACGCCTTAGGGCGGTCACTCGCAGACTCGGTGACCATGGCGACACGAAAATGACGAGCGGGAATCTGACTCTGGATTCAAATACACACCTCGCGGTGTATGGTCAGACAGAGTGCAGCCTGACCGGTCGCGAGTTCGCGCTGCTGAGCGCGCTGATGATGAAGCCTGGCACTGTCATGTCGAGAAGCGAACTTGAGCGAAAGGTCTATGCGTGGGAAGAGCAGGTCGAGAGCAATGCCGTGGAAGTGGTGATTCATGGTATCCGCAAGAAGCTGGGGGCGTCGGTCATTCGCAACGTACGGGGTGTGGGATGGTTGGTAGACAAGGAAAACAATCACGTTCCCTGACGTGGCAGCTGTCGGCCTGGATTGGCTGCGTGATTGGCGGGGTGGGTGTGATTGCCTGCGCGCTGTCGTTCGTGTTCGCCTACCAGGAGGCCAGAGAACTGCAGGACGGACAGCTCAAGGAAATAGCCGCGCTTATTGACAGCCGAGCGCTAGCATTTACTGGTTCTCGGCCTTCTGTCGAGAGTTCGCAGGATGCAGACCTCAAGGTCGTCATCGACAGGCTAAGCGACGAGACGACACACACACCGGCCGCAGGACTTGTGATTCCCAACTCGCTAGCAGATGGATTTCATGATTTGGACGGTAACGGCCAAAGGTGGCGCGTCCACATTCGTACGCTCCGCAGCGGCGAGCGAATCGCCGTGGCTGAGCCTTCCGCGTTGCGTGACGAAATCGCGCAGGACGGTTCGATGAGAACGCTTGTCCCCATGCTGATACTTCTCCCGGGGTTGTTCATCGTGGTCGTGGTGATTGTCAGAACCAAGCTGGCCCCTCTCACGCGTCTGGCGAATGTTGTCGACCGACAAACGGATGCGTCGCTCGAACCGCTCTCCGAGGACGGGATAGCCAATGAAGCATTGCCGTTCGTCAGGTCGATTAACCGCCTGATTGCCCGACTTAAAGAGGCCATCACCCATCAGCGCCGGTTCGTCGCGAGCGCTGCGCACGAATTGCGTTCGCCAATCGCCGCGCTGTCGCTGCAGGCGGGCAATCTTGGCGCAGCCATTACGTCGCCAGACGCCCGCGAGCGGCTTGTAGTCTTGCAGTCAGGATTGCGCCGCACGCATAGGTTGGTGGAGCAACTGCTCGAACTGGCGAGGTCTGAACAGGGAGCGCTGGAGCGACCCGTTGCGGTTTCATTGCGAGCAGTGGCAACCGATGTAATCAACGCCACGATTGGTCTCGCACGTGAGAAAGATATCGACCTTGGGTTCGAGCACTTCGATGAACTTGACACCATTATCGACGTGTCGTCAGTCACAGTGGTGCTGAGAAACCTGGTCGACAATGCGGTGCGATATACGCCGGTCGGTGGCAAGGTGGACGTGTCCGTCGTTCAGGCAGGAAGCGACGTGATGTTTGAAGTCGTCGACTCAGGCCCGGGCATTCCAGACGTGGAACTCGAGCGGGTACTGGAACCGTTCTACCGGCTGGACCATTCCGCAGCGTCGGGAAGCGGACTGGGTCTTTCCATCGTCTCGGAGATTGCTCGTCGGACCGGCGGGCGCCTCGTGCTTGAAAATACCGACGGTGGTTTCCGTGCGCGCTATTTTCAACCATTGCGGCGGAACGGTTGACGGCGTGAGGAAGCGGTCCGGCGCGCGGGTTGCCACTTACGGGCCCAGCCATTAACAGCGGTAGGCATCGAGAGTACAACCGCGCGCGACAACATTTGAAACTCACTGCCATATCTCGCGAGTTCGCGTCGTCGTTAACGCGACGTACGCTCGAATACCAAAGTAGGACAGCCGAACCTCGTAGCTGGGTCGTTCATATCCGCCGCTACGAAATCCCAAGCTTGCTCGGCATACAGCTCACTCCGTCGGGATGGTCCATGTTCGGACGGCCTTACGACGAATGCCTGGTGGTAAAAAGACTTCCTTCAATGACGTGTCAGCGCGACTGGTCAGTCTCTGACACTCGACCGAAGCGAGCGATGTATTCGTCTAAAATGGCCGCCAGAAAAATTAAAACATCATTCGCTAGATATGTCTTCACTCATTCGTATCATCGAAGAGTCCTTTCGACATAAAGCCATAATTGGATGGGACTCTTTGTAGCGACGCGAAGAACCGTTCGGATGCTTCACGACGGAGCCCGACGATTGGCAAATGAAAGTAGATGACAGGAAGGAAATCGGTGCACATCGCAATGGCTGACGAGGTAGTTATCTCACCCGTATGCATCGACCCAGGCGCGGGCCCAATCCAGCCCTGTATGTTGAGCATCTTCTTCTCTATCGAAATGACCGAGGACACCCGATGCTTCTATTAACTTGCCGCCCGTAGTGATTGTCCCGCTCGCCGCATACCGTTCCGGCTGCAAGATGCCTTCCTCTTGAAGGATTGCGTGCCCCCACACCGTGTAGCCGCTATAGCTCTCTGACTCCATCAACGTGTGACCTCGGGCGACATGCCACGAGAATCAACCCGAAGCACGTTTCCCTCGGGAGTGAGCTGCCGTGGAATCTCAGACATATCGGGCTCGATTGCGGGCGGACCCTTTTGTATGTTGCGTTGCTTCGCCACGAGCTTGGGTGCAGATATCGGCGTGCGCCGCGCGTGCACTTTCATCGCATGCGGAACGACGCGTCGACGAACCGGGAGCTTGTGCGCAGCACTGACCCTGTGTGGGGCGGCCGCACGCGCCTCTGGCGGATTCCAAACCTCGGTATACACGCCAGCCGCAAACGCGGCCGGCGCGAATGTCGCCATCAGTATGGCCAATCCAATTGTTTTCACAAACTCTCCTTCCCAGCCTGTCGTTGCAGCCACTCTTTGCAACCAACGCCCTGTCCGACGCATCCGCCATCGCACCCGGGGCAATACTGCCGGTTCCGTATGTCAGCGGCGACGCGCCAGACATTGTCGTTCGCCGGACTTGCCGTGCCAACAGCACGGCCGTTTTCATTGGCATAAAACGTCGGCTCGCCAGCTTTGCCGCGCCTGACAGCATCATCAATGGCCTCGTCGCCAAAAGCAGCGCGCAGTTTTGCCATGAACCCCGCCAGCTCGGGCATCGGATGGCCAACCTTGCGAACGCGTGCATCCATAGGTGAGCCTCCGATTAAAAGTGTCAGTTCACTGTCGCAAAATTGCGTGTACGATACTGTATAAATATACAGGTTTTCTAGTGCGCCATGTCCACCGCTACTGTTCTGGCTGAAGAGATACACCCGTCCCTGTGGCGGGCGTCCCAGCTCGCGCGCGGTCGCGGACGGGTCGTTGACACCGGCTACCCGGCGCTCTCCGCCGAGTTGCCCGGCGGCGGTTGGCCGGTCGGTGCGCTAGTGGACCTGCTGGTGCAACAGGCCGGCGTGGGTGAAATGCGGCTGCTACGCCCTGCGCTCAGCGAACTGGGCAAGCGCCCGGTTGCTATGGTGCAGCCACCGCACATTCCCAACGGGCTTGGCCTCGAGTACATCGGGTTGTCGCCAGAGCAACTGATGCAGATTCGGGCCTCGAAGACGGCGGACGCATTGTGGGCAGCAGAGCAGATTCTGCGCGCCGGCAGTTGCGGGGCATTGCTGTTCTGGGCGCAATACGTTCAGACCTCTTCGCTGCGTCGGTTGCATCTGGCCGCACAGGCCTCAGAGACGCTTTTCTTTATGGTCCGCCCGCTGGCAGCCGCACAGGACGCTTCCCCAGCGGTTTTAAGACTGGCGCTCAAACCAGAACGGGACGGTTTGACTGTCGACATCACGAAGCGACGAGGTCCAGCACGCGCAGCGCCTCTGTCCATTCCACTTCAACCTACTCCTGTCCTGTTTTCGCACCATGCGCGTATTTCTCGCCGTCCACTTATCGCGGTTGCAGCTCGAGGTCTTCCGGCCAAAGTGGCTGCCTGAGCCCGCACATGGCTGCGTGGTCCTGGACAGGGACACGGTGCTCATCGCTGACGGGGTAGCCAGGTCTGCGGGCGTGCGGGTTGGCATGAAGCGCGGCGGTGTGTTGACGCTCGCGCCGGAGGTAGAGATGTACGAGCGCGACCTCGGCCGCGAACATGCCACGCAACGCGAAGTTGCAGTGGCGCTCATGCGGTTCTCACCCGATGTCGCTGTGCTCGAAGAGGCTGTCGTCGTGGTCGACATCGGCGCAAGCCTGCGTCTGTTTGGTGGACTGCTCGCTGTATGCCGGCAGGCGAAAGCGATACTCGAAGCCATGGGACTGACCGCGCGGATAAGTGCCGCGCCCACTGGGCAAGGCGCATGGCTGCTGGCAAAACACCGGAACCGGCGCGTACTCAAGGTCGACTCGCTCGAACGGCAACTGTCCGCATTACCTCTGCTATCAGTACCGGAAGTGCGACCGTTCGCCGACTGGTTTACCGGGCTTGGCTGCGAGACCATAGCGGATGTCCGACGGCTGCCGCGCGCGGGACTGCAGCGCCGTTGCGGCGAGCACCTGCTCGATTCGCTGGACCGCGCTTTCGGTACGGCGCCCGAGCTGTTTGACTGGTTGGAACTGCCTCCAACGTTTTCTGCCCGCATTGAAATGCCCGACCGCATTGAGCACGCGGAAGCGGCGCTTTTCGGCGCGCATCGCCTTGTTGTGCAGCTTTGTGGCTGGCTTTGTGCGAAGCATCTGGCGCTTACAGGCGCGACGCTTCTGCTCGAACACGAGCGCGGCAGGCAGGCGATAGACCCTACGCCTATCGAGATTGCGCTGGGTGAGCCAACATGGCACGAGGACCATCTTGTCCGGCTCATCAAAGAGCGGCTTGCCCGCGTAGAACTGAGCGCGCCGGTCATCGCACTGCGACTTGATGCGTTGAACGTGCAACCAGCAGCGCCAGTGTCCGACACGCTCTTTCCAGAGCCCGGTGGCTCCGCAGAGGACCATGCACGTCTCGTCGAACTTCTGGTCGCAAGGCTTGGCGAAGACAACGTCCTAAAGCCCTCCCCAACGGCAGACTACCGTCCAGAGATTGCGAACCGTTGGGTGCCTGTCGCGAGTGCGTCGAAAAGCACTTTGCTTCCGCAGGGACTTCCACGGCCAACATGGCTGCTCGAGAAGCCCGTGCGCCTGCTGATGCGGAAGCACCGACCATTCTATGGCTCACCGCTACGCCTTGTGTCGCCGGGAGAACGCATCGAGAGCGGGTGGTTCGATGGCGAACTCATGACGCGTGATTATTTTGTCGCTCAGGGCGAAGACCAGAGCTGTTTCTGGATATATCGTGAGCGTGTAAGCAGCCGAGATGCAGAAGAAGAGCCGCGCTGGTTCCTCCACGGCCTTTTCGGATGACAGGCCATGGATTCCACGTTTTCCACACTACCGGCGTACGCCGAGCTGTTCTGCTTTTCCAACTTTTCTTTCCTGCATGGCGCTTCGCATGCAGAGGAACTGGCCGGGCGTGCGGCGCAACTCGGCTACTCGGGTCTGGCGATAACTGACGAATGCTCGCTTGCAGGTATCGTGCGGGCGCATGTTGCGGCCAAGGAAGTGAAGCTTCCGCTCGTCATCGGCTCCTACTTCCGGCTCGTCAATGCCGACGGCTCACCGGCGTTCGGCCTCATCCTTCTCGCCCAGAATCGCGAGGGATACGGGAACCTTTGCGAGCTGATTACGCTCGCGCGTACACGTGCACCCAAAGGCCAGTACCGGCTGACGCCCCAGGACCTGTCGCGGCCCGACAGGGAGAACAGTCACCTGCGCGGCATGCCCAACTGTCTCGCGATACTGGTGCCAGATTTTCCCGCTAAAGAGGATGCACTCAATGCGCAGCTTGAGTGGCTCGACCAGACATTTCCCGGTCGTGCGTGGTGCGGGCTCGTGCTGCATCAGCGGGCGATGGATGACATCCATCGCGGCGCCATTGAATACGTTGCCGACATGCACGGCATCCCAGTCGTCGCGCTCGGCCAGGTCGTGATGCACGTGCGCTCGCGCAAGCCATTGCAGGATACGCTCACGGCCATTCGCGTCGGCAGGCCGGTGCACGAATGCGGATATGACCTGGCGCCAAATGCGGAGCAGCATCTGCGTTCCCGGCTGCGACTCGCAAACCTTTATCCGGAGTACGCGCTCAGCGAGACGACCAACATCGTCGCGCATTGCACGTTCTCACTCGACGAGCTTCGGTACGAGTATCCCGACGAATTGGTGCCACCCGGATTTACACCGGCGGCATACCTGCGGCAGGAGACATACGTCGGCGCACAGCGACGTTTCCCTTCAGGCATCCCGCATAACGTTCAGGAGCAGATTGAGCACGAACTCGAGCTGATTGCGGACCTGCAATATGAGCCGTACTTCCTGACCGTCTATGACATCGTCCACTTTGCTCGCAGCCAGCATATCCTTTGCCAGGGCCGTGGCTCGGCTGCCAATTCTGCAGTCTGCTACTGCCTCGGCATTACCGAGGTCGACCCTGCACGTGGCAGCATGCTTTTCGAACGCTTTATCTCTAAAGAGCGTGGTGAACCGCCGGACATTGACGTCGATTTTGAGCACCAACGGCGCGAAGAAGTCATACAGTACATCTACAAAAAATACGGTCGAGACCGGGCTGCGATTGCCGCCGCCGTTTCGACGTATCGACCCCGCGGCGCTCTTCGCGAAACTGGCAAGGCGTTGGGCGTTGACCCGCAAATTGTCGATGCTGTGGCCAAGGGGCATCAATGGTTTGATGGCAAACAGGACCTTCTCAAACGCTTTACGGAGTCCGGCCTCAACGCGGAAACGCCGCTGATTCAGGCCTGGGCATCTCTCGCGTCGCAGTTGCTTGGCTTCCCGCGACATCTGTCCCAACACTCCGGCGGGTTTGTTATCAGCCGGGGAAAACTTACACGCCTCGTGCCGGTTGAGAACGCTGCGATGGTGGACAGGTCGGTCATCGAGTGGGACAAGGATGACCTCGAATCGCTGGGGCTACTCAAAATTGACGTGCTGGCACTCGGGATGCTGTCAGCAATTCGTCGCACGCTGGACCTAGTATCAGACCAGCGCGGTGAGCGCTTTGAAATGCAGGACATTCCGGCAGAGGACCCGAAGACGTACGAGATGATTTCGGCCGCGGATACCGTCGGTGTGTTTCAGATAGAGTCGCGTGCGCAGATGTCGATGCTGCCACGACTGAAGCCCCGCACGTTCTATGACCTGGTTATCGAGGTTGCGATTGTTCGCCCGGGACCAATTCAGGGTGGCGCCGTTCACCCGTATCTGCAGCGCCGACAGGGATTCGAGCCGGTGACTTACCCCAGCAAGGCGCTTGAGACCGCATTGGGCCGCACGTTGGGCGTTCCGATTTTTCAGGAACAGGTGATGCAAGTTGCCATCCTCGCAGCTGGCTTCACTGCCGGCGAGGCCGACCAGTTAAGACGTGCCATGGCCGCGTGGCGGCGGAAAGGTGGTCTGGATAAATACTACGACCGCATCGTGAACGGCATGCTCGAGCGCGGGTACGACAAGACATTCGCGGATGGCATCTTTCAGCAAATTCTCGGCTTCGGCGAGTACGGTTTTCCAGAAAGCCATGCCGCCAGCTTCGCGCTGCTGGTGTACGCAAGCAGTTGGCTAAAGCGTCACGAGCCGGAAGCATTTCTCGCTGCGATGTTGAATTCCCAGCCGATGGGTTTTTACTCGCCATCGCAACTCGTGCAGGATGCGAAGCGGCACGGAGTCCAGGTACTGCCGGTGGACGTCACGATAAGTGGCTGGGACTCATCGCTTGAGCACACAGACGGTGCCGGGAAGCCTGCCGTCAGGTTAGGTTTGTCGCTGCTCCGAGGTATGCGGGACGGAGCCGCGGAGCGTATTGAAAATGCACGAGCCGTGCGACAGTTCACGACAGTGGGCGACCTCGCGAGACGCGCTCAGTTGGACCGTCACGACCTGCAGGTGCTTGCAGCGGCGAACGCACTGTCATCTCTTGCCGGCAATCGACGCGAAGCGCTGTGGCAGTCAGTCGCTTCAGTGCCTGACAAAGACATGTTATCGGTTGCGAAGGTTGAAGACGAAACACCAGAACTGGGTGCGCCCTCCGAAGCGGAAGATATCGTCGGTGACTACCGGTCGACGGGGCTAACACTTGGACGACACCCTCTTGCGCTACTGCGCCCCCAACTGCTTGCCAACAAACTGATGCCGGCCTCAACGCTGCAGACTTATCGGAACGGTCGCCTGGCCCGTGCCTGTGGCATCGTCACCGTGCGTCAACGGCCAGAGACGGCGAAGGGCGTCATCTTTATTACCATCGAAGATGAGACCGGTAACGTCAACGTCATCATTTGGCCCAAAGTGCTTGAGCAACAGCGTAAGGAAGTCCTTGGCGCATCGTTACTTGGTGTGCTCGGTGTATGGCAGTGTGAAGGTGAAGTACGGCACCTTGTCGCGCAACGCCTCATTGATATGTCATACCTGCTCGGCGAGCTGCCGTCGGTCAGCAGGAACTTCCATTGAAGAGACGTCAAACCTCTAACTGCAGACGAATCGGCGCAAAGCAATCGACCGGTGAATATGCGACCTGTGCCGCATCCCGGGCGGAGCGAGAGTAGTGACTTGCTCCAATCCCCGCGCCTGATTGAGTCGTCGTCTCGCCCAGAAGTCGGGCCAACGTGATTGCATGAATTGCGTTATCGAATGCTTGTGTCGAAGTTGACACGGTCTTTCGCGCCACCTCTCACCAGCGGAAGGCGGAAAGGTATCTCGTTCTGGTCTTGTATTCCTTCCACCCCTTGGCTATAACAAATCGTGCAACACTACCTTCACGTCGTTGCCGACTCATAAAGTCACCAAAGGCAGACTTCCGCGCAACTCCTGGGCGCCCATCTGCCAACACCAAGCCCTCAAAACCAGCCTGGTGACGCACTTCTCTCGTTCATTACGCCGGACCCGGTCGAGGCAATCTCGCATCGAATCACCGACGACATGACTCATATTCCCGGCCAGTCGGCCGGTTCGGTAGGTCTTTACCCTCGCGCTGATGGTGGAGGGCTTTGCCATCTCGAATTTGCGGTTCGTTGTATGTCCGCAAGTCTCCTCGAGACACCGTCGATGAAGTTGTGTATTGGATGAAAGAGTACAGGCTCCCCGACCCGTTCATTTTCCGCTGCCCGCTGTTCCTGAACTGGGCTTTGCTGGCGTCGCTCTCGCGTACGTCCGCGAATCGCCCGGAGCATCAGCGCCTCCGCGGAGTGCGAATTTGTTTTGGGGCATCGTCCGTGCGGTTCGAACCGGCGTAAGTTCAACCCTGCTGGAGACCATCATGAATGACCAGGTTGAAAAGCATGACGGCGCTGCCGCGGCGGCGTCCGTCAGGAAAGTGTTAGGGATATCCGCAATCCTCGTGTCTCTTGCGACGGCGTTAGCCGCCTGCGGTGGTGGCGGCAGTGACGGCGCGGCGCCTGCGTCGGTGGCCAATAACTCTGTCACCAAGGCGGCGGTAACCAGTACTCAAATTGTCCCGCCGAACGAGACCTTCGAGGGGAAAACGTATCCTCTGTGGGAGGCGGCATTCTGGCAATGGGCCTTGGCATTGCCAGTCAATGACCCGACCCTGCCGCATCCGTTTAACGACTGTAACAATCGTCCCATCTCGGCGGGCCAAAGCGGGGATGTCTGGTTCTGGTCTGCGCCGGAGGCAACAGTAGTGTGCAACCAATCGGCGACGATTATCCCGGCTGGCAAAGCCATCTTTCTAACCACGCTCGATATCGAGGCGTCGTCGTTGGATGCCCCGCCATTCTTTGCGACTACGGCGGCGGGCCAACTGGCGATTGCCCAGCAGTTCGCTAATTACATTCAGGACCTGTTCGTCACCATCGACGGTGTCCCGGTCGCCAATGTAACGGCTTATCGGACGACGACCGGCCAGTTCACGTTTACCGCTCCTACGCCTTGGATTTTTAATACGGTCGGCGGCAGTGGCACGTCAGTGGGAGACGGTTACTTCCTGATGCTTCAGTTGCCTCCCGGTGCACATACGATTCACTATGGCGGCACGTTCAATATTCCTAAGGGCGTGCTGGGCCACAAGGCGGTGACTATCCCGATGGACGTCACGCTCCTCGTCACGATGGGCGGGTAAATCGGCCGATAACCGGGGCAGCAAGCCATGCGTTCAGAGAGGACATGCCGCCCGAGCGAGAGGCACCCCATTGAGGTGAGGACGCGCAAGCACGCCACCAGCGATGAGAGTCACCGAAATGAGCGCGCCCCTTTCCGTCTCCACTCAGTGGGTTGCTCAAGGCAGTGAGCGGGGCCGTTGCTGGCAAGTTACGGGCGGGTTGACCTGCCGAACACAAATAAGTCGGACGCGTCCTCTGCAGAGCACGTTGACTGACGAGCGACAGGAACCTGACGGATTGGGCGGCGGTCGTGCCCATTTCCGCTGTCCCGTCACGCACACCGCAGGCAGAGGAAGTGGTGGCTCACAGACGGCACCACACTGAAATCCCTGACGTTATCCCATAGTGCAATGGACCAAGGGGATGCAGAAATGGAAGAAGATGTATTCAATGCTTTCGAGCACCAAGGCTGGGAGAGACTCGCCCAGCCGTACCACGCGTACTACGCGAGCCTGACCGGCCAATCGCACGGCGCACTGCTCGATGCGTTTGATGTCCGACCAGACTCACGCTTTCTCGACGTCGCTTCGGGCCCGGGCTACCTTGCCGCCGCTGCTGCGCAACGAGGGGCCGATGTAACGGGCGTCGATGTCGCCGAGGCGATGGTTGAATACGCAAGAGGCCTTTACCCATCGCTCACATTCCGAGTCGGCAGTGCGGAAGACCTTCCGTTTGCGGACGGGAGTTTCGACGCCGTAGGCATCAGTTTTGGGCTTTTCCATTTCGCGCGTCCCGAGAAGGCGCTCGCTGAGACCTTTCGTATGCTCCGGCCTGGCGGCAGGGTGGCGTTTACCGTTTGGGCTGCGGCCGATAAGGCCATCGGACTTGGCATGGTGCTCAAGGCAATCGAAGCGCACGGTCAGTTGGACGTGGGGCTTCCCGAAGGACCTCCATTTTTCCGTTTCAGCAACTGGTGTGAATGCGAGCGGGTGCTGCTCGACGCGGGCTTCGTAGAGCAGCACGTCCGTCAAGTAGACCAGACATGGCATATTCGTGCGCCGGAAACGCCCCTGCACGCGCTGATGCGCGGCGGAGTGCGCATAGCGGCAGTCCTGAAAGCCCAAACGCCGGACGCCTTCGCTCTGATTGAGAAGGCCGTCATGGAAATCGCAACTGCGTATCGCAACGATGAGGAGTTTCAGGTACCAATGCCGTGTGTTCTCGCCTCTGCGAGGAAGCCCTGAATGGTCGTGTGTAAAGCGATACTCATGAATGCGCTAACCGGAACACTCCGAGCATCTCGGGGTGTTTGGCGAGCGTCCCCGTCTGGACGCAAAGCCTGCATTTTAACTACGTTGCTCCACCGCGTTGTAGCTGTCGATGCTCGACTTTGTCCGCCAGTAGCCGTCGCATTGTGGCCAGTAACATTGCGCCATCTACGGGCTTTCGAAGGAACCCATCGTAACTAATGAAGGCCGGCGGGCTAGGTTCTCCGGAGACCAATATGAAAGCAACGTCGGCCAAGCCCGGGAGAGTGCGCAATCGGTGACAGAGTTCGCTCCCCGACATCACCGGCATGCGCCAGTCGGCGACCACAATATCGACAGGGGATTCGATGAACAATGCCAATGCTGATTGGCCGTCGCTCGCACTTTTGACTTCAAATCCGTCTGCGATGCAGTTCGCCTCCCATGCCGCAAGGGTTTCCGCGTCGTCATCAACCAGCAGCACGCTTGTCATATCCAAATGTCCGAGCTACCACTTGTCCTTTGGCAACTAAATGCTAGCTAAAGTTTCATGCGGTCCGTCATCCAAGTCGCATACCCGTTGAGCTCTCCTTACTTCGGAGAATGCGTATCATGGGAGCAGGAAATGGAGGCGTCTATGTGCTACTCGGCTCAAATTCTGGCGGACTACCGGAAATACGTACGAATGTTCGGCGCTCACATGAGCCTTCGGGAGTTCGCCCAGCTGTACTTTGAGCGCGCAGAGGGCAGCAAGGCAAAGATACCAAAAGGGATGGATGACGCATTCCTGAATCCGACATCGGAAGAGGAGCGCGAAATCAAAGCGCTCATCGATGAGTTTAACGCCCAACAGACGTCGAAGTTCGAGCAGGACCTCTTTAAACAGCGCAAGCGACTGGCCGACGCAGAACGCACGCTACAAACGAAGGTCACGAAGGCGGCCACCGAAAGCCAACGAATTGCCACCGACAAAATCGCGTGGACACTCGGCAAACTCGAGGACATCCAACGGGCGGAGCCCCAGCCGCGCGATTCGCGCATTTTTCCCGGGCACTATGCGCCGGTCATGGTGATGGAAGATGGTCAACGCGTCATTAAGCCCATGCGCTACCAATGCCGCATTGCTGGAAGACCGGCCGCTTTTGACGACAAATATCCGGGAACATACATGGCACGCATCGATAATCTCGAGGGTTTTTGGAAGCCGCTTTTTGGCTGCTCACACGGCATCCTGGTAGCCAGCGCGTTTTACGAGAACGTCAGCCGCGCCAAGATGGAAGGACGTGAGCTTGCTGAAAATGAGAAAGACGAGAACGTTATTTTAGAGTTCCGACCGAACCCTGCGCATGACATGCTTGTTGCCTGTTTATGGTCGCGCTGGAGCGCGCCCGGTGAGCCGGACCTCCTGTCTTTTGCTGCCATAACAGATGAGCCGCCCCCCGAAATTGCTGCAGCGGGACATGACCGGTGCATTATTCCTATCAAGTCGGAAAACATTGATGCATGGTTAAACCCGGATGCGTCCGACTTGGCGGCCTTGTACGCAATACTTGATGACAGGGACCGCCCATACTACGAGCACCGGCTAGCTGCGTGACCGCTCGCCCGGACCTCGATTACACCTCGCGCTCAGCGCCCGTGCAACGTGGACTAGCGAGGTGGTTGAACAGTATCACCTCCAACGCGCCGGAAGCTCTTGGCCCCTGGGCTGCTTGAGCTGGACGCAGAACGGGCGTCACGCGCGTCCTTGCCAATAGTCTCGAACTGGGCAGCAAAATCGGGATGCCGCTCGTTGAGCCAGTGAGACACATGCTCATTGTTCACAAGCGTCGCCACGTACGCTGCCGATACCGTGAGATGTAGGTGTTCTATGCCATACCTCTCATCAGTTTGCGCCACCGTAGCCTGGAGCGTAGCCAGTTCGCGTTCGAGGTTGGCGAGCTGCGTCATCATCTCGGTTTCTGATTTTTTTCGAGTACCGGGATTCTGTTCGAGTTGGTCCGGCGGTGTCGCGGCCACAATGGCACGTGCGAAAGCGGAAGTGAAATTTCCCTGGCCGCACATGAGCTCCACCGCCTGCAACTGCCGTAGTGGCTTCATTCGCTTCAGGGTATTGAAGGTCGTCGCCGGACAGGCTTTGTCTGCGAGCAAGGTCGCCGCCTCGCGGGATATTCCGTCCAGCAGCTCCGCCCGGCGCTTCACAGTGTTGATGTCGACTCCCAGTACCAGGGCAATCCGCTCTCGTGGAACGCCACGTTCGATTGCTTTGGCAATCATGCGCGCGTCCTGCTCCGATGTCAGTCGGCTTATATGCTTGTTGTAGGTGTACGCTTCATCGTCAGTCGCGACAAGACACAAGACCTCTGTGGAATTCAGGCGACGAACAGCTTCCACTCTCAACCGACCATCGAGAATCCGGAACCTGCTTTCGTCATCTGCGATGCGCGCCACAACTACAGGTTCGACAAGACCAACAGTAGAGATGGATGCCAGAATCTGCAGGAACTTCCTGCTCGAAGTGACATTGTTGGGCAGGTGCCGTGATGAAACCAACGCATCCAGCTGTAGCATTATCGGCTGGCGCTCAAATGCGGCCTTGAGGGGCTGCCCTGTTATCTGGACCATGATTGTGCCTCCGCCCTGATACGCTGGTCGAGTACGCGAGGAAGCGTTGTGAGCCCCTCCCGTTCGAGAAGGCCGACGAAGCCTTCTTCGCGCATCAGCTGACGCAGGGCATGAACAATGAACAGCAACTGCGCGTGTGTAACCTCGACTTTCTTTGCAAGCACCCTTTGCCGGTCACTTTCCCGCATATACAGTCGACGTAACTGCTCGGGAGCCAGTTCGCGAGACCGAGGGGCGCCAGTTCCTTTAAAAACAGGCAGCATCTTGCCTCCTGACCTGTTGCGGCGGTCAAGCAGTTTACGGACAACCGCAAGCTGTCGCCCTTTCAACGTCCCGTCTTCGTAAGCGTCAACCAGTGCGCATTGCACCTCTGTGTCATCGGCGCGCGCGATTTGCATCGCGATAGCTATGGGGATGCTCCCGGCCTCGACGGCTGCTATAAGCCGCTCTTCCCCACGGTCGAGGAGAAACATCAGGCTTTCCAGATAAGCTACAGACAAGCCTACCTTCTCTGCAATGAGGTTGTCCGTGTACCCGATTGTCCTGAGGCTTTGAATGTCCCTGAGTAACTCCATGGTGGAATGGTTCCGTCTCGCGATATTTTCGACGAGACTTTTAAGGAGAGACTCATCTTCAGCGCTGTCGATAACGTGTGCGGGAATGGTGTCATGGCCGAGAGCCTGGACTGCTTCGAGTCGACCCTGGCCGCAAACCAGGTCGAACGCAGCCGTATCGTCGGAGCACGCCCGATGGCTTACGGTTATCGGTTTTTTCAACCCCACCGCCGCAATGCTGTCGATAAGCGCCTGCTTTTGACGCCTGCTGCGGGTCCGGGGATTAAGTACCCGAATCTGGCGAATCTGGATGTCTGCGATTGGAATGAGGGGATTGGCTTCCATCGAATGCCTCCATGCGAGTCCGCGCTGTCAGTTCAAGCAGAATCCTCTCGTCGGGGAACCGGAACATTTCGAAAGGTTCGCTACTGCCGCTGCGGATGGACAGCGAGAAATCGTAACCGGGCACTAGACTGCCTCGAGGAAAAATATAAAAATCAATTGGAGTCTTGAACGCGGAGTCCAATCTCAATATGACGAGAAGGTCGGGCGACGAGTAGGTTGGCCAACGAACTCCCCAGCGCGGGCGATGACGGTCATAATAGAGAATCGGGCGAACGGCGAATCTGATGACCAGTTCATCATCTACACGAATGGTAGTTTCGTCCGCGGAGATGTCCACGCGGTGGCCCAGACCCGTCAGGGCGCTGATGGTCTTACCCATACATTCTCGCTGGGCGGCCCTTGAGGCCCGAAAGACTTCAGGACCCACGATGTGATAAGTCGGCTCGTATCCGATTAGCGCGTACGCGTTCCTGATGCCGCCGAATCGTAGGGAATAAGTTTTTCCTGAGGGTAGTGTCCGGGCCTTGTCGATTTCCTCGGTGCTCACAACATCAGCGGAGTGCACAAAGTCGCTCAATCTTTTCAGAATCTCATCGTCGCTGAGGTTCTGTGTCCTGTTCGCCCGGATTCTCTCAGCGGCGTCGAACATCACTCGGTCAACTAGAGGTGGAAACGCGCCCTCTGAACGAGCCCACTCGGCAGGCGGATTCTTATGCCAGTTAGCATTGAGCTTCTTGGATGTCCTGGCGTAGACATTTGTACCCACATATTTTTCACCGCTCAGAATGCCGGTAATGTTTTGCGCCCTCCACGGACGACCGTTAGCATTGCACATTCCGAAAGCGTTGAGCCGGTCCGCAATCCGTTTGCACCCAACTCGCTGACTAACGTACCAATCGTACATGCGACGCACAAGCGCCACTTCGCGTTCGTCACCAGGAATCACGATAACTCTGTCTGTCTGGATGCATTTTTGCTCCCGATGGTGCAGAGGGCCTTTGACATTCCCATCCGAGTCGACCAGTATTCGCTGCAGGCCATATCCCGGAGCCGCACCTTGCCAAAAACCTCGCTCAGCAAGTCTGTATTGGCCGATGAAAACCTTGCGGGATAGCTCACGACTGTATTCTCCGGCCATCGCGCGCTTGAGCGTTTTCATCAACGTCGCCACAGCGCCGCCGTCGTACGAGAAGATTTCTGCGCAATACACAACCTGTACGCCGGCCTGCCGGCACAGGTATTCGTAGTGTGCACTCTCATCGGTATCCTGAAAGCGGCCCCAACGACTGACGTCGTACACAAGCACTAGGCTGAAGGCATGTGTAGGAGCCTGCGCATCCTGAAGTAGCTGGAGCAGAGCTGGTCTGCCTTTGAGTGTCACACCGCTTTTCCCTGCGTCCTCGTACGTGGCGATGATGGATATTCCCTGTATTGCGGCGAACTCAGCGATAGCCAGCTTCTGGTTTTCGGTTGAGTACTGCTGGTAGTCCGTAGACATCCGCACATATTGCGCTGCGAGCCTGCCAGCAAGGGACGTCAATATTCCATCCGCTTGCGGCATTCGCGTCTCCTGTCTTGCGTGGTAATTAGTGATAGGTCTGTGGTCGCCCAAGTCAAGGAAGATAGATGTCGGCGCGCCAACGTTTGAGTTAGGGTCTCAACCGCGTGACCCACTGGTGCGCCAAGTGGACTCAAAAAGAAAATTCACACGCTGGTCACGCCCCTAATGTGCCTGCCGCGTATGTGGTTACAGACATGAAGTTGAACCTAGCTGGACGGTTGGTAGCCTGCGACAGGAGAAAAAGACGAGGACGTGGTTTTAGAGTTCAGCACGACCAGCACATGACATCCTGGTCGCTTGACTTTGGTTGCGGTGGTCGGCACTGGGCGAGCCAGATTCGTTGTTCTTTGCCGCAGTACGAACCAGTGCTGCCGCTGGCCATGACCGCTGTATCATCCCCATTGAGTCTACTGATTGCGTTAAAGCGTGAAGAATCCACTCAACCTCGACCTACGGGCACGAGCCGAACTGCTTGCCTATCTTGTTTCGTCGCACCTGCTTGCGAAACAATTGACGGGTGACTGGCTTTCGCCCGACCACGTCGTGGAGTCCACGACCTTGTGGTTAGACACAAATTGTGGGGGCGCTGATGTCATGCAGCGGGTCATGCTGTCGAGTCGCGCCTTGGAACTGGCCCGACAGTTGGAGATGACACCGCTGCCCGCTTTTTCGCGACAGACGTTTACCACGCTGTTTTGTGAGAACTTGAGTTTGGACTTCCGTTCGGAAACAGCGCGGACCATCTACCAGCACTGCCTAACCTACCTTGTTGGTACGCGGTGGTCTTGACGGGTATGGATGCCTGCGGGTGGGCGTCTACCTGATTTGCCTTTGCGCGATATTGCGGGGCTAGCAGCCGGAGAGTAAGGAAGCCGCATTGGACGCCCTGGCTCAATTGCAAAGTCTGCCGCCTTCGCCAGGCGGTCGAGCACGATGGCGAACTCTTGGTGGTGCGAGTAGAGCCAAGTTGTAACCACTTCGTTCCGCATCCAGCCCCGAACGTAACTGGCGGCAAGTGCCAGATGAAACAGGTCATCGTCGTAATGCGAGCGCAGCTCTGCGGCTTCGAGTTGCATTTGAACAAGCCCTCGTTCCATCCTGGCCAGTCTGACTGCGCAATGAGGATGTGACTGTCTTCCCCGTGCATCATCCGACCTCTCACTGGATGGCGTCGCTGCCAGTAGGGCCCGAGCGAAATCTCCGCTGAGGTTGTCCACGGCGACCATCGTCTGGGTAGTTGCAACCTGACGGGCCGGGGTCATCCGCGCAAGCGTCGCGACCGTCCGTTTCGGAAGCGTTTGCCCGGCGACCATAGCAAACGCTTCCTCACAAATTTCGGGTGGTCTTTCGTACCCGGCCCGGGCCGCGTTCGAACGACGGATGAACCTCGCAGGTCGAGCTTGTGTCATCAGCGTCGCTCCATGAGCCGTTGATGAAGGAGCTTCGGTATCGAGGTGAACCCCTGGGCGCGTAACAGCGCCACGAAGGCTGTGTCCGAGAGTAGCTCCAGCAAGACCTTTGTTGTCAGAGCCATCTCACCGTGCGTCGCTTGCATGTGTTTGATTGCAGTCCGCTGCCGCGAGCGCTCCAGCTTGAAGACGTCTTTGGCCTTCGTCTCCGGTGTTGCGCGTCCGTTGGGGCGTCTGCGCTCATGTTGAAGCGTTAGCGAGTCTGATTCGCTATCCCGCAGCGGCAAGTTTTGCTCAATGCCGGAGGTGCTGAGGCTTGGGCGATTCTGACGCGTCACAGGAGACTCTCCTTGGGTGTCGTGGTCGCTAACACTTCAAGAGGGATGCTCTCCGCGATATCGAGCAAACGTAACAAATCCGATTGCTCATATGCCTTGAAATGCGATTGGCCGTGTCGATGGACTACCGTGTATGCCCCCGGAACGAGGCTTCCACGCGGGAAGATGTGGAAGTCGAGCAACTCCGAATCCGCGCGCTCTATACGACCATATATAAGGAAATCTATGGGGAAGCAGTCTGGCCATCGCGCGACCCAGTAAGGGATGTTGCCGTCGATAAGCCATGAACTGCGAACAACAAGCTTCAACCTCAACGAACCGTCGACACACATGGTGTCTGTGTGCTTTTCGTACCGCACCTCGTGGCCCAGCTTCTGCAAAACGTCGATGGTTACATCAGCGACCCGCTTCTCCATGCGGCGCTCGACAGAGCGGTTTTCCGAGCGGGCTGGGTCCAGATTCGGAGCGTAGCCTATAGCCTTGTATGCATCGTTCAGGCTTCCAAACTCTCGCATTACCTGCTCGACGGACGGCGCGCTGCGGTAATGCCTCAGTGTCGCCTGACTGAGCTTGCCGGCTCGTTTGATGACTTTGTGCAGACCATCCGTAATCTCATCCCTCGTGGGTCTACGCCGGGCTCGCTCCAATTTCTGCTGAACGGCAGCGAAGATGCGTTTGTCGACGACAGGCTCAAACGCTCCAGGGACACGAATCCACTCCTGTTTTGGGACACGCTTCCACGGACTGGTCAGCTTGGAGGTGGTACGACTGTAGACGTTGGTACCAATGTACATCTCGTTGCGGAGGATGTTCAGAATGTTCTGGCCTTGCCATGGTCGCCCGAAGCCGTTGCAAACCCCGAAATCGTTAAGGCGCCTTGCTATTGCGGCCCCGGTGACTGGTTGTGTCGCGTACCACTCGAAAATCTTTCGAACCATCGCCGCTTCGCCAGCGGATGCCGGGGCGATGATGACGCGGTCAGTCTGAACACTTTTGTATTCGTACCTGTCGAGGGGGTGCCGGACGTGACGGTCTGCGTCGAGAAGGACGCGGTGTAATCCGTAGCCGGGTGGACCGCCCGTATGAAAGCCGCGCTCAGCATTGAGACAGTGCCCCAGGAAAACCTTGCGGGACATTTCTCGACTGAATTCGGCAGCCATGGCCCGTTTCAGTGCCTTTAACACTGACGTCGCCGGGCTTCGGTCGTTCTCAAAAGGCTCGGCCACATATACGACATCGACTCCAGCACGCCGACAGGCATATTCATAAAACGCAGCCTCGTCGACATCCTGAAATCGGCCCCACCGACTGACGTCGTACACAAGCACAGTAGTGAACTTGCGCTGTGGGCTATCGACGTCCATCAGCAACTGTATAAGTGCCGGACGCCCTCGCAGGGTCAAACCACTGATGCCGGCATCTTCGTAATCGCGCACGATGCGGAAGTGATGGGCAACCGCGTAGGCGGCGATAGCTTGTCTCTGGAAGACTGGGGAGTATTCCTGGTGGTCCGTAGACATGCGGATGTACTGCGCGGCACGGACAGGCACAGGTGGACTTGCTCGTCGACTCCGTGCGGAAGGCATGTGACATGTCCGATGGCAGCACAAGCAAGTAGTAGCGTTTCCGCAGAAGAAGTCAAGGTGAGTCGAGCCCGGCGACTGACAAGACCGCTTGGGTTGTGAGCGCGTGCCCCGCGGCCGGGCTTTGCTGGCAGGTTGAACGAATAAACCGCCTCGCAGCGATTAACGGCATCCTCGCAGCCTTGCGAATCGCTCCCCGCCTTTTTGGGAGTGTCCTCGCCTTGTCGAGACGCCGATGCTCGACCCCAATTTAAACCAGCCCGAGGCGAAGCAGGCATTCTTAGCGCCAGACTGATAGTTCAATTGCGGCTGTCATCTCAGGCTGGGCTGACGGCGCCTCTCGCGTTGCTTGCACACGATGCGCTCGCAGCAAACCGTATGGTTTGGTAGCATTTGAGGGCGACCCCGTCTACACGTGCAGCTTCTGCAATGGTTGCTGTTCAACCAAGTACGCATCGCACCGAGAACCACTAGACCAATTACCAATAAGACATGCCGCTCAAACTGCGGCAGAAAATAAAGATGTTATCTACAACTCCCAGCGACTTGCCCGGTTATCGACGGGCAATGCTCAGTGCATACAGCTTCGAAACGTTCGTTATTGAACTCCTGCGTGTTCATGCGGAGAGCCAAGCGAAACCGTTTGACTCCAGAGCGAAGTTCCGCACCGGCGCACCCAGAGAGATTTTCATGCCGGATGGATTCGCTCCCCAAGGTTTCGACGACTTCCACGGCCCAGTTATCGTGGAGTGTTACCTGTCGCTCTCGCGTCAGAATTTTTCGCGAAAGCTTAACTTGCTGCAGGGAGTTGCCAGGGCTGCACTAAGCCACGCAGAGGTGCGTCCACCCGTGACGCTCCTCTTCATCACTGACCAACTGGTGGACCTTGACGAGTTTGAGCCGATAGTCCGGTCCTCCGGCAAGGACGATAGCGCTATCGAGGTAGTGATATGGGGAAAAGCAGAGTTAAACCAGGTTAGCGGTCAACATCCAGAGGTGTCCGAACACATCGTTGGTAACTTGCTCAGCATGCGCGTCAGAAGCGTTTTAAAGAATAAGGAACCAGACTGGCGAACTGAGAGAGGCTCAAGGGTCTCGAAATTAGCCGAGCGATTTTCGACTGGGCAGTTTTCCCTTTTTCTTGGCGCAGGTGTGTCGAGTAGTGCGGGCATGCCCGACTGGAACAGCTTATTGAACGCCCTGTTCGTAACTTATCTGACGGAGGATGTTGAGGCGAAAAACGACGGCGCCGCACAGTCGATTCTTGAACTGGTCAAACGGATGAATGCGCTTGACGGTCCTTCAGCCCTGGTATCAGCCAGGTATTTGCGAAAAGGTATCGCTGGGAACAGTGCTGACGGTCGCGATTTTACGGGTGCAATCCGCAAGGCCTTATACGGACTGAGGAAGCAGAATTGGCTAATCGATTCACCATTGATAAGAGTTCTGGTTGAATTATGTATACCGCGACGTTCGGGCGCATTGGTGCGGTCGGTCATCACATACAATTTTGACGATTTATTTGAACGCCAGTTGCAAGCGAAGTCTATTCCGCACAAGGCAGTCTATTCGCAGACCGCGTCGGTTGAAGTGGACGACCTACCTGTCTATCACGTACATGGATTCATTCCGGAGAAAGCTTCGCCTTACGATGGACTCGACGACGCCACCTTGGTGTTCGCCGAGGAGGGTTACCACCAGATTTATACGGACGCATACCACTGGTCGAATCTGGTACAGCTGAGTGCGCTTCGGGATTCGACCTGCTTGATGGTTGGCCTGTCGATGGCTGACCCGAATCTACGCCGGCTGCTGGAAATATCGAATCGGGGCGTGAATGAACCGCGCCACTTTGCGTTCATGAAGAGAATGACCGTCGACAGCTTCGTTTATGACGAAGTAGACAATGGGAAAAAGAAGCAAATACTGCCAGACCTGGATGCTGCAGAGACATTCCTCGAAAATCACCATGCTCTCACGGAGGTACTGATGAACGAGCTTGGTGTGACAGTGCTGTGGTATGAAGGCTATGACGAGATTCCTACGATATTGAATGAGGTCGGATTCCCAGCGCGCGCAAAATAGTAGACGCCCTCGGCCTCGTATCACCGAAACAGTGGTAGCTCCGAAGTCACGAAGACTTAAGCAAGATGTTTGTACTGACATGCCATTTCGGGCACATCGGTTGAAGTTTGGGCTCATCGGCGAAAAAAACTGAGTAGAGCACGTAATTCGGGGTGCCCCAAGGGCGTCGACGCGCGAATATTTAACGCTAGTTTCGTGCGCTTGCGCCGGGCGATGGACCGGATTGCTTGGGCGCAATCGGTTCTGGAAACAATGAGGCCGCAGGGGGCGGAAGGCGGAGAGACGGCGAAGTTCGCCGAAGCGAGGGTGCGAATGCGGATGGGGGAAGCGGTGGAGTTGCGGGCAAAGGGAGGGGCCGGAAGATTATCCGGTCGGGGCAGTGGCGGAGGCCACGGGCGCTCGCATTGAACTCTGAGAACGATGGGATGGTCTTCAGCAATTGCATAACACCTAGAGCCCGTGGGCAAATTGGCCGCCAGCCGCTGACGCGCGACAGCGGTGAACCATAATCTCCCATTTCGAACCACCATTGCTCTTCGACGCTCTTACCGGCAGGATAAACGCACACCAACCCGGCCGCACGGTCGTCTAGCTTGACGAGGCCGCATTCATCAGTAGGCTTGGTGGGCAATCCCCGCCTGCCCCGAAAGACGTTGAGGACGAGGCTACGTGGTCAAACAACGAGCATGAGACAGCAATTACATGGCGCTTACGACGGCCTAACCGTCGCCAGTCGTGTGCCTGCGAACGGGTCCCGACTCCAGTCAATTGCCGGACGTCCAGGGCTAGCCGACGTTGACGACTTCCCAACAGCAAAGTGCGCCAGTGACTGCCCGGCGCTGGTCGCTTGCCTCAGCCACTGAGGAATATCGCCCTTGCCATCCCATGTGTCGCCGAAAGCACTGCGATATCGCGCCGACTTTTGGCGCGCCCTTTCTTCCGCAATTGCCGCCGCGACGTCACCCACTTTGATGCCAACCTTCGCCATCTTGTTGCGCAGGTATGCAATCATACTTTGGCGTTTTTGCTCATCCATGTCGGTTTCCCCTTCGAAGTTCCAACCTCGTAGCGGTCTCGTGTCGTCTCGCCGACGCGCCTGCCACTAGGTGATTCGGACATGCGAAGTATCCTGTTGAGAAAGACTGCCGTCGATGTGCGATTCCTGAAAACAGTGTTGCAGCTAGACTGACAAAACCGGCTGGCCCGTCTGTTGCAACTGGTTTGGGATAGGGTGCGCCGAGACCGTGCCGTTTCAGTTTCCGACAAAACGTTCGGTAACTGACGCCAAACTTCCTGACGGGGAGGTTGCCATCGGTGTCGGCGTGACGCTATTAACGACACGCCGAGCGGCGATGCTGAGGAACCAGCGAGCCACTCCCGACGTGGCTTTTCCAGAACGGTATATGGACCGTAAATGTGAAAATGTCAGGCCTGACGGCGTAGCGTTTGACGAGACAGGCGTGCGGCAATGATGCCACCCATTGCGCCACCGAGATGACTCTGCCACGACACCCCCGGGTAAATGGGCAGCAGGCCGAACAGCAGGCTCAGTCCGTAGCTGGTGACCATGAACAGGGCGGCCAGAATCGAGAGGACGCCACGCGTGTAGAAGCCGCGTGCGACGACATATCCTGCGTATCCGAACACCACGCCGCTCGCGCCGATGTGTACGGAATAAGGCTCGCCCAGCAGCCATGCGCACAATCCCGCGCCGAGGATGGCCCCGGCGGTCGCCTGCCAGAAATTTGCGATACGCGGCCACATCGTAAGCCAACCGAGCACCAGCAGACCGCCCGTGTTGGCAGTGATGTGCCACAGGCCGGCGTGCAACCACGGTGCAAACAGGACGCCCTGCAAACCGTCCAGTGTGCGCGGAACAACGCCGTGACGGTTCAGATGCAGGAAAGGCATCGACACCGACAGAAAGAACACCGCCCACATCGAACCGACAAAAAGGGCGAGCAGCGCAATCCGCGCCTTGAACTGGTCGACGAAAGAACCAACGGCTCGCGATGGGGCGGTTGAAACACCGGGTTGCGACATGTCCAACTCTCCCAGGGGTGGTATGGGTGGGTACCCATTGGGAAGTGCAGCGCGCTTATGCAGCGGCTGCCGCAGCGCTGGTTCCATTCATTGGACGTGAATGAGTCGACCTACGGCTGTGGAGCGGCGTTCCTCGGGAACGGCCTTCCCATGTCAAGTACAAGGAATGTCATAATGATTTCGCGAGACTCAATGGTATAGAAAGCCTTAAAGCCAATAGGAGACGTGTCGTTGTCGGGCAGGTCTTCGGTGCGCTGATAGTCGATGCCATCGGGCGGACTAGCGCACATCGTCTTCAGATGCCTAATGATGCCTGTACGGTTCGCGCCGCGCGAATAGGTAATGTGGAAGAAAAATCGACAATTTCCGTATTTGAACAGCTTTCTAAAATGTGACGTCAGGTTAGTGGTCTCGACTGACTCGACAGTGAGCGCCTCAAGTACCGCGAGTTCCACTGTACCTTTGCTGATTACAATGTCGCGCTCGCCAACTCCACCGGATTCGGCCACACCCCCGCGTGGTTGGTCTTGCACTGCCCACTGTGCGATGAGAAGCCGTGAAAGAAGAAGTTGCTTGAGTACTCCTGATATGTTGTCCTCTAAACGCAGCATGCCGAGGCCTTCCATCATCGGCGCGACAGCTACAAGGCTGGCGCATGCTCCCCGAACTTGTTCCAACAAATACAGGTCAATACGACCGCGCTCCTGGAGAACTTGTGCCTGCTCTTCGTGACCAAGCCTGGAAAACGCTTCGAACGCGTGACGCAGCCCTGGAACCGGGTCGTCATCGACTGCAAGACTTGGGACAGTCGAATAGGGGCGATGTTCGTCAATGTTGCCCCTGACCGCAGCTAGGAATTCGATGCGACCAAAGACTCGCTCGACATCAGTAAGAGCCGTAAGAGCTTGACTCTTACTTCCCAATCTCGCCATGGCCAGAGCGCCGAAGCCTTCAAAGTATGCGTCGTATCCGGCCTCTCTCATTTGCAACGACACTTCGAGTGCCTCTCGCGTGAGGCCGGTCGCCAGCATCAGCATGATGCGATTGACGTTGAACGGCTTTAGGTCACGCACCGAGTGCTGAATCAGAGGCAGGACATCTCGCTCTGCTTCGCTCAGGTACTGCTTGGCTTCGACGAGGCCACTCCCTGAAAGTAGCCTGAATGTGTCGTTGTTCAAGAGCCTGTGCACTCGACTGACAAAGAGATTGATTGTGTACGCCACCACGTTGGGATGTCGTTGGCTCAGTCGGGCAAATGTCGCTTCGGCGCCTGCAAAATCGCCTCCCTCTTTCTTTAGCTCGGCTAGCGCACAATAAAACGCAAGCGCATCGACTGCTTCGTTCCTCTCGGCAGGAGACAGGTCCGTTGGTAAGACATATGCTGATAGCCCCGTCCAATCAGAACGCATAGTCAGCATTCCAAGCTCGACTCGTAACCTTGCTATCTCTCGACCCTGTACGCGTCCCAAGGTAATGGCATCGCGCTCGACCGCACTGAAGGCCTCAGCCAATTCAGTCAAACCTGCTGCAAGGAGTGCGTTGACTCTCGCTTGCAGAGCCGGGAGACTTCCCACCTTCGAGGACGAACTCGGCGTTAAAGTTTGTAGATGACGCGCAATCTGCTCATTGTGGCTTGCCGGCGTGTTCGCAGCAATCTCAGCCAACACAGCAGGCTCCTCAACTTGACATAGTTGGGTGACGAGTGTTTGCAAGAGGTTGCCCTCGAGCCTTCGTAGTGCGGCCGCCAAGTCGAGCGAAATGGAAGGTTCGTCGGGGCGTAGAACCCCGGACGTTAGCGAAACGTTGAAAACGTCAATCCGGTAGCGCTCGCTATGGTCAATTGCTCCAGCTTGTACAGCGCGCGACAGCGCGTCGACGAGGTCACTCGGCACCACGGACGGCCATGCGGCGATAGCGCGCGAAAGCACGTAGATGTGCAACCTGATGCGGAGAATTAGTTGGTGACGAAATGCGAACTGCTCGCTCGCGTCCGCAGGAGTCTCTCTCGACCAGGCTGTGACGTCGATTGCGTTGAGGAATCTTTGGCGTAGCTGCGCGTCGCATCGCAGCGCGAGCTGGCACAGGAAGCACGAACTTCTGGAGTCCAATTGACCAAATTGCAATCGACTAGCTTTGGGAAGTACCACCTCAAGATACAGCATTGGCAATTCTGATGGCTCCGCCAGTTCGACGACGTCATCTTCGGAAGCCATGTCTAGCACAGCAAAAAAAAATTCTATGGGACTCGCTTCAACCCGTACTTTGGTTAGCAGCGTGCGAAACACCTGGACTTTTAGTTCTGGGGCAGCCGCACTAAGCTCGCCACGAAGCAACGACAACATTTCTCGGCGGTGAAACGATTGAGCAGGGTCCAAACTCAGCTTGTAGATTTCAACGAACAACGCAGCCAAGTCGCACGCAGGTATCCGTGCAGCTTCGATGTGGCTCCCCAGAACAGCAAGCGCATCTTCGAAAGCAAACAACTCGGTCGCTTGATTGGCATGAGACTGGAACGCGCGGTTCCATCCTCCGCCGTTGTATTGCCATCCTGCTATGAGAAGACAGGCCAAGGCACACGTTGACGGCGACATAAGCATGTCAGCAAGCATCACCGGCGTGCTCGTGGCCACCATAACAAGTTGCACGAACAGGATAGGTCGCTCGACGACCAAGTCCAACAGACGTATCGCCAATGCCTTGGGGTCGAAAGCGGACTCGCGCAGCTCGTTTGTTAGCATCGCCATCAGGCTGCTGCCTCGCGCGAACGCGAAGTCGCGGAACGCGGATTGTGCGGCGTGCCTTTCCGTCCACCGAAGTCTTTCAATCGTAGATACCGGCGGGGCAGGTAAAATGGCGTCCGCTTGCTCAGCGCGGTGCGGATACAAGAGGCGTAAGGGTGCGACCGCGAAGGCACGCAAATCATCCCAACTGGGCGATACAGATGGCCGTGCAAGCACATCTAGGGTCGCGTCGATGAAGGCTTCGAACTCGGTCGATTCTAATTGGCGACTGAGTGCAAACGTAGGCGCTCCCAAACAACGCCAACAATCGACCCAATGACCAATGCGTCGTTCTGAGTCCGCTCGTGGCGCCTGAGGCGCACGTGACGAGGTATCCCAGATTCGCGCCGCAATCCACGCAGGCGATATGCAAGCTATCTCGGAAGGACGACGCGTGCCGGCGACGACTTCATTTGCGTATTCCAGTAGCGAATCGCCGGGGAGGTAGTCGCTAGCGAGAGCAAACGCTTCGACGCCAAGCGCCTCCAGCATGGCCTTGAAGGCCGCTACCTTCGGCTCTTGACTTCGCCAGATAACTGTCCAAACCTCACCGGAGATGAGAACCCTATCCCATGCGATATGAATCCAGCGCTTCTCGACCAGCTCGTCGAAGGAGGGAGATGAGGAAAGTGCCGCAAGGCTCGGTGAGTCGGAGGTGATTCTTATCGAAATGCCCGGGGCTGGCTGCTCGCGTTCTTGTTTAGTTCCATCGCCAAGTTCGGCGTCAGTAGAGCCGAGGTTCTTTGTATCAGAGGAGTTTGTTGACACCAGACTTATATCGTTCGGTGGCGCTGGCGACGAAGCATCAAGCGCGTTTCCCAAGTTTGTCGGCGTTACGACATTGAGTTTCTCGCCATGAACTTCGTGCTCTTGCGTATCGCGAGACGCCAACTGCTTTTCGAGGGTTTGCTGATATACCGCGCGCGCGTGCGAAACATCGTCGCCGGGTAGGAAGATAAGGTTTTGATAAAAGTCGATGAGTACGGAGTCGAAAACCGGCGGTTGCACCGCAGTGTTTAGGCGTCCGGTTGGAGCATTGTTTGTGGGCAAGAATCGCTGCAACCTTTCTCGCAGCAACTTTCGCGTTTCAGCCGGTACGTGAATGCTTTCAATTCGTCTCATCCTACTTGCCCCAATATCCTCGATATGTGTCAGTTTGCGTCTGTAGACCTCTGAAGGTCTTCTATACCGCTTCTTCTGCAGGATTGGCTCAGTTCGGGCGGCTCGACTAGTATCTACTGCTACAGCCGCGTAGTGTCGATTTCAGCTATCTTTAATGTAGCGTCAATCATCCGCAGCCCCTGGTTGAAATCAAGCGCCCACTCCTCGCCGTCGCACCGCACGGTCATGCCGTTGTGCATCGAGATAAGACAACGCGCCTTGTACAGGGTGTCGACAAGCTTCGGTTCTCGTTCGGCTTCCCGAACCCCACTATTCGTTTATTTTTTAGAGTCAGTCTCTGTCCACGCCTTGAAACCATTTAGCCGCGCGCGCATCTGTCGCTTGTACCAGAGGCCAGCAATCGGTTCCATCGCCCAGCGAAGCCAAATCGGCGACGTTCTAAAATTGTATGTGAACGTTACAGTGCAGAGCGTGGGGGATATCTGCCGGAATTTCCATCCCCCGCTGAAACCGGCCAGCAGACGTGGCCCTTCAATCATCGAGACTGCGGCCACGTGCGGTGGCTGAAACGACACATAGCGCGACACCATAACCAGGCCACCGACACTTTCGATGTATTCGTCGACACCGACCGCGGGCACCGTCGCCCCATTAAGTAATTCGGAGCGAGCTGCAAACGGGTCCCATTCTTGTCGGCGGGAGTAGTCCTGAGAGAGTGCGAAGAGCCAATCGACACTTCCCGACACCATTGTGCTGACGGAAAATTTCATTGCATCTTTCTGGATGCTCGTAATGACACCCAGTATAAGTGTTCCCGGACTCTCTCCCTAGCGAGAGCGCCTTCTATCCGTGGGCAAAAGACGTTGCCGACGATACGTCGGGAACCGTCCCTTGTGCATGTGATTGAGGCCGGGACGGGGAAGACCCCGTTGACTGCTCGCCGATAGGAACTTTCAGTGGGAACGCTGATGGTGCGCGCCCACCGCTGAACCAACTCGGCGCTGCTCTGTCACCTCCGGTGTCGGAGGCTGGTTGTCCACTGCATCGACACCGTATTCGCGCAGTGGAAGGCGATGGCCAGGTCTGTCGAAACCAATTCCCGCGCTGCAGTAGCTCCGGTTATGGCCTCGACTACTGCCATGGCTCCTGTCGGACCTGCTTCGGAAGCAATCGTCCTTCCCGCATCCCAGGCCTTGCCGACTTCGGAAACATCTCTGGTGCGCCAAGGGAGTGCCGCCGGCGTGGCGCTTCCGAAACCCGTGGAGACAAAAGCCTCTTCGCCTACGGTCGCGTCTGCTCCCTCGGGCGCGAGTGAATCGCGTGGCACGACCGGCATGAGCGCCGGCTTGATGACGGCCTTGCTTGTCGCGGTTGGATTCGGCGTTCTCTTCCAACGCCGAAGGACGAGCGGTGGAAACACCGGAGAATCACCAAGTAATGTTCGCGACAAGGACAAGCCTTGAATGGAACACATTGAAGGGCATGGAGCGCGACGACGCAGTCGTGTGATTTTCGGTGATACGCCGCTCCAGTCAATGCACTAGCCTTTTCTAACGCGACCGTGGCATATTGCGGCCATGTTCATATGGAGGTTACTCGATGGCAACGACTCTGGAAGCAATTCAAGCGAAGATGGATAAATTGAAGACCCAAGCGGATGCGCTGATTGCAAAGCAATCGTCGAGCATCATCGAAAAGATTCGCGAGTTGATGGCGAAGCACGGCCTGACCACCGCCGACATTGACGCGCACGTTGGCGGCAAGCAGCGCGCCACGAAGGCAGTTGCCAAGACCACGAGCAAAGGCAGCACTGCTGCGGTCAAGTATCGCGACCCGAAGAGTGGTGCAACTTGGACCGGACACGGCCGGGCACCAAGTTGGATTGCAGCAGCCAAGAAGCGAGACAAATTCCTGGTTGACGGCGGTGCGGCGACGGCGAAGCCGGCTCCTGTTAGCAAAGTGAAGACTGCGGGCAATTACGTGCGCGGTCCGCAGCCGGCGATGTATCAGGACCCTAAATCCGGCGCGACGTGGAGTGGTCGGGGCCGCGCTCCGGCTTGGCTCGCTGACGTCAGGGACCGTAATAACTTTTTGATTGCAGGTGGTGCTGAAGCGACTGTTGTGACGACCGCGGGTACTGCGAGCAAGTCAAAGGCTGCGGTCAAGAAGGCATCGAAAGCTGTTGGCACGACCGGTGGTAAGGGTCAACGCAAAGGTCCGCAGCCGGTGATGTACCTTGACCCTAAGACGGGTGCGAGCTGGAGCGGACGTGGACGGGCTCCGGCGTGGCTTGCTGGTGCCAAGGACCGGTCGAAGTTTTTGATTGATGGCGCCAGTGCGGCGGCCGATGTGAGTGCTTCGACCGAGACGAAGCCTTCGGTCAAAAAGGCAGTTGCCCGGAAAGCCGTCGTCAAGAAGGTCGCAGCGACAAAGTCTGCACCGACGAAGAAGGCTGCGGTGAAGAAAGTGGTCGCCAAGAAGGCCGTGAGCGCGAAGGTGCCTGCTAAGAAGACGCCTGCGAAAAATGCGCCGCGCCAGAGCGTGGCCGTGCCCGCGCCAGTGGCCGCAGTCGAGTCTGCCGCCGAGTTGACGACCTGAACGTAGTTGTCAGGTACCCGGTGGACCAACGATTTTCTGATTCCACCGGGTACCCCATGCCGACGACGTTTTATTGCGCCTGTGCAGCCTGACTTTGCGCAGCTTGCTGTTGAGCGTGTTGCTTCGCAAGATGCCTGCCGACCATGCAGCCACCGACCGCGCCAACTACAGCGTGGTGCCCCGCATAGTGTCCGGCGACCCCGCCAACCACAGCGCCCTTGAGGCAGCCTGCGGCGTTTGCCGTTCCCATCGTTGCCAATGCCAAGGTAGCGGCCACCAAAGCTATTCTTATCGGGCTAGTTTCTTTCATTCGAAGGTACTCGGTGTTTGTATGCCGGAGATGTAGTGCCTTCCGGCGTCGTTTCAATAGCCGCCCCAGCGACCGCGCTCGCGCCACTCGTTCTCACGCCATTCCTGGCGGCGCCATTCACGTTCACGCCACTCGCGACGTTCACGCCATTCGCGGGCTCGCCAGTCGTCGTCATCGCCGTACGCGACGGCGACAGGTGCGGGAGCATAAACGACGGCAGGTGGCGGTGCGTACACCGGCTCTGCCGGCGCATACACGGCTCCGGGGATGCCCAATCCGATGGCGACGTCGACGTGCGCCGATGCTGCTGTTGATGCTGCCAGTATTGCCAGGCCGAGCGCCGCGCCGAGAATCTTGTTCATCTTCGCTACTCCTCGCACATTGAGTGCAATGTCAGTGACCACGGCTCGGAGTGTAGGAGGCGAAATTGGACACATGTGAAACGGCGGTGCGAGATTCGTAACATGGAGTTACTCCTGAAGGCGTACCGCGTGGCAAGTGAAAAGGGCAACGCTATCACGCAACTGAACTTGAACACTCAAGTAACGTGAACTAGCCTTAACGTCTAGCCGGAAGCAAGCCTTTGGTTTCGAGCCTCGTCGGAGACGCAAGCCCCCTGTCGCGGACGTGTGACCTATCCGGTCCCGGCTAGCGCTGTAGGACCACGGTGGGAAACAGGTTCGTGTCAGTAGACCTCCCGTGCCGCGCGCCTGGTGGTTCCTTCGGGCTGGGCATTTGTAGGCGACGTCGTCGCCCTGATGCCGTTATATCGGAGGGAGCATGTCCGTTGACAACATTAAGACCATCATCATAGTCATGATGGAGAATAGGTCTTTCGACCATGTTCTTGGCTACCTGAGCCTCGACGGGAAGGATGTCAACGGCCTCTCGGCCGACCCCACCTGGCAACAGAATTTCACGAACCTCTACGGCGGCAATACGTACGCCATACATGCGCTTTCGCCGTCGACCCAACTTATCCTCGACCCGCCGCATGACCGAACGCCGATTTCGACGCAAATAAACACGCCGTGCGCGAGTGGGGGCTGTCCTGAACTGGGTGGATTCGTCGCAAGCTATGCGACACGAAACCCTGCGCCAGCCGACCTGTCGATGGTGATGGGCTACTACACGGCCGGCGCGTTACCTGTTTATGATTTTTTCGCAAAAAATTTCACTATTTGCGATAGCTGGTTTGCTCCACTTCCGACGGGAACCCAGGCAAATCGCTTGATGGCAATGGCGGGAGAAAGTGCGATTAGCGACAACGTTTCTGGTTTTCTTCCCGAGCAGTCCCTGGTATACGACTGGCTGACCACACACGGCGCAAGTTGGTGTGTCTACCAGTCGGGAGGCTTCTTCCCGTTCTTCAGCTTGATGCCCAAATGGTTGCCTGAGATAGTCACGTCGCTTGCCTTGCCGCTAGATGGCAACGGAGGGAGGTTCAGGCGATATTCGCGCTTCAAGGCGGACTGGACGACCAGTAGCAATCTGCCTCAAGTTATTTTCATCGAGCCGGAATACACGGATGGGCCGCATCGGGTACCGAACGACGACCATTCACCTACCGGCGTCGCCCCAGGGCAAGCGTTCCTTGCCGACATTTATCAAACTATTTCCACGTCCGAGCGATGGGGTGAGACGTTGATGATTGTCACCTACGACGAGCACGGGGGATTCTTCGACCATGTAAGCCCACTTGAGATTTCGACTGACGTTGCCGGTTATCAGTTTCAAACTACCGGGCTGCGTGTGCCGGCATTCCTGGTCTCGCCCTATGTCGCACCAGGAGGCGTCTTTTCCGGAAACCTGGACCATACGTCGATACTTCAGCTTCTCGCAGATAAGTTCAACGCAGGTAGCACCTACTCTGCTCCGGTCAGCGCACGCACACAACTCTCGAAGCTCAGCTCCGCTCTTTCTGAAACCAAAACGCCGGGCCCTGCACCGAAGCTAAATGTCCCGATACCGAGCAACTCGACCGTATCGGCTCCCGTCTCGCCATCGACCGGCTTCTCGGCATGCGCGCAAGCCTTTCGGAGTGTCGCGCTTAAGGTCCAGCAGGACCATCCGGAGTTGCTGTCTTCGCCGAACTGGGGCGACCTTGCGAGTTTTGTCGCGACGTACAAGGGTGGGTCGTGAATTGGCGCGAAGTCTCCGGCTGCAAAGAAGGCCGTTTCTGCTCTCAAGAAGGTCGCTGCGAAGAAGGCAACAAGCAAGAAGGCTGCTTCGGTCAAAACAGTTGCCGCCAAGGTTGAGACTCCCGTAGTGCCGTTGTATGAACAGAGGTGAGCGCGTAGTCGACTGGGCAGGGGGCAACCGGCGAGCAGAGTGTTCTCCCGCTCGCTTAAGTTGACGACATAGCTGCCGATATTCAGAGTGCCGCCTCTGCATTCAAACTGGAAAATAAAATGCGCACTCTGGTTTCCCTGGTCGCCGCCGTCTCGGCGCTGGTCGTCCTTCCTGGATGCTCCACAAGTCAAAGTGTCACCGCTGGTCCGCAGGCGAAAGGCTCGCCGATGACGACAGCGTGCTTTACCGCGCACGGCGGCAAGTCGGCTGATATGGACGCTGCAATCCAACGCAACTTGGAAAACCACGGCGTGTCGGTGTCGGTTGCCCCTGCGTGCGACAAAGCCGACATGAATGTCACTTACACCGACAGCTGGTTCTGGGACATCGTTATGTATTTGCGTTCGATGGACATCCGCTTTTACAAGGCGCCAAGCGGCGGCCTTATCGCGTCTGGCCACTGGAAAAATTCGGTTCTGCATCAGTTTCCAAATGCCGACGGCGTCGTCCAGGATTTGATGGACGATATGTTCAAGGAGGCCGGCGAGCCCGGCGCTGTAAGAACCAAGGCGGCTTCTAACTAGACCAGCGGGTTTGCTGACGGGCATGGGCGGTCACTGAGCGCGAGAAGGGCTGGCGATGACGGCAAGAAACATCTGGTCAAAGGCGCGACCGGCAACCTGGGCAACTGGGACGCGTTCTGCGGCGGCAAGTACAAGGTGAAGGAAGCGGAAAACTTCACGCAACCCGCAGATATGTTTGGCACCAAGATTTCGCAGGTCAACTACCTCTACGAGGTCGATGAAGCACCGGCATGGGCGAAACAGCCTGCGATTCAGGCCGCATATCCTTCCGTGCAGCGTGACTTGAGCGGGGCACCTGGTGACAAGGCCGTATTGGTTGCAACCAACGACGGCTGGATGCACGAGCGCCTGTTTAAGAGCAAGGGCGGGTAAACAGGCGAGCACGTTGAGCGTGAACCGGGTCTTCTGTTTCAGAATCACCTGACTGACAACGCTCGACACTCGAACACCAGCCCATGAACTCTATGGATTCGCGGGCTGGCCGTACCTGTTGCCCTAGCTTTGGCACCTGACCTTGCATGCGGATTCAGCAGGCACGAGGAAGTCGTGATTGCGGCGCGGCCGCATTCGGCGCGGGCGAAGCGCTTGCAATGATTCTGACTCGCTCAGGAGCAGGTCATAAAAATCTTCTGCACGGACGTCTCGACTGTTCTCAGGTCTGATGCGAATCAACGGGAGCCCGGCGAGGCTGAAGAACTCGTTTTTCAGAACGTCCCGCTCCCGCGCTTCGTCCGAGTCGTGGTGCACAGAATCAAGCTCGATTCCGCCAACCGGGTCCTCGTCGTCAGTACACAGCAGCACATCCACACGGGACGCACGCACGTAACTTTTCATCCGGTCAGTCAGTGTGTCACCCATCCGGTCAATGTCGATGAAGTTCAGCAGTGGCACGTTGGGATAGGCTTGCAGATTCGGAAGATACTGCCGCACCGCCTTCAGAAACTCCCGTTCCTGCGAACTGGCGCAAACGTTCTTTTTACAGTTGAACATGTCGCTCACGTGTGTCAGCCCGACGGTGAACACGCTCGCGATGACCACCCGCTCAGTGACCGCGAAGGGGCCGGCAGATGCCTGACCGGAGGCAGGGAGTGATGGCGAGAGCGGCATTTGGCGAGGGTGTTCGTCATTTTTCTGCAGCCAGAATTTTTCGACCGGAGCATGGTCGCTGCCATGACACTCCCGGAAAGCTCCATCAATCTGTGCATTGATGCTAGCGAGCACCTCATTGTCAACAACAAGCAGGGTGCTGTTGCGAATCATTCGCCAGAGCTGGATGAGAACCGTGGCCGGAACATGGCGCTCCCGGAGAGCATCTCTCAATATCGGAGGAAGGATGACTTGCGTCACGCGGGTGAGTTGAGGGTCGCCGCGTACGTTCACGACCTCTGTGGCGTAGGTATCCACGAACCCGGCGATATCTCGTGCCTCGAGGCGGATTTGCAGTTCTTCGATGTGCGGGTTCATACGGCCTCGCTTTCGTCGAGGTCAACGTCGATGAACAGGCTTGTGCCCAAAGCGAAAGGCGGTAACTGCGCGGCGTTGGGGTGCTCTTTGGTTGAGACAATATTCGGCATGATGCCGACATACATTGCCAGGCCACGAGCCGCCAGACCTGCGCGCAGTTCCTCGGCCTCTGCCGCATATACGAGGTTTGGGAGCGGGCGGCCTTCTATCTGCAGCGCGCCACTGGTCATGAGCATCCGCGTGCGCATTCCGTCGCCGAATTCCTGAATCGCTTCGCGGACAAACCCTTTCAACTCGTCGTCAAGCCGGCGTGACGAACGGTAGCGAACGTGGTCAGTTCGAGGCGCAAGAGCACGCAGAAGGTCGTCCGAATCTACGCGGCGAAGTTCCGCTCGTGACGGAGCCAACAGTATGCTCGCAGGGTTATCCAGATTCAGTCGTTCAAGCAGCGTCAACAGAAAACCAACCGGCAGCTCGGGAGTCAGCGGTACGTCGTCACCGCATTCTGCAAGGTACGCGTCCCAAGTGAGTCCGTGATTAGCGAGCGCGTCATTCAGGCGCCGTGTATCTACTCGATAGTTCTCACCTGGCGCGCCAATGTGCGAGAAGGCCTTGGGAAGGTCAAAATGTTCCATGCGTCCACCGAACCGGCTGCGAGCAAGCAGATAGCGCTTCAGCAGTTTCCTGGTTGCCTTTTCATCTAGCTCGCGGATAGTCAGATGGGCGGACGTCCCATTTCGTGAAAGCTTTGCCAACTGCCATACGTAGCGGCCACCACGACACATCCATGCGGCGTCTGCGATGTTTACCTCCGGCGTGACCCAGATGTCCTCCGACCGGTCGGAGTCCTTTTGGCAGGCCAATTCAAACTGCGACCAGCAAGTGAACTCATTGCCTCGGGCAATCTCGTAGCCATCTTGGTAGTCCCCGTCGACACGCATCAAGACCAACTCGGCGAAGGGAGCTGCTGAAGGAGGGAAGCTAGCGTTATCCGTTTCAGGGTCCGAGCAAAGCTGTAGCGGGGCCACGCCCTCAACAACCGCCTCCTGTGTTTCTTCAAAGCGGCGGCGCAGTCCCTCAATAGCTGTCGACGCACCGTCTAGCCATCTGTCCGTGTCCCCATTGGGTATCACTAGGACGATAGGCACGTGTAAGAGTTTCTCGCCACTGGCGTGCTCCAAGGTGTTGACTGTAAGCATTTTCTCTCCCACCTCAACGTGGAGCGCGCGTACATGGGACGCGACAACCAAAGGCTCGCACTGCCGGATGAGCACAGGCAATAACTCTTGCCATGTCATCGCGCTTACTTCTTGGTCGTTGATTACTGAGCGCAGGAATAGACGAGGCGCCGCAGCAGGCGAGTGTCGTTGGAACCAGCCTTGGCTTGAGAGCATCCGGGATGCCGCATCAAGCGCCGTGACGTGCTTGATGCTCACCCCAGCTGTCGCTAGTTCGGCGCGCAAACGCTTCGCAAGCTTCTTGACGTCGTCCCCAGGCTGGGGGGAAAGCCGTTGAACAACGCCAAGCGCCGCTTGGCTGTTGAAGTCGGGGTTCTTGAGCTTGATGAACGTCCACAAGGCTAGGGCTTGGGACTGGGGAGAAGCGAATGAAATGGCGTCCGCCGACGCCGAGGTACTGGCTGTCATGATGACCTCATCACGGAAAGCACACTCGGGACGGCACGCGTTGTCCGGCTTTCCAGTGAAATCACCGAGCCGGGAAATTCGAGTATTACGGGAACTGGCTTTGCCGTGCCGGAAAGGCTCCGGTGCGTGCACTGACGGGCGCCAACTTGCCCACGATTCGGCATGAACCGCGCTTTTATCCTACGGCAGGAGTATTCAGGCTGTCAACAGGCAGCGAACATTTGGCGTCGAGTGCCGGTTGACGCCTGTTGATGTGGCATGACGCGACGGCTATATCATTTTGCGCATTTCGAGGCATCAGAGTGCGGCGTGGGGGCAGGTAGGGTTCTTCCGCGAAACGCGTGCATTGGCGAGGCCCGAAACACGACGTGAGCCGATTCCATCAATGCCCCCAACCGAGCTCTCTAAGAACGAACCCCGTTGCATGCAAGGCAAGCTCGGCGTCCTCGTTCGATACCTCCCGCAGGTCGAGACGCTCACGCTCATTATCCTTCCCACGAGGATGAAGGAGGTTGACGGTCTCGAGAGCCGCACGAATCAGCCGTCGCTCATTTTCACCAACATGTTTTCCGATTGCCGTGAGGCATGGACCTAGGTCTTTGTGGACCGCTTTCTCGTCACCGCTCAATTGGCGTAACCACCGGCCAGCGAGAACCGCGCACAGGTTTCGGCACTGGTCTACAACAGAAGTTGGAGAATCGCGATACGCTACCTTCATGACGCGGTCGTAAGCATCCACGACGGATTTCCGATTTCCTTCCGGAATTTGCACCATGTTGAGAGCGGGCAGTATGCCAAACGCAGACTCAGCTCGAACAGTAACCAGCACGTCCTGGCTGACCGTTTGTTCAGTCTGCAATATTCGCCAAAGCGAGTGTGCTCCGACGTGACCTATCGCAAGCTGAAGACCTTCCGCCCGGTTCGGGCGTCCCAGCAATTCAGTGCAATGGATGAACACATTCAGTTCTTTGTGTACTCGACCGTCCGACCGGCTCCGTCTACTGTCGGATAACGAATTAGGGTGAGCTTCGACGAAGACCAATTCCCGATTGGTCTTGGTGAATGACTGAAAAAGACGCCCTCTTCGAACGCGAGACACAGGGTCAAACGAGTCCTCTCGGAAAATCCACCGAAACGGGTCGCTGAGCATACCGCGCGGCAAATTCTCGAGGTCGGAAGGGGATTCGACCAGCGCACACTGCGAGATTATTGGTGCAGGGACAGTGAGATAGCTCGGATTGTCGGTGCCTTCATAGACGAGGCCATTTTCGTGTTCGATGCCAAGGCGGGACATATGCTTTTCGGTCGGCGGATGACCACCTAAATATACCGCACCCCAAGGACTGAAGCTCGGTACCTCATCGTCGTCCACACCATCCGGTCCACTCGACAGCAAGGGGGTACAAATCAACGCGTTGCGCCTACCCTGCCGCGCAATCGCGCGGCAGGGTAGGCGGAAAGTACCCAACAAGAATCACGGGAAATTTCTGCTATGATGACTGCACGGCGTCAGCCTGAGTTGCGAGCGGCTCAAAACCGACAGAATTCTTCCCAGAATCAATGTTTACCAACCCTTGCGTGTTCTCGCAGGCGCGGTGCATGTAATCGCTCGATGCCCCGTGCCAGATTGGAGAATCGCATGGCTATTGGTATCAGTGCGCTTGCTTTCGCTGTTCGTAAACAGAGCGCCTCACTGTCCAAACCGCTTGTTCTTGGTCACGCTCAGCAGCTGGTCGCTGCGGCGCTCGGCTATAAGTCCCTTGCTGCCTATCAAAACGCGCAAGAAGAACAGCCGGACCTATCGCCCACCAGACATATAGTTCTCGACGAACCGCTGCTTCTGCTGCGCGCCAGCGAGCTCGATGTTGGCTACACCGACGAGGCTGTGGCTTCCCTGCTGACAGCCGCTCTGACGCATACCCTGCCTTGGGCCACCGTTCATCGAACCAAGGGTGCGTTCGACGATGTGCTCAGGGACTACCTTGACCAGAGCGTTGTGAACCACGACGACACCATCAGCCAGATGGCAATGTCCAACGGCACTCTCGGCGAGGTCTACCTGCCTTTCGAAACGTCGCTCGACGAGATACCCTACGACAGTGCTAGGGAATTTCGCATTGTCGGGCACGCCAGCATGAGACAGGACCCTGAGCGAGTGTATGTCGGACATGTTGTTAATGTGACCGCATCGCTCTTTCTCACCCGCTACGGTAAGGTCTGCGTTGGCGAGCCGGAGTGCAGAGTCACCTCTGCGAAGCTCGCGTGGTTCGGAGATGACAGTTCGGATGGTGACGGGCCCACAGTGACCCTTGCACAGGCACTCGCAGAAGAGCTCGCCATCGACCTGGAGGATGCGGAAATCCTTGCGGACGCAGAGATTCTGGAAAACGAGAGCAACGACGGTGGGCTGGTTTACTCGTTCATCCTCCAAGCGGAAAACGTTGCCCCACCTGAACTCGCCACCAAGCTGTTGGCCAAATTCGGTACTCTGGATATCGAATTGCCTGCAAACTTCTACGACCGCGTCCATTGGTCACCCTACGAATAGCGAGAGCTAAATGATAGAGCGGAGGCTGCCGCCTCCGCTCAACATTCAGTGCATCGATTGGACGCGCTACAGTAGCTATATTCACGTCCCCAGACAACAGGTGCTGTCGATACGTACAAGCCAATAGCCAGAAGCGGGTCTACCAAGCGCTGCAGTCGCACTATCCGCGACGCATAGCGGCGCATTCGGAAGACGTCGCTCGAGCGGCCGGGATATCGGAATTGTGGCCGCTCACCACGACAGCAGCGGACTTCTTCCTGCGGACTGGATAAGCCGTGATGAACCGGAACAGTGCATCTGAGGAATTGCTGGCAAGTACACAGTTTTCGGAGCTATGTCCGGCGAACGCCGTCTGCATGAAGAAGTCTTCGCTCCCCTAGTCCGATTCCGGGCGAGGTCCACGCTCGTTGCTGTCACCGCCGACGAACGACCACCAGGGATTGCCGGAGCTGGAGAGGACCGTTGCGTCGTCCCCGTCAATCCCGAGCACACTGCAAATGGTGAGGCGAACCAGCCTCCGCATGCCAACCAATACCGCATGCGAGCGGACTGCAGACATATCGGTGGCTTCTGCTCGGTCGAAAAATCACCAGATTCCGGAACGTCGATGTCGTCCAAGGCAACCGTCGGTCACGACCTTGACCCACACGTTATACAATGCTCCGGTTTCCAGTGGTGCGTTACGAATACGGCGCCGCTCGGCACCCGAAAACGCAATTACTATCTAAGGCTGAACCGACGCGGGGACGGCTCGCGGTCAATGAAGACCTACGGTCGGTCCATGACCGCAGGCCCCGAACCTTGCGATTACTTCATCATCAGCAGACCCAAAATGGCTGAGCCGCAACTGTTAGCTTTCCGGTTACCGTTCGATTTAATCGACGAAAGTCGCGGGCGAGATATCGCAGTCGACAACGTTGGTATTTCCATTATCGTCCCGGATAGCTACGAGGATGAAATGTCGGCGGGCATGGCGCAGTCTGAGGTACTGGCCATTCAGCGATTGTTGACCTTAAGTCGACACGCCTCCGTCCGCGTTCGTTGGGCGCAGCATATCGCTTCCCGGGCTCTTGCGTCCCCTACGATATTCCCGCTCCTTGCAGTGCTTATCGTCCTCGAGAATGCGGACCACGAGATTGAAGGGCTTGACAACGGACAGGTGGTTGGCGCACTGGATGCTGCTCGTCGCAAGCTATTCAAGGAACGCCTAAAGACCGACCTTTTTGCCGACACGCAAGTCGTGATTTGTGCCGACAGCAGAGGCAGAGGTTCACCACCGGATTTGTACGGTGCTGACGGAAGCATGATTCAACGCGAAGACTTCGAGGCAATCATCGAAGAGCTCGTAACGCACCAAGCTGCCACTGACTTGTCGACTTCGTCTGCTGTGCATTGGAGTTCCGCGCTTGCGACAATCGTGTCAGAGCTCTTTGAAAATGCTGATACGCATGGCAAGACCGAGTTGTCCGGTTTGCCAATCCAGAAGAATGGCATACGCGGAATCGTTTTGAAGCGCACCAAGGTTGAGCGTCCAAGAAGCAAAGACGCCGGGGACGATGCGGCTCGCCCCATTGAGGCCTTTGAGTTGTCCATTTTCGATTCTGGGCCGGGCTTTTTCGCTTCGTTCATGCGAAAACCTATTCAACGAACTGTCGACTTGAACCTCGAATGGAAAGTGGTGCATTCATGCCTTGAACGTCACTATGAGCCCGGGTTAACCGACGTCCGTCAAGCCCACCGCGGCATGGGTTTGTACGAGGTTCTGCGTGCTCTGCAATTGCTCCGTGGCTCCATCGAAATTCGAACCGGCCGCATATATGGGTACCGCACCTTTATGGAAGGTGAATTCAAATTCAAGATGGAGCCCGCGAACTCTTCGACACGACCGGGGATGCCCAAACCCCAACTGCTCGATTTCGAGCGTCGGTACGTCGCCGTTCCATCCGAACACGAATTATTGGTTGGTTCTTCCGTCCGTGTAATTGTTCCTCTGCACTAAACGCATGAGCGCGCTTTGTCTAACAACAAGATTCCGTCAAGACGCGTACGAGGGCGAGGCCAGCGTGCTTGTCTATGACGAGTACGATTTCGCCGAATCAACACTGAGCGAGGACGTCCGGAACATTTTCGACCGACGGCCCGCCACCGCGAATATCTACGTTCTCGCGCCCTTTGTGAGCGAAACGAAGATGGTCGAACTCATTGCGAACGGCGTCGCTGTGGAGCGAGCTCGTCGCTACTTTGACGGCATCGGTGGAAGGATTCGTCTTCTCGGAATTCAGGAGACCAGCGACGGGAAGCGTCATGTTTCGGCTATGCCGTTTGAATATTCGGACGGCACGGTGCATGCGGGCGAACGTGAATCACTGGATGACCGACTTCGCAGCGGATGGCTATTTGACCTTTTTCACAGCGGTGGCGGGCTGGTTGAAGCGCCTCCGGGCGTCCACTTCGGAAAGCTCTCAGGACGGCATTCCAACAAGTTCCTGCGCGCCAGTGGACCGCTTCTTACGTCTGAAGCTTGCGCGGCAGTTGCGTTTTTTGCTCTCGGGGCGACCTCTGGCAAGGCGCCGTCGCGGATTTTGGTCGATACGGCACCTATCATCGCAGTGGCGTTCGCGATGGCTCGGATGGCTGTCGCGCATGGCTTGTGGGACAAGTATCCGCCCGTCAAATCGTTCAGCTCCTACGGTGGCGTTGAAAATCTGCCGCGAACGAGACCTACAGACCTATTTCTCATATCCGCTTCGACATCTGGCGGCTTAGCCAATAGGCTCACCAGCATTAACGTCGACGAAAGCAGAATCGTCACACTGTTCTATCTTGAGTCAGGAGCTCCAGAGTATACGGGCACAGTTGTGTGCCACCTGACTTATCGGAACGACGGTCTGTTCGGCTACCCAGCAGTAAGCAACTATTTGCTGCAGAACTGCCCCTTCTGCAGGAGCGGCCACTTCCTCGCGCAGTTGGAGGGAGACCAGTTTCTATTGGAGAAGCGTGCCGTCAAGCGCCTGGCAGTTAGAAGCAAGGCGCAGCCTGACGACGCTCGAAGTGCCGCGGAGCGGCTTGCTCGGACAGGTTGTCTCGAAGTTACTCTTTTCAAATCTCCCGCGCGGCCGGCGGGCGTTGCGGTCAATGGAGAGCTGTTACTTGACGTGGATGCCCAGCTTCGAGCGGACTTCATCCGAATGCTACGTCGCTTCGCGCCTGCCCCACTGAACTACGTCGTGCTGCTTGGCCTCTCTGATGCGAAATTCGACGCGTTGGTTAGGGAAGCGGGCCTACAGGCTGTAATAGCCTCTGCGACGATAACTAACGAGGTCGAAGGTCTCGCGAGCGTTCCAAATGGGACGGCGCTGGTGGTATTCGGCTGTCTGAGCAATCATGCGAGAGCGAGAGAAATCAACGCGAGAATGCGGACCCTTGTGCCGGGAGGTGCTGTTGCATACCTTTCCGCCATCACGGTGGCTGAAACTTCTCAAGCTCTCAATGAGTTGACGATGTTTTTGAGTTTCGGCGAACGCGGGCGAGACACCTTTACGTTTCGCTCTGCGCTTCAGTTCATGCTTCCGGTACCTACCCCAGTCGATACTGCGTGGGAGGCCGAGCACAAGACGCTGCTACGCATGAAGGAAAAGAAGGCGTTGGAGCCAGAGCTTGACGCGAGGTTCAATGAACTCAACACTTCTGCCACCAGTTCAGACAAGTTGTTTTTTAGCGGCTGCCGCCCTAAGTTGGAAATTGCGCGCGATTTCGTCTATCTCGACACCGAAAAAGAACGTGAGCGCATTTCGCAAGCGGACATTTTTACCATCGTCGCGAACACCCTCGCGTGTGCCCGGGCTGACAATCAAGGCATCTCCGGCCCCTCCCGCACCTCGGCCTTTACGACATGGTCTTCGAGCGTGTACGGGCACGTGCTTGTGTGTCCCTCAAACTTTGAGATTTACAACGATGCAGTACTGCGAGCGGCCTTTTTGCGAGCAGCGAGCCCTTCCGAACTTTTGTATTCGGTGGACGAGGAATGCAGTGTCGCAATGCTGAACGTCATATTGGCGGAGGTTTTCGCATGGGACGAGGGTGGAGGCGCTGCGCTTCCGGAATTTCTACTAGCGTTGGCCGCCAGCAGGATGCGCCTAGCCACCAGGCATCTCGAGGAGCTTTGTGCCCGGCTTAAGGAGCGTACGCTCCCTAGCTACCTTCGAGACCTTGCACAAGAAATCGAGGGTCTGCAAAACACCTTCTGATTGGACTCGTCAAGCAGCGCGCAGGCGTTGTTCGGCGTCGCCTCTCTAACGGCTGAACGAGGTAGCGAGCGGTTTCGCACAGTAGCACCCCGATGACGCGACGCCGCTTTCGAACCCTTTCGGCCGTCCGATGCTGAGAACATTTCCCCAGCAGGCGGCAACCGGCGACAATCGCGAACCCTCGTGACTCAAGTTTCGGCTTTATGTGTGGGCTACTCGGCGTAGCTTCCTGAAAGCTAGCCCCTGACACTTTCGCTCTGCGCCGTGCAGCTTTGTGAATTTATGGCCACGAATAAGAACCAGCATTTTGTCCCGCGTTGCTATCTCAAGGCTTTTACAAAGGACGAGGGAAACGTCACCATCAAGCTCTTCAATGTCGACCGGCAAAGCTTCATCGCCACGGCCCGGGTTAAGCACCAGTGCTCTGGCTCTTACTTCTATGGGCAGGACCCGCAACTTGAAACAGCAATCCAATCGGTTGAGGGCGGATATGCCTCCCTACTCCGCAAGATTCGTGAGCCCGGATATTTCCTCAACGATGACGACAAGTGGTTTCTTCGCTTCTTCTGGCTCGTCCAACATCTTCGTACGGAAGCCGCATCGAAGCGCGCAGTGCAAATGGCAGCGGAAGCCGAATTAGTTATAGGGGATAGTTCGTTGCCTTTCGCTTTCGGAATTCAAGAGGCAGTGCAGACGGCAATGGAGGCAGTAGCGGATACGGCCCCATCCATCGAAGACCTGAAAGTCTGCCTTCTCCGAAACAGAACCGACATCCCCTTCATCACCTCGGATGACCCCGCCGTAGCATCGAATCGTTGGTACTTAGAAGACCGTCGAGGAGTTGGCAGCTCCTTTGGTCTGCGCGGCTCCGGCATCGTCACACTGATGCCGCTGACTCCAGACATTCTCTGTCTTGCATACGACGGCGACGTCTACAGCGTCCAGCACAACCGCGGTTGGGTTGAAGTGCGGAACGCTGGCGATGTGAGAGCACTGAACCAGCATCAATTCCTCAACTGCTTCGCCAATCTATACGTACCCGAATCGGCCTCAGAAGAGGATTTTATGATTCAGTATGCTTTGTGTTCGGACCGGAGACTCCCAGTCCGGCACAAGGTCAACGTCGCGCTCCTTGACTCGACAAACGGTGAACATTCTCGTTTCAAGGTGGTTGACGTAAGCGACTTTAATCGCGAAGGCGAAGCGCTCTTGCACACTCAAACATTACATCCCCAGCCGACGCGCTGGCCTAGCTTACTTCGCTGGCGGTCTCCAGGCGCTGTCTACGCCAACGGCACAGGTGCAAAATACATCAGAGAGCGCCACGCGCTGATATCCGACAGCATCTATCCTTTTAAAAAGGAGCCTGCGCGATAGAGCGACATCCGGACTGGGCCGGAGCAGGTTCAACGTTGGTCGCACAACCCTGTGAATGCCCCTTTCGTTTACAACGATGAGGAATCGGCGGCCCTGAGGAGTATCGGAGCGGTACTCGGCTCGCTTGCTGGCAATCAAACATTTATTGACACCACTGAATCCTCCCGCCTCTGACAAAGAAGTGGCTCTTGCATCCAACCGTGCGGTCGACCGATGGGGCCAAGGTAGGAAAACGCATATGCCGCTCAACCAAGGTCCACCGCGGACGCTGCCCCTGCATCATCGAGAGTTGAATGGTGTCGCCGCATCCGCACGGGCACGTCAGCGCAGCAAGCCAGTACTGGCCATCCTCGCCGACAGCATAGACAGTCTTTGAGGCCAGCCGGTCTGGCAATTCGTCGACAACAGCTACGCGGTAACGGCCGCGCATCGAATCGTAAAAAGCGACAGCTTTCTTCCACAGGCCCTCGAAAAGATTCGCCATCGTTTAAAGTCCCAAGATTCCGAGAAGTGGTTCCGCTGCACCGTACCCGACGCGCTTCGCAAAAGCAGGGCAGGCTTCGCCGTCCCCGTCGTTGCTACTAGCCAGTGGGTCGGAAAGGCTGATGCGACGCTGCGCAAACGTTAAATTCGGGTCGACACGATACGGCATCAGACGCGCAAGCATCTCATTAACCGCATATGCAGCCACCAGCATGTTCAATGAAATTACCGCTGGGCGGTCCACGTTCACGCCACGAACGTATCCAGCCTTTGCCATTTCCTTGTACCGCTCAGGTTCCCGCTTTTTCATGAACGCTGCATCAAGGTCGGCTTGCGAATACACGCCACGACTCATGAGACTTGAGCCGCCGGGGAGCACGGTGTGAACCGCCCCGCAGACTTGGTCGACCCCGCCCTTCCCATCCGCGTCGATTCGAACACCAAGGTCGATGAGCGGAATCAGGAAGTGCGTAGCAATCTTGTTCAGGATGTGGCGACCATCAACTGAATCTACACATCCGAAGAGGATGTCGCATTCGGACAAGGCGAGGATTGCTTCGCGTTCGCCAATGTCTTTTTCCAGCGGGGAGACCGTCGTGCCCAGCTCCATCGCAAGAATGGCTTCGCGCGCTCGGTCGACTTTGCTGCGACCGGTTGCAGCGTCGCAACCGCGAGAATTCAGGATGCGATTGAGGTTCTTCCGCTCAAGATGGTCGGGGTCGACCGGTACGACTTCACCCACGCAATTTCGTGCAAGTTGTTCAAGAACGATACTGCCGGTGCCGGATGCTCCGACCACGCCGATACGCAACTGACGCAGCGTCCGATACGTGCCTTCGCCGAATGTCTGGATAAGTCGCACTGCGTGCTCCGGCATCTGCTCCCCGTCGCCATGCTCGTCGCAGGGGCGGATGAATTCGAAGTCATCGCCGGCAATGCGGAACAGGTCGATAGGATTTCCCAGAACGCCGTTTTGGACGTTCCGCCCGAAGAATCGACCTTCCGGCAGCATAACCACGCTGGCGCGCGCGTCGCAATTGTCGAGCACATCGTCCACAGCTTTGAAGAAAGCTCTGTCCGAAGCATCGTCGTATTTCGAGAACTCCGGGTAGCCGCCGGGATGGCTATGAAACTTGACAACGGTAAGCTTCGACTGCATGGCTCGATTGAGGGCCGGAAGCACCGATTCGACGGACCACGCCACGGCGTCAAACTCACGAATGCGGCACGCCGAGTAAGGGACCTCAACGATGTCATGCACGAGCAACTGACTCCTGCTTGCGCCCACAGCCTGTCCGCACAGCGCGATTGCAACTGCCTCTTTGCCGTCACCGGGAAAAAGGTGACGGCGCAGCTGGTCGCGGTGCCTACCCGAAATAGCCAGCACGGAGAGCAAGTTGTCGGCACTCATTTCAACAGCTCAACGCGAAGGAAATCGTCAACCAACATCAGATGGGTGCCGACATTGTCGATTCCTTGGCGCCACGGGCTGTTTGCAGTGCGATGCCGCGACCACCCCTGCCAGGTCTTACCTTCGAATTGATTTGTAATCAGAGCCCGGATTTGCTTCCCGTCCGCACGCGAAAGCGCAGGGTGGAAGTAGACCATGTCAATCTGTGTGTCGGGATACCCTGCCGGCAGAATCACGAACATGTCTACCGTCGCTGGCGCGAACCCGGGCGGCGGCTGGAAACCGCGCACCACGATGCGTTTAGCGTCGGATTGGTCGACGGCCTCCCACACATAACCCCGGCTGTCGAGGTACTCCCGGTCTTCATCCAGCACCGTGAAGTCCGCGCGCACGGGACCTTCGCCTTCCTGAACCTCTTTTGGAATGGTCGCGAAGCGTTCTACACCGTGCGCGGCGAAGTCCACTGTCTGATTCGGAGCGACCGGCCGCATCTGACCGCCGACCTTCTCCGAGAGCAGCCAACCCGCGCTCGATTTGCCGGCCAGACCGAGAATCTGCTCCCCGGTCATGTGCGACACATCGACCACGTAGTGGACTTTGTCGATGCGAATCCGGTACCTGTGGCCGTGCGGCACCGGCTTTTTCTCGCGGACGAAAACCTCAATATCAATGATTTCGAGGATTTCCTCACCGGCGAAGCCGGCAGCCTCGACAATTGCGACTTCCTCAATACGTTGCTCGTTTGCAGACATTTTGGAACCCCGTTGCATCGAATGGACGGACGCCGGCTCGGCGATGTTGACGTTCGACCGGCTGGATGCCAGACTGCGTCTTACATGTGAAACAGTTTGGCACGCTCCGTTTCATCAGTCAAACAGTTTTTGTCTCGCATATAAGACAGGAGAGAAATGGAACAAGTAAAGATGGACGTGCTCGCCCAGCACATACTCCAGCGCAGAGACGGTCGGGGTATCCGTGAGGCAGCCAAGGAAGTCGGCATTAGTCCAGCCACCCTTTCCCGAGTTGAAAACAGAAAGGTCCCAGATTTGGAGACGTTCGGGAAAATCTGTGCGTGGCTTGGTGAGGACCCTGCAACCTTCCTTGGCTTAGTCCCAGCATCCTCATCGGCACCAAGAGCGCAAGTTCATTTCAAGAAAGAAGCGGCAATACGCCCAGAGAGCGCAAAGGCATTGAGCGAGATGATTGTTCTCGCACAAGAGGCACTGCTGAAGGAAGAGGTCTGAGCGTACTGTGCAGCGTGGATACAAAGCTTGGTGCGAGCGGTACTCAGCCGACACTCGCCGCGAACTTAGTTTGCCCCCGACATCGCCGCTGAGTGCTCGAGAGCTGGCAAAGCACCTGGGAATTCGCGTATGGACGCCTCACGATGTCCCAGGTCTGCCATCCGAAACAAGGCAGGTGCTTCTGCGCAACGACGGTTCGCCGAGTTGCTGGTCTGCCGTAACCCTTGTAGTCGGAGACAAGATTCTCGTGATTTTGAACTCGTCACACTCCCCAGCGAGGCAGGCAAGCGACCTAATGCACGAACTGGCTCATCGTATCCGCAATCACGAGCCCGAAGAGATGAGCATCTCTTCGGAAGGGCTAATGCTACTTAAGGCGTACGACAAAGAGCAGGAAGAGGAAGCCGACTGGTTAGCTGGCACGCTTCTCCTGCCTCGCGAGGCTCTCGTCGATATCCGCCGTCAGGGCATGTCGGATGACGAAGTCACAGCGGAGTATGGTGTGAGCAAGAGGATGTACACCTACCGGGTGTCGATGACCGGGCTTAACCGCCAGTTCCGCCAAAGGTGACGGCGGCGGCCGGTCAAGCTGCTTTGATAAAGCCGAGTCGCGGAAGATAGTCGCATTATTCGACGGTCTCATCGCCCGGCCCATCCACCTCGTCCCAGCGACGAAGTATCGTCGGGTCCAGCCAATCTGCCGCACGACGAATCCAGTCCGCGTTGACTACTCTGTCGTTTGAAGACAGTTTTTCGGTTTGGAACTTGTCGGCAAGGCTCCTCAACCGATTTGCCCGCTCAAGCTTGGACGCCAACTCTTCAACTTGCTTGAGACGTTCGAGTGCCTTCCTCCGTATTTCAGCCAGGCGCCGCTCCTCCGCGACCTTGGCTTCCGCAATGACTTGGCGCTTGGCGTCAATTTCGGCTTTCACGCGCCGGCGTATCGACAGCTCACGAAGTCGGCCGACGAAAGCCACGATTTTGGTTTCAACGGACGCGCTCCGACTGTCGCCAGTTTTCGCCAACTCACAGCTGCTATTTGGCTCGGTCACCGCAATATCGAACTCACCCGTTGGATGATATTCGTACTGCTGGGTGTGGAAGTTGAATCCAACTTCTTCGTTCTTCTGTCGTTGTTCGCGCGTCAGAGGCATTGGCTCTCGCCGGCTACGCTCGCGGACATTGAATGACAAGTTGAGGTCAAGTATCGAGACGAATACGGGGCCATCGGCCTTAGCGCTGGCGGAAAGAGCGTAGCCGGCAGCCAACAGCGATTCGAGCACGAGATTGAGAAGCAGCACCGCACGGAAGCTGTTCGGCTGGGACGCGGCAACACACACGAGCCCAGGTCCGTCGCAGAGCTGCCAGCCCCTTGCGTCGCGAACCTTGCCGTCAAGCTTCTTCGCGACTCGCTTGGAAAGCGGCAAACAGTCCTCCAGAGATGTCCGCAAGGGCAGATTTGGTATCGCAGGGCGATGCGGCAAGTCCTCTTCAAGACTTTCCCGATATCGGGCATCGAACTCATCCTCTAACGGCGCGACGTACCTGGAGCGGCGATAAGTCGTTGGTCCCTTCGCCGCGCCAAGGGGCGGCCTCTTCACGGCCCGGCCCGCAGCCAATTTCGCCCAGTACCCGACCGGTGGAAGCGGCACTTCGAGGTCCAGACATATTTTCCTAAGCCCGACGTCGGAAATCGCATAGCGCTTCGCAACCTTCGTAACCGGCTCCGCCCACACTTCCTCGTAGAGCTCCTCGCGTCGAAAGTCGGTGTATTCCCAGCCCATCTTCGTACCCCAGCAGAGAGAAGTCGAACCAAAACCATGGTCTGCGCGAGCGATGAAATGCCGCGCGGACGGGACAGACCCGTTACAGCAGCCGACACTTCGGAAGCAGTTCTGTTCCCTGATGGACGACGACGAGCCTATATAAATCGGGCGACTACATTCCGCATGGAACTCTCAATCGAAAACGCTGCTGTATCAGCCGCAGCCCCGGCAACACGCCCTGACGCGACGCAAGCCCCAATCGAACTGCTCTGCTTCATTTTGGGCGATGCAGACAGCGATATCAGCGTCGTGGCGCGCGAATTGAGGCTATCGGACGCCAGCTTTGGTCGGCTTCGGCGGGCACGCGACCGAGTTGCTTGCGCGCAAAGGCTACTGGAAACAGTGAGGGAAATTGCCGGCAGCGCAGCGGGCAGGACGGGAGCGTCTACGGATGTAGGCGGTGGCGATAGCCAAACGGAGGATTCAGCGGGCGCATTCGGCGCGGCCGTGCGAACGGAGGTGGAATTGCTGGCAAAGGAGTGGCCGGAGGACTATCCGGCCGGGGCGGTGGAATTCGAAATTCTTAGAGAACTGTCGAAGCGACGACAGCACTTTCTTTACCGCAGACTTTAGCGGACGAATATCCAAGGAAGACATTTCCGTCTAGCAGCTAGGCCAACGAGCACGAAAGCTCCGTCAGCGACAGTCGCTATATCAAGCAGGGTCCTGGAGTGTTCCCGCGAAGGAGCCGTCTAGGGCGACCCCTCACCTGACGGATTTGCACACATCTGCACGTTCGCTCTTGCGCGGCGAAGTTCCGTGATTCCTATTTGAAATCAAAGAATTAAGCCGCGTGGAGTGAAGGCAAAAAAGCCCATTTGCGTGAACAATTTGTTGATTAAACGTAAGAACAATTTTTTGTTCACAGCGTGCATTGTCGCGAGGCGCCCCCTCACTCCACCGTCACCGACTTCGCCAGATTCCGCGGCTTATCCACATCGGTCCCACGCGCGCACGCCGTGTGATACGCCAGCAACTGCAACGGCACGACGTGCAGAATCGGCGACAGCAACCCATAGTGCTCCGGCATCCGGATCACATGCAGACCTTCACCGTTGACGATCTTCGTATCCGCATCGGCGAACACATAAAGCTCGCCGCCGCGCGCGCGCACTTCCTGAATATTCGACTTCAGCTTCTCGAGCAGCGCGTCGTTCGGCGCCACCGTGACCACCGGCATCGCTTCGGTCACGAGCGCAAGCGGCCCATGCTTCAGTTCGCCGGCCGGATAAGCCTCGGCGTGGATATACGAAATCTCCTTGAGCTTCAGCGCGCCTTCGAGCGCGATCGGATAGTGCATGCCGCGCCCGAGGAACAGCGCATGTTCCTTGCGCGAAAACTCTTCCGACCACGCGATGATCTGCGGCTCGAGCGCGAGCACGCTGTTGAGCGCAGCGGGCAGATGGCGCAGCTGCTTCAGATAGCCGGCTTCCTGCTCGTCGCTCAAACGCCCACGCAGCTTCCCGAGCGTCGCGGCCAGCACGAACAGCGCGACCAGTTGCGTCGTGAACGCCTTCGTCGACGCGACGCCGATCTCGCGGCCCGCATGCGTGAGGAACGACAGTTCCGTCTGCCGCACCATCGCGCTCGTGCTCACGTTGCAGATCGCGAGCGTGTGCTTGTGACCGAGCTGCTGCGCATGCTTGAGCGCGGCGAGCGTATCCGCGGTTTCGCCGGACTGTGAGATCACGACCACGAGCGCCCTCGGATTCGGCACCGACTCGCGGTAGCGATACTCGCTCGCAATCTCGACCTGGGTCGGAATCTTCGCGATCGATTCGAGCCAGTACTTCGCGGTCAGCCCCGAGTAGTAGCTCGTGCCGCACGCGAGAATCAGCAGGTTGTCGATCTCCGCGAAGATCTTGTCCGCGCTCTCGCCGAATAGCGACGCATCGAACGAATCAGCCTGCGGAATCGTGTCGGTGATCGCGCGCGGCTGCTCGAAAATTTCCTTCTGCATGAAGTGGCGATACGGGCCGAGTTCGACCGCGCCGCCATACGCGGCCACCTGACGCACTTCGCGCTGCGCCTCATAGCCGTCGCGATCGGCGATGCGCACGCCGTCGAGCGACAGTTCGCAGACGTCGCCTTCCTCGAGGAAGATGAAGCGTTCGGTGCTGCCCGCGAGCGCGAGCGCGTCCGACGCGAGAAAGTTCTCGCCGTTGCCGAGCCCAACCACGAGCGGCGAGCCCTGGCGCGCGCCGACCACCGTGTGCGGCTGGTCCTTGTGCAGCACCGCGATCGCATAGGCGCCGTGCAATTGCGCGATCGCTTCGCGCACGGCCAGGAACAGGTCGCCGTGATACGCGCTGTGAATCAGGTGCGCGATAACCTCGGTGTCGGTCTGCGAGACGAACGTGTAGCCTTTGCCCCGCAGCATTTCGCGCAGCGCTTCGTAATTCTCGATGATGCCGTTGTGTACCAACGCGAGCGCGTCCTGCGAGAAGATCGGGTGCGCGTTGTCCGTGACCGGCGCGCCGTGCGTCGCCCAGCGCGTATGCGCGATGCCCGTCACGCCTTCGAGGTGCCCTTCGCGCACCTGGTCTTCGAGGTCGGCGACACGCGCCACGCTGCGCGCGCGGCTCGGTCCGTTGGCGCCGAGCACGGCGACGCCGCACGAATCGTAGCCGCGATATTCGAGGCGACGCAGTCCTTCGATCAGGACGGGAACGATATTACGTTGCGCAACCGCGCCGACAATGCCGCACATGGCCTATTCCTTTTCAGTGCCGGATTCAATGAGCGCGCTCCGTGCGCGCATCGTATCGATCAGCTTTTCTTGTTTTTGACGGGACGCACGTAGTCCGTCCTGCTCGTTTGCGTCTTGCCGTTCAGCACCAGCGTGCCGGGTTCGACGTCCTTCCAGACCGTGGTGCCCGCCGCGATCGTCGCGCCGCGCTGCACGCGCACTGGTGCGACCAGTTGCGTGTCGGAGCCGACGAACACGTCGTCTTCGATCACGGTGCGGAATTTGTTCGCGCCGTCGTAGTTGCAGGTGATGGTGCCCGCGCCGATATTCACGCGCGCGCCGATATCGGCGTCGCCGATATAGCTGAGGTGGTTGGCTTTCGAGCCGTGGCCGAGCACCGCGTTCTTGATCTCGACGAAGTTCCCTACATGAGACTCGTCCTGCAGCGCCGCGCCTGTGCGCAAGCGCGCATACGGGCCGAGAACGACCTTCGCGCCGACTTCGGCACCTTCGATATGCGTGAACGCATCGACGCGCGTGCCCGCGCCGATGCTCGCGTTGCGGATCACGCAGTTCGGTCCGATGCTGACGTTGTCGGCCAGCGTCACGCGGCCTTCGAATACGCAGTTCACGTCGATCGACACGTCGCGGCCGCATTCGAGCGTGCCGCGCACGTCGACGCGCGCCGGATCGGCAAGCGTCACCCCCGCCACGAGCAGCGCGTCGGCCACATTGCGCTGATGGATTCGCTCGAGTTCGGCAAGCTGCTGCTTGCTGTTCACGCCGAGCGTTTCCCATTCGTCTTGCGGCTGCGTGGTGACGACTTCGAGCCCGGCTTCGATCGCCATCTCGACCGCGTCGGTCAGATAGAACTCGCCCTGCGCGTTGTCGTTTTTCAGCGCCGCGAGCCAGCCGGCGAGGCGCGCGGTCGGCGCAACGATGATGCCGGTGTTGATCTCGGCGATCTTCAATTGCTCGGGGCTCGCATCTTTCTGCTCGACGATGCGCTGCACCTTGCCGTGCTGATCGCGCACGATGCGGCCGTAGCCAGCCGGATCGCCGAGCGTGACGGTGAGCACGCCGTAGCCGTCGTGGCCCGCGCGCCCGGTCAGCGCGCGCAGCGTTTCGGCGCGCGTGAGCGGCACGTCGCCGTACAGCACGAGCGTCGGCTGGGAAGGATCGAGCAGCGGCAGCGCCTGCTGCACCGCGTGGCCGGTGCCGAGCTGCTGCTCCTGCACCGCGAATTGAATATCGGGCGCCGCGACGGCTTCACGCACGGCTTCGGCGCCATGGCCGATCACGACGACGAGGCGCGCGGGCTTCAGCGCGCGAGCCGTGTCGATGACATGAGCGAGGAGCGGCCGGCCGGCCAGGGGATGGAGCACCTTGGGAAGCGCGGACCGCATGCGCTTGCCGGTGCCTGCCGCCAAAATCACGATGTTCATGGCGTCGGCAATAAGACGAGTTCGGAGCCGCCGATTCTATCATGCTGCATCTGCAAAAAAGGCCGCGGACGCGGCCCTGGCGGGGATGGAAAGTCAGCGAAAAACCGCCGGAATGCCTGCGCAACAGGCACGTTCCGTCACAGATCGTCGAACTGGACCAGTGAAATGGTTTTCTCGCCCTTAAGCGGTGCGCCCTCGTCGGCGCCGCTCGAGCACGGCTCTTCGTCGAACGCGATATCGCCTTGCGGATCGGCCTCGCCGGTCGCGCGCAGCCCCGCGAACGGGAACAGCTGGTGATCCATCAGGTGCGACGGCACCACGTTCGACAACGCGTTGAACATGTTCTCGATGCGGCCCGGGAAGCGCTTCTCCCAGTCGCGGATCAGCGCCTTCATTTCAGCGCGCTTCAGGTTCGGCTGGCTGCCGCACAGATTGCACGGAATGATCGGGAATTCGCGCAGTTCCGCGTACTTCTCCAGATCAGTTTCCTTTACGTACGCGAGCGGCCGGATCACGATGTTCTTGCCATCGTCCGATTGCAGCTTGGGCGGCATGCCCTTCAGCTTGCCGCCGTAGAACAGGTTCAGCAGCAGCGTTTGCAGGATGTCGTCGCGATGGTGGCCGAGCGCGATCTTGGTCGCGCCGAGTTCGCCCGCGACACGGTACAGAATGCCGCGCCGCAGCCGCGAGCACAGCGAGCAGGTGGTCTTGCCTTCGGGCACGAGCCGCTTGACGATGCTGTAGGTGTCCTGATTCTCGATATGGAACGGGATGTCGAGCTGCTTCAGGTATTCGGGCAGCACGTGCTCGGGGAAGCCCGGCTGCTTCTGGTCGAGGTTCACCGCGACGATGTCGAAATTGATCGGCGCGCGCTCGCGCAGCCGCATCAGGATGTCGAGCATCGCGTAACTATCTTTGCCGCCCGACAGGCAGACCATCACCTTGTCGCCGTCCTCGATCATGTTGTAGTCGCCAATCGCCTGGCCGACCTGGCGCGCGAGGCGCTTGAACAGCTTGTTGTTCTCGTACGCTTCCTTCTGTTCGCGGCGCGTGAGCGGCGATTTGGCGCGCTCGGTGCGTTCGGCGTGCGCTGTGGCCGGCGTGGCGCTGGCGCTGGCGCTGGCGGTAGCGTCAGCGTCAGCGGTCACTGTGGCGGCGCTCGCCGTGGCGTCGTTGAGGATTTCCGGCGCGTTCATCGCTCAATCCTCCTTGATGCGGAAGACTTCGACGCCGACCGCGTCGCAGTCGGGATACACGTCCGGCTTCTCGGTCGACACGCGCGCGGCGCGCACCTGCGGATGTTCGAGCATCGTGCGCACGACGTCGTCGCACAGCGTTTCCTGCAGATGGATATGGCCTTGCGCGACGCGCCGCGCGATCGTCGAGCGCATGAAGTCGTAGTCGACGACTTCGTTGAGCTTGTCGTGCACCGGCGTGGAGAGCGAAAGCGGCACGAACAGTTCGACGTTGATCACGACGCGCTGTTCGCCGCGCTTTTCGAAGTCGTGCACGCCGATGTTGATGTGCACTTCGTAATTGCGCAGAAAGAGCCGGCGGCAATCGGCGAGCCGGGGATGCGAAAGAGCGGCAAACATGTTCGTTCCAATCGAAAAAGGCGTGCAAGACACGCAAGGGGGCGCATCGCCACACATCGGCCGCCCTGGCAAGGCGAGCCGCGCGCGTTTCAGGCGCCCGTCAAAAACATCACGTCGCGCGGCAGCGGCACGAGATGCTGCCCGCCGTCGACCACCAGCGTCGTTCCGGTGACGCCGGCTGCATCCGCGAGATACAGCGCGGCGGCGACAATATCCTCGGGCCGCGACGCACGGCCGAGAGGTGTCATACGGTGAGCGGCTTCGAACCCGTCCTGGGTCTGATCGGCCGATTGCATCGTGAGGCCGGGCGCGAGCCCGACCACGCGAACCTTCGGCGCGAGCGCCTGGGCCAGCGCGACCGTCGCGCTCTGCAAGGCCGCCTTCGACAGTGTGTACGACAGGTAATCCGGATTCATGTTGTACAGCTTCTGGTCCAGCACGTTGATGACCACCGTGCGCTGGCTTTCGTCGCTCAACGCGGCCTCGGGCGTCGCCTCGAACAGCATACGCGCAAGCACGAGCGGCGCGCCGAGGTTCATCGCGGTCAGCTTGAGCAGCAACTCGTAGCCGATGTCGCGCGCCGTGTCTTCCTCGAAGCGCGACGCGTTGTTGACGATGCACGTGGGCCGCCCCAGCGCCGCCGTGCAGTCCGGCAGCAGCCGCTCGACCTGCGCCTCGTCGCCGAGTTCGGCCTGCAGCGCGACCGCGCGGCGCCCCATGGCGGCGATCTGCGCGACCACTTCGCCGGCTTCCTCGCGCGACGTGCTGTAGTGAACGGCCACGTCCCAGCCGCGCGCGGCAAAGCCGAGCGCGAGCGCGCGCCCGATGCGGCGGCCAGCGCCGGTAATCAGCACGATTCGGGGTGCCTCGGGCGGCGCTTCAGCCGCGCGGGCAGCGGTGTCCGGAGAAACGGTCATTTACAATGCGGGGATGAATCTGAAAGCTCACCAACCCGATAGTTTACCTGCTCCCGGCCCGAGCGCGCTCGCGCAGTCCGAAGCGCTCGTCGCCGAAATCCGCGCGCGGCTCGACGAGGCCGGCGGCTGGCTGCCGTTCGACCGCTATATGGAGCGCGCGCTGTACGCGCCGGGGCTCGGCTATTACAGCGGCGGAGCGCGCAAATTCGGCCTGCGCGGCGACGACGGCAGCGACTTCGTCACCGCGCCGGAACTGTCGCCGCTGTTCGCCGCGACGCTCGCGCGTCCGGTGGCCGAGGCCTTGCAGGCGAGCGGCACACGCGACGTGATGGAGTTCGGCGCGGGCACCGGCAAGCTCGCGGCCGGGCTGCTCAACGCACTCGACGCTCTGAGTGCTTCGGGCGTCGAATTCGACAGCTACTCGATCGTCGATCTGTCGGGCGAGTTGCGCGAGCGTCAGCGCGAAACGATCGCGGCGGCCGCGCCCGCGCTGCTCGCGAAAGTACGCTGGCTCGACGCGCTGCCCGAGCGCTTCGAGGGCGTCGTGATCGGCAACGAGGTGCTGGACGCGATGCCGGTGCGGCTCTTCGCCCACACCGGCGGAATCTGGCACGAGCGCGGCGTGGTGTGGCGCGACGGCGCGTTCGCGTTCGACGACCGGCCCGTGCAGGCCGCATCGGACCTTGCGCTGCTCGCCGAAATCGATACTACCGGCGCCGCCGGCGAAGACTACGTGACCGAAACACACGAAGCCGCGAGCGCGTTCACGCGCACGATCTGCACGATGCTCGCGCGCGGCGCGATTTTGCTGATCGACTACGGCTTTCCACGTCACGAGTACTACCACGGGCAGCGCGCGCAAGGCACGCTGATGTGCCACTACCGGCACCGCGCGCACGGCGATCCGTTCCTGTACCCGGGTTTGCAGGACATCACCGCGCACGTGGAATTCACCGGCATCGCCGAAGCGGGCGTCGAGACCGGCGCGGACCTGCTCGGCTTCACGTCGCAAGCGCGCTTTCTGCTGAACGCGGGTATCACCGAGGCGCTCGGCGAAATCGATCCCGCCGATACCGCGCGCTTCCTGCCCGCCGCGAATGCTGTGCAAAAGCTGCTGTCCGAGGCGGAGATGGGCGAGCTGTTCAAGGTGATCGCCTTTTCGCGCGGACTCGACGATACGCTGCAGGCATTTTCGAGCGGCGATCGCTCGCATACGCTGTGATTCCCAGACCCTAAGGATTCGCGATGATCCGCTGGCTTCTGACCACCTTCGTTGCGGTAGCCGTGCTCTCGTCCTGCTGGCCGTGGTTGAGAAAGCTCGGCATTGGCCGGATGCCCGGCGACGTGACCTTGCGGCTGTTCGGCCGGGAGTACCCGTTTCCGTTCATGTCGACGCTGGTGTTGTCGATGCTGCTGTCGCTGCTGGCTCGGGCGTTGTAGGGGCGGGCGGCTTGCCGTTCAGCTAACACGTCCTCTTGCCGGGTATGTAGGGGACGTTCACCCCCAAGTCATCCAACCCGTCACCGCAACGAGCCGGATGGCGCCAGTCACGACGCTGCGCGCCGTGCCTCGCGCACAAAAAAAACGGGCGGGATGCTCTCACATCCCGCCCGTTCAGCTACTTCACGATACCACGCTTTACTTCACACCTCCGATCAGAAGACACGACCCGCACCGATGCCGACCCCAAACGTACCCGACGTGGTGGTCGAGCCCGAAGCCTTCACGATCCACTTGCCGTTGCGCGTGAAGGTCGACACACCCACTGCTACCGCCGACTGACCCGAGTACGTACCGCCCGCCACCGACACGATGCGCGTGCCCGGAGCCGGAGCCTGCGGCAGGTTGGCCATGGCCATCGCCGCCGCCGAACCGGAGTACGACTTCCTCGCGACATCGTTGATCTGCTGGTCCATCACACCGATACGCTGATCCGTGTAGGCGTTCGCCTGGCTCACGCCCTGTGCAACCGAGTCTTGCATCTGGCCGACGTTGACTGCATCCGTGCTCTCCGTACCCCTCGCCACGTTCGTGATCTGGCGTTCGTTACCCACCGAGCCCACCGACACCGAGTTGTCGCGGTCCGTCACCGAACCCTGACCCAACGCGACCGAGTTCGCATTGTCAGCCTGCGAGCCCGCACCGATCGCCGTCGAGTTGACACCCGTCGCCCCTGCGTTGGCGCCGACTGCCGTGGCGTTGTCGCCCGAGGCCGCCGCACCCGCACCGGCAGCCGTGCTGCCTGCGCCGGTACCAGGCATCGCCGCATTGACCTCCGCGCCATCGCTGCCGCTCGCCGATGGAACATTCGACATATGGGTGTTGAGATTCGACATCTGTCCATTGAGATCCGTCACCTGGTCCTGCAACGCTGACAACTGGCCGAAGTTCACCGCGTCGTACTGGCTCTTGCCATCCGCAACGTTGGTCAGGACCACGGGACCTGCGCTCAGGCTTCCGCCCAGTGTGACCGAATTGAAGTTCACCGAACCGTCGACGTTGCGGTCGTACTGCACCGCGCCCGACAGTGACGTCCCGACATCACCCATCTGGTCCTGCAGCTTCGTGATGTCCGTCGTGTTCTGCGCGATGTTGCCTTCTGCCGCCGTCACACGGGTGTTGGTTGCGAACAGTTGCGAACCGTTCACCGCTTCCGTGCTCGTGTCCGACAGATTGCCCGCCGCAACGCCGCTTAGCGTGCGCGCACCCTGCATACCGCTGAAGTCCACCGACGTACCCGCCTTGTCCGACGCCACCGTGATCGCGTTCGTCACCGCATCCTGCTTCACCAGACCCACTTCGCCCGTGCTCAGTTGATCCGCCAGATTCGTCACCGAGCCTTCAACGTTCGTCACGCGGCCGTCGATGTTGCTGATCGACGACGTGTTGTTCGCGATGTCGCTCGTGTTCTGGGCAATGTTGCCTTCCGCCGTCGTCACACGGGTGTTGGTTGCGAACAGCTGCGAACCGTTCACCGCTTCCGTGCTCGTGTCCGACAGATTGCCCGCCGCAACGCCGCTCAGCGTGCGCGCACCCTGCGTACCGCTGAAGTCCACCGACGTGCCCGCCTTGTCCGACGCCACCGTGATCGCGTTCGTCACCGCATCCTGCTTCACCAGACCCACTTCACCCGTGCTCAACTGCTCCGTCAGGTTCGTCACCGAGCCTTCAACGTTCGTCACGCGGCCGTCGATATTGCTGATCGACGACGTGTTGTTCGCAATGTTGCTCGTGTTCTGGGCAATGTTGCCTTCGGCCGCCGTCACACGGGTGTTGGTTGCGAACAGTTGCGAACCGTTCACCGCTTCCGTGCTCGTGTCCGACAGATTGCCCGCCGCAACGCCGCTCAGCGTGCGCGCACCCTGCGTACCGGCGAAGTCCACTGACGTGCCCGCCTTGTCCGACGCCACCGTGATCGCGTTCGTCACCGCATCCTGCTTTACCAAGCCCACTTCGCCCGTGCTCAGCTGCTCCGTCAGGTTCGTCACCGAGCCTTCAACGTTCGTCACGCGGCCGTCGATGTTGCTGATCGACGACGTGTTGTTCGCAATGTTGCTCGTGTTCTGGGCGATGTCGCTCGTGTTCTGCGCGATGTTGCTTTCAGCCGCCGTCACACGGGTGTTGGTTGCGAACAGTTGCGAACCGTTCACCGCTTCCGTGCTCGTGTCCGACAGACTACCCGCCGCAACACCGCTCAGCGTGCGCGCACCCTGCGTACCGGCGAAGTCCACCGACGTGCCCGCCTTGTCCGACGCCACCGTGATCACGTTCGTCACCGCATCCTGCTTCACCAGGCCCACTTCGCCCGTGCTCAGTTGCTCCGTCAGGTCCGTCACCGAGCCTTCAACGTTCGTCACGCGGCCGTCGATGCTGCTGATCGACGACGTGTTGTTCGCGATGTTGCTCGTGTTCTGGGCGATGTCGCTAGTGTTCTGGGCAATGTTGCCTTCCGCCGCCGTCACGCGGGTGTTGGTCGCGAACAGCTGCGAACCGTTCACCGCTTCCGTGCTCGTGTCCGACAGCGTACCGGCCGCAACACCGCTCAGCGTGCGCACACCCTGCGTACCGCTGAAGTCCACCGACGTGCCCGCCTTGTCCGACGCCACCGTGATCGCGTTCGTCACCGCATCCTGCTTCACCAGACCGATCGTGCCGTCGTTCAGGCTGTTGGTGATGTTCGCGATATCGGACTTGTTGATCGCAATGTTCTTGCTGTTGTCCGTCACACGGCCGTCGATGTTGGTGACTGCATCACCCACATTGTTGACCGTCGTACCACCCACGCTGTAAGCAGGTGCCTCGATGGAACCGTCGGCATTGACCGCAGCACCGCCACCAAGCGCGTCGCTCACTCCCTTGAGTTGCGACACAACGACCGCGTCCGAGTCCTGCGTGCCGGCCGCCACATTCGTGATCTGGCGCGTGCCCGTCGCACTGCCAACCGACACCGCATTTTCGCGGTCGGCGATCGAATTCGCGCCCAGTGCCACCGAGTTCTGTGCCGTGACACTCGCCCGGTTACCGATTGCCACCCCGTCGGCCGCTGACACCGATGTCAAGGTACCAATGGAGAGGCCGTTGGTCCCTGCAGCAGACACGTTAGCAGAATAACCGAGCGCCACGCTCTGAGCTCCATCGCTAATCGCCTGTGAGCCAAGCGCAGTGCTGAGGTTCCCGGAGGCAGTCGTATGCCAACCCAGAGCGACCGCCCCCGACGCGGACGCTGTCGCCTGAATGCCAATCGCAGTAGCGTTCTGTGTGTTCGCCAAGCTAGCCGCGCCAATCGCGGTTGTTCCCAGCGCCGATGCAGCCGCTTTCGACCCAACCGCTGTCGCTTCCTCGCCCGTAGCGGAAGCGGAAGTCGTCGATGTTCCCGAATACTGCCCGTTTGTCGCCTGAGCCGGCGTGGCGATGATGCCGGCTGATGCCGCACTCGACAGCCCGGCCAGCACAACGACAGTGGCAACCGCCCCAGCCACTGCCCGTGACTTGCTTCGCTTGCCGCGCGCAACCGTATGCTCGGAGGCCGCGACCCACGACCCAATCGCTTCATTCCAGACGCTGACATATGACTTGTTCATGATGCGTTCCTTTTACAAGAGATTAATTAATCTAGATAACTTAGGATTACTGATTTTGTGGAAACCATTCCTGTCTGACAGATCAGCAATTTCTCGCTAGAAAATCGTGACGGCCACACACTCCCCAACACCGGACAGCCGGTGACGGTCGGTCGATAACTGTTGAATTCCGCGAGAGCCAGATCGCCTTGCGCTGATCTCTTTAACTGATTCCAAGTCTATATTTTTGGGACTGCACGAAAATAGGCTTTGTCCGAATATCGAATCAGGACAATTGCGTGTCACGCCAGATCACCACATCGCTTACTAGGCAAGGACTTTAGGGCGGTCAACATCGCTCGTGCTGACCTGCTGGCGATGGTTTTTTGCTCACGTGCAAGTGAGGTGCTTTTGGCGCAGCAGGCTCATGGCGATGCGCCTCAGGAGGGCGAAGGTCTGAGCGGCGCGATCCACACGAACCCGGCACTTATCCTCACCGATCGCCATATCGCGACGCTTCACTTCTAAAACCGCTCTTTCCAACCTTTTCTGGTCGATTCAATACCTGCATGACCGATCGGATTCGAGCGGGTTTTCTTCCGTTCGAACCATATGACTGATCCGCCTGGAGAATGAAAGGGACTTCCTCGTTCCGAGGCTGCGGTGGAATCCGCGGGTTGGCAGCGAAGTGCCATGATGAAGTCAGCATTACGAAGGCAGGCGGCGCTTATCTGCGCGGCCCGCTGGTCAACGGTGCCCGTTCTGTCATTGCCAGTCTCGGCGAGAAGCAGGATCGCTTCAGCCGGCGGGTCCGAACCCTGGTCGAGCGACGAGGCTACTGGAAGACGGCCATCGCGATCGCCGCAAAGAATACGAGACTGGCGTGGGCCTCATTGAAGTATGGCGATGACGTCAAGCTCGAACCGGCAACTGACTAACCTGTCGCTCAAGCGGCAACAGACATGAGCGGAAACTTTACAAGCACGTAGAAACGATCACTTCGCACTGCCAACGGTGATGTGAAGCGGGTTGGACCCGCGCGGAGCTTGTACACGTCGCAGCGATTACTCAAAGTACCTGACATTCCCTAGCCGATCGCCGCTTCCACCGCGCGAACGCGCTCCTGATGCACCGCGCCCTTGATGCCGGCCGGCGCGTCGGCGAGCCGCTTCGCGACCGCGCCCGCATCCACGCCGCGCGCGGCGACGAGCGCGACCCGCAGACGCTCGGCCTGCGGATAATCGCGCGTCTCGAAGCCGAGCCGCCCGCGCGCATCCGACTCGCACGCCTGCAACGCCTCGGCAAACCGCGCCGGCTTGCGGATCGCGTCGCTGCGCTCGAAGAGCCGCACGAGCGCAGCCGCACCCATTTCCATCACGCGATGAATATTGCCGTGCTCGCGCGCCACCAGTACCGCGAGGTCGCGGCACTCGTTCGGTACGCGCAGCCGCTCGCACAAGGGTTTGAGCAGATCGACGCTGCGCCCCTCGTGGCCAATGTGACGCGGCAGCACGTCCTCGGGCGTGGTCGCCTTGCCGAGATCGTGCGTCAGCGCCGCGAAGCGCACCGGCAGCGTATAACCCTGCTGCGCGGCATGGTCGAGCACCATCATCACGTGCACGCCCGTATCGACCTCAGGGTGATAGTCGGCCCGCTGCGGTACGCCGAAGAGCGCATCGACCTCGGGCAGAATCCGCGCCAGCGCGCCGCAGTCGCGCAGCACCGCGAACATCCGCGACGGCCGTTTCTCCATCAGTCCGCGCGACACTTCCTGCCACACGCGCTCGGCCACGAGCGCATCGGCTTCGCCGTCGGCGACCATCTGGCGCATCAGCGTCATCGTCTCCGGTGCAACCGTGAAATCGACGAAGCGCGCCGCAAAGCGCGCGATGCGCAGAATCCGCACCGGGTCTTCGAGGAACGCATCGCTGACGTGGCGAAAGAGGCGCGCCCGCAGATCGGCCTGGCCATTGAACGGATCGACGACCGGGCCGCTCAGCTTGCCGTCCGGGCGCACTTCGCGCGCCATCGCGTTGATCGTCAGATCGCGGCGCGCAAGGTCCTCTTCGAGCGTGACATCCGGCGCATAGAAAAACTGGAAGCCGTGATAGCCGGCCGCCGTCTTGCGCTCGGTGCGCGCGAGCGCGTATTCCTCGTGCGTCTGCGGATGCAGGAACACCGGAAAGTCCTTGCCCACCGGGCGATAGCCTTGCGCCACCATCTGCTCGGGCGTCGCTCCAACCACCACGTAGTCGCGGTCCTGCACCGGCACGCCGAGCAGTTCGTCGCGGATCGCGCCGCCTACTGCGTAAATATTCATGGACATACGTCTTGATAGGGAATGGCGTGCGTTTCGCGCCGCGCGCTGTCGATCCACGCGCTGACCGCGGGCAATGCGGTCAGCCGCTCGACGTAGGCCGACGTCGTCGCCGACAGCGCCGGTTTCCACGTGTTGAAGCGCATCGCGACCGGCGCGTACATCGCATCGGCAATGCTGAATTCGCCGAACAGGAACGGGCCGCCATAGCTTTGCAGGCAATCGCCCCAGATTGCCTCGATCCGCGCGATATCGGCGAGCACGCCCGGCTTCGCGTTCTTGCCCGGGAACGATGCGCGAATGTTCATCCACATGTTCGAGCGCAATTCGCCGAAGCCCGAATGCATCTCGGCGCTGACGCTGCGCGCATATGCGCGCGCCGCCGCGTCGCGCGGCCATAGCGCGTGCTGCGGGAAGCGCTCGGCGAGCGTCTCGGCGATCGCGAGCGACTCCCATACGGCCTGCCCTGCGTCGTCGATCAGGCACGGCACCTTGCCCGGCCCGCGCGGCGCCTGGGCGAGGACCTTCGCATTCGTGTCCGCTTCGTACAGGAGGATCAACACCTCTTCGAACGGAATGCCGAAATGCGTGAGCAGCAGCCACGGACGCATCGACCATGACGAGTAGTTCTTGTCACCAATGAGCAGTTTCATGCGAGGTATCAAAGAAGAGAGAGGGAAACGAAAAACCGGCGCAAAGGCTTCAGCGCCCGGCGCTCGCGCGGAAGTCGTCGAGGCGCGAGCGCGCGGACGCACCGGTCAGATACGTCGGCGCGATCGCTTCGATGCTGGTCGGCTCGAGGCCGAGTTCGGGCGCAAGCGGCACGCTCAGCACGTTGTCGACCTTCATCGAATCGAGATTGTCGCGCGAAATCACCGGCTCGCCGGGTGCCATTTCGAAGCTCAGCGCCTGCAGGCGCGCAAGCGGCTCGGGCAGACGGATGATGCGCGCGTGCCGGCCGATCACGTCGCCGCAATAGGTGACGAGGTCTTCGAGCGTATAGACGGTCGGACCGCCGAGTTCGTAGGTGTGGCCGCTGGCGGCGTCGAGATCGAGCACGTTGACGATCGCCTTCGCGACGTCGCCGACATAGACCGGCTGGAATTGCGCGTCCGGCATGGCGAGCGGAATCACCGGAAACACGCGCTGCAGGAACGCGAACTTGTTGAGGAACTGGTCCGCGGGACCGAACACCACGGACGGCCGGAAGATCGTCCACGCGACGTTCGCCGCATGCACGGCTTTCTCGCCGTCGGCCTTCGAGCGCGAATACATGCTCGGGCCATTCAGATCAGCGCCGAGCGCGCTCAGATGAATGAGCCGATGCACGCCCTTGCCTTCGCACGCGGCCACGATGCGCGTGGGCAATTCGACGTGCGCGCGCGCGAACTCCGCGCCATAGGGCTTGCCGCGTTTGCCGTGCAGCGTGCCGATGAGGTTGATTACGCAATCGGCGCCTTCGACGAAGCGCGCGAGCTGGACCGGATCGAACACGTCGGTTTCGATCACGTCGATCGGCAGCATGGTGAGATGGCGGGCGTTGTAACGCCGCCGCGTGGCGATGCGCACGTCTTTGCCCATGTCGACGAGCGCGTTGACGAGGTGGCTGCCGATGAACCCGGACCCACCGATGATCGCAATGGCTTGATGTCGCATTTTCGACTCCCTGTTGGAAGCCGCGGCAACGGCTGGAGAAGCGCGCCGCGGCCTCGGCAACGAGACCGCGGCGGCACGGCGCTTACGGTGCGATGTAACCCAGACGCGCCTTCAGCGATTGCGGACGGCCTTCGAACAATGCCGCGTAGTAGACCGTGTTGGACAGCACGTTTTTCACGTAGTCGCGGGTTTCCTGGAACGGAATCGCCTCGGCGAAGATCGCGCCTTCGACCGGGCGCTGCAATGACTGCCGCCAGTTGCGCGGACGGCCAGGACCTGCGTTGTAGCCGGCGGTGGCCAGCACGGCGGACCCGTCGAACTGATTGTAGATCATCGCCAGGTAGTTCGTGCCGAGCAGGATGTTGGTGTTGATGTCGTTCATCTGCTCGCGTGAAATCGGGCCGAGGCCGATCTTTTTCGCGACCAGTTGCGCGGTACCCGGCATCAGCTGCATCAGACCGCCCGCGCCGACTTCCGAGCGCGCGTTGATGATGAAGCGCGACTCCTGGCGGATCAGCCCGTATGCCCATTCCACGTCGAGCCCGCTCGATTGCGCGTCGCGCTCGACGATATCGCGGAACGGCGACAGATAGCGCAGCGAGAAATCATGTTCGCTCTTCGTGCGGTCCGCGGTGTTGACGGTGCGGTCGTAAAGCTGGATGCGGCGCGCGTATTCAGCGACGGCGAGCAATTGCCGGTCCGTCATGTTGCGCAGCGGCCAGTTCCATTCGCGATTGCCTTCGAGCCGCAGATTGAGCGCGTAGAAGCGCTGCGCGAGATCGAAGCCCGGCGTGTTGCCGGCCTGCTGGACTTCGGCGTCGGTGACCGTGGTCTTCGGCGGCACGGTGATTTTCTGGCCGAGCTCTTCCGCGGCGAGCTGGCCGTAGAAGTTGAAGCCCTGCGAGATCGATTCGAATTCCTGGCTCGCCGTGGCCGTGTCGCCGGCCTGCTTCAGCGCGCGCCCATGCCAGTACACCCACGACGGCTGCTTGCGCAGCGTCTCGGGCATCTGCTCGATCGACCAGCGCACCATGTTCCAGTCGCCCGCGAGCAGCGCGCTGCGCGTGCGCCATTCATACGCGGGATTCGACAGTGGCGCGTTCGCCGACAGCCGGTACCAGTCGACCGCGGCCGGCATCTGCTTCAACGCGCCCTGATAGCCGATCGTGCCCCAGCCGATCGCGCGCTCGGGCGAATTCAGCGACGGCGCGACCGACGCGAAGGTGGCCGCCGCCATGGCCGGATCGTTGCGCGCCATGCGCGTGATCGCGAGCAGCGCCAGTTGATGCGCTTGCGGATCGGCGCCGACGCCGCGCGCGAGCAGGAGCGGCGGCGTATTGACCGCCTGGCTGAACAGCACCGGATCGGGCGCCTGGTCGCCGAGCGCGTCGACGAGCTTGCTGCCCGTGCTCGTATAGTTCTGCTCGTACGCGAGGCGGATCTGCTGCCAGACATCGTCGGTGCTGAACTGGCGGTTCATGCCGAGCACCGTAATCAGATCGACGCAGCCGTCGCCGTACGATTTCGGATCGACGAGCAGCGCGCGTGCCGCGTCGGCGACGTTTTCGCCGCGCGATGCGCGCGATTCGAGCGCGTAGCACTTCACCTGCGTGTCGTCGTTGAGCACGAACTTCGCGTACTGCTGGTCGAAGTTGCGCCAGTCGTGGCGCGTGCCGAGCACGGTCAGGTAGTCGTTGCGCAGGCGATCGGCGATCGCCTGGCCGTCGTACTTCTGCAGGAACGCGAGCACCGGCGCGTCGGGCGCGTCGACGCGCGCATGGCCGCTCGAATCGAATAGCTGCGGCTTGATCTGGAAATACTCCAGATACGACGGTGCCGGGTAATTCGGGATCATGCTCGCGAGCTGGGCCGCGCGCGCCGCGTCGTTATTGCGTGCGGCTTCGCGAAGCTGGACGAAGATCTGGTCGTCGTTCGTGAGTTGCGAGAACGGAACGGGCTTGACGGCCGAGGCCGTGCTGCACGCGACGAGCGCCGCGGCGGCCAGCGCCATGCCGACCGCGCGATATACTCGAAAGAGGCTTTTTGACATCGTTGTTTCTGGAGCGCGAATTGGACCCAAGCATAGCATGCAACCCTGTGCCGGAAGCGAAAAAGGCGTTGCGTCGGAAGCTACTGGAAGCCCGTCTGCAAGCGGCTTCCGAGCCGGCGCGCAATGCCGCGCTCGGGCGGCGCGTACTCGACGCGCTGAAGCACTATGCAGTGGACAGCGTGGGCTTCTACTGGCCGCTTGCGGGCGAATTCGACGCGCGCGGCGCGATTGCGATCTGGCTCGCGGCCAACGCGGAGCATGAAGCGAGTCTGCCAATCGTTAAAGAACGTGGCATGCCGCTCGAGTTTCACGCATGGACGCCCGACATGCCGATGAGAATCGGCCATCACCGGATCACCGAACCGACCTCGGGGCGCATCGTGCTGCCCGAGTTGCTGTTCGTGCCCTGTGTCGGTTTCGACGCAGACGGCTACCGGCTCGGCTACGGCGGCGGCTATTACGATCGCACGCTGGCCGGCTGGCCGGCGGCAAGGAAGCCGGTCACGGTCGGCATCGCCTACGAAGCGTGCCGCACACAAGCGTTGCAACGCGAAGCACACGACGTTCCGCTCGATCTGATCGTGACCGAGGCGGGATTTCATCCGGGCTTGCCGGCCTGAGGCGACGGGCGCGCACCGCCCTGCCGTGCGCGCGGTGCTTCCTCGCCGCTTTCCCGCCACGTTCCCGCCGTCACGCCACCGCTATAAGGAAGCCGCGGCCCGCGCGGCCGTGTCGTACAGCCCCGATGCGTTGCGCATCAGTTGCGCGGCCTCGCCGATCTGCTCGTTGGTCAGGCCGCTTTCCTTGAGCGTCGAGATCAGGCAGTTTTCGCGCACCTCGCGATACTTCAGACACAACTCGCGGCCCGCCTCGGTCGCCGAAAAGAACACTTCCTTGCCGGTCTTTTCGCTTTTTACATACCCTCTAGCTACGAGCTTCTTGAGCGCGTAAGTGGCGACGTGCGTGTCCTCGATGTTCAGCACGAAGCAGATGTCCGCCAGCTTCTTGCGGCGTTCGCGATGGCTCACGTGGTGCAGCAGCGACACTTCGATCGCGGTCATGTCCTTGTCGCCGGCCGCCGACATGCAGCGCACCATCCAGCGGTTGAATGCATTGCCCGCCATGATGAGCGCATATTCGAGTTCGGACAGTTCCGCGCTGGTCTCGGAGACGAGATGCTCCGACGAAACGATCTTGGTGGGATGGCGCGCCATACGAGGTTCTCGGGACGGGGTGGAAAGGTGTCGAAAGTGTACGACGAGCCCTCGCTTCCGGCGAGCCTGGCGAAAACGCTTATTGATAAAACGTTGATATTTTATTGATAATGTACCCTCACATCATCGCCGATTCCGTGCCGAGCATGCGTCAACGCACCGCCATGCCGGCCTCCTCCGACTCGACCTGGGCTGTCAAGCCATGAGCCAACCAAGAATCTTCCCGCTCGGCGATACCGCGCTCGTCTGCGAAGCGCCGCCGCCCGCCACGCTCGAATGCCAGCAGCGAGTGTGGGCCGCGGCCGAAGCCGCGCGCGACTGGGCACATGTGCTGGAGGTCGTGCCCGGCATGAACAATCTGACGCTCGTGTTCGATCCGCTCGAAGCCGACGCCGAGGCTCTTGCCGGGCAGTTGCTCGCGGCCTGGAACGCGGCGGGCAAAACGGCCGTGCCCGGCCGCGACGTCGAGATTCCGGTGCAGTACGGCGGCAAGTTCGGCCCCGATCTGCAGGCGGTCGCCGAACATACGGGGCTGACCATGCGCGAGGTCGTCGAGCGTCATACGAGCGGCAGCTACGTGGTCTTTTTCCTCGGCTTCCAGCCGGGGTTCGCCTATATGGGCGGCCTCGAAGCCGCGCTGCACACGCCGCGCCGCGCGTCGCCGCGGCTCGAGGTGCCGGCGGGCTCGGTCGGCATCGGCGGCGAGCAGACTGGCATTTATCCGGCCGTCTCGCCGGGCGGCTGGCAGTTGATCGGCCGCACCGAAGTGCCGCTTTTCGATCCCGCGCGCCGCCCGCCCACGCTGTTGCAACCGGGCGACCGGGTGCGCTTCACGATCGCGGGGATGCACGCATGATCGACGTGATCCGCGCGGGTCTTCTGACCACGATCCAGGACCTCGGCCGCCACGGCCACCGGCATCTCGGCGTCGCGATGGGCGGGGCGCTCGACCGGCTCTCGCTCGAAGTCGGCAACCGGCTGGTCGGCAACCGGCCCGACGCGGCCGGCCTCGAAATCACCTTCGGCCCGACCGTGCTGCGCTTCCTGCGCGCGACGCGCGTCGCGATCACCGGCACCGAATTCGGTGCGACGCTCGACGGCAAACCGGTCTATTCATGGTGGAGCCTGCCCGTGCAGGCCGGCCAGGAACTCGTGCTCAACGCGGCGAAGCGCGGCATGCGCGGTTACGTGTGCGTGGCGGGCGGCATCGACGTGCTGCCGATGCTCGGCTCGCGCAGTACCGACCTCGCCGGCCATTTCGGCGGACTCGGCGGCCGCGCCCTGCACGACGGCGACCGCCTGCCGGTCGGCGCGCCGCCGCAGCGCGGCCACGTGGGCTTCTCGCCCGAGGCGCCCGAGTTCGGCGTGAAGGCGCCCGCCTGGTGCAAGTTCGTGCTGGTCCACGAGCCGCTGCGGCGCGGCCGGCATCCGTCGGGCGTGCCATGGGCCGTGCCGATCCGCGTGCTGCGCGGCCCCGAATACGACCGCTTCACCGAAGCAGCGCAGCAATCGTTCTGGTCCGACGAGTGGCTCGTCACGCCGAACAGCAACCGCATGGGCTATCGGCTCGCCGGCACCGAACTGAAGCGCACGCAGAAGACCGATCTGCTGTCGCACGCGGTGCTGCCCGGCACGATCCAGGTGCCGCCGAACGGCCAGCCGATCGTGCTGATGAGCGACGCGCAGACCACCGGCGGCTATCCGAAGATCGGCGCGGTGATCCAGGCCGATCTGTGGAAGCTCGCGCAGGTGCGCCTGAACGCGGCCGTCCGTTTCATCCCGACGACGCCTTACGAGGCGCGCCTGGCCTTGTTGGAAGAACGCTCGTATCTGCGGCAGATCGATGCCGCGATCGCGATGCATGAAGAACGCTGCGTGCGCCGGTCGGCGGTCGCTGCGCTCTGACACCGAGTAGAACCGAGTAGAGGAATCCCCATGGAAATCGATCTGAACGCCGACCTCGGCGAAGGCTGCGGCTCCGACGAGGCGCTGCTCGACCTCGTGAGTTCCGCCAATATCGCGTGCGGCTGGCACGCGGGCGGCCCCAACGCCATGCGCGACTGCGTGCGCTGGGCCGTGCAGAAAGGCGTGTCGATCGGCGCGCATCCGAGCTTCAACGATCCAGAGAACTTCGGCCGCAAGGAAATGGATCTGCCGGCGCAGGAAATCTACGCGGGCGTGCTGTACCAGCTCGGCGCGCTGTCGGCGATCGCGCAGGCCGAGGGCGGGCGCATCGCGCACGTGAAGCCACACGGTGCGCTCTACAACCAGGCTGCTCGCGACGCGAAGATCGCCGATGCGATCGTCTCGGCGGTGCACGACTTCGATCCGTCGGTCGCGGTGTTCGCGCTCGCCAACAGCGGACTCGTGAGCGCCGCGCGCAACGCGGGCCTCACCGCGATCGAAGAAGTGTTCGCCGACCGCGGCTATCGCGCCGACGGCTCGCTCGTGCCGCGCAAGGAACCCGGCGCGCTGCTCGACGATGAAAACGAAGTGCTCGAACGCACGCTCGCGATGATCCGCGAACAACGCGTGCGCGCCGTGGACGGCCACTGGGTGACGCTCAACGCGCAGACCATCTGCCTGCACGGCGACGGCCCGCATGCGCTCGCGTTCGCGCGGCGCATCCGCAGCGAGCTCGACGCCGCCGGCATCGCGGTTCACGCGGCAAGCGCCGCGCGCGTCTGAGAAGCAGTGCCAGTCAACGCGGCCGCAGAGCCGCGGCAACAAGCCGGCTCAGCGAACCCCGTGCGCCGGTTTACGCTCACCGCCACTCGCGGCGAGGTTGAAACCCTGTTTGGAGGAGATCCTGATGCAAACAACCGTCAGTCTATGGCCGCTCATCGGCGTGGCCGTCATCATCGTCGGCTTTTTATTGCGGTTCAATCCGATGCTGATCGTGGCCGTCGCGGCGATCATCACCGGCTTCGCCGCGCAATTCCCGCCTGAAAAAATCCTCGCGCTGATCGGCACCGGCTTCATCAAGACGCGCAACATCCCGCTCATCATTCTTCTGCCGCTCGCCGTGATCGGCCTGCTCGAACGGCACGGCCTGCGCGAGCGCGCCCAGACGTGGATCAGCGGCATCAAGGCGGCCACCGCCGGGCGCCTCCTGATCGTCTATCTGCTCGTGCGCGAGCTGACTGCCTCGGTGGGCCTCACCGGCCTCGGCGGTCATCCGCAGATGGTGCGTCCGCTCATCGCGCCGATGGCCGAGGGTGCGACCGAAACGCGCTTCGGCAAGATCAGCGATGCAGTGCGCTTCCGGCTGCGCGCGTTTGCCGCCGCGACCGACAACGTCGGGCTCTTCTTCGGCGAGGACATCTTCGTCGCGTTCGGCGCGATCGTGCTGATGACGACCTTCCTCAAGGAAGCGGGCATCGTCATCGAGCCGATCCACGTCGCGGTGTGGGGCATTCCGACCGCGATCAGCGCGTTCATCGTGCATGGCTTCCGGCTTTATCTGCTCGATCGCAGGCTCGAGCGCGAATTGCGCGGCAACGCGCAGGGCGGCGTCATCCCATCGAAGCCAGCCACGCAACCCGCCGCCGGAGACGAAGCATGACTTTCACGATCAACTACCTTTTCTGGCTGCTCGGCGTGGTGCTGCTGATCGTCGGCGGCATGATCGTCACGGACCGTGAGCATCCGCGCCGCCTCACCGCGGGCGGGTTCTGGATTCTCTACGCGCTGATCTTCCTGATCGGCGACCGGCTGCCGCCCGCCGTGGTCGGCATCGCGGTGATCGTGATGGCGCTGATCGCGGGCTTCGGCGGCGTCACGGCGGCGAAGCCGAAAACGCTGTCGCCCGAAGCGCGCAAGGCGAGCGCCGCGCGGCTCGGCAACAAGCTCTTCGTGCCCGCGCTGACGATTCCGGTCATCACCGTGATCGTCACGCTCGCGGCCAGCTACCTCGTGTTCGGCGGCGTGCCGCTGATCGAAAAGGCCAACGTCACGCTGATCGGCTTCGGCATCGGCTGCGTGATCGCGCTCGCGATTGCTTGCGTGATGACGCGCGACACGGTCGGCCAGTCGATGAAGGAAGCGCGCCGGCTCGTCGATGCGCTCTCGTGGGCCGCCGTGCTGCCGCAGATGCTCGGCATGCTCGGGCTCGTGTTTTCCGACGCGGGCGTGGGCAAGGCGGTCGCGCATGTGACCACCGCGTACATCAGCCTCGACTACCGCTTCGTCGCGGTGGCGGTGTACTGCATCGGCATGGCGCTTTTCACGATGGTGATGGGTAACGGCTTCGCCGCGTTCCCGGTGATGACGGGCGGCGTCGGCGTGCCGATCCTCGTCAACGTGTTTCACGGCAATCCGGCCGTGATGGCGGCGATCGGCATGTTCTCCGGCTACTGCGGCACGCTGATGACGCCGATGGCCGCGAACTTCAACATGGTGCCGGTCGCGCTGCTCGAATTGCCGGACAAGAACGCGGTAATCAAGGTGCAGATTCCGACCGCGCTGACGTTGCTTGTCATCAATATTTTGCTGTTGAATTTTTTGATGTTTTTGTAGCTGTAGCGGGGTCTGCGTTGTTTTGCTGTTTCGTTGTTCCGCTGTCTCGCTGTCGTAGCTGCCGGGCGCCGGTCTTTGCGGGTGGTGCCTGGCAGTGGGAATTACCGACGTCGGCTTAACGATGGTGCGTACGACGTAAACGGCTGACAATTGCCCAAAACGCAACGACTAACGCCAGCGACACGACGAACCCGACAACGAGCGTCGCCGCGAAGATAATGTCCGAGTTACTTTCGCAGCCGTGCGAATCCAGTGCGATGAAAATCGGTTTAAAGAAGCCATCGCTCGCGTCACTGTTAAGCCATCCATCAACAACCGGGATGCGTACGATCCCGATTGCGACGGGCAGTGTCATCAACAGTGCGAGCACGAAACAAATAAGTGCTTTTTTCATTACCCTTTGAATCTCCCTGTTAAACATCTGTGAGCACATCAACGCCGGTGCGTATGACGCAAACGGCTGACAATCGCCAAAAGCGCGGCGGCTAACACCAACGACACGACGAACCCGACAACGAGCGTCGCCGCGAAGATGATGTCCATATTGCTTTCACCGCCAATCGAACCCAGTGCTTTGAAAAGCGGAATAAAGAACTCATAGCCCGCACTACTCGCAAGCCATTTCTCAACAATCGGGATGCGTACGATCCCGATTGTGACCGGCAGCATCATCAACAGTGCGAGCGCGATACAAATCAGTGCCTTTTTCATTGCACCTCTACCGTGCCGTAGTATCTGGTCACCGTTCCGGGGACGAACGCAGGCGACTGTGCTTTCAGGTACGAACGCAGTGTCTTGAACTGCTCGCGGGATGGGAGCGTAATGCAACCGTCGCTTGCCCCGAATCGTCCGACTGGGTGTAAGCGAAAGTTGCCGCGTTTTATGCCTTCTACGAACGTCCAGTCATCGATGGCTCCGTCATCACGATACAGAGCAAACCACTGCGCGCGATGCGTGGCCGCCCACCAATCTTTGGCAGCATCCAGAAGCCAGCCCAGATGTCCGCCGCTTTCCCGATCGACGATGTAATAAACGCCTTTGGGAATGGCACCCTCTTCTACTACGTTCGTGAAATCCGGATCATCGACATACCGTCCGTTACCCGAAAACGCAGCAACACTCCCAAAGCCCGGACAAACCAGCATCGACATAGCACGCCGATTCAATGTGAAAGTACAGGACACTGGCATTTCATCAGCCCTGTCTGTTTGCCTTGACGTCGATGAGCGCCGTGACCGTGCCGCCGCTTCCGCCCAGGTCGTTCTGCAAAATGTACTCATGCTTCATGCGTGCAAATGACAGCCGCACCTGTTCGTGACAACCGTGGCCACCGCCCGCAGGTTCCACATGAGAGACGATCACGTCGTACATCGTGATTCTTGCGTACTCGTGAGGAGTACCTCCGGCCTTTCGCATGGTGAGCTTCGCTTGGGGAATATGCTCGCCGGAGAAGCAGTACTTCGCCAGATTCGGACTTGCCCGGTCCATCAGATGGGTAAATTCGAGGTCGGAAACGGTGGCTTTCGCGGCCCCACCACCTGAGCCGGAGTGCATTGCCGATTGCTGCGTAACGTGCCAACGCCATCCGATTACATCAATTTCGTGGAGATGAGCCGCGTCCTGTGATTCGCCGTCGATACCGTTGATCTTGATAAAGATGTCCTGCACCATCCGTGAGTCTCCGTCCTGTTATTCGAATGAGAAATATTGCTGGACGAAGTTAGCGGAATCAGGATGCGAGACAAATAGGAATCTTCCGAGAATTGCGTCAAGGATTGCTAAATATCTGGCGCGGGCTTCGGCCCTCGCGGGCGATGTGCAGCAGACATTCTGAGCCCATTGCTTCCAACGAGCCCCGGCCCCTCAACCCGGCTCGACCACGAAGCCGTGCTGCCGCAACAGTTGCAGCACGCCCTTCGGCCCACCGAGATGCAGCGCGCCGATCGCGACGAACAGTGGCTTGTTCGGCGCGGCAAGCAGCAGCATCCGCGTGACGAAGCGGCGGTTGCGCTCGTAGACGGTCCGGTTGTCGATCGAATTGGAGATGCGCTTGTCGCGCGCGAGCTTCTCCGATTTGGCGGCCTGCCACGCGGCAATCGCATCGGCATCGCCGACCTGCCAGAGCCGATGCAGCGCGCGCACGTCGTCGACGTTCTGCGCGGGCGTCTGCACGAGATCCTGCGCGAGCATTTCGCGCTGCTGCGCGAGCGTGAGTCCCGTGAACGCGCGCATCTGCTGCGCGAGCGTTTCGAGTCCGACAATCTTGCCGCGCGTCTTCAGATACACGTTCTGCAATTGCGCTTCTGTGCCGTACTCGGTTTGCAGGCCCGCGGAGAGCGAGTCGTAGGTCTCGACCACGAGCGACGCGAGCCACGGCCGCATCTTCTTGATCGCATCGAGCGCGGCCGGATTGCCGTGCAGACGCAACGCGAGCTTGTGCCACAACGGCTCGGGCAGCAGGCCCGGCAGACAGTCGCGCTTGCACACGCCGTACTTCGAAACGTCGTCTTGCGAGACGAGCAGTTCGTCGGGCGAGAGTTCGAGCGCGAGCGTCGGCGAGGCGGCGAGCGCGGCGAGGATCGGCGCGCGGAATGGCTGTCCCGCGGGATAGTCTGCGGGATCGCCGACATGCAGCGTGCCGAGCACGTAGATCGTGGTGGTGCCGCGCGTCGCGACATAGAACGGCATACGCGCAGGCTGCACACGCACCGGGCCGCTCGCCGTGGTGCCGGGCACAGCGGGCGGCGCAACCGAGGGCGGCGGTGACGCACCGGGCACCGCCACCGCCGGGCGGCCTGCCTGAGCTGGCGCATTCGCGGCGGCGCCGGCCGCATAGGCGAGGTTGGGCGCGGCGGCGCCGAGATACAGCGCGCAGCTTAGCGGGAAAAAGGCAGGGAAAAATGCGCGTAAAGAAGCGCGGGATAGCGCGTCGACTAATGCGCCGAGGACGCCGGCGCATCTGCGGGCAAGTGCGCCGAAGAGGCCGAAAACGCTGACGCATGCACCGGCAAGCGCTTCGAAGATGCCGAAAACGCCGACGCACGCACCGGCAAGCGCCCCGAAGATGCCGAAGACACCAACGCACGCACCGGCAAGCACGCCGAATACACCGAAGAAAACACCAGGAAAAGCACCGAAGAGCGCGGCGCCATTTTGCGCACGCGCTCCCCGTCGCCGCGCGAAGGCAGCCGCGCGGCCGCCCTCACGCAAGCGGCGCGCAAGACGACGCGCCGCCACCGCATCAGGCATCCACGTCCCCCACCTCCTCGGCACGGTGACACGACACCTGACGGCCATCCACCTCGCGCAGCTTCGGCTCCTCGCTGCGGCAGCGCTCGATCGCGTACGGGCAGCGCTGATGGAACGTGCAGCCCGACGGCGGATTGAGCGGCGACGGCATCTCGCCTTGCAGCTTGATCTTGATGGTGCGGTCCGCCTCGAAGATCGACGGTGTCGCCGACATCAGCGCGCGCGTGTACGGATGGCGCGGCTTCGAGAAGATGCGCTTCTTGTCGCCGAGTTCCGCGACGCCGCCGAAGTACATGACCATCACGTCGTCGGCGATATGCTCGACCACCGACAGGTTGTGCGAGATGAACACATAGCTCGTCTTGAACTGATCCTGCAGATCCATGAACAGGTTCAGGATCTGCGCCTGGATCGACACGTCGAGCGCGGAGACCGGTTCATCGGCGACGACGATCTGCGGATCGAGAATCATCGCGCGCGCAATCGCGACACGCTGACGCTGGCCGCCCGAAAACATATGCGGATAACGCTTCGCATGCTCGGGCCGCAAGCCGACCGTGCGCATCATCTGCGCGATCCGTTCGGTGCGTTCGGTTGCGCTCAATGCGGTGTTGATCGCGAGCGGCTCGCCGAGCGTCTGCTCGACGGTCTTGCGCGGATTGAGCGACGCAAACGGATTCTGGAACACCATCTGCACGCGCCGCCTGAGCGCCGCGATCTTCTCGTGATTCGCGCCGGCCACGTCCTCGCCGTCGATCAGCAGACGCCCCGCGCTCGGGGTTTCGATCATCGTGAGCTGACGCGCGAGCGTGGACTTGCCGCAGCCGGACTCGCCGACTACCGCGAGCGTCTTGCCGCGCTCGAGCGCGAACGACACGCCGTTCAGCGCCTTCACCGTGCCTTGCGCGAACATGCCGCGCTTGACCGTGTAGTAGCGCGCGAGCTGCTCGGCGACGAGCACCTGATCGCCCGCATGGTTCGACGGACGCCGCGTTTCGGGTACTGCGTTCATCGCGCGCCTCCGTGGGTATGAACGTTGGCGTCGCCGCTCAGGTTCAGGGGTTTGATGCAGCGCACGCGCGTGACTTCCGCGTGACCTTGCAGCGGCGCGAGCGCGGGCCGCGCCTTCATGCAGTCGTCGGCCACGTACTTGCAGCGCGGCGCGAAGAGACAGCCTCGCGGCCGGTCATCGCGGCCCGGCACCATGCCCGGCAACGCCGCGAGCCGCACCGCGCCCACGTTGTGCTCGGGAATCGCGGCAAGCAGCGCTTCCGTATACGGATGATGAGGCGCCGCGAAAATGTCCGGCACCTTGTTCGTTTCGATCACTTCGCCAGCGTACATGACCGCGACGCGCTGCGCGACCTCGGAGACCACGGCGAGATCGTGCGAAATCAGCACGAGCGCCATGCCGCGCTCTTTCTGCAGACGCATCAGCAACTCCATGATCTGCGCCTGGATCGTCACGTCGAGCGCGGTGGTCGGCTCGTCGGCGATCAGCAGTTTCGGGTTGCAGGCAATCGCCATCGCGATCATCACGCGCTGGTTCATGCCGCCCGACATCTGATGCGGAAACGACGTGATGCGGCTTTTCGCATCGGGAATGCCGACCTGGTCGAGCAGTTCGAGCGCGCGCTGGTCGAGCGCGCTGCCGCGCAAGCCCTCGTGCAGCTTCAGCACTTCCTTGATCTGATAGCCGACCGTGTAGCTCGGGTTCAGGCTCGTGAGCGCATCCTGGAACACCATCGCGATGTCCTTGCCGATGATCTTGCGGCGTTCCTTCGCGGATGCGTTCAGCAGGTTCTTGCCGTCGAACGTGATTTCGTCGGCGGTGACCTTGCCCGGCGCGTCGATCAGGCCCATCAGCGCCATCATCGTCACGCTCTTGCCCGACCCCGATTCGCCGACCACGCCGAGCACTTCGCCCGGTGCGACGTCGAGATTGATGCGGTCGACCGCCGGCAGGCCGCCGAAGTTGACTGCGAGGTTGCGGATGGTCAGTAGATTGTTGCTCATGGTCACGCCATCCGTTTCAGTTTGGGGTCGAGCGCGTCGCGCAGCCCGTCGCCGAGCAGGTTGATCGCAAGTACCGAGATCAGGATGGACAGGCCCGGCATCGTGACGATCCACCATGCGCTGTCGATGTAATCGCGCGCCGACGCGAGCATCGCGCCCCACTCCGCCGACGGCGGTTGCACGCCGAGGCCGAGAAAGCCGAGCGCGGCGGCGTCGAGAATCGCCGACGAAAAACCGAGCGTCGCCTGCACGATGAGCGGCGCGGTGCAGTTCGGCAGCACCTGCGAGAACATCAGGCGCAGCGTGCCCGCACCCGCGACGCGCGAAGCGGTCACGTATTCCTTCTGCAACTCGCCCTGGGCGGACGCGCGCGTGAGACGCACGTAGCCCGGCAGCGCGACGATCGCAATCGCGAGCATCGTGTTGACCAGACCGGGGCCGATGATCGCGACCACTGCGACCGCGAGCAGCAGCGACGGCAGCGCGAGCAGCACGTCCATGATGCGCATGATCGGCGTGTCGGCCCACTTCTCGAAGAACGCGGCGATGAGGCCGAGCACGACGCCCGGAATCAGCGCGAGCACGACCGACACGAAGCCGATCCAGAACGACAGCCGCGCGCCGTACATCAGACGCGAGAGGATGTCGCGGCCCGCTTCGTCGGTGCCGAGAATGAACTTCCAGTTGCCGCCGTCGAGCCACGCGGGCGGAATCTTCACGGAATCGCGGTATTGCTCGATCGGGCTGTGCGGCGCGATCAACGGTGCGAAGATCGCGACGAAGATCAGCACGAGCACGACGATGCCCGCGCCGACCGCGCCGCGGTTGCGCGAGAAGTTGGCCCAGAATTCGCGCGCCGCGATTGCGCGGCCGCTCGGCGGGGTAACCGATTGGGGGACGGTGTTTTGGATGTCAGCCATCGTCATGCCTCCCGCAGAGCCGCCTCAAGGGAGGCATGCGCCCCCTCGGGGGGCAGCGAACGTAAGTGAGCGTGGGGGTACATGTTTACCTCGTATGGCGAATGCGCGGGTTCAACACGCCGTACAACAGATCGACGACGAGGTTCACGACGATCACAAGCGTCGCGATCAGCAGAATGCCGCCCTGCACGACCGGATAATCGCGCCGGCCGATCGCGTCGATCAGCCACTTGCCGATGCCCGGCCACGAGAACAGCGTTTCGGTCAGCACCGCGCCAGCAAGCAGCGTGCCGACCTGCAAGCCGATCACGGTCACAACCGGAATCAGCGCATTGCGCAACGCATGCACGACGATCACGCGCGCCGGCGACAAACCCTTCGCGCGCGCGGTGCGGATGTAGTCCTCGCGCAGCACTTCGAGCATCGACGAGCGCGTCATGCGCGCGACGACCGCGAGCGGAATCGTGCCGAGCACGATCGCGGGCAGGATCAGGTGACTCAGCGCGGACGTGAACGCGCCTTCGTCGGTGGACATCAGCGAGTCGATCAGCATGAAGCCGGTCACGTGCGGAATGTCGTATTCGACCGCGATGCGGCCCGACACCGGCGTCCAGCCGAGCTTGACCGAGAACACCATGATGAGGATCAAGCCCCACCAGAAGATCGGCATCGAATAGCCGGTGAGCGCGGTGCCCATCACGCCGTGATCGACCACCGTGCCGCGCCGAAGCGCCGCGAACACGCCCGCCGGCAGACCGACGACGAGCGCGAACAGCATCGCGCAGATCGACAGTTCGACGGTAGCGGGAAAGCGCGCGAGGAATTCGCCCATCACGCTGGTGTTGGTGATGATCGAGGTGCCGAGGTCGCCGTGCAGCGCGCGGCCGATGTAGTGGATGTACTGCATCGGCAGCGGCTCGTCGAGCCCGAGGCGGTGCATCGCGGCAGCGTGCATGGCCGGATCGACACCGCGCTCGCCCATCATCACTTCGATGGGGTCGCCTGGGATCAGGTGAATCAGCGCGAACGCGAGGATCGTGATGCCGATGAACGTCGGTATCACCATGCCGATGCGGCGCAAAACGAAGCGGAACATGGTTCGCTCCTATGGTACTGGTGATGAAAAAACGCAACCGGCGACGAGGGCTCGTGACCCCGGTCGCCGGACCATTTCGACCAGTTTTCTAACCGTGCGAAAAGCGTACTGTACTGCGGCGTACTGCGCGAACTTTACGGATTACTTGACGCTGACGCCGTCGAAGCGCGCGTAGCCGAGCGGTTCGATGCGCATGTCGACCACCTTCTTGCTGACCGGCTGATAGACGGTCGAGTGGGCGATCGGCGAGAACGGCAGTTGCTGCGCGAAGATCTGCTGCGCTTCGCCGTACACCTTCGTGCGCGTCGCCACGTCCGAGGTCGTGCGGCCCTTCTGGATCAGGTCGTCGAACGGCTTGTAGCACCACTTCGAGAAGTTGTTGCCGTTGATCGCTTCGCAGCCGAGCAGCGTGCCGAGCCAGTTGTCCGGATCGCCGTTGTCGCCGGTCCAGCCGATCAGCATCGTGTCGTCTTCGCCCGCGTGCGCGCGCTTGATGTACTCGCCCCATTCATACGTGACGATCTTCGCCTTCACGCCGATCTTCGCCCAGTCGGCCTGGATCATTTCCGCCATCAGACGCGCATTCGGGTTGTACGCGCGCTGCACGGGCATCGCCCACAGCGTGAGCTCGAAGCCGTTCGGATAACCCGCCTTCGCGAGCAGATCCTTCGCCTTCGCCGGATCGTACGACGCGGCCGGCAGGTTCTTCACGAACGACCATTGGGTCGGCGGCATCGGGTTGGTCGCGAGCTGGCCTGCGCCCTGGTAGACCGATTCGATGATCGCCTTCTTGTTGATCGCCATGTCGAGCGCCTGGCGCACTTCGAGCTTGTCGACCGGCTTGTGCGTCACGTTGTACGCGAGGTAGCCCAGGTTGAAGCCCGGCTGCGACGGCATGTCGATGTTCGGCTCGGCCTTCAGCGGCGCGATGTCGGCCGGACGCGGATAGCTCATCACCTGGCATTCGTCGCGCTTGAGCTTCTGCACGCGCACGCCGGCGTCCGGCGTGATCGAGAAAATCAGCTTCGAGATCTTCACCGCGTTCGGCTTCCAGTAATCAGGATTGCCGTCGAAGCGGATCGTCGCGTCCTTCGTGTAGCTGCGGAAGATGAACGGCCCGGTGCCGACCGGATACTGGTTGATGTCGGCGGCCTTGCCGGCTTTCAGCAACTGATCCGTGTATTCAGCCGAGAGAATCGACGCGTATTCCATCGCCAGATTCTGGATGAACGGCGCGTTGACTTCCTTCAGTGTGAACTTGACCGTGTATGGGTCGACCTTCTGGACGCTTTCGATCAGCTTGTCGAGGCCCATGTCGGTGAAGTACGGAAACTGCACCGGGTACGCCTTGCGGAACGGCTGGTTCGGATCGAGCATGCGCTGGAACGTGAACACGACATCGTCCGCGTTGAAGTCGCGCGTCGGCTTGAAGTACGACGTGGTCTGGAACTTCACGCCGTGACGCAGATGGAACGTGTAAGTCTTGCCGTCCGGCGAAACTTCCCATTTTTCGGCAAGGCCCGGCTCGACTTTCGTGCCGCCGCGTTCGAATTCGACGAGGCGGTTGTAGACGGTGAACGTGTTAGCCGTGAAATCGACGCCAGTGGTGTATTGCGCCGGATCGAAACCCGCAGGACTGCCTTCTGAGCAGTAAACGAGCGTCTTGTTCGGAATCCCCGCGGCGTGCGCGCTCGTCGCGCCCACGAGAGATGCCGCTGCGGCAGCGACGAGCGTTGTCATACGCGCGACGCGCAACAGATTGTTTTGCTTCATGTTTCCTCCAGGATCTGGGCCGGCTTGCGCCAGCGTAGCGGGATATTACTTGAGCTTGGCTCGACCACCAAGCGGAGGAAACGCCCCCTGTTGACGATGGCAAACACTTCGGGCAAACGTTTTTGCCACATGCCGCCGCGGGCCGCAGCGCGCGGCACGGCGGCGGCCCGCGGTGTCATGCGGCGCGGACGGCGCAAGAAACGCGCCGCCGGCGCTCATTTGAGACCGACTCCCAGGAATTGGGTCGGTCCGAACGGATCGATCTTGAAGCCCGTCACGTCCTTGCTGATCGGCTGATAGACGGTGGAATGGGCGATCGGCGTGAACGGCACCTGGTCCTTGAAGATCTCCTGGGCCTGCGTATACGCCTTGGTCCGCTCAGCCATGTTGGTGGTGCTGCGGCCCTGCTTGATGAGATCGTCGTAGGGCTTGTAGCACCACTTCGAGAAGTTGCTGCCGTTCACCGCGTCGCAGCCGAGCAGCACGCCAAGCCAGTTGTCAGGATCGCCGTAGTCGCCGGTCCACCCAATCAGCATCGCTTGATGCTCGCCCGCATGCGCGCGGCGAATGTACTCGCCCCACTCGTACGTGGCGATATTCACCTTGACGCCGATCTTCGCCCAGTCGGACTGCAGCATTTCCGCCATCAGACGCGCATTCGGGTTGTACGGCCGCTGCACCGGCATCGCCCACAGCGTCAGCTCGAAACCGTCCGGATAGCCCGCCTGCTTGAGCAGCGCTTTGGCCTTTTCGACGTCGTAGGGCGCGTCTTTCAGATTCTTGTCGTAGCCCCATTGCGTCGGTGGCATCGGGTTGGTCGCGGCCTGGCCCGCGCCCTGGTAGACCGCTTCGATGATCGCCTTCTTGTTGACCGACATATCGAGCGCGCGGCGCACGAGCACGTTGTCGAGCGGCTTTTTGGTGGTGTTGTAAGCGATGTAGCCGAGGTTGAAGCCGACTTCGTTCGGCATCGCGAGCGACGCGTCCGCCTTCACGGTCGGGATGTCGGCGGGGCGCGGATATGCCATCACCTGGCATTCGCCGCGTTTGAGTTTTTGCAGGCGCACGGCCGGATCGACCGTGATCGAGAAGATCAGCTTGCCCACTTTCACGATGCCCGGCTTCCAGTAGTCGGGATTGCCGTCGAAGCGGATCGTGTCGTCCTTCGTATAGCTGCGGAAGATGAACGGGCCGGTGCCGACGGGGTACTGGTTGATATCGGACGCCTTGCCCGCCTTCAGCAACTGATCGGCATATTCAGCCGAGAGGATCGACGCGAACGGCATGGCGATCTGCTGCAGGAACGGCGCGTCGACTTCCTTCAACGTGAAGCGCACCGTGTACGGATCGACCTTCTCGATCTTCGCGATGTTCTTCGCGAGGCCGAGGTCGTTGAAATACGGAAAACTGACCGGATAGGCCTTGCGGAACGGATTCTCGGGATCGAGCATGCGCTCGTAGGTGAAGACGACGTCGTCCGCGTTGAATTCGCGCGTCGGCTTGAAGAACGACGTGGTCTGGAATTTGACGCCGTGGCGCAGATGGAACGTGTAGGTGAGGCCGTCCGGCGAGACGTCCCACTTTTCGGCGAGGCCCGGCTCGATGTCGGTGCTGCCGTGTGCAAATTCGACGAGCCGGTTGTAGACCGTGTACGAGCCGGCGGTAAATTCGACGCTCGTCGTGTATTGCGCGGTGTCGAAGCCGGCCGGGCTGCCCTCGGAACAGAACACGAGGGTCTTGTCCGGCAGCGTGGCCGCTTGCGTCGCGGCGGGCGCGAGGCTGGCTACGACGAACGCGCATGCTGCGAGAGCGGGAAGGCAGAACTGGCGAAGCGCAAAGAGTCGTTGTGCCGCAGTCTTTCTTGTCACTGTCATATCGTCCTCCGCACAGCAGCCGGGTTGGCTGCGATTCGATCATAGACAGCACAAAAATGAGCTTCAACAGGTACTTACCACGCCGTCCGGGACGGATCCCGGCGCGAATCGCGCGCCGCGCGGGGTTTTGGCGGGAGATGAATGCGGTGTGACCGCGGTGTGACTGCTGCTTGATCGCGGTCGATGGCGGTCGATCACGGTTGATAGCCGCTGAGCGCGGCCGATTTAGGTGAGTTCTTAACTGGCGCGATGCGCCCTCGATGCATGCGGGGATGAGGTCGCACGAGGCCGCGCGGCCATTGCGGACGCGCGGTTTTTTCAGGTGCGCTGATACTCCAAGGCCAACCCGCCACTCAAACGCCGAGCCGCTCGCAGATCGCCTTGGTCGCCGTGGCGGCGTTCAGCGTATAAAAGTGCAGGCCCGGCACCTTCGCGTCGATGAGCCGCCGGCACAGGTCCGTCACCACGTCGAGTCCGAATGCGCGAATCGACTCGCGATCGTCGCCGAAGCTCTCGAGTTGACGCGCGACCCAGCGCGGCACTTCAGCACCGCACATCTCGGAGAAACGCATCAGTTGCGAGAAGTTCGTGATCGGCATGATGCCGGGCACGATCGGCACGTCGACGCCGAGCTTGCGCGCATCGTCGACGAAACGGAAATACGCGTCCGCGTTGAAGAAATACTGCGTGATCGCCGAATTTGCGCCGGCCTTCACCTTGCGCGCGAAGTTCTCGAGATCGTGGCGCGGCGAGCGCGCCTGCGGGTGGTATTCCGGGTAGCCGGCCACCTCGATCCAGAACCAGTCGCCGAACTCGGCGCGGATGAAGCTCACGAGTTCCGACGCATAGCGCAGCTCGCCGACTTCGCCCATGCCGGACGGCAGATCGCCGCGCAGCGCGACGATGTGGCGAATGCCATGCGCGCGGTATTCGTTGAGGATCGCGCGCAGGCTCTCTTTCGACGAGCCGATGCACGACAGGTGCGGTGCTGCCTCGAGCCCTTCCTTCGCCATGTCGATGACGGTGTCGAGCGTGCCCTGTTGGGTCGAGCCGCCCGCGCCGAACGTAACGGACACGAACTTCGGCTTGAGCGGCACGAGTTGCGCACGTGTGGCGCGCAACTTGTCGACGCCGTCCTGGGTTTTCGGCGGGAAGAATTCGAATGAAAGTTCGATCGGATTCATGATTCAGTAGGTCAGGCGAGACTGCGGTTGCCGAAGATGAGCGCGGACAGCAGCCACGAAACGATGCTGTACAGAATCGAGCCGAAGAACGCCGACCAGAAGCCCGACACTTCGAAACCCTTCAACAGCGACGCGCACAGCCAGAAGCACAGCGCATTGACCACCAGAATGAAGAGCCCGAGCGTGAGAATCGTGACGGGCAGCGTCAGCAGAATCAGCACCGGCCGCAGGACCGCGTTGATGAGGCCGAGCACGATCGCGACGATCAGGGCCGTGCCGAAGCTGCGGATGTGGATCGACGGCACGAGGTAGGTGATGATCAGCAGCGCCAGCGCGTTGATGAGCCAGGTGAGCAGCACGGTCATGTAGCACTCCTTGTAGGCGGGATGTCCGTTGAATGAAAAAGGGCGGCCATAACGAACGAGTGAGCAGACGAGGCCGGCGAGCGAAATGGGTGAACAAAGCGGGGGTGAATAAAGCGGGTGAACAAAGCGGCGCATGACGCGCCGCCCTGTTTTTGTCACGCCATCAAGCCATCACACCGTCTGCTGTCATAGCCGCCCGCGTGCCTGATGAGCCGAACGCACCGAAGTGCGCGCGTACTCAATAGCGGTAGTGGTTCGGCTTGAACGGGCCGTTCTTGTCGACGCCGATGTAGCCGGCCTGCTCGTCCGACAGCACGGTCAGGTTCGCGCCGATGCGCGCCAGATGCAGGCGCGCGACCTTCTCGTCGAGATGCTTCGGCAGCACGTACACCTTGTTCTCGTACTTCTTGCCCTGCGTGAACAGTTCGATCTGCGCGAGCGTCTGGTTCGTGAACGAGTTCGACATCACGAACGACGGGTGGCCCGTTGCGCAGCCGAGGTTCACGAGACGGCCTTCGGCGAGCAGGATCACGCGCTTGCCGTCCGGGAAAATGATGTGGTCGACTTGCGGCTTGATGTTTTCCCACTGGTACTGACGGGTCGACGCGACGTCGATTTCCGAGTCGAAGTGGCCGATATTGCAGACGATCGCGTTATGGCGCATCGCCTTCAGGTGGTCGTGGCTAAGCACGTGGTAGTTGCCGGTGGCCGTCACGAAGATGTCGGCCTTGTCGGCCGCGTATTCCATCGTCACGACACGGTAGCCTTCCATCGCGGCCTGCAGCGCGCAGATCGGATCGATTTCGGTGACCCACACCGTGGCGCCGAGACCGCGCAGCGATTGCGCGCAGCCCTTGCCCACGTCGCCGTAACCGGCCACGACCGCGATCTTGCCTGCGATCATCACGTCGGTCGCGCGCTTGATGCCGTCGACGAGCGACTCGCGGCAGCCATACAGGTTGTCGAACTTCGACTTCGTGACCGAGTCGTTGACGTTGATCGCCGGGAACGGCAGGCGGCCTTCCTTTTCCATCTGGTACAGACGGTGCACGCCGGTCGTGGTTTCTTCGGTCACGCCCTTGATGTGCGCGAGGCGCGTCGAGTACCACACCGGATCCGCGTCGAGGTGCTTCGCGATCGACTTGTACAGCGCGACTTCTTCCTCGTTGGTCGGCTTGGCGATCACCGAGCGGTCTTTCTCGGCCTTCGAGCCGAGGATCAGCAGCAGCGTTGCGTCGCCGCCGTCGTCGAGGATCATGTTCGCGAACTCGCCGTTCGGCCATTCGAAGATGCGGTGCGAGAACTCCCAGTATTCGTCGAGCGATTCGCCCTTGAACGCGAAGACGGGCGTGCCGGCCTTCGCGATGGCGGCGGCGGCGTGGTCCTGGGTCGAGAAGATGTTGCACGAAGCCCAGCGCACGTCGGCGCCGAGCGCGGTCAGCGTCTCGATCAGCACGCCGGTCTGGATCGTCATGTGCAGCGAACCTGCGATGCGCGCGCCCTTCAGCGGCTGCTGCGCCTTGTACTCTTCACGCGTTTGCATGAGGCCGGGCATTTCGGTCTCGGCAATCGTGAGTTCCTTGCGGCCCCAGTCGGCCAGCGACATATCGGCAACAACGTAATCCTGGTTCTGGGAATCGATCACTGCGGCGTTCATCACGCCCTCCTTTCTAAGAAATTGACTAGAAATTTGACGTGAGCGCGGTTCGATGCGGTGGATGGGAAAGCGCTATGCGCATCCGGGCCCTCCGATTGAAGCCTTCGAGCCTGGCGGGCGGCCGGCGAATGCGGATTCGCGGGACCCGTCGCAACGCTCCTCGAAGACGAACGGCGATTGTAGCAAATCGGGATGGCATCTGGCATCCGCTCAGACCGGCAGCAGCCCCAGCATCGGCGCGAGCAGCACCATTGCGACGCCGGCGATCATCATCGTCAGGCTCGCGACGACGCCTTCCTCGCTGCCGAGTTCGCGCGCCTTCGCGGTGCCGACGCCGTGCGCCGCCGCGCCGAACAGCGCGCCGCGAGCGAGGCGCGTGCGCAGCGGCACGAACGCGAGCACGAGTTCGCCGAACATCATGCCGCAGACGCCCGTCGCGATCACGAACAACGCGGTCAGATCCTTCGGCGCGTGAATCCGGTCGGAGACGGCGAGCGCAAACGGCGTCGACACCGAGCGCGTCATGAGGCTGCGCTGGATTTCCGGCGACAGATGCAGCAGCTTCGCGAGCATCAGCGAACCGCCGACTCCGGCCACGATCCCCACCGCCACGCCGACGGTCAGCGAAATCCAGTGGCGCTTGAGCAGCGCGCGGTATTCGTAGATCGGCAGCGCGAACGCGACGGTGGCTGGGCCGAGCAGCCACATGAGCCAGCGCGTGTCCTCGACATAGAGCGCATACGGAATGTGCGCGAGCGCGACGATCGCCACGAGCGCGGCGGGCACCGTGAGCATCGGCGTGAGCCACGGCGACCTGACGCGCGCATGGAGCGCCTTCGACGCGAAGTACAGCGCGACCGTCAGTACGAAGCAGCCGGCCGCGATCAGGCGCGAGGCGTTGTCGGTAAAGAGCGACGCGAACGGGGACGAATAGAACGCGCTCATCGCTGCGGCCGGGAGAGGCCGGACGCGCTTCGCGCAACCAGCGCGCGGCGCAGCGCAAGCCGCCGTTCGAGCCGCGCGGCCTGCTCGACCGCGAAGGCAACCGCCACCATCACCAGCAGCGTGCCGGCGATCACGACCAGCGCGAGACGCCAGCCGTCCTCGCGAAACAGGCCGCCGTACTGCACGGCGGCGACCGCGGCCGGAATGAAGAACAGCAGCATGTCGGACAGCAGCCAGTCCGCGCCGGCCTTGATCCAGCGCGGCGCGACGCCGCCGCAGAACAGCAGCGCGAGCAGCACGATCAGACCGACCACGCCGCCCGGCACCGGCAGATGCAGCTTGCGCGCGGCGAAATCGGCAACGCTCCAGAGGGCGGCGAGCGCGGCGCTTTGCACGGCGATCCGCGCCACGCGCGCGATGCCCGAGGGGCCCGAGGCGCCTGATGTGCCGCCCGCCTTGCCTCGGCTGCGCGCGCGGCCAGCGGCGCGAGCACCGGCGCGAGCAGAAACTGGCGTAGCCATGGCATTTCCTGGATGACTTCAGATGCAAGCCAGTATAGGGTGCACCGCATCATAAACATAATGACTTACAATCATTCAAATCATTCCAATCTGGAATTGGGAGGCGGGAATCGTGGAACTACGTGCGCTGCGCTATTTCGTCGAAGTGGTCCGTCAACAAAGCTTCACGGCCGCCGCGGAGCAGATGTTCGTGACGCAGCCGACCATCAGCAAGATGGTCAAGTCGCTCGAGGACGAGATCGGCTCGCCGCTCCTGCTGCGCGAAGGCCGCCAGATGGTGCTCACCGACGCCGGCCGGATCGTCTATCAGCGCGGCCAGGACGTGCTCGCCGCGCACGCGCAATTGCAAGCCGAACTGAACGATCTCGACACGCTCGGGCGCGGCGAACTCGCCATCGGCATCCCGCCGATGGGCGGTGCGCTCTTCACGCCCGCCATCGCGGCGTTTCGCCAGCGTTATCCGAAGATCGAGCTCAAGCTGTTCGAGCAGGGTTCGCGCGCGATCGAAGCGGCGCTCATCAGCGGCGAACTGGAACTCGGCGGCGTGCTGCAGCCGGTCGACCCCGACAATATCGACGTGCTGCCGATGTCGCACGAGTTGCTCTGGCTCGTCGCGCGCACCGGCTCGCGCTGGGACGCGCTGCGCGAAGTGCCGCTCGCGCAGCTCGCGAACGAGCCGTTCGTGTTCTACGGCGAGAGCCTGGCGCTCAACGACGTCGTGCTGAACGCGTGCCGCGCGGCGGGCTTCGCACCGGCCATCGTCGGGCGCAGCGGGCATTGGGACTTCATGGCGGCGCTGGTGCTGGCCGGCGTCGGCATTGCGCTCTTGCCCGCGCCGTATTGCCGGCGGCTCGACCCCGCGCAGTTCACGTGCCTGCCGGTCGTGGAGCCAGAGATTCCGTGGGAAATGGCGATCGGCTGGCGGCGCAACGGCTACCTGTCGCACGCGGCGCGCGCGTGGCTCGACGTCGCGCGCGAGACGCTGCCGACGCAGGTCAGCGATGACTTCATACTCGGGCCGGCAATTGGCTTTAGTGGGATTGCGGTGGCGGATACGCAGAAGATGCGAACGCCGCCGGACGAGTGAGGCAAGGCGGATCCGGGCGGGTAATCATGCTCGCCCACCCGCGCATCTATCGGCGCAACTGCGCACGTCAAACGGCCCGCGCCGCGACTCCGCCTCCACCCTCGCCCGCCGTCGCGGTCTCCACTGTCTTCAACGCCGCTGCTCCTTCCCGGCGGCTCGCCGCAATCAACTCGGCCGCGCGCTCGCCGATCATCACCGTCGGCGCATTGGTGTTGCCGCCGATCAGCGTCGGCATCACCGACGCATCGACGATCCTCAAACCCGTCACGCCGCGCACGCGCAATTGCGGATCGACCACCGAGCGCGCATCGCTGCCCATGCGGCAGGTCGCCACCGGGTGATAGATCGTGTCCGCATGCCCGGCGATGGTCCGGCGCAACTCCGCGTCCGACTGCCCCGCATGCGTGTACAACTCTGTCCCGCCATGCAACGCGAGCGACGGCGCATCGAGAATGCGGCGCGCCATCTTCACGCCGTCGGCGAGCAGATCGAGATCGCGCGCATCGCTCAGGAAGCGCGGATCGATCAGCGGCGCCGTGCGCGCATCGGCGCTCGCGAGCGTGACCGTGCCGCGGCTATGCGGACGCAGCACGCACACGTGCAGCGAATAACCGTGGCCCCAATGCATGCGGCGGTTGTGATCGTCGACGATGGCCGCGCAGAAATGCAGTTGCAGATCGGGCCGCGCGAGCGTCGGCTGGCTCTTCAGAAAACCTCCCGCCTCGGCGACGTTGCTCGACAGCATGCCGCGCCCGTGCCGCATGAACGTGACGAACTGCGGCAGCATCCGCGCGATGCCGCGCACCGAAAAACCGGTCGGCTCGATCGACGACACGCGCTTGTTGATCGTGAAGTCGACGTGATCGATGAGGTTCTGGCCGACCTCCGGCGCATCCTGCAATACGTCGATACCGAGCGAGCACAGATGCGCGGCCGGCCCGATGCCCGAGCACATCAGGAGTTGCGGCGAATTGAACGCGCCCGCGGCGAGCACGACCTCGGCGCGCGCCTCCAGCGTTTCGGTGCGGCCGCCGCGCGCGATCTCCACGCCGCCCGCGCGCTTGCCGTTGAACACGACGCGCAGCACGGTCGCATCGGCGATCGTGTGCAGGTTGGCGCGCGGGCGGTCGTAGATGTACGCGCGCGCGACGCTGCAACGGCGGCCGTCGCGCTGCGTCACCTGATAGAAGCCGACGCCTTCCTGGTCCGCACCGTTGAAATCGTGATTCAGTGTGTAGCCCGCTTCGAGCGCGGCCTGCACGAAGCGTTTCGAAAACGGATTCTGGAAGCGCAGATCGGACACCGTCAGCGGACCGGCGTCGCCGTGCCACGCATCGGCGCCGCGCTCGTTGCCTTCGGCGCGGCGGAAATACGGCAGCACGTCGGCCCACGACCAGCCCTTGCAGCCGAGCTGCGCCCACTCGTCGTAATCGAGCGGATGGCCGCGCGTGTAGATCATCGCGTTGATCGCACTCGATCCGCCGAAGCCGCGCCCGCGCGGCTGATAACCCTGACGCCCGGCGAGTCCCGGCTGCGGCGTGGTCAGATAGCCGTAATTGGTCTTGAGCCTGTTCGGCACGATGGCCGCCACGCCCACGGGCATGTTCACGAGCAGATTGCGCCCGGTGTGCGGACCGGCTTCGATCAGCGCGATGGTCGCGTCGGGGCAGCTATCCGCGAGCCGGCTCGCGAGCGAGCAACCACCCGAGCCCGCACCGACGATGATGTAGTCGTATTGCATCCGCTCCTCCTGATGGGCCGCGCTGCTCGCGAGCCCTGTCTCGTGCACACTCGTCTACGCGTGTTTTCTGCGCATTGTAGGGAGCGTTGCGGGGGCTGCGATGACCTCGGGCCAGGGCGATTCCTCTAAACGCCGGCACCGGCGCACCCCTATGATGAAAGGCGCGCCCGGCACGCACGCGCGGCTGCCAGCCGGTCGCGCGCGGCATTCAAACATGGCGCGGCGCGCGCCATCCTTTCCGTACGCGGCGTGACACACGGCGATCAAACAGCACGTTGCCAACCAACGCCAGTGAACCAGCGCACAATGGAAAAAGCACGGAGACAGCGGATGGAACGGCACGGCTTCGGCCAGACTCACGAGGTAACGAATCAGGCGTTACGGCTCGTGAAATTCGCCGTCACGCTCAACGGTCCGGTGCAACAGCGCGACGCACAACCCTAACGCGCGATCTACGCGCACCGTCATCCATCAGGGAGTGGACTCACATGAAGCACGATCTGCCGGAGGTCGCCGCACTCGAAGCGCTGTTGCGCGATCAACGTCATGCGTATCTGCGCACGCCGTATCCGTCGTGGGACACCCGCGCGACGCACCTGCGCACGCTGCGCAAGCTCATGCTCGACAATCGCGACGCGCTAGCCGATGCGATGCACGCCGACTTCGGCAATCGCGCAAAACAGGAAGTGCTGCTCGCCGAATTCCTGCTCGTGAAGGAAGAGATCGACGCCGCGCTGCGCCACGGCAAGCGCTGGATGAAGCCGCAGCGGCGCCGCACCAGCAAGTGGCTCATGCCCGCGCGCGCGAAGGTGGTGCCGCAGCCGCTCGGCGTGGCCGGCATCATCGTGCCGTGGAATTATCCGGTGCTGCTCGCGGTCGGGCCGCTCATCAGCGCGCTCACGGCCGGCAATCGCGCGATCATCAAGATGTCGGAATTCACGCCGCGCACCTCGGCGCTCTTCGAGCAACTGATCGGCCAGACTTTCGCGCGCAATCACGTCGCGGTCGTCAACGGCGACGCGGCGTTCGCCGCCGCGTTCAGCGCGCAGCCGTTCGATCACCTGCTCTTCACCGGCTCGACGAAGATCGGTCACGAAGTGATGCGCGCGGCCGCCGAACACCTGACGCCGGTCACGCTCGAACTCGGCGGCAAGTCGCCTGCGATCATCGGCGCGCATGCGCGCTTCGACAACGCGGTCGATAACATCATCGCCGGCAAGACACTCAACGCGGGCCAGACCTGCGTCGCGCCCGATTACGTGCTGGTGCCGCGCGGCAAGGAGCAGGCGTTCATCGAACGGGCGCGCCTGCGCATGACGAAGATGTACCCGGAGTTCGCGCAGAACCCGGACTACACGTCGATCATTTCGGTGCGCCATTTCGGGCGGCTCGAGCGCCTCGCCGACGAAGCGCAGGCCGCCGGCGCGCAACTGCATGCGCTGACCGACGCGTTGCCCGATGCCGCGAGCCGCCGCTTTCCGCTGATCGCCGTCACGCAAGCGCCGCAGGAGTGCGCGTTGATGCGGGAGGAGATTTTCGGGCCGCTGCTGCCGCTCGTGCCCTACGACACGCTCGACGACGCGATTGCGTGGATCAATGCGCGGCCGCGGCCGCTCGCGCTCTATCTGTATGCGGACGATGCGCGCACGATCGAGCGCGTGACGCATGAAACGATCGCGGGCGGCATGGCGGTTAACGAAACGCTGATGCATCTCGCGTGTGAAAGCTTGCCGTTTGGCGGGGTCGGTGCGAGTGGCATGGGCGCGTATCACGGCTACGAGGGGTTCGTGACGTTCTCGAAGATGAAGCCGGTGCTGACGCAGTCGCGGTTCAATGCGCGGGGTTTGATTTCGCCGCCGTATGGGAAACGTGTGGATGCTTTGTTGAGGTTGATGATGAGGTTTTAGGGGTGCCCCTGCGGGGCCTGCTCGCTTTCTTTGTTCTTGCGGTGTTGGCCTTTCCTTGTTTTCTTGTTGGTCTGTTGGCGGTGCTTCCTGTGCGGGGCGGGGCGCTTGCTTTCTTTGTTCGTGCGGTGTTGGCCTTTCCTTGCTTTCTTATTGGTCTATTGGCGTTGCCCCTGTGCGGGGCGGCACCTACTTTCTTTGCGGCTGCAAAGAAAGTAGGCAAAGAAAGCAGCTTCACACCGCCAACTCTTAAGCGGGGCCCCTGGCTTGGAGGGGGTAGTGGTGCATCTGGAATCTGTCTCCTCGCACATTTGCCGTGAGTGACAAGGCAGTCATTCTTCCGGCGGCGCTGCGCGCGCCGAACCCCTGTTCAAAACCCATCGGTTTTTTTCGGCGCATCGCCGAGACGAAGCCGATGGCCCCCACAGAGCAAGGCTCGCCCCACTGGTTTCCCTTGCAGACCCGTCCGCGACGCACGTAGTGCGGAGTGGGAGCGGATGATGGCTTTGTCACCAGCGCGCAATGTGCGGGGGCACAGATTCCAGATGCACCACTGCCCCCTCCAAGCCAGGGGACCCGCTTAAGAACTGGCGGTGTGAAGCTGCTTTCTTTGCCTACTTTCTTTGCAGCCGCAAAGAAAGTAGGTGCCGCCCCGCACAGGGGCAACGCCAATAGACCAACAAGAAAACAAGGAAAGGCCAACACCGCATGAACAAAGAAAGCAGGCCCCGCACAGGAACCATGACCAACAGGCCAACAAAAAAACAAGAAGAAACCAACCCTCACCTTCAAGCAAACGTATCGACCAACCCCACCTTCCGCCGCACAGCGGCATCAACAACGGTATCCGCCGAATCAGCCAACCCACTACCGCCGATAGCGCCTGCACCACCAGCAGACCTCCCCCCCGACCGCCCCGAATCCGCACTCTGCTGCTGCCCGCTCTGCCGGGCAAACCCATCGCTAACACTCGCGCTACCCAGCCCAATGCCATTGGACTCCATCGCCTCGCGCAGCTTCGGCAACGCAGCCTCGACAGCCTCACGCACCGACTGATGCTGCGACACGAAAAGCGCATGCGCATGGTTATCAGCAACCTGCAACACGACCTGCAACGGTCCGAGATCCTTCGGGTTCAAGGTCAGCTCAGCGCTCTGCGAATGCGCGTTCGACAAAAACACGACCTTCTGGCTCAGCGCATCTTCCCAAGCGCTCGTGCCGACCTGCGGTGTCAGCGCGTTCGCGGCCGCGGCCGCCGCGCTCGCGTTGCCGGTGTTCTGCACCGCGGCTGTCGTGCTCGCGGCATTGGCTGCGGCTTGTGTCGCGGCGAGCGCGGCGCTCGATGCATCGGCTGTGCTACGCGCCGACGCGAGGTTGTCAGCCTGCGCGCTGCTGGCCGCTGCGGCGGTCAATGCATCGGCGGCCGATTTGGCCGTGCCCGGGTCGCTCAGCGCGGTCGCGGCCGCTGCGGCCGCCGACGTGGTGTGGGTCGCGCCCGAGCCCTTGCCGTCGCCGAACAGGCCGCTCGTGAGCGTCTTGCCTTGCGATGTTCCGTTCAGGCCGCCGCTCGTGCTCGCTAGGCTGCTCGCCGCGGTCGCGGCTTTCACGGCCGCGCCGCTCGCGATCGCCTGCGCCGGCACCACGCCCTGGCCGCTCGAGAGCGCGGAAAGCGCGTTCTGCAAAGCATTTTGTAGCGACTTCGGATCGATGGCGCCTTTCTTGTCCGCCGCATTGCCGGCGAGCGCGCCCACGGCGTCGGCTGCGGATGCCGTGGCGTCGGTCGAGCCGGCGCTGTTGGCATCGGCGTTATTGGCGGCGGCCTGTGCCTCGGCTTGCGCCTGTGCCTGCGCGGCGGCCGCCGCAGCCGCGACGGCGCCCGCATCGGTCTGCGCCTTCGTGTCGTTCCGCTTCGCTTGCGTGCGGGCCGCATTGCCATTCGACGTCTGCTGCGCATGCCCCGTCGAGGAAGCCGACGCCGCCGTGTTCGCCGAACCGTTGCCGCTCTGGCTGCTGCTCGCGCTCTTCGGCGCGGGCGCGGCGGGCGATGGCGCGTCATGCACGCTCGATGTCGACGCCTGCGACGCCGACCGTGAGCTCGTCTGCTGCTGGCTCGCGCTTTGCGAGGTCGCGCTGTTTTGCTGCTCGATGCTCTGCTGCAAGGTCTGCGCGAATGGGCTCGCGCTCACTGCTGCACTCGCGGCGGCGCCGGTCGCGCCATTGCCGCCCGCGCTGAGTAGCGAACTGAGTTGTGAGCCGATCTGTGAAAGAAGCGACATGAGGAATCCTGTCAATCCATCAAACGGGTGTGCGGTCAGGCAAAGCAATCAGACCTGGCAATGAGGCAAAGCAATGAAGCCGGGCAACGCGGCAAAACGATGGGGCAAAAACACCGCAGCGCGATTCGGCCATGCGGCAACGCCATGCCCGCATCACGCGCCCTCGGCGCGCATGCGCAGAATCCGTGCAGCGTGTTCGTCTGAATCGCGTTGATCGCGCCGCGTGGCGACCTTCGCCTCGGCCGCCTCGCCGCGCGCCTGCAGCACTTCGTACGAGCCGAGCTTCTGCTTCTGACGCAACCATTCGGGCTTCGCGGCTTCCACGCGCGCGGTCGCCGCCACGAGCAGATCGCGCTGCTGCTGGATCGCCGCGTCGAGCGTGTCGATGAACGCCTGGAAGTTGCGCATGTTGCCCGCGGGCATGCCGTTCTGCGCGCTCGCCGTGAAGCGCGCGTGGTATTCGTCGCGGTACTGCACGAGCGCATCGAGCTGCGCCTCCACGTCGTTGCGTTCGCGCTGCGCGCGGCCGAGGCGTTGCGCGGCGGCGTCCACGTCGTCCTGCGCGAGATCGATCAGCGTCTTGATCGGGAAGTGTTTTGCCATCGTCGGCCTCCTCGGGCCTGTTCACGCCAATAACGGGCTTGCGAATGCGCGCTAGGTAAACAGCGCGTTCAGCATCTCGATGCTCGGCGCGAAGTTCGCGCACTCGCGAAAACCTTGCTGCAAGAATGCTTCCATCCGCGGATACAGCGCAATCGCGCGATCGAGCACCGCGTCGCGTCCGCTCGAATACGCGCCGACGTTGATCAGATCACGGTTGCGCTGATAGCGCGAGAGCATCTGCTTGAACATACGCGTTTTATTCAGATGGTTTTCGTCGATCAACGCGGTCATTGCCCGGCTAATCGACGCTTCGATATCGATCGCCGGGTAGTGGCCGGCTTCGGCGAGCGCGCGTGACAGCACGATGTGGCCGTCGAGAATCGCGCGCGCCGAGTCGGCGATCGGGTCCTGCTGGTCGTCGCCTTCGGTGAGCACCGTGTAGAACGCGGTGATCGAACCGCCGCCCGCCGGACCGTTGCCGGTGCGCTCGACGAGCGCCGGCAGCTTCGCGAACACCGAGGGCGGATAGCCCTTAGTCGCGGGCGGCTCGCCCACGGCCAGAGCAATCTCGCGCTGCGCCATCGCGTAGCGGGTCAGCGAGTCCATCAGCAGCAGCACGTGCTTGCCCTGGTCGCGGAAATATTCGGCGAGCGAGGTCGAATAGGCTGCCGCCTGCATGCGCAACAGCGGCGACACGTCGGCGGGCGCCGCGATCACGACCGAGCGCGCGAGCCCTTCCTCGCCGAGAATCTGTTCGATGAATTCCTTCACTTCGCGGCCGCGCTCGCCGATCAGGCCGATCACGATCACCTCGGCGCTCGTGTAGCGCGCCATCGTGCCGAGCAGCACCGACTTGCCGACGCCCGAGCCCGCGAAGAGCCCCATGCGCTGCCCACGGCCGACGGTCAGCAGCGCGTTGATCGCGCGCACGCCGACGTCGAGCACCTTATGGATCGGCTCGCGATTGAGCGGATTGATGACGGGCGCGGAGAGCGGCGCGTCGGTCTGCGTGCCGAGCGGGCCGAGTCCGTCGAGCGGACGGCCGGACGCGTCGAGCACGCGGCCGAGCAGTTCCCAGCCGACCGGCAGACGTTTCGCGCCCGCCATCGGATCGGCGATCGGCGCGCTTTCCAGCGGATAGACGCGCGCGCCGGGCAGGAGGCCGCTTACTTCCGTGGTCGGCATCAGGAACAGCTTGTCGCCGGAGAAGCCGACCACTTCCGCTTCGGCCATCGGCAGCGAACTGCCGGGCGGCAGCTCGATCATCACTTCGGCGCCGACCGACAGGCGCAGGCCCACGGCTTCGAGCACGAGACCGGCCGCGCGCGTCAAACGTCCGCACGCGCGCAGCGGCCGCGCGATCGCATTGCGCGCGCGCAGCGCGTCGAGTTGGCCGCGCCAGGCCTGCATGTGCGGATTGATGTCGAGCGCGCAATCGTAGGACGGGGGGCGGGGAGCGTGAGCGGCTGAAGCGGGGCGTGAAGTGGAGTATGAAGCTGAGTCCGTCGCGGCCGGCTCGTGGCTGGGGCTGGCCGCGGCACCGCTCGTCGCGCCGGTCGCTGGACGGGCAGCCGCGGAATATGCGCCCGCTACGCTGTGCGACCCGGTCTCTGCGGCCCCCGCGGACTCCCCAGACTCCGCCGTGCCGACGGACTCAACATCCGCCAGCGCCTCGGCGCCGAACGACGCGAGCGCGAGTTCGCGTTCGAGCGGCGTCAGGTCGCTCGCGCGGATCTCTTCAAGCGTCGGCTTCACCATGTGCTCGCCTTGCCGAGTGCGGCGGCAACGCGTTGCCAGCGCGTGTCGATGCCCGCGTCCACTTCGCCGGTGCTGGCCTGCGCGCGGCAGCCGCCGCGCTCCACCGACGCATCGGTGCGCACGGTCCAGCCGCGCGTTTGCAGTTCTTCGAGCAGATACGCCTCGACGACCGGCAGATCGGCAGGACTCACGATCAGCGCCGGCGCGCCGGTCAAAGCGGGTTCGGCCGCGAGCACTTCGCGCGCGGCGGCGATCAGCGCGGTCGGGTCGTGCTGCACGTGCTGGCGCACGACCTGCTGCGCGATATCGAGCGCGAGCGCGACGAGCGTTTCGGAGATCGCATGCTGAGCGCCGTCGAGCGCGGCCTTGAAGGTTTCGGCGAGCGCGGCGAGCCGCATCGCTTCCTCGCGCGCTTCGCTCTGCCCCTGCGCGAAACCCTGCGCATGGCCCTGGTCATAGCCGGCCTGATAGCCGAGCGCCTGGCCGGCCACATGGCCCGACGCGACGCCCTGCGTATGCGCGGCTTCGCGCAGGCGTTCGAGTTCGGCTTCGAATGCGTGTTCGTCGAATTCGGGTTCGGGCGACGCGGGCGGTGCCGGGTCGAACGAGGCCATCTCCCAGCGCTGGTAGGCCGAGAGGCTTTCCTTCGCCGTGGCGTTCTGGTCAGACATACGCATCTTCGGCCTTGCCGCCGATCACGATCTGGCCGCTCTCGGCCAGGTTGCGCACGATCTGCAGGATGCGGCGCTGCTGCGTCTCGACTTCGGAGACGCGCACCGGGCCGCGCGCGTCGAGGTCTTCGGCGAGCAGTTCGGCCGCGCGCTGCGACATGTTCGAGAGGAACTTCTGGCGCAGCGCGGGCGGCGCGCCCTTGAGCGAAATAATCAGCGCCTCGGACTCGACTTCCTTCAGCAGCAACTGGATCGCGCGGTCTTCGAGGTCGAGCAGGTTCTCGAACACGAACATCTGGTCGACGATCTTCTGCGCGAGTTCGGCGTCGTACTGGCGCACGCTTTCGAGCACGCCTTCCTCGTGGTTGCTCGACATGAAGTTGAGAATTTCGGCCGCCGTGCGAATGCCCCCCATCGGGCTGCGCTTGAGGTTGTCGCTGCCCGACAGCAGGCCGGTGAGCACGTCGTCGAGTTCGCGCAGCGCGGCCGGCTGGATGCCGTCGAGCGTCGCGATGCGCAGCAGCACGTCGTTGCGCAGCCGGTCGGAGAAGCCGGCGGCGATCTCCGAGGCCTGATCGCGATCGAGGTGCACGAGGATCGTTGCGATGATCTGCGGATGCTCGTTCTTGATGAGTTCGGCAACCGCCGCCGAATCCATCCACTTGAGACCTTCGATGCCGCTCGTGTCGCTGCCCTGCAGAATGCGGTCGATGATGGCGCCGGCCTTGTCGTCGCCGAGCGCCTTGGTCAGCACCGTGCGGATGTACTCGTTCGAATCGAGCGACATGCCGGTGTGCTGCTCCGCTTCGCGCACGAACTCCTGCAGCACTTCGTCGACCTGTTCGCGGGTCACGTTCTTGAGCGCGGCCATCGCGACGCCGATCTTCTGGACTTCGCGCGGGCCCAGGAACTTGAACACCTGCGCGGCTTCTTCCTCGCCGATCGACATCAGCAGCAGCGCGCTCTTCATTACGCCTTCAGCGCTCATCGGACACCCAGTTTTTCACGACGGTTGCGACGATCCTCGGATCCTGGCGCGCGATGTTGCGTGCGAACTCCAGGTTCCGCTCATATTTGTGCTTCGCGTTTTCGAGCGCGAGCGTCTCGGCGTCGGTTTCGATCGAAACGACGGCGCCTTCGCGCTCGGCGGCCGGGATGCCGTCGAGCAGCACCGGCTCGTCGGGCGACGCGAGCGCCGCGACCGGCTCGCGCGGCGGCGGAAACGCGCGGCGCAGCGCGGGCTTGACCATCACGAAGTAAAGGAACAGTGCGACCGCGCCGATCCCGAGGTAGGTCGCGATCTGCTTGTAGAGCGCGAGCATGTCCGGCGTGCGCCACCACGGCAGGTTGGCGTTCGGATCGACCTCGGTCGTGAACGCGCTGTTGACCACGTTGACCGAGTCGCCGCGCGAGGCGTCGAAGCCCATTGCGTCCTTCACGAGCTGGGTGATCTGCGCGAGCTTGTCGGCGCTGACCGGCTGCATCGTCACGTGGCCCGCCGCGTCGGCCACCTTCATGTAATTGACGACCACCGCGACCGAGAGCCGGCGGATGCCGCCCATCGGCCGGTCGATGTGGCGCACGGTCTTGTCGAGTTCGTAGTTGGTGGTCGAATCCTTGTGGTCGCTGACCGGCGTCGCGCTGACGCCGCTTGCGCCATTGCCGGCCACGATCGGCGCGGACGCCGGTTGCGGCGGCTGGTTCGACAGCGCGCCCGGCACGCCCGAGGCGCCGCCTTGCGACGTTTCGGTGGCGCTGCTCGATTGCTGGCTGCGGATCGACGCCTGCGCCGGATTGCTGTTCGGGCCGTAGTTTTCCGAAGTCTGCTCGCTGTGCGAGAAGTCGATGTCGGCGCTCACCTGCGAGTGCGCGTTGCCGGCGCCGAAGAGCGGCGCGAGGATCGCGTCGATGCGCTGCTGCGTGTTGCGCTCGATCTGCTGGCGAAACTTCAGTTGCGTCGCGTCGAGGCCGCTGCCGTTGGCCGGCTGGGTGAGCAGGTTGCCGTCCTGGTCGAGGATCGTCACGCCGCGCACCGGCATTTCCGGCACGGCCGAGGCCACCATGTGCGTGATCGCGACGACCTGGCCTTCATCGAGCACGCGGCCCGGATACAGCTGAACGAGCACCGACGCCGACGGCGCTTCCTTGTCGCGCACGAACACGGTCGGCTTCGGAATCGCCAGATGCACGCGCGCCGACTTCACGGTCGAAATCGACTCGATCGTGCGTTGCAGTTCGCCTTCGAGCGCGCGCTGATAGTTGATCTGCTCGTCGAACTGGCTGATGCCGAATTTCTGGTTGTCCATCAGCTCGAAGCCGACCGAGCCGCTTTTCGGCAGACCCTGCGAGGCGAGGCGCAGGCGCATCTCGTGCACCTGCTCGGCCGGCACGAGGATCGCGCTGCCGCTCTCGGAGAGCTTGTACGGAATGTTGGCCTGCTGGAGCGCGGCGATGATCGAGCCGCCGTCGCGGTCGGACAGATTGCTGTAGAGCACCTTGTAGTCCGGCGCGCGCGACCACAGGAACAGGCCCGCGACGATCGCCACCAGCAGCGCGACCGCGAACACGAGCGGCGCGCGCGGGTTGCCGCGCATCTGTGCGAGCCCCGACAGACGCTGCGAGAAGTTGCCGCCCATGCCACCCAGGCCGCCGAGCCCGCCCAGGTCTGCGCCACCGGCCTGGCCGTTGGCGGGCTGGCCGGCGGCGGGCTGCGCGCCGGCCAGCCCCATGCGGGCGTCGGGGTTAATCAAAGAGTTGGCTGACGAATCCATGCGTCGGGTATCTCCGGGATGCCTTTGCGTTCTGTCGCGCTGCTGCGCCGGGGCTCGACGGGCGGACGGACAGACACTTTCACCCTTGAAATTATCCGCAGCGCCGCTCAACCCGATTGCTTGAATAGAGCCGGGTTTCCCCCCTAGTTTCGGGACTTTCCCGAAAGCCGCGTTGCTATGCTTTCACTCAGAACGGTGCGCCTTCCGGCAAGCCGGTCGAACCTTTAACGGAGAAAACATGACCATGCCCGTGAATGCGCTTTCGTCAGCGCTGCAACAGATGCAGGCGATGGCGGCGCAGGCGGCCGGCGGCGCGAGCCCGGCGGCGGAACAGTCCGGCGCGGCGACGCCCACGAGTTTCGCGACGGCGCTGAAGGCCTCGCTCGACAAGATCAGCACCGACCAGCAGACCGCGATCAGCGAATCGCAAGCGTTCGAGCTCGGTTCGCCGAACGTCTCGCTCAACGACGTGATGGTCGACATGCAGAAAGCCAACGTCGGCTTCCAGTTCGGCCTGCAGGTGCGCAACAAGCTCGTCGCCGCCTACAACGACATCGCGCAGATGTCGATCTGAGCGGGGCAGCGCGGCCCCGCGCGAAGACACCGATGCCGTGCCGGCGCGAGCGCCGGCTGAGCGATGTTGCGCCTTCGATACTCCTTATATGGGTCTAAAGCTTTGCCGCCGTGTATCCGATAACAAGGGTACAGGCCAGTGCGGGCGCGGCGACGCGCCGCACCGACCATGCCACGACCCAATCGCAGTCAGTATCAAGGAGAAGCGCCGATGTTTTCCCAGGGACACGCTGGAGCCAGCGCGTATGCGCGCGTCGGTGTCGAGACAGCCGTGATGGGCGCAAGTCCGCATCGCCTCATCGTGTTGTTGTACCAGGGCGCAAGACAGGCCATCGCACAAGCGCGCATGCATTTGCAGCAGGGCAATGTGCCTGAGCGCGGGAAGGCGGTCAGCAAGGCGATCAGGATCATCGAAAGCGGGCTGCAGCAGTCGCTCAACCTCGAGGTGGGCGGCGAGATCGCAGGGCGGCTGAACGCGTTGTACAGCTACATGACGCGCCGGCTGTTCGAAGCCAATATCAAACAGAGCGAGACGATGCTCGTGGAAGTCGACGGTTTGCTCGCGACGCTCGAAGAAGCATGGATCGGGATTGCCCCGGAGGTCGCGCGGATGACCGCGCAGCCAGCCGTGGAAAGCATGAGATGACATCGAACGCAGAATATTTTGCTCAATACGAGGCGATCGCGGCGCTGTCCTGCCGCATGCTGATGGCGGCGCGGCGGGCCCTGTGGAGCGATCTGGCCCACTTGCAGGAGGAGTACCGGCACCGAGTCGAAGCGCTCAGGGAAGCCGACCTCGGCATCAAGCTCGACGAGGCAGGACGCCTGCGCAAGTACGCGCTGATCCGCCAGATTCTCGCCGACGACGCCGCGATCCGCGACCTCGCGAATCCGCGCATGGCGAATCTGTCGGCGCTGTTCGCCGGCCGGCCGACGCGCTTGCTCAAGGAGCTGTACGGAGCGCGCTGAGTACGGGCGGGTGCGCGCTGCGAGCCTGTGCGCTCCGGGTGCGGCTGCATGCATCGTCCCGCATCGCGCGATTGAACGATCAGGGCATTGAGCGCGCTGCCGCCAATGCGACCAAGGAACCGGCATGAACGGAATCGACACGGCCATCGCTTCGGTGCTTTCGAGCCGGGTCGACAGTTTGCTCGGCATCGCACCGGGGAGCGCGGCCACCTCGCAGACCGGCGCGGCGAGCGTCGATACCGCGCCGGGCGCAGCCCCACCCGGTGCGGCGCCAGCGCCGCAGCCGTCGGCGCAAACCGCGCTTTCAGCGGTCGCGCTGACGCTCAATGCGATCGCGAGTTCGGGCGGCGCTGCAACGCTCGCGGTGCTCGGTCAGGCACCGCTCTGGCCGGCCGCGCCGGCGCTCGACGTTGCCGCGCAGAGCTTGCCGCTCTCCGATGCGACCGACGCTGCCGGTGCTGCTGCCAATGCCAACCCCAATGCCGCCGCCAGCGCAAGCGGGCCTGCAGCGAGCCTCAGCGTAGCGGCGGCCCAGATACCGGTCGCGGCGCTCGCGGCCGCGCTCGAACGGACGGTCGGGGAGAGCGGCCTCTTTTACGAAGCGCATCTCGCGGCCTGGCTCCTCGGTCAGCGTTCGCCGGCCGGACTCGCAGGCGAAGCGCAGAACCGGCTGGTGGCGGCCGCGCAGTTGCCGCGCGACTGGACTGGCGCCGATGGCGAGGCGGCTGCACAGGGTGCTTCCGCCAGACCGGGCTCGCCCGGTGCGACGCCTGATGGCATGCCGGGTGGTGTGCAGCGTGGCATGCAAGGCGGCGCGCAAACGGGTGCGTCTAGCGGTGCGTCAAACGGCGCGCCCAATGCCACCTCCGACAGCTCCGCCGCGCACGTCGCGCCGTCGATCCTGACCGCGCAGGCCGCGCGTCTTGCCGCGGGCGAGGTGCTGGCCAGTTCGCTGTCCGACCTGAACGGCCAGTCCGCGCATGCGGGGCTGCGCGGCGCAGCGTCGCAAGCGGATGCCGGCGCGGCGCAGAACGCGCAATCGATGGCGGCGGCGGTCCATCCCGCGACGGTGCCGCTCGTGCGCCAGCAACTCGATCTGCTCGCGACCGGCCAGTTTCGCTGGACCGGCGAGGCCTGGCCCGGCGCGCGGCTCGACTGGACCATCGAACAGGACGGCGACGAATGGGACCGCAGCGGCGGCGGGCTGGCGAGTGAAGATGACCAACCGTGGCGCACGCGTCTGACGCTGTCGCTGCCGACGCTCGGCACCGTCGACGCCGAATTGACGCTGACCGGCATGCGGCTCACCGCGCGCGTGCAGGCGAGCCCGCACGGCGCGGCGCGGCTCGCGATGCAGGGCGACAGCTTCCGGGAGCGGCTCGCGGCGGCCGGCATCGAGTTGCAGAGCTTGACGATCCGCGAGATTGGCGGCGGCGCGCCGGGTACGGTGGCGAGCGCCGCGGGAGCGACGGGTGCGCAGGTGGCATCGGTGTATGCGCGTTCGGCCACGGCGGCAAAGGCTTCGGCGGCATCGTCGGGTGCAGTGATGGTGGCTGACCCGGTCAACGTTGCCGCTCGTTCTGTGGCGGACTCCGCGGCTCATCCCGTGGCCCATCCTGTGGTTCATGGCCCGGCCACGGCGCGCAACACGCCGGCTGCCGCGCGCGACGACTTCGACTGGGATCTTTCATGAGCCGCACTCATCGCCGCAGTGCGGCTGCGCTGGTCTACGACGCACAGAGCGGCGAGCCCGCACCGCGTGTGGTCGCGAAAGGCTATGGACTGCTCGCCGAGATGATCGTGCTGCGGGCGAGGGAAGCGGGTCTCTACGTCCACGAAGCGCCCGAGATGGTTTCGCTGCTGATGCAGGTGGATCTCGATGCGCGGATTCCGCCGCAGCTTTATCAGGCGATAGCGGAATTGCTCGCGTGGTTGCATCGGATGGAGAGTGGGGGTGAGGATGAGCCCGCCCACGGGGTGGGGTGAGGTTTTTGTCCTTGTTTTTTTGGTGTTGGCCTTTCCTTGCTTTCTTATTGGTCTATTAGCGTTGCCCCTGTGCGGGGCGGCACCTACTTTCTTTGCGGCTGCAAAGAAAGTAGGCAAAGAAAGCAGCTTCACACCGCTAATTCTTAAGCGGGTCCCCTGGCTTGGAGGGGGTAGTGGTGCATCTGGAATCTGTGCCCCCGCACATTGCGCGCTGGTGACAAAGCCATCATCCGCTCCCACTCCGCACTACGTGCGTCGCGGACGGGTCTGCGGGGGAAAGCAGTGAGGCGAGCCTTGCTCTGTGGGGGCCATCGGCTTCGCCTCGGCGAGGTGCCGAAAAAAACCGACGGTTTCTGAACAGGGGTTCGGGGCGCGCAGCGCCGCCGGAAGAATGACTGCCTTGTCACTTACGGCAAATGTGCGAGGAGACAGATTCCAGATGCACCACTACCCCCTCCAAGCCAGGGGACCCGCTTAAGAATTAGCGGTGTGAAGCTGCTTTCTTTGCCTACTTTCTTTGCAGCCGCAAAGAAAGTAGGTGCCGCCCCGCACAGGGGCAACGCCAATAGACCAATAAGAAAGCAAGGAAAGGCCAACACCGCACGAACAAAGAAAGCAAGCGCCCGCCCCGCAGGGGCAAAAAAACCTTAAAAACCAGAGATAGCCCGCAATCCCCCTTCTTTTCGACCCATCGCGCCGCAGCCAAATCAACAACAATCACCCTACCCCTTCCTCAAGGCTAGCAAAGCAAAAGCAAACCCCATGGCAACCACCACCGCCCCGCAACAAGCCGCGCCCGCCTCGCCAGGCCCCATGAAGCGCATCATCCTGATCGTCGTCATTGCGCTCATCGCCGCAGGCGCTGCCGGCGCGGGCGTGTGGTTCTTCATGGCAAAGCGCGCGCCCGCCGCCGCGTCGGCCGCTGCGGCACCGACGCCGCCCGCGGTGCCGCTCTTCTTTCCGCTCGAATCGATGACGGTCAACCTGCAATCGGACGACGGCCAGCAGCATTTCCTGCGCATCGGCTTGACGCTCAAGCTCGGCGACACCGCCACCCAGCAGGCGCTCACCGAGCACATGCCGGAAGTGCGCAGCCGCATCCTGCTCGCGCTGTCGAACAAGCATCCGGAAGACCTCGCGCCGCTCGAAGGCAAGCGCGCGCTCGCCACGGAACTGAAGACGCTCATCACCGAGCCGACCGACAAGGGCGTCGCACCGATCCGCGTGCAGGACGTGCTGTTCACCGAATTCGTCGTGCAGTGACGTTGTCTAGCACTGCCACCATCAACCGCCAAGGGACGCACGAGGAATAAGCAATGGGCCACGAAGAGTTCATGTCCCAGGAGGAGGTCGATGCACTCCTGAAGGGCGTCACCGGCGAAGTCGACACGGAAGCCGAGCAGACCGACCGCACGGGCGTTCGCCCGTACAACATCGCGACGCAGGAGCGCATCGTTCGGGGCCGGATGCCGGGCCTCGAAATCATCAACGACCGTTTCGCGCGTCTGTTGCGCGTCGGCATTTTCAACTTCATGCGGCGCTCGGCGGAAATCTCGGTCGGCCCGGTGAAGGTGCAGAAGTACAGCGAATTCACGCGCAACCTGCCGATTCCGACCAACCTGAACCTGGTTCACGTGAAGCCGCTGCGCGGCACGTCGCTGTTCGTGTTCGACCCGAACCTCGTGTTCTTCGTGGTCGACAACCTGTTCGGCGGCGACGGCCGCTTCCATACGCGCGTCGAAGGGCGCGATTTCACGCAGACCGAGCAGCGCATCATCATGAAGCTGCTCAATCTGACGTTCGAGCATTACGCGGCATCGTGGAAAAGCGTGCGCCCGCTGCAATTCGAATACATGCGCTCGGAAATGCACACGCAGTTCGCCAACGTCGCGACGCCGAACGAAATCGTGATCGTCACGCAGTTCTCGATCGAGTTCGGCTCGACAGGCGGCACGCTGCACATCTGCATGCCGTATTCGATGATCGAGCCGATTCGCGACGTGCTCTCGTCGCCGATCCAGGGCGAGGCGATGGACGTCGACCGCCGCTGGGTGCGCGTGCTGTCGCAGCAGGTGCAGGCGGCCGAAGTGCAATTGAGCGCCGATCTCGCGCAGGTGCCGGTCACGTTCGAGCAGATTCTGAACATGCGCAAGGGCGATGTTCTGCCGATCAACATTCCCGAGCACATCACGGCGAAAGTCGATGGCGTGCCGGTGATGGAATGCGGCTACGGAATTTTCAATGGTCAATACGCGTTGCGGGTCCAGAAGATGATCAGCGCAGCCGACACGATGAAGGAAGGTGGATATGAGTGACCTGAACGCAAAACCTGAGGCCGAACTGGCGGCAGGCGAGCAAGTGGCCGCCGGCGCGCTCGCCGCCGAGGACGACGCGATGGCCGACTGGGCGAGCGCGCTCGCCGAGCAGAACGGCAACGCCGAGGTGAACCCGAGCGCGGCCGGCGTGTTCCAGCCGCTCTCGAAGGTCGAGCCGGCCTCGACGCGCAACGACATCGACATGATTCTGGACATCCCGGTCCAGATGACGGTCGAGCTTGGCCGCACGAAAATCGCGATCCGCAACCTGCTGCAACTCGCGCAGGGTTCGGTCGTGGAGCTCGACGGTCTCGCCGGCGAGCCGATGGACGTGCTCGTCAACGGCTGCCTGATCGCGCAGGGTGAAGTGGTCGTCGTCAACGACAAGTTCGGCATCCGGCTGACCGACATCATCACGCCGTCCGAACGCATCCGGAAGCTCAATCGATGAAACGCGTGGCCAGTCGCGGCATACGGGTAGCGTCGCGCGATGTTCTGTTGCAGGCGGTGTTCAAGGTCGTCACGCTGAGCGCCACGGCACTCTTCGTGCCGGCCGCCGCGCGCGCCGCCGACATCAACGCGATCAACAACGCCGCGAAGATCGCCTCGGGCGTCGGCGCGGGCAGCGCGGTGCCCGCGCTCGGCGTCGGCGCGGTGCTGCAAACCTTCGTCGGGCTCGCGGTCGTGATCGGCCTCGTGTTCGGCTGCGCATGGCTCGCGCGGCGCTTCGGCCTGCAGCCGGGCCAGCGCGGCGGCCTCGTGAAAACGGTCGGCGGCGCCTCGCTCGGTGGCAAGGAACGCGTCGCGGTCGTCGAGATCGGCGATACGTGGCTCGTGCTCGGCGCGGCGCCCGGCAACGTGCGTCTGCTGCATACGATGCCGGCCGGCTCCGTCGCGGCCGACGCACTCGCCGGTTCGAACGCGCCGCGCGCGGGCAATCTTTCCGGCACTTTTGGTCAACGCTTTCGCGACGCTTTGAAAGGCGAAGTGGGCAAACGTTTCAACGCGCACGGCGGCGGGGATCGGTGATGCAGGTCAGTTTCAGGCAGTCAGGTTTTCAGGCCGTACGTGCCGGGCATCGCACAGGCGAGGCAGACGACGCACGCAAATCGCGCGCGGCTCACGCTACACGCGATGCATGCGAGGCGCACACGGCGTACACGACGCACGGCGCGGAAGTGACGCGCGGCAACGCAGCCGGTTCGACGCGCGCGACGCTGCCGCACCGTCTCGCAGCATTGCTTCCGCTCGCGCTGCCGGTCCTGCTGCTCGCGCTGCCGACACTCTCGTTCGCGCAGACCGCCGGTCTGCCGGCCTTCACGACGAGCCCCGGCCCGAACGGCGGCACGACCTATTCGCTGAGCGTGCAGACGATGCTGCTGCTCACGATGCTCTCGTTCCTGCCCGCGATGCTGCTGATGATGACGAGCTTCACGCGCATCGTCATCGTGCTGTCGCTGCTGCGCCAGGCGCTCGGCACGACGACCACGCCGCCGAATCAGGTGCTCGTCGGGCTCGCGCTGTTTCTCACGCTGTTCGTGATGTCGCCGGTGCTCGACAAGGCCTATAACGAAGGCTACAAGCCGTTCTCCGAAGGCTCGATTCCGATGGATCAGGCGGTCTCGCGCGGCGTCGCGCCGTTCAAGACGTTCATGCTGCGCCAGACCCGCGAGAGCGATCTCGCGCTCTTCGCGCGCATCTCGCACGCGGCGCCGATGCAGGGCCCCGAAGACGTGCCGCTGTCGCTGCTCGTGCCCGCGTTCGTGACGAGCGAGCTGAAGACGGGCTTCACGATCGGCTTCACGATCTTCATTCCGTTTCTCATCATCGACATGGTGGTCGCGAGCGTGCTGATGTCGATGGGGATGATGATGGTGTCGCCGGCGACGATTTCGCTGCCGTTCAAGCTGATGCTGTTCGTGCTCGTCGACGGCTGGCAGTTGCTGCTCGGCTCGCTCGCGCAGAGTTTCGTCTGATGCCGCGTCCGGCGTCTCCCGTTCAACCCTCAACGTTTCCGGCCTTCTCACGATGACACCCGAAGCAGTCATGACGCTGGCCCACGAGGCCATGTACGTTGGCCTCTTGCTCTCGGCGCCGCTTTTGCTCGTCGCGCTCGTCGTCGGTCTGCTCGTGAGTCTGTTTCAGGCGGCCACGCAGATCAACGAAACCACGCTCTCGTTCATTCCGAAGCTGCTCGCGATCGTGGTCACGATGGTGATCGCCGGGCCGTGGATGCTGACGACGATGCTCGACTATCTGCGTCACACGCTCAGCAGCATTCCGTCGCTCGTCAACTGAGCACCTTGCCGCAAACGCGACGCTCCCCCTTCTCCACCAGCCACCATGTTCACGGTTACTTACGCACAACTGAACGTCTGGCTCACCGCGTTCCTGTGGCCGTTCGCGCGCATCGCCGCGCTCGTCGCCACCGCGCCGGTGTTCAGCAACGCGTCGATGCCCGTGCGCGTGAAGATCGGTCTTGCCGCATTCACGACGATCATCGTCGCGCCGACCATCGGCGCGCTGCCGCAGGTGACGGTGTTCTCCGCGGCCGGCGTATGGATTCTCGTCAACCAGTTCCTGATCGGCGTCGCGCTCGGCGTGACGATGCAGATCGTCTTTCAGGCGATCGACGCGACCGGCTACTTCATCGGCCTCGGTATGGGCTTGGGCTTCGCGACCTTCTTCGATTCGCAGGCCACCGGCTCGGGCGTCGTGATCTCGCGCTACATGACGACGATCGCGACGCTCGTGTTTCTCGCCGTCGACGGTCATCTGCAAATGCTCGCCGCGCTCGTGACGACGTTCCAGTCGGTGCCGGTGTCGGCGAACCTGATCGCGCCGCATGGCTGGCAGACGCTCGCGAACTGGGGCGGTTCGATCTTCTCGGCAGGGCTGCTGCTGTCGCTGCCGGTCGTAGTCGCGCTGCTGATCTCGAACCTTGCGCTCGGCATCCTCAATCGCGCGGCGCCGCAGATCGGCGTGTTCCAGATCGGCTTTCCGCTCACGATGCTGGTCGGCCTGCTGCTCGTGCAACTGATGCTGCCGAATATGATTCCGTTTTTTGTGCGGTTGTTTGATGGCGGGATTGATGAAATGGGGCGTGTTGCGGCGGGGTTGAGGTGAAGTGCGGATGCGCTTCGTAGACATGAAAAAAACCGCCACTAGCGTAATGCCGTTCAGTTAAGGTCTCTTTTGAGGGCTCGAACGGTGTAACGAAATGGTCTTGATTTGACGGCTCGAGCGCTGGTGCGCCCGGGCCGTTTTTCGTTGGGAAGTTGCTTGAGTCGCTCACGCAGGCGCTTGAGGATAGATTCCACCCATGCGTAACGGGCCTGCGTGTCCGTTGCCGGGGCGAATTCGAGCTTCTCTGTGCCGTCAAGAACGGCGCGCACCTGCTCCAGAGTGCGGATCGTCAACACGAACCCTGTGGGCTTCAGGCTCATCTGCTGCTGGAAACGCGTCCGGGATTTGCCTCAAAACCTTCGTTCAGGCTCATCTGCCGTTGGACAACGCTTTTCGTTAATGTTTGTCAAAACGGCTCTATCCCAATTTAAAGCTGTTGACGGTGCCCCGTCTGGATGATTAATTCGTCGGGTGTCGTCGGGTAGATAAGAGGAGGTCAAATGGAGCAGTGGAAACAGAAAGGTACCGGAGACAAGGAGGAGTGTCACCTTTGCCGGATCACATATTCAATATTTTCCACCTTCCCATCAATGCCGTCCGCAATGGCCATGAACGTCGAAACCGGCGGATTCTTTCCGATGGATAGGCTTCGTTCATATTCGAACGGTCACGACATGGCCGACGCTCTGGGCTACGCGTGGGCGTGCAATTGTCGCGAGCGTACCCCTAAGAGGCACGACGAACAGTTCACGGTGAGGGACGCATCCGGTAGGCCACTATCGGGCGTGCGCTACCGCATCCGCACTGGAGTGGACGTAGTAGCAAGTGGCATCACGGACTCGGACGGGCGAACGGTACGTATCAGATCGAATAGGAGCCAGCGGCTAATACTTGAAATGGCACATTGAGCAGGAGGAAAGTGCGAGCATGAATGATTTCGATGGAAACAATAAGTACGGCTTCAAAGCGAATGAAAATGAAGAATGGTTTGAGGTACATGCCAGTGCAGTGACAAACACGAATCCGGGCTCAATGGTTCACGTCACAATAAACACGGACAAAATATGCCCGAATATGTCAAACAGAGATTTCCGCGACATGGTTCTGAAGTGCCGGGATCGTGCCATTGGTTACGTTGAAACTCGCTTAAAAGATTTGGCGCGCTGGTCTGCAGCAGATCAGGAGCGGGTTCGAACATGGTTTGGCTATTGCGACGAGTCAGCAAGAAGCCGGCTTACGAGTGGTTTAACATCTATTGTTCGCGTATTGCGAGGACTAACTGGCGACAATTTCGTGCGATGGGAGCCTGATACAGCGCGGTACTTGGGATGCGTACCAAACCCCGTAAAATCCGGCGTGGTCGCGGAAGTATGCGCGCCCGATACCAAAACACACACGATCGCTATTCATGTGGATTTTTGCTCAATGCGGGATTTCTCCTGGGACAAGGATTCAATGATTTCCACGCTGATTCATGAGGCAAGTCACTTTCAAGACACTATGGGAACCAAGGATTGGAAATACTTTATGGATAAGTGTCTTTCGTGGGGGCCGACAAACCCAGACCGGGCCATCGATAACGCTGATAGCATCGCCGGATACGTCATCTACAATGCGTAAACTCTACGTCATCCTTTCGGTTCTGATATCGGGACATGTTTTCGCGTGTATGCCCGGCGAGAATTTCGATATCCACTTTCCGCCAAATAGTGCAGTTATCCCGGTTGATGAGGTTTTGCGACTTGCCAAATGGGTGGCCGATCAAAAGATTACTTACGCGAATCACAAGACCGAGGAGACAACGCTGGTAAGTGGGCATGCTGAAGAACGCGAACAGAATCCAACGCAACTGGCTCAAGCTCGTCTGATAGCGGGTAAAGCGATACTGGATCAATTTGGCTTCTTGCGCGGAACGGTAAAGACAAGCTCACGCGTCTACTCGAAAGACGATGTCGAAAACGGTCGGCGTGTTGAAATATCGTTTGAGCCTGATTGTCCTAACAAATGTTGTACGGGGCAGTAGCACTTACCCAAGACTCCGCATCGGCGGGGCTCTTCACTCTCGAATCCGAACGACGACGCGCAGGCTTCATTCGTCATCGTCGTCCGGTTTCCTGAACAGCTTGAGCCATTCAATCAGCTTCAGGGAACCGCGAATGTCCGACTCCTGATCGCGTGTATTTCTCGACTCGCGATGATGTCATCGAGATCAAAACCGTATTTCCTTTCAAGTTCCACGAGTGTTGCGCATGTAGTGAAATCGCCATGTAGCAACTCCATCTCATGGATGCCCTAGGCGAGCGCGTGGACATACTTCCAGCGTAGTTGACGACGCTCGATGACGAGACCTGGCGCATGGTGCAATCTTTTACGGTCCACCGTCCCCGTGTAGTATTGCACCTGATCCGCGATGCCGGACAGCGACCAGTGCGTGAAAGCCTGAACGCATCTAATGCTTTTCCATAAACCATGTCCCCCGTTGGCACGACGAGGTTCCATAACGCTTCCCTAAAAAAACGCCCGCATATAGCGGGCGCACTAAACACATATGCGGCCTGTGATGAAGTTAGGGCCGCATTTCCTGAAAAGAATTGGCGGCTATCTCAATCCATAGGAGCCCTCGATGCTGCGGACATATCAAGGAGGTTGCCATTGCCAATCAGTGAGGTTCGAAGCTCAGATCGATTTCAGTCAGGGCACAGCGAGATGCAACTGCACCTTCTGTAGCAAAGCGCGGCTCTGGCTCGTCAAGGTTCGCCCAGAGGCGTTCCGCCTTCTTTCCGATGAGAATGCACTGACGGTGTATCGGGGCAAAAATCCGGTTGCACTTCATCCGTTCTGCAAGCGGTGCGGTGTCCACGTATTTGATCGCATTGATATGCCAAACGCGACTGGATTCCCATACATTAATATCAACATCATGTGCGTCGATGACCTTGACGTTGACGAAGCGTTGAGTGCACCGATTGTCTACGCGAACGGCCTGCAAAACGATTGGGGCAATCCGCCATCGGAAACCCGGCATCTTTGATTCTGTCGATTGTCAACGAGTTCGGTCACAATATCGAACGACCGGAGCTGGCCGCTCTGCGTCCTCGGATCAACGATCGCCCCTTGCTGCGATTTCCGCCTCGCACAAGTCGAAGTCAACCGCAGAATCCGAATCCCCCTTCTTTCATACCCGCCCCGAGCCGATATCAGTTATTGATGTACTGAAACAACGACATATTCTGAATCTGCACAAACGCCTGCTGCGAAGCCTGCAACGCCGCCTGCTGCAACGTGTATTTGCTGATCGCCGACACCATATCGGTCGAGGTCAGATCCGACAGGTTGCTTTGCGTTTGCAGCGAGTTGGTCTGCGTAACGGTTTGCAGCGCCTGCACCTCCTGCTCGCGGCCGCCCACCGACGCCTGCACCGCCGTCACGTTGCCGAGCGTGTTGGCGAGTTGGGAGAGCCCTGTGTTCAGTGAGTTCTGCAGATTCGCGATGGCCGCCGTGTTGCCCGTCACCGGCTGCTGAAGCGCGGAAATCATCGCGTTCAGGTTGGCGAACACATCGGTGCCCGCCTGATTGGCCGGCTTGACCGTGAAGTTGTCGCCATCGGCCGGCGTGCCCGTGATCGCAACGGTCTGGCCGCCCAGCGTGATGTTCGAGCCCTCGGTGTAGGCCTGCGGCGAACCAGCCACGCCAGTGGTGGTGTCGGTGATCGTGTAGGCGAGCGTCGAGCCGCTGCCGCTGAACGAAATCTGGTACGAGTCCGCATTCGCCACCTGGGTCGGATCGTTCACCGTCACCGCGCCGATCACGCCCGTGCCGGTGTTGGCCGAATTGCCGGCCGCTATCGGCTCCGCATTGGTCGAGCCGACGCTCATGAATACCGCACGGCCGTTGTCGCCCGTTGCCACCTGGTTGCTGCCGGTGACCTGCACGGTGCGCGTGCCGTTGTCGCCCGAATAAACGACCGCGCCGCTTGCATCGGTCGTGAATGCCTGGGCGGTGTTCTGAAACCCCGAGAACAGCGAATTGCCCGCGCTGTCGGTCGCATTGGCGTAGGTCAGCAACTGGTCGCGCAGGCTCGTCAATTGCGCCGCGATGGCGGTGCGGTCGGCGTCGTTCAGCGAGCCGTTGCTCGCCCTGATACCGAGCGTGTTGACGCTTTGCAGCGTGCTGAGCACCCCGCTGAGCGTCGAGTCCTCGGCCTGCAGCGAAGCGAGCGCGGCGCTCTGGTTCGTCGTGTACTGCGACAGCGCCGCCGCCGTCGAGCTGAGCTGCACGGCCTGGGCCGCGCCGAGCGGATTGTCCGCGGGCGTGGTCAGGCTCTGGCCGCTCGAGACTTGCTGATAGATCTGGGACAACTGAGCCTGCTGGTTGCTCATTGTTTCCACGTTCATGCTGAAGTACTGCGCGCTGGAAATACGCATGATTCGACGCCTTACGAGAAGATGCCAAGCAATGTCTGGAACAGCGTCTGCGCGGTCTGGATGACCTTGCTGTTCGCCTGGTAGAGCTGCTGATACTGAAGCAGGTTCGCCGCTTCCTCATTGATGTTGACGCCGGACACCGACTGCTGCGCGGACGTGATCTGCGTGACGAGCGCGCTTTGCGCGGTGGCGGAGGTCTGGACCTGCGTGGCCTGGTTGCCGATGTTGTTGACGTAGGTCGCGTATGCGCTCGTCAGCGTCGACGTGCCGCCCGCCAGCGTCTGCGCGGTCGTCAGATTCGACAGTAGCTGCGCGTTGCGGCCGTCGTTGGCCGCGCCGGTGTTCGGTCCGATCGTGAAGGAATCGCCGTCCGAGGGCGTGCCGCTGATCGTCACCGTCACGTTGTTCATGCTGCCCGCGGCGGTCGAGTTGCCCGGGTTCGTGATCGTGAGCGTCGCGCCCGAGCCCGGCGAATACGGCACGGCGGTCGTCGCCGAGCTGATCGTGTACTGCGCGGGCGGCGTGCCGGCGACCGTCACCACCGAGCCCAGCGGGAAGCCGGTGAGGCCGGTGCCCGCCGTGTAGGTGATCGTCGACGCGCTGGTCGGCGCGCTATAGCCGGCCGTGACCGTGCCCGGCGTGATCGTCGCGCTGCCGGTGTTCGACGACGAAGCCGAGGCCAACACCGGCGCCGCGGCCGCGATCGCCGACGGCGACGTAGTGGTCAGCGCGAAGCCGTTCAGCGCGCCGCGCGTGGGCTCGATCGAGAACGCGTCGCCCGCCTTCATCGTGCCGGTGGCCGAGAACTGCAGGCCGCCGATCGGGTTCGTGAGGTCCGCCGCCGTGCCGACCACGTTGCCGGTCTGGTTGTCGGTCAGCGTGTAGTTGCTGCCGTCGTACGAGAGCGTGTAGTCGCTCGTGGTGGGCTGGGTCGGATCGGTGAACGACACACCGAGCGTCGCGTTGCCAGTGTTCTGCGCATTCGCGTACACGGTCGGCGAGCCGACGGTGAAGAGCGCGCCGCCCGCCGTGCCGTTCAGTGTGATGCCGAGTTCGTTCTGCGCGTTCACCTGCGCGGCGAAACTCGTGGCGATCGCGCCGAGCTGCGCTTCGGCCGGGTCGAGCGTCTGCGAGCGGAATTGCAGCAGGCCGCCGAGCGTGCCGCCCGACACGTTCGTGTCGGCGAGCGTCTGCGGCGTCGGCGCCGGTTTCGCGCCGGCCTGCCCGAGATACTGGACCGACAGCTCGCTCGGATCGCTCGCGGAAGTCGCGGTGCCGAGGTTGAAGCTGTTGCCGGCCGACACGAGCGGCTGGCCGTTCGACATGAACACGCTATAGCTGCCGTTGTTCTGCACGACCGACACACCGATCAGTTGTGCCAGGTTCGCCACCGCCTGGTCGCGCTGGTCGAGCAACTGGTTCGGCGGCTGCCCCTGGCTGCTCGCCTGAGTGATCTGCGTGTTCAGCGTGGCGATCTGCGCGGTGTAGGTGTTGATCTGCGTGACCGCGTTGCTCAGTTGCGTGTTGACGCTCGAGCGCAACTGGTCGTATTGCGCGCCCGCCGCATTGATCTGGTTCGCGAGCGTCTGCGCGTCGCTGATCGCGGTTTGCCGCGTCGAGGTGCTCGACGCGTTGTTGGCCACGTTCTGCAGACCCGTGAAATAGCCGGTGATAGCGCTCGCGATACCCGAGGTCGGGCTGCCGACCAGGTTGTTGAGCTGCGTGATCATCGAGTTGTACGCCGTGAGCGCGCTGCTCGTCGACTGCGCGTTGTTCAGCTGGGTCGCCAGATACTGGCTGTACTGGCGCTGCACGGTGTCCGTGGACACGCCCATCGGCAGATAGCCGGAACCGGTGTAGGTGCCGCCGGTCTCCGAATAGACCGGCGTTTCGATCGAATAGCCGGGCGTCGACGCGTTGCTGATGTTCTGGCCGGTCGTCGTCAAACCCCACTGGGCGGCATTGAGCCCGCTGAGGCCGATGGATAAGAGATTGCTGGACATGCGTCTTCCTGAAGAGCGGCACCGCAGACATACCGCCGCGTTGCTGGAACATCCTCTTTAACGGCCCGCCGCGCGAAAAATTGAGGGCCGTTCCGCTTCATCCGGCGCTTCATCTGCCCTTTGGCCGGCGTTGTTGCAACCTTTGCGCACCGGGTCAAGCAAACGCGGTCCGTGCGGTGCGCACGGCCGCGGTGTTTGCGTTTGCCTAGCGCACCAGCGAGCGGCGCTTCATTTCGAGCTGCGTGATGAGCCGCTGCAGCGTGTTTTCGGTGCTGCCCGGCAGCGTCAGGAAACGGAAGCCGAGCTGATAGCGCTGCGTGCCGTTCGGCAGCGCGAACGAGCGATGCGACACGAGCTGCAGATCGAGCGACAGACGCCCGAGCCCGCCGAGCGACAACTCGCAGTCGATCAGGCGCGTGCCCATCGGCAGTTCGGCGACGCGTTCGTCGGTCGTGCGCATGCCGAGGCCGCCCAGCGACAGGTCGTGCACCTCGAAGCGGAACGTGTCACCGCCGGGAAAGCGCCCGGAGCAGACGTACGGATCGAGAATCGGCGCGTTGACGCGAAAGTATTCGCGGCGCTGCACGTAAAACAGCACCTCGGGGAAACCGGCCTCGAACGCCGGCAGTCCCTCGAAGCGCGTCTCGCGCGGCGTCGCGGTGGCGAACTCGACGCGCACGCCGTCCGGCGCGGCGTGGAACTGGCAACGCGGCGCGCCGAGCAGCCCCTGGTTCTGCTCGGGGAGCGCGCCCCAATCGAAAGTGAAGGTGCGCTCGCGCACGTCGACGTCGAGCAGGCGCGTGACGAGCTGGCCGCCAGCAAATTCGACGGTGAGGAAATCGCCGCGATTGACGAGATTGCGCAACTGCACGCCGATCTCGAGCGGATTGCGGCGGCCGAAATCGGGAACGCTTTCGTTTTGCGGGACGTGCGACTGGCCGGGTGTGTCGGTCTGGCCGTTCGACTGGTTCATATCCATGAGCTTGCCGGTATGCATGTTCTTGCGGGCGCGTGCCAACGAATCTGCCTCGGCCTGACGGTCTTCGGCGAAGCCGCGGCACACGCGTTCGACCGGAATGACAGCAATTTTCCGGTATCGGGTCTAACTCATTAGCGGCAGTATCCAGCCAAAATTTAGGGACTTTTATTAAATATTTGCCGTAAATTTGCCGCAAACGTTAAAACGCAATCCGCCTCTTTCCCTGCATTGTCTCGATCCGGTTTCTTGTTGCCGCCTTGAGGTCCGCGTTGTGACGTCCGCGCTTTTACTCCTGTCACGCACCCGGCCCCGTCGCGTGCATGTTCGATCAGCCCATTTTCTGCATGATCGACAGCAGCTTTTTCGCGTAGTGCGGGTCGGTCGCATAACCGGCGCGCTGCATGCCGTGCGCAAAACCGTTCACGTCGCGCGACGAATTGATCACCTGCGCGTAACGCGGGTTGTTCTTCAGCAGGCTTGCGTAGTCGGCCATCGCTTCCTCGTACGAGTCGTACGCACGGAATTTTTCGACGCAGCGTTGCGGCTTGCCGTTCACGTATTCCGTCGTGACGGTCGACACGGTCTTGCCGTTCCAGTCCGGCGTCGCCTTGATGCCGAACACGTTGTGGCTCGTCGAGCCGTCGGCCTTTCTGATCTCGCTCTTGCCCCAGCCCGATTCGAGCGCGGCCTGGCCGATGATGAAGCGCGCCGGAATGCCGGTCGCGGCGCTCGCGGCCTGCGCCGGGACGGCGAGCTTGTCGACGAACGCGTCGACCTTCGGCGAGCTGCCGTCGCCGTGCAACGGCGGCGTCAGCGCGCTATTGGCCGAGTAGCCCCGGCCGAGCGCGAGCCGGCCGTTCGACTGGGCATTGCCGTAGGCGCGCGCGAGCGCGTTGAGCGCGGCGCTCTGGCCTTCGTCGCCACCGCTGCCGCCGCCGAATGCGTTCGCCATGCCGGCAAGGCTGTCCGCGCCCTTTGCACCATTTGCGCCGCCGCCCACCTGCATGCCCTGGTTGCGCATCAACTGCTTGAGCATCGCGTCGGCGACGCCGATGCCCTTCTTCGACAGTTGCTGCGAGAGCTGCTGATCCATCATCGAGGTGAAGGTCGCGCTGTCGTGCGAATCGAACGGACCGTCCTGCGGCGTCGCATCGCGCATGCTCTTCAACATCATCTGCGTGAAGACGGCGTCGAACTGCTGCGCGGCCATCTTCATGCCGGCTTGCGGCGAGGCCTTCGCCTGCGCGCTCAGTGCGCTGAAACCCTGCACGTCGAGCGCGAACCGGCTCGTCAGGTCGTTCGCGGAATTGAAGGTATTGGACGTATCCGAATTCATCAGGCGTCTTCCTTAGATGATTTCCAGGTCGGCGCGCAACGCACCCGCCGCCTTCATGGCCTGGAGGATCGACATCAGATCCGCGGGCGTCGCGCCGAGCGCGTTGAGCGCCTTCACGACCTCGGCAAGGTTCGCGCCGGCGTTCACCATTTTCAGCGAGCCGTTGTCCTGCTTCATCTGGATCTGCGATTGCTGGGCGACCACGGTGCGGCCGTTCGAGAATGCGCCGGGCTGACTCACGACCGGCTGCGTATTGATCACCACCGACAGATTGCCGTGCGCGACCGCGCAGTTCTGCAGCGTGACCATCTGGTTCATCACGATCGAGCCCGTGCGCGCGTTGAGAATCACCTTCGCGGCCGCCGGGGCCGGCCGCACCTCGAGGTTCTGCAGTTGCGCCATGAACGAGACCTGCTGCTGCGGATCGTTCGGCGCGCGCAACTGGATCGTGCGGCCGTCGAGCGCGATCGCGGTGCCGCTGCCGAATGCGTTGTCGATGGCCGCGACGACGCGCTGCGTGGTGTCGTAGTCCATGTCGTTGAGGTCGAGCTGCATCATGCCCGACTGCGACACCGCGGTCGGCACCGCACGCTCGACGATCGCGCCAGCCGCGATGCGGCCCGCGGCGAGCTGGTTGACCTGCACCTTGCTGCCGTTGGCGCTCGCGCCCGCGCCGCCGACCGCCAGGTTGCCCTGGCCGAGCGCGTACACCTGGCCGTCGGCGCCCTTGAGCGGCGTGAGCAGCAGCGTGCCGCCGCGCAGGCTCTTCGCGTTGCCGAGCGACGACACGGTCACGTCGATCGCTTCGCCGGGGCGCGCGAATGGCGGCAGCACCGCGGTCACCATCACCGCGGCGACGTTCTTCAACTGAATGTTCGACAGCGACGACTGCGAGTTGGTCGAACCCGCCGCCTGGTTGTTGATCGAGATGCCGAGGTTCGCCAGCATGTTGGCGAGCGTCTGCGTCGTGAAGGGCGTCTGCGTGGTCTGGTCGCCGGTGCCGTCGAGTCCGACCACGAGGCCGTAGCCGATCAGCGGGTTGTCACGCACGCCCTGGATCTGCGCGAGATCCTTGAGCCGTTCGGCATGTGCGGGCGTGACGGCGGGCAGCGCCGCGCAGGCAAGCGCGAAGAAAGCGAGCGCGCGGCCGGCGCGCGCGAGGCTCAAGGGGCTGAAGAAGCGCAAGGGGCTCAAGAAGCGCAACGGGCGCAAGAGAAGCGCAGGGCACGAAGGGCGGCGCATGAACCTGGCGCGGACAGTGAAGATGGTACGCATGATCACCACGGCGCCACGTTGAGGAAGAACCGCTGCAGCCAGCCCATGTTCTGCGCTTCGTCGATATACCCCTTCGCGGAGTACTCGATTTTCGCGTCGGCCACCTGGGTGGAATAGACAGCGTTGAGGCTCGAAATCGTGTTCGGATTCACGACGCCGGAAAAACGCACGAACTCGTTGCCCTGGTTGATGAGCATCTGCTTCTGGCCGCTCACGATCAGGTTGCCGTTCGCCTGCACGCCCGTCACCGTGACGGTGATGGTGCCGTTGAACGTATTCGACGCGTTCGCGCCGCCCGTGCCGGAGAACACGTTCGCGCCGTTCGCGCTCAGATTGGTCTTGCCGAACAGGCCGCCGAGAAAACCCGCGGTCGGCACGGCGAAGTTCGTGCTGCCGTTGCGGTTCGCATTCGCGCCCGAGGACTTGGTCGCGTTGATGTTTTCGGCGATCACGATCGTGATGATGTCGCCCACGTTGCGCGGCCGCTGGTCTTCGAACAGCGGCCGGCCCGCGAAACCCGGGTTGTAGATCGAGCCCGGCGCCTGTGCCTGGGGCGGAACCGGCGGCAGCGCGCTCATCGGCTGCTGCGTGATCGGCTGTTTGGGCACGAGCCCGCAGCCGGCGAGCGTCGCGAGCAGCGTGAGCTGCACGAGCGCCGCAGCCGTGCGCGAATGAACCGGGGTGCGAGTGAAGTCCGACATCGTGATCACCTTCGTTGAATCCCTGCTCCTCAAACCTGCATCTGGCTGAGGGTCTGCAGCATCTGGTCGGAAGTTGTCACGGCCTTGCTGTTGATTTCGTACGCGCGCTGGGTCTGGATCATGTTCACCAGTTCCTGCACGACGTTCACGTTCGACGCTTCGACGTAGCCCTGATTGAGCGAGCCCGCACCGTTCAGCCCCGGCTGCGAGACGTTCGGCGCACCCGACGACGAGGTCTCCGCGAACAGGTTCTCGCCCTTCGCGTCGAGGCCGGCCGGGTTGATGAAGGTCGCGATCTGCATCGAGCCGAGCTGCTGGCTGTTGGTCGAGCCGGCCACGGTGATCGACACCACGCCGTCGCTGCCGATGGTGATCGAGGTCGCGTTGGTCGGAATCGTGATCGCCGGAATCACCTGGTAGCCGCTCGACGTGACGAGCTGGCCCTGCGCGTTGGTCTGGAACGAGCCGTCGCGCGTATAGGCGGTCGTGCCGTCGGGCATCTGCACCTGGAAGAAGCCCGCGCCGTTGATCGCGACGTCCTTCGAGTTGCCGGTCTGCTGCAGGTTGCCCTGGGTGTACAGACGCTCGGTCGCGACCTGCTGCACCCCTGTGCCGAGCTGGATGCCGGAGGGCAGTTCGGTTTGCTGCGTCGAGTTCGCGCCGGGCTGGCGGATGGTCTGGTACAGCAGGTCCTCGAACACCGCGCGCGAGCCCTTGAAGCCGTTGGTGCTGACGTTCGCGAGGTTGTTCGAGATCACGTCCATCTGCGCCTGTTGCGCATTCATGCCGGTAGCGGCGATGTAGAGCGAGCGATTCACAATTCTTCTCCCTTGTTGTTGCCGTGTCCGGGCAACCGCTTAACTGAAGCTGAGTAGCTGGTTGGCGGACTGATCGTTCTTGTCGGCGTTTTCCAGCATCTGCGTCTGCATCTGGAACTGGCGCGCGTTGGTAATCATCGAGACCATCGCGGAGACCGGATTCACGTTGCTGCCCTCGAGCGACGCGGGCGCGAGCGTGACGGCCGGATCGGCGTCGGCGGGATTGCCGTCGGCGGTGCGAAAGAGGCCGTCGTCGCCGCGCGTGAGCGTCTGCGGGTCCGGGTTCACGAGCTTCAGTTGATCGACCGTCACCACGGCCGTCGGCGGATCGCCCGGCGTAAGCGCGGACACCGTGCCGTCCGTGCCGATCGTGATCTGCGCGCCCGGCGGCACCGACACCGGCCCGCCGTTGCCGAGCACCACCTGATTGGTCGCGTTCACGAGCTGGCCGTTTTCGTCGACGTGCAGGTTGCCGGCGCGCGTGTAGGCTTCGTTGCCGTCGGCGGTCTGCACCGACAGCCAGCCCGCTCCCTGAATCGCCACGTCGAGCGGATTGCCCGTCTGCTGGATCGGCCCCGGCGTGTAGTCCGCGCCCGGCGTCGACGACAGCACGAAGGTGCGCGTGGTGTTGCCGTTGATCGAACTGCCGTCGCCGAACGACATCGGCACGGCACGGTAGGTTTCGAGCTGCGCGCGAAAGCCCGTGGTCGACGCGTTCGCGAGGTTGTTCGCGACGATCGCCTGCTGTTCGAGCGCCTGTGCGCTGCCCGACATCGCGGTGTAGATCAGCCGATCCATGATGGGTTCCGGTCGCCTTACAGGTTGATCAGCGTCTGGTCGACGGTCTGCTGGGTCTTGATCGTCTGCGCGTTCGCCTGATAGTTGCGCTGCGCGGTAATCAGGTTCACCAGCTCGCTCGTCAGATCGACGTTCGAGTTCTCGACCGAGCCGCCTTGCAGCACGCCGTGGTTGGTCGAGCCCGGCGACGAGATCTGCGCGACGCCCGAGGCGGCCGTCTGCCCATACTGGTTGTTGCCGAGATCGACGAGGCCGTTCTGGTTCGAGAAGTTCGCGAGCACGACCTGGCCGAGCGCAGCCGTCTGGCCGTTCGAGTAGTTGCCGGTCAGCGTGCCGTCGGTGCCCACCGTGAAGCTGGTCAGTTGGCCCGCGGCGTAGCCGTCGGTCGAGAGGCTGTTCACGCCGTCCTTGCCGCCGTACTGCGTCGTGGCGCCGAGGTTCAGCGCGATGTTCTGCGGCGTCGAGGAACCGTCGGAAGTCGGAATCGAGACGTTGAATGCGCCGAGCGTCTTGGTCGCCGAGCCGTCCGGGTTGGTCGTGCCGATCAGCGTGCCCGACGAGTTGAAGTTCGCCTGGCCGACCAGCGTCGCCGTGCCGGTCGAGGTGCCCGCGTACACGTTCCACGTGCCGGCTGCCGTCTTGGCGAAATACATGTTGACCGTCTGCGAGCCGCCGAGCGAATCGTAGGCCGTCGTGCTCGTCGAGTAGTTGTAGGTCGTCGAGCTCGCCTGGTTGAACGCGGTCGGATTCGGCTTGACGGTGTAGCTGTCGCCGTCCGCCGGCGTGCCGCTGAACGTGATGCTCTGGCCGTTGCCGAGCGTGATCGCGGTGCCCGCGGTAAAGGTTTGCGAATCCGAGGTCGTGCCGAGCGTGTTGTCCGTGACCGTGTAGGTGCCCGGGCCCGTGAAGTTGATCGTGTAGTCGTCGGTGTTGGTGCCCGAGGCGGCGTTGGTGATCGTCGCGCCGGTCGTGCTGAGCGAGCCGGTATTGCCCGTGCCGGCCGCCACGATCGGTGTGCCGAGCATCAGGTTGTCCTGCGCGTTCAGGTTCAGGCCGGCCGTGATCGAGGTAGTCGGCGACGGCGCGATGTTCGCGGTCGGCACCTGCAACGGCACGGTCTGCGCGGTGTTGATGACGCCCGCCGCATTCGCGCCGTAGCCCATCAACTGCAGCCCCTGCGCGTTGGTGATGTAGCCGTTCTTGTCGAGCTGGAACACGCCGTTGCGCGAATAGGTCAGCGTGCCGCTGTTCGACATCTGGAAGAAGCCGTTGCCGTTGATCGCCACGTTCAGCGCCTGGTTGGTCGTGGTGATCGTGCCTTGCGAGAACTGCTGCTGCACTTCGGAGAGCTGCGTGCCGATGCCGATCTGCTGGTTCACGGCGGTCGCGATCGAATTGGCATACATGTCGGCGAATTCGGCGGTACCGCTCTTGAAGCCGACCGTGTTGGCGTTGGCGATGTTGTTGCCGATCACGTCGAGATCGCTCGACGACGCCGACAGACCGCTCAAACCTTGTTGATAACCCATGACGTGCTCCGTATCTGGAAAGTCGTAACTGAATTGGTCTGAATCAGAGGATCGCGGCGACGCTGGTCAGCCCGACCGTCGAACCGTTCGACAGCACGAGGCCCGCCGTGCCGCTGCTCTGCATCACGACGCTTTGCACGGTCGCGCCGGTCAGCGTGGTGGCCGTGGCCTGCTGTCCGTTGATCGTGCCAGCCGCGGTGATCGTGTAGGTGCCGTCGGCAAGCGTGTTGCCCGCCGAGTCGGTCGGCGTCCAGCCGACCGGGATCGTGCCAGCCGACTGCTTGCCGAGATCGATCGTGTTGACGATCGTGCCGGCCGAGTTCTTCACGACCACCTGCAGATCGCTCACGTCGTTGGCGAGCGTGACACCGAACGCGCTGGCCTTGCCGCTCGCCACCGAGATCGAGTTGCCCGGCGCGAGCACGGTCGAGCCGATCAGCAGCGCGGCCTGCGATTGCTGGCCCGCCGAGAGCTGCGTCGACAGCGAGGAAAGCGACGTGTTGAGCTGGCTGATGCCCTGCACCGTGCTGATCTGCGCGAGCTGCGAGGTCATCTGCGAGCTGTCCATCGGATTGGTCGGGTCCTGGTTCTGCAACTGCGCGACGAGCAGTTGCAGGAACGTGTTCTGCAGGTCGGTGGCGGAAGTGCCTGAGGTGCCCGAGGTGCTGCTCGTCGAACCGGTCGAGCTCGTGCTGCTTGCTCCGTTCATCGTGTCGAGCAGCGTTGGCGAAACGGTCGTGCCGCTGCTGCCGATCGTGGTGTTGGTGGTCAAGGCTCTCTCCTCAGGTTCCGATCGTGAGCGTTTTCAGCATCAGGGTTTTGGCGGTGTTCAGCGTTTCGACGTTGGCCTGATACGAACGCGAAGCCGAGATCATGTTGACCATTTCCTGCACCGGGTCGACATTGGGCAGCGTCACGTAGCCGTCGGCGTCGGCGGCCGGATTGCCGGGTTCGTAGGCGGTCTTCATCGGCGACGGATCGTCGATCACACCCGTCACCTGCACGCCGCCGACCTGCTGCCCGGAGCCCGAGCGGGCGCCGCCCAACGGGTTCACCGCGAACACGACCTGCTTGGCCTTGTACGGCTGGCCGTCGGGGCCCGTCGTGCTGTCCGCGTTGGCGAGGTTCGACGCCGTCACGTTGAGCCGCTGCGACTGCGCCGACATCGCGGAGCCCGCAACACCAAAAATATTCATCAGGGATGGCATGTTTCCTGACCTCTCCTGCCGGTTCGCACCGGCTTCACGTTAAGTCCCGTAGCGTTCTGTTCGTTGCTGCCGCCTGCATCAGCTTCCCGACGTGATCGCCGAGAGCATCGTCTTGATCTGGTTCGACACCACCGTCATGCCCGATTCGAAATGCAGCGTGTTGTCGGCGAACTGCACGCGCTCGGTGTCGATGTCGACGGTGTTGCCGTCGAGCGCGGGCTGCGCCGGAATCCGGTATTGCAGGTTGCCGTAGTCGTCGGGGCTGCCGCCCGCCGCCGTGAGCGTGGTCTTGCCGCTCATGTGGCCGGGCTGGGTCGCCGTCATCGACATGCCGCTCGTTACGCCGGCCGGCTGCGTCATCGCGAGCGTCGAGCCGTTCGATGCGCCCTGGCCCGTGGTGCTGCCGCCCGTCTTCTTCAGCGCGCCGGCAAGCGACGACGCGAAGTCGACATCGCGCGCCTTGTAGCCGGGCGTGTCGGCATTCGCGATATTCGACGACAGCAGTTCCTGCCGGTACGCGCGCACATCCATCGCCTGCCGGCCGAACGCGAATTCGGCATCGAGTTTGTCCAGCATGGAAATCTCCCGAGAACGTTTCCAGCGCCTTCCCGCGTGCAATGAACTTGCGGACAGCGCGGCGGCCGGAAAGGCCTTTTTGCATGAGGTGCATCTTATGAGCCGAACGCAAGCAGCAATCGGACGAATAACCGGGTAAGGGGGCTTCTATTCAACGTTTGCGCGAGAGGGGCGCTCACTAGAATGCAAGGCGTACCGATGCATTCGATGGAGACTCGCGATGGACCAGCCCACTTCCGCCTTGCCGCTGCGTGCTGGCTCGCGTCCGCTCGCGCGTCTTGGCGCGCGGCTCGTCATGAACGTCGCGCTGTGGGTCGCGGGCGGCATCGTGCTGTTGCCGGGCACGACCCACGCGCAGGATGCAGGCGGCCCGATCGTGATCGCGGGGCCCGGCGAAAAGAATCCAGCGGCGCTCAACGATCTCGTGCAGCAGATGCAGACACCCGCGCAGCGCGCGTCGTCGGCGGCGTCGCTCGCTGCCGCCACCGCGCAGTCACTCGGGCGTGCACCCGCTACTCAGGAGAGCGATCCGTTCGCGCGCGCCGCGGGCGCGAGTGGCGCGATCGTCATTCCAGGCGCCCACGAAGCCGCCGCCGCGCCGGCGATGATCCGCACCAGCTTCAAACCGGACGCCAACGGCGTCGTGACGATTCCTGCGCCGGCCGATGCGGGAGCGTCGGGTGTGGCGCGCGTGAACGTCGAGCCGGCCGCGCGCGCGGCGATCCCGGTGAGGGTGGCGCCGACATCGAGCGCTGCGGGCAATGGCAGTGCGCAGCCCGTCGCCGCCAACACGCCGCAAGGCGGCGGTTTCGTCAGTCTCGCGTCGCGCGGCGAGCCGCCCGAATTCGGCGCGAACGGCAAACCGATTGCGACGGCCGCCGTGCAGGTGGGCGGTGCGGCGCTCGCGAAAACGCAGACGCAGATGCCGACGTCAACGCCGACGCCAATGCGGGCCGCGCCAGTACGCCAACCGGCTACGGCGCTCGCACAAAGAAATTCGCGGATAGCCGCGGCCGCGGCCACGGCGACACTCGCGCAACCCGCACAACCCGCGCCGCTGCCCGGCCAGCAGGATCCGGAAGCGATCCACGCCGCCGCGCTCGCGTTCCTGCAGCAACAGTCGGTCGGTCTGCCCGGCAAGATCGACATCACGGTCGCACCGGCCTTTCCGCGCGGCCTCGCCGCCTGCGCGTCGCTCGAGCCGTTCATGCCTTCGGGCGCGCGCCTGTGGGGCCGCATGACAGTCGGCGTGCGCTGCGCGGGCGAGAAGCCGTGGACCATCTATCTGCAAGCGCGCATCGCGCTGCACGCGACCTACTACCTCGCCGCACGCGTGATGGCGCCGGGCGAAGTGCTCACCGCCGCCGACCTCGTCGCGCGCGACGGCGACCTGACCGGCCTGCCGCAGGCGATCGTCACCGACCCGTCTCAGGCGGTCGGCTCGGTGTCGCTCGTGCGGATCGCGAGCGGCATGCCGTTGCGCCGCGACATGCTGAAGAGCGCGTCGGCGGTCGCGATCGGCCAGACCGTGCGGGTCGTGGCCGCCGGCGACGGTTTCTCGATTTCGGCCGAAGGCAGCGTGATGAACAACGCGGCGCCGGGCCAGCAGGTGCGGGTGAAGACCGCGAACGGGCAGATCATCTCCGGCATCGTCAAGGACGGTGGAACGGTCGAGATCCAGATGTGAGCGGGCTCGCCACGATGCGCTTCGCGTGCGGACCGGTTACCGGAAAAGTGGCGGCAACGCCGCGCGGAGACGGTGCGGCGTATGGGGCTGGGGCAGTTGACGGAGCGAAAGCGGTGTGGAAAGGCCCGGATGGCCTCGCAAAGCCGGGCCGGGAGTCGGGCGATTGCGCTAAAGTTTTGATCAGCGGTTGCCGTTATCAGGATCAAATCGTTCAGGAAGCCAATCGTGAAAGTCGATTCCACCATCTCATCGAATCTGCCGACGTTGAAAGACGCCGTGTCCCGCTCGCAGCAGAGCGACGCCGCATCGGCAGCCGGCGCGACACAGAGCGCCACCCAGGGTGCGAGCACGGCCGCGGGCAGCGCAGCGGGCGACGCGAGCGTCAGCCTGTCGGGTCTGTCGCAGCATCTGCGCAGCCTCGCGGCATCGGGTTCGGCCGACATCGACACGACCCACGTCGAGTCGATCAAACAGGCCATCAAGGACGGCACCTTGCAGATCGACTCCGGCAAGATCGCCGACGGCGTGCTGCAGACGGCGCGCGACCTGTTGCAGAACAAGACCTCGTCGACCGGCAACTGATCGGCACCTCGCCGTGTGGTGACGTGCCGGGCGACGTCCGACAAATCCGGCTCGCGCGCCCTGTGCGAGCCGGCTTGCGTAGCGAGTTGTTGACATGAAAGACGCCCTGGTTGCCACCCTGATCGAAGAATATTCAACCGTCGAGGCGTTCGCCTCGATCCTCACGCTCGAAACGAAGGCGCTGGCCGCGGTGTCCCCGCTGGAACAGCTGCCTGCGATCGTCGAGAAGAAAACCGAACTGATCGGCGTGCTCGCAAAGCTCGAAGCCGCGCGCGACACGCAATTGGCCGAACTCGGTTTCCCGGCTGGCTGGTCCGGCATGGAACTCGCGGCCAGCACCGACGCGCAGCTCGCCACGCAATGGAAGCTGCTGCAGAAAGCGGCCGAGCGCGCGCGGCGCGTCAACACCAACAACGGCGAGCTGATCCGCGTGCGGATGGATTACAACCAGCGCGCGCTGACGGCGCTGCAGGTCAACGTGCCGCGCAAGGTCAATCTGTATGGACCGGACGGACGGATTCCGGCGCATTCGGGGCTGTGATTTGCGGGCTTTGATTCGAAGACGTTAATTCGAAGGCGTTGATTCGCGGGCTTTGAGTAAAGCGGCCCGCATCAACATCTCGCTGCCTGAAGTGCTGGTGCAGGAGATCGATGCCTAAGCGCAAGCGCGCGGCATTTCCGGTGCTCGCCGCCGAGAACATGAAATAAATGACTGACGCGTGAAGAACAGTGTGCGGCAGGTGCGCACCTCACGCAGCGCCACCCGATGCCGGGCGCCGCACCGGTTCAGAAGTGGCCGGACGCTTGCCGATCCGACTTCAGCTCGCCTCGGCGTTTGCCCAGGCCATTTCCCGCAGCCGCGCGCGCAAGCGCGCCACGGCCTGGCCGTGCAACTGGCACACGCGTGATTCGCTCACTTCCAGCACCGCGCCGATTTCGCGCAGGTTCAAGCCGCGCTCGTAGTAGAGCGACATCAGCAGCTTCTCGCGCTCCGGCAGACGGTCGATCGCTTCGACGAGCGCCGAGCGCAGGCTGTCGTCGAGCAGCGCCGACAGCGGGTCCGAATGATCGACGCAATGGCGATCCAGAAACGGTTCGTCGTCGGCGGAACGGTCGAAGTCTTCGTAATAGATGAGCTGACTGCCGTGCAGGTCCTGCAGCATCGACTGGTATTCGTCGAGCGGCATCTGCATATGCTCGGCAATCTCGGTTTCGCTCGCCGAGCGGCCGAGGTTCTGCTCCACCTTGTGCACCGCCGTTTCCACTTCGCGCGACGTGCGCCGCAAGCTGCGCGGCAGCCAGTCGTTGCTGCGCAACTCGTCGAGCATCGCGCCACGAATCCGCTGGCTGGCATAGGTCTCGAACTGCGCGCCCTGGTCTTCCTTGTAGCGACCGGCGGCATCCAGCAAACCGATCATGCCGGCCTGGATCAGATCGTCGAGATCGACGCTCGCCGGCATCTTCGCAACAAGCTGCAAGCCGAGTCGACGCACGAGCGGTGCGTACTTCGTCAGAACTTCGGCCTGGGAGATCTTTCCCTGAGCGTTGTACATCGTGCTCCCCTTGTCCTCGTGCAAGTCTCTTAAGCGTGCTGCGCGGACGGTTGGTCGGCGTGGTGCGCCGCTGTAACTGCCGCAGGCGCCCGCGAGGGCGTTTGCGACGACATCGCTGGCCGCATCGGCCAGTATTGCAATTCGGCGGCGAGCTGGCGGAAATCGCGCGCCGCAGGTGTCGACGGAAACGCATCGACCACACAGCGCGACAACTCCAGCGCCCGCGCCATGCGCGTGTCGGCGGCAATGCAGCCGGCGGCTTCGAGCGTCACCGCCAGATAGCGCCCGGCCACGCCGGCGAAATTCGCGAATGCGACATGCGCGTCGCGCGCGCTTTGCACGTGATTCGCGAGCACGCGGAACTGCGCGATCGCGTGCGCGTAATGCAGACGCTTCATGCGCACATACGCGTCGGTGATCGCCTGGGCCGACACGCGCGTGACGATCATCACGTCGTGCGCCTGCGTCGCGAACGGCGACAGGTGCCCTTGCGCGTCGAGTTGCGCATCGATCAGCACGATGTCGGCGGACCCGCCGAGCAGCACGCTGAATTCGGCCTCCGTATGACCCTCGCGGTTGTTGCGCGACGCAGCCAGCACCGAAAAGCCGAGCGCATGGCGCGCGGCGGCGAAATCGACCGGCATCTCGCCGCGCATCACCGCCGAAAAATTGCCCGCGCCGCGCAGACCGCCGAGCATCGCGCTCACCGATTTCTCGCCCACGCATTCGTCGATCACGAGCACGTCCTTGCCCTGCTGCGCGAGCGCCGCGGCGAGATTGACGACCACCGTCGTGCTGCCCACGCCCGCCGACGCCCCCGTCACCGCGATCACGCGCGCGCCGCCGCGCGCGAGCAGCCGCCGCAATCCTTCCGCCTGATCCGAAACGAGCTTATCCAAAGCGAACCTCGTGCAGCTCGGCCGTCGAACGTGCGGACAGCGCGGACAACAAGGCGGGGATGTCGTCGTCCTGCGGCACGAACGGCGAGTGGTCGCGCGGAATGCAGAACGTGCTTTTAATCAGGAATTTCTTCGTCGCGACGTACAGGTTCTCCGGCACCTTCTGGCCGGTCGACACGTAGTGCACGGGCAGCTTGTAGCGGATCACCGTATCGAGCACGCCGCCCAGGTTCGTCGCTTCGTCGAGCTTGGTGAGGATGCAGCCGGCGAGCGGCTGCTGGTCCGGCGCGCGTTGATAGGCCTGCACGACTTCGTTCAACGTGTCGCCGTGGTTCGTCGCGTTGAGCAGCAGGAGGCGTTGCACCGGCTGGCCGGCGCGGCACAGCATTGCGATCTGATCGGATACGAGGCGGTCGCGCTGGCTCATGCCGATCGTGTCGATCAGCACGATGTGTTTGTTGCGCAGCTCGGAAAGCGCGAGTTGCAGATCGGCGCTGTCCTTCACCGCATGCACCGACACGCCGAGAATCTTGCCGAAGATGCGCAACTGCTCATGACCGCCGATCCGGTAGCTGTCGGTCGTGAGGAGCGCCACCTTGCTCGCGCCGAAGCGCATCACGCAGCGCGCGGCGAGCTTGGCCGTGGTCGTCGTCTTGCCGACGCCGGTCGGGCCCATCAGCGCGAACACGCCGCCGCGCTCCATCAGCGCGTCTTCGTCTTCCATGACCGGCAGGTTCGACTCGAGCACCGAGCGTACCCAGTCCATGCCGCCGTCCATCGTGTCGATGTCGTCGGGCAGATTGTCGACCATCATCTGCACGAGTTGCGCGGAAAAGCCCGCTGCGAACAGATGCTTGGTGAGCGCGGCGCGCGCCGGATTGCGGCGCTGGCGCTCGCCCCACAGGAGCCCCGCGAAGTGCTCTTCCATCATGCCGCGCATCGAGGACAACTCGTTCATTACGGTGTCCTTGACGACCTGCTCCATGCGCGCCTTGATCGCTTCGGCGACGGAGGCTGGCGTGCGGGTTTCGTCGGCGGCGGGCTGCGCGGGCGCGGGCTTCTGCGCGGTACGGCGCGCGGCGACCTGCGCGGCTTCGCGGGCCCACTCGGGCGTGTCGATGACGGGCGGCTCGGCGGGCCGGCGCGCGGCGCTGTTCATGTCGACCGCGCTGCCGAGGCCCCTGGCCGTCGCGGCGGCGGGCGTCATCGCGGCGGGACGCGCGCTGTATTCGCCGCCTGGTTGCTGCTGCTCGGCCGCGATGCGATGCGCGTGATCGATGAGCCACGGATTCGATTCGGCCATCGTGCGCGGCACGGCGGTTTGGGCAACAGGGGCGGCTGGCGTGACCGGCACGCCGGCGGCCTTCAGCAGATCCGCGCGGATGTCTTCCGACAGACGCGCTGCCGCGGCGCGGGCGCTCGAAGCCGAAGGCGCGGCGGGCGCTGCCTGTGTGTTGAATGCGTTGTTGATTGGCGGCTCGCTTGCGGCAGGCACCATGCCCGTTGCGACGGCCGTGGGCGCGCTCGCCGTTGCCGGATTGCCCGGCAACGCGGTCACCGGCGTAGACATTGTGGCGATAGCGGAATCCGCGACGGCACTCATCGACGCATTCACCGGCATCGCTTCGGCCCCCGCTTCCGGGCTTGCACCGAACACCGACGAAAACACGTCCGGCATCCCGCTCGCGTACGGATTCGCCGGCGCCGTGGACAAACCGCGCGACGCAACGGACGCCGCGGTCCCCACACCCGCGCCCGAGCCGAGCGCCGCAGCAGCAGCCTGCATGGCGGCGCTCGCCCCTTCGCGCGCTTTCGGCGTGATCGCGGCGAGATCGCTGTCGGCGAGCGCGACGATTTCGACGCTGCCGTCGTCCATCGTCCGATTCGACAGCACGACCGCATCGGGGCCAAGTGCTTCGCGAACGAGACGCAGCACATCGCGACTGGTAGCACCGACAAATTTACGAATGTTCAAGCTGGACCCCCGACGCGGTAAACGGACTAACGAACTCACGGGCCAGCGATAGACCGCTTCCCATTGAGATCAATTATTGCGAAAGCTGTCGAGTGACGATCGATGGATAAAGACCGTTAAAAGCAGGCTATTCGCACGATGGAGACAAGCCCGGCATAGCGCGCAAGTGGGTGATGAAACCCGCCGCCCAAACAAAAACCGGCGCCTCGAAGCGCCGGTTTTCCCCATCGATCCGCTCGCACGCAAAGCATGTCAGCCTTGCGCGCCGATCAGATTCACCACCTTGACGTTTCTCGTATCGGGCACTTCCGCATACGACAGCACCTTCAACTGCGGCAAGCTGCGGCGCAGGAAGCGCGCGAGCATCGGCCGCAGCGCGTGCTGCACGAGCAGCACCGGAGCGAGCCCCAGATTCTGCTGACGCGTCATTGCCTTCTGCGTCTCGGTGAGCAGCGTATTCGCGAGACCCGGCTCGAGGCCAGGGTTCGGACCCGTCGACAGCGCCTGCGACAGCACGCGCTCGAGGTTCGCGTCGAGCCCCATCACCTGCATGTCGCTGGTGCCCGGAAACCACTGCTGCGTGATCGCGCGGCCAAGCGCGAGGCGCACCGCCGCGGTCAGTTCGTGCGCGTCGGTGATCTTCACCGCGTGCTCGGCGAGCGCTTCGAGAATCGTGCGCATGTCGCGGATCGGCACGCCCTCTTCGAGCAGGTTCTGCAGCACTTTCTGCAGCGTATTGAGCGGCAGCGCCTTTGGCACGAGATCGTCGACGAGCGACGGCGTGTCCTTCTGCATCCGCTCGATGAGCGCCTGCACTTCGCGGCGGCCGAGCAGTTCCGACGCATGCGTGACGACGAGGTGATTGAGGTGCGTCGCGACCACCGTGCTCGAATCGACGACCGTGTAGCCATACACCTGCGCCTGTTCGCGCAGGTTCGTATCGATCCAGATCGCGGGCAGCCCGAACGCCGGGTCCTGGGTCGGCGTGCCGGGCAGCGCGGCCGACACCTGACCCGGGTTGATCGCGAGCCACTGGCCCGGATACGCTTCGCCCGCGCCGACCTCGACGCCCTTGAGTGCAATGCGATAGCCGTTCGGCCGCAATTCGAGGTTGTCGCGGATATGAATGACCGGCGGCAGGAAGCCGATTTCCTGCGCGAACTTCTTGCGGATGCTCTTGATCCGCTTGAGCAGTTCGCCGTCCGAGTTCTTGTCGACGAGCGGAATCAGCCGGTAGCCGACTTCGAGGCCGAGCGTGTCGATCATCGTCACGTCGTCCCAGCTTGCCTCGGCGTTCTCGGCCGGCGCGAGCGCGGCCGGTGCGACGTCGACGAGCGCGGTGCTGCTCTTGCGCTGCTCGGCGCGCTTTTTCATGGTGCGGCCGAGCTGGATCAGGCCGCCGCCGAGAATCAGGAACGCGAAGTGCGGCATGCCCGGAATCAGACCCATCAGCACGAGGATGCAGCCCGTAATCATCAGCACGCGCGGATTCGTGAACAGTTGCCCCGTCAGCTGCGTGCCGATGTCCTCGTTGGTCGCGACGCGCGAGACGATCACGCCGGCCGCGGTCGAAATGACGAGCGACGGAATCTGCGCGACGAGGCCGTCGCCGATCGTGAGCAGCGTGTAGTTCTTGCCGGCCGCCGCAAAACTCATGTCGTGCTGGACCATGCCGACGATCAGCCCGCCGATGATGTTGATGACCATGATGAGCAGACCGGCGATCGCGTCGCCGCGCACGAACTTGCTCGCGCCGTCCATCGAGCCGTAGAACTCGGCTTCCTGCGCGACTTCCGCGCGGCGCTTCCTTGCCTGTTCCTCGTTGATGAGGCCGGCGTTCAGATCGGCGTCGATCGCCATCTGCTTGCCGGGCATCGCATCGAGCGTGAAGCGCGCTGACACTTCGGCGATCCGCCCCGCGCCCTTCGTGATGACCATGAAGTTGATCACCATCAGGATCACGAACACGACGATACCGACCGCGAAATTGCCGCCCACGAGGAAGTGACCGAACGACTCGATCACCTGGCCCGCCGCATCGGGACCGGTGTGGCCTTCGAGCAGCACGATCCGCGTCGACGCGACGTTCAGCGAGAGCCGCAGGAGCGTCGAGAACAGCAGCACGCTCGGGAACGCGGCGAAGTCGAGCGGCTTCATCGTGTACATGCTGACGAGCAGCACCATCACCGAGAGCGCGATGTTGAACGTGAACAGCAGGTCCAGCAGGAACGGCGGCAACGGCAGAATCATCATGCCGAGGATCATGCAGATCAGCACCGGCCCGGCGAGGGCGCGCAGATTGGTGCTGCTCAAGGCGTCCGGGCGTCGGGAGAGGAAACCGGCGCGAGCGTTCATGCGGAGGCTCCCGTTCTGTCGTTATTGGCGTCGTCGTTAGTGCCGTCGTTGGCGGGGTTGAGCGTGTCGGCGGCTTCCCCGGCCGCTTCTTCGTCGGACACGCCGCCCTTGTCGAGTTCGGCGGGCACGTCGAATTCGGTCGGTGCGACCGGCACGGCGCCGCCTTCGGTCCTGAAGCGCCGCAGCTGGTACACCCACGCGAGCACTTCGGCGACCGCGCCATAGAGCGGCCCCGGAATCTCGCGGTCCAGCTCGACGTTGTGATAAAGCGCACGTGCGAGCGGCGGCGCTTCGAGCAGCGGCACGTTATGTTCGGCGGCGAGTTCGCGAATCCGCACGGCCACGAGGTTCACGCCCTTGGCGACCACCTTCGGCGCGCGCATCTCGCCATCCGTGTATTGCAGCGCGACCGCGAAGTGCGTCGGGTTCGTCACCACCACGTCGGCCTTCGGCACCTGCGACATCATCCGGCGCCGCGCAATCGCGCGCTGCTGCTGGCGAATCTTGCCCTTGATGTGCGGATCGCCTTCGCTTTCGCGATGCTCGCGCTTCACTTCTTCCTTGGTCATGCGCAGCTTCTTGTGGAACTGCCAGAGCTGGTACGGCACGTCGAGCGCGGCCACTGCGAACATGCCGGCTACCGTCATGCCGCAGCACACCGCGATCAGATGCACGGAGTTGGCGAGCGCGAGATTGAGCGGCTGCGTCGCGAGCGCGAGGAATTCGTCGCGGCGATTCCAGATCGCGGTGCCGCCGATCAGCCCGACCACGAGCGTTTTCGCGAGCGACATGCCGAGCTGGATCGGCCCGTTGATCGAAAAGATCCGGCCGAGGCCCGTGATCGGGTTGAGCCGGTTGAACTTGGGTTCGAGCCCTTTCGCGGACAGTTGCCAGCCGCCGAGCGCCATCGGCGCGAGCAGCGCGGCGAGGCCGGTGAAGCCGAGGATCGGCAGCAGCGCGTAGAGCCCTTCGCGGCCCGCCGCGCCCGCGCCGATCAGCATGCGGCTCGTGTCGACCGTGCTCGCATGGTTGAACGTGAGCGACGCGCGCAGCATGTTCTGCAAATGCTCGCCGATGCTGCCGGACATCCCCCACACGCCGTAAAAACCCGCCGCCAGCAGCGCGAACGTCGACAGCTCCCGCGAACGTACGATCTGCCCCTCCTCGCGCGCCTTCTGCAGGCGCCGGGGAGTGGCGGATTCGGTTTTTTCGAGGTCGCTGTCCTCTGCCACAAAGCTCTCCAGTCGGCCGAGGCACGGCGCCTCTTTCCAGTGAGAGCGATTATTCACGCTCGGCGCAAGCGCCGATCGACGGATAAGGACAGGGAAACGGGGGTATTTCGGCGGATGGCCGGGCGCCCCGCGCGATCTTGCGCGGGGCGCCCGGCTTCGGGTTCAGGCACGGCGGATCGCCGCGAATCAGAAGCCCACGTAGGGCGTGGCACCGGTGGTCAAGGTCTGGTCGAAGCCGTAGTACACGTAGCGGCCGTAGAAGAACGGCAGACCGAGGTCGAAGCTGCTGCTGCCGCCGATCTGCCCGGCGAGGTCGTTGAACGCGTAGTTGCTGCCGTTGCCGAACAGCGTCTGCGCGCTCAGGATGCCGATGCTCGCGTTCGCCGAGACGTTGTTGAGCCCGACCAGCGTAATCGAGCGGGTCTGCGCCGACGACGGACAGTAGAAGCCCGGGAAGTTGCTGCCGCACTGCGCGATCGTGCTGTCGCTGAAGAAGTAGGCGTTCGAGCCGGAATCGAGGAACGCCTGCACTGTCGCGCCGTTGAACGTGCTGTTGTTCAGGTCGCCGTAGGTATCGCTCGTGAAGACGTGCGAGGCGGCGAGCGTGTTGTTCGACTGCGTGCCGATGCCGAACACGAGCGTGCCGTTCGCCGACGCCTGCCCGGTGTTCGAGACCGGCGGCATCTGCACGATCACGCCGTTGTTGTCGACCGGGAAGCTCGCGACCGGGTTGCTCACCTGCTGCGTGGTCGGCACCGCGGTGCGCCCGCAGGACGTGCCGCCCGGGCACACGTAGTAGTTGCTGTAGATCGCGGCGGTGGTGAGATTCGCGCAGGTGGCGCCGCAATCGTTGGGCGCGGTGCCGACGCCGAGAATGCCGTTCGCGCCGAGGTCGCTCACCGTGTTTTGCGCCGCTCCGCTGCCACAGCCGCTAGCGGGCTGCGTGCCCGCGCTCGTGTCACCTATGACCTGGATCGGAATGCCGCTCGTCGTCGTCTCGCCGCCGATCTTGATGGTCGCGGTACGCACGGCGCCCCACGTGTAGCCGTCGGCGAACGTTGCGCACTCGGCAAGCTGCGAGCTGGTGCCGCTCAGTGTGCTGTTGGGCAATGCCTGGAGCAGCGACGAATTCAGCATCGAGCCGACCACGCGCAGCCCGAACGAGCCGGTGTCGAGCTGGATGTTGTTGATGGTCTGGCAGTTCGTGGTCGAGCCGGGCGCGCAGATCGTCACGCTGACCGTCGGAATGTTGATGACGCCGCTTACGCCGGCGCCGACCGTGATCGGCACCGTGTTAGCCGCGCCCGCGGCGATCGGCTGCTGGGTCGGGCTGGCGGGCAGCGAGCCGCCGTTCAGCGCATTGGACGAACTGTTGCTGGAACTGGAACTGGAGTTGTCGCTGCCGCCTCCGCCGCACGCGGCGAGCGTCGCCGCGAGCATGACGGCAAATACGGCCATCGCGGCCTGCTTCCAGCCTTTGATTTTGGCGCTCGTGTGCATGAATCGCATCGTCGTCCTCATTACTGGATGTCCGAACCGCTGACGCCGGCAGGCAGCGCCGACGGCAACCACGCAACGCCGCTGAACGCGCCCATGTGGCCGCCCGAGCGCACGACGAGCCCGCTCTGATCGACACTGACCGGGCCGCGCGCGTTGCCGCGCGTCGCGCGCACGGCCTTCACCCCAGCGACGTACTGCGAGAAGTAGCTGCCGAGCAGATCGTTGAGATCGGGCATCTGCGGGCCATGCCACGCAATGCCGAACACGGAGCCGTTGGCGGCGAGATATTCGCGCACCACGGTGCCGTTGCCGAGCGTGGTCTCGCGCACGGTATACGAAGGGGAAGCCGAAGACGTGGAAGACGCCGACGAAGCCGCGCTCGACGCAGAACGCATCACGCTCTGCGCCGCGCTGCTGACGGGCTGAACCACGCGGGAAGAAACGGTGGCGTCCGCGGGCGGCGTCATCGGCGCGGCGCCCAGTGCCGCATGAGCGGACTGCGGGGCCGTGAGAATCAACAGCGAGCACGACAACACACATGGCACCACAAGCGCCGTGGCTTTCCCGGCGCGGCATACGCTACTCCACATGACGAAGCTCCTCCCGAGCTGCGGCGCGGCTCACGCATTACGCGGACCGGCTGCTAGTAGGCAAATGATACGGCACCGCCGCGGCCGCGACCCTGGGGAGTGTCCCTCACCACGCGACCGGCCGGCGCTGCAATGGCGAGGCGCCGTACCGCTTTGACCCCGTAGTATGCCTGTGGATCACGTCGGCTGACAGAAGGCGCGGGCGCGCGGATGGCTTACCGTCTATTACAAGCGGGAAACTATGTGTGAAATGTGCATTGAACACACGCATCGAACACGTGCATCAAACGCGCGTTTGGAGTGCGCCGCGAGGACGGGCGGATGGGCGCGGAAGAACCGGCGGTGACGCCCCGCCGGTAAGGATTCACCGGTAAGGAACAGCCAGCGGAGAACCGGCCTGGCGCCCAGGCCGGACCGCCGTCAGAAGCCGAGGCTCGCGAGCAGATCGTCGACCTGCGCCTGATCCTGCAGCACATCCGTCTTGCCTTCCGGATTGATCTGCGGACCGTTGAGCAGATGCTCCGGGCTGCCGGTCGGCGAGACCTCGGCCGCGAGCGCCGCCGCGTTCGCCGCGAACTGTTCGCGCCGCTCGAGCGCGATGTTCTCGACGAGCACGCCGAGCAGTTGCTGCTCGATCAGATACACGACGTCCGTGATCTTCTTGATGACCTGGCCGGTCAGATCCTGGAAGTCCTGCGCGAGCATGATCTCCATGAGTTGCGCGTTGGTCGCGCTGGTCGCCTCGGGCACGCCGCGCAGGAATGTGCGCGTGTCGTTCATGAGCGCGCGCACTTCCTCGCGCTCGATCGGCGCCGCGTACCACTGCTCCCAGCGCGCGTCGAGCGCGCCCGCGTCTTTCTGCAACTGTTCCTGCACCGGCTTCGCGACGTCGATCGCCGACAGCACGCGCTCGGCGGCCTGCTCGGTCATGTCGGCGATGTACTTGAGACGATCGCGCGCATCGGGCACGGCTTCGGCCGCGCGCTCGACGTGCTTGTCGAGCCCGAGTTCGCGCATCGAATCGCGCAGCGTGCGCGTGAGTTGTCCGATGCGGGCGAGGATGCGGTCCGACGCGAGTTCGCCGCTCTCGTTGGCCGCTTCGGCGCCAGGCGTTTGGGTGGGCGGCGTCACGTCAGCTCCCGGCTTTCGCCATCTTCTCGATGATCTTGTTGAGCTTCTCGTCGAGCGTCGCGGCCGTGAACGGCTTGACCACGTAGCCGCTCGCACCCGCCTGGGCCGCGGCGATGATGTTCTCCTTCTTCGACTCGGCCGTCACCATCAGCACTGGCAGATGCGAGAGATGCGCGTCGGCGCGGATTTCCTTGAGCATCGCGAGACCGTCGAGGTTCGGCATGTTCCAGTCGGAGATCACGAAGTCGTAGCTGCCGCCGCGCAGACGCGCGAGACCGGTCTGGCCGTCTTCCGCTTCGTCGACGTTCGAGTAACCGAGTTCCTTGAGCAGATTGCGGACGATCCGGCGCATCGTCGGAAAATCGTCAACTATCAGAATCTTCATTCCCTTATCCATTTCTTTCCCTTTGTCTTTCTCTTTGCTTGATCCGTGTTGCGGCGCCTGAGCGCCGCGATCCACCCGGCGCGCATCACACCCGCTGCACGCGCTCGCCCATCGACGACAAACGCGCCATCACGCGCCGGCTCATTTCCGGCAGCGCGGCGATCTCGTCGGCGGCACCCAGGGCGATCGCCTCGCGCGGCATGCCGAACACGATGCAGCTCGCTTCGTCCTGTGCCAGCGTGTAGGCGCCCGCCTTTTTCATCTCCAGCAGACCGGCCGCGCCGTCGCGCCCCATGCCGGTCAGAATCACGCCCACCGCGTTCTTGCCCGCATGCTGCGCGGCCGAGCGGAACAGCACGTCGACCGACGGACGATGCCGGTTCACCGGCGGATCGTCGGACAAGTGCGCGATATAGTTCGCGCCGCTACGGGCCAGCAGCAGATGCGCATGGCCCGGCGCGATGTACGCATGGCCCGGCAGCACGCGCTCGCCGTGCTCTGCTTCTTTAACGGTAATCCGGCACAAACCATTGAGACGTTGCGCAAAAGATTTCGTGAAACCCGGCGGCATGTGCTGTGCGATCAGCACCGCGGGCGCATCGGGCGGCAGCGGCACGAGCACTTCGCGGATCGCCTCGGTGCCGCCCGTCGACGCGCCGACGATGATGAGCTTCTCGGTGCTCAGCAGCGGATTGTTGAAAAGCGGCGCGCTCTCGGCTGGCGCGTGCGCGGCGTGCGTGGCATGCGTGCCATGCGTGCCGTGTGCCGCCGCATGCTGCGCGGGCGCGGTGTGGCGCACGCGGGCGCGGGCCGCCGCGCGAATCTTGTCGGCGAGCCTTTCCGCGTAATCGAGCATGCCGTCGCGAATGCCGACCTTCGGCTTGGTCACGAAATCGACCGCGCCGAGTTCGAGCGCGCGCAGCGTGATTTCGTTGCCGCGCTCGGTCAGCGACGACACCATCACGACCGGCATCGGCCGCAAGCGCATGAGCTTCTCGAGAAAATCGAGGCCGTCCATGCGCGGCATTTCGACGTCGAGCGTCAATACTTCCGGGTTGTGCTGCTTGATGAGTTCGCGCGCGACGAGCGGGTCGGGCGCGGTTGCGACGACCGTCATGTCCGGCTGGCCGTTGATGATCTCGGTCATCAGGCTGCGGATCAGCGCCGAATCGTCGACGCACAATACCTTGATCTTTTGCACAGCGCTCACGCCTCCTCTATGGTTCTGGCGTTGTTGGAATAAGCTGGTCGCAGGCTCGCGCCGAACAGTTCGATTTTCGGCCGCGCGGCAGCCGGCAACGCGAACAGCTCGACCCGCTTGCGCGCCGCCGCGAGCCGCTCGGCGCGCGCTTCGGGGCTTTGGCGCACGAGCGCCTGCTCGCGCTCGGCCACGCCCGCTTCCTGCTGAAGGCGCAATTTCTTCACCATCACCTGGCCTGTGCGCGGCATGAACGCGACCTTGCGCGGATACGAGCCCTGCAGGTCCTCGGCGACGATGCGGATTTTTTCGGTGGCGAGATAGCGGCGCACGAATTCCGAATTGCGATCGCCGATGTTCATCGTCGTCATGCCGGCGAGCACCGCGCCGCCGCCGAACACCTTCGCCTCGAAACGCTCGCGCCGCCCGCCCGCCTTGATCAGTTCGTTGATGAGCACTTCCATCGCGTACGCGCCGTAGCGCATCGAGTCGGAGGCGGCCTGGGCGACGTCGGCGCCGTCGTCGGGCAGCATGAAGTGATTCATCCCGCCGATACCCGCGGTGCGGTCCTGGATGCAGGCCGCGACGCACGAGCCGAGCACGGTCACGAGCACCATGTCTTCGCTCGTGGTGTAGAACTCGTTGGGCAACAGCTTCACGCCGGGGCGCTTGAAGTGGTTGTCGTAGTAGAGATTGGATGCGATCGGCAACGCGCTGCTCATGCGGCCACCCCGCTCGTCGTGTGATGCGTGGCAGCCACTGCGCTCCCGCCTGCTGCCGCGCGCGAGTGCGAACGCGCGCCGCCCGCGTCGCGGGTCAGCTCGTAGACGGTCTGGCCGCGCAGCCTGAATGCCTGCGTCACGTACGTGAAGTTCTCCGAATGCCCGGCGAACAGCAGGCCGCCCGGTTTCATCAGCGGCTCGAAGCGCGCGAGCACCTGCGCCTGCGTTGGCTTGTCGAAATAGATCATCACGTTGCGGCAGAAAATCGCATCGAACTGCGTGCGCAACGGGTAATCGCGATCGGTCAGGTTCAACTGTTCGAAGCGCACGAGCGCGCGCACTTCGGGGCGCACCTTGACCATTCCCGCATGGGCACCGGTGCCCTTCAGGAAGAAGCGCTTCAGGCGCTCGTGCGACAGGTGCTTGACCTGGTCGAACTGATAGACGCCGGCTTCGGCCTTGGCGAGCACCTGAGTGTCGATGTCGGTGGCGAGCACCGACGCCTGGCGCGCGCCGCTCTCGCCGAGCGCTTCGATCAGCGTCATCGCGATCGAGTACGGCTCCTCGCCCGTCGATGCCGCCGAGCACCACACGGCGACCGGCTGCGCGCGGCGCGGCGCGAAGTCGGCGAGGATCGGAAAGTGATGGGCCTCGCGAAAGAACGCGGTGAGGTTCGTGGTCAGCGCGTTCGTGAACGCTTCCCACTCGGCCGGATCGTTTTGCGTTTCGAGCAGATCGAGATACTGCCGGAACGTCTCGAGGCCGCGCGCTCGCAGACGGCGCGCGAGCCGGCTGTATGCCATGTCGCGTTTGTGATCCGACAGCGAGATACCCGCCGCGCGATGAATCAGATCGCGGATGCGGGCAAAGTCGGCCGGTGTGAATTCGAAGTCGCGTGCCGTTTCGGCGGGTCTCTCCGGAGCGGCCCGCTCCGGGGCCGCGCGTGCTGCGATGCTTCGCCCCTCTGCGAGCGCGATGCCGAATGACCGCATGTCCGTATGCTCCCTATGCCTTCTTCTGCCCGTGCCTGACGCGTCGTCTAGAACGTTTCCCAGTCCGCGTCAGAGCCTGCCGCTGCCGCGCTCGCCGTGACAGCAGGAATCGCTGAGGCCGTACGCGCGGGTGCCGTGGCCTGCTTCGGTTTCAGCGCGGGTTCGACGCGGGTGCTGGCCTCGTGCGTGACCGCAGCCGTGCCCGATGCGCGAGCGGCGTTGCCTGTGCTGCCTGCACGGGTTGTTGCGCTCGTCGCTACGTTCATCGCTGCGCTCGTTGTTGCATGCGTCGCTGCGCTTGTTGCCGAATTCGTCGCTTGCGGCGCCACGGCTTTGGCGAACTGCGCGCCCGTCGCGCCGCTCACGTGCACTGCCGTCTGCGGACGCACTGCCGCCGCGCCGTTGCGTGCCGAACCGTCGGCGACCTTCCAGCCGCTCAGCACCGCCTGCAACTGACGCGTCTGGTCTTCGAGCGACGCCGCCGCGGCCGCCGCCTGCTCGACGAGCGCGGCGTTCTGCTGCGTGACCGAATCCATCTGCACGACCGCGCGATTGACCTGCTCGATACCGCCCGACTGCTCTTCCGACGCGGCGCTGATCTCGCCCATGATGTCGGTCACGCGGCGCACTGCCTGCACGATCTCGTCCATCGTCGTGCCCGCGCGGCCGACCAGCTCGGACCCGCTCTTCACCTTGCCGGCCGAATCGCCGATCAGCTCCTTGATCTCCTTCGCCGCGCTCGCGCTGCGTTGCGCGAGGCTGCGCACTTCGCCCGCGACGACCGCGAAGCCACGGCCCTGCTCGCCGGCGCGCGCGGCCTCGACCGCCGCGTTCAGCGCGAGAATGTTCGTCTGGAACGCGATACCCTCGATCACGCCGATGATGTCGACGACCTTGCTCGAACTCGTCGCGATCTCCTGCATCGTCGTGACGACCTGGCTCACCACGTCGCCGCCGCGCGTCGCGATGTCGGACGCGTTCACGGCAAGCTGGCTCGCCTGGCGCGCGTTCTCGGCGTTCTGCCGCACGGTGCCGGTCAGTTGATCCATGCTCGACGCGGTTTCCTGCAGCGACGCCGCCTGCTGCTCGGTGCGCTGCGACAGATCGGTGTTGCCCATCGCGATTTCGCGCGCGCCGGTGTCGATCGATTCGGTGCTGCCGCGCACCGCGCGCACCATCGTCGCGAGGCTTTCCTGCATCTGCTTGATACCGGCGAACAGCCGCCCGATCTCGTTGTGGCTGAACACCTCGACCGTGCCGGACAGATCGCCCGCGGCAATGCGCTCGAAGCACACGGTCGCGTCCTTCAACGGCTCCACGATGAGCCCGCGCAGCGCGACGCGGATGCCCGCCACGAGCAGCAGCGCGAGCACCGTGACGGCGACGATCGACGTCATCATCAGCGACGCGTTGGACTGCGCGCTCGCCTGCTGATCGAGCACGCTCTGCTGCAGCGCCTTGATGACGGCGGCCGCCGCCGCGTCGTAGGCGATGAACATCGGGCTGATCTTCGTGTCGGCAACAGCGTGGTATGCGTCGAGATTGTTCGCGTTGAGCGCGGCGAATTCCACGTCGACGCCGTCGCGCATCACGGTCGTGCGTTTGGCGAGCACGTCGTCGAGCAGAGCCTGATCGACGCCATACTTCGGCGCGTCGAGATACACCTGCCAGCTCTGGTTGCCCTTGACGAGCAGCTCCTGTGCACGGTCAATCGCTTTCTTCGCTTCATCCGCGTTGCCCGCGGCCGATAGCGTGTTGAAGCGGTCCACCGCGAGACGCGAGCGCAGCAGGTACGAAGACGCGTCGTCGAGCGCGTGAATCGCCACGAGATCGCCGCGCGCGATGCGATCGAGCGAGCCGCTCGCACGCTTCAACGCGGTGAACCCGAGCGCGCCGACCACCACGGTCAGCGTAACCAGAAGAACCCCGACCAACGTCAACGAGGTGCGGATCGACCACCTGCTCAACATCTTGATGCTCCCTTTGCCATATCCCGTTTCTGATTCGCCGTGGCGTGCCGCGTGGTGCACCGTTAAACGCCGAGCGCTTCGGTCAGCGCCATTTCGCGGCTCGTCATGAGCTTTTCGATGTCCATCAGGATCAGCATGCGGCCGTCGACGGTGCCGAGGCCCGTGAGGTACTCGGTCGTCATCGTTGCGCCGAATTCGGGCGCCGGCATGATCTGGTCGGCGGCGAGCGTGAGCACGTCCGACACACCGTCCACGACCATCCCGACCACGCGATGCGCGACGTTGAGGATGATGACGACGGTCTGGTGGTCGTACTCGACGCGGCCCAGATGAAACTTGATGCGCATGTCGACGATCGGCACGATGATGCCGCGCAGGTTGATGACGCCCTTGATGAATTCGGGCGCATTGGCGATGCGCGTGACGTTGTCGTAGCCGCGGATTTCCTGCACCTTCAGAATGTCGATGCCGTACTCTTCGGCGCCGAGCGTGAAGACGAGGAATTCCTGACCGCCGGCGTCGGCCTGATGCGCTTCGCGGCGGCCATTCGTACCGCTCGTGCTCGCGACGCTCGAATTGATGGATTGGACTTCTGCCACGTTAGCCCCCAGACGGTTGGGATGAAATGAGTTGAATGTGTGTTGCGACGACTGGCGATGCCGGATTTCGGGCACGCGTCACGCCGTGGCCGCGCGTCACGCGAAGCTCATCGCGCTGTGCGCCTGCGCATGTTGTCCATGCGCGTGCCCATGCGCATGGCGCGTTTCGCGGTTCAGCGCCGCCACGTCCACGATCAGCGCGACGCTGCCGTCGCCGAGAATGGTCGCGGCGGAAATGCCGTGCACCTTGCGGTAATTCGTTTCCAGATTCTTCACGACGACCTGCTGCTGGCCGACCAGTTCGTCGATCAGCATCGCGAAGCGTCGTCCCTCGGTCTGCATGATCGTGACGATGCCTTGCGTCGGGTCCTGCTTCGCTTCGTCGACGTTGAACACTTCGTGCAGCGCGATGAGCGGCAGATATTCGCCACGCACGCGCACCACGCGCTCGCCGTTGGCGACCGTATAAATGTGGTCGGCTTGCGGCTGCAGCGACTCCATCACGAAGTTCAGCGGCAGGATGAAGATCTCGTTGCCGACCTTCACCGACATGCCGTCGAGGATCGCGAGCGTGAGCGGCAACACGATGCGCGTGGTGCTGCCCTTGCCCGCGTGCGAGGTGATCTCGACGTGGCCGCCCATCGACTGGATGTTGCGCTTCACGACGTCCATGCCGACGCCGCGGCCCGATACGTCCGTCACCTGTTCCGCCGTCGAGAAGCCCGGCAGGAAGATCAGGTTCCAGACTTCCTCGTCGGTCATCGTCTCGCTGACCTGCATGCCCTGCCTCGCCGCCTTCGCGAGAATCTTGTCGCGGCGCAGACCCGCACCGTCGTCGCTCACCTCGATCACGATGTTGCCGCCGTGGTGTGCCGCCGACAGCACGAGCTGGCCGGTCGAATCCTTGCCCGCCGCGCGCCGCGCCTCGACGGTTTCGATGCCGTGGTCGAGGCTGTTGCGCACGAGGTGCGTGAGCGGATCGATGATCCGTTCGATGAGGCTCTTGTCGAGCTCGGTCGCCTGACCGAACGTGACGAGTTCGACCTCCTTGCCGAGTTTCGCCGCGAGATCGCGCACGAGGCGCGGGAAGCGGCTGAACACGTAGTCCATCGGCATCATGCGGATCGACATCACCGCTTCCTGCAGATCGCGCGCATTGCGCTCGAGTTGCGCCATGCCGTTGAAGAGCCGGTCGTGCAGCGCCGGGTCGAACGTGCTGGTGGTTTCCGCGAGCATCGCCTGCGTGATGACCAGTTCGCCGACGAGGTTGATCAACTGATCGACCTTCTCGACGCCGACGCGAATCGAACTGCCTTCGCCGCTCGCGGCCGCGGCGGCCGGGCGGGCGGTCTTGCGGTCGTGTTCGGCGGACGTGCCGGCGGCCGGCGTCGCTGCTGCCGGTTGAGCCGCGACGGTTGCCACGGCCGAAGCCGCTTCGGCGAGACCGGGCGCGGCGCTATCGGCCACACTGGCCACACCGGCCGCACCGGACGTGCTGGCGGGCGCAGTGGTGTCGGCCCCCGAGGCCGACGACGCTGCGTACTCCACCTGATTTGCCGTATGCGCATACGCTTGCGCCGCGGTAGCGGCGGGTGCAACGTGCGCCGTTTGCGCCGGCGTGGCGGCGGCAGCGTCGGGCGTTCCAGGTTCGCCTTGCTGCGCGTCGTCCGCCGGCGCGGTGCCGCGGCCGATCGCGATCTGACTTTCGTCGATCACGAAACAGCACACGGCGATGATGTCGTCGGGGGGTACGTCGGTCGCAAGCCACAGCATCAGATCGCCGCCGCTCTTGACCCGCCCGACGATATCGCCCAGGTTACCCAGCTCTTCGGCGAGCAGTTCCTGGTCTTTTTCTCCCACGCCCCGTAGCGTAATTTTCAGATGAGGACCGGCGCTGTCGGCTTTGCTGTCCGCCGTGCCGTCGCCCGTCCCGGCGGCTTGCCCGGTCTGTGCCGGTTCGCCGCCTGTCCATTCTTCAGCCACCTGCACCGCCTGTTCGACGACATGCTCGGGCGGGGTGCCGCCCGTGACGGTGTCTTGTGCTGATTCAGCCAACCCGCCCCCCATGCGACTTTCCGCATGCAGTTGTTCGAGCTTCGCGCAGATCGCGCGCGCCACGTCCGCATCGGGCTCGGCGCTCGCGCGGTAGTCGGCGAGCTGGCCGGACAGCACGTCCTTGGTTTCGAGGAACGAGTCGATCATGTCCTTGCGCAGTACGAGTTCGTTGTTGCGCGCGCGATCGAGCAGCGACTCGAGAATGTGCGTCGTCTCCGTGAGCGCGGTGAAGCCGAAGGTCGCCGCGCCGCCCTTGATCGAATGCGCGGCGCGGAAGATCGCCGCGAGGTCTTCGGGGTCCGGATGGGCCACGTCGAGATCGAGCAGCAACTGCTCCATCTGCGCGAGCAGTTCGTCCGCTTCGTCGAAGAACGTCTGATAGAACTGTGTGATGTCGAGTGTCATGCCTGGGTCACCGCGAGAGTTCCTGTCTGGGCGTGAACTGCCGTGCAGCCGCGTCGAGAGCTATCTGTACCGTGGGTCTGAAGGGGGCGCTTGTCATGCCGGTTACACCGGGTCCGGCTCGGCCAGTGCCGCGACCAGTTCGGTCAGCAGGTCCGGGTCGAGCGGCTTTTCGATCCAGCCGGTCGCGCCCGCCGCCCGTGCCGCTGCCTTGAACGGCTCACCCGATTCCGTCGTGAGCACGAGAATCGGTGTGCTCTCATACGCCGGGTTGCCGCGCAGCGCGGCGATCAGATCGAGGCCGGTCTTGCCCGGCATGTGCTGGTCGGTCAGCACGAGGTCGAACGGCATCGCGAGCGCGTTTTCGAGCCCTTCGTCGCCGTCCGCCGCGAGCGTGACCTCGTAGCCGGCCGTCGTCAGCGTCGCCGCGAGAATCTGCCGCATCGATGCCGAATCGTCGATTGCCAGGATGTGCCTGATCATGAAAACCTCGCTGCTCTCGAGCCAGGGCCGCCGGAGCATCCGCGCCAGCAGGGCGCGGGGTCCGGCCCGGCGGCCGCGTTGCGTTACTGGGCCGCCGGCGCTGGCGCCGTCGGCTTCGGTGCAGCCGTCGCCGGCTGCGCAAGTTTTTGCAGCAGCGGCTTCGAGCCGGCTGCGTCGTCCGACAGGGTGGTCGTGGTGGAGTCGTCGTGATTGAGCGCCTCCTCCGATTTCCTGTTCAGCACGATGATGCTGATGCGGCGGTTCTCCGGATCGAACGGGTCCGCCTTGTTCAGGTTCTGCGTCGACGCGAGGCCGAGCACGCGCATCACCTTCGCTTCGTCCATGCCGCCGGCGATCAGCTCGCGGCGCGACGCGTTCGCGCGATCGGCCGAGAGCTCCCAGTTGCTATAGCCCTTGTCGCCGCCCGCGTACGGCACGGCGTCGGTGTGGCCCTGCACGATGATGCGGTTCGGCACGTCGTTCAGCGTATGGCCGATCTCGCGCAGGATGTCGCGCATGTACGGCTCCACTTCGTCGTTCGCGGTCGCGAACATCGGCCGCTTCTGCGAGTCGACGATCTCGATGCGCAAACCGGTCAGCGTCGAGTCGATGCGGATTTGCTGCTTGAACTGGCGCAGCACCGGGTTCGCCTCGATCGCGGCCATCAGCTTGACCTGCAGGTCGTGCAGACGCACCTGCTCCTGGCGCTCGAGTTGGCCCTGCAACGGCTTCGTCGAATCGTCGCTGCCGTGCGAGGTCGAGCGCTCCGCGCGGTTGTTCGAGCCGTCGGTGAAGCGTGTCACGCCCTGCGCGTCGGTCGAGATATCGCGCCCGCCGCCCTTGAGGATGCTCGAATCCTCGGCGCTGCGATCGCCGCCCCACAGCGTGATCTTCAACGGCTGGTTGAAGTAGTCGGCGATACCGCGCAGCTGCACGGTGGACGCCGAACTCAGCAGCCACATCAGCAGGAAGAACGCCATCATCGCGGTCATGAAGTCCGCGTACGCGAGCTTCCACGCGCCGCCGTGGTGGCCGGACTTCTTCGGCGCGGAGCGCTTCACGACTATGGCGCGGTCTTTGTCCTTGCTCATCGGTTCGGCTCCCGGCGCGCCTTACTTGGCCTTGACGCGGCGCACGTGCTCTTCGAGCTCGGCGAACGACGGGCGCTCGGTCGAGAAGAGCACCTTGCGGCCGAACTCGACGGCGATCGCCGGCGCGTAACCATTCAGGCTCGCGAGAATCGTCACCTTGATGCACTGGAACATCTTGGTCGACTCGGTCACGCGCTGCTCGGCGACGCTCGCGAGCGGCCCGATCAGCCCGTACGAAAGCAGAATGCCGAGGAAGGTGCCGACGAGCGCCTGCGCGATCATTTCGCCGAGCACGGCGGGCGGCTTGTCGGCCGAAGCCATGGTGTGCACCACGCCCATCACCGCCGCGACGATACCGAACGCCGGCATCGCGTCGCCGACCTTGGTGAGCGCATGCGCGGGCGCCTCGCCTTCCTGGTGGTGCGTCTCGATCTCCTCGTCCATGAGGCTCTCGATCTCGAACGCGTTCATGTTGCCGCCGACCATCAGGCGCAGATAGTCGGTCAGGAATTCGATGATGTGCCGGTCGGCGAGGATCTTCGGGTATTGGGTGAAGATCGGGCTTTTCGACGGATCGTCGATGTCCGCCTCCAGCGTCAGCGTGCCTTCCTTGCGCGCCTTCGCGAGCAGGACGTAGAGGAGCGCCATCAGCTCCATGTAGACGTCCTTGTTGTATTTCGCGCCTTTGAACAGGGTCGGAATGACGCGCAGCGTCGCCTTGATCGTCTTCATCCCGTTGCCGAGAATGAACGCGCCGAGGCCCGCGCCGGCGATCATCAGCACTTCGACGGGTTGCAGCAGCGCGCCGAGATGACCGCCTTCGAGCGCATAACCGCCGAAAACGGACAACAGCGTCACGAGTGTTCCCACGAAAATCAGCACTGCCGAGCCCTCACAAAAAAGCGACGGAAACCGTCGTTAATCTTGTTTACGGCAGTGCTGCGGAAAACTTTCGGGGAAAAGCGGCGCGCCGCTGCGGTGCGCACCCGGTTCGATCTACCCGATCGCGGGGGGGATTTCCCGGGTTCCGGCTACGACATTTTTACCGGCCATCAGCTGTCAGCCGATCTGCCCGACCGGCTGGCTCGCCATCAGGAGCGCGGAATGCGCCTGCGCGACGGCGCTCGCCTTGCCCTTGTCCGCGAGGGCGGACAGCACGGTGTGGTCGTCGAAACGGAAACGGCACAGCATCTGGTTGGACGCCGCCAGCTTGACGGTCTGCGCCAACGACAGACTGGCGATCACATCGGCCAGCTGATCCGAAATTCCCATGCGAAACATGCCCATGGGCTTGTCTTCGCGCAGCAGGTGCTGCGCGAACAGGAGATAAGACAGGTTAACCTCTCTGATCTCATCGAGCATATCGCTAGTCGCGCTCATGATTCCCCCGGGCGTTTATCTGGCTGGTCAGGCCGTTTTTGCGAAAACGTTTGCTCGAACGCGCGGAATCAAACCACACGAATCGGCTCGTTTCTGGTCTTGCATGCATTGTCCCGAAAGGGGGGACTGCCGGAAATCGGAGAGACGCCCAGCCGGTTTGACGGATTAATCCGTCATTTGTGTAGGAATTTTTCTTACAAGCCGGGCTGCGGCGATGCGGTAAAAGGGATGAAACAGGCGAAATATCGTTACCCAACTATCGGAACAGCCTGTTATCGAGCTGTAACGGCTCATGTTTCTCGCTGTAACAACATTAAGCGTTTGAAAAATAACTCGAATTAGCACGTTCGATCGCGATAATGACGCTAAGGGATTACCCGACGCAGATTCGGAGCTCCCTGGGCGGGAGCCAATCGCGCCCAACCGTCCGTCCGGCATTCGCTCCTCGCGCTATTCGAGCGCCGCAGTGCGAAGCCCTAGTCAGCAGCAATCATTTTTCATGGGATCGGAGTAAGCGCCAAAACGCCAACGCCGAGCGAAACAGGAGAAACCGCATGCGAATCGCACAAATTGCGCCGCTGTATGAAGCTGTCCCGCCGAAACTCTACGGCGGCACCGAACGTGTCGTGTCGTATCTGACCGAGGCGCTCGTCGACCTCGGCCACGACGTCACGCTCTTCGCGAGCGGCGACTCCGTGACGTCCGCGAATCTGGAGGCGTGCTGGCCGCGCGCGCTGCGCCTCGACCCGACGATTCGCGACGCATTGGCTCCGCATGTGCTGATGATGGAAAACGTGCGCAAGGTCGCGCACGAGTTCGACGTGCTGCATTTTCACCTCGACTACATGCCGTTCCCGCTTTTCACGACGCTGGACACGCCGTTCGTGACCACGCTGCACGGCCGTCTCGATCTGCCGGAGTTGCAGCCGGTGTTCGACGCGTTCTCGCATGTGCCGGTCGTGTCGATTTCGGATTCGCAGCGTATTCCGCTGCCGCAGGCCAACTGGCTCAACACGATCTATCACGGTCTGCCGGAGCAGCTGCTTACGCCGCAGACGCACAAGAAGCCCGAGTATCTGGCGTTCCTCGGCCGCATCTGCCCGGAAAAGCGCGTCGATACAGCTATCAGGATCGCTGCACAAAGCGGTCTGCCGCTGAAGATCGCCGCCAAGGTGGACAAGGTCGACATGGAATACTTCAAGCGCGAGATCGAGCCGTTGCTGTCGATGGCGCATGTGGAATTCGTCGGCGAGATCAACGAGGCGCAGAAGCCCGAGTTCCTGTCGGGTGCGAAGGCGCTGTTGTTCCCGATCGACTGGTCGGAGCCGTTCGGCCTCGTGATGATCGAGTCGATGGCGTGCGGCACGCCGGTGATCGCGTTCAACCGCGGTTCGGTCCCGGAAGTGATCGACCACGGCGTGACCGGTTATATCGTCGAGGACGTGCAAGGCGCGGTGGCCGCGCTGCAGCGTCTCGATGAACTGTCGCGCACGGAAATCCGCGCGCAGTTCGAACGCCGTTTCAGTTCGAAAACGATGGCGCAAAACTATGTCGACGGCTATTCGGCGCTGATTGAAACGACGCGGCGCCCGGTATTGCGCCAGGTGGCGGTCGGCTAAAAGCGCCTGAAATGCGGCCACCTGCTTTTGCTGGCGGCCGCTTTCAGCGGGCTTCGAATATTTGCCCGCACCTGCGCTTCGACAAAGCCTTCGACAAAGCAATAGCGGACGAATCCGGCATCGAAATCGTTTGCGCAAGCGAGATGCAAGCGGGAATCGGAGTTATCCCGTGACAGTCACAAAAAAGCCGCCCCACACGGGCGGCTTTTTTAATGCCGGTATGGATGCGCTTCCACACCGGATTTTTCTCACAACCAATAAAGCGGCAGCCGAAAAACCTTCAGCCGGCTTTCACGGCAGATTGTGTGAATTCAGACCGAGCCAATCAGAAAGCGCTCGCGATTCTTGCCGATGATCCACTTGGGCGGCTTGCCACGCCCGCTCCACGTATTACCCGACTTCGGATCCTGGTATTTCGCCGGCAGCGGCGCTTTCTTCGGCGGGCGGCCGCGCTTCGCGGCAACCGCGAAACCGAGATCCTGCGCAGTCAGACCGTATTCGGCGATCTTCTGGCGGATGTCGGCGACTACATTGTCGACCTCCGTGCGCCGCGCTTCTTCTGCCTGTGCCTGCAATTTGGCGATCTGCGCCTTGAGGTCTGCATATTGAGACATCCGGTTCTCCCCTTTTCTAGAACTCATTCGATCGCAGACTAACTGCAATTATAGAAATTCGCAATGGCCAATAATACCGGTTTAGGAAGATTTCCTCTGATAATTATTAAACATCCGTGAATTGTAAAACCGCCGCCTTATCGCGTAATAATCGCGTAAAGCCGCTTCGCCTTGACAATTCTTGACACCTGATTCGGGTTCCCCTGACTAGAATTCCGCGCTCAAGGCATGCGTTCGCAGTTAGCGATCCATGCTCCCTGAGCACTTTTTTAGGATTACCAATCATGCAGTTGTCAAAGCGCCTTGCCGCCGAAGTGTTCGGCACTTTCTGGCTCGTACTCGGGGGCTGCGGCAGCGCGGTTCTCGCGGCGAACTTTGCCGGACCGGTTCACGGCCTGGGCATCGGCTTCGTCGGCGTGTCGCTCGCATTCGGGCTGACCGTGCTGACCATGGCTTTTGCGATCGGTCATATTTCCGGCTGCCATCTGAATCCGGCGGTGAGCGTCGGCCTCACCGTCGCGGGCCGCTTTCCGGCGCGCGACCTGCTGCCGTACATCGTCGCGCAGGTAGTCGGCGCGGTGCTCGGCGCGTTCGTGCTGTCCCTGATCGCGTCGGGCAAACCGGACTTCGATCTCGTCGCAAGCGGGTTCGCCACGAACGGCTACGGCGAACATTCGCCGGGGCATTACGCGCTCGCGGCGGCATTCATCTGCGAAGTGGTGATGACCTGCTTCTTCCTGTTCGTGATTCTCGGCGCCACCGACAAACGCGCGCCGGCCGGCTTTGCACCGATCGCCATCGGCCTGTGCCTGACGCTGATCCATCTGATTTCGATTCCGGTCACCAACACGTCGGTCAATCCGGCGCGCTCTACCGGTCCGGCGCTGTTCGTCGGCGGCGCGGCGATCGATCAGTTGTGGCTATTCTGGGTTGCGCCGATCATTGGCGCGGTGATCGCGGGTGTCGTCTATCCGCTGATTGCCGAACACCGCAGTGGCACTGCACAACAACTGGCTCTCGACTGACGAGGCCGTGGCGCGAAGCGAAGTCATGTGAAATGGCGTGAGCAACGCGATCAGGAAAAGCGGGCGCCGCGGCGCCCGTTTTCTATCCCGCCGAACGAGACGGCATGAGCGCGCCCGCCCATGTATTCGCGCGGACCGCTGCTAGAATCGGGCGACGTCCCGGCCTCGCACAGGTGTCACCGATGAACGGTCTCCGCGGATTTCTGCATGGCGTCGCATTCTCGATCGGCGCTTTGTGCGCAGGCGCGCTCGCGTCGCCCGCCGCGCATGCGGCCACGGCTACGCCTGCAACCGCGACCACTGCCAGAGCTGACGAAAATATCGAAACGCTCGTCTTCGTGCGGCACGGCGAAAAACCCACCCAAGGCTACGGCCAACTCGACTGTCAGGGGCTCAACCGCGCGCTGGCATTGCCGGCCGTGATTGCCGCCAAGTTCGGCAAACCGGATGCGATCTACGCGCCGGACCCCGGCCAGCAAAAAAAAGACAGCGGCCATTCCTACTATTACGTCCGTCCGCTCGCGACGATCGAGCCGACCGCCATTCAATTCCAGATGCCCGTGCAAACGCCGTACGGTTTTGCGCAGATCGACCAACTCGGCAGCACGCTCGTCGATCCGGCCAATCGCGGCAAGCTGATCGTCATTGCGTGGGAGCACAAGCTGATCGAGAAGCTGTCGCGACAGATGCTAAGCGCGCATGGCGGCAACGCAGCCGATGTCCCGAAGTGGCGCAGCGAAGACTTCGACAGTATCTACATCGTTCGACTCGACTGGCAGAGCGGCACGCCTCGCGCGAGCTTCAAGCATGATCGCGAAGGTCTCGACGGACGCGCGACCGATTGCCCCTGTGCGGCGCTGCCGGGCGCGGCGGCAAGCGGCATTTCAGCGAATGCGGCGGATTAATCGGGTAATACAAATGTAAGCCGCAATTACGCGTATTGCCGCGTAAATCGGATAAAGCATGCAATAAGTGGCGTACCCACATTTTCCACTCAACCGCAAAGCCTTATACGGCGGGGCTTTTAGCGAAGTGTGGCGAATTGCCACTGCAAATGCGCCACGCAAGCCATCTTTCCCGCACCCTTCAATTATCTCGACGATGCTTGCAGTCCGTAACATCTCGTCGCAGTCCGCGCCGCCCGTGATGCGTACATTGGTCCTGTGCGACAAATCTACGTCGCTTCACAGGAGAACAACATGAAACGCATCGTCACTCACTTGCTGGTTGCTGCCGGACTCGCGGCGGGCGCATGCGGTGTCGCGCAAGCACATACGGATCTGAACATCGGCCTGTCGCTCGGCGCCCCGGTTTATGCCGCACCCGCGCGCGTCTATGCGGCGCCGGAGCCGGAGCCGGTGTATTACGGGGGCTGGGATCATCGCTACTATCGTGGCTACTATCGCGACTATCGCCGTGATGACCGCGGCTGGGGCCATGACGGCCGCCGCTGGGGCCACGACGATCGCGGTGGACGCCGCGGCGGATGGCGTGATTGAGCCGTGGCCGAGCCGCGGTTGAAGGAGTACGGATGGTGATGGCCGTTCGGTTTGACAGCCATTGACGGGAGCTGACGGCGATTGGCCAGCAGCGAGGAACCGAAGCGCTCGCGATTGCGCGAGCAAGGCCTCTCCGGCCCGCATCCACGAAACTGGATGCGGGCCGGTCTCATTCTGGCTCAGGAAGTCAGTTCATCGTCGAGCGAGAAAAGCTTGCGCAGATGGCGCGCGACGCCTGCTTCGAAATTGTTGCCGATGCGCGGCACATGCGGCAAACGCGTGATCAGATCGGGATTGGCATTGTTCATCATGAACGGGTGGCCGGCGGTTTCGAGCAGGTCGATGTCGTTCATGTTGTCGCCGAACGCCACACATTGCGCTGTGTCGATGCCGAGGCGCTCGAGCACGATCTGCAAAGCGCGCCCCTTCGACACGCTCGACGTCATCACTTCCAGGCAGTCCGGCAGCGAATAGGTCACGTACAGGCTTTCGCCGAATTCACGCTCGAGATTGGCGGCGAGTTGCGCGAGGTCGGCAGGCTCGCCGATATACAGCGCCTTCGCGATGTCGACGCCATTGTGCTTCGGCAGATCGGTCACTTCATAAGTGAAGCCCGAGTCCTGGTGAAACTTCAGCAGATCGGGGGCGTCCCGGTCGATCAACCACGCTTCGTCGGCAAACAGATTCACGATCACACGGCCATGCGCACCGACGATTTCCGGTTGCACGAGCCGCTGGACGATGGCCGGCGGCAGGTCGTCGGCATGGATGACCGTGTTGTCCGGCGCGTGAATGCGCGCACCGTTCGACGTAATCAGATACGGATTGATGCCGAGCAGGTCGCGAATCCCGGAGACGTCGCAGTAATGCCGCCCCGTGGCGATCACGAACTGCAGCCCGTCGCTTTCCAGCTTGCGCACGGTGGCAACCGTGAACGGGTCCACCTGGTGATCGGCGTTGAGCAATGTGCCGTCGAGATCCGTGGCGATGACTTTGTACATGGTGAGAGCCGACGGTTATGGACCGTCGAGGCAGCGTCAAAGAGCGTATTTTACCGTTGGTGGCCGTGGGCGCAGGTTTGGGGCGCTTCTGCCTTCTGCCTTCTGCCTTCTGCCTTCTGCCTTCTGCCCTCAGCCGGCAAGCCGCGCCGCTTCTCGCTGGGCCAATTGCAATCCCCCATGTGCCGAGTCGGCCAACGGCTCGCACAAACGCGCCTGGTACGCCGACGGCACGTATTCACGCAACGGCGCGCCAAGCCCGCCGCACAAGGCGACCGGCAGCGTTGCCGAAGCGTCGAGCGCGGCAATCATCTTGCCCACCTCGACACCAGCCTCGTTGAGCAGCCGCGCCGCGAACGGGTGCGCGCGGTGTTCGATCGCGATAGGCGCGAGCCGCGCATAAGCCGTCTGATTGGCCGCACAGAGCCAGACGACGAGGCTGTCGCGATCGTGCGCGCCCGTGTGCGCGAGCAGCGCCCGCACGAGATCGTCATGAGGCACGCGGCCGTCGAGCGCCTGCTGCGCACGCACGATCAGCCGCACGCCGAGCCATGCGCCGCTCGCTTCATCGCCCGACGGGAAGCCGTAGCCGCTCGCCATGCGGAACTCGCCGTCGCTCGCGAGCGAGGCTGCCACGCTGCCCGTGCCCAGCGCGACGATCACGCCGGGCGCGCCGCCGTGCGCGCCAAGCAGGGTCGTATAGGCGTCGCTTTCCACGGCAAGGCCGGCGAGCTTCGGCGCCTGCGCATGGAACTCGGCGAGCCAGTCGCGATTGTTGACGCCCGCGAGCCCGCAGCCTAGCACGCAGCGCGACCAGTCCAATGCCACGCCGGCGCGTGCGAAGGCTTCGCCGCAGGCGCCCTGAATGGCCTGCCACGCGCGCGCGACGCCAAGCCCGAGGCCCGATGGGCCGCCTGCCGCTTGCGCCAGTTCGCGGCCTTGCGCGTCGCCGAGCACGACGCGCGTGCCAGTGCCCCCGCCGTCGACGCCAATCAGAAAGAAGTCGTGGTTCATCGAATCGAATGAGTTCCGTGGGTGAATAACGCGTAGCGTGGCAGGTCAGTTTCAATCCCGCAATCGGCTGAACGGCCAGCTTGCGGTGTATGCGGCTTCAGCTATGCTGACAAACGACATGACCACGCGGGAGCGCAAGAGTGACACAGCGATGCAACTGGGTATCGAGCGAAGCGCTCGCACACTACCACGACACCGAATGGGGCGTGCCCTCGCGCGACGACCGGCATCTGTTCGAAATGCTCGTGCTCGAAGGCGCGCAGGCCGGTTTGTCATGGTCCACCATCCTCAACAAACGGGCCGGCTATCGCCGCGCTTTTGCCGACTTCGACATCGACAAGGTCGCGCGCTTCACGCCGAAACACGTGGACGCGCTCGTGACCGACGAAAGCATCGTGCGCCATCGCGGCAAGATCGAGGCGGCGATTCACAACGCGCGCGCCGTGCAACAGATCCAGGCCGAGCACGGCTCGCTCGCGAACTTCGTGTGGTCCTTCGTCGACGGCACGCCTATCCAGAACGATTGGGCGTCGTACAAGCACGCGCCCGCGTCGACGGAAGTGTCGGACGCCTTGAGCAAGGCGTTGAAACGCTACGGCTGCAAGTTCGTCGGATCGACGATCTGCTATGCGTTCATGCAGGCGGTCGGCATGGTGAACGACCACGAAACGACCTGCATGTGCCGCGCGCGCTGCGCGGCGCTTGGCAAGAAGGGGCGTAGCCGCAAGGCGGGTTGAGTCGGGGTCTGGCGTCGGCCGCTCAGGACTTAGTGCCGCGCGTCTAACAAACGCGCGTCGTCCAGGGAAACTCCCGACCGGTCTGAGCGGCCGCGTGGCGTTGGCTGCGCACCGCCGTGCGGCGGCCCTTGGAGGTGCGCCGCCATGCCGGCGCGGTGGTGTTCGCGCGCTTATCCGGTAAAGCCCTGCTGCGATTGCGGCGCAGGTCGGTCGTTATAGGGTTATGAGCGGATTATCAGCGCCGCGGCGGTTTCAGCCGCCGCCCCAGACAGGGAGACCAACGATGAAAACGCTTAACTTCCTGACGCATCAGGACATCTTCGATCAGGCGGTGAACCATCTGCTCGGCCAGAAACGCGCCGCCTTGCTGCCGAGGGGCGGCGGTGCTTATCACGGCTATTGCGGCGGCTGCCCGGTCGGCAGTTTCATCAAGCCGCGCGACTATACGACCGCGATGGAAGGCATTCCGGTGCGCTACGTCGGCAAACCGCCGGTAGAAGTGCCCGCTTATATGGACGTCGGTCTATCCGCGCTGAAAAAGGCGCTGCTGCGCGCGCGCATCAACATCTACGACCCGGCGACGATCGATCTGCTCAGTTGCCTGCAAAACGTGCACGATGTATTCGGTACGTGGGAGTGGCGCGAGCGGCTGGGCTCGATTGCCCGTCAGTTCGGCCTATCCGCCGAGCGGCTGAGGAACGCTGCATAAGCGGCGGATGTGCAGGCGGCTGCGGCCGGGAAAATCCGGACGGCCCGCAGCGGCAGCGCACTGAACACAAGCCCAGGCGACCGAATCCACCGGAGCCGGCAACGGACATCTATCGCAAGCCCCCAAAAACCGGAGCCCCAAAAGCAAAACGGCGATGTGGCTTCTTTCGAAGCTCACACCGCCGTTCGGCGTGTGGAAAAGCGTGCTTAGTGCAGCTTTTTCGGCAGCATCTGGCTGCGCAGACGCTTGTGCAGGCGCTTGACAGCAGCAGCCTTCTTGCGCTTACGTGCCGTGGTCGGCTTTTCGTAAGACTGGCGCTCACGCAGTTCAGCGATCAGGCCATTCTTTTCGATTGCGCGACGAAAGCGGCGAATTGCCACTTCGAACGGCTCGTTTTCCTTCAGAAGAATCGTCGTCATGTAATTCCTAACTCAATCACTATACGGGTTTAATTGCGTGGTAGTAACCGTTCAGGTAACCACTCACGCGCCGGCCCTCCGGTCGCTTCGATTCATGGCCAGTAACAGGAAAACGCGAGGCAAACATGCAACCTCGGCCAAACCACGAATGAAGCGAGAGGCAAAGCGGCCACGGAGGCCGGAAAAGAGAGGTGGGGAGTTCACCGCGGAACGCGGACAGACGTATTACAAAAGCCGCGCCTGTTGCCGTTTCGCCAACCTTTCATCAATGAAAAAACACTGACGAAACAGGCAAAGATCTCAATTCACTCCCGATCATATCAGGAAACTCTCCATCCTACCAGGGGTTTAGCGATTGCGCCAGGCTTTCCCGAGCCTCGGCGCAACAATCGCGCGCCGCCGCCGCGGTCCGCTGCGCCCGAACGATCAGGCGCTCGCTGCGTCCAGTTCGCGGATGTCGTCGCCCGTCAGCGTGAGCTGGACAGCGGCTGCGAGGCTCTTGAGCTGCTCGACCGACGTCGCGCTCGCAATTGGGGCTGTAACGCTCGGGCGCGCGATCAGCCAGGCGAGCGCAATCGCGGCGGGCGTGCTGCCGTGCCGTTCGGCGACGCGGTCGAGCGCGCCCAGAATCCGCAAGCCTCGTTCGTTCAGATATTTCTCGACCCGGCTGCCACGCGCCTTGCCGGCCAGATCGGCCTGGCTACGGTACTTGCCCGACAGAAAACCGCTCGCGAGGCTGTAATACACGACCACCCCGAGATGGTTGGCAAGCGCCACCGGCTCGCTGTCACGCTCATATTCGGCGCGGTCGTACAGGTTGTACTCCGGCTGCAGCAGCTGATATTCGGGCAGTCCATGCTGGCGCGACACCGCGAGCGCTTCCTCGACGCGCGCACCGCTGTAGTTGGACGCGCCGATCACGCGGACCTTGCCCGCCTCGATCAGCTTCTGGTACGCGCCGAGGGTTTCAGCGAGCGGCGTCGCGGTGTCGTCGTCGTGAGAGAAATAGACGTCGATGTAATCGGTTTGCAGACGGCGCAGCGAGTCTTCCACCGCTGCCTGAATGTTCGCGGCCGACAGCCCCTTGCGCTGCGGATGCTTGGACACCTTGGTCGCGAGCACGATCCGCTCGCGCTTGCCGCTTTGCCGGAACCACTTGCCGATGACCGTCTCCGATTCACCGCCCTGGTTGCCGGGCACCCACGCGGAATACACGTCGGCGGTGTCGATGAAATTGAGTCCGGCGTCGACGAACGCGTCGAGAATCGAAAACGACGTCGCTTCGTCAGCGGTCCAGCCGAATACGTTGCCGCCGAACATTAACGGCACGACCTGCAATTCGGAACGGCCAATTCTGCGCTTTTGCATGATTTCCCCAAGGTTTTCCGGAAAAAGCAGAATACGCCGCCTTTTCGATGCCTGCAGTGAATCGGCCGAGGGAAGCTGAGGGAGGTTTGCAAAGACATCGCCCGCCCGCGCACGCCGCGCCGGCGGACAAGCCGGTCTCGCACGAGGCGGGCAAAGCGGTCGAGGCGTGCGTCCGCGAGGACGTGATGAATGGAGATGGGTCAGAGCCCGGCGCGACTCGCCAGTCTCAGGCCGCCATCAGAATTGCGCGACGCGCTGATACTGATTCACATTGCAGGCCGCCTGCATAGCCGCCCGATATTCGGCGCCCAATTCGGTCTGCGCGAGGCGAGCCTCCGCGGCGATCCGCGCGTCGATGGCGTGAACCGCCTTGAGCACATCGAGCGCGGCACCCGCCTGCTGCGCGGAGAGCGACATGAGAAGCGGCGAGCGCTCGCTCGCGAGCTGCGCCGCCCGCTCCCATTCGGCGACGGCCGCAGCCTGCTCGATGGACTTGGTGAGTTCCCAGATGCGCTCGATCGGCGTCGCGAGTTCCATGTCGTGTCGTCCTGTTCCGCTCAGTTCTTGTTGGTGGCGAGCGCGCCCGCGCTGTTCGTGCCGCCGAAGAGTTGCGTCAGATATTGCGAATTGTTGTTCATCGTCGCCATCAGCGTATTGAGTGCCGTGAACTGCGCGGTGTACATGCTGGTGAGCTGCATCTGATAGTTCGATAGCGACGTCTGTTGCGTCGAGAGGCTCGTCAGGTCCGAGTTGAGCGCGTTGGTGCGCATCGCGATGACGCCGCTGGTCGACAGGTAGCTGGTGATGTTGCTGTTCAGTTGCTCCGCGACGCCGTTGGTGGAATTGAACAGCGTCGCCACCGTCGACTGATTGTTCTGCAGCGCATTGTTCAGCGTGTCGCTGTCGACCGAGAGCGAGCCGTCCGCATTCAGCGAGATGCCGATCGAGGCGAGGCTCGTCGTCGTGTTGTTGCCTTTGACACCCGTCGCCACGATCGAGGCCAACTGGTTCTGGACCATGTTCAGCGTCGAGTCGCCGAGCAGCACACCCTGCGACGTCGCGGTCGAGCTGTACGCTGTCAGCGTGCCCATCGTCGTGACGAGCGTGTTGTACAGCGTGACGAACTGGTTGATCGCGTTCGACTGCGAGGACGTGTCCTGAGCAATGGTAAGCGTCTGGGGCGACTTGCCCGTAGTGTCGACCGATGCGGCGCTCAGGCTCAGCGTGACACCCGAAAGGGCGGAGGTGACCGAGTTCGTCGAACTGGTGATCGCCGTTCCGTCGACCGTCAAATAGGCATCCTGCGCGGCGGTCGTCTGGGTCCAGCCGTTGTTGCTGGCAGGCGCTGGGGTCGTGCTGGCGCCGCTGCTAAAGTTGCCGCTGCTGTCCGTTCCCGGCGTGCTGCCGGGCGTCGAGCTGACGCCCAGGCTAGACGATACGGAGCCGGTGACGCTCGTGCTGATTACGTTTGCGGCACCGGTCGTAGTCGAGTGGAGCACGAGATGCGCGCCGTCGACACCCGTCACGACAGTCGCCGAGATGCCAGGGTTGTCGCTCGCCGCGTTGATGGCCGCCGCGATGCCGGCGACCGTATTGTTCGTGTTGTCGACGGTGATCGTACTCGATTTGCCGCCGATATTGAGAGTCATCGAGCCGGTGCCCAGCGTCTGCGCCGGAGGCTGGAAGCCTTGCGACGACAGCACCTGCGCGGTCGCGACCTGGGCGACGTCGATCGAATACGTGCCGGCGACGGCGCCGCTGGCCGCTGTGGCCGTGATGCCGGAGCCGCTGGTGGACGCCGTGAAGGCGTTGACCGTCGTGCCGTTCGAAAGCGACGAGAGTCCAGCCTGCAACGCCGAGAGCGCGGCGGAGAGCGTGCCGTATGCGGAGATCTGCGTGTTGTCGTTCGTTTGCGCCGCGGAAAGCGTTGCGGCCTGGCCGGCGATCTTGCTGTTGACGAGTGCGGTGACGAGCGAGTTCACGTCCATCGACGAATTGCCGGTCGATCCGCTGATGATCGACTGTGCGGCTTGCTGCAGCGCAGCGTTGCTTGCGGCGGTGTTGGCCGCGACGGAACTGGCGATCGAGGTACCGGATACGGTGGACATGAAGAGGCTCCGTGCATCGGCGATGCTATGTGAATCGGTTCAGGTCTGAAAAACGCCAAACGGGAGGCGAGGCTCCCGGTTGGCTTGCGTTGCGCACACCGAGTATGGTGGGCGGGGCGCGCAACGCGTGCTACATGTTGCTCGAGCGCGTTACTGCAGGAGCTTCAGGATCTGCTGCGGCTGCGAGTTCGCTTGCGCGAGCACCGAGATACCGGCTTGCTGCAGCACCTGCGCCTTGCTCAGGTTCGCCGTTTCCTGCGCGAAGTTGGCGTCCTGAATGTTCGACTGGGCCGTCGACAGGTCCGTCGACTGAGCTTGCTGCGTCGTGCTGATCGCGGTGAAGCGGTTCTGTGCCGCGCCGAGCGTCGCTTGCAGGTTGTTGACAGAGTTCAGCGCGTTGTCGATTGAAAGCATCGCCTGCGATGCACCGGCGAGCGTCGAGATATCAATGCTCGAAACCGAGGTCGTGCTGTTCAGCTTGTCGATTGTCGAACCAATGTTGTTATCCGCCGTTTCTTGTGCGCTGCCCGTCGCCACCGACTCTGCCGCGTTGACGTCGCCGGCGATTTGCTTGCCCGTAAGACCGACCAACGTCGTGTCGCCCGTGATCGGATCGGTAGCCACCGTGCCTTTGGTCGTGGCCGTTGTCGAACTTTGGCCGAAAACGGCTTCAGCGGCGGTCGCGTTCAGAGCAATGTTGTTCTGGTCGGTGAGCGTGAAGCCTCCCTTGCCATCGGAAATCACATTGATCGACGTGATGGTAGCCGGATTGCTCAGCGCTTCGGTAACCGGTGCATCGGTACCAGAGGCCGGAATTTTGGGCGCACTTGTATCTTTGCCAACCGCGGTGTTGAAAGCAGCAATCGTGCTGGCATCCGTAACAGCGTTACCGTTTTGATCCGTGTAAGCCACACCGCCCTTACCAGCGTTAGCCGAAGCATCCCACGAGGCCGTCAACGAAGTGACGCCTGGCAAGTTGGCGGGGGCGCCAGTGTTATCTAGCGAAACGCTGAACGTTGCCAGCGTGTTGCCTGCCGTGGGAACGCCGGAGCCAATCTTGGCCGCGCTCATGTTTTGCGACAGGTTCAGGCTGATCGTCTGACCAACGTTCGCGCCGACCTGGAACGACACGTTGCCAAGCGAGCCGTCCAGCACGTTCATGCCGTTGTACGTCGTTTGCGACGCAATACGGTTCACTTCTTGAATTTGCTGATTCACTTCCTGCTGGAGCGCAGCACGATCCGTGTCCGTCATCGAGCCGTTGGCCGCTTGCGTCGCCAGTTGTCGGATACGTTGCAGGCTCGACGTAAGCGAGGACAAGCCAGAGCTTGCCGTTTGGACGATGGAAACACCGTCGTTCGAGTTCGACACACCCTGGTTCAGACCGTTGATCTGGGTCTGCATGATGTTCGAGATTGCGAGACCTGCTGCGTCGTCCGCTGCGCTGTTGATGCGCTTGCCCGACGACAGACGCGTGATCGCTTGCGACAGAGCGCTACCCGAGCCGGTCAGGTTCTGTTGCGCGACCAGCGAGTTGATGTTGCTGTTAATTCCGAGCATGGAAATTCTCCTGTTGGGGCCATCAGCCCGTTACATGCCGTGTAGACCAAGGCATCAGCGACGAGGCAACTGCTGTTCGTTTGCCGCCCGCCTTGTTTGGGGTATCGGCCCTTGCAGGAAAAACTTTATGGAGACAACGCGCATATTCCTCGATTCGCCCGGCGGAATCGGCGGTAAACCGGGACGACAAGCGGCGGCGCCGGTGCAGGCCTCAAGTCCGCCAGGATTGTGCCGATAACACGTGATCGAGGCCCCGCAGAACGTCGCCCCGGCCGAGCGCCGGAACCCGCTGGCAACGGCGCCTGCAGGCGCTCGGGCAGAGATGCGGGCGCAGCCGTGTTGCGTGGAAGTTCGCGGCCACGCATTGCCGGACAGCCCACCTTCCCGCTCTCCTAGCGCGTCAACGTCACCGCCAGATACACGGCATACAACACGCCGCACATGAGCAACGCCCACACCGGCACACCCCGCTCGCGCACGTTGACGCGCAGCCACGCGGCAGCGGCCAGCGTAATCACGATGCCCGTCACCACCTCGATGCGCGGCGTCCACGGTGTCAACAGAATGCCGATAGCGGGCAACAGCGTCCCCTGAAACACCATCGCGCCGGTGATGTTGCCGAACGCGAGCGTGTCCTTGCCGCGCCGCACCCACAGAATGCTGTTGACCTTCTCAGGCAACTCCGTGGCGATCGGAATGATCAGCAGCGACAGCAGCAGCGGCGACACGCCGAGCGCTGCCGACACGCCCCGCACGCCATGGATGAAGCCTTCCGCGCCCCACACCAGCAGCGCCACGGCGAGCGCGAGCTGCAGCACGATGGTCGCGAGATTGACCGGCACACCGATGCGCGAGAGCAGCATCCTGGCGGGCGCTTCGGTGCCATGCCCCGCGTCGACGAGCCCACTCGATGCGCGAAACGTCATCACCACGTAAGTGACGTACACGCCCACCAGCGCCACGCTGAAGAGCGCGCGCACGACCAGTTGCTCGTGTGGCACATACATCGCCGCGGCCGCGAGCACGAACGCGCACAGGAAATAGTTCAGGTCGCGCGTGAAGCCGGTGCGCTCGGGCGCGATCCAGCCTTTGACGCCGCGCGCGCGAAGAATGGCGAGCGTCATCAGAAAGGTGGACAGCGTGGAGAGCATCAGCGGCGCACCGAGAATCGCGCCGACACCGATCTCCTGATTGACTACGCTGCCGCCCGTGCTTCCCGCAATCGCCAGCAGCGGCACGAGCGTTTCGGGCAACGCGGTGCCGACCGCCGCGAATAGCGAGCCGGTCACGCCTTCGGAGATTTTCAGGCGTTCGCCGAGATGTTCCAGCGCATTGGTGAAGAGTTCGGCCGCCACCAGAATGACGACCAGCATGCACGCGAGTTCGAAGAACAGACCCGTCATGCGCGACTCCCGGCGCATGCGCAGACGGTACGGCCGCTCGCCGGACGACGGGAACGGCGGGCCAATGCGAAAGCATGCGGGGGAACTGACAGTGGACTACGGTGATTCATAGGGCAACTCCGCGGTCGGACGTATGTGACGAACCCATGACGCACCGCCGCCCGTCCGACCAGAAGGAGGCAGTACGTCAATGGTCTCGCCAAACCGACCCGGTCGAACGCGCCATGACCCGCAGGCCAAGTATGTTGACGCGCTCTCCTTCAAAGGATGAAGGAAGGCTACTCCCCAGTGACCGGAGGATTCTAATGGCACGGGAAGCTTTCAACAAGCTTCTATGACTGCGCCGCGGGCTCGGCGAGCGCGTCGCGAGATTCGCGCGGGACATCGTCAAAGCGCGCTCATGCAGCCTGCTCGACGGACGAATCGAGGGAAACTGGTAGGAGAATTTGATTTGATGCCGTGTTCTTGCGTGCGGAAACTGTTCTTGCGCGCGAAAACCGATGCAGCGGCTGCCGCTTGTGGGAGAAACAAAGGAGGAGTGACGAAGAATTGGCGCTGAAACTTCGATCTGACTTGGCGCGCCCGGCTGGGATCGAACCAGCAACCCCTGCCTTCGGAGGGCAGTACTCTATCCATTGAGCTACGGGCGCTTCACCACGAGACCTGCACGAAAGCGTGACAACCAGAACGGATGCGACGCCAAAGCGAGAGTCCGCAAGGATACCCGGTTTCGGCCGAACCGTCCACCGGACTCCCCGCGAGGCGCGCCCGCCGGCCGCCCCGGCTGTCGCTCCGATGCGGGTAAACGCCTGCTGAACACCGTTCGGCCCCTCTCGCCGCCGCTGAAATGTTGCGTCTATAATCGTCCGTGGCTGATAAAGAACAAGAAGTTGCCGTCGCGCTGTACCGCTCACATACCCACGGAGACGAGACAAGCATGAGCGAAGCACCACACGGAGCCCCGATCAAAACCCCTGGACAGCTCATCGCCGCGGTCATCGCAGGGTTTGCTGTGCCGATCGTCATCATCGTTTTGCTTGCGGTTTACGTCGATAACTCGACGCGCACCGGCGCCGGCACCGATTCTCTTTCCGAGGCCGAAGTCGCCGCCCGCATCCACCCGCTCGCCCAGGTCGAAATCCGCGACGCCAATGCGCCGCGCGTCTACAAGACCGGCGAGGAAGTCTATAAGGCCGTCTGCTCCGCGTGTCACGCGTCGGGTGCGGCAGGTGCGCCGAAATTCACCAATACCGCCGACTGGGCACCGCGCATCGCCCAAGGTTTCGACACGCTGTGGCACACCGCCTTGAGCGGCAAAGGCGCGATGCCGCCGCGCGGCGGCACCAGTCCCGACGATTACAGCGACTTCGAAATCGCCCGCGCAGTGGTCTATATGGCGAACAACTCGGGCGCGAGCTTCCCCGAACCGGCGCAACCGGCGGCGGGTGCGGCAGCGGCTTCCGGTGCGGCCGCAGCATCGGGCGCAGCGGCCGCAGGCGCTTCCGACGCGGGAGCGGCCCAGGCCGCAGCCGCCATGGCGGCAATGGCGAACGTGCCGCAAACGCCCACCCCGGCCGCGGGCGGCGCGCAAAGCGCGGACGCCTCGCAGGCCGGCAAGGCGCTGTATCAGTCGGTTTGTCAGGCCTGCCACGCAGCCGGCGTGCTGAATGCACCGAAATTCGGCGACAAGGAAGCGTGGGCTCCGCGCCTGAAGGATTCGATGGACACGGTCTACAACTACGCTCTGCACGGCAAGGGCGCGATGCCGCCGAAGGGTGGCTCGAATGCCTCGGATGCGGACGTGAAGGCCGCCGTCGACTACATGGTCAGCGCGGTGAAGTAAGACGCCGGGCAAAGCGAACGAACCGCCGGCGGCATAGGCGGCGAAACGAAAAATCCCTGCACTGCGGCGACGCGATGCAGGGATTTTTTGTGCGACGTGTTCCGGCACGAGCCGCCCGGAAAAGCCGCCAACGGCAGGGGCACACGCACACGCGGCGCTTCACACGCATCCGGCGCAATCGCCGGAAGTACCGTCCAATCGCCGAGGCTGCGTGCCGACGCGCAGCTCAGCTTTGCGAGCGTCCCTCAAGCCTTCTGCAACAACGCCTTCAGACTCGCGAGCCGGTCCTTCGGCGACATCGGCGCTTCTTCGGGCGTCGGCGGCGGCGCATCGTCGAGCAGCATTTCGGCGATGAAGCGCGACGGCTCGCAGACAATCGTCTCCCGCGCGCGCTTGCGCTTCTTGCACCAGTTCAGATGCAGGCTGCGCTGCGCACGCGTGATGGCGACGTACATCAGGCGGCGTTCTTCCTCGATGCGCGCGTCGTCGATCGGTTCGTCGTCGGGGCCGCCGCGATGCGGCATGATGCCTTCCTCGACGCCCACGAGAAATACGTGCGGATATTCGAGCCCCTTCGACGCGTGCACGGTAGACAGCCGCACCGCGTCGGGGTCTTCCTCGCGGCCTTCGAGCATCGACATCAGCGCCACGGTCTGGATCAGGCCGAGCAGGTTCTTGCCGGTGTCGCCGAAGCCGTCGGCGGTGTCGTAGCCGGTCGCTTCGCTTGCGCCGCCGCCGTGCTCGGGCTCCGCCTTCGTCCCCTTGCGCTTGAGCCATTCCATGAACTCGAGCACGTTCTGCCACCTGGCTTGCGCCTGGCGTTCGTCGAATGCGTCGTACAGATACGCTTCGTAGTGGATCGCGTCCATCAGTTCGTCGAGCAGCGTGCCCGCCGCATCCTTTTCCGCGCGGTCGGTGAGGCGCTGCATGAAGTCGCAGAACGCGCGCATCGGCTCGATCTGGCGCGGTGACAGGCGCGCCTCGATGCCGCCCATGTAGACCGCCTCGAACAGCGAGACCTTCGCCTGGCCCGCGAACGCGCCGAGCGCCTCCAAAGTCGTATTGCCGACGCCGCGGCGCGGCGTCGTGATCGCGCGGATGAACGCAGGGTCGTCGTTCGCGTTGGCGATCAGGCGCAGGTATGCGCAGATGTCCTTGATCTCGGCCTTGTCGAAAAACGACTGGCCGCCCGAGAGCACGTACGGAATCCGTTCGCGGCGCAGCACCTGCTCGAAGATGCGCGCCTGGAAGTTGCCGCGATAGAGGATCGCGTAGTCGCGGAAATTCGTGCGCCGCTCGAACTTGTGCGCGGAGAGGCGAAACACCACCGACTCGGCCTCGTGCTCCTCGTCGTTGCACCCCGTGACGCTGATCGTGTCGCCCATGCCGTGCTCCGACCACAGCTTTTTCTCGAACAGCTTCGGGTTGTTCGCGATCACGTTGTTCGCGGCGGTCAGGATGCGCACCGTCGAGCGGTAATTCTGCTCGAGCTTGATGAGATGCAGGTTCGGGAAATCCTTGCCGAGCTGGCCGAGATTTTCGAGCGTCGCGCCGCGCCAGCCGTAGATCGCCTGGTCGTCGTCGCCGACCGCCGTGAATGCCGCGCGCTTGCCGGCCAACAGTTTGACCAGTTCGTACTGGCACGCGTTGGTGTCCTGGTACTCGTCGATCAGCAGATAGCGCAGCTTGTTCTGCCAGCGGTCGCGCACCTGCTCGTTGCTCGCGAAGAGTTCGGCGGGCAGTCGGATCAGATCGTCGAAGTCGACCGCCTGGTACGCGTGCAGCGTCGCCACGTAGTTGCGATAGACGATCGCGGCCTGCTGCTCGTCCTCGGTCGAGGCGGTCGCGATTGCCTGCTCGGGCATGATGAGACCGTTTTTCCACAGCGAGATGATCGACTGGATCTTGCGGATGAAGCCCTTGTCCGTCGAGCCGACCTGCTCCTGGATCATGCCGAAACAGTCGTCGGAATCCATGATCGAGAACTGCGGCTTGAGGCCGACGTGCTCCGCCTCCTGCCGCAAAATCTGCACGCCGAGCGAGTGGAAAGTGCACACCGTCAACTGATTGACGGGCACCTTGCGGCCTTCCTTGCCTGGCGCGGTGAGCGTCTTGCCTTCGAGCAGCTTGCCGACGCGCTCGCGCATTTCCGCCGCGGCCTTGTTCGTGAACGTGACGGCGGCGATGTGGCGCGGCTCGAAGCCCTTCACCTCGATCAGGTGCGCGATTTTCTGCGTAATCACACGCGTCTTGCCGCTGCCCGCGCCGGCGAGCACGAGACAGGGACCGTCGAGATAACGGACCGCTTCACTTTGGGCGGGGTTCAGGCCTGCGGACATCGTTTGTGGATGGGTAATACGGTTGAGGGCGGTTGGAATCGCACCGGCGCGAGACGCCGGCCGAAGGCCCGGGGGCATGCTGCATGGCGCCGCGCCGGCGCCTGGAACCGGCGCCCTGTGCGGCGCGATTCGCGCGAGAGGAGCGATGTTAACATGGTTGCACTCGCCGGATGCTCCCGATGGCGGCCCTCGTTGCCTCGTTGAATACCTGGCGAACTGTCCGCGAACCAGCCGCCGCGGCCATGCCGCCGCTCCGCCCCTGGGCGCATTCCACAAATGCCACAATAACGACGGTGCGCGCCGTCGCCGCGGTGGCAAAGCGGCGCGCCGTTTTTGCAGGAAGACACGCATGTCCACCCCGCTGAAGATTGGATTGATGGGCTACGGCTTTGCCGGCGCGACGTTTCACGCGCCGGTGATCGAACATTGCGGGCGCGCCAGCGTCGCCGCGATCGCGACGGGACATCCCGAACGCGCCCGGGCCGACTATCCGCACGCGAAGATCGTCGCCGATCTCGACGCGCTGCTTGCGCTCGACGACATCGACTGCGTCGTGATCGCCACGCCCAACGACACGCACTTCGACCTCGCGCGCCGCACGCTCGAAGCGGGCAAGCATGTGGTCGTCGACAAGCCGGTCACGCTGAACGCCGCCGACGCCCACACGCTCGCCAACATCGCGCTCGCGCGCGGCAAGCTGTTCGCGCCCTTCCATAACCGCCGCTGGGACGGCGATTTTCTGACCGTGCGCGACCTGCTCGCGCGCGTGGAGCTGGGGCGCATCACGCAATACGAATCGCACTTCGACCGCTTCCGGCCGGGCGTGCGCCAGCGCTGGCGTGAAGACGTGACGCGCGGCGGCGGCCTGCTGCTGGACCTCGGCCCGCATCTGGTCGACCAGGCGCTCGCCCTGTTCGGCGCGCCGCAAACCGTTTCGGCGACCGTGCGCACGCATCGCGACGACGCGAGCGCACCGGACTACGTGCATATCCAGCTCGGCTACGGCGAGTTCGAAGTCGTGTTGCACGCGAGCGCGTTGACGGCCACGCCCGGGCCGCGCTTCGCGATTCACGGTACGCGCGGCAGCTATGTGAAATACGGCCTCGATACCCAGGAAGATCAGTTGAAGGCCGGTCTGCGCCCCGGCGACGAAGGCTTCGGCGGCGGCAACACCGCCGGCGTGCTGCGCGTGCTGGAAGGCGATCAGGAAGTCGAGCGAGAATTGCCGACTCGCAACGGCGAGTACACGGGCTTCTATATCGCGCTCGCCGACGCGATCCAGGACGGCGTGGCGTTCCCGGTTCGCGCCCGGGATGCGGTCGACGTGATGACGATCATCGATCTCGCCGAGCGCAGTTCCGAACAGGGTGTCCGCCTGCCTTTCGAGCGCGTCCGCTGACGCCCGCGCTCGCGCGGCGCACCGGTCTGTGTACCAAAAACGTCACGGGCCGACGTACCGCGCGGCCCGTCAATCTGGGGCTTCGCTGACAGCCCAGAAAGGAACATAACGTTACAAATTTGCCCGCGGGTTAGTCAGCGGGTATTCGCCATCATCCGTTGCTACCGGGGTAGCACCCATCACGACAACGATTTCCGGAGAATCCATGCCTCGTATCATCCGTGCCCTTGCCGCGTGCGCTCTGCTTAGTTCCCTCGCCGCCTGCGTGGTGGCGCCCCAGCCCGCGCCGCATCCGGGTCCCAACCCGCAGCAGATCGCGGACCAGCGCCTGCATCAGGTCGACGGCCGAATCGATAATCTCGCGCACCGCATCGACAATCGAGTGAATCAGGGCTACTACCCGCCGCCGCAAGGTGCGGCGCTGCATCATCGGCTGGAGACGGTTCGCCAGGAAGCGCACGATATGGCCGCACAACATGGCGGCGGCTTGTCCGCCGACGAGCAGCGCGTGCTGAACCAGGAGCTGGACAACGCGGCTCGCGCGATCGGCGAATAAGGCGGCGAATAGGCGGCGAGTCAGCCAACGAGCCGACCAGCACGCAAGTCGTCAAGTAAGCGCTCACTACCGGCCATCACGGCCGGTAGTGGTGGACGCGATCAAAAACGCGGGCGTCACGTCCCGCGCTTTTTTTGACGCCGCGAAAACGCCGCGCCCGCCGCCATGCTTGTCGCGGGCCTTTATTTGACAAGCCCCGGCCCGTCGCGTAAATTCGCCGCACGCGTCGGGAGAGCGCGCTGGCCACGGAAAAACGCAGGCCGCGCCGCCGAAGGGGCACACCCGCAAACTCTCAGGCAAAAGGACCGGCCGCGTCGAAAAAACCCGCCTTCCGGCGGCTTTTTCGCACTCTGGAGAGCGGCAGTAGCCATCCGCATCGCACGCATCGTGCAAAGCAGGCAGGCTGCCCACCGAAGGGGCGCGCGTTTCACTGTGACGGATCAGGCTCGAGCGAGCATCGAACACGTCGCACACGCGCAATCTCTCAGGTATCGAGGACAGAGGGGGCATGCAGGACCACGCTCGCAGGCACATCGCCGCGAGGCGTAGCGCCGCATGGCCCTTTTTGTTTCGCGAGACGCCCGAGGCCCCATGACCGAACTCAAACACACCCCGCTCAACGCCGCTCACCGTGCGCTCAACGCCCGCATGGTCGATTTCGGCGGCTGGGACATGCCCGTCAACTACGGCTCGCAGATCGAAGAGCATCGCGCTGTGCGCACCGACGCCGGCATGTTCGACGTCTCGCACATGTGCGTGGTCGACTTCACCGGCGAGCGCGTCCGCGCATTCTTCGAATACGCGCTCGCGAACAACGTCGCGAAGCTGCAAACGCCGGGCCGCGCGCTCTATTCCTGTCTGCTGAACCCGCAAGGCGGCGTGATCGACGACCTGATCGTCTATTACTTCAGCGAGGATCACTTCCGCGTGGTCGTCAACGCCAGCACCGCCGAGAAAGACGTCGCCTGGTTCGGCCAACTCAACGCCGAAGGCGGCTTCGGCCTCAACATCACGCCGCGCCGCGATTGCGCGATCGTCGCCGTGCAAGGCCCGAACGCGCGCGAAAAAGTCTGGCAGACCGTGCCGGCCGCGCGCGCCGCCACCGAAGCGCTCAAGCCGTTCAACGCCGCGCGCGTCGAAGGCACGCCGTTCGGCGAGCTGACCATCGCGCGCACCGGCTACACCGGCGAAGACGGCTTCGAGATCATCGTGCCGGCCGCGCAGGTCGAAGCCCTGTGGAACGCGCTGCAGGCGCAAGGCGTGCGCCCCGCCGGTCTCGGCGCGCGCGACACGCTGCGCCTCGAAGCCGGCATGAACCTGTACGGCCAGGATATGGACGACAACGTCTCGCCGCTCGACGCCGGCCTCGCGTGGACGGTCGACCTCGCCGCACCGCGCGACTTCGTCGGCAAGAGCAAGCTCGAAGCCGACGGCTCGCGCTCCGCCTTCGTCGGCCTGATCCTGCTGAAGGAAAACGGCAAGGCCGCGGGCGTGCTGCGCGCGCATCAGAAAGTCGTCACGCCGCACGGCGAAGGCGAAATCACCAGCGGTACTTTTTCCCCGACGATGCAGGAATCGATCGCCTTCGCGCGCGTGCCCAAAGGCGTGCAGCCGGGCGACACCGTGCACGTCCAGATTCGCGACAAAGCCTGCCCCGCAAGCGTGGTAAAACTGCCATTCGTGCGCAACGGCAAGGTGCTGGCGGTTTAGGCAGCCAGCGCACGCACCTCACATCCAAGTCATTCCCGAACACACCGCATAGGAGCATCCGATGAGCATCCCGGCCGATCTGAAATACACCGAATCGCACGAATGGGTCCGCACCGAAGCGGACGGCACGCTGACGGTCGGCATCACCGACCACGCGCAGGAAGCGCTCGGCGACATCGTCTTCTTCGAAGTCCAGGAACTGGGCAAGAGCGTGAACGCTGGCGACACCGTCGCTGTGATCGAATCGGTGAAGGCCGCCTCCGACATCTACGCGCCGGTCTCGGGCGAGATCATCGAAGCGAACACGGCGGTCACCGACTCGCCCGATTCGGTCAACAGCACGCCGTACGACAGCTGGCTCTTCAAGATCAAGCCGGCCGCCGGCGCGGCGCTCGACCGCCTGATCGACGCCGACGCATACACGAAGTCGATCGGCGCCTGAGTCATAGCCTGATTCACCTTCCGTTTTAACCGTCAGGCGCGGCGCGTGGCGAACAACGCGCGCCGCACCACCAGGAACACCCATGAAGCTCGAACACCCGGATCGTCTGATGAATCGCACTCCTCTCTCGCTCGCCGCGCTCGAAGTGCACGACGCCTTCGCCGAACGGCATATCGGCCCGGATGCGGCCGACCAGCAAGCGATGCTCGAAGCACTCGGCTTCGCGTCGCGCGCCGCGCTGATCGACGCCGTCATCCCGCAGACGATCCGCCGCACCGAATCGCTGCCGCTCGGCCCCTTCGCGCAACCGAAGAGCGAGGCTGAAGCGCTCGCCGCACTGCGCGAGCTCGCGGACAAGAACCAGGTGTTCCGCTCGTACATCGGGCAGGGCTATTACAACGCACATACGCCGACAGTAATCCTGCGCAACGTGCTGGAAAATCCGGCGTGGTACACGGCGTACACGCCGTATCAGCCGGAAATTTCGCAAGGCCGTCTCGAAGCGCTGCTGAACTTCCAGCAGATGGTCACCGACCTGACCGGCCTCGCGATTTCGAATGCATCGCTGCTCGACGAAGCAACCGCCGCCGCCGAAGCGATGACGCTGCTGCAACGCGTCGGCAAGCCGAAGTCGAACGTGTTCTTCGTCGCCGACGACGTGCTGCCGCAAACCATCGAAGTCGTGAAGACGCGCGCGACACCGGTCGGCATCGAAGTGAAGGTCGGTCCGGCCGCTGAAGCAGCGAACGCGAATGCGTTCGGCGTACTGCTGCAATATCCGGGGGTGAACGGCGACGTGCGCGACTACCGCGCGCTCACCGAAGCGATCCACGCGGCGGGCGGCCATGTGGTCGCCGCCGCCGATCTGCTTGCGCTCACGCTGCTCACGCCGCCGGGCGAATGGGGCGCGGACGTGGCCGTCGGCAACACGCAGCGTTTCGGCGTGCCGGTCGGCTTCGGCGGCCCGCATGCCGCGTACCTCGCGGTGCGCGACGAATTCAAGCGGCAGATGCCGGGACGTCTCGTCGGCGTGACCGTCGACGCGCAAGGCAACCCCGCGCTGCGTCTCGCGCTGCAAACGCGCGAACAGCACATCCGCCGCGAGAAGGCGACCTCGAACGTGTGCACCGCGCAGGCGCTGCTCGCGATCATGGCGAGCATGTACGCGGTGTATCACGGCCCGCGCGGCCTGAAGACGATCGCGCTGCGCGTGAACCGCGTCGCCGCGCTGCTCGCTGAAGGCGCGAAGCAACTCGGCTACACGCTCGCGAACGACACCTTCTTCGACACGCTCACCTTCAACAGCGGCGTACGCACGCAAGCGCTGCACGATGCCGCACAAGCGAAGCGCATCAACTTGCGCCGCGTGAGCGACACGCAAGTCGGCGTGTCGGTCGACGAAACCACCACGCGCGGCGACCTCGCCGATCTGCTCGCCGTGTTCGCGCAGGCAGCGGGCGTAGCAGACGCGAAGGACGTGCCGCAAGTCGATGCGCTCGACGCCGCGCTGAGCGCATCGAAGGCCGCCTCGGTGCCGGCCGCGCTCGAACGCACGAGCGCGTACCTCACGCACCACGTGTTCAACCGTCATCATTCGGAAACGGAAATGCTGCGCTATCTGCGCAGCCTCGCGGACAAAGACCTCGCGCTCGACCGCTCGATGATCCCGCTCGGCTCCTGCACGATGAAGCTGAACGCGACCTCGGAAATGCTGCCGGTCACGTGGCCCGAGTTCGGCCAGATCCATCCGTTCGCACCGGCCGGGCAAACCGTCGGCTACCGCGAAATGATCGATCAGCTCGAACAGATGCTGGTCGCGGCCACCGGCTATGCAGCGGTGTCGCTGCAACCGAACGCGGGCTCGCAGGGCGAGTACGCGGGTCTGTTGATCATCCATGCGTATCACGCTTCGCGCGGCGAAGCGCATCGCAACGTCTGCCTGATTCCCGCTTCGGCGCACGGCACGAACCCGGCGTCGGCGCAGATGGCCGGCATGCAGGTCGTCGTGGTCGCGTGCGATGCGCAAGGCAACGTCGACATCGAGGACCTCAGGAAGAAGGCCGCGCAGCACGCCGACAAACTCGCGGCGATCATGATTACGTATCCGTCGACGCACGGCGTGTTCGAGGCGAACGTACGCGAAATCTGCGAGATCGTGCATGCGCACGGCGGCCAGGTCTACGTGGACGGCGCGAACATGAACGCGATGGTCGGCCTGTGCGCGCCGGGTCAGTTCGGCGGCGACGTCTCGCACCTGAACCTGCACAAGACGTTCTGCATTCCGCACGGCGGCGGCGGACCGGGCGTCGGCCCGGTCGCGGTCGGCGCGCACCTCGCGCAGTTCCTGCCGAACCAGACCTCGTCGGGCTACGAGCGCGCGCCGCAAGGCATCGGCGCAGTGTCGGGCGCACCGTACGGCTCGGCGTCGATCCTGCCGATCTCGTGGATGTACATCGCGATGATGGGCGCGAAGAACCTCACCGCCGCAACCGAAACCGCGATCCTCAACGCGAACTATGTCGCCAACAAGCTCGCGCCGTACTATCCGGTGCTGTACTCGGGCCCCGGCGGCCTCGTCGCGCACGAGTGCATTCTCGATCTGCGTCCGATCAAGGACACGAGCGGCATCACCGTCGACGACGTTGCCAAGCGCCTCGCCGACTACGGCTTCCACGCGCCGACGATGAGCTTCCCGGTACCGGGCACGCTGATGGTCGAGCCGACCGAGTCGGAGTCGAAGGAAGAACTCGATCGTTTCATCGAAGCGATGATCGCGATCCGCGAGGAAATCCGCGCGGTCGAGGAAGGCCGTTCGGACCGCGAGGACAATCCGCTCAAGCACGCGCCACACACGGCAGCGGTCGTGATCGCCGACGACTGGAAGCATGCGTATGCGCGCGAAACCGCCGCGTATCCGCTGAAGACGCTGATCGCGAAGAAGTACTGGCCGCCGGTCGGCCGCGCGGACAACGTGTACGGCGACCGCAACCTGTTCTGCTCGTGCGTGCCGATCGCGGACTACGAGTAAGAAGCGCGGGGGCGCGGGGGCGGGCATGACGCGCTTCGCCCGCTACCGGCCGCCCGCTACGGCAGCGGCACGCCGAAGCGGGCGGCGCGGGCGATGTGCGGGGCCCACCGATGCTCCACCAGCGGTCCACCGATGGTCCATGCGGGTTCTGTCGCTCATGGCCGCAAACGGCTAACATCACACACCGAATCAGCCTAACGAGGAGTTCCGCATGGCGCGAAAGGTGCGATCGATGCAAAGCCGGGCCGAAAGAGCGCACGCCCGCACGCGGCAGCCCGCTTACGCACTGCTGCTGGCGGGCGCCGCCGCGCTGTTGCCGATGCGGCAGGCTGAAGCCGCGATGAATTTCTGCGCGGCGCCCGCGCTGCAAACCAGCGAGCGCACCAATGCCGACCCCGGCGTCAAGGCACTCGTCAGCAACGTGCAAACGCATCTCGACGAGCAGCCGCATGCGCTCCCCAAGCTGCATACCGAGGGCACGCTGCCGCACGAGGGCATCTACGATCAGAGCGTCGAAGCGGAGAAAGATCTCGACCTGCTGCGCGACGCCGCGCTCGCGTGGCGCGCCACCAGCGACGACCGCTTCCTCAAGCTCGTCGACCGTCTGCTCTATGCATGGGTCACGACCTATCAGCCGAGCTTCAATCCGATCGACGAGACGCATTTCGAAGGGTTGATCCTCGCGTATGACATGACCGCGAGCGCCTTGCCCGTGAAAACGCGCAATGCGGCGATGGCGTTCCTGACAAAGCTTGCGAGCGGCTACATCGCGCAGATCGACGCGCAGCCGCGGCCGCTCAAGGGCACGTTTCGCAACAATTGGCAGAGCCACCGCATCAAGCTGATCGCGATGGCCGCGTTCACGCTCGACAATCGCAAGATGATCAACGCCGCGCAGCGGCTCTTCACCGAGCACATCGGCGACAACATCGCGCCGGACGGCACGACGATCGACTTCAGCGAGCGCGACGCGCTGCACTACGTCACCTACGATCTGCAGCCGCTCGTGATGGCGGCGCTCGCCGCGCGCCGCCACAACCGCAACTGGCTGCAGGAAAAGGGCGCGAACGGCGCGACGCTGCTCGCCGCGCTCAACTGGCTCGTGCCGTTCGCAACCGGCAAGCAGACGCATGAGGAATTCGTGTATTCGAGCGTCCCGTTCGATGCCAAGCGTCGCGAGGCCGGCTTGCCCGGCTACGCGGGTCCGTGGGATCCGAAGAACGCGACGGAACTGTTTCACCTGGCGGCGCGTCTCGACGGACGCTTTACGCCAGTCGCGCTGCAGCTCGCACCGGCGCCGCCCGCGTGGCTCGCCGTGTGCTTGCCGCTGCCGGCGCGCTAAACTATTAATCTACCGGCAGGAGCAGTACATGGCAGTCAGCGTTTTCGATCTCTTCAAAATCGGCATTGGTCCGTCCAGTTCGCATACCGTCGGGCCGATGCGCGCAGCGCTGATGTTCGTCCAGGGGCTCGAGCGCGATGGGCTGCTCGACGCCGTCAGGTCGGTGAAAGTGGAGCTGTACGGCTCGCTCGGCGCAACCGGCAAAGGGCACGGCACCGATCGCGGCGTGATGCTCGGTCTGATGGGCGATGCGCCCGACACCGTCGATCCGGAAACGATCACGCAGCGGCTCGAAGCGGTGCGCGTGTCGCGCAAGCTCGCGCTGCTCGGCAAGCACGACGTGCCATTCGTGCAGAAAGAGCACATTGCGTTTTACCGCCAGGCGCTGGCCGAGCATCCGAACGGCCTGAAGCTGCACGCATTCGATGCACAAGGCGCGACGCTGCGCGAATCGACCTATCTGTCGGTGGGCGGCGGTTTCGTCGTGACGGCCGGTGCGCCGAACACGAAGGTCTTGAGCGCTGTCGATCAATTGCCGCATTCGTTCCGCACCGCTAACGAATTGCTTGCGCTCTGTGCGTCGAGCGGCAAGAGCGTTGCGCAACTGATGTGGGAAAACGAACGCGTCTGGCACACCGAAGAAGAGACGCGCGCCGGCTTGCTGAAAATCTGGGACGTGATGCAGGCGTGCGTCGCACGTGGATGCGGCATCAACAATCCCGATGCCGATGGTCACTTGCCCGGTCCGTTCCAGGTGAAGCGCCGCGCGCCGCAGTTGTATCGCGCGCTGACCGGCAATCCCGAACGCGCACTGCAGGATCCGCTGTCGATGGTCGACTGGATCAACCTCTATGCGATCGCCGTCAACGAAGAAAACGCCGCGGGCGGGCGCGTCGTCACCGCGCCGACCAACGGCGCGGCCGGCATCATTCCGGCGGTGCTGCATTACTACACGCGCTTCATGCCGAACGCGAACCAGCAGGGCGTGATGGACTTCCTGATGACGGCCGCGGCAATCGGCATCCTCTACAAGCTGAACGCGTCGATTTCCGGCGCGGAAGTGGGCTGCCAGGGCGAAGTCGGTGTGGCCTGTTCGATGGCGGCCGGCGCGCTCGCGGCGGTGATGGGCGGCACACCGAAGCAGGTCGAGAATGCCGCCGAAATCGGTATGGAGCACAACCTCGGGCTCACCTGCGATCCGGTCGGCGGCATGGTGCAGATTCCGTGCATCGAGCGCAATGCGATGGCGTCGGTGAAGGCCGTCAATGCCGCGCGCATGGCGCTGCGCGGCGACGGCAGCCACTACGTGTCGCTCGACTCGGTCATCAAGACGATGCGCGAAACCGGCGCGGACATGAAGACCAAGTACAAGGAGACCTCGCGCGGCGGGCTCGCGGTGAATATCGTCGAGTGTTGAGGGCGAACGCGCAGTGCGCGGTTGCGGTTGCGGTTGCCCATTCGCATGAAAAACGCGGACCCTGTGGTCCGCGTTTTCGTTTCTGCATCGACGCTGCAACGCTGCGCGCGTGGTCGTTCATCCGTATGCGCGCACGAGACAGTTGCGCTGCGCCATGACAGCGCACGTGTGCCCGGCGTAAGCTGTCGGCGTGCCTATCGACCGCCAGGCTGCTATCGCGTGTCGCGTCGATGCGGCTCCATCCCACCGCACTCATGCACTGCCAGGAGGCTTCTTCGCAATGTCGCTGCCGAATGCTCCCGTTTCCGATTCCCACATCGCTCGCACAACCGGCGCGCGTCTCGTCGTCGATGCGTTGCTCACACATGGTGTCGAACGCGTGTTCTGCGTTCCCGGCGAGAGCTTTCTCGCCGTGCTCGATTCGCTGCACGACGAGACCGAGCGCATCAAGACGATCGTCTGCCGTCACGAGGCCGCGGCCGCGAACATGGCCGAAGCGGTGGGCAAGCTGACCGGCCGCCCGGGCGTCGCGCTCGTCACGCGCGGGCCGGGCGCGACGCATGCATCGATCGGCGTGCACACCGCGTTTCAGGACTCGACGCCGATGATCCTGCTGATCGGTCAATGCGCGCGCGAGCATCTCGATCGCGAGGCGTTCCAGGAGATCGACTATCGGCGCATGTTCGGTCAGATGGCGAAGTGGGTTGCGCAGATCGACGACCCGAAGCGCATCCCCGAATATCTGAGCCATGCATTTCACACGGCGACCTCGGGCCGGCCCGGACCGGTCGTGCTATCGCTGCCGGAAGACGTGCTGAGCGATTCATGCGATACAGTGCCCGGCGCGCCCGCGTATCAACGCGTGGCGGCGTCGCCGTCGGCCGCGCAGATCGCGAAGCTGCACGAGTTGCTCGAACGCGCGCAACGGCCGATGGTAATCGCCGGCGGCAGTGGCTGGACGCCTGCTGCATGCGCGGACCTGCGGCGCTTCATCGAAACCTGGCAATTACCGGTCGGCCTGGCGTTCCGCTTCCAGGACACCTTCAATAACGACCATCCGAACTACGCCGGCGATGTCGGCCTCGGCATCAATCCCGCGCTCGCGCAGCGCATCCGCGACGCCGACCTGCTGCTGACGCTCGGACCCCGTCTCGGCGAAGCGACGACCAACGGCTACACGCTGCTCGACATTCCGAAGACGAAGCAGACGCTGGTGCACGTGCATCAGGGCTCGGAGGAACTCGGTCGCGTGTACGCAGCCGATCTGCCGATCGTCTCCGGCATGCCCGAGCTGGCGGCGATGCTCGCGGACCTGAAACCGTCGTCGGGCACGCTCGCATGGGCAGGAGCCGCCGAAGAAGCACATCGCGCGTATCTGGAATGGCGCAAGCCGCGCGCGATCCCCGGCGACGTGCAGATGGGCGAAGTGATCCAGCAGTTGCGCGCGCAACTCCCTGACGACGCGATCCTGACGAACGGCGCCGGCAATTACGCGACGTGGCTGCATCGGCATTTCTCGTATCGACACTTCCGCTCGCAGCTCGCCCCAACGAGTGGCGCGATGGGCTACGGTGTGCCGGCCGCGCTCGCGGCGAAGTCGCTGTATCCGCAACGGGCAGTAGTCGCGCTCGCCGGCGACGGCTGCTTCATGATGGCCGCGCAGGAACTCGCGACAGCGATGCAGTACGACCTGCGCGTGCTGTTCATCGTCGTGAACAACAGTCACTTCGGCACGATTCGCATGCATCAGGAGCGGCATTATCCGAATCGAGTGCATGGCACGGGCCTGACGAATCCGGACTTCGCGGCGTTTGCGCGCTCGTTCGGCGCGCATGGCGAAACGGTCGAGCGCACCGAGGATTTTCAGCCCGCGTTGCAACGCGCGATCGCATCGCAACTGCCAGCGGTGATCGAGATCCGCATGCCGCAGGAAGCGAGCACGCCCTCGGCGACACTCGAGCAGATTCGGGAGCAGGGGAAGAAGATGCGCGGGGAGTAATGGAGCTACGTGGCGACGGCCCAATAAAAAACCCCGCCGAAGCGGGGTTTTTCATTGCAGCGGAAGCGCAGCAGTCAGCAAAAAAACCGCTTACTTACCGCCCACGCTTTGCAGCGTCGTCCACTTGCCGTCGACGACCTTGTACAGCGTGATGCCGCCGTTCTTCAGGTCACCGCGCGCGTCATACGCGAGGTTGCTCGCCGTGACAGCCGGCATCGAGGTCTTCGCGAGCACCGGCAGGTACTTGGCCGGATCGGTCGAGTTCGCGTTCTTCATCGCGGTGAACATCGCCATCGCGCCGTCGTATGCGTACGGCGAGTACGTCTGCACGTCTTCGTTGAAGCGCTTCTTGTACCGCTCGACATACGCCTTGCCGCCCGGCATTTCTTCGAGCGGCAGGCCGGCGAGCGAGGCCACCGTGCCGTTCGCCGCGTCGCCAGCGAGTTTGATGAAGGTCGGCGTGTGAACCATTTCGCCGCCCATCAGCGGCGCCTTCACACCGAGTTGCTTCATCTGCTTGACCATCGGTGCCGCTTGCGAATCCGCGCCGCCGTAGTAGATCAGATCCGGGTTCGTCGACTTTAGCTTGGTCAGGATCGACTTGAAGTCGACAGCCTTGTCGTTCGTGTATTCACGATCGACGATCGTCGCACCCGCAGCCTTCGCGGCCTTCTCGAACTGATCGGCGAGGCCCTGGCCGTAAGCGGTGCGGTCGTCGACGATCGCGATCTTCTTCATGCCGAGGTTCTTCACCGCGAACGTGCCGGCAACCGAGCCTTGCTGCGTGTCGGACGTCATCATGCGGAAGGTGGTCTTGAAGCCCTGCTGCGTGTATTCCGGCGCGGTTGCCATCGCGATCTGCGGAATGCCCGCGTTCGCGTAGATACGCGAAGCCGGAATCGTCGTGCCCGAGTTGAAATGGCCGAGCATGCCCTTGATGCCGTCATCCACGAGCTTCTGCGCGACGGTCGTGCCGGTGCGCGGATCGGCCTGGTCGTCGGCCGAATCGAGCACGATGCGAACCGGCTTGCCGCCGATCACCGGCTTGGTCGCGTTGAACTCTTCGACCGCGAGCACGATGCCGTTCTGGAAGTCCTTGCCGTAGTGCGCCTGCGCACCCGTCATCGGACCGGCGAAGCCGACCTTCACATCGTCCACCGATTGAGCGTTGGCTGTCCCCGCCAGCGACATTGCGGCAACCAGAGCTGCGCCTGCCAGCTGTTTCATTTTGTGTTGCATAGCTTCTCCTTGATACCAGGTGTGGATGAAGCGGTGTCGGGGTCGCCGTGCCGCTTCCGTTCTATTGAGGGGATCGCCGAGGTTGGCTCAACCGATCGTCATCAAATTTGCATTGCCGCCTGCCGCCGCGGTGTTCACGCTGACCGAGCGCTCCGTGAGCAGACGCTCGAGCGCGTAGTCCTCTTCGCCGCTCGCGAGCGCGCCGGCCGCGACGCCCTGCACCGAGACGATCGGCCCCGCGCGTTTCGCGACTTCCTTCACGAGCGCGAGCAGCTCGTCGCTGTCGCCTTCGAACAGCACGGCGTCGAACCCCGCCTCGGCGCTCTTCTTCACGCTCGCGTGCGACTTCAGCGACGCAGGCAGCTGCGCCACCAATTGTTCACCTGCCGCGCCTTCGAACAAGGCTCGATTTCCCGTAGCCAGCGCCGCCGCGAACTGCACGCGCGCGCCGCTCGCGGTCGACGCAATGCACAGCACCGTGCCGCGCGGGCCGAGCGTGTACGTGTTGCGCTCGCCGGTCGGCCCCGGCAGCACCGCGGTCGCGCCCGCCGGCACATGCGACAGATAACCGTCGCAGCGCGCGGCGAGCTGCGGCTCGCGCTGCTCGATCAGCCAGTCGCGCAACGCGGTCAGCGCGGCCGCCGGATTGTCGCCGTTTTCGCCCGCTTGCGGTACCTCCACGACGAGCGCCTGCGCGAGCGACTTCGGCAGCCCGGCCGGACGCGTCGCGAGCAGACGCTGCAGATACAGCGCGCCCCCCGCCTTCGGCCCCGTGCCCGACAGCCCTTCGCCGCCGAACGGCTGCACGCCCACCACCGCGCCGATCACGTTGCGGTTCACGTAGATGTTGCCCACGTGCGCGCGGCCGATCACATGCGCGATCGTTTCGTCGATCCGCGTATGGATGCCGAGCGTCAGGCCGTAGCCGGTCGCGCGGATCTGTTCGAGCAGCCTGTCGAGCTGGCTGCGGCGATAACGCACCACGTGCAGCACCGGGCCGAACACCTCGCGCTTCAGTTCGTCGATGCTGTCGAGTTCGATCAGCGTCGGCGGCACGAAGGTGCCCTGTGCCGCACCTTCCGGCTGCGGCAATTGCTCGACCTTGCGGCCTTTCTCGCGCATCGCCGCGATGTGCGCGTCGATGCCGCGTTTCGCGTCGAGATCGATCACCGGGCCGACGTCGATCGACAGGCGATCCGGATTGCCCACCGCCAGCTCGCGCATCGCGCCCGTCAGCATCTCGAGCGTGCGCTCCGCCACGTCTTCCTGCAGACAAAGAACGCGCAACGCCGAACACCGTTGACCGGCCGAGTCGAACGACGATTGCAGCACGTCCGCGACCACCTGCTCGGCGAGCGCCGACGAGTCGACGATCATCGCGTTCTGGCCGCCGGTTTCGGCGATCAGCGGAATCGGCCTGCCGTCCGGATCGAGGCGGCCCGAGAGCGTCTTGTTGATGAGACGCGCGACTTCGGTCGAGCCCGTGAACATCACCGCGCGTGTGCGCGGATCGGCCACCAGCGCCGCGCCCACGGTCTCGCCGTCGCCCGGCAGCAGTTGCACCGCGCCCGCCGGCACACCCGCTTCGCGCAGGATGCGCACCGCCTGCGCGGCGATCAGCGGCGTCTGCTCGGCCGGCTTCGCGAGCACCGTGTTGCCGGCCGCGAGCGCGGCGGCCACCTGGCCCATGAAGATCGCGAGCGGGAAGTTCCACGGGCTGATGCAGACCACCGGACCGAGCGGGCGGTGCGTGTCGTTCGAGAACTCGTTGCGGATCTGCGTCGAGTAGTAGCGCAGGAAGTCGATCGCCTCGCGGATTTCCGCGACCGCGTTCGCGAGCGACTTGCCCGCTTCGCGCACGACGAGCCCCATGAGCGTGTGCATCTGCGCTTCGAGCAGATCGGCGGCGCGCGCGAGGCAGTCGGCGCGCGCCTCGACCGGCGTCGCCTGCCAGATCGGCGCGGCGGCAACGGCATGCGCGAGCGCGGCGCTCACGTGCTCGGCAGTCGCTTCGACGACCGTGCCGACGAGATCGCGCTGGTCGGCCGGATTGCGCACGTCGCGTGCGGCGCCCAGCGCGACTCCGTTGTCTTCGAGCATCGGCGCAGCGCGCCACGAATGATGCGCGCTCGCGAGCAGCGCCGACGACAGCGACGCAAGCCGGTGCTCGTTCGACAGATCGAGGCCCATCGAATTGAGGCGCTCCGCGCCGTACAGATTGCGCGGCAGCGGAATCTTCGCGTGCGGCGCGCCGAGCGGCACGATCTTCGCGGCTTCCTCGACCGGATCGGCGATCAGGTCCTTGATCGCGACCGATTCATCGGCGATGCGGTTCACGAACGACGTGTTCGCGCCGTTTTCGAGCAGACGGCGCACGAGATACGCGAGCAGCGTTTCATGCGTGCCGACCGGCGCGTAGACGCGGCATGGGCGGTTCAGCTTGCCAGCGGACAGCGGGCCCGTGACCTCTTCGTACAGCGGCTCGCCCATGCCGTGCAGGCACTGGAACTCGTACTGGCCGGGGTAATAGTTGTTGCCGGCGAGATGATAGATCGCCGAGAGCGTGTGCGCATTGTGCGTGGCGAACTGCGGATAGACCGCGTCGGGCGCGCCGAGCAGCTTCTTCGCGCAGGCGAGGTACGACACGTCCGTGTAGATCTTGCGCGTGTAGACCGGGTAGCCTTCGAGGCCGTCGAGCTGCGCGCGCTTGATTTCCGTATCCCAGTACGCGCCCTTCACGAGACGCACCATGATGCGGTGACGGCTGCGGCGCGCCAGATCGATCAGGTAGTCGATCACGAACGGGCAGCGCTTCTGGTACGCCTGCACGACGAAGCCGATGCCGTTCCAGCCGGCCAGCTCCGGATCGAAGCACAGCGCTTCGAGCAGATCGAGCGAGAGTTCGAGGCGGTCGGCTTCCTCGGCGTCGATGTTCAGGCCGATGTCGTAGCGGCGCGCGAGGATCGCGAGCGAGCGCACGCGCGGCAGCAGTTCGCTCATCGTGCGCTCCTGCTGCGCGCGCGAGTAGCGCGGATGCAGCGCCGAGAGCTTGATGGAGATGCCCGGGCCTTCGTAGATGCCGCGCCCGCCCGCCGCCTTGCCGATCGCGTGGATCGCCTGTTCGTACGACGCGTAGTAGCGCTGCGCGTCGGCCTCGGTGGTGGCCGCTTCGCCGAGCATGTCGTACGAGTAGCGGAAGCCGCGCGCTTCGTATTTGCGGCTGTTCGCGAGCGCTTCGGAAATGTTCTCGCCGGTCACGAACTGCTCGCCCATCAGGCGCATCGCCATGTCGACGCCCTTGCGGATCAGCGGCTCGCCGCCGCGGCCGATCAGGCGTGTGAGCGCGGACGACAGCCCGGCCTCGCTGTTCGTCGTCACGAGCTTGCCGGTAATCATCAGGCCCCAGGTCGCGGCATTGACGAACAGCGACGGCGCCTGGCCCATGTGCGATTTCCAGTCGCCCTTGCTGATCTTGTCGCGGATCAGCGCATCGCGCGTGGCGCGATCGGGAATGCGCAGCAGCGCTTCGGCGAGGCACATGAGCGCCACGCCTTCCTGGCTCGACAGCGAGAATTCGTGGATCAGCCCTTCGACGCCGCCGCCGTGGCTCTTCGAGCGCAGCGTTTCGACCAGCTTGCCGGCCAGCGTCTGCACGTCGCCCGCGAGATTGGCGGGCAGCCGCGCCTGGCCGAGCAGGAACGGTACGCACTCGGGCTCCGGGCGGCGATACGCGGCGGTGATCGCCGCGCGCAGCACCGATTGCGGTTGCACGTTTTGTGCGAATTCGAGGAACGGGTGCGATGCGCCGTCTTCCTCGCTCTCGACCGCGGCGCCGTCGGCGAGATCGGCCGAGCCCGTCACACCCGAGAGTTCGGCCGGCAGTTGACCTTGCTCGATCTTTTCGAGGTAGGCGAAGATCGCCTGTTTGATCAGCCAGTGTGGAGTGCGTTCGAGACGGGTCGCGGCATCTTTGAGCCGGGAACGCAGAAGGTCGTCGACCTTGACGCCAAGGGTGGTGCTAGCCATGTTTCCTTCTTTGGATGCCAGGCGCTTGCCCGGAGAAAGACTAAAAGTTCGGCGAATCGTACGCCTCCCAATAAAAAGGTGCAACCAAATCCATGCGGCGGTTGCACCTCTTGAGAAGCCTTACGCAGCGTGGGTTTCCAGCCGATGGCGCAACGCGTGGCGGTCGCAGTTGCGATCGGTATTTTCCCTGGCGTGATTCTTTTCTCAATAAGCCTTATCAAACCACTTCGCGCGCCGATATACAGAAGCACGGCGACGGGCGGTCTCAAACCTCTGGTTCGAGGGCACGCAAAAAAAGATAAACGGGGTTTTCGAGGGTAGTGCGATGGAAAAGTGGCTGGTGGTACTGGGCATCTGGGCGATGTGTGCGGCCTGTGCGGTGCTCTTCATTCGAGGCGCGACCGGCGGCTCGAGCAGACGCGAAGAGGTCGAGGAACGCACGCGCGCGGCGTCGCGCGCATCGGCGGGCAATACGCGGACCGCGCTGAACGATTGAGATGATGGACGAGGCTCTCGTAGAGCCGCTTGCGCGCAGGCTGGTGCGTGGGTGCGTAGGTGCGTGGATTTGCGCCTCTACGGTCGCGCGACGTGGGCGCTAGTGGCAGGCGCCTCGATCAGCGCGGCACCAGCGCGATGAGGGCGGCTACGCCTTCGGCTCAAAGCATGCGCAGACGTCACGCGGCGACACGAGCTGATCGTGCCGGCGGCACAGCCGGCTATCCCCGACGCTCGCGCCAAACCCTGAACTGAAGGCGACGAGCCCCGGAATGCGCCGCTCGAGCGCATCCCGATTCTCGTCGCGATGGCGGCAACCTGCGCAGCACGGCGTGCTCGCGCCGTCACGTGTGTGTGCCGTGCCGGCAAACCAGCCGGCGAAGCGGCTCGCGAGAACGCTCACGAGCCCTGCCCCAGGCTGTTCCAGTACGAGGCGAACACGTGCGCCGACAGCGCATAGCCGATCGCGATGTTGACCACGACCCCCGCCGTGAACGCGAGGAACGGTTTTAAGCCGGTCGCGGTGAGCGAGCGGAAACGCGTCGTCAGCCCGATGCTGAGGAAGCAGAACGTGAACGCCCACGTGCGCAGCACGGTGATCGGCGCGACGAATTCGGGCGTGACGACCTTGCGGTAATCGGCAAGCGAGTAGTGACTCGCGATCCACGTGACGAGCGCCGACGCGATCACGAAACCAATCACGAACTTCGGAAAGCGCGCCCAGATTTCGCCAGCCTGGGCGCGAGCCGTCACGCCGCTCTCCTGCGCGTCCCAACGCGTCGTCGCGACGATCGCGAGCACGAACGCCCAGATGCCGATCCAGATATCGCGGCCGACGACTTTCATCAGCGTGAATGCCTGCAACGACGCGTCCGGCGCGCCGGCGATCGCGCCGCCCGCGTGCCGCGCGAAGTCGCCGTAGGCCTGCGCGGCAGCGATGCCAGCGGCATCGGCGAATTCGGACGTGCCGATCCATGCGCCGGCGATGGCCGTCGGCAATCCGAGCGAGCGCGACGCGAACGGCAGCACGAAGATCATCACGATCGCCCACAGCACGACCAGCGTGATCGCAACCGACGCCTGCTCGCGCTTCGCCCGCACCGCGCCGGCAATCGCGATCGCGGCCGACACGCCGCACACGGCGCCACCCACGCCGAGCACGGCGGCGAAGCGTCGATCGAGGCCGAACGCCCGGGCGGCAAGGAAAATCACGAAAAACGTCACGAGCGACACGATGCTCGCCTGCGCGACCGCGACCGGGCCCGCCCACACGAGCAGCGTGAACGGCAGCGTCGCGCCGAGCAGCACGATGCCGACCTTGATATAAAACTCGACACGCAGGCCCGCGTTCAGCCATTCGGGCGGAGTAAACACATTCGACACCAGCAGACCGAGCACGAGCGCGACGAGCGGCGGCTCGAGGTTGTACTTCGACGCGTCAACCCACGCGCCGAGCGTCAAAATCAGCGCCGAGGCGACGAACACGACGAGGAACGCCGCCAGAAACGCACCAACGCGCTGCTTCAGCAGAGCGATGCTCGCGCCGAATAGCAGCGCAAAGCCTGCGAATAGCGCGACGTAGTTCGGCAGATGGCGAACGAAGTCCTGTGCGGCCTGGCCGACGCCCGACCATTTGGCCGGCGCAACAGCAAGCCACTTGATGCTGCCACCGGACGCGAACAGCGCCCACGCAATCACGATTACGAGCAGGCCGACGCCTGCGGCGAGCCAGTCTTCAGTCAAGGAAAATCCGCTGCCTTTCGTCGTGGTTTGCGCGCTTTGTGTACCTTGCTGGTTGGCCGGCGCGGCGCCCGCGGGCGCGGTGTGATGGGTGTCGCTCATTGCAGATGCCCCGGGAAAATGGAGTGGCATCGGCGCGAAATTATCGTTGTTTTGCCCGAAGATGCGCCGATTTCGCGACTATAGGCGAGCGGCGTCCCAAAGCGAAACGATCATTCGCTCTATGGATATGACGCAAAGAAGTATGGCGGGCGTGATCTGGCCGCTGGCGTCAGATGTCGAGCGGATCGACTTCGAGATTCCAGCGCAGCACGCCCTTGAGCCCGCGCAGCAGCGGCTGCCACGCGCGCAGCGTAGCCTGCAGCGCGGCGCGCGATGCGCTCTCGATCAGCAGTTGCGCGCGGTGCACGTGCATCACCTTGACGATGGTCAGCGGCACCGCGTCGTAGACAGTCACGCGCTCAGCGGCAGGAATGTGGACCAGTTCGGCGGCGGCCTGCTGCAGGAACGCGAGCGCGGCCTCCAGCGTGCGGCCCTCGGCGCGCAGCATCGCCTGATAGACGAACGGCGGCAGGTGGGCGTCGCGCCGCTCGGCGAGCGTCGCATTGGCAAAGCCCACGTAATCGTGGCGGCCCAGCGCGTGATAGAGCGCGTGACGCGGATAACGCGTCTGCACGAGCACTTCGCCCGGCAGACCCGCGCGGCCCGCGCGGCCGCTCACCTGCATCAGTTGCGCGAACAGGCGCTCGCTCGCGCGAAAGTCGTGCGAAAAAAGCGCGGTGTCGGCGTTCAGCACCCCGACCAGCGAGACGCGCTGGAAATCGTGCCCCTTCGCGATCATCTGCGTGCCGACCAGAATATCGACCTCGCCGGCGTGAACGTCGGAGAAAAGCGCTTGCGCACTGCCTTTGCGGCGCGTGCTGTCGGCATCGATGCGCAGCACGCGGGCGCCTGGCACCGCGCTCGCGAGTGTTTCCTCGACCCGCTGTGTGCCGCGCCCCATCGGCGCGATATCGACGTTGCCGCACTCCGGGCACGAGCGCGGAATGCGCGACTCCCAGCCGCAGTGATGGCAGCGCAGCGCGCGCTCGGGCTTGTGCAGCACGACGTAGGCGCTGCAGCGCGGACAACCGGCAACCCAGCCGCACGCGTCGCACGCGAGTTGCGGCGCGTAGCCGCGGCGGTTCAGGAACACGAGGCTTTGCTCGCCGCGCTCGAGCCGCATCTTCAGCGCCGCGATCAGCGGCCCCGACAGGCCTTCGACCGAGGCTCGCCCGCGCCGGCGCTCGTCTTCGAGATCGATGAGCCGCACGGTCGGCAGTACGGCGTCGGCGACTGCCCGGCGCGACAGCGTGAGCCGCTTGTAGCGGCCCTGATCGGCCTGCCACCAGCTTTCGAGCGACGGCGTCGCCGATCCCAGCACGACCGGCACGCCAAGCTGCTTCGCACGATAGATCGCCAGATCGCGCGCCGAGTAGCGCAAACCTTCCTGCTGCTTGTAGGCCGGATCGTGCTCCTCGTCGACGACGATGATCGCGAGCTGCGGCAGCGACGCGAGCACCGCGAGCCGCGTGCCGAGCACGATGCGCGCGCGGCCCGTGTGCGCGGCGAACCAGTTGCGGGCGCGCTCGCCTTCCGCGAGGCCGCTGTGCAGCGTGACGATAGCCGTGTCGTCGAGCGCGGCGAAGCGCGCGCGGAAGGCCGCCTCGAACTGCGGCGTCAGGTTGATTTCCGGCACGAGCACGAGCGCCTGCGCGTCGGGCTTCGCGGCCAGAATTTCGGCGAGCGCGCGCAGATACACCTCCGTCTTGCCGCTGCCGGTCACGCCGTGCAGCAGGAAAGGCGCGAAGCCATCCGCGTCGCGAATGGCTTCGACGGCGTTGGCCTGTTCGTCTGTGAGCGTGGGAAGTGTGGGCGCGGGTGCATCCGCACCCGGCAATGTGGTGGCGGCCGGCATCGCGGCGGCCTCGATCACGTCGAGCGCCACCCAGCCGGCCGCCTGCCACGTATCCAGCGCGGCCAAAGCCTTCGGATGCAGCGCGCGAGCATCGGCGGCAAGCAGGAAGTCGCTTTCAGCGAGCGCCTGCGCGAGCTTTCGCAGCGCCGTCGCGCGCACAGGCAGCGCATCGGGCAGCGCCGCGCGGCCCTCGGGCGTCAAGCGATAGCGCTCTTGCGGCGCGAACAGCCGCGACCAGCGCGACGCGTCGCGCAGCGCCTGCGGCAGCGCGGGCAACGCCACTTCGCCGAGACCACGCTGATAGTAATCGGCCGCGAACGCAGCAAGCCCCAACCATTGCGTCGAGACCGGCGGACAGGCCGTGCAGACGCCGCTCACCGCGCGCAAGCGCTCGGCCGGCACCTCGCTCTGGGTAGCGACCTCGCAGACGAGCCCCACCACGTGCCGCTTGCCGAACGGCACGCTGACGAGCGTGCCCGGCACGGCCGCCTCGGGCGTGTCACAGCGATAGTCGAATAGGGTCGGCAGTGGATGGTCGAGCGCGACGCGGACGAACATTTCACTCACGCGGCGCTGAGGAATTCACAGGCCTGCGCGACATCAGGCCGAATCGCGAAGCAGACTGAGTACAAGGAGACGCCGCCGAAGTTAAAGTAAAACTTCAATTTCGCCGCTAAGTTTTGGATTCGGCTGAACAATTGCACTCGATTCGCTGCCCTGTGGATAACTTTGTTAAGAACTTTGCTCCGAAGGGCCGGAAACGGCGTCGCGACGGCCTTCTGTGGGGCTGCGCACATTTCGCCTGGATTCCCGCAAACCCTTGCCAGACAAGGCTTAGATCAAATGTGCCGACAAAGTGCAAGAGGCAGGGCACGATCAAAGCCTCTACCGCGCCGCAACGTGACGGATGTGCATAAGTCAGGTCTTGACAATCACAAGACCGCCATCTGACGGCCTCTACACGGCACGTTTGTCCTTAGGCCGAGAGCCCACTTCGCCGCACCGCAACAAAAATGGTAACGATTACGGCCTCACGCTGGTGCATGCGCGCCGCTTCGAATCGCGCGGCTGTGACGATGCACTTCGTCGACCAGTTCGGCGACATGCTCGGGTGGCGTGAACTGCGAGATGCCGTGACCGAGGTTGAAAACGTGCCCCGGATGATTCCCAAAACTGTCGAGCACCGCGCGCGCCTCCATGCGAATCGCGGCGGGTGGCGCAAACAGCACGGACGGGTCGATATTGCCCTGAAGCGCAACCTTGCCGCCCACGCGCTCACGCGCCTTACCCAGATTCACGGTCCAGTCGAGCCCGACCGCGTCGACACCGCTCGCCGCGATGTCGTCGAGCCACAGGCCGCCGCCCTTCGTGAACGCGATCACCGGGACCTTCTCGCCGTCGTGTTCGCGCTTCAACTGGCTTACCACCTGCTCGATGTAGTGCAGCGAAAAACGTTGATAAATGCCATCCGCAAGCGCCCCGCCCCACGTGTCGAAAATCATCACGGCTTGCGCGCCTGCTTCGATCTGCGCGTTCAGGTAAGCCGCGACCGAGCGCGCGTTGACGTCGAGAATCCGGTGCAGCAGGTCAGGACGTGCATAGAGCATCGATTTGACGGTGCGGAAATCCGCCGAGCCGCCGCCTTCGACCATGTAGCACGCGAGCGTCCACGGGCTGCCCGAAAAGCCGATCAGCGGCACGCGCTGGCGGCCTTGCGCGTCGTTGAGCGCCACGCGGATTTCGCGCACGGCGTCGGTCACGTAGCGCAGCTCCGCGTCGATGTCCGGGACCGCGAGGCGCGCCACGTCGTCTTCGGTACGCACCGGGCGGGCAAATTTCGGCCCCTCGCCGTTGACGAACTCGAGACCGAGGCCCATCGCATCGGGCACGGTCAGGATGTCGGAGAACAGGATCGCGGCGTCGAGCGGATAGCGTTCGAGCGGCTGCAGCGTGACTTCCGTCGCGAAGGCCGGGTTCTTCGCCAGTCCGAGGAAACTGCCCGCGCGGCTGCGCGTGGCGTTGTATTCCGGCAGATAGCGGCCAGCCTGCCGCATCAGCCAGATCGGCGTGTAGTCGGTAGGCTGGCGCAGCAGCGCGCGCAGGAAAGTATCGTTCAGAAGTTGATGGGCCACGTTGCGTACGACAGAAGGACTAAGGGCAAAGACCCATTTTACCGGACCAGGCTCGCCGCATTGCGCGTGATCGGGCCAATAACTATTGCGCTCGTGGCGTGTGAAGCCGATTTATTGGCAGCCGAAGCTCGGCTCAGGCGCAACCGGCGTGCGATTCGCGGCCGCCCGTCTCTCATGGCTCGGCCGGCCCTGGCTGAACGGCCGATGTTCAAGCTCGCATCGGCGGGCTACTATCCGTCAGCCTTACCAGCTAATTACACACTACAAGGAGACTCGATGAACAAGGCAGCACTCGCAATGCTCGGCGCGCTTGCCGGCGTTTTGATGCACGTAGGCGCAGCCAGCGCGCAAACCGCCGCCGCGCCGTCCCGCCTCGACGAAGTCATCAGCCGCGGCACACTGCGCGCGTGCACGACCGGCGACTACAAGCCTTACTCGTTCTACAAAGGGGATGGCCAGTTCGAGGGCATCGACATCGACATGGCGGAGTCGCTCGCCAAATCGCTCGGGGTGAAGCTCGAGCTCGTCAAGACATCGTGGTCGAACCTGATGAACGACTTTGTCGCGAAGTGCGATATCGGTATAGGCGGGGTGTCGCCTACGCTCGAGCGGCAGAAGCGTGCGTTCTTCACGCAGGCGTACATGATCGACGGCAAGACGCCGATCGTCCGCTGCGACGACGTGAACAAGTATCAGACGGTCGCGCAGATCGACCAGCCCGCCACGCGCGTGATCGTCAATCCGGGCGGCACGAACGAGAAGTTCGCGAAGCAGTACTTCCCACACGCGAATGTGACCGTTTATCCGGACAACGTGACGATCTTCAAGCAGATCCTCGCCGGGAAAGCGGACGTGATGGTGACGGATGCGTCGGAAACCCTGTTGCAGCAGAAGCTGAATCCGGGTCTGTGCTCGGTGCATCCGGACAAGCCGTTCCAGTACGGCGAAAAGGCATGGCTGCTGCCGCGCGGCGACGTGGCGTTCCAGCAGTATGTCGACCAGTGGCTGCACCTCGCGCGGGCGACCGGCGAATATCAGGCCATTTCGGATAAGTGGCTGAAGTAAGAGCGCTGTTTCTGACGCTGTTTTCCTGGCCGTCTGCCCCTATTTGTGATGGAGATGCAGGCGGCCACTCGAAACGGAAAGGTGTCGTTTGGAAGGGGAACGATCATGTAACCAACCACGACGCCGCCGGCCAGAATCAGCAGACAGGGGGAATCTGAAAGTATTCAATCCGCCCCCTTTTTATACGCCAGGCAATGGGAATAAAAGTATCGCGACGCAACACACGCCTTTAGTTTCGCCAGAGGAATTTTCGGGTGATCGCGAAGTTCTTGTAACACGGGGAACTCGCCGTGCAAAGGATGCGTATGCAACGATTTCATGCGGAATCGACTGAACGATTTACGTCGAGATATGCGTCACGAATGGCATCAATCATGCGTATGAAATTGCGTTACAGTCATCGGTAAAAATTGCCTTTCAGACGTTTTATTTTGGCAATAAATCCTGCAACGCCTTATCTGGCGGGCGTTACAACCTGAAACACTTTGTTACGGCGTTCATAGGCTAATTCGCCCACAATGCCCTCAACGGTTTCAACACGGATGTGGCTGGGTGCGTGGTGTGAGCGGATACGATGCACTTGCCGGTCGGCGTTTGCCGAAGCCCTGTGAAGGGGCATCCTTGTTGGGGCCGTAGTCGGCGCAGGGTCGCCGTGATATCCGGTCCCTTCTTTGGTCTCCTCGCGCTAACCCCGTAGCGTGTGGTTTTTAGCGGGCTCCAGGCCCGCTTTTTTTTCGTCCATTCAAACGTTTGCGCAAAGCGCAAATGCTCCCCGCAGCGTCCAGTCCCGTTCTTGTCCGATCCCGGTGCTGCGAGCGCGTCGGCAGCGTCATGCCGTCTTGTCCTCCTTCAGCTTCAATTCGCTGATCATCCGTTCGCGCATGATGAATTTCTGCACCTTGCCGGTCACGGTCATCGGTAGTTCGTCGACGAAACGGATGTATTTCGGCACCTTGTAGTGCGCAATCTGCCCCTGGCAGAATTGCTGGATCTCTTCGGCGGTCGCCTGTTCGCCCGAGCGCAGCACGACCCACGCACAAACCTCCTCGCCGTACTTCGCATCGGGCACGCCGAACACCTGCACGCTCTGGATCTTCGGATGGCGGAACAGAAACTCTTCGATCTCGCGCGGATAGATGTTTTCTCCACCGCGGATCAGCATGTCCTTCAGGCGGCCGACGATGTTGCAGTAGCCCTCGCTATCGAGCGTCGCAAGATCGCCGGTGTGCATCCAGCCGTCAACGATGCTCTCGCGCGTCTTCGCGTCGTCGTCCCAATAGCCGAGCATCACCGAGTAGCCGCGCGTGCATAGCTCGCCCGTTTCGCCGACCGGCACGATGTTGCCGAGCGGATCGACGATCTTCACTTCGAGATGCGGCTGGATACGGCCCACCGTCGTGGTGCGCTTGTCGAGCGGATCGGTCGTCGAACTCTGGAACGACACCGGGCTCGTTTCCGTCATCCCGTATGCGATGGTGATCTCGCCCAGATGCATCTTCGAGACGACCTTCTTCATCGTTTCGATCGGGCACGGCGAACCCGCCATGATGCCTGTGCGCAGACGCGAGAAGTCGTAGGACGCGAAATCCGGGTGATCGAGTTCGGCGATGAACATCGTCGGCACGCCGTGCAGCGCGGTGCACTTTTCTTCAGCGGTCGCAGCGAGCGTCGCGGCCGGGTCGAAACCCTCGCCGGGAAATACCATGTTCGCGCCGACCGACACGCATGCGAGAACCGCCAGCACCATCCCGAAGCAGTGATAGAGCGGCACGGGAATGCACAGGCCGTCCTGCTCGGTGAGACGCATCGCCATCGCGATATAGCGCGCGTTGTTCACCACGTTGCTGTGCGTCAGCGTCGCGCCCTTCGGATTGCCCGTCGTGCCGCTCGTGAACTGGATGTTGATCGGCTCGTGACACGACAGCGTGGCGCCGATCGCATCGAACCGCGCGGCATCGAGCGAGGCCCGCCCACGCTCGATCACGTCGGAAAAGCTCAGCATGCCCGGCGTTTCCGTATCGCACATGCGGATCACGTAGCGCAGCTCGGGCAGCCGCGCGGCGTGAAGCTCGCCCGGTGTCTGCGTCGCCAGTTCGGGCGCGAGCTCCTGCAGCATCTCGAGATACATCGACGTCTTGAAACGCTCGGCCGCGATGATTGCCTTGCAGCCGACCTTGTTCAACGCGTATTCGAGTTCCGCGAGCCGATAGGCCGGATTGATGTTGACGAGGATCGCGCCAATGCGCGCGGTCGCGAACTGGGTCAGCAGCCACTCGACGCGGTTCGGCGACCAGATGCCGACGCGATCGCCCTTCTCTATGCCGAGGGCGAGTAGTCCGGACGCAAGCACGTCCACTTCTTCCGCGAACTCCTTCCACGTCCAGCGGATGCGCTGCTCGCGAAACACCACGGCCGGACGATCGGGAAAGCGCGCTGCGGTCTCGCGCATAAATTCGCCGACAGTCGCTTCGCTCAACGGAATTTCGCTCGACCCGCGCACGTACGACAGTCCGTCTTTGGGCGCGATGAGCGCACTTTCGCTCGACATATGCGTTGCCATGGTGATGTCTCCGTGAGCGAAAGCTCGCTCGATTGAAATACATTTGAAATCGATTGTGCCACCGGCCTATGTCCGGCCGGCATCAAGTCTTACCCGCAGCGCATCGCACGGATTGCGACGAATGGCCGTCCTTTTCCTAATCCCGTGGAGCGTACTGACCTTTCCGTAAACGTCAACTAGATGTCAAAAAAAAGCAGCCACGAGGGCTGCTCTTTTCTACTACGTATTGCCTTAGTGCTGACCGCGCAGCTTACGCAGGCGCTGGATCGCAGCAAGCTGAGCCGTCGCGTACGCGAGTTCCGCTTGCGCGGTCGCGTATTCGAGGTTCGAGCCCGTGTTCTGCAGCGCTTCTTCCGCGCGCTTGCGCGCATCTTCGGCCTTGGCTTCGTCGAGATCCTTGCCGCGAATCGCGGTGTCGGCGAGAACCGTCACCGCGCCCGGCTGGACTTCGAGGATGCCGCCGGCGACGAACACAAACTCTTCTTCGCCGTTTTCAGCTTCGATGCGCACCGCACCCGGACGGATCCGCGTGATGAGCGGCGTGTGGCCCGGCAGAATGCCGAGTTCACCGGCTTCGCCCGGCAGCGCGACGAACTTCGCCTGGCCCGAGAAGATCTGCTCTTCCGCGCTGACGACGTCTACTTTGATGGTTGCCATAAGTGTCGACTCCTGTCGACGAGAGTGAGCGCTTTAGCGCTTACCCTCGTCCCATGCAAGGCGGGTTGAGCGTAATAAGAAGCGCCGGGTTTGCGACCGGATGCTGCAAAAGCATCCGGTCAGCGCGGACTGCGGCGCCCGCTTCGTTACACCCGACCTTTACTGGATCTTCTTGGCCTTTTCGAAGGCTTCGTCGATCGTGCCGACCATGTAAAACGCCTGCTCCGGCAGGTGATCGCATTCGCCTTCAACGATCATCTTGAAGCCACGGATCGTTTCCTTCAGCGGCACGTACTTGCCCGGCGAGCCCGTGAACACTTCAGCGACGTGGAACGGCTGCGACAGGAAACGCTGGATCTTACGAGCGCGCGCCACGGCGAGCTTGTCTTCCGGCGCCAGTTCATCCATGCCCAGAATCGCGATAATGTCGCGCAGTTCCTTGTAGCGCTGCAGCGTTTGCTGCACGCCGCGCGTGATCGAGTAGTGCTCTTCGCCGATCACGTTCGGGTCGATCTGACGCGAGGTCGAATCGAGCGGGTCGACTGCCGGGTAGATACCGAGCGAAGCGATGTCACGCGACAACACGACGGTTGCGTCAAGGTGGCCGAAGGTCGTAGCCGGCGACGGGTCGGTCAAGTCGTCCGCAGGGACGTACACGGCCTGCACCGACGTGATCGAGCCGGTCTTGGTCGACGTAATACGCTCTTGCAGCTTACCCATTTCTTCAGCCAGCGTCGGCTGATAGCCCACTGCCGACGGCATACGGCCGAGCAGTGCCGACACTTCGGTACCGGCCAGCGTGAAACGGTAGATGTTGTCGACGAAGAACAGCACGTCGAGGCCTTCGTCACGGAAGTGCTCGGCCATCGTCAGGCCGGTCAGCGCGACGCGCAGACGGTTGCCCGGCGGCTCGTTCATCTGGCCGTACACCAGCGCCACCTTGTCGAGAACGTTCGAGTCCTTCATTTCATGATAGAAGTCGTTCCCTTCGCGGGTACGCTCGCCAACGCCGGCGAACACGGAGTAACCACCGTGTTCCTTCGCGATGTTGTTGATGAGCTCCATCATGTTCACGGTCTTGCCCACACCCGCGCCACCGAACAGACCCACCTTGCCGCCCTTCGCGAACGGGCAGATCAGGTCGATAACCTTGATGCCGGTTTCGAGCAGTTCGGTCGACGGCGACAGTTCGTCGAACGCCGGAGCTTTCTGGTGGATCGCGCGCGTGGTTTCGCTCGAGATCGGACCGGCTTCGTCGATCGGACGGCCCAGCACGTCCATGATCCGGCCGAGCGTCGGCTTGCCGACCGGCACGCTGATCGGCTTACCGGTGTTCTTCACGATCGTGCCACGGCGCAGACCGTCCGATGCACCCAGACAGATGGTGCGGACCACGCCGTCGCCCAGCTGCTGCTGGACTTCGAGCGTCAGTTCCGAACCTTCGAGAATGAGCGCGTCGTAAATCTTCGGCATGGATTCACGCGGAAATTCCACGTCGATCACCGCGCCGATGCACTGTACGATCTTGCCTTCTACCAAAGCAGTAGTACTCATCGCTTTTCCTTTAGATACTCAATTCTTCACTCGCGCAAAGGCGCAGTTTCGGTGGGTGCGCCGCGGCGGGCGCACATCACATGTGCGGCTTGCCGACCATCAAGGTCAGACAGCCGCCGCACCACCGACGATTTCCGACAGTTCTTTCGTGATCGCGGCCTGACGGCTCTTGTTGTATACGAGCTGCAGGTCGTTGATGACCGTCTTCGCATTGTCCGAAGCGGCCTTCATGGCGACCATCCGGGCCGACTGCTCCGATGCCATGTTTTCCGCGACGGCCTGATAGACCAGCGCTTCGACATAACGCACCAGCAGTTCGTCCACCACTGCCTGCGCATCCGGCTCGTAGATGTAGTCCCACTGGGTGCTCGGCGTGGTGCCGTCTTCTTCCGTGCGCTCGAACTGTTCCGCCGACAGCGGCAACAGCTGCTCGATCACCGGCTCCTGCTTCATCGTGTTGACGAAGCGCGTGTACGCGAGGTACACCGCCGAAATCTTGCCTTCCGAGAACAGGTCGAGTTGCACCTTCACCGCGCCGATCAGCTTTTCCAGATGCGGCGTGTCGCCCAGATGCACGACGTTCGACACGACCTTCGCGTGCAGACGGTTCAGGAAACCCAGGCCCTTGGTGCCGATCGCGGTTGCCTCGACCGTCTTGCCCTGGCCTTCCAGTTCCTTGAACTTCTGCAGCGATGCGCGCAGCACGTTGGTGTTCATCCCGCCGCACAGACCTTTGTCGGTCGTGACGAGGATGATGCCGGTCGCCTTCGCGCCTTCGTTCGACACCATGAACGGGTGACGATACTCGGGGTTCGCACGGCTCATGTGCGCAGCGATGTCGCGGACCTTGTCGGCATACGGGCGAGCAGCGCGCATGCGCTCCTGAGCGCGGCGCATCTTCGATGCGGCCACCATCTCCATCGCTTTCGTGATCTTGCGCGTGTTTTGCACGCTCTTGATCTTGCCGCGAATTTCCTTCATTCCAGCCATTGCTTGCTCCTTTGTCGACCCGGGTTAGCGCTTCAGCGCTTACCCGAGCCCCATGCAAAGCGGTCGAAGCAGCGCGGGGGCATTCGCATGCGGCCCGCGCCGCTTCAAGATCCGTTTATGCCTTGCAGATCACTCGCGGATCAATAAGCGCCGGACTTCTTGAAGTCTTTGACGGCCGTGTGCAGCAGGCCTTCGTCGTCCTTCGAGAGTTCCTTGGTGTCTTCGATGCGCTTGACCAGGTCAGCATGGCTCGACTTCAGGTAGTCGCGCAGGCCCTTCTCGAACGGCAGGACTTGAGCAACTTCGAGGTCGTCGAGGTAGCCGTTGTTCGCCGCGAACAGCGACACAGCCAGTTCCCACACCTGCAGCGGCTGATACTGCGGCTGCTTGAGCAGTTCCGTCACGCGGCGGCCGCGCTCGAGCTGCTTGCGGGTCGCTTCGTCGAGGTCCGATGCGAACTGCGCGAACGCAGCGAGTTCACGGTACTGCGCGAGGTCGGTACGGATACCGCCCGACAGCTTCTTCACGACCTTCGTCTGAGCCGCGCCACCCACACGCGACACCGACACGCCAGCGTTAATTGCCGGGCGGATACCTGCGTTGAAGAGGTCGGTTTCAAGGAAGATCTGGCCGTCGGTAATCGAGATCACGTTCGTCGGAACGAATGCGGTCACGTCGCCTGCCTGCGTTTCAATGACCGGCAGCGCCGTCAGCGAACCGCTCTTGCCCTTCACTTCGCCGTTCGTGAACTTCTCGACGTACTCTTCCGAGACACGAGCAGCACGCTCGAGCAGACGCGAGTGCAGATAGAACACGTCACCCGGGTAAGCTTCACGGCCCGGCGGGCGGCGCAGCAGCAGCGAGATCTGACGGTATGCCCAAGCCTGCTTGGTCAAGTCGTCGTACACGATCAGCGCGTCCTGGCCACGATCGCGGAAGTATTCGCCCATCGTGCAGCCGGCGTACGGCGCGAGGTACTGCATCGCAGCCGATTCCGAAGCCGAGGCGGCCACGACGATCGTGTATTCCAGCGCGCCGGTTTCTTCCAGCTTGCGCACCACGTTCATGATCGACGAAGCCTTCTGGCCGATCGCGACGTAGATACAGAAGAGGTTCTTGCCCTTCTGGTTGATGATTGCGTCGACTGCGACGGCGGTCTTGCCGCACTGGCGGTCGCCGATGATCAGCTCACGCTGACCGCGGCCAACCGGCACCATCGCGTCGATCGACTTCAGACCGGTTTGCACCGGTTCCGAAACCGACTTACGCCAGATCACGCCCGGGGCAATCTTTTCGATTGCGTCGGTCTTCTTCGCGTTGATCGGGCCCTTGCCGTCGATCGGGTTGCCGAGTGCGTCGACCACGCGGCCGAGCAGTTCCGGACCCACCGGCACTTCGAGAATGCGGCCCGTCGTCTTGACGATGTCGCCTTCCGAAATGTGTTCGTACTCACCCAGAATCACGGCGCCGACCGAGTCGCGCTCGAGGTTCAGTGCGAGACCGAAGGTGTTGCCCGGGAATTCGAGCATTTCGCCCTGCATCACTTCCGACAGGCCGTGGATGCGCACGATACCGTCGGTCACGGAGATCACGGTGCCCTGGTTGCGAACGTCTGCGCTCGCTTCAAGGCCCTGGATCCGGCTCTTGATCAGCTCGCTGATCTCAGAGGGATTGAGTTGCATTATTCGCTCCTGATAGTCAATTCTGTTGCGTGCCAGCCGCTAAAGCGCGAGGCGCTTCAGGCCGTCAGGGCCGTCTGCATGCTGGCAAGCCGCGCGCGGACCGATGTATCGAGCACTTCGTCGCCGACCGTCACGCGCACGCCGCCGATCAACGACGGGTCGACCTCGACCGTCGGCTTCAGCTTGCGTTGGAACTTGCGTTCGAGACTCGCGACGAGTTCGTTCAACTGCGCACCTTCGAGCGGGAATGCGCTGACGATCAGCACATCTGCCGCCCCTTCGCGGGCGTTCTTCAACTCTTCGAACTGCGAGGCGATTTCCGGCAGCAATTGCAGGCGATGGTTGTCCACCAGCATCTGCACCAGATTCTTCGCTTGCGCGTTGTCCTTGAGCGGCGACTTGACCGCGGCCAGCAGCAGATCGCCAACCTGGGCGCGGCTCACTTTCGGGCTCGAGGCGATCGACAGCACTTCGGGCAGACGCGCAACCTGTGCCAGCTCCTGCACGAGCGTGGACCAGGCGGCGATGTCACCAGCTTCGGCCACGCCAAAGAGCGCTTCCGCGTACGGACGGGCGATGGTTGCAAGTTCGGCCATGATCAGAGCTCGGCTTTCAGTTGATTCAGCAGGTCAGCATGAGCTGCCTGGTCGACTTCGCGCTTCAGGATCTGTTCAGCGCCCTTCACGGCGAGTGCAGCGACTTCGCCGCGCAGCGTTTCGCGCGCCTTCACGACTTGCTGCTCCGCGTCGGCCTTCGCTTGCGCGATGATGCGAGCGGCTTCAGCCTGTGCCTGAGCCTTGATTTCGTCAGCGACTGTGACCGCGCGCTTTTCAGCGTCGGCAATGCGTTGCTGGCCGTCGTTGCGAGCCTGGGCGAGTTCCTGGTCGACGCGCTTGTGAGCGGCGTCGAGTTCCTGCTTGCCCTTTTCCGCGGCGGACAGACCGTCAGCGATCTTCTTCGAGCGCTCGTCGAGGGCATTGATCAGCGGCGGCCACACGAACTTCATCGTGAACCACGCGAGGATCAGGAACACGACCATTTGCGCAAACAGGGTTGCGTTGAGATTCACGGTGTTTCCTTAAATGTTGCTTGTTCGGAAAGTGAAACGGCAAGGCGCTCATCGATTCTGTCTTCGATCAGCGCCCCAGTACCCGTTCCGCCCTGCGTCTTTACCAGTTATAGCTCAGACGCAAACCTCCGAGGAACCTCAGCCTGCCAGCTTCGACAGCAGCGGGTTCGCGAACGCAAACAGCATTGCCACACCAACGCCAATCAGGAACGCCGCGTCGATCAGACCAGCAAGCAGGAACATCTTGGTTTGCAGCGGGTTCATCAGTTCCGGCTGACGAGCACATGCTTCGATGTACTTGCCGCCCATCAGACCGATACCGATACAGGCGCCGATTGCACCCAGGCCGATGATGATGCCGATACCGATGGCGGTCAGACCCTGGATGTTGGCGATGAAAGCTTGCATGATCACTCCTTTGTGAAAAGTCTTTTAGAACTGGTTGGAACTGGGATTTAAAAAACTACGATTCTTTGCCGACCACGCAGGTTAGTGCGAGTCGTGTGCCTGGCCGATGTACACCAGCGTCAGCATCATGAAAATGAACGCCTGCAGCAGAACGATCAGGATGTGGAAGATCGACCATACGGTACCGGCGATCACGTGGCCGATGAAGCCAAGCACCGTCGTGTCCGCGCCGAAGCTCCAGATGCTGCCGAGCAGGGCAATCAGCAGGAACAACAGTTCACCCGCATACATGTTGCCGAACAGCCGCATGCCGAGCGAAACCGTCTTCGCGACGAACTCGATGATGTTCAGTGCAAGGTTCGGGATCCACAGGAGCGGATGCGCGCCGAACGGAGCGGACAGCAGTTCATGCACGAAGCCGCCGGCGCCCTTGATCTTGAAGTTGTAGTAAATCATCAGCACGAACACGCCGAGTGCGATACCGAGGGTGCCGTTCAGGTCGGCGGTCGGCACGAGGCGGTGGTGCGGAATGACTTCGGACAGACCCAGCCAGCCGATCACGCGGCCCGGCAGGTCGACGGGAATGAAGTCGAGGGAGTTCATCAGCGCGACCCAGACGAACACGGTCAGTGCCAGCGGCGCGATGAAGGTGCGCGAGCCGTGGATCATCGCCTTCGATTGATCCTCGACCATTTCGACGAGCATTTCGATCGCGCACTGGAAACGGCCCGGCACGCCGGACGTCGCCTTGCGGGCAGCGAGATGCAGCACGAGGATGGTAACCAGGCCGCAAACGATCGACCAGAAGAGGGTGTCCAGATTCCACACGTGGATGTCGAAAATCGACGTCTGGTGTGCGGTGGAAAAGTTCTGCAAGTGATGCGCAATGTACTCGGACGGGTCCATTGCTCGCGTGCCTTCGCTAGCTGCCATATCGTTAAAGCCACCCAAATTGTCGAAAATCGTCTGAGGCCGCTCCCGCCGAAATGCTCTATTGCGAGAACGCACCGGGTGCGCAGCCTGTCATATCCGCACACCTGTTGCCGGCGCCACGCACCGGCCTGAAATTCTTTCTGCCGCTATTTTTGTGCTGCTACCTTAGCGCCACGCCAAGGCGATCCAGTAAGTCTTCAGCGCGATGAGGTAGGTCACGAGCAGCGGAATCCAGCGTACGTCGTGATACCAGAAGGCGATCGCGACAAACATCGCAATCGTTGTCCCCATCTTGAGCGCTTCGCCGATCATCCAGCTCATCACGGTCTCGGCGCCGCGCTGCTTTATCAAACGTGCCGCGAACAACGCGCCCGGCACCCAGCAGATCGCTCCCCCCAGGAACGCGGACAGCGCAGCAGCGCCCGGCGGCTTATAAAACAGCCACCACACCAACGTAGCAACCAGGGACAAAACCACTTGCGCTGCGACGACCCTGAAGGGCGTCACGCGCGACGGACGACCCACGCCAGGACCAAACAGCTTCTCTGCCTCGGCCCGCGTGAGCGGAACGATGTTGTTATCTTCCTGCGCGTCATCCCACGCTTCGCCCGGGTCGAACTGCCGACTGGAGGACGCATCGGAAACGGAGCGTTCAGTGCGGTGTTCGTCGTGCCCATTCTTCGGCGACAGATTCGACGTTTTGACCGCCATCGCAATGTTCCGAAAATCTCGTTCCAGTCCGCAAGCTTACATCGTGCTTACGGGGTTGCCGTGCAATTAAATCCGGGCGATTGTAAGCGATAGTTGCAGGCAATTCAAGACTTTAGGCCGGCCTGCAACGGCGTGAAACGCGCCTTCACGATGCGGTAAAACGCGTCCGGGCAACGCGAAGCACGTCAAATGTAAGGCGGGCGTGGGACGACAAAACCGTTACCAGGAGTCGCGCAGATTGAAGCTAGCCGATAGGCTGTTTCGGCGCTGTGGCAGACGTCTCGAAAATGCAACAAATACCGGTTTTGGCGAGACGGATTGAACGGGCACGGCACCGGTAGAAGCTATGCGCAAACGTGCCTTGAGAGGGTGAACAATTTCGCTGATGATAGCGGGCCGTAAGGTCGTCCCCGTCGTTGCGTAAGTGTAATCGGCTGCCTGAACCTGGCATTACTGATTATTCGACGCCCAATTACTTAGGAATCCACGGCAATCACGGGCCACGAACTGCGGAGGAAAACACGACCGCCGGATGAAGCTCGAGCGAGGGCTCTCAAAACCACAGCGCCCCGCTCCACCGAATATGTCGGAAGCGCGCCGATCGGCTTATGCACCTAAACTACCAATGCACTATCCACAGGCCGTTCAGCGCCCTACTCCACCCATCGCCGGTCAGACGTTGGCATTGCCTCGCAAGCGGACAAGAATGCCTTCCAACGCGTCCAGATCGCCGAAGTCCACCAGCACCTGGCCGCGGCCGCGTCGGCCGAGCTTGATTTTCACGGTAGCTGACAACAAGTCCGACAGCTCCTCTTCAAGTCGCCGCGTATCGCGACCGCCATCCGGGTTCGCGCGCGCTTTGACGGCAGGCGTCGTCTTCGTCGTCGAGGCGACCAGTTTTTCGGTCTCGCGCACGGACAGGCGCTTGTTGACGACCTGATTGGCCAGGGTGATTTGCGTCGCCGCGTCGACGGCGAGCAGCGCGCGAGCATGCCCCATGTCCAGATCGCCGGCAAGCAGCATGGTTTGCACTGGCGCTGCGAGATTGAGCAGACGCAGCAGGTTCGACACCGCACTGCGCGAGCGGCCAACCGATTCCGCTGCCTGCTCGTGTGTAAAGTGGAATTCGTCCAGCAGACGCTGGATGCCCTGAGCCTCTTCGAGCGGATTCAGATCTTCACGCTGAATGTTCTCGATCAGCGCCATCGCGGCGGCCGCCTGGTCCGGCACGTCCTTTACGAGTACCGGCACCTCTTCGAGCCCCGCGAGGCGCGCGGCGCGAAAACGCCGCTCGCCGGCAATGATCTCGTATCTGTCCGCTGAGATCGGGCGCACGAGAATCGGTTGCATCAGCCCTTGGGCACGAATACTGGCGGCAAGCTCCTGCAGCGCGCCTTCGTCCATCCGTGTGCGCGGCTGGTATTTGCCCGCCTGCATCTTGCCAAGCGGCAGCACATTCGGCGCGCTGTCGATCACGACCGCTTCGGTGATATCCGCGGTGCCGCCGAGCAATGCCTCCAGACCGCGGCCCAATCCTTTCTTTCTTGCTACTGCGTTCATCGTGCTCCCTCGATCCACTTAGGATGCTTGGGGCGCGTCGTTCAATGCGCGCACCCGTTCAATCATTTCAGCGCCGAACTGCACGTACGCCTGCGCGCCACGCGACGCCCTGTCGAACACCACGCCGGGCAACCCGTAGCTGGGCGCCTCGGCAAGCCGCACATTGCGCGGGATCACCGCGTCGAACACCTTGTCGCCGAAATGCTCTTTCAACTGATCCGAGACTTGCTGTTGCAAGGTGATGCGCGGATCGAACATCACACGCAGCAGGCCGATCACCTTCAGGTCACGGTTCAGATTGGCGTGCACCTGCTTGATCGTGTTGACGAGATCGGACAGACCTTCGAGCGCGAAGTATTCGCATTGCATCGGAATCACGACGCCATGCGCGGCGCACAGGCCGTTGAGCGTCAGCAGCGACAGCGCCGGCGGGCAGTCAATCAGCACGAAGTCGTATTCGCCCTCGATCGCCGCGAGCGCTACCTTCAGTTGACGCTCACGGTTCTGCATGCTGACGAGTTCCACCTCGGCGCCCGCGAGTTCGCGGTTCGCAGGCAGTACGTCATAACCGACGGCCTCTGGCCGGACTCGCGCATTGACCACGGACACATTGTCCACGAGCACCTCGTACACGGTGTTCGCGCACTCGGCCTTGTCGATGCCGCTGCCCATCGTGGCGTTGCCCTGCGGGTCCAGATCGATGAGAAGGACACGCTGTCCCTGCGCTGCCAGGCTCGCGGCCAGATTGACTGTGGTGGTCGTCTTGCCGACGCCTCCCTTCTGGTTCGCAACGCAGAAGATTTTTGCCATCGTTGGTGTGTCCCTTTTGCTGCTTGATGAAGTGAAAATCGTTGGGGATGCCGGCTGTCGTGGAAGTGGACCGTCAGCTTTCGGCGCCCACCCGAACCTTGAGCAAATGCCGTTCGGCGTCGAGAAACGGCACGTTCAGCCGGATGACCTGTTCCACGTGCGCGCCCGCCGGCAAACGTTCAACTTCGCCATCCGGCCGCACACCTTTCATCGCCCAGATCGCGCCCTGCTCCGCAACCAGATGACGGGCCAGTGTAACGAAATCCGAGAGTTCTGCGAATGCACGCGAGACAATTACGTCGAACTTTGCCGGCACTTCGGCACCGGGCCGCAACGTCTCGACCCGGCCCGTCACGACCGACAGATTCGTGAGGCCGAGCTCTACCTTGGCCTGCGCCTGGAAAGCCGTCTTTTTATGAACGATATCGTTCGTGGTGACGGTCCATTCGGGCAGCACGATCGCCAACACGATGCCAGGCAGGCCGCCGCCAGAACCAACGTCGAGCACCGAAGACGGGCCGCGCGACGCGAGGTGCGGCACGATCGAAAGCGAATCGAGGATGTGCTGGATCAGCATCTGCCGCGGATCGCGAATCGCCGTCAGGTTGTAGACCGCGTTCCATTTCGCCAGCAGCGCGACGTAATCGAGCAACTTGCGCTGCTGGGCATCGCCGAGATCGAGGCCCAGCTCACGAACGCCGTCCGCCAGCAGCGACGCCAATGCCGGCTGGTCGACACGCTTCTGCCCTGCCGTCATTGCGCCACCGGCTTGCTGTCGGTACCGGACTCGGCGGGTTTCGTCGGACGACGACCGAGGCCTCGCTTCAAATGAACCATGAGCAGCGAGATGGCCGCCGGCGTGATGCCCGAGATGCGGGAAGCCTGGCCGATCGTCTCCGGCCGGAACTGCATCAGCTTCTGGCGTGCCTCGAACGACAGCCCACGAACCTCCGCGTAGTCCAGCCCTTCGGGCAGACGCGTGTTTTCGTGCGCCTCGTTCCGCTCGATCTCACCGGCCTGGCGGTCGATATAGCCTTGGTATTTGATGCCGATCTCGATCTGTTCCTTGATCTGAGCGAGCAGCACTTCATCTTCAGCAAGCACTTCAGGCGCGCCGCACGTGCCGGCACGCAAGCCGCAGACACCGTCGTAGCTAACGCCCGGGCGGCGCAGCAGGTCCGCGAGGCTGTACTCGTGATCGATCGGCTTGCCGAGCAAGGCCGTCGCTTCGTCGGCGGATAACGTCTTAGGATTGACCCACGTTGTACGAAGACGCTCTGTTTCACGTGAAACAGCGTCGCGCTTGCGGCTGAAAGCATCCCAACGAACGTCGTCGATCACGCCAAGCTCGCGGCCGACTTCGGTCAAGCGCATGTCGGCGTTGTCTTCGCGCAGGCTCAGACGATATTCGGCGCGGCTTGTGAACATCCGGTACGGCTCGGACACGCCACGCGTGACCAGATCATCGACCAGTACGCCCAGGTAAGCCTGATCGCGGCGCGGGCACCATGCCTCCTTGCCTTGCACCTGCAAACCGGCGTTGATACCTGCCAGCAGACCTTGCGCCGCTGCCTCTTCATAGCCGGTCGTGCCGTTGATCTGCCCGGCAAAGAACAGCCCGTTGATGACCTTGGTTTCCAGCGACGCCTTCAGCCCACGCGGATCGAAATAATCGTACTCGATCGCATAGCCGGGCCGCAGAATGTGCGCGTGCTCCAGCCCGCGCATCGAGCGCACCAGTTCCAGCTGTACGTCGAACGGCAAGCTCGTGGAAATCCCGTTCGGATAAAACTCGTTGGTCGTCAGCCCTTCCGGTTCCAGGAAAATCTGATGCGATTCTTTCGACGCAAAGCGGTGAATCTTGTCTTCGATAGACGGACAGTAGCGCGGCCCCACCCCTTCGATCACGCCGGTGTACATCGGCGACCGGTCGAGACCATTGCGGATGATGTCATGCGTGCGGGCGTTCGTATGCGTGACCCAACACGGCACTTGCCGCGGATGCTGATCGACGCGCCCAAGGAACGAGAACACCGGCACTGGGTCCAGATCGCCCGGCTGCTCTTCGAGTTGCGAGAAATCGATCGTCCGGCCGTCGATGCGGGGCGGCGTACCGGTCTTGAGCCGCCCTTGCGGCAGCTTCAGTTCCTTGAGCCGTGCGGACAGTGAGACCGCCGCCGGATCGCCCGCACGGCCACCGGTGTAGTTGTTCAGGCCCACGTGAATCTTGCCGTCGAGGAACGTCCCAGCCGTCAGCACGACTGCGCGCGCCCTGAAACGAATCCCGACCTGCGTGACAGCGCCGACCACCCGATCGCCTTCCACCATCAGATCGTCGACAGCCTGCTGGAACAGCCACAGGTTCGGCTGATTTTCCAACCGATGCCTGATAGCAGCCTTGTACAGCACACGGTCTGCCTGAGCACGCGTCGCCCGGACCGCCGGCCCTTTCGACGAATTCAGGATCCGAAACTGGATGCCGCTTTCGTCGGTTGCGGCCGCCATTGCACCGCCGAGCGCGTCGACTTCTTTGACCAGATGGCCCTTGCCAATGCCGCCGATCGACGGATTGCAGCTCATCTGACCGAGCGTTTCGATGTTATGGGTCAACAACAGCGTCTTGTTGCCCATGCGCGCCGACGCCAAAGCGGCCTCAGTACCGGCATGACCACCGCCGACGACGATTACGTCAAATTCTGTGGGAAAAAGCATCGCGAGATCTCACGCCAGATCGTCGCGTGAGCCTTCAAAGGAAATGTATGGGCGAATTATAACGGGTTCGGTTTAGGCCCGAATTTCGTCCGAATGGCTAATCAATAAAAAAGCGGTGTGTTTCACGTGAAACACACCGCTAAAAATGACGGCAGCCGATAAAAAATACGGAGCTACGCCACTTTTTTCGCCAGACCGAGATAGGTTTCGATCACGCGCGGATTTTGCGCAAGATCCGCTGCGGGTCCTTCCAAAGCCAGTTCGCCGGTTTCGAGCACATAGCCGTAGTCGGAGATCTGCAGCGCGGCGCGCGCGTTCTGCTCGATCAGCAGCGTCGCCACCCCCGTCTGTCGCAGTGCGCTAATGATGTGGAAAATCTCCTTCACGATCAGCGGCGCGAGACCGAGGCTCGGCTCGTCGAGCATCAGAAGGTCGGGCTTGCCCATCAGCGCCCGGCCGACCGCCAGCATCTGCCGCTCGCCGCCAGACAACGTGCCAGCCGCCTGCTTGCGACGCTCCTTCAGCCGTGGAAACAGTTCGAACACCGGTTCGAGCTGATCGAGAAAATTGCGCTCCCCTGCCCGCTTGCGCCGGTAGGCACCGAGCACAAGGTTGTCCTCGACCGTCATCGACGCGAACAGCTCACGCTTTTCGGGCACCAGACACATGCCGCGCGCGACCCGCTTCTCGACGGGTATCGCGCTGACGTCCTCGCCTTGATAGTTGATCGCGCCCTTCGCATGACCGGTGCTCGGTAATGCGCCCATGATCGCGTTCAACAGCGTGGACTTGCCTGCACCATTCGGACCGATCACCGAAACGATCTGCCCCGCCCGCACCTGGATCGCCGCGCTGTGCAGCGCCTCGACCTTGCCGTAGCGGACCGACAAACCGTCCACGCCGAGAATCGGCACGCCGGCCGCTCCTGCATTCATTGCGCTCTCCATCACTCCACCCCGCCCAGATACGCTTCGAGCACCGCCGGATCCTGCTGCACCTCCTGCGGCAAACCTTCCGCGATTCGCGTGCCGAACTCCATCACCACGAGGCGATCGGTGAGATTCATCACGAAATCCATGTCGTGCTCGACCAGCAGCACGCTCATCCCTTCAGCCTTCAAACGGCGCAGCAGATCGGCGAGGTGCAGCTTCTCCTGATAACGCAGACCGGCAGCCGGTTCGTCGAGCAACAGCAGTGTCGGGTCGCAACAGAGCGCGCGAGCAATCTCGAGAATCCGCTGCTGGCCGAGCGCGAGACTGCCAGCCTCGTCATACATATGCTGTTCGAGCCCGACCCGGCGAATCTGCCGGGCCGCCTCAGCCATCAGGCGTGCTTCTTCCGCACTATTCAGCCGCACAACGCTGCGCCAGACGCCCGCATGACCTCGCAGATGCGCGCCGATCGCGACATTCTCGAGCACCGTCATGCCGGACAGCAGCTTGACGTGCTGGAACGTGCGGCCGATCCCGCGCTTGACGATTTCACGTGAACTGAGCGCATCGATGCGCTCGCCGCGAAACGTGATCTCGCCGCTCGTCGCCTGCAGCACGCCGGTCACGAGGTTGAAGGTGGTCGACTTGCCGGCGCCGTTCGGGCCGATCAATCCGATGATCTGTCCCGCCTTCACCTCGAAGCTCACGTCGTTCACCGCGACGAGGCCGCCGAACTGCTTGCGCGCCTTGTTCACCGTGAGCAGGTTTTCACCTGTCTGCGGCCTGCTGCGTTGCGGCAACGGCTCGGCATGATCCGCGAGATGCGCGCGCGGGCCACGAGGAAAAAAGCGCGCGACGAACGGCCACACGCCCTGCCGCGCGTATTGCAGAAGCAGCACCATCAGAATGCCGAACACGATCACTTCGAAGTTGCCGTTTTCGCCGAGCAGCTTCGGCAGCAGCGTTTGCAGATAATCCTGCAGCACGGTCAGGATCGCCGCGCCGAGCACCGCGCCCCACACGTGCGAAACGCCCCCCACCACCGCCATGAACAGGAATTCGATGCCGTGATTCAGACCGAACGGCGTCGGATTCACCGCGCGCTGCAAATGCGCATACAGAAAGCCTGACACCGACGCGAGCACCGCCGCATAGACGAAGATCACGACGCGCATCCAGCCCGTATTGACGCCCATCGCCTCGGCCATCAGGCCGCCGCCCCGCAGCGCGCGAATCGCGCGGCCGGGCCGGCTATTAAGCAGATTCTGAACAGAGATGACCGCGCCGAGCACGACCACCCAGATCAGGTAGTAGATATGGCGGCCGGACTCGAGGTTGATCCCAAAAACATTGAGCACCGGAATGCCGTTGATGCCGTCGTACTTGCCGAGCATGTCGAGATTGCCGAACAGGTAGAACAGCGCAAGCCCCCACGCGATCGTGCCGAGCGGCAGGAAGTGGCCGGACAGCCGCATCGTCACGAGGCCGAGCATCAGCGCGATCAACGCCGTCACGATCACACCCGCGATCAGCGCGAGCCAAGGCGAGACACCGTAACTCGTCGTCAGATACGCGGTCGCGTAAGCGCCGATGCCGACGAACGCCGCCTGCCCGAAGCTCGTCATCCCGCCGATGCCGGTCAGCAGCACGAGGCCGATCGCGACGATCGAATACAGGCCGATGTAGTTCAGCAGCGTGACCCAGTACTCAGGCACGTGGATCGGATGCGGCAGCACGGGCAACGCGAACAGCACCACGAGGAACAGCCAGAAGAACTTCTTTTGCATGATCCGTTTCATCGCGTCACTCCTCTTCCTCTTCGGCATGCGGGCTGGCAAGACTGCGCCAGAGCAGCACCGGGATGATCAGCGTGAACACGATCACTTCCTTATAGGCACTCGCCCAGAATGATGAATACGACTCCAGCAGACCGACCAGGATCGAGCCGGCCGCCGCCAGCGGATAACTGACCAGGCCGCCGATAATCGCCCCCACGAAGCCCTTCAGACCGATCAGGAAGCCCGAGTCGTAGTAGATCGTGGTGAGCGGCGCAACGAGGATGCCGCACAGCGCGCCGAGCCCCGCCGCGAGCGTGAACGCGAGGCGCCCCGCCTGCGTCGTGCCGATGCCGACGAGCCGCGCACCGAGCCGGTTCACCGAGGTTGCGCGCAAGGCCTTGCCCGAGATCGAGCGATCGAAGTACAGATACAGCGCCCCGATCAGCACGACCGCGGTGCCGATCACCCACAGGCTCTGCCCGGAGATCGACAGGCTGCCCACATTGAACGTCGCGTCCGAAAATGCATTGGTGCGCGAGCCTTCCGCGCCGAACATCACGAGCCCGAGGCCGACCATCGCGAAGTGCACGGCCACCGCGACGATCAGCAGCAGCAGCGTGGTGGCCTCCGCGATCGGCTCATACGCGAGCCGGTAGACGAACGGTCCCATCGGAATCACGATCAGCAGCGTCAATGCGATCTGCACGATCATCGGCAGCGGTTGCAGGAAAATGCCTCGCGTGAGCGCATACACCGCAATCGGAAACAGCAGATACTTCCCCGCCAGCACCGGCAGCGTGCGCACCGCATGGCGCCGCCGCTCGGCATGCCGCAACACCGCCGCCGTCTCGACGACGAAGCACGCGGCGCCCATCGCCATCAGCAGCCAGCAGGTGGCCGGAAATTTCTGCGTCTGCAGTGCGGCGAGCGTCAACGCGCCGTACGAAACGAACTCCCCCTGCGGGATGAAGATCACCCGCGTCACGGAGAACACCAGCACCAGCGCAAGCGCCAGCAGCGCGTAGATCGCGCCGGTGGTGATGCCGTCCTGCGCGAGGATCGCCGCAATTGATAGATCCATACTTCCTCGTCCTGAAGCGTCGAAATCGAAAAACCGGGAGACAGTCGTGACGGCGCGGCCGGTGGCCGTCCATCAACCTGCAATGTCTGAAAAGACAACCGCCGCGCCGTGTCCGGGCGCGGCGGTCGTTGCCATTGTCATCGAACACAATGGCAATGCGGCGTCATGCACCGCAGATTGCGCGAGAGGCGCGTACCGCTTGTTGTCTTTGTTTATGGTCTTTAGTCGTTCTGCAGCTTCCACTTGCCGTCGACAACCTCCACGATCACGCGTGCGCGCTTGTCGAGGCCGTTGTGGTCGGTCGGCGTGGTGTTCATGATGCCGTGCGACACCGGCAGCTCCTTGATGTTTTCAAGCGCGCTGCGCAACGCTACGCGGAACTCGGGCGTGCCCGGCTGCGCGGTCTTCAGTGCGACCGGAATCGCGGCCTGCAGCATCTGGCCGGCATCCCATGCGTGACCGCCGAAGGTCGCCACCGAGCCCGCGCCATAGGCTTTCTCGTACGCGTTCTTGTAGGCTTCCGACGACTTCTTCACCGGGTTCGAATCCGGCAACTGATCGACGACGAGAATCGGGCCGGCCGGCAGCAGCTCGCCCTCGCAATCCTTGCCGCACACGCGCAGGAAGTCGTTATTCGCGACGCCGTGCGTCTGATAGATCTTGCCCTTGTAGCCGCGCTCCTTGAGCGTCCTGGCCGGCAGCGCCGCGGGCGTGCCCGAGCCGGCGATCAGCACCGCGTCGGGATTCGTGCCCATCGTCTTCAGCACCTGGCCCGTCACCGAGGCGTCGGTGCGGTTAAAGCGCTCGTTGGAGACGATCTTCAGATTGTGCGCTTTGGCCGCGGCGTCGAACGTCGTGTTCCAGCTATCGCCGTAGGCATCCGAAAAGCCGATGAAGCCGACCGTTTTCACGCCGTGGCGCGCCATGTAATCGGCGATCGCGTCGGCCATCAGGCTGTCGTTCTGCGGCGGTTTGAAGGCCCATGCGCGCTTCGCGTCCATCGGCGAGATGATTGCCGCCGACGCCGCGAGTGAGATCACCGGCGTCTTGCCTTCGGCGGCGGGATCGAGCATCGCGAGCGCATTCGGCGTGACGGTCGAGCCGATGATCGCATCGACGTGGTCTTCGTCGATCAGCTTGTGCGTGTTCTGCACGGCCTTGCTGGTGTCGGACCCGTCGTCGAGCACGATGTACTGCACGGTCTTGCCGCCGATCTCCTTCGGCAGCAACGCAATCGTGTTCTTCTCAGGAATCCCGAGCGATGCAGCCGGCCCCGTAGTGGACAACGTCACGCCGATCTTCACCTGCGCGAACGCCGCACCTGCGCCGCACATCAGCGCCATTGCGATACCGGTGCGAACCCATTGCCTTGTCTTTTTCATTGCGAGTCTCCAAACGCTTTGAAGCGCTATCTGTAAACCGGCTTAGAGGGCCGGGTGTCTGAATCTAGTAAGCGAGTTCAGGTGTGCCAAGCATGGTTTTCCCTGCCCGGCGCGAATACCTTGCTCGTTCTGTTGGATACCGCTCCTCTCATCCATCACGGCGACTACTGTTACGACGGTCACGCTTTCTCCGGCGTGCTTCTGTTTCCATAAACCACTAATATGTTAGTAGTTTGCGTTCTGCATCATCGACGGTCAATAGAGCGCGGGCCCAATGCGGGTTTGTCCTGAAGCAACGGAACCACACTTTTCCCGCTTCACAGGCAATAAAAAAGACGCGTCAATCGCACGCGTCTTTTTCGATGGAATCCTGTCGCGCCTCGCCTCCGCTCAGTCGCCGGCCAGCTTCCACTTGCCGTCGACGATCTGCACCATCACGCGCGCCCGCTGGTCGAGACCAGCGTGGTCGTTCGCGCTCATGTTGAAGATGCCGTGCGACGCGGGCATGTCCTTCGTACCTTCGAGCGCTGCGCGCAGCGCCTCGCGGAACGCCGGCGTGCCCGGCTGGCCCTTCTTCAGCGCGAGCGGGATCGCATGCTGCAACAGCAAGCCCGCGTCCCAGGCGTGACCGCCGAACGTCGACACCGAGCCTGCGCCATAAGCGGCTTCATACGCGTGCTTGTATGCAAGCGAGGTTTTCTTCACAGGGTTCGAATCGGGCAGCTGATCGGCGACGAGCAGCGGGCCGGCAGGCAGCCACGTGCCTTCGCAATCCTTGCCGCACACGCGCAGGAAGTCGTTGTTCGCGACGCCGTGCGTCTGATAGTACTTGCCCTTGTAGCCGCGCTCCCTGAGCGTTTTCTGCGGCAGCGCAGCCGGTGTGCCCGCCCCGGCGATCAGCACCGCATCCGGGTTCTGCGACATCATCTTCAGCACCTGGCCCGTGACCGATGCGTCGTTGCGCGCGAAACGCTCGTTCGCGACGATCTTGATCTTCGCGAGATCGGCGGCCTTGCTGAATTCCTTGAACCAGCTTTCGCCATATGCGTCTGAAAAGCCGATGAACGCAACCGTCTTCACGCCGTGATTCGCCATATGCTGTGCGATCGCGGTAGCCATCAGGATGTCGTTCTGTGGCGTCTTGAAGACCCATGCACGCTTCGCGTCCATCGGTTCGACGATACCTGCGGCCGCGGCCATCGAGATCATCGGCGTGGAGGTTTCAGCGGCGACGTCGATCATGGCAAGCGAATTCGGCACGACGGTCGAGCCGATCAGCGCGTCGACGTGATCTTCGCTGGTAAGCTTGCGGGCGTTCTTGACCGCCTGGGTGGAATCGGTTGCGTCATCGAGCACGATGTAATCGATTTTCTGGCCCGCGACCTCTTTGGGCAGCAGCGCAATCGTGTTCTTTTCCGGAATACCGAGCGATGCGGCCGGCCCCGTTGCCGACACCGTGACACCGATTTTCACGTCCGCGAATGCATGGTTGCTCCATGCAGCCGATACCCCGGTAGCGACCAATGCCGCGCTGATCCAACGCAATGCCGACTTCATCCTGCTCCTCTAGTAACCCCGTTATTCAATTGAATTTAAATCCGCAGACTTAAATACCGACCGCATGGTCGGTGAATAGCGAGTTTAGCGGACGCCCGCGCCGTGCTGCAAGCGTTTTGCAGGGTTGTGATGTGTAAATACAGCGGTGCAGGAATTCAGACGGCGAATAAAAAATAGCTGCCGGATTAGCGGATTAATTCGCCACTGCTTTTTGAAAAGCACAAATAAAAAGCGCTGTTGGATATCAATCCAACAGCGCTTTCGTCTGGGCACTGAGTGCCTCAATTGTCTCCTCGTTCTCCACCTGCAAATTCGTGGTGCATCAGAACTGCATGAAGAATAAACGCCCCCCCTTCCGGTAACAACTAGCAATTACCCTAGTGGTGCACTGCGGCACCGAATTGGGGCACGTTCGTGTATTTCGGCTATGCATTATGCAACTCGCACGTAAAGGTGTCCATTTCATCGGATCTTCAGCATGCGCGAATTAAATCGGATCCCGAAGCAATTTTCATATCGCACTGCATCAAGCAACGCCCCATCACGCGCGCAGCGGCCGCACGCGCGCGACGATCTCGCCGACGATACCGCGCCGGAACGCGAGCACGCAGGCAATGAAAATCAGACCCGTGACGATCGTCACCGACTCGCCGAGCGAACGGAACCAGTCGATGCCCGTCACCGATGCGAGCGCGGAACCGATATCGCCGAGACGGTCTTCGAGCGAAACGATCAGCGCGGCGCCGAGCAACGGTCCGAACAGCGTGCCCATGCCTCCCACGAGCGTCATCAGGATCACGAGGCCGGACATGGTCCAGTACGCGTCGCTCAGCGTTTCGAAGCCTTGCACCAGCACTTTGAGCGAACCCGCGAGACCGGCAAGACCCGCCGACAGAATGAACGCAAGCAGCTTGAAGCGATCGGTATCGTAGCCAAGCGACACCGCACGCGGCTCATTTTCCTTGATCGCGACGAGCACCTGCCCGAACGGCGAATGCACGATGCGCACGATCAGCAGAAACGCCGCGACCATCACCGCCAGCACGACGAAATACAGCGCGACATCAGACGAGAGACTGAGCACGCCGAACAGATTGCCGCGCGGCACGCCTTGCAGACCATCTTCACCATGCGTGAACGGCACCTGCAGAAACACGAAGTAGACCATCTGCGCGAGCGCGAGCGTCACCATCGCAAAGTAGATGCCTTGCCGGCGAATCGCGAAGAAGCCGACCACAAGCCCAAGCAGCGTCGCCGTCGCGGTGCCGGCCAGCACGCCCAGCTCGGGCGAGAATCCGAGCGTCTGCATCGCATAGCCGGTCGCGTAGCCGGCCGACGCGAGAAACATCGCGTGCCCGAACGAGAGGAGCCCCGTGTAGCCGATCAGCAGATTGAACGCCGCCGCGAACAGCGCGAAGCACAGCACCTTCATCACGAAGAGCGGATAGATGCCGAGCACCGGCACCGCGAGCAGCACGATCAGCAGCAGACCGTAGAGAATTTTTCTCTGCATCATTTTTCCCTGCCGAAGAGACCCGCCGGACGCACGAGCAACACGAGCGCCATGATCACGAAGACGACGGTCGCCGACGCTTCGGGGTAGAACACGCGCGTGAGTCCTTCGATCACGCCGAGCATGAGGCCGGTCAGAATCGAGCCCATGATCGAACCCATCCCGCCGATCACGACCACCGCGAACACGGTGATGATCATCGGCTGGCCCATCAGCGGCGAGACCTGAATGACCGGCGCGGCGAGCACGCCGGCAAACGCCGCGAGCGCGACGCCGAAGCCGTACGTGAGCGTAATCATCAGCGGCACGTTGACACCGAACGCCTCGACGAGCTTCGGGTTTTCGGTGCCCGCGCGCAGGTACGCGCCAAGCCGCGTCTTCTCGATCACGAACCACGTAGCGAAACACACGACGAGCGACGCGACGACGACCCACGCGCGATAGTTCGGCAGGAACATGAAACCGAGATTGGTCGCGCCCGAGAGCGCCGAGGGCACGTCGTACGGCTGGCCGGACGACCCGTAGATCGAATGGAACACGCCTTCGATCACGAGCGTGAGCCCGAAAGTCAGCAGGAGTCCGTATAGATGATCGAGCTTGTAGAGCCAGCGCAGCATCGAGCGCTCGATCGCGATGCCGACGAGCCCCACGATCAGCGGCGCGAGCACGAGCATCACCCAGTACGGCAGATTGAAATACGACAGCCCCATCCACGCGAGCATCGCGCCGAGCATGAACAGCGCGCCATGCGCGAAATTGATCACGTTGAGCAGGCCGAAAATCACCGCCAGCCCGAGGCTCAGTATCGCGTAGAACGAGCCGTTCACGAGCCCGAGCAGAAGCTGGCTCAGCATCGCCGGTAGCGGAACGCCAAAGATGTCCATTGAAGCCCTTAGCCCTTCAAGCCATCGTCAAGGTGAGATCGGTCACGCACGATCCGTGCCGCGCACGGTAGACGGCAATAGCGTCTACCGTGCGCGGCACGTGAAACGGCTGGCCGCCATGACTCGCGAAAACGCCGTACGCGCGCGCTTACTTCCACAACGCGCAACGGGTCTGCGCCTTGGTCGTGAAGGCCTGCTCGCCCGGAATCGTCGCCATGATCTTGTAGTAGTCCCACGGCTCCTTCGATTCGGCGGGCGTCTTCACCTGCATCAGGTACATGTCGTGAATCATGCTGCCGTCCTGGCGGATGTAGCCCTTCGCATAGAAGTCGTCGATCTTCGTCTTGCGAAGCTGCGCCATCACCTTGTCCGGATCGGTCGTGCCCACCGCCTGCACCGCCTTCAGATAGTTCATCGTCGCCGAGTAATCAGCAGCCTGCAGGCTCGACGGCATCTTCTTCATCTTGTCGAAGTAGCGTTGCGACCACTTGCGCGTCTCGGCGTCCTTGTTCCAGTACCAGCTGTCGGTCAGCACGAGGCCTTGGGTGGTCTCCAGACCGAGGCTGTGCACGTCGTCGATGAACATCAGCAGCGCGGCGATCTTCATCGTCTTCGGGATGCCGAATTCCTTCGCGGCCTTGATCGCGTTGACCGTATCGCCGCCGGCATTCGCGAGGCCGAGAATCTGCGCCTTCGATGCCTGCGCCTGCAACAGGAACGACGAGAAGTCCGACGCCGACAACGGATGACGCACCGAGCCGAGCACCTGGCCGCCGTTCGCCTTCACGACGTCCGAGGTCGCTTTTTCGAGCGCCTTGCCGAATGCGTAGTCGGCGGTCAGGAAGTACCACGTCTTGCCGTCCTGCTTCGTCACCGCAGAGCCCGTGCCGTTCGCGAGCGCAGTCGTGTCGTACGCATAGTGAATCGTGTAGGGCGTGCATTGCTCGTTGGTCAGCGTATCGGCACCCGCGCCGACGTTGATGTAGACCTTGTGCTTCTCGCCCGCGACGGTGTTCATCGACAGCCCGGTCGCCGAATTCGTGCCCCCGATCAGCATGTCGACGCCATCGCGGTCGAACCATTCACGCGCGCGCGACGCGGCGATGTCCGCCTTGTTCTGGTGATCCGCGTACAGCACCGTGATCGGCTTGCCGTTGACCTTGCCGCCGAAGTCGGCGACCGCCATGCGGATCGCCTCGAGACCGCCCTGCCCGTCGATATCCGCGTACAACCCCGACATGTCGGTGATGAAGCCGATCTTCACGGCGTCGTCGGCCGCTTGCGCGCCCCCGAACGTTAGCGCGGTGCCGGCGGCAACCGCGAAACAGAATGAGGCAAGCCGCGCAAGTGAGTTCTTTTTCATGTGTGTCTCCTGGTTCTTCGCTTGTGGTTATCAGAGGCAATCGGGAGCATGCATGTTTGCATGCCTATCTACACGCCCAGTAAATCGTGCAGCACCGGCATCTTGCCTTCGAGCTCGCTGGCCTCGAAATGCTCGACGATCGTGCCGTGCTCCATCACATAGAAACGATCGGCAAGCGGCGCGGCAAAACGGAAGTTCTGCTCGACCATCACGATCGTGTAGCCGCGCGCCTTGAGCGTGACGATCATGCGCGCGAGCGCCTGCACGATCACGGGCGCGAGCCCTTCCGAGATTTCGTCGAGCAGCAGCAGATTCGCGCCGGTGCGCAGAATGCGCGCGACCGCGAGCATCTGCTGTTCGCCGCCCGACAGCCGCGTGCCCTGGCTCATGCGGCGCTCTTGCAGATTCGGGAACATCGCGTAGATTTCCTCGAGCGACATCATGTGCGCCTTGTCGCCGATGGCGGGCGGCAGCAGCAGATTTTCCTCGCACGAAAGGCTCGAAAAAATGCCGCGCTCTTCGGGGCAATAACCGATGCCGCAATGCGCGATGCGATGCGTGGGCAGGTTGATCGTTTCGCGTCCGTCGATGCGGATCGAACCCGTGCGGCGCCCCGTGAGGCCCATGATCGCGCGCAGCGTCGTGGTGCGGCCCGCGCCGTTGCGCCCAAGCAGCGTGACGACTTCGCCGCGGCCGACCGTCAGATCGACGCCGTGCAGGATGTGGGATTCCCCGTACCAGGCTTGCAGTCCCGCGATCTCCAGCGCGGGTGCGCCGTTCTTCATGTCGCTCAGTTCGAGGCCTTCGCGCTCGACAGTCGTATTCATGCGTGGGCTCCGGCGAGCGCCGCGTCGGCACTGCCCATATAGGCTTGCATCACGAGCGGATTCTTCGACACTTCCGCGTAGCTGCCTTCGGCCAGCACCTCGCCCCGTTGCAGCACGGTGATCGTGTCGGAGATGCCGGCAATCACGTTCATGTTGTGCTCGACCATCAGGATCGTGCGCCCGGCCGAGACTTTCTTGATGAGCGCGGTCACGCGGTCGACGTCTTCGTGACCCATGCCTTGAGTGGGCTCGTCGAGCAGCATCAGCTCGGGTTCCATCGCAAGCGTGGTGGCGATTTCGAGCGCGCGCTTGCGGCCGTACGCAAGCTCGACCGTCAACACATCGGCGAAATCGGTCAGGCCGACCTGGGTGAGCAGATCCATCGCGCGATCGTTCAGACTCCGCAGCGTGCGCTCGCTCTTCCAGAAGTGAAACGCGGTGCCGAGCGAGCGCTGCAAACCGATGCGCACGTTCTGCAACGCTGTCAGATGCGGAAACACCGCGGAAATCTGGAACGAACGGATGATGCCGCGCCGCGCGATCTGCGCGGGACGCTCGCTCGTGATATCGACCCCGTTGAAAACGATCTGACCCGCAGTGGGTTCGAGAAATTTCGTGAGCAGATTGAAGCAGGTGGTCTTGCCTGCCCCATTGGGCCCGATCAGCGCATGGATCGAGCCACGGCGCACGCGCAGATTCACACCGTTCACGGCGACAAAGCCTTTGAACTCGCGGGTGAGGCCGCGCGTTTCGAGAATCGTATCGCCGAGAATCATGTTCCCTTCCATACGGAGTTAGGCGAAGCACTACGATCTTTCCGCGCGAAGCTCTGCGCGACTTTTTATGAACGGCGGCACCCCTTGCCGCTCGTTGGCGTGCTGCACCAATCCGGACGGTAATCCATGGCGCGACACGCAGCATGGCTGCCATTGTCGCGCCAATGATGCAGCGCATTCATTGGGATTTGCACTTAGTGGACGCGGCGCGCCGTGCGTGAGCGAGGCGCGCGGCACACTCGCGTCACGCGCACTGCGCGTCACTGCGGAAAACATGACCGATGCGACGTATCGCGCGCGGGCGTGTCTGCCGGTTTGAGCCTCGCCGGTGCCGCTTGTGCCTGTGCTTGCGCCCGCTTATGTCTGCTGGTGTCTTTCTATTGATTCGCGATCTGTCACACAGCGTGTGTCACACAGCGGACACCGGCGCGGCCGCACTCGTTTGCGCGGACACGCTGCCACTCACGCGCGCGCGGCGATCCTCGCGAATCATGTCGCTCGCGCGCTCGGCAATCATTAGCGTCGGCGAATTCGTGTTGCCCGACGTGATGTTCGGCATCACCGACGCATCGACGACACGCAAGCCCTCGACTCCGATAACTCGTAGCCGGTTATCGACCACCGTGGCGGGATCGTCGGTCGTACCCATGCGGCAGGTGCCGACTGGATGGAAGATCGTCGTACCGACCGCGCCGGCGGCCTGCTGCAATTGCGCTTCGGTTTGGTACTGAATGCCCGGCAGAATCTCCTGCGGCCGGTAGCGCGCGAGCGCGGGCGCCGCGGCGATGCGGCGCGTGAGACGCAATGCGTTCGCGGCGACGTGGCGGTCGTAGTCGGTCGAGAGATAGTTCGGCGCGATCAACGGCGGTGCCGATGCATCGGCCGATCCGATATGGATGCTGCCGCGCGACGTGGGACGCAACTGACACACCGATGCGGTGAATGCATTGAAACGATGCAGCGGTTCGCCGAAGCGATCGAGCGAAAGCGGCTGCACATGGTACTCGAGATCGGGGCGCGTGAGCGAGCGGTCGTCGGGATCGGACTTCGCGAAAGCGCCGAGTTGCGACGGCGACATCGACATCGGCCCGCTCTGGAAGAGCGCGTACTGCACGCCGATCATGAGCTTGCCCCACCAGTGCGCGCTCATCGTGTTGAGCGTGCGCACGCCTTCGACCTTATAGGCCATGCGCAACTGCAAATGGTCCTGCAGATTTTCGCCGACGCCGCGCAGATCCTTGACGACCTCGATGCCCAGATTCTGCAGCCGCGCGCCGTTGCCGACGCCGGACAGCTCGAGCAGTTGCGGCGAGTTGACCGCGCCCGAGGAAAGGATGACTTCGCAACGAGCTTTGGCGAGATAGTCGACATCGCCGCCACGATATTCGACACCCGTGCAGCGGCGCCCTTCGAACACGACACGCTGCGTATGCGCGCCGGTAATGACCGTGAGATTCGGCCGCTTGAACGCGGGCCGCAAAAACGCTTTCGACGCATTCCAGCGAATGCCGCGCTTCTGATTGACGTCGAAATAACCGACGCCGGTGTTGTCGCCACGATTGAAGTCGTCGGTCGCGGGAATGCCGTTTTGCTGCGCGGCTTGCGCGAACTCTTCGAGAATCTTCCACTTCAGGCGCTGCTTTTCGACGCGCCACGGGCCGCCCGCGCCATGCGATTCGTTGGCCCCCCCGTAGTGATCTTCGCTGCGTTTGAAGACCGGCAGCACCGAGTCCCACGACCACGAACTATCATTCGTGGCGCGTGCCCATTCGTCGTAGTCCTCGCGCTGCCCACGCATGTAGATCATGCCGTTGATCGACGAACTGCCGCCCAACACGCGCCCGCGCGGATACGACAGCGCGCGGCCATTCAGGCCCGGTTCCGCTTGTGTCTTATAGAGCCAGTCCGTGCGAGGGTTGCCGATGCAGTACAGGTAGCCAACCGGCACGTGGATCCAGTGGTAATCGTCCTTGCCGCCGGCTTCGAGCAGCAACACACTGATATCGGCATCTTCGGTGAGCCGGTTCGCCAGCACGCAACCCGCGGTGCCCGCGCCGACAATGATGTAGTCGAATTCGCCTTCGAGCCGTCGCGCGGCCGTGGACGCACTTTCGGTGTGACTCATCGTTCAGTCTCCTAAGCATTTTTCTGCGCACACGTGGCTGGCAAGGAGTTTCCCCACGCTTTCCACGCGTGCGCGGCAACGCGTTATTCTTGTTTTGGCGCGCGCCAGATGCCCTGTCAAACGGCGAACTACTTCGCGACCGGCATCGTGAATTCAGCGCCCTTCGCGATGCTGTCGGGCCAGCGCTGCATGATGCTCTTGTAGCGTGTATAGAAGCGCACGCCTTCTTCACCGTACGCGTGATGATCGCCGAACAGCGACTTCTTCCAGCCGCCGAACGAATGCCATGCCATCGGCACCGGAATCGGCACGTTGATACCCACCATGCCGATCTCGATCTGGCGCGAGAACGCGCGCGCAACGCCGCCATCGGACGTGAACAGCGACACGCCGTTCGCAAACTGATTGGAGTTGATCAGTTCGACAGCGGAAGCGAAGTCCGGCACGCGCACGACGCACAGCACCGGCCCGAAAATCTCCTCGCGGTAGATCTTCATGTCGGTCGTCACATCATCGAACAGGCTGCCGCCGAGGAAGAAACCGTTCTCGTGCCCAGCCACTTTATGACCGCGCCCATCGACGACGAGCTTCGCGCCCGCCGCAACGCCGGCGTCGATATAGCCTGCCACCTTGTCGCGATGCGTGCCCGTCACGAGCGGACCCATTTCGGCCACCGCTTCCATGCCGTTGAGAATCTTCAGACTCTTCACGCGCGGCGTCAGACGCTCGATCAGTTCGTCGGCGATGTGTCCCACCGCGACCGCCACCGAAATCGCCATGCAGCGCTCGCCGGCCGAACCGTACGCGGCGCCGATCAATGCGTCGACGGCCTGGTCGAGATCGGCATCGGGCATCACGACGAGGTGATTCTTTGCGCCGCCCAACGCCTGCACGCGCTTGCCGTGCTTCGTGCCTTCCGTATAGATGTACTCGGCGATCGGCGTCGAGCCGACGAACGAGAGCGCGCTCACATCGGGATGCACGAGCAGCGCGTCGACCGCGACCTTGTCTCCATGCACGACGTTGAATACGCCGTCCGGCAGCCCCGCTTCCTTGAGCAGTTCGGCAAGCCGGTTCGACGCCGACGGATCGCGCTCGGACGGCTTCAGCACGAACGTATTGCCGCACGCGATCGCGACCGGGAACATCCAGCACGGCACCATCATCGGGAAGTTGAACGGCGTGATACCGGCGACCACGCCGAGCGGCTGGCGCAGATTCCAGTTGTCGATGCCGCCCCCGATCTGATCGGTGAAATCGGTCTTGAGCAGATTCGGAATGCCGCATGCGAACTCGACGATCTCGATGCCGCGCATCACCTCGCCCTTCGCATCGGAAAACACCTTGCCGTGCTCGCGCGTAATCAGTTCCGCGAGTTCGTCGTGGTGACGGTCGAGCAATTCCTTGAACTTGAAGAGCACGCGCGCCCGTTTGATCGGCGCGGTTTCGCTCCATGCGGGGAAGGCGGCCTTCGCGGCAGCGACCGCGGCGTCCACTTCGGCGACGCTCGCGAGCGGCACGCGTGCGCTCACGCTGCCGAGCGCCGGATTGAAGACATCGCCGAAACGGCCGCTCGTGCCGTCGACAACCTTGCCGTTGATGAAATGCGCCAGCGCGCGGGCGCCGGCTGCGCTGCGCACGGTTTCGTTCCGCGCGGTTTCGTTCCGATATGTCTCGCTCATCTTTGTCCTCTTCCTGTGGTGTCCTTTAGCCCGGCGTGGAGCACGCGCCTCACGCATGAAGCGCCTGTGCGGGCGTCTTGAACGCCAAGCGTACGGCCCTTTCGCGGGACAAATCCAATGAGTATTGCTCAACTGAGCTATAAGCCGCGCTAATATCAGTGTATGGATCTGACTCTGCTCCGGGCTTTCATCACCGTCGCACGCGAGGGCAACCTCACGCGTGCCGCGGTGCAACTCCATCTGACCCAACCCGCCGTCAGCCTGCAAATCAAGCATTTGCAGGAGGCGCTTGGCGTGACGCTATTCACGCGGACTTCGCACGGGCTCACGCTCACGCGCGACGGGCAGGCACTCTTGCCGCATGCCGAACGCGCGCTCGGCGCGGCAGCCGACGTGCAGCGCGCCGCGCAGTCGCTGCGCCAGGAGGTGCGCGGACGCCTGCGCATCGGTACGATTCTCGATCCCGCATTCCTGCGCCTCGGCGGCTTTCTGAAGCAGCTCGTCGAGACCTGGCCGCAGATCGAAACGGCGTTGCGCCACGGCATGTCGGGATGGGTGCTCGAGCAGATTCGCGTGGGCGAGCTGGACGTTGGCTACTACATCGGCGTGCCGTCCGACGAGGAAACGCGCGACGGCCCGGCGTTTCACGCGGTGACGCTCACACACTTCCAGTATCGCGTGCTTGCGCCGGCCGGCTGGAAAGACCGCGTCAAGGGTGCGCGCGACTGGCGCTCGCTGGCCGCGCTGCCGTGGATCTGGACGCCGCCCGCCTCCGCGCACAATCGGCTGTTATCGCGCTGCTTCGCCGAGGCGGGCGTGAAGCCGGTCAAGGTGGCGGAGGTGGACCAGGAGCCGTCGATGCTCGATCTGGTCAAATCGGGCGTCGGCCTCACGCTCGCTCGCGACGCCATCGCGATCGCCGAAGCGCATGCGCACGCGCTGACGATCGTCGAGGGAATCACCGTGCCGACCCAGCTCAGCTTCGTCACGCTCGAGAAACGCAGAAACGAACCGGCGATTGCGGCCGCGCTGAAGCTGATCGAGCAGCAGTGGGCGAATTGAGCTCGGGCGCGAACGCGGCCTGAAGCTGTCAGCCCTGTCGGCCAATGTGGCACTGCGCCGCACATCGCGATATGAGCAGCGCTAATGCCACGCATGCGCGGCAAGCCGCGTAATCCGGCGAAAACGCGTTAACGCGAAATTCGCCGCAGCGCGGTTCCGTTGCGTTCCCTGTGAGGAAGCATCCGGGCCGCAACGCTGCTGCCCCACTTCCGTCTCCGACTGAAACCGCGCCGTCACACAGTTTTTGTTAGATTGGAGGTTTCTGCCTGCTCACCGACCCCGCCCCCTCTTCTGTTCCGCCTGACTTTGTCTTTCCCGGCAGCTTCGCCCGGCAACAGCGGCAACGCCCGAAGCCGCCGGTCACCCCATCCATCGACAGGAGCCTGACATGGCACGCAACATCGAAATCAAAGCCCGCGCCCAGCATTTCGAGCAGCTGCGCGAGCGCGCGGCGCAACTCGCGACCGACGCGCCGCTGATCTTCCGCCAGCAGGACTTTTTCTACGACGTGCCGCGCGGCCGTCTCAAGCTGCGCCAGTTCGACGACGGCACGCCCGCCGAGCTGATCTTCTACCAGCGTGACGACCGCGACGGCCCGAAGGCCTCGTACTACACGCGCAGTCCCGTGACGAACCCCGAAGCGATGCATTCGCTGCTCGCGACCGCGCTGACCACGCGCGGCATCGTCACGAAAGAGCGGCATGTGTATCTGAGCGGGCGCACCCGGATTCATCTGGACCGCGTCGACGGTCTCGGCGATTTTGTCGAACTCGAAGTGGTGCTCGCGCAGGACGACGACGAAGAAAGCGGCCACGCGGAAGCGCTGGCGATGTTCAAAAGCCTCGGCGTGCCGGAAGCGGATCTGGTGCCGGTCGCTTATGTCGATCTGCTGAACGCGGAGAGCGAGCCGAAGCAGGCCGCATAAAGTTCAAGCGGCGTCACGGGCTGCGGCGTGCCGCGCGCGGCCGTCTTCACGTATCGCTTGAGCGGCGAGCGCGGCGAAACGGCCGCGAAGCCGCCGTGCGCACAACGAGCCGAGCAGCATCAGACCGCCGCCCCCGGCGCGAGATGTCCAAGCGGCAACGGCCCATTGCGCTTGAACGTGGTCAGCACGATATTCGAGCGCACACTATCGACGCCCGGCACGCGCATCAGCTTCTTCATCACGAAGGTGGAAAGGTAGTTCAGATCGGGCGCGACGATGCGTAACAGATAGTCGGCATCGCCGACCACCGCATGACACTCAAGCACTTCCGGCAGCATGTCGATCTGCTGCTGGAACTGTTCGATGATCGAATCGCCGTGATGCTTCAATTTCAAGCTCGTGAAAGCGGTGACGCCAAGGCCGAGCTTTTCCGGGCGCAACACGACGCGGTAGCCATCCACCACGCCCACCTGTTCCAGCCGCTGCAAACGCCGCCCGATCTGCGAGGGCGACAACGGCACCTGGTCGGCCAGTTGCTGATGCGTGGCCCGGCCAAAGCGCTGCAGCACGTCCAGCAGCGCCAGATCGAAGTGATCGAGTTCCAGCATATCGATAGCCCGCATTAAATCGTTACTCAATGCAGAATTATTGCATATCAATGCTGTTTCATACTCATAAGACGCTTTTTCTGTGCGCTCACCGCTCTACACTCGCACCCCTCATTTCACGCGATTCACGCCGCGAGCATCGTGTCGAAGCACGAGCGCGATCAAGCCCGCACGCCGGACTACCTGGCAACACCCCCGCCGCATCCATGAAAAAATAACGAATGCGCACGCCCACCGGCGCGCGTGCTCGATCAGCGAGGTAGCGCCATGATTCAGAAACTGACTTCCGCGGAACGCGCCCAGCAGTTGGCTACGCTCAAAGGCTGGCAAGCTGTCGAGGACCGCGACGCGATCCGCCGCGCATTCGAATTCGCCGATTTCAACGAGGCCTTCGGCTTCATGACGCGCGTAGCGATCAAGGCACAGGAGATGGATCACCACCCGGAATGGTTCAATGTGTACAGCAAGGTGGAGATCACGCTGTCCACGCATGAAGTCAATGGCGTGACCGAGCGCGACATCAGGCTTGCAAGGTTTATCGACAGTGTTACCGTGTAATACAAAGAACTGCTGCGTTTTGGGCGCGTTTATACGTCGCGCACCGGACAATTAGGCCAGAATGAAAGGGGAATGCAGGCAATTCCCTAGACAAACCTTCAGTTCTACAGGCTATTATTAAGTCGAACGTAAGATTCCCATGCCTGCTTTGCAATCGGGTCCAAACGATCCAGTGTTAGCGACTGCTGACGCTGTACAATCAGCAGCGCATACGGCTTGGAGAGCGCGCTTGCCTCCTTGCACAGAACGAGTTCGTCGCCGCTTGAAGGTGAGCGGGCGCGCCAGAAGTTGATCGCGGCTTCCAGTTCGTGAATGCTTATATCGGACATGACTTCGTGATGGCTAGCAAGGCGCTTCGAGTCGGCTCGGCAGCGGCTTCGTGGCGAGTTTTCCGCCACTTCGCACGCTGCCTGTGCAGCAGGCGCCCCGGCGAACCGCTTGCCCAAACGCCTAAACCCATTGTACTTGAGCGAAATCCATGCGACTCCTTCTGATCGAAGATGACCGCCCCATCGCACGCGGCATCCAAAGCAGTCTCGAACAAGCCGGCTTCACCGTCGACATGGTCCACGACGGCATCTTTGCCGAGCAGGCCCTCACGCAAAACCGCCACGAACTGGTGATTCTCGACCTCGGTCTGCCGGGCATCGACGGCATGACGCTGCTCTCGCGTTTCCGCCAGAGCAATCGCCACACGCCGGTCATCATCCTCACCGCGCGCGACGAGTTGAACGACCGCGTGCAAGGTCTCAACTCCGGCGCCGACGACTACATGCTGAAGCCGTTCGAACCCGCCGAACTCGAAGCGCGCATTCGCGCGGTGATGCGCCGCAGCGGTCCGCACGGCGACATGCCGCGCCCGGAAGTGTCGCTGGGCGGGGTGCGCCTGTCGGGCGTCGATCGCCGCATCTTCAACGACGACAAGCCGCTCGAACTGTCGCCGCGTGAATTCGCGGTGCTCGAAATGCTGCTGCTGCGTCATGGCCGTGTGGTCAGCAAGGCGCAACTGCAGGATCACCTCACGCACTTCGGCGGCGATCTCGGCGACACCGCGATCGAAGTCTACGTGCACCGCGTGCGCAAAAAGCTCGAGAACTGCCGTGTCGAAATTGTCACCGTGCGTGGCTTCGGTTACCTGTTGCAGGAAATCCGCCAGGCCGCATAATCGTCACAAGGGCCGCGCATTGCGTCGCGGCCTGACGCTCTACCCCCGCTCGTACGACCATGCCTCAGCCGGCCGCCAATAGTTTGCGCCGCACGCTGCTGCGGCGCCTCGCTGCTCCCCTTTCGCTGCTCGCGCTAATGAGCGGCCTGATCGCTTACTGGCTCGCCTGGCAGTACACGCAGCACGTCGTCGACCGTTCGCTCGCCGACCTCGCCACCGCGATCTCCAGACAGATCCAGATTGCCGGACCGGAAGCGCCGATCACGGTGCCCCCGCTCGCGCAAGCGATGTTCTCCGATCCGGTCGAGCATCTCGTCTACCGGATCAGCACCGGCGACACCGAAATCGCCGGCGACCACAACCTGCCGTTGCAAGGCACCAGCGTGCGCCGCATGCATTACGCGTACGTGTTCGAAACGCAGTACGAAGGCGTGACGGTGCGCGTCGCGCAGGTGCGGGTCGAACAGCCGAAAGGCAATCCGATCGTCGTCGAAGTGGGTCAGGCCGTGCATCACCGGTTTCGCATCGCCGCCGAGTTTCTCGTTGCGATCATGATGCCGCTGCTGTTGCTGCTACTGGCCGGCTGGGTGATCGTGTGGCGCGTCGTCAACCAGCAGCTCAATCCGCTGACCGCGCTCGCCGATTCGCTGAACCGGCAGACACACACGTCGCTCGAGCCGGTCGACGAAACTTATGTGCCGGTCGAAATCCGCCCACTCACCGGCGCACTGAACGCGCTGCTCGACCGTCTGAAAAGCGCGCTCGATGCCCAGCGCAAATTTATCGCCGACGCCGCGCATCAGTTGCGCACGCCGCTCACGGCGGTGAAGCTGCACGCGGAACAGGCAGCCGTCGCGCGCGATCCGCAGCAGACGCTCACCGCCGTGCGCGAATTGCGTGCCGCGGCTGACCGCGCGGTACGGCTGTCGAATCAATTGCTGTCGCTTGCACGGGCCGAGCCGGGCGAACAGGCGGCACGCTTCGTCAATGTCGATATGGCCGCGCTCGCGTTCGACACCGGCGCGGAATGGGTGCCGCGTGCGCTCGCGGTGCAGGTCGACCTCGGTTTCCAGCGCCTCGACGACCCCTCGAACGATCATCCATTGACCGCGCGCGGCAATCCGGTGCTGCTGCACGAAGTGATCGCGAATCTGCTCGATAACGCGCTCAAGTATGTCCCGCCGTCGCGCATCGACGGCGGACGCATCACGGTCACCGTTTCGCAGACGCTGATCGACGGCGTGCGCATGGCGGAGATCATCGTCGAAGACAATGGGCCGGGCGTGCCGCGCTCCCAGCAGGCTGATCTGTTCAAGCGGTTCTTCCGCGGCGACGGCCAGAGCGAAGCGGGGGTGGATAGCGGCGCGGGTCTTGGCCTTGCGATCGTCCATGACATCATGGTGCTGCATCACGGCAGCGTGCATTACGAGGACGCGCCGGAAGGCGGTGCACGTTTTATCGCGCGAGTTCCGCTGATGCGCACCGAAGCGCCTGGCGCCGCGACGAATGCCGACGCACCACGCACGGCAAAAAAATCGGCGCACTCGGCGCCGATGGACATATAGCGGTGGGAAGGATGCGAACGCCCGGTACAACCTTGGGCGGACGCATCTCGCCACGCTTATTTCTTCTTCGATTTCTTCGCCGGCTTGCTGGATTTGTCGGACTTGCCCGTGGACTTATCCGACCTGGCGGCTTTGCTGCCTCCTTTGCCTTTCTCCTTCTCCGGCGGCGCCAGCATCGTGCCGCGGCACTTGCGCGCGCCGCAGCGGCATTCGTATTCCTTCTTGAGCTTCTTCGTCTGACGCGCGTCGATCACGAGACCGTAGTCGTAAAACACTTCCTCGCCTTCCGCGATATCGCGCAGCGCATGCACGTACACGTGGCCGTCGATTTCCTCGGCTTCGCAGTTCGGCGCACACGAGTGATTGATCCAGCGCGCACTATTGCCGCTCACCTTGCCGTCGATCACCTTGCCGCTATCCAGCGCGAAATAGAACGTGTGATTCGGTTCAGCCGGGTTGTGCGGATGACGGCGCAGCGCTTCTTTCCACGAGATCCGCTCGCCCTTGTATTCGATCAGCCGCTCGCCGGCCGCAATCGGTTCGAGTGCAAACACGCCTTTGCCGTGCACACCCGAACGGCGCACGGCGATCCTGCGTGAATTCATTGAATGAATCCTTGTGAAGAACTGGGGAATGAAGTCCGGCAATCGTCGGAGATACGTTTTTCTTTTCTGACGCGGATAGCAAACGCGGCGCCTTGCGAGCGCCGCGTCGACTTGCGACGCACATGCGCCACAACCGGCATCCTACACGCTGACGACGGCTTCGTTCAACCGTCGGCGGACGCGTTCGTTTTAATGAGCAGCGAGCTTCATCGTTGACCGAACGATATGTCGCCGAACAAGGCTTTCTGATCGCGCGGTTGCGAACGCCAGTACTGCGGCGGCGCTTCGACCGTGGCGCCGAGCTGCGCCGCCGCGTGCCACGGCCAGCGCGGGTTGTACAGCAGGCCGCGAGCCAGCGCGATCAGATCGGCGTCGCCCGACTCGATCAGTTGCTCGGCATGCAGCGGATCGGTAATGAGACCGACGCCGATCGTGGTGAGACCGGTTGCATGCTTGACCGCCTTCGCGAACGGAATCTGATAGCCCGGTTCGAGCGGAATTCGCTGCAGCGGCGACACCCCGCCCGACGACACGTCGATCCAGTCGCAGCCGCGCTTTTTCAGCTCGTGCGCAAACGCGATCGTGTCTTCGAGCGTCCAGCCGCCTTCGACCCAATCGGTCGCCGACACACGCACGCCGACTGGTTTGTCTGCCGGAAATGCAGCGCGCACGATATCGAAGATTTCGAGCGGAAAGCGCATGCGGTTTTCGAGCGAGCCACCGTAATCGTCGTTACGCTGGTTCGCGACCGGCGAGAGGAATTGATGCAGCAGATAGCCATGCGCCGCATGCACTTCGAGTGCGTCGATGCCAAGGCGCGCGGCGCGGCGCGCCGACGCCGCGAACGCTTCGCGAATCCGGTTCAGCCCGGCGACGTCGAGCGCGAGCGGCGGCTCTTCACCGGCCTTGTGCGGCAACGCCGACGGCGCATGCGGCAGCCAGCCGCCTTGCGACACCGGGATCAGCTGACCGCCCTCCCACGGCACATGGCTCGACGCCTTGCGGCCAGCGTGCGACAACTGCATCGTCACGCTGATGTGCGAATGCTTGCGGATCGCGGCCAGCACCGGCACGAGCGCCTCTTCGGTCGCGTCGTCCCACAAGCCGAGATCGGCGGGCGTGATGCGGCCATCCGGCTCGACCGCGGTCGCCTCGATGAACAGCATGGCCGCACCCGACAACGCGAGACTGCCGAGGTGGATCATGTGCCATGCCGTGGCTTCGCCGCGTTCGGCGGAATACTGGCACATTGGGGAGACGACGATGCGATTGGGAAGCGTCACGCTACGCAGCGTGAGCGGGGAGAAAAGCGCGCTCATGGATTACGCCTAGTGAAAACCCGAGAGCGATCGAGCATAGCACCGTGAGCGGTTTAATGCATGAATGTGCCGCTCAGGTCTTCGTTTCGACCTGATCGAGCCATTCGCCGAACATGCGGCACGCAGCGGCCTCGAGCGCGGGGCCGAACTTCGCGGTGTCGGCGCGCAACTGACGCGCGTCGATGCCATGCCCGGCCAGCTCGCTTGCATTGCCGATCAGCCACGGTTCGAAACGATCGGTGCGAATTTCGGGGTGACACTGCAAACCCAGCACATGATCGCCCCACGCGAACGCCTGGTTTTCGCAGGCGGGCGTCGACGCGAGACGCGTGGCGTTGGCGGGAAGATCGAAGGTATCGCCGTGCCAATGCAGCATCGACGTATGCGCGCCGTCCAGATGACGCAGCGGCGAAGCGCGGCCGGCATCGGTCAGCGTGAGCGGTGTCCAGCCGAGTTCGGCATGGCCCGCGGGATAGACACGCGCACCGAGCGCACGCGCGATCAGCTGCGCGCCCAGGCAGATGCCGAGCGTCGGCAGACCGGCTTCGATGCGCTTTTCGATCAGTGCGAGCAGTGGCGTGAGCGTCGGGTAAAGCGCGTCGTCGGTGGCGCTGATCGGGCCGCCCAGCACTACCATCAACGAGGCGGCAACCGGATTCGGCGCCTCGATGCGGGCCACCCCCACATCGAGATAACGGACCGGGCACCCGCGCTCGCCGAGCACCAGCTCGAGACTGCCCAAATCTTCGAAGTGCACATGACGAATAGCCAGTACTTCGCGATTCATCGGCCTGCCCCACCTTCAGGTTAACTAACGACTTGCCATTGCGCGGTGCCAGCCGGCCGACAGCCGGCTCATGCCGACCGCCGGATCCGGCGAGACCGTGGCAGCGGGTTGCCGCCGATTGCCCCAATCAACCCCGAAGCCCCAGAAGACGCCACGTTACAGGGCGAAGATCTTCCAGTTCTTCTTCTGGGTGGCGAGGTCCGCTTTTTCGTGCACGGAGCAATCGAGACGCAGATCGGTGTCCTTCATGTTCAGATCGAGCAGCGCGCAGTGATGCGGCGTCTTCTTCGGATTCTTGCTCGGCTGGAAATGAGAGCAGCTCAGGCACATACGGTGCGACGGAATCGTGTCGTGCGCCTCGAGCTGATAGATGGTCTTGAGCAGCGTGCGATAGAACGCGGCCTGCTCGTCTTCACGCAACGTGCCAACCGCCTTGCTCAGGAAGTCGGGCCACTGCGCGGCCCGCTTCGCGGCCGTACGGCCACGCGAAGTCAGGCGGACGGCGAGGGCGCGGCCGTCGTCGAGGGCGCGGCGCTTTTCGACGAGGCCCTTGGTCTCGAGCGTGCTGACCGCATCGCTGGTGGTCGCGGCGGTCAGCGCCGTTTCGCGGGCGATTTCGCCGAGACGCATTGGCCCCTTACGCTGCATCAACAAAACCAGGATTTCACCCTGGGTCGGCGTAAGGCCTGCGCCTTCCGCCCATTCCCAAGCCTGGCTTCGCATCGCCGTGCTCAATCGCAAGAGGCCGTGGGTCACTCGCCCGGTTGCCTGTTCTCCGTATACGCCTTCGCTCATAATCTTCGATTCGTCTATTTACCGCTTCTGTGCGATGCCGGCGAACTGCTTGCCGACCGCGCCCGTCGCGTGTGTGGGGTAGCTTCGTCCAACCGCGGACGAAACCGGTGGTTCTACTATCTCAAAAATTTACCGCCGTTGAAGCCGCAGGCGGCAAAAAACGACATTCTATGCGAGAGCGGCAAATCGTACAGCTAACTTATCCAACGCGCTCTGTGGATAACCCGGGGAAAACGTTTGGATAGCCTGTGCAGCATACCTCGATCCCCCTCCTGGCTGTGCCTCGCCGTTTCCCGCCCGTCCTATGTCCAGCACGGCCAACACGCGTTTTGCGAGCCTGATTATCATTTTCGCAGCATGTTGACTTTACAAGGAATTATTCAGTTGTCCACAGACTCTGGCAATGCTTGTTAACGAATACTACGCATGTATACGTAAACTTTGGAAAAACCTGAAGGGTTGCACGCCAGAAAATTTTCAAAAAATTCATTACGAAAAAAAACCCGCGCGAAGCAGGTTTCTCTAAAACCTCACGCACATGGCGTGCGTAGGCGGACTTTGCGGACACTTCGCGGCTAGGCACGCCATTGCAGACACTGCTGCCGCACCGCTTCGTGCAAGGACTTTTCCTGTGTAAATACGCTGCGCAGCCAGGTCGCATCATTGACCTGCCCGCGCGCGATCGCGCCGATTTCGGTGAGCGCATTGGTCGAGCCCAACTCTTGCGCATGCGGCCCGATCTGTTCGAGCGTTTCGAGGATATCCTCGGAAATCGTCTTGCGTTCACCCGTTTGCGGGTTGATGCAGGTGCCGCCAAGCCCAAAACGGCACGCTTCGAAGCGGTTGAACGTGTAGACGAGGTAATCGTCTTCCTTCGGCGTGATCGGCTTGTCGAGCAGCAGATGCCGCGCGAGCGTCTGGATGTAGCAGGCAATCGCCGCGGCGCGGTCCACCGAAAACGGCGTATCCATCACGCGTACTTCGATCGTGCCGAAGCCCGGCTTCGGGCGGATGTCCCAGTAAAAGTCCTTCATGCTGTTGACCACGCCGGTGTGGACCATTTTCGAGAAATATTCCTCGAAACTGTCCCACGTGAGTACGAACGGCGCGCGGCCCGACAACGGAAACGCGAACACGGAATTCAGTCGTGCCGAATGAAAACCGGTGTCGACGCCCTGCACGAATGGAGACGAAGCCGACAGCGCAATGAAATGCGGGATGAAGCGCGACATCGAATGAAGCAGATAAAGCGCGCTGTTCGCATCCGGACAACCGATATGCACGTGCTGGCCGAACACTGTGAACTGCTTGGCGAGATAGCCGTACAGTTCGGAAAGATACTGAAAACGCGGCGTATCGACGATCTGCCGCTCGCTCCATTGCTGGAAAGCATGCGTGCCGCCGCCGCACAGGCCGACGTTCAGATGATCGGCCGCGGACACGAGCGTGTCGCGAATCTTGCGCAGATCGGTGACGGCCTGTTCGTGCGACGTGCAGATGCCGGTCGACAGCTCGATCATGCTCTCGGTGATTTCCGGCGTGATATTGCCGGGGATTTTTTCGTCCTTGATGAGGCGCAGCAGATCCGTGCCGGCTTTGGTCAGATCATAGTCATGCGTATTGACGATCTGCATTTCGAGTTCGATACCGAACGTGAACGGTTTCGAATCGATGAAGGGTTCGAGTGACATGGCGTTCCCTGAGTCAGGCCGTTTTGAAACGGATCAGTTGAAAACGGATTCGCGAGCGCGGCGCCGCCGTATGGCAATGCCGCGCTTGCGCTTACCGCTTGTGCTTACTCCTCGCGCCGTTCGGCCACGAGCGCGAGACTGCGATACACGAGCCACGGCCCGAGAATCTGCAGCACGAAAATCGAGCACATCACGATGGCCCGCAATTGCGGATCGAAATTCGGATAAAGGTTGTACGTGTCGTCGACGAGCAGATAGGCGAGCGCCGACATTGGCGACAACGAGAGGCCGAGCGCCACCCCCTGCTTCCAGTTCAGGCCGCTCGGCTTCGCGAACGCGAGCACGCCGACCAGTTTCGCGACGAGCCGCGCGACGATCAGACCCAACGCCGCGACGCCGCCAAGTGCAATATCCTTCCATTCGAACGAGGTCAACGTCAGCACGAAGAGGATCACGGTCAAGAGCCACCCAGCGGTGCCGAAATGCTGCGGCCACAGTTGCGGGCGCGCCTCATGATTTTTCACGATGATGCCCGCGGCGAGCAGCGCGAGAATCGTCGACAGCTTGAACAGATGCGCGATCGCGATCGCAAGCAGCACGAGGCCGAACAGCGCGACGAACGAATGCTCGTCGTGCATGTTCATCCGCCGATAGAAAAACGTGCAGGTACGCGCAAGCAGATAGGCGAGCACGAGCGAGCCGACGAGCAGATACAGCGGCTGCAGGATGGTCGCGAAAACGTTGCCGTAAGCTTCCTGGTGCAGCCAGCTCGACACGAGCTTCTCGATCACCACCGCATACATGCTGTTCAGCGCGGTCAACGTCAGAAGACGCTGCGTGACCTGGCCTTCCGCGCGCAATTCCGTTTTTAGCTGGATCACCATCGCGGGCGACGTCGCCATGGCGATTGCCGCAAGCACGGTCGCCACCATGAGCGGCACATTGAGGAACAGCAGGACCGGCAGGACCAGCACGAAAGTCAGCGTGGCTTCGGCGACGCTCGACAGAATCAGCCACGGATTGCGGCGAATCCAGCGCAGATCGAGCCGGCTGCCGAGTTCGAACAGCAGCAGGCCGAGCGCGACATCGAGCAGCGGCCGCGCGGCACGCGCGGAATCCGTATCGATCACGCCGAAACCGGCCGCGCCGGCGACGAGGCCAATCACGGCATAGCCGGAAATACGCGGTAAACGCCACGCGCGATAACACAATTCGCCGCACAAACCAGCAGCAAGCAATGCAAGACCCGCCCAGAAGATGGCGTCGGGTGAAAGCGGCCACGCTGGAAGAAACGAAAACGCCGAATTCATCGTGATGGGTTCTCCTTGGCAGCAACGGCAGACGACACGAACCGGCGCACAGGCCGGCGAACGGGCAAGCGGTAAACGCTCGCTATCGCAATCGCTTCGCGAAGTCAGCGTTGCGAGTTTTCAATGATCGGATGATCGGAATGCGCCACGGCCGCAAAAGAACCGCAAAGAATCCGGCACGTTCACGGATGCGGTTGCAGCAACCGGCACGATGAAAGAACGCCGTCGACTTTGAATCAGATTCTGTTTGACCGGCACCGTTCCGTTGCAACGCGTGCCGCCAGACGCGGGGGCACGACGAGGAAAAGAACGGCGATTGTGCCATAGCTTTTCTGTCTCGACCGAAAAGACGCCAACTTGCAGCCAATACGGTAAAAACGTTCGCCTTCTTCCTGATAGCAGGAAAAAGCGACCGTTTCCGCCTTGAACTCACGCGGTTTGGGTTGCGAGCCTGAACGTCGTGTCGGTGTTTTTCATGTGCCTCTTTGACAGCGAACGAGTGGAGTCCGGCGATGTTTTGACGGAATCGAGCCAGCCGATGAGCGGTGCGTTAGCCCCGGCTTTGCTGTTTACTGGTTTACCGTATGTATACGTAGTAACAGTTAACAAGGTGCCTCCGTTTCTGTGGATAACTCCGGTTTACCGAAACGAATCAGCAATTTGCCGGCCGCATAACCGGATGCACAGCGTGTGCGGTGACAGTAGGTATACGCGGGCAACTTTTTGCGCTTTTCCGCGGCGCTCGAGTTACCCCGTTTACGTCCACAACGGTTCCACACGACTTGCGCTGGTTAACAGCGCGGTTATCCACAAGTTTCGGTGGATAAGCCGCATGGCGGGTTAACTCGGTTTACAGCGTGCGTGGGATGTATGGATGCGCTGCGGTGACGTAAACAGCGCAGCGCGTGGACGGGTGGTCAATAACTAACGTGATCGACTAACCGACCGTTCCCTGCCGCAATGCACGCAGCAGAAAACGCGCCGGGTCGATGTCTTCCGCGAGATCGCGTTCGAGCGGCCACGGCTCGCCTTCGATTTGCGAGGCGATCAGCTCCGCGCCAAGCGCAGCCCACACGAGGCCGCGAGATCCATAGGCGAACGCGCCATACAGGCCATCCATGCGGGGTAGATCGAGCGGCCATGCGCCGCGCAGGCGTGCGGCGTCGCGTGCCGCCGTGGTTTCGTCGGCAAGCTGGCCGATCATCGGCATGCGGTCGCTCGTGACGCAGCGGAACGCGACACGTCCCGCGAGTTCGCCAGCCGCTGTCGGCTGGGCGGCATCGATCGCATGGGCGAATGCGGGCAACATCTGCGCGACGCGCTCGATGTTCTCGCGATGACCGTCCACGCGCAGCGACGTGTCGGGATCGTCGAGTTCGTAGGTAGCGCCCGTCAGCGTGACACCGTTCGTGAGCGGCACCGCATAGCCTTCGCCGATCACCGGCAACGCGAGCGGCGCGACCGCGCCGGGCGGCAGCAACGTCAACTGACCACGAATGCTGCGGGTCGGCGCGTGACGCAAGCCGGCGATTCGCGCGGCTTCGTGGGCACCGGCGACGATCACGACCGGCGCGCGCGCTACCGCGTTGCCCGCGATATCGAAGACAGTCCACTGCTCGCCGGATCGTTCGAGCCGTGCGACTTCGACGCCGAAGCGCCGTTCGAGCCGCTCGCCCGCCGCGGCGAATTGCGCGGCGCACAGCGAGGCCGGATCGATCCAGCCGCCTTGCGGAAAGAACCAGCCGCCGCGCGCGAGCGGCATGCCGGCGAGCGCGGCGGCGTCGCGAGTGGAAACAGGCGTCACGTAGTCGGACGGATAACGGAACGTCGCGATCGCGTCACCGATTGCGCGGGTTTCGTCATCGTCACCGGCGATCTGCAGCAGACCCGGCGCGCCGCGCACGAGCCGATGACCGGCGTGTTCGAGCGCGGCCCAGCGATTGAGCGCATAGAGGAAACCGGCGCGCGTGACGCGAGAGGCGACGCTGTCGTCGCGCGAGATCATCGGGTGGAACACGCCGGCGGGATTGCCCGATGCATCCTGCGCAACCGACGCGTGGCGCTCCAGCGACGTGACGCACCAGCCGCGCGCCGCAAGCCGTTCAATCACCGCGCAGCCGGCGAGCCCCGCGCCGATCACGACCGCATGCCGTTGCGCATGCGCGAACGGTGCGGGCGGCTCATGGCGGCGCACGCGCCAGCGCGGCGCGAAATGGCCGACCAGCATTGCGCGTTTCCAGCCGAAGCCGTCGACCTTGCGATACTCGAAGCCGCATTGCGTCAATGCGCGTTTGATGTCGCCCGCGCTGCTATAAGTAGCGAACGTCGCGCCCTCACCCGCGACACGCGCGAGCGCCTTGAAGATGGCCGGGCTCCACAGCTCGGGGTTCTTCGCCGGGGCGAAGCCATCGAGATAAAACGCGTCGGCACGCAGACGCAATGTGGGCAGGCTGTCGGCCGCGTCGGCGAAGATCAGCGTGAGTACCACGCGGCCTTCGTCGAATTCGAGCCGGTGCGCGCCGGGCACGAGCATCGGCCATGCGTTTGCGAGCGTGTCGCCGAGTCCGGCGATCTGCGGATCGGATAGCGTCGTCGCATGGACGCGGCGCAGATCGGCTGTGCTGAACGGGTGCTTTTCCACCGACACGAAATGCAGGCGCTCACAGCGTGACGGATCGGCGCGCCACGCGGCCCAGGTGACGAGGAAGTTGATGCCCATGCCGAAGCCGGTCTCGAGCACGGTGAAGGTGCGGCGGCCTTGCCATCGCCCGGGCAGCGCATTGCCGCGCAGAAAAACGTGATGAGCCTGTTCGAGCGCGCCGACGGCGCTGTGATAGATGTCGTCGTAGAGCGGTGAAAACGGGTTGCCGTTGTCGCGAAAGGCGAGAACGGCGGGGATCAGCGGATCGGTCATGCGCGGTGGAAAAACACGCTCAAAAGGACGCTCGAGAGAGCGATCCGGTCGTTGGAGCCGGCGCACGCGGCTCGCGAAGCACCGGAAAAGCCAGAAAAAACCAGGATACGCACGCATGCTGCGTTGGCAAAAACCAACGCCAGGCCCCGTCAGGACTGGGTTTCAGCCCCTGTTTGAGGGTTATGGACGGCGAAAATCCGATTTCCTTGCCAGATCGGCCCGAGAACCGCGCAATTCTTCGAAACCCTTATCCTGATTGGGTTTGCGCTGCGCTATCATAACAAGCGCCGCGAAGGACGCGGCAGCACGGCCAGCGGACAGTCACTTGTCCGGTGCGAGAGATTCTCGGGGATCAGGGCCGCAGCTGCTCGACGGCGCGGTGCGCGCACGTATAATCGGCGCGTTCGCGCTGTTCGTATCAACCTAAACTCAGAAAGGAACCTTAATGAACAAACAGGAACTGATCGACGCTGTCGCAGGACAGACGGGCGCCAGCAAGGCTCAAACCGGCGAAACGCTGGACACGTTGCTTGAAGTGATCAAGAAGGCTGTGTCGAAGGGTGAAGCGGTCCAGTTGATCGGCTTCGGTAGTTTTGGTTCGGGCAAGCGCGCAGCGCGCACGGGTCGCAACCCCAAGACCGGCGAAACTATCAAGATCCCGGCAGCCAAGACCGTCAAGTTCACCGCAGGCAAAGCGTTCAAGGACGCAGTCAACAAGCGCTAAGCAGATCACTCTGCCAGGCAGTTGACACCCGCTGGAACCCGCCCATGGCGGGTTTTTTTTCGTCCGCTCGGCTTACTCGTGACGATGCACGATCTCGCCGTGGCCATGCCCGCAGTGTTCGCAGTCGTCACCGTGATCGTGGTGATCGTGGTGATGATCGTGACCGTGATCGTCGTCATGATCGTGTTCGTCGAAGTCCCATGCCGGAAACGGATCGTCGAACTGTTGCCACGCCAGGGGCCCGCGCGCATATTCGTCGTCGGTGAGCAGGCAGGCGTCGAACTTCGCGCGCCAGAGCTCCGGATCGATATCGACGCCGATCAGCACCAGCTCCTGGCGACGATCACCGATGCTCGTATCGTCGGGATCGCCATACCAGTCGGCGGCGATTTCGGCGCTCAGTTCGTCGTCACCGTCGGGCCATTCGCTGCGATCCTGCGCGGCCCACCACATGCCCGCCGGACCATGCCGGCAAGCGCCGCCCGCCTGCGACAGCGATCCGGCGATGTCGTTGCGCGTCGCGAGCCAGAAAAACCCCTTGCTGCGCAGCACGCCCTTCCACTCCTGATGCAGCAGCTCCCAGAGCCGTTGCGGATGAAACGGCCGCCGCGCGCGGTAGACGAAATTGCCGATCCCGTATTCGTCCGCTTCGCCGTGCTGATGCTCGTGATCGAGCGACGCAAGCCAGCCCGGCGCGCTCGATGCTTCATCGAAATCGAAACGGCCGGTGTTGAACACCTGGTCGAGCGGCACGTCGCCGAAGCGGCTCACCACCTGCGCCGCGCGCGGGTTGATCCGCGCGAGGATGCGCTGCAGGCGCGCGAGTTCGTCCGCGCTGACGAGGTCAGCCTTGTTCACGACGAGCACGTCGCAGAATTCGATCTGCTCGATCAGCAATTCGACGAGCGTGCGGTCGTCTTCTTCGCTGACGGCAATGCCGCGTTCGGTGAGCGCATCGGCCGACGCGTAGTCGCGCAGGAAGTTGAACGCGTCGACGACCGTGACCATCGTGTCGAGCCGCGCGAGGTCGGACAGCGAGGCGCCATCATCGTCGATGAAAGCAAAGGTTTCTGCGATCGGCATCGGCTCGGCGACGCCGGTCGATTCGATCAGCAGCGCGTCGAAGCGCTTCTCGCCCGCGAGGCGGCGGATCTCGCTCAGCAGATCGTCGCGCAGCGTGCAGCAGATGCAGCCGTTCGACAGTTCGACGAGTTGCTCCTCGACATGCGACAACTCGGCGGCATGGCGCACGAGCGTGGAATCTATATTGACGGTGGCGAGATCGTTGACGATCACCGCGACGCGCAGACCGGCGCGATTCGCGAGGATGTGATTCAGGAGCGTGGTCTTGCCGGCGCCCAGAAAACCGGAGAGCACGGTGACGGGCAATAGCGGCTGGTTCATCGCAGTACGGAAAAAACAGGAAGATGGGAAGGCATGCCGGGTGCGGCTTCGCATGAACGGCGCGGCCGTTTCGCTGCGCGGGCGTGAGCGGATCGTAGCGGCAGTATGAAGCCGCATTGTGCATCAAACGGGCGCCTAACGCGCTGCCGGCATCAGCTTCCAGCTGCGCAGAATCGCGACGATTTGCTGCGCATACTTATCGCGCAGCGCCGGCGTTTCGGAGTGGTACGCGCCGACCGCCTGCCAGGTATTGCCGTACTTGTTCATCTGCCGGCGCAGATGCCATGCGGCGATATAGACGTTCTTGCACGGCTCCATCAGCGTGCCCTGCGAGATGCCGTATTGAGCGAGCACGGGCAGATGGATCGAGTTGATCTGCATCACGCCGTAGTCGGTCGAGCCGTTCGCGTTCTTGTGCTGCGCATCCGGCCGGTTGTGCGATTCCTGCCAGGCAATGGCCCGCAGAATCAACGGATTGACCTTTTGGTATTTAGCCGCCTCGTCGAAACAGTCGGCGCGCGCCGACCCTGCTGCCGCGAGCAGGGTCAAGGTGGCGACGACGGTGACGAAGGGACGGTTCATCGATCAAGACGACCAAATAAAACAAAAGTAAGGATCGGTAAGGCGTTTTGCCAGCCGCGGCTTCAGCCGTGAGGGCCTGCTGGCCGGGCGTTTGTCGCCCATCGGGGAAAACCCGCGTCAGCAAACGCATAACAGCGAGTCGAACGGCTCGTATCATACCGGCAGTCCGACCTGCGTCAAGTTGGCTAACCGACATAAGGCAGCACAAATCCGCGTGCTGCGGCTCGCGTCTCATGCCGGTTTGCTTTCAATTAGATGACAACACGGCGATCTCTTCACGGAATCGCATGAGGTCGTCCGTTTTGTTTCAAATCCGACATGAAAAACTGTTACTGTTCGTTTTTTTCGGACATCGGTGAATTAGTGCCAGAAGCGGAAATCGTTTTCGCGGCGGGCTCATAGACCGATCAGGCGGTGGCTTGCCGCTGAGTCCACATCGCTTGACCGTCGGCGGCAAAGGCTGCCGGCATCGACATCACATTCCATGAGAAGAAATTGTATGGCTTTGCGTCGCGTGGCAACGGCGCTGCTGGTGGCTGGATTGATCACCGCGCAGACAGCACAGGCAGAGGTGACGCTGAATTTCGTGAACGCTGACATCGATCAGGTCGCGAAGGCGATCGGCGCTGCAACCGGCAAAACGATCATCGTCGATCCGCGGGTGAAGGGGCAGCTGAACCTCGTTTCCGAAAACGCTGTCCCTGAGGACCAGGCGCTCAAGACCCTGCAGTCGGCCCTGCGCATGCAGGGTTTCGCGCTGGTGCAGGATCATGGCGTGCTGAAGGTCGTGCCCGAAGCCGACGCCAAGCTGCAAGGCGTGCCGACTTACGTCGGCAACGCGCCGACGGCGCGCGGCGACCAGGTGGTCACGCAGGTCTTCACGCTGAGAAACGAATCGGCCAACAACCTGCTGCCGGTGCTGCGTCCGCTGATTTCGCCGAACAATACCGTCGCGGCTTACCCGGCCAACAATACGATCGTCGTCACCGATTACGCCGACAACGTGCGGCGCATCGCGCAGATCATCGCGGGTATCGATAGCGCGGCAGGCCAGTCGGTCGCGGTCGTGCAGCTGAAAAACGCGAACGCGATCGACATCGCCCAGCAAATGAACAAGATGCTCGATCCGGGCTCGATCGGCAGCACGGACGCGACGCTGAAGGTGTCGATCACGTCGGATCCGCGCACCAACTCATTGCTGATCCGCGCGTCGAACACCGCGCGCCTCGCGGCCGCGAAGGAACTCGCGAAGCAGCTCGACACGCCGACCACGATGCCCGGCAACATGCACGTCGTGGCGCTGCGCAACGCGGACGCGACCAAGCTCGCGCGCACGCTGCGCAGCATGCTCGGCAAGGGCGGCGGGGGCGACAGCGGCTCGTCGGCCAGCTCGAACGACGCGAATTCGTTCAACCAGAACAGCAGCGGCGGTATGTCGGGCGGCAGTTCGACGGGCACGTCCGGCACGCCGCCGCTGCCCTCGGGCGGCCTCGGCAGCAGCTCGATGTCCTCCTCGCCGATGGGCGGCGGCGCCTCGGGTTCGAACAACAACAACGGCGGTTTTCTCAGCAGCGACAAGGACAAGGGCGACGACAACAGTGGTGGCGGCATGATTACGGCCGATGCCGCGACCAACTCGCTGATCATCACCGCACCCGAGCCGGTCTACCGCAATCTGCGCGCGGTGATCGACCAGCTCGACGCGCGCCGCGCGCAGGTCTATATCGAGGCGCTGATCGTCGAGCTGAACTCGAACACGAACGCGAACCTCGGCATTCAGTGGCAGGTCGCGAACAGTTCGCTGTACGCCGGCACCAACCTGCAGACGGGCTCCAGCAACAGCATCGTCAACCTGACGGCCGCGGCCGCGACGGCCACGACCGGCGGCCTCGCGTCGGCGCTCGGCAACGGTACCTTGCAGCAGGGTCTGAACGTCGGCTGGATTCGCAACATTTTCGGCGTGCAAGGACTCGGCGCGTTGCTCCAGGCGCTCTCGCAGACCGCCGACGCGAACGTGCTGTCCACGCCTAACCTCATCACGCTCGACAACGAAGAGGCGAAGATCATCGTCGGTACGAACGTGCCGATCCAGACCGGTTCGTACTCGAACCTGACGAGCAGCACGACGAGTTCGGCGTTCAATACGTACGACCGCGTCGACATCGGTTTGACGCTGCACGTGAAACCGCAGATCACCGATGGCGGCATCCTCAAGCTGCAGCTCTACACCGAAGACTCGGCGATCGTGAACGGCACGAACAACGTGACGACGAACCCGTCGGGTCCGGAGTTCACGAAACGTTCGATCCAGTCGACCGTGCTGTGCGATAACGGCGAGATCATCGTGCTCGGCGGCCTGATGCAGGACAACTACCAGGTCAGCAACAGCAAGGTGCCGCTGCTCGGCGATATTCCGTGGATCGGCCAGCTGTTCCGTTCCGAGCAGAAAACGCGCGACAAGACCAACCTGATGGTGTTCCTGCGCCCTGTCATCATCAACGACAACGCCACCGCGCAGGCCGTCACGTCGAACCGCTACGACTACATCCAGGGTGTGACGGGCGCGTACCGGTCGGATAACAATCTGATCAAGGATCGCAACGATCCGGTCGTGCCGCCGATGCCGCTCGGCCCGAGCCAGGGTGGGGTGCCCGCGATGAACCTGTTCAATCTGGACCAGATGCGCCGTCAGCAGGCGACGCCGCAGCAAGCACCGCAGCAGGTGCCTGAGCAGGCACCGCAACAACCCGTGCCGCAAGCCGCGCAGCCCATGGCACAACCCGTGCCGCAAGCCGCGCAGCCCACGACACAACCCGTGCCGCAAACGATGCCGCAGACCATGCCGCAACCCGCCGTCGTCCCGCCGGCGAGCGACGCGGTGCCGAGCACGATGTCGCCGGGAGCGCGTCCGTGACACCGACGCCCACGCAAGCCGCGCAATCGCAACGCACGCACAACGGCGACGCTGCCGGCGAGCGTGCGGCGCCCTCGCCGCTCGCCGCCCGGCTCGTGCCATACGGTTTTGCACGCAGCGGCCAGGTTCTGGTTGCGCATCAGCACCCCGACAGCCTCGAAGTCTGGATCAGTGAGCGCACGAGCGAGGCCGCGCTCGCTGAAGTGGCGCGCAATTTCGGCGCGGTGTCGATCGTGCGCATGCCCGCCGACGAACTCGCGCAGGCGATCAACCAGGCGTACGCGCGACAGGACGGCAGCGCCGCGCAGGTGGTTGGCGAAGTGGAAGGCGAAGTCGATCTGTCGCGTCTGATGCAGGACATTCCCGAGGTCGAGGACCTGCTCGAATCGGAAGACGACGCGCCGATCATCCGCATGATCAACGCGCTCCTCACGCAAGCGGCGCGCGAACAGGCATCGGACATTCACATCGAGCCGTTCGAGAATGCGTCGGTCGTGCGCTTTCGCGTCGACGGCACGCTGCGCGACGTCGTGCGGCCGAAAAAGGCGCTGCACGGCGCGCTGATTTCGCGTATCAAGATCATGGCGCAACTCGACATCGCGGAAAAACGTTTGCCGCAGGATGGCCGCATTACGCTGCGCGTCGGTGGCCGTCCGGTCGACGTGCGCGTCTCGACGCTGCCGACCGGTCACGGTGAGCGCGCGGTGCTGCGTCTGCTCGAAAAAGACGCATCGCGTCTGAATCTCGAAGCGCTCGGCATGGCGTCCGATACGCTCGTCCAGTTCGACAAGCTGATCGGCAAGCCGCACGGCATCGTGCTCGTGACCGGCCCGACCGGCTCCGGCAAGACCACGACGCTGTATGCGTCGATGTCGCGGCTGGAGACGGCGACCACCAACATCATGACGGTCGAAGACCCGATCGAATACGACCTCTCCGGCATCGGCCAGACCCAGGTCAACGAGCGGATCGGCATGAGTTTCGCGCGCGCGTTGCGCTCGATTCTGCGGCAGGACCCGGACATCATCATGATCGGCGAAATCCGCGACCTCGAAACCGCGCAGATCGCGGTGCAGGCTTCGCTGACCGGCCACCTCGTGCTTGCGACGCTGCACACGAACGACGCCGCCTCCGCCGTGACGCGTCTCACCGACATGGGCGTCGAGCCGTATCTGCTCGCGTCGTCGCTGCTCGGCGTGCTCGCGCAGCGGCTCGTGCGGCGCCTGTGCCCGGTGTGCCGTGAAGAGCGCACCGAGGAGGACGGCAGCAAGCGCTGGCATCCGGTCGGCTGCGACCGCTGCGGCCATTCCGGTTATGCGGGGCGACGCGGCGTCTACGAACTGCTGTTGATCGACGAATCGATCCGTGCGCTGATTCATCGCAACGCAGCCGATGCGGAAATTCTCGAAGCCGGCCGCGGGCAAGGCATGCGTACGCTGCGCGAGGATTCGGAGCGCTGGCTCGCTTCCGGGCTCACGTCGCTCGAGGAAGTGATTCGCGTCACGGGCGGAGCATAAACGCATGCCGGCATTTCGTTTCGAAGCGATCGACGCGGCGGGCAAGGCGCAAAAAGGCGTGCTCGACGCGGACAGCGCGCGCAGCGCGCGCACGAGCCTGCGCTCGCAAGGGCTTACGCCGCTCGTCGTCGAACCGGCGGCGTCGCGCACGCGCGGCGAGCGCAATCAGCGGCTCGCGCTCGGGCGTCGTCTGTCGCAGCGCGAGCAGGCCATCCTCACGCGGCAACTCGCGAGTTTGCTGATCGCGGGCTTGCCGCTCGACGAAGCGCTTGCGGTGCTCACCGAACAATCGGAGCGCGATTACATCCGCGAGCTGATGGCGTCGATCCGCGCCGAAGTGCTCGGCGGTCATTCGCTCGCCAATGCGCTCACGCAGCATCCGAAGGACTTCCCCGAAATTTACCGGGCGCTCGTCGCGGCCGGCGAACATACGGGCAAGCTCGGTCTCGTGCTGTCGCGGCTCGCCGATTACATCGAGCAGCGCAACGCGTTGAAGCAGAAGATCGTCCTTGCGTTCACGTATCCGGCCATCGTCACGATCATCGCGTTCGGCATCGTCACGTTCCTGCTGAGCTACGTGGTGCCGCAGGTCGTGAACGTGTTCGCGAGCACGAAGCAGCAACTGCCCTTTCTCACCATCTTGATGATGGCGCTGTCCGGCTTCGTGCGGCACTGGTGGTGGGCGGTATTGATCGGTCTGTTCGTGGTCGTCTATCTGGTGCGCTCGACGCTGAAGCAGCCCGGCCCGCGCCTCGCGTTCGACCGGTGGCTCCTGACCGCGCCGCTCGCCGGCAAGCTCGTGCGCGGCTATAACACGGTGCGCTTTGCGAGCACGCTCGGCATTCTGACGGCAGCGGGTGTGCCGATTCTGCGCGCACTGCAGGCCGCCGCCGAAACGCTCAGCAACAGCGCGATGCGCGAGAACATCGACGATGCGATCGTGCGTGTGCGCGAAGGCACGTCGCTCTCGCGCGCGCTCGGCAATACGAAGACGTTTCCGCCGGTGCTCGTGCACCTGATCCGTTCGGGCGAAGCGACCGGCGACGTGACGACGATGCTCGATCGCGCGGCCGATGGTGAATCGCGCGAACTCGAACGGCGCACGATGTTCCTCACGAGCCTGCTCGAGCCGCTGCTGATTCTGGCGATGGGCGGTGTGGTGCTCGTGATCGTGCTCGCAGTGATGCTGCCGATCATCGAGCTGAACAACCTCGTGCAGTGACGTGCTTCAGTGCACTTATTCAGCGCACGTAAATGGTAGGACCGCCCGCGTTGGGGGGCAGGAAGATTTCGGAGTGCGAGCCGTTGCGGTCGATGATGATCGAGCGGGGGCGGACTTCGGAGAGTTTGGTGCCTTGCATGAGCGTGCTGCCGAGCGACACCGCGCGAGGCGGTTCGCCGCCGACGCTGACGATCGCAGCGGCGCCTTCGCGCAGCGCCAGGATGCCGAACAGATGGATGTCCTGATTGACGTTGCGCGTGAGCTGGCCGCCGAACAGCGTGGCGGCCTGGTCGGTCGAGACCTGCGCATGCGCTGCGGCGGCGGGCAACGGCGCGCCGGACATCGCGGAGAGCGTGATGACCCAGTAGGTCAGCGTCGCGCAGAACACGGCAAACAGCGCGAGCGACAGGAGGCGGATTTGGATGGCGTTCATGCGCACATTGTACGGACTATTGTGAAAATTGCGGTGGGTTGAAACCCTTCAACTCCATGACATTAAAATGACTGACCCGGCGTGTTCAATCACTGCCAGAGTCGAATAATTTCACCTGAAAAGAGGTAGCAATCTATGCAACTGTCGACCATTCGCCGCGCTGACAACGCGGGTTCGCGCAGCCGTCGCCAGCGCGGTTTCACGCTGATCGAAATCATGGTCGTGATCGCGATTCTCGGCATTCTGGCCGCGCTGATCGTGCCGAAGATCATGAGCCGTCCGGACGAAGCGCGGCGCGTCGCCGCGAAGCAGGACATCGGCACGGTGATGCAGGCGTTGAAGCTCTACCGCCTCGACAACGGCCGTTATCCGACCCAGGAGCAGGGCCTGCGCGCGCTGATCGAGAAGCCGAGCACCGATCCGGTGCCGAACAACTGGAAGGACGGCGGCTACCTCGAGCGTCTGCCGAACGATCCGTGGGGCAATGCCTATCAGTATCTGAATCCGGGCGTGCACGGCGAGATCGACGTGTTCAGCTACGGCGCGGACGGCAAGCCGGGCGGCGAAGGCAATGATGCCGACATCGGTTCGTGGCAATAGTGCGCATCGTTACTCGCAAAGCCGCAGATGTTCATGCACGCGTCCGCTTCGCTGCCTGCTGCTCTGCCGTTCGTCTCGCGGCTCGGCGAAGCGCGCGTGTTTTACCGATGTATTGCTGTTTGATTTTCCGTTGATCGTCGATGGCCGGCACTATGCGCATGTCCGCTTGCAAGTCCCATGTGGACACTCCGTGTACGGTTTCGCCGCCGCAAGCGGCGTGTGCTGACACGCAAGCGTCGGCGCGTGCCGTGCGGCATGTCGCGTCGGGTGTTTTGCCGTGTGTTGCGCCTGAATCGCCCATGAGGCGCGCGACGCGCATGCGCCCAGGCCGGCGCCGTGCGGCCGGCTTCACGCTGCTCGAAATGATGGTCGTGCTCGTGATCGCTGGTTTGCTCGTGTCGCTAACCTCATTGACGATGACACGCAATCCGCGCACCGATCTGAACGAGGAAGCGCAGCGTCTCGCGCTGCTGTTCGAATCCGCCGGCGACGAAGCACAGGTGCGCGCGCGGCCGATTGCATGGCAACCGTTCGACGGCGGCTTCCGTTTCGATCAGCGCACTCAGGACGGCTGGCGTCCGTTGCGCGACGATCTGCTCGGGCCGCGTCATTGGGAAGGCGGCGTGACCGGTGTCGCGATCAGCTACCCGGGTTCGGATTCGCGGGCCGATCGCATCGTGTTCGGCACCGAGGCGATCGACGTGCCGGTGCAGGTCACGCTATTTTCGGCGGCCGGACAGGCAACGATCGTCGGCACCGGCAACGGCCGCTACGAGGTGCGCTGAGATGCGAACGCACCGTTGCAGCAGCACCGCCTGCGCCCTTCCCCGCCGTGTGATGCGCTCCATTGCGCGGGTGGATTCGCCGCGCACGCAGCGCGGCTTCACGATGATCGAAGTGCTGGTCGCGCTCGCGATCATCGCGATCGCGCTTGCCGCGTCGCTGCGCGCGGTCGGCAGTCTCGCGAGCGGCGAGGCCGATCTGCATCGGCGGCTGCTCGCCGGCTGGAGCGCGGACAATGCGCTTGCGCAATTGCATCTGACGCATGCGTGGCCGAACGTCGGCGAAACGAGCTTCGATTGCTCGCAAGGCAATCTGCAACTGGTCTGTACCGAACATGTAACGACGACGCCCAATCCGGTGTTTCGCCGTGTCGAAGTGATGGTGACGATGCCTGGGCGCTCCGGCAATCTCGCCCAGATGGTCACGGTGGTCGCGAATGAAAACAACCGCTCGCTCTGAGCGCCGCCGCCGCGTCGGCGCGCGTGGCTTCACGCTGATCGAACTGCTGGTCGCGATTGCGATCCTCGCGGTGATCGCGGTGCTGTCGTGGCGCGGGCTCGACCAGATCATGCGCGGCCGCACGACGATTACGAACGCGATGGAAGACGAGCGCGTGTTCGCGCAGCTCTTCGACCAGATGCGCATCGACGCGCGTCAGGCGGCCAGCGACGACGAATCCGGCCAGCCGGCCGTGTCGGTGTCCGGCAACACGCTGCGGATCGTGCGGCACATGGTTTTGCCGGGCTCGGCGCCGCGTTTGCAGGTGGTGCGCTATCGGATATCCAATGGACGCGTGGTTCGCTATGCGTCGCCGCCGCTCGGCAATGTCGGCGAATTGCGGCGGGCGCTGAACGGCGGCGACGGCGAAGGCTGGAGCGCGGTGCCGCTGATGGGCGGCGTCGGCTCGATCTCGGCGCGCATGTACGTGCCGAAGCTCGGCTGGACCACGCAGATGAACGACGTGCAGACCGCGCTGAGCGAGGCCGTCAACAATCTGAAGGTGCCGCAGCTCGGCAACGCGCCGATGCCGCGTTCGGTGACGGGGCTCGAGGTGCGCATCGGCGCGACTTCGCTCACGCGGCCCATCACGCGCGTTTTTCTGATCGGAGAATGAGATGACGTTCTCCTCGTTATTGTGTCGGCGGTCTTCATCGGGCGCGCGCACTTCTGTTCCCGCCCTCGCGCATGTTCGCCGCGAGCGGCGGACGCGGCGCGTGAAGCAGCGCGTGAAACAGCATGGCGTGGCGATCATCAGCGCGCTGCTCGTCGTCGCGCTATCGGCGATCCTCGTCTCCGGCATGCTGTGGCGCCAGCAGGTGCAGGTGCGGCGGATCGAAAATCAGCGGCTGCTCTCGCAGGCGCAATGGGTCGCGCGCGGCGCGCTCGACTGGACGCGCCTGATCCTGCGCTCCGAAGGCGATACGTCAGCGGGCATCACGTATCTGGGCGGCTTGTGGGGCGTGCCGATCGCGCGAACGCGCCTGTCCGATTTCCTCGGCCAGATCGGCGAGGTGCGCGCCCAGCAAGGCGCGGCCACCTATCTTTCCGGTTCGATCGAGGACGCGCAGGCCAAATTCAATCTGCGCAACCTGGTGGCGAGCCCCGCGCCCGGCGTGATGCAATTGAGCGCGGAGCAGACTGCCGCGTATCAGCGTCTGCTCCTCTCGCTCGGCCTGAGCGGTCAACTTGCCAAAGCCACCGCGTTGCAGATGCGCGCGGCGCTCTCGCAATCGGTGACGCGCTTCCAGACCGGCACGTCGATGAGCGGCTCGACGCCGGTCGCCGGGGGCGGCATGAGCGGTGGCATGGGCGGCGGCAACTTCACGAACAAGCCCGGCATCGAGGACGGCGACGAGAACCCCGCGGTTGCGCCGTTGCAGATGACGAGTGTCGATTCGCTGCTCGACATTCCCGGCTACACGCCCGAAATCGTCGCGCGCCTGCGCCCGTTCGTTACCGTGCTGCCGACCGTCACCGCGGTCAACATGAACACCGCGTCGGCCGAGGTGATCGCGGCCGTCGTGACGGGCATGACGGTGTCGCAGGCGCAGGCGCTCGTCGCGCGCCGGCAGACCGTGTTTTTCCGCAACGTCGGCGACGTGCAGCTCGCGCTGACAGCCGCCGGCGTGCAAACGGTGTCGATCGATCAGAACGAATTCGACGTCAATTCGAGCTACTTCCTGGTCCACGGCAGCGTGCAGCATGAGCGCGCCGAAGTGGACCGGACGACGCTCGTCTATCGCGATCCATTGACCCACACTACGCGTATCGTGCGGGTACAAGACCAACTATGAACAACGCAATCCCGGGAGAGAGTGGCCTTTGAGCACGCTGATCGTCCTATTGCCGCCGCGTGATCCGGCGGTGCCATCGCAGGAATGGCAACTGCCCGAGCTGCCGTTCGTGCTGCTCGACAAGACGGGCCGCACCCAGCGCGCGGGCCGCTCGGCGCTCGCGCTGCTGCCGCGCGCACGCTCGGCAGTGCTGATGATCGCCGCGCGCGACCTGCTGCTGATGCCCGCGACGCTGCCGCCGCTGCGCGGCCCGAAGCTGCGTCAGGCGCTGCCCAATATCGTCGAGGATCAACTGATCCAGGATCCGCAAACCTGCCATATCGCCGTCGATCCGCAGGCGCTCGGCGACGGCCGGCAACTGCTCGCGATCGTCGATCGCGGCTGGTTCCGCTTCATCTGCGAGGCGTTCACGGCGGCCGGTCATCGCAGTCTGCGCGCGGTGCCGGTCACGCGTTGTCTGCCGCAGACGCCCGTTGCCGAAGCGGCGGCGAGTGTCGTGGAGACGTCAGCGGAAACTGCCGAAAAGCTGGCTGAAGCGCGCGAGCCGGTCATGGCGGGCGCGGCGAGCGTCGCGACTTCGTTGCCGGGCGTCGCGCCCGTGGTTGCGCCTGATGTGCCGTCCGTCGTGCCGATGGTGGCCGCCGTGCTTGGCGCGGTGGCGCAGACCGCGCCCGCGATGCTGCTCGAAGGCGTGGTCGAAAGCGGCGTGCCGCGCGTCGAACTCGCGATTGCGCGCGGAGCGCAGGGCGAAGGCCTCGCGGCGCCGGCCAACGCGGTGAACGCGACGCTTGCCGCGCTCGCCGGTGCGGTGCCGGTGTCGCTGTACATGGTGACCGAGGTGCCCGGCAACGAGCCGAGCCTCGCCGCGACGAGCCCCGCGCGGCTGGCCGCGCACATCCACGGCGCGAGTCCGCTGCCGTTCGAACAGCTCGCGCGGCGCGCGCTCGAATGCCGCTTCGACCTCTGCCAGTTCGAATTCGCGTCGCAGCCGTGGCAGCTCGATCGCGCGTCGCTCAGGCGGCTGCGCCTGCCGCTCGTGCTCGCGGCCGGCGCGCTCGTCGTTGCGATCATCGGCGCGAATGTGCAATGGCTCATGCTCTCGCGTCAACGCGACGCGATCAACACACAGATGACGGAGTTGCTGCTCAACACGTTCCCGAAGACGACGGCCGTGCTCGACGCACCCGATCAGATGGCGCGCCAGTTGCAGCAGTTGCGGGTCGCGGCGGGTGAGTTGTCGCAGGAAGATTTCCTCTCGCTCGCCGATGGCCTCGCGCGCTCGCTATCTCCGTTGCCGGTCAACGGCATCGCCGCACTCGACTATCACGAGCGGCGGCTCGACGTGACCTTCAAGCCGGCGATCAAGGTCGACCCCGACTTTGCGAAGCGCCTCGCGCGCAACGGCCTGAATGGCGCGATCGACAGCAGTACCGGCAAGTGGACCATCAGGAACGGACAATGAAAGCTGAACTCGCTCAAGCATGGGCTGGCTTCTGGGGCCAGCGCACCGATCGCGAAAAAGCGCTGCTGACGTGGGGCGGCGGTGCGCTCGCCGTGGTGGTCGCGTGGTCGGTGCTGTGGGCGCCGGCACAGGAAGGCCGCGCGCATCTGCGCGAATCGCTGCCGAGCCTGCAGCGGCAACTCGCGCAGATGACCGCGCAGGCGAACGAGGCGCGTTCGCTCTCGGCGGGGGCTCAGGGCGTGGCGCCGACCGGCGCGGCGTTGAAGGACGCGCTAAGCGCGTCGCTCGGCGATCATGGCCTTGCCGCGACGCAGGTGCAATTCGTCGGCAACGCGGTGCAGGTGCAGATGAAGAACGCGTCGTTTCCGGCGTGGACGACCTGGGTCGACGACGTGCGCAAGCAGTTCAAGGTGCAGGTCGCCGAGGCGCACATCACCGCGCTCAAGGACGATGGCCAGGTGGACCTGACGGTGTCGTTGCAGCCGTCGACCACAAAATAAAAAAGCGCCGCTCGCTACAGGATCTCGCATGAATTACTGGATGTGGCGCGTGCGTGTTGCGCTGCCCTGGCTGGTGGTCGCGGTGTTGTCGGTCGCGGCCGTGACGCTTGCATTGTTGCCGGCCGCCTGGGTCACGCCGCAGTTTTCGCGGCAGACGCACGGCCACGTCAATCTCGTCGACGCCGAAGGCTCGCTGTGGCACGGCTCGGCCACGCTGATGCTGGCTGCCGGCTCCGATATGAGCACGGCGACGCTGCTGCCTGGGCGGATCGAATGGCACACGGCGTTCTGGCCGCTTTTCACGGGGCGCGTGCGCATGATCATGCGGCACAGCGAGGCCATGCCCGACCCGATCACGGTCGATGCGACGCCGCGCACGGCGAGCGTCACGTCGGGCTCGCTCGCGGTGCCCGCGTCGTTGCTTGCCGGGCTCGGCGCGCCGTTCAACACGCTCGATCTGCAAGGCAACGTGCAGCTTTCGTGGTCCGACTGGCGCAGCTTCAAGGGTGAATCGTTCGGTCAACTGACCATGACGCTCGCCGACGTCAGTTCGCGGGTGTCGCTCGTGAAGCCGCTCGGTTCGTACCGGGTCAATTTTCAGGCGCAAGGCGCGTCGTCGACGCTCGATCTGACGACGCTCAAGGGACCGTTGATGCTGAACGGCAACGGCACGGTATCGGCGGCTTCGACGTCGTTTCACGGCACGGCGAGCGCCGCGCCCGAGGCGCGCGACAACCTCGCCGGTCTGCTGAATCTGCTGGGGCGGCCGAGCGGACCGGATACGGTGGCGCTGACGTTCGTGCGTTGACGGCGCGTGCTGCGCGAGGCGCACCACGGTGTGCGCTCTGCACGCATAGCTCGATGAAAAAAGAGGCATGGGCGCGTTTCGGATTTTTCGCGGCCATGCCTCTGCTGTTTTGCGGCTCTGCTCCGCGACTTCTCGTCGACTCGCGGGTGACGCAGCGTCTCTACTTGCTTTGCACCTGCGGCTCGCGCGCGGCACCGTTTTGCACCGTGTTTTGCATGCCGTCATGCGCGACCGGCGCGGTGGCCATGGCCACGGCCGGAGAGTTTGCCGCGGTCGCCGCCGTAGGTGCCGACGTCACGGCGGGAGCCGATGCCGGCAGCGCGGCCGGCGCGGCCACATCACCCGTTTCGCGGTTCATCTGCGACGCGTCCCAACCGCCGCCGAGCGCCTTCACGAGACCCACCGACGACACCATTCGCTCCCCCGCGATGCTTTCGAGCTTCTGCTCGGCCGTGAACGCTGTGGTCTGCGCAGCCAGCACGTTGATGAAGCCGACCGTACCCGCCTTGTACTCGTTCGTGACGATGGCAAGCGCCTGGCGGGCCGATTCGACCGCCTGCCGTTGCACGACGATTTCCTGTTCGAGGATGCGCAGCGACGCGAGATTGTCCTCGACGTCCTGGAATGCGGCGAGCACCGTCTGGCGATAGGTCGCGACGTTCGCATCGTAAGTGGCGCGCGCGGCGTCGGTTTGGGCCTTGCGCAGACCACCGTCGAAGATCGTCGCGGCGAGTTGCGGGCCGAGCGTCCAGAAGCGCGACGGCGCGGTGAGCAGTTGCGAGAACACCGAGTTCTCGAAACCGCCGTTCGCCGACAGCGTGAGCGACGGGAAAAACGCGGCGATCGCCACGCCAATCTGCTCGTTCGCCGCGGCGGCCTTGCGCTCCGCCGAGGCGATGTCCGGGCGCCGCTCGAGCAGCGCCGACGGCATCTGCGCGGGCACGGCGGGCGGCGTCGCGGTGAGCGGCATCGGCGGCAGCGAGAACATGGAGGCTGGCACGCCGATCAGCACGGCGATCGCGTGCTCGTCCTGCGCGCGCTGGATGCCGTTGTCGATTGCCGCGGCCTGCGCCGATTGCAACTGCGTTTGTGCCTGGATCACGTCCGAGCGCGCGGCGACACCCGTCGCGTACTGGTTTTGCGTGAGCTGCAGGGTGCGCTGGTAGGCTGCGACGGTGTCGTCGAGCAGCCGTTGCGTGGAGTCGAGCGCACGCAGCGAGAAGTACGTTTGCGCGAGCGTGGCCTGGGCCGAGAGCCGAGCGTTCGCGAGATCGGCGGCGGCGCCCTGCTGGCCGGCTTTCTGCGCGTTGACCGTGCGCGTGACCGAGCCCCACAGGTCCGGCTCCCAGCTCGCGTCGAGTTGCACGTTGAAGCTGTTGTTGACGCCGGAGCGACTCGTCGCGGTAGTCGAATTGCCGCCGGACGACACGCCGTTGCCCGAGCGCGTTGCGCCCGCCGACGCACCGATGGTCGGGAAATACGCGGCGCGCGCCTCGCCGACGAGCGCGCGGGCCTGACGGTAATTCGCGGCGAATTGCGCGATGGTCTGGTTCGCGGCGTTCAGCTTGTCTTCGAGTTCGTTGAGCTGCGGGTCTTCGTAGATCGCCCACCAGTCGCCGCGATCGTGCTGGTCGGCGGGTTCGGCGACTTTCCAGCCGGGCGCGGCTTCCTTGTACGAGGCCGGGATTTCGGTGGCCGGCCGCTGATAGTTGGGACCCACCGCGCAGGCGGCGACGAGCACCGCGCAGGCCGCGCTTACGGCAAGGGTCAGGGCGCGGGGCGCAAGCGGCCGCGCGCGCGCGATTCGATCAGACTGCATGCAATGAATTCCTTCTGGACGCCGCGGTGCGGCCGGGAGCGGCGCCACCGGCCGGGCGAGATCGTGGTCTGCCGGAATGTTAGCGTATGAGCCCGCGCAAGCGCGCGAAACTGAAAGCTGAAAGGTTAATGTGTGCAGGCGCGCAGATGTGTTACTGGCCGTATCGCGATGGTTACGCGTTGTTACGGCGCGGGCCGGGGAGTGGCGGGCGTCGCGCGGCTCGCGTGCTTTAAACGGCCGAAGTCACGCATCGACCGTGCGCGTCAGCTCCGCGGTTCCGCCGGCTTGGTCTGCCTTTGCCGCGCCAGCTTGCCCGCCGCCGCCCGGCAAGGGGCATCGCCGCGGGTCTGGCAAGCCGTGGTGGCATTTGCCGCAGGAGCGGCGATGGTGTTCGCCATAGGCGTGGAGGTTTCCGTAGGCAGCGCGATCGTTCCTGTTTGCGCGCCCGCCGTCTTGCTCTTTGCGCGCTTCGTTCCCCGCCGATGCTCGACCCACGCGAGGAGCGCGACCCCCACCGACCCGCCCGGCAGCACGATCAACCCTGCCAACAAGGCGAGTTTCCACCAGCGGTGTGGGCCCTGGAAGCTCTTGTGCGCGGAATCAGTCAGTGAGCGGCTCAGGCCGCCAAGCGTGTTTTTGAGGTACAGCATCGGGAAAATCCTTTTTCGCGCGTCGCGTGGTTGCGACGTGCAGACGATCGGTCAGAACATGGTCTCGGAAGGCGCTATCGCGCGAAACTCATTGCTTATCATAATATTGACTATGCAATTAAATTTCAACATACTGTGCCGCACGAACGGCCGGAGTGTTGTTTTTCTGCCGGTCGCGCGACCTGTAATGCAATTGACCTGTCTGCTCAGGCAGCTAAACTCCGTTCTGCCTGCCGATGTTCCGGATACACCATGGCTGATGGCCCTTACCACGTGGACGAGACTGATCTCACGACCAGTCTTGGCTACTACCTGACGAAAGCGCGCAACGTGCTGGTCGAGCGCACGGACCGCGCGGTCAAGCCGCTCGGGCTGACCGCGCAGCAGATCGGCGTGATCCTGATACTGTCGTCGCGGCGCGCGAGCACGCCGTTCGAGCTGTCGCGCGCCATGTCGTACGACAGCGGCTCGATGACGCGCTTGCTGGATCGCCTTGAAAGCAAAGGTTTTATCGTGCGCACGCGCAGCAGCGACGATCGGCGGATGGTGAAGCTGGAACTCACGCCGCAGGGCCACGACGCCGCACGGCTGTTGCCGGGTCTGGGCGCCGCGGTGCTCAACGAACAACTGCGCGGCTTCAGCGTCGAAGAGCATGCAACGCTGATTCACCTGCTCAGCCGCTTCATTGCAAACGGGCTGGACGGTGGCGCCGGCGGGGGGTGCGGGCTGACCGCGCAGCCGGACGCACCGGAAGCATCATTTGGAGAGTCATCGTCGAAGAGCGGTGACGAATAACAACGAGGCGTTTTTCAAGGCGCCATTGTCTTAAGATATCTGTCTGGGCAGAGGGTGATCCGGCATGGAAGCGCTACGTTCAAGGTGCACGATAAACCTGCCGCGACAAGCTTTCCCGACTGAGGAGAAAAATCTATGGATGCCACGGCTTCCAGCGCCGCGCCGCCCGCCGCCGAACCCGCCCCGCTGCAGGGCGGCGTACTCGCCCTGCTGACGGTCGGCCTTGCGCTCGGCACCTTCATGGAGGTGCTGGATACCTCGATCGCGAACGTCGCGGTACCGACCATTTCCGGCAGTCTCGGCGTCGCCACGAGCCAGGGCACCTGGGTGATCTCGTCGTATTCGGTCGCCTCGGCGATCGCCGTGCCGCTGACCGGCTGGCTTGCGCGGCGCGTCGGCGAAGTGCGGCTCTTCACGTTGTCGGTGCTGCTCTTCACGCTCGCGTCGGCAGCCTGTGGCTTCGCGCACAACTTTGAATCGCTGATCGCGTTCCGGCTCGTCCAGGGGCTCGTGTCCGGGCCGATGGTGCCGCTCTCGCAGACCATCCTGATGCGCTCCTATCCGCCCGCGAAGCGCGGGCTCGCGCTGGGCCTCTGGGCGATGACCGTGATCTGCGCGCCGATCTTCGGTCCCGTGATGGGCGGCTACATCACCGACAACTTCACGTGGCCGTGGATCTTCTACATCAACGTGCCGATCGGCCTGTTCTCGGCAGTCTGCGCGTACCTGCTGCTGCGCGGCCGCGAGACGAAGATCACGCGGCAGCGCATTGACGTGGTCGGCCTTGTGCTGCTCGTGAGCGGCGTGTCGTGTCTGCAGATGATGCTCGACCTCGGCAAGGACCGCGACTGGTTCAACTCGACGTTCATCGTGGCGCTCGCGGTGATCGCGCTCGTGTCGATCGCGTTCCTGCTCGTGTGGGAGTTGACGGAGAAGGAGCCGATCGTCGACCTGTCGCTCTTCAAGGACCGCAACTTCGCGCTTGGCGTCGTGATCATCTCGTTCGGCTTCATGGCCTTTTTCGGCTCGGTGGTGATCTTCCCGCTGTGGCTGCAAACGGTGATGGGCTACACGGCCGGGCTCGCGGGTCTCGCCACCGCGCCGGTCGGCCTGCTCGCGCTGTTCCTCTCGCCGATGATCGGCAAGAACATGCATCGGCTCAATCTGCGCATGGTCGCGAGTTTCGCGTTCATCGTGTTCGCGATCGTGTCGCTCTGGAATTCGACGTTTACGCTCGACGTGCCGTTCGGTCACGTGATTCTGCCGCGGCTCGTGCAGGGCATCGGTGTGGCGTGCTTCTTCGTGCCCATGACGACCATCACGCTTTCCAGCGTGTCCGACGAACGGCTTGCGAGCGCCTCCGGCCTGTCCAATTTCTTCCGCACGTTATCGGGCGCGATCGGCACGGCCATCAGCACGACGTTCTGGGAAAACGACACGATCTATCACCACGCGATGCTCACCGATACGGTCAACGTGTATTCGGCGAATACCAACGCCTATACCAATGCGCTCGCGGGCGTCGGGCTTTCCGGCGATAGCGTGACCGCGCAGTTGAATCAGGTGGTGACCTCGCAGGCGTACATGATGGCGACCAACGACTTCTTCCGCATTTCCTGCGCGGCGTTTCTCGTGCTGGCCGTGCTGGTGTGGATTACGAAGCCGCGCAAGGGTGCGGGACCTTCGTTAGGACATTGAAGTGAATGGCGAACGCCGATGCGGTGCACGCGTTTGAGTTTTAAGCGTGACGCGTCGTTCGCATCGGCGTTCGCCCTGTCAGACGTAAAGCGTCGCTATCGCCTCATCGCGTGCCGCGACTACGGCGATTGCTATGCGCGCTATTCACGCACTATTGCGACATTGCCTCGCCATTTGGCGCCGCCGCCAATTTTCCCGGCATCGCTTCCGGTTGCGTCGCCGTAGGCTGTCCGGATTGTGCGGGCCCCGTCCCACTCTGCGGCGCTCGAGCACCAGCGCCTCTCACGTATTGCTTGAAATCGGCACCCGCTTCCCACGGATTCGGTTTGCAGCCGAGCGACCCGTCGCAATGCGCGGAAAAGCCGATCGTCGCGGTGCCATCAGGATTCGCGGTGCGCGTGATCTGATAGGCGAGCGCGCGCTTGCCGCCATCGGGGCCGGCAGTCTGGATCAGCGAGTCGGTTGCGGATTCGATTTTGTACGTTGAATGACTCGCCACCCACGTTTGGGCCCGTTGCCACCAGAGGTCGCATTCGGCCTGGCTCGAACACGTCAACGGAGTGGTCGCGATCTGCATGACGTCGGGGTCGACCTGGCCCTGCGTCGAACACCCCGCCGTCGCCGCCAGACACAACGCGGCCAACAGACCTTTGTTCGTCACGTCGATACCTCCCACTGTGAAGCGTCTCATGTCAGTTTGGACCGCAACGCCGGGGCAGTGTTTCATCGGCGCTGGAGAATCGCCCGTGCATGCGGAGAATTTGCCGATGCGATGCAGGCTTCGCCAACGCGACGCGTAGAGCTTACCTGCACGTTATTTGCGCCGAAAAAAAACGGCCTGGCGGCCGCTTTCAACACATCGCGATACGCGCGACGCTCAGACGCTGAAGCGATTCAACGTGTAGGCGCGATAAGCGGCGACGAACGCGTCGAACGAACCGACTTCTTCACGTTCGAGCTTCGCCTGTTCGTCGAGCGACTGCACCGCGAGGTCGGCGAACGCCCTGGACTGCGAGGCATCGAGAGGACGAGAGCGGAAATACGCGGCGTGCGCTTCGCTCTGTTCGAGACCGAATGCGATAAAACTCTGCTGCTTGTCGCGCATCGTTTTCAGCACGCGCGCCGACGGCGTCAGCGATACGTCCGCGAGCTTCGCACGTTGCACCGCCACCGCGCGCGCATGCTCATCGCCGCCGCGCAGGCTGTCGAGCGCCGCGGCAGCGGCGTCGATCTTGACGAGCAGTTCGTTGGCCCAATCGGTCATTGAGATCGGGTTGCCGTCGCGCACCAGTTCGAGGCCGGGCTTGCGGCCTTCCATCGTCACGCGGCCGAAGTTCTGGTTCGCTTCGGCATATGCAGGCGGCGGCAATGGCGCGCTGTCGTCGAGTGCGCAGACGAGCAGATAGGCGTCGAGAAAGCGCGACGTCTCGAGCGAGATGCCGGTCGGCTCGAACGGATCGATGTCCATGCAACGCACTTCGACGTACTGCACGCCGCGCACGGCGAGCGCATGTAGCGGCCGCTCGCCCGGATATGTGACGCGCTTCGGACGAATCGTCGAATAGAACTCGTTTTCGATCTGCAGCACGTTGGTGTTGATCTGCACCCACTCGCCGTCGCGTTGCGTGCCGATCTGCTCGTAGGCCGGATAGGGCTGGCTCACCGCCTTCGCGAGCGCATCGAGATAGCCCGGCAGCGTGTCGTAGTCCGCGTGCAGCGCGGCTTGCGCGGCGGTGTTCGAGTAGCCGAGGTCGCTCATGCGCAGGCTCGTCGCGTAGGGGCGATACAGCGTGTCGGCGTCGAATGTGTCGAGCGTGTGTTTGCGATCGCGGAGAAACCGCCGATCGAGCGCCGGTGACGCGCCGAACAGATACATCAGCAGCCAGTTCGTGCGGCGGAAGTTGCGGATCAGCGCGAGATAGCGGTCGGACTGGAAATCGACGGCGTTCGCGGCGGATTGCTGATCGGCGTGCAGGAGCCGCCATACTTCTTCGTTCAGCGAATAGTTGTAGTGGATGCCCGCGATGCATTGCATCGTGCGGCCGTAGCGCAGTGCGAGGCCGACGCGATACACGTATTTGAGCTTGCCGATGTTCGACGTGCCGTAGTTCGCGATGGGAATGCCTTCATCGGTGGCGGGCAGCAGGCCCGGCATCGAGTTGTTCCACAGGATCTCGTCGCCGAGTTCGGCATAGACGAAGCGATGCAGCGTGTCGAGTTGCGCGAGGGTATCCGCGACGTCCTGCTCGGCCGGCGTGATCAGCTCGAGCAACGCTTCGGAGTAGTCCGTCGTGAGCGACGGATGCGTCAGCGCCGAGCCGAGCGCGCGCGGATGCGGCGTCATGGCGAGCTGGCCGTCATGCGTGACGCGCAGGCTTTCCCTTTCGATGCCGCGCAGGCCGCGCGTGAGCGCATCGCGCTGCGGGCCCGAGATCAGCAGGGACAGGCGGTGCGCAAACGTGTCGGTCGTGTCGGTTGTGCGGGAAGTTGTCGTGTTTGGCATTGATGCGAGTCGCGCGTTGCCGCTCGCGTTGCACCGCCTGATGATTCGCAGGCGATACGGCGTGGTGACAACGTTCGGCGGAATTTTCAGTAGCGGGCACTTTAACATCTCGCCAGAACGGCTGCTTGCGGCCGCTTCGGCGTGGTGTTGGCGCTGCTGAGCTTCCGCGCTGCGCTCTCATCAGGACGACGTCACGACGACCATCAACCGCCGCGCGCCGCGCCCGCGCGATCCGCGATCTCGTTCCACAGATGCATCGCCGCATACGCGCGATATGGCCGCCACGCGTCGGTGCGGTTGCGTTGCTGCGTGGGCCGCACGAGCGATGGATCGCGTGCGCTGATCGCCTGCATCAGCACGAGATCCGACGCGGGCCATGCGTCGGGATCGCGCCATGCGCGCATCGCCACGTACTCGACGGTCCACGGGCCGATGCCCGTGAGTGCGAGCAGCGCGGCGCGCAGGCTCATTGCGTCGACGGCGTCGCTGTCGAGCGGCACGTCGCCGGTCGCGACCGCGCGCGCGAAGCCTTGCAGAGCGGCTACGCGTTTTCCCGGCATGCCGATCTGCGCGAGATCGACCTCGGCCAGCGCGGCGGGCGTCGGAAATCGCCACGCGGTGTTCTCGTGCGGATGTCCGTCGATACGCTCGCCCGCGCGTTGCACGAGTCGCCCGATGATCGTCGTCGCCGCCTTCACGCTGACCTGCTGACCGACGATCGCGCGTACCACCAGCTCGAAGCCCGACCACGCGCCCGGTACGCGCAGGCCTGGCACCGCTTCGACGAGCGGCGCCAGCCACGGGTCGGTGGCGAGCCCGGCGCCGATCTTCTTCGGATCGGCGTGCAGGTCGAACATCTTCGCGATCGGCGCGGCGAGCGCCTCGGCGTGACGGCTCGCCGGTCCTTCGATGCTCGCGACGATGCAGCGCTTGCGCGGATGCAGACGCACGTTCAGCGTGCCGCCGTCGCCGTTCCAGTCGATCGCGCGACGATAGGCGCCGTCTTCCACGGCCTCGACGCCCGGCGTTGCGCGACCGCCGAAAAAGCGCAGCAGGCGCGGCCAGTCGAAGGGTGGTTTGAAGGGAAGTTCGAGTGTTGCGACGTCGTTAAGCGTACTCACGCGGCGTGATCCAGTCGGGCGGTTGTCGTGTTGGTAGTTTTCGGGCCGGCGTCGGCGCGGGCTGCTTTACCGCGGCCCGTTTCGCTCGGGCTGGGCGCTACGCCGCCGGCGTGCTGCGCTTCATTGTCGAGCAAGGCCGCCTTGCGTGGCAGCCCCCAGCGATATCCGGCGAGCGCCCCGCCCTTTTGCACGACGCGATGGCATGGAATCGCGAGGGCGACCGGATTCGTCGCGCACGCGCTCGCCACCGCGCGAACGGCGCGCGGTGAGCCGACAGCCTCGGCGATCTGCGAATAGCTGCGCGTCTCGCCGTACGGAATGCGCCGCAGCGCGTCCCATACGCGTTGCTTGAACGCGGTCGAGGCGATGTCGAGCGGCAGGTCGAAGTCCTGGCGGTTGCCGAGCAGATAAGCGTCGATCTGCGCGATGAACGGCGCGAGCCGTTCGGCGTCTTCGCGCAGTTCGGCGTTCGCGAACTCGCCGCGCAGTTCGTCGATCAGCAACGTGGGGACGTCGCCGAAACCGATCTTGCAGATGCCCTTGTCGGTCGCGGCGACAAGCACGAAGCCGAGCGAAGTCGGTGCGCTCGCGTAGCGCACGGTGAGGCCCGCGCCCTTGCGACGATAAGCGGACGGCGCCATGCCGAGTTCGGCCGGCGCGCTGTCGTACATCCGCGAGGGCGAACCGAAGCCCGCATCGAGCGTTGCGCGCGTGACGTCCGCCCCGCCCTTGAGCGCGTCGCGCAACGCTGCGCCGCGCTGCGCGGCCTGATACTGACGCGGCGACACGCCGACCACGCGCTTGAAGAGGCGCTGCAGGTGAAACGGACTCACGTGCACGGCGTCGCTCAGTTGCGCGAGTGTGAGGCGCTCCTGCGGATCGGCGTCGAGAGCGGCGCACGCGCGATTCACGATGTCCAGCTCGCGCGGCAGGCCGCCTGGCTGACAGCGCTTGCAATCGCGAAAGCCCGCGGCGCGCGCGGCGGCGACGTCGGTGAAGAACGCGACGTTTTCCCGGCGCGGCTGGCGCGATGCGCACGATGGCCGGCAAAACACGCCGGTCGTCCTGACCGCGTAGAAGAAGGCGCCGTCGGCTTCGCGGTCGCGGCGGGTGACGGCGCTCCAGCGGTCGTCGTCGGTGAGCCAGTGGGCGGTGTTGGCGTCGTCGTCGGCAGCGGTGCGGGGAGCGGCGTAATGGCGGGTGGTGTTCATGATCGTCCTGAGGCCCCGGATGGGCAGGCAATGTCGATGCTCATCAATGTAGGCCTGATGCCCACACACTACGCTCCGGTTCTTGCTCTGTCATTCCGGCGTATTTTTTCTTCTCTTTTGCGGGGTCGAAACACGCGTTTTGCTCTGTAGAACCGCCATTGGCTGGGTGTTTTGCCTCAAACTGCGACAATTTGGCACGATATCGGGTTTTCCCTTAAAAAGTTATTGCGTCGCACCAACCCCATGTGTATATTAGTACCTGTCTCCTCCATGTCTCCTCCTGATATGGATTCAGCCCGCTCCACTCGAGCGGGCTTTTTTTTGCCTTTCGCTTTCTTCTTTTCCCCTCGCCCTTTCTCCTACACTTCGCTAATCGATTCCCCGAACCAGCAAGAGGGCGTTCGAGATGAAAATCCACATTCGCGAGATCGACCACGTCGTGATCCGGGCGGCGAACGTCGAAAGCCTCGCGCGTTTTTACTGCGACGTGCTCGGCTGCAGCCTCGAAAAAGAGCAGCGCGAGTTGGGTCTCACGCAATTGCGCGCGGGACGTTCGCTGATTGATCTGCAGCAGGTCGGCGCGAAGCTCGATCACGCGGAAAACGGTACGCCGGGCGCGGGCCGCAACATGGATCACCTGTGCCTGCGCATCGAATCGTTCGATGCTGAGGCGCTCGAAGCGCATCTGGCCGCACACGGCGCGCGGCTCGGCGAACAGGGGGTGCGTTATGGCGCGGACGGCTTTGGGCCGTCGCTGTATCTGTTCGACCCGGAGGGCAATATGGTCGAGCTGAAGGGGCCGCCGGAAGCGGCGCGGGTCACGTCGATCTGAGCGTTGGAGTTTCCGGCCCGCGGCGCAACGTCCGTTCGCCAGGCAGGCTTCAGTTCGAAACGAGGTGCCGGGCTCAGGCGCCGGCGGGCGCCTTCAGCACCGTCCAGTTGATCTTCACCGCATCGGCTTCGGCGCTGCCGAGCCACGCTTCCCCGTCCTGCACCGTGCATTGCAGGCGCATTGTCCGTTCGGCGAGCGAGCCGAGCGCGGCCGCGACGCCCTCACCGAGCGACCACACCGTCACGTTACGCAGACGCTCGACCTTGTTGCGCACGCCCTGCCACCAGATATCCGACGTGCGCCCGCCATACGCGATCACGACCACGTGGTTCGCGCGGCCGCTCGCCTTCGCGATGCGCCGCTCGTCGGGCTGACCGGCTTCGATCCACGTTTCGATCGCGCCCGTGAGGTCCTTCTGCCACAGGTCCGGTTCGTCCACATCCGACAAACCTTTGCAGAACTCGAGGCGTTCCTGCGCAAACAACGCAAACGCGGCGACGCGGACCATCATCCGTTCGTCGGTTTCCGAGGGGTGGCGGGCGATCGTCAGCGAATGATCGGCGTAATAGTGCCGGTCCATGTCCGCGATCTGGAGTTCCGCCTTGTAAATCGTCGATTTGAGAGCCATACCGTTGCTGAACCAGGTGTTCGCTCCACCGGAGCGAACGGAAAAAGAATCGTCGACGGCGCGTTGCCGTTTTCCGTGTTTGCTATACATTGCGTGTTCCTCCCGCGCCGTCGGCCGGCGCTTATGACGACGGGAAGAGCATTTATCGCGCCACCGCGGGCTCCACTGCCGGGCCGTAAACTTCGCGAGCCGCATCCCGCAAGGCGTCGAGCACGATCACGGCGGCCGGAGACAACAGGTGCGATTGGCGCGTGATGATACCGAATGTGTCCATCCTGCACGGTAAATCGATCGGCAGACGCTTCAATACGCCGTACTGTTGGTATTGGCGCGCCACTTCGTCAGGCAAAACCGCCAACATGTCGCTTTGCAGAAGCAGGCTCGAAATCGCCAGAAAATTATTCGTATTGACGACGTTTTGCGGCGGATTGAGCCCGATCTGCGAAAACATCAGATCGAAGCGATGGCGCAGCACGCTGCCCGGCGGATGCAATACCCAACTCGCGTTGACGATGCCGCGCAGCGTCAAACCGGCTTCATTTTCGAGCGGATGGCCCGGGCGCGCGACCACACATAGCGGTTCGTCGGCGAGCGGTTCGTAGCGCACGTCGGTCTTGAACTGGTTCTGCCGCTCCAGCACGCGGCCGATCATGATGTCGAGATCGCCTTCGGCGAGCCGCGGCAGCATCACGTCCGAGGTCTCGACCTCGGCCCAGATCTGCAACTGCGGATAGCGTTCCTTCACGCTGGCAATCGCGCGCGGCACCATCGTCGCGGCGGCCGCGGCGATCACGCCGATGCGCACCTGCCCCGCGAGCCCCGAGCGCAGCGCCGAGATTTCGTCGTGCGCCTGGCTCAGATTCGACAGCACCATGCGCGCGTGGCGGATCATCACCTCGCCATAGAGCGTCGCGTGCATGCCGTGCGGCGTGCGATCGAACAGGCTCACTTCGAGCATGTCCTCCAGTTCCTTGAGCAGACGCGACGCAGCCGGCTGCGTCATGCCGAGCACGTCGGCGGCGCGGCGCACGTTGCCCTCCTCTTCCATTGCCGCGAGCAGCAGCAGCTGACGCGTCTTGAGCCGCGCCCGCACGAACCAGTTCGAATAATTACGCGTCATCGCGTTGTCTCCCGTCGTCTTCATCGAGCAGCTTTTTCTGAACGGCTCGCCATCGTTCCGGCGGCCGTCCGTCGCGCTCAGGGCCTCATCATGCCATACCGAAACTGATATCGGAGAGACCTAAAAAGGGATTGGAAAGTTATTGCGACGGCTCATACCATTCGTGGGCTTTGTGAGCTTGCTCTCCTTTCGCCGCCTGTTTCCGCTTTTTCCATGTGACGCCCTTTCTGTCGATGAACCGCGATCCGCTCGTCCCTCTCGTTGCCAGCCCGTTTCGCCACTACATCAACGGCGGATGGGAGACCGGCGCGACCGCGGGCGTGTCGTTCAATCCGTCGGACCTCGACGAGCCGGTCGGCGAATACGTGCGGGCCGATGTGCGCCAGACCGACAGCGCGATCGAAGCCGCGCACGCGGCGTTTCGCGACTGGTCGCTCGCGTCGGCACAGCGCCGCGCGGATGCGCTCGACGCGATCGGCACCGAAATGCTCGCGCGCCGTGAAGAGCTGGCCCGGCTGCTTGCGCGCGAAGTCGGCAAGATACTGCCCGAAGCACTCGCCGAAGCGACGCGCGCGGGCCAGCTTTTCAAGCTGTTCGCCGCCGAGGCGCTGCGCGCGTTCGCCGAACCGCTTGCGTCGGCGCGCGCCGGTGTCGAAATCGACGTGACGCGCGAGCCGCTCGGCGTGGTCGGCATCATCGCGCCGTGGAGCGCACCCCTCGCGATTGCCGCGGCGAAGATCGGCGCCGCGCTTGCGCACGGCAATTGCGTCGTCTACAAGCCAGCCGAATCGGCGCCGGCCTGCGCGGCGGCGCTCGCCTCGATCATCAGCCGCGCGGGGTTGCCCGCCGGCGTGTTCAATCTCGTCATGGGCAGCGGCCGCAAGGTCGGCGCGCGCATCGTCGCGCATCCGCTCGTGGCGGCGATCAGCTTCACTGGCTCGACCGAAACCGGCACGCGCGTGTTGCAGGCTGCCGCCGCGCGCCAGGCTCGCGTGCAACTCGAGATGGGCGGCAAGAATCCGTTCGTCGTGCTCGCCGATGCCGATCTCGACGGCGCGGTCGACGCCGCGCTCACCGGTGCCTATAGCGCGGCGGGCCAGCGCGGCACGGCGGCGGCGCGGCTGATCGTCGAGCGCGCGGTGTTCGGGCCGTTCGTCGACGCGCTGCAGGCGAAGCTCGCGAAACTCACGGTCGATCACGCGCTCAAGCATGGCACCGACATCGGTCCGGTCGCGAACGCCGCGCAGCTCGAACGCAATCTCGACTACGTGCGCATCGGCGAGCAGGAAGGCGCGCAGTTGCTGCGCGGCGGCCAGCCGTTGGAGCGCGCGACGCGAGGCTATTTCTTCGAGCCGGCGCTGTTCGTCGGCGAACCGGAACACCGCATCGCGCGCGAGGAGATTTTCGGTCCGCTCGCCATCGTGCTGCGCGCGCACGACTACGAGCATGCGCTGCATCTCGCGAACGACACCGCCTACGGCCTGTGCGCCGGCATCTGCACGCGCTCGCTCGACCGCGCGCGGCACTTTCGCCGCCACGTGCAGAGCGGGCTCGTGACGATCAATCTGCCGACCACCGCCGTCGAGCATCACGGCCCCGGCGGCGGCCGCAAGGCCTCCGCCTATGGTGCGACCGACGCGGCGTTCTGGACGGCGGTGAAAACCGCCTATGTGGCGGGCTGAACGCGATGGGTTGCGTCAAGGAATTCGCCGCGGGTTTCGCGCATCGTCCGGCGCAAAGCCCTGCGCATCGTTGTTGCACATCGTTTCACGCGCCGAACGCAGCTTCACCCGGATTCGCACGACGGCTGAGGCCGCCCGCGCGCTGCCCCGCTGCAACTACACGACATCAATGCAGCTTTTCAACCTCAGGAGACAAAAGATGACCAGCAAGCTTCGCCGTTTGACCCTCACCGCGATGGCCGCTGCGGCCCTCGCCGCGCCGTTTGCCGCGCAGCTGTCCGCACGCGCCGATGAGCCGCTTAAGGTCGGCTTCCTCGTGAAGATGCCGGAACAGGCGTGGTTCATCAACGAACAGAAGGCCGCGACCGCGCTGGGTCAGAAGGACGGCTTCTCGGTCGTCAACATCGGCACGCCGGACGGCGAAAAAGTGCTGGCCGCGATCGACAACCTCGGCGCGCAAGGCGCGAAGGGTTTCGTGATCTGCGCACCGGACGTGCGCCTCGGGCCCGCGATTCAGGCGCGCGCGAAGCGCTACAACATGAAGTTCGTCACCGTCGACGATCAACTGGTCGACTCGACCGGCAAGCCGCTCGCGAATGTGCCGCACCTCGGCATGTCCGCGTTCAAGATCGGCAACCAGGTCGGCCAGGCGATCACCGACGAAATGAAACGCCGTGGCTGGAAGCCCGAAGAAGTCGGCGCGCTGCGCATCACCGACTACGAGCTGCCGACCGCGAAGCTGCGCACCGACGGCGCGACGCAATCGCTTCTGGCCGGCGGCTTCAGGAAGGAAAACGTGTTCGACGCCCCGCAGAAAACGACTGACGACGAGGGTGGCTTCAACGCAGTGTCGCCGGTGCTCGCGCAGCATCCGAACATCAAGAAGTGGGTGATCTTCGCGCTCAACGAGGAAAGCGTGCTCGGCGGCGTGCGTGCGACCGAGCAACTGCATATTCCGGCGGCGGACGTGATCGGCGTCGGCATCAACGGTGCGGGCGAGGCGTTCGCCGAGTTCCAGAAGAAGGAGCCGACGGGCTTCTACGGCACGATCGCCGTGAGCTCGACGAACCACGGCAAGCAGAGCACGGAAAACCTCGTCGAGTGGATCAAGGACGGCAAGCAGCCGCCCGCCGACACGCAGACCATCGGCAAGCTGATGGTGCGAAGCAACTGGCAGGACGTGCGCAAGGAACTCGGCATTTGACTTGGCAAATGAGTTCGGAAATGCGCTGGGAAATGCGGCGATAAATGAGCCGGTAAATAAGCGGGTTTTCTCGCAACACGTGGCGGGCCGCATCGCGTTTCTCGCGAGCGCGGCCCGCCCCAGGTTCCACCCGTTCGAGGTTTTTCGATGACGTCCTTATCCACCGGGTCCCACGATAGTGCGGCGGCGCGCGCGCCCTCGCCTGCTTTGTCCGCGTCTGCGTCCGCATCCGACGGCCCTTATCTGCAACTCGACGGCATCACCGTGCGCTTTCCGGGCGTGCTCGCGCTCGACCAGGTCTCGCTCGAAGTACGGCGCGGCGAAGTGCACGGCCTGATGGGCGAAAACGGTGCGGGCAAATCGACGCTGCTCAAGGTGCTCTCCGGCGTGAATCATCCCGTCGCGGGCACGCTGTCGCTCGACGGCGTCGAACAGCAGTTCGTGACGACGAAAGCGGCCATCGCGGCGGGCATCGCGATCATCTATCAGGAACTGCATCTGGTGCCGGAGTTGACCGTCGCGGAAAACCTGATGCTCGGCGCGCTGCCGAATCGTTTCGGCGTGCTTGACGAAAAGGCGCTGGTCGCGCGCGCGATGCGCGAACTGGAGCGGCTCGGCGAAAAGATCGATCCGTCGCAGCAAGTCAAGCATCTCTCGATCGGTCAACGGCAGATGATCGAAATCGGCAAGGCGCTGATGCGCGACGCGCGCGTGATCGCGTTCGACGAACCGACCAGTTCGCTGTCGTCGCGCGAAACGACGCAACTGTTCCGGATCATCCGCGCGTTGAAGGCGGAAGGCCGCGCGATCATCTACGTCACGCATCGCATGGACGAGGTGTACGAGCTATGCGACCGCGTCACGGTGTTTCGCGACGGCCGCCGCATCGATACGTTCGAAGCTGGCGCGGGACTCGATCGCGATCGTCTGATCAGTTGCATGGTGGGCCGCTCGATTACCGACGTGTACGGCTATCGCAGCCGCGAACTCGGCGACGTGCAGCTCGATGTGAAGGAACTGCTGGGACCGGGCCTGCGCGAACCGGCTTCGTTCGCGGCGCGCAAGGGCGAGATCGTCGGCTTCTTCGGGCTCGTGGGCGCGGGCCGCTCCGAGTTGATGAAGCTGATTTACGGCGCGGTCAAGCCGGCCGCCGGCGAGATCGCGCTGAAGGGCAAACGCGTGCAGTTCGCGACGCCGCGCGATGCGGTGCGCGCCGGCGTCGCGCTGTGTCCCGAGGATCGCAAGCAGGAAGGCATCGTGTCGATCGCGTCGGTGTCGGACAACCTGAACATCAGTTGCCGCCGTCACTTCAGCCGCTTTCACGTGCTCGACAGCCGCAAGGAGGCGCAGACCACGCGCGAGTTCATCGGCAAGCTCGCGATCAAGACGCGCAACGGCGACACGCCGATCGGCACGCTCTCCGGCGGCAACCAGCAGAAAGTGATCTTGTCGCGCTGGCTCGCGGAAGAGATCGACGTGTTCCTGATGGACGAACCGACGCGCGGCATCGACGTCGGCGCGCGCAGCGAGATTTACGGGCTGCTGTATGGGCTTGCCGAAGCGGGCCGCACGGTCATCGTCGTGTCGAGCGATCTCGCCGAGGTGATCGGCGTGACGGATCGCGTGATCGTGATGAAGGAAGGACGCATCGTCGGCGATCTGCCGAAGGCGCAGGCCACGCCCGATGCGTTGATCAAGCTCGCGTTGCCACGCTGAACGCCGGGGCGATCGTGGCGAGAATCGCCGGCCGCCCTGCTCCGCGTCCCGCTCGCCTGCTCGCCCGCTCGATGGAAGCAACCGGAGCGCGCCGTTGCAACCGCACGGAAATCGGCACGAAAAACCGCATGAAAACCGGCATTGAAATGGAACAGACACCATGAATACACCTTCAACCGACTCCTCGACTCCAGCCGTCGCCGCCGCGGGTCTCACCGGGCGCGCCGCGCGCACCTGGGACCTCATCAACAGATCCGGCATCGTGATGGTGTTCGTTATCCTGTTCGCGGCGCTGTCGTTCACGGTTCCCGACTTTCTGAGCGCGCGCAACATCCAGGGCCTGCTGCTCTCGGTCACGCTGATCGGCTCGATCTCCGTCACGATGATGTTCGTGCTTGCGCTCGGCGAGGTGGATCTTTCAGTCGCCTCGATCGTCGCGTTTTCGGGCGTGGTGGCCTCCGTGCTGATTACCGCGACGCACAGCGTGTTCGTCGGCATCGCGGCCGGCGTGCTCGCGGGCGGCGCGGTCGGTCTCGTCAACGGCACGCTCGTCGCGCGCTACAAGATCAACTCGCTGATCGTCACGCTCGCGATGATGGAGGTCGTGCGCGGCCTCGCGTACATCACGTCGAACGGCGACGCGGTGATGATTTCCGAGGAGCGTTTCTTCGATCTCGGCGGCGGCTCGTTCCTCGGTATTTCGTATCCGATCTGGAGCAACATCGTCGGCTTCGTGCTGTTCGGTTTCCTGCTGAAGAAAACCGTGTTTGGCAAGAACGTGCTGGCCGTCGGCGGCAACAGCGAAGCGGCCGTGCTCGCGGGCCTGCCGGTAACGCGTATCAAGATCACGGTGTTCGTGCTGCAAGGGCTCGTCACCGGCTTCGCGGGTGTGATGCTCGCGTCGCGCATGAGTCTCGGCGATCCGAAGACGTCGGTCGGGCTCGAACTCGGCGTGATTTCGGCGTGCGTGCTTGGCGGCGTATCGCTGACGGGCGGTGTCGCGACCATTTCCGGTGTGCTGGTCGGCGTGCTGATCATGGGCTCGGTGCAGGACGCGATGAGCCTCCTGAACGTGCCGACTTTCTACCAGTACCTGATTCGCGGCGGGATTCTGCTGCTCGCGGTGTTGTTCGACCAGTTCCGTCGCAGCAAACGCGTGCATTGACGCGTGCCGCCGATGCTGTAGCTCCAGGGGAGTTTCCTGCGCTTTGCGAGAAGGCGTCTTGCCGATGCGGTTTGATAATCCGCATCGGCTTTTTTATTTTCTTATTGCATCGGGAGTATCCAGACGCAATAAAACGGCCGGGCATTTCCATGCCGGGCCGTCTTTCAGGTCACGAGCCCACCCTTCCAGCTTTTAAAGCCGGAGAATGCGCACGCGCAGCCGCATTCCGGCGCCTTGCCGGAGTGCCGGCTTTTATTGCTTGATAAAACGGTCGTTTGCCCAAAGCCCCTCAGTGTCGCTATTGCTGGCATTCACGAATTCGACGTCGTGGCCGACTACGCGCACGACCCGGAAACTGGAATCTTGTGGCGTCGATACGCACTGAAATCCGGAGAAGAACTCCTGCATCTTTTGCTGTTCGCCGGCTTGCGCATGATGGTCCGCCGCGTCGAGCTTATCCTTCGACACGCAGCCATAGGCATTGGCCTTGAACTGGATTGTTTGCTGCGGCTTGATCACGACGTCTTGCGCCTGAACGCTGGCAGCAGCCAAACCCGCAATGGCGAAAACAACGGCAATTCGAGTTTTCATTTTTTTCCTCCGGTGCAGGTCAAAATACCCAGGTTAGCTATGTATTTAACTTTAACGATGAACCTGCAACTTGCACTTTAGAAGAACGGAATAGAAGGACAAGCACATTTTGTGTGCGGTCGCAACAGTGGCGAATTGTCGCACCTCATGTCGCATGCGATTAAACCTTGAACAGGCGCTTGAATGAGCCCGCATGAAACGGATACCTAAAAGATGCATGGCGCGCAGAGCTTTAACTGGTAAAGCTCTGCGCGCCATATTCACGTAAACGAGCAGCGTCAATTAAGTGATTTAATACAATTAACGAGCGGCCTTTGTGCGTCGCACACAAAGTCATTCAGCAGGCAAAACCGGAAACGTGAAATAACGGTGTATGTGCAGAAAATAAACAATGCCAGGCGAGCGATGGACGCGCCTCGCCGAAGCGGTGTAATCAGTCCGCCCGCTCGCCGGAGGCGAAGAAATCCGCTTGAAACAGGCACATGCGCAGCGCATTGTGATACCGGCCGTTGCTGAAAAATTCCTCGATCAACTCGGCTTCGTGCCTGAAACCGCATTTTTCGTACACGTGAATCGCGGCCGTATTCGATGTATCGACGATCAGATAGATCTTGCGCATATTCAGCACTGAAAACGCATAGTCGATAGCGAGCCGGGTCGCGACGCTCGCATAGCCGCGGCCCTGTGCATGCGGCGCGATGATGATCTGAAACTCGCCGCGCCGATGGATATAGTCCAGCTCGATCAGCTCGACGAGCCCAACGGTCGCGCCCTTGTTGTCGATCGCGACGAAGCGCCGTTCGCGCAGATCGTGCACGTGCTGGTCATAGAGCTGGGTGAGTTCGGAGAAGGTTTCGTAAGGCTCCTCGAACCAGTACCGCATGATTTTCGCGTCGTTGTTCACTTCATGGACGAAGCGCAGGTCGGTGCGCTCGAGTGGGCGCAAGCTCAGTTCACGGCTGCGTTCGATGGTCATTGAATTCCCCTTGATAGCCAACGGTTCGAGTATCCGCGTCACGCATGGTACGTGCTGCGCGGTCTTTTTTCGTATTGATCCAGGTTAGTCAGGACTCGGCACGACGGAGTTCTCGCGGTGCGCCGGGCGCATGCAACGCGCCATTGCAAAAAGTGCAGGAAAGAATGCGAAAGGCGCAAAGCCGCGCGGGCAGGCGAGTGCAGGGCGGCGCATCGCTATTGACCGCCAGCATCGCGCGTTTATGAGCGGCGCGGCACGGTATGAGCACGAGTGGTGCTCTACAATGAAACCATGCTCCTCGGCTGGAGGCTATCGTGAACGAGCACGTGATATTGGGAATCTTTCTGGTCGTTCCGCTGCTTATCGTCGCGTTTCTTTTCTCCGACGAATTGTGGCAGGAACACCGTCACCTGCACGAAGGGCGGCCGTTGCATGCGCGACCCAGGCGGATCGACTGGCGCCATCCGTTGCGCCGGTCGCGCGATCATCGGGTGTGAGGCCGTGCCGTGAATCGACTCTCAGACGGGCTTGAAGTCCGGCGGGAAGCTGTTGCCGGGCGCCCAGAAAAAAGCCTGCCACTGCGGGCAGGCCAAAAAAGAGATCCACACTCAATGCCTCGAGGTACAAGGCAGTGACTAGTCTAGCGGCGCCGGGCCAATTGGTGGTTTCAACGGCTTTTACAGATGTTACGGCGCATGACCACGCTCGCCGCGTGACCTAAGTCGCAATAGCAGCGGCATCGGTAGCCAGGTCGGCCGGCGTCAATCGGTATCAATCGGGTATCAATCGGCGCGCCAGTGCGCGCGAATCCGCTGGGCAAGCGCTTCGAGCGTGTCCACATCGGCGGGCTCGCGTGCATGCATTTTCAACGGTTGACCTTCCCAGCGCGGAATCACATGGAAATGGATGTGGGGCACGGTTTGTCCGGCCGCCGCGCCGTTGAACTGGCCGATGAACACGCCGTCGGGCCGCAGGGCCGCGCGCACGGCAATCGCGAGCTTCTGCGTCATGCGCATCGACGCGATCAGCGACGCATCCGACAGATCGAAAATTTCCGCAACCGCTTCCTTAGGCACAACGAGCAGATGGCCGTCTGCTTGCGGCATCAGGTCCATAAAGGCTAGCGCACGGTCGCTTTCGGCCACTTTGATGCAAGGTAATTCGCCGCGCAGAATTTTTGCGAACGGGTTGCTGTCGTTGTAGCTCATCGCGTTTCCTTTCCTCGTCGGACTGGGTTCGGTTCAAAGGTCGATGGTCGCCGGATGGGCGCGGCTTTTTGCGCCGTCTTGCGCGCCGTTTTCCGCATTCTGTTCCGTATTGTCTACCCGATTCGTCACGCCACGCGCGCGGCGCGCCGGATCGCTTGCGGTGGCTGGCCGAACGCGCGCAAAAACGCGCGTCGCATCCGTTCGGTGTCGATGAAGCCAGTGTCGGTCGCGACCGTTTCGATCGAATGACGGCCGGTTTCGAGCATCGTTCGCGCCGCTTCGACGCGCAGCGCCTCGATCGCTTTCGCCGGCGACTGGCGCGTCTCGTCGCGAAACGCGCGGCTGAACTGGCGTGGACTCAGATGCGCGACCTCGGCGAGCTGCTCGACCGTCAACGGCTCACGCAAATGGCTCTTCGCGTACGACAGCGCATTCTGGATGCGGTCGGATTTCGGCTCGAGATCGAGCATGGCCGAATATTGCGACTGCCCGCCGGTGCGCCGGTGGTACACGACGAGTTTCTTCGCGATCGCGCGCGAGGCGGCCACGCCGAGATCATTCTCCACGAGCGCGAGGCACAGGTCGATGCACGCGCTCATGCCGGCCGACGTCCACACCGAACCGTCGACGGTAAAAATGCGGTCTTCGTCGACCCGCGCGAGCGGAAAGCGCCGCTGCAGATCGCGCGCATGCACCCAGTGAGTCGTGGCGTGACGGCCGTCGAGAATGCCGGCCTCGGCGAGCACGAACGCGCCCGTGCAGATGCTCGCGGTGCGGCGCGAGGCGATGAGCGCCTCGTTGAGGAAGGCGAGCAGGCCGGGTGACGACGGGGCAATCTCCATCGCGCCGGTGACGACTACCGTGTCGTACGCCGGATCGCCGAACCCTCGCGTCGCAACTTCGACGCCGGACGAACTACGCACCATGCCGCCATGCTCGGAGATGACTTCCACGTCGTAGACGGGCTCGCCGGCGTCCTGGTTCGCCACCTCGAACACCGACACCGCGACCATGTCGAGGATCTGGAAACCCGGAAAGACCACCACGCCGACGCGCTTCATGGCGATGTCCTGAAAAGAGGTAAATATGATATTTGAGACAAAAGGCTACGCGCCTACACTGGCTTCGTCAACGCCGCCGTATCCGCGTGAAAGGGGTGCGATGGCGAGTTTCACAGCGAATTTGACGATTTTCCTCATTGACCGGAAAGGGCGAGCGCGCGATGCGCGGAGCCCGCAAGGAGAGCTTCAGATGACAACGCAAGCAGAGAAGGGAACCCGCGAAGGCGCGGGCGAGGGCGCAAGCAAAGGAACGGCCGTGGTGACGGGCGCGTCGTCGGGAATCGGCTCGGTGTATGCGGACCGCCTTGCGCGGCGCGGCTACGACCTGCTGCTGGTGGCGCGCGACGGCGAGCGGCTGCGCAGCCTCGCCGGGCGTCTGACGCAGGGCACCGGCCGCCGCGTGGAAACGATGAGCGCCGATCTGACCGTCAAGGCCGATGTGCGCCGCCTCGAAGAGCGGCTGCGCACCGATCGCGGCATCACGATGCTCGTCAACAACGCGGGTGTCGGCGCGGCGGCTGCGCTGATCGACTCGGACATCGAGCAGCTCGAAAAAATGATCGACCTGAACGTGACCGCGCTCACGCGCCTGACGGCGGCGGTGTTGCCGGGCTTCGTCGAGCGCGGTGACGGCACGCTGATCAATATTTCGTCGATCGTCGCGCTGTCGCCGGAATTGCTGAACGGCACCTACAGCGGCACGAAGGCCTACGTGCTGAACCTCACGCAGTCGCTGCATCACGAGGTGGGCGGCAAGGGCGTGCGGTTGCAGGCCGTGCTGCCGGGCGCGACGAGCACGGCGTTCTGGGACCGCGCGGGTGTCGCGATCGATCATTTGCCCGCGCAGATCGTGATGAGCGCCGAGGACATGGTGGACGCCGCGCTCGCCGGGTTCGACCAGGGTGAACTGGTCACGATCCCGTCATTACCCGATGCCGCCGATTGGGAACGTTTGAACAGCGCTCGTCAGCACTTGCAGCCGAATCTGTCGCACAAGGCGCCGGCCGAGCGCTACACGCGTGCCGTGGCGGCCTGAGGAAGGCGAGGGCGCGCGCACCGCGGCGGCGTAGCAGAGGGCCGGCATCGAAATCAGGAGAGTGCTTTGCGTGGATTAGAAGACAAAAACCCGCGCAAAGCGCAGGACTGCACGATGGCACCGCACGCTCGCCGTATGTCGCAGCGGTTACATAGTTAATGTCTCGTTACCACTTGCAGCATCTATTTCCACGCGCGCCGATCACAATGGGCTCCATGCCTGAACGGCTGGAGGCTCATATGAAAAAGATCGCAGTGGCGTTGGTGATGGCAGGCAGTTTGTGCGCGGCGGGACAAGCGTCCGCGCATGGGAATGGCGGCGACGTGGTGGGCGCGCTGATCGGCGGCGCGGTGCTGGGCGCGGTGGTGACTTCGGCGCTGAATCCGGCACCGGTGGTCGCCTACCAGCAACCGGTCTACGCGCAACCGGCGTATCAACCCGCGCCGGCCTATGCGGGACCGCCGCCCGGCTATTGCTACGACCAGTACCAGCGCGCGTATGTCGCATGCGGTGCGCCGCCACCCGGACAATACGAGTATGCGCAGCCGCAACCGGTGTGGTGATCGCGTGAAGACGCGCGCAAACATTGCGCGCAATCCCGATCACGCAGACAAGAAGGCCGTCGCCTGATGCGACGGCCTTTCCTTCAATTGACACACCGCTCAGTGCTTGTGATGCAGCCACTCCGCATAATGCGTATCGAGCCAGCGCTCGAGCTTGGGCGGCCTTGATGGGTCGCGGTGATGGCGGGACGTCATCCAGATGGCGAAGCCGACCACCAGCATGACGGCGGGCCCCATCAGATAGGCGAGCAGCGATTCAGACATCGGAACCTCCGTATCGGCTTGCATCCAACTCCCAGTTTAGGCGATGGAAGCGGGGAAAGAACGACGATATGAAGTAGTGGTTTGAGGCGGTTACGCCGCGCCGAATGTAGACAAAGAAACCTGATATTGACGAAAATATTTGTTTATTTTCAGCTTGTTATGTCGGGTGTGTGGTTGCCTGTGTACCATCCGTTTCCCCGGCATCGAGGGAAACGGCGGGCACCGCCAAAATTCATGACAATGCCGTCAAACCTCCTCGCTCCACGTTTGCCGCGCGGCTTCAATCTGGATATCGACAAAGTCTGCCCATCCCTGAAGCTGCTGCCGGTGCCGCTTTGCTTCGTCCTGCACTTCGTCGTGCGCCGTATCGTTACCTATTTCTGATTGCGGCGAGAGGCCGTGCAGATGCGTCGACGCTGTACGACGGAAATCATGCAGCACGAAATGCTCCACCTCGAGCCCCAACGCCTTGACCGCCTGATTCAACGTGCTTTTCGCGATCGGCCGATCGTCGCCCCTGACGCTCGGGAACACGAAATTCTGGCTGGCCCGCGCGCGATGCAGTTCGCGCAGCATCGCGACCGCCTGACGCGGCAGATACACGAGGAGGTCCGCCCGTGTGTTCAGGCGCGCAGCCGGTATCGTCCATAGCGCGCTGTCGAGATCGAATTCGGCCCAGGTCGATTCCACGAGATCCGACTTGCGCACCATCGTCAGCACGAGCAGGTGCAGTGCGAGCTTCAGCGGCCGGCGGATGTTCGAGGTGTCGATGGTATGGAGCATCACGCCGATCTCGGCGCCGGACAGCACGCGCGTGCGGGTGTCGAACGTGGCGATCGAGCGCGCCGGCACGACCGCAGCTGGGTTGCTGCTCGCGAGTTGCCGCGCGATCAGGTACGCATAGAGACGCTTGATTACGTTGCGCGTATGCAGCGCCATTTTCGGCGAGCCGCGACTTTTGATCTGCTCGCAGATCGTCACGATGTCGTCGGCGGTCACGGCGCCGATCGGCTTGTTGCCGATCGTGGGCAACACGTCCTTTTCGAGCGCGCGCCGCGTGGTGCGGCGATATTCGTCGGATTTGCCCGCCATCGCCGTCGCGAGATAAAGCTCGGCGGCTTCGCGCAGCACGTCGGCTTTGCTTTCGGCGCCGCGATCGCGCCGTGCGGTTGCGACCGGTGAGACGCCTTGGGCGACCAGTGCCGCGTACTTCTGCGCCTTGGCGCGTGCGACGCGCAGCGAAATCATCCGGTAATCGCCTATCGTCGCAAGCGGCTGGCGCTTGCCATCGAGCGTGTAGCGGAAGCGCCAGACCTTGGTGCCGGTTGTCATGACCTCGATGACGAGGCCGTTGCCGTCGGCGACGCAGTAGCGGGTCGCGCGCGGTTCGAGCGCGCGAATCTGGGATTCAGTGAGGGGCGTGGCGAGGCGGGGCATGCTCGGAGCGCGGATGTGCGTTGATGCACGGACAACGGCGATTTTAAACCTTTTACTGGCTGTGTACCAAAGGTTCGGGCGGTTTTGGGTAGGCAGAGCTGTTTTTCCGCTCACCGAAGAGACATGGATAGGGCTGTATAACCTTTTCAGTCAGAAGCATTCAGCGAATTTCGACTGCTGGCTCTACTTGCCAATACAGAATCTGCTGAAAATCACTCCGAGCAGGTCGTCCGAGCTGAATTCGCCGGTAATCGAGTTCAACTGATCCTGCGCGAGCCGCAGCTCCTCGGCGAACAGGTCCAGCGCCTGCGCGTTCTGCTCGGCGTGCGCGCTGGCCGTCGCCAGATGCTCGTCGGCTGCGCGCAATGCGATCAGATGCCGCTCGCGCGCGAGGTACACGCTTTCCGCACCCGCCTGCCAACCGGCGATCCGCAGCAATTCGTCGCGCAACAGCGCGACGCCGTCACCCTGTTTCGCCGACAGGCGCACCTCGCTGAGTTCGAGATCGGCGTCGAGCGCTTGCGTCGCGGGCGCGAGGCCCGTCAGATCGGTCTTGTTCAGCACGCGCACGATCGGCACACCGCCCGGGAAGCGCCCGGCGATCGTCTCGTCCTCGGCCGTCATGCCGGTGCGCGCATCGAGCAGATGCAGCACCACGTCGGCGCGCTCGATCTCGCCCCACGTGCGCTCGATGCCGATCTTTTCCACTTCATCCTCGGTTTCGCGCAGGCCGGCCGTGTCGATCACGTGCAGTGGGATGCCTTCGATCTGAATGGTCTGGGCGACCTTGTCGCGCGTCGTGCCGGCGATCGGCGTGACGATCGCCAGCTCCGCACCGGCCAGCGCGTTCAGCAGCGACGACTTGCCGACGTTCGGCTGCCCCGCGAGCACGACCGACAAGCCTTCGCGCAGCAACGCGCCCTGGCGCGCTTCGCTCAGCACGTGCGCGAGACGCTCGCGAATGCGCTCGAGTTTGCCGCGCGCGTCGGCGGCTTCGAGAAAATCGATTTCCTCTTCCGGAAAGTCCAGCGTCGCTTCGACGAGCATCCGCAGCGTAATCACGTCTTCGACGAGTGCGTGGATGTCGCGCGAAAACGCGCCGTCGAGCGAGCGGCCCGCCGAACGCGCGGCAGCCTCGGTGCTGGCCTCGATCAGATCCGCGACCGCCTCGGCTTGTGCGAGATCGAGCTTGTCGTTCAGAAAAGCGCGGCGCGTGAACTCGCCCGGCTCGGCGAGCCGCAGGCCGAACGCGCGACCAGCGTCGATGCAACGCTGCAGCACGAGTTGCAGTACGACCGGGCCGCCGTGGCCCTGCAGTTCGAGCACGTGTTCGCCGGTGTACGAGTGCGGCGCCGGAAAGTACAGCGCGATGCCGCGGTCGAGCGGATTGCCGCTCGCGTCGAGAAACGGCACGTAGCTCGCGTGGCGCGGCGCGAGTGTCTGCCCGGTGAGCGCCTGCATGAGCGGCTGGGCGGCCGTCTCGCCCGCGCGGCCAAACGAAATCCGAACGACGCCGATGCCTCCCCGGCCGGGCGCGGTAGCAATGGCGACGATGGGATCGGAGTCGGTCGTGAGCATGGAAGAGGCGGCGAAAAACAGAAGAGGAGGGCGAATCGGCGTGGGGTGGCACGGCGCGAAGCATTGTAACGCGCGTACATTGGATAGCCGCGTTGCGCTGTGGGCGGCGCCGCTCCGGCTTGATCCCCAAAATTAGGATTTATCTTAGATAGGCTACGACTTCTACTGCGTCACTTGAGAATAATCTCAAAAGGCTAAGATTGATGTCACTCGCAAAGGCAAGCTGGGCAATAAAAAGATAGAAAAAATCCAATTTCGTGGAATGCTTTGTCCGGCGCACCCGACAAGCTAAAATTATCTCAAATAGGAGATATGAAAGCTTATTCGGTTGTCAACTGGTTTGATGCTGAATTGCACAATCCGGCTCATGCCAACCGATAAAGAAAAAGCCGCCTTCGCCAGGAGGCTGAGGGATCTACTCGAGCCGCTGAAAATCCGCGGTGGGACCAAACTCGCCGAGCAATTCAATCTGCGCTATCACGGCGAGCGGCCCGTTACGCCGCAGACCGCGCACAAATGGCTCGCAGGCACGACGATTCCGAAGCCGGACAAGTTACGCACGCTCGCCGAATGGCTGAACGTCAAGGAGCATTGGCTCCACTACGGTCCGCCGCCCGGCACGAATGCAAGACCGATGGCGCGCGGCGAAAAGTATCCGCCTACGCCGGAGACGATCGAACTCGCCTCGAAGATCGCGTCGCTGACGCCGAAAGACCGGAACCTGGTCGAGGAAATGATCGTCCGCTTTTACGGCGAGGATACGGAGGAAGAATAGGCGCACGGCCGTCGGCAACGTTTTTTCAAATGCCCGTGCATGTCGATGAACCAATGAAAAAGCCGCCCGGTTTGCACCGGGCGGCTTTTCCGTTTCCGCGTAACGGTGACGGGCATCGCTGCCCGCCACAGACAAGGCATCAGGCGGGCTTCACCTTCGACTTGCCCATCATGCGCGTGATGTAGTACTGCTGCGCGATCGACAGCACGTTGTTCACGACGTAGTACAGCACGAGACCCGCCGGGAAGAAGAAGAACATGACCGAGAACGCGATCGGCATGAACATCATCATCTTGGCCTGAACCGGGTCCGGCGGCGTCGGGTTCAGCCTGGTTTGCAGGAACATCGACACGGCCATCAGGACCGGCAGGATGAAGTACGGGTCCTGCTGCGAGAGGTCGTGAATCCACAAAATCCACGGTGCGCCGCGCATTTCCACCGACGACAGCAGCACCCAGTACAGCGAGATGAACACCGGAATCTGGATCACGACCGGCAGACAGCCGCCGAACGGATTGACCTTCTCGGTCTTGTACAACTCCATGAGCGCGGCGTTCATCTTCTGCGGATCGCCCTTGAAGCGCTCGCGCAGCGCCTGCATGCGCGGCGTGATCGCCTTCATGCGCGCCATCGACTTGTAGCTCGCGGCCGACAGCGGGAAGAACACCGCCTTGATCAGCACCGTGAGCAGCACGATCGACCAGCCCCAGTTGCCGACATAGCTATGAATCTTCGAGAGCAGCCAGAAAAGCGGCTTCGCGATGATCGTGACCCAGCCGTAGTCCTTCACCAGATCGAGGCCCGGCGCGATGCCTGCGAGCATCTTCTCTTCTTCCGGACCGGCGAAGAGGCGTGCGGACACGCTGACCGTCTGGCCCGGCGCGATGGTCGGCAGCGCTTCCTTCATGCCGACGCGATACAGCGACGGATCGATCTTCTCGGCGTAGAACTCGCGCTTCGTGCCCTGCTGCGGAATCCAGGCCGACGCGAAGTAGTGCTGGACCATCGCAACCCAGCCGTTGTCGGCCGAATGCGCGTAATCCTGCTTGTTCTTGTCGAGATCGCTGAACGTCATCTTCTGGAAGTGATGCTCGTCGGTGTAGACCGCCGGTCCGATGAACGTGTGCGAGAAGCGCGGCGTTTCCACCGGCTGGTCGTCACGCACGAGTTCCATGTAGATCTGCGGCGTCACGGCCGTCGTGCCGACGTTCTGGATCTTCGTCTCGACGCCGATCACATAGCTGTCACGCGTGAACGTATACGTCTTGATGACCCTCAATCCGCCCTTTTCCGGCGACTCGAAGCTCATCTGGAACGAGTTCTGACCGTCAGCCAGGTGGGTCGGCTGGTTCGGCATCAGCGTGAAGACGTCGTTGTGATTCGGGAAGTCGCCGCCGAGCAGCCCCGTACGCGCGAGGTACGTGTGATTGTTCGTGCGGTCGAACAGCGTGATGACGAGGTCCGGCTCCTTGCTGTCGCCCTGCTTGACGAGCGAGAGGCGCGACAGCGTGCCGCCGCGCGTGTCGATCTCGCCGCTATAGACGTCGGTGCTGAACTTCACGAGTTGCGACTGGGCTGCCGCCGGCGCGTTGCCCGGTGTGGCTGCGTTGGTGGCCGGCAAATCGGCCGGATTGGTTCCCGGCGTCGTGGTTCCCGGAGCGGCGCCTTCGGCGGTTTTTGTCGCCGTCGGGCTCGGGAAGAACATCGACGGGCGTCCGTGGTCGCGTTGCCAGTTGTCGAACAGCATGACAGCTGACATGAAAAAGATGACCCATAGGACGGTGCGTTTGATATCCATGCGTTGTCTCAGTGTCGATGGAACGGCGCGTCAGCGCTTTTCAGAAGTGGGTGGCGGGACGAGATCGATGCCGCCCGCGGAAAACGGGTGACAGCGGCAAACACGCCTCACGGCGAGATAAGTCCCGCGCGCGGCGCCATGATACTGGATTGCCTCGCGCGCGTAATCAGAGCAGGAAGGGTAAAAACGGCACCGGTTGCCGAGCATGGGGCTCACGGCAAGCTTGTAAAAACGCAATAAAGCGATGAGTACCGTTTGCATGGCAGGTGCGGCCGAACGGCGCCGCGCAACGTGGAGTATCCGGCGACGCCCGCGCCGCGAAGCTGCCGGTGCAACGCCGGTTGCAGCGGCCGTGGGGCGGGTGTTCACTGCGTCATTCCGTCCCTGGCGCCTCCGCGGGCGGCGCCTGGCGACGGGTAATTTCGCGCGCTGCCTTGTCGAGCAACGCGTCGATTTCGCTGCGGCACAACGCCTTCAACGGTGGCGACGATGCGCTCGGCAAAGCCTTCTTGTCGAAACGCGTATGCAGACGCAGCAGCACATCCCAACCGCCGAATTCCGCGCGACGCAGCCGGAAGGCTTCACGCGCGATCCGGCGTACCAGATTACGCGTAGCCGCGCGCGGCGCATACTTCTTGCCGATCACGAGGCCGAGACGCGCTTCGTTGCCGGTGGGCCGGCCGTACACGACGAAGTGTGCGGTACGGCGCCACGGCCGCAAACGAAAAACGGATGAAAATTCATCCGTTTTTAGCAGCCTTGCGGCTTTGGGGAAGGCGGCGTGCGCTCGCAACGGAACCGAGCCCTGTTGCTGCGCCCCGGCCGCTCCCGCTTCGCTGCGGGTTTCGGTCACAGCGCGCAATCCGCTCGCCTTAGATGGCGAGGCGCTTGCGGCCCTTCGCGCGACGTGCGTTGATGACCTTGCGGCCGCCAGCAGTCTTCATGCGAACGCGAAAGCCGTGGGTGCGCTTGCGACGGGTAACGGAAGGTTGGTAAGTACGTTTCATGTTGCTCTCACTTGATCGAAAAAAACCGCGCGATCATCGCTGAAAGCGCAATGGCCGGTGGTTTACTGGAATTGGTTTTCGCGGAACCCGCTATTTAAACCGCTTTTCCGTTGACCGTCAATAGTTTAGCCTCATTCAGGCGCAGTAACCGCCCAGTCGGCCAAATGATCCGTCCCTGTGGATAACTCCCTTGCGGCTCCGTTTTGGCGTTAGAATCTCGCCTTACTTCCCAAAAATGCTGCACGCCGCCCCGGCTCGCTTGCCCCGCAAACCCTTGTGGCACAAGCGCCTGGGGCTGTTACGCCTGGCTGCTCAGGGCCTTGTTGCGCGCGCGCGACAGGGGCAGCGGCGACCGCCGTGCACACCATAACGACAGCAACTCGATGAACGAATTCTGGCAACACTGTTCCGCATTGCTGGAGCGAGAGCTTACGCCCCAGCAGTACGTGACGTGGATCAAACCGTTGGCCCCGGTCGCCTTCGACGCCGCTGCGAACACGCTTTCCATCGCCGCGCCGAACCGCTTCAAGCTCGACTGGGTCAAGAGCCAGTTCTCCGGCCGCATCGCGGATATGGCCCGCGATTTCTGGCACGCGCCGGTCGATGTGCAATTCGTGCTGGACCCGAAAGCTGGCATGCGCGGCCCGGCGGCTGCGTCGCCGGCGCCGGTGCGCGCGGCCGCGCCGCAGGGCGGCAATGCAGGCGGCGTCGCCGCGGTGGACGCGGCCGTCGGCGCCGTGCAGGCCGCGCAGATGGCGCGCGGCAATTCCGCCGCGGCGGCCGTTGCCGCAGCGCAAAACGCGAACTCGCGCAACGCGGCCGAAGACGCCGCCGACCTCGATCTGCCGAGCCTCGATGCACATGAAGCCGCGGCCGCACGCCGTACGTGGCGTCCGGGCCAGGGCGCGGGAGCGGGCGGCAACGGCGAGAACGACTCGATGTACGAGCGCTCGAAGCTGAATCCGGTCCTGACCTTCGACAACTTCGTGACCGGTAAGGCCAACCAGCTCGCGCGCGCCGCGGCGATTCAGGTCGCCGACAATCCGGGCATTTCGTATAACCCGCTGTTCCTGTATGGCGGCGTGGGTCTCGGCAAAACCCACCTGATTCACGCGATCGGCAACCAGTTGCTGATGGACAAGCCCGGCGCGCGGATCCGCTACATCCACGCGGAACAGTACGTGTCCGACGTCGTGAAGGCGTACCAGCGCAAGGCGTTCGACGACTTCAAGCGCTACTACCATTCGCTCGACCTGCTGCTGATCGACGATATCCAGTTCTTTTCGGGCAAGTCGCGTACGCAGGAGGAGTTCTTCTACGCGTTCGAGGCGCTCGTCGCGAACAAGGCGCAGGTGATCATCACGAGCGACACGTATCCGAAAGAGATTTCGGGCATCGACGACCGCCTGATCTCGCGCTTCGACTCCGGTCTCACCGTCGCGATCGAGCCGCCCGAGCTGGAAATGCGCGTCGCGATTCTGATGCGCAAGGCGCAATCGGAGTTCGTGAGCCTTAACGAGGACGTCGCGTTCTTCGTCGCGAAGCATCTGCGCTCGAACGTGCGCGAACTCGAAGGCGCGCTGCGCAAGATCCTCGCGTATTCGAAATTCCACGGCCGCGAAATCACGATCGAGCTGACCAAGGAAGCGCTGAAAGACCTGCTGACGGTGCAGAACCGGCAGATCTCGGTGGAAAACATCCAGAAAACGGTCGCCGACTTCTACAGCATCAAGGTCGCGGACATGTATTCGAAGAAGCGTCCGGCGAACATCGCGCGGCCGCGGCAGATCGCGATGTATCTGGCCAAGGAGCTGACACAGAAGAGCCTGCCGGAAATCGGCGAGCTGTTCGGCGGGCGCGACCACACCACGGTGCTGCACGCGGTGCGCAAGATCGCCGACGAACGCAGCAAGGACGCGCAGTTGAACCACGAGCTGCACGTGCTGGAGCAGACGCTGAAGGGCTAGACGCGCCGGCGGCGCAGCGGCCGCGTAGAGCCGCTGCGCAACGAATCGCCAGCCATCCGGAATCCGCTCCGCAAAATCGACCTGTTTATTCCCGAACTCGCCCCCATTTTAGTGAGGCGGTTCCGTTTTCAGGCACAATACAGGTTTAACCGCCCGGCGGCCGCGGGCGGATTTCACGCCGTGACGGGCGCTTTTCGTGGCGCCGGCGGGGAGCTGCGGCTGTACGCTGGAGACGCTTGTCCCGCAAGGCGTACAGGTCGTCATATCAACGAAGGAACCTTATGCAACTGGTCAAGACCGAACGCGATAACCTCCTCAGGCCGCTGCAAACCGTGAGCGGCATCGTCGAACGCCGCCATACGTTGCCGATCCTCGCCAATTTGCTGATCACCAAGAACGGCCCGGATGTGTCGTTCCTGTCGACCGACCTCGAATTGCAGATCACCACGCGCGCCGATTTCGGCGTAGGCGGCGATTCGGTCGCGACCACGGTGGCAGCGCGCAAGCTCCTCGACATTCTGCGTGCAATGCCCGACGGCCAGGTCACGCTCACGCTGAACGACAAGCGTCTGACCGTGCAATCCGGCAAGAGCCGCTTTGCGCTGCAAACGCTCGCCGCAGACGAATTCCCGACCGTCGCTCAGGCTAAAGACTACGGCGCGAGCCTCGTGGTTCCGCAGAAGACGTTCCGCCAGCTGCTCGGCATGGTCCATTTCTCGATGGCCCAGCAGGACATCCGCTACTACCTGAACGGCATGCTGCTCGTGGTGGACGGCGACCAGCTGATGGCAGTCGCAACGGACGGCCACCGTCTCGCGTTTTCGTCGATGAAGATCGAAGGCTCGTTCGCGCGCCAGGAAGTGATCATTCCGCGCAAGACGATTCTCGAACTGCAGCGCCTGCTCGAAGATATCGACGACACGCTGAAGATCGACATCGCGCAAACGCAGGTCAAGTTCACGTTCGGCCAGGTCGAACTCGTGTCGAAGCTCGTGGAAGGCAAGTTCCCCGACTTCCAGCGCGTGATTCCGAAGTCGCACAAGAACAAGTTCCAGATTGGCCGCGAGGAACTGCAGCGCTCGCTGCAACGCGCGGCGATTCTGACGTCGGACAAATTCAAGGGCGTGCGCTGCATCGTCGAGCCGGGCCAGTTGAAGATCATGTCGACCAACGCCGATCAGGAAGAGGCACAGGAAGAACTGGAAATCGCATACGACGGCGATAGCGTCGATATCGGGTTCAACGTCACGTACCTGCTCGACGTGCTTGCGAATCTGAAGGTCGACATGCTGCAGGTGAGCCTGGGCGACGCCAGCTCCAGCGCGTTGATCACGATTCCCGAAAACGAGGAATTCAAATACGTGGTGATGCCGATGCGCATCTGACGCGGCCAACATCAAGAAGAACACCAAGGGGCGCAGCGCCCCTTTGGCGTTTTTATGGCGTTTTGAAAAGTCCAGAGCAGCAACCTTTGCAGTAACGCAGAACCGGAAAAAATCCATGACTGAAACGAACAATACGCAGCCCGACAACAGCTACGGCGCCTCGTCCATCCAGATCCTCGAAGGTCTGGAGGCCGTGCGCAAGCGGCCGGGAATGTACATCGGGGATACATCGGATGGCACCGGTTTGCACCACCTCGTGTTCGAAGTGCTCGACAACTCGATCGACGAAGCACTCGCCGGGCATTGCAACGACATCCAGGTGATCATTCACGCGGACAACTCCATTTCGATCACCGACAACGGCCGCGGCGTGCCGACCGGCCTGAAGATGGACGACAAGCATGATCCGAAGCGCAGCGCCGCCGAAATCGTGATGACCGAGCTGCACGCCGGCGGCAAGTTCGACCAGAACAGCTACAAGGTGTCGGGCGGCCTGCACGGCGTGGGCGTGTCGTGCGTGAACGCTCTCTCGGCGTGGCTGCGCCTCACCGTGCGCCGCGACGGCAAGAAGCACTTCATGGAGTTCCACCGCGGCGTGCCGCAGAACCGCGTGATCGAAGAGATCGACGGGGTGGCCGTGTCGCCGATTCCGGTGATTGGCGATACCGAGAACCGCGGCACCGAAGTGCACTTCATGGCCGACGAGACGATCTTCGGCAATGTCGAGTATCACTACGACATTCTGGCCAAGCGCATTCGCGAATTGTCGTTCCTGAATAACGGCGTGCGGATTCGCCTGACCGACCAGCGTTCGGGCAAGGAAGACGATTTCGCGTTCGTCGGCGGCGTGAAGGGTTTTGTCGAGTACATCAACAAGACCAAGAGCGTGCTGCACCCGACCATTTTCCACGTGAGCGGCGAGAAGGACGGCGTGGGCGTGGAAGTGGCGATGCAGTGGAACGACAGCTACAACGAAAACGTGCTGTGCTTCACCAACAACATTCCGCAGCGTGACGGCGGCACGCACCTGACCGGGTTGCGCGCGGCGATGACGCGCGTGTTGAACAAGTACATCGCCGATCACGAGGTCGCGAAGAAAGCGAAGGTCGAAACGTCCGGTGACGACATGCGCGAAGGGCTTTCGTGCGTGCTGTCGGTGAAGGTGCCCGAGCCGAAGTTCAGCGCGCAGACCAAGGACAAGCTGGTGTCGTCGGAAGTGCGCGCGCCGGTGGAGGACGTGGTTGCGAAGGCGCTCGAGGAATTCCTGCTGGAAACGCCGAACGACGCGAAGATCATTTGCGGCAAGATCGTCGATGCGGCACGGGCCCGCGATGCGGCGCGCAAGGCGCGCGAGATGACGCGTCGCAAGGGCGTGCTCGACGGCGTCGGCTTGCCCGGCAAGCTGGCGGATTGCCAGGAGAAAGATCCGGCGAAGTCGGAGATTTATATCGTCGAGGGTGACTCGGCGGGCGGCTCGGCGAAGCAGGGGCGCGACCGCAAGTTTCAGGCGATCCTGCCGCTGCGCGGCAAGGTGCTCAATGTGGAGAAAGCGCGCTATGACAAGCTGCTTTCTTCGGAACAGATCGTCACGCTGATTACCGCACTGGGTTGCGGCATCGGCAAGGAAGACTACAACCTCGACAAGCTGCGTTATCACCGCATCATCATCATGACCGATGCTGACGTGGACGGCGCGCACATCCGGACGCTCTTGCTGACGTTCTTCTACCGGCAGATGCCGGAGATGATCGAGCGCGGGTACATCTATATCGCGCAGCCGCCGTTGTACAAGATCAAGGCGGGCAAGGACGAGCGGTATCTGAAGGACGAGTCGGAAGTGAATGCGCATATTCTCAGGCTCGCGTTGCAGGGCTCTGAACTGCTGCCTTCGGAAAATGCGACGCCGATTACCGGGGATGCGCTGGGTGAGTTGGCTCGCGCTTATTTGCTGGCGCAGGCGGTGGTTGATCGACTCAGCCGGCTGTATGACGCTGGCGCGCTCGAAGCGGTGATGGATGGTGTCGCGATCGATCTCTCCAACGAGCAGGCGGCCGAGGTTTCGGCTCGCGCGCTCGAGGCGAAACTGCGAGACGATGCGCTGAAGCCTGAAGTGACCGTGACGACGATGTATGACCCGGTGCGGGAGCTGCGCTCGCTGCGCGTCGCGCGGACGCATCATGGGAATCAGAAGATTTCCGTTCTCGATGAAGAGTTTCAGTTGACTGCGGATTACCAGCAGCTTGTGAATACCGCGAATACGTTCAAGGGTTTGATTGGCGTGGGTGCGGTGATCAAGCGTGGTGAACGGAGTATGGCGGTCAGCGACTTCAAGAGTGCGATGAAGTGGCTGCTTGCCGATGCCGAGCGCAATGTTTCCAAGCAGCGCTATAAAGGCCTCGGTGAGATGAATCCTGCGCAGCTTTGGGAGACGACGATGGATCCGGCTGTGCGGCGGCTGCTGCGCGTGCAGATCGAGGATGCTATTGCGGCGGATGGCATCTTTACTACGCTCATGGGCGATGATGTGGAGCCGCGCAGGGCGTTTATTGAGAGTAATGCGCTTAGGGCGGGGAATATTGATGTTTGAGGTGTTGTGTAGACGGACGCATATCCTGAGAAAAACGGACGCATAACGTGAGAAATTTATGGTTATGCGTTTCTCGATAGCTTGGACCAATGCGTTTATCGTACCAGCTGCCTGAATCGGACAAACGGCTGCCTCATCGAGGTGGCCGTTGTTCTTTCAGCCTGTGCAACAATCATTGGCAGGTCGCCTGCATTCAAATGAGCAAGCGATAGTCATACGGCGCGGATGTGAATCCATCCAGATAAGCTCCGAACTTCGCAATACTTCCGGCGGAATCTAATGTTGCGGGCATCCGCGAATAGTAGTCGAGCGTGTTCCAGTTCATCTTGGACAGGCCGAGAATCTCCGTGGCACATTGCATAACGTCGGACTGCCCAAGGAATCGACGGATTCGAAGCGGAGCAGGAATTCGACGCTTGCCTTGGTAATACCGCCAGAACTTGTTTTGTGCGTTTGGGGTAGCGCCATGTACCCATAGCAGCGCAGTGTCATCGCTCTCAACGATGGTGGTTCCGCGGTACACCGGAAAGGTATCGATTTCAAATTTGCCATCCTTCATCTTGGACGACAAATACCGGAGCGAATCCTCTACATTGATTTCGATTAGTTCGATGTTCTTGACCCCGTCGAGTCCCTGCACCAGTCCGCGCTGTTCTTCCTCGGTGAAATGCGTACGTTTGTGGATAACAACACGGGTCGGAAGGTGCATCTTCGAGTCATAGAACAGTTGCCTGATGGTGTCTCCTGTTCGTCGAGCATCATCTTCCGACATGAACGGATTGCGGCCGCGCATTACCGGATTATCGATACGCCCGAGCCGAAACTGGAGTCCTTCTCCGCGTGCGCTATAGAGATGACTGCACCCTAGAAGAACGTGGTTTCCTCGTTCAGCATAGCTGTCAAGACTGTAGCCAATTCCGACGAACGCGGTGTTCTCGTCTAGCGCGTCAAGGCGCCACGGGGTGCGCATCGCCTTTACATACAAAGCGAGCGAGAGCCACCAGCGCACCCGGCACGCGTATGGGTTCAAGACCGTTTCCTCTCGAACGAACTGAGTACTTTGACCGTGCCGGGCAGCATATGCTTTGATGTAGTCGTGGAAGTTGAATCGCTCGTGCGGAGTGTCAACCACCTTGAAGGATTCCCATCTCCGAGGAACAAATACAAGGACTGTGTCGCTCGGCCGGGCCCGGCGCAAATGGTCAAGCGCCTCGCATATCTTGTGTGCAAGTTGCTTAGCTCCAGCCAACGCGTTGGTTGAAACAACGTCGTCGACGGTTATCCAAGTTGCGTCACCTCTCACCGGCACTCGGAGTGGCAGCCCGAAGGCTGCAGCAAATCCCGGAAAGTCGTGCAGATAGTCTCGTTCGCTTTGTTCAGGCTTGGCAACTTCCTGCAAACCTTTAAGGAAACGCTCAAACTTCACGGACAAATCAGCTGGGCAGACAACTGCTGTTTCAGTTGACGGACAGAGACCAGACGCTGTGAGCGAATAGTCCCACGGCCGATTTACGACCAGCCCGTGAAGTGGATTTGCATTGCGAACCTCGGACTTCCCGACTTTTGCGCTAAAGACGAGCGGAGCATCTGGGACGATGATGCCGCTCTGCTTAGCGTGCCTCGCAAGCTTTGGCGGGAGCTGAGCTTTGCCCTTCTGAGAAAGCCCTGCATATAGAGGAATTTTCGAGATGGTGAACGAGCCGCCTCCATCAACGTCCAGTTCCTTCTCGGCTAGCCGGCGAGTCCAGTACGAAAGGTCACCATCGAACTTGTCGTTGTGCTGAAATCCATAAATCGCGACCCGGAGGGCCTTCTGGGGCTCAAACGACGCTATTTCACCAGCTGTCGTTGTGGCGACGATTTCAGGCATCAGCACAACATGGGGAGTCCCATCCACGCCGAGGATGTTCAAAGACAATGCTCGGTGTATCCGATACGTGATGCCATCCAGGTCTCGCGTCTGGTAGTGAACGGGCTCCCAGATGCGTCGCCGATGGTCCGTTGGGATTTCTAGTGCCTTCGCGGCAGAAGTCACCAGCGCTCGGCAGAACAGCGACGCTATTCTGGTGTCAGAGATGATGTTTTCGTCAGAAATCTCAACACGAGTTGGAGGGACACGAAGTGCCTCCGCAAAAACACGAGACGTCGTAGCCACGTCTGCTAGGCAGAGTGCTCCCTTTTTGAACACTACGGCCGGCCCCAGTTCAGGTGGCATCCGCTCAGCCAGCCAGTCTCGCCAACTACCCTGTTCAGGCAACGCAAGGTCAAGTTTGAGAGCGCTGCTGGGGCAACTGAGACGATAAGCGTTGCCCTTGACCAAAGCGCTGGGTGGCAGTGGCGGCACGGCGAACGCCATCTTTTGTCCAACGGTCGACGTTGTCGCCTCGATAAGCTTCTGTGCCCGGTCCAATTGTTCACCGGACAGGCGACGTAAAGCCAATCGAGAAATCACGTCATCGAATCCAGCCGTATCGACATAGAACGCCGACTCGCGTGAAGAATCGACAGATTTGATAAGTTGGCGAACCTCGGCTCCTGGCTCAGCGCCGTAACCGCACCAATAAAGCCGACCGCTTGATTGGTCAGCATATGCCGATGCCAAGACCTGCATCAGCGATTCGTCTCGACCACTGTAGCCGATGACTACAAGGTCGTAGTCCTTGAGCTCGTGCAGGAATTCCTCGCGGAGAGCTGCGTCCTGTTTCTGAAGCTCGTCGACGGTATTCTTCAGAGAATCGTATCGGTAATCGCCATGCATTGAAACGAGCCGTAGTTCGTTATCGTTCTGAGGGCGAGAGGCGCGATGCGTTGTGTCTAGCCCGACTTCGATACAAACAACGTTGGCTGCCGTGCAAGCACGCGATACAAGACTATCGAAATTCGTGGTCCAGATAGTACGAAAGCACCCGGTTTCAGCTAGCAAGGCCGTGAGCCTGTAACCGATATGGGGCTTGGCTTCAGCGATAAACCGTTGGAAAAATGCGCGCCGGTCAAGGGACGTCGGGTAGCACTCTTCAGCATAAAACGAGTACTCCTCGGGACTCCCTTCGACTGGATAGTTCGTCTGCTGGTCAATCCAGCTTTGGATGAGGCGGCGAGTTCCTGGAAGCGACAGTTCTTCCACGGAATCCCGAAGTGTCGGATTCTTCGTAACGAATATGTCGCGCTTCCACTCCCAGATGCATCTCTGGGCTGAAGGCATGCCAGAAGTGATGGATGCCCCGGCTCCCAGCAACAGACAGATAGGTCGATTTCGATTTACGGCTATCGAGCGCACGAATGCATCGATGCTCATCTGCGGAAATGTTGCTGATTGAACTTCTTCAACGACGTCCGACATTCGTCTTGCTCTCCAGTGACGCTTAAAGCGCTCGAGGCCGCGATTTATGTATCTGATTGTAAACAGATTTCGTCGATGGATTTGCTTCTGTCGATTATTTCCTTGGCCGACACGCCCGCCGTGCGTACTCCTCTCTCAAGACTTTGCTACTTAGGTTTTCTCGCCGAGTCCCTGGAAAATTTCCATCGAAATCTCCCTCTGTCATAGCGCCTTTTCTTGAGCTTCACGCTCGCCCATCAAATCATGCGCTCCGTGATTCCTATACTCAGGGTCCCTTGGAGCGCCTAGTTATGGAATCCCCACGTCAATCCCCGTTTCGTTTCAAACTCGCCCGTCTGAAATACTGCTTGGCTGCAGCGCTGCTGGCGGCAGCCGTGCCGTCGTTCGCCTCGCAGTACTACGTCGTTGTGCCAGTGCCTAATCACAAGGCTAGCGCGGGCAACGTGATGGTTACGCTGAGCGGTTATTCGCTGCCGACGGGCGTGATTGGTCGCGCGTATCCCGGCTTCGATTTCAACTCAGTACTCCAGGTGCTTGGCGACCCGAACTTCAGCTCGAGCGGCGTGCAATGGTCCGTCGCGGGTGGTTCTCTGCCCGCCGGCCTGTCGTTGAGCTCGAGCGGCAAGCTGTCCGGTAATCCTACGGCAGCCGGAACATCGAGTTTCCAGGTGATGGCCACCTATAAGACAAAGGCGGGTGAACAGGCATACCAGATGTTCATCGCCAAGCTGCCGGGTAACGGCACTCTGTCCGTAACCTCGCTGACCTTCGGTAGTGAGCTCGTCGGCACGCAAACGCCGGCGCAGCCCCTCTCACTGACCAATATCGGTGGCGACACGCTGGGCGTGACGAGTATGACGAGCACGGGCCCGTTCTCCGTCTCAAGTACGTGTCCTGCATCGCTCGCGCCCAATCAGAGCTGTACCTCAAGCGTGACGTTTACTCCGACGGCGATGGGTGCTCAGTCCGGGACAGTGAACGTTGTGACGTCCAACGGTACCCAGGTGGTTACCTTATCAGGCACCGGCCTTGCGCCGACATTCGCTTTGTCGACCAATAGTGTTGCTATGCCAATGGCGGATGTGGGCGCGAGTACTACATCGATTTTTACTATCTCCAATACCGGCAATGCTCCGGGCACGCCTTCTATTTCCGCTACGGCAAACTTTAGCGCGACACAATGCGGCAGCATTCCAGCCGGCGGGTCTTGCCCTTCGACCATTACGTTTACACCGAGTACGTCACAGACAGCGTCGCAGACCTATAGTGGCACCGTGACGGTATCCGGCTCCTCCGCCGGCACGCAGGCAGTTTCGATAAAAGGCACGGGAGCATCAAGCACGGCGCTGTCTGGTAACTATGCCGCCAATTCGACGCCGGTTTATTCGGCAAATCAACAATATTCGCTAATTATGCAGTCGGACTGCAACCTGGTTATCTACAAAGGGGCAGATGTACTGAGTAACGCCGTTTGGGCTACGGATACGAATGGAAAAGGCTCAAGCTGCTATCTTGGCGTTCAGTCTGACGGCAATTTAATTGTATATGGCTCAGGTGGCGTGATTGAGTGGCAAGCCAGCACGGGTGGGCATTCCGCGCAGCCAACGTTTATTGAATTGGATAACAGCGGCATTTTGCACATGTATCTGGGCACGCCGAGCGCGCCAGGCGCGTTGCTTTGGTCCAGCTGAATTCAATGCCCGACATGGCTTGACGACTCTATACATTTGACGCGTGGCTATGGCGGGAGCAATTGCATGCAAGCTGCCTGGGATGTTGCCAGCGAAGTCAGTGCTTCTGTCTGTTCGACAGCTGGCGCGCCGACTTCGTGGAAGTATGACGACGCGACACCTATCGTTATAATCCGGCACCACGTTGACCGACATGTCGTTCACGCAGCGCCTCATACAACTGCGCTGGCCCGAGCAGCACATCCTTGATGCCATCCTGAACCCGCTGTGACCCGAGCGCCTGCGTGCTCATCTTGGTATGCGCATCAAACGCATCGATGATGGCGTCCGTGATGGCCTTTACCAGGTCCGGCGAATTTGAGAACTGTTCCTTGCTATTGCTGGCCGCCTGCTGGGCGAGCATCTCGTTCTCCAGTAGCTTGCCCTTGATGACACCGTTCACATAGACGAGCTGGTCGTCATCCGTCAGCTCGCCGTCAAACAGGCCATTGACCTTCTGGATGATTTCATCGAGCAGGGCCTTTTCCTTGTCCTGCACGGCACCGGTGCCGACCTCATCCATTGCCGGCAGCTTCGGCACATCGCCCTGCTTCAGGTCGAGCGCGCGCTGCCCCGTATTGCGCAGGTTATGGTGCGTGAGCACCACCTTCGACAGGTCAACCGTATCCCGCTCGCGCCCGAACTCCAGCAGCGGAATTAGCCGCTTGTAGAACAGGAAGCGCTTCTCGATGTCGGTGTTGCCGTAGTCGAAGATTTGCGACAGGAACGCGTACAGGCGAACGAACGCACCCATGTCGCCCTTGAATAGCACCAGGGCATCGAGCGTGTCTTTCGCCGCCTGCTCGGCATCGGCGTTTTTCTGGGCAATCGCTGACGTGCGAGCCTGCTGGGCTACCTTGTATTGAGTGAGCAGCCGCTGCGCGACAGGAGAAATTGCCGCGCTGAGCTGCTGTTGCGTGCCCTTCGGGTCCATCTCGACCTTCGCGACCCGGTCGACCTCAAATTCGTCGTAGTGACCGCTTGCATCCAGCTTGGCACGCAGGTCATAGACCTGGTTCGGGTCGGTCTTCGCTTCGAGGGTCGCCGTCTCGTAGTAGGTCTTGAATGCCTTCAGGACCTCCTCGGCATCGTTCATAAAATCGAGGATATACGTCGTGTCCTTTCCAGGATGGGCACGGTTCAGGCGCGACAGCGTCTGGACCGCCTGGATTCCGCCGAGCATCTTGTCGACGTACATGCCGCATAACAACGGCTGGTCAAAGCCGGTCTGGAATTTGTTCGCAACGAGCAGCAGGTGATATTCCGGTTTCGCGAATACCTCGCGGATGTCACGGCCGTTCAGCCCCGGGTTCAGGTCCTTGCTAGTTTCGGTGACCGGCGACGGATAGCTTTCCGGGTCGTCGATTTCGCCAGAGAAGGCGACCAGCACGCCGAGCGGATAGTTCTGCTGCTGGATATAGGCACGGATAGCCCTCTGCCACCGCACGGCTTCCTTGCGGCTGGCGACCACAACCATCGCTTTCGCCTTGCCGTTCAGCAGGGGCTGGACGTTCTCGCGGTAGTGTTCGACAACAATCCGGACTTTCTGGGTGATGTTGTACGGATGGAGTCGAACCCACTGCATGATGCCTTTCATGGCCTCACTGCGTTCGACGGCTTTCTCGTCGTATTCCTGGCCATTGTTGGCCAGCTTGAATGCGAGCTTGTAGGTCGTGTAATTCTTCAGCACATCGAGGATGAAGCCTTCCTCGATGGCCTGGCGCATGCTGTACACGTGGAACGGCTCAGGCAGGCCATCGGGTCCCGTGCGACCGAACAGTTCCAGGGTCTTCTGCTTCGGGGTAGCGGTAAAGGCGACATAGGTCAGACCCGCATTGCCAGTGCGACCACCCATCTGGGAGGCGAGCAGGGCTTCGGTATCCACCTCGCCGCCGTCCTGCAGCTCGGCCCACTCTTCCGCCGACAGGAGCTGCTTGAGCTTGGCCGCAGCCTCGCCGGTCTGGGAGCTGTGTGCTTCGTCCGCGATAACCGCGAACCGCTTGCCCTCCGTGGCAGCCAGGGACTGAACCGCCTGCAGGGCGAACGGGAAGGTCTGGATGGTACAGACGATGATTTTCTTGCCGTTCTGCAGCGCCTGAGAGAGCTGGGCGCTCTTGCTGCCGCTCTCGTTCGTGATGGTCTCGACGACGCCCGTGGTGCGCTCGAAGTCGAAAATCGCTTCCTGCAGCTGGGCATCAAGCACGTTCCGGTCGGACACGACCAGGATGCTGTCAAACAACTTCGTGTGCTCAGCGTCGTGGAGGTCGGCCAGGAAGTGCGCTGTCCATGCGATGGAGTTCGTCTTGCCCGAGCCGGCCGAATGCTGAATCAGGTAGCGCTGGCCGGCACCGTTCTGCAACACGTCAGCGACCAGCTTCCGGGTGGCATCAAGCTGGTGGTAGCGCGGGAAGATAACGCTTTTCGGCTGTTTCTTGTCGTCGCGCTTGACGATGAGATAGCGGCCAAGGATTTCGAGCCAGCTGTCGCGGGCCCAGACTTCTTCCCACAGATACGAGGTGGCGAAACCGTCCGGATTCGGTGCGTTACCTGCGGCGCCGTCATTGCCGCGGTTGAACGGCAGGAAGTAGGTATCGGTACCGGCCAGCCGGGTCGTCATCTGCACTTCGCTTTGGCTGACCGCGAAATGAACCAGTGCGCCACCGAGGAAGCCAAGCAATGGCTCCGCGTGACCACCCTTGGGATGAGGATTTCGGTCGAAGCGGTATTGGGCTACCGCATCGTGGACGCTCTGCGTGAAATCCGATTTCAGCTCGGCCGTCGCAACCGGGATGCCATTGGCGAACAGGACCAGGTCAACGGCGTCGTGACCATTGTTCAACGAGTGGCGTACCTGCCGGACAACGCGCAGGCGGTTCGCGGCATAGAGTTTTTCCAGCTCGGAATTGAGGCCAAGCGCGGGTTTGAACTGGATGAGGGAGAGCGGCTGTTTCAGGCCGAGCATTTCGACACCGCGACGCAGGACGTTGAGCGTGCCGCGCTCGTTCATGTTCTTGCGGATACGTTCGGCCAGCACCGTGGCGAGTGCATTGCCGTGCGTCTTGGTTAGAGCTTGCCATGCGCTGGGCTGAGTTGCTTCAATCCATGCCAGCAGGTCGGGCAGATAGAGGGCGCTGGCGCGGTCGTATTGCGCTGCATCGCCGTCCGCATAAAGCCAGCCGTTTGCACCCAGGTGCTCACAGATTGCAGTTTCGAAATGGTGTTCCTGGTGCAGGTTGCTCATGCTGTATCCCGGTCTGCCTCGTTCTTACCTACCTGTAGCTGGATGAAGAAAGACCTGCCGCTGTCGCGGTGACAGGTCTCTTCAGTCAGGCTGCAACTGCTTGTACTGCATGGTGCTCGCGGACATCGATTTTGCCGGTAACGGCGGCGGAAATCAGGGCGCTGCGGCGCTCTTTCAATAAAATTATGGCCTGCTCGGCGGCTTCGCTGAGCAGGCGTAACTTTTTTGTCTCTACAGAAAGAAAGCTCAAAATGGCCTCTTGCTCCAATAGTGGAGGCAGCGCAACCAGGACTTCTTTGACGTTGTCGAGACTTAGACCCTGCTTGAGCCCGTATTGAAAAAGAAGAAGCTGAGTTTGCCCAACCGTGCTCTTCAGTGCCGCCCCGAGAAACAATGGAAGAATGTTGCGCAGCGGACGGACAAGACACAAATGTTGATTGATGTACGAATCCTCTGGAACAGAAGAACATACGGCAACGTTGCCAGTCTTTGCCCCAGTAATGCATACGACGATGTCTCCATCGAGCAATTTTGCTCGAGCTGACTCAGCATCATCTTCCGCAAGGACCCTCTTGGCCGACGTAAATTCGATACCTAGTGAATCGTTCAAATCGCCACTCTGAACGAAGATACTTCCGGTTTCGGAAATTCGCTCCGACCATCCACGAGGCCCGCTGGTTACCAAGTGACTTAGCGATTTGAGACGTCGAATTTCCCAATGCGCCGGCACGTCTCCCAACCACTCCACCTCCGAACTCTTCATCGGCACATCCGGATTGAGTCCACGTGTGACAGCATGCGAGATGGTCGCCTGACGTTTTTCTGCCAGCAGACTGAGGAGCTTTTCCTGCTCGGCAATCAGCACGTCGATTTGGTCGGTTTCGTGGTCAAGGAAAGCGGCGATAGCTGCTTGTTCTTCTGATGGCGGGTATGCAATCAAATGTGCATTCAATGCACTTTTTGTCATGCTCGGAAGAGCGGTATTCGTCGAGTAGTAGTCGAAGGGAATGGTGAGCGCCGTGTAGTACGCAAATTTTCCGCAGATACCTGGCCGGATTTTCGACCAGTACATCGTATCGACCGTCCAAAATTTCCCGGTCACGTAGAGCGGCTTGTCAATCGTACCCTTACGACCCAGCAGTACAGCTTCGCCGTCGTACAGATAGTCTGATGCAAATGAAAATGGTCCTCCGGACCCAATGACAGGGAAACCCTCCGACTGTTCAATAGATTTGTGGTCCGCCCCATTTTGAATGTCCACAAGCTGTTTAAACGGCCACACCTTCCAGTGCGTTGGTAGGTTGCCGAGCCACTGGACACCACTGTCTTTGTAACGCGTGTATTGAGGCAAGCTCATTCCGCCAACTCCTCAAGCATCTTCATGATGTTGGCGGAAACCGTCTTTAGCTCTTCATCGATGGTATGCAAGTCACGTGGCGGCTCGAACACATAGAAATTCCGGTTGAACGGAATCTCGTAGCCGACCTTGCTCTTTTCTTCGTCAATCCATGCATCGGATGCATGCGGTAGTACCTCGCGCTCGAAGTAAGCCTTGATGTCGTCGGAGAGCGGTACGTTCTCGGTGTCGCGCAGCGCACTGTCAGCCTGCGGCTTGCCCTTCTGCTTACCCTTCACACCCAGCACGATTTCGCCATGTTCATCGCGCAATGGCCGTTCGACCGTGATGGTCGTGTATCCAAAATCCTCGTTTTTAAAGATGCGAGAAATCGGCGCAAGCTTCACAGTCTGGCCGGCTTGTGCCTCAGGAGCACGCTCACCGGCGCGCACGATATGCAGACCAATCTCCTTGCCCTGGGCATTGAACACGGTCGCCAGTTGAGCCTCGACGAATTCACCGAACAGTTTTGTCACGTCGGCAATCTGGTCGTCGGACATCTCCTTGCGCTTGCTGCCGAGCGACTTGCGCATCTTCTGCCAGAAGCTGCTGGCATCGATGAGCTGCACCTGACCCTTGCGATGCGCCGGTTTCCGGTTCGAGAGAATCCAGACGTAGGTGGCGATGCCCGTGTTGTAGAACATGTCGGTCGGTAGACCAACGATGGCTTCAACCAGGTCGTTCTCCAGCACATAGCGCCGGATTTCACTCTCGCCGGAACCCGCACCACCGGTGAACAGCGGCGAACCGTTCAACACAATGCCGAAGCGGGCGCCGCCATCCGCAGCCAGCCGCATTTTCGAGATAAGGTGCAACAAGAACAACATCGAGCCATCCGACACACGTGGCAGGCCGGGACCAAAGCGCCCGTCGAAACCCTTGTCCTCATGCTCCTTGCGTACGGCCTTCTCGACTTTCTTCCACTCGACACCGAACGGCGGGTTCGACAGCATGTAATCGAACTTGCGGCCGCCATGACCATCGTCGGACAGCGTATTGCCCGCCACGATGTTGCCAATGTCCTGCCCCTTGATGAGCATGTCCGCCTTGCAGATGGCGTAGGACTCGTCATTCAGCTCCTGGCCGAACATGTTCAGGCGCGACGCCGGGTTGTGCTCCAGCAGGAATTCGCCCGCGACGGACAGCATGCCGCCGGTGCCGGCGGTCGGGTCATAGATAGTCCGTACCACCGCATTCCCGCTCTGTAGCACATCGTCATCTTCAATGAAGAGCAGATTGACCATAAGGCGGATGACTTCACGCGGCGTGAAGTGTTCCCCGGCGGTTTCGTTCGAGATTTCCGCGAATTTGCGAATAAGTTCTTCGAAGACCAGCCCCATCTGCGCGTTGTCGACCACTTCAGGATGCAGGTCGATGTTCGCGAATTTCTCGGTCACGAGATACAGCAGGTCCGACTTGGCCAGCCGCTCAATCTGCGTGTGGAAATCGAAGCGCTCGAAAATGTCCCGGACCTCCGGCGAAAACGCCGCGACATAGTCGTACAGATTCTTGCGGATGTTGTCCTGGTCGCCGAGCAGCTTCACCAGGTCGAGTGGCGACGTGTTGTACACCGACTGACCCGTGATACGGCGCAGGAACGGGTCGGGATTCAGGCCGGTCTTGCCTATGGACGCCACCTCGGACAGCACCGTCGGCTTCGTCGCCTCAAGCACGCAGTCGAGACGGCGCAAGATGGTGAACGGCAGGATGACCTTGCCGTACTCAGACTGTTTGTAGTCGCCACGAAGCAGGTCGGCAACCGACCAGATAAAAGATGACAGCGCCTGATGGTTCATTGGTGTCCGTAGGTGCGGCAAGTATTCGTATATCGCCCATTGCATAAAGTGCAATGAGTCGGGTCAGACTGATTTTACCTATGGCGCAGCGAAGAACGACTCGAACCGCAAAACGACAGGCGAGCACAAAAGAGAAGTACCTCCACGTTAACCGTCAAACTTGAAAAAAATCTACGATTTGCTACGGTAAACACGCGTCGGTGCAATGCCGACGAGCAGTTTTGAGAATGCGCCTGCGAACGTAATGCCGACCCGCCCATGCGGTCATGCCCCTATTTATGAGAGGGTACGAAACGTCGGAGCGGGCGATGAGGCAGGTCACTTTCGATGCTGTGCAGCGGGGCCCGGTCCTGCGGGCGGTGAAGAAAAATGCTTGCGTATTCTTCACCATATTGGGTGTGCATGGGGCGGGCATCCTGAACCAGAACACCGCTCATGTGTCGTCGCGTCTGACGGCGGCTTTCCCCTTTCAAACGAGCCGAAAGGCACGCTCAGCGTGCATATGTCACCCAGCCTCACACCACCCAACACATTGTTTTTACACAAGTAAATATTGGGTCTGTAACGTTTCTACTACAGGCTTGTCACGTCGGCGTTACGGGCCTGTAACGTTCGTCGCACAAGCCTGTAACGCGAAAAATATTTTCACGCTAGACATCGTAGACAGGGCAAGACTTTGCTCGTGTAACGTCTGTCGCGCCGGCCATTTGGCCAATAAATTTCCCAAAAATCGTGTCGTTAGCACTGCAGGTACTCACTCGTTGAACTGCATCGTGTACGACCGACATCACCTCGCCACATCACCAAACCGGGCCCGACTGGTTGGCATGGCTGCGCCCATCACCACCCCTCGCATTTCTTGGACCAGGCGGCATCTGACGGCAGGAGGCGCACGATGAGTCGCGTCGCCTACACCTACGGCCGCCGCGGCCGTCTGAATTCCGCCAACAGCGGCGTTCGCGAAACCGCACCGACATACGGCAAGCCGCGCAACAGCTTGTTCAGCGAAAAAGCTGGCGGGCACATCAAAGTCGAGCTCAACAACGAGCGGCTGGTTGCGCATCTGCTCATCATCGACCCGCGAGTCAAAGCGTTCCAGCCACAGCCGTTTACCGTTGACCTGATTGACCAGCGCATGCTTTTCACGCGGGACGCGGTTCGGACGGCGTGGCACAAGCATCGTGAAATTCCTGGCCCGAAGTTCTACACGCCGGACTTCAGCGTCGACTGGACGGATGGCTTGCATCAAGCCATTGAGGTCAAGGGCGAAGGCAACGAAGGCGACGACGTCTACTGGGACAAAATCGCACGTGCGCGCCCCATTCTGGCGGCCAATGGCTATCCGTTGCGCAGTGTTGTCGTTCCCAAAAACGGCAGGAACCCGCTGCGGATGAACCCTGGAGTCCTGAAGCAGGCCATCCATCGGCTCGATGCCTGGCTGACCGATGAACTCGTTGCGCGAGTCACGCGTCGCTGCGAGAGCGGTCCCATATCGGTCGGCGCATTGTGCGCGGAGGTCCAGCTCCTTCCAGGCGTGATTCCTGTGCTGCTCGTCGGCGGCGTCATCTCGGCCGACATCGCGCATCACACCATCTGTTCAACGCTCGAAGTCAGCCTGGCATACGGCGACCTCTCGCACCTGTACCTCATCGAAGAAATGGAAACCGCTCGGGGGATGAACGGATGATTACCACGTTACAGCTGCGCGACCGGCTCGCCCCATCGCGAAACCACGATGCTTACATGGAGGTGCTGGACCCGCATCCGCACGGCGGATGCATCAAGGTATTCGATTCCACGGAAAGGCAGGACCGGTACATTCCAATCGCGGAAATTCACGACGAAATTTATCACGGGAAGATAACTGTGCTGCGCGCTGGCAAGCCGCGCTACAGCCTTGCAGCACAACCTGATGATGCCGTGCTGCACGAGAGCAATCAGTTCGCCCGCAAAATCATGGGGAGAATCAAGGAGATTCAGAAACAGCGTGGCGTCAGCTTTCGGCATGCCTATCAGTTGATGGCCGATGAATATCAGAAGAACGCCTCAAAGAATTCACGCACGCTCCCCAGGCAGGCAACGATGTACCGGTATCGTGAACGCGACCTGACCGGCGAACCGATGCTGCGCGGTAAGGCAAATCAGGGAAACCGTTCGTTGCGGCACCCCATCGAAGTCGTCAACGCGATTTGTGTCGTTGCCGAGCAGCTCTACCTGGTTCCACACTCGCGTTTGACGCTTGTGGATGTTCTGAACGAAGTCAACATGCGGGTGCATGGCGAGCTCCACCCTAGAGTCGCGCGCCCAATCAGTCTCAGGTTTGTCCAGAAAACCATTCAGCGCTATCTCTCCGCGGACCCGGAGCACGACCGGATGCTTCCCGAAGACGCGATTGCGGGCAAATCTATCGCAGCGAAGCGCATCATCGCTGACCTGCCGTTCCAGCGTGTCGAACAGGATGCCGTGCATCTGCCGTTCTATGTCGAAACGGAAGATGGGGTCACCAGCGACCTCTGGCTGATACATGCCATTGATTGTGCGACGAGCTATCCACTTGGCTGGCGCCTGGTTGTAGGGTCGCCGACCGAACGCGATGCGCTCGCATGCATCGAAATGTACATGGCCCCGCTCAAGCTGAAGCGGCTCAAAGAGCTGGGTGTCGACCATGAGATGAACATCTGCGGGACGCCCGGTCTCCTGGTTTTCGACAACGGTCCGGAAAACAAATCGGCTCGCATCGATAGCCTTGAGAAACTCGGAACGGAGACCCGGTATTGCCGGGGCCGGGCTGGGCAGGAAAAGCCCTTCGTTGAGCGCCTGAATCGCTCGCTAAAGGAAGTCATCGGCAAGCTCACCGGCAGTACGAGATTTGACGATGAGGACGGAACACGCGACCCGGTCAAGCTGGGCGACCACTTCAAGACGAAGGAAGAGCTCGAACGTTGGATTGTCCGCTGGTACTACGAGAAGTGGATTCACAAGCCGCTCGAACGCCTTCAATGGGACGTGGTGCTCTCTGAATCGCTTGAGGGAGATACTCCCTACGAGCGCTGGAAGTATTTCGAATCCGCATGCTACGCGATTTCGCTGCCTCCATCGCGAGCCGAATGGCTCGCAGCGCTTTACTCGCATGCCGAGCGCAAACCGAATGGCAAGACAGGCATCACGATTGACGGGTTCCATTTCAAGGGCGATAACCTGCCTGGCCTGATTGCAAAGTATGGCGAGCAGCAGTATCTGCATGTGCTGTACAACCTTGACGATTTTCGCGAGGTCTATATCTACGAAGGCGATGACGTTCCCCTTGTCGAGCTGAAGAACGAACTCATGACAAATGAGACGCCTGCGTACTCGTTTGCAGAAGCCAAGGAAAAATTCAAAAAGCACAGGGCAGTTTTGAAACTCGCTCCTCAGGCTGAAAAGTTCGACCATGACCTGCACCGGGAGGTCATGTCTGACGCACTGGCTCCGAAGCGCAAGCGACCGAGTCGGCGTCAGCAAAACCAGGAAACCAAGGCTCGCACCAAAGAAACTCAGGCCACCAGGCGCGCGACCCGGCGGCCAACGCCGCCACCGCATCCGTTTGCGCCTCCGCCGCAATCCGGGCCATCCGCAGCCCCGTCGGCCACCGCGTCATTTGCCGACATGCCTCCGCTTACCATCCTGAACCGCAATAGCGGAGAGGAGTTGATTTGACACCCGCCCAAAAATTGCTCGTCGCCATCGAAACCTGCGAGCTTCCGCACCCGCACTTCATGGAGCATTTTCAGCCGCTCAAGCAGCGTGTCGAAAATGCGCTCGCTGGCCGTGCAAGTCGCATCGAACGAATCATGGGCCCCTCACGCGTGGGCAAGAGCATGCTCGTCAATGCGCTGGTGCGCGAATTCGACGAACCGAAGATTGATGGGCGGCGCCGAGTTCCGGTACTCGTCGTTCCTGTTCCGACTCCGGCCACAACGCTGGAATTGCCGAAGAGCGTGGTTGCTGCACTTGGCATGCCTGTTCAGCGCAGTATTACTCCCGGAGCCATGCGCACCCGCATGCTCGAGCAGCTGAGGCTGGTCGGTACGCGGGTGATTATTTTCGAAGAGGCCAGCCACCTCGTAGAAGAAGGTTCGCGTGTCCCGGTGCGAGCTGCCGCCGACTGGTTCAAGGCATTGGCCGATTCGCACAATCTGACCTTGTTCTTCTTTGGCGTGCCGCGTCTGAAAATCCTGTTCGACAACAACGAACAGTTGCGCCTACGCGCATCCGCAACGCGTCTGCTTCTGCCCTACGACTCCCGTATCGCCGGTGACATGGGCGCGTTTCATTCTTGCGTCGCCGCTTTCGCCAATCTCTTCGCTGACCATGGGTTTCCCATTGCGTTATCTCCCACCGCACTCACGTACCAGTGCTATTTGCTAAGCGGGGGACTGATTGGCATCGTGAGTCGATTCATGCAGGAGCTCGCGGACAGGATGGCTGCCGAGGCCCCACGTACGTTGACGTTTGCCGATTGCCAGGCGGCCCTCAAGGGGGTCACCGCAACCGGTTCTCCCAATTTCCCGGCATTCGAAAACCCAAATACGGTTGAGAACGCAATCGCTCCCGCCGCACTGCATCAGGCATTTTTGCAGGTGATGCGTGACAACGACCTGGCTGCGCCCATCATCAATAACCAGCCGGAGGCCGTGCAATGAGCCTCGCGGTTACCTACGCACCGAAAGACGACGAATCCGGACTCGGCTACTATCGCCGGCTCGTCACGGACAACATCCTGTCGAACTGGCGCGAACTTGCTGGGCTCGCCGGCGTACAGCGCAATCACAGCGCGCTGCTCGGCCATGCCGATTTCGTTGCATCACGGCTCGGGCTCGAAAGCGCGTGGACGCACTTCGCAAGCCATCAGGATGCAACGTGCCGTGGCTGGGGACGCTTGCATCGCGCCCAAGCTGATGCAGTGTGCCCAGCCTGCCTGGCGGAAGACCGTTATCTGCGGCACTACTGGGAGCACACCTACGTCACAGCTTGTCCAAAGCACAGAATCCATCTGGTCGACCAGTGCCACGAATGTGGGGAGTATCTTTCGCCGCATCGGTACCACATCGACCAGTGCGATTGCGGTGCAGACCTGTGTCGACTTCCGGGAGTTGCCTCAACGCCGGCCCAGCACTGGCTCTCAACTCTGATTGGTACCTCGGGCAAACAGTCTGGTGGTGTTGCGCCTGCTTTGCATCACGTCGACACCAGCAGTCTGGCAAAGCTGGTTCGAACGTTGTGCCTGCATGCAGACCCCACAGCTCCTGCAGTACATCGCGGTGCGGCGCTCCCGAAATCTATCACCGAAGCAGTCGAATTCCTCTCGCCCCTGGAGACGCTCCTGCAAGACTGGCCGACCGGATTCCGGAGTCATGTCGAGCAACGCATCGCTACTGGAAAGCAGGATGCCCGCACGCTCAACTCGTTGCTTGGCCCCTGGTACGCCAGCCTGCGCCTGCTTTGTGTTGGCACCGCGCTCGAGCCATTCATTCAGGTGGTCATTGAAGTCGCGGCAGAGAAGTTCGACGGTGTGCTTGGGATGGATGCGGCGAAATCCATGGCCGAAGAGGCGACGGACTATGTGCGGTTGCCAGATGCAGCCAGGGCCATCGGCGTCAGCGCGTCCCGTCTGCGTAAGTCGATGGAAATGGGTGAGTGCAGCTTCCGCACTCGTCGCCTCGGAACCCGAGGGCAGATTTACGAAATTCCTCGTGCGGAAGTAGCGCGTATTCAGCAGCGGCGCGCAGAGTGGATTTCGGATGAGCACGCGTGTGAACTGGCGGGCATACCTCAGTCGGTACTTGCCAATATGATGGCTGCCAAGGTCGTCCTGTCGGATGTGCGCTGGCGTGAGGACCTGTTCAAGGCTGGCCAGGTCGAGCGCCAGTCCGTACTGGACTTGTATACGCACGTGAACCATACGGCGGAACCAGCAGCTATCGCGGATGACGCAAAGCTCGCGTGGTCAGCATTGACGAGCCGGAGACTAGGCGACAAGCAGGCCATTCACTCCCTGATGCAGGCCATTGCCGCCGGTCATGTGAGAGCTGTCGCGCGCGGCCGGACATTGGGTGACATGGTATTCCGGCGTTCGGATGTCGCCGAATACTTCGGCACGCCGCTGCTCGAGTCAGGGATGTCCATCCAGCAGTTGACGAAAGTCACGGGATGGAAATGGGAAACCGTCTCACACTGGATTGGCGAAGGCCTGCTTGATTCGGAGTCGATTCAGCTTCGCGGGCAGCCTTGCCGCGTCGTGTTGCCCAATCAACTGCTCGCGTTCAGACAGACCTATGTGCCGCTGGCGGACCTAGCCCGTGCGATGGGCACAAAGTCATCCGCGTTGTCGCGGTTGCTGCACGGCATTGAACTGGTCGGCGCGCAACGGCTATCTGACGGTGCCACTCGAGGCGGGCTGGTTCGTATCGCGGACCTCGGTCGGCTCGCTGTGATTGGAGCGAGAGCTGGTCACGACCTGTTCGTTCCTGCAGCGTAACTTCTTTGCATTGGAGGTCATGATGCCCATCTGGAGACCACGCCCCGCTTCCGAATTGTCGAGGATTCCGCTATCTCAATGGCGCATCTTCGAGCTGCCAGACGGAAGCCGGCATTTTGTCGGCGTTGATATGTTTGACCGCTCGGGCCGCGTCAGTTCACCGATAGCGACATTCGATGCGGCGAGTATGCGGGGGACGACCCAAACAGGGCGCATCTATGAGCTTGTCGGTCAGCAAGGCTGGTCGGTCCAGGCCGAGTATGTCTGGATGCGGTGGCGCGAAATGTACGAGGTGACGTCCTACATCGACGTCACTGACTGCTTTCTTGGTGGTGTGGATGATGACGATGCCACGTGAGCGCACGAAGGCGGTCCTGGATTGACGTGGCGAACTCCACCTGCCGGATATTCAGCGTCACTACGCGCGAAAGCGATAACCTGGGGAATCTGAACTATGAACCGTACGTCAAAGCGCCGCGATGCTAACGCCCGTTCGCTGGTGGGCGACACGGATGCTACATCTATCCGCTCGGTTGAACGGAGCGGTCGTATCCGCTATCACCACATCGGCATTAGGCGACAGGCAACCGGGCATCGTGCCAAAGCGCAACAGACCGTCGCGCGCCTGGCGTACGCAGTTTGTACGCTCTCACCTGATGCCGCAAATGAACTTCTTGCACTGCCATCGAGACAGGTTGGGCGGGTAGTCAAAATCATGCTGCGTCGCGCGCCAAGGGCATCACATACGAGAGTTCTTTCCCGGCGGCGCCCGAGCACCTGCGTCTTGCGCGTTGGGGCGTCGGCTAGCACGCGTGGTCAATCGATGGCGTCCGAATAAATTGCAAACCCGGTCCATAGGGCGGAGGCCCCCCTTCAACGTGGCAGGAATTCTCGACAACCGCAACGGTCTCGTTGAGTGTGGTTAGCTCCCGGCCTACGTCTGTGCCAAAATTCGAACAGCCGCATGAAATATTCGACATGCGGTTGGCGCTGGTTGTACAACCACTGCATGGATACCTAGATGGCCTCTCTGTTTTTCTCCTATTCGCACATCGACGAGCAACTGCGCGACCGCCTCGAAGTTCACCTTGCGCAACTGAAACGAGATGGCCTCATCGACGCTTGGCACGACCGGCGCATTCTTGCAGGCTCAAACCTCGACGACAGCATTAGTGAGCAACTGGAGGCCGCTGACATCGTTCTGTTGCTCGTCAGCTCGGACTTCATCAATTCCGACTACTGTTACTCGCGCGAAATGGAGCCAGCGTTGGAGCGCCATGCCCGAAAAGAAGCGCACGTCATCCCGGTCATTCTCCGCGCGTGTGACTGGACGAGTTCGCCGATTGGCAAGCTACTGGCCGTCCCAACCGACGCCCGTGCTGTCACGTCGTGGCCGAACCAGGACGAAGCACTGACGGATGTCGCCAAGGCGATACGCAAGGTTGCCAATTCGCTGGTTTCGAAGAACGCGGCTGCGCAATCGCAGATTCGTTCGGCTCAAGCACCCAGCATAGCCGCCCCAGCTGCCGCAGCAGCAGAGCTGCTTCCCCGGTCAAGCAATATGAGGCTCAAAAAGGAGTTTTCTGATTTCGACCGCGATGAATTCATCACGGGCACCTTTGATTTCATGGCTCGGTTCTTCGACGGTAGCCTTCAGGAACTCGGAGCGCGTCACCCTGATTTCAAAGGGCGGTTTGAGCGCATTGACTCGCGGAAGTTTACGGCCAGCATTTATAAAGGCGGGAAGGCGGTAGCGCAATGCACCGTCGCTCTCGGTGCATTCGGGCGGTCGACCGGGGAAATCACGTACTCCGACCAGGTTTCCAGCCACTCGAACAGCTATAACGAGGCTTTGACAGTCGGCGCTGATAGTCAGCAACTGTTCTTCAAGCCGATGATGAGCATGATGGGAGGCAGCCGGGACCACCAGCTCTCGTCGCAAGGGGCAGCTGAGTATTACTGGTCTCGGCTCATTGAGCGGTTGCAGGGCTAGAGGGACACCGGCGCGGTGCCTCGTCACGTAAGTCGACGCTGCGACGAGCCTCGCTATATTGCGGTACACGCTAGACCAGAATACGACTTCACGTTCGGGGGCGCAATTGCTTGACCCAGTCATCTCGCTGGCATTTCTCAATGCAGTCGAACAAGGGCGCGTATGCGCTTCTTCTTGGTTCGGGGGTGTCTCGCTCATCGCGCATACCGACCGGTTGGGAAATAGTTCTCGAGCTAATACGTAAGGTTGCGATTCTTTCCGGGGGAGCAGTGCGAGCCCGATACGCCGCGACTTGGCCAGCGCGTATTCCTGGCAGGCTATTCTGAAGAGCTGCGCCTCCCGTTCGACATCGACCGACTACTCTTGCCAGAGGCAAAGGGCGCCGCCGAATTCAAGGCAGCCATGGACAAGGGCTACATGGCCGACATGACGGGCCCGCTCATCAAGCAAGGGCATATCGGCAACCTCAGGCGGATAGTGACGACAGTCTCTGGTCTCGGAACCCTCGAATGCGATGTCATGTATATCGACAACGCAATGCATCCCGGCGCCAGCGGCGGCCCAGTGTTCAATGAGCGGGGCGAGGCCATCGGGATACTTTCTCAGCGCGCCATGACCGCGGTTGAATACGGAACCGATGGCCGAGCACGCGTGCCATCTGGTTGCACCATCGCTATCGGGCTCAACCCGCTTGCGTTTCTGGGCAGGCAGTCCCAAGTCGCTAACTGATTGCAGCCGGCTCGCATCGTCTGGTGACCTTAGTTAATTGGCGTCTCGTTTGGGCTAGACTGGCGATTCGCCTGCACCGGAGGCAACCAGCGGGAGCGTACTTAATGGCCATCGACTTGTTTGCTGACTTGGGTCGGCCAGAAAACGAACTGCATCCGCAATACAAAGCGTTGAGAGACCTCCCCGGTTACGCTCCGGCCCGACAGCTCATACGAGAATTGCAACGTGAGTTCGTCGACCCGGACGGAAACTTCGTGGAGCAGTTTCAGACCTTCGCGCTCGATGCCCGGACCTTCGAGTTTTTTCTTTCGGTGATGCTGGCAGATGGTGGCCACGAGTTGGACCGGAGCGTCGACCGGCCAGATTTTCTCGTCACAAAAGACGAGATAACCGCAGCTGTCGAGGCGGTCACCGCGAACCCGCGGGGGAACGGCAGTATCCAACCTTACGACGCCGCTCCCGACGCGAGGTCATTGCAGGAAGCCGCCGAGCATCTTGAGCACACCATCCCAATCAGGCTCGGAAGCCCACTGTTCACCAAGCTCAACAAAAAGTATTGGGAGCTACCGTATGTCGCCGGTAAGCCATTGATACTTGCGATACAGGACTTCCACACGGCCGGAGCACTGATGACATCGGATGTTCCGCTGGTGCGATACCTCTACGGGCTTGGGCAGACTTGGTGGCATGACGAGGATGGCAACCTTGTCATTCAAGGCCATAGCCTCGGCGAGCACAGAGAAGGCGCCAAACGCATTCCGTCTGGATTTTTCCAGCAGGAAGATGCGGAGCATATCTCTGCGGTGCTGTTCTCCAACGCGGGCACGTTGGCAAAGTTCAACCGCATGGGACACCAAGGTCAGTACAGGGCTAGAGGTGTTCGGATGCTTCGTTGGGGCTCCTGCTACCGTCATGACCCGAACGCAACGCTTCCGCGTCCATTCGTGTACGAAGTCGGTGATAGCGAATGGCCAGTTGAAACTTGGCGGCAGGGAACTGTTCTCGTCCACAACCCAAATGCGCTGCATCCGCTACCTGAGCAATGGCTAGGCGCCGCGCTTGAACACACGTTAGTGGATGGCGAACTGAGGACGATGGTTTCGGAGCAGTTCTTGCCCTACAGTTCCGTCACGCAAATTATGACGAATGCGTCGCGTGGCGATGTCAGGAGAACAGCTCAAGGTCTCTACGACGCACTCACCAGCGTGCTGCCACCGTGAGGAGCCGCGCGGTATTCGGATGAGCGCCTCGATGTCCGCTCACGCCGCGGTCTGATTAGCCTCGATGTCAGATGGGGATGACCCGCTCGGAGTGAGGTCTGCAAAGATTGCTGCGGTCTGTGAAATCTGTCGCTTCGAGACCGGATTGATGACCTCGTCGGAAGCCGCAAGCGGATGTCGGAGAAAGTGTTGTGTGATGACTTTGCGCAGGTCCGGTAAATCCCTCACGGTGTCTTCAATCTCGGGAGCGAGGAGCACCTTGATTGCGTACCGTTTGGGGTCTACGCTAGCCTGCATCGCTTTAATCTTCGCATCCGCCTCTGGTGACAGCTCCCCGGTGAGCCATAGCTCGAAAGTCAATGCGAGGTTCCTGAATTCCGGGTTATCAAGCGTTTGGCTTCGAACGGTTGGGATGCGCTTGTTCAGCCACGCCTCGACGTCGGAATCCGAAAGCAGACGCCCCGGCAGCAGGCCCTTGCACTCGATAAACCGAATCTGTTGGCCAGGCACGACTACTCTGACGTCGACTTCCGCAACGTCCTTTCCATCCTGTCGGTAAATCTTGTTCATGGTGATGTTGGCGCCGGCAACCGTCCTTCTCATCACATCTGCGATTACAAATTCGAAGAGCGCTCCGCGAAGAGTCCCAGCTGCGCCTTCAATTTTGCCGAGCTTCTCGAACAACTGGGTGAACTTCTCAGGTTCGACCGCTTGGGTAGCTGCCTGCGTCAGCGTCGCACTAAGCTCCATCAAGGCCCGCGCGACGTCGGTGCCGAAGAGGGATTCGGTTGTTGCCGGTACGACGCCTTCACGCCGGATTGCATCCAGCGCCTCAAGGGTGTAGCGATGCGCGACGAAGAACTGCATCGTTCGAACCCCGCGCACCTGCCGCAGCGACCTGCATTTGTAGATGAATGGCGAGAGGTCGTTAAGGTCAACCTCATCTTTAAGCAACACATCGAGTACGATGAATCCGGGCTTGGGGCGGCCGGATTTGTTCCAGGTGGCCAGCGCGCTTATATAGGAAGGCGCGGTCATATCCCACTCGAACACGGAAACGATAGGCCGTGCTGCAGCCAGACCACCTCGAAGTTTGAAGCTATTGAAGCTCCCGAGCCCAAGCTTTGCCGCCCATTCCTGAACCGACTGAAGAAGGACAGTCTCCGCTATCAGCCGTGCCCTGATGGGGGGCAGCAGTTCATCGAGATACGGGGCGTTCTTGGCGAAGGCGAAACATTGCCCCAACCCGGGCACCTCGATAGTCTCAAAGAGGCCGATGTCGACGAGGTTCTGCCAGACACGTTCGAACGGGATTTGACGCGGACCACCCGAGATGCCGGCGGCCGAAGCGAGATGGACCATCGGCATCAGCCCGCCGCGCGCTTTAAGCGCTCGTATGACTCGGGAATATGCGCCATTGCCCTCTTCAAACGCGTGAGCTAGCTGGGCCCAAAATCTATCGCTGCCGTATTGGCTGGCCGCATACAGAAATCTTGCGCGACGCGCGAAGGGGATAGTCAGCGCGCGTACCTCCGCGCTTCGGCGCTCGATTTTCTTCCGTGCTGCCGCCGGTGTGATGCCAAGCCAGCTCGCGAGGCCAAGGGCAACGCTCCCACTGAGCTGGGGGCCTTCTTTCACCAAGAAGTTGTGCAAGTCGTCGGTCATGCTCGGAGTGTCCCCTGTCACACAGCGCTATTTATAAATGTAAGGCCATGTGACTGTGTCGCGCAAATTTTACTTTAGTCTGCAAGAAAACCATTTGAAAACAGTTGCTTACAACATTTGAAAATTTCGTGCTTGGCTGGCGCCGCTGTCACAGTCACGAAAATGCGAGATTGTTCAGCTCTTCAAAGCGCGTTTGGGCGGGACGGCGAGGGACGCATTTTCGAACTCCAGCCAGAAACTTTAGATTCAAATCGCATATTTCGTTACCTCCCAGCCGCACGGAATGCGTTCTGCACAGCTCGCGATGAGCGATTCAATATCACGGCGCGGCCCTTCTAATCCGAGATGCGTATCGATGATGCTGCATACGCTGGTTATAATGGGTCAACTAAAAAGCGCCACCCTTAGCCGTGAGAGACCTAAAATCGACCGGGTCGCAACCCCCGCTGGCTCCTTCGGGAGCTAAATCTCCGAACCCGCTTTTTTCACCACAGCGTGAGACGGCGGGGGCGGTGACCGCGGACCGATTCAGCTATCAGTATGACTGGGCGCTGCATGAGTTCCTTGAACTCCATCATCGAGGTGAGGCGAGCATTGTCTTCGTCGAGCTACATGAGGACGTGGTTTTCGGGACATCATTAGATGCAGAGGAAACCAGTTTTATCTTCTGTCAGGTCAAGGCCGGTGGAAAGAGCGGATACAGTTCACAGGCTTTAATTAAGCGGTCGGGAGCCAAGAACTCTATTCTCGGCAAAATGCTGTCCAGTATCGCGGTGAAGGATATTGCCGAGCGCGTTCAAAAATTGGGCTTAGTGGCGACTCGTGGTTTTTCGCTTAAGTTGAAGACCTCCGGATTTCGCCTGGAAGAGATACCTTTCAGCGAACTCGAAGAAAAGACCGCCACCGTTATCCGCGAGTCTTTGCAGACAGAGCTGAACGCTAGCGTTCCTCTCGAGAAGCTGCATTTCCGCGAACCCTCGCTCGACACGCGTTCCACGCGCCACGCTGTCATAGGTCTAATCTCCGACCTGCTCACTGAGCGCAATCCAAACCAGCACAGCAACAGCACTCAGATATATGTCGTGCTCACCGACGAGTTACGGCGCAAGGGCGAGATTGCTTGGGACTATTCCGACTGGGACCAGCTTGTCATGCGGAAGGGCCTAACGGCCGACCGCGTTGAAGCACTCTTCGCGCAATACTCGTCGACGGTGTCTACCGACGAACTCATCAACGACTTTGATTCACAGGTCCGCGAGCTGGGATTTCTGACGCGTGACGTAAAAAGGCTTCGGGAGCGCGCTCGTACCTACTTGCTCAACACGCTGGCCGGAGGAGCGCTGGTTCAGGTGCAAGTCCGAGACTCAATACGCGAGCACCTGTCGACGCTCGAAGCGGTACTGTGCCGACAGACGCTGGAGAGCCTGGTCAACAGCTGCGCGCCTGTCGTCACCGAGCATCTCAGAGACCGGGAGAGCCGCGCCGCCGCCTACATAATCGAGTATCTCAGGTCATAGTGATATGGGATTACCCAACTACAAACTGCTCGTAAGAAATTTGCGTACGAAAGCCCATGAGCGCATTGATATTCAGGACCCTCTACGTACAGTCGACTACCCAAAAGCTCGCCGGACGATTCGGGTTCGAAGCCGGCTTAAACCTGATAACAGGCGCGGATAACTCTATCGGCAAATCTACGCTCGCACGCCTACCGCTATGGGCACTAGGGTGCGATATGGCATTCGACACGGACTGGAAGAATTTCGATGTTCGTGCGCTGCTGAAGTTCGAGCTCGACGGGCGTGAACACTACGTAACTCGGCACCGCGATGAGTGGCGTATACGAGCGGACGATGGTTTGTGGACGTCCTACGAGGTGGGCAGCGACGAGTTCGAGAAGAAGTTCGCCTCGTTGGTCGGGTTTGGCGCGAAGTTGCCGCGGAGGAAGGAACCGTGGATTCACGAAGTGCCCTCGCCGGAGCACTACTTCGTGGCTTTCTACGTTGACCAGATGCGCGGGTGGGTCGAGCCGCTGAACAGTTTCGAGATTTACAAATACGAGAACTGGAAGGGGACGGTTCTATCGTTTCACGTCGGGTATCGCTCGGCCGAATATTTCAATCTCGATGCCGAGATTGCGAAGGGCAAACAGGCCGTTCTCGATGACGCGGACCTAATTGACCGCTATACGAAGGCTGTGGACGTCTTGGATTTGTTTGCTCCCGAGGAAGAGCTTCCGACAACCGACGTAGAGCTCGATTCGGCGATTGCAGACATCCAGGGGACGATGGTTGCGGTCAAGCGACGAGAGCAAAGAGCGTTGGCGGTCCTCCGAGCGAAGCAAGAGGAGCTCGAGATTACAAAGGTCCAGATTGGCATAGCGAAGGCAGCTGTTGAAGCGCTTGAGAAAGACTACGACTACGCGAATGACCAGTTGGAATCCGACGTGCTTATTTGCCCCCTTTGCGCAACGAGGCACGACAATACTCTCCTTGAGCGCGCCTCCCTTCTGCAGGACCGGGCCGACGCGGAGCATCAGGTCCAGAAATTGACCGAACGGCAGTCCAAAATCGAAGCGGTTGTGAACACGACACTCCGCCGGTTGGACACTGTTCGAGAAGACTTGTCCAAATTGAATCGGCGGTTTAAACGGCTAGATAGGGACGTCACGCTCAAGAGCATTCTGGAGTCGATGGGGACGGATTCCGTGCGCCGAAGAGCAACGTCTGAGACGAATGAAGCAAGAAAGCGCCAACGCGACTACAACAAGCGGTTGTACACCCAGCGCCAGGAGCTCGCAGAGCTGGTCGATGAAGACCGCGATGAAACTATCAACCGCTATTTCCGCAGTGAACTTCGCGAGTTGTGCCGCGTTCTCCGCATCAAACCCGGCTTCGACATTGAGACGGCAACGCCGCTGGACTTCCGAAAGTTGGTGGCGGTAGGCGGCGGCGCTGACAGCACCCGGATGCGACTCGTCTACTACCTTGCGCTGCATCGAGTCATCCAGCACTACAAGACAGAGGTTCTTGCACCGCTTGTTCTCGACACCCCGAACCAGCAAGACCAAGGCGTGTTGAACTACAGTGGCGTGGCGGCGGAATTGAAACGACGTGCGACGGACCAGACTCAGTTCATCATCTGCGCTACACGCCATCAGGCGATGTCCCAGCTCGAGCAGGACTCGCACGTAATCGAGCTGGATGAGGCGCAGCTTTTGTCAAAGGAAGCTTTCGACCGTTACGAGCATCGTTTCAACGACTGGTTTGCGTGAACTGTTGACGAAAACGCTCGGCAAGCACTGAACGCCTTGCCGAGCGGGAGTAGCGGCCGGCAGGACGTTTAAGCCATTTCAAAAGAAGACGAAGGGTCAGAAGAGCGCAGGTAATACGACGCTCAGCGAGATGCAGTTGCATGACTTGCCTTGGCCGCAAGCGGAACTGGAAAGACTTGGTGCTGCTCAGGTCGAACTGAGGGTCACACTCTCGTATTTCGTTGAGCCTAATCCGGCTGCTCGGGGCTGGCAGAGCAAATTCCGCTACCAATCCTACGCCCTGCGGTTTGCAGTCAAGGCCGCATCGGAGGACCTAGAGCAGTTCAGGCACGAGTAAATAAGCTCGAGCGAACGTCGCCCGATGAGTCGCTATCAGGCCCGGACGTCAATCAATGGATGTACGGGGCTACTCTTCGTATGCACGGGTCATTACACGCGGACACCTGGAGCGGGACAGCAGCTCAACTCGCATCGAAGTCTCAAATTGCTGTCTGGCCGGTCGGGGGATGGTGGAAGGACTGGAGTGAAACCCGTCAACACGACCGGGAAGCTCGATACGCGTTGATTATTTCACTGAAAGTTCTTGGCGATGTCGAAGCGGACATTTATACGCCCATTGCCACCTCGATTGCTGCAGATGCTGCGATTCCGATTGATATTGACGTTCCTGATGGCGACGAGCCTCAGTAACGTCGACAGAGTGCCAGCGCCATGAAATCCGCTAGAATCCCTTTGTTTTCTGGCAGTTTTCTCGCACGGCATCGGGCGACAGGCGATGGCTGATGATGACGGGAGAGCTTCGTTGAGAAGACTCCGGCTGCGGTTGATTCGAGGGGCTTTCGTTGGAATTTCTCGGCATATGCGTCCGTTTTTCTCACGTTATGCGTTCGCACCGTCCGGAGAGCCTTATCTGGCAAGGGCCAGTTTCTCGGAATATGCGTCCGTCTACATGTTGTCCACTAACGAATAACAATCGGACAACGTCCTGCGTCCCGGCCAGCGCAGGATACCCATTCGCCAGGCACGAGCGCACTACGTTAGGCTTGTCCTCATGAGGATCACGTAGTGAACGGTGCCAAGAGTTCTTCCGCTCTCGAAAGAAAGAGCTTCAGGACTGGAGACGTGTTCGACCTGCTGTAGCCAATGACGAGATCGACCGTCGGTGCATCGCCTTCAAGAGGCCGGCTGACGACCGACCATGGCAGCAGATTGTTCGCGTACTCCGGCATCAACGCCAGCCCACGCGTGGACGCTACGAGCGACATCGCCATCGCGAGATTGTCCACACCGTGGTCGGGCGTGATATCGAGCCCGCTCTGTTGCAGATACCGCTCGATCACGTCGTGCAGCACCCTCGCCTTGTTCGACGCCATGATGAACGTCTCGCCCACGAGATCCTCCGGGCGGATCGCTGTTCGTGCGGTCAGCCGATGGTCGCTCGGCATCAGCACCATGAGCTTTTCCCTGCTGACGACGCGATAGTCGAGATCGAATCCCGGTTCGGCACGCAGGAACGCGAGGTCGAGCCGGCCACGCGCTAGCGCATCCGCGAGGTCCGGCGAATAGCTGCTCGATATGGTGACGTCGATATTCGGCAATTCATCGCACAGAACCCGCATGGCGCGCGGCAGCCAGGTTATTTCCTCGCCGGTCTGAAAGCCGAGCGCGAAGGTCTGTTTCGCCGGCAGCGCGGCACGGCGCGCTGCCTCGGTCGCGGCGTCGACCTGCGCGAGCGCCAGCCGCGCATGGTCGAGGAAAGCCTTGCCCGATGCTGTCAGTTCGACGCCGCGGGCACTGCGGATGAACAGTTCCGCGCGGACCTCGTCTTCCAGATCGCGAATCTGTCGGCTAAGAGATGGCTGCGATGTGTGCAGACGCTGTTCGGCGGCAACCGTGAGGCTGCCCGTCTCCGCGACGGCAACGAAATATCGCAGATGTCGAAGTTCCATTTGCTCCTCGCCCGCATCCTATGCCTCATAGGCATGCCTACCAGCCTACAAAGTCTTTTTGCTTTTCGCAATCGACCACTAGATTAGCGAACAAGGGGCGGCGCGGAGCCTACCAGCAAACCACAACGAACTGGCACCGGCCCTCGCCCCAATACCTCTCATCTATATTGCAGGAGAGCGTCAAATGGACAGCCCAGTCGTTGTAATTACCGGTGCGCTTACAGGCATTGGCCGCGCCACGGCGCTAGCCTTCGCGGACAGCGGCGCGCATCTCATCGTTTCCGGCCGCCGCGAAGCCGAAGGCAAAGCGCTCGAAGCCGAACTTCGCGAACTTTCCGCAGACGCCGTGTTTGTCCGTGCCGACGTCCGTGACGACGATGATCTTCGCGGCCTCGTCGATCAGGCCGTCGCCCGCTTCGGCCGCATCGATGTTGCCGTCAACAATGCCGGCACGGAGGGAGAACCCGGCCCCGTCGTCGACCAGACGGCGGAAAACTACGCCGCGACCTTTGACACCAACGTGCTCGGCACGCTGCTCAGCATGAAGCACGAACTACGCGTGATGCAGGCACAGGGGCACGGCAGCATCGTCAACGTGTCATCGAGTTATGGCCATAAAGGCGTCGCTTACGCGTCGGTCTACGCCGGCAGCAAACATGCGGTCGAAGGCATGACCAAGTCCGCCGCGCTCGAAGTCGCCGCGTCGGGCGTGCGCGTCAATGCAGTCGCGCCGGGGCCGACCGAAACCGGCATGCTCGACCGCTTCACCGGCACGGCGGAGCGCAAGAGGGCGCTTGTCTCGACGGTGCCGCTGGGCCGCATCGGCCAGCCTGACGATGTCGCCAAAGCGATCCTGTTTCTCGCGTCGGATGCTGCGTCGTTCGTGACGGGCCAGATCATCTCCGTCGACGGCGGCAAAACGGCGGGCTGATACCGAACCCACAGCGATCAGGAGTACTGTCATGAACCACCTCGACGGAAAGACCGCGCTCGTCACGGGCGCCTCACGCGGCATCGGCCGCGCCAGTGCGCTCGCACTCGCGAAAGCAGGCGCACAGGTGCTCGTTCACTACAGCAGCGGGGAAGAGGCGGCGGATGCTGTCGTCGCCGAAATCCGCGCGGCCGGCGGCAACGCCCAGAAAATCGCCGCGGATCTGCGCGACGCAGACGGCCCGCATACGCTCGCAAAACGCGTACGCGCCGTCGTCGGCCATCGTCTGGACATTCTGGTGGCGAACGCCGGCATTTCAAAGGCTGTAAGCATCGAGGAAACGACCGTCGAAGATTTCGACGACCTGTTCGCCGTGAATGTGCGTGCGCCTTATTTCCTCGTGCAGCAGTTACTGCCCGTGATGTGCAAAGGTAGCAGCGTTGTCCTGCTCTCGTCGCTCGCGGCGCATGCCGCGGTCGGCAGGTTCCCCGCCTATGCGGCTACCAAGGGGGCGGTCGAAACGCTCGTCAAGCATTTCGCTTCGGCACTTGGTGAACGCGAGATTCGCGTGAATGCGGTTGCGCCCGGCGTCGTCGAAACCGACATGTCGAACTTCACCAAGACCGACGCGGGACGCGAGGCCGCGCTCGGCATGCAGGCGTTAAAGCGCGTCGCGCAACCTGATGACATCGGGGGCGCGGTTGCGTTTCTCGCCTCGGACGCAGCGCGCTGGATTACCGGTGAGACGCTGCGTGTCGACGGCGGCTCGAAACTCTAGACCAACGCGATCCGCGCCCGTTTGCAGTATCTTCGAGAAGCCTGATCAATCAACGTAAGCTCTCGTGACGGCCGATTTCGCCGCGAACGCGTTGAAGATGCCGATTCCAGTCGGACACACCGCGTTTCAGCGACGGTACGACGAGCTATCTGCCCGGGCAGGCGCCGCCGCATAACGCATTGCACCGGTGCTGACTGGCTGGCGAGAACGAACGCCCCTGAAGCACCAACTCAAGGAGAAACCCATGGTCAGCAACACCACTCCCGCCGCCCGGTCAGTGAAGGTTCCGGGCAAGGACCATCCGATCACCATCGAACGCAATCCGTCGCGGGTGGTGGTCACGGTGGCCGGAAAGGTCATCGCCGATACTCAGGATGCGTTGACGCTGCGCGAGGCCCATTACCCGGCAGTCGTCTACGTCCCGCGAAAGGATGTCGACATGACGTTGCTCGAGCGCACCGACCACGCGACCTACTGCCCCTATAAGGGCGATTGCGCGTACTTCTCGATTCCGGCTGGCGGCGAACGCTCGGTCAACGCCGTTTGGACCTACGAGGATCCGTACGAGGCCGTCGCACGGATTCGCAACCATCTCGCGTTCTATCCGGACCGCGTGGATGCGATCGACGAGCTGCCGGCCGCTTCGACCGACAACTGAGCGCCCGGAGTCGCTCACCATCGCACGCACGACACTCGACTTTTCACGGAGATTGACTTGAGTGTCGCCAAGCCTGAACAGCACAGGGCCCTCAGCCTGAGGGCGTGAACCGTTGCGCTTACCTATCAATAGCGCTTCGTAAAATAATCAGGATAGCAAAACAGTCAATCATTAACTGGAGTAGTGACGCGGCTAGCCCCGCTCACGGAAACCTTGGGAAATCACATGTCCAAGTTAGCTCAAAAAGTGGCACTCGTTACCGGCGGTTCACGCGGCATCGGTGCGGCAATCACGAAGCGTCTCGCCGCGGATGGAGCGCGGGTGGCCTTTACATATGCGAAGGACGCCGGCGCGGCTTCGGCCGTAGTCAAAGAGATTGAACTCAATGGCGGAAAGGCTATCGCGATCCAGGCGGACGCGACAGACGTCAAAGCCGTCGAGGCCGCGGTCGAAAAAACTTTTGCGACCTTCGGCCGGCTGGATGTGCTGGTGAACAATGCCGGCACGGCCATTCCGAAACCGTTCGAAGACACGACACTGGAGGAGATGGATCGAGTGATCGACATCAACATCCGCGGCGTGTTCGCTACGACCAAGGCTGCGCTGAAGCACCTGGGTGATGGTGGCCGCATCATCATGATCGGTTCGGCGGTGGGCGAGCGTGCGATTGCGCCCGGGCTGGTGCCCTACGCGGCCACGAAGGCAGCCGTCAGAATGTTCACTCAGGCGCTGTCTCGAGAGTTGGGAGGTCGGGGCATCACAGTGAACAACGTCCAGCCGGGTCCGATCGATACAGACCTGAATCCCGCCTCAGGCGATTGGGCTGTGCCGCAGAAGGCGGCCACGGTATTAGGCCGCTATGGGCGCGTCGAGGAGATCGCTGCAATGGTAGCTTTCGTCGCCGGCCCGGAAGCCTCTTACATTACCGGCGCGAATCTTACGGTGGATGGTGGGATGAATGCCTGAGCCTGGGCAGAGATGGCGCGTGCCGGGCGCTACCGTCGAGTCCACTTATCCACATCCCCCTTTGGACAACCTTTGTGAAAGCCCTCGAACATGTTGTGGGTGAAACCTTGATAAAGGCGCAGCGTGTATGAGCCGATCAAACATTCTCCTTGGCTCCGTTAACCTGTCCGCCTGCGATCCCAACGGTTATCGATTCCGCAGCGCCTTGATCCGTAAACGAACTTCCGGGTTATCCACAACCCAACGCGCCCTTTGTTAACTATTACTACGTATACGTATACAAAGATTATAAAAACCAGAGAAGCACACACGAAGCCGCGCAACGTATACGCGCATAACGACGGCAGCAGCGCAGCAACGGGCAAACCACAACACGGCAGAATCGCCTCACCTCAACGGCAAACAGCCTCAAACCCCACAACGTGACGCTACCGCCATTTGGCGCTATCGTGTGATGTGCACCACCCGCAGCATGCAGCATGTAACCGCCGTTCCCATTCCTGCCCGCATTCGCGAAGCAATGGAGCCGCAGACATGAGCTATACCGAATCGATCGGCAGTCGCACGTACCGCTTCGCCGATCTGAAAACCCTGCTCGCAAAAGCGAGCCCGCAACGCTCCGGCGACCAGCTCGCAGGCATCGCGGCCGTGAGCGAAGAAGAACGGGTCGCCGCGAGGATGGCGCTGGCACAGGTGCCGCTGCGCACTTTCATCGACGAACCGCTAATCCCCTACGAAACCGACGAAGTCACGCGCCTGATAATCGACGATCACTCGCCGCAAGCCTTCGCCGAAGTCTCACATTTGACGGTAGGCGACTTCCGCAACTGGCTGCTGAGCACCACAACCGATACCGGCGCACTCACCCGCGTCACGCAGGGCCTCACCCCGGAAATGGTCGCCGCGGTTTCGAAGCTGATGCGCAACCAGGACCTCATCGCGGCCGCGCGTAAACGTCCGGTCGTCACGCGCTTTCGCAACACCGTCGGTTTACCGGGCCGCATGTCGGTACGCCTGCAACCGAATCACCCGACCGACGACGTCAAAGGCATCGCAGCCTCGATGCTCGACGGCCTCATGTACGGCTGCGGCGATGCGCTGATCGGCATCAACCCCGCGAGCGACAATCTCGCCGCGATCACGAAGCTGTTGCGGATGATCGACGAATTCCGCGAGCGCTATCAGGTACCCACGCAATCGTGCGTGCTCACGCACGTCACAAGCACGATCGCCGCGATCGAAAAAGGCGCACCGGTCGATCTCGTGTTCCAGTCGATCGCGGGCACCGAGAAGGCGAACGCGAGCTTCGGCATTTCGCTCGCGCTGCTGCAGGAAGCGTACGAGGCGGGGCTGTCGCTCGAACGCGGCACCGTCGGCAACAATCTGATGTACTTCGAAACGGGGCAGGGCAGCGCGTTGTCGGCGGATGCGCATTTCGGCGTCGATCAACAGACGTGCGAGGCGCGCGCCTATGCGGTGGCGCGCAAGTTCGAGCCGTTTCTCGTGAACACGGTGGTGGGTTTCATCGGCCCGGAGTATCTGTACGACGGCAAGCAGATCACGCGCGCGGGTCTCGAAGATCACTTCTGCGGCAAGCTGCTCGGCGTGCCGATGGGTTGCGACATCTGCTACACGAACCACGCCGAAGCGGATCAGGACGACATGGACAATCTGCTGACGCTGCTCGGCGTCGCAGGCATCAATTTCATCATGGGTGTGCCGGGGGCGGACGACGTGATGCTCAACTATCAGAGTACGTCTTTCCACGACGCGCTGTATGTGCGCGATGTGCTGGGTTTGCGGCGCGCGCCGGAATTCGAGGAATGGCTGAAGTCGATGCAGATCATCGACGAACGCGGCGCGCTGCTCGGCGCATCGGCGCAGCCGCCGCTTCTCGAAGGCGCGCGCGACTGGATGGGCATCGCATGAGCGACGCACTCGACAAAGATCCGTGGAACGCACTGCGCCGGTTTACGCAGGCACGTATCGCATTGGGCCGCGCGGGCAACAGCCTGCCGACCGCGCCGTTGCTCGCGTTCAATCTCGCCCATGCGCAGGCGCGTGACGCTGTGCATCATCCGCTCGACGCCGATGCGCTGCACGCCCAGTTGCGAGCACACGGATTCAGCACGCTGGATGTGCATAGCGCCGCGCCGGATCGCGAGCATTACTTGCGGCGTCCCGATCTTGGGCGGCGTTTATCGGACGAAAGCCGCGCGGCGCTCGCGCAAATGCCAAAAGAATCGAGCGATGTGGTGTTCGTGATCGGCGATGGTCTCTCTGCATTCGCAGCGTCGAAGCAGGCCGTGCCGCTGCTGCAAGCGGTGCGTCCGAAGCTCGCGGATTGGCGTCTCGGTCCCGTGGTGGTCGCGCGTCAGGCGCGCGTCGCGCTCGGCGACGAGATCGGCGAATGGCTCGGCGCGAAGATCGTCGTGATGTTGATCGGCGAGCGGCCCGGCTTGAGTTCGCCGGATAGTCTCGGCATCTACATCACGTATGCGCCGAAAACGGGTTGCAGCGACGCGCAACGCAACTGCATTTCGAACGTGCGTCCCGAAGGGCTCGACTATCCGCAGGCCGCGCATAAGCTGCACTATCTGCTCATGCAGGCGAGGAAGCTCGGGCTGACGGGCGTCGGTTTGAAAGACGACAGCGATGAGTTGCTGGCGAGTGCGCCGACGCATCCCGCAGTGAGCGACGGTTCGGATTCAGGCGCGCCGTAAACACCGCGCTCACTTCCGCAACAACCTCAACCCATTCCCCACCACCAGCAAACTCGCGCCTACGTCAGCAAACACCGCCATCCACATCGTGCCGAGCCCCATCAACGTCAGCACGAGAAATACGCTCTTGATGCCGAGCGCGAGCGCGATGTTCTGCACCAGCACTGCATGCGTCGCCTTCGACAGGCGGATGAACGCCGGAATCTTGCGCAGGTCGTCGTCCATCAGCGCGACGTCGGCGGTTTCGATCGCGGTGTCGGTGCCCATCGCGCCCATCGCGAAGCCGATGTCGGCGCGTGCGAGCGCGGGTGCATCGTTGATGCCGTCGCCGACCATGCCGACCGTCGCGCCATCGGCCGACCATTGCGCGACCGTGTTGAGCTTGTCCTCGGGCAACTGGTCGCCGCGCGCTTCGTCGACGCCGACCTGCTGCGCGATCGCCGCGGCCGTGTGGCGGTTGTCGCCGGTGAGCATCGCGGTGCCGACGCCGAGCTGCCGCAATTCGGCCACGGCGACGCGGCTCGTGTCCTTCACCGTATCGGCGACCGCGAAGAGCGCGAGCACGCGCTGGGAGTCGGCGAGCATCACGACGGTCTTGCCCTGCTGTTCGAGCGCATCGAGGCGCGTTTCGAGCAATGCCGAACAGCGCCCGAGTTCTTCGATCAGGCGATGATTGCCGAGCCAGTACGCAACGCCGTCGATCTCGCCGCGCACGCCGCGTCCCGCCAGCGCTTCGAATGCATCGACGGGCACGTGCGCGATGCCGTCGCCGTGCGCGGCCGCCGCAATCGCCATCGACACCGGATGATCGGAGCGTCCCGCGAGACTCGCCGCGAGCGTGCGGTAGCGGATCGCGTTGGCGTCGGCATGGCCGCCGACACCGTCAGCACTAACGTCAGCTCCAACTTCATTTCCAACCAGTTCGAACTCCGTCTGCACCGGCTTCCCATGCGTAATCGTCCCGGTCTTATCGAGCGCCAGGCGGCTCAGCTTGCGTCCCTGTTCGAGATAAACGCCGCCCTTGATCAGAATCCCCTTACGCGCCGCAGCGGCGAGTCCGCTCACGATCGTCACCGGCGTCGAGATCACGAGCGCGCACGGACACGCGATCACCAGCAGCACGAGCGCCTTGTAGACCCACGCGTGCCACGCCGCGCCGAACAGCAGCGGCGGCACGACCGCGACGGCGAGCGCGATCGCGAACACGATCGGCGTGTAGACGCGCGCGAATTCATCGACGAAGCGCTGCGTCGGCGCCTTCGTGCCCTGCGCTTCCTCGACCGCGTGGATGATGCGCGCGAGCGTCGTGTGGCCGGCCGCGGCCGTCACGCGATAGTCGAATGAGCCCGTCTGGTTGATCGTGCCGGCGAACACGGTGTCGCCAGTGGTCTTGTCGATCGGCAGGCTTTCGCCGGTGATCGGCGCCTGATCGACGCTCGAGCGGCCCGTGACGATCTCGCCGTCGAGCGCGATCCGCTCGCCCGGTTTCACGCGCACCAGCGCGCCGGGCGCGATCGCGTCGACGCGCGTGAGTTGCCACGTGCCGTCGGGTTGCTGCACGCTTGCCTCGTCGGGCGTGAGCCGCATGAGTCCTTCGATCGCGTTGCGCGCGCGGTCGAGCGAGCGCGCTTCGATCAGCTCCGCGATCGTGAAGAGCACCATCACCATCGCGGCCTCGGGCCACTGGCCGAGCAGCGCCGCGCCGGTCACCGCGATGCTCATCAGCGCGTTGATGTTCAGGTTGCCGTTGCGCAGCGCGAGCCAGCCTTTGCGATACGTCGTGAGGCCGCAGGAGGCGATCGCGACGAGCGCGAGTCCGGCCACCATCCAGGCGGGCGCGCCGAGCCAGCCAGCGGCCTCCGAGGCGGCCGCAACGACGCCGGCGAGGATGAGCGGCCACCATGGCTTCGGCGCGGCGTTGCCGGGGGTTGTGGGCGCTGCGTTGGCGTCGTCCGCGAGTTCGGGGGTGAAATCGAGCGAGCGCAGTGCGGCGAGGATCGGTTCGAGCGCATCCGGTGCGTGGACGACGGTTAGCACGCGCTGGATCAGATTGAAGTTCATGCTGCGCACGGCGGGCATGCGGCCGAGCTTCTTGCGGATCAGCGCTTCTTCCGTGGGACAGTCCATCTGCATGATGCGGATCGCGGTGCGCAGGTCGTCGCCGACGGCTTCGGAAGGCGGCAGACGCAGCGGCGTCGGTGCGAAAGCGGCGGGCGCGCAGCAGGCGCCGTCGGCGTGGGCGTGGGCTGAGGCCGAGGCCGAGGCCGAGGCGTGGTCCTGAGTGTGGTCATGGCCGTCGTGGTCATGGTCGGAGGAGGCGGAGTTGTGGGCGTGGCCGTCGTGGTGGTCGTGATCGTGCCCTTCATGCCGATGAGCGCAGCTTCCGCCCGGGTTTCGAGCGTGCCCCTGCCCATCCACCGGCCCATCGTGCCCGCAGCCGCCGGCCAGGTCCGGCCCATGATCGTGCCCATGTTCCCGCTCGTCCCGCTGCGTCTGAACCTGCCCGCAAGCCCCGTGCGCACAGGTTCCGCCCGATTCGGGGCGATCAACTTCCAGACGGCTGGCTTCAGACATAGTGGCTTCCTTGTTCGATTTGTGGTCTAGTAAACACCTTGAAGCCACTACAAGGTCAAGACCCGAGGTCAAGCCCGCGTAGAAGGAGGGTCCATGAAAATCGGCGAACTGGCGAAAATCGCCCATTGCACGACTGAAACCATCCGTTTCTATGAAAAGGAGCGCCTGCTGCCCGAGGCGGAGCGCACCGAAGCCAATTACCGTAGTTACACGGCGAAGCACGTCGAACGCCTGCGCTTCATCCGCAATTGCCGCGCGCTCGACATGACCCACGACGAAATCCGCGCGTTGCTGCGTCTGACCGACGCGCCGGCCAACGGCTGCGGCGGCATCAATTCGCTGATCGACGAGCACATCGCACACGTCGACACGCGTATCGAAGAGTTGCAGCAGTTGAAAGCGCAATTGACCACGCTGCGGGAGCAATGCCACGGCGAGCAGGCGGTCGAGGACTGCGGCATCGTGCACGGCCTGACCGACATGGATGTGGCCGCACCGCGAGTGCGGCATACGCATCTGGGCTGAAGCGTTGGGCCTAGGCATGCGGGCCGTCGCGTAACGACGCTTCGCCGGGGCAGCAATCCCATGCAAAGTCTGGCCGCTGGTGCGGCCAGGCCGACCGATCATCGAATCCAGTTGGAGAATCAACGTGTTTACCTGTAGAAACCAGTCCTGCGGCGCGCAGTGGGAGCAATCCGACGTCGTCATCAAGAACGAAGGGCAGGGGCTGCTGTTCCGCTGCCCGCTGTGCGGCGCGCGCAATTACGTCGAGCGTTTCGACGGCGACGACGGCGCGGTGCTGTACGAACAGTTGCCGGGCCGCCCCGATCTGGGCCCGTTGGCCGAGTAAGTTCGCGTCATCAGTTCTATCGCCAGCCTCGCCTTTAGCCGATCCCTACCGACGTCCCTATGAATAGTCCCACCCCCGCCGGCGCCGCATTCAGCGAGCTGCCGTTGCCGCCCGCCACGCTCGCGAACCTGACGCAGCTCGGCTACGTCGAGATGACGCCGATCCAGGCCGCGAGCCTGCCGACCGCGCTTGCCGGCCACGATCTGATCGCCCAGGCGAAAACCGGCAGCGGCAAGACCGCGGCGTTTTCGCTCGCGCTGCTCGCACGGCTCGACGCGCGCAACTTCGCCGTGCAGGCGATGGTGCTGTGCCCGACGCGCGAACTTGCCGATCAGGTCACGCAGGAAATCCGCCGTCTTGCGCGCGCGGAAGAAAACATCAAGGTGCTGACCTTGTGCGGCGGCACGCCGATGCGCCCACAAACGGCGAGCCTCGAACACGGCGCGCACATCGTGGTTGGCACGCCGGGCCGCATCATGGATCACCTCGAGCGCGGCAGCCTTGCGTTGCAGTCGCTCAACACGCTGGTGCTCGACGAGGCCGACCGCATGCTCGACATGGGTTTCTTCGATGACATCGCGAAGGTCGCAAGACAATGCCCGAAAGAGCGGCAAACGCTGCTGTTTTCGGCGACGTACCCCGAGGGCATCGCGAAGCTGAGTCAGCAATTCCTCCGGAATCCGAAGGAAATCAAGCTCGCCGAGCGGCATGGCGACAGCAAGATCCGCCAGCGTTTCTATGAGGTGAGCGAGGACGAGCGTCTGCACGCGGTCGGACTGCTGCTGAACCACTATCGTCCGGTTAGCACGATCGCGTTCTGCAACACGAAGCAGCAGTGCCGCGATCTGCTCGACGTGCTGCGCGCACAGGGCTTTCATGCGCTCGCGCTGCACGGCGAGCTCGATCAGCGCGAGCGCGACCAGGTGCTGATCCAGTTCGCGAATCGCAGCTGCTCGGTGCTGGTTGCGACCGACGTCGCCGCGCGCGGCCTCGACATCGCGCAACTCGAGGCGGTAATCAACGTCGACGTGACGCCGGACCCCGAAGTGCACGTGCACCGCATCGGCCGCACGGGCCGCGCCGACGAGGAAGGCTGGGCGCTCAGTCTCGCGAGCATGGACGAGATGGGCCGCGTGGGCGGTATCGAGCAGGCGCAAAAACGCGACGTCGAATGGCACAAGCTGTCGGAACTCAAGGCGGCGAGCAATGAGCCGCTGCTGCCGCCGATGGAAACGCTGCAGATTCTCGGCGGCCGCAAGGAGAAGATCCGTCCCGGCGACGTGCTGGGCGCGCTGACCGGCGACGCTGGTTTCGCGGGCTCGCAGATCGGCAAGATCAATGTGACCGACATGTCGACCTATGTCGCGGTGGAGCGCAGCATCGCGCGCGAGGCGGTGCGCAGGCTCGGCGTGGGCAAGCTGAAGGGTCGCAAGGTGAAGGTTCGTTTGATGGACGGAGATTGACAGGTTGATGGTCCAAGGGCTCGCAGAACAGAACGCCCAAAAGCCCCAATAAGGCCTGAAGTCCGCTACATCCCAAACGGCCGCACCCGCGGCCGTTCCCTTATCCATCACATTCCGTCATACCTGCGCGGTTTCCCGCGTTCCTCTCTCCGCCCAATCGCGTCCCTGAAAATCGTGATCCGCCTGGCACTGCCCGACACGGAGCGGCTTCGCGCGAGCCATGACGTAAATGCATGCCGCGCATGACAAAGTTTCGATTGTGACCGTTCTTTGGCTGATGCCTAATCACCCCATCGGAAAGACCGCCACGCAGCCGCCGTTCGCGCAGCCGCTGCCGGGCGAAGAAATGGAGAAAGTCTATGCAGAGCGCCATGCAAGCCCGCTCGAAACTGCCGGACGTCGGCACCACGATTTTTACAGTGATCGGCCAGTTGGCCGCGCAATACGATGCGCTCAACCTGTCGCAAGGCGCGCCGAATTTCGCGCCGGACGCGAAGCTCGTCGACGACGTCGCGCAGGCGATGCGCGACGGTCACAACCAGTACGCGCCGATGGCCGGCATCATGGCGTTGCGCGAAGCGCTCGCCGACAAGGTCGAAACGCTGTATGGCGTGCGCTACGACCCGGCCAGCGAAGTGACCGTGATCGCGAGCGCAAGCGAAGGTCTTTATTCGACGATCAGCGCGCTCGTGCATCCCGGTGACGAAGTGATCTACTTCGAGCCCTCGTTCGACAGCTACGGCCCGATCGTGCGGTTGCAGGGCGCGACGCCCATCGCGATCAAGCTGTCGCTCACCGACTTTCGCGTGAACTGGGACGAAGTGGCCGCCGCGATCACGCCGAAGACGCGCATGATCATCATCAATACGCCGCATAACCCGACCGCGACCGTGTTCAATGAGGCCGATATCGAGCGGCTCAAGGCGCTCACGCGCAACACCGGCATCGTGATTCTGTCCGACGAGGTCTATGAGCACGTCGTGTTCGACGGCGCGAAGCATCAGAGCATGGCCTGCCATCGCGAGCTTGCGGAGCGCAGCGTGATCGTGTCGTCGTTCGGCAAGTCGTATCACGTGACGGGCTGGCGCGTCGGCTATTGCCTCGCGCCCGCCGCGCTGATGGACGAGATTCGCAAGGTCCATCAATTCATGGTGTTTTCCGCCGACACACCCATGCAGCACGCGTTCGTCGACGCGCTCGCCAATCGCGAGAGCTATCTCGGCCTCTCCGCGTTCTATCAGAAGAAGCGCGACCTGCTCGCGCATGCGCTGCGCGAATCGCGCTTCGAGCTGTTGCCGAGCGAAGGCAGCTTCTTCATGCTCGCCCGTTTTCGCGGCTTCTCCGACGAAAGCGACAGCGACTTCGTGCTGCGCCTGATTCGCGATGCCCGCGTCGCGACGATTCCGTTGTCGGCGTTCTATACCGACGGCACGGATTCCGGCCTGATTCGCCTGAGTTTCTCGAAGGACGACGCGACGCTGATCGAAGGCGCGCGGCGTTTGTGCGAAATCTGAGCGTGCACCCTCGGCACGCCGGCAAGCGGTAATTTTGAACGCAGTATGATCGTCGTCTCGTCACGCACGAGTGGGTAAATCGCTTGTGTGACGGCACATTCGAAGTCATTGAAGCAATCGAAGCATGAGAAGAAAGAAGGGAGATGTTATGAAGTTGCTCAAGCCTTTGTTGGCGCTGGCCTTTGCATTCGCGTCGCTCGCGATGGTGCCCGCCGCGAGCGCTGCCGATACCTCGACGCTGCGTTTCGGGCTCGAAGCGCAGTATCCGCCGTTCGAATCGAAAGGCCCGGGCGGCCAGCTGCAAGGGCTCGATATCGACGTGGGCAATGCGGTCTGCGAGGCCGCGCATATGACGTGCAAGTGGGTCGAAACCTCGTTCGACGGATTGATTCCCGCGCTGCAGGGCCGCAAGTTCGATGCGATCAATTCGGCGATGAACGCGACCGAGCAGCGTCGCCAGGCAATCGATTTCACGACGGTCGTCTATCGCGTGCCGACACAACTGATCGCGCGGCGCGACAGCGGCCTGCTGCCGACGCCCGCGTCGTTGAAGGGCAAGCGCGTGGGCGTGTTGCAGGGCTCGATTCAGGAGACCTTCGCGAAGGTGCATTGGGAGCCGGTCGGCGTGACCGTGCTGCCGTATCAGGACCAGAACCAGGTGTACGCCGATCTGATGGCGGGTCGTCTCGACGCGACACTCGTGCTCGCGCCCGCGGGGCAATCGGGTTTTCTGTCGAAGCCGGACGGCAAGGACTACGCGTTCGTCGGCCAGCCTGTGCGTGACGACAAGATTCTCGGCAGCGGTATCGCATACGGGATTCGCAAGGGCGACACGGCGTTGCGCGACCGGTTGAATGCCGCGATCGCGAAGGTGCAGGCTGACGGCACCGTGAAGACGCTCGCGGCGAAGTATCTCGGCAATATCGACGTGAGCGCGAAGTAGTCGCGCGATGCGGGTTGCGTGACGCTCCTCGCGAGCGCCGCGCGTTCGCTTGTTGACGGCGCGTTTGACGGCTACGATATCCGGGCTTCGTTTCATGATTCGTCATGGCGAAGCCGACGGATCAACCGGAGGGCGCACATGGCCGAGATGACCGAGGCGGCAATTCACCCGAAGAACGCGGCCGCGAAGAAAGCGCACGCCGCGAGCGCAGCCGCGCCGTGTTTCTGGCGCAGTGACGCGCTGCCGTTCATCGAGGCACGTTCCATCGACGACGGCCGCAAGGTTTGCTACGCCAGGCACTCGCATGAGACGTTTTCGATCGGCGCCGTGACCGGCGGCCGTAGCGTGTATGTGAATCGCCACGCAAAGGAATGGATCGGCGCCGGCGCGGTCGTGATGATGAACCCGGACGACGTGCACGCTTGCAATCCCGTTGCCGACGAACGCTGGTCGTATCGCATGCTGCACGTCGACGTTGCATGGCTCACGAAATTGCAGCATGAACTGGGCTTCAGCGCGAACGGCGCGTTTCGGGCGTTCTCGCAGACCATGACGTTGGACCCTGCGTTGTTCGATGGCCTGAACCGGCTCTGCGCGATTCTCGTCGATCACGACGCCGAGACACTGCACAAGGAAAGCGCGGCAATCACGTTCTTCTCCGAGGTGCAGCGCAGGCTCAATCCGGCGAGCCTGCCGGTTTATGACGCGAGTGCCCAACTCGCGCGGGCCGCCGAGTTCATCGCCGATAACTGCACGCGTTCGCTGAAACTCGAGGACATATGCAAGGCGGCCGGGCTGTCCGCGTCGCATCTGATTCGCGCGTTCAAGCAGCGCTACGGCATGACGCCGCATGCGTATCTGATCAATCGGCGCATCCAGTACAGCCGCGCGCAATTGAGGCGCGGTTGCCTGATCGCCGACGTCGCGCTCGATGCCGGTTTCGCCGACCAGGCGCATTTGCAACGGACCTTTAAGCGGCTGGTCGCGGCGACGCCGGGGCAGTATCGCAGTTGAGCGTGCGGTTGTGAGTCCTGCTGCCGTTAGGGCGATTCATTTGGCGCGCTCGGTGAGCGTGCTTCACGTCATCTCAGTGCTTCACTCCACGAGCAGATAGAGAGCGCTCGCCGCGAGCAGCGTCGCCATCACGCGATTGAACAACCGGACACGCTTTGCTTCACGCAAATGCTGACGCAGGAACGTGCCCGCATAAGCCCAACTCGCAATCGACACATAGCAGATCACGAAGTACAGCGCGGCGAATTGCCAGACGAGCCGGCCGTCGCCGTTGGCCGCATATGCGCCCATGCCGGCCAGCGACGCGAGCCACGCTTTCGGATTGAGCCATTGCATCGCCGCGCCATACGCGAACGACGGTCCACGATCCGGCTTGTCGGCGCCGAGCTGGCCGTTATCGACGGCGAGCTTGTAGGCCATGTAAAGCAGAAAGCCGACGCCCACCCATTTGACGATCTCGATCAGCTTCGGAAAGTGCGCGAGCAATTCATGCAGGCCCAGGCCGATCAGTAGAAGCAACACGGTGAAGCCGACCGTCGCGCCGGTGACGTGCCGCAGAGTCGCAGCGAGCCCGTGCTGTGCGCCGGCGCTGAGCGCCACGACGTTTACCGGGCCGGGAGAAATGGAACAGGCGAGCGCGAAGGCGGCCATGGAGAGTAATGCGGTCATCGGATGCCTCGATACGTGAGTGCGCGGATTGATTGCGACGCTCAACGGTAGCGGGGCGATGAGGGTGTGTATTGAAGGAAATTGCTGGGGGGAAAGAGGCGTGGGGAAAACCCGCGACACGGTTGCGATTCGCAAAAGCTCAAAAAAATAATGCGACGGCGCCATTTACAAAACGGGCGATTTACCCTCCGGATCATGGAAACGGCTAGGGCGGGAATCATACCGAGCCTGGCTGGCCACATCTCCGATTACGGGGGAGTGAAGGGAGTAACAGGAGGTGAGAAACCACGCGGCATGCCATTGAAGGGGAAGCCGCGCTTGGACTTCTGTTACCTGCGTTGCCGTTCGGCGAGTATCTTGTCGCCCTTGGAATATCAGCAGATACTACAATCGCTTGTGTGGGGAATTTGTCCGAGCCTAATTTATAACGGGATTCCGACCATCATGTCGCAGAAATTTGTGGCTATTGATTTTGAAACGGCCAACGCCGACCTGGCGAGCATCTGCCAAATAGGCGTGGTTACGTTCGAGGATGGGAGAGTCGTCGAGAGCTGGGCCGCGTTGGTTAATCCGCAGGATTATTTCGATTGGGTCAACGTTGAAATCCACGGAATTGATGAAACAACCGTCAAGGATGCGCCTACGTTTCCCCAGCTATACAGCGCGCTACGTCAACGCCTTGAGAATCAGATCGTCGTCAGTCATACCGCATTCGATCGAACTGCTCTTTTTCAAGCTGCCACGAAACACAACCTCTCTCATATTTTCTGCCAATGGCTAGATTCGGCGCGCGTTGTCCGCCGGGCGTGGACGGAATGGTCGAAAAAGGGATATGGGCTAACCAATGTATGTGGAAAGCTGGGCATAGCATTTACTGCTCACGAAGCTGTCGAAGATGCTCGCGCTGCCGGGGAAGTGCTTCTGTATGCGATCGAGGCTACCGGTATTGAACTGGAAAGTTGGATGAGCCGTGTCCACCAGCCTATTGATCCCGCTACTGTTGCGCCAATTGCGATGCAAGGCGATCCCGATGGCGTGCTTGCGGGGGAGGAAATAGTGTTTACTGGCGCGCTTACGTTGCCGCGGCGTGAGGCCGCTGCACTTGCCGCCAAGGCCGGCTGCGATGTAGCGTCGAATGTAAGGAAGACGACGACACTTCTAATCGTTGGTGATCAGGACGTTCAGAAACTTGCAGGCCATGAGAGAAGTATTAAACATAGAAAAGCCGAAGACTTGATAGCGAAGGGTCAAGTGATTCGAATATTGAAGGAGGGTGATTTCATTGAGATGTTAAATCTCGCGGATAGAGAAAAATAGCATAACGAATTACTGATATGATTTTCCTCGGAGATAGGTATGTCGTCTGAGTTATTCGGTGAAAATAATATTCGTAAATTATTGACGAATCCGGATCTAAAAATTGTTCTGGATTCTCCTGGGAATGAATATCGTTTCGAGTACTTTACTACGTCTACCAAAGACCGTATCTCGGGCGAGCCACGGCTAACACGAACTTATCGTCTGATCGATTTGGTGCGAGGCGGAATAACGCCCGAACCTTGGGAGACGTATGACATCGATAAGCAGACGGTGACGATCGCAAATTTAATTAAATTTAGTGGCTATCGAATGACGAAGATTATCAGCGGGTGGCAGGTGACTTGTCCGGCTTGTGGTCACGTTACGCGTGGGAAGACTTGGGAGTCGATTCCGAAGAAATGTACGGCGCTAGCTTCAAAAAAATGCCGGTCTGCTATTGACGATATGAACGCTATAGAGCTTCTGTTTGCGGCGCCGACTCAGGACATTATTTTGCAGCGTGTCGATTCGTGAATATTAGATATCACCTGAGTTTCACGAGCAAGATTTCTGGATTCAAATTGGTGTCGAACGACGATCGATAAACCGGCCCGTAACCGCGCCGGCGGACTTCAGCGCGCCAGTGCCAGTAAGCGCCGCGTTGACTGATATAGGCCATTTTCCAGACTCCATGTGGAAGGTGAGTTGCACTTGGTCTGGAGTCTTCCGTTCCAATAGTTTTCCAGCAAAGGCCAGTTTTTGACGCCTGTACACGCGAGCTACAGACGAAAAAAAAGCACCGCGATCGTTCGCAAGTGCTTGATTTTCAACTACAGAATTTGGTGGTGGGGCGTGAGTGACTCGAACACTCGACCTACGGATTAAGAGTCCGCTGCTCTACCAACTGAGCTAACGCCCCCGACAGAAGCGAAATTATGCAGTAACTTTTTGAGATTGCCAAGCCCTTTTAGCAAATTTATTAAGAAATTCACATCATCCGGGCTCGAACTTTTCCTCGACAAAGCCGCTATCTTGAAAACATCGCCGCGCCCGGTCGTCCCGGTATCATGTCGCGGACACCGCGCCGCACGGAGCGTCACGCGGCTTTCAACCGGGGATTGCCATGGATGACAAAGAGATTGCCGAGCTGCTCGACCGGGTCCTCGCGCCATGGGTTCGGGCGCTCACGCTGACGCCGGTCAAGGCCGGCGAGGAAGGCGTGACGCTGCGTCTGCCGTTTTCGGGCGAGTGGCGCCACTCGGGCGGCATGATTAGTGGCCAAGTGTTCATGGCGGCCGCTGATACGGCGATGATCGTCGCGATTACCGCGGCGCTCGGCAGCTTCAGGCCGATGAGCACGGTGTCGCTGAATATCAACTTCATGCGCGCGGTCCGCAAAGGCGATGTGCTGATCAACGCGCGCGTCCTGCGCATGGGCCGCAATCTGGTATTCGGCGAAGTCGAATTGTTCGACGAGGGCGGCAACATGGCTGTCCATGCCACCACCACTTACGCGCTGCTCGACTGAATGTCCAGGCAAAGCGGGCCGCCCAGCGTCACAAAGAAAAGCAAGGAAAGGCAGGATGTTCGATCAGGTCGTATTCGCCGGCGGCGGTAACCGCTGCTGGTGGCAGGCAGGCTTCTGGGATGTCGTGCAGCCGCAGTTGCATATCCGTCCGCGCGTGATCGCCGGCATCTCTGCCGGCGCCGCCACCGCGTGCATGCTCTACACGCGCGATTCCGACTGGGTCATGCGCTATTACGAAGACGCGCTGCGCCACAACACCCGCAACGCGTATTGGGGCAACCTGCTGCGCGGCGAATCGGTGTTTCCGCACTACCGGATCTATCGGCAGGCGCTGCTCGACATCTACGGTGAAAAGTTTTCGAGCCTCGCGAAGGCACCGGAAATTCGCATCGGCGTGTCGCATTTGCCGCGCTGGCTCGGTGCGAGGAGCGCGGTTGCCGCGGGGCTAATCGCGTACAACATCGAAAAATACGTGCGCAAGACGCTGCATCCGACCTTGGGTCAGACGCTCGGGTTTCATCCGGAATTCGTGCGTGCGCAGGATTGCGCGAGCGTCGAGGATCTCGCGGACCTGATTCTGCAATCATCGAGCACGCCGCCGTTCACGCCGGTTCTGCGGCGCAACGGCCGGCCGGTGCTGGATGGCGGCATGGTGGACAACGTGCCGGTCGGCGCGCTCGATGCCGATGTGCCGGGCAACGTGCTCGTGATGGTCACGCGTCTTTATCCGCGGCCGCAGATGTTCGTCGTGCCGCATGGCGTGCAGCAGCGGCTTTATGTGCAGCCGTCGCGCAAGGTGCCGATTTCGAGCTGGGATTACACGAGCCCTTCGCAGATGGTGCACGCATACAACCTCGGCCGTGCCGATGGCGAGGTGTTTCTCGAACGCGTGCCTGCTTTACTGGGGGCGGGGGCGCACGAAGCGCGCTGAACTGCGGGATCGCGGCGCTCGAACCCACCCTGCCGGCCGCGTCACCTGCAAATCACCGCCGTCCGCCATGCAGCGCTTCCGGATTCGCCACGCTCGCGGTATCACCGGCATCGAACGCAAGAATATTCTTGAACGCCGCGCCGAAATACAGCTCGTAGCTTTCGCGTTCCACATAGCCGATGTGCGGCGTGCAGATCACGTTTTCCATCCGTAGCAGGCTGTAGCCCTGCAGGATCGGCTCGCTTTCGTAGACGTCGATCGCAACCATCCCCGGACGATTGTGCGACAGCGCGCTCACGAGCGCGTTTTCCTCGAGCAGTTCGGCGCGGCTCGTGTTCACGAGCAACGCGGTCGGCTTCATACGCATCAGATCGTCCTGCTTCACGATACCTCGTGTGTCGTCGTGCAGGCGCAAATGCAGGGACAGCACGTCGCTGTTCTCGAACAGCGACTCGCGGCTTTCCGCGACGCCGTAACCGTCCGCGAGAGCGGCTTCGCGCGAATGCTCACGGCCCCAGACCAGCACGTTCATGCCGAACGCCTTGCCGTAGCCGGCCACCAGTCGTCCGATCTTGCCGTAACCCCAGATCCCGAGCGTCTGACCGCGCAGCACCTGGCCGAGACCGAAGTTCGGCGGCAGCGCGGACGTCTTCAGTCCGGATTGCTGCCAGGCGCCTTGCTTAAGGTTTGCTACGTATTGCGGAATGCGGCGCTGGGCGGCCATGATGAGTGCCCACGTCAGTTCGGCAGGCGCGACCGGCGAGCCGGTGCCCTCCAGCACGGCGATGCCGCGCTCCGTGCAGGCCGCGAGATCGATATGGCCCGCCACTTTGCCGGTCTGACTGATCATGCGCAAACGCGGCAATTTGTCGAGCAGTTGCGAGGTGATGCGGGTGCGTTCGCGAATCAGGACGAGTGCGTCGACTTCGGAAAGACGGCTCGCCAGCTGACCGAGACCGCGCACGGTGTTGTTGAAAACTTTGACTTCCTGGTCGGCCAGCAACTGAAAGCAGTCGAGTTTGCGGACGGCGTCCTGGTAATCGTCGAGGATGGCAATCTTCATGGTATGTATTTTGCGGCGCACCTGGGTGGTGCGAACGGAATGTTATGCTGACTGTCCCAGCATGTGACTTAGGTCACATGCTGGTCTGGCTGAATGCCTTACCGTAGAAGCTGCCGCAAAAAGAACGGCAGCACTACGTGAGGGCGAATTGAGAACGTTTTTACAGTTTGTTGCGTGTTGAGGCAAGCCGCTTTACACAAGGTTGCAGAAGCCTTGTCGGCAGGGCGCCTCAGCCTGGCAAGCTGTGTGGCCCAGGACGATCTGCGCAATCTTGCGCCGGAAGTGAAATCGACACCCCGGCGCGGTGAATTGAATGCCTCTCGCATGCAGCGTCGCCGGGCTTGTACCGTTTTTCTATTGCTTTCAAAACGGAGACAGGTCGATGAATCATCCTTCATTCGAAGGGCAGCCCACTATCAAGGCGCCCGCATGGGTCAAGCACCGCAAGCTGATCGACTGGGTCCAGCGCATCGCCGCGCTGACCAAGCCCGAGAAGATCGTCTGGTGTGACGGCTCCCAGGAAGAATATGACCGCCTGTGCGCGCAGATGGTCGAAGCGGGCACCCTCAAGAAGCTCAATCCCGCCAAACGTCCCAATTCCTACCTTGCATGCTCCGATCCGTCCGACGTCGCGCGCGTCGAGGATCGTACGTTCATCTGCTCGCAGCGCGCAGAAGATGCCGGTCCCACCAACAACTGGATCGCGCCGGCCGAGATGCGCTCGACGCTCGACGGCCTGTTCGACGGCGCGATGCGCGGCCGCACCATGTACGTCGTGCCATTCTCGATGGGCCCGCTCGGTTCGCCGATCGCGCATATCGGCGTCGAGCTGAGCGACAGCCCGTACGTGGTGACCAACATGCGCATCATGACGCGCATGGGCCGCAAGGTGTACGACGTGCTCGGCGAAGACGGCGAGTTCGTGCCGTGCGTCCATTCGGTCGGCGCGCCGCTCGCGGCGGGCGAGCAGGACGTGTCGTGGCCGTGCAACAAGACCAAGTACATCGTCCACTTTCCCGAATCGCGTGAAATCTGGAGCTTCGGCTCCGGCTACGGCGGCAATGCGCTGCTCGGCAAGAAGTGTTTCGCGCTGCGCATCGCGTCGACGATGGGACGCGACGAAGGCTGGCTCGCCGAACACATGCTGATTCTCGGCGTGACGTCGCCGCAAGGGCGGAAGCACCATGTCGCGGCGGCGTTTCCGTCGGCATGCGGCAAGACCAACTTCGCGATGCTGATTCCGCCGGCTGGCCTGAACGGCTGGAAAATCTCCACGATCGGCGACGATATTGCATGGATCAAGCCGGGCAAGGACGGCCGCCTGTACGCGATCAACCCGGAAGCCGGCTACTTCGGCGTGGCGCCAGGCACGAGCGAGAAAACCAACTACAACGCGCTCGCCACGCTGAAGGAAAACGTGATCTTCACGAACGTCGCGTTGACCGACGACGGCGACGTCTGGTGGGAAGGCATGACCGACGAGCCGCCCGCGCATCTGATCGACTGGCAGGGCAAGGACTGGACGCCGGCCGACGCGAAGGAAAGCGGCCGCAAGGCGGCGCACCCGAACGCGCGCTTCACGGCGCCGGCTTCGCAGTGCCCGTCGATCGACGCGGACTGGGAAAACCCGGCAGGCGTCGCGATCGACGCGTTCATCTTCGGCGGCCGCCGCTCGACCACCGTGCCGCTCGTCACCGAAGCGCGCAACTGGGTCGAGGGCGTCTACATGGCGGCGACCATGGGTTCCGAGACCACCGCTGCGGCCGCCGGCCAGCAGGGCGTGGTACGCCGCGATCCGTTCGCGATGCTGCCGTTCTGCGGCTACAACATGAGTGATTACTTCGCTCACTGGCTGAAGACCGGCGAGCGTCTGCAGCAACTCAACGCGAAGCTGCCGAAAATCTTCTGCGTCAACTGGTTCCGCAAAGGTCCGGACGGCAAGTTCGTCTGGCCGGGCTTTGGCGAGAACATGCGCGTGCTGAGCTGGATGGTTGGCCGAATCGAGGGCAAGGCGCAGGGCGAGGAGCACACGTTCGGCGTTTCGCCGCACTATGAGGACATCGACTGGAGCGGCCTGAACTTCAGCCGCGAACAGTTCGAGCAGGTGATTTCCGTCGACGACGCTGCCTGGCGCGCGGAACTCGCATTGCACGCGGAGTTGTTTGACACGCTGCAACATGGTCTGCCACCGGCCCTTAGCGACGCCAAGCGCGCGCTTGAAGAGAAGCTCACAGCCTGATCATGTGAGTGTTCACTTCGCAAAGAAAGCCGCCTTCGGGCGGTTTTTCTTTTTGAGGCGCACTTATCTCCATATTTTCGGATTCCACAGCGCCGGGCTGACCTTTGCGTCTGTTCGAACAAAAAAGACAGCGCAAGCTGCAGCGCAGCAGATTGTTTCGAATCGGGAAACAATTGGTGGTCGTCCCCCGCCTTTGCACAAACAGTTGCATCAAAATTGACAATATTTCGTATTTCGAGGGCAACTTCTGCACGATTTTGCGAGTCGTAGGAGAATTCCAAGTTCGCTTCACTGGTTTTCACTAATTGTCAGGAAGCTGTAACACGGCAGGAGTTGTCTCATGGACCATTTGCAGTCGATGCGAGTTTTCGTCAAGGTGGCGGATCTCGGCAGTTTTGCCCGCGCCGCGAGCGCGATGGATATTTCCAACGCGGTCGCCACCCGTCACGTCGCCGACCTCGAAGGCCGGCTCGGTACGCGGCTGCTCAATCGCACAACCCGCAGCTTGTCGCTAACCGAATCCGGTCAGGTGTATCTCGAGCGCGCACGCCAGATCCTCGACGAACTGGAAGACGTCGAACAGATGGTGGTTGCGCGCAATCACGAACCCGTCGGCACACTGCGCATCGTCGCGCCCGTCGTGTTCGGGCTGCATAACCTCGCGCCCGTGCTGCAGACGTACGCGGAGCGCTATCCGAAAGTCATCCCGGACGTCACGCTGGTCGACCGCCAGGTCGATCTCGTCGAAGAAGGCTTCGACGTCGGCATCGTGATCGCGCGGCAGATGCGCAGCGCCAGCATCGTCACGCGGCGCCTCACCACCGGCTGCATGACCGTCTGCGCGACGCCGGCCTATCTTGAGAAGCATGGCCTACCAACGCGTCCCGAGCATCTGCTCGAGCATCCGTGCCTGAGCCTGCCGTCCGAATATTGGGGCGACGAGCGCGTGTTTACCGGCCCGGAAGGTGAAGTGCGAGTGCGCCCATCGAACGTGATCGTCGCGAACAACACGGAGATGCTGCGGCAGTTTGCGCTGCTCGGCATGGGCATCGCGATTCTGCCGAGCTATCTGATTGGCCGCGACATGACGCGCGGCAGGCTCGTGCGCCTGCTCGGCGATTACCGTCTGCCGCAGGTCGAGATCAACATTGCGTACCCGAGCCGCCGTCACTTGCCGGCCAAGGTGCGCACGTTCATCGACCATCTGGTCGAGCACTTCAACCAGACGCCGAACAGCCTGCTCGGCGAACAGTGGATCAAGGACGGTCTGGAGCAGCCCGCAGCGTCGGCGGCGTTCGATCCCGCCGAGCAGTCAAGGGCGCCGGAGGCGTTCGACGGTGCCGAGCCGCTCTCGCGACTGCTCGATAGCGAGTTGTCGCCGGTGTCGAAAACGTTGACGAAGACGACCAATCGCACCCGGTCGACGGTTTTATCGCCGCTGTAAGCGTCAGATGCGTTAAGCGCTAACGTCGCCGCAGCGCAAAAAACGAGCGTCAAAAAAGAAAAAGCGCAGTCACTTCAAGTGACTGCGCTTTTTTTCATGGGCAGATGCTGGTGAAGCCGCCGCTGGCAAGCGGATCGCCCGCCGTGCGGCAGCCAGCAGCGTCTGCCGCCAGCCTCGCGCCTGCTTTCCGAGCCGGTTTTACGAGCCGGTTTTACGCGCCGCGGTTTTCTTTGCCGGCGCTTTCTTCGCTGCCGCAGTCTTGGCGGCCGGTGCTTTCTTCGCCGCCACCTTCTTCGCTGCCGGCTCTGCCTTCACGGCTACTGCGGTATCACCTTCTTCAGCTTCCGGCATCGCCTTCGCCGCCGACCGGGCCGCGGCGGTTTTTGCCGCTGCGGTTTTCCCCGCCGCCGGTTCCTTCTTCTCGAATTCGAAGCCGATCTTGCCGTCGCTCTGCTTGACGAGGAACGCCTTGAAATTACGGCCCGTACGCGACGACTTGAAGTTCGTCAGCAGATCCGTGCGACCTTCTTCGAGAAGTTTAGCCATCTGCTCGCGGGCAATTTCCTGCTGCAGGATCACTTTGCCGGAGCGGAAGTCGCAACTCTTCGGACTGGCGACCGAGTTCTCGCAGACATAGCTCATGCCGTGCTCGAACACGCGCGCGCCACACTTCGGACACGCGCCTACCGGTTGCTGGTCGGAGAAGTCGGGCGGTTCGCCGTCTTCGCCGGCCGCATCCTGGCCGAAGTCGAATTCGAGCTTGTAGTTCTTGATTTCGTCGTCGAAGGAAAGCTTCAGGATTGCCGAGAACGGCCTGCCCATCTTGCTGCGAAAGCCCGACAGCGGACCAATCGTCTTGTTCTGCAGCAACTCTTCGACTTCCGCGATTTCGAACTGGCGTCCGCCCGGAATCTTCGAAATCGAAAACTCGCATTTCGAGCACGCGAAACGCCGGTAGTTTTCCTTCACCTGGCCGCCGCAGTTCGGGCAAGTTGTTTCCAACGTCGCGTAATCGCCTGGGATCGTGTCGGAATCGTATTCCTTCGCGCGCTTGACGATGGTCTGCGTCATGCGCGCGATTTCCTGCATGAACGCGTCGCGCGGCAGGTTGCCACGTTCCATCTGCGAGAGTTTGTACTCCCATTCGCCGGTCAATTCCGGCGCGGTCAGCTCCTTCACACCGAGGCCGCGCAGCAGCGTCATCAACTGGAAAGCCTTGGCGGCCGGAATCAGGTCGCGGCCTTCGCGGATCAGATACTTTTCACTCAGCAGACCTTCGATGATGGCTGCGCGCGTAGCCGGCGTGCCGAGACCCTTGGCCGCCATTGCTTCGCGCAGCTCGTCGTCCTCGACGAGCTTGCCCGCGCCTTCCATCGCCGAGAGCAGCGTCGCTTCGTTGTAGCGCGCAGGCGGCTTCGTCACCAGTTGCTGTGCGGCGATCTTGTCGGTCTTGACCTTCTCGTCCTTCTGCACGGGCACGAGGTTGGCGTCGTCGCCACTGATTTCACGGCCGTAGATCTGCAGCCAGCCCGGCTCGACGAGCACCTTGCCTTCGGTCTTGAAGTGATGGCCGACCACCTCGGTGATGCGCGTCGTCACGCGATATTCGGCAGCCGGGAAGAACACCGAGAGGAAGCGCTTCACGACGAGGTCGTAAAGCTTCTGCTCCGGCTCGGACAGATTTTTCGGCGCCTGCAGCGTTGGGATGATGGCGAAGTGGTCGCTGATCTTCGAGTTGTCGAAGATGCGCTTGTTCGGCTTCACCCAGCCCTTGTCGAGCACCTGCTTCGCAAACGGCAGGTAGTTGTTGCTCTCCTTGAGCATGCCGAGCGTCTGCTTGACCGTATCCATATAGTCTTCCGGCAGCGCGCGCGCATCGGTTCGCGGATAGGTCAGCACCTTGTGCTTTTCGTACAGCGCTTGAGCCAGGCCCAGCGTGTTTTTCGCCGAGAAGCCGAAGCGGCCGTTGGCTTCGCGCTGCAGGCTGGTCAGGTCGAAGAGCGCCGGCGACAGTTGCGTGGACGGCTTCGACTCTTCGGTCACCGTGCCGAGCTGGCCGCGGCAGGCCGCGACGATCGTCTCGGCGGCGGGCAGCGACCACAGACGCGAATCGCGCTTTTCGGGGTCGAATTCGTCGCGCTTGAATTTCGTATCGAACCAGCGGCCTTCGTAGAAGCCCCCCGCGCAGACGAATTCCGCTTTCACTTCCCAGTAGTCGCGCGGCACGAAGCGGCGAATCTTTTCTTCGCGCTCGACGACGATCGACAGCGTCGGCGTCTGCACGCGCCCGACCGTGGTCAGGAAGAAGCCGCCGCCCTTGCTGTTGAACGCGGTCATCGCCCGCGTGCCGTTGATGCCGACGAGCCAGTCCGCCTCCGAGCGGCAGCGCGCCGCATCGGCGAGCGGCTGCATCTCTTCATCGCTGCGCAGGCGTGCGAAACCATCGCGGATTGAGCCTGCTGTCATCGACTGCAGCCACAGCCGTTGCACTGGCTGCTTGGCTTTGGCGTGCTGCGCGATCAGACGGAAAATCAGTTCGCCCTCGCGCCCCGCGTCGCATGCGTTGATCAGCCGGTCGATGTCCTTGCGCTTGATGAGCCTGGTCAGCACCTTCAGGCGCGACTCGCTCTTTGCGATCGGATTCAGATCGAAATGCGGTGGAATGACGGGCAGATTGGCAAAGCTCCACTTGCCGCGCTTGACTTCGTAGTCGTCGGGCGCGGCAATTTCCAGCAGGTGGCCCACTGCCGAGGAAAGGACGTAGTCGTCGCTTTCGTAGTATTCGTCATGCTTGGTAAAACCGCCCAAAGCGCGCGCGATGTCGTTCGCGACAGAAGGCTTTTCAGCGATGATTAGTGCTTTGGACATGACTCGATGTGAGGTTGGTAGATCCGGGTTGATGGCCTTGAGCGCGCCAAATTAGCGCGCGACGCTCGTTTGTGCCCTTCTGCGACCCATTGACGACCGCTTTATAGCACAAGGCGAGAACCCGGCGTGTCAAGTGCCATAAAAGCGCGCCATCATAATTGCGCGCTTCGCGATTGAGCAAGCCGCGGCAAACGCCCGGCGCCGGTTGCCACGGGGTCTGTAAGACACGCGGCGCAAATCCCGCGCCACAAGCCTTTGCGCCGTGCGGCCCGGCAGCGCGAAGCCGCTTTCAGGCAACCGCCAGCGCTGGCCGCAACTTGGGCGCGCCGGTCACGCCGGGCAGCGTCGTCAGGTCCGACAACATGCGCTCCACAATCGATACCTGCGGCAAAACCGTACCGAAGAATCGTGTCGTAACCGAGTCTTCGATCAGGATGGTCGGGAAATTCTCGACGTCCAGATCGTCGAAACGGTCTGCATGCGTTTCGATGTCGATCCATGCGAAACAGACTTCCGGGTGCCGCTCGGCAAGCTTGTTGAAAGCGTCCCGGTACTCACGGCACGTTCCGCACCATTCCGCGCAGAGGCAGGCAACGAACAGTGTATCGGGCTCGTTGACGCGCTCGGCAATCCGGTCCTGATCGGTGTCGAGATTCAGCGCGGGCATGGGGTCGTTTCCTTGGCGTTATATCGGGTGCTTTGGCGCGAATGTAGCATGGCCGGTCCCGATGAGTGGTCAATGCCGGGTCGCGTGGGGCCGGTCGCGGGTCAGCCATGTTGGGCTCGCATGAAGCGGCCGCCGGGCAGCAGCGTCACCTCGCCGGCGAGTTCGAGTTGCAGCAAGGTGGTTTGCAAGGCGGCGTCCCCCATCTCGGTGCGGGCGGCAAGAATTTCAAGCGTGGTCGGAGAATGGCCGAGCGCGGCGAGCAGACGCTGCGCTTCGGGGTCGAGCGGTTTGGGGGATAGCGCGGACGAACCCGGCGAAGCGGACCCACGCACCGTCGAAGCCCGCGAACCGGCGTGATCGAGCGGAACGGTCTGCCGGCCTGTCCGGGCGGCCCGTGCTAGCGGACGCGGGGCAAAACCGAGCTCCTCCAGCACTTCATCCGGCGTCTCGACGAGTTTCGCGCCCTGCTTGATGATCCGATGACAGCCGCGCGATAGCGGCGCGTGGATCGAGCCGGGCAACGCAAAAATATCGCGTCCCATTTCATTGGCGAGCCGCGCGGTGATCAGCGAGCCGGAGCGCATCGCGGCCTCGACGATCACGACGCCGCTGACTAGCCCGGCAATCAGACGATTGCGCTGCGGAAAATTGGCGGCGCGCGCCGGCGTGCCGAGCGGCCACTCCGAAAGGATTGCGCCCTGCACCGCGATCTGCCGTGCAAGCGCGTGATGCGCGGCCGGGTACACGAGGTCCGCGCCAGTGCCGATTACCGCGACCGTCCCGCCGATGCCGTCGAGGCCGCCCTGATGCGCGGCGCCGTCGATGCCGAGCGCGAGCCCCGACACGATGGTTACGCCCGCCGCGGACAGTTCGCGCGCAAACCGCTGCGCGTCCTCGATGCCCTGCGGCGTCGCGCTGCGGCTACCCACCAGCGCCACCGCCCTCGTATGCAGGAGATCGAGCCGGCCCTTTATATATAGCAGCGGCGGCGGGTCGGGCATCATCAGCAGCGCGGGCGGGTACGCGGGGTCGTCGAGCGTCACGATCTGATTGCCGGGCGACTCGCGCCACGCGAGCACCGCGTCGAGCCGGCCATCGAATTCCGGTCCCGGAGGCGCGAGCACTGCACGCGCCGCGACTTCACCGGCAACCTCGGCGAGCGCTTCCTGCGACTGCTCAAAAATCGCTTCCGGCAGCCCGAAAACGCTCAACAGGAGGCGCAAAGCCTCGGGCTTCAACCCCGGCGCGAGCGACAGCCGCAGCCAGGCGGCAAGTTCGAGATGGGTTGCGGGCAAAGTGTGCATGTGGAACGCTCCTCTTGCAGGGGCCAGCGGGCAGGCGGGCGCCATGCTAAAATTTTCATCATCCGAAATAACCGCGAATCGAATAGTCGCGAATAACTGCGACGCCGCGCCCACTCGCGCGCGTTTGTCGTTGTCGCACGGGGCGCGTTGAACCGAACCGGTTCGACACTATCTATCCTCTGCGTATTACGACGGGCTCACAACCTGGCCAAACGGCCAACGCGAGCTTGCCAATGGTTGGCGGCGTCTGAAAACACACTCAAAATCATGGCTTTACTGAACATCATCAATTACCCGGACAAACGGCTGCACAAGGTGGCGAAGCCGGTCGCGGAAGTCAACGAGCGCATCCGCCGCCTCGTCGCGGACATGGCCGAAACCATGTATGCGGCGCCCGGCGTCGGCCTCGCCGCCACTCAGGTGGACGTGCACGAGCGCGTGATCGTGATCGACGTCTCGGAGACGCACGATGAACTCCTCGCGTTCATCAACCCGGAAATCGTCTGGTCGAGCGACGAGAGGAAGCTGTCGGAAGAGGGCTGCCTGTCGGTGCCGGGCATTTACGACAACGTCGAGCGCGCTGAGAAAGTGCGCGTGCGGGCGCTCGACGAGAAGGGCGAGACCTTCGAGCTGGATTGCGAGGGGCTGCTCGCCGTGTGCATCCAGCACGAAATGGATCACCTGATGGGCCGCGTGTTCGTCGAATACCTGTCGCCGCTGAAGCAAACGCGCATCAAGAGCAAGATGAAGAAGCTCGCCCACGCGATGTAACGCGCGTTCACCTCGCTACCGCCCATTCATGAGTCATTCGTTGCGCGTCATCTTTGCCGGTACGCCGGAGTTCGCCGCCGCCGCGCTGGCCGAGATTCATCGCGCCGGTTTTCCCGTGCCGCTCGTGCTGACCCAGCCTGACCGGCCCGCCGGACGCGGCATGAAGCTGCAGGCGAGCCCGGTCAAGCGCTACGCGCAGGAGCACGGGCTGGCCGTCGCGCAGCCCACGTCGCTGCGCCGCGCCGGCAAATATCCGCAGGAAGCCGCCGCGGCCATCGACCAGTTGCGTGCCACGCCGCACGACGTGATGGTGGTCGCCGCGTACGGTCTGATCTTGCCGCAGGAAGTGCTCGACATTCCCCGCTTCGGCTGCATCAACATTCACGCGTCGCTGCTGCCGCGCTGGCGCGGCGCGGCGCCGATTCATCGCGCACTCGAAGCGGGCGACGCGCAAACCGGCATCACGCTGATGCAGATGGACGTCGGCCTCGATACCGGCGCGATGATTTCCGAAACGCGTACCCCCATTTCCGCCGACGACACCACGGCCACGCTGCACGACCGCCTCGCGCAGGACGGCGCGAAGCTGATCGTCGAGGCGCTGATCGAACTCGAGCGCAGCGGCAAGCTCGCATCGACGCCGCAGCCTGCGGACGGCGTGACCTATGCCGAAAAAATCGCCAAGCACGAAGCGGCGCTGGACTGGCGCCAGCCGGCCGAGGCGCTCGCGCGGCGGGTGCGCGCGTTCGATCCATTTCCCGGTGGCGCGGGTACGCTCGAAGACGGCAGCGTCGTCAAGATCTGGGCCGCGGTTGCCACGCCGGCCGGGAGCAGCAACAACGGCAAAAAAGAACCCGGCACCATCACGGACGTCTCGCCCGAAGGTGTGGTCGTGGCCTGCGGCGAAGGCGCGCTGCGCCTCACGCAATTGCAGAAACCCGGCGGCAAGCGCCTGCCGGTGCGCGAATTCCTGGCCGGTTCGACGCTTGCAGCGGGACAGCGCTTTCAACTTCCCGAAGCAGAATAGCCGCCTGCGCATGAGCTGAACATCGCCCGTTCGGCCGATGTTCACGGCCCCCGCCGCGAGCTTGCCGCGCGTTAGAATCCTCTATGCAACATGGCAAAGTTTCGAGGGTTCATATGTTCGGCATCGTCCATTTCGAGTTTTTCGTCGTCGCGGTTTTTCTGCTCAATATCACGCCGGGGCCGGATACGGCTTATATCGTCGGGCGCAGCGTCGCTCAGGGCCGCGGCGCGGGGCTGATGTCCGCGCTCGGCATTTCGGCCGGATGCTGCATTCACTCGCTCGCCTGCGCGTTTGGCCTGACCGCGCTGCTTGCCGCATCGGTCACGGCATTCACCGTCATCAAATTTGTCGGTGCCATGTATCTGATTTATCTCGGCGTGCGCCTGATTTTCGCGAAACCGGCGCCGGATGCGCCTGCTGGCGAAGCGCGCGCGCCGTCCGCGCCGAAGTCGCTGCGCCAGCTTTTCCTGCAGGGCTTCTGGACCAATGTGCTGAACCCCAAGGTGGTGCTGTTCTTCGTCTCGTTCTTCCCGCAATTCGTGGCGACGGGCAGCGAGCACAAAACCTTCGCGTTCCTCACGCTCGGCGCGGTGTTCGTTCTGATGAGCATGGTCTGGAACAGTTTTGTCGCGTGGATCGCCGGCAGCGTGACGCAGCGCTTCTCCGGCAAGCCCACGGTGAAGCGTTGGCTCGATCGCGGCGTCGGCAGTGCGTTCGTCGGCCTCGGGATCAAGCTCGCGACCGCCTCACGATGATTGAATTTTCCTTCGCCGCCCATATCTAACATTTAGCCTACAATTCGGCGCTGTAATCGCGCGGCGAGAGACGAAGCCCACGCTTGGGGCAAGGAGTTGCAGACATGTTCAACTGGGTTAAAACCGCGATGTTGATGGCCGCCATCACGGCCCTTTTCATCGTGATCGGCGGGATGATCGGCGGGTCGCGAGGCATGATGATCGCGCTCGTGATCGCCCTCGGGATGAATTTCTTCTCGTACTGGTTCTCCGACAAGATGGTCTTGCGCATGTACAACGCGCAGGAAGTCGACGAAAACAGTGCGCCGCAGTTCTATCGAATGGTGCGTGAACTCGCCACGCGCGCGAATCTGCCGATGCCGCGCGTGTACCTGATCAACGAAGACGCGCCGAATGCGTTTGCCACTGGCCGCAATCCGGAGAACGCGGCTGTCGCGGCGACCACTGGCATTTTGCGGGTTCTTTCCGAGCGTGAAATGCGCGGCGTGATGGCGCACGAACTCGCGCACGTGCAGCACCGCGACATTCTGATCTCGACGATTTCGGCAACGATGGCCGGCGCGATTTCCGCGCTGGCGAACTTCGCGATGTTCTTCGGTGGCCGCGACGAGAGCGGCCGTCGCGCCAATCCGATCGCGAGCATCGCGGTGGCGCTGCTCGCGCCGATTGCGGGCGCGATGATCCAGATGGCGATTTCGCGGGCTCGCGAGTTCGAAGCCGACCGTGGCGGTGCGCAGATTTCCGGCGATCCGCAGGCGCTTGCTTCGGCGCTCGACAAGATTCATCGCTATGCGAGCGGTATTCCGTTTCCGGTCGCCGAAGCACATCCGGCTACTGCGCAGATGATGATCATGAATCCGCTGTCGGGCGGTGGTCTCTCGAATCTGTTCTCGACGCACCCGGCTACTGAGGAACGCGTTGCGCGTCTGATGGAAATGGCGCGCACGGGTCGCTTCGACTGAGTTGCCGAGTCGATCAGCGCGTAAGCGTGGAATGTTGAAGAGCGGGCCTGCGAGGCCCGCTTTTTTTGCTCCGACACATCGCATGCGCCGCTGCCAATCGCAGTCAATCGGGCACGCTTTCCAGCGGCGGCAATCCGGGCCGACGCCCGTCACGATCTGTCCGCCGCGGCCCGCACCCAGCGCCACGCTACAATGTGCGCTGATTGCGCCGCGCGCACCGTGCGGCTTGCCCTTGCTCCTTTCATGACATCAAAGCCTTCTTCGCGTTCTGCTTCCTCGTTGGCGCGTGCGCGCGAATCCCGTTTATCGACGCTGCATCTGTCGCCCGAATCGCTCGGGTTTGCGCTCGACTGTGCCGCCCAGGCCGTCGGTGCCGTGCGTCTTGGCGCGGCCTTGCCCGCGGCGCTGCAATCCGTTTTCGTGTCCGTGCCCGAGGGTAGCGCCGCGGCGGCGCGCGGAGCGGTGCAAGACATCGCGTACCGCACGATGCGGCGTCTCGCGACCGTCGAGTGGCTGGTCGCAAAGCTCGTGAAGAAGGCGCCGCCGCCGCACGTCGGCCATGTGCTCGCGTGCGCGCTTGCGCTGCTCATCGACGATGACGCGAGCGCCGCCTACACGCCGTTCACGGTGGTCGACCAGGCAGTGAGCGTAATCGGTGCGCGTCGCGAATTCGCGTTCGCGAAGGGGCTCGTCAACGCGGTGCTGCGTAATTTCCTGCGCGAGCGCGAGGCGCTTCTCGCCGCCGCGCAAGCCGACGAAGTCGCGCGCTGGAACTACCCCGCCTGGTGGATCGGCGCGGTGAAGCGCGCGTGGCCCGATGCGTGGCAAGCCGTGCTTGCCGCCGGCAACACGCAAGGTCCGCTCACGCTGCGGGTGAACGCGCGCCATTCGACCGTCGACGCCTATCTGCAAGTGCTGCAGCGCCAGCACATCGCCGCGAGCAAGGCGGGCGAGCAGGCGGTTCGGCTCGACACGCCGATGCCGGTGGATCGCATTCCGGGCTTCAGCGAAGGCGTCGTGTCGGTGCAGGACGCAGGCGCGCAACTCGCCGCGCAATTGCTCGGCGCGCGCGACGGCATGCGCGTGCTCGATGCCTGCGCGGCGCCCGGCGGCAAGACCGGGCATCTGCTCGAACTCGCCAATCTGCAGCTCGTCGCGCTCGAGAGCGATGCGTCGCGCGCGCGCCGCATCGGCGAAAACCTGCGGCGGCTCAAGCTCGAAGCGGAAGTGCGCATCGGCGACGCGGGCACGCCGGCGCAATGGCACGACGACCTCGATCAGCCGTTCGACCGCATTCTCGCCGACGTGCCGTGCTCGGCCTCGGGCATCGTGCGGCGTCATCCGGATATCCGCTGGCTGCGCCGCGAGTCCGATATCGCCGCGCTCGCCGCCGAACAGCGCCGCATTCTCGACGCGCTCTGGCCGCTCGTGAAACCAGGCGGCGAGTTGCTCTACGTTACGTGTTCGATCTTCCCCGAAGAGTGCGAGTTGCAGGCCCAGTGGTTTGGAAACAAGTATCAGGATGCGGTACGATTGGACGCGCCGGGGCAGCTTTTACCCTCAGTTGCCCGCGCGCCCGCCGACCCATCGGCCGGTTCCCATGCCGGACAGCCCGCTGAAGACAGCGCCGGCGCGAACTCAGACCACGACGGATTTTTCTACGCGCGCTTTCAGAAACGGTGACCATCAAACGCTTCTTCCCGCTTCGGCTCGCTGCCGTGCTCTGGATCGCGCTGGCCGTCTGGCTTGCAGCGCCGGGCGCGGCGCACGCTGATTCGATCGCGGTGCAGCGGGCGTCGCTGCAGGCCGATAACAGCGGCTGGAGTCTCGACGCGCATTTCGAATTCGACCTGAACAGCAATCTCGAAGACGCGGTCAACAAAGGCATTCCGCTTTACTTCACGACCGATTTCGAACTGAGCCGGCCGCGCTGGTACTGGTTCGACGAGCAGCCGGTCAGCGTGTCGCAGAGTCTGCGCCTGTCGTTCCAGCCGCTCACGCGCGAGTATCGTGTCTCGAGCGTTTCGTCGGGCGGATTGCAGCTCGGCTTTTCCTCGCTCAAGGACGCGCTCGCTGTCATCAAGCACGTCACGTCGTGGCACGTGATCGACCGCAATGAGGTGCACACGGGCGAAACCTATACTGCGTCGGTGCGCATGCAACTCGACATCGGGCTGATGCCCAAGCCGTTCCAGATCGACGCGGTGAACAACCGCGACTGGAACCTCGCCTCCGAATGGAAGCGCTTTACCTTCACGGCGGCCGAACGTGCTAAATAAAGTGCGCTCATCCAACACCAGTGTCAGCAGCATCGTCGTGCGCGTGCTGGTGTCGACGGTCGCGGTCACGGCCGTGCTGCTGCTCGTGCTGCTGGCCGCCGCGAGCGCGAATACCGAATTCTTCGACCGCTACTACCAGTGGCTCTACGCAGCCAACGTCGTGGTCGCGATGATCTTTCTGCTGGTGGTGGCGACGCTCGTCATCATCATCATCGTGCGATTGCGCAAGGGCAAGTTCGGCACACGGCTGCTCGCGAAGCTCGCGTTCTTCATGGCGCTCGTCGGCGTAGTGCCGGGCGGCATCATCTACATCGTGTCGTATCAGTTCGTCTCGCGCAGCATCGAATCGTGGTTCGACGTGAACGTCGAAACCGCGCTCGCGTCCGGCCTCAATCTCGGGCGCGGCATGCTCGACGCGTCGCTGTCCGACCTGCAGACGAAGGCGCGTCTGATGTCCGAGCAACTGGCGAGCGCCGACGCCGCCGGCACCACGCTGACGCTGCTGCGTTTGCGCGACCAGTTCGGCGTGCAGGACGCGACGATCGTCGAGCCGACGCGCAGCATGTCGGGCGCGACGCCCGACATGCACGTGGTCGCACAGGCATCCGGCAATTACGCGACGCTCGTGCCGAACGATCTGCCCACGCCGCTGATGATCGACCAGGCGCGCGGCCGCGGCTATGCGGCGATCGAAGGCGAAGTGGACGGTGACGCGAATGCGCCCGGCGGCAAGGGCGTGCTGCGTCTGCGCGTCGTGCAGCGCATACCCGATTCGAACGCGTCGCTGTTGCAGCCCACCGAGCGCTTCCTGCAACTCACTCAGCCGGTCTCGACAACGCTTGCGCGCAATGCCGATGCGGTGCAGCGCGCGTATCGCGAGTATCAGGAGAAGGCGCTCGGGCGCACCGGTCTGCGCAAGATGTATATCGGCACGCTGACGTTGTCGCTGTTTCTCGCCACCTTCATCGCGATGATGCTTGCGCTCGCGCTCGGCAATCAGCTCGCGCGGCCGTTGTTCCTGCTCGCGCAGGGCACCAAGGAAATTACCGAGGGCGACTACACGCCGAAGCGCGAGATCAAGTCGCGCGACGAACTCGGCTTCCTCACGCAGTCGTTCAACGCGATGACGCGGCAGTTGTCCGAAGCGCGTGCGGCGGTCGAGAACAACCGCATCGCGCTCGAGCATTCGAAGGCGTATCTCGAGAGCATCCTCGCCAATCTGACCGCGGGCGTGTTCGTGTTCGACCGGCAGTTCAGGCTTACCACCGCGAATCGCGGCGCCGAGCGGATTTTCCGTCAGCCGTTCCAGACTGTGCTCGGTGCGTCGCTCGATCAGATCAGCGTGCTCAGCGAATTCGGCGCGATGGTGCGCAAGGCGTTTGCCGACCGCGAAGCGGCGAGCGGCGACGGTCACAACGACAACGGCCACTGGCAGCAGCAGTTCTCGGTGCAGGTGCCCGGCGAAACCGAGCCGCTCACGCTGCTCGTGCGCGGCGCGCGCCTCGTCGCGGCGAACGCGCGCGACGGCGACGACTTGCAGACCTCGGGTTACGTCATCGTGTTCGACGACATCTCGGACGTGATCTCCGCGCAGCGTTCGATTGCCTGGGGCGAAGTCGCGCGGCGCCTCGCGCACGAGATCAAGAATCCGCTCACGCCGATCCAGCTTTCCGCCGAGCGCTTGCAGATGAAACTCGCCGACAAGCTCGCGCCATCCGATGCGGACGTGTTGAAGCGCGGCGCGACTACGATCGTGAACCAGGTCGCCGCAATGAAGCAGATGGTCGACAATTTCCGCGATTACGCGCGCACGCCGCCCGCGGTGCTTGCGCATCTGCAACTGAATGATCTGGTCAGCGAAGTGCTCACGCTGTACGGTATCGAGGAAGGCAAAGGCGCGATCGCGGTCGAGCTTGCCGCGTTGCCCGCGATTCGCGGCGACGCGACGCAATTGCGCCAGGTGATTCACAACCTGCTGCAGAACGCGCAGGATGCGGTAGCCGAGGTCGCGCATCCGCGTGTTTTGCTCGAGACGAGGACAGTAGAATACGGAGACCCCGATGCGGAAGGAAAGGTACGCGTCGCGGTACGTCTGACAGTGTCGGATAACGGACCGGGTTTCCCCGCGCGTATTCTCACGCGCGCGTTCGAGCCTTACGTGACGACCAAGGCCAAAGGTACGGGCCTGGGTCTTGCGATGGTCAAGAAGATCGTCGACGAACATGGCGCGCGCATCGACATTCGTAATCGCATGAAAGCCGGCGACGTGATCGAAGGCGCGCAGATTTCGATCCTCTTCCTTCAACTGGCGGACGACACCGCGGCACCCGGCGCGCATGGTCCAGGCGCGCATCCGGCGCATGGCGGTACGTCGCAGGGAACGACAAAAGCAACAGTGCAGACAAGGGCAGCGTAAATGGCAACCATCCTGGTGGTAGATGATGAAATGGGCATCCGGGAATTGCTCTCGGAGATCCTGAGCGACGAGGGGCATGTCGTGGAGGCCGCTGAAAATGCGCAGGAGGCGCGCGAGTTCCGTCTGCGTCAGGCGCCGGACCTGGTGCTGCTCGACATCTGGATGCCCGACACCGACGGCGTGACATTGCTCAAGGAATGGGCCGCACAAGGTCAGCTGACCATGCCGGTGATCATGATGTCCGGCCACGCGACCATCGACACCGCAGTTGAAGCCACGAAGATCGGTGCGCTCAACTTCCTCGAAAAGCCGATTGCGTTGCAGAAGCTGCTGAAGGCAGTCGAGCAGGGGCTTGCGCGCGGCAATGCGCCGGCGCCTGGCGGCGCGGCGGCAAAGCCGGCGATGCCGGTCAGCGCGTCGACGGTGGCGTCGGCGGCAGCATTGCCGCTGCTCTCGGCCGACGGTATGGGCGGCGGTGCATTGGCCGCGCAAACGGCGTCGATCTCGTTCGACATTCCGCTGCGCGATGCACGCGACGCCTTCGAGCGCGCGTACTTCGAATATCACCTCGCACGCGAGAACGGCAGCATGACGCGCGTCGCTGAAAAGACTGGTCTCGAGCGCACGCATCTTTATCGCAAGCTCAAGCAACTCGGCGTCGATCTGGGCAAGAACAAGGGGGAATGAACGCAGCGACTTGCGTGCAAATGCGTCTCGATAGATTTTTGCCCGAAAGGGCTTGCTGAACTAAAAACCCTTTGATATAGTTTCGTTCTTCGTTGGCCCGGTAGCTCAGTTGGTAGAGCAGCGGATTGAAAATCCGCGTGTCGGTGGTTCGATTCCGCCCCAGGCCACCAGGATTCAGCCCCAGGAAATCGCAAGGTTCCTGGGGCTTTTCCGTTTCAGGCGAGCATCCTTTTTGCGGTCTGCAGCGCGGGCTGGGTCGGCGGCAGCTCGCGCGGCGTTCGGCGTCGCGTGATAAAATCGCGCCAGTTCAAGGACTTGCATGCGGACGTGTTGCTTCCATTCGTTGCCTCATTCGCGTATCAGTGCAGCGGCTGAATCAACGCAGCACGCGAGTGCAGTGCGTGAATGGCGCTACCTGCACAGAACCTGTCGCCCGACGATCTACGGTATAAGCGCCCCGCAACGTTCACGCGCAACGCGCGACCTATACTGCTTTGGCCGGCAGCAATGCCGGCGCACGTCGCGCCGCGTTGCTTGCATGGTGCGCCTCGCGCGAGCGCGACGTGGCACTCTCACACACGGAGTTTCACGGTGATCCGCAAAGACGCTAAGCGTAGCGCGCTCGTGCTGTTTTCCGGCGGCCAGGATTCCGCCACCTGTCTCGCGTGGGCGCTCGAACGTTATGACACGGTCGAAACGCTCGGCTTCGATTACGGTCAGCGGCATCGCGTCGAACTCGAATGCCGCGAAGGGTTTCGCGAGGCCGTCACGCGTGCGTTTCCGGCATGGGCCGATCGTCTCGGTGACGATCACATGATCGACCTGTCGCTGCTCGGCACGATCAGCGACACGGCGATGACGCGCGAGATCGAGATTCGGGCGACGGCCAACGGTTTGCCGAACACGTTCGTGCCGGGCCGCAATCTGATGTTCATGACGATCGCAGCGGCCATCGCCTATCGGCGCGGTTTGCAGGTGCTGGTTGGCGGCATGTGCGAGACGGATTTCTCCGGCTATCCCGATTGCCGCGACGACACGATGAAGGCATTGCAGGTCGCGCTCAATCTCGGCATGGACACGCGCTTTGCACTCGAAACGCCGCTCATGTGGCTCGACAAAGCTGATACGTGGCGCCTCGCTCACGAGTTGGGCGGCGACGAACTGGTCGAACTGGTGCGCGTCGAGACGCATACCTGCTACGTCGGCGAACGCGCCGAATTGCATGCGTGGGGTTTCGGCTGCGGCGAGTGCCCGGCCTGCCGCTTGCGCAAACGCGGTTATGAGGCCTACCTCGCCGGCGAAAAAGTCAGCGAGCCGGTCTGACGGTCAGGGCGGCGGTGCGGCGCTGATCATTCACTTCAGGAATTCAGGAACACAGGGCAGAAAGCAGCATGACTTACGCGGTCAAGGAAATCTTCTACACGTTGCAGGGCGAGGGCGCGAATGCCGGGCGTCCGGCCGTGTTTTGCCGCTTCGCGGGCTGCAATCTGTGGTCGGGCCGCGAAGAGGATCGCGCGGATGCCGTGTGCCGCTTCTGCGATACCGATTTCGTCGGCACCGACGGCGAGAACGGCGGCAAGTACCGCACGCCTGACGAACTGGTCGCGATGATCGCGTCGCAATGGCCGCAAGGCGAGGGCGAGCGTTTCGTGGTCTGCACCGGTGGCGAGCCGATGCTGCAGATCGATCAGCCGCTCGTCGACGCGCTGCACGCAGCCGGCTTCGAAATCGCGATCGAGACCAACGGCTCGCTGCCGGTGCTCGAGACGATCGACTGGATCTGTGTGAGCCCGAAGGCCGACGCGCCGCTCGTCGTGACGAAGGGCAACGAACTGAAAGTCGTGATTCCGCAGGACAACCAGCGCCTCGCCGACTACGCGAAGCTCGACTTCGAGTATTTCCTCGTCCAGCCGATGGATGGCCCGTCACGCGACATCAACACGAAGCTCGCGATCGACTGGTGCAAACGTCATCCGCAGTGGCGCCTGTCGATGCAGACTCACAAGTATCTGAACATTCCCTGATTTGCCGTGCTGACGATTACCCGAAAACTCGAATTCGACGCGGGCCACCGCATCCCCGATCACCGCAGCCAATGCCGTAATCTGCACGGCCATCGCTATGTGCTCGAAATCACGCTGCAAGGCGATCTGGTCGACACCGAAGGCGCGCCCGATCGCGGCATGGTGATGGATTTCGCCGACGTGAAGTCGCTCGCGGTCGAGCATCTGGTCGACAAGTGGGATCACGCGTTTCTCGTCTACGAAGGCGACACGCAGGTGCGCAGCTTTCTCGAAAGTATGGCGGGCCACAAGACGGTCGTGCTCGATCGCATTCCCACTGTCGAAAACCTCGCCGCGATCGCGTTCGAGATGCTCGCGAATGTCTACGACGCGCACTATGGCGTGAATCTGCGTCTGCACAAGGTGCGTCTGTACGAAACGCCGAACTGCTGGGCCGACGTGGTCCGCGACTAAACACGCCACGAGGCCCGCCGGTTCGCCGCGAGGCACGCCCCTCGCGAGGCCGCCGCCTGATCCCACCCTCGCGTTATTGACACGGTATGATCGTTCCGACAACCACACGGAGCGAGACATGCCGGTCACCGCATTGCGTCGCAGCAGGCATCGAGGCCGTCAGCGCCCCGGTTTCCGCCTGGCTTCCTATCTGCCCCCGCTTATCGCTTCGCTTCTGGCTGAAAACCTGTGCGAGGCCGGCCGATGAGCACCTTCACCAATCCCCTCAAGCAACGTCTGAAGGAACCCGTGCCGCTGTTCGGGCTGTGGCTGTCGCTCGGCAGCGATGCGGCCGCGGAAGCGCTCGCGCACGCCGGCTTCGACTGGCTGCTGATCGACATGGAGCACGCGCCGAACGATAGCGGCGGCGTCGAATCGCAATTGCGCGCGATCGCCGCTGCGCATCTGCCGAGCGAACCGGTGGTGCGCGTGCCCGCGAGCGAGCCGTGGCTCGTCAAGCGCGTGCTCGATGCCGGCGCGCGCACACTGATGTTCCCGAATATCGAATCCGCTGAAGAGGCGGCACGCGCCGTGCGTCTCACCCAGTATCCGACCGCGCAAGCGCTGGGTGGCGAGCGCGGCGTCGCGGGTGTCGTGCGCGCGGCCGGCTACGGCATGCGGCGCGACTACGTGCAGACGGCTAATGCGCAGATATCGACGATCGTGCAGATCGAGTCGGGGCGCGGCTTGCAGGAGGTCGAGAAGATCGCGGCGACGCCGGGCGTCGACTGTGTGTTCGTCGGGCCGGCCGATCTGGCCGCGAGCCTGGGTCATCTCGGCGACGCCAAACACGCGGACGTGCAAGCGGCGATGGCGCGCATCGTCAGCGCCGCAGACAAGGCCGGCATCGCCGCGGGCATTTTCGCGATGGACGTGGCGGGCGCGCGGCAGCATCGCGATACGGGCTTTCGCTTCATTGCGCTGGCCGCCGACGTCATCTGGATGTTGCGTGCGACCCGGCAGGCATTACAGGAGGTGAGGTCATGAACGGCAGAGTGCAGGGCGTCGCTGGGCAGGTTGCGGTGCAGGTGGCCGCTCATGTTGCCGTCGCGGTGGCGCTGCTCGCGAGTGGCGCATTGGATGCCGCGTACGCGCAGGATCGGGTCGCGAAGTCGAACGATCCGCAGACGCAATCCGCGGTGGCCGACTACAACGCCGGCAATCTCGGCGCGGCGCTGACCGAGTTCCGCCAGGCCGCCGAGCGCGGCAGCCGGCTCGCCGAATTCAATTACGCGATGATGCTGCTCAACGGCGAGGGCACGCCCGTCAATGTCGAGGAAGGCAAGAAGTGGCTGCGCAAGGCTGCCGACGCGAACATGTCGCACGCGCAATACGTGTACGGCAAGATGTATGACGATGGCGAGTTCGTCGCGCGCGACCCGGTCGAGGCGCATCGCTGGTTCATGAAGGCAGCGGAGCAGGGACACGTGCAGGCGGAACTCGCGCTCGCCAATCAGTTCCTCGACGGACGCGGCACCGAGCGCGACAACAAGCAGGCGTTCATCTGGTACAAGAAAGCCGCGCAGGGCGGCGACATGACCGCGCAATACGTGACTGGCTCGTTCTACGAGCGTGGCGGCGACGGCGTCGACCAGAACCTGAACGTGGCGCGCGCGTATTATGCGGCTGCGGCTGCGCAGGGCGACCCGGCGGCGCGTCTGAAGTATCAGCAACTGAGCGCGCAGTTACGCGATCAGAAGGAAATGAAGCCGCAGTAATGAAAAAAGGGCGCTCCGATCGGGCGCCCCTTTGTGCATTTCCGTTCCTGCATTCCTGCATTCCTGCGTGCCGCAGGCGTTAGCTCTGCATCAGCCGCTTCTGCCGCGCGACGCTCATGATGAGCCCGATCGCGACCCCCAGCGTAGTCAGCGCGGTGCCGCCGTAACTCATGAACGGCAACGGCACGCCGACCACCGGCAGAATCCCGCTCACCATGCCGATGTTGACGAACGCGTAGGTGAAGAACGCCATCGTCAATGAGCCGGCCAATAATCGCCCGAATAGCGTTGCGCCATTGGCCGCGATATACAGCCCGCGTGCGATCAGCAGCATGTATAGCGTGAGCAGCACGATCCCGCCCGCGAGCCCGAACTCCTCGGAAAACACCGCGAAAATAAAGTCTGTGTGCTTCTCGGGGATGAACTCCAGATGCGCCTGCGTGCCCTTCAGCCAGCCCTTGCCGAACGGCCCGCCCGAGCCGATCGCAATCACCGCCTGGATCGTGTGGAAGCCCTTGCCGAGCGGGTCGGAGGTCGGGTCGAGCAGCGTGCAGATGCGGTGCTTCTGGTAGTCGTGCATCAGCGGCCACTGCACTTCGGGCTGGCAGATTTTGTCCTGAAACGCCGCGATCGACGCGACCGCGATCACGCACGCAATCAGCACCGGCACGATCAGCTTGAAGCTCAGGCCCGCGAAATAAATCACGAAGAAGCCGGCCGCGAACACGAGCACGGCCGTGCCGAGGTCGGGCTGCTTCGCGATCAGACCGACCGGCACCGCGAGAATCACGAAACCGACCAGATAGTCGTACCAGCGCATCACACCTTCGCGGCGCTGGTAGTACCACGCGAGCATCAACGGCGTCGCGATCTTCAGGATTTCGGACGGCTGGATGACCACGCCGACGTTGATCCAGCGCTTCGCGCCTTTGCGCGTGAGGCCGAACATGGCGACCGCGACCAGTAGCGCGATCCCGAACGTATAGAGCGGGACCGCGAAGCGCATGAGCGTATTGGGCGGCACATTGGCGAGCGCCCACATCAGCACGAAGGTCAGCAGGATGTTGCGCAACTGGTCTTCCACGCGGCCGGGCATGTCGAGAGTCGCGCTGTACAGCGTGACGATGCCGACGCACAGCAGCAGAAACACGATCAGTGCGAGCGGACGGTCGAAGCCCACGAACATCCGTTTGATGCGGTCGAGCCAGGCGCGCTTGTCGAATTGCATGCCTTTCTCCTTATTCGTCGATGCCGCCGGCGGCCGGCTGGCGTGGCGACGCATCCTGGACGGCGTCCTCGCGCGATGGCGCCACCACGGTCGGCGCCGGCTCGCTCGCCGGACGGGGTTTATGCGGTGCGCCGGACGAACGCGACGCGGATTTCTTTGCCGCGGCGGAAGCCGAAGCGGGCTTGGCTGCCGACGCGGCTCGCGCTGCCTTGGCAGGCGCGGTGACCGGCGCCGTTGCCGCAGTGCCAGCCGACGCCGCCAGCGGCGCAGACGAACCGTTCGCCGCCGAAGCCGCGACAGCAGCCGAGGCACCCGACGCCGCCCCGGCAACCGCCGCGTCCGACGCCCCCGACAGGGCCGTAAAGCCCGCCGCGATCTTGATCGGCTGTGCGCTGTCGCGTGACGGCGGCGCGTCGCCGACCTGCGGCGCGGACGCGTCGAGCGTCGCCGAAGCCGCCGCCGCGACGGCTGCCGCTTCGGCGCCCGGCTTGTTCCTGCCGATGAGGTAGTAGTCGAGCACCTTGCGCGCGATCGGACCCGCCGCCTCCGCGCCCCAGCCGCCGTTTTCGACGATCAGCGCGAGCGCGATCTTCGGCTGCTCGGCGGGCGCGAACGCGATGAACAGCGCATGGTCGCGCAGATGCTCGGCGATCGCGTGCCCCCTGTAGTTCGCGCCCTGCAGCGAGTAGACCTGCGCCGTACCGGTCTTGGCGGCCGCCTGATACGGTGCGCCCGCGAACACCTTGGCCGCCGTGCCGTTCGTCGCGACGCCTTCCATCGCACGCTTGATGAAGTCGATGTCCTGCTGCCTGACCGCGATCTTGTCGCTCGGATCGCGCACGACCGGCCGCGTTTCCTTCGTGATCGGATTCTCGATGTCGCGCACGAGGTGCGGCTTCATGACGACGCCGTTGTTCGCGAGCGTCGCCGTGGCATGAGCGAGCTGCAGGATCGTGAACGAGTTGTAGCCCTGGCCGATGCCGAGGCTGATCGTCTCGCCTTCGTACCACTTCTGCTGCTCGGGCTTGCGGTAGGCCTTGCGCTTCCACTCGGTGGACGGCAGGATGCCACGCGCCTCGCCCGCGATGTCGATGCCGGTGATCTGGCCGAAGCCCCACGGCTTCATGAAATTCGCGATGTTGTTGACGCCCAGGTCGTGCGCGAGCATGTAGAAATACGTGTCGTTCGACACGACGATCGCGCGGTTCATGTCGACCCAGCCCTGGCCCGAGCGCACGTCGTTGCGGAACGTGTGACCGCCGAACGTGTACGAGCCCGGATCCTGGAAGCCCCAGCCCGGCGTGCGCTTGTGCAGTGTCAGCGCGGCGAGCGCCATGAACGGCTTGTAGGTCGAACCCGGCGGATAGGTGCCGTGCAGCGGCCGGTTCAGGAGCGGATGGTCCGGCGAGTTGTTGAGTTCGTCCCAGGTCTGCTGGTCGATGCCGTCGACGAAGGAATTCGGATCGAAGCTCGGCGCCGACACGAACGCGAGCACGTCGCCGGTGGACGGCTCGATCGCGACCAGCGCGCCACGGCGCCCGGCGAAGGCTTGTTCAGCAACTTGCTGCAAGCCGATGTCGAGCGACAGCTCGAGGTTGTTGCCCGGCGTCGCCTGGGTGCGCGACAGCGTGCGCACGGGCCGGCCGCCCGCCGTCACTTCGACTTCCTCGAAACCGGTCTGGCCGTGCAGCTCGGTTTCATAGCTCTGCTCGACACCGATCTTGCCGATGTAGTCGGTGCCCTTGTAGTTGTTGGCATCGAGGCGCGGATCGTAGTGGTCCGGATCGCTGTCGTTCTGATCGCTCGCGTCGTCGATGCGCTCCTGGTCGCGCTGCGAAATCCGCCCGATGTAGCCGATCACGTGCGCGGCGGTCGGCCCGAGCGGGTACTGGCGAAACAGCCGCGCGCGCACTTCGACGCCCGGGAAGCGGAAGCGCTGTGCGGTGAAGCGCGCGACTTCGTCGTCGGTGAGGCGCGTGCGGATCGGCAGACTTTCGAAGTTCTTCGAGTCTTCCTGCAGCTTCTTGAAGCGGCGGCGGTCGCGCGCGTCGATCGAGATGACCGTGGCAAGGTTGTCGATCACGTTGTCGAGCGTGTCGTTCAACTTCGACGGCGTGATTTCGAGCGTGTAGGCCGAGTAGTTTTTCGCGAGCACGACGCCGTTGCGGTCGGTGATGATGCCGCGGTTCGGCACGATCGGCGCGACGGAAATGCGGTTTTCGTCGGCCTGCAGCGAGTACTTGCTGTAGTGCCAGACTTGCAGGAACAGGAAACGGAAGCCGATCAGCCCGAAGCAGACGAACACGAACAGGCCCGCCGCCGCGACGCGCAGGCGGAATTTCGTGAGCTGCTGTTGAGTGTCGTTGAATTCGGTCATGCGATTCTGCAAAAGGCCGGTTTGCGGCCATCAAGAGTGTGCGCCCAATCCGGCCGGAACCAGGGGCAGGAACTGCAATGCGCGCCGGGCCGGCCGGCGGCGCGCGGGTTGCGTCGTGCTTCGTTGCGATTCGCCCAACGCAGCGGCCGGCGGGCCCGATGCGGAATCAAATGGGCCGCGTGTCGTCCGGGTCGGCGGGTCGGCGCTGCGGCATCAGCAGCAGCACGCTCGCGACCGGCCACAACGCGGCTTCGACGAAACCGTCGATCAGATAACTCCAGCCCGGAAACGCCGCGCCCGTCAGCAGACGGATCACGAACGGCACCAGTTGCGCGACGACCAGAAGCGGCATGACCGCGAACATCTGCACGCCGAGCGACATCCACAGCACGCGGCGGTGAATCGTGATCGCGCCGTACGACAGCAGCGTATACGCGAGCGCGTGCTCGCCGAGCAGGCTCGCGTTGTGCACGTCCATCAGCAGGCCGAGCAGGAACGCGATGCCCATGCCGACCTTGCGCGGCTGATGCACGTTCCAGAACAGCAGCACGAGCGCGACGAAATCCGGTACGCCGGCAAGGCGTCCCCACGGCATCAGGTTCAGCAGGAACGCCGCGGCGAGGCTGAACGCGATGAAGTACGGATTGACCGGCTGCAGGATGTATTGCGGGCGGTTCATGGCTGAGCCCCCGGCGTGGCTTGCGGCTTCACATTCTTCGCGGCGGCCGGTTTCTCGGCTTGCTTGTCGGTCTGCTTTTCAGTCTGCTTGTCAGTCTGCTTCTCGGCTTTTTTGCCGGCGGCGGACTTCTCGGATTTCTTCTCAGCGGCGGCAGCCTTGACCGGCGCTTTTTCCGCGGACTTCGCGGCGGGTTTGGCGGCCGCGGCTTTGTCGCCGGCGGTCTTGTCGGCTGCTTTGGCCGCGGATTTATCCGCCGTGCCCTTGCCGTCCGCCGGCTTGCCGCCCTTTTTCGCTTTCGCTTCCTTCGCGGCCGTGGCTGCATCGGGCTCGTCGGCCGGGCGCGGCGGCACGTTGTTCTCGACGTGCAGCACGAGCACCTGACGCGCGCCGCGCACCGCCGCGACGGGCAGGCTGACCACGTGCGCAAACGCGGTGTCGGCCAGTTTGTCGACGCGCACGACCTTCGCGACCGGCAGCCCCGGCGGATACACGCCGTCGAGTCCGCTCGTGACGAGTTCGTCGCCGGCTTGCACGTCGGCGCTGATCGGCACGAAGCGCAGATCGAGCGTGTCGCCCTTCGGCGTGCCGTAGATCACGCTGCGCAAGCCCGTGCGCAGGATTTCAACCGGCACGGCCTGATCTTTGTCAGTGAGCAGCGTGACTTCCGCCTGCAGCGGGAACACGCGCGTAACCTGACCGATCACGCCGTCTTCGTTGACGACCGGCGAGCCGTTCTGGATGCCCTGCTGCGCGCCGCGTCCGATCACGACCTTCTGCGTGAACGGGTCGCGCGTGTCGTACTGGATTTCGGCCGGCAGCGATTGCGTGGTCAGGTGCTGCGACAGTTGCAGCAGCGCACGCAGATGACCGTTTTCGGCGGCAAGCGAGGCGGCCGTGTTGGCTTGCTGCGAGAGCAGCAGATCTTTCGCGCGCAGCTTCTCGTTTTCGTTGCGCAGCGCGGCGCTGGTCACGGCGAGGTCGGCGGCGCCCATGAAGATGTCGCGCGGCACGAGGGCCGCGCGCTGCAACGGATAAAGACCCGCGCCGAGCACGCCGCGGACGATCTCAAGCGTCTGGAAGCGGGCATCGGAGATCAGCAAGGCGATCGCCAGCACGACAAAGAACACGAGTCGTGCGAGAGCGGAGGGGCCTTGCTTGAACAGGGGCGGCGGACTGTATTCCATGGTCGGCGCCGGGGGCGTGAGCGGTTGGGTGAGACAGCGGCGCGCGAGGCGCGCGCGGTCAGCGCGCGGCGGCTGGTTGGCCCAGCCAACGGCAAAGCGGCCCACAAGGGGCCGTGTGCCAGATCCGCGCTACTGACATGGGAGAAAAGCTCGCTTACTCGTACGAGAAGATGCTGCCGAGCTTGTCCATGCGCTCGAGCGCCATGCCCGAGCCGCGCACGACGCAGGTCAGCGGGTCTTCGGCGACGAGCACCGGCAGGCCGGTTTCTTCCGCGAGCAGGCGGTCCAGATCGCGCAGCAGCGCGCCACCGCCCGTGAGCATCATGCCGCGTTCGGCGATGTCGGCGCCGAGTTCCGGCGGCGTTTGCTCCAGCGCGATTTTCACCGACGACACGATCTGGTTCAGCGGATCGGTGAGTGCTTCGAGAATTTCGTTGCTCGAGATCGTGAAGCTGCGCGGAATGCCTTCCGACAGATTGCGACCCTTCACTTCCATTTCCTTGACTTCGGAGCCCGGGAACGCGGAGCCGATTTCCTTCTTGATCGCTTCGGCGGTCTGTTCGCCGATCAGCATGCCGTAATTGCGGCGGATATAGTTGACGATCGCTTCGTCGAACTTGTCGCCGCCGACGCGCACCGAACCCTTATAGACGATGCCGCCGAGCGAGATCACGCCGACTTCGGTCGTGCCGCCGCCGATGTCGACGACCATCGAGCCTGTTGCTTCCGAAACCGGCAGACCGGCGCCGATCGCGGCGGCCATCGGCTCTTCGATCAGATAGACCTGCGAGGCGCCCGCGCCGTGCGCGGCTTCCTTGATTGCGCGGCGCTCGACCTGAGTCGAACCGCACGGCACGCAAATGATGATGCGCGGCGACGGCGAGAACATGCGCGATTCGTGAGCAGTCTTGATGAACTGCTTGATCATCTGTTCGGTGACGGTGAAGTCGGCGATCACGCCGTCTTTCATCGGGCGGATCGCCTCGATGTTGCCCGGCACCTTGCCGAGCATCTGCTTGGCTTCCTTGCCGACCGCCTGGATGGTCTTTTTGCCGTTGGGGCCGCCTTCCTGGCGGATCGACACGACCGACGGTTCGTCGAGCACGATGCCCTTGCCACGCATATAGATGAGCGTGTTGGCGGTGCCGAGGTCAATCGCCAGATCGTTGGAGAAGTAGCTGCGCAAAAAGCCGAACATTCAAAAATCCTGTCTCGCTGGGGGCCGGGCCTCGCACCGTATGCGTAGGGCGGCAGCGGAAAAATAACAGCTCCAGCCCGGCGAAGTGGCGCCACAGGAACTTGAAGCTGCGGGGGAGTCTACCGGAGGCCGTTGCGAAGCCAAGGCGGAAAACACCGGACGTTCTTGGGAATTGTCCGTAAGGCCTTGGTAAGTCGGTCCGGGTTTGGGTCGAACGCGTAATGATACCTTATAATTTTGGATGTTTTGAAGGACACGGAGGGCACTTTTTGCTGCAACCGGTCCTTTTTCAGGATTGTCCTAATGCGCCGTAACCCGCTGTTACAACGCGGTTTTTTTAAGTATTGCGACGCTCTACCCCTTTTCGGTGACTGCATGGCTCTGACCCTGACAGATGTGAAACGCATTGCGCATCTCGCGCGGCTCGAACTGGCCGACGCCGACGCCGAGCACACGCGTGCCCAGCTCAATGATTTTTTCGGCCTCGTCGAGCAAATGCAGGCGGTCGATACCACCGGCATCGCCCCGCTTGCCCATCCGATCGAGCAGATCGAAGACGTCGCGCTGCGGCTGCGCGATGACGCCGTAACCGAGACGGTCGAACGCGAGGCTTTCCAGCGTCCGGCGCCGGCCGTGCAGGACGGCCTGTACCTCGTGCCGAAGGTGATCGAATAAGCCCCGTTCCGGCCAGCCCGGCGCGGCTCGCGGGCAAGCGCCATGCGCCTCGCGCGGCGCGGCCCCGGCAACCGGTAACCGGCACGACCCGCGCTGTGCGCGTTGCAGCGCAAGCTTTCCCGGTCCGGCTTGCCGGCGGGCAGCCGAACGCCTTCACGGCAGCATGACCACGCTGCCGCGCTTATCCAGGATAAAACGCAATGCATGAAAAAAGTCTGACTGAACTGCGCGCCGCACTGGCGGCCAAGGAATGCTCCGCAGTCGAGCTGGCGCAGTCGTATCTGAATCGGATCGACGCGGCCAAGGGCCTGAACGCGTTCATCCAGGTCGATCCCGAACTGACGCTCGCGCAGGCGAAAGCCGCCGACGCGCTGCTGCACACCGGCCACGCCGGCCCGCTCGTCGGCCTGCCGATCGCGCACAAGGACGTGTTCGTGACGAAGGGCTGGCGCTCCACGGCCGGCTCGAAGATGCTCGCGAACTACGAAAGCCCGTTCGACGCGACCGTCGTTGCGCGTCTGCAGAACGCCGGCATGGTGTGCGTGGGCAAGACCAACATGGACGAATTCGCGATGGGCTCGTCCAACGAGAATTCGTACTTCGGCCCGGTGCAGAATCCGTGGGACCGCAAGGCCGTGCCGGGCGGTTCGTCGGGCGGCTCGGCCGCCGCCGTGGCCGCGCGTCTCGCGCCCGCCGCGACAGGCACCGACACCGGCGGCTCGATCCGTCAGCCGGCATCGTTCGCGGGCATCACCGGCATCAAGCCGACGTACGGCCGCGTGTCGCGCTACGGCATGATCGCGTTCGCGTCGTCGCTCGATCAGGGCGGCCCGATGGCGCAAAGCGCCGCCGACTGCGCGACGCTGCTCAACGCGATGGCCGGCTTCGACGAGCGCGATTCGACGAGCCTCGCGCACGAGCACGAAGACTACACGCGCTACGTCGGCAAGCCGTGGCAGGAAGGCGGCGCGGACAAGCCGCTCGCCGGCCTGCGCATCGGCCTGCCGAAGGAATACTTCGGCGCCGGTCTCGCCGACGACGTGCGCGCGTCGATCGACGCAGCGCTCAAGCAATACGAAGCGCTCGGCGCGACGCTGGTCGACGTCTCGCTGCCGAAAACCGAGCTGTCGATCCCCGTCTATTACGTGATCGCGCCGGCGGAAGCCTCGTCGAACCTGTCGCGTTTCGACGGCGTGCGCTTCGGCCACCGCGCCGCGGAATACCGCGATCTGCTCGACATGTACAAGAAGTCGCGCGCCGAAGGCTTCGGGCCCGAGGTGAAGCGCCGCATTCTGGTCGGCACCTACGTGCTGTCGCACGGCTACTACGACGCGTACTATCTGCAGGCGCAGAAGATCCGCCGCATCATCGCGCAGGACTTCCAGGAAGCGTTCAAGCAGTGCGACGTCATCATGGGACCGGTCGCGCCTTCCGTTGCATGGGATCTCGGCGCGAAGGGCGACGATCCGGTGCAGATGTATCTGGCCGACATCTACACGCTGTCGGTGAGCCTTGCCGGTCTGCCGGGCATGAGCGTGCCGTGCGGCTTCGGTGCGGGCGCGAATGCGCAGCGCCCGGTCGGTTTGCAGATCATCGGCAACTATTTCAACGAAGCCCGGATGCTCCAGGTGGCCGACGCGTTCCAGCGCGCGACCGACTGGCACCGTCAGGCACCGGCAGGAGTGTGAGCACCATGACCAAACAATGGGAAGTCGTGATCGGTCTGGAGACCCACACGCAGTTGTCGACGCATTCGAAAATCTTCTCGGGCACCGCGACGCAATTCGGCGCCGCGCCGAACACGCAGGCGAACCCCGTCGACCTCGCCTTGCCGGGCACGTTGCCGGTCATGAACCGCGGCGCCGTGGAGCGCGCGATCCAGTTCGGTCTCGCGATCGGCGCGACGGTCGCGCCGCGCAGCATCTTCGCGCGCAAGAATTATTTCTATCCCGATCTGCCGAAGGGCTATCAGATCAGCCAGTACGAAATCCCCGTCGTGCAGGGCGGCCAGGTGACGATCCAGGTGCCGGCCAACGAAAAAGCGGGCAAGGAAGCGTACGAGAAAACCATCAACCTCACGCGCGCTCACCTCGAAGAAGACGCGGGCAAGTCGCTGCACGAAGACTTCGCAGGCATGACCGGTATCGATCTGAATCGCGCCGGCACGCCGCTGCTCGAAATCGTTACGGAACCTGAAATGCGCAGCGCGGCCGAGGCGGTTGCCTATGCGAAGACGCTGCATACGCTCGTCGTGTGGCTCGGTATCTGCGACGGCAACATGCAGGAAGGCTCGTTCCGCTGCGATGCGAACGTGTCGGTGCGCCCGGTCGGTCAGCAGGAATTCGGCACGCGCGCCGAGATCAAGAACCTGAATTCGTTCCGCTTCCTCGAAGAGGCGATCCAGTACGAAGTGCGCCGCCAGATCGAGCTGATCGAGGACGGTGGCACGGTGGTGCAGGAAACGCGTCTGTACGATCCGGACAAGCGCGAAACGCGCTCGATGCGCAGCAAGGAAGACGCGCACGACTACCGCTATTTCCCCGACCCCGACCTGATGCCGCTCGTGATCGACGCCGCGTGGGTCGAGCGTGTGAAGAGCGGGATGCCGGAGCTGCCCGAGGCGATCCAGCAGCGCTTCGTGTCGCAATACGGCCTCACGCCCTACGACGCGAACGTGCTCATATCGAGCAAGGCGATGGCCGCGTACTACGAAGCGGTGGTCGCGAAGGTCGGCCCGGCGAACGCGAAGGTCGCGGCCAACTGGCTGATGGGCGAAGTGTCGTCGCAACTGAATCGCGAAGGGCTCGAGATTTCCGCGTGCCCGGTGTCGTCCGCGCAACTCGCGCTGCTTTTGCAACGCATTGCCGATGGCACGATCTCGAACAAGATCGCCAAGGAAATCTTCCTCGCGATCTGGGAAGAGAAAGCCAGCGACGAAGCCGCCGCCGACCGCATCATCGAGGCGAAGGGCCTGAAGCAGATTTCGGATACCGGCGCGCTCGAAGCGATCATCGACGAAGTGCTCGCCGCGAACCAGAAGTCGGTCGACGAATTCCGCGCCGGCAAGGAGAAGGCGTTCAATGCGCTGATCGGCCAGGCGATGAAAGCGACCAAGGGTAAAGCGAACCCGGCGCAGGTCAATGAATTGCTGAAGAAGAAGCTGTCCTGAATCGACGCGCCACGGCCGGGCGTGCGCGTCCATGGCCTGTTGTTGGCGTGAACAGGACTTGGGCCATCGCGGGCTGTTGCCGGAAACGAAAGTAGGGCGACGGCCCGTTTCATTTTGCGACTCTGCTTTGACGAGTCTCTCGAACGCAGACCACGGAGTGTGTGCATGGCGAAGCAACCCGAACTCGACGATTTCCGCGTGCCGTATTTCGACGACGGCAAGAAGAAACCCCTCTTCTCGCTCGGCGATTTCGACCCGGCGGCCAAGCCGTTTTCGAGCGGTTCGAAAGAGGCGGATCGTGCGCGACTCTCCGTGATCGGCATGCAGCTCGACAATCTGCAGGAGCGTCTGCATGCGCAGAGGAAGCGCCGCGTGCTGCTGGTGCTGCAAGGTATGGACACGAGCGGCAAGGACGGCACGATCCGCGCGGTGTTTCACGAAGTCGATCCGCTCGGCTTGCGCATCGTGCCGTTCAAGGCGCCGACGCCTGTCGAACTCGCGCATGATTTTCTGTGGCGCGTGCATTCGCGGGTGCCCGCCGCCGGCGAGCTGACCATCTTCAATCGCAGTCACTACGAGGACCTGCTCGTGCCGACCGTGCTCGGCGAACTCGACGCGCAGGCGTTCGAGCGGCGTTGTGCTCAGATCCGCCAGTTCGAGGAGATGCTTTCCTACAGCGGCACGACGATTCTCAAGTGCATGCTGCACATTTCGAAGGACGAGCAGCGCACGCGTTTGCAGGCGCGTATCGACGACCCGAACAAGCACTGGAAATTCGACGTGTCCGATCTCGAAGCGCGCAAGCAGTGGGACGCGTATCAGTCGGCGTATTGCGACGCGCTCGCTGCGACGTCGACCGAATATGCGCCGTGGTACGTGATTCCCGCCGACTCGAAGACGCATCGCAACGTGATGGTTGCTGAACTGCTGCTGCGCACGCTCGACGCGCTGAAGCTCGAATATCCGCCTGCCAAGGAATCGCTGAAGGGCGTCAAGGTCGAATGAAAGCGGCTTGGCGTGAACAGGCTCCAGCCCCCTGGCTTTGAAAACGAATCGAACATAAGAGGAACGACATGTTGCGTGTGATTACCGCGAACCTGAACGGCATCCGCTCGGCGGCGAAGAAAGGCTTTTTCGACTGGTTCGGCGAGCAGAAAGCCGACGTGCTGTGCGTGCAGGAAATCAAGTGCTCGCAGGACGATATGACGCCGGAATTCATGGCGCCGCATGACTTCACCGGCTATTTCCAGCATGCGGTGAAGAAGGGCTATAGCGGCGCGGGCGTCTACACGCGTCACGAGCCGGACGAAGTGGTGATCGGCTTCGGCAGCGAGGAATTCGACCCGGAAGGGCGTTATGTCGAACTGCGCTTCGGCAAGCTCTCGGTGATTTCGGTGTACGTGCCGTCCGGTTCGAGCGGTGACGAGCGTCAGCAGGCCAAGTACCGTTTCATGGACGAGTTCATGCCGCATCTCGCTGAACTCGCGCGCGAGCGCGAAGTGATCGTGTGCGGCGACGTGAACATCGTCCACAAGGAAATCGACATCAAGAACTGGAAGAGCAACCAGAAGAACTCGGGCTGCTTGCCGGAAGAGCGCGCGTGGCTCGACAAACTGTTCGACGAAGTCGGCTATGTGGACGTGTTCCGCACGCTCGATCAGCGCCCCGAACAGTACACGTGGTGGAGCAACCGAGGCCAGGCGTATGCGAAGAACGTCGGGTGGCGGATCGATTACCAGATCGCGACGCCGGGCATCGCGGGCAAGGCGAAGCGCACCGACGTGTTCCGCGACATCAAGTTCAGCGACCATGCGCCGCTGACCGTCGACTACGACCACAAGGTCAGGAAGTAAGCGCACGCGGGCGCGTCGTTACTGAGGCGCGCGTCTTTGACCCAAGTCTTCGACCCACTTCTTCGGCCCGCGCGGGGCCGAGTCAGTTGCCGGTCTGCTTGCGGGTCGGCCGGCCGATGCCCGCGTAATCGGGCAACGCATCGACGCTTTTGCCGATCGCCTTCGCGTAGAGCGGCAGCATGTCCGGCAGCCGCTTGATGATGTCCTGGCGACGCGCCGGCGTGTACGGGTGCACGTAGATGAAGCCCTGCTCGCGGTTGCCGCGCGTCGCCTGCGCGATCTTGTCCCACAGCGTGACCGCCGCGCGCGGATCGAAGCCGGCGCGTGAGGCGATATCGCTGCCGATCACGTCGGCTTCGGTTTCGTCGGTGCTCTCGTATTTCATTTCCAGCAGACGCGAGCCGATGCCAAGCGGCGCCATGCCGAGATCGGCAAGGCCGAATAGCTGCGGGATCGTGCCCGACGAATCGAGCTGGCTCGCCTGAAGCTGACCGAGCCGCATGCGCGCATGCTCGCGTAGCGCGTGCGCGATCTCGTGGCCGATCAGCATGCCGAGTTCGTTGTCGTTCAGGCGCATGCGGTCGAGCAGCCCGCCATAGATGACGATCTTGCCGCCCGGCAGGCAATACATGCGGATGTCGTTCGAGCGCACCACCGCCACTTCCCACTTCCAGCCCTTGGCCCGCTCGTTCCACTTCAGCGAGTACGGAATCATCCGGTCGACGATCGAGCGCACGCGCGTGACGTGCGGGTCGGTGTCGCTATAGAGACGATTCGCGTGCTCGGCGCCGTACACGATCTGGCCGAACTCCTGAGTGGCTTGCGCCTCGAGCATCGGCGACGGAATCAGATTGCGGAACACCATGTAGCCGCCGTAGCGCAGTTGCGGGCTGACGTAGTAGGGCGGAGGGATGGCGGCGGCCGGCGCGGATGTTCCGGCAGGCGCTTTCGCGGCGGTGGGTGGTGGCGAAGATTGGGGCGGCTGTGGAGACTGCGCAGCGGCACCAGGCGCGGCGGTGGCCGGGGCACTGCTGCCGGTGCTGGGAGCATTCGCGTTCGTGCCGCTGTTGGGCGCGTTGTTTGTCCCACTGCTTGTGTCGCTGCTTGTGCTGTTGCCTGCGCCGCTGTTGCCGTTTGCGCCAGGCGTTGCCGAGGTCGCGTTTTCCGCGCTTGCGGCGGTCGTCGCGGATTTGGCCGCAGGCGCCGTCGCCGTGTCGGTCGCAGTTGCGGCCGTCGCCGCGGCCGGTGCTGGTGCAGCGGCGCTCGCAGCTGCGCCGCCGCCAGTGCTGCCCGCGCTGCCAGTTGTGGCCGAACCCGCTGCGAATGCGCCCGACGGCATCGTCAGCGCCATGCTCGCGCAGCCAAGCACCCACGCTGTGCGCCGCGCCGCGCGGCTGACACCGTGAGGGAAAGCGCGAGCCGTAGCGAAGCGCTGAGCGCGCGTGATGAGCCTCGCCGTCACGACCGGACCCTCCACGGCGCGATGCGCAACAACAGCAGCATGCCGGGCACGGCGAGCGCGGTACACACCAGGAAGTAGTCGAACCAGCCGATCTTCGCAACGACGTAGCCGCTCGCCGCCGAAGCAAGCGTGCGCGGCACCGAGGCAAGACTCGTGAACAGCGCGAACTGCGTGGCCGTGTAGCGCGGATCGGTGGTGCTCGCGATATACGCGGTAAATGCCGCCATCGTCAGACCGGTCGCGAAGGTCTCGAAGCCGTAGACGAGCGCGAGCGCGACCGAGCGCGGCTCGAGCTGCACGGACCAGTCGATGCCGACAAGCGCAAGCAGCTTCGTCGTCCCCTGGCTCAGCGCAACTGCGATGTCGTAGATTGCCGCGAGGCCGGGCGAATCCGGGCCGAGATGCGCGAGCCAGGCAAAGCCGAGCGTCGACACCATCTGCAGCAGACCGAAAATCCACAAGCCGCGGCCGATGCCGATTTTCATCAGCCAGATGCCACCGACGATGCCGCCCGCGAGACTCGCGCCGAACGCGGTCGTCTTCGCGATCACGCCGATTTGCGTGCGTGAAAAACCGATGTCGAGGAAGAACGATGTGGACAGCGTGGTCGCCATCGTATCGCCGAGCTTGTACAGAAAGATGAAGCCGAGCACGAACAGCGCACCGCTCCAGCCGTCGCGCTGAATGAATTCCCTGAACGGTTGCACGATCGCTTCGCGCAGATTCTTCGGCGGCTTGCCGTGCACCTCGGGCTCACGCACCACGAGCGTCATCACCATGCCCGGCAGCATGAACGCGGCCGTCACGATGAACACCGTGGTCCACGGCAGATGGTCCGACAGGATCAGCGCGAGCGAGCCCGGCACGAGCGCCGCGATCTTGTAGGCGTTCACGTGCACCGCATTGCCGAGGCCTTGCTGCGTGTCGCTCAGCAATTCACGCCGGTACGCGTCGATCGAGATGTCCTGGCTCGCGCCGAAAAACGCGACCAGCGCGGTGAGCGCCGCGACCGTCCAGATCGATTCGCGCGGCGATACGAAGCCCAGTGTGGCGATGGCGCCTGCCACGAGAATCTGCGTGACCAGCATCCAGCCGCGCCGTCTGCCAGGACGCCAGCCCGGCAGACGCGGCACGTAGCGGTCCATCAGCGGCGCCCAGACGAACTTCCACGTGTACGGAAACTGGATCAGCGCAAAGAGGCCGATTTCCTTCAGATTGACGCCCTCGGAGCGCAGCCAGGCCTGCACGAGATAGACGAGCGTGAACAGCGGCAATCCCGACGTGAAGCCGAGAAAGACGCAGATCAGCATGCGCGTATTCAAAAACGCGCGCCAGCCGGGATGTTCTTCGTGAGCGGTAAGTGCGGGCGCCTCGTGCGGCGGGTTCGACATGTGGATAAGTGGCGTTAGCTTTTCTTGACGCGATAGACCGCAAGACTACCACGCCAGTTCACACCCCAACGCACCACCTGCCCATCGTGCAGCACGACCCGGTCGAGAATTTCGATGCCGACTTCGGGCGCGAGTGCTTCGAAGTCCTCGATAGTCAGCACGCGCACGTTCGGCGTGTTGTGCCATTGATAAGGCAGCGACTTCGACACCGGCATGCGGCCTTTCAGCACCGACAGCCGGTGTGTCCAGTAGCCGAAATTCGGAAACGACACGATGCATTCCTTGCCGACGCGCACCGTCTCGCGCAGGATCGCAGCGGTCTGATGGATCGTTTGCAGCGTCTGCGACAGGACCGCGAAATCGAAGCTGCCGTCTTCGAACAGGCGCAGGCCGTCTTCGAGATTCTGCTGGATCACGTTGACGCCGTTCTGCGTCGCCGCGAGCACGCCCGCATCGTTGATTTCGATGCCGTAGCCCTGCACGTCCAGTTCCTCGGTCAGGAGCGACAGCAGCGAGCCGTCGCCGCAGCCGAGATCGAGCACGGTGGCGCGCGGTTCGACCCAGCGGGCGATCGCGCGAAAGTCCGGGCGCAACGCCAGGTAATCAAGTGCTCGCTGGTTCATGCGTTCACCTCGTTCGCAATGCGTTCGTAATAGGCGCGCAGCAGGTTGTGATAGCGCGCGTCGTCGAGCAGGAAGGCGTCGTGGCCGTGCGGCGCGTCGATTTCCGCGTAGGTGACGGTGCGCTTGTGGTCGAGCAGCGCCTTCACGAGTTCGCGCGAGCGCGCCGGCGCGAACCGCCAGTCGGTCGAGAAGCTCGCGATCAGATATTTGGCCGTGGTGTGCGCGAGCGCGGCCGTCAGATCGCCGGCGAAGGCCTTGGCCGGATCGAAGTAGTCGAGCGCGCGCGTAATCAGCAGGTAGGTATTGGCGTCGAAGTAGTCGGCGAACTTGTCGCCCTGGTAGCGCAGGTACGACTCCACTTCGAACTCGACGTCGAAGCTGAAGTTGTAGTCGTCGAGCGCGCCTTCCGCGCGGCGCAGCGAGCGGCCGAATTTCTCGGCCATGTCGTCGTCCGACAGATAGGTGATGTGGCCGATCATGCGCGCGACGCGCAGGCCGCGCTTCGGCTTCACGCCGTGCGCGTAGTAGTCGCCGCCGTGGAAGTCGGGGTCCGACAAGATCGCCGAGCGCGCGACCTCGTTGAACGCGATGTTCTGCGCCGAGAGCTTCGGCGTCGACGCGATCACGATGCAATGGGCAACGCGCTCCGGGTACATCATGCTCCACGCGAGCGCCTGCATGCCGCCGAGGCTGCCGCCCATTACCGCGGCGAAGCGCGTGATGCCGAATTCATCGGCGACGCGCGCCTGCGCATTGACCCAGTCTTCCACCGTGACGACCGGAAACGCGGCGCCATACGGCTTGCCGGTGGCAGGGTCGATGCTCATCGGGCCGGTCGAGCCGAAGCACGAACCGAGGTTGTTCACGCCGATCACGAAGAATCTGTCGGTATCGAGCGGCTTGCCCGGACCGACCAGGTTGTCCCACCAGCCGACGTCTTTCGGATTGTCGGCGTAGACACCCGCCACGTGATGCGACGCGTTGAGCGCATGGCACACGAGCACCGCGTTGCTGCGCGCGGCATTGAGCGTGCCGTAGGTCTCGACCATCAGGTCGTAGCCTGCAAGCGCGCTGCCGTTGCACAATTGCAGCGGCTCGGTGAAATGCATTTTTTGGGGAGCGACGATGCCGATGGAGTCCATTCATTCCGCCATTGAGTCAACAGGGCGGCTAAACGGCGTCGGCGAAGCACGGGGGAGAAGGGCTGTGTGCGCAGCTGACGACCTCTTTAGCCGCATTTATAGTGAACCGCGGGCCGGTGGCCGGTGGTTCGCGCGCCCGCAATCGAGTCAGCAAATCGGCGCGTGAGAAAGTACAACGAAAGGTGCAACGAGGGTGCAGCGTTAGGCGCAAAGTATAGCGGAAAATTCCGCGCGGCAGCGTCGCGGGCGTCGCAGCGCAAGCGCCGCGAGCCGTGCGGACTACTGGAGAATCAGCAGTAGTTGCGCATCCGCGTGTTCGGCGGGCGGGCGCGCGAAACCGCTGCGCACATAGCGATGCCAGCGGCCTATCACATAGCTCAGCAGCAGGCTCGCGCGAATCGCCGGATCGTAGCCGGCGGGCAGCGCAGCGGCGTGCGGCTCGGCATGTTCGCGCGCATGCGGCTCGGTGGGGTGGTCTGTGTGCTGGCCGGCGCTGCCGTTCGTTCCGGCCAACGCTTCCGTTTGCGCGAGCCGCAGGCACTGCTTCAGCGATGCCTCGACACGTTCGAGCATCTGGTTCACGCGCTCGGTCAGCCGCTCGTGTTCGCCGACCAGCGCCTCGCAGGTCAGCACGCGCGTCATACCGGGATTTTTCGCGGGAAAGTTGAGCAGCATCAGTGCGATCGCACGCGCTTGCAGCACGCCGTTGCTTTCGTGACCGGTGATCTGGTTGATGAGCCCGAAGAGCGTTTGCTCGATGAATTCGATCAGCCCTTCGAACATCTGCGCCTTGCTGGCGAAATGGCGATATAGCGCGGCTTCCGAAACGCCGAGCCGGGCGGCGAGTGCCGCCGTGGTGATCTTCTCGCTTTTCGGCGCCTCGAGCATGCCGGCGAGCGTCTGCAGGATGTGCACGCGGCGCTCGCCAGGCTTCAGGCGCGGGGCGCGTGTGGCGGCGGGCGCCGCGGGGGAGGGCTCGGCTGAGGCTTCGTCAGGCTTGTCGATCGGCTGCATGGCTGTCCCCCGGTTGCTGTCGTGGCGGCTTTCTTTCCTATGGTCCCGGCTTGCGTCCCTTCCATCGAGCCGAGCGGGTGCCCAGCCGTAGCGATTTTAGCGAACGAATGCTGCGATCGACATAGTGCGGCCGGCCGGTGCCCGGCAGGCGCACCGGCACGCCGTCCGCGTGCGGCTTGCGCGGCAGATGGCCGGTGATCCACACGGTGCGGATGCCGAGCCGCCGATAGTTCTTGAGATGCGAGCGCGTGTCTTCGACGAGGATCGCGTCTTTCAGCGACGCGCGCGCGTCGCGCATCGCGCGGCGCAGCATCGCGTGGTCGGGCTTCGCGCGCCACTGGCGGCGGTCGCGCATGTGCTCGATTGCGATCACCTGTTCGAACAGCCGCTCGATGCGCAACTCGGCGAGCACCGCGCGCGCGTAGGCTTCGGGCGCGTTGGTCAGCACGATCTTGCGGCCCGGCAGCGCGGCGACGAGACGCGCGACGCCGCGTTCGTGCCGGATCATCGAGCCGAGATCGGGGAACGTGTGCACGACTTTCAGGAAATCGTGCGCGTCGAGAGGATGGTGGCGCGTGAGGCCGAGCAGCGCAGCGCCGTAGCGCTGCGTGTAGCCGGTGCGCAGACGGTTCGCTTCGTCGATGTCCACGCGCAGCGCGTCGATGATGTATTGCGTCATCCCGCGATTGATTGCCGGGAAAATGGCGTGCGACGCGCGGTGCAGCGTGTTGTCGAGATCGAACAGCCAGACTGGCTTGCCGCCCGCGATATCAGGGCGACGGCGCCGTGAAGTGGGGGTGCGCATGGTGGAGGCCTTCAGGCGCTGATGGGCGTTTCATACCGCGAATGCGGACGGTTTGCCGCGTGGACGCCCGGGGGCGCGGCGGGACGCACGGTGGCGGCGCGCAGCGAGTCGTCTTGCTGCGAGCCGGTTCTGTGCGCTGACCTGAGCGGACAGTTTGCGCTCGTGCGCGAGGCGCCGCTGCTGCTTTTGCCAACGCTGGCGCCGCATGACCGGCGAGCCGCGCCGTTCGGCACACACGCCGCGCCGTGCTGGCGAGCCGCGTGTGCCGGGTTTGGCGCAGCGATCAATGCGAGCGGATCATCGTGCCGAACGGCTGTTCGGTGAGAATTTCCAGCAGCACCGAGTGCTCGATGCGGCCGTCGATGATGTGCACCGAGTGCACGCCGCTTTTGGCCGCATCGAGCGCGGACGAGATTTTCGGCAGCATGCCGCCGGAGATCGTGCCGTCGGCGAACAGACCGTCGATTTCGCGCGCCGACAGGTCGGTCAGCAGATTGCCTTCCTTGTCCATCACGCCGGGGATGTTGGTCATCATCACGAGCTTTTCGGCGTTCAGCACGACCGCCAGCTTGCCCGCGACGAGGTCCGCGTTGATGTTGTACGACAGGCCGTCTTCGCCGAAGCCGATCGGCGAGATCACCGGAATGAACGCGTCGTCCTGCAACGCCTTCACGACGGCCGGGTTGATCGACTCGACTTCGCCCACCTGGCCGATGTCGACGTACTGGCCCGGATTGTCGCGATCCGGCATCAGCATCTTGCGCGCGTGGATCAGGCCGCCGTCCTTGCCGGTCAGACCGACCGCGTGGCCGCCGAAGTGATTGATCAGCGTGACGATGTCCTGCTGCACCTCGCCGCCGAGCACCCATTCGACGACTTCCATCGTCTCTTCGTCGGTGACGCGCATGCCCTGGATGAACGTGCCCTGTTTGCCGATCTTCTTCAGCGCCTGGTCGATTTGCGGACCGCCGCCGTGGACGATGACCGGATTGATGCCGACCAGCTTCAACAGAATCACGTCGCGCGCGAAGCCCTGCTTCAGACGCTCTTCGGTCATGGCGTTGCCGCCGTATTTGATGACCACGGTCTTGCCGTGGTACTGGCGGATGTAAGGCAGCGCCTCGGCCAGAATTTCAGCCTTCAGGGTGGGCGCGATCTGCGAAAGGTCGGGAAGTTCGGACATGGCGGCAGGCTCAGGCACGGAACAGTTAAAACAGCGCGAATTGTACAGGACTGGCGCGCTGCAACAGGGCTTTCCTCAGCGGCGCGAGCGACGGGCGGCGCGGGATTGGCGTACCGCACCATGACCGCCCTCGGAGACCGGGCGAGGAGCAAGCTTAACGCGCCTGCATGACGGCTGTGAATCAGCCGGATGGACGATGCACCGGCGCTCGCCGATCGTGGCATCATTTCCCGACCGATGCCTGCGGCGCCTCCCGCCAGCCTGCAATGAACCGATCCTCTACCCGATCCGAGCGCAGCGTGCGCTGTCCGCGCTGCGGCAACGCGTTCGACTGCGGCATGCAGGACGGGACGTCCCACTGCTGGTGCCGCGCGCTGCCGCCGTTGCCGGCCGAGCGGCTGGAGCCGGGCGGCCGCTGCCTGTGTCCGGAGTGTCTCGCTGGGGAGATCGCGCGGGCGGCGCAGGGGGGTGGCCGGGGATGAGCGGCCGTGATTGAGGGGCGCCTGGGCCTATGCGCCGCGATGCTGCGCCGCTAATACCCGCAGATCGCGAGCGACCGTCTCCAGCGCAGGCTCCCATTCGCCGAACCGAGGCTGCCGGTACAACGTGGCGCTCGGATACCACGGGCTGTCGCTGCGCTCGAGCAGCCAGACCCAGTGCGGGTTGACGTCGAGCAACACCCAGGTCCGCGCACCCAGCGCGCCGCTCAGGTGCGCGACCGACGTGCACACCGTGATAACGAGATCGAGCGCGCTGACAAACGCGGCGGTGTCGTCGAACGTTGTGAATCGGTCGGTGTAGTCGGTCATCGGCAGGCCGGCTGCGCCTGCGGCGGCGACATCGGCGGCCGCGCCCGGCTGCAGCGAATAGAACGCGACGTCGCGCATGCCGCCGAGGTGCGCGGCATAGCGTTGCCAGCCGACGCTGCGAAACGGATTGCGCTGATGCCCGCGGCTGCCGGTCCATGCGAGCCCGACCTTCAGGCGCCGTTCGCCGGCAAGCTGCTTGCGCCACGACTCGCGCGCGGCTGCGTCCGCGAATAGATAGGGCGACGCGGCCGGGATGGTGTCTTCGCGCGTGTCGAATAACAGGGGCAGGCTCAGCAGTGGAATTTCGTAATCGATCGGCGGCAGCGATTCGATGCCGCCGCCAGCCGAATAGCTATCCACATGAGAGCCGAGGCTGCGCGGCAGCAACGTACCCATCTGCGGAAACGAATTCCAGATGAGGCGGCCGCCTTCGCGATGAATGTGTTGGCCGAGCATGGGGATATAGCGGCTGAATTGCAGGACGTCGCCCATGCCCTGCTCGCCCCAGACGAGCAGCGTCTTGCCGGCGAGCGGTTCGCCGCGCCAGGTCGGCGCCGGCATCACCGGACGGTTGCCGCCGAGTTCCCGCGAGCCTTCCCACCGTGCCTCGTGCAACGGCCAGCCTTGCATGTAATTGCCGCGTGTGAGCTGCAGCATGCCAAGGTTGGAGCGCATCGTGGCGTTCTGTGGCGCCAGCTCGCAGGCCGTGGCGGCGGCCTGCTCCGCGTCGTCCCAGCGTTGCGCTTCGCGAAGTGCCATCGCATAGTTGTTGTGCGCGAGCGGGCTCGCCGGCGCGCATTGCACGGCGCGTGCGCCGGCTTCGAGCGCACGGGGCAGGTCGAGGTTCTGGCGATACGTGTTGGCTAGATTGATCCATGCGTTGGCGTCCTCGGGCGTATCGCGGACCACACTTTCCAGCAACGCAATCTGCTCGTTCAGGTCGCCATCGGTGAGGGTCAGCGCGCTGGCGAGATTGTTGCGCAGCTGCGGCAGCGCCGGATCGAGCGCGAGCGCGCGGCGATACGGAGCGATCGCTTCGGCGTGGCGACCGGCCATCTGTAGCGTGTAGCCGGCACGGAAGTGAGCGAGGGCACTGTGCGGATCGAGTTGGGCAATAATGGCGGCGAGTTCGATCGCTTCGGCATGGCGATGCTGCTCGATCAACGTCGAGACGAGCGCGTCGAGCGAGGCGTCATCGATCGGATGCAGTCCGGCGGCGGCCTCGAGGCAACTGGCTTCCTGCGCCGTCGCGCCGCTTGCCTTCGCCGCGGCGGCGTCGCGCAGAAAAGTCAGGAAAGCTGACGAAGCGTTGTCTTCGTGAATGGAGGGCGGTGGCATGAATGGGTGGCGCGCAAGATCCGTTGATGCAGCATGCTCGCGCAGCGCTGTCTCGGAGACAATCATGTTACCGGCAGTCGGGCCGCGAAGTCAGTAGGAACCGTCCTAACGGGTAGACTAGGATGATGCACCGTATAACCAACACCGGCCGGGTCAATCTCGGTCATCTGTTCTGGCTGCGCAGCCTCGCGATCATCGGTCAACTGCTGACGATTGCGTTCGTGCAGATCTTCATCGGCGTGAATCTGCCGTTGCCCGCGATGCTGCTCGTGATCGCGCTCGAAGTGCTGTTCAACGCGCTCACGTGGTGGCGCGTCTCGCAGCAGCGGCCCGAGTCCAACATGGAGCTGTTCGGGCAGATATGGGTCGATCTCGGCGCGTTGTCCGCGTTGCTGTTCCTCTCCGGCGGCACCACCAATCCGTTCGTTTCGCTGTACCTGCCGTCGCTCGCCATCGCCGCGGCCGTGCTGCCCTGGCATCTGATGGCCTGGCTCGCCGCGTTCGCGGTCGCCTGCTACGCGGTGCTCGGTTTCGATTCGGTGCCGCTCAATCTCGACAATCCCGCGAATCTGTTCGATTACTATCGCGCCGGCATGTGGGTCAACTTCATGGTGAGCGTCGGGCTCATCGCGTGGTTCGTCGCGCGCATGTCGCGGGCGCTGCGGCTACGTGACGCAGCGCTCGGAGAAGCGCAGCAGCGCTTGCTTCACGACGAACGGGCGGTCGCGCTCGGCGTACAGGCGGCCACCGTCGCTCACGAAATCGGCACGCCTCTATCTACAATCGCGATGTTGTCCGAGGAATTGCGCGACGCGGCGCGTACCGACGCGGGACTCGCGCCCTACAGCGCCGATCTCGAACTGCTCGAGCAGCAGATGACGCTTTGCACATCGGCGCTCGCGCGACTGCGCAGCCGCGCGTCGACGAGGACGAACCACCAGCCGGTCGGCGAATGGCTCGAATCGTTTGCCGAGCAGTGGCGCCTGCGTCATCCGCACGTGAAGTTCGAGCGGATCGGCACGCCGCCCGCCGACGTGAGCCTCGACGATACGGTGGCCGTCAGCCAGGTACTCACGATCCTGCTCGACAACGCGGCGCGCGCAAGCCGCGATCACGTGACGCTGTCCTGCGCGCTCGCGGCGCGCGGCGACCAGATCGTGTTCGAAGTGTGCGACGCGGGGCCGGGCATTCCGGCCGCGCTGCGCGGCTCGCTCGGCGCGATGCCGGTGAACAGCACGCAGGGTGGTCACGGCGTGGGCCTGTATCTGGCGTTTTCGGCGGCCGCGCGTCTGAAGGGATCGATCGAGCTGACCGATGTCAGCGCGGCCACGCCGCGCGGCACGCGTGCGGTACTGCGACTGCCGCTGGCCGGGCGCAAATTTTCTGGAGCGAGCCCACAAGGCGGCGCACCATCCAACACGGAGAAACAGGCATGAGCGAAAAGAATTTTCTGGTGATCGACGACGACGAAGTGTTCTCCGGCATCCTCGCCCGCGGGTTGACGCGGCGCGGCTACACCGTGAGCGAAGCGCACAACGCGGACGAGGCGATCCGGCTTGCGAATCAGCAGAAGTTCAGCCAGATCACCGTGGATCTGCATCTCGGCAACGACTCCGGCCTCACGCTCGTGGCGCCCTTGCGCGATCTGCAACCGGATGCGCGCATGCTGGTGCTGACCGGCTACGCGAGCATCGCCACGGCGGTGCAGGCCGTGAAGGACGGCGCGGACAACTATCTCGCGAAGCCCGCCAATGTCGAGACGATTCTGTCCGCGTTGCAAAGCGAGGCGAGCGCACTGCAGGCCGAAGAGGCGATCGAGCATCCTCAACCGCTGTCGGTGGCGCGGCTCGAATGGGAGCATATTCAGCGCGTGCTCGCCGAGAACGGCGGCAATATTTCGGCCACCGCGCGCGCGTTGAACATGCATCGGCGGACCTTGCAGCGCAAGCTCGCGAAGCGGCCGGTGAAGCAATAAGCTGCAAACGCCTGGCGCGGCGCTGGCCGTTCGAGGCGACGCCGCCATGTGTTGAACGGCACAAAACAGAACGGGCTGCCTGTGTAAAGGGCAGCCCGTTTTTTTCATGCATCAGCGCGAAGCGGTATCACCGTACATACCGCAGCACGCATCACGGCACATATCACAGCACGTAGCGCGACAGATCCTCGTCTTCCGCGACTTCGTTGAGCGCGCGATCGACATACGTCGCGTCGATCTGCACGGTGCGGCCCGAATGATTGCCGGCCGAGAACGACACTTCTTCGAGCAGCTTTTCGATGACCGTATAAAGACGCCGCGCGCCGATGTTCTCGGTCTTCTCGTTCACCGCGTACGCGATTTCGGCCAGACGGCGGATGCCGTCGGCGGCGAATTCGAGGTGCACGTCTTCGGTGGCGAGCAGTGCCTGGTATTGCTTGACGAGGCTCGCGTCCGTCGACACGAGGATCGACTCGAAGTCGTTCACCGACAGCGAGTCGAGTTCGACGCGAATCGGGAAACGCCCCTGCAATTCAGGAATCAGATCGCTCGGCTTCGCGAGATGGAACGCACCGCTCGCGATGAACAGAATGTGGTCGGTCTTCACCATGCCGTACTTGGTGTTGATCGTCGTGCCTTCGACGAGCGGCAGCAGATCGCGCTGCACACCCTGACGCGATACCTCGCCGCCACCGGCTTCGCTGCGCGACGCGATCTTGTCGATCTCGTCGAGAAACACGATGCCGTTCTGCTCGACGTTTTGCACCGCCTTGGCTTTCACTTCCTCGTCGTTCAGCATCTTGCCGGCTTCTTCGTCGGTGAGCACCTTGAGCGCTTCCTTCACCTTCATCTTGCGGCGCGTTTTCTTGCCTCCGCCGATGTTGGCGAACATCGAGCGAATCTGCTCGGTCATGTCTTCCATGCCCGGCGGCCCCATGATGTCCATGCCGACCTGCGGCTGTTCGACGTCGAGTTCGATTTCCTTGTCGTCGAGCGTGCCTTCGCGCAAGCGCTTGCGGAACGTTTGACGCGTGGTGCCGCCTTCGTCGGCGGTGTCCGTGGCGCTCGAGCTCGAACCGAAGCCGACCGGGCGCGCGGTCGGCAGCAGGATGTCGAGGATGCGGTCTTCGGCGAGATCGCCCGCCTTGGTCCGCACTTTGCGCATTTCCGTTTCACGCGTCTGCTTGACCGAAATCTCGATCAGATCGCGCACGATGCTGTCGACGTCGCGGCCCACGTAGCCGACTTCGGTGAATTTGGTTGCTTCGATCTTGATGAACGGCGCGTCGGCGAGCTTCGCGAGACGCCGCGCGATTTCGGTCTTGCCGACACCGGTCGGTCCGATCATCAGAATGTTCTTCGGCGTGATTTCCTGGCGCAGCGGCTCCGCGACCTGCTGACGGCGCCAGCGGTTGCGCAGCGCGACGGCCACGGCTTTTTTCGCGCGGCCTTGGCCGATGATGTGTTTGTCGAGTTCGGAGACGATCTCGGCAGGGGTCATGGTGCTCATCGTGGGTCCTTACTCGATCGTCTCAATGACGCGGTTGTGGTTCGTGTAGATGCACATGTCGCCGGCAATTTCGAGCGACTTCTCCACGATTTCGCGCGGCGAGAGTTCAGTGTTGTCGGCAAGCGCTTTCGCGGCCGCCTGCGCATAGGCGCCGCCCGAGCCGATTGCGCAGATGCCGCCTTCGGGGTCGAGCACGTCGCCGTTGCCGGTGATGACGAGCGTGGTGGTGGCGTCAGCCGCGATCAGCATCGCTTCGAGGCGGCGCAGCATGCGGTCGGTGCGCCAGTCTTTCGCGAGCTCGACCGCCGAGCGCGTGAGATTGCCCTGATGTTTTTCCAGCTTCGCCTCGAAGCGGTCGAGCAGCGAGAAGGCGTCGGCCGTGCCGCCGGCGAAGCCGACCAGCACCTTGCCGTTGTAGATGCGCCGGACCTTCTTCGCCCCGCCTTTCATGACGATGTTGCCGAGGGTCACCTGGCCGTCGCCGCCGAGCGCGACCTTGTTGCCGCGGCGCACGGAAACGATCGTCGTGCCGTGAAATTGCTCCATATGCGTTCCTCTTTGCAAAACGGGTAGGACGCGATAGCGCGGTGCGCTACCGCATGAATCCTGTCAGCGGACGGCGCACCAGTTGTTGGCGCGCTCGCAGCGCATGTCGGATGTATTTTAGGGCGTGCGCGGTCATATCAAGATCCGCCGAAAGGCATAGGACGAAAAACAGGGTGTCCGGCGCGCGGCGAGGGAAAGGGCGGGGGCGGCGCGGCGGCACAGCGGCGCGTGCGCCGGCGTCGTGCAAAAAAGGGGAGCGAGAAAGCGTGCGAGGGAACGTGCGAATCGGGCACGGGAAAAGAATGCGCGACGAAACTTCGCAATGAACGCGCGCAGCGGAGCGCACGACCGGGCCCGCAGCAGGGCCCGCAAACGCTCACGAACGATGACACGGAGCCGACGACACCAAAAGAAAAGGCGCACGGCTCACCGTGCGCCTCTCGACGAAGCAGCGTTGAAGGGCGCGGGGCCGAAGCCCGCGCCGCCGGCGGTCAGTCGCCGAACAGCTTCTGGCGCAGTTCGCGGCGCTCCTGTGCTTCGAGCGACAGCGTGGCCGTGGGCCGCGCGAGCAGACGCGGAATGCCGATCGGCTCACCGGTTTCTTCGCACCAGCCGTAGTCACCCGCCTCGATGCGCGCGATCGACTGCTGCACCTTCTTCAGCAGCTTGCGTTCGCGGTCGCGCGTGCGCAGTTCGAGCGCATGCTCTTCCTCGATCGTTGCGCGGTCGGCCGGGTCCGGCACGATGACCGTTTCGCGCAGGTTCTCGGTCGTCTGGCCGGCATTGCGGAGAATGTCCGCCTGCAACTGTTCGAGCCTGTTCTTGAAGAAGGCGAGCTGATCCTCATTCATGTAATCCTTGTCGCTCATCTTCAGGATTTCGGCTTCGGTCAAGAGTCGTTTCGTCGTCATCTGGCTTACTTCTTCAATGTGAGGCAAAACTCTTACAAGTGCCCGCACTTTCGTATTGCCCGCAAAGGCGTCGCGCGGACGCGCAGCGCAGGGTGGCCACGAACGGTGGACTGTCGTGACGCCGAAGCGCCTGGCGCCCCCACGCCGGGCGTTGCTGTCTACGCCGATGCGGGGCCGAACTCCTCTGGAAACCGATTCTCAGATGCTCCTGAGGCATTGTTTGCCGACAGGCGCGGGCCCTTTCAGGCCATGCCGCCGGCGTTTTCGGCGTGTCCCCGGACAAGATTTTCCGGCGCCGTTTCTGGCCCGTCGCGGGATACGCGCGACCGGGCAATTCGTTCTCATTCTCCAGTGGGCACGTATTGTAACTGAATCACAATCAGCCACCGCAACTGCCGAAAATCTGCCTGCGGCGCATTGATATCCCGAAAATATAGCGCGCACAGGGCTAAAAAGCGATGGTCGTGCGCTGTTTGATACAGCAGGGTTTTCACGCGCTTTTCATACAACCGGCTTTCGGATGGCCTTCCGGCCGCCTCGTCGCACTTTCAGCAGAGGATTGACGCCCGCGCGACTGGCGGCAGGCGGCAGCGGCAGGCGCTTCGGGCGTGTTAGCAGTAGCGCGGCATGCCACGCGCATTTCGCGGCATGCCGTGTACCTTGCCGGCTGGTGGAGGAGCGGCGCGGCCGCTCAGGCGAGACAGGCGTCGAGACCGTCGGTGATGAGATCCTGCGGCAGTTCGATGCCGATGAACACCATCTTGTTGGTCTTCTTCTCAGCGGGTTGCCACTTCGCGGCGAGATCGCTGCCCATCATCTGGTGCACGCCCTGGAATACGACCTTGCGATCGACGCCCTTCATGTACAGCACGCCCTTGTAGCGCAGCAGATGCTCGCCGTAGATCTGCAGAATGCCGCCAAGGAAGTCTTCGAGCTTGTTCGGATCGAACGGACGGTCGCTGCGATACACGAACGACTTGATCTTGTCGTCGTGGTGCGCATGGTGGTGATGCGCGTGATCGTGGCCTTCGTGGTCGCAATGGCCGTGATCGTGATCGCAGTTGGCGTGGTCGTGATCGTGGTCATGATCGGCGTGCGTGTGGCCGTGCTCGTCGTGCGCATGCGCGTGGTTGTGCGCGTGCTCGTCTTCGGCGAGGAAGTCCGGATCGATTTCGAGCTTCGAATTGAGGTTGAAGCCGCGCAGATCGAAGATTTCCTTGATGTCCGCTTCGCCGAAATTGACGACCTTGATCGCCGCCTTCGGGTTCATGTGCAACAGACGGTGGCGCAGATCGGCCACGTGATTCTCGTCGACGAGATCGGCCTTCGTGATGAACAGGCGGTCCGCGAAGCCGACCTGGCGCTGCACCACTTCGTGCTCGTCGAGCTGGTGATTCGCGTGCTTCGCGTCGACGAGCGTAATGATCGCGTCGAGCAGGAATTCGCTCGCGATCTGGTCGTCCATGAAGAAGGTTTGCGCGACCGGGCCCGGATTCGCGAGGCCGGTGGTTTCGATCACGACGCGGTCGAAGTCCACTTCGCCCGCCTGCTTCTTCGCGGCCAGATCGTTGAGCACGCGCGACAGGTCGCCGCGGATCGTGCAGCAGATGCAGCCGTTGCTCATCTGGATGATCTGCTCGGCGGTGTCCTGCACGAGGATCTCGTTGTCGATGTTCTCTTCGCCGAACTCGTTCTCGATGACGGCGATCTTCATGCCGTGCTTTTCGTTCAGGATGCGCTTGAGCAGGGTGGTTTTGCCGCTGCCGAGAAAGCCGGTCAGGATGGTGACTGGAATCATGTGGGTCGCCTGTAAGTCGTGAAACGGTGCGTGATCGAACGCTAGCCCGGGGCTAGCCGAATGCGTTAGGCCGGGCGCCGCAGCCGGATGGCGCGCAGCCCGTCTAGCCGGTTATTGAAACATATTTGCCAGGCGGGCGCAGGCGTATGCGGTCATGGCCGCCGCTGCCATGGCCTGCACGGCCGCCAATGCCCGCCGCCGCTACCGCCGGCACGTGCAATCGCTCCCAAATAAGGGCGATCAGGCGATTTGCAACAGCAGCCCTTTCAGGTATTCGCCTTCGGGGAAAGCGGTCAGCAGCGGATGATCGACGCCCGCGCCGAGCCGCTTCAGAATGCGCGCATCGACGCGCGCGTCGGCGGCCGCGCTGGAGACGATCTTCTGGAACAGCTCGGAATCGATCGCGCCCGAGCACGAGTAGGTGAACAGCAACCCGCCCGGGCGCAGCAGTTTGAGGCCGGTCAGGTTGATGTCCTTGTACGCGCGCGACGCGCGGTCCACATGCTCGCGCGACGGCGCGAATTTCGGCGGATCGAGCACGATCAGGTCGAAGCGCTCGCCCTCGTCATAGAGGCGGCGCAGTGTTTTGAACGCGTCGGCGTCGAGCCAGGTCGCGCGTTCGGCGTCGAAGCCGTTGGCCGCCACGTTCTGCTGCGCAAGCGCGAGCGCTTCGCCCGACGAATCGACCGACACCACGCGCCTCGCGCCGCCCTTCAACGCCGCCAGCGAAAAGCCGCCGGTGTAGCAGAAGCAGTTCAGCACGTCGCGGTCCTGCGCGAGCTGCTGCAGGAGCAGGCGGTTGTCGCGCTGATCGACGTAGAAGCCGGTCTTGTGACCGTTGCGCACGTCGACGTGATAACGCACGCCATTTTCGCTCGCGATCAGCTTGTCCGACGGCGGCTCGCCCGCCAGCACGCCGGTGATCTGCTCGAGCCCTTCCTTCTGGCGGATCGACACGTCCGAGCGCTCGTAGACGTTCGGGCAGCCGGTCGCGCCGACGAGCGCCGCGACGATCGCCTCCTTCCACGCCTCGACGCCCGCGGCCATGAACTGGCACACGAGCTGGCTGCGCTGGCCTGCGTCCTCGGCGACGTAGTGATCGACGATCAGGCCGGGTAAGCCGTCCGCTTCGCCGAAAATCAGCCGCACCGCGCCGGTGTCGCGCACCATCGACTGACGATGCGCGAGCGCGTGCTGCACGCGGCGCTTGAAGAACGCGTGATCGATCGGCTCGGCTTCGTCGAAGCTCCACACGCGTGCGCGAATCTGCGAGTGCGGGCTATACGCGGCGCGCGCGAGAAAGCGGCCGTCGCGCGCGCGTACGAGCACGGTGGTGCCCGGCGCCGGGTGGCCGTCGACGTGCTCGATCGCGTTGGCATAGACCCACGGATGGCGGCGCAGCAGCGATTTTTCTTTCGACGGTTTGAGCGTAACGATATTCATCGGGATTGTCAGCGGGAGCAATGGGCCGCGGGGCAAGCCCGGCGCGGCGAGTGAAGCAAAGGCGAGGACTGCGCGCCGCGGCGGGCGGCGCGCGGTCGCGTTGTCCGTCGTGTTCTCAGTTGCGTTTTCTGGCGCGCGGATGCGCGCTGTCGTAGACATGGGCGAGGTGCTGGAAATCGAGCGCCGTATAAACCTGCGTCGCGGTGATGCTCGCGTGGCCGAGCAGTTCCTGCACCGCGCGCAGATCGCCGCTCGACTGCAGCACGTGCGTCGCGAACGAATGCCGCAGCACGTGCGGATGCACATTGGCCGGAATCCCGGCGACGAGCGCCGCGCGTTTCACGCGCTCGCGTACGACGTTCGGCGAGAGTCGCTTGCCGCGCGCCGACAGAAAGAGCGGATGGGGATCGTGCTTCACCATCTGGTCGCGCACCGCGAGCCACGCGTTCAGCGCTTCCACCGCCTTGCTGCCGACCGGCACGACGCGGCGCCGGTTGCCTTTGCCGAGCACTTCGACTTCGGCGGAATCGAGCTTGAGCCAGCCGGCGGAACGGTAGCCGTCGGCGTCGGCGAAACGCACGTCGAGACCGACCAGCTCCGCGAGCCGCAAGCCGGACGAGTAGAACAGTTCGAGCATCGCGTGATCGCGCAAGCCTTCGGGCGAGGCGGTGGGCGGATTGTTCATCAGGCGCGCGGCGTCGTCGACGGAGAGCGCCTTGGGCAGCGTTTTGGCCTGCTTCGGCGCGCGCACGGCCGCAACCGGATTGGCCGGCAGATCGACGCGGCCGGCGAGCCAGCGATAAAACGCGCGCCACGCCGACAACCGGTGGCCGATCGAGCGCGCCGTCAGGCCGCCCGCGTGCGCACGGGCGACGGCGCCGCGAATGTCGACCGCGGTAAGGCTTTCGAGCGGCCGGCCTTTGGCGAGCAGCTCGAGTTCCGCGAGTTCGTGCGTGTAGCCGCGCAGCGTGTGCGCCGACAGCCGCCGCTCGTGTTCGAGATGCGACAGGTAGGCGGCGATCGGGGCGGCGGAGGTCACGGTGGGTTGGGCGGTAGGCGCGAGTGAGCTTCGAGGTGGCGTGGAGTCAGCGCGGAATTGGCGCGGAATTGGCCTGACTCAGCGCGGCAGCAGCCGGCTCAGCGCGGCGCTCGCGAGCGCGCCGATCTGCGTCAAGAAATCGGTGGCCATGCCGTCGTGGAAGCGGCGCGCGTCGGCCGAGCCCATCACGAGCAGGCCGAACGTGGGCGCGTCTTCGGCGCCTTCGGGGTCGCGCAGCGCGAGCAGCGCGATCGATTCGGTCGCGTGCGCGGCTTCGCCTGCCGCGGAGCCGTTTTCGTCCACCGCGCCTGTTGCTCCGCCCGTCGCACCGCCTGCTGCGCCATTCGCGGCTCCACCCGCCGCCGACGCGAGCCACTGCGCCGCTTCGAAGCCGGTGTTCGTGCCGCAGTACGGCGTCGTCAGGCTGCCCGCGAAAATGCGCACTTCCTCGCTGACGTGGCGCGCGAAGTCGGCCTGCGCGTAGGGTTCGGCGACGTCCCACACGCGCAGCGCGGCTTGCGGCACGTCGAAGACGTCGCGCAGCCCGTTGGCGATCGTGCGCGGCAACGCGTACGGATCGCGCTCGGCCATCACGCGGATGGTCCAGCGGTTGAATTTCGACGCGATGCTGTCGTTCTCGTGACCGTAGCGCAGCAGTTCGGCGAGGCGCCGTTCGAGATGCTTGTTCTTGTCGCGCAGCATCTCCATCTGCCGCTCCTGCAGCGACACCGCGGCTTTGCCGTGCGGGTTCGCGAGCCGGATAGTCGCGAGTGTTTCCGCGTGTTCGACGAAGAATTCGGGATTGGCGAGCAGGTATTCGGCGACTTCGCGATCGTTCATGGTTTCGGCTAGAGGACTACGGGACGGCCGCCTCGGGCGGCGCGTCGGTCAATGAGTTAGGCAACTGGCGCAACGGCGGCCGGCTTGCCGGGTGAGTCTTTCTGCGAATCTTTTTGCGGCCCTGCGGATGGCTCGTCGGCCGGCTCATCCGCCAGCTCGATCTCGCCTTCGAAGACGGTCGTCGCGGGGCCGGCCATCAATAGCGGCGCGCCTTCCCGCGAGCTGTCCCACGTGATCGTGAGATCGCCGCCGTGCGTGTGCACGAGCACCGGCGAGTCGAGCAGCCCGCGCCGGATGCCGGCCGCGACCGCCGCGCACGCGCCCGTGCCGCACGCGAGCGTTTCGCCCGCGCCGCGCTCGTAGACGCGCAGCCGGATCTCGCCGCGGCTGACGATCTGCATGAAGCCCGCGTTCACGCGCTGCGGGAAGCGCGCGTGCCTTTCGATCACCGGACCTTCGACGAGCACCGGGAACGCTTCGGCATTCCCGACGACCTGCACCGCGTGCGGATTGCCCATCGACACCACAGAAATCCAGCGCGTCGCGCCGTTCACGTCGAGCGGCCAGAGCGTGTCCGCGCCTTCGCGGCGGCTTTGCAGACCCTTGGTCGCGAACGGCACGCGTTCGGGATCGAACACCGGCGCGCCCATGTCGACGATCACTTCGCCGTTGTCCTGCATCGTGAGCGTGATCGTGCCTTTCTGCACCTGCACGCGCACGCTACGCTGATCGGTCAGACCGCGATCGCGCACGAACTTGACGAAGCAGCGCGCGCCGTTGCCGCAGTGCTCGACCTCGCCGCCGTCGCAATTGAAGATGCGGTATCTGAAATCGACGCCTTCGACGGTGGGCTTTTCCACCAGCAGCAACTGGTCGGCGCCGATGCCGAAATGGCGGTTCGCGAGCGCGCGCACCTGTGCCGTGGTCAGGTCGACCGGTTCGGTGTAGCCGTCGAGCACGACGAAATCGTTGCCCGCGCCGTGCATTTTGGTGAATTTAAGCTTCACGATGAGCCTTTTGTCCTTGCCGAATAAGGCTCTGCGCTAGTTTTTTGGGTGCGAAAAGCCGTCTAGCTACCCATCTGGCTACCCATTCATGGTGAACCAGGGGGATAGAGGATGATACACGCTGAGACACCGGCCCGGTATGGCGGGCACAGGGTAATGCGCTTGTTTCGAAGCGCATTACCCTGTGCCGTACGCCGCTACCTTAACGGTTTCTAACAGGTCGCCGCAGCTTGCCCGGATTCCGGCGGCTCAGTTCCGGCGGCCGTTGTGAGCGGGCGTCGCGCGCCGCCGCTTCGCGCGGCGAAGATTTTTTGCAAATGCCGTTTCGGAGCTGTGTTCGTATACATGGCACAGCACAGGGGAGGCGGATGGCGATTGACTTCAAGGTTGGAACCCACCGGAACTGCACACTCTACATGCGGCAGGAATATCGCGGCAACCCCTTTAGCGACGAGGCGCGCGCCGGCCGCCGGCTCATTATCTCGGCCAGCGCATGGGAGCTCACGCACGACACGCGCCAGCTAGCACAGCTCTTTCAGTTCATGCGCAATGCGCGCGCCGGCGCAACTGCGAGCGGCGCGGCGCCGGATCAACTCGCCCGAGTGCTACGGGCCGCCGTCGAGCGCGGCGATGTGATTGCGCTCGCGCCGGAGCCGCGCGCCTCGGGCGGAGGCGGCGCACCTATCGAACAGCAGATCCGGCCGTACTATGCAACCGTCACGCCGTCGCAGCTATTCCGGCGCGCGTTGCCCGTGGTACGCGTTGCGCGCTCGTTCGAGCGCCCCAAATTGCCGCGGCTGGCAGCCGAGGATGGCCTCGCCATCTGGTTCGCCCGTCCCGGCGACGTACTGCCCGATGGAACCATCGCCACGCCGGTATCGACACCGCTCGGCGATGCGCAGGCGTTCGACTATCAGCCCGATCTGCCCGACGGCGAGGCCGGGCAGATTGCCGGGATGCCGTTCAATGGTGCGCCTGGAACATGGATATCGAGTATGCCCGGCACTATGCCGCAAATGCGCCAATACGGCTCGAATGGTACGCCGCTGACAGATTTCGATCTCGAGGCGCATCACGGTAATCCTAACCCGCACGCGCACAACTGGGATGGCTACGATCGCGATGACGGCGCGCCGGTTTCCCTGCTTCCCTGGTGAGTGAAATGACAGACAACGTATTGGCCGTGTGGAATCACTTCCATGACTGGTATCTGGACAGTGTTGCAATTGGCCCGAACGTAGAACCGAGAACGCTGACGCTTGGCCTGTATCTTCGCGACCGGCGTGCAGCCGTGACGTTCGAAGGCGTTACGTGTGTCTGCGTTGAGGACTTGGGGATGCTGAACATCGTCAACGGGATTCACATCGTCCGGCTGACCGATGCGAAGTACGCGCATGCCCGTGCCGTGCTTGAGCGCGGCGAGCGGCTTACCCATAGGAAAGCAGGGGTGCTTATGTTCGTCTACTCGACGCTCGGTGCTGAACTTGCCATAGAGTGCGACTCGCTGGTGGTGCGGGAAGTGAATCCAAAGGCATAAGCGCGAGTCGAACGCGGATTACTCCAGCCTCAATACACCCCCGGCACCCCCGGCGGCCGCGTCTTGAAGCGCTTATGCACCCAGTAGTACTGCTCCGGTATCAGCGGAATCTGCTCTTCGAGAAACTCGTTCATGCGCCGTGCGTCGGCGTCGTCGTCGCCAGTGGGGTAGTTGTCCCAGGGCTTGAACACCTTGAGCCGATAACCTTTGTAGTGCGGCAGCACTTCGCCGATGAACGGCACGACCTGTGCGTGCCCCACCTTCGCGAGCCGGCCGACCGCGGTCAGCGTGCAGGTCGGCACGCCGAAAAACGGCACGAACGTCGAATTGCGCGCGCCGTAGTCCATGTCCGCGCCGAGCATCACCGGTTTGCGTTCGCGCAGCCAGCGCAGCACGATGCGCGCGCTGTCGGCGCGGCTTGCCATGTCCGCGCCGAACCGCGCGCGCGCCGCTTTGGCGACTTCCTCGAGCTCCGGGTTCGACATCGGCTGATAGAGCGAGCCGCATTGGCGCTTGAGCGAGTAGTTCAGGAAGATCGAACCGGCCTCGATGCCGACGAAGTGAAAGCCGAGAAACAGCGTGGGCGGCAGATTCGGGTCGGTCAGGTCGATCGCGCTGTCGAGCTGAATCAGCTTCTCGAGCTTTTTCGGCGAGCCGAACCACTGTACGCTGCGTTCGAGATAGCTGCGGATTGCGTGGCGGAAGTGCTTCTGCGCGACGTCTTCGCGATGCTCGTCGCTCCATTCGGGAAAGCACAGCTTGAGGTTGGTGTGGACGATGCGCTTGCGGCTGCTCGGAATCTGGTAGAGGAGCCAGCCGACGCCGTCGCCGAAACGGGCGACGAGTCCATAGGGCAACAGCGCAAAGAGTTTGAGCAGCCCGATCGCGAGCTTCGCGCCGTAGCGGCTCAGCATGCCGCCTCCGGGCGCGCAGCGCCGCGGGTGGCGGGATTCGGGGAAGCGGAAAAATTGACGTGATACCGCACTCGTGGACACTCTGTGACAATCATCGGAAGTCGCTATAATAAGGGCTTCGCCGAGTTAATAGACAACTTGCGGGGCGAAGCTGGCCGGTGCGATCCATGGGTTTTCCATGCGAGATCAGTGCTAAACGGCAAGGTAATCCGCTAAAGCGTCGCCGCTTCAGACTCCCGAAGCTGGCTACGTGAAACTCAACCGTAACCACAAAACAGGAGTCTGCAACGTGGCAAACGACTATCTCTTCACCTCCGAATCCGTTTCCGAAGGCCATCCCGACAAGGTCGCGGACCAGATTTCGGACGCCATCCTCGACGCCATCCTCGCTCAGGACAAGTATTCGCGTGTCGCGGCCGAAACGCTGTGCAACACGGGTCTGGTCGTGCTGGCCGGTGAAATCACCACGACCGCGAACGTCGACTACATCCAGATCGCGCGGAACACGATCAAGCGCATCGGCTACGACAACACCGACTACGGCATCGACTACCGCGGCTGCGCGGTGCTCGTCGCGTACGACAAGCAGTCGCCGGACATCGCCCAGGGCGTGGACCGTGCGCACGACAACAACCTCGACCAGGGCGCGGGCGACCAGGGCCTGATGTTCGGCTATGCGTGCGAGGAAACGACGGAATTGATGCCGCTGCCGATCCACCTGTCGCACCGTCTCGTCGAGCGTCAGGCGAATCTGCGCCGCGATGGCCGTCTGCCCTGGCTGCGTCCGGATGCGAAGTCGCAGGTCACCGTGCGCTATGTCGACGGCAAGCCGCATTCGATCGACACGGTCGTGCTGTCCACCCAGCATTCGCCGGACATCAGTCTGGACACGCTGCGCGAGGCCGTGATCGAGGAAGTGATCAAGCCGACGCTGCCGGCCGACCTCATCAAGGGCGACATCAAGTTCCTCGTGAACCCGACCGGCCGCTTCGTGATTGGCGGTCCGCAGGGCGACTGCGGCCTGACGGGCCGCAAGATCATCGTCGATACGTACGGCGGCGCGGCGCCCCACGGCGGCGGCGCGTTCTCGGGCAAGGACCCGTCGAAGGTCGACCGCTCGGCGGCTTATGCCGGCCGTTATGTCGCGAAGAACATCGTGGCAGCGGGCCTCGCGTCGCGCTGCCTGATCCAGGTGTCGTACGCAATCGGCGTCGCCCAGCCGACCTCGGTCATGGTCAACACGTTCGGCACGGGCCGCGTGTCGGATGCGACGATCACGGAACTCGTGCGCCAGCATTTCGACCTGCGTCCGAAGGGCATCATCCAGATGCTCGATCTGCTGCGCCCGGTCTACGAGAAGAGCGCCGCCTACGGCCACTTCGGCCGCGAAGAGCCGGAATTCACGTGGGAAGCCACTGACAAAGCGCTTGCACTCGCCGAAGCCGCCGGCACCGAACCGGTTGCGGCGCTCGCCGAATAAGCGCGAGCCGACCGCTTCACGCAAAAAACCCCGCCGGCGCGAGCCGGGCGGGGTTTTTCTTTATCTGGAGCAACGTAAGCCAGGACCAGGAAGCAGCAATTCAGCGGCTGACGTTTCAGCAAGCCATCCGGGCAACTCGCCTCAACGGCTCGCAAACGCGAACGCGAACCACCCGCTGCTGCTCGTCGACAGCCGGCGCGGGCGGCGGCTCGTATTGACCGGCGTGGCCGGTGCGCGTTTCGCGACGACGAGTCGCAGCGGCGTCGGCTTGCGCAGCAGCGTGCGCAGCGAGAAACGGCGCGCACCGCTTTGCTGGCGCAGTGCCGAGAAGAACGCGTGGAACCAGGTACGGATGCCGTCGACAGCCCTGGCGTCGCGCCATTGTTTGCCGAGCGCGCGAGTGCGGGCGGCATGGTGACGCAGCGCGCGCATCAGGTGGCGTCGCGCGGGACGCGCCGCTTTCAGCGAGGCGCGGGTAAGACGGGTGCTCAGAAGAGTATGCATGGCTTCACAAGTAGGCAAAGTACCGCACGTCGGCCCGTGCGCTGGAATGTGCACGCAAAGCAGCACCAAATGTGCCAATGGCGGGGTTGCGGTGAACGGCGTGAAAGCCGGAAATTGGACGGGAAAACGCGCAGAAGCCGGCGACATGGGCCCGGACGGCCCGCGCGCGGTGCAGAAGTGCGTAAGCGACGATCAACATAGGTGCAGGCTACACGCGATTCATGACGTCAGAAAGTCCGTTTTTACCCTGCGATCGGGGGTTCTTCCTGAGTCGGATCGTCGCGCTTCGCTTGTGTGGTCGTACCCTTTGCGGTCGATTATCGTGCGCGCGTGCCCATGGAATGTGCCGCGAAACCGGGGCGGCGCATGAAAGTCGTGCATCAGCGCATCGCGAAATCTGTGTCGAAATCGTCGGCGACAAACGCATCCCGATCGCGCCCGTTTTACAATCGAACATCGGTTCGTCGACAGTAACGGAACACCATGTCACTCCATTCGAAAAAAGAGCAGATTCAGACGTTGCGGGAGCAAGGTTTTGTCGTGGTGCCAGGTCTCGTGTCGCCCGAGCGTTGCGAAGAACTGACGCAGATCGCGCAGCAGCAGTTGCACGAAGCGGCGGCGCCGATCGAGTTCGAAGCGGATCTGCAGTATCCGGGCGCGCCGTCGTCGAAGCATGCGCCGGGCGGGCACACCGTGAGGCGTCTGCTCGATGCGTACGGGCGTCACCCGGCTTTTGCGCAATGGGCGACCGCGCCGGAAATTCGCGGCTGGATGGAGCTGTATTTCGGCGAGGAGCCGCGTCTGTCGCGCGCGCATCACAATTGCATGATGACCAAGCATCCCGCGTACGGCAGCCTGACCGGCTGGCATCGCGACGTGCGTTACTGGTCGTTCGAGCGGGACGATCTCGTGTCCGTGTGGCTTGCGGTGGGCCCCGAAACCGTCGACAACGGCGCGTTGTGGTTCGTGCCGAAATCGCATGGCGCCGCCTTCACGTCCGAGCGTTTCGACGAAGCCAAATTTTTCCGCGCGGATCTCGAAGAGAACCAGGCCGAGATCCGCACTGCGATATCGCCCGAGTTGAAGACCGGGGACGTGGTGTTCTTCCACTGCAATACGTTGCACTCGGCCGGCAAGAATCTCAGCGATCAGGTGAAGTTTTCGCTGGTGTTCACCTATCACGGTGCGAGCAATGTGCCGCTGCCAGGCACGCGTTCGGCCGCGAAGCCTGAGATTGCGTTCTAGAGCGTGTGCAGACGCCGCAAGGGCCTGCTTTACTGCTTTACGCAGGCCCTTGTCGAAAACCTCGCCAGCCAACCCTGCCGGCAAGCCCTACCGTTTGCGCCCCAACGCGACCCCTGTCAGCCCGGCCAGCGTCGCCACCACGCCCGCCACGATCAGCACGATCGCCTTGTTGGTCGGCGAACCGGTAAAGAAGCGCGACACGTCGCTGCTCATCGAGTTGAACGCCTGCCCGCCGAAATACAGCAATACGATGCCGCCGACAATCAGCGCGATCGAAATCGCTTTCGTCATCTGGTTCTCCCATCAGCTTTGTCCGGCGAGAGTGTAGGGGAGCCGTTGGCGATCGTCCATCCCGCATACTGGGCGCCTGCAAGGATGAAGTCGATTGGCTACCATAGCGGTCTGGCCGCACTACGACAATCCATCTCTCCAGCAGCACGCCTCCCGCAACGCGCGAATCCTCACGCCCGCAATCGCCGGGCGATTTCATCGACAAGGACATCAGCAATGGCTTACGAAGCAGCTTCAGAACGCTATTCGGACATGCAATACCGCGTCTGCGGCAAGTCGGGTCTCAAACTGCCGGCACTGTCGCTCGGCCTGTGGCACAACTTCGGCGACACCACGCCGATCTCCACGCAGCGCGACATCCTGCGCACGGCCTTCGATCTCGGCATCACGCACTTCGATCTCGCGAACAACTACGGCCCGCCGTACGGCAGCGCGGAAACCAATTTCGGCCGTCTCTTCAAGGACGATTTCAAACCGTATCGCGACGAGCTGCTGATTTCGTCGAAGGCCGGCTGGGACATGTGGCCGGGCCCGTACGGCCAGGGCGGCGGCTCGCGCAAGTACGTGCTCGCGAGCCTCGACCAGAGCTTGAAGCGCATGGGTCTCGATTACGTCGACATCTTCTATTCGCATCGTTTCGACGCGCATACGCCGCTCGAGGAAACCGCGGGCGCGCTCGCGAGCGCGGTGCAGCAGGGCAAGGCGCTCTACATCGGCATCTCGTCGTATTCGTCCGCGAAGACGCTCGAAATGGCGAAGCTGCTCGCCGAATACAAGGTGCCGCTGCTTATCCATCAGCCGTCGTACAACATGCTGAACCGCTGGATCGAGCGCGGCCTGCTCGATACGCTCGAAGAGGTCGGGGCTGGCGCGATTGCGTTCACGCCGTTGGCTCAAGGACTCCTGACCGGCAAGTACCTGAACGGCGTGCCGGCCGATGCGCGCGTCAACAAAGCAGGTGGCGGTTCGCTGAAGCAGGAGCACCTGAGCGAGCAGAACATCGAGCACGTGCGCAAGCTCAACGACATCGCGCAGCGTCGCGGCCAGAGCCTCGCGCAAATGGCGCTCGCATGGGCGCTGCGCGATGCGCGCGTGACTTCGGTGCTGATCGGTGCGAGCCGTGCGGAGCAGGTGCGCGAGAACGTCGGCGCGCTCGGGAATCTTGCGTTCTCAGCGGACGAACTCGCCGAAATCGATCGCTATGCGACCGAAGGCGGGATCAATCTGTGGGAAAAGCCGTCGACGGATCAGGCGATCTGATCGCGTAACGGATCCGCGGCCCCGCGGACCAACGGAGCGTCCGCGGAAATGACGGGACAGAGAAAGCCGCACGTTCAGCGTGCGGCTTTTTTCGTGATGTTGCGCTACACCAGCGCTGGCAGACCTTCGACCAGCGCAACCGCGCAAACCACACCGATCACCGCACCGAGCACGCGCAGCGCGTTGTGCCGTACCTCGGTCTTGCAGGGTAGCGCGCCGACGAACAATGCGCCCGCTAGCGCCATCGGAATGACCAGGATGAAATCGCCGATCGTAAAGTACGTCGTCATATTCGTCTCCTTTGTCGACCGGAGTTAGCGCTTCAGCACTGATTCCGGTCCCATGCGATTTATCGCGGTCGACCGGAGTGGGCGTTTAGCACTGACTCCGATCCCATGCAGGATGGTTGCTGTGTATCACTAACGAAGGCGGCGGCTCCGACAACCGGCAGTGCCCCGCTCAATTCGAGTATAGGAGACCGGCGCAGCGGCATGAGGGCGCGAAACGGCGCCAAACGATGGAATGGTGCCGACTCGCAGGCTGTTGACCCGCGTGCCGCCGGGCATACGGAGATTGGCGCGGCGCAGCAAAGATAGTGGAACGTATGAAGTGTTTGCTTACGTGTGTCTTACGTTTTGCTACGAATTCATGCGGGTTGAATCGTACCGGGATAAATCGCGCCGCGTCGTGCCGGATGATGCGAAGCAATCCCGGAGGCAGGCTCGATGCGCGTGGCTCTTGGTCCGTCAGCCGCGCACCTCGCCTGTTGGGTTATTCATACCCGCGCAAACGCATGCCCCCCAGTAGTCCGATGACGATCAGCGTACCCACCAGCCCCACGACACCATTCCAGCCATGACCGGCCCACACGTGGCCGCCGTACGAACCGACCACGCTCGAGCCGATGTAGTACGCGAGCAGGTACAGCGCGGCAGCCTGGCCTTTCGCGTCTTTGGCGAGACGGCCGACCCAGCCGCTCGCCACCGAGTGCCCCGCGAAGAAGCCGAAGGTCACGCACGCGATGCCGGTCGCGATCGCCGCGAGCGGATGCAGCATCGTCAGCACGAGGCCGAACATCATCAGCAGCAGGCTCGCGATCAGCACGCGCGCGCGGCCGAACGTATCGGCCATGCGTCCGGACCACGGCGACGCGACCACGCCGGTCAGATACACGACGAAAATCGCGCCGATCTCGGTCTGGTTCAGTCGATACGGCGGCGCGAGCAGCCGGTAGCCGATGTAGTTGTACAGCGTGACGAAGCTGCCCATCAGCACGAAGCCGAGCAGGAACAGCACCGGCAGACCCGGTCGCGTGAACTGCCTGAGCAGCGCGGTGCGGTGATGCGCGAAGCCGAGTCCGCGGCGCGGCACGAAATGGCGCGACGGCGGCAGCAGCGCGCGAAACGCCAGCATCGACAGCAGACCGAGCACGCCGATCGTGCCGATCGCGACACGCCACGAAAACAGATCCGCGACGACGCCGGTAATCACGCGCCCGGCCATGCCGCCGATCGCCGTGCCGCCGACGTACAGCCCCATCGCGAGGCCGAGGCCATCGGGATGCACTTCCTCGGCGAGATAGGCCATCGCGACGGCCGGCACACCGCCGAGCGCGAGTCCTTCGAGCGTGCGAAGCACGAGCAGCTGATGCCAGTGCGGCGCGATCGACACGCCGATGGTCAGCAGCGCCGAGGCCGTGAGCGACAGCGTCATCAGCTTGTGACGGCTCCAGCCCTCGGAGACGAAACCGGCGACGAAGATCGCGAGCGCCAGCGCGGCGGTGGAGAGCGACAACGACAGACTGCTTTGCGCGGGCGTCACGTTGAACGCCTCGGAAAAAGACGGCAGCAGCGGCTGCACGCAGTAGAGCAGCGAGAACGTCGCGTAGCCGGCGAACAGCAGCGCGATGGCGGCACGCCAGTACGCGCGCGTGCCGCGTTCGAGATAGGGGAGGTCCGATACGGACGAAGTGCGAAGAGGAGCCGCCGAAGCTGTGCTCGAGGAAGGAACGGCAGAAGCAGTCCGCTGGGATTCCGGCGGCAGGGTCACAACAAAACTCCTTGGGTCACGCAAAAATGCTCAAAAGAGTTAAGGATACGCTGAAAAAGAAACTCGGACCGGCGGCGAGTGCAAAGCGGTACCAAGTGTGGCTTGAGGGATGAGCCGTTGTCGCGCGGGACGAAGGCCGTGGCGGTAGCCGCAGCCGTACGCCCCAAGCCCCACACTCGCGCGGTTCCCTAGCCGCGCGCCGCGGTTGCGCTCGCCGGTGTGGGCGCCGGTGCTGACGTCGACGTCGACGGATGCACAATTTCCTCCCCACCCGGCAGCGCCGACGTGTCCCAGCCGCCGCCGAGCGCCTTCACGAGTGCGACGCTCGCGGCCATGCGGCGGCGCGCGATCGCCACGGCGTTGCGCTCGTTGGTGAGCGCGGTCGTCTGCGCGACCACCACGTCGAGATAGGTGATCGCGCCGTTCTTGTAGCGATTCGACACGACCGCGAGCGAACGCTGCGCCGCTGCCACCGCATCGTCCTGCGCGGCGGCTTCCTGTTCGAGCACACGCAGCGCGGCGAGGTTGTCCTCGACCTGGCCGAACGCGTCCAGCACCGTCTGCCGGTATTGCGCGACGCTTTCGTCGTAGTGCGCGCGCGCCTGTTCCTTGACGGCCGCGCGCCCGCCGAAGTCGAGCAGCGTGCCCGCGAGCGTCGGCCCGAGCGACCACAGCCGGCTCGGCGCGAGCAGCCACTGGCTGTAGTTGGTCGCTTCGAGCCCGCCCGTCACCGAGAGGATGAGGCTCGGGAAAAACGCCGCGGTCGCGACGCCGATCTGCGCGTTCATGTCGGCGATGTGCCGCTCCGCCGACGCGATGTCGGGACGCCGTTCGAGCAGATCCGACGGCACGCCGGCCGCCGCGACGACCGGCACGGCCACGAGCGGCGCGGCCGGCAGCGTGAACGTCGAGGGCGACTGGCCGATCAGGATCGCGATCGCGTGTTCGAGTTGCGCGCGCTGTACGCCGAGGTCGAGCGCCTGCGCCTGCGTGGTCTTCAACTGCGTTTGGGCCTGCGCGACGTCGGCGTCGGTGGCGATGCCGCCCGCGTAGCGATGCTGTGTCAACTCCAGCGCTTCCTGGTAGGCCTTGATCGTGTCGTCGAGTAGTTGGCGCTCCTGATCGAGTCCGCGCAGCTCGAAGTAGTCGGTCGCGAGTTCGGCCTGCATCGAGAGAAGCGCGGCTTCGACGTCGGCGGCGCTCGCCTGCGCGGCGGCTTTCGCGCCCTCGACGCTGCGTGAGATGCGGCCCCACAGGTCCGGCTCCCACGATGCGTCGGCCTGCACGATGTAGTCGTTCAGCGTGAGGCCCGCAGTCGATTTGTGCAGCACGTTCTCCGAGGTTCGCGCGCGCGAATAGTTGCCGCTCGCGCTGACCACCGGGAAAAACTCCGAGCGATATTGCGCGACGCTCGCGCGGGCCGCGCGAAAGCGCGCTTCGGCGGCCTGCACGTCCTGGTTCGCGCCTGCGACCTGCTGCTCGAGCGCATCGAGCGACGGGTCTGCGTAGATCTGCCACCAGGCGCCGCGCGCGAGCGTGTCGGCGGGTTGCGCGGGCTTCCAGCCGGTGCCTTCGAGTTCGCGCCAGGTCGCAGGCGTGGCGGTGACGGGCCTCACGTAGTCGGGACCGACGGTGCAGGCGGTGAGGGTGCAGGCGAGCGTCAAGGCGAATGCTGGGGCGCGTATTGACGCGCGTATTGCGGTGCTCATTGGGAGGCGTATCGCAATGCCAGGCGAAGTTCGTGCACGCGGGCGCGTCGATGCGCGAATGAGGACGTGTGCGGCCGCGGCCGCAGAGGCAGAGGCCGCAGCGCGCCGCAAAACCAGCATCTTCATGATTGCGTCCTCGCGGCCGGCTGGCCGCCGCCCAACGCAGCCGCCGAACTTGCCGCCGCGCCGGTTGCCGCTGCCCCTGCTGCTCCAGCAGCACCTTCCGCACCGCCACCACCTTCTGCTTTGCGCGGCACGATCCGTACCGGCGCGCCATCGACGATCGAATCCTGCGGATTCAAAATCACCTGCTCGCGGCCGTTCAAACCGGACACGATCGCGACACGCGTGCCGAAGTCCGTGCCGAGCGACACCGGCAGCAGCTTCACCTTGTGTCGAGCGTCGACGGTCGCGACTTTCACGCCGTCAGGCCGGAACAGCAGCGCATTACCTGGCAGCGTGTACGGCGCCGCGCCCGTGCCGAGCGCGAAATGCACCTGGGCATACGCACCCGGCAACAGTTCGCCGTCGCGATTGTCGACATCGACTTCGACGAGCATCGTGCGCTGCTGCGCATCGACCGCGCCCGCCGTGCGCGCGACCGTCCCCGGATAGTGCCGCGCTGGCGTCTCGGTCAGCGTCAGATAAGCCGACTGCCGTGCGCGCACCTGTTGCGCGTACGCCTGCGGCACGTTCACATAGACGCGCAGACGGTTCGCCTGCGCGACATGAAACAGCTCCTTCGCGGGACCGCCGGAACTGCCCGCATCGATCAACGCGCCGACATCGACGTTGCGCGCGGTCACGATGCCGTCGAACGGTGCATAGACCCTCTGGAACGATTGCGTTTTCTCGAGACGCGCGACGTTGAAACTCGCCGCATTGAGCGTGGCTTTCTTCGCGAGCATGTCGCCGACTTTCTCGTCGGTCTCCTGCTTCGAGACCGATTTGCTCTTCAGCATGTCGGTCCAGCGATCGGCGGTGCTTTTCGCGAGCGCATAGTTCGCTTCGGCGTTCGCGAGATCGGCGCGGGCGGCGCGCAACTGGTCGTCCACTTCGGGCGTGTCGATTTCCGCGAGCAACTGGCCGTTTTTCACGTGCGCGCCGATGTCGGCGTACCACTTCTTCAGATATCCGTTGGTGCGCGCGTAGATCGGCGTATCGAGAAAAGCCTGCACGTTGCCGGGCAACACGAGATCGACCCCGGCGGATGACTTCTGCGGCAGCACGACCTCGACGCTCATCTGGCTCGCATGTGCGGCATCGCGTTCGAGCGCCGCGTGCGCATCGTGGCGTGACCAGATGCCTTGCGCGGCGAGCGCGAGCACCGCGACGGCCGCGGCGATCGCGATCCAGCGCGTGCGCCGCGCTTTCGCGGGGTCATGCGCGGCGTTGCCGCCTGAGGCCGGACTCGAACCGGACCCCGAACCGGAACCAGAGTCGTCTGGACGTTGTGCTTCCATCAAACTTCCCCTGTGTCGACCGGAGTTAGCGCTTCAGCGCTTAATCTGGTCCCATGCAATTTTTGCGGTCGACCGGAGTAAGTGCTTCAGCACTTACTGTGGTCCCATCAAAGACGGTTGCCGTGAAATTTCGCGTGCAGCGCACGCCGCTTCTCGTCATCGTCCCGCGCTTCATGTTCATGGCTTCTGCACCACGTGTTCCGCCGCGCGCCGATGCCGTGCCGCGAGCCGCCGATAGATCATCGAGAACACGACGGGCACGAAGATCAGCGTGGCGATCGTGCCGACCGTGAGACCGCCGATCACCGCGCGCCCGAGCGGCGCATTCTGCTCGCCGCCTTCGCCGAGACCGATCGCCATCGGCACCATGCCGATCACCATCGCGAGCGCCGTCATCAGCACCGGACGGAAGCGTGTGAAGCCCGCTTCGATCGCGGCGCGCGTCGCATCGCCGTGCAGCAGCAGTTGTTCGCGCGCGAAGCTGATGACGAGAATCGAGTTTGCAGTCGCGATGCCGATACACATAATCGCGCCCGTGAGCGCGGGAATCGACAGCGTGGTGTGCGTGAGGAACAGTGTCCACACGATGCCCGCGAGCGCGCCCGGCAGCGCGGTGATGATGATGAACGGATCGAGCCACGACTGGAAATTGACGACGATCAGCAGATACACGAGCAGCACCGCGAACAGCAGACCGGCGAGCAGACCCGAGAACGAATCGTTCATCGTCTGCACCTGGCCGCGCAGTTCGATGGTCGAGCTTTGCGGCAGCTCGGCTTTCGATTCGTCGATGATCTTGCGAATGTCGTCGGAGACACCGCCGAGATCGCGGCCATCGGCGGTGCCGTAAATATCGATCGTGGTCTGCGCGTTGTAGTGCGTGAGCACCGCGTTGCCGGCTTCGCGGCGCATCGTCGCGAGCGAGCCGAGAATGTTGCTGCGTCCGTTTGCGTTGAGCGGAATGTTCGCGAGCGATTGCAGCGAATCGATCGTGTATTGCGGTGCTTCCGTGATGACGTTGTAGCTCACGCCGTTGCGCGGATTGAGCCAGAACGTCGGCGTGGTCTGCTGGCTGCCGGACAGCGTGATGAGCAGGTCGCTCGCGATATCGCGCTGCGAGAAGCCCGCCTGCTGCGCGCGCGTGCGATCGACGTCGATGAAGATACGCGGCAGATCGGCGGGCTGCTGGATGCGCGCGTCGGCAAGACCCGGCACCGTGCGCAGACGGTTCAGCAGCTTCGCGGCGAATGCGCGGTTCGCTGCCACTTCACGGCCCACGATCTGGATGTCGATCGGCGACGGCATACCGAAGTTGAGCGTCTGGCTCACGATATCGGCGGGTAGAAACGCGAACTGCACGCCGGGGAATTCGTCGCTGAGCGTGCGCCGCAGCGTGTGCACGTAGTCGGCGCTCGGATGATGACCGGGGTTCAGCGTAATCAGGATGTCCGAATCCGAGGTGCCGATCGTGCCCGTGTTGCTGTACGAGAGGTTGATGCCCGACACCGGCAGGCCGATGTTGTCGATGATCGAATGCAGTTCGCCAGCCGGAATCAGCTGACGGATGCGCGTATCGACGCGATCGGTCAGCACCGCGGTTTCCTCGACACGCATGCCGGTTTTCGCGCGCATGTGCAGCGCGATCGTGCCCGCATCGACGGCCGGGAAAAAGTCGCGGCCGATAAACGGCAGCAACAGCATCGAAGCGCAGCAGCACACGAGGAACAGCGTGACGAACCATCCCGGCCGCGCGACGCGCGCTTCGAGGAACATGCGGTAACGCTCGCGCAAACGCGCAAAGCCGCGCTCGAACGCATAGTGCACGCGCATGAACGGATTGCGCGTCGGCGCGGACGTGTGATGCGAATCCGCGGACTTGTGATGAAAGCGCAGCAGATATTTCGCGAGCGTCGGCACGAGCGTGCGCGAGAAGAAATACGACGCGAGCATCGCGAACACCACCGCTTCGGCAAGCGGGATGAACAGATAGTGCGCGACGCCCGTGAGCAGGAACATCGGCACGAACACGATGCAGATCGACAGCGTCGACACGAGCGTCGGAATCGCGATCTGATGCGCGCCGTCGAGAATCGCCTGCTCGAGCGTCTTGCCCTGCTCGAGCTGATGGCTGATGTTTTCGATCGCCACGGTCGCGTCGTCGACGAGAATCCCGACCGCGAGCGCGAGCCCGCCGAGCGTCATGATGTTGATCGTCTGGCCGAGCGCGGAGAGCGCGATGATCGATGTAATCATCGAGAGCGGAATCGACACCGCGATAATCAGCGTCGCGCGCCAGTTGCCGAGGAACAGCAGGATCATCAGCGCGGTCAGGCACGCGGCGATCAGCGCTTCGCGCAGCACGCCCTGCACCGAGGCGCGCACGAACAGCGACTGGTCGGCGACGGGGTCGATATTGAGCGACGGCGGCACGAGATTGCGCAGCGTCGGCATCATGGTCTTGATGCGATCGACGATATCGAGTGTGGACGTGTTGCCGCTTTTGTTGATCGTGAGCAGCGCGGCGCGCTGGCCGTTCACGCGCACGATGTTGGTCTGCGGCTGGAAACCGTCGCGCACGTGCGCGACGTCGCGGATATACACGGTGCCGTTCGCGGTCGTGCGAATCGGAATGTTGTTGAGACCCGCGAGCGAATCGGGGCTGCCGTTCATTTCCACCGAGTACTCGGTCGAGCCGATTTTCGCGGTGCCCGAGGGCAGGATCAGATTCTGTGCGGAGACCGCGTTGACGACGTCCATCGGCGAAAGATTGCGCTCCTGCAGCTTGCGCGAATCGATATCGACCATGATCTGCCGCTGCTTGCCGCCGTACGGCAACGGCGCGGATGCACCGGGCACGGTGGCGAGTTGCGTCTTCAGGAAGTTGTTGCCGAAGTCGAACAGTTCCTGCTCGGTCAGCGATGCGGACGACAACGCGAGCCGCAAGATCGGCACCGTCGACGCGTTATAGCGCAGGATGAACGGCGGCGTGATGCCGGGCGGCAGCGAGCGCACTTGTGATTGCGAGAGTGCGGTGACCTGGGCGAGCGCTTCGTCGATATTCGCGCCCGGCTGGAAAAAGATCTTGATGACCGAGATGCCGTTCAGCGACGTCGATTCCGTGTGCTCGATGTCGTTGACCGCGACCGACAAGCCGCGCTCGTAGTTGAGCGCGATGCGCCGCTCCATCTCGTCGGCGGGCAGGCCGTTGTACGACCAGATCACCGAGAGCACCGGGATGTCGATGTTCGGAAAGATGTCGGTGGGCGTGCGCAGAATCGTCAACGGTCCGACGATCAACAGCAGCAGGGCCAGCACGACGAACGTATAGGGGCGCCGCAGGGCGAGGCGAACGATCCACATGACTAGTGCGAACGAATGAAGCGGGCTAAGGCGAGGCGGGCAGCCGCGCCGCGCGCGGGGCGAACGCAATGGCCGCGGCGCGCGCAAGACGTGCAGCGGGTGCAGCGAAAACGGGCGCGCACCGGCGCTGCGCCCCTGTCAGGCTGATCGTCCGGGCAGTGCACGTTTTTGATGTCTCCTCCCCGCAGGGTTTATGATGGTCTTCGTTACGAGGTCTTACGGCGAGATCATCGGCCGTGCGCAGCGTAATTGGAATAGGGCGAAACGACTGGTGAAAAGCCATGGGTTCGCGCTTCCCAAAGCACTGCAAAACGGCAACAATGACCCGAGGCCTCTCACGCGCAATGCGCGCGGCAGATTAGGTGCGTACGCAACGTTAGCGGCGAAGCGGCGCTTTTTATCATCATCTCGACCGGCGTGAAATCATAAAGCCGGCAAGGGGAAACGGGGAAATATCATGCAAGTCGGTTCCATCGTCCGATCGGTGCATATCGCCGTGCCGCAAGGCGCGCGCGGAATCGTCATGCGCATCCTTGGCGACATGGCGATGGTGGCGTGGTACGCCGGCGAACCCGGCGCATCGCCGCAACTGAATACCGAACCCTTTTTTCTCGAAGATCTGATCGACACGGGTGAGCTCGTGCGCCCGGCCGGCGCGCAGATGCATTGAACGCTGTGGCTTGTGGCTGTTGTACTCGGTGGCTCGCGAGTCGATCGCAGTTTCGAGCGGCACGCGCGTGCCCGTTGGTGCGTCAGTTGTAGTGGTGCTGTAAGGCACGGTTGATCCGTGTGTGAATCGCCGGCCTCGTCTTTACCGGCGGCGCGGCGCACAATGCGGGCATGAACGACACCACTCCCGACATTCCCGATCCCGAGGCCGGCGCGAACAGCGCCGTGCCGTTTGCCAGACTCACGCCGGAAACCGTGCTCGATGCACTCGACGGCGTGCTCGCCACGGCCGGCGTGCGCACCGACGGTCGCCTGCTGCCGCTCAACAGTTACGAAAATCGCGTGTATCAGGTGGGCGTCGAAGACGGTCCGCCGGTGGTTGCGAAGTTCTATCGCCCCGAGCGCTGGAGTGATGCCGCGATCCTCGAAGAGCACGCGTTCGTCGCGGAACTCGTCGAGCGCGAAATTCCGGCCGTGCCTGCACGCGTGCTCGACGGGCGCACGCTTCATACCTTCGACGGTTTTCGCTTCTCGGTCTTCGAGCGGCGCGGCGGCCGCGCGCCCGATCTCGACCGGCGCGATACGCTCGAATGGCTGGGGCGCTTCATCGGCCGCATTCACGCGATCGGGCAGACGCAAAACTACGCCGAGCGTCCCACGCTCGATATCGACACGTTCGGCTACGAGCCGCGCGACTTCCTGCTCACTCACCGCTTCGTGCCCGACGACCTGCGCACCGCGTGGGAAACCGTCGTGAACCTTGCACTCGAAGGCGTCGCGCGCGCGTTCGAGCGGGCCGGCGAAATTCGCGCGCTGCGTTTGCACGGCGATTGTCATCCGAGCAACGTGTTGTGGACCGACGCGGGTCCGCATTTCGTCGACTTCGACGACAGCCGCATGGGCCCGGCGATTCAGGACCTCTGGCTGCTGCTGCCGGGCGAGCGCGCCGAGGCGTCGCGCGCACTTGCCGACCTGCTCGCCGGTTACGAGGATTTCTGCGACTTCGAGACACGCGAACTCTATCTGATCGAGGCGTTGCGCACGCTGCGCCTGATTCATTACCAGGCGTGGCTCGCGCGCCGCTGGGACGATCCGGCGTTTCCGGCCGCGTTTCCGTGGTTCAACACTCAGCGCTATTGGGAAGATCGCATCCTGGAGATGCGCGAGCAGATCGGCGCGATGCAGGAAGGGCCGCTCTGGCCTGTCTGAAACCTCGGCGCGCGTCGCGCCCTTGATCGCTTCTATCCGTTCGGCGCACGACGGCATTGAGCAAACCGCCTGAATGTGTAATGATAACAATTCTCAATTGAAAGGCGCCGCCAGCTTCCTGTCACATTTCTCCTCCTCTGTGACTGCCAGCCAGCCTCTCGGCCGGACCGCCTGAACTCCAAGTCGGGCGATCCGGTTCATTCCCCAAGGATTTTTTTCCACCGCTGCCATACGGTTGCGGGTTGCGCGCATCCTCTTTGCGCCGCCCGCGCGTCGGCAACGGCTTAACCCGCTGCGTCTGGAGTTCGTTGTGAACGCGCCTGAGTCGACCGATTTCAAACCTGCCGCCGCTGGCGAGATGCCCTATACCGCCGATGCATCGCAGCGCGCTCTTCCGCTGCTGGACGACGCGGAGCAGGGGGCACGCCGGCAGCGCTCGCGGCGCGCGAGTTTCATCAAGTGGCTGCGCAAGGTACATGGCTGGGTCGGTCTGTGGGGCGCGGTGCTGGGTCTGATGTTCGGTGTCACCGGTTTCATGCTGAACCACCGCGGCGGTCCGCTGAAGATTTCGACGGGCGCGCCGCAGGTCGAGGAAATGCAGATCGCGGTGCCGCAGAAACCATGGCGCTCGCCGATGGAAATGGCGAAGTGGCTGCAGGGCGAACTGAAGATCGACGGTAAACCTGGGCGCACGAAGCGCGAGCCCGCGCATCCGGTCGCGTGGGGCGAGCACGGCACGATCCAGCCGGAGTTGTGGCAGGTCGGCATCATGGGACCGAAGCAAGGCGTGCAGGCGGAGTACTGGGTCGGCAACGGCTTCGTCTCGGTGAAGCGCACGCACAACACGTTTCTCGCGACGCTGAACAACCTGCATAAAGGCGTGGGCCTGAGCGTCGGCTGGGTGCTGCTGATCGACACGCTTGCGGGTAGTCTGATCCTGCTTTCGCTGACCGGCGTGCTGCTGTGGACCGAACTGAATAAACGCCGCACCGTGGGCGTGATGCTCGTGGGCGGGTCGGTGCTCGCGGCGGTGGTTTGCGGGTTGATGTAACCACGCCGCGCCCGCCGCGTTGCATCCGGAGCGCTATACGCTACACGCGGCCCCGCCCGACGCCGCAATTTCTCGCGCGGCCTTCGCGCCTTCGACCTGCAGCAGCGTAGGCAGCGATACGCCGTTCTTCGCCGCCGTCACCTCGGCGAGAATCGAGACCGCGATCTCGGGCGGCGTGCGGCTGCCGATATAAATGCCGACTGGTCCATGCAGACGCGCCAGCTCGGCTTCGTTCAGATCGAACTCCTTGAGCCGTTCGCGCCGCGCGTGATTGTTCCTTCGCGAACCGAGCGCGCCGACGTAAAACGCCGGCGTTTTCAACGCTTCCATCAGCGCGAGGTCGTCGAGCTTCGGGTCGTGCGTGAGCGCGATCACCGCGCAGCGCTCGTCGAGCTTCATGTCGATCACGGTGTCGTCCGGCATCGTGCGCACGATCTTCGTGCCGGGTACGTCCCACTCCTCCGTGTACTCCTCGCGCGGATCGCACACCGTCACCTGATAATCGAGCCCCACCGCGATATTGCACAGATAGCGCGACAACTGCCCCGCGCCGATCACGAGCATGCGGTAGCGCGGGCCGTGAATCGTCAGCAGACGCTCGCCGTCGAAATGCACGCCGTCGGTGGCGAGCGCGTCGTCGAGCCGCACCGCGCCGCTCACCATGTCGACTTCGCGCGCGACGAGCCGCCCGCTCTCCACCGTATGGCATAGCTCGGCAATGCCGCTTTGCTGTGTCAACGGTTCGAGCACGAGCTGGATCGTGCCGCCGCACGGCAGACCGAAGCGATGCGCTTCTTCCGCCGTGATGCCGTACTTCACCGCTTCCGGATGTGTCTGCTCGATGCCCCGTTGCCGCACGCGATCGATCAGATCGTCTTCGATACAGCCGCCCGATACCGAACCCACCACGAGTCCGTCATCGCGCACCGCGAGCATCGCGCCCTCGGGACGCGGCGACGAGCCCCACGTCTTCACGACTGTCACCAGTAGCGCGCGATGTCCTTCGTGCAGCCAGCGGGCGCTGGACTTCAGAACTTCGAGATCCACGCTGTCCATGATTTCTTTCCTTTCGTTGCCTCGCCGCTGGACTCGCCGTCCGCGGCCTCGTTCGATTCAGTTGATGCGCTCGCGGCGCCGGTTTCGGCCCCGGCCGCAACCGCTGCGTCGCCATCCGCCGCTTCTTCGTTATTGTCGCCCGAGAACTGGGCGCTGAAGCGTTTGAAGAATTCTCCGGCAATCTTGCGCGCCGCGCCGTCGACGAGCCGCGAGCCGATCTGCGCGAGCTTGCCGCCGATCTGCGCGTTCGCCGTGTACGAGAGCGTCGTCGCGGCATCGCCGTCGGCTTCGAGCGTGACGTGCGCGTTGCCCTTGGCGAAACCGGCGGCGCCGCCCTGGCCTTCGAAGACGATCGTATAGGCGTTCGGCGCATCGATGTCGGTCAATTGCATGCGCCCCTTGAAGCGCGCCTTGACCGGGCCGACCGCCGCGCTCAGCGCCACCAGATACGCGTTCTCGCCATCGGGGTCGATGCTTTCGCAGCCCGGGATGCAGGCGCGCAGAATCTCCGTGTCGTTCAACGCATCCCACGTTTGCTGCTGCGCAACCGGCAGCGAGTGAGTTTCGCTCAATTCCATGACGTTGCTCCTGCGATTGTCGTAGCGGCAACGGCGTGGCGAGGTGCGCGCGTGAGTTGCGCGAGATCGCGGCCGAACGCTGCCAGACTGTCTAGATTATGAACCGGACGATGCGCGTCGACATACGGCAGGATCGCCTGCACGCCGCGCGCTTTCGGAGTGAAGCCGCTGAAACGCAGCAGCGGATTGAGCCAGACGATGCGATGCGCGAAGCGCGCGAGGCGTGCCATTTCGGTGTCGAGCACGTCGATCGCTTCGTGATCGAGACCGTCGGTGACGAGCAGCACGGTCGCGCGGCCTGTGAGCACGCGGCGCGCCCAGCGCCGGTTGAATTCGGCGAGCGCCATGCCGATGCGCGTGCCACCCGACCAGTCGAGCACCTGATCGCTGAGCGTGGCAATCGCCACGTCCGGGTCGCGCTCGCGCAATGCGCGCGTCGCGTTCGTGAGCCGCGTGCCGAACAGGAACACCTGTAGCCGTTCGCGCGATTGCAGCAGTGCGTGGCAGAAGTACAGCACCGCGCGCGAATAGCTGCTCATCGAACCGGAGATGTCGAGCAACAGCACGAGCGGCGGCTTGCGCTCGACGGTCGCGCGATATTTCCACACGGTCCAGTCGCCGCCCGCGCGCACCGCGTGCCGCGCGCTCGCGCGCAGGTCCGCATGCGTGCCGTGCGAGGCGGCCTTCAGGCGTCGTGTCGGCTCGGTGGCGAGCGGCAGACGCTGAGCGCGGATCAGATGGCGCAGCGTGCGCCATTCGTCGGCGGTGAGCGTGTCGAAATCGCGATGACGCAAGCGCTCTTCGGCGCTGAACGTGAGGTGCGCGCGCAGTTCGTGCTGTTCGGTTTCCTGCTGCGTTTTGAGGTGCGGGGACGCCGGCATGCGCACCGCGAGCGCATCGGCGAGGCGGTTGTTGCGTTTTGGCGGTGGCAGCCCGTCGCGAACTTTCGGCAGCAGCAGCGCGCGCAGCTTGCCTTCCCAGTCGGGGTCGCGCCAGAACAGGTCGAACGCGGCGTTGAAGAGTTCGCGTTCGTCGGGCGCGGTGACGAGCAGCGCGGCGAGGGCGGCGCGCACGTCGTCGCGGCGGCCGAGGTCGATCCAGTGCAGCGCGGCGAGTGCGTCGACGGATTGCGCGGGAGACATCGGCAGGCCCGCGCCGCGCAGCACGCGCACGAAATGGACGACGTTGCGCGCGAGCATCGGCGCGCTATCGTCCGGCGTGGCTCGCTGGCGCACGTCGCTGCGATTGTCCGGGCCGGTTTGGTTCGCCATGCCAACTATCCTCAGGCGGACAGACACTGCGTGATCTGCGCGGCGTCCACGCGCGCGAGATCGTCCTGGTACTTGAGCAGCACGCCGAGCGTGTTCTGCACCGATTGCGGATCGAGTTCCGTCACGGCCAGTGCTTCGAGCGCGCGGCACCAGTCGATCGTTTCCGCGATGCCCGGCGCCTTGAACAGATCCATGCCGCGCAGCCGATGCACGAAATCGACCGCGCGCCGCTGCAATTCCGCCGACGTTTGCGGCGCGCGCGCAGCGACGATCTCGAGTTCGCGCTCGCGCTCGGGATAGCCGATCCATTGATAGAGGCAACGGCGCTTCAGCGCGTCGTGTACTTCGCGCGTGCGGTTCGAGGTCATGACGACGAGCGGCGGTTGCGCCGCGCGCACGGTGCCGTATTCGGGAATCGATACCTGGAAGTCCGAAAGCAGTTCGAGCAGGAACGCCTCGAACGGTTCGTCGGCGCGATCGATTTCGTCGATCAGCAGCACGCGCCGCGCGCCGGGGTGATGTTCGTCGGGCATCAGCGCCTGCAAGAGCGGACGCTTGAGCAGGAATTCGTTGCGATACAGCGTGTCGTTGCCGGGCCGCTCGCCGGTGGCTTCGGCAAGCCGCAGGGCCATGATCTGGCGCGGGTAGTCCCATTCATAGAGCGCGCTCGCGGTGTCGAGTCCCTCGTAGCATTGCAGCCGCAGGAGCGTGGTGCCGAGCATGCCCGCCGCCGCTTTCGCGAGTTCGGTCTTGCCGACGCCCGGCTCGCCTTCGACGAACAGTGGCCGCTCCATACGCAGCGCGAGATACAGCGCGGTCGCGAGTTCGCGGCTCGCGAAATAGCGTTGGGCGGCGAGTTGGGCGAGGGTGTCGTCGATTGAAGCCGGCTGCATGGTGGTCCTGAATCTGCGCGATCTGGTGTGACGGATGCCTGACTAGTGTCTGGCTGGCGCTCGCTGAAGCGTGGCGCGAGTGCCATGCAAAAAACGAGCAAGGCGCGAAAAAGCGGAATAAGGCCTCGCATTTGCCTTGCGCGCGAAGTGAGCGAAGCCGGCTTGCCCGCGCAATGAATCGATGCGCGGCAAGTCGGCCTGATTAGTCAAGATTGCTAACTATTTGCCTTCGTGACCGCGCGCGCGGCGAGCAACGGAATCAGATGCGCGCGGTACTCGGCGCTTGCGTGCATGTCGTCGTTCAGATCGCTGGACGGCACGCTCACCGCACGCGCGGCGTCCGGCGCGAAGTTCGCCGACAGCGCGCTTTCGAGTTCGGGCACACGAAATACCGACGACGCCGCGCCCGTCACCGCGACGCGCACGCCGCTCGCGAACTTCGCGACGAACACGCCGACGAGCGCGAAATGCGACGCGGGATTGTTGAACTTCTCGTAGGCCGCGCGCTCGGGCACCGGAAACTCGACGGCGACGATCAGCTCGTCGGGTTCGAGCGCGGTCTCGTACATCCCCACGAAAAAGTCGCTAGCCGTGATGCGCCGCCGGTCGGTGACGATGGTCGCATCGAGCGCGAGGGCGGCTGCCGGATAGCACGCGGCCGGATCGTTGTTGGCGAGCGAGCCGCCAATCGTGCCGAGCGCGCGCACCTGCCGGTCGCCGATGTGTCCGGCGAGATCGGCGAGCGCGGGCAGCACGCGCCGCACGTCCGCGTGATCGGCCACGTCAGCGTGACAAACCGCTGCGCCGACCGTCACCGTTTTCGCGTCGGCGGCGATCGACTTGAGCGCGGGAATGCGCGTCACGTCGATCAGTTGCGACGGCTGTGCGAGACGCAGGCGCATCGTCGGCAACAGGCTCTGGCCGCCGGCGAGGAACTTCGCATCGCTGTCGGCGGTGAGGGCTGCGGCGGCCGCTTTGGGATCCGTCGCGCGTTGATACTCGAATGAATACATGTCGAATGCTCCGCTCAGGATCGTTGGGTCAGGGTTGCTTTGCCGCTTGAAGCGCGGACCATACGCGATGCGGCGTGGCCGGCATCTGCAGATCGGTCACGCCGAGCGGCGCGAGCGCGTCGATGATCGCGTTGATGACCGCCGGCGGCGAGCCGATCGCGCCCGCTTCGCCGCAGCCTTTGACGCCGAGCGGATTGTGCGTGCACGGCGTGCCCTTCGCGGTTTCCACCGTGAAGTTGGGCAGATCGGACGCACGGGGCATCGCGTAGTCCATGTACGAGCCGGACAGCAACTGGCCGCTTTCGTTGTCGTACACGCAGCGCTCGAGCATCGCCTGGCCGATGCCCTGCGCGAGCCCGCCATGCACCTGGCCCTCGACGATCATCGGATTGATCACGTTGCCGAAATCGTCGACCGCCGTGAACTGCTGGATGAGGGACACGCCCGTCTCAGGATCGACTTCGATCTCGCAGATGTACGCGCCCGACGGATACGTGAAGTTGGTCGGATCGTAGAACGCGCTTTCTTCGAGGCCCGGTTCGAGCACGTCGAGCGGATAGTTGTGCGGCACGTAGGCCGCGAGCGAAATTTCCGCGAATGCCTTCGTGCGGTCGGTGCCCGCGACGCGAAATACGCCGTTCTGGAATTCGATGTCTTCGGCCGATGCTTCGAGCAGATGCGCGGCGATCTTCTTCGCCTTCGCTTCGATTTTGTCGAGCGCCTTCGAGATTGCCGAGCCGCCCACCGCGATCGAGCGCGAGCCGTACGTGCCCATGCCGAACGCGATGCGGCCAGTGTCGCCGTGCACGACCTCGACGTTTTCGAGCGGAATGCCGAGCCGGTCCGCGACCACCTGCGCGAAGGTCGTTTCATGCCCCTGGCCGTGACTGTGCGAGCCCGTGAACACCGTCACCGAACCGGTCGGATGCACGCGAATCTGCCCGACTTCGAATAGACCCGCACGCGCGCCGAGCGCGCCCGCGATGTTCGATGGCGCGAGACCGCATGCCTCGATGTAGCACGAGTAGCCAAGCCCGCGCCGCTTGCCATTCTTTTCGGATTCCTGCCGACGCGCGGCGAAGCCTTTGACGTCCGCGAGTTCGAGCGCGCGCGCGAGTAGCACGTTGTAATCGCCGGTGTCGTACGTGAGGCCGACCGGCGTCGCGTACGGAAACTGGGTGATGAAATTGCGGCGGCGGATTTCCGCGGGGTCGAGCTTCATCTCGCGCGCCGCGGCTTCGACGAGACGCTCGACGACGAACGTCGCTTCCGGGCGGCCCGCGCCGCGATAGGCGTCGACGGGAACCGTGTTGGTGAACACCGCCTTCACTTCCGCGTAGATCGCGGGCGTTGCGTATTGCCCGGCGAGCAGCGTCGCGTACAGGATCGTCGGCACGCTCGACGCGAACGTCGACAGATAGGCGCCCATGTTTGCGATCGTGTGCACGCGCATCGCGAGGAACTTGCCGTCGGCGTCCATCGCGAGTTCGGCTTTCGTCACGTGATCGCGGCCGTGCGCGTCGGAGAGGAAGGCCTCGGAGCGCTCGGCGGTCCATTTGACCGGGCGGCCGATCTTCTTCGACGCCCATGTGAGCGCAACGTCTTCCGCGTACAGGAAGATCTTCGAGCCGAAGCCGCCGCCGACGTCCGGTGCGATCACGCGCAGCTTCGATTCCGGCAGCGACAGCACGAACGCGGCCATCAGCAGCCGCTCGACATGCGGGTTCTGATTCGCCACGTACAGTGTGTAGCTCTCGTCCTGCACCGAATAGTTCGCATTGACCGCGCGCGGCTCGATCGCGTTCGGCACGAGCCGGTTATTGACGATGTCGAGCGTGGTCACGTGTGCGGCTTTGGCGAACGCGGCGTCGGTCGCGGCCTTGTCGCCGTGGCCCCAGTTGTAGCAGACGTTGTCGGGCACTTCGTCGTGCACGGCGGCCTGACCCGGGTCGGACGCATGCGTGGTGTCGACCACGGCCGGCAGCACGTCGTAATCGACGTCGATCAGCTCGGCCGCGTCTTTCGCGGCCTTGATCGATTCGGCGATCACGAGCGCGACCTGATCGCCGACGTGCCGCGCTTTCGTATGTGCGATCACCGGATGCGGCGGCTCGTTCATCGGCTTGCCGTCGATGCTGTGGATCAGCCAGCCGCACGGCAGTCCGCCGACGTTCTCGGCGGCGAGGTCCGCGCCGGTGAAGATCGCGACGACGCCCGGCGACTGTTTCGCCGCCGCCGTGTCGATGTGATTGATCTTCGCGTGCGCGTGCGGCGAGCGCAGGAACACGGCGTAGGTTTGTTGCGGCAGGACGATGTCGTCGGTGTACTGGCCTTTGCCGGTCAGGAAGCGATAGTCTTCCTTGCGTTCGACAGCGGCGCCGATGAGGCTCGGGGTATCGGGTGCGTTCATCGTCGGCTCCTCAGGCGTTGGCCGGCGCGCTGGCCGCTGCGTCGGCGGTGGCGCCGGCGGACTTCATACCCGCGGCGCCTTCGAGCACGGCCTTGACGATGTTGTGATAGCCCGTACAGCGGCACAGATTGCCGTCGAGCTGGTCGCGCACGTCGTCGCCGGTCAGATCGGGTTGACGCTGCACGAGCGATACCGCGCTCATCACCATGCCCGGTGTGCAGAAGCCGCATTGCAGACCGTGGCAGTGTTTGAACGCGGCCTGCATCGGATGCAGCGTGCCGTTGTGCGAGAGCCCTTCGATGGTCGTGACCTCCGCGCCATCTGCTTGCACGGCGAGGATGTTGCAGGACTTGATCGCGCGACCGTTCAGATGCACCGTGCACGCGCCGCATTGGGCCGTATCGCAGCCGATGTGCGTGCCGGTCAGACGCAATTGCTCGCGCAGGAACTGGACTAGCAGGGTGCCAGGGTCGATTGAGGCGCTCACGGGTGCGCCGTTGACCGTCAGACTGATGCTGATCGCCATGAAGCTGTCTCCTTGTTGATCGGCGTGAGCGCTTTGGCACCGACTCCGATCCCACACGCTATGGCGTGTCGACTGGAATGGGTGCTTCGGCACTTACCCCGATCCCATGCAAGATGGTTGCTGTGGGTGAGACCGGACCTGTGATTTTTATTGCCCTTGCCTTCCTTCGACTGCGTGCTGATTGCGATTCGCGAGGTCCGATGAGGGTGTTGCGGGTTTTATAGGTCTGCCGAAAAGTAAAGCACAAATCGCGCGAGCGCGCTATGAGGGGAAGTGTGTTCCACGCGAGAGGACGGGTGAAAGCGCACGGAGAGCGGTGTGACGTCTGAGGAACGGGACGCCGAAAAGAGTTGCGCCCCGTATGCGGTGCATGACGGGGCGCATGATAGATCAGCGGAAAGCGGGGGCTACGCGGCGAGCGTTAGTCCGGTCGCAGTTTGGTCGCCGTTTGATGAGACTGCGGCCCTTACTTCGCCAGTTTCGAATGCCGGCGCGAGTAGCCGAAGTAAATCACCATGCCGATCGCGAGCCAGATCACGAAGGCCGCCCACGTGATGCCTTGCAGGTTGAACATCAGGAACAGGCACGATGCGACCGCGAGCACCGGCACGACCGGCACGCCGGGGCAGCGGAACGCGCGCGGCAATTCGGGGTGCGTCTTGCGCAGCACGAGCACCGCGATCGACACCATCGAAAACGCGGCGAGCGTGCCGATATTGATCAGCTCAGCGAGCACGTTGAGCGGCACGAGCGCGCCGATCAGGCCGAAGAAAATGCCGACGAGCCACGTCGTGAAGAACGGCGTCGCAAAACGCGGATGCACCTTCGAGAGCTTCGCGGGCAACAGGCCGTCGCGCGACATCGCGAAGATCACGCGCGTCTGGCCGTAGGCCATCACGAGAATCACGGTCAGCATGCCGAGCACGGCGCCGAGGTCGATGAAGCCCGCGACCCAGTTCTGCCCAGCCAGTTGCAGCGCATACGACACCGGGTGCGAAATGCCCATGAACTTCGCCGACGGCACGATGCCGGTCACAACCGCCGCCACCGCGACGTACAGCACCGCGCACACGCCGAGCGATGCGATGATGCCGATCGGCAGATCGCGCTTCGGATTCTTCACTTCTTCCGCCGCGGACGACACGGAATCGAAGCCGATGAACGCGAAGAACATCACCGCGGCCGCGCCGAACACGCCGCTCCAGCCGTTCGGCATGAACGGATGCCAGTTGGCCGGGTTCACGTGGAATACGCCCACGGCGATCACGAGCAGCACGACCGTCACCTTGATCGCGACCATGATGTTGTTGATCCGCGCGGATTCGCGCACGCCGAGCGACAGCAGCGTGGTGATCGCCATCATCACGAGGAACGCGGGCAGGTTGAACAGCGTTGCGTGTCCGGGGATGGCGCGGGGGGCCGCCGTCAGCGCCATCGGCAGCGACACGCCGAAGCCCGACAGCAGCGATTGCAGGTAGCCCGACCAGCCGACCGACACCGCCGAGGTCGCGAGCCCGTACTCGAGCATCAGGTCCCAGCCGATGATCCACGCCGCCAGCTCGCCGAGCGTCGCGTACGAGTACGTGTAGATCGAACCGGCGACCGGAATGGTCGACGCGAATTCCGCGTAGGCGAGCGCGGCGAAGCCGCAGGCGATCGCTGCGATCAGGAACGAGATCATCAGCGCGGGGCCGGCTTGCACGGCGCCCGTGCCGGTCAGCACGAAGATGCCGGTGCCGATGATGGCGCCGACGCCGAGGAAAGTGAGGTCGAGCGCGCCGAGCGCCTTTTTCAGGCCGGCGTTCTGAGCGCTCGCCGCGAGCATGTGCTCGACGCTCTTTTTGCGAAACAGGGACATTGGCGTGGGGTCTCCAGTAGTGCACGCGTGTTGCGCGCCGAATGTCGGGGAAAACCCGGCATTCTAGCCGATACGTACCGCTTCTCCGGCTGGGAGCGGCACGTTTGGGGCACGGACGGAGAGCGGAAATTCCCGCCGGGATGGGGCTTCCGGGTGGCGTTCGCGTACAGAGGGCGAACTGTGAACATGGCTTTTACCGGATGAGCGACGAATGGGGAGGGAATCTCTCCGTGGCCGTTGCCGTGGCGCCGCAGGCCACTTTTCCCGCGGCGGATCCTCGCGCGTGTGCGGCGAGAGGTCAGCCCGCCATTGCCGGGTTCAGGTCCACCAGACGGTTGCTCATCACGTAGAACGTCAGCTCGGCGTTGTTGCGCAGCTTCATTTTTTCGAGCAGGCGCGTGCGGTACACGCTGACCGTCTTCACCGATAGCGACAGCGCGGTGGCGATGTCCGTCAGCCGTTTGCCCGACGCGAGCATGCAGAGCGTCTGGTATTCGCGATCGGAGAGCTTTTCGTGCGGCAGCTGCTCGCCGTCGAACGATACGTAATCGGCGAGCGCTTCGGCCATCGCCGGGCTCACGTACTTGCGGCCCGCGGCGACCTGCTGGATCGCGCCGATCATCTGCGCGGCGTCGACCGTTTTCGACAGATAGCCGGACGCCCCGGCCTTCAGCGCGCGCACCGCGTACTGGTCCTCGCGGTACATCGAGAAGATCAGAACGGCTACACGCGGCGCCTTGCGCTTCAGGCGCTTGACCACTTCGACACCGTTCATGTCGGGCAGCGAAATGTCGAGCAGTGCGACGTCGAAGCTCTGCTGGCCGACCGCGTCGAGCGCTTCCGCGCCGCTTTGCGCCTCGGCGACCTCGCGTGCGACGCCGCGATCGAGCAGCAACTGGCGGACGCTCTCGCGGACCACGGCGTGATCTTCGGCGATCAGAATGCGCAGGCTCATGATGGCGTGCTCACGATTGCAGCGCGCGCCGGGCGGCGCGCGACGCGGGCGCGAGCATCGCGTCCCAGGCGAAGCGCGCATGGACGAGGGTGCCGCGCGCGGGCTGGTTGCTTGCGTTGGCTGGGTTGTTGGCGGTGTGGCTGGACTGATGATTGTCGCCGCTCCGGCCGTTAATGCCGCTAATGCCGCGGCCACCACGGCCGGCACTCGCGCGCCGCGCGCTCACCTGCAGCGTGCCGTCGAACGCGGCGCAGCGCGCCTGCATGCCGGAGAGGCCGAATTGGCCGCCTGGACCGCCTGCACCACCCTGGCCGTCACGCGCGCGCGCGCCGCGCCGCAGGCCGATGCCGTCGTCGCTGATGAGCAGCGTCAGATGGCGCGGGCCGGTCTCGAGGCGCACCTCGGCACAGCTCGCGCGCGCGTGTTTCGCAATATTGTTCAGCGCTTCCTGCGCGACACGGAACACGGCGAGCGCCGCGTCGGCAGATAGCCGCGCGAGCCGTGCGTCGTCGGCGCAGGTGAATGTGGCGCGCAACTGGGTGCGCGCAGCGAATTCGTTGATCCAGCGCGTGAGCGCGCCGGCTACACCCGCTTCGAACGACGGCGCGTGCAGTTGCACGACGGCCTCGCGGCTCGCGGCATAGACGGCGTCGAGCGAGCGGTTTGCGACCGCGAGCGCGGTCGAGCATTGCGGCGGGGCGTCGGCGGGCAGCCAGGTCTCGACGCCGGCCAGCGCGAAGCGCGTCGCGGTCAGCTCGGCGCCGACGCCGTCGTGCAACTCGCGCGCCACGTGACGGCGCGCGCTCTCCTGCGCCTGCACGAGTTCGGCCGACAGTTCGCGCACCCGCGCGCGCAGCCGCTCCAGCTCGCGCGCAACAGCGAGCGACGGCGCGTCGAAGCCATCACGAGCCGCTGACGACGCAGGCGGAGCGTTGAACGGGACGGCAGTCGACGTATCCATGAATTCCCCTCTCAGGATGCGGTGTGGACAGCGAAACAGGTGCGTACAGGCGGCATGAAGACAGAAGAAGGCATGCGACTCTCAAGTCTCCGGGTGCGTCCGTCGCACACGGGGCGCAACGGACAGATTGCCAAGCTGGAACGTAACGAAATTTACGTTTAGTAACAATTGAGGTGAACCACGAAAGGCTGCCGAATCGTCTGATCTTGCGGCGCGATAATATCTCAAAAATAAGAAAAGCGCAGTCGCACCAACGGTTAGCGCGTACTTCTCATACGCTGCTTGATGTTTTTCGGATCGAAATTTGTCGGAATAATACCGACGCAGAATGTCAACTAGCTGGCGGCAATTTGTAACAGCAACAAAAAAGGAGCCCGGAGGCTCCTTTTTGCGGGATTCGCGGCACCGAGGGCCGCAAACGGATGGGGTTCAGCCGACGAAGGCCTTTTCGACCACGTAGTGACCCGGGTCGTTGTTGCTGCCTTCCTTGAAGCCCAGGTCGTCGAGCAGCTTGCGCGTGTCGCGCAGCATGTGCGGGCTGCCGCACAGCATGATGCGGTCGTTTTCGAGCGAGAAGCCCGGCACGCCGAGGTCGGCGAACAGCTTTTCGGTTTCGATCAGCTCGGTGATGCGGCCGCGGTTCTGGAACGCCTCGCGCGTGACGGTCGGGTAGTACAGCAGCTTTTCCTGCACCAGTTCGCCGAGGTGCTCGTGCGCCGGCAGGTGGTCGGTGATGTATTCCTTGTACGCGAGTTCGTCGACGAAACGGCAGGTGTGCGTGAGGATCACGCGCTCGTAGCGGTCGTAAATGTCCGGATCTTTGATGATCGACATGAACGGCGCGAGGCCCGTGCCGGTGGAGAGCAGCCACAGCGTCTTGCCCGGCAGCAGGTTGTCGGCCACCAGCGTGCCGACCGGCTTCTTGCCGATCAGGACTTCGTCGCCGACCTTCAGGTGCTGCAAGCGCGACGTGAGCGGGCCGTCCTGCACCTTGATGCTCAGGAATTCGAGATGTTCTTCGTAGTTCGCACTGGCGAGGCTATATGCGCGGATCAGCGGCTTGCCTTCGACCTGGAGGCCCACCATCGTGAACTGGCCGTTTTCGAAGCGGAACGACGGATCGCGCGTGCAGGTGAAGCTGAAAAGCGTATCGGTCCAGTGATGGACGCTCAGGACGGTTTGTGAATTGAGGTTGCTCATGGCTTCTTGGATAGTGCGAAAACAAAGGCGGCCAGTCGTCTGAGCCGGCCGGCACGGCAAGGGCGATGCTGCGCTAACCCGTGGTCGGGAAACACGCGCAATCCGCCATTTTACCGTGCCCGCGGTGCGGGGCCGCGGCGCGGCGGTTGAGCGTGGTGAAGCGGGTTGCCGGACCAGGAAGCGGCGGCGCCGGTTTTTTGGCGCTGCAAAGTACGTTGGCGTGAGTGCGGCCGCGCTTCAGCGGGGTACGGCGATTCGGCGAATGCCGCGCGAGGCGGCGGGCCATTGGCTGCCTGGCATGCGCGAAAGCGGCGCGCCGCGCGGGCAACAATTTCAGGATCATACCGAAAGGCGGCGTGCGCTGCAGCATTGACCCTGCTGATAAAACTGGCAAGTGGGGCGGAACCCTCCCGGCGCAATCGGGATCGCCTGGTTTTCGACATCGTTCGCGTGGCGCGATTTTTTGGGGAATACACCAGACGTTGCCTCGTTTACGCAGCACGCGAGTCGCGTGAAGCAATGCAGTGGGGTGACTGCGCGACTCGTCCTGACGGCTCCGGCCGTCCCTGCGAGTAGGAGGTGTCAAATGGAAGCTTCTCGTGCTATGTCTGCATCCGGTTCATACGTTGGCTTCAACGGGTTGGTGATACGGGTACGCGCAGCGCGCTTCGTGCGTCGTGCGGTGTGTCGAGCCGGGCTACTGGCTTTATCGTTGGGGACGCTCGGGGCCGGGGCGCAGGAGGTGATCCTGCCGCCAAATTCGGTGACCTCATCGACCGTTCCGGCCAACGGCGATGTCAATCCGTACGGCATTGCGTTCGTGCCGGCCGGCGTGCCGTCCTGGAGCACGCTCAAACCTGGCGATGTGGTGGTGTCGAATTTCAATGCGAAGTCGAATCTGCAGGGAACCGGTACGACGATCGTCAAGCTCGTGTCCAATAGCAACCCGGTGACGTTCTTCCAGGGCCACAACCTCGGTCTCACGACGGCGCTCGCCGTGCTGAGAAGCGGCTTCGTGCTGGTGGGCAATGTGCCGACTACGGATGGCAAGAACGTCGTCGCGCCGGGCTCGCTGCTCGTCATCAATCCGCAGGGCGGTCTCGTCAAGCAACTGATCGATCCCAACCTGCTGGATGGTCCCTGGGACCTGGCCGTGATCGACGGCGGGCAATTCGCCAGGGTCTTCGTCTCGGATGTGTTGAACGGCAAGGTCGCGCGGATCGATCTTGCCATCGGGGAGAATGGCGTTCAGGTGCTGCCGAGCTCGACCATCATCGCGTCAGGCTACCTGCACCGCACCGACCCGGCGGCGCTCGTGGTCGGCCCGACGGGGCTGGCTTACGACCCATCGCATGATGCGCTTTACGTCGCCTCGACAGGCGACAACGCGGTGTTCGCGATCTACGGCGCTGCCGGCGCGAATCATGATGGCGGAATGGGTCGGATGATTTACCAGGACAACACCCACCTGCACGGTCCGCTTGCGCTGGCACTCGCACCCAACGGGCATCTCGTTACTGCAAACGGCGACGCGGTCAATCCCGACCCGAAGCATCCCAGCGAAATTGTCGAGTTCACTGTTGAGGGACAATTCGTCGCGCAACTGTCGGTCGACGCTGCGTCGGGCTCCGCATTTGGTCTTGCATTCGGCCTCGACAGCAAGCGCCACCTGCAGTTTGCCGCGGTAGACGACAACACGAATACGGCGACAGTCTGGACGTTGCGCAAAGACAGTCAATAAGCGGAAACAGGACGACGATCTGGGGCGCCGTGACGCGTCGGCGGCACGCCACGCCCGCACGGTTCGACGGTGAGTCTATCGGTACACAGATAGGGGGCCGGGACGGTGATTGCCGGGGCAAGTCTCAGTCAGGTAAGGAAATTCTGTCCGATGCAGTTGGTGACGCTCAACTCGCGGGTGCCGCTTGCTCACGCTGCCGCCACCCGCTTCTTGCCGCGCTGTTTCAACACCCGCGCCTGCATCACGATCACGAGTAGCAGGAACACACCGCGAATCACCGACTGCCAGTACGCCGACAGACTGATAAACCCGAGCCCGTTCTCGAAGTTCAGCAGATTGAACACGAGCCCGAGCAGTAGCACGCCGGCAATCGTCATCGCGACCGAGCCTTCGCCGCCGGTCAGCAGCGTGCCGCCGAGCACGACCGCCGAAATCGCGAACAGCTCCCAGCCGACGCCTTCGTTCGGCTGCCCCGCGCCGAACTGCGCGGCGAGGATCACGCCCGCCATGCCGGCAAGCAGACCGCTCACCGCATAGGCCGTGACCAGCGTGCGGTCGACGTTCAGACCCATCAGCCGCGCGGCCTCTTCGCTGCCGCCGATCGCGAGCGAGTGCCGTCCGAAGCGCGTGCTGCGCAGCGCGAGCCAGCCCGCCACGGCCGCGGCGAGCGCGACGAGTCCCGGAATCGGCAGCCCGAACAGATCGCCTTGGCCGAAGTTGCCGAAGTTCGAATCGGCTGCGATCGATACGGCGTCGTTCTTGCCGAGCAGCAGCGCGACGCCGTGCGCGCCGAGGCTGGTGGCGAGCGTCACGATGAACGGCAGAATCTTGAGCCGCGTGATGATGATGCCGTTCAGCACGCCGACCGCAAGCCCGGCCGCGCAGCCCGCGAGCACCGCGACCCAGCCGCCGTAGACGCTCGTCAGCGCGGCGACCACGCTCGCGAGCGCGGCCACCGTGCCGACCGACAGATCGATGCCGCCCGTGATGATGACGAAGGCCATGCCGATCGAGATCAGCGCGAACATCGAGTTGTAGCGCCAGAACGACGTGATGTTGTACGCCGAGCCGAAGTGTTCGTAGCGCACGAGCCCAAGGACGACGAGAGCCGCGAGCGCAATCAGGATAGGAAGATTCTTTTTCATCGCATCGAGTCCGGGAGTGTCGGTGGGCGACGTGAAGCGTCAGCGCGAGCGCCGCTGCACATAAACCGCCGCGATGATGATGCCGGCCTTCACGACGAGCGCGGCCGCATCGGGAATGCCGTGCGCGAGCAGCGTATAGCGCAGCAACTGGATGATGAGCGCGCCGATCAGCGTGCCGCCGATATAGGCCTTGCCGCCCGTCAACGCCGTGCCGCCGACCGCGACCGCCGCGATCGCATCGAGCTCGACGCCAAGCCCGACCACATTCGCATCCGACGACGAATTCACCGAGATCGAGATCAGCCCGGCGAGCCCCGCGAGCGCCGCGCACAGCGTGTAGGCGATCAGCTTGACGGTCGCGGTCGGCACGCCGCACAGGTACGCGGCTTTCTCGTTGCCGCCGGTGATCAGCAGGTACTGGCCGAACAGCGTCTTGCGCACGACCCACACGAACACGGCGACGAGCGCGAGCATCAGCAGCACCTGGAACGGCACGCCCGCAACCTTGCCTAGCGCGATCCACTGGAACGCGGGCGTGTCGAATGCCTGCAGGCTGCCGTCGGTGACGACCTGGGCGATGCCGCGTCCCGCGATGAACAGCACGAGCGTCGCGACGATCGGCTGCACCGATAGCCTTGTCACGAGCAGGCCGTTGAACACGCCGCACGCGGCGGCCGCGAGTACCGGCAGCACGAATGCGAGCGCGATGCCGAGCGGCCCCGGGATGTTGAGAAACAGCATCGGCGCGAGCGCGCCGGAAATCGCCATCGACGCGCCGACCGACAGATCGATGCCGCCCGTCGCCACGACGAGCGTCATGCCGATGCCGACGATCACGATCGTCACGACCTGCGTCATGTTCACGTTGAAGGTCTGCAGCGACCAGAAATGCGGCGTGAAGATCAGGTTGAACAGCACCATCGCGAGCAGCACGATGACTTCGCGCTGCATCGCGAGATGGCGCCATTTCTGCACGGTGCTCGCCGGTTTCGCGCGTGGAGCGTTGGCCGCGTTGACCGATTCCAGCGTGGCGGTGTCGCCGCGCGCCGCATCGGTGCGCAAGGTGTCGGCGGGCAGGGAAGCCGGGTGCAGCGAATCTGAATGAAGCGAATCTGAATGAAGCTTAAGCGCCATGACGGTCGCCCTCCAACGCGTCTTCGATATGTGCGGATTGGGCCGCTTCGGCCAATGCCGACTGGCCTTCGCTGCCGTAGGCGATCGCGTCCATGATCGCGGTTTCGCTCATCTCGGCGCCGTTCAGTTCGGCGACGGTGCGCCCGTCGCGAATTACGACCGCGCGATCGGCCACCGCGGTCAGCTCTTCGAGTTCGGACGCGGAGAGCAGCACCGCGAGCCCCGCGTCGCGCAGCTCGCGCACGATCTTCGCGACGTCGGCCTTCGCGCCGACGTCGATGCCGCGCGTCGGCTCGTCGAGCAGGAGCAGCGACGGCTCGGCCGCGAGCCAGCGCGCGAGCAGCACCTTCTGCTGATTGCCGCCCGACAGTTCACGAATCGGCTGATCGGCCGAACGCAGCTTGATGCCGAGCGACGCAATGAAGCGATCGACGATCGCCTGCTGCTTCTTCACGTCGACCACGCCGTTTTTCGCGAGCGTGCGCAGGCACACGAGCGTGAGGTTGTCGCGCACCGACAGTTCGGGGACGATGCCTTCGCCCTTGCGGTCTTCGGTGAGATACGCGAGACCGCGCGCAATCGCGTCCTGCGGCGACTTCAGCGCGACGGTCTCGCCGCCGATCGAGAGCGAGCCCTGCGCGAGCGGATCGGCGCCGAACATCAGCCGCATCGTTTCGGTGCGGCCCGAGCCGAGCAGGCCCGCGAGGCCCACCGCTTCACCCGCATGCACGTTGAGCGAGACCTCATTGACTTTCGGCGGCGCGCCGATCTGCATGGCGCCGATTACCTGCTTGCCGCGCCGCGCGAGATTCGCTTCGCGCGAGGCGGTGTCTTCCTGCACGACGGCGGCGAGTGTGCGGCCGAGCATCGTCGTGACGAGCTGCAATTTGTCCATCTCGGCCATCGTGCTTTGCGCGACCGTCTGGCCGTCGCGCATCACGGTGACGCGGTCGCACAGCGCGTACAGTTCGTCGAGCCGGTGCGAGACGAAAATCACCGCGCGCCCGTCGTCGCGCAGCTTGCGCACGACCGTGAAGAGCAGTTCCACTTCGCGTTCGTCGAGCGACGAGGTCGATTCATCCATGATGACCATCTTCGCGTCCGACGACACCGCGCGCGCGAGCGCCACCATCTGCTGGATCGCGGTCGAATAGCGGCTGACCGGTTTCTTCACGTCGATCTGCAGACCGAACGATTCGAGCAGCGCGGCCGCGCGCTGCTGCACCGTGCGCCAGTCGATCAGACCAAAGCGGCGCGGCTCGCGACCGAGAAAAATGTTTTCCGCGACCGAGCGGAACGGCACCAGGTTGATCTCCTGGTAGATCGTGCTGATGCCTGCTTCGCGCGCCTGCTTCGGCGTGCGGAAATCGACCTCGCGGCCTTCGAAGCGCACGCTGCCCGAGCCGCGCCGATAGGCGCCGGTCAGGATCTTGATCATCGTCGATTTGCCGGCGCCGTTCTGGCCGATCAGCGCATGCACTTCGCCCGCGGCGACGCTCAGATTGGCGCTGCGCAACGCGGGCACGCCGCCGAAGCTGATGCCGATGTCCTGCATCTCGAGCAGCGGCGAACGGTTGAGGGGGGAATGTGGCGTCTCTTTGCCGGATTCCGTCACGGGTGTTCTCCTGATGCGGATACTGCCGATGTTGCCGCTTTGGCGTCCATGTCGACCGGCTGTCTGTGCTGCTGCCTGCGTTGTCGTGACGCCTGCGCCGCTGCGTCTATGCCGTCCGGCGCGCAGCGCGAGTAGCGCAGAGCGTGAACCGGCGAGCGGCCACGTGCGGTCGACGCGGGTCTGCGGTGCACGCGCACCCGACCCATGTTACGCCGCATAAAAACGAAGCGACGGTCCGTGCGGTCACGGGCGCGTCGCTTCGAACCCTTCCCGCCACCCGCCCGACGAGGAGACATTCATGGAAGGCGGGTGACTTCCTGCTACAACGCCTGCGGAAGTCCCTGAGGAAATGCTGTTCTCAGGGGGCTCCCCAATGCTTGCGATCAGTAGCCGTACTGCATGTTCTGCTGCACGTTTTCCTTATCGTAGAAGCGGTCGGACACCTTGACCCACGTCGGGATCTTTTCGCCCTTCGCGTAGCGTTGCGCGACGTCGCACGCGAGCGGGCCGAAGAACGGGCTCGACTGCACGCTCGCGCCGAGTTCGCCCGCGGCGATCGCGTCCATGCCGCCCTTGGTGCCGTCGATCGTGACGATCTGGATGTCCTTGCCCGGCTGCTTGCCGGCCGCCTTGATCGCGGCGATCGCGCCGAGCGCCATTTCGTCGTTGTGCGCGTAGACGGCGGTCACGTCCGGATGCGCCTGCAGCAGCGTTTCCATCACCTTGCGGCCGGTGTCGCGCGCGAAGTCGCCGCTTTGCGAAGCGATGATCGTCATGCCCGGATTCTTCGCGATCACTTCGTCGAAGCCCTTCTTGCGGTCGTTTGCAGCCGACGCGCCGGTCGTGCCTTCGAGTTCGATGATCTTCGCCTTGCCGTTGGTGGCCTTGACGAGCCAGTCGGCGGCGCGGTGGCCCTGATCGATGAAGTCCGAGCCGATGAACGTGATGTAGTCGCGGCCCGCCTTGGCCACCGACTGGTCGACGTCGCGGTCGACGAGGATCACCGGAATGCCGGCCTTCTTGGCCTGCAGCACGACCGGCGCGAGCGGCTTTTCTTCACGCGGCGGGAACACGAGCAGATCGACGTGCTGCGCGATCATGTTCTGGATGTCGGAAACCTGTTTGGAGTTCGAGCCGTTGGCGTCGGTCATCACGATCTGCCAGCCGCACTTCGCGGCGATGTCCTTGAAGCTCTTGGTTTCCGCGAGACGCCACGGGTTGTTGCTTTCGGTCTGCGCGAAGCCGACCTTCAGCGGCGTCTTGTTGGGCAACTTCGGCAACGCGTCGTCGGCGTGCGCGGCCGCGGCGCCGAGACCGATTGCCAGAGCCAGCAGCGAAGCTGCCAGCGGACGAATCTGCTGCTTGCGCGCGTGCTTGCGCGACTGCGTATTGAGCGACGCCATGTCTTCCTCCAGTAACCGGGTGAGGGTTGTATTTGCTTTTTGTGCTGCTCGGTATTGCCTCGGGTGTTTGCCGGGTCCTGCCAGTTTTTCGCCGAAGCGAGACGGCCGGGTTATCACTATCACCAGCCGGTGCGTTTCCTTCCCGACCCGACGTGCCGATTATTCCACTCAGAATTATTATCGGTCAATCACTAATAATATTAATTATTGGCTTTTTAGCCTCGGTAATTACCCTGACCGAGGCGCGTTCGACGAGCGGCCCGTCGAGTTTCACCGTGCGATGCCGCACCGGCGCGCCGGCCGCGCGGTTGTGCTCTTCCTGCAGCAGCGTCTCGACGGCCCAGCGGCCGAGTTCATAGTTCGGCAGCACCACCGTCGAGAGCGGCGGATGCGTGTGGCGGGCGATTTCCTGGTCGTCGTAGCCGAGCACCGACACGTCTTCGGGCACGCGCAGCCCGAGCTGCTTGAGCGCTTCGATCGCGCCGATCGCGGTCAGGTCGTTCGCGCAGAAGATCGCGGTGGGCGGATTGGCTTCGCGCATCAGCGAAAGCGTCATCTCGAAGCCGAGGCCGGAGCTCCAGTCGCCGTCGCGCACGAGTTCGGGCGCGAACGGCAGATCGGCCGTGGCGAGCGCGGTGCGGTAGCCCTTGAGGCGGTCCTTCGCGGCGTCCTGCCACGGCTCGCCGTTGATGTAGCCGACGCGCCGGTGACCGGCCTGCAGCAGGTAGTCGGTGGCGAGATGGCCGCCCGCGACCTCGGCCGGCACCACCGAGGAAAACGTGCTGTCGCCGGTGTAGCAATTGAGCAGCACAGTCGGCATCTGCGAGAGCGCGGCCGGCGGCGCGACCTTGCGCGTGTAGACGGTCGCGTAGATCACGCCGAACACGTGCGGGTTGGTGAGGACCGTGTCGAGCACCTGCTTTTCGATGTCGGCATTGCCGTGCGTCGAATAGACGGCGAGCATCTTGCCGCTCGCGTATGCGGCGTCGCGCGCGCCGTCGACGTTGACGACCGGATGCGGGCTCGTCGAGATCTCGTCGGCGAGATAGACGATCAGGTTGCGCTCGTCGCCCGACGCCGCGACCGGCTCGCGCAGCGAAAGCCGGTAGCCGAGGTCGTGCGCGGCCTTCAGCACCTTGTTGCGGGTGGTCTCGGAGAACTTCGCGCCGGCCGCGTTGTTCAGCACGAGCGAAACAGTGGATTGCGACACGCCGGTGAGTTTGGCGATGTCGGTCATGGTCGGACGGCGTTGAGTCGATTTTTTCATTGTGCGGGCCGCATGGAGACGGCGCGAAAGCATGGGGATGCCGCTGGCATCATGCCGATGACGGTACCACTAATAATATGCACACGGCAACGCGCGCTAACCCGCCATTTGGGAACCTGGAGCCGCGTTCCTAACCAATTCTTTCAGCGAATTTATTACTAATAATATTGACCAATCGTGCCCGGTCGTGCGATTCTCGCTCGGGCGGGCCCAGACGGTCCGCCGGCCGCGGGCTGTGTGCGGCACGTTACAGCAACCATTTTTTCGCCTTTTCTGACTATGCGCGACGCTTCCCTTAATCCGCGCCGGCCGCTTGCGACACAGCCTATGACACATCTCGCGGCACAACTTTCGTGGCTGGACGATCCCGTCATCGCCGCGCGGCTCGTCACGTTGACGGCCGGCGCTTTGCGGGTGGTGATCGCGCCCGACGTCGGCGGCGCGCTTGCGGCTTTCTACGAAGCCACGTCCGCGGGACCGTTGCACTGGCTGCGCCCGGCGGTCCCGCAAGCGTTCGAGGCGCGCGATCCGCTGCGCATGGCGAGCTTCCCGCTGTTTCCGTATTGCAACCGGATTCGCGACGCGCGTTTCGAGTTCGACGGCGCGACGATCGACCTCGCCGGCAACGACGCGCGCTTCGCGCATGCGCTGCACGGCAACGCGTGGCGGCATCCGTGGCGAGTGGACGCGCTTGACGAAAGCGCGGCGGAACTGTCCTTCGAGCATCGGCCGGACCCGCGCGTACGCGGCGACTGGCCGTTTCGCTACCGCGCGCGGCAGCGCATCGAGTTGAGCGGCGGCGCGTTGCGCATCACGCTGTCCGCGCAGAATCTCGCTGACCGGCCGATGCCGTTCGGCATGGGACATCACCCGTACTACCCGCGCACCGCGCAGACGCGCGTGTATGCCGACGTGCAGGCGATGTGGCACGCCGACGCCGAGGTGCTGCCCACCCATTTCGGCGCGCATCCCGCAGTCGATGCGTTGCGCGCGGGCATGTCGCCGGATGCGTTCGATCTCGACAACAACTTCGCGAACTGGGCGCGCGAGGCGACGATTGCGTGGCCCGACGAACACCGCAGCCTGACGATGACCGCCGACGCGCCGTTCGACCACATGGTGGTGTTCGCGCCCGCTAACGATCCGCAACTGTGCGTGGAGCCGGTGACGAACACGACCGACTGCTTCAACGCGGTGGGCATGCGCGAACAGGTCGGCGGCTGCGTGTTGCAGCCGGGCGAGGAGATCGAGGCGGCGCTGACCTGGACGCCGCATCGGGAGTGATGGCGTCTACTCGAGCCGCAAGCGCGCCATATAGGGCAGGTGATCCGACAGCCACGCGGTTTCCTGCGTCGGCTGGATCCATTCGACCGGCTGCATGCCGCGCACGAACATCTTGTCGAGCGAGAGCGCCGGCGAGAACGCCGGGAACGTGCGAGCCGGTTCGCCGAGCAGCGTCGCCACTTCCTGCAGACCATGCTCGCGGAACAGCGGCACCGAGTCGTTGCGCCAGTCGTTGAAATCGCCGGCCAGCACGAGCGGGCCAGCGGGCGCTTCCTTCGCGATCCAGTGCGCGATCCAGTTCATCTGCCGCAGGCGTGCCGGGCGCGTCAGTGCAAGGTGGGCGCACAGCAGCGTGACGAGGTGTCCGCCGAACGTGGCGCGCGCGACCAGCAGGCCGCGCTTTTCGAAGCGGTGCGCGGAGATGTCCCAGCGCCCGCCGAGATCGAGCGGATGCGGCGACAGAATCGCGTTGCCGTGCCGCCATGACGGCTTGAACACGTTCGGCCCGAGCGCGACTTCGAGTTCGAGCGAGCGGGCGATTTCGGTCGCCTGGCAGTGCCAGACGTCTGACAGCGGATCCTCCATCGGTGCGCCGAAGCTGCTCGCGAGCATTGGCGACGGCATGCGCCGCGCCATCGCTTCCTGGAGGAAGTAGGCATCCGCGTGGGTCGATTGCACCCATCGCTGCATGGCTTGCCAGGCCTGAAAGCCGAGTGGCGTGCGGCCCTTGTGCAGGTTCCAGCTCACCGCGACGAAATCGTTCGGCGCGAGGCTCTCGCGGATCAATTCTTCTGGGTTTCGCATGCCGCGTTATCCACGTGTTCTGTTTGAAGGCTTTGGTAAAGCGTGGTGCTCGGGTCCGCTGTTCATGTCAGTTCGAGTTGCCGGCCGCGTTGCCGTTCGTATTGCCGTGCGCCGCACTGGCTGCGTTGCCGCTCGCATTGCCGTTCGCCGCACTGGCCGCATTGCCGTTCGCACCGCCGTTGCCGTTCACGGCGCTCGCATGCACGCGATAAACCAGGTTCGGGTTGCGCTCGATGATCGTCCAGCTCGCCCACTGATCCGGCGGCACGACGAGGCCCGGATGGCTCGCGCTCACCTGGCGCGGCTGCGGCGGCAGCTTGCAGCCGATGTCGGTGCGCTGGGCGGTGGCGTCTTCGAGCGTTTCCTGCGTCTCGATCGACAGCATCACGCCTTCCGGGTCCACGCGCAACGGCGAGACGGTTAGCGTGCGCGACAGGTCGATGCTGCCGGCCGGTTGATCCTTGCAGCCGACGTTATGCTGCACGACCCGGTGATGCGTGTCCGTGCGCGCCTGGCCGACGGTGGTGGTGCCCTCGAACGAGTCGATCTGCTGACCGTCCTGCATGACCTGCAACTGCCATTGCACGACCTGCTGCGCCGGCCGTTGTTGCGCGTGTGCGAGCAACGAAGCGCCAAGCAGCATGGCGGCGATACTGGTTTTCCACATGGAAGGAATCTCCGGTCACGGCGTCGGTTCGTGCAGTTGCCGGGTAAGTTACCAAGTAGGCAGAAAGCCATCTTACCCCGGATGGCCGCACCGGTTTCTGACAGGCCCAACGGCGCTCCGGTTCAGCAACAATCCATTCCGGATAAGGATGGGAATGCCCCAAGGGCACTTCCTTCGGGGTGTTTCCCAAGGGAGCCCCTTCGGGGCGTCGCCGGAAACGGGCTCTGGAAACAGATGCCCAAAACAGGCGCCAAAAACACGCGGCTGTTAGCAGCAGAGCCGCACGACTGCTGGCTTGCACGCGATCAAGTCGTCGCTACACTGGACCTGAACCGGCGCCCACGAGGCGCCGCCGCAGCGGGACCAGCCAAACGGGGTGAGCGATGACGACAGCAATGGTCAAACAGGAAATCGCCGTGGCCTCCTTCAGCCGGGTGTACGACCTCGATCAGGTCGAAACCGCGCTGAACGGCCTTGGCGACAGCGCGAACGAGGCGCTGCGCGTGACCTACGAGAAGATGCTGAAAACCGGCAATCTGCGTTTCTGCGTGAAGCCGAACCGGATGCCGTCGATCGACGATCTGATCGACGCGCTGCCCAATTTTTCCGCACCGCTCGACGACATCCGCAAGCAGGTCGCGTTGTGCCTCGAAACCGAAGACCGGCTCGAGCTGATGCCGATTCTGCTGCTCGGCGACCCCGGCATCGGCAAGACGCATTTCGCGAAGCAGCTCGCGCGTCTGCTCGGCACCGCCTATCAGTACGTCGCGATGAGTTCGCTGACGGCCGGCTGGATTTTGTCGGGCGCGTCGTCGCAATGGAAGAACGCGAAGCCGGGCAAGGTGTTCGATGCGCTCGTCAACGGCAGCTATGCGAATCCGGTGATTGCCGTCGACGAAATCGACAAGGCCACCGGCGATTCGCAGTACGACCCGCTCGGCGCGCTCTATGCGCTGCTCGAGCACGATACCGCGCAGAGCTTCATCGACGAGTTCGCCGAGATTCCGATCAACGCGGGCAACGTGATCTGGATCGCGACCGCCAACGACGAGCGCGCGATTCCCGAGCCGATCCTGAACCGCATGAACGTGTACGAGATTCCGCCGCCGGACCACGACGGCGCGCGGCGCATCGCGCAATCGATCTACGACGAGATCCGCTCGGCGCACAACTGGGGGCTGCGCTTCCCGGAAACGCTCGGCGACCCGGCGCTCGACGCGCTCAAGCGCGCTTCGCCGCGCGAAATGCGCCGCGCGATTCTGAACGGCTTCGGCGCGGCGCGGATCGCCGGCCGCAACGAGATCGAATCCGCCGATATCCGCCTCGATTACGGAAACCGGCGAAAACCGATCGGTTTTTGAGGTTTTTTGCCCATTTTTCGACAGAAAACCACCTTTCTTGGCAGTTTGTGGGACTTGGGGCGGGAATTCGTACCTGGAATAAGATCAATGTTGCGGCAATTATTGCTATTTTTGAGGCGCACTCGATGCGTATCGGATGGTACGTGGCGGGCTGGCCGGATGCCGGGCCCGTGCGCAGGCCGGCTGGCCGACCCGCGTGAGCGGCTTCGGCGAGCCCGGCGGCGCACCGGCTTGCGGTGCGAAGAAGTCGGCACTGCGCTCTTCGACGGCATACACTGAAGCAGTCGGGCCGCCGCATCTTGCGTGCGCTCGAGACAGAAATGCCCGCAGCTCTACGACCTGCGGGCATTTCTGTCTGTACCGCGTCGTACAATTTTAATGACGGTTATAGAAGGACGCGAGCGGACAGATGCAGGCCAATGTGTTTGACAGCGGTGTTCGACAGCGAGCGGACCGCGGCACGCAGGCGCGGCATCCTGTCTTCCTCTCCATCGGCTGAATGAGGCAGTGCGCGGCGCAGCAGGCCGCGTCAAAGGATATGGATCAGATCGAATGTGTAGTGATCGGCGCCGGCGTGGTCGGCCTCGCGACGGCGCGCGCGCTGGCGGCGCGCGGGCGCGAGGTGATCGTGCTGGAAGCCGCCGAGGCGATCGGCGTGGGCACCAGCTCGCGCAATAGCGAAGTGATTCACGCGGGCATCTACTATCCGCGCGGCTCGCTGAAGGCCGCGCTGTGCGTGCACGGCCGCGAAATGCTTTATGACTATTGCGCCGAGCACAACGTGCCGCATTCGCGCTGCGGCAAGCTGCTCGTCGCCACCTCGCGCAACCAGATTCCGCAGCTCGAAAGCATCATGGCGAAAGGGCGCGATAACGGCGTGCTCGATCTGATGCGTATCACCAGCGATCAGGCGCAGGCGCTCGAACCAGCGCTCGAATGCGTGGCGGCGGTGTTCTCGCCGCAGACGGGGATCGTCGATAGTCATCAGTTCATGCTCGCGCTGCAAGGCGATGCCGAGCGCGATGGCACGATGTGCGCGTTTCATGCGCCGGTCGAGGCGATCGAGGCGCGCAACGGGCGCTTCGTCATCTCGGTGGGCGGCGGTGCGCCGACCACGATCAGCGCCGCGTGCGTGATAAACAGCGCGGGCCTCCATGCGAACGCGCTCGCGCGCAAGATTCGCGGGCTCGATGCGCGTCACGTGCCGCCGCTCTATTTCGCGCGCGGCAACTACTTCGGCATCTCGGGGCGCGCGCCGTTCAGCCGCCTGATCTATCCGATGCCGAACGAGGCCGGCCTCGGCGTGCATCTGACGATCGACCTCGGCGGCCAGGCGCGCTTCGGCCCCGATGTCGAATGGGTCGACACGATCAATTACGACGTCGATCCGCGCCGCGCGGAATCGTTTTACGCCGCGATTCGCGCGTACTGGCCCGCGTTGCCCGACGACGCATTGCAGCCCGCCTATGCGGGCATTCGCCCGAAGCTGTCCGGTCCCGGCGAGCCCGCCGCGGATTTCGTGATTCAGGGGCCGGCGGCGCATGGCGTGCGCGGGCTCGTCAATCTGTTCGGCATCGAGTCGCCGGGCTTGACCGCGTCGCTCGCGATTGCGCAGCGGGTTTGCGAACTGGCCGGGCGCGCTTGATACGCACGACACGCCTGATGTACGTAAATGCACGCGAATGCGCGAGGCGCGGCGCCTTTCGTCGCGCCCCGTCGTGCCCTGTTGTGCCCCGTCTCCCTACCGATCCGCTTATCTCTATCATTTGGACCGTCACGCGCGGCGGCTTCATTGCTATGCTTGGGGACCGTCGTCATCAGAACGGCGTCAGTTCAATATAAATGGAGTGAGTCCCCATGAGATCTTCCCGTCGTACGTTTCTGATTACCAGTATTGGTGTGGCCTCGACGTTCGCGCTGTCGCGCCAGGCGTTCGCCGATGCGCCGAAAGTCGCTGAAACCGATCCGACCGCGCAGGCGCTCGGCTACCGGGCGGACGCGAGTACCGTCGACAAGGCGAAGTTCGCCAAATTCGCGCCGGGCCAGGACTGCGGCAACTGCAGCTTCTTCCAGGGCAAAGCGGGCGACGCCTTCGGCGGCTGCCCGATGTTCCCGGGCAAGCAGGTCTCGGCCAAGGGTTGGTGCAGCGCATATAACAAGAAGGCCTGACAAAGACCGGGTTCGAAGTGCTTACAGGCTCCGGTGAGGTGCACCGCAACATTGCGGCGTACCTCCCGGCTGTGGGCAATCGGACATGTTCCGCAGTGCGCGGCAGACGCTTTCTCGAGGCTTGAGATGACGTTTTCGCGAGCTGGAGATTTCGCATGGCACCCGCGTCGAGGAGCCTCAATACGCGCGCAGTCGTCGCGGCCGTGATCGGCAATGCGCTCGAATGGTACGACTTCACCGTGTTCGGATTCCTGACCGTGGTGATCGCCCAGTTGTTCTTCCCGGCCAGTAACGGGTATTCATCGATACTCCTCACCACCGCCACCTTCGGCGTCGCCTTCGTGATGCGGCCGGTCGGCGGCATCGTGCTCGGCCTCTACGCGGATCGCGCCGGGCGCAAGGCGGCGTTGTCGCTCGTGATTGCGCTGATGACGCTCGGCATTCTGCTGCTTGCGATTGCACCGCCGTATTCGGCGATCGGCATTGCCGCACCGTTGATGATCGTGCTCGGGCGTCTGTTACAGGGTTTTTCCGCCGGCGGCGAATTCGGCAGTGCGACGGCCTTGCTGATCGAAGCGGCGCCGTTCTCGAAGCGCGGCTTCTATGGCAGCTGGCAGATGGCGAGCCAGGCGGCGGCGCTGCTGCTCGGCGCACTGGTGGGCGCGTCGATTACGCGCGGCCTGTCGCCCGAGGCGCTCAAGTCCTGGGGCTGGCGTGTGCCGTTCATTCTCGGTCTGATCATCGGGCCGATCGGCTTTTATATTCGCCGTCGTCTCACCGATTCCGAAGTCTTTCTGCTCGCGCGAAAAAATGCGCCGCGCGCCACACTGCGCGAGGTGTTCACGAGCCATAGCCGCAGCGTGTTGTGCGGACTCGGCTCGGTGATCGCGCTCACCGTGACGATCTACGTGCTGATCAACTATCTGCCGACGTTCGCAGTGAGGGAGCTGAAGCTGCCTTATGCGCAGTCGTTCTATGCGGTGATCGTCGGCAATCTGCTGTTGATGGTGCTTTCGCCGCTAACCGGCGCGTGGTCCGACAGGATCGGGCGCAAGGGCTTGTCCCTATGGTCGCTGACGCTCACGTTCGTGCTCGTCTATCCGCTCTTCGCGTGGCTCGCGAGTGAGCCGAGCGTGTCGAAGCTGATTCTCGTGCAGGCGCTTCTGTCGATCACGCTTTCTGGCTACTACGGGCCGTTCGGCGCGCTGATCGCCGAACTGTTTCCGGCCAACGTGCGCTCGATCGGTCTTGCGCTCGCCTACAACGTCGCGGTGATGGTGTTCGGCGGCTTCGGCCCGTTCGCCGTGACCTGGCTCATCAGCACGACCGGTTCGCCGCTTGCGCCGACCTGGTACGTGATGGCGGGGCTCGCGCTGTCGATCGTCGCGGTGGCCTGCATTCCGGGCCAGCGTCACGTCGATCTCGATGCGCAGCGCAAGGCGGCGTGAGTATTCGCCGCGTCACAGTCCTTGCGGGCGGCCCTTCTCGCGGCAACGCACGTGCGTTCCATATGCAAACAGACCCTAACGCCGCGCGTTCATCAACGGCGGCCGCTTGTCGAACCACGGCCGCGCCGCTTCCAGTTGCGCGGCGAGCCGCAGCAGCGTCGCTTCGCCGCCGGTGCGCGCGGCGAATTGCACGCCGATCGGCAGTCCGCGCGCGTTCCAGTAGAGCGGTACCGACATCGCCGGCTGCCCGCTCAGGTTGAATAGCTCCGTGCATCCCGCCCACGCGAATGCCTTATTCGACGCTTCGAGCAGCAGCATTTTCATCAGCCGTTCGAGCGGCATCGCGGTGACCGCGCGCATCTGCGCGCGCTCGACCGGGGTGGGCCGCATCTCGCCGATCTTGATCGGCGCAGCGGCCAGCGTCGCGCACAGCAGCACGTCGTAACGGTTCAGCAGATCCGTGAGGCGCTCCGTGATGCGGCGCTGTTCTTCGAGCGCGGCTGGCAAGCCTTGCTCGCCGAGCTTGCGGCCAATGTGCGCGATCGCCCACGTCGAAATTTCGAATTCACTGCGCACTGGCTTGTGACCGGTGATGCGTTCCGCGTTCAGCACGAGGTCTTCGGCGACCACCGACCACAGCGTGAGAAACGCATGACGGACCGCTGCGAAATCGATGCCGAGCGAGACCGGTTCGAGACGATGGCCGAGCGAACTCGCGAGTTGCGCGGCGTCTTCGAGTGCGGCGCGCGCATCGGCGGAGAGCGACGGCGCAAGCATCGACTCGGTCACGTAGGCGATGTTGAGCGGCTTGCACGGCTCGCGCGCCGCACTGAGAAACGTGCCGGGCGCACCGGTGGGCCGCTCCGCGTTGCCCGACAGCAGATCGAGCAGCAGCGCGCTGTCGCGCACGCTGCGCGATACCGCGAGATCGGCGCCGAGTTCACCGGCGGCTGGTGGCGCTGCGCGCGGCACGCGTCCGCGCGACGGCTTGAGGCCGAACAGTCCGCAGCACGAAGCCGGAATGCGGATCGAGCCGCCGCCGTCCGACGCATGCGCGAGCGGCACGATGCCCGCCGCGACTGCTGCCGCTGCGCCGCCGCTCGAACCGCCCGGCGTGTGATCGAGATTCCACGGATTACGGCACGCGCCGAATAGTTCGGGCTCCGTATAAGGCATCTGACCCAGCTCGGAGGTGCTGGTCTTCGCGAAGATGTTCAGGCCCGCCGCTTTCGCGAGCGTGACGACCGGCGCGTCCTGTGCGGGAATGAAGTGGCGGTAGTGACGGCTGCCCATTGCCATGCGCAGTCCGGCGACCGGCGCGCCAAGATCCTTGATCAGGAACGGCACGCCAGCCAGTGCCGCGCTCGCGGTGTCCGCGCCGTTGCTGCCGTTGGCGGCATGGGTGCCGTTCGCATCGTCATCGCGCCTGGCGTCCTCGCGTGAGGCGCGCTGGCGTGCTGCATCGTAGTCCTTCAGAACGACCGCATTGATCGCGGGATTGACGGCTTCGGTGCGCGAGATCGCGACGTCGATCAATTCGCGCGCGCTGACCTGACGCGTGCGCACGAGTTCGGCGAGGCCGATGGCGTCATGAGCAAGATAGTCTGAGTGCACGGCGGATGGAGCCTCGTTGTCGGTTTGAGTTCTGCGGCGAGTGCGGTGATTGCGTCGACTGCGGCGAGTATGGCCGGCTGCCTGTGCGCGCGATGAACCGTTCTGCTGGGCGTCCCGTTGCCTGCTCGATCGTCACGCATGAAAAAAGACGGCGTGTCGCCGACACACCGTCTTTCGGAGAGTACCCGAGTTACGCGCCGAACGTGCTTCACATCGACTTTCACATCGATTCGAAAGCGCACTTCAGATGCGTCAGGCCAACCGTATGAGCGGCGCAGCGGGTACGAATGGATGCTGCCGCGGATCGGCAAGCGCGGCTCAACGCCGCGAGTGACATCGGCTCACGCTCGCCCATCCACACTCATATCAATTCACATGTGCTCGCCGAGGAACGTCAGCGTGCGGCCATGCGCGAGCGCCGACGCGTGCTGGTTGTACGACGCGCGCTCCGAGCAGTTGAAGCCGTGATCGGCGTTCGGGTAGATGTTGAACTGAACGTCGCCGCGACCCGCGAAGCGCTCCTGAATCTGGCCGATGTCCGATGCAGGAATATGCGCGTCGAGCTCGCCGTAGTGGAACTGAATCGGCACCTTGACGTTCGCGGCCTTGTCGAGATGCATGTGGATGCCGCCGCCGTAGTAGGCGATCGCCACGTCGAGCGAGCCTGCCGCGGCGGCCAGATACGCCAGCCGGCCGCCGAAGCAGTAGCCGATTGCTGCGATCTTGCCGGTCACCTCCGGCATGGCGCGCAAAGCGGCAGCGGCGGCGCCGATGTCGGCGACCGCGTCGTCGAGCTTCATCTTCTGCATCAGTTCGATGCCCTTCTCGCGATCCTTGCCTTCATACGTCAATTCGACGCGCGGCTGCACGCGCCAGAACACGTCCGGGGCGAGCGCGACATAGCCGTCCTGAGCGTACTGATCCGCGACCGAGCGGATATGGCTGTTCACGCCGAAGATTTCCTGAATGATGATGACGGCCGGTCCCTTGCCGCCTTGGGGCAGCGCCAGGTAGCCGCCGAAACTGTCGTTGCCGGCGGGGATGTCGATCCATCGGGAAGTCGTGCTCATGCTGTTCTCCATTGACTCGCGCGAGTGCCGCGCGAGGTCGGGGTAATCGAAACGCCAAAGGCTGGACGGCCTGGAGCGGGCGGTTAGTTTGCCATCAAAAGAAACGCCGCGCAGCGAGGCTGGCCGGGGCCTCTCGGTTTGCCTCGCGCAGCACGATTCTCGTAAGGCGATTGAAACATTCTCGATAATTCATTTATCTGGCGAGGCGCGCGTGGGTACAGTCGGAGCTGATGGCTCGCGCGTGTCAAAACGCGCGGCGGATACGTGGCAAGCACGCGGAAAGCACGCAGCAAGTACGTGGTAAGCACGCCGCGCGCATGCTTGCAGAAAGTAGCGGCAGAGATACCACCGGCGCATCGCCGGAAAAGGAAATCGATCATGAATGAAGGCAATTTTGTGACGCCATTCGCGCAGCGTTTTCAGATGCGCGTGCCCGTGGTGCAGGCGCCGATGGCGGGCGGCGCGACCACGCCGGCGATGGTGGCGGCGGTGTCGAATGCGGGCGGGCTCGGCTTTCTGGCGGGCGCTGCGCTCACGCCGGAAAAGATCGCGAGCGAAGTCGCGGCGATTCGCGCACTGACCGATCGCCCGTTCGGCGTGAATCTGTTCGTACTCGATCCGGCTTCACCGGACGACGCCACCGTGCGCCGCGCGCTCGACGCGATCGATCCGCTGCGCGCCGATCTCGGCCTACCGCCGGGGCGCGCGCTCGAACGCTATGCGCCGGACTTCCGCGCGCAACTGGAGACGCTGATCGAATTGCGCGTGCCGGTGGCCGGCTTTACGTTCGGACTGCTACCTGCCGCCGACGTCGAGCGTCTGCACGCAAACGGCCAGTATGTGATTGGGACTGCGACGCATGTCGCCGAAGGTCTCGCGTGGCGCGATGCCGGCGCCGATGCGATCGCCGCGCAAGGCGCGGCGGCGGGCGCGCATCGCGGCACGTTCATCGGCCCGTTCGAGGATGCGCTCGTCGACACGATGGTGCTCGTGCCGCAACTCGCCGACGCGACCGGACTGCCGGTGCTGGCCGCCGGCGGCATCATGGACGGCCGCGGCATCGTCGCCGCGCTCGCGCTCGGCGCGCAGGCCGCGATGATGGGCACCGCGTTTCTCACCTGCCGCGAAAGCGCGATCCCCGAGGTATGGAAAACCCGTGTACGCGGCATGTCGGACACGTCGACCACGGTGACGCGCGCGATTACCGGCCGCCATGCGCGCGGCATCCGCAATCCGTTGATGCAGCGCCTGAGCGAAACGGCGGACAACATCGCGCCGTATCCGGTGCAAAACGCCTTGACGCAGGAGTTGCGGCAAAACGCGGGCCGCGCGCAGAACGGCGATTATCTGTCGCTCTGGGCGGGGCAGGGCGCGCCGCTCGGACGCTCGCGCGCCGAAGGTCTCGGCGCCGCCGAACTGATGGCGCAACTCGAGCAGGAGTGGCTGGCGGCCGCCGAGCGGGTCGCCGCATTCACACGCTGATGTGTTGCTGATTTCCGAATTGCCGGCGCGCTCGCAACCATGTTCGGTGCGCCTCATTATTTAGTTGAAAAAACCTTCGAATTACTTTTCATTCAGGCCGGAAAAAGCGTCGATTCGCGCGCGCAAAGAAAACTCTCAATTAGCGGAAACCCGCATGGGCTGGTGCTTTCCGGCCTATTCCCCAAGCTGGAAGCGGCTCGCCTGGGACACACGCTATTAGTGTTCTTCCCACTTTCTCAAAAAAATCCCACAAATTAATTTGATGACCTACACTTGCGCGCAAGTACGGTTTGCCAACTGTCACAAACAGTCCGGTAGACGTACTGGCCAAGTGCATGAACGATGCAACCGGCGTGGTCGTCCACGGGATTGAGCGACACGTGTTTGGGAAGCGGGGCACAGGGCGATTACGTTGTTTTGACCGAAACTGGAGACTTACATGAACATCAAAATTCAAAAGCTGTTGCCGATCGCCGCTGGTGCGATGCTGTTCGCGACGTTGGCAACATCGGCTGTGGCCGACACGGTCGTCAAGATCGGTCACGTCGCGCCGTTGACTGGCGGTATCGCTCACCTGGGTAAGGACAACGAAAACGGCGCGCGCCTCGCCGTCGAGGAAATCAACGCGAAGGGCCTCACGATCGGCGGCCAGAAGATCACGCTGCAACTCGACGCGCAGGACGACGCGGCCGACCCCCGCACCGCCACGCAGGTTGCGCAGAAGCTCGTCGACGACAAGGTCGTCGCCGTGGTCGGCCACCTGAACTCGGGCACCTCGATCCCGGCTTCGAAGATCTACAGCGATGCGGGCATCGTGCAGATCTCGCCGTCGGCAACGAATCCGGCTTACACGCAACAAGGCTTCAAGACGACGTACCGCGTCGTTGCGACCGATGCGCAACAAGGTCCGGCACTCGCCAACTACGCCGCGAAGGACATGAAGCTGAAGAGCGTCGCGATTGTCGACGACTCCACCGCTTATGGCCAGGGTCTCGCGAACGAATTCGAGAAGACCGCCAAGTCGCTCGGCATGAACGTGGTGTCGCATGACGCGACCAACGACAAGGCCGTCGACTTCCGCGCGATTCTGACGAAGATCAAGGGCGAAAACCCGGACGCGATCATGTACGGCGGCATGGACGCCACCGGCGGCCCGTTCGCGAAACAGGCCAAGCAGCTCGGCCTGCGCGCGAAGGTGCTGGCAGGCGACGGTGTGTGTACCGACAAGCTGTCCGACCTGGCCGGCGACGCCACCGACAACATCGTCTGCTCGGAAGCCGGCATGGCGCTCGAGAAGATGGCGGGCGGCAAGGCGTTCGAAACGAAGTACGAGAAGCGCTTCGGCCAGCCGATCCAGATCTACGCGCCGTTCACGTATGACGCGGTGTACATCATCGTCGACGCGATGAAGCGTGCGAACTCGACCGATCCGGCGAAGATTCTCGCGGCGATGCCGTCGACCGACTACAAGGGCGTGATCGGCGAAACCACGTTCGATTCGAAGGGCGACCTGCAGCACGGCGTGATCTCGCTGTACAGCTACAAGCAGGGCAAGAAGACGCTGCTCGACGTCGTGAAGATGTAATCCGCGTGATCGAAGACGGCGTTGCGCCGCTCTTCGATTCGCTGCCGAAAAGGGCACGTGCGCTGCGAGGCGCGCGTGCCTTTTTCTATTTGGGGCGCAAGGGTTGGGTAGTGTTGTGTATGACGCTGGACGCGCCGGCGTAGTGCTGGCGCGCTCAAACCTCAAATCTTCAAACGCCGCAGCACCTTCGGGCCGACCAGCGCGATCGACGCGGCGCACACGGCGACAACCGACAGGCCTATCGTGAGATTGGTGATCTGCGTCACCGCGCCGATGATGACCGGCCCGAGCAGCAAGCCGAAATACGCGAGTCCCGCGACATGCGCGAGCCCTTCCGCCGCGTGGATGCCCTTGACGCTCGCCGCCGCCGCGAACAGCACCGGCATCATGTTCGCGAGGCCGAGGCCGATCAGCGCGAATCCGGCGAGCGCGGCGACCGGATTGGGCAGCACCAGCGCGTCGACCATGCCCGCGCAGGCGAGCGCCGCGCTCATCATCACGAGTTGCGGCGCGCCGAAGCGGGCGCGCACCGCGTCGCCGGCGAAACGCGCTGCCGCCATGCCGCCCGAGAATGCCGCGTAGGCGGCACTCGCGAGCGCGGGCGTGGCAAGCACGACGTCGCGCATATAAACGGTGGCCCAGTCGTACATCGCGCCTTCGGCGATCAGCGCGACCAGCGCCATCGCACCGAGCGCCCACAGCGCCGGCGAGCGCCAGCGGCTCGCGCGCGGTGTGGCGGAGTCGGGGTGCTCGGCGTGCGGCACGTGCGGCAGCACCGAGGGGCACGCCAGCGCGAGCACGAGCGCGCTGACCGCCGCGGCGAGCACGAGATGCAGGGCCGGCGCCATGCCGCGCGACAGCAACGCCCCGCCGACCGCCGCGCCGAACATCCCGCCTAGGCTGAACATGCCGTGCAGCGACGACATGATCGGCTTGCCGAGCGCTTTTTCGACGGCGCTCGCCTCGGCGTTCATCGCCACGTCGAGCGTGGCCATGCCCGCGCCGAAGAGGGCGAGCACGATCAGCAAAAGCCAGTACGCCGGCACGATCAGAATCAGCGCCGCGCACGCGGCCATCACGAGGCCGCCCGCAAGGCACGCGCGGCGTGTGCCGACCCGCGCGATCCACGATGCGTTGGCGGCCATCGCGCCGATCGAGCCGCCGGCGACCGCCAGCAGCGCGAACGACAGCATCGCCGCATTCAGATGAAAGCGGTCGCGCACGGTCGGCACATGCACCCCCCAGGACGCGTACATCATGCCGGCGATAAAAAACAGCGCCATCGTGGCGATGCGCGCCCGTTGCCGCGCGGTGACGGACAGATCGCGATGAGCAGCGGGCAGGGCGGCGAATTCGGAGGCGGGTTGATCGGGCACGGAGGTCTCGAAACGGAGGGCGCGCGAGAAAGCGCATTGAAAGCGGACTTCCGATTCTATCGAAGCATGCTGTCTTATGCTTGGAAGCCCAAGGCCGGACACGTACGATTGAGCGGGCGGAACGCACCCTGTTCCTCCATCTTCGTTTGCCGCTCGTGGCTCATTCACCGAGGTACGTTCGCTTGAACATTCCCGCTCACGCTCCGCTGCATCTGCTGCACACGACCGCCGTCGGCACGCGCGCCAGCCCGAGGGCTTTCCTTATCCATCGGTGCTGCCGTTCGCGCCGGACGCGCGGCATCGTCCGACGATCCTCGTCAGCCGGCTCGCCGAGCATACCCACAACCTGCACGCCGATCCACGCGCCGGATTTCTGGCGGTGGACGCGCCCGACGGCGACGTACTCAGCGGCCAGCGCGTCACGCTGCTGGGCACGTTCGAGCCGCTCGACCCGAGCCCTGAAGACGTGCGGCGTTATCTGCGCTATCACCCGGACGCGGAGCGTTATCTCATGCTCGGCGATTTCTCGTTCTGGACGATGAAACTCGAGCGCCTGCGCTATATCGGCGGTTTCGGCGCGATGGGCTGGCTCGATGGCGCCGAGCTCGATCCGTTGCCGCCGCTTGCCGCGGCCGAAGAAAATGCGCTGATCGAGGAATTCGGCCGCCGGATGGGCAGCGCGGGAGGCGCGCAATTGCTCGGCATCGATCGCTATGGCGCCGATCTGAAACGCGACGGCATTCGCCGCCGCTTCGCGTTCGACGATGCCCGGTCCGACACCGAAACGTTGCACGCGGCGCTCGAAGTTTGCATCCAGCGGCATGCCGATTAAACATTATTGTTTTTCGGGAAACACATAGACGTCAGTCCCGAAGCGCTGCTTTTGTCTTCGGCTTTGTCTTAAAAATGCGCGCTTATCTCGATAAAGCTCTCATGATATGAAATGTTGCTGCGAAATCAGCATCGCAAATATCATTTGCTGCCAGTTAATCTCATAAATATGCATTGCAATGGGATTTTTTTCAGCAACATGCGAAATCAGGTAATTGAAAGGAAGCCGCTCGGCCGCAGTGCGGCTCGGAAACTTTTTGAAACGAATTTAAATTAAATTTTTGTTGGCGCTTTTGCAGTCTTTCTATTTTGTGTTAATCTCGCCACAAATTCCGAGGCGTGAAACCTTCAAAGGGCAAGCCGGCATAAGACTGGCAGTCATTTATCCATACGACAAGGGAAGCTATGTCTTCATACAAGGAACTACTCGCGCAACGCGAGAAACTCGAAAAGCAGATCGAAGAAGCGAAGTCGCGCGAATACGCGGAAGTCTTGAATGAAATCAAGCAAAAAATGGCCGATTACGGTATTTCGTTGAGCGAACTCGGCGGTAGCCGTGCGGCGAAGGGTGTTAAAGCCGCCAATCGCCCGCGCGCAGGGGTCGCACCGAAATATCGCGACCCGGAAAGCGGCAGCACGTGGTCCGGCCGTGGCAAGCCGCCGCGCTGGATTGCAGGTCTCGATCGTGAAAAATTCCTGATTGAGAAATAATGCTGGGCGCCGGGGGAGTGATCCTTCCGGCCCGCAAGTAATACGAATACCGGAAATGAGCAGCGCCTATAGCGCGCTGCGCAATCTCAGAAAGCCGCGCACCGTACAGGGCGCGGCTTTTTCTATTTGGGATGCCGCTTTTTGTCGCAGGTGCTTCAGATAACTGGAACGCGAATGCTTTTCGTTTAGATAAGCGACTGATTCAAAAGGATTTTTTTGACGGACCAGGGCGTATTTCGATTGGTGGTGGGTACAATAACGACATTGAACTTTCCCCGTTTTCAGCATGCCGCCCGCTGTCGTCACCCAATCCACCGAGAAACAACGCGTTGCGCGCAAAAGTACTTTTACGAGTATTGCGCTCAATACAGTATTGATGATGCTGCAAATCGCGATCGGATCGGTGGCGCACTCGCAGGCGCTCATTGCCGACGGCATCCATACTCTCGCCGATCTGATTTCCGATTTTGTCGTGCTGCTCGCCAATCGGCACAGCGGCGCCCAGCCCGACGCGGATCACAATTACGGGCATAGCCGCTATGAAACGGTGGCTTCATTATTTTTAGGCGCGCTGCTGATTTCGGTCGGCGTCGGCATGTTATGGGGCGCCGGCACGCGGCTCGCCAATCTGGCAAACATTCCTGCGGTGCGGATGAGCGCGCTCGCCGTCGTGGCGCTGGTACTGGTCTCCAAGGAGGCGCTGTTTCGCTACATGCTGCGCGAGGCGACCCGGGTGCGCTCGGCAATGCTGATCGCAAATGCCTGGCATGCGCGCTCGGACGCGGCGTCGTCGCTGGTGGTGGGGATCGGCGTGGTCGGCAGCCTCGCCGGCGTGCGGCTGCTCGATCCGATCGCGGCGGCGATCGTCGGCTTCATGGTTGCGCGCATGGGTTGGACCTTCGGCTGGGACGCGCTTCAGGACCTGTCCGATCGCGCACTCGACGAGACCGCCACTGCGGACGTGCGCGCGCTGCTGCTCGCCACGCCCGGCGTGCGTGACGTGCATGAGATGCGTACGCGCAAGATGGGCGACTTTGCGCTTGTGGACGCGCACATTCTGGTCGATCCGCTGATTTCGGTATCGGAAGGGCATTACATCGCGGAGTCGGCGCGCCTGCGTGTGCTGGGCGACACCCGCGTGCTCGATGCGCTGATTCATGTCGATCCGGAAAACGATGCGCTTGCGCGCCCGCCTGTCGATCTGCCGACGCGGGAGAAGGTGGTCGCCGAGGTCAACGCGGCGCTGGCGGCCGGTGGCTTGCAGGCCGCGGCGGTGAATCTTCACTACCTGAGCACGGGGCTCGATGTGGAGGTGATCTTGCCTGCGGCGTTATCCGCTGCCGCCAGTGCCCCGAATGCCGCGGATGCCGCCCGGGTGCTGGGAAGCGAGGCGCAATCGCTCGGCCGCGTCGATCTGGAGGCGCTCAAGCGCCGCCTCGGCGCGCGCAAACTGGATGTACTTTTGCAGTGGGACGTGTCGGTCGCGCAAGGCCGTTCGGCAGTGGAGCTGGAAGCCGGCGCAACGGCCGATCAGGCAAAAACCTCGGAACCTCACAACGCCGGCTGATTCAGGCTACCGAGCCCCGAGCCCCGAGCCCCGAGCCCCGAGCCCCGAGCCCCGAGCCCCGAGCCCCGAGCCCCGAGCCCCGAGCCCTCTGCGGCGTCTGCGCCGCGCCACTCTCTCAAAGTCAAAGCGGCAACTGCGTATCGAATTTGATTTCACGCAGCACGACGCTCGTGCGCACCTGCGCGACGGCGGGAATCTTGAAGATGCGCTCGTGCAGAAAGCTGTCGTACGCCTTGATGTCGGGCGCGACGATCTTGAGAATGTAGTCCGATTCGCCGGTCGTGCTGTAGCACTCGGTGACTTCGGGGCAGGTCGCGATTTCGCGCTCGAACTGTTCGACGCCGCCCTCGGTGTGACGTGTCAGATGGATATGCGCGAGCGCGCAGACATGCAGGCCGAGCTTCTCGCGATCGAGCAGCGCCGTGTAGCGCTGGATCACGCCCGACTGCTCCATGTCCTTGATACGCCGCCAGCACGGCGTACTCGACAGCCCGACCTGGTCGGAGATTTCCTGCACGGAGCGGCGCGCGTCGAGCTGGAGCAGGCGCAGGATCTTTTGTGAGAAGGTATCGAGTGTCAACTGCGCCTCCGTTAGCGTCGCCGTATCAACGCATGGTAGAGGGCGCGAAAACGAAACGCAATGTAAAACGGCTCTCGCGAGGGAGATCGTCTAATTTGCCGGTTCGTGAGCGGCGTTTTGCCCTGAGTCGTCCCCATCATCTTTGGCGCCCGCGGACAGCGCGGGCTGGCTCGCGCGCAATTCCCTGAGCATATTGCAGAACAGCGCGCCCTGTTCGATCGCGTCGTCGAGCGCGACGTGCGTGTGCGGATGATCGTCGAACCAGTGCTTCGGAAAACGCGGCTTGATGTTCTTGCGGTACGGCAAGCCGGTCATCGCGAACGCGAGCGTCTTGATGTCGAGCGCCGACCACGAGAACGGGCAGCGGCCGACGAAGCGCATCATGTACCAGAACATATAGGTGAAGTCGAAGCCGGCCGGCATCGCGACGAATACCGGCTTGCCCGGCAGCGCCTCGACCCAGTCGACATAGGCGGCGAGCGCCGCCTCGGGGGTCTGCAGATCCTTGCGGCAGGCGGCCCACGCTTCCGGCTGGGTCTTCCACCACGCTTCCTGCACCGGATGCGGCGCCGCGCCTTCGAGCAATTCCAGATTCGCCGAAAAGGTCGAGACCAACTGCTTGTCTTCGGTGTAGGCGGCCGAGGCGAAGCTCAGCATCGAATGCGGACCGGGGATCGGGCCGTCCGCCTCGACGTCGGTGCTGACGTAGATTTCGCTGCTCATGCGCCCACCCCGTCGGCGACATAGGGGTTCGTGCGGCGCTCGTCGCCGAACGTCGAGGTCGGGCCGTGGCCCGGCACGAACGTGACGTCGTCGCCGAGCGGCCAGAGTTTTTCGCGGATCGAGCGAATCAGGTCCGCGTGATTGCCGCGCGGAAAATCCGTGCGGCCGATCGAGCCGGCGAACAGCACGTCGCCCACGAGCGCGAACCGGTGCGCGCGGCTGAAGAACACCACGTGCCCCGGCGTGTGGCCCGGGCAGTGGTACACCTCGAGGGTTTCGTCGCCGAACTGCACGGTGTCGTCGTTCTGCAGCCAGCGGTCGGGCTCGAACGCGTCGGCGGCCGGAAAGCCGAAGCGCGTGCTCTGGTCCGGCAGTTTGTCGAGCCAGAAGCGTTCGTCGGGATGCGGGCCTTCGATCGGCACGCCGTAGTGCGCGGCGAGCGTCTTCGCGCCGGCGCAGTGATCGATGTGGCCGTGGGTCAGGAAGACTTTTTCGACCGTCACGTTCTGACGCGCGATCTCGCGCTGGATGATCTCGAGGTCGCCGCCCGGATCGACGACGGCCGCGCGTCCGGTTGCCTCGCAAACGAGCAGCGAGCAGTTCTGCTGGAACGGCGTGACGGGGATCAGGGTGACTTTCATGGCTGGACGACGCACTGGAAAAACGTTGATTGTACCGGCCTCTTGCCGATCACCGGCGCACGTGCGAGGCGCTTCGCACAAGGGCGCGTGGCGTGCTTTTGCCGGTCCATTTTTGCGATAAATGTGAAGATTCATCAAGGTTTTGCCGTGCTCGCGGACCCGAAAAGAACTTTTGGGTATAATGGCACCCATGCACAGTAATTTGTGCTGCCACAAGGCGATGCGTTTCCGTCAGGAGGGAGCGCCGCTCGCCGTTCAAGTATGGGCTGTCGAATTGTCGACGGCCATCCAGTATCGATGCGTTCGATGCACACGTCTTGCCCAGCCAGGCGCCGCGCGCCTGCTACGGACCTAACTTCCGTGACGCTGGGTGGGGCCTACGCCGCCGTTCCTGCGCGCTGAGTTGCGCGCGCAAGAACGTGTTTGCCACGTTCAGTTGGCGGCATGTGGGGTCTGGTCAGGCTGCCGGGGACAGGTTGCGCCAGACGTGAAAATTAACCGTGCGGTAGCGGCTGAGTGAGCCGCATCCGGGCTTTGACATGCTGCGCTCGTTTGCGCGGCGCGTCGTCGTCCCTACCGCCGGAGTCGCAGGCAACACACGCCTCGTTTTTTTGCGTGATGCGACTCGACAACGTGATTGCACGTCTTATGAAAACTCGGCTAACCCGTGGTCTGGGGACTCTTTTTGCCTTTTTTGTACTGGCCGGCTGCGCCACGCCTCCGGGCGCGAGCGACACGTCCGCAAACGACGCGCCGCGCAGTACAAAAAACGCGCAACTGAGCGCCATCGGACCTAAATCGTTTGGCAGCGCACCGGCTTCCGGCGCGAGTGCGCCAAGCACACCGCTCGCCGACGCAAAGCCTCTTACCGATGATGGCGTCGACGTTTCGGACTTCCGTCAGACGGGACGCGCGTCGTGGTATGGGCGCTTCTTCCATGGCCGCCGCACCGCCAACGGCGAACGCTACGACATGCACGCGCTGACGGCCGCGCACCGTACGCTGCCGCTCGGCTCGTACGTGCGCGTGACCAATCCGGCCAATTCGCGCTCCGTCGTCGTGCGGATCAACGACCGCGGTCCGTATGCACGCGGCCGTGTGATCGATCTGTCGATGGCCGCCGCGTCCGCGCTCGATATGCGCCACAGCGGCACAGCGCGAGTGCAGATCGAGGGGCTGACGCAGCAGGAAGCGCGCGCCGAGCTGAACGAGACGCTGGCGTCGGACGCGAACAAGTAACGAGCAGGTAACGTAAGGCGGCGCGCGCCGCTGCGCGGTATGCGCCGGCATGACTTGCGTGATGTGAGCGTCGGTGCGGTGTATCGCTGGCGCATCTGCCGCAAGCCAGCGCGTTTGTCTCAAAACAGTCTGCAGAACAACGAAGGGCCGCCTCAATCATTGGCGGCCCTTTTTCTTTTTCCCATCCACGTCAGGCATCGAGCTTACCCGCTGATATCGGGCATCAAGCGTCGGGCCTGTCTTCCTTCAGCGCCAGCGCGCGCGTGTACAGTGCGTTGCGCGACGCGCCAGTGAGCGCGGCCGCGACCTTCGCCGCGCTGCTCACCGTCAGTTCGTCCAGCAGAATGCCGAGCAACGCGTCGTGATCGTGTTCGCCAGCGGCTTGCGGCGCCGCGCCTTCCACCACCACCACGAACTCGCCGCGCTGCCGGTTGGGATCGGCGGCGAGCCACGCTGGCGCTTCGGCCAGGGTGCCGCGGTGCAGCGCTTCATGTAACTTTGTCAGTTCCCGCGCGATCAGCAGTTTGCGCTCGCCGCCGAACGCGTCGGCGAGCGCCTGCACTGTCTCGACGATCCGGTGCGGCGCTTCGTAGAACACCATCGCATGAGGATGCGTCGCGAGCGACTGCAACGCCGCTGCGCGCGCCTTCGGCTTCGGCGGCAGGAAGCCGAGGAACGAGAACGTCGCGACCCAGTCGCCGGCCGCGCTCAACGCGGTGGCGAGCGCGCTTGCGCCGGGAAGCGGGATCACCGCAAAGCCGGCCTCGCGCACGGCGTCGACGAGCTTCGCGCCTGGGTCCGAGATGCCGGGCGTGCCCGCGTCGGACACGTAGGCCACGCGCTCGCCCGCCCGCAGATGCTCGATCACGCGCTGCGCCGCCGCGCGCTCGTTGTGCTGATGCACGGCGACGAGCGGCTTCGATATGCCGTAGCGCGCGAGCAGTTGACCGGTGTTGCGCGTGTCCTCGGCGGCGATGCGATCCGCGAGTCCGAGCACATGCAGCGCGCGCAGCGTGATGTCGGCGACGTTGCCGATCGGCGTGGCCACCACATACAGCGCGGCGGCAGGGTACTGCTGCCCTTGCGCGAGTTCGGAGAGAGGAGTCATGAGACGGAAGACGCAAACAGACGGAACGAGGCCGCCATTGTGCCATGCGGTGTCGCGCGAACCGGGTGCGGCGGCAATGGCGCAGACCGCAACACCGGACGCGGCGCGAGGCGCTGCAGCAAACTCGGCGCCAAAAAACGCCACGGCCCCATCGCACAACTTTTCCGGGCCGCGCGGGTCCAAATCGGTCGGCGCGGCTTTCGAGGCGCGTGCGCGCGAGTTCCTGCAGCGCCAGCGTTTGAGGTTCGTCGCGTGCAACGTCGCGTGCCGGGGCGGCGAGATCGATCTCGTGATGAGCGATCGCGACGGCACGATGGTGTTCGTCGAAGTCCGCGCGCGTGCGCAGCGTCACTACGGCGGCGCGGCGGCCAGTATCGGCTGGCACAAGAAACAGCGCATCGTGCGCGCGGCGCGGCACTACCTCGCCACGAACGTGTCGAGAAACCGCGGTTCACGCGAGCAGCCCGCGTGCCGTTTCGACGTGGTTGCGTTCGACGGCGGCCGGCTCGTCTGGTTGCGCGATGCGTTTCGCGCCGACGAAGTCTGACGGCCCGCACGGGCAACGCGCGTGAGTGCGATAAACTTGCGCTCGCGTGCTGCGCCCGAACGCTCGCGTGCCGCGCCGGAAAAGCGGTGCTCGCGAGGTGCGCAACCCGGCAATATGACTTCACAACACGGCCGCGCAGTGCGGTCCATTTGCGGTAGAAGATAGAGACTCGATGTCAGTCGAACGCATTCAACAACACTTCCGCGACAGCGCGGCAGTCAAACTCGAAGCCCTCGAAACCCTGTCGATGCCGATCGCCGCAGCGATCGACACGATGTTCGCCGCGCTTGCCAACGGCAATCGCATCCTCGCGTGCGGCAACGGCGGGTCGGCCGCCGACGCGCAACATTTCGCGGCCGAGCTGATCGGCCGCTTCGAGCGCGAGCGGCCGGGCTTGCCGGCCATCGCGCTCAGCACCGACACCTCGGTGCTCACCGCCATCGCCAACGACTATTCGTTCGAGCAGATTTATTCGAAGCAGGTCTGGGCGCTCGGCCAGCCGGGCGACGTGCTGCTCGCGATCACCACGTCCGGCAATTCCGCGAACGTGCTCGCCGCGATCGAAGCCGCGCACGAGCGCGAGATGATCGTCGTCGCGCTGACCGGCAAGGGCGGCGGACGCGCGCAGGAAGTATTGAGCGATACCGATATCCACGTGTGCGTGCCATCCGAGCGCACCGCGCGTATCCAGGAAGTGCACCTGTTGACCATCCATTGCTTGTGCGACGGCATCGATGCCATGTTGCTCGGCGAAGACTGAGACTGATTCCGAAGGAGAGCTAGTTAATGAGCGTATTCCGCGTCAAGAAGACACTGGTGAGAACCGTGCTGGTGGTTGGGTTCGCGGCGGGGCTGTCCGCGACGCTGCAGGGCTGCTTTCTCGCGGTCGCGGGCGCGGCGGGCGGCGGCGCGCTCGTGGCGACCGACCGGCGCACGCTCGGCGCGCAGACCGAGGATCGCGAGCTGCAGGTGAAGGCGCTGTCGCAGATCAGCCAGAACCTGCCGGACAGCGCGCACGTCAACGTCGCGGTGTTCAACCGGCGCGTACTGCTGACCGGCGAGGTGGCGGGCGACGCGTCGAAGCAGCGCGCCGAGAGCATCGTGCGCGGTCTGAACAACGTCAATACGATCGTCAACGAACTGGCGATCATGCCGGCGAGTTCGTTCTCGTCGCGCACCAACGACACCTACCTCGAGACGCGCGTGAAAACCGCGTTGATCGCCGAGAAGAATATTTCCGCGAACAACTTCAAAGTAGTGGCCGAACGCGGCAACGTCTATCTGATGGGCCTCGTCACGATGGATGAAGGCAACCGCGGCGCCGACGTCGCGAGCCGCGTGCCGGGCGTCGTGCAGGTCGTGAAGGTGTTCCAGTACATCCAGCCGCAGGAAGCCGCGGCCGCGGCCACCGCGGCTGCGACGCCGCCGGTGGCCGCGTCGCAGACCGAGGCGGCCGAGCCGACGGTCGGCGCGATCCCCGATTCGTCGGTGAGCGCGCGGCCGCTCGAACAGCAGGCTCCTGCACCGGTGAGTAATTCGACGTCGGTGCACCCGGGCAACCCGAACGCGACGCCGTGAAGCGCCTCGGGACTCGCGCGAGCTTCGCGCTGATACTGGGCGCGCTGGCGAGCGTGATGGCGCCGGCTGCGTACGCGGCAGAGGCGCCGCGCGGCCAGCAGGTCGCCAATGCCAATGCGTGCATGGGATGTCACGCGGTGGATCGCAAGCTCGTCGGGCCGTCGTTCCAGCAGATCGCCGCGAAATACAAGGGCGATGCGCAAGCGCCGGCGAAACTCGCGCGCAAGGTGAAGGACGGCGGCTCCGGCGTGTGGGGCATGATTCCGATGCCGGCGCATCAATCGATGAGCGATGCGGACATTCGCTCGGTGGTCGACTGGGTGCTCGCGGGCGCGCCGTCCAGATGAGGTTTTCCCGAGCCGGGAGGTGTCGCAAAAGGGAAAACGGCTGTGCTAGAATTATTCACACGTTGGGGGGGTAGCTCAGCTGGGAGAGCGTCGCGTTCGCAATGCGAAGGTCGGGAGTTCGATCCTCCTCCTCTCCACCAATAAGGATTCCACGAAGCTCTGCATGAGACTGGAGCCATGTTTTTGCGCTAGAGATATGCTTCAAAGAGAAAGCCGACCAATCAGGTCGGCTTTTCTATTTCTGCCGTACGTCAAGAACAAAGTGGCTCGACTAGCGGCCGCGGAGGCACGAATTTCGGTGCGGGCAAGCGCGCGATCTTTCTAGCAGCGTTGACGATTGCTGTCATGGAGCATGCCGTCGGCAACGATTACCCGCACTTGGGCTTCGTCGTCATCGACTCGCTACTCAAGTTCGTTGGGGATGGTGACGATGAAGGTCGTTGAGGCCTCTCCACCGGAATGCCTAGGGACAAACGAGGCGTTGGCATAAGCAGTTATCGGGCTGTGCCTGCACATTTGTCGCGTAGCGCCACAGAATGCCAATTTGTCGCGTATCAGCGAAGCGCACCTATCGGAAGCAGGTTGGAGCCGCCTAAATCGTCTTGGTAGACAAGGCATTCGCCGTGTATTTCCCAAAGAAAAATGTTATCCTGCGCAGCATTCCGTCTTCCGTGTTCCACCATGATCCGCTGCCATTTGTCGACCCTGATGGGCCGCGACAAGCTGCGTGTTTCCGACGTTGCCCGCATAACAGGCTTGAACCGCAGCACGGTGAAGTCTCTTTGTAACGAGACGGCCACACGCATCGAATTACCGGCGATCAGCAAACTCTGCGAACTGTTCCGGTGCGGAACCGCGGACCTTTTTGAATATCTTCCGGACGAGACGGAGCGCAACGTATGACCCTGAGCGCCAACCGATGGCATGTCATCGCCGAGTCCAGCTTTCCTTGGGAGCGCGAAGCGCTCGAGTGGCTCCGCGCACAATTACCCGATCGCGACCCGTGGCACGTCTGGACGAATTTCGAGTTCATTGACGACGAAGGCAAGGTCAACGAAGTCGACGCACTGGCGCTGACGCCCGCCGGACTTTTCATCATCGAGATCAAATCGCGGCCGGGGAGCGTCTCCGGCGACGCCCATACGTGGACATGGTCTACCGATGGCCGCGAACGCTCGGTGGACAACCCGTTGCTGCTCACGGACCGTAAATCAAAACGCCTTGCCAGCTTGCTGCGACGGCAGCGGTCGGTGATGAAGGCCAAGATCCGGCTGCCGTTCATCGAGCCGCTGGTGTTCCTGTCGTCCACGACGCTCCATTGCAAGTTGCAGGGACACGCTCGCTCCGGCGTGTTCCTTCGAGGCCGCCCGGGCGACATCGAGGACAACGGCATCATCGGCGCCCTTTCCCGCGGCGTCCGCCCAAGCCAGCATCCGCCGGTGGACAGCCAGCAAGTTTACACCATTGCGCGCGGATTGACGGAAGCGGGCATCCGTCCGTCTAACAAGCATCGGCAGGTCGGCGACTACCAGTTGATCAAGATGATCGTGGACGGCCCTAGCTATCAGGAGTGGGTGGCCCAACACGTCAGCGTCGACGTGCAGCGTCGCGTGCGCATCTACAACCTCGCGAGCGCCACCAGCCCGGAAGAGCGTCAGGCGCGGGTCACCCAGGCCCAGCGCGAATTCAAGATCCTTGAAGGCATCGAGCACAGCGGCATTCTGCGCTGCCGCGACTACAAGGACACCGAGCTCGGTCCAGCCCTCATCTTCGATCACGATCCCAAGGCGGTCCGCCTCGACCACCTTATTCGCGACCACGGACAGCGAATGCATGCGGGCCATCGGCTGGCACTCGTGCGGCAGATCGCAGAAGTGCTCAAGTTTGCCCATTCGCGTCGCCTGTTCCACCGGGCATTGGGTCCGCAAAGCGTGCTGGTTCGCGGCGTCGAAAGCGGCGAGTTGAACGTACAGCTGATGAACTGGCAAACGGCCGCGCGCGAGGCGGCCTCTCCCGGCAGCAGCGTCAATTACACCACTGGTACGCAGCATGTCGAGGCCTACGTCGATGATCCTGGTCTTGTCTACCTCGCGCCTGAGACAACGCGTGCCGATCCGGCACATGGCGCGGAGCTGGATATCTTTTCGCTTGGATGCCTCACCTACTTGATCTTCAGTGGGCAGGCACCCGCCACGTCGACACTGGAGCTCGCGGACAAGCTGCGGCTTGGGCCCGGCCTACGTCTTTCGGACGTCCTCGATGGCTGCAGCACGCACCTGCATGAACTCGTTCAGTTCGCCACCAACCCGGAAGTCGTGACACGATACGACACCGTCCGAGGGTTTCTCGACGACCTCGATAAAGTCGAGGATGAACTCACGGCCCCTGATCCAGAGCGTACCGTCGACCCGAGCCGTGCCGGCCCCGGCGACCGGATTGACGGCAGCTTCACCGTGGTCAAGCGACTGGGCAGAGGATCGTCCAGCGACGCTTTGCTCGTGCGTCCGGACGGCAGCGACGAAGAACTCGTTCTGAAGGTTGCCGTCGATGCGTCCAGGAGCGAAAACCTCGAAGCGGAAGCCGATGCGCTCGGCAAGCTGCAGCACGCGAACATCGTCGGGCTACGGGAAAAGCGCACGGTCGCGGGCCGTACTGCATTGCTGCTGAAGCGAGCCGGCGAGGAAACGCTCGCGCAGAAGCTCAAACGCGAAGGGCGGCTTTCGCTCGACATGTTGCAGCGCTTCGGCGAAGAACTGATCGATGCCGTACGGCACATCGAGGATGCGGCCGTCATCCACCGCGACATCAAGCCGGACAACATCGGGATCACGGAGTCGCGCACGAAGCGGCTCAAGCTCGTGCTGTTCGATTTTTCGTTGACGCGCACGCCAGCCGAGAACCTCACTGCTGGCACGCCGCCCTATCTAGATCCCTTCCTCTCGCTTCGACCTCACCGGCGTTGGGATCTGTCGGCGGAACGCTTCGCCGCGGCAGTCACGCTCTACGAAATGGCAGTGGGCAAACCGCCGCGTTGGGGCGATGGCCGGACGGCACCGGCCATGCTCGATGTCGAGGTGACCATCGAGTCCGATGTCTTCGATCCCGTGGTGCGGCAGCCCCTTGCCGAGTTCTTTTCGAAGGCCTTGCGGCGCGACTTCCGCGAACGTCACGACAATGCCGAGGAGATGCTGCGAGCCTGGCGCCATGTCTTCGAACGCGCGTCGACCACGCATCCGCCCGCAACCGACAGCTTCGAAGCCATCGCGCTGACCACCACGATCCAGACCACGATGGCCGAACTCGGCTACAGCCTGGAAGCGCAGGATGTGCTCGAGCGCATGGGCATCCACAACGCGCGCGAGCTGCTCGCGGTCGACCGCATCCGGTTCCGGTATCTGCGAGGTGTCGGGGACAAGATCCGCAAGGAGATCCGGCTCAAGGCGAAGGAGCTGGCGTATTTGCGGCCGGACCTTACGCAGGGGCGCGGCAGCCTGCACACGGCCGGCGACGACGACGGCGAGGACACGCGGGGCGCGATTACCGTCAACGAGCTGGCCGAGATCCTGCTGCCGCGCCGCCCTGCCGGCGACGATCGCCCGGAGGAAGCCGCGCTCGCGTACTACCTGGGTCTCGATGACGAAGTTCCCGCCGGCGACTGGCCGACATTGGGAGACGCGTCACAGGCATCCCATCTGGACCGCGGCACGCTGACGACAGCCTTGATCAAGGCCCGCGAGCGCTGGCTGAAGAACAAGGCGTTCACCGAACTTCGCACGCAGCTCGATGCGCTGCTTACGTCCCAAGGGCAGGTGATGACCGCTCACGAAGTAGCGTTCGCGCTGCTGGCGCTGCGTGGGTGTGCGATCCAGGAGGACGCCGAGCGCCTGCGACTCGCGTGCGCCGTCACGCGGGCGGCACTCGAAGCCGAGTCGCATCTCGACAAGCCCCGTTTTGAGATCTTCGAGCACAGCCCGGTCGCGCTCGTCGCGACGTCCCAACCGTGGGCCGATTACGCCCGCCACCTGGGAACGGTCGCGGATACCTGCGCGTTAGCGGACCCGTTAATGCCACCGGGCCGCGTCCTCGAAGCACTTGAAGCCGTGTCGCCGCCGACGCCGTACGGCATCGACCTGGACGCGGACGACGCGATGGCTATTCCGCCGATCGCTTCCGCGCGCCTGCTTCGCCTCGCGACGATGGCATCGCGCCAGGCGGCGCTCTCCAGCCGACAGGAGATCTATCCGCGTGGCATGTCTGCGTTGATGGCACTGAAGCAATCGATGGGCGCACTGATCGGCGCAGTGGAGTTGAAGATTCGTGAATTGCAGGATCGGGTGCATGGCCGCTATCCCGAGGCCGACCCATTGCCGAAGCGACCCGACCTCGACCGTCTGCTGGAAGAGGCTGGCGCGCCACTGCAATGGGACCAGTCCTGCGATCACGGTGCCGGCGCCTACCGGCGACAGAGTTTGGGAACCCATGCAACGGTCGGCCCAACCACCCGATTCGTCGATTACTCGACTGCCGATAACAGCGCGTCACCTCGGATGGCCGTAGCCGTAGCCGACGCAAGAGCGATAGAAGACCGCTTGCAACACAGCCTCAAGCAAGGCGGCCTGCTGGTTTTGACGACGGAACCGCGCATTGCTCAGCGGGCAGAGGCAAAGCTGTTGCAACGGTTCGGCACAAGCGAACTGCGGCCGCAAGGGCTGGAGCGGCTTAGCGTTGACGCGTTGCTGCTGCGTGAACTGCGCGCTCAGGCCGCCGAGTTGGGCGTCGACTGGTCTGTAGTATTGCGGGCAGACGGCGCTGAACCAGGCTCGCGCGACTGGCGCAATCTGCTTGGTCTCGTGAAGCGCACTGTCCCGGCACTGATGAAGGCCTTGCTGGACAGTCCGGCTCCACTGTTGGTGGTCAATGCGGGTTTGCTGGCTCGCTACGACCTGATGAGCGTCGTCAGCGATCTGGAGGCGACCGCTGGCCGCCCTGGGCGTACACCTGCGGTATGGCTGCTGCTGCCCTGCCACGAACCGGGTGTTGCGTTTATCGATGCAACGCCAGTTCCCCTCGTCAGTGCGAGCGCCGTGACCGCGCTCACCCAGCCGTGGGTCGACGACGTGCATCGTGCAGCGGTTGCTGTACAGGCGCACTGACGGCCACACGCTACAACCGACAATAAAAGAGAAGACCTTGATTAACGCTACGCAACTCCTCGCCGATCTCACTCGCCAGCTCAAGCGGCTGGAGGACGATCTACGGCAACGCATCGCCGACGTATCCGAACTCAAGGCTGGTTTGACTGCTGAATGGCAAGCTGCGCGTGATGCGGAACGAACCGCCGAGACCTTCGATAGCTGGGCGGAACAGGTCATCACGCAGGCGGGCGTGCATTGGCTGCTTTCGTGCGTATTCATCCGCTTCATCGAAGACAACAGTCTCGTGGATCGTCCGTGGCTAGGCGGCACGCCCGAGTCAGGCCGGCTGGCATTGGCACGCGATCGGCACGAGGCTTACTTCCGGGCGCATCCCACGCATAGCGACCGCGAATATCTGCTGGGCGCCTTCCTTGAGGCAGGCACGCTGCCGGGTCTGCATACGTTCTTTGATGAAGGGCACAACCCGGTTTTCCGACTGGGCATCAGCGGCGATGCTGCGATGGAACTGCGTCAGTTCTGGCAGAAGGTGGACCCGAACACCGGCACGCTGATTCATGACTTCACGGACCCCGATTGGAACACGCGCTTCCTTGGCGATCTGTATCAGGATCTGTCTGAGGCCACTCGCAAGCGCTATGCGCTGCTGCAAACCCCGGAGTTCGTCGAGGAATTTATCCTCGATCGCACGCTGACACCGGCCATCCGTGAATTCGGGTTTCGTGAAGTGCGGATGATCGATCCGACTTGCGGTAGTGGGCACTTCTTGCTGGGGGGCTTTTATCGGCTCGTGGATGAATGGTCGCGTAACGAGCCTGCGCGCAATCGGCGCGATGTCGCGCAGAAAGCACTGGACGCCGTGGCGGGCGTCGATCTGAATCCGTTCGCCGTGGCGATTGCGCGCTTCCGGTTGCTCGTGGCTGCGCTCAAGGTGAGCGACGTGCATCGCCTTTCAGAAGCACCGAACTTCAAACTGAATGTGGCTATTGGCGACAGTCTTCTACACGGCAAGCGCTTTGGTCTGTCGGCCACTGATGACATGTTTGGAGCCGCTGAGGCTTATGCCGGGACCGAGCTCGCTCATGCGTACGCCAGCGAGGATCTGGAGGAGGTCAACCGTGTTTTGGGGCAGCAGTACCATGCGGTGGTGGGCAACCCGCCGTATATCGTTGTTAGGGATACAGCACTGAACGCGGCGTATCGGCGGCGATACGCTAGCTGCCATCGCCAGTATTCGCTTGGTTGCCCGTTCACCGAACGTTTTTTTGATCTCGCCGTGACCGGCAACGGCCGGTCCGCAGGCTACGTCGGGCTGATTACCGCCAATTCGTTCATGAAGCGCGAATTCGGCAGTAAATTGATCAAGGAGGTATTGCCGCGGCTGGATCTGACGCACGTTGTTGACACTTCGGGTGCCTACATACCGGGGCACGGTACACCGACAGTGATTCTGTTCGGTCGTCATCGTAGGCCAGTGGGCGAGGCGGTTCGCACTGTCATGGGCATCAGGGGTGAGCCGAGAACGCCTGATGACCCAGCACACGGACTCGTCTGGTCAGCCATCGTTGGCCAGATAGACTGCGCGGGATCGGAGGGCGATTTTATAAGCGTGAGCGACACGTCTAGGGCCACCTATTGCAGGCATCCGTGGAGTATCGGAGGCGGAGGCGTTGCTGATCTCCGAGAGCAGATAGAGGCCATCGCTGAAAATACGATTGATGACATCGGAGGGGACCTTGGCTATCACATCATCACCGGGGAAGACAATTGCCTGATGGTTCCTCAAAATGCTGTAACGAGGCTCCACGTTGAACACTACCGACCGATCGTCGAGGGCGACGGAATTCGGGACTGGAGCTGTGCTGGCCCTGATGTTGTCCTTTGGCCGTATGCGCCTGATGGAAGCGACTTACCCGAGAGCGCCAGACACTCTCACATCGCCTTTCTTTGGCGGTATCGGACTTCCCTACGGGGGAGAAAAGCCTTTGGAGTGCCAGTAGAAGAGCGGGGGCTACGCTGGTGGGATCTACGGGAGGTCTATCGTTCGAGGCTCCGAACGCCGATGACGATCGTCGGGGCTTTCGTGGCTACCCACAATCACTTCGCCGTCGACCATGGGGAACATCTCTTCAAGCAATCGGCGCCGATTATCAAGTTGACACCGGGAAGTGATCCGGCTACCTACGTTGGTCTTCTAGGACTGTTGAACTCGTCTACGGCTTGCTTTTGGTTGAAGCAAGTCTGCTTCAACAAGGGAGATTCAACGGATTCTCAAGGTGCGAGGACTACTGGCGACTCCGCGTTCGATACATATGAGTTCGCACCGACAAAACTAGCCGCATTTCCCCTGCCAAAGAGCTGGCCACTAGAGTTGGCCAACAAACTTGACAAACTGGCTCGTGAACTCCAGGGCGAGCGACCTACGCATCTGCTGACTGGTCCTACTGGTCGCAGTGTCGCTCTTCCATCCAGATCCCAACTTGATTCCGCCCGAAAGTGGGGAGTTTTGCTGTGCAAAAGGATGGTGGCTCTTCAGGAGGAGCTTGATTGGCAGTGCTATCGCCTGTATGAACTGTTATCCCCAGAAACTTCCGCAGAATGCCTTGAGTTCTCCACGCCACCGGAAATTAGCATTGGCGAGCGCGCTTTCGAGATCGTGCTGGCTCGCCGCATTGCGTCAGGCAAAGAGGCCTCCACTTGGTTCGAACGCCACGGCTCCATCCCGATCACGGAGATCCCAACACACTGGCCCGAGGACTACCGACAGGTCGTCCAGCGCCGCGTTGACCTGATCGAGCGAGACCGCAACATCGGCCTCATCGAGCGACCCGAGTACAAGCGCCGCTGGAATACGCCTGCCTGGGAGGATCTGGAGCGTGCCGCACTGCGAGACTGGCTACTCGACCACCTTGAAGCCCCACACTTGTGGCCAGTCAGCGACGACCAACCACCCCAACTCACCACCGTTAGCCGCCTCGCCGACGCAGTGCGCACCAACACCGACTTCATGCAGATCGCCGAGCTATACGCTGGCCATTCTGACTTCGACGTAGGCCAGGTCGTGGCCGAACTCGTCGCGAGCGAATCGGTGCCCTTTCTGCCGGTGCTGCGCTACACCGACAGCGGCTTACGCAAGCACGCGCAGTGGGAAGACACTTGGGCACAGCAACGCCGCGAGGACGCAGGCGAGGACGTCGGCAAGATCCCAGTGCCGCCGAAGTATCAGAACAAAGACTTCCTGAAAACCGACTTCTGGCGCCTGCGAGGCGGTCTGGACGTCCCGAAGGAACGCTGGATCAGCTACCCACACTGCGAACGCGGCGCCGACACCAGCCTCGTCATCGCATGGGCCGGTTGGAACCACCTGCAACAAGCTACGGCTATCGCCGCTTGCTACCTTGAAATGAAAGACAACGAGGGGTGGCCGCGCGAGCGCCTGCAACCGTTGCTGTCCGGCCTGCTCGAACTCGTGCCGTGGCTCAAGCAGCGGCACAACGAAGTCGATCCGACCTTCGGCGAGCGTATGGGCGATTACTACGCCGGCTTCCTCGCGGACCAGGCCCGGGAACTGGGTTACACCTTCGACGATCTTCGCGCCTGGAAGCCGGCCGCCGCGTTGGCCGGCCGTAGACGCGGCAGACGCCGGAAACTAGCCTAAAGTACAAAGAAAAGCGAACCTGAGAAGCCTCCTATGCCATTGATCAAAGAGCTCATTTCGATACCCGAGCGGGTTCACCAGGGCGACTTCGTGCTGAAACTGTCCGAGGGCGTCACGCACCCCGAGCAGACACTGCGCGATTACGTCGTCACGCCGCAGCTCGCGGACGCGTTCAAGAATGCGCTGGGGTTCGTCCAGCAAGCAGTGCTTTCCGGCGCGAGCAAAGCGGCTTACTTGCATGGCTCGTTCGGCTCGGGCAAGAGCCACTTCATGGCCGTGCTTAACCTGCTGCTCGCGGGAAACATGCAGGCGCGCGCGATCCCCGAATTGGCCGACGCTGTCGCGCAAACCACCTGGACGCAGGGCAAGCGCTTTTTGATGGTGCCGTATCACATGATCGGTGCCCGAGACATGGAGTCCGGCATTCTCGGCCAGTACGCCGAGTATGTCCGGCATTTGCATCCCGAAGCGCCGATTCCAGGCTTCTATCTGGCCGAGGAACTGTTCCGCGATGCAGAGGCGTTCCGGACCCGTCTGGGAGACGAAGCCTTTTTCAGCAAGCTGAACGAAGGAAGCGCCACCGGCGGCAGCGGATGGGGTGCATTGGACACCGGATGGGACGCAACGAGCTTCGAAGCCGCGATGCTGGAGCCGCCCAACGGCCCCGAACGCGCGCGCCTCGTAGGCGATTTGATCGCGCAGTTCTTCTCCGCTTATCGCTCGCTGGCCGGCGACAGCGAATCGTTCGTGTCGCTGGACGACGGCCTCGCGATCATGAGCCGGCACGCGCAGGACCTCGGCTACGATGCAGTCATTCTGTTCCTCGACGAACTGGTGTTGTGGCTCGCGAGTCACGCAGCGGATGTCAACTTCGTCAGCCGTGAGGGCACCAAGCTGGTCAAGCTCGTCGAGGCGACCAACGCCGACCGGCCGGTTCCGTTGATCAGCTTCGTCGCGCGCCAGCGTGATCTGCGCGAACTGGTGGGCGACAACCTGCCCGGCGCCATCGGCGTGCAATTCACCGACGTGCTACGCCATTGGGAAGCCCGTTTTCACCGGATCACGCTCGAAGACCGTAACCTCCCGGCCATCGCCGAGAAGCGCGTGCTGCGTCCGATCAACGACGCGGCAAAGGCAACGCTGACAGCGGCCTTCGACGAAGTGCTGAGGTTGCGGCGCGACGTGCTGGACACGCTGCTCACGACGGAAGCGGATCGGGAGATGTTCCGCAAGGTCTACCCGTTCAGCCCGGCACTTGTGCAGACGCTGATCGCCGTGTCGGCCGCGTTGCAGCGCGAGCGCACTGCGCTGAAGCTCATGCTACAACTGCTGGTGGACCGGCGCGATGACCTGGAGCTCGGTCAACTGATCCCGGTGGGCGATCTGTGGGACGTGATCGCCGACGGCGACGAGCCGTTCGAAGCAATGCGCGTGCAATTCGAAAACGCAAAACGGCTTTACAACCAGCGCCTGCTGCCGATGCTTGAGGCTAAACATGGCGTGACATGGGAAGCCTGCAAACTGGGGCAGGCCGATCCCACTCTTGCGAGAAATCTGCGCAACGATGCGCGACTGCTAAAGACCTTGCTGCTGTCCGCACTGGTGCCGAATGTCGAATCGCTGAAGGCGCTGACAGCTCAACGGCTCGCCGCGTTGAATCACGGCACATTTAGGTCACCCATTCCCGGACAGGAGGCGCAGCAGGTGCTGCGTAAGGTCCGTGACTGGGCTGGCGAAATCGGCGAAATCAAGGTCACGGAAGATGGCAACCCACTGGTATCGATCCAGATCACCGGTGTCGATCTCGAACGGGTGCTGGATCAGGCGAAGGCCATAGATAACCCGGGCAACCGCCGCAAGAAGGTGCGCGAACTCCTGTTCGACCAGTTGGGCATGCAGGACAACGGTGGGCTCTTTCTGACCTATGACTTTTCCTGGCGCGGTACGAAGCGCGAGGCTGAGGTGTTTTACGCAAACGTGCGTGAAATGCGGGACGAGGAACTCAAGGGCCGCTCCGGCGCCTGGAGCGTTATCCTCGACTTTCCGTTCGACGAACCCAATCGGACTCCCAACGACGATCTGGCCCGACTGGGCGATTACCGTGGCGGGAGCACCCGGACCCTCGTGTGGCTGCCGTCTTTCCTGAGCCAGAAGGCATTGAATGACCTCGGCCGATATGTCATTCTCGACTACATCCTCCAGGGTGAACGCTTCGACCAGCACGCGGCTCATCTGTCCATTGTCGATCGCGCGCAGGCTCGGGTTCTGGCCAGAAACCAGCGCGATTCGCTACGGGCAAAGCTCCGTAGTGCGCTCGAGGTCGCATACGGCATCTCCACGCAGCCAGAAGAAGCGGTGTCTCATGTCCTCACTGCGGAGCAACAGTTCCGCTCACTCGATCCGACGCTGACGCCAAGACCACCCGTCGGCGCCGATTTCAAGGCTGCTTTTGAAGATCTGCTAGGTCAGCTTTTTACCCATCAGTACCCGGCACATCCGCTGTTTGACAACGAAATCAAGCTTCCCAATGTGAGGAAAGTCTGGACTGAAGTCCGAACCGCGATCGATGCTCCACAACAGCGAAGCCTCGTCGCAGATCAGGCGTCGCGAAGAATCGTGCGCTCCATCGTCAACCCGTTGAAACTCGGTCAGATGGCCGAGACGCACTTGCTGATCGAGACTTACTGGCAGTCCCACTTTACGCAACGCATCGCGCTCGAAGGCGGTGGGCCGTTGACCGTCGGGAAGCTGCGCGAATGGATCGATCAGCCGAGGCCAATGGGTTTGCCGACGGAGCTACAGAACCTCTTGATCCTGGCTTTTTCGGCACAGACGAACCGCCGTTTCCTGTACCACGGCGGCCCTTTCGAACCTGACATTGACCGGCTGCCGGACGACGCGGAACTTCGCGAGGAGCAGTTGCCGTCGGCGGCGCACTGGCAGATCGCGCTTCAACGCGCATCCAGCGTTTTCGGCCTCGTACCGGCGCAGACATTGAACGCGGCCAACGTGGGCAAGCTGGTGTCGGATGTTACGCAGAAGGCCGGCGCGCAACGTGCTACGGTCGCGAGCCTCGTGTCGGCGGTGGCCGATCGCGCGGCCCGCTATGCTCCCGGCGAGTCGGGTGCGCGTCAACGCACGGCGGAGTCCGCGCAGGCGCTGCTCGCTGCGCTGGCGAATGCTGAGGATTCCACGCTGGTGATGACTCTCGCCACCATGTCGCTCGAAACCTCCGAAACCGCAGTCGGCATCGCGATCGCTCAGGCACAGGCCGCGGTAGACGCACTGCGGCAGGGCAACTGGCAACTCTTCGATGCAGTCCGCAATCTGTCCGACCACCGGCAGGCTGACGGTCAACGGCTCGCCGAGCAGCTAGCCGAATTGCTGCGCAACGACGAGCATGTCATTGGGCTAAAGATCAAGCTGGGCGAGCTGGTCCGCGATGCGGTCAGCCTGTTGTCCGAGCCGGCTAAACCGGGACCATCCTCTGCGGCAACAGACAGGCCACCTGCCACGCAACCGGAGTCCACCGAACCGCCGCCGCCGTTTCAAACGCCGGAGCCCACCAGCGACGTGCCCACGATAGTCGTTGAAGAGAGCCAGCGCGCGGATCTGGATGCCCAGTCGGCATCGGCGCTCCTTCAGCAGATCAAGGCGAAGCTGGACAACGACGCCGAGCTGGAGCTGACCCTGCACTGGCGCTTGCAGCGCAGAGGGGGAACACAACATTGAGCTCAACGCAGATCGTTTCGATCGCACAGATCGGCGCCCAACTCGACTCGGTCTTGCAACGCGACGCTGACGCCTCCGTCGTGGCGATTCGTGCGTCGACAAAGGGACAGTGGCCGGAATTCCTGCAACGGGCCGGCCGGCGTTACAACCTGCGCTGGTGCGAAAGCCGGCTGGCGCTGCGCGAAGCGCTGACGGACCTCGAAACCGCCGGTGCGGGCACGGACGGCCTGATCCTGATGACGCCCCTAAGGGACACGGACGTTCCGTGGGACGTGGCCGCGAGGCTGGCGCGCGCGCGCATTTTTCAGCCGAAAGGATGGGAAATCCTGCGCGAGATGTTTGGGGCGAAGGAAACGGATGCCCGTCTGGGTCGCTACGACTGGATGCCCGACATGCTGATCGACAGCGCAGACGGCGAGCCATTCACGCCGGTACCCGGAGACTTTCTGGATTTGAAGACCGCTTGGCGTGAAGTATTTCGCCTTTGCCTCGGTCTCGATGCCACGCAATCCGACGCCGCCGCGCTGATGCGCTGGGCACAACGCCCGGATTTACCGGTGCTGCTGGACAAACTGGCGCCCAAGGCCCGTCGCGACATCCTGCAATGGATGAGCAGCCACGCAGGGCCGGCGGGCTCGTTGATCGTGCGCTGCATCGAAGCAGGAAGAGGATTCGATGCAGCGTCGCTTGGCCTGGTTTGCGACGTCGTATTCAGTACTGCCGCCGAAGGGATATCCGAGCTTGCGCAAGCCGCGGTTCGCATGGAGCGGTATGCCGCCGACCAGCATATTTCGGTATCTGAAGGCCGGGAATGGGCCAGCCAGGCTACGCGACTGCTCGAACATACGTCGCCCGAAGACGCAATGGCGACGCTCGAACGCGCCGACGCGATCATGCGGGAACTACGCGTAGGGGACTTTGCATACAGGAGTGACTGGCTGCCGCGCGGCTTCGAACAACGCCTCGCACGATTCGCACAGGTGTTGAGCGAACATGTGTCGACGCCGACCGATGCGCATGCGGCGCAACTGGAGGACGCGACCAACGCTGTGACCGATCATCATCTCGCGCCTTCGCAACCGCTACGCGTCGAACGGGTTCGCATGGCCCGGCGGCTGGCGCGCTGGCTGCTGCGTGCGCCATCGGCTACCGCGAATCTGGCGCAGCACATCGCGACGTATGCGGACGACGGTGCGTTCGTCGACTGGGCTCGCTTCAAGCTGCTGGGAGGCGACGAATTACCGGAGTTATCTGCGGCTTACGCGTCGTTGCGGCTTGTGGTTTCCCAGCGCCGCGATCAGTTGAACAAAGGGTTCGCCACGACACTTGCGACCGGCCTGCGCGAGTCGACGTCTGCCGGAGAGCGCGTTCTTCCGGTCGAATCCGTACTGCAAGAGCTGGTGGGCCGACTGGCGTCGTCCCACCCTGTGTTGCTTCTCGTCGTTGACGGGCTCAGCCTGTCGATCTTTCGCGAGCTTTTCGAGCGGCCGGAACGTCACGGTTGGGTCGAGCTTGCCCCCGAGGCCAGCGGCAAACCGTTGCTCGGACTGGCAGCGTTCCCAACGGTCACTGCCGTGAGCCGTACGAGTCTGTTGTGCGGCCGAATCGCCGTTGGGGCCGCAAGCAACGAAAAGACAGCATTTCGTACCTATCCGGCGCTGTTGCATCACAGCGGTACGATTCATTCACCGAAACTGTTTCACAAGGGCGACTTAAGCGCGGGGGGCAGTCTTTCCGCCGGTGTGCGCGAGGCGCTTGCCAATGCGTCGCAAAAGGTGGTGGGCGTGGTCTACAACGCCGTCGACGACCATCTAAGCGGACCTGACCAGCTGCACCAGCGATGGAACCTGGAAGACCTCCGGCTGCTGTTGCCGCTGCTGCGCGAGGCACGGGACTCCCGGCGTATCGTGATCGTCACCGCGGATCACGGGCACATGCTGGAAGAAGACAGCAGCCAGATTCCTGGTGGAATCAACGACCGTTGGCGCGCCGGTTCGCAGATCTCGGACCCCGGCGAGATCATGCTGTCCGGCGACCGAGTCCTGACACCAGAGGGGAACAATCAGGTGATTTGCATCTGGAGCGAATCTGCCCGTTATACCGGCCGCAAGAATGGCTATCACGGTGGAGCGTCGCTCGCTGAAGCCATCGTGCCGATGACTGTTCTCGCGCCATTCGGTGTCAATGTCGGCGACTGGATGCCCGCTCCGCCGCAGCAGCCTGTATGGTGGGATCTGCCGGAGCCGACATCCAGGCCTGCGCAACCCACCCCGGTCACCAGGACACCGGCCAAACGGGCTCCGGCCACGCCGGCTGCACAGGTCGGCTTGTTTGGCGACGAGGACATCCCGGTGCTGCAACGGATATCCGCGCCGGAAGCGGCTGACTGGGTCGCAGTGGTCCTGACGTCTGCGCTATACGCTTCACAGCGTCAGCTCGCTGCACGCGTTGCGTTGCCGGACGAGCAGATGCGCACGCTTCTCCACTCGCTCGACGAACGGGGCGGAAAGCTGACGCGTGCGGCACTGGCTCAACGACTAGGTATCCCCGAGCTGCGGCTGGGCGGCATGCTGAGCGCCGCACGCAGAATGCTGAACGTCGATCAGGCGCAAGTGCTGACCGTGGACGACGCATCGGACACGGTGGAAATCAACCGTGCGTTGCTGATGCAGCAATTTAGCGCTCCGTTAGCGGGAGACTCGCGATGATCGGCGCGGTCAGAAGGGAGGAGATCATTTCGGCGTTGCGTCGCGGCACAGTGCCCAACGCTGGGCTGGATGCCCTGGCGGTGGGGCTCGGGGGACTAGTTCCTGCGCTGGATGCGGAACTCGACGCAGTAGCCACAGGCCGTGCCGGTTTCAAGGCGATACGTGGCGAATACGGCAGCGGCAAGACTTTTTTCGGACGTTGGTTGCAGGAACGCGCTCGCGCCAAGGGATTTGCTACGAGCGAAGTCCAGATCAACGAAACCGAGACGCCGTTGCATCGGCTCGAAACCGTCTACCGGCGTCTGGTCGAGCGGCTGGGCACGAGCGATATGCCGGGCGGCGCGTTCCGTAGCATTATCGACGGCTGGTTCTTCGCGCTCGAGCAGGATGTTTTGGCGGACGGCCGCACTGACGCCGGCGACATAGCGGCTCTGCTCGAACGTACCAACGAGCTGATGGAGGCACGCCTTGCGTTGATCAGCCGGTCGGCGCCGGCCTTTTCGGCCGTGCTGCGGGCGTATCGCAAGGCCCTCTCGGAGGGAAACGTGCAATTGGCCGATGGCCTGATCAGCTGGCTGGCTGGCCAACCCAATGTCGCCGCAGGCGTCAAGCGGGCAGCAGGCGTCAAGGGAGATCTCGATCACTTCACGGCGACGAACTTCCTCATGGGGCTGTTGACGATCATGCGCGACAGTGGCTTTGCGGGACTGCTGCTGGTATTGGATGAAGTTGAGACGCTGCAACGGATGAGGGCCGATACGCGTGAGAAAGGTCTGAATGCGCTTCGGCAGTGGATTGATGAGATCGACGCGGGACGCTTTCCGGGGCTTTATCTTGTCATTACGGGCACACCCGCGTTCTATGACGGCCCGCAAGGCGTTCAACGTCTCGCGCCACTGGCTCAGCGGCTCCACGTGGATTTCGCTACCGACAGTCAGTTTGACAACCCTCGAGCAGTGCAGATTCGGCTCCAGCCGTTCAATCATTCGGCGCTGGTCGAAGTGGGCCGTCGTGTGCGGGACATATACGCTGGTGGACAACCCAACGAAGTGCGATTGCGTCGTCTTGTGGACGACGCTTACGTGGACACGCTTGCCACGGCGGTGGCCGGTGGGCTTGGCGGAAAGGTGGGCGTCGCACCTCGCCTGTTCCTCAAGAAACTCGTTGGCGACGTATTGGATCGGGTGGACCTGTACGAAAACTTCGCTCCTCGCCAGCACTACAAATTGACCCTTGCAGACACCGAGATGACCGTGAATGAACGGGCAGCCTCCGGGGCGAACTCTATCGACGACATCGAGCTGCCATGACGGCATTCGAGCGCCTGCATCCTGCCGTCCAGTACCACGTTGTGAATTCTCTGGGCTGGAGTACGCTGCGTCCCACGCAGCTCCAGGCGATCGATCCGGTCCACTCAGGCCACCATTGCCTGCTGCTTGCTCCCACCGCCGGCGGCAAGACCGAAGCAGCAATCATCCCAGTTCTATCGCGCATGACCACCGAAGAGTGGCGTGGGCTCAGTGTCCTGTATGTCTGCCCGATAAAGGCGCTGCTCAATAATCTGGAACCGCGGCTGGCCAGATACGCGGCCTTGCTCGGCCGCACCGTAGAGGTCTGGCACGGCGATGTCTCTGACAGTCGAAAACGGCGCGTACTGCGGGAGCCGCCGGATATCCTGCTGACCACACCCGAGTCGCTCGAAGGTATGCTGATTTCGCCGAGGCTGGAGCGGAAGTCGTGGTTCGGCAATGTGCGGACAGTCATCGCCGACGAGCTGCATGCGATTGCTGCGGACGACCGCGGATGGCATTTGCGATCCGTACTCGCACGAATCGACGAGTACACATCGCTGCCGATCCAGCGTATAGGCTTGTCGGCCACCGTGAGCAACCCGGAAGACATACTCGCCTGGTTCGCTCCTTCAGGTAACAGGTCGGTTGTCGGCTCTTCGACGGTATCGACCGATGCGGACGTGACCATCGATGCGGTAGGCAACCTGGAAAACGCCGCAATAGTCGTCTCGCGAATGTACCGTGGCGAAAAGCGTCTTGTGTTCTGCGACTCCCGGTCGAGTGCGGAAAAGCTCGGAGCGTCGTTGAACCGGCTTGGCGTGCGCACTTTCGTCAGCCACGCCTCACTCAGTGCAAGCGAACGACGACATGCCGAGGCGGCGTTCGCTGAGGAGCGCGATTGCGTCATCGTAGCGACGTCGACTCTCGAACTCGGCATCGATGTAGGCGACCTGGACCGCGTGATTCAGATCGATTCGCCCGCTTCAGTCGGATCTTTTTTGCAGCGTATGGGCCGCAGCGGTCGCCGGGCAGGATCCCGACGCAGTTGCCTGTTCCTGACGACCAGTGATCAGGGTCTTCTGACTGCGCTGGGTGTCTGTCAGCTGTGGTCGATGGGCTGGGTGGAAGCGGCCAGCCCACCGCCCGAACCGTGGAACGTGGTCGCCCAGCAGACCCTTCTGCTAGTACTGGAGATGGGTCAGGTGCCACGGCGCAGTCTGCGTGACACGTTGCTTCGCTCTTTTCCCGAACTCGTCCCCCTCGACATCGAGCGGCTAATTGATGGGCTCGCTGCCAGCCAATATCTGTTTGTCGATCCGGACGATGTCGCGCAGATTGGCCCCGCCGCCGAGCGGGCCTTTGGCGCCAGTCACTACCGTGATTTGATGGCTACCTTCAGCGGCCCCGAACTGCTTTCGGCCCGACACGGGAGCACGGAATTGGGTTTTCTGGATCCGTCCGTGTTCGCAGCTCAGGAGGGCCCGCACTTTGTGCTGCTCTCGGGGCGCAGCTGGAAGGTTAAGGAGATCGACTGGAAAAAACGCGTCGTCTGGCTGGAACCGGCCAAAGAGGGGGGCAAGGCTCGCTGGACGGGAGGAGGGCGTGAATTCGGAGCGGAACTCGCGCAGGCGATACGTGTGGTGCTGGAAAATGGCACGGTCAAATATGCCACTCTCTCGAAGCGCGCGACGGCCGCGCTCGAAGACCTTCGCAATGCGACCCCCGTCACCGCAGGTGCTGTGCAAGCGGTCGCGGCTGCCCGCTTCAAGTTATGGACTTTCGCCGGCACCTTGGCCAACCGCACGCGGATGTTACGCGAGGCCGCGCGAGGTGCGTATCGGTTCAACGGTCTTTCAATCGACTATCGCAGGGACCCTCGCATCAAGCCGGAAATACCGCTTCCGGAGTGCATTGACGACAATGCACTAATGGAACTCGTCAAGCTGATCAAATTTAACGAGATGCTACCGCCTGACCTGGCACTACGAATTGCCCGTCGGCGTAGGCTTGTTGCTGCGGAGTGAAAAGGCTGCTCTGATATCGAGCATCCTACACTGGTACTCTTGGAGTTGTGGTTGAGCATGTCGTCAGCGTCGTCACCCCGCAAATTGCCCAATCTCAAGCGATGGCAAAAAGCTTTTCACGGTTGACAGCAGAACCGACGATAAAGGCCGAAGTTTGCTACTTCCAATTCCTTGAGCGTACAAGTTTACGTGACCTGTTGCCCTCGTCATACGTGTGGAGCTGAGAGCTTTGCGCCAATCCGCGAAATCGTCCCGACGGAGCCCGCCAATCGAGCCCGCTTTGGGATGGACCTATCTGTCGCGCGGCGCGCTGGCCTGTGCGAAGGCGCAGATGGACGAAGAGTCCATGGGCGTGCGTGATGAGATCGGCTTTCTGACGATCTACCAGCGTTACGCCTATCGCTTTTTTCCCGGTGCATCAGTGCTGCACACTCGTGCTCGCGCTATGCAGTCATCGTGCCTTGGTTGTTCGAGGATCTGGCAGGATTGACGGGACCGGTAGCCACGCGCGCTCTGCGCGAACGCGAAAGGGTGCTTGCTGGCCGGCTCAGAGACGCGGGTGAATCCCAGGTGATTGGAGTGCGCGTCTTCCCTAAGCCATCGAGCCAGCCGCCGTCGACCGTGTATTGGAATGCGCTCGCGGTGTGGGGAATATTGCGTCCGCGCCTTGACGGGCGAGCGATTTCGCGAGCGCAAGCGCATCGGCAACTGAAGAGCTCGGGTACGGCAACTAATGACGATGGACAGCCGTTTCTCAGTTTCGATCCGCCGTTTGTGCCTCTCCCCGCTCGGCCGGATAGCTGGCATGCCGGACCGCTCACCCTCTGGCTGACGATTGCGGAAGCGGCGTTTCTCCGCGAACGGCTTTCCCAATTGCGCTCTAACGGTGACCACGAGCTTTCCCTGCTGCTTGCACGGTTGGTCCGTACCGAGGCTGCAGCCCCGTCCGGAATGTGGGCCGACGAGACTCGCGCAATAGCTGGCCCCGACCAGGAGTCGCTTGTGCACGCCCAACAAGTAGCAAGTCTGGCCGCTGTGGGGCGCGCCGTTTACGACCCGCTCCGGGAACGTATCGTCGAGGTCGACGATAGGCGGGAAACATCAACGCGACATCGCGATTACCTTACCGATGTAGTCGAGGAACATGGGGCGGTCGCGGTCAAGCTTGATGTCGATGCGCTTGAGGCGGACATTGGCGTGCTGCCTCCCAAATTGCGTGCTGTCCTGATAGCCACGAAGAATTGGATAGCGTCGAAGTCGCGTGACGAGGTCACGCTTCTCGATCTCTACACTGCGGCTGAAGCACGCAAGGTGAACCGCACCGGATTTTGTGGAGGCTCGCATTCTTGAGAGAATCGAGCTATGAACAAGAAGGTAACCAAGTTTTCCCCGGAAGTCCGGGAGCGCGCAGTGCGTCTGGTACGCGAGCAGCGTAGCGAACATCCGTCGATGTGGGCGGCGGTCGAATCGATTGCGCCGATGATCGGCTGTACGCCGCAGACACTGCTGGATTGGGGCAAGCGCGAGGAGGTCGAGCGTGATGAACGCAATGGTGCGAGCACAGCCGAGCGAGAACGCATCAACGCCCTGGAGCGTGAGGTCAAGGAGCTGCGCCGTACCAACGAGATTCTCAAGCTGGCGAGCGCGTTTTTCGCCCAGGCGGAGCTCGACCGCCGATTCAAGTCCTGAGGCCTTCGTCGATCAGCATCGCGACACCTTCGGTGTCGAGCCGATCTGCAAGGTTTTGCGGATTGCGCCGTCGGGCTACCGACGCCATGCTGCGCAGCTTCGTGATCCGTCAAAGCGCTGCACCCGCGCGAAGCGCGGTGAGCCGCTGCAACCGGAGATCAAACGTGTCTGGCAGGCCAACATGCAAGTCTATGGCGTGCCGAAGGTCTGGAAGCAGATGAACCGGGAGGGCATGGTGGTCGCGCGCTGCACGGTCGCGGCTGATGAAGCTGCAGGGCTTGCGAGGTGTAGTTCGCGGCAAGCGAGTTTGCACGACGACTCCCGATACGTCAGCATTCGATACAGCGAACGGTTGGCCGAGGCGGGTATCGAGCCGTCCGTCGGCAGCCGTGGCGACAGTTACGATAACGCGCTGGCTGAAACGATCAACGGTCTGTACAAGACCGAACTGATTCATCGGCGCACTCCGTGGAAAACGAGGGAATCCGTCGAACTGGCGACGCTGGAATGGGGCCTGGTACAACCATCATCGATTGATGGAACCGCTCGGCTATATTCCGCCCGCCGACGCTGAGGCAAACTACTACAGGCAACACAGAATTACTGCTGACGTGCCCGTATTAACGTAAACCAACCGGCCTTCACGATTCCCGGTGCGGTTCAGGGCATTTCCCAGACATCGCGCACACTTATTGCACCGCATCGTTTTCGGCTATACGGCTCAAATGAGCCAAACAACAATCCCAGCCCGCTTGCCGACGGTGGATGTGGAACATTAGCGGTGCGGCGGCTGGGTGTCGCCGGCAGACGCTGGCGCCTGAAGCCGCCACCAACCCGATCCGGCCGGATCATGCTGCACCGATGGCGACTCAACAGCCGAGCCGGCGGAACCCCGTTCCTCGCTACGTCATCAATGCCTGTGGTGCATCCAGCCCATGTGATGCGCGTCGAGCCACTGGCTCATACTCTCGCCCGAATGCGCCCGCATGTAACGCCGGGCAAACACGAATGCGGCGGCCAGCAGGACCGCCACGGCCACCAAAAAACCAATCATTGACTGAGTCATGGCAGCCTCCTTACAGGTAGCAACCATGCTTACATTTTAGACCCTGTGACAGCGGCTGACTGCCGATCTCGAGGACACGCCATCTGCCCCGGCCGATAGTTGGAACCCTCTGACCACAACAGGGCTACACTGAAACAGGATGGTCACCGGAGCACTATCATGGTCGACGCTACCCCTACCCGCACATTTCGCGGTCTTCCCCTGACTCCCGAGCAGGATGCAGAAGTCAGGCACTACATAAAACGGCAAAAGCAGCATGGCGTGCCGTGGGACACCCCGGAGTTGAAAGCCATGCTTCGCGACATGCTGCACCCCCCCGGTAGCGACGACGGAGAACCGGGCGAAACCGTCGACGAAACGAAGGCGGCCACGGAACGCGCGACAGCCTCCGTCGACGAGACCATGGACCCCATCGAGGCCAGCGAAGAGCGGAACGCGGCAATGGAAACCGAGAGTATGAGGGGCCCCAGGCGTTGAACCGTACGCAGGCCACGCTGTGGACCGGTTAAAGCATGCGCTGCTTGACTATCACGAACGCAGCAAACACCGCGTCAACTTCTACGCCCCGGGCCCCGGGGGTCTCGACTGGGCAACCCAGCCGGATCCGTTCCGGGTGTTTCACGACGCACCGCGCGTGGGTCTGCCGTTAGCCGCGGACCTGCTGGCTACGCGCTACAACCAGCTGCGCTGCGGCGCCCTGCCGCCAGCGCACGATTTCGATCTATTGAATCTGGCCATCCTGTTCGAACTCTCGCTCGGCCTGTCGGCATGGAAGTCCTACGGCACCCAGCGGTGGGCACTGCGCTGCAACCCTTCGAGCGGGAATCTGCATCCGACCGAGGGCTACCTTCTGTGTCCGGCTCTGCACGGCTTGTCCGCAGGCGTCTACCACTACGTGAGCCGGGATCACGCGCTTGAACATCGCGCGGCCGTGGATGATCCACGATGGACTGAGGCGTTTTCGGAAAGCGGTGTGCTCGTCGGCATCAGTTCGATCCACTGGCGCGAGGCCTGGAAATACGGCATGCGCGCCTGGCGCTACTGTCAGCACGATTGCGGCCACGCCATCGCCGCGGTGAGTTACGCGGCGGCAGCGCTCGGCTGGCAGACGCGGCTCGTCGAGGCGGCGGCTGACGATGCCGTGGCCGACTTGCTTGGGTTGCGCCGCGACGAAGATTTTCTGGAATCAGAAAGAGAGGCTCCAGATGCTTTGCTGTGGATCGGCAATCCTGATCTGCGGCCTGGCCTCGAGCGCATGCTGACCGCTTTGGATAAGGCACAGTGGCATGGACGCGCGAATCAGCTCAGTTCAGGACATGTGACGTGGCCGGATATCAGTGCGATCCATCGTACGACGCACAAGATCCGTACCCGTGAGCCGGACTCGTCGGATCCGCAACCGCGTCCGTCTCCCGGCGCGCCCGCCCTTGATCTCAGCTTTGCCGCGATCGCGCGGCAACGTCGTAGTGCCGTGAATTTCGACGGCACCACGTTCATCGCCAAGGCGGCGTTTTTCAGCATGCTCGCTTGCCTCCTGGCACGACGCGACACGCCGCCGTGGAATGCGCTAACGCCCCCAGCCGCGGTGCACGCGGCGCTCCTCGTGCATCGCGTGGACGGTCTGGAGCCGGGCCTGTATATCCTCGTAAGGAATCCTGACGCACTGTTGGATCTCAAGCAGTCGTTCCGTCCAGAATGGCTGTGGCAAAAGACCGGGCCGGACGATCTACCGCTCTATTTTCTGCTGCCTTACGATTTGCGAGCCGCGGCAAAGTTGATCTGCTGTCACCAGGATATCGGCGCCGATTCCTGCTTTGCGCTGGGAATGATCGCGAGATTCGAAATCGCCTTGAAGCAGCCGTGGCGTTATCGCCACCTTTTCTGGGAATGCGGCATGCTCGGTCAAACGCTCTATCTCGAAGCGGAAGCCGCCGGCGTGCGCGCCACGGGGATCGGCTGCTTTTTTGACGATGAAATGCACGCCCTGCTCGGAGTGAAGAATCACGCCTGGCAAAGCCTTTATCACTTCACTGTCGGTGGTCCCGTGGACGACGGACGCCTGTCGACATCTCCGCCGTATGAGGTTGAACCTTGAATCAAGGGTTATACGTCTCGGGCCTGGGGGATTCCACTGTGCCGTGCACATCGGTTTGCGCCGGCTGCCGGACGACAAGGACCGGGATCTGACTGTGCGTCAGGACCTTCTGAGTCTCACTGCCGAGCAACAAGGCGCGCATACCGCTTCGTCCGTGGGACGCCATGACAATGAGATCACAGTTTCGTTGCGTGGCGACGCTGATAATCGCCTCGTACGGATGGGCGCGGTTCGTCGCAACCGTATCGCACTCGACACCTGCTTGCGCGGCCGCCCTGGCGATCACTGCGAGGTGGTCATCCGCACGCTTTCGGCTGGCCTGAACGACTCGCTCCTCTTCGTCGGCGATCATTTCAGTGCCGTACGCGAGGACGTGAAATTCCGGAATGACATGGAGCCCCGTGACTTTGGCGCCACTTTCCCTGGCGAGCGTCACCGCCATCTGAATGGCGGCTTTGGAGAGGGCCGAGCCGTCGGTCGGCACGAGCAGATGCTTGAACATACGTTTCTCCCGCGGCCAGGCGGGTGCGCGTTGACATCCTGTCGGAGCCTGCCGCTCTAGCCACTCACGCCTGAATCAAGGCGGCCTCTTTCAGTATAGTCACCCTGACAAAGGTCTGGTCCGCAGCTCATATCCGTGACAAATATGATGCACGTCACGCCGGCCGTCGACGCGATGCATCAAGGTGCATCAAGGTGTTTGGCCTTCCTGTGGCGCTTCGTCGAGGTTGCTCAGAAACCCGGCCTTCTTGTGCGAACCATCGCAGAATGGCTTGTTTTGCGAGTGCCCGCATCGGCATAGCCAGACCTCATCCTTTTCCACCTCGACAGGTTTCCCGCCTTGAGTGGCTATCGAGAAGTCACCTTTGATGTGGTACGGGCCGTCATTCCGGGGGATGATGGTTGTCGTTGCCATTTTCGCCTCCAATGAGGGTGAATTGCGCGGTCCCGCGCGTTGTCGGAACACCCGATGCGGCACCGCGGATACAGATGCAATTTCAGTCTACATCCGCTACCGCGTACTTTGGCGCGATCTGTCCGCCAGCCATATGGGAGCCTCCGTCATGCTGAATTACCCCGCTGCCTACCAATCCACCCAGGGTTCCGCACTCGAGGTCGACAAGGCGTTCTATCAACGCATCGCCTCCGGGCACGACACCCGCACGCTAGTCGAATCGATCGTCGTGCCGATCAGGTCCGGTCAGGCCTGGACCGTGCCTGCCGGCCATGTGTTCCGGATCGTCACGATCGAGGGTCCGCAGGTGGCCGACCTGAACATGTGGAACGAGCACAACCCGCGTGAGCGGATGTGGGCCTCACGCACGCGCCAGCTACAGCAGGCGCACGTCAGCACGTTCGACCGTCTGTGGTCGACGCTGCCGTTCCTGCGTCCGATGGTGACGATCACCGACGACAGCCTCGCCGATTACGGTGTCGACGAGCACGGCGGCCGGGTTCATGACCTGCTCGGCACCCGCTGCGATCCCTACGTGAACCGAATGCTGACTGGCGAGGATTTTCATTTCCACTGCCACTCCAATCTCACGCGCGCGATCGCTCCGTACGGACTGACCGAATACGACGTGCACGACGTGCTCAACGTGTTCCAGTGCACGGGCCTCAATCTCGACGACAAATACTTCATGAAGGCATGCCCGGCCAAAAAAGGCGACTACCTGGAATTTTTCGCGGAAATCGACCTGCTGTGCGCGCTGTCGACGTGTCCGGGCGGCGATCTCTCGTTGCCGATGTGGGGACCGGATGCGCGCGATCCGCTGGAGGTATGCCGGCCACTCGGCATCGAGATCTATCGGCTCGCACCGCAGATGCTGGACGGCTGGACGCCGCCAGCCGTCGCTGCATATAAGGGGCAGCATGGGATGACGCTACAGCAGCCGCAGTGGAAATGAGATCGGGGCGCGGCCTCGCGCAGGCGTTTCGAATACTCTGTCGTGAGAATACCGGCGTCACAACGCCGTTCTCCCGTTACAGCGCAAATAACCGCCCACGATGAGGCTCGCGATCTTCCACTCCCGCGAGCCGCAACGCGTGCCAGGCCATCGCGAAGTTGCTGGATATCACCGGCTTGCCGATCCTCGCTTCAAGCTCTGAAACGAGTTCGGCAATGCGCAAGCTCGTGCACGACACGAAAACAGCTTCCACGTCAGGCTTCTGCCCGAGGTGCTCGACGGCGGCTCGCAGAGAGGCCGTGTCAATCCGTGCGACCTCGTTGTCGTTCGCATGCTCGAATGACGCCATGCGTGTAATGCGCACGCCACGTGTCTCGATGTAGTCGCGCATGTAGTCGTTAATCGGGCGCACATAGGGGGTCAACAGCGCAGCGCGTTGAACGCCGAGAGCGCGCAGCGCAGCAAGCGCAGCGGTAATCGGCGTGGTACACGCGACGCCCGGACGCGCCTCGCGGATGCGTGCGAATACGTTTTCTTCTCCGATCACCATCGATGCCGACGTGCAGCCAAACGCCACGACATCGATCCGTTCTGCAGGCCGAATCAACGCGACCGCCGACGCGATGCGCGCATCCATTTCCGCGAGGCGCTCGGGCGTGATATCCGGCGAGTTGAGTATGCGGCTCTCGTAAAACGCCACGCCATCCTGCGCCAGCAGTTTGCGCCATTCGTGTTCGATCGTGTGATCGGTGGCGAGCACCACGAGCCCAATGGCAGCACGCCGGCAGATGCCGTCGTCCAGCGTGAAATCGAGCCTGACGTACGCGTCGTCCTGCAATGGAATCGTGCTCATCTCAGTGTCATCCCTGTCATGTCGAGTTCGGGCTGGCGACCGGCCATGATGTCGACCAGCAGTTTCGCGGTGCCGCACGACATCGTCCACCCCATGTGCCCGTGCCCCGTGTTCAGATACAGGTTCCTGTGCCGTGTGCGGCCGATCAAAGGCGTCCCTTCGGGCGTCATTGGACGCAGACCTGCCCAGTACGACGGGCGCTCATAGTCAGCGCCGTCCGGGAACAACTCACGGGCGGCCTGGAGCATCTGCCTGAAGTCAGCGGGTGTGTGGCGCGTGTCGTAACCGGCGAATTCGGCGGTCGCGGTAAAGCGCAACCGTTGGCCAAAACGCGCCCACGCCACGAGATTGTTCTCATCGACGCCACCCAGCTCCGGCGGACGGTGCTCGGGCCCGACAGGAAACGTGGCGGAATAGCCCTTTACCGGATACACCGGCAGCCGATAACCCAGCCGACGCGCCAGAATCGGCGACCAGGAACCGAGCGCAAGAACGAACTCGTCGCCTTGAACGAGTCCCGCTGGCGTGCGCACGCCAACGACCTGATCGCCGGACGCCTCGATCGCGCTAATAGACGCATCGAAATCGAAACGGACCCCAAGGCGCTCGCAAACTTCTTTCAGCGCTCGGGTGAACAGGTGCGCATCGCCGCTTTCATCGGTTGGGCAATAAATCGCACCGGCGATCCTGTCACGCGCTGCGCCAAGCGCCGGCTCACGCGCAACCACCTGCGCCGCATCGAGTGTTTCGAGCGGCAGCCCGTTGTCCGCCAGGATCGACATGTTTTGTGTGCCGCGCGCGAAAGACGCTTCATCTCGATAGAGATACAGCAGGCCGTGGCTGATGCGGTCGTACTGCAAATGCTCGGCTGCGCTTAGCTGCTGCAACTGGCTTTGTGCGTAGCGGCAAAGCCTCACCTTGCGCGTTGTGTTCTGACGCGAACGCTCCGCCGTGCAGTTGCGCAGGAACTGGATGCACCAGGCCCACATGTGCGGGTCCGCGTTGAGCTTGAGCCGCAGCGCCTGTCCTTCGACGAAAAGTGATTTCAGCAGGATTTTCGGCGCGCGCGGCGACGCCCAGGTATACGAATGTCCTGGCGCGACCAGACCGGCGTTAGCAAAGCTGGTCTCGAGCGCGACGCCTGGCCGACGGTCGATCACCGTCACCTCGCGGCCCTCTTTAGCGAGGTAGTACGCAGCCGTGACGCCCGCGATTCCACCTCCCAGCACAACGCTTTTCATGCGTAGCTCCGCTGCTTGCCGTTCAAAAAAATGTGAGGTTGCCGCCGCTTTTTATATGGTGTTCTATGCGCGCATACCCTATACGGCCCAAATGTTCGGCGAGACCTATTATGAAAAAAACGCTTTCATGGTAGCGCTGCGGCGAGTCTTGCGGCGAGTCCGATAGCCAGTCTGTCGATCCACCAGATTACAACTTGTATGCGATGTCCGTTTTTGTCCGGCTTCAACCGTTTTCTGATGTCACCGGTTGCACCGTGTGGCGGATCGTTCCGATCCCTTTCACAATAAGGAGTCCCCAACATGATTGCTCAGAAGAATGGTTCGCCCGACGCAGCTCGCGCCTTGCGGCAAACGACAATCGCGGCTTTGGCTGCTCTGGCCGTGCTCGCCGGCATCGCCCCTGGGGCGGCGCAAAGCCAGACCATCAAGATCGGCGTGCCGGTGCCGCTGTCGGGTAGCAGTGCCAATGCCGGTACTGACATCGTCAACGGCGCCAAGCTGGCCGCCGCCCGGATCAATGCGGCTGGCGGTGTGCTCGGCAAGCAGATCGAACTGGTGCCGGAGGACGACGCCTGCGACGCGCAGACCGCCGTGCAGGCGGCGCAGAAGCTCGTCGATGCGGGGGTCGTCGCAGTGGCGGGCGGTTACTGCTCCAGCGCGGCGCTGCCGGAATTGACGACATTTCATCGCGCCGGCATTCCCTACGTGCTGGATGCGTCGACTAATCCCAAGTTGACCGAGATGGGCTACGACGGCGTGTTCCGCACGATTGGCCGTGACGACGAGCAAGGTCCATTTGCCGCCGGCTTCATGAAGAATTCGCTGCACGCGAAAAGTGCGGCTGTGATCAACGACAACACGACCTACGCCAAGGGCCTCGCCGACAACACCGTAGACGCCCTGAAAAAGGACGGCGTCGATGTCGTCTACAACGATGCGATCACGCCCGGCCAGATGGATTACTCGCCAACCCTGACCCACGTCGCCTCGCTCAAGCCGGACGTGATCTACTACACCGGCTATTTCTCCGAAGCTGGTCTGCTGGTGAAGGAAGCCCGCCAACTGGGCCTGAAGATGACCTTCATGGGCGGTGACGGCACCAATGATCCGACACTGATGAAGACAGCCGGCCCGGCGGCCGACGGCATGATCATCACCACGGCGCCGCTGGCGCAGTTCCTGAGCGGCGCGCACAGTTTCGTCGACGACTATACAAAGGCCTACGGACAAGGGCCGGGACCGTATTCCGTCTACGAATACGATGCTGTCGGCGTCACGGCGAAAGCGATCGCGGACGCAAAGTCGGCGACGCCCGCCGCGATCACGGCGGCCTTGCACAAGATCTCGAACTATCCGGGTGCAACCGGGACGATCGGCTTTAACCCGAAGGGCGACCGCAGCGTGGCGGTGTATATCACCGTCATGGTGCGAGGCGACAAGTTCACGCCCTATCAGAGACAAGATGCAAGCGGACACTGGGTGGCGATGAAATAGACCCTGTAGCGCGCCGCGCGCCGCCATGAGCAACTTCCTCCAGCTAGTGGTCGAAGGGCTGACGATCGGCTCGTTCTATGCTCTCGTCGCCCTCGGCTACACCATGGTCTACGGGATTATCCGGCTGATCAATTTTGCTCATGGCGACCTGTTCATGGTGGGCGCGTTCATCGGCTGGACCGGCTTGACGGTGCTTGCTGCAGCGCACATCCCGCTCGCTTTGGCGCTGCTGGTTGCTCTGGTGGCCGCCATGGCGGTCACCGGCGCACTGGGCCTCGCGATCGAGCGGCTTGCCTACCAGCCGCTGCTGCGCGCGCCGCGGCTGTCGATCCTGATCACGGCACTCGGCGTCTCGCTGGCGCTGGAGAACGGCGTGCTGTTGATCTACGGGGCCGGCTTCAGTACGTATCCGCACGTGCTCAGCCAGGCAGGGCTCGAATTCCAGGGCGTGCAGATCACGTTCGCCCAGATCGGCATCATCGCGGCCAGCTTTGCGCTGATGCTCGCGTTATATTTCTTCGTTCACCGCACGTTTGTCGGCACTGCGATGCGCGCGCTGGCAATCGATCAGGACGCCGCGCGCCTGATGGGCATCGATGTGGAACGGCTGATCCAGTTGACCTTCTTCCTAGGTTCGGCGCTGGCCGCCGTGGCAGGGGTCATGGAAGGGCTCTACTACACGCAGATCAATTTTTTCATGGGTTTCGTGCTTGGCCTGCGCGCCTTCACCGCCGCGGTTCTCGGCGGCATCGGCAATATTCCGGGCGCGATGGCCGGCGGCATCCTGATTGGTCTGCTCGAGGCGTTCGGCGCGGGTTATGTCTCGTCCCGGTGGACCGATGTGCTCGTGTTTGGTGTACTAATCGGCGTGCTCGTGATCAAGCCGACCGGATTGTTCGGCGAACGCGTCGTCGAGAGAATGTAGCCGATGAGCACGATGCGGACGCCATCGCGTTGGTTTTACCCCGCTGGCGTCGCGCTGCTCGCCGCCGTGGCGCTGCCCGTGGTCGCGAGCAACTATATCGTCGATGTCGGCCTGACCATCGCCACCTATTCGATCCTCGGCCTCGGGCTAAACATCGTGGTGGGTTATGCCGGGTTGCTGGATCTCGGCTATGCGGCCTTCTTTGCAATCGGCGCTTACACGACGGCGTTGCTGGAAACCTTGCTGCATTTCTCGTTCTGGGAAACGCTGCCGTTCAGCCTGGCGTTTGCCGGGGCTTCGGGTATCGTCATCGGCTATCCCACCCTTCGCCTGCGCAGCGACTATCTGGCCATCGTCACGCTTGGGTTCGGCGAGATCACGCGCATCATTGCCACCAATCTCGACATCACGGGTGGCCCGAACGGTATCTACGGCATCGCGCCTCCGAACCTGTTCGGTTATGAAATCAGCTCGCCGCGTGCGGTCTACGAACTGGGCATCGCGTTCCTCGTGCTGGTGCTGGTGTTCGCAATCCGGCTGGGACAGTCGCGGCTTGGGCGCGCCTGGACCAGCATCCGCGAGGATGAGGCGGCGGCTGAAGCCGTCGGCGTGCCGACCTTGCGAGTCAAAATGCTCGCCTACGTCATGGGTGCCCTGATCGGCGGTTTTGCGGGCAGCCTGTTCGCCGCCCGCTTCGGGACGATCGACCCGACCGGCTTCACGTATCTGCAATCCGTCACCATCCTGATTGTCGTCGTGCTCGGCGGCCGGGGGAGCATTCCTGGCGTGATACTCGGCGCCATCATCGTTGCCGGCCTGCCCGAGTTGTTGCGCTTTCTCGACCTGTGGCGCATCTTCGCTTTTGCGATCGGCCTTGTGATCCTGATGCTGCTGCGGCCGCAAGGCCTGTGGCCAGCGCCGCTGCGCCGCGTGGCGCCACCGGGCGAGGGCGCCGGCCGCGCTGCGGCATTCGCGCCCCAGGCGATTGCCGGCGACGAAATTCTGCTCGATGTGCGCAACATGCAGCGCCGCTTCGGCGGTGTACGGGCAGTCGGCGGTATCAGCTTCACGGTGCGCAACGGGGAAATCCTCAGCCTGATCGGCCCCAACGGCGCGGGGAAGACCACGGTGTTCAACTGCCTCACCGGCGTGATCCGCCCAACCGACGGTCAGGTGCTTTGGCGCGGAACGTCGCTCGCCGGAGGCGCACCGCATCGCATCGTCCATGCCGGCATGGCGCGCACCTTCCAGGGCATTCGCCTGTTTGCCAACATGACGGCCTTCGAGAACGTGCTGACCGGCATGGATCATCGGCTGCGGACGCTGCTGGTCGCCGAACTGCTTGCGTTGCCGTCGGCGCGTGCCGAGGCAGCGGATCACGCCGCAGAGGGCCTGCGCTGGCTCAGTTTCGTCGGCCTCGGGGCGAGGGCCGGCGAACGTGCGGCCGACCTGCCCTATGGCGATCAACGCCGGCTGGAGATTGCTCGCGCCCTCGCCAGCAACCCGCAACTTCTGTTGCTGGACGAGCCGGCGGCTGGGATGAACCCGACCGAAAAGCACGCGCTGATGGAGTTGATCCGGCGTATCCGGAATCTCGGCGTGACGGTGCTGCTGATCGAACACGACATGATGCTGGTGATGGGGGTGTCGGACCGGATCATCGTCATGGACCACGGTGTCATCATCGCCGGGGGAACGCCATCCGAGATCCAGACCGATCCGCACGTGATAGACGCCTATCTGGGTACGGCCGAAATAGATGAAGCGGCCGACGATGCCGCCGGGGAGAAATCGTTGTGGGACTCCTAGAAGTCCGTGACCTGCACGTGAGCTACGCGAACGTGGAGGTACTGCACGGCATATCCCTCGATGTCGCGGAAGGTGAGATCGTGGCGTTGCTCGGCAGCAACGGAGCGGGCAAGACAACGACTCTACGCGCCATTTCCGGCCTGATTCGCCCGCGAGCGGGACAGATCGTGCTGGCCGGGCACCCGCTCATCGGGATGCGGGCTCACCAGATCGTCGCGCTGGGTCTGGGTCACGTGCCGGAAGGACGCCGCATGTTCGGGTCGCTCTCCGTCGAGGAAAATCTGCGCCTCGGCGGCTACCTGTTGCGCAGCGACGGGGCCGTGCTGGAAAAACGGATGGCCGGGGTTTACGAGACTTTCCCACGCCTCGGTGAACGACGCAGCCAGTTGGCAGGGACGCTCAGCGGTGGCGAACAGCAGATGCTGGCGATCGCGCGCGCCCTGATGTTGCGGCCGCGCATCGTCGTGCTGGACGAGCCGTCCATGGGACTTGCACCGAAGCTGGTGCGCGTGATCTTCGGCATGATTGCCGACATCTGCAAGGAAGGCACCTCGATCCTCCTTGTCGAGCAGAACGCACGTCAGGCGCTCCGCATCGCGCATCGGGCCTATGTGCTGGAAAGCGGCCGGATCGCGCTTGCCGGGCCGGCCCACGAACTGGCGCAGGATCACCGCGTTCGCGCGGCATATCTGGGTGGCAGCGCTATAGCCTCCGGGTGATGGCAGCCCGGATGTGCAACGGGCTTGTAGTCAGGTTGCCCTGAGCGTCTTCCAGTGAATGCGGAATGCCAGGCATCCCTGATCAAACAGCGACGCGTTGCAGTACGGTCATCGGGCCGAGTGTCCTGATGGTTTGCAGCTGCGCAGCGTCGCGTACGAAGAGCGATCCGGCAAACCCCAGCGCGTTGACCGAAATACCCTCGGCACACTCCGCGGACCTCGGCACCAGCAGCATCCAGCGGCGTGTGACAAGCAGGTTGTACGGCGCCGACTGGAGCCGTTCGCCGTTCGCCTCGATCTCCCTCAGACCAGTCGCTTCGAGCAACGAGCGGTAGCAATCGAAAGCGGCCTGCGCTGCGTTTGGCGAGGCGGCGGGGCTCAGGTCCAGACGGGCGAACGCGTGTCGAAAGGCGAGACCCGGTACGGTTCCGATCGTCCCCTCCATGCGCGCGGAAGCAAAAACAGATTCAATGAGCAGGGGCACCCTTGACTCGCCGAGCGGCAGCGGCACCATCTGCAGATGCTTGTGGCGTTGACTCGCTCCGGCCGCCGCACCTCCGTTATAGAAGCCCAAGGCATCGAACTCGGCCATGCAGGCCGCGAGAGATGCAAAGTCCGCCAGGTCGAGCAGCGCCTCCTGCACCTGGAAACAACGGGTGACGATCAGCAGATGATGGTCGATGACGTTGAACTTGTTGAGTAAGGCGACGTGAGTATCAGAGAGGTCGGCGACAAAAAGGTCCCGGGCATAAGGCAGGAACGGATCGACGGTGCTGCGCTCCCCGGCCTCGACCTTGCTCGCCTGCCGGGTTTCTTCCTTGCGGGTGAGGCTCGAAACCTGGCGGACAATAAAATGTACTCCCCCTTCTTCGATCAGTTCCTGGGTCGTCTCGATTGGCAGCAGTGCACCGCAACGCAGCGCATGCTCCGTTTGACGCAGGATGGCGCGCCACAGGGTGCCGGGCTCAAGACGTAGAGGGGATGAAAGCATTTGCGCCTACGCCTTGTAACCGATCGCGCGTAACAGATCCTTGCGCCATTGAACGTCCTCTTCGTTTTCCACGCCGAGCGGCCCAGACCCGTCAACGACACCCAGGATACCGCGTCCCTGATCCGTTTCGGCAAGCAAAACCTGCGTGGGATTCGCCGTTGCGCAGAAGATCCGGCATACCTCGGGCACGGCCTTGATCGCGTTCAGAACATTGACTGGGTAAAAGCCATCTCCCAGAAAAATGACGAAGCTATGGCCCGCACCGATGGCCGTGGCATTCTGACTTGCCAGCTCGATGAGGCCGGCGTCGGTGCCGGACCGGCGCACGAGGCGTTTTCCCGACGCTTCGCAAAAGGCCAGACCAAACTTGATACCCGGCACGGTGCCGACCATCGCCTCGTGCAGGTCTTCGACGGACTTGATGAAGTGGGATTGCCCTAAGACGAAATTTGTCGCTTCGGGTTTGACGATTGTTACCGTGAGCAATTGCATAAGGGGCCTCGCTCTATAGCGGTAAGGACACGAGGCCAGACAGATTTCAGCTCTTTCTGGACGTTTTCGCGACAAATGGCGTGGGTATGTGTTGAACCTTCTCGCTTCCGCACTTCGGACAATTCGGATGAGCGGTTTCATGTTCAGCAAGATGTTCGGCATGTTCGAACATTTCACCGCACTTCTCGCACCTGTACTGGTAAGTCGGCATGGCATTCCTCCAACGCGAATCCCACACGCCGTGCTGGCCAGATACCGCCAGCGACGCCCGGCAGGGTACTAATAACCCATTCTAGTGCAGGAAAGTGCGGGAAGCGTCTTGTGTTCTGCGACGCCCGGTCGAGTGCGGAAAAGCTCGGAGCCTCGTTGAACAGGCTTGGCGTGCGCACTTTCGTCAGCCACACGTCGCTCAGTGCGAGCGAACGACGGCATGCCGATATAGTCGTCGACGCGTTCGGCAAGCAGCGCGACCTGCTTGCGGTCATCGCCGTCAACAAATCGAAGAGCAAGCGGCAGCTCACCGCCAGCGCAGCCCGCTGCGACCCCGCACGTTGCGGCCCCAACGTCGCCTGTTACCCCCGGTTTGACGTTTGCGCCGCCGCTGGAGACGGCGGCGCGGGTCCTTCAACTGAAGCTACTGCGCTGCCGGGGCGCCAATGCCATCGATGTCCGGTGCCCAACCCGAAGGGTTCGAGAAGATCAGCGCGTTCGCGTTGCCCGACCTGAATGTGCCCGTCACAGCGAGAGTCGAGATGGTGCTCCACCCACCGCTCGGCGGAAACGACACAGTGACAGGCGTTGATCCGTTAAAGCTGATGTCCGCGGAGCGCGGCGACGAATCGCCGTTCGCATAACCAACCAACACGGTGTAGGTGCCGTCCGCGGGGACACTGATGCTGTTGATCGTCAACGTCCCGCCGTTGCCAATATAGCCGACGTCCGAGCCGCCCGAACAACCGCTGCACGCCGAAATACGCGCGCCACCGGCGAGTACGCTGCTCGACGCTTCTGCCTCGTAGGCGGCCTTGAACGGCGGTAGCGTTACCGGGCCGGCAACGACAGAGACTGTGCCGATCTCGGGCGTCGGCGCGGTGCTGTCCGCGCTCGACAGCGTCAGCGAGTTAGCCCCGGGCTGCAGCGGCACGTAGACCGTGACCGTGCCAATGCGGCCTTCGCCGCCGGTCGGCGGAAATGCCACTGTGGTCGCCTGGCCGCCGTCTGTCGAAAGTTGTGCGGTTAACGTTTCGCGAGAGCGGTTCGCATAGGCAATCTCAACGTAGCCGCCAGTGCCGGTCGATGCGACGTTGCCGAACGTTGCAGTGCCGAGTCCCCGAACGATCCTGCCACCGTCGCAGTCCGCGCAGTGCGTATACGATGCACCGCCGCCAAGTGAGGTCGGCTGGTAGATCGTCGCGGCGACGTCCTGTCCGCTTACCAGGAGCATCACGGCGCCGCCTGCCGGCACCGTGGGTGCCGTATACGAAGTGACAAACGAGCCGAGTTGTTTGCCGGCCCACAGATCACGCACGGTCGCGCGCGCATTTGGCACCAGGCCGAGTTGCTGCCACGTGATCGTCATCGGCCCGTCCGTCGTGCCGTTGTTGAACAGCACGACAGCACGCTGTCCCTGGCCGGCCAGAAGCTTCGCCCACACCTGCTGCGCGCCGGACTGTGCGACCTTTACGCCTTGTGTGCCAAGTGGGTCCTGGTCGACCGCGATGACATCGGTGTTGGTCATCAACTGCGTGGCATCCGCGGTTAGCGGCTTCGACAGGTCGTTGCCGAGAATCAGTGGCGCGCCGGAGATCGCCCACAGGCTCATATGCGCCTGATCGTGAACCGCCGTCATGCCCATGCCGGCCACCATCATGTCGGGGTCGTTGTAGAAGCCGGTGTGCTGGGCCTCGGGGTGGTAGTTGCCAAGAAAGTTGCCGGTCACGCTGCCGAAGTTCGGCGCGCCGCTGTTCGGCCCATAGATGTCGCCCGTCGTTCTCCACATCCGGCCAACTCCGGCGGCCCACGCCCACGGTCCCTCATTGAAGTCGGGGTACGCGCTGTTGCTGCCGATGGTTCCCCAGTCGCAGATGCTGAGCGTCACGCGGTGGCCGGTCTGTATGTACGCCTTGTCGATTGCATCGGCGATGGCCGTGTAGGCTTGCTGCGGATCATAGCCTGCTGCGCTGCCCCCGCAGAAATCAACCTTCACGAAGTCGAATCCCCACTGCGCGAACTGCAGGAAGTCGTGATCGTAATGCGCGAAGTCGCTACCGACGAAATGCGTGCCGTTGGTTCGCGTGCCGCAACCCTGCGGGCCGGCGTCGATGTAGATGCCCGCTTTCAGTCCTTTGCTGTGGATATATTGCGCGATGGCCTGCATGCCGCCGGGCCATTGGGTGTTGTCGATGACGAAGTTGCCGTTGGCATCTCTCGTCCCTGAGGTCCACCAGCCTTCATCGGTGTTCACGTACTCGTACTGCGCGCCGGATTTTATCTGTGCGTTCAGTGCGGAAAGGCCATCGGCTTCGGCCTTGATCGTGTTGTAATTCACGTTCTCCGCAAGACTGTTCCATGACGACCATCCCATTGGCGGCGGCACCACGGCGATTTGGCGCGAGAGGCGGCGGCTTTGCTGCGCTGCGGGTTCGCTTTGCGCGGCGGAGACCGCCGCGGGCTGTTGACTCTTCAGCGAGGCGACGGCGCCACTACCGTCCGACGCATCGCCACCACACCCCGACAAACCCAGCGACACACTCACGGTTAATGCGGTTAACAGCGAAACGGCACAACGTCTGTACACGAGCAGGTTCATGTTTGTCTCCTGTTTGAACTCTTGACTCTTGCGGCAGGGGCTGTTTCCGGGAGTGACTATATTCAGGTCTGCTCTGGAATTCCAAAATTTTTTTGTCATCCCAGCACTTGGGAATATTTAGGGATGCAGAAATTTATGCGTAAAAGATAAAATCCCATGTACGCGATTGATAGAGACGGCGACGTTATTCGAGTGACAAGATGCGGTCGGAACGATGGGGTGTTTAATGGGATTGCCCGCGGCGGTTCGCCCCGATACCTCTTTTCACGATCTGAATGAATTCGCCAATGAACAAATCACCGCCTCTTCACGAAATTCCTTCGTGTAGACGGTTTTGGGGATTCGGCTCACGTATGCCTCCATTCCTGGATTTTTTCGGAATGTTGGTTTCTACTTTTTCCGGCGAACCTCACTCTACTATCAGCGTTCATAGCGGGAGGCATTAAGCGTCGAGTAGTTGCCGGCAGCCGCTGTTCGTCTGCTGGAACAATTCCGGATTCTCATTCAGTTCAGGAGCACAGACCTTCGCATTCAAGGCAGCGGCAAAGCGTACTAAATGCCTCGCTTTGATTTGCCATTTGTCGTCGCACGCAGATGGGACTTCCTGCCGCCTCCTGGGCATAGGCCACCAGGATGTGGGCGGTCCCGCTGCGTCGGTATGAAGGATCGACATTCACTCACAAAACGTCTTCGCCGTCTCAGCCGCCACCCGCCTCAAATCAGGCACAAACGCCAGCAAGTCATCGAGTGCGACGCGCCCGACCGGCGCCTGGACGGCAATCGCCGCGCACGCACGGTTGCGGTCCAGCATCACTGGAACGGCGATCGCGATCAAGCCCTGTAGATGCTCCTGATTATTGATCGCGAGCTGGCGGCGGCGCGTCACTGCCAGTTCCTTGCGCAATACGTCGCGGTCGGTGATCGTTCGCTCAGAATGGGAACGCAGCGGCAGCGTTTCGATCACGCGCTCGCGGCGCTCCTTGGGCAAAAAGCTCAGCAGCAGTTTGCCGCTCGCCGAACAGTGCAGCGGCACATGCGAGCCTGGCTGGAGATGCATGCGCAGCGGCCATTCGGTCTCCACGCGGTCGACGTAGACCACATCGTTTCCCGCGAGCATGGTCAGGTTGCAGGTCTCGCCAATCTTTTCCACGAGTTGCTCGAGCAGCAGGTGCCGCGCTGCGGCCGGTCCCGCATGCATCAGCACGTTCACCGCCATCATTCTCACTCGCGCCGAGCACTCGTATAGCTTGTCGTTTGCGCCGCGTGTGACGAGCCAGGCATCGGTGAGCTGGGCGAGTATCCGGTGCACGGTCTGCTTGGGCAGATCGAGCGCCTGCACCAGATCCATCATCGCCAAAGGGCGACCCGCCTGGGCGAGCGTTTCCAGCACGCGGAACGCGCGTACCGCCGCCGCATTCGATTGGTTCGATGTGGACACGCTTGTCTCCTGTGTTGGTTGCACTCTGCGGTCGGCACGATCCTGTACAAAGCCAAAGGCGTGCTACGCGGCGCAACCTCGCGATACTGCATAGTGCCATTTTGCATCTCATAGCACGTTTTTCGGGACTGCTCAGAGTCCCGAAAATTGCATGTTCCGCGTCTTTGCTGCCGTCCGTCGCCGATTTCGCGGGAATCGGGACTCGCACTCGCGCACCGATGAATAGATTGGCAATACAGCCAATTTTTTGATCGGGAGTGCAGCAGATGAATGTGAGGGACACCATTGTCGAAGGCGCTGGCGCGAGCCAACCCAACGCGCCGGCCGCGCAGATCGCCGCGCTCGTCGCGCGCTCGCGCGCCGCTCAGCAGGCTTTCGAATTCGCTGGACAGGAAACGCTCGATACCGCTGCAGCGGCGGCGGCATGGGCGATCATGGAGCCCTCGCGAAACCGCGAGCTTGCCGAGCTGGCGGTGCGCGACACCGGGCTCGGCAACGCCGACGACAAGTTCCGCAAGAACTACCGCAAAACGCTCGGGCTGCTGCGCGACCTGCACGGGACGAAGACCTGCGGCGTGATCGCGCGCAACGAGGCCACGGGCATCGTCGAGATCGCACGCGCGGTCGGGGTGGTGGCGGCGATCACGCCATCCACCAATCCGTCCGCGACACCCGCCAACAAGATCATCAACGCGCTCAAATGCGGCAATGCGGTGATCGTCGCACCCTCGCCGAAGGGTTATGGCGCGTGCGCGCGACTCATCGGATTCATCCACGCGCAGTTCGCGAAAGCGGGGCTGGACCCGGCGCTCGTGCAGATGCTGCCCGCGCCGGTGGACAAGGCCGCGACGGCCGCGCTGATGCGCGAGGCCGACCTGGTGGTCGCGACGGGCTCGCAGGCGAACGTGCGGATGGCGTACACCAGCGGCACGCCGGCCTTCGGCGTCGGGGCGGGCAACGTGGCCTCGATCGTCACGAAGACGGCGAAGCTTCGCGAGGCGGCGCAGCAAATCGCCGCCTCGAAAACCTTCGACTACGCGACGAGCTGCTCGTCGGAGAACAGTGTCGTGATCGATCAGGCGGTCCACGATGCCATGCTGCGCGAGCTGGGCGCATGCGGCGGCGTGCTGCTCGACGCGCGGCAGAAGGCGCAGTTGCAGGCGGCGATGTGGACAGACGGCAAGCTATCGGCCTGCTGCACCGCGAAGTCGGCGACGCAGATCGCGCGCATCGCGGGCCTCGACGAAGTGGCGGCGCGCGAGCCCGCGTTCCTGATGGTCGAAGAGGCCGGCTTCGGGGCGAGCTATCCGTTTTCGGGCGAGAAGCTCGCGCCTGTGCTCACGGTCTACCGTGCGCGCGATTTCGCCGATGCCGCGAGCATCGTGCGCAACCTCTACGCATACATGGGAGCGGGTCACTCGGTAGGCCTGCACACGGGCGAGCCGCACGAAGCCGTGATGCTGGGATCGACGCTGCCGGTGGCGCGCGTGATCGTCAACCAGGCGCATTGCTTCGCGACGGGCGGCAACTTCGACAACGGCCTGCCGTTCTCGCTCTCGATGGGGTGCGGAACGTGGGGGCGCAACAATTTTTCGGACAATCTCGGGTTTCGTCAGTACCTGAACATCACGCGCGTCGCGTACCCGATCGCAGAGCACGTTCCCGGACTCGACGCCTTGCTCGGCGACTATTTCCAGAGGTTCGGCCAATGAGTGCGCCCGCGACGATCCGCGCACTGATCGAAGCGCGCGCGGCGCAGTACCCGGACAAGCCCTTCCTGCTGGCGGCGCCCGACGAAGATGGCGGCGAGCTTGCCGGTGCGGGCGCGACGCTCACCTTTGGCGCGCTGCGCGAGCATTGCCGCGCGCTCGACATCCGCTTTCGCGACGCCGGCCTCAAGCCGGGCGACGTCGTGTCGGTGCTGATGGGAAACGGCATCCAGACCGCCACGCTGCTGCTCGGCGCGATGTACAGCGGACTGATCGCCCATCCGCTCAACCTGCTTTGCCAGGCGTCCCAGCTCGCCTATATCGTCGAGCATTCGGATACACGGATGATCTTCGCGAGCGCGCAGACCGGCGGTGCTCTCGCGGCGGCGCTCGCCGCGTTGCGCGAGCAGGGCGTGACGCGCGACATCGCGCTCGTGCTGACGGAGCCGGACGCCGTCGCACTGCCGCTGTTGCCGGTGCTCGAAACGGCGGCCGCCGATGTTTCGAGCGCCGCGCCCGCGTTGGCCCGCGCCGACCTTGCGGGCGTCGATCAGGCGCCGATGGAAAGCTCCACCCGGCCCGACTGCGACGGCGACGGCGCCGACATCGCACTCCTGATGTACACCTCGGGCACGACCGGCGCGCCGAAGGGCGTGTTGCTGAGCCACGAGAGCCTGCATGCGAACGCGCGCAACATCAGCCTCGAGCACCGCCTCGCCGCCGATGACCGCGTGCTCGCCTCGCTGCCGCTCTATCACATCAACGGTCTCGTCGTGACCTTGCTCGCGCCGCTCTGGCACGCGGGCTCGGTCGTGCTGACGCCGCGCTTCTCCGCGCGCACGTTCTGGCGCGACGCCGCCAGCTACGGCTGCACGTGGATCAACGTGGTGCCGACGATCGTCGCCTATCTCCTCAACGGCGACGAACCGCGCGGGCTCGACCTCTCGGCGCTCAAGTTCTGCCGCAGCGCGTCAGCTGCGCTGCCCGCCGACCATCATCGCGCGTTCGAGGCGCGCTTTGGTATCGGTGTCATCGAAACCATGGGGATGACCGAGACCGCCGCGCCGGTCTTTAGCAATCCGTACGACGTATCGCGGCGCAGGATCGGCAGTATCGGCCTGCCCTCGGGCAGCGAAGCGCGCGTGATCGACCGCGACGGGCGCGAGTGCGGACCGAACGAGTGCGGCGAAATCGTGCTGCGCGGCGATCAGATCATGCGCGGCTACTACAAGCGCCTCGAGGACACCGCGAGGGCGTTCACCGCCGACGGGTGGTTGCGCACCGGCGACCTCGGCTATCGCGACGACGAGGGCTACTTCTATATCAACGGCCGCTCGAAGGAACTGATCATCAAGGGCGGCGAGAACATCGCGCCGCGTGAGATCGACGAGGCGCTGCTGCGCCATCCCGGCGTGCTCGATGCGGCGGCCGTCGGCGTGCCCGATCCCGCCTACGGGCAGGAGATCGTCGCGTTCGTGGTGCCGCGCGAGGCCCACTGGCGAGGCGCGCCCGACGCGTCCGATCTGCGCGAGCACTGCCTGCGCGAACTGGGCCGCTACAAGACGCCAAGAGAGTTCCGCTTCGTGAACGAGCTGCCGCGTGGTCCGTCGGGCAAGGTCCAGCGTCTGAAGCTCGTGACGCCCTCGGGCTGACGTACGCCTGCGCGCATACGCGCATCCGGCCAGGTGACAAAAAACGAGAGACTCAGGAGACGACGGCATGAAACAGCACGCTCAGCGCGTCAAGACGCGCCATATCATTCTCGCGGTCATGTGTCTGATGTATTTCATCTCGTACATCGACCGCGTGAACATCGCGGTCGCGGGACCGCTGATCCGCCACGAAATGGGCCTGAGTGCGGTGCAGCTCGGGCTCGTGTTTTCCGCGTTCGCCTATCCGTATGCCGTCATGCAGATCATCGGCGGCTGGCTCTCGGACAAGTTCGGCCCCAAGATCGTGCTCACCGTGCTCTCGTTGATCTGGGGCGCGGCGACGCTCGCCACGGGCTTTGCCGGCAGCGTCGCGATGCTGGTGGGGCTGCGCTTCGCGCTCGGCGTGGGCGAGGGTGGGGCGTTTCCCACCGCGACGCGCGCTTTCACGTACTGGATGCCGGTGGGCGAACGCGGTTTCGCGCAGGGCATCACGCACAGCTTCGCGCGCCTGGGCGGCGCCATCACGCCGCCGCTCGTGCTCGCGGTGGTGGTCACCCGCGGCTGGCGCGATGCGTTCATCCTGCTCGGCATCGTGAGCCTCATGTGGACCGTGCTCTACCTCTTCGTGTTCACGAACTCGCCGGAGCAGAACCGGCGTGTCACGCCCGAAGAGACCGCCGAGATCGGCTATCGCCAGGGCGACTGCGACCGCGCGAAACGCGCTGCCACGCCGTGGCGCAAGCTCGTGCGGCGCATGTGGCTCGTTACGTTCGTCGACTTCTGCTACGGCTGGCTGCTGTGGGTCTATCTGACCTGGCTGCCGTCGTATCTGAAAGAGTCGCGTGGCTTCGACCTCAAGCAGCTCGCGCTTTTCACGGCGCTGCCGCTGCTCGCGGGCGTGGTGGGCGACACGCTCGGTGGCGTGCTCTCGGACCGGCTCTTCAAGTGGACCGGCCGGCTGCGCTTCGCGCGCTGCGCGGTGCTGGTGGGCGGCATGGGCGGCTCGCTCGCCTTCCTGCTGCCGATGGTGTCCGCGTCCAACCCGATGGTCGCGGTGCTCTTTCTCTCCGCTTCGTTCTTCTTCCTCGAGATCACGAATCCGGTGCTGTGGACGTTGCCGCTCGACATCGCCGGCAAGTACGCCGGCACGGCGGGCGGCATGATGAACACGGGCTTCGGCATTGCGGGGATGCTCTCGCCGGTCGTGTTCGGTTACCTGATCCAGCACACGGGCAGCTATAACGTGCCGTTCATGATCTCGGCGGGATTGCTTGCGCTTGGCATCATCGCGGCGTTCTTCATCGATACGTCCCGCACGGTCGAGGCCGACGAGGAGCGCGAGCGGCGCATGGGCGCGCAGGAGGCCGGCGCCTTCGCGTTCCTCGACACCATGCCGACGGTGCGGCTCGAACGGCACACGCTGCGGCGGCCGTTGCGCTGGTGGCGCTGAGCCTCGCAAGGGCGCGAAGCCCGAGTGAGGGCATGCGGCGGCGTGCCGGCGCTTCTTCCGGCACGGGCAGGCCGCCGCTTCTTCCGACGCCGGCAGTGCCGCCGCGCGGGTACGTCGCAGGTAAGCCTTATGCGCCGCCGTCGAGCTTGCGCAGGCGCCAGATGAGGCTCGACGTGTCGAAGCGGCTGCCGCCGAGGCGCTGCACATCGCCGTAGAACTGGTCGACGAGCGCGGTGACCGGCAGCGCCGCGCCGTTGCGCTTCGCTTCGTCGAGGCAGAAGCCGAGATCCTTGCGCATCCAGTCCACGGCGAAACCGAAGTCGAACTTGTTGGCCATCATCGTCTTGCCGCGGTTGTCCATCTGCCAGCTCGCGGCGGCGCCCTTGCCGATCACGTCGAGCACGAGCGCCATGTCGAGCCCTGCGCGTTCGCCGAAGTTGACCGCCTCGGAAAGCCCCTGCACGAGGCCGGCAATACAGATCTGATTGACCATCTTGGCGAGTTGTCCCGCACCTGCCGCGCCGACCAGCGTCACGGCCGCCCCGTAGTGGGCTAGCGTGGGTCTCGCGCGCTCGAAGGCGGCGGCTTCACCACCGCACATGATCGTGAGCTTGCCGTTCTGCGCGCCCGCCTGGCCGCCGGAGACGGGGGCGTCGATGAAATGCAGGCCATGTCCGGCGGCGCTCGCCGAGAGTTCGCGCGCCACGTTGGCGGAGGCGGTCGTATGGTCGGCGAATACGGCGCCGCGCTCCATGCCGGCGAATGCGCCGTCCGCGCCGAGCGTGATGCTGCGCAGATCGTCGTCGTTCCCGACGCAGGCGAGCACCAGCTCGGCGCCCTGGACTGCTTCGCGCGGCGTCGCGGCTGCGCGTCCGCCGTATTCGGCGACCCATTGCGCGGCTTTTTCGGCGGTGCGGTTGTAGACCGTGACATCGAGTCCGGCTTTCGCGAGATGACCGGCCATGGGATGGCCCATCACGCCGAGACCCAGGAACGCGACACGACGTACCTGGCTAGGGGCTGACGAGGACGAGGATGAGGATTGGCTCACAGTGGGTTCCTTGGGGTGGGGTTTGAGGCTGGGGCTGACTTCATTATCTCAGCTATCGGCGCGACTCCTGGCCGAGGTCTGCAGGCGGCCGCGCCTGCCCGGGCGCGAATTGGACTCAACGATAGTCCGTATCTGGCACTAGTCGCGCGTGTTTTTGACGGCCGATACTCGAAGCAACAGGACGGCTTGACGCGCTTTGCATGGAGCGAGGGTAAGGCGCTAAAGCCCCAAAAGGAGACAAGGATGCTCAGGTATCTGATCGGAATCGGCCTCCCTTTTCTGGGTGTCATCGGCGCGCTGCCGTGGGTGGCCGCGCAGGACCGCTATGTCTTCGGCGTGCCCTTCATCTACGCGTGGATCTTCGCCTGGTTCGGCTTGACCTCCGCGTGTCTCTTCATCTGCTGGCGCTGCTTCGACCGGCATCGCTACGCGAACGAGGCTTGAACCGTTCGCCAGCGCAAGCCGGTGCTGACCGGCGCGAGATCGTGGCACCCCGCCAGCTCGCTCGCCACGATTTCACCGCTCATCCTACTGTCGCCATTGCGGAGTGCCACGCATGTCCACTCTCGTCTTCTTCCTTCTGATCGCGTTTTCGCTGTACCTCGCCATCCGCTCCCGGCGCGGCCACGGCAAGCAGAGCGTGCACGACTTTTTCGTCGCCTCGCGCCAGTTCGGCACCGCCTTCGTGTTCTTCCTCACGGCAGGGGAGATCTACAGCATTGGCACGATGGTCGGCTTTCCGGGCGGCATCTATGCGAGGGGGCCGACCTACGGCGTCTGGTTCCTCGGCTATATTCTGCTGGCCTATCCCATCGGCTATTTCATCGGCCCGCGCATCTGGGAGGCCGGCAAGCTGCATAACGCGATCACACAGGCGGACCTCTTCAAGGGCCACTACCGCAGCCGCGCGCTCGAGCTGATCGTTGCGGGTTCAGCCATCCTGTTCCTGATCCCCTGGGGCCAGCTGCAGTTCACGGGCCTCGTGGCGGCGCTCAAGGGCCTCGGCTGGCACGTCCAGCCGGTCTGGCTGATCCTCGTGTGCGCCGGGCTCGCCTTCACCTATGTCGCCATCTCCGGCGTGCGCGCGTCAGCGTGGATCTCCGTGCTCAAGGACATCCTGATGATGCTGGCGATCGTCGTCACCGGCGTGGCCGCCGTGTGGATGGCGGGCGGCACGCACGAGGTGTTCCACGCGGCGAGCCAGCACGTGAGCAACACCATGACGGCCCCGCAGCTGCGCTTCTCGATGAGCACGATCCTGTTCCAGTCGCTCGGCTTCTACATGATGCCGTTCGGCGTGCAGGGCTTCTTCACCGCGCGCGGGCCCAACACGATTCGCCGCACGCAGATCGTGATGCCACTCTACATGGTGATGTATCCGTTCCTCGTGGTGGCCGCGTATTACGCGATCAGCGCGAACCTGAAGCTTGCCTCGCCCAACGACGCCTTCTTCGCGGCCGCCGTTCATCTGCTGCCGGACTGGCTGCTCGGCCTCGTCGCCGCGGGCGCCGCACTCTCGGGTTTGCTCGTGCTCGCGGGCATCTGCCTTGCGATCGGGCCGATCGTCACGCGCAACCTCTTGCCGAACCTGCCCGAGTCGCGCCAGAAACGCACCGCCAAGTTCGTGATCGTCGCGTACCTGCTGGTGTCGATCCTCACCACGCTGCTCACGCCCAACCTCATGCTCGCGCTCATCAACACGACGCTCTATGGCGTGACGCAGTTTCTGCCCGGCATGCTGATCCTGCTCGCAGGGCGCCGCGTGCGGCCCGGCGCGGTGGCGGCCGGCATCGTCTGCGGCCAGGTCCTCGCGATCGTGTGCTATGCGCTGCATATCGGCTTCGGCGGCATCAATCTGGGGCTGGTGTGCCTCGGTGTCAATGTGCTCGTGGTCTTCGTCGGACATATCCTGATGCGGCCGTCCGGCCAGCGCTATACCATGCCCGATCCCGTTCACCATTCATAGGGAGTTGAGCCTGTCGATGAATCCGCAAGCATCGTCGCCCGCGTCGATCCAGTCGAGCCAGCCGCCTCAGTCTGGCGATCCGGCCAGCCCGGTCACGGTTTTCGCGGCGCGCCGCATCCTCACGCTCAACCCGAGCCAGCCGCACGCGACGCACGTGGCTGTGCGCGACGGCCGCATTCTCGCCGTGGGCACGGGCGAGGACGCCGCGCTGTGGGAGGCGCAATTCGGCGCCTATGCACTGGACGAGACGCTGGCCGACAAGGTGCTGATGCCGGGCCTCGTTGAAGGGCACTGCCACCTGATGGAAGGCGCGGTATGGGACGCGGCGTACGTGGGCTACTACGACCGGCGCGGCCCGGACGGCACGCTATGGCGCGGTCTGCGCACGCTCGACGCAGTGCTCGAGCGTCTTCGCGAAGCCGAACGCGCCATGACCGGCGACGGCCCGCTGCTCGCCTGGGGCTTCGATCCGATCTACTTCGGCGCGTCGCGCCTCACGACGCGCGAACTCGACACGGTCTCGGCGAGCCGCCCCATCGCGATTCTTCATGCGAGCGTGCATTTGATGAACGTGAACAGCGCGATGCTCGCGCTGGCCGGCATCGACGAGGACACGGACATCGACGGCATCGCGCTCGATGGAGATGGCCAGCCCACGGGCGAGCTCCAGGAGTTCGCCGCGATGTTCCCGATTTATCAGGTGATCGGCGGCAAGCTTGGGATCGCCGCGAGCGAAAAGCCGCACGCGGTCTGGAATTTCGGCCGCGTCGCGCAGCTCGCGGGCGTGACGACGGCCACCGATCTCGTCAACGACCTCTCGCCCGAGGGCAACCGGACCTTGCACAGCGTCACCGCCGACCCCGACTACCCGGTGCGCATCGTGCCCGCGTTCGCTCCGCAGCGTAATCCCGCGCAACGCGCCGCCGGCGTGCTAGAGGCGATGGCAGGCAATACCGACAAGCTGCGCTTCGGGCCGGTGAAGTTCATCGTCGATGGCTCGATCCAGGGCTTCACCGCGCGCGTGCGCTGGCCCGGCTACGCGGGTGGGCAGCCCAACGGCCTGTGGCTGATTCCGCCCGAGCAACTGGTCGAGGTGTTCGAGCCATACCATTGCGCCGGGCTGCAACTGCATATCCACACGAACGGCGACGAAGCGACCGAGGTCGTGCTCGACGCGCTCGCGACGCTCCTCGCGCGGCATCCACGGCCCGATCACCGGCACACGCTGCAGCACTGCCAGATGGCGGACGCGGCGCAACTGCGGCGCATCCGCGCGCTCGGCCTCTGCGTGAACCTCTTCGCGAATCACATCTACTACTGGGGCGATGCGCACTACAGCCAGACCATGGGCCCGGACCGCGCGAACCGCATGGACCCGGCCGGCTCGGCACAGCGCATGGGCATTCCCTACGCGTTGCATTCGGATGCGCCCATTACGGCGTTGAGCCCGCTTTTCACCGCATGGTGCGCGGTGCGGCGCGAGACGGCGTCGGGGCGCGTGCTGGGCGAGGCCGAGCGGCTCACCGTCGACGAGGCGCTGCACGCGATCACGCTCGGCGCCGCGTACACGCTGCGCCTCGATCATCTGATCGGCAGCATCGAGGTGGGCAAGTTCGCCGATTTCGCGGTGCTCGACGAAGACCCGAGCACCTGTGCGCCCGAGCGCCTGAAGGACGTGCCGGTGTGGGGCACGGTGCTCGGCGGACGTGTCATGCGCGCCCCGCGATGAAGGCCGCCGCCGCGCCGCCACCCGTACGCGCGCCGATCGACCTCGCGGTGATCGGCGGCTACCTCGGCGCGGGCAAGACCACGGTGCTCAACCGTCTGCTGGAGGCGCCCCACGGCAAGCGTATTGCGGTGCTCGTCAATGACTTCGGCGCCGTGAACATCGACGCCCGGCTCGTGCGCGCGCGCAGCGACGACGTGATCGAACTCGATAACGGCTGCATCTGCTGCACCATCGGCGGCGCGCTCGTCGATGCGCTCACACGCCTCGCCGCGCGCGAGGAACGGCCGGACCTTCTCCTGATCGAGGCGAGCGGCGTGTCGGATCCGGCGAAGATCGCCCAGGTTGGCCTGCTCAACGGCGCGTTTCGCCTCACCGCAGTGCTCGTGGTCGTGGATGCGCCGGAGCTCGTGCGCACGCTTGTCGATCCGCTCGTCGGCGCGATGGCACAGCAGCAGATCGACAGCGCGAGCGCGGTGATCGTCACGAAACTCGACCTGATCGCGCCCGAGTCGCGTGAGCGCGCCGTCTCGGACGTGCGCGCGCTCGCGGCGACCGACATCGTCGTGGCCGCGGACCACGGGCGCGTGCCGCTCGCGCTGCTGTTCGACACGAGCGTGCCGCAAACGCGCGCGCTCGCCGATGCCGGCCGCTGGCAGCACCGGCCTCCCGGCCAGGGCATGAGCGTGTTCCCCACGTTCACGAGCGTGGCGCTTGACGCGCCGGACGTGCTGGAGAAGGTGCGTCTGCGTGCGTGGCTCAAAGCCCTGCCGCGCACGATCCTGCGCGCGAAGGGCTTCGTGCGCGTGGTGGACGCGCAGGGCCGCGTCAGCACGCGCGTGTGCCAGGTCGCGGCGCGCCGTCTGCGCATGACGCCGCCCACGCAGGGCGAGCATGCGGATGAAGCGGGGCAGGGCGTCATGGTCTTCATCGGATTCATCGATACGGAGACCGAAGCGATGTTGCGCGATGGACTGATCGCGTGCCGCGCGCGTGTTGTTGGGTAGCGTCGTATCGAACGTCGCGCGCGAAGCATCGCAAACAGATCACCGCGCTCCGCTCACGGCGAGGCGCCGCGAGTGGTGCCGGCGGCCCACCCACGCGGCCGAGAGCGCGCTCACCAGACCCGCGAACATCGTATAGACGCAGATGAGCCACGGATCCCCGCCATTGCGCTGCAAAAGCCACGTCGCGATGAGCGGGCTGATGCCGCTCGCGAAGATGCCGGAGAACTGATAGACGAACGAGATGCCGGAGTAGCGCACGTTCGCATCGAACAACTCCGCGAAGAGCGCCGCCTCGGGCCCGTAGACGGAAGCGTAGATGACGCCGAGCGGAATGATCACGGCGATCCACACGAGCACGGGCGAGCCGCCGCTGTGCTTCATGAGCCAGAAGCCGAAGAACGACGAAAAGCCCGTGAAGAGCGACCCCCAGAAGTAAATGCGCGTTCTGCCGATGCGATCCGAGAGGCGGCCGAAGAACGGAATCGTGAAGATCATCGTGAAGGCGGCGGCCATGACCGCGAGCAGGGCGTCGGTGCGCGAGAGCTTGAGCGTCTGCGTGAGGTAGGCGATCGTGAAGACGGCGAAGACGTTGAAGAACACGCCGTCGATGAAGCGCGCCCCCATGCCTGCGAGCACGTTGCCGGTATAGCGGCTGAGCACCTCGGCGATCGGCACGCGGATCTCGGCGCCCTGCTGCTTCACGCGTTCGAACTCGGGCGTTTCCAGCACACGCAGGCGGATATACATGCCGATCGCCACGAGCGCGAAGGAGAGGAAGAACGCAAGGCGCCAGCCCCACGCGAGGAACTGCTCATTGCTGAGCGCCGACGAAAGGACCGCGACGACGCCCGACGCGAGGCAGAGCCCGATCGCGAGGCCGATTTGCGGAATGCTCGCATAGAAGCCGCGCTTGTCCTCGGGCGCGTATTCGAACGACATCAGCACGGCGCCGCCCCATTCGCCGCCGAGGCCGAGACCTTGCGCGACGCGCAGGATGAGCAGGAGCGCGGGCGCCCACAGACCAATCTGCGCATAGGTCGGCACCGTGCCAATCAGCACGGTGGCGACGCCCATGATCGAGAGCGTCATGATGAGCATGCTCTTGCGGCCGAGCCGGTCGCCGAAGTGGCCGAAGACAATGCCGCCGAGCGGGCGGCTCAAAAATCCCACGGCGAAGGTGCCGTAGGCGAGCATCGTCGAAATGAGGGGATCGCCGCTCGGGAAATAGAGCTTGTTGAAGACGATGCCGGCGACGACACCGTAGAGAAAGAAGTCGTACCACTCGATAGTCGCGCCGATCAGGCTCGCGATGACCACGCGCCTCATCTGCCGGGCGTCGGTGCGGGGCAATGCGTTCATGGCTGTCTCCTTTGAGGGCGCACCTGGCGTGGTGCTGTTCCTCGAAAAACCGATGTTTTCTTAAGGGGTCCTTTATTTGCTGCGTGTTCTTTTTGTCATGCGTGTCCTGCATGGACCCTAGCGTCTGCTTCCATCAGGGGTGTGCTTCGGCGTACTCGCGTTGCGGCGGAGCGAGCGCCGAGTGGTCCTCGAGAATCATGTCGGCCGCTTTCTCGGCAATCATGATTACGGGGGCGTTCGTGTTGCCGGAGACGAGCTCCGGCATGATCGACGCATCGACCACGCGCAGCGCTGCGAGGCCATGCACGCGCAGCCGGTCGTCGACGACCGCCATCGCGTCGCGGCCCATCCTGCAGGTGCCCGCGGGGTGATAGATGGACTGGCTGAACTGGCGCGCCGCGTCCAGCAACTCGGCATCGCTCTGATACTGGGCGCCCGGCACGAACTCGGACACGATGTGCGGCGCAAGCGACGGCGCGGCGGCGATGCGGCGCGCCACCCGGATCCCGCCGATCACGACCGGATGGTCGCGCGGATCGGACAGGTAGTTGGCGCGAATGGCGGGATACTGGAGCGGATCGGCCGAGCGGATTTCGACGCTGCCCCGGCTATGGGGCCGGAGCTGGCAGACCGACGCCGTGAAAGCCGAGAACGGATGCGCGCCGTGGCCTGGCTTGTCGGCGCTCAGCGGCTGCATGTGGAACTGAATGTCCGGGCGCTCGGCCGCGGGGCTCGAGCGCGTGAAGACCGCCACCTGGCTTGCGGCCAGCGTGAGCGGCCCGGTGCGCCAGAGCGCGTACTGCAACCCGATCCACGCCTTGCGCAGCGGGTGGTTGACCTCGTCGTTGAGCGTGCGTTCGCGCGTGCGAAACACGAGCCGCACCTGGAGATGGTCTTGCAGGTTCTGACCGACGCCCGGCAGGTCGTGCAGCACAGGGACGCCGGCGTTGCGCAACACGTGCGCGGGGCCAATGCCGGAGTGCTGAAGAATCTGCGGTGAGCCGATCGCGCCGGAAGCGAGAATGACTTCGACGCGCGCACGCGCGCGCTTGCGCACGCCGTCCTGCAGATACTCCACGCCCACCGCACGGCGCCCCTCGAAAAGAATCCGGCACACCTGCGCCCGCGTTTGCACGATCAGATTGCTGCGTTTGCGCGCGGGCTTGAGAAAGCCCTTCGCGGTGCTCCATCGAAAGCCCTTGTATGCCGTCTGCTGAAAGTAGCCGACCCCTTCCTGAACCGCGCCGTTGTAGTCGTCATTGAGCGGGATGCCGATTTCCTGCGCGGCAGCGATGAAATGATCGGCGATGGGCCGGCGCAAGCGCAGGTCGGAAACCTTCAGCGGGCCGCCCACGCCGTGCCACGTGCTCGCGCCGCGCTCCTGATCTTCGGACTTCCTGAAATAAGGGAGGACTTCGGCGTAACTCCAGCCGCGATTGCCGAGCGCCGCCCATCGATCGTAGTCTTCGCGCTGTCCGCGCACGTAGAGCAGGCCGTTGAGCGAGCTCGATCCGCCGAGCACCTTGCCGCGCGGCCAGTCGATCTGACGACCGGCCACGCCTTCGTCCGGGTCGGTGCGATAGCACCAGTCGAGCGCGGGGTTGTGCATGGTCTTGAAGTAACCGACCGGGACGTGGATCCAGGGGTTGTTGTCCTCGCCGCCCGCTTCGAGCAGCAGCACGGCGTTGCGTGCGTCGGCGCTCAGCCGGTTGGCAAGCACGCAACCGGCCGATCCGGCGCCGACGATCAGGTAGTCGACCTCATGGTCCATGAATCCCGTCTCCTCGAAATCCAGGAGCGGCATGATGTGCCGCGCTTTTTGGATCAATGTCGGGGATAGGGAGGCCGACCGCAAGCGCGGATCATGCGCACAGGCCGAAAGTGAAACGGAAACTGCCGAAACGGAATCAGAAGTCCACGGCGAAGGGCGGGCGCGAAGGGCGGGCGTTTGCAGTCGAAGCGGCGACGCGCCCGCGGCCGTTCAGGTCAACGACAGCCCCTGGAGCAGCGGGGCGAGCCTGCTCGCCGTTTGCTTCATGCGGTCCACGGACTCCAGCAACTCCTCGAGGGTGGCGCGCGCGGTTGGGGCATGCACGGCGAGCGCGGCGAGCACGTGTTTGCTGCTCGGGTCGCGCACCGGCACCGCAATCGCGACCATGCCCCGCACGAATTCTTCGTTGTCGATGCCGATGCCGCGCACCGCGAGCTGTTCGAGCTCGGCCACGAGCGCCTTCGGGGCAGTCAGGGTGCGGTGCGTCATCTTCGTCAGCACGAGGCGTTCGAGCAGCGCGTTGCGCTCGAGCACCGTCATCTGCGAAAGAAAGAGCTTGCCGCTCGCTGTGCAGTGCAGCGGAACGTGCATGCCCGGACGCATCTCCATACGCAACGGCTCCGTCGTCTCGACGCGCTCGATGTAGAGCACGCGATCGCCGTCGAGCGCGGTGAGATTGCAGGTTTCGCCGAGCGCTTCCACGAGCGTGCGCAGCAGCACGCGGCACGAGCGCGTAAAGGTGTTGTTGGCGAGCGTGGCGAGCGCGAGCTGCGCCGCGCGCGGGCCCAGCGCGATGCTGCGGTCGTGCCCTCGCGAATCGGGCATGTGGATCACGTAGCCGCGCGCTTCCAGCGAATCGATGAGCCGCAGAAGCGTCGCCTTGGGAATATGCAGCCGCGCCGACAACTGCGAGAGCGTGTACGGCTGGCCCGCGGACGCCAACTGTTCGAGCACCACGAGCGCGCGCAGCACACGAGCGTCGTCCGCCGACGATTCTTCGCGCGGCGCGGGGGCACTGTCTTGTGCGGCGTCTCGCACTGTGTCATGCATCGGTTTCCTCCCAAAGGGGCGTGCCATGGAATCTGGCAGGTGGGGAAATGAAACGAATTGTTCGAGTTTTTTAGCATGTTTCAGTATCGACGCAAAGTTCATGCGGTTACGTAGCGGATTACCCCGATACGTTGTGCAAATACGCGTGAAGCGCCGTGCTGTACCAGGCGATACCAGGCCACTGGATCTACCTGAGCAATTCTGGTCTGCCTAGAATTTTTTCTAACGGAGCGCCAAAGCAATACGAAAAGAGAAAGGAGACAGGCATGACGAACAGGCAGTCGGCAGGACCCGTTCTCGCAACGGCCCGCGCAACCGTCTTCACGAAGCCTGTGGAGCATTGATCATGGGATACAGCACAGTCGATCCCGTCGCCGCCGGTTTTGCCGCAAGCGGCTCCGGCTCCACGAAGTACGACCCCACCTACGATCCGCTCGTCTCGCCGGGCCCCGGAGTCGGCAAGGACTATGCGCCGACCTACTGGGTCGCGACGGCGGGCAGCCCGCCGCCGGACGACGGGCCGGTCACGAAAGATCTCGACGTGGATGTCGCGATCATCGGCGCGGGCTACACAGGGCTCGCCACGGCGTTGTGCCTCGCGCGCGAGCACGGCATCAAGGCGGTGGTGCTGGAGGCGAACCGCACGAGCTGGGGTTGCAGCAGCCGCAACGGCGGACAGGGGCAGAACGCTTCGGGACGCCTCTCGCGCTCGCAGTGGATCGAGCGCTGGGGCAAGGACGTCGCGCTGAAAATGCACGATGAGATCCAGCAAGGCTTCGATCACTTCAAGGAGCTCGTCGCCGAGATCGACTGCGATCCGCAGCCGGGCGGCCACTTCCTGATCGCGCACCGGCCGCGCATCATGGCGAAGCTCGCCGCCGAGGCGAAGGTGTGGAAGGACGTATTCGGCTACCCGTCGGAGCTTCTGAGCGCGCAGACGTTCCGCCGCGAATTCATCGACGACCACGAAGCCGCCGGCGCGCTGCACGAGCCCGAAGGGATCGGCGTGCACGCGTTGAAGCTCGCGTTCGGCTATCTGCGCCTCGCGCGCGCGGCGGGAGCCAAGGTCCACACGAGCAGCCCGGTGATGGGATGGGAGACCATCAACGGCGTTCATCATCTGCGCACACCGGGCGGCGTCGTGCGCGCGCGCGCGGTTGGCATCGCGACCGGCGCGTACACGGCGCAGACGCTGCATCCCACGCTGCGCAGCAAGGTCATGCCGATCCTCTCGAACTCGATGGTCACCCGCCCGCTCACCGAAGCCGAGATCGCCGCCTGCGGCTTTCGCACGACCCAGGTGCTCACGGACACGCGCACGCTGCGCTTTTACTATCGCTTCCTGCCCGATGGCCGGCTGCAGATCGGCAGCCGCAGCGCGATCACCGGCGAGGACGCGCCGAATCCGCGCCATCTCGATCTGCTCAAGGAAGGCATGGCGCGCAAGTTTCCGGCGCTGCGCGGCGTGCAGATCGACTACTCGTGGTGGGGCTGGGTGGACGTGAGCCACGACATGATGCCGCGCGTGTGCCAGCCCGATCCTGGGCAATCGGTGTTCTACGCGCTCGGCTACGGTGGCAATGGCGTATCGTATTCGCAGCAGGCGGGGCGGCGGCTTGCCGAGCGCATCGCCGGCAAGGGGGCGCAGCACACGCTGCCGATCTTCACCACGCCGCTGCCTGGCCACCCGTTCGCGCCGTTCAGGCGCATCGGTCAGCGCATGCTCTATCTGCAGTACTTCAGGAACGACGAGAAGCCCTGAGAATCGGCCACGCCACGGCGGCCGGATCATGGCGTGGCCGCTTCTGCCGCCATCACCGTCCGCCACCGATCCGCAACCCATCCGTTCGGATCACGAAGCGAATAACAGCCGACGATAACCCTCCGGGCGAGCAGCGTGTGCGCCGCGCACCCGCTACCCGTCACGGATGGCACGCGCGGCCCACGTCGCGCACTCATGCAAAACCCGGATTTGAATCTGAGGAGGTGACATGCAACCCCCGATGGACAACCATGAACTGAAATGTGGGCTCAAGCAGCGCCACATGACGATGATCGCGCTAGGCGGCGTGATCGGCGCCGGTCTCTTTGTCGGCAGCGGCGTCGTGATCCAGCAGACAGGGCCCGCCGCGGTGCTGTCGTTTCTCATCACCGGCGGCCTCGTCGTGCTGGTGATGCGCATGCTCGGCGAAATGGCGTGCGCGATGCCCGCGGTCGGTTCGTTCTACGAATATGCGCGGCTCGCGTTCGCCACCTGGCGCGGGCCTGGCAAGCTGGCGGGTTTCCTGACGGGCTGGATGTACTGGTATTTCTGGGTGATCGTGGTCGCCGTCGAGGCGGTGGCGGGCGCCAAGCTCGTGCAGTTCTGGCTGCCCGATGCGCCCGCCTGGATCATCAGTCTCGTCCTGCTCGTGCTGCTGAGCGCGACGAACCTGATTTCGGTGGGCAGCTACGGCGAGTTCGAGTTCTGGTTCTCCTCGATCAAGGTGGCGGCGATCGTCGTCTTCCTGTTTCTGGGTGGGCTCTACGTGCTTGGGCTGTGGCCGTCGTCGCTGCATACGGGCGCGGTATTGCCGACGTTGCTCGGCCATGGCGGCCTCATGCCGAAGGGCATCGGGCCGGTGTTGAGCGGCGCCGTCGCGGCAACGGGCTTTTACTTCGGCGCGGAGATCGTCACGATCGCGGCGGCTGAAGCGCGCGAACCCGCCAAGGCCGTCGCGAAGGCCACGAACTCCGTCATCACGCGCGTGCTCGTGTTCTATGTGGGTTCCGTGCTGCTCGTGGTCGCGCTCGTGCCGTGGAATTCGGCGCGCATGGCAACACCCTACGTGAGCGCGCTCGAAGTGATGGGCTTGCCGGGCGCCGCGAACGTCATGAACGCGATCGTGCTGACGGCGGTTCTTTCAGCGCTCAACTCGGGGCTCTATGCCGCGTCGCGCATGCTGTTCGCGCTGACCCGCAACGGCGACGCGCCGGCGGCGCTCGCGAAGGTGAACCGCCGCGGCGTGCCGGTGCGCGCGATCCTGCTTGGCACCGTGTTCGGCTATGTGTCGGTCGTGATGTCGTACGTGTCGCCAGATACGGTGTTCGCGTTCCTCGTCAATTCATATGGCACGGTCGCGATTTTTGTTTATCTGCTGATCGCCTTGTCGCAACTGCGCCTGCGCAAACGTCTCGATCCGGCGGCAGTCGGCGAGCTGCGCGTGAAGATGTGGTGTTTTCCGTACCTCACATGGGTCGCGATTACCGGTATGGTGAGCATTCTGGTCGCGATGGCGTTCATTCCCGAGCAACGCAAGCCGCTCTGGCTCGGCGTCGCGAGCCTTGCCGTGCTGCTCGTCACCTATGCATGGCTGCAGCGCCGCGCGCGCATCCGTGCCCGCATCCGCGCCTACGAGCCGGTCTTCTCGACGTGGCAGCCCGCTGTCGCGGCCGAGACGGGCGCGGGCCGTTTTGGCGAATGAGGCCGATGAATGAGGCCGCCCGTATGCAGCCGTGAAGACGAAAAGGAGAACGCGATGACGACGGAACGCGCGATGGATGGGCCGGATCGCATGGTGTCGGTGCGCGAACGCTTTGCCTTCGATTCGAACCTGATGGTGCCCGCCTTCAGCGAGCGCGACGCCCACGTGCCGGATGTCGACGAGGCTTATCGCTTCAACCCGGAAGTGACGCTCGCGATACTCGCCGGCTTCACGCGCAACCGGCGCGTGATGGTGCAGGGCTTGCACGGCACGGGCAAGTCCACGCATATCGAACAGGTCGCCGCGCGCCTGAACTGGCCCTGCGTGCGCGTGAATCTCGACGGCCATATCAGCCGGCTCGATCTCGTCGGCAAGGACGCCATCGTGGTGCGCGACGGCCGCCAGGTCACGGAGTTTCAGGAGGGCATCGTGCCGTGGGCGCTGCAGCGTCCGGTCGCGCTGATCTTCGACGAATACGATGCGGGCCGCCCCGACGTGATGTTCGTGATCCAGCGCATCCTCGAGCGCGACGGCAGCTTCACGCTGCTCGACCAGAATCGCGTGATCCGTCCGCACGCGCACTTCCGCCTTTTCGCGACCACCAACACGATCGGCCTCGGCAATCTCAACGGCCTGTATCACGGCACGCAGATGCTCAACCACGCGCAGATGGACCGCTGGAACGTGGTCGCCACGCTCAATTACCTGCCGCGCGAGGAGGAGGCCGGCATCGTGCTCGCCCGCGTGCCGGAGATGGCCGACGCGGCGGGCCGGCAGCTCGTCGATTCGATGATCAGCATGGCGGCGCTCACGCGCAAAGGGTTCGCGAGCGGCGATCTTTCCACGCTGATGTCGCCGCGCACGGTCATCGACTGGGCCGAGAACTGCCAGATTTTCCGCGATCCCGCGCTGGCGTTCCGGCTCACGTTCCTGAACAAGTGCGACGAGGCGGAGCGGCCGATCGTCGCCGAGTATTACCAGCGCTGCTTTGGCGTCGAGCTGGACGCCGTGCCCACCGCGAGGGACAGCGACGGCGGCTTCGGCGGCGATGCGTCGGAGCCGCGCGCGTGACAGAACACATGACGGCCACGCCCACGCCCGAGGCCGTGCGCGCCGCGCTGCGGCGCGAGGCGCTATGCGCGGCCGCCGTGCGCGCGCTCACCGGCGACGCCGCGCTGCATTATCGCGGCGGCCGGCTTTGCCGCGAGTCGAGGCCGCTGCCGCTGCATGCGCCGCATCTGCGCAGCAACGTCTACGAGGACGACTTCGCGTCGCTGCGCGGCGCCGCCGACGCCGCCGCGCAGCGGCTTCTCCATTCCGATGCAGCGTTGCACCGGTTGCTGTCTCCCGACACGCCGATCGAGCGCCTGCTGTTCGAACTGTTCGAGCAGGTGCGCTGCGAGGCGTGCTTGCCGCCCGGCATGCATGGCCTCGAAGGGAACCTGCGGCACCGGTTCGAAACGTGGTCGCGCGCATATTGCCGGTCGGGCTTGAGCGAGAGCCATCTCGGCATCCTGCTTTATACGGTCGCACAGATCGTATGGTCGCGCGTGACCGGCTGGCCCGTGCTCGACGAGACCGAGGATCTGATCGAAGCGACGCGCGCCGGCATCGTGCCGGCGATCGGTGCGCAGCTCGCCGGGCTGCGCGCCGCGCGCGCGGACCAGCGCGCCTACGCGGCGCACGCGCGCGAGCTTGCGCGCCGCGTCGCGTCACTGTTGGAGGACGCGCGCGCGGCACGCATGCAGGACGACGCCGAGGAAGCCAGCGCGCCCGACGACGCGTTGACGTCGTTCTCGCTCTGGGTCGATTTCGACGAAACGAGCGTCGAGCTGCCCGCGCTTGCGCAGACCGGCGAGAGCCGCGTGCTGGCCGAGGCGGCGGACGGTTATCGCGCGTACACGACGCAGTACGACCGCGAGATCCGGCCTGCGACGCATGTGCGTGAGGCGCTGCTGCGCGAGTATCGGGAGCGGCTCGACGAGCGCATCGCCGCGTGCGGCATCAACGTCGCGCGGCTCGCGCGCGTGCTGCAGATGGCGATTGCGGTGCCGCAGCGTGACGGCTGGCTCTTTGGCGAGGAGGACGGCCGCATCGACGGCAGGCGTCTTGCGCAGATCGTTAGCTCGCCCGCCGAGCGGCGCGTGTTCAGGCGCGAGCGGCTGCAGCCGCGTGGCGATTGCGTGGTCGGCTTCCTGATCGATTGTTCCGGGTCGATGAAGGCGCATATCGAGCCCGTCGCGATGATGGTCGATCTGCTCGCGCGTGCGTGCGAGCAGGTGGGAATCGCGACCGAGGTGCTCGGCTTCACGACGCTCGCCTGGAACGGGGGCCGTGCGCGTGCAGGTTGGCTGGGGGACGGACGGCCGCCGCATCCGGGGCGCCTGAACGAGACCTGCCACATGGTGTTCAAGTCCGCCGACGAGAGCTGGCGGCGCGCTCGCCCGGCCATCGCCGCGCTTCTCAAGGCCGACCTGTTTCGCGAGGGCGTGGACGGGGAAGCCGTCGAATGGGCGTGCGCGCGGCTCGCGAGCCGCGCCGAGGCTCGGCGCATTCTCGTCGCGATCTCTGACGGCAGCCCGATGGATACGGCAACGGCCCAGGCGAACGACGCCTTCTATCTCGACAATCACCTGAAGGAGGTGGTGGCGCGCCACGAGGCCATGCGTGACGTCGATGTGATCGGGCTAGGTGTCGGGCTGGACCTCAGCCCGTACTACCGGCATTGCGTCGCGCTCGACTCCGGCGAGCCGCTCGACATGACGCGGTTGATCGGTCTCGCGCGATGGATCGGAGCGCGGCGTTAGCAAATAGGGTGGAGCTTGCCGGGCAGCGCGGACGCATGGTTTGCGAGTGCGACGAGACTCAGCAGGGTGGCGATGCTTGCGACGGGCGCGAGGCATGAAGTCATGCTGCGTGGGGTTCCTTCAGATGAGTGACGGCGCGTTGGCGGGCCGTCTGCGCCTGGACCGCCGTGGTGGCAATCACGTAATAGATATCCTCGGGGCAGCAGCCGCGCGAGAGATCATTGGCGGGCAGGTTGAGACCCTGCATCAGCGGGCCGATGGCCTTCGCACCGCCGAGGCGCTCCGCGAGCTTGTAGCCGATATTGCCCGCGTCGAGATTCGGGAACACCAGCACGTTCGCGTGGCCGCCGCACTGCGAATGCTCGATCTTGCGCTCGGCGATCTCCGCGACGAGCGCCGCGTCGAGCTGCACGTCGCCATCCACGCAGAGCGCGGGACGCTGCTCGTGCACGCGCCGTGTCGCCTCGATCACCTTGTCCACGCTCGCATGGTGGGCGCTGCCGCTCGTCGAGAACGACAGCATTGCGACGCGTGGCTCTTCCATCAGGAGGCTGCGCGCGCTGTCGGCGGCGGCCATGGCGATCTCGGCGAGTTGCGCCGCGTCGGGGTCCACCACGAGCGCGCAGTCGGAGAAGATCAGCCCGCCTTTATAACGATGAAACGGCTCGCACAGCATCATCAGGAAGAAGCTCGAGACGAGCTTGAATGACGGTTCGACGCCGATCAGCTGGATGGCCGTGCGCACGACGTCGGCGCTCGTGTGAACGGCTCCCGCCACCGAACCGTCCGCGTGGCCGAGACGCACCATCAGGTTGGCAAAGGCGAGTGGCTTCGCGGCTTCCTCCCAGGCAAGCGCGGGCGTCATGCCCTTGCGGGCGCGAAGCGCAACGAGCTCGTCGGCGAAAGCTGCGCGCCATGCGCTGGTTTGCGGGTCGATCAGCGTGATCTCGCCGAGATCGACCGACTCGCGCGCGGCGGCCGCCCGGACGGCGCCCGGGTCGCCCACGAGCGTGATGCGCGCGAGGCCCTCATGGCTTGCCCGGGCCGCGGCGGCAAGCACGCGCGCGTCCTCGGCCTCGCAAAGCACGATGCGCATGGGCGCGAGGCGTGCGGCTTCGACGATACGGTTCAGGGCTTTCATGGTGTCATGGGCTCACGAATGAGCCCACAAATGGGGCTCACGAACAGATGGACTCACACCGGCGCCTGGCGTGTCCAGACGACAACCGGCCACGAGCGGATGCACCGCCTGCGGCCGGCGAACGCGCGCGCCCGCGCGCACGGTGTGGCGCGCGGGCTGCTGGCCCTTCAGACGAAGTCCTTGTACTTGTCGAGCAGGCGCACAGGCTTCGAGAGTGCGTCGCGGCGGAACGGATCGCCAAGCTCGCGCGTGCACATGATCTCGACGATGGTCGTCTTGCCGTGGTTCATCTGCAGGTCGATCGCGCGCTTGAGCGCCGGGCCCACGTCCTCCAGCCTGTCCACGACGATGCCTTCCGCGCCCATCGCCTTCGCGATGCCGGCGAAGCTCGGGCTCTCCAGCTCGCCCGCCACGAAGCGGCGATCGTAGAAGTCCACCTGGTTCTTCTTCTCCGCGCCCCACTGGCGGTTATGGAAAACGACGGCCGTCACCGGAATGTTGTGGCGCACGCAGGTGAGCGTTTCCATGAGGCTCATGCCCCAGGCGCCGTCGCCCGCATACGAGATCGCCGGGCGATGGGGCGCGGCCACCTTCGCGCCGATGATGGTCGGGAACGCGTAGCCGCAGTTGCCCCAGCTCATCGCGGCGAAGAGGCTGCGCGGCTTGTTGAAGCGCAGATAGCTGTTGGCGACGGAGTTGATGTTGCCGATGTCGGTCGAAACCATCACGTCCTCGGGCATCGCCTTCTCCAGCTCGCGCAGCACCTGGCGCGGATGCAGATACTCGCCGCCGCCCGGCGTGCGCTCGTGCTTCTGCTCTTCGATCATGTCGAGGCTGTAGGCGTCGCGCTCGTGCGTCCATGCGTCGAGCTCTTTTTCCCATGCGGCCTTTTCGGTGGCGATCTGGTCGCCGCGCTCGCCGCGCGTGGCGTCGCTCGTGAGGGTGCGGTTCGCGAGGCGCTCGGTCAGCGCCTGCGCGGCCGCCTTCGCATCGCCGCAAATGCCCACTGAGATCTTCTTCACGAGGCCGAGCATCTTGTGATCGGCGTCGATCTGGATGATCTTCGCGTCTTTTGGCCAGTAGTCCATACCATGTTGCGGCAGCGTGCCGAATGGCCCGAGACGCGAGCCCAGCGCAATCACGACGTCCGCGCGCGAGATCAGCTTCATCGCGGCCTTCGATCCCTGGTAGCCAAGCGGGCCGCACCAGAGCGGATGGTTCGCCGGGAACGAGTCGTTGTGCAGGTAGCTGTTCACGACGGGTGCGCCGAGGCGTTCGGCGAGCGCCTTGCACTCCTCGATCGCATCGCCCATCACGACGCCGCCGCCGGAGATGATGACCGGGAACTTCGCGGCGGCGATCAGATCCGCCGCTTCGTTCAGGCTTTCGTCACCGCCGGGGCCGCGGTCGAGGCGGCGCGGCTGCGGAATCTCGGCCTTGATCTTGCCGTAGAAGTAATCGCGCGGAATGTTGAGCTGGGTCGGGCCCATTTCGGACATCGCGCGGTCGAAGCAACGCGCGGTGAACTCGGCCATGCGTGCCGGGTTCGTCACGTGGCCCTGGTACTTTGTGAACTCCTGGAACATCGGCAGTTGATTCGCTTCCTGGAAACCGCCCAGGCCGATGCCCATCGTGCCCGCCTCGGGCGTGACCATCACGACCGGGCTATGCGCCCAGTAAGCGGCCGCGATAGCCGTCACGCAGTTGCTGATGCCGGGACCGTTCTGGCCGATCACGACGCCGTGGCGGCCCGATACGCGCGAGTAGCCGTCGGCCATGTGCGCCGCGCCCTGCTCGTGGACGACGGGAATGAGGCGGATGCCGGCGGGCGCGAAGATGTCCATCGCGTCCATGAACGCGGAGCCCATGATGCCGAACATGTCGGTCACGCCATTGGCCGCGAGGGTCTCGACGAAGGCTTCAGACGGGGTCATGTCCTGCGGGCCGCTGGCCGTCTGGGTTGGGGTCTTTTCGCTCATCAACTGTCTCCGGTTATCGTTTGACGGAATGCCGTTTTTTGAATGCTATTCGGCGGCCCATGCGGGTCAAGGGATTCCGTCCTCGATGAATGAATCTGAAATGGAATGGAACGTTTCGTTTCAAAACGCCCGGCGCTGCCAGGCGCCGATGCGTGGAATCAGGCGGGCTGCTTCGGGCGCTCCTTGCGAAACGCGCGCTTCACGGCAATCAGACCGTCGCGGAACTCGAAGAGATCGCAGCCTTCGGCTTCGATGCGCCAGCCTTCGGCATGCGTGCCGGTGAACACCCATTCGGACACGCCGCGGTCGCCCGTGACGTAATGGCGCCCCTCGCCCCAGTGGGCATCGGGGAACGTGCGAAAGACCGCTTCGAAGGCAGCGCGCACCGCCTCGCGTCCGACATGGCGGGCGCCGTAGACCTCGGGGCCGCCGGCTGCGTCGAACACGCAGTCCTCGGTCATGAACGCCATCAGCGCGGTGGCGTCATGGCGGTTGAAGGCATCGGAAAAAGCGGCGAGCGTGTCGGCCGTGACGGCGCGTTGGGCGCTGAGCGTATCTGCCATACGTGTCTCCAGTTGAAAAGCCGGTGCCGTGCTGCGCGCGTGAAGTCGCGCGCGGCACGGTATAGCGACACGTTAGGGTTTGGCCATCGAGCGCGGTAGCACCAGTGCGCAGCTTTCGCCTGGGCCAGCGCGCGGCCGGATCTGCGAAGACTCAGTCGGGCCGCTGCTGGCGCACGACTTGCGCGAGCGCGCGCACGCCGGGTTCGATTTTCTCGAGCTTGATCGCGGAGAATCCCATGCGGAACCAGGGGCTGTGTTCGGTCTCGTCGGCGAAGAACACGCCGCCGGGCTCGATCAGAATGCCAGCCTCGCGCGCCTCGTCTGCAAGGCGCGTGGCGTCGAGCCACGGCGGGCCCTGAACCCAGCACGACGCGCCGCCACCGACTGGCACGTAACGCACTTCCGGCAGATGAGTGTCGAGCGCCGCCATCAACGCGCTCGCCCGCTCCTTGTAAGCATGCGCGAGCCGGCGCAGCAGCGCGTCGTGGTGTCCGAGCGCGAGGAACGTCGCGAACGCGCGCTGGATATAGGCCACCGGGTGCCGGACCATCAGGCGGCGTAGCGCGCGCAACTCGCGCACGAGCTCGGGCGGGCCGACCACGTAACCGAGACGCAGGCCGGGTGCGAACGTCTTCGAAAGGCTGCCGACGTAGATCACGCGATCCGCCGTGTCGAGGCTCTTCAAGGCCGGATGCGGCGTGCCGGAGAAGGTGTTCTCGCTCTCGTAGTCGTCTTCGATGATGACGAAATCGTGCTGCTGGGCGAGTTCGAGCAGCGCCCGGCGGCGAGTGATGGGCATGGTGGCCGTGGTCGGGCACTGGTGGCTCGGCGTGACGAATACGTAATCGCAGCGAGCGAGAGAGTCGCGCAGGCGTACCGGATCGATCCCTTCGCTGTCGACCGGCAGCTCGAGCAGACGCGCGTTGCGGTTCACGAAGATGTTGCGCGCATCGGGATATCCCGGGTTCTCGAAGCCGACCGTCGTCTGTTTTCCGCAGAGCAGGTCGGCGACGAGATAGAGCGCCTGCTGGCAGCCGTTCGTGATGATGATCTCCTCGGGCATCGCGAACACACCGCGCCGTGGCAGGACACGCGTGCGGATCTGCTGGATCAGCGACTCGTCGTCGCGCTCGATCAGGTCGGGCGCCCAGTTGCGGATCTCCATGATCGAGAGCGCTTTCAGGCAGCACTCGCGCCAGTCGTTGGTCGGAAAGAGCGATTGATCGAACTGCCCGTAGATGAAGGGATATGCGTAGTTCTGCCAATTGGCGGGTTTGACGATGTTGCGCTGGGCCGAGGGCGGGCGCACGATGCGCGATTTCCACACGGGCGGGGCGGGCGACTCCGCGCCGTGAGGCTTGACGACGCCGGGCTGCTGCGCCCGCTGTTGCACCCGCTGTTGCACCGTCACGCCGTGCAGGCCCTCCAGCATCGCGGGATTGACGAAGTGACCGCTGCGCTCGCGCGAGACCAGATAGCCTTCCTCTACGAGCATCTGGTAGGCGAGTACGACGGTGTTGCGAGCGACGCCGAGCTGCTCGGCCAGATCCCGGCTCGACGGCAGGGCGGCGTCAGGGGGCAACTGCCCGTCGAGGATGGAGGCCACCAGCATCTCGCGAATCTGGTGCTGCAGACTTGTCTTCGACTCCGGTGACCGTCGGAACTGCTGGGCCCAAAGGGCGGACGGGGTACGGGTCGGCATGCTTACTCCTGTGATCGATGAAGGCGGTGAAAGGGCATTGGCGAGGCCGGTAACCGGCCGGTCAATCAACACACGATATTCAAGACTGGCCACCCGAGTCGATTAGGTAAATTTCGGAGCGACTGTTGGCGACGAGACAGTCCGCACAGCGCTTTCGGGAAAAAACTCGACACGAGCGCGCCCATCATGCGCTTGCTGCGACGCAGCGCGAACGCCGTACGGGCTTCGAGTTCGAGCGCGCGTCGTTCAAATAATCGGAAGAGATCAGACTGATTGTTCCTGCGACGCCCCGAAAGACCGGGAACAACGCTCGTCAGACACTGGATCCATCGGATCGTCTCGCCTGGTACTACCCGCCGCTTTATTGATTGAGAATGCTTGACTAAACCGGCGAGACTGCAAGTGCGAAATACAAGAAGAAGCTGAAATCTGTCCTGATAGCCGCTGACTATACTTTAGATGGAACCAAAGCAGGACGTGGAACTTCGAGCCACCGACCGGTGGTTCACGCCGTAATCCGTACGCCGCGCGCGCGAATTGGGTGACGAAGGGCGTTCCTTGGCGTGCTCATTGTTTTTCAACTTGAGGAGACGGCGGTGAGAGCCTTACCCAGACCAGCAAAGACGATGAAGCATCCGGTCGACTCGTCGATCGAGCCGGTGATCAATATCCGCCGCACCCGCGGGAAATTCAATTCCTACTGGCTGACGAGCGCCGTGCTCGTGGTATCGGTCGCGCTTTGGCAGGTGGTGTCGATGGCGGGCATCTTCCCGGCGTTCGCGCTGCCCTCGCCGGTGGCGGTGTGGCAGGCCTTCGTCGAAATCGTCCGCAACGGATATGGCGGGCAGGCGCTCATTAGCGACATCCTGATCAGTTGTTTTCGCATCGTCATCGGTTTTGTGGGCGCGATTGCGATCGGCGTTCCCATCGGACTCCTGATGTCGCGCAACAAGATCGTGTTCGACATCATCGATCCTTTGCTCCAGTTCATCCGGCCGGTTCCGCCGCTCGCCTATATTCCGCTGCTGGTGGTGTGGTTCGGGATCGGCGAATTGCCCAAGGCCATTCTGATTCTCGTCGGCACCATTCCGGTCATCATCATCGGCACGATGTCGGGCGTGAAAAGCACGCCAGCGCTACGCATCTCGGTGGCGCGCACGCTCGGTGCGAGCAACGCGCAAATCTTCCGCAGGGTCGTGCTGCCTTCGGCGCTGCCGGAGATCTTCACCGCGATGCGCGTGGGGATCGGCGTGGCTTGGACGTGTCTCGTTGCCGCGGAACTGATCGCGGCGAGCAGCGGGCTGGGCTGGCTCGTGCAGTTCGCCGGACAAGCCTTGCAGGTTGCCATCGTGATTGTCGGCATCGTGATCATCGGGTTGATCGGGTATGCCATGGAACTGGTGATTCGCAGGATCGAAAATTGGGTTGTTCCCTGGCGCGGACATAACTGAGCGGGTTTCGGAGGAGACGAAAAATGAAAACGATGCAATGGGTCTATGGCGTGAGCGCGGTCGTGCTTGCCAGCAGTTGTTTTGTTCCGGGCGCGGCTTACTCGCAGAGCAAGCCTGAGGTCATCATCGGTTACGAGGACAACGGCGCCGATCCGTACATGGTGTCGATGGCTGAACATATGTTCGAACACCAGATGAACGCCGACGTCCAGTACAAGCTCTTCAGTTCGGGCCCTGCGGCGATGAGCGCGTTGGCGTCGAACAGTCTCACGTTCATGTGCGGCCTCGGTGTTCCACCGCTCGTCACCGCCATCGCACAGGGCTTGCCGATGACCATCGTGTACAACCAGGAGCGCTATACGAATGCGGCCGGCATCGTGGTCAAGCCCGACAGCGGCATCCATGACGTCGCGGCGCTGCAAGGCAAGAAGATCGCGATCGTGGCCGGCTCGCAGGCCTCTTTCGAACTGGCGACCTTCCTTGCTGCCGCGCACGTGCCGTATTCGTCGGTCACGCAGATCAACATGGCGCCACCGCAGATGCGCACATCCTGGGTGACCGGTGCGATCGACGCGGCAATCGTCTGGGATCCGGTATTCAGCGCGCTGCGCGCGGCTGGCGGCAATGCGATCAAGACCGATGGCGATCTGCCGCGAGAAGCCTCGAGCTACAACGTCTGCATTGCCAACTCGGAGTGGGCGAAGGCGCATCCGGACCTGGTCCGCGGTTTCGTCGCGGCTCTCGACCAGGGCTATCAGGCGACGATGAAGAATCGCGACCAGGCGCTCGCCGAGATGGCGAAAGCAACGGGTGTGACCGTGCCTGTCGCGACGAGTGAGCTTGCCGGTTATGAACTGTTCTCCGGCGCCGACCAGACCACGCCGAAAGTCATGGGCCTCGACGCGGGCGTCAAAACCTCCGCGACGTACCTGACCCTGGTGAATACGGCCAAGGTGCTCAACTCGATAGGCCGCATCCCGACGGTGCCGGCGAACTTCGACAATAACGTCGCGCCACAGTACTCCAAATCTCTCGCGCACTGACCCATTGACTGTCTGACCGTCAAGCAGGAGACGAACTTGAATATCGTCATCGATTCTCTGTACAAGACATTCGGCGCCACAGCGGCACTGGAAAACATCAATCTGCAGTTCCGGGGCGGCGAATTCGTCACCGTGCTCGGCGCCTCCGGCTGCGGAAAGACCACCTTGCTGCACCTGCTCGCAGGTTTGACGTCGCCCACGCGCGGCAACATCTATATCGATGGCGAGGTCAAGGACGAGCCTGGGGCCGACCGTGTCGTCGTGTTCCAGCAGGCCGGATTGTTTCCGTGGCTCAGCGTGGAAGAAAACATCGAGTTCGGGCCGTCATTGCATTCGGTGTCGAGAGCCCAACGGCGCAAGGACTCGGCGGACATCCTGCGGATCATCGGTCTGGAGTCTTTCGCCCGGCACAAACCCTATGAGTTGTCGGGCGGCATGCAACAGCGTGTGGCGATCGCGCGGGCGCTCGTGATGAAGCCGAAGGTGCTGCTGATGGACGAGCCCTTCGGCGCATTGGATGCGCAGACCCGCAGTTCCATGCAGACGTTTTTGACGGCGCTGTGGGAAAAGCTTCACTGCACGGTCGTGTTCATCACCCATGACATCGACGAAGCGATCTTTCTCGGCACGCGTCTTGTCGTGCTTTCGGCGCGACCGGGGCGCGTCGCGCTCGACGTACCCATCGAACTGGAACGGCCGCGTACTCAGGAGGTCGCTTTCGAACCTCACTTTCTGGAGCTGAAAAAGCGTGCGATGGGGATTCTGGCGCATTGACCTCAGGCATAAAAGCAGAACAATTCGGAATGCAAAACACAAGGAAGGGCATCGGCAAACGTATTGCAGGACCTTCAACGCTCGTCACTTCGGCTGAATAGCCTGCGTCGCGCGGTGCCGCGGCGGGTGAGGTCGTCATACTGAGTCATCGTTTCCCCGCCGTTCTAATTTTTTAAGGCAATGGCGTAGCATGGCCGGGAGCCCTGACGTCCTCTCGCGGCCTCAGCGCGACGGGCATCACAAGTCCGTCTACGGAGACATTGGCGAACATCTGTCACGCGCGGATATCACCGTTGCTCGATGAACGATTCCATTCCCCAATGAACCGGACGATTTATCCGCCGGGCAAGACGTAGCTGGACAGGAAGCACAGGCCAGCATCGGCCGACAGTTCGTTTTGCGGGCGACTAGCCTCGCACACATCTCCCGGTCCTCCCGAACGTGGTGGATCAGCAGGCTGATGGTCGACGCCCGTGGGTTGTCCAGGACATTCACTGCGGCGGCCGAGACAAAGAATTCGACCGGCATCTCAACTCGCCAGCGCGCTTACGTCGCCACACCAGCTATCCACATGGCGTGATACGCCTCGAAGCACGCTCCCGCTGCTCGATATTTTTGGTGTTCATATCGAATATCTCGACAGACCGGTTTCCCTGCGCTGTCGACCTGCGACCATACGGACACGGCTCTAACCGGCCGCTTCGCCATTGCGCTAACCGCCTGGTCGTCAGTTAGCGCCCCGAGCCATTCCGGCCGATTGCACCATCGCGGGCATTTTTGGAAGAGATAGAAATATGAAAACACGCACGGTCGTGCGCTGGAAGCTTGCGTGGTTACTGTTCCTGCCAATCACTCTGTTGATGTCACTGGATCGCACAGCGATGGTGGTCGCCGCGCCCATCATCCAGAAAGACCTGGGCTTCAGTCTGCAGCAGATGTCGTGGATTCTGACGGCATTTCACTGGTCCTATGCGCTGCTCTCCATTCCAGCCGGGATGTTTGCCGCCTATTTCGGGGCGCGTATTGCACTCGTCGTCGCGAATGCTGCCTGGTCTGTCCTCACGCTCGCCATACCGTTCGCGCCGTCGGTTGGTGCGTTGACTGGCATGCGTTTGCTGCTCGGTGGATTTCAGGCCGTCGACTGGCCAAGTTCCATCGCGTCGTTCAAGCAGTGGTTCCCGACCGCAGAACGGTCCCGCGCAAATTCGGCGCTGCTGGCCGGCGTCTATCTCGGGCCGATCCTGGGCGCGCCGATCACTGCGTTGCTGGTGAGCGATTTCGGATGGCGCAGCGCGTTTTTGACGTTCGGTCTCCTTGGCCTGGTCAGTGCCGTGTTGTGGTGGACATTCTTCCGCAACACGCCTGACGAACATCCGGGCGTATCCGACGACGAGCGCGCATACATCCGCAAGGGCATGGCTGACGAACGCGTACACGAACGGAAGGGGTCGCTGGCCGCACTTGTTCGGCGTCGCGCATTCTGGACGATCGGACTTCAAGGTGTCTGCACGGGCGGGGTCATGGGCTTCTTCAACACCTGGTTGCCCACCTACCTGATGCAGGAACGCGGCGTCGCATTGAAGTCGCTCGGTTTCTTTTCGTCCGTTCCGTGGATGATCCTGCTGGCAGTGGTTTGCATCGCATCGGTGGCTGCGGACCACATCTACAAACGCACCGGGTCTGAATGGGCGGCACGTGTCCCATCGGCGGTGTTCGGCTTTCTGGTTTCGGCCGTTTGTCTCGTGTTAGGCGTGAACATGCATGAAGTACCGGCAGCTCTGGCGTTGCTCGCCGTTTCCCTCGGAGGCATGGGGTTCGTTCAGGTTTCCACGTGGTCGACCATTCAGCATGTAGGCGGCGACAACACCGGCATTCTCACTGCGTGGAACGGCATGCTGACCAATGGCGGCGCAGCGTTGGGGCCCGTTTTGATGGCCATGCTCGTACATCGCGACGGAAACTGGATCGTCGCGCTCAGCGCCACTGCAGCCATTGCAATAGTCGGCGCATTCGCATGGCTGTTGATCTATCCGATGCGAGCAAACACCCGCTTGGCTAACTGACGCTTCGCTCGTCAACAGAAAGAACCAACGTTCGAATACTTATCCCGAGGAAATCATGAAGTCCACGATACGCGCCGCTGCCATTCAAATGGTTTCGTCACCCGATTGTGCCGAGAATCTCGAGACAGCTGAGCGCCTGATTGCCGAAGCTGCTTCCAGCCGCGCCGAATTTGTTTCGTTGCCGGAATATTTCTGCCAGCTCAGCAGCGACGCTTCTGCAAAATTGAGGATCGCTGAAGATAAGGGAGCCGGGCCGATTCAGGACATGCTTGGAAGCGCCGCAAGGAGACACGGGATCTGGCTTGTCGGCGGTTCGATACCGCTCAAGACAGCCGATCCCAAACGGGTGACCAATACGACGCTCATGTTCGGCCCCGATGGCGAATGCGTCGCCCGGTACGACAAGTGCAACCTGTTCAGTATTTCGTCTGCCGAAGTGACCCATGACGAAAATCTCACGATGATCGGTGGCGACGAACTGGTCGCGGTGAATCTTCCATGGGGGCGTGTCGGTCTGGGCATCTGCTATGACGTCCGCTTTCCACGATTCTTTGAGCGACTCGGCGAAGTCGACGTCGTGGTTCTCCCGTCCGCATTCACTTTTCCAACCGGCGCCGCGCACTGGGAATTGCTGATTCGCACACGCGCCGTCGACAACCAGTGCTTTCTGCTCGCTTCGGCGCAAGGCGGTCTTCATAAATCGGGGCGTCGCACGTGGGGACACACGATGGCGGTGGATCCGTGGGGCCGCGTTCTCGGAACGATCGACGAAGGTGAGGGCGTATTGACCGTCGACATCGATCTGTCGGAAGTCGGCCGCGTGCGCTCGACCCTGCCCGTTGTCCGCGACCGGGCGATAAACGACAACCTGAAAGGAGTGAAATCCGATGCTTGAAAATCCGATTACTTCGCGAGCGACATGCGCTCGTGTCTTCAAGGTGAAGGTTCATCCGGGCAAAGAACAGGCGTATGCGGATTACGTCCGCGACGTGGTCGAGCCGATCGATGAAATTGCACACGCGGCGAATGTATTCGTCGATGTCGTCACTATTCGGCCGGAAGGTGATGCTGCATGGACGCATGCACGAATCTTCACCTTCCGGGACGAAGCTCACCGGGACGCGCTTGCGCAGGCAATGGCACAAGCCGCCGCGTCTTTCGACGGGAACGACGAAGCAAGGGATGCGCGGAAGCGATACGCAGAGACGCTTCGCGCCACGATCGCGGTGTCTGATTACTCGATGAGTGATTAGGTCTTCAAGCACCCATGCAGTAACAAGATCAGCGTATCTATTCATCTAATTTATTTAGATTTACTAATTTATAGTGAAAAGAAAAAAGGTTTGGAGATTGGGATGCATTGGGGCAACTGCGGCAACGACGATCTGCTTGTCTTCGCCGGCACGGGCAGATTCCGTAACCCTGTACGGCGTGATCGATACGGTCGTCGATATCTCGAATCAGGGATATGGAACCGTGAGCAGAATGATGAGCGGCAGCGATTTGGGCTCGCGGTGGGGCCTCAAGGGCGACGAAGATCTGGGCAACGGCGTGCATGCAGTCTTCCAGGTCGAAAATGGCTTTTCTTCGGCAACCGGCGCGTTGCAACAAGGGGGACTTCTGTTCGGGCGGCAGGCGTACGTTGGTCTCACGAGCGGCTACGGTAACGTTACGATGGGACGCCAGTACAACCCCGAGAACCGTATTTTCTGGACGATCGATGCATTCACTCTCGGGATGGCCGGAGGACTTTCACAGCCTATCGCGGCAAATCAGGCGCGAGCTCAGCTCGGCCGTGCCAACAATTCCGTCGAGTACGTATCGCCGGACTATGCGGGTTTGCGCGTACGGTTGATGTATGGATTTTCAGACACAGGTGTTGCCGGAAATCTGAAAGGTGGCTCGATTTCCTACGACCGGTACAACCTCAAGCTAGGCGCGGGTTACGTAATAGGTGAGAACGCGTACGGAACTGGAAACTATGCGTCATTTACAGCGGGCGGAAATTATAAGATTTACAGTTTCACGGTGTTCAGTGGCTTCCATCGCGACTGGAACAGTTGGGCGAACTCGGAAACCAAATTCCTGGGCACCCAGATCTACGACATGGTTCCGATAGGTGTGACGTGGAACGCCACTCCTGCGTTGACGCTAATCGCACAATATGCGCACATATTCGACCGAACCCGTAGTTCCGCGGCAAGCCAGTCTTCATCTCTGTACGCGATCGGTTTGACTTATTCGCTCTCGAAGAGCACGTTCCTCTATTCGGATTATGGTCAGATCGAGAATAGAAATGGATCGCAATGGTCGCTTGGTGGCGGACTCTATTCCGGTGCCCCGGTCGGCCCCGGAAATCCGACAGCAAGAACGTTCCAGGTAGGCATTTCGCATCTGTTCTGATCGTCCCTTCCGGTGCGAAGCCGCGTCGGCGGCTTTGCATCGGAACGGGCCCGGTTTTGCCGTCGGCACTATCGAGACAAGGTCTTTCCCTCAGGGCTAAGCCGGATTCGAAAAGCATTCGGAAATTGCGCCCTGAACCTTGACGATCGCAGCGTCGCGCAATGAACTGTTGCGCCAGCCGAGTTCGATGGAATAGCGTGGCAGGACGAGCGGACAGGCTAGCAATTGCAGACCGGTCATATTCGCTATCGCGACAGCTGCGTGCTGCGGAATCGTTGCCACTGCCCGGCTCCCTTTCAATAAAAAGGGCAGCCCGGCGAAATGGGTCGTCGATCCGATGACCTTTCGTTTCAGGTTCAATGTAGCCAATGCTTCATCGACGATTCCGACCACTCCACCGGAAGACACAAGGATATGTCCGCGCTCGACATATTCGTCGATCGTCAATTCGTTGGTTGAATCCTTGAAGCTCGATCGATCGACCAGACAGGCGTAGCCTCCCTCACCCAATACCTTGTGGCCGAGCCCTCGCGACGCCAGTCCGCCTGCCGTGATAGCCAAATCCATTTCCTGATTGGCGAGTGAATCGCTGACGATCTGGCTATACGTCTGTCGAAAAATGATTCGCAGCCCAGGGGCTCGTCTGCTAACCGCATCCATGATTTTGGGTCCCACTGCGATCTCGATGTCGTCCGAGAGCCCGATGGATACCGCGCGGCCGTAGAAGGTCTTTGCATCGGGCGCCGAGATCGTGAGACTGAGACGGCATCCGTCGAGCGCCTCGCTAATGACGGGCTTCAGTTCGCGCGCCCTCGATGTCGGTGCAAGACCACGCCCCGTGCGTACGAACAGCGTGTCCGAATAGACATCGCGCAGTCTCCTCAATGCGGCACTGACCGCCGATTGAGTCATATCCAGACGAATTGCGGCCCGGCTTGCTCCGCCTTCCTCGAACAATGCTTCAAAAATTTTCAGAAGATTCAGATCGACAGTCGAGATATCAATATTGCTCATATCGAAAAGTTGGGATATGCATTCCTTCTATTTTATGGCTGCGCGATGATGGATGCATCAAAAGTTTCCATGGAGAGTACCGTGTCCAAATCGAAAGTTGCCGCGCTTCAGATCGGGGCATCGCCGCTGGGTAAAGCGAAAACGCTTCAACATATTTTGTCGTTCGAAGATCAAATTCGCGCATCCGGCGCGAAGCTTGTCGTCATGCCTGAAGCGCTGCTTGGCGGCTATCCTAAAGGCGAGATATTCGGAACGCGGCTCGGGTACCGGCTGCCTGAAGGGCGCGAAGCCTTTGCCGGCTATTACGAGAATGCGGTCGACGTACCCGGCCCGGAAGCCGACGCGCTTGCCGAGCTATCTGCTCGATGCAACGCGTCGATTGTCATCGGTGTCATCGAACGCGCGGGAAGTACGCTGTATTGCACCGCCCTGTTTTTCAGCCCTGGTGAAGGACTCGTGGCCAGGCATCGAAAGCTGATGCCGACGGGAACGGAACGTCTGATCTGGGGACAAGGCGACGGCTCGACGCTCCCGGCCGTGGCGACAGAGGCGGGCGTCGTCGGTGCGGCGATTTGCTGGGAGAACCATATGCCGTTACTGCGCATGGCGATGTATGCGAAGGGCGTGCAGATCTGGTGTGCACCCACCGTCGACGAACGCGACATCTGGCAATGCTCGATGCGGCACATTGCTCATGAAGGTCGGTGTTTCGTCATCAGCGCGTGCCAGGTGCAACCGTCGCCGGCGGCGCTCGGCCTCGACGTGCCCGGCTGGGACAAGGATCGCCCTCTCATCAACGGTGGCAGCCTAATTGTTGGACCGCTGGGAGAAGTGCTTGCAGGACCGCTGCATGGCGAAACAGGACTCGTCGTGGCCGAGGTGGACACGGATGACATTACGCGAGCTCGTTACGATTTCGACGTCATCGGTCATTATTCGCGTCCCGACGTTTTTTCGCTCTCGGTCGACGAACGGCAAAAACGTACAGTCGCATTCATTACGGAATGACGTCGCTGGAAGTATCCGCTACCGCTCTTTCATACCGGTCGGGAGCTCCCGACCGGTCCTCATCGTCCAGACGGCAGCGTCGCAGGGCGATGTGAGGACGCGCTTCGAGAAGCAACTCGCCAGAAAGCGTGAGTGCCATGGCAACGCAATGCAGCGTGCTGCCACTATCCGAGTGGCCTTGTCGGCTGAAAACGGACTGCCGGAACCGTCTGCCGGCAGGCGGCCCTCGAACCACAGCGCGGGATGATATTGCCGGACGAGCATGTCAATACTCGCCCGGCAGCAGAACCGTTGTGATTGCCCGTCTGACTCTGAGTGCTGACGTAGACCACACGGCGCTTTGCCAAAAAACCTCGATCAGAACGTGTCCCACCCGTCGTCTGCGTTTTTGACAGACGCGCCCGCCGTACCCACGCCGCCAGCCGCTCCCACCAACGCAGCCACCGGCGCTGCAGCGGTCGTTCGCGCTGCGCGTTGAACGGGCGCTGCCACCACTGCCCGACGCGGCATCTCCCTGCGCGCAATCGCAACCCCAACCGCAACCGGAACTGAAGCAGCCGCAACGGCAACCGGAGCGGAAGCCGACACTGAAGCAGCAACCCCGCCCGTCCCCGCACTATTCACGACCTGAAAGAACGCCACCGTTTCGCTCAACTGCTGTCCTTGATCTTCCATCGAGCGTGATGCCGCCGCGGCTTCCTCGACCAGTGCGGCGTTCTGCTGGGTGACGTTGTCCATCTGCGTAATCGCGAGATTCACCTGCTCGATGCCGCGGCTTTGTTCCGTCGAAGCCGCCGCGATTTCCGCCATGATGTCGGTCACGCGCGCGACGGCCTGCGTCACTTCGCTCATCGTCTTGCCCGCTTCGCCGGCGAGCGCCGAGCCGTCGCGGATGCGGTCCACCGAGTTGGCGATCAGATCCTTGATCTCCTTGGCCGCGCTCGACGAACGTTGCGCGAGGCTGCGCACTTCGCTGGCGACCACCGCGAAGCCGCGTCCCTGTTCTCCGGCGCGCGCCGCTTCGACGGCCGCGTTCAGCGCGAGGATATTGGTTTGGAACGCGATGCCTTCGATGATGCCGGTGATGTCCGCGATCTTGGTCGAGCTGTCGCTGATCTGCTGCATCGTGTCGACGACCTGGCCGACTACCGCGCTGCCCTTCTTCGCGACCGACGAAGCGTTCGCGGCAAGCGCGCTGCCCTGCTGCGCGTTGTCGGCGTTCTGCCTGACCGTCGACGTCAACTGCTCCATGCTCGACGCCGTTTCCTGCAGCGACGCGGCCTGCTGTTCGGTGCGCTGGCTCAGGTCCATGTTGCCCGCGGCGATCTGGCGCGCCGCGCCGGCGATGCTCGTGCTGCTGTCGCGCACGCGCGTGACGACCGCCGTGAGCCGCTCGTTCATCTCGCGCAGCGCGCTGAGCAGCCTGCTGGTTTCGTCGTGACCGTCGACGCTGATGCGCGTGCGCAGATCGCCTTGCGACACGGTGTGCGCGACGTTGATCGCAAAGCCGAGCGGTCCGGTCACCGCGCGCGCGATCAGCCAGCACGACGCAATCGCGAGCGCAATCGCGGCGACGCTGATCGCAATCAGCAGGTTGCGCTGGCTCTGGTAGTGCGCGGCATAGTCGTTGACCATCTGCTCCTGGCGGGTACGCGTGTAGTCGGCGTAGGTATCCGTCGCGCGGATCAGCGCGGCGAGCAGCGGGCGGCAGTTTTCGTCGATCTCGGTGATCGCGTCGTCGCGCTTGCCGGCGAGCGCGAGTTCGGTGATGTGGGTCGCAACCGGGCCATACGCCGCTTCGATGCGATTGATCTCGGCGATAAGGCTGCGCGCCTTCTCCGATGAGTCGGTCGCGCTCGCAATCATCTGGTTGAGCTGCTTCAGGTGGGCCTGCACGTCTTCGTGCGCGCGCATCACGTCGGCTTTCTCTATTTCGATATCCTGAGGTTTGGTCACGAGCACGAGATTGCGTGCGGCGATCGCGCGGCGGTCGATCGCGGTTCGCACCTGAACGACCATGTCCGCGCGCGCGTTGGCGCCGTGCACGAAGTCGGTGAAGTCATCGGTCGAATCGCTCAGCGCCTTCAGAGAAAGGCAGGAGACGGCAACGACGATCAAGGAAAGCATGCCGAAGCCGGCAATGAGTTTGCTTCTGATAGTGAGGCGATTGAGGCGCACTTTTATTTTCTCCAGTAACGAAACGTAGAACGGTTCGCGTGGACTCTGCGGTCCGGGAATGGGAATGTCTGTATCAGGCCGCCGTGCTTTCCGGCGGCTTTGCGTCTTACCCCCGTGGGTGCCTGCCGTGGTACCGGCAAAAAGACATCCCATCTACCGGATATCGGATCGAATGCAGCCGGACTTGAGAGATAACGCCGTTTCCGTGCAGGCTTGCATGCGATGCATGAAGAAAGTGGAAAGACTCGTGGCTTTGAATGTATTTAGGCGCCTGGCGAAAACTTCGCCTTTCGAGTAGATTTCATCAGGCGTAAGCGCTTCATGCGGGCTTGCCGGGGCGTTCCTTGCGGGTTCCATCCAGGCGCAACGTCTGTTTATTCGCGGACAATGTTTTTATCCATTTATGCGGATCCGTCGCTGTTGAGGTAGTCTTAACGGAACCCGCAATGCTCCACGATGCCCCGTTCAGCACCCTCATGGTTGTCCCTGGATGAACCCAGTGGGCGCGCAAATCCCTGCCATATTTTCTGCAAATGCGATCAACACCGGAACCAGGCAATCGCGATATCCGTGCCGCGCTGAGCGACCTCGATGGCGCGCGCGAATGGATGGCGTCCATTTGCGGTCCTCACGGGCTGCAGGTGAGTCAGCCTGAGCGGCTGCGGTTCCATCAGTCGGGCACCGTGTTGCGTTCGATGGCGACGACGCTCGGCTATGTCGAATACGGCACCGACGTCACGGTGGCGGTGCGCGAGAACAGTCCGCTGAACTGCTACAGCGTGAGCCTGCCGATGGCCGGGCAGCAGGAGCTGGTCGCGCACGGCAAGACGTGGCTGTCGGACCAGGACTGCGGGTTGATCGTCAGTCCGCAGGAGTCGCAGGATCTGACCATCACTGGCAATTGCCGCAAGCTGCATGTCGCGATTCCGCGCTCGGCGCTTCGGCAGGTGCTGCAAACGATGCTGCAGCGTCCCGTCGAAGCGCCGCTCGTGTTCCAGCCCGACATGAACGCGGCCATCGGCGACCAGGCATCGTGGTGGCGCATGGTCAAGTTTCTGGTCGGCGAGATGGAGCGCACGGGGCCGTCGCTGGGGCAGCTCTATATGTCGAGCGAATTCGAACTGACGCTGCTCAAGGGGCTATTGCTGTCGCAGCCGCACAACTACTCGGAGCAACTCGCCAATGTGTCGGCGTTGACGCCGCCGCATTACTTGACCAAAGCGCGCCAGTTCATTCACGACAACGCGCGCGAGCCGCTGACGCTCGAAGACATCGAGCGCGCGGCGGGTGTGTCGCGCTTCAAGCTGTTCGAGGGATTCCGGCAGTATTTCGGCTGCGCGCCGATTGCGTATCTGAAGCGATACCGGCTCGAATCGGCGCGGCGGGATCTCGTGGAAGACCGCTCGGTGCGCAACATTTCGTCGGTTGCGCTGAGCTGGGGGATGTCGCATCTCGGGCGCTTCTCGACCGAGTACAAGGCGATGTTCGGCGAGTCGCCGTCCGATACGCTCAAGCGCTCTGCGCGCGCGCCGGTGAGCCGACGCTAGGTCCGCCGGCGATCGAGGCTGCCCTGAGGCTCGCTTTAAACTCGCGCATTCACGCGCACGTCGGCGCAATGCCGCGCACCGCGCCTGCCGCAATCGTCCCGCCGCATCGTCTCACGACGACAGAACGGGACGAAAACGAAACAGACATGCCTTCGAACCACGCGCTTTACCGCGCGTTGCTCTCGCCAAACTTCTCGTAGTACAGCCGGTAGTCCTGGATGCCCTGTTCGGTGAGCCAGGTCTTGATCGCTTCGACCATCGGCGGCGGACCGCACACGTACATGTCGAAGCCGTTCGCTTCGAGGAACGAACGGTCGAAATGCTCGGGGATCAAACCGGTTTTCCCCGCCCATTCCGGCGCCGGATTCATCACGACCGTTTCGACCGCGAAGCCTTCGATGCTCGCCTTATAGCCGTTGATGCGCTCGGTTTCGCACAGGTCCGCGGCATGGGTGACGCCGTAGTACAGATGCACCGGATGCGCGCAATTGCGCTTCGCCGACATATCGTCGAGCATGCCGAGGAACGCCGAGAGACCGGTGCCGCCCGCGACCATCACGAGCGGACGCTCGACCTGGCGCAGATAGAACGCACCGAGCGGCGCTTCGAACTCGACCGTGTCGCCGGCCTTGCAGCGCTCGCGCAGATAGTTGCTCATCACGCCGTCGGGCAGCAGACGAATCAGGAATTGCAGCTCGTTGCGCGCGTTCGGATGATTGGCGAACGAGTACGAACGCCATTCTTCGGTGCCGGGCACCTTGACGCGAGCGTACTGCCCCGGCAGAAAATCGAGCTGACGCGGATGCGCGCTCGCATCGAGACGCAGGATCGCGGTCGTCGCCGAGACCCGTTCGACGGCGACCACGCTCGCGGACACGGTGCTCGTGCTCGCGCCTTCGCAGAGCGTCGAATCGAAGTCGAAGTAGAACGACGCGTCCGACTGCACGCGCGTCTGGCACGAGAGGATTTTGCGCTGCGCGAGATCGGCTTCGCTGAGCGTTTCCTCGTCGACGTAATCGAGCGTATAGGTGCCCGATTCGCAGCGCCCCTGGCAGGTGCCGCACACGCCTTCGCGGCAGTCGAGCGGAATGCTTACACCGTGGCGCAGCGCCGCATCGAGCAGCAGCTCGTTCGGGCTCACGTCGAAGAACGCGGTTTTGCCATCGGCAAAGCTCAACGCGACTTTATGTTTCATCGTCGTGCTCCCTGCTTACAGATGATAGAAGTCCAGCACCGCGTTGATGTGGTCGTTCAGCAGCAGCACGTGCTTGCGCCTGATCTTCCAGCTATCGCCCGACGGCTGCAGGTCGTACACCGCGCGGCCGTAGAAGTAGTCGGTCGAACCGTGGCGCGTGTACATCGTCGACCAGTTCACGTTCGCTTCCACGAGCGAATCCTCGCGCCCGCTCAGACGCACGTTGCTGATCTGATGCATCGTGCGCGGCAGCGGCGTCGACGCAGCCGACTTGCCGGTGCGCAGGCGGAACACACGGTCTTCGAGGCCGGCGCGGTCCGAGTAGTAAATCAGCGACATGCCCTGCTTCGGGTCGGTCGTGTACACATGCTCGGAATCCCACTGCGGCACGTGGAAAACGCTCTGCGGATCGAACAGTTCGAGGTATTCGTCCCATTGCTGCTTGTCGCACAGGTCGGCCTTCAGATACAGAAACTGCTCGACGGAGTGTTGGAGTTGGCTCATGCCTGCTCTCCCTGCGATTCGATGGATTTGTCCAGACCCTTGAGGATCGTGTCGCGCCACGTGCCGTGCTGGTTCACGTAAAGCCCTTCATGGGTCAACTCGGTGCCGGTCAGGTTCGGCGTGATGCCGAGCAGCGTGGTGTTCGCGGTCGCGCCGCTTTCCCACTTGTGATGACCGCGCGAGATGTCGCTCCAGCGTTCGAGCCGCGCCTGGAAGCCGCGTTGCTGCTCGCGGAATTCGACGAGGTCGTCGGGCGTGCCCATGCCGGACACGTTGAAGAAGTCTTCGAACTGACGGATGCGGTTTTCGCGATCCTCGGCCGATTCGCCCTTCACGCCGATGCACTGGCTGATGATCTCCGTCTTGTTCCATGCGACCGGCCGCACGATGCGCAACTGCGAGCTGATCTGGTCCATGAAGAAGAGGCTCGGATAGACGTTCAGGTTGCGCAGCCGGTGCATCATCCATTCGGCTTTGCCTTCGCCGTAGGCTTCGACGAGACGCGGCATCACGCTCGCGTAGCCGGGACGCACCTCGGGGTTCGGCATGTCGCTGAACAGCACGCTGTGGCCGTTTTTGAACGCGAACCAGCCGTCGTCGGTTTCGTTGTCGCCGGCGCCGAGCTTGCTGTAGTCGAGCGTGCCGCTCGGCGCGTCGCCGTTCTTCGCGTTCGACTCGATGCGGTGCTGCACGGTCGAAACGTAGTTGTAGTGCACCGTGCTCACGTGATAGCCGTCGAGACCGTTTTCGTTCTGCAGCTTCCAGTTGCCGTCGAACGTGTAGGTCGACTTGCCCGGCAGCACTTCGAGTTCGCCGGTCGGCGACTGTGCGACCATCATGTCGAAGAAGATGCGCGCGTCGCCGAGATAGTCTTCGAGCGTGTCGGTGCCGCCGACGTCGAGGCTCACGAACACGAAGCCCTTATAGCTCGCGATGCGCGCTTTCTTCAGGCCGCGCACGGACTTGTCGAAGTCGTCGCAGTATTCGCCCGGCGCCTTCACTTTCACGAGGCGGCCGTCGTTCTTGTAGCACCATGCATGGAACGGGCACGTGAAGGTCGACTGGTTGCCCTTGGTCATGCGCGTGAGCGTGGCGCCCCGGTGCTGGCACGCGTTGATCATCGCGTTGAGGTTGCCGGCGCTGTCGCGCGAGATGATGAGCGGCTGGCGGCCCGCGCGCATCGTCACGAAGTCGTTCTTGTTGGCGATTTCGCTTTCGTGGCAGGCATAAATCCAGTTCTTCTCGAAGATGAACTCCATTTCGAGCGAGAACAACTCGGGCTCCGTAAACATTTCGCGGGCAATCCGGTAGACGCCTTCCGCCGGGCGGAAGTCCAGACAGCCGCTCACGAATTCGCGCCATTCGGAGGCGCTGCGCTTCTCGCTCATCATGTGTCTCTCTCCAATGTCGACCAGAGTCGGCGCTTCAGTGCTGACTCCGATCCCATACAGGTGATTGCAGGGGGCCAATCGTTTGAACGTTGACAGGCTCGATTGAATACCCAATTGGCGGGGCGAACTATCCGTCCAATTTGCATTCGTTATCCGATTAATTTGGGCGCGGCTGGATAGCCCGGCAGACGGGCGCCGGAGCGGGGCCAGGCGGCCCTGGGTGACCGGTTGGCACGGCGTCCGCTCGGCTCGCACGCGGGATCTGCGCCGAGCTACCGCATAAGCCTGTAAAAACACGCTTATTCGGACCATTGCGGGCGGCTGCGTCTGCTACCCTACCGGTTCACGGGACGCGTATCCGAGGGTATTCACGGGGGCGCGCCGCTTCTTCACGCGCGTGGTTCAGCGCATGTCAGAACGAACAGCAAATGGTGACGCGCCGACCGAACGCCGTGATTGCTATCAGCATCGTGCTGGCCGGTGCGATTCTCGCAATCGCCGTGTGGCTGCTCGCGCAGATGCGCGAGGACGCGTTGCGGCGCGCGCAGGACGCGGTCTTCAACGTGTCGCTGCTGGTCGAGCGCGACGTATCGCGCAATCTGGAGATCTACGACCTGTCGCTGCGCGCGGTGATCGACGGACTCAGGCATCCCGGCGTGCTCGAACTGCCGCCGGTCATCCGTCAGATGGTGCTGTTCGACGGCTCGATCGGCGCGAAGGACATGGGCTCGGTGTTCGTCCTCGACAAAAACGGTAACGTCCGCTTCGATTCGCGCTCCGTTGAGCCGCGGCCGCTCAATTTCGCCGGGCGTGACTTCTTCAAGGTGCAGCGTGATTCGCCCAACGTCGGCCTCTTCATCAGCCATCCGTTCAGCCCCGGCGGCAGCGGCACGGAAAAGGACCAGGACAAGGATCAAGACAAGGACATGCGCATCGCGCTGAGCCGGCGCATTTCGCAGCCGGACGGCAGCTTCGGTGGCGTGGTGGTCGGCACGATGCGCCTCACGTATTTCCGTCACCTCTTCGATGGCATGAAGCTCGGGCCGAGCGGTTCGATGGCGCTGATGCTGAGCGACGGCACGATGCTGATGCGCCGTCCTTACGATCCCAAAACGATCGGTATCAACCTGACCGGCACCGCGAACTATTCGCGCTTCATCCGGCAGCCGAACGGGGATTTTTTCGGCACGGCGGCAATCGACGGCGTCGAGCGCTGGTACGCGTTCAGCCATATCGACATCTATCCGCTGATCCTCGACGTCGCGCTTTCCACTGGCGACATCTACGTCGAATGGCGGCGGCGCGCGTGGATCATCGGCACGCTGATCGCCGGGCTCGACGTGACGATCATCGCGCTCGCGATCCTGTTCTCGTACCAGTTGCGCCGCCGCCGCGAGGCCGAGGAAGAACTGCGCGAACTCGCGCGCACCGATGGCCTGACCGGGCTGAACAATCGCCGCGCCTTCGAGGAGGAGGTGAACGAAGAATGGCGCCGCGCGCAGCGTAACGGCTGGCCGCTGTCGCTGCTGCTGATCGACGTCGACTACTTCAAGGGCTTCAACGACCTGTACGGCCATTCGGCGGGCGACGAAGCGCTGATCGGCGTGGCGCGCTGCATCACGCAGAACGTGCGGCGCCCGGGCGACACGGCGGCGCGCTACGGCGGCGAGGAGTTCGCCGTGCTGTTGCCGGACACCGGCGCGGCGGGCGCGCAGCGCATCGCCGAGCAGATTCGCACGGCGGTGCAGGCGCTGGAGTGCCGCCACGTGGCGAGCACGCATCACGTGCTGACGGTGAGCGTCGGCGCGGCCACCGCGCACGGTCCGCTGATCGAGACGAGCCGCGCGCTCATCAACGCCGCCGACGAAGCGCTTTACCGCGCTAAGGACGCGGGCCGCAATCGTGTGCAGCTTTATCGGGCAGCGGAGGGGGCGCCGGCCGATGGAGCGGTCGTGACGCCGGACACGCAAGGGCCCGGCACGCATTGAAGGCGCTTGCCAGCCCTTATTGCTCTCCGTAAACTCGCGCGTAACTTGCCGGACCGCACGCCGCAGGGCGTGATTCACACACACCACACCACACACCGCGCCGACCAAGAGGAGAACCCCCGCGATGGCCGAATCCTATTTCCCCCGCTGGCGCCGCCAGCCTGCCGCCGCCGAGGGCGGCATTGTCGGCATCGACGAACGGCTCGCGTGGCCGCAGATGTTCGCGATGGGCATCCAGCACGTCGTCGCGATGTTCGGCTCGACCGTGCTCGCGCCGCTCCTGATGGGCTTCGATCCGAACCTGTGTATCTTCATGTCGGGAATCGGCACGCTGCTGTTCTTCGTGCTCGTGGGCGGCCGCGTGCCGAGCTATGTCGGTTCGAGCTTCGCGTTCATCGGTCTCGTGATCGCGGTGACCGGCTACGGCGGCCACGGCCCGAATCCGAACATTCCGGTCGCGCTCGGCGGCATCATCGTGTGTGGCGCCGTGTATGCGGTGATCGGCCTGATCGTCTCGGCGGTGGGCACCCGCTGGATCGAAACGCTGATGCCGCCTGTCGTGACCGGCGCGATCGTCTGCGTGATCGGCCTGAACCTCGCGCCGATCGCCGTGCACGGCGTGAGCGGCAGCAACTTCGATTCGTGGATGGCGCTCATGACAGTGCTATGCGTGGGCGCGGTCGCGGTGTTCGCGCGCGGCATGCTGCAGCGTCTGCTGATCCTGATCGGCCTGCTGGTCGCCTACGTGATCTACGCGATCGTCGCGAACGGCCTCGGCATGGGCAAGCCGATCGATTTCTCGATCGTCGCGAACGCCGCGTGGTTCGGCATGCCGCGCTTCACGGCGCCGGTGTTCGACGTGCACGCGATGACGCTGCTCGCGCCGATCGCGGTGATCCTCGTCGCCGAGAATCTCGGCCATATCAAGGCGGTGAGCGCGATGACCGGGCAGAACCTCGACCGCTATGTCGGCCGCGCCTTTCTCGGCGACGGGCTCGCGACCATCGTGTCCGGCTTCGCGGGCGGCACGGGCATGACGACGTACGCCGAGAACATCGGCGTGATGGCGGTGACGAAGATCTACTCGACGCTCGTGTTCGCGATCGCCGCGGTGATCGCGCTCGCGCTCGGCTTCTCGCCGAAGTTCGGCGCGGTGATCCAGACGATTCCCGGACCGGTGCTCGGCGGCGTGTCGATCGTCGTGTTCGGGCTGATCGCGGTGACGGGCGCGCGCATCTGGGTCGTCAACAAGGTGGACTTCTCCGACAACCGCAACCTGATCGTCGCGGCCGTCACGCTCGTGCTCGGCGCCGGCGACTTCTCGCTGAAGCTCGGCGGCTTCGGCCTTGGCGGGATCGGCACCGCGACGTTCGGCGCGATCATCCTGTACGCGCTGTTGAGGAGGAAGCCGACGCAAGGACAGGTGGCCTGAGTTTCGTTCGACCGGCACCGCCGCCCGCGTAGGACGGCGGGCGCCGCCGCCGAGCGCGCACTGCCGGCGTCGCGGATATCAAAACCGACGAGCGGCTCCATCGCCGCCGCCGTTCTCCAGAGCACCCGAACCGCTATCTCTTGCGCGCGGTCAGCGCCGTCTCCGACAGATCGACCTCGCGTATCAGCTTGTTCATCGTTTCGTCGTTGATCCGCTGGCTGTTGCGCAAATCGAGCAGCGTCTTGCGTTCGGCGCGCATCGCCGCGAGCTTCATGCGGAATTCCAGCGCATCGGCGCGGCGCGCGAGTTCGCGTGGCTCCTGTTCGTCGTCGAGCGCCGCGAGGCGGCGGCGGTACACGTCCATCACGCGCGCGGTCACATCGGTCGCATACGCCTGCGCCGATTCTTCGAGGTCCGCGCATTCAGTGTCGTGAATATCGTCGACCGCGCGAATCGCCGCTTGTGCGGCAAGCGTGCGAGCGAGCGCTTCTTCGGCCGCATGCGGATCCTTGCCGCGTCGCCAGCCGCGCAGCAGGACCGGCAATGCCGCGACCGCAATGAGCAGCGACAGCAGGATCACGCCCGACGCGATGAAGATCGCCAGATCGCGTCCCGGCAGCGGCGTGCCGTTCGGCAGCAGCTCCGGCAGTGACAACACACCCGCGAGCGTCACCGCGCCGCGCACGCCCGCCACCGTCGTCACCGATACCATGCGCAGGCCCGGCACCGCATTCGCGATGCCATGCTTCGCCGCGCCCCGGCTCGCGAACCAGCGCAGCAGCCACACCCACACGAAGCGCATCGCATACAGCGCAAGCGCCACCGCGACGATGTAGCCGATCAGCAGCGCCACCTGCGCGTCGTTGGTTTCGTGCGCGTCGAGCAGCGCGCGGCCGAGAATGTGCGGAAACTGCAGTCCGAGCATGATGAACACCATGCCGTTGAAGACGAACTCGATCATCGTCCACGTGCTCGAGGCCCGCACGCGCGAGGCGACCTGCCACGTATTCGCGATGTCCGCGTAGTTCATCATCATGCCGGCGGAGACCGCCGCCAGGATGCCAGACAGTTCGAAGCGCTCGGCGGTCAGATAGGCGGCGAACGGAATCAGCAGCGTCATCACGACGCCGGGGGCGGGGTCGCCTTCCTCGGCGAGATGGAGAAAACGCGCGGACACGAAGCTGAACAGCGCGCTGACCGCCGCGCCGACCGCGAGGCCGCCCACCGCGATGATGACGAAGCTCACCGACGCTTCACGTAGCGAAAACGCGCCGGTCAGCGCCGCGGCGATCGCGAACTTCAGCGCGACGAGGCCCGACGCGTCGTTCATGAGCGCCTCGCCTTCGAGGATGTGCATCAGTTGCCCCGGTATCTTGCCCTTGCCGGAGATCCCGCTGAGCGCGACGGCGTCGGTCGGCGACAGCACGGCAGCGAGCGCGAACGCGACCGGCAGCGAAATCTGCGGCACGAGCGCGTGCACGAAATAGCCGACCACGAGCACGGTCATGAACACGAGGCCGAGCGCGAGCATCAGGATCGCGCGGCGCGCCATGAAGAATTCGCGCTTCGGGATGCGCCATCCATCCGCGAACAGCAGCGGCGGAATGAACAGCAGCATGAAAATTTCCGGATCGAACGTCACGTGCAAATCGAGGCGCGGCCACGCGAGCAGCGCACCGATCGCGATCTGCACGAGCGGCAGCGGCAGCTTGAACGGCAGCGCGCGAGTCAGCACGCCGGAAGCGGCAACGGCGAGCAACAGGATCAGGACAGTGAAGACAATTTCCATCGTGTGTTCCGGGAATAGCGGGGGTGTCTCAGGGCGAATCGCCGCGGCGCCGGGTTTGCCGCCTCGCATGCGTCGAGCGCATCGGGGGCTCGCGATGGAAGGGGCACAGCGCATGGGCGCCGCAACGCGCAGGGTGGAGTGTAGCCCGGCCGCGCGCGGGGTCGTCGTGTGGCTCGCATCCGCGCTCGCACCGCTATGGTGCATGCCGCGCCCACGGGCGGCGCGCGGGCCGTGTCGCCGGTGCAATCTTTCGGTCGATTTACAGCGCTATGTGCGCCGGCGTGCGCATGGAGCTTGCTTAACCCGTGGCGATGACGCACATTTTTAGAACCGGCACGGGGTCTGTCTGCTTCCGTGCCCGGACCGGGCCGGCTCCTGGTGAGAGGATTGCATGACGATTGCGCAACAGGACAAGGCGGCGAATGCGCCGCACGGCTTCGAGGTCGAGGTGGCCTCGGGCCTGCAACGCTTTTCGGTGCAGCATGGCGAGCTGACGCTGACGAGCGTATTCCAGCCGATTTTCAGCCTGTCGCACATGCGGGCGGTCGGCTACGAGGGGCTGCTGCGCGCGCACGATGCGCTCGATCGTCCCGTGTCGCCGCTCGACGTGTTCGGCGACGCCGCGCGCGTTGGCGAGGCGCTCCAGGTCGACCGGCTCGCGCAGACGCTGCATCTGGAAAACTTCCGGGTGCTCGGCGCCGAGCGCGAGTGGCTGTTCCTGAACGTGCACCCGGGCGTGCTCACCGATCCGTATCTGGCCGCGACGCTGCTCGCGAGCCTGCAGCGGCTCGATCTGTCGCCGCGGCGCGTGGTGCTCGAAGTGCTCGAGCAGAGCGCCGAGGATCTCGAACGTCTCGCGGAAGCGGTGCGCCAGTTCCGCGAGCGCGGCTTTCTGATCGCGCTCGACGATTTCGGCGCGGGGCATTCGAACATCGAACGGATCTGGCAACTGAATCCCGACATCGTGAAGCTCGACCGCATCATGCTGTCGCACGCCGCGCATCGCGCCGACATGGCGACGATCCTGCCGGGACTCGTGTCGCTGCTGCACGAAGCGGGCAAGCTCGTGCTGGTCGAAGGCGTCGAAACCGAGCACGAGGCGCAGATGGCGCTCGCCTGCAACGCCGACTTCGTGCAGGGCTTTTTCTTCGGCAGGCCGAATCCGGGCCTCGCCGACGCGGCGCACGCGGCGGCGTGCATCGGCGAAGTCACCGAGCGTTATCGCGAGCAGGCCGAAGCGCGCGAGCGCCGCGGCGCGAGCCGTCTCGCGCCGTATCTGCGCGCCTTCGAGCGCGCCGCGGAGCGGCTCGCCGCCGGTGAACCGCTCGACGAAGTGTGCTGGAATTTCCTCGCGCTCGATCACGCCGCGCGCTGCTTTCTGCTCGACGCAAAAGGCCGTCAGGCGGGCCGCAACGTCGTGCTGCGCGCCGACCGCGCGGCGCACGAAACGCGCTTTCTGCCGCTTGCCGATGCGCAGGGTGCGAACTGGTTGCGCCGGCCGTATTTCAGCGCCGCGATCAATGCACCCGAACGCGTGCACGTGACGCGGCCGTATCTGTCGATCAACGAGGCGTTGCCGTGCGTGACGCTCTCGGTGGCGACGCGCGTCGGCAACGAAACCTGCGTGCTGTGCGGCGATATCGACTGGGTGGACGAAGAGCGGTTCTGAGATGATGTCGTTTTCAACGACATCAGGTTCATTCATGTCCGTGCTGCTCGAAGTGATTGCCACGACCGTCGCCGATGCGCGCGCCGCCGCGCAGGCCGGCGCCGGGCGTCTCGAACTCGTGACCGCGATGGGCGAGGGCGGCCTCACGCCGAGCGTCGGCCTGATCGAGGCAGTGGTTGCCGCGGCCGACATTCCCGTGAATGTGATCGTGCGGCCACATAGCCGCTCGTTCGTCTACGACGCCGACGACTATGCCGTGATGCTGCGTGACATTCGCGCGGTGAAGGCGGCGGGAGCGAACGGCATCGTGATCGGCATGCTCGATACCGCTGGCGCGATCGACCGCGAAGGTCTCGCGCGTGCCTGCGATGCCGCCGATGGGCTCGACATCACCTTCCATCGCGCGTTCGACGAAGCGCGCGATCTGCGCGAAGCGCTCGACGTGCTGCTGCGCGTCGACGCGGTGAAAAACGTGCTGACGTCGGGCGGAAAGCCGTCGGTGCTGCAGGCGCCAGCGGTGATTGGCGAACTGGTGCGGCAAGCGTCGGGCTCGCATTGCACGGTGCTCGCCGGTGCCGGTTTGACGATAGACGCGGTGGCGGGCTTCGTGAGCGAGACGCACGTCGAGGCCGTGCATTTCGGCTCGGGCGTGCGCGTGGACGGTAACGGGCTGGCACCGGTCGATCCCGCGAAAGTCGCGCGGGTGAGGGCGCTGCTCGATGCAACGTCTGCGTAGCTGAGGCGCTGCGCAAAAAAAGCCGCTTCGGGGTGAATGAATCCGAAGCGGCTTTGTTGTTGGCGCGTCAATCGAGCAGACGTGTTCTGCGCTACTTCGTGACCACCACCGGAATCCCGCGCAACTGCCCGGCGCCCTTCATCTCTTCGAGCGACTTCTTCACCGCGGCACCGGTCGCCGCATCGATTCCGAGGCGTGCGGCGATATCACGCTCGCCACGCTTCACTCCCGCGAGGTTCGCGAGCTTCACATGACCATAACCGCGTACGCGAGCATGCAGATCGGCGAGCTTCGCAACGTCGTCGAGATTGCTCGCGTCGAGCTTCGCGAGCGCGTGCTGCAGCGTGGTTTCGTAATCGCTCGCGAGTTCGCGCTCCATTCTGCGCTCGAGCGTGCGGCTGAACGGATCGAGCGGCGTGCCGCGCAGGCCGCGCCATTTCGCGAGCGTGCCCAGCACGGGCCACATCCATTGACCGAAGGTTTTCTTGCGCGGCACGACGCCGGGTTGCGCGCGCGAGAGCGTCGGCGGCGCGAGGTTGAAGCTGATGCTGAAGTCCTTGCCGGCCACGCCCTCGAACTGCGCTTCGAGCGCTTCGCGGAACGCGGCATCCGTATGCAGACGCGCCACTTCGTATTCGTCCTTCACCGCAAGCAGTCGATAGAACGTCGTCGCGACCGCGCGCGTGACGCGCTCGCCCGTTGCGTCGACGGCTGTTTCGGCACGGCGCGCCGCCTCGACGAGCGTGCGATAGCGCTTCACATACGCCGGGCCGCCGTACGCGAGCAGACGCCCTTCGCGATGCGCGATCAGTTCATCGAGCGTATCGACGCGCACGCTCGGCTTCGCCACGTGACGCGCCTGCCACAGCGATTCGAGCCCAGCCGGATCGGCCGCGGCCATACGCCCGATCGAGAACGCGAGCTGGTTCATCTGAACGGCGACGTTGTTCAACTCGATCGCGCGCATCATCGCCGCGAACGACACGGGCACGAGACCGAGTTGCCACGCGAAACCGAGCATCAGGATATTCGCGCCGATCGTGTCACCGAGAAAACGCGTGGCGAGCGCCTGCGCGTCGCAGGTCGACATGCGCTCTGCGCCAGCCGCGTGGCGCATCTTGTCGATGAGCGCGTCGGCGTGCAGCGTCGCGTCCGGGTTCTGCACGAAGCTCGCGTTCGGAATCGCATGCGTGTTGACGACGATGCGCGTGCGCCCATGCCGCACCGTTTGCAGCGCATCGGCGCTCGCGCCGACGACCATGTCGCAGGCGAGCAGCACGTCGGCCTGCTGCGTGTCGATGCGCACCTGGTTGAGCCATTCATCGCGCGCGGCGAAGCGCACGAACGACAGCACGGAGCCGCCCTTCTGCGCGAAGCCCATGAAGTCGAGCACCGATGCGCTCTTGCCTTCGAGATGCGCGGCCATGCTGATGAGCGCGCCGACCGTCACGACGCCCGTGCCGCCCACGCCCGTGACGAGGATGTCGTACGGCGCGGCATCGAGTTGCGTCGCGGGAATGGGCAACGCTTCGACGCTTGCGGTGAGCGCTTGCGGATCGAACGCGGCGCCCGCGGCTTTTTTCAGCTTGCCGCCCGCCACCGTGACGAAGCTCGGGCAGAAGCCGTTGACGCACGAATAGTCCTTGTTGCACGACGATTGATCGATGCGGCGCTTGCGCCCCAACGCGGTTTCGACCGGCTCCACCGAGAGGCAATTCGATTGCACGCCGCAATCGCCGCAGCCTTCGCAGACTTCCTCGTTGATGAAAAGGCGCTTGTCCGGATCGGGGAATTCGCCTTTCTTGCGGCGCCGACGTTTTTCGGCCGCGCAGGTCTGGTCGTAGATCAGCACGGTCACGCCGTCGGTGTCGCGCAACTCGCGCTGCACCGCGTCCATTTCGCTGCGATGGTGAAACGTCGTGCCCTGCGGAAAGAGACCGTGATGGCCGTCGTATTTCTCGGGCTCGTCGCTGACCACGACGAAGCGCGACACGCCCTCGGCTTCCACCTGGCGCGCGATCTGCGGCACCGAGATGCTGCCGTCGACCGGTTGGCCGCCCGTCATCGCAACCGCATCGTTATAGAGGATCTTGTACGTGATCGTCGCTTTCGCGGCGACCGCCTGACGGATCGCGAGAATGCCGGAGTGGAAGTAGGTGCCGTCGCCGAGATTCTGGAACACGTGGCGCGTTTTCGTGAACATCGAATGCGAAGCCCAGTCGACGCCTTCGCCGCCCATCTGAATGAGCCCGGTCGTGTCGCGCTCCATCCACGAAGCCATGAAGTGACAGCCGATACCCGCCTGCGCGATCGAGCCGTCCGGCACTTTCGTCGACGTGTTGTGCGGGCAGCCCGAGCAGAAGTAGGGCGTGCGCTTGACGGTGTCCGCCGCGTTCGAGAGGATTTGCGGCGCGACGAGATCGACCACGCGTTCGCGGCGATCGAGCGCGGGCTTGTGGCGCGCGAGCCAGTTCGCGAACACGGGCAGGATGCGCGACGGCCGCAACTCGCCGAGCGAGGACAGCAGCAACGTACCGTCCTCGGCGTTCTTGCCGATCACGACCGGCCGCGTGCCCTGCGTGCGGTTGTACAGATAGTCCTTGATCTGCTGCTCGATGACAGGCCCTTTCTCCTCGATCACGAGCACTTCGGAGAGGCCCGAGACGAACGCGTCGATGCGCGTCATTTCGAGCGGAAACGACAGGCCGACCTTGTAGATGCGCACGCCTGCGGCGTCGAGATCGGCGACGGTCAGATCGAGCCGGCGCAGCGCTTCCATCAAGTCCAGATGCGCTTTGCCGCAGGTGACGATGCCGACGTTCGCGTGCGGGCTCGGCGCGATCCATTTGTCGATGCTGTTCGTGCGCGCGAAGTGGCGCACCGCGTCGAGCTTCGCATGCAGACGCGCTTCGATCGTGAGGCTCGGCAAGTCGGGCCAGCGGTTGTGCAGGCCGTCAGCCGGCGCGGTGAAATCCTCAGGGGTGATCCATTGCGTTTGCAGGGCGTCGAGATCGACAGTCGAGCCCGACTCGACCGTCTCCGAGATCGCCTTGTAGCCGACCCACGCGCCCGAGAAGCGCGAGAGAGCCCAGCCGTACAGGCCGAACTCGAGCATGTCCGCGATATTCGACGGATTCACGACCGGCATGTGCCACGCGATCATCGCGAAGTCGCTCTGATGCGGCATCGACGACGACACACAGCCGTGATCGTCGCCCGCGACCACGAGCACGCCGCCATGCTGCGACGAGCCGTACGCGTTGCCGTGCTTGAGCGCGTCGCCCGCGCGGTCGACGCCCGGGCCCTTGCCGTACCACATCGCGAACACGCCCTCGACGGTGCGCTCCGGGTCCGCTTCGACGCGCTGCGTGCCGAGCACGGCGGTGCCGCCGAGTTCTTCGTTGATCGCGGGCAGGAAGCGGATGTCGCTCGCGTCGAGCAGCTTGTTCGCCTTCCACAGTTGCTGGTCGACCATGCCGAGCGGCGAGCCGCGATAGCCGCTGATGAAGCCGGCGGTGTTCAGGCCGCGGTCTTTGTCGAGCGCGCGCTGCATGAGCGCGAGGCGCACGAGCGCCTGTGTGCCGGTCAGAAAGATCCGGCCGCGCGTCGCGGTGAGGTTGTCGGATAGCCGGTAATCGGCGAGAGCAGGCGTGCCGTCGATGGGCAGGCGGGCGGTCATGGGCGAGTCTCCGTTATCTTGCATCCGCGTGCGGTGGTGGGGACCCCACAGGTGAGGCAGCGGAAGAGACTCTATTTTTTAGCGGCGGTCTGAGTGAATTTTTTCTTCTTTAATCGGCCCCTCGCGAATGGGCGCGAAGAGCCGCGTGTTTTGACGCTGTTTTGAGCCGGATTTGCCGCGCGGCGGCCTGGTTCGGGTATGCCCTGGGTGCTTCAGTATCCCGTCCACACCGCGAGCGCCAGCACGCCGCCGGAGAGCAGAAGCAGCACGACGAAGAGGGGCAGGATGAATCTGATCCACTGGCCGAAGCCGACCCGCGCGGTGGCGAGGTAGGCGAGCAGCATCCCCGAGGTGGGCGTCACCATATTGGTCAAGCCGCCGCCCAGCACGAAAGCCAGCACCGAGGTTTGTCCGCTCACGCCGGAGAGCTGTGCGATCGGTCCGATGATCGGCATGCTGACCGCGGCCTTGCCGGACACCGATGGAATGAACACGTCGAGCACCATCTGGACGGCCATCAGTGCATTCGCGACCCAGACGGCAGACTGGCCGCGCGCGAGGCGCGTGAAGTGCTCGATCAGCGTGTCGAGCACGAGGCTGTCCTGCAGGATCAGTTCGACCGACGCGGCGAGTCCGATCAGCAGGCCCGCGAGCATCATGCCCTTCATGCCGTCGACGAAGGCATCGGCCGCGCTGCGCGAGTCGAGCCCGCCGACCGCCGCCGTCACGATGCCGATGAATATGTAGAACGCCGATAGCTCCACATTGCCCCAATGCAGTTCACGCGTGCCGGTCACCAGCGCCGCGGCCGCCGCCGCCAGCACGACCAGCGTTGCCTTGTGGCGGCGCGAAAGGGTTGCGCGAGGATGTTCATCGAGACTCGCGCGCGCGCTCGCCAGCCGGTAGCCGCTCCTACGCGCGTGAGCCAGCAGATACAGAATGCCGAGCGTCAGGAACGTGACGAACACGCCGATACGCATCGCGATGCCGCTAAAGAGCGGCACGCCGACAATCGGCTGCGCGACCGCGAGCGACAGCGGGTTGGTCACTGATGCGATATAGCCCACTTTCGCCGCAATCGCGACGAGGCCGACCGCGAACAGGTTCGACAGACCGAGCCGCCGCGCGAGCACCATCACCATCGGAATGATCACGAGGTATTCGGAAATGAAGCCTAGCAGCGTGCTGCCGAGGCCGATCAGCAGCATCAGCAGCGGCGCGAGCACATAGATGTTGCCTGCGGTGAGTTGCAGCAGCCGGTCGATGCCCGCATCCACCACGCCTGTTTTGCGCATCACGCCGAACATGCCGCCCACGAACATCACCATGAAAATCAGCGGTGCGTTCTTGATGAGCCCATTGGGCACCGCGACGAACGCGGAGACCAGACTGGCCGGCATCGCCTGTTCGGGCGTGCTTTTGCTGACGCTCGGCGCGACCAGCGTGGCGAGGCGCGCACTCTTCGGCACGACCTGGTACGTACCCGGTACCACGAGCTTGTCGTGACGCTCGAAGTGGCCGGCGTCGATCAGATACGTCATCGCCACCGCGGCGAGCACGACCCAGATCATCATCACGACGGGATGCAGCATCTTGCCGTGGGGCTTGTGCTCATGGCTGCCGTTGCCGGACTGGCTGCGTGGATGATCGTCGCCGGTGGCGGGCGTCGCGGATGGAGCGAGTGGGGTCATGTGCAAGTTCCTGTCACGCCGGTTGCGGCTTCAACTGGGGCGCGGTGTAGCCGAGCTCGGCGGAAATCTCGCGGCTGCATGCTTGCAGACGTTCGAGGTAATCGGGAATTTCGATCCGGCTGATGCGCATTTCCGGCCCCGACACGCTGACCGCGGCGACGGTGTCGCCACTCACATCGCGCACCGGCACCGAGATCGCAACCGCACCCGCGGTGACTTCGCCGACACTGACCGCGTAGCCTTTGCGCGTGATCGCATCGAGTTCGTCGACCAGCTTCATCAGGTCGGGCGGCTGCGGCAATTTCTTCAGACGTCCCAGGTATTCGGTCCTGACCGCATCCGGCGCGAACGCGAGCAGGATCTTGCCGGACGCGCCGCTATTGAGCGGCCGGCGGTTGCCGACCGCGCCGATGGTGCGCATCTCGTGCGTGCTCTCGCAACGCGCGACGCACACTGTCTCCAGACCTTCGCGCACCCGCAGCACGACGTTTTCGTTGATCGCCTGATTGAGCGCAAGCATGTGCTTTTGCGCCGAGCGCACCAGCGTGTTCTGCTGCGCCGCCGCGACGCCGATCACGAATGCCTGCGGACCCAACGCGTATGTCGACGCGCGCGTGTCCAGCACGACGAAGCGATGCAGTTCGAGCGTGCACAGCATCCGGTACGCACGCGACTTGTTGATGCCGAGCCGATTGGCGAGTTCGGTGACGCCCAGGCCCGGATGTTCGGCGACGTGGCTCAGCAGTTTGAGCGCGCTGTCGACGGAATCGACGATGTAGTTCACGGCTGTTCCTTCATCTTCATTGTGCCGGACGAAGCACGGCGAGTTGCGCGCGCACGTAACCGGCGAGCGTGGCGGCAAAGGCGTCGAGATCGCGTTTGAGCGTGGCAAAGCCGGCATGTTTGGCGAACGCGGCTTCGTCCATGTAAAGCGCGCGATTCAGTTCGATCTGGATGCTGTGGCGGTGCCGCGCCGGATCGCTGACGGCCGTCAGCAGGTCGCCGCCCTGATAAGGCTCGTTCACCTGCACGCGATAGCCCGCGCCGCTGAAGTAGTCGGCCACCCATTGCGTGAAGGCCGCAGCGGCGGTCGTGCCGTGGCGGTCGCTGATGACGAAGTCGGGCCGAGCTTCGCCCGCGTCGACGTTCATCTCGTTGCCGCGTGATTTCATCGAATGACAGTCGACGTGCCACAGCGCGCCGTGTTCCGCGTAAGCGTGTTCCGCCGCGGCACTGAGCGCCGCGCGATAGGGACGGTAGTACGCATCGATCCGGTGCCGCACTTCGGCGACGGACAGCTTGCGGTCGTACATCGGCAGGTTCGGCAGCGCATCTCGCCGGATCAGGCCCATGCCGCGCAGCGTGTATTTCTCGGGCGACAGCGGTTCGGGCCATGGCTCGGCGAGCAATTGCGCGTCGATATCGGTGACGGCGCGATTCGGGTCGATGTAGGCGCGCGGAAAATGCGCGCCGATCAGCACGCCTCCGTGCTCGGGCACGCCGGCCCACAGTTCGTCGACGAATGCGTCCCACGAGGTGCGAATGGCGGAGGCCGGCGCACAGGTGCCGAAGTCGGCCGGCAGCGTGAAGCCGCTGTGCGGCGAATCGAACAGGATCGGCAGCCGGACCGTGGCGGGTTCGGTAACGAAGAACGGTGCGTTTGAAAGCGCAGCGGAAGTGTTGCTATTGAGCGTCAAAACAGAATTCCTTTCGGGTGGCCGGCGTGTTCTGAAGGTCGCCGCGACCGGGTGAGTGTCTCGTGTGTTTTATTAAATAAAACAGCATATCAATATTTAACGACGATCCTTATTGTTGGTCAAGGTGTCCGCCGAAAGCCTTGCTATCCGGGAGGCGATTCGCGAAGCCTTATGTAGCAAGCCTTTTCGTCGTATTGACTACTAAAACTCCCAGTGCCTCGCGATATCGTCAATGCGGGCAAACCAGTGCTTTTTCTGTGCCTTGACCACGATTTTTTGCTTTTCGAATAATAAACAATACTTTGTTTTATTCAATAAAACAAAGTGGCCGAATATATCCGACCTCTGCCGAGCGTTTTCGGCATACAGGTTTAAACACTCACAACAAGGGAAAAACGCGGATGAACAGCAAAGGTTTGGCAAGAGCGCTGGCGGGCGCGGGGATCGGCGCAGCGTTGTGCGGCAACGCCGTGGCGCAGTCGAGTGTGACGTTGTACGGCATCGTCGATTCCGGCATCACCTACACCAGCAACCAGAAGGGCAGTTCTACCTGGCAGGCGACCGGCGGCAACGAGCAGGGCACGCGCTGGGGCATGACAGGCGTCGAGGATCTCGGCGGCGGCACGACGGCCATCTTCAAGCTCGAGAACGGCTTCAACATCGAGACCGGCACGGCGAGCGCGAACGGCCGCATATTCGGCCGTCAGGCCTGGGTCGGTTTGTCGAACCAGCGCTGGGGGACCTTTACGATGGGCCGCCAGTACAATGCCGCGCAGGATTCGCTCGCGCCGTTGCAGATCGGCGCAAGCACCTCGTTGACGCAGTTCGCGCTGCATCCGTTCGATACCGACGATCTGAACAACACGTTCCGCACCGACAACTCGGTGAAATACGTGACGCCGAGCTTCGCCGGCTTGCAAGGCAATGCAATGTACGGCTTTTCCAATTCGACCAATTTCGCGGAGAACCGCAGCTGGAGCGTTGGCGGCACGTATGCGCAGGGTCCGGTGCGTCTCGGCGTGGCGTACGTGGTGCTTGACAATCCGGCACTCGATACGACCGGCGCGATTCCTTCGGACAACTACTTCACCTTCCTGAAGGGCATCACGAAGCAGCAGATCTGGGGGGCGGCGGGCACTTACGACTTCGGCAACGCCACTTTCGGCTTGCTGTACACGACCTCGCTATTCAATCTGCAGACGGGGGCCTCGCAACGCTTCAATAACTACGAAGGCAGCTTCCGCTATCGCTTCACGCCGGCGGTGGCGTTCGCAATCGGCGAGACGTACACGCAGGTTTTGACGACGCAGAGCACCGAGCCGAGCATGCACTATCTGCAAACCAGCGCGGGCGTGCAGTATTTTCTGTCGAAGAGCACCGATCTGTATGTGAATGCGATTTATCAGCGCTCGTCGTCGAATACGGTGGCGGCCATCGAGGGCGTCAGCAATCCGTCGAGTTCGCGCACGCAGGTGGTGGGCGTGGTTGGGATTCGCCACAAGTTCTGAACGCGTGCGGTGCGGCCACGAGGCTTACGGTGCCGCCCTCGTGACGGCGGCGTCCGCTTGAAGCGGCGCCGCGTCGAGCGGCACGATCTCGTCGAAGTGCGAATAGTCGATGTGGCTCACGCCGTCGCGCTCGCTCATGATGTCGACGAAACGGTACTGCCAGAAGATCTGATCGCAGGTCCACATATGACGCGCCTGCATCGTTTGCGAGGTCGATTCGTCGACACCTTCGAGCGTGAGCAGCAGCGACATGTCACTGCCTCTGAGCGTTTCGGCGCTTTCGCCGAGCAGCGGACTGCTTTCGTCGATGACGTGCATGAGCGTCCAGCCGAGCTTGAACACCGGATGCTGGTCGCGTACGAGCGTGAGGTCGTAGAGCTTGCGCAGCGTGTAGCCTTCGGCGGACGTTTCCCGGCGCAGGATGCGCAGCCGCGCGCGTGCTTCGGCGATCACGTTCTGACGCGCGTTGGCCGAGCGCACCATCAACGTCATGCGGCCGTCGATCGGCCGGACCACCGCGTAACGCGCGAACATGATCTTCGCGTGCGGCCGCGAAAAGCGCGCGAAGATCAGCCCCGTCGCCAATGCGATGCCCGACATGCCGACGAAGATTTCGAGCGTCGCGATCCAGTGCGCGTAGACGGTTTGCGGATGCATGTCGCCGTAGCCGACCGTCGCGAGCGTTTCGACGCTGAAGAAGAACGCGCCGCCGAAGCCCTTCGGGAACTGGTTGGCGATCGGCGCGTGGCCGAGCATGTAGAGCGTGGCGAACACCGTGTTGAGCAGCAGGAACAGCACCGCGAGCGACACGAAAAACACCGGCCAGCGCACCACCAGCGCGCGGTGATAGAGGTCCTGCCACAGCGGTGTCGGCATGCCGTGCGCGATCACCACGCGATCGTCCAGACGCATTTCTCGGCTGCCGCGCGCGCGACGCTTCGGCTCACTTGCAGCCGCACCCGCGTCAGCACCAGCGCTGGCGTCGCCGAGGTCGGGGAAACGGTCTGACGATTCGCTTGCCATCACGCGCTCGCGGGGATGAAAACGAGCACAGCGTAGCATGGCGCGTCGTTCGCGCAGAGGGGTGGGACACCGTGATTTTCCATCCCGTAAAGAACCCACTGTGAAGTGGATTGTTATTTATTAAGAAATTGTCTCAAATTAAATTATTTTTAGATGAATTTAAACATTGTTAATTGAATGCTTGACTCTGTTGTGCCGTGTTAGGGTCAAATTTTGACCTGAGGAATGTTATATGCCGTGGGATAAAAACGCCGCTGTAAATTATCTGCAATTGCATGCCAGGCCGATGAGCCACGGAGATTGCGCCCGGTACGTGCGAGAAGCAGTTGAACGAGGCGGAATTATGTTGACCCGCACACGCTCCGCGAAAGACTATGGCACTTCGCTGACTCACGCCGGATTTCGAACGATATCAACCACTCACCCGCAAAAGGGTGATGTAATCGTAATCGAAGGCATACATTTGCATCCGCACGGACATATGGCAATGTACGACGGGCAATACTGGATTTCCGATTTCAAACAGTGGCACGGCTTCTATCCCGGACCGGATTATCGATCTGCGCGACCAAATTTTAAAGTCTATCGTCACGACTGAGGTTTGCATACATGAAAAAATATCTGGCGTTTTTTGCTGTCATGCTGTTGCTGATTTTTAACGGCTTCTCATATGCAGGAAACGCGACGCATGCGAAACAGACAACCCCCGAGGCAAGCGTAAGAGATTTTTACACATGGTTTATTCCACGTCTGGCCGCAGATCACGATTATCCCGTCATGGACAAGGAGATATACATACACGTTGCAAAGAAAACCGTCGATTTTTTGCGAAAGCAATATAAAGCCAATAAATTAGCTGAAGATGCGGAATACTTCACGAAAGTGCAAGACTTCGACGAGAAAGATTGGGAAGCGCATATCGCTGTGCATCCAGTCATCATGCTCGAAAACGTGGCGCTCGTGCCCGTTACGTTCGGCTCGAAAGACAAGCAGACCAATATCGTATTTTTGCGTCAGGAAGATGGCGTCTGGAAAATCACGAAGGTCGTGGATACGTTCGATTATCCGGAATAGCTTGCGTGTTGTCTTGCTTTGCAGCGCGCAGCGCTAAATCGCGCCGCGCTGCGTCGCACCGAATCTCACTGCGCCCCAAAAAGCGCGTCATCAGCCTCTCACGGAAACACCCGCGGCTTCGGAATACCCGCGCCGTGCTCGATATCGTCGACGGCTTGCAGGTGCGCGTGTTCCACCGCTTCGGCCTCGCCGGCATAGCCCGCGTCGCCGCCGACGGTGGTCCACGTCTTGACGGCCTTCTCGCGGTGACGGATTTCGTACTCCGCATCCCAGCGTGCGCCGTCGAGTTCGAGCGGGCGGACATGTATCGAATACACACCGTAGAGGAAGAGCTGTTCAGCCATGATCGCCTCCAGCCGGCCGGCTTCGGCAGCGGCGCGCGCGCTGCCCGGGTTTGGCGAAACGCGGCGCGCTGCCCGAAGTTCGGCCTACAGTTCGATTTCCCCGAGGATACGATGAGCGAGCGCCTTGGCTTCTTCGAGCGCTTCTTCCGGCGTCGACGAAGTGGATTCGACTTCGTAGACCGTGGTTTCCTGATCGGCGCTGGCTTCGCCTTCGTCGCGCGCGAGTGTGACGAGACCCTGCCAGGCGTCTTGCGCGACTTCTCTTATCGACGCAGTGGCCGTGTAGATCCCTTTGGTGTAGGTGATGTCTTCCATGGCCTCGCTCCTTTTTGCAAAGGTTTCGATATTTCATCGTAGCACGGCGCTGGCGGTTCGGCTTCGGACCAACGCGGCGCCAAGGGCGGCGCTTCGTGTGCGCGATGTCCTCGACATCCGCGACACTACGTGCCCCCCAAGGCAGGAAAATTACAGCAGGCTCATTACAGCAACGCGACGACCTCGTCGAGCGCGGGCGCGTGCGCGCCGGCATGCCGGCAGGCCGCCGCGCCGGCCGCGAGCGCAAACGCGAGATGCTCGGGCCACGCGCGTTGCGGCGCGCTCATGAGGCTGAACAGCAGCCCGCCGATCGACGCGTCGCCCGCGCCGACCGTGTCGACCACCTCGACGCGCGGCGGCTTCGCTTCGATCACCGTCGCGCCGTCGAACAGCATCGCCGACTCGGGGCCGCGCGTCACGAGCACGGTGGCAGCCGGATTCATCGCGCGCAGTTGGGCGAGCGCGGCGGCTTCGTCGCTGGTCTTGAAGATGAGGCGCAGGTCTTCGTCCGACACCTTGATGAGATCCGCGAGCGCGGCCATCTTGCGCAGCGTCGGCTCGTAGCCGCGCTCCATCAGATTGCGATAGTTCGGATCGAAGCTGATCTTCACGCCGTGCGCGCGCAGTCGCGCGGCGAGCGCCGCGAGCGTGTCGCCGAGCGGCTGGCGCACGAGGCTGATGCAGCCGAAGTGCGCCCACTTCACCTCGTCCATCCAGCCCGCCGGCAGATGCGCCGGATCGAACGCGAGATCGGCGCCGTTCTCACCCATGAAGAAGTACGCGGGCGGATGCGTCTGATGCACGATCGCGAGCAGCGGCGGGCGCTCGACGCGCTGCATGAAGCGCATGTCGAGACCCGCCGCGACGCTCGCGTTCCACAGTTCGTCGGAGAAATTGTCGACGCCGAGCGAGCCCGCGCATGCGGTCGGCAGGCCGAGCCGCGCGACGCAGCGCGCCACGTTCCAGCCCGCGCCGCCCGGACGCGACAGCCAATGCGATGCGCCGGTGCGTACGAGATCGGTGAGGATGTCGCCGGCGGAAACGAAAACGGGTAAGCCTGTGGTCGCGTTCATCGTGCTTTCTCCGCGGAGTCTGCCGTGGCGGCGGATGCGGCTGATGCAGCCGCGACGCCGTTGCCGGGCGCATGAGCGAGCACTTCGTAGCATGCGCCCATCGTGTGATAGTCGGTCTTGCCGGCCGGGCTTTTTTCGTCGCTGTACTTGCGGTTGTCGCAGGTGAGGATGCGATACCACGCGCCGTACTTGTGATCGACGAAGTGCGCCCAGCTATAGCGCCAGATCTCGTCGTACCAGTCCCAGAAGCGCTCGTTGCCGGTGCGCTGGCCGAGCAGCGCGGCGGCCGCGAACGTTTCGGCCTGCACCCAGAAGTACTTGTCGTGGTCGCACACGGTGCCGTCCGGGCCGAAGCCGTAGTAGAGGCCGCCGTGGTCTTCGTCCCATGCGTGCGTCATCGCGGCGTCGAACAGTTCGATCGCGCGCGGCAGCAGCCACGGCAGCGGACGGAAGCGCTCGAGAATCAGTAGCAGCTTCGCCCATTCGGTCTGATGGCCGGGCTGAAAACCCCACGGACGGAAGATGTTCGAGCTGTCTTCCTCGTTGTAATGCCAGTCGACCGACCAGTCCGCGTGAAAGTGCTCCCACACGAGCCCTTGCGAGAGCTTCGCCTGGCGCAGTGTGATGTTCGAGGCCACGCGTTCGGCGCGATCGAGGTAGACCAGATGACCGGTCGCCTCGTGCGCGGCGAGCAGCGCCTCGGTGGTGTGCATGTTCGCATTCTGGCCGCGATAGGAACTCACGCGCCATTCCGGTGAGGCTTCGTCGGCGTAGAGGCCGGCGGCGGCGTCCCAGAAGCGGTGTTCCATCAGATCGAAGGTCGCGCCGATCATCGGTTTCGCTTCCTCGATGCCGGCCATCGCCGCATGCGAATACGCGAGCAGCACGAACGCGAGGCCGTAGCAGTGGCGCGTCGCGTCGAGCGTGCGCTTCTTGCCGTCGCGCCATTCGAGTTCCCAGTCGTAGCCCTCGTGCTGCGCGTCCCAATGCGCGTCGTGCAGAAAGCGCAGACCGTGGCGCGCGTATTCGAGGTGCTTCGGGTCGCCGAACTGGCGATACGCCATCGCGTAGTTGAATACGTAGCGGCAACTGCTCACGAGGTGGCGCGTGGTGCGGTCGTAGATCGAGCCGTCGTCGCGGAAGAAATGGAAGAAGCCGCCGCTCGGATCGAGCACGTTCGGCGCGTAAAAGCGCAACGTGTCCTGCACATGCGCGAGCAGGAACTCGCGGCTGCGGAAACTTTCGACGGGCGGCGCCTTCGCGGCGTCGCCGGTGGGGTGAAGCGGATCGGTTTGCATCATGGCGTTTTCACCAAAGTACTGGCACGGGCAACGAGTTGAACGGGCAAGCGGACTTCGAGTTCGGCGGGTGAGTCTTCGAGCAGCAACTCGACGCCGCGCCGTCCGAGCGCTTCCTTGTCGACCGCGATGGTCGAGAGCGGCGGTGTGGCGTGGGCGGCGGCGGGAATGTCGTCGAAACCGATGATCGCGATGTCCTCGGGCACGCGCAAGCCGCGCGCGAGACATACGCGCAGCGCGGCGAGCGCGGCGGCGTCGTTGTAGGCGAACACGGCGTCGGGGCGCGGGCCCGGCGCGTCGAGCAGGCGCTCGATGGCGCGTGCGGCGCCGGTGTCCGGATCGAGGCCGGCGTCGATGTTCACTTCGAGCGACGGGTCGAACAGCAGCCCCGCTTCGAAGAACGCGCGCCGGTAGCCGAGCGCGCGCTCGGCGATGCTGAAATGCGCGAGCGAGCCGCCGATGAACGCGACACGCCTGCGTTGCTGTTCGAACAGATGACGCATCGCGAGCGCGGCGCCGGCGGCGTTGTCGAGATTCACCGAGCGCAGGCCGGGCGACCACAGATCGATCAGCACGAGCGGACGCCGCATCGAGACGAGCGTGGCGAGCGTTTCGGGCTCGACGAAGCCGGCGATCGCGACGGCGTCGGGCGCGTGCAGGCGCATCTGATGAATCACGTCTTCGGTCGGGCCGGCGGTCAGCACGGACGGCACGATGCCGCGCTCGCGGCACGCGTATTCGACGCCATGCAGCACGTGCGAGAAAAACGGGCTCGCGGCGAAATTGTTGTGCTGTCGATGCAGCAGGAAGGTCAGGCGGCGGATGCGCGGGCGCAGTTGCGCGGAATCGTAGCCGAGCTGCCGTGCGGCCTCGACGACGCGCTCGCGCGTGGCCTCCGAGAGACCGGGCTGATTCTTCAGCGCGCGCGAGACGGTGCCGATCGAAACGCTGGCCGCGCGGGCGACGTCGCGGATGGTTGTGGTCATCGGATGAGACGGCCGCGCAAACGCGGCCTCGCGTGTTTGGGTTCGGGCGATTGTATAGTAAAACGTGAGTAAAACAGCCCGAAAAACCTTAGCGTTATCCCGGTAGATACCCGTATTTTATGGTTGTGGTCTCGGTATATTTGTTTAGTAAAATTCGCTAAACAATGGGCGGATGAACCGAAAAGCACCCTTGCAGCACGCCAGAATCCTGCTTCCTTTTTGCGCCGGATTGCGCCGGACGGCGGCCGGCGGGCTCGAATCTCCAGGAGTTCTCTTATGCCATCAGGCTGAGGCGACAGCGTCCGCGTTTGAGCGTGAAATAACGAAAAAAGCCGCACAAGGCGGCTTTTTCAAATGACGCTCAGGGAGGGCGCTTATGAATGTCCTGTTTGCATTGCGCGTGTTCTCAACGGCGCGCGACGGCCGCGGCGGGCCGCTGCGAAGCGGCCGGGGTCTCGCTGCTGATGTCGCGAGCACCCCAGCGTTGCGCGAGCGCGGCGCACACCATCAACTGGATCTGATGGAACAGCATCAGCGGCAGCACGACGGCGCCAACCGCATGCGCGGCGAAAATGACCTTGGCCATCGGCACACCGGCGGCGAGACTCTTTTTCGAGCCGCAGAAGATGATCGTGATCTGGTCCGCGCGATTGAAGCCGAGCCGCTTGCTCACGAAGATCGTCACAGCCAGCGCGAGCGCGAGCAGAACAGCGCTCACCACCACGAGGCCGCCGAGCGCGGACAGCGGAATCTGGTGCCACAAGCCTTCGTTCACGGCCTCGCTGAACGCGCCGTATACGACCAGCAGGATCGAGCCCTGGTCGACGAACTTCAGCACGCTGCGATTGCGCTCGATCCACTTGCCGATCAGCGGGCGCAGCAGTTGGCCGGCAATGAACGGCACGAGCAGCTGCAGCACGATGTTGCCGATCGTATGCCAGGGCGAGCCGCCGCCGCTCGCCGCCTGATTGGTCACGACGACGCTGACGAGGGCTGGGGTGATGAAGATGCCGAGCAGGCTCGAGGCGGACGCGCTGCATACCGCGGCCGGTACGTTGCCCTTGGCAATGGACGTGAACGCAATCGACGACTGGACCGTCGACGGCAGCGTGCAGAGGAAGAGGACCCCCGCATAGAGCGTCGGGGTGACAAGCGGCGAAAGGATCGGCTTAAGCGCGAGGCCGAGCAGCGGAAAGAGCGCGAACGTGCTCAGCAGTACCACCGCATGAAGGCGCCAGTGCGTCGCGCCCGCAATGATTGCTTCGCGTGAGAGCTTGGCGCCGTGCAGGAAGAACAGCAGGCCGACCGCGATGTTCGTTACCCAGTTGAACCCCACGGCGGCTTGCCCGTGAACGGGCAGGAGGCTGGCAAGGATCACGGTGCCCACGAGGCACAGGGTGAAGTTGTCGGGTAGTAGTTTCGGGCGAGCCATGTCGGAATCTCGATTCAATGACGCGGAGCGGCACGGGACGCACGCGTGCGGGCGCTGTCTCCAGCCAATGGGAAACCGCTATTGTCCTTGGGAATCGATTGAAAAGGCAAATTCATTTGCCGAATTGATTAATGAATGTTGCGCATCAACTAGTTCAGCCGGAGCGGCTCGCCTTACGCGTCATGCTGGCTGCCCGGATTTCAGCTCGGGTTTCAGCCCAAGTCTCAGTATTGGCGACGCGCTTCGTCTCATCCAGCCGATTTAACGATTGCGGGCGCACAACCGGTTGATGCAGGCGGCTTCGCGGGTCCGCGCGGGCAGGGCGCAAACGCTTTCTGGCAAGCCGTTCCGCAGCCGTCGCGCAAGGACTGTGTCGCACAAAAACGTCGCAGTAACAAGGTGTTACATCCACGGAGGAGACCTAACACTTTTTGGCTCGACACCCTCTGCCGCCACCCATAAATTACCGTTCAAAGGCCGTAGGGATATTTCCCGTGCCGCGAGATGAGCGCGGCGTTTTCCGTCAGTCCCGCAACAGGTCCATCGCAGCTCGAACGGTGGATTTCAGGCAAGTCTTCGGGCGTGAGAGTCACAAAGGTGGACGGGTTGTCGAGAACGAGGCATTGGGCGTGGGGCGCGGTCATCGCCGTGCTGTGTTCGCTCGCCTATGCAAAAGCGCCGAACATGCCGCATGGCGGCGGCGCTTTTTCGCATGGCGGCGCGGACCGTGCAATGCGCATGGAGATGCGCGGTAGCGGCCGTTACGCCGGCGCCGCCGGTATGCCGAGGACAAGCCCCGCCCGCAATTCCATGGCCGCGCGCGATCCGCGCACGCAGCGAAGCGCGAACTTCGCGGGCGCCAATTACGGCAACAGCTTCGGCGGCTATCAATCGGGCACGCGCCGTATCGCGGGACCGTCCGCCTACGGCGACGGGCGTGGGCGGATGCAGTACGCCGGCGCCATCACGCCGGTCAGTGCGGAGTCGCGCCCGGTGCCGCGTCCGCCGCCCAACACGCCGATGCGCAGCGGCTCGATCCGCGCCGACGTCACCCGCTATAACGAAGAGCGCGGCGGCGCCCGCGCGATGCCGCGCCCGGCCGACGATCCGCGTCAGTCGGAAGGCTCGCCATACCGTAACTAGATAGAGGCTGTTCAGCTCACGATCCCGCACGTCGCGGGATGCGTTTGCCGCAGTCGCCTGCTCTTGCTGCTCCCTCGCTGAACCACGCTTCTCCCGGTCGCTTTCCGCCATCCCGGCGCACGGCCGCTCCCGTCCTCGTCCCCATCCCCCGCTTCACCGGCCATTCGGCTCGCCTCCTGCTGCCTCACCGCCCGGTTTCTCCCGCCTCAGTCCCCAGCCTCATCCCAATCTGACGTTTCGACGCCACACTTTTTTGAAAAACGCTCGGCAGCAAAGTATTCGTCAGCGTCAAATCCCGGCATCGTGCTGCGTCGCGTCATAGGCGTGCCATCCGGGGCGTTGATTCGTGCCTCGGTGCGCCATTCGCGGCATGACGCAACGCGTTCACGCAGCCGGCGGCAGTCCGGAGAAAGCGCTGGCAGGCCGTCGTATCAGGCAGATAACCGACCAAACTAATCAGACCGATATACCGGCAATAAGCAGCAATGTTTTTGTTTATAAAAATGGTCCGCAAAGATGATCCAGCCCAGATTGGCTCGGCGGCCGAACGGATAACAACTAATGGCTTGCGCGAGCGCCCCCTTTCGCACAGCCACACCCTTTTGACAAAGATTGGAGAATCCATGAAAACAAGCCTCAGCAGCGCGCTGAAGACCCCTCTCAAGGCCAGCGTGTGCGCTGTCCTGCTAGCGAGCGCGTCGTCCGCTTTCGCGCAATCGAGCGTGCAGCTCTATGGCCAGGTCGACGAATGGGTCGGCTCGCAGAAATTCCCGGGCGGCCAGGCGTCGGCGGTGGTGTCGGGCGGCGGCATGTCGACGTCGTTCTGGGGCTTGAAGGGGGCCGAGGATCTGGGCGGCGGCTACAAGGCGATCTTCGCGCTCGAGGGCTTCTTTCTCGCGCAGAACGGCCAGTACGGCCGCTTCACCGGCGACACGATGTTCTCGCGCAACGCGTACGTCGGCGTCGAATCGCCGTACGGCACGTTGACGGCCGGCCGTCTGACGACGGAGCTGTTCGTCTCGACGATCCTGTTCAACCCGTTCGTCGATTCGTATGTGTTCTCGCCGATGATCAAGCAGACTTACCTCGGCCTCGGCACGTTCCCGACCTACACGACCGATCAGGGCGTGACCGGCGACTCGGGCTGGAGCAACGCGGTGCAGTACGCGTCGCCTAACTTCAACGGCCTGTCGATGTCGGCGATGTACGCACTCGGCAACACGACGCAGAACGGCGCGAAGAAGTGGAGCGGCCAGGTGCTGTACTTCCACGGCCCGTTCGCGGCGACCGCGGTGTACCAGTACGTGAACTTCAACAACGTGCCCGGCGACCTCGGCAGCTTCGAGACCTCGGGCGTGCCCGGTTTGCGCAGCCAGAGCGTCGCGCAGGCAGGCGTGTCGTACGACCTGAAGTTCGTGAAGCTCTACGGCCAGTACATGTACACGTACAACAACCAGCAGGTCACGAGCTGGCACGTCAACACGGGACAGGGTGGCGTCACGGTGCCGTTCGGCCCGGGCTCGGTGATGGCGTCGTTCGCGTGGTCGCGCAACGGCGGCGGCTCGAACCAGACGCGCCAGACGGCGGCGCTCGGCTACGACTATCCGCTTTCCAAGCGCACGGACGTGTATGCGGCGTATATGTATGACAAGATCACCGGGCAGTCGAGCGGCAATACGTATGGCGGGGGGCTGCGTATGAAGTTCTGACGCCTGCGGCGTACGGGCCGCGCTTTGCTCCCGCTTTCGCTCCCGTCCGTTCCAGCCGCATCACGAAGCCCGCCTTCTCGGGATTCTCCGGAAGGCGGGCTTCGTCGTTTCTGCTTGCGTCATCGCGACAGTTTGTTTTTCCGCCTTTGATAAACCGGGCAAAATGCCATCGATTGATTCCTCAAGCGAGCGATTGAGATGGATACCCTCGTCAGCATGAAAGTGTTTCGCCACGTGGTCGAAGCCGGCAGTTTCGTCGGTGCGGCGGAGCGCATGGAGATGTCGGCGGCGATGGCGAGCAAGCATGTGATGCATCTCGAGCAGCAGCTCGGCGCGCGGCTGCTCAACCGCACCACGCGCCGTGTCGCGCCGACCGAGGCGGGCCGCGAATACTACGAGCGCCTGAGCCAGGCGCTCACCGAACTCGACGAAGCCGGCCAGGCGGTCGGCGCGGCGAGCGTCGTGCCGCAAGGACGGCTGCGGGTGTCGTCGCTGTCGGCGTTCGGCTTGAGTCACGTGATGGCGGCGATAGCCGACTACGCTGCGCAGTATCCGCAGGTCACCGTCGACATGACTCTGTCGGATCGCGTCGTCGAGCTGATCGACGAGGGCTTCGACGTCGCGATCCGCGCGTCGCCAGGCGGGCTGAAGTCGTCGTCGCTGATCGCGCGGCAGATCGCGACTGCGCATCTCGTGCTGTGCGCATCGCCGGCCTATTTGCGGCGGCACGGTGCGCCGAAGAGCGTCGCCGATCTGGCGCGCCACAACTATCTGCGCTACTCGGGCGTGTCGGCGCTCGAGGTCGCGACTGACGATGCGTCGTCGCGCGTGCGCCTGTCGGGCAATCTGATCGTCAACCAGCTCGAGGCGCAGCGCGTGATCGTGCTGCACGGCGCGGGTATCGCGGTGCTGGGCACCGAGGTGATCGGCAACGATCTCGCCGAGGGGCGTCTCGTGCCGCTGCTCGTCGACGAAGTGCCGCCGCGCGAGTTGCCGATCCACGTCGTCTACACGAGCCGTCGGCATCTGTCGGCGAAGGTGCGCTCGTTCGTCGATTTTCTCGTTGCGCGGTTTGGAAACGAGTCGCTGTGGCCGTCGCTTGAAGAGATCAAGGCGTTGGCGGTGCGGTAGGGGAACGCGCAGCATGGGCGAGCACACCAGGGCGAGCACACCATACAGGCGCGCGGAAACAGGCGCAAAAGCCCCAAACCAGCGCCCCTGGCCGTCCCTGCCGTCACCCCCCATTTCGCTATACTGGTGCCAGCACCCTACGCGAAAACGATCTGGGGGAGACATGACCGATCTGTCCATGCCGCAGCGCACCGGCAGCCACAAGCTGCCCGCGGCCCGGCGCCTTCGCTTCGTCACTGCTGCCGCGCTGTTCGATGGTCACGATGCATCGATCAACATCATGCGGCGCATCCTGCAAGCCAGCGGCGTCGAGGTGATCCACCTCGGCCACAACCGCTCCGTCGATGAAGTCGCGACCGCCGCGCTCAACGAGGACGCCGATGGCGTCGCCGTGTCGAGCTACCAGGGCGGCCACAACGAATACTTCCGCTACCTCGTCGAGCTGCTGCGCGCGCGTGGCGGCGAACGCATCAAGGTGTTCGGCGGCGGCGGCGGGGTGATCGTCCCGGAGGAAATTGCCGCGCTCGAGCGCGATGGCGTCGAAAAAATCTATTCGCCGCACGACGGCCAGCGGCTCGGTCTGCAAGGCATGATCGACGACATGATTGCGCGCTGCGCCGAGGGCGCGCGCGCGGCCGAGGCGGCACGGCGAGTGCCGGTGGACGAATGGCTGACGGATTTGGCGGCGAGGCCGTTGCCGGGTTTTGAGCGTTTCGGATTAGCTGCTTCGTCCGAATCGCCGCGAGGCGATGCATGTGCCGATGTGGACTCCATCACCCCCATCTTCCGCCGCCTCGCGCAACTCATCAGCGCCTTCGAATCCGGCAGCGCCGATGCGCCCGCACGGGAAAAACTGGCGGCGCTCGCCGAGGCGGCCCACGTGCCCGTGCTTGGCATCACCGGCACGGGCGGCGCGGGCAAATCGTCGCTGACCGACGAGCTGATCCGCCGCTTCCGGCTCGACTACGGCGACGCGCTGACCATCGCCGTGCTCGCGATCGACCCGTCGCGCCGCAAATCCGGCGGCGCGCTGCTCGGCGACCGCATCCGCATGAACGCGATCGGCGACTGGGGCGGCGGCGCGCGCGTCTATATGCGCTCGATGGCGACACGCGAGGCTTCGAGCGAACTCTCCGATTCGCTGCCCGACGCGCTGATGCTCTGCAAGGCGGCGCGCTTCGACCTGATCGTCGTGGAAACCTCCGGGATCGGGCAGGGCGATGCGGCAATCGTGCCGTTCGTCGACGAAGCGCTCTACGTGATGACGCCGGAGTTCGGCGCGGCGAGCCAGCTCGAGAAAATCGACATGCTCGATTTCGCGAGCTTCGTCGCGATCAACAAGTTCGACCGCAAGGGCGCGCAGGACGCGCTGCGCGACGTCGCGAAGCAGGTGCAGCGCAATCGCGCGGAATTCGCGACGCCACCCGACGCGATGCCGGTGTTCGGCACGATCGCGTCGCGCTTTAACGACGACGGTGTGACCGCGCTGTACCGGCATATCGCCGACGCGCTACGCCAGCATGGCTTGCGCGAGGGCGGCGGACGGCTCGGCGCACCCGGCGGCCTGCGCTTTTCGAGCAACCTTCATGCGATCGTGCCGCCGTCGCGCGTGCGCTACCTCGCCGATATCGCGCAGACGGTTCACGCGTACCACGAGCGAGCCGACGCGCAGGCGCGCATTGCGCGCGAGCGTTGGCAGCTTGTCGAGGCGCGTCGCATGCTAGGCGACGCGAGTGCGGATGCGCATTCCGACGCGAAAGCAAAAGCAGGCGCCCAAGCAGGCCCCGGCGCTGCTCCGGCCAGCCCGCTCCTGGCACCGCTGAACGCCCTTATCGAACAACGCACCGCCGCGCTCGGCGAGCACGAGCGCAAGCTGCTCGACACGTGGCCGCAAATCGTCGCCGCCTATTCCGGCGACGAACACGTCGTGCGCATCCGCGAGCGCGAAATCCGCACCGCGCTCGCGGTGACGACGCTCTCCGGTTCGCGAGTCCGCAAAGTCTCGCTGCCGAAATTCGTCGATCACGGCGAAATTCTGCGCTGGCTGATGCTCGACAATCTGCCCGGCTATTTCCCATTCACCGCTGGCGTGTTTCCGTTTCGCCGCGAGAACGAAGACCCGACCCGCATGTTCGCGGGCGAAGGCGATCCGCAGCGCACCAACCGCCGCTTCAAGCTGCTCTCCGAAGGGATGCCGGCCAAACGACTGTCGACCGCGTTCGACTCCGTGACGCTCTATGGCGAGGAGCCGCACGAGCGCCCGGACATCTACGGCAAGGTCGGCAATTCGGGCGTGTCGGTCGCGACGCTCGACGACATGAAAACGCTCTACGACGGCTTCGATCTGTGCGCGCCGGAAACGTCGGTATCGATGACGATCAACGGTCCCGCGCCGACCATCCTCGCGATGTTCTTCAACGTCGCGATCGATCAGCAGATCGCACGCAAGGAAGCGGAACAGGGCCGTCCGCTCACCGCCGGCGAACTCGCCGCGACGCGCCGCGGCGCGCTCGAAAACGTGCGCGGCACGGTGCAGGCCGATATCCTCAAAGAGGACCAGGGGCAGAACACCTGCATTTTCTCGACCGAATTCAGCTTGAAAGTGATGGGCGACATCCAGGCGTATTTCGTCGAGCACGGCGTGCGCAATTTCTATTCGGTGTCGATCTCCGGCTATCACATCGCGGAGGCCGGAGCGAACCCGATTTCGCAACTCGCGTACACGCTCGCGAACGGCTTCACGTACGTCGAGGCGTATCTCGCGCGCGGCATGTCGATCGACGACTTCGCGCCGAATCTGTCGTTCTTCTTCTCGAACGGGATGGACCCGGAGTACACGGTGCTTGGCCGCGTCGCGCGACGCATCTGGGCGGTGGCGATGCGCGAGCGCTACGGCGCGAACGAGCGCAGCCAGAAGCTGAAGTATCACGTGCAGACCTCGGGCCGCAGCCTGCACGCGCAGGAGATCGACTTCAACGACATCCGCACCACGCTGCAGGCGCTGATCGCGATCTACGACAACTGCAACTCGCTGCACACCAACGCCTTCGACGAAGCGATCACGACGCCGACCGAAGATTCGGTGCGCCGCGCGGTGGCGATCCAGTTGATCATCAATCGCGAATGGGGGCTCGCGAAGAACCAGAACCCGAATCAAGGCAGCTTCGTGATCGACGAGCTGACCGATCTGGTCGAGGAAGCGGTGCTCGCCGAATTCGAGCGGCTAACCGAGCGCGGTGGCGTGCTCGGCGCGATGGAAACCGGCTATCAGCGCGGCCGCATCCAGGACGAGTCGATGCTGTACGAGCATCGCAAGCATGATGGCTCGTATCCGATCGTCGGCGTGAACACGTTCCTGAGCGCGCATCCGCATGAGGCGCCACGGCCGGTCGTGCTGGCCCGCTCGACGGACGAGGAAAAGCAGAGTCAGTTGCAGCGGCTGCGCGACTACCAGGCGCGTCATCGCGATGCCGCGCCTGCCGCGCTCGAACGCCTGAAGTGTGCAGTCATCGACGACGACAACGTATTCGCGGTGTTGATGGACGTGGTGCGCGTGTGTTCGCTCGGACAGATCACGCGCGCGCTGTTCGAGGTGGGCGGGCAGTATCGGCGCAATATGTAGGCGAGTGGCCCGCAGCTAAGCGGCGGGCTTGCCGCTTCTTCGGGCTTGCTGCTTCGCTTCGGGTTTTGCGCGAGCCAGGACACAGGGATGAGGCGCCCGACGCAGAGCGCCGGAGGCGGGCGCCTTCCCTTCACCCCTCAACGCGCGATGCCGAGCCGCGCCTTCGCGTCGTCGTATTCCTTCTTCAACCGCTGCACGAGTTCTCCGACGCTCGGCACGTCGTCCATCAGCCCGACGCCCTGGCCCGCGCCCCAGATGTCTTTCCACGCCTTCGCCTTGTCGCCGCCGAAGTTCATCTTGCTCTTGTCCGATTCCGGCAGCGCGTCCGGGTCGAGCCCCGCGTTCAGAATGCTCTCGCGGATGTAATTGCCGTGCACGCCGGTAAACAGGTTCGTGTAGATGATGTCCGACGCAGTGGAGTTGACGATCGCCTGCTTGTAGTCGTCGACCGCGTGTGCCTCTCTGGTCGCGATGAAGCGCGTGCCCATGTACGCGAAGTCCGCGCCCATCGCCTGCGCGGCGAGAATCGAGCCGCCGTTCGCGATGGCGCCGGACAGCACGATCGGTCCGTCGAAAACGCGCCGCACCTCGCCGACCAGCGCGAACGGCGAGGTCGTGCCCGCATGGCCGCCCGCGCCGGAGGCGACCAGGATCAGCCCATCGACGCCCGCTTCGAGCGCTTTCTGCGCATGGCGCAGATTGATCACGTCGTGCAGCACGATGCCGCCGTAGCTGTGCACCGCATCGACGATCTCGCGCGCCGGCGCGCGCAGGCTTGTGATGAAGATCGGCACCTTGTGCTCGACGCACACGCGCACGTCGTGCTCGAGCCGTGCGTTCGAATGATGGACGATCTGGTTGACAGCGATCGGCCCGATGGTCGCATCGGGATTGGCCGCCTTGTGCTCGGCGAGCTGTGCCTGGATCTGCGTGAGCCACTCGTCGAGCAGCTCGGCCGGGCGCGCGTTGAGGGCAGGGAACGAACCGACGATGCCGGCCTTGCACTGGGCCAGCACGAGTTCGGGATAGCTGACGATGAACATCGGCGATGCGACGACGGGCAGCGCGAGGTTTTGCAGAACGGCGGGCAATGCCATGGTGCGAGTCTCCATATTGGGCCAACCGGTGCGGCGTTGGGCATCCGGCGTTTGATGAGTTTAGCGGCACACGGCTTGCGGCGTGTCGATGCGCAAGCGCATCGGAAGCGAAGCCGTCCAAAAAATTTAAGAACGATCGTTCGATTATATGCGAAGCCCACGACCTGTGCGCGGCGGCTCCGTCGGGAACAGTTGGAAGGAGTGTTCAGGTTCTATGTTTGCGTGGGTTAACCCACGTCACGCGGACATATCGGGCTTTTACAATGCACGGACCCTTAAACGACCAAAGAGACGACATGGCCTTCGAGAATTTCACGCCCTTTCGCGTCGCCGTGGGCGATGTCGATATTTTCGGAGTGAAAGGTGGCGCGGGGCCGCCTCTGCTGCTGCTGCATGGCCATCCGCAGTCGCATCTGATCTGGGAACGTTGCGCCGCGCCGCTCGCGCGGCATTTCACCGTGATCGCGACTGATCTGCGCGGCTACGGCGCGTCGGGTAAGCCGCCGAGCGATGCCGCGCATAAGCCGTATTCCAAACGCGCAATGGCCGCCGATCAGGTCGCCGTGATGCGCCACTTCGGCTTCGAGCGCTTTCTCGTCTGCGCGCACGATCGCGGCGCGCGCGTCGCGCACCGCATGGCGCTCGATCACGCCGACGCGGTCGAGCGTCTGATGCTGCTCGACATCGCGCCGACGCTCGCGATGTACGAGGCCACCGACCGCACGTTCGCGACGCACTATTTCCACTGGTTCTTCCTGATCCAGCCCGAGCCGCTGCCCGAGACGCTGATCGGCGCGAACCCGGCCGCGTATGTCGACTCGGTGATGGGTAGCCGCCACGCGGGCCTGGCTCCGTTCGACCCTGCCGCGCTCGACGCCTATCGCGCCGCGCTCGCGCAACCGGGCGCGGTGCATGCGATGTGCGAGGACTACCGTGCGTCGGCGAGCATCGACCTCGAACACGATCGCGCCGATATCGAGCGCGGCGAGAAGATCGGCTGTCCGCTGCGCGTGCTGTGGGGCGACAAGGGCGTGATCGAGAAATGTTTCGATGCGCTCGCCGAATGGCGTCATGTCGCGCGCGACGTGAGCGGCCGCGCGCTGTCCTGTGGGCACTATCTGCCTGAGGAAGCGCCGGACGAACTGGTTGCCGAAATGCTGTCGTTCTTCGAGGCGGTCGAGCAATAGCGTGCTTCAGCGAGGCACTTCGGCTGGGCGCTTTGCTCCGGTTGTATTCATGCTTCAAGCGACTTTTCTCAACCGAGCGGCGGCAGGCGGCGCGCGACCGGCGTCGACTTGACGATCGCGGTGCTGGTCTCCGCGCGCTCGGTGACTTTCGACAGGATCTCGTCGAGCTGATCGATCGAATGCAGGTACAGGCGGCAGATGAAGCAATCGTCGCCGGTCACCTTGTCGCATTCGACGAATTCCGGAATGCGGCGGATCACGTCCTCCACCAGATGCAACTGACCCGGCAGCGGCTTCACGCGCACGATTGCCTGCAGCGTGAAGCCGAGCGCGCGCGGATCGATCTGCACCGTGAAGCGCTCGATCACCCCCTGCGCTTCGAGCCGCCGCACGCGTTCGGCGGTGCTCGGCGCCGATAGTCCGACCTCGCGCGCGAGTTCGCTGACCGGCTGGCGCGCGTCCTGCGCGAGTGCGGCGAGCAGCGCGCGGTCGGTTTCGTCGAGAGGGACGGGTCCGGCCGAGGCAAGGCGTTTGCTCATGATGACCTTCGATTATGAGGTTGAATCGCAGCAACGCTTAAGTTTAACCATGTATTCGTGCAAACGGATTGATTACACTGCCTGTCATGCAGGTATCGATCCGGGATCGAATCATGGCTTCAGACAAGGTTTCAGACAGGACTTCGAGCAGGGCTTCGGGCGATCTGCGCCGCGGCGCGGCGGAGATGAGCATGGCGATGCTGATGTCCGGCACGATCGGCTGGCTCGTGGTGTCGTCGCAGCAAAGCCCTTTTAACGTGGTGTTTTTCCGCTGCATCTTCGGCGGCGCGACGCTCGCGCTCGTCTGCGCGGTGCTCGGCTTTTTCAGGCGCGAGCTTTTCTCGTGGAAGATGCTCGGCCTCGCGCTGCTCGGCGGCGTCGCAATCGTCGTCAACTGGGTGCTGCTATTCGCCGCGTATTCGCGCGCGTCGATCTCGATGGCAACGGCCGTCTACAACACGCAGCCGTTCATGCTGGTCGCGCTCGGTGCGCTCGTGTTTCGCGAGCGCATCAGCGCATCGACGATCGCGTGGCTGGTGGTCGCGTTCATCGGCCTCGTGTTCGTCGTGAAAGTCGAGCCGGCAGTGCTTGCCGTGCCGGGGCAGTACCTGGTCGGCGTCGCGTATGCGGTGGGCGCGGCGGCGATGTACGCGGTGTCGTCGATCATCACGAAGCGCCTGAAGGGGACGCCGCCGCATCTGATCGCGCTGCTTCAGGTGTCGCTCGGCGTGCTGCTGCTCGCGCCGTTCGTGCGCTTCGATGCGCTACCGGCAAGCGGCGCGCAGTGGCTCGAACTGGTCGTGCTCGGTGTCGTGCACACAGGGCTCATGTACGTGCTGCTGTATGGTGCGATCCAGAAGCTGCCGACGTCGATGACGGGCGCGCTGTCGTTCATCTATCCGGTGGTGGCGATCATCGTCGACCGGCTGGCGTTCGGCCAGACGCTCGCGTGGATTCAGGTGCTCGGCGCCGCGCTGATTCTGATCGCGGCGGCGGGTGTCAATCTCGGCTGGCGGATCGTGCCGCAGAAGCGCTTGTCGTCGACGTGACGATCCGGCTGCCTGATGATCGCCGCTCCGTGGACGCAAATGTTATGGATTCCGGAGTAACGTGCGTGTCATTGTTCATATGAGCGGACCAATCGCTTGTATTCAAATGCTTGCAACGGCTTTACAACCCACTATGTATACGGCTTTAAAACGCAGCGTCAAATTTCTGTAGGGAAATCACCGATGCGTTGCAAAAACCCGCACGCGTATCATTCAGGTCGACGCTGATCACGTCCAACGGAAGTTCCGCCGCTCGCTTTGTCGAGCGGCTTTCTTTTTGTGGGGACGGTTTTGCGGGCTTTGTGCAGGCGGTTTGCGTACCGGCGCATCAGCGCCCACGCCAGCCAGCCTCAACGCCGCGCGACAATGCGCGCGCCGTCCACGGCGAGCGGCCCGTTGTTCGCCGCGAGTTCCCCGAGCATCCCCTTCAGCAGCGCAGGCCATTCGCCACGCGGCTTCAGCATCGAGGCGGCGGCGCGCATCACGGCCGCGTCGCCGACCATGCGCAGCAGCGTGTCGAAGCTCATCTCGCGCACGTCGAGCAGCTTGAACACGATCAGCACCTTCAGCGCATTGCGTGCATTTCGTGCGGGATCGGCGCGCAGCCACGCGACGCGCGAAAACGCACGTTCGAGCGCCTGTTCGAGGTTCGTGAACGGCGCGCCATGCCCCGGAATGACGACGCGCACGTCGAGCGTGGCAATCGTGTCGAGCACCGCCTGCTGCTCGGCGAATCCGCTTTCGCCTTCGAGTTCCGGAAAGATCACGCCGAAGCCGTTTTCCCACAGCGCGTCCGCACTGATGAGAATGCGTTCGTCGGCGCAATACAGCATCAGCGAATGCGGATCGTGGCCGGGCGCGCCGAGCACCTGCCAGTCGAGCGCGCCGAGTTGCAACTGTGCGCCGGGCGCGATCGTACCGCTGAAGCCGAAGCGCTCGCAGGTCTGGCCGGTTGCGCGAAAGCTCAGGCGCGCTTCGTCCCAATCGCGTATCGCGCTTTCTTCCGGCGCGGGGATCAGCGTGCGGCACGGCCACGTCGCCTGCAACAGCGCGTTGCCGCCGCAGTGATCCGAATGCAGATGCGTGTTGACGATCAGATCGAGCGGCCGTGCCTTCAGCGCGTTGCGCACCAGTGCGACGGTCTGCGGCGCATGCGTCGCATAGCCGGTATCGACGAGCGCGGCGCTGGCGTCGTCGACGAGCAGCACGTTGTTCGACGACAGCCAGCCGCGCTCGAACACCTGAATCGATGCGGGCAGCGCGATCATGGCTGCGAGGGCGCCGCATCCGCAGGCGCGGCGGATGCAGAGGGTTTCGGCATGACCAGAATGGTCGAGGCGCCGGTCAGCATCAACTCGCCGTGCTGATTGACGACCGAGCCTTCGAGATGCGTCAGATCGCCGTTCAGGCTCGGCTTCCAGTAAGCGTCGCGCACGCGCCACTGGATCGTGAGTGTGTCGTGCGCATGCACCGCTTTCTTCAGCTTGATATCGAACTCGAGGCCGAGCGGCTGCGCGTAGGTCGAGAAATGCGTGGCGAGCAGCGCCATGAAATACGCGGTGGGCTGCGTGCCCGATGCGATCAGACCACCGAAGCGGCTTTGCTCCGCATAGGCTTCATCGTGATGCAGCGGGTTCAGATCGTTGACGAGCGTCGCGAACGATTTGACAGAATCCGTCGACAACGAGACTGTCGAGCTGAACGTCTCGCCGAGCGTGACGACACGCGGCGCGGCTTTCATTGCAGCTCCTTCGTGGGCTTGTTGGTATGTTTCGCGATGAACTCCACGTGACGCGCTTCGATCGCGTCCCACACGGCGCGCTTCGCATCGTCGTCGAACATCGACCAGCCCGCGATTTCGTCGATCGTGCGCAGACATCCTTCGCACCAGCCCGTCGACGCATCCATCCGGCACACGTTGATGCACGGCGACGGCACCGAGGCGCCGCCGCGGTCGTCGTCCTCGTCCTCGCCCCGGTCCTTGCCCTCGTCGTCCTTGCCGCCCGTCATCGCCATCGTGTTCAGGCCGTCTCGCGCAGCGCGACGTCGGCGACCGGCGCGCCCGTCAGTGCGATCAATTCCTGCGCGGTCAGATTGAACACCGCATGCGGATGACCGGCAGCGGCCCACAGGCTGTCGAGCGCGAGCAGATCGGCGTCGATCAGCGTGACCGGCTCGGTGGCGTGACCGACCGGGCAGACACCGCCGATCGCATAGCCGGTTTTTTCGCGGACGAACTTCGCGTCCGCGCGGCCGACTTCGCCGACCTGCGCGGCAACCTTCTTTTCATCGACGCGATTCGCGCCGCTCGCGATCACGAGTATGGGCGCATCGTCTTCGCGACGGCGAAACAGGATCGACTTGGCGATCTGCGCGACCGAGCAGCCGAGTCCGGCGGCTGCTTCGGCGGAAGTCTTGCCGGTTTCCGGCAGCATCACGATTCGGCCCGCGTGACCGCGTTCGCGCAGCAGTAGCGCGACGCGGCGTGCCGCGTCGGGCAGCGCGGCGAGATCGTCGGATTCGGAAGACGCGAGGTCGGTCATCGTTGGGGATCCTGATTGAAATGTGACGATGTGAGTGGAGCGCGCAGTTACACGCAGGTGTTCGCTTCGCTGCGCGCCTTCGCGAGCAGAGCCTTGCCGGCGCGCGACACGTTGGGCCGGCCGATCGCAGTCGAAATGAAGTCGCCGATGGCGACCACCTGCGCGAGGTCGATGCCGGTCTCGATGCCGAGGCCGTTCATCAGGTACAGCACGTCTTCGGTCGCGACATTGCCGGTCGCGCCCTTCGCATACGGACAGCCGCCGAGCCCCGCGACCGACGCATGGAAAATCTCGATACCTTCGAGCAGCGCCGCGTAAATGTTCGCGAGCGCCTGGCCATACGTGTCGTGAAAGTGCCCCGACAGATGCTCGCGCGGAAAGACTTCGGTCACCGCCTGGAACACTGCGCGAGTGCGCTGCGCCGTGCCGACGCCGATGGTATCGGCGATATCGATCTCGTCGCAGCCGAGCGCCGCGAAGCGCTTGACCACGTCGACCACCGACGCCACCGGCACTTCGCCCTGGTACGGACAGCCGAGCGCGCACGACACGCTGCCGCGAATGCGCAGGCCATGTTCCTTCGCGGCCGCGGCTACCGGCGCGAAGCGCTCGATGCTTTCCGCGATGCTGCAATTGATGTTCTTCTGCGAAAACGCTTCGCTCGCCGCGCCGAAAATCACGATCTCGTCGGCACGTGCGGCGAGCGCGCCTTCGAAGCCGCGCAGGTTCGGCGTGAGCACCGAGTAGATCGTGCCGGGACGGCGCTCGATGGCGGCCATCACCTCGGCGCCGTCGGCCATCTGCGGCACCCATTTCGGCGACACGAACGACGCCGCCTCGACGTTGCGGAAGCCGGCCGCCGACAAGCGGTTGATGAGCTCGATCTTGGTCGCGGTGGGCACGAATTCCTTTTCGTTCTGCAGCCCGTCGCGCGGACCGACTTCTACGATTTTCACCTGCTTCGGTAAGGCCATGATCTGTCTCCTGTCGATCGGAGTTAGTGCTTTAGCACTTACTCCGATCCCATGCGTTTATCGCGGTCGATCGGCGTCGGCGCTTTAGCGCCTGGTCCGGTCTCATGCAAGATGGTTGTTGCCGCGTGGCGCGGCGTTCCTGCGTTCAGTTCAACTGCTCGTTCACGAATGTCGCACGGATGTCAGTATCCGCGTTCCTGCTCCACGATACCGCTCACCGGCTCGCCGCGCATCAGCGCTTCGATCTTGCGCGCGATCTGCCCGACGCTCTCCTCGCGCAGCGTCAGCGCCGATACGTGCGGCGTGATCGTGATGCGCGGCTCGCGCCAGAACGGATGATCGGCGGGCAGCGGTTCTTCGCGGAACACGTCGAGCGTGGCGCCGGCGAGCTGGCCGCTGGCGAGCGCGTCGAGCAGATCCGCCTCGACCAGATGCGCGCCGCGCGCGACGTTGATCAGATAGGCACCGCGCGCGAGCTTCGCAAACGTGCGCGCGTTCAGCACGTTCCCGGTGTCGGGCGTATGCGGCAGCAGATTCACGAGCACCTTCGCGCCGTCGAGGAACGCGTCGAACTGTTCGCTTCCCGCGAACGTCGCAATGCCGTCGATCTGCTTCGCACTGCGGCTATAGCCGCGCACCGGGAGGCCGAATGTCGCGAGCGTTTGCGCGACCTGCGTGCCGAGCACACCGAGCCCGAGTACGCCGACCGTGAAGCTCGCGCGCGGATGCGGCTCGAGCACTTGCCAGCGGCGCTCGTTCTGCAGCGCCTGATATTCGTCGAAGCGGCGCAGATAGCGCAGCACCGCGTGCGTGACGTATTCGGTCATCTGCACGGCCATGCCGGTGTCTTCGAGGCGAATCAGCGGAGCGTTGCGCGGCAGTGTGCCGGGATGTTCGCGTTCGAGCGCGAGGATCGCATCGACGCCTGCGCCGAGATTGAAGATCGCGCGCAGCGTGTCGCGGCCGGCCAGCATCTCGTGCGGCGGACGCCACACGACCGCGAAATCGGCCGGCTCGGTGTCGCCCTGCTGCCATTCGCGCAAGTGCGCTTCGGGCAGGGCGCGCGCGAGGTCGTGCAGCCACGCGGCGGCATCGGTATGCGGCATGTAGAAGAGGATTTTCATACGGTCCGGAACGCGTCCGCGGTTGTGCCTGCGTGTGGGTTGGTCTCGGCGGGACGGACCACGGCCGCGCCATGCAAGCGTGGCGACGAGGACTGCGGCGGCTGCGGCGCCTGGGACGACGCGTGCGGCATCGGGTCTCCTCCCGTTATGGATAGGCCTCATTCTACTTTTTCGACGCGAATCGCGCGCGTTTGCGCACAGGCGTGCGGTTTCATCGCTTGATCTTGCCGTTTAACCCCGCGGTTTATCCCCGCCGTTTATCCCATAACCAAAGCACAAAAACTTGGTTCGCCCACGCGCCACGCGGCGGGACAATGACTGCCCGGACTCCCGCAGCGAGGCATTTCCATGCTTTCATGCACCAGATCGACATGGCCGCCACGGCTCGTCACCGTGCCAGGCCTGCACGGCAGCGAAGGCGCGCATTGGCAAACGTGGCTGGAGCGGCAGTTCGCGCGCTCGCTGCGCGTCGAGCAGACCAACTGGGATGCGCCCGACATCGCGCAATGGGCGAAGTCGTTGCACGATCTGCTCGCGCGCGAACGCGGCCCGTTCGTGCTGGCCGCGCACAGCTTCGGCTGCCTAGCGACCGCGCATGCGTTGCGGCAGACGTCGCTCCTGAACGACGTGGTCGGAGTGCTGTTCGTCGCGCCCGCGAGTCCGCGCAAATTCACGTTCGCGGGATCCTTCGACGCGCGACGCCTCGGCGTGCCGTCGATTCTGATCGGCAGCGAAACCGATCCGTGGATGCCGCTTGCCGATGCTCGCGATCTCGCGCAGCGTTTCGGCAGCGCGTTCGTCAATCTCGGCGACGCGGGGCACATCAATACCGCGGCCGGTTTTGGTCCGTGGCCGCGCGCGAAGTACTTCGTCGATACGCTCGTGCACTGCGCGGCGCCGCTGCGCTTTCGCGAAGAGGCGTTCGAGGTCGCGCAGCACGCGTTCGTGTGAGCGCCGCGCGGCCACGGGCCGCGCCGCTCGCACGTCGTGTTACCTCCGATGATTCAGTGCGCCGCCTAACCCTTCTCGCGACGCCAGCCCACCCAGACAAAGACCGGTATAGCCGTCGCTTGTGTAATCACACAGAATGCGACGGCCCCGATTACCGACTGATCGTAGATCCAGCCAATGAAGGCGCTGCCCGCGAACCAGCAGACTCCGTACACCGCAGTGAACGTGCCGAACGCCGAGCCTCTTTGCGACTGCGCAACCATTGGCGCGACCGCTGCAGGAATGATCGACTCGTGCACGCCCATGCCCATCCCCCACAGCGCGGCGCCGAGAATCGCCAGACCGAAATGGCCACCGAGAAACACCAGTGGCGCGAAGAATAGCGAGACGCCGGTCAACCCAATCAGCACCTTAAAGCCGAACCGGTCGAAAAAGCGGCCGAGCACGAGCGACGCTCCACCGCTTACGGCCATCGCGACAGCATAGAAGACCGGAATCCATTCCGTTGTCAGCGTGTGCTGTTTGACCCAGTGATAAGCGATGAGTGGATAGTCGGCAAAGCCTGCCGCAACGAGACCTGCGCCGCAGAGGTAGACCCAGTAAAGTGCCGGGAAGCTGCCCGCCGCTGCCGCACCCGGCGTGCGCTGCTCCATGTCCTGGGGGCGCGGAAAGACCAGACGCGCCACCGTGAGAAAACACAGGTTGATCACAGCAGGCACGGCGAGGACGGCAAACGCCAGCCGGTAGTCTCCACGCGTGGCGAGCACCGCCGCTACGACAAGCGGCCCCAACATCGCACCGAACTGATCGCAGGCTTCGTGAATGCCGAAAGCCCATCCATATCTGCCGATGCGTTGTGCGGCGCTCGAGAGCATCACATCACGAGGCGGATTGCGGATTGCCTTGCCGACGCGCTCCAGGACGATCAGGCACGCGGCCGCCTGCCAACTGTGTGTCAACGCAAGCGCAGGCACTGCGCCCATCTGGACGATATAGCCAAAGATCGTGATCGGCCAGAAGCGTCGCGTCGCGTCGGCCATCGTGCCCGAGACAACGCGCAGGCCATAGCCGAGGAGTTCGCCCAAGCCGACGACGATCCCGATGATCGTTGCCGATGCGCCTGCGCCCGCGAGGAAAGGCCCCAGGATACTGCGTGCGCCTTCGTACGTGAAATCGGCGAAGAAGCTCAGGATGCCCACCAGCAGTACAAAGCGCATCGCTCGGCGACTTCCGGGGCCTATCGTCTGATTTGCCATGCCACCTCCCGGAAAGCCATTACCCGGCTCAACGATCGTGCGCGCCGACCAACTCAGGACGAAGCCGTATGTGCAGCAACACTCACCAGCGTTTGGGGCAATCGTTCGCGAGGACGCCGCGTCGAATTACGCGACCGCCCGCTCAAAGCAGGCTATACGAGTGTCAACGCCAGTATCGCCACCAGCAGAGCACCGATCAGGGCGAGATAGAAGTTCAGGTTGCCGGACTGCAATGCGCGCAGCCTGTCGGCACACCACGTCACGATCCGGATTGCCGGCTCGAACAGATGCCGTTCGAACAGGTCCGTCACTCCCTCGTAAAACACCAGCCGCTTGATGAAGTACTCGCGTTGCTCATGTTCGCGCTCGGTGCTCATGGTCGGCTGATACACGAAGCTGTAGAACGTGCGCATTGCATTCGAGAACGTCAGCGGCGTAGTCATCGCGTCACGGCCGTGCTGGGTCATGCCACCAAACCAGACCGCCGTGCGCCGCACCGGGCGCGTTCCCGTGAGCCGCAACAGTGTGAGCGGGATGAGCGCCAGCAACGGCATCGCGATGATGAGCTTCGACGGTGAGATAAAGGCAAACTTGTCGGTCAGCGGCACCAGCAGCCATCCCGATACCATTGCCTGCGGGCTGTTGGCCTGAAATAGTGCCTGGGCTCCGCTTGCCAGCGCGTTGAGCCACAACGGCGCACCGACGGCCACCGCAAGCACGCAAAGTCCCAGCATGCCGACGGCCACGGCACTTCGCCGGGGCACCGGGCGGTGATAGTCCGGGTCCGGCATTCCCAACAGCCCCAGCCCGAACAGTTTGACGAACGTGGCGAGTGCCACCGCGGCAGCGAGTGCGAGACCCGCACCGGCCAGCACCAGCACAAGACGCCCGGTGAAAGCCGATAAATGAAAGCCCTGAAACACCGACTGGAACACGTACCATTCGCTGACGAACCCCGCCTGCGGGGGAATCGACGCCAGGCTCATCACGGCGAAAAGTGCGCCGAGACCCAGCATGAAACCGCTGTTTCTGATCCAGCCGCGCGGCACGATGTCGTAATTGCCCGTCGACGCCTGGATGCCGTCGGCGACCAGAAAGAGCCCGCCCTTGGCGAGCGCATGGCCGGCGAGATGCAACAACGCGACGGTCCATGCGAGGCCGGCGAGATCGTTCAAATGGTCGCTGCGAAAGAGTTGCGTCACGCCGAGCATCGCCACCGCGACCGACGCGTTTTCCGCCGACGAATAGCTGAGCAACGCTCTCCAATCGTCCTGCTGGAAAGCAAACAGGATCGCCAGCACCGCGCTGACAACGCCGATCGCGATCGCGACCACGCCGAGCCCGAACGCTGTGCCGCTAGCGTTGGCGACGCCCAGCCAGCTGTTCCAGCCGCGGCTCAGCGCGAAATAGGCCGCATTGAGTACGACGCCGGAGAACAGCACACCAGTCGCACCACTGCCGCTCGAATATGCGCGCGGAAACCACTCGTAGAAGGGGATGAGGCCGAGCTTCGCGCCGAAGCCGATGAGCAGAGCCATACCGGCCACCCACGACAGAAGCGTCGACGTGTGGGGCGCATGGGCAATAAATGCGTCGAAACCGATGCCGGCCGACGCGTGATCGAGTAGCAGAATCGCGAAGACGAGTGCAATCGCGCCCACCTCGAGCAGCGCGAGCATGAGCAGCACGGGTTTGCCATTGGCTTCGCGCGCGCGTTCGCCGGCAAGCATCACCGCTCCCCCCAGGCTCATCACTTCCCAGGCGACGAGCATCGACATACCGTCCTGCAGACCGAACACACCCAGTGCGCCGAGCAGACTCAGCGATGCCCCCGCCCACCACGTGCCGGAATCGCCCGAGAGGGGCGAGCCAAGCCAGCAGGCGAAGATCGCCGGTACAAGACCGAAGCCGAGCAGCCAGAGCGCTGAGGGTTCGAGCGCGAACGCGATGCGCTGCGAGGCAAGCGCAAACGGAAATTCAACGCGAGGGGGGGCGGTGGGCAAAGCGATCAGACACGCCGCGACGCCCAGCACGCAGCCGGCGCTCAGCAAATATCGGGGCAACGCCCGGACTGGGCGTATCGGCGACAGGATGGCGGCGGCAAGCCACAGGACGCTCGCGGCCAGAATCAGGTCAGCGCTCAAGTTGCCCTCCTCGCATCCGTTGCTCCGCGCGACCGACTATCAACAGCAACGCGTGAATGATCGCAGCAGGATTAGGCGGACAGCCCGGCAGGTAGACGTCGACCGGCAAGACGCCGTCGAGGCCGCTGCCGCACGCGTAATTTCCTGCGCTGACGCCACCCGACACCGCACATGTCCCTGTCGCGATGACCCACTTCGGATCGGGCATCGCCTCATACGTCGTCAGTAGCGGTGCACGCATCGCATGCGTCACCGGCCCGGTGACGAGCAGGACATCGGCAAAGCGTGGTGACGCCGTGAAGAAGATGCCAAGGCGGTGCAGGTTGTAGAACGGATTGTTCAACGCCTGCAGTTCCGATTCGCAACCATTGCACGATCCCGCGTCGACATGGCGGATATGCAGACTGCGGCGGAATGTGCGGCGCGTCCGTTCGGCCACCTCGCGTGGCATGCGGGAAGCCAAGGCCTCGTCCCACACGAGGTCGTCCCGATTCGTCACTCCAACCGCCCAGTCCGTCGATGGCGAGAAGGCGCCTGTCGGACACGCTTCGGTACAGCGCTGGCACACGATGCAACGGCCCCAATCCACCTCCGGAGGGACATGCGCTCCCCGCCCGGGAGAAAAGGTGATCGCGTGCGTGATGCATGCCTTTGCGCATGCGTCGCAACCATCCCGGCACCTGGCCGGATCGTAACGCGGCATGCCAAGCACGCCTTGCTGACCGTGCGCATCGCCCTTGAGCGGCCATTCGGTACTTGCGCTGCCGCTCGTCAGTCCAAACCAGCTCCATAGAGACATAGTCGCTCCGTCCTATCGCGCGCAACCCGAAACGGTCAAACCGAAACTCGCTTCGTTGATCGCGTAGTCCATCATGTTGCTGTCGTGCACGGTGAAGGGGAAAACGCGCCAGTTGGAAAACGACGGCGACTTGATCTTCGCTCGCGCAATGCGTGACCTGTCATCGAGATGCAGCGCGTAGAGCACGGTGCCCCGTGACGACTCAGCCCAGCCGAGCCCCTCGGCGTTCGGAGCGCAGCGGCAGGGCGCGAGGAGTGGCCCGGCAGGAATGCCGCGCATGATCGCGTCGTCGAGCAGCGCCAGACTCGTCCGGAGTTCAGCGATCCGCACTTTCATCCGGGCAAACGCGTCACCCTCGCTCCGGGTCGCGACAGCGGGCGGCAATTCATCGTACGCGGCATAAGGGTGATCCCGTCTGAGGTCCCGGTCGACGCCCGATGCCCGTTCGACTGGTCCAGTCGCGCCCTGATCGAAGGCCAGTTGCTGACTGAGCGGCGCTGTAGAAATGAGCCGATCGAGATGACTGGTGGTCCGCTCAATCAGTTCGACATACCGCTCCAGTTCGGGGCGGAGCGCCGCGACACCCTCGGCAATCGCCACCACGTCCAGATCGCGGCGTACGCCGCCTGGCCACAGAATGCCCCGCAAAAGCCGGCTGCCGCAGGCCAGCGCATTCATTTGCTTGGCGCGCTCCTCAAGCAGCTTGCCCTGGGCCTCGCCGACCTTCAGCGTGGTTGTATGGCACAAGTGGCCGAGGTAATGCAAGTGGTTGTAGACACGCTCAAGCTCCGCCACGATCACGCGAAGCCAACGTGCGCGAGGTGGCACGATGCAGCCTGCGGCGTCTTCGGCCGCCTGCACATACGCGAGCGCATGCGCGACGCTGTCGATGCCCGCAACGCGCTCCGCCAGCAGGGCACCCTGTTCGATGTCCATCCCCTCGAACTGCTTTTCCATCCCGCGATGTTTGAGGAATAGATTCGGGTGATAGTGGAGAATGCCCTCGCCAACGTAGTAGAAGATGAACTGGGCCGACTCGACGACATCGGCGCGCACGGGGCCGAACGGCAATAACTGGACGTGCTTGCCTGACACTTGCGGCAGCGTCGGGGCGGGAAGCGAGCGAGCGACGCTCGCCTGCGCCGTATCCGCCGGTTCGAGCGGGCCGCGCTCCATCGGCGGCAAAAATGCGGTGACGAGGCGCTCGGGTTCCGGATGTCCGGCAAACGCGACACCGCTCATTTCCATGATCTCTCGCTCATACCAGCCGAGCAGCGGGCACCTGCCGGCGAGACTGGGAACAGGCGCGTTGCCTGTTTCGACGCGCCAGCTCACGAACTCGCGCTGGCCAGGCGCGGTCGCGATATAGCGGATTTCCGCAGCGTCCCGGCGAGGGAACCACGCGTAGGCGGCCTGCATGCGCCCCCCGCGGCCGAGCAGATCGTCGGCGGCCGCACCGAGTTCGGCGAGCGTGACTTCCTTGAGCGTGCAGTTGTTCATCGTGCCTGCCCTCCCAGATCCGCGGCGACCATTGCAAAGAAACGCCACAGGTATTGTGGCCACCACACACCGAGGATCAGTACCGGCACAAAGGCGAGCCACATTGGGACCGTCATCCATGCGCTGGCGTTTGCCGCGCGCGTGACCTTGTACACCTGGCCCACGGGCCGGGCTTCGAAGTACATGGCCCTGAAGTGGTTGAGAAAACCGATGAAGATCACGATCAGCAATATCAACATCACGATCACGGCCCAAACGTTCGAGGTCACCATCCCCGCGCGCATCAACGTCAGCTCGCTCAGAAAGAGACCAAACGGCGGCGCTCCCGTGATCGCCACCGCGCCCGCCAGCCACAGTGCGCCCGTGACGGGAAAGCGATCCCAAACATAGCGGATTTCACCCATGTCCTTGGTGCCGAACACGCGTATGACGTTTCCGGCGCCGAAGAACATCAACGACTTGTTCAGTGAATGGTTGAGCATGTGATACAGCACCGCGGCAATCGCGAGCGGACCACCGAATCCTAGTCCGAGCGCCAGCACGCCCATATGCTCGACACTGGAATACGCCATCAGCCGCTTGACGCCCTCCTGACGCACGATGAACAGCGCGGCGACAAAGAGCGAAAACGCGCCAAGCGCAACAAGCACGGTGCGCGGCAGCAGCGATGAGCTGGCGGCATCGGTGATCGTCAGGAAGCGCGCGACGCCGAGCATGGCCGTATTCAGCAGCGCACCGGAGAGCATCGCGGACACAGGCGCCGGCCCTTCACTGTGTGCATCCGGCAGCCACGTATGCATCGGTGCGAGGCCAGCCTTGGTGCCATAGCCGACCAGTACGAGCAGGAACGCCATCTGGGTGAGCGCGGGATTCATCCTGGGAGCCGCACGGCGCAGCGCGTCCCACGTCATGTCATAGGTCGGGCCGATGACAAGACTGCCCGCCCAGTAGAAGAGCACCGTTCCGAGCAATGCAAGGCTGATGCCTGCGGAAACGACGATGATGTACTTCCATGATGCTTCGATTGCTTCCTGGCCGCGTTCGAAGCCGACGAGGAATGTGCTCACGAGCGTGGTCAGCTCAATTGCGATCCAGTAAACACCGATATTGTTCATGATCGGCCCGCAGATCATCGTCGCCGCGAATAGCGCGAAGAGCGCATAGAAGTTCGGCAGTCGCTCACGCTCCTCCGCCAGCAGCCGCATATAGCCAACCGCGTAGATCGAAGCGAGGCAATACACAAGCGCAGTGCAAACGAGGGTCCAGGCGGCCAGCGCATCGACCACGACGTAGTCGCGAAGAAAGCGATGTCCGTCCTTGACAGTGCAGACGAGCGAAACCGCCGCGACCACGCAGACAATCGATGCGGCGAGGTTCGCATACTCGGCGACGGACGCGCGCCGGCTCGCCACGCAAATTGCTGCCGCGGCGACCGGTGCAACGACGATCACGACACTCCATGTCTCGATCATGTTCACCCCATCAGCCGTCTAAGTTCACGGCTGCTCGTGCTGCCGACATGCGCGACCAGATAGCGAACCAATACGCCAAAGCTCACGACGATAACGAGCAGATCGAACAGCAACACCAGTTCGATCAGCATCGGCATGCCAGGCACGAGGATCTGGGAGCCCAGGAAGATACCGTTCTCAAGGATCAGGAGGCCCAGCACCTGGCTGATCGCTTCATGACGCACTGCCAGCATCAGAAAGCCGATGAGCTTCATCGAGAGCATGACCGTGAGCGCCAGCACTACCACCGTGCCGCCCAGGCCCAGCGCATTGCCCAGATGATTCGACACGACAAACGCGAAGAGCACCAGCAACGCCCCCAGCACGATGCTTGAGCTGGGCTGCAGGATCACGTGCAATTCCCGTTCGACTTCCAGCCGGATGATGATTCGCCAGATCAGATAGGGCAGCACCATGCCCCGAAAAAGCGCGGTGAGAAGCGCGATCAGATACAGTTCGTGGTAGTTGCCGTAGTAGCCCACTGCACCGGAGAGCGCCGCGATCAGCCACGATTCGGCAATGAACGCGAGCAGATAGTCCTTCAGCCAGCGCGAACCCAGCATCACGAACGCAAGCAGCAGGCTGCCAATCGCCAGCAGGCTGAAGAGCGATGCGGCGAGCGGACTCAGGTGGGCGAGCAGCATGACATGTCACCGAAGCTGGTTAGCGGCGATCGCGAGCACCGCCAGCATGAACGACGCCGCAAGCGGCTCCTGATAGCGGAAGAAGCGCAACCTGGATTGCGCCGTCTCGACAACGACAACGACGAGCACGACCAGCAACATGCGCAGGAAAAGACCGATCGCCGCACCCAATGCGCCCAACGCGGTGCCATGCTGCGACAGTCCCCACGGCAGGGTCAGCACGTTGCAGAAAATGGTGTAGAGAATGAACTGCTTCATCATCGACGCCCATTTGAGCAACGCCAGAAGCGCTCCGGAATATTCGAGGATGCGTGCCTCCTCGATCATGTACACCTCGATGTGCGTACTCGAGTGGATCGGCAAGCGGTCCGTCTCGACTAGCAGCAGGACGAAAAACGCGAAGACGAGAAACAGGTGTGCCGGACTCCAGTACACGGATGGCTGTGCCACGAGCAGATGGTTCACGACGAACGGCAACATGGCTTTGGCGAGCAGCGTGATGCCGACCAGCACGAGGATCAGCGTGGGCTCCGCGAGAATGCCGAGCATCACCGAGCGGCTCGAGCCAATGCCGCCATAGGCGCTTCCCGAATCCAGACCCGCCAGCACGACTGCAAACGACCCGAGCGTCAGGATGAGGCCACCGCCAAGGATGTCGCCCATGTCGGAAAGCGGCAGTGGAAAGTCAGTGAGCACCGGGATGAGGATCGGCACCGTGAGCATGCAGGTAAAGGCGACCACCGGCGCAGTCCAGTAAATCCACGAAGCGGAATTGGGCACGACAAGCTGCTTGTGGAAGAGTTTCCACAGGTCCCGATAGGGTTGGAAGACGCCGGGGCCGCGTGCGCGTTGCACACGTTCTTCCCATTGCAGGATGACGCCTTGCAGCAGTGGCGACAGTGCGATGACGGTCACCACCTGGGCAATCTGGAGGGCGACGTCGCGCGTGTTCATACACCCTCCGCGAAGACGAAGGGCCGATGGACGACGCATTGGGGCCGCGACCTAACGCACGCGCGGATCGCTACGCGACTGCGCTGCGAAGCGTATGGACGGGGGAGGCAACAATTGCTGCGCGGCGACTCGCTTACGCATCCCATGTTTTTTTTGCGTTCTTGTAGGCAACGATATGCCCGGGATGCTCGAAAAGGCGAGCCGGCTGAAAAATGCCTACCGGCCCCGAAGCGCCCGGGGACCCTGTAGGCATCATTAGCCGCAAAGCTTGCTAGCGGCAGTTAGGGAGGAATGCCATCTCCGCAAAAATCAGTTTTGAGTATAGGTGACGCGTCGACGCTTGCAAGGTTTGCGTTTCCTGCTATCCCGCTGACCGGCCGAACAGGGAAAAATGCTTCGACGGCTTATGCGGGACGTCGTCGCCGATCACGCCGAACTCAATCGGAAAGCGCATGTAGAAAACGTGTACGTTTTCGGTGCGCACGAGATCCAGAAGCTGCCCGGCTTCCTTTTCAGTCACGGCAAGAATGATCTGCACCGGCTGGTCGTCGAGCCTGAGCATGTGGGCCGCATGATGCGAACCCGCGTGGCCGATGCCTTCGGCGCAATTGATGACGGTCGCTCCACCGATGCCGAGTTGGCGGACCTCATGCAGCAGCCATTCGCATACGGTCTGATGGCCGTGTTTCCTGTTCTGCTCTGTGTAGAACGTCAGTTGATATCCGTTCATCGTGCATCTCCGCCGCTCACCGGGTCCTTGCAGCTCCGGGCGGCGCGCACGTGGCTGCGTCCACTACCCGGAGTAACACCGCGTTGCTCGACCGAGGCAGGCCCGGTCATCCGCCGCTTGATTCATTCTAGTTCACCGCCACCGCGACACACGATTGTGCCGTGCAGCATAGCACTGGAGTCCGCTACTCGCTGCCGCCTCTCACGCCTGCGCCGAGCACCTCGTATTCGATACGACAGCGCGTGTAGAAGAGTTCGACACCGCCGTGTCGAAGAATATCGAGCAGTGCATCGATGCGTGCATCCTCCGCGGCCACCGTGACCACGACGGGCTGGTCAATCAATTCAAAAAAGCGCGCCGCGTGGTACTTGCCATGAGCGTCGATGCTTTCGCTCACTTCGATCACCGTTGCGCCCTCGATGCCGGCTTCTTTCGTCTTGCTCAGAATCCAGTCGACGACGGTCATGCGACTCTTGCGGTGGCTCTGATTGGCTACAAACACCGTCAATTGACTGCCTTTCATGAGGCGCTCCAATTGGTCCACGAAGAATGCATGAACCATCGTTGCATGCAGGGCGCGCCACGATACGCACGGATGCTTCGAGTGACGAGTACGTACGACCTTGACGTAATGATGATAAGCATAGGAAACCAGATTCGAGTTGGGTACAAATCTGGCCAGCGGGACGCGGGGACATGCCCACGACCTCCTGACCCAGGAACTCGTAGGCATCATCAGCCGGACTTGACCGGCGGTTCGGGAGGAATGCCATCTCCACTGAATTCAGTGTAGCAAGGAAACTGCAGGGCGGTTCAGCGATGACTTGTGCCGCGACCACGGTCCGATTGCATCTCGCACCGCAGCAGTCTGGTTCTCCGACCAGAAGCTCAGATTAAAAAGGGCTCGCGACAAGCGCCGCAGAACTTGCCGCTGCGCGCGTTGCAAAGCGCGAACGCGGTGAATAGAATGAAAATGTCGAAATGGTAGATGGCATTCCTCCCTGAATCGCTGCTTGCATAGGCCGCAGCTGATGATGCCTACAGTTCCCTGGAGAAGGGCTGTAGAGCCGCAACCCCCTCTGTCCAGGCTTACCTCGCTGTTCGTAATCTGGGCGTTCTGTGTGCGCAACTTTCCCCGGTTTCCCCACATTGCATCTCGCGTGCCGACGTTTCGGGTCTCACGCACATGCGTGCTCACGGCCTATCCGGGAGCACTGCGATGCATGAGGAAGGTAAAGTCGAATCCGCGCGAACCTTCGTGCTATCGAACGGCGAAGTGGATTTCCTTTGGTGGTTTATTCAAGGCAGCATCATGGACCCCGGCGTGCGTGCGCGCCTTTACGCGAATTGGGGCCTGTGCTCGCGCCATAGCCTGGGCTTCTTGGTCGTCGAAGCAGCGTTCCGCCCTCATCTGATTCACGGCTGCACGATTCTGTATGGGGAACTGATGCGTCGCGCCCTGCATGTCCTGGACGATCGTGGCATCCACGGCCTGGTCCCGGGCCGTGTCTCGCGGCACCTCTTGCATGCGCCCGGCCCGTGCCATCTGTGCGACCTTGGCTACCACGAGCGCTCCGAAGGCAATGTGCCACCCGATCGCCTGGCGCAGGGACGAGACATGACGAACGCAGTGCGCTTTGCCGCGGACAACCGGCGTGGATGGCTCCCCTATGTATGCGGCCGATGCGCGGGGACCGATTCGCCCGTCCTTTGCCGCTTGCATCTGATCGAGGCGATGGAGCACGAAGGCGTGCAAATCGCAAAGTCCCAACACGCGAGCATCCTCAGCATTTCCACCCACCTCTCGACCTTCGAGAACTCGTTCCGATGGGACCTGCGGGGCACCGACACGGCAGAAGACCGGGGCGCACTCATTAGCGCCATCGGCTGGTGCAGCGGATGGACCGAATTGATCAGAAGTCTGCTGCCGCTAGCGGGGAAGATATGCCCGCCATAACGTCATTCCGACGTCCCGAATCCGTCCGCTATGGCAATCAGAAGATGGCGAATGCGTCGGTCGTGTTCGGCCGGACTAATGCCTGCGCGATAGGCGGCTCGCTATTCGACCTTCGACAGGTCCGCCGAGGCGGACTCGCCGTGCGCGTCCCCATCACGCTGTGAGAGAAAAATTCGCCGGTACAGATCTTCTCCGTAGCTAGTCTGCAAGGGCTCGGCGTTGGTCAGTCTGAATGTGCGCTCTCCATCGGCTCGCCGCTCTGCTCTCAGGAACATCATGTCCTGAGTCTTCTGCTCATACAGCCCGTGAGCCAATGCGTACAGGTGCGTCACGAATACGATTTTCACGTGCTTCTGCAACAACGCCACGACGATCTGTCGGGCGATCTCGGAACCTTCGCGTTCATTGGTTGCGGCAAAGGATTCGTTGCACAACAACAGTGAGTGTTCCTTGATGTGTGCGACGATTTCGCTCATTCGCTTGAGCTCCTCATCGAGCTTGCCGCTCTTCATTGATGCATCTTCCTCGCGCTTGTAGTGGGTCGAGATTCCGTCGCATACGTTCGCCGAGAACGACGCCGCTGTGACGAATATTCCGCATTGCATCATGATCTGCGCCAGTCCGAGAGCTCGCAGGAATGTCGACTTGCCGCCCTGATTGGCGCCGGTGATGACGACGAGTTCCTTGTCGTCCCCGTGCATGTCATTGCCGACGGGCGCGCGTCCGCTGCGCAGCGCCAGGCTCGCGTCGTACAACCCTTCGATGGCGTGCCGTCTTTCAATGCGCTCATGCGGAACCGGAACGCACATGGCGAGGCCCCGCCGTGTCAGTTCGTGATGCAGATTGACGCAACCGAGGTAGAAAGCCAGTTCGGTGCGCAGCATCGTAAAGAAGCTGAGAATGTGGTCGGCTGATTGCGCAAGCGCGTTGGCGACGAGATTGATACCGCGCGCCTCCAGTTCTGCCAATGCGCGGGCACCATTCTCGTCTCGATCGGCAATACGAAACGTCAACGAGGGCGACCGTTTGGCGAGCAGCCGCTTCAGAAAATTGGGATCTTTTTCGTGTGGTTTGCGCAGTACGTAGTTGATTCCCTTGTTGCCCGTGCCCAAACCGGCACTGATCAGCACTCCGCCGCCGAACTTGAGCTCCTTGAGACATTGCCGGATCGTCAAAAAGTACTCGTCCGTCAACTCGCGCTGAATCATCGAGAAAAATTGGGCAAACCCTTCTGACTGGAACTGCCCGGCCTGCGAGTCCGCTACGGTCCTCAGCGTCTTCAGCACACCGACAAATTGCTGGATCATTTCCCGCGCACCGTACAGCACCGAACTGGCCGACGAGGAAAAGAAACTGTAGTGGCTCTTGCGCTCTGTTTCGATCGCCTCGATCGCGATAGCGTAGAGCTGCCGCACAGTGGCTTCGCGAGTGATGCAGTCGTTGAGAATGGTCTGGCGATAGGTGATTTCGTCCAGAACGACCGAGCTGACCGGGACGACCCGCTTGATGACGTCGTAGAGAAACGCGTCGCCCTGCGCCATCGTCTGATAGAGCGTGTTCAGTTCCAGGTCCTGTACCAGCGCCGGCTCGTTCCACCCGGCCTCGCGGTGCATATTGAAGTCGCGGTCCCTGTAGAGGAGATATGCCTTCATAGCCCGAGCCGCTCCTTCAGATGGTCGTATGTCAAGCCATAGTGTTCTGCGACCGACACCGCATACGCGCGACCGTCAGCGGGTTTTCTTCTCACTCTGTAGGTGCGGGAAGCCGGGTCCCCCGGCTTGATCTCGCTGACCATGCTCACGACCTGTTCGCCAAGATGCGCAAGCTCCTCGATGAAGGTCACACAAACGCACAACGAGTCGCGCTCCAGTATCTCGCCGATGATCTTCCTGCTCAGGAAGAGTGCGTCAGTCAGCGTTGTCGAGCTGAAGATCTCATTCATGATGATGAGGCTGCGCGACGTGGCGTGCCTCATTATGTGATGAACGCGCATCAGGTCGTCCTGAAGCTTGCCGCGCAGATCCTTGGTATTTTCTTCGCGCTCGAAATGCGTGAACAGCCGGTCGTACAGAAAGAGCGTGGCATTGCGGCCGGGAACTGGACAACCGATCCTCGCCAGATAATGCAGTTGGCCAAAGGTGCGCGCAAAGGTCGTTTTTCCGCCGTTGTTGGGACCCGATACGACGATCAGGCGTTCTTCGTCATCGAGATGAAAATCATTCTGGACGACACGTGCGTTTTCGCTCGTGAGTTTGTGCGCGAGCGCCAGATCGAACGTCTCGTCGCAGCGCACGGCTTTGTTGCTGGATGACACGCGCGGGTAGCAAAAGCACAGATCCGCCGCTTTGCAGATATCGATGTAGCCGCGGTACGCGAAGTAGAACTGGACTTCGCGGTCGAACGTGCGGATCGTGGCATCGGGAAAGCTCGCGTTGTTCGCGCAGTATGTGGCGAGCTCCATGAACTCCTGCGGGTACAGTTGCGCAACGAAGTCCAGGACGTGCGCTTCGACGTGATTCATGTCGAGCCAGTCGCGCAACTCGACGCGATGATCCTTGACCACGCCCTGCTTGAATTTCTCGAAGATATGCAGAACGTCGGTGCTGTAGTCAATTTCCGCGTCGTAGTGGCGTACCGTGACGACGCTTCCCTTGATGAGCACGCAATATCGAATCGCCGAAAGGCGCCTCTTGATATGGTCTGCGTCATGTGTGAGCGACTGAAAGCGCTCCGATGCAGCATATCCAGTCAGGTATTGATGAAACGCCCTTAGCCCTTTCGATGTGGGCGCTGCCAGCGGCAGATCCCGGGCAAAGACCGCAAGTGTCTCGCAATAAACCACGACTGCTTCGAGGAACCACCACTCCTTCTGGAGCCTGTAGTGGAGCTTTTCCGCCTGTGCCAGGTGCTCGCGCATTTTGCGCATGCCCTGGGCGAAAGCATTGATGCTGGCGAACACGCCAGCATCGTCGAGGTCCTGCATGACCTCGTGCCGATACGTGATCGCTTCCTCACGCGACAACTCGGTGTAAAAGAACGGCTTCAGGTTGTAGTCGTTCCATCCCGTCGTGACTGCCGCAACGATCTGGTCGAGATTGAGATCGCAAAAGAAATCTGGCTCGGGCACGTCATCGCGCCTGGGGCCGTCCTCTGGTTTTTCGAACAGGATGCTGTGAAAGACCATGCGCACCCCCTTCCTCCTACTTCCTGCCTGGCAGCCGCACACCTGTGCCTGCAACCAGATTCCGTCGACCGCACGCACGAGACACGGCTGTCACACGGCGGGATGGAGCCTGAGCAGAGATTCCGACGCCGCCAGCGCGCTCGACTGCAATCAGCGAGGCGGACAGACGTTAATCGGTACGGTGATGAAAACTGGGAGGGGACGCCAGCTTGACGATGGCGCGCGCTTCAGACAAACGAAGCGAGTCGAGGCGTGCCCACAGTACCTAAACCCAGGCCTGTAGGCATCATTAGCCCTTGCGGGCGGTTAGGGAGGAATGCCATCTCCACGTCAATTCTCAGTCTACGCCGTGCAATACGCGGATACAAGCTGCAGGCGGAGTCAGCCTTGCCGCGCGGATCGGCAGGAAAGCGAAACGCAAGTTCGTCCAGCAAGAAGCGCTGCTTGAGCGATCATCAGCGCATTCGCTTCAATCGCGTTTCAGTACCCCTTCCGGAGCGTTACCCGAAATTCGTGGACGTCCATTCCAGCATCGCGAACAGACAATCAGTTGCCGGACCATGACCGCCGCTTGATGAAGTACATCGGTCGTTTCGCCACCCACAACGGGCGCGCGGTTGGACGAACTGGTAGATTCGTAATCGCGATGCCAGCCGCGCACGCGCTGCACGCCAACTTGGACAAGGCGGCGATGGCAATCGCTTTCGGCGAGTCCTGGGTCATTGGATGCAACCGTTCCGGGCGCTGCCGGAGCTCGCGATTGAGAAGCCTGGCGTACAGAACATCACGGGCTATTGCGTCACCGCGTTGCTATTCCCCGGAGTGGTGTTCACCCCGGGCCTGTATCTCTTCCAGCCGCTTGCGGACGGAGGCGCGAAACATGGATGCTCACGAACTCGTCACGCGGCCGACACAGCCTGTCCGCCGCCCGGTGCTGATCTGGGACGCGCCGGTGCGACTGTTTCACTGGCTGGTGGTCGTGCTGGTCACGGCGGCCTATGTCACCTTGAAACTAAACTGGATCGACTGGCACGTCCGGGTCGGCGAGACGCTGCTCGCGTTGGTTATTTTCCGGCTGCTATGGGGCTGCTTTGGCAGTGAGACCGCGCGCTTTCGCAGTTTCGTGGCGTCGCCCGCGGCTGCACTTCGTCATTTGCGCCACCTGTTTCGCCGCGAGCCGGATGTGCAGGTGGGCCACAATGCGGCCGGCGGCTGGATGGTCCTGCTGCTGCTCGCGTTGCTGCTGGTCGAGACGCTGAGCGGGCTCTACGTCAACAACGACATCGCCGACGAAGGGCCGTTGAGCGAAGTCGTGCCCGCATGGCTCGCCAACGCGATCTCGACGCTGCATGGGGTTGTTTGGGACGTGCTGCTCGCCGCGGTGGTGCTGCACGTGCTCGTGATCGCTCTCTACGCGGTCGCGAAGGGACACAACCTGGTGCGTCCGATGCTAACGGGCTACAAGCTGTTGCCCTCGTCCATCGACGCGCCGCGGCAGACGCCAGCGCTGCTGGCGCTGCTGCCGCTCGGCGTCGGCGCTGCCGTGGTGATGCTGCTCGCGGCTTATCTCTGAGCCCGCCGGGAACCTGATCTCAGGACGCCGCTTCAGTGGCCGCGTCAGTTGCTCTTCGGCGGCACCACCTGGCCGCGGATCTCGCCGTTCGGATTGTTTTTGGTGTGAACGTTGATGTACATGTCACCGGCCTCGAACATCTTGGCATCGTCCGGGGATAGCGTGGCCTGGCCGCTGATGGGGCTCGTCACCTCCATGTTGCCCTTCTGGGAGAGCCAGACCTTCACGCCGGCGTTTTTTCCGGCTGGGGCAGGTCCGTGGAAATGTGCCATCGTGGTCTGACTCGACAATCCGCTGAAGCTGATGTTCCAGGTTACGACCCGCGTGGCTGAGTCGTACGTGAGGTTGGCGTTGCCGCTGCCTGGAGTCTGCACCGGCGGAACCTGTTGAGCGCCCGACAACGGCACTGCAAATGAGACCGGCGCCGCTTGTACTAAGGTCAGCGTACCCGCCAAGGCCAGGCCACCGAACACCCTGAAAGCGCACTGCGAGATGGATCGTGACATTTGGTTTTCTCCTTTAGGGGACAACAAACGCGAGGCGATGCGGATAGCATAAATCGACTCGCTGCGGACATTGAACCACGTGCTACCGCAGCGGGCAGGTCATCCATCCGGCCGCCAATCGACTACATCGGCGGAGCGACCCCATCCTTTTCGACCACCACGCGCTGCGCTACGAATGCACCCTGCGACGCGGGCGTCGCGACCACAAACACCTTCTTGCCCGGGGTCAGATCGGTGCGTGCGGCCGGCGTGAAAGTCACGATGGGTACGTTAGGCGGTACGGTTACCTCATTGCTTCCGCCTTTGTACGACAGCTTGAGATTCCGGCCGCTGGTACCCTGAACAACCGTATCGACGTTCGCATTCGTCATCGTGCTGTTCGGACCGAGGTCCCATGCGTAGTGACCTTCACCCGTGCCGCGCGCGGATTCGGGGAAGACGACCACTTCGGTGGCCGTCAACTTTCCGTCAGTGCCCGTCGTTGCAGCCGTGCCGACGAAGGAGCCCGGCTTGATGTCCGAAAGCTGCATGGCCTTGACCGCCGACACGGCAACGGCCGGTTTGAGCTCGATCGACACAGTGTCGCCACTACGACGATGCACCTTCAGGACGTCGCCGTCGAGCGACACGATATCGCCGCGGATGCGCGACGGTTTGGCCGCGGGCGTCTGAGCGAGCGCGACACCGGCAAAAGTCAGCGTAGTGAGGATGACGCCAAGTTTCAAGCGAATAGACATGGATACTCCATAAAGGACTGTTGAGTTTCGAGTGGACCCGTGCATATCAGGAACCGCCGAACCAGTTATAGCCCTGGTTCTCCCAGTAACCACCGGGATATTCGTTCGTCACACTGATTGCGACGATATGCTTCGGATTCTTGTAACCGAGCTTGGTCGGCATACGCAGCTTCATCGGGAAGCCGTATTTCGGCGGCAGCACCTGGCCGTCGTACGTGAGTGCGAGCAGCGTCTGAGCATGCAGCGCAGTCGGCATGTCGATGCTGGTCCAGTAGTTGTCCGCACAGTGCAGTGACACGTACTTCGCCGTGATGTCCGCGCCCGCGCGTTTCAGGAAATCGGAGAAGCGCACGCCACCCCATCGGCCTATCGCGCTCCATCCTTCAATGCAGATATGACGCGTGATCTGGCTTTCCTGCGGCAACGCGCGCAGCTCGTCGAGCGTCCAGACGCGTTTGCCAGTCGCGAGGCCACCCACCTGTAGCCGGTATGTCGCAGCGTCGACTTCGGGCACATCGTCGATATCGTAGAACGCGTTGAACGGAAACGGCCGTGTGATCATCGACTCCGGATAGGTCGGGGCCATCTCGTTCGGATTGAACAACAGGGCTTGCACGTCGTCGTTGAAGAACGAAATTCTCCGCAGCATGGTGTTCACCGACTTGTCATTGGACAAGTCGCAGCCGGACAGCATCGCAATGCCGCCGAGCGTGAGAATCCGCTTTCCGAGCAGCCGGCGGGCCGGATTTTTCAGTTCGTTGCGCGCATCATTGATGATCGATTCAGCGTGAGACCGAAGAAACGTATCAGGCTTCACAGCCTTTTTTCGAAAGGTCATGGTTAGCGTCCACGAATCATCAAAAGCAGCGAGCGCGGCACCAGCGCGACCATAACGACGTGCACGACGAAGAACGCCACCAGCACGCTCATGGCAACGAAATGCACGACGCGCGCATTGTCGTATCCGCCCATCAGCGTGCGCAGCAGCGGGAACTGCACCGACTTCCATACCGCCAGTCCCGACACGATCAGGAGCGCGATATCGACAATGACCACGAGATAGGCGAATTTCTGTACCGCGTTGTAGCGTGTGAGGTCCTCGTGCCCGAGCGTGCCGCGCAGTGCGGCGACGAGATCGGTTGCAAGCGACTTGAAGCTGATCGGCAGCAGTTTTCGGCGCAGACGTCCCGAAGCGATATTCAGCCCGACGTAGATGAGGAAATTCGCGACCAGCATCCACATGACCGCGAAATGCCATTGCAAGGCTCCGCCGAGCCAGCCGCCCAATGTGATGACGGAAGGAAACTGTAAGGCTGGAAAGATCGGCGAGGCGTCATAGATCTGCCAGCCGCTTGTCACCATCAGTACGACAGCGAGCGCATTGATCCAGTGTGTGATGCGGATCCAGGCGGGTTGAATCGTCGTGTGAATCAAAGCGATCTCGTGATTGATGAGGTAGCACATGCTCGGACCGCCGGCCGGCCGCGACCAGGCTGCGTCTTCATTCGTAAACATGACCTGCGCGCAACTATTCCATTGCGCGACACATAATTTTTCTTACAAGCGAGCGCATGCGCGGCGTTGTGGCCGGGAGCGCCAATTGGTCGATGTTTCGAAGGTAAGTGATTCGAATCAAGCACGAACCAGGCCATAGCAGCCACTTGCATCCCGCTGCTTTCACTGCGCCGCACAACGACAAATCACCCGCGGAATACGGATGCCCAATGTAAAAAGGCTGCCTCGCAGAAACGAGGCAGCCTTTTTTATTCGCACGCGCCTATCGCATGCGGCGCACGCGCTCAGTTCGGCGCAGCGTGCTCATCGTGACCATGAGCGCAGCCATGCTCGCAACCGCTCTGCTCGAGCGGCATCTGTTGCGCGGCCTCGGCGCGAATGCCAAGACGCGCGAGCAGCTTGCGGTCCGCTTCGGCCTGCGGGTTGCTCGTCGTCAGCAACTGGTCGCCGTAGAAAATCGAATTCGCGCCGGCGAGGAAGCACATTGCCTGCAATGCTTCGTCCATCTGCTCGCGGCCCGCCGACAGACGCACCATCGCGCGCGGCATCGTGATGCGCGCGATCGCGATCGTGCGCACGAACTCGAACGGATCGATCGCTTCGGTGCCCGTGAGCGGCGTGCCTTGCACCTGCACGAGATTGTTGATCGGCACCGACTCCGGATACGGCTCCATGTTCGCGAGCTGCGCGATGAGGCCCGCGCGTTCGCGGCGCGACTCGCCCATGCCGACGATGCCGCCGCAGCACACGTTGATGCCCGCGTCGCGCACGCGTTCGAGCGTGTCGAGGCGGTCCTGGTACGTGCGCGTCGAAATGATCTGGCCGTAGAACTCGGGCGACGTATCGAGGTTGTGGTTGTAGTAGTCGAGGCCCGCGTCACGCAGAGCGTGCGCCTGGTGCGTTTCGAGCATGCCGAGCGTGACGCAGGTTTCAAGGCCCATTGCCTTCACGCCGCGAATCATGTCCTTGATCGGTTCGAGGTGACGGTCCTTCGGATTGCGCCACGCGGCGCCCATGCAGAAGCGCGTCGCGCCGTTGTCTTTCGCGACCTGTGCGGCGGCGAGCACGTCGTCGACGGCCATCAGCTTGTCGGCGGCGAGGCCCGTGTCGTGATGCACCGACTGCGGACAGTACGCGCAATCTTCCTCGCAGCCGCCGGTCTTGATCGACAGCAGCGTCGACAGTTGCACGGCGTTCGCGTCGAAATGCTCGCGGTGCGTTTGCTGTGCGCGAAACAGCAGGTCGTTGAACGGCAGTTCGTACAACGCAACGATATCGGCGACGCGCCAGCGCGCGAGCGGCTTCGCTTCAGTTGCGGCGGCGGGGTTTGGATTGCAGTCGGCGGTGCCCGCTGCGATGTTCAGTTGTGTCATGTGATCGATCCTCGTGTAGGGATGAAATGGGGTTCAGCGCCGCGGGGCTGCGGCTATGCCGCGCGCAATCGGCGCAGCGTTTGCAGAAGCCGTTGAATGTCGAGTTGCTGCGCCGCAAGCTCCGGCGAGATCGGGCTGAGATGCGGCACGATGCCGAGCAGCGGCGCGTCGTACGCCTGCGCAAGATGCGCGCGAATCGACGCGATGTTTTCGTCGGGGAACGTCATGTCCGGGTCGATGCGATTCGCGACCCAGCCTGCGAGCGTCAGACCGCGCGCGGCGATTGCTTCGGCGGTGAGCAGCGCATGGCTGATGCAGCCGAGCCGCATGCCGACCACGAGCACGACCGGCAGCTTCAACGCGACCGCGAGATCGGCGGTGTCCTGCGTCGCGGTCAACGGCACGCGAAAGCCGCCGACACCTTCGACGACCACGATCTCCGCGAGCTTCACCGCCTGCTGATGGCAACTGACGATGTGCCCGATATCGAACGTGACGTTTTCCAGCGCGGCCGCGATGTGCGGCGCGGCCGGCTCTTTCAGCAGATACGGTGTGCGCAGCGCCGGCGGCAGCAGCACGCTCGACGCGGCGTCGAGTTGATCCGCGTCTTCGTTGTGCAGCACGCCATTCACTTCGGCGGCGCCTGCGGCGATCGGCTTCATCGCAGCCGCTTGCAGACCCTCGCGCGCGAAGCCGCGCAATAGCGCCGACGACACGAACGTCTTGCCGATTTCCGTATCGGTGCCGGTGACGAACAGCGAGAGCGCGTCGTCTGCGTACGTGATGGGACTCATGCGGCTGCTCATGCGGCGCGCACGCCGAGTTGTTGCAGGCCCGCTTCGAGCCGGTCGAGATCCCCGTGCGAGTGCGCGGCGGAGAGCGAGATGCGCAGGCGCGACGTGCCGGCCGGCACCGTCGGCGGACGAATGGCGGGCACCCACAAACCCGCGCGGTCGAGCGACGCGGCGATGTCGAGCGTCGCCTCGTTCGCGCCGATGATGAGCGGCTGCACCGCGGTGTGCGAATCGACCGGCAGCCACGGCGTGCGCTTGAGCATCGCGCGCGTGCGCTCGATCAGCTGCTGAAGATGCGCACGGCGCGCGTCGCCTTCCGCGCCACCGATGATGCGCAGACTCGCCGACACCGCATGCGCGGCCGCCGGCACCGACGCGGTCGTGAAGATGTACGGACGTGCGCGCTGCACGAGCCATTCGATCACGGTCGCATGCGCGGCGACGAACGCGCCCGACACGCCCGCCGCCTTGCCGAGCGTACCGATCGAAATCAGATGCGGCGAGCGCAGCGCGGCTTGTGCGATGGCGCCGCGCCCTTGCGGGCCGAGCACGCCGAAGCCGTGCGCATCGTCGACGATGAGCCATGCGCCATGCCGCTCGGCGAGTTCGAGCAGACGCGGTAGCGGCGCGACATCGCCGTCCATGCTGAACACCGTATCGGAGACGATCACCTTGACGTTCGCGTCCGACGCTTCGAGCATCGCGCTCAACGCGTCCATGTCGCAGTGCGGATAGATCTGCACATCAGCGCGTGAGAGGCGCGCGCCGTCGATCAGCGACGCGTGATTGAGCGCATCGGAGAAGAGCGTCGTGCCGCGGCCCGCGAGCGCGGTCAGCGTCGCGAGATTCGCCATATAGCCGGTGCTGAAATAGAGCGCGCGCGGATCGTCGACGAAACCGCCCGCGAACTGCGCGAGATCGTCTTCGAGTTGCGCATGCGCGCGCGAATGGCCGCCGAGCAGATGCGAGCCGCCGCTGCCCGCGCCATAACGGCGCGCGCCTTCGGCGATCGCCTCGATCAGTTGCGGATGCGCGGCGAGACCGAGATAGTCGTTGCTCGCGAAGCCGATGATGTCGCGGCCGTCGACGCTCATGTGCGCGGCGCAGGGCGTGTCGGCGGTGCGGCGGCGGCGGCGCAGCCCGCGCGCATCGATGTCCTTGAGCCCTTCGGCGAGTGTGTCGAGCAGATGCATCAGCGGGCCTCCGCGAGTGTGGCGTCGAAGGTCTCGCGCGTGCGTGCGGCGAGCAGCGCGAGTTCTTCGTCGTCGAGGATATAAGGCGGCATCAGGTACACCGTGGTGCCGATCGGGCGCAGCAGCAACTCACGCTGCAACGCGTTTTCGAAGAAGCGGCGCGAAAACGTTCTGGCCTGCTGAGGATCGTCGATGAGCGCATCGAACGCGAAGATCGTGCCGCACTGACGCAGATTGCGCACCTGCGCATGATCGGCGAGCGGCGCGAGCGCGGCTTTCAGCGTTGCGGATTTGCGCGCGTTCGCGGTGAGCACGTCGTCGCTGGCGAACAGGTCGAGCGTCGCGAGCGCGGCGCGGCACGCGAGCGGATTGCCGGTGTACGAGTGCGAATGCAGGAAGCCGCGCGCGGTGTCGTCGTGATAGAAGGCCGCGAAGATGTCGTCGCGCGACAGCACGATCGACAGCGGCAGATAACCGCCGCTGATGCCTTTCGACAGGCACAGGAAGTCCGGCCACACGCTCGCCTGTTCGCATGCGAAGAAGGTGCCGGTGCGTGCGCAGCCGACCGCGATTTCATCGGCGATCAGATGCACGCCGTATTCGTCGCACAGCGCGCGCAGGCCCGCGATATACGACGCGTCGTGCATCGCCATGCCGGCCGCGCATTGCACGAGCGGCTCGACGATTAGCGCGGCTATGCGGCTCGCGCGCGCGTCGAACAGCGAGCGCACGTGTTCGAGCGCGCGGCGCGCGACGTCGGCGGCGGTTTCGCCGGCTTGCGTGAGCCGTGCGTCGGGCGATGCGACGACGTGCGCGTGGCGGATCAACGGATCGTACGCGTCCTTGAACAGCGCGACGTCGGTCACGCCGAGCGCGCCGATCGTCTCGCCGTGGTAACTGTTAGCGATGCAGACGAATTCCTGCTTGTCGGCGAAACCACGGTTGTGCCAGGTGTGGAAGCTCATCTTCAGCGCGATCTCGATCGCGGACGCGCCATCCGAGGCGAAGAACGCGTGGCCGAGCGTGTTGCCGGTCAGCGCGGCGAGGCGTTCGGCGAGTTCGACCGCAGGCTCGTGCGTGCAGCCGGCGAGCATCGCGTGTTCGAGCGTATCGAGTTGGTCTTTCAGCGCCGCATTGATGCGCGGGTTCGCATGACCGAACAGATTGACCCACCACGAGCTGATCGCGTCCAGATACCGATGGCCCGCGCGATCGTAGAGCCACGCGCCCTGACCACGCGCGACAGGCACGAGCGGCAGGCGCTCGTGGTGCTTCATCTGCGTGCATGGGTGCCACACCGCGCGCAGGCTGCGGGCGACCCAGTCTTCAGGGGCGACCGCTGGTGCGATCGAGGCCGCCATTGAGGGTGCGACGGAATGTGCTGCTGATTTTTCCAAAGAGGTACTCCAGGGTGCTTTTTTGCCACTCACGCGCGAGGCTTCTTTTTGAGCCCTTTTTAAAGGTCGTTTTCGAAGGTCTTTTGCGATGTGCCGCAAGCTTTTTCAGGTGGCGGCGCAAGAGCCCAGGCGAATGCGCGGAGTCGAGATTAGCGGTTTATTGAGCGGCGCGCAGCAGGGGCGAAATGTGCATTTTTCCTTGCGGCGCCGGGGTTTGGCGCTGTTCGACGCAGCTAGGACGACTTCGGAATCGAAGCTCGCCGATCGACGGAGATGGCGACGTCAAAATAGTTGGCGGTTACTGGCGCAAATGTGAGGCAAGCGGGCTTTTTGGGGCACGCGCGGCGCGAACGTTCGTTCACTCGATCGCTCACGTGCTGATTCAGGCGCTGATTCACGGTTAACAAAAAACCCGCTGGCTTCCGGGCTCAGCGGGTACACGAAATGTCTGGCGAGCAATGCAAGGGACTCGCACCCGAGTCATGTTGGGACATGCTCAGCGCACAATAAAAAGCCTGCCGATACGGCAGGCTTGCAGCCCGTTAGAACCGGGCTTGATTCACGATTCCTGCGCGCTTCGCTTTACTCGCGGCTCGCGATAGCACGCTGTCCATCGGCATCGCCAGAGTGAGACGTGCCGTTCGCATCGGCCGTCTGCGAAGACTGGCTGCCCCAGACCACTGAGTTGTCCACCGCATACAGACGGCAAGGATCGGAACTCTGTTTCTGACAATTGGTGACCGCCACCGACATCGGATCGTCGCCGCCTTCGGCCCACGACCACGCGCCCGAATCCGACACGGCAAACGCGCGGCTCGGATATTGATGCAGGAAGTTGCGATAACCGTTGCGGCCCGCTTCGTCGAGATACGGCACGGCATCTACTGCATTGAGCGCGGCAAAGCCGGTGGCCTTCGGCGCGGTAGGGTCGGCCACTCGATACTGCACGGCCGTCGGCATGCCGGCGCGCGCGAGGAACGACTCGACGGCCGGCCACCACACGTGCACGCCGTCGCGGTCGCCGACCAGCCGATGCGCGTCGTTCTTGTAGTTGCCGAAATCGACCATCTTCGCGCTCGCGCCGTGCGCGTCGTAGGCGGCGTACATGTCTGCCACGAGCGGCGCGCTCCAGACCGAATCGTTGTCGCCGTACAGCCACAGCGACGGCACTTTGGTCTTCTCGCCATATGCGCCGAATGCGCGCGTCAGGTTGCCCTGCCAGTCGGTGCAGGCGTCCTGGCGCAGGCCGCCCGAGAAGTTGATGAGCGCCCGCACGCCCGACGCCGCTTCGGTACCGTAGGCGATCGTCGCGAGACCGCCGTGCGAGGTGCCGGCCACCGCGATATGCGTTGCGTCGACGTAAGGTTGCTTCGACATGTAATTGATCGTGGCCGCGACGTCGCTCGCCTGGCCAAGGCCGTTGAGTTCGACGTCGCAACCGTCCTGTTGGTACACGCCATCCGAATGGCCGAAGCCTTGGCGGTTCGGCGCGACCACCACGTAGCCGCGGCGCACGAACTCGCGCGCGAACGGCAGCGGGTCGCTGCGTTCCTGGGTGCGCGGGTCGCCGGGAATCTTGCCGTGGTTGAACACGATCATCGGGAACGGACCGGGGCCGTCCGGTTTGTAGATCGTCGTTTCGAGCGTGACCGTACCGGCGGCGTCGACCGGCACGCGGATGATCTGTTCGTTCAGGTGCGCGGTGGGCAGGTAGACGTCGTCGTCGAGCGTGATGCGCGGCACGCGTGCGCGCGTGAGCGGCCCGGCCTGAGTATCGGTGACCGGCGCGGTGAGCGGTGTAGCGCTCGGGTTTGCGGTAGACGCGTAGGAGAGCGGATCGGCGTGTGCGATCGCGACAGCGCAAGTCGACGCGGCGCAGATCGCCGCACACTTCTTCAGAACCTTGCTCAACACCATTGACGCACCTGCCTGAAAGACTTGCCCTGAACTCCGTGCTGCCTGTCTGTCGAAAGTGGTTGCTGACGGCTTCCTTTCGTCCGCATTTTCGACAAACAGATTCACTCGCGTACGTTGTGCGCTTTGCGCGCAACGTACGCTGATCGAGATCGCACGGGATGAACCCAACGGCCGACGCGACCCCACGCGCCGATGATGAGCGTCACTTCCTGCACTTCGGAACCGCCGCGGCTCGCATCGATGTAGCGGCCGGCACGGTTTCCTGCGCATTTCGCGGAGCCGGTATGACCTGCTCTCGCAAAGTGACGTCATGAAACTACGGACTCATCCTGGCACGACAATTTTGTTTTGTGCAATCAAGGAGAACCCGGGCCGAAAAAATTGCTGTACCCGTGACAAGGCTCGCAAGGCCAAAGCTAACGGGCCTCTGCGATGCGTGGCGGCAAGCGGCGAACAATGGTCGCGTGCGTGCTGTGGTGCGAGGCCAACACGAAGAAAAGGCCCTGTAATGAGGGCCTTATGTGAGGTGGCACTAATCGCGCCGTCAGCTTGTGAAAGAGAGGGGAAAGGTTCGGTGTGCGACAGGCTTGCGGTGGTTGCGACGATTGCGGCGCTTATTCGCTGACGTCGCCGTCGACATAGCGCCAGCGGCCATCCTCACCGCGCACGAAGCGGCTCAATTCGTGCAGCCGATGCGCCCGGCCGCCCACTTTGTAGCGGGCGATGAATTCGACCGTCGCGTGATCGGCGTCGCTTTCGGCAAACGACTTGATCTGTAGTCCAAGCCAACGCGGCGCGCCGGGCGCGGCGGGGTCCGCGTCGAGATCGGCGGGGCAGGTGCGCGCATCCCACGTGGCGCGCAGATAGTCGCTCAAGCCGAGCACGTAGGCGCTATAGCGCGAACGCATCAGTTCGAGCGCGCGCGGCGCCGCTTCGCCGCCGTCTATGTAGCGTCCGCAACATTGCGCGAAGCGCGGCGCTTTGGCGGCGGCGCCGCTGCGCGGTTCGGAGGTGGCGCCGCCGCACGGACAGTCGGCGGGTCGTTGCTGCGACAACAATGGCTTATTCATCGAAATTTCAGTTGAGCGCGCGAGCGATCAGGATCTTCTGGATGTCGCTCGTGCCTTCGTATATCTGGCAGACGCGCACGTCGCGATAAATCCGCTCGACTGGAAAGTCGCTCAGATACCCGTAGCCGCCGTGAATCTGCAAGGCCGCGGAACAGATGCGCTCGGCGGCTTCGGATGCGAAGAGCTTCGCCATCGCGGCTTCGGTCAGGCACGGCAAGCCGGCATCCTTCAACGACGCCGCATGCCAGATCAGTTGACGCGCGGCTTCGAGTTGCGTCGCCATCTCGGCGAGACGGAATTGCACCGCCTGGTGCGAAAAAAGCGGCGAGCCGAAGCTCTCGCGTTCCTTTGCGTAGCCCAAGGCCGCCTCGAACGCGGCGCGCGCCATGCCGACGCTTTGCGCCGCGATGCCGATGCGTCCGCCTTCGAGTCCCGAGAGTGCAATCCGGTAGCCTTCGCCTTCGGCGCCGATCAGGTTCGCGGCCGGTACGCGGCAGTCTTCGAACACGATCTGCGCGGTATCCGACGAATGCTGGCCGAGCTTCTCCTCGACGCGCGCGACCACGTAGCCCGGTGTGCCGGTCGGCACGATGAACGCGCTGATGCCGCGTTTGCCCGCGGCTTTGTCGGTGACGGCCATCACGATCGCGACCTGGCCGTTCTTGCCGCTCGTGATGAACTGCTTCACGCCGTTCAGCACATACGTGTCGCCGTCGCGCGTCGCGGTGGTGCGCAGCGCCGACGCATCGGAGCCCGCCTGCGGTTCGGTCAGGCAGAACGCGCCGAGCATCTCGCCGCGCGCGAGTGGCGTGAGCCAGTCGCGTTTCTGCGCGTCGTTGCCGTAAGCCAGGAGGATGCTGCACACAGGGCAGTTGTTCACCGAGATCGCGGTCGACGTGCCGCCGTCGCCAGCTGCGATTTCCTCGAGGATCAACGCGAGCGCGAGCGCGTCCATGCCCGCGCCGCCATACGTTTCCGGCACGAGCACGCCATAAGCGCCGAGTTCGGCGAGCTGCTGGTGCACGTCGCGTGGAAAAGTGCGCTCGCGGTCCCATGCGGCCGCGTACGGCGTGATCGCTTCGCGCACGAAGGTGCGCAGCGCGTCGCGCACCATCAGGTGATCCTGATCGAGCACCATGAGTACGTCTCCTTACCAGTCGAGCTGCGTGCCGTCGTATTGATAGAAGCGGCCATGGAACGCGTCGCGCGCGGCCGCTGCCTGCGCGAGCACGTCACGCATGCCCGCGACGCTGCGCGCGGGATCGATGGCCGCCTGCGCGCCGCCCATGTCGGTGCGCACCCAGCCCGGATGCAGCGACACGCAGGTCGCCCGCCGCGCTTCGATCGACGTGAGCTTGAGCACGTCGTTCAACGCCGCCTTGCTCGCGCGATAGAGCCAGCCGGTCGTGCCGGTCGCATCGGCGATGCTGCCCATGTGGCTCGAGATCACTGCGAGCACGCCGTTCGCGTCCTCGACGAGCGGCAGCACGATCGGCATCAGTTGCATCGGACCGAGCACGTTGGTGTGCATCACGTGATCGAAGTCCTCGGCGGTGACCGTTTCGACGCCTTCGGTGCGCGGGCCGTACACGCCCGAGACGAAGATCGCCGCATCGAGCCGTTCGCCGTCGAGCTTCCAGCCGAGCGCGGCGATTTCTTCGGGCACGGTTACGTCGAGCGCGAAGGTTTCGGCGCCGAGTGCGTTGAGCGCGTCGAGCGCGGCGCCGTCGCGCGCGGTGGCGAGCACGCGCCAGCCGCTCTTCCTGTACTGCCGTACGAATTCCTGGCCGATGCCGCGCGACGCACCGACGATCAACACTGTTTTCATCGCATTCCTCAAAGGTTGCCGGCGCTGCGGGCTCGCACGTATGACATGGCGAACGTCGCGCGCCGGGCGTGCGTCAATCGGGCATCAAACGAGTTCGATGCCCATCGCGGTCGCTTCGCCGCCGCCGATGCACAGCGTCGCGACACCACGCTTGCCGCCGCGCTTTCTGAGCGCGCCGATCAGCGTGACGAGAATCCGCGCGCCGGAGGCGCCGATCGGATGGCCGAGCGCGCACGCGCCGCCGTTCACGTTGACCTTGTCGTGCGGCAGGCCGTGCTCCTTCATCGCCGCCATCGTGACGACCGCGAACGCTTCGTTGATCTCGTAGAGATCGACGTCACCGGCGCGCCAGCCGTTCTTCGCGAACAGCTTGCGGATCGCGCCGACCGGCGCGGTGGTGAACTTCGCCGGTTCCTGCGCGAACGTCGAATGACCCACCACGCGCGCGAGCGGCGTGACGCCGAGCCGCTTCGCGGTCGATTCGCGCATCATCACGAGCGCGGCGGCGCCGTCCGATATCGACGACGAGTTCGCCGCCGTCACGGTGCCGGTCTTGCTGAACGCGGGCTTGAGTGTCGGAATCTTCTCGAGGTTGGCCTTGAACGGCTGCTCGTCGCGCGTGATCGTGACGTCGCCCTTGCGGCCCGCCACCTTGACCGGCGCGATTTCCCATTCGAACGAACCGTCCTCGTTCGCGCGTTTCGCGCGGTTCAGCGATTCGACCGCGAACGCGTCTTGTGCCGCGCGCGTGAAATCGAACGACGCCGCGCATTCCTCGGCGAACGAGCCCATCAGACGGCCTTTTTCGTAGGCGTCTTCGAGGCCGTCGTAGAACATGTGGTCGAGCACCTGGCCGTGGCCCATGCGCATGCCGCCGCGCGCTTTCGGCAGCAGATACGGTGCGTTCGTCATGCTTTCCATGCCGCCCGCGACGATTACGTCGACCGAGCCCGCGGCCAGCATGTCGTGCGCGAACATCGCCGCGCGCATGCCGGAGCCGCACATCTTGTTGACGGTCGTGCTGCCGGTGGCAAGCGGCAGACCCGCACCGAGCGCGGCCTGGCGCGCGGGCGCCTGGCCGAGGCCGGCGGGCAGCACGCAGCCCATCACCACTTCGTCGATCTGTTCGGGCTCGAGGCCCGCGCGTCGCACCGCGGCTTCGATCGCGGCCGCGCCCAATTGCGGCGCGCTCAGCGCCGCGAAGTCGCCCTGAAATCCCGCCATCGGCGTGCGCGCAGCGCTGACGATGACAACCGGATCCGCGTGATTCCCACTGCTGTTTGCGTCACTCATGTTTCAGCTCCTTGGTCATACCCTCGACGTCATTCCTTTGATGGCTGCCGCCGCGCGTTTTCTCATGCGAGTCCTGATGCGATCCCTGACGCGATCCCTGCTGCGATCCATCAGGCGACGCGCACGTCGGGTTCATCCGCTTGCGCATCGGGCGCCTCGATAAAACGCTCCGGATAGCGCACGCAAAAGCGCACGCTCTGGTCGTACGGGAAAAAATCGGGCAACTCGCCCTTTAACAGATGATCCTTGTGCTCCTGCCACAACGCCGGGTCGAAGAAGTCCGCGTGGTGCTGCATGAACGAGCGGCGCACGCGCGGATCGCCGAGCAGGAACGTGCCGTACGTCTCCGGGAAAATGTCGTGCGGACCGACCGCATACCACGGCTCGTCCGACATTTCGTCTTCCTCGTTGCGCGGCGGCGGCACCGCACGCACGTTGCAATCGGTCAGGTATTCGATCTCGTCGTAGTCGTAGAACACCACGCGGCCATGACGTGTGACGCCGAAGTTCTTGTACAGCATGTCGCCGGGGAAGATGTTCGCCTGGATCAGTTCCTTCACCGCATTGCCGTATTCCTTGATGCCGTGCTCGACGTCGTCGTCGTTGCCGTTCTGCAGGAACAGATTCAACGGCACCATGCGCCGCTCGATGTACATATGGCGAATCACGAGGTTCCCGCCGTCGTATTCAATGAGCGACGGCACTTCCTTTTCGAGTTCGCGCAACAGCGTTTCGTCGAGCCGCGAGAGCGGCAGCGCGACGCTCGAATATTCGAGCGTGTCGGCCATGCGTCCGAGGCGGTCGTGGCGCTTCACGAGCTGATACTTCTCCTGGATCTGAGCGCGCGTGGTTTCTTTCGGCGGCGGGAAGTTGTCCTTGATGAGCTTGAAGACGTACGGGAACGACGGCAGCGTGAACACGAGCATCACGAGCCCCTTGATGCCGGGCGCGATGGTGAAGCGATCGCTCGAATGCGACAGGTGATGCAGCAGGTCGCGATAGAACAGATTCTTGCCCTGCTTCTGCAAGCCGAGCGACGTGTAGATTTCCGCCTTCGGCTTGCCAGGCATGATCGTGCAAAGAAATTCGACGTACGCCGAGGGCACTTCCATGTCGACGAGAAAATACGAATGCGAGAAGCTGAAGATGATGAGCAACTGCTCGCGCCGCAGCAGCACCGTGTCGAGCGCGAGCACGCCCGGCCTCACGTGACGCAGCGGCACCGCGAACGGCAGCAGCGCGTCGCCGTTGATGATGCGCCCGACGATATACGCCGATTTGTTGCGATAGAACAGCGACGAGAGCACGTGAATCTGGAAGTTCGGCGCTTCGTCGAAGACACCGAACGCGTCGTGAATCGACTGCATCACGCAGCCGACGTCGCGCGTCAGGTCCTCGAACGGCGGCTCCATCTGGAAGTTCGTGACGATGCGCTCGAGCGTCGCGGCGAGTCCGTCCTTGCCGGGGTAGTACGCGCGGTAGGTCGGCTTCGCGGCCGGCTCGTCGTTCTCGATGTATTCGGTCGAGATGGCCGGGCGCACGAAAATGAAATCGTTGTTGAAATACGAGCGATGCAGAATCTTGCAGCACACCGAATTGAAAAACGTTTCCGCGCATTCGGGCTGCCGGTGCGTGGTGAGCAGGCCGATGTAGTGCAGCTTGATCTGCTGCCACACTTCACTGTCGATGTTCTCCGCGTCGTATTCGTCTTCGAGCCGCTCCACGCATTCCCGCACGCGATCGTCGTAGGACGTGATGCGATCGCGCGCAAGCCTTTGCAAACCGTGCCAGTCGGCGGCTTCGAAGAGCGTTTTCGCGTGAATCGCGGCGTCGCGAAAGATCCGGTAGTGGCGGTCGAACCCTTCGAGCATGGTCTGCGCGACGTCGAAACCGATTTGCGACGACAACAGTTTGGGGAAGTGATTCATGAGGCGCGTGCTCCGGAAACGCCGGTCAGGGTCGGGCAAACTCAGGCAGGCTTCGCGTCGCGCTGGCCGCTCTCGAGCAGCGCGCGCGCCTGCGCTTCGTATTGCGCGAGGTCTTCGAGCGTCGCGTCGAGATCTTCGCGTTGACGTTCGAGCACTTCGCGGTGACGCGTAACCGTTGCGATAAACGCGTGCAGTTGCGGCACGGTGTCGGTCGGCGATTCGTACACGTCGAGCAGATCGCGAATTTCCGACAGTGTGAAGCCAAGCCGCTTGCCGCGCAGCGTGAGTTTCAGACGCGTTCGGTCGCGACCCGAATAAACGCGCCGCAAGCCGCCCGATCCTTCGCGGCTCGGCGAGAGTAAACCCTGATCCTCGTAGAAGCGGATCGCACGTGGCGTGACGTCGAATTCCCGCGCGAGCTCGGTGATGGTGTATTGCGTGTTCATCGGGGTATCTCGTAGCCGGGCAGAAAACCGGATTGAACGATAGAATCGACGTTTACGTTATCGTCAACCTGAGCGGAAAGCAACCACAACCAGGCTGACCGGCATCGCATACCTCGCCATGCCGGATGGCCGACGGAGGAAGACAGTCCCCATGAATGCACTCGAACATCAACTCCAATACCCATTCAACGACACCATGCCCGAAGCGGGCCGCACGATGGAAGTCGCGCCCGGCGTGCTGTGGCTGCGCATGCCGCTGCCGTTCGCGCTCGACCATATCAACCTGTGGCTGCTGCGCGATGAAATCGACGGGGAGCAGGGCTGGACCGTGGTCGATTGCGGCATCACGTCGGACACGATCAAGCAGAACTGGGAGAGCGTGTTCGACTCGGTGCTCGACGGCTTGCCGGTGCTGCGCGTGATCGTCACGCATTGCCATCCGGATCACATCGGCCTCGCGCACTGGGTGTGCGGCGGTGGCGAGAAGAAGCGCTGGGACGCGCGGCTATGGATGACGCTCGGCGAATACATGCAGGCGCGCGTGATGGCGACCGGCGACGGTTCGAACGCGGGTGGCGAGGCCGCCGCGCGGCACTTCGCGCGGCATGGCCTGAACGACGACGAATCGCTCGAGAAGCTGCGCAATCGCAAGAGCTATTACAGCAGCCTCGTGCCGGCGATTCCAGGGCAGTACCGGCGTCTGAGTGAAGCCGAGGAGGTGACGATCGGCGGTCGGACCTGGCGTGTCGTGACGGGCTTCGGTCATTCGCCCGAGCACTGCGCGCTGTATTGCGCACAGACCGGCACGCTGATTTCCGGCGACATGGTGCTGCCGCGCATTTCGACCAACGTGTCGGTGTTCGATATCGAGCCGGAAGGCTCGCCGCTCGCGTTGTATCTGGAATCGCTCGGCCGCTATGAGACGATGCCCGAGGACACGCTCGTGCTGCCGTCGCACGGCAAGCCGTTTCGCGGCGTGCGCACGCGCATTCGGCAGTTGCGCGAGCATCACGACGCGCGTCTTGCCGAAGTGCTCGAAGCGTGCGCGGAGAAACCGCGCAGCGCCGCCGACATCGTGCCGCTGATGTTCAAGCGCCAGCTCGACATTCATCAGATGACGTTCGCGCTGGGTGAGGCGCTCGCGCATTTGCATCTGTTGTGGCGTGCGGGGGACTTGAAGCGCACGCAGGATGCGGATGGTGTGATCCGTTTTACGGTGGCCTGATTTCGGCCGTTTGACCAGGTTCTGGTTCGATGCGCCGATAGAACAGCCCGGTTGCGTATGGCGGGCTTTTTGAATAGCTCGGCATGGTTGGCTGTTGGCGCAAAGGCGTGGCCGAATCGATCTGCGCTATGCGAAGGCACTGAGCGGCGCAACGATGCTGGGTGGGCTCATACGAACTACTTCAACGGCAAGTCAGATGCAGCGTCGCGTAGCTGCTTGGCTCGCCTGTTGTTGAGTTCAGAAACGCAAGCCAAACGGCGCACTTCGTGCGCATTGCCGGCTCCGCCACCACTTAGCGAAGCCGAGAGTTCGCATTGAGTCTCGCGGTACTCGGCAAATTTCTTGTTCGATGCGACGAGTTTTTTCTTGGCCTCGCCGACGTACCTGTTGTCTTCATCCCATTTGGAGAGGGTGTCAGCCATCTTCTCTTCGGCTTGCCTGAGGGCCTTCTGACTGTTCTCGGCCTTTTCTGCCAGACAGTCCCGCATTCCCGCTTGCGAGAATGCGCTGCATTCCTCCCGCAGAGCACGCTCGCCCGCGGCGGGAGCGGTTGAGGCCGCAAGGGCCATTGCTGGCAAGCAGGCTGCCAAGCCAAAACAGATCCGCTTTATTGCGCGCATAGGGCTGCTTTTCCTTTGCGTACCAACGACAAAGCGTAATCAAGTTTCCTGGCGTAGTTGGGGTCGCCACCTCCGTTGTAGCGCTGTGCTATCAATGTGGGGGAGATGTTTCGCCAGCTTGTTGATGCCGTCCTGCTCACTGTTCGAAACCCGTTCTCGGTGGTGTCTGAATTTCCATAACAGGTTCTCTCTGTCAAATCGTGACCGCTACTTTGCATGCGATTATCAGCCTTCTATTTGAAGAACAATGACATGAGGAGAGGGTCTGACGGGCAAAGGCGCGAGATTTCGTCGGACAAAAGTTGCGCAGTGTTATAGCGGTGCCCCGAAGTAGAACGAGTGCTATCAACCTGAGACGCGGAACATAAAAAAGCCGACCCCTCAAGGCCGGCTTTCCTCGTCCTGCTTTCAGGCTCAGCGCAGCAGCATTACTGCACCGACACCGCTCCAAAATTCTGCCGTCCAAACGGACTCACGTGATACCCGCTCACGTTCGTACGTGTGATCGCAGCGGCGGTCGGATAACCGAGCGGAATCCACAGCGCCTCGTCGTGGATGATCTGCTGTGCCGCTTCATACGCTTTCGTGCGTTTGGCGATATCGGAGGTGGCCTTTCCGTCGGCGATCAGCTTGTCGAGATCCTGATCGCAGAAGCGTGCGAAGTTGATGCCCGACTTCACCGCGTTGCAACTGAAGAGCGGCGACAGATAGTTGTCCGGATCACCGTTATCACCTGCCCAGCCCATGAACAGCGAATCATGCTGGCCCTGCTTCGCCTGCTTGATGAGTTCGCCCCATTCGATCACCTTCACGTCCGCCTTCACGCCGATCTTCGCGAAGTCGGCCTGCAGCAACTCAGCGCCGGCCTTCGGATTCGGATTCAGCACGCTGCCATTCGGACGCACCCAGATCGTCGTTTCGAAACCGTTCGGATAGCCCGCTTCGGCGAGCAGCTTCTTCGCCTTCGCCGGATCGTACGGCCAGCCCTTGATCGAGTGGTTGTAGCTCCACGTGTTCGGCGGATACGGATTCACGGCCGGCGTCGCGGTGTTGTCGAACACGGTCTTCAGATACGTGGTGCGGTCGAACGCCATGTTCAGCGCGGCGCGCACCTTCTGGTTGTCGAGCGGCTTCCTCTGCGTGTTCAGCGCGACGAAGGCCGTCATGAACGCGGGCGTTTCGACGATCGCGAGGGACTTGTCCTTCTTCGCGTCGGCGAGATCCTGCGGTTTCGGCGACAGTGCGATCTGGCATTCGCCCGCCTTCACTTTCTGCGCGCGCACGGTCGCATCCGGCGTGATCGCGTAGATCAGGCGATCGATCTTCGGCTTCGGCCCCCAGTAGGTCGGGTTCACGTCATAGCGGATCACCGCGTCTTTCGTGTAGCTCTTCAGCACGAACGGGCCGGTGCCGATCGGCTTCGCGTTCAGGTCGACCTCGTGCCCCGCCTTGTGCAACTGGTCCGCGTATTCGGCCGAATAGATCGACGCGAAGCCCATCGTCAGGATCGACACGAAGGTCGCATCGGGCGCGTTGAGTTCGAACTTGACGGTGTTGTCGTCGACCTTGCTGACCGACTTGATGAGCTTCGGCAGGCCCATCGACTGCGCATGCGGGAAGCCGCTCGCGCCCGCCACTTTGTGCCACGGATTACTGTCGTCGAGCATGCGGTCGAACGTGAAGACGACGTCGTCGGCGTTCAGCGCGCGCGTGGGCTTGAAGTAGTCGGTGGTCTGGAACTGCACGTTCGGGCGCAGGTGGAACGTGTAGGTGAGGCCGTCGGGGCTCACTTCCCACTTGTCCGCAAGTGCCGGCACGACCTTCTTCGCGGTTTCGTCGAACGAGACCAGCGAATTGAAGATCACGTCCGCCGAGGCATTGGTCGTGACGAGCGAATTGAATTGCACCACGTCGAAGCCGTCGGGGCTCGACTCGGTGCAGACGGTCAGCGGTTTGGCGAGCACGAGCGCGGGCGCTGTGAACAGTACGGCGGCTGCGAGCAGTTTGAAGCGCATAGGATCTCCGGTGACGAGCGCAGTCAGGCAGTGCGTCTGGTTGTGTCGAGTTGTACTTATGGCGGCGACGCGGGATGGGCGCGGGCGTCGCCACGATTGTGATACGTTCCCGGCGCCAGCGTACAGACCGGGGCGATCCCAGGTATGGGCCCTAAGCTTTGCTGGCGGCGCGCCTTCGCGAAAGCTTATCGAAGGGACCGGGTAGCGACAACAATTTAATCCACATATTCATATGTGGCGCGCTATCGCTCAGGCCGCTGCGGCTTGCCGCAACAGATAGCCGATGCCGTCGATCGCGCGCACGCCGTACCACGAGGTCATCTCGCCATCGATCAGTTCGATGCGCTTGCCGGCCATGCGCGGATCGCGCGCGAGCGCATCGCGATGCGCGGGCGTGAAGCGATACGGTTCGCTCGCGAGCAAAACGCGATCGATCTCGCCGAGCCACGGCGCGTCGTCGAAGCCGATCGCGGGATAACGCGCCGCGCCCTTGATGCCGCCTTGCACGTCGGGCAGCGTGCGCCAGCTCACGAGCCGCAGCATCGCGGCGATGTAGGTGTCGCGCGCGACCGTCATCCACGGCTCGCGCCAGATCAGGTACAGCACGTTCTGCGCGGCGAAGCTGTGAGCAGCGGCTTCCTGCAGGCGCGCTTCGAGCGCGGCGGCGAGACGCCGCGCGTCCTCTTCGCGGCCGAAGATCGCGCCGAGCAGCGCGTAGAGCGCGAGGTTATCGCGCGGCGTTTGCGGATGCGTGACGACGATGTGCGGCACGAACGCGCGCAATTGCTCGACGGTGTCGCGCTCGTTTTCGTCGACGTTGACGATCAGGTGAGTGGGGTGCAGCGCGCGGATCGCATCGAGCTTCACGGCCTTGGTGCCGCCGACCTTGCTCACTGCGCGCACCTTGTCATGCGGATGCACGCAAAAGCCCGTGCGCCCGACGATCTGCCGCTCGAGGCCGAGCGCGAACAGCGTTTCGGTGATGCTCGGCACGAGCGAGACGATGCGCGCATCGGCGCCTGCGAGGTCGTGCGCGACGCCGGCTGCATCGACCGCGCGGGGCTGCATGGTCTACTCGGTGGCGGCGCGCGGCTTGCGCGGCGCGCGTTCGAACACGCGGTCGTAGAGCCAGCGCGGCAGCACGTGCAGCAGCATCGCGGCAATGCGCATCTGCCACGGGAACACCGCGAACGCGGTCTGCCGTTCGACCGCCTGCGCGACTTTCACCGCGAACCGGTCCGCGTCCATGATGAACGGCATCGAGTACGGGTTGTGCTCGGTCATCGGCGTGCGGATATAGCCGGGCGCGATCGTCACGACGCCGACGCCCTGCGGCCGCATCTCGACGCGCAACGCCTCGAGATACTTGAGCGCCGCCGACTTCGACGCGCTATACGCGCCCGAGCCCGGTAAGCCGCGCACGCCCGCGACGCTCGCAATGCCGACCAGCGTGCCGTGCCTCGCGGCCGCCATCGCGGCGGCGAACGGCTCGAACGTCGCGACCATGCCGAAGTAGTTGATGTCCATCACTTCGCGGAACGTGCGCAGGTCGCCGTGACCGGTGAGCGCGCCGCGGCTGATGCCGGCATTGGCGATCACGATGTCGGGCTGGCCGTGCTGCGCGATGAACTGCGCGGCCGCATCGGCGAGTGCCTCCGCGTCGCGCACGTCGACGGGGTAGATCGAGACGGTGTTCTGGGGATGGGACTGCTGGAAGGCGGCGAGCGCATCGCCGCGGCGGGCAACGAGGCCGAGAATCGCGCCGCGCCGGGCGTATTCGCCGGCGAGCGCGAGGCCGATGCCGCTCGAAGCGCCGGTAATGAAAACCTTCAGCGATGAAGTCATTCCGGCGCCTCGTTTTTACATCTTCTTGGCGCGGACCTGTGCGACCAGGTAGTCGAGCACCTGGATCGTGCCCGGCAAGCTGTTGGTCGCGGCCGGACCGGTTTCATACTTGCCCTGCACCGCGAGCGTCGGCACGCCGTCGATCCTGTAGTCGTCGAGCAGCTTCTTGTCCTTCTGCAGCGCGCTTTGCGTGGAGAACGAGTTGTACGCTTCCATGTACTTCTTCGGATCGACGCCGAGCTTCGAGAGGAATTTGACCTGGTCTTCCGGCGTCAGCAGATAGTCCTTGTTGACGTGGATTTCGTTGAAGACCTTCGGCGTGAGTTCGTTGGCGAGGCCGAGCGCGTCGAGCGCGTGGTACATCTTCGAGTGCGGGATGAAGTCGTCGCGGAAGGCGACCGGCACGCGGCGGAACACGACGTCCGGAGCCTGCTTCTTCACCCATGCTTCGAGGAACGGGTTGAATTCGTTGCAGTGCGGGCAGCCGTACCAGAAGAACTCGGTGACTTCGATCTTGCCCGCCGGCACGTCGGTGGGCTGCGGCGAGGCCAGCACGGTGTAGTCCTTGCCGGCGACCGGCGCGGTCGGGGACGCGTGCGCCGTGGCGGCGACGAGGCCCAACGAGAGAAACAGAATGCTCAGCAGTTTTTTCATGTTGTGTTGACCCAGGTAGGCGGTAGAACGGTGACGCCACGCAAATGCCCGTCACCGTTTTTCGGATTCGGCGTGACCGCTGCTGTCATGCGGGGCGGCCATCGTGCTTGTGACACGCGCCGCGCGCCGATAGTTCGGCGGCCGCGCGCGCCTGCGTTACCGTTTGCTTATTGTTTGGTGAAGCGGATCACAGCGGTGTCGACGCCCGCGTCCGACAGACGCTGACGGCTCGAATTCATGTCCTCGAACTTCGAGAACGGCCCGATGCGCACGCGGTAGTACGTCACGCCGCCCGCGTCGCGCTGCGTTACCTTCGATTCGAAGCCCTGGAACGCGAGGCGCGCGCGCTGCTGTTCGGCGTCGGCGGCGGTCTTGTAGGCGCCCACCTGCAGGAAGTAGCCGGTGTTCGCGTCGCCTGGCGACGGCACGGCGGGCAAACCCGGCTTCGCGTTGGGCGTGTTGGCCGCGGTGGTGGTGGCCGGCGCGCTCGATGCCTGCGGCTTCTTCACCGGGGCCGGCTCGACGATTCCGCCGGTGCCATTGTCTTGCGCGGGCTTCGGCGCGACCGCCGTGCCGTTGTTGTTCGCATTGCCGGCCGACGGCGGCACTTCGACGATCTGCGGCTCTTCGAGCATGCCCGACTGGGTTTGCGCATTGGTCTGGCCCGGCGCGGTGTTCGGCGGCGCGGGTTGCGCGGCCTGCGGCACCGGCTGGCCCGGCGTCTTGCCTTGCAGCGGACGGTTCGGGTCGTATTGCGCCTGGCTCGCGCCGTTGTCAGGCGTAGCGGGCGGCGCGACCTTCGAGACGAACGGCGTGGGCGCACGGGTGATATACAGCGCCACCACTACCGCGATCGCCAGGCCGACGATCAGGCCTAGCACGATACCGAGAAACGTGCCCCCGGTTTGCTTCGATTGCTTTGTTGTGCGGCGTGGTTTTGCCATCGTACGAATCACCTGCAAAAAGAATCCAGGAACGGCCGCCGATTATAACGACGGCCGCGTGCATGTTGCGCCGGAGGAGTTACATCTTGACGGGAGCGGAGACGCCAATCGTCGCGAGACCGTTGGCCAGCACCTGGCGCGTGGCCGCGAGCAGCGCGACGCGTGCATTGCGCTCGGCCGCATCGTCGACCAGCACACGCTCGGCTCTGTCATTGTAGAACGAGTGGAATTCCCCTGCGAGGTCGCGCAGATAGAACGCGACCGCGTGCGGCGCGAGTTCGTCGGCGGCGTGCTGGAGCATGTCCGGGAACTCGGCGAGCTTGTTGAGCAGCGCCATGGCGCGCTCGCTCGTGAGCGGTGCCAGATCGACGCTCGCGAGCGTGCTTTCGTCGAGACCGTAGCGCGTGTTGCACTCGGCGATCACCGAGCAGATGCGCGCATGCGCGTACTGCACGTAGTGGACCGGATTCTCGTCGTTCTGTTTCAACGCGAGGTCGATGTCGAACACGAATTCCGTGTCCGCCTTGCGCGAGATCAGGAAGAAGCGCACCGCGTCGCGGCCGCGGCGAATCGTTTCCTCGTCGATCAGATCGACCGCCGCTTCCGAGCCCGGCGTCGCGCCGCCCGACCATTCGATCAGGTCGCGCACCGTCACGTAGCTGCCGGCGCGCTTGGAGATTTTCACTTCCTCACCGTTGCGCATGACCGTGACCATCTTGTGCAGGATGTAGTCGGGGTAACCCTTCGGAATGCCGATGCCGAGACCTTGCAGGCCCGCGCGCACGCGCGCGATCGTGCCGTGGTGGTCCGAGCCCTGCACGTTGATGACCTTGGTGAAGCCGCGTTCCCACTTCGCGACGTGATAGGCGACGTCCGGCACGAAGTACGTGTAGGTGCCGTCGGTCTTGCGCATGACGCGGTCTTTGTCGTCGCCGTCGTCGGTGGTGCGCAGCCACAGCGCGCCTTCCTGCTCGTAGGTCTTGCCGGCGGCGATCAGCGCCTGCACGGTTTTCTCGACGCGGCCTTCCGTGTATAGCGACGATTCCAGGTAGTACTGGTCGAACTTCACGCCGAACGCCTGCAGGTCCATGTCCTGCTCGCGGCGCAGGTACGCGACCGCGAAGCGGCGAATCGCCTCGAGGTCCTCGACGTCGCGCGCGCCGGTGACGGGCGCGCCGTCGCTCGCCTCGACCGTGACGCCGTTCAGGTAGTCCCGCGCGATGTCGGCGATGTACTCGCCGTTGTAGGCCGACGCGGGCCAGCCTGCGTCGCCGGGGGCGAGGCCGCGCGCGCGCGCCTGGGTCGACAGCGCGAGCGTGTGGATCTGCACGCCGGCGTCGTTGTAGTAGAACTCGCGGTGCACGTCCCAGCCCTGCGAGGCCAGCACGTTGGCGAGCGCGTCGCCGAGCGCGGCCTGGCGGCCGTGGCCGACGTGCAGCGGTCCGGTCGGGTTGGCCGACACGAACTCGATCAGCACGTGCTTGCCGGCGTCGCGCTGCGAGCGGCCGTAGGCGTTCTTTTCGGCGAGCACAGTGGCGATCACGCCCTGCTTGGCCGCGGCCGTGAGGCGCAGGTTGATGAAGCCGGGGCCCGCCACTTCGGCGGTTTCGACGAGGCCCTTGGCCTGTGGATGCGCGAGCAGCGCGTCGACGATCTGTTGCGCGAGCTGGCGCGGATTGGCGCGCAGCGGCTTGGCGAGCTGCATCGCGACGTTGCAGGCGACGTCGCCGTGCGCGGCGACTTTCGGGCGCTCGAGCGCGATGCCGGGCGATACGAAAGCGGCTTCGCTCGCGCCTTGCGTGGCGAGCGCGACCTGCTTCACCGTCTCGGCGAGCAGTGTTTCGAGAGTTTGTTTATGTGCGGGCAGCATGCTTGTTGCAAGTCCAGTGAGGCAATCCGGTAAGGCGAAAGAGGCGCCGGCCGTGGCCGGTGTCGGGAGCATGGAAAGCGTTGCGGCGAGCGTCGCGGCGCTCATGCCGGGCGCCGGCAGGTGCCGCAGGTGCTTCACCCGCAGCGTTACCCGCGATGCGGCGCAGCGGGCAACGCACGGCGACTGGCCGTTGAGTTCGCTCGCGTGGCATGCGCGTTGCGGCCCATGACTTCGCCACCCCCGGCCGTGCACTTGCGTAGGCTCGTCGCAGCTTCGCTGCACGCGGCGCATGGCGGCGCGCTTTTCCGTTCAGACGGATTTTAGCAGGTGCTAATATGTTCAATGAGATGCCCGACAGGGGCCGTGGCCGCCGCGCCTGCACGGTGAGCCGCGTCATGTGCGCGCTGGCGCGGCCCTCGGGCCGCTCGTGCGTCAACCCGACATAATGAAACAGGGAACAGTCATGCTGATTACTTTCAAGTGCCACGCTAGTCCGGACGTGATGATGCTGGAGAATCTCGCTCAGTATCTCGTCGGCATTGTTGGCAAGCGCCTTGGGGAGCGGGGCGTTATCACTCACGAGGAACTGGGCTCAGCCATCGAGAAGCTCGAAGCGGCGATCACCTTCGACAAGCGGGAGCGCGCCGAGCACGACGGCCATTTCCACGAAGGCGAGGACGACCACGAGCATCACGAGATTCCGCCGGGACTCGCGCAGCGCGCATATCCGTTCCTCGACATGCTGCGTGCGGCGCAGAAGGAAAACGCGGATATCGTCTGGGGGCTGTGATTCCCGCGCGGCGGGGCTGAATGCCGGGCGCCGCGGCGCGATGGTCCCCGGTGCGGCTCTTCGGTGCGGATGTTCGGCAGTTCAGCGCAGCAAAGAAAAAGAGCCCGCTCGATGCGGGCTCTTCGTCATTCAAAGGTCCGAGCGGGCCGCGCTGCTCGTTGCGCCGCTTATTGGCTCGCGGCTGCCGCCGGCGCGGTCGCCGATGCGGACTCGCCCTTCTTCATTTTCTTCTTCTTCGGCTTCTTCACGTGCGCCTCGGTCGGCGCCGAGTACGAGCTGACCGCGCTCGATCCACCCGGCGCGGCGGGCTGCGCGAGCGCTACGGAAGCGCCCGCGGCCAGCGAAACAGCGGTCAATAACAGCGTCAGCTTCTTCATACGATTTTCTCCGTTGACGGTTGCAACCTCGATGAGCCGGCGCGTTCTGGTCGCGCCTGACAGGGTGAAAGCCGACTCAGTCTACAAAGCCGAAAATTCCGCTGGCGCAAATATTCAGCCTTTCGGGGCCGATATAGTGGGTGGCGCGCCGCGCCGGGTCACGCGGCGGAGCGTCCGGCCACGCCCTGCACCGCCGCTTACAGCAACGGCGCCAACGCGCGTTCGGCGTCCGCCTTCGACAGCGCCATGCGTTGCGCGTAGTCATCGAGCTGATCCGGGCCGATCTTGCCGACCGAGAAATAGGTGCTGTCCGGATGCGCGAGATAGAAGCCCGAGACGCTCGCCGCCGGCAGCATCGCGAGAGATTCGGTCACGCTCATGCCGATTTCGCCCGCTTGCAGCACGTCGAACATGTCGCGCTTGACAAGGTGGTCCGGGCAGGCCGGGTAGCCTGGCGCCGGACGAATGCCGCGATACTTTTCGTGGATCAGCTCGTCGTTGGAGAGGTTTTCGCTGTTCGCGTAGCCCCACAGGTCGCGCCGCACGCGCGCATGCATCGCCTCGGCAAACGCTTCGGCGAAGCGGTCCGCGAGCGCCTTGAGCATGATCGCGCTGTAGTCGTCGTGATCCTTCTCGAACTGGCGCTCCTTCACGTCGACGCCGAGCCCTGCTGTCACCGCGAACATGCCGATGTAGTCGGCCACGCCCGAGTCCTTCGGCGCGATGAAGTCGGCGAGCGAGCGGTTCGGCCGCATCACGCCGTCCACGACCGGCCGCACGCTCTGCTGGCGCAGGTTGCGCCATGTCAGCGCGACTTCGGTACGCGATTCGTCCTTGTAGATTTCGATGTCGTCGTCGTTCACGGTGTTGGCCGGCAGCAGCGCAATCACGCCATTGGCCTGCAGCCAGCGGCCCTGAATGAGGCGCGCGAGCATCGACTTGCCGTCCGAGAACACGCGCCGCGCCGATTCGCCGACGATCTCGTCGTTGAGGATCGCTGGATACGGGCCGGCGAGATCCCACGTCTGGAAGAACGGCCCCCAGTCGATGTAGTTCGCGAGTTCGTTCAGATCGAAGTTCTTGAACACGCGCCGGCCGATGAACTTCGGCTTGACCGGCTGGTAGCCCGCCCAATCGATTTTCGTTTTGTTCGCGCGCGCTTCGGCGAGCGTGACCATCGGCTGCGCTTTCCTGTTCGCGTGCTGGTCGCGGATGCGGTTGTAGTCGGTGTTCAGATCGTCGATGTACTTCGCCGCGCCCTCGTCGGACAGGAGGCTCGACGCGACGGACACCGAGCGCGACGCGTCCGGCACGTAGACGACCGGGCCTTCGTAATGCGGCGCGATCTTCACCGCGGTGTGCACGCGCGAGGTCGTCGCGCCGCCGATCAGCAGCGGAATCTTCTTCACGCGGAAGTAGTCGTCGCGCTGCATTTCCGAAGCGACGTAGGCCATTTCCTCGAGGCTCGGCGTGATGAGCCCCGACAGCCCGATGATGTCCGCGCCCTCGACCTTCGCCTTCGCGAGAATCTCGCTGCACGGGACCATCACGCCCATGTTGACCACTTCGAAGTTATTGCACTGGAGCACGACCGACACGATGTTCTTGCCGATGTCGTGCACGTCGCCCTTCACGGTCGCGATGACGATCTTGCCCTTCGCGCGCACGTCGCCGCCGGCGGCTGCGAGCTGGCGCTTTTCTTCCTCGATGAACGGGATCAGATGCGCGACCGCTTGTTTCATCACGCGCGCCGACTTCACGACCTGCGGCAGGAACATCTTGCCTTGGCCGAACAGGTCGCCGACGATGTTCATGCCGTCCATCAGCGGGCCTTCGATCACGCTGATCGGGCGCCCGCCCGCGGCGGCGATCTTCGCGCGCACTTCCTCGGTGTCTTCGACGATGAAGTTCGTGATGCCGAGCACGAGCGCATGCGCGAGACGCTTTTCGACCGGCTGGTTGCGCCACTCGAGGTTCTCTTCCTTCTTCGCGGCGCCGGTCTTGAACTTGTCGGCGATTTCGAGCAGACGGTCGGTGCCGTCTTCACGGCGATTCAGCACCACGTCTTCGACGCGCTCGCGCAATTCAGGATCGAGGTCCGCATACACGCCGAGCTGGCCCGCGTTGACGATGCCCATGTCCATGCCCGCCTGGATCGCGTGATACAGGAACACGGTGTGGATCGCCTCGCGCACCGGGTCGTTGCCGCGGAACGAGAACGACACGTTCGACACGCCGCCGCTCACCTTCGCGTACGGCAGGTTCTGCTTGATCCAGCGGGTCGCGTTGATGAAGTCGACCGCGTAGTTGTTGTGCTCCTCGATGCCGGTCGCGACCGCGAAGATGTTCGGATCGAAGACGATGTCTTCAGGCGGAAAGCCCACTTCGTTCACGAGGATGTCGTACGAACGTTTGCAGATCTCGGTCTTGCGCGCGAACGTGTCGGCCTGGCCCTGTTCGTCGAAGGCCATCACGACGCTGGCCGCGCCGTAGCGGCGAATCAGCTTCGCGTGATGAACGAACTGCTCCTTGCCTTCCTTCAGCGAGATCGAGTTGACGATCGCCTTGCCTTGCACGCATTTCAGACCCGCTTCGATCACGTCCCATTTCGACGAGTCGATCATGATCGGCACACGCGCGATGTCCGGCTCCGAGGCGATCAGATTCATGAAGCGCACCATCGCCGCCTGGGAGTCGAGCATCGCCTCGTCCATGTTCACGTCGATCACCTGTGCGCCGTTTTCGACCTGCTGGCGCGCGACGGCAAGTGCTTCGTCGAACTGATTGTTCAGGATCATTCGCGCGAACGCCTTCGAGCCGGTCACGTTGGTGCGTTCGCCGACGTTGATGAAGAGCGTCCCGGACGTGACGTTGAACGGCTCGAGGCCGGCAAGGCGCATGGTGTGTTCGGTCATGGCGTGGGTGCGAGTCGGTGCGTGCGTTAAGGGGCGTCGTGGGGCGTGCGGGTGTCGCGTGCCGTTCGTATCGTGCCGTGCGGCTGGAGCGGTTCGCGGCGGCCGTTGTTCAGGCCGCCTCGCGATAGTGAGCCGGCCATTTGCGCGGCTTCAGTTCGGCGAGCGCCTTCGCGATGGCCGCGATGTGCTCGGGCGTCGTGCCGCAGCAGCCGCCCGCGATATTCACGAGACCCGCTTCGGCGAATTCCTTGAGCAGGCCCGAGGTATCGGCGGGCAGTTCGTCGAAGCCGGTGTCGCTCATCGGATTCGGCAGGCCTGCGTTCGGATAGCACGACACATAGGTGTCGCAGAGCTTCGCGAGTTCGGCGATGTACGGGCGCATCAGCGCCGCGCCGAGCGCGCAGTTCAGGCCGAACGTGAGCGGCTTCGCGTGACGCAGCGAGTTCCAGAACGCTTCGACGGTCTGGCCCGACAGGATGCGGCCCGATGCGTCCGTGACTGTGCCCGAGATCATGATCGGCAGGCGCTCGCCGGTGTTTTCGAACAGTTCGTCGAGCGCGAAGAGCGCGGCCTTGGCGTTGAGCGTGTCGAAGATCGTTTCGACGAGGAACAGATCCGCGCCACCGTCGAGCAGCGCTTTTGCCTGCTCGTAATAGGCCGCGTGCAGTTCGTCGAAGGTCACGTTGCGCGCGCCCGGATCGTTCACGTCCGGGGAAATGCTCGCGGTTTTCGGCGTCGGTCCGATCGCGCCGGCGACGAAGCGCGGCTTGTCCGGTGTCGAGTATTTGTCGCACGCGGCGCGCGCGAGCTTCGCCGATTCGAGATTCATCTCGATGGCAAGCGCTTCCATGCCGTAGTCGGCCTGCGCAACCGTGGTCGCACCGAACGTGTTCGTTTCGATGATGTCCGCTCCCGCCGCCAGATACTGCTCGTGAATCTCGGCGATGATCTGCGGCTGCGTGATCGACAGCAGTTCGTTGTTGCCCTTGATGTCGCGCTCGTAGTCCTTGAAGCGCTCGCCGCGATAGCGGGCTTCGTCGAGCTTGTAGCGCTGGATCATCGTGCCCATGGCGCCGTCGAGAATCAGGATGCGCGAGTTCAGGAGCGCGGGCAGCGCCGCGCCGCGCGTGTAGGTGGGCTCGGAGCGGACTGGCGTGGCGGTTTGAGCAGGCTGGTTCATGGCGGACGAGGGCTTGCGCCGGCGTTTGCGGGAAACCTGTCATTGTAGCCGCTGATGGGCGGATGCGCCCGGCGTGGGGCGGCCGCCGCGAAGCCCCACGCAAAGCAGTCCATAAAAAACGGCCCAGCAGACAAAAGCCTGCCGGGCCGCTTCATTGTTGCCGACCGCCTGATGAAAGCCGCCGATGAACCGGACGGCGCGGTCGATGTATGTCGCCAGAACGTTAAGCCAAAACCACCCTGCGATGAGTGAATAAGGTTAGTGAAGAACCACGGGTTGATGCATGAGGCTGTCGAATTGGCCGAGGAATTCGTCTACCTCGTCGAGCGTGGGCTCGCCTTCGATCAGCTTCTGCACATGCTCGCGAAAACGCGCCGCCATCGCACCGTCGATATAGATTTCGCGCTGCATGTTCTTGTCGACGATCTCATAGCCACCCGACTTCATGGCCATCAGGCCTTCCTGCGGCGGAAACTCGACAACGCAATAGTTGGGGCTGTTGTAAATCATTTGCATGGCGACACTCCTTCTTTCCGTTGGGCTCCTGCCCTTTCTGCAGCCTAGGTGGAGCGTGTGTGATGGAATTCAAGGGGTGGGTTCGGTTTGACACTTGTAAAAATTCCGAACCTAACGGTTAGACCGGCCTCTCCAGAAACGATTCAAGCAATGCAGCAAATCAGAGGGATTGCTCAATGGGCGCGAGATGCGCGGCATCGAACGGCTAGGAGCGGGCGCCTTCGAGCGCGTCCGCTCTCGCCTGCGTGGCAGCAGACGGCGTGCCCGTATCGTGGCGGCCCGCTACCGTCAGTGTAGGGCAACTGACCGTGTCGTGCCTGCCGCGCAGATCGAAATCGCGCAGAGCCTCGCAGGTCGCCGCGAAGCGTTCGGGCGGCGCGCGGCTGAGCGCGTCGGGCTGCTTCGCAAAACGTCTGACAGTTCGCGCACGCTGAACGCTTCGTGCGCGACCGCGCACGTCATAGCGTAATACCGTGTAATCGTTGCAGAAATAGCCAGCTGGGGATGCCCAAGGCTGCACAGGCGAATTTGCCCTGGCCCTCGAACGCTCAAGGTTTGATGATTTCGGACGCGGTTGGGTCGACAGGGGCGGCGGGCGCGGTGTCGGGCATAACTGCCGGGGCGGCCGCCGGACCCGCCGGACCCGCCGGACCGTTACCTGGCGCTGGCGCAGCAGTCGGCGCATTGCCTGGCGTAGCCGCCGGTGTGTTGCCGGACCCGCCGGGCGGATTATCAGGCGAAGCGGGCGCGTTGCCTGGCGTCGCGGGAGCGGCACCGCCATTGCCGTCGCCATTCGGCGACGCGCCATCGAGCCCAAGCTTGCCGCGCCACACGAGTTCGAATTGCGTGCCATTCGGCTCCGTTTGCAGGATGCGCGCAGGCAGCCAGCCGAGCGACGGCGCGAGCCACACGTCGATGCGGCGCATGTCGCCATCGTGACGGGGCAAGCGTTTGAAATGGCGTGTTGCGAGGTAGCCTTGCGCCGCGCGAATCGTCTCGTCGCCGATCGTCTCGATCGGCCAGTCCTCACCACTATCGTTATCGACGACAAAAAACTGCCGCGTCACACCGGGCTTGTAGGCGTCAGGGTCGCCACGCACGAGACTCGCGAGTTGCATCACCACGCTGAAGCGATCCTGCGCGCCGTCGGGCAGCGGCAACGTCGTGGGTGTGCGCGTGAAGGCGATTTTTCTGTCGGTGCGATTGAAGATCGCAATGTCTTCCGCGCGACGGCCGCGCTTTTCGCTGTACTGCGCGGGCGCGAGACCGAACGCATCGATGCTGCCATGGCTCGAAAACACGAATGGACCGACGAATGGCAGCGGCACCGAAACGATCATTTCGTAGCTCTGTGGATTGCTGGCCCAGTGGATCGTGCCGGGCTGATTGCGCACGCCGTTGTAGAACGTGTCGTATTCGAGTTCGGCGGACGGCGGCACCGAAAACTTCACGCCCTTCGAGGCTTGCGGTGCGCTCGCCGCGGCGGGCGCGCTGGCTGCGGCGTTCGCGTTGGCATTGACGTTGGCGTTGGCATTAGGTCCAGCGGCAGCGGCCGGTGCGCTCGCAGCCACTTCCGATGCCGGAGCTTGCGCGGGCGTGTTTGGCCTGGCAGGCTGCAACGCGGTCAGCACGTGTTCGCGCGGCGGACTCGCCACAGGCCTGTGCGCAGGAGCCGGCGCAGGCGCGTGCGGCGGCGCGGCGGGCTGGTGTTCGGGTTGGCGCTCGACCCGCTCAGGCGTCAGCAACGCAACCTGCACCGGCACATGCTCGTGATCGGCCGGAGTCAGATCCATGCGATTGCGCTCGAACCACTGCGCGCCGATCCAGTGCAGAATCGCCACCGCCGCGAGCACCGCGATCCAGCGCAAGGCGCGCACGCCGCGTGACCGCCCATTGCCTTCAGGCGGCATGCGAACGGAGCGGCGGGTGGCGGAAGCTGGAACCATCGGCGATTGAATGTGTGGGGCGAATGGGTGAGGCGAAGCGTCAGCCGTTGTCGCTGCGCGGCGTGGCGCTATACCCGAGTTCGTATGAGAGCTTTTGCGCGCATTCGCGCAGGGTGGTATCGATCTCGCCGCCCCAGCGGATATCGAACGCGCCTTCATGGCCGAGCGCGACGAGGCCCAGCGCGAGTTCGCCGGTCGAATCGAATACCGGCATGGAGAACGCGTGGATGGTCGGCAGCAGCATGCCTTCGACGCGCGCCGCCTCGTGTGCCCGCACGTCGTCGAGCACCTTGTCGACCTCTTCGCGCGTACGCGGAGCGCCGCTGTACGACGAGCGGCGCGAGTCGGCCAGCTCGCGTTCGAGCATCGCGGCGATTTTGCCCGGCGGCATGTAGGCGGCGAACAGCAGACCGGTCGCTGAACTGAGCAGCGGCATCACGTCGCCGAGTTTCAGCGAGGCCTTGGCCGGATAGCTCGATTCCATCCAGTGCACCATGGTCGGCCCCTGGTTGCCCCATACCGCGATGCCCACGGTCAGATCGAGCCGGTCGCGCAATTCGGCGAGCGCGATGCGCGCGAGCTTCACGCCGTCGACGCGCGCAAGCCGCGCGAGCCCCAGTTGCAACGCGAAGCCGCCCAGTTCGTAGCGGCCCGACAGCGGGTCCTGCGCGACGACGCCAAGACGCAGAAAGCTCACGAGATAGCGATGTGCCTTCGCAGGGCTCATGCCCGCGCGCTGCGCGAGATCGCGCAGCATCATCGCGCGCGGTTCGCGGGTCAGCACGTCGAGCAGTTTGAAGCCGACTTCGATCGACTGGATGCCCGAGCGCAGTTTTTCCTCGCCGGGCTCGCCGGCTTCGTCGTCGGTGCTGGCGGTGTCGGCCGGATCGGCGTCGAGCGGATCGGGCGAGGTGTGGCTGGCGTGGCTGTGAAGCGTACCGGAGCGGGCGTTGGCGGACATGAGCAAGGGGCGCGGGAAGCGTGTTCGGTGATCGGGTAAATGCGCGTGTAACGGCGCGCCCGACAGCAGCGCGGCGCGCAAACTGGGCCGCGCCGATTCACCATCGTAGAATAGATTCCTTCCATCGACACTAACACACGGTTCACAGCTCTATGAAACTTGCCTCGCTGAAGGACGGCACGCGCGACGGTCAACTGATCGTCGTGTCCCGCGACCTGCACACCGCGGCCATCGCCGACGCGATTGCGCCCACGCTGCAGCGCGTGCTCGACGACTGGGCCTTCTACGCGCCGCAACTGCACGACCTCTACGACGCGCTCAACCTCGGCCGCGCGCGCAACAGCTTTCCATTCGACGCGAAAGACTGCATGGCGCCGCTGCCGCGCGCGTTCCAGTGGGCCGACGGTTCGTCGTACGTGAACCATGTCGAACTCGTGCGGCGCGCGCGCGGCGCCGAGATGCCACCGGAATTCTGGACCGATCCGCTCATGTACCAGGGCGGCAGCGACGACTTCATCGGCCCGAAAGACGACGTGCTGTGCGCGTCGGAAGCGTTCGGCATCGACTTCGAGGCGGAAGTCGCCGTCATCACCGGCGATGTGCCGATGGGCGCGGCGCCCGAGCAGGCCCTGCGCAGCGTGCGGCTGATTACGCTCGTCAACGACGTGTCGCTGCGCAATCTGATTCCCGCCGAACTCGCGAAGGGCTTCGGCTTCTTCCAGAGCAAGCCGGCCACCTCGTTCTCGCCGGTCGCGGTCACGCCCGACGAACTCGGCGAGCACTGGCGCGAAGGCCGCGTGCATCGGCCGATGATCGTCCACTGGAACGGCAAAAAGGTCGGCCAGCCCGACGCGGGCACCGACATGGTGTTTCACTTCGGTCAACTGATCGCTCATGCGGCGAAGACGCGCAATCTGCGTGCCGGCTCGATCGTCGGCTCGGGCACGGTGTCGAACAAGGATGCGAAGCGCGGCTACTGCTGCATCGCCGAGAAACGCTGCCTCGAAACGATCGAGCACGGCGCGCCGCAAACCGGGTTCATGCAGTACGGCGACGTCGTGAAGATCGAAATGTTCGACGAAGCGGGCAAGTCGATTTTCGGTTCGATCGAGCAGAGCATCGCGCCGCTCGATGAGGCAGCGCGCTGACCCGGTCGCGCCCGCTTTTGTGCGGCACTGCCCGCGAAAGGGTTTCGCCCGATGCCGCTGCTCTCACGCGCGGCTACACTGACTGGCGCACCGGCACGGCCGGCGCGGCCGGCAGATCGAATGCAGCAACGCATCGGCAACACATCAGAACGAAAACCCGACGTGAGGAGACAGCATGCCGCGATTTGACTTCCTCGAAGCTGGAAAACGGCGCGTTCGTGCGCGGTCCGCGCGCGCGAACGTGAGCGCAAGCTCGAACATCGGCGCAAGCGGGTTGCCCGCGCGCTTCGCGCGTCGTGCCGCGACGCTGTGCGCCGCGCTCGTCTGCGCGCTGCCTTTGACGGCGTTCGCGCAGGTCAAGATCGGTCTCGTGCTGTCGCTGACCGGGCCGGCCGCGTCGCTCGGCATTCCCGCGCGCGACACGGTCGCGCTGCTGCCCAGGCAGATCGGCGGGCAGAGCGTCGAGTACATCGTGCTCGACGACGCATCCGACACGACCCAGGCCGTGCAGGACACCAAGAAGCTGATTTCGGAGAATCACGTCGACGCGATCATCGGCTCGTCGATCACGCCGAATTCGCTCGCGATGATCGATGTGGTGTCCGAAGGCGAAACGCCGATGATCTCGCTCGCGTCGTCCGCGAAAATCATCGAGCCGGTCGACGCGAAACGCCGTTGGGTGTTCAAGACCCCGCAGACCGACGCGATGATGGCCTCGGCGATTGCCGAGCATGCGAGCGCGCACGGCGTCAAAACCATCGCGTTCATCGGCCAGGCCGACGCGCTCGGCGAGACTTTCTATGCGGAAGTCGCGAAGTTCGCGCAACTGCATCACATCGACATGGTGGCGAGCGAGCGCTTCAATCGCACGGACCCGAGCGTGACGGGCCAGGTGCTCAAGATTCTCGCGACCCATCCGGATGCGGTGGTGGTCGGCGCGGCCGGCACGCCCGCGGCGCTGCCGCCGAAGACGCTGCGCGAGCGCGGCTACAAAGGGCTGATCTATCACAATCACGGCGTCGGCAACAACGACTTCCTACGCGTGTGCGGCGCCGATTGCAACGGGACGTTCCTGCCCGCGAGCCCGGTGCTCGTCGCCGCGCAGTTGCCGGCGGATCATCCGGCGAGGCGTCTCGCCCTCGACTACATCGCGCGCTTCGAGGCGCAACACGGGCCCGGCAGCGTGTCGGCGTTCGGCTCGTACACGTGGGATGCGGGCGCGCTGCTCGATCACGCGATACCGGTCGCGCTGAAGGCGGGCGCGCCGGGTACGCCACAGTTTCGCCGCGCGTTGCGCGATGCGCTCGAAACGACGCATGGTCTCGCGGATACCAACGGCGTGGTCAACATGAGCGCGACCGATCATCTTGGGCTCGATCAGCGTGCGCGGGTGATGGTCGAGATCAGCAATGGGAAGTGGGTTTATCAGCCGCATTGAAACCGCAGTACAGCACAGCAGCACGCCTCAGCACCGGGCCACACCAACCGATGGATCGCTCACCATGTCCGACGCACCTCACCGTAACGACGCCTATTACGCCCACTACCGCTCGCTTCAGTTGCATCGCCATCCGCATGGCGTGCTCGAAATCGTGATGAGCGGCGAGGGCGCGAACCGCAGCGCTCTCGCCACCGCGAATGCGCGCATGCACTACGAACTCGCCGAGATCTGGCGCGACATCGACCGCGATCCCGACACGCGCGTCGCGATCATTCGCGGCGAAGGCAAGGGCTTTTCGGCGGGCGGCGACCTGCAACTCGTCGAAGACATGGCGAACGACTTCGAGGTACGCGCGCGGGTATGGCGCGAGGCGCGCGACCTCGTCTACAACGTCATCAATTGCGGCAAGCCGATCGTCTCGGCGATGCACGGCCCCGCGGTTGGCGCGGGCCTCGTCGCCGGCCTGCTCGCCGATATTTCGATCGCGGCGAAGACGGCGCGCATCATCGACGGCCATACGCGTCTTGGCGTCGCCGCGGGCGATCATGCGGCGATCGTCTGGCCGCTGTTGTGCGGGATGGCGAAGGCCAAGTATTACCTGATGCTCTGTGAGCCGGTGAGCGGCGAGGAAGCGGAGCGCATCGGCCTCGTGTCGCTCGCCGTCGACGAAAACGATCTGCTGCCCAAGGCGTTCGAAGTCGCGCGCAAACTCGCCGACGGCTCGCAGACGGCGATCCGCTGGACCAAGTACGCGCTGAACAACTGGCTGCGCACGGCGGGGCCGGCGTTCGATACGTCGCTTGCGCTCGAATTCATGGGCTTTGCGGGGCCAGACGTGCGAGAGGGGCTGAGTTCGCTGCGCGAGCGGCGCGCGCCGGATTTCGGCGCGGGCGATCCGTGGCGGGGAGCGTCCGGGGACGAGCCCCCTGATCCACCGCCCCGCACGGTATGATCGAAACAACTCGCGCGGCTCCGCGCGCCCGACATCTTCAAGCATTGAGGCGACAAGCATGACCGACACGACTGGCTCCACGCCGCCCTTTCCCGGCTTCCCGGGGTTTCCGCCCGCTGAAATGCTCGATCGCATGTGGGGCATGATGCGGCTGTCGCCGTTCGGCTCCGCGTTGTCCGGTACGCAGCAGGGCAGTGGCCTCAGCCCTTCGCTGTCGATGATGTCCGACATGATGGCGCCGCTCACCAACGTCGAGGAACTCGACAAGCGCATCACCGACATGCGCGCGGTCGAGCAATGGCTGAAGCTGAATCTGAGCATGCTGCAGTCGGCGATCCAGGCGCTCGAAGTGCAGCGCGCGACGCTTGCGACCTTGCGCGCTTTTGGCGCGTTCGCGCAGTCGTCGATGGCGCAGCCGGCAGCGTCGCCTGCCGCGCCGGGGCATGCGCCGGGCTTTGCGCCAAATCCCGCACCGAGCCCTGCGCCCGCGCCCGGTTGGTCAGAGCCGGCCGAGCCGGCGTCGCAGAGCGCGGCTCCCGCCGCCGACAACGGAGAGGAAACGCCCGCGGCGCCACCGTTTGATGCCTCCGCGTGGTGGAATCTGCTGCAATCGCAGTTCAACCAGATCGCGCAGTTCGCGATGACGCAGCCAGGAGTCGCGGCCGCGGCGGCCGGCGGAGGTACGCAAGGCACGGCGGCATCGACGGGCGCCGCCGACGCGCCGGACGCGCCAGACGCCGGTGCGCAAGGCGCGAAGCCCGCGGCCAGGCGGCCGGCCGCGAAGCGTGCATCGACGTCGGCCAAGCGTGCGGCCGACGAGGGCGCGAGCGCATCGGCTCCGAAAAAATCGCTTTAAGCAGAGCGGCGGGGCGGTCGCCATGGCAGCAAGCGCAGCCGTGGCGACGAGCGCGGCGACACGGCTGCGGCAAAGAGTGAGCGGATAATCCGCGCACCCTGTCACGATGGTTTGTGGATCCGCAAACCCCTCAACACGCCGCTCCACGCATCACCGCAAAACGAGTTTGTCTTCCGGTCCCAGGCTCGCGCCGATTCCCCGTCCCCCATTCCCCATTTTGTTGAGAGAAGTCAAGCCCATCGCGCGATCGGGCCGCCTCTGTCACAGGTTCCGTCAAGCCCGCGTGCTATCATTGTGTAAGCCTTATCTGGCTTTGGGGCGCGCGCCGAAAAGAACCAATCTCGCCGCCCTTGCGTCATTTGCCGCCGGCACCACCGGCGCAGGGCTGGACGGTGCGGTTTCCAACGCAGGCTGGCTCGACCTCAGGCAAAGGGTATCCCTCACCCACGGTTGGCCGCGCAGCGCCTGATTCATGCTTCAGGCTCCTGTGCGAACGCACGGACTTCTTTGCTTCCCGATGCTTATGGGCGGCCGATTACCGCGTAAAATTGAAGGCTTGGCCGACCAACAGCACGCTCGTTCGTCGCAGGCAAAACGGCTACACGTAGCAGCAACAGACACACACAGTATGCGCAGAACAGGGGTGGGACTATGAACACCATGCTTTATCCGGAACTTTATAAATCGCTCGAATCCGTTCGATGGGACATGGAGAAGGACATTCCCTGGGACAAATTCGATGCATCGCTCTTGACCGACGAGCAGGCCGCGACGATCAAGATGAACGCGATCACCGAATGGTCGGCGCTACCCGCCACGGAAATGTTTCTGCGTGACAACCATCACGACAGCGATTTCTCCGCGTTCATGAGCGTGTGGTTCTTCGAGGAGCAGAAGCACTCGCTGGTGCTGATGGAATATCTGCGCCGCTTCAAGCCCGAACTATGCCCGACCGAGGAAGAGCTGCACGCGGTGCGCTTCGAATTCGATCCCGCGCCCCCGCTCGAAACGCTGATGCTGCACTTCTGCGGAGAAATCCGCCTCAATCACTGGTATCGCCGTGCCGCCGAATGGCATACCGAGCCGGTCATCAAGCACATCTACGAAACCATTTCGCGCGACGAAGCGCGCCATGGCGGCGCGTATCTGCGCTACATGAAGAAGGCGATGGCGCAAACCGGCGACATCGCGCGTGCCGCATTCGCGAAGATCGGCGTGCTGATGGCGTCCGCGCGCCGCACCGAAAAGCCGCTGCATCCCACCAACCTGCACGTGAACCAGGCGCTCTTTCCGCGCGACACGATTCAATCGCGCCTGCCCGATCCGGAATGGCTCGAGCGCTGGCTCGACGAGCAGATCCGTTTCGACGACGGCTGGGAAAAGAAGGTGGTCGAGCGCATTCTGCACAACCTGTCGCTGCTGTTCGAGCGCACGTTCAACACGGCGCAGGAACTGAACCGCTACCGCAAGGAAGTCGTCGCGCGCCTGCAGGCGGCCGATCAGAACCCGGTGCAACAGCAGCCGGCGTGACGGTCGGGTTTTGATGTTGGCAGCGATGTTGGCAGCGTGACCTCGATGCTCAAAACGGTCCGGCAGGCGCGAGCTTGCCGGACCGTTTTGCTTGAGGCCGTCCACCGTATATCGTGACGGCACTTTCTTTTTCCCTCTTTCTGCGACTCCGCGATGGCCGCTATTTTCGAACGCAAGATTCTTACGCGCGATGCCCTGGTGAAACTGCGTTCCTCGTTGAACGCGCCGGTCGTGTTCACGAACGGCGTATTCGATATCCTGCATCGCGGACACGTGACCTATCTGGCCGATGCGAAAGCGCTGGGCGCCTGCCTGATCGTGGGCGTGAATAGCGATGCGTCGGTGCGCATGCTCGGCAAGGGCGACGACCGGCCGATCAACAACGAAGCCGACCGCATGGCGTTGCTGGCGGCGCTCGAGAGCGTCGATTACGTCGTGGGCTTCGGCGAAAAAACGCCCGTCGAGCTGATTTCGGCGCTGCGGCCGGACGTGCTCGTGAAGGGCGGCGACTACGACATGGACACGCTGCCCGAATCGGCGATCGTGCGCGGCTGGGGCGGCAAGGCGTTGGCGATCCCGTTCGAGCATGAGCGCTCGACGACCGCGCTATTGAAGAAGGTGCGCGCGCAGGGCTGATAAAGCCGATTGCGCAAACCTAAGCTCACGCGCGCGCCGTCACACACTTCGCTACTGCGGCAACGCCGACGCCGAAATCGGCGCCTCGGGCGCCGGTCCACCGACGATCGGCTGATCGGCCGCGTCGGCAGCGCTCACTGGCCGCACCGTTAGCCACTCCGGATGAACCTGCCGGCTCAGGTGATTGGGCTCGCGTCCGCTGGCGGTGGGCGCTGGCCCGAATGCGCCGCGTACCGCGACGAAGGCGAGCACGTTGGCAAGAATCAGAATGACGATCGGCCAGCGGAGCATTATTGATTGTTTCCATCCAGAAAGAAGTCGAGCTGCGATCGAGGCGCCGGGATCGGGCCGTTGGAGTTGGGCCGCCAGGATCGATCCGCAAGCGAACTGCCGCTGCCGTTCACCGGTGCGCAGGTCACGCGCTTACCGCACATCGACCGGGGCCGTTTATCCGTCGCTCTGCCGTGCCGTATCCTCGGCGGCGATCAGCGCGAGACCGGACAGCACGAGCGAATCGTGGCGAGTATGCGGCACTTTGAGCGCGCTTGTCACTTCGTCCGCGGCGCCGCCGCTGACCACGAGACGCACCGGCACCTGCCACTCGTCCTGCAGATCCCTCCACATCCGCTCGACCAGTCCCGCCTGCGCGAGCGTGCAGCCTGCCGACAGCGAACGCGGCGTATCCGTCGCGAAGAACGGGCCGCGGCGGCCCGCTTCGGCCTCGCTGCCGGGCTCGAGCAGACCGCGTGCCCGCGCGGCGTCGAGTGTCGGCAATTGCGCGGTGTGCTCGCCGAGCGAGCGCATCATCAACGTCCACCCAGGCGCAATCAATCCGCCGACAAACGAGCCGTCCGCGCGCAACGCTTCGAGCGTCGTCGCCGTGCCGAACGTCGCGAGCATCAGATGTTCGCCGGGAAATGCCGCATGCGCGCCGATCATGCCTGCCCAGCGGTCGCTGCCGAGCGTGTGCGGCGCCGTGTAGCAATTGGTGACGCCACATTGCCGTGCGCTCGCGCGGATCGTCGTGAGCGGCAGTTGCGGCCAGTGTGCGTCGACGAGCGCGGCGATCCGCGCCGCGACATCCGCGCCGGCGACGTTGGAGAGCCACGCGCCTCGCGGCGCGGGCAAGTCCGGCCAGGTGGGCAGTGAACCAGGCTGCAACCCAGGTTGTGACCCAGGTTGTGACCCAGGTTGTGACCCAGGCTGTGACCCGGGCAACGAGTCATGCCGCGACGCAGCCTGCAAGCCTGACTGCGAACCCGGCACCGAATCCGCCTGCAAGCCGGACGGCGCGGCGTCGTCGTGCGTGAGCGCGCCGGTCGCGAGCGGCCTGCCGTCCGGCTGCACCAGCGCCCATTTGATCCGGCTATTGCCCGCGTCGATCAGCAGATAAGGCGCGGGCTTCGTCATGCGGCACCGTCGGCGAGGCGCAGCGACACGTCGCCGGTCGCGATGCTCTGGCGGCCGGCGGCCGTATCGAGCAGCAACTGGCCGCGTTCGTCGACACCCGCCGCCACGCCGCGCGCCAGTTCCTTGCCTTGCTCCAGCAGCACGACGTCCCGGCCCGCGTACGCATGCACCGCGTTCCAGCGCGGCTGGAACGGCGCGAAGCCCTCGGCGCCGAAGCGCTGCAGCACCGGTTCGAGCGCGTTCAGTTCGGCGGCGAGCGTATCGGTCAGGTTGGCGTTGGGCAGCGCGCGCTGCAGCGCGGTGGGGACCGTGCCGCGCACCTGCGGCGGCACCTCGGCGTTGAGCGCGCCGACCCTGGCCGCGAGTTCGTCCGCACCCTTCACGTTGGTGCCGATGCCGATCACGACGGCGCTCGCGTCGTCGGTGCTCCATGCGGTTTCGATCAGGATGCCGGCGAGCTTGTCGCCTTCGAGCAGCACGTCGTTCGGCCACTTCAGTGCGATCTGGCCGGGACCGGCGACTGGCAGCGAGCGCAGCCCGTCGACGAGCGCGACGCCCACCGCGAGGCTCAGCCCCGCGAGCCCTTCGAGCGGGCGCGGCAGCACGCACGCCACCGAAAACAGCAGCGCATTGCCCGGCTCCGCATACCACGGGCGGCCACGGCGGCCGCGCCCGGCTGTTTGCAGATACGCGACCCGCACGATCGGCCGCGGCAGCGCGCCGGTTTTCTTCGGCAGCGCCTTCACGTGGGCCATCAGGTCGGCGTTGGTCGAGCCGGTTTCCTCGACGATTTCGATCGGCCAGTCATGCGCATGCGCGCCGAACAGCTTGACCGCGCGTTCGCGGTCGATGCGCCAGTCGGCCGAGGTTGCACTTGCCGTTGCGGGCGGGGGGGCGGGAGTCTTGGAGGCATTCATGGCACATATTGTAGCCACAGCGAACTGCATCGGGATTTGAGTGCGGCCCAGCGGCCCAGCGTTCGCTACAATGGCCCCTAATCCGATAACCAGATTCTCGCGATCCTTGAACTACGATACCCCGCCGGGCCTTGAAGTCGCGGCCGGCAACCAAGGCAAGATCGTCCGTCTCTCGGGCCAGTGGACGGCGCTCGCGCTCGCGCGCGATCGTGACACCGGGCACGTGATTCCCCTGCTGCGTTCGCTGACCGGCGCGCAGGGCATCGGCGAGTGGGACCTGTCGCGCGTCGACAGGATGGATCACGTCGGCGGTCAGGCGCTGTGGCGCGTGTGGGGCCACAAGATGCCCCCCGGCACCGAACTCACCGACACGCAGCGCGACATTTTCGAGCGCATCGCGCTGCTCGATACGGTGCGCGACGCCGCCGAGCCGGTGCCGCGTTTCGATCCGTTCACGCGTCTCGGCCTCTCCATCTTTTCGTTCTTCGAGCATCTGTACGGCGGCGTCGCGATGCTCGGGCGCGTCGTGCTCGATCTGCTCGCGATCGTGCGCAGGCCGCGCATCACGCCGTGGACCGAAATCTCCGCGAACGTCTACAACGCCGGCGCGCGAGCGCTGCCGATCACGGCGCTCGTCGCATTTCTGATCGGCATCGTGCTCAGCTATCTGTCGGCGCAGCAGTTGCGCATCTTCGGCGCCAACCAGTTCATCGTCAACATTCTCGGGCTTGCGATCATCCGCGAACTCGGCCCGGTGCTCTCGGCTATTCTGGTAGCGGGCCGCTCGGGCTCGGCGATCACCGCGCAGATCGGCGTGATGCGCGTGACCGAGGAACTCGACGCGATGCGCGTGATGGGCATCTCGCACGGCCTGCGCCTGATCCTGCCGCGCGTGATCGCGCTCGGCGTCGCGATGCCGCTGCTCGTGATGTGGACCAACACCATTGCGCTGGTAGGTGGCGCGCTCGCCGCCAAGCTCGTGCTCGGCATCGACATGAGCTTCTTCGCGCGGCAGCTGCCGGTCGTCGTGCCGATCGCGAATCTGTGGATCGGCCTCGGCAAGGGTGTCGCGTTCGGTATGCTGATCGCGATCGCCGGCTGTCACTTCGGCTTCCGTATCAAGGCCAATTCGCAGAGTCTCGGCGAAGGCACGACGACCTCGGTGGTGACCTCGATCACCATCGTGATTCTCGCGGACGCGGTGTTCGCGATTCTCTTCCAGAACGTGGGGCTAGGATGATCGCGCCACTTACCGAAGCCGTGCGCGGCCAGCCCGTGCCTTCGATCGCCGAGCCGGTGATCGAGGTGATCGACATCACCAAGCGCTATGGCCGCAACGTCGTGCATCAGCATCTGAGCTTCGACGTGCGGCGCGGCGAAATCGTCTCGATCGTCGGCGGCTCGGGCTCGGGCAAGACTACGCTGGTGCGGCAGATTCTCGGCCTCGAGCGGCCGTCGTCCGGTACCATCAAGCTGTTCGGCGAAAACCTCGCGACCATCTCGCCGGAAACCACGCTCCTGATGCGCAGCCGCTCCGGCATGCTGTTCCAGCGCGGCGCGCTGTTCTCGTCGCTGTCGGTGTTCGACAACGTCGCGCAGCCGGTGCGCGAGCTCGGCAAGGTGCCCGAGGACCTGCTGCGCGATATCGTGATGCTCAAGCTCGAAATGGTCGGGCTGCCGTGCAAGCATGCGTCGAAGATGCCGTCGGCGCTCTCGGGCGGCATGATCAAGCGGGTCGGCATCGCGCGCGCCATCGCGCTCGAACCCGAACTGCTGTTCCTCGATGAACCGACCGCCGGGCTCGATCCGCAGGCGTCCGACGAGTTCGTCGAACTGATCTCCGCGCTGCATCGCGCGCTCGGCCTGACGGTCGTGATGATTACGCACGACCTCGACACGATGGTCGCGCTCTCGACGCGCGTCGCCGTGCTCGCCGATCGCAAGGTGCTCGTCAACGCGCCCGTGGAAGAGGCGGCGGGCGTCGATCATCCGTTCATCCGCGAATATTTCCTCGGCCTGCGCGGGCGCCGCGCGCTGCAGGCGCTGCCGCCGGAGCGCCGCGCGAAGCTGCCGCAGGCGGCGCTCGAACCGGCGTCGTCCGAGTTGCCGCTGTGAACCGGGCCTCTCTGAACCGGGCTGCTATGAACCAGGAAACCTGACAATGGAAAACAAAGCACATGCGTTCTGGGCCGGGCTTTTCACGGTCGTGCTGCTTGCGGCAATCTCGCTGGCGGCTTTTCTGTTCAACGTCGACCGCACCGTGCGGGTGCCGTACGACCTGATCGCCCGCACCAACGTGACAGGGCTCTTTGCCGACGCGGCGGTGCGCTTTCGCGGGCTCGACGTCGGCCGCGTGCAGTCGATCAAATTCGATCCGAGCCATCCGGGGCAGATCCTGATCCGCATCATGGTCGACGAGCACGCGCCGATCACCCATTCGACGTTCGGCAGCCTCGGGCTGCAGGGCGTGACCGGCATCGCGTTCATCCAGCTCGACGACACCGGGCGCGACCTGACGCCGCTGCGCTCGTCGGCGCAACAGGTCGCGCAACTGCCGATGCGCCCGGGCCTGTTCGACCAGTTGCAGCAACGCGGCGACGTGCTGCTGCGCAAGCTCGAAAAAGTCACCGACAACGTGAACGACATGCTGTCGCCGGAAATGGTCGCGCAGTTGCACGACATGGCGGCGAGTATCGAGCAGGCCGCGTCGGGCGTCGCCGGGCTGAGCCGGCAGATCTCGCCGGTGGTGGGCAAGCTGCCCGCCACGGTCGACCAGTTGAATCGCACGCTCGCGTCGACCAACCAGATGATTACGGGCCTGAACCGCCCGGATGGCCCGTTCGAGACCAATATGAACAAGGTCGGCACGGCGGCGCAGCAGGCGGGCGATGCGCTCGCCCAGCTGAACGTGTCGCTGCAGGACCTATCGGCGCGGGTCGGCTACGAGACGCTGCCGCGCGTCGATTCGCTCGCGGACGACGTGCGCTCCGCGGCCCGCTCGGTGGACCGCGCCGCCGATACCTTCAGCACCAATCCGCGCAGCGTGCTGTTCGGCGCGCCGCGCCCGGCGCCGGGTCCGGGCGAGACCGGCTTCACGTGGCCCGCCGCCGCCCCGGCCGCTCACTAAATTCGCAGGCTAAAGAGAGGAAGATGCTCATGTCACGCTCGATTCACCGACTGTTGTCCTCGCGCGCCGCGCTCGCGGCGCTGCTTGCGTTCGGCGTGCTGGCGGCGGGCTGCGCGGGCACGTCCGCGGTGGTCTCGGACATCCGCTACGATCTCGGGCCGCCGCCGCAGGCCGCCACGGCGGCTACGTTGCCGGCCGTCAAGGTGCTCGAGGTTCGCGCGCCGGCCGTGCTCGAGTCCGACCGGCTCACCTATCGCCTGAGCTACGCCGATGCGCAGCAGACGGCCGCGTATGCAAACAGCCACTGGACGATGATGCCGTCGCAGTTGCTCACGCAACGCCTGCGCGGCGCGTTCAGCGCGCACGGCACCGTGCTCACGGGCGCCGACGGCGTGGCCGCGCCGGTGCTCAGAGTCGATCTGACCGAGTTCGAGCAGGTGTTCGACAGCCAGGCGGACAGTCATGGCGCGATCAGCGCGCTCGCCACGCTGATTCATAACGGCAAGGTGGTCGGCCAGCATGCGTTCGTCGCGAGCGCGCCGGCGCGCTCCCCGGATGCAGCCGGCGGCGCGCAGGCGCTCGCCGTGGCCAGCGACGACCTCGTCGCGCAGATCGTCGCGTGGCTCGGCTCGCAGGCGCTCGCGGCCACGCAATGACGGACGCGCAGCGCGCGCAACGGAGCGCTGCATGAGCGAGCGGCCCTGGCTGCGCCGTCCGTCGGGGCTGGCCCGGCAGGCGCTGCTGCTGTACACGACGCTGATCGTGTACGGTTCGTGGTACCCGTTTTCAGGCTGGCGCTCGCTCGGCATCGCGCCGTTTGCCTATCTGTTCGATCCGATGCCGCAGTACCTGACGGCGTTCGACGTCGTCACCAACGTGCTCGGCTACATGCCGTTCGGCGCACTGGTGGTGCTCGCGGTGTATCCGCGCTGGCGCGGCACGCTCGCCGTCGCGCTCGCGTTCGTGTTGGGCGGGCTGCTGTCGGGCACGATGGAAGCCGTGCAGACGTGGCTGCCGACGCGCGTCGCCTCCAACCTCGACCTCGCCGCCAACACGCTCGGCGCGCTGCTCGGCGCGGCGATGATGTCCCCCGCGACCGGCGCGCTGCTCGATCGCGGCTTGCTCAGGCGTTTGCGGCTGCTGTGGTTCGAGCGCGATCGCGCGGCGCTCGCGTGCCTCATCGCCGCGTGGCCTTTCGCAACGATGTATCCGGCGCCGCGTCTGTTCGGGCTCGGCAACTGGCCGCGCATGCTCTGGCTGCATTTCGATCCGGCGACGCAGGACGCGCTGCTCGCGTGGACGCCGGCCGCCTGGCACGCCGGCGCATGGCCGGCGGCCGTCGCCGCGTGGCTGCCCGACGACACGTGGGAGGCGCTCATCACGACGCTGAACCTGTTCGCCGCGCTCGCGCTCGCGTCGGTGCCGGCGCGCCGTCATGCGCCGCGCGTGCGTCTGCTGCTGGTGTTCATCGCCGCGACCTTGTGCGTGAAAGCCGGCGCGACGTTCCTGCAATCGCAATCCGGCCTCGCGTTCGACTGGGCGACGCCCGGCGCGCTGATCGGGCTCGCGTGCGGCACCGTCGCGGCGCTCGCCGCGCTGCCGTTGCGGCGCCGGGTGCGCGCGGCGCTCGCGGGGAGCGCGCTCGTCGTCGCGCTCGTGTTCGTCAATCTGCTGCCGGTGAATCCGTATTTCGACGTCGTGCTGGCCGACTGGCGGCAGGGGCGTTATCTGCATTTCAACGGTCTCGCGCGCTGGCTTGCGTGGGTCTGGCCCTATGCGGCGCTGGTGTGGCTCGCGTTCGCGGTCGAACAGGCGTGGCTCGGGCGGCGGCCGAAACGGGCGTGAGGTCGAAGAGGGCGAGGTAAGGCGCGGGTGGAGGGGGCGACAGCGGGGGACGGCGGCGGGGGGTGACGGCCGGGGCCCCGGCGGCCGCCCGGCCCGCTCGCTATAATCTTCGGCACGCCAGACGCTTCGGCATACCGCGTGCTGACGACGTCATTGCACTCCCTTTCAGTCTCGTCCCCGGACATCATGGATTCCTTCTACAAGCACCATGTCTTCTTCTGTCTCAATCAACGCGAGCCCGGCGCCGAGCGTCCGAGCTGCGCGAACTGCAATGCGCAGGCGATGCAGGAGTACGCGAAAAAGCGCGTGAAGCAACTCGGCCTCGCCGGTCCCGGACAGGTGCGCATCAACAAGGCGGGCTGTCTCGATCGCTGCGAACTCGGCCCGACGATCGTCGTGTACCCCGAGGGTGTCTGGTACACATACGTCGACGAGAGCGACATCGACGAGATCGTCGAGTCGCATCTCGCCAACGGCAAGGTCGTCGAGCGTTTGAAGATCGATCAATAACTCGAACCATAAAACGCGAGTCAACGCGAATCGCAGACCGATCAACAGGCACCGCCATGAATGTCAACACGAAGAAATATCTGATCGACGGCCCGGTCGGCAAGATCGAGGTCGCGCTGGACCTGCCCGACGAAGTCCGCGAGAACGGCGCCGCGCCGCGCGGCATCGCGCTCGTCGCGCATCCGCATCCGCTCTTTGGCGGCACGATGGACAACAAGGTCGCGCAGACGCTCGCACGCACGCTCGTGCAACTGAACTACGTGACGTACCGCTCGAATTTCCGCGGCGTCGGCGAGACGCAGGGCGAGCATGACGCGGGCGTCGGCGAGCGCGACGATCTGCGCGCCGTGCTCGACCATATGCGCGCGCAGGCGGGGCAGGGCGATCTGCCGCTCGTGCTCGCGGGCTTTTCGTTCGGCACCGTCGTGCTGTCGCACGTGGCCGCGGCGTTGCGCGAGGAGGGGCAGGAGATCGAACGCATCGTGTTCGTCGGCACCGCGGCGAGCCGCTGGGATGTCGCGCCCGTGCCGGAGGGCACGCTCGTGATTCACGGCGAGGTCGACGAGACCGTTCCCATTCAGTCCGTCTACGACTGGGCGCGGCCGCAGGAATTGCCCGTGGTCGTGATTCCGGGCGCCGAGCATTTTCTGCATCGCAAGCTGCACATCCTGAAGCGGATCATCGTCGACGCGTGGCGCTAACGCGCACGCACGGCGCGTTTTGCGGGGGCAAGGTACGTGCAAAGGCACGCGCAAACGTGTGCAAATCGCCGCTCCGCCCGCGAAGCTGGCCGGGTAGCACGCGTATAATGGGCGCTCTTTTTTTGGGCGCCGCGCCGCCCATCCGGTAGATTCGCGCGCCGCGGAGTCGTTTCGCGTGCAGCGCAGCCGGGTGCGAGGCGCGCTCCCGCGAACCGATTGCATTGCCGGAAGTCCAATGGGCGCCGTGCCGTTTTACGGCCAGATGCCCGTCGACCGGCTCCCCCAACTATGCGCGCCCTCGCGCGATGTATTTTTCTGCACAAATCGACCCTATGCGTTTCTCCACTTCTGGCCGCCCGTCGTTCCCGTCAGTCGCTTCCTTCGTTCCCGCCTCGCTTAGCCGCGCCCTCACCCTCGGCATCGTCCTGCCGGCCACGTTGGCCGCGACGAGCGCGTTCGCGCAAGTGCCGCCGCCGGCCGTAAACGCGCGCTCGTGGGTGCTCGTCGACGCCACCAGCAACCAGGTGCTCGCTTCCGGCAATGCCGACGAGCGCGTCGAGCCCGCGTCGCTCACCAAGCTGATGACCGCGTATCTCGTGTTCCAGGCGCTCGACGCGAAGAAGATCACGATGGACCAGACGGTGATGCCGGGCGAAGCGGTGCGCCGCGTGAAGACCGACGAATCGCGCATGTTCATCGAGGCGAACAAGCCCGTCACGGTGCACGACCTCGTGTACGGCATGATCGTGCAGTCGGGTAACGACGCGGCGATCGCGCTTGCCGAGCTGGTCGGCGGCAGCGAAGCGCAGTTCGTCAGCATGATGAACGACGAAGCGCAGCGCCTCGGCATGAAGCACACGCATTTCGCCGACGTGAACGGCATGCCCGATCCGCAGCACTACACCACGGCGGGCGATCTCGCGGTGCTGTCGGCGCGGCTGATCCGCGACTATCCGGACTACTACAGCATCTTCTCGGTCAAGGAATTCACGTACAACAAGATCAAGCAGCCGAACCGCAACCGCCTGCTGTGGATCGACCCGACCGTGGACGGCCTGAAGACCGGCCACACGAAGGCTGCAGGCTACTGCCTGATCGCGAGCGCGAAGCGTCCGTTGCCGGGCGCGGCCGACGCGTCGCGCCGTCTCGTCACGGTGATGATGGGCGAGACCAAGGAGCACGACCGCGTGCAGGACAGCCTGAAGATGCTGAACTACGGCTACACCGCGTATGACACGACGCGTCTGTACAAGGCGAACCAGGTCGTCGCCACGCCGCGCATCTACAAGGGTGTGCAGGACAGCGTGCAGGTCGGCGTGAAGAGCGACCAGTACATCACGCTGCCGAAGGGCGCGGGCGACAAGGCGAAGCCGCAGATCGAGCTCAACGATCCACTCGTCGCGCCGATCGCGAGCGGTCAGCAGGTCGGCACGGCGAAGCTCGTCGCCGACGGCAAGGTGCTTGCGCAGTTCCCGGTGGTCGCGTTGCAGCCGGTGCCGCAGGCAGGTGTGGTCGGCCGCGTGTGGGATTCGATGATGCTGATGTTCAACAAGAAAAAGTAAGGGCTGCATTGCAATGACCGCTGTCTCCGATGTTTCGCTGGACCCGATCGTTTATCTGAACGGCGAGCTGGTGCCGTTGTCCGAAGCGCGCGTGCCGGTTCTCGACCGCGGCTTCATTTTCGGCGACGGCATTTACGAAGTCGCACCGCTCTATGCGCACGCGAGCGGCCGCCGCACCGCGTTTCGCCTGCCGCAGCATCTGGCGCGCCTCGCGCGCTCGGTCGGCAAGATCGGCATTGCCAATCCGCTCGACGATGCCGGCTGGCGCGAACTGATCGGGCGCGTGGTCAAGGCCAACGAAGCGGATGGCGGCTTGCGAGCCGATCAGGACGCGATTGCGTACATCCAGGTGACGCGCGGCGTCGCGAAGCGCGCTCACGCGTTTCCGGCCAACGTGACGCCGACCGTGTTCGTGATGGTCACCGCGCTGAACCTGCCCGACGCCGTGCAGCGCGCGCAGGGTGTGGCGTGCGTGAGCGCCGAAGATCGCCGCTGGCTCAATTGCGACATCAAGTCGGTGTCGCTGCTCGGCAACGTGCTGATGGCGCAATACGCGGCCGAAAACGATGCGTTCGAAACGCTCCAGTTCCGCGACGGCTTGTTGACCGAAGGGTCGTCGTCGAACGTGTGGGTGGTGAAGGACGGCGTGCTGGCCGCGCCGCCGCGCAGCAACAGGATTCTCGAAGGGATCCGTTACAGCCTGATCGAGGAACTCGCGGCCGGCTGCGGCATCCGTTTCGAAGCGCGCGAAATGACGGAGGCCGAAGTGCGCGCAGCCGACGAGATCATCGTCAGCTCGGCCACCAAGGAAGTGCTGCCGGTCACGCGGCTCGACGGCCAGCCCGTCGGCGCGGGCAAGCCGGGCGCGGTGTTTGCGGCGCTGTACGCGGCGTATCAGCGAGCCAAGGACGGCGAGGCAGACGTGCAGCAAGGAGTAGAGAATGAATCCCGAGAACGACTCACTGTTTGAATTTCCCTGCGATTTCCCGATCAAGATCATGGGCAAATCGCACCCCGAGTTTGCCGAGACGATCGTCGCGGTGGTGCGCCAGTTCGATAGCGACGTCGACGGTTCGCGCGTCGAAACGCGGCCGTCGAGCAGCGGCACCTACACGGGGCTGACCGTCACGGTGCGCGCAACGAGCCGCGCGCATCTCGACGACATCTATCGCGCGCTCACCGGCCATCCGATGGTCAAGGTCGTGCTGTAAAGCGGCGCGCAACGCTCCCCTGTCACGGCGTGGCGCGCAATGCGTCCGCCGTCGTCTCTTGCGCCGCAAGGCGCGCGCTCGCGGCGGGACCCGCCTCGCAGGCAAGGTCGAAAAGCTGCCTGAAGCGTCCCACCTCGTCGAACACCCAGTCGCGAAATGCCTTGACCCGCGCGGTTTCGATCATCTGCGACGGGCAGATGAAGTAGTATTGCCACGGGCTTGGCCCATCCACGTCGAAGAGCCGCACGAGCCGGCCCGCCGCGATTTCGTGCATGGCGAGCGAGCGGCGCACGAGCGCGACCCCTTGGCCGTCGATGGCCGCCTGCAGCAGATTCGACGAATCCTGATACAGCACGCCGCGCTTCGGCTCCGGCCAGTCGGTGAGGCCGGCCGCATCGAACCACGGGCGCCATAACTCGTCGTCGGAACGCAGCAGCGTGACTTTGGCGAGATCGGCCGGGGTTTGCGGCAGCTTGCCGCCGTTGAAGTTCGGCGAGCAGGCCGGGAAGAAAATTTCCTCCAGCAGCAGCTCTGCGTGCAGGCCCGGATATTTGCCGAAGCCGAAACGGATCGCGAGGTCGACGTCGTCGCGCGCGAAATCCGTCAGCGCATTGGTGGACAGCAGTTCGAGGTCCCACTGCGGATGCGCCTCGATAAAACTGCCGACGCGCGGCGTCACCCAGCGCGCCGCGAACGACGACAGCATCGACACCACGAGGCGCCGCTCGCGGTCGCCGGCGCGGATCGAGCGGGTGGCGTCGGCGAGTTCCATTAGCGCGCTGCGCACCTGCGCGGCATAGCGCCGGCCGGTTTCGGTGAGGCGCACGCGTTTGCCGTCGCGCGCGAACAGCGACACGCCGAGTTCGGCCTCGAGCGCGCGGATCTGATGGCTGACGGCGCCGTGCGTGACGAAGAGTTCGTCGGCGGCGCGCGAGAAGCTCTCGTGGCGGGCGGCGGCTTCGAACGCCTTGATCGCGTTCAGTGCGGGGAGTTGCCGGAGGTCCATTGCAATATTTCTCACATAGCCGTGAAAATTGATCGTTTTGCGCAAGCCCTTGCTGCATCTACGATTTTAGCCATGAAACGATTTTTGGCGAGGGCATCATGCGAGAAATTTCCTCTAGCATTGCATACGAAGTCCGTACCGGCGAAACCCTGCCGCTGAAGGTGGCGCGCAGCACGAAGCTGACCGTGCGCGGCGGCGCTGTCTGGGTCACGCGCAGCGACGACACGAAGGACTACTGGCTGCAACCCGGCCACACGCTGCATCTGCGGCGCGGCGAGCGGCTCTGGCTCGGCGCCGAGGGGGCCATGCACGCGAAGGTGACTTTTTCAGTCCCGACGCGCTGCGACGAGCGTGCGCTGAACTGGCTCGCGCGCATCGGCGAGCGCTGGGTCATGCGTTTGCGGAGCGGCTGGCGCACGGTTTGACGTCGGCGCGGCCGGAAGGCCGCACGAAGTCAGCGGGCCGGTGGTTCTGTTGCTGGCCCCCCGGGCGCGCTTTCCCAGATTTCGGTAAACTGCCGGGATCATGTGCGCCACCTCGGTTTCCCCGTCTCCTCTGCCTGCCGCCACGGCGCCTACACCGCCCACGCTGCGCTGGCTCGGCCGCGAATCCTACGAGACCAGTTTCGACGCGATGCGCGCGTTCACCGACTCGCGCACCGCCGACACCCCCGACGAAATCTGGCTCGTCGAACATCCCCCCGTCTTCACGCTCGGCCAGGCCGGCGATCCGGCCCATCTGCTCGCCGCCGACAGCGATATCCCGCTCGTCAAGGTCGATCGGGGCGGACAGATCACGTATCACGGGCCGGGACAGGTGGTGGCTTATCTGCTGCTCGACTTGCGCCGCCGCAAGCTCATGGTGCGCGAAATGGTCACGCGGATCGAGCAGGCCGTGATCGACACCCTGGCGGCGTATAATCTCGCCGGAGAACGCAAGGCGGGCGCCCCCGGCATTTACGTGGCGCCCGGGCCCGACGCCGGGCCGCATGCCGGCGCCAAGATCGCGGCGCTGGGCCTGAAAATCCGCAACGGCTGCAGCTATCACGGCGTGAGTCTGAACGTGAACATGGACCTGCGGCCGTTTCTCGCGATCAATCCATGCGGCTACGCGGGGCTCGAAACGGTCGACATGGCAACGCTCGGCGTTGCCGCCGGCTGGGACGACGTAGCCCGTACCCTTGCAGCACGCCTCACCGCAAACCTCGACGGCAATCCCGCGGCCGTCGCCCAACCGCAGGCCGGTGCGCTCACCGCCTGACTGGATCGAACGAATGACTGACGTTACCGCGAATCCCGCAGCAGCTTCCTCCGCGCCCGAAGGCGTGCCGGCCCCCGCCGTCTACGACGCCACCGCGAAACAGAAAGCGCAAGCCAAAACTGCTCGCATCCCGATCAAGATCGTTCCGATTGAAAAGCTGAAGAAGCCGGACTGGATTCGCGTCAAGGCGGCCACCGGCAACTCGCGTTTCTACGAAATCAAGCAGATTCTGCGCGAACACAATCTGCACACGGTGTGCGAAGAGGCGAGCTGCCCGAACATCGGCGAATGCTTCGGCAAGGGCACCGCGACCTTCATGATCATGGGCGACAAGTGCACGCGGCGCTGCCCGTTCTGCGACGTCGGCCACGGCCGTCCTGATCCGCTCGACGTCGACGAACCGGCCAACCTCGCGCGCACCATTGCCGCGCTCAAGCTCAAGTACGTCGTGATTACGAGCGTCGACCGCGACGATCTGCGCGACGGCGGCGCCGCGCACTTTGTCGAATGCATCCGCCAGACGCGCGAGCTGTCGCCGGAAACGCGCATCGAAATTCTGACGCCGGACTTCCGCGGCCGTCTGGACCGTGCGATCGGCATCCTGAACGCCGCGCCGCCCGACGTGATGAACCACAACCTCGAAACGGTGCCGCGTCTGTACAAGGAAGCGCGCCCGGGCTCGGACTACGCGCATTCGCTGAAGCTGCTCAAGGACTTCAAGGCGCTGCATCCGCACGTCGCGACCAAGTCCGGCCTGATGGTCGGCCTCGGTGAAACCGAGGAGGAAATTCTCCAGGTGATGCGCGATCTGCGCGAGCACGATGTGGACATGCTCACGATCGGCCAGTATCTGCAGCCTTCGGAGCACCATCTGCCGGTGCGCGCGTACGTGCATCCGGACACGTTCAAGATGTACGAGGAAGAGGCGTACAAGATGGGCTTTACGCACGCCGCGGTGGGCGCGATGGTTCGTTCGAGCTATCACGCCGACGTGCAGGCGCATGGAGCTGGCGTGGTCTGAGGATCGCAGCACCGGTAGCCGTAACAGCAAAAGCCCGCCGCGCGCGGGCTTTTCTTTTTTGCGCGAGGTCGCAGCCGGCTATCCGGATATCGGCCTATCCGCTCAGTCAGGCATTCATCCGGCTATCCAGCTATCGCGGCGTTTCGCCTTACGCGATACTACGCGCGGGACTCGCGCATCTCGCCGGCAGGAGCGCAGCGCGAGCACACTGAACCGCTCTATCTGGAAGGTGACGAGACGTGGCAACCGGGATCGATCGCGGGGTATCCGCACAATGGCCTTATCCGCGGCTGGTCGCGCATCGCTGCGGCGGCACGCTGGCGCCTGAAAACACGCTGGCCGGCTTCGACGCATGCGTGCGCTACGGTTATCGCATGGTCGAATTCGACGCGAAGCTCTCCGCCGACAATCAGCTCTTCCTGCTGCACGACGACACGCTCGATCGCACGACCAACGGTCGCGGCCCGGCTGCCGCGCACACGTGGCAGCAACTCGCCGCGCTCGATGCCGGCGCGTGGCGCGGCGCGCAATTCGCCGGCACACGTCTGCCGACCCTCGCCGAAGCGGCGGAGCGCTGCGCGCGCGACGGCATCGCCGCCAACATCGAGATCAAGCCGTGTCCGGGCCGCGACGCGATCACCGGCACGCTGGTCGCCAACGGCGCGCTGAGCTTGTGGCAAGGGCAGACGCCGCCGTTGCTGTCGTCGTTTTCGTTCGAGGCGCTCGCCGCCGCGCGTGACGCGGCGCCGTCGCTGCCGCGCGGCATGTTGTTCGAGGAGGTGCCGGCGGACTGGCTGCGCATCGTGCGCGAGCTGGAGTGCGTGTCGTTGCATGCGAGCCATCGCTATCTGAACGAGCGGCTGGTCGCGCAGATCCACGCGGCCGGGTTGCGTGTGCTGGTTTATACGGTGAACGATCCGGCGCGCGCGCAACTGTTAGCGCAGTGGGGTGTCGACATGATCTGCACGGATCGTATCGATTTGCTCGCGCATGACATGCTGTCCGGGCAGTAGAAAGCGGCGCGAGGATGGAGCACCGCGCAGGGCGGATGCGAACAGCGTGAGTAAGCGGATAGACGAATGAGCGGCGGCAGCCGTTAACCTGCACTTGCCGCTTCCGCTTCCTAACCCATCAGGGTTTCCCCCAAACTCCGCCTTCACCGGATTCCGGATTCCCCGACAGCCGCCGTCCGGATTTCCGGAATCCCGGAAGGCGCGTGCCCGACCTCGCCAGAAAACCCATAAAAATCAAGGCCCACAGCCTGATATCGAACTGGCATCGACCTTGCAATTCAGATCGTGCGGCCGCAACGGTCCGACAACTAAAGCAAGGAGACAACGATGTCCGATTTCCCTCCCCGGTATTTCTGAATTCGTCGTCTTGGTCGCCCCGATGCGGTGCTTGCGCGCGACGACGTCCGTTCGCGCGCCGATGCACCGCAGACGGCCATGAGCTCATCCCCCTCGCAGGAAACATCGTGAAGAAACCTATCCATAAAGTGCTGTACGTCCAGGTGATCGTGGCGATCATCATCGGCATCGTACTGGGGCATTTCTACCCGAACCTCGCCGTCGATATGAAGCCGCTCGGCGACGGCTTCATCAAGCTCATCAAGATGGTGATCGGGCCGATCATTTTCTGCACGGTGGTGACGGGCATCGCCGGCATGGAGGACATGAAGAAGGTCGGGCGCGTCGGCGGCAAGGCGCTGCTGTACTTCGAGATCGTCTCGACTTTCGCGCTCCTGCTCGGCCTCGCCGCGACGCACCTGCTGCGTCCCGGCGTCGGCTTCAACGTCGATCCGGCCTCGCTCGACGGCCGCGCGGTCGCGTCGTACGCCGCGAAGGCGCACGGCCAGTCGACTGTCGACTTCTTCATGCACATCATTCCCGACACGATCTCCTCGGCGTTCGCGCAAGGCGAAATCCTGCAGATCCTGCTGATCGCGCTGCTGTTCGGCGCGGTGCTCGCGACGGCTGGTGAGAAGGGCAAGGTCGTCACGAACTTCATCGAAGGGATTTCGCACGTGCTGTTCGGCATGGTGCGTATCATCACGAAGCTCGCGCCGATCGGCGCGTTCGGCGCGATGGCGTTCACGATCGGCAAGTACGGCATCGGTTCGCTCCTGCCGATGCTCAAGCTGATCGGCACGTTCTATCTGACCTCGATCGTGTTCGTGGTGGTCGTGCTCGGCATCATCGCGCGCTTCGTGGGCTTCAACATCCTGCGCTTCGTCGCGTACATCAAGGAAGAGATGCTGATCGTGCTCGGCACGAGCTCGTCCGAAGCCGCGCTGCCGCAACTGATGCAGAAGCTCGAAAATCTCGGCTGCTCGCGCTCGGTGGTGGGCCTCGTGGTGCCGACCGGCTACTCGTTCAACCTCGACGGCACCAACATCTACATGACGATGGCGGTGCTCTTCATCGCCCAGGCGACCAACACCGACCTCACCTGGGGGCAGCAGCTCACGCTGCTCGCGGTGACGATGCTGACCTCGAAGGGCGCGAGCGGCGTGACCGGCGCGGGCTTCATCACGCTCGCGGCGACGCTCGCCGTCGTGCCGACGATTCCGCTCGCGGGCATGGTGCTGATTCTCGGCATCGACCGCTTCATGAGCGAATGCCGCGCGTTGACCAACATCGTCGGCAACGGTGTCGCAACGGTCGTCGTGTCGGCATGGGAGAAGGAGCTCGACCGCAACAGGCTCAATTCGGTGCTGCGCGGCGAAGCGACGGTCAAAGAGCCGGCCGGCGTCTGAGCGGCGCTCAAAGCCCGGACCACTTCTGCCGTCATGAGCGCGGACGCCTGCGTATGAAACCGGTGTCCGCGCGTCCATCCGGGGCGCCTTCTTCTTCCTCCGTGCCTCTGGCGTCTTCCTCGGCGCCTTCGGCGCATCCATCCGGCGAAACTCGCAACGAAACCCCCGGCGAAACTCGCGGCCGGCCTCGCCGGGATGGCGTGCCGCCTTATGCCACAATGTCCGATCCCCATCGATCGGATCTTGCCAACGTGACGCGCCGTCTGCTGATCCTCTTCGCGCTGCTGGCCGGGCTCGTGGCGGCGTGCGGGCTTACCTACAGCATCGCGTGGCAAAGCGGCGTCGAGACGCTGCGGCGCAATGCCGCCGTGCGCGCCGAGCGCACCGCGAGCACGCTCAAAAGCACGCTCGAGCGCTACGAGTCGTTGCCTTATCTGCTCGCCGAGCATCCGATCGTGCAGGACGTGCTGGTCGATCCGAACCCAGCCAACGTCAAGCGCGCCAATCTCTATCTCGAAGACCTGAACCGCCATGCGCGCGCCACGGTCACCTACATCATTTCGCTTGACGGCTATTGCGTCGCCGCGAGCAACTGGCGCGGGCCGGGCAGCTTCGTCGGCGCGGGCTACCAGTTCCGGCCGTATTTCGTCGATGCGGTGAAGGGCGGCGTGGGCCGCTTCTTCGGCATCGGCACGATTTCGCAGGCGCCGGGCTACTACATCTCGCAGCCGGTGCGGCGCGACGGCAAGATCGTCGGCGTGGCGGTCGTCAAGCTCGATCTCGAATGGTTCCAGGGCATCGATGCGTCCGAGCCACTTCTCGTCACCGACGATCACGGCGTGATCTTTCTCTCCTCGGTGCCGGCGTGGAAGTACCACACGATCCGGCCGCTGTCGGGGCAGATCGCCGATTCGATCTACCAGGCGCGGCAATACGCGCAGCAGCCGATCGCGCCGCTGCCGGTCACGATCGAGCGCACGCTCGAAGGCAATGCGCAGATCGTGCGCATCGGCGGCGGGCGCCTCGCGCCGCGCTACCTCGCGTCGCGGCGCGGCATGGGCGAACCGGACTGGCATCTGATCACGCTCTCGCCGGTCGATCCGGTCGACGCCGACGCGCGCAAGGCGACCATCGTCACCGGCTTCGGCTACATCTCGCTCGTGCTGCTCGCGTTCTACTGGCGCATGCGCCGCGCGCGCGTGCGCGAAGTGATGCGCAGCCGCGCGCTGCTGCAAAAGGCGTACGCGGAGCTGAACCAGCGCGTCGCCGAGCGCACCGTCGACCTGTCCGAAGCGAACGAGCAGTTGCAGAAGGAAGTGGCCGAGCGCACGCGCGCCGAACAGGAGCTGCGCGCCGCGCACGACGAGCTGATCCAGGCGAGCAAGCTCGCCGCGCTCGGCCAGATGGCGGCGGGCATCACGCATGAGCTGAATCAGCCGCTCGCGGCGCTGCGCAGCTTCTCGGACAACACGCGCGTGCTGCTCGAACGCGGCGATCAGGCATCGGCGCGCGAGAATCTCGAAGCGATCGCGGCGCTCACCGAGCGCATGGGCAAGATCACGAATCAGTTGAAGCTGTTCGTTGGCCGGGCGCGGCCGCGCAGTGCGCGAGCGCCGATCGTGCGGGCGTTGCGCAACGTCGTGGCGCTGCTTCAGAAGCGTTTGCAGGGCGTTGAGGTCGAGTTCGTTCTCGTCGATGCGGATGCTGGTGCTGGTGCCCGTTCCGGCTCTGGTTCTGGCGCCAGCGCGACAAACGGCGTGCGCACACCACTGAGTCTCGCGGACGATCATCCCGAACTGGTCGCGCATTGCGACGATCTGCGGCTCGAACAGGTGCTCATCAACCTGCTCGGCAACGCGCTCGATGCCACCGCCGGGATGAGCGCACCGCGCATCACGGTCGAGGTCGAGGCCGCCGAAGCGAACCTGTCGCTCGCGGTGAGCGACAACGGTCCCGGCATCCCCGAGGACGTGCTGCCGCGTCTGTTCGAGCCGTTCTTCACGACCAAGGAGATGGGCCAGGGGCTCGGCCTCGGCCTCGCGATTTCATCGTCGATCGCGCGCGATTGCGGTGGCTCGCTCGTCGGGCGCAACGCACCGCACGGTGGTGCACTATTCGTGTTGACGCTGCGCCGCGCGCGCGTGCAAACAAACCCCTCGCAGGATTCGCTGACCGCGGGCTCCTGACATCACACGGAAGAATCACACGGAACACGCAATGAACGACGGCCTGCAAGTGCTGTACATCGAAGACGACGAGCTGGTGCGGCGCGCAAGCGTGCAGAGCCTGCAACTGGCGGGCTTCGACGTGATCGGTCATGCGTCGGTCGAGGCGGCGGCGAAGCTGATCGGCGCGGACTTTTCGGGCGTGATCGTCAGCGATATCCGCCTGCCCGGCGCAAGCGGGCTCGATCTGCTCGCGCAGTGCCACGAGCGCGCGCCCGATGTGCCGGTGATCCTGGTTACCGGTCACGGCGATATCTCGATGGCCGTGCAGGCGATGCGCGACGGCGCGTATGACTTCATCGAAAAGCCCTTCGCGTCCGAGCGCCTGATCGAAACTGTGCGGCGCGCGCTCGAGCGCCGCAAGCTCGTGCTCGAAAATCTCGCGCTGCGCCGCGAACTGGCCGGACAGAACACGGTGGCGCCGCGCATCATCGGCCGCAGCCCCGCGATCGAGCAGGTGCGGCGGCTCATTGCCAACGTCGCGCCGACCGACGCGTCCGTGCTCATCAACGGCGATACCGGCGCGGGCAAGGAACTGATCGCGCGCAGCCTGCACGAATTGTCGCCGCGGCGCGACAAGCCGTTCATCGCGGTGAACTGCGGCGCGCTGCCCGAGCCGATGTTCGAGTCGGAGATGTTCGGCTACGAACCGGGTGCATTCACCGGCGCGGCGAAACGCCGCATCGGCAAGCTCGAACATGCGTCGGGCGGCACGCTGTTTCTCGACGAGATCGAGAGCATGCCGCTCGCGTTGCAGGTCAAGCTGCTGCGCGTGCTGCAGGACGGCGTGCTCGGGCGGCTCGGCTCGAATCAGCCGATTCGCGTCAATTGCCGTGTGGTGGCGGCGGCCAAAGGCGATATGGCCGAGCATGTCGCGGACGGTTCGTTCCGGCGCGATCTGCTGTACCGGCTCAACGTGGTGACGATCGCGCTGCCGCCGCTCGGCGAGCGTCGCGAGGACATCGTGCCGCTGTTCGAGCATTTCCTGCTCGACGCTGCGGTGCGCTATCAACGCCCCGCGCCGATCCTCACCGACCGCCAGCGCACGAACCTGATGCAGCGCGACTGGCCGGGCAACGTGCGGGAGTTGCGCAATGCCGCCGACCGCTTCGTGCTCGGTATCGCCGACGAACCGGTGCTGTCCTTCGCCGACGAGGACGCGGCCGCACAGCCGCTCAAGGAGCGCGTCGAGCAGTTCGAGCGGGCGATGATCGCCGAGGCGCTGGAGCAGGCGGGCGGCGTGGTCGCGGTGGCGGCGGACAGGTTGCAGCTCGGCAAGGCCACGCTCTACGAGAAGATCAAGCGGTATGGCCTCGCGGCCAAGGGGGAAGGGGAGCGATGACGCGGGCTGAAAATGAAACGCCGGCCGCGTAAGGCGGCCGGCGTTTCGGTTGGATTGGGTTTAGGTTTAGCGCGGTTTCTCGACGTGCCGGGCCTGATGGCCCGAGGCCGTTTCGGCAGGCGTCAGGTCTTCAGCGCCTTTTCCAGCAACTGGTCGAGTTCCGCGAACTGCGGCTCACCGACGTAGCGCTTCAGGATTTTGCCGTCTTTGTCGATCACGAAGGTGGTCGGCGTGAGCTGCACGTTGCCGAACTGCTTCGCGGCCGAGCCGTCGTCCATCGCGACCTTGAACGGCAACTGGCGCGTTTCCGTGTAGTTGGTGACGTACATCGGTGCGTCGTAGTTCATTGCCACCGCGACGAATTCGAGACCCTGGCCCTTGAAGCGGTTATAGGTCTGGACCATTTGCGGCATTTCCTTCATGCAGGTGTCGCAGTTCGTTGCCCAGAAGTTGACGAGATAGACCTTGCCCTTGAGGTCGGCGGTCGAGAGCTTCTTGCCCGAGAGCAGCGTGAAGGTCGCATCGGGCACGCGCTGCTGGCCGGCGAAAGCGAAGTAACCGGCGACGGCGAGCGCGATAGCCACGACCGCCGCGATGATGTAGCGAAGCGGGCTCGCGCGCCGGGCGGCGGCGGAAGAATTGGAACTCATGAACGGAACCTCGTGAGTCGCGCGGACGCGCGGAACAATGGGTCGGTTTGGGTGTTAGGGCCGGTGCTGAATAGCCCGAGTATTGTAGCCCCATTGGTGCTATTGTGCCGGCGCGGCAGCGCGGCGGGATATGGGGCCGGCAATGGATCAGCGGATAATAGGGCTTTACGCTCCTGTAAGCCTGATCTCCCGACCTCATGCTCCGAACTGCTTTTTGCGTCCCGCGTTTCCTTGCCCGCGTTTCGTCCCGTCTTTCCTTGGTGAGCCGCTTGTCAGCCCTGGTGCGAGTCCTGTCGCGGGCTCCAGTGCCGGCCCGCTTGTTGGCCCATTTGTTGGCCCATTTGCCGGCTCATTTGTCAGCCCGCTTGTTAGCTTGCTTGCCAGCCCATTCGTCAGCCCATTTACCAGCCCGACTCCAACACCGCAGCCAGCCAGCCGGTTCCCGCAGCGCTTCCGCACACCTGCCGCGCGTGCGAGCCATGCTCGGCACGACGGCTGCCGCGCTCCTGCTCGGCACGGCGCTGAGCGCCTGCTCGCCGACTTTCGACTGGCGCACTGTCATGAACAACGACAACGGCTACACCGTCGACTTTCCGGCCAAGCCGGGCAATGACGCGCGCGCGGTGCAGATCAACGGCACGCCGATGCAAATGGCGATGCAGACGGCCGAAGCCGGCAATGCGGTTTTCGCGGTCGGCACCGTGATGCTGCCGGACGACAGTGACGCCACGCAGCGCGCCGCGCTCGACTTCCTGCGCGCAGGTCTGGCCCGTAACGTGGGCGCCGCGCCCGATGCGCACGCGGTGCAAATTCCGCTTGCCGCAGGCGGTCACACACCGGGTCTCGAAATGAAGGTGACCGGCGAGGCGGGTGCCCAGCACGAGACGCGCATCGTCTATGCGCGGCTGGTCGCGCATGGGCGGCATGTCTACCAAGCGGCGATCATCGCCGATCAACCTCTGCCCCAGGATCAGATCGATCAATTTTTTTCGTCGTTCCAGCTCTATTGAGCGCTGGTATTTTGGGCGGCATGCGCCCGGAAGAGTGTTCCGGGCAGTGAAAGTTCCTCTGCAAGTTTGTGAGCTAATACACGGTTTACGTTGAGGTTTTTCCGTTATTCACCGTGCCTGTGGATAACTCTGTTGAGAACTGGGCCTCATTTGCCGCAAAAGCCCTTCCGGTGGGCATTCCGTCAGAATGCTGTAATACAGTGTCCTTTAAAAAATTCAATGAAATCAAGGGCTTTGGGATTGCTGTTTCAGCGCGCTTCTGAGTTGTTTCAAAGTATGTCAAAACCGCGAAGATGTGCATAAGTCAAGTCTTGACAGTGCATTTTTCTCCTCATAGCGAACCCAAAGCCCTGCGGTATTGGATCGCTTCGGCGATCTGCGCGGCGCTCGGCATCGCCGCGCCCGCGAGGTCGGCAATGGTTCGCGCGACCTTCAGCACGCGGTAGTAAGCACGCGCTGACCAGCCGAAGCGCTCGCCCGCTTCGCGCAGCAATGCTTCGCCCGCTGCGTCGGGGCGGCACACCTCGTCCACTTCCCGTCCGTCCAGTTCCCGGTTGGTCTTGCCCTGGCGCAGCAACTGCCGTTCGCGCGCGGTGCTCACCCGCCGCGCAATGGCAGCGCTCGCTTCGCCGGCGGTGGCCGCGCGGGCTGCGAGTTCGGCGGCCGTCAGCGCCGGCATTTCGAGCTGGATGTCGATGCGGTCGAGCAGCGGCCCCGAGAGCTTGCGCAGATAGCGAGCCGCGATTTCCGGCGTGCAGCGGCAGTGCCCGCCCGGGTCGCCGCGCCATCCGCACGGGCAGGGGTTCATCGCGGCGATCAATTGGCACGCGGCCGGGAAATCGGCCTGCACTGCGGCGCGCGAGATCGTGATGCGACCTGCTTCGAGCGGCTCGCGCAGCGTTTCGAGCACGACGCGATCGAATTCGGGCAATTCATCGAGAAAGAGCACCCCTAGGTGAGCCAATGTGATCTCGCCGGGCTGGGGCGGGTTGCGGCCGCCGACCAGCGCCGCCGCGCTCGACGAATGATGCGGCGCGCGAAAGGGCCGCTGCCGCCACTGCGACGGCGTGAAGCCGATCCGGCTCGCGGACAGCAACGCGGCGGAGGTGAGCGCCTCGTCGTCGGTCATCGGCGGCAGCAGCCCCGGCAGGCGTGCGGCGAGCATCGACTTGCCGGCGCCGGGCGGACCGATCAGCAGCACGTGATGGCCGCCGGCCGCCGCTACTTCCAGCGCCCGACGCGCGGCGCGCTGGCCGATCACATCGGCCATGTCGGGAGCGTTGACGGCGGTTTGCATGCCGGGTTCGGGCGCCGCGACCGGGCGCAGGTGCGCTTCGGGTACGCCGGCGAGGTGCGCGCACAGCGACGGCAGATCGGCGGCGCCATAAACGTCGACGCCAGGCACGAGCGCCGCTTCGGCCGCGCTCGCGGCCGGCAGGTAAAGCTGTGGAGTACGCAAGGGCGGCTGGGCTGGCGTCTCGCCGGCAACCGGGAATGGCGGCGCGGAAGAAGACATATCGGTACCGCCACCGGCAGCCATGCCGCCGCGCGCGGTCCCGCACGCCATCGCGAACGCGCCGCGCATCGGCCGCAGCGCGCCGGTCAACGACAGCTCGCCGGCAAACTCGCGGTAGAGCAGCGATTCCGCGGGAATCTGCCCGCTCGCGGCGAGAATGCCGAGCGCGATCGGCAGATCGAAGCGGCCGGACTCTTTTGGCAGATCGGCGGGCGCGAGGTTGACAGTGATGCGCCGCACGGGGAAGTCGAAGTCGCAGTTCTGCAGCGCCGCGCGCACGCGCTCGCGGCTTTCACGCACTTCCAGATCGGGAAGGCCGACGATCGAAAACGACGGTAATCCGTTTGCGAGATGAACCTCGACGGTTACTTCGGGCGCGCGGCCAGCGGCCGGCGCGCGACTGCGCACCACGGCAAGCGACATGTTTTCTCCCGTCGGACCGCGCCATTGGCGCGGATTTCCTGAAACGCTGATGACGTCACGGCCCGCTTGCCGGTGATGTGCAGCTTGGCGCAGCGCGAACGCCGCGCGCGGAGGGTTACGGCGTTTGGGTGACGGGCAGCTTCTGCTCCAGCTCGGCGACGCGGCGCTCCAGTTCTTCGAGGCGCGCGCGGGTGCGCACGAGGACCTGGGTCTGCGTATCGAATTCCTCGCGCGTGACGAGATCGAGCTTCGAGAAGCCTTGCGACAGCATGGCCTTGACGTTGCGCTCGACGTCCTTGGCCGGCGAGTTCTTGAACAGATCGCTCACGCGTGCCTGGAAGTCGTTGAAAACGTCGTTCGGTTGTTTCATGGTGTTCCCCTTGGTGCACAAAAAATGTGCATGTTTCGTAACGTCTGTGCCCCGTTGCGGCGAATGGGCTGTCTTGGTGCGCGCCACCTCGCCTCTCGCGGCCGCGTGAGCGCCTTTGGTGCGCGCCGTCGCGTTCAGAACCTTCGAACACTCTAGCAACGATCCCTACGCCGCGCCACCCGCGCACCGCGCCGCTGGCCGTTCGGACAAGGCCGTCCGGGCGCCTTGCGCCATGCGTGCGGAGCGCAGTTTGACACGACATGGCATGCGAGTTGCTGTTACTGCCCCGCGCGCACTGCCGGCGCCTTTTACCGGTAGTGCAAGAGACCACGGTTTACGGGTACGCAGCGGTTAGCAACGCGATCAGCAACGAACTAGCGAGGGATTTCATGAAGCTCATTACCGCAATCATCAAGCCGTTCAAGCTCGATGAAGCGCGCGAAGCCTTGTCGGCGATCGGCGTGTCGGGCATCACGGTGACGGAAGTCAAAGGCTTCGGGCGGCAGAAGGGCCACACGGAGCTGTATCGGGGTGCTGAATATGTCGTCGATTTTCTGCCGAAGGTGAAGATCGAAGCGGCGGTGTCGGACGACATCGTCGATCAGGCGATCGAGGCGCTCGAGCGCGCCGCGCGCACCGGCAAGATCGGCGACGGCAAGATTTTCGTCACGCCGATCGAGCAGGTGATCCGCATCCGCACCGGCGAGACCGGCGCCGATGCGCTGTAAAGGGAAAGCGACACAGATAAGCGACAAGAGGAAAACCAAGATGCGCAAACTATTGATGTCCCTGCTGATGGCCGGCTCGCTGCTCGCGGGTGGTATCGGCGCCGCTCTCGCGGACGATGCGTCCGCGCCCGCTGCCGCCTCGGCTCCCGATGCGACGGCGAGCGCGCCGGCGCCGGACGCTTCGGCCGCGGCTGCTGCACCTGCTGCTTCGGCGCCCGCCGCCGACGCATCCGCTGCACCGGCCGCAAGCGCACCGGCTGCCGCCGACGCTTCAGCCGCCGCGGCCGCCGCCGCACCGGCTGCACCGACCGCGCCGTTCTCGGTCGATTCCTCGAAGATCAATTCCGGCGACACCGCCTGGATGCTGACCTCCACCGCGCTCGTGCTGTTCATGACGATCCCGGGTCTCGCGCTCTTCTACGGCGGCATGGTCCGCAAGAAGAACGTGCTCGCGACGCTGATGCAAAGCTTCGCGATCACGTGTCTCGTGACGATCGTCTGGACCGTGGTCGGCTACAGCATTGCGTTCACGCCGGGCGGCTCGTTCATCGGCGGCTTCTCGCGCGTGTTCATGACGGGCATGAGCTACGTGAAGGGCGACAAGGCCACGACGCTGACCGTGAGCCACCTCGCGCCGACGATTCCCGAAACGGTCTACTTCGTCTATCAGATGACGTTCGCGATCATCACGCCCGCGCTGATTACCGGTGCGTTCGCCGACCGCATGAAGTTCTCGGCGATGCTCGTGTTCATGACGCTGTGGTCGATCATCGTCTACTCGCCGATCGCGCACATGGTGTGGGAGCCGACCGGCTGGCTCGCTAGCGCGGGCATCCTCGACTTCGCGGGCGGCACGGTGGTGCACATCAACGCGGGTATCGCGGGTCTCGTCTGCTGTCTCGTGCTCGGCAAGCGGGTCGGCTACGGCCGCGAAGCGATGGCGCCGCACAACCTCACGCTCACGCTGATCGGTGGTGCGATGCTGTGGGTCGGCTGGTTCGGCTTCAACGCGGGTTCGGCGGTGGCGGCGGACGGCCGCGCCGGTTTCGCGATGTTCGCGACGCAAGTGGCGACCGCTGCGGCGGCGCTCGCGTGGATGTTCGCCGAATGGGCGGCCAAGGGTAAGCCGTCGGTGCTCGGCATCGTGTCGGGCGCGGTGGCGGGGCTGGTGGCGATCACGCCGGCTTCGGGCTTCGTCGGCACGCTCGGCGCGCTCGTGATCGGCATTGTCGCCGGCGTGGTCTGCTTCTGGTCGGCGACGTGGCTCAAGCACAAGCTCGGCTACGACGATTCGCTCGACGCGTTCGGCGTGCACTGCATCGGCGGCATCGTCGGTGCGCTGCTGACCGGCGTGTTCGCGGTCAAGGACATCGGCGGCGCGGACGGCAGCGTGATCCTGCAGGCCAAGGGCGTGCTGACGACGCTCATCTACAGCGGCGTGGTGAGCTTCGTCCTGCTGAAGGTGATCGACATGGTGATGGGCATCCGCGTGACGGAAGAGCAGGAGCGCGAAGGCCTCGACGTGAGCCTGCACGGCGAACACGTCGAATAACGGATCGAAGTCGCCATGCCTTTGCGCGAGCCTGCGCTCCTAGGCTCGCCGAAGGACGAATCAAGGTTACGGATCAAGGTACAGATCAAGCGCAGCGATTTTGCCCGCCTTCATGGCGGGCTTTTTCTTGCTGATTCGTTGAGTGACGGCGTGAGGAACGGTATGAAGGAATGCGCGGAACGACGGTGTTGAAGACGATGGATGCGGCAGGGACGCCGCCTGAAATGACAGGAAAATGGCTGACGGATGAGCTGGAAGTGACTGCTGGCTTATCGGGACATCCGCCGGAAATTTCCTGAAAAGCGCTTGGGAATCATCCGGGATCGCCAGGAAATCCCCCGAAAACACTCGCTTGGAAACGGCCCATTGCCGGGCCTATTATCGTGATAGGGAGAATGAATTCGAGTTTGCTTGCGAATGGAGAAACCGTCCCCAAATAGGCAAAGCATTTGCTCTACAATCTTTTTTCTCCAGTCTGCGAGTGATCAATGGTTCCCCACCTAGTTACGGCGTTAAACGGCCCGCTGCTCGATCTCGAGCGGAAGATCCTCGACGCCACGCCCGCTATCGAACGCTGGTTCCGGCTCGAATGGCAGGAGCACACGCCGCCGTTCTACTGTTCGGTCGATCTGCGTAACGCGGGCTTCAAGCTCGCGCCGGTCGACACCAATCTGTTTCCCGGCGCATTCAACAATCTGCCGCAGGAAGTGCTGCCGCTCGCGGTGCAGGCCGCGATGGCGTCGATCGAAAAAATCTGCCCGGACGCGAAGAATCTGCTCGTGATTCCGGAGCGCCACACGCGCAACGCGTTCTACCTCGAAAACGTGGCCCGGCTCGCGTCGATCATGCGCCAGGCCGGTTTGAACGTGCGTTTCGGCACGCTCGACGAAACCATCAACGGTCCCGTCACGATCGCGTTGTCCGACGGGCAGAAGCTCGTGCTCGAACCGCTCGAGCGTTCGCCGCGGCGTCTCGGCCTGAAGAACTTCGACCCGTGCTCGATCCTGCTCAACAACGACCTCTCGGGCGGCATTCCGCCCGTGCTCGAAAATCTGCACGAGCAGTATCTGCTGCCGCCGCTGCATGCGGGCTGGGCCGTTCGTCGCAAGTCGATGCATTTCTCCTGCTATGACGACGTCGCGAAGAAGTTCGCGAAGATCGTCGAGATCGATCCGTGGATGATCAATCCGTACTTCGCACACGTCGAAGGCGTCGATTTCCAGGAGCGCACGGGCGAGGAAGCGCTCGCCGAGGCGATCGACGGCGTGCTCAAGAAGATCGCCCGCAAGTACCGCGAGTACGGCATTTCCGAGAAGCCGTATGTCGTCATCAAGTCCGATGCGGGCACTTACGGCATGGGCGTGATGACCGTGCACGACGCGTCGGAAGTGGCCGCGCTCACGAAGCGTGAACGCGCCCGCATGGCGGCCACCAAAGACGGCCTCGAAGTGCACGACGTGATCGTGCAGGAAGGCGTCTACACGTTCGAGCGCATCGGCGAGGAAGTCGCCGAGCCGGTCGTCTACATGATCGACCGCTATGTGGTGGGCGGCTTCTACCGTGTGCATGGCAGCCGCGAGCGCGATCAGAATCTGAACGCGCCGGGCATGCACTTCGTGCCGCTCGGCTTCGAGCATACGGCACTGCCCGATGCGCACGCGAAGCCCGGCGCGGCGCCGCCGAACCGCTTCTACATGTACGGCGTGGTCGCGCGGCTCGGGCTGCTCGCCGCATCGGTCGAACTCGAAAAGACCGATCCGGAAGCGATCCAGGTCTAAGCCGGCCCTCGATGGCGGCATGCGTGCCGCCATCGCCGTCTCCAAAGACTATATTTACGATCAATGCCAAGCCCGTCAGGGCGCACCGGGACCTTCATGGACATTCTTTTCATCGCCGATCCGCTCAGCCATTTCAAGATCTACAAAGACACGACCTACGCGATGATGGCCGAAGCGGCGCGCCGCGGTCACACGGTGTACACCTGCGAGCCCAAGCATCTGGCGTGGACGGGCGACGACGTCGAAGCGAACGTGCAGCGTATCGAGATCACCGGCGACACCGCCGATCTGCACCGTGACGTCTGGTTCGCCGCCGACCCCGCCGCGCCGCGCGCGCTCAAGGGCTTCGACGCGGTCGTGATGCGCAAGGACCCGCCGTTCGACATGGAATACGTGACGTCCACGTGGCTGCTCGAAATCGCCGAGCGTAACGGCGCGCGCATCTTCAACAAGCCACAGGCGATTCGCGATCATTCGGAAAAGCTCGCCATCGGCGAATTCGCACAGTTCGTCGCGCCCACGCTCGTCACGAGCGACGCCGCGCGCCTGCGCGCGTTCCACGAGCAGCATGGCGACGTGATCCTGAAGCCGCTCGACGGCATGGGCGGCATGGGCGTGTTCCGCGTGAAGGCGGATGGCATGAACCTCGGCTCGATCATCGAAATGCTGAGCCACGACGGCGCGCGCTCGGTGATGGCGCAGAAATTCATCCCCGAGATCAAGGACGGCGACAAGCGCATCCTGCTGATCGGTGGGGAAGCGGTGCCGTATTCGCTCGCGCGTATTCCTCAGGGTAATGAGGTGCGCGGCAACCTCGCGGCGGGCGGCCTGGGCGTCGCGCAGCCGCTTACCGCGCACGATAGCAGGATCGCCGACACGCTCGCGCCGGTGCTCGCCTCGCGCGGCTTGCTGCTCGTGGGTCTCGATGCGATCGGCGACTGGCTCACCGAGGTCAACGTGACGAGCCCGACGTGCTTCCGCGAGATCATGGATCAAACCGGTTTCGACGTGGCCGGGATGTTCATCGACGCGCTGGAGCGCGCGGCGAACTGACGCAGCCGCCTTGAATGGCCGGCAGCGCCCCCAACCTGTGTAGTAAATCCGCATCAGGCACGCTACGCGGTTTGGCGTGAAAATGAGCCTGTTACAATGCCCGCTCTCCCGCGCGAGGCCGCATTCCGTCGTATCCGGCAGTATGGCCGGTTGCCATGGGTGCCGCCGGCGCGGCTCGCGGACTACGAACGGGCAGTGCTCCCGCCGGCGCCGGCATGAATGTCATGCGCCGCGAGCCGCTCGCTGGATGATGCGTTCCCGCCCTCTCGACCCACGGCCGGTCGGAGGCGCTGACGAACCGGGCTTTGTCCCGGTCCATGGTTCGGGGCCGTTCTTTTGCAGTAAGGCTGACATGGCAGGCATTCTGATCATTGCGCACGCTCCATTCGCCACCGCGTTGCGCGATTGCATTTCTCACATCTATGGCGGTTTGCCGGCGCGCATCGGCGTGATCGACGTGTCGCCGGATTGCGATCCCGCGCAAGTGGTGGCGTTTGCGAATTCGGAAATCGCGCGCCTCAAGGAAGAAAACGGCGCGCTCGTGCTCACGGACATGTTCGGCGCGACGCCGGCGAATATCGCGGGCCGGCTCGCCACGGTGCCGGACGTGCGCGTGTTGTGCGGCGTCAATCTGCCGATGTTGGTGCGCGCGGTCTGTTATCGCGCGACGCCGCTCGACACGCTCGCCGACAAGGCGCTCGCCGGCGCAACCAAGGGTATCCATGCGATCGGGCCCGCTACGCCGGCGCCTGCCGCGCCGCCTGCCGCGTCGGGTGATTGCCTGCCGGCCTTGCCGCCCACCGCGGCGTCCGGCGACTGTGTTTCAGCGTTGCCGCCCGACGCCGATCTGACGCACAAGGCGGGTTCGGCAGGCTTATAGGTGAGGGCGTTGCCCAAGGCTTCGAACGCATTGCAACTGGTTTGCCGTTTCACTTTTCACCCTCTCATTTACCCGCGCTTCGGATCATCACATGCTGCAACAGGAAACGACTATCGTGAACAAGCTGGGGCTGCACGCGCGCGCGTCGGCCAAGTTGACGCAACTCGCGGGCAACTATCAGGCGGAAATCTGGATGAGCCGTAATGGCCGCCGTATCAACGCGAAAAGCATCATGGGCGTGATGATGCTGGCTGCGGGCATCGGCAGTACGGTGCTGATCGAAACAGAAGGCGCTGACGAAAAGGACGCGATGGACGCGTTGCTGAAACTGATTGCCGATAAATTCGGCGAGGGCCAATAACCCGGCACATTCTGAGATCGATAGACAAGAAAACGCTGCGGCTAGTCCGCAGCGTTTTTTTTTCGCCGCTGCCACTGCCACGTTAATAACGAAAAGGCGAGCGGGTTAATCAGAGTGAAAGGGCGCGTAAGCGATACGGGGTTTTCGGGGCTATACGTTACTCCCGATTACGATAATTCGTGCTGCGCTGCACACACCCCTGGCATACTTCAAAGAGGCGCGGAATTTATAATGCCCAGTACAGTCTGAGAGCATTGCAGCGGTTTGCCGCGGCATCACACAACTAGAGGAGGTGCGCGTGTCGTTCACGCTGCATGGAATTCCCGTGTCACGCGGTATCGCCATCGGGCGGGCCTATCTGATCGCCCCGGCTGCACTCGACGTAGACCACTATCTGATCGAGCCCGCCCAGATCGAAGGGGAGGTCGAGCGTTTTCGCGCGGCCCAGCAACGCGTTCATGGAGAGCTCGACGCGCTGCGTGCCGATCTCGCCGCCGACGCGCCTAGCGAAATGGGCGCCTTCATCAACGTTCATAGCATGATCCTGAACGATGCAATGCTCGTTCAGGAAACCATCGACCTGATCCGCACGCGCCGCTACAACGTGGAATGGGCGCTGACCGAACAGCTCGAGCGCCTGTCGCGCCATTTCGACGATATCGAAGACGAATACCTGCGCGAGCGCAAAGCCGACATCGAGCAGGTCGTCGAGCGCGTGCTGAAGGCGCTCGCGGGTGCGTCCAACCTCGCCGATGGCGTACATGGCGCGTGCAGCGAGATGATCGTGGTCGCGCACGACATCGCGCCGGCCGACATGATGCAGTTCAAGACGCAGACGTTCCAGGGCTTCGTCACCGATCTCGGCGGGCGCACTTCGCACACCGCGATCGTCGCGCGCAGCCTCGGCATTCCGGCCGCGGTCGGCGTGCAGCATGCGAGTGCGCTGATCCGCCAGGACGACCTCATCATCGTGGACGGCGATCATGGCATCGTGATCGTCGATCCCGCGCCGATCGTGCTCGAGGAATACTCGTACCGTCAAAGCGAAAAGGAGCTGGAGCAGCGCAAACTGCAGCGGCTCAAATTCTCGCCGACGCAAACCTTGTGCGGCACCCACATCGAACTGTGCGCGAACATCGAATTGCCGGAAGACGCGCGCGCGGCGGTCAATTCGGGCGCGACCGGTGTGGGCCTGTTCCGCACCGAGTTCCTGTTCATGAATCACAAGGACCGGATGCCGGAAGAGGAGGAGCAGTTCAGCGCGTATCGCCGCGCGGTCGAGCTGATGAACGGCTTGCCGGTCACGATCCGTACGATCGACGTCGGCGCCGACAAGCCGCTCGATTCGATGAGCGGCGGCGACGGCTACGAAAGCGCGGCGAATCCCGCGCTCGGGTTGCGGGCGATTCGCTGGAGTCTGTCGGAGCCGCAAATGTTCCTCACGCAGTTGCGCGCGATCCTGCGTGCGTCGGCGTTCGGCAGGGTGAAGATTCTGATTCCGATGCTCGCGCACGCACAGGAAATTGACCAGACGCTCGATCTGATCCGCGAAGCCAAGCGTCAGCTCGACGACGCAGGCATCGCCTACGATCCGAACGTGCAGGTCGGCGCGATGATCGAGATTCCGGCTGCCGCGATCGCGTTGCCGCTATTTTTGAAGCGGCTCGATTTCCTGTCGATCGGCACCAACGATCTGATCCAGTACACGCTCGCCATCGATCGCGCGGACAATGCGGTCGCGCATCTGTACGATCCGCTGCATCCGGCCGTGCTGCATCTGATCGCGTTCACGCTGCGCGAGGCGAAGCGCGCGGGCGTGCCGGTGTCGGTGTGCGGCGAGATGGCGGGCGACCCGGCGTTGACGCGTCTGTTGCTCGGCATGGGTCTCACCGAATTTTCGATGCATCCGAGCCAGTTGCTCGAAGTGAAGCAGGAGGTCCTGCGCTCGCACTTGAAGACGCTGGAGAAGCCGGTGGCCGACGTGCTCGCTTCGTTCGAACCGGAAGAGGTGCAGGCCGCGCTCAAGCGGGTCGCATTGGCCTGAAATGCCGCATTGATTGACGTTCGTCGAATACAAAACGCCGCACATGTGCGGCGTTTTTCTGTTCTGCACGTTGCCAACGCCTTGCGGCGCGAGCGGGTATCAAGCTCGATGCGCTTGCCCGCACACCGGGCAATCCGGCTGACGCGCGATGCGCATCGTGTTCCATTCCATCCGCAGCGAATCGAGCATCGAGAGGCGCCCCACGAGTGGCGTGCCGATTGCACCGATCACCTTGAGCGCTTCGGCGGCCTGCATCGAACCGATGATGCCGACCGTTGGCGCGAACACGCCCATCGTCGAGCACGCGACTTCCTCGAATGGCTGGTCTTCGGGGAACACGCACGCGTAGCAGGGGGATGCATCGTCGCGGAAATCGAAGGTGCTGATCTGGCCATCGAAGCGCAGCGCCGCGCCCGACACGAGCGGCACGCGATGTTTGACGCACGCGCGGTTGATCGCGTGACGCGTCGCGAAGTTGTCGGTGCAATCGAGCACGACCGTCGCGTGCGGCACCTCGCGGTCGAGCCACGCATCGTCGACGTGTTCGGCCACGGTGTTCACGACGACCTCGGGGTTGATCTGCGCGAGCATATCGCGCCCGGAGTCCACTTTCTTTCGCCCCACCGATGCGCTCACGTGCAGGATCTGCCGTTGCAGATTGGTGAGGTCGACCGTGTCCGCATCGACGAGCGTCAGACGGCCGACACCCGCAGCCGCGAGGTACAGCGCCGCCGGCGAACCAAGCCCGCCCGCGCCGACGATGATCGCGTGGGCGTCGATAAAACGCTGCTGCGCCTCGATGCCGATTTCGTCGACGAGAATATGGCGGGAGTAGCGGAGAAGTTGATCGTCATTCATGGCGAGGGCGCGTGAGTGTGTCGCTGTGTCGCGCAGAGGGAGGCAGACCGGTGGTCCGCGGCGCGTATTCGTGGTTGTTATTTTAATCGCGCGGGGAGAGGGCTTGTTGCGGCTTCCTGTGACGCGTACCGGTTGAGGTGCCGTCAGTCGAGCCGCGCCTTTCTCGGGAAGCTGCGCGCGTGTCTTCGCAGCACGATTCGCTGCGAAGACACGCGCGCTTGACTGCTTACTTGCCTTGCGTGGCCGGAGCCGAGGCCGGTGCCGGACCCGACGCGCCCGGCACCGGTTGCGTCGGCTTCACCGCGACCGGCGCGGAGGCCGACGTGGCCGGCTTGTCCTGCGCGAGACGGCGCTCCATCAGCGACTTCGATTCCTGAACCGGCTTGCCCTCGAGCTTGTCGAGCGCCTGTTGCATCATGAAGTCGTCGTTCGAGCCGAATTCCACCGGCTTGCGGTCACGATCCTTCTGGCGCTGTTCCGGCGTCTTCTTGTCGTTCTGCTCTTCGAGCTGACGCAGTTGTTCCATGCGCTCCTGCTCGCGCTGCTCCGCTTCCTTCTTCTCGTTCGGATCCTGCGTGTTCGCCAGGTGATTCGAGTAGTCGACTTCGCGGGTCACGAGCGCGTCGTCCGGATCGCCGTCCGCGTACTGGTCGACCGGGATGTCGGGGCGGATACCCTTGTTCTGGATCGAACGGCCGCTCGGCGTGTAGTAGTACGCGGTGGTCAGGCGCAGCGCGGTGTCAGCCGTCATGGGCCGCACGGTTTGCACCGAACCCTTGCCGAACGTGGTCTTGCCGAGGATCAGCGCGCGGTGCTGGTCCTGCAGCGCGCCCGCGACGATTTCCGACGCCGACGCAGAGTACGCGTTGGTCAGCACGATCATCGGCACGGTCTTGAAGATGGCCGGGACGTCTTTGAGCGGATCGCTGTCGAAGGATTGCAGGCGGTAGTTGTCGTACGTGTCGCGGTAGATCTGCTTCGAATCCGGGATCTGGCCGTTGGTGGACACCACCACCGAATCCGGCGGCAGGAACGCGCCGGCCACGCCGACCGCGCTTTGCAGCAGACCGCCGCCGTTGTTGCGCAGATCGAGGATGAGGCCCTTCAGGTTCGGCTCCTGGCGCGCGAGGTCTTGCAGCTTGGCGGCGAGATCAGGCGTGGTGCGTTCCTGGAAGCTCGTAATGCGGACATACGCGAATCCCGGCGCAATGATCTTGCCCTTGACCGACTGCACCTTGATGATCGCGCGCGTAACCGTGAGCGGGAACGTGCGGTCGTCGGTCTTGCGGAAGATCGTGAGCGTGACCTTGGTGCCCGGGTCGCCGCGCATCTGCTTGACCGCCTGGTCGAGCGTCATGCCGCGCACGGGCTTGTCGTTGATGCGCGTAATCAGGTCGCCCGGACGGATGCCGGCGCGAAACGCGGGTGTGTCTTCGATCGGCGAGATCACCTTGATCAGGCCGTCTTCGGACGAAATCTCGATGCCGAGGCCCGCGAAGCGGCCCTTGGTCTGCTCCTGCAGCTCCTGGTAATCGGTCTTGTCGAGATACGACGAGTGCGGGTCGAGGCTCGACACCATGCCCTTGATCGCGGCGGTGAGGAGCTTTTTGTCGTCGACCGGTTCGACGTATTCGTGCTTGATCTGCCCGAACACTTCGGCAAAGAGCCTGAGCTGGTCTAGCGGCAGGGGTGCGACTGCGGCGCTCGCGGGTTGCTCGGCCGAGGCGGAGAATTGCAGGGTGGCAAGGACACCGGTAGCCAGGCCCGCGGCAATCAGGCCGATATTTTTCAGGTTCTTTCGCATATGGAGTCTGTTGCGGGTCGGAAGCGCGTGGCAGCGTCGATAAAGATTGGACGGACAAGTATAACTGCACACCCGCCTGCTCAGGGCGCGGTGCAGGCAATCGTGATTCGACAGTACGGGAAGGCCCTGGTTCGCGAGATCCGGCTCGCGGATGGCGAAGTCGTGCGCAGTCACATTCGACGGCCTGCCGCGGCCGCCTGCCGTAACGCCGCCACGAGCCCGGTGCAAGGCCAACCCAGCACCACCAACTGCAAGGCCAGCCCGGCACGGCCCGCGACTCCGGCCACGACTCGCAAAACAGTATTTCCTGCCGGACCTCCTCGGCTCCGTGCGGCCTCGCGCGTTGTCGGGCGGGGCCGTACGGTCGGCGCGATCAGCCCGCCTTGCCCTGGCTCGCGACCGCGGCTTGCGCCTTCGCGATCGCTTCCTGGTCTCCGAGATAGTAGTGCTTGATCGGCTTCAGGTTCTCGTCGAGTTCATAAACGAGCGGCACGCCGTTCGGAATGTTGAGGCCGACGATGTCGTTGTCCGAGATGTTGTCGAGATACTTGACGAGCGCGCGGATCGAGTTGCCGTGCGCGGCGATCAGGATGCTGCGGCCCGATTTGATGGCCGGCGCGATCGACTCGTTCCACAGCGGCAGAACGCGCGCGACCGTATCTTTCAGGCACTCGGTGAGCGGCAGCTGTTCGCGCGGCACCTTGGCGTAACGCGGGTCGGCGTACGGCGCGCGCTCGTCGGTCGGCTCCAGCGCGGGCGGCGGCGTGTCGTAGCTGCGGCGCCAGACGAGCACCTGCTCGTCGCCGAACTTCGCGGCGGTTTCCGCCTTGTTCAGGCCCGACAGCGCGCCGTAGTGGCGCTCGTTCAGGCGCCACGAATGCACGACCGGCAGGTACATCAGGTCCATCTTGTCCTGCACGTGCCACAGCGTGCGGATTGCGCGCTTGAGCACCGACGTGTACGCAATGTCGAACGTGTAGCCCGATTCCTTCAGCAGCACGCCCGCCTGCTGTGCTTCACGGTTGCCCTGCTCGGTGAGGTCGACGTCGACCCAGCCGGTGAAGCGGTTTTCCTTGTTCCACGTCGATTCGCCGTGGCGGATGAGAACGAGTTTGTACATGAGAATTGCCGGTCGGTAGTGAGGAAGCGGTGAGGCGCTGAGCGGCGCATCCAGGGGAGCGCCGCCATCGCGTCAAACGGTTATTTTATAATGGCTGGATTGCCCTTTCCGATTTCTCTCTTTCCGGCGGATTTTCAGTGAAGTTCTTCACCGATTACATAAACCTTGTACTGATCGCAGTCGTCCTCATCTCCGGTGGGTTGCTTCTGTGGCCGACCATCAGCCGGCGCGGGCGCGGCGGCCTCTCGGCTGCCGAAGCCACCCAGCTGATCAACCGGCGCAACGCGGCGGTCATCGATCTGCGGCCGTCCGCCGATTACGCCAAAGGGCATCTGCCTTCGGCACGGCACTTCGAACTCGCGGAATTGCAGACGAAAGTCGCGCAACTCGCGAAGAACAAGAGCAACCCGGTGCTGCTGGTGTGTCAAACCGGCCAGCAGTCGAACAAGGCAGCGCGTATCGTGCAGGAAGCGGGATACGCGGAAGTCCATGTTCTCGAAGGCGGTGTCGACGCCTGGCAGAAAGCCGGCATGCCGGTTGTGAAACAAGGAGCGGTTAAGTGAACAAAGTGATCATGTACAGCACCCAGGTGTGCCCGTATTGCCAGATGGCCGAACGTCTTTTAAAGTCGCGCGGCGTCGAGCACGTCGAGAAGGTACTGATCGACAAGGACCCGGCCCGTCGTGAGGAGATGATGACCCGCACCGGTCGTCGCACGGTGCCGCAGGTGTTCATCGGCGAGACGCATGTGGGCGGCTATGATGACCTGTCAGCGCTCGATCGCGCGGGCGGTCTGACGCCGCTGCTCGAAGCAGCCTGAGTTCGCGCGTCCCGCGTCGCGCGAGCGGGCGGACGACTCGACAAGCCGGCGCATGCACGCCCCCTCAGGGGCGCGCTCCGTCGCAACAATCTGGCGGTCCATGCCTGCATGGGCTGCCGCTATGCATACCTATCAGGGAATCACACAATCATGTCCGACGAGAATAACCAGCCGTTCTTCAACATCCAGCGCATCTACCTGAAGGACATGTCGCTCGAGCAGCCGAATTCGCCGGCTATCTTCCTCGAACAGGAAATGCCGGCGGTCGAAGTTGAAGTCGACGTGAAGGCCGAGCGCCTCGCGGAGACCGTGTTCGAAATCCTCGTGACGGGCACGGTCACGGCCAAGGTGTCGGACAAGGTCGCGTTCCTGATCGAAGCCAAGCAGGCCGGCATTTTCGACATTCGCAACATTCCCGCCGAGCAGATCGATCCGCTCGTCGGCATTGCATGCCCGACCATCCTGTTCCCGTACCTGCGCTCGAACATCGCCGACGCGATCACCCGCGCGGGCTTCCCGCCGATCCACCTCGCCGAGATCAACTTCCAGGCCCTGTACGAGCAGCGTCTCGCGCAACTGGGCGCGGCTCAGCAAGGCGCGGCGCAAAACGGCGTCACGCATTAACGCGCCGCACGCAGCGCCGGCTATGAAAGTTGCCGTTCTCGGCGCCGGCGCATGGGGCACCGCCCTCGCCGGCCATCTGGCCTCGAGGCACGACACGGTGTTGTGGGCGCGCGAGTCCGCGCTCATCGCCGAGCTTTCCACTGCGCACGAAAACGCCCGCTATCTGGCGGGCGTCGCGTTGCCGCCGACGCTTCGCTATGAAGCGGACCTCGGCGCGGCGCTCGATCACGCGCTCGCCGACCACGCCCTGTGCGTTGTCGCGACGCCGGTCGCCGGCCTGCGCGGTCTCCTGCGCACGATGCGCGACGCGGGCAAGGTGCCGGCGCATGTCGTGTGGTTGTGCAAGGGTTTCGAAGCCGACTCGCAGTTGCTGCCGCATCAGGTCGTCGCGGCCGAACTGCCGGATCATGCGAGCAACGGCGTACTGTCCGGGCCGAGCTTCGCGCGCGAAGTCGGGCAGGGCCTGCCGGTCGCGCTGACCATCGCGAGCGCGTCGGCGGCGTGCCGCGAGCGCACGGTCGCGGCGTTCCATCACGACGCGATGCGCATCTATACCGGTGACGACGTCGTCGGTGTGGAAGTGGGTGGCGCGGTGAAAAACGTGCTCGCGATTGCCACCGGCATCGCCGATGGCCTCGGGCTCGGTCTCAACGCGCGCGCGGCGCTGGTCACGCGTGGGCTCGCCGAAATGTCGCGCCTCGGCGTGACCCTCGGCGGGCGTGCGGAAACGTTCACGGGTCTGACCGGTCTCGGCGATCTGATTCTGACCGCCACCGGCGATCTGTCGCGCAACCGCACGGTGGGTCTGCAACTCGCCGCGGGCCGCACGCTCGACGACATCCTCGGCGGCCTCGGTCACGTAGCCGAAGGCGTGCGTTGCGCGCAGGCCGTGCTTGCGATCGCGCGCGCTCACGCGATCGAGATGCCGATCACGCAGGCGGTCTGTGCCGTGCTGTTCGACGGCGTGGCGCCGCGTGATGCGGTCAGCGTGCTGCTGCGGCGCGATTCGAAGGCTGAATAGCAGGGCTGAATTCGCGAGGCTCCCATGCCCACATTCAATCTCAGTCACGCAGCGTGCTCGCTCGAAGCGCGCGTGGTCGACATCACGACGCTCGTGGTCGATGCGATCGTCAACGCGGCGAATACGTCATTGCTGGGCGGCGGCGGTGTGGATGGCGCGATTCATCGCGCGGCTGGCCGGGACCTGCTGCGCGAGTGCGAAACGCTCGGCGGTTGCGCGACCGGCGACGCGAAACTCACCCGCGGCTACCGCCTGCCCGCGAAGCACGTGATTCACGCAGTCGGCCCGGTATGGCGCGGCGGCGCGCATGGCGAAGCCGATCTGCTCGCGTCGTGCTATCGGCGTTCGCTCGAAATCGCGCACGACGCGCATTGCAGGAGCATTGCGTTTCCGGCCATCAGTTGCGGCATCTACCGTTTCCCCGCCGACGACGCCGTGCGCATCGCAATCGCCGCCGTGCTCGACACCTTGCCGCGCGCGCCGCGCATTGACCACGTGGTATTCGCCTGTTTCGACGGCGCGATGTTCGCGCGCTACGAAGCCGAACTCGAACGCCGTCAGGCGCCGCCCTCGAAGCCGGCCTGACGCCAGGCTTCGAACACGACGACCGCAACGGTGTTCGACAGATTCAGGCTGCGATTGCCGGGACGCATCGGCAGACGCACGCGCTGTTCGTTCGGGAAGTGTTCGAGCACCGTGTCCGGCAAGCCGCGCGTTTCGGCGCCGAACACGAACCAGTCGCCGGACTGGAAAACATGGTCGTGAAAGCGCCCCGAGCCGCGCGTCGTGAACGCGAACATGCGCGTGAGGTCTGGCGTTTCCTTCTCGATGAACGCATCCCAATCGGCGTGCACGTGCATTTGCGCGTACTCGTGATAGTCGAGTCCGGCGCGCCGCATTTTGGCGTCGTCGAGCGGAAAGCCGAGCGGCTCGATCAGATGGAGCCGCGCGCCGGTGTTCGCGCACAGGCGGATCACGTTGCCGGTGTTCGGCGGAATTTCTGGTTCTACGAGAACGACGTTGAACATAACTGGACCACGCGGAGACTAGTTTTTGGGGGTGCGCAGCGCGACGAAGTTCGTGACCCGCCGCGCGCCGGCGGCCTTCAGCGTGTGTGCGAGCGCTTCGAGCGTTGCGCCGCTCGTCATCACGTCGTCGACGATGCCGACATGCAGGCCGCGCACCGCATGCGCGACGCGAAACGCGCGGCTGACGTTCTGCCGGCGCGCTTCGAGATCGAGCCGCGACTGCGGTGTGGTGTCGAGCGTTCGCTGCAGCAGCGTGGCGTTGCTGCGCACGCCGAGTGCGCGTGCGAGCGGTTTGGCGATCTGCCAGGCCTGGTTGTAGCCGCGCGCGGCGAGACGGCGACCGGCGAGCGGCACCGGTGCGATCACGTCCGGGTAGTCGGCTTCATGCGATGAAGCGTCTTGCGCGAGCCGCGCGAGGCGTTGCGCGAATTCGCGCGCGAGCATCAACCGCGCGCGGAATTTGAGGCCCACTGCGAGCGTGTCGAGCGGCGCGCGGTAGTCGGCGAGCGCGAAGCTCGCGTCGAACGGCGGCGGCTCGGCCACGCAATCCGCGCAGCGATAGTGCGCACGAGAGGCCCATCGCGTGGCGGGCAATGGCACCGCGCATACGGTGCAGCGCAGGCGGCTTTCGTTCCAGTAGGCTGCGTCGCAACCGTGGCACAGCGTCGTATGCGACAAATTGCCGCATAACGCGCAAAGGTTCGGCAGCGCGGCGTGCAACGCATGCGGCCATGCCGAATGCAGGCCGCGCGTAAAACGCGCGACGTGATTGCGACAGGACGAAGAAAATGATTGAAATCGCACGGATGGGCGGTCGCGAAGGCCTTTCGCGCTGAATGCCGGAAAGCGAACGAGTATACTTCGGGCTCTACGCCAGCACGACACTCATGTCCCCAACATCCGCTCAATCTGGCCGTCCGGCCTATGATTCCCGGCGCCTCAGGCGTATTTTCGACCGCCGCGCCGCAACCTTCGACGAGGTGGCCTTCCTGCCGCGCGAGATCGCGCAGCGCATGAGAGAGCGTCTCGACTACATCAAGGTGGCGCCCGCGAGCGTGCTCGATGCCGGCTGCGGCGCGGGCGAAGACATCCCCGCTTTGCGCGAGCGCTTTCCCGAGGCGCCGGTGTTCGGCTGCGATCTGTCCCACGGCATGCTGAAGCGCGCGCTTCGTCACGATGCCGGCGATACGAGCTGGCGGCGGTTTTTGCCGGCCTCGCTCGGCAAGGCGCTCGGCGCGCGCGGTCCGCGTTTCGCGCAAGCCGACTTCTCCGCGCTGCCGTTCTCGGCCGGCGCATTCGAATTCATCTGGTCCAATCTCGCGTTGCATTGGCACTCGCGGCCCGATCTCGTCTTTCCCGAATGGCAGCGCGCACTCAAGGTGAACGGGCTGCTGATGTTCAGCACGCTCGGTCCTGATACGCTCAAGGAATTACGCGGCGCATATGCCGAAATCGAGGCGGCGCATGGCGTCACTTCGCGCAAGCACGTGATCGACTTCGTCGACATGCATGATCTCGGCGACATGCTCGTCGAGGCCGGTTTCGAGATTCCGGTGATGGACCAGGAGACGCTCACGATCACCTATAAGTCGCCCGAGTCGCTGCTCGCTGATGTGCGTCGCTGGGGCGCGTATCCGTTCGAGCGCGCGACAGTGCCGGGCGCTGTCGCGCGCAGAATGCACAAGGCCCTGCTGGCCGCGCTCGAAGCGCGCCGGCGCGCCGACGGCACGATCGCGCTGACCTTCGAGGTGATCTATGGGCACGCATGGAAGGCGGTGCCGCGCACCACGGCCGAGGGACATGGGATCGTGCGGATCGAGGACATCGGGCGCGGTCCGGGCAAGCATCGTTAGCGGATTGACGGCGTGTTGTCGGTATGTTGCCGGTATGTGCGGGCATGCGCCGCCGGCGTAGACAGGCCGGTTGTCGACGTGTCGTTAGCACGTTGCTGGAGTGTTGTCGACAGATGGTTTGGCGCAATTGCAATGGTGTTGTCGAAGCGGTAAAGAGGACATCTGTTATGCCTGGGATTTGCTCTCCGAAAGAGCCGCAAAACGCCGGGCAAAATGGCGCGAAGGCTTGTCGCGCCTGGCTTGAGGGCCAATCGGGGCTTGCTTGTGGATGCTATGGATCGCGCCTATAATGCGTCAGTTTGTCGCCCGGAGTTCCCACATCTGGCGCGGCAAGCCCAAGACGCAGAGCCGCGACATGGGGTGACGCGGTAGTGTTTGGAGCGGTCGCAAGTGGTGGCGGAAGTCATGCAAAGGCGCATGGCAAAAGCGGCGGCCGCAGGGGCATCCGGGCAGTAGAGGAAGTAGAAGAAGGCAGACCGGAAGCGACGATTCGCAGGAGGCAGCGATGGGCGCATCAGATCATCTGCTGGCGGATTCGGGCCCAGTTCTCAAGGACTGGACCATGAAGCGCAACTGTTCGATCTCGCCGCGGCAGTTCGTCTGTCTGTACGTGTCGCTTGCGTTGTTCTCGCTGGCAATTGCGTTCATGCTGGTTCTGGTCGGTGCCTGGCTGGTGTTGCCGTTCACTGGAATCGAATTGCTGGCGGTAGGCATCGCGTTTGCAATATATGCGCGTCATGCTGTCGATTACGAGCGCGTCCGGTTGTTTCCGAACCGGCTCGTGATCGAGCAGGTCAGCGCCGAGCAGATTACGCAGTTCGAATTCAATCCGCGCTGGGTGCGGATCGAGCCGGGCGCAACGCCGCGTGACCAGATCAAGCTGATCTCGCGCGGCCAGACGATCATGATCGGGCAACATCTCGCGCAGAATCGGCGCGCGCAGTTCGCAGGCGAGCTGCGTATGTGGCTGGCACGTTGTTAAGGTGGTGCCGGGCATGCGGCGTTCAAGGGGGCGCACGAGACACGCTGCCAGCGGGGTCGAGGGTTTGAATGGAAAATTTGGGTAAGGAAGCTATGAAAACAATCAAGCGAGCGCTCACGAGCGTGCTGGCGACAAGCGGACTGCTTTTCGCCGGCGCGGCCCTGGCAGTGGGCGATGCTCCCGGCGGCCCCGCCGTCAACGCGATCAATCTCCAGCCGCCTGCAACGAGAATCGCCGAGGAGCTGTTCAGCCTCCACATGTTCATGCTGGCTCTTTGCACGGTGATCTTCGTCGGCGTGTTCGGGGTGATGTTCTATTCGGTCTTTGCTCACCGCAAATCGAAAGGTCACAAGGCAGCCAATTTCCACGAAAGCACCACCGTCGAAATCATCTGGACGATCGTGCCGTTCGTCATCGTCGTGCTGATGGCGCTGCCCGCCACCAAGACCGTCGTCGCGATGAAGGACACCTCGAACGCCGACCTCACGATCAAGGTCACCGGCTACCAGTGGAAGTGGGGCTACGACTACGTGAAGGGTCCGGGCGAGGGCATCAACTTCCTGTCTACGCTCGCCACCCCACGTGCGCAGACCGACGGCCGCGAGCCGATCGGCACGCTTTATCTGCAGGAAGTCGACAACCCGCTCGTGGTGCCGGTCGACAAGAAAATCCGCATCATCACCACCGCGAACGACGTGGTCCACTCCTGGTACGTACCGGCCTTCGGCGTGAAGCAGGACGCGATTCCGGGCTTCGTGCGCGACACGTGGTTCAAGGCTAACCGCACCGGCACGTTCCGCGGCTTCTGTACCGAACTGTGCGGCAAGGAACACGCGTTCATGCCGGTCGTGGTCGAAGTGCTGTCCGCCGACGACTACGCGAAGTGGGTCGACGTGCAGAAGCAGAAAATGGCCGCCGGCCAGGACGACCCGAACAAGACCTACACGATGGCCGAGTTGATGGAGCGCGGCGCCAAGGTGTACACGGCGAACTGCGCGGTCTGCCACCAGCCGACCGGCAAGGGCGCGGGCGCATTCCCGGCGCTCGACGGCAGCAAGATCGCCAACGGTCCGATCGCCGAGCACGTGAGTCTCGTGCTCAAGGGCAAGAACGCGATGCCTTCGTGGGCGCCGACGTTGAACGACGTCGAAATCGCTTCGGTGATCACGTACGAACGTAACTCGTGGGGCAACCACACCGGCGACATTCTCCAGCCGAAGCAGGTGGCTGACGCGCGCAACGGCAAGCTGCCGGAAGGCGGCAATCATCTGGCCGGTGCCGCGGCGGGCGGCTCGGCTTCGGGCGCGGAAGCGACCTCGGCGCCGGCTGCGCCGGACAACGCGGCTGCCGCGTCGGCCACGCTGCCGGCGAGCGTCTACTTCGATACCGGCAAGAGCGCGCTGCCGGCCGACGCGAAAGCGGCGGTCGACGCGGCCGCGGCCTACGCGAAGGCGCATCCGGATGCGAAATTCACGCTGTCGGGCTTCACCGACGCCACCGGTTCAGCCGATCTCAACGCGAAGCTCGCGAAGGATCGCGCGGAAGCCGTGCGCGACGCACTGAAAGCAGCCGGCATTGCCGAAGATCATATTATTTTGAAGAAGCCGGAAACGATCACGGGCGGCACCGACGCGAAGGAAGCCCGGCGTGTTCAGATCAGCCCGGCGGCCTGACGTGTTCATGGTCAGCACCGCAGAATTCGCTTTAGGAGATTGTCATGTCTAGCATCGGACACGATGTAGTCGCGGGCCACGAGCACGTGCACGGCGACCATGCCCACGAAACGCCGCACGGTTGGCGTCGTTGGCTGTTCGCAACCAATCACAAGGACATCGGTACGCTGTACCTGATCTTCTCGTTCACCATGTTCCTGTCCGGGGGCGTGATGGCGCTGATGATCCGTGCCGAGCTGTTCGAGCCTGGGCTGCAGATCATGCGTCCCGAGTTCTTCAACCAGTTGACCACCATGCACGGGCTGATCATGGTGTTCGGCGCGATCATGCCGGCGTTCGTCGGCTTCGCGAACTGGATGGTGCCGCTGCAGATCGGCGCATCGGACATGGCCTTCGCGCGCATGAACAACTTCAGCTTCTGGCTGCTGCCGGTGGCTGCCGTGCTGCTCGTGGGTTCGTTCTTCGCTCCTGGCGGCGCGACCGCCGCGGGCTGGACGCTCTACGCGCCGCTCTCCACGCAGATGGGCCCGGGCATGGACTTCGCGATTTTCGCGATCCACCTGATGGGCGCTTCGTCGATCATGGGCGGCATCAACATCGTCGTGACGATCCTGAACATGCGCGCACCCGGCCTCACGCTGATGAAGATGCCGATGTTCGTGTGGACGTGGCTCATCACCGCGTACCTGCTGATCGCCGTGATGCCGGTTCTGGCGGGGGCGATCACGATGGTGCTGTTCGACCGCCACTTCGGCACGTCGTTCTTCAATGCGGCGGGCGGCGGCGACCCGGTCATGTACCAGCACATCTTCTGGTTCTTCGGGCACCCCGAGGTGTACATCATGATCTTGCCGGCGTTCGGGATCGTGTCGCAGGTGATCCCGGCGTTCTCGCGCAAGCCGCTGTTCGGCTATAGCTCGATGGTGTACGCCACGTCGTCGATCGCGATCCTGTCGTTCATGGTCTGGGCGCACCACATGTTCGCAACGGGCATGCCGGTGACGGGTCAGCTGTTCTTCATGTACGCGACGATGCTGATCGCCGTGCCGACCGGCGTGAAGGTGTTCAACTGGGTTGCGACGATGTGGCGCGGTTCGCTCTCCTTCGAAACACCGATGCTGTTCGCGGTGGGCTTCCTGATCGTGTTCACGTTCGGCGGTCTGTCGGGTCTGATGCTCGCCATGGCGCCGCTCGACATCCAGTATCACGGCACCTATTTCGTGGTCGCGCATTTCCATTACGTGCTGGTGGCGGGTTCGCTATTCGCGCTGTTCTCCGGGTGGTACTACTGGTCACCGAAGTGGACCGGCTGGATGTACAACGAAACGCGCGGCAAGATTCACTTCTGGGCGTCGATGTTCTTCTTCAACCTCGCGTTCCTGCCGATGCACTTCGTCGGTCTCGCAGGCATGCCGCGTCGTTATGCGGACTACCCGGCGCAGTTCACCGACTGGAATCAGGTGATCTCGATCGGCGCATTCGGCTTCGGTCTGTCGCAGGTCTACTTCCTGTTCGCGGTGGCGCTGCCGGCCTATCGTGGCGGCGGTGAGCACGTGGAAGCGGGCGACAAGCCGTGGGACGGCGCAACGGGTCTCGAGTGGACCGTGCCGAGCCCGGCTCCGTTCCACACGTTCGAGCATCCGCCGACCGTCGAGTAAGCATTCTTTTGGCGAAGTGCCGGATTCCGGCGGCGCGACATGCCGCTCGCCCGAGTCCGGCGCCTCGAGAGGCAGCCACGAGGGCGGCCTTGTCAGTCACGAACAGCATTCAGAAAGTCGAGCATGACGCGCAATCCACAGGAAAGACGTACGCCGGAGCAGATTCGCGCGGGGAACAGGCGGATAGGGTTTGTGATGTTCACGATTGCGGCGTTGTTTTTCGCGAGCGTCATCGTCAAGCAGTGCTGGTTTAGTAGCTGACCGGTTTGGGTTGACGCAGACGCCACGGCCGCAACCGTTGAAGTCTGCTTGCAGGTTTGTTGAGGATTGAAATGTCGACGCAAACGCCGGCTCCGGCCGACCGCTCTTTCAACCGTTCGATGCTGGTCAAGCTGTGCGTCGTCGCCGTGATGATGTTCGGGTTCGGTTTCGCGCTGGTGCCGATGTATCGCGCGATCTGTCAGATCACCGGTATCAATAACCTCGTGCAGCGCGATGTCTCGGCGCGCGAAGCGAAGAACACGCAGGTCGACATGAGCCGCACGATTTCGATCGAATTCGATGCGAACGCGCGCGGCCCGCTGGGCTTCAAGCCGGAGCAGCGCAGTCTCGACGTGCATCCGGGCGAAGTGACGACGGTGATGTACGAAGTCAGCAACGAACAGGCGCGCTCGATTCGCGCGCAGGCCATTCCGAGCTACGCGCCGAAGCAGGCGACCGAGTACTTCAGGAAGATCGAGTGTTTCTGCTTCACGCAGCAGATGTTGAAAGCGAACGAAACGAAGCGGATGCCGGTGGTGTTCGTGGTAGACACGAAGTTGCCGAAGGACGTGAAAACGATCACGCTGTCGTATACGTTCTTCGAACTGGACACGCCGGCGGCGGCAAACGCGGACAGCGCGGCGCCCACGGCAAATACGGCGGCAAACTCCGCCAGACCGATCTGACGGCGTAAGCCGTTGACGAAGAAAGACGGGACGAGATGAGCGATAACGGCAGCAGTCCGCGCAAAAGCAGTTTCGGGCAATCGATGCGCGCTGTGTTCTGGTCGTTTTTCGGCGTGCGCAAGCGGCGCGATCTGGAAGCGGACGCCGCGCAGCTCAATCCGCTGCATGTGGTCGCGGCGGCGCTGATCGGTGCGGCGGTTTTTATCGGCGTGCTGATTCTCGTCGTGCGCGCCGTGGTGGGGTAGGGCGCGTGCTTGCGCAGGCAGCGCGGGAGCGGAACGAAGCGTGGCGAGCGTGGCAAAAGCGGGAGCAGCAGAGCCCACGAATTAGAGTGAAGCGGTGCGGTATCGACGCGCCGCCGAAGATACAGCCGGAGATTCCGGAACAACTGGACTGAAGTGGAGAATCAAGAATGAGCGGTCAAAACGAGAGCCCGTACTATTTCGTACCGCATCCGTCGCGGCATCCGATCAGCGCCGCTGCCGGGTTGCTGGTCATGCTCGGATCGCTTGCGGCCTGGATCAACGAACAGAGCTGGGCGCCGATCGGCGTCTTCGCGGGTTTGTTGTGGCTGCTCTTTACGCTTTGGCACTGGTTCGGCGACGCGATCGCCGAATCGGAAGGCGGTATGTACGGCAAGAACGTCGACCGCTCGTATCGCTGGAGCATGAGCTGGTTCATCTTCTCCGAAGTGATGTTCTTCGGCGCGTTTTTCGGCGCGCTCTTCTATGCCCGCGAAATTGCGCTGCATCAGCTCGGCAGCCTCGACTACAAGCTGATCTGGCCGGATTTCTCTGCGGTGTGGCCGAACAACGGTCCCGCGAATCTGGTGTCGACCTACAAGTCGATGCAGCCGTGGCCGGTGCCTACCATCAATACGGCGCTGCTGTTGTCTTCGGGCGCGACGCTGACGGTTTCGCACCATGCGCTGCGCGACAACCATCGCACGAAGGCGATCGCCTGGCTGGCCGCCACGCTCGTGCTGGGCGTGTGCTTCCTGTTCCTGCAGGGCTTCGAATATTTCCACGCGTATAACGAGCTGAATCTGACGCTGGCGTCGGGCATCTACGGTTCGACGTTCTTCCTGCTGACGGGCTTCCACGGCTTCCACGTGTTCCTCGGCGGCACGATGCTCGCTGTGGTGCTGGCGCGTCTGATCCGTGGTCACTTCACGGCTGAGCATCACTTCGCGTTCGAAGGCGCGGCCTGGTACTGGCACTTCGTGGACGTCGTGTGGCTCGGGCTGTACGTCGTCGTGTACTGGCTGTAACGCAGCCCGGCTCGCGCGCATCGGCTGGCCGGAACGCGCGCGCCGTTTGCGCAATGCCCTTCGGGCGGCGCGCACGAGCAGTATGCAAAGTATGTGCAGCGCCGCCCTCGACCTGTCGGGGCGGCGTTTTGTTTGGCGGCGCGGAAATTCGCTGCTGACGTTCGGGACGTGAGTGGTCTGAAGCCTGATGCATCAGGATCCGTGCCGCGGAGTCGATGCGCAAGATCGACGACCCGGATTTTGCGGACTGACGCAGCAGACGAGCAGCAGACGAGCCCCGGCAGACCAGCATCCAGCGCGCCGCTTTTAGCGCGCCAGACTCAGCGCCCGTAAGGAATTCCGGTCGACTGAATCCAGCCCATCCAGTGCGCGAACAGGATGAACAGGAACAACGAGATCGACAGGCCCACCCGCGTGGCGAGCGACCAGACCATCCGCTTGGTTTTGCCTTTGTCGTGCATCATGAAATACAGCGCCGACACCATGCTGGCGATGATTAGAGCAAAGGCGATGGGAACGATAATGTGCATGGAACCAACTGAAACCGGAAAGCGAAGTGGCAAGACGCTCATTATCGCACCGCGTGCGAGCATCTGCCGTGGGTTGCCGGTGACTCTCGATGCGATCACGGAGTGCGTGCGATGAAGTTTCGCCTGATTCCCGCGCTGCTGATCCTGCTGGTGGTCGTCGTGACGGTGCGGCTCGGTTTCTGGCAGCGCGACCGCGCGCATCAGAAGGAAGCGCTCGAGGCGCGCATCACGCAATTCGAGAACGCGCCCGCATCGCCGGTGAGCGCCGCGCCGGTTGCGCTGAAGGACGTCGAATTTCATCGCGTGAAGGCGCGCGGCAGTTTCGTCGCGGACAAGGTCGTGTACCTCGATAATCGTCCCTATAACGACCAGCCGGGCTTTTACGTCGTGATGCCTTTTAAACTGACCGACGGCGGCTACGTGCTGGTCAATCGCGGCTGGCTGCCGCGCAACATGAGCAACCGCGAGACCATCGCGCCGTATACCACGCCGCAAGGCGAGGTCGAGATCGAAGGGATTGCGCGGGCCGATGCGTCGCGCGCGTTCGAGTTGGGGCAGGGCGGCTCGGCCGCGCATCAGCGGATCCGGCAGAATCTCGATGTCGCCGCGTATGCCGCGGAAACGGGGCTGCCGCTGCAATCGTTCGTGATCCAGCAAATGAGCGACGACGGCGACAAACTGGTACGCGACTGGCCCGCGCCGACCACCGGTGTCGAGCGCAACTATGGCTACATGCTCCAGTGGTGGGGTATGGCCGCCGCGGCGCTCGCGTTCGGTTTGTATGCCGCGCGCCGTGCGGCGAGAAAAGAGCAGGTGCCGGGCGCGTGATGTGGTGCATGCGGTGGTGCATGTGCGAGCCGCCGCGCGCCAACAGCCCGGCAACCGCGAAATCATTGAAAGAGAAGAGGTTCTGTAGTGTCGACTCAAACTCCCCGTTCGCCGCAAGCCGGCAAACCCGCCACCGCGAAAGCGATCCCCGGCCAGCCCAACGGCACGGGCTCGTGGCGGCGCGGCCGCTGGATTCTGCTGCTGCTGGTGATCATCGGCGCGGCGCCGATCGCCGTGTCGTATTTCATGTACTACGTGGTCAAGCCCACCGGCGGCAGCACGAGCTATGGCACGCTGATCGAGCCGCAGCGGCCGATTCCCGGCTCGCTCGTGGTCACCGGCGAGGACGGCAAGCCAATCAAGCTCGCCTCGCTGCGCGGCCGCTGGCTCATGGTCTCGGTCGACAGCAGTGCGTGCGACAAAGCGTGCGTCACGAAGCTCTACTTCATGCGACAAATCCGCGCAGCCCAAGGCCCGGAACGTGAGCGCGTCGTAGAAGTGTGGCTGCGCACCGACGCAGACAAGGTCGCCGACGTGATACAAACCGCCTACCCCGACACCAACATGCTGATCGCCGACCCGGCACAGGTGGCCGCGTGGCTGCCCGTCGACGCCGGCACGCAGCTCAGCGACCATATCTTCATGGTCGATCCGAACGGCAACCTGATGATGCGTTTTCCGAAAGATCCGAACCCGAGCAAGATCAAGGGTGACGTGACCAAACTGCTCAAATGGTCGAGCATCGGCTGATGCCGCAACCAGGGTAAGAAAGATGTTCGTATTGCAACTGGCCCTGATCGGCTTGTGTATCGCGTTGTTGCCGCTGTCCTATGTGTGGGTCAAGGCCGACGACAACAAATTTCGCAAGCTGGTCTGGCTTACCACCTTCCTCACGCTCGATCTCGTGATGTTCGGCGGCTTCACGCGTCTCACCGATTCGGGCCTCGGCTGCCCGGACTGGCCGGGCTGCTATGGCACGTCGTCGCCGTTCATCGCGCATGCGGCGATTTCCGCCGCTTATCAGGCGATGCCGACCGGGCCCGTCAGCATGACCAAGGCGTGGATCGAAATGATCCACCGCTATTTCGCGATGGCGATCGGCGTGCTGATCATCGCGCAGACGGTCATTGCGTGGACCGCACGCATCAAGCGCCGTCCGCTGCATGTGTCGCCGTGGTGGCCGACCTCGCTGCTGCTGCTGATCGTGGTGCAGGGGGCATTCGGCGCATGGACCGTGACGATGAAGCTGCAACCGATCATCGTGACGACGCATCTGCTGCTCGGCCTCGCGCTGCTCGGCACGCTCGGCTGGCTCGCCGCGCGGCTCACTCCGCTGCCCGCCTACGAGCCCGAGGCCGCGCGCTGGCGCGCGGCGGCGCTCGCCGGTCTCGCGCTGCTGGTGCTGCAGATCGCGCTCGGCGGCTGGGTCAGCACGAACTACGCGGTGCTCGCGTGCACCGACTTCCCGACCTGCAACGGCCAATGGATTCCGCCGATGGACTTCGCGCACGGCTTCCACCTGTGGCGTGCGCTCGGCATGACCGGCGACGGCGACGTCATCACGCAGGACGCGCTCGTCGCGATTCACTGGACGCATCGCACGTTCGCGTTCGTCGTGATCGCCTATCTCGTGTGGTTCGCGCTGAAAATGCGCCGCTTCGAGTCGCTGCGGCGGCCCGCGAACGGCGTGCTGCTGGTGGTGCTGATCCAGTTCATCACGGGGCTGTCGAACATCGTGCTGCAGTGGCCGCTGCCGATTGCGGTCGCCCATAACGGCGGCGCCGCGATCCTGCTGCTGCTGCTCGTTATGTTAAACTTTCGGATCGCTTATAGCCGTCCCGGCCGCGCCGTGTTCCCTGCGCGCGATGCCGCGCCAGCGTGACTCACATGGACAGCACGACACTCTCCCAAACTCCCGGCAACCGGGTTTCCCAATACATCGCCCTGACGAAGCCGCGCGTCACGCAACTCGCCGTGTTCTGCGCCGTCATCGGCATGTTCCTGTCGACGCCCGGCATGGTCCCGTGGGCCGTGCTGATCGGCGGCACCGTCGGCATCTGGCTGCTCGCGGGCGCCGCGTTCGCAATCAACTGTCTCGTCGAGCAGCAGATCGACGCCAAGATGCGCCGCACCTCGTGGCGCCCGTCCGCGCGCGGCGAAATCACCACCGTGCAGATCCTGCTGTTCTCGGCCGTGCTCGGCGGCCTCGGCATGTGGACGCTCTACACGTTCGCCAATCCGCTGACCATGTGGCTCACGCTCGCCACCTTCGTCGGCTATGCGGTCATCTATACGCTGCTGCTGAAACCGGCCACGCCGCAGAACATCGTGATCGGCGGCGCCTCGGGCGCCATGCCGCCGGCGCTCGGCTGGGCCGCGGTCACGGGCCATGTGCCGGGCGATGCGTGGATTCTCGTGCTGATCATCTTCGTCTGGACGCCGCCGCATTTCTGGGCGCTCGCGCTGTATCGCCGTAAAGACTACGAAAACGCCGGTCTGCCGATGCTGCCGAACACGCACGGCGAGAAGTACACGCGCCTGCATATCCTGCTGTACACGGTGATCCTGTTCGCGGTCACGCTGATGCCGTTCATCTCCGGCATGAGCGGTGTCGTCTACCTTGGCGCGGCGGTGCTGCTCGGCGCCGTGTTTCTCGCCTATGCGTGGAAGATCTACCGGAAATATTCGGACGATCTCGCGCGCAGAACCTTCCGTTATTCGATCGTCTATCTGTCGCTGCTGTTTGCCGCGCTGCTGATCGATCACTACGCACGTGTCGTGATCGGCGCGTAACACCATGCTCAAGAACCGCTTTGCGCGCGTCGCGCGCGCCACTGTTATGGCTTGCGCGCTCGGCGGCGCGTTGCTCGCGGCAGGCTGCGGCAAGCAACCGCCGGCCTTCACGAATCTCGACATCACCGGCAACACGCAATTCGCCAGCGATTTCTCGCTGCCCGACACGTCCGGCAAGATCCGCACGCTCGCGGACTACAAGGGCAAGGTGGTGGTGCTGTTCTTCGGCTACACGCATTGCCCGGACGTCTGCCCGACGACGATGGCCGAACTGTCGCAGGCCTTGCAGCAACTCGGCCCGGAAGACGCGAAGCGCGTGCAGGTACTCTTCGTCACCGTCGATCCCGAGCGCGATACGCCGCAGTTGCTCGCGCAATACGTGCCTGCATTCAATCCGAGCTTCGTCGGCCTGCGCCCGGCCAGCGAGGAGCAGCTTGCCAAGCTCGCGAAGGACTTCCGCGTCTACTACGCGAAGGTGCCGGGCAAGACGCCCGACAGCTATACGATGGACCACACGGCCGCGAGCTATGTGTTCGATACGGACGGCAAGCTGCGTCTGTTCGCGCGCGATGGTCAGGGCGCGACGCCGTGGGTGCATGACATCAAGCTGCTGCTTGATTGAGGCGGGACCGCTGCGGTTTCCGCGACTGCGGCAACACGGTGCGCGATGTGATGTGCGCATGCACTCCTCACGCACCGGTTCGTGAATTTCCAGCCCGTTACGCTCAGGCCGGTATCGGCAAATTGAGCCCCGGCGCGAGACGTGTCGTTTTGAACTCCGTCACCTCGTAGCGCGCGAGCTTCTGCTCGGCGAACGGATCGCTTGCGAGAATCCGGTCCAGCCTGTCCCGCTCGATGCGCACCGCGAGGATGATGCCGCCGTCGCGCGGCACTTTCGGTCCGGCCGCGACGAACACGCCCGCGTCGAACTGTTTCGCGAGAAACGCGCGATGCGCGTCCAGCGCGTCGTCGATACGGTCGAGCGGGGCGGTGTAGATCAGGTTGATGACGTACATAAGGTTCTCACAGGCAATGGAATGGGCCGCTTCTGCTCGACTTACGTATTTGCAGGTATTCGCACGCATTCGCACTGGTTAGCGCGCTCGCGGCCACGGCCTTGAATTATCGGGCAGCCACCGGTTCGCCGCATACGTTTCACGCACTCCGCCCTCTCGCATTGGTTGCCTGGCCGGTGCACACCGCATAACCATATGCGATCAGGGTATTTTCCAACTTGCCGGGCATATGAGACCATTCGAGGTTTCGTCGGCGGCGCGCCCGCGCGAGTAGGCGCATCGCCCGTTTTTCATCCGGATCTGACACCGATCAGAGAATCGAACAGCAACAGCGAGAATCACATGCAGCGCAGAAACATCCTCAAAGCCCTCACCGCAGTCGTCGCCGGCGCGGCGCTCCTGACCAGCATCGGCGCCCACGCCGACGACAAGGTCATCAAGGTCGGCACGATCGGCGGCCCTGACGCGCAGATCTGGGAAGTCGTCACCAAGGTCGCGAAGCGTGAAGGCCTGAATGTGAAGGTCATCGAATTCAACGACTACATCCAGCCGAACGCCGCGCTCGACGCAGGCGACCTCGACGCGAACAGCTTCCAGCACCAGCCGTACCTCGATAGCCAGATCAAGCAGCGCGGCTACAAGCTCGTCAACGTGGGCCTCACGTACATCTCGCCGCTCGGCGTCTACTCGAAGAAGCTGAAGTCGCTGAAGGACCTGCCGCAGGGCGCGAAGGTCGGGGTGCCGAACGATCCGTCGAACGAGAACCGCGCGCTGCTGTTGCTGCAGGCGCAAGGCCTCATCAAGCTGAAGGACGGCGCGGCCACGGGCGGCAACAACGCCACGCCTCTCGACGTCGTCGAGAATCCGAAGAAGATCCGGTTCGTTCAACTCGACGCCGCGCTACTGCCGCGTTCGCTCTCGGACGTCGATGTCGCCGTCATCAATACGAACTTCGCGCTGGCCGCCGGCATGCAGCCGACCAGGGACGCGATCGCGCTGGAAGACATTCACAGCCCGTACGCGAACCTGATCGCGGTGCGTGCCAAGGACAAGGATCAGCCGTGGGTCAAGAAGCTGGTCGCGGCGTATCAGTCGGAAGAAGTGCGTCAGTTCATCAAGACGCAGTTCAAGGGTTCGATGGTTCCGTCGTTCTAAGCGACGCATCGGTTGCCTGACGAGGCGCGGCGCGACATCTGTTCGCGCCGCGCCTTTTCTTTTGCCGCAGCGCCTACAACGCCAGCTCCCATCTTTCGATCGTCAGATCGTGGCCGAAGCGGCTCGCCGCCGCGCTGCCGGCCATCCTGAACCCCACGCGCTCACATAGCCGTCGCGGTTCCGCGAACGTGCTCGCGGTGGTCAGCGTGAGTTTCGTGTAACCCGCGCGCCGCGCAAAGCGCACGCATTCGCCGAGCAACTGCGTGCCGATGCCGAGGTGCCGCACGTCCGGCTCGACCCACAGCAAACGCACGCCCGCCACCGTCGTCGATACGCCGACGATGCACACCGATCCGACCACCACGCCTTCCTGTTCGGCGACCCAGCATTTCTCGCGCAGCGGATCGTTGCGCTGCGCGTAATCGGCGACGACTCGCGCGAGCAGTCCCTCGAACGTCTGATCCCAACCGTATTGCGCGGCGAACCACTGCGCCTGCCGATGCACGAGCCAGCCGCATTCTCCCGCGCGCGGCTCGCGCAGCAGCACGAGTTCGTGTTTCGGCTTGTCGCCGAGCAGCCGCTCGATCAGCTTCATCGCGGCAATCAATTGCTCTTGCGAGAGGGCGGAGAGCTGGCCGAGCAAGGCCAGCGCCTCCTGCACGGCAGCGGCGTCAAACGGCGCGTAGGTCGCGTGGCCGTGCTCGGTGAGCGCGATCAGCGACTGGCGCGCGTCCGTGTCCGATGGGCGGCGCGCGATCAGGTCGCGGCGCTCGAAGCTGGTCAGCAGGCGACTCAGGTAGCCGCTGTCGAGACCCAGCGCACGGCCCAGCACGGACGCGGTCTGCGCCCGCCCGCGGGAAAGCTCGTGCAGCACGCGCACCTCGGTCAGCGAGAACTCGCTTTTCGCCAGATGCTCATGCAAAGCGCCAATGCATTGGGTATAGAAGCGGTTGAAATGGCGGACGGCCTGAGCGCGCCGCAGCGCCTCGGAATCTGTCAAGTGCGGCTCCCCGGAGACTTTTTTGGGATTGGTACGCAGCACTATATTGGAACGCCTCCGGTGAGCAAAGCCGCTGTGCCGACGGTGGATCGAAACTGGTATTAAAGAGGTATCGATCAGACGGTCTTTTCGAGCCCGGCGAAAGCCGTTTAAGCGTCTGCTGGTATCGTTCCGGTAGCCCCAATGCGGGTAAGTCCTGGTCCTTGAATTCCCCCCGGCAGACCCCGCCAAACTGCCTCTGATCCTTATCTGGCAAGGGTTTTCGCCTGTCTATACCAGCATGGAACCACTCGATTGACTGGTATTATGTTGGTTATATAATGGGCTCTAAATTTTCCGGGCCGTGCTGCTCGCGGCGTCCCCTGGAGCCCCATGGAAACTCGCTGGTCCGCATTGATGCCTGACGTGCGCAACGTCACGCCGCTCTACCTGCAGCTCGCGCGCAACCTGGCGACGGCGATCCATTGCGGCGTCTGGTCGGCCGGCGAGGCGCTGCCGTCGGAGCGCTCGCTGTCCGACGCGATCGGCGTGTCGCGCATCACTGCGCGCAAGGCGATCGAGTTGCTGGTCGAGCAGGGCTTGATCCGGCGCTCGCGCGGCGCGGGCAGCTTCATCACGCCGCGCGTCGAAGATCCGCTTTCGCGCCTCACCGGCTTCACGAAGAAGATGCAGCAGCGTGGCTTCCGGCCCGATTCGGTGTGGCTCGAGCGCGATGTGCGCGCCGCCAACCGCGACGAGCTGCTGCACCTCGGCCTGTCGCCCGGTGCGGCGGTCGCGAGCCTGCGGCGGCTGCGGCGCGCGGACGGCATCGTGATGGCGGTCGAGCATTCGGCGTTGCCGGTCGCGATCGTGCCCGATCCGCTCGCAATCGGCGATTCGCTCTACAGCTATCTCGAGCAGCGCGGCGCGTCGGTCGTGCGCGCGTTGCAGCACTTCCGCGCGGTCAACGCGTCGAGCGAGATCTCCGCATTGATGGACATCGAACCGCGCACGGCGCTGCTGGTCATTACCCGTATCGGCTATAGCGCCGACCAGCGCGCGATCGAGCTGACCGACACCTATTGCCGCGACGACTACTACGACTTCGTCGCTGAATTGCGCACCTGAATGCGCACCTGAGTCAGGCACCTGAACGGCGCGGCCAGAGCAGGCCGCGAGCCTGACGGGCGCGAATTTGCCGCACACGTACACGTATCACGCACCAGAGAGACTCATGCTGACCGGAAACATACTCACCACCGATGGGTGGATCCACGGCACGCTCGAATACGAAAACGGCCGTATCACGGCACTGACCGGCGAGCGCGTCGATCCGTCGACGAACGACGCGCCGTACATCCTGCCCGGCTTCATCGATCTGCACGTGCACGGCGGCGGCGGCGCCGACGTGATGGAAGCCGGCGACGCGATCGAAACGATCACGCGCACGCATGCGGGCTACGGCACGACGAGCCTGCTCGCCACGACGATGACCGCGCCGCGCGACGAGCTGATGAGCGTGGTCGCCGGGCTCGGCAACGTCGCGCGGGTGCGCACGCCGGGTTGCGCGCGAGTGCTCGGCGTGCATCTGGAAGGGCCGTACATCAACCCCGGCAAGCTCGGCGCGCAGCCGGACGCGGCGGTCTCGGCGGTGATGGACGAGGTGCTCAAGTATCTGTCGATCGCGCCGATCCGTGTCGTCACGCTTGCGCCCGAGATCGCTGGCCATATGGAGATCATCTCGGAGATGGCGGCGCGCGGCGTGCGCGTGCAGCTCGGCCATTCGCTCGGCACCTACGACGACGCGGTCGCTGCGCTCAAGCACGGCGCGTGCGGCTTCACCCATCTGTTCAACGCGATGTCGCCGCTGCATCACCGCAACCCGGGGCTCGTCGGCGCGGCGCTCGCGCATGCCGAATACGCCGAAATCATTCCCGACCTGCTGCACGTCCATCCGGGCGCGATTCGCGCCGCGCTGCGCGCGATTCCGCGCCTGTACGTGGTCACGGACAGCACCTCGGCCACCGGCATGCCCGACGGCGAATACCGCCTCGGCAGCCAGCATGTGACCAAGTGCCTCGGCGGCGTGCGTCTTGCCGACGGCACGCTCGCGGGCAGCACGCTAACGATGGATCAGGCGCTGCGCAATCTTGTCTCGATCGGCTTGCCGATCGCCGATGTATCACACCGTTTGTCGCGCTACGCCGCCGACTATCTCGGCATCGAGGACCGCGGCCGTATCGCGCGCGGCGCGTGGGCCGACATGGTCGTGTTCGATCGCGAGCTGGCGCTGAGTGCGACTTATGTCGAAGGAGAAGCCATTGTCGAATATGCTTAAAGAAGCGCTCGCGTCCGCGGGAACGGTCGCCGAGCAGCTCAAGGACACCTCGCGCGTCGCGGCGCTCGCCGCGAAGCTCGCGCAACAGCCGCGTCACGTCGCATTGACGGTCGCGCGCGGCAGTTCCGACCACGCAGCAAGTTACTTCGCATCACTGACGATGAGCCGCCTCGGCGTGCCGGTCGCGTCGCTGCCGATGTCGGTCGCGACGTTGCAGCAGGCGCCGCTGCAGGTGCGCGGCCAGCTCGCGCTCGCGTTTTCGCAATCGGGCAAGAGCCCCGATCTGGTCGGCACGATGAACGCCTTGCGCGCGGCCGGTGCGTTGACGGTCGCCGCGGTCAATGCGCCGAGCTCGCCGCTCGCCGACGCGTGCGAATGGCATCTGCCGCTCGTCGCCGGCCCTGAGTTGAGCGTTGCCGCGACCAAGAGCTATATCGCGATGCTGTCGATTTCCGCGCAACTGGTCGCGCATTGGCAGAACGACGCCGAACTGCTCGGCGCCCTCTCCACGCTTCCCGATGCGCTGGAACGCGCGGGCCGGCTCGACTGGTCGATGGCCGTGAACGAACTGCGCGGTATCGAGCGGATGATCGTGATCGGCCGCGGCCTTGGCCTCGCGATCGCCCAGGAAGCCGCGTTGAAGCTGAAGGAAACTTCCGGCATTCAGGCTGAAGCGTTTTCGAGCGCGGAAGTGCGTCATGGTCCGATGGAGCTGATCGACCGCGACTATCCGCTGCTCGTATTCGCGCCGCGCGGACCGGAGCAGGCGGGCCTCCTGCAACTCGCGCACGACATGCGCGCGCGCGGCGCGCGCGTGCTGCTCGCCGCGCCGGACGACGTGGCGGACGCTTCGCTGCCGCTTGCTTCCACCGCTCACGCGGCGCTCGATCCGATCGCCGCCATCCTGTCCTTTTACGTGATGGCCGCGGATCTCGCCGCCGCGCGCGGGCGCAATCCCGATGCGCCGCGCCATCTCAACAAAGTCACCGAAACTCACTGACGAGAACGCAGATGCGACGTGTCGAGAAGTCTAGCCTGATGAGCCATTCCATAGATCACATTGTTTTGCTCGCACCGCTGACCGGTCCGGTCGTGCCGCTCGCGAACGTGCCGGACCCGGTGTTTTCGGGCGGCATGTTCGGCGACGGCATCGGCATCGATCCGCTCGAGGGGCGCCTCGTCGCACCGTGCGACGGCGTCGTCACCCATCTCGCGCGCACCGGCCATGCGGTCACGCTCGCGAGCGCGGAAGGCGCCGAGATTCTGCTGCATATCGGCATCGACACGGTCGGGCTGAACGGCAAGGGTTTCGCGCCGATGGTCGAGCAGGGCGCGCAGGTGCGCGCCGGCGACGTGCTGATCGAGTTCGATCAGGATCAGATCGCGCTCAATGCGCCGAGCCTCATCTCGGTGATCGCGATTGCCAATTCGGATGCGTTCGAGGTGATCGAGCGCGCGCCGGCCGGCCAGGTGAAGGCAGGCGAAACGCCGCTGCTCGTGCTGCGCGCACGCGACGGCGTGAACACCGATGCCGTGCGCGAGGCGAGCGCCGCGCAAATCGCGGACGAAGCGCGCCGCCAGATCACGCTGACTCACGCGGGCGGCCTGCATGCGCGGCCTGCCGCGCGGGCGCGCGAAGCGGCGCGTGGTTTTGACGCGCGCGTCGAGGTGCGCTACGAAGGCCGCAAGGCGGCGATCGAAAGCGTGGTCGGTCTGCTCGGCCTCGGGGCTGGCGAAGGCGCGACGGTCGAACTGCTCGGCGTCGGCCCGCAAGCACAAGCGGCGGTCGATGCCGTCGCTCACGAGCTGACGCGCGAAGCGCACGGCGAAGTCGAACAGAAGCCGGCGCGCCAGGCCGCGACGGCACCGGCCGCACCGGCGGCCGCGGCCGCGTTTGCGGGAAGCGAGCCGCTTGCGCCGAATACGCTCGCGGGCGTGTGTGCGTCGCCGGGCGTCGCGGTCGGCAAGCTCGTGCGCTGGGACGACGCGGACCTCGATCCGCCGGAACAGGCGAGCGGCACCTCGGCGGCGGAAAGCCGTCTGCTCGACAAGGCGATCGCGAGCGTCGACGCCGATCTCGACACGACCGTGCGCGATGCGTCGCAACGCGGCGCGGTCGGCGAAGCGGGGATTTTCGCGGTGCATCGCGTGCTGCTCGAAGATCCGACGCTGCTCGACGCGGCGCGTGATCTGATCAGCCTCGGCAAGAGCGCGGGATTTGCGTGGCGCGACGCGATCCGCGCACAGATCGCAATCCTGAGCAAGGTCGAAGACGCGCTGCTCGCGGAGCGTGCCGCCGATCTGCGCGACATCGAAAAGCGCGTGCTGCGCACGCTCGGCTACACGAGCGCGGCAGCGCGCACGCTGCCGGACGAAGCGGTGCTCGCGGCGGACGAATTCACGCCGTCGGATCTGTCGTCGCTCGATCGCACGCGAGTCACCGCGCTCGTGATGGCGCGCGGCGGCGCGACCTCGCACGCGGCGATTCTCGCGCGCCAGGCCGGCATTCCCGCGCTCGTCGCGATCGGCGACACGCTGCATGCGATTCCGGAGGGCACCGAGGTGGTCGTGAACGCGAGCACGGGCCGGCTCGAATTCGCGCCGACCGAGCTCGACGTCGAGCGCGCGCGCCGCGAGCGCAGCCGCCTCGCCGACGTGCGCGAAGCGAATCGCCGCACGTCGCAGCAGGCGGCGGTCACGTCCGATGGACGCGCGATCGAAGTGGCCGCCAACATCGCGACGCTCGATGACGCGAAGGCCGCGGCCGACAACGGCGCCGACGCGGTCGGCCTGTTGCGCACCGAGCTGCTGTTTATTCACCGCCCTGCCGCGCCGAACCCGGACGAGCATCGCCAGAGCTACCAGGCGATCGTCGACGCACTGGGCGGCCGCACCGCGATCATTCGCACGCTCGATGTCGGCGCGGACAAGGAAGTCGACTACCTGACGCTGCCGCCCGAGCCGAACCCCGCGCTCGGCCTGCGCGGCGTGCGTCTCGCCCAGGTGCGCCCCGATCTGCTCGACGATCAGCTGCGCGGCCTGCTCGCGGTGCGGCCGGTCGGTGCCGTGCGCATCCTGCTGCCGATGGTCACCGATGCGGGCGAACTCATCCGTATCCGTAAGCGGATCGATGAACTCGCCCGCGAAGCGAGCCGCACGGAGCCGGTCGAAGTGGGCGTGATGATCGAAGTGCCGTCGGCGGCATTGCTCGCCGATCAACTCGCGCAACACGCGGATTTCCTCTCGATCGGCACCAACGATCTGACGCAATACACGCTCGCGATGGATCGCTGCCAGCCCGATCTCGCCGCGCAGGCCGACGGTCTGCATCCGGCCGTGCTGCGCCTGGTCGCGGCCACCGTGCAGGGCGCGCAAAAACACGGCAAATGGGTCGGCGTATGCGGCGCGCTCGCGGGCGATCCGCTTGCGATGCCGCTGCTCGTCGGCCTCGGCGTGACCGAGCTGTCGGTGGACCCGGTGTCGGTGCCGGGCATCAAGGCGCGCGTGCGCACGCTCGACTACCAGCTGTGCCGTCAGCGGGCCCAGGATGCGCTCGCGCTCGAATCGGCGCAGGCGGTCCGGGCGGCGAGCCGCGAAACCTGGCCGCTCGACTGAACCTCTCCGGGGGACGGGCTTTTCCGAGCCCGATCCCCGCATATCGCTACAGAACCCAACCACAACGTCCAACTACGAGACAGGACAGGAGATATCAATGGATGGAAATCCGTTTCTGAAGATTCAGCGCCTGGGACGCGCGCTGATGCTGCCGATCGCGGTGCTGCCGGTCGCCGGCTTGCTGCTGCGGCTCGGCCAGCCCGATGTGTTCAACATCAAGATGATCGCCGACGCCGGCGGCGCGATCTTCGACAACCTGCCGCTGCTGTTCGCGATCGGCGTGGCGGTCGGTTTCGCGAAAGACAACAACGGCGTGGCGGGGCTCGCGGGTGCGATCGGCTATCTGGTCCAGATCGCGGTGATGAAGGACATCAACGACAAGCTCAACATGGGCGTGCTGTCGGGGATCGTGGCGGGTATCGTCGCGGGCTTGCTGTACAACCGCTACAAGGACATCAAGCTGCCCGATTACCTTGCGTTCTTCGGCGGCAAACGCTTCGTGCCGATCGTCACGGGGGTGGTCTGTCTGATATTGGGCATCGTGTTCGGCTATGTGTGGCAGCCGGTGCAGAATGCGATCGATACGGCCGGCCACTGGCTGACCACGGCGGGCGCGCTCGGTGCATTCGTGTTCGGCGTGCTGAACCGGCTGCTCCTCGTCACGGGCCTGCATCACATCCTCAATTCGCTCACATGGTTCGTGTTCGGCACGTTCACGCCGGCAGGCGGCACGCCGGTCACGGGCGACCTGCACCGCTTCTTCGCGGGCGATCCGACCGCGGGCACCTTCATGACGGGCTTCTTCCCGGTGATGATGTTCGGCCTGCCGGCCGCGTGTCTCGCGATGTATCACGAGGCGCCGAAGGAACGTCGCGCGATGGTGTTCGGCCTGCTGGCCTCGATGGCGCTCACGTCGTTCCTGACCGGCGTGACCGAGCCGATCGAATTCAGCTTCATGTTCCTCGCGCCCGTACTCTACGCGATCCACGCGCTGCTGACGGGGCTGTCGCTCGCGATCTGCTCGGCGCTCGGCATTCACCTCGGCTTCACGTTCTCGGCGGGCTTCATCGACTACGTGCTGAACTTCGGCCTGTCGACCAAGGGCTGGTGGGCGATTCCGATCGGCATCGTGTACTCGGTGCTGTATTACGGGCTGTTCCGCTTCTTCATCCGCAAGTTCAACATGGCGACGCCGGGCCGCGAACCTGCTGCCGCTGACGAGCAGGTCGATTCGTTCACGGCCGGCGGCTTCGTTGCGCCGGCGGCCGGTGCAGCCGTGCCGCGCGCGCAGCGTTATATCGCGGCGCTCGGCGGCGCGGCGAATCTGTCGGTCGTGGATGCGTGCACGACGCGTCTGCGTCTGTCGGTGGTCAATGCGGACAAGGTCTCCGAGAGCGAGCTGAAGACGATCGGCGCGCGCGGCGTGCTCAAGCGCGGCGCGACCAACGTGCAGGTCATCATTGGGCCGGAAGCGGACATCATCGCCGATGAAATCCGTACGGTGATCGCGCAGGGGGGCGGCGTGGCGAGCGCGGCTGAGGTTGCGCCGGCTGCTGCTGCTGCTGCTGCGCCGGCCGTCGCCGCGCAGAACGCTCAGGCCGCTCAGCACGCGCAAGGCGGTCCGCTCGATCCCGATCCGCTGCGCTGGCTCGCCGTGTTCGGCGGCGCGGGCAACGTGGTGTCGCTCGATGCGGTGGCGGCGACGCGTCTGCGTATCGTCGTGCGCGATCCGTCGGCGGTCGATCGTCAGCGCCTCGCTTCGCTCGATACGGCGTGGGTCGCCGCCGACACGTTTCATATCGTCGTCGGCGAGGCTGCGCAGCGTTACGCGCAGAAGCTCGCGACGCGTCTGTCGCAAAGCGGCGGCAGCGCGGGTGCGGAGCCGGTGCCGGCGTGATTCGCGGCGATCAGCAGTGAAAAAAAGCGGCACCTTGTTTTCAAGGTGCCGCTTTCGCGTTGGCGAACGGACCAGCATTCAGCCGACCCACAGCGCTTTAGCGCGCAGTGCGCTTTACCGGCTGCAACGCCTCGCGCGATTTATCGCGCGAATTATGGTGCGACTCGAGCCACATCACATTGACGATGCCAAACGCCAACGCGACGCCAATGCCGAGCATCCAGCTGAAATACCACATCACACACTCCTGTTTCCTGTTGATCCTGTTAAGCGTCGTGCCGCTCAATACATCGAGTGGTTGTTTTCCTTGATTGCCGCGGCGGTCACCTTGCCGCGCATCACGCGATACACCCAGCTCGTATAGAGCAGGATGAGCGGCAGGAACACGATCACGGCGAACAGCATGATCTCGAGCGTCATGCGGCTCGAGGTCGAGTCCCACATGGTCAGGCTGCTGCGGCCGTCGAGCGAGGAGGGCATGATGAACGGGAACATCGAGAAGCCCGCGGTCAGGATCACGCCGACGACCATCAGCGAGGTCGACAGGAACGCGCTCGCCTCGAAGCGCGAGCGTGCGAGCAGCACCGCGAGGATGCCGCCGACGAGACCGGCCACCGGCCCGAGCACCATCCACGGATAGAGCGCGTAATTGGTGAGCCACAGGCCCGGCGCACCGATCACGGTTTTCAGCAGCGGATTGGAGACCGCGTCGAGCGGCGGCGCGTCGACGATCTGATAGCCGCCGATCATCGTCGCGACGAGCGCACCCGCTATCAGGAACAGCACGACCGCGCAGAGCGCCGCGAGCCGCAGCGCCTTCGACGCGCGCTCGTGGACCACTCCATCGGACTTCCACTTCACGAACGCGGCGCCGTGCGCGGTGAGCATCGACACGCTGACGAGACCCGTCAGCAGCGCGAACGGATTGAGCAGACCGAAGAAGCTGCCGTGATAGGTGACGCGCAGGTCGTTGTCGAACGAGAACGGCACGCCTTGCAGCAGGTTGCCGAACGCGACGCCGAACACGAGCGCCGGCACGAGCCCGCCAATGAAAAGCCCCCAGTCCCACGCATTGCGCCAGCGCGGATCTTCGCGCTTGCCGCGATAGTCGAAGCCGACCGGCCGGAAAAACAGCGCGAACAGCACCAGCAGCATCGCGAAGTAGAAGCCGGAAAATGACGCGGCATAGGCGAGCGGCCACGCGGCGAACATCGCGCCGCCCGCGGTGACGAGCCAGACCTGATTGCCTTCCCACGTCGCGCCGACCGTGTTCACGACGATGCGGCGCTCGGCATCGGTCTTGGCGATGAACGGCAGCAGGATCGCCGCGCCCATGTCGAAGCCGTCGGTGAGCGCGAAGCCGATCAGCAGTACGCCTATCAATACCCACCAGATCAGTCTGAGAGTTGCGTAATCCATGGTGTCGATTCCTCTCGAGCGGTGTGGCGGCGCGTCACGCGGCCGTATTCGGCGACAGCGGCGGGTTCACCGCCTGCGCGATTTCATGGTGATAGCGGCCCGTGTGCAGCGACGAAGGGCCAAGCCGCGCGTACTTGAACATCAGCATGATCTCGATGATGAACAGCACCGTGTAGAACAGCACGAAGCCGCCGATGCTCAGGTACAGATCGCGAGGCGTCAGGCTCGACGCGGCGAGATTGGTCGGCAGGATGCCGGCGATGCTCCACGGCTGGCGGCCCATTTCCGCGACGATCCAGCCGAGTTCGGCAGCCAGCCACGGCAATGGAATCGCCCACACGGCCCAGCGCAGGAACCAGCGGCGCTTCTCGAGCAGCAGCGTGCGCTGCGCGCAGAACCAGAACGCGAGCACGAAGGTCGCGAGGAACAGCAGGCCGAGGCCGACCATCATGCGGAAAGAGAAGAACAGCGGCAGCACTGGCGGAACCGTGCTCTTCGCTGCTTCGGCGATCTGCTCCGGCGTCGCGTCGGTCACGTTCGGCGTGAACTGCTTGAGCAGCAGGGCGTAGCCGAGATCGTCCTTGTGCGCTTCGAAGGTGGCGCGGGCTTCGTCCGTCGTGTCGCCGCTCTTGAGCTTTTGCAGCGCGGCGAAAGCCAACATGCCGTTCTTGATGCGGCCTTCGTTTTCCGTAATCAGATCGCGCAGACCGACCACGGGCTCATCGAGCGAACGCGTGGCGATGATGCCGAGCGCGTACGGTATCCGGATCGCGTAGTCGGTGCGCTGCTCCTGCTGGTTCGGAATACCGAAGATCGTGAACGGCGCCGGAGCGGGCATGGTTTCCCATTCGGATTCGATCGCGGCGAGCTTTACTTGCTGGACTTCGCCGGTGCGGTAGCCCGATTCGTCGCCGAGCACGATCACGCACAGCGTCGACGCGAGGCCGAAACCGGCGGCGATCGCGAACGAGCGCAGCGCGAACTCGGTGTCGCGGCGCTTGAGCAGATACCACGACGACACGCCGAGCACGAACATCGCCGCGGTCACGTAGCCGGCCGACACCGTGTGCACGAATTTCACCTGTGCGACCGGGTTGAAGATCACCGAGAAGATGCTGTCGAGTTCCATGCGCATCGTCTGGTAGTTGAACGTCGCGCCGACCGGATTGTTCATCCAGCCGTTGGCGACGAGAATCCACAGCGCCGACAGGTTCGAGCCGAGCGCGACGCAGAACGTGACGATCAGATGCTGCACTTTCGAGAGCCGGTTCCAGCCGAAGAAGAACAGGCCGACGAAGGTCGATTCGAGGAAGAACGCCATCAGCCCTTCGACGGCGAGCGGCACGCCGAAAATATCGCCGACGTAATGCGAGTAGTACGCCCAGTTGGTGCCGAACTGGAACTCGAGCGTGAGACCGGTCGCGACGCCCATCGCAAAGTTGATGCCGAAGAGCTTGCCCCAGAACTGTGTCATGTCCTTGTAGATCTGCTTGCCGGTCATCACGTAGACGGACTCCATGATGACGAGCAGCCACGTGAGGCCGAGCGTGAGCGGCACGAACAGAAAGTGATAGAGCGCCGTGATGGCGAACTGGAGGCGCGACAGTTCTACGACTTCGCTAACGGGCATGTTGATCACCTCGAGACGGATGCTGGACAGGCACCGACAGCAGGGCCTGCGCGACTTGCTCAGGCGGCAGCGTCATGTGCTGCGCCTGTGGATGATTGAAGAACGTGTACTTGAGCGCCATCAGCAGGACGAGTTTGATGGCAAGGATGATGGCGATATCACGTGCCAGTGTTGGACCGCGTACCCACCTGGTGAACCGGTTGCGCCAGCGCGTCCGGAGTGTGCTGTTGCGATTGAGGGCTAGGGTCATGTTCGGTCGAAGACGACTTCACGCCGGGGAGTCCGGCTGGATCCAGGCCGCCCGGGCTGTCGGACGAACTGGCGAATGCATGCCGATTTTAGGAGTAGAACCTTGCGCGCCTGGGTTTGCGCCGTGCGGCATTGAGTCGCGAAATTCGCCGCTTCCGAGCAGTATTGCTATCTGACTTGCGATACGTCAAGAAAGGTATGGCGGCCAGCCGATATTTTCGGCCGCGTGCGGACAGGCGCGAATGCGCCGCCGCGGGGATAAAAAAGCCCCGCCGTCTTGCGAGGGCGGGGCTTGATTCACGAACGGATTGTTGTGGGATTGTTGCGCGATCGTTGCGATGTGCCGGCTGCTCCACGAGCCGCAGACGGCAGCTTCGCGGGCTCTTTACGCGTATTCGGTCAGAGCGCCGCGCATCTTCTTCATCGCGCTGGCTTCGATCTGGCGGATACGTTCGGCCGACACGCCGAATTCGTCAGCCAGCTCGTGCAGCGTCGAGCCGCCCGAGCCGTCATCCTCCACCTTCAGCCAGCGCGCTTCGATGATGCGGCGGCTGCGCGGATCGAGCGCCTCCAGCGCGGTGGCGATGCCGTCGCTTTGCAGCCGGTCGCGCTGACGCGACGCCAGCACGGCGGTCGGCTCGCTGTGCGAGTCGGCCAGATAGGCGATCGGCGCATACGACTCTTCGCCATCTTCGACCTGGCCTTCGAGCGCGATATCGCCGCCCGACAGACGCGTTTCCATTTCCGCGACTTCTTCGCGCTTCACGTTCAGCTCTTTCGCGAGACCGTCGATCTCGTCCGGCGTGAACGCGCCCAGGCCCTGCTTGTGGCTGCGCAGGTTAAAGAACAGCTTGCGCTGCGCCTTGGTGGTGGCGACCTTCACCATCCGCCAGTTGCGCAGGATGTATTCGTGAATCTCAGCCTTGATCCAGTGCATGGCGTACGACACGAGGCGCACGTTCTGCTCCGGGTCGAAGCGCTTGACGGCTTTCATGAGACCGATGTTGCCTTCCTGGATCAGGTCGGCGTGCGGCAGCCCATAACCCAGGTAGTTGCGCGCGATCGACACGACGAGGCGCAGGTGCGACAGTACGAGACGGCGCGCCGACTCGAGGTTGTCGTGCTCGCGAAATTCGGTGGCGAACTGGCGCTCTTCTGCCGGCGTCAGCATCGGAATCCGGTTAACGGCCTGGATGTAGGCATCGATATTGCCCAGTTGGCCGGGCAGCAGCGAGGAATGCGAGAGCGCCAGTGCACCTGCCGGAGCGGCCTTAGCCGACGACGGGCTCAAAGTACTCGGAAGGGTCATTGCATGGCTCACGTGTGAAACTCCTTTGGAATCAGACAATAGCGTACTCAGTGATGGACTCCAGCGATGGATGTTAGCACTCTGATCTATTGAGTGCTAATACTTAGAGCCCGTAGGGGCATCCAGGTTCCCTAAACCCTATTGAAATTCGCCATTTGATAGCCATGGGATGACGTATTTTACCGGTGCACCGGAGGCTGTAGGAGTTACCGGGAGGGTGTCTTTGGTTCTTATAATTGACTGATATTTTCCGATTCTGACGTGAGTAATTGCGAATTCAGGCAATTATTCATACGATCCGCACTACTAGGTTTGTATCTAGAATAAGTAGGACAGCTGCGCGTCATCGTTAATGCTCGTAAGTACGGGTGCCAGATGAAAAACAAAAACACAATTTTGCGTGGACTTACTCTAAACGGCTTGCTGGCCAGCCTGCTGATGGGAGCGGCGGCCGCGGCTCCCGCCGACCAGTTCGGCATCCAGGTCGCCGCCGGCCTCGGCGACCATCACGTGAAAAAGTTCGATCTGGGCGTGGCGTGGGACCCGAACTGGACCTGGTGGCAGATCGGCGACTGGCATTTCGCGCTGATCGGCGAGGCGCACGTTGCGTGGTGGCACACCAACGAAGGAAACGTTCACGGCGATATCGGCGAAATCGGCGTGACGCCGGTGATTCGCTTCATCAAGGCTTCGGGTCTGGTGCGCCCGTTCGTCGAGGTGGGCGCCGGCATCCGGCTGCTGACGAGCCCGACTATTTCTTCCGACTTCTCGCTCGGCACCGCGTTCCAGTTCGCCGACATGGCGGGCGTCGGCGTGCAGTTCGGCGAGCATCAGCAATATCTCGCGGGCTATCGTTTCCAGCATATTTCCAACGGCGGTATCAAAGAGCCGAATCCTGGTATAAATTTCAGCCAGCTATATTTGCAATATAACTTCTGACGACCGTGCCGCCATCGGCCCACGGTGTGCGGGGGGCTCTGCAATGGCGGCAAAGATGATCGAAGCGATTCGCGGGCTCGAGCGGGAGCGCTTTCGCGCGATGGTCGACGGCGACGGCCAGTCGCTCGACACGCTGCTCGCGGACAACGTGAGCTATGTCCACACGAACGGCAAGCGCGAGACGAAGCGGCAGTTCATCGACGGGATTCTCGGAGGGCGCCGCCGTTATCGGCAGATCGAGGTGCAGTCGCAGGACGTGCTGCCGGCCGGGCGGGAAACCTACGTCGTCACGGGCCGCGCGCTGATCGAGATGGAAGCGAATAACGGTGCGCTGCTTTTTCCGATTGCCTACACGGCGATTCACACGCAGGAAGACGGGCAGTGGCGCCTGATCGCCTGGCAGGCGACGCGTTGCGCGCTCGAGTGAGGGTTTTTCTTGCGCGGCGCTCGTAACGTTCGTATTGAGTGTCGTGTGTCGCGAGCCCGCAGGTCTTGCGGGCGCGCGTCCAGTTCACGCCGGACTCGTGTCGGCTTCACGTCGAGTCCGTGCTCGCGCGCGGCACGCGCCTCGTGAGCGCGTCGGCGGCGGCAGCAGAAAGCGGGATATACGTTCTGCCGCCATGGGTTCACTTCACTGCAAACTCAGGTTCAGGGTCGGGCTCAATTTCAGGCTCAGGCAATCGCGTATTCGTTAGCTTCGTCACGCTCGGCCGCGCCGCCCTTGCCGGCATCGACAACGTCCGAGCTCGCCGCCTCGGCGATTCGCATCGCCACGTCGCCCGCATACGGATGCCGCACCGGCACCGGAATCCGCGTGCAGTGCTCCACCACGCGCCTCACCGCCGCGAGATCCGAAAAATCAAGACCGCTGTCGATCCCCTGCGCGTCGAGATTCATCGCGAGCGTGACGAGATCGACATTGCCCGTGCGCTCCCCGTTGCCGAACAGGCAGCCTTCGACGCGGTCCGCACCCGCGAGCAGCGCCAGTTCCGCCGCGGCTATTGCGGTGCCGCGATCGTTGTGCGGATGCACCGACAGCACGATGCTGTCGCGATAACCGAGATTGCGGTGCATCCATTCGATCTGGTCGGCGAACACGTTCGGCGTGGCCGCTTCGACGCTCGCGGGCAGATTGACGATCATCCTGTGATCGCGCGTGGGCCGCCACGTCTGCGCGACGGCGTCGCACACCTCGCGGGCGAACGGCAACTCGGCCATGTTGAAGGTTTCGGGCGAGTACTGGAAAGTCCAGCGCGTGCCGGGCCGCGCCTGCGCGTGTTCCTTGATGAGGCGCGTGCCTTCGACGGCCAGCGCCTTGATTTCATTCTTCGACTGATTGAACACGATGCGCCGGAACGACGGGCAGATCGCGTTGTACAGATGCACGATGGCGCGCGGCACGCCTTCGAGCGCCTCGAACGTGCGCGCGATCAGTTCCGCGCGCGACGGCACGAAGACCTCGATCGTCACGTCGTCGGGAATGCGATGCTCGTCGATCAGCTTGCGCACGAAATCGAAATCGTTTTGCGACGCCGACGGAAAGCCGACTTCGATCTCCTTGAAGCCGATCGCGACCAGCATCTCGAAGAATTCGAGCTTCTGCGCGGCGTTCATCGGCTCGATCAGCGCTTGATTGCCGTCGCGCAGGTCGGTGCTCATCCAGACCGGCGCCGCGTCGATCGTGCGGCCCGGCCATTTGCGGCCGGTCAGCCGCACGGCGGGGAAGGGGCGGTATTTTTCAGCGGGATTGCGCAACATGGTGATGTGCCTCATTCGTGTTGTCGTAAGCGAGGGGATGTGGCGTCGAGCGGTTGGCCGGCTGCCACGCATGCACGGTTTGTCCGCCGATGGCCGGCGGCGGCGACGAACGGGCGTGAACGCAACGGCGTCATGACGACGAAAGCGAACAAAAAAGCGAACGCTGATGCTGCCCATGCAACGTGCATTTGATCCTCTCGCTTCGTCCGCGCGGTAAACGGACGAATGCAAACGACGACTGGTTGTGGAGAACTACGACTGGGGGTGAAACAGAACTGCGGGAACTGCGGGAGGACCGCCGTGAGCAACCGGAGCTGCCCGCGCGCGGCGCTACGCGTGACTTACGCCAGGCGTAGCGATAGGGGCCGCGCTAGGCGGCCGGAGATAATTCGGAGGGTGTTCGGAAGGGAACGCATGGGGGCAAATGTATGACGTTGCGCGGCGGCCTGTCAACCTGCGGCGGCCGCGCGCCGCACGATCAGCTTGCCGTTTTCGCGATATCGACGATCAGTTCGACCTGCCGTTCGATCGCGCTCGGCACCGGCGCTTCACCGCGCAGCACGGCGTCGATCCACGCGGCGGTGGTGGCTGCGTCACGCGCTTCGGGTAACTCGACTTCGGGAGCCTCGGGCGATGAGCGCTCGTGCGGCAGACGCGTTTCGCACACGCCGTCATGCAGCCAGTCGACCTGCACCTGGCGCCGCGTGTCCGCGACCGCCTCGCCTTCGGTGCCGCGCGCGAGCAGTGCGCCGCCGGCGGCCGCGTCCGGATGCGAGTTGAACAGTTGTGTGAGGCTGTCGCGATACGGCGGATGCGTGTAGTTCACGAGACGCAGTCCCGCGGGCGCGAACGGCTGCAGGATTTTCACGAGCGTGTGCGTCGAATTGCGCACGCCCATGCGCCGGCGCAGCGTGAGCAGACGCGCGAGCTTCGGCGCGAGCACGTCGATCGACGCGAACGCGAGGCGGCGCTCGGCGAGGCCGTCTTCGATCTGCGCGTGCGATTGTGCGTGCGGAATCCGCAGATGCGTGAAGATTTCCGCGCTCGTCACGCGGCCCGGATCTTCGGTGACGCCATGCACGAGCACCGGCACGCCCTCGCGCGCGAGCAGCAGCGCGAGCAGCGGCACGAGATTCGGCTGCTTGCGCGCGCCGTTGTACGACGGAATCGACACAGGTCGGTGCGCGCCATGCGGCAACTGAACCGGATCGAATGACGCATGCGCGGCGGCCAGCATCGCGGCGAGTTCGTCGGCGGTTTCGCCTTTCACGCGATACGCGAGCAGCACCGCGCCGAGTTCGAGTTCGGCCACGCGGCCGTCCAGCATCGCGGCGTAAAGCGAGCGGGTGTCGTCGGCGCTCAGCGCGCGGGCGCCGTTCGGGCCGCGGCCGATTTCCTTGATGAAACGGGCGCAGGAGAAGGGGGGGGCGGTAGCGGTGTCGGTGGAGTCGGTCATCGGGCGCAAGGGGGCGGGCGGCGTGGCGTACCGCGCGGGAGCGGGTCGTCACGTCATTCAAAGGATGCTATTCGGTATGAGTATCGCATCTATGCCGGCTGCCCGCCTCACGCGCACCGGCCCGTGCCGCGCGTTACACTCGATGCTTATCGCCGCGTCGGCGGCGCCAATCGGAAGCCAATCGGAAAACGGAGAACCGGATGAGTTACGTATTTGCACCCGCACCGCAGGTCGCGGTGCCGGTCGTGGGGGCGAGCGAACAGTTCGCGGTGCGGCGCATCTACTGCGTGGGGCGCAACTACGAGGCGCACGCGCGCGAGATGGGACATGATCCGGACCGCGAGCCGCCGTTCTTCTTCACGAAACCGGCCGACGCCGTCGTGTACGTCGCGCCGGGCGCCACCGGCGAATTTCCGTATCCGTCGCAGACGAAGAACGTGCATTTCGAAATGGAAATGGTCGCGGCGATCGGCAAGGGCGGCAAGAACATCCCCGCCGAAAGCGCGCTCGACCACGTGTACGGTTACGCGCTCGGCCTCGACATGACGCGCCGTGACCTGCAGGGCGAAGCGAAGAAGATGGGCCGTCCGTGGGATACCGCGAAGGGCTTCGATCATTCGGCGCCCCTCGGCCCGATCCATCCGGCTTCGAAGGTCGGCCATATCGGCAAGGGTGCGATCTGGCTGACAGTGAACGGCGAGGACAGGCAGCGCTCGGACGTGTCGCAACTGATCTGGTCGGTCGGCGAAACGGTGGCGTATCTGTCGACGCTGTTCGAGCTGCAACCGGGCGACCTGATTTTCACCGGCACGCCCGAAGGCGTCGGCGCGGTGGTGCAGGGCGATCTGATGAAGGGCGGCGTGGACGGACTCGGCGAGTTCAGCGTGCGCGTCGTCTGACGGCCTGAAGACCAGGTTGGAGGAGGCAGACAACATGAAGCTCTACAGCTATTTCCGCAGCTCGGCGTCGTATCGCGTACGCATTGCGCTGAACGTGAAGAACCTGCCGTACGACTACGTGCCCGTGCACCTCGTGCGCGACGGCGGCGAGCAACTGAAACCCGAATATCGCAAGATCAATGCGGACTGTATCGTGCCGACGCTCGTCGCCGGCAACGACGTGATGCCGCAGTCGCTTGCGATCATCGAGTATCTGGAGGAGACGCATCCCGAGCCGCCGCTGTTGCCGAAGGCGCCGGTCGATCGCGCGTATGTGCGCTCGGTGGCGCTGCAGGTTGCGTGCGAGATTCATCCGCTGAACAATCTGCGCGTGCTGCGGTATCTGAAGCACACGCTATGTGTCGACGACGATGCGAAAGACGCCTGGTACCGGCACTGGATCGACGCGGGCTTCGCGACGCTGGAGACCCACCTCGCGGGCGACGCGCGCACCGGCAAGCTGTGCTTCGGCGACACCCCGACGCTCGCCGACGCCTGTCTGATCCCGCAGGTGTTCAATGCGCAGCGCTTCAAGGTCGACACGGCGAAGTTTCCGACGATCCAGCGCATCTACGATTACGCGATGCAGATCGACGCATTTGCACGCGCTGCACCGGGTGTGCAGCCCGACGCGGAGTGACGCAACGGCTGGCGCGTGACAGCGGCGTGAAATGACGAAAGGGCACTCCGTGGAGTGCCCTTTCTATTGGGGGGCCGAGCCTCAACGCCCGTCGAGCGCCGGCTGAACGCCGATCAGGCGCTCGTCAAACGTCGAGCAGCGCGTCCGAAAATTCCTCGGCGCTGAATGGCTGAAGGTCCTCGACCTTTTCGCCGACGCCGATGAAATACACCGGAATCGGCCTTTGCCGTGCGATCGCGGCAAGGATGCCACCCTTCGCGGTGCCGTCGAGCTTGGTGACGATCAGGCCGGTGAGGCCGAGCGCGTCGTCGAATGCCTTGACCTGCGTGAGCGCGTTCTGGCCGGTGTTCGCGTCGATCACGAGCAGCACCTCGTGCGGCGCGCCGTCCTGCGCCTTGCCGATCACGCGCTTCACCTTGCGCAATTCTTCCATCAGGTGCAGTTGCGTGGGCAGACGGCCAGCCGTGTCGGCCATCATCACGTCGATCTTGCGCGCTCGCGCGGCGCCGACCGCGTCGAAGATCACCGCGGCGGGGTCGCCGCTTTCCTGCGCCACCACGGTCACGTTGTTGCGCTGGCCCCAGACCGCCAGCTGCTCGCGCGCGGCGGCGCGGAACGTGTCGCCGGCGGCCAGCAGCACCGACTGGTCGAAGCTCTGCAGATGCTTGGCGAGCTTGCCGATGCTCGTGGTCTTGCCCGCGCCGTTGACGCCGGCAATCATCATGACGAGCGGCTGCGCGCGGCCGAGCATGAGCGATTTTTCGAGCGGCTTGAGCAACTCGACGAGCAGCGTGCGCAGCGCCGTCTTGACCTGCTGCGGGTCCGTGAGGCGCTCGCTGCGCACTTTTTCGCGCAGCGATTCGAGCAGGAATTCGGTGGCCTCGACGCCCGCGTCCGACATCAGCAGCGCGGTTTCGAGTTCTTCGTAAAGGTCTTCGTCGATCTTCGTGCCGACGAAAATGCCGGTCAGGTTCGAACTCGTTTTCGACAGACCGCTTTTCAGGCGCGTCAGCCACGAGCGCCTCGCGCCCGCGTCCTGCACGGGCGGCGGGACGATTTCGACGGTCTCGACGGTTTCGAATGCGGCGTCAGCCGGCTCCTCGGGCTGCGGTTCGAGGACGATCGCGGCCTGAGAAGCCGGCGCCGCGGCGGGCACCGGGGAGGCGGCTTCGGGCTGTGCGCCGTCTTGCACCGCCTGCGACTCGTCGGCTGCGGTATCGGACTCTTTCGAACCCTTGAATCGTTTGAAAAAGCTGAACATGATCTGGCGTATGGGAGAGCGCGCCGATGCGCGCAGCCGGCACGGGACCGGCGAAGCGGAAGGCAGCGCCGCGATGCGGGAAGCAAGGCGCTGGCAGCCGCACATTTTATCAGGCGTGCCGCGGCGCGTCGTATCGTATCGGCCGATCAGCCGGGCTGGACGCGGGCCGTCCCTGTGGTAACGTGGGCGCTCCGGCCCGCGCGCATCGGCGCTGCGGGCGTTTTCATCACCTAGCCGAAACTGCATGCCTCGTTTAGCACCATCACGCGCCGCTGGCGCTTCGTCCAAAGGCGGCAAGCCGCACGCCATTCGTATCATCGGCGGCGACTGGAAGCGCACGCCGCTGCCCGTGCTCGATCTGGACGGCCTGCGCCCCACGCCCGACCGCGTGCGCGAAACGCTGTTCAACTGGCTCGGCCAGCGTCTGGACGGCCAGCATTGTCTCGATCTGTTCGCCGGCAGCGGCGCGCTCGGCTTCGAGGCCGCCTCGCGCGGCGCGGCGCGCGTGCTGATGGTGGAGCGCAACGCGCGCGCCGCCGGCCAATTGCGCACGAACCAGCAGCGCCTCGCGGCGCGCATGATCGAAATTGCCGAGGCGGACGGCCTGCGTCTTGCCGCGAGTCTCGCGCCCGGCTCGTTCAACGTCGTGTTCCTCGATCCGCCGTTCGACGCCGGTCTGCTGGACAAGGCGCTGGCGCTGGCCGTGCCGCTCGTCAGCGCGAATGGTTTTCTGTACGTGGAAGCGGGCGAGGCGCTCGCCACGGATGGCCGCGAGCCGCTTGCCGGCTGGGAAATCGTGCGGCAGGGCAAGGCGGGCGCTGTCCACTTTCATTTGCTGCAGCGCGAAAATAAGGAATAATGCGCGTTCCAAAAAAGGGCCGGGCGGTTTATCGTCTGCGCGTCCGGTGTCAAATGCGTCGCGTGGACGCTTTGCCGTGCCCTTTTTTCTGAAGAGAGGAGAAGTCTCATGGTAGTCGCCGTGTACCCGGGCACGTTCGACCCGCTGACGCGCGGTCACGAAGACCTCGTTCGGCGCGCGTCGAGTATTTTCGACACGCTGGTGGTGGGCGTTGCCGACAGCCGCAACAAGAAGCCGTTTTTCACGCTGAAGGAGCGCCTTGCGATTGCGCACGAGGTGCTGGGGCACTACCCGAACGTCAAGGTGATGAGCTTCAAGGGGCTGCTAAAGGACTTTGTGCGGACCAATAACGCGCGCGTGATCGTGCGGGGTCTGCGCGCCGTATCGGACTTCGAGTACGAGTTTCAGATGGCGGGCATGAACCGCTATCTGCTGCCCGACGTCGAAACGATGTTCATGACGCCGTCCGACCAATACCAGTTCATTTCGGGCACGATCGTGCGCGAGATCGCGCAACTGGGCGGCGATGTCAGCAAATTCGTTTTCCCATCGGTCGAAAAATGGCTGAAGGAAAAGGTCGCTTCGCTGGATTCGGACGGCAGCGCTCAGGCGGCGCAGCCGTAACCGGCGTAAACTGTCGGTTTGACGGATCAAAGCCGGTTTCGGCCGGCATGAAGTGAGAAAAGCATGGCCTTGATGATTACCGACGAGTGCATCAATTGCGACGTATGCGAGCCGGAGTGCCCGAACGACGCGATTTCGATGGGCCCGGAAATCTATGTGATCGACCCGAAGAAATGCACCGAATGTGTCGGCCATTTCGACGAGCCGCAGTGCATTCAGGTGTGTCCGGTGGAATGCATTCCGCGCGACCCGGAACATCTGGAAACGCGGGAAGGCTTGATGGCGAAGTATCACGCGCTGCAGGCCGCGAAGGGCGCGTGAATTTCGGGGTTGGAGCGTAAAACAAAAAACGGCGAAGGCTCGTGAGGCCTTCGCCGTTTTGCTTTATCGCGGCGCTTCGCCGTTTTTTGCGCGCGTTTCGGGGTTTGCTTTTGTGCCCGTACCTGATGCCGCGGCGGCGCGCAGCGTCACCCGACGTAAGCGCCGAAGATGTCGCGCAGCGCGTCCAGCAGAATGTCGCATTCGGCATCGGTGCCGATCGAAATCCGTAGATGCTGGCCGATACGCGGCGCCTTGAAATGGCGCACGAAAATTTCCTTTTCCCTGAGCCGCAACGCGAGCGTCGCCGCGTCGTAGCCTTCATGGCGCGCGAACAGCAGATTCGCGGCCGACGGCACGACCTCGAAGCCAAGCGCGGTCAGTTCGGCCGCCAGGCGCTCGCGGCTCGCGATGACCTTCGCGCGGCAGTCGCGAAACCAGGCGTCGTCCTGGTAAGCGGCGGTTGCGGCTGCCTGCGCGAGCCGGTCGAGCGGGTAGGAATTGAAGCTGTCTTTTACGCGGTTGAGCGCGTCGATCAGTGCCGGATTGCCGAACGCGAAGCCCACGCGCATGCCGGCGAGCGAACGCGATTTCGACACGGTCTGCACGACGAGCAGATTCGGATAGCGATCGATTAACGCAATCGCCGATTCGGCGCCGAAATCCACATAGGCCTCGTCGATGACGACGACCGAATCGGGATGGCTCGCCACGAGGCGCTCGATGTCCGCGAGCGGCAGCGGCCGGCCGGTCGGCGCGTTCGGGTTCGGGAACAGAATGCCGCCGTTGGGCACCGCGTAATCGTCGACGCTGATTGCGAAGCTCTCGTCGAGCGCGATCGTGCGGTAATCGACTTCGAACAGCTTCGCGTAGGTCGGATAGAAGCTGTACGTGACGTCCGGGAACAGCAGCGGCCTGTCGTGCTTGAGCAGCGCCTGGAACGTGAGCGCGAGTACTTCGTCCGAGCCGTTGCCCGCAAACACCTGCTCGGCGCGGATGCCGTGATACGCCGCGACCGTTTCGCGCAGCTTGCGCGCGGTCGGATCGGGGTAGCGGCGCAGCGCTTCGGCCGTATCGCCGAGTTCCTGCCGGATCGCCTCGAGCACGCGTGGCGACGGCGGGTACGGGTTCTCGTTGGTGTTCAGCTTCACCGGATGCGCGAGCGCGGGCTGTTCGCCCGGCACATACGGCGTCAGGCGGTGAACGATGTCACTCCAGTAGCGGCTCAAGCGACTCTCCTCGCGATGTCGATTGCAATGGCGATAGGCTGATCGCGCTGTGGCGCGGTACGTTGGGCGGCAGCGCCGGTCAGCCGTTATTGCGATGGAGTTGCATCATCGCGCGCTCCAGTTCGCCCTTGATGACCTGCGGCATCACCGCGAGCGCGCGTTCAATCGACGCGTCGATCACGTCCTGCTCTTCGCGCCGCGGCGGTTTCAGCACGTAATTGGCGACGTCCGGCTTCGCGCCGGCACGCGCGCTTTCGGGAATCAGGTCGCGCGGATGGCCGATGCCGATCCGCAGCCGCCAGTACTGCTGCGACGACAGATGCGCGCTAATGTCCTTCAGTCCATTATGCCCGCCGCTGCCGCCACCGAGCTTCAGCTTGACGCTGCCGGGCGGCATGTCGAGTTCGTCGTGCGCGACCAGAATCTCATCGGGAAGAATCTTGAAGAACTGCGCGACCGCCACGACCGATTGACCGGAGCGGTTCATATATGTTTGCGGCTCCAGCAGATGCACTTCTTCGCCGTGCAGCCGCGCCTTCGCGTAAAAGCCGTGGAAACGCCGCTCGTCGCGCAGCGTCGTGCCGGCCTCGCGCGCGAGTTGATCGACCAGCCAGAAGCCGGCGTTGTGACGCGTCGCGGTGTATTCGGCGCCCGGATTGCCGAGCCCGACGATCAGCTTGATCATGATTGCGTGGATTCACCCGGTCCGACAGTGAAGCACAGCCGGACCAAAAAAAGCCGAAAAAAAACCCGCCAGGGCGAACCTCGGCGGGTCACATCGACCGTTTCATTGAAAACGGTTCGAGAGGATTGCTTGCTTTGAACCGGAAGGCTCTTAAGCAGCCGGCGTTTCGTCGCCTTCAGCAGCAGCTGCGTCTTCAGCGATTGCGCCAGCCGGGATCGTCGCGGCAGCAATGACCGGATTTTCCACTTCGACGTGATTGACGAGCGCGACACCTGCCGGCAGCGCGATGTCCTTCGCGTGAACCGATTGACCTGCTTCGATCTTCGCGAGGTCGACTTCGATGAACTCCGGCAGTGCCGACGGCAGGCACTCGATTTCCAGTTCATTGAGGATGTGCGAGATCACCGCGCTCGACAGCTTCACTGCCGGGTTGGATTCCTGGTTCATGAAGTGCAGCGGCACCTTGGTGTGCAGCTTCTTCGATGCGTCGACACGCTGGAAGTCCACATGCAGCACGAGCTGACGGAACGGATGGTATTGCACGTCGCGCAGCAGAACCTGTTGCGACTTGCCGCCCACTTCCAGGTCGAGAATCGACGAGTGGAAAACTTCCTTCTTCAGCGCGTGCCAGAGTGCGTTGTGATCGAGTTCGATCAGTTGCGTGTCAGCACCAGCGCCATAAACGATACCCGGGGTCTTGCCCGAGTTACGCAGGCGGCGGCTCGCACCCGTACCTTGCAGGGAACGCTCGAAAGCGACTACTTTCATGTTGAATCTCCAATGTACTGCCCGCGACCAGGCAGTAAAAACAGGGCCTCGAGGCCGTAATGGCTGAGGCCCGCAACGGCGGCACGAACCTTCGTCCGTTCGTGCCGATTGTGCAAAGACGCCGCGCCGCATGAAGCGGTACGCGGCGCCTTCGCAAATACTTAACTTTCAGCGAACAGCGACATCACCGAATCGCCGCGGCGGATGCGCGAGAACGTTTCGGCGAGCAGGCCGGCGCTCGTCAGCGAACGGATCTTCGCGCACGAGCGGGCTTCTTCGCCGAGCGGGATCGTGTCCGTGACCACGAGTTCGTCGAGTGCGGAAGCTGCGATACGCTCGCCTGCACCGCCCGACAGAACCGGGTGGGTGGCGTAAGCGAACACCTGCTTCGCGCCGCGTTCCTTCAGAACCTGTGCTGCCTTGCAGAGCGTGCCTGCGGTGTCGACCATGTCGTCCATGATTACGCAGGTGCGGCCTTCAACTTCACCGATGATGTTCATCACTTCGGCGATGTTCGCCTTCGGGCGGCGCTTGTCGATGATCGCGAGATCGCAATTGAGCTGCTTCGCCAATGCACGGGCGCGCACCACGCCGCCGACGTCCGGCGAAACGACCAGCAGGTCCTCGTAGTTCTGCTTGCGCAGATCACCGAGCAGCACGGGCGTTGCGTAGATGTTGTCGACCGGGATGTCGAAGAAGCCTTGAATCTGGTCGGCGTGCAGATCCATCGTGATGATCCGCTCGACGCCGGCGATTTCCAGCATGTTCGCCACGACCTTCGCCGAGATGGCGACGCGCGCCGAACGCGGGCGGCGATCCTGGCGGGCATAACCGAAGTAGGGGATGGCTGCGGTGATCCGGCCGGCGGATGCGCGCTTGAGCGCATCGACCATGATCATCAGTTCCATCAGATTGTCGTTCGCCGGTGCACACGTGGATTGCAGGACGAAGACATCCTTGCCGCGCACGTTTTCCTGAATCTCGACCTGGATTTCACCGTCCGAGAAACGGCTGACCATTGCTTTGCCGAGGGGAATACCGAGGTTTTTGACGACTTCCTGTGCAAGCGCCGGATTTGCGTTGCCAGTAAAAACCATCAGGCCGTCATGGCTGCTCATCGTGCACCTACTTCAGGCTGGGGGCGAGGGAGAAATGCGAACTACAGCGAACTACAGGAATTTTTGGCAGGGGAGAAAGGATTCGAACCTTTGCATGCCGGAATCAAAATCCGGTGCCTTAACCAGCTTGGCGACTCCCCTACACTAACTTTGAGCTTCGCCGAACGTGGAGTTTCGTTCGACGATGCGAAACTTATGATGCGAAAGCAAAGAGTGGATGCTGATCCAGGCCTGCGGCTACTGCGCTGTTCCATTCGCCCGGCAGTTTGGCTTGTGCCGCTTCTGCCTCAGCTTTGCTACGGAACGCTGCAAAAACACTTGCACCTGATCCGGACATCCGCGCTGGCGCGATATTTTCAAACCATCGCAGCACTTGCGCTACTTCCGCGTACTTTCCTACGACAACCTGCTGCATGTCATTCCGGCCGAAACTTTCCGGCCATTCAGTATTGCAGCTATGTTCTGCAGGAAAGTCCGTAATTATGAGGGGCTTTGTATCTCTTGTCAACGATTTTTCGGAAAAAACCGCTGCAGTTGGAACCTGCACCCTCGGTGTCACCACCAGGAAGTAACGCGGCGGCAATTGTACAACGTCCAAAGCTTCTCCGACACCCTCTGCAAACGCATTTTTTCCAAAAACAAAAAACGGTACGTCCGCTCCCAGCTTCAGCGCGAGATCCTGCAACTCCTCGCGCGGCAGGTCGAGTTTCCACAAGCGATTGAGCGCGAGCAGCGTCGTTGCGGCGTCCGAGCTGCCGCCGCCGAGACCGGCGCCCATCGGCAGGCGCTTCTCGATTTCGATATCGACGCCGCCGCGCGAACCCGTGTGCGTTTTCAGAAGCGTCGCGGCGCGCACCGTGAGGTCGTGCTCAGGCGGTACGTCGGCGATTTCGGTGCGGCGCGTGATGAGCCCATCGTCGCGTCGCGTGAAATGCAGCGTGTCGCCCCAGTCGAGCAACTGGAAGACCGTTTGCAGCGTGTGGTAGCCATCCGGCCGGCGGCCGGTGATGTGCAGGAAGAGATTGAGTTTCGCTGGCGCGAGGCAGTCGCGCAGCGAATCGGCTGTTTCGATCATGAGTGAAAGCTACATGCGCCAAGGTGGCGCCAAACGGGCAGCAACGCTGCGTGAACGGATGCGGCGGCGGATGCCTTCAAAAGCGGCCGAGGCAAGAACGGCCTCGGCAAAATCGGATCATTGATCCAGCACGAGCTTGATATCGAGCGGCGGCTCCGCTCGGCTCAGATTGACACGCTTCACGCCAGTGGCAGGCGCATCGGCATATGCGACATAGTCGATGGTCCAGCCGTCCTGCATGATCTGCTTCAGACGCGTCGGCTGCTCCGGATCCTTCTCGGTCTTCGCGCGCGACGTCGGCGCGGGCGAGGGTTGCAGCCAGTAGCGCAGACCTTCGACCGGCAGCGTGAACCCAAGCGCGTTCTGCATCAGCGTGGAGACGTTATCCGCGGTGAGCGGCGGGCGGTTCGGCAATTCGAGCGTGGCCGAAGCCGGCGACGAAGTGACGATAGCCATCGTCTGGCCGAGCGGATTGCGCAATTGCAGGGTCACGGTGTCGCCCGTTTCCTGCCACGAGAAATTGCCGTAAGCGTTGCGCTGCTGGCCGTTCTGATCGTTGTACTGGACCGCGAAACGGCCTTGATAGGAGCGGCTCGTCTGCGCGGTCATTTCGGTGGCGGCGTTCGACGTGGACGGCCCCTGCGGCTTCAGCGACGCGCAACCGGCGAGCGCGACAACCGCTGCCGCCGCGAATCCGAGCGCCATACCACGCGGCGCCCGGGGTAAGGAAATCAAACGGGAAAGACGCATCAAAGATCGTTTACCTGAAGACGTTGCAGCGTTTTGACCAGGGTGTCATTGTCGGGTTCGAGCTTGCGCGCTTCGCGGAATGCTGCGCGCGCCTGTTCCTGCTCGCCGATTTTCCACAGCACTTCGCCAAGGTGCGCGCCGATCTCGGCGTTCGGCTGGATGCTGTACGCCTTGCGCAGCAGCTTGACCGCATCTGCCGTGTCGCCCATGCGGTATTTGACCCAGCCCACGCTGTCCATGATGAACGCGTCGTTCGGCGCGAGCGACGACGCCTTTTCGATCAGCTTGTCCGCTTCCGGCAGGCGCTGATTGCGATCGGCCAGCGAATAGCCGAGCGCGTTATACGCCTGCGGATTGTCCGGCTGCGTCTGGATCAGTTTGCGCAACTGCGCTTCCATGATGTCGTAATGGCCGGTTTTCTCGGCGGCCATCGCGTAGTCGTAGGTGAGGTCGGGGTCGTCGGGAAAGTTTGCCGTGGCTTGCTGCAGGCGTTCCTCCGCCTCCGGGTAGCGCTTCGCGTCGAACAGGATGGCCGCGTCGGTGCGCGCGATCACCGCCATGTCGCGCGGATCGGAGGTTTGCAGATCGGCGAGCAGCTTGCGCGCGTCGTCGGTCTTGCCCTGCTTCGCGAGCAGTTGCGCCCGCGTGATCTGCGCAGGCATGTATTGCTGGCTCGCCGGCGAAATCTTGTTCAGCCAGTCGCTCGCCGCCGCATCGTTCTTCTGCTCGAGCGACAGTTGCGCAAGGTAGATATACGCCTGGCCCGCGTCGGCGCCCGGCGTCTTTTCAGCCTGCTGCGCGTACTGCATCAGATACGTCTGCGCGTCGGCGAAATTCTTCTGCTGGACCTTGATCAGCGCGAGCGCCATCAGCGGCGTCAGGTCTTTCGGGTTGTCCTTGCGCATGGTCTCGAACTGCTTCTGCGCGTCGTCGAGGCGGTCGCTCGCGAGATACATCTGCGCTAGCGCGAGACGCGCGTCATGCGATTTCGGATTCTGCTGCACGTACTTCTCGACGGTCGCGATGGCTTCCTTGCGCTCGTCCGGGCCCATTTGCGACAGCGTGAGCGCTGCCGGGAGATAGTCGGGCCTTAGCGTCAGGGCCTGCTCGAGCGATTTCCGTGCACCCGGCGCGTCGTCGGCCAGCAATTGCTGGCGCGCGAGCGCCAGTTGCGTTTCCGGCCGGTTCAGGTCGTTCTTCACGAGATCCTGCAACACATGCAGGCCGCCGATCCGGTTCGGGCCGCGCGAGAGCAGCAGTTGCAGCGCGAGGATCGCGTTGCCGCGGTTCTCCTCGGGCACCTTCGCGAGTTCGCGGGAGATGATCGGCGCCGCGTCGTCGGGCTTGCCGGACAGCACGAGCAGCGATGCGTCGAGCTGCGCGGCGCGCTCCGAGTTCGGCGCGTACTGCTGCCACAATTGCGCGGCGGCGAGCGCGTCGGTCGGGCTTTGCGCTGCCAGCGCGATTTCGGTGGCGCGCTGCGCCATGCGCGGGTCGTGCGTATCGCGCGCGAGCGCGAGGTAGGTCTGGTAAGCGGGCGCTGGCTGGTCACGTTGCAGCGCGATTTCGGCGGCAAGCACCTGGAAGACGATCTGGCTCGACAACGGCACGTCCGGCAGCGACTTCTCGTCTTCCGGCGTGCTTGGACCCAATACGTCCGGCAGCGTGACCGACGTGTCGTCCGAATCCGGCGAGGGGTCCTGCGCATGCGCGGGCACGGCGGCCAGCGCCCACAATGCGAGCGCGGCTGCGCCGAGCATCCTGCGGGCGGATACGGCGTGCGGCACGTTGGACACGCGCGCGAGGCGCCTTGAAAGCAGCTTCACGAAGGACACGATCATGGAAATCCGTTCAATGTTTCAGTCGATTGTAACGCGCTCGCTACAATAAGCGCACAACCACTCACGCAAGTAGCAGACCAATCAGAGATGCCAGAGTTGCCAGAAGTCGAGGTTACCCGACGAGGGATCGAACCGTATGTGTCCGGGCGCAAGGTTGAGCGCGTCGAGGTGCGTACGGCCGCGCTGCGTTGGCCGATTCCCGCCGACCTTGCGAAAACCTTGCGCGGTCACGTGGTGCGCAAAGTAGAGCGGCGCGGCAAGTACCTGCTGTTCGAGATCGACGCGGGCTGGTTCATCGTGCATCTTGGCATGACCGGCACGCTGCGGGTGCTGCGCCATGTGCCGCATCCACCGGCTGTGGCGAAGCACGATCACGTCGACTGGATCTTCGACGACTTCATCCTGCGCTATCGCGACCCGCGGCGTTTCGGCGCGGTCTTGTGGCATCCGCGCGAGGCCGGCGACATCCTCGAGCATCCGTTGCTCGCGGGGCTCGGCGTCGAGCCTTTTTCGCCGGCGTTCTCCGGCGCGCTGATGCATCGGCTGACGCGCGGGCGCAAGGTGTCGGTGAAGCAGGCGCTGCTCGCCGGGGAAATCGTCGTGGGCGTGGGCAATATTTACGCGTCGGAGAGCCTGTTTCGCGCGGGCATCCGGCCGACCACCGCGGCGGGCCGCGTGTCGCTCGTGCGCTATGAACTGCTTGCCGATGCCGTGCGCGTGACGCTCGCCGCCGCGATCGAGAAGGGCGGCAGCACGCTGCGCGATTTCGTCGGCAGCGATGGCGAAAGCGGTTACTTCCAGCTCGACTATTTCGTCTATGATCGCGCGGGTCTGCCATGCCGCGTGTGTGGAACGCCAATCAGACAGATCGTGCAAGGGCAACGCTCCACGTACTTCTGTCCTACCTGCCAGCGCTAGATTTTCGATGCCTTCCCGCCTGACTCCAGATACACGTTCGCGCTCGAACGCGCGTTCCGATTCGCGCCCGGGCGCTTCCGCCGCCGCGCCCGTTTTTCCGGCGATGCCCGATTTTTCCGCGCGCCTGATCGCGTGGCAGCGCCAGCATGGCCGGCACGATCTGCCGTGGCAGAACACGCGCGATCCGTACCGCATCTGGCTGTCGGAAATCATGCTGCAGCAGACCCAGGTGTCGACGGTGATTCCGTACTACGCGAAATTTCTCGCGCGTTTTCCGGATGTCGCCGCGCTCGCCACCGCACCGCCCGACGACGTGATGGCGCTGTGGGCCGGCCTTGGCTACTACACGCGCGCGCGCAATCTGCACCGCTGCGCGCAGGTCGTGGTCGAGCAGCATGGCGGCGAGTTTCCGGCATCGGTCGATGAACTCGCGGACCTGCCGGGCATCGGCCGCTCGACCGCCGCCGCGATCGCCTCGTTCGCATTCGGCGCGCGCGCGACGATTCTCGACGGCAACGTGAAGCGCGTGCTCGCGCGCGTGTTCGGCGTCGAAGGTTTCCCGGGCGAGAAGAAAGTCGAGAACGCGATGTGGACGCTCGCGGAGTCGCTGCTGCCGGTCGATGCATCGGACGGCGAAGTCAGCGCGTACACGCAGGGCCTGATGGATCTCGGCGCGACGCTATGCGTGCGCGGCAGGCCGGACTGCGCGCGTTGCCCGTTCGCCGCCGACTGCGTCGCCAACGTCACCGGACGTCAGCGCGAATTGCCGGCCGCGCGGCCGAAGAAAGCCGTGCCGACGCGCCGCACCTGGATGCTCGTGCTACGCGACGGCAATGCGGTGATGCTGGAGCGGCGTCCGCCGTCGGGCATCTGGGGCGGCTTGTGGAGCTTGCCCGAAGCCGCCGGCGAAGCCGCGCTCGCCGAGCGCGCGCGATCCTTCGGCGGCGATGGCGCGGTGTCGTCGCTCATGTCGCTCGCGTCGTTTTCGCACGTGTTCACGCATTTCAAGCTCGATATCGAGCCGCGTATCGCGGAACTGGATCGCGGTGTCGGCGCATTGGCCGCATTGAACGATGCCGATACCGCGTGGGTCGCGCTCAGCGATCTCGATTCGTTCGGCGTGCCGGCGCCGGTGCGCAAGCTGCTGGACAGCCTGCAGGGTTCGTTGATCTAACGGATGGGATAAAGCGGCGGCGATGCACGCGTCGTGTGCGCCGCTGCTTTCGCAACGAGCGCGGCCGCCGTCACAACAGCTGATGCTGCTGCATATAGTGATGCACGACGTCGATGCGCGCACCGGCATCGGTCAGCTCCATCAGCTTCTGGCGCGCGCGCAACGCGATCGGCAGCACTTCGGCGAGACGGTTCGACACCCATGACGGATCGTCGAGCCTGAACGGCTCCGCGAACGGCAGGCTGTCCGGATCGCGTTCGCGGATCGTCGCGATGATCCGTTCGAGCACTTCCGCGCAGGCGCCGAATTTGGCGAGCAACTCGTTGCCTTCGAGCGGCATATCCTCGGCAAGCGGCTCCGCCATGCCGACCAGCAGACCGCTCGCTTCGACGCGATGCGACAGCAGGCGAAAGCGCTTGGTGCCGCGCGCGCGAATCAGCAACATGCCGAACGCTTCGACATCGCACTCGTCGATTTCGGCGAGGCAGCCAATTGCTTCGGGCACCGAAGGCTCTTCCTCGCGCGCCACTTCCGCGCCGCTTTTCAGCAGGCACACGCCGAACGGCGTTTTTTCACGCAGACAGTCGCGCGCCATGTCGAGATAGCGCGCTTCGAAGATCTTCAGGGGCAGCAATCCGTCGGGGAACAGCACCGTATGCAGTGGAAACAGCGGCAAATCGGCGTACACAGTAGGCGTAGAGGACATGGCGCAACGCTTCGGTTAAGGCCGCGCGATGCGGCCAGTTAAGCGATCAGCTTCGATGATTCGCCGACGTCGACCGGCGCATCGCGGTGCCGCACAATTACATTCGCCGATGTTGCGAGACGCGCGGCAAGCGTCTCCGCGATGAACACCGAGCGGTGCTGGCCGCCCGTGCAACCGATTGCGACAGTGAGGTAGCTGCGATTGTCGTCGCGGAAATGCGGCAGCCACCTGGAGAGAAACTTCTCGATGTCGTCGATCATTTCGTGAACGACCGGCTGCGCATCGAGAAAATCCATCACCGGTTGGTCGAGGCCGGTGAGCGGCCTCAGTTCATGATCGTAGTATGGGTTTGGCAGCGTGCGTACGTCGAATACGAAATCCGCGTCGAGCGGCACGCCGCGCTTGAAGCCGAACGACTCGAACATCAGCACGAGCCCCGCGTCTTCCTGCTCGATGAAGCGCTTGACCCACGCGCGCAGCACGTTCGCGCGCAGATTGCTGGTGTCGATCTGATGGCCGAATTCGGCCAGGCCCGCAACCAGTTCGCGCTCGTGCTCGATCGCTTCCGCAAGCGAGGTGAGCAGTCCCACGTCTGCGTCGTGCGCGGGCGAGCCGGATAGCGGATGACGGCGGCGCGTCTCGGAGAAGCGTTGAATCAGCGACTGCGTGCTCGCGCTCAGAAACAGCACGCGCACGTCGTGCGAGCGCTTCAGGTCGCGGATCATCGCGGGCATTTCGTCGAGTGACGAGCCGGAGCGCGCGTCGATCGCGACCGCGAGACGGGCTTGTCCGTCCTCGGCGAGATAGCTGGCAAGTTGCGGCAGAAAACGCGGCGGCAGATTGTCGACGCAGTAATAGCCCGCGTCTTCAAGCGCGTTCAGGGCAACCGACTTGCCGGAGCCGGAGATACCGGTGATCAGGATTATGCGCATGGAGTCGTCGAAACCGTAGATTTCATCATAGCATCTGGCCTCCTTGCGCGTACCCGCAGCCGGGCTTTCGCTGCGAGCGCTGCATGGCGCTGCCAGCTCGGCTCAGTTTCAGATCAGCTTGCCGGGAAACTGGCTGTCGGGATCCTGCATCGCGAGGCGTTGGCGGTCCATGAAATCGCGCAGCGTGTCGATGCCGCGCAATTGCAGGATCGTGTTGCGCACGGCCGCTTCGACCAGTACCGCGAGGTTGCGGCCCGCGGCCACCTGGATCGTGACCTTGCTGATCGGCAGGCCGAGCACGTCGACCGTCTGGCTTTCGAGCGGCAGCCGCTGGAATTCACCGTCGGGACGGCGCACCAGTTGCACGATCAGTTTCAGCTTCATTTTCCGGCGCACCGCCGTTTCGCCGAAGATCGTCTTGATGTCGAGCAGGCCGAGGCCGCGCACTTCGAGCAGATTCTGCAGGAGCGGCGGGCAGCGCCCTTCGACGAAGTCCGGGCCGAGACGCACGAAGTCGACCGCGTCGTCGGCAACGAGGCCGTGGCCGCGGCTGATCAGCTCGAGCCCGAGTTCGCTCTTGCCGAGGCCCGAGTCGCCGGTGAGCAGTACGCCCATGCCGAGGATGTCGAGAAACACGCCGTGCAGCGTCGCGCGCGGCGCGAGAATGCGCGACATGTAGAGGCGCAAGCTGTCGATCACCGCGGCCGCCGAGGTCGGCGTCGTGAACAGCGGCGTGGACGAGCGCGTACAGCGCAGCACCAGTTCAGGCGGCGCGGCGACGCCGCCCGCCACCACCAGAAACGGCGGCTCCAGCGCGATCAGCTCGGCCATGTGGCGCGAGCGGTCTTCGTCGGTCTGGCGTTTGTAGTAGTCGATTTCGGCGTCGCCGAGCACCTGGATCCGGTTCGGGTGGATCAGGTTCAGGTGACCGACGAGGTCGGCGCTCGAGGTGGCGTTGGCGACCGATTCCAGGGAAAAGCCGCGCTCCCAGCCTTCATGCCCCGTGAGCCAGCTGAGCTTCAGCATGGCTGCGTTGTCGTCGAAAATGCTCTGGGCGTTGATGCTGGACGTATCCATGAGTCAGTGACTCCAGTGTGGGCCGCTTGCCGGGCCGTACTCGCGTGCGTGCGGGACTACCGCCGCTGCATCAAGGTTGCCACTGAGTGAGCAGGCGATGCAACGATTCGCGGTCTTCTTCGGTGTGCAGGCGCTCGCGGGCCTCGCGATCGGACAGCAACTGGGCGATCTCGGAAAGGATTTCGAGGTGCTGCTGGGTGGCCTGTTCGGGTACGAGCAGGAAGATCAGCAGCGAGACCGGCTGACCGTCCGGCGCTTCGAAGGGGATGGGTTCCGCGAGGCGGACAAATGCGGCGAGCGGTTGCTTGAGGCCTTTGATCCGCCCATGGGGAATCGCGACGCCTTCACCGAGCCCTGTCGAGCCGAGGCGCTCTCGCGCAAAAAGATTGTCAGTGACGGTACTGCGGGCGATGCCGTTCTGGTTCTCGAAGATCAGGCCCGCTTGCTCGAACACGCGTTTCTTGCTGGTGACCGATAGTCCGATGACGACGTTCTCGAGGGGAAGAAATTTGGCTAAACGATTCATGTTGACAGGCGAAAACGTGGCCTGGGTTCTCCCCACTGGGGCGTTTAAGTAGCGTTCCATTCGTTCGATGCTCGCGAAGACGTGCGGTGAGAATCGCAAAGCGCGAGACGCAGGCCGGATTTCGTGAGAGCTGGCTTGACCCCGATGGTAACCGGAACATTATAGAACAGGGTGGCGGCCGATGGTGCGGCGCGCCATCTATGCATATCAGGTTTTTCACTGCTTGCGGCGCGATACGTGCCGCATCGCGCAAAGCACGGCGAAAACGGCGAGCGGCGGGCTGACGCGACAGCCGGAAAACAGGGTCTCGAAACGAAAAACCGCCCGGTTGCGGGCGGTTCGAGGACGATTTGACGAACTTCAGGGAAATGAGGAATTCCCTCCAATTTCTCCTATTGCGGCGGCACGTCCTGTTGCGGCGCCGGCTGATACTTGATCGCTTCGTGCTGATGTCCTTGCAGACGATCCTTGTGGCGTATCACCTGCCTGTCGAGCTTGTCGATCACCAGATCGATCGCAGCGTACAAATCACTGTCACAACTCTCGACGAAAATGTCTTTACCCTTCAGATGGAGGTTGATTTCAACCTTTTGACGCTTGTCCTTTTCCTTATGGTTGTCGACCGAGAGGACCACACTGCCGTCGATGACCTGATCGAAATGTCTTAGCACCCTATCCAGTTTGGTGATCACGTATTCGCGCAACGCAGGCGTTACTTCGAGGTGGTGTCCACTGATCTTGAGATTCATAGTGCTTCTCCAAGCTAATGGCCGCTTGTTCCGCACAATGGCAAAGGTCCGGTCGATCTGACGGCTTGCCTGTGTCGCCCCCCGGTGACTGACATCTGGCAGGTCGCATCGGCCGGCCTGTCCGCCAGTTGCGGAGCGGCCGGTAAATGCCCGCTGCAAAACGCGGCGGGCTACAGAGACTTGCGCAGGTTGACTGCCGGGATCTTGAGCGCCTCACGGTATTTCGCAACGGTACGCCGTGCGACCACGAAGCCCTGTTCCGCCAGCAGTTCGGCTATGCGACTGTCTGAAAGTGGCGATTTCGGGTTTTCCGCTCCTATCAGTTGTTTGATCAGCGCGCGAATAGCCGTGGAGGAGGCTGCGCCGCCCGTGTCGGTCGATACGTGTGAACCGAAGAAATACTTGAATTCCAGCGTCCCGAATGGGGTCAGCATGTATTTGCCGGTTGTCACACGCGAGACAGTCGACTCGTGTAGGCCCAGCGTATCAGCAATCTCCCGCAAAACCAAGGGGCGCATGGCAATTTCGCCGTGCACGAAAAAGCTCTTCTGACGCTCGACGATCGCCTGCGCAACCCGCAGGATCGTCTCGAAACGCTGCTGGATATTCTTGATCAGCCAGCGCGCTTCCTGAAGTTGCTGGCGCAACGATCCGCTGCCGGGATCGCCCCGGTTATTGCGCAGAATATTCGCGTATAGATGGTTAATGCGCAGCTTCGGCACGACTTCGGGATTCAGCTCGGCCTGCCACCCCTGTGCCGTTTTGCGCACCATGATGTCGGGCACGACGTAGTCCGCTTCGGCCTTGCCGTAGGCGGCGCCGGGAAACGGCTCGAGCGAGCGGATCAGCATGTGCGCGTCACGCAGGTCGTCGTCGCTGGCCTTCAGGTGCTTGCGCAGACGCGTGAAATCGCGCGCGGCGAGCAACTCCAGGTAATGGCCGACAATGTCTAGCGCGAGCGTGCGCGTGGGCGAAGGATCGAGCCGCAGCAGTTGCAGCTTCAGACATTCGGATGCAGAGCGCCCGCCGACCCCGGCCGGGTCGAAGCTATGCAGCAGTGCAAGCGCGGCATTCAGTTCGTCGAGATCGACTTCGAGCTCTTCGGGCAGATCGGCCAGCACTTCTTCTAGCGTGGCGACGAGATAGCCGTCGTCGTCGAGCGATTCGATCAGGAACGTGATGAGCGCCCGGTCGCGCTGGCTCGCCTGGGTGACGCGCAGTTGCGCCATCAGGTGATCGCGCAGCGAGGTGCTCGACTCGTGAATTTGCAGGGGCGGCAGATCGTCGTCTTCCGAGGCGCTGCCGGAGCGGCCGTAGTCGTCGAGGTTCCATTGCGACGACTCGCTGTTGCCGTCGCCCGAGAGGCCGTTGTATTCGTCGACACCCCGCGGTTCGCCGTTTTCGGCGCGCTCGCCCGAACCTTCCGACGAAGACGAGCCGTTGCCGGACATCGGATCGGACGGCGCGGAAGCACCTGGTGCCTGGGCGATTACCGAGCCGTCGGCTGCCACCCGCAACGGGCTCGCGATCCATTCGTCCTCGTTTTCGAGGAGCGGATTCTGCGAGATCGCCGTGGCGACTTCTTGCTGCAGTTCGAGCGTCGACAACTGAAGCAGCCGGATGGACTGCTGCAGTTGCGGCGTCAGCGCAAGATGCTGCGATAGGCGGAGTTGGAGGCTGGCTTTCATGGCAGGTTGAGACTCATTGTAGAGAGTTTGCCACGACCGCGATACATTGCGGCACCCGCAATTACGCGTGCGCGCGTTTTCGCGCGATGCGAGGCGCGAGCCGGCGCCGTGTGGAAATGAATGCGCGAGGGATGTGCAGGTGCCGCAAAAAAGGGCCAGCCGCACGCGCTCGTGCGGCTGGGGACCCGTTGTGCGCTTACATGCGGAAGTGCTCGCCCAGATAGACGCGCCGCACGCTTTCGTTTTCGATGATCTCGCTGGGCGCGCCGGCGGCGAGCACGCTGCCGTCGCTGATGATGTACGCGTGATCGCAAATGCCGAGCGTTTCGCGCACGTTGTGGTCGGTAATCAGAACGCCGATATTGCGCTGCTTGAGAAACTTGACGATCTTCTGGATTTCCAGCACGGCGATCGGATCGACGCCCGCGAACGGTTCGTCGAGCAGAATGAAGCTCGGGTTGGTGGCGAGAGCGCGGGCGATTTCCACGCGGCGGCGCTCGCCGCCCGACAGCGACAGCGCCGGATTCTCACGCAGATGCGCGATCTGCAGTTCGTCGAGCAGCGCTTCGGTGCGCGTGGTGATGGCGTCCTTGCTGAGCCGCTTGCCGTTTTCTTCGTGCTGCAATTCCAGCACCGCGCGAATGTTTTCCTCGACGCTGAGCTTGCGGAACACCGAAGCTTCCTGGGGCAGATACGACAGGCCGAGCGACGCGCGTTTATGGATCGGCAGCAGGCTGATCGACTTGCCGTCCAGATCGATTTCGCCGGCGTCGAGCGGCACGAGGCCGACAATCATATAGAACGAGGTGGTCTTGCCGGCGCCGTTCGGACCGAGCAGTCCGACCACTTCGCCGCTTTTCACGTCGAGCGACACGTCCTTGACGACCGTGCGCGAGCCATAGCGCTTCTTCAGATTGCGTACGACCAGCGAACTGCTGGTGCCGGCCGGCTTGCGATGGGGCAGGGGCGTGATGGTGCTGCTGATGGTGCTCACTGGTTCGGCGCTCCCTGGATCGAGGTGGACGGCGCGAGCGTGGCCGATGCGCCGGTCAGCGGCGCGGCGCCGCCGTTGCGCGGCGCCAGCATCGCGCGCACACGGCCGGTCGGGTTGCCAGGACTGGCGACGTCCTTGCCGGACTTCGCCGTATAGAAGTCGTTCTGGCCGTCGTAGGTGATGACGCTGCCGTGCACCTGGTCGAGCAGTGTCGACATGCCCTGCAGGCGGCGCACCGTGGCGTTCGTCGTTAGCGTGGTCAGATCCTGCTTGCCGTCGTAGTCGATGCGCACGGCCGTGCCTTCGATGTACTCGTCGAGACCTTCGCGCTTCTGCCGGAAATACGACAGATTGCTGCCGCTCGAGGTGCCGGTGGCGTACTGGTAGCCCTGCGGGTCCTGCGACACTTCGACACGATCGGCCTTGATCAGGATCGTCCCTTTGGTGGCGACCACGTGACCGGTGAAGATGCTGACCTGCCGCAGGTCGTCGTAAGTCATGTTGTCCGCTTCGATGTTGAGCGGCTTGTCCTTGTCGGCGCGGTCCGCGTGCGCAAGCGGCGCGAAGCCGGCGAGCGGCAGCGCGACGACGAGCGCGGCGAGTCCGGCGCGGCACGCGGATAGCGCGCGGCCGGTATCAAAACGGGGGAACGATTCGTTCATGCAATCACGCCTGGAATGGATTACCCGGGTTGCCTTGGATTAGCTGCCGGCGTCGGACGCGGCGATTGCGCCTCTTACATTGCCGAACAATTGCATAAACCGGGTGACATTGTTGTATTTCATGCCGCTGGCAGTCATCACCGACATGCCGCGCTGAAGTTTAACTGGCTTTTCGGTCTCGATCACATCGTCGTTGACGAGTACCCTGAAATGCTCCGAATCGGCCTGCATCTGCGGATCGCCGTTGCCGGGCGCGCGCAGGATGCGTGCATTGCCGTACAGATTGACGATCGACGCGTCCGAGTTGACCGTGCCGGTGTCGCCGGTCGCGGTCACGATCGGCTTGCCGGGCTGGAACGCACGCATGGCCGGCTTGACGAGGTCGCTCATTTCGTTGTCCTCGTAATGGATCAGCGATTGGGCGGTCAGCCGGTATTGCGTCGCGCCCGACTGGTCGAGTTCGGACACCGAGAAGTTGTCCGCGAAATAGTCCGGCGTGTGCTCCTTGGGGCGCACCTCGTCGTCGGTCTTGCGCGGCAGGGTGGCTTGCAGCAGCCACCACGTGATGCCGGCGAGCGCCGCCATCGCGACGAGCGGGATCAGCGAAGTGAGGCGAAACTGGTTCATCCGACGAGGCCCCGCTGCTCGCCGCTGCACGCTGCCGCAAGCAGTGCTTCATATTTGTGCTGCGCGCGCAGCAGCGTGTCGCAGACCTCGCGCGCCGCACCGTGACCGCCGCGCGCCTCGCTGACCCAATGCGCCCGCGCGATCACCTCGGGATGCGAATTGGCCGGCGCCGCCGCGAAGCCGACGCGCAGCATCACCGCGAGGTCGACCCAGTCGTCGCCCATGTAGCCGCACTCTTCGGCGGTGACGCCGGTCTGCCGGAGCAGGTCGGCGAACGCCTGCGGCTTGTCCTGCACGCCCTGGTAGACGTGCGCGATGTTCATTTCCTTCGCCCGTGCCGCCACGATGCCGGACTTGCGCCCGGTGATGATGGCCGTCTCGATGCCGGCCTGGCGAAGCAGCTTCATGCCGTGGCCGTCCATCGAGTTGAAGCCCTTCATCGTGTCGCCTTCCGCTGTGAACAGCAGGCCGCCGTCGGTCAGCACGCCGTCGACGTCGAAAATCATCAGCTTCACGCGGCTTGCGCGTTCAGTAGCGGTAGGAGGGGTCGCGGCCATCAGATCACCTTCTTCGAAAACAGGTCGTGCATGTTGAGCGCGCCGATCAGCTTGCCCGTTGCGTCGACGACCAGCATCTGATTGATGCGATAGCGCTCCATCAGTTCCACGGCTTCCACCGCGAGCTGATCCGGGCCGATGGTATGCGGGCTGGCGGTCATCACCGAGGCGATCGGCAACCGGCGGAAATCGCCGTCGCGTTCGAGCACGCGGCGCAGGTCGCCGTCGGTGAAGATGCCGGTCACGCGGCCGTCGTGATCGACGACCGAGGTCATGCCCATGCGCTTCGCGGTCAACTGGAAGAGGGCATCGCTCACGGTGGCCTCGGGCGTGACCTGCGGCAACTGGTCGCCGGTACGCATGACGTCGCGCACATAAGTGAGCAGGCGCCGGCCGAGCGCACCGCCCGGATGCGAGCGCGCGAAATCGTCGCGGCCGAAGCCGCGCGCGTCGAGCACCGCGACCGCGAGTGCGTCGCCGAGCGCGAGCGCGGCGGTGGTGCTCGCGGTGGGCGCGAGATTCATCGGGCAGGCTTCCTTCTCGACGCCGGAATTCAGATGGGCGTCGGCAAGCTGCGCGAGGCTCGAGCCCGGGCGGCCTGTCATTGCGATCAGCTTCGCGCCGATCCGCTTGATGAGCGGCAGGATCGCCACGAGTTCTTCGGTTTCTCCGGAATTGGACAGTGCGAGGAACACGTCGTCGGAGGTGACCATGCCGAGGTCGCCATGACTCGCTTCCGCGGGATGCACGAAGAACGCGGGGGTGCCGGTGCTTGCCAGCGTGGCCGCGAGCTTGCGGGCCACGTGGCCGGACTTGCCGATGCCGGAGACGACGACACGCCCGCGGCAACCCAGGATGAGATCGACCGCGCCGACGAAGCCGCCGTCGAGCCGGTCGCGAAGCGCGCGCACGGCGTCCGCTTCGATGTCGAGCACGTCGCGAGCAAGCGCAAGCGCCCTGTCGTCATTGATTTTCGCTATCATGCGCGGAGTATAGCAAAGGCGCCTGTTCGCCGCGCCGGGCCTGCTGTGCCAAGCCGCTGGCTGCACCAGCCTTTCGCCAGCCCCTTTACCAGCCCTTTAGCGTTTTTTTACCGGCCCCTCAACCATGTCGCACGGTGCTCCCGTGCACGGGTTCCGTTGACGAACGAGGACGCTTCACCCATGCGTTTTTGCCGATGATTTCCCCGCTTGAAATGACGTTGTTCCTGCTGCTGGCATCGGTGGCGGGCGTGGTGATCTTTCGCTTTCTGAACTTGCCGCCGATGCTCGGCTATCTGACGGTCGGCATCATCGTCGGGCCGCATGCGTTCGGCCTGATTCCCGATTCAGCGGGCGCGCAGAACCTCGCCGAATTCGGCGTCGTGTTCCTGATGTTCTCGATCGGGCTCGAGTTTTCGCTCTCCAAGCTGCGCTCGATGCGCCGGCTCGTGTTTGGTCTCGGCCTCCTGCAGGTGATCGGCACGGTTGCGGTGGCGGTGTCGCTCGGCTTCGTGCTCGAGCGCTGGGTGCATATCACGTGGCAGGCGAGCGTCGCATTGGGCGGCGCGCTTGCGATGTCGTCGACGGCGATCGTCAGCAAGATGCTCGCCGAGCGGCTCGAGATCGAAACCGAGCATGGCCGCAACATTTTCGGCGTGCTGCTGTTTCAGGATCTGGCCGTGGTGCCGCTGCTCATCATCATTTCCGCGCTCGGCGGGCGTTCGGAGAATCTGGTCAGCGCGCTCGGCGTGGCGGCGATCAAGATCGTGGTGGCCCTGGCGCTGCTGCTGATCGTCGGGCAAAGCTTCATGACGCGCTGGTTCAACGTGGTTGCGCGGCGCCGCTCGCAGGAGCTGTTCATTCTGAACCTGCTGCTCGTCACGCTCGGCGCCGCGTTCATCACCGACAAGTTCGGCCTCTCGCTCGCGCTCGGCGCGTTCATCGCCGGCATGCTGATCGCCGAGACGCCGTACCGGCACCAGGTGGAAGAGGACATCAAGCCGTTTCGCGACGTGCTGCTCGGGCTCTTCTTCGTGACCACCGGCATGCTGCTCAATCCGCGTGTGATCTGGGAGCATCCGCTCATCGTGCTGGGCTTTTTCGTCGGGCCGATCCTGCTGAAGGCGGTAATGATCACCGGCCTCGCGCGGCTTTTCGGCGCGACGCCGGGCGTCGCGATGCGCACCGGTATCGGCCTCGCGCAAGCGGGCGAGTTCGGTTTCGTGCTGCTGAACCTGATTCTCGACCGGCATCTCGTCGACGCGACGCTGTTGCAGGCGATTCTCGCGGCGATGCTGCTGTCGATGCTCGCCGCGCCGTTCATGATCCAGAACGCCGACCGCATCGTGCTGCGGCTGTCGTCGACCGAATGGATGATGCAGTCGTTGCAGATGACGCGCATCGCGACGCAAAGCCTGAAGCAGAGCGGCCACGTCATCATTTGCGGCTATGGACGGGCCGGGCAGAACCTCGCGCGCATGCTCGAGCACGAAGGGCTCTCGTATGTCGCGCTCGACCTCGACCCGGACCGCGTCGCGGCCGCCGCGGCGGCCGGCGAATCGGTCGTGTTCGGCGATGCGGGACGGCGCGAGTCGCTGCTCGCGGCGGGCCTGCACCGCGCGGCCGCGGTCGCGATCACTTACGCGAATACGCCCTCGGCATTGCGCGTGCTGCACAACATCCACGAGATGGAGCCGACGCTGCCGGTCATCGTGCGCACCGTCGACGATTCCGATCTGGAAAAGCTCTTGGCCGCCGGCGCGACCGAGGTGATTCCGGAGATCGTCGAGGGCAGCCTGATGCTCGCCTCGCACACGCTCGTCGTGATGGGCGTGCCGATGCGGCGCGTGGTGCGGCGCGTCGAGGAGATGCGCGACGAGCGCTATTCGCTGCTGCGCGGCTACTTCCACGGCGCCGATGACGTCGACGATGACGACAGCCACGAACAGGTGCGGCTACAATCGGTTCCGGTCGACGCCAGCGCGGACGCGGTGGGCCGCACGCTCGCGGAGTTGGGCCTGTTCGAGCTCGGCGTCGAGGTGACCGCGATCCGCCGGCACGGCATTCGCGGCGTCGAGCCGGACCCGTCGACGAAACTGCGGGCGAGCGACATCGTGGTGTTGCGCGGTCTGCCCGAACAACTGGCGCAAGCCGAGGAACGGCTCTCGAAACATCGCCGCCCGGGCGCCGCCGCGGCCTGAAGCGAGCACTCTACGCGCGTCCCTGACGCAAGCTGGCCCGGGCCGCCCTGATTCAAGCTTTTCACCGGACCCGTCGAGGTCCATCCGGAGACATCATGTCCAACGCGCTCGAGAGTGCGCCGCTCGATGCGGCCGACTACGTCAGAAGTCACATTCGCACGGTGCCCGACTGGCCGCAGCCGGGCGTGCAATTCCGCGATATCACGCCGCTTTTGCGCGAGCCGAAGTCGCTGCGCGTGCTGATCGATCTGTTCGTGCAGCGCTATATCGATGCGAAGCTCGATTACGTCGCCGGGCTCGATGCGCGTGGCTTCATCATTGGGCCGATCGTCGCGCACGAGCTGAGTCTCGGCTTCATTCCGATCCGCAAGGCGGGCAAGCTGCCGTACAAGCGGATCTCGCAATCGTACGAACTCGAATACGGCACCGCGACCGTCGAGATTCACGAGGATGCGTGCGAGCCGGGCGATCGCGTCATCATCGTCGACGATCTGATCGCGACCGGCGGCACGATGATGGCTGGCAAGCTGCTGCTCGAACGGCTCGGCGCGGTCGTCGTGGAAGGCGCGGCGATCGTCGATTTGCCCGATCTGGGCGGCTCGAAGCTGCTCGGCGAAGGCGGGCTCGCGCTTTACACGGTGACGAGTTTCGGCGGTCATTGAGAGCGCACGAGGCTCACAAGCCTGATAACGAGAAACGAGAAGGTCACAACGAGAAGGTCACCACGATGCCCAATTTCCTGCTGTTTCTCGCCACGTCGATCGCGATCACCGTGGCGCCCGGTCCGGACAATCTGCAGGTGCTCGCGCGCGGCATTTCGCAGGGGCGCGCGGCCGGATTCGTCGCCGCGCTCGGCTTCACCGCCGGCATCACGTTTCACACGACGCTCGCCGCGCTCGGCGTTGCCGCGTTGCTGCGTTCGTCGCCGCTCGCGTTCCAGGCGATCAAGCTCGCGGGCGCCGCGTATCTGGTGTGGATCGGCATCAAGGCGCTGCGCAGCCAGGGTCTCGCGACTGCGCACCAGCGTCCGCCGCAGCCACTTTCCGCAGTGTTCCGCCAGAGCGTGCTCGGCAATCTGATGAACCCGAAGGTGACGCTGTTCTTCGTCGTGTTCCTGCCGCAGTTCGTGCAGCCGCACGGCGCGCAAAGCGTGGCGGTGCAGATGCTCGAGCTCGGTGCGCTCTTCATGCTGCAGACGGTCGTGGTGTTTTCGCTGTTCGGCGTGTGCGCGGGGATCATCGGCGGCTGGCTCAGGCGTCGTCCGCGCGTGGGCGTGTGGCTCGATCGCGTGGCTGGCGCGACGTTCATCGCGATCGGGATTCGCGTCGCGTTGCGCGACTGAGCGCGCCGCTCACGCGCCCGCTTCTGCTTTGCTTCGGTTCGCCCCGGCGCGGACAGTCTGGAGTTTTCGATGACTTTGCCTTGCATCACCGCCGCGCGCCGCTTCGACGCCAACGCGCATCGCCCGTTCAGGATCGGCGCCGAACAGGTCGGCTGGATTCGCGAGGGCGACGTGCCGTTGCTCGAGCGCTGGCCCGACGTGTTCGAAATCGATGGGGACAGCGGCACCGCCAGCGGCGGCGTGACGCTCGCCCCCATGTTCGATACGGTCGAACTGCGCAGCGCGGCGCTTGCTTCCGTGATCGGCGCGCTCGCCGCCGAAGGACGCATTCCCGGCTGGCGCGACGAGACCTACGCGATCCGCAACGCGTTCGACGCGCCGCCGCTCGCCTATATCGAGCGCGCGGCGTCACGCTTCTTCGGCACGATGACCTACGCGGTGCATCTGAACGGCGTCGTAGAATATGCGGCTGGCGTGCCGCAGTTGTGGATCGCGCGCCGCAGCGACACCAAGGCGACCGACCCCGGCATGCTCGACAATGTCGTCGCGGGCGGGATCGGCTGGGGCTTCGGCATCGGCGAGACAATCGTCAAGGAGTGCTGGGAAGAAGCCGGCATTCCTGCGGAAATCGCCGAGCGCGCGGTCGCGGGCCGCACGGCGCACGTGCTGCAGTCGCTGCCGGAAGGCACGCAGGCCGAACAGATTTTCATCTACGACCTCGCGCTGCCCGCGGATTTCGCGCCACGCAATCAGGACGGCGAAGTGGGCGAGCACCGCCTTGCGCGCATCGACGAAGTGGCGCGCTGGGTCGAGGAGGGTGCGATGACGGTGGACGCGAGCCTCGCGACGCTCGATTGCCTGCTGCGCCGCCGCTGGATCGACGAGGACGCTTGCGCTGGCATCGAGGCGCTGTTCGCGCCGCCGCATGCGAAGCAATCCGAAGCACCGTGAAGCAACTCACATCAGCAGCCAGTACGCACTGAAACAAACCACGCATCGAAGAAGGGAGTCACCCAGGTCATGTCGACCGATCACAGCTTTATCCTCAAACTGTCGTGCGCCGACCGGCCCGGCATCGTTCACGCCGTGTCCGGCTTTCTGTTCGAACGTGGCAGCAATATTCTCGACTCCGCGCAGTTCGGCGACAGCCGCACCGGCGAGTTCTTCATGCGCGTGCATTTTCAGCAGGTAGGCGGCGACCCGGGGCTCGACGCGTTGCGCGCGTCGTTCGTGACGCTCGCCGAACAGTTCGGCATGAGCTGGGAATTGCACGACGCGAACGCGAAGCCGCGTGTCGTCATCATGGTGTCGAAGATCGGCCATTGCCTGAACGACCTGCTGTTCCGCTACCGCACCGGTCAGCTCAATATCGACATTCCGGCGATTATCTCGAACCATAAGGAGTTCTATCAGCTCGCCGCGAGCTACGACATTCCGTTCCATCACTTCCCGCTGCTCGGCGGCACACCGGATGCGAAGGCCGCACAGGAAGCGCGCGTGCTCGAAGTCATCAACGAGCATCAGGCCGATCTCGTGGTGCTCGCGCGCTACATGCAGATTCTGTCGCCGAAACTGTGCGAAGCGCTGGCTGGCCGCGCGATCAACATTCACCACTCGTTCCTGCCGAGCTTCAAGGGCGCGAAGCCGTACTACCAGGCGTTCGACCGTGGTGTGAAGCTGATCGGCGCAACCGCTCACTACGTGACGACCGATCTCGACGAAGGTCCGATCATCGAGCAGGAAGTCGAGCGCGTGGACCACAGCATGACGCCGGAGCAACTCACGGCGATCGGCCGCGACGTCGAGTGCGTGACGCTCGCGCGCGCGGTCAGGTGGCACGTCGAGCACCGCGTCGTGCTGAACGGCAGCAAGACGGTGGTGTTCCGCTAAAAAAATGCGCCGGTCGATGCCGGCGCATTCATTCCCCTGATTGCCCTATGAGCGCGCCGCCGCGCCGCTCGCGTCCCGCGCAAGATTCGCGTTTTGCGCAGAGCGGCGGCGCGCGTTCAGTTTCTTCAGCCAGATCAGCAGGCCCGTGATGCTCAGCACGGCCACGGCGATGCCCACCGCGCTGATCAGGATCCGCCCGCCGAGACCGAGGATGCGCCCCGAGTGCAGCGGGAATTGCACCTGCATGAAGATGTCGCCGGCCGAGCCCTTGCCGGGAATCTGCGCGGCGAGCTGCTTGCCGGTGGCGGCGTCCCAGTACAGCCACGGGTTGCCGAGGCCGATGTCGCCGTGATCGTTGCCCGGCGTGTAGAAGCCGACGCCGTACGTGTGCAGGAATTCGGCGTAGTAGAGGCCGCCCGGCGGCGCGGCGAGATGCATCGCGCGGCCGGCCTGCCCGGCCAACTCGACGATGCGCTCGCGGCTCAGCGCCTGATCGCCGGGTTGCGGCGCGCGCAGGATTTCCGGGTTGTTGATGGGATCGGGCGTGAGCGTCGATAGCCGTGAGACGATCGGCCGCACCACCTGCGACGGCAGATTCATCGAGATCGACGTCAGCGCGACGATCATCAACAGGCCCCAGATCCACACGCCGCCGGAGCGGTGCAGATCGAACGTGAGCGCGTAGCCGCCGCGCTTTAACCGGAACGCGAACGACTTGCGCCAGGCTTTGAGGCTCGGAAACGACAGACACAGCGCGATCACGCTATCGAACAGCCACACGATGCCGACGATCCCCATCAGCCACGTGCCGATGTCGATGCCGCCGGTGAACGGCAGTTGCAGCGTGTAGTGCAGCTTGTAGATGAACGGGATCAGGTTGAGCCGCGCGAGCGAGACGGCGCCCCATTCGCGGCGTCCCTGAATGCCGCCGGTGACGGGATCGACGGCGATCTGGTTGAAGCCGAGCGGGTAGGGCTGCTTCGTTGCAGGGTCGGTGTGCGGCAGCACCATCATCTGCAGCGTCTGGCCGGGCTCGACCGCGAGCGGCAGATAGGTCACCTGAAGGCGCGGGTCGGCGGCTTCGACGCGGTTCGCCAGTTCGAGGCTCGACAGCACCGGACCTGCCGTGCGGGCCTGGTAGAACGACGGGTTCAGTGCGGCATCGAGTTCGTGGTCCCACGCAATGATCGCCCCCGTAAGTCCGGCGACGAACAGAAATAGCGCGGTGGCGACACCGAACCAGCGGTGCAGACGGACGAACTGGCGTCTCATGCGCGAACCGGCGGAGAAAAGCGGAAACCCGGGTGCAACTTCGAGCGGAAATTCGATCGGAATGTCACGATGCGGACTGATTGTAAATGGGAATTGTTCGCATCTTAGGGGCTTGCGCGATCTGCCGCAAGTTTTCTGTCAGGAAGCACGCCGAGAGTGCCTCCCCAGATGAAGCGCAAAAAAAAGCGGCACCGTAGTGCCGCTTCGCTCAGCTACCTGAATTTTCCGCCCGAGGAGAGTGCTGATTCTGACTGCCCGGTTTGACGACGGGCATGACCACCAGGCTTGAACGGCTGGGCTTGAGCTACTGGGCTTGACTACCCGCCCGCTCTTTCCAGCCCCTCACGCTCACACCAGCCGCAAATAAATCAGCTCCCGCTTGATATACGCATAAAAAATCGGCGCCGCGATGACGCCGGCAATCCCAAACGCCGCTTCCATCACCAGCATCGCGATCAGCAATTCCCACGCGCGCGCCTCGATCTGTCCGCCGACGATCCGCGCGTTCAGGAAGTATTCGAGCTTGTGAATCAGGATCAGAAACACGAGCGACATGACCGCCGCCGGAAAACTCACCGACAGCGCGACCGCGACGATGATCGTGTTCGAGATCAGATTGCCGATCACCGGCAGCAGGCCGACGATGAACGTCATCATCACCAGCGTTTTCGACAGCGGCAACTGATCGTGGAAGATCGGCAGGATCACGAGCAGGAAGATCGCGGTGAACACCGCGTTGAGCGCGGAAATCTTGACCTGCGCGAACACGATGCGGCGGAATGCGTCGGCGAAGCGCGTCACGCGCGTGACGAACGCGGTGGATAGCGGCAGCCGCTGGATATGCTTCTGCGCGCCGACCGCGATGATCGCGCCGATGATCATGCCGATCAGCACGTGCGTGAACCCGCGCGCCGCGGTCGTGCCGCCTTGCTGCAGCATGTTCGCGTGCGTGTGCATGAGTTCCGCGGCGCGGGCTTTCATCTGCTCGGTGTCGACCGGCAGATAGTTGGCGATGAACTGCGGAATCCTGCCGCGTGCCTCGTCGATCAGTTGCATCGCCTGATCGAGCAGCTTCTGCACGCTCGGCACGTCGTTTTCGAAGTGCTCGATGATGATGAGCGTGAGCCCCGTGAGCGCGCCGACGATCACCGTGGACAGGATCACCACCGCGAGCCAGCGCGCCCGCTTGCTCGACATGTGGCGCTCGATGCGCGGCGCGATCGTTTGCACGAGCTGAAACACGAGCAGCCCGGCGAGCAGCGCCCCGAGCAGCTTCAGTTCGATCACCGCCCACATGCCGAACAGCATCAGCACGTAGCTGCCGATTTCGACCGCCGACAGCTTCGGCAGGCTCATGTCGCTCGTCAGCCTGACCGGGCGTGGCCGCAGGTCTTGCACCTGCCCGTCGTCGCGCGCCTGATTCCGCTTGGCCATGGCTTATTCCGTCTCCAACCCGTGATGTGCAGCGTTACATTGCGCTGGCGGTGCGCTTCAGAAGCGGCGCCAGATATTTGCCGGTAAAACTTGCCTTCGATTTCGCGATCTGCTCCGGCGTGCCCTGGGCGATGATCTGCCCGCCGCCCGCGCCGCCTTCGGGACCGAGATCGATGACCCAGTCGGCGGTTTTGATTACATCGAGATTATGTTCGATGATCACGACGGTATTACCCTGGTCGCGCAACCGGTGGATCACCTCCAGCAACAGCGCAATGTCGTGAAAATGCAGGCCGGTGGTCGGTTCGTCAAGGATGTATAGCGTGCGACCGGTGTCGCGCTTGCTCAGTTCCAGCGAGAGTTTCACGCGCTGCGCCTCGCCGCCCGACAGCGTGGTAGCCGACTGGCCAAGGCGAATATAGCCGAGACCCACGTCCAGCAAGGTTTTCAGCTTGCGCGCGACGACCGGCACGGCCTTGAAGAACTCGTACGCGTGTTCGACCGTCATGTCGAGCACTTCGCTGATGTTCTTGCCTTTGTACTGCACGTCGAGCGTTTCGCGGTTGTAGCGCTTGCCGTGGCAGACGTCGCACGGCACGTAGACGTCGGGCAGGAAGTGCATTTCGACCTTCAGCACGCCGTCGCCCTGGCACGATTCGCAGCGCCCGCCCTTCACGTTGAACGAGAAGCGGCCCGGATCGTAGCCGCGTTCCTTGGCCGCCGGCACGCCCGCGAACAGTTCGCGGATCGGCGTGAACAGGCCCGTGTAGGTGGCCGGATTCGAGCGCGGCGTGCGGCCTATCGGCGACTGGTCGACGTTGATGACCTTGTCGAAATGCTCGAGACCCTCGATCGACTCGTACGGCGCCGGCTCCGTGGCCGAACCGTACAGGTGATGCGCGACCGCGTGATAGAGCGTGTCGTTGATGAGCGTCGACTTGCCCGAGCCGGACACGCCGGTCACGCAGGTGAGCAGGCCCACCGGCAGATCGAGCGTCACGTTGTGCAGATTGTTGCCGTGCGCCTCGACGATGCGCAGGCGCCGCTCGTCGGGCTCCTTGCGCTCGTCGGGGAATTCGATCGTGCGTGCGCCCGACATGTACTGCCCGGTCAGCGACGCAGGGTTCCGCTGTACTTCCTTCGGCGTGCCCTCGGCAATCACCATGCCGCCATGCTCGCCCGCTCCCGGACCCATGTCGACCACGTAGTCGGCCATGCGGATCATGTCTTCGTCGTGCTCGACGACGATCACCGAGTTGCCGAGATCGCGCAGATGCTTGAGCGTCGAGATGAGCCGGTCGTTGTCGCGCTGATGCAGGCCGATCGACGGCTCGTCGAGCACATACATGACGCCGGTCAGCCCCGAGCCGATCTGCGAGGCGAGACGGATGCGCTGCGCCTCGCCGCCCGAGAGCGTTTCCGCGCTGCGTTCGAGCGACAGGTAATCGAGCCCGACGTTATTGAGGAACATCAGCCGCGCGACGATTTCCTTGACCACCTTGTCGGCGATCTCGCGCTTCGAGCCTTCGAGGTGCAGCGTCTGGAAATAGCCGAGCGCATCGCGCAACGGCCAGCCGCTGATCTCGAAGATGCCGCGCGCGTCGCTATCTGTGCCGATGCGCACGAAGCGCGCCTCGCGGCGCAGGCGCGTGCCCGCGCAGGCCGGGCACGGCTGGTTGTTCTGATACTTCGCGAGTTCCTCGCGCACCGCGGCCGAATCGGTTTCGCGGTAGCGCCGCTCCAGATTCGGGATGATCCCTTCGAACACGTGCTCGCGCACCGATGTGCGGCCGCGCTCGTTGATGTACGAGAACGGAATCTCCTGCTTGCCCGAACCGTACAGCAGGATCTTGCGCACTTTCTCGGGCAGGTCTTCGAACGCGGTGTCGATGTCGAAGTCGTAGAACGCCGCGAGGCTCTGCAGCATCTGGAAGTAGAACTGGTTGCGCCGGTCCCAGCCCTTCACCGCGCCCGCCGCGAGCGACAGCGACGGATGCGCGACCACCCGCTTCGGATCGAAGAACGTGATCTGGCCGAGGCCGTCGCATTCGGGGCACGCGCCCATCGGGTTGTTGAACGAGAAGAGGCGCGGTTCGAGTTCCTGCAGCGAATACGAGCAGATCGGGCAGGCGAACTTGGAGCTGAACAGGTGTTCCTTGTCCGTATCCATTTCGAGCGCGATCGCGCGGCCGTCGGCGAGACGCAGCGCCGTTTCGAACGATTCGGCGAGGCGCTGCTTCATGTCCGGGCGCACCCGCAGACGGTCGATCACGACGTCGATCGTGTGCTTGTCGTTCTTCTTGAGCTTCGGCAGCGAGTCGACTTCGTAGATTTTCGCCGCGCCTTCGTTGGCGGTGCCGCCGCCCGAGCGCACCCGAAAGCGGACGAAGCCCTGCGCCTGCATGTCTTCGAACAGTTCGGTGTGCTCGCCCTTGCGGTCCGCCACGACGGGCGCGAGGATCATGAGCCGGGTTTCTTCGGGCAGCGCGAGCGCCGTGTCGACCATCTGCGAGACGCTTTGCGCTTCGAGCGGAATCTCGTGATCGGGGCAGTAGGGCGTGCCCACGCGCGCGAACAGCAGGCGCAGATAGTCGTGGATTTCGGTGACGGTGCCGACCGTCGAGCGCGGATTGTGCGAAGTCGCCTTCTGTTCGATCGAGATGGCCGGCGACAGGCCTTCGATCAGATCGACGTCCGGCTTCTCCATCAGTTGCAGGAACTGGCGCGCGTAGGCTGAGAGGCTTTCGACGTAGCGCCGCTGTCCTTCCGCATAGAGCGTGTCGAACGCCAGCGACGATTTGCCGGAGCCGGAAAGGCCCGTGACAACGACGAGCTTGTGACGCGGTAGGTCGAGATTGACGTTCTTCAGGTTGTGGGTGCGAGCCCCACGAATACGGATTTGTTCCACGGATTTATTCCACGAACTGCGGAAAGGGGAAGAGGCTAAACCTGCTACTATAACGACTTTTCCAGACCGCCGTTACGGCTTCCTGACAGCGGGAACAAGGCTCGATGCGCGCTGTAAGGCGGCGGTTCGGCGTCGTGGGAAAGCGGTCTAACTGGGGCCGGTTTCCGCGAGTACAAGGTGCGGTGTCCACGTGCGGTGCGGTCGGGCGAGGTGCGGCAGCGCGGCTGGTTTTGCAGACCGGCCTGGTAGGCAGGCTTCATAGGCCGGCTTTGCAACCGCCCCGCAGACCATGCCGCGAGCCGTCCGCGCCGGGGCCGTGGCTGCGACTGTCTCCACGGGCTCGCCGCGCGGTGTGCCGCCCAGCTCATTCAAACAACGCTTCCGATGTCCAATCCGTCCGCCATTTCCACACGCATGAGCGCGCCCGAAGTGCGCGCGACCGCGTCGCTTGCCGCCATCTTCGCGTTGCGCATGCTCGGTCTCTTCATGATCATGCCGGTGTTCTCGATCTACGCGAAGACCATCCCCGGCGGCGACAACGTGCTGCTCGTCGGCATCGCGCTCGGCGCGTACGGCGTCACGCAGTCGATGCTCTACATCTTCTACGGCTGGATTTCCGACAAGGTCGGCCGCAAGCCTGTCATCGCGACGGGCCTGCTGATCTTCGCGATCGGCAGCTTCGTCGCGGCGGGCGCGCACGACATGACGTGGATCATCGTCGGGCGGGTCATTCAGGGCATGGGCGCGGTGTCGTCCGCGGTGCTGGCGTTCATCGCCGATCTCACCTCCGAGGAGCATCGCACCAAGGCGATGGCGATGGTCGGCGGCAGCATCGGCATATCGTTCGCGGTCGCGATCGTCGGGGCGCCGATCGTGTTTCACTGGCTCGGCATGAGCGGGCTCTTCACGCTGGTCGGCATCTTCGCGATTCTGGCGATCGGCGTGGTGCTGTGGGTCGTGCCCGATGCGCCGAAGCCCGTGCACGTGCGCGCGCCGTTCGCCGAAGTGCTGCATAACGTCGAGCTGCTGCGCCTGAATTTCGGCGTGCTCGCGCTGCACGCGACGCAAACCGCGCTGTTCCTCGTCGTGCCGCGCATTCTCGAAGCGGGCGGCCTGCCGGTCGCGTCGCACTGGAAGGTGTATCTGCCGGTGATGGGCCTGTCGTTCGTGATGATGGTGCCGGCGATCATCGCCGCGGAAAAGCGCGGCAAGATGAAGGCCGTGCTGCTCTCGGCCATCAGTCTTATCCTGATCGGCCAGTTGTTATTGGGCGTTGCACCGCATACGATTCTCAGTGTGGCGGCGATCCTTTTCATCTACTTTCTGGGCTTCAACATTCTCGAAGCCTCGCAGCCTTCGCTGGTGTCGAAACTCGCGCCCGGCACCCGCAAGGGCGCGGCGGTCGGCGTGTACAACACCACGCAGTCGATCGGTCTTGCGCTGGGCGGCGTGGTCGGCGGCTGGCTGCTGAAGGTGGATGGCCAGAGCGCGGTGTTCTTCGCGTGCTCTGGGCTGGTGTTCTGCTGGCTTATAATCGCCGCACAGATGAAACAGCCGCCGCGCAAGGCATAAGACAGCGTACTCGGGGCACGTCCCGAATCATCCAGAACTCACCCGGCGGCGGGCAGAGGCGCTTTTCTGGTCTCGGGGCTGCCGGCCATGAGACGCGAACCGCGCAGTGCCGCGCCGCCTGCAATGGAATCAACAGGAGAAACTCATGGCATCCGTGAACAAGGTCATTCTCGTCGGCAATCTCGGAGCTGATCCGGAAGTCCGTTATCTTCCGAGCGGCGACGCAGTGGCGAACATCCGCCTTGCGACGACGGACCGTTACAAGGACAAGGCTTCCGGCGAGATGAAGGAAGCGACCGAATGGCACCGCGTGGCGTTCTTCGGCCGCCTCGCGGAAATCGTGTCGGAATATCTGAAGAAGGGCTCGTCGGTGTACCTCGAAGGGCGCATCCGCACGCGCAAGTGGCAGGCGCAGGACGGCACCGATCGCTACTCGACCGAAATCGTCGCTGAACAGATGCAGATGCTGGGCGGCCGCGGCGGCGCGTCGATGGGCGGCGACGAAGGCGGTTATAGCCGCGGCGAGCCAGCGGAGCGTGGCGGCGGCGGTGGTGGCGGTCGCGCGACGTCGGGTGGCGGCTCGCGTGGCGGCAGCAGTGGTGGCGGCGGCGGTGGTGCGAGCCGTCCGAGCGCGCCGGCTGGCGGCGGGTTTGATGAGATGGACGACGATATTCCGTTCTAAATCTGACTAAAACAGTTTTTCGTTGGCAGAAGCCCGCACTTCCATGAAGAGCGGGCTTTTTCTTTACCCATATGTGTTTATCGGGCCACTTGTTGATTCGCCACGACATCCATTGATCGAATACGCCGGAGCAGACCTGATACGTCGCGACGAAAGTTGATCGAGCGCCCTCACGGCAGCCCAATAGCCAATCCTAGATGCGAGGTTGATTGACTCGTCTCGAGAGTTCCTCGGCGCTTTCTTTGCGTTCGCTATACCGGTCGACCAGATAGGGGCCGATGTCCCGGGTCAGCAACGTGAACTTGACCAGTTCCTCCATCACGTCCACGACACGGTCGAAATAGGCCGAGGGCTTCATCCGGCCTGCTTCGTCGAATTCCATATACGCCTTGGCTACCGACGACTGGTTCGGAATGGTCAGCATGCGCATCCAGCGTCCCAGTACGCGCATCTGGTTCACGGCGTTGAACGACTGCGAGCCGCCGCTGACCTGCATGACGGCGAGCGTTTTTCCCTGGGTCGGCCGAACAGCGCCCATCGACAGCGGAATCCAGTCGATCTGCGACTTCATGATGCCGGTCATCGCGCCGTGCCGCTCCGGCGAGCACCACACCATGCCTTCCGACCATTGCACCAGCCCGCGCAACTCGACGACCTTCGGGTGACTCTCCGGCGCATCGTCGGGCAGCGGCAGGCCGCTCGGATTGAATACGCGGATCTCGGCGCCCATCGCCGTGAGCAGGCGCGCGGCTTCTTCGGCCAGCAGGCGGCTGAACGAACGCTCGCGCAGCGAACCGTACAGGAGCAGGAACCGGGGCGGATGGGCCGATGGCGACGCTGGCCGCAACTGGCCGGCGTCCGGCACCCGGAACGATGCGGTGTCGAGTTGCGGCAGGTCATCCAGGCGCTCAGACATGCCTGCCCTCCACGTCGATCGCCCTTGCGCCATTCGGGTTGCGATGAATCGTGATGTCGGTCATGTTCATGTATATGGGCTCTCCTGTTTGCTCAAGTCCGTTCGTACCAGTCTTTCGACCGGTTGACGATGCGTACCACCAGCAGCATGACCGGCACTTCGATCAGCACGCCCACGACGGTGGCGAGCGCCGCGCCCGAATGGAAACCGAACAGGCTGATGGCGGCCGCGACGGCCAGCTCGAAAAAGTTGGATGCGCCGATCAGCGCCGACGGGCACGCAATGTTGTGTTTCTCGCCCACGGCGCGATTGAGCCAGTAAGCGAGCGCCGAGTTGAAGCACACCTGAATCAGAATCGGCACCGCGAGCAGCGCGATCACCAGCGGCTGCTTCAGGATGGCTTCGCCCTGGAACGCGAACAGCAGCACGAGCGTGGCGAGCAATGCAGCGATCGACCAGGGGCCGATCCTTGCCATCGCGGCATCGAACGCCGCCTGTCCCTTCGCGAATAGCCGCTTGCGCCAGATCTGCGCGAGGATCACCGGGATGACGATGTAGAGCACGACCGACGTGAGCAGCGTCGCCCACGGCACCGTGATCGCGGACATGCCCAGCAGCAGGCCGACCAGCGGCGCGAAGGCGATCACCATGATGCTGTCGTTCAGCGCCACTTGCGACAGCGTGAACAGCGGATCGCCGCCCGTCAGCCGGCTCCATACGAACACCATCGCCGTGCACGGCGCGGCGGCCAGCAGGATCAGCCCGGCGATGTAGCTGTCGAGCTGCCCGGCCGGCAGCATCGGCGCAAACAGATGCCGGATGAACAGCCAGCCGAGGAACGCCATCGAGAACGGCTTGACGAGCCAGTTCACGACGAGCGTGACGCCGATGCCTTTGACGTGCCGACGCACTTCGTGCAATGCGCCGAAGTCGACCTTGACGAGCATCGGGATGATCATCACCCAGATCAGTAGCCCGACCGGGAGATTGACCTGCGCGTATTCCATCCGGCCGATCTGCCGGAACAGGCCGGGCAGCACCTGGCCGAGCGCGATCCCGGCGACGATGCACAGCGCCACCCAGACCGTCAGATAGCGTTCGAAGAAATTGATGGAAGGCGTTGCAACGGCCTTTCGAGGCGGGATGACGTTGGACGTGTTCATGGGACAGGGAGTCTTGGAGACGCAGGCGGCACCCTGATTCGTGCGTGCCGCGATGCGAACGCTCAGTTTTGCGAGATGTCGGTCAAGGCCGCCTGGAGTTCGGCGTTGCTCAGGCGATCGAGCGGCAGCATCAGCAACTGCAGCATGCGGTAGCCGAGCGCCTCGCGCGTGAGTTCGAACGCGAGCCGCTTGCCTTCGTCGCCGCCCGGCGCGTTCGACGGATCGGCGTAGCCCCAATGCACCTTCACGGGACTGCCGGGCCAGTACGGGCACGTCTCCGCGGCCGCGCTGTCGCACACCGTGATGACGACGCGCATTTCAGGTGCGCCATCGCCGACGAATTCGTCCCAGCTCTTGCTGCGGTATCCGTCGACATCGACGCCGGCGCCCGTCAGCGCTTCCAGCGCGAACGGATTGAGCCGGCCGCTCGGCGCGCTGCCGGCGCTGTACGCGCGCACGTCTTTGCCGAGCTTCCCGGCCCAATGATTGAGCATGCCCTCCGCCAGCACGCTGCGCGCGGAGTTGTGGGTGCAGAGGATCAGTACGTTCGTGGTCATGGGCGAGGCACGCGAATGCGTGTCACGATTGGCGCGCGCCTGACGTCGAACACGCTGACGCGGGCGAGCAGGGATTGCCGCCGCAGCAGTTCTCCGTGAGGTAAGCCAGCAGGCCGTTCATCGTCGCGAAGTTCGCGCAATAGAAGACGAAACGGCCTTCCTGGCGGTTCGTGACGAGCTGCGCGTGGACCAGCTCCTTCAGATGAAACGACAGTGACGACGGCGGCACGTCCAGCAGCGCGGCAATCTGCCCGGCTGGCAAGCCCTGCGGCCCCGCCTGCACGAGGGCGCGGAAGACGGCGAGCCGGGATTCGTGCGCGAGTGCCGAGAGGGCGGTAATGGTCTGGTTCGTTTCCATGTTTCGATATTAGTCGAAATGTGGAAGCGCTGTAAAGATCCGGCTGTCGATTCGTCATGAAACCGTCCGGGCGGGTGGACGACGGCTTGATAGTCGGAGCGGGCGCGGCGGGACTCACGGCCGCGTGCGGCAGCCCACGCGGCATCTGCTGAAGCAGGTTGGGCGGGTAGTCGCGCGTCACTTTCGCAAGTGCTCGAGCGCATCTCTTAGCGGCATGCTCGAAATCACAATCGGCCCTGTGAACGGCGTATCCAGATCGACGATTACATAGATCGCCGAAGCAATCGACACCGCACCCAGCGAGATCGTCACGAGCGCGAGCGCATTGCGTGGCGCGATCAGCCCGAAGCTCAGAAAAATCACGCCGAGCCAGAACGTGAGCGTCTTGAAGAACGGCTGCGAAATCGAACTGTGCGCTTCCTCGATGATCTTCCAGCGCGCATCGACGACGCGCCGGTACTGCGTCAACGCGTCGTCGAGCGCGCGTTGCTGTAGCGAATCGTGCGCGCGCAGTTCCCGCAATTGCCGGCCTACCGAGGTGAGCATGTCGCCGAGCCGCACGTTCTCGAGGTGGCTGGAGTTGTCCTGCGTGCCAATGCGCGGATAGTCGCCGGACGGCGCCGGCTCCTGCGGCCACGTCGACGCGATCGCCGCCGCCGTGTACTGGCGCAGCAGGTGCCGGGATTCGTCGGTGGCGCTGCCTAGCTCGCGCAGCGTCGTATCGAATTCGATGAGTTCGGCCGCGTAGGTGCGCAGATCGTTCGACGCGGTGTCGAAGCTCGATTTCGCCGACGCGGTCAACAAACCGAGCACCAATGCGGCGAACGTCACGAGCATGCCGATCACGAGCTGGATGAGTTGCACGGTCTCGTGCGCCTTGTGCTCTTCGGGCAGAAGCGGCCGCACGCCGACGCCGATGCCGGTTGCGACCAGCAGTAGCGCGAACACCAGTACCGCCGAACCGACTTCCGACATAGGAATGCTCCCGACGAAGAACCGTATTGCGACACTTTATTGATGTAGCTCAAGCCGCACGCGTCAGCAAGCCTGCAAACCATAAAGTTTTCTGCCCATCCGCCGTAGTCCCTTAATGTGATGTTCGCTTAAATCTTAGACACACGTTGCGGACTGGGCCAACGCGGCTTGGGGCGCAGCATGCATGACCGGGGCCGTTGCGGGCCGGTTCGCGCTGAGAATCCGCGCAGGCAATCCGCGCTGGAAAGCCGCTCATGCAGCCCCAAGGAGACCCACCCGATGTTGAAAAATCTGTCGATTCGTAAGAGCCTCACGCTGATGATCGCGTCCTTTGGGGTCGTGCTGTTGCTCGGCGCCGCCGCCGGGCTGCTGTCGCTGCGCGCGAGCAATGCGTCGCTGCAGCAGATGTACACCGTGGACACGCCCGCCGTCGCCGATCTCGAAGGCAGCTCCGGCCAGTTGTTGCGTTTGCGTCTCGCGCTGGCGACGTACGCGTCGCTCGTCGCGCTCAACGATCAGGACGGCGCGAGCGCGGTGCTCAAGCGCTTCGATCAGTACCGCAAAGCATCCGACGAGCGTCTTGCCCGCTACCTGGGCCGCGCGAGCGGCGAGGCCGACGAGCAGCGTCTGATTCGCGACATGCAGCAGCAGCGCGACACGTTCCTGCGCGAAGGCGTCGAGTCGGCGCTCGCCGCGTTGAAGTCCGGCGACACCAACGCATTCCAGCAACTGCAGGCGCACAAGCTGCCATCGCTCTATAGCGCATACGAAAAGGCGATGCTCGCACTCGAACAACTGCAGCTCGATCATGGTGCGCAGCGCTATCAGGACGCGCAGAACCTGTTCTACGTGATCTGCGTCACGGTGGCGGTGGGCATGGTGCTGTCGCTGCTTGGCGGCTGGCTGGGCCGCGCCGTGCTCGTGCGCGCGATCGTCAGTCCGGTCGACGCGACCATCGCGCAGTTTCAGCGCATCGCCAACGGCGACCTGACCGGCCGCATCGACGTGACGAGCAACAACGAAATGGGCCGTCTCGCGGCGGCGCTGCGCAAGATGCAGGAGTCGCTGATCGCGACGGTGAGCGCGGTGCGCCAGGGCACCGAATCGATCGACACCGGTGTGAGCGAGATCGCGGCGGGCAACGCCGACCTGTCGCAACGCACGGAAGAGCAGGCTGCCTCGCTCGAGGAAACGGCCGCAAGCATCGAGCAACTGACCTCGACGGTCAAGCAGACGGCCGACAACGCGAAGCAGGCGAGTTCGCTCGCGCAAGGCGCATCGACGCTGGCCGCGCAGGGCGGCGAGCTGACCGGGCAGGTGGTCGGCACGATGCATGGCATCGTCGGCGACTCGCGGCGGATTGCCGACATCGTCGGTGTGATCGAGGGCATCGCGTTCCAAACCAATATCCTCGCGCTGAACGCGGCAGTCGAAGCAGCGCGCGCGGGCGAGCAGGGGCGCGGCTTCGCGGTGGTCGCGAGCGAGGTGCGCTCGCTCGCGCAGCGCAGCGCGGCGGCGGCCAAGGAGATCAAGGGCTTGATCGACGAATCGACCGCGCGCGTCGAAGCCGGCTCGCAACTGGTCGAGCGCTCGGGTTCGACGATGAGCGAAATCGTCGCGGCGATTGCGCGCGTGAGTGCGATCATGGGCGAGATCGCGGCGGCGGCGATCGAGCAGAGTACCGGCATCGATCAGGTCAATCTCGCGGTCGCGCAGATGGACGAGGTCACGCAGCAGAATGCGGCGCTCGTCGAGCAGGCTGCCGCGGCGGCGAGTTCGCTCGAAGAGCAGGCGCGGAAGTTGTCGGCGGCGGTGGCGGTGTTCCGCACGGCGAGCGGGGTGACCGCTTCGTTTACCGCGCAGCGTGCCGGTGTGGCTGTCGGGCCGGCAACGCACAGTCAAAGCGGGTTCGTAGCGGCCTGAACCCAGCGGTGGGATGGCTCGGCTTTGCACGAGCCGTCACGCATCCGACTCGCTCGCTACGGCATCGCCGCATAGTACTTAGCTAAACTATCTATTTCCTCGGGCGTCATCTGCCGCGCCACGTTGCGCATCTGCTCGTTGATGTCGTTATGCCGCTCGCCCGCAGCGAACGCGTGCATCTGCGCCGCCAGATAAACCGCCGACTGTCCGCCGAGCCACGGCGCCGCGCCCTTGCGATCGAGCTGTCCGTGGCAGGCCGCGCAAGGTGCGATATTGCGCTCGGGGTCACCCTGCATCGCGAGCCGCACCGCGGTCGCATCGGGTGCCTCGCTGGCGCGCGGCGTTTGCGCCGCGGGGGGCGGTGTGAGCGAAGCGTAGTAAGCCGCGAGATCGCGCAGATCCTGATCGCTGCGCGGCGCGATGATCGCCTGCATCACCGCGCTGATCCGCTGGCCGCTCTGATAGTCGCGCATTTCCTTGTAGAGCACGTCGGCGTATTGCCCCGCGAGCGCGGGCGCCGTGACCGGCGCCGTACCGAGCACGCCGTGGCACATCGAGCAGTTCTGCGTCGCGATCGTCGCGCCTCGGCCGATCGAATCCGCCGCGGCGTGCGTTGCTCGCTGCGGCGGCAGCACGACCACGTCACTCGGAACCGTCGACGCGCCGCTGCTGCCGCTATACCAGCTCGACGGCACGCCCGCCGCGCCGCAGATGCGCGCCCACAGATCGAGGCCGCCGAACGCGGTGCTCGCCGAAGGCAGCCAGACGAAGCCGATCAGTATGCCCACGATGGCAATCACGATCGTGCCGCCCACGCTCCACGTGAACCACGGATTGCGCAAGCTGAAGACGCGTTCTTCGCTCATCGCTGTGCTCCGATGACGACCGCCGGCACGGAAGTCTGCGGCAGCCTGAGCAACTGCAGAATCGGCACACTGTAGTTGACGACCGTGAGCCCGATCATCAGCGCGACCCACAAACCGAAGCCATTGAGCGCGACCGGCACTCGGTCGACCGGATGCGCGGCGCTCGCGAAGCAGAACGTCTGCGGCTCGATCGCGGGTCCGAACTGCGACTTCGCGAGAATGTAGATGAACAGCACGCCCGAGACGAGCAGGATCAGCCCGCCCACCGCCGACATGCCGACCCAGAACGCCTGCCCCTGCATGCCCGGCATGCTGTAGTCGTAATAGGCCATGCGGCGCGGCGCGCCGAGCAGGCCGACGTAATGCCACGGCAAGGTGACGACCATCATGCCGATGAACCACAGCCACAACTGCGTGCGCACGAGCTTCACGGAGAAGATCGCGCGGCCGGTCAGTTGCGGCCACAGTTCATATGCGATCGCGAAGTACATGATGACGATCGCGCCGCCGAAAATCAGATGGAAGTGCCCGGTCACCCACTGCGTGTTGTGCACCGTCGAGTTCAGCTGATAGCTCATGTTGATGAGGCCGCCCGCGCCGCCGAGGCCGAGCATCACGAACGAGAACGCGATCACGAGCATCATCGGGTTGCGCCACGGCAGCGCGGTGAGCCAGCCGAACGCGCCTTTGCCGCCGCGCAGCCGGCCCGCGATTTCGACCGATGCGCAGATCGTGAACACCGTGAGCAGCGTTGGCACCGACACCATGCCGGTGAAGACCGCGTGCAGGAACTTGAAGCCCGCGCCGACCTGCGGATCGGCGAACAGATGATGAATGCCGATCGGCATCGCGAAGACGAGGAACAGGATGAACGACACGCGCGCCATCGAATCGCTGTAGAGCCGCCCGCCGATCGCGCGCGGCACCAGCGTGTAGTACGCGATGTACGCGGGAATCAGCCAGAAGTAGACGATCGCATGCAGCGTCCACGAAAAGAGGATGCGTGCGAGGCCGGCGTCGATCGTTTTCGTGAGGCCGAAGGCGACCGGCAGGATCTGGAACAGGATTTCGAGCGCCGCGCCGACCGCGGTCCATGCCCACAAGTACGCGCCCGCCACGTTCGCGAACATCGCGAGCGGCACCGGCTTGCCCGGATTGGCGCGCTTCCAGATGCGCAGGTTCACGTGCATCAGCGCGACCCAGATCCACGAGCCGACCACGACGAGCACCACGCCGAGGTAGTAGAACGGGCTGCCGATCATCGGCGGATAGAACGTGTAGAGCACCGAGGCCTCGCCGAGCGCGACCGGCACCATCGCCATGACCGCGCCGACGAGCAGCAGGACGAACGCGGCCCACGCCCACTTGAGGCCGGCAAGGCGCTGCGCGAGCGCGAGCTCGACGATCGCATAGCCGAAGCCCATCGCGACGAGCGTGGGCATCGCGTAGGCCATCACCGTGCCGTGCGCCGTCACCGACCGGTAGTACAGCTCGGGGTCGCCGACCCACGGCGCGAACGGACTGCGCACCAGCATCTGCCATGCGCCGAGCACGAGCGCGACCAGGAACAGCACGAAGGCGAGCCAGAAATGCGCGAGAACGAGTCGCTTAGCGTGAAACACAGCTGAGCCTCCGTGATTGTCGGGCTTGCTCGAAGAAGGCGGCTTTGTCGATCACCTTCACGTGTGCCCACATGGTCTGATGGCCGAAGCCGCAGAATTCGTGGCAGGGCATCGCGTGGTCGGCGGGGTGGTCGAACTGCGTGTTGAGCGTCGCGACGTAGCTGGGCACGACCATCGTGTTGATGTTGGTGTCGTTGACGAGCAGACCGTGTACGACGTCGGCGCTCGTCGTGCGCATCGTGATGGGCGTGTCGGCGGGCACGAGCAGGCATTGCGGCGTGAACGAGTACTGCTGCGCGATGAAGCGCACGATCACCGAGCCGTCCGGCTGGACCGCGCTGCCGAGATTGTCCTCGACGAATTCGCCGGACAGTTGCAGCCGTGCGGGGTCGATCGTCTCGACGCGCGAGGGCGGCATCATCGCCCAATGCACGCCGGAGAACACGACCACGGCGAGCAGCAGCACGATCATCGCGGTGGCGAAGACAGCCCAGCGGCGCTCGGCACGTAATGCGACCGCGTGGCCGCTATCCGGTTGATGGCTCGATTCGGTCGACATGGTCAGTGGATAACGCCGCGCGGCAGGAACACCAGAAAGTAGAAGCCGAACCAGATCGCGATGACGATCAGCGTGGCGACGCCGGCGAGCGCAATCGCGCCGTGCGGGCCGACCGCGACGACGCGTTCGACTTCTTCGTCGGTGGGCGGCGCGTTAGGGATCTCGTTCGCTTCCATCTGCGGTTCTCCGGTGGTTCTCCCCGCGGTGTTGCGTTGTGTTTCCGTTGCGTTGCTGTTGTTGTTACTGCTGTGTTGCCGTTGTGCTTCCGTTGCCGCCGTTGTCCCGTTCAGCGCTTCAATGCAGCGGCGCCTTGCGCAACTCGTTGACCTCGCGGGCCGTCACCGGCAGGCCGTGATTGCCCCACGCGGTGCGGATGAACGTGACGACAGCGGCCGCTTCGGCGTCGTTCAGCTCCTGGCCGAATGGCGGCATGCCGTACGGCTCCGGATTGCGCTTCGTGCCCGGCGGGAAGCCGCCGTTGAGCACGATGCGGATCGGGTTGACGGCCGAGTCCATTTCGATCGACTGGTTGCCCGCGAGCGGCGGGTAGTGCGGCAACTGCCCCTCGCCGTTGGCGCCGTGGCAGATCGCGCATTTATCCGCGTAGATCTGCTTGCCGAGCGCGAGCACCTGCGGGTCGGGTGTCACGCTCGGCCCGGTCTTGCGGCCGCGATTGTCGGGCAGCGACTTCAGATAGACGGCCATCGCGCGAACGTCCTCGTCGCTCAGATACTGAAGGCTGTGATAGGTGACTTCGGCCATCGGACCGTACACGGCGCCGCGATTCGAGATGCCGGCCTGCAGCAGGTCGACGATGTCCTGGATGCTCCAGTCGCCGAGGCCGCCGTCCTTGTCGGACGTGAGCGACGGCGCGTACCAGTTCTGCACCGGAATCAGCCCGCCCGCGAACTGCTCGCGCTGCGACGAGCCGCCGAGCATGTTGATTCGCGTATGGCACATCGTGCAGTGCCCGAGCCCTTCGACGAGATACGCGCCGCGGTTCCATTCGACGGATTTGCTCGGATCGGGCTTGAACTCGCCTTCGCGGAAATACAGCGAGCGCCATCCGTAGAGCAGCTTGCGCTGGTTGAACGGGAAGCGCAGCGTGTGCTTGCGATTGGGCTCGCGCACCGGCTCGACGGATTGGAGGAAGGCGAAGATCGCGTCCGAGTCTTCGCGCGTGACCTTCGTGTACTGCGCAATCGGCATGGCCGGGTAGATCAGCGTGCCGTCGGGCTTGCGGCCCGTGCGCATCATGTTGAAGAACGCGTCCGCGCTCCACGTGCCGATGCCGTATTGCGGATCGGGCGTGATGTTCGGCGAATAGAGCGTGCCGAACGGCGTTTCCATCGCGAGTCCGCCCGCGAACAGCTTGCCGCGTGGCGCGGTGTGACAGGCGATGCAGTCGCCCGCGCGCGCCAGATATTCGCCGCGCTTGACGATGTCGGGGCGGGTGTCGGCGGCCGAAGCGGTGGTGTCCGTGGACGGGGCCGGCGTGGCGGACGGCGCTGCGGCATGGGCTGACGCGATCAGCGGTGCGCCGGGCAGGTGGAGCAGCACGGCCGCGCCGCTCACGGTGAGGCCCACTGTCAGCGAACCGGCCGCGAGCGACCTGACCATGCGATGGCGGCGCATGCCGCGGAGTATGGCGAAGCGCGAAGCGCGATCCAAACCGAAGCGTGAACCGAGGCCAGAACCAAAGCCAGAACCGAGGCCTAGGCGCGCACCCAGCGAGCGAAGCAAACCCGGCGAACGCAGTATCGGCTTCATTGCGGCTGGCTCCCGCATGCGAGTGGCAGCGGCCCGGCGGCAACCGGCGCGGGCCGAGGATCGGCCGGACGCGGCTGGCGCGCGAGCCAGCTCGACACCGCGGTGATGTCGCGGTCGTTCAGCTTGACCGCGATCGCGTGCATGCAGTCCGGCGCGAGCGCGTGACGCGTGCCCGAGCGCCACGTGCCCATCTGGCCGGCGATATAGCTCGCATGCAATCCGAGCAGGCCCGGAATGCCCGGCTGCGTGCCGGTCATGCGCGCGCCGTGGCAGGCAATGCATGCCGGTATCTTGCGCGCCGGGTCGCCGTGCAGCACGAGCCGCTCGCCGGCGGCGAGCACATCGGGCGAGACGCTGGTGTGATCGGCTTCGGGGTAGGGCGGTTGCAGGTCGGCGAAATACTGGGCGATCTTGCGCAGATAGTCGTCGGGCAGGAACGCGAGCAGATAGCCCATCGGCGGATAGGTGCGGCCGCCGTCGCGAAACGCGGTGAGCTGGTTGAACAGATAGTCGGCCGGCTTGCCCGCGATGCGCGGGAAGTAGTCGTTGTTCAGGCCTTGGCCTTGCACGCCGTGGCACGACGTGCAGGCGCGCACGCGCTCGTCCATGGCCGAGGGCATCGCTCCGGGCGCGCCGGCGGCCGCGAGCGCCGCGCCGCTGCACAGCGCGTACAGCACGAACAACAGAATCGAAGATCCGATAGTTCTACGATGCACGCCAAGCCTCGTTGGGGAACGTTCTTTTCTCTCGATCTATTTTTTCACGCGTGCGTTTGCGGGCTCTTTGGCGAATCCGGCAAGCGACGCATGACGGACCATCAGTTTTTCTTCTAAGGACTGCCTGAACAGCAAAGCGGAACGGACGTACCTGGGACGGCGAAATATCGATTCGCTACGGCGATGCAATTGCCTAACCTGAAACGATGATCTGCACTGAATGCGCCGGTGATGGCGGCTATCGCGCTGCACGAGTGATGCCCTTGAAATGAAGGCATTAAGTACCAGGCAGTGCGCATCAGGTTGCAGCAATTTATTCGGGGCGTCAACCGGAAGCGGCCAGCGCGTGTACGGCTATTTGAGCTAGATCAAAACATGCTATGCATGAAATGCGGCAATTTCAATGTGCGGCCGCGCGGCCAGGCCCTTGGCTAATGCGATCGAAGCGTCAACGCGCATGTGACCGTTCGATGTCGGGCGCTGCGCTTCATGCGAAGAGCCGCGTCAACGCGGTGCGCGCATTGCTGACGAGTTCGCTTTCGCCCGGCCGCCCCGGCAGCAGATGAAACTCGACCGCGGGCAGCGTGGGCAAGCCGGTGTTGGCCGGACAGGCCACCACGCCGTTGCCGGCCGACGATTCGTTCAGACACGAGATGCCGAGCCCCGCCTTCAACGCGAGCTGCAAACCCGCGACGCCCGACGCCGAATGCGACACCACGTACGGCACTTTGTGTTCGTCGAGCAGTTTGACGACGAAGCGTTGCAACTGGCACGTCGACGGCAGCACCACCAGTTGAAACGGCGCGGCCGCTCGCGCCGCGGTATCGGCGGCGCTCATCCACAACAGTTTTTCGCGCCGCACGACGGTGCTCGCCGCGGCGCCGCCACGCGCGCGTGTCTGACTCGTGACGAGCCGCGCCGACAAACCGATGTCGAACGACGCGCGATCGTCCGCGCCGCTGTCGATGACGGTGCTCGGCTGCACGGTGACGTGCAGCTTCAGGCGCGGGTGTTGTTCGGAGAACGTTTTCAGAATGCGCGCGATGTCGTGCGGCCGGTAATAGTCGGTGATCGCGATGCGCAGTTCGCCGTCGAGCGAGCGGCCTTGCAGGTCGTCGAACGCCGCTTCGCTCATCGCGATGATGCGGCGCGCATGGTCGAGCAGGCGCTCGCCCGCGGACGTCGTGCTCACGCCCTGCTTGCTGCGCACGAAAAGCGGCTGACACGCGCGCTCCTCGAGTTTCTTCAACTGCTCGCTCACCGACGACTGCGACAGGAACACGCGCTCCGCGCCCGCCGACACGCTGCCCGATTCGGCGACGGCGACGAAAGTCCGCAACTGCGTCAAGTCAAATCCGCGCTGGCTCATGATTCGGTTTTTCCGATATGGATTATCTGATTTTCCGGCTTTTCCGATGGAAGGCCCAGCCGTAGGATACCCCTGAATTCTTTGCGGAGGGTGTAATGAACAACAGATCTATGGCGGCGTTGACCGGTGTGGCCGAACGCGGCGCGAATCATCGCTGGAAGGTGCTGGGCGTGGGCTTTGCCGCGAACGCGAGCTTTTCGGCGGCGTTCTCCGGCATTCCGACGACCGCGGTTTTTCTGCGCTCGGGCTATCACCTTGGTAACGAAGGGCTGGGTCTCGTGCTCGGCATGCTCGGACTCGGCATCGCGATCAGCGAGCTGCCGTGGGGGCTCTTGACCGACCGCTGGGGCGATCGCCGCGTGCTGCTGCTCGGGCTGCTGTCGACCGCGGCCGCGCTCGCCGGTCTCGCACTGTTCGTGTCGCCGGGCGGCGCGCACGTGCCGGGCGTGACGATGCTCGCGCTCGGGCTGCTGCTGGTTGGCCTGCTCGGCGGCAGTGTCAACGGATCGAGTGGCCGTGCCGTGATGGCGTGGTTTCGCGAAGGCGAGCGCGGCCTCGCGATGAGCATCCGGCAGACGGCCGTGCCGGCGGGCGGCGGACTCGGCGCATTGGTGCTGCCGGTGCTCGCGTCGCGCTTCGGTTTTGCGAGCGCGTATGCGGTGCTGGCGCTGGCATGTGCGATCACCGCGTGGTTTGCGTGGCGCTGGCTGCATGAGCCCGCGCATGCCCGCGCGGAAGGTGAGGGTGCGAATGGCGCGAGCGGTGCAAGCGAACTGCGCCCGGCTCGCCAGCACGACGCGTCGCCGACGGTCTCGCCGTTGAGCGACATCGCTATCTGGCGCGTCGCCTTGGGCGCAGGCGCGCTGTGCGTGCCGCAGATCGCCGTCATCACGTTCGGTACGGTGTTCCTGCATGACTTCAGCCGCGCGGGCGTGTTCGCGATCAGCGCGACGATGGCCGCCGTGCAGACCGGCGCCGTGTTCGCGCGGATATGGAGCGGCGCGTGGACCGACCGGCGCGGCAATCGTCGCGCGTATCTGCGGGCCAGCAGCCTGCTGACGGCGGTGCTGTTCGCGTTGCTCGCGCTCGCGACCGGGCTCGCCGGCATGCATCACACCGCGCTCACGGCGCTGCTCGTGACGATGATCGTGCTGGGCGGTGTGAGCGCATCGGCGTGGCACGGCGTCGCCTTCACGGAACTCGCGACGCTCGCCGGTACGAGCCGCGCGGGCACCGCGCTCGCGATGGGCAACACCTGTGTGTTCCTCACGCTGTTCCTCACGCCGCTCGCCATTCCTGCGTTGTTGTCCGCCGGTTCGTGGCCGATGGTGTGGGCGGTCGCGAGCGCATGCGCATTGATTGCGCTGCCGGTGTTGCCGCGCGCGGCCCCGGTGCGTGCGGTGCGGCCGACACGCGCCTGCGATGCAGCCTGACGGACATCGAGTGACGAGCTTTTGAAGCGGATTCGGAGCATTCCGATTGTGGTGAGAGGGTGGCGGTGATTCCATGGCTCGTTGGGCAGGTCGGATCGCCGCCGGGAGGCAGCCCGACCCTTGCAGCAAAACCCGTGCAGCGAAGCCCGGCTTTCCGCTGCGCGAGCCAACCACTCCTGCAAGAGGTGAAATCCACCGTGGCGAAGCTTCGAATCATTCTGGCTGACGATCAGCCCTTCGTTCTGCTCGGCTTCAGATCCATGCTGGCGGCGCACAATGGCGTCGTGATCGTCGGCGAGGCGCGCACCCCTGCTTCGTTGCTCGCGCTGTTGCAGGGCACGCCGTGCGACGTGCTCGTGATCGACCTCTCCATGCCGGATCCTACGGGCCATATCGAAGACGGCCTCGCTCTCGTGATGCAGGTTCGCCGCAACTGGCCGGCGGTGCGCGTCGTCGTGGTGACCGCGCAAACGAACCCCGGCATCCTGCGTGCGGCCGCGGCGGATAGCGCAATCAGCGTGCTCGGCAAAACGGACTCGCTGAACGAGCTTCAGCAGGCCGTTCTGGATAGCACGGACGGCGCGCGCTACCTCGGCCGTTCCGTCGTCGCGGCGCTCGCGCATTCGCCGCAGAACGAGAGCCAGTTCGTGCCGGCAGCGCGTTTGTCAGGACGGCAAACCGAAATCGTGCGCCGACTCGTATGCGGCGAGTCGATTGGAGAAATCGCGGCGGCGCTCGGTTGCCACCGCCGCACGGTCAGCCGGCAAAAGCGCGAAGCCATGGTGCTGCTCGGCGCCACCAGCAATGCCGGCCTTTTTTCGCGTGTGCGCGCTTGCGGTATGTCTTTCCTTGAATCGGAAAAATACGGCATGGATTCGCGGATTGTCTGATCCATTTCAGAGCGTTCTTATGTCTATCGTCGAAGAAATCTTCAATGATTTCGGGCATGCCGATCATACGGAATCGGACACAAGACAATGAACGTATGAGGAGCGTCAGACGATGAATTCCACTGCTGCGGCAGGCACACCGGTTCGAACGATCATCGCGGACGACCATCCGCTGGTTCTGCTCGCCATCGAGCATCTGATCGGAAATTATCCGGACCTGCAGTTGGTTGGCCGTGCGGCGGATATCAATGAACTGTTCCTCGAAGTCGACCGCAGTCCATGCGACCTGGTGCTGATGGATCTCTACATGCCGGGCGGACTCGACGGCGGCGGGTTCGACGCCGTCAGGCAGTTCAAGGAGCGTTACCCCGATGTCGCGCTCGTGATCCTGACCATGGAAACCGAGGCGGCGACGCTGCGCAAGGTGATGTCGCTCGGCGTCGACGGACTGCTGAGCAAGCGCGACCGCATCGATCTGATTCACGTGGCGGTGGTCATGGCGCTCGCGCGCGAGTGCTATATCGGGCCGGCGGTGCGCGCGTTGCTCGCGGATGTCGCGATGAGCCAGCAGCTCGACATCGTGCGCGCCACGCTGTCGCGCCGCGAACTCGAGGTGTTCACGCAATATGCGGCCGGTTTCGGCGTGACCGAGATCGCCGCGCGTCTCGGGCGCAGCGTGAAGACGATCAGCGCGCAGAAATGCATGGCCATGCGCAAGCTCGCGCTCAATAGCGATGCCGAACTGTTCCGCTTCGCGTTCGAGCACGGCGTGGTGTCCGAGCGGCATGACCGGAGCCCCGAGTACGGCCACACGCCGGACTACCAGCAGGACCACTGGCAGGGCCAGGAGCTGGACCACAGCCAGGGGCGATAGCAGGCGGCGATGTGCCGCGCGCTCGCGCGGCGAATGGCATCCGTATCGGCATGACCCGGGGAAGCACATTGCGTGCGGGGCGTGCCGGTCGACAACACAACAAGGCATGGCAAACAAGATTCACGTCGTCGTGGCGGACGATCACGACTGCATTCGCGCGGGCGTCAGATATCTGCTGCAAGGCCGGCCGAATATCGAGATCGTCGGCGAAGCGACCGACACCCGCGCGCTCGAAAAGCTGCTCGATGCTCTCACGTGCGATGTCGTCGTGTCGGACATCGGCATGCCGGGGCTCGAAGGCGGCGGCAACGCGGTGCCGCTGTTGCGCCGGTTGTTGCGCCGCAAGCCGCATCCGCGCGTCGTCGTGCTCACGATCGTGAGCCACGCGCATATGCTGACGGGCTTGCGTAGCATCGGCGTGAGCGGAATCGTCGATAAACGCGACGCTGCCGAGACCTTGATCGATGCAATCGAGGCGGTTGCCGCAGGCCGCACTCATCTGTCGCCGCAGGTACAGGCCGTGCTCGAAACGGTGCAGCCGAGGCCGCAGTTGCGCACCGGCGCGATGAGCGTGCGTGAGTGGGAGGTGTTCCAGCTCTATGCGCGCGGGCTCGCCGTGCATGAAATCGCCGTGCGTCTTCGGCGCAGCGGAAAAACCATCAGTACGCAGAAACGCAGCGCGATGCGCAAGCTCGGTCTGGAAACGGAAGGCGATCTTATTAACTACGCAAGCCAGATCGGATTGATATGACGATGTTTGACATATGCGCGAAGTCTCTCGCGATGGCGTGATTCAGATTGCTCTGAATTCTAGGAATATTCTGATTGGTGGGGTGAATGCGCCATTCAATAATATTGAACTGATCGCGGTGCTATTCACTTCTCGCCACGGGTTGTGAATATTGCTGCGGTTATTTCGCCATCCTTATCGAAGATGGCTGGAAATATTCAGCGCAGATGCCTTCGCGCCGTTGTGCGGCGCCTTCTGCCATGTACCTCGACGAATGGGAGAATGAATGGTCACGCTAGGTAAGCGGTTGTGGGCCGAAGGCGTGGGCACGGCATGGCTCGTGTTCGTCGGGTGCGGCAGCACCGTGCTCGATATCGGCGGGGTGCTGCAAGGCAGCGGCGCGCTCGAAATGTCGCTGGCGTTCGGTCTTGCTTTGGCCACCGCGAGCTATGTGTTCGGCGAGACCTCGGGGGCGCATTTCAATCCCGCCGTCACGATCGGCTTCACGGTCGCGCAGCGCTTTCCGGTGCGCGACCTGCTGCCGTATATCGCTGCCCAGCTTGTCGGCGCGACGCTCGCCGCAGCTTTTCTCGTGTACGTCGCGAGCGGCCGGCCCGGTTTCGAACTCGGCGCGAGCGAATTCGCGGCGAACGGTTTTGGCGCTCATTCGCCGGCGGACTATCCATTGCATTCGGCGCTCGTCATCGAGTTCGTGCTGTCCTTCGTGTTCGTCATAGCCTGCCTGCTGGTTGTCGAGCGCAGAGAGATGGCGCGGGTCGCGCCGCTCATCACGGGCGCCTGTCTCATGCTCGCTTATCTCGTGTCCATTCCGGTCACCAATGGCGCGGTCAATCCCGCTCGCTCCACGGCGCAGGCACTCTTTGCCGGCAATTGGGCGCTCGACCAGCTCTGGCTGTTCTGGGCTGCGCCGTTATCGGGCGCGGTGGCGGCGGGCGTTCTGTTCTCGTTTCTGAACGGCAACGCCGATCCATCCGCATCGTCGGCCGATCGGCGGAGTGACGTTGCGTGAGCGGTTGCCGGCGCCATTCTCTGTTGTTTCGCGCGGGTTTCCTCAGCGATTGTTGCCCTCGCATCATGGCGGCAATGCTCGGGCTACGGCGTTCGCCGCGGCATCTGCTCGCGTCATGCCTCGCGGTGGCAGTGCTCGCGGCGGCAGGGTTTGCGACCGGCATGGTCGGAACGTCTCGCGGCGCGTCGCAGGTGTCGCATGCACCTCGGGCGTCCGCGTTGCCGGCTGCTCGTTCCACTGCTTCTTCCACAGCTTCTTCCACCACCCATTCCGCAACCTATCCCCCGACCCACCTCGCCGACACCCCCGCCAAACTGACCGTCGGTGTACTCGCCGAAGGCTGGCCGCCGTTCGACGTCCTGCAGGGCGAGCGGCTCACCGGTGTGAGCGGCGATCTGTTGCGCGCGCTCGTGGGGCCGAACGTCGTCATCGAGGCGAGGACTTTTCCCGACATGGCGCAACTGCTTGCCGCGGCGTGCGCCGGTAACGTCGATCTGGTGATGAGCGTTGCCCGCACGCCCGAGCGCGAGCGCTGCCTGAGCTTTACGGCGCCGTATTTCCGCTCGTTCGCGTCGGCGGTCGTGCGGCGCGACGACGACCGTCATACGAGCCCCGCCGGGCTCTTCGGAGCGCGTATCGCGATAGAGCGGGGGTTCGCGCGCGAGCGCTCGCTGCGCGAGGGTTTTCCGCGCGCAGCAATCATTCCATTCGCGACCACGCGCGAGGCACTTGCCGCAGTTCTGCACGGCGATGCCGACATCTACTTCGGCTTCACGCCCGTCGTGCAGTTCGAACTGGCTACCGGCGAGTTTCGCGGCCTGCGTGTGGCGTTCGAGCAGGGCGGCAAGGCGCTCGACCTGCGCTTCGGCCTTCCGCTCGACCGGATTGCGTTGCGCGATCATCTGAACCGCGCGCTCGCGTCGATGAATCCAGTGGAGGCCGCGGCAATTCGCGCTCGCTGGCTTTCCGGCAACTTCAGTGCTGCACCGGCATCAGCGGCGCCCGGCTTTACTCTCACGCCGCAGGAGAAGAGCTGGCTTCGCTCGTTGCCGCCGTTGCAGGTCGGTTTCGACAGCGACTGGCCGCCGTTCAGCTATGTCGACGACGAGGGCCATTCCGTCGGCCTGAGCGCCGACTACCTCGCGTATCTGAGCAGCACGCTTGGCGTCGTGTTCAAGCGCGCGAGCATGACCGGCTGGCCGGCCACCGTCGCGGCGTTCCAGCGCGGCGACCTCGCGATTCTCGCCACGGCGTCGAGCCACGGCCCGCTTCTCGAAGGCACCGGGCATAGCCGCGTCTACGAGAGCGATCCAATGGTGATCGTCGGGCGCAGCGGCGCACCGCCCGCGTGTTCGTTCGGCGATTTCGCGTCGTGCCGCACCGTCATTGCGCCGCATGTGGGCGGCTCGGCGCTGCTGGCGCTCGCAGCCGTGCCGGCCGACCACATCGTCGTCGCAGCCAGCCTCGGCGACGCGCTGCGAAGGGTCGCGAGCGGCGAGGCAGACATACTGGTCGGCAACGCGGCCGCCATCAATGCGCAGCTTCAGCAGCACTATGCGGGCCTGCTCACGGTGCTCGGCACGCTCGGCGAATCCGACTCGCTGTATTTCGCGGTGCGTCAGGACCTGAACCCGCTCGTCAAACTGATCGACCGCGCTTTGCAGGCGATGCCGGCCACTGAAAAGCAGCGCATCCGGCAGAAGTGGATGAGCCCCGTTGCGTCGAGCGAAAGGGTCTGGAGCGTGACGGCGATGCGGCTGCTGCCGGTGTTGATCGGCATTGGCGTCGTGCTGCTGGTCACGTTGCGCGCCTACCTGCTGCTGCAACGCGAAGTCAGGCTGCGCAAGCAAACCGAGCGCGAACTCGCGCTGCAACTCAACTTCCAGGAAACGATGATGAAGACGGTGCCCTATCCGCTCGTCGCGAAAGATCTGGACGGGCGCTACATCGCGATCAACGAAGCCTATGAAAAAGCGTGCGGAATGAGCCGGGAGGCTGTTCTCGGGCACACCACGGCGGAGGTGGGCACGTGGGGCGAGGCGAACAGCCGCATGCTCGACGACATGACGCGCGAGATCCTGCGCGGCGAGGGCATCGCGAAGGTCGAGCTGCAATTCGAGGGCAGCGCGGGTGAAACGCGGCACGGGCTCTTCTGGACGAGCGTCTGCAACGGCAACGACGGCCAGCCGGTATGCGTTCTCGGCACGATGGTCGACATCACCGACATCCGGCGTGCCGAAATGCTCGCGCGCGAAACCGAGCGGCGCCTGTTCGACGTCACGCGCTCGTTGCCGGCCGTCGTATTCCAGTTGCGGCGCACGCCGGCCGGCGCGTATTCGTTTCCGTATATCGGCGGCGACACCGGGCATCTGCTCGGCGACGGCGGCGTGTCGCCGGGTCAGCATAGCTGGGTCGACTTTGAGCGCGTGTCGGAGCAGGACCGGCCGCTCGTGCTCGCCGAACTGGAGCACTCCGCCCGTTGCGAAACGCCGGTGCACACGGAGTTTCGCCTCAGGAGCGGCGGGCAGCTCAAGTGGATGCGTGCTGAACTCGTGCCGCGCCGCGAAGCGGATGGCAGCGTCGTCTGGAGCGGCTACTGGGTCGATGCGAGCGTGGAGCACGCGCGCTCCGAGGAACTGGCGCGCGCCCGCGACTTGGCCGAGGCGGCCGCGCGCGCGAAAGACAACTTCTTCGCGATGATGAGCCACGAAATCCGCACGCCGATGAACGGTGTGCTCGGCCTTGTCGAAGTGCTGGAGAGCACGCCGCTCAGCACGGACCAAGGCGAAATGCTCGGCATGATTCACGAGTCGGCGGGCGCGCTGCTGCAGATTCTCGACGACCTGCTCGACTATTCGAAAATCGAAGCGGGGCGGCTCGCGCTCGAAGCCGAGCCCATCGACCTGCGCGAACTCGTCGATAACGCGGTCGGCCTGCTTGCCGGGCGAGCCCATGAAAAAGGGCTCAAGGTGCGCGTGGAGATTGCGGCGGACGTCGCCGCCACGCTGCGCGGCGATAGCGTGCGCTTGCGGCAGATCCTGTTCAATCTGCTCGGCAATGCGATCAAGTTCACGCCGAAAGGCGAGGTCGGTGTGAGCGTGTCGGTTCTCGCGCGCGGCGGCGCCTCGCGCAAACTCGCGCAGACGCTCGAAATGAGCGTGCACGACACCGGCATCGGCATCGCGTCCGACGTGCAAGTCAGTCTGTTCGAGCCGTTTGTGCAGGCCGAATCGTCCACCACGCGGCGCTTCGGCGGCACAGGTCTGGGCCTGACGATCTGCCGCAAGCTGATCGAATTGATGAATGGCACGCTCACGCTGCGCAGCGAACCCGGTTGCGGCACGAACATGATCGTGCGGCTCACGCTGCCCGTCGTCGCGCAGCGCTATTCGGTCAACGGCTTGCGCGGCAAGCGCTGCGTCGTGATCGTGAGCGACCCGCGCATCGGCCGGGCGCTGGCGCACTTCGGCAAGGCCCTTGGGCTCGAGCTGCGCAGTATTGCGCCCGAGGCGCCGCAAGCGCGCAAACGCGCTGCGCTGGCAGGTGCGGACCTGCTATTCGTTGGTGAGGACTTAGTGCTGCCCGTGGATCCCGGCGCGCGCGCACGCATCATCACGCTGACCGAAAAATCGAAGCCCACGGGCTACCGCATTCTCGACGATACGGTGCGCGTGAGCATCAATCCGATTTCGTGGCGCGGCCTCGGCGTCGCGTGCGCCGCCGCGACGACGGGCCTCGCTGCGATGGCGCCGCGCGCGGCGGACGTGCCGGGCGGTCCGCATACGACTGAAGGCGTCGCGACGCCGCCCGATCGCGAGCGCGCCATCGCGAGCGGGCGGCTGATTCTCGTTGCGGAAGACCATCCGGTCAATCAGGAACTGATCCGCCATCAACTGGCTTTGCTCGGTTTTGCGTGCGATGTCGCGAACGACGGGGTGGAGGCGCTCGCCGCGCTCGAGCATACGAACTACGGCTGCCTGCTCACGGACTGTCACATGCCGAATCTGAACGGCTACGAACTCACACGGTGCATCCGCGAAGCAGAGATGCGGCGCGGTGGCGCGCATCGTCTGCCGATTCTGGGCATTACGGCGAACACCGCGCCCGACGACCTCGGTCTGTGCCGCGAAGCAGGCATGGACGACAGTCTCGTCAAGCCGACGCGGCTTGCCACCTTGCGCGACTACCTGAGCCGCTGGTTCGGCACCGACAGCGCCTGGCAAGCCGCGCCTGCGGAAACGATCGCGAAGCCACACATCGAGGGAGTATCGGTTCAGCAAGGTGGCGCGGAACCGTTCATTCCAGTCGACCTCGGTCAAATGGCGCAATTGTGGGGGAGCGAATCGACGGTCAAGGCGTTGCTCGACTCGTTCGTTTCGTCCATGCGCGACGACATGAAATCGCTGACGTCCTTGCTCGACGGCGCGGAGATCGTGCGCGTGCGCGAGTGGCTGCATCGGGTGTGGGGCGCGGCGAGCGTGTTGCAGTATCCGCCGCTCCTTCACGCGCTCGACGAATATCGCCGCGACATTGCCGTAAAGACACCGGAGCGTTTGCGCAATGACGGGTTGGTGTTGATCCGCGAGTGCGAGGCGATGATGGACGGCATCGAACAGCAGGCGGCGCTGCTCGCGTAGCGTATCGCCGCGCAAAAAGAGCGCGAATTAAAAGAGCGCGAATCAGCGGAAATCAGCGGTAATCAAACGCAGAGGACGAAAAAAAACGCGGCCGAAGCCGCGTTGAAAATTTGGAGACTTCCTTCGATGAAGGAGTCACTTCTCGCAAACAGAAGCATAATCGAGATAGTGTCATTTATTCATTACAGATTGCGCAATTCACTGTTTGAGCAAATCGATCAAAGCAGGCACGTCGCGGATTTGAGTCCTTGTTTCAGGGCTGTTTATGCGAACACCTGTGCGTATCGCATATTTTTGCCACGAGGGATAGTAATGAATCGACATTCGTCCAGGCTCGATCGGCATCGCCGGGACACCCGCGCACATCCCCAGGCTTAGCCGGATTTGCACTAGTATGAAGGCACTCCGCGCGGCCGAAGTGCGCCGTGGCGGCGCCTCAAAAGTCCGGAGAAGACCATGATTACGCTGCGAAAATTGAATCTGGCCGTCGTGTTGTGGGCGCTGGCGTCGGGTGTTGCGCTCGCCGATACGGTGGCACTGAAGGCGGATCTCGAGCCGTCGAGCGAAGTGCCGCCGCGAGTGAGTCACGGGCACGGCATGCTGAACGCGACCTTCGACACGTCGACCCAATCGCTGCAATGGACCATCACCTATGAAGGCCTGAGCGGCCCGGCCACCGCCGCGCATTTCCATGGCCCCGCGCCGGTCGGACAGAACGCGAAGGTCCAGGTGCCGATCGAGAAGAGCGCGCTCGCGAGCCCGATCAAAGGTATGGCAAAGCTGAGCGAACAGCAGGTCACGGATCTGATGGCGGGGCAGTGGTACTTCAACGTTCATACCGCGCAAAACCCAACGGGCGAGATTCGCGGGCAGGTTTTACCGGCTAACTAACCTGAGGCGGTGCTGGCATCGACGTTGGCATTGGCTGGCCGCGCGGGGCGTGGTCGCGGGCGATCGTACGCTCACCGCGCGATTAGAACCCGCCATCCACCGGCACCGCGGCCAACGCACGTACCATGACGGGACGTCATTGAAGGAGCATGTCCCGATGAGCTGGCAAAATGCGCTCGCATGCTGGTATTTGCGCAGGCACTTCCGGCCGGAAACCCTCAAACCGCATATCGATGTCGAACGGGCGCGCGCGCTGACCGCGAAGCGTGTCTGGTCGCCTCGCGTGCCGCGCGGCTGGCAGCTGCGTGAAACGTACGGCGAGCACGATGCGCCGTTGCGCGGTGAATGGCTCGAGCGTGCAAACGGCGCGCTGGCCGGCGGCATGGAACCCACGGTGCTGTATTGCCACGGTGGCGGCTACTACTTCTGCTCGCCGCTCACGCATCGTTCGCTGACGTTCGGGCTCGCGACGCGCGCCGATGTGCGGCTCTTTTCTCTCGATTACCGTCTCGCGCCCGAGCATCGCTTCCCGGCTGCGCTCGACGATGCAACCGCGGCCTATCGCCAGTTGCTCGCTATGGGCATTGCGCCCAGTTCGATCGTGATTGCAGGCGATTCCGCCGGCGGCGGCCTCGCGCTCGCCACGCTGGTCGCGTTGCGCGATGCCGGCGAGCCGATGCCCGCGGGTGGGCTGCTGTTCTCGCCGTGGACCGATCTCGCGACGGCCGGCGCGAGCATCCGCGGCAACGACGGCGTCGATCCGATGTTCTGCGGCGCCGCGCTCACGCGCGCGGCCAAGGTCTATCTTGGCGACACACCGGCCACACATCCGTACGCCTCGCCGGTCTACGCGGATCTGCGCGGCTTGCCGCCGCTCTGCATGATGGCGGGCAGCACGGAAGTGCTGCTCGACGACACGCGGCGCGTCGCCGACAACGCGCGCGCGGCGGGTGTCGACTGCGAATGCGAGGTGTGGAACAAGGTGCCGCACGTCTGGCAAATGTTCGCACCGTTCATGCCGGAGGCGAACCGCGCGCTCGACCGCGCGGCCGCGTTCGTGCGGCGCGCGACGAGCCGCGCCACGCAAGACGCTCATGCCGCTCAGGCGTCGAGCGTGGCATCGAGCGTCTGATACACGGCTTCGATCGTTTCCTGACCGTACTGCCGCTCGAGCCGGCGCACGGTGAAGTGTCCATGCGCGACCTGCTGGAAGTGGTCGATGAAGACGGTGTTGACCATCGCGCCGAGCACGGCGCCGATCGCCGGAATCGATTTCGCGGCGATCTGCTCGCTCACCTGCACCGAAAAGCGCGCGGCGATCGCATTCAGCAGGCGCAGCAGCGCCGCTGAGCCGTGCGTCGTGAAGCCCTTGCTCGCGATTTCCGACGACGCCTTCGAGACCGCCTGCGCGAGCGCGCCGCGCATGAAGAAATAGCCGAGGTCGGCGTCGTCGTCCTCGCTCGACGTGCTACCCATGCCGAGCACGGTCAGGCATTGCAGCTGCGTTTCGATCGAGGTCAGGTCCTCGCCCTCGCTGCGCGCGATGTCGCAGATCGAGCGGAACATCAGCGTGGTCGTGACCGGCAACTCGACCGGCAGCGCGACCAGTCCGAAGGCGCCGCCGGCCGCGCCGGTGGTCGCCACCGCGAACTTGTGCAGCAGGTTGCTCGGCTTGTCGGGCGCGAGCAACTTTGCCGCGTCGCGCCGGCCGAGCGTGCGCAGCGCGATCGACAGGCATTTGCGCAATGCCGCCTGTGTCGCATCGGCGACCTTTTCGTTGGCGAACGCCGGGATGCGCGAGAGCAGTTTCTCGATCGGCGCACCGATGATGCTCGCGAGCTTCATCGCGAGCGCGGGGCTTTCGAGCTGGCGCTTCGCGCGCCGCAGCGCGTTCAGATCCTGCCCCGATAAGGATGGTGCTGCGAGCGAACTCGGCTGCATGAGCCTCCCTGGCGTCGTGTCGTAGATGTTTTCGGTGAGTTTAGCGGCGCGCTGGAGCGCGCGGCGCGTCCCGCTTAGAGCGTCGCGCCGTGGTATGATTCCCAATCTCTTGACGAGTCAACTTTTGCTCCATCAAAAATGGCTGTCCATACCGCCGCCCACCATTCGAGTGGGCAAGTTCTACCGTTCCGTGAATCCCTGCTGGCCATGCTCGGCATTTCGTTCGTCACGATGCTGGTCGCGCTCGACCAGACCGTGGTCGGCACCGCGCTGCCCACTATCGTGTCCGAACTCAGGGGCTTCGAGTTGTACGCGTGGGTCGCCACGTCGTATCTGCTGACCTCGGTCATCACCGTGCCGATTTTCGGGCGGCTCGGCGATTACTACGGGCGCAAGCCGTTCGTGATCGCGTCGATCGTCGTGTTCACCGGTGCCTCGGTGCTGTGCGGCGCGGCCAACAGCATGCTGTTTCTCGTGCTCGCGCGCGGCTTGCAGGGCATCGGCGGCGGCATGCTGGTCGGCACGGCGTTCGCGTGCATTCCCGATCTGTTCCCCGACTCGGTCGTGCGGCTGCGCTGGCAGGTGCTGATGAGCTCGGCGTTCGGCATCGCCAACGCGGTCGGGCCGTCGCTCGGCGGCTTTCTCACGCAGTACTACGGCTGGCGCTCGGTGTTCTACGTGAATCTGCCGGTCGGGCTGCTGTCGCTGTTTTTCGTCTGGCGTTTCCTGCCGCATCTGCGGCACGTCGAGCACGAGGGCAAGATGCGGCTCGACTGGCCCGGCGCGATCCTGATCGCAGTCGCGCTCGGCTCGCTGCAACTGTTCGTCGAATTGCTGCCGAAGCACGGCGTCACGCTCAGCGCGTTCGCGCTGCTCGCGCTGAGCATCGCGTCGGCCATCTCATTGTGGAAGTGGGAAAAAAGCTGCCCGACCGCGATTCTGCCAGTCGACATGTTCCGCAACCGCAGTCTCGCCGCGCTGTTCACGCTGGCCGTGCTCGGCGGCTTCTCGATGTTCTCGCTGCTGTTCTACGCGCCGCTGCTGTTCCAGGGCGGCTTCGGGATGTCGCCGAAGGAGGCGGGGCTCGTCATTACGCCGCTCGTCGTGTTCATCACGATCGGCAGTATCGCGAACGGGCGCATCGTGTCGCGTGTGAAGAATCCGAACCTGATGCTGTACGTCGGCTTTGCGATGATGGCGCTGTCGTGTCTCGGCGTCGTCGTCGCGACCCGCTCGATGCAGCAATGGGTGCTGATGTCGTTCATGGTGGTGGGCGGCCTCGGGCTTGGCTTCGTGATGCCGAACCTGACGATCTTCGCCCAGCAGACGGCCGGCCGCGAACACCTCGGCATCGCGACCGCGCTCCTGCAGTCGCTGCGGATGATCGGCGGCATGATCGGCACGGCGCTGACCGGCACGCTGGTGAGCCACATGTACAAAAGCGGCGTGCGCAGCGCGCTCGAAAGCGCGGGCGCGTCGCACTGGTTCGCCGACCTCGGCGATCCGCAAATCCTCATCAACCGCGATGCGCAGACCACGCTCGTCGACCAGTTGACGCACGCCGGCCACAACGGCGCGATGCTGCTCGAAAGTGCGCGCGAGTCGCTGGTCGCGGCGATTCATCTGGGTCTCGCGATGGCCGCGGTGATCGCCGTGGTGTCGGTGTGGCAAAGCCGCCGTGTGCCGCCGATCAAGCTGCAACGCAAGCTCGAACCGGTGATTCACGCGGACTGATTTTTGGACTTGAGGTTTGACAGGCAGATCATGGAAGAACAGGACCGCGTCGCCGTGATGCAGCAATTCGGCCGTACGTATCGGGCGTTCATGTCGGCATTCGAAGCACAGGTGGGGCACCCGTTGCCGCGCTGGCGCATTCTGCTCGCGCTGCACGACCAGGCCGGCGAGTCGTCGCAGAAGCGGCTCGTCGAGCGGTTGCGCGTCGATCCAGGTGCGCTCACGCGGCAGTTGAAGGCGCTCGAAGGCATGGGCTGGGTCTCTCGCAGCATGGACACGCGCGATAACCGCGTGACCAACGTGCGCCTGACCGAGGAGGGCCAGGCGGCGACCGAAGCGAGCTTGCCGCGCCGCAATGCGTTTTTGCACGACACGATGGCGGCGTTGCCGGATGAGGCGATCGGGGCGCTGTCGGGTGCGCTGAAAATGCTCGAGTCGCGGATCGGCGACGTGCTGGCCGCGGCGAGCGCCGCTGACACAGCCGCCGCGGCCGCGCCGGAAACCGCCGGCGACGGAGCGGCCCAACGCGCCTGAATTGCGCCTGATCGCACCTGACTGCACCTGAGTTCTGCCGCATATTCGCGGCGCAATAAAAAAGCTGTGGACCATCGGTCCACAGCTTTTTCAGTTTCCAAAGCCTGCGCTTCAGCGCAGCGCAGTCCGATCAGAAGAACGTCTCGATCACTTCCTTCACGCGATACTTCGGATCGACGACCAGCACCTGACGCCACTTGTCGAACGTCAGGCACGGGTGCGAGATGTCGAACGCGATCATGTCGCCCACTTTCAGATCGGCGCCGGGCGGAATCCGCAGATAGGCGTGCTGATCCATCAAGCCGAAGATTTCCCAGCCTTCGCTCGCGGCGATATCGCGCGGCGCTTCGTTGCCCGGACGATAGTGGCGCGCCGGCTCGGGCATGCCCGCATCGAACGCGGAGTCGCGCTTGCCGAGGCCGATGATCGCGCGATCCGGCTCGGGGATCGACTGCACGTAAGCCCACAGTTGCAGCGCCGGCAGCAGCCCTTCGCCCATCTTCTTCGCGACCGGATTGCGCGCGAAGATGTCGGTCTGCGCCTTGCGATAGACGCCGACGTCGTGCGTCAGATAGCAGCCGGGGCGCAGCACGACCTCGACCTTGCCGGTTTGCGTTGCTTGTGCGAACTCTTCCGCGACCACGTCGTACCATGCCGAACCCGCGCCCGACAGCACCGCCGGCGAGCGCGCGAAACGCCCTTGCTCAACGAGTTCGCGCGTCACCGCGACCGCGCCTTGCAGGAACGCGCGCACTTCGGGCTCTTCTTTCAGCACGCCTTCATAGAGTTCGACGCCGGCGAGCTTGATGATGTCCGGATAGCGCGCGATCGCCTCCAGCACCGCGTTGCGCTGCGCCGCGTCGCGCGCGCCGGTGCGGCCGCCCGGCACGCCGAGTTCGAGCAGCACCTGCAGCGGCTTCTTCACCGACGTGAAGAATTCGCCGAGTTGTTCGACGCCTTCGGGCGAGTCGACGAGGCAGAAGAATTCGAAGTCCGGATCGCTCAGCAGCTCGGCGATCATCATCATGTTGCGGCGGCCGACCAGCTGGTTCGCCATCAGGATGCGCGAGACGCCGCCGTGATAGGCGGCGCGCACCTGGTGCGCGGTGGCGAGCGTGATGCCCCATGCGCCGGTTTCGAGCTGACGGCGAAACAGTTGCGGCGCCATCGTGGTCTTACCGTGCGGCGCGAGCTTCACGCCGTATTCCGCGACGAACGCCTGCATCCACTTGAGGTTATGCTCGACACGGTCGGCGTACAGCACGGCGGCCGGCAGGCTCACGTCTTCGTTGAGAAGATTCCATTCGAGGCGCGCGGCGTCCGTCAGTTGAATGCTCGCGCCCGGAACCATGCCCAGGCCCTTGCTGTGAGGATCAATCGCCGCGCCCTGATAGTTTGTAACTTTCATGTCTCCGTGCTCCATCGACCGGTTAAATTAAAACAGATTTGACTTTAGCATGTTACAGAAAGTACGATGTTCGGAAAAATGTTATTTAGTACCACGGCTTTCACGTGGCCTTCACGAGCCCCCGTCTTGCCATGAATAGTAGCGCCGAGCCGCTCGCTTTCGACATCGTCGCACGCATCGCCGAATGCGCGCCGGAGTTGCGCTCGGCCGAACGCAAGGTCGCCGCGCTGATCCTCGACGATCTCACGGGCGCGTCGCGTGCGAGCATCGGCGCCCTCGCGCAGCAGGCCGAGGTCAGCATCGCGACCGTCACGCGCTTTGCCAAGGCCGTGGGCTGCCGCGACGTGCGCGAACTGAAGCTGCGGCTCGCGCAGGCGGCCGCGGTCGGTCAGCGCTTTCTGCAGCCCGGCGCAGCCGGCGATGCACCCGAGCCGATCGCGACCCGCGTGTTCGACGAACTGCAAACCGCGCTCGCGCACAATCACCAGCTGCTGCGCCAGGCGCCGCTCTCTGACGCGGCGGCCGCGCTGCGCGCCGCGCGCATGATTTACGTGTTCGGCATGGGTGGCGGCTCGACCGCGCTCGCCGACGAAATGCGCTTCCGGCTCGTGCGCCTCGGCCGGCCGGTCGCAACTTATCAGGACGGGCTGTTGCAGCGCATGGTCGCGAGCACGGTGTCGCGCGAGTGCGTGGTGATCGCGCTGTCCACCACGGGCCGCGTGCCCGAGATGGTCGAGAACTGCAAGATCGCGCGCAGCTACGGCGCGGCCGTGATCGCGCTGACCGCGCCCGCGTCGCCGCTCGCGAAGCTCGCCGACTGGGTGATCCCGATCGTCGCGTTCGAAACCGATTTCATTTACAAGCCGTCGTCGTCCCGTTACGCGATGATGATGGCGCTCGATGTGCTCGTCACCGAACTTGCCGTCAGTCAGGGCGACGAGAGCCGCGAATTGCTGCGCCGCATGAAGCACGCGTTGGATACGCACCGCGGTGGCGGCGAACGACAACCGTTAGGAGACTGATCCATGCATTCGCATCCCGAAGCAGCCGATACGCTGATCGTCGGCGCGCAACTGTATGACGGCACGGGCGCACCGCCCGTCGAGCGCGATGTGGCGATCCGCGACGGGCACATCGCCGCGATCGGCAATCTGTCGAACTGGCTCGCCGAAGAGGTGATCGAGGCCGAGGGGCGAGCGCTCGCGCCGGGCTTCATCGACGTGCATACGCACGACGATACGCACGTGATCCGCTCGCCGCAGATGCTGCCGAAGATCACTCAGGGCGTGACGACGGTGATCGTCGGCAATTGCGGCATCAGCGCGTCGCCGGTGTCGTTGAAGGGCGATCCGCCCGATCCGATGAACCTGCTCGGCGAGCGCGACGCGTTCCAGTACCCGACTTTCGCCGACTACGTGAGCGCGGTGAACGCCGCGCGGCCGGCGGTCAACGTCGGTGCGCTGATCGGCCACACGGCGTTGCGCAGCAACCAGATGGACCGGCTCGATCGCGCGGCAACGGCGCAGGAAATCGACGGCATGCGCGCGCAGCTCGAGGAAGCGCTCGCGCACGGCGCGCTGGGCCTGAGTTCCGGACTCGCATACGGTTCGGCATTCGCCGCGCCGACCGAGGAAGTGATGGCGCTCGCCGAGCCGCTCGCGGTCGCGGGCGCGCTGTACACCACCCACATGCGCACCGAGTTCGATGCGATTCTCGACGCGATGGACGAGGCGTACCGCGTCGGCCGTCACGCGCGCGTGCCGGTCGTGATCTCGCATCTGAAGTGCGCGGGGCCGGCGAACTGGGGGCGTAGCGTCGAGGTGCTGAAGTCGCTCGAAAGCGCGCGCGGCATGCAGCCGGTCGGCTGTGACTGCTATCCGTACAACCGCAGCTCGTCGACGCTCGATCTCAAGCAGGTGACGGGCGACATCGACATCACGATCACGTGGTCCGAGCCGCATCCGGAGATGGCGGGCAAGCTCGTGAAGGACATTGCCGCGCAGTGGGGCGTCTCGCAGCAGGAAGCGGGCAAGCGTCTGCAACCGGCCGGCGCGGTCTATCACAACATGTCCGAGGACGACGTGCGGCGCATCCTCTCGCATCCGGCGACGATGGTCGGCTCGGACGGCCTGCCGAACGATCCGCTGCCGCATCCGCGGCTGTGGGGCGCGTTTCCGCGCGTGCTCGGCCATTACGTGCGCGACGCTGGGCTGCTGCCGCTCGAAGAGGCGGTGCGCAAGATGACGAGCCTGTCGGCGCGGCGCTTCGGCCTCGCGCAGCGCGGCGAGGTGCATGTCGGCTATCACGCCGACCTCGTGCTGTTCGACCCCGCGAAAGTGCACGACTCGGCGACGTTCGACAAGCCGCAACAGGCGGCGGTCGGTATCGACGCGGTCTGGGTGAATGGCGTGCTGTCGTATCGCGACGGCGCCGTGACGGGCGAGCGGGCCGGCCGGTTCGTTACGCGCGGCGCGCCGTCAAAGGGCGATGCGCAGGGCGCGTTCTGATTTTTTGATCGATCAATTGCATGCGCGCGGCGAGGGCGCCGCGCGCATGCGCAACTTTTCAAGGAGTGTGACGATGAAGCGATATGGTGTTGAAGGCGGAAAGGGAACGGGCGGTCAGCATATGCCGTTTGCACGTGCGGTCGAAGCGGACGGCTGGCTGTTCGTGTCCGGACAAACGCCGATGGAAAACGGCGAGGTGATCAACGGCGGCATCGTCGAGCAATCGCACAAGGCGATCCAGAACGTGTTCGCGATCCTCAAGGAAGCCGGCTACGGCGCCGAGCACGTCGTGCGCTGCGGCGTGTGGCTCGACGATCCGCGTGACTTCGCGTCGTTCAACAAGGTGTTCCGCGAGTACTTCGGAGAGAATCCGCCGGCACGCGCGTGTGTGGTGTCGTCGATGGTGATCGACTGCAGGGTCGAGGTGGATTGCGTCGCTTACAAGAAGCCGGCGGCCTGAGTTCGCGGCTCGGTTTAATGCCGGGGGCTTCCTTCCTTTCGTACGGAAGGAAGTCCTCGTTCAGCGGGTGCGCCACGGGCATGACAGCCCGTCGCGCACCCGTTGTGCGTTTACGACTATCGCAGGTTGACGGCTACTGCCGCGCGAGCCGGAGATTGTCCGGCATCGGCAGGTTGTAGTTGGTGCGAAACGGGTTGATGTCGAGCCCGCCGCGCCGCGTATAGCGCGCGTACACCGCGAGCTTGAGCGGTTTGCACATCTTCATGATGTCGACGAAGATCCGCTCGACGCACTGCTCGTGAAAGCCGGTGTGATTGCGGTACGAGATGATGTAGCGCAGCAGGCCCGCATGGTCGATCTGCGGGCCGGCGTAGTGAATCTGCACGCTGCCCCAGTCGGGCTGGCCGGTCACCGGGCAGTTCGATTTCAGCAGGTTCGAGAACAGCGTTTCCTCGACCGGCGCTTCGTCGTGCGCCGCGCTCAGGAGCGACGCGTCCGGCTGATAGGCGCTTGCGTCGAGATCGAGCCGGTCCAGCGAGAGGCCGTCGAATTCTTCCATTCGCAGCTTGCCGAACTCATGCGGCGTCGCCAGATGAACCGATACCGTCGCGCCGCACGACGCCGACACGTCGCGCTTGATCGTGTCGCGCACGCTCTCGGCCGACTCGAACGCGGTCTGCGCGAACGAGCCCAGGTACAGCTTGAACGACTTCGATTCGACGATGTTCGGCGAGTCGGCCGGCACGAAGAACGTCGCCACCGCGATCTGCGGTTTGCCGCGCGCGTTGAGCCACGACAGCTCGTAGGCGTTCCAGATGTCGGTGCCGAAAAACGGCAGTTGCGCGTTAATGCCGATCGCCTCGCGCGCGTTCCTGCGCGCAATCGGAAACAGCAGCGTGGGGTCGTATTGTTCGGTGTAAGTCGAGGACTTGCCGAGCGGTGATTGTTCGGGTGTCATGATGCATTCACGATGCCACTCATCACGTGCCCCGTCGCCGTTACGACGCGGGCCGATTCGCAGTGGCGGATCTGGTCGTCGAAGAAAAAGTCGGGTTCGAACTCACGCAAAAATGCGCTCTTGTCGAGGCCGCCGAGGAACATCGCTTCGTCGATTTCGATGTTCCATGCCATCAAGGTGCGGATCGCGCGCTCGTGCGCGGGCGCCGAGCGCGCGGTGACGAGCGCCGTGCGAATGCGCATCGGCGCGGCCGCATCCGCGAGTTTTTGCAGCCCGTGCAGTGCTTCGAGCAGCGGCTTTAGCGGACCGTCCGCGAGTGGCAGGTGCTTGTTGTCGGTCTCGTGACCGACGAAGGCGCTCAGGCCGTCTTTCTGGAAGATTCGCTCGGCTTCGTCGGAAAACAGGACCGCGTCGCCGTCGAACGCAATGCGGATTTCGTCCGGGTATTTACTCGCCATTTTCACCGATTCCGGCAACACGCGTGCGGCCGGAAAGCCGGCGGCGAGCGCATCGCTCACGTCCTGCTGATTCGCGGACAGAAACAGCGCCGCGTTCAGCGGCTTCAGATAACCGAACGGCGCGCGGCCGCGCGTGAACACACCGCGCTCGATCGCGAGCCCATGCTCGCGGCACGAATGAAACGCGCGCAGTCCGCTGATCGGGTCGTTGCGCGACAGGATCACGACTTCGACGCGGTGGCCGCCCGTGTTCAACGCGAGCAGCTTGCGGATCAGCGGAAACGCGACGCCGGGCTTCGCGGGCACGTTCAGGCGCTCGCGCTGCAACGCTTCGTACGCGCGCGGGTCGCCCGTCTCGTACACATGGTTCTCCTCCTCGAAGTCGAACAGCGCGCGCGACGAGATGGCGACCACCAGTTTGTCGGTAAGCGAAAGCGCCATGGGTGCGTTCCGGTTCGGAAGGATCAGGCGAGAAACAGCCGATACACCGGGTTCTGCGTCTCTTCCCAATGCGGATAACCCAGCGTTTCGCGAAACCGCTCGAACTCCGCGTGCTCGCTCTCGGGCAC
>NZ_FXAT01000010.1 GCF_900177725.1 Paraburkholderia susongensis | reverse complement strand
TAGTCCCGCTTCGGGTAGCCCTGCCTGAGACCGGGGCCACCGAGTGCCATCACGACCGGGTAGGGATAGCGCTCGCTGAGGAGCTGGTCGGTGATCTCCACGACGCTGGCGTCCTGGAAGATCCGGCTCGCGCAGTGCTTCGTGGCGAGCCACAGCCAGGGGCGCACGGTGAGGCGGTAGAAGGCGCGGCGGTTGTCGGTGCCCATCTGCCTGACGCCTGTGATGAGGCCTGAGATCGTGCGGCTGGCTGCGCCTGCGCCCGTGCTCGTGCCTGCACCGGCATCGGCATCGGCCGCGTCGCTGTCGTCCAGCATTGCCGGACTGGAAAGCCCGTTGCCATCGAACGCGATTGAAATATCGATGACCCTGCCGATCAGCTTGTCGGGCACCACCCGTTCCTGCGCCTGCCACAGCCCGAGCGTTGGACTCTCGACCGTCGCCACATCGAGCGCGTAGCGGTAGAGCCGGCCCAGGGCTTCGGTGCCGCTCAGGCGCAGGGGCGCGAGCACCGGCTCGTTGCCCCAGGTGGGCAACGCGTCACTGGACATACTTAAGATGCGGTTCTGCAATAGCTTGAACATGCGTGCATGGAGTGATGTGCAATCGACAGTATCGAAAGCGCATGTCCCGGCGTCTATCGGAATTGGACTAATTTTTAGCTCAAGAAAGATATTCATGCGATTTGCATGAATGCCTCTGGAGCACATCGTGTGAACGACGTCCATCAAGATCACGCAGTCTTGCGGCGCAGCGGCGTTGCACTTTCGAGCGCCGTCATCCCGTCCTTGCTTACCTCCGCTGCAACTCATCAAGCAGGGCGATCAACTCGAGATAGTTCTCTTTTGTATAGCCGTCGCCCTCGAAGCACGAGGACAGCGCCCTGACCGTTTTCTTCAGCGTGGAAACCGGATTGCTGACGACGAACGCGCTGAAATACACAGTAGTTCGAACGGTTGCGCGAGTGCCAGCAGACGTTCCCGGCGCCGACAAGATTTGCTGCGATAGAGCCGGCCACCACGCCCCAGCAGATTGCGAAAAACGTACTCTCCCCGCTTCCTCCTGAGCAACGCACGTCCATGCAGCGCAGCCCCTTTTTCCAGCACTTTTTTGTGCGCCGTAAAAGTTCTGCACGGATACGCAAACGGCCGGGCAAACATTTTTGCCGATGATCTGTTCCGACCCGCTATGATCGCAAGGTGATGTGCGGCGAGCGCCTGCCGTCCAGGCTCGCGCCCCGGTTGGTTCGCTTTGTCGTGCCAGTTGAAGCAGTCTCTGTCGTCGCCGGTCAAGACTCGCAAAACGGAGAAAGAGCATGAAAGCCAGCACCATTGCCGAACGGGAAGCCCGGGGGCGCGCCGCCCGCGAGCATTCGAAACGCTCGAGCCATCGCGCAGTCGGCGAATTGCAGCGCAATCCGATCGAGCTTCTGAAGCAGAGCAGCGCGGGTCGGGTCGAGAATCTCGTACCGCTGCGCTACGGGCGCATGGCTGTGTCGCCATTCACGTTTTTTCGCGGCACGGCGATTCTCCAGGCGCACGATCTCAGCAAGGTGCCCGACACGAGTCTGCGCATGCCGATCTGTGGCGACGGCCATCTGATGAACTTCGGCGGCTTCGCGACGCCCGAGCGGCAACTGGTCTTCGACCTGAACGACTTCGACGAGGTATCGGTCGGCCCGTTCGAATGGGACCTGAAACGCCTGAGCGCGAGCTTCGTGGTGGCCGCGCGCCATATGCGCCTGAGTCGCGGCGCCGCCGAAAGCCTCGTGATGACCGCGGTCCGTTCGTATCGCGATCGCATGGCTCAGTATGCGCAGTGCGGCGCGCTCGAACTCTGGTACGACCGCGTCACGTTCGACCTCATGGCGGAAACCGCGCTGACTCCCGAGCGTAGGCGCTCGGTGCGGCGCGGCATGGAAAAGGCCGCGAGCCGCACGCACGAAAACCTGCTCGAAAAAATGGCCTCGCCCGATGGTGGCCGCTGGAAGATCCACGACGCCCCGCCCGCGCTTTTTCACGTGCTCGGCACGAATACGCTGTTCACGGAACAGGAAACCGAAACGTACCGCAAGGGCAACGTCGACAAAATGGTCGAGCAGGTGTGGGCCGAGTACCGCAAGACGATGTCGCACGACCGGCGCGAACTGCTCGATCACTTCACGATGCAGGACATCGTGTTCAAGGTGGTGGGCGTCGGCAGCGTCGGCACGCGTTGCCTCGTGATGCTGCTCGTCGATCACAGGGGCAAGCCGTTGTTCCTGCAACTGAAGGAAGCGCGGCCGTCGGTCATCGCGCAGTTCTACAAATCGCCGGCCGTCAAGCATGAAGGTGAGCGCGTCGTACACGGGCAGCGCATGCTGCAGGCCGCGAGCGATATCTTTCTCGGCTGGGCGACGGGGCCGCTCGGGCGGCATTTCTATTTCCGCCAGTTGCGCGACATGAAGCTGTCCGCGAATATCGAATTGTTCGACAGCGATCTGCTCGATGGCTACGCGCGGCTGTGCGGCTGGATCATGGCGCGCGCGCATGCGAAGGCGAGCGGTCAGGCAATCGAGATCAGCTCGTATATCGGCCGCGGCGATCAGTTCGCCGAAGCATTGACGGGTTATGCGGCGGCCTATGCCGACCAGGTGGAGCGCGACTACGAGGTGTTTCTGAAAGCGTGCCGCAGCGGAGAACTGGAAGCGCGCACGGATGAAGACATGGCGGCGGATTTTCGCGTGTAGCGTGCGCTTCACGCATCGACACGCGCTTCGCGCAACGTGACGAAACGCAGACGCTTCGCGCGCGCCGCTTCGATGATGCTCGGCAGCACCGCGAGAATCAGCGGCTTGCCTTCGATCGTGAGGGCGGCATTGCCGTCGTGCAGCAGCAGAATGTCGCGTGCGGCGAGACCGTCGAGCAGCCGCCGTGCGACCACGTGCGGTTTGGACTCGCGAGTGTCGTAGCCGCGCCGCGTCCATGCGGCGAGGCGCAGGTCGAGCTTGCGCAGCACGGGCTCGAGAAAGATGTTGCGCAAGCCCGCGGGGGCGCGAAAGAACATCGGCCGCTCGCCGCTCACGGTTTCGAGCGTGCGTTGCGCGGCGGCGATCTCGCGCGTGAGCGCGCCCGGAAACGTCACCGAAAACGTGTGCACATGAACCTGCGAATGATTTTCGAGCGCATGACCGCGCGCGACGATTTCGCGCGCGATCTGCGGATAGCGCTGCACTTTCTCGCCGATGCAGAAGAACGTGGCGCGGATCTCGAACGCGTCGAGCAGGTCGAGCACCTGGGGCGTCACGACGGGATCGGGACCGTCGTCGATGGTCAGCGCGATGGCGTTCGCGTTTTGCGGGCTCGCAGGCAGGCGCGTCCAGTTCGGACCGAGCAGCGCCGTGCGCGGCAGAAGCCCGGTGATCGTGAAGATCGCGTGATTCACGAAGATCGCGGCGAGCCACCACGGCCACGCGGCGGGCGCGAGCAGCCAGCCGGCCAGCACCACCACATGCCATGCGATCGTGCCGTTGAGCATGGCGGAATTGCGGGTGCGCGGCCAGCGGCGCGGCGCCGCGGGCTGGGCGCCATGCGGCGGATTGGGGCTGGGGCATTCATTCATCAAACGTGCTTCCTGTACGCCTTCCGCCGTCCCGGGAAGGCTGTGAATCGTGCGCGTTGCGCAACGGCGAAAGATACCATTGTTGGGTGCCTCGAAGCGTGCGAAGCGGCAACGACGTTGGATCAACGCCCCGCCGTTTGCGATCGTTCATCCGTTGTTGTATGGTGCCAGGCGAAAAGCGGCGCGTGCGGCGATCCGATCGTGAGCGATTTTCGCGGAACCGGAACCGTGTGACGCCGCCCAACACAACAGGAGATGCGCGATGTCGGAAAGGGAAAACGGAAAAGTGGCGCTGGTGACGGGCGCGGGTAGCGGAATCGGCCGCGCCTGTGCGCTCAAACTGCTCGAGCACGGCTACAACGTCGTGCTGGCCGGGCGCCGTCAGGCGGCGCTCGACGCCGTGGTACAGGAAGCGCAGCCGCTGCGCGGCGAGGCGCTCGCGGTGCCGTGCGACGTGACGGACGCGGACAGCGTCGCCGCGCTATTCGAGACGATCCGCGCGCGCTTTGGCCGGCTCGACGTGCTGTTCAACAACGCGGGACGCAGCGGTTCGCCGGTCGATATCGACGAACTCGAGATCAGTGAATGGCGCTCGATCGTCGACACCAATCTCACCGGTGTGTTCCTCTGCACGCGCGCGGCGTTCGGTCTGATGAAAACGCAGAGTCCGCGCGGCGGCCGCATCATCAACAACGGCTCGATCTCGGCGCACGCGCCGCGGCCGAACAGCATCGGCTATACGGCGACCAAGCATGCGATTACCGGACTCACGAAATCCGTGTCGCTCGATGGCCGCAAATACGACATCGTGTGCGGGCAGATCGACATCGGCAATGCGGCGACCGAGATGGCCGAGCGGATGGCGCGCGGCGTGCCGCAAGCGAACGGCGAAATCGCGATCGAGCCGTTGATGGACGTGCAGCACGTCGCCGACGCAGTGCTGCACATGGCGAATTTGCCGCTCTCGGCGAACGTGCAGTTCATGACCATCATGGCGACCAAGATGCCGTTCGTCGGGCGCGGTTGAGCGGCGCAAAGCCAAACCGGGCGCAACGAAGAGAAGCGCAACCGTGGACGGGAGCATGGCGCACGCGTTCAACTTATACTGAGCGCTTCCCGTCTCTACGGAACGCAATGCGCCGTGCCCCGAGCCACACCCAGCGACGCCGACCCGCCGCCGCAGCCGCCCGTGCAGCCCGATCTCGACGACTGTTGTCATAGCGGCTGCAACCCCTGTATTTTCGATCTCTACGACGAAGCGCTCGAACGCTACGAAGCCGCGCTCGCCGAATGGAAGGCGCGGCATGCGCAGCGCGAAGAGCCTCGGCCCGCGTTGCAGCGGAAATCGCGCACGCGCCGTTGACACCGTTGAGCGACGCACGATTTTCCACCGCCCCCGTCATGACCCATCTTCAGCTCACGCCGCCCGAACACCTGAACGACTCGCACACGTTCGACGACCTCCATCGTTTCGTGCAGCGTCATCCGCGCCTCTTCGTGCTGACCGGCGCGGGCATCAGCATCGACTCCGGCATTCCCGGCTATCGCGACGATAACGGCGCGTGGAAACGCTCGCCACCGATCACGCTGCAGGAATTTCTCGGCACGCTCGCGATGCGTCAGCGTTACTGGGCGCGCAGCATGGTCGGCTGGCCGCTCGTCGCGCGGGCGCAGCCGAATGCCGCGCATGTCGCGCTCGCGCGGCTCGAAGCGGCGGGGCACGTGCCGACGCTCGTCACGCAGAACGTCGACGGTTTGCATCAGCGCGCCGGCAGCCGCGAGGTGATCGAACTGCACGGCGGCATCGACGGCGTGATCTGTCTCGATTGCGGCACGCAGCACGCGCGCGCCTCGATCCAGCAGACGCTCGAAGCGGACAACCCCGCGCTGCTCGACGTCACGGCCGAAGCCGCCGCCGACGGCGACGCGCATCTCGAGTGGCACGACCTCGGCGGCTTTCGCGTGCCGGCGTGTTCGAACTGCGGCGGGCTGCTGAAGCCGTCGGTCGTGTTTTTCGGCGAGAACGTGCCGAAGGCGCGCGTCGAAGCGGCCTCGCATGCGCTCGACGCGGCCGACGCGGTGCTCGTGGCCGGCTCGTCGCTGATGGTTTATTCCGGCTACCGGTTCTGCGTGTGGGCGCAGCGGCAGGGCAAGCCGATCGCGGCGATCAATCTGGGCCGCACGCGCGCCGATCCGCTGCTGTCGCTGAAAGTCGCCGCGCCGTGCGGCGACACGCTGAGCGCGCTTGCCGGGGCTCTCGCGGGCGATTGAAGATGAGCGCGTCTCCCGAACCCTCATCTCCCAAACCACCACGCACTTTCGAGGAATGCCCATGCTGACGACGATCGAACAGCTCGAAGCGCTCTACGATCAACCGCAGGAGCGCGCGTTGCGCAAGGAGATCGCGTACGTCAACGAGGACTACCGCGCGTTCATCGAGGCCGCGCCGTTCGCCGTGCTGGCGACGAGCGGCCCCGATGGTCTCGACTGCTCGCCGCGCGGCGACGCGCCGGGCTTCGTGCGTATCGTCGACGAACGCACGCTCGCGCTGCCGGATCGCCCCGGCAACAATCGCCTCGACAGTTTGCGTAACGTCATCGCGGACCCGCGGCTTGCGCTGCTGTTCGTCATTCCGGGCGTCGGCGAAAGTTTGCGGGTGAATGGCCGCGGCCGGATCTCGAACGATCCCGCGCTGCTCGACAGTTTCGCCGTCGACGGCAAACTGCCGCGCACCGTGCTGCTGATCGACGTCGACGCCGTGTACTTCCATTGCTCGAAGGCGATGGCGCGCTCGAAACTATGGGACCCGGCGCAGCACGTCGAACGCTCGCAACTGCCGAGCGCGGGCGAGATCCTGCGGCGCATCATCGTCACGAACGGCGGCGGGCAGTTCGACGCTGCCGCTTACGACCGCGACCTGCCCGCACGCGTGCGCTCGACGCTGTACTGATACCGAAGCCCTTATCCCGAAGCCCCACGCCCCGAAACGCTCCAGCCCGCCATGACAGACGCCCGGCAACACTCGCCTTCCGCCGAACGCAATCGCGAACCGATCCTCGCCGTCTTGCGCGACACGCTGCCAGTCACCGGCCGCGTGCTCGAAATCGCGAGCGGCACCGGCCAGCACGCGATCTGGTTCGCAGGCGCGCTGCCGGGGCTCGCCTGGCAACCGAGTGACGCGGATGCCGAAGCGCGCGCGTCGATCGCCGCGTGGAGCGCGCATGCCGCGCTGCCGAACCTGCGCGCGCCGATCGCGCTCGACGTGCATCAGCCGGACTGGGGCATCGATGCGCTCGATGCAGTGGTCTGCATCAACATGATTCACATCTCGCCGTGGAGCGCGGCGCAGGCGCTGTTCGACGGCGCGGGCCGCCGTCTCGTCGATGGCGGCGTGCTGTATCTGTACGGCCCGTACAAGCGCGGCGGCGCGCATACGGCGCCGAGCAACGAGGCGTTCGATCAGTGGCTGAAGAGCCGCAGTCCCGAATGGGGCGTGCGTGACATGGAAGCTGTCATCGCACTGGGCGCCGCGGCGGGCCTCGAGTGCGACGAGGCGATCGAAATGCCGGCGAACAACTTCAGCCTCGTCTTCAGAAAGCGGGCGGGCAGCCGGCGTGTGGGCGCGGTGAGTTGACCGGCCGGTGTTGGCCAATTAAGGCCAATTAATTGCGAAACCCGGCACCGCCTCACGAACCGGCGCGCGCACAATGCATACCGTGGAGTGCAAACGGCCGCCGTCCGGTGCCCGCCACCAAGCGGCAAGCGCGCATTTCTTTTATCCTTTCACCCTCGGCGTCCCGCCCGCGTTTTTTGCGGCACGGCGTCACGACATCTTTTGGACTCTGGAGAATTCACATGGGCAAACAGGCAATCGGCGTGGTGGGGCTGGCGGTCATGGGCCGCAATCTGGCGCTCAACATCGAAAGCCGCGGCCACGCGGTATCGGTCTACAACCGTAGCCGCGAAAAAACCGACGAACTCATCGCCGAATATCCGGACCGCAAACTGGTGCCGGCTTTCACGCTGGAAGAGTTCGTCGAGTCACTCGAAAAGCCGCGCCGCATTCTGTTGATGGTCAAGGCCGGCGAGCCGACCGATGCGACCATTGCCTCGCTCAAGCCGCTGCTCGATAAAGGCGACATCCTGATCGACGGCGGCAACACGCATTTCACCGACACGATCCGCCGCAACCAGGAACTCGCGAAGGCCGGTCTGCACTTCATCGGCACGGGCGTGTCGGGTGGCGAGGAGGGCGCGCTCAAAGGCCCGTCGATCATGCCGGGCGGCCAGCGCGACGCGTACGACCTCGTTGCCCCGATCCTCACCGAAATCGCCGCGAAAGCGCCGGACGGCGAGCCGTGCGTCGCCTACATGGGCCCGGACGGCGCGGGCCACTTCGTGAAGATGGTGCACAACGGCATCGAATACGGCGACATGCAACTGATCGCGGAAAGCTACGCGGTGCTCAAGCAGGTCGCCGGTTTGTCGAACGAGGAACTGGGCAAGGTCTACACCGAGTGGAACCAGGGCGAACTCGACAGTTATCTGATCGAGATCACCTCGAAGATCTTCGACAAAAAGGACGACGAAACCGGCAAGGATCTCGTCGACGTGATTCTCGACCGCGCCGCGCAGAAGGGCACCGGCAAGTGGACGAGCCAGAACGCGCTCGACCTCGGCGCGCCGCTGCCGCTCATCACCGAAGCGGTGTTCGCGCGCGTGCTGTCGTCGCTGAAGACGCAGCGCGTGGCTGCGAGCAAGGTGCTCGAAGGACCGCAGGCCAAGCCGCTTGCCGGTGCGCGCGATGCGTTCATCGAATCGGTGCGCCGCGCACTGTACTTCAGCAAGGTGATCTCGTACGCGCAGGGTTTCGCGCAACTGCGCGCCGCGTCGGAAGAGTACAAGTGGGACCTCGATTACGGCACGATCGCGAAGATTTTCCGTGCGGGCTGCATCATCCGTGCGCGCTTCCTGCAGAAGATCACCGACGCCTACGCGAAAGACAAAGCGCTTGCGAACCTGCTGCTCGATCCGTACTTCCGCGACATCGCGAAGAACTACCAGGCGGCGCTGCGCGAAGTCGTGGTGGCCGCGGTCAACGCAGGCGTGCCGGTGCCGGCGTTTGCCTCGGCGATCGCGTATTTCGACGCCTACCGCTCCGAGCGTCTGCCCGCGAATCTCGTGCAGGCGCAGCGCGACTTCTTCGGCGCGCACACGTTCGAACGCGTCGACAAACCGGGCAGTTTCCACGCGCACTGGGGTTGAGCGTTTGAAAGACGGCCCGGCATGCGCCTCTGTCAAGGCGAGCCGGGCCGTTTATCTGTTTGAATACGGCGAAGACCCAGAGATTATTGCCAAAATCTATGAGTGCATTAGGCTCGTGGTGAGCCGGTCGTCATGATTATTGCGAAAATGAAAAGAGACTTTCGTCATTTTAGGTATTTACCCTAGTATGTGACGCTCCTAAACTTGCTCTCAAGCGCTGAGGGAGAAACCCAAAAGCGCATCACAAAACAAGTTCTGGAGGTTTAATCATGAAGACCCTGATTTCCGCAGTTGCTATCGCCGCCGCCCTGGTTGCTCCTGTTGCTTCGTTCGCTCAATCGAGCCAACCGGTTACCCGCGCTCAGGTTCGCGCTGAACTGGTTCAACTCGAAAAGGCCGGTTACAACCCGGTTGGCGATTACATGAACTACCCGGCGAACATCCAGGCTGCACAAGCCCGCGTTGATGCGCAAAACGGCACGACGATCGCAGCTAACACCGCGAACACGAGCGGCTACGGTGCACCGGCTGCCGGCACCTCGCAAGCTGGCTACGCGGTGAGCCCGAGCAAGGCCGACAGCAAGTCGGTTTATTTCGGCAACTAATTGCCGCTCAAGTTTGCGCTGTTGACGAAGACACCGCCTGGCTGAACATCGCGAGGCGGGGCGCAAGAAAAAACGCCATCCGGTTTCATCGGATGGCGTTTTGTCGTTTACGGCGTTTTGTTGTCTATGGTGTTTGTCACGTATGGCGCTTTGCCGTTTCACGGCGCCTGCTGCGCCGAGCGGGCAACCCGCGTTGCCGGGACCGCACCCCTAATGCAGCGAGCGATGGCGGCGGCCGATCGCGTCGAAGAGCGCGCTGCTCGGTTCGAGCGCGAGCAGCCAGGATTCGTCGTAGCCGCTCAGATTGTCGAGCGCTTCGCGCAGCCGCTCGAGCGCGAGCGCGGGAATCTCGACGCTCGCCTCGATGCCGCTCGACAGCTTCGCGATGCTCGCCAGTTGCACGAGCGCGTCGGCGGCTTCCGCGACGTCGGCGGAGAAGACGAGATGCGTGTTCAGCAACTCGACGAGGCCGGGCGATGCCGCTACATCGTCGACCTTGAGTTGCACGGCCAGAAAGGTGGCTTTGTTCATCCTGGACTCCTCCCGGAAACCTGACACTGTCATATAGGGTGCTGCGCGCGGCTTGACTGAGTATAGGCGACGTCGGGATGGTTTCAATAATCGTACGAATTGCTCGCCGCGCCTCGCCGAAGCAGGCACGCGAGCCGCCAGACCTATAATAGGGCCAGCCGTGCGAGTGCCGCCGCCAGAGAACCGGCGTGAATAGCCGCGATTTTTTGCGCATCCCAACTGCTTACCGACCATGAAGATCATCCGCAGCAGGAACTTTACCGCGACGCGTCCGTGGGGCGCGCTCGACATCGCCAACATGAACGGCATCACCACGCGTCTGCACTGGACCGACCAGCCGTACAAGTGGCACGTCAACGACGGCGAGGAAGTGTTCGCCGTGCTCGACGGCCGCGTGGAGATGCGCTACCGCGAAGAGGGCGTCGAACGCTCGGCCGTGCTCGAGACGGGCGACGTGTTCTACGCGTCGGCGGGAACCGAGCACGTCGCGCATCCGCTCGGCGTGGCGCGCATTCTCGTGGTCGAAACGCAGGGCAGCGTCTGAAGAGCACGGCAGTTTGACGGCGTGCCCACAGCGGCGCTCGCATGCCGGTCGCGCATAATAGATGGATCGGCCGGCCGCGGCGCATGCGCGAATGTAGGGCCTGGCAAATGCTTGGGCATCGATTGAATCTGATTGAGAACATGTCGAGGAAAATCACATGACAGAACAATGGCAACTGACGGGGATCCGCCTGCTGACGGCGGCTGCGCTCGGCGCGATGGTCGCGGGCTGCACGACGATGCCGTGGGAGAGCACGCCGTTCTACGGCAACGCGCCGGCGGGCACGACCAGCCTCTCCACCGTCTCCGTTCCCGCCGGCTTCTACCGGGTCAACCCGGGCGACACGCTCGCCGGCATTGCCTCGGCATACGGGCGCAAGCCGCAGGAGATCGCGGCGTGGAACGGCCTCGCGGTCAACGCGCCGGTGGTGCCGGGGCAGGTGCTGCGCGTGTCCCAGCCGATGGCTTCGGGCAGCGTGGTGACGCCGCCGGTCGGCGTGGCGCCGGGTGCGCCGAATGCGGTGCCGGGCATGGCGGCCGCGCCGCAGCAGGGCGTGCTGCAATGGCCGTTGCGCGGTCCGATCCTGAAGACGTTCGCGCCGGGCAAGTCCAACGGCATCGTGATCGGCGGGCGTCCCGGCGACCCGGTCAAGGCCGCTGCGACCGGCCGCGTGGTCTACGCGGGCACCGGCATCGAGGCGTATGGCCCGCTCATCATCATCAAGCACGACGATTCGCTGATTACCGCGTACGGCCAGAACAGCCAGTTGCTCGTCAAGGAAGGCGACGCGGTCGCGCAAGGGCAGACCATCGGCGAGGTTGGCGTGGATAGCCGCGGTGTCGCGTCGATCCAGTTCGAGGTGCGCCAGAACGGCCAGCCGGTCGATCCGCTCGCATGGCTGCCGAAGCCGGGGGGCTGAGTTTTCGCCTTCCGGGTTTTCGCCGTTATTGCGCCGTTACTGCGCCGCTATTGCTCCTCATCGCGCCTTCGTTGCGTCCGGGTTGCGCCTGAGCCTTCCCTGACGCTCGCCTGAGCCTCATGCATGGCCGCGCAGGCGAGCCCCGGTAGACGCGCCGATTTTCAGCGCCGCGTTAATTGAATACACTGTACGGCTCGATTGCCGGTGCGCGCTCCGCCTTCTCGAAAGGGCGCGCTCCCGGTTGCCGTAGGCTGTCATTCAATGGACGCACAGGGACACACAATGATCGATTTGCGAAGCGATACCGTAACCCGTCCGACTCCGCCGATGCTCGCGGCGATGTCGGCGGCCGAAGTCGGCGACGACGTCTGGGGCGACGACCCCACCGTGCTGCGCCTGCAAGCGTCGTTGGCCGAGCGCGCCGGCAAGGAAGCGGGCCTGTTCTTCCCGAGCGGCACGCAAAGCAATCTCGCCGCGTTGATGGCGCATTGCGCGCGCGGCGACGAATACATCGTCGGCCAGCTTGCGCACACCTACAAATACGAGGGCGGTGGCGCGGCCGTGCTCGGCAGCATCCAGCCGCAGCCGCTCGAAAATGCCGCCGACGGCTCGATCCCGCTCGAGAAGATCGCCGCCGCGATCAAGCCGATTGACGATCACTTCGCGCGCACGCGCCTGCTCGCGCTCGAAAACACGATCGGCGGCAAGGTATTGCCTGCGGGGTATGTCACCGAAGCGACGCAGCTTGCGCGCCAGCATGGCCTGTCGGCTCACCTCGACGGCGCGCGCGTGTTCAATGCGGCCGTTGCGTCGGGCAAGCCGCTCGCGGCGCTCGCCGAGCCGTTCGATACCGTGTCAATCTGCTTTTCGAAGGGGCTCGGTGCGCCGGTCGGTTCGGTGCTGGTCGGCAGCCGCGCGCTGATCGACGTTGCGCACCGCTGGCGCAAGGTGCTCGGCGGCGGCATGCGCCAGGCCGGCGTGCTCGCGGCGGCTTGCCTGTACGCGCTCGATCACAACGTCGAGCGTCTCGCCGACGACCACGCGAACGCCGCGCATCTGGCCGCGGGTCTCGAAGCGATCGAGCAGGTGAAGGTGCAGTCGGTCGCGACGAACATGGTGTTCGCGCAGTTCCCGCAGCAGCACTGCGCGCCGCTCGAAGCGTGGCTCAAGGAACGCGGCATCCTCACGCAGATGCTGTATGCGTCGCGGTTCGTCACGCACAAGGATGTGTCGCGCGACGATATCGATACGTTTATCGCGGCGGTGAAGGGATATTTCGCGGCGCGGTGATTGCGCCGTATTGAGCGCGTGACGTCAAGCGCGTTGCGTCGATCATGCAGGAGGCGGCGCGTTGAGCGTGCTGCGCTTCATCGCGCCGCATTGATCGACTCATTCGGCGCTACCCACCGCCTCATTTCACGGCCGCTTTCGCATGCGTGCCCGCGCGATGCGACGGCGCGAACAGCCGCAGTCCGCTCGCGAGGCTCGCCGCGCCGGCAAAGAATGCGCCGGCGCCGAGCGCGAGCGTCGGCCCATGCTGGCGGCCGGCAATCCCGAAGCACAACGCCACGAGCGCCGCGCCCGTCGCTTGCCCGAGCAGCCGCGCGGTCGCGACGATGCCGCTCGCGCCGCCGCTGCGCTCCGGCGGCGCGCTCGCCATCAGCGCCTTCAGATTCGGCGACTGGAAGAAGCCGAAGCCCGCACCGCAAATCGCCATGCGAATGCCGATGTCGAGCACGTGCGGATGCGCGGGCAACAGCGCGAGCGACGCCATTCCCGCCGACAGCACCGCGAGCCCGATCGCGCCGAGCAGCCCCGGCGGATAGCGGTCGGACAAACCGCCCGCGAGCGGCGCGGCGAGCGCGACCACCACGGGCCACGGCGTCATCAGGAAGCCGGTTTCGACCTGGCTGCGCAGCAGCACGTCCTCGAAATAGAACGGTAGCGACACGAAGGCGAGGCCTTGCGCGGCGAACGAGCACACGGCCGTCACCGCCGAGAGCGCGAACACCGGCCGTTTGAACAGATCGACCGGCAGCATCGGCGCGGGATGGCCCGCTTCGCGGCGAATCAGCAGCAGCCCGAACACGACCGCGACCGCGGCGGCGGCGAGCACGACCTGCATCGACGCGCGCTGTGCCGCCTCGCCGAGCGCGAAGATCAGCGCGGCGAACGTGATCACGTTGAGCAGCGCCGCCACCGGATCGAACTGATGCCTGCCCTGCGCGGTGTGCGGCAGCGCGGGCCACGCGAAGCTCAGCGCGAGCACGCCGAGCGGCACGTTGACCGCGAACAGCCACGGCCACGTTGCGACGGAGAGAATCAGCGAGGCCACCGTCGGCCCGACCGCGAACGACACGCCGACGATCAGCGCATTGGTGCCGAGCCCGCGCCCGAGCCGGTGCGGCGGGTACAGATAGCGGATCAGCGCGGTGTTCACGCTCATGATCGCGCTCGCGCCGAGGCCCTGCACGATGCGCGCGGCGGCGAGCAGCGGCAGCGTCGGCGCCATTGCGCAGCCGAGTGAGCTCAACGTGAACAGCGCGATGCCGCCGATATAAATGCGCCGATGCCCGACGATGTCGCCGAGCGCCGCGAGCGGCAGCAGCGTCGCGACCATCGCGAGCTGGTAGGCGTTGATGATCCATACCGACGCCGCGGGCGCCGCATGCAGGTCGGCGGCGATCGCGGGCAACGCGGTGTTGGCGATCGCGGTATCGAGCGTGGCGAGCGCGACGGCGAGCATGATCGCGGCCATCGCGCGGCGATTGGCGGCGGACATCGGGCCGTCCGCCGCAAGGGTGGGCTCGGGGGCGCTGACGGGGGTGCTGAGCTTATCGGACAAGGCGTCGCCGGGTTATGCATGCCGCTGCGGCGGCCGGTCGAACGACACGGTGCGCGGGCGGCGGGGTTGCGTGGGGATGATGCGATGCGCCCGCTGTCCGGCCCGCGATCCGCGGCGAGGCGGCTGACGAGGCGCAATGCTGCGATTGTTGCAGAGACGCGGAAATCGTGCAGGCACGCGGGCAGGGAGTGGCGGGGCTTGGTGGTTTCCGTCACCTCCATCTAAACGCAACTAACGGTCAATCAGCCGCAGCATCTTCAAACTGGCGGCGCACGGCGGCCACCTGGATATGCCTTCCGCTCCACTCGCTTCGCATGCTCCCATACGGCCCGCCGATTCGACCACACATCGAGCCAATCCGCCTGTTCATCCAGGTGTCACATTGCGGTCACGCGCCGAAAAAATAATCAAACAGGGCGCTCCACGAACGCTCCAGCCTTTCGTATCGATCGACCCATCCGGCTCGTTGATGCACGCAAGCGGTGCCGCGTCCGCGCCGTTTGCACCGCACCCGGGCACAAGGCGCGCAGTGGGCACACGGCGGGCACGCGGTATCGGCCCGCACCATCGGGCACGGCGCGTGCGTCGGAGTCCGCTCGCGCGACCCAGTGTGCGCGACCCGTAAAATGTCCTACTCTGTTTCTTAATCCGCCCGACAGGCACGCGCCTCCCGTCCGTCAACTGTGCGGTTCGCGTATGCCACATCGACTTTCCCCGGAGGCCTCGATGACAGCCGTCGATCTGGAATTCGACCAGCTGAACAGTACCGTCGACGCGCTACGGCGCTCAATTTCGAATCGCATGATGTACGGTGTCGGCAAGGACGCCGTCACTGCACATCCGCATGACTGGCTGCACGCAGCCGCGCTCACCGTGCGCGACCGGCTCGTCGCGCGCTGGATGAAAACCACCCGCCTGCAATACGAGCAGGACGTGAAGCGGGTCTACTACCTGTCGATGGAGTTCCTGATCGGCAGAACCTTTACGAACGCGCTGCTTGCCCTCGGCATTCACGACCAGATGAAGGAGGCGCTCGCGAGCCTCGGCGTCGACATGGATTCGCTGATCGAGATCGAGCCCGACGCCGCGCTCGGCAATGGCGGCCTCGGCCGGCTCGCGGCCTGCTTTCTCGACTCGATGGCGACGCTCGGCATTCCCGGCTTCGGCTACGGCATCCGCTACGAATACGGCATGTTTCGCCAGGAGATCGTCAACGGCGAGCAGGTCGAGGCGCCCGATTACTGGCTGCGCGCGGGCAATCCGTGGGAGTTTCCGCGGCCCGAGATCAAGTACATGGTGCACTTCGGCGGGCGCACGGTGCAGCGCGACGACAGGGTCGAATGGATCGACACCGAGCATGTGAACGCGACCGCGCACGACACCGTGATTCCCGGCTATGCGACCGACGCGACCAACACGCTGCGCCTGTGGTCCGCGCGCGCGACCGAAGAGCTCGACCTCGGCGCGTTCAATCGCGGCGACTACCGCAACGCGGTCGACACGAAGAACATGTCGGAGAACGTCTCGCGCCTGCTCTATCCGGACGACTCGACGCCGGCCGGCCGCGAATTGCGGCTGCGCCAGGAGTACTTTTTCGTTTCGGCGACGATGCAGGACCTGATTCGCCGCTATCAGCGCACGCACAGCACGTTCGGGCGCTTCTCCGAGAAAGTCGCGGTGCATCTGAACGACACGCACCCGGTGCTCGCGATTCCCGAGCTGATGCGCCTGCTCGTCGACGTGCATCATCTGCCGTGGGACAAGGCGTGGAAACACGTCACGCAGATCTTCTCGTACACGAATCACACGCTGATGCCCGAGGCGCTCGAAACCTGGGACGTCGAAATGTTGGCGCGCCTGTTGCCGCGGCACCTCGAGATCATCTTCGAGATCAACGCGCAGTTTCTCAAGCACGTGAGCGAGCAGCGAGGTCACGACGGCGAGATGATCCGCCGCATCTCGCTCGTCGACGAATACGGGCAGCGGCGCGTGCGCATGGCGTATCTGGCGATCGTCGCGAGCCACAAGGTGAACGGCGTGTCGAAGCTGCATTCGCAACTGATGACGCGCGACATCTTCGCCGACTTCGCGAGCGTCTATCCCGAGCGCTTCACCAACGTGACCAACGGCATCACGCCGCGCCGCTGGCTCGCGCAGGCGAGTCCGTCGTTGTCGTCGCTGATCGATTCGCGCATCGGCACGCACTGGCGCAGCAATCTGTTCGAGCTCGAGCAGTTGCGCAATCTGCGCAAGGACGGCGAGTTCATCGACGCGTTTCGCGAAGCGAAGCGGCAAAGCAAGCTGCGGCTCGTGCAGCGGCTCGCGCATCACACGAAGCTGCAGTTCAATCCGGATGCGCTATTCGATCTGCAGGTCAAGCGCATTCACGAATACAAGCGGCAACTGCTGAACGTGCTGCACGTGATCGTGCGCTACAACCAGATTCGCGAGAATCCCGAACGCGACTGGGCGCCGCGCGTCGTGCTGTTCGCGGGCAAGGCCGCGTCCGCGTACCGGATGGCGAAGACGATCATCAAGCTGATCGGCGACGTGAGCGAGAAAGTCAATCACGATCCGCTGATCGGCGATCGCCTGAAGGTCGTGTTCGTGCCGAACTACGGCGTGAGCGTCGCCGAACTCATCATTCCGGCCGCGGATCTGTCGGAGCAGATTTCGATGGCCGGCACCGAGGCGTCGGGCACCGGCAACATGAAGCTCGCGCTCAACGGCGCGTTGACGATCGGCACGATGGACGGCGCGAACATCGAGATCTGCGACGCGGTGGGGCGCGAGAACATCTTCATCTTCGGCCATACCGCGGATGAAGTGGACAGCCTGCGCGCGAGCGGCTACCGGCCGCGGCAGATCTACGAGGAGAATGCGCAGGTGCGCACCGCACTCGATCAGATCCGCTCGGGCTTCTTTTCGCCGGACGATCCGTTGCGCTTCTCGGATATCTTCCACACGCTCGTCGATTGGGGCGATCACTACATGGTGCTGGCCGATTACGCCGCGTTTGCGAAGGCGCAAGACGAGGTGGATGCGCGTTTCCTGAACACGCGCGCATGGGCCGAAAGCGCAATCGAGAACGTCGCGGGAATGGGGCAGTTTTCGTCGGACCGCACGATCGGCGAATACGCGCGCAACATCTGGCGTGTGAGTCCGCTCGATATCGAGTGAGTGGCGTTGCGGTCGTTGCGCTGGTTTTCCGGCGGAGCGACCGTATGCACCGTGCACGTCGTGCGCTCCGTGCGCCTCGTGCGGAGAATGCGCGTGCCTCGACGGCACGCGCAAGCCGCGGCGGCGCTCATCAAATTCGTGTTGAGGCGGGCAAGCCCGGCTTCACACCTTCGCCGCCGTCGCGGCCGCTGCCTTTGCCTGCTGCACGGCCGCGCCGACACGCTCGACGAATTCGCGATCGGTGCTCATGAGCGCCTCGCGTTCGCCATCGGCCGTCTGCACCATGAGCCGATGCGTCACGTCCTGGGTCGCCCAGGTCAGCCAGCCGACCACCACGAGCATGATCCCGCACACGAGGCCCGCAGGCGAGTGCAGGATGGCGCCGGCAATCGCGCCGATCACGCCGGCAAACGAGATCACGAGCGGCACGACCTTGTTCTTGTGCACGGTGACGACCTGCACGCCGACGATATCGCGCAGCGGAAAAACCTGGCCGGCGGACGAGAGTGCATTGCGCGTGACGGACACGCCTCGATCGTTGAAAGGGGTTTCCATCGGTTGAGTGCAAGGGTGGTGAAGGGCGCAGCGTAGCAGACTTCAAAGCCTGGCAGCGCCGCGATGTCATGTGCGGATTGTGTCGAGCCGAGGAAATTCATCCTGTGCGCGGGAGGATTGGCTAAGATGGCGGATGACTGCGCGCGCTTCCTTGCCCGGCAGGAACCATGCAGCCGTTGAAGCCCGCGACGGTTTTCTGGCGCGCGACCGGGTGCCAGTCCAGTTTGCCGCGACGTCGCGCCTGGAAATAGAACCGTTGTCATGCTCCCGCCCGGAGGCCTTTCATGAATATCAGCGTATTCGGAACGCTGGTTGCGACATCGCTCGTGCTGCTGCTCGGCGAAAAGCTCATTCAGTGGGTCGGCGTGCTGCGCACCTATTCGATTCCGGCGCCGGTCGCGGGTGGTCTTATCGTCGCCATATGCGTACTGTTGATACGCGTCACGGCGCACACCGAAGTCAAGTTCGATTCCACGTTGCAGACACCGCTCATGCTCGCGTTCTTTTCGACGATCGGCCTGAACGCGCACATCTCGAGCCTCAAGGCGGGCGGCCCGGTACTGATTCGTTTTCTCGCGCTGGTGAGCGGGCTGCTGATTCTGCAAAACGTGGTCGGGATTCTGATCGCCTTCGCGCTTGGCGTCGATCCGCTCCTCGGTATTCTCGGCGGCTCGGTCACGATGTCGGGCGGTCACGGCACGGGCGCCGCATGGAGCCAGGTCTTCACCGAGCATCATGGGGTGCAGTCGGCGGCCGAGATCGCGATCGGCTGCGCGACGTTCGGGCTCGTCATGGGCGGTGTGCTCGGCGGTCCGATCGCACGTCTGCTGATGCGCAGAATCGGTGACGACGAGATGCGACGCATCAAGGATCGCGTAGAAGAAACGCTGGTCTTCGAAGAACCCAAGGCTCAGCAACCCACCACGCCCGCCGCGATCATCACGACGCTCACGCTGATTTCCATTTGCCTCGCCGGCGGTGAGGTGCTCGCCGACCGGCTCGCCGGAACCGTGTTCGAGTTGCCGACGTTCGTGTGCGTGCTGTTCATCGGCGTGATCCTGAACAACGTGCTCGCACTCGTGCGCGTGCAGCTCGACCAGCATGCGGTCGCGCTCGTCGGCAACGTGAGTCTCGCGCTCTTTCTCGCGATGGCGCTGATGCGGCTCGACCTGTGGGAGCTGGCCGCGCTCGCGGTGCCGATCATCACGATCCTTGCGGCGCAGACGCTGCTCATGGCGCTCTACGCCGTGTTCGTGACGTTCCCGATGATGGGCCGCAACTACGACGCGGTCGTGCTGAGCGCGGCGCAATGCGGACTCGGGCTCGGCGCGACGCCCACCGCGATCGCGAACATGCAGGCCATTACGAACCGGTTCGGCCATTCCCATATCGCGTTCCTGATCGTCCCGATGACGGGCGCGTTCTTCATGGATATTGTCAATGCTGTCGTCATCAAGCTGTTTCTCGCGCTGCCGTTTCTTCATTGAGGCGGGCTGGCGCGGCGTCCGGAACTATGCCTAGGGCATACCCGGATCGTTTACAGCGCGGCATCCACTTATGATCCAAGGCTTTTACGTCGGCGCCGCAATGTCCCACGTGCGTTGGTCTCAGCTCTCCCTTAGCCGTAAGCTGCGGTTCTATCAGTTCATGGTATTCGAGCGCGCGCTCGCAACCGGTTCGCTACAACGCGCGGCCAATGAACTGGCGCTCACGCAGCCCGCCATCTCGAAGATCATCCATGAACTGGAGCAATACTTCGGCGGCGCGCTTTTCGAGCGCTCCAGCCGCGGTGTGCAGCCCACCGAGCTTGGCGCGTTGCTCGGCCGCCGCGTGAAGTCGATGATGGCCGATTTCCAGGATATGACCGACGAGGTCAATGCCTACAAGGAAGGCACCAGCGGGCACGTGGTGGTCGGGACTTCGGTGTCGGCCTCGGCCAAGCTGCTGCCGTTCGCACTGATCGAGCTGAAATCCCGCGTGCCGGACGTGCTCGTGACGATCCGGGAAGACCAGATCGAGCGGCTTTTCTCCGGGCTTGCATCCGGCGAGATCGACGTGGCAATGGGGCGGCTGCCGCCGCAGCCGCACTCGCACGCGTATTCGCTGCGGCACGAAGTGCTGTTCGACGAGGGGCTCTGTCTCGTGGGAGGCACGCGCCATTGGGCGGCGCGGGTTTCGGCGAACACCCGGATCGATCCGGCCGAGCTGGGCGATGTTCCGTGGGTCCTGCCCGTGCCCGAGTCACCTTCCCGGCCCGCCGTGGACAACTACCTGCGGCGTCACGGCTATCCGATCCCGCGCGACGCCATCGAGTCATCGTCGATCCTCGCAAATATCACGCTACTGATGGAGACCTCGCGCGTTTGCCTGATGTCGCGCTCGACGGTGCGCGAGTTCGTCGACGCAGGGCTGCTCTGCGTGCTGGACGACGAACCGGCCGGCAGTCTCGGCGCCGTGGGATTTTCCGTGCGCGCCGACAAGGAGCTGAAGCCGGCCTGCCGCATGTTCATCGAATGCCTGCGCGAAGTGGCCGCGCTTTCCGGCAGCGGCGCTCGTGCGGAAGGCTAGACGGTTTTCGCCATTCCAGTCGGTTATCGCGTCCCCCGATATTTTCAGTTTCCCCGCGCTTTGAGCGCCCATACACTGCTCTGCACGAGTGGCGATGTCCATGTCGCTCACGGCCAGAGAGGAATGGATGAAAATCAGGAGACAGGCAGTAACGGGACGATGGGGGCGGCCGTTTGCCGTGCTCGGCGCGGCGGCGGCATTGGTGTTGTCCGCGCAGGCAATAGCCCAGACGAAGTTCGATCGAAGCAGGACGGTGATTTTCGCCAACGGCGGCGTGGTCGCCACGCTCGATCCGATGCGCACCGACTATGCGCAGACGAGCTTCATCGCCAGCACCTTGTACGATACGCTCGTGACCTACGACTCGAGCGGCAAGCTCGTCGGTCAACTGGCCGAGACCTTCGAGCTTGCGAAAGACGCGAAGTCGATCGACGTGCGGCTGCGCCCGGGCGCCGTATTTCACGACGGCACCCCGGTCACTGTGAACGATGTCGCCTATACGCTCGACAGACTCAAGCGCCTCGGGCTCGGCATCGCATCGCAGATCGACGGCTACGACAAGACCACGGTTGCCGACGCGCGCACGCTGACGATCCACCTTTCCAGACCTGACTCGCTGTTTCCCGGCGCGCTCTCCAAGGTCTACATCCTCGAGGCGAAACTCGCGGCCGCGAACGCGGGCACCGACGATGCCCAGGGATGGCTGCAATCGCATGACGCCGGCAGCGGCCCGTATGTTTTCAGCGGCCGCCGCAATGCCGACATCGTGGTATCGCAGTTTCCCGGCTACTGGAACAAGGTCGCCGGCCGGCCGGAGCAGATCGTGTTCCGCCGGATCGACGAAGGCGGCACCCAGCGCGACGAGCTGCTCGCCGGCAACATCGACCTTGCCGTGCTCGGCATGGGCTACCGCGATGCGGCGTTGCTCGACAAGGGCGGGCGGGTCAAGGACGCGCATCTGAAGCCCGAACTGCAGACCAACATCATTTTCAACACGCGCACGGGCCCGACGGCCGACGCGCGCGTGCGCCGCGCGATCCGGCTCGCCTACGACTACCAGGGTGGCCTCGACGCGATCCGCCAGGGTGCCGGCGTGATCGCCAACGGCCCGCTGCCCTCGACGATGATCTGCCGCCCCGATCTGCCCGCGGCCCATCGCGACGTCGCCGAGGCGAAGCGGCTGCTGGCCGAGGCCGGCGTGAAGAATCTGCAGCTCACGATGCGTTTTCAGCCGACCGTCGAGGTGCAGCGCCTGGAAGCGACGCTGCTGCAATCGAACCTGGCCGAGATCGGCGTTCAGCTCAAGCTCGAGCCGATCTCGTTCGCCGCCTATCTCGCCAGCGTCGCGCGTTTCGACACCATCCCGCAGATGATGCTGCTCGACGACTTCGCGCAGTTCCCCGACCCGGGCGCGATCCTGCTGCGCGGCTACCGCTCCGATGCGGTGGGCACTAACCGCGGTGGATACTCCAACCCGAAGGTGGACGCGCTGCTCGATGCCGCGAAGGCTTCGTCCGACGCGGCGAAGCGCTGCGATCTGTACAAGCAGGTCCAGGTGATCCTCGACCGGGATTCGGTCATCATGCCGCTTTACACCGTCGGCCGTCCCGCCATGTACCGGCCGCAGCAGATTCAGACGCCGCAGGTCAACAAGGTGGTGTTCCCGCTCGCGCCCGCCGACCTGCGTTTGGCGACCAAGCCATGAGCGCGCAATCGAAAGGGCTGCCGGGCGTATTCTTCGCCGCGCGCCGGCTGGTCTCGACCGTGCTCACGCTGCTCGGCCTCGTCACGCTGGTGTTCGCGATGACCAAGGCGATTCCGGGCGACGAGGCGCAGGTGGCGGCGGGGCCGGAGGCGTCGCCGGCACAGGTGGAGGCGGTGCGCCAGCGCATGGGGCTCGACGCGCCGCTCGCCGTCCAGTATGGGCGCTTCGTCGGGCACGTGCTGCAGGGCGACCTCGGCACGTCGATCAGCACGCAGCAGCCGGTGCTGGACGATGTCTTGAAGGTGTTCCCGAGCACGCTGGAACTGGTGATCGTCACGCTGCTGCTGAGCCTGCTGCTGGCGGTGCCGGTGGCGGTGGCCGCCGCCACCTGGCGCGACAGCGCGTTCGATCGCGCCTGCCGGGTGGTCGCCGTTGCGGCAGGGGGCATGCCGGCGTTCTGGCTGGCACTGCTCGCGCAATACGTGCTCGCGAGCCGCTGGGGCCTGTTGCCGATCTCGGGTCAGCAGAGTCTCGACTTCTCCGTGCCGGTCCGCACGCAGATGCCCGTTGTCGATACGCTGCTCGCCGGTGATCTCGCGGCGTTCGCCGACGCCGTGCGCCACCTCGTGCTGCCGGCCATCTCATTGGCGGCGTTCTTCGCCGCGCAGTTCTTCCGGACCCTGCGCGCCTCGCTCATCGCGATTCTCGAAAGCGACTTCATCGTTCCGGTGCGGGCCAAGGGCGCGTCGTTCGCCCGGATCATGCTGCGGCATGCGCTGCCCAATGCGATCGGTCCTACGGTCACGCTCGCGGGTGTGCTGCTCGGCATGATGATCGGCTCGTCGGTACTGGTGGAAAGCGTGTTCGGCCGGCAGGGCGTGGGCGCGTATCTGTCCAACGCGGTCGAGCAGAAGGACACCTATGCCGTGCTGGGCGCCGTGCTCTTCGTCGGCGCCGTGGTCTGCGTCAGCAACGTGCTGGTCGATCTGTTGCTGCTGGCGGTCGATCCACGCATCCGCGCCGCTCAACTTCACGGGAGCAAACGATGAACCTGTCCATTGCGCGTGGCGCGCTGCGCACGACGCCATCCTTTTTCGACACCGGCGTGTACATGCTCGTCGCGCTGCTCGTCGTCATGGCCGTGTTCGGGCCGATGGTGGCGCCGGATTCCGTCTATGTGTCCGACATCCGCAATGCGCTGATGCCGCCGAGCGCGGCGCACTGGTTCGGTACCGACGACCAGGGGCGGGACGTCATGTGGCGCGTGATTGCCGGCGCGCGGGCGACGCTGCTGTCGGCGATGCTGATCGTGACTGCGTACTCGCTGATCGGCGTGCTGATCGCCACGCTCGCCGCCGTGGGGCCACGTTGGCTCGACGAGACGCTGATGCGTATCACCGACATCGGGTTGGCGCTGCCCGGGCTCGTGGTGGCCTTGGGTTTCGCCGCGGCGCTCGGGCCGAGCCTGCAATCGGCGATCATCGCCAAGGCCATCACGGGCTGGCCGGTGACGGCGCGGCTGTTGCGCGCGATCCTGCGCCAGACGATGACCGCGCAGTTCGTGGTCGGCGCGCAGGCGATGGGCGTTTCGCGCTGGCGGCTGATGACGCGCCACGTGCTGCCCAATTCGCTCGACATCCTGGTCGTCAAATGGGCCGGCGATATCGGCGGCGCGGTGCTGGTGCTGGCGGGGATGTCGTTCATCGGCGTCGGCGCGCAGCCGCCGAGCGCCGAATGGGGGGCGATGATCGCCAATGCGAAGGGGTACGTCGCGAATGCATGGTGGGTGGTGGCCGCGCCGGGCGTCGCGATCGTGCTGGCCGCGGTGGGCTTCGGCCTGCTGGGCGACATCCTGCAGGTGCGCCGCGATCCGGGTCTGCGAGGCCGCGAATGATGCCGGGAACTGACATGATCGAATCGAATACCGAGAACGCTTCGCCGCGCGCGGGCACCTTGCCCGCAACGGATGCCCGCTGTGCGTCGGACGTCGACAGCGACACGCTGGTGAAGGTCGAGGGGCTGAGCGTCGATCTGCCTCGGCGGCGCGAGGCGACGCGTCTCGTGGACGGCGTGAGCTTCACGATCAAACGGAACGAAAAGGTCGCGCTGGTCGGCGAATCGGGCTCGGGCAAGTCAGTCACCGCGCGCGCGCTGATGCGGCTCAACCCGAAGCTGCGCCTTGCGGGGCGGGTGCTCGTCGACGGCATCGAGGTGCTTGGCCTGCCCGAGCGCAAGCTCGGCAGCGTGCGGGGCAAACGGATCGGCATGGCGTTCCAGGATGCCTTTACGTCGCTCGATCCGATCATGCCGGTCGGCGAGCAACTGATCGAGGCGCTGGTGGTGCAAGGGGTGTCGCGTGGGGAGGCGCGCGTGCGCGCCGTCAGATTGCTTGCGGAACTCGGCGTGAGTCACGCAGAGGGGCGCATGAAGGCCTATGTCCACGAGTTTTCCGGCGGCATGCGTCAGCGCGTGGTGCTGGCGATGGCGCTGATTTGCGAGCCGCGTCTCCTGATCGCCGACGAGCCGACCACGGCGCTCGATGTGCGCATCGCGCAGCAGGTGCTCGACGTGCTGGACGACGTCGCCGCGCGGCGGGAGCTGGCCGTGCTGCTGATTACGCACGACATGGGCGTGGTGGCGTCTTTCGCCGAGCGGGTACTGGTGATGTACTCGGGTCGCATCGTCGAGGACGCGCAGGTGGATGCGCTGTTCGAGCGGCCGATCCATCCGTACACCGAAGGTTTGCTCGCCGCGGTGCCGCGCGTGGACCGCACCGTCGAGCGGCTGGCGGCGGTGCAAGGCTCGCCGGTCGCACCCGGCGAGCGGCCGGCGGGATGCGCGTTTCACCCGCGCTGCGCGGCGGCCACCGACGTCTGCCGCGGCGTCGTGCCGCCGTTGCGCACCTTCGGGGCGCGCAGGATTGCCTGTCACCACGCTGAGGAACGGGGAGCATCGGATGCTGTTTGAACTGAATCATCTGTCGAAGTCGTTTGCGGACGGGCGTCGCGCGCGTGCGATCGCGCTTGACGACGTGTCGCTGTCTGTCGATGCGGGCGAGGCGATCGGCCTCGTCGGCGAGTCGGGTTCCGGCAAGACCACGCTGATCCGCTGCGCGCTGCGCCTGCTCATGCCCGATTCCGGTTCGGTGGTCTATGACGGCATGAACGTCGTGGACGCCGGCCGCGCCGAACTCAGGCGGTTTCGCCGCGAGGTCCAGCCGGTCTTCCAGGATCCGTTCGCGAGCCTCAATCCGCGCATGAATGTCGAGCAACTGGTCGGCGAAGGGCTGATCGTTCACGGCATCGAAAAGCGCGCGGCGAAGCGGCGCGACATCGTTGTCGAGACGCTGGAGATGGTGGGGCTCGGCGCGCGCGATCTTCCGCGCTACACCCAGTCGTTCTCGGGCGGACAGCGTCAGCGGATCGCCATTGCCCGGGCGCTGGCGATCCGCCCGCGCCTATTGATCTGCGACGAACCCGTGTCCGCGCTGGACGTGTCGGTGCAGGCGCAGGTGATCAATCTGCTGCAGGACATGCAGCGCGCGCTCGGCCTGACGATCCTCTTCATCGCGCACGACCTCGCGGTGGTGCGGCATTTCTGCGAACGCATCTACGTGCTGCACCACGGCCGCGTGGTGGAGTCGGGTGATCGCGCGAGCGTGTTCGACAGTCCGCGCCATCCCTACACGCAGGCGTTGCTCGGCGCGATGCCGATTCCCGATCCCGTGGCGGCGCGGGAGCGGCGCGCGCTACGAAAACTGAACCGGCTGGCACTGAACGGTGCCGCCTTCGCTATGGAGTCAAAATGAGACTAGGAATCGACGGCAAGAAGATGCCGGAGGCGAGGAAGTGGGGCGCGGTGGGCATACTCGAACGCGCGCGGGAACTGGGCATGGCGGGCGTGTTCTTCAGAACCGTGCTCGACATGTCGCCGAGTCTCGACCTCGGCTATCTCCGCGAGGTGCGGGCGCGGGCCGACGCCCTCGGCATGTATCTCGAGACCGGCGTGGGCAAGGTCAACCCCTACGCGCTGCCGGAAACCCCGGAGGTTCGCGAGGTCGGCAACGGCGACGTCCTGCACGGCTTTCGCCGCATGATGGAGGTGTGCGCCGCGATCGAATGCCGCGAGTTGTGGGTGGCGATGGCGAACTACAAGACTGCCTTCGTCGGCAAGTACTCGACCGACCGGTTCCGCACCGATGTCGCTTGGCATGAGCAGCTCGCGGCCACCGAGAAACTCCTGAAGAAGCTCGCGCCGATCGCGCGCGACCTCGGCGTGCACCTGAACATCGAAACCCATGAGGAAGCGACGACGTTCGAAATCGTGCGGCTCGTCGAAGCGGTCGGGCCGGATGCGATCGGCATCGTGTTCGATTCGGCGAACGTGCTGCAGCGTACCGAGCATCCGGTGTTCGCCGCGCGGCGCGTGGCGCCCTATGTGCGCCAGACGCACATCAAGGATGCGCTGGTCGCGAGCGGCCCGGAGGGCGTGCGCTACCAGACGCGCCCGTGCGGCGGCGGTTCCGTCGACTTCGCCGCGATCCTGCCGCTCCTGACGGCGCATAACCCCGATCTGAACCTGTCGATCGAGAACGACATGTCGCACGACGACCGGCCGCGCACGCCGGTGAAGATGCGCATCGACATCCACGACAGCGAATGGAGCGCGGCCCATCCCGACCTGAGCCCGGAGGAGTTCGACGCCTTCCTCGCGCTCGTGAAGGAGGGCGACCGGCGGGTGGCGACGGGCGAGGTGCCGGACTTCGAGACCTTCGCCGAGCGGCGGCCCGGCTACGCCGAGACCATCGAGGACATTCTCGACACGGCACGCCATATCCGCCGGATCTGCAAGGACTTCTCTCTGCCCCTCAAGGATGCGCCCAGCGCCGGGTGCGAGCTGACGACGGCATCCCATGACCGCTGATCTACTGATTCGTGGCGGCCGGCCCGGCGCCGGTCCAATCCAGGATGTCATCGTGCGCGACGGACGGATCGCGGCCATCGGGACGAACCTCGAAGCGCCGAGCGGCACGCCCGTCGAGTCGCTGCGGGGCGAACTGGTTCTGCCGGGTCTCGTCGATGCGCACACGCATCTGGACAAGACGCTGCTCGGCATGCCGTGGCACGAGAACACGGCGGGGCCGGCGCTCGTCGACAAGATCCGCTACGAGCGCCGCATGCGCCGCGAGTGGGAGATCGACGCGGCGCGGCAGTCGGCGCGGCAGATCGAGTTGTCGCTCGCGCAGGGTACCACGCACATCCTGACCCACGTCGACATCGACACCGAGAATGGACTGACCTGTCTGGAAGGTGTGCTGAGCGCGCGCGACGAATGGAAAGATCTGATCGATATTCAGCTCGCCGCGTTTCCGCAGTCGGGCCTGATGTCGCGTCCCGGCACGCTGGAGCTGATGCGCGAGGCGATGGCGATGGGGTGCGACTGGGTCGGCGGTCTCGACCCCTATGCGATCGACCGCGATCCCAAAGGGCATCTCGATGCCATCTTCGGACTCGCGCAGACCTTCGGGCGACCGGTCGACATCCACCTGCACGAGCCGGAGGAGATGGGGGCGCTCACGCTGTCGCTGATTTTCGAGCGCGTGCGGGCGCTGGGCATGAACGGGAAAGTGACGATCAGCCACGCGTTCTGCCTCGGCTCCGAGCGCAGTCATATCGTGGGCCCGCTGCTCGACCAGCTCGCGGAGCTCGACATTGCCGTCATCACGACGGGACCGAGCGGCTGGGCGGCGCCGTCGGTCAGTCAGTTGACGCAGGCCGGCATCCGCGTCGGCTCCGGCAACGACGGCGTGCGCGATACGTGGAAGCACTACGGCGACGCCGACATGCTCAGCCGCGCGATGTTCATCGGCCTGCGCAACCGCCTTTGCCGGGACGATGAAGTTGCGCTCGCCTTCGATATCTGCACCCTCGGCGGCGCGCGGATCATGCGCAGCGCCGATTACGGCATGAGTGTCGGCTGTGCGGCTGACCTGTTCGTCGTCGCCGCGTCCGGCATTGCCGAAACGGTTGCGCGCCAGCCGGTGCGCAAGCTGGTCGTGAAGCGCGGGCAGGTCGTGGCCCGGGACGGCGAGTGCATCAGGCACGCGCGCTGACGCACGAGTCATGACGCAAGAGTTCAGACGAAACATCGCGGAAATCGTGGAAATTATCTTAAGGAGAACAAAATGCTGTACGTACGCTTGTGCCTCGACGCACCCGGCTCTCTCGATCTTCGCCGCAAGCATCGCGAGGAGCGCCAGGCCTATCTCGACAGTGGAGCGATCAGGATCATAGAGGGCGGTCCCGTCTGCGCCAGCGACAGCGGGGACGCCTACGTGGGAACCTTCATGCTGATCGAAGCGGACTCGCGCGAAGAAGTGGTCGCTTATCACCAGAATGATCCGTTCACCAAGGCTGGCATCTACGAGCGATCTTTCATCATGCGTTTCAAGAAGAATATTGGCTAAAGGATTCGCTCGTATCGATGCGCTCGCGCCTTGCGGTACGAGCGCATTTTTTTCGGCTGTCTCGAAGAGAACGATGGCATGAGTTTGTCTGCGCTATCCGGTGAGCGTTCGATTGATCGGCACACCTGCGGCATGAATCCGCTCGCGAAAGGGCAAACGTGCGCCGAGCGGAGATGCTGTTTCTACCAATATTCCAGATGGCTATGTAACGCACCGGTCTTTTCAATTGTGTGCGCTTCTTTGGCGGACAAGAATCACCTCTCCAGTTTGATAAACATGCATCGGAGGAGACCGTGGTGAGGAGAGTGATTGGAAACGCAGTCGTGGGAGCAGCCTGCGTCTGTCTGCCGTTCGGGACAGCGCGCGCCGATACGGCGCTGACGTTATTCGGTGTGCTGGACATGTCGCTGAGTTCGTATTGGGTCAATGGGGGCAAGCGGCAGATCACGATGGCGAACTCAGCGCTGAATTCGAGCCGGTTCGGTTTCACCGGGACCGAAGATCTGGGTGACGGAAAGGCCGTTTCGTTCTGGCTCGAAGCTCCCATCAGTCCCAACACGGGCGGTGGCCCCGCGCCCGGCACGCTGTTCACGCGACGCTCGACGATCAGCTATATCGATCGGGATCTCGGCGAAATCCGTGTCGGCCGCGATTTCACGCCGACCTTCTGGAACGATGCGCTGTTCGATCCGTTCGGCGCGGCGGGGGTCGGCACCAACCTGTTGCAACAGGTGCGCAGCACGGGCGTCTCCGCGCCCAATGCGCCGTTCGTGCCGGGCTGGGGTGCATCGAACCTAGGCTTTATCCGTTCGAGCAATTCCATTTCGTATTTCCTGCCGCGCAATCTCGGCGGATTCTATGGACAGTTCCAATACGCGTTTCACGACTCGTCCGGCTCGACTCCGCAGCCGCGTTTTATCTCCGGGCGCGCGGGGTATTCGAACAAGCAGCTCAACGCTTCGTTTGCCTATTCGCACACGAATGCCGTGCTGTATGGTTCGAGCGTTACGCCAGTCGTCACGACGTACAGCGTCGGACTTTCCTGGGACTTCGGCTTCGCGCGGCTGATGGGCGAGGGCTTGAGCGAAAACTACGAGCAAGCCGTCACCACCTACCGCAGCCACGGATTTCTCGCCGGCGTGGCGGTGCCGATCCAGTTCCTGACGCTGAATGCCAGCTACGCCAATGTGGTCACCGATCTGCCCGGCTCTCCCGCGGTGTCGAAGCTTGCGCTAGGCGGCGTCTACGCGCTGTCGAAGCGGACCCTGGTGTATTTCACCTATGCGCGGATCGACAATCGGCATGGCGCGATGCTGACGACAGGCGGTACGGTTCCGGGTATTCCGGGCGCGGCGTCGACAGGCGTCGACATCGGTCTGCGCACGGCGTTTTAGCCGTTCATTCGAGGCCGCCACACAATTCGAGTGCTGAATTTTTCAAAATCCGATCGGAAGTCCGGTCAAAATATATAGTCATGCTAATCAAGATCATCAATCCCAATACCACCGTCACGATGACCGAAGCCATGGCCGAATGCGCGCGGCGCGTCGCGGCGGCCAACACGCGGATCCTCGCTGCAAGTCCGGAATCGGGGCCGGTTTCCATCGAGAGCCACTATGACGAGATGCTGTCCACCCCAGGCCTGCTCGATGAAATCAGGCTGGGCGAAGAAGACGGATGTGACGGCTACGTCGTCGCGTGCTTTGGCGATCCGGGACTGCAGGCGGCCCGGGAACTGGCGCGCGGTCCCGTGATCGGCATTGCGGAGGCGGCCATGCACGCGGCCAGCATGCTGGGCACGGGCTTCTCCGTCGTGACCACGCTCGCGCGAACTCGCGGCATGGCCTGGCATCTGGCGGAACGGTATGGAATGCGGCGCTTCTGCCGCAATGTACGGGCAGTCGAGATTCCCGTGCTCGCGCTCGAGGAGGAACGGTCAAAGGTTTTCGACGCCATCCTCGGCGAGTGCGCGAAGGCTCTCGCCGAAGACGACGCCGACGTGCTGGTACTCGGCTGCGCGGGCATGGCCGGCCTTGCGCACGATATTGGCGAAGCGCTGGGCGTGCCGGTCATCGACGGCGTGACGGTCGCCGTCAAGCTAGTCGAGGCGCTCGTCTCGAACGGCCTGCGCACGAGTAAGCGCGGCGAGTACGCGCAACCACTCCCGAAGCGCTATTCGGGCATGCTCGCTTCGTACGGGGCGGCTGAGTCGAGCGATCCGGCCTGAGCGGCGAGTAAACGCCGCCACCGCCCTTTACCGATTGTTCGCAAAAGGCGGCGCTCTCCGTCAGCGTGATTCCGCGGCGTTCAGCATCTTGGGCGCAATCGGTCGATGCCGCCCGGTTGCGCCTGATGCACGGAATTGGCGTCCTGGAAGTTAAGCGGGTAAGACTGCCAGTCGTTCGGATCATAGGTGATGCATGTCGACGACACGACCTTCTGCCGCCATTGCTGCGCCGTTTGGGGGGTATTGTCGAGCGGCTGACATAGCGCCGATGTTGCGGAGCCAATCAGCAAGACCGCGGTGACAGTGGGAAGATAAATCTTCATGGCGAGCTCCATCATGGATGGACAAACGGTAGGAGCAAGGGACCACGGCAATGATCCCGGTTAGGCCCTCACATGGAGGCAAATATACAACGCAGGCACGGACAACGCCAATGCGCCGCGCGGTGAGCGGTCGCGGGCATCGGCAAGGCCGTGCGAGCACGCCATTGCACCGGTATTCTTTCAGCCTGCGAAGGCTGCGATTTCCAGTTCATCGAGAAAGGTGATAGGTTTTCGCCTGCGGCTTCGGCTGCGAATTGCAACGATTGAACAGGATTGAGTGAGCCATGAACGATCAACCACGGATAGCACCCGATAGCACCGCCGCGCGCGTCGCATTGTGGCGCGCGCTGCATGTGCACGCCGATGCGCTGCCGCACGTGCTCGAAGATGAAATCGGCCTGCAACTGCTGGCGCCCGCCGAGGACTGGCGCGATCGCGGCGACATGGACCCGCAATTCACGCGGCCGTTTCGCGCGTCGATCGTTGCGCGTGCGCGCTTTATCGAGGATCTGGTCGTCGAGCAGGCCGCTCGTGGCGTCAGCCAGTATGTGATCCTCGGCGCCGGTCTCGACAGCTTCGCGCAGCGCAGGCCAGAGCTTGCTTCGCGGCTGACGGTGTTCGAGGTCGATCCGCCGGGGCCGCAGGCATGGAAGCGCCAGCGCCTGATCGAGCTGGGCTTCGGCGTGCCGGACTGGCTGCGTTTCGTACCGGTCGACTTCGAAGCGGGCGATAGCTGGCGGCAGCGGCTCGCCGTTGCGGGATTCGATGAGAGCAAGCCGGCCATCGTCGTGTCGACCGGCGTCAGCATGTATCTGACGAAAGAGGCGAACGCGGCCACACTGCGCGAAGTGGCTGCGCTCGCGCGCGGATCGACGTTCGCGATGACGTTCCTGTTGCCGCTCGACATGGCGGACCCCGACGTGCGCCCCGGGCTCGAGATGGCGGAAAAAGGCGCGCGCGAGAGCGGTACGCCTTTCATCAGCTTCTTTACGCCACAGCAAATCAAGGCGATGGCGCATGAAGCCGGATTTACCGAGGCACGGCATGTGTCGGCGGCCGATCTGACGCAGCGTTACTTCGAGGGCAGGGCGGATGGGCTGCGGCCGCCCAATAATGCTGAGGAGTTGCTGGTGGCGAATACGTAGCCGCTCTTTTAGTTTTGGCGTTTTTCAGCTCGTGTGCGGTGAGCTTGCGAGGCGGAAGGGATCGACCGCCCACATCTCGCCTGCACGCCGATACGGCTCTACGCGAGCGAGCCATTCGACAAGCGGAGTGAGGCTGATTCCGGGTGCCACCGAGCCGCCATAGGACTCCGAAACGAATGGTTCGTTATCCGCCGGCCGGCGGACCATCTGAACGATGTGCGTGATGCCGCGTGGACGCGGGTGATTATTCGCCCACGCTGGCGTGCTCATTTTCAGCCCGATGGTCGCGCAGCGCGGCAGGTTGTGTGCGGTTATGTCCGTCCCGGCGAGAATGAACGCGGTGCGCGTCTCGATCTCTTCGATGATGCGCTCCGACCAGGCATGCAAGGCGCGCATGTCGTCGGCTCGAAACAGTGGGCGGCGCGCTGCGTCGTTTTCCGCTTGCATGGCTTCGGTCAGAAGCCATGCGACCCAACCTGAGCAGTCGATCACCGCGGGCGTTCGCGCTAGTCCTTCCGCCTTCACGCCCCGTTGATAGCCGACCGCGCCTGTATGGCGTTGCACGAGTTGCCACATGGTGGTTTCGGCGGTCTTGAAGAACATGGCGGAATTTTACGCGAATGAATGCCACAAGAGGAGTGAGGAATATACCGGCAAATCTGCGAGGACCTTCCCCGCACGGCTATAATCGCGCTCGAACATGGTCAGGGAAATTTAATCGTGAAAAAGATCGCTGCCTTTGCACTCGTTGCGTTTGCGCTCGCCGCCTGCTCGTCTCCGGAAAAGCAGGCACAGCATGCCCAGCAGGAAATCCTTCATAGCGAACCCAACCTCGCCGCCGCGCAACGCAACGCGGTGGTCGACTGCGCGCCGGAGAATTGCGATGCCGCCTGGGCGCTGACGAAGCGCTATATCGAGCAGCATTCCGACATGCGCGTGACGCACGCCGATGCGGTCGCGATCGACACCGACGTACCCGACGATTCAGGCAAGGCGGCTTTCTCGGCAACCCGCGCCGCAAAGAGCACGGGCGGCGCGACGCTCACGCTCTTCGCACAGTGTCGCGGCATGTATGGTCAAGATAGCGAGAAAGGCTCGGACTACGACGAATGTGCCGACAAGATCATCAAGACGCAGAACGGGTACGTGGCGTTTCTCAGGGCGCATGCCAGCGGGCAATAGGTGTGCTGAGTAACGTGCCGCTGCGGGCAGCGAAAACACAATCCGGCTGGGTTGCCGTGCTGCTGCTCATGTGAATCGCACACGCATCGCGTTGACTGCCCGCGGCGGCAAGCGGCGCGATCTCCTGAATTGCGCTCGCGGGCCCTTTGCCGCAGATTTCACGCGCCTTCGAATAACACGTCTTCTGGCTCCAGAAGAGCCCCTCGCAATCTACCTGATACACCCGTTCCTTATTCGGCAGACCGACTCGGTATGCGCTGAACGTATGCCCTGATGGCGCGAGGGCTGATGTAACGGATCGCAGTGAGGGACGGCGATCAACCCCAATGACGCATCGCACCCCCCCATATGGGGGGCTATGTTGCCGAGTGACACTCGTCTATCTTAATTTTCCGCAGTTCACAAATCGACGCAGACGACGGCGGCTGGTGAGGGCGCAAGCCTGGTCACTCGCCGTGTAAGCGTTCCACAAGGATTGTTCGCACCTGTCTGACCTGGCAATTCGCATCACTGCGGTTGAGATCGCGTACTTCATCCGTTCCGTTTCGGGTGCCGAATTCGCCGGTCGGTTGGTTCGAAAGGAAGAGGTGATAGATGAATATCCTGTTGGTGGAAGACGATCCTGCGCAAGCTGCGGCTGTCGAAAAGACCATGCAGCAGTCAGGGTACAGAATAAACAAGGCCGGTTCCGGTGAGAGTGCAATACGCTTTCTCAAGACCAATGAAGTGGATCTCGTGGTGCTCGACTGGCAATTATCGGGAATAACAGGATTCGAAGTTCTGCACTGGATACGCAGCAATCTGGGCCGTGAACCCGCGGTGCTGTTCCTCACGAGCAAGGTGCTGGAAGTGGACATCGTGCGGGCGCTCGAAGCCGGCGCGGACGAGTACATCGTCAAGCCGTTTCGCGCGATCGAGCTGGCTGTCCGGGTCAGTGCGTTAATGCGCCGTACCAGCCGCAATGAAAAGATCGAAAATGCGATCGCCGTTGGGCCTTATGCTTTCGATACGGCTCGGCGCAACGTCACGCTGCATGGCAAGACGATAGAGTTGACCGCGAAGGAATTCGACGTTGCTGCGTTCCTCTTTGCCAATGCCGGTCAAGCGGTTTCCAGAGATCTGCTGGCGAAACTCGCGTGGGGGAGAGAACTGGATAGCACCTCTCGCACAGTCGATACTCATATCTACCGGCTTCGGCGAAAGCTCGCCTTGAACCCTGAGAACGGCGTGCGTCTGAGTACCGTCTATACGCACGGGTACAGGCTCGACGAGGTTGCCGTGATCGGCGCGCAAGGGGAGGCAACGGCGTGTGCTGCGCAGGAAGACGATGTCGAGCAGAACGCCCGGCTCATACCTGTGGCCTAGAGCAGTTCCAGTCTCGGCTCAGGATTCGGACGAGGAGGTGTTTTCCGCGCGTCCGCTCCGGAGCTGGGCCTGTTATGGCCAGGTCGTTGAGCACTATGTGCGCGGCTGTCGCTATCTCGATCTGGACAATCGCCAGGTGCCTTCGATTCGCGTATGGCGAACAATCATCAGCATCGGCTGCTTTTAATCTCTGACACTGACGTCATATGCACACCAAAACAATGTGCCATATTCGAAATGCGCGCCGGCGGATGCCGTTCAATCGGGTTAAACGCTAGTGGGTAATGAATGTAGGCGTTGATACTGATTCGGATTCGAATTCGGATTCGAAGATACCAGCAGGTCATCGGCCACGATGTGAATATCGGAACAATCTTCCGCAACTCGCGATTTTTCTCGATTCAATTCCCTGATCCGTTCATGTTCCCGCTTCGTTTGCGTTGGCGCGCAGATCCGCCGCTATATAGGCGGAATACGTGCGTTAGCGCCGCCTCCATTCCTTTCATGAGTAAATTCATCCCTGGTGTTGGGGACGTCATGCGATAAAAGCTCGCCGAATGGTTGACGCGACTGAGTCATAGCGGTCATCCGTGGCGGTTAAGATAACCGGCGATTCGTGTTGAGAATCGAATAAATTTAACGTATACATAAAAACACGCCCATGGAGACAATGAGAGCCGCCTGCGAGGGGTGGTTCGGTGGGATGGAGAGTTATTTCGGCAGGCAGGGTAAAGAATCATATGGAAGCATCTTCAGGCAGTACGGGTCGTGAATGGAGCGTGTCGCTGATCCAGACCAAAATGATCGCACCACGTCTTCCGCCTGGCTGCGTGCAGCGGCTTGCGTTGCTGAAACGAATCGATGCGCAGCGGCCGCACAGCATCGTCGTCGTGACCGCGCCCGCGGGTTTTGGCAAGACGACGCTGCTTGCCGGATGGAGTGAGGCGCTGTCGGCGAAAAATCAGCCGGTTGCGTGGCTCAGTCTCGACGCAGAAGACGATGATCCGCAACAGGTCGGCGCGTATCTGGTGGCGGCATTTTCTCGCGCATCGGAAGACATCGCGGGGCAAGCCCAGCAACTTCTGAACAACGATTCGCTGACTCCTATCCGAACGGTCATTTCCGTACTATTAAATGGGATCGCCGGGTGTGGCCGCAACGTTTTCCTTGTCCTGGACGACGTCGATCGCCTGAGCGCGAAGCCGGTTCTCGCCGTGGTGTCTCGTCTGCTGCGCTACGCGCCCGAGAACATGCACGTCCTGCTGGGCGCGCGGGCCGAACCTGCGTTGGCGCTTGCGCAGCTTCGGGCGCCGGAGAAGCTCATGCGCATCAATGCCGACGATCTGCGCTTTTCGATCGACGACGCACAGTCGTTTTTCGACCGGGCCGGCACTGCGCCGCTCGACCGGGACAGCGTCGAGTTGCTGAACGAGGCGACCGAAGGATGGGTGGCGGGTTTGCAGCTCGCTTCGCTTGCATTGGACCGGGTGGGCGATGCGGCGCGGCTCGCCAGTAATCTCGCGGGTCCCAGTTCGGGGATCGACCGCTATCTGAACGACACGGTGCTCGCGCATTTGCCGCCCGTCATGCTGAAGTTCCTGCTGCACACGTCGATTCTCGAACGGCTCGGCCCCGGCGTATGCGATGCGATCATGGGCAGGGGCGGGGAAAGCGGAGAGAAGCTCGACTGGCTCGAACAGCATAACGTGTTCATCCAGGCGCTCGACGAAAGGCAGGACTGGTATCGCTATCATGCACTGTTGTCCGATGCGCTTCGGCGGCGTCTCGTGCGCCAGAAGCCGCAGGAGGTTCCGGTACTGCATCGCCGCGCATGCCGGTGGTTTGCGGCAGAGCGTTTGTGGCCCGAGGCGGTCCGGCATGCTCTGGCCGCCGGCGATCTCGACCTGGCCACGCAGTGGGTCGAGAACTGCGCGATCGACATGCTCGAGCGCGGCGACCCGTACACCCTGCTGGGCTGGATCGGGAAGCTGCCGCCCGATGCCGTTCAGGGACGGCTGCGGTTGCGCATCGCGAAAGCATGGGCGCTTGCGTTCTCGCTTCAAACGGCCCGGGCGTCGAGAGAGATTGGCGCCGTCGTCGACGAATTCGAGCGGGTGTGCCGCGAAGCGGGCGGTGTGATCGACGAGGCGGTATTGGCGGAGATCAACGCGGTCGGTGCGCTGATCGCCAGTGTCTCGGACGACAGCGAACGTGCGCTCGAACTCGGCCGGGCCGCGGACGTGTCGGGCGTTTCGGTCGCGCCGTGGGCCAGGCGTTACGCGCAATCGGCCCAATTCTTCGGGCTGATGCACCGGGGCAGATTCGATCAGATACTTGAGCTCTGGAATCGCGTTGGAAACTGCGCGGAAGCCAGCATCAAGTCGGAGTACTCGAACATGCTGCGTGACGGGGTATACGGTCTGAGCGCAATGGTACGCGGCGAGTTGCCTGAGGCGAGACGATTGTTCGAAGCGATCATGCTGCGCGCCGAAAACGCATTGGGTGCATCGTCGCTCGGCAAGGCGGACCTGACGAGTTGCCTTGCCTCCATTTACTACGAATGCAACGAACTGGACAAGGCGCGTAACATGATCGCGGGCCGCACGACCGCTGCGCTGGAGACCACTCCGTCGGGAGCGCTCGTGCGGCATGTGCTCTCCGCGGCACGCCTGCTGTCGCGTGACGGTGAGATGGGCTCGGCGCTGGCCGTGCTCGAAGATGGCCGCCAGGTCGCCATCAGGCGGCAGTGGTTGCGTCTGAAGCTGGCGTGCGATACCGAAACGGTGCGCTTGCTGATCGACGACGGCAACGTGGCGCGGGCAAGGCAGATCGCCGACGAACTGAGCGCAAACGTGCCGGCGCTATGCGAAGGACGGCAGGGATCCGCGGTGGAGACGTGGACAAGCTATTGCGTGCTGCAGGCGCGGGTTCTGATGGCCGAGAACCGCGCAGGCGAGGCCGTCGCGATTCTCGAGCGCCTGCTCGGCACTGTGGCCGCGCTGGGTTGGCGTACTTCCGAGGCGCTCGTTTCGTTGCTGCTTGCCCGTGCGTTCGAGCAATGTGAGGACGCCGGCAATGCACTCTCCGCACTCCGTCGCGCGCTGCGCATCGGCGGGACGATAGGCATGGTGAATAGCTTTGTCGACGAGGGGCGGCCGGTACGCGAGCTATTGCATCGTTTTTGCCGGGTCCCGAGCGACGCCGCTAACGCGGAGTCGGCCTATGCCCGCAGATTGCTCGCAGCGTTCCATGAACTCGATGGTTCCCGATCCGTCTCCACGAGATCGATCAGGGTGATGACGACATCGTCGAATATCCTGAGCGTGCGGGAACTGGAGATCGTCAACTGCGTCGCGCTCGGGCTTTCGAACAAGGAAATCGGGCGGTCGTTGAAGCTGGCGCCCGAAACCGTCAAATGGCACTTGAGGAATATCTTCGAGAAGCTCAACGTGAGTTCGCGAATCGAAGCAGTGCAGAGCGTCCTCGGCCTTGGGGTGGGAGAGGGCCGCGCGGCGATGTAGGTTGGCGGCCGTCGCTCGCGATCACGCGACGGCACGGCACGGCCGAACACGCCGCCACGAATTTCATCGCAAGAAGCGGATGGCGGGCACATCTGCAGACTCATATCGTTCACTCCAGGCGCGGCAATTCCACTGCGCTGCTAACCGAACTTAGCAAGGAGTCGAACATGTCGATTGAGGATGACAACAAGGCGATCGTAGGTCGCTGGTTCACGAGCTTCTGGGGCGAGAAGTGCGATCTCGGCATCGTCGACGAGATCGCCGCGTCGGACATGCTGCTCAAGTACTCGCTGCACGAACCGCGGCGCGGCCATGCGGACATCAAGGCGTTTATGAGCGATTTCCGCGCGGCCTTTCCGGACCTCAACTTCTGGGGCGTTGCCGATCTCATCGCGCAAGGCGACTACGTCGTCGGTCAATGGGAAGGCGGCGGAACGCATTCGGGGCCGGCCTTCAGCGACTTTCTCGCCGGATCGCTGCCCGAGGCGAGCGGCCGCAAGATGCATTTCGGCGGCACCACGGTCCTGCGTTTGAAGAACGGCAGGATCGTCGAAGAAATCGGCCTCGACGATGGCGTCACCGCGCTCTCTCAACTGGGGCTCATCAGGACGGTGTGAGTCCGGCTGCCCGCGCGTCGCCGATGCGAACGGGTGGCCGTGCCGCCACCCATTCGACTGTCATTGCGCGCGCGCTGGCCTTCATCGAGTGGAGTCGAATCATGCTGCCTTTTTTGTCGCTTCATGCTCTCGCGGCGCAACGCGGTGATGGTTTGCGTCCGGAGCTACTTGCCTTGTTCGAGCGTTATGCGAACCCGGGCTTCGGCCTTCAGGCTGCGATCGAACCAGAGCAAATCGAGGTCTTTGCAAGCGAAGCGCCGTGCGACGAGTCGCCGGCATCCGGCTCATGCGCACCTTCAAAAGGACGATAGCGATGCAATCCGGGCCGACATCGCCAGGTTGGAGCCGCGCACGCCACGCCAACATACCGACGGCCCGCAGCCCGCCCGTGCCTCGGGCGATCAACGAAGCGCACGGGCCCGCCGTCACGCTCGCCACCCACTGAATACCAAAACTGATATCAATATCGCCTAAAATATAATTGGAAAGATATCAAGTCGCTCCGTACACTTCACCATCCTCAGAGCCTGAGCGACAGCCTTCCGTCGTAGTGCCGGTCGCGCCGCGCCGGTTCGGTCAAACTGGCCGGTGTGGTGTCCCGGCACATGCATCAAGGACATAGCATGTCGGAAAAAAAACGGAAATTGCGCTCAGCTGAATGGTTCGGCACGGCTGACAAGAACGGCTTCATGTATCGAAGCTGGATGAAGAATCAGGGCATTCCCGACCACGAATTCGATGGCCGCCCGGTGATCGGCATCTGCAACACGTGGTCGGAATTGACGCCGTGCAATGCGCACTTTCGCAAGCTCGCCGAGCACGTCAAACGCGGCGTCTACGAAGCGGGCGGCTTCCCGGTCGAGTTTCCGGTGTTTTCGAACGGCGAATCGAATCTGCGTCCGACCGCGATGCTCACGCGCAATCTCGCGGCGATGGACGTCGAGGAGGCGATCCGCGGCAACCCGATCGACGCGGTCGTGCTGCTCACCGGCTGCGACAAGACGACTCCCGCATTGCTGATGGGCGCGGCAAGCTGCGACGTGCCGGCGATCGTCGTCACCGGCGGACCCATGCTCAACGGCAAGCTCGACGGCAGGAACATCGGCTCGGGCACGGCAGTATGGCAGTTGCACGAATCGTTGAAGGCGGGCGAGATCGATCTGCACCAGTTCCTCTCGGCCGAAGCGGGCATGTCGCGCTCGGCGGGCACCTGCAACACGATGGGCACCGCGTCGACGATGGCCTGCATGGCCGAAGCGCTCGGCACGTCGCTGCCGCACAACGCGGCGATTCCGGCCGTCGACTCGCGCCGTTACGTGCTCGCGCATATGTCAGGAATCCGTATCGTCGAGATGGCGCGGGAAGACCTCAAGCTGTCGAAGATCCTGACGCGCGAAGCGTTCATGAACGCGATTCGCGTCAACGCCGCGATCGGCGGTTCGACCAATGCGGTGATTCATCTGAAGGCGATCGCGGGGCGCATCGGCGTCGAACTCGAACTCGACGACTGGGTGCGCATCGGCCGTGATACGCCGACCATCGTCGACCTGATGCCGTCGGGCCGCTTCCTGATGGAGGAGTTCTATTACGCGGGCGGCTTGCCCGCGGTGCTGCGCCGGCTCGGCGAAGCGGATCTGCTGCCCCACCCTGGCGCGTTGACGGTCAACGGCAAATCGCTGTGGGACAACGTGAAGGATGCCCCCAACACTAACGACGAAGTGATCCGTCCGCTCGACAAACCGCTCGTTGCCGATGGCGGCATTCGCGTACTGCGCGGCAATCTCGCGCCGCGCGGAGCGGTACTCAAGCCGTCGGCGGCGACGCCCGGATTGCTCAAGCATCGCGGGCGCGCGGTCGTGTTCGAGAACCTCGAACACTACAAGGTGCGCATCGTCGACGAAACGCTCGACGTCGATGCGAACTCGGTGCTCGTCATGAAGAACTGCGGCCCCAAGGGTTATCCGGGCATGGCCGAAGTGGGCAACATGGGCTTGCCGCCGAAACTGCTGAGGCAGGGCGTGAAGGACATGGTGCGCATTTCCGATGCGCGGATGAGCGGCACCGCGTACGGCACGGTGGTGTTGCACGTGACGCCGGAAGCGGCGGCGGGTGGCCCGCTCGCCGCCGTGCAGGACGGCGACTGGATCGAACTCGATTGCGATGCGGGCACGCTGCACCTCGACATCAGCGACGCGGAGCTCGCGCGCCGTCTCGCGCGGCACGTGCCGCCGCAGCCGCCGGAGGGCGGCGGCTACCGGCGCCTCTATATCGATCACGTGTTGCAGGCCGATCAAGGCTGCGACCTCGACTTCCTCGTCGGTTGCCGCGGCGCGGCGGTGCCGCGGCACTCGCACTGACGCGCTGTAACGATCCGACCGCGCGGGCGACACGATGCAACGCGTCGTCGGCCTCGGGTGATTTGCGCGAGCAGGCGCGTACGTTGCCGGTGGCGATGCCGGCGTTTATCGTCGAGCCCTGACCGGGTGGCGGGCTCGAGCGCTACCGGATCGTGCTGTCCACCGCATCGAGCACGAGCCCGAAGAACTCGTTGGCGGCGGCGGGATTGAGCCAGCGCACCACCACCGTCATGCGCCGCTCGGGCTCGATCCACGTAAACGAGCTGCCCGCGCCGACACCGAAATAGCTCGACTCGGGCACGCTCGGAAACACCTTGCGGTCCGTGTTGAGCCAGACGAGATAGCCATAGAACGGCGCGATGCCGCACGGCGTGCGCATGCGCGCGATCCACTCCGACGACAGCACGCGCCGCCCATTCACCACGCCGTCGTTGAGCAGCATCTGCGCGACCTTCAGTTGATCGTTCGCGCTCACCGACATGCCGCCGCCCCAATGCGTGCCACCCGGCACCGACTGCATGCGCCGCCCGTCGATCTCGACCCACGCGTTGTCGTAGCCGACCCATTGCCAGTTTTCGCCGGCGCCGGCAGGGCGCATGATCGCTTCGCGAAACACCTCGGGCAGCGGTTGCCGGAACAGATGGAGCAGCGCGAGCGAGAACTGGTTGATGCGTACGTCGTTGTATTCCCAGTATGTGCCGGGACGTTGCAGCGGCCGCGGGTCGCCCTTCCTGCCATCGGGCGGCGCGGCGAAGTTGACCGCGCGATAGTGGTCGGCCTGATCCGACAAACCGAAATACGTGCCGCGCCATTCGCTCGTCTGTTGCAGCAGATGTGCCCACGTGATCGGCGCATTGTGTTCGTCGTCGAAACCGATGCCGGGCACGCGCACGCGCACCGGTTCGTCGACGTCGGGCAGCAGGCCGCGATCGTGCGCGACGCCGGCGAGCAACGCGAGATACATCTTCGCGACGCTGAAGGTCAGGTCGGCGCGATCGGGTTCGCCCCATGTGGTCAGCACGCGGCCATCGAGCGCAATCGCACCGGACACCGGGCCGCGATCGTGCACGGGACCGAGCAGCCGGTTCCACGGCGGCGGGTCGTTCACGTGCACGCCCCACGCGCCACCCACGTGGCGGTCCCAAAGCGATTCATGTTCCACCGCGAATTGCACGGCTTGTTGCAAACGGTCTTGCATGGATAAGGTCCTGTCGGTTCGACGCGCCGCGCGGGTCTAGCGTGCGTGCAGGCGCACGCGAGCCCACGTCACGGCGAAAAGGCTGAGGACGGCCGCGAACATCAGATAAAGGCCGGGCGCGAGATTATTGCCGGTCGCCGCGATCAGCGCGGCGACGGCGAGCGGCGTGAAGCCGCCGAACACGGTGGTGCCGATGTTGTAGCCGAGCGCCATGCCGGTCGTGCGCGTGCGGGTCGGGAACAGCTCGGACATCAGCGCAGGAATCGGCGCGAAGTAGGTGGCCTTCAGCAGCGCGACCCACACGACCGCGATCAGAAGCGACGCGAGCGAAGGATGCGCGTTCATCAGCATGAACGCCGGATAGACCGTCGCGAAGAACAGCACACCGGCGCAGAGCATGATGCGCACGCGGCCTATCTTGTCGGACAGATGACCGACGACCGGCGTGACGACCATCATGATGAGACCCGCGAGCAGCGTCGCGATGAAGCCGGACGACGGCGAGAGCCCGAGTTGCCGCGCCGCGTACGTCGGCATGTAGAGCAGCATGTAATTGGCCGTCGTGGTGAGCACGAGCGCGCCGATCGAGACGAGCACGGACTCCTTCTGCGTGGCGAGCAATTCGCGCACCGGCGCCGGAGATTTCTCCGCGCGCTCGAATTCCGGCGTTTCGTCGATACGGCGGCGAATGTAGAGTCCGACCGGGCCGATCAGCATGCCGAACAGGAACGGAATGCGCCAGCCCCACTCTTCGAGTTGCGATTGCGTGAGCATGCTGGTGAGCACCGCGCCGAACAACGAGGCGAGCAGCGTGCTCGCGCCCTGGCTCGAGAACTGCCAGCTTGCCATGAAGCCTTTGCGCTGCGGCGCATGCTCGATCAGAAACGCGGTCGAGCTGCCGAATTCGCCGCCGGCCGAAAAGCCTTGCAGGAGCCGCGAAGCGAACACGCCGATCGGTGCGAGCACGCCGATCGCGGCATAGGACGGCATCAGCGCGATCATGGTGGTGCCGAGCGTCATCATCGCGATGGAGAGCGTGAGCGAGGCCTTGCGGCCCTTGCGGTCGCTGAACGAGCCGAGCGCGAGCGCGCCGACCGGCCGCGCGAGATACGAGAGCGCGAAGGTGCCGAGCGTGAGCAGCAGCGACACGGTGCGGTCGTGTGCCGGAAAGAAGGTGCGCGACAGCACGGACGCGAAGTAGCCGTACACGACGAGGTCGTAGAACTCGAGCGCATTGCCGATCGAAGTCGCGAGGATCAGGCGCGACAGATGCGCGCGCGATGCGGGCGGGTCGATCGCGTCGGCCGTGGTGGCGGAGTCAAAGCTCATGACGAAGTCCTCTGGCGGCGTGGGGGGCGCAGGCTGTGTCGCATCGGCGGCGCGGGCACTGGAGTCGACGCCTTGCCGTGATCCTGGCGTGGACGATATTTATGGACAATTACAATATTTGGCAGATATCGTTGCCGAAACGGCAAAGCGGAATGGTCATGGCCCAGATGGATAACACCGCACTGCGCTATTTTCTCGAAGTGGCGCGCAGCGGTTCGCTCAGCAAGGCGTCGGGGAATCTGTATGTCGCGGTGTCCGCACTGAGCAGGCAGATCGCAAAACTGGAAGAGGAGGTCGGCACCGCGCTCTTCGAGCGGCGTCCGCGCGGCATGGTCCTGAGCGACGCGGGGCGGTTGCTCGCCGACTACGCGCGGCGCAGCCTGCTGGACGCGGAGCGCGTAACCGAGGAGATTCGCGGCTTGAGCAACGGCGGCCGCGCGACGATTCGCGTCGCAAGTTCGGAAGGCGTCGCGCCGCATTTTCTGCCGCAGGTTTTCGCGCGTTTTCTGAAGACGCATCCGGCCACGCACTTTCAGCTCGACGTGTCCGCGCCGTCGGTCGCGACACAGCGCGTGCGCGACGGCACCGCCGATATCGCCGTGTGCTTCAGCATGGCGCCCGAGCAGGACATCAACGTGGTGCATTCGCAGCGCGCGCCGATTTTCGCGCTGGTGCGGCGCGGTCATCCGCTCGGCACGCGCGATTGCGTCGCGCTCGCGGACCTGCTGCCGTGGCCGCTCGCGATCAACGGGCAGGGCGTGACGATCCGTCAGCTATTCGACATCGCGTGCAGTCTCGAAGGTCTCGTGTTCGATCCGGTGTTCGTCAGCAACTATCATGCGGCGCTGCACAGCTTCGTGCAGCGGACCGATGCGGTCACGATCACCGGCTTGCTGACCGTGCGCGGGCGGCTCGAAGCGGATGGACTCGCCGCGATACCGATCAGTAATCCCGAGCTTCATCAACGCACGTTGCAGGTGCAGACGATGGCGGGCCGCACGCTGCCGCGTGTGATGCAGGCGTTCGTCGAACTGCTGATCGGTGCGATCGATAATCCCGCATTGCTCGATTGAACGCGGAGCCCATATCGCACGGCAAAAGAAAAACGCCCCACGCAGGGGCGTTTGCCATCAAAGCATCCCGGCAGGAAACACGCGCGATCGCGCGTATTCCCCTCGAGCACCGATCCGCTTAGAACTTGTGACGCATACCGATGCGGAACGCGAGCTGGTTGTCCGCTCCGACGCCCGACGTGCTGAAGTAGCTCGTGCTCGAACCGATCTGTGCCTGCAGGTCTTGCGTGCCATTGTGGCCCGACGCGATCTGGTAGATGCCGAGCACGTACACGTCGGTGCGCTTGGAGAGCGCATAGTCGCCGCTCAGGTTCACCTGGTTCCAGTGACCCGTGTTCGCGCCGCTCAGGTGCATGTACGTGTAGCCTGCGCCCGCCGTGATGGCCGGCGTGACCGCGTACTTCGCGCCTGCTTCATAGGCGGCGAACGTCGTCGACTCGCCCGAGACCGGTGCGAGGCGCGTGTTCGTGTAGAGCGCCCACAGCGTCGCCGGGCCGACCGTGTAACGGCCGCCAACGCCGACCGTGCGCAGATCCTGGATCTGACCGGTGCCGATCGTCGGGAAGGTCACGTTAGCCAGCGAAGTCGAGAACGACGGCGACGCCTGACCCGGATAGCGGATGTCCGTGTACGCCACGCCGAGGCCGAACGGGCCGTTGGCGTAGTTCGCGCCGAAGCTGTAAGCGCGCGACGAACCTGCGACCGGTGCGGCGGTCGTGCCCGTGCCCGGCGTGCCGGCAAAGCCGCCCGCCGTGTTCGAGAAGCCGTACATCGCGCCGAAGGTCAGGCCCGCGAAGTTCGCGCTGCTGAACTTGACCGAGTTGTTGATGCGGCTCGACGTGAGCTGGTCGACGTCGTTGATGTGGTAAGCGTAGTTACCCGCGACGGTGTTGCCGCCGGTCGAGTAGTTGGAGCCGATGTAGTCGGTCGAGAACGAGTACTGGCGGCCGAACGTCAGCGAGCCGACGTTGTTCTGCGAGAGACCGACGAATGCCTGGCGGCCGAACATCGCGCCGCCCTGGCCGGCCGTGCCGTTTGCGCTGCTGAAGCCGTTCTCCAATACGAACAGCGCTTTCAGGCCGTTACCGAGATCTTCGGTGCCACGCAGGCCCCAACGGCTGCCTTGCGAGACGCCGTCGTCGAACTTGGTGAGGCTGCTGTGGCCGGTGGACGTCTTCGAGTTGTTGACGTAGCTGATACCCGCATCGATCAAGCCATACAGCGTGACGCTGCTTTGCGCGTGAGCGGCGTTGGCGAAGACGGCAAACGTAGCGGCGGTCAAAATCTTTTTGTTCAAAACCTTCTCCGGTTAGAAATTGGGCGATCGCGGCGCGCTGCTCTGCGGCAAAGTCGCGCGATGGGCGGCAATTTAAGGGAACGCTGAGTAAGCCATATGACAGCAAAGATTTTTTTACGCTGTGTCGCATCGGCGCGACAACGACTGGCGCGGTGAGCCGGGTTTGCGCAAGGCAACGGCTTCATCGGTTTTCGCGCGAATGTGGATGAAGCGTGTGAGTAACGAGGGGAGTTCGCGAGGCGGGGGCGCATGCAACGATGCGCGTTCATCGATTCGTTGCTCGCGTGACGGTGAGGAGGCTGGGCTTAGCGCCTCGCGCTCAGGTGCGCGGAAGCAAAAAAGCGGATCGCCCGCCGGGTTGGCGGGCGATCCGCTTTTTTCAGTCAATGGCTGCGGTTATGGCGTGTCTGCGCGGCTGGCTTCAAACAAGGCGTTGAAACCGCGTGAATCGACCGCGCGCACGCCGCACGCGTCAGTTGCTCAACAGCGAGCCGCTTCTGAACGCCTTCGCGCCGGCAATGCGCGCGAACTCGAGCCCGGCCGTCGCGAAGCGCGCGAGATGCCGCGCGTACAGCACGCCGGCCACACTGTTCTTGACCGTGACGACGCGGTCCGTCAACGGATCGATGATATCGGCGATTTCGTGGCCCACGTCGACCCAGGTGCCGACTTCGCAGCGGTACACGAGCACGCCGCTGATCGGCGCGACGAGCGGCTCGGCGCCCGCGAGCGGCGTCGCGGCGAATTCGAGCGGCGGCAGCGGGGCGGGCTCGCCATCGATCACGCCGCGCGAGGTCAGGTACTCGACGATCGCCTGCGCGTCGTGCTCCGCGTACTCATACGACACTTCGCGCTGGCCGCGCAGCTCGATCGTGACCGAGATCGAACCGTTCGGAATCGGGAAGCGCTCGCCGAAACGGCCGCGCAGATCCGACCAGCAGAAGCTGTGGATTTCATCGAACGGATTGCCGACCGAGTTGAGCGCGAGCAGCGACGCCTTCGCGTCGAGATAGCGCGCGAGCGGCTCGACATCGGGCCACAGATCGGGGTTCGTGTACAGATGCATCGCGGCTTCCCAGTCGCAGTGCAGATCGAGCACGACGTCGGCGTCGTACGAGAGCTTTTGCAGCGCGAGGCGTTGCGACGCGAGTTCGGTGGTGGGCTGTTGCGCGTCGAGCGCGTCGCGCATTGCCTCGCGGATGGCCGTGCGGTTCGCGTCGATGTCGTCGGTCAGACGCGACTCGATGTCCGGTTGCACGAGCGCCGCGAGGTCGTGGAAATTGCGGTTGAAGTTATCCGCCGTGCCGGTTTCGAAGCGCCCCATCAGATGACCGAGCAGGTGCTGGTTCAGGCCGATCGGATTGGGCACCGGCACGATCACGACTTCGCCGCGCAGCTTGCCCGCGGCTTCGAGCGCGGCCAGCTTGCGGCGCAGCGCCCACGACACGAGCATGCCGGGCAGTTCGTCCGCGTGCAGCGACGACTGGATGTAGATTTTCTGTCCGCCGCCGGGACCGTAGTGGAAACTCGTAATGTTGCGGACGGTGCCGAGCGTCGGGGCAATCAGCGGATGGGTTTGCGTTTGCATGATTTTCGAAAGCCGCGGCTCACTGGGGCGGGCCGCGTTATGTAGTTGATTGCAATGGAGAAAGCATGCTGCTGCGGGGGCGGCCCGAGCGCGCGGGCCAAGGCGGCGGCACCTGAGGTGGTACCTCAGGCGGCGCCACGTTTCCGCACGATCTTAGCCGATATGCCACATGATGTGGCTCGAAGCGGGCTGTTGCGGGCCTGTCCGTGTCAAACGAGTGCCAACCGCGAGCCAAACGTGCGCCGAACGCGCATCAATGCGGCGGCACAAAACAGAACGGGCTCCACATCGCGGAGCCCGTTCGAGTCAGCCGGCGAGCGCGCCCTGAGGCGCGCGTCGTGGATCAGCTGCCGTACACGTTGAAGTCGAAGTACTTCTGCTCGATCTTCTTGTAGGTGCCGTCCTTGATCATGTCGGCGATCGCCTTGTCGACCTTCGCCTTCAGATCGGTGTCTTCCTTGCGCATGCCGATGCCCGCGCCGTTGCCGAGGATCTTCGGATCGTCGAGGTCCTTGCCGACGAACGCGAAGCCCGCGCCGCGCGGCGTCTTCAGGAAGCCCTGTTCAGCCTGCACCGCGTCTTGCAGCGCGCCGTCCAGACGGCCCGAGATCAGGTCGGCATAGACCTGGTCCTGGTTCTGATACGGCACGACCTTCGTGCCCTTCGGCTCCCAGTAGGTCTTCGCGTAGGTTTCCTGGATCGTGCCCTGTTCGACGCCGACCGTCTTGCCCTTCAGCGATTCAGCGGTCGGCAGCAAGCCCGAGCCCTGCTTCGCGACGAGGCGCGTCGGCGTGTTGAACAGCTTCGACGAGAAGGCGATCTGTTCGGCGCGTTGCGGCGTCATCGACATCGACGACAGCACGCCGTCGAACTTCTTCGCCTTGAGCGCCGGAATCATGCCGTCGAAGTCGTTCTCGATCCACACGCACTTCGCACCCACGCGCTTGCAGATTTCGTTGCCGAGGTCGATATCGAAGCCAACGAGCTTGCCGTCCGCGCCCTTGGATTCGAACGGGGGATAGCTGGCGTCAACGCCAAAACGGATCGTCGACCAATCTTTAGCGTGTGCGCCAATCGAGACGGTGGCAAGCAGAGCAACCGTCAAAGCCGCTAGCAGTTTTTTCACTGTTTTTACTCCTCGGTGTAGTTCAATTACGCCGCCTGCGGTTGTGCCGCTGCGGTGTGCCCGGCGCGACTCGCGGCCGGGCTGGGTTCAGGCTGCAAGCCGGGCTGGCCTGCAACGCGCGCCAAGCTTATCAGTTCAAAAATATTGGGAAGCTAGTAGAACACCGGATGGCGCAGGAGAAGAGGGATCAGCGGCTAGCAGAGGTTTCGCTGCGTAATCGAGTTGTAATGAATGAGCGGTAATGAAACCGGCCCGCAAACGTTATCACCGTATATTAGAGTAGCTTACCTGGATATTACGTCTGCGGCCTGTTTAAAACAAAGGCGGCCTGTTAAAGATTGTGAATTAACGGCCGTTAATTTAACGGCGATGCATTAACCGTCGTCTCGCCGTTTATTGCCGGTATCAGATATTTCTGCGGTGCCCCCAGGGTAACGGATAAAAAGGGGACTTTTGGCGCTATCATCGGTGCTCCTTGCGTTCCCCGTTAATTGTCCCGGACCGGCGCATGAGCCTGAAAAAAATCGCCGGGTGCCACCTCGGCATCTGAATGCCGCGCGTTTGCGCCCGCTCGAAAGGCCTTCTGCTAAACGGTGTTATCCATGCACACGATGTTGATGGCTGATGAAACAGGCCGTTCCAAACAGACCTTTCAGCAGCAACAAATCGCGCTCGCTTGCGTGTCGGCACGCACGCCTTTAGTGCGCGGCGGCATTTTTCGCCGGTTTTTGTCAGCGTCATTGCCCGCTTTTAGGTCCATCGTTTTGTGGTTTCTGAGCGGCGTATTTTTTTGCGCGGGTTTGGGCGCGGCAACACCCACCCTCGCCGCCGGGAAAGTGCTGCACGTGCTTGCGTGGCCAGGCTACGCGGATCCGGATGTCGTGCAGACGTTCGAGACGCGTTATCAGGCGAAAGTCGAAGTCACGCTGGTCGATTCCGACGAGGCGTTGTGGACGCAGATGCATCGTACGGACGGCACGCATTTCGACGTGCTCGCCGCCAACACCGCCGAAATCCACCGCTACACCCAGGCGAATCTGCTCGCGCCGCTCGATCTCGCGAGTCTGCCGAACACACGCAGACAGTTGCCGCGCTTTCAGGCGCTCGGCTCGATCGAGGGGCTCACGTCGGCGGGCAAGGTGTACGCGATTCCGTTTACGTATTCGTCGATGGGGCTCATCTACGATCGCAAGCAGATTCCCGTCGCGCCGCGCTCGATGCGCGAGCTGTGGAACCCGCGCTATCGCGGCAAGGTGCTCGACTTCAATAGCGCGCAGCACAACTTCTCGTTTACCGCGCTCGCGCTCGGCTACCCGAATCCGTTTCAGCTCGACCGCACGCAGATGCGCACGATCGCGCACAAGCTCGTCGAACTGCGCCGCAATCTGCTCACGTATTACACGTTGCCTGAGGAGGCGACCGCGTTCTTCATCGAGCACAAGGTCGCGCTGATGTTCGGCAATTACGGCACCCAGCAGCTCAAGATGCTGCGCCACGCGGGCGCCGATGTCGGCTACGTGATTCCCGACGAAGGCGCGCTCGCGTGGCTCGACTGCTGGTCGATGACGCGTTCGGCGAGCGATCGGGCGCTCGCGCTCGCGTGGATCAACTACATGCTCGAGCCGGACGTGAGCGCGTTGCTGACCCAGCGGCAAGGGCTCGCGAACACGCTGACCGAACCCGCGGAAACGAGCGCCAACGCGCACATTGTCTGGATCGGCCCGGTCGAGGACATTCAACGGCGCGAGGATCTGTGGGCGCGGATCCAGTCGGGCGACCGCTCGGAGCGCTTCTGATGCGCGGCGGACTCACCTTCAAGCTGTCCGTGCTGCTCGCCTGCATCGGTGTGCTCGCGTCGGGCGCGACCGGCTATTACGCGTATCACGCGAACCGCGCGATGCTCGTGAACGAAGCGCAGCGCAGCCTGCTGACCTCGACGGAGCTGCTCGGCCAGCGCATCGCGTTCTCGATCGACGACGCCGCGTCGGACGTGCTCGTGCTCGCGACGATGCCCTCCGCGGTGAGCGTCGCGCAGACCGACGACGGTTTAGTCGCGAGCGCGGGGCGCGAGCGTCTTGCGCAGGTGTATTCGAGCTTCATGCTGCATCACCCGGAATACCTGCAGATACGGCTGATTGCACGTCATCATCACGGGCTCGAAGTGATCCGCTTCGATCGCGACAAGGACGGCATCGTGCGTGTCGAAGGCAACGACCTGCAGGAAAAAGGCCAGTTCCCGTATGTGTTCGAGACGCTCGCGTTTTCGCCGGGCCGCATCTACACATCGTCGATTATGGTCAATCACGAATACGGCACGCACGCCGCCCAGGGCAAGCCGACGCTGCGCCTCGGCACGCCGGTCGCGGACGCGAACGGGACGGTGGTCGGCGTCGTCGTGATCGACATCGACCTGGACGACATGCTCAAGCGTTTGCAAAGCGATCTGCCGAGCGACTACCGGGTCTATCTCGCGAACGAGTGGGGCGATTTCCTGGTTCATCCGGATGCGTCGAAAACCTTCGGCTTCGACCGTGGCCGGCGCGTGCTGATGCAGGACAGTTTCCCCGTCACGAAGCCGCTCTTCGAGCATACGCAAAGCGAAGTGCTCGCGAACGGTCTTGCGCGGCCGCGCCAGGCGGCCGGTCAGGTGCTCGCTTTCGTGCGCCGGCCGTTCGGCGGCGCGGAAGGCAACCGCTTCATCGTGCTCGGCCTCGCCAAGCCGCTCGAGGACGTGCTGGCCGGCGCGAATCAGCTCGGCACGCGGATCATCCGCATGGTGCTGGTGTTCAGCGCATTGTCGGTACTACTGGCGATTCTGTTCGCGCGCGCGGTGACCAAGCCGCTGCATCTTCTCGCGTATGCGGCGACGCACCTGTTCGCCGAACACGCGATGAACACGCTGCCGCTCAAACGCACCGATGAAATCGGCGTGCTCGCGCGCTGCTTCGACCGTTTGCGCCGCGAGATCCGCGAGCAGATGGATGTGTTGCACAGCAAGCAGAGCGAGCTGACGCATCTCGCGACTCACGACATGCTGACCGGCTTGCCGAACCGCATGCTGTTCATGCAGAAGCTCGAAAGCTCGATCGACGAAGCGAAGCGCCGCCGCGAAGGGCTCGCGGTGCTGTTCGTCGACCTCGACCGCTTCAAGCAGATCAACGACCAGTTCGGCCATTCGGTTGGCGACAAGGTGCTCGTCACGATCGCGGGACGGCTCAGGGACGTGCTGTATTCCGCCGATGTCGTCGCGCGGCTCGGCGGCGACGAATTCGTCGTGCTGATCGAGGGGCCGCGCGCCGCGCAGGTCACGCCCGCGACCGCCGCACGCATCTTGGAGGCGCTGAACGAAACGCTCGTGATCGACGGACACAGCATGACGGTCGGCGCGAGCATCGGCATCAGCGAATTCCCGCACGACAGCGGCAATGCCGAGGAACTGCTGCTCAATGCCGATGCGGCGATGTACGCGGCGAAATCGGGCGGACGTTGTGCGTATTTGCGCTATCGGGACCTGCTCGAAGCGCGGCTCGACGAGCAGGCCGACGGGGCGGAGAAGGCCGCGAAGAACGGGTTCGCGCGGGCACGGGCGGCGGAAAATGCAGCGGACGGTGCCTCGGAGAGCGCAGTCGAGGGGCGCGAGGCCGAGCCGACGGCCTGAGGCGTACTCAAAGCGTGCTTGAAGCGTGCTTGAGGCGTTTCCGTCTCGCGCATCTGCTCAAACGATCCGCATCCCACTGCGATAAGTCGCGCGCGGCACCGGCAGCGTGCCGAGCGTCGTCACGCGCACGAAGTCCGCGCGCAAGCCCGGCTCGATCGCGCCGCGATCGGTCAGGCCGGCGGTGCGCGCCGGTTCGGCGGAGACGGTCGCCATTGCGCGCGGCAGCGTCCAGCCGGCCTTTCCCACGAGGTCGAACACGGCGGTCAGCAAACTGGATGGCACGTAATCGGACGAGAGAATGTCGAGCAGATCCGCTCGCGCGAGTTCGAGCGCGGACACGTTGCCCGAATGCGAGCCGCCGCGCACGATGTTCGGCGCGCCCATGATCGTCGCGATGCCATGCTCGCGCGCGGCTTGCGCGGCAACGTGCGTGGTCGGGAATTCGGCGAGCACGATGCCCTCGGCCTTCGCCTGTTCGACGTGCTCGATCAGCGTGTCGTCGTGGCTCGCGACCGGAATGCCGAGCGTCTTGCAACGCGCGACGATCTCGCGGCGATGCGCGTCCGCATAACGCTCCTGTTCAACCGACAGTTCGGCGAGCGCACTCGCGACGTGCTCGTCGCTCATCTTGCCGTTGCGCTCCTGGAAGCGGCGCCATTGTTCGCGGTCGTGCCACTGCCGCTGGCCGGGCGTGTGGTCCATCACCGAGGCGAGCCGCAGCAGCGGGTGGGCGCACAGCGAATCGAACACTTCGACCACGTCGGCGGTCGCGATCTCGCAGCGCAGATGCAGAAAGTGTTCGGCGCGCAGCAACCGGCGCGCGGAGAGCCGCAGCAGCGACTCGGCGCATTGGGTTTGCAGAGCGCGGCCACGCAGCCCGACTTTCGAGCGCGAGCCGATTGCGAGCGCATCGAATACGGTGGTGATGCCGGCGGCCGCGACCTGCGCGTCGTGAATCACGAAGGCGGCGTCGGTGTTCCATTCCACGCCCGGCCGCGGCGCGAGATGCTTCTCCAGATTGTCCGTGTGCAGTTCGATCAGACCGGGCAGCAGATAATCGCCGTCCCAGTCTTCGGCATCGCGCACCGAACTCGCGCCGCGCTCGACGTCGCGAATCACGCCGTCTTCGATGCGTACCACGCCGGTGAATACTTCGTCTCGCGTCACGACGCGAGCGTTCCTGATCAACATCGACTTGCTCCGTAGTCAGTCGGGCTTGAGGTTGTGCTGCTTGCTTACCGCACGCTGCCTTGCAGTCTAATACTGGTTCGTGTCAATCCATCCCGGCCGCGCCTGGTGGCTTGCTTAGTGACCTGCCTGGTGACCCGCTTCGTGACGCCGCGGCGGCCGCAGTTCCAGGCGGCGCGTCGCCACCTTCGCGCGCGTTTGTTCATCATGAAAGATACCGACGATCGCCGCGCCGCGCTCGCGTGCCTCGACGATCAGATCGGCCACCACGTCGCGGTTTTCCGCGTCGAGCGAGGCGGTGGGTTCATCGAGCAGCAGCAGCGGGTGCTCCGCGATCAGGCCGCGCGCGATATTCACGCGCTGCTGTTCGCCGCCCGAGAACGTGGCGGGCGCAAGCGTCCACAGCCGCTCGGGAACATTCAGGCGCGCGAGCAGTGCGGCGGCGCGCGCGCGGGCTTCGGCTTCGGAGACGCCGCGCGAGAGCAGCGGCTCGGCGACGAGCGTCAACGTCGGCACGCGCGGAATCACGCGCAGAAACTGGCTCACGTAGCCGACCACGCTGCGGCGCAGGCGCAGCACGTCGTGCGGCTGCGCGCCGGTGATCGACACGGGGCGGCCCTGATCCGTCATATCGCGAATCTCGATCGAGCCGGTGCTCGCGAGATAGTTGCCATACAGACAGCGCAGCAGCGTGCTCTTGCCCGCGCCCGACGGCCCGACCAGCACCACGCATTCGCCGCGTTCGACTTCGAGCGACACGCCCGCGAGCGCTTCGATCCGCACGCCGCCCTGGCCGTGCAGCGTGAAAGTCTTGCCGATGCGGCTCGCGCGCAGCATCAGCGCCGCGTTGCCGGCGAACGCATGCTCGCCGCGACGGGCTTCGGTATCTGCGTCGGCATTTGCGTCGGCATGTGCGTGGATACCTGCTTCAATTCCTGCGTCAATGGATCGCATTGTGAGCCTCAAACCGGCAGAACCGAGGAAACCAGCGTTTGCGTATACGGGTGCTGCGGATCGTCGAGCACCTGATCGGTCAGGCCCGCCTCGACGACTTCGCCCGCCTGCATGACCATGAGCCGATGCGCGAGCAGACGCGCGACGCCGATATCGTGCGTGACGATCAGCACCGACAGATGCAGCGTGGACGTGAGCGTACGCAGCAGATCGAGCAGCCGCGCCTGCACGGACACGTCGAGGCCGGCGGTCGGTTCGTCCATGAAGACGAGCCGTGGACCGGTGACGAGATTGCGTGCGATCTGCAAGCGCTGCTGCATGCCGCCCGAAAATGCGGCGGGAAATTCGTCGATACGCGTGGAGTCGAGCTCGACGCGCTCCATCCACTGCGTAGCGGCGTGGCGAATCTCGCCGTAGTGGCGCGCGCCGACGGCCATCAGCGGCTCGCCGATATTCGCTCCGGCCGACACGCCGCTGCGCAAGCCGTCGCGCGGATTCTGCTGCACGAAGCCCCACTCGGTGCGCATCAGCAAACGCCGGCGCGGTTCGGAGAGCGTGCGCAGATCGAGCGTGCCGCCATGCGTCGCGGTGTAGTGGAGCGAGCCGCTGTCCGTTCCGGTTTTCAGCGCGAGCGTGTTGAGCAGCGTGGTCTTGCCCGAGCCCGACTCGCCGACGATGCACAGCACCTCGCCCGGATAGAGATCGAAGCTCACGTTGCGGCAACCGTTGCGGCCGCCATACTGTTTGGTGAGCGCGCGGGCGCTCATGAGCGGCGTCATGCGGATTCTCCTTCGCGCGCGCGGCGTGGCAGCGGCGCTTGCGGTGCGGTATCGCCGTCGCCGCGCCGCTCGTGGCAGTAGTCGCTATCCGAGCAGACGAACATGCGCGTGCCCGCGTCGTCAACGATCATTTCGTCGAGAAAGCTCTCCTTCGATCCGCACAGCGCGCAGGCGTGCTGCCACTTCTGCACTTCGAACGGGTGATCGTCGAAGTCGAGACTGCGCACCGATGTATAGGGGGGAATCGCATGAATGCGCCGCTCGCGTCCCGCGCCGAACAGTTGCAGCGCGGGGCTCATATGCATCTTCGGGTTGTCGAACTTCGGGATCGGCGAGGGCGATGTGAGATAGCGATGATTGACGATCACCGGATAGTCGTACGTGGTCGCGATGCTGCCGTGATGCACGATGTCCTCGTAGAGTTTCACGCTAATCAGGCCGTAATCGGCGAGCGCGTGCAGCTTCCTGCATTCGGCGACGCGCGGTTCGAGCCGGAACAGCGGCTCGGGCATCGGCACCTGGTAGACCAGAATCTGCCGCGCGGTGAGCGGCGTTTCGGGTATGCGGTGACGTGTCTGGATGATCGTCGCGTCCGCCGTGCGGCGCGTAGTCGCCACACCGGTGGTGCGTGCGAAGAAGCGGCGGATGTTGACCGCGTTGGTGGTTTCGTCGGAACCCTGGTCGATGACCTTCAGCGTGTCTTCCTTGCCGATGATCGCCGCCGTCACCTGAATGCCGCCCGTGCCCCAGCCGAACGGCAACGGCATTTCACGCGACGCGAACGGCACCTGGTAGCCCGGCACCGCGACCGCCTTGAGTAACGCGCGGCGCAGCATGCGCTTGGTCTGCTCGTCGAGATACGCGAAGTTGTAGCCGTGCGCGGCGCTGTCGTATGAGGCGCTCGAAAGAGCGGTGTCCGGCGCGTTCATGCTGCATGCTCCTTGTCGGTGGCGTTGCTTGTGCCGGCTGCGCTGATTGAGCCGGCCGCGTCGTTTGCGTCGTTTGTATCGCCGCTGTCCTGACCATCATGCTGCGCGCGCAGACGCCGCACCAGTTCCAGCTCCGCCTGGAAATCGACATAGTGCGGCAGCTTCAGATGCTGCACGAAGCCCGACGCCTCGACGTTATCGCTATGCGACAGCATGAACTCGATGTCCTGCGTCGGCGAAGCCAGTGTCTCGCCGAGTTCCCCGGCGCGCAACGCGCGATCCACGAGCGCCATCGCCATCGCCTTGCGCTCCGAGTGGCCGAACGCGAGGCCATAGCCCTGCGTGAAGGTGGGCGGCACCGCGCCGCTGCCCGCGAACTGGTTGATCATCTGGCATTCGGTGATGTCGATATCGCCGATGTCGACCGCCTCGCCCAGTTCGTCGAGTTCCATTTCGACCGCGATCGTGCCGAAGCGGATCTCGCCCGCGAACGGATGCGAATGCGCGTAGCCGCGCTGCGTTGCGTAACCCATCGCGAGCAGGAAGCCTTCGTCGCCGCGCGCGAGATTCTGCAGACGCGTGGCGCGGCTCGCGGGAAACGCGAGCGGCTCGCGCGACAGGTCGCCGGGCTCCGCGCACTCGGGCGACGGACGCTCCTGTTCGATCAGCCCTTCCTTGTCGAGCAGGGACACGACGCGCGGCATCGGCGCCGTGGCGGACGGCTCCTGCGCACCCGGTGCGCGATGCGGCGTCGCGGCCGCTTCGTTGTGACCTTCGGCGAGCAACGCGAAATCGAGCAGACGCTGCGTGTAGTCATAAGTCGCGCCGAGCAACTGCCCGCCAGGCACGTCCTTGAAGGTCGCCGAAATGCGGCGCTCCACCTGCATCGCTTCGGTATCGATTGCGCGTGTGTAGCCGAAACGCGGCAACGTGGTGCGATACGCGCGCAGCAGAAAGATCGCTTCGACCAGATCGCCGGCCGCCTGCTTGATCGCAAGCGCCGCGAGTTCTTCGTCGTAGACCGAGCCTTCGGTCATCACGCGCGCGACCGCGAGACGCAACTGCTCGCGAATCTGCGCGACGCTCAGCTCGGCGATTTGCGGGTCGCCGCGGCGCGCCTTGTCGAGCAGGCTCCAGGACGCTTCGATGGCGCGCTCTCCACCTTTGACGGCAACGTACATCAGCTCACCTTCGCTTCAGTTGTGCGCGGCAGGCCGATCAGGCGCATGCCGCAAACCAGATAACAGTCGATGCCGCACGGAAAAAGCGGTGCGAGCGCCGCGCGTTCGCGCCAGAAATACACGGGCAAGCCCGCTGGCGTAATCGTTGCGGTATCGAGAATGCCTGGGCCGCTCAGCTCGACCGGCGCGCCGCCCGTCAGCGCATCGACGCGGATCAGCAGCGTGGCCGATTGCTCGGGCGACTCGGCATTGCCGGGCGCGAAGCTGTCGAGCGGCGGCAATGCGCCAGCGTCGTGGAGATACGCGAAAGCGGCCTCCGCGGGCGCGTCGACGAGCGGCGCGCCGGTATGAAAGCGCAACGCCGACGCGAGCGCGTGATCGGGTTGCGCGAGCCAGACCGGCGTAGCGTAATCGCAGAGCGTGAGCAGCGCGGCGAACGCGGCCGGTTCGGCGCGCGCATCGCGTAGCTCGGGCAGCCGGTCGCCGATGACGCCGATCGTGCCCGGCCGCGACAGCGTATCGAGCAGCGTGCGAAACACCGCCTGGGTATCGTGGACCGGGTCGCTAAAACCCGGTGTCAGCGTGGACAACGCAATCTGTGAGTTTTCCATCAGTCGCCCCGGACCATCGTGAAGAATTCGACGCGCGTCGATGCGGCGTCCTGGTGCCGTTTCGCGCGTTGCGCGTTCTGCTGCGCGGCAAACGGCTCGATCAGCCGGCGATGCATCATGTCGTGATGCTCCGGCATTTGCAGCAGCGCGTCGGCGAGCGCGGCGAGTTCGGCGCGGCGGCGGTCGCGTCCCAGATGACAGGCGACGCCGACGATCGCGCCAGCCTTGCCATGCGCATCATTCGCATGCAGGCGCAGCGTGGCGCGCGTGACGGTCGCTTCGCCGAGGTTGAACGGATCGCCGCTGCCGCCGATGCGCCCGCGCACCATCGCGAGGCCGATTTCAGGCGGCCGCAGCCAGTCGTAGGCGGGTCTGGGCAGGGCTTCTAGCACGTGCTCCAGCGCGGCTTCGAGATCGGCGCGCGGCGTGCGGGCCAGCACGGCCATCCAGGCACGCCGGGCCGACGAGGGCGCGGCGCCGCACGGCATGGCGGACGAAGGCCCAGCGGACGAAACGGGGGTAGCGCTCATCGGATTTCCTGTCGATCCATCGAATGGACATTTGAGCATCTATTCATCTAAACGTCTAGACGTTTAAAGGCGTACTTGTCGCAACTGTTGCGCACTGGAGCCGTTTCATATTTCCATCACGGCTTGCGCACTACAATGCACGTCATGGCGATCATTTGAACTTAAGGGAATGACAGCACCATGACATCGAACGACAGCGCAACGCCCGCCACGATGCTCGAACGCGGCGCGGGCGTGGCCGTCTGGCGGCAGATCGAACAGATTCTGGCCGCCGAAATCGCGGCCAGCGGTTTCGGCGAGGAAGGGAGGCTGCCGAGCGAGGGTGAGCTGGCTAAACGCTTCGACGTGAACCGTCACACCGTGCGCCGCGCCATGCTCGGCCTTGCCGCGCTCGGTCTCGTGAGCGTCGAGCAGGGGCGGGGCACGTTCGTGCAGCCCGGCGCGATCGACTATACGATCGGGCGCCGCACGCGCTTCACCGAGAACCTGCGTCAGCAGCATCACTCGGCGGCGGGCACGATGCTGTCGGCCGCGCGCGTGAAGGCCGAACCGGGCGTTGCCAAGGCGCTGGGTCTGCGCGCCGGCGCGGCGGTCTACCGGATCGAATCGTTGCACGAGTCCGACGGCGTGCCGCTCACGTTCGCGCGCAACTGGTATCCGGCCGCGCGTTTCGCCGATCTGCCCGACGTGCTGCAACGCACGGGCGGCATCACGAAGGCGATGGCCGAATTCGGCGTGAACGACTATCTGCGCAAGTGGAGCCGCATCGGCAGCGTACTGCCCGAGCCGGAAGTGGCGCGGCGTTTGAACATCAACCGGCAGCAACCGGTGCTGTGGGTGGAAAACGTCGACGTCGATCTGCAAGGCACACCGGTCAAATACGGCTTTACGCATTTCGCGGCGGATCGCGTACAACTGTTCGTGGAGCATGACCTGTGAGCGGCGCGTCATGGAACCCGGCATGGAGCACACAGGCGCGCTTTGCCGTGTATTACGCACCGTCGCGTGAATCCGCGTGGTGGCAGGCCGGTTCGGCATGGCTCGGCCGCGATGCGCAAAGCGGCGAGCGCTGCGCGCCGCCGCAGCCCCCGGGCCTTGCGCGTGCGCTCGCCGAGCTGACGGATGCGCCGCGCCGCTATGGCTGGCATGGCACGCTGGTCGCGCCGTTCCGCCTTGCCGATGGGCTTACACATGACGACGTGCTCGCCAAGGCGAGTGCCTGGGCGCTCACGCAACGCGCGTTCGCTTTACCGGTGGAAGCCGCCACGCTCGGCGATTTCGTCGCCTTGCGTCCCGCAGGTTCGCACGGCGAAGCGCGCATGCGCGAGGTCGCGGCGAGCGCGCTGCAAGCGCTCGATGCATTGCGCGCGCAACCGTCGGCGGCCGATCTCGCGCGCCGGCTCGCCGCGCCGCTCAGCGAACGGCAGCGGAGCTTGCTGTTGCAATGGGGCTATCCCTACGTGTTCGACGAATTCCGTTTTCATATGACGCTGTCCAATTCCCTCGCCGATGCCGGAGAGCGCGCGACGCTGCTCGCATGGTGGCGGCAGCGCACGCCCGCGCTCGGGCCGTTGATGATCGATCACGCCGCGCTCTTCGTCGAACCGGCGCCCGGCGAGCCGTTCGTGTTGTGGCAGCGCTTGCCGTTTTGCAGCGACGCGCCGGAGAATGAATCGCACAACCAGGTAAGCCAGCCATGACAGGACGTTTGATCTACGTAATGGGACCGTCGGGCGCGGGCAAGGACTCGCTGCTCGGCTTCGCGCGCCAGCATCTGATGGGCGAGCCGATCCTGTTCGCGCACCGCTATATCACTCGGCCGAGCGGCAACGGTGAAGTGCATGTCGCGCTGAGTGTCGAGGAATTCGCCGCGCGTTCGGTGCTGGGCCTCTTCGCGCTCGAATGGTCGAGCCATTCGCTGCGCTACGGCATCGGTATCGAACTCGATGCGTGGCTCGCGCGCGGCTGCACGGTGGTCGTCAACGGTTCGCGGCAGCACGTGCAGCATGCGCTCGTGCGTTATCCGCACGCGGAAGTGGTTCACGTGGACGCCGCCGCGCATATTCTCGAAGCGCGGCTTGGCGCCCGGGCGCGCGAATCGGCGGAGCAGGTCGCGGCGCGCCTCGCGCGGCGTGCGCCGTTTGCGTTGCCCGACGGCGTGCGCTGCACGACGATCGATAATTCCGGCGCGCTCGAAGACGCCGGGCATGCGCTGATTGCCGTGCTGAGGGAGCACGCGAACGCGTAGCGGCGCGTGGTGCGCTACGGGGCGACCCTCATCCTTTCCTGCGTGGCCTGCTGCAAACACGACGCGAATTGCTGCACCGCCGGTGTCGGCAGCAGATCGCGCCGCGAGATGATGCTGAGGTCGTAGTTCGGCAGCGCGTCTTCGATCTGCGCGACGCGAATGCCGAGCGGCGCGACCATCTGCGCGAGCGGCCGCGTGAAGCAACTGATCACGTCGGTCTGCGAGACGAGCCCGAGCGTCACCGCAAACGACGAAGGCGCGCGCAGTTGCCGCTTCGGCACCGGCAGGCCGTGCGCGCTGAACATCGCCATCATCACGCTGTGCGGAAAGTGATCGGCCCCGACCGTCACGATCCATTCGGCGTCGAGCAGTTCATGCAGCCGTGTGACGTTCGCGAGCGGATGCCCGGCGCGCATCGTGACGGCGAACTGCGTCGAGTAGAGCGGCATCTGCACGAGATCGCTGTCCAATGCCTGCACGTGATGGATCGCCGCGAGATCGAGCGCGCCGTTGCGCAGGCGCGCGAGCGCATCGGGCACCGTCACTTCTTCCAGATGCAGATTCACGAGCGGCATCTTCTCGCGAAAGCTCGACACCGCATGCGGCAGCACCGTGAGCGCGAGCGAGGGCATGGTCCCAACGCTGACCTTGCCGGCCAGTTCCCCCTTCACCTGCTCGACGGCTTCGACCGTGCGGCGCATGTCGCCGAGCAACTGCTCCGCGCGTGGCAGCAGCGCGAGTCCGCACGCGGTCAGCTCGATGCCGCGCACGCTGCGCACCATCAACTCCGCATTCAGTGCGCTTTCGAGCTCGCGAATCGTATGCGTGACGGCCGGCTGCGTCACGCCGAGTTCGCGTGCGGCGGCGCGCAAGCTACGGTGGTGCGCGGCGGCGACGAAAGCCTGCAACTGCTGCAATTTCATAAGGGAAATCCCGGATATAAAACCTGTTAATCAGGGTGAAAAAAATAGCATCTTATTCCAACAAAACGGCGTGGCTATAGTGCGAGGCTGCCTACCGGCTTTTGCCATCTTGTTGCCGCCTCTCTGCCGGCCCGAATCCATGGAGCAATAAAGCAATGAACGAGACCCCGCGTTTGACCGAAGTGTCCGATCTGGAGCCTGCCTCCGCGAGCCTGCGTGAGATTCGCCATCACATTCATCACCATCCCGAACTCGCGTACGAGGAAGTGCAGACCGCCGCACTGGTCGCGGAGAAGCTCGAACAGTGGGGCTGGCAGGTTACGCGCGGAGTCGGCAAGACCGGCGTGGTGGGCACGCTCAAGGCGGGCGACGGCAAGCGCAGCATCGGCATTCGCGCGGACATGGACGCGCTGCCGATCCTCGAGCAGACCGGCCTGCCGTATGCGAGCGGCACGCACGGCAAGATGCACGCATGCGGCCACGACGGCCACACGACGATGCTGCTCGGCGCCGCGCAGCATCTCGCGGCCACGCGCAATTTTTCGGGCACCGTGCATCTGTATTTTCAGCCGGCGGAGGAAAGCGGCATCGACAGCGGCGCGCTGAAAATGATCAACGACGGCCTGTTCGAGCGCTTCCCGTGCGACGCCGTGTTCGGCCTGCACAACCATCCGGGCGCGGAGCCTGGCATGCTGCTGTTCCGCAAGGGGCCGTTCATGTCGGCGGGCGACAAGGCGATCATCACGATCGAAGGCGTCGGCGGCCATGCGGCGCGCCCGCATCTGACCGTCGATCCCGTGGTTGTAGCGGCAAGCATCGTGATGGCGCTGCAGACGGTCGTCGCGCGCAACGTCGATCCGTCGCAGCCGGCGGTCGTGACGGTCGGCTCGATGCACGCGGGCACCGCGAACAACGTGATTTCGAGTAGCGCGCGGCTCGAGCTGAGCGTGCGCTCGTTCAGCCCCGACGTGCGCGCGCTGCTGAAGAAGCGCATCACCGAACTCGCCGAAACCCAGGCCGCGAGCTACGGCGGCAAGGCGCACGTCGAATACATCGAGGGCTATCCGGTCGTCATCAATACGGACGCCGAAACGGATTTCGCGGTGCAGGTCGCGCGCGAACTCGTCGGCGACGACAAGGTGGTCGCGCAGACCGATATCCTGATGGGCAGCGAGGACTTCGCGTTCATGCTGCAGCAGCGGCCGGGCACGTTCCTGCGCATCGGCAACGGTGTCGGCGAGGACGGCTGCATGGTGCACAACCCGCACTACGACTTCAACGACCGTAGCTTGCCGGTCGGCGCGGCGTTCTGGGCGCGGCTCGTGGAGCGATATCTGGGGCAGTGAATGGAAGACACGCGATGAATACCACGACCGATGCCGGCCATGCCGTCGACGCCGGCCGGATTTCCAGCCGCGGCGCCGTTGCCGCAGCGGTAATCGGCAACTGGCTCGAATTCTTCGACTTCACCGTCTACGGTTTTTTTGCGGTGATCATCGGCAGGCTGTTTTTTCCGTCGGCGGACCCGACCACGTCGTTGCTGCTCTCTGTCGCAACGTTTGCGGCGGGCTTCATCACGCGGCCGCTCGGCAGCGTGCTGCTCGGCGTCTACGCCGACCGCAAGGGACGTAAGGCCGCGCTCAGCGTGACCATCATGTTGATGGCGGTGAGCACCGGGCTGATTGCGGTCACGCCCACCTACGCGCAGATCGGCCTGGCGGCTCCGCTTCTGATCGTGTTTGCGCGGCTCGTGCAGGGTTTCTCGCAAGGCGGCGAGTTCGGCGCGGCCACCTCGGCGCTGCTCGAGCAGGGCGGCGGTTCGCGGCGCGGTTTTCGCGCGAGCTGGCAGTTGGCGACGCAGGGCGGCGCGGCGCTGATGGGCGCGGGCGTTGCGGCCGCGCTGTCGGCTGCGCTCTCGAAGGAGGCGCTCGAAAGCTGGGGCTGGCGCGTGCCGTTCCTGATCGGCGTGCTGATCGCACCGGTCGGCATCTTCCTGCGCCGCCGTCTCGCCGACGATGCGTTGAGCGCGTACGCGCACGGCATCGAGCGTGGCGTGCTGCACGAGCTGTTCACCGGGCATCTGCGCACCCTCGTGCTGATCACGCTGGCGGTGATGGGCGGCACCGTCTCCACCTACATTCTCACGTTCTACATGCCGACGTACGCGATCCACACGCTCGGCATGCCGATGTCGCTGTCGATGCTGGTAGGTGTCGCCTCGGGCCTCGTGGTGCTGATCATGTGTCCGGTGTTCGGCGCGCTGTCCGACCGCATCGGCAGCCGCAAACTGCCGATGCTGTTCGGCCGCGGCGTACTGGTCCTGCTGCTGTTTCCGGCCTTCATGCTGATGGCGCGCTTTCCGCGGATCTCGGTCATCATGCCGCTGACCTCGCTGATGCTGGTGTTCTACTCGATGGGTTCGGCCTCGGAATTCGCGTTGATGTGCGAGTCGTTTCCGCGGCGCGTGCGCGCGACCGGCATTTCGATCGCGTATGCGCTCTCCGTGTGCGTGTTCGGCGGCACCGCGCAACTGGTGGCGACGTGGCTGGTGCGGCAGACCGGCAGCAAGCTCGCGCCGGCCGGCTACGTGGCGGCGTGTGTGGTGGTGTCGATGATCGCGGTGTCGCTGCTCAGGGAGACGGCGAACAAGCCGCTCGATTGAGCGAGGGGAGCGCTCGCAACGGGCGCTTCACATATCCTCACCCGCGCCGCGCCACCATCTCCGAGACCGTCTGCGCGGCCTCCTGCAGCGGTTCCAGAAACGCCTTCACCATCTGCTTAGCCGAATTGCGCTGCGCGTTGCCGCTGATGTTCATCGCGGCGATCACGCGCCCCTGGCGATTGCGGATCGGCGCGGACAGCGAAATCAGCCCGCCTTCGAGTTCCTGATCGACGATCGCCCAACCCTGGCGGCGCACCTGCGCGATCAGCTTCTTCAGCTCTTCCTTGTCGGTGACCGTGCGCGGCGTGTGCGCGTAGAGCGGCGCCGAGTTCAGCGTTGCGTCGAGCGTGTCGTCATCGAGCGCGGCGAGCAGCACGCGGCCCATCGACGTGCAATACGCGGGCAGGCGGCTGCCGATCGACAGATTGATCGTCATGATCTTGTGGGTCGGCACACGCAGCACATAGACGATCTCGGTGCGATCGAGCACGGCCGCCGAGCAGCTTTCGTGGACCTGCGCCGACAGATTTTCCATCACCGGCTCGGCGAGATTCCAGAACGGCATCGACGTGAGGTACGCGAAACCGAGGTCGAGAATCTTCGGTGTCAGGCGAAACAGGCGTCCCTCGGCTTCCACGTAGCCGAGCGTCTGCAGGGTCAGCAGGATACGCCGCGCGCCCGCGCGCGTGAGGCCGGTCGCGGCGGCGACGTCGGTGAGCGTCTGCTCGGGGCGCCTCGCGTCGAACGCGCGAATGACCGCGAGGCCGCGCGCGAACGACTGCACGTACGAGTCGCCCGGTTTCTCCGGAGCCGGCTCGGTGTTGGCGGGAACGACGGAAGACGACGGCAGGGCTTTGCTCATGGACCTTGGAAAATGCGTTCGGGAAAAGATGCGCACGAAGGCGCACGGCGAGCGCGCCGTTGCATGCAGCGCGTTGCAGCGCAAAGGCGTGACGATAGCTTAAGCCCTCTGTTTCGCCAAATGACGCGCATGCGCTCAAAAATCCCAGGGTTTGCGTGAATACGGTGAGGCTACCCGAATTTGTATGATGACCCGACAACCTGACTCAATCAGCTTATCCGACACCTGATGTTCGACAAGATTCCCGCGCGGGCCTTGAGCGACACCGTCGCACAGCAACTGCTCAAGCAGATCGACAAGGGCACGTTCGCGCGCGGCGGCAAGCTGCCCACCGAGGCCGCGCTCGCGCAGCAGTTCGGCGTGAGCCGCACGGTGATTCGCGAGGCGATCTCGCGGCTGAAGAACGAGGGCGTGGTCGAGCCGCGCCAGGGCAGCGGCGTGTTCGTCGCGGGGCACGGCGCGATCCGGCCGCTGCGCATCGATTACGCGGAAGCGGTCGAGCCGGGCTCGGTCGTGCAGATTCTCGCGCTGCGCCGCGCGATCGAAGCCGAGGTCGCCTCCGAAGCCGCGATGCGCCGCAGCGATGCCGACATCGCATCGATCGACGCCGCGCTCGCGCGCATCGACGAGGCGGTGGCCGACGGTGCGGACGGCGTCGAGGAAGACGTCGCGTTTCATCGCGCGATTGCGGCGGCCACCGGCAATCCGTATTTCCTGAAGACGCTCACGTTTCTCAATCAGTATCTCGAAGCGGGTACGGTCGTCACGCGCCGCAACGAGGCGCTGCGCGAGGATTTTTCGCGCCAGGTGCGCGAGGAGCACGCGGCGATTGCCGCGGCGATTCGCGCGGGCGATCCGATGGCGGCGCGCAACGCCGCGCAGACACATCTATATAACGCGGCGCGAAGGCTTGCCGGAAGCGAACGCAGTGCGAATCGTTGAAGGTCACACATAAGGTCACACATGTCGAGAAATGTCGGTGTCATCGGTCTGGGGGCAATGGGGCTGGGCGTGGCGCGCTCGTTGCTGCGAGCGGGCTTCAAGGTCCATGCGTGCGATCTGCGCCATGAGGTGCTGCAAGGCTTCGTCGCGCAAGGCGGCGTCGGTTGCGCGAGCCCCGCCGAACTCGGCGCGCAATGCGAGGTCGTCATCACGCTGGTCGTGAATGCCGCGCAAACCGAAACCGTGCTGTTCGGCAAAGACGGCGAAGAGGGTGCTCTGGCGGCGATGAAGCCCGGCAGCGTCGTGATCGCGAGCGCCACGGTCGCGCCGGATTTCGCGCGCGAACTCGGTGCACGCGTCGAGGCGGCCGGCCTGCAGATGCTCGACGCGCCGGTCTCGGGCGGCGCGGCGCGCGCCGCGTCCGGCGAGATGACGATGATGACGTCCGGTCCGGCGGCGGCCTACGCCGCGTGCGAGGACGTGCTCGCGGCGATCGCCGGCAAGGTTTATCGGCTCGGGGCTGCGCATGGCGCGGGCTCGAAGGTGAAGATCATCAACCAGTTGCTGGCGGGCGTGCATATCGCGGCGGCGGCCGAGGCGATGGCGCTCGGCTTGCGCGAAGGCGTCGACCCCGGCGCGCTCTACGACGTCATCACGCACAGCGCGGGCAATTCGTGGATGTACGAGAACCGCGTGCCGCACATTCTCGCGGGCGACTACACGCCGCTTTCCGCGGTCGATATTTTCGTCAAGGATCTCGGGCTCGTGCTCGACACCGCGCGCCGCACGAAATTTCCGCTGCCGCTTTCGGCGGCCGCGCATCAGATGTTCATGATGGCGTCGACGGCGGGCCATGGCGGCGAAGACGACTCGGCCGTGGTGAAGATATTTCCGGGCATCGATCTGCCGGCGGCGAAATGAGCGGGGGCACTCGTCATGACGGTTAGCACGCAATGGGTTAGCACGACAGCGGGTGGTGCGACGGCGGCCGGCAAAAAACCGCCTCGCGAGCGCGGCGCGCTGCTCGGTTGTATCGCCGACGATTTCACCGGCGCGACCGATCTCGCCAACATGCTCGTGCGCGGCGGCATGCGCACGGTGCAGACGATCGGCGTACCCACGGTAAACGATTCGAACGATTCGAGCGACGCGCTCGAGGCCGACGCGCTCGTCGTTGCGTTGAAGTCGCGCACGATCGCTGCCGCCGATGCAGTCGCGCAATCGCTCGCCGCGCTCGACTGGCTGCGCGCGCAAGGCTGCCGCCAGTTCTTCTTCAAGTACTGCTCGACGTTCGATTCGACCGACGCGGGCAACATCGGTCCCGTGACCGATGCGTTGCTGAACGCGCTATCCGCCGAATTTGCCGGGCGTGCGTCGTTCACGATTGCGTGTCCGGCGTTTCCCGAGAACGGCCGCACGATCTTTCGCGGTCATCTGTTCGTCGGTGACGTGCTGCTCGATGAATCGGGCATGGAACACCATCCGCTCACGCCGATGCGCGACGCGAACCTCGTACGCGTGCTGCAGCGGCAGACTCGATCGAAGGTCGGTCTCGTGCGCTACGACGCGGTTGCGCAAGGCGCGCAGTCCGTGCGCGCCGCGTTCGACGCATTGCGTGCGGACGGCGTACGCATGGCGATTGCCGATGCGATATCCGACGCCGATCTGCACGTGCTCGGGCAGGCCTGCGCGGACCTCGCGCTGGTGACGGGCGGCTCGGGTATCGCGCTCGGCTTGCCGGCCAACTTTCGCCGCGCGGGTCTGCTCGACGAGCGCGGCGACGCCGCGCAACTGCCGCGCGTCGCAGGTTTGTCGGCGGTGCTCGCGGGCAGCGCATCGAAGGCGACCAACGCGCAGGTCGCCGCATGGCGCGCGACGCGGCCGGCGTTTCGCATCGATCCGCTCGCGGCGGCGCGCGGCGAGCCCGTCGTCGAACAGGCGCTCGCGTTCGCGCAGGCCAGTCTCGAGCGCGCCGAACCGGTGCTGATCTACGCGACTGCCTCGCCCGACGAAGTGAAGGCGGTGCAGCGCGAACTCGGCGTCAACGAAGCCGGGCATCTGGTCGAAGCGACGCTGGCGTCGATCGCGCGCGGTTTGCGCGAGCGCGGTGTGCGCAAGTTCGTCGTCGCGGGCGGCGAGACCTCGGGCGCGGTCGTGCAGGCGCTCGACGTGCACACGCTGCGCATCGGCGCGCAGATCGATCCCGGCGTGCCCGCCACTGTGACGACCGGCGCCGAGCCGCTTGCGCTCGCGTTGAAGTCCGGCAACTTCGGCACGACCGACTTCTTCGAAAAAGCGCTGCGCCATCTCGACGGAGCCGCGCCATGACCGGCGCACCCGCACTCCACACAACGGACGAAGCGCGCGTGCGCGAGGAAATCTGCGTATGCGGCGCGAGCCTCTACCAGCGCGGCTATACGGTCGGGACGGCCGGCAACATTAGCGCGCGGCTCGACGACGGCTGGCTCATCACGCCGACCGACGCGTGCCTCGGCCGCCTCGATCCCGCCGATATCGCGAAGGTCGATGTCGACGGGCGCGCGGTATCGGGCGGCAAGCCCTCGAAAACGCTCTCACTGCATCAAGGCATCTATGCACGCAATCGCGAGGCGCGCGGCGTCGTCCATACGCATTCGACACATCTGGTCGCGCTGACGCTCGCGGGCGTCTGGAGCGAGACCGACGTGCTGCCGCCGATCACGCCGTACTACGTGATGAAAGTGGGACATGTCCCGCTGATTCGTTACCGCCGCCCCGGCGATCCGCAAGTGGCCGCGCAGATCGCCGCGCTCGCCAGCAGCGTGCGCGCGGTGCTGCTCGAACGGCTGGGGCCGGTGGTGTGGGAGCGTTCGGTCGCGCATGCGTCGTATGCGCTCGAAGAACTCGAGGAGACTGCACGTTTGTGGCTGATGATGAATCCGCGCCCCATGCCGCTCGACGAAGCCGCGCTCGAAGAACTGCGCGCCGTGTTCGGCGCGCGCTGGTAGAGGGGCGCGCATCGGGGGACCACACAGGCGTGTGTGCTGCGCCGGTCCCTGGAGTCAATCGCTTCATTGCCGCTCATGCGTGACGCGCGTAAGCCCTGAGCCGGGCGGCGCGCAGCGCGCCGCATCAGACCGTTTTCAAGGAGCCGCGCCATGCCTCGCTTCGCTGCCAATCTCACGATGATGTACAACGAGCACACTTTCCTCGAGCGTTTCGCCGCCGCCGCGCGCGACGGTTTCAAAGCGGTCGAGTTTCTGTTTCCATACGACTTTCGCGCCGGCGAACTGAAATCCCGGCTCGATGCAAGCGGTCTCACGCAGGCGCTTTTCAATGCGCCGCCCGGCGACTGGGCCGGCGGCGAGCGCGGCCTCGCCGCATTGCCGGGCCGCGAGGACGAATTCCGGCGCAGCATCGACACCGCGCTCGGCTACGCGCGCGAACTCGGCAACCGCAAACTGCATGTGATGGCCGGCATCGCTCCGAAGGGTCAGCCGCGCGAAAAACTTCGCGACATCTATCTGAAGAATCTCGCGTATGCCGCGCAGACCGCGCAAGCCGGGCAGATCACGATCGTCATCGAGCCGATCAATACGCGCGACATGCCGGGCTATTTCCTCAATCGCCAGGACGATGCGCAGGCGATCTGCGCGGAAGTCGGCGCGCCGAATCTCAAGGTGCAGTTCGACTGCTACCACTGCCAGATCGTCGAGGGCGATCTGGCGACGAAACTCAAACGCGATATGGCGGGCATCGGCCATATCCAGATCGCGGGCGTGCCGGAACGTCACGAGCCCGATATCGGCGAGCTGAACTACCCGTATCTGTTCGATCTCATCGATTCGCTCGGCTACGACGGCTACATCGGCTGCGAATACCGGCCGCGCGCGGCGACGTCGGCGGGGCTCGGCTGGCTGCGGCCTTATCTGGACGCCGCGCGCTGAGCGCCGCGCTCTATCGTTCCTTATCACTTTTGTCGCTCTCGTCGCTTATCGTCGAACACCATCACCATCAGGACACGCAACCATGAAAGTACTGATTACCGGCGGCGCCGGCTTTCTCGGCCAGCGTCTCGCGAGCGAACTGCTCGCGCGCGGTTCGCTCAAAGATGCGCACGGCGTGCCGCAAGCGATCGGCGAACTGGTGCTGCTCGACGTCGCGCGCGCCAATGATTTCGGCGACAAACGCGTGCGCACGGAAGTGGGCGATATTGCGGAGCGCAGCGTGCTCGAACGCGCGATCGACGACAGGACCACGGCGATCTTTCATCTGGCCGCGATCGTGAGCGGCCAGGCCGAAGCGGATTTCGACCTCGGCATGCGCATCAATCTCGATGCGTCGCGTTTGCTGCTCGAAGTCTGCCGGCAGCGCGAGCATCGGCCGCGCGTCGTGTTCACGAGTTCGGTCGCGGTCTATGGCGGCGATCTTCCCGAGGTCGTGCAGGACGATAGCGCGCTCAATCCGCAATCGTCGTATGGCGCGCAGAAGGCGATCGCCGAGTTGCTGCTCAACGATTATTCGCGGCGCGGCTTCGTCGATGGCCGCGTGTTGCGGCTGCCGACCATCAGCGTGCGGCCGGGGCGGCCGAATGCGGCGGCGTCGTCGTTTGCGAGCGGCATCATCCGCGAGCCGCTGAACGGCGAGGAGGCCGTGTGCCCGGTCGCGGGTTCGACGCGGCTCTGGCTGCTGTCGCCGCGCAAGGCAATCGAAAGCCTGATCGCCGGACTCGAACTCGACGCCGCCGTGCTCGGCAAACAGCGCGTGCTGAATCTGCCGGGGATATCGGTGAGCGTCGACGAGATGATCGCGGCGCTGCGCGAGGTCGCGGGCGAGGCGGTGGCAAGCCGTATCGTGCGGCAGCCCGATGAGCGCATCGGCAAGATCGTCGGTAGCTGGCCGGGCGCGTGGGATACGTCGCGCGCCGAACGGCTCGGTCTTGCCGGCGAGCGCAGTTTCGCGGACGTGATCCGCAGCTATATCGCCGATGAGGGGATCGCGATTCGCTGACAGGCGCCGCCGGCCATCCGCCATGCCTGCGCGTATTCCCTGGTATTTCGCTGGTATTCGCTGGCACGGACTCGGCCGCGCTTGACATGGTTTTACGCACGCGCCTATTATCGTGTCTGTTTGTTCGATATATGACCTTGTGTTCGTATATAGAACATGAGGCCGGGCAAGGAAGAACGCAACCGTTGTCGATCCCAAGCCCATCGTTCACGATCCTGCGCTAAGCTGCTTCGATGTGACGGCCGCCGCGCCGCCGCTTTCCGAAGCTTTTTGCCACTTGCCGTGATGGCCGCCGGGCCGATGCGTGAGCGCATCGAACCTGTGTCATCCGCGCAAGGCCGGCGCGCGGCGCAGCGCACGCAGCATTTCAACTGGAGACATCACATGACCGAAGCATTCCTGTGCGACGCGATTCGCACCCCCATTGGCCGCTATGCGGGTTCGCTGTCGTCGGTGCGCGCCGACGACCTGGGCGCGGTGCCGCTCAAGGCGCTGATGGAGCGCAACAAGAACGTCGACTGGACCGCGATCGACGACGTGATCTACGGCTGCGCGAACCAGGCCGGTGACGACAACCGCAACGTCGCGCGCATGTCGCTGCTGCTCGCGGGTCTGCCGAAGGACGTGCCGGGCTCGACGGTCAACCGTCTGTGCGGCTCGGGCATGGACGCAGTCGGCATCGCCGCGCGCGCGATCAAGTCGGGCGAGGCCGCGCTGATGCTGGCGGGCGGCGTCGAAAGCATGAGCCGCGCGCCGTTCGTGATGCCCAAGGCGACCAGCGCGTTCTCGCGTCAGAACGAGGTCTACGACACGACGATCGGCTGGCGCTTCGTCAACCCGCTGATGAAGAAGCTGTACGGCGTCGACTCGATGCCGGAAACCGGCGAAAACGTCGCGACCGACTACAACATCAGCCGCGCCGACCAGGACGCGTTCGCGCTGCGCAGCCAGCAGAAGGCGGCTCGCGCGCAACGCGACGGCACGCTCGCGCAGGAAATCGTCGGCGTGACGATCGCGCAGAAGAAGGGCGACCCGATCACGGTCACGCAGGACGAGCATCCGCGCGAAACGAGCCTCGAAACGCTCGCGAAGCTGAAGGGCGTCGTGCGCCCGGACGGCACGGTCACGGCCGGTAACGCCTCGGGCGTGAACGACGGCGCGGCCGCGCTGCTGCTCGCCAACGAAGAAACCGCGAAGCGCTTCGGCCTCACGCCGCGTGCCCGCGTGCTCGGCATGGCCACCGCCGGCGTCGAGCCGCGCGTGATGGGCATTGGTCCGGCACCCGCCACGCAGAAGCTGCTCGCCCGTCTGGGTATGACGATCGATCAGTTCGACGTGATCGAACTGAACGAGGCGTTCGCGTCGCAAGGCATCGCGGTGCTGCGCGCACTCGGCGTCGCCGAGGACGATCCTCGCGTGAACCCGAACGGCGGCGCGATTGCGCTCGGCCACCCGCTCGGCATGAGCGGCGCGCGTCTGGTCACGACCGCGATGTATCAACTGCAACGCACGCAAGGCCGCTTCGCGCTGTGCACGATGTGTATCGGCGTCGGCCAGGGCATCGCCATCGCTATCGAGCGCGTGTAACGAGCTAATGCGGGCAGCGGGGCGCGCGGTGTTCGTGTCGGCCGCTGCCCCGCAAGCACCCCAAGGCTAGGCCGATTGCTCGCGCTGCCGCGTCAGATCGCATTCGAGAAAGATCGCGCCGGGAACCGGATTGAACACGTAAGCCTCGATCGGTTCGAAACCGAGCGATGCATAGAGTCCCAGCGCCGCCTGCATGGTCGGCAGCGTGTCGAGGCGCATGCGCCGATAGCCTGCCTCTCTCGCGAACTCGCAAATGCACGCGGCCAGTTGCCTGCCCGCGTGCAGGCCACGTCCCGCTGGCCGCACATAGAGGCGTTTCATTTCGCAGGTCGTTTCGTCGAGCGGACGCATCGCGACGCAGCCGACAATTTCACCGGCGTCGTTGCTCGCGAGCAGCACGCGGCCCTGCGGCGCCGCGAATTTGCCAGGCAAGCCGGCGAGTTCGGAGTCGAATTGCTGGAAGCCGAGGTCGATGCCGAGACTCCCGGCATATTCGCGGAAGATGGTCCGCACGGTTTCGAGCTGTTCTGGAAAGCGGGCGGCCTGGATATGGATCATGCGCGGTTCGCGGTCAATGCGCGGTCAATGCGCGGTCAATGTTGCGATCCGGGCAGTTTAGCGGAACGTACGCGTTTCACCGCAACCGCGGATATCACTCGGGCCGCACGGGAAAGCGAATCTCAAACGTCGTTCCCACTCCCTCGCGCGACGTAAATCCGATGTGACCGTCCAGCGCGCGACAGAGCTCGCTGACGATAGCGAGCCCGAGCCCCGTACCCGGAATGTCGTCGCCGGCCGCGCGCTCGAATTCGTCGAACACGCGCTCCGCGTCCGCGGGCGCGATGCCCACGCCGGTATCGGACACACGAATCGTCCAGTGCTCGGTGCCTTGAGCCGAGAACTGCAATTCGACTTGCCCCGATTTCGTGTACTTGATCGCATTGGACAGCAGATTGACCGCGATCTGCTTGAGCTTCAGACGATTGGACGTGACGACCGGCAGCGCCGGATCGATCGAGGTGAGCAGCGTGAGACCCTTGGCCTCGATCAGCGGCCGCGACGACACCACGAGTTCATCGTGGAGCTCGCGCAGATCGACTTCTTCGAGCGCAAGCGGCGCAGCGTCGCCGAGCACGACCGAGTACTCGACCATCTGCTCGACCAGTTGCTTCATGTCGGCGGCCTGACGGTTCGCGAGCGCCAATGCGGTGTCGGCCTTCGACGGTGCCTGCGCGATGAGTTGCAGTGCAATCGAAAATGCGTTGAGGAAATTGCGCAGATCATGCACGACGCCGCGCGTGATCTGCATGCGCGATTCGTGGAGATCGCCGACCAGCCGCTGCTTGAGCATTAACTCACGATTCGCGTGCTCGAGCTGCCCCGTGTACTCGTCGATTCTGCGGTCGCGCTCGTTGACCACTTCCTTGATCGATGTGTACGCGACCATGCTGAACGCTTCGGCGATGAGCCGCCGCGCGCGGCTTTCGTGACGCCGCGTGAACGTGCTCTCGCGCGTGGCGAATTCCTCGAGCGCATCGGCGAGCACCTGCCGGAAAAGGTCGAGTTCGCGCACGAGTTCTTCGATGCGGTAACCCTGGCGCCAGCGAATCTTGCCGTGCTTCCTCGCATGGCGCTCGATCGACGTTTCGACCTGCTCGAGGTCTTCCACGTCGAGCGCCGCGCACAGCCCGTCGAGAATTTCCGGCAGATGATCGGCGAGTTGCTGGTAAGTGAGCTTGTCGGCTTCGACGAGATCGGCGTCGGTGGACACAGCCTGCATCCATTGCTTCGTGAGACGGCCCTGTTCCGCTCTGACGAAGTCGGCAAAATCGCGTAGCGGGCTTATACGTGTGTCGGTCATGATGAATACGGCAATGAAGTTTCTACAACGTACGAACGCACGAATCCGCCCGATCGCATTGGTTTCCCCGGCTCCGCGGGCTTTTTTCACGTTGCGCGCGAGCAAGCGCGCGGCCGTAGCCGGGAGGTAGCCGAAGATGCGGCCCATTATCGCCGCAATTGCCGTCCGTGGAATAGCTCTTGCGTAGTGCCGTCGGACTATCGACGCATTGAGTCCACAACGATGATGCGCTCAATCCTGCTGGTGGACGACGAGCCGGAAATTCTGGCCGCGTGGTGCCTGATTCTTGAATGCGAAGGCTACGAGGTGAGTTGCGCGAGCAACGGCGCCGAGGCGCTCGCGTGCGTGAGCGCTCATGTTCCCGACCTGATTGTCACGGACTGGATGATGCCGGTCATGGATGGCGCCGAGTTGTGCCATCGCCTCAAGACAATGCCCCAGTTCGTCAATGTGCCGATTCTGGTTCACACGGCGGTGCCGCCGCCCGACAGCGATGATGCGAAGAACTGGAGTCTGTGCCTGCGCAAGCCGAGCGGCGCGGAGCTTTTTCTGACAACGGTCGCTCAGTTGTGCGAACCCGATCGTTGAGGCGTTAGCCATGCGCGGCATCAGTAGTGGCACCATTATTCAGGATGCCTTCGGAATCGGCCTTCAGAAAATCGACGAACGCGCGCAACGGCGCGGGCACATGACGATGCCCCGGGTAGTAGAGAAACGGCCCCGAAAAGCGCTGCCACCACGGCTCGAGAATCGGTTCGAGTGCGCCGCTGTCGAGATGCGCGCGCAGCATGTCTTCGAACAGATGAATGATGCCGACGCCCGCGACGGCGCAGCTGACCGCGAGGTCGATCGCAGCGCCCGGCCGCACGAGCAGCGGCCCGGTCGGGTGCAGTTGCAGCAGTTCGCCGTCGCGTTCGAAGTACCAGGTCGGCGTGGCGCCGCTTGCGAACTGCCCGCGCAGGCAGGCGTGGGAAAGCAGCTCACGCGGATGCACGGGGCGCCCGTGCGCGTCGAGATACGCGGGCGATGCGGCTGTCGCGAAGCGCTGCACGCGCGCGCCGATCGGCACCGCGATCATGTCCTGCTCGAGGCGCTCGTCGTAGCGGATGCCCGCATCGCAACCGACCGATAGCACGTCGACGAAGCCATCTTCCACCACCACTTCGACGCGGATGTCCGGATACGTCTTCAGGAAGCGCGCGAGCACGTCGGGCAGCACGATGCGCGCGGCGCTCGACGGCACGTTGAGTTTGAGTGTGCCGGTCGGCTTGTCCCTGAAGCCGTTGAGCACGTCGAGCGCCGCTTCCATTTCGCCGAACAGAGGCGTGAGCGTTTCGATAAGGCGCCGTCCCGCCTCGGTCGGCGCCACGCTGCGCGTGGTGCGGTTGAGCAGCCGCAGGCCGAGTTTCGTTTCGAGCCGGCGCACCGCGACGCTCAGGCTCGACGCGGACACGCCGCTCACGCGTGCCGCGTCGCGAAAGCCGCCCGCGCGGGCGACCGAAACGAAGGCGGCGAGATCGTTCAGTTCCATGGCGATTGTTCATATTCTTAAACAACCCGTACACGTTAGACCGGTTTATTCAACAACGCAATCCGGCGATACTGCCGCTCAATACTTCCTGGTTTTCAATCTTGCTTCTCAATTCTGCTTCTCAAGGAGATCGTCATGCCGAGCTTCAACTCCAACCCGACTTTCGAATTTGCGGGCCGCACGGTGCGGCGCATGGGTTACGGCGCGATGCAGCTTGCCGGTCCCGGCGTCTTCGGGCCGCCGAAAGATCACACCGCGGCGCTCGCGGTGCTGCGCGAGGCGGTGGCCTCGGGCGTCAATCACATCGATACGAGCGATTTCTACGGGCCGCACGTGACCAACCAGTTGATCCGCGAGGCGCTTCATCCGTACCCGGACGATCTCGTGATCGTCACGAAGGTGGGGGCGGTTCGCGGCAGCGACGCCTCGTGGCTGCCGGCGCAGGAGCCGGCCGAGATCGAGCGCGCGGTGCACGACAATCTGCGCAATCTCGGCATCGATGCGCTCGAGGTGGTCAACATGCGCATCATGGGCGACGTGCATGCGCCGAGCGAAGGCTCGATCGAAAAGCAGGTCACGGCGCTTGCCGAGTTGCAGCAGCGCGGGCTCGTGCGTCATGTCGGTTTGAGCAACGTGACCGCGACGCAGATCGCCGAGGCGCAACGCATCACGAAGGTGGTCTGCATACAGAATCACTACAACCTCGTGCACCGCAGCGACGATGCGTTGATCGGCAATCTCGCGGCTCAAGGCATTGCGTACGTGCCGTTCTTTCCGCTGGGGGGCTTCACGCCGATTCAATCGTCGGCGCTGTCGGACCTGGCGCAAACGCTCGGTGCAACGCCGCTGCAACTCGCGCTTGCGTGGCTATTGCATCGGGCGCCTAACATTCTGCTGATTCCGGGTACGTCGTCGGTCGGGCATCTGCGCGAAAACCTGCAGGCGGCGCAATTGAATCTGAGCAGTGAGGTGCTCGATCAACTGGATGCGATCGGCGGCGCGAGTTGATCGCATGACGCGAGGCGCGAGTGGTATCGCTAGTTCGCGCCAATTGTCTGAGTATTCCCGCCATTGCGGTACAAATGACCTGGCCGCATATTGCCGCGCCCATTGCGAATGGTAAATTGGTCGCTCAATCAGGAGGCGGCGTCGATGGCGGCGGATCCGAACGAATCGGGTGGTGCGTTTCCTGCGTTGACCAGCATCCGGTTCATTGCTGCTTTTGCGGTCGTCATTTCGCACTATGCGGAAAACGGCCTGCTGCCGTTGCCCTCGGCGATCTTCGATTTCGTCGATGGCGGCCGCTCGGCGGTGTCGCTGTTCTTCGTGCTGTCCGGCTTCATTCTCACGTTCACGTATCGCGACAAGCTGATTCACGGCGGGGCACGTTCGTTTTACGAGGCACGTGTCGCGCGGATCTATCCGATGATCCTGCTCGGTCTGCTGCTGTGCGTTCCCGTGGTCGGCTATCTTCTGTACACCGGCGACGCGGCGTTGATGCTGAAGTGGTACGCGTTGAAAGAGCCGGTGTACCTCGCGTTGGCCGTTAGCCTCTTTTGCCAGTTGTTGCTGCTCAACGGCTGGGTGCCGTTTTCGTCGCTCAATCAGCCGTGGAACGGCCCGTCGGATAGCGTCTCCTGCGAAGCGTTCTTCTACACGCTGTTTCCGTTTCTGCTGCGCCGTCTCGTTGCGCTGAAGACCTGGCGGCTCCTGCTGGCGTGCGCGGCAACGTGGCTTGTCACCGGTGTATGGATCGCGTTCCTGCACCGGTATGTGCCGGTTTCGCGCAGCGGCGCGATGACTTATTCGATGCCGATCACGCGGCTTGCCGAGTTCGTGATGGGTATCGCGGCGGGCGTCGGCTATCTGCGCTTGAGAGCGAACGGCCGGTCATGGCATGCCGCCGGCACGGTGCTGGCCGGCGTCGCCTCGATCGCGCTCGTGACGCTCAGCGTGTGGCGGCCGCTCGCGCCATCGTTCTTTCTCGACGCACCCTGGTTCGCCGCGCTGATACTCGGCCTTGCGCTGATGGAGCGCCCCGTGCTCGGCATTCTGAGCTGGCGGCCGCTCGTGCGTCTCGGTCACGCGAGCTATTCGCTGTACCTCACGCATCTGCCGATCGCGTTGCTCGCGCTGACGCTCGGCTTCGGACAGTCGAACGGCTGGATCGTGATCGTGTTCTGTGTGGTCGTGAGTCTCGTGTGCTTCAAGCTTTATGAGGAGCCGATGCGCAGACGCGTGAGGACGCACTTCGTGAAGCAAAGCGCGCGGCGTGCGGCGAGCCGGAGCGGGATTGGAAGTGGAGGCGGAAGCGGCCCGAATCTGCCGTTGCCTGAAAGCCATGTGTTGAGCGATGGCGCGTCTCTGGCGGGGCCCGATTGATTCGATTGGTTCGATAGATTCGTTGTGCGATGGTTTGGCGAGGCAGCGTCGGCGCAAAATCGACAAAACCTCGGGCCGACGCTTTAGCCGATACCTACACCGACGCCGCAACGAACTCCCGCAACCATCGATGCGCGGGATCGCGATGCAAGCGCTCATGCCACAGCATCGCCATTTCGTAGCCCGGCACTTCGACGGGCGGCTCGACCATGCGCAGCGCGTCCGAGCCGCGCGCGAGGCGCGCGGGCAGCATACCGACGAGATCACTGTTCGCGAGCACCGACTGCATGAACAGAAAATGCGGCACGGAAAGCACGACCTTGCGCGTGAGTCCCACTTTCGCGAGTGCTTCGTCGGTCACGCCGAAAAAGCCGCCGCCGTCCGGCGACACGATCACGTGTTCGAGCTTGCAGAACTGCGCGGGCGTGGGCCGGCGTTTGAGCTTCGGATGACCGGCGCGGCCCACGAGCACATAGCGCTCGGCGAACAGCACGCGGTGGCGCAAACCCTCGGGTGCGCCTTCACTCGTATGAAAGCCTAGGTCGATCTCGCCCTGTTCGGCCTGCCGCGCAAGACGCGGCGGCACCGCTTCGACGACCGCGAGGCGCGTGCCCGGCGCCGCCGCGCGCAGGCGAGCCAACATCGGCAGGATGATCGTGGACTCCGCGTAGTCGGTCGCGGCGAGGCGCCACGTTTGGGTTGCCGCGGCCGGATCGAACGGGCTCGCGGGCGCCACTGCGCGCTCCAGCGCTTCGAGCGCGTCGCGCAACGGCTCGCGCAGCGCCTCGGCCTTCGCGGTGGGCCGCATGCCGCGCGGCCCGGGCAGCAGCAGCGGATCGCCGAACACGTCGCGCAGTTTCGCCAGATGCACGCTGACCGACGGCTGCGAGAAGTTCAGCCGCTCGGCGGCGCGGGTCACGTTGTGCTCGGAGAGCAGCACGTCGAGCGTGACGAGCAGGTTGAGGTCGAGCCTTCTGAGATTAACCACGGCAATACCTGACATATTGGGAATTCATTTCCAATATACCTTGGCGATATCTATCGTGGTGACTTTCAGCCACGCAGGTATCGTCATGAACATTCTTGTCGTCTATGCGCACCCCGAACCCCGGTCGTTGAACGGATCGCTCAAGGACTTCATGGTCCGGCATCTCGAACGCGCCGGACATCGCGTGCAGGTGTCCGATCTCTACGCGATGAACTGGAAAGCCTCGCTCGATGCGAACGACAGCCTCGAGCGGCACGGCGGCGAGCGTTTCTATCCGTCGCTCGAATCGAAGCACGCGTTCGAGAACGACCTGCAAAGCGACGACATCGTCCGTGAGCAGGAGAAGCTGAGGTGGGCGGACGCGGTGATCCTGCAGTTTCCGCTGTGGTGGTTCTCGATGCCGGCCATCCTGAAGGGCTGGGTGGAGCGCGTGTATGCGTACGGGCTCGCATACGGCGTCGGCGAGCATTCCGATGCGCGCTGGGGCGAGCGTTACGGCGAGGGCAGGTTCGCGGGCAAACGCGCGATGCTCGTGGTGACGACGGGCGGGTGGGAGTCGCATTACAGCGCACGCGGCATCAACGGTCCGATCGATGACCTGCTGTTCCCGATCCAGCACGGCATTCTGTATTACCCGGGCTTCGACGTGCTGCCGCCGTTCGTCGTCTATCGCACGAGCCGGGTCGACGAGGCAAAGTACGCCGAGCTGAGCGCGACGCTGGGGCGGCGGCTCGACGATCTGTGGAACACGGCGCCGATTGCGTTCCGGCCGCAGAACAGCGGCGCCTACGCGATTCCCGCGCTCACATTGCGGGACGATCTCGCGCCGGACCAGACCGGCTTCGCGGCGCATCTCGAAGAGGCCGCCGAACTGGCGACTCGACCCTGACGGGATCGTATGTTTCGCTGAAATATGGTTGTAAGTCGCTATTGCTAGAGTCGTCTGCGGACATTTGCCGATGCATGTGCAAGCGTTTTATTCGCATGCCTGACGAATGAAAGCGAAGCGGGAGAGCGACCCACCATGAATCCAGCCCGTGTGTTCTGGCTCATTCTGATGCTCATCGCGTCTCCGGCGTGGGCGTTTCAGACGCGCGTCGTCACGATTCCGAGCGCGGCGATGCACCGCTCGTTCGATGCCACAGTCGTGCTGCCCGATCAGTACGGGCAGGGCGATTCGGGCGCGCGCTTCCCGGTCGTCTACGTGTTGCACGGCTCGGGTGGCGACTACACCGACTGGACCGCGAATTCACATATCGGCAAGCTCGCCGACCGCTATCACATGATCCTCGTGATGCCCGACGGCGGCCACGAAAGCTGGTATATCGACAGTCCCGTCGATCCGCGCAGCCGTTACGAGACCTATGTCGGCACCGAAGTGGTGGCCTATATCGACAAACATTTCCGCACGATCGCGACGAAGCGGGCGCGCGCGATCACGGGCCTGAGCATGGGCGGATTCGGCGCGTTGCGTATCGCGCTCGACAGGCCCGATGAATTCGGCGCGGCGGGGAGCATCAGCGGCGCGGTGGATCCGCGCGGCAGCGAGAACGAGCCGGGCATCGAGCAGATCTTCGGCGATCCGTCGCGCGATGCCGACTTCTGGAACAACGAGGCGATCATCGCGAGCGCGCAGGATTTTGGCCGCGAGCATATTGCGCTGACGATCGATTGCGGCGTGAGCGACTCGCTGGTTCAATCGAACCGGCTGCTGCACGAGCGGCTCGTCGAACTCGGCGTGCCGCACGACTACGCTGAGCGGCCCGGCGGTCACACGTGGCAATACTGGTCGAACGCGGTGAAGTATCAGGTGCTGTTCTTTGCCGGCACGTTCAGGCATGCGGCGCGCGAGATGCGCGCCGAGGCCGCCGCCGCGGGCTGATCCGCTGTCCCGTGGTTCCGTGGTTCCGCGCGTCGCTCGAAAAAAAAGCCCGAAAGAAGCGCGAAAGAAGCGCGAAAGAAGCCCGAAAAAAGATCGCATCAGTCGATGCCGTGAAACACCGCGTCGTCCGGGCCGAGATATGCGGGCGGGCGCCACGCGGCGTCGCGCATCGAATGCTGGACCTGTTTTTCGACGCCGAGCAACACCGCGAAAATCGCCATCCGCACCGGAATGCCGTTATCGGTTTGCCGGAAAATCGCGAGCCGCGAATCGTGATTGAGGTCGACGCTCAGATCGTTCGCGCCGGGCCGGCTGTCGCGCGGCAGCGGGTGCATGATCAGCGTGTCGGCGCCGCACACGCTGTCGACGAGCGCCTGATTGATCTGGAAGTCGGGCGTGTAGCCCTCGAACGATTCGTCGGTGAAGCGCTCCTTCTGGATGCGCGTGGCGTACACGACGTCGGCGCCGGCGAGGCCGGTGCGCAGATCGTGCGTCTGCTCGATCACGTGACCGTTGCGCGAGATCTGCTCGAGGATATAGCCGGGCATTTCGAGCATGGGCGGCGAGATCAGCGTGAACTTGATGCCCCGGTACAGCGCGAGCAGCTTCACGAGCGAGTGCACGGTGCGCCCGTACTTGAGGTCGCCGACGAGCGCGATGTGCGCGCCGTCGACGATCTTGCCCAGCCGCGAGAACTCGCGCTGGATCGTGTAGAGGTCGAGCAGCGCCTGGCTCGGATGTTCGCCGGGGCCGTCGCCGCCGTTGATCACCGGCACATTGGTCGCGCGCGCGAATTCGGCCACCGAGCCTTGCTCCGGGTGGCGGATCACGAGCGCGTCCACGTAGCCGCTCATCACGCGGCTCGTGTCGTAGATCGATTCGCCTTTCGCCATCGACGAAAACGTGAAGCCGGTCGTATCGCACACCGAGCCGCCGAGCCGGCAGAACGCCGCGCCGAAGCTCACGCGCGTGCGCGTGCTCGCTTCGAAGAACAGGTTGCCGAGCACCGCGCCTTCGAGCACGCGCGAGATTTTGCGGCGTCGCGCGATGGGCTGCATGATGTCGGCGACGCGAAAGAGGGCCTCCACCGAGTCGCGCGAGAACTGATCGACCGAGAGCAGCTGCGGCTTGCCCTCGAACAGCATCTGGCTCGCGAGCGATTGTGAATCTACGCTTTGCGTATATTTTTCGCCCGGCTCCGCATTGACAATCTCCGACACGAAGCGCTCGACGATTTCCGGCATGGCCCGCGATTCCTGCGAGTCGTCCGGCAGCAGCCACGTATCGAGCGCCCGGCGCGACACGCCGATGCGGCTCGCGAACGTATCGCGCGTCATGTTCAGGCGACGCATTGCATCGCGTAGGAAGGCTTGTTGCGGAACGCTCATGAGGGCACCTGTTTGAAAAGGAGGTGGAGGACGAAAAATGTACGCGGTGCGTATATTAGTTTCCGCGTGGCAGAAGTCAAGCGATTTTCGCGCGAGCCGCCTGAACGGCGCGCCGAAATTGCGCTCCATTGCCCGCCGCGCGGCTGACGCGGTTACACTGCGGTTCATGCACTCCGGCCCAACGTTCCGGCTCCGTCCGCCGACTTCCGCCCGCGCCGCTTTCCCGAGCGTGGCGTCAGTACGCGTGGACGCTTCGCGTGGCGACAGCATCGCCCGCGCGAACCGCTGCTCGCTCAACGTTGGCGCCAAAGCCAAAAAACAGCCGCTCATCTGACCGGAGCACGCTGTTCCGTCGTCAGATGTGCGACGGAACGGCCGGTCGACCGCCCCCATGCGGCCTTCTGTTTTCTCCCTCGCACCGCTGACCGGATTCGATACGGTCGTCATCGAGGTAGAAAACATGTCTGATTTCTCGGGTATCTGGATTCCGCTGATTACGCCGTTCGCCGACGGCGCGGTCGATCACGCCGCGTTGCGCGCGCTCGTGCGCCGCTATGCCGAGGCGGGCGTGGCCGGTCTCGTCGCGCTCGGCACCACCGGCGAGCCGGCCACGCTCGACGCCGCGGAGCAGGACGCCGTGCTCGCGACGATTCTCGACGCGGCCCACGCCGCTGCAAGCGCAACACCGCAGCGGCGCGCGCTGCCGGTGCTGGCCGGTGTGTCGGGCAATCACACGGCGAGCATGCGGGCGCGGATCGAGCAGCTGAATCCGCTGCCGATCGCCGGTGTGCTGATTGCCGCGCCGTATTACACCCGGCCTGCGCAAACCGGCATCGTCGGTCATTTCGGCGCGCTGGCCGACGCGAGCGCGCATCCCGTCGTGCTGTACGACATTCCGCAGCGCACCGGCGTGCGGCTCGAACTCGACACGCTGCTCACGCTCGCGGCGCATCCGCGGATTCAGGCGATCAAGGATTGCGCGGGCTCGCTCGAGACCACGCTCGCGCTGATTCTCGACGGCCGCCTGCAGGTGCTGGCGGGGGAGGACCTCGCGATTTTCAGCACGCTATGTCTTGGCGGCAGCGGGGCGATCGCGGCGTCCGCGCATTGGCGGCCCGAGCGTTTCGTCGCGCTGCACCGTGCGCTTACCGACGGTCGTCTCGCCGAAGGCCGGCGGATTTTTCAGGCGCTCGTACCGCAGATCCAGCTCGCGTTCGCCGAACCGAACCCCGCTCCGGTAAAAGCCCTGCTCGCGGCAGAGGGTTGGGTCCGCAACGAGCTACGCATGCCGATGACGCGCGCGAGCGACGCGTTGTCGAAGCAGCTCACCGCGTTGGCCGGACTGGATTTTCACGCGTCGCCTGCGTGACGTATCTGATACGGCGGTTCGTCCTTCGGCATTTCCGGCTCATTGCGTTGACGAGTCCGGGGGCGTATCGGCGAAAGTTTGGTACGCGGGAGACCGATTGAGCGCAGGGTGGCGCAGCTGGCGCGATGACAGGTGCGTTGCCCGATCAAGTGGGGGCGCGCATCCGCAACAGATTGCGCCATCCGGATGCCTGGCAAGGTCGCCGTGACGCTGACGCTAATAGCCGACATCGACAGCCCGCGCGATGGCATGATTCACGTGCGGCCGCTCAACCTGCGTGCGCGCGCGGATTCATTGCCCCCGCCACCCCCACCCGCCACTCATTCAACGGAGCCCCTATGTCCGACATCGCGAAGACCATCGCCAGTTTCAACGCCGGCCGCGACCCCGAACGGCTCGCGATGAAATACAAAGCCATGCGCGGCTCGCCGTTCGTGTTTCTACGCGGCACCTGCCATCTGTTCTATGAACGGTTGCCGCGCGCGAAGGTGCTCGACGATGCGCCGACAGTATGGATCTGCGGCGACATGCATCTGGAGAACTTCGGCAGCTACAAGGGCGACAACCGCCTCGTCTATTTCGACAACAACGATTTCGACGAAGCCTGCCTCGCACCGAGCCCCTACGAACTCGTGCGCTTGCTCACGAGCGTGCTGGTCGGCGCGGCCGATCTGAAGCTGAGCCGCGCGCAGGCGCTCGCGCTTTGCCATACCGCGCTCGATGCATACGGCGCGGCGCTCGCCTTCGGCAAGTCGCGCTGGATCGAAGCGGAACTCGCGACCGGCATGGTGCGCGATCTGTTCGATGCGCTGGCGAGCCGCACGCGCGCCGCGCACCTGGACCGGCGCACGGTGCTCAAAGGCAAGACCCGCGTGCTCAAGGTGGACGGCAAGAAAGCGCTGCCGGTAAGCGACGAACAGCGCGAGGCCGTCACGCAGTTCATGCAGAAGCTCGCGGCGAGCGAGCCCAATCCCGAGTTTTATCGCACGCTCGATGTCGCGCGGCGCATCGCCGGCACCGGCAGCCTGGGTGTCGATCGTTACGTGATTCTGGTCGAAGGCAAGGGCTCGCCGGACGGCAACTATCTGATCGATCTGAAAGAGGCGCTGCCGTCGTCGGTCAGCCCGCACGTGAATGTCACGCAGCCGAAGTGGCGCAGCGAGGCGCAACGCGTCGTCGACGTGCAGCAGCGTAATCAGGCGGTGTCGCAGGCTTTTTTGCGCGCGGTCGACTTCAACAAGCGCCCGTATGTGCTGCGCAGTCTGCAGCCGTCGGAAGACCGCGTTGCGCTCGCCGACTGGGACGGCAAGCTGCCGCGACTCGAGGAAGTCATCAATAGCATGGCCCAGTTGAGCGCGTGGGCGCATCTGCGCAGCAGTGGCCGGCAAAAGTCGGCGATCACCGATGACCTGATCGCGTTCGGCAATCGGCGCGACTGGCAGTTGCCGCTGATCGACCTCGCGACGCAGTGCGAGACCCAGGTGGCCGCCGACTGGAAGACGTATTGCGACGCTTATGATCGAGGCGTGTTTAATCCGTCAGGGAAGGGGTGAGCAGCGCGTTGAATGATGAGCCGGACGAAGGGCGGACGTGGACGCGCGCTTCTGGCGGGAAGTTGCGGGACGACCAGGCTCGTTGGCATTCGCATTCGGCTTGAAATTGAGGCTGGACGAAAACGCGCATTGCCACGTTGACGAAGATGCGTAAGATACGGGGGACACTTTGGTGAACCCCTCGGAGGGACACTGCGCGCTTGAGCGACTCGATTTGCCGCGTGGGGCAAGTTCACAAAAGTGCAACAAAATCCGTCGACCGCGTGATGAACGGTGGAGCCACGCCAGGCTCTTCCGTCTTTGCACTGCCAAGCTGAAAAACCAGAGGAGCAGCATGAATACAAACGGTACGAAGAGAATAATCGGCGCGGCATGGGTTGCGCTCATCGCGAGTTGCGCGACCTATGCGAATGCTCAAGCCGTGGTGAGCGCGCCGGCCGGGGCAGCCGCGCACATGGTGGCGGTCTCGACGTCGAGGCCAGGAGCCCGATCGGATGATGCGATTATTCGCGACGTTCGCCGCGCCTTGCGGCGTGTACCGGAGATGGATGATTCGGGAATTCGCATCAGGGCGCACCGCGGCGTCGTTACGCTCACAGGGACGGTGCCGGAGAGCTGGCAAATCTCGCGCGCCGGCAACGCAGCACGCTCGGTGCGCGGAGTCATGGGAGTGTCGAACAGATTGACGGAGCGAAAGAAGGACGAAGCGGCTATTGAGCAACGTCTCGCACCGTTGGCCGGATAGGAGCGATGTTGATTGATGGGCGTCGAGGTAGGCGATGCTCTATTGATACTTGCGCATGTCTGGATTGCGCCCCGCGGTGGACGGTGTTTGCCTGATTCGTCGTGGTCTGAGGGGAAGCGTGGGGCGCAAGCTTTGCGAAGGAGGCTGGACAGAGCAACGACCGCTTCCGAGGTACGCCAGCGCTGCCGCGCTTCTTGGTGGCGAAGTGCCAGAAGCTTATAGACAGGGCGATAGACCGCCGTCGATTCGCAGATTCATGCCGGTTATGTATCCCGCAAGTGGGCTGGCGAGGAAAGCGACGGCATCCGCAATTTCATCCAGCCGACCAACCCGGCCCACGGGAACCTGAGCGAACATCGGCAGGACGGCACGCTCGATAACCTCCCAGGGTGCGTCCTTATCCGCCACGCCGCGTTCCACAGCGACTTCACGGAAACGGCTATCGAGAGCAGAACTGTGTATCGTGCCGGGAGAGACGGCATTGACGGTGACCCCGTCTGTCGCCACTGCCTTCGCCATCGACGCAGTCATGGCGTTTATAGCTGCTTTGCTCGCCGAATAGTCCGGTGCAGTCGGCTGCGCCATCGTCGCGGCGAGGCTCGAAATATTGATTACTCGTCCCCATTTCGCTTGCCGCATGTTAGGCAACAATCGTGTAGTGACGCGAAGCGCAGCCAGGACGTTGCGATCATAGGCGGATGCCCACGAGGCGGCCTGTGTGTTTTCCCAGTTCTCCTTTGAGCCACCCGAACCTCCGGCGTTGTTGACCAGGATATCGATACTGCCTGCGAGCTTTTCCGCATTCTCGATCAATCGATGCACGTCGTCATCGCGTGTCAAATCTCCAACTACGACATAGGCGTGGCCGCCCTGCGCGGTGATGTCATTGGCTACTTTCTCTGCCTGCGCTTTATCGCGACCATGAACGATGACGGTCGCCTTCTCTAGCGCGAGTTTCCTGGCAATGGCTTCGCCAATCCCTTTGCTGCTTCCGGTGACCAGCGCTTTCTTGCCATACAATCGCAAGTCCATTGCATGTGCCTCATTTCAAGTTGCAGGAATTTTCTCAGCGTAGGGGGAGATGATGGATGGAACAAGTACGCACCTTTATGTGCCTACCTCGCAGGAGGAACGGGAGGTCTGTCTAGGGCCCGACGGTTCGGTTGCGCACGTGACCAGAGTGATACGGATGATCCACGGCCGCTGGAAGCTGCCAATCCTCTTCAGGCTTTACGCCGACCCGTCTATGCGCACCTTGCAGTTGAAGCGGGACTTGCCAGGCATTTCGCAAAAAATGCTAACCCAGCATCTCCGCGAACTAGCGGTCGATGGCCTGGTCGAGAGAATCGATTTCCGTGAGAAGCCCCTGCGGGTCGAATATCAATTGTCAGAGATGGGAAGGCAACTGCTGCCCGTCCTGATCGCGGCGCGTAGGTTTTCGACCAGTCACCCAGCTTGACGGCCTGCAGGAAATGGAACGGATGCCATAACGGCGCACGGCGCGGCTTGCCTGCTTTTCGCCGCTTGGCCAGTCTTCGGGGAACTCACTGCCACTGGACGCTTAGGCCGACGAAGTAACGTTTACATCCATCGAGAAATCCAGGCACTAATACCATCCGTTTCGAAATGCTCACTTGATACCGTTCGATCCGGACGGCAACAAAGGAGGCCACCGTGAGATTCATGGCCGTGATCGCCACGCTTTTTTTCCTGGTCATCGCGCGAGCCTTCGCCGCCGATGTCGGTTTCGAGGAGGTCAAGATAGCGAATGGCACGGAGCCACCGCTAACGGCCGGGATCTGGTATCCCACCAACGCGCCGGCGACACCGCATGCCTTGGGCGCGTTCACTCAGACTGTGGCGCCGGGCGCTCCGATCGCTGGCTCTCACCTGCCGCTGGTGGTGATCTCGCATGGCGGCGGAGGAGGGTACGACAGCCACTACGACACGGCTCTCGCTTTGGCTCACGCGGGCTTCGTGGCGGCGGCAGTCAGTCACGCCGGCGACACGTTCGACGACCAGAGCCATGTCTTGCAGCTGTGGCGCCGCCCCGCTCAGCTTCACCGGCTGGTGGACTACATGCTCGACGAGTGGCCCTGGCACGGGCGGCTCGATGCGGCCCGCGTCGGCGCGTTCGGCTTTTCCAACGGTGGCTTCACCGTGCTCGTGGCCGCAGGCGGAATCCCCGACCTTTCGAAGATCGCCCCGTATTGCGCGGCCCATCCGGAGCACGACCTATGCGAGGTCCTGAAGCATGCCGGCGTCGATCCGCATTTCGACGCGGATGTTCCCGCCAGCGTCTGGGTTCACGATCCGCGCATCAAGGCCATAGTCGTCGCCGCGCCCGCGTTCGGCTTCACCTTCGGCCGCGCAGGGCTAAGCAGTGTGCGCGCCCCGATCCAGATCTGGCGAGCAGCCGAGGATCGTCATCAACCACATCCCTACTATGACGAAGCGGTACGTACCGACCTGCCCCGGCCGCCCGAATATCACGTGGTCGCCAACGCAGGCCACTACGACTTCCTGCCACCTTGCGATGCCCGCCTGTCCCGAAAGATGCCGGAAATCTGTACCAGCCTGCCGGGCTTCGACCGCGCAGCGTTCCATGAATATTTCAACGCCGATGTCGTGCGGTTTTTCCAGGCAAGGTTGCGATAGGAGGCGTCTCGTCTTTCGCGCGCTGGCACGGAGAGTCATGAGTTTGCGCAGTGGTCATTCATCCCGTGATCGTCGGCTGGCTTCAAGTGGACCTACGATGTGACCCACACTGATGCGGTAAAACCCCTTCGGATGCGGATGATGCTCGTGTAGTTCGGGAAACGCCGCCATGAATCTCGGGAAGAACTGCTTGTCCTCGGTCGCGCGCTTTGCATCGATCTGGCTGAAGATCGATGGCGTTGCCTTGCAGCCCACGTTCAAGGGAGCCTCATTCCTTACTCGAGTTCATTGAGGCGGTGCCGCCGGCACCAGTCCGTACCTCGACATGACATCCATGAGTCTTGCGCGATCCGGCACATCACCGGTATTGAAAATCGCGGCAACATCGCGAAAATACTGCATCCCGATATCCGGTGTCAGGACGATCAGCGCGAGCGCGGGGACATCGTGCGGGTTGCTGAAATGATGGACGGAGCCACGCGGGGAATGCATCCATTCCCTCGGCGCCAGATCGCGGGCGGTGCCGTCCACGGAGTACCGAAGCACACCTTCCAGCACATAGACATACTCCTCGTTGAGCGTGTGGCTATGGGGTGGTGGCACGTGTGCTCCCGGGAGCACGGTCAATTCGAACACGCCCATGCCGCCAGTCGCAGTCCCGTCAAGCAGATACCGGATGCTTAATTGACCAGTCTGGATCGGCTCGCCTGATTCGGTCTTGTCAATTCCCATGTCAGTCCCCTCCGCATTCGAAATTCTCCTTCCAAACTTGAACAGCGTAGGTCAGTTCCATCGAACGGGCGACAAAATCCGCATGGCTATGTTCGTCAAGACACTTTTCGGCTTCAAACCCTCATTCGATCGTCGATCGTGCAACGTATGCATTGATTACGTCATTCCAGACCTTAGTGAGTCCAGCAGCGAGTTCTTGCGCGTCGCGGAAGGAGGACGTAAGCAACTGATCGTGATGCACATGCCGCTCACGTAGCGCCTCGATGGACATCGCGATGAGCAGCCGCAGTGCCCCGCGAAAATCGCGGCGCAAGGTAGCGTTGAACTTCACGCCGTGATCGCGGCTGACCGCCTCTATCACCCGGTCCACCCACACCGCATTCATTTCTTCCCGCATCCGTACTAATGAAGGTGTGTACGCCGACACATGCGAGAAAGCCGCAAACAGGCCCGCATTGGTTTCATAGGCCTGGCAATACCACAGGTTGGCGGCAAAGACCGCGTCTGTTTCTTTCGTCGGTGATTCCTTGTTGCGGCGAGTTGCGGGAGGCGACCACAAGGCCCTGAAAAACGCGACGAGAACCGCTTCGACGGCAACGTCGATATCGTCGAAATAGTTATAGAAGGTACCGCGGGACAATCCCGTGTCGTTGAGGATCGTCTCGATCAACGGTCGTCTGCCCGGATCGGCCAGCAGTTGCCGCGCAAGGCACGCCATGACCGCGCAGCGCGTGCGCTCGCGTTTGGGCAGCTTGCGATCCCGGCTCTTGAGATCGAGCAACTCGTCGAAGCGCTCGCCTTCCCTGATCACCAGTCCTTCCAGTGGCGATTCGCTCGCCTGCAGCGCAACTTCTTCCGTGGACATTGACCACTCCTTGCAGCGAAGGGAAACCCCCCTTGACGCGGAAATTTTTTATACCTACTGTTCGTAAATGACGAAGTGTTCAAAAATGAACATTCCGTTATTTTACATGACCGCGCATCCGCATGAATCAGAAATGTGTGTCGGGCGGCCTTGCAAACACGATCGAGCCCGGGGGCAGAGGCACATGAAGACCGGATCCACCATTGAGTTCACCCACGTCGTCAAGCGCTATGGTGCGGTGACGGCGCTACACGATTTCTCGCTGTTGGTCGAAGCAGGCGAGTTCATCACGATTCTGGGCAGCAGCGGATCAGGAAAGACGACCGCGCTCAATGCGCTGGCAGGCTTCATGCCGATCACCTCCGGCGACATCCGCATCGGCGGACGCTCGGTGGCGGAACTGCCGCCGGAGCGCCGAAACCTCGGGATGGTGTTTCAAAACTATTCGCTCTTCCCGCACATGAGCGTAGCGGAAAATATCGCGTTTCCGCTACGCATGCGCGGCACGTCCAGAAAGGATATCGGTGGACGCGTCAAACGGGCGCTGCAGGCGGTCCGGCTCGAGGCTTATGCCGGTAGAATGCCGCGCGAGCTCTCGGGCGGACAGCAGCAGCGCGTGGCGATCGCGCGCGCCATTGTTTTCGAACCGCCTGTGCTGCTCATGGACGAGCCGCTCGGCGCGCTGGATCTCAAGCTGCGCGAGGCGCTGCAATTCGAGATCAAATCGATTCAGCATCAGCTCGGCTGCACCGTGGTCTATGTCACGCACGATCAGCGAGAGGCGCTTGCGATGTCCGATCGCATCGTGGTGCTGCGCGACGGACGCATCGCCCAGGTGGGCAGCCCGCTCGATATGTACGACCGCCCGTGCAGCCGTTTTGTCGCGCAATTCATCGGACAGACCAATCTCTTCGCGGCGGACCTCGACTCCCGGGGCCGCATCTCGATTCCAGGTCTCGGCGTGTCGTGGACCGATGCACGCACGCCGGCTTCCGCTGTGCCGCATTTCGTGAGCGTGCGCCCCGAGCATCTTGCGCGCCGCGCCTGCCGTGACGACGACGTGCGCATCGACGTGACGCTCGACGAAGCCATCTTTCTCGGCGATGTCATCGATTTCAGCGCGCGGCACCGTAGCGGCGCGGCCGTGCATTTTCGCGAGCCGCGCGGCACGAGCGCCACGCAGCTGCAGCGCGGCGACACCGTTTCGCTGGCTTTCTCTCCCGGCGATGCCGCTCTCGTCCCGGATCTCTGATTCGTTCTTTCACGCACACATGGAGTTGTCGATGGCCTCACTTCGTTCAAATGCGACGCGCAGCGCACTGGCGGCGCTCGTGCTCATGGCGACGCACGCTCATGCCGATTCGCTCGTTCTGGCCAACTATGGCGGCGCATGGGCGAACCTGCTCAAGACGGTCTGTACCGATCCTTTCTCGAAGGCCACTGGCGTGACCGTCACGCAAGCTTCCACCGGAGATTCGCTGGCACAGATTCGCGTGCAGCAGACGACAGGCAACGTACTGTGGGACATCTCGCCGACCGAGGGCGCCTCGCTTCCGGTCGCGGAACGCAACAAGTGGCTACTGCCGATCGACTGGAAAATCGTCGATCCGGACCACAAGCTGCCGCCGATTGCGCGGCAGCCGTATGCGATCGGCGCGATCGCCTATACGACGGCCATCGGCTATCGGACGGACAAGGTTCCGGCGGGCAAGACGTTCAACGGCTGGAGCGACTTCTGGGACACGAAGAACTTTCCGGGCCCGCGGTCGCTGCGCGACTCGCCGATGGAAAACCTCGAGTTCGCGCTCATCGCCGATGGCGTACCGGTCGACAAGGTCTACGACGTGCTCAAGGCGCCAGGCGGCATCGACCGCGCGTTCCGCAAGCTCGACGCGATCAAGCCGGCCATCACCGTATGGTGGACCACGGGCCAGCAGCCGGTGCAACTGCTCGCGACCGGCGATGCCTATTACGTGACGGCTTTCAACGGCCGCATTGCGCAGTTGCAGAAGGACAAGGTGCCGGTTTCCATCGTCTGGAACGGCGGATCGCAAACGGTCAGCTATTACTCGATTCAGAAGGGCGCGCAGAACCCGAAAGCCGCGATGGAGTTCATGAAGTACTGCTGGAACGATCCGCAGCGGCTCGCGCAGATCGCCCGTGGGTTGCCGTATTCGGGCTACAACCCGGACATGTACAAGATCCTCGGCGCGGACGAGGCGAAGGACTTGCCGACAGCCGCCGCGAACGCACCGCTGCAGTTCACTTTCGACGCGAACTTCTGGGCCGATCACCAGAAGGAACTGTTCGCGCGCTGGCAGGCATGGCGGCTCAAATGAGCGCAAAGGAAGCAAGCATGACGCCGACGCCGGCTTCGCTCGACGAGCCCGCATCACGCGGGTTGAATCTGCGTCGTGCGCTATCCTGGCGATACTGGCCCTTGCTGCCCGCGGCGCTCCTGTTCATCGCCGTCTTTCTCGTGCCGGTCGGCGAAGTCGCGATCTGGAGCGTACGCGGCGACGACGGATGGAGCATCGCGCACTTCGCGCCGGTGCTCGCCGAGGGCCCTTTTCGCACGATTCTGCTGAGCACGCTGCGGCTCTCGCTGGTAGTTGGCTTTGCCTGCGTCATAGCCGGTTATCCGGTTGCGTATTTTCTGGTGATGCGCTCGCCGCGACAGCAGCGCCTGCTGCTGCTGTTCATCACGATTCCCCTGTGGGTTAGCGTGTTGATACGCACCTATAGCTGGATCGTGCTGCTCGGGCGGGAAGGGCTGATCAACAGTGCCGTGGCGGCGCTGGGCCTGTCGGACACGCCGCTTCATCTGCTGTACACACGCGGCGCCGTGTATGCGGCGATGATTCAGGTGCTGCTGCCCATTGCTATTCTGACGATGTTTTCGTCGATGTCCACGATCAACCGCTCGCTTCTCAGCGCCGCGCGCATCCTCGGCGCGACGCCCGCCCGGGCATTCATCAGGGTCTTTCTGCCGTTGAGCGCGAGCGGCGCCGTGTCGGCCGGCGTGCTGACCTTCGTGCTGGCGCTCGGCTTTTTCATCACGCCGGCGCTCGTGGGCGGACCGAAGGACGCGATGATCGCCAACGTGATCGCGCAGCAGATCAGCGAGACGCTCGACTGGGGCCTCGGGTCCGCGCTCGGCATGACCCTGCTCGTCGCGGGACTCGTCGTGGTCGCGCTGTTCAGCATCATGCTGCGACGCTTCACGATGCTCACGAGCGAAGGAGGCACGCGATGACACCGGCGGTTCGACATTCCGGCCGCACATGGCTGCTGCCCGCTTACGTGGCTCTGGTGCTGGTCTTTCTCATACTGCCCGTGTGTCTTGTGATTCCGATGTCGGTCAGCGAGACGAGCTATCTGAAGTTCCCGCCGACGGGCTTCACGCTGAAATGGTTCGCGAGCTTCTTCGCTAGCCCGGCGTGGATCGGCGCGACGCTGCGCAGCGTCGCCATCGGGTTCTGGGCGTCGCTTCTCGCGACCGTGCTGGGCACCATGACGGCTTTCGCGCTGCGCCGCTCCACGCGCTGGGACCGGTTGATCGGCGGTGCTTTCCTCAGTCCGCAGGTGGTGCCGGTCATCATCGTCGCGCTGGGCATCATGCTCATTTTCAACCGGTTCCATCTGTATGGTTCGATGATCGGCATCGTGATGGCGCATGGAATGCTCGCGCTGCCGTTCGTGGTGATCAACGTGGCGACCGGGTTGCGGCAACGCGGCGAGACGCTCGCGCTCGCCGCGCGGGTGATGGGCGCCGGGCCGTTCAAGGCGTTCTGGTACGTCACGCTGCCTTCGCTGCGCGCCTCCATCGTGACTTCGGCCATCTTTGCGTTCTTTGTCTCGTTCGACGAGCTTGTCGTCGCGCTGTTCATCATGGGGCGCAACGAAACACTGCCCATGCGCATCTGGGCCAACGTTCGCGACGACCTGACTCCGGTGGTCGCCGCCGTCGCGACGCTGCTGATATTCGTCACCGTGCTTGCCGTATTCCTGTCCGAGTGGGTGCTTCACAAGCCCGCGCGCGAGAAACAAGCCGGTTAGCACTCCATCACGTACAAGGTTCTCATGTTCTCTCATTTCGATACCGAAGATCCCGCGTCGCTGCGCCGGCGCGTCGAGTCGATGACACTACCCGCATCGATTTACGATCAGCTGCTCGACACCGTGGCCGCGCACGGCGACAATCCGGCATGGCACTTCATCGACAGCGGTCACAGGAAAACCTGGCGCGAGGTGCTCCGCAGCGTCGATCACGTCGCTGCTGCGCTCGAAGAACTCGGCGTGACGCCGGGCGCGCATGTTGCCGTCATGACCTGGAACTGCGAGGAATTCGCGTTGACGTGGCTTGCTCTCGCGCGCCAGCAGGCAGTTATCGTGCCGGTCAATGCGACGTACACGGCGCGCGAGATCGACTACGTGCTCGAGACTTCGGATGCGTCGTTCCTCGTGATCGATGCTGAATTCCTGCCGCGTCTCGAAGAGCTGCCGGCGTTGCGCGTGGACAAAGACCGTGTCGTGGTCGTGAACGGAGCAGCGCCGCAAGGCTCGCGCGCATGGGACGTGCTGCTCGAGGCCGCGAAGGAGCGCCGGGCTTCCGACGTGCCTCGCCATCGCGACAACCTGATCAATCTGCAATACACGTCGGGCACCACCGGCTTCTCCAAGGCGTGCATGCTGACGCACGATTACTGGCTGATTCTCGCCCATACCTCGACGCAGTTTTTCGGCACGCCACTGTCGCGTTTCTATGTCGGGTCGAGCCTGTTCTACATGGTCGGGCAACGCATTCTTCTCAACGCGATGGTGAGCGGCAGTTGCGCATTCCTGCCGCGCAAGTCCGGCGCGAAGCGTTTCATGCGCGACGTGTCCGCGCATGAATGCGACTACTGCGCTCTGTTCGACATGGTCTACAAGCAGCCGCCGTCGCCCGACGATGCGTGCAATGCGCTGAAGATCGCGACGATCTTCGCGTTTTCTCCGGCGCATCATCGCGACTTCGAGCAACGCTTCGACGTGCGCGGGCAGGAGTATTACGGCATGACGGAGATCGGCGGCGCCGCTTACATGCCCGCCGACGCGCTCGAACGGATGAGCGGATCGGGCAGTTGCGGCATCGCGGCGCCGTTTCGCGAACTGAAGGTCGCGGACGAGACCGGACAGGCGGTCGCGCCCGGCATATTCGGCGAACTGATGGTACGCGGCCGGGGCCTGTTCAAAGGCTATTACAAGCGCCCCGACGCGACCGCCGAGTCTTATCTCGACGGGTGGTTCCGCACCGGCGACATCGCGCGGCAGGACGAAAATGGCTATTTCTATATCGTCGGCCGCATGAAGGACATGGTGCGCCGCAATGGCGAGAACATTTCGGCGCGCGAGGTGGAAAGCGTGTTGCGCAGCATGCCGGAGATCCAGGATGCGGCCGTGATCGCGGTTCCCGATCCGTATCACGAAGAAGAGGTGAAGGCCTATATCCAGCTCGCGCCGGACTTCACGGCGGATGCGGTCACGCCGCAGCGCATCGTCGACTATTGCCGGCCGCTGCTCGCGGCGTTCAAGCTGCCGCGCTACGTCGAATACCGCGATTCGCTGCCGCTGACCGATTCACAACGCGTGCAGAAAAAGGTGCTGCGCACTGAAAAGCCCGACTTGCGTGTAGGCGCCTACGACCTGAAAGAGCACTGCTGGCGCTGACTGCCTTCAGCCATTTCATTGAACACTACGAACGAAGCAGCGGCCCCACGCCGCATCAACGATCACGGAGCATCCATGGCCGAAATTCGCACAACGACACTTGATGCTATCCGCATCCTCACCATCAGCAATGAGCGCAAGCGCAATGCATTCGAAGGCCCGATGTCGGGCGATCTGCTGGCGCAGTTCGAGATTGCCGACGCGGATCCGGCAATCCGCGTGGTCGTCGTGACCGGCGCGGGAGACGTCGCGTTTTCGAGCGGTCACGACCTCAACGATCTGCCGACCGGCTTCGAGGCGGGCGCCGGCACGGACGAAGGTCCCGTGCTCAAGCCGATGAACATGAAGAAACCGGTCATCGCGGCGATCAATGGGCACTGCTATGCAGCCGCCCTCATGCTTGCCATGTCCTGCGATTTGCGCGTGGCGAGCGAAAACGCCACGTTCGGCTCGCCCGGCGCACGGCTCGGCATGCTGCCCGAAGGCGGGCAGCTCGGCCGGTTGCCGCTGCTGATGGGCCGCTCTGCCGCGCTCGAACTCATGCTGACGGGCGCACCGCTGTCCGCGGCCGAGGCGTTCCGGTGCGGCTTCGTCAGCCGTCTCGTTGCGCAGGGACAGGTGCTCGATGCGGCGCTCTCGCTCGCCCGGCTCATCGCCGCCAATGCGCCCGCGGTGGTGAGCGCGATCAAGCATGGCGTACTGCTCGCGGAGGCATCGGGCGTTTCGGGCGCGGAAGAGTTCGAACAGCGGACTGCGCGCGCGCTGGAAAAGGAGGCGGATGCGGTGGAAGGCGTCAAGGCGTTTCTGGAAAAGCGCAAACCGGTTTTCACCAACGTGGCCTGACAGGGTCGATCTGATTTCGAGAGATATTCGATGACATTCAAAGCCGTTTATTTGCAGAAAGGTGAGAGCGCGGCCTCTACCGCGACGCTCGACACGCTCGACGACAGCGTGCTCGACGACAACCCGCTTGCCGAGGGCGACGTGCTGCTGCGCATCCGGCACTCGACGCTCAACTACAAGGATGGTCTCGCGATCACCGGCCGCGCGCCGGTCGTGCGCAAATGGCCAATGGTCGCCGGTATCGACGGCGCGGGAGAAGTGATCGAGTCGGCCGATTCGCGCTGGAAGCCGGGCGAGCTGGTTTTCATCAACGGCTGGGGGCTCGGTGAGACGCATTGGGGCTGCCTCGCCGAGAAGGCGCGTTTGCCCGGCAGATGGTTGCAGCGAGTTCCGCCGACGTTTTCCACCGCCGACTGCATGTCGATCGGCACCGCGGGTTATACAGCCATGCTGTGTTGCATGGCGCTCCAGCGGCAAGGCGTGCGGCCCGAGGACGGTGAGATTCTCGTGACGGGCGCGACTGGCGGCGTCGGCACATTCGCTATTTCCTTGCTGAGCGCGAACGGCTATACCGTCGTGGCTTCGACCGGAAAAGCGGAGGAAGGCGAGTTCCTTAAGGCGCTTGGCGCGTCGTCGGTGATCGATCGGGAGACGCTGTCGGCGCCCGCAAAGCCGCTTCAGAAGGAGCGCTGGGCCGGTGTCATCGACAGCGTCGGGTCGCATACGCTTGCCAATGCATGCGCTCAGACGCAATACGGCGGCGCCGTGGCGGCATGCGGTCTCGCGCAGGGGATGGACCTCGCGACGACCGTCGCGCCGTTCATTCTCCGGGCCGTGAGCCTGCTGGGCGTGGATTCGGTGATGTGCCCGATGGCGCGGCGCGAGGAGGCGTGGGCGAGACTGGCGGCCGAGATGGATCGGGACAAGCTGGCGCGGATCACGAACACCATCTCGCTCGATGAGGTGCTCGAGACTGCGAGCCGTTTCGGTGCAGGCGGGCTCAAGGGCCGCACTATCGTAGTGGTTTGAAGAGGAGAGGGACGTCCCTCGATGGAAGGGTTAGGCCTCGGGTTCGTGGCAAATCACTTCGATATTGTGCCCGCCTACTCTTCGCCATGGGTGATTGCTTACGGCTGCGACGACCACTGCGCAACTGCGTGGTCTACCAGGTCTCGCATTGCCAGAAGGGTAGCGTGTCCCTCTCCCAGCGAGCCCGTGGTTGTAAGGCCGGCGATCCTTGCGCTATCTCCTATCGGAAGGAAATCATCGCTATCCATCAACTCTGGGGTTTCAAACGAAATCCACCGCCTTTCGCCTTCAACCAGAAGCGGAGCACCTTCTCTAATCTTCGGTCGATTTGGCCAGACCTTGCGCTCAGCGAAGTGCAACGCGGTACATTTATTGAAATCCACGCCAATCAGAAGGACGATTGAATCAAGCCGATACAGCGCGCTGAGAGGCGAATCCTCTCCTAGTGGATCCTCCAGCTTCTGGTGAGCGATAACTTCCATAGCCGCGGGCCCGAGAGCCGCAAACGAGGCCGACGGATGGTTGCTTCGAACAACTCCGGGCCAGTTGCGGAAGATCTCCGCGATCTGTCCCATGTCTCGGGTCGGGGTGATACGGGGATCGTAAGCGGGCATTGTCTCGCGAATCGTCTCAATCCACGATTGCGGCACGGGCGGGGCGCCCCAGTTCGCAGGATCCGTCAGATCTCTCGATTGAGCGGGCATCACGATCGTTCCCGAGTCGCCCACGGTGTCAATTAGAGCCTTGATAACAGACACCGGGCCGCCGCAGACCCACCCGAGCGAGCTTAGCGATGAATGCACGAGCACGATGGCGCCTTTGCCGAGCCCAAGCAACGCCAATTCGTTCGCGAGGCTTCTGGCAGTAATCGGCGCTTTGGTTCGCGCAATCAGTTCTGCTTCCTTCATTTTGTGGACTGAAATTATCGTTGGGAAGTCGACGTTGAGTATGCAGGCGCAAAGCAGTTATTGTAGTGAATGTCTTGACGCTGCGCGGGACGTAGGTAGTACGAGGATCATCAATAATTGTCTGTCGACTGACTGCTTACGGCCGAGTCCGCAACATTGCAGATCGCCGCTGAACGCCAGCCTCGTCGCGAAGTTCGGCTTCCCTGCTCGGCCCAGAGCAGACCTACGGGTGGTCAGTCTCCGAATGGTGCGTTTCGGTATTCAAACTGCCGTTGCACGATCGTTCTAGCTGTAAGCGCCTAAAAGCGCATCCGTAGTTGTGACGGTGCAGTACTCGGAGTCCAGATTGGCGAGCGACATCGCGTGAACATCTTCGGCACTGCGTGGTGTGCCGTTCCAGTCGTTACGAGCGAACGTGAAGCAGCCGTCGGCCACGAGATAAGTGTGGAAACCGAGATTACCGGCCATGCGAACCGTTGCCTCGACCGAATTGTTCGTGATGACACCTGCCACGATCAACGTGTCGTAGCCCCCAACACGAAGCCGATCTTCCAGGTTGGTTCCGATGAACGCACTGTTCGTCTGTTTCGGGATGACCGGCTCTCCGGCCACGGGTTCAACCTCCGGCTTGAAGTCATGTCCGGGCTGACCCGGCCGGTAGTGAGACTCCGGGTTCGTGGAGTCGTGCCGAACATGCCAAACGGGCCAACCCCGGTTGCGCCAATGGACAAGCATTCTGCCAATTTGCTGCTCGGCATGAGGATTATTTCGCACTCCCCAACTTGGATGGTCAATCGCCCGCTGCAAGTCAATCAGCAAGAGTACCGCGCCAGGAGGAGGAAGTAGGGAGCGCATGTATGCAGATAGATGAAATTTCGGATCGGTTTGGAGTGCGAGCCGAAGCTCGCGGAATCGGCTAGTGCAGACTTTACAACATGGCGGCTACATCGCCGCACAACGCTCTTCGCTCGTCGCCAGGCGGCAACCCGACGGGCACAATCGAAACACTCAGGAGGAGTGCAGACGCAAAGAGGGGGGGCTGCGATCCTGAGGCTGCCGGGACCACCCACGGCCTGCACAACCGACTGGCACATTGGCACGCCGCATGCCAGGCCGCTGCCAGCCCGTGTAGGCCGCGACAAGGCACCGGCGGGCCTGGCATCGCCATACCCCTACCGCCGCTTTGCCAACTGCCATCCGCGTACACAGCCCTGTAACCAAGGCAAGAGTGAACCGGTATATATGCGCATTGAATCAAATGGCAACTCGCTATCGAGCCTGCAACCACCCGATATCATCACCAATATGCGACGCAGCCCACTCACCCCGGAACGGTTGATTTTGCAAATGGTCAAATTCGATTCGCGCCTGTTCAACCCGAATCCATGAACAAGAGGGGCCGACATGAAAGCAATCGAAAGCAAGCGTTTGTCCATGCATATCGGCTTGCAGACGGCCGTGTGCCTGCTGGTGGCAGGGTTTGCCGCTTCAAGCCGTTCCGCGGCCGGCGCAGAGGCCATCCTTCTGCCTCAGGACGCGCCCCACTACAGGACCGGAGACAACTGGACCTATCTGTGGTCCGACCTGCTGTCCGGCAAAAGTAAAACCATCACGCAAACCGTGACGTCCGTCCAGCCCGACGGGAGTGCATCTCTGCTGATAGCGCCCGGAGGCGCACGTGTAGAACTGACCTCTGAGGCAAACGTGATTCCCAACGGAGCTACCCAACACGCCTGCGGTATCGCGCTTCATTTTCCGTTGCGAGCCGGAACGCGCTATGAGGCGGACTGCCAGGCCACCGGCGGAGCGGGCACGACTGTGCTGCGGCGAGCCCAGTGCGAAGTGGAAGGTGTGGAGGAGATCAAGACGAGGGCAGGCTCATTCTCCGCGATCAGGATCAGGATGACGGGAGTCTGGTCGCCGCAATCGGGTGTTGGGGGGGGGCCGTTGGAGGAGACGCTGTGGTATGCCCCGAGCGTCAAGCGCGTGGTTCGGGAGGAGTTTCAAGGCCGCATGGCCGGAAAGGGCGCACCCGCGACGACCGCGACCGAACTGGTGCGTTACGCGGTTAAACCGTAGCGCGCGTCCTCGCATAGGGTCACTCTCATGGCCGCTCTCTCAGGTCGTGGTGGGCGAAGATTCACGCGGCCGTGTCGAACTCGAAAGAAGACTTCGCCGCTCTAACGGTTCAGTCGCCGGATCAGCGGCCCAAGCGTCGTGGCCTGTATCAGCAGGCTGAAAACGACCACCAGATAGGTTGCGCCGATGAGCATCTCGCGGCCCTCAAACTCCGGCAGCGACAGCGCAAGCGCAATCGAGATGCCCCCACGCAAGCCGCCCCAGGTGAGTACGAGCGTCGAATGACGGTTAAGGCGGCGGAAATTTTGCAAGGCCAGAAGAGGGATGGCCACGCTTACCGCGCGCGCGAAAAGGACAACGGGAATTGCGGCCAAGCCTAGCCAGACAATACGCAGTTGTAGCGACAGTGCGATGATCTCAAGGCCGATGAGGCCGAACAGTATCAGATTGAGCAGTTCGTCGAGCAGCTCCCAGAAGTTGAACAGGTGCTCGCGGGTTTTCGCGGACATGGACGTGAGTGCACCGTGATTACCAATGACAAGTCCCATGATGACGACCGCCAGAGGCGCGGATACGTGCAGAACTTCGGCCAGGCTGTATCCGCCGGTAGCGAGTGCGAGGGTGATGAGGATCTCGACTGGGTAGCTGTCGATACCGCGAAGCAGAAGCGATGCGGCAAAGCCAAGGACCACGCCAAAGGCCAGTGCTCCGGCGACCTCCCGCAGCAGGTCGATCGCTATCGCAGAGGCTGAAAACTCGTTCGCGCCTGTAGCAAGCCCGACTAACGTCGCGAATGTCACCACCGCGGTGCCGTCATTGAAGAGCGATTCACCCGTAATCTTGGTCTCCAGACTCTCAGACGCGCCAGCACGCTTGAGCACGCTGAGGACCGCGATCGGATCCGTGGGCGAGATGAGCGCGCCAAAAGTCAGGCACCATAGCAGGCTCACCTGGTGACCGAGCTGCTGGGTCACATAGAAAAAGCCGAGGCCGACGACCGCGGTGGAGATCACCACGCCGATCGTCGCGAGCAGCAGCACCGTAAAGCGCTGTGTGCGCATCCTCGAGAGATCAACGTGCAGTGCGCCCGCGAACAGCAGAATGCTGAGCAGTCCATGAAAAACAATATCGGAGAAATCGACCTGTGAAACGATCTTTCTTGCGGCGATTGCCATGCCTGGATAGACGAAACCCAGCGCCGAAATGGCAAGGCAGACCACGAGGCCAACGGCCGTAATTCCGAGCGTATCGGGCAACCGGATCAGGCGGTAGTTGACGACGCCGAAGAGGGCAACGATGGTGAACAAGGCGCCTGTGATCTGGAATATGGTCATTGTCGGGACTGGGTTGATATCGGAGAAATTGCGGTGGCAGGCGATAGCGCCTCAGCCAGACATGTTCGTTGCGTGCAGAATGTCGACAATACGCTCGAGATTCACGGGGCTCACGCGGATTACACCGCGGCCGGGAACATCGATATCGCCGATCAGAGTGAATGAAACGGCGATCACGAACGGCAGCATGAACAGCAGGGCGCCGTGCTTCTTCCTTCCGGCGCAATAGCCAACCAGAAGATTGCAGCAGGCAGCGATGACTGCCATCAGCCCCCAGGCGGCAAGAGGAATCTGATTGCGCCAGCCCGCCTGCGTATTTGTCTCGGAGGTGAGTACATCGCTCATCGCTGCCACGGCAAGTGCCGCCAGTGGCGTCGGTTGTGCCCGCGCGCTACGAACAACGGTGTCCCACAGTTCGCGTTTGAGTGCAGCGGTCTCCTTGCCGAGGGCCGTGAGCTGCGCGCGATCGTGGGTGCGGTAGAAACTCAGGCGTTCATCGAGATACTGCGCAAGCAGCGGGCGCAAGGTCGTAGCCTGCCCGTCCTGCAGAAGATCGGCACGGTCGAGCGCTGTGGTAATCGCCACAGCTTCCGCTGCTTCATTACTCTGACGGCTGTTATATCCGCCTATCGCCATCGAAAGCGTAAAGCCAATGGTGAGGCCAAGCAGCGTAAGTGTCGCGCCCAGGATCATGCGAACGTCTTCGTTTTCGGACGCCTGCGGCTTGCGTATACGCGTAAAAACCGTCGCGCCGATGTAGCTTGTGGACCACAGCACGATCAGGGAAATCAGAAATAAATGCCACGAGTGAAGCGTGAAATCAGCCAGATCAACCAACAGTAATGCCTTCATTACTCAAACTGTTAAAAATAGGGATTTTTCAATCAGGTGATCTCGTCCCGGAGCGGGATAGAGAGATAAGCGCACATGGCGCGGCCAGGCGGGGAAACTGGCTAAATTCCCACAGGCCGGGTTCGATGTCAATCAGACGCGACCTGCTTTTTCGCGGCCATACCGCGTTTCCAGGGCAATCGCATGAAATTCAAAGGCCCGGGAGCTTCTCGCGATACGGATCGCTGGCGCTGGCTTTGAGCCTTCAGTTTTGCAGTCCGGCCTTCCTGGCTGTATCCCGTTTGAGCAGATTCAGCGCTATGGCTCTGAATGCGTTTTCACACTGGCTCGGCCCACTTCCCCTATCGATCAATCATCTATCCAGGCGGCCGATCCCGATGCCGCGCTATACTCACCCCATGGACACGAAACTGAACTCGCTTCGTTGGTGGCCCGCCTGAACCAGGCGGCCCGTTTCTCCATGCACATCGAAAACGTGATGCCGCCAGCCAGGGCGGCATTTTCGTTTCTTCGCGCTGATGGCTGGTGGTGTCGAAACTCCGGAACATCAGACCATGACACTCGCGAATCGACCCACCATCCTCACTGGCGACCGGACTACCGGCCCGCTCCATCTCGGCCACTACATCGGCTCGTTGCGTGCCCGGGTACAACTGCAGCACGAGGCACGGCAGTTCCTGCTGCTCGCGGATACCCAGGCGCTCACCGACAACGTGGGCCGGCACCAGAAGGTCACTGAGAACGTCATCGAAGTCGCGCTCGATTACCTCGCCGTTGGGATCGACCCCGCGAAGTCGACCATCCTGATTCAGTCGCAGGTACCGGAGCTGGCCGAGTTGTCGCAGTACCTGCTCAACCTCGTGACGGTCGCGCGCCTCGAGCGCAATCCGACTATCAAGGACGAAATCCGCCTGCGCGGGTTCGAGCGCGACATCCCCGCAGGCTTTCTCACCTATCCGGTGAGTCAGGCGGCCGACATCACCGCGTTCCAGGCGACGCACGTACCCGTGGGCGATGACCAGTTGCCGATGATCGAGCAAACCAACGAACTGGTTCGCAGGTTCAACAATATCGTGGACAGGCAGGTGCTGGTCGAGTGTGAAGCCGTGCTGTCACCGGTGACGCGGCTTCCCGGCATCGACGGCAAGGCCAAGATGAGCAAGTCGCTGGGCAACGCCATCACGCTCGGCGCCACTGCGGACGAGATCACGCGTGCCGTCAATAACATGTACACCGATCCGAAGCACTTGCGCGTGAGTGACCCGGGCCAGGTTGAGGGCAATGTCGTTTTCGCGTTTCTGGATGCGTTCGAACCGGATGCCGCGCAGGTGGACGAACTCAAAGCACAGTATCGCAGGGGCGGCCTGGGCGATAGCGTCGTCAAACGCGTGCTGAACGAGCGGCTGCAGTCCCTGCTAGAACCCATTCGCGCGCGTCGACGCGAGTACGAAGACGACCGCGCCGAGGTGTTGGCTATCCTGCGCAGTGGCACGGCGCGCGCAAGAGAAGTGGCGGGCGCCACGCTGTCAGAGGTGAAGCGCGCACTAGGTCTGACTTACTTCGAGGCTTGAGAACGGGTTCACTCAGGCTTGCGCATCGAAGTTGAAAACCTGCTCCATCATGGCCCACTGCTCGCCATCCCGGGCGCTCGACAAGCGTGCCTGGCACGGCGCGGTCAACGCCCACCAGCGCTGGGTCGCCGGATCGGCGGCCATCGCCGCCATGTCGGCGGCGAAATCATGGCCGACATATTCCCAGTAGCCGAACAGCAGGTTTTCCGGCTCGCGAAGAAAGATCGCATAGTTGCGGATGTTGCTTTGCCGAATGCGCGCGAGTACCTCGGGCCAGACCTCCGCATGCAGTTGCTTGTACTCCGCGATCTTTTCCGCGTGAATGCCGACAACCATCGCCATCTTTTGCATCACTCTACCTTTGCGTTTTCATTGCAGACATGGCGGCCTGTTCATCTGCGCCCGGTTCATGCCACCTGCAGGCTCGACTTGCCGATCGACATCTCGACGTGCCCGGCGGCGCGAATCGCGTCCCAGTCCCAGTCGATGCCAAGACCCGGCTCGTTCGGCGCGTACGCGTAACCGTCCTCGATGCGCACGCCCTTGTGCGTCAGCGTATCGAGCTGCGGAATGTACTCCACCCAGGTCGCATTGGACACCGCCGCACACAGGCTCACGTGCAGTTCCATCAGGAAGTGCGGGCAGATATCGAGGTTGAACGCCTCCGCCGTATGGGCGATTTTCAGCCAGGGCGTGATGCCGCCGACCCGGGCGACATCGGCCTGCACGATCGCGCAGGCATCGGCCTTCATGTACTCGGCGAACTGGCCAGGGTGGTACATCGATTCGCCGACCGCAACCGGCACGCTAGTCGAAAGACTGAGCCTTCGATGCGCGTCCACGCTTTCGGCGGGCATCGGCTCCTCGAGCCACGCGAGACGAAACGGCTCGAACGCGTGCGCGCGCCGCAATGCTTCCGCGAGCGTGAAGCCCTGATTCGCATCGGTCATCAACTCGAATCCGTCGCCCACTGCGCTGCGCACGGCGTCGAGACGCCGCACATCGTCGGATACATGTGGCCGGCCGACCTTGAGCTTCGCGCCGCGAAAGCCGTCCGAACGCGCCTGCAAAGTCTGCTCGACCAGTTCCTGTTCCGACAGGTGCAGCCATCCGCCCTCGGTCGAATAGGTGCGCGTGCGCGGCTTGGCGCCGCCCGCGGCGACCCACAGCGGCACGCCGGCGGCGCGCGTGTTGCGGTCCCACAGCGCCGTGTCGATGGCGGCGAGCGCGAGGCTCGTAATCGCGCCGACGGCCGTGGCGTGGGTATGGAATAGCAGGTCGCGCCAGATCGCCTCGACCGCGGCGGGATCGCGGCCGATGAGCCGCGGCGCCAGATGGTCGCGCAGCAGCGCGACGACCGACGAGCCGCCGGTGCCGATCGTGTAGGTGTAGCCGGTGCCGCTGCTGCCGTCGGCGCAGCGCACTGTCACGAGCACGGTTTCCTGCACGACGAACGACTGGATGGCGTCGGTGCGCTTGACCTTCGGCTGCAGGTCCACCTGGCGGATCTCGACTGCGTCTATTGTTGTCATGGGCATTCCTCTGCGGTTGCGTTGCGTTCGCCGTGCCTGGTTGGGGCTTCAGCCCTCAGCCTTTAGCCTCTAGCCTTTCACGCCGCCCAGCGTGAGACCGGCGATCAGATGTTTCTGCGCGATGAAGGTCAGCACGATAGCGGGCACGATGATGATGACGGCCATGGCGCACATGCCGGCCCAGTCGACGGAAAACTGCGCGGTGTAGTCCATGAGCCCGACCGGCAACGTTTTCGTGTCGGGGCTGCGGCATAGCTGGGTAGCGAGCGCGAACTCGTTCCAGCTCGTCAGGAAGGCGAAGATGCCGGCCGATGCGATGCCCGAGCGCGCGAGCGGCAGCTCGACACGCCAGAACGCCTGCCAGCGGTTGCAGCCATCGATCAGCGCGGCCTGCGAGAGCTCGATCGGCACCTCGCGGAAGAAACCGTCGATCAGCCAGACGGTGAACGGCACGTTCATCGCGAGGTACACGATGATGACGCCGATACGCGTGTCGAGCAGCCCCGTCCATGCCCACAGGATGAAGATGGGCAGCGAGAGCGCAATGCCCGGAATCGCCCGTGTCAGCATCAACAGCACGAACGCGAGGTTCTTGCGGCGGAATTCGAAGCGCGCGAACGAATACCCGCCGAGCATGCCGATCGCGAGCGCTGCCGCCGTGCTGACGCTCGAGATGATGACCGAGTTCACGAAATACTTCGCGATAGGCAGCGACGCCATCTGGCCGAAGCCGAACATCGCGCGGAAGTTGTCGAGCGTGTAGCTGCTGGCGGCGAACGGGGACTGGTTCGACAGAATCGCGACATTCGAGCGGAACGCGTTGAGAATGATCCATAGCCCCGGCAGGCAGATCACGGCCATCACCACGAACACGCCGAACCACAGTGCGCAGCGTTTCATCTTAGGCGGGTCCTATGTGCCGGCGCGCGGCATTGAGTTTGCGGAAGAAGTACAGCGTGAACAGGATCGACACGAGCACCGATATGTAAGCGATGGCATTCGCGTAGCCCATGTGCGAGTCGTCGTACGCGATCCGGCCGATCATCGTCCACAGCAGCTCGGTGCGCCCGCCCGGGCCGCCGTTCGTCATGATTCGCACGATGTCGTACGCACGGCCCACGTCGAGCGAGCGAATCGTCATCGCGATGTAGATGAATGGCATCAGATACGGCAGCGTCACGTAGCGGAAGGTCTGCCACGGTGTGCAGCCGTCCACCTTCGACGCCTCGATCGGGTCCTTCGGCAGTGCCATCAGCCCCGCGAGCAGGATCACCGCGAATACCGGTGTCGAGTTCCAGACCTCCGCGGCAATCAGCGAGAGCAGCGCCGTTTTCTCGTTGACGAGAAACGGAATGGAGCCGTGCATGCCGAACAGCACCTGCAGCAGATGGTTGATGACGCCGGTGCTGTCGTTCAGCATGAACTTGAACTGGAAACCGACCAGCACCGGCGAAAACATCATCGGGAACATCATGACCGTGCGCAGCGCGCGCTGTCCTCTGGTCACGCGATTCAGGAGCAGCGCGATGCCGAGGCCGAGCAGCATCTCCAGATTGAGCGCGAGGGTGAGGAACAGCACGGTGCGGCCGAACGCGGCCCAGAAATCTTCATTGGTCAGCGCGCGGGTGTAGTTGCGCCAGCCGATGAAATGGGTGAGGGTGTCCGGATCGGTCAGCCGGTACGCCGTGAAGCTCGTGTACAGCGAGAACAGGAGCGGCAGCAGGACCACGATCGCCACCGACAGGAAAGCCGGCAGCAGCAGCTTCATGGGCAGCGACAAATGCTCGCGCACGACGGACGGTATCTGCGGCGTGCGCTGTGCAAGACGCGTGCCGCCGGGTTGCATGTCGTCGCTGCCGCGTTGTTCGAAGTTCATCATCAGTCGTTGTCGGCGGCGTCCTGCATGATATCGGAGACCTTTTTCGCGGCGTCGTCGAGTGCCTGCTTCGAGCTCTTGTCGCCGATGATCGCCTTCTGCAGTTCCGGCCACAGCGCGTTCGAGATCTCGTTCCACTGCGCGATGCGCGGCGGCGTGAACGAATCGTCCTTCGCCGCGGTGCTGAACACGGACATGGCATTCGCCATGTAGTCGTCGTGCTTCGCCTGAAATTCCTTGACCGCGTCGCGCTGCGCGTCGAGCCGCGATGGGATCGTGCCGAGGCGCGCCTCCACCATCTGCGAATCATGGCTCGTCAGGAATTCGACGAAGCTCGCCGCGACATCGGGGCGGTCGCACGTCTTCGTGATCGAGAAGCTGTGCGAGCCCGACCAGCCGGGCCGTTTGCCGCCGGCCCCGAGCGGCGCCGGCACGACGCCGACCTTGCCCGAGAGCTTCGAGGTCTTCGGGTCGTTGTAGAACGATGCGAAGCCGGGCCAGTCCATGTCGAGCGCGACCTTGCCCGCGGCGAAGTTGTTGCCGAGATCGTCCCAGACGTAGTTGGGTGCGCCCTTGGGCACCGCGCCCGCCTTGTACAGGTCGATGAACCAGTCGAGGGTCTTCACGCCCACCGGCGAGTTGAACGTGGGCCGCATCTTCGCGTCGAGCAGTTGACCGCCGTTCGCGACGAGCAGCGAATAGAAGGTGCCGGTCAGCGCCTCATCCTTGCCTGGGAACTGCGTGCCGTAGAAGTCGGGCGACTTGGTGAAGAATTTCGCCTGCTGCGTGAACTCGGCAAAATTCTTCGGCGGTGCGAGCGGTTCGTTGAACTGCTTGCGATACGCGGCCTGAATTGCCGGGTCGTCGAAAACGGTCTTGTCGTAGTAGAGCGCCTCGATGTCGGTCGAGCGCGGAATCTGCACGAGATGCCCGTTCACTTCGGATTGCTTGATGAGGTTCGGCGCGAACTGCGCGAGATAGTCCGCGGGAAAGAGCCCCTTCAGGTCACGGAAGATCGGATACTGGGCCGCGAAGTTCGTATGATTCGACGACACGCAGTAGTCGATGTGGTTCGACGCGATGTCCTGCTTGAGTTCGCGGTCGAGTTCGAAATGGCTCTTGCGCGACACGATATCGACCTTGGCGCCGGTTTTTTTCTCCCACAGTGGAATGCGCGTGTAGAGCGCCTCGTACTGCACACCGCCGATCAGCTTCACGCGTAGCGTGTAGCCCTTGAATTCGTTGTCGGCTCGTGCGGCGCCCGCCGCGACGAGACCGGCCAACGCCAGCACCGACACCATCACGCGCACGACTGCGCCGCGCGCGGTTTTCCTCCTGTTGCAGCCCGACATGTTGCGTCTCCTTGTGGTTGGCCGTCGTGCCGGGACGGCTTTGCTGTCGCGGGTTGTGATGCGGATGCGGGGCAGGGCCCGCGCGCTTCGGCGGTGGCGCGGCGGCGCTCAGCGCAGACGTTGACCGCTTTGCGCATCGAACAGATAGACATGTTCGGGCGCCGCGCTCAGCGCGGTGACGGTGCCGGGTTTCAGCGCGGCGCGGCCGTTGATCAGCACGCAGCAGCGCTCGCCCGCAACGCTGCCGAACAACTCGGTCGACGCGCCAGTGGGCTCCACCACGTCGACGGCGAACGGCAATCCGCCGTCTGCGTGCGGGACGAGATGCTCCGGCCGTATGCCGATGCTCACGCGCTGACCCGGTGTGGCGTTCACGTCCGGCGCCGGCAACGCATGGTCTGCGATGCGCACGCGCGGGCCGTCCGCCGTGTGCTCGTACACGCCGCTGAAGCGATTCATGGCCGGCGAGCCGATGAAGCTCGCGACGAACAGGTTGTCCGGGTCGTCGTACAGGTCGAGCGGCGCGCCGATCTGCTCGACCACGCCGCCGTTGAGCACGACGATGCGATCGGCCATGGTCATCGCCTCGATCTGGTCATGCGTGACGTAGACGGTCGTGGCCTTCAGCCGCTGATGCAGCGCGCGGATTTCCGCGCGCATCTGCACGCGCAGCTTGGCGTCGAGATTCGAGAGCGGCTCGTCGAACAGAAAAACTTTCGGATCACGAACGATCGCGCGTCCCATCGCGACGCGCTGCCTTTGCCCGCCCGACAGATGGCGCGGGTAGCGCTCGAGCAACCCCTCGAGCCCGAGGATCGTGGCGGCCTCGCGGGCGCGCACCTCGATCTCCTGCGGCTTCAGATTGCGCAGCTTGAGGGCGAAGGTGAGGTTCTCCTGGACGCTCATGTGAGGGTAGAGCGCGTAGTTCTGAAACACCATCGCGATGTCGCGATCCTTGGGCGGCAGGCCATTGACGACGCGCCCGTCGATCAGGATGCGGCCATGCGTGACCCCCTCGAGACCGGCGAGCGCACGCAGCAGCGTGGACTTGCCACAGCCGCTCGGCCCGACGAGAACGAGGAATTCGCCGTTGCGCACGGTCAGGTCGATGTGCCTTAGCACCTGCACCGCGCCAAACGACTTCTGCACCTGCTCGAACGCAACTTCGGCCATTCGTGTTTCTCCTCCGGCGGGACCGGCGCCTGCTCGAACTGTCCCGCATGTCTGATGAGATACATTTTAATGATGAAATTTATTTTTATACATAAAATAGACATCGGTGTTTTCCCGCCCCTGCGATGTGGCGCGGCAGCCGTTGCCGCGCGCCGCGGGCGGCCCGCGCAGCACTACAATCGAGAGCGGGCGACAGGCAACCAACCCAGCCAACCTCCCGGCACTTGCGAAGGAACAACACATTGGATACGACGCGCTACTCAGCACCGGCTCTCGAAAAGGGCCTCGACATCATCGAAGTGCTCGCGGATCACCCTGAAGGGTTGTCGCTCGTCGAGCTCGCGCGAACGCTCGGCCGTACGACGAACGAGATCTTCCGGATGGTCGTCACGTTGCAGACGCGCGGCTATCTGATCGCGGCCGGCGAGCGCTATGCGCTGTCGCTGCTGCTGTTCCAGCTCGCGCACCGGCATCAGCCCGTACGCTCGCTCGTGTCGACCGCGCTGCCGCTGATGACGCAACTGGCGAACGAGGTGCGGCAGTCGTTTCATCTCTGCGTTTATCAGACAGGCAGGGTGATCATCGTGGCGGGTGTCGAAAGTCCCGAGCGCTGGGGCTTCTCTCTGAAGGTGGGCACGCTGATCGGCATGACCGACACCGCGTCCGGCCAGGTGCTGATGGCGTTCCAGGACGAGGCGGAACGCGAGCGTATGCTTTCGCTGCACGTGCCCGTCGATGGCGAAATCGAAGTCGATCCGCCCGCGCTTGCACGCGATCTCGAGCTGATTCGCCATCGCGGGTTCGCGCGGATGCAAAGCCGGCAGGTGAGGGGCGTGCGCAATCTCGCCTATCCGGTGTTCGGTCGCAACGGACATGCGATCGCATCGCTGACCGCGCCTTATATCGAGCGCATCGACAACGCGCCGGTGCCGTCGATCGCCGAGGTCGGCGAGGCGATGAAGGGCACCGCGAACATGCTGACCACGCTGATGGGGCTCAACGTGTATTGGGAGCCGCCGTCGACGTGACGGAGGAGAGGTTCGGCGCTCGATGAGACATCCAGCAAAGGAGAAACCGGCATGACCCCTCCACTGCTTCCCGTTATCACCGCCTTTGAACGGTCGCCCGATCGCGGCAAGGGACTGGCGCGTGACATGCGTGTTCGCTGGGCGCTTGAAGAAGTGGGCCAGCCTTACGAGGTTCGTCTTGTTTCGTTCAGCGCAATGAAGGAACCCGCGCATCGGACGCTTCATCCTTTTGGGCAGATTCCGACCTATGAAGAAGGCGCTCTTGCCCTGTTCGAGTCGGGGGCGATCGTGTTCCATATCGCGGAGTGCCATGCAGGCCTGCTACCTGACGATGCGAATGCCAGGGCACGCGCGATCACATGGATGTTTGCCGCGCTCAACACGATTGAGCCGCCGATCCTCGATCTCCAAACCATCAAGTTCCTGGAGCGCGACAAGGCCTGGTATGAGCAGCGCCTGCCCATCGTCGAGGATCGCATCCGTGACCGGCTAGGCGAGCTTTCCGATCGCCTTGGCAACGCCGACTGGCTCGATGGTGCGTTCAGCGCGGGCGACCTGATGATGGTGTCGGTGTTAATCAGGTTGAAAGCCTCGGGTCTGCTGGACGAATATCCGAACCTCTCCGCCTATGTCGCCCGCGGCGAGGCGCGGCCCGCGTACAGGCGCGCTTTCGCCGCTCAACTGGCGGTTTTCACCGGCAAGCCATCGGCCGGCTGATGCAGGTCGGCTTCGTGGCCGCAAAGGGCAGCGAAGGCGGCGGAAAGCGGCTGTTCGCGTTCCCGGCTGCAGGTGTACCGCTGGCGTACACCCGCGGCGTACAATCAGTTCGCCGGGCGGGCCGGCAAAATAAGGAGCGACGATCGCGTGAAGACGCTATCTGCCGTTAGAAAACAGTCCTGGATCGCCTTGCTCGTGGCCGCCTCGGTCGTAGGCGCAATAGTGGGCTGTGCCCAGCCTGCCGATCGGAAGGTGCTGGATGCGCCGGTCAAGGCAGTTGCGAGTCAACGTTTGCTCGTCGATACCCCGCAAGGAAGCGGGGTGCTGCCCGTTTATGCCGACCGTGCAATCGACGAAACTGCGCCGGACGTGACAAGGGTATTCGTCGTGATTCACGGCACGCTGAGAAATGCCGACGTCTACTACGCAACCGGGCGGAAGATCGTTGAACGGGCCGGTGCCCTCGGCAAGGGGACAATGGTCGTTGCCCCGCAGTTTCTGACACAGCACGACACGCGGGCATTCTCGCTGTCCGCGCAAACGCTGGCCTGGTCGCAGGAAGGATGGAAAGGCGGTGAGCCGGCACGCCAGCCCGAAGCAATCAGTTCCTTCACGGCTCTTGATGCACTACTGGCGCATTTCGCCGACCGCCGCCTGTATCCCGCGCTGTCGATGGTGGTCGTGATGGGACATTCCGCGGGTGCCCAGTTTGTGCAACGGTATGCGGTGGTAGGGCGTGGAGGGGCGAAGCTGGATCGCGCTGGCATTTCGATCCGCTACGTCGTGGCCAATCCGTCGAGCTACCTGTATTTCGACGACGCGCGACCGGATAGCGCAGGCATCTCCTGTCCGCTGGCGACCGAGTGGAAATATGGGCTGAAGTCTGCGCCACCGTATGTCGCTTCACAGGATGCGCACGATCTTGAGTCGGGGTATGTCGCACGCAATGTCGTGTATTTGCTCGGCGAAGCCGATACGAATCCCTACACGCATTTTATCGATCGCTCATGTGCCGCCATGGCGCAAGGCCCTTACCGGCTTGCACGCGGGCTCGCGTACTTCGATTATCTGAAACACCGGCACCCGTCCGATCTCAACCAGAAGGTCGTTGAAGTTCCGGGAGTCGGGCACGACAATCTCGGCATGTTCACGTCGGATTGCGGTCTGGCGGTGCTGTTCGATCGGGCAATACCGCAATCATGTCCGGTAGTCGCAGGAACGGCTCAAAGTGTGCGGCCGGAATCGCAGTGATGATTCATCCGATGCGTGGTGATTAAGGATGGCGCATATATGCGCGCACAGTGAGCGGTGCAAAGATCGCCACGATAATCAAGGAACCGAGTAGGGTCAGCCAGAAGTCCAGCCCGATGAAGCCGTTGCCAGCCAGTGCTCGCACCGCCGAGACAAGGTGCGAGACAGGATTGTAATGCACGAATACCTGCAACCAACCCGGCAAGGTCTTTGCGGGAACGAAGGCGTTGGACAGGAAAGTTAGCGGGAACAGCACGAGTGTCGCCATGCCGTTCACGTTGGAAGCACTGCGAGCCATCACCCCGAGAAGTGCAAAAATCCAACTGATACACTAGGCGGAAAACATCACCAGCAAACCACCGGCCACGATACCGCCCAGGTTGGGCCGATAGCCCATGATGTAGCCCATGATCAAGGTGAGCACGGCGGCAATGGCAAAGCGGACGGTGTCTGCGAGCAAGGCTCCGGCCAGCGGCGCGATTCGGGCGATGGGCAGTGTGCGAAAGCGGTTAAACACGCCTTTGTCCATGTCTTCGCGCAACTGTACGCCCGTGCTTGAGGACGTGGTGAGAACCGTCTGAACGAGGATGCCCGGAATGATGACAGGCAGATAGCTCAGCACATTACCGGAGATCGCGCCTCCGAAGAGGTAGGTGAACATCAGCGTGAAGACAATGGGCTGAAGCGTTACGTCGAAAAACTGTTCTGGCGTGCGGCGCATCTTGAGCACGCTCCGATAAGCCATGACTAGCGAATCACGGATCGACTGACGCAGGCTGCGGCGGTTTCCTGGCGTGCGTCGGGCAGCAGGAGGCATCGCAAGTTTGAAGGTCTCTGTACCAGTCATAACGGGTCTCCTTTTACCTTCACGCCTTGACCCGTCAGGGTCAGAAACACTTCGTCCAGCGTCGGCTTCTGAACGCTCATTTCACTCACATGGACGCCCGCTCCGCGCAGACTTATCAACACGGCGGTGACTTTATCGGCATCGATCATAGGCGCGCTTAATGTGCCAGTGTCCGGCGAACGGTTAGCCTTGAGGCCCAGATGCTGTTCAACGATCTGCTGGGCTGCGGGCAGTTGCATGGTGTCGCTCAAACGCAAGTGCAACGTGGCCGTGCCGACACGCTTCTTCAATTCGTCCGGCGTGCCTTCGGCGACGACTTTGCCATGATCAACAACGACGATCCGGCTCGCCAACTGGTCGGCTTCGTCCAGGTATTGAGTAGTCAACAGCACAGTCGAGCCAGTGCGCACCAGACGGCGGATCGTGTCCCACATTTGGGAGCGCGTGCGTGGATCCAGGCCTGTGGTCGGCTCGTCCAGAAAGATAAGCGGCGGCTGTGCAATCAGGCTGGCAGCGAGATCCAGTCGGCGCCGCATGCCGCCTGAAAACTGGCTCAGGGGACGCATGGCCGCCTCAGTCAGGCCGAACTCTTCCAGCAAGGAGCTGGCTTTCCGCCTGGCCTGCTGCGCGCTCAGGCCAAGCAGTCGCGAGAAGATCACCAGGTTTTCGGTGGCGGACAGGGTCTCATCCACCGAGGCGTACTGGCCTGTGACGCCGATCAACTGGCGGACAATCTGCGGGTATTGGGTAACGTCGTATCCGAATACTTTAGCAACACCTGCATCAGCTCTGAGCAAGGTTGCCAGTATATTGATGGTCGTTGTTTTGCCCGCGCCATTAGGGCCGAGGACCCCGTAGATGCACCCACTCGGCACGCAGAAGCTTAGGTCGTCAACGGCCCGGTGTTTACCGAAAGCTTTGACCAGACCATGCACTTCGATGGCGAGCTCTTGTGTTTTATCGGGAGCATTTATCAAGGATTTATCTCGGCTATAGAACGCGATCACATACACATGCCATAGTTGGACAAGCTCCGTGACGCAGAGAAGACCAAGGATGAGAGCCAGGAAACCTGAAGCCGCCTGGGTGACGATCAGGAGCTTGCGCCGCTCGAAGCGATCGGCCGCATAGCCGGTCCAGGGCAGCAGAAGAAGCTGCGGGCCGAACTGCAGGCTGGGCGGTGCGCTGCATCCATGTTCCAACATTGGAGACAAGCGAGCCGATGGCCCAGACACGATAGTTGAAGACCTTCAGCGAACGGAATGTGCCCTTGGCCATGCCCTCACGAGCCCGTAGGCGAATTGCCGCCGTGAAACCGTCCGAACAAGCGCGCGGACATCAAGCCCATAAGCAGAATCCCCGCACCTACAGCAATGATTTGGTCCACCGTGCGTAGGTCGAAATTTCCCGCACGGGCGATGAGCACGTAGGCGATGACGAAGTTCGCAAACCCCCATAGCACGTTCACGGTGGAGGACGAAAGACCTTCGCCAGGCGGCTTGGCGAACGGGCTCTGAAAGGCCCGCCCCATCATGCCGCTGACGAAATGCGGAATGGCGTTCGCGAGAAAAGCGCCGCCGAAAAAGTACGACACGTCGTGAATCCAATTCATGGTTAAGCACTCTTCTTCAGTAGGTTGATGATTTCCTGCGTCGTTCCGGTCTCACCGAGCCTGGGAAAAACGCACGTGATGCTGTAGGTATGGGCATCGGACTGCATGTCGGTCATGGCGTTCGTCGCGAGCGTGACGTTGAAACCGACCTCATAGGCCTGGCGCACCCCGCCTGCACGATGCGACCGATGACAAGCGGATTTTTACGCATGAGTATCCTGCCGATATTCATAGATAGAACGATCAATCTAATAATATTGTCATCATGACACCGCGTCAAGATATGTTAGGATGATCGCTCTAACTAAGAGGCGATGTTGTGCGAAAGGTTGACCCAGAGAAACACGAAGAACGACGGCAGCAAATCCTGCAGGCTGCTGCGCGGTGCTTCGCCCGTGACGGCTTCCGCGGGGCCAGCATCTCGGAGATCTGCGCCGAAGCAGGGATGAGTGCTGGCCATCTGTATCACTACTTTCCCAACAAGGAGGCCATCGTTAGCGCGATGACTGAAGGTGGCCTGGCGAGAGCGGCCGAGCATTTCGAGCAGATGATGCAAAGCCCCGATCCCATCCGCGCCTTCATTGCGGAAAGCACAAAGACGAAACGCGGTTTGATCAAGGAATCGCTGGTGTTCGACGTGCTGGCCGAGGCCGGCCGCAACACCGAACTCGCCGACATCCTGCGCCGGCATACACTCGCATTGCGTGCGTTGCTGGCGGATTTCCTGCGCAAAGCGCAGGTACAAGGGCGAATCGACGCGGAACTCGATGCCGAAATGACGGCCGCTATCTTGATGGCGATCATTGATGGGGCGCGAACCATGCTGATCCGTGATCCAAAGCTGGGCAAGGGCGACAGCGCCGACTATCTGGAGCTTTTGGTCACCCGATTTCTTGCGTCGCAGGATAGTGGCCAGTCGGTCTAGGGCTATTTCGAGGCGGCGATTCAGGTCGTGACTGGAGAGGCCACCGCCCCCGGGACATCCCAACCCCCGCCGTCAATGCACCCCGCATCACCCGCTGATGCTCACCCGCCAAGCTCCAGACAAACCCTGATTGCTGTCGGGAATTGCCCGCTGCTATCGTTCGCTGGTCCGTGTGGAAGCGCTTCCACATCCATGCCGGAAATAGTCTCGAAAGAAGTCCGAAGCAAGCCCAAAGCAAGTTCACAATAAGTTCGCAACAACCCCCAGCGGTGGCGCGACGACTGCCGCCACACCCGGTTCAACGACCTCAGCGCAGGAGAATCCGTGGAAAACGACGCATCCGCCGTCATCGACGCCAAACCCCCTCAATCGCTCACCGATCCGCTCACCGATCCGTTCACGCCGCCCGCCGACTCGTCGCTGTGGCGCACGAACTTCCTGCTCGGTGCGGCCACGGCCTCGTATCAGATCGAAGGCGCGGCCACTGAAGACGGCCGGCTGCCGTCGATCTGGGACACGTTCTCCGCGACACCCGGCAAGGTGCTGGCCGGCGACACCGGCGCGCTCGCGTGCGATCACTATCATCGCTGGGAAGAGGACGTGAACCTGCTCGCGGGCCTCGGCCTCGAAGCGTACCGGCTCTCGACCGCATGGCCGCGCGTGATGGACGAGAACGGCGCGCCGAACCACAAGGGGCTCGACTTCTACAAGCGCCTGCTCGGGCGTCTGAAAGAGAAGGGCATCTCGACCTTCGTCACGCTCTATCACTGGGACCTGCCGCAGCATCTCGAAGATCGCGGCGGCTGGCTCAATCGCGATACCGCATACCGTTTCGCCGACTACGCCGACCTCATGAGCCGCGAACTGCACGGCCTGGTCGACGCCTGGGCGACGCTCAACGAGCCGTGGTGCTCGGCCTATCTCGGCTACGGCAACGGTCATCACGCGCCGGGGCTCGCGAACGGGCGCTTCGCCACCCAGGCGATGCACCATCTGCTGCTTGCGCACGGTCTCGCGATTCCGGTACTGCACGCGAACGATCCGCGCTCGCTCAAGGGCCTGGTCGCGAACGTCGGGCGCGGCACGCCGAACAGCGAGAGCGCCGGCGACCGCCGCGCGGCCGAGCTGTACGAGGTCCAGCACAACGCCTGGATTCTCGATCCGCTTTTCAAGGGCGAGTATCCGCAAGACCTCGTCGAGCTGTGGCCGGGCACCGAGCCGCTCGTGCTCGAAGGCGACATGCAAACCATTGCCGCGCCGCTCGATTTTCTCGGCATCAACTATTATTTCCGCACCAGTCTCGCGAGCGACGGCGCGCACGGCTTCAGGGACGTGCCGCTCGAAGGCGTCGAGCGCACGCAGATGGGCTGGGAGGTGTACCCCGACGGCCTGCGCGATCTGCTGATCGGTTTCAAGGAGACCTATGCAAATCTGCCGCCGATTTACATCACCGAAAACGGCATGGCGTCGAATGACGAGGTGGTCGACGGCCGCGTCGAGGACACGCAGCGCATCTCGTTCCTGAAGCGCCATCTTGCCGCGGTCGATCAGGCGATCAAGGCAGGCGTCGACGTGCGCGGCTATTTCCTGTGGTCGCTGATGGACAACTTCGAGTGGGCGTTCGGCTACGAGCGGCGCTTCGGCATCGTCCATATCGACTACGCTACGCAGAAGCGCACGATCAAGCGCAGCGCGGAACTGGTGGCGAAATTCCTCAAGGATCGCAACGCGCGAGCGCAATGACCACGATAAGAACGACGCGGCAATGAGGTGAAGCCGCGTGGAGCTGGTTTGTCTTTCGACTTGATGGACGGGACTTGACACATCGGACTTGACACACGGGCGGCGAGCCCGGAGGAGACGTAATGAACAGCAGAATGGTCTTGCGAGGCGTGGTCGCGGCACTGGCGTTCTACGGTGTCGTCGCGCACGCGGAGCCGCTGAAGGCCAACGTGATTCACTGGTGGACCTCGGGCGGTGAATCGGCGGCGATTCGCCAGTTTGCCGATGCATACGATAAGGCCGGCGGTCAGTGGATCGACAACGCGGTCGCGGGCGCGGACCAGGCGCGCTCGACCGCGATCAACCGGATCGTCGGCGGCGATCCGCCCACGGCCGCGCAGTTCAATACGTCCAAGCAGTTTCACGACCTGATCGATCAGGGCATGCTCAACAACGTCGACGCCGTTGCCGCGAAGGAGAACTGGAACGCGATTTTTCCGCAGTCGATTCTCGACAGCATCCGCGTGAAGGGGCATTACTACGCCGCGCCGGTCGACATTCACATGCCGGCCTGGTATTTCTACTCGAAGCCGGTGTTCCAGAAAGCGGGCATCACGAGCGAGCCGAAGAGCTATGACGAGTTCATCGCCGATCTCGGCAAGCTCAAGGCCGCGGGCGTGATTCCGCTCGCGTTCGGCGGCCAGCCGTGGCAGGAGAAGATCACGTTCGACGCGGTGTTCGCCGACGTGGGCGGCCCCGACCTCTATATGAAGGTCTATCGCGATCACGATCAGAACGCGGTGAAATCCGATGCCTTCAAAAAGGTGCTCGTGTCGTTCAAGCGGTTGCACGATTTCGTCGATCCGGGCTCGCCGGGACGCAACTGGAACGATGCGACCGCGCTCGTGACTTCGGGCAAGGCGGGCGTGCAGATCATGGGCGACTGGGCGAAGGGCGAATTCTCGGCGGCCAACCAGACGGCCGGCAAGGACTTCGGCTGCTTCCCGGGTTTCGGTCCGCATTCGCCGTATCTCGTCGCGGGCGACGTGTTCGTGTTCCCGAAGACCGACAACGCGTCGGCGATCAAGGCGCAAAACCTGCTCGCCACGGTCATGACCTCGCCGTCCGCGCAGGTCGCGTTCAGCGCGAAGAAAGGCTCGATTCCGATCCGTCCCGACGTGGACGACAGCAGCCTCGACATCTGCGCGAAGGAGGGCATCGCGATCATGAAGGACAAGTCGCGTCAGCTGCCGAATCCGGAAATGCTGCTCACGCCCGATGAACAGGGCGCGCTGACCGACGTCGTGACGAACTTCTGGAACAAGAACGAGTCGGTTGAAGACGCGCAGAAAGCGTTCGCCAGCGCGCTGAAGGGCTAGGCGCCGCCATGCACGCGCTCAAGCTGCCAGCGGATGGTTCGAAGTCGCACGGCGAGAGGCGTGGCCAGTCTCGCAACGGGCCGCAAAACAAGCCGCTGAAACGGCGGTTTTCGATCGCGGTCTGGCTGGCCTTGCTGCCGATGCTCGTGACCGTCGTGTTCGCGTATCTCGGCACGATGGTCTGGACCGCGCGCGTGTCGCTCAGCAATTCGCACACGTTTCCCTCGAACGACTTCGCGGGGCTCACGCAATACGCGCGGCTCTTCAACAACGACCGCTGGCTCGTGTCGCTGCAGAACATCGTGATCTATGGCGCGTGCTTCATCGTCGCGTGCATGGTGATCGGTCTGCTGCTGGCGATCTTCATCGATCAGCGCGTCGTTGCCGAAGGCGCGTTGCGCACGGTGTTTCTCTATCCGTATGCGATGTCGTTCGTCGCGACCGGGCTCGTCTGGCAGTGGATTCTCAATCCCGAACTCGGCGCGCAGCAGGTGCTGCACAGAATCGGCTTCACGCATGCGCGCTTCGACTGGATCGTCGATCAGGACTGGGTCATCTACACGATCGTGATTGCGACCGTGTGGCAGGCCTCGGGGCTCGTGATGGCGCTCATGCTCGCGGGCCTGCGCGGCATCGACGAAGAACTGTGGAAGGCCGCGCGCATCGACGGCATTCCGCGCTGGCGCGTGTATGCGAGCATCGTCGTGCCGATGCTCGGGCCGTCGATCTCGACCGCGTTCGTGCTGCTGTTCGTGATGGTCGTGAAGCTTTACGACGCCGTGGTGGCAATGACGCAAGGCGGCCCCGGCACCGCGAGCGAAGTGCCGGCCAAATTCATCATGGATTACCTGTTCGGGCGCGCGAACATCGGTCTCGCGTCGGCGGCGTCGATCGTTCTGCTCGCGACCGTGCTCGCGATTCTCGCGCCGTTCTTCTATGCGCGCAGCCGCGCGGCGCTGCGTGGGGAGAGGGGATGAACACGAGTCATACCACGCTCAGAGGCGGCGCTGCGCACCGCGCGCCGGCACGGCCTCGCCGTGCGGTGTTTTCGCCGGCGCGCCTCGGCATCTACGCGTTTCTGCTCACCGCGGCCGCGTTCTTTCTGCTGCCGCTCTACGTGATGCTGGTCACGTCGGTGAAGCCGATGAGCGAGATTCGCCTCGGCAATCTGCTTGCCTTTCCGGCGCATTTCACGCTCGACGCATGGAGCGCCGCCTGGCAATCCGCTTGCACCGGGCTCGACTGCAACGGCATTCGCGTGGGCTTCTGGAACTCGGTGCGCATCGTCGTGCCGAGTACGGTGCTGTCGATCATGGTCGGCGCGGTGAACGGCTATGCGCTGTCGTTCTGGCGGCCGCGCGGCGCGGGCCTGCTGTTCGGCGTGCTGCTGATGGGCGCGTTCATTCCGGTGCAGGTGATGGTCTATCCGCTCGTGCGCGTGCTCGCGAGCGTGCATCTGTTCAGCTCGCTGCCGGGCATCGTCGTGATTCATACGATCTTCGGCATGCCGGTGATGACGCTGCTGTTCCGCAACTACTACGCGTCGATTCCGCAGGAGCTGTTCAAGGCCGCGCGCATCGACGGCGGCAGCTTCTGGCGCATCTTCTTTCAGCTGATGCTGCCGATGTCGACGCCGATCATCGTCGTCGCGCTCATCATGCAGGTCACGAACATCTGGAACGACTTCATTCTGGGCCTCGTGTTCGCCGGCACGAAGAACCTGCCGATGACGGTGCAGCTGAACAACATCATCAACACGACGACCGGCGAGCGGCTTTACAACGTCAACATGGCGGCGACCATTCTGACGTCGATGGTGCCGCTCGCGGTCTACTTCATTTCAGGCCGCTGGTTCGTGCGCGGCATTGCGTCGGGCGCCGTCAAGGGGTAGGGCATGGCAAACGTGGCTAATACGATGAATGTCGCCGATGCGGCCGGCGCGCCCGGTGCAACGGCGGGTGAAAGAGCAGGCGCGGATGCGGCGGCGCTCGCGCAGCCGGCCAACGTCGCGATCCGCAATCTGACGATCCGCCTCGGCTCGAACACGGTGATCGAAAACCTCGATCTCGACGTGCTCGCGGGCGAGTTCGTCGTGCTGCTCGGGCCGTCGGGCTGCGGCAAGTCCACGCTGCTGCACAGCATCGCGGGGCTGATCGACGTGAGCGACGGCAGCATCGAGATCGCCGGCGAGGACATGACGTGGGCCGACCCGAAGGATCGCCGCATCGCGCTCGTGTTCCAGTCATACGCGCTGTATCCGACGATGAGCGTCGAGCGCAACCTGTCGTTCGCGCTGCGCATCAACGGCACGCCGAAGGCGGAAATCGCGCGCCGCGTCGCGCGCGCCTCCGAGATGCTGCAACTCGGGCCGCTGCTCAAACGCAAGCCGGCGCAACTGTCGGGCGGACAGCGGCAACGCGTCGCCATCGGCCGCGCGATCGTGCGTGAAGCCGACGTGTTCCTGTTCGACGAACCGCTGTCGAATCTCGACGCGAAGCTGCGCACCGAATTGCGCCGCGAGCTGAAGCAGCTGCATCAGCGGCTCGGCGCGACGATGATCTACGTGACGCACGACCAGGTCGAAGCGATGACGCTCGCGACCCGCATGGCGGTGATGCGCGGCGGCGTGATCCAGCAGTTCGGCACGCCCGCCGAGGTCTACGCGCGCCCGAACAACCTGTTCGTCGCGACGTTCCTCGGCTCGCCCGCGATGAATCTGCTCAAGGGCACGCTCGAGCTACGCGACGGCGCGGTTCAGTTTTGCACCGCTCACTGGCGGCTCGACGTATCGTCGTACGCATTCAGCGAAGCGCCGGTGCAAGGGCAGACGTGCGTGCTCGGCGTGCGCGCCGAAGACGTGCACGTCGCCGAAGCAGGGAGCGAGCGCGCAAAAGTTTCGCTGGTGGAGCCGATGGGCAACCACCGCGTGATCTGGCTCGACTATCATGGCGAGCAGATCGCGTCGATCGACCAGACCAAAGCGCCGCTCGCGGAAGGCGACACCGTGGCGTTTTCGCTCGACGCCGCGCATGTCTCGCTGTTCGACGAAGCGGGCGGCGCGCGCCTGTAACGCCGCACAGCGAACGCGCAAGGCGGCTCGTCGAAACAAGGCTTGATGGAGAACCGCGTGGCTACACTCAAGGACGTCGCGGAACTGGCCGGCGTGGGCATGTCGACCGCCTCACGAGCCATTTCCGGTAAAGGACCGATTTCAGCCGATGCCGCCGCTCGCGTGAAAGCGGCGATCGAGGCGCTGAACTTCCGCCCGTCGTCGATCGGCCGGGCGATGGCGACGCAGCAGCTCGGCATCATCGGCATCTTCGTGCCGACTTTTTTCGGCTCCTACTACGGCACGATTCTGAAGCAGACCGACACCGAGCTGCGCGCGGTGCACCGCCATGTGGTGGTCGCGACCGGCTGCGGAGAAGTGTCGCCGCGCGAGCAGGCGATCGAGGCGGTGCGCTTTCTGATCGGCCGCGATTGCGACGGCGTGGTCGTCATCAGCCACGATCTGCATGACGAAGACCTGATCATGCTGCATCGGATGCACCCGAAGATGGTGTTTCTCAACCGCGCGTTCGAGCAGTTGCCGGAAGCGTCGTTCTCCGCGGACCATTGGCGCGGCGGCGAACTGGCCGCGCGCACGCTGCTCGATCATGGGCATCGCGAGATCGCGGTGATTTCCGGACCGTCCACCGCGTCGGACAACGTGATACGGATCGACGGCTTTTTCGCCGAACTCGCGCGCGCCGGCATTGCGCGCGACGACGTCACGCTGATCGAATCGGACTTCTCACCCGAAGGCGGCTATGCGGCCGCGCAGAAGCTGCTCGATTCGAAGCGGCGCGTGACGGGCCTCTTTTGCGCGAACGACACGATGGCGGTGAGCGTGCTCGCGCGTTTTCATCAGGCGGGCATTTCGGTGCCGAACGACATTTCGGTGATCGGCTACGACGACGATTACTCGGCAGCGTATGCGGCGCCGGGGCTCACGTCGGTCCATATTCCGATCGCGGAGCTGACGCAGAACGCGGTGCGCTGGCTCGTCAATCAGTGCTACCAGACCACGTGGGAGATTTTCCGCGAGTTTCCGGTGAGCGTGACGATGCGCGAGTCGGTGGGGCCGGCGCCGGAGGCGAAGAAGAAGCCGCGGTGACGGGCGCACGCCGGAAGCGTTGGTTTTTACGCATCGTTTTCCGCGTTTTTCTGTTTTCCCCAAGCGTCGTCACCGCCTTTCGTTAAGATTTATGTAATCTTTTGCAATGGTGCTTTGCGGTTTTCCCTCATTCAATTCGCGTACAAATCCCTTAAACTTTTCCGTAATAATCTGTTACGGGGTGCGTGTCATGTTGGCTGTCTTTCTGATCGCCTGTCCTATCTGCATCGCTGCGCTGTTTGGTTTTGCGAGTCATGTGGATCCGCAGACAGGACACTTCAAACGTTAAATCCTCAAGTCTGTTTTCTTCGCGGCGGCGCCGGGAAGAGTTTCGTTTGTAGTTAGCTTCCAGTTAGCAAGTCGTTTGTTTTCTTTCGATCTGCTTTCCTGTTTTCCGTTTTTCCGGTAGTCCATCTGAACATCAGTCAAGTCTTGCCTTTGCGTGCCGACTCACGGCACGATGCGCGATAACCTTTTGTTAGAGGGCTGCATCGCGTATGCGAGATTTTCTGGTGAAGATGACGGCACGCTTCAGCGTGCTAAAAGGCGTTCTTCCTTTGAGCCCGGCCGCGGCAGCGCGCGATGCGCTGGCCGGCGTGCAGCTTGCGTCGATGGACATTCCGCAGGTGCTCGGCTACGCGCGCATTGCCGGCATGCCCGCCGTCACCGGGCTTTACACCGTTTTCCTGCCGCTCGTCGCGTTTGCGTTTTTCGGCGCATCGCGGCATCTGGTCGTTGCCGCCGACTCCGCCACCGCCACGATTTTCGCGAGCCGGCTCTCGACGATGGCGCCCGCCTCGAGCGCCGAATACGCCGCGCTCGCCGCGATGGTCGCGCTGCTCACCGCCGCGCTGCTGCTCATCGCGCGCATCTTCAAGCTCGGCTTTCTCGCCGATTTCCTGTCGCGCACCGTGCTGGTCGGCTTTCTCGCGGGCGTCGGCGTGCAGGTCGGCATCGCCATGCTCGGCGACATGCTCGGCTTGTCCGGGCACGCCGCGCGCAGCGTCGATCAACTGCTGCTCGTGGTGCGCGACGCCGCACAGATCCATCTGCCGACGCTCGCGATTTCGGCGCTCGTGGTGGTCGCGATTCTCGTCAGCAAGCGCTTCTGGCCGCGCCTGCCGGTGCCGTTGATCGCGGTCGTGGCGGGCATTGCCGCGAGCGACGCATTCGATTTCACCGCGCATGGCATCTCGATCCTCGGGCCGGTGGCGGGCGGACTGCCGCCGCTGCGCATTCCGTCGGTGACGTGGCAGCAGATGCTCGACCTGGTGCCGGTCGCCGCGTCCTGTTTCGTGATGATCGTCGCGCAAAGCGCCGCCGCGAGCCGCGTGTTCGCCGAGCGTTATCACGAAACGGTCGACATCAACGCCGACCTGCTCGGCATCGCGGCCGCCAATGCAGCGGCCGCGTTCTCGGGAGCGTTCGTCGTCAACGGCAGCCCGACGCAGACCGCGATGGCCGATCGCGCCGGCACGCGCAGCCAGCTTGCGCAGCTCGCTTTCGCGGCGGTCGTGGTGGTGGTGCTGCTGTTTTTCAGCCGCTACCTGCAGTACCTGCCGCACTGTATTCTCGCGAGCATCGTGTTTACGATCGCGGTCGGGCTCGTCAATTTGCAGTCGCTGTTTGCGATTCGCCGCGAAAGTCCCGGCGAATTCGCGCTCGCGGTGTTCACGGCGGCGGCGGTCGTGCTGATCGGCGTCGAGCACGGCATTCTGGTGGCGGTCGCGCTGTCGCTGCTGCGGCACGTGAGGCACAGCTATCGTCCGCACACGATGATGCTCGCGCCCAACGGCGACGGGCTATGGGTGCCGGTGCCGGCGGTGCCCGGCATGGAGACCTCGCCGGGCTTGATCGTCTATCGCTTCGGCGCCGATCTGTTCTACGCCAACGATCACTTTTTCTCCGACGACACGCGCAACCTGATTGAGCACGCGCCGAACCCGGTGCACTGGTTCGTCGTCGACGCGAGCGCGATCACTGATCTGGACTATTCGGCGGCGCGCTCGGTGGGCGAGCTGTGCGCGTCGCTCAAGCGCAGCGGCATCGAGGTGATCTTCGCGCGCGTGAACCGCTATCTGCGCTCGGACATGGATCGGCACGGGATTACGCCGATCGTCGAGGAGCGCTGCATTTTCGGCACGCTGCACGAGGCGCTGATTATGGCGGGCGTCGACAAACCGCATGAGCAGGTGAAGGGCGCGCCGTAGGGGGCCGTGAGAGGCGTGTCGTGGCGGGTGGGGGCGAGCATGGTCCCATGCATGGCATTCGCGCAGGCCATCAGCCTTTTTTCCGCGCCCCGGCACGCTTTGCATCAACTTGTATCGGAACCTTGCCATCGCCTGTCGTGCGGCTCTTCACATGATCGATGAACGCGCGCAGCTTCGGCATGATCTGCCGGCGGCCCGGATAGCAGAGAAAGACTCCCGGCATCACCGGCGCGTACGCCTCCAGCACGTGGATCAGTTTTCCCGCTTTCAACCCGTCGGCGGCCAGCGGCTCAGGCAGCTGGGCCAGGCCCAGGCCTTCTATCGCCGCGCCGAGCATGGTGGGAAAGTCACTGGCGATGAGCGGGCCGGATACGGCAATCTCGATCGCCTGGCCGTTGTCGTTGAACGACCATAGCGCGAGCGCGCCGTTGGAGCGCCGCCATCGCAAGCATGCGTGCTGGCGCAGATCGCCAGGGCGCTCAGGCCGGCTGTGCTCCGCGAGGTAGACAGGACTGCCAACGACAGCGAGACGAAACGGTGGCGTCATCGGCACCGCGACCATATCGGCGTCGACGAACTGGCCCAGCCGGATGCCCGCGTCGAATCCTTCCGCGGCAAGATCGACCAGCTCCTTGCTTGCGGCAATCTCCACCTCGACCTCGGGATAAGCCTTGCAGAAGGACGCAATCAGCGGCTCCAGCAGGAGCGGGACGATCGCGCGCGGCACTGCGAGACGCAGCAATCCGGCGGGCCGCTGTCCGAGTCCGCGCGCCACCTCGCCGGCGGCGACGAGCTCCTCGAAGGCAGGCTTTGCGCGCGAAAGAAACCGCTCGCCGGCTTCTGTCAGGCCAACGCTACGCGTGGTGCGCGTGAACAGCGCTGCGCCGATGCGCTCTTCGAGTACGCGCACGGCCTGGCTAATGGCGGACGGCGTCACCCCGAGCTCCGCCGCCGCCCTGCGAAAACTGCGATACCTGGCAACGCTCAGGAACGCTTCCACGCCATCGAGTGCGCCCTGCCTGACTGTGAAGTTCTGCTTCATAGCCCGTCAACATTGTGATGAATAGTCGCTCACGCAAAACGATGGTACACCTGGTACCTGTCACTCAGGAGTAGGAGTTTTGCAATGACTGATGCACTTGATGGCGCGCGCGAACACTATCGTGCGACTGGCCTGACTGAGCGGTTGAAGGTCGCGCTCACGGTCTTTGGGCCGGAGGATCAGCCGCTCACACCGCGGCAACTGGCCGCCCTTGACCACTTTCACACACGCGGGCTTGCCGCCACCGCCGATCTTGCTCACCTGGCCGGAATCACTGCCGACATGTCGGTGCTGGACGTGGGTTCGGGCGTTGGCGGGCCGGCCCGCTTTCTGGCTGCAACCCGGGGCTGCCGGGTGACCGGTATCGACCTCAGCGAGCCATTCGTGGAGGCCGCACGCTATCTCACCCAGCGCACAGGGCAGGGCGAACGGGTGTCGTTCCACTCCGGCAGCGCACTGGATCTTCCCTTCGACAGCAACTGTTTCGACGCCGTATTGCTGCAGCACGTGGCGATGAACATTGCCGAGCGCACACGGCTATACGAGGAGATCCGTCGCGTACTGAAACCAGGCGGCAGGTTCGCGATCTTCGACGTCGTCGCAAACGGCAGCGAACCGTACTACCCCGTTCCATGGTCGCGAACACCGGCAACGAGCTTTCTCCTCACGGCCGATGCAACGCGCACGGCGATCGAACAAGCGGGTTTCCACACGTTGGCATGGCAAAACGACACCGAGGCTGCAAAGGCCTGGTTCACCGAACTGCGTGCGTCAGGGCTGCCGCCGTCACCCAATCTCGGCGTGGTGATGGGGCCGGATTTTGCGGAGCTTGCCGCCAACCTGGGGCGAAATCTCCTTGAAGGCCGGCTCGAGATTCTCACCGCTGTGTTCGAGGCCGCGCCCATGACGACACCCGCTCATGAGGGGAACCGCTGATGAACGCCCCGCCGATTTTCGCTGGGATCGTCGCACCGCGCCCAGCCTGGCGCATCGTGCTATGGCTCGCTCCGCTTACGGCCCTGTGGATTGCGTTGATCTACTGGCAGCCGATTATCCCGGACAGTGGCGCTCAAACCACGGCACACCAGTTGATCGCCCATGCGTTCATCGCGGTCGGCTTGTGGCTCGGCCTCGAAAGCACGGACCTGACGCCGAACCAGCGCCGCACGACCTGGCTTGCGGTCATCATCCCGCACACGCTTTGGTTCGCGATCGTCTGGAGCGCAGCGATCCATGGCGTCTTTCGCCTGGGCGCCTCACCTTCACCGGTGCCCTGGTTGCCCATGGCGATCTTCCTGCCGGTCATCATTGGCGCGCCGCTGCTGCTGTTCTCGAAGCGGGTGGGCAAGGTGCTCGACGCGATTCCGGCGGCCTGGCTCGTCGCGCTTCAGTTTTACCGGGTGTTCGGCGGTTGGGCTCTCGCTGCCTGGCTGCACGGCCTGCTGCCGGGCCTCGCGGCGCTGCCGGCGGGAACTGGCGATGTGCTGACCGGCCTGTTCGCCCTGCCGACGGCAATCGCTCTCGCAAGCGGCGCGGCTCAAGGGCGCAAGGCGGCGATCGCCTGGAACATCCTGGGCCTCGCCGATTTCGCCGTCGCGATTACGTTGGGGCTGATCACCTCGCCCGGCCGGTTCCAGTTGATCGTTCCGAATGTAGCGGGCATTAACGCCGGCGCTTATCCGTATGTGCTGACCCCGGCTTTCGTGGTGCCAGGCTCGATCCTGCTGCACGCGCTGTCGCTGCGCCAGTTGATCCGCCGGCGCGCCGGCTGATTTTTTTCATCTACATGCCCGGCAACACCAGACAGGAGGCGGCATGACAACGCAATTTCTCTTCCAGTTGCATCTCGTCCTGGGCTACGTTGCCTGGCTGCTTTGCTGCGGCGTCTACGTCTGGCCCAAGCTCAAGTCGATGGACCCGTTCGAAGCGCAACGCGCGATCGCCACCTTGCACAGCTTTCGATTCTTCGGGCTGGTCTTTATCCTGCCCGGCGTCGTCAGTCCCCAACTGCCTGCCAGCTTCGCCGTATTCGCCGCCTATGGCGACTTCGCAACGGGAGTGCTGGCGATGCTGGCGCTACTCACTGCACGAGTACGCCCGCTCTTTTGGCTGTTCGTCGTAGCCTTCAATGTGATGGGAGCGACCGACCTCATTCTCGACTACTACCACGCCATCCAGGTCGGTCTTCCTGCACACGCGGGAGAACTGGGCGCCGCGTACGCGATCCCGATCATCTATGTGCCTCTGCTGGCGATTACGCATGTTGCCGCTTTCTATCTGCTACTGCGCCCTCAGCCCAGGAGGGTTCCGAGCTATTGATGCTTGCGCAAACCACGGCGCTCAATCATCCGCGAAAAAATGGCCGATGAAAAAGCACACGCCTGCGAGCACGATGCCGAGCACCGCGACCGTATAAGCGAGCGCAACGCCGTGCCACAAGCTGTCGAACCATTGATGAAGCTGCGCCATCAACACCGCCGCGTTGCCGCCGATTCGTTGCAGCTCGATCTGGTAGCGCGGGTCGACCGCGCTGTACATCGCGACGGCGCTATCGGGCGATGGCGCGCTCGCATAGATGAGCGCCGCTGCAATCAGCCCGGCGAGCAGGATCGCGGCTCCGGTGAAATAGAGCCGCTTTCGCAGTGGCGAGCGTGATGCCGCCTGGCCTGCCTCGTTGCCGTTGTTCGTGTTGTTGCCGTTCATCGTGTCTGTCAGCGCGCCTTGCGATGGGCCATCCGTATTGCCAGGACGCCAGTATCGCAGAGCAGCGGCGCAACAGCGGTGCGCGTCGAAGCGGGCTAGCTTTTCGACGTCAGCAGTTTGAGCCCCGCAATGCCGAACATGATCGCGAGCGAGCCGTCGAGCCAGCGCCGGATCGCCACGTAGATGCGCCGTGCGGACGCCGTGGAAAACAGCACCGCGTAGCTGCTGAACACCGTCGCGCCAATCGCCATGCAGCCGAGCACCACCGGCAGCACGTGCGCCGCGCCGTGCACCGGCGACATCGCGAGCGAGACGATCGACAGCCAGACGAGCACCGCTTTCGGATTCGTGAGATGCAGCAGCAGCCCGCGCAGATAAAGCCGCCCGAGCGGCTCGCCGGTCCGTGCCGCACTCGCGGCCGGCTTGCCGGCGCCGAGCGCCGAGCGCGCGGACTTGAAGCCGAGCCACAGCAGATACAGACCGCCGGCGATCCTGATCGCGACGAGGCATTGCGAGTAGCTCGCGAGCACCGCCGACAAACCGAGCGACGCGAGCAGCGCCCACGAGAACGAACCCGACACGACGCCGAGTGCGAACACGAGCGCGGCGCGGCGGCCTGAGCTCATCGCGAGGGACATGATCGCGAGATTGCTCGGCCCGGGGCTCGCGGTGCCGACGAAATAGGCGCTGTAGGCGATCAGGACATCGGCGGTGAGAAAAGGACTGGTGAAAGGGCTGGCGATCATGGCGGGCAGGGCGTGAAGGCGGCAGGACGCGCTCGATGACGCGTGAGTAGCGATTCTGCTCGCCGCTACGTGAAACGCACAGATACAGTTGCCCGTTTGTGTGGCAGGACAATCCGTGTGCGTTTCATGTCGCCTTGGCGCATCCAGCGCCACTCACGCGCCACTCACGCGCCCACGCCCGCCGCCTCTGCAATGCACTCAGCCAGCGCGTCCGCAACCGCCTGCCTGCTATGCCGCGGCCGCTGCACGAGGCCGATCTCGCGCTGGAACGTCGCGTCGCCGAGTTCGAGCGCGGTCACGCTCGCGGGCCATTTGCCGAGCCCGGCCGTATCGGGAATCAGCGCGACGCCCATGCCGCGCGCGACCAGTTGCACGATCGCCTGCAACTCGTCGAGTTCGATCGCGTCATGCACGGCGAGGCGCGCGCGCCGCAGAAAACGCTCGACGAGCCGGCCGCCGAACGACGTGCGGTCGTAGCGGATGAACGGCTCGCTCCTGAGCAGCTCGCGCCACGAGCGCCCGCTGCGTGCGAGTTTTTTCGGCGCGAGCAGTACGAACGGCTCGGCGGCGAGCGTGCGCCATTCGAGTTCCGACGGCAGTGCGAACGGCGGCTTGATGATGACGGCCAGATCGAGTTCACCGGAATCCACCTGGCCGAGCAGGCCTAGCGACACGCCGGGCACCACGCGAATCCGCCAGCCCGGGCGGTCGTCGCGAAAGCGCGCGAGCGCGTCGGCGAGCAGCGACACCTGCGCGGACGCAATCGCGCCGACCCGCAGCATGCCGCTTTCGGCCGCGCCCGCGCCGCGTTCGGAGAGCCGCGCGTAGAGCGTCATGATTTCCTCGGCGAGCGCGAGTGTGTCGCGGCCGGCCTCGTTGAGCGTCGCGGAACGCCCGGTGCGGTCGAAGAGTTGGAAGCCCAGTTCCTCTTCGAGCCGCTGCATCTGCGCGCTCACGGCCGATTGCGTGAGCCCGATGCGCGCGCCCGCGCCGGAAAACGTGCCGTACTGGTTGACGGCAATGAGGGTCTTCAGTTCGTTCAGCATGATCGATTGATCGATTTTCGTGTTGGTCAGGTCAAATATATATCGTTTTCCAGCATTTTTATTCATGGTTAAACTTGGCTTCACGTGAATGGCCCAGGCAGGTGCTTCGGTTTGGTTTTCAACCGCCATGCCGCGCAGTCCATCACATGAGCTTCACATCAACCCCACTTCAAGCGAGCGAGTCTTTTCACCATGAGCGTTGCCGAAACCGTTTTGCCGCCGTTCCATCTGGCGTTTCCTGTTCATAGCCTTGCCGCCGCGCGCGAGTTTTACGGCGAACTGCTCGGCTGTCCGGAAGGGCGCAGTTCGGAGGAATGGGTCGATTTCAATTTCTACGGTCATCAGATCGTCGCGCATTTGGCGCCGGACGAGATTGGTCACCGTCACACGAGCAAGGTCGACGGCGACGCGGTGCCGGTGCGCCACTTCGGCGCGGTGCTGTCGATGGAGCAATGGCAGGCCGCCGCGGACAAACTGCAGAAGGCCGGCATCGCATTCATCATCGAGCCGCATGTGCGCTTCAAGGGCGAGGTCGGCGAGCAGGCGACGATGTTCTTCCTCGACCCGTCGGGCAATGCGCTCGAGTTCAAGGCGTTCGCCAACATGTCGTCGCTGTTCGCAAAATGAGCGCTAAATAGGCGCTGGATAAGCACCAGATAAGCGTAAGCGGGCATCGGGCGCGTTGATCTCAACGCGCGGATCGCTGCAAATGAGAAGGCTGCTCAATCGTGGAGATTGAGCAGCCTTTTTTCTTGGGCTGTGTCGGATGATTTCTGTTGGAGTCGGCATTCTGATGGAGTTGTCGATTGCTCATCGTTGCTATCAGGAAATGCATCAGGGATAGGAATACTCCGATTTTCTGTCAAGGTTTGTAAAAACTACGTTTTCTCAATTTTATTTGGTTTACCTAATTAAATTTCAATGATCTGCTAGTGAACCTGTCAGTTGGGTCGAGGAAGCCGTTTGTCAGGTCTGAGGCTCCGCAGTCACTTGTCCTGGAGTCGCGAGCCCGGCGTAGTTTCCGTTCTTTCGGGGATTCAGAATGGCGCATCAGAAACATAAAGGCACGCTGCCTGCACTCGCAACGTTTGGCGCATGCAAGGAGAACGATGGTCGCGCCACACGCGCAACATGCGGATTGTCCATCTGCGGTCTGACCGTGGCGCGCGTGGGCGATGTCGTTATCTATAGCGGCGGAAGCGAAGCGGCGATTATCGACGACGCGGGCATGCCAGAGGACCGCGCGGGCAGCACGGTCATTCCACAGGGTCCTGATTCCGTCACCTGGTCCAATCCACCGCCAATCTTCTACGCCGAGCGCGGCATGAAGATGACTTCCATGTCACCACAGACGGCGATTCTGACGGGGCATATGCCTTCTAGTGAATTGATCCGCAGTACAACCAGCAGCCAAGGACACACCGTACGTTACGCAACCGGCGACGCGCAACCGCTTCGTGTGTATGCCGACCGCAGGAGGCGCATATGACGGGCAAGGAAGATTGTCTGCTTTGTCGTGTGACCTATTCGATATTCGAGCGCTTTCCGGACGTGCCCTCCGGAATGGTGATGAACGTCGAAACCGGCAATTTCTTTCCACTTGCTACGCTTCGCTCGTATTCATCGGGACGCGAGATGGTCGAAGCCTTGGGCGTTGCATGGGCGTGTGAGTGTCGCGAACGCTCCCCGAATCGTTTCGATGAACAGTTCACGCTAAACGACCACGCGGGCAAGCGACTGGCGGGGGTGCGCTATCGCGTGCGGGTCGGTTCGAGCGTCCTCGCGAATGGCGTAACTGACTCTCAGGGGCGCACGCAGCGTATTTCGACGGACGATCCAAAGCGGCTTTCTATCGACGCTGCCGCGTCATAGGGGACGTAGAGCAGATAAGACTTTTCACTACATGGAAAAAAGAGATGATAAATGAGTTTTCTAACAAAAATAACTACGGCTTCAAGACTAATGAAAATGAAGAATGGTTCGAGGTTCATTCGGGAGCGGTTACAAACACAAACCCCGGATCAATGGTCCATGTGACAATTGATACCACTCCAATCTGCGAAAATATGACAGATGCAGAATTCAGGACGATGATACGGCGCCTGCTACCGTGGTGCGTGTCATATTTGGATCGCCGTATCGATGAAATAACCAGATTTGATGCTATTGCGAGAAAAAGGATGGAATTCTGGTTTGGCAGAAGCGATGAGGGAACACACCAGCATTTAATGAATGGATTCCAAAAAGTACGTGGTGTTGTAAGTGGATTGGCGGCTGGAAATTTTATAAGATCGATGTCTGGACTGGATAAGTCACTTGGGTGTATGCCTCACCTGAAGAATCTTGACCAGGAGGCGGCACACGTATGTGCGCCGAACACTGCTATGCGATACATCGGCATTGGCAAACTGTTCTGTAACGGGCTTCACGATCAAAATAGATATGGCGATTCCAGGGTATCCGCGATCATTCACGAATGTACACATTTTGCAGATACGTTTGCTAGTAGCGATCCGATGTATTCAATTTCTACGCCGTTAGCCATGTGGGGTAGAAATAATTCGGACCTGGCGTTAAATAACGCAGATAGTCTGGCTGGTTATGTTGTTTATGCAGAGCCGAGATTCGAAACTAACGACAAATCTGATAATACTTATCCATGAAAGTAAGTTACCTAGCCTTGGCAGGTGCGTTGACCCTGCTATCCTGTAATTGTTTCGCAAAATGTGCAGGTTCGGTCAATTTGCCTGGTCAGCAATTATTTCTTGTCTTTGGAAAAAATTCTCACGTGCTTGAAGATGGGCAACTGAAAAAATTGAATGATTGGGCAAAATCTTTGAACATTCAATATCCAGTTCAAACCTGGCTGCAGGTAAGCGCTGAGGCGCAGCCCGACGAAGACAGGCCGGATGATCTGGCAATGGCTCGTGCGGTGGATGTAGTTAAGACCGCTTTGGATGATGGATTGGTGAAGGCCCCAATCGAAATTAAAACGAACGTCGGCAGCTTCGGAAACCCATCCAGCTATGGAGAGACGAGCAGGACGGTGACGCTACAGCTTACGCCGGGTTGCAAGAATAATTGTTGTGAGAGAAATTAATTGGCTTCCTGTTTCGACGGTTTTTTGAAAAATCAGGACGGAACATGACATTGAATCTCTTTACGCGCTCTATCCTCGCACTCGGCACACTCGCGGCCGTTGGCTTGCTGTCTATCGGCGCACAAGCATGCAATACGTCTCAGAACCTTCCTGGTCAAAATATCGACCTGTATTTTGAAAAAAACTCGACTCAGATATCGACGGATCAGGTTTTAAAGTTGGCAAATTGGGCTATAGACATGCGCCTTGAGTATCCTGTTCAAGAGGTGCTGTCCATCGGTGGATTGGCCGAGGCAAGCGAAAAAGAGCCTAAGAAATTGGCGATGCAACGCGCTGATACAGCAAGGGCAATGTTGATGCAGTTTGGTCTTACTCGGGTTCCATACGACGTTCGCGCCGGAATCTACAAGCCCCTTGAGCATTTGGTCGAGCCGCCCGAAAAGGTCAGACGCGTCGAGATTGAACTATCCCCCGGCTGTCCTGACAATTGCTGTGACGGAAAGTAATTCGAAGACTCCCGGCACGAAAATAGAAAAGAGCGGCTTACCAGTAAGGCTGTCCTGATGTCGGTGCAACGTCGACGCGCCAACACTAGCATTGGCCCCTTGAACATGATCGCGTGACACCTGCCAACCTTACAGATCCCCCATTTGCACAAGCAAAACTGAAAGCATATTTCACAATATTTCGAACGACAGCCGCGCCGCGACCCCGCAACCGCTCCCTTAACTGCGCCTAACTCTATTCAACAAACGTTTGCTTACCAGCGAACTCGCGACAAACATACGACAAATGCGCGGCAAACCCACGGCCGCATAAAACCGCCCATTCGCTTACATCTACCTTCCTGACCGCTTCGCCATTTTGGTGCCATGCAGGTGTTGGTCCTATCGATCTAGCATAAGCGGAGATTTCGCCCTCCCTCCCACCCGCATTCTCTTTGGCCCGTTTCAATGTGGATCGTCAACGTAGCGCTTAAGCGGCCATACACGTTCATCGTGATGGCGATTCTGATCGTGCTGGCGACGCCATTCGTGCTGTTCACGACACCCGTCGATGTGCTGCCGGAAATCAACATTCCGGTCGTCAGCATCATCTGGACGTACACGGGTCTGTCGGCCGAGGACATGGCCAACCGGATGGCGTCGACCAACGAACGCAGTCTGACCACGACCGTCAACGACATCGAGCACATCGAATCGCAATCGCTGCAAGGCATCGCGATCCTCAAGGTGTTCCTGCAACCGAACGCGAGCATCCAGACCGCGATCGCGCAGATCGTGGCCGTCGAACAGGCGCAGTTGAAGCAGATGCCGCCCGGTGCGACGCCGCCGCTCGTCATCAGCTATTCGGCGTCGAGCATTCCGGTGATCCAACTCGGCCTGTCGAGCCCGAAGCTCTCCGAGCAGGCGCTCAACGACACCGCGCTGAACTTCCTGCGCCCGCAACTCGTGACGATTCCGGGTGCCGCCGTGCCGTACCCGTACGGCGGCAAGTCGCGCCTGATTTCAGTCGACCTCGACACGCGCGCGCTGCTTGCGAAGGGCCTAACGCCCTCGGACGTGGTGAACGCGTTCAACGCGCAGAACCTGATCCTGCCGACCGGCACGGCGAAGATCGGGCCGAAAGAATACACGATCAACATGAACGGCTCGCCGGCGACCGTGGAGGGGCTCAACGACATTCCGGTGCGCACGCTCAACGGCGCGACGACCTATCTGCGTGAAGTCGCGCACGTGCGCGACGGTTATTCGCCGCAGACCAACATCGTGCGGCAGAACGGCCATCGCGGCGTGCTGATCTCGGTGCTGAAGAACGGCAACGCATCGACGCTGTCGATCGTCGACACGCTCAAGGACATCCTGCCGGCCGCGCGTGCGGCGCTGCCGCCCGACCTGCAGATCACCACGCTATTCGATCAATCGGTGTTCGTGAAGGCGGCCGTGCAGGGCGTGGTGCGCGAGGCGCTCGTTGCCGCCGCGCTGACCGCTGCGATGATCCTGCTGTTTCTCGGCAACTGGCGCAGCACCTGCATCATCGCGATCTCGATTCCGCTGTCGATTCTCTCTTCGCTGATCGTGCTGCACGCGCTCGGGCAGACCATCAACATCATGACGCTCGGCGGGCTCGCGCTCGCGGTCGGGATTCTCGTCGACGATGCGACGGTGACGATCGAGAACATCGAGCGGCATCTGCACATGGGCACCAATCTGCACGATGCGATTCTCGACGGCGCGGGCGAGATCGCGGTTCCGGCGCTCGTCTCGACGCTGTGTATCTGTATCGTGTTCGTGCCGATGTTCTTCCTGACCGGCGTTGCGCGCTATCTGTTCGTGCCGCTCGCGGAAGCGGTGGTGTTCGCGATGCTCGCGTCGTACATCCTCTCGCGCACGCTCGTGCCGACGCTCGCGATGCTGCTGATGGGCCATGCGCACAAACCGAAGACGGGCGCGAAGCCGAATCTGTTCATGCGGCTGTATCACCGCTTCGACGCGGGCTTCGAGCGCATGCGCTCGGCCTATATCGTGATTCTGAGCAGCCTGCTCGTGCGCCGCAAGCTGTTCGGCAGCCTGTTCCTCGGTTTCTGCGTGCTGTCGATGGGGCTTTTCTTCGTGCTTGGCGAAGACTTCTTCCCGAGCGTCGATGCGGGCGACATCCGCCTGCACATGCGTGCGCCGACCGGCACGCGTATCGAGGAAACCGCGCGCCTTGCCGACGAAGTCGAAAAGGTGATTCGCGACGTCGTGCCGCCGAAGGACCTCGGCACGATTCTCGACAACCTCGGCCTGCCGTATAGCGGCATCAACCTCTCGTACAGCAACTCGGGCACGATGGGCACGCTCGACGGCGAGATCCAGATCGCGCTCAACGAAGGCCACAAGCCGTCACAGTTTTATATGGACAAGCTGCGCACGATCCTGCCGCAGCGTTTCCCGGGCGTCGAGTTCTTCTTCCAGCCTGCCGACATCGTCACGCAGATTCTGAACTTCGGTCTGCCCGCCGCCGTGGACGTGCAGATTTCCGGCGCGGACCAGCAAGGCAACTTCGACATCGCGCGCAAGCTGCTCAAACAGGTGCGGATGATTCCGGGCACCGTCGACACACATATCCAGCAGAAGCTCGACGAACCCGCGATCAATCTGCAGATGGACCGCACGCGCCTGCAGCAACTGAATCTGAGCGCGAGCAACGTCGCGCAGAACGTGCTCATTTCCCTGTCGGGCAGTTCGCAGACGTCGCCCGGCTTCTGGTTCAACAACGTCAACGGCGTCGAGTACAACGTCGCGGTGCAGACGCCGCAGTACCAGGTGTCGTCGATCGACGAACTGCTGCGCACGCCAGTGTCGAGCTCGGCCAACGGGCCGACCCAACTGCTCGGCAACCTCGTGCGCGTGTCGCCGCACGAGCAGTTCGCGGAAGTCACGCACTACAACATCCGGCCCGTGATCGATCTGTATGTGAGCGTCGAGAAGCGCGACCTCGGCAGCGTCGCGAATCAGGTCGACAAGCTCGTCGACCAGGTGCGCGCGTCGCTGCCGCGCGGCAGTCAGATCACCGTGCGCGGCCAGGTGCAGACGATGCGCAGCTCGTTCTTCGGGCTGGGGCTCGGCGTGGCGATGGCGATCGTGCTCGTGTATCTGCTGATCGTCGTGAACTTCCAGTCGTGGATCGATCCGCTCATCATCGTGAGCGCGCTGCCGGCGGCGCTCGCCGGCATCGTGTGGATGCTGTTCCTCACGGGCACGCATCTGAGCGTGCCGGCGCTGACCGGTGCGATCATGACGATGGGCGTCGCCACGGCGAACAGTATTCTGATGGTCGCGTTCGCGCGCCAGCGGCTCATGGCCGGCGCGCCGCCGCTCACGGCCGCGCTCGAAGCGGGCGCGAGCCGGATCCGTCCGGTGCTGATGACCGCGTTCGCGATGATCATCGGCATGATTCCGATGGCGCTCGGTCTCGGCGAGGGCGCCGAGCAGAACGCGCCGCTTGGCCGCGCGGTGATCGGCGGCCTCCTGTTCGCGACGATCTCCACGCTGTTTTTCGTGCCGCTCGTGTTCGCGGGCATTCATAACCGTCTCGCGCACCGTCGCAGGAAGGACGATGATTCGGACCAGACGGGCCGTCACGACGGCGATGACGGCGATGACGGCGGCGGCAACAACGGTGGCAGCCCCGCGCCCAGGCACAGCGGCGCTGCCACGCCCGCGTAAAAGTTAAACGATGGTTGACTGAGATGACCGAAAAAACTCATGCATCGCTAGCGATCCCCTCGCGGGAGACTGAAGGGGGGCACATGCTGCCCCCGCGCCGCCGCGAATGGAAGCGCGCGAAGATCGCGGTTTGCATCGTGCTCGTGCTGCTCGCGATCGGCGCGCTGCGCACGGTGATTGCGAACATGCTGCAAAGCCGCGAGGTCGAGGCAATGACGCAGCAGAATGCGACGCAGTACGTGAACGTCGTCACGCCCAGGCAGACCGATAACAGCGGCAGCACGCTGCTGCCGGGCACTTTGCGCGGCTACGTCGAGTCGCCGATCTACGCGCGCTCGACAGGCTATCTGCTGCACTGGTACGCGGATATCGGCGCGCACGTGAAGCAGGGCCAGCTACTCGCCGAACTCGACACGCCGGAAATCGACCAGGAACTCGCGCAGGCTCTGGCGCAGCGTCAGCAGACCAGTTCGAGCCTCGGCCTCGCGAAAAGCTCACTGGAGCGCTGGCAGCAATTGCGGCAACGCGATGCAGTCTCGCAGCAGGAGCTCGACGAACGGCAAAGCGCCTACACGCAGGATGTCGCGAATCTCGCCGCCGCGGACGCCAACGTCAAGCGTCTGCAGCAGCTCGAATCGTTCAAGCGGATCGTCGCGCCGTTCACGGGCGTGGTCACGCAGCGCAACGTCGATGTCGGCGATCTGATCGACGCGGGCAGCGGCACGAGCCGCGCACTGTTCGCGCTCGCGCAGTCGGACCCGCTGCGCGTCTACGTGCAGTTGCCGCAGGCTTACGCGCAGAACGTCGCGCTCGGGCAGAAGGTGGTGGTCACGCAGGCCGAGCTGCCGGGGCAGCAGTTCGACGGCACGATCACGCACATTTCCGGCGCGATCGACGTGCCCACGCGTTCGTTGCAGATCGAAGTGACGCTGCCCAATCCCGACGACAAGCTGCGGCCCGGCGCCTATGTGCAGGTCGCGGTGCCCGCGGCCGCGCATGCGCGGCTCACGGTGCCGGGCAATGCGCTGCTGTTTCGCGCGGAAGGTCCGCGCCTCGCGGTCGTCGATGCGAAGGGCAAGGTGAGTCTGCACAAGGTCGTGATCGCGCAGGACCTCGGGCAGTCGCTCGAAATCGAGAGCGGTATCGGGCCGGCCGACCACATCATCATCAACCCGAGCGATTCGATCGCCGACGGCGATCACGTGCAGGTCCAGCCGTCGCCGAAAAGCGGCAAGGGGGCATCGTGAAGCTCGCGGGTCCATGCCGGGCGCTCCCGACGCTCCCGACGCTTAGGGCACTTACGGCGCTCACGACATTCACGGGCGCGGCGCTGCTCGCCGCCTGCACGGTCGGCCCGGACTATAAGCGTCCGCAGGCCGAGGTCCCGCCCGACTGGCATACCGATTCGTTCTGGCGCGTCGCCGCGCCGTCGCATGCGCCGATCGCGCCTGACTGGTGGACGGGCTTCGCCGATCCGCTGCTCGCAGGGCTCGAAACCCAGGCGCTCGCGCAGAACCAGACGCTCGTCGCGGCGAGCGCGCATTACGAGCAGGCAAGGGCGACGCTCGCGAACGTGAGCGCGCAGCGCGTGCCTGAAGTCGATCTGGGCGTAACGGGCTCGCGCTTCCGGGTGTCGAACGACCGGCCGCTCACGAACTACGCGACGCCGACCATGTCGACGGTGCAGAACAATATTCAGCTTGGACCGACGATCAACTACGACACCGATCTGTTCGGCCGCATCCGCCGCGAGGTCGAAGGCGCGAAGGCCTCGGCGGAACAGTCCGCCGACGATCTCGCGAACGCGCGCCTCGTGCTCACGACCGATCTCGCCACCGACTATTTCTCGCTGCGCGAACTCGACGACGAGATCGACGTGCTGAACCAGTCGGTGAAGCTGCAACAGAAGGCGCTCGACTACGTGAGTTCCGAGCACGATCTCGGCGCGGTGTCGGGGCTCGACGTGCTGCAGCAGAAGTCGCAGCTCGATTCGACGCGCGTGCAGGCGCAACTGCTGCTCAATCAGCGCGCGCAGTTCGAGCACGCGATCGCGGCGCTGGTCGGCGTGCCCGCTCCGCAGTTCGCGATCGAACCGAAGGTGCTCGACATCAAGGCGCCGCCGATCCCGCTCGGCGTGCCGAGCGACGTGCTGCAACGCCGGCCCGACATCGCGTCGGCGGAGCGCGCCATGGCCGCGGCCAACGCGCAGATCGGCGTAGCCAAGGCCGCGTTCTTCCCGAGCTTGACGCTCATGCCCGGCATCGGCTGGGAAAGCACCGAGTTCGCCAATCTGCTGAGCGCGCCGACGCTGATGTGGACGCTCGGCGCGACGGTCGGCCAGGTGCTGTTCGACGGCGGCCGGCGCGCGGCCGACGTCAAGTTCGCGAGCGAGGGCTACAAGGCGACCGAGGCGACCTACCGGCAGACCGTGTTGACCGCATTCCAGCAGGTGCAGGACGGCATCACCGGGCTGTCGGTGCTCGACGGCGCGGCGAAGCAGTCGCAAGAGGCGGTCGAAGATGCGCAGCGGCTGCTGTCGCTTGCGAACGACCGCTATTCGGGCGGCCTCGTCGCGTATCTGAACGTGATTACCGCGCAGCAGTCGCTGCTCACGAGCGAGCGCACGGACGTACAGATTCACGGCCAGCAGTTGACGTTGTCGGTCGCGCTCGTGAAGGCGCTTGGCGGCGGCTGGGACGCGGGTGGGGAAGTAGAGGGGCAAGCAGGCGGCGCTGGTGCTGGAAATGGCGGTGGAAATGGGGGTGGAAAAAGCGGCGGAAATAGCGGTGCGGATGGCAGCGTAGCCGCCAATGCACCAGCCGCGAACGCGACGAACGTCGCCAATGTAGCGAGCGTGCCGGCAGGCGCGCAGCAGAAGGGGGCGCCGGCTCCCGCGCGCTGAACCGCGCCGGCCGCGCCGGCCGGCGTCACGGAAGCGGCAGCGTGGGGAATCGGGGGCGTTTCGTATAATGCAGAGTCAAGCAACTACGTTGCGTGGGACTGGAGTCAGTGCTTTGCATGGGACCGAAGTAGGTGCTAAAGCGCCAACTCTCCTCGACAGCTAAAGCACTGACTCAGGTCGACAGGGGATGGGCATGAAATTGCTGATTGTTGAAGACGAGCACAAGGTCGTGGACTACCTGCGCTCCGGTTTGACAGAGCAGGGTTGGGTCGTGGATGTCGCGCTCGACGGCGAGGAAGGCATGCATCTGGCGACCGAATTCGATTACGACGTGATCGTCCTCGACGTGATGCTGCCCAAGCGCGACGGCTTCAGCGTGCTCAAGGCGCTGCGCATGCGCAAGTCGACGCCGGTCATCATGCTGACCGCGCGCGATCACGTCAACGACCGCGTGCGCGGCCTGCGCGAGGGCGCCGACGACTATCTGACCAAGCCGTTCTCGTTCCTCGAACTCGTCGAGCGCCTGCATGCGCTCGCGCGCCGCACGCGTTCGCAGGAATCCACGCTGATTTCAGTCGGCGACCTGTTCGTCGATCTGATCGGGCGGCGCGCGACGCGCGACGGCGTGCGCCTCGACCTCACCGCGAAAGAATTCCAGTTGCTCAGCGTGCTCGCGCGCCGCCAGGGCGACATTCTCTCCAAGACCGCGATTACCGAACTCGTGTGGGACGTCAATTTCGACAGCCACACCAATGTCGTCGAAACCGCGATCAAACGCCTGCGCGCGAAGCTCGACGGCCCGTTCCCGTCGAAACTGCTGCATACGGTGCGCGGCATGGGCTACGTGCTCGAAGTGCGCGAAGAGGCAGAGTCATCATGAACCGTTCGATTGCCCGGCGACTCGCGTCGATGTTCGCGCTGGTCGCGCTGTTCGTGTTTACGCTCGTGGGCAGCGGGCTCTTTCTCGTGCTGCGCACGCAGCTCGAACATCATCTGCGCGAGTCGCTCGACGATCGCACGCAGATCGCGCGCATCATCGTCTATCACGCGGTGACGCCCGAAAAGTGGCGCATGGCCCGCGAAAAACTCACCGACATGACGCCGCACGACAGCAGCACCGTGTACTCGGTGACGAGCACGGACCCGAACTTCCATTTCGGCACACCGGTGCAGGGCACGGTCGTGAAGAGCTGGCCCGGCGGCTACGCGCGCATCACGCCGGCGGGCGGCGGCCCCGACATGCTGACCTCCACGGTGACCTTGCAGGCCAATGCCGCGCGGCCGCCCGTGCAGTTGCAGGTGGCGTCGAGCTATTCGCCGAACCTGCGCACGATGCGCGTGTTCGGCTCGGCGCTCGCGGCGCTTTCCGCGCTCGGCAGTCTCGCGGTGCTGCTGCTCAGCTATTCGGTCACGCGGCTCGGGCTCGCGCCGCTCACGCGCCTGACGCGCGACGCGTCGGCGGTCAGTCCGAACAATCGCTCGCAGCGCCTGAATACCGCCTCGCTGCCGCTCGAACTCAACGATCTCGCGAACTCGTTCAACGGCGCGCTCGAACGGCTCGACGGCGCGTATGGCCGCCTCGAGTCGTTCAACGCGGACGTCGCGCACGAATTGCGCACGCCGGTGACGATCCTGATCGGCCAGACCGAGGTGGCGCTCACGCGCAACCGTTCGGTCGACGACCTGCGCCACACGCTGCAATCGAATCTCGAAGAATTCGAGCGCATGCGCGCGATCATCAACGACATGCTGTTTCTCGCGCGCGCCGATCAGGGTGAACGCGCAACGGGGCTCGTCGAGGTGTCGCTCGCGGCGGAAGTCGCGCATACGCTGGAGTTTCTCGAGATTCCGCTCGAAGAGGCGCGCGTGCATGCGCGGCTGCACGGCGATGCGCTCGCGCGCGTGAACCGCTCGCTCTTCGGCCGCGCCTGCACGAACCTGCTCATGAACGCGATCCAGCACTGCGAGCCGGGTGCGTCGATTCGCGTGACGATCGAACGCGACGGCGATCAACTGCGCGTCGCGGTGGCGAATCCGGGCGAGCCGATCGCGCCGGACATTCTCAGGCACCTGTTCGACCGCTTCTATCGCGCGGAAGTCTCGCGCACGAACAGCCGCGAAAACCACGGGCTCGGGCTCGCGATCGTCAAGGCGACGGCGGAGATGCATCGCGGCACCGTGTCCGCACACAGCGCGAACGGCATCAATACGTTTGCGTTTTCGGTGGCCGCGACGGCAAGTGCGATGGCGGATGATTCGCCGGCGGCGCGCTCCAATGCGAATGCCGTAACAGGTGCGGCAGGTGCGGAGGCCGAGGCGCCGGCCGGCTATTCGTCGCTTGCAAAGGGCAAGTCGGCCTGAACCGGCAGGCGCGGCTTGAGCGCCGCCTCGCTCGCCGGCGTCAATGCGCTGATACGCACGCCCAGCAACCGCAGCTTGCGATTCAACTCCACACGGCGCAAACACTCGGTTGCCGCGCGCCGGATTTCGGCCGCGTCGGCGGTCGGTTCTTCGAGCGTCAGATCGCGCGTGACGGTGCGGAAATCGTCGTAACGCAGCTTGATGCCGACGGTGCGGCCCACATAACCCTTGCGCACGAGATCTTCGGCGACGCGCACACACAGCCCCGTAAACGCGCTCGATAGCGCTGGTCGGTCATGACGCGGATGCAGATCGCGCTCGAACGTCGTCTCGCGGCTAATCGACTTCGGTTCCGAGTCGACCACCACGGGCCGCTCGTCATGACCCTGCGCGACCCGCATGAGCCACGCCGAATAGCTGCGCCCGAAGTTGTCCTGCAACAGCCCCGCGTCCGCGGCGGCCAGATCGCCGACCGTCGCGATGCCGAGCCCGGTCAGCTTTTGCGCGGCCTTCGGGCCGATGCCGTTGACCTTGCGCACCGGCAGCGGCCACACGCGCAGCGGCACGTCGGCCGGCGTGAGGATCGTGAGGCCGTCGGGCTTGTCGAGTTCGGAGCCGATCTTCGCGAGCAGCTTGTTCGGCGCGACGCAGATCGAGCACGTGAGGCCGGTTGCCTGATTGACGGCCTGCTTGATGCGGCTCGCAATGTCGCGCGGCTCGCCCGGCAGGTCGGTCAGATCGATATAGATTTCGTCGATGCCGCGATCCTCGATACGCTCCGTGAACGTCCTGACCGCCGCCTTGAAGATGCGCGAGTAGTGGCGGTACGAATCGAAATCGGTCGGCAGCAGGATGGCTTCGGGCGCGAGCGCGGCGGCCTTCATCATGCCCATCGCCGAGAACACGCCGAGCGCGCGCGCTTCGTAAGTGGACGTGGTCACGACGCCGCGGCCCACGTAGTCGCCCAGCCTGGCGAAGCGCTTGCTGCCGTCTTCGAGCGTTTGCGGCGCGCCGTTGCGCCCGCCGCCGATCACGACCGCGTGGCCGCGCAGCTCCGGATAGCGCAGCAGTTCGACGGAGGCGTAGAACGCGTCCATGTCGAGGTGCGCGATGTGGCGGAGCGGAGTGTTCATGAGGGGAAAAGGGTGTAACGGGGTGTGGGGGTGTTGGGGGTGTGGCAGCGGTGGTTTGCCATATCATGACGCGCTAGCCCGGGTTCTGGCTACACGAACGCAGGCCCGAACCGCGTCGCAATCCGCTCCGTCGATTCGAACAATTCCCGCAGTACGAGGCTCGTGCAAGTCGGCTGCACGTACAGGTAAAACGCGACCTCCGGCAGGCGCGGTAACCCGTCGCCTTCGGTCAGCACGCGCATGTTCGCATCGAGCAGTTCCGTGGTCCGCGCTGTCACGCCCAGCCCCGCGCTGATGGCGGCCTTGATGCCCGTCAGCGTTCGGGAAATGAAGCTCGTGCACCAGGGAATGCCGTGCGCGTCGAGTTCGGCGATCGAGAGCTTGCGAAAGAGGCTCAGCTCGTCGGCCATGACGAGCGGCACCGGCTCCCCCGGATTGAACGTGAAATCTTCAGCGCAGATCCATACCATCGGCGACGTGCGTAGCTTCACGCCCGGAAAGGCTTCGTTATAACGCGTCGAGATCACGAGATCGAGTTTGCCGTCGCGCAATGCGTCCATCAGGAAAGGGCTGCGTCCAACGTTGATTTCCATCTGCAGCCCGGTCGAGAGCTTCGACAAACGCCGCAGCATGTTCGGCAGGATCGAATCCGCCACGTCGTGCGGCGACCCGATGCGAACTTTCTCGCCCACGCCTCGCGAATGCGCGAGTTGCACCGCCTGGTCGTTGAGCGCGAGGATCTTGTGCGCGTAGGCGAGCAGCCGCGAGCCATCTGTCGTCATCGTCTTCTGCCGGCCGCGCTTTTCGAACAGCACGCAGCCCACTTCCTGTTCGAGCCGCTGCATCTGCTGCGTGATCGCGGACTGGGTACGGCCGACCTGTTCGGCCGCCGAGGCGAACGTTTCGCGCTGGGCAATGGCGACGAACGTGCGCAGCAGATCGATATCGAGGTTTCGCATTCCCGGCGTCCGATAGTTCAGTGGCGCTAATGTTTATCAGCAAAAAATTAAATTGTTACTCAAGATTTTGACCGATAAGCTTGTTATCACTCAAGCAGAATTTATGTAACCGGAAGCATGCGAGCGCGCTGGCGCACGGGCGGCGCCTGTCATCGCAGAGACTTCCCTTCTGGAGGAGACCCCGCTTTATGTGGCAACGAAAACTCGCCGTCCTGGCAATCACTATTCTCGCCGGCGTCGGCAGCGTGCATGCGGATGAGCTTGCCGACATCAAGGCCCGCGGCACGCTCGTGTGCGGCACGCAGAATGCCAGCGAACCGTATGCCTTTCCGGATCCCGCCACGCGTCAGATCGTCGGCTTCGACGTCGACGTCTGCCATGCTCTTGCGCAAGGGCTTGGCGTGAAGCTCGAGCATCGAACACTGTCGACCGATGCGCGTATTCCCGAGCTGAAGACTCATCGCGTCGACGTGCTCGCCGCCGCCATGGCCTGGTTGCCCGCCCGCGCCGCGCAGGTCGACTATAGCGACCAGTACTATGTGGCACCCATCCGCGTACTCGTGCGCGCTGACTCCCCGATCCAGAACCTCGACCAGCTCAGCGGCAAAAAGATCGCCGCGTCGGAAGGTTCGAGTTCTGCGGCCGTGTCCGTCACGCGTCTGCCGAACTCGAACCTGTTGACGTTCCACGATATTCCGTCGGCCTTCCTTGCGCTCCAGCAGGGCAAGGTGGAGGGACTGGTCGCCGGCCAGAACATCCTCGCGCGCTTTGCAAACGAAGCCGCGCAAAAGAAGGGCGGCCCCCAGTACCGGATGCTGGCCGCGCCGGTATACGAAGAGCGCTGGGGCGTGGTGATGAACAAGAACGAGCCGGCGTTGATGAGCGCCGTCAACAAGATCCTGCACGAATATGACAAGTCGAACGGGCTGCAGCAGAGCTTCGACAAATGGCTCGGTGTAAATTCGCCGTACAAGTTCACGCGCGACTACAGGGTCGAGCCCATCAGGACGCAGTAAGCGCACGCGCTTCGCACGGAAATCGCCGGGACGGCGCCGGCATTGTGATGCGTGCCGCCCCGGTGATGCTCTTCACCGCCTCTGACGATCTTTCCCAGCATGTTCGACTTCTCTTTTCTGCTCGATGACGGCTATTTGCCCCTGCTGTACCACGGCGTGCTCACCACGCTGCAGCTTTTCGTCGTATCGGGCCTGTTTGCAATCGTCGTGGCCGTCGCGCTCGCCACGCTGCGAGCGATGCCGGTCAAGGCGTGCAAGGCCTTCGTGATTGCCTTCGTCGAATATCACCGTAACGTGCCGATGCTCGTGCAGCTCCTCGTGTGGTATTTCGGCGTGCCGCAACTGCTGCCCGCGCCGCTCTTTCACTGGGTCAACGCCGGGAACACGGAGTTTTTCTTCGCCACGATAGCGCTGGCGCTCAACTACGGCGCTTTCATGTCGGAAGACCTGCGCTCCGGCCTGCGCACGATTCCATACACCCAGCACGAAGCGGCATGCTCGATCGGTCTCACGTACCTGCAGGCCTTCCGCTACGTGGTCCTGCCGCAAGGCATGCGGGTGGCGCTGCCGGGGCTGCTGAACCAGGCGCTGCGCCTCTTCAAGGACAGCTCGCTCGCCATGGCGATCGGCGTGCACGAACTGCTGTACAACACGCGCCAGATCGACAACCTGACGTTTCGCACCTTCGACATATTTCTCGTCGCGACCGTCCTCTATCTGATCGGCACGCTCACGCTCATGGCGCTGTCGGATCACTTCGCGAAGCGCCGCACGACCGCGCTCGGGGTTTGAGCCATGTTCGACATCCTGCACAACTATCTCGCGCTTTTTCTCGTCGGCAACTGGCCGCACGGGCCGCTCGGCGGCGTGGCGATCACGCTCGTCATCTCGGCGCTGGGACTCGTGGTGTCGTTCCCGATTGCGGTCGCGATCGGTCTCGCCCTCGTCTCGCCGTTGCGCGGGTTGCGGCGCGCCGCGACGGTCTGGACGCGTCTGATCCGCGGCATTCCGCTGCTGATGCTGATTTTCTGGGCCTATTTCGCGATACCGCTGCTGATCGGCGCGGAAGTGTCGGCGCTCACGACGGCCGTGTGCGCGATCATCGTCTATGAAAGCGCGTTCCTCGCGCAGATCGTGCGCGCCGGGCTCGAAGGACTGCCGCGCGGCCAGATGGAAGCCGCGCGCTCGAATGGCCTCTCCTGGCTGCAGAGCATGCGCTACGTGCAACTGCCTCAAGCGCTCGCCAATATGCTGCCGTCGATCGTCAACCAGTTCGTGTCGATCATCAAGGCCACCTCGCTTGCCTACGTGATCGGCGTGCCCGAGCTCACGTATTCGGCGGCGCAGGTCAACACGATCACGCTGACGAGCCCGCTGCAGACCTTCCTCGTACTCGCGGCCTTCTACTTCGTTCTGTGCTTCGCCATCTCGCGCTTCGCGGGGCGGCTGGAGCACCGCATCGCCCGCCAGCGCGCGGGCCTCGCCTAATTTCGCAGGAGCAACGCGACCATGACCATGCTCGCCTTTGAGAATGTGCACAAGCACTACGGTCAGCACCATGTGCTCAAGGGAATCGACGCCGTGATCGAACGTGGCGAAGTCGTCGTCGTATGCGGGCCGTCCGGCTCCGGCAAGTCGACTCTGATACGCACCGTCACGCGGCTCGAAGCCATCGGGCAGGGGCGTATCCTGTTCGAGGGCCGCGACATCCATGCGCACGACATCAAGCTCAACCAGCTGCGCGCGCGCATCGGCTTCGTGTTCCAGAGCTTCAACCTGTTCCAGAACCTGTCGGTCCGGCAAAACCTGATTCTCGGCCCGACGAAGGTGCTCGGCATGTCTCGCGACGAAGCCGTGGCACAGGCCGAAACACTGCTGGCCAAGGTCGGGCTCGCGCACAAGATCGACGCCATGCCCGCGAATCTGTCGGGCGGCCAGCAGCAGCGCGTGGCGATTGCGCGCGCGCTCGCGATGAAGCCGCCATTGATGCTGTTCGACGAGCCCACGAGCGCCCTCGACCCGGAAATGGTGCAGGAGGTACTGCAGGTGATGCGAAGCCTCGCCGGCGAAGGCCTGACGATGATGATCGTCACTCACGAAATGGGCTTCGCGCGCGAGGTGTCGAGCCGCGTCTGGTTCATGGACCAGGGCCAGTTGCTCGAAGACGCGCCGCCCGCCCGGTTCTTCAGTCATCCTGAGCACGAGCGGGCGCAACGCTTTCTGCATGACGTGCATCGCCCGTTGCCGCGCGAGCTCGTCTCGCAAGGCGCTGCCTGATTCGCGCGCGAGGCGCGCATCGCATCTACATCATTCCCCCACGATTTCGAACCGGAGACCCGTTCATCATGTCCACGCCATCCCTGTCCGCACAACGTGAAGCCGCCGTGGCCGAAGCGATTGCCGCAATGAAGACCGAGATCGCGCCCGCGGGCGAGACCCGCCCGGCGCTAGCCGCCGTGCTCGAGCAGGTCAAATCGCTCGCCGCGCGCCGTGAACTTTGGCAGGAAGCCGATTTTCCGCCGCCCGCCGACGGCGAGCTGCAGGCGCGCTACCTGATTCACGAGGATGCCGACCAGACCTACGCGCTGTATCTGAACGTCATGCGCCCCGGCAAAAAGATCACGCCGCACAACCATACGACGTGGGCCTGCATCGCGGCGGTCGACGGCGTCGAACACAACTACCTCTATCGCCGCACCGACGACGGCCGGACGCCCGGTGTGGGCTCGGTCGAGGTTACGCAGACCGTCGTGGTCGAACCCGGTCACGGCATCGCGCTCGCCTCGGACGACATTCACGCCGTCGAGATCAAGGGCGAAACGCCGATCCGCCATCTGCACATGTACGGGCGCGCGCTCGAGACGCTGACCGAGCGCATCACGTTCGACGTGCAAAACGGCACGTATCAGGTGATGGGCATCGGCGTGAAGACGCGCCGCTAACGCTCCACTTCTCCGAACCCTGCACGGCGCCTTCGCGGCGCCATGTCTCGTACAGGTCCGCGCCTGCCGCGCAGGACCGGGGCGCCGCATTGCTCCCGCAAGCGGTGTGGGTCCGTTCAACCCTACGTAACGGCAACGCTACGACATGACCTCATTGCTTCCTTCGCTCATCGACTCCTCCACGCTCAAAGGCTGGCTGCGTGACGGCACCGAGATCGCGCTTCTCGACGTGCGCGAGCACGGCCAGTACGGCGAAGCGCATCTCTTCCACGGTGTGCCGCTTCCTTATAGCCGGCTCGAACTCGAAATCGGCCGGCTCGTGCCGCGCCGCGCCGCGCGCATCGTGCTCTACGACACCGATGCGACCATTGCGCTCGATGCGGCCGCGCGCCTCGCCGAACTCGGCTATACGGACCTGCACGTGTTGAAGGACGGCGCCGAGGGTTGGCGGCGCTCCGGCCATACGCTGTTCGCGGGCGTCAACGTGCCGTCGAAGACGTTCGGCGAACTGGTCGAACATGCGTATCACACGCCGCACATCACCGCGCTCGAACTCGCCGCGAAGCGCGAGCGCGGCGAGCCGGTCGTGATCCTCGACGGCCGCACGCTCGGTGAATACCACAAGATGACGATCCCATCGTCGATCTGCTGCCCCAACGGCGAGCTCGGTTATCGCATTCGCGAGCTCGTGCCCGACGCAAACACACCGATCGTCATCAACTGTGCGGGCCGCACGCGCAGCATCATCGGTGCGCAGACGCTGATCAACCTCGGTATCGCCAACCCGGTGATGGCGCTCGCCAACGGTACGCAAGGCTGGTTTCTCGAAGACCTGCCGCTCGAGCACGACAGCAAGCGCTGCTATCCGGACGCGGTGGCAGAGGACGCGCTCGAGCCCATGGTCGCCGCTAGCCGGAGGTTGGCCGAACGCTTCGCGGTGCCCGAAGTCGAAGCCGCCACGTTCGCGCAGTGGGCCGCCGATACGACGCGCACGCTGTATCTGTGCGATGTGCGCACGCCCGAGGAATTCGCCGCCGGGTCGTTGCCGGGTGCGCAGCACACGCCGGGCGGACAGCTGATACAGGCCACGGATCAGTACATCGGCGTGCGTCATGCGCGCATCGTGCTGTTCGACAGCGAAGGCGTGCGCGCGCCGATCGTCGCGAGCTGGCTGCGGCAGCTAGGGCATGACGCGTACGTGCTGCCCAACGCATTCGCAAGCGGGGTATCGCTGCCAGCGCCGCCTGCGGCGGTGGGGACGACGCTCATGGAAATCGACGCGCCAGCGCTTGCCGACGCACTGGCGCAGGGACATCTGCAAGTGATCGACCTGCGCCCCAGCCAGAGTTACCGCAAGGCGCATGTACCGGGGTCGCAGTGGGCGATCCGCCCGCGTTTGCGTGATCTGCCCGATCCGCCGGCGGGCCGGGACATCGTGCTCGTCGCGGACGAGCGCGGCGTGGCCGAGCTGTTCGTCGCGGACTGGCGGCGACACCGGCCTCACGACGCGCGCCGCTTCATGCTGCTCGCGGGAGGCTTCAGCGCGTGGACGTCGATCGGACAAGCCGTGAGCAGCACGCCCGGCATGCCGCCCGACGAGGCCTGTATCGACTACCTGTTCTTCGTGCATGATCGTCACGACGGCAATAAGGCGGCGGCGCGCCAGTATCTCGCGTGGGAAACCGGCCTGCTCGCCCAGCTCGACGCCGACGAACGCAACACTTTTCGTCTGGGCGCCGCCGCCGCAGCAGCAGCGAAGTGAACCCCTCGTGTGCGGGCGGCGCCCGCACACGAGGCAAACAAGAACCCGCCGACACCCGGCACCCGCTTCCAGGCACACAACCTCATGCCCCGCGATTCGCACTCCCCGCGCCTTGCCACCCGCCTTGTGAAAGGCGGTACGTCCACGGTCGTCAACGGTGGCCGCGCGGTCAACCCGCCAGTCGTACGCGCCTCGACGGCGCTGTTCGAGAGCATGGCCGACCTCAACGACGCGCGCCGCCGACGCAGCAGCGAGCGCTTGTTCACGTATGGCGCGCGCGGCAATCCGACCGGCTTCGCGCTGGAAGATGTCGTGTCGGGGCTCGAAGGCGGCTATCGCACGCGACTTTTCCCCACCGGCCTCGCCGCGATGACGATGGTGTTTCTCGCCTACCTGCGCCCCGGCGACCATGCGCTGATTTCCGACTGCGTTTATCAGCCGCTGCGCCATTTCGTCGATACATTCCTCGAGCCGTGGGGCGTGCACGTCACGTATTTTCGCGCGGATGGTTCGGATGCGGCGAGTTGCATGACGGCGCGCACCCGGCTGGTGTATGTCGAATGCCCTGGGTCGCTGCTCTATGAGCTCTGCGATCTGCCCGCGCTCGCCGAGCTGGCGCACAGCCACGGCGCGCTGCTGGCCGCGGACAATACGTGGGGGTCGGGCGTGCAGTATCAGCCGCTGAAGCTGGGTGCCGACATTTCCATTATGGCCGCGACCAAATACCTGAGCGGTCATTCGGATGTGATGATGGGCACCGTCACGACGACCGAGACCGCCTGGCAGCCTCTCGCGACGATGAGCGACGCGCAGGGTGTCGCGGTCAGCCCCGACGATGCATACCTCGTGCTGCGCGGCACGCGTACGCTGGGCGCGCGGCTCGCGCTGCACGAAAAGCATGCGCTCGAGGTGGCGCACTGGCTCGCGGCGCAACCTGCCGTCGCGCGCGTCTTTTGTCCCGCGCTGCCGGAGCATCCGGGTCACGCCCTATGGCAGCGCGACTGCGCCGGTACGAACGGACTGATCTCGTTCGAACTGGAAGACGTATCGCCCGAGGCGGCCGCACGCTTCGTCGACGGGTTGTCGCTGTTCGGCATCGGGGCGTCATGGGGCGGCTTCGAAAGTCTTGCGACGGTCGTGAACGTGGCAAGCGCCAGGACTCGCGAAGACTGGCGCGGCGCCGGGCCGATCGTGCGTCTGCACGTGGGCCTCGAAGATCCGCGGGACCTTATCGATGATCTCGCGCACGGCCTCGGTGCGATCAATGAGCGTGGCGACTGAACTCTAACGGCTCAAGCAGTCCTGTTCATCGCGGGACGCTTTCTTATCCTCTCATCCTCTCTTTCGTGACGCGACAGAACCGATAGAAGACGGTTGCGGTGCGCACCGGGCGCCGCAACCGTGTCATGCGGCAGCTTACTGCTTGATACCTTCAGCCTGAATATGCAGCGTGGTCTTCATGTTGAAGCCATATGCCTTGCCGTAGTCGATGCCGAAGTCGTCGCGGTTGAACGTCGCGGTCGATTCCGTGCCGCACACTTCGCGCTTGAGCATCGGGTGCTGCATGCACTTGAACGATTCGATCTTCAGATTGACCGGCTTCGTGATGCCGTGCATCGTCAGCGTGCCGATCACCTCGACCGGCTTGTCGCCTTCGAAGCGGATCTGCGTGCCCTTGTAGGTCGCGGTCGGGAATTTCGCGGTGTCGAAGAACTTGTCGGTCACGAGTTCGGCATCGAGCTTGTCGTTGCCGATATCGACGGAGTTCAGGTCGATCGTCACGTCGACCGTACCGGTTTTTGCCGCGCGATCGAGCACCACGGTGCCGCTGCTCTTCTTGAACTTGCCGCGCCAGATCGACAGGCCGCCGAAGTGGTCGGTCTCGAAGCTCGGGGACGTGTGGGTCGGATCGAGCATGTAGGTATCAGCGGCCATCGCGTTGAACGACAGCGCAGCGGCGAGCGCGCCCGCGGCGAGCAGGAAGGATTTCTTCAAGGTGGACTCCAGGTTTCAGAAAGTGTGCGGTACTGCGTGTTGCAGTACGGTGCGGTGCAGAGCTTCGTTCTGCGTTATTTTTTCGCGGCGACCAGATGGAATTTGATGACGACTTCGTCGGCGACCACCGACGTGTCTTTCCATTCGCCGGTGCCGACGTCGAACTGCGTGCGCTTGATCGGCAGCGAGCCGTCGAAGGTTTGCGTTGCGCCCTGGCTCGCGATCACGACCGGCACCACGACAGTTTGCGACTTGCCCTTGATCGTGAGCTTGCCCGTCACCTTGTACTGGTTGCCGCCGGCCGGCGCGATCGCGCTCGACACGAAGGTCGCGGCGGGATACGCGGCGCTGTCGAACCATTCCTTGCCTTGCGCCTGCTTGTTGTAGTCGTCGGCGCCGAGGTCGTAGCTCGCGGTGTCGATCGACACGCTTGCGCTGCCCGCGGCCGGCTTCGCGGGATCGAAGTTCAGTTGCGCCGAGAACTTCCTGAACTTGCCGTCGACGGGCACGTTCATCTGTTTCGTCGTGGCGACGACGCTGCTTCTGGCGAGGTCGACGTCGGCGTGCGCGAGGCTCGCGCCGAACAGGGAAAGGGCGGCGAAACCGGCGAGCGCCGCGCGCTGGGCGGATTGATAAATGGTTGTTTTCATGGTGGTACGCATCCTATCTGAGTCGCGCGCGTTGATTGCACACCGCGAGGAATTAGATTGCCAACAGGTCGTAATCAATCGGCGGTCTTAAAGCGCGTTAAAGCCGTCGCTTCGTGATGTGCGGGTCTTCGCTTGGGTCTTGAGAAACGGAATCATCCGCGCAAGCAGTCCATCGCGATCGACGAACTGATGCTTGAGCGCCGCGAGCACGTGCATGACCACGAGCGCGAGCAGCGTGTAATTGAGCAGCACGTGGACCGTGCGCAGCGTGGCCTTCAGCGCCTGGTCGGGGCCGATGATCGTCGGCAGCGGCACGATGCCGAGATACACGACCTGAATGCCGGAGGCCGAGCTGTAGAAGTAGCCGGAAAGCGGAATCGCGAGCATCAGCAGGTACAGCACGCCGTGCACGAGATGCGCCGCGGCCTTCTGCCATGCGGGCGTCGCGTCGTCGAGCGCGGGCGCGCGATGCGTGGCGCGCCACAGCACGCGGATCACCGCGAGCGCGAAGACGGTCACGCCAATCCATTTGTGCCACGAGAAGTACTTGAGTTTCGTGGGCGTGAAGCCGGGGATATCGGTCATGATCCAGCCGATATAGAAGCCGCAGACGATCAGTGCCGCGATCAGCCAGTGCAGCGTGATGGCCGCGCCGTGGTAGCGCGGGGAAACGGAAGGTTGGGTTGGCATCGTGTTGTATCCGTGGCAGGCGAGGAGCCGAGCATGAATGCGGATAGTAGGGATGGCAACGAAAACTGAATAGGCGGGCGCACGGGAACAGATTGTTGTGGCCGTGACGCTAATGGGATTGAAAGGCTTTCACGCCGCATGAGGCGCTGTGGTAATTTGTGACCCCGAATAGGCGCGTCGCGCCTGCCTGCGCAGAACTCGCGCAACCCGCTTGTGCAAACCGCTTGTACAACCCGCTTGTACAAACCTTATGCAATTCTCACTCGACCCGCATAACCCATTATCCAGGCTTACGCTGTGAATTCCGTCTTCCTTTCCTGGGGTATTGCCGCTGTCGCCACCGCCGGCGTCATCACGCGGCCGTTCAAATGGCCCGAAGCCGTGTGGGCCGTCGCCGGCGCGCTGCTGCTTGTGGCGCTCGGCCTCCTGCCGGTGCATCTCGCGATCGAGGCGATCGGCAAGGGCACCGACGTCTATCTGTTCCTGTTCGGCATGATGCTGCTGTCCGAAGTCGGGCGCCGCGAAGGTCTGTTCGACTGGGTCGCGGTGCTCGCGGTCAATCATGCGCGCAGCTCGCCGCGCAAGCTGTTCGTGCTCGTGTATCTCGTCGGCGTCGTGATTACCGCCTTCCTTTCCAACGACGCGACCGCGGTCGTGCTCACGCCCGCCGTGTTCGCCGCCGCGAAGAAAGCGAAGACGCCGCCGCTGCCGCTGCTGTTCGTCTGCGCGTTCGTCGCCAACGCCGCGAGCTTCGTGCTGCCGATCTCGAATCCGGCCAACATCGTGCTGTACGGCAATCACACGCCGCCGCTCGGGCCGTGGATGCTGCGTTTCACGCTGCCGTCGCTGCTGTCGATCGCCGCGACCTTCGTGATGTTGCGCTGGACCCAGCGCGACGCGCTCGCTGGCGTCTGCGAGGCGAATCTCGAAGCGGTGGAGCTGTCGGCGAGCGGGCGCGTTGCGCTCGCGGGCATCGCCGTGACGGCCGGCGCGCTGCTGACGGTCTCCGCCTACGACATCCAGCTCGGCATGCCTACCGCGATACTCGGCACGCTGACCGCGCTCGTCGTGCTCATCAAGGAGCGCAAATCGCCGCTGCCGATGATCCGCGAAATCTCGTGGAACGTGCTGCCGCTCGTCGCCGCGCTGTTCGTGCTCGTCGAAATGCTCGATCACACGGGCGTCATCACGACGCTCGCCACCGAACTGCGGCGCGCGACCGGGCACAACGAAATGGCGGCGGCGGGCTGGGCCGGCGCGATCATCGCGTTCGGCAGCAACCTGATGAACAACCTGCCGGCCGGGCTCATCGCGAGTTCGACGGTGATGCAGGCGCACAGCCCCGAGCGCGTGATCGACGCGCTGCTGATCGGTGTCGACCTTGGGCCGAACCTGTCGATTACCGGCTCGCTCGCGACGATCCTCTGGCTCAACGCGATTCGCCGCGAGGGCGAAGACGTGAGCTTCATGAAGTTCCTCAAGGTCGGCGTGCTCGTGATGGTGCCGGCGCTCGTGCTGGCGCTCGGCGCGCGGATTCTGACGGGCTGAGCGGCCTTACGGTCTTACGGTCAGCAGGTGAGACGCTGAAGCAAGCGATCGTCGCGCCGCGCGACGTCCTCGCTATCCTGGCCAGTTTTTGAGCGCTTTCGACGCCGTCCACGCCGGCATCATGAACTCGTGCTCTCGATGGAGTGTAACGACGCGGTGTCCTGATCTTGATCCTGATCCTGCGCCGCACCAACCGAGCGCAGCGTCGATTCGAGTTGTGCGACGCGTTCGCGTTGCACGGGCACCATCGATAAACGGTTCAGCGCATGCAGCCGCCGATGCCAGTACGACAGGGGAAAACGGTCGCGCGTAGAGATCAGTCCGAAGACGACTTCGAGGTGGGCGATTTCTTTGTCGATGTCCTGGTAACTCATCTGAAGGTTCCGGGAGAAGTGGGGGTTAGCCCGCGCGAACCTCAATGACGAAGCAAACTTCGTTCCAGATTGCAGATGTGTGGCTCGCGCCAGTTACTACGGTGGAATGGGCCGCCGGGAAGCGGCACGCGTGCGTCGGGAGCGATGGTAAGAAGCGGTAAGCCGTGCAAGCTTTACAGGTGGTGCAGGTGTGGATGGGCGACGATGACGGGCGATTGCTTACACGCGGTTCAGACTCGTGGCACTCATTCGCGATCGAGCCATGCATCGAGCCCGACGCGGAACGCGACACCCGCGATCACCGGCGCGGTCATCATCAGGATGATGCCGAAGTTCGGCACTTCGTCTCCGTACATCACCGCGCCATATAGCACGAAGGTCGACACGATCACGAACACCACGACCCCGATCGCGACCATCAGGAGGTTGCGCATGGTCAGGGACAACGTCTTGCGCTTTTCCTTGCCGTGCGTGTTGCTGGCGCCGGGGGCTTCGTCGTGTTGGGCAGGCATGATGTTTCTCGTGGCAAAAAATTGCGGCATGTAAGGAGCGGCGAGCGCTCCGGTAGAGGCATGCCTGGAATCATACCCGCACACACCAGCCACACGCAGTTTGCGGGGCGGATCATCCGCCCGAATCGAGCTGCACGAATCAAGCCGCACGAGTCAGGCCGCGCCGACTAGCAGCCCGGCGGCCACGATGGCGAGTACGAGCGCCGCAATCGCGCTGAACCGGTAGTCGCGCCGATGCAGGAACACCCCTAACATCAATATAAGCCGCATTACGGGCAACAGTATGAAAAGCGCAATTCCGGCGCTCACGATGGGCATGCCGGCGAGCGTCGCAGGGCCGCCGCTTGCGCCACCGCTTCCGGTTCGCACGGCGGGCAGCACGAGCGCGAGGCCGAGGCCGGCCGCAATCGTGCCCGAGGCGATCCACGTGCCGTAGTGCAGCAGATTCGCGAGCCAGTGCTCGAAGCGCATGCCCACGCGCGCCGCGCGGTTCATGCCGAGGCTCCGAACAGGTGGATGCCGAATGCTTCGAGCAGCATCTGCACGGCGAGCAGTGCGAGCACCGCGACGAACAGCACGCGCAGCCTTTCGTTCGAGACGCGCATGAGCAGGCGCGCGCCGAGCGCCGCGCCCGCCACCGAGCCGAGCGCCACCGGGCCCGCAATCGCGGTGACGATCTCGCCGCGCAGGAAGTAAGCGCCGGCGCTTGCCGTTGCGGTCACGCCGATCATGAAGTTCGATGTCGCCGACGAAACTTTGATCGGCAGGCGCAGCGCGGTATCCATGGCGGGAATCTTGAGCACGCCGCTGCCGATGCCGAGCAGCGCCGAAATCAGGCCGGCACCGTACATGAGCGAGAGACCGAGCGGGATGCGCTGCACGCGGTATGCGATGTCGCGTCCGCTCACGCGGTCGGGATAGCTCGAATCGAGTTGCAGCGAGGCGCCCCATGAACGAGGGCGGCTCGGGCCGGCGCCAGCCGTCGCAAGCGCGCCGGCAGTGGTGGCGGCGTTGACGGTGATGGCCGGATCGGCGCGCCGCGCGAGCATTTGCTGCGCCGACAGGATCAGGATCACGCCGAAGATGAAATAGAGCGCCGTGACGGGTACGAGTCCGCTCAGCAGCACGCCGGACAGCGCGCCGAGCGTCGTCGCGGTTTCGAGCACGACCGCGAGCCGCACGTTGGTGAAGCGCCCGCGCAGGAAGGGCGCGGCGCCGCCGCACGAACACGCGATGACCGATACGATGCTCGCTCCGATCGCCACGTGGATGTCAAGGTGTCCGAACATCGTGAGGATCGGCACGATGAAAATACCGCTCGCCATGCCGAGCATGCCGCCCAGCGCGCTCGCGCCGAGCGAGACCGCGAAGAGCCACAGCGTGTAATGCAGATCGAAGGCCGCGCCGCTCATGGCTGCTCACCGGCGCGGCGCTTTGCGTCGCGCGAGACGTGTGACGAATTGGATCTGGTCGCCACGGTAGTAGAGCTTTTCGTAATCGACGGCACGGTTGCCCTCGGCATATGAAGTGCGCTCGATCAGGAAAATCGGGCTCTGCACCGCGACCTCGAGCGCGCGTGCGACGGCCTTGCTCGCCGCCGCTGCTTCGAGCCGGTATTCCGCCTCGATGAGCGGCAAGCCGTACTTCTCTTCGAGCAGCGCGAAGATCGGCTCCGCTTCCAGATCGTTTTCGATGATCTTTTCGCCGATATCTCTCGGCAGCCAGGTTTCGTCGAACGAAAGCGGCACGCCATTGGCAATGCGCACGCGCTGGATGTGCACGACCTGCGTGCCAGGCTTGAGCGCAAGCCGCGCGGCCACGGTTTCGCTCGCCTTTTCGAGGCGCTTCGCGACGAGCCGCGCGCTCGCTTTGCGGCCGTGGGCACGCATGTCTTCGACGAAGCCGCTCAATTCCGTGAGTGGCTGGCTGAGGCGCGGCTGCGTGACGAACGTGCCTTTGCCGCGGCGAATTTCGATCAACCCGCGTGCAATCAGGTTCTGCACCGTTTTTTGCAGCGTGGTGCGGCTGATGTTGAAGTTCGCGAGCAGGCTCGCCTCGTTGGGCAACTGCGAGCCGGGCGGATACGTGCCGTCGACGATGCGCGCAGCAAGCGCTTCTTCGACTTGCGCGTAAAGGGGGAGCGAGCTGGGGCGGTCGGTAGCCATGATGGACATCATGACGTCATGATGTCGTGATGTCAAGTTCGCCTGAATCTGCTCCTGCTCCTGGGGCTGAGCCTGGCCCTGAACCTGTTCCGCGTTCACGACCTCGCGTGACCTCGCGCGAGGCCGCACCGCCGAGAGCCAGATTACGTCGGCTGATCGAACCGCAATCCGGCCGGCTTCGCTCGCGCGGCCACCGGCAAGGCCAGCACACCCACGAGGCCGATCACCACGCTCGCCTGCACGTAATAGACCGGTGCGAGATTGCTGCCCGTCGCGTGCACGAGCCACGTATTCACGAACGGCGCGAGGCCGCCGAAAATCAGCACCGCGAGGTTGTACGTGACCGCGGCGCCTGTAGAGCGAACACTCACGGGGAAGACCTCGGTCAGCACGATCGGCGTCGGCCCCCAGAAAAAGCTCATGAAGCACGACACGCCGATCTGCACGGCCAGCAGCGAACCGAACGACGGCGCGTTCACGAACTGCCTGAACAGCACGTACGAGGCGATCCCGTACGCGACGATCGCCGGCAGCAGCACGGCCTTGCGGCCATAGCGGTCCGACAGATAGCCCGCGAGCGGACAGCACACGAGGATGATCGCGGTGCTGACGAGGGTGCTGAGGTTCACGTCGGCGGCGGACAGGCCCAATTGCTTCTTCGCGAAGATCGGCAGGAAGAACACGAACACGTAGGCCGATACCGTGCCGACCACCGTGATGCCGATGCTGCCGAGCACCGCGCGCGGATATTCACGGAACACGGTGCGCAGCGGCGTATTGACGGCCTTGACCTTGCCGTGCCGCACTTCGCTCGCATACGCGAGGAATTCCGGCGATTCGTCGACCTGCGAGCGGATCAGCCAGCCGACCGGTCCGATCAGAATGCCGAGCAGAAACGGCAGACGCCAGCCCCACGATTCGAGATCGTGCGGCGCGAGATTGACGGTCAGCAGCCAGGCGACGAGCGCGCCGATCGAAAACGCGAGCGCCTGCGAACACATCTGGAAGCTGCCGAAGAAGCCGCGGCGATTGGCCGGCGCGAATTCCACCAGCATCGTCGTCGCGCCGCTGAATTCGCCGCCGACCGAGAAGCCCTGGATCAGCCGCGCGAGCACCATCAGGATCGGCGCTGCAATGCCGATCGCGGCGTACGTCGGCAACAGGCCGATCATGCCGGTGCCGACCGACATCAGCACGATCGTGAGCGAGAGCGCCTTCTTGCGGCCCACGCGGTCGCCGTACAGGCCGAGCAGCACGCCGCCGAGCGGACGCACCGCGAAGCCGACGCCGAACGTCGCGAGCGTGAGCAGCATCGACGCGAAGTCGTTGCCGCTCGGGAAAAACAGCTTCGCGATCATCACGGCGAACAGGCCATAGATGGCAAAGTCGAACCATTCGAACGCATTGCCCAGCACGGAGGCAATCACTACTTTTCGCATCATCGCCGGCGTCGGCTTACCGTTCATTGCTGCTCCCTTTTGATCGATTGCCCGGATTGCGCGTCAGCCGAGCCGCTGCCGCACGATTTCGATAAACACCGCCGCGCCGGTGGGCGCGGTGTCGTCGTCGAAATCGAACTCGGGGTGATGGCACGTGAGGCCATCGTGGCCGAGGAAAAAGTACGAGCCGGGACGTTGTTGCAGCATGAACGCGAAGTCTTCCGATGCCATCAGCGGCGCGACGTCGACGATCACGTTGCCCGCGCCGAGCACCTGCTCGGCGGCGCGCCGCACGGTCTCGGTTTCGGCGGGCGTATTGAGCGTGGGCGGCGAGGTTTGCAGATGCTCGAAGCTCACTTCGCAGCCGTACATCGTGGCCGCGCCTTCGCAGATCGCGCGCAGACGCGCGAGCGCGGTTTCCTGCGCGGCCACCGACAGCGTGCGCACGGTGCCTTCGAGCACGGCCGTCTCGGCAATCACGTTGATCGCGGTGCCCGCGAGGAACTTGCAGACGCTGACGACGGCGGTGTCGAGCGGATCGATGTTGCGGCTCACGATGCTCTGGATGGACTGCACGAGGCTCGCGCCGATCAGCAACGGATCGATCGACTTGTGCGGCATGGCCGCGTGGCTGCCGACGCCCTTGATGTTGATCCGGAACAGGTCGCAGGCCGACAGGATTGCGCCGGTGCGCACGCCGATCTTGCCGGCGGGCAACTGGTTGTTGTTGTGCAGTGCGTAGATTTCGTCGCAGTGGAAGCGCTCGAAGAGACCGTCGCCGATCATGGCCGAGCCGCCGCGCAGCGTTTCCTCTGCTGGCTGGAAGATCAGATGAACGGTGCCGCGAAAGTCGCGATGCGCGGCCAGGTGCTGCGCGACGCCGAGCAGGATGGCGGTGTGGCCGTCGTGGCCGCAGCCGTGGAAAACGTTCTCATGCGTCGAGCGGTGCTCCGGCGTGCCTTTTTCGTTCATCGGCAGCGCGTCCATGTCGGCGCGCAAACCGATCGACGGACCTTCGCCGCGCGTGCCGCGAATCGTACCGACCACGCCGGTGCCGCCGATGCCGGTTTGCACGTCGATTGCCCAGCCGGCCAGCAGCTTCGCGACCAGCCCGGCGGTGCGATGCTCGTGGAAGCCCAGCTCGGGATGTCGATGGATATCCCTGCGCCATGCCCGCATCTGTTCGCCGAGTGCGTTCAATTCAATGTCAGTCTGCATACCGCCAACCCCCGCGTTGTTTGATGAGTGCGTGGTCCGCCTGCGTCATGACGAGGCAGCCGCTCCGGAGCCAAGAATAATTCATTAGTTGATATTTTCAACTAATGCTTTTCCCTGATAATCGGTGGCGGAGGGTGGTCTGGGCTATTATCGTCGTTGGCCGGCAGGCGGGGCGCCGGCAGCATGAATTTTGGAGCAGGCGCGGGGCGCAGGCATGGGGCGAAAGCACATGGCGAGAAAGCGCACCGGCTCAGCGAGCTTCATATTGAGCAAAGCCTTCAGACAGGACGCGAAAAGATGCGAGCAGGTATGCGGGCAGCGAGACAGCGGGTCGACGCGAAGGACCAGGTGAAAGAACCGGCGAAAGAACCGGTGAAAGACCCGGCGAAGGGCCAGATGAAGGACCGCGCGAAGAATGCCAGCGATACGGCGGACGGCAGGCTGAGCGACGCCGCGCAGGACGCGGCCGCCGCGACGCGTGGCGTATCGTACTTTCTGACCTTCAAGCTCGATCTGATCAAGAGCGAAATGATCAGCCGGGCCAACGCGGCGTACCGGCCCGTGGTCGGGCTCGACGTGCGTTCGTTGCGTGTTCTGCGGATCATCTGCGACACGCCGGGGATCACCGCGACCACGCTGAAGGAGCTGACGCTGATCGAGAAGACACTGCTGTCGAAGCTCGTCGCGGACCTGATCGAGCGCAAGCTCGTGCGGCGCTCGATCCATCCCGACGACGCGCGCCACTTTCAGCTCTGGTCCACGGCGGCCGGCAAGCGCATCCGCACCGCCAGCGATGAACTGGGGCAAGTGCTGGAAACGGAGATGCTGTCGATACTCTCTGCGGACGAGCGCGAGGAGTTGAACCGTATCGTCGACAAGCTCGTCGACGTGTTTCGCCGTTCGGGCAAGAGCAGGGGAGATTGACCGGCGTTCGGGTCAGCGTCAAAGGCGGGTGCTCGAATTCATCCCCGCTTGCCGTTCTACACCCGCAGCCCCCGGCTCTTCAGGCGATAAACGAGCTGCGGACGCGTAATGCCGAGCGTGCGCGCGGCCGCCGACAGATTGCCCTGCGCGCGCTGCACCGCACTCTTTAGCAGCGCGGTTTCGATATCGTCGAGCGAGGTCGGGTCGATCTCGCCGCTCATGCCCATCAGCAGATTGTTCACCTTCCTGACGACGCGCTCGGCCTCGCCGTCGGCGCCTGCTTTCTGATCGAGCAGCGAGCCCGACGGCGTCAACGAGCCGTTGGTGCCGAGGCCGAACATCTGTGCGTCGATCGTTTCGCCGCTCGTGAACAGATGGCCGATGTCGATCGCACCGCCGTCGGGCGCGAGAATCACACCGCGCTCGACGAGGTTCTCCATCTCGCGGATATTACCGGGCCAGCCGTAATTGAGCAGCGCGTCGAGCGCGCGGCCGGTGAAGCCGGTCACGTCGCGCGCATGGCGTTCGCGATACTTGTGCAGCATGTGATTGAGCAGCACCGGCAAGTCCTCGCGCCGCTCGCGCAGCGACGGCACGCGAATCGGAAACACGTTCAGGCGGAAATACAGGTCTTCCCTGAAGCGGCCCGCGCGAATTTCGTCTTTCAGATCGAGATTCGTCGCCGCGATCACGCGCACGTTGACGCGGCGCGTCTGCGTATCGCCAACCCGTTCGATTTCGCCTTCCTGTAGCGCGCGCAGCAGCTTGCCCTGCGCGGTCAGGCTCAGAATGCCGATCTCGTCGAGAAACAGCGTGCCGCCATCGGCGCGCTCGAAGCGGCCTGGCCGGCTCTGCGTCGCATCGGTGAAGCCGCCGCGCTCGACGCCGAAGAGCTCCGACTCGACGAGCGCCTCTGGAATCGCCGCGCAGTTGACCGCGACGAACGGACCGTTGCCGCATGCGCTGATCCGGTGCAGCGTGCGTGCGCACACTTCCTTGCCGACGCCGCTTTCGCCGAGAAAGAGCACGGTCGCGCGCGTGTTCGCGACGCGCCGGATCATGTGGCAGACCGCGTTGAAGCCGGGCGATGCGCCGACCATGTTGTCGTCGCCGAAAGCGGTGGGCGTGGGTGTGGGCGCGTCGCCGAATACGGGCATGCCGGCGCCGTCCTTCATGTTGGGCCTGACGTCACGCTTTGCCGTGCCTGCCGCTTCGTTCATCGCTTCATTTGCTGCTTCATTTGACGCTGCATTCGTCACCTGACGCTCCACGCCACGCTTCACATCACGTTTGGCGACCTCAGCCGACAACCCCTGCGTAAACGACTGAGCCTGCATGAAGCGCAGATCGTCCGCGGCTTCATCGCCCCATTCCTCGACCGGCTTGCCGACGATTCTGCATTGCGATTGTCCCAGCGCGCGGCATTCGACCTCGCGGTAGACGATCGGCCGGCCCATGAATACGCTCGTATAGCCGGACGCATAACCGATCTGCGTCCAGCAGACCGGCTCAGCACCGATCCCATAGATGCGGATGTGTTCTTCATCTTCCGCACAGTTCTTCCAGATGAATTCGCCGTAGTACTGACCTTTTTCGACATCGAGTTCGAGCCGCACCGGCTCGACCACCGTCATGCCTTCTAGCATGTGCAACTGCGGGCCGACCGCGAACATCTCGGTGATCGAACTGTCGGGGCGCACCTTGCGCGCGAGTTCCGCGTCGCGCGCGCCCGAGTTGTAGCCCATGCGCGTGAGCAGGCCGCGCGCGGCGTCGATGCCGAGACTGTCGATCAGCTCGCGCCGCATCGCGCCGACCGAGCCGGTATGCACGAGCAGCATGCGCTGATCGCCGAGCCAGATGCGCCCGTCGCCGGGCGAGAAGTGCAGCCTCGACATGAGGTCCGCGATGTCCGGATAGCGCAGGCTGTCCACGCAGTCGCCCTTCGGCGAAACCATCGACATGCGTGGGTTCTGTGCGGGCTTGATTCGGGTGACCATCGGAATTCGTCTCCAACCACTCTCTGAGTTTGTGCCGGCCGTCAGTATGCAATGCCGCGCGCGCTGCTGCATGACGAATCGCGCGCGGACAAACATCGGGTGTTCCCTGATACCGATTTGATCGGCTGCCTATCGCGTGAAGCACGCCGGTTTCGATCATTTGATCCAGCGCAAAGCCGCGCGCACCTCACGCCGCTCCCGTGCCGCTCTTGTCCCGAGAATTTTTTCTTCACGTTTGTCCGTTGATTAACAAGGGATTGTGCGCTTTTCGCGGCGCACCGCGCGGCCTTTCGATCTTCATTGGCATGGCAGTTGCATAAATAGGCGCGCTGCCACGTATTTCAACGAAAGCATGCAGTGAAGCACAACGCACCAACACCAGGAGACCGTGATGCACCCGCATCCACCCCAAGCCGAACCGGCCTTGCCAGTTTTCGACGTGACGCGGCGCTATGTCCGCCTCAGGGAACGCCGCGACGACGGTTTCGTCGAGTTCGATTTTTCGATCGGCGATCCTGGCCTCGCCGTTGAACTCGTGATGAGCGAGCGGGACTACGAGTCCTTTTGCGCGACCCATCACGTGCTTCATCTGAGCGATGACGAAGGCGAGGCGCTCGACCTCGAACAGCTCAAGTGGCGCTACGGCCAGCCGGGCCTCGCTGAATGATTCGTGCTGGTTCGTACACAGCGCGCGAATGACCATCGAAGGCCCCGCGAGTTGCCCCAGACAGGAAACGAAGGAGAGACTCAATGCAGATCGACATCAAAACATCTTCGGTTCAGCAGATCCGCCAGACCTTCTCGCATGTCGCGAGAAGGCTCGGTGCGGATAAGCCGGCTTCGCGTTATCAGGAAGCGACGCTGGAATTGCAGCCCGAAAACAACTTTCACTACCGGCCGTTGTGGGAACCCGGTTTCGCGCTGTACGACAAGGGCCGCACCGCGATCGTGATGGACGACTGGTACGCGTTCAAGGATCCGCGCCAGTACTACTACGGCACGTACACGATCGCACGTGCAAGGCAGCAGGATGCGATGGAAAAGAACATCGAGTTCATCACCCGGCGGCGTCTCCTCAGCGATCTGCCCGACGACGCGAAAGCGCGCATCGCTGCCTTGATGGTGCCGCTGCGGCACGTCGAATGGGCCGCCAATACGAACAACTGCTACGTGACCGGCTACGGCTGGGGCACCGCGATCACCCAGGCGACGATGTTTCACGCGATGGACCGGCTCGGCATCGCCCAGTACCTGTCGCGTATCGGCCTGCTGCTCGACGGCAACTCGGGCACGTCGCTGCTCGAAGGCAAGGAGCATTGGCTCAACGATCCGAAGTGGCAGGGGCTGCGCCGCGTGGCCGAGGACATGATGGTCGTCAAGGACTGGTTCGAGACCTATGTCGCGCAGAACGTCGTGTTCGACGGTTTGCTGTATCCGCTCGTGTATCGCCATATCGATCAGCGTCTGTCGCGCGAATACGGCGCGGCGCTCGGCATGTTGAACGAATTCGCCAGCACGTGGTTCGACGAAACGAGCCGCTGGGTCGATGCGACGCTGAAGACCGCGGCGTCGGAGTCGGCGGAGAACGCCGTGTTGCTCGGCCAGTGGAGCGCGAAATGGCGCGCGCGCGTGCTCGATGCATTGCAGCCGCTCGCGCTCGAAGCGCTCGGCGCCGACGAAGCCGACGCCGTCTTGCGCGACATCTCGCAGGCGTTCGACGCGCGCATGCAGAAGCAGGGCGTGCCGCTCGCGGCGGAGCAGGGAGAACAGACAACTCAGGAGACCCAACATGGCTGATTCCGTTTTCATCGCGTTTCAGACCAACGACGATTCGCGCCCGATCATCGAGGCGATTGAGGCGGACAACCCGCATGCGGTGGTCAGCGCGTTTCCGGCGATGGTCAAGATCGATGCGGTTGGCCGGCTGGTTATCCGGCGCGAGTCGATCGAGGAGCGCATCGGCCGCGAGTTCGATCTGCGCGAGCTGCAACTCAATCTGATCTCGCTCGGCGGCAACATCGACGAGACCGACGACGAATTCATTCTGGAATGGAAAGCCTGAGCGGCACGGAGGAGACGCACCATGAGCACCACGAACGCAACGCCGAAAAAACTGAGCATCAAGGAAAACTACGCGATGCTCACGCGCGGCCTCGGCTGGGAGACGACCTATCAGCCGATGGACGAAGTCTTTCCGTACGACCGCTTCGAAGGCATCAAGGTTCATGACTGGGACCGATGGGAAGACCCGTTCCGTCTGACGATGGATGCCTACTGGAAATACCAGGGCGAAAAGGAGCGCAAGCTGTACGCGATCATCGACGCGTTCCAGCAGAACAACGGTCAGTTCAACGTGACCGACCCGCGCTACATCAATGCGCTGAAGCTGTTTCTGACCGGCGTGAGTCCGCTCGAATATGCGGCGCATCGCGGCTTCGCGCTTGCCGGGCGCAATTTCCGCGGCGCCGGCGCGCGCATCGCGTGCCAGATGCAGGCGATCGACGAATTGCGCCACGCGCAGACGCAGGTCCACACGATCAGCCACTACAACAAGTTCTTCAACGGTTTCCACGACTTCAAGCACATGCACGACCGGGTCTGGTATCTGTCCGTGCCGAAGTCGTATTTCGAAGACGCGATGAGCGCGGGCCCGTTCGAGTTCGTGACGGCAATCTCGTTCTCGTTCGAATACGTGCTGACCAATCTGCTGTTCATGCCGTTCATGTCGGGCGCCGCGTTCAATGGTGACATGGCGACGGTCACATTCGGTTTTTCCGCGCAGTCGGACGAATCGCGGCATATGACGCTCGGCCTCGAAGTCGTGAAGTTCCTGCTCGAACAGGATCCGGTCAATGTGCCGATCATTCAGAAGTGGATCGACAAATGGTTCTGGCGCGGCTACCGGCTGCTCACGCTCGTCGCGATGATGATGGACTACATGCTGCCCAAGCGCATCATGTCGTGGCAGGAAGCCTGGGAAACCTACTTCGAGAAGAACGGCGGCGCGCTCTTTCACGATCTCGAACGCTACGGCATCCGCATGCCGAAGTATCACGAGGTCGCGGCAAAAGAGAAGGACCGCATTTCGCACGAGGCGTGGGGCATCTTCTACAACTACACGCACGCAGCGGCCATGCACACGTGGATTCCGTCCGACGACGAAATGGCGTGGCTCGCCGAAAAATATCCGGCCACGTTCGACAAGCTCTACCGGCCGCGCTTCGAGTACTGGCGCGAGCAGCAACAGCAGGGCAAGCGCTTCTACAACAACACGCTGCCGATGCTGTGCCAGATCTGCCAGATTCCGATGGCCTTTACCGAACCCGACGATCCGACCAAAACCTGTTACCGCGAAAGCGACTATCTCGGCAACAAGTATCACTTCTGCTCCGACGGCTGCAAGGACATCTTCGACAACGAGCCGGAGAAATACGTGCAGGCGTGGTTGCCCGTGCATCAGATCTATCAGGGCAACTGCTTCGAGCAGGACGCCGACCCGAGTGCCGCGGATTTCAATCCGCTCGCCGAAGTGCTGCGCTATTACCACATCAACGTCGGCGAAGACGGCCACGATTTCGAGGATTCGCCCGACAGAAAGAACTGGCTGCGCTGGACCGGCAAGCCGAGTCATGGCGGCGAGGGAACCACGGAAAGCGCGGCGCAAACCAGCGCGCCGGGCGCACCCGCCGCGCAGGCCGCATGACGTTCGGCGTCAGGCGCTGCATGCCCTAGTTAAGTCGCACTCACCTATAAGCCGGCTGAATCGGAAGGAGACACACACCATGTCAGTTATCGCGCTCAATGAAGGCTACAAGGGCGAAGTGAAAGACCGCGAAGAGAACTTTCACGGCAACCGGCTGCTGTTTATCGGCTGGGAAGATCATTTGATGTTCTGCGCGCCGCATTGCATTGCGGTGCCGCGCTCGATGACGTTTGCAACGCTCGCGAGCGAAGTCATTCCGGGCATTTATTCGGCACACCCGGACTGGGAGAAGGTGAACGTCGGCGAGATCGAATGGTTTCGTTCGAACGAGCGTTTTACGCCCGTATTCGATCGCACGCTGGAAGAAAACGGCCTGCTCCATAAGGCGGTGATCCGTTTTCGCACACCGGGTTTGACCGGCATTCGCGGCTCGTGCAGCTAGGCCGTTTGCTCACGTGATGATGAAAGGAGGGGCTGACATGAGTTATCAGCTAACCATCGAGCCGATCGGCCACACCATCGACATCGGCGAAGATCAGACCATTCTCGACGCGTGCCTGCGCGCCGGTGTGTGGCTGCCGCATGCGTGCTGCCACGGTCTGTGCGCGACGTGCAAGGTGCAGGTTGTCGATGGCGAGATCGAGCACGGTAATGCGTCGCCGTTCGCATTGATGGATTTCGAGCGCGACGAACGCAAGTGCCTCGCGTGCTGCGCAACCGTGCAGTCGGATCTGACGATCGAGGCCGATATCGACGAGGACGCCGATGCGCGGCATTTTCCGGTGCGGGACTTCACGGGTCGCGTGACGGAGAGCGTCGATCTGACGCCGACGATCAAGGGCATCTTTGTCGAACTGGACGGCGAGGGCATCGAGTTTCAGGCGGGGCAATACGTCAACGTCCAGATTCCCGGCGAAGAAGTGCCGCGCGCGTTTTCGCTCGCCGGCAAGCCGCGCTCGTCGACGCTGATCGAGCTCAACGTCAGACGTGTGCCGGGCGGCAAGGGCACCGGTTATCTGCACGAGGCGCTGAAGCCCGGCGACGAGCTGCGTTTCAGCGGGCCGTTCGGCCGCTTCTTCGTGCGCGCGTCGGACCCGCAGCCGGTGATCCTGATTGCGGGCGGCTCGGGACTGTCGAGCCCGCGCTCGATGCTGCTCGATCTGCTCGACGAGGGCGACACGCGGCCGATCACGCTCGTGTACGGCGCGCGCGATCGCGCGGAGCTTTACTACCACGAGGAATTTCTCGATCTCGCGAAGCGGCATGCGAATTTCACCTACGTGCCCGCGCTGTCGAACGAAGCCGCCGATAGCGCGTGGGACGGCTTTCGCGGCTTCGTTCACGATGCCGCGAAAACGCACTTCACGAACGACTTTCGCGGCCACAAGGCGTATCTGTGCGGACCGCCCGTGATGATCGAAGCGTCGATCAGAGCCTTGATGCAGGGGCAACTGTTCGAGCGCGACATCTATACGGAGAAGTTTCTCAGCAATGCGGACGGCGCGGAAGCGCTCGCGAAAAGCCCGCTATTCAGGTCGATCTGACAGAAGATGGCGGCGTGGCCGACGCTCGAACCGAAGCATACCCGTACGGTATGAAAGTAGTCGGAATGAGTGTTGGACCATGCCGCAAATGGGCCTCTAGAATTTGTGCAGCATCGCAGACAGAACAACAAACCAGATTAAAACAGGAGACAAGAATGAAGACGCTACTCGCAGCGTGCACGATGGCCTGCGCGGTCACCATGACGGGGTCCGCTCTGGGCGCGGCCAATAAAACAGATGCGACGACAACAGGCACTGCGCGGAACACAGCCGCCGCAAATCAGAGCAAACGTCCGAACATATTGCTGATCGTCGCCGACGATCTCGGCTATTCCGACATCGGCGCATTCGGTGGCGAAATTCATACGCCGAATCTCGATAAACTCGCGTACGAAGGCGTGCGTATGACCGACTTCTACGCGTCGCCTTTCTGCTCACCGACGCGCGCAATGCTGATGTCGGGCGTCGATAATCACCGCGTCGGGCTCGGCGGCATGGCCGAACTGCTGACGCCGAAGCAACGCAACGCCGCGGGCTACGAAGGCTATCTGACGCATAGCGTCGTGACCTTTCCGCAATTGCTGCACGATGCCGGCTATCACACGTACATGGTCGGCAAATGGCACCTCGGGCTGACCGAGGAATACGGCCCCGCGTCGCGCGGCTTCGAGCAGTCGTTCGCGATGGTGCAGGGCGGCGCGAGCCATTTCGGCCAGGTCGGCATCATCACGAACGATCCGGACAAGACGCCGAAATCGATGTATCGCGAGAACGGCAAGCTCGTCGATCTGCCGCCCGATTTCTACTCGACGATTGCCTATACCGACAAGATGCTGTCGTATATCGACAGCCACAAGGACGACGGCAAACCGTTTTTCGCGTACGTCGCTTACACGGCGCCGCACTGGCCGCTGCAGGCGCCGGACGAGTACATCAGGAAGTACGAAGGCACCTACGACGCCGGCTATGACGCGATTCGCGCGCAGCGTCTCGCGCGCATGAAGGCGATGGGCCTCGTGCCGAAGGACATGGAGCCCTACACCGGCGACGACGTGTGGCCGAAATGGAGCAGTCTCTCGCCAGTGCAGAAACAGATCGAAGCGAAGCGTATGGCCGTCTATGCGGCGATGGTCGACGTGATGGATGCGCAGATCGGCCGCCTCGTCGATCATCTGAAGGAGACCGGGCAATACGACAACACGCTGATCTTCTTCATGTCGGACAACGGCGCGGACGGCAACAGCATTCTCGACGAAGCGGCGAACCGCGAGTGGATCAAGCGTCACGCCGACAACAGCATCGCGAACACAGGCCGCGCGGGCTCGTTCGTCGAATACGGGCCGGGCTGGGCACAGGTCAGCATGACGCCGATGCGGCTTTACAAGGCGTTCGCATATGAAGGCGGGATTGCGGTGCCGAACATCATCGTCTTGCCGCACGGCGCGCACGACGGGCAGATCAGCAAGGTGCCCGCGCATGTGACCGATGTCGCGCCGACGATCCTGCAACTCGCGGGCGTGCCGCAGCCGAGCGGCGAATACGGCGGACGTCCGGTGTTCCGCATGCAGGGCACGTCGATGCTGGATTTCCTGACCGGTCAGCGCAAGACGGTGCATCGGGGCGAGTTTACCGAGGGCTGGGAATTGAACGGCCGCCGCGCGATGCGCAAGGGCGACTGGAAAATCTCCTATGCGAACAAGCCGTGGGGTACCGGCAAGTGGCAGCTCTTTCATGTGAGCGTCGATCGTTCCGAACTGCATGACGTGGCCGCGCGTTATCCGGCGAAGCTCAAGGAGCTGATGGCCGACTACGAGAAGTATCAGAGCGAGAACGGCGTGCAGGATATTCCCGGACTCGCGGAACGCCCCGGCTATAGCAACGCGACACACTACTACGACGATGAACTCGAAACCAACCGTTGAGCGTTGGCGCGGGCGCGCGCTGCTGGCCGTGCTGATGTCGGCGGCGTCGCTGCCGGCGCTGGCGCCGGCAGCAGCGGCGAACAACGCAGCGGCTACGGGAACGCACACCGCAATGAGCACCGCAGCGCCTTCCGGCCAACGCCTATGCGCCGCATACAGCGGCGTCCCGGCTGGCTTCGGTCCTGCGCGAAACGGCGTGCCGAATCGCGCGGGGATGATCCGCATTCCCGCGGGCCGCTTCCAGATGGGCTCGAACGACGGCTATCCGGAAGAGCGCAACGTGCGCACGGTCAGGCTCGACAGCTTCCTGATCGATGAGCACGAAGTGACCAACGAGGAGTTCGCGCGCTTCGTCAAGGCCACCGGCTATGTGACCGACGCCGAACGCGCGCGCGACCCCGCGCAATTTCCGGGCGTGCCGAAGGCGCAACTGGTGCCGGGCTCGGTCGTGTTCGTGTGGCCGAAGGGCACGGAACAGTTCGACGATGCCTATCGCTGGTGGAAGTTTCAGCCGGGTGCGAACTGGCGTCATCCGTTCGGGCCCGGCAGTTCGATCGCCGGCAAGGACAATCATCCGGTCGTGCAGGTCACGTACGACGATGCGAAGGCGTACGCGAAGTGGCTCGGCCGCGATTTGCCGACCGAAGCCGAGTACGAATACGCGGCGCGCGGCGGACTCGACGGCGACACCTATCCGTGGGGCAACACGCCGACCGTGCAGGGCCGCTATATGGCGAACACGTGGCAGGGCGATTTTCCGGCGAAGAATCTCGTGCGCGACGGCTACAAGGGCACCGCGCCAGTCGGGTGCTTTGCGCCGAACGCGTACGGCATGTTCGATCCGGTCGGCAACGTCTGGCAATGGACCAAGGACGCGTACGAGGATCGTCATCCGAAGGACGAAGCGGCCAACCCGCTCGTCGTCACGGTGTCACAGCCGGTCGACACGCTCGGGCGGCCGGCGCGCGTCATCAAGGGCGGGTCGTTCCTGTGCGCGCCGAACTTTTGCGTGCGCTACCGGCCGTCTTCGCGGCAGCCGCAGGACCCGACGCTCGGCACGGTCCACATCGGCTTTCGAACCGTGTTGCGTGCGTCGTGAAACAGCGCACGGCGCGACGGTCGATGCCCGTCTGCTTGTTGAAGCTGTAGCGCACGTAGACGGCCGCGAGCCACTCGCGATATTCATAAGCATTCCCGAGCGAAGCGGCGGCTCCGAAGACGAGTTGCGGCGCAAGCTGATACTCGCCCACCGCACCGATCGTCGCCGGCGGTTTGCAGATACGACTCGTATAGCGCCACGTCGGACGGCCGCGCGTCGAGCCACAGCAGCGCCTGGCGCCAGCTCTCTTTCGCGGTCGCGCCGACCGCGCTATCGCCCGCGAGCTTCTGCAAGCGCGCGATGCCGTCTCGGCGCGTGACGTCGCGATAGGTCAGATGCTGCGCGTAGGCGAGCGCGTAGCGCGGGTCGTTGGGATTGTCGCGCGCGAGCTGTTCGAGGCCGCGGCGCGCTTCGTCCCAGCCTTGCGGCGTCGCCGACAGCGCCGGCGGCGAGCGCGACGCGCAATGACAAGGCGAGCGCGGTCAGTCGCATGCCGTCCTCCAGGCGGGCACGAGACGGCCGGCTTCATCGAAGCGATAGCGGCCGTCGATACCCCCCGTGCCGAACAGACCCAGCACACGATCGTAGTAAACCGGCTCGTGGCCGGGCACGCTCACATCGAGCGCGGCGAGCCGCGTGCGCGCGAGGCCGAGGCCGTGCTCGTCGCCGAGCGCCTCGAAGTACGGCGCGAGCGCGCCCCAGTAGCTGAGCGGGCCTTCGCCGCTCGACGCGCCGGTGGCCGACGACACCTTCTCGGGCGGAACGCCGTTCTGCTCGACCTTCGCGCGCATGCCGCCGAGCACGGCGAGCCACGGCTTCGCAAGCGGATCGGCGGGCGAGGCGAGACCGGCCCACAGATAGACGCGGATCGCGTCGTAGCTGCCGACGTCGCCGTTTTTCGGGTCGACGGCGAACTGGCCGTTCTGCCAGGCCGCCCAGTCGGGCGCGAAGCCCTGCGGCGAGACGGCCTTGATGAACTGATACGCGTTCCCGGCGAGCTTGCTCCACGGGCCGTCCGGCACGTCGTGCGCGAGCGCGCGCAGCACCGGCAGCGGCAGATAGCTCGGGTTCAGGCGTGTGACGTCGCCGTTTTTGAAGCCTTGCGGTCCCGGCAGCAGCATCGGTCCGAGACCGGACAGGTTCACGACCTCGTCGCGCGCGATGCGTGCTGCAAGCGCCTCGCCGAGCCGCGTGTAGTCCGTGTCATGCCACAGGCGGCCGGCTTGCAGCAGATCGTAGGCGATCCACAGGTCGGAGTCCGACGCGGCATTCGGATCGAGCACGCCGTACGAGCCGTCCGGCTTCTTGCCCCATTGCCAGGCCGGCAGCCGCACGTTCTGCGCGTCGAACTGGTTGCCCGCGAGATTGGCGCGGGTCCATGCGAGCAGTTTGTCGAAGCTCGCGCGGTCGTTCGCGACGAGCGCGAAGAACATCGCGTACGACTGTCCTTCCGAGGTGGTCTGCTGGGCTGGCGTCGAGTAGTCGATCACGCGGCCGTCGGCCTGCATGAAACGTTCGATGAAGCTGCGATAGGCGCTCCAGTCGCCGCACGCGCCGGCCGTGCCGCCGGTCTGCTCGGCTTGCGCGCTGCTTGCGAAACCCGCGCAGACGGCCGACGCCACGACGCCGAGCGTCAGCGCGACCCAGGCTTTCCGTTTGATCCGAACCCGCATATGCGTCATATCAGTCACATCAGTCCTTCAGGCGGCGCGCGGCGATCGCGCGCAGCGTCCGGTAGCACAGGCCCGCGATGATGAGCGCGGCGAGCACGCCGCCCAGCATCAGCAGGAACGGATGCGAGGAAAGCGCCCAGCGCGGATACTCCTGCGGCGACAGATGGCCGACGAAGTACGCCGTGCACCCACCGCGCCAGCGATCCGCACGTGCGTTCGCATTCAGGCGGGATGCCGCCCCAGGCGAAACTCGAGCGCGCTGTCCCCGCCGAATGTGTTCGTCTGCGCGACCGACAAGCCCTGCGCGCCCAACGTGCTTAACCACGTCTGATAGACGCCTTCGAGAAACGCCGGCGTCCAGGCGAGCACGGAGTCGCCGAACGCCTGGAGCGGCGCGCAGTAGTGCACAATGCGCAGCGACTCCGCCTCGAACTCGCTCGCGAGCGCGCTCAGCATGCCGCGCCACTACGGCGAGATTTGGCGTTGCAGCAGGTAGCCGAGAATTGGGACCATGGTTTCCGGAAGTGGCGGTTGCTCACTCCGCATAAGCGGGAACAACGGCTGGTCAGATTTGAAAGATATTTCGAAAATATGCGAGTTGCGCGCGTATTACGTCATTTCTACCGTATTGTCTAGTCTATCCGGCACACTTGGTACGAAGTCTACTTAAGACACCCGCTTTTAGCCACTTTCCATTCATCAGCTTATACGTTGATTGACGTACATTGGAGACAGAGTAATCAGGTAATTCCTGACTTCATCGCCGTATTGAAACGTTTTCCGTGAGGGGCTGCACGAGGCTTCATCCGCCATAGGTGCAGGAAGCGGTAATTTCGCCGCGCTTCGAGTTTTCGCGTTTCGTGTTAAATGCAACGCCTGCCTGCAACGTCTGGCGGCGTAGGCAAAGGCCGCGCGACAATCGCGATCTCGGGCGATGCGGAATCCGGCGAAGCGTACGGGTTGTGCATGGGACTGCGCATGGCGGAAATTTTTTCCACAGGGTCGCCATGCGCGAAGGGAGACATGGGGAGCGCAGTCCGGAAGCCGGCATTCGCGGGCAAACGGCCGCGAAGATGTTTCGCGTATTAATCGCTTGTACGAATCGCCAAAAACGATCGGCGTTAGCCGATCCAAAGAGACCAGCGCAAAGCATGTCAATTGCCTTGCGACGCCGTTCGATTCAAACAGATTGCAATGCTCAATCCACTCACTCTTCTGCTGGTCACGGTTCTGTCGGGCGTCATGGCGATGGCCGTGCTCGGCTCGTTATGGCGCGCGGCGATCCCGGGCGTCGGCTACTGGATTGCGGCGAACGCGGTTGCGATCGCCGGGCTGCTCGCGTTCGCGCTGCAGGGGCACGCTCCGCGCTTGCTGACTTTCGTCGCGGCCAACGAGATGCTGGCGATCGCGCTGCTTCTCGTGCTCGAAGGCTCGCTGCGTTTCCTCGGCCGAAACAGGCGGCCGTGGTCCGCCTATGCCGGCCTCGTCGTGGTGCTCGCCGGCATCTGCTACTGGACCTTCGTCGTACCGGACTTCGGCGCGCGCGTGACGCTCGTGTCCGTGTATCACGCGGCTCTCTATGGGGCGCTGTTCGTGCTGATGGTGCGTGGGCGTCCGCCGCACCGGCCGCGCTACAGCTATTACTTCCTCGCGGCCACGGCGCTGCTGTTATGTGCCGGGCACACGTCGCGCGGCATCATGTACGGCTTTGGCCTCATCGCGCAGAAGAATCTGATGGAGGTCTTGCCGCCCAACATCCTTTTTCTCGTGCTCGGTATTCTCGCGCAGCCGTTCCTGTCGATCGGCGTCGTGATGCTCGCCCACGATCGCCTCGCGGAGCGGCTCGAACGGCTTGCCAACGTCGACGACCTGACCGGCGCGCTGTCGCGCCGCGCGTTCCTCGATATCGGCACCGCGCTGCTGAACGCGTCGTTGCGCAACGGCTTGCCGGCGGCGATCGCGATCGTCGACATCGATTCTTTCAAGGCCGTCAACGACACTCACGGCCACGCCGCCGGCGACCAGGTGCTCAGTCATTTCGCGGCGTTCGTCGCGCGCGAGCTGCGGGTCGGCGACGTGTTCGGGCGGCTCGGCGGCGAGGAGTTCGGCGTGCTATGTCCGGCCACCACGGCCGCCGAGGCGGTCGTCCTGCTCGACCGGCTGCGCACGCGGCTCGCGGCGAGCGCGCCGGCCGAACTACCGCGCGGACTGGGCTACACGTTCAGCGTCGGCGTGGATCAGCACCGGCGCGGCGAATCGCTCGAGCAACTGATGGGACGCGCCGACCGCGCGCTGTACGCGGCCAAGGCGGCAGGCCGTAATCGCGTGATGGCTGCGTAGCGGGGTGTTCGCTTACGCATTCGTTTTTCCGTTCTTTTTCCGTTCAATACCCGCCTTTGACCGGCGCCGCCATCGTCGCGGTGTTCTTGTACGACGCGGCGAGGTCCGCCGCCGCGCGGCTCAGCAGCCCCGTATCCGTGCCGACCGCGACGAAGCTCGCGCCGGCCGCGAGATACTCGGCGGCGAGCGCCGGATCGGGCGCGAGCACGCCCGCCGCCTTGCCCGCGCTGCGCACGGTGTCGATGCCGTTGCGAATCGCCTCGCGCACGCTTGCGTCGCCGGGCTTGCCGAGCAGGCCCATCGACGCGCTCAGATCCGACGGCCCGAAAAACACACCGTCGACGCCATCCACGCGCGCGATTTCCGCGAGATTGCCGAGGCTCTGCACGGTTTCAGCCTGCACGATCACGCACAGTTCTTCCGCTGCCGTGTTCAGATAGTCGGGTACGCGATTCCAGCGCGACGCGCGCGCGAGCGCACTGCCCACGCCGCGAATACCCTGCGGCGGATAGCGCGTGGCCGCGACCGCCTCGAGCGCCTGGGCGGCCGTGTCGATCATCGGCAGCAGCAGCGTTTGCGCGCCGATGTCGAGCAGTTGCTTGATGAGCGCGGCATCGCTGCGCACCGGCCGCACGACCGGATGCGACGGATACGCGGCCACCGCCTGCAATTGCGATAACGTGCTGCGCACGTCGTTTGGCGCGTGCTCGTTGTCGATCAGCAGCCAGTCGAAACCGGCCGTGGCGAGCAGTTCGGTCACGTACGCGTCGGCGAGCGCGGCCCACAGGCCGAACTGCGGCTTGCCTTCGGCCAGCGCGCGTTTGAAGGGATTTTTCGGCAGAGACATGTCGATGCACTCAGATGAAATTCAAACCAATGCCGCCGAGCGGACCATAGTCGACGTGGAAGGTGTCGCCGGCGCGAGCCGGAATCGGGCTCGTGAACGAGCCGCTCAGGATCACGTCGTTCGCGTTCAATGATTCGTCATACGGAGCAATCTTGTTCGCGAGCCACGCGACGCCCGTGGCCGGATGGTTGAGCACCGCTGCCGCAAGCCCGCTTTCCTCGACCGCGCCGTTTTTATAAAGCAGCGCGCCGACCCAGCGCAGATCGACGTCGAGCGGACGCACGGGCCGGCCGCCGAGCACGACGCCCGCGTTCGCGGCGAAGTCGGAGATCGTGTCGTAGACCTTGCGCGGTGCGCGCGTCTCACGGTCGAACTGTTCGATGCGCGCATCGATGATTTCGATCGCGGGCGTGACGTAGGCCGTTGCATCGAGCACGTCGAACAGCGTGACGCCCGGGCCTTTCAGCGGCTTGCTGAGCACGAACGCGAGTTCCACTTCGACGCGCGGCGCGATGAAGCGGTCCGCGTGAATGTCCTGACCGTTTTCGATGAACATGCTGTCGAGCAGCGGCGCGTAATCGGGCTCGTCGATCTGCGACGAGCGCTGCATCGCGCGTGAGGTCAGCCCGATCTTTCTGCCCTTGATAACGTGGCCTTCGGCAAGCTTGAGCTTGACCCACTCGCGTTGGATCGCATAACCGTCCTGCACGGTCATCTGCGGATATTGCGCGGAAAAATGGCGCAGTTGCGTGCGGGTTTTCTCCGCGTGATCGAGTTGCGCCGCGAGATCGCGGATGGTCTGTTCGTCTAGCATGGTGAGATGTGAGCCTTTGCGTTTTGGCCCCGGTGTTTTAGCCCCGGGTTCTAGCCCCGAGTCTTAGCCCTTCAGCCGCGCGTGCAGATTGTTGTGCTTCCAGGTGCCGGTTTCGCTGAACTCGTTGATTTCGAGCGACAACGCGAGCCCTTGCCGTTCGAACTCCGCGGCGAAGTACTGCTTGATCTGCGCGAAGAGCGCGTCGCCGCTGGCCCTCCTGGCCGCCTCCGAGCGGCCCGCGGCGATCTTCAGATTCGCGTGAAGGAAGGCGGCGTCGGGCCGTCCATCGGCGATGCAGTACTGCTCGCAGCGCAGCGCGCGCACGCGAATGCCGCCGAGCGGAAAGATTCGCTCGCCGTTCTCGCGCTGCGCGTCGAGGCACTGCGCGAGCTCCTTGCACAACTGGCCGATGCGTTGCCCGTCGGCGAGATTGGCGCTGTATTCGAGTGTCAGGTGGGGCATGGCTGTTCCTTCGCGAATGTCAGACGAGCAGCGGCGTGACCGGGAAGATCGCATTGATCTGCCCCGTGCCCGAGCTGCCGAAATACGGCGTGATGACTTCGACCTTGCCGTCGTAGCGATCCCAGCCGAGCGCGCCGAGCAGCATCGCGGTGTCGTGCATGCCGCCTTCGCCCCAGCATTTTTCATTGTAGAGCGGCAGCATCTCGCAGAACGTTGTCCAGTCGCCGGCTTCCCACAGGCGCACGACGTTGCGGTCCGCCTGTTCGAGGAACGGACTCCACACCTTGTCCATGAACTGGTCGGCGGTACCGTTGTCCGCGAAGTGGTGGCTGAGCGAGCCGCTCGCGAGAATCGCAACCGTGCCGTCGTAACGTTCCTCGATCGCCTTGCGCACCGCGAGGCCGAAACGCGCGCTCGTTTCGAGTTCGTGCCACATGCACCAGCCCGACACCGACACGGTCTTGAAATGCTGGTCGCCGTTCATGTAGCGCATCGGCACGAGCGTGCCGTATTCGAGTTCGAGCGTGGTCTCGCTGTGCGCGCGGCTTTTCACGCCCATCTCGTTCGCGACCTGTGCGATCAGATGACCGAGCCCGACATTGCCCGGGTACTCGTACGGCATGTTCTTGATGAAATGCGGCAACTCGTTGCTCGTGTACACGCCTTCGAAGTGCGGCGCGCAATTGACGTGGTATTCGCTATTCACGAGCCAGTGCACGTCGAACACGACGATCGTATCGACGCCGAGTTCGCGGCAGCGCCGGCCGATTTCATGGTGGCCGTCGATCGCGGCCTGACGGCAGCCCTTGTGAGGCCCGTCGAGTTCGGACAGATACAACGACGGCACGTGAGTCACTTTTGCTGCCAACGCGAGTTTGCCCATCGCGGTCTCCCCATGCAAGAGGGTTTGTTTTGCTGAGTGGCTGCTGCTTCAGACGCCCCAGCGCGGAATGTGATGCGAGCCGAGCGACACGCAGACGTTCTTCGGTTCGAGGAACACTTCGTAGCTCCACGTGCCGCCTTCGCGGCCCACACCCGATGCCTTCGTGCCGCCGAACGGCTGGCGCAGATCGCGCACGTTCTGGCTGTTGACGAAGCACATGCCGGCTTCGACCGCGGCGGCCACGCGCAGCGCGCGGCCCGTGTTCTCGGTCCAGATATAGCTCGACAGGCCGTAGGAAATATCGTTGGCGAGGCGGATCGCTTCGGCTTCGTCGTCGAACGGAATCAGGCACGCAACCGGCCCGAAGATTTCTTCCTGCGCAATGCGCATGCGGTTGTCGACGTCGACGAACACGGTCGGCATCACGAAGTTGCCGTGGCGCAACGCGCCGGGCAGTTCGGGCGTGTCGAGCCCGCCGCAGGCGAGCGTCGCGCCTTCTTTCGGGCCGAGTTCGATATAGCTGCGCACTTTCGCGAGATGCCCCTGGCTGATCATCGGGCCGACGATCGTGTTGTCGGCAAGCGGATCGCCGACCGTCAGACGTTTCGCCCGCTCGATGAAACGCTCAGCAAAACGCGCGTAAATGGAGCGCTGCACGAAAATGCGCGAGCCCGCCGTGCAACGCTCGCCGTTGTTCGAGAAGATCATGAACACGGCGGCGTCAAGCGCGCGTTCGAAGTCGGCGTCGTCGAAGATCACGAATGGCGACTTGCCGCCGAGCTCCATCGAAAACTTCTTCAGGCCCGCGGTTTGCACGATGCGGTTGCCCGTGGCGGTCGAGCCCGTGAACGACACCGCATGCACGTCGCGATGCGCGACGAGCGGCTCGCCCGTTTCCTTGCCGAAGCCGTGCACGACGTTCAGCACGCCCTTCGGAATGCCCGCTTCGAGCGCGAGCCTGCCGAGCATCGAGGCGGTGAGCGGCGACAGTTCGCTCATCTTCAGCACGGCCGTGTTGCCGAACGCGAGGCAGGGCGCGACTTTCCACGTTGCCGTCATGAACGGCACGTTCCACGGCGAGATCAGCGCGCACACGCCGACCGGATGAAACAGCGTGTAGTTCAGATGCGAATCGGTCGGATAGGTGTGGCCGTCGACGCGTGTGCACATCTCGGCGAAATAGCTGAAGTTGTCGGCCGCGCGCGGCACGAGTTGCTTGCGCGTTTGCGAGATCGTCTGGCCGGTGTCCTTCGTTTCGGTTTCCGAAATTTCCGGCACGTGTTTCGTAATCAGCTCGCCGAGCTTGCGGATCAGCTTCGCGCGCTCGGCCGCAGGCTTGGCGGCCCATGCGGGGAAGGCGGCTTTGGCTGCGCTCACGGCGTCGTCGACTTCTTTCGCGCCGCCGCGCGCCACTTCGGCGAGCACATCCTGCGTAGCGGGATTGACGGTTTCGAAATACCCGCTCGAGGCGCATGCCTCGCCGTTGATCAGATGGTCGATCTTCATGGTCTTGTCCTTTCCGTTTGCGCTGTCGCGCTTTTTGCCACTCTGGCTGCCGTTTCCGTTGCCGTTTCGTTGCCGATCACGCGCGGCCGAAGTCCGCGTCGGATGCGATCGTGTTGACGAGACGGCCGAGGCCATCGATTTCGCAGACGACTTCGTCGCCCGCGTTGACGTTGACGATGCCTTCGGGCGTGCCGGTCAGGATCACGTCGCCGGGCGCGAGCGTCATGAAGCCGCTCAGATATTCGATCAGCGCGGGGATGCCGGTGACGAGGTCGCGCGTATTGCCGCACTGCTGCCGCGTGCCGTTGACGAACGTGCGCAATTCGAGTTGCGTGACGTCGGCGATGTCCGCCGCGTCGACGAACCACGGGCCGAGCACCGTGCCGCCGTCGCGATTCTTCACGCGCAGATTCGGGCGATAGTAGTTTTCGAGGTAATCGCGAATCGCGTAGTCGTTCGCGATCATGTAGCCGGCCACGTGCTGCATCGCGTTTTCATGCTTGACGTTCTGCGCGGTTCGTCCGATCACGACCGCGAGTTCGCACTCGTAGTGCATGAACGTGACGTCGGCGGGGCGGCGCGTGACACCGCGATGGCCGAGCACCGTGCCCGGTCCCTTCAGAAACACGAGCGGCTCTTCCTGCTTGTTGAACTGCAATTCCTTCGCGTGTTCGGCGTAGTTGAGACCGAGCGCGAAGATCGTGCCGACTTCGATCGGCGCTAGCCAGACCACTTCGTCCTCGCGGCGCACCCGGCCGTCCGCGAGGCGCACGCCGTCGGTGTGCGGATACGCTTCGTGAATCGCTCCCGCATAGGCAACACGGCCGCGCATCATGACTGTTCTCCATTGTGTTGATTCGCGCCGACGAACGACACGACGAGCGACGGCAGATTGCCGATCGACAGCGTGGCCGTGTCGCCAATATGCGCGACTGGCGAGCCGTGACGCACACCGAGTGTGAGAATGTCGCCCGCGTTGAGCGTCATGAAGTCGGTGATGTCCGCGAGCAATTGCGCGACGTTGCGCACCGACGACGCGGTGTTCGCGGTGAACGGCTTCGCATCGTTCAACGATACGGCAATCTCGAGCGCGTCCGGCGAAGCAACGTGGCGCGCGGCGACGAGCGCCGGTCCGACTACGCAGAAGCCGTCGCGAGCGCGCAGGCGCACGTTGGGGCGGTACACGTTCGTGTGCGGCACGCTCAGATCGCCGACCAGCGTATATCCGGCGATATAGTCAGCCGCGTGCCCGACGCTCACGCGCGTCGCGGTGCGGCCGATCACGATGCCGAGCGACGCGCCCACTTCGACGCCGAGCGCATCGTCCGGCACGACGATCCGGGCGCGATGCCCGGCGAACGTATTGCGCGGCTTCAGATACAGCACCGGCGCTTGCGGTGGCGCCTTGTACGGCGCGGCATGCACCGCGTCGCCCAGCGAGTCCAGCGCGGCGCGGTCGTTCAGCAGCGTGCCGTAGACAGCGCCATTGACCGGCGCGCGGCACGCGACACCGCGCGCAAGCAGCGTGGCCACGGCGCGCGCGTCCATCTCGCGAGGCAGCGCGTCGCCTTCGGGATGCAGCAGGTGATCGGAAAGGGCAAACATGAATGAGCAGCCTCGTGGAGGGAATCCAGCGAAAACACTAATATGTTAGTAGTATCGCGCTTGATATTATTGAGAGTCAATGGGCTGTTGGTTGATCCCGGGTTTTCCCTTAAGCTTCGACAGCCGCTATTAATTACTTGCCAACATGTCCGCTGCGTCCATCCGAGTTTTACACCGCAATCTGCCCATGCTGTTGTTGCGCGCCCGCGAGAAAATGATGGAGCGCTTTCGTCCGCTGATTACGGCGCATGGACTGACCGAACAGCAATGGCGGGTGATCCGCGCGCTCAATGAGCACGGTCCGATGGAGCCGCGCCACATTTCCGATATCTGCACGATCTCGAGCCCGAGCATGGCCGGCGTGCTCGCGCGCATGGAGAGCATGGAGCTCGTGACCAAGGAGCGTTTCGCGGAAGATCAGCGCCGTGTGCTCGTGTCGCTGACGGACACGAGCGTCGAACTGGTGCGCGTGATTTCGAAGGACCTCGAGGCGCACTATCGCGAACTCGAGCGCAAGGTGGGGCCGGAGATCGTCGAGCGTGTGTATCACGCGGTCGACGATCTATTGGCTGGACTGTCGGAAGAGGATGAGTGAACGGGGTTGGGAGGGATAGGGGCCTGCCGGGTCGTAGGCCCGCGCGTCATGAGCCGTCAATTCACCAGCCGTAAAAACGTTTCCACTCCGCGCTGCTGCCGTCCGGCGCCACCGCGTGATACTCGGGAAACTGCGCGCCGGTCGCGCACGCGTGATTCGGCAGGATGCGCAGCTTCATGCCGATCGGAAAGCGCTGCGTGATGTCGTCGGCGGATGTGCCGGCAGTGGTGTTGGCCTTGACGTTGGCCTGCGCTGCCGAAAGAATGCCGTGCTCCTGATTCGCGCCGCTCACGACATAGTCGGCAAGCAAGGTGCCGTTCAGCAGACACGGCTGACCATAGCCGAAATCGTGCGATTGCCGCGACGTGCCGCGATCGCGGCTCAACGCCATCCAGCCCGCGTCGAGAATCGCCCAGCCTTTGTCTTCCTGATGGCCGATCACGGTCGCGAGCACGCTGAGCGCGATGTCGTCGAGCGTGCACACGCCGACGTTGTGCATGACCAGATCGAACAGCACGTAGACGCCGGCTCGCACTTCCGTCACGCCTTCGAGTTGCTGCGCGGCGAGAGCGGTCGGCGTGGAGCCGACGCTCACCACGGGGCACGCAATGCCCGCTTCGCGCAGCCGCTGCGCCGCGCGCACGCAGCCCGCGCGTTCCTGTTCCGCGAGTGCGGCGAGCGCCTCCGCTGTGTTCAGCTCGTAGCTCGAACCCGCGTGCGTCATCACGCCGCCGACCTTGACGCCGTTTTCATGCAGAATCCGCCCGACTTCGAGCAGCGTGTCCTGCTCGGGCTGGATGCCCGAGCGGTGCCCGTCCGTATCGACCTCGATCCAGACTTCGAAGGTTTCGCCGTGCTGGTCGCCGAATGCGGCGATCGCCGCCGCGGCGTTCGGGTTGTCCACCACGAGCTTCAGATCGCAGCCCTGGCGGCGCAGCGCGAGCGCGCGCGGCAGCTTCGACGGGACCATGCTGACCGCGTAGAGAATATCGCCGATGCCGGCCGCGAAGAACGCCTCGGCTTCCTTGAGCGTCGACACCGTGATGCCGCGCGCACCCGCGGCGAGTTGCGCGCGCACGACGTCGATGCATTTGGTGGTCTTCACATGCGGGCGAAACGCGACGCCGAGCGTATTCATATGCGCCTGCATTCGCGCGATGTTTTTCTGCATCCGCGCGACGTCGATCAACGCGGCCGGGGTTTCGATCTGTTCGAGTTTCATGCTTGCACCGATGACGATAGGGTTGAGGCTCAGCGTTGACGATGGCCGAAGCGCTGGAGCCACGGAACCAGTTGATCGAGCGCGCGCGCCTCGATCTCGGGCGCCTGCGCGCCCGCCACGAGCGGCAGGCCAACGTGGTTATGCCAGTAGGTCCGCAAACCGAGCGCGGCCGTGCCGAACATGTCGTAGCTCGAGCCCGCCACGAATGCGGCCCGATGCGCTTCGACTCCGAGCTTCGCGAGCGCGAGCCGGTACGGCTCAGGGTTCGGCTTGTAGACGCCGGCTTCTTCGGCGGTCACGATTGCGTCCCAGCGTACCGGCAATAGCGCGGCCGCCTGGGTGCCGAGCCGCGTCGAGCAGTTCGTGACGACCGCGAGCTTGCAATGCGGTGCGAGCGCGCGCAATGCGTCGAGAGCGCCGGGCCACGGCGTCAGATTCAGCCAGTCCGCTTCGAGCGCGCGCGCGGCGGATTCGGGCAGGCCGACTTCCGCGGCCGCATCGCGCACCAGTTGTTCGTAGGCGACGTAGCGGCCGCAGCCGTAGGTGAGACGCAGATACGCCGCGCGCCACGCGCGGCCGGCCTGAGCGGAGCCCGCCGCGCGGTTCCATGAGCTCCACGAGTCGAGCAGCGCGGTCAGCAGGTCGAACAGAACCGCGTCGGGATAAGCGGGTGCAAGGGCAGTGGCGGTCATGATGTCACGCTAACCGGCTGTTGATCTTGAGTCGATTATAGGATTGCGTTGGGATGTACGCGTTCAGGCAGACTGATTCATAGATTCAGTTGCCTTAAATCATTGCCGCCACGGCGGCGACGGTCTGAACCAGCTCTGCAGATACTGCATGAAATGGCGCGTGCGTGCGGGCAGCCCGGTGCGCCGATGCGTGAGCGCGATCACGTTCGCGTCCGGTGCTTTCCAGCCCGGCAACAGGCGCACGAGCCTGCCTTTCGCGAGGTCGTCGGCGACGTCCCATTCCGAGCGCAGAATCACGCCGCGCCCTTCGCAGGCCCATTGGCGGATCACGTCGCCGTCGTTGCAACTGAGATGCGCCGCTACGCGCACACTGCGGCGCGTGCGGCCCTTGCTGAACTGCCAGAGCGACACGTCCTCGTTGTTTTCGCGCAGCACGATGCAGGGCAGCCTGCTCAACGCATCAGGCGAATCGGGTTCGCCGATGCGCTTGACGAGCGCAGGCGCCGCACAGACGAAACGCGCGTTCGGCGCGATCGTATAGCCGACCAGGTTCGACAGCGGCAACTCGCCGATATGCACGACGATATCGAAGCGATCCGTCGCGTCGGTCAAGGGTCGATCGGACAATGTGAGCGCGACGTCGATATCGGGATTTTGCTGCTGGAACGCGCCGATCACCGGCGCGAGATGACGTCGTCCGAAGCCGAGCGGCGCGTTGATTTTCAGCGTGCCGACGAGCCCGCCGCGACGTGTCTGCAAATCGTCGAACAAGGCGTCGAATTGCTCGATCAGTTCGGCGCCGCGCTCGCATAGCAGCATGCCTTCGTCGGTGAATTGCAGACGGCGCGCGCTGCGGTTCACGAGCTGTGCGCCGAGTTTCTTTTCGAGTTGCTGCAGGCGCTGTGTGACCGCCGAGGGCGACAGCGCCAGCTTGCGCGCGGCGGCGACGAGGCTGCCGCTGGCGCGCAGCGTGAGCAGGAAGCGGATATCGGCCGAATCGTTCATGTCTGCGACGTTGGAGTGCCAAGCCTCGCAGCATAATGCGTCCGGACCGATCACAGGGTAAAGTGGCGCTTCTGCTTTTGTTTTTGCCGCTGCTTTCGCTTCACCCATTCATCGCCGCTTTCATTCGCTCCTTGGAAGAGAAGTCCCATGTCGTCGCCCCATGAGTCGCCAGCCACGTCGTCCCCCAACGGCACCACGCCGACAGGTCCGCTGAAACAGGCGGTATTTCTGCACACAGGCTGGCGCAGCGCGGGAACGTGGGTCTGGTCGCGTCTGCGCGAACTCGATCGCGCGAGCGGATTTTACGAGCCGTTCAGCAACGTGCTCGCCGAGCTGAGCCTCGCCGACGTGGCCGCCTCGCGTCCCACGCTGACCTCGGGGCATCCGCCGCTCGCTGCACCGTATTTCGACGAATACCGGCCGTTTCTGCGGGAAGGCACGCGGGGCGTGGCGGGTTATGACAGGCGCTTTAGCACGGATCGCTTCGCGCGCGATCCGGATGCGCAATTTCCCGCATTACAGGCTTATCTGCGCAATCTGTGCGAGCGTAGCGTCGAACAGGGGCGCGTGCCGGTCTTCAAGTTTTGCCGCTCGGGCGGCCGGCTGCCGTGGCTCAGGCAGGCGTTTGCGCAGGCGATGCATGTGGGCGTGCTGCGCAATCCCGCGTCGCAGTTCGCCTCGGGGTGGCTCCTCAGGCAGCAATGGAGCAACCCGTTCTTCGTTGCCGCGCCGTTTCGCGTGCTCGGTCTGAATCAGCAGGACCCGCTGGTCAGAGAGGCGATTCGCATGTGCGCCGTGAGTCTGCCGCCGCTCGCGTCGCTGCCCGACGATGCGTATGCAATGGCTTGCGAGCAATACGCGCGCACGGTGGAAGGCGAGAACGCGTATCGCGCGTTCGTCGCGTTGTGGATTCTCTGCGCGCTGCGCATGGGCGAGGGTGTCGATCTGCTAGTCGACATGGACCGGCTCGGCCAGTCGCGCGAATACGCGGCCGGTCTGAGCGCGAGCTTCACCGCGCAGTGCGGTTTGGCGCCGGATTTCACGAGCGCGCGCGATCTGGTCGATGAAACACGACGCAGCGCGGCGCGCATGAAGGGCATCGACGGCGGGGCGATGCGCGTCGTGCATTCCGCCGCGCTGAAATTCCTCAAGGCGCAAGGCGGCATCGACGCGAGCTTCGTGGAAGCGGTGCGCGAAAAAATGGTGCTCGCGAACGAGCTGACCGAAGCGTGGCGCTAAAAGCCGTCAGCACGCAGGGCTACTTCGAGCCCGCCGCCGATGTTGCCGCCGATACCGCCGCGCGCAGCCCGAGCAGATAGCTGTCCACGCCAAAGCCGCAAATCTGTCCGTTGACGATCTCCGCGAACACCGACTGATGCCGGAACGCCTCGCGCGCGTGAATGTTCGACATGTGAATCTCAACCACCGGTACCGTCAGGATCGCGAGCGCATCGCGAATGCCGTAGCTGTAATGCGTCCATGCGCCGGCATTGATGAGCACGCCGGCCGCGTTGTCCGTGAAAGCCTGATGAATGCGCTCGCACATCGCAGCTTCGCTATTGGTCTGAAAGCTCTCGACGCGCACGCCGAGTTCGTCGCCGAGGGCCCGCAGGCGCTCGTCGATTTCAGCGAGCGTGATCGTGCCGTATTGCGCGGGGTCGCGCTTGCCGAACATGTTGTGGTTGATACCGTGCAGCATCACGAACGTTTTCATTTAGGGTGCCTGAGTGATGAATTGAGAGGTTGATGCAGGCCGAGCGTTTTTAGTGCGCCACCGCCACGGCAGGCGTCGTTTCGACGACCGAACCCGAACGGGCCGCCTCGACGATCGCCTCGGTAATTCGCAGATTCTGCAAGCCGTCTTGCGCGCTGACGAGAGGCGGCTCCTCGCCGTGAATCACGCGAACGAAATGCTCGAGCTGGAGCTTGAGCGGATCGTCGCGCGTCATCTCCGCGACGCTGACGTCGAACGGCTTCCACCACGAACGGTCCTCGGCTTTGCCGTAGGTCTTCAGGCGCATCGTCGGCACCGAGAGCGAGCCGAATGTGCCTGCAATCACGTAGCAATCTTCGTCCGGATACGACGGATAGGCCTTGTTTTCCTGCGACGTCTGCTCCCAGCTGCGCGCGCTTGCGGCGGTGTCGGACAACATGAAGCTGCCGAGCGCGCCGTTCGCGAAGCGCAGGTTGATCGCCACCGTGTCCTCGACCGGAAAGCCGCGCGTCGCACGGGACGCAAAAGCCTGCACCGCGACGATATCGCCGCACAGCATGCGCAGGTTGTGCACCTCGTGAATCATGTTCAGCAGGATCGGACCGCCGCCTGGCTTGCGCCGCCATTCGGCGTCGGCGAAGTACTCGTCGGGCTTGAAGAACACCGCGCTGCCCATGACCGCGACGAGCTTGCCGAGCCGGCCTTCGTCGATCAGTTGCCGAGCGCGCGCCATGATCGGGCTGTGCGCGCGATGATGGCCGATGAGCAACGGCACGCCGCTGCGGTCCGCTTCGGCTACGAGCGTTTCGGCTTCGTCGACGCTCGGCGCAATCGGCTTTTCGAGCAGCGTCGGCACGCGAGCCGCGAGACAGCGCGCTGCATGCTCGACGTGCAACTGGTTCGGCGTCGCGAGAATCACGCCGTCCGGGCGGTCCCGTTCGAGCAGTTCGTCGAGCGTGCGGTAGAGCGGCACGCGAGCCTCGGCCGCGAGCGCCACGGCAGCGGGCGAGGGGTCGACGATCGCCGACAGCGTGCACGTCGGGCTGCATTGCGCGACAGCCATATGCGCTCGGCCGATATAGCCCGCGCCGGCCACGGCGATCCGGGTGCTGGTCATGAAGCGGTTCCTGTGAAATTCCGATGGTGAAGTGTGTTTGGGAAAAGCGGCTTACGCGATGGCCTTTTTCGCTTCGGCCATGCTCTGCGCGCGCATCGTCTCGTAGCTATGCTTGTCGATCGGCACCGCATCCTTCTCGCCGAGATCGGAGAGCTTCACGCGGAAGTTTTCGCGCGTGTTCCATGCGGTGACCGCGCAGATGATCGTGATGCCGAACGTGATCGCGCCGATCGTGATTGGAACGTTGTTCGATCCCGGCGGCGCGACGTACGCGAACAGTGCCGGCAGCAGCGCGGTGATCGTGGTGCCGATGTTCTGGCCGATCGCCATCGCGGATACCCGCGAGCGGGTCGGGAACAGTTCCGGATAGAAACTCGGGAAGATCGCGTTGTAGCCCTGGTAGATCACGCCCCACATGAGGATCGACATCACGATCGCGACCGGCACGTTACGGATGCTGATCGCGTACAGATACCCGAATGCGAGCAACCCGGAGCCGAGCGCGCCGACGACGATCGGCAGACGCCGCCCGATCCGGTCGGACAGATTGCCCACGTACGGAATCACCAGCACCGCGACGATGTTGCCGATCACCGGTATCCACAGATACACGCTCTTCGAGAAGCCGATGCCGTACGACGCCTGCACCGCATACGCCGCGCCGAAAATCGTCGCGACGACGGGAATCACGTTCATCAGCGAGCAGAGCACGACGCGCAGCATGTCGGCCGAGTTGTAGCGGAACGCTTCGACGATCGGCGAGCGCGGCACGCCGCCGCTCGAGTCTTCCTTCTCGAATGCGGGGGTTTCCTCGACTTCGCGCCGGATGATGTAGCCGGCGATCAGCACGACCGAGCTGAGCAGGAACGGAATGCGCCAGCCCCATGAATTGAAGGAGGCGTCGTCCATGTAATAGGCGAGCGGCAGGAACACCGCGGCGGCGAGAATCTGGCCGGCCTGCACGCCTTGCAGCGTGAAGCTCGCGTAATAACCGCGCCGCCCGAATGGCGCATGTTCGAGAATCATCGAACTGGCGCCCGAGATTTCACCGGCAACCGCAAAGCCCTGAATCAGGCGCAGCACGACGAGCAGCACCGGCGCGAGGAAGCCGATCTGGTGATACGTCGGCAGCAGACCGACCGCCATCGTCGACAGGCCCATCAGGAACATGCAGACGAGCAGCACGTTCTTGCGGCCGTGGGTGTCGCCCCAGTGCCCGAGCACGAACGCGCCGATCGGCCGCGCGACGTAACCGACACCGTAGGTCGCGAGCGACGCGACGATCGCGATCTTCGGATTGCCGGACGGGAAGAACAACTGAGGAAAGATCAGGGCCGCGGCCTGCGCGTAGATGAAGAAGTCGTAGTACTCGAGCGCCGAGCCGATCCAGCCACTGGCGGTTGCCTTGCGAGCCTGCGAGCTGTGCCCGCCGCTTGCCGATGCGTTTGCTTCCATATCGTCTCCTGATCGGAATGTGTTTTTGTCAGCTTCTATGGCTGAATCATTGGCGCCCTTAAATCGGAACTCCGCAAGCCAGGATTTTCCTGGAACGCGTTGCTGCGGTGCGGGATGACTCGTGTGGGGCGGCGCTTGCCCAACCCAGCCGTTACGACTAGGGTAATAGAGTTCTGCGCCGACACAATGCAACCAGATGCCAAATCAGAATGCGCTCACAGCCACGAATGAGTCTTTTCTACGCGATCTTCAACTGTTCTGCCATATCGCGCGGCGGGGCAGTTTCGTCGCGGCGTCGACGGAGATGGGGCTGTCGCCGTCGCATGTGAGCAAGCGCATTGCCATGCTCGAAGCCGGTCTCGGCGTGAAGCTGTTTCAGCGCACCACGCGCAGCGTGAGCGTGACGAGCGACGGCGAAGCCGCGTTGCAGTGGGCGCAGAAAATTCTCGACGACGTGCAGGGCATGACCGACGCCTTCGCGGATCGCCGCACGGAATTGCGCGGCCTGCTGCGTATCAGCACGAGTCTGCGGCTTGGCCGCAAGCACGTCTCGCCGATTCTCGCGATGCTGCGCGAGCGCCACCCGAACCTCGAAGTCTGGCTGGAACTGCTCGACCGGCGCGCGGATGTCGTCGGCGAGAACTTCGACATCGACGTGCGCGTGGGTGAAGTGCAGGAGCCGCATCTGATTGCGCACAAGATGGTGGAGAGCGCGCGCATTCTGTGCGCGTCGCCGGCCTATCTCGAAGGGCGCGGCGTGCCGCTCGAACCCGCCGATCTGACGCGGCACGACTGCCTGCTGTTTCGCGGGCGCGACGATCGTTTCGGCGTCTGGCGTCTCGCCGGGCCGAACGGCGAAAAGAGCGTGAAGGTGACGGGCACGGTCGCGTCGAATCTGAGCGACATCGTCGTGCAATGGGCGAGGGACGGTTACGGCATCGTGATGGTGTCGATCTGGGACGTGGCGGAAAGCCTGCGCGCGGGCGAACTCGTGCGTGTGCTGCCGGACTATCAGCAGTCGGCCGATGTGTGGGCGGTGACGGCCGAGCGGTTGTCGTCGTCGGCGCGGATCCAGGTGTGCATCGAGTTTCTCCGGGAGCAACTGACGCACGGGCCGTATGCGCTCGTGACGCGCGGCGTGGGCGGGTTCTGAAGCGCCGGGCTACTAGCCGTTACACGCTCGAGGCCGTATCCTCTTCGGCCTCGTCGAGCGTGCTGCGCTGCACCGTTGCTACGGAATCCAGAATGACCGTCACGGTGGCGGGGCGCGGATCGTCGATGCTGTAACGCACGCGCCAGCCGTCCATGTAGAAGCGCAGCCCGCGGTGCCGCATCAGATAGGCGGGGCCGACGAGCGCCGCGCCGAAGCCCGATGCGGCGCCGACGCCGAGCGCCCAGCGCGGCCCGAAATGATCCGCGACCCAGCCGACCACCGGCGCGCCGAGCGGCGTACCGCCGAGGGCGATTGCCAGCAGAATCGCGATCACGCGGCCGCGCATCGCGGGCTCGGTGGTCAGTTGCACGAGGCTGTTGGTCGACGTGGTGAAGGTTTGCGTCGACACGCCGATCACGACGAGCACGAGGCCGAACAGCACGTAGTTCGGCATCAGCGCGGCCACCGTGCAGCCCACGCCGAACACCGCGCCGGCAACGAGCAGCAGGGCCATGCGCGGGCGCGCCCGGCGCGCGGCGAGCAGCGCGCCCGTCACCGAGCCGATCGCCATCGTCGAGCTGAGTACGCCGTACTCGCTCGCGCCCGCATGGAATGCGGTGACCGACATCGTCGAGATGAAGATCGGGAAGTTCAGGCCGAACGTGCCGATCAGGAACAGCATCAGGAGCGCCGCTTTCAGATCAGGGCGCTTCCATACGTATTTGAAGCCTTCGACGAAGCTGCCGCGCGTGCGCACAGCGCGCGGCTTGCTGTGCAGTTCGTTCAGGCGCAGCATGCGCAGCGCGCCGAGCACCGCGACGAACGACAGCGCGTTGATGAGGAACACCCAGCCGGTGCCGACCGAGGCGATCAGGAGACCCGCCACGGCCGGCCCGATCATGCGTGCGGCGTTGAACGACGTGGAGTTGAGCCCGACCGCGTTCGCGAGATCGGCTTCGCCGACGAGATCGGACACGAAGGTCTGGCGCGCGGGGGAATCGAAGGCGGTCACGCAGCCGAGCAGTCCCGCGAACATGTAGACCTGCCACAGCTGCACGAGCCCGGTAATGGTGAGAAGGCCGAGCGCGAGCGCGAGCGACCCCATCGCCGCTTGTGTCGCGAACAGCAGCTTGCGGCGGTCGAAGTGATCGGCCGCATAGCCGGTGAGCGGCAGCAACAGCATCTGCGGGCCGAACTGCAAGGACATGACGATGCCCACCGCCGTCGCGTTGTGATGCGTGAGCCCCGTGAGCACGAGCCAGTCCTGCGCCGTTCGCTGCATCCACGTACCGATGTTCGAGACGATCGCGCCGCTCGCCCAGACACGGTAGTTGAAATTGCGCAGCGAACGGAACGTGGAACTCACGGCAGGGTTTTCCTCGGCCCGGGGCGGGCCATATGTGTGCGGCGGCGGGTGTTTTCGACGCTCGCTTGTGACGTCGGCTTATGGTGTCCGCTTATGACGTCTGCTCATTGCACCCGCTCAGGCGCGCGAGCGCTCGAGCAGGTCGAGCACTTCCTGCGTCGTGCCGGTTTCGCCGAGACGCGGGAAGATGCGCGTGACACTGTTGGTGTGCGCGTCCGCGTTCAGGTCGGTCATGGCGTCGACGGCGAGCGTCACGTTCAGGCCGAGTTCGTTCGCAAAGCGCGCGGTCGATTCGACGCCGATGCTGGTCGCGATGCCGGCGAGCACGACTTGCGTCACGCCTTGCTCGCGCAGATACGCGGCGAGGTCCGTGTTCGTGAACGCGCCCCAGGTGCGCTTGGTCACGAGATGATCCGACGGCTGCTGTTTCAGTTCCGGCAGCAGGTCGGCGAAGCCGGCCGGGAAGTCGCCCGTGTGGCGGCCCTGGTCGGTGCGGCCCGGCGCGCCGCCGGTGACGTTCACGAGCACGACCGGCAGGCCGTGACGGCGGAACGCATCGAGCAGCGCGACCGAGCGCTCGACGATTTCGCTGCCCGGATGAGCGGTGGGCAGGGCGACGATGCCGCGCTGCAGATCGATGACGACCAGTGCGATTTGGGTGTCGAGAGTGGTGAGTGCCATGGTGTGTGTACTCCTGCGAGTGGCGGGTGGCGAATCGCGTGGGGGCGGATCGCGAGTTACGAATCGACGAGGCGTTTGAGTAAATCGACGCCCGTCGCGAGTTGTTGCTGCTCGGCCGGCGAGAAATGCGTTTGTATCGTGCGGTACAGCCAGTCTTCGCGCGCCGCGCGGCTTGCCTTGATTTTCTTGCGAAAGGCGGGGGTCAGGGAGAGAACCGTCTGCCGCCCGTCATTGGGGTCGGGCGCGCCGCTCACGAGCCCGGCGGCTTTCAGCGCCGCGAGCGTTTCTCCCATCGATTGCGGACGCATGCCATGCGCGCGCGCGAGCGCGCTGACCGTGGCAGGGCCTTCGCGCTCGAGCAGGCCCAGCACCTGCACTTGCGACGGCGTGAAGTCTCCCACATGGGCTTCCTCGCGCAGACGGCGGCGCAGCCTGCCGGTCAGCACGCGCAGATCTTCGGCGAGCGCGTGCAGCGCTTCCGGCGTAACCAGAGGGGGAGTCTTGCTCATGCGACGACACGATATGAAGGTTAACTACGAAGGTTACCTTCATATATCGTTCGGGTCAAGCCGGGGGCGCCGAGCGCGGACCTGCTGACTTTGGGGACCTGCCGGCGGGCTCGCAGTCCGCGTCAGCGCGCTCGCGCGCGCCGGTTGAGAAAACGCCATAGCGCGCCGCCGACCAGCATCGCGCCGCCGAGCACGATGCCCAGCAAAACGAGCGCGCTCAGATGCTCGTGCACCACCGGCACGTTGCCGAACAGATAGCCGGCCGTCATCAGCGAGACGACCCACAGTGCCGCGCCCGCCGTGACGAACGAGACGAAGCGCGAGGCGGTCATTCGCGAGACGCCCGCGGCGAACGGCGCGAACGTGCGCACCACGGCGATGAACGGCGACAGCAGGAAGGTCAGGCGGCCGCGCGCCTCGCTGAACGCGTGCGCGCGTTGCAGCGCGCTGCGGTTCAGCCAGTAGTAGTTGGCGGTGTAGACCTTCTGCCCGACCGCGCGGCCCAGCCCGTATCCGACGATGCTGCCGCCTATCGTCGCGACGAACAGCACGGGCGCGACGATCCACGCGTTGAGCGCGCCCGTGGCCGCGAGCGCGCCGCAGATGAAAATCAGCGGATCGCCGGGCAGGAAGAACAGCGGCAGAAAGCCGTACTCGACGAACACGACGAGAAACAGCAGTGCATAGATCGCGGTGCCGAATTGCTGGATCAACGCGCTTAGATGCTGGTCGAGGTGCAGTGCAATCTGCAGCACATTCATCAGGTTCATCGTCGATAGGGGCGGGGTGGGGATGGCACGAGTGTAGTCCCGCGCGCGTTCGTGTTGGGCGGCGCTTGTGTATTTCGCGGCTCGAATGTCAATATGAGGTGATTTCTTCAGAGCAGACCCGAACCCACGCCATGCCGCACGAACCCGCCGCCACCTCCCGCACGGTTACTTTCCGCGCAGTGACTTTCCGGTTCGCCGCGCCGCGCGACGCGCAGGCGATCCGCGAGATCGAGTTCGAGGCGGGGCAGCGCTTTGCCAGCGTCGGCATGGCCGGCATTGCCGACGCGCCGCCGATGGCGCTCGAAATCGTCAACCGCAAGATTGCCGCGCGCGAGATCATCGTCGCGATCGATGCGCAGGCGTCCTGTGCCGGCTTCGTGATGTTCGAGCCGCAGCCCGCGCGGATTTACGTGCAGGAACTCGACGTGTTCACGTCCCACGCGGGCAGGCGCATCGGCGCGGCGTTGATCGAGCAGGTCGCGCAGATCGCGCGCTCGCGGCAGCTGACGCAACTCGTGCTGTCGACGTATCGCGACGTGCCGTGGAATGCGCCGTACTACCGGCGGCTCGGGTTTCACGACATCGAGACGGCGGAACTCGACGCCGCGTTGATCGCGCGGCGCGACGCGCATATCGCGCGCGGACTCGACGAATCGAAACGCGTGTTCATGCGGCGCGATCTCGTGTGACGCGCGAATCGCAGCGCATTGCGGCGCAAACGCAGTGCGTAAAAAAGCGGCGGGCGTGACTGCAACGATTTCCAGTCACGCCCGCCGCGTGGTTTCACGGCAGCGGGTACTACGCTCGCGCCGCCGTCTGCTTCAGTGCTTGTCCAGCCTGCTTATTCCACCGCTTATTCCACCGCTTATTCAACGGTTTCCAGCGCCGGATAGTCGGTGTAGCCGACTTCGCCGCGTGCGTAGTACGTCGCCGGATTCGGCTTGTTCAGCGGCGCATCGGTCTCGAAGCGGCGCACCAGATCCGGATTCGCGATGAACAACTGACCCCACGCCACCGCGTCCGCTTCACCAGCGTCGAGCACCTGCTGGGCGGTTTCCCTGGTGAACTTTTCGTTTGCGATGTACGGGCCGCCGAATGCTTTCTTCAGTTGCGGGCCGAGGCGGTCGTCACCGAGCGATTCGCGTGCCGCGATGAACGCGATCTTGCGCTTGCCGAGTTCGCGGGCCACATAGCCGAACGTTGCGGCCGGGTCTGAATCGCCCATCGTATGCGAATCACGGCGCGGCGCGAGATGCACGCCGACGCGGTTCGCGCCCCACACGCCGATGCACGCGTCGGTCACTTCGAGCAGCAGGCGCGCGCGGTTTTCGATCGGGCCGCCGTAGGTGTCGGTGCGTTTGTTGGTGCTGTCCTGCAGGAACTGGTCGAGCAGATAGCCGTTTGCGCCATGCACTTCGACACCGTCGAAGCCTGCGGCCTTCGCGTTTTCGGCACCCTTGCGGAACGCTTCGACCACACCGGCGATTTCGTCGAGTTCGAGCGCGCGCGGCGTCACGTACGGACGCTCGGGGCGCACGAGGCTCACATGACCGCCCGCCGCGATCGCGCTCGGCGCGACTGGCAGCTCGCCGTTCAGGAACAGCGGGTCGGAAATGCGGCCGACGTGCCACAGTTGCAGGAAGATCTTGCCGCCCGCATCGTGCACGGCCTTCGTGACGAGCTTCCAGCCTTCCACCTGTTCCTGCGACCAGATGCCCGGCGTATCGGCGTAACCGACGCCCTGCGGCGTCACCGAGGTGGCTTCGCTGAGGATCAGGCCGGCGCTCGCGCGCTCGGCGTAGTAGCGTGCCATCAGCGCGTTCGGCACGCGGATTTCCTCGGCGCGCTGACGCGTGAGCGGCGCCATGATGATGCGGTTCGACAGCGTGATATCGCCAATTTGCAGTGGATCGAAAAGAGTCGGCATAAGAGTTCACCTTTGGCGGCGGGCGTGACCCGGCACCTCAAAAGACTGCGTGAAAAAGGAAGCGCGGCGATGCGAATGCGCTGCTCAGAGCTTCGCGTTCATATGTTCGAGAAATGCCTGAATGACGGGCTCGTTGCGCTTGAAAAACACCCATTGGCCGACCCGTTTCGACGTGACGAGCCCCGCGCGTTGCAAGGCCGCGAGATGCGCCGACACGGTGGACTGCGACAGGCCGCAGCGCTCGTCGATCTTGCCCGCGCACACGCCGTGCTCGAGCGGAAATTCCTGGTCGGCGAAATGCGCGCACGGCTCCCGCAGCCAGCCGAGAATCTCCCGGCGTACCGGGTTGGCTAGCGCTTTGTGGATCGCGTCGAAATCGGGCGTCATCTGGACAGGTTTCAAGGTGATTCGGCAACCGGCATGCGCAACGCCGGATGGCGGGCGCGCGATTGCATCGCTACGGAACGAATCATATATCGTATTTTCACGATACGTATGAAGCCACTACTGCCAATGGGGGCGATAGGGCGAGCTGATGATGCACCGCGCATAGCCGTGATACGCGCCTGAAACGCCGATTCACACCGTGCCACCGCTTTGTATATGATCTTCGCGAACGCCCTTTTTATCGCCAGAAAAACCGCTATTCGTTGGGAAAGCAATGAGTGACACGACGCAGCCACCGTTTTCCGTTCTGTTCGTCGACGACGAAGAGATGTCGCGCAACCATTTCGCCCGCGCGATTCGCGCCGATTACTGCGTGCACGTCGCGCAGAGCGCGGACGAGGCGATCGAGGTGCTCGGCAGGCACGGCGCCGAGATCGCCGTGCTCGTGACCGATTACCGCATGCCCGGCCGCGACGGCGACGACCTGCTGCGCCAGGTCGCGCAGGAATATCCGCAGATCGTGCGCATCCTCGTGACCGCGTACGCCGACAAGGACATGCTGCTGCAAACGGTCAATACCGGCGACGTGTTCCGCATCCTCGAAAAACCGCTGCGCACGGAGAAGGTGCGCGAGGTGCTGCAACTGGCGATCGCGCGCTACGCCGAGCGCGAAACGCGGCAGCAGCGCCTGCTCGCGATGGATGAAACGCTGGCCTTCCTCGCCCATGAGCTCAATACGCCGCTCGCGGCGATCTCGCTGTTCGCGCGCTCGGTCGAGAACGACGTCGCCGAGCAGTACGATCCCGGACGGCAAAAGGAGATCGGCGACGCGGCGCGCTCGATGCTCAACAACGCTCAGTATTGCCTCACGCTGATCTCGTCGTTCTGGGCGACCGTGCACAAGAGCGGCGGGCAGCAGTCGGTGTCGGAGGCGGGTGGCCGCGAGGTCCGGGCGACGCGGCTGATCGCGTCGCTGCTCGACACCTATCCGTTCGTCGGCGCGCAGCGCGACTGGATCAAGGTCGATGTGCAGGGCGATTTCGTCGTGCGCGCGATGCCCAATTGCGTTGCGCTGGTGCTTTCGTCGTTGATGTCGAATGCGCTGCGCGCGCTTGGCGAGACGGCCGCGCCGGCGCTGTGCCTCGAAGTGGTCGAGAGTCCCGAGCCCGAGATCCGGATTCGCGACAATGGTCCGGGGATCGAGCCGCAGGTCAAGGCGCGGCTGCTGCAGGACCCGGTGACGACCCATGCCGGCGCCGGCGGGCACGGCATGGGGATGATCTTCTGCAACCGCATCATGCAGTCGTTCGGTGGAAGTCTCGGCGTCGAATCGACGGTGGGCGAGGGCACCACGGTCACGATGGGCTTTCCCAATCTGGGCTTTGCCACGCTGAGAGGCCACGCGCAGGACCGCAAGGCGTGATCCGCACCGAGCTGCACTGAACTGCACCGAGGAGCTGGCTGGCCCGGGGCGCCCGGAGAACACCGGGCGCGGCCGGGCGTTCTCCGGGCGCGCGAACCGTCAGTCGCTCAGTGCGTCGCGATGATCGCGCCGCGCTTTCGCCGACGCATAGTAGCGGTGCAGCGCAGCGGCCGAACGCGCACTCAGCGTGCGGATCTGCGCGAGCCAGTCGGTCTCCACCGGCCATTCTCTCGCGATTACGCGCGGATAGATCTGCCGCGCATAGTGGTGCAACGCCTTCGCGCCGATGTTGCCACTGACGCCAAGCAGCGCGTGCAAGGCCACATGTGCCGCCTCGATATCGACGGCCGCCGTGCTCGCCACGAGCCGCGTCACGAGCGTGCGGATCTGCTCGATGCCGCCGAGAAACGATTCGTCGAGCAGATCGAGCGCGACCAGTTCTTCGAGGTGTTCCTCGTCGAGCAGGCATTCTTCGGCGACAACCGCAAGCTGGCCCGCAGCGGCGAGCGATGCAATTTGCATAAATGGTGCAGTCGGAGCAAAGGCCGCAACCGCCGGACCCGCGAGCTCCGTTTGAGCGGCGCTGCCCGCCGCCCCTTGGGCAACGGCGTCGCCGCGCGTGCCGAACTGTCTCGCGAGACACGCGTAGAGCGCGCCGGCCTGCACCGGTTTTATCATCACTTCGTCCATGCCGGCGGCGAGGCAGGCCTGCACCGATTCGGCGTCGGAATGGCTAGTGAGCGCGATGACCGGCACGGTGGCGTACGCATCGGTGCGCGCGCGGATCGACTTCGTGGTGTCGATCCCGCTCATGCCCGGCATGTTCATGTCCATCAGGATCGCGTCGATAAAGCCGTCTTCCTGCAGCGCGGCCAGCACGGCCTGGCCGTGGTCGGCTTCGACGACGCTCGCGCCGCAGCGCTCGAGATACGCCTTCGCGACGAGACGGCTGTAGGTGTCGTCGTCGGCGACAAGGATCGAGCGGCCGATGAAGCCGTCGGGCTGCTGCCCCGAATGGTGCCGCGTGCCGTTCTCGAACAGCGCCTGCAGCGCGGTGATCAGTTCCTGCACGCTCGAGGTCTTGCCAATGATCTCGTCCATGCCCGCCCGGCGCGAGCGCAGGCGCACCGCGTTGCCGGGCTCGGCGGTATACGCGGCGATCAGCACGTTGTGGTTCGGACATTCGCGCTCGGCGCGGATCCGCTCGGTGGTCGCGTAGCCGTCCATCACCGGCATGCTGATGTCCATCAGCACGAGGTCGTAAGGAGAGGCGCGCCGCAGCGTGGCGAGCGCGATTTCGCCGCTGGCCGCCTCGCTCACGTAGGCGCCCGCCTTGGTCAGCACGCGGCGGGTGCGCGCGCGCAGGGTGTCGTCGTCGTCGACCACGAGCACGCGCTTGCCCTTGAAGACGGGTGTCGCGCGCTCGAAGAGCTTGCGCTCGTGCTCCACGACTTCCTCGGCCGACACGGCGGGAAAGCTCAGCGTGAACTCCGTGAACTTGCCGACTTCCGACTGGCAGTCGATGCTGCCGCCGAACGCGCGCATCGCGCGCTGGCAGTACGCGAGCCCGAGCCCCGTGCCGCCCGAATTGCTGGCCGTGCGAAACGGCTCGAACAGATGCTGGACGATCTCCGGCGCGATGCCCGCGCCGGTGTCGCGCACGATCACCGCGTTGCGCGCGATGATGAGCGTGAGCGTTGCCTGCGGATAGGCGGCAATGTGATAGAGCGAGTTCTTGATGAGATTGAACAGCGTGAACAGATAGACCGTTTCGTCGACCTTGAAGACGAAATCTTCCTTGACGAGGAGGCTCACCTTCGCGCGTTCCTTGTCGCTGTCGAAGCCGTATTCTTCGAGCGCCTTGCGCGTGGTGGCTGCCGCGTGCAGGTAGCTGAGGCTGTCCGAGCGGACCGATTTCGCGCTGACTTCGTCGAGCGTCATCGCGATGATGCGCAAGCCGCGCTCGATCGACAGTTGCCCCTGGGCGAGATGGTTGTACAGCACGGACGCTCTGCCGTGCGTCAGCGTGGTCGCTTCGCCCGGCTCGCTCACGGCGGGCAGCGCCTCTTCGACGCGGTCGAGCACATGCCGCAACTGGCTCAGCGGATTGCGCATTTCATGTGCAATGGATCCCGCGAGCGCCTGCAACGCGCGGTTCTTTTCGACGAAGATGCGTCCTTTGCTGATCGCATGGCTGAACGCCATGCTGCACAACACGACCACCGGCAGCAGTGCGATATTCGATCTGTCTTCGATGCTGAGAACGACCGGCGTGGGCGAGCTGATCGCGGCGGCGAATCCGCCGGAGAAAACGCCGATGCCGATGCACGTCATCAGCAGAAGCGGGTTGTCGATACACAAGGCCAGAATGAAGATCATCATGACCTCGGTCATCATCCACATCGTGGAGAAATCGTTTCTGACGGTGAGAAACGTGCAGACGAAGGGCAGCACGTAGATCAGGCAGCAATGCCAGTAGATCAGCAGGTAGTGGTTGTAGCGCTTCGGCCAGCGTGCCTGGAACAGCAGCGGAATGCACACGGCCGCCGCGCTTAGCCGAAGTAGCAGGTTGTCGTAGGGCTGCGGAAGGACGTAGGTCCACACGACGTAGTAGATGGGATGACACAGGAGGCCAAGTGCGCCGCCCCACCGAATGGCAAACCTGCTTCTTTCCAGCATATCCCGCATGGTTTCGCGCGATATAGCCATCAGGCCTCCGTACAAGTTACGACCCCATCAATTCATGCGTATTGAATTGCTGCGCTTCCAGTCCCTCGAGGCTGACCGGCTTGCCGTTCTTGCCATGGAACGGACCGACCGAAAAGCCGTTTTTCTTCAGGAGACTGTGAGTATAAGAGACGGACCACACCGGCGGGCTGCCAATGATGAAATCGGACGCTATACCTTCCTGCCAGGCCGAATAGCCTTCGGCGAAGCAGGTGTAGCAGTCGCGGGTGGACGGCAGCCTGAACGGGAACGCGGTGTCGAGTCCGGCGGGGCCACGGGCGAAGCATTCAATATATAGCGTATGGCCGCGCGAGGCGAGTTCGGCTTCGACGCTCGCCGCGCGGGGATGGGAGTCGTCGATCCAGAACTGCGCGCGTTTGAGATCGGCGGCGGTGAGGTAGGGGACGCTCGTGCTGCTCGCGAGAATCGCGCCGTCGAAGTCGGGCAACCGGGTGTCCGCGCTGAACGTATGCACCGATACCTTCGAATTGCCGAGCAGGTCCGACGCCAGCAGTTCCTTCGCCTGGTCGATGAGCAGGTTCATCTTGTCCGGCAGGTCGATCAGAATCAGTTCCTGCGGGGCGTCCTTGTACAGCAGGTACTTGGCGACCGTCGTGCCGAGGCGGCCGGCCGCGCCGAACAGCGCGAGCTTCGTCCGGCCGAACTCGAGATCGAGCTGGTCGCAGCAGTGCATCGCCCAGTCCTTGAGCATCGCCGCGGTGGCCGCGTGGCCGGTCGTGATGTGAGGCGGCTTGATCGGACGCGGCAGCGCGCCGTAGTTGCACGCATACGGCGTCGATGCGCCCATCGCGACCATGTTCAGTCCCGCCTTTCTGGCGAGTTCCAGCGCCGGGAAGAACTGCGTCTCCCGAAACCGCTTGATGCCGCGCGGGCTGCCGAGCCACATTTCGAGCGGCACCGGGCAGGCGATATTGGCGCCGATCACCTGCGAGCCCGAATAGATCGGCGAAGCGATGAAAGGCTTGGTGTTCCAGAGTTCCTCTTCAAACGACTCGCTCCGGTGGCGAACGTTGTGAAAAGAAAATGAAAGGGTTTCCCAGTCGGTAGCGTGAAACAGAAAACCAACACCGCCCTGACGGGCGGGCAGGTTGTCCCGGATTTGTTCCGGGTGAATTTCGTTTTTGAGGGTCAGTGGTGCACTATTGCGGCGCAAAAGAAGCCCAGCTTGCCCGTTAGAAATGGTCGACACGTCTTTAAGGAGAGCGTTTTTCATTGGTTTTTCCCGTAAATTTGAATTTACGCCGGTAAATCAGCGTGGCGTGGCCAGCCCGGATTGACCGGCGACCCTTCAACTTTAGAGAAATCTGCGGCAGTGTGCCCGTCTGTTCGTGCACATTGCATTAATTGGTGGTTTAACAATTGAGACGCCCGGGAGCCGGACATTAACTTTGGGCGAACTTCGGCGGGGGTTTGGGGAAGAGCCTGGGAGTACTTTCGATGAACTTCGGCGGACGGTTGCGCTTTCATCGATACGGAAAAGGGCCGCACTGGGCGACCCTTCGTTTGCGTACCTGGAGAACTTCGCGTTATCGCGTAATGCTGTAACCGATTCGCGCAATCCAGCGGTGCTGGTTGTAGTCGAGAATGTCTTCGCCATATCCGGTGAAGAAGCCGAGCCACAGGAAACCGCCCCAACGGTTATTGATGAGCTTCGCCAATGGATAGGTGAACTGTGTATCGATACTGCCCTTGCCGGCCTTCATCCCTTTGCGCAGCGTCGTGGCGAGTTGCCAGCTGTCGGTGCTGCCGTATTTGAGCCGCAGATCCATATAGCCGCGATAGTCGGTGATGTCGTGGTTCTCTCCGGCAATGTGCGCGTAGTAGTAGACCTTCGGCTCGACGGTCAGATGGTTGCCGTTGAGATCGCCGAAATCCCATATGGGCTTCACAAAGAGAATGTCGATGCCGCGCGACTCGGGACCGTCGCGTCCATTCGATTCGTGTTCGTAGCCGGCCATCAGGCCCATCTTGCTCCACCACTTGCTCTTCCAGCCCGTGTCTTCGAGGTAGTAGAACATGGACGGCATATAACTCGTGTCGCGGAACGGCGCGGAGTACGAGCCGAGATCCCACAACGAGGTTTGCGTATAGGCGAAATAAAGATTGTCGGCGAAGCCTCGCGAGCGGGGATCGTCCGGTATGACGAGACGGAACTTGAAGCTCAACTGGAATTTCGCGAGATTCTCTCCATTCGAGCCGTCGGCGAAATACATCGGCTCGTAGGCGGAGAAGCGGCTCAGGAAGGTGTTGATTTCAGGCACCGGTGCATCCGGCCGCGATGGCGGCGGTGACGACGCGATCAGGCTGGTCGAAGACGGTTCGCCCGAGGCGGCGCCCGGCGTTCCCGCCTGTGTGCCGGCAGCGGATGCGAGCGCCGTGTCCTTGCCGGAGTGCGGCGGATGCGTGAGCAGTACGAAAGAGGGCGACACGTCGAGTTCGGGCACGTCGATCTTCATGGCGCCGCGCGCCCACTCAGGCCACGTGCCGAAATAGCGGACCGCCTTCAGTTCTCCCGCGGCGAGCTTCAGATGATCGGGCGCGCCGCTCTCGCGCGTGAGCGCCAATGGTTTCGGTATCACGTCCGGATTGCTGATCGAAATGTTCAACTGCGCCGGGACGTTCACTTCGGTGCCGTTGGGTTCATCGCCGGAATAGACGATGGTCACTTCGAGCGGACTGGTCGAGAGCGCTTCGCGCGGCGGCCGCAATACGGAAACGCCGGCAACGCTATAAGCGGAGTAACTGGCGCCGAACACCAGCAGGCTCATGCAGAGAGAGAGTCTGGAAACACGCGAGCGGTGATTACTGTGTACTGCGGATTTACGGTTTTTCTTCACGCTAGACATCCATCGGTTCCGCACACGGGACTCCTATTGATCTACGAATTCAGGTTGCAACGAGAAGATAACGTCAAAGTGTGTCATTGGCAAAAAAAAGGGCCTGCGTGTTTTCTTGCCGGGTATCGATATGTGCCGGCTTTGCGCTATTCGGCGTGGCCCATTCTGCCTGCCATGCTGCGAATTGCACGAGTGGAAAAGAATGGGCTGCGCTATGGCGGGAGCAGCGTTGGAAAGAAGCGCAGGAAAGAAACGCCGGAAAAGACGCTGGAAAAAACGCGGGAAAGAAGTGGGAAAGAAGTGGGAAAGAAGCGGTATGGTTTCTTGCGGCTTTTCATGGCTTCTTGCCGTTGCATTTGTGCAACGGGGGGGTGGATGTCACAAGTGTCAAAAATCGGAGTTCGCATGCAAATCGTTGTATGCGGGCAATGGCATGGGTAATTCCCCGTATGGCAATTGCGCGGCAATTCGCGATTCGTTTTTTGCGGAAATTCATCGTGCGGCCGATTACAGCCGATTTCAGTCGATTACCGCGGATTGCGGCAAATCGTGGACGGGGTGTGGCTGAGGAGTGCTCAATACGCGGAGCCAGTGCGTTCAATACGCAAGTTTCCAATATTGCTCGGGCACTGGCGCGCTTTCCGGTTCGCTGACGCGCACCCTATAACGCAGCCGCCGCTTATTCCATCGGCGAGACGAGCAGCGACACCGGCACGCCGTGACAATCCACTTCCGCGAGAATCGTCGCGCCGAGGCCGGCGCCCGATTTCGTGCGCGCGGCGAACGGATTCGCTTGCCTGTCGACACGCAGAATGTTGAGCGGCCACGATGGCCGGGATAGCCGCTCGTACGCGAAAGAGCCGACCCAGAGCGGCGTGGTGGAGATGCCGTTGTCGACCGCATAGCCGCTCGGCCAGAAACGCAGCACATAGCGTTCGTCGCGCGATTCGCCCGGCCGCATGAACACCAGTGACGACGGCACGCCGTTATTGAGCTTCGGCAAAACCGGCAGCGACACTGCCGCGACATCGGGGGAAGCCAGCGAGAGCAGGCTGTGCGCGGACACGTCGGTGCCCTCGATCCAGCCCTGCGCGCGCAACTGGTCGCGAATCGACGCGGGCTGCGAGACCCACTGCAGCGTAAGCGGCTCCTTGTGATCGCCGCCCATGTCGGAGCGATAGCAGGGCAGGCGCTTCCACTCCGACAGCTTCCACGCGGCCTGCGTGAGCAGCACCGGCGGCGGTTGCGGCGCGCTGCCTGGCGGCGTGGGCAGTGCGACGCCGAGCTGCACGCCCACGCTCACCAGCACGACCGTCAGCACCACCAGCGGCATGAACCAGCGTTGCGGCGGCGGCTGCGGATGCCGCCAGATCGCCGTCAGCGCGACGATCGCCACCCAGCCGAACGCGAGCGCCGCGCCGCCGATCGCGTCGGACACCCAGTAGCGGCCGAAGTAGACCCCTGCGAACGCCACGACGATCACGATGATCGTGCTCGCGCCCCCGACCAGCACGCCCTCGAGCTTGCCGACCCGGCGCGCGAGCAGAAAGGCGAGAAAGCCGTAGACGATGACCGTCGCCGCGACGTGGTTGCTCGGAAACACGTAGTGACTCGTCATCAGTTCGTTGGGCGGCGCGCGGCGCATCGCCAGTTGCAGGCCGAGAATCAGCAGTTGCGAAAACGCGACCGCCGCGAGCCAGTAGCTGATCGTGCGCCAGCGCCGCTCCCACAGCATCCAGAGCGTGACCGTGACGATCAGCGTGGTGAGCGTGATGCCGCTGCCGAGTGTCCCGAGCTTGGCGAGCACCGTGTCGCCCCACGGCGTGCGCACCGATTGCAGGAAGTGATAGACCGAAAGATCGACGGCGGTCAACGGATCGCCGCTGACGACATCGCCAAGGATCCCGAAGAAAAGCGCGCCGGTCACCAGCACGACCAGCGACGTCACGAGGAGGTTGGTCGCGTCCGGTTCGTCGGGGTCGAGCAGCCGGCGCGCCATGCGGCCGAGCGGACCGGGGTGACGGCACGCCCAGTCGCCGAGATGGCGGCCCGCCGCGCTCGACCACGCGTTCGCGTGCGCCACCAGAAAACCCGCGCCGCGAAAACTGAGCCAGACGATGCACACGAGGATCGCGATGATGACCACGAGCCGGAACGACACCGCGCCCGCGAGCAGCACCGACGCACCGAACACGACGCCCGGCAGGATGTGCGCGGGCGCCCAGAGCAGCGCGGAGAGCAGGTTGATCGCGTAGAAGCGCAGCGGGCTCATGCCCATCATGCCCGCGACGACCGGCACGATCGCGCGCAATGGGCCGATGAAGCGCGCGAGCACGACGCTCTTCGAGCCGTGTTTGAGAAAGAAGCGCTGGCCCGCGTCGAGCACCTCGGGGTGCCTGCTCAACGGCCACAGCTGGACGATCCGCTCCTTGTAGCGGCCGCCGAGCCAGAAGCTCATGCCGTCGCCGGCGATCGCGCCGAGGATCGCCCACGCGAAGACCCAGGCGAGGCTGAGCGAGCCCGTGCCGGTCAGCGCGCCGGCGAGAAACATCGCCGTGCTGCCGGGGATGAAAGTGCCGATGACCGCGATGGCTTCGAGAAACGCCGCAAGGAACACGACCGCGAGCATCCACGCCGAGTGGCCGGCGAGCAGGTGTAAAAGGTGGATGTAGGCGTGCTCCATCGTGCTTCGTTGTGCTCCCTCGTGCTCCCCGCACTCCCTCATGCGCGACCGGCTGTTCCGGTTTAACGACCGATCATAACGCGCACGGACGCGCTCCGTGCGGTGCGGCGCCGCTGCACGCGGCCGGCGACAGGCTCACAATGGAGGGTGAGCCGGTAACGGTATCGGCGTCGTGTTTTGGGCTGCTCGAGCAGGTTGCAGCCAGGGAGAGTCATGATGAGCGGAATGGGCGGGATCGCGCGGTCGGTGCTGATCGCGGCGGGGTTGACGATGGGTGCCGCCGGGCTGGCTGGTGCGCAGCAGTCGGGCAACCCCGGTGGTGGAACGGGAGGCGCCGGCGGCGTGCAGTCGGGCGGTGTCAACGGGGTGGGCAGCGCGGGTATGGGCGCGGCGGCGGGAGCGGGTCTCGGCGTGGGCGGCGGCGCGAGCCCGGGCGGTGCTCCGCCGGCGGGCACGGCGTATGGCGCTGGCGCGGCCGGAACGGGCCCGGTGCTCAACAACATGCGCGCCAACGGCACGGCCCTTTACATGAGCCCCAATCCGCGCGCGCCGAACGTCTCCGGCAGGGCGGCGCCGACCCCCTAGCGCGCCGCTCGGGACGCCATGCGTATGAAGCGCCGCGCGCCGCGGATAAAATGCAGGTCCAGTCCGGCAACAGGGAGCAGCAGATGGCGCACGGCGAGCACAAGTACCACGTATCGGTGCAATGGACGGGCAATCGCGGCAGCGGCACGTCCGGCTATCGCGACTACAGCCGCGATCACGTGATTTCGTCGGGCGAGAAGCCGGACATTCCGGGTTCGTCCGATCCGGCCTTTCTCGGCGACGCAAAGCGCTGGAACCCCGAGGATCTGCTCGTCGCATCGGCGAGCGCGTGTCACAAGCTGTGGTATCTGCATTTGTGTTCCGACGCGGGCATCGTCGTGCTCGACTACCGCGACGACGCCGAAGGCACGATGCTCGACAGCGCGCAGCAAGGCCGTTTTTCGCAGATCGTGCTGCGGCCGTGCGTCGTGATTCGCGCGGGCGGCGACCTCGAAGCCGCCACGCGTCTGCATCATGTGGCACACGAGAAGTGCTACATCGCCAACTCGGTCAACTTCCCGATTCTCTGTGAGCCGCAGGTCGAAGCGGATGCGCGGGACGCGCGCTGAAGCACGTCCGCGAGGTCATGCGTTGTCCTGGAGTTGGGCATCGCAGCGACGGCGGGTTGGTGGCGAAGGGATCGGGTCGCTGGACGGGCGCCGGATTTTTGCCGGTCCTCGCTCAACCGCGTCTAACACAAACCTTTTGACTCAACGATTGCCGTCGAGCAGATCGCCGAGCAGTTCGTCGAATGCGGCCTGGGCGTCTTCGAGTTCCTGCAACGCGGCGTCGAAAGTTTGCAGCGCAAACTGCGAAGGTTTGCCGCTGCCGGCAGGCGGAAATTGCGATTGCAGCGACGCAAACGCCGTCTGCACCCGCTTCGTCGCGGTCAATACGCGTTCCATTGCGGCGGTTTCTTCGGCTCGCGCCTTTTCGTGGTCCATGAAAACTCCGGTTCGTCTGGTTTCGTTCGATTTTGTCGGCTCGGCTCGGCTCGGCTCGGCTCGGCTCGGCTCGCGCCGCGTCAGGAGGGACTATGCCACGTTCGCGCTCATGAGAGCGGCAGGCCGCCATACGGCTTCACTTCGCGCAACGATAACGCCGATTCCACCGAGGTAACGCCGGGCAGGCAGCGCAGTTCGTCGCGCATGAACGCGCCGTAGTCGTCGAGATCGCGCGCGACGATCTGCAGGACGTAATCGGCGCTGCCCGACACGTTATGGCACGACAGGATGCGCGGGATCGCCTGCACTTCGCGCTCGAAGCGGGTCGCCGTCGCGCGGTCGTGCACCGCAAAGCGCACGTGGACGAACGCGACCACGCCAAGGCCGAGCGCCGTGCGCGACAGCATCGCGCGGTACTGGTCGATATAGCCGTCGTTTTCAAGGCGTTTCAGACGCCGTGCGCACGGCGTCTCGCTGAGGCCGACCGTTTCGGCGAGCCGCGCATTCGACATGCGGCCGTCGTTTTGCAGCGCGGCGAGGATCGCGCGGTCCGTCTTGTCGAGGTCGTCGGCGGGCATGGTTCGGGGTGCTCGTTACGGGTTGGGGGAAAGCGCTGTCTTATGGGGAGATCTTAGCGTATTCCTCTGCGAATGATGTCTGCCGCCCAGTAATTCGCCAGCAAACCCTCTGTCGCCGATAGCAAGATAGAGCCTCGAAAAACAAGGGGGCTACCATGATTTCCACTCACCTGCTGGCCGTTTATATCGCAGCGTTGTTCGTCGTTTATGCGGTGCCCGGACCGGACATGGCGCTGATTCTGCAAACCAGCATTGCGCGCGGCGTGCGCAGCGGCTTCGCGGCCGCGGCCGGCCTTGGGCTTTCGCGTGCCACGCACGTGACGCTGTCCGCATGCGGCATGGCCGCGCTGTTGCGCAACGCGCCGTGGTTGTATGACGCGGTACGGTACGTCGGCGCGGTTTATCTCGCCTGGGTCGGAATCCAGATTTTTCGCTCGCCGGGGTTTGCGTTGCCTGCGGAGGAACGCGGGGCCGCGGGTGGTGCGAAGGGTAGTGCTGTAGGTAGCGCGGCGCGTCCGTTGCGCACCGCGTTTGTCAAAGGCTTGCTGACGAATCTGCTGAACCCGAAGGCGCTACTGTTCTGCTCGGTATTGCTGCCGCAATTCGTGCGGCCGGAAGCGGGGCCGGTCGCTTTGCAGATGGTCGAGCTGGGGCTCGTGCTGCTCGTGATCGGCGCATGCTTCGACGCGCTGTATGCGCTCGGCGCCGCGCGCATCGCCGACTGGATGCGCGCTCATCCGCTCGCGCAGACCTTGCAGCGCTGGACGTTCTCGGCGGCACTGATCGGCTTTGCGCTGCGGCTCTCGCTGGATTGACGGGAGGCGAGGCCAGCACCCGGGCGCGAGCTGCGAGAAAGATCAACGAGCGAGGATCAACGAGCGAAGCCCGACGACGCGCGCCGCGAATCGCCGGCGCAAACCCGCCCCCGAAGACCCCGGCAGCCCGAACCGCCTGCGCCCTTTACTGCATACCGCCCAGATAGTCGAGCTTGCCGAGTTCGACACCGTTGTGACGCAGAATGTCGTAGGCGGTCGTGACGTGGAAATAGAAATTCGGCAGCACGAAACCGAACAGATACGACAGGCCCGTGAACTCGACCGGACCCGGCCGCAGTTTCAGCGTGATGGTGCGGCTTTCCGAACCGTCGATCTGCGCCGCGTTGAATTCCTTCAGATAATCGATCGTCTTTTGAAGGCGGGCCTGCAATTCGTCGAAAGTCTGTTCGACGTCTTCGAATTTCGGCGCTTCTACACCGGCGAGGCGCGCCGCGCAACCCTTCGCGGTGTCGCTTGCGATATAGACCTGACGTACGAGCGGCAGCATGTCCGGCGCGAGCCGGGCATTCGTGAATACGGTGGGCTCGATCTGCTTCGCGGCGGCGTGCGCTTCGGCTTTGCCCAGAATGGCCTGCAGGTTCGTCAGGCCGCGAATCAGCACGGGCAGTGATGCTTGATACATCGAAATTGACATGGGTCCCTCTGATTTTCTCGATCGCGCGCAGGCGGCACGCGAGTCAATGGAACGGCTGAAATGCCGCTCCAGCATCATAGCGCGACGCGTCCGTGATGCGCATCAGCCATTCGGCTAACTGCCGCGCACCCCGGAACTGTGTTCGAATGCTTTGGTCGGACGGTTTGACAAAGCCCTTGATGAACAACCTGCCGCCGTTGTGTGAAGTCGCTGCGTGAAGTCAAACGCGGCAATGCGCGCGTGCAGGCGCGTGGCGTGCTTGCGAGCCGCCAGGCCGCGGTCGTGCATGATCGCGTGTGCCGCCACGCTAACAGGAGAGTCGACACCATGATCAATAAGCACCCATTGCCAGGCAGCGAGCGAACGATCGAGCAAGGCACGAAGGTTATCGGCCAATGTGATCCGGCTGAACGGATCGAGGTTTTCGTCATGCTGCGCCGCCGGCAGCAGGCGAAGTTCGATGCATTGATGAGCCGGATCGAAGCCGGCGATCCGAGCGTCAAGCCGCTCACGCGCGAGGCGCTCGCAAAAGACTACGGCGCCGCGCCGGACGACATCGCGAAGGTCAGGGCGTTCGCCGCCGCGCACGGGCTCACGGTCGCGCGCGAAGATCCGGCGGCGCGCTCGGTCTTGCTGAGCGGCACGATTGCGCAGTTCCAGAGCGCGTTCGAGGTCAAGCTCGAGAACTATCAGCACCATACGGCCGGGCAGTTTCGCGGCCGCACCGGCACGGTGAGCGTGCCGGACGACCTGCACGGCGTCGTCGAGGCGGTGCTCGGGCTCGACAACCGGCCGCAGGCGCGGCCGCACTTTCGCATCCGGCCGCCATTCGCGCCGGCGCGCGGTCATCAGGCGTCGTTCACGCCGCTGCAACTTGCAGCGCTCTACCAATTTCCGCAGGGCGACGGCGACGGCCAGTGCGTCGGCATCGTCGAACTCGGCGGCGGCTATAACACGTCCGATCTCAAGGCTTATTTCGCGAGCCTCGGCGTGGCCTCACCGACGGTGAAATCGGTTGGCGTCGATCAAGGCGGCAATCAACCGAGCGGCGACCCGAATGGGCCGGACGGCGAAGTCACGCTCGACATTGAGATCGTCGGCGCGATCGTGCCGCGCTCGACCATCGCCGTCTACTTCACGCAGAACAGCGACGCGGGCTTTATCGACGCGGTGAGCCGCGCGGTGCATGACACGGTCAACAAGCCCTCGGTGATTTCGATCAGTTGGGGCGCGCCGGAGTCGGTCTGGACCAGCCAGTCGATGCAGGCGTTCAACAGTATCCTGCAATCGGCGGCGGCGCTCGGCGTGACGATCTGCGCGGCGTCGGGCGACAGCGGTTCGAGCGACGGCTCGGGTGGCGGCGATCAGGTCGACTTCCCGGCATCGAGCCCGTACGTGCTCGCATGCGGCGGCACGAGCCTCACGGCGTCGGGCTCGTCGATTACGCGCGAGGTGGTATGGAACGACGGCCAGCAGGGCGGCGCGAGCGGCGGCGGGGTGAGCCGGGCGTTTCCGGTGCCTGCGTGGCAGCAGGGCTTGTCGGCGACGTTGTCGGGCGGCGGCAGCGAGCCGCTGAGCGGGCGCGGCGTGCCGGACGTGGCGGGCGATGCGTCGCCGGTCACCGGCTACAGCGTGCTGATCGACGGCACGCAGACCGTGGTCGGCGGCACGAGCGCGGTCGCGCCGCTGTGGGCGGGGCTGATCGCGCGCATCAACGCGGCGAAGGGGCAGCCGGTCGGCTTCGTCAATGCGAAGCTCTACAAGGCGCAGGGCGTGTGCAACGACATCACCCAGGGCAACAACGGCAGCTTCGCCGCATCGGCGGGCTGGGACGCTTGCACGGGACTGGGCAGTCCGATTGGTCAGAAGGTGGCGGGCGCACTATAGTCAGCAACAGTCTGGTCAACAGCAGTCTGCGACATACGGCATACCGCAGGTAGCGGATGCAGAGCCAGGATGTAAAGAGAGGACGTAAAGCGAAGACTTCAAGCAGGGCCGCACAGCATTAAAACGAACCCATGGAGCGATCATGACGAACACAGAGTCAGCTTCCGGTAGTCAGCATCCGTCTCACAACGCGCCTGCCGCGGCCACGGCAGGCGCGGCGGGCGCCACCAGCACGCCGCACAAGATCCAGGGCGGCGACCAGCCGCTCTTCGATCCGGTCGCCTACGGTAACGGGCCGGACGATTCGGTTACCGAAACAGCCGAGACTGCCGCGATCACACATCATTCGATGACGATCGGCGGCCACAAGATCAATTACACGGCAACGGCGGGGCATCTCGTGATCGTCGATCCGAGCAGCTCGCAGCCCGAAGCGCGAATGTTCTACGTCGCGTTCACGCAGGACAACCAGAAGGAAGAAACGCGGCCGGTCACGTTCTTCTATAACGGTGGCCCGGGGTCGTCGTCGGTGTTCGTGCTGCTCGGCTCGTTCGCGCCGCGCCGCATCAAGACGTCCATGCCGGGCTTCACGCCGCCTGCGCCGTACTCGATGGAAGACAATCCGGACAGTCTGCTCGACAGGAGCGACCTCGTCTTCATCAATCCGGTCGGCACCGGCTATTCGGCGGCCATTGCGCCGAAGAAGAATCGCGACTTCTGGGGCGTCGATCAGGACGCGGATTCGCTCAAGCAGTTCATCAAGCGCTTTCTGACGAAAAACAACCGCTGGAATTCGCCGAAGTATCTGTACGGCGAATCCTACGGCACGGCGCGCAGTTGCGTGCTCGCCTATCGCCTGCACGAGGACGGTGTCGACCTGAACGGCATTACGCTGCAATCGTCGATTCTCGACTACACGCAGGCCGGCAATCCGGTCGGCGCGCTGCCCACGGCGGCCTCGGACGCCTGGTATCACAAGAAACTCGGCGTCGCGCCGCGGCCGGCCGACCTTGGCGCGTTCGCCGAAGAAGTCGCGCAGTTCGCGCGCACCGACTATCTGGCCGCGCTGCGCAAGTTTCCGGCCACCGACTCGGCGACCGTCGAAAAACTCAGCGAATACACGGGCATCGACAAAACGACACTGCTCGCGTGGAGCCTCGATATCGCGGGCTACGACAGCCGCGGCAATTCGCTGTTCCTGACCACGCTGCTCAAGGCGCAAGGTCTCGCGCTCGGCGAGTATGACGGCCGCGTGACCGCGATCGACACCGGCATCGCCGGCAAGATCGACCCGAACTCGGGCGGCAACGATCCGACGATGACCGCCGTCACCGGCGTCTATACGACGATGTGGAACGTGTATCTGAACGAGCAGTTGAAGTACACGTCGAATTCGTCGTTCACCGATCTCAACGATCAGGCGTTCAAGTATTGGGATTTCAGCCATATCGATCCGACCGGCGCGCAGAAAGGGGTCGACTCGAAGGGCAATATCATCCTGTACACGGCCGGCGACCTCGCGGCCGTGATGGCGCTCAATCCCGACCTGAAGGTGCTGTCGGCGAACGGCTTTTTCGACTTCGTGACGCCGTTCTACCAAACCGTGCTCGATCTCCAGCAGATGCCGCTGCTCAGTCAGCAGGTGCGGCAGAATCTGTCCGCGCGGTTCTATCCGTCGGGGCACATGGTCTATCTCGACGGCGGATCTCGCACTGCGCTCAAGGCCGATCTCGCGCATATGTACGAGGACACGGTGTCCAATGTGCAGGCGCTCGGCCGGATTCGCGCGTTGCAGGCGCGGGTGGCGAAGTAGTGGCGAGCTCAGGCGCTGTGCGTCGACGCGGGAGAAAAGGCGCAGGGGTGAAACACTCGTCGTGAAGATCGAGAGGCGCAGACGGGCGGCGCGTTTGGGTAGTGGCGCCGCCGTCGCCATCATGCTGGCTCGCACCTCGCACCTCGCACCTCGCGCTTGCGCACAAGCTTCTACCTTCGTCCGCCTGCCGCGCGGGTCTGCAATGGAAGGCACTTTCCAGCCGGCGCGGCAGTCCGCTAATGCGTATTTCATGAGCCTGTTATCCCACCCCGCGCATCACGCCCGAGCCCGGCTTTTGTACGTAAGCATATTGAATGTGTTTTAATTGCCCCGCGAATTGAACTACCGCGCGCCTCAGCCGGCGCGCCGACGAATGAATGCAGGCATGGCAGACACGCGTCGCACCCGCCTTTTTCGCGACGTAACCCGCAGCAACGGCAAGGCCAACGCGCCGGCGCCCGCGCGCGCGAACGATTTCACCCGCCCCGCCCGGAGGGCGCGGCGTGCGCTGCTGCTCGGCGTGACCGCGCTCCTTGCGTTGCGCGTCGGCGCCGCCGCCGCGCAGAACAGCACGATGCTCGACGAACGCGTCACGCAGCAATCGGTCGGCGAAACGATTTGCCGTCCCGGTTACGCGGACACGGTCGCGCCGCCCTTCGACGAACTGATGGCGCACAGGGATCGCATGCTGGCCGCGCGCGGCATCGATGCGGACGACAGCGCCGCGTTCGCGCTCGACCGGCGCGTGCCGATCCTGCTTGGCGGCTCGCCGGACTCGCCCGCCAATCTCGATCTTCTACCGTGGGCTGGCCCGCAGGGCGAGCGCCGCAAGGCGCGCGCGGTGGTCATGCTCAAGCACTGCGTCTGCGAAGGCAAGCTGAGTCTCGCGCAGGCGCAAGCGGCGATCGTCGGCAACTGGTCCGCGGTTTATTCGGGTTTCGGCCGGACGACCTGTGACGTGAGCCGGCTCGATCTCGCAACCGGAGACGATAACACCGGCGCAAGCGACGGCCGGCGAGGCGAGGAGCGCGAGCGCGCGCGTTGAGCGCGTCGTTCGAAGCCGCGCGCGCGTCCCGCCGCCCGGATCGATTCGTTCCCTTGCGCGCGCGCTCGCGAGAATCGGCCTTGCATGTGTGCGTGCGCGTCGTCGCCGCTGTCGAAAGTTCGCAATTCGCTATTCCCATTTTTTCGGAGAAACACCATGACCCATTCCCGTCTAGCCGCCGTGGCACTGACCATCGGCTGCCTGTGCGGCAGCAGCGCCGCCTTGGCTGCCCCGCCCGCGCATTGCGCGAGCGCCGATTCGCTCGTGATTCGCGGCGACGTGCCGGCGGCGATCAGCTTCGACGTGTACCGGCAACTGCGTCCGCTGAGCGCGCAGCGCGTCGCGTTGTTCCAGGCGGCGGGCGAAGTGAAGCACTTGCCCGATGGCCTGCCCGTGTGCCAGATCACCGATGACGGCGTCGACGATCCGTCCGCGGTGCTGATCCGGCTGCCGCAGGGCAAGAATGCGTGGTGGGTGAGCGCGTCGAACGTGCAAGCGGCGGACTGATCCGCTCGATCAGCCCGCCTTTTGCGCCAGTCCCCGCAGGACGCCAGCGGCGACGCGCTCCGCGCCGGGCCATGGAACTTGGCGCTTGACGCCGCGATGAGCGGCGGCCGCGCTGGCCAGGCAAGCGCTGTACTGAATGAGCCGTTGTTTTTCTATTGTTGACGCGGCTTATTCAGGTACAGTGCATTGACGAAGACGTTTCGCCGTTTCCTGCGACTCCGGTGTGACATTGCCGTGACCCCGTCTCACAGCGCTTTCCGTGTCGCAGATGGCTCCACACAACAGAACGAGATTCGCCGAGGAGATTTGAATAATGGCCCTCTATCTGTCATTGCTCGCTTTGGGCGTTGCCGGCGCGGCCGTGATCCGTGAACTCGCCGCCACTCAGGCGAAACAGCGCGCTGCGCTGCGGCCGGTGCGCAGCGAAAGCGCGGATCGTCAGGCAGGCCGCGACGCGCGTCGAGGGTAGGCCGCATGAACCTGACCGTGCGCAATATCGCCGAATCATGCAGCGAGCAGGAAGTGCGGGAATTCCTCAAACACGAATTGGGGCATTACGCGAAAAACGTCGAGGTGGTGGGCGCCGGCACACCGGGCGCCTATGCGACGGTCGAACTGGACGCCGACGTGCCGTATGTCGGCGACGTGATCGCGCGGCAGATCCATGGCCGGCATCTGGGCGGCCAGCCGCTCGAAGCGAGCGCCGATTTGTTCAGCGACGAACCGCCCGCCGCGCAATGAGCGGCAGCGGGCATGCGCGAAGCACCGCGCGCGCATTGCGTTTCTACCGCGGTATTTCAGCCGCCCGCTCGTCGTCTCTCCTCACGCTTTTCAGGTTTTAATCAGCCCGCGCCGGCCAGTCGAATGGCGTGTACGGCAGCGCCCGCTTGTGACGCGTTGCCTCGTAGAATCGCAGGATCACGGCGCGTGCGGCATCGCTGACCGGTTTGCCTTCGAGGAAGTCGTCGATCGTGTCGTACGGTATGCCGTACGCGTCTTCGTCGGGGCGAAGCGGGCGCAGCATTTCGAGGTCGGCGGTCGGCACCTTGTGCGCGAGCGCCTCGGGCGCGCCCAGCGCCTTCGCGACCGCGCGCACGCGGCGTTTGTTCAGCCCGGCGAGCGGCAGCACGTCGGCGCCGCCGTCGCCGAACTTCGTGAAAAACCCCATCAGCGATTCGGCGGCGTGGTCCGTGCCGATTACGACGCCGCTCCGCGCGCCGGCCACCGCGTATTGCGCGATCATGCGCTGCCGCGCTTTGATATTGCCGTGCACGAAATCCCGATGCGATTCGTCGTTGAATGACACGCGGCTTTTATCGAGCGATGCGAGCATTGCGTCCGCGGCGGGTTTGATATCGATTGCGAGATTTTCGTCGGCGCGAATGAAGCGTAATGCCTGCTGCGCATCCGCCTCGTCACGTTGTTCGCCGTAAGGCAGACGTATTGCGACAAATTGCGCATTGTAATTATTCGTGCGCAACCGTTCGACGGCGAGTTGCGCGAGACGTCCGGCCGTTGTCGAGTCGACGCCCCCGCTAATGCCGAGCACGTAAGTTTTCAGGCCGCTGCTGCGCAGGTAGTTCGCCAGAAAATCGACCCGGCGCTCGATTTCACCGCTGGCGTCGAATTCCACGGCGACGTGCATTTCGGCCGCGATGCTTGCCTGGTGGGTGGCTGGATCGTGTTGGACCATGATTGTTACGACTCCTCGTGCAAAACAGTTAAACATCGAGCCGCGCCGCGGCGGCCGTGGAAGGTTTTTTACCGGATGAACCGATCGATCGTTTCAGGATTTTATTGCGGCTATTTGATTTAAATCACGTATTAGCGGAATTCTGCTTGACACGTGAATTACCGAAAATCATCAATGATTACGGCGGGATTCGGAAATTGACAGTATTTTCATCGACAGGCCGTAATGTGCTGAGTAATATCGTCGTTCCGCGCGCTGCAGTAAACCGGCGGGCAATCAATAATAATCATGTTTGCTCTGATACGCGATGAACTACCCGGATCGGCCAGGCCAGCCTGGATTGGAGCGTCTGACATCGGCCCCGGTGGTTCGTCGGTGCGAAATGATGGGGCGGCCGTTTCAACACATGGCGCTGCGCGCGCTTCGCGGCGCGCGCAGCGTTCGTAACCTGAGGCGCGCCATCGGCGCGGCTGAGTGGGCGTTGCTGTGCGTATTGTGGTGCGCGTTGTCGGGCACGGCAGCGATGGCGGCGCCGGGTCACGCAGCGGCCTCCGCGCCGGGGGCGGCGAAGACCGTGGCGCTGCCCGCCGTGGCGGCGCATTCCGCAAACCGGCCGTTGGGCCCGATCAACGCGTCCGCGGTTGCCGCGCCCGACGCGGCCGGCGTCGTCGATCCGCAGCGTGCGTTCCTGCTGCGCGACGTGTTCGCGCACGACGTGACACGCCGGCTCAAGGTGCCGGCCGCGGAGCAACGCGCATACGCCGACCGGCTCGAGGCGGCGCTCGACGAACAGACGCTCGGCAATCTGTCGGGCGAGTACGTCGTGCTGGTCGATCGCAACGTGAACGTGCAGGCGCTCTTCGTCTATTTCCGCGCGGTGCCGGCCGATCCCTGGCAGATGATCGGCGCCTCGCCGGTGTCGACCGGACGGCCCGGCGAGTACGACCACTTCATCACGCCGCTCGGCGTGTTCGAACATACGCCCGACAACATGGATTTCCGCTCCGAGGGCACGCAGAACGAAAACCATATTCGCGGCTACGGCAGGCGCGACATGCGCATCTTCGACCTCGGCTGGGCGCAGGGCGAACGCGGCTGGGGGAAGGGCGGCATCTCGCAGATGCGCTTCCAGATGCATGCAACCGACCCCGACCGGCTCGAGTCGTTGCTCGGCATTCGCCATTCGAAGGGCTGCGTGCGGATTCCCGCGTCGCTCAATACGTTTCTCGACCACTACGGCATTCTCGACGCCGAATACGCAGCGCTCGTCGATTCGGGCAAATCGCTGTGGGTGCTGAAAAGCGATCGGCAGATCATGCCGTGGGCGGGGCGTTATATCGTCGTCGTCGATTCGCAGCGCAAGGGGCGCCCGGCGTGGTCGCCCGCGCCGGGCGCGGGTGCGCGCGCGCGGATGCCGGCTCATGCGGATACGGCGGATTGAGGTGCGGGCACGCCGTCTCAGTTGCCCACCGCACCGTATCTCACGACCGAGCCAGCAGCACTCCCACCAGCGCAACGACAAACCCGGCGATCTGCACCGGCAACAGCGTTTCGCCGAACCCCAGATAACCTTCGAGCGCGGCGAGCGGCGGCGCGAGAAACACCAGCGCGGTCGCGCGTGCCGCGTCGCCGCGTCTGACCATCCACACGAGCAGCGTGACGCTGATGCCGGAGAGCATCACGATGCCCCACGCGAGCGATGCCCACAGCGTCGGCGACGCGGTCCAGCGATGCTCGCCGAGCGCAAGCGCCAGCACCCCCGCGACGATGGCCGCGCCGGCGTTCTGCACGGCGCTCGCGCTGCGAATATCGGTTTTCGCGAGCGCGGTCTTCTGGAACAGCGTCCCCGCCGTGATCGAGGCGACCGCGGCGATCGACACGAGCACGACGAGCCACGCGGGCGCGTTGCCATGCGTTGGCGGGGTCGTCGCGGCGAGCTTCGGCGCAAGCACCAGCACGACGCCGGCGAGGCCTAGCGCCATGCCGGCCCAGCCACGTCGCGACAGCCGCTCGCCGAAGAGCGGTGCGGCGACGGCGGCGGTCGCGAGCGGTTGCAGTGCGCCGAGCAAGGCCATGACGCCCGCGCTCAGGCCTTGGGCGACGGCCCAGTAGCCAGCGCCGAGATAGACACCCTGCAGCAGTGCCCCCGCGGCCAGGTGTTTGCCGAAATCGCTGCGGCGTGGCCACGTCGCGCGGGAGAGGAGCGCGGCGAGCGTGAAGACGAGCGCCGTGCCGCCGAAGCGGGCGAGCAGAAAGAGATTCGGGTCGGCGTAGGGCGTGATCGCGCGAGCGACCACGAAGCCGGTCGACCACAGTACGACAAAGACGGCAGCGATGAAGGAAGCGAGCATTGAGGCGGCCATTGACGCGGACGGCGTGAAAAAGCCGCCATCTTGTCGTCAGACGTGACGCGCGTCTTGTTCGAAGCTGCAATTGATTGACGTGCGGCGCGGAGTGGACTTCACCACATCAGCAACATCGCCCCCGCACCGAGCGCACCGCCGCATAGCACGCATCCCCACAGCAGCTGGCGCGTGCGCCGGTATTCACGGGCGAGATCCGCGAGCAGCTGCGCGTTCTGCTGCGGCGTGCGGGCGCGATCGTGCTGCTGCTGGAGATAGCGCACCGCCAGTTGCGGCACGCGCGGCAGCATATGCGCGAGATGCGGCAATTCATGCGAGATGTGTCTGAGCCAGCCGCGATGGTCGATATCGCGCCGTGCGAGATCGGCGAGCACGCCGCGCGCGATGTTCCATGTATCGACACCCGGATGCAGCGCGCGCGCCAGCATCTCCGCCTGCTGGAACGAGCGCTGTGCGGTGGCGAGCCGGCCGGGCACGTGACCATCGAACGGCAGCACGCCGTGCAGCAGATGATGAAACAGCGAGCCCGCCGAGCGGTCTTCCGGCGCGGCCGCGAAGTGCGCTTCGGCGCGGGTGCGCAACTCGGCTTCGAGCACTTCCGCGCGCGTGTCATGCGGCACGTGCCCGGCGTTGCGATGCATGTCGGCAAGCCGCCCGTAGTCCTGGTCGAAGAGCGCGGTCGCGCCATGCACGAAGAACTCGCGCTCGTCGCTCGAGAGCGTCGACATGATCGAAAATTCCGCGAGCACGAGGCGCCCGAGCGTGTCGGGCTCGATGCTCACGCGTACGCGCCGCGCGTCGAGCGTCGCGTGAAAGAAGCCGTGCTCGAACGCCTGCTCGGTGACCACTTCGACGATCTGCGCGGCGAGCCGCGCGAGCTTGATGTGATGCGCATGCAAGCCGGGCAGGTCGCTCGCCGGCAGCGTGTTGATGCGCTGCATCGTCAGCGTGTGGTCGGTGCACAGATCCCAGATCACGTCGGGCACGGCGATGCGCTTGTCGCCGTCGAAATGGTGGCCGGTCTGGCTCAGGTTTGCGGCTTCTGCGCGCAGATCGAAGCGGCGCAGGATGTCGTCGGTGAAGGTCTGCGCGAGCGCGCGCAGTTGCAGGCGGCTTGCGGTGCGGGACAGTTTTTCGAGCCAGCGCGCGACCCAGCGCAGCAGCGCGAGTTCGTCGCCGATCTGCTGCAACTGCTGCACGCGCACCAGTTTGATCGCCACCTCGCGATGACCTTTGAGCGGCGTTGCGAGCCGCGCGAAATGGGTCTGCTCGGCAAAGCCGCTCTTCACCGGCACGAGGTCGACCGCGCTGAACAGCCCGGCGAGCGGCTGGCCGAAGGCACGCGACAATGCCGCTTCCGACTCGGCCGGCGATAGCGGCTCTTCCATGTGATCGATCGCGTCGATTGCGTCGTGCAGCGTGCCGGTGGCGAGTTCGGGCCGCTCGGCGAGCGTCTGTGCGAAGCGGCTCGCGAGCGGCCCGAGCGCCGGCAGTACGCTGTGCAACTGCGCGCCGCTGCGCTCCGACGCATGCACGCGGCTGACCAGCTCGATCATCCAGTGCAGCTTGTGGTCGGACGGGGCGGCAAGCCAGATCAGGCGCGCGCCGTAACGCAGCGCATGGAACAGCAGCAGTAGACGGCGGAACAGTGGCGGCATTGGCGGTTCGGTCGACGGGCGAGGCGGTGTTCGTGAGGCATCGGCCGGGCAACGGCGGCGGGTGACGCCGCAGGTTCGATGAGCCCAGCGCGTCAAGGTTAGCAGGTCGTGGTGTCCGCTGGCGTGTTACAGCAACGACAGCAACGACGCGTAATACAATACCCCCGCCTTTCCCGATCCACGACGCAACTCAGGCGCGCCGCGTGCGGCCCTTCACCGATGCTCGCAGAACAACGACACCAATACATCCTCGCGCAAGTCGCAAAAAACGGCGCGCTTTCGGTCGCCGAGCTGGTGCGCGAACTGAACGTATCGCGCGAGACGATCCGGCGCGACCTCAACGCGCTGGCCGGCCGCGGTCTGCTCGCGACGACGCACGGCGGCGCGCTGTCGAATGAGCGGCGCGAGCCCGACCTCGATACACGCGAAACCGAGAATGCCGGCGCGAAGCGCGCGATCGGCGAGCGCGCGGCCGAGTTCGTGCCGGACGGCGCATCGCTGATCGTCGACTCGGGCAGCACCACGCAGGCGGTGGCGCGCGCGCTGCTCGACCGGCACCGGCTGACCGTCTACACGAACGACTGGCGCATCGCGCTGCTGCTCGGCCGGCGCAACGACAACCGCGTCACGTTGCTCGGCGGCGAGCTATCCGATATCGAGGACGCGACCTTCGGCCTCGACACGGTCCAGCAGCTTACGCAGTACCACGCGGACTTCGCGTTCATCGGCGCGGGCGGGATTTCGCCCGACGGCTATCTGACCGACTACAGCCGCCTGGCCGCCGAGGTGCGCAGCCGCATGATCGCGGCAGCCGACATGGTGGTGATCGTCGCCGACCATTCGAAGTTCGGGCGCGTGACGCCGGTGCGCATCAACGGCATCGAGTCGGCGCGTTATCTGGTGACCGAACTGGCGCCGGAGCACACGCTCGGCAAGGCGATCGCGGCGCACGGGCCGGAGATTCTGATCGCTTGAGCGCGCGTGCGGGGCTGGTTGCTTCGCGCTCGGCAGAGCTGTCAGCTCAATCCCGGCAGCTCATTTCCAACCCATTCCCCGCCCGCCAAAATCTCGATAAAAAGCCTCCCGTTTCGCTGCAAGATCTCGAGCGGCCGTGCACAATACGCGGCTTTGTCCGGCCCCCGCACGCCGCAAGCGACGCGAGCGCCGCGAGTACGGCAAGCGCGCCGCGCGAACCGCGTACCAGCGAGCACCGCGGCCAACGGCCCGCCCAACGGAATTTCCTCGATCCGCGCTGCATACATCGTCATTTTCGCCATGTACGATCCAGACGGGATCGATGCCCGGAACCTTGCGTTCCAGCCGCGCGGTGGCTTTTGTCATTTGGTTTAATTTGGCGAATTGTGTCGTTTTTTGGAATTCGACAGAATAGTCACGGCGCTGTCATCGAAACCTGTGATTCTTGCCATGCCCGTTCAGGCATGGCGACAGCGCGAGTGTCGTAGGTAAGCTGTCAGTCAGGCTGGACGAGAAGCAGCAAAGTTGTCGGCAATCTGCAATCCACGGAGACCGGCGCGGCAACGGCTGCGGGCAACACACAAGCGGCGCGGCGCGAGCCGCCGTTCAAACACTACAGGTATGGGTTATCCCGACCGTCTGGTTTTTTGCCTTTCGGAGAAAGCGACATGAAAAAGACGAATTCCCTTCACGCCGCGGCCGGCCTCGCGCGCAAACTGCTGCCGGCGCTCGTCGCCGCCGCAGCGTTCGGCACGGCGATGGAGGCCCATGCGGCTGACGCCGTGGTGCTGTACACCGCCGACGGCCTCGAAAATCTCTACAAGGACGTGCTGCCGGCCTTCGAAAAGAAGGAAGGCGTGAAGGTCAATATCGTCACGGCGGGCAGCGGCGAAGTCGTGAACCGCGCGACCATCGAGAAGGATCAGCCGAAGGCCGACGTGCTCGTCACGCTGCCGCCGTTCATCCAGCAGGCCGACCAGAGCGGTTTGCTGCAGGCGTACCAGAGCGCCAACTACAAGAACGTGCCGACCATCGCGAAGGCACCGGATGGCGCGTGGGCGACCTTCGTGAACAACTACTTCTCGTTCGCGATCAACCCCGACGTCACGAAGAACCAGCCGAAGACTTTCGCGGACCTGCTGCACCCCGACTTCAGCGGCAAGATCGCCTACTCGAATCCGGCAACGGCGGGCGACGGTATGGCGGTGATCATCCTGACCTCGTCGCTGATGGGCGAAGACAAGGCATTCGACTATCTGAAGAAGCTCGAGCAGAGCGCCAAGTTCCACACCAAGGGCACGGGCTATCTCGACGTGCTGCTCTCGCGTAACGAAATCGCGGTCGCCAACGGCGATCTGCAGATGGACCTCGACGACGCGGCCAACGGCGGCCTGTCGCTCAAGCCGGTGTTCCTCGCCGCAGCGCCCGGCGGCCAGCCGACCACGTTCCAGCTGCCGTACGCGATCGCGCTGATCAAGAATGGCCCGAACCAGGCGGAAGGCAAGAAGCTGATCGATTACCTGATGTCGACGGAAGTGCAGTCGAAGGTGCCGGACATCTTCGGCATTCCGGGCCGCAGCGACGTGCCGCTCGCGGGCAAGAACGGCGAGGTGGTCAAGCAGGCGATCACGGGCGTGAAGCTGATTCCGGTCGACTGGAACCAGGTGATGGCGAAGAAGGCCGACTGGACCGCGCGCTGGAAGAACGACGTGATCGGCTCGTCGGGCAAGCAGATCGAAGTGGTCAAGCCGAAGTAAGTCGCGGCTGGACTTGCATGGATTCAGGCGGCGTTCTATCGCGGGAGCCGGGGCAAGCCCGACGGCTCGGGCCAGCTACTTGAGCCGGTCGTTCGGGCCGGCTACCCAGGCCGATCCCTCGGGCCGGCCATTCAAGCCGGTTCCTCAGGCGGCTCTTTCGAGCCGATCCCGCGCAGTGCCGCATCAGCTTTAATTTTGTTGGAGGATGACCCCGGTGAATACGGCCAGTCTCGCTCACCCAAACGCGCCTGGCGCTTCACTGGATGCGCTCGACGCCGCGCGTTCGGACGCACCCGGCGGCGTGCAGATCGATCACCTGACGGTGCGCTTCGGCGCGCGCACGGTGCTCGACGATCTGTCCTTGACCATCCAGCGCGGCGAGTTGCTCACCGTGCTCGGCCGCAGCGGTTGCGGCAAGACGACCTTGCTGCGTTTTATCGCGGGCTTCATCGAAGCGGACGGCCTCGCCGGCACGCTGACCGTGGCCGGCCACGATCTCACGCACGTGCCGCCGCACAAGCGCAATCTCGGCCTGCTGTTCCAGAGCTATGCGCTGTTTCCGCATCTGTCGGTATTCGAGAACGTCGCGTTCGGTCTGCGCGCGCGCCGTATTCCCGCGCGCGACGTGGCGCGCCGCGTCGCCGATGCGCTCAAGCTCGTGCAACTCGGCGACGCCGGTCACGTGATGCCCGCGCAACTGTCGGGCGGCATGCAGCAGCGCGTGGCGCTGGCCCGCGCGCTCGTGATCGAGCCCGATGTGCTGCTGCTCGACGAACCGCTCTCCGCGCTCGACGCCAATCTGCGCGCGTCGGTGCGCTCCGAACTGAAGGCGCTACATGAGCGCCTGCCGAATCTGACGATCGTCTGCGTGACGCACGATCAGGACGACGCGCTCGTGCTGTCCGACCGCACACTGCTGATGCGCGAAGGCCGCATCGCGCAACTCGGCACGCCGCAGCAGTTGTATGACACACCGGCCGATGGTTTCGTCGCGCGTTATCTCGGCGCGGCCAATCTGCTGCCGCCGCAGGTCGCGTTCGGCATGGACGACGCGCGCCACAACGAGCGCGAGCGGGTTGCCTGTCTGCGGCCGGAGACGCTGCGCATCGTGCCGCTCGGCGAAGGGCAGTTGCACGGCGTGATCGCATCGGTCGAATGGTATGGCGCGGCCTTGTCGGTGTCGGTCGTGCTCGATGCGCTGCCGAACGACCCCGTGCTCGTCACGATGCAGCGCGGCCACGGCATGACGCCGGAGAAGGGCGCGCGTGTTTCCCTGCGTTACGAGGCTGACGATGTCGTCCTTATCAAGCCCTGATACGTCCAATCCGCTCGGCGCCCCGAGCGACGCCGCTGCCGCCGCGCGCCGTCTCGCGAGCGCCGCCGCGCACACGGCCGCGGTGAAGCGGCGCGAGCGCGTCGCGCAATGGCATCTGCTGTTCATCGCGGTGGTGGTGCTCGGCCCGCTCGTGATCTATCCGCTCGTGCGGCTCGTGATGCTGAGCCTGACCGGCGCGCACGGCCCTTCTATCCACGCGTATTCGACCTTTTTCGGCAATCCCGAAACGCGCGGCGTGATCGGCACGACGCTCGGCATCCTGTTCGCGAGCGCGGGCCTGGCTTCGCTGCTCGGCGTGGCGCTCGCGTCGCTGCTGTTCTTCAAGCCGTTTCCCGGCGCGCGCATGGTCACGCGCTTTCTCGAACTGTTCGTCGCGTTTCCGTCGTTTCTCGTCGCGTTCACGCTGATCTTTCTGTACGGCTCGCAGGGCTCGGTCAGCATCGGGTTGCAGCGGCTCTTCAATCTGCAGGCGCCGCCGCTCGATTTCCTGTTCGGCATCGGCGGCGTGATTCTCGCGGAAGTGGTGTTCTATACGCCGTTCGTCGTGCGTCCGACGCTGGCTTCGTTCGCGCTGCTCGACCGGCGGCTCATCGAAGCCGCGCGCAGCCTCGGCGCGAACGGCCTGATGGTCGCATTCAGGGTGATCCTGCCGCTCGCGTGGCCCGGTATCGCAGCGGGCACGATCCTGTGCTTTCTGCTGACGTTGAACGAATTCGGCATTCTGCTCGTGCTCGGCAGCGCGCATCTGATTACGCTGCCGGTGGCGATCTACAGCGCCGCCACCGTCGATCTCGATCTGCCGACCGCCGCCGCCGGCGCGGTCGTGATGCTGCTGATGTCGTTGTCGCTGTACGCGTTGTACCGCCAGGTCAACCGTCGCAAGGTGAAAGGAGCGGGACATGGCCGTTGAACTCGACCCGACCGTGCTGCCGGTCATGCACAAGAAGGCGCGGCCGGTGCGCCACAGTCTGCTCACGCGCCTGCTGGGCAGCCTCTTTCTCGGCTTCGCCGCGCTGCTGTGCTTCTGGCTGTTCGTGCTGCCGGTGCTGGTGGTGGCTTTGTCGAGCGTCGCCTCGCACTGGTCGGGCACGATCCTGCCCGACGGCTTCAGCATGCGCTGGTTCGAGCGCCTCGGTTCGAGCGACTTCGATGCGCTCACCACGAGCCTCGAAGTCGGCATGGGCGTCGCGGTGCTCGGCACGATGCTCGGGCTGTGGCTGGCGCTCGCGCTCGAAGGACGCGACCGGCGCGGCCTCGGCGCGGTCGTCGATACGATCGCGATGATGCCCAACGGCGTGCCGAGCGTGGTGCTCGGGCTCGCAGTGCTGATCGCGTATCACAAGCGGCCGATCGATCTGTCCAGCTCGGCGGCGATCGTCGTGTTCGTGCAGCTCGCGCTGGTGCTGCCGTTCTGCTACCGGTGCGCCGCCGCCGCGTTGCGCCCGGAGCTGACCGTGCTGCGCGAGGCCGCCGCGAGCCTTGGTGCGCCACCGTCGATGGTGCTGCGCCGCGTCGTGCTGCCGCAACTCGTGCCGGCGATCCGCGCGAGCCTCGCGCTCGGCTTCGCGCTCTCGCTCGGCGAACTCGGTGCGACGCTGACGGTGTATCCACCGGGCTTCGCGACGGTGCCGATCGTCGTGGTCGGGCAGGTGGAACGCGGCTATTACCTGCCGGCTTCCGCGCTGTCGCTGATCCTGCTGCTGGTCTCGCTGGTCGCGCTGCTGCTGATCGCGGCGCGTGCTCCCCGCCGCCGGATCGACTGACTCGACTGACCGGGCCGGCACATCCGCGATCTGACGGACGCGCGCACGCGGCGCACCAACCGGTGCGCATCGATGTCGATGTGGCAAAATTTGTCAAAATGACCGAATATATGCACTCTGCTTCCGTCGATCAGATCGAGGTCGTGCGCCGGCATTCGCTGACGACGCTGGTTCGCGACGAGATCGAGCGGCATATCGTCGATGGCACGCTTGCCCCGGGCGACAAGCTCAACGAAGCCGACTGGGCGGCGCGGCTGCAGGTGTCGCGCGGACCGGTTCGCGAGGCGTTTCGCGCGCTCGAACAGGCCGGGCTCGTGCGCACCGAGAAAAACCGCGGCGTGTTCGTGCGGACGGTGTCGCTCGCGGAGGCGGACGAGATTTACGCGGTGCGCGCGGTGCTCGAAGAGGCGGCGTGCCGGATGCTCGCCGCGCGCATCGATGCGGGCAAGCTCGCGGTGCTGCGCGACTGGCTCGACGCGATGCGTGCCGCGCTTGCGCTGCAGGATCACGATGCGTATGCGCGTGCGAACGTCGCGTTTCACGATGCAATCGTGGCGGCGGCGGGCAACACGAAGCTGTACGAGACGTATCGACGGCTGGTCAGCGAGTTGAGCCTCTTTCGCCGTGCCGCGCTCGTGGTGCGAGCCGACGCGATGGAGCGCTCGCTTGCCGAGCATCGCGCGATTCTGACCGCGCTCGCGTCGCGCGACGCCGAGCAAGCCGCTGCGCTGATGCATGCGCATGTGAATGGCGGACAGCAGCGCGCGCATGTGGCGTGTGAGTCTGGCGAGGCGGCGGGAGCGGAGCGGGTCGCGGCGGCCGCGTGCGTGCGCGGCACGCGCGGAAGGTGACGACGAAGCGGAAACGACGAAGTAGCAACGACAACCGGCAATGACAACCCCAGTGATGGGAAACCCAGTAATGACACACCCCGACCAACGTACGATCGAAGTCAACGGCCGCCACTACCGGCTACCCTCGCAACCGACCGTCGTCGTGTGCGTCGACGGCTGCGAGTTCGCGTATCTGGAGGCCGCGGTCGCGGCCGGCGCCGCGCCGTTCATCGGCTCGATGCTCGAAGGCGGCGCGGCCTTCCGCGGCGACTGCGTGATTCCATCGTTCACGAACCCGAATAACCTGTCGATCGTATGCGGCGTGCCGCCGTCCGTGCACGGCATCTGCGGCAACTACTTCTGGGACCCGGCCGCGAACGGCGGCGCGGGCGCGGCAGTGATGATGAACGACCCCGTCTACCTGCGCACCGGCACGCTGCTCGCGGCTGCCGCCGATGCGGGCGCCGCGGTGGCCGTCGTCACCGCGAAGGACAAGCTGCGCGGCCTGCTCGGCTGGCAGTTGAAGGGCATCTGCTTCTCGGCGGAAAAAGCCGACAAGGTGACGCGCGAGGAAAACGGCATCGACGGCGTGCTCGATCTGGTCGGCCTGCCATTGCCCGACGTGTACAGCGCCGCGCTTTCCGAATTCGTGTTCGCGGCCGGCCTGCGGCTCGCGCAGACGCGCAAGCTCGACCTCATGTATCTGTCGACCACCGACTACATCCAGCACAAATGGGCGCCCGGCACCGAAGGCGCGAACGCGTTCTACGCGATGATGGACGGCTATCTCGCGCAGCTCGACGCGCTCGGCTGGGTGATCGGCCTCACCGCCGACCACGGCATGAACGCGAAGCACGATCCGCAAACCGGCGAGCCGAACGTGATCTATCTGCAGGACGTGCTCGACGACTGGCTCGACGTGAGCACGGCGCGCGTGATTCTGCCGATCACTGATCCGTACGTGGTTCATCACGGCGCGCTCGGTTCGTTCGCGACGGTTTATCTGCCGCGGGATGTCGACGCCGCGTGGGTCATCGACCGCATTGGCCGTCTGCCGGGAGTCGAGGTCGTACTCGAGCGGCGTGCTGCGTGCGCGCGCTTCGAACTGCCTGAAGACCGCATCGGCGACATCGTCGTGATCGGCGCGAAGCATGTCGTGCTCGGCACGCGGCGCGACGAGCACGACCTGTCCGGCCTGACCGTGCCGTTGCGCTCGCACGGCGGGATTTCGGAACAGGAGGTGCCGCTGCTGTTCAACCGGCGCGTTCAGCTTTTGGGTGCAGGGAGTGGCGGCAATGAAGGCAAACGGCTGCGCAACTTCGATATCTTCGACGTCGCGCTGAACCGCGTGTCGCCATCGTGAACATGGCGCTGCGGGACCATTGGGCGTTCCGTGCGGAAAGCGTGGGGACGGTCAGCGTGTGAGAAATGCCGGGTTATCGGATCGAGCCGGCGCCGTTCGGCGGCCTCGAGGATTCGGGGCACGGCGACAAGGAAGGCATTCAGGAAGCGATGAAGAGCGTTATCAATCTGAAGACGTTTTCATTACCGTGGGGGTAACAAGGTGGCATTGAGTCTGGACGATATCCGTTCGCTGTTCGAGCGACATGGCCACCTCGCGTATAGCGGTGAGCCGGTGACGCAACTCGAGCATGCGTTACAGAGCGGCGCGCTGGCCGAGGAGGAGAGTGCGAGCGATGAACTGGTCGCCGCGGCGTTTTTGCACGACCTCGGGCATCTGCTCAATCTGCGAGGCGAAACGCCGACACAGCGAGGCATCGACGATCTGCATCAGTATTTCGCGCTGCCGTTCTTGCGACCGGTGTTATCGGATGCGGTGCTGGAGCCGATTCGCCTGCACGTCGACGCGAAGCGCTGCCTCTGCGCAATCGACGCGACTTACTTCGGGCAACTTTCCGCCGATTCGGTGCGCAGTCTGGAGTTGCAGGGCGGCATCTTCAGTAAGGAGGAAGCGGAGGCGTTCCTGCAAAAGCCGTACGCGGAGGATGCGTTGCGTCTGCGTAGATGGGATGACCGCGCAAAATTAAAGGATCGTGCGACACCTGATCTTGAGCACTATCTGAAGCTGGTTGAACGCGTGATGTGCAGACATGTGGCTGTTTGAGTTGGGGTGTGTGGGATAAATGCGGAGCGCGATGCGCGACTCAGGCTCACTGCGCCAGCATGGCCGGCGTCGATCTTCTTGCGCCGATTCTGATGCGCTCAATCCAGGCCCGAATAACGCTTGCAAGCCCTCTTCGAGGCCGCTAGAATTCCGCTCTTTCGTGCTCCGCACAGCGGGGCATGGGGAAGCGGGAGAGCCAGTCATGGCAGGGCTCTGGCGGCGTGAACGGGGTGACGGATTGTCAGAAACCTGTTGACGGCGCCACGAAGAGACTGCATAATTCCGCTTCTCCGCTGCAGACGCAGCGACGCAAACGAAGCGGTACCGGATAGTGGGTACCGCAGGTGTTGTGACCGATCTTTAAAAACCTACAGCCGATAAGTGTGGGCACTTGATGCGGAATGCGGGCCGGTTCTTTCGGGAGCTGGCTGAAGCGAAAGTATCAAGAGTCTCACACCAAGTATTAGAGGAAGGTTTTCGCCTGTCGCGAGACAGGCAGAAATCCATCGTCAGTACGTTGAGTGAGCGACCGG
>NZ_FXAT01000007.1 GCF_900177725.1 Paraburkholderia susongensis | reverse complement strand
GCCGACTCGGTGCCGTACTACCAGAAGCTGTGGACCGCGCGTGAAGCCGAGGCGCAGAAGACGGTCACGAAGGGCGGCGCGACGATCGTCACGGCGTCGCAGATCGACCGTCCCGCTTTCGTGAAGGCAATGCAGCCGGTGTGGGCCAAGTACGAAAAGACCCCGCAAATGAAGCAGATCGCCGACGAGATCCAGGCGGTCAAATAAGTTCGGACGTCACGCGGCGGCAAAAGACCTGGCGGAACATCTGCAGGCTTTTACCGTCGCGGGATTCGAGACTGTTCGGCTTGCTCATTCAGCCTGCTCATTCAGCCTGCTCATTCAGCCTGCTCATTCAGTCTGCTCATTCAGTCTGCTCATTCAGTCTGATAAGCAGCCGCAACCGCGCGTCCAGCCGCCTTGCCGCGAGCGCGACCCGACATGATCATGCGTTTTTCGAGCAGGACCCAACTGAGACTCGAATACGCGAGCGTCAGTGCAAGCGCGAACCCTATCGCAAGGAACCGGTTCATCGGCAGATTCAGCATGACACTGAGTGCTGTCGTGTGAATCAGATAGAACGAATAGCTGATGGTGCCGATATAGACCAGCACCGGATGGCGCAGCACCTTCTGAACGATCCCCTGGCTTTGCATCGCGAGAATCACGATGGAAGCGCTCACGACGAGTGTGCCGCTATAGAGCAACGCGTTGCCCCACGGCAGATTGAGCCAGCGGAAGCGCGGAATCGCGAGGTTCACATAGCCGAGCACGCCAAGCGCGACAACGATGCCGACGATCGCCGGCACGGCAAGGCGCTTGATGACAGCCGGGTCACGCCGCACCAGCACCGCCAGCAATGCACCGGCGCACAACGTGTCCATGCGAAACGGCGTCAGCATATAAATGGGCTCGAAGCTGCCGAACCAGGGCGTCGCGATGAAACGCAGCAAGGGCGCGACGAAAAGCGCCGCACCGGCAATCCACATGAGCGCACGTTCGCTGGCAAGCAGCACGACGAACGGCCACAGCAGATAGAACTGCTCTTCGACGGAGAGCGACCACAGAATGCTGAGGCTCTCATGCCCCATCTGCCCGAACGTCGCGCCGATATTCACGGCGAAAAATGCATACCACGGCCAGTGCGCGATCCAGCCCACGCCAAACAGTAGCGACGACACCACGAGCAACAGCACGAAAGGCGGCAGAATACGCCGCACCCTGCGCGCATAGAAATACGTGAAGTACGACTGCCCGCGCGCTTTACGCTCGAGCAGGATGCCGGTAATCAGAAAGCCGCTGATGACGAAGAAAAGATCGACGCCCCAAAAGAACGGCGCATGCAGCGAGTGATGCAGAAAAACCATCAGCACGGCAACGGCGCGCAGCCCGTCGAGCGCCACGATTCTCGTCGGACGGTCGGTATGCAGGGCCGGGTTCCCCGTATGGCTGGCGGCGTGAGTCATTGCGGTTATCACGTTGGACTTGTGCCCAGAGTCTGCCAGCCCTTGCCCGATCGTTATGTACGGCAGAGCACCATTCCCGAAGTGCGCAAGGAGCGAAAAATCGACGCAGTGAAATGGCTGGTGCGCATGTCGCGCGTGACGTGAGGCCCGATTACATCGCAATGCAAATTATCTTTCTGTCGATGTATTGCGCGTTGCCTGCCGGTGGCTCGGTTTGAGCTATTGAGTGCAGCGTTTCGCTGCGAAGCTGAAGAACGACAACCGGTACGCGACGCTCGCATACCGGTTGGTCATCGGCGCCAACGCGGCCCCGACCGCGCCACCGCGCCGGAGCCGTTGCGCTTCGTTAGTGCCTGTTAGTGCCTGTTAGTGCCTGACTAGCGTCTTACTTGCGCTTCAGTTGCGAGATATCGCGCACCGCGCCGCGATCCGCCGAAGTCGCGAGCGCCGCATACGCCTGCAGCGCCTGCGACACGACGCGTTCGCGGTTCGCCGGCATCCACGCCTTGTCGCCGCGTGCTTCCATCGCTGCGCGACGGCGCGCGAGTTCCTCGTCCGACACCGCGAGATGCATCTTGCGCTGCGGGATGTCGATCTCGATCGTGTCGCCGTCTTCGACCAGACCGATCGTGCCGCCTTCGGCTGCTTCCGGCGAAGCGTGGCCGATCACGAGGCCCGACGAACCACCCGAGAAACGGCCATCGGTAAACAGCGCGCAGGTCTTGCCGAGACCCTTCGACTTCAGATACGACGTCGGGTACAGCATTTCCTGCATGCCGGGGCCGCCCTTCGGACCTTCGTAGCGAATCACAACCACGTCGCCTGCGACAACCTGGTCGCCGAGAATCGCGTCGACCGCGTCGTCCTGGCTTTCGAATACGCGCGCGCGTCCGGAGAAGACCCACTGCGATTCGTCGACACCCGCAGTCTTGACGATGCAGCCGTTCTGCGCGAGGTTGCCGTACAGCACGGCGAGGCCGCCGTCCTTCGAATACGCGTCCGCCTTGCTGCGGATACAGCCCGACTTGCGGTCCGTATCGAGCGACGCGAAGGTGGCTTCCTGGCTGAACGCAACGGTGGTCGGAATGCCGCCCGGCGCCGCGCGGAAGAACTTCTGCGCTTCCTCGCCCGCGCCGCCGTTCACGTCCCACTTCGCAATCGCGTTGCCGAGCGTGCCGCTATGCACGTTGCCGCACGACAGATCGAGCAGATCCGCGCGCGCAAGCTCGCCGAGAATACCGATGATGCCGCCCGCGCGATGCACGTCTTCGATATGGTATTTGTCGGTCGCGGGCGCAGCCTTGCACAGGCACGGCACCTTGCGCGAGATGCGGTCGATGTCGGACATCGTGAAGTCGACGCCGGCTTCCTGCGCCGCGGCCAGCAAATGCAGCACGGTATTGGTCGAGCCGCCCATCGCCACGTCGAGCGCCATGGCGTTCTCGAACGCTTTCTTCGTCGCGATGCTGCGCGGCAGAACCGAGGCGTCGTCTTCCTGATAGTAGCGGCGGCACAGATCGACGACCAGGCGGCCGGCCTGCTCGAACAGCCCCTTGCGCCATGCGTGCGTCGCGACGATCGTGCCGTTGCCCGGCAAGGCGAGGCCGATCGCCTCGGTCAGACAGTTCATCGAGTTCGCGGTGAACATGCCCGAGCACGAGCCGCAGGTCGGGCACGCGCTGCGCTCGACTTCGGCGACTTCGGCGTCGCTGATCTTCGGGTCGGCGGCTTTGATCATCGCGTCGATCAGGTCGATCTTCGCGATCACCTGGCCATCCGCCGGCGACTTGACCTTGCCCGCTTCCATCGGACCGCCCGAGACGAACACGACCGGAATGTTGAGGCGCATCGCGGCCATCAGCATGCCCGGGGTGATCTTGTCGCAGTTGGAGATGCAAACCATCGCGTCGGCACAATGCGCGTTGACCATGTACTCGACCGAGTCCGCGATCAGTTCGCGCGACGGCAACGAATACAGCATGCCGCCGTGGCCCATCGCGATGCCGTCGTCGACGGCGATCGTGTTGAATTCCTTCGCCACGCCGCCAGCCGCTTCGATCTGCTTCGCGACCAGCGCGCCGAGGTCGCGCAGATGCACATGGCCCGGCACGAACTGGGTGAACGAGTTCACCACCGCGATAATGGGCTTGCCGAAATCGTCGTCTTTCATTCCGGTGGCGCGCCACAAAGCGCGGGCGCCGGCCATGTTGCGGCCATGCGTCGAGGTGCGTGAGCGATAGTGGGGCATCTGTGTCCTCTGGTATTGCTGTTATCAGGTTGGAATCGCGCGCGTGCCAGCCAGCGTGCCGTAGCGGGCGGCGCTGGCATGCCGATGACGCGCGGGCGGTGGGGGTCGCCGGGGGGTGCTGCTTGCGTTGGGAACGAATAGTGCAGGAGCGCCGGTAAGACGTCCAATATATTTTTTCGGCGCTATTAGGTTGAAAAAAATATTAATGGATGGCGAGCGAAGCTGGGCTCCGCGCGCCGATGCGCCGATGCACTGATGCTTAAACGAGCCGTTCGAGCGCACTCAGCAGAATCCCGTCCGGTCGAGCGAGATCGTCGAGCGTCGAGAAATGGGTACACCCCGGCAGATGAACGCGCGCGACTTTCTCGCCGGCGGCCTCGCACGCCGCCGCGTACTCGTCGGACTGGCGCACGAGTTCGGGCAATTCCGCGGCGCCCACCGCGACGACGGTCGGCACGCCCTTGCCGATGTGATGCAGCGGGCTGTATGCGGCGATTTCGTCCTTGCTCAATTGCAGTTTGTCGTTGAGCCATGACAGGCTGATCGGCTCGAGGTCGACCAGCGCGCTGATCGGCAACGCACTCGTGACGAGCGGATGCGCGCGATACATCACCGTCAGATGACCGCCGGCCGAGTGGCCGCTCAAACATACAGGCTGGCCTGCTGTGCCGAGCCCGTCAGGATCCGCTTTCAGATGGTCGAGCAGCCGGCCGATTTCGCCGACGATCTGCGTCATCGAGGCTTCCGGCGCGAGCGTATATTCGGCCAGCACGACATTGAAGCCTTTGGCGAGCGGGCCATCGGTGATGAATGCGAAGTCCTCCTTCACGCAGTTCTGCCAGTAGCCGCCGTGAATGAAGATAAACGTGGGCGCACCGGCTTTGCCGCAGGAGAGCCAGTCGAAACGCTCCCGAGCGCGCTCGCCGTAACGCAGATCGCGCCGGCCCGGCACCCGTTCATACAGTTTCGCGCTACGCGCCTGAAAATCCGCGAGCACTTCAGGAAAGTTCGGGATGGCCTCGGTGTTCTTGTAGGCGGCATCGAGTGTCGGCCGATCCATGCCGCGATAAACAGTTGCCATAGTCTGGGGCCTCGTCCGGTGAAATTCAGTGGGAAAGGCGCGCGTATTGCGAGAAGCTCGGCGGCGAGATGCTTATCGCCTTCGGCGGGCTCACACCCACGCTTACATTCACGCCGCAGTGTGTCACAGGATGATGGATCGAAGCCGTGAAGCCGGGCGTATATTCGATCATGCGCATACGGATTTGACCGTTTCGACTCCTGCAATCGCAACCGGATGCTCGATCGCGGCGAATCGCAAACCTGATAGTCTGAGATTGGAACGCTCGCCTCGAATGCCTCTTTTCTTGACAGTGCGAACGCATCGGCAGAATAATGGCTTGTTCGTTTATCGAAACATCGTTCATTGTAAGAACATTGAAAAGGAAACAGAGGTCTTCCACGCGCCTCAGCGCGTTTGAGACCCGCCGCGCCGAATCCCTGGTTCATGCCCGGGAAATCCCCGCCAATCCTTCTCACCCAACCCAGGTAAGGCAAAGCTTGCCATCGGCACGCGCCCCCCACCCGGCACGCCGCGCACCGCTCCTGTCCGCTGCCGGGCATTATCCAGAGTCACACACATGACGCGAGACACCTCCCCTCACGCTGCCGCCCAGCCTGCCGCTTCACGCGGCGTCGTCGGAGGCCTGGTTTATGTTTTCGAGCAGGTCATGCCCGACCCGTTCGTGCTGTCGATCTGCCTGACGTTCTTCGTCGCCGCGCTCGCGCTGCTGATCGCGCCGACCGGCACGCTGCCGACGCTGCTCGACTCCTGGTACACCGGCACGTTCGGCATTCTGGGCTTCGCGCTGCAGATGATCCTGATCCTCGCGACTGGCTACGCGATTGCGGAAGCGCCCGTCGTGCAGCGCGGACTGCGCGCGCTCGCGGCCCATGCGCACACGCCGACGCGCGCCGCGCTGCTCGTGTTTCCGGTCGTCGCGGTTGCGGCGTGGCTCAACTGGGGGCTGGGTCTGATCGTCGGTGCGCTGCTGTCGCGGGAAATCGCGCGGCGCGTCGATGTCGATTTCGCGTGGCTCGTCGCGGGCAGCTATTCGGCCTGGTCGATCTGCAACAGCGGGTTGTCGAGTTCGATCGCGCTTTCGCAGGCGTCGCACGGCAACGCGTTGAATCTCGTCGAGAAAGCGACCGGCCATGTGGTGCCTCTCAGTGAGACCATCTTCGCGCCGTTCGTGTTCGTTCCGACTGTGCTCGTCGTGGTCGTGATGACCGCGATCTTCATCAGGATGCATCCGAAAGCGGAGAACGTCGTCGCGTTTCGTCAGAGCGGCGAGGCAGCCGCCGACGCCCCGAGCGACGATCCGCATGCCCGCGCGAGCGGTGCATCATCGCTCGCGGCGCGCCTCGAACAATCGATGCTCGGCACGCTGCTGCTGCTCGTGCTCGGCATCGGCTATCTCGCGATGACGTGGCACAAGGAAGGCTTCGATCTCGACATCAACAACACGATCCTGATCTTCCTGATGATCGGACTCGCGCTGCAGCGCACGCCGATCGCCTACGCGAATTCGATCCGCCGCGCCGCGCGTCAGACCGGCTCGATGCTGCTGCAATATCCGATGTACGGCGGGATCATGGGCATCATGAAGGGAACGGGTCTCGCGTCGATGATCGCGAAGGCGTTCGTGACGATTGCCTCGCCGGTCACGCTGCCGCTGTGGAGCTATCTGAGCTCGCTCATCATCACGCTGCTCGTGCCGAGCGCCGGCGGCCACTGGGCGGTGCAGGGTCCGTTCGTGCTGCCCGCGGCAATCAGCCTGCACGCGTCGGTGCCGCGCACGGCGATGGGCGTGGCGATGGCCGAAAACGTGTCGAACATGCTGCAGCCGTTCTGGGCCGTGCCGATCGTCGCGATTGCGGGCATCCGCATTCAACGCGTGATGGGCTACACGGCGGTGACTTTCGCGGTGTCGCTCGTGATTTACGCCGTGGCGCTGTGGCTCGTGCCGTAAGTGGCACAAGTGGCGCAGGCGCTGTAAGCGCAATGGCCTGGGTTGATCCACACCAGTTCCGTTGAAGAAAAAGGCCGATGAAGCAGTGCTTCATCGGCCTTTCGTGCTTTTACCGCCTTTATCGCTCTTACATCTTCACGACGTCGAGCAGCGTCTTCTTGCCGTCCTTGTAGTCGTACAGCGAGATGACGCCGTGCTGCAGGTCACCCTTCGCATCGAACTTCGTTTCGCCGGTCACACCCTTGTAGTCGGTGCCCGCAACCTTCGCGAGAACCTTTGCCGGATCGGTCGAGTTCGCGCGCTTCATTGCGTCGACGACGATATACACCGCATCGTACGTGAACGGTGCGTCGAATTCGATCGGATGGCCGAAGCGCTTCGCGTACTTCGCCGCGAATTCCGCGCCGCCGTTCATGCGCTCGACCGCCATGCCTGCCTGCGAGCACACCACGTTGCCCGCGGCCGGGCCTGCGAGGTCGGCGAGGCTTTCGGTGCAAACGCCGTCGCCCGACAGCATCTTCGCGCGCAGACCCAGTTGACGCGCCTGCTTGGCGAACGGACCGCCGGTGGCATCCATGCCGCCGTACATGATCGCGTCGGGATTCTCGCCCTTGATCTTCGTCAGAATCGCGCGGAAGTCGACCGCCTTGTCGTTGGTCGCGTCGTGCGAAACGACCTTCAGGCCGAGCGCCTTCGCGGTCTTTTCGAATTCGTTCGCGAGACCCTGGCCGTATGCGGTCGAATCGTCGACCACCGCAACGGTCTTCACATTCAGGCTCTTCGCGGCGTATGTCGCGAGTGCCGGGCCTTGCTGCGCGTCGGTCGCAACGACGCGGTAGGTCGTCTTGAAGCCCTGCTGCGTATACGCCGGGTTCGTCGACGAGGGCGAAATCTGCACGATGCCCGCATCGCTATAGATCTTCGATGCCGGAATCGACGCGCCCGAATTCAGATGGCCGACCACCGCAACGACCTTGTCGTCGACGAGTTTCTGCGCAACCTGGGTCGCCTGGCGCGGATCGCCGGCGTCGTCCTGCGCGTCGAGCACGAGTGTGACCTTCTGACCGCCGATCACGAGGCCCTTCGCATTGATTTCCTCGATCGCGAGGCGCGCGCCGTTTTCGTTGTCCTTGCCGAGGTGGGCGGAGCCGCCCGTCAGCGGGCCGACGTGACCGATCTTGACGGTCTGATCCGCATTCGCGACGCCAACCATACCTGCGAATGCAACAACCGCGGCACTAACCGGCAACAGCTTGTGAAACATGAACGACATACAACACATCTCCTCTTTGCTGACCAACCGACTGGCTGGGGTTCCTGATTCATGATTTTCCGTGCAGCACAATAACGCAAAACTGACAGAAGTGACAGACTGCCCATGCAATCGGCTTTCATCCGATACGATCACGGCAGCCTCAGGGGGCCCTTTTCAGCTCGGCTTGCCGAATCATCACGATCGGCAAATCGTCACGAACGGTCGCGAACAGAGCGGCAACTCAATCCGCCCTCACGACCTGACAGAGGAACTGCTTCAAGCGTGCGCTGCGCGGCTGATCGAATACTTCCTTCGGCGTACCGGTCTCGATGATCTCTCCGCGATCCATAAACACCACGCGGTCGGCGACCTGCCTCGCAAAGCCCATTTCGTGGGTCACGCAAATCATCGTCATGCCGGAGTCGGCGAGACCGATCATCGTTTCGAGTACTTCCTTGATCATCTCGGGATCGAGCGCTGAAGTCGGCTCGTCGAACAGCATGATCTCGGGCTCCATGCACAGCGCGCGGGCGATCGCCACGCGCTGCTGCTGGCCGCCCGACAGTTGAGTCGGATATTTATGGGCCTGTTCGGGAATGCGCACGCGCTCGATGTAGTGCATCGCGAGCGCCTGCGCATCGGCCTTGCTGATGCGCCGCACGTGCGTCGACGCGAGCATGCAGTTCTCGAGCACGGTCAGGTGAGGAAACAGATTGAACGACTGAAACACCATGCCTACTTTCCGGCGGATCGCATGCAGCGTGCGCACGTCGTCCGTGACTTCGACGTTATCGACGAGAATGCGCCCCTGCTGATGACGCTCGAGCCGATTGATGCAGCGAATCAGCGTCGACTTACCCGAACCCGATGGCCCGAGAATGACGACTCGCTCGCCTGGTGCGACGTTCATGCTGACGTCGCGCAGCACCTGGATCGAGCCGTACCATTTGTTCACGCGCTCCAGCGCGACAGCCGGCCGACTCGCGGCAAGCACCGGCTTCTCCATGCTCACGGTGGCTTCCATCGTGCTATTTCCGTAGGTGTCGGCGAATGAAGTCATCGCGTGGATTTCCTGAAGCGGCGCTCGATCCGCGACTGGATCACTTCGAGCACCATGGACAGCAGCCAGTAAATCACCGACGCGCTAATCAGCATTTCCATGTGGCGGAATTCGCGCTGCCCTTCCGTGGTCGCGACGTAGGTCAACTCCCACACGCCGACGACCGAGACCAGCGAGCTATCTTTCAGCATCGCAATGAACTGGTTGCCGGTGGGCGGAATGATGACCCGCAATGCCTGCGGCAGAATCACGAGCCGCATCATCATGCTGTGACTGAGACCGAGCGCGCGAGCCGCATCCCACTGTCCTTTAGGAATGCTTTGAATGCCGGCGCGAAAAATTTCCGTCATATACGCGCCATAGCAGAGCGAGAGCGCTGCCACGCCCGCCGGAATCGGATTGACGATATAGCCGAGCTGCGGCAGGCCGAGATACAGAATGAAGATCTGCATCAGAAGCGGCAGGCCGCGAAACAGCGACGTATAGAACGTCGCAATGCCGATTGCGATGCCGTTCGACGAGAGCTTCGCCAAGGCGCCGATCAATGCGAGCACGAACGCAAGCGCTATCGAAATCGCCGAGATGTACAGCGTCGTGGTCGCGCCCTGCAGAATCAGGTAGCCGATCTTGCGCTCGATGAATTCGAAGCTCAGATTGAACGTTGAGAAAAAGAGCACGACGAGCAGCGCGAGTTCGCACCACACGACGGTAATCTGCAAACGCAACGACAACCGCAGCAGCAGATAGCAATTGGCAACCAGTGCCGCGATCACCACCGCGCCGCCCAGCAGCTTTTGCAGCAACGTCGAATCGATACCAAGTGCAGGCACACCCTGCGTGACGCCGGCGACCCATTGCGGCGCGTACTGCACCGCGAAGTATCCGCCGATCAGCAACGCGCCCAGCAATACGAGAATCGGGCCCGGGTTGCGTTTTTCGACGCCGTCAGCATCTTCTGCAAACATGTGTTCCTCCGTAGTTCCACCGCACGCGCGATGCGCGGTTTCATGCTGCGCGTTCGCGCATGAAATCCATTAGCTGGTAGTACCAGTAGGTCAGTTGAACGGCCGCCGTGCCCGCGGGCCCGCCATTCCATTCGAGCCCGAATGGCGCGAACAGACGATAGCGGTCGGTCTCGTTCGTGATGCCCTGCGCGATCAGGCGGCCGCCAACCGCGGTCGTGTTCATGCCGTGACCGCCGAAGCCCATGCAGTACCACACGCCCGTGTGCAACCGGCCGATCAGCGGCATCAGATGCCGTGCATACGACATGCGTCCCGACCATGCGAGCGCCACCTTCAGCTCGCTCAATTGCGGATAGGTATCGACCATGCGCTGGCGCAGCAATTCGGCGAGCCGGTCCGGCTCGGACTTGCGCGTCGTTATCATGCCGCCCCACAGAATGCGCTCGCCGCCGTCGACGAGGCGGTAATAGTCGCTCGCGCGCCGGCTGTCGCCCACCGATGCGCGCGTGCGAATCGCGGTTGCGATCAGACCGGGAGCCGGTTCGGTGACGAGCATGTAGGTGGAAATCGGCAGATAGCTGCGCGCGAGCTGCGGCACCACGCTGCCGGTGTAGCCGCCGCAGGTGAACACCACGTCGCGCGCGCTGACGCTGCCGCGCGCGGTCTTCAGCCGCTTGACGGCGGACGAGCAATCGAGCGACAACACTTCGGAGTCCTCGAATACCTGCCCGCCCAGACGCTCGATTTCCGCGACCAGTGCCCGTGCGTAATTCAACGGATGGAAATGGAAAGCGCTTTCGTTATAGAGCGCATGACGGTACTTGTCCGACACGAGCCACTCGCGAATCTCCTCGTGCGTCCTGAAGCTGACGTCGTATTGAAACTCGTTGGCGAGCCACGCCTGTTGCGCCTGCATTTCAGCGGTGTTCTCATGACGCGACACACGCAGCACGCCGCGCACGGGCTGCGCTTCCTCGATGTCGAGCTCGCGGATATTGTCGGCGACGATATCGACGCCTTCTATCGACATCCGGTAGATCGACTTCGCGTCGTCGACGCCCACGCGTTGCGCAATGCGCTCGAAGCTCGTCGAATAGCCGGGGCTGACCACGCCGCCGTTGCGGCCCGACGCGCCCCACGAGACGCGCTGCGCTTCGAGAAGAACCACCGAGCGGCCGCGGCGCAGCAATTCGAGCGCCGTCGTGATGCCGGCCATGCCGGCGCCGACCACGCAGACGTCGGCTTGCACGGCGCCGTTTAGCGCCGCTCTCGGCTCGACCGTGCGCAGCGTTCGGGTGTAATACGTATCGAGGTAGGAAGCCATCTCGTGACGGGTGCCGGTGTGCGTCACTTCGTATAGTCGTTGCCGAACCACTTCATGCTGAGTTTGGTCAGCGTGCCGTCCTGCTTCATCTGCTGCACGATGCCGCCGACTTTCTTGTCCCATTCCGGGTCGCCTTTGTCGGCGACGATCGCGAGCGGCTCGCGGAACGCGTAATCGCCCGGAATGATCTTCACCGGGTAGCCGTTCTTGATCGCGTTGAGCGCGGTTTGCACCGGCGTGACGATGCCGTCGAGACGCTTGCCGTCGCCGAGGCGCAGATCGTCATAGGGGAGCATCGAGTCCGCGTAGGTCTTGATTTCCTTCGGCGGCTGCGTCATGTACTGGAACGGCGGCACGTCCGGGCCCGCGATATTGAGGCGGTCACGTACATAGTCTTCCGACGTGGTGCCCGCCTCGACGCCGATCACCTTGCCGTTCAGATCGGCACGCGTCTTCGCCTTCGAGTCCTTGTTCACGACGAACACATACGGGCTGTAGTAATAGATCGCCGGAAAATCGAGCAATTCAGCGCGCGGTTTGGTCGGCGTCACGGACAGCACGGACAGATCCCAGCGTCCGTGCCAGTGCCCGCCGGTCATCAGGCTGAATTGCGGTGTATCGAATGTGACCTTCACACCGAGGCGGCGCGCGATTTCCTTGGCGACGTCGATATCGAAGCCGTCGAATTCATGCTTGTCGTTCAGAAACGCCTGCGGCGGCCATTTGCCGCTCGTCGCGACCATCATGGTGCCGTTCTTCATGACGCGGTCGAGCGTGGCGCCTGCGTGCGCGCTGAAGGCGGTCAGCGCAATGCCTGCACCCAGCGTGAAGCCGAGCAGGCGGTTCAGAATGGACTTGGCCATATCGCGTGTCTCCTAATGTTTGTTTTTGCGTGCGAACCGCGACGAAAGCCCGTCACGGCCTGTCCACGTTGGCGCGATATTAAGTCACCACAGAAACGCGTGCCATTGACAATTCGGCACCAGGTCATTCCGAAAGCGCATCAAGTAGGCGGGGCCAAGGGGCGCCGCGAGGAGAGGCCGGTTTGCCGCCTGGGAACGCCGTGTGCCGACGCTTTTCCATGTATGCAAGCGTCTTTCCGGCGAACCGTTGCGCAGGGGCTGGGCGTGCGTCGCACGCTCGTCGAAGAACCGGCTCAAGAGGATCTGAACGGCAGGATCGGCGGCACCCACGACGCGATCATCGCGCCGGATCACGGCCCTTTAGCGAAACGAAGTGCCGCGTGCCACGCCTAACGTTTTGTCGCGGTCACCAGTTGCAGCGGTGTCTCGATCAGCTTCGACAAGTCCCGCTGCTTGCGCCGCTCGGTCACCGCCTTCAGCGCAAAGTCGATGCCGAATACGGCCTGCCGGTCAGCGAACTGGTTCATCGTCGCGAGCACACGGCCGTCGGCGAGCAACGGCTTGATCGCATCGATCGCGTTGTAGCCGGTCACGTAGACGCCGCCGCTTCTGCCCGCGTCGCGAATCGCGTCGACCGCGCCCATCGCCATGTTGTCGTTGCCGCATAATAGCGCGCGAATCTGCGGATAGTCGTTGAGCATTTTCGCGGCCACGTCCCGGCCCTTGCCGTAATCCCAGTCGCCGGGCTCCACCGCGACGACCTTCACGCTCGCCGCCTCCATCGCGTCACGGCTGCCGGCGGTGCGCTGCTGCGAGTTGCTGCTGACCGCAATGCCTTCGATGATCCCAACCTCGTCACCGGGCTTCAGGCGCGCGGCGAGATATTCACCGACCTGCTTCGCGCCGTTGCGATTGTTCGGCCCGACGAACGGCACGGAGATGCCGGCGGCCGCCTGCGCCGCATCGTCGAGCGGATTGTCGATCGTAATCACGATGATGCCGGCCTTGATGCCGCGCGCGACGACCGCGGTCAGCGCCTTCGAGTCGGTCGGCGCGAGCACGATCGCGTTCATCTTCGCCTTGATCATCTCCTCGACCATGCGGATCTGCGCGGCGGTGTCGGTCTCCTTGACAGTGCCGCGAATGGTCAGGCTGAATTGCGACGCGAAGTGCTGCTGGTAATTGCGCGCGGCGTTGACCATCGCGACCGTGAACGGGTCCGACATCGCCTTCAGCACGAGCGCGATCTTCTGCTTCGTGCCGGGCAGCGTTTCGGCGCGCGCCTTGTCCGCAAAGATGGAAACAGCGGGAAGCCCCGCCACGGCCAGCGCGCCGGCGAGCAGCACACGGCGGCGCATGTTCTGCGTCATCAGTTATCTCCTTCGCAGCCGCACCGGCGGATCGCCGCGCCGCGTATCGATATGAACCGCCCGGGCCGTCGGCCTCGCCGGTATCGTTGCGTGCTCATGACTCGTCCTTCAGTGCCGCGAGGTGTGCGGCGATTTCATCGAACAGCGGCCGGCTGTCGATCTCTTCACTCAGGCAACGCGCCTTCAACGTGGCGAGTTGCGCAGCGACTTGTCCAGCGAGTTGTCCAGCAAAGCGCGGCTGCGCATCGAGCGCATCGCATCGTTCGAGCAGTTCTTCGAGCAGGCAGCCATAGGCGCGCACTTCGAGCCGCTGCAAAGCAATGCCGAGGCCGCGATCGCCGGCTGCATGGAACGACGCCGCGCCGAAGTCGCCGAGCAGCGCGCGCCCCGCGCCGCCATGCAGGATATTGTGCGCGTATAGATCGCCATGCATGACGCCACGCCGGTGCAGATGACTCGCGACATCCGCGATGCCGCTCGCGATTCCCAGCACGGCAGCGAGGTGGAAACGCGTGCCGTCGCGATAGACGTCACGCGTACAGGACGTCAAACTCGGCGGTCCCGCAAGATTGACGAAGCGCGGGTCGATCAGTTCCATGACAAGACCATGCGCGCCCGCCGGATGACCGGCCACCTTGCCGAGCACCGGGATCAGGTTCGCATGGTCGCCGCCGTGCAGGCAAGCGGCCATCTCGCAGTCGGGCAAACCGTCGCTCGTCACCGCGCCCTTGAACAGCTTGACGGCGACCGCGCGCGGCTCGCGCTCTTGCGCACCGTGCCGATCCGCGCGCAGCGTCGCGCGATAGATCACGCCCGATGCGCCCTCGCCCAATTGCTGTTCGAGCCTCAACGCGTCCCAGCGGATCTCGCGGATCGGCGCAGCGCTGAATGCCGCATCTTCGAGCGCCGCGCTGAACGGATTGCCCGCATACGCGAGCCACGCGAGTCGCGGCAGACGCAGCAGCCAGCGCGGCAGTTCATCGAAGCGGTTCGCCGCGAGCCGCAGCAGTTCGAGCCGCGAGCATGCGATCAGTTCCTCGGGCAACGCGCGCAGCCGGTTGCCGGCCAGCATCAGCTTCTGCAATTGCGTGCAGCGGCCAAGCTCCGCGGGCAGGCATTCGATCTCGTTGTCGGTCAGGATCAGCCAGCGCAACTGCGGCGGCAGCGCGCGGCCCGGCACTTCGCGGATGCGATTCGCCTTGAAGCCGATCATGCTCAATTGCGCGCATTCGCCGAGCACTTCGGGCAGCCTCGTGAACGGATTGTTGGACGCGAAGAGGATACGCAGGTTGCGCAGGCGCGGCAAATCGGCGGGCAACGCCGAAAGCGCGTTGCCCGAGAGGTCGAGCACTTCGAGCGTATCTGCGAGATCGAAAATCTCGCGCGGAAATTCGCTCAGGCCGCACGCCAGTTTGAGCTGACGCGCGCCCGCCAGTTGCCCGGCTCGCAGTTGTTCTAAAGTCGTGGTCACAGTCGTGGGGAAGAGATACGGGTAGCGCCGCGCGTCGTGCCGAAGGTGTCAATTCTACTGAGTCGCGGGCCGTCTGCGGTACAGTGACATGATCGCCGTGTTCCGCGCGGCCATCATGAACGCGAATCAGATAGCAATATCTGGAGCGTCTTCGGAGAACGCGAAGGGCACACTGCCTGATAGCAGCGCAGTTTTCTGTGCTGATTCGCGAAGCCGGCTTGCCAATTCACGCAGCCCCGCCTCGCGGCCCGAATACCTCCAACCCGTCAGGAGCCAGGCAAAATGACGTACGCATACAAGTTGATCGATTCGCCCGTCGGCCAATTGAAGCTCGTAGCCAAGGGCGAATGTCTCGCCGCGATTCTGTGGGAGAACGACAAGCCGAACCGGGTGCGCCTCGGCGAGATGAGCGAAGCGGGCGAGCATCCGGTGCTCGTCGAAACTGAGCGGCAATTGCGCGAGTATTTCGCGGGCACGCGCGACACCTTCGATCTGCCGCTCGACTTTCAGGGCACCGAGTTCCAGAAGAAAGTCTGGCACGCGCTGCTAACGATCCCGTTCGGCCAGACGCGCAGCTACACGGAAATCGCGCAGCAAATCGGCAACGTCAACGCGGTGCGCGCGGTGGGCGCGGCCAACGGCAAGAATCCGATTTCGATTATCGCGCCGTGTCATCGGGTGATCGGTGCATCGGGCGAGTTGACCGGATTCGCCGGCGGACTCGCGAACAAGATGCTGCTGCTCTCGCTCGAAGCGGGGCAAACTTCACTGGAAGCGGCGGCGGATACGGCCGCCGGTACACAAGTGCAAACGCCCGTGCAGGAGTCGGCGCAAGCAGCCAAAGACAGCGCGCACGCGAAACCTGCACGTCATGCGCCGAGCCGTGGAACGCAGGCGTCGCTGTTTGGAAACTGAGCGTACCTATGGGGAGCGGGCGGCCGGTCGTCTCCGGGTTTGCGAAGGGTTGCTGCCGGAGCCGCCCAACCTGAGCCGCCCGCGCCGACCGATACGCCGCGCCGCCTGAAACTCAGGCGAACCGGGATAAGCTGAACGCGGCCAGATCGACCGGCGAGCGGCCGCCACGCAGAAGCGCGGCCACGCATTCACCGACCGCCGGACCGATTCCGAATCCGTGACCGGAAAATCCCGAAGCGAGGAACAGTCCGGGATTATCAGGAAGCGCAGCGATGACGGGCATCGCATCGGGCGTCACGTCGATATAGCCGCCCCACGACTGAGCGATGCGCGCTCCCTTGAACACCGGAAAACTCTCCTGCAAACGCGTCCACGCCTGATCGATACCCTTCGCATAAGGAAGCGGATCCAGTACGCGGCAGCGTTCGAACGGCGATTCGCTGTGCGTGGCGAATCGTGTTGGAATCTTCCATTCGTCGATGAAGCGATCGCTGAGTCGAACCCGCACGATCGAACGATTTGCTATCCAGGGCCGGATGAATTTCCGCATCAGCCGGAAACTGTCCGGAACGAGTTCGGCTACCGAAGCGGAAAATTGCGAGACCGTGTATCCGCCGTCCGCGCGCTTGCGGCAAGTGAAGTCCTTGCCATTGATCGAAAGCGACAGGTTCGCGTCGAAGGGTTCGGTGCGCAGCACCGAGCCTCGCACCTTGAGTTGCGGAAACTCGATTCCATGGTTTCCGCAAAACAGTCTCGACCACGCGCCGGCAGCCACCAGCACATTCTGCGCGCGCACGAGCCCGCGCTCGGTGACGACACCGCTGACGTGGCCCGCGCTGCGCTCGATGCCACGCACCGCGCAATGCTCCAGCAGCGTGGCGCCCGCGTCTCGCGCAAGCGCGGCGATGCCCACCGTCGCCAGTTGCGGCTCGGCAACGCCGTCACTTGCGCTATACATCGCGCCGGTCCATGCCCGGCCCGATTCGGGAAGGCGTTGCCGCACCTCGCGCTGACTCAGGAATTCGGCACGCGCGCCGTATGACTTCGCGTTTTCGAGCCATCGCGTGTGCTCGAGCGCGTCCCGATCGTTTTCCTGCAGATAGAGCAAACCGTTCTGGCGATAGCCCACATCGACTTGCTGTTGAATCTCCTGCCAGCGGCGATTGGCGAGAAGCGCGAGCGGGACTTCGGGCAAGTCGCGCGAAAGCGTGCGCACCCATCCCCAGTTGCGCGACGACTGTTCACAGGCGAGCGTCCCTTTCTCGAACAGCGCGGTGCGCACGCCCGCCCTAGCCAGCCAGTAAGCCGTGCTCACGCCGATGATGCCGCCGCCCACGATGGCGACATCGACTGAATCAGGCGCACCCGCCATGGTTCTCATGATCATGTTTGTCTTGTAGCGATATCCGCCGAGGTTCAGGCGGGATGACCCAACGCGTCGCGCAGCCTATACCAGTTGATTGCCAGCGCCGCACCCACCTGACGCGCCGGAAAGAAAGGGATGCGCCGCAGCGGGGTGACCGGGAAGTCGAGGCTTTGGGCGGGCACGCCATTGACTGCGTCGGCCAGCACGCGGCCGAGCGCGGTCGCCATCGCCACGCCTCGGCCGCAGTAGCCGTAGGCGGTCCAGATGCCCGGCGCGAGTTCGTGAACACGCGGCAAATCGTCGATCGTCATGCCGACGCGACACGCCCAGCGATGCTCCCAGCGAACGCCCTCCAGTTGCGGAAAGCGTGCGAGGGCAGCCGTGCGTAACTGCTGCTCCGTCGCGGGATCGATGTGATCGGCGGCGCGGCCTCGTCCTCCGATCACGAAACGGCCGTCCGGATCGAGCCGGCAGTAGTAGGTGATCTTCCTCGTTTCCGAAATGCCGGCCCGGCGCGACATCAACGATTGCTGCAGCGACTCGGGCAGCGGTTCGGTGGCGATCTGCGCGCTCGCGACAGTCACATACGACTGAGCAACCGATGGCCAAAGCTGTCCCGTGTAGGCGTCGGTCGCCACGATCACGCGCGCGGCGCGCACGACATGATTGCCGACGCGCAGAATCGTTGCGCCGCGCTCTTCACTGATGCCGCTCACCGGCGAGTGCTCGTAGAACGCCACGCCGCGCCCGGCTGCCGCGTGCGCCAGTCCGCGCGTGAACGCGAGCGGATGAACGGCGCCCGCGCGGCGCTCCAGCAAGCCCGCCTGCCAGAACCGCGAGCCCGTGGCGGCAAACATGGCTTCGCCCGACAGATACTCGACATCGCCGCCATGCGCATTGATCTCGCGCGCCCTGTGTTCGAGGTACGTCACCGAAGCGGGCGAGAACGCGCCCTGAATCCAGCCTTGCCGCGTCGCCGCGCAGTCGATCCGAAGCTCCGAGACGAGATCGAACAGATAATCCGCGTTGCCGTAGCCGAAGCGGATCATGCGCCGGCCAACCTCATCGCCGAAGCGCTGGATCAATTTCGTAGGCGTCGGCTTGAACCCCGGCACGACCTGTCCGCCGTTGCGTCCGGACGCGCGGTGGCCGACTTCGAATGCCTCGAACAACGCCACCTGCCGGCCCGATTGAGCGAGATGGAGCGCCGACGACAAACCCGTGAAGCCGCCGCCGATGACGGCCACCTCGACGTCGATGGATTCATTGAGTGTCTGCGCGGGACTGCGCGCCACGGTCGTGCTGGACCACAAGGTCCCTGCCGGATCGAATGAATCGCGTTTCATGATGAAAGGGACTCGGTGTGAGTCACACGTTTGAGAAAGTCCCGCACGCGGTCGTTGCTCGGCTGTGTCAGCACGATGCGCGATGGACCTTGTTCCGCGATGCGCCCGCCGTCGAGGAACAGCACGCGATCCGATACGCTGCGCGCAAAGTCCATCTCATGTGTGACGACAACCATCGTCATGCCCTTGTCGGCAAGCGTGCGCATGACGGAGAGCACTTCGCCGACCAGTTCGGGGTCGAGCGCCGAAGTCGGCTCATCGAACAGGATGGCCTCCGGCTCCATGGCGAGCGCGCGCGCGATCGCCACGCGTTGCTGCTGGCCGCCCGACAGTTGCCTCGGGTAATGCTGCGTCTTCTCGGCGAGACCAACCGATGCAAGCAACTCCTTCGCGCGCGCCGATGCGCTCCGAACGTCGACACCCTTGACGTGCACCGGCCCCTCCATCACGTTTTCGAGCGCGGTGCGGTGTGGAAAGAGATTGAATCGCTGGAAAACCATCGAAACGCGTTGGCGTATCGTGTTGATCTGGCGGCTTCGCGCGTCGACGGGCACGCCGTCGATCGTGATGCGGCCGCCATCGTACTGCTCCAATCCGTTGATGCAGCGCAGGAGCGTCGATTTGCCGGAGCCGGACGGTCCGATGAGGCACACGACTTCGCCCTTGTTAATCTCCGCGTTGATGTCACGCAGCACGCAATGCTCGCCGAACGACTTGCTGAGATTTTCGATCTTGATCATTTTCCCTTCCCGAGACGTCGTTCCAATCTTCCGATGCCGTACATCATGGGCAAGCTCATCGCCAGGTAGATCAGCGCCACCAGGGTGAAGATCGTCGCGCTCTTGAATGTCGCCGCCGCGATCAGCTTGCTCTGCATGGACAGCTCGACCACGGTAATCACGGCCGTCTGGGACGAGTCCTTCAGCATCATGACGACGTTGTTGCCGTAGGGCGGCAACGCGATGCGGAGAGCTTGCGGCAACACCACGCGGCGCATCAGCTTCAGACGCGACATGCCCAGCGACTGCGCGGCCTCGTATTGCCCGCTATCCACGGCCTCGATGCCCGCGCGAAATACCTCGGCCATATACGAGGAATACGCGATCCCCAAGCCCAGTGCGCCCGCCTGAAACGCCGTCAGGCTCACACCGAACTCCGGCATGACGAAGTACATGTAGAACAGGATGACGATGATCGGCACGCCGCGCAGCAGATTGGTCAGCAGACGGCTGGCGTGCGCGCAGGCCGCGACGCCGCTGACTCGCAACAGCGCCCAGAACAGGCCGAGCAACGTGGCGATCACGAGCGCGGCGGCGGTAATGGCGATGGTGGTCAGCACGCCCTGCATGAGCACGGGCGCGAATTCGATTGCATCGCTTGTGAATGATTCGAACATCGGTATATCCCGCTTCGGAAGTCAGAGGATGTCGGTCAGTGCGTCACGTTCCACTTTTTCAGAATCGAATCGATCGTGCCGTCGGCCTTGAGCTTCGTGATCGCACTATCGAGCTGCGCGCGGCGGGCGTCATCGCCCTTGCGCACCGCAAGCGCGATATTGGTCGGCAAGGACGACTTGTAGCTGTCGACGTAGCGCACACCGCTCGCACCCGACGAATGCACCTGATAAGCGATGACCGGACCGTCTCCAATGGCTGCGTCGAGGCGATGCAGCGATACGTCGCGCACGAGATCGGCCATGGTGTCGTACATCTTCACGTCCTTGATGCCGGGCACGGCCTTCAGCGGATCGACATACAGCGTGCCGATCTGCACGCCTACCGTCTTGCCCTTCAGGTCGGACAGGCTTTTGTAGTCGGTCTTGTCGTCCGACGGCACGATCAGGGCTTCGCCGTATTCGATGACGATCTGCGTGAAGTCCACGACCTGCGCGCGTTGCGGCGTCTTCGCGAACGCAGACGAGATCAGATCGATCTTGTTGGTCTGAAGGGAGGGCACGAGCGACGCGAAGGGAATGGGCGTGACGTCCGTCTTGTAGCCGGCCTCCTTGCCGACGGCCTCGGCCACGTCGATCATCGCGCCGCGCAAGGTGTTGGTTTTCGGATCGAGGAAATTGAAGGGAACAGCCGTGGGCGTCGCGCCGACCCGCAAGGGTGCCGGCTCCGCGTGCGCGATCGAGAACGAAGTGGCGCACAGGATGCCCACCATCAACACATTCAGCCTTTTCAACATGGAAATCCCCTTTTTGGATATCGGCAAAGCGGCTTGAAGAACTCGGCAGCGGGTACGAAGCGAAGTGCTTATCGCTCCAAGTTGTATCGTATAGCGATACTATCGTATCGGCGAGTAATTGTTATAACTGGCTATTTTTTTGACGTCAATCTGATATTGACACCAAGTTACGCGGAGTTATAGGGGTTTACCCGCTAATTTTCGCTCAAGACGTTCCCGTTGCAGATGAAATCATCGCGCTAATTGTCGTATTGTGATTCAATAGCCAAATATCGAATTCAAATACGCTCTCACGATCATGAACACGAGCCGAGGCCAGCAATCGGCGAATACGCCGCCGGAAGACTCTTCGCTTTATGTGCAGTCCCTCGCGACCGGTATCTCGGTGCTTAGCGTGTTCGGTCCGGAAAATCGCGCGCTGAATCTTCCGGAGATCGCCGCGCTCGCGGGCATCTCCAAAAGCGCGACGCAACGCTTTGCATTCACGCTGGAAGCACTCGGACTGCTCGAGAAAGATCCGCTGACGAAGCGCTATTCGTTGTCGTCGCGCACGCTGGAAGTCGGCTGTCGCTATCTGGAGTCGCACCCATTGTTGAGCCGTGCGAATCCATTCCTGCTGGAGCTGAATCGCCATTCAGGGGAGACGGTCAACCTCGCTGAGCCCGCGGGCGCGGACATGATCTACATCGGGCGCTTTCCCAGTCCGATGCGTTTATTGGCGCACATGCCCGTCGGGCGGCGCATTCCTATGTACTGTTCGTCGGCGGGCCGCGCTTACCTGTCCGCACTCGGCGAGGAGGAGGCGCGCGATTACCTGCTCGCTTGCGATCGCGTCAAATACACGCCGACCACCATCACGGACATCGACGCGTTGATGGACGACATACGCCTGTCGCGTGAGCGGGGCTACGCGCACTGCAACGAAGAATACTTTCGTGGCGATCTCGCCCTTGCCGTTCCGATCTTCGATTCGAGTAATAAGGTCGTCGCCGCTTTGCAGATGTCCGTGCTCGTTGGCAAGTGGACGTTCAAGCGCGCGGTTACCCGTCTCATTCCGATGATGCAGGAGACCGCGCGCCTGATATCGACTGCCGCGCCGACGCCTCAGGCGCTCGCGCCGTTCACGAATATTCCGAAACAGAAGGGATAGACCGTTTCACCGGGGCTTCGGCGCTGAGCGATGGCCCGTGCTCTCGCACGTCGAATGACGGGTGAACGGCGGCGCGCGATTCATCTTGCGGCGTTGGCGGCGAATCCATCGCGCCGTCAACGCCGCGCGCCATCACGAACGCTTCGCCGACGCCTCCAGCAGCATCGAAGCCGCGGCCGTCGCCGCGACCTGGCAGCCGAGCACGATATGCTCCTCGGCCGTGTCTTCGATAAAGTCGTGGCTCACGCCGCCGATGCTCGGCACGAACATCATGCAGGCCGGCATGCAACGCGCGATCACCTGCGCGTCGTGCGCGGCGCCGCTCGGCATGCGCAGCCATTGCCCCGGCGCGAGCGCCTCGGCGGCTCGCGCAATATGTTCGGCGAGCGTGGCGTCCATGCTGACCGGTTCGATCGGCTCGTCGATCGTCTGCAATTCGACACTCACCGCGTTTTGCGCCGCGTTTTGCACATTGAAGTCGCGCACCAGTTCAGCCAGCCGCTGGTCCATCGCCTGCAGACGCGCGGTGTTCGCGTCGCGGAATTGCAGATACATGTCGGCTGCGCCCGGCACGACGCTCATCGAGCCCGGGTCGAGATTGATGCGGCCGACCGTCCAGACCGTGTCGGCGTCCGCAAGCTGTTTGAATGCATCGTTCATCCGCGCGATGAACGCGACGAGCGCCGCGCCCGCGTCGCGGCGAATCGCCATCGGCGTCGTGCCTGCATGATTGCGCTGGCCCGTGAAGCGCAGACGCGCTTCACGCAGCCCGACGATCGTCGTCACGACGCCGATCGATTTGCCGATCGCTTCGAGCCGGCCGCCCTGTTCGATATGCGGCTCGAGATAGGCGACCTGCCGCCCCGCTTCGAAACGTGCGCGTGGCCGGCCCGCGAGTCCGGCGGCTTTGAGCACGTCTTCGAGGCGCTCACCCTGGCGGTTCGTCGCGCCGCGAATCGATTCATCGACCGCATCGCCGACGAAGCTGCGGCTGCCGAGCAAGCCGGAGAAGGTGCCCTCTTCGTCGATCCACGACGCGACGTCCACCGCCAGGTGACGCGTGGCGTCGTTCTCCGCGAGTGCACGGGCGATCTCGAGCCCGTACATCACGCCCATCGCGCCGTCGAGCCAGCCGCCGGTCGGCTGGGTATCGGTATGCGAGCCGATCAGCAGCGCGGGGCCGCTGTTGCGCGAGCGCCCGAACACGGTCCCCACGCCGTCGATGCGCGCGTCGAGCCCCGCTTCGGTCATCCGCGCGGCCAGCCATTCGCGCGCCGCCAGATCCACCGGCGACAGCGAAAGCCGCACCACGCCAGGACCGGTCGCGCCGAAACTGCGCAGCCGTTTGAGGTCGCCCATCAGACGGTTCGGGTCGATCTTCACCACGTTGTTGTCTCCCGCAATCAATTTAGACAGCTTATTTCCAAAGCGTACGGCCGAAGAAGGTCAGCGTGCGATCCCACGCCTGCTGCGCCCACACCGGATCGTATTGCGTCTTCGCGATGCGGCCCGGCCCGACCGCCGTTTCGTTCGCGAACGAATGATGCGCGAGATAGCGATGGAACTCGACGTCGACCTTCGCATCGCCAAGCTTCTTCTCCAGCGCGTCGACCGTTTCGGCCGCGAAGAATTCGTCCTGCAAACCCCAGTGGCCCAGCACCGGCACCTTGATCTTCGATGCGTCGATATAGTCGAGCGGCGGGAAGCCATACCAGACGGCACCGGCTGCCAGTTCGGGCACATTGCACAACGCGAGCAGCGTGAGCGCGCCGCCCATGCAAAAGCCGGTCACGGCTACTTTCGCCGCGTGCTGCTTCAGATACTGGACCGCACCGCGCACGTCCTGCGTGGCGGCGTCGCCGAAATCGAGGCCGCTCATCAGATGGTGAGCTTCTTCCTCTTCCACCGTCGACTTGCCTCGATAAAGATCGGGCACGAGCGCGAGATAACCGGCCTGCGCAAGACGGTCGGCGACACCGCGAATCTGGTCGTTCAAGCCCCACCATTCCTGGATCACGACGATGGCGGGCGCGCCCTCCAGTTTCCGCGGCCTGGCAAGATAACCCTGGAGCTGCTGGCCGTCAGGGCGGCTGAAAGTAATCATCGAACCTGCTGGCTGTTTCATCGGTTGCTCCTCGAGTAGACGAAACCGCTAGCATAGCGCTGCCGTGAATTCTGTTCTATCGAGCACGCGCGGCGCTCACGCAACACGTTTCAGCAACACGCTTCAAGCTGGATTCATCAGGCGAATGCGCAATAACCGTGTTAATGAGGCGTCAACGTTTATCCCTGGCGCCGTCTTCTTCGCCGTAGTAGCACAGGCGCTCCGAGAGATCTCTCGCCGCCGCCTTCACACGTCCTACGAGGTCCTGGTCGACCATGGTCTTTTCGAGGAACGGACGCGCCACGGTCAGTGTGACGGCGGCCACGATCTGGCCGCCGCTGTCGCGCACCGGCGCGCTGATCACCGAAATACCCTGCTCGAACGACGACTCGCTGATCGCGCAGCCCTCGGCCGCATACGTCTGTGCGCGCTCGTAGATTTCCTTCGCGTTGCGCGGCGTATGCGGCGTATAGGTCGGCAGCATGGGCTCGGGAAAAAGCTCCGCGATATGCTGCTCGTCCAGATCGCCGAGCAGCACGTGGCCGTGTACCGACGCGTGCGCCGGAATACGCGTGCCCACATTCACCTTGATCGTGCTGAGTGTGTTGTCGTGCGTCCACGCCTTCGCGACGAAAACCACTTCTCTCCCATCGCGCACCACGAGATGGCTCGCGAAGCCCGTTTCGTCACGCAGACGCTCGATCACCGGCGTACCGACGTCGGTGATCGCGAGAGAGTTCAGGTATTCGAAGCCGAGCTTCATCACGCGCGGGCCGAGCCGGAAATCGCGGTCGCGATTTGCGCGTTCCAGGTAGCCGAGGGACTGCAGCGTCTGCACGAGGCGAATTGCCGTCGTACGTGGCAGGTTCAGACGCTGCGCGATGACATTGGGCGTGAGTACCGGGTCCTGATGGCAGAACAGTTCGAGAATACGCAGCCCTCGTTCAAGCGCGGGCACGAGATAGGTCTCGTCTGCGTCGGTGGCGGTCTCGTGGAGATCGGACATAAACCTGTCTAGTAGGAAGGCGGCGAATATGCGGCTCAGTCCTGTGTGGACCGCGCATCCTCGCGGCTGTGTGCGTCAAGCGCGGGCGATCGTACGGCGCGAGCCGATGCGTCGAGCGGCTCATCGTCGATTTCGATGCGCTTCACCTCGCCGAGCAGGAACGTATAAGCGAGCGCGCCGAGCACCGCAAACAGGCTGATAAGCCCAAGCGCCCAGCCGAACGAACCCGTTTCGCGCAGGATGAAGCCGATCGCAATCGGCGTAACGATACCAGAGAGGTTACCCGCGAAGTTCACCGCGCCACCCGTGATGCCGATCATGCTCTTCGGTGCGATGTCGCCGATCAGGGACCATGATGCCGATGCCACGCCCTGCGCAAAGAACGCGAACGACATGATGGCGATGACAACCGTATTGCTGTCGGTCAGAAGCGAAAGCGTCATGGTCGGCACGAGCAGCAAGCCCGTGATGATCGGCGTCTTGCGTGCGGCGCCGACGCTCGCGCCGCGGCGCAGCAGCCAGTCGGACAGCAAGCCGCCCGCCACCACGCCGATCGACGCCGCGACGAACGGGACCGCCGTCACGCCGCCCGCCTTGAGCACCGTCATGTGACGCTCGCTGATCAGGTAGCTGGGAAACCAGGTCAGGAAAAAATAAAGCGACGAAAGCGATGCGAACTTGCCCATGCAGATCGCGATGATCTGCCGGTTCGAGAACACCGTCGCAAGCTTGCGCCACGGAAATTTCTGCTTCTGCGCGCCGCTCGCCACCCGATGGGAACCGACGAGCGCGCCGCCTTCGCGAATGTACGCGAGTTCCGCCTCGCTCACCCATGAGCAAGCCTCGGGATCGCGGTAGAGCAAATACCACACACCAGACCAGATGATGCCGATTACGCCCGTCGCCCAGAAGATCGCGCGCCATCCGAAACTGTGCGCGATCCAGAACAACATCGGCGTGAACGCTGCCATGCCGATGTACTGCCCGACCAGATAAACGCTCGTCGCTGTGCCGCGCTCGCGCTGTGTGAACCAGATCGAGACGACGCGGTTGTTGACCGGAAAGGTCGGTGCCTCCGCTACGCCAACGCCCAGCCGCAGCCCGAAGATCGTCGCAAAGCGGCCGGCAAAGCCCTGAGCGACCGTGAATCCCGACCAGATCAGCACGGCGAGCGCGTACATCACGCGCGAGCCAAAGCGATCGACGACCCAGCCGCCAGGAATATTCGCGATCACGTACGTCCACGCGTAAGCGGAAAACAGCACGCCGATTTCCACAGGTCCGAGCCCGAATTCGTGCTTCAGCAAGGGGGCGGCCACGGAAAGATTCGCTCGGTCCACGTAGTTAATGACGGTTCCGACAAACACGAGGAACAGCATCAGGAATCGCACGCGGGTGGTTCGGACTGCGGGCACGGTGTCTCCTCCATGCAGGGAGTATCGAAAATTTGGTGATGTTTTGACCATATATGGTCACTAATTCCATGTGCGGCGATGCTAGAACGACAAACCGCTGTCGTCAAGCCACAACAGACAAATGTCTTTCTTGATTTGAAGTAAATGCCACCATTATTATTAACCCAATGTCGTCCACTGGACAACAAAAAAACCATATATGGTCAATTTCACTGGCTCGATAGCATGATGCGGCCTTTTTGTTCACGCCTCCACAATCAAAACATGAAGAGACAACTTCTTATCGCCGCTTGCGGCTTGCTGAGCATATCGCTGGCGCACGCGCAGAGTTCCGTCACGCTCTGGGGACAGGTCGATTCCGGCCTCACCTACATCAACAACAAGAAGGGAGGTTCATCCTTCGGCACCGCGTCGGGCATCGGCTCGCCCACGCGCTGGGGCTTCACGGGCAAGGAGAATCTCGGCAACGGCTACGCAGCCATCTTCACGCTCGAGAGCGGCTTCAACATCAACACCGGCAATCTCATCAAATCGAACACGCTATTCGACCGTAACGCCTACGTGGGTGTGGAAAGCCCGTACGGCACTCTCACGCTGGGGCGTCAGGCGGATTTGATGGACGATGTGGCGATCCGCTATTCGAACGCGTTCTGGAATCGCAACCTTTACGCGTTCCACGCAGGGAATCTCGACAGCCTCACCAACGGCTATCAGATTGAAAACGCCGTGAAATACCGAAGCCCGGACTTTTATGGCTTTCACGTGGGGGGCATGTACGGCTTCGCGGGCTCCGACGCAACCGGCCATACGGCGGGAGGCTACGCGACCTACGACAATGGTCCGCTTTCGGCCGGCGTTACATACATGACGACCAAGGGACGTGTGCTCGACATGTACACGTACTTCGGCTTCACGAGTTTCCTCGGCCAATCGCTTTCCTCGACGAAGACGTTCCAGTCGAACGAGGTGAACAACCTGGGCATCGGCGCGACGTGGAAGTTCAGCGACGCGCTGCTGGGCAACGCGCTTTATACGCGCACCGAGATCAAAGGCGCGAGCGCATCGACGTATATGCAGAACCAGGACGTTGGCCTGCTTTATCGTTTTACCGCCGCCGAGGCGGTCACGCTCAACTACACGTATTCAAAGATGGGCGGCGATCACTGGAACATGGTCGAAGTCGGCAATCTGTATTCGCTGTCGAAGCGCACGCAGGTTCAGGTGACGCTTACGTACCAGAAAGCGTCAGGCGAAGACGCGACGGCGACAACCTACCCGAACGGCAATTCGTCGACGCAAACGCAGGTGCTGGCCCATGTGGGGATCACTCACTCGTTCTGAGCGTGCCATATGCCTTATCCGCGCACAGAGTTCTGGGCAGCCAGGCGCGCAATCAGGCACTAGCTCGGCACCCGATTCATGCGTGTCGTGGTTACATTATTTGCCTATGAGGATTGCAACGCGTCCGGCTGACGTTGATGTGGCGATGGTCTTGTTACGTCGAAGCGCTAGCGTCATGCCGGAAGCGGGAAAGACATGGGCGAGGGTTGTGGTGATTCCGACCGTGTTACCAATAAGCGTGTCAGAACCGTTCGAGCACGCCGAATTGCACGCCCGCAACCGGCGCACCCGGATAGGCGACCGGCAGTCCAGTCACGTTGACGCCGCGCAGCGTGAAGCTCGCGTCGTCGTGGTTCGCGAGATAGGCGGCGCTGAAGTAAAGCAGCAGCGTACGCGACATGTTGTATTCGAACGCGGCGCTGAACTGGTCCGCGCTCGCGCCAGCGGTCGTGTAGTCGCGCACGTGCGCATAGCCGAGTGAAGCGCGCGCGTCGGCGGAAAAACTGTATTGAGCGGAGAGCGACCCACCCGCGCCGTGATAGACCGGCGTACCGCCGTCGCCATTGAAAAACGCGAGCCACACGCGCAGCTTGCCGAAGCCGTAGCTCGCGCCGCCGAGATTCGCGCGTAACGCGCCGGCGCCGTGTGTCTGCTGATGCGCGTACAGCAGATGCAGTTGGTCGAGCCGATAGGACGCCGTGACGTAGTAGCCGTCGATGCCGTTGCCGTCATCCTCGGACGGATCGCGCGTCGCCATCATGACGGTCGCGCTGAGGCCGGCGATTTGCGGCGACAGATACGTGAGCGCATTGTTCGCGTACGGCGTGATCTTCGACAGATTGTTGAGCCCCGATGCGATCGTACCGGCGCCGAATGCATCGAGATCGCCCTTGAACGGAATGTAGATCGGCGAGTACTGGCGGCCCATTCTTACTTCGCCCCACGCGCCGCTCGCGCCGATCCACGCCTGCCGGTTGAACATCGAGCCGGGCACCTGCAACGAGCCGTCGGTCGAGCCGAAGCCGTTTTCGAGCGTGAACACGATGGCGGTGCCGTCGCCGATCGGCTCCGCGCCATGCAAGCCCACGCGCGAGCCGCGATACGCGCCCGAATCCATGCGCGGCGTCCAGCCGGAGCCCGGGTCGGTGATTTCGATGCTGGTGTCGAAGACGCCGTATAGCGAGACGAAGCCCGCGTTCATGTCGGCGGCGGCCGCGTTGTGTGCGCATAGCAGCAGCGCGGTGGTGCTCATGAGCGCGATCGTGCTCATGCTCGCGATCGCGCGGCAAAGCCCCGCGGCCTCCCGTTGGCGCGACGGGATTGCAGAAGTCTTACGGGCTTTCTTGAGCAATGAAGCCGGAACGTGGTGCAGGATGAGGTCCTCCGCGGACACATCGATCGGGTGTACCGCGAGCGAACTTACCACGTTCGATCCGGCTCGGCAGCACGTGCATGCCCTGTGCTTCGTGAGCAGCCGCCGCGTGCGAGATTGCGGAGTGACCCGTTTGCGAGGCCTCGGCGCGATGTGGCTGGGTTCGTTGAAGCACGCGTTACCGGTGGGTTTTTCCAGTCACTCCTTGTTACGTTGATTTTCCCGGTCTCGTAAGCGTTGGCTATCCCATACACCGAGGTCTATTGCATGTTGAAGCATGGCGATGGTCAGCGATTCTCGCGCACACTCCTCTTTAACTCTGCGAAATACAATCCGAACTATCGCGGAAAAAGGATCAAATACTCCTTCCCCCTCAAAATATCTATCGCAATCAAAATCCCCTGGCATCACATTAAATTTCTCAAAAAATGCGATCATAAAAACTAGGGAGTCGTCACCTGCCACGCCAAGATCATCCTCAACGCGAGTGTTCAGACTTATCGGAAGCCTGGCAGGATACAAGAATTTCTTTCTGATAAATTCCACAAGTTCTGCAGAAATCTCTGGATCATCCATATTTAACTCGCTTGCGCATTAAACTTGAAAATATGATTTCTCACCTGATGATTCCCTCCGCAGTGCCTTCAACTCTAACCATATCCCCACAGCCATTCCAAAGAATCGCGAACAGTATTGATATCGGAGAACTCCGAAAGAACGATCACTCCGGGAAAGGTGGGACGCCAATATGACGTGATGTGAGCAGGCGATTCCAGGGTCGTGACACCGCGCCTGAAGGTACTGATCCGATGCCCCGCCCCAAAGCCAAGCCTTACCGTGCACGGCTTTTTTGCAGCTTCCGTGTCTCTTTTTCGCGCAACGAATAGTTTCGAATAAGGGCAAACCCGTATAATCGCCGAAGACGTCAGACAACTTGCGTTGCGCGAAGCCGCGAAAAAACCGCCCCGCGATCCGCCGCGCAGCGCCCACCCGAACCGCCTTCTGCCCGATCCGTGAATTCCACCGCCGCTGCTTCCGCCCTGCCGTTTCGCAACGCCCTCCTCGCGATGCTCGGCATCGGCCTCGTCAATATGCTGGTCGCGCTCGACCAGACCGTCGTCAGCACCGCACTGCCCTCCATCGTCGCCGAGCTGCATGGCTTCGAATATTTCGCGTGGATCGCAAGCGCGTACCTGCTCGCGTCGGTGGTGACGGTGCCGGTGTTCGGACGGCTCGGCGACTACTTCGGCCGCAAGCGCTTCGTGATCGCCGCGGTCATCACGTTCACGATCGCCTCGGTGCTCTGCGGGCTCGCCAACGACATGCTGTTTCTCGTCATCGCGCGCGGGCTGCAAGGCATCGGCGGCGGGATGATGGTCGGCACCGCGTTCGCGTCGATCCCCGATCTGTTCCCCGATCCGCGCACCCGCGTTCGCTGGCAGGTCGTGCTGGCCGCCGCGTACGGCATCGGCACGGCAGCGGGGCCATCGCTCGGCGGCTGGATGAGCGAACACCTCGGCTGGCGCTCCACGTTTCTCGTCAACCTGCCGGTCGGCGCGGCGGCGCTCTATTTCATCTGGGCGCATCTGCCTAGCTTCCGGCGTGCGCAGCAGGACGAAGTGAAAATCGACTGGCTCGGCGCGGCGCTCGTCGCGGGTGTGCTCGGCGGCTTGCAGGCCTTCATCGAAGCGGTGCCGAAGAGCGGTCTGAGCGCGGGAAATCTGGTGCTCGGCGCCTGCGTGATCGCCGGCGCCATTGCGCTGCTGATCTGCGAGAAACGCGCGACGCATCCGATCATTCCGCTCGATCTGTTCAAGGACGCGCAGCTCGTCACACTGTTCACGCTCGGCATGCTGTCCGGCTTCGTGATGTTCTCGCTGATCTTCTTCGCGCCGCTGCTGCTGCAAGGCGGCTTCGGGCTGTCGCCGCAACAGGCCGGCCTGCTCGCGACGCCGATCGCCGCGTGCATCGCGCTCGGCAGTCTGCTGAACACGCGCATCGTGATTCACATGAAGAAGCCCACGCGAATTCTCTCGATCGGTTTCGCACTGCTGATGTTCGCGTCGATCGCGCTGGCGTTCGCGAATCCCGATACGCCGCACGTGCGGATCGTCCTGCCGATGGCGGCGGTCGGCATCGGGCTCGGTTTCATCCTCAACAATCTGAACGTGTTCGCCCAGGAGATTGCCGGGCGCGAACGCTTCGGCATCACGACGGCGCTGCTGCAATCGACGCGCATGGTCGGCGGCATGCTCGGCACGAGCATCGTCGCGACCGTGGTCTCGCATCACTACCGCAACGTCGTCACGCGCACGATGAGCGTGCTCGGCGAACCAGCCGCATCGCAATGGCGGCCGCGCTTCGTCGATCTGCGCATTCTGATCGACGAGGCATCGCGCACCCGGTTGATCGCGGATATGAAATCGTCGGGGCTCGACACGCTTGCGCTGATCGACACGGCGCGCGATGCGCTCGTGCAGTCGATTCATCTCGGCGTGTGGCTGACGGCGGTGGCCTCGCTCGCGGCCGCGCTGCTCGTTCAGCGGATTTCGCACGTGGTGTTCCGGCGCGGTTGAGTGCGGAAAGTGCGAGCGGCTGCGCGGTTTCCCGCGCAGCCGCTCTTTTTACATCTTCAAACTCTGCGTCGAGTTCGGCTCGACCCAACTCAGCGCACGAGGCACGGGCGCTTGTTATCGAACTTCCAGTTCGGAATCAGATACTGCATCGCCACGCCGTCGTCGCGCGCGCCGAGGCCGTGCTGCTGGTACAGCGCATGCGCCTTGTCGAGTTCATCCATGTCCAGCTCGACGCCGAGGCCGGGCTTTTGCGGCACCTTGACCTTGCCGCCGACGATCTGCAACGGCTCGCGCGTCAGGTACTGACCGTCCTGCCAGATCCAGTGCGTGTCGATCGCGGTGATCTTGCCGGGCGCCGCTGCCGCGACGTGCGTGAACATCGCGAGCGAAATGTCGAAGTGGTTGTTCGAATGCGAGCCCCACGTGAGGCCCCAGTCGTTGCACATCTGCGCGACGCGCACTGAGCCCTGCATGGTCCAGAAATGCGGATCGGCAAGCGGAATGTCGACCGACTGCAACTGGATCGCGTGACCCATCTGGCGCCAGTCGGTCGCGATCATGTTGGTCGCCGTCGGCAGGCCGGTCGCGCGGCGGAATTCGGCCATCACTTCGCGGCCCGAGTAGCCGTTTTCCGCGCCGCACGGATCTTCCGCGTAGGCAAGCACATCATGCTTGTCGCGGCACAGGCGCACCGCTTCCGCGAGCGACCACGCGCCGTTCGGATCGAGCGTCACGCGCGCCGCGGGGAAGCGCTCGGCAAGCGCGGTCACCGCTTCGATTTCGGCATCGCCTTGCAGCACGCCGCCCTTCAGCTTGAAGTCGTTGAAGCCGTAGCGCGCGTGCGCGGCCTCGGCGAGACGCACGACCGCTTCCGGCGTCATCGCCTCTTCGGTGCGCAGGCGCTCCCAGTCGTCACGGCCATCGGCGCCGCTCGCGTACGGCAAGTCCGTCCTGTTGCGATCGCCGATATAGAACAGGTAGCCGAGCATTTCCACTTCGTCGCGCTGCTGGCCTTCGCCGAGCAGCGCCGCAACCGGCACGCCGAGATGCTGGCCGAGCAGATCGAGCAGCGCCGCTTCGAGCGCGGTCACCGCGTGAATCGTGGTGCGCAGATCGAAGGTCTGCAGACCGCGCCCGCCCGCGTCGCGATCGGCGAACTGCGTGCGCACCTTGTTCAGAATCGCCTGCAGATTGCCGATCGACTGACCGACGACGAACGGCCGCGCGTCGTCGATGGTCTTGCGGATGTTCTCGCCGCCCGGCACTTCGCCGACGCCGGTATGCCCCGAGCTGTCGCGCAGAATCACGACGTTGCGCGTGAAGAACGGACCATGCGCGCCGCTCAGATTCATCAGCATGCTGTCGCGGCCGGCGACGGGCACGACGCGCAGCTCGGTGACGACCGGCGTGGCGTTCGATTCAGAAGGTTTCGTGGACATGGGAAAAGCACCTGTTTGATGAAATGAGCCGGCCCGTGGAGGGCATCGCGAACTGCGCGTGCGTTCGAGCGGGCCGGATGAAAATGGATTGAATGCGTGGCCAGGCGCGCGACGGCCGGCATGCGCGTCAGTGTAGTCACTGTACGTCACGGTGCAACGGCTCCGGCAACGGCTCGCGGCTGCCGGGCTTGTTGCGCGTGAAGAAACCCGCCGCCGCCGCGAGCAGCGACGCGACGCCGAGACCATAGAGGCCGCCCGTGATCGACCCGGTATGCTGCTGCAGATAACCGAACGTGGCCGGCGCGAAGAAGCCGCCGAGATTGCCGATCGAGTTGATCAAGGCAAGCACGCCAGCGGCGACGCGCGCGTCGAGGTAGCCCTGCGGAATCGGCCAGAACAGCGACGACGCGGCCTTGAAGCCGATCGCCGAAAAGCAGATCGCAACGAACGAGAACACCGCATTGCCCGAGGTCGACGCAAACAACCCCGCCGCCGCGATTACCAGCGCGACCGCGAGCCAGCCCTGCTGGAAGCGCCATTTCGCCGACACCACCGCGAAGCCGTACATCGCGACCATCGAGATCAGCCACGGAATCGCGTTGAACATGCCGACCTCGAAATCGGAGAGGCCGCCCATCTTGCGGATGATGGTCGGCAGCCAGAACGTGGCCGCGTAGATCGTCAACTGGATCGCGAAGTAGAGGAAGCAGAACAGCACGATCTGCGGATCCTTCAGCAGCTTCATGGCCGGCAGATGCGCGCCGCCCTGCGCTTCGCGCTCGGCCTGCTCCGCCGCGATCGACTTTGCGAGCACGCTCTGCTCTTCAGCGGTGAGCCAGTGCGCGTCGCGAATGTGCGACTTCAGCATCATCCAGCTCACGCCGCACAGCACGATCGAAAACGCGCCTTCGATGAGGAACATCCACTGCCAGCCTTGCAGGCCAAAGCCACGAATCGACAGCAGCGAACCGGTGATCGGACCGGACAGCACCGACGCGAGCGCCGAGCCGGACAAAAAGATCGCCACTGCCTTGCCGCGCTCTTTCTGCGGCAGCCATTGCGTGAAGTAATAGACGACGCCGGGGAAGAAGCCCGCTTCGGCGACGCCGAGCAGGAAACGCAGCACGTAGAACGACGTGTCGTTCCACACGAACGCCATCGCGCCCGCGACGAGCCCCCACGTGCCCATGATGCGCGTGAGCCATGCGCGCGCGCCGTACTTCTGCATCAGCACGTTCGACGGCACTTCGAAGAGCGCATAGCCGATGAAGAACAGACCGCTGCCGAGCCCGTAAGCCGCGGCGCCGATGCCGAGATCCGTCTTCATGTGCGCGTTGACGAAGCCGATGTTCACGCGGTCGATATAGTTCGCGATGAACATGATCAGAAAGAGCGGCAGCACGTTCCGCTTGACTTTCGAAACCGCCGATTCCAGCGGATCAAGCGCAGTGGTGAGAGCAGATGCCAAAATTGTCTCCAGGGCCGGCCGAGGTGGCCTGATCGAACGCAACGCGGCGTATCGAGGCGGGGTGCATGGCCTCACGGCGCACGCGGTATGTTGTACGACGACAGTCTACTCTTGTATTTTTGAGAAATCCAATCGGGTGTTTACCCTGAATTATCCCGCAGAATATAGACCTCACTGACACGCAGCAGAGATCAAAAGAGCCAATTTCATTTGAACTAGGACGTCTGATGACTATAATTCTTCGTGGATGAAGCGAGCAAATGACCGGCACGGCAGCAGCCCATTCCATAACCAGAAGCAGTCCAGCGCACCGGCGCCAACGAACGCACGAGAATCGAGTAAAGTCCTGTGCAATACTTTGCTGAAAATCAGTCGACAAGCCACAAAAATGAGCAGCCTAACTGAGAAGGTGGTGGCCACCCTTTCCGATGAAATCCGTCGCGGCGCCCTGAGGCCCGGCGATCGCATTCCCACCGAAGTCGCGATGATGAAGCAGCTCTCCGTCAGCCGCTCCGTGGTTCGCGAAGCGATTTCGCGTCTGCAGGCGGCCAGGGTCGTCGAGACGCGGCACGGTATCGGCACGTTCGTGCTCGCGCAGGCCGCCGAAAAGCCGATGCAGTTGCCCGCCGCCGACCTCTCCAGCATGCTGGACGTGATGGCGATCATCGAATTCCGTATCGACGTGGAAGCCGCCGCGGCCGCGCTCGCCGCGTCGCGACGCACCGAGCAGCATCTCAAGCAGATTCGCACCGCGCTCGGCCGCTTCGAGTCCGAACTCGAACGCGGCAGTACCGACACGCTCGCGCACGACATCGAGTTCCATCTGCAGATCGCGCGCGCGAGCGGCAACCGCTATTTCTTCGACGTGCTGAGCCAGCTCGGCCGCTCGGTCAGTCCGCGCACGCGGCTCGGTTCCGCCGAGATCGCGGAGCTCGACCATATCGAGGTGTTGCGTAACGTGCTCAGCGAGCACCTGATGATCTATCGCGCGATCGAGCGTCAGGATGCCGACGACGCGCGCGCCGCGATGCGCATGCATCTGAGCAATAGCCGCGAGCGGCTGCGCCGCGCGCATGAGCTGACGAAGGCGGGAGCCTGACGAGGTTCGCGGCGGATCGTTCGCTCACTCCCCCACATCCAGGTCCATCAACGCCGAACTCAGCGATTTGCCGTGCGCGTCGAGCGCGAGCGAACGCGTGACGCCGCCGCCGAGCGCATCGCCGAGCACGAAGTTGAACGCGGCAAGGCCGGGCAACTCATGGCGCACGACGTCGCCGCGCACCACGTCGCGCAGATGCGCCTTGACCCGCTCGGGCGTCAGCACATCACGCAGCCGCTCGTAATGCCGCGCGTCATGGCAAATCACCGAGATATTGAGCGTGTTGCCCTTGTCACCGGTGCGCGAATGAGCCAGTTCACGTAGTTTCATCTCATACCTCCACGAGCGAAAAAGCCGGCGTCGCATGCTCGCGCGGCAACAGCACCGACTGCACCGCGACCACCTCGCGCGCCGACTTCGTCACGCCGCCGCCGCCCGCCGGTCCATTCGTGTACAGCGTCTCGACCTCGTTGCCGATGCGCACCGCCTCCGCCAGCGATGCCGTACGCCCCGCCACGCGTGCGCGCACTTCGTACGGTTCGCCGTAAGCGGCCGCCACCGTGTCGCCATGCAGCGCATTGACGCCGATCAGATCGAAGCGCAGCTCGCGCGTTTGCACGCCGGTCAGCGCGAGCCGTTCGCGCACGATGTCGAGCGCGAGCCGCGCACGCGCAAGCGCGCCGGGTCCGCCGTACGAAATCTGCCCTTCGCCGATAAAGCCGTCGAAATACGCAACCGATACCTTCAGCGTCCCCGTGCGCTCGGCGCCGCTGCCGCCCGTGATGCGCACGCGATCGGGCGCCTGCTGCTCGACGCGCACCTGCGAGAAATCGGCGACCACGTCCGGCTGCAGATAGCGCCGCGGATCGTGAATCTCGTACAGCAACTGCTCCTTGCAGGTCGCCTCGGTCACGAGCCCGCCGCTTTGCGTGAGCTTCGTGATGACCACCGTGCCGTCCTGCCCGACCTCGGCGATCGGAAAGCCGAGCCGCGCGAGATTCGGCACGTCCTTGAAGCCGGGGTCCGCGAAATAGCCGCCGGTGATCTGCCCCGCGCATTCGAGCAGATGGCCGATCACCGTCGCCTGGCCGAGCATCGGCCAGTCGTCCATGCGCCAGCCGAATTCGTGCACGAGCGGCGCGACGAACAGCGACGGATCGGCGACGCGCCCGGTCAGCACGATCTGCGCGCCAGCCGCGAGCGCATCGACGATGCCGCTCGCGCCGAGATAGGCGTTCGCCGAGATCAGCCGGTCCTTGTAGACGGAAACCGCCTCGCCCGATTCGACGAAGTGGAAATCGCCCGCGCGCACGACATCGAGCACATCGTCGCCGGTCACCGCGGCGATCTTCAGGTTGCCGAGGCCCAGCTCGCGCGCGATCTGCGCGGTCCTGCGCGCCGCCGCGAGCGGATTGGCCGCGCCCATGTTCGACACGATGCGCACGCCGTTGCGCGCCGCTGCCGGCAACACCGCGCGCATGCGCGCTTCGAGCAGCGGGTCGTAGCCGAGCTCCGGGTCCTTGCTGCGCGCCTGCTGCGCGATCGCGATCGTGCGCTCGGCGAGGCATTCGAACACGAGGTAGTCGAGTTTGCCGCGCTCCGCGAGTTCGAGCGCCGGTTCGATGCGGTCGCCCGAATAGCCCGCGCCCGCGCCGATGCGCACGACACGTTGTGGTTCAGTGGCTGTCATGCTGGTCAGATCCGTTCAGTGAGGCTCAGAGAGGAAAGATCCCGAGTGCGACGCAGGCGATCGTCATCACGATCGACGCGCCGAACAGCAAGGGGAACGTGAATTTCTGATGATCGGCGAGATCGATCCCGCACAGGCCGACCACGAGGAACGTCGCGGGCGTGAGCGGGCTGACCGGAAAGCCCGTGGTCATCTGCCCAAGTAATGCAGCCTGGCCGACGTGCACCGCGGGCACGCCGAGTTGCCCCGCCACTTCGGCGATCACCGGCAGCACGCCGAAATAGAACGAGTCGGGATCGAACAGCATGCTGAGCGGCATCGACAGCACGCCGAGCACGACCGGAATATGGCTCGCCATCGCGGGCGGCACGAAACCGACCGCGGCCTGCGCCATCGCCTTCAGCATGCCGCTGCCCTGCATCACGCCCGTGAATACGCCGGCCGCGAGCAGGATGCCGGCCATCATCAGCGCGGCGCGCGCATGCGCATCGATCCGTTTGCGCTGCATGTCGACGTTCGGATAGTTGACCATCAACGCGATGCACAGACCCACCATGAACATGATCGCGGGCGGAATCTTCTCGCCCATCACGACCATCGTGCCGAGCACGACGAGCGTGAGCACGATGTTGAACCAGAAGTTCTGCGGGCGGCGCAGCGCCTGTTCCTCGGGTGTCAGTTCGCGTTGCGGCATCGGCACGGAACCGCCCGCTGCGGTGAGGCCGAGACGTTTTTCCTCACGCCGTCCGAGCCAGTACGCCATCGAGAACACGAACACGAGGCCGATCGCCTGCACTGGAATCAGCGGATTGAACAGCGCCGAAATCGGTAGATGCAGCGACGCGGACGCGCGGATCATCGGCCCCGTCCACGGCAGGAAGTTGATGCCGGCCGCCATCGACACCGCCGCCGCAAGCACACGCCGGTCCATTTTCAGACGATCGTAGAGCGGTAGCATCGCCGGAATCGTGACGAGAAAGCAGACCGCGCCGGAGCCATCGAGGTGAATCAGCAAAGCGAGCAGCGTGGTGCCCATGACGATGCGCGTGGGCCGCGTGCCGACCGCGCGCAGGATGCGCTCGATGATCGGATCGAGCGTGCCCGCATCGGTGATCGTGCCGAAGTACAGAATCGCGAACACAAACATGCAGACGACGGGCGCGAGACTCTTGAGCCCGTCGACGACGAACTTGCTCGTCTGCAAGCCGAAGCCGCCGATGAGCGACGCCGCGAGCGGCACGATGATGAGCGCCACGAGCGGCGACATCCGTTTCGACAGGATCGCGCCCAGCAGCACGACGATGGTAGCCAGCCCCAGCAATGGCAGCATGTGCTTGTCTCCAGGTTGTTTTTTAGTGTGATCGAGCGTAAGTTCGGTGCAGCAATAAAGCAATTGAAATGAATTGATTGCAGCAATCACAAATCATCATGGATCTGAATCTGCGGGACATCCGCGCGTTTATCGCGGTCGCGCAAACGGGCAGCTTCACGCGCGCGGCGGCGCGGCTGCATCTGTCGCAACCGGCGTTGACGGTGCAGATTCGCCGGCTCGAGGAAACGGTCGGCCTGCGCCTGTTCGACCGCAATAGCCGCAACGTCGCGCTCACGCCGACCGGCCGCGAGCTGCTGCCCGTCTTGCAGAAATCGCTGTACGACATGGAGCACGTGCTGCTCGATGCGCGCGCGCTCGGCGAAGGCGCGAGCGGCACGGTGCGCATCGCGTGTCTGCCGACGTTCGCGGCGAGCGTGTTGCCCGAACTCGTGCAGAAGCTGAAGAAGGCGGTGCCGCGCGTCGGCTTCGAGGTGCGCGACGTCGTCGCGAGCATGGTCAATACGCTCGTGCGCAATGAGGAGGCCGATATCGGGCTCACGGGCGGCGAGCTGAACGACAGCGGGCTCGAGGTGCTGCATGCGGGCCTCGACAGGCTCGTCGTAGTGCTGCCGAAGCAGCATGCGCTCGCGCGGCGGCGCCGGCGCATCACGCTCGCCGATCTCGCCGCCGAGCCGCTCGTGCTGACCGCGCAGGGCACGAGCGTGCGCGCGGTCGTCGACAGCGCCTTCGCCAACGTGCAATGCGTGCCGCAGGTCGCCTGCGAGCCGACCTACATGATGAGCGCCGTCGCGATGGTGCGCGCCGGGCTCGGCGTGACGATCCTTCCAGAGTCGGCGCGCGAGGTGCGCGCGGAGCCCGAGCTGGTCGCGCGGCCGATCGACGACCCCGCGTTCACGCGGCCGATCGCGCTCATCAGAAAGCGCGGCAGGACCTTGCCGCCGGTCACGGAAACGTTCGTCGCGATGCTGCTCGAGCGGCTCGGCGCCGATGCCGCCTTCGAACGGAAACCGATGGCGTGATACAACAGCGGTTGCGACATTCCCTGGCAAGGAGCGACAAGCATGAGCGTATCGAAACCCGAAGCTCAACCCAGCCCCGGCTCCACGGGCTCCGCGCCCGTCAGGCACGGTGTGCCGATCGGCCTGATCGCGAGCGTCGTCGCGCTGATCGTGGTTCTGCTGCTGCCGCTGCCCGCCACGTTGCCGCCCGCCGGGCATCGCATGCTCGCGATTCTCGCGTTCGCGGTGGTGGTCTGGCTGACCGAGGGCGTGTCGTACGAAGCGAGCGCGATCATCATCACGTCGCTGATTGCGTTTCTGATCGGCACCGCGCCGACCATCAAGGACCCGAGCGTCACGTACGGCACCTCGGCCGCGATCAGCATGGGGCTCGCCGGGTTCTCGAATTCGGCGCTCGCGCTCGTCGCGGGCGCGCTGTTCATCTCCGCGGCAATGACGATCACCGGCCTCGACAAACGCATCGCGCTCGTCACGCTGTCGCTGATCGGCACGACCACGCGGCGCATCCTGATCGGCTCGATTGCGGTGACGATCGTGCTGTCGCTCGTCGTGCCGAGCGCGACCGCGCGCAGCGCCTGCGTCGTGCCGATCATGATCGGCGTGATCTCGGCGTTCGGCGTCGACAAACGCTCGAATATCGCGGCCGGCATCATGATCGTGGTCGCGCAGGCGACCAGCATCTGGAACGTCGGCATTCTCACCGCCGCCGCGCAGAATCTGCTGACGGTCGGCTTCATGGACAAGATGCTCGGCGCGCGCATCACGTGGCTCGATTGGCTGATCGCGGGCGCGCCGTGGGCGATCGCGATGTCGGCGGCGCTGCTCTTCATCGTGCTGAAGATGCTGCCGCCCGAAACCGACCAGATCGCCGGCGGCAAGGAAGCCGTGGCGCGCTCGCTGCGCGAACTCGGGCCGATGACCGGTCCGCAGAAGCGCCTGCTCGGCGTCGCCATCGGCCTGCTGTTCTTCTGGGCGACCGAAGGCAAGCTGCATCCGTTCGATACCACGTCGGTCACCTACATTGGCCTCGTGATCCTGATGCTGCCGCGCATCGGCGTGATGGACTGGAAGACCGTGCAAAGCCGCATTCCGTGGGGCACGGTGATCGTGTTCGGCGTCGGCATCAGCCTCGGCACCGCGCTGCTCACGACGACAGCCGGCCAGTGGCTCGGCGACCTCGTCGCGCATCACACCGGGCTCGATCGCGCGAGCGCGTTCACCGCGTTCGCGATCCTGTCCGCGTTCCTGATCGTGATTCACCTCGGTTTCGCGAGCGCGACAGCGCTGACCTCGGCCATGCTGCCGATCCTGATCGCGGTGCTGCAATCGATGCAGGGCGACTTCAGCCGGCTCGGCATGACGATGCTGCTCGGCTACGTCGTGAGCTTCGGCTTCGTGCTGCCGATCAACGCGCCGCAAAACATGGTGTGCCTCGCCACGGATACCTTCAACGCGCGCCAGTTCGCGCGCGTCGGCATCGTGCTGACGATCGTCGGGTATGGGCTGCTTCTGCTGTTTGCGGCGACGTGGTGGCACTGGCTCGGCTGGCTATGAAATTTCGGAGACCACGATGAACCCCACTCCCCAGCAGCACGACGACACCCTCGAACACTTCGCCTCGCACGGCGCCGCGCCGCTTCCGGCTGCGAACGAAAGCGGCCACGTCGAGCATGACGGCGCGCGCATCTGGTATGCGTCGTATGGCTCGGGCGCGCCCGTGATCCTGCTGCACGGTGGTTTGGGGCATAGCGGCAACTGGGGTTATCAGGTGCCCGCGCTGACTGGCGCCGGACATCGCGTCGTCGTGATCGATAGCCGCGGCCACGGCCGCAGCACACGCAATGCGCGACCCTATCGCTACGAGCTGATGGCGTCGGACGTGCTCGCCGTGATGGACGCGCTGCGGCTCGACAAAGCGGCGCTGGTTGGCTGGAGCGACGGCGCGTGCGTCTCGCTCGTGCTGGCGTCGCTCGCACCCGAGCGCGTGGCAGGCGTGTTTTTCTTCGGCTGCAACATGGACCCGAGCGGCACGAAGCCGTTTGTGCCGACGCCGGTGATCGACCGCTGCTTCGGCCGCCATTCGAAGGACTACGCGAGCCTCTCGGCGACGCCGAGCGACTTCGACGCGTTCGTCGCCGCGGTCAGCGAGATGATGCGCACGCAGCCCAACTATTCGGCGGCGGATCTTGCCCGCATCCGCGTGCCGGTCGAGGTCGTGCAGAGCGAGCACGACGAGTTCATCAAGCCCGAACACGCCGACTATCTCGCGCGCAGCATTCCCGGCGCGCAACTGGTGATGCTGCCGGGTGTCAGCCATTTCGCGCCGCTGCAACGGCCGGCGCAGTTCAATCGCGTGGTGCTCGAGTTTCTGCGGCGGATCGCTGGTTGAAGTGCTGGCGAACTAGCTACAGAACCAGCAGATTATCAACGCCTATCAACAAGCCCGTCGACACAAACTGTTGATAAAGAGCGGGCCGCGTGCGCGTCATCCGACTTCGCGACGACGGGTTCGTCTTGCGCGCGGACCCGGCTCAGGAACGCGAACGCCGCGAGCGCAGCAAGCAAGGTGATGACCGTGAGCCCGTCGATCAGCCGGCCGAACGCCGCATGATAGGAGGCCTGGAGAGTCGCTTGCGCAACCTCCGGCAGCCTCGCGGCGGCGTGCGCGAGGTCTCCTGTTGCGAGCCGCGCGGCCGCCTCGGCGAGAGCAGCTGGCGCCGCGGCTGGCGCCGCCGCGTGCAGGTTGCCCTGCGCGAGAGCGGCGAGCAGCGCGCTCACGACCGCAAGCGCGACGCCTTCGCCCGCGACTCGCGTGGTGCTGAAGATACCCGTTGCCATTCCGGCACGCGACTTCGGCACGACGCTTACCGATAGTCCGTCCATTAGCCCCCACGGCAGCCCCGCGCCGACGCCGATTACGAGCATCGGCACGATCGCGCTCGACCCAGTGCCGATGCGCAGCGCGCTGCCGAGCGCGTGCAGCCCCGCGGCCGCGATGACAAGCCCGAGCCCCGAGATCGCGCCCGCCGACATCCAGCGGGTCAGCGTGGCTGCGACGAACGGCACAACCAGCATCGGCGACGACAACGCAAGCATCAGCCAGCCGGCATGAATCTCGTCGAATCCGTCAATCCCGATGAAGCGCAGCGGCAGCAGGACGAGCAGCACGATGTAGCAGTAGCAGGTTGCGATCGGCAATACCTGCACGCCGATGAAGCGCGGGTAACGGAATAGCGAGAGGTCCAGCATGGGTCTCTCGGTGTGCGTCTCGATGACGACGAACGCAATCGCGAACGCGACGCAAGCAGTTAGCAGCGCGACGACAGGCAGCGACGTCCAGTTACGCGATGGTGCTTCGATCACCCCCCACGTGAAGCACGCGAGCGCGGCGGTGAACGTGGCCGCGCCCGCCCAGTCGAGTCGACGTGCATTCGGGTCGCGTGACTCGCGCATCTGCGGCACGCCGAATATGAATGACAGCACACCCGCAAGCGCGCCTGTCGCGAAGATCGCGCGCCAGCCGAACTGCGCGATCAGCCAACCGGCAAGCACCGGTCCGAATGCAAGACCGATCCCAAACGTCGTACCCAGCACGCTGAATGCGCGGGTCCGCGCATGGCCGTCGAATTCCTGCGCGAGCGCTGCCGTGCCCCCCGCGAGCGCCGCGGCGGCCGCGACGCCCTGCGCCGCGCGTAGCAGATCGACGACGACTATCGACGGCGCAAAACCAAGCGCGAGAGAACTCAGTGCAAAGGCCGCGACGCCATACATGAAAAGCCGTTTGCGGCCGAACCGGTCCGCGAGCGTGCCCGCCGCCATCAGCAGACTGCCGAACGCGAGCATGAACGCGTTTGTGATCCAGCTCATCGCCGCAGGACCGCCACCGAGATCGCGACCGATCGCCGGCGTCGCGACCGCCCCAGCAGAGAACGAAAGCGGCAGCGCGAGCGCGGCCACGCAGACGGCGGCGAGCACGGCGAGCCGCCGGGTCGAGCCGGAAGAATTCGTAGTGTCCATCATTGCTCCTGGAATACCGGCGCGCCGTGACGAAGCGCGCCAGATAGAGCGACAGACGATAATCTGGATTCAATCTACGAAAAAGTCCTTATCATTCCGCAAATAACGGATTTACATTCCGCAATAGATCGGATCAGCGAGGATGGAAACGGCATGGATAACCTGAACGGCATCGTGGCATTCGTGCGCACCGCGGAGGCACTCAGCTTCGTCGCAGCCGGACGCAAGCTCGGCGTCTCCGCATCGGCGGTTGGCAAGACGATCGCAAAGCTCGAGCACTCCCTCGGCGTACGGCTGTTTCACAGAACCACACGTCGCGTGACGCTGACGGAAGAAGGGCGGCACTTCCACGAGCGCTGCCAGCGAATCCTCGAAGAACTGCAAGACGCGGAGATGATGTTGTCGAAGGCTGCTCAAACTCCGCGTGGCCGGCTGCGCGTGAGCCTGCCCGTGATCGGCTATCGTTTCCTGCTGCCGGTGCTGCCGGCATTCGGCGCGCGCTATCCGGACGTCGAGCTCGACCTCGATTTCAACGATCGTCTCGTCGATGTCGTTGAGGGCAGTTTCGACGCGGTGATCCGCAGTGGCACGCTCACCGATTCGAGTCTGATGTCGCGTCGGCTTGGTCCGTTCCGGTTCGTGCTGTGCGCGTCGCCCGACTATGTGGCGCGCGCCGGCCTGCCGCGCACGATCGCCGAGTTGGCCGCACACGGTTGCGTGCGCTACCGGTTCCCGACCACCGGCAAGCTGCAGCCGTGGACGCTCGCGGACGACGGCAGCGAGCCGCCGAACCTGCGCACTGCGATGACCTGCAATAACATGGAAGCGCTGCGTGGTGTAGTCATCGCAGGGTTCGGGATTGGTTTCATGCCGGACTTCCTCGCGCGTGACGCGCTTGCAAGCGGTACGCTCGTCACCGTGCTCGAGAATCACACCATCCCGCCCGGCCAGTTCTCGATCCTGTGGCCGTCGAGCCGCCAACTGTCGCCCAGGTTGCGCGTTTTCGTCGACTTCATGTGCGAGCACCTGTTTTCGGAACCATGACGCAAGACGCCGCAAAAAAAACCGCTCACTTGCCGCCCGTGACATCGAGGAACGTGCCGGTAATGAACGAAGCCTCGGCGCTTGCCAGCCATAGGATCGCCCGCGCAACCTCTTCAGGCTGACCGCCTCTTCCCATGGGAATCGAGTCCTTGACGCGATCCACCCGTCCAGGCTCTCCGCCGCTCGCATGCATGTCAGTGTAGATGTGCCCAGGGCGAACGCAGTTGACGCGTATGCCATCCCGCGCGACTTCTTTTGCAAAGCCGGTAGTGAATGTTTCAACGGCGCCTTTCGATGCGGCGTAGTCGACATATTCGTTTGGACTGCCGAGCCGGGCCGACGCCGATGAGATGTTGATCACGGCGCCGCCCCGCCCATTGTGACGCCAGGACATCCGCTTCACCGCTTGCTGTGCACAGAGGATAGGGCCTATCGAGTTGACCGCGAAGATACGTTGCATCCGCTCGAATTCGAGATCCTCCAGCCGGGACTGCTGCGCAATTATCGCGGCGTTATTCACCAGCACATCGATCCGGCCGAACTCCCGGTCGATCGCGGCGAATAGCTGAGCGACCTGCCCTGGATCCGCGCTATCCGCGCGCACGGGTAACGCCCGGCGCCCCATCGCCTCTACATCGGCTGCCACCGCAAGGGCGGCTGATTCGTTGGAGACGAAGCTCATCGCTACGTCGTAGCCTTGTGCGGCAGCAAGACGCGCAGTCGCCGCGCCTACACCACGACCTCCACCCGTTATCAGAATTAGCGGAGCCTGCGGGACGGTATTCATTTAGCGAACCTTCATGTGGTGACGGGACAATAATTTAGGGCTGCGATCGATTGAACGATGACGCACGAGAAACGAATGATGCGCTTCAGGGCATGTCAAAGCCCCAGACAAACCGCTCCGGCCGCGACGACCACGCAGGCGAGCCAGCGCGCTCCACTCACCGCTTCGCGCAGAAACACCCGTCCGATCACTACCGCGCACACCACGCTGGTCTCGCGCAACGCCGATACCGCACCCATCGCGCCCGACTGCAGCGCCCAGATCACAATGCCATACGCCGCGATCGACACTAGCCCGCCGGCCAGCGACGAGGCGATCGACAGCGGCTCGGCGCGTACCGGCGTCCATAGCGGCGCGAGCCCACGCAGCGCGACGAATAGCACCGGCATCAGCCAATAGAACAGGAACATCCATGCGGTGTAGCTAAGCGGCTGGCCGTCGGACAACCGCACGCCTATGCCGTCGATCACGGTATAGAGCGCGATCGTTGCACCGGTCGTCAGCGCAGCCAACGCACCCGCGCGCGACACATGACGACCCTGCAGCGCGATCGCGATGATCCCGCCCGATACCATCACGATCCCGAGAGCGTGCAGAACGCCGATCGCTTCATGCGCGAAGAGCGCCGCGCCGAGCGTGACAAGCAGCGGCGATGAGCCTCGCGCGATCGGGTACGCCAGCGCCAGGTCATTGCGGCGATACGACCGCACGAGGCTCACGTTGTAGAAGATATGCACGAGCCCCGACGCGACGATGTAAGGCCACGCGGCGCTAGCCGGCAAGGGAGTGGACAGGACAACGAACGTGGCAACCACCGCGATGGCGATGCTCATCCACGTCATGGACAAAAACCGGTCGCGGTTGCCGTGCAGCATCGCGTTCCAGCTCGCGTGGAGCAGCGCGGCGAAGAGCACGGTACCGCCGGTATGACTGAGCATGGGGATTGCGGGCCGGAAAGGGAGCGGGAGATTTCATTGATGACGCAGCAGGAAGAATATCTATCTTGAGACTCGCCGACAAACCAGATAAATTGAGAGATCACGTTAGAAAAACTCTTTCCAATGAAACGGCTATTGCCCCCGCTCAATGCCTTGCGAGCCTTCGAGGCTGCCGGTCGGCTCGGCAGCTTCAAGGAAGCCGCCGCGGAGCTGCACGTGACTCCAGGTGCGGTGAGCCAGCACGTGCGCCTGCTGGAGGAATGGCTCGGCGCAGCGTTGTTTGAACGGCAAAACCGGCGCGTGAAGCCGACGCCGGCGGCGAAGGCCTATCTGGAGGAAATCGGCCCCTTGTTCGAACGGCTTTCGCAGGCAACCGCGAGATACGGTGTGCCCGAAACGGTCGCCCGGACACTGTCCGTGAACGCGCCCGCGACCTTCACGTTGCGCTGGCTGGTGCCGAGGCTGGCGAAATTCCGCGCTGAGCATCCCGACGTGGAGGTCAAGGTGGAGACGTCGAACGGGCCGTTGGAGAGCCTGAAAGAAAACTACGACATCATCATCCGGGGTGGTCCGGACACGTTCTACGGCTACTCGATGCGGCCTTTCCTCTCCGAGGAAAGGCTTCCGGTCTGTAGCCCGGCGCTTCTGCAGCGCTTGCCGCTTCGATCGCCGGGCGATATGCGACAACACACGTTGCTGCATACCTCGAGCCTTCCGCGGCTGTGGCCCGACTGGCTGGCGAGCGCGCAGATTCCTGCCCTGAGGCCGGCTGCGGCGTTGACCTTCGACCACTTCTACCTGACCTTGCAGGCTGCCATCGACGGAATCGGCATCGCAATGGGGCCGACTGCGCTGGTATCCGACGATCTCGCCGCTGGCCGGCTTGTCGCACCGTTCGCCGGTCCTCGTCTGCCATCGCGCAGCTATTGCACCTACGTTCCGGATGAAAAGTTTGGCGATGAACTGGTCGTGCTGTTCGGTTCATGGCTCGAACGCGAGGGCACGTGTTCATGAATGGAATAACGCGACTGCGCACGGTCGCGCTTTCGTCAGATTCTGTCTTCGCATTCCGTCAGGCACCGGGTTTTCAGCCGGCGCATTCGGCCACCGCTAGTCGATAATCACTTCGATGGCGTTGAAGCCTAAGGTGGTGCCTTTCTTGTACCAGACGATTATTTGTCCGTCTTTTGAGTTTTTCGCATTAGCCGCGGAATATTTCGGGTCGGCCCTCTGTGTGACGACCCCCGTGGCCGACACATCGAGGTTCCAGTTCGTGACGGCCGCGTAGTGCGTGTCGGTGTCGTCGGTAACGTCAGTCCTCGACCCATCCGCACCGACGAGGTCGACCTTCAGCTGTGCCGTACCACCGGGCAGCAGGTGAATGGAGTTCTGCCTGAGAAACTCCATTGCCGCAGCCGAATCGGGGGAGCCAGTCGCTTCATATTCCGCCTGGCCTTTGTAGACAGTCCCGTTCACGCTTACCTCCAGGACAGCATTCGGCGTGTCCTGAGCAATGGCATCTGCGCTTGTCAGCGCAGCGAAAAGGGCGAGGGCAACCAGCGCGATGTGCTTTCCAGAGTTCATGGCTCACCTCTCAACAGGAAGATTGTGTGACTGGCGGTAGCCCACGCACTGGGACCGCAGGTTGTCGCGCAGATATTGGACCACTTCGGAGGCGACGGTTCATAATCGTGCCGATCGTTGCCACTGGAGCATTCACAACCGGTGTGACTCGACGGCCGGTCCATGCCGAAGCTTGCTGGATGGGTAACGGCGGCGTCTCGGCCGAAGCCGTTGCAGGTGGCTTTCGTTAGAATCTGTTTTCGATTCTCTTATTCGTCTATTACAGGAGGCGAGCGTGCCAGGTTTACTTCCCAATGTCGACCGCGAGGGGCTCCTCGAATATTCAGTCGTTTACACCGACCGATCAATCAATCATATGTCGCAGCTCTTTCAAGGAGTCGTACGCGATATTTCCGACGCCCTGAAAAAAGTCTACAACGCGAAGGCGGCCGTGATCGTCCCGGGCAGCGGGACTTTCGGCATGGAAGCCGTCGCCCGGCAGTTCGCGACGAACAGGAAGTGTCTGGTCATCCGCAATGGCTGGTTCAGTTTCCGCTGGTCGCAGATTTTCGACATGGGCAGCATTCCGTCCGAATCGATCGTGTTGAAGGCGCGCCCGGTCGAACCAGGAAGGCAGGCGGCCTATGCACCGCCACCTATCGAAGACGTGGTGGCTGCGATCAAGGAAAACAAGCCGGATCTGGTCTTTGCGCCGCATGTCGAAACCGCATCCGGGATGATGCTGCCGGACGCTTATTTGCGCGCGGTGGCCGACGCTGTGCATGCCGTCGGCGGTATGTTTGTACTGGATTGCATTGCCTCCGGCACGGTCTGGGTCGACATGCAGGCGAGCGGCGTCGACGTCCTGATCAGCGCACCGCAAAAGGGATGGAGCGCGTCACCCTGCTGCGCACTGGTCATGCTCAGCCCTCTCGCCCGCGAAAGAATCGACGCAACAACCAGCACCAGTTTCGCTTGCGATCTTCGCAAATGGCTGCAGATCATGGAAGCCTACGAGAACGGCGGGTTCGCGTACCACGCCACGATGCCCACGGACAGTCTCGCGACGCTGCGTGATGTCATGAAGGAAACCGAGGCATACGGCTTCGACAAAGTGAGAGCGGAGCAGCTTGAACTCGGCAAGCGCATTCGCTCACTCCTGAGTAGCAAAGGTTTCAGAAGCGTGGCGGCTGAAGGTTTTCAGGCGCCGGGCGTCGTGGTCTGCTACACGGACGATGACGGCATACGATCCGGCCAGAAATTCGCCGATGCCGGCTTGCAGATTGCGCCCGGCGTTCCCCTTCAATGCGACGAGCCTGAAGATTTCAGGACCTTCCGCATAGGATTGTTCGGCCTGGACAAACTGCATGACGTCGAAGGCGCGGTCGCCAGATTCGCCAAGGCGTTGGACAGTATTCTTTAGAGCGTTTTCTTTCGAAGCATGTGCGCATGGCTCGCCTTTGCAACCGCCTTGGCAAGAGGACTCCGGAACCTGCCGGAGAAGCTATGCGCACGATTCGGCACTGCCGCTTACATTCAGCATCACGAGGGCGATCCCGTCAACTCCGCAATCCGCCCGAGAATCGCTTCAGCGCACAATTTGTGTAGTGACCGCACGTACGGATTCGTCCTGAGGAAGAGCGCCTCCCCAAAGTAGATCGGTACCTTCGGCGCTGATGGCAAACGGAACATCCTGACTAGGCTATTTCCTTCGGAAAAACACCAGCTCGGAATTATCGAGAACCCGATTCCCTCCTCGACGCAGCGCATGACACTCGAGCTGCCTGAGGTTGATATCGTGACTTCCGGCGGACCTTCGTCAGTCGTGAGGATGTCGGTAGCGATGTTCCGTAGCAGTTGCCCAGGTTCATGAGTAACGAAGGGACGTTTGCTGGACCATCCAGACACACTGTCTTCATCGGACGGCCCGTCCCAGTCAGCCGGATAAACCAGAGCGGGTTCGTAGCTACAGATCACATGCTGTGGCACAACCTGATCGCCGAAGTATCGCTCTGACACGCACGCGTCCAGCTTGCCTTGCTTGATCAGATCAACGAGAGCAGTGTCCCGTTCATAACAAATCACCTCGACAGTCGGATGAAGCGCATTGAACGCTTTGAGAACCGAGGGCATCAAGTAATAGAAAATCGCCTGCGGCATACCCACTCGCAGCACCGGCCGCTCTTTGTCGATCAAACTGCCGAGGCGAGCCAGAACAACTTCAAACTCCGGCTCAAGAAGCTGATAGAGACTATTGCCACGCGCAGTCAGTTGGATCGTCTTCACCCCTCGCTGAGCGATAACCAGCCGCTCACCGACCATCTGTTCGAGTCGGCGAACATGATTGGCCACGGACTGATACGAGATGTTCAGCAGCCGCGCTGCAGCGGAATAGGTACCTTCACGGGCAACCAGAAAAAATGTCTGGGTTAAGCTGAGGCTGACTTCTCGCATACCGGACCTGCCACTATTGCTGAAATTCGTATGACTATGCCATAACAGGTTGGCCAGACTTCACAAATCGCGACAGAAATGCGCGAGTAGCTTCTTCCGCTGGATTGTCGATCACGGCCGACGGTTTGCCCGTCTCAACGACCACACCATCGCGCATGAATGTGATGGTATCGGACACCTCGCGGGCAAATCCGATTTCGTGAGTCACCAGAACCATTGTCATACCGGTTTCGGCCAATGTTCGAATAACGGTCAGGACTTCTCCAACGAGCTCTGGATCGAGCGCGGATGTGGCCTCGTCCAGAAGAAGCACTTCAGGCTTCATGGCTAGTGCCCGGGCGATGGCAACACGCTGTTTCTGCCCGCCGGAAAGACTGCCCGGATATTGATTGGCCTGGCTGGACAGCCCCACCCTCTCGAGCAATTCCATCGCTCTCACGCTTGCCACCGCCTTGGACTCTTTCCGGACAGTAACGAGCCCCTCCATGACGTTCTGCGCTGCCGTCATATGCGGGAACAGGTTGAAATGCTGGAATACCATGCCGGTACACGAGCGAAAATTCGCGGTCTCCTTCGCTCGAATCCGTTTCGACCTGTCGAAATCCACCGCCCGTCCGTTGATTGCGATCGAACCACCGTCCGGCGTTTCAAGGAGGTTCATGCAACGCAAGAGCGTCGACTTACCCGAACCCGATGGACCAAGCAGCGTAGTCACGCTGCCCTTTTCGATGGTAAGCGATACATCGCGAAGAACATTGTGTTGACCAAAAGACTTGCGCAGATTGGAAACCTGGATCATCGGTTGTGACATTTGAAGCTCCTTGATCTCTATTTCACCGTCGACAGACATGGATGCCGGCCGATTCGGGTGAACTAGTCCTGTTGCTGTATTGCCGAAACGAACCAGCGGATCATGCCCACGACGTCAAACACGGGAAGCCCTGTCGCTTCGCGAATAACCTTCGCGAATGGCGGCATGTTGGTGCATTCACAGAGGATTGCTCCAACGTCCGGATTCTCGCTGAGGAGTCGACGCGCGGCATCTGCCATCTCAGCTTCAAGCATGCCGAAATCCGCCTCCGACGGAAGTGCCTTGTCGGAGAACACTCTGCGAAAGAGGCTGCGCTCGCTCATTCCGACGATGGGAAGATCCGAACTCACTCCAACCGCGCGAAGATGTCGTTCCGTCAGCGCTTCCTTGTTGAAGGTCAGAATGCCGACCCGCTTGCCCTGAGGAAGCATCGTCTGGATTGACGGGATCTGCAGCAATGCGCTTGTTGCAACCGGGACCGGCAGCGCCTGCGCCATCTCACGCTGAAACAGCGCGAGAAAGCCACAACTGGTGGTGATTCCCCGCACGCCCAGGTCGATGAGTTCATGTGCTGCCTCGAGAAAAGGTTCGAGCAGACCCTTCCCCTCGTCGTCGACCACCCGCGTGGGTGTGGCACCGCGAACAATCTTGAACTGGAGCGGCACAGGCCACGTCATACCGTTCCCGATTTCACCCGGGAAGCGGGGGAATCTGGTGTCGAGCATCAGAACCCCTAGCGTCAGGTCGTTGACCACTGGACGGAGCAGCGGCTGCTTTAAAGTATTCATCCTGGCCGCATCCGTCTCGTTAGCCGACGATCTCAGCGTGGAGTTTCAGACAACGCGTCAGGGCGAGTTCGGATTCGTGGCGCAACTTCGCCAACGGCCGACGGACGTCGGGTTGCATGTGACCCGCACTAGCGAGAGCCGCTTTGACCGGCACAGGGTTGCTTTCGATGAAGAGGTGTTTGACCAGATCGAAGACGTTGTTGTGAAGTTCCAGTGCACGCGAGTAGTCGCCTTGTCGCCACGCACCGTACATCTCCAGCAACTCGTGGGGAATGAGGTTCGATGCCACGCTCGTCAGCCCGTCGGCCCCCAACGCGTAGAACGGGAGCGCGAGGCCGTCGTCACCACAATGGATCACGAAATCATCTCCGCATGCAAGGCGTAGCTCCGTGACGCGTTCAGCCTTGCCGCCGGCTTCCTTGATACCAACGATATTCTTGTAATCACGGGCAAGACGCGCTGCTGTGTCGGCCGCAAGCTCCACACCAGTACGGCCAGGAACGCTGTACAACATAATCGGAAGCTTCACCTCGCCCGCGATCGCAGCGAAATGGTCGAACAAGCCCGCCTGAGTAGGCTTGTTGTAGTACGGCGTGACGACGAGAAGGCCATCAACGCCTTGCTCCGCAGCCTGCCTCGCTTTCTGGATCGCAACAGCCGTGTCGTTCGCCCCTGCACCGGCAAGCACAAATGCACGACCGCGTGCGCGTTCCACAGTCACACGAATCACGTCCGCTGTCTCGGAAGCATTCAATGTCGCGGCCTCACCCGTGGTTCCCACCGGCACGAGACCGTGCACGCCCAGATCGAGCTGACGCTCGACATGACGTTCCAACGCTGCCAGATCTACCTTTCCGTCCTTGAATGGCGTTACGAGAGCGGTGAAAACGCCAGCGAGTTTGTCCTTCCACTTTTGTTCCATTTTGCAATCCTTATCTATCGAAGCTTATCTGGCTATCAGAAGCCAACCTGGTTACGGGAGTTCGGGGCAGCCGATCGGGAAATCGAACGGAATTCTCGGGTCAGTCGATTACGACTTTGGTTTCGCTCATTTCGCGAAGCGTGACATGGACTCCCTCACGGCCAAGCCCGCTGGATTTGATACCTCCGAAGGGAACGTTCTCCGCACGGAAATCTGGACCTTCGTTGATCATCACGCCACCAACGCGAAGCTCCCGGGAAAAACGCTTGATGAGGCCGTGATCATTGGTGAACACGCCAGCTTGCAGGCCGTATTCACTTTCGTTTACCTCATCGATCACCATATCGATCGCCTCGAAAGGACGGATGGCGATGACAGGCCCGAAGGTCTCAGACTTCACCAGGTCCGTGTTCGGCGGGACGCAATCAAGCAACGTTGGCTGGAACAGAGCAGCCTGTCGCTCGCCACCCGAGATCAGACGGGCGCCGTCGTGAATGGCCAGCTTCACACGTCGCTCGACCTCCTGCGCTGCCACTTCATCGATCACGGTACCCATATCAGTCTCCATTTGGGTGGGGTATCCGGTCCTGATATTTGCCACGCGAGCTTCCAGCAAAGCGAGCATTTCTTCACGGATTTCTCGATGCAGATATAACTTCTTTACCGCTGCGCAGCTTTGGCCTGCGATCTCGAAGCGATGGCCGATCACGACATCGGCAGCCTTGCCCAGATCGGCGTCAGGCATCACGACCATTGGATCGTTGCCGCCCAGTTCCATCAGGCAACGAACCAAACCCGCCGCGTTCTTCAGCGCCAGCCCCGCAGCCGGGCCGCCGGTAAAGCTAAGCAGCGAAATCGGACTGTGTGCGAGAGCCATCGCAACATCCGCGCCACCGTGAACCATCTGGAACAGCCCCGGCGGGAATCCCGCTTCGCGCGCCAGGCGACAGAGCATGTCCGCTGTCAGAGGCGCCTTGGGAGAGGGCTTGGCCACCACTGCGTTGCCGGCTGCAATGGCTGGACCCAATTTGTGACAGAGGAGATTGACCGGGTAATTGAACGGCGTGATCGCACCCAGAACACCTGTTGGTTCATACGTGATGGTCGCCTGCTTGTCAGGCGAGCCTTCTGCAACCGCACAGGGCAATACCTCGCCGTGGAGGACCATACCGGCATCCGCGGAGAGCTTCAGCGTATTTTGCGCGCGACGAATCTCATTCGTAGCTTCACGCAACGTCTTGCCCATTTCCAGACTCACAGTGCGAGCCATCGCATCGGCATTTTTTCGAATCTGCTCCGCGAGCGCATAGAGAAGCGTTTTGCGCTCGAATGGTGTGGAGTAACGAAACTCCTTCCATGCCTCGAAAGCGTTCGCAACGGCCTTTTGAACATCCTCCCCGGTGGACACAACCAGATTTCCAACTACGGATTTGTTAAAGGGATTGCGAATCTCGAGATATTTTTTGCTCATCACTGTACCTTCCTAAATTTGACTCGCCTTCGCTAAGGCTGCTACCGACACCGGCCGGATCGGCCATCTACTACCGGACTCGTCCATCTCGTTCCTGGCGACCAGATGCGCTTCTTCAAGGGCAATCGCTGCTGCGGCTTTCTCACAGAAGCGCCCCTGACAGGCACCCATGCCCACTCGATTGATGAGTTTCAACTCTCGTGCCGAGCACAACGAAGCAGGCTGGATATCTCTCCTGCGTACCCCTTCGCATCGGCACACTACTGCGTCTCCCTGAATTGGCTGCGTTGGCCGTTCGAATAGCAATGACATGCTTCGCTGAAATACCTTCGCTTTCAGCAACTGCAGGCTGATCCGTTTTTCCGGAGTCGAGAACAGTCGATCCAGAATCAACTTCCCAACCCGTCGTCCATCGACTATGGCTGCATCAGCGCCCAACACTTCACTGCAATCTCCAGCGCGCTCGACAATCAGCGCACCTATATCGGACTTCGGCAAGCCACTACTGTTGGAAGCCAATCCGTCGTGAAGAATAACCAGATCTGCTTCATAGACTTTTGCCTGACCCGACTCATTCGCGACTACGCGCAAACCGTCTCTGTCCTTCGAAATCTCCTCGACGGTTGCGCCAACCTTGTAGCGGGTTCGAGCGGATAGCAGAGTTGCCGCGTAGCGAAATCCTTCAGCAAGTTGCGCGCTTCCTGCAAGCAATCCCAGGCTTGCGGACGGGTGGCAGATCAATTTTCTGATCGGATCAGCCGGCTCGAGAATCGCAACCGGAGCATTGCCGAGCTTTGCCAGTTGGGCGCTCAGCGCCAACGGCAGTGGCCCACTTCCGGCAACCAGGATTCGGCCAACCGGTGCAATGCCTGTTTCCTTAATTTGCACCTGCAAACCGCCGGCAGTCACAACGCCCGGCAGATTCCAGCCTTCGGCGTGAAACAGCTGTTCGCTTGCTCCGACTGCGAAAAGAACCGCTTTGGGGCGAACGAGCTTGACCTCTTGAGCACGGCGGTGATCGATCACACAGTAGCCATCACCGTCGATCCCAAGAAACACCGCCTCAGTCATCAAACGAATCTGCGAGGACAGCGCATTCATGCGTTCTTTGAGGCGAGTCCAGTTTCGCTTGTGACGAGCGGGCATGAACACCGGGCTCAATGTTCCGTCGTATCGGCTTCGGTGAATGGCGCCTCCGATTGTCGAACGTTGTTCAACAAGCAATACCATGGCGCCGCCGGCTGCCATTTCGATCGCAGCGCTTACACCCGCTGGTCCAGCACCGACTACGAGCACGTCAAAAGTGATATGCACCACTACTCCTCAAAATGCCCCGGGCGTTACCTGCGAGTTCTGCAACGCGGGAGTCAGGCATGACTCGACGGGTGCGCCGCCGTTGATCGACACCACACAGCCCTGACACTGGCCAATACCGCAAAAGTAGCGACCCATTTCACCACTCGCTGACCGGCCGAGATTCCGGATTGAGTATCTCGCCAGTGCCGAAGCGACGGTTTCGCCATCAAAGAACTCGACAATCGTTCCTTTCCAGAAAAATATATTCATCACGCACCGGTCGTTGCCGCGTTGATGGTCTCATCTGCCGCGGCGGTAGGTTGAGGTTCATCTGTGCCTTCGCGGCTCACAAACCGGGACGGAGAAAGGGAAGCAATATCCAGATCCACCTGCTTGCCCGTCATGAGACTCGCCGAGGTTTTGCCAATCAAAGGTCCAAGGCAAATTCCATCTCCTTCGAAGCCTGTTGCCACGAAGACATTGGTTATTGCTGGATGAAATCCGACGACAGGCAAGCCGTCGACGGTCGCCGTGCGCACACCCGAGAAAGTCCGGATGACGCGTCTGCGACCCATTGCCGGGTAGATGTCCATAGCCTGCCGAAGAATTTCAGAAACGTAATGAGCGGTCGTTGTCCTGCTATCAACCCCTTCCTCCCGCGTTCCGCCGATAAGGAACTGTCCGGTGCGCAACGGATCGATCACAAGACTGATCGGATTCTTTCTGGATGCCTCGAAGTTGCGCTTTGCCGCCAGATAAGCAGCAGACATGAGGGGGCCTTCGAGCGCCGGCTCGTTGTCTTTTTCCCGGTCAGTGATGATGATTTGCCCCTTGCGTGGGCAGATAAAGTTGCCCAGACCCACCAGGTCGGCAGAGCCGAGCCCAGCTGCGACCAGAACTGCATCACCGCAAAAAAAGCCGGAGTCGGTTTCCACACCAACAGCTTTGCCGTTTTCAACCCGCACGCGTTTCGCGCGGGCGTGACGAACAACGGTCACATCCGACAACTTCAGCAGATGGGCAACAATCTGATATCCAAGAGCATGACCGTCGCCCGGCACTGCCAGAACAGAGACGACGTTCCGGCTGACTCCCGGAATGCGCCGAGCGAACTCGGAGACAGTAAGCTCGTCGACCTGTACGTCCGCTTTTGCAAGATCGGCACCATGTGCTGCGAGAACGTTGGCCTCAAGCTCGTTGCGCGCGAACATGAACGTAGGGCGCCGATGAAACAGATCTCGCAGCAATCCGTCGGCCTCAAGCTGTACGTAAAAATCGCGCGCTGCTTTCGCCAGTACCATCATGACGCCCGGCTTTTTGCTGGCGACGGATACCGCTCCGTCCGAGGCACCGGTCGCTCCTGCCATCGGTGTATCCGCGTCCAGAACCGTAACGCTATGACCTGCCGATCGGAGGAAATACGCGGCCGCCATTCCGACGATGCCGGCGCCAATGACGATGACGTTCGCGCCTCTCTTTTCCGATCTCTTCATTTCGATCACGCCAGTGCGTTCCGGATGAGTTACTTAATCAATGACCGAAGCTTATCCAGACACAAACACGACGCCGACATAAATGATTCGCGCTGACTTACAAGACATCTTATGTTTCGACGCGAAACCTTTGATGCTAGCCTCATGTCCGTCTTCGCGCGTGCGAGACGCAACTACCAACTTTCAACAGGACACGACAGGGATGGGTTCACGCATAGCCGTCGCAGGGGCGACAGGCCAGATGGGTAAGATGGTCATCAAGGTTCTTCGCGAAAGTGAGGATTTGCGGCTATCTGGGGCTCTTGTAAGGCACGGTTCACCATTTGTTGGACAGTCGGCAACCGACTTTCTTGGATGGGAAACGGAGGTGCTTTTCGAAGATGACGTAGATCGCGTTTTGAGCGATGCCGACTGTCTGATTGAATTGTCTTCACCGGGTGCGGTAGGAGGTCACGTCAGTGCGTGCATGCGACATGGAGTCCCGGTTGTAATCGGAACCACTGGCCTGAGTCAGCAATTGCAGGCGGTGATCGAAGACGCGGCAACGCGCATCGCCATAGTGCAGTCGGCCAATCTGAGCCCAGCGATGACAGCCGTAAATGAATTTCTCGCAAAAGCCGCAGCGCTATTTCCAGAATATGACGTGCACATTGCCGAGGCGCATCACAGGCACAAGAAAGATGCGCCATCAGGAACGGCATTGTGGATGGCCGAATCAGTAAAGCGGGCTCGTCTCGAAAGCGGTTGTGGTGCAGATAGTCACATTAGTTTTACGTCAATCCGTGGTGGAAACATTGTCAGCGAGCACACAGCGATGCTCTTCGGCGACGTCGAGCAGCTTGAGATCAAGCACGTATGTACTGACCGTGAGGTTTATGCGAGCGGCAGTCTTCACGCGGCCCGCTTCGCCATTGGCCAGACTCCCGGGCTTTACAGCATGAAAGAAGTCGTAGCCGCTCGGCGCTAGCCACCAGAAAGAAAATCGCCGCGTTGATCACGGCGACTGAGGTCAGAATTTCTTGCGAATAGCGAAATGGATGTTCGCCTGATGGTTATTCGATGAGGCGAATGCATAGCCGATCTGCGCAACGGCACCAGGACCGATAGCACGCTGATACGAAGCCCACATGTAGACATCCGTGAGTTTGGAAAGGAAATAGTCGGCGACAAGGTTGATCTGCCGGTAGTCGCGTGGTGCACCTGTCGCTTCGACATTACCCTGATCGACCTGTCCCATGACCGTCATGCGAAACGTCGGAGTGAACCAGTAATCGCCTTGAAGCTGGTACAGGTTGAATCGAACGTTCTGACCGAGATACGAGTTTTCGAGTACGTTGTGAGTCATGCCGGCCCGGACAGCAAACGGGCCGGACGTATAAGAAGCGCCACCACCAAGAATCGTCAGTTTCTTCGCGTTGGGCAGATACGCACCGTATGCTGCGATCGACGACGCTCCTGTGTTGTCGTACCACGCCTCATACGGATTGTTGACCGCGGTATACGCAACACCAAAGCGCAGCGGACCATATTCATATCCGGCTCCGGCGCTTACGACGCTGTCGCGACTGAACTGGCCTACCACACCGCCAAATCCATACATTGCACCAACCTGAAAGCCTTGTGTTTTTTTCGAAATGATCTTTATCGAGTTGTTGGTGCGGAAGTCGTTTCCGGTGTTATCGAGATCGTACAAGGGAAGATTTCCTCGTCCGTTGGAAAAAATCGGCCCGAGAAAGTCTACGATGGGATCGTACTGACGGCCCACCGTCACCGTAGCAAGCGGCCCCTCAATACCTACATACGCCTGGCGTCCGAAAAGTCTGCCGTTCTGTCCCAACGTGCCATTCAGGATGCTGAAGCCGTTTTCCAGACGAAAAATGGTTTTGTAGCCCCCGCCGAGGTCTTCCACCCCCAGAAGCCCAAAGCGTGAGCCATCTCAAACGCCGCTTCGAAGAAGAAATGTCGAGCTACCGTTTACGTTGCTCAGATAGGAGATACCGACATCCGCCACACCATATAACGTAACGCTGCTTTGTGCATGCGCCAGACCAGCGCCAAAAAACAGGCCACCCAGTATCAATACTCTGGTTTTTTTCATTTGCATTCCTTATTGTTATCAATAAAATGATTTTTATAGTCGTGGTTTAGCCTCCCGAGTGACCGGGTAGGCTAACGCTTGCGAAAGTGAAGACGAGGGGGTTTTTTGTTCAGTTAGCGAAAGCGGCACCGCGTTCGAGCTTTCTCGACATGAACGTCGCGGGTAACAGAATGATCAGATAGATAAGCGCTATGACCGTATAGCACTCAAGGGGTCGGTAGGTCTCGTGCGCGATAGATTGCCCCTGATAGACCAGATCTGGGACCGCCAGAACCGACAGCAACGAAGTGTTCTTCAATTGCATTATCGACTGGTTCATCAACGGCGCAACCATGCGTCGCATAGCCTGCGGCAGCACGATACGACGCATGATCTGGCCGGCTCGCATGCCGAGAGCCTGCCCTGCCTCTGTTTGCCCGCGGTCTATCGAGGTAATACCGCCGCGGATGATTTCGGAGTAAAAGGCTCCTCCATAGAGCGACAAGGCGAGTACGGAAGCAAGTTCAGGAGAAATATTGACGCCGAGGAGCACTGGCAGCGCGTAGTAGAACCAGATCAACTGAACCAGTACTGGGGTGCAACGAAACGCTTCGACGTAGGCGTTTGCCAGGCCCGATAAAACCCGGCGTCCCGTGAGACGTGAAAGGGCTGCAACCATACCAACGGCAAGCCCCAATGCGACGCATAGGATCGTGTATTTGATAGTGAACCACGCTCCGGATATCAGGAGGTTCTTCTGTGAAAGCAGGAAATCAAAGTTCCATTGATACACCTGAGACCTCCGCCAGTTAAAAAGTGACGATCGACGGGATATCAGATGGCTTTACACCCATCAGACGATCGAGATTCGAAAGGACGATTTGCCGCGTGACGTCACTCTTATGCAAGTTCGCGAGCCAGCCGTTCAGATAGTTCAGCCATTCCTTATCTGCCTCCTTGCGCACGCCAGCGCACGAGGATGTCTGCTTGAATGGCTCGGGAACGACGAGTTTGCCGACCGAGGGGTTTTTCTTGATAATGCCGGCCGCGAGTGTAATCACAAGCGGTTGAACATCAGCACGCTTTGTTTGCACGGCAAGCGTCGCGGCGTTGGACGTTTCAAAACGCTGAATCCTTGCGTTCGGACAAATATGGGTAATGAGATTGTCGTATGACGAGCCAACGTCGACAGCGATGGTGACATCCGGTTTATTCAGATCGTCCCACGTCTTTCCGCGGAAATTCTCGGTCGTGATCAGGCTGAACACGTTGTTGTACAGCGGCGTTGTGAAATCGATCACGGCCTGCCGCTGCGGCGTCGGATTCAAGCCGAGGAACAGGTCGATCTTGTTCGACTGCAGGTCCATGATGGCGTTACCCCACGTCGTCTCACTCAAAGCCAACTTCGCGTTCAACGAACCAGCGAGATCGTCGGCAAAGTCGATGAGAATTCCGCTCCACTGGCCTGTCGCCGAATCCTTATGGTAGTTGGGTTCCCCGCCTGCGACGACGCCAAGCTTAAGGGTTTTCGTCTGGCGAATCCGACTCAACGTCGAATCTCCCTGCGCATTCCCCGATATAGGCATCAAACCAGCGGCCGCCAAGGCCGCTGACGCACCGATGAACTCACGTCTCGTCAAATTCTTCATGTCCAGATCCTTTCTGAAAAGTCCAGGTCAGCATGCCCAATCGCGCCATTGCTGTGACTGGGGCAATTGGAACCGGACGAAATATCAAAGAACATGCAAGATGAGGCCGCTCTATTGTTTAAATTTTTATATGTATCGAACGGATGACGCTGTCCGGCGTCGGTAAGCGCCATGTGTTCAGATGATCTGGGCCCGCTCCCAGCGGACTTCCGACGCGATATCTACCGCCCTCGCTAGCAGCTGGCGCCGAATAAGAAGTGCCCCTTTCCCGCAACGACGAGAATTACCGGCCAGTTGCCAGGGAAATACGTCGTCAACGAGAATTGCCGCGTTGAATCCTGTTCATACTGCATCTACTTAATAGGAGGAGCCGGGATGAGCGCATTGAGAGTGGCGGCGATAATTGGCGGAGGGTCCGGAATGGGTGCAGCTAGCGCCCGACGGTTGCGCGCAGCGGGTTTTGAGATCGCCATTCTTTCGTCTTCCGGTAAAGGGGTGGATCTGGCGATAGAGCTTGGGGGTTGGGGTGTTCAAGGGAGCAACCAGTCCGATCAGGATCTGCATTCACTCGTCGATGGGTGTGTCAGCCGCTGGGGGCGTTTAGATGCGCTCGTCAACAGCGCTGGCCACGGGCCTAAAGGTGATCTGCTCGCGCTGACGGACGAGGATTGGATATCCGGTTTCCAGATGTACTGCCTGAACGTTGTCAGAAGTGTTCGTGCGGTTACCCAGCAGATGGCTTCACAAGGCGGCGGAGCCATCGTCAACATTTCATCATTTTCAGCGGTTGAGCCGGACGGCCTCTTTCCGACTTCGAGCGTCGCCCGCGCGGGTCTCGCAGCGTTCACCAAGCTGTACGCAGATACCTACGCAAAAGCCGGAATACGCATGAACAATGTGCTACCCGGCTTCATCGATAGTCTTCTCGAGAAACCGGAGCGAGTTCAGCGCATTCCGATGAATCGCTATGGCAAGGCGGCGGAAGTGGCTGAATTGGTCGCCTACCTTGCCTCGGATAAGTCGGCGTATGTGACCGGGCAGAATATCCGTATTGACGGCGCTCTTACCCGATCAGTTTGAAAATTTCCGCAGACCAGTCTACGGACGTCATCTGGCCGGGAGTACGCACTGCGCGATGCCACCTCAAAGCTGCCGTTGGCGGCGGGAATGTCTTCGAGCGGCAGCTTACGGTGACACGTGCCGAGCGGGTACAGTCGGCCAATAAAACTACCGCATTTTCCCAACCTTGTCCGCAGTGATCGTCGCTGACGGATTGCCGAACTGCGTGGTGACGAAATTCACGAGCGTTGCGATTTCACTGTCGCTCAACTCGCCCGCGAAGGCGGGCATCGCCATATGACCGGTGTTAGTCTGACGACTCACGCCGTGCAGCACCACCATGGTGAGGTTGTCGGCGTTCGATGCGCCCACGCTCGTGTTATGCAGCAGCGAAGGATACGCGCCCGAGTCTTTCCCGCCCACGCCCGTGCCTTGCCAGCCGTGGCAACTCGCACAATTGGCGTTGAAGAGCGTGCGGCCGTCGGCGACTCCGCCCGCGCCCAGCACGGTCAGCGGTTGATTGCGCAGCGCCGTGACGCTCTGGATCGGTGAGCCCCACGCATAGCGCGGCCGGTTCGCGCCGTTCGCCCCGATGCTCTGCGCGGGCACCGTGCGCAGATACGTCGCCATCGCCTCCAGATCCCGATCCGAGAGAAAGCGCGTACTGTTCTCGACGACTTCGGCCATCGGGCCCGCCGCGTTCGCCTTACCCGGCGCCACGCCGTCGCGCAGATACGCGATCAGTTCGGCGTCGCTCCAGCCGCCGATGCCGGCAATCCGATCCGGCGTGATGTTATACGCCGTCCAGTTGCCGAGCTGCGCGCCCGCTAGCGACTTGTCCGACAGACCCTGCATGAAGTTGCGCGGCGTGTGGCATTCCTGGCAGTGCGCGAGCGCGCCCACGAGATACGCCCCGCGATTCCATTCGGCGCTCTTCGCGGGATCGGGCTCGAAGCGGCCCGAGTCGAAGTTGAAGAGATTCCAGAACACCATTGCCCAGCGCTGGTTGAACGGAAAGCCGAGCGTATTCGCGGGCGCCGCCTTCGCGACCGGCGCGATCGTGCGCAGATAGGCGCGAATCGCAAGGATGTCGTCGTCGGTGAGCTGCGTGTACGACGTGTAAGGCATCGCCGGATAAAGGCGCTTGCCGTCTTTCGACTTGCCCTCGCGCACTGCGCTGATGAAGTCCGCGTCGCTCAGGTTGCCAATGCCATAGGTTTTGTCCGGCGTGATATTCGTCGAATAGATCGTGCCGAAGGGCAGATCGAACGGCACACCGCCCGCATAAGGCTGCGCCTTGTTCGACGTATGGCAGGCGATGCAATCCGCCGCGCGCGCGAGATATTCGCCGCGCTTGACGAGCGCGGCATCGGCGCTGTCACCGGCTGCGTAGGCGAGCGTGCCGGCGAACAGGCCGCTCAAGGCGAGCGCGCTCGCGGGCAGCCATTTACGCAGCGCGCCGAAGCGTTGACGTTGGCGTTGGCGTGTCGTGGTGTTGTTCGTTTTCATCGCGAGCGCCTCACGCATGCTTCATTTCGTCGATCAGCCTGTCGGCGAGGCGCATCGACAACGCACAGAGCGTAAGTGTGCAGTTGACCGTGCCCGCGCTCGCCATCGTTCCGCTCGACGCGATGAAGAGGTTCTCGTGATCGTGCGACCGCAGATCTTTATCGACGACCGAATTGCGCGGATCGTCGCCCATGATGAGCGTGCCCATGATGTGGTTGTTGTTGAAGTACGAGTCGTCGAAACGCACTTCGGTGCCGCCAAACAGATTGGCGATGTTGGCGTAGTGGCCGCGCGCGACCTTCGCCGCCCTGTTGATGTAGTCGTCGATGCGGTAGTGCACTTCAGGACGCGCAATGCCCATCTTGTCCTTGAACTCGGTACTCGCCGTGATGCGGTTTTCCGGGTCCGGCAGGATGTCGAAAAAGCTGTTCACGACGACCCAGCGCGAAGCGTATTCACGAATTTTCTCATCGAGTTCCGTGCCGTACACCCCCTTCGAAATCAGGTAGTCGGTGACGGCGCGCATTGGCGAATAATTGCCGACGTTGAGTTTCATCGCCGAATATTCGGAGCGGAATGCACCGTCGCGCAGATTGTTGATGCACGAGAGGCGCATCGGGCCGCGGCCCGGCCACATCGGCTCGGCGGACAGAAACGTGACGGTCGTGCCCGGGTGATCCATCAGGTTGCGGCCCACCTGGTCCGAGCTGTTGCCGATACCGCTCTGGAACTTGTCGCTCTTCGAGATCAGCATGAGCTTGGGCGTCTCGATCGCGTTCGAGGCCAGCACGAAGATCTTGCCGGTCACACGCTGCGAGTTGCCGTTCGGGTCCTTGTAGTGGACCGCGACGATGCGCGCGTGCTCGTCGTGCTCGATGCGATAGACCACGGCGTTGGGCAACAGACGCGCCTTCGCAGCCTCAGCCTTGCGAATCGCGGTTTCGCCCGTGTATTGCGCCTCGATCGGGCAGATCGGCATGCAGTTGCTGTTGCCGCAGCACGCGGGACGGCCGTCGAATGGCGCGGTGTTGCGCGCGGCCGGTTCGGTCACATGCTTGTAGCCTGCCTTCTCCACGACGTCCTTGAACTTCTGGTCGAAGTCCGAAAGCGGCAGCGGCGGATGCGGATAAGGCTTCGAGCGCGGCGAGCCGAGATCTTCGGGGCCACCCACGCCCATTTCGACTTCGGCTTCGTAGTAATACGGTTCGAGGTCGTCATAGCTGATCGGCCAGTCGCGGCCCACGCCATAGAGCGTCTTCAGCTTCATGTCGCTGGGCAGCAGGCGCCACGACTGCGCGGACCAGTGCCACGTCGTGCCGCCGACCATACGCAGATAGCCGGCCTTGTACTGCTCCGGACCGCGCTGCACCAGATAGTCGTTGTTGGGCGAATACTGCGGATGCGGCGCGTGCTCCGTGGGCGGATACGGCGACTGGAAATCCGACTTAAATGGACTATTCCGGTAATTTTCGACCACGCGCCAGCGCTCGATGCGCGGGCCTGCTTCGAGCATGAGGACGTCGATGCCCGCCTTGGCGAGCTTCTGCGCGATCTGACCAGATGCGATACCGGCGCCGACTATCACGACGTCGGCGGATTGATTCGTTGCCATGGGAGTATGGGGATCAGGAGTGGGACAGCACCGGGGGCGTGGCCCAGTAGCCGGGCACGCCGCGCGCGTAGCTCGGCATGACGATGACGTCTGCGATCGGCGGATACATGAGCGCCTGTTCGTAGGCGACGGTGCGCGCGTTCTTGCCCGTGCCGACGACGCCCAGATACCACGCCGTCACCACTTTCTTCGGCAGCTTCGCGAGCGCCGGTTGCGAGGCATCGAGCACCGATTGCAGCATGTTTGCAGGGGTATTCGTGCGTGCGACGAACGCGTTGAGTTGCGCGATCGTGGCGCTCGTGCTGGCGTCGTCGCCTTGCAGCCCCGTGAGAATCGCACGGCCGATTTCGATATCGAGAGCGGTCTTGCCGGTCAGGTATTTCGAAAGTTCAATGAAAGCATCGAAGTCCGCGTCCGTACTCGCGGAGGCCGCCTGCGCGTGTGCGGCGCTGAGCGCGCCGAGGCCCACCACGCTCAATGTCGCGAGCACGCTGGTGGCAACGAGGAATTGTCGGCGCGATGGCGCGAACGGCGAAGACGGCGGTCGTTGTGAAGACGTCATGTCGTTTCCATTTTTTGCACGCGGGTCGCTCTGCGATGCACCGCTCAAGTTGGCAAAATATGAACTAATTGGTTAAAAATGACATGAGTGTACCCGATGCGACGAATCGGCGCATCGGCACGCGCAAGAACGGACATTCGTCCGGCCGATTGAGCCCCCAACCCGCCATTCATGCCGATGGCTGGACCTGCCAGAAGTTTTACGAAACTGCGCCGGACTCCGACGCAGGAGCGCATCCGCCGGTGGATTGGACGATGTGTTCGAAATGCGCACCAACCGCGCGAAGCAAGTTGGCGCGCCCCGACATCAGAACGTATGGCGAAGCGCCGCGCGTACGACCAGTTGCCGCGACGTCGACGAAAGGTCCTGCGCGCCGGGCACGTACGCGCGATCGAGTGACGAACCCGTCTCGTCGCCGGTCACCAGCTGATACACCCCCTGCAGGTAGACGTCCGTCCGTTTCGAGAGGTTGTAGTCAGCCATCAGACCGATCGTGTGGATGCCCGGCTTTGCCGTGCCCGTGGTCGCCTCGTAATGTTCCAGCGTGTAGGCGTATTCCGCACCAACGAAGAAGCTCGGCGTGAACTGGTATTTGCCGTTGAGCTCGAAATTCTGATACTTCAGCGCGTTGAGCGTACCTCCCGCGAGGGGGCCGGTGACGGGCTGAATCGTTTCCGTGCTGCCCAGATAGCCGACATTCGCCGTGGGATGATCGATTTGCGTGTTCGTATAGGCGAAACCGATGGTCGCTAAACCAAATGTGTAGTTGACGCCCGCACCGAAGATCTGCAGCGTAGACGAAACAAAATTGCCGTCGGGGCCGAGCGATCCGCCTGCGCTGGCGACGGCGCCGCCCGAGGTCATGGCCGGGTTGTTGGCCCGCAGGTAGGCTGCTGCGAAGAGCCAGTCTCCAACCGAATATTGCGCGCCAGCGCTCATCGCCCGGTTATTCGCGAAGCCGGTATCGTTGCTGAAACTGTACGTACCGCCAAACGAGAAGCCACCGAGCGTCGGACTCGCGTATTTGACCGTGTTGTTCAGGCGAAACGTGTTGTCCGTATTGTCGTTGTCATAGGGGTGCGAGAACAGATAGCCACCCCAGTTTCCGTTCGCCGTGGTCTGCGCGAGATAGTCGACCACGGAATCGTACTGCCGGCCCAATGTGAGCGTGCCGTAACGCTCGCTAGCAAGACCCGCGAACGCCTGGCGACCGAACATGCGCCCACCCTGCGCAAGCGTGCCATTGCCGGCGTTGAAACCGTTTTCGAGCTGAAAGACGGCGCTCAACCCGCCTCCCAGATCTTCCGTGCCCTTCAGGCCCCAACGGCTTCCTTGCGCGTAGCCACTCGTCATTTCATAGACCTGGTGGCCGCCTGCGTTGTTGGTGAAATCGATCCCCTCGTCGATCACGCCATACAGCGTCACCGTGCTCTGCGCGAATGCAGGAATGGTCACGCCGCACAGCAAGGCAGCCGAAAAAATCTTTTTCATGTGATTTCCATTTTTTAGGTTTACTAAATACATAACTGATGATTCCGCCGGATTGCATTCACCGCCGTCTGCTCCTTCACCACCGCGAACGCGTTTCGCCCCGTTACTTCGCCCCGTTACTTCGCCCCGTTACTTCGCCCCGTTACTTCGCGCCGTAAATGTCGAAGTCGAAATATTTCCTGTTGATGCTGGCGTAGGTGCCGTTCGCGAGAATCTCAGCGAGCGCCTGATTGAATGCGTCTCGCAGTGCCACGTCCTGTTTGCGCAGACCGAGACCGTCGCCCTGGCCGAAGTACTTCGGGTCGTCCATTGCCGGCCCCGCGAACTCGAAGTCCTTGCCTTCGGGCTTCTTCAGAAAACCGTCGCTGGCTTCAATGGATGCCTGAAACGCCGCATCGAGCCGCCCGGAGACCAGATCGGCGTAGACCTGCTCCTGGTTCTGGTAGGCGACGACTTCCACGCCGGCCGGCTGCCACATGGCGCGTGCGTAGTCCTCCTGACTCGTGCCCTGCTCGACACCCACGCGCTTGCCCTTGAGCGAAGTCGCGTCGGGCAGCAGCGAGGAGCCGCGGCGCACCACGAGGCGCGCGGGCGCATTCGAAATCCTGTTCGTGAACGCGATCTGCTCCTTACGCTTCGGCGTGATCGTCATGGACGACGAGATCACGTCGAACTTGCGCGCAAGGAGGCCCGGAATCATGCCGTCGAAACTGGTCTCCACCCACACGCACTTCGCATGCATCTGCGCACATAGCGCATTCGCGATGTCGACGCCAAATCCCGTCAGCTTGCCGTCGGGCGTCTTGTACTCGAGCGGCGGGTAGGTCGGGTCGACCGCGAGCCTGATTTCCTTGCCGCCAAAATCCGCCGCCTGTGCGCAAGCCGACATGGCCACGCAGGCCAGCGACCATGCGATTGTCCACTTCTTCATCGATGTCTCTCCTGTTGTTGATGTAATGCCGTGATCAAACCTTGTATGACGTTCATTGCAGAGCGCGCTGCGCAAGCCTGACCCAAAAGCTCGCGCCGATCGCAAGAATGTCGTCGTTGAAATCGTATTCGGGGTGATGAAGCGCACAGCCGCCCCTGCTGTCGCCGTTGCCGATCGACAGATAGCTTCCCGGGCAACGTTCCAGCATGTACGCGAAGTCCTCGCTTGCCATGAGCGGGTGCAGGTTCTCGATCAGCGCTTGCGCGCCGCCGTAGTCCAGCGCCACCTGGTGCGCGAATTCAGTCTCACCAGCGTGATTGACGAGCACGGGATAATCGTGCCGGTAGTCGATCTCCACTTGCGCACCGTAGCTGGCCGCCTGCCCTCGCGCGATCTCGCAAATGCGCTTTTCCAGCAACGCGCGGACTCCAGGTGAGAGCGCACGTACGCTCAAAAGCAGATCCGCGTGGGGCGGAATCACGTTGGATGCGGTGCCTGCGTGAATGGCGCCGACAGTGACAACCGCGAGATCCCGGGGATCGACGTTGCGCGCGACGATGCTCTGCAACGCCATGACGATCGACGCACAGACGACGACCGGGTCGGTCGTGTGCTGCGGCGACGCTCCATGGCCACCCCGTCCAACCACGCGAATCGTTACCTCGTCGGCGGACGCCATGAAAGGCCCGCTATGGAAGCCCAGGCGCCCGGCGGGAAATCCGGGCACATTGTGCATGGCAAACACGGCATCGCACGGAAAGCGCTCGAAGAGGCCGTCCTCGATCATTTTGCGTGCGCCGCCCAATCCCTCTTCGGCGGGCTGGAAAATCAGGTTCAGCGTCCCCTTCCAGTCCGTGCGTTGCGCGAAGCATCGCGCCGCCGCGAGCAGCATCGCCGTGTGGCCGTCGTGCCCGCACGCGTGCATGACCCCTTCAGTTCGGCTGGCATATGGCCGTTGCGTGCACTCCTGGATCGGCAGCGCATCCATGTCGGCGCGTAAGCCCAGGCGGCGGCCGCGACCGCGCTCGAGCGTGCCGACCACCCCCGTTCCTCCTACGCCGCGCGTCACGTGGTAGCCCCATCCGGCGAGCAGGCTCGCGACAAGCTCACTGGTCGCATGCTCTTCAAAACCGAGCTCCGGATGCGCATGCAGCCGACGGCGGATTTCGATCATTTCGTCTTCGATCGCCGCGATTTCCGGTAGTACCTCTCTTTCCTTCACTGCAGTCCCCTGACGTTCAGACAATCTCGGCGTCGTGCCCGTTCGGTACGGGTCACGACCGCAACGAACCGTGATGCGGATCGTATGCAGCGAAAAAGCCGGGGAACAGCCGCGCGTTTGTTATGATGACAACCATTCGTTGTCACCCATCACTGTCGGGCTATGAAGCTCCATCAACTGGAAGCGCTTGTGGCGAGCGCGGACGCAGGCAGCATCCGCGGCGCGGCCCGCACACTCGGTCTTTCCCAGGCGGCCATCACGCGGGCACTTCGCGAACTGGAAGAAGCCGAACGGCTGCCGCTCCTGGTCCGTGCTCCCGAGGGCATCAGCTTTACGGAGCACGGCAAGGTCTTGCTCACGCATGCGCGACTCGTCCTCAACCAGCTGGCGCATGCGCACAGTGACCTCGAACGGCTGCGCGGCCGCGTGGAAGGACGGCTCATGGTTGGCGTGACGCCGTGGGTGACGCTCACGTTCCTTGCCGAAACCGTCCTGCTCTTTCGCAAGCTGATGCCGGAGATCCGTCTCGAACTGCTCGAGGGTCTGATGTCGGTGGCCCAACCGCATCTGCGCGACGGCAGCATGGATTTCGCGATCGGGCAATGGCAGGCAGCAGCCGGTGTGCAGGAGTTCGTCTGCGAGCCGGTGTTGACCTACGAGTCGTCGGTAATGGTACGCACCGGCCACCCTCTCGCACAGGCACGCTCGATACACGAACTCCTCGATAGCGATTGGGTGCTCAACTTCGCGCCCGACGGTCAGGCTGGTTTGATCGACTACCTCTTTACTCGAAACGGCGTGCAGATCGACGAGCGCCGGATCGTACGCGCGCAATCGGTCGCGATGCTGCAGACGATGGTCGAGCAGGCCGACATGTGCACCTGGAGCCCAACGGTTCTATGCCGGGTCCCGCCGTTGCGCGGGCGGCTGCTTCCGCTCGCGCTGCGTGAACGATTCGAACCCCGACAACTGAGCGTCGTCAGCCGGCGCAACAGCACCCTGAGCAATGCCGCCGTATGTTTCGTCGAGTGTCTGCTGAAGGTGATCCGCCGGCACGCGCGCTCAGCGAAGAAAGATGATCTCGCGTTGTTCGAGACATTGAAGATGCTGATTTGATGTGGGAGCGAGTGCCGATCGTTTTAACGCTCGTCCAGAGCGGCTCCTTGGATCAGAAAGCTGAGTCCGCCCCCCTTGGGTGGTGAATGGCCAGAGCGGATCGAAACCAGCCTATTCCGACTCGCTAACTCGTACCCGTCAAAGCGACGATAAAGTCGAGAAATACTCTTGTCCTGGCCGGCGTGTGGTACCGCGATGGATGGTACGCATAGAGCGGGAAACGCTCATCCGGCCAGTCTGGAAACAGATTGACGAGCCGCCCCTCCCGAATCAGAGGTTCCGCTCCGAGCAGTAGCATCTGCGCGACGCCGGAGCCGGCCAGACACGCGTTGAGGAGCGCGCTCGGATCATTCACCGTAAGCCTTCCATTCGTCTCGACAACAAGCCTTTTGCGCTTGCGATGAAACTCCCACGGATACGGCTTGCCGGTTTCCGGGTTCCTGAATTCGAGGCACTTGTGCACCCCGCGCCCCAACTCTTGAGGCTCCGCTGGCCGCCCCCGGCGAGCGAGGTACGACGGTGCTGCGACTGTGACCACTGCGGTGTCCAGAAGCTTTCGCGCAATCAGACTGGATGAGCGGGGTTCGCCAAATCGCAAGGCCAGATCGAAGCCGTCCATGATGAGGTCGCCGAGTTGATCTCGCGCAATGAACTCCAGTTCAAGTTCAGGATGCGCATCCATGAATTCGTCGAGCTTCGGGCTCAGAACGGTTCGCAAAAAAGCCGGATCAAGATTGATTCGCAGCTTCCCGCGTACTGTCGCGGCGCCTCCCGCCGCGGCTGCGGCCGCTTCCTCCATTCCCCTCAAGTGCGGCATGACCTGCTCGTAGAACCGTCGGCCCTCTTCGGTCAGGGAAACGGCGCGGGTCGTCCGATTGAAGAGCCGTATTTTCAGCCGCTTTTCGAGTCGGGCGATGGCCCGGCTCACCCCGGGTGGCGACATACCCATCAATTCGGACGCCGCTGCGAACGTCCCCGCATCGACAACGGCAGCAAATACGCTGATACCGCTAGAAAGATTCTCGCTGGACGATCTCACAGGCGCGCCCCGCACAGTGCGTCAAAAATCGCACTATGACGCATTAGTAACTATCCGTCATCTCACAAGTGTCATTCGTGTCATTTAGTTTCGCGTCGCGTTTACCCACAATGCATCCCAACGACACGTTTCAACCTCAACGATCCAAAGGAGCATTGCCATGAGTACCCGTCATTTCGCACTGGCCATCGCAACCGCCATCGCCTTCCCCGCCGCTGGATACGCTCAGGAATCCGGCTCGGCCGTCACTCGTGCGCAGGTGCGCGCGGAGCTCGTACAACTGGAAGGCGCGGGCTACCGGCCCGGCCGCGCCAATGATCCGTATTACCCCGCCGACATTCAGGCCGCCGAAGCGGCTGTGGCCTCGCAGAAGGACGGCGGGTCGAACGTCGACAGCAGCGTGGGCGGTACGCGCATCGGTTCGTCCGCTTCGGGCATTCGCGTCGCCGCTGGAGTGTCCCTCGCGAATGCAGCGTTCGCCTCGCTTTACGCACATCACTGATCTGACCGGAACACATCTATATACGCACGGAGAAACTGCAATGTATGCAATCACAGGGATAACAGGAAAGGTCGGCGGTGCGGTGGCGCACACGTTGCTCGCAGCGGGCCAGCCGGTACGCGCGGTGGTACGCGATGCCGCCCGCGCACGTTCGTGGGCTGAGCGCGGGTGTGAAGTAGTGACAGCCGACATGGACGATGCTGCGTCACTTACGGCCGCTTTCGAGGGCGCGCAAGGCGTCTTCATTCTGCCGCCGTCCGACTTCGACCCGTCGCCGGGCTTTTCCGAGGCACGTGTTGTCATCGACGCCGTGCGCGCTGCGCTTCAGTCAACGGCACCGGGCAAGGTGGTTTGCCTGTCGACGATCGGCGCGCAGGCCACCGAGACCAATCTGCTCACGCAACGCACGCTGATGGAACAGGCGCTGAGCACGCTGCCCATGCCGGTCACGTTTCTGCGACCCGGCTGGTTCATGGAAAACGCAGCATGGGATGTGGCTCCGGCCCGCGATACGGGGACTATTGCCAGCTTTTTGCAACCGTTCGACAAGCCCGTACCGATGGTCGCCACGGCAGACGTGGGCCGTATCGCCGCACAACTGCTTCTGGAGGTCTGGCGTGGTGTGCGTGTCGTCGAGCTGGAGGGGCCGCAGCGTGTCACTCCAATCGATATCGCGGACACGTTCGCCAGAATTCTTGGCCACGCAGTAGTCGCGGAGGTCGTTCAACGTGACACGTGGGAGGCGCTGTTCCGGTCCCAAGGCATGAAGGAGCCGTTGCCGCGTATGCGCATGCTCGACGGGTTCAATGAAGGCTGGATCATCTTCGAAGGAGAGGACACTGACATCGTCAAGGGTGAAGTGGAACTGGAAACCGTTCTGCGAGACCTCGTCTCACAGGCGGACTAGCGCGGGCGCACCCGGTGAGCCTCGGCACACGCACCGAGGCTCATCTCGCAGACAACCTGAGCACACAGCGGGTGGTTCTTTAGGGCACGCGGAGAGACCGGCTCAATCGCGTGTCGCAACCAGAGGTAACATATCCACACTGGATGCAGCAGTTCCACGACTAGGATCGCATCCTGACTTGATGGAGCCCGCCATGAGCAACGACTCTTCAGGCAACCCCGATCCCGACGAACTGTCGTCAGGCGGCAGCCGCTACCATCAGGTCTATCCCACGCTGAACGAAACGGAGCTGGCGATATTGGAGCGATACGGCGAGCGGCGCAAGCTGAAAGCCGACGACATCCTCTATTCCGAAGGCGACCGCCACACGGGCATGTTCGCCATTCTTTCCGGAACGATCGAGGCAACCAGAGCGTCCGTTCAGGGCCCTCGATTGCTTGGCACACATGGCCCCGGCAGTTTCACCGGCGAGGTTGGCACACTCGCCGGCCGCGCTGCGGTGGCCACGACACGCGCCGTGTGCGATTGCGAAGTCATCGTCATCGATGAGGAATCTCTGCATGCGCTCGTGATTGCTGAAGCAGAGTTGAGCGAAACCATCATGCGCGCCTATATCCTGCGCCGGGTCGCTTTCATCAAAGGTCGACAAGTCGGATTGGTGGTGATCGGTAGTACGTCCTCCGCCCCTACGCTACGCCTGCGCCACTTCCTGAGCCGCAACGGTCAACCCTCGGCCTACTTCGATATTGTTGAGCATGCCGAAGCAAAAGATCTCCTGAGACGTTATGGCGTCACGGAAGCCGACATCCCGATTGTGGTCACGATGCAAGGCATCGTGCTGAAGCAACCCAGCCACAGGGCCGTCGCAGATGCAATCGGCCTGAGTCCGGACCGGCTCGATGGCGAGCACTTCGACCTCGTTGTGGTGGGTGCGGGACCCGCTGGGCTCGCAGCGGCGGTGTACGCCTCATCAGAAGGCTTGAAGGTGGCGGTTCTCGATGCCAAGGCCCCGGGAGGTCAGGCCGGCACCAGTTCGAAGATCGAAAACTACTTTGGTTTTCCGACCGGCATATCCGGGCAGGCGCTAGCCGGTCGCGGCCTGTCTCAGTGCCGCAAGTTCGGCGCCGAGGTCGGCGTGCCCATCGAGGCACTGACGATCGACTGCACAGACACCCAATCGTTTCGCATTGGGCTCGATCATGACGAGCGCGTTTACGCTCGCGCTGTCGTCATTGCCACTGGTGCGCGCTATCGGAAGCCGGACCTTCCCCGTCTCGAGCATTTTGAAGGCCGCGGCGTTTACTACAGTGCGACATTCATGGAGGCTGGGTTCTGCAACGGCGAAGAGTTGATCGTGGTGGGCGGCGGGAATTCGGCGGGACAAGCTGCGGTATTCCTGGCGAGGTTCGCGCGTCATGTCCACGTCGTCGTTCGCGGCGAGGGACTCAGTGCAAGCATGTCGGCGTATCTGATCAGACGGATCAACGCGGCAGCCAACATAACGGTTCACACGAGGACACAGATCGTCGAGCTATGCGGCGAGTCGAGACTCGAGGCAATGCGGTGGGACCGGCAAGGACGGATCGAACACAAGCCCATTCGGCACGTTTTCCTTTTCCTTGGAGCGCAGCCCAATACCCGGTGGCTCGGCGATTGCGTCGCCCTGGACAAAAATGGGTTTGTGCTGACCGGCGCCGCTACCGGCGACAAGTGGAAAGCAGTTCGGCCGCCGCATGACCTCGAGACGAGCCGGCCCGGTATCTTTGCCGCCGGCGACGTGCGCAGTGGCTCCGTCAAGAGAGTAGCGGCTGCCGTGGGAGAGGGAGCAGGCGCCATTCAGGCCATCCACCAATATCTTGGCCTGTCGAGCGTTACCCCACTCGTCCGCGATGGAGAGGGGTGAGTGTCCCCCGTGGATCTACCGGCATTTGCATTTTTCGGTGGCGGCTATTTGCATCGAGGGATTTGCACCGACTCAGACATTCGCTGATCCCGGCCGAAACGCCAAGTCGGGTCGCGTGCTGCCGATCGCAGCCGTCCGAAGACAAAACAGGTATGCCAATCGTGCGAGGCGGCACCCGGCCATGTGCGCTCGCTGGGTAGTGCGCTAGCTCAGCCGCCCCAACCTCTCATCGCCGATCTGACTCAACACGTTGCCTTCTCGACATCGTTGCTCGACCGATTTGTCAGGATGGCGCCCGTAATAACGTGAAAGAGATGATCGGCCCGTGGCGCGAATGAGGGTTGGTCGACGAGCCAACCGAGCGCCGACATCAGGGCGAACAGGTCGACCCCATCCATATCGGCGCGCGCCGTTCCCTCGGCCTGAGCACGCAGCAGTAGTCGCGCGCCCGCTGAGTGCACCGCTGAGCATGAAGCGTGAAGCGCGGACTCCGGGTCCGCGTGGGCGCTCGCCATCAAGGCGACGACGCCGCTATAGCTATGAACGAATGCCACCCCTTCGCGAAACCAGGACACGAGCGCTTCGTCAGGTGGATTCGACGATTCGAGCTCGCTTGCCTTCTGTGTCAGCGCGTCCAGATTCGAACGCAGCAACGCTTCGAACAAGGCTTCTCGCGTCGGGAAATGGCGAAACAGTGTGGCCAACCCGACCTCGGCCCGGCGGGCGATATCTCGCATGGACGCATCGGCACCATGCTCGGTGACGACCTCACGCGCGACTGCAAGCAGGTGGCTGTAATTTTTTCTGGCGTCGGCTCGCACGGGTTTCCTTGACAATCGGATCAGTGATCCGTATATTGAATTCACATCTGGATCAGTGATCCACAAGATACAGCACCTTTGTGCAAATGGGAACCGGAGCGCTGTCCGACACCACGAAAGGAGCAGTCATGGGAAAGCTTGAGGATAAGGTTGCAGTCATCACAGGCGGATCGAGCGGCATGGCGCTGGCGAGCGCCAAGCGGTTCGTTGAAGAAGGCGCCTATGTTTTCATCACAGGCCGGAGGCAGGAGGCGCTCGACGAGGCCGTCAAACTGATTGGCCGGAACGTAACCGGCGTGCGCGGCGACGCGGCCAATCTTGACGACCTCGACCGTCTGTTCGATACGGTCAAGCGGGAAAAGGGCAAGATCGACATCCTGTTCGCGAGCGCTGGCACGGGCGAAGCCGTCCCTCTGGGAGAGATTACCGAGCAGCACTTCGATGCGACCTTCGATCTGAATACGCGCGGAACGCTGTTTGCGGTTCAGAAGGCGTTGCCGCTGTTCAACGATGGCGGATCGATCTTCATGACCGGGTCAGTTGCTTCGGTGAAAGGTTTTCCTGGTTACGGCGTGTATTCGGCGAGCAAGGCGGCGTTGCGCTCATTCGCACGCGCCTGGCTTAACGAACTGAAGGGCAGGAATATCCGGGTGAACGTGCTGAGCCCGGGGCCGATCGCCACACCGATGCAGGACCAGGTTCTCACCGAGGAGGCGAAGCAGATGTTCGAATCCCTGATCCCGCGGGGAAAGATGGGTCGTCCGGAGGAAATTGCGACGGTCGCGCTGTTTCTTGCTTCAGACGATTCGAGCTTCGTGAATGGGGTGGAGTTGTCTGTCGACGGCGGCTTCTCGGCCATCTGAAATCGCGCCGAAAAGCGTGCAGGGGACCTGTCAACTTGACGAAGATGATCCGGATTGTTCCGATAAATATGGAATCCTGATCAATACTGGATGGAGAGTTCGCATGAGCTATTCAATTATTGGCTTTGGCGCGGTAGGCCAGGCGCTCGCCCGAGCGTTTGCAAGAAAGAACATCGATGTGATCGTCGCCAGCCGGCGCGCTCCCGAGACGTTGATGCAGCAGGCACGAGCGATCGGCCCCACCGTTGTCCCCAGGACGCTACGGGATGCGATCGCCTCAGACACGATCTTCCTGGCGGTTCCGTTTTGGGAACATCGCGAAGTCGCGAAGCAGATCACAACCTGGCAGGGCAAGACGATCATCGACACGACAAATGCTTTCGGTGTTCCCGTTGAAGACCTGCAAGGTCAGCCGTCGTCCGCAGTTGTCGCCAAAGCGTTTACCGGCGCCAGGTTCGTAAAGGGCTTCAACCATCTGCCCGCTGCCGTTCTGGCCGCTGATCCGAACGTGAACGGCGGCAGCCGCGTCGTGTTTTTGTCGAGCGATGACAAAGATGCGGTGGCGCCGGTCGCGGTTCTGGCCGAACAACTCGGCTTCGCGCCGATTGCGCTAGGACCGCTCAAGGATGGCGGCTCGCTCGTCCAGGCCAGGGGCAACACCTGGGCTGAACTGATCTTCAAGGATCTCGTCAAGTTCAAATAGCCGCGCAGACGCGAGAGCGTGCGGCAATAGTCGTCACAACCGATACCCGCTGGCGCAACGCAACGCAGGCGGCCACCTGTCAGTTGTTTGCCGACATCGCGTGCCCGCTTGACGGCCGCAGCCCAACTCGTGTCGTCGCGCATCGCGCTGCGAAGGCCTTTGTGCGAACCAAACCAGGATGGCATGACACCTGCAAGGTGTACCGCAAGCGACCGGCCGCTTGACACCTCTGCAACCATCCTGCTCAAGGAGACACATCATGAACACGTTGAACATCCACGATCTCGACCAATTCGTGGAACTCGATCACGAAAAGATGGCCGAGATTCAAGGCGGCCGAATGAAACTCCCCGGCGTGTCCGGTGGTTCGATACTCACGTCCGCCGACGGCGACCCCGTCGGCGTGTATGTCGACGGGGTGCTGCAAAACTCCGTGGCCGACGGCTACTACCACGGCTGATAGCAAGGGTCGCACAATCCTGTGCGCCCCTTGCATTGACCAACGCCGCCAGGCACGTGCAAGCGCTGCACCATTTTGCAGTCAGGCCCCATCAGCGCGAACGAGGCGACAACTGCCCAGTTCGTGACATGGGGATTGATGACGTTTGCGCGTAGCGCCGGATGTTTGGGTGCAAAAAATAGTGAAGCAACCGACGAGGTGGATCGTTGAAATCAAGTAAACATCGTTATCCATTGCCGAAGCATTGACTCGTATCCTGTCCACTGGTGCAGCTAAATAATTGATTCGATAACATTGCCGTTATCTCGGATCGGCGATCTGCTTAACCGGCTTCGCGAGAGTCCAGGGTCTGTTTACATACCCATGCTCGTCCCTCCGCTCGTGCCTGTGCCCGTGCTCGAACCCGTGTTCGTGCCTGAGCTCGGCATCGTATTCAGATCGATTCTTCCATAGACGCCATTGGCTTCGTTGTTCGGCCCAGCCGCGAAGAACAGCGTATTGGAAGGCTGATTGCTAAGGTCGTTGCCGAACGCAATGCCCCACACGCCGTGCTCAATGATCGGACTGCCGTTCACCTCATCGAGCGGCCCCATCGACAGGCCGCTCGATGCATTGAACGCGTTGATCGTGCCGTCGCCGAAATTTCCAATCAGTATCGCGCCGCTCATCGAGCCGAAGTTACCGGGCGCTTGCGCAATGCCCCAGGGCGCGTTTAGCGGGCCGCCCGTCGCGAAGTGCTGCTTCAGGTTGCCCGCCGTGTCGTACACATCGACCATGCCGAGTCCCGCGCCCGCGACATCGTCGTGCCTGGCTGCATCCTGCATCGCGTAAGTGACGAACAGATTCGAGCCGATCGCCTGAATGCCGAACGGTGCGAAGCCAGCCGGGATCGCCGGGTCTGTGAAGCTGCCAGACATCGCGACCTTGGCGAAGCTGGTATTGAAAACGTCGATCTTGTTGTTATGGAAGTCGGTTGCGTAAAGGAAGTTGTTGCCGTTCATCGTGGCGAGCGCGAGACCCTTGTACACGGCACCGCCCGTGCCATCGTCGTACATAACGAACGCGTTGGTCGGCCCGACGGTGGGCGCCCAGGCCGTGATGGTGCCGCCTTCGCCAGTGAAGATGAATGCAGCGACGCCGGACTTGCCGTTTTCCGTAACGGTGAAGCTTTGTGTGCCGTTGAAGACAATGCCAGTAGGCGACGCTGAACCGTTCTTGCCGTCGGGTATTGTGACGACCAGCGATTGCGGCACACCGTTGCCGTCATAGAGCGTCGCGACATTGGTGCCGTTGTCCGCGACCCAGGCGAAGCCTTGCGGATTGAAGGCGACACCCCAAGGGTTCTTCAGATTCGCGTCGGTGTGCGCGGCGGACACCGCGCCATCCGACACGAGCGGCGTCGCAGCGAACGACGACTGGACAGGCGAGTTTGAATTGTTCGAACTGGAACTGGAGCCGCCGCCGCATGACACGAGAGTCGCGATGACCGCTTCGCATGCTACGACACCGAATACGTCGAGTAGAGACTTCATGACTGCACTCCTCGTTCTGTCCAAAGGACGTAACGGTTTTGGAACGAGGAGGATGCGAGGTTTATTCCGGCGACGAACGGCTTATTTCGCGTACGATTTCGTGCAGTTGCGATAGCTGAACTGGCATGAGGGTTTTACGCACTCAATGCTCTGGAATAAAGCAGACGTCGCGAGCGTTTATTGGTCAGGGATCGCATGCAAGGCCGTAGCGGCATCCGCCGCTGGCGTTGCGCGATTGGCTCATTCAATGCATCGCTGCGTCGCTCCTGGCGTGGCTCGTTCGGGAGGATTCGTCATGAAAGTTTCCAGATTGATATCGGCCGTATTCGCAATTGTCGCGCTAGGTTTTGCGTCACTGTCGTTTAGTGCGGATAAGTCCAACAATGACATGAATTCATCGGGCGCGAGCAGCTCGAGCAGCAACTCGAACGGAAGTGGCGGTGGCTATTGATGCGCTCGCTTGCTTGACGGCCTGCGCCACATGAAGTTCAAAGCGGAAGCGATCTCGTAACGTCCACGTCTGCGACGCTACGCAAGTGCGCTGAATGGGATTGCGACCCGACTGCGATCGACGCGCGTGACCGCGCATGATCGTGCGTCACCTTTGCGTCGACCAATCGCGCGTGCGCGACGAAGTCGACACACTGGTATGCGCGACGTACCGCGCGCTTTGGTGTCTGCTTACGGGCACCAGATGTCTGGAATGCCCTGGTTCAGACTGATCTGGACCAGGGAGTTGAGCGATATCGGCCAGTTGCCCCTTGAAGCGTAAGCCGTTGCTCGCGCAGGGGCGAAGAGAACGTATGGAGCTTGAGGATTCTGGCGATCTCGTCATGTCACACGCGGTAGAGAATTCCCCCTGTACCGCCCTCGGACACGCAAGCCCAGCCAAGGCCCAAATCTCTAACGGAGCTGTTCCGCCGCATTAGATGAGGTCTTATCATGCAGCACATGATCTTGCCCCCTTTGACAGGGGTATTTGCAGCCGCGATGCTGGCCGCCTGTACCACGGCGCCTTACGACACATCGATGAATTCCTGTGATCAGGAGTACGTGATGACCAATCCTGCAGGTGCCGAATATTACTGCGGCGCCAGCTATGAGTATCTTTACGGAGGAGGCTTTGTCGATATCGACCGCTTTCGCGATCATCACCATGATCATGACCATGACCATGACTTCGCTTTTCATCGCGACCATGACCAGGGCTTTCATCATGGCGGTGCCATGGCAGCCGGCGGGCACGGTGCAGCGCATGGCGAAGGCCACGGCGGTGGGCACGACTCAAGCGGTTTCGGCAGTGACTTTCAGTCGTCGGGAGCGAGCGGATCGCACGGGGGCGGTGCGCACAAATAAGCGGAATCACACAACGGACAGTACCTTCACAATCATCCACGTGCACGCCAGGCCTTTGGGGGCGATCAGGTGAATGGTAGGGGCTGGCGCCGCAAGTCCGCGCCTCGCCCCGATCGTGAACACCTCCCTTCACACCGGCCCACGTCAACGCACGGCGCGGGAACAAACCGGTGAGTTCCATCGTTTACTCATCAGGCGATCACGTCCCGAGCGGCAAGCCACTTCGGGGCCCCAGGGGCGTGATTCAGAGCAAGCACACCGACGTGCTGAGTGACGCCGCTGACACGACGTCGAAAATGTCGGAAATTCATGTGGCCGTACATCATGGACAATCTGCTTCGTTTCAGGACATTGCTCGTCTGTCTCAGCTTTGCTGCGCCCGCACTCGCGCTCGCGCAGACATACGACGAGTCATCCGTGCCCGACAGCGGCACGAATTGCCGCGCGGTTGTCGGGGACGCGGAAATCGATGGCACGATGCAGCAAATCGTCGGACGGGCGTGCCTGCAGAGTGACGGAACCTGGCAGATCGTGCAAAACCCGGACGGTAGCGTGCTTTGGTACCCGGTTACGGCCTATCCCTATCCCGACCCCTGGTGGTGGGGGCCGCCGTTTTTCATCGGCGCGGGGGTGAGCTTGATCTTTGTCGATCACTTTCATCACTTCCATCACTTTCATCATTTCCATCAGTTCGATCACGGTCATTTCGGTGCGCCAATCGGAGCGGGCTTTCACCACGGCCCGTTTCCCGGCGCCGGTATGCGTGGATTCAGTGGAATGAGAGGAGTGGATGGAACGAGGGGAGTGGGTGGAATGAGGGGATTCGGCGGCATGCATGAGTTCGGCGGAACGCATCGGCGTTAGCCCGGCTGCTCGACATTTCACGCATCGCGCGGCCCCCAATTTTCACGATACGAAACAATGCCTTGCTTCGTAAAAAGTCGTGGTGCGTGGCACAAATTCGTCATTTCGCAATGTCGCCCAACGTTGCACATCGCAAAATTAAGATCATAATTCATTGTTTTTAAACAACAATTTTTAATGCAAAGAACCGTTTGACGCCTGCTTGCCCGATTGCCCGCTGACGTAGACTCTTTCACAAGAGCACGCGCTTCATGCAGTCGGATTTGAGGGGGCAGAGAAACACGGCCCGCCCAAATCCCACAGATTGCGAAGAAGCCGTCACGAACCGCGGTTTTTTATTGGCAACTGGGAGACAAAAATGAAAGGCTTTCGCTTTGGTTCGACGCAGGGAGCGTTCTACATTCTGCCGGGACAGGACGGCTGGGAGGCCACCTACGGCAACGAAACGCTCGGTGAATTTCCGAGCCCGCAACAGGCAGCCGACGACCTCGCGCGCGGCTTGAATTGCGAGCATCTGTCCGAACTCGACACGTCGATGCTCGAATTCCCGGAAAAGCTCGCCGATTGGGAAATCGTTCACGTGTAAGGACAGGTATGGCCGATGGCGACGTAGCAGTGACAGCAGAAACGACAATGGCGCTCGAAAGCGCCATTGTCGTACTTGCTGCCCTGTTTGCGGCCGGGCCGCGTGCTCGCGTGCTTACCGCGCGGCTTTGACGGCCATCGGAGCGGCCACCGCGGTTGCCACCGCAGCGCTCACCACCTCAGCCATCAAACGCCCGCGCTAACGCAGCCTCAGGCGACCGAATCGACGATCGCGTTCAGCGTCGCGCTCGGGCGCATCGCCTTGCTCGTCAGACCGACGTTCGGACGGTAGTAGCCGCCGATATCCACCGGCTTGCCCTGCGCCGCGCCCAACTCAGCGACGATCTTCGCCTCGTTGTCGGCCATCGCCTTCGCGACGCCCGCGAACTGCGCCTGCAGCGCCGCGTCTTCGGTTTGCGCGGCCAGTGCTTCGGCCCAGTACATCGCGAGATAGAAGTGGCTGCCGCGATTGTCGATACCGCCCACCTTGCGCGCCGGCGACTTGTCGTTGTCGAGGAACTTGCCGGTCGCCTGGTCGAGCGTCTTCGCGAGAATCTGCGCCTTCGGGTTGTGATACGCGGTGCTCAAATGTTCGAGCGACGCAGCCAGCGCGAGGAACTCGCCGAGCGAGTCCCAACGCAGGAAGCCTTCTTCGACCAGTTGCTGCACGTGCTTCGGCGCCGAACCGCCCGCGCCGGTTTCGAACATGCCGCCGCCTGCCATCAGCGGAACGATGGAGAGCATCTTCGCGCTCGTGCCCAGTTCCATGATCGGGAACAGGTCGGTCAGGTAGTCGCGCAGCACGTTGCCGGTGACCGAGATCGTGTCCTTGCCCGCGCGGATGCGCTCGACCGAGAACTTCGCCGCTTCGACCGGCGTCATCACGCGGATGTCCAGACCGTTCGTGTCGTGGTCCTTCAGGTACTGCTCGACCTTCTTGATGATCTGCGCGTCGTGCGCGCGCGCCGCGTCGAGCCAGAACACGGCCGGCGTGTTGGACGCGCGGGCGCGGTTCACCGCGAGCTTGACCCAGTCGCGAACCGGCGCGTCCTTGGTCTGGCACATACGGAAAATGTCGCCCTGCTCCACCGGCTGCTCGAGCAGCACCGCGCCGGCTTCGTCGGTCACGCGGACCACGCCGTTCGCCGGGATCTGGAACGTCTTGTCGTGTGAACCGTATTCCTCGGCGGCTTGCGCCATCAGGCCGACGTTGGGCACCGTGCCCATCGTGACCGGGTCGAACGCGCCGTGCTTCTTGCAGTCTTCGATCACCGCCTGGTAGATGCCGGCGTAGCAGCGGTCCGGAATCACGGCCTTCGCGTCGTGCAGCGCGCCGTCGGCGCCCCACATCTTGCCCGACTCGCGGATCATGGCCGGCATCGATGCGTCGACGATCACGTCGCTCGGCACGTGCAGGCTCGTGATGCCCTTGTCCGAGTTGACCATCGCGAGCGGCGGACGCTGTTCGTATTGCGCCTTGATGTCGGCTTCGATCGCCGCGGCGGTTTCAGCCGGCAGGTCCTTCAGGCGCGCGTACAGGTCGCCGATACCGTTGTTCGGGTTGAAGCCGATCTTCGCGAGCGCGTCGGCGTGCTTCGCGAGCACGTCCTTGTAGAACACCGACACCACGTGACCGAAGATGATCGGGTCGGAGACCTTCATCATCGTGGCCTTCAGGTGCACCGAGAACAGTACGCCCTTCGCCTTCGCATCGGCGATTTCCGCCTCGATGAAGCTGCGCAGCGCGTTCTTGCTCAGCACCGACGCGTCGATGATTTCGCCCGCCTGCACCGGCGTCTTTTCCTTCAGGACCGTCTTCGTGCCGTCGGCCGCCGTCAGCTCGATCTTCACGCTGCCGGCCTGCGCGACCAGCGCCGACTTTTCGCTACCGTAGAAATCGCCGCCGCTCATGTGCGCGACGTGCGACTTCGAATCCGCGCTCCATGCGCCCATCTTGTGCGGATGCTTGCGCGCGTAGTTCTTCACCGACAGCGGCGCGCGGCGGTCCGAGTTGCCTTCGCGCAGCACCGGGTTGACCGCGCTGCCCTTGATCTTGTCGTAGCGGGCCTTGACGTCCTTCTCGGCGTCGGTCGTCGCAACGTCCGGGTAAGCCGGCAGCTTGTAGCCCTGGTCGCGCAACTCGGTGATCGCGGCCTTGAGCTGCGGCACCGACGCGCTGATGTTCGGCAGCTTGACGATGTTCGCTTCCGGGCGCGTGGTGAGTCCACCGAGCTCCGCCAGATCGTCGGAAGCCTTCTGTTCCGCGGTCAGGTAGTCCGGAAATGCGGCAATGATCCGGCCGGCGAGCGAGATGTCGCGCGTTTCAACGAGCACGTCGGACGAGCGCGTGAACGCCTTGACGATCGGCAGCAGCGAATATGTCGCCAGAGCAGGCGCTTCGTCGGTCAGGGTGTAGATGATCTTCGGCGATGTGGACATGATTGATGCTTTGCTAAGAGGTGATAGACAGAGCGTTGGCAATGCGGAGCCAGCGCGATCGCGGCGCGGCGGCTACGGCGCAGTGCGGCACGACGCAACCCGCGGCCCTCGTGTTGCAGCCAGACCGTGAGTATATGCGTGTTTTCCTCTATCCGCTTGCAAAACAAACAGGTCCCCAGACCCTGCCAAAAGAGGTCAATCCCCGCCAGATAAGGCTTTGCGGCCGATTACCTATGTCTTAAGACAGATATCTTATAGATGACTTCGAGCGTATACCGGATTCCATCCGGGCAGGATGACCGCCGCCCGATCGGGTGTTGACCGGTTTGGCCAGGAATTGCCATAAAAAACGCCGGAGGTCGAAGATCCATGCGCCCGGCCATGAACGGCGATGGATCTCTGCTCCGGCGCTTTACAAGGCCATGCCCATGCCGGCGGGTTAAAACGTATGCTGAATCCCCGCCACGATGGTGAACTGATTGCGTCCCGAGGACGGCGTGCTGTTTTGTCCATCACCGATGGTCGCCACCGCGTCCTGAATGACAGGCACGGCAGGGGTGCCCGTCGAAACCGCTGGCGCATACAAGGTTTGCCCGCCAGCCCGCTGATAGGCCTGGAGGAAATACAACCTCGTCCGCTTTGAGACCGAATAGAGTTGCCCGAGGGTAATCTGGTTGTAGTTGGCGGCGTCCTTGATGCCATTTGCCTCTGTGGCGCGGGTATAAGCATAGCCCGCGCCCAAAAGCAGATTACCCAGTTTATAGGCGGTGAATACCGCCGCGGTATTGAATATCGCCTTGTCCGTAAATAGCGACTCGGCGCCCGGCGTATAGCTGACGTTGGAACCGCTCACGCCCACCATCAGTTTGCCGAACGCGTAGCGGGCCGACAGGCCGATCACCCGCGCGTCTTGCGCGGACATATAGCCGCTGTTCACCGCGCTGCTCGCGAAATTGCCCAACGTCGGGCTTGCCAGCAGATTCTTGCCGCTGTTGTTTATCTGGTTGAAACCAACGGCGCCTTCGAACGGACCATTGCTGTACATCAAGGACGCACCGTACACGTGATCCGCCGATATATCGCCCGCGACGCCGCCAAGCGCATACATGGCTCTGGCCTGAAAACCTCTTATGTCAGGCGATGTATACATGACGGAATTATTGATTCTAAGCCCCGTATCCATGCCGTCGATGTCACCAGGATGCGCGCCCGCCCAGCCCGTGAGCGGGCTGCCGCCGCCCAGTCCCGACAACGCGCCTACCGTATAAAAATAAGGCGTGTATTGACGGCCTGCCGTGAGCGTTCCGTAGGTCTCGTTGGCTACCCCCACGAACGCCTGGCGATTGAACATATATCCCGTTGCGCCCTGCGCTCCGGTAATGCTATTGAAGCCCCCTTCCAAGGTGAAGATGGCCTGGGTTCCGCCACCCAGGTCTTCCTGCCCCGTGAATCCGAACCGGCTGCCATTCTTGACGCCTTGCACCATCTCCAGATTCGAATTTCCCTTCTGATTACTGACATAGGCAATGCCAGTATCGATCAGCCCATACATGGTGACGCTGGACTGCGCCATCGCCGTTGACGAAATCGCGCCTGCGGCACACAGCAGGCAAGCTCCAATAACCTTTTGCTTCATCATTTTTTTCCTTATTAGACTCCAACCCGATTCATGGTCTGCTGCATCTCGCTCATCGATTCAGGTGATCCTGAATTTAGTATTGCGAAATATATTGTTCTCATTGCGTCTCCTGCATGTGAGTTACTCCGATAACGGCGCGCGGCGTGCGTTGTGTCTGTTGTGTTTATCGGCAGCCGCGCGCCACCTGCGTCACCTGCGGTTCAGGCCCGTGCCTGCCGCGCCGAAGCTTCCGGTTGCGGGGTTTCGTTGCGGCGCACGAGCGTCCAGAGGATCGTCGCGCCGATCAGATCGCCGAAGCCGAGCGCGACGAAGAACGGCGCGTAGCCCACGCGGCCCACGAACCAGCCCATCGTCATCGTGAACGCAAAGTTGCCGAGCCCCGCCACCAGCGCGGCGAGCCCCGTGACGGTGCCGACTTCGCGGCGCGGAAACAGATCGGCGGACATCGAGATCACGGTAATCGACAACGTTTGATGCGCGAAGCCGCCGAGGCATAGCAGGAACACCGCCATCGCCGGGCTGTGCACGAAGCCGACGCCGGCCATCCCCGTCATCAGGCAGGCGGCCATCGTGAACGCGATCCGCTTGCCGTTGACGAGCGGCACGTCGAAACGGCGCTTCAACCACGCCGACAACGGACCACCGACCATGCAGCCGAGATCGGCGGCGACGAACGGCAGCCACGCCGTGAGCGCGATCGCCTTCAGGTCGAAACCGCGCGCCTGATAGAGATAGAGCGGCATCCAGTAGCCGAGCGTGCCCCACACCGGATCGGCGCAGAAACGCGGCAGTGCGATGCCCCAGAAATTGCGTTGCTTCAGGATCTCGAAGAGCTTCGGCGGCTGGCCCTCGCCGGCGTGGGCGGCCCGACTGGGGCTCCCGGCCTGCTCCTGGGTCGCGTCGATATAGGCCGCCTCCTCTTTCGACAACGCCGGATGGCGGTCCGGATGACGGTACAACAACAGCCACAAAACGGCCCATGCCAACCCAAACGCACCGACGATCATGAACGCGATGTGCCAGTCGTAGTGCAGGATCGACCACGCGATCAGCGGCGGCGCGAGAATCGCGCCCGTCGACGTGCCGAGGTTGAACACGCCGGCGGCCGTGCCCCGTTCCTGTGCCGGGAACCAGTATGTCGCGGCGCGCATGCCGCCCGGGATGAAGGCCGCCTCCACGAGACCGAGCGCACCGCGCAGGAGGAGCAGGCCCACCCAGCCCTCGGCGAATCCGTGCGCCATGCAGATCAGCGACCACAGGACGCCGCACAGCAGAAACCCCATGCGCAGGCCGATGCGATCCATCAGATAGCCGGTCAGCGGTGCGCCGATCGGATACATGATGAGAAACGCCCCCGTGATCCACCCGTACTGTTGCGTCGAAATATTCAGGTGATGCATCACCGTGGGAGCGGCGACGCTCAGCGAACTGCGCGCGAGATAGTTGGTGATCGTGCCGAGCGTGAGCAGCCCGATCATCCACCAGCGCAGCCCTTTTACCTTGATAGTCATGTCCTTACCTCGTGTCTCCGTGCGTCGCGCCGGTTCAGGCGAAGAGCGCGCGCGTCGTTAATTGTGGGTCGAGCATAGCGGCCAGCGGCGCGAAGCGCGCGTCGAGCCGGGCGGCCATCCAGTAGAGGTCCGCTGCCTCGCCGCGCCGCCACGGCCCCGCATAGCCTTCGACGTGCGCCGCCGCCCGCCGGGCGTCGAAACGCACGCTGCTGTGCACGAATTCTTCGTGCGGCAGTTTGCCCGCCGCGTACGGTTCGAGCCAGTGCAACGCGGCGGCGAGCCGGCCCTGCGCCTGCGGTGCGCCGTACCAGTCCTCGCCGTGAGCCGCCGCAATCGACGCCGCGACGATCAGCGGCTGCAGATCGTAGACGACGTAATGCATCGCGTCGCGCTGACCGAAATCGTAAGTCACGCCGTTCGCGTCGATGTTGCGGATCACGTGCGCGAAGAAGACTTCACGCGCAGTTGCGATCAGTGCGGCGTCGCCCGCGAGAAACGCACCGGCCGTTGCGAGCTTCACGCGATGGCTCTGCCAGTTGTTGAGCCCCGTGCTCGGATCACCGACGCGCCGTTCGCCGAGATAGCCCTGCGCCATCCGCCGGCCGAGCGCGCGCGCCTCGCCGAGCGTCACGGCAGGCAGGCGCGCCTGCACGAGGTCGAAGCCGAACAGCAGGTCGACCAGTTCGGCTTCGTCGACGGGATTCGACGACGACGCGTAGATGGGCAGCCATGCTTCGAGATAGGCCACCGCCTTGTCCGCGTGAACCTCCGTGTGACCCGCGTCTGCGCTCACCGTGAACGCGAGCGCCTGCAGCAGCGTGTCGTGCCAGTCCTCCCGCGCGAGCAGGCTCGCATCGTGATCCTGCTCGTGCGGCAGCAAGCCTTGCGTGTGAACGACGGCGCGCGGCCGCGGCGCACGCGAGAGAGTCGCTTGTGCCTTGCTGCGCAGCGCCGCCGCGAGATCGGCCGGCACGCGTTCGCGGATCTGCGCCGCACGCTCCGCAGACGACAGCACGAAGGTAGCGGAATGACGCGAATCCGCTTGCGAACCGGCACCCGCGCTCTGCGCATATGCCCGGTTCAGCGGCGCGAGCGCCCCTGCCGCACTCAACGCGCAGAACGCCGGCCACGCTGCAAGCGCACCGAACAAACGGCGGCGCGATGCCAAAGGTAGATTGCTTGCGTCATTCATACCGAGTCGTTCATACCGAGTCGTTCAAACCAGTCCCGAACACCAGCATCAGAAGATTGGAAGCAGCAACGAATGCCAACGCTCACATCCACACCCAACGGCGAAACTCCTCTACGCGACCGGTTCCGATGCAGGCCAACCCGCTGACGAAACCTCAGGCCACCGTGCGCAATTGCGCGAGCAGCCCGCCGTCGACAGGCAGCACGTGCCCGGTGATGAACGACGCCGCATCCGATGCGAGAAACAGCACGGGCGCCGCCGCTTCGTCGGGGTCGGCGTGACGCGGCAGCGGCAGTCCGCGCGCGGCCGCGGGATCGACTTCGCGCACGTGCGAATGCGGAATCTGCGCAGGCGCGATCGCGTTGACGCGAATGCCGTGGCGGCCGAAATCGGTAGCGAGGCAACGCGTGAGCGCGTCGATGCCGCCCTTCGTCATGTCGTAGATCGCGTTGTTGCGATGCGCGCGCTGCGCGCCCGGCGACGACACGTTGACGATCACGCCCCGGTGCTCGCGCGCGATCCAGCCGCGGATCGCGTCGAGACTCAACGCCCACGTCGCGCGCAGGTTCACGTCGAAGATGCGGTCGAAATCGTCGAGGCTGGTTTCGAGCGACGGCACCTTTGTCTGCGTCATGCCGGCGTTGTTGATCAGAATGTCGAGGCCGCCGCGCCGTTGCGCGCGCGCGGCGATGTCCTGCCGATGCTCCTCGCGCGCGAGATCGCCGGCCACGATCTCGCAGCGCTCGCCGAGCTGCGCCGCGAGCGTCTCGAGCGCGTCCGCGCGCCGCCCCGCCGCGATCACGTGCGCCCCGGCACGATGGAAGTGCCGGGCGATCGCCATGCCGATGGCGCCGCTCGCGCCGGTCACCACCACGACCTTCCCACCGAAATCGAATTGAATCTGCATCGTTCCTGTCCGTTGAATTATCGCTTGGAAGCCCATATCAGGGAAAACGTTTTCCTTAACTTTATGGACAATATCGTGACAAGTCAAACGGTTTCCCTATTTTTCAGGATCAGGATAAATACCGATAAAGGCCTAAAATACCAGTTTTACGCGTAGACATCGGGAAAGTCACGGCGCTTGCTATGCTCGACTGTATTTACTCGCGCTTTTTCGTTGGCTAGAATAGGAAATCGTTATCCTTGCGTCGGGCGAAAGCGCCTGCGCCGTCCATCGATGAAGGAATCCGCACCCATGAAGATCGTTTCCGTCCGCGTCACACCCATCGCCATCAGCGACCCGCCGCTTCTCAATGCGAGCGGCGTGCATGAACCGTTCGCGCTGCGCTCGATCATCGAGATCGAAGCCGACAACGGCCTCATCGGCCTTGGCGAAACGTATGGCGACAAGCCTGTGCTCGACGGCCTGCTGCAGGTCAAGGACCGCCTGCGCGGACTCAGTCCGTTCGATCTGAACGGCGCGGCGCGGCAGGTGCACGCGGCGCTGTCGGCCGGCGCGCCACAAACCAACGCCGTCGAGATCGATCTTGCGCCCGGCTCGCAACTGGACAAGGCGGAGCAGAAAATCTTCGGCGCGTTCGAAGTCGCGCTGCTCGATCTGCAGGCGCGCTCGCTCGGCTTGCCGCTGCATGAGTTGCTAGGTGGCGCGGTGCGCCGCCAGGTGCCGTTTTCGGCGTACCTGTTCTTCAAGCTCGCGAGCGACGTCGATCCTTCGTACCGGCCCGATAGCTGGGGCGAGGCGCTCACCCCCGAGCAGATCGTCGAGCAGGCGCGCACGATGATCGAGCGCCATGGTTTCGGCAGCATCAAGCTCAAGGCCGGCGCGCTCGACCCGGAGATCGAGGTCGCCAGCCTGAAGGCGCTCAAGCGCGCGTTTCCGGATCATCCGCTGCGAATCGACCCGAACGCGAACTGGTCGCTCGAAACGTCGATCCGCATCGCCAAACTGCTCGAAGGCGATCTCGAGTATTACGAGGATCCGACGCCGGGCCTCGAGGGCATGGCGCAACTGCATCGCGCAACGGGTCTGCCGCTCGCCACCAACATGGTCGTCACGAGCATGGATGAATTCCGCCGCAACATCGCGCTCAACGGCGTGCAGATCGTGCTGTCGGATCATCACTACTGGGGCGGCCTGCGCGCGACGCAAACGCTCGCGACGATGTGCGACACGTTCGGCCTCGGCCTGTCGATGCATTCGAACTCGCACCTCGGCATCAGCCTGATGGCGATGTCGCATCTCGCCGCGGCGGTGCCCAACCTCACCTACGCGTGCGACACGCACTATCCGTGGCAGGAGGACGAGATTCTCAAAGGCGGCAAGATCGCGATCGAGGGCGGCTGCGTGATGCTCACCGATGCGCCGGGGCTCGGCGTCGAACTCGACCGCGACGCGTTGCGCGCGCTGCACGAGCGCTATCTGGAATGCGGCATTACGCAGCGCAACGACGCCGCGCAAATGCGCAAGCTGCGTCCCGAATGGATCGCGAAAAAGCCGCGTTATTGATGTTGCGCCCGCACGCAATCCGTCAAGCCGCGTGACACATGCCGCACGGTTCTTCAATCGGCCACGGCGGTGGTAGCGGCACGGACGGTGCACGCGTGATGCTCGCTTGCGGCGCGCTCGAAGCGCAACTGCATCCGTCGCTCGGCGCGCGGCTCGGCTGTCTGCGCCATCACGGCGCTCACGGTGCGCCGTTCGACTATCTCGTTCCGGTCGAGCCGTGCGGCTTCGAGCCCGATCGCTGGCAACGCGCGGGCTGCTTTTCGATGCTGCCGTTCGCCAACAAATTCCCGCGCAATACCCTCACGTGGAACGATGCGGCCATCGAAGTCGCCGCGCCCGATGCGTCCGCGTGGCTGCACGGTTGGGGCTTGCGCTGCATGTGGCAGGTTGAAAGCGCATCGGCGACACGCTGCGTCATGACGCATGCGTTCGCCGCGACTGCCGCATGGCCGTGGAGCTATCGCGCGCAACTCACGGTGGAACTCGACACTCAAGGCATCTCGCTGCACCTTGCCGTGCTCAACGAGTCCGCCGGGCCGATGCCGCTAGGCTGCGGCTTTCATCCCTACTTCGCGCTCAACGGCGCGGTTCACGCAACGGCGCAGGTCACGGCAAGATGGCATGCAAGCGAAAGCAGCAAAGGACTTCCAGCGCGACGTGAACCTGTCGCGAGCCCGCTGCTCGTCGACTTGCAACCCGACGCGTTGCCGCGCGAAACCTTCACATGGTTCTGCGAAACCGGCGCAGCCGCGCACGCGGTGATCGACTATCCCGACACCGGCCGGCGCGTCACGCTGACAAGCCCGCAAGCGCGCCATCTCGTCGTGCATCACCGCGCCGGCGAGCGCTTTCTTTGCGTCGAACCTTGCACTCACCTCGCGGGCCGGCTCGATCCGGCTCATCACGTCGCGCGGCCACACGTGCCGGCGACATTCGACATGCGCCTGCAATTGCAGTAATCGCAATGGCAAGCGTAGCGACCACGACAGCAAATGCCGCGGCGGCTCCGCAGCAGCGTTTTCGCGCGCGGCGCTCGCCTTTACGCTGCCGGGGATTGCCGCTATGATCAGGACATTACTGGAAAACGTTACCCCATCCGATGAAGAAGGGTGCCACCATTCGCGACGTCGCGGCAGCAGCAGGCGTGTCGGTCGCGACCGTGTCGAAGTACATGAATGGCACACAGCGTTTTACTCCGGTCGTCGAAGCGCGGCTCAAGGAGGCGATCGAACAGCTCGGCTATCGGTCGAACCCGCTCGCCCGCTCGATGATTACCGGCAAGACCCGCACCATCGGCCTCGCGATTCTCGACATCCGCAATCCGCATTTCACGAACATCGTGAAGGGCGCCAACCGCGTGGCCCTGCAACACGATTACACGCTGCTGCTCGTCGATACCGAAGAAAGCCAGGAGCGTGAAAAAACGCTGATCGAATCGCTCGCGCAACGCGTCGACGGCATGATCGTCAGCTCGCGCATGCCCGACGATTCCGTGCAATGGCTGCTCGATCTCGGCAAGCCCGTCGTGCTGTTCGGCCGCAGCCTGCGCTTTCCGATCTCGAGCGTCGGCACCGACGGCAATCTCGCGGGCTACATACTCGCGAACCACCTGGTCAAGCTCGGCCACCGGCATATCGCCTATCTCGGCTTTGGCCGCTCGCGCTGGAACGACGAGCGGATTCGCGGCATCCGCACCTGTCTCGACGAATACGGCCTGCCGCTCGATATCCACGACGCGCAGAGTCCGTCGGCCCCAGCGGGCGAGCGTGCGTGCTCGGGCCTCATGCTCGGTCCGAAACGCCCGGATGCCGTGATCTGCTACAACGACCTGATCGCGCTAGGATTCATCAAGGAAGCGCGTGAACTGGGCTTCCAGTTGCCGCAAGACGTGTCGGTCGCGGGGTTCGACAATGTGCCGTATGGCGAGTACGCGTCGCCGGCGCTCACCTCGGTGGATTTCCAGAGCGAGAAGATGGGCGAGCTCGCGATGACGAAGCTGCTCGGCGAACTGCGAGGCGAGGCCGACGAAAACACCGGCTATGCGATGCTCGATCCGCACCTGGTCGTGCGCGAATCGACGATCAAGCGCGGTGCGCCGGTGGCGGCGGGTTCCACCGCCGCGAAGGACGTCCGTCAGGAATCCTGAAGCACGCAAAGGCGCGCCTCAGGTGTCCAGTACTGAATGATCCGGCTCGATCCAAATCGTCCGCGGCCGGTCGACCGCGGACGATTGTCGGCTTCCGAAGCCTTCAGCGCCCGCAACTCCCGCAACCTGTTGCGAAACTCAGAACCGCGTGCGAATGCCCGTCGTCAATTCCAACTGGTTCTTCGCGCCATACGTCGTCGCGACTACGTAGCCGTCATGCAACTTCATATAGTCGCCCGCCACATATAGCTCGGTGCGCTTCGAGAGGTGATAGAACATCGACGCGTACAGGGTTTCCTTATAACCACTTGCCGTGCCGGTGTCAGGATTGAATGCCAGATTGGCGTTGGCGGTGCCGCCGGTGTCGTCGAACGCCGCATTCGACGCATGCATCTGCTGGTAGCCGATTGCATAGTCGAACGGGCCTTTCGGCGAGAGTTTGAGCGACACGGTCCACGCATTGTCGTGACGTTGACCCAGCGCCCCCTGGTCGCCCGAGTAGTGGAAATAGCCGGCGTTCAGGCGAACGATGCTGTACGTGTAGTTGCCGCCGATCGAATACGATTTGTTCGTGAAGCCGTTATTGTTCACGTGGTTGAAGAATGCAGACACGTTGAACGGTCCGCCGTTATAGCCGAGCGCGCCGGTATAGGTCGCGTCGGTACCGAAGCTCGTGTGATTGCCGAACGCGTAACCTGCCGCGGCGTATAAACCATTGTTGAAAAGCTTCTTCCACACCACGCTGTTTTCATAACGCGTGCCGGTCGCGCTGCCTGCGTAGAAAATCAGCTGCTTGAAGTTGTTCTGGTTGGTCCAGCCGCCCTCTTCGGTGGTCAGTGCGGCGCTGCCGTACGGATCGCCATAAATCGCGGCGGCATCACGCGCCACGGTATTCTGGAAACCGGCGGTGACCTTACCGAACGTGTCGCTGTCGAAACCCACCCACGCATCGCGGTCGAAAATCTGCCCCGGGTCTTCCATGCCGCCGTCGCTCACGCGGTATTCCGCTTCGAGCCGGAAGATCGCCTTCAATCCGCCGCCAAGATCTTCCGCGCCTTTCATGCCGAAGCGGCTGCCGCTGAACCACGGCTCACCATTGATGCCCATCGAAATCACGTGGTTGCCACTGGCATTCGCATTGGTCTGGTACGACACCGCGCTCAGATCCATCAAGCCGTACAGCTGCACGCTCGACTGCGCGTGAGCGCCGCTCATCGCCAACGCACTGCCGCCCGCCACCAGCAACAACCTGGTATTTTTTCCCATCTTCTCCTCCGATCCCGCTGTGTTGAATTGATCCGACGTACGCTTGCATAGCGAAGCCAAGAATAGTCAGAGCAACCCTTCACGCCTCTTTCGCGAAAGAGCCGCGGAACTCGGTGAAAACACTAAAGCGGGACTTTATTGAAAAAAACAGGCGAGCAGATGAGATGCGTTTTTACTGCGCTGCGTCACGTCATGTCACGTCATGCCGTGGCAAATGCCTCCTGCGGTTCTTCTTCGCGCAGAATGTAGCCGAGCCCGCGCAAGGTCATGATCTTCGCGCTCGACGCCGCGAGATGCTTGCGCAGACGGTGAATATAGATATCGATTGCGTCGGCGCTCGGCTCTTCGTCGAGCGTGAAGATCTTGTCCATCAGCGTCGCTTTGGAAACCGTCCTGCCCTGCTTCAGCATTAGCGTTTCGAGAATCGCGTGTTCGCGGCGGCGCAGTGGCAGACGCTCGTTTTGCAGCACGAATTCGCGCGAATCGAACAGATAGCGCAGATCGCCGCACTCGATCGACTGGCCTTTGTCGCCCGCCGCCTGACGTCGAATCAGCGCCTTGATACGCGCCACGAGTTCGCGTGCGTCGAAGGGCTTGACGACATAATCGTCGGCGCCGGCGGAAAAGCAGGCCACCTTGTCGTCGGTCGAACCGTTCGCGGTCAGCATCAGCACCGGCACGTTATCGCGCTTGCGGCGCAAACGCGCAAGCACGTCCTTGCCGCTGATGCCCGGCAGGCGCAGATCGAGCAGCACCGCGTCATAGCATTGCAGGCCGAGCAGCGCCTCGGCGCATTCGCCGTTCTGCGCCCAGTCAATCGCGAATTGCTCGACCTGCATCAGGTTCATCACCCAGCGCGCGAGGTCCGCGTCGTCTTCCACGAGCAGCAGTTTCATCGTTCCCCCTTCCTTTTGCGGATCGCGTGACGTCTCAGTTTGCAGCCATCCATAAACGCATCTCGACCGTCGCGACGAGTCCCGCGCCGCCGTCATTCGATTCGAGCCGGACGGTGCCGCCCTGGCGGTGTGCGATCTCGCGCACGATCGGCAAACCGAGGCCGGTTCCTTCCACATGACCCGAGGCGCGATAGAAGCGCTCGAACACGCGTTCGCGCGCTTCGGCCCTGATGCCGGGCCCGTTGTCGATCACGCGGACGATCGCCATGTCGCCGCGCCGCTGCGTGTGCACGGTGACGTGGCCGCCCGCTTGCGTATAGCGCAGCGCGTTGTCGACGAGATTGGTCACGAGCGCAGCGGTCAATGCTTCGTCGCCGGTCACGTATAAGCCGTCTTCCAGTTCCGCGCCCAGGTCGATTTCACGCGACTGCGCAAATGCGATCAACTCCTCGAGCACGCCCGCAATCAGTGCGCTCAGGTCGATCCGTTCCCGCGCATTCGACGGCGCGGCCGATTCGGCTTGCGCGAGCAGCAATAGCTTGTTGGTCAGCGTGGTCAGCTTGCGGCTGCTCTTGTGCATCCCCGCGAGCGCTTCGGCGAGCGAGGCATCGCGGTTGTCGCGCTGCCGCGCGAACTGGATCTGCGCGGCCAGCAACGCGAGCGGCGTGCGCAACTGATGCGCCGCATCGGAGATGAATTGCCGCTGCGTCGCGGCCTGCTGGCCCATCCGCGCGATGCACTGGTTGATCGCCTCGACGATCGGCCGCAGTTCGACGTGCAGGCGCGCCACGCGAATCGGTTCGAGTTGCGACGCATTGCGATCGGCGACGTCGTCCTTCACCTTCATGAGCGGCAGCAATTCGAAGGTCAGGCCGAGGTAGACGAACACCATCGCGAGTACCAACGTCAGTACTTCGCTGGATAACTGCGGGCGCAACAGGCGCCACACCATCGCGTCCCGCGAGCCTTCCGTCTTCGCGACCGCCACGATCACTTCCTCGGTGCGCCCCGAATCGTAGAGTTGCCGCACGTAGGCCACCGCGCGCGCCTCCCGGCCATCGCCGAGACGGGTGGAATAAAGCGTGGGGCGGTCGCTCACATGCGTGGGCAGCGTCAAGTCGGGACTGCCCGCAAGCAGACGATGACCGCTTGCCTCGACACGATAGAAAACACTGTCCTGTTCCGGCGATTCGAACAGTTCGAGCGCGGCCGGCGGAATCTGGATCGACACCGAGCCGTTGTCCCAATCGATATCCTCGCCGATGATCCGCATCGACGAAAGCAGCGCATTGTCCTGCATCACATCCGCCGTGGTCTGCGCGAAGCGATACGAAATCACGGCGGAAATAGACACGAATGCGGCGAGCGGCAACAGCAGCCACCACAGCAAACGTCCGCGCAAACTGCCTGAAAACACGATACGTCAATCCTTTTTTGCTCGAAGCGATATACGCGCCCCAATCGCGGGCCGCGAACGCAGACTCAACAGGAAACGCGTGCAGCCCGCTCTCAAGGCTTCACGTCGTCGACAAACCGATTGGTGAACGTTCGCGACAGATCGATATGCCGCCCCTTCACCGCCGGATTGAAAGCGGACAGTACCTTGAGCACTGTCTGCGGACCGTCGGCGGGCATCCTGCCGTCTACCGTGTACATCGGCAGCGAAGCCCGCAGGGCGCTCACATAAAGCGCCCTGTCGATGCCGATATCTTCTTTCGGCATCTGCGCGGCAATTTCTTCCGCGCTATGCGTATGCATGTAGCGCAACGTTTTCACGAATGCGCGCGCGAGTTTCGCCGCTTCCTGCGGATGCGCATCGAGCCACGTGCTTTGCACGTACAGGCTCGACGCGGGGTACGTACCGCCGAGCGCCGCTCGCGTGCCGTCGACATTGCGCATGTCCACGAGCACCGTGGCATCGCCCGATTTCAGCAATTGCGTGACGGTCGGCTCCGTGGTCATGCCCGCGTGAATGCGTCCTTGCCGGATCGCCGTGATGAAGCTGTTGCCCGCGCCGACCGGCAGCAGCGTGTATTGCGAAGCCGGCACGCCCGCGCGCTGCGCGAGGTATTGTGTGAGAAAGCTCGTCGACGAACCGAGCCCGGTCACGCCGAGCGTCTTGCCGCGCACGTCGGCCATGCTTCTGATCGAATCGGCCGATTTCGCCGCAACCATCTGCACCTCGCCGGGCACCTGGCCGAGCACGACGATCGTCTTGACTTCCTTGCCGCGCGCCTGCAGATCGATCGTGTGATCGTAGAAGCCGACGACGCCTTGCACCGCACCCGCGAGCATTTCGTTTTCGCCGTCGATTCCGGTCGGCTCCGACAGCAGTTCGACGTCGAGCCCTTCTGCCTCGAAATAGCCGAGTTGTTCCGCGAGACGCGCGGGCAGATAAATGAGCTTGTTGATGCCGCCCACCATGATGACGAACTTCTCCGGCGCGGCGGCGCGCGCGGGCGTCGCGAGCTTCGCGGCCGCGCAGAACGCGAGCGACGCCACGAGCGTGACGTAGAGCGCGCGCGACGAACGCGTCAGGGGAAGCTTCATTGAGGGTGTCTCCGTTATAGGCCGCATCGGCGCTGTGCGCCTGCCCGTGATTCTGAAGGTGCAAACCCTTCCCGATGCTTTCACGAATGCGTATTTCGGGTTGACTCCGGGTTTGTCCCGAGTCGTTCGAAGCCGCGATTCCAGGTCATGGCCTCGCGAGCCGTTCCAGACCATGTCAGGTCATTTCTCCGTGGCACGCGAAAACGTTACGGCGATATGCACGCCTTTGCCGCCTTCGCCCGCCTTCAGCGTGATTTCACCGTGATGGGCGTCCGCGATTTCCCGCACGATCGCGAGTCCGAGCCCCGTGCCATCCGTGTCGCTCGAGGCCCGGAAAAACGGCTCGAACACGCGGCTGCGCGACTCGGCCGGGATGCCGGGACCATTGTCGAGCACACTCACCGTGACCGTATCGGCGTCGGCATTGACGGCGACCGTGACATGACCGCCGCTGCCGGTATAGCGGATCGCGTTCTCCGCGAGATTCGCGATCAGCGCCTGCAGCAGTCCGCGATGCCCTGATACCAATGCCACGCCGTGCAATTCGGCGCCAAGGTCGATTTCACGCGCCTGCGCGAGCAACGCGAGATCTTCGACGACCTCCATGGCGAGCGGCACGAGATCGACGTTTTCCATCGCCAGTTGCGTGTTGTCGGCGGCTTCGGCCTGCGCGAGCAGCAATAGCTTGTTGGTGAGCCCGACCATCGACCGGTTGCTTCGATGCATCGCGGCCAGCGCTTCGTCGAGCGCGGGATTCAGGCCCTCCTGCTGGCGCGCGAACTGCAACTGCGTGCCGAGCAAGGTGAGCGGCGTGCGCAACTGATGCGCGGCATCGGCGATAAAGCGGCGTTGCGCGGCCACCTGCACGCCAAGCCGCGCGATGCACTGGTTGATCGCATCGACGATGGGCCGCAACTCCGTGTGCAGACGCTCCACGCGAATCGGCTCGAGCTGCATCGGATCGCGGTCGGCCACCTCGTCCTTCACCTTCATCAACGGCCGCAATTCGAACGTGAGCCCGATGCACACCAGCGCGACCGCGAGCGCGATCATTTCGAGTTGCCGCACGAGTTGCGGCCGCCAAAGCTGTTGCGTCATCGCATCGCGCGAGCGCACGGTCTTGCCGACCGTCACGCGCACGCGGCGCGTGACGCCGTTGTCGTACATGAGCCGCACGATGTCGACCGCGCGCACCGTCTGGCCGTGCAATCCGGTGTAGTACTGGTCCGGCACGTCGGGAGCCGGCAATGCGCGCGCCGGGAAATCAGGCGTGCCCGCGAGCAGTTGCCCGTCGTCGACACGCACGCTGTAGAACACCTGGTCGCGATACGGCGATACGAAAATTTCGAGCGCGGCGGGCGGCACGTCCACGCGCAGAAAGCCGTCGCGCCATTCCACTTCGCCGGCGATCATGCGCGCCGACGCAATGAGCTGATTGTCCTGCACGAGATTCGCGGTGCGCCGCGCGTTGTCGTATTCGGTCTTGCCGGTCACGAACACATAGAGGGCGAGCGGCACGAGCAGCCACCACAGCAGGCGTATGCGCAGGCTATTGGCCATCGTTAGTGGTCGTCTTCTTTCTTGCGCAGCAGATAGCCGAGCCCGCGCAGCGTGACGATCGCCGCCGAGCTGCCGTCGAGCTTCTTGCGCAGACGCGAAATGTAGATCTCCACCGCGTCCTCGCTCGGCTCGTCCGCGAGCGTGAAGATCGCGTCGACGAGCGCGGGCTTGGTCACGGTCTTGCCGAGGCGCAGGATCAACGCCTCGAGCACCGAGCGCTCGCGCGGCGTCACGTTCAGCGGCGCGCCCTTCAACGTGAACTGGCGCGTGTCGATGTCGAACGAGAGATCTCCGCACACCACCTCACCCGCCTTCGACGGCGACTGCCGGCGAATCGCGACCTTGATGCGCGCAATCAGCTCGCGCACCTCGAACGGCTTCACGAGGTAGTCATCCGCGCCCGCGCCGAGCAGTTCCACTTTTTCGTCGATCGAGCCGCTCGCCGTCAGGATGAGCACCGGCGTCGCGTCGCCGCGCTGACGCAGCCGGCGCAGCACGTTCTTGCCCGAGAGCTTCGGCAGGTTCAGGTCGAGCAGGATCACGTCGTAGTGATTGGTGCGCAGCAGACGGTCGGCCTCGTCGCCGTCCTGCACGGCGTCGAGTGCGAACGCCTCCTGCTCCAGCATTTTCGCGAGCCAGTGCGCAAGCGTGGGATTGTCTTCTATGAGCAGCAGCTTCATGGCGGCAACGGCAAAAGTCAGGCCGTCGATTGTGCCGTAAAACAAAGGGTTTGCGCGCACCCTGTGTGGTTTGCGGCATACGTTCCCCACCGGCGGGGTCGCGCCGATCCTGCGCCGTTCTCGCAGCGCTCTCGCGGAGTTCTCATAGCGACAGCGCGACGACATCGAGCCCCGGTTCCGGGTTAACACCCATGTTTCGCCTTCCACGCCGAAAGCTGGCAGAAGGTTTCGCGTTTCTATAATCGCCGCCATTCACCCAGAAAAGCGCCGCCTGCAACACTGCGGCGACCCAACCTAAGGAGACTGCTTCATGCGTACCTTGCGCCAGATTGCCGCTGTGTCAGGTGTTGCGTTCGCCCTCGCCGCCGCTTCGGCTGCGGCTCACGCCGAAAAGATCACGATCATGGTCGGCGGCGCCACCAAGATCATCTATCTGCCGGCCAAGCTGACCGAACAGCTCGGCTATTTCAAGGACGAAGGACTCGACGTCGAGATCCTCTCGCAACCGGCCGGCGTCGATGCGGAGAACGAACTGCTGGCGGGCGCCGTGCAAGGCGTCGTCGGCTTCTACGACCACACGATCGATCTGCAAAGCAAGGGCAAGGAAGTGCAGGCCCTCGTCGTGTTCGGCCAGGTGCCCGGCGAAGTGGAGATGGTCTCGACCAAAGCAGCCGACACGCTCAAGAGCATGGCCGACGTAAAAGGCAAGACGCTCGGCGTGACCGGGCTCGGCTCGTCGACGAGCTTTCTCACGCAATACCTCGCACAGCGCGCGGGCGTGCCGTCCACTCAATACTCGCTGCTGCCGGTCGGCGCGGACAACAGCTTCATCGCGGCAATCAAGCAGAACCGGATCGATGCCGGCATGACCACCGAGCCGACCGTTTCGCAACTGCTCAAGACCGGCGACGCGAAGGTGCTCGTCGACATGCGCACGCTCGAAGGCACGCGCGCCGCGCTCGGCGGCACGTACCCCGCTTCGAGCTTCTACGTGCAGCGCGCGTGGGCCGAATCGCACAAGGACGACGCCGCCAAGCTCTCGCACGCCTTTGCCAGGACGCTGAACTTCATCTCGACGCATAACGCGGAAGAGATCGCCGCGAAGATGCCCAAGGACTACTACGGAAACAACAAGGATCTGTACGTGAACGCGCTGCAGGCTTCGCTGCCGATGTTCACGAAGGACGGCAAGATGCCCGCCGACGGCCCCGACACGGTGCTGAAGGTGCTGTCGGCATTCAACCCCTCGGTGAAGGGCAAGCACATCGACCTCGCCAAGACCTACACCAACGAGTACGTGTCGGCGCCGGTCAAGACTGCGTCCAAGTAACGCTCTTTCAATACCCAGAGAACTGCGAGGCACCCGCTGATGAATCAACCCATGTCACGAGAGACGCCAGCGATCGAACTGCGCAACGTGTCGTGCCGTTTCATTTCCCCGGACGGCAAGGCAACCATCGCGTTGCGCGACTTCAGCATGTCGGTGGCGCGCGGCGAATTCGTCGCGGTAGTCGGCCCGACAGGCTGCGGCAAGTCCACCACGCTCAGCATGATTACCGGCTTGCTGAAGCCCACCACCGGTGAAGTACGCGTGATGGGCGCGCCGGTGGACGGCATCGATCCGCGCATCGGTTTCGTGTTCCAGGCCGATGCCGTGTTTCCGTGGCGCTCGGTGCTCGACAACGTGGCGGCGGGCCCGCTCTATCGTGGCCGCTCGAAATCCGCCGCCTACGACGAAGCGAACGAATGGCTGCGCCGCGTGGGCCTCGACAAGTTCGGCAAGCACTATCCGCATCAACTGTCCGGCGGCATGCGCAAGCGCGTCGCGCTTGCGCAGACCTTCATCAACAAGCCGGAAATCCTGCTGATGGACGAGCCCTTCTCGGCGCTCGACATGCAGACGCGCACGCTGATGCAGGACGAGCTGCTGCAATTGTGGGGCGGCGCCGGCTCGGTCGTGTTCGTCACGCACGATCTCGAAGAAGCGATTGCGCTCGCTGACCGCGTGTTCGTTCTGACCGCGCGCCCCGCGACGCTGAAGAAAGTGTACGAAATCGATCTGCCGCGTCCTCGCGTCACTTCGGAGATTCGCTACGACCCGCGTTTCATCGAAATCTCGCGCGACATCTGGCACGACCTGCGCGAAGAAGTGCAGATCGGTTAATCAAGGAACGGCAAATATGTCTACCCCCTCTCAACAGATGATGCCTTCGGGCATCGACGCAGCGTCGCTCGCTCAGGTCGAGCGCATCGCGCAGAAAAAGATCCGCCAACGCCAGGTGCTCGTCGTTTCGCTACGCATTCTCGTGCTCGTGGTCGTGCTCGGCGGCTGGGAACTGTCCGCGCGGCTCAAATGGATCGACCCGTTCTTCTTCTCGATGCCGAGCGCGATTTTCGAGCAGATCGTCGACTGGTTCGTGAACGGCACGTCGCAAGGTCCGCTGCTCACGCAGGTGTGGGTCACGCTCGAGGAGACCGGGCTCGGCTTCATTATCGGCTCGGTCGCGGGCATCTTCTGCGGCATCGTGCTCGGGCGCAACAAGCTGCTCTCGGACGTGTTCAGCCTCTACATCAAGATCGCCAACTCGATTCCGCGCGTCGTGCTCGGCTCCGTGTTCGTGATCGCGCTGGGGCTCGGCATGGCGTCGAAGGTCGCGCTCGCCGTGGTGATGGTGTTCTTCGTCGTGTTCGCCAACGCGTTCCAGGGCGTGCGTGAAGCGGACCGCTACATGATCGCGAATGCGCAGATTCTCGGCGCGTCGCGCCGTCAGGTGACGACCTCGGTCGTGATTCCGTCCGCGCTGAGCTGGATTCTCGCCAGCCTGCACGTGAGCTTCGGCTTCGCGCTGGTCGGTGCGGTGGTTGGCGAGTTTCTGGGCTCGAAGCAGGGCATCGGTTTGCTGATCTCGACCGCGCAGGGCGCGTTCAATGCAGCCGGCGTGTTCGCGGCGATGATCGTGCTGGCCGTGGTTGCGCTTGCCGCCGACTATCTGTTGACCGCGCTCGAGCATCGTCTGCTGAAGTGGCGGCCGAGTTCGGTTTAAGTGGGGCGTAGTATCCGCGCTGCCTGACATGTGACGCGGGGCGCGCGGCGCAGCCCGTACTCTCCTGATGACGAATGCCGTTCAGTCCGTGACTGAGCGGCATTTTCATTTCCGCCGCGCGATAAGCGGATTTTTCAGGCATTTCCGCGGCTCGCCTTCGGGCGCCGTGTCTTCCACCGGCAAACTGTTGCTCTCCAGACGTCGGCCGGCGCGCAACACTTCCCTGTCTTTCCCGGTTCGCACCGGGCCGAAACCCCGCCGCCATCGCTCTCCGTGCGCAATGGCACGTTCAATGCTCTACCCCGCACGAGTCGGTCTGTTGCCAACATCGATCGAAACGAGGTGGGCCATGTCGAGTGTACAGAGTCAACGTCGGCCAATGAGCGCGCGAAGCCGCGCGTTCATGCGCAGCAGCGCCGCGAGCCGTCGCGATCGCCATCATTCGAGCGAATTCGTGCTGTTCGGGCTGCGTGCCGCGAGCTTCATCGGCAGAGGCCCGAAGCAACTGTGGCCGTACGTATTGCCGTGGGTGTTCGCGTTGCTCACGATCGTCTTTTTCTGCCTCGTCGTGCGCGGCGTGCTGACGCGGCAGTTGCTGGTACCGCCGGTCGAAACGCCGCAGACGCTCACCGAACGCGGCTACACATCGGTCTTTCTCGCCGAGCGGATCATGTCGGCGATGAAGGAAATCGGTCAGGACTCCGACTCCATTCCGCACGACACGATGACCGACAACGACGCGCAACCGGATATCCAGATTCCCGGCCAGGACATGTCGTATGCGTCGACGGTGCGTTTCATCAAGGGCGTCATCAAGCGTGCGGACGTGGTCGTGCATGTCGGCATCACCAGGACGAACGACGGCGTGGACTCATACGTCGCGCACGTGCAGATAGAAGGCGGTCCGTTCAACGCCCGCGAAAGCACGGTACCCTTCGAAGGGCGCGACCTCGAGAAGTTCGTGCACGACATTGCCGTGCAGGCCATGCGGCTTGCCGAGCCGAACATCCTCGCGAGCCATCTGTTCACGCAGGTGCAGAAAACCCGATGCTCGCTCGCGCATTGCAACTACCGCGAGATCGTCTCGATCTATGACGAAGTGCTCGCGCTGCCCGCCTCCGAGCAAGCCGAATGGGCGCTCGCGGGCAAAGCGTGGCTGCTCGCGAATCAGGGCCTCTCGAGAGAAGCGGAACAGCAGACCCGCGAAGCGCTGACCACATATACGCACTCGGCCGTGCTGCGCGCGAGTCTCGGCATTGCGCTCGAACAGCAGCACCGTATCGACGAAGCGCTCGAAGCACTGCGCGCCGGTGCGCACGAAAAATCACACACGGCGGAAAACCTGCGTCTTCTCGGCGATGTGTTGTTGCACGCGCATCGCTATGGCGAAGCACTCCACGCATTCAGGCAGGCCGCCGAGATGAAACCCGATTCCGTCGACGCGCTGCACGACTGGGGCGAGGCGCTCGTCAGCGTGGGCCGCTACGACGAAGCAATCGACAAGCTCTCGCACGCCGTCGCGTTGCGTCCCGACCTCGCGCCCTCGTACGCGGAGTGGGGCCGCGCGCTCGACCGCAAGGGCGATCTGCGCGGCGCCTCGCGCAAATTCGCGCAGGCATGGCAACTCGACCCCGGCACGCTATCGGCGCGGGAAAGCGATCTGGCGCGCTTCGCCAGCGCGGTACAGGACGAAAACGGCGCCCCCGCACCGGCGCCCGACGCGCGAATCCGGCCCGTTTCGAATCCACCGATGGCGTACCCGCTTCATGCATCGCTCGAAGCACCACGCGAGGCTGGAAAAAGTGCGATGTCTTTGGCCTGAAGCGGACGCATCCGGTTTCATAAAAGCTCTTTCGCGACCGCACGTTTTGCGCTAAGTTTGCAACGCCAAGCTGCATCGGACGATGCCGGCCAGGCGGCACGCACGATCCATCCAGTCCCGAACAGAGAGATGAAAATGAGTGACGTCCAGCACAGCGCACAGCATGATCCAATCGAACACGTCGTCCTGCTGCTGATGGAGAATCACTCGTTCGATCAGATGCTCGGTTGCCTCGACGCCGTGCATGAAGGACTGGACGGCATACGCAACGCCGCCACGAAATCGAACTCCGACGGCCAGGGTCATACGTTCCGCCCTTGCGCCACCCACGAGCGGCAAATGAGGCACGATCCGAATCACGAGCACGAAGCCGTGATGAAGCAGATCGACGCGGACAACAGCGGCTTCGTCCGCTCCTTCGTGCAGGACTTTCCGAAGAGCAGTCTCGCCGCGCGCCAGGACGTGATGGGGTATTACCCGCTCGGCTTTCTGCCTGCGCTCCATACGCTCGGCAAGCAATTCACCGTGTGCGACCGGTGGTTTTCATCATTGCCGGGCCCCACCTGGCCGAACCGCTTCTTCGCGTTGACAGGCACGTCGATGGGGCAGGTCGACATGCCGTCAGGACTCAACGCGCTTAGTCCACACTGGTACACCGAGCAGAGCCAGGACACGATTTTCGATCGCCTGAACGCCGCACGAAAAACATGGAAGGTCTATTTCTACGACTTTCCCGCGTCACTGCTCCTGAAGAACCAGCGGCGCGCCGAGAATCTCGCGAACTATCATTTTTTCGACACATTCTTTCACGACGCGGCCGGCCCCGCCGACGCGTTCCCGCAATTCGTGCTCATCGAGCCGAAGTACTTCGGCGAGGCGCAGAACGACGATCATCCGCCGCACAACATCATGAAGGCGGAGAAGCTGATCGCGGATACCTACAATGCGCTGCGCTCGAACCAGGCGCTGTGGGAGCGCACGTTGTTAGTGGTCCTGTACGACGAGCATGGTGGCTTCTACGACCACGTATCGCCGCCTGCCGACGCCGCCGCGCCGGACGACCATACCGCGAGCTTCGATTTCACCCGGCTCGGCGTGCGCGTGCCCGCCATCCTGGTGTCGCCGTGGTGCAAGGCCGGCGTCTGTCATGCGCGATTCGACCATTGCAGCCTGCTGAAATACCTGTGTGAAAAGTGGCAGCTCGAACCGCTTGGCAGGCGCGTGCAGCAAAAGGAAACGGCGAGCGTCGGCGAGGCGATTCTCGGCACCGGTGCCGCGCGGACCGATACGCCGGCCTTTATCCGCGTGACCAATCAGTCGCTGATTGCCGAGCACGTGGAACTGGAGCGCAAGTCTTCGAACGGCAATCAGCACGGACTGCATCATTTCGCGGACTATCTGCACGAGGAGCTGGACCAGCTCGCCGCACACGCGGTCGAATCGGCGGCGCAACTGACGCGCACCAACAATGCGTGGACGCGCGTTACGAGCGCCCTGGGCTCGCTGATGGTGAGTTTCGGCCAGTGGCTCAACAAGGACTTCTACGAAGCGCGGGACCAGCGCGACGCGCGCACGAGCCAGGCGTTCACGCGCCTCGCGCAATCGGTCCACAAAACGACGGGGGCGCAGCCGAAAGATGCGGCTGCAACGATGCGCCAAACCAGCTCCGTTTCGCCGAAGTAGCAACGGCCGGGAACGCCCGATCATGGCCGTTCTGGCCCAAAGCCTGCGGAGGCCAGGAGATTAAGCGTTAACCCTTAAAGTTCCGCCTCTTTATATCAAATTTCGCAACAAACATTCACCAAGACACGTATTACTCTCTCCAGTTATCGAAATTACAATGCAATTACTGACTACGAACCAACACGTTCGAAGCACGATAAACCCGAAAACTGGAGGTAAATATCATGAAATCGCTCATTCAAGCCGTTGTTATCGCTGCCGCAATCGCCGCTCCTGTCGCTTCGTTTGCGCAAGCCAACCAGCCCGTGACCCGCGCTCAAGTGCGCGCCGAACTGGTTCAACTGGAAAAGGCCGGCTACCAACCGGGCCACGCCGACCCGCACTACCCGGCTGACATCCAGGCCGCTCAAGCTCGCGTCGACGCGCAAAACGGTGTCGGCCAACCCGCGGCAAGCAGCTTCGGTGGTGTGACCAGCGGTTCGTCGCAATCGGGCCACGCGGCTGCGACGACTGGCGCGAAGTCGATCTACTTCGGTCAGTAAGCAATAAAACGCAGTAGAGCAGGCGTAGTAAAGCGCGGTTCGAGAGGAAATAGCTTCAGGTGTCGCCGTCCCGGCAAGTGGCGCGGTGACCCGAACCGCCAGCGCATCCGCAGCACGCGCCGTTTCGATTGACGCACCTTCGATTCAAATGAACTGGCCCGCGGCTCGGGTATCCCCGAGCGCGGGCCAGTTTCGTATTGCACACGTATTTGTTACCTCCGTCATCGGGCTCCCGATGACTTCGCCCAGGCCTTCATGGTCTGGGCGCTTTTTCGCGGCGCTTCCCGTGCGCCGCGCCGAATACTCGACAGCAGGGTCAGTCGCGCGCGATCAGACCATCCACCTGACCGCGTCCGGTTACGAGGCAGCTCGACAGGAAACTCTCGCTCTGCGCACCGGCGCCGGCCTCTCCAAAGCCCTTCTTCATCGCGTCCGATTTGACGAGCGCCGCGCCCTGGTGGCACGTAATGGTCCCGACCTCACCGGCCTGAGCACGCATCAATGCCCTATCCGCCATCAGATAGCCAAGCAAAAGCACCAAGACAATATAGAACGCCTGCCGCATGGATCGTCTCCTCTTTGGGAAGAGACTAACGCGAAGCGCGAACGCACGGTCCTGGGGCTTTCCCGATTGCCCGCTATTTCATGATGCGGATCAAGCGTGACCCGCGCGTGACCGTATGTGAAACGTTTACAGTCGCGCTTCGATCTTTCTGATGCGCTTCTCGATCGCGTTGCGCACCAGCGCATTCGACGGCACCAGCAGCAGCGACGACGCGATGATCCCATACACCGTATTGCGCGTGACTTTCGACACGCGGCCCGGATCGAGCCACGCGCCGTTATCCGCGAGCAGCACCAGTGTTTCGAGGCCGATCAGAATCGGCCACAAACACGCGAGACGCAAACGCACCGAACCAGCGGGAATCGCCAGCGTGTAGTCGAGCGCCACGCGGAAATGATCGAGCGTCTTGCGCAGAAGCTCGACGAGCAACGGCCGTGCGCGCAGTGAATTGGCCGGTTGCAGCAGATCCTGCGCGCTCAGGCCATGCTGATTCAGCATGGCCTGCGGCAGATAGCAGCGGCCGATGCGCAAATCCTTGCCGCAATCGCGCAGCACGTTGGTCATCTGCAGCGCCTTGCCGAAACGCACGCCGCGAAGCGTCATCGTGCCGGGTGGCTCTTTCAGTGTGCCCGGCATATGCGCGTAAGTCATCGTCGTCCAGAATTCACCGACGCAACCGGCGACGAGGTACGTATAGCGATCGAGTTCGTCGTATTCGCGCAGCGCCGTGATCTCGCCGGAACGTTCGTCGGGGAACGTGCGCAGATCGAACTCCATACCCTCGGTCAGCGTCGAGACGATTCCGCGCACGGCCTTGCGGTCGGATTCGCTCAGTTGCGACAGCACGTCGAGCGCAGGGCTCAGCGATTCGAGCAGCACCTTTTCATCCGATTGCACCTGGTGGCTCGCCACTTCGGCAGCGATGCGCTGGAGCGACGCGCTATCGGCGGCCACGCCATTCACCTGGTCGCGCAGCGCGAGCAGCAATGCGAGACGTTGTTCAGGCGGGATCAGCGAGGTATCGGCAATCGTGTCGGCCGCGCGCGCGAGCAGATACGCGAGACCGATCGGGTCGCGCATGCCGGCGGGCAGCACGCGCAGCGTCAGATAGAAGGAGCGTGAAACGCCTTTCAGGAGCGGGCCGAGAAGGATGGCCCGGGTCGGAGTCGGCATGGGTTGGATCGGGTCGCGGTACAAGGCGTAATGGCAAAAATACGGGCAGATGCGTTGGCAAACCAGCCGCAAAAATCAGGCGCTGCCGCATTGTATACGCCCGCGCGTCCATGCCGCGCCCAAGCCGTGCTCATGCCGTTCTGATCTCACGTTAGTTCGCGGCGGCGATTGAAGCCATGCGTGAGCGCGCGCAACACCCGCGCAACACGATTAGTCTGCCGGATCGTACTGGTGATAGCCGAGGTAGCCGTTATGGGTGTCCTCTACCTTGGTGACCCGCCAGTGCCCGTTTTCCCTGGCGACGAACACCACGAGGTTTTGCCTGTCCTGCGGCTTCACACCGAAGGTCACTGGTACGACAGCCACGCCGTCGAGCATGATCGCCGGATGCACGGTCATGGTTTCAAGCCATACCCGCGGGTCGAGATCCTGCACTCGCGTGAAGTAGTCGGTATCTCCGGGCAAACGGTTGTGCTTGTAATCGTCTCTCAGCGTATCTACCGTGTTTTTCGACACATAGCGGTAAATGGTGTTGTCCGTTAGCTGAAAGTAGTGGGCGTCGCGTGCGTCCTGTTTTCCGATGTACCAGGCGTAAAACTCCCTGACTGTGGCTTCGGGAGTATCAGCCGCCGCGGCGGGCTGCACCATGCCCAGGCTCAGTGCGATGGACAGCGAAGCAAAAATGCGTAAAAGAAAGTTCTTCATCGTTAGTCGTGCCGATATATTTTGTAGGCAGGCCGATGAATCCGATATTCCGGACCAGGGTAAAAGCCATGCAGTTGCCTGAAGTCACTGATCCAGATTTGCCCATCGAACATCGCCATATGTCCTGCCGTGTGCGCGCCGGTTGCCTGGATGACCACCACGTCACCGGGTTGCGGGTCGCCGTGCACCTCATAGAACCCGGCACCAACAAGCGATGAACCATAATCCTTGGCCAGCCCAGTGCGCATAAGGTGGATGCCGCCTGCCTGAACAGCCTCACGCGTGTACTGAGCGCACGAACTGATGCTGGCTGGCCGTGCATGGGTCTGCAAATACCGTATTGCCGTCTGTTTATTCCACATCATTTGCCACCATTCCGTAATAGAAATTGGAAATTTATCTGCATTACCAAATAAATCCCATTTTCAAGACGAAACTTGGTAGCGTTTGACTGTCGTACTGTGGAGTCCTGACGAATCACACAGTAGAAAAAAGGCGCGCCAAGTGGCAACGATGGGCCATACTCCGCCTGATGAATCAGGCGGCAGGCGTTTGCAATGAATCATTGCCAAAGGTTACGCTGCTTCGATCTTCGACGAGAGCGAGCTCAGCAGGACGCACAAAGCGTCCCGCCGTCAGCACCCCTCCCTCAGAAGCCGTGCAGCGACACGACGATCAGCGCAGCACCGACAATCGCTACCACGTCCTCGATCAGCGCCGCCGGCGCATCCCGCCCGAACATGCTCGCCAGCGAACTACGCGCCTTCGCCCCGCCGAGCGTACCGATGATCGCACCGACCGCGCCGACCACCGCACCGAGCACGCCGACAATCGAGCCCCCCGCCAGACCACCGTGCGCGCCGCTGATCGCCGCACCGCTCAAGGCACCGAGCACGATGCGCGCACCGAATTGCAACGGCACCTTGCGGCTCGGCGTTTCGGGCAATTGATCCGTAATCAGTTCGACGACCGCCAGCACGGTGAAGATATACGGCGTAGCAGCAAAACCGAAGAACGCGAGCGGCGTGCCTTGCAGCGGCAACCATCCAAAACGCGCGGCCCAACTGACGGCAGTAGGCGCGATCATGGCGCGAAGGCCGGCGACGACGCCGATGAGCAAGGCCAGAACATACACGGACATAGCGGGCTCCCAATCGAGGGCAATGATGCACGGTTGAACAAGCCGACGGCTCACCTGGACGAACGTCGGCAGAACATGTCGATCATTCCATCTGGACAGTCAACTTCTCACCACATACATCGAGGCAATCGCCGTGGCCGCATACTGCCACTCACTCGTTACCGCCCGATCATCGCCGCGCCGGCGCTCGGCCCCTTCGATGTGACCCTAGTGTCGCACAATTCGACTGGAGATAACGAGGCCGATGAGCAGATGGGCGCCGCGCTCACTGGGCGCATCTATTGTTCTGTCTCGTTCTGTCCTGTTTCATTTCTACCGGCCTGGTTGTTTGCTCGAAGCGCTCGCGCTGCCTGCCGCAAATCCAGCCGGGGGTCAGAGGTGTGGATCGAAGCTGCGGGTTAAAGCCTCGAGTCAAAGCCGGGAGTCAAAGCCGAAACCCCAGCTATCGAAACGCCCGGCATCACGCCCGCGAGCATTCTTCTCCAGATCACCGCCATTACTCATCAGAACCGGCCCCTGGCGTTTTTTCCCGCCTCGCCGGCAAACGGTGATAAGTTAGTCAACTCACAATAAAATCTAATGTCTTCGTCATGAGACCGTATCTTCCGCTGAACGCGCTGCGCGCGTTCGAATCGTCCGCGCGGCATCTGAGCTTCACGCGCGCCGCGCTCGAACTGAACGTCACCCAGGCCGCCGTCAGCCAGCAGGTCCGCTCGCTCGAGGAACGGCTCGGCACCGCGCTATTCAAGCGTCTGCCGCGCGGCCTCGCGATGACCGACGAAGGTCTCGCGCTGCGCCCGGTGCTGTCCGACGCGTTCGATCGCATCGAGACAGTACTCAAGCAGTTCGACGGCGGCCACTTTCACGAGGTGCTGACGGTCGGTGTGGTCGGCACGTTTGCGGTCGGCTGGCTCATGCCGCGCCTCAAATCGTTTCGCGAGGCGCATCCATTCGTCGAATTGCGGCTGCTGACGAACAACAACCTCGTCGATCTCGCAACCGAAGGTCTCGATTTCGCAATTCGTTTCGGCGACGGTACATGGCCCGGCTCGCTCGCCACGCGGCTGCTCGACGCGCCGCTCGCGCTGCTCTGCACGCCGGAGATCGCCGCGCGCCTCACGCGAGCCGACGATCTCGCCAACGAAACACTACTGCGCTCGTATCGCGTCGACGACTGGATGAACTGGTTCGCGGCCGCGGGCATCGCTCCACGGCCGGTGCGCGGGCCGGTGTTCGATTCGTCGCGGCTGATGGTGGAAGCGGCGATGCAGGGGGCGGGCATCGCGCTCGCGCCCACGCTGATGTTCGAACACGAGATCAACACGGGGCGCCTCGTGCGCCCGTTCGCGGTGGAAGTGCACGCGGGCAGCTACTGGCTGACCTGCCTCAAGGGCAAGCCGATGACACCGGCGATGGTGTTGTTCAGTCAATGGATCGTGAAGGAAGCGGGTGCGTCCGCCCAAGGTTAATACACGGCTGCCGCGAGGCGATGTCCGTTCATCGCGGGCCGCCTGGCTTGCGGCGGAAACACGTTCCACGAGCCATCGCCGTGGCGGAAGAAGAAGATCGACAGCAGCCCCTCGGGCTTGAGTGCCTCCACGCAAACGTAGCGCTGCGAGGTACGATGGCAGAACCGCACGACGCGCGCGGGCATCGACGGGGTGGGCGCGAGCCATTTGTCGACGGCCCAGTGCAAGGTTTTTTCCGCGGCGGCCATGATGCTCTCCTCGAATCCTCTCGCGCTTCGCGCGCGGCATTCATTGCGATACGTTCACGCGATCTGCGCGATCTGCGCGGCACACTCGCCGCTTTGCGCACCGCGTTCCCTACGATTACCCGCTCCATTCCTCGCGCCGCTTTCGACGAACGCCTTCACCAGACACATGAGCGCGCGCACGCCCGCGCGCGGATGACGCAGGCAGCCATGCACCTGTTCGCTGCGGCTTTCGCCGAGCAGGCACCATGCGCAAAAGTGTTCGCAGTTGTTGGTCAGCAGGCGGTAGCGGTTTTCACCGAGGCGCGAGCGAGCGCGACGCACCGCTTCGGCGCCGGCGTAGCGCGCACTCGGTGTCCTGCGGATCGACAACGGATGACCGGCGGCAAAGCATGCGAGCTCCACTTCCTCGACCGGGCCGCGATGCGCCGAACTCGCAAAGCCCGCGTAATGGACCACACGGCCGTTGCCGACATAGATGCCGTGATGCTCGTAGCCGTTTCGTTGAGTGACGAGATGCGCCCCGATCGGCAGATCGATCGTCGACGATGCGGCGCAGCCTGCGGCGCCGGATTGCCGGTCTTCGTTGCCTGCGTCGAGCGTGTGGGTGTTCATGACTGGCCTCGTTCGGATTTCCAACACGGTTGCGAGAGCTTTTGCATCATCCGGGCCATGCGCGGAAAAGCCCCTGTTTACCGGGTTTTCGGCTCGCGAAGGATTTTCTGAAGGGGGTGAATGTCGGCGGTAAGCCAACAGCATTCGCGCCGATGTGTCGGTGCGCGGCGCTCGCCTGAAGGCCGCGTCATGCGGTTTGCCCGCGAATGAGGAACGCCCGCGCGCCCGATCGATGTGTTGGGTCACACACCGGTTTCAATACGCGCTTGTTGGCTGCGAGCCAACCTCTCGTGCCGCACCCGGCTCCACCCATCAGGCGCACGTGCGCGCAATCGCCCGGCAGTCAACGCGCGACGGGAAATGGGCAAGTTGCGCCGCCAATTGGCATGGCACTTGCACCATTAGCCGCAGCATCGCTTCAACCGCGCGCGTTGCACACGCGGCCTACCGGAGAACGCCATGTCTTGCCTCACAGTCAACGACCTCTCGCTGAACCTTGCGCTCGACCGCAAGGCGATGGCGGCGATTCGCGGCGGCGGTGGCGCGCCGTGGGTATATGGCTGGATCCAGCCCTACGTGCCCCAGACGCCGAGCATTGGACCCGTCGTCAATCTGTACGAGGTGTCCAACAACTTCTACGCTAACCAGATGATCAACCAGTTCCAGTCGGTCGACGTGCGCAACACCGGCGCGAACTCGAACATCAACGTCTCTCCCGACGCACGCAACAGAAACGATATGGTGTAGCCGTTGTGACCTGTGCGAGCCAATTTCGCTGGACGTCGTCCGCGCGTTCCGACGCGGGACGTGTACGCGAAATCAACGAAGACGCCTGCCTCGACCAGCCCGAAGCCGGCCGCTGGGCGGTCGCCGACGGCATGGGCGGGCACGCGGTCGGCGAACTGGCAAGCCGCACGGTGATCGACGCGTTGGGTCGTCTCGCAGCGCCGCTCAGCATCAGGACGCTGATCGCCGATACGCGCGCGCGGTTGCAAAGCGCGAACCGCCAATTGCGCGACGAAGCCGCGCGCCGCCAGGTGCAGCGCATTGGCAGCACGGTGGTCGTGCTGCTCGCGTGCGACCGTTTCTGCGGCTATGTCTGGGCCGGCGACAGCCGCATCTATCTGTACCGCGCAGGACAGTTGCGGCAACTCACACGCGACCACAGCCAGGTCGAGGAGTTGCGCTCGCTTGGCGTCATCACCGAAGAAGAGGCGCGTCACCATCCCGCACAGCATATGATTACGCGCGCGGTCGGCGCGACGGACGTGCTCGAACTCGATGACGATGCGATCGAAGTCGCCGATGGCGACGTGTTCCTGCTTTGCAGCGACGGCCTCAGCAACGAACTGAGCGACGACGAAATAGCCGGCGTGCTGACTTCGGCGGAGCGGGAGAACGCCTGCGGCGACCTCGTCGAACTCGCGCTCGCGCGGGGCGGACGCGACAATATCACGGCGGTGGTTGTCGAAGCGCAGGACCCGAATGCGTCGGATAAAACATTGTTGAATCCTGCGCCGTGAGATGACTTTTACGCAGGCTCGGCATCAAGGTCGCGGTTGAATCGCGGCTATGCTCGCGCCCTCAGGCTTCGCCGTCCTCTTCGTCGCGCTCGTTCGCACCGTTCTGCTTCGCGACCGGCCCATTGCGGTTGCGAAAATCCTTCGAATGCAGCCCATGCTTTTTTAGCAGCATCTGCAGATGCGAGCGGTTCATATCGATCCGCCTCGCGAGTTCGGCCACCGTGCCGCTCACCTCGCGCAGTCCGCGCTCCAGAAACGCTTTTTCGGCATCGTCGCTGGCGGCCCGCTTTGCGTCGCTCAACGACATCAGATTCGCGACGCTGATCGGCTGCTCGCCGCTCGTGTGCGCGCCGTCCGTCGAAGCCGCGGTGGAGCCAGCCGAGGCCGGCCGCATATCGAGCGGCAAATGCTCGACGTCCGCCATATCGCCCGCGAGACATGAAATGCGGTACATCATGTTGCGCAACTCGCGGATATTGCCCGGATACGCGTAACCCAGCAGAAAGTCCCGCAAACGCGGCGTCAATCTGACGGGCCTGCGCTTCAACGTGCCGGCCGCTTCGTCGCCGAACCATGCAATCAGCAGCGGTATTTCATCGCGCCGCTCGCGCAGCGGCGGCAGCGTCACGTGAATCACGCTGAGCCGATAGAACAGATCTTCGCGAAACTTGCCCGCTTCGCTCAGTTTGCGCAGATTGCGATTGGTCGCCGCGACGATACGCGTATCGACCGCAATCGTTTCGTCGGACCCCACGCGCTGAATCTCGTGCGATTCGAGCACACGCAGCAGTTTCACCTGCCCTGCCAGCGGCAATTCGCCGATCTCGTCGAGAAAGATCGTCCCTGTATGCGCGCTTTCGAATTTGCCTTTGCGGTCGTTCGACGCCCCGGTGAACGCACCCTTGCGATGCCCGAACAATTCCGATTCGAGCAGATTGTCCGGAATGGCTCCGCAATTCACGGAAATAAACGGCTTGTCCGCGCGCGCGCCGTTCGCGTGAATCACTTTCGCCATCAATTCCTTGCCGGTGCCGCTTTCGCCGTCGATCAACACCGGCAAATCGGTCGGCGCCGCCTTCTCGGCGATTTCCAGCGATTCGAGCAAGCGCGGATTGTCGCCGAACGTCCCTTCGAAAATGAAGCTGCGTTCCAGCAGCGCCTTGCGGCGCGCGCCGCGCGATTGACCGGCGGCTTCCTGCGGTTCCGCTGCCACTGCCGCCTGCACGAAGCGCTCCTTGTGCGAAAGCTGCATCACCTCGTCGCGCAGCGACGTGGCTTGTCTGAGCAGTTTGTCGATATCCGCGCGTTCGAGTCGCGACGACCAGCGCAACGTGGAGCGCAAAATCTCGATCCGCTCGATCAGCCCCGCATACGAGATCGCCGGACTGGCCTCTTCAGTCTGATCGAGTATCTTCATCATGATGTACTCAACTGTTTCTGCACGAGCTGGTAGTACATGCCGCCACGTTGAATCAGCTCATCGTGACGACCCTGTTCGACGATCGCGCCTTCGTACAGCACGAGAATCTTGTCCGCGCGCATGATCGTGCTGAGCCGGTGCGCGATGATTACCGCAGTGCGGCCTTTCAGAATGTCGTGCATATTGCCGAGAATATTGCTTTCCGACTGCGAGTCGAGCGCCGACGTCGCCTCGTCGAATACGAGCAGACGCGGATCGTGATAAAGCGCGCGCGCAATGCACAAGCGCTGGATCTGCCCGCCCGACAAACCAATGCCCCGTTCACCGACAATCTGCTCGTAGCCGAGCGGCATCTTGCTGATAAAGCCATGCGCGTCGGCCATCTTCGCGACTTCCTCGATGCGGCGGCGCTCGGGCGCGTCGTCGCCGCTCGCGATGTTCTCCGCGATCGTGCCAGAGAAGAGCAGATTGCTTTGCATCACATAGCCGATCTGCGCGCGGAAATACGTCTTGTCGATCACACCGGCATCGTAGCCATCGATCGTCATCTTGCCCTCGCTCGGCTGATAAAAACCAACCAGCAGCTTCGCGAGCGTCGTCTTGCCCGAACCGCTGCGCCCGACGATGGCAACCAGCTCGCCGGGCTTGATCTCGAAGCTGATGTTCTCCAGCACATAAGCCGAATCGTCGTCGCCGTAGCGGAAATACACGCCGCTTAGGCTGATTTCGCCTTGCAGTTCCGGCAGCATGACTCGCGACGGCAAGTCCTGCGGCTTCTGTTCGGGCTCGATGTCGAGCACGTCGCCGAGCCGCTCCATCGCCACACCCGCATCGTTGAGCATGCTCCACAGGCCGACGAGCCCCATCAACGGGCTCAATACGCTGCCCATGAATGCATTGAACGCAATCAACTGACCAATCGACATTTCATGCGCGAGCACCAGATTCGCGCCGACCCAGAGAATCGCAATCGTCGTCGCGGCATTGAGCAACTGACTGCCGAAGCTGACCATGATATTGAACGCATGCGCGCGATACTGCAGTTCGAGCGCCTTCGCGTACTTCTTCTCCCACCGCAGCCGCACAGGCCGCTCGATACCCATGCCCTTGACGGTCTCGACGCCGGAAAGCGCTTCCATCAGAAACGACTTCGCCTCGGTCGAGGCGGTGAACACTTCGCGCGCATAAGCCTTGATTTTCGGTGTCGCGATCGCGGTCAGCGCCATGATCGGAATCACGAACGCGATCAATACGAGTGTCATCTTCACGTTATAGACGAACATGATCGTGAAGTAGATGAAGATCATCAACAGATTCAATGCAGTGGTTACCGTGGATTCGGTCAGAAACGCGCGAATGGTCTGGTTCTCCTGAAAGCGCGCAAAAATGTCGCCGGTCTTGCGCTTCGCGAAGAACGAGAATGGCAGCGACAACGTGTGCTTGAAGAACTGCGACATCATCGCGAAGTCCATATTGCGCACCATGAAATTCGCGAGATACGCGCGAATCGTCGACATCAACTGCGAGAACACATTGGAAATAATCAGCCCGCCTATGAGCAGATGCAGCAGACCGACGTTCTGATGCACGATCACACCGTCGAGAATGTTCTGAATAATCAGCGGCGGAATCACGCCCAACACCTGAATCACGAATGTCGCCAGAAACAGATGGCCGAGTATCTTGCGGTACGGCTTCAGATAACCGACAAAACGTATCCACGGAGAACGCGCGGCCGATATCTGCAATAGATGCGGGCCGCCGGTAAACAGCAGGCACGTGCCGCTCCAGCCGCGCTCGAAATCCTCGACGGCCAGTTTTCTGAAACCGAGTGCCGGGTCCGCCATCCACACATAGTCTTTCGAGAGCCCGTACACGACGACGTAGTGATAACCCTCCCAATGCACGATGAACGGCAGCTCGAAGCCGCGCAACGAATCGAACGTGCATTGCACGCCGCGCGCCGTGAAGCCGAGCGATTCGCCCGCTCGCGCAAGACTGTCGAGCGTCGCGCCCTGCGTCGTGACGTTCGCGAGTTCACGCAGCTTGCCGAGCGTCATCGGAATGCCGTAGTGGCGGCATATCATCGCGAGACACGCTGCGCCGCAATCCATCTCCTCGGCCTGCTCGACCAGCGCAAAGCGCTTGATGATCTTCTCGCCGAATTCCGGCTTGCTCTGCAAGTCGAGCATCAACGGCAGCTTGCGCCGCTGCTCCAGCCGTTTTTGCCGCTGCAATTCGCGGTCGCCATAGCGGATACGTTCGTCGAGCACCTCGCGCAGCTTCGGATTGCGTTCGAGAATGAAATGAACCGTACGCTCGGGAATCACGAGCAGGCGCGTGTCGGTGGCAGCGACCGCCGAGGCCTGCTGCTCCTGACGCATCAGGCATGCCTTTTCGCCGAATATCTCGCCTTCGCCGAGCGTCGCCAGCGTGTAGTCGCGCCCTTCCTCATGCCGGACGATGCGCACCTCGCCTTGCCGCACCACATAGAGGCGGCGGTCGTCGCGGCTGTCCTGCCGGAGAATTTCCTTGCCCTCCGGCACCCGCTTTACACCGACACTGCGCACGTACTCTTCGAGTTCCGCCTTGTCGAGTTTGCCTCGCAGATCGAACAGTTGCGCGACAAACCCGCCTGCCGAATTGATCGCGACATAGCTCGCGACAAATGCCAACGCGGCCTGATTGCCGGCCATCACTGGTTCAAGCGCGGCGCGCGGGATGAACAGCAATTCGGTTTTCGCCGACGCACGCACTGACGCTTCGTGGACATAGGTACGCAGCATCGCGATGTCGGCGAAAATCTCGCCCGACTTGCGTACCCCCATGCTGGTTTCCTTGCCATGTTCCTCGGTAAAGATGCGCACGGAGCCCGAACGGATCACGTACAGACCATCGGCGACTTCACCCGCCGAGCAGACTGTTTCGCCGAATGTATAGAAGCGTGCTTGCGCATATTCAGCGAGACGCTCGATCTCGTCGCGCGAAAACGGCGACAGAATTTCCACCGAGGCGAGAAACTCGGCGGCGGAAGGCGCGGTCTGGGGAGCGTCCATATGCGTCGAATGGAGCGGGCACGCTAGTGCGCTTCAATCACGTGTTCCTGCGCGCGCGCAATCAGCCAGCTTTCGCGCAGCAGGCGCCGGATTTCGGTGGCCACGTCGGCGTCGAGCGTGGCCGGATATTTGGCCGTCACCGCGAAAATCTCGAAGCACGAGCGATCTGCCGATGGAAACGGCCCGAGCAGATCGCCTACCGCCGCATTGAAGATCTTCGCTTCGATATCGGGCTTCAACGAACCACGCAGTACCTTGCCTATCACGCCGCCCGATTCGCGCGTATCGGCAATCGAATGTTCGCGCGCCATCTCCGCGAAACTGTCGGGATCGTCGTGCAGGTAAGAAATCATTTCCTTCGCCTTGCCCTCGCTGTCCAGCACGATATGACTCACCTCGATCGCATCGAACTTCGGCGAATTGAGCGCAAAGTAATCGCGAATCGCGGAATCGTTACCGACTTCGTCGAGCATCTTCTCCTGATACAGGCCATCGGTAATGAACGCCTCGAATTCATCGAGACTCACGTGCAATGCGTCGAGATAATGGTTCATGTCCGCCGCGCGATGCAGCCCGCGCACACGGCGAAACTGGTCGGCGCGTTGCTGGATCTCGTCTGCGGTCACGGCAACGCCCTGCTTTTTCGCTGCATGCACGGTGAGCTTGTCGCGCACGATCTGCTCGATCAGGCTCTCGAACTGGCCGGTCAGTTTCAGAAGACGAATGAACTCGTCCACGTCCACGACTTCGTCATCGATACGCACTATCGCGGTCATTTCATCCGCTCCTTTGATTGACGTGTAATCGGCGCGCTCAACCCGCCACCTGCCTGAACGGATCGAGACCCAGGTCGATCAAGCGCCGCTCGCGCACGACGATTTCCGCATTGGCCGTCATGCCGTAGCGCAGCGGGTAACGTGTACCGGCAACCTGGTAATAGTCCTTGTCGAGCGTGACCCGGCCTTCGTAGACCGGCTGCTTGTCCTGCGCCGACGGCTTCGTTGCAGGCGAGATATACGCGAGCGTGCCGCTGATGAGCCCGTAGCGCTGATACGGAAACGCGTTGAACTTCATCCTGACCTGCTGGCCTTCATGCAGAAAAGCGCGATCGTGTTCGGCGATTTCTATCTTCAGAACGGGACGCGCATCTTTCGGCGCAATGCCACCGAGCGGCGCGTTCGCCTGAATTTTGTCGCCGCGCTGTGTCGACGTGACATCGGTAATGACGCCGGAAACCGGCGCGAGAATCAGCAGGAAGTTGTCTTTATCGATGTTCTCGAAGCGGACTCGTGCGGCGGCATCGGCCTCCAGACGCGCGCTTTGCAATTGCACGCGCAGCTTGTCTTCCGCGTCGGTAATGTCGCGCACCGCCGAATCGTATTGCAGTTGAAGATCGGTGGTCTGCTGTCCACTGGTTGCGAGTTGCGCGTTCGCCTGCGCGTATTCGTGGCTCAGGCGGAAATCGAGCTCCGCGAGCTTCGATTGCGCGACGCGATAGGCGTTATCCGCTTCGAGCGCCGCCGTGCGCTTCTGCTCGACCTGCAATTCGGCGATGCCGCCGCCACCCGGCTGCGCAAATAGCCGCGAATAGCGATCCAGTTCCTGACGCGCCGCCTCGCGCGCGCGACGCGCGTTGTCGAGCGTGCTGCGTGCTTCGTCGAGTTCGGCCTTCTGTCCTTCGGCCAGCTTCGTCGTGCCTTCGGAGATGCGGTTTTCGTGCAACCGCTCCTCGACGTCCAGTTGCGCTTTCAATGCGGCAGCCTTTCGTTCGAGCAATGCCTTCTTCTCCGGAAACTGCTTCCACTCACGCTCAGCGTCTTCGAGTTTGAGTTGCGCCTGCAACGCATTGCTCGCGGCTTCGATCGCGCCGCGCGCATTGAGCCGCGCGAGTACGTCGCCTTTCGATACTGGCTGCCCCTCGGCGATATAGAGGTCCGCGAGTTCGCCGTCGATCGGTGCATAGATGCGCCGCACTTCCGACTCCGGCGACAAGGTTCCCGGCGCGCTGACGATCACATCCGCCCGGCCGACGAGCGACCACAGCAAGCCCGCCACCACCAGCCCGACCATCGTCCAGATCAACGCGTGCGCGATCCGCACCGGCTCCGAGGTCAGAATCGCGATGCCCTCGACGCTGTGATCTTCGAGCGCCTCCGACAACGGCCTAGGGTGCGGGTCGCGTTTCACTCTGATCGCCTCCAATCAACGAGAGCTTCGCTTTCAGGAGCCCGGGGTCGAGCACCATGCGCAATTCGGTCAATGACCGGCGCTGCAAACTCGCTTCGGCTTCGATATCCGCGAGCAGGCGGTCGAAGTCGGCGGGATGGTCGGCCTTCAGTTGCGTGTAGATGCGCATGCCCTGTTGCGCCGCCGTTTGCGCATCGGAAAGCAGGCGCGCCTCATTGCGAAATCCCGGCGAAATACCCGCTTCGAGCCGCTCCGTACCGCCAATCGGGCCGCTCGCGCGGTACTCCTGCCACAGGCTCTGCGCGCGCAGCAGCAGATCCTGCGCGCGTGCGAGTGCTTTGTCGTGCAATGCGGCGACGTCCTGCTGGATCGACTGCACGAACCACGCGTCCGTTTTCGGATCGAGACTCGCGTAGAACGACAGCAGACGCTGGTCGTAATCCTTGCCGCCGCGCGTTTTCCGCAGATCGGTGTATTGATCGAACAATGCCTTCTTGTGCGCCGCTTCGACTGCGAGCACGTCGGACCATGGGCTTGCCGGCATCGACTGCAAACCGGCCAGCGCCTGTTGCGCGTCGCCGCGCTGCCATGCGGCATCGACCGAGTTCTGCCGTTGAACGATCTCCGGCGATGGCAGACGCGTGGCCGCCAGTTGCTGAAACTGCGCCTGAAAAGGCAGCGTGCTGAAGTGAGCCGCTTCCATCATCGCGAGCAATGACGTCAACTGACGGCTGAGCGCGGCGTTGAGCAACGCGGTGTATTGGCGTAAATCGTCGCGTACGCGGTCGAGGCCGGCAAGCCGCGGATAACGCTGCGCGTAATCGTCGAGTACCGGCGGCAGGGCGTCGGGTTTGTCGCGCGCCAATTCGGTGCGAATCACGCCGTTCAGCCGCTCGATTGCAGCGACATAGACCGAATCGTCGCTTTCCAGCTTGCGCAGATGACTCAACACCTGCGCATAGGGCTCCACGAATGCAGGCACGTAGCTCGCAATCCGGTCGAGTGCGCGCTGATGACTTCTCGCGTCATCGTCCCAGCGCCGCAACAGATTGTTGATCGTCGACTCGTCCGCGTACATGCGGATCGGTGCGTCGACGCCGCCGCGCGCCGCAACGAAGCGCTCCAGATCGCCGGCCCATTGCAATTCGCCCACCAGCGAAACCGCATCCGCGTTATTCGCGCTCGACGACTTCATGTCCTTGAGCAGAACGTCGGCCTGATCGAACTGCGCCTTTTCCAGCGCGTTGAGCCAGTCTGGGAGTTTTGCCTTCAACAGTGCTTCGCTTGCGAGCGCGCTGATTTTCGCGTCCGCTGGATGATTGGCGAGATAGTCTTGAGCAACCGTAACCGCACTCGTGTAATCGCCGCTTGCGAGAAGGTTCTTCAGTTCGCGCTCCGACGAGCCGTGCAGATAAAGCGCCACGCCAAGCGCCATCAGCACGGCGACACCCGCGCCGCCCCACGCCGCAATGCGGCGGACGTTCGCGCGCTCGCCGTCCGCGAAAGCCTTGCCGAGTTCACCGGCAAGCAGGCGCCAGCGGCGCGGCTTGCTTCTGGCGGCATTCTTTGCAGTACTTTTTGCGTTTGCGCCGCTATCATTGCCGGCGCCATTCGCGCCCGGTGCGCCATTGACCGCGCCGCTGCTTCCATCGCGCCTTGCCTGCGCGCATGCCGTTTGCGCCGCTTCGTTCGTCTCGTCCTCGCGCTGTAACGCCGGGTCGACACAAAAGATGTCGAGGAACGAATGCGCGGCACCCACGAACGTGGTCTTGTCCAGATCGACCGCACTGTCTGCGGCGGGGTTCAGGGAGAGCTGGGTCACGGTCGGCTCGACTTCAGGCTGTTTCTGTAGCGACACCCTGTAGACGAAGTGATCGCCGCCAAATGCAACGACGTCGCCCTCCCCGAGCGGCAACGCGGACTCGTCGAGCCGCTTTCCGTTCACAAACGTGCCGTTGGTGCTGCCGAGATCTTCGACGAACAGCTCGCTGCCCTTCAGAAAAAGATGTGCATGGCGCCGCGAAATGTAATTAACCTGATGCGGGTAGCGCTCCTTGTAGCGCGAGAAAACGTCATCCGCCTTGCTGACGAGAAACGGAAATGCCTGTACTTCGACCGGCTGCAGGCCGAGGTCGTCGCGCTGCGGCACCAGCAGCAGATGCGGTGCAGGTGAGGCGGCGGCGCCCGCCACGATGCGCGCGCGCGGCTCGACGCCGACGCGATAGCAAAGCTCGCCGCCGAAGCACAATTCATCGCCTGCGCGTACGCGCGCCGGGGTTTGCCGCACCGCGACGCCGTTGATGGTCGTGCCGTTCTTGCTGCCGAGGTCGGCCACGTAGACCGCGCCGTGCTCAGTGAAAATGCGCGCGTGGCGGCGCGACAGACTCGCGGTCCACTGTGCGGGATAGTCGTTGAAGGGTGCTTCGCTGCGGCCGACCGCGAAGAGATTATCGACAATGCGGATAGCGTCGAATGTCGGGCGTTGCGCGGACGCAACCGGCGACAACACCACGTCGAAGGCGGTGTGCACTGCCGCGCGCATCTCAGCAATCGGGGCTTCGCCGGCGGCCATTTTATCTGGATCACTAAGCGTTTACCCGCCGCGGCGAGAACGCGGCAAGGACGCGATGGAACTGCGACGAAGAACCACGGCGCAACGATGTTGTCGTGAAGAGCGGCGCGAACACTGTCTCCACAAGGATTGTAAGTCACGCATGACGAGTGTCAATTTCCATATCGTTGTTGAGAAGACAACCGGCGCGTCGTTGGCAGACGAAATACCCCCGCACGAACGCCACCTGCCGGATTAGCTCAATGTTCCGTTACTTCTCTTTCGCTTGCGCCTCCACATCGACGCTCGGCCAGCCGCCGCCAAGCGCCTTGTAAAGCGTTACCGTGTCGGACAGGATCAGTTGGTGGTTCTCGAGTAGTGCTTGCTGCGCATCCAGTAGAGTTCGCTCGGTTTCGAAAACCTCCAGTTGCGACACCACGCCAAGCCGCAATTGCGCCTGAATCTGATCCGCTACGATCTGCAGGCGCGACACCTGCTGTTGCAATTCCGTGCGCTGCTGCTTGTGCGCGCTCAGATTGACCAGCGCGTTTTCCACTTCCTCGAATGCCCCCATCACAGCCACGCGGTATTGCTGCTCGGCGACTTTCGACTGCGCCTCGGTCACTTTCACATGCGCGCGCACGCCCGGGTCGAGCAATGGAATATTGATGCTCGGCATGAGCCCGAACGTAAACGACTTCAGCAGATCATTCAGCGCGAAACTTGCCGTGCCGCCTTGCGCGGTCAGGCCAATGCTCGGCAATTGCGCGAGCTTCGCCTCGCCCACGAGGTTATAGGCTTCCAGCACCCTGAATTCGGCAGCCACGATGTCGGGGCGCCGCGAAAGCAATTGCGCGGGCAACCCGTCGGGTACGACGGGCAATTTCACGCGCTCCTGCAAATGGCCACGCGGCAGCTCGAATTCCCCGGCCGGCACACCAATCAGCGTGCAGAGCGCGTTATTGGCGAGCGCACGCGAGCGGCGTAATTCGTATAAATCGTTCGTCAGCCGGTTGATTTCGGCCTGCTGGCGCAATACCTGAGTTTGCGGCACGAGGCCGTTACGCGCCTGGCCCTCGTAGATCGTCAGAATCTGCCGGTTCGTAGCGAGCGTTTTCTGCTGCTGCTCGATCTGGTCGTCGAATTGCAGGATCTGGAAATAGGTGCTGGAAACGTTCGCGACCAGTTCGAGATAACCGGCACGCCAGTCCGCCTCGGTCGCGTGAAACTCCGCCTTCTGCGCGCGCACGCCTTTTTCGACTTTGCCCCAGATGTCGATGTCCCAGTTCACCTGCGTCGCGAGGTTGTACTGCCTCACAAAGGGCTGGCCGGTGCTCTTTTCAAACTGGGCACCGGCGCCCAAGTCCACGGTCGGCAACGCGCCTGCCTTCGCTTCGCCGATCTGCGTGCGAGCGACATCGATCCGCGCGGCCAGCACCTGAATATCGAAGTTGCCCGCGATCGCCTGGTCGATCAGTGTGTCGAGATACGGATCCTGGAAGCCCTTCCACCAGTCGCGCTCGATGGTCGCGGCAGCCGACACGGGCGCGCCCTTCTGATCGGACCACGCCGTCTTGGTAGGCGTGCCGGGACGCTGATAAACCGGCATGCTGATATCGATGCATGCGCAGAGCGACAGCGCACACACCGTTGCCGCGCAAGCACCGCGCAGTGCACTGCCAATGCGGCGCAGCGCGAGAATCGCGGGAAGCCGGCGCTGACGGATCAATGTGTCGAGCAACGACGACTCGAACAACCTTGAACCAGACAACGATGAACCAGGCAACGCTGACACGATTGTCTCCAGTGGCACCCGTTTTCCGCGAGAAGTGCGGTGCTTCAGGCCGAGCCGGGACCATGCGGTTTCGTCGGGGAAGCCGCAGCCATATCGGCACGGGGAAACGGACGGGAACGCGAGAGTTGCGTCAAAAGGACGATTGGATAAGTGATCTTTTTGAGCGGCGCGCCTGCGGGACGCGCACGCGCTAACCGGGGAGCCGCGCGTGCGCCGCGTCGCTCAGGAAACGAAGATGTTGTTGCTCGAACTCACACGCGGATCGATCTGCGTCGTGGTGCCCGTGACGAGCGCCGAGTTATTGCCGTTCGCGCTTTCGATATTCATCGTCGTGCTGATCAGTTGTGTCGCGTTGACGGTCTTGCTGTTGTTCGGCGCATACACGGGCGCGAAGCTGTAATACGACGACCACGGAACGTAGTAGCCGGTGCCGCCGCGCACGGCGCTCATTGCCTTGCTGTCGAGTTGCTCGGTAATGGACAGGTCATGGATCATCAGCGTGTTCATGGTAGATCTCCTGAAAGGGGAAAGCACATAGTCCTGCGTTGGGATTCGAGCAACTTGTCTGCTCGGCCGCTATTCACGCATGGGCTATGCCAGCATGGCTTTTCCTTTCTCATTGACACCGTGAACGTCCACACGCAAGGGACTTCGGCACATGGAGATCATTTTTCGCACGACGCTGGCAATGGAACGCCCAACCGCGAATGGTGGATTGCAGCCAACAGCGCGTTCGAAATGGTTGGCTGCATCGTGACAGTAGATCGAACCTCATTCAACGCGCCATTCACCACACTCCTCACCGCGCAATGACCGTGATCTTCTTCGAGTACACCGGCGGGTTGTGCGGCATATGCATGTCGTCACCCATCAGCAATTGCAGCGTGTGCTTGCCGGGCGGCAACTGAATCATCGTTTCCGTTTCGCCCGCGCCGAAATGCAGGTGGTTGCGGTCCGATGGAATTTCCTGATCCATCGGCGGCAGGTCGGTGTCGATCAGAAGATGATGGTGGCCGGTATTCGGGTATTTGACGCCTTTCGGCGCAACGCCCATGAAACGCAGGCCGAACCATACGCGAAAGGGTTTGTTGGCCGGCACCACCTGGCCGTCGTTCGGATAGCCGATATACGCATGTGCGCCGGGTGGCGCCGGCGTCGAGCCGGCGAGTGCCGCGTCCGGCACGGCCCATGCAGCCAATGCCGCGGATGCCATCAGCGCCGCGGCCGCAATGATCTTGTACATGAAGTCTCTCCGATACCGCCGATCCGCCTCTACGAACGGATCGCGCTAGTCTTTTTGCACGGTGATGGTGATCTTCTTCGAATACACAGGCGGCACGTGCGGCACGTGGTTGTGGTCGCCGAGAATCAGCTGCAACGTGTGCTTGCCGGGCGGCAACTCGATGCGCGCGTCGGTTTCGCCCGCGCCGAAATGCAGATGCTGGCGATCCGAAGGAATTTCCTGGTCGAGCGGCGGCAGATCCGTGTCGATCAGAAGATGATGGTGGCCGGTATTCGGAATCGCGACGCCCTTCGGGCACACACCCATATTGCGCAAGCCCATGCGCACCCAGAGCTTGCCGCCATGAATCACTGCGCCATCCGGCGGCCAGATGATGTACTCCTCGGCGCCCGGCGGCGACGGTGTCTGCTCCGCGCGCGCGATGCCCGCTAGCCCGATGCTCGCGAATACCGCAACGAGCGTCGCGCACAAGATCACACGCAGCGCGCCGGCAAGCGGTTTCGCCGCAAGCCTGCTGGAAAGAAAGGGAATACGGGTTCTTCGCATCGCGCACTCTCCCGAAGAGGGGTCATGGCCGGCCCGGCTGCGTATGACCCGCCGGGCGTTCCAGCGGAATGTCGTGGATGTGAATTCCCGGACAGCCGCGTAGTTAAAACGACCGTGCAGCGTGACTTTGTGAATCGGCTTAGGACTTAACTTGCCAAAAAGATACGCGATGCTCGTTAACCGTATGACGCGTTGAGGACTCCCGGACAGTTTTGATGTGCAAAGCGCGCACTATCGTTAGCGACAGGCCGCGGATAAATGGCCGTGAGTGGCATCGACATTTCTCCCGCGGTATTTCAGCAAATACTACGGTCGACACGGTCCTCGAATGCCTAAATTCTGTCCGGAACAAACGGGATATGAAGATGTGGCGAAAATTCCTGCTGGTATGCATGGCTGGGGCAATCCAGACCCAGTCGGGCAGCGCTGTTGCCGCGACTCAACGCGCAAGCGTCGCACCAGGTGCGATTGCCGTGACGAGTACTGTGACGCGTATTTCGGCGAGCAATTCGGCGGAGATGGAAAAGACTCTCTCATTGTTCTCGCCATTTACTCCATCCCACGGACACGAGCACTCTCGACGCGTTGCGCTCGTCATCGGCAACGGCGCGTACGGCAATCCGGAAGACCCGCTGAGCGGAAATGCACCGCGCGACGCCGAAGCGATGCGCGATACGCTGCTCGCTCGCGGGTTCGACGTCATCTTTCGCACGGATGCGACGCCGCTGCAAATGCGGCAGGCCATCGGCGAATTCGGGCAACGTTTGCAAACGGGCAGCATCGGGCTTTTCTATTTCGCTGGACATGGAATGCAAATAGGCCAGCAAACGCTGCTTATTCCGGCTGGACTCGATACAAAACCGGATACTCGCGCGCCCGCTTCTCTCCTCAGCAATGGTGTCGATCTGAATACGGTATTGCACGCGATGCAAACCGCGCGCACCGGCCGGCTCAATCTCGTGATTCTCGATACGTGCCTGAATAATCCCTTTACGCCTGACGCAACCTCCTTCAATACACTGGCGCTACCTGCGCACACGGTCATTGCCTATGCCGCCGCGCGAGGCGGGTTTGCGGCGGACGGCCCTCGTCACGGCGTCTATACCGGTGCGCTGCTGCGCGCGCTGCATGACGCGCCGTCGCAACCACTGGCCGCGCTGCTTCGACGCGTTGCCGCCGAGGTTCGCGACGCAACGCAGGGAGCGCAACAACCTTGGACCACGGTCGCGCTTTCTTCCATCGAGCCCGAAAACGGAGCCGCCGCACTCTCGTCAGACGTGCCCGGCAATCGCGCCATCGCGCTGCGCAGCCGGGGCATTCTGCCGCAAGACAGCAACGAGCAGTACGAAATCACGTTCTGGAATTCGATCAAGGACAGCAATTACCCCGCCGATTACGAGGCCTATCTGAAGGCCTATCCGAATGGCCGTTTCGTCCCGCTCGCGCATGCGCGCATCGACCGGTTGCGCGCGGCGGCGGCATCGAATACGGCGGCAGGTACAACGCCGGCCGCGCCGCCGGTTGCACCTGCGGCGCAAAACAGCCAGAGCGGACGGGTCATGCCAGCGGCACCCGCCGCTCGCCCCGCCGCGCAGGCAAGTGCGGCAACTCAGGCACCCGCGCATACGCCATCAACGGCTTCCGCATCGACCGTGCCGCCGCCCGCGACAGCCACGACTGCCACAGCTGCCACGACCGCCGCCGCAAGCACCGCCCCACTCGCGCAAAAGGCCGCCGCTCATCCACCGGGCACCACCGAAATACGCGACTGCGCGACCTGCCCGATCATGATCGCCGTACCTCCGGGATCGTTCGCGATGGGCAGCAGCACCGACGATCCTTCCGAAAAACCGGTTCATCATGTGAGCATCGATGCACCGTTCGCGATCGGCAAATACGCGGTGACGGTCGAGCAATGGAACGCGTGCGTCGCCGCCAACGCGTGTCAGAAGCTCACACCCGAAAGCAACACCAACAAAGCCGCGCCCGCGCGCGATCTCAGTTGGGACGACGCGCAGCAGTACGTCAAATGGCTCGCCAAAATCACGGGCAAACCCTACCGCTTGCCCACCGAGGCCGAATGGGAATACGCAGACCGCGCCGGCACCACGACCGCATACTGGTGGGGTGAGCAGATGCGCAGGGGCGCCGCCAATTGCAAGGATTGCGGCGACCCGTGGCACAAGGAAGGACCGGAGAGCGTCGGTTCTTTCCCGCCGAATCCGCTCGGTCTGTACGACATGAACGGCGGCGTCTGGGAATGGACCGCCGACTGCTGGCACAACTCCTACCAGGGCGCACCCGCCGACGGTCGCGTGTGGGACAGCCCCGGCTGCGAGATGCGCGTGATTCGCGGCGGCTCCTGGCGCGAAGGCGGCAACTACATGCTGAGCGCGACGCGCTTCAAATACAGCGCGGGCGTGCGTCAATCGCAGGATGGCTTTCGCGTGGTCAAGGATTTGCACTAATGCGGGCGGCCGCATCGCGAACCGGTTTGCGGTCTTGCGATTGCGCCTGATTGCGGTTCTTGCCGCAACTCTGCCGATGCGCTTTCAGGGTCAGCGCGGCCTCGTCGTAATCGGTGCGAAATCCGCGACGATATGATCCCGCCCATACTTGCCGCCAATTTGTGCGAGCCGCGTATCGAGCGCGCGCAGATAGTCCGAGCGCGATTCGCTTTCCGGACGCGGCTTGTCGAATAGCTGCACCGGTGTAATCAGCAGCACCACCATTTCCGCCCCGAATGGCTTCGAGATGATCCAGTCACCCGCACTGCCAATCGTGGCCGCGTAATTCGGCGGCGCCTGATTGTCCTTCGCGCGCGGGCTCGGCACCATGTGCACGACGCTGCCGTCGAGCTGATAGTAGTCGACGTTCACATACGAATCGAAGCCGGGCGTGCTCACGTCGACCACGAGCGCGTCACCCTCGGTCAACTGGCCGCCCGGCGGCCGCACGTGCAGCGACGCAACGCGGCCGGCCTGCCAGTTGTGAACCCAATACGGTGCGAGCGTCTTGACGGTGTCGCATTTGTCGTCGGCGAGCGGCTGGACGTCGAGCATCAACGTATCGACGCCCGGCAACGCCGCCAACGTGTCTTTCAGATGCGCGACGCCGTCACGCTGCGAAACGAAACCGCGCACCGTCAGCATGTGATCCTCGACGCTGGCCGACAGCGCCGAGCACGGCACCTGAGCGAGCACGGGTGCAATTGCGGCGAGCGTCAATGCGGGCTTTGGCGTGAGCTTCGGCGCGGGCGGTGCAGGTAACGCAAGTGCCAACGAGGCTGCCGGCGGCGAACCCGCGCTTGCCGAGGCATTGCCCGCGTCATTTGCGGCTGCGGAAGATGGCGGCATCTGCGCCGCAGTCGTTGAAGGCGCGCCCGCCGACGCACCGCCTGCCCGATCCATCTGATCCGTCCGTGCCCCTTCCTGGCGGCCCGGCCCCGAGCGCAGCGCGAATACGCCGACCGCCGCCGCGCACACCACGGCGAGACTCGCGAGCCCGGCCTTCGCAAGCGTGCCCGACTTCTCCGCACGCGCCTCATTGTCGAACTCGGCGATGAAGCGCGTGACGCTCGGCATCCGCGTATTGCGGTCGAACGACAACGCGGCGCGCAACGCGCGCCACTGCCGCGTGTCCAGATTCGGCGGACGCTGTGCCTTGAAATCGGCATTGCGCGCCTGCGTCGCGGAAAGCCGATCGAAGGGATGATGGCCCGTCAGCAGTTCGTACGTAATACAACCGAGCGCATAGATGTCGTCGCGCGGATCGGGCTCGCGATGCTCGATCATCTCCGGGCTCGCATACGCGGGCGTCAACGCGCCGAGGCTGCCCGGATCGAACACCGTCGCGTCGCTTTCCTCTTCCGGCCGCTGGAATACGCGGGCAATGCCGAAGTCGATGACTTTCACTTCGGCGTTCGTGGTCAGAAACACATTGGCAGGCTTGAAGTCGCAATGGACAAAGCCGCGCTCGTGCGCATAGGCCAGCGCCGCGCACATGCCGCGCACGATCGGCAGCGCGGCACGCACCGGCATGCCCTGATAACCGGGCGTGCGCAGCAACTGGCTGAGCGGCTTGCCGCTCAGGTACTCCATCGTCAGATAAACGATCGGTCCGTCGCGGTCGAAGTCGTACACCGTGATGATGTTGCGATGCGCGAGCACCTGCGCCTTGCGCGCCTCGCGCTGCAACGCGACGAGCGAGTTCGGATTGCCGCGAAACTGGACGTTGAGCACCTTGATCGCGAGATACGGCTTGCGGTCCGATGCTTCGAGCTTGCGCAGATCGAGCGCCTTGTACACGGTGCCCATGCCGCCGACGCCGAGGCATTCCTCGAGCACGAAACGGTTGTTCAGTGTATCGCCGATGCCCTTGATCGGGTCGTGCGCGGAGGAGTTGCCTGAAGCACCCGAAGCACCCGCGCCGTCCGCGCTCGCGGAGCGCAGCGACGGCATCTCCACCGTCGTCTGGATACCGGTTTCCTCGCCGCCTGCCGCGACGTTCGACACGCGCAGTTGCTCGATGCGCCGCCGCACTTCCAGATAGAGATCGTCAGGCAACGGCGTTTGACGATGCGCGGCGCCGAGCATCTCCAGCAGTTGCGCCGGATCGGATTGCCCGGTCGCCAGCGTACTGTCGAGTCGAGCGACGAACTCGTCACGAGACAGCTCGCCGTTCTGGAAGTCGTGAATCACACGCGCAAGGCTAGCCATTTGTGCGAAGCACCGCCATTGCCGCTGGACCGTGTCGCATGCGACCGAAGCCACGCGGGCCGATAGGAAACCTGTCGTAACCAGTTACATGTGCCGTTTCGATACTAGCTCCCGGTCCACGCTTTCGCAAACCAGGAATGGCCCGCGCGATGCAGTGCACGCGCGGCGCGCCGATGTCGTGCGAGAACCAACAGAACGTGCCCATCTGTCGGAGCGACGCCACCGCTCGCCGCTCGATAAACTGCTTCGGCAGGTCATGCGTCTGCTTCGATTCAGCCCGGAAGCCCTTATACGTCAAGGATTGTTCAACTTCATCAGGATGCTTGAATAAATCTGGCACAACCTGTGCGTTAGTGATGTCCGAGCAAACAAGTTGCTCGAAACCACTCGCAAGACTGCGATACCTTCCTTCAGGAGACTCACCATGAACACGCTGACGATCAAAGACCTGCCTGTCACCGAACAACTCGACAGCAACGCCATGCGCTCCGTGCGCGGCGGCTTCGGCCCGAGCCTGTACTACAACTTCAGCCCGGTCATCGCGCCGAACAACAGCAAGAACGTCAACGCCACGCAACTGATCAACAACGAGTTGAACCTGGAAAACGCCAACGGCAACAACGTTGCGTTCGCCGGCGGCATCACCTCGACGCTCGATCCGTTCAACACGTCGAGCAACAACATCCACATGTAATGCGCGACGCGGCGAAGCATCCGCTCCCGTCGGACGCTTCGCCGCACGCCGTTCATCTCCGCCTTTCGCGCACCTTTGGAGAAACGCCATGTCATCCCTCATGATTCGCGATCTGTCCGGCACTCGCGAGCTCGATCGCCGGGCCATGTCCGCGCTCGCCGGCGGTACCGGCAGCAACGTTCCCGGCTTGCCGCTGAGCGGTCTTGCCGGCATTGCCAACGTCAACGTCACGGTGAACCAGAATCTCGTTCAGCAACAAAACGTGAACGTTGCCGCACTCAACAACATCGGCGTGATCGGCGCGGGTTTCGTGCCGCTCAAGCTGAACGTCGACCCGTCGCTGTGGGGCGCCAACTACGCCGTCGTGTGAGCGCGTGCAGCAGCGCGGGACCGGGGGTTCCCTCACTGCCGCAGCGGCGTCACTCGCGATGCCGCCATCCACGGTGCCGTTCCCAGCGTCAACCTCAATGCCGACATGAATGCCCACCACCTCGGGCAAACCGCACACCGATTTCCTATACTGATAGTGCGTCGAGACCTCAGTACTTCGAACGACATAACGAACACCCTGCAAGCGCGGCGGCCGGACTCCGGATAGACCCCGCCACCCGGTTGCTTTTCTGGAGCCGCCATGACAAAGCTCGTCATCAAGGATCTGACCGAGAGCGTCGAGCTCGACCGTGAAGCAATGGCCGCAGTCGTCGGTGGCGCACGCGTCGGTGCGCGCTCGAGTATTGCGGTGGCACTGGTGCCGGCCGCGACGCGCGTCGTCGAATATCCGCCGGGCTTTCCCGCGGCGCATCAGCGTATCGCCAGCGACGCTCTGCAGCGCGGACGGCAACGCCGCTAGAGCTGCAACGCTTTCCTCATCACAACGGCACGCGCGAACCGCGCGTGCCGTTTCTATTTGGGCCTGCTTTTGCAGCGTCCATTTTTCTTCTATCCGCTTCACGCGAAGCTGCGCCGCAATCCAACCATTCGCGCGCAATGCGTCGGGTTCGTGCGAACATCTTCGTTCTCGCGGGCCCTCTCCGCCCGTGCGATCCGGCCGGGCTGTCACGCAGCGCCTTGCCTGGATTCGCATGGCGGCCGAGGCCGGATGTCCCGCGCCGCGTCCGCGCACATTGGCATATACCTTGCGGAAATCGAAGCGGGCACGGCACCGTGCTCGCCTCTTCCCCTCAAGGAGTACTGCCATGAAAGCCACTGTCATCATCAAAGACCTGCCGCGTTGCGCCGGCGACGCATCTCACGAAAAAACGCTCACCGTCGAACAGATGAAGACGCTGCGCGGCGGCCGCTCGGTGGTCGTCACGGTGGACGGCAACGGCACGGGTCATGTCGACGATTGGGACATCAACACCGCCATCTTCGAAGGCCGTATCAGCGGAACTTATCTATAGGACGCGCGAGGTGTCCGCAATTGGAAAGACGGAGCCCTGCCCGCGTTTTCGCGAGAAGGGCGCCGGTCCGATTCACCTGGCGAATGTCCGCATACGGCGAGCGTGGGCGCTGCTCACTCGCCTATGATGATCAGGATGTCGTATGGTTTTTCCAGCTGCCGCCAGTCCCGGCGCCCAACTCATTCCAATTGGAGACGCGCAATGAAATTCATCGTGCAATGGAGCGGTCTCCCGACCGCCGAGAATGCTGTCATTGAGCGCTTCATGAAAACGGGCGGCCAGGTGCCGGAGGGTGTCACGCTGCTGGGGCGCTGGCACGCGATCGGCGGATTGCATGGTTTCGCGATCGTCGAAGCGGACGACATCCGCAGCATAGCGGCGCTCGCGCTCGATTGGGGCGACCTGCTGACCATGAGCGTTTTCCCCGCCATGACCGACGAAGACCTCGGCGCCGCGCTCGGCAAACATCAGACTACGCGTCGCCAGCAGGGATGAGCCCTGCCGCGGATCATGCCGGCAATGGCCAAATAGCTAACGATTCGCACACGGCTCCGCTGCAAAGCCGTCGATCAATTGCTCGAACAGATCGGCGTCGCCCATCTGGCCGCCTTTGAGCATGATCTCCACGCCGTCGAGCTCCGCCCGGTCGGAATGCAGACGGCACACAGTCACGCCTGCGGAAAGCGGCGCGAGATAAGACAGCCCCCACGCGTCGAGCGCGCGCACCGCAAAACTCGACGTATCGCCGCCCGCAATGCCGATGCGTTGCAATCTCACCGCGCCGAGCACGTTCTTCAACAGCGTCGCGCACGCACCGGCGAGCCGCGATGGCGGCGCGCTTCCATCGCCTCGATGCACGGCGTTTTCTTCATTTATCGCACGAAACGTTTGCGTACCATGCGATACATTTCGCGCCGTATACGCGAGCACGTTCCGCCCATCGCGCAACGGCCCGGCAATCGCCGCAACGCGGTCCGCGAGATAGGTTGATGCCGCGTCACCCGTCATCCGCCGTGGGTCCAGTTCCACCCGCAAATACGAATGCGCGGCGCCGATCTGGACTTCGGTCAATGGCGAAAGACTGCCGGCCAGCACGAAAACGGGACCACGTGCGCGAGCCAGTAACGCGGGCGCATCGTTCACTGCCTCAGATTCAGCACGTGCTCCCCGCGCATAGGCATACGCCTGCGCCACGCTGCTTGCACCAACGGCAAGCAAGGGTGACGACTGCGACGCGTAATGCGTCATGACCCGGCCAATAGCGTGCAAATGCGTATCGTCGAGTACGTCGAACAGCAACGCGCCGGGTTTTGCGTCGGGTTTTGCGCCGGGTTTTGCATTGTGCTTCGCATTGGACTTCGCATCCAGCCTGCGCCGCACCTCGGACTGCAATGCGGCCTCGCCCGCCGCGTAACACGGCCAGTCGATCGACTGTACGTGCTCGACACCCTGGCGTTGCAGATGCACACGCAGATCCGCTTCGTTCATCGGCGTCACGGGATGACGGCTCATCGTCGGATGACGGTCGATCCGGTAGATCGACCGTTGCTCATCATCCGCTCCAGCAGCGGCGAATAGCTGGCCGAACACACAATAGCGCCGCAGATTCGGTTGGCCGCCGACGATCGCAACGAGTTCGTTCGCGCAGTATTCGCGCAACGCGCGAATCGCTACGCCGATGCTGCCGGTGTGCGGCGCACTATCGAACGTCGAACACACTTTGTAGTGCATCACGCGCACACCCAGCGCGGCGAATGCAGCGCCGACGCGCGCGAGTTCCTGTCGCTGCGCATGCGGCGCCATCGTACGCGCGGCGCCCGCGACGCCAATCGCGTCGAGCTGGCCGAGCATCGAAAGACGCGCCGCATCGGGCGGCGTGAAAAACAGCATCGTGCGCAGGCCCGCGCGCGCGAGGTGCGCGAGCGTGTCGGTCGCGCCGGTGAAGTCGTCGCCATAGAACGCGTAGGCGGGCCCCGTATCGCGCATCCGCTTCATCTCGCCGCTGCCTGGCATCGCGCTCAACTCCGGCCGCCGAAAAACGTCAGCGCCCGTCGCAACTCCGGCACGTTCTCCGCGTGGATCGCGAGCGGTGTGCCGGCCTGCACGGCCGCCCACGCCTCGCGCACACTCGTGACGCCCGCCGCCGGACCGTCCGGGTGCGCGAGAATCCCGCCGCCGCACATGAAGAGCAGATCGGTCGAATGCACGGCATCGAAAGTCGCCGGCGCCGTACCCGCCCATTGACCCGATGAAAACGCGGGCAGAACGCTGTCGTTGCAACCCGGTGCGAGCGGCGCTGCGCAGTCGCGCGCGGACTCGATCACCTCGGCATCGCTCTGCGCGAATTTGCCCGCGAGACCGTGCACGTGCATATGATCGACACCGGCGAGACGCCAGAGCGTCTGATACGCCTGAAACGACATGCCGAGCGCCGGATCGCGCGACATCATCCCGTAGCCGTTGCGATGCGCATGCAGCACGAGCGGCGTTGCGCGGCGCAGCGTCTGGATTGCCGAGAAGCCGCACCAGTTGATGCTCGCCATCACGCAACTGCCGCCTTCACGCTCGACGAGTTCGGCATGACGACGCATCGCGTCGATATCGTCGGTGATATTGAAGGCGACCATGACGGGCCGGCCGCTGCGCTCGCGATAGGCGCGCACCTCGGACATCACTGCCCGCACGCGTTCGGTAAGCGGTGCGTGCGCGGGGTTCGCGCACACTTCGTCATCCTTGATAAAGTCGACGCCCGCCTCGCACAGCTCGCGCACGAGCGCGGCCGTTTCCATCGCGCTCAGGCCGACGTTCGGCTTGATGATCGTGCCTATCATCGGCCGGCCGCTCACCTGCGTGAGCGCGCGCGTGCCCGCCACGCCATGCCGCGGCAATTCGAAACGCGCGCGATAGACCGCGGGCAAACGCAGCGACAACAGGCGCATGCCGGTCACTTCCCCGAGGTCGTACAGATTGCCTGCGACGGTCGCGGCGAGCGTCGGCAAATTCGCGCCGATGTTGGCAAGCGGAAACGACAACGTGACGCGGGCGCGCCGCCACGGCCCCGGCATGCGCTGCCGTGTCAGCCAGGCGCTCAGCAGACTCGGTTGCGCGGCGGCTTCGAGTTCTTCGATCCGCAGCACGTTCGCGCGGCTGCGCGCGCGCAACGCATCGGATTCGTTCGCGACCCGCACGAACGTACCACTCGATTGCTCGCCTGCCATCACGTCCGCGACACGCGCGAGTTCGAGTGGCGTTTCGATCAGATAGTCGGCTTCGAGCGTATCGCTATCGATTGGCCGCCGCGCCTGCATGCCGTTCATAGCGTGCCCAGATCGGGAAACGGACGCACCGGCTCGCGGCCATTCCAGTCGCGCGACGCCGCGTAGATCATGTCGAACAGTTTGCCCTTCGGCCCCGCGATTTCCGACAGTTCGATCACGGTGCCCGGATGGTCTTCGGTATCGAAGTAGACGAAGCGGCCGTTACGCCCCACCTCGCCGCTCATCGCCACCTTGAAGCCCTGCTCCTGCAGACGCGCGAGATCCGCGTCGAACGACGTGGTCCAGTACGCGTTGTGCTGCAAGCCGGTATGGCCGGCGGCGAGAAAGTCGCGATACATCGAGGGCGCATCGTTGCGCGTCTGGATCAGTTCGACCTGCAACGGCCCCGAGTTCGCGAGCGCCACCGAGTTATGCACTTCATAGCGCTGCCCGCGATACGTGTAGTTTTCGATTGGCACGCGCTCGTTGTAAAACCACGGACCCACGCCGAGCACACGGCTCCAGTAGTCCATCGCGGCCTCGATGTCGCGCACCACGTAGCCGGCCTGCCGGATTTCACCAAAGAAACGACTCATGAAACTCTCCCGTTGCTGCGGGGTTTGAGGACGAGCGGCGCCCCGGCGCGGTGCGAACGCAGCGCCCGAATGCCCGCAAAGTGAAGAACTGTCTAGAGGAATCCGATCGATATCCACGGAATCGCTGCGACGAGCAGCAGACCGAAGATCAGTGCGCCCATATAACCGATGATCGGACGAATCCCCGCATCGGGATTGACCTTGCTGATCGCGCACGCCGAGTAGTAACCCACTCCGAACGGCGGAGAGAAAAGGCCGACACCCATCGAGAGAATCACAACGATCGCGTAATGCACTTCGTGAACACCGGCGAGCCGCGCGATCGGAAACAGCAATGGCCCGAACAGCACGATGGCGGGAATCCCTTCGAGCACGCTGCCGAGCATCACGAACACGACGATCGATACCGCGAGAAAACCGTACGCACCGCCCGGCATCGAGCCCATCAGTTGCGCGAGATCCTGCGAGAAGCCGGATTGCGTGAGCGCCCAGGCCATCGCGGTCGCGCAGCCGATGATGAACAGGATCGCGCCCGACAGCGTCGCGGCATCGACGAGCATGCGGCCGAGCCGCCGCCATTCGAAGCGCCGGTAAATCAGCAGCCCGACCAGCATCGAATACACAATGCCGATCGTCGACACCTCGGTCGCCGTCGCGACGCCTTCGACCACCGCCATGCGAATCACGAACGGCAACGCAAGCGCAGGCAGCGAGACGACGAACATCCGGCCAATCTGCCTGCGCGTGAAGCGTTGCGCGCCGCTCAGGTCTTCCTTGCGATAGCGCCACCACACGACGACGCACAAAATCAACGCGAGCACCGCGGCCGGCAACATGCCGGCGGTGAAGAGCGCGGAGATCGACAGCCCCGTCACCGAGCCGATCGTAATCAGCACGATGCTCGGAGGAATGGTCTCGCTTTGCGCGCCGGTCGTCGCAAGCAGCGCGACCAGATCGCCTTCGGACGCGCCGCGCTTTTTCATCTCGGGAAACAGCACCGGCGCGATGGCCGCCATGTCCGCGACTTTCGAGCCGGAGATGCCCGACACGAGATACATCGCGCCGATCAGCACGAACGACAACCCGCCGCGCACATGACCGACGAGGCTCGCGAGAAACTCGATCATCGCGCGCGCCATGCCGGTCATCTCGATCAGCAGACCGAGAAACACGAAGAGCGGCACGGCCAGCAGTACCAGATGCGACATGCCCTCATCCATGCGGCCGACCACGACTTCGAGCGGCGTATAGGTCGACAGGCCGAGATAGCCGAACGTCGCAAGCGCAAACGAAAACCCGATCGGCACACCGGAGAAAATGCCGACCGCGACCACGCCGACGAAAAAGATCACGAGGTTGAGCTTGCCGAGCGTCTGAAACCACGGTCCCGCGAAAACGGCCACTGCGCCAAGCAGCGCGGCAATCGCCAGCACGACGAGCACGTCGCTCACGCGGCTCACCTGCGCGAGACGGATCAAGCCAACCAGCAGCATCAACGCCGCGCCGATCGGCAACGCGAGCGCGCGCCATGCGTTGCTGATCTGCAAGGCGGGCGTGACGATCGCCGCTTCGCCCGACGCGTAATCGTAGGCCGGCGCGATCAGCAGCGCGAGCAAGGCGATCGACGCGACTATCGCGAGCGTATCGACGAAAGCACGCGCCCGCGGCGACAAACGGCTGACGAGCGCGGTCATACGCATGTGCTCGCCGCGCCTCAATGCAAGCACTGCGCCGAGCATCGCGAGCCACAGAAACAGAATGCCGGCCAGTTCATCAGACCACACGAGCGGCTGATGCAACACATAGCGCGACACGACGCCCGCGAGCATCACGACGATTTCGATCGCCAGCAGCGCCGCCGCGCACACTTCGACGAGCGCAATCAGCCCGCGATCGAAGCTGCGCAGCCAGCGGCGCGGCAGACTCGCCGCGTGCAACGGCACGGCCGCTTCCACCGGATTCAATGCGTGATTCGACATCCTGCTGTCTCCTTGCGGCCGCGCGCCGCGCGTCGTCTGATGCTCGCCGGACTGCGGTGCACTCACGCGAGCTTGCCGACCGATTGCTCGAGCAGATCCCACGCCTCGTTGCCGAAGCGGCCCTGCCATTGGCTATAGAAGCCGGCTTGACGCAATGCGGTACGAAACGTATCGGGCGACGGGCGATTGATCGCGAGGCCCTTGCCTTGCAGATCGGCGACGGCCGCGTCGTTCAGCTTGCGCACGTCGTCGCGCTGTTTGATCGCCGCCTGATTGAACGCGTCGCTCGCAATCGCCTGCAGATCTTTCGGCAAGCGCTGCCACGCGCGCTGGTTCAGCACGAACCAGTAGCCGTCCCACATGTGATTGGTCAGCGAGCAGTACTTCTGCACTTCATAGAGCTTCGCGACCTGCACGATCGGCAGCGGATTTTCCTGCGCATCGACAATGTGCGTCTGCAACGACGAATACACTTCACTGAATTGCAGGCTCGTCGGCGCGGCACCGAGCCCCTTGAACATGTCGATGCTGAGCGGACTCACCGGCACGCGAATCTTCAGACCGCGCATGTTCTGCGCGTTCACGATCGGCGCGGTACTCGTCGTGGTCTGACGAAAGCCGTTGTCCCACATCTTCTCGAACGATTCGAGCCCGGCCTTCTGCATCGCCGCGCGCACGTATGCGCCGAGCTTGCCGTCCATCGCGCGCCACACCTGGTCGTAATCGGCGAATGCGAAACCGACCGCATTGATCGCGACCGATGGCGCGAGCGTCGACACCACGAGCGCCGACGGCGTGAACATTTCGATGCCGCCGCTGCGCACCTGCGCGAGCATGTCGGTGTCGCCGCCCAACTGGTTGTTGGGGAATATCCGGATCTCCATGCGCCCCCTGGACGCCTCGCGGACCTGATTCGCCGCCTCCTGCGAGCGCACGTTCAGCGGATGCGTGAGCGGCAGGTTGTTGCCGTACTTGAACACGAACTCCGGGCCGGATGCCGCGCGCACGATAGCTGGAAAGCCTAGCGCACTCGCCACCGGCACGGCGGCCGCGGCACGCAGCAGACTGCGTCTCGCGAGGTTGGTCATGAGCGTCTCCTTGTCGACCGGGGTCGGTGCTTCGACGCCGACTCCGATCCCATGCAGGTTGATTGCTGCTTATAATTGATGTGACTGTCGGATCCATCAAAATCCATCATCACCTGTTGCAACGCTCTGATTTCCACGTCATCGGCGTTGAGGCGCGGTGCGATAGCTGCAAGACTAGGCGTGCGCGGCAATCGCTGTCAAACCGCGAATCTGATGTTTTTTGATGGACTTCACTCCGTTGAGGACTGCCATGTCCGAACCGCTTCATCTCACCGGGGCCGCGCGTCTCAACGCTCCCGCGCGCATTCCCGACATTGCGCGCGCGGCCGGCGTGTCGACCGCCACTGTCGATCGCGTGCTCAACGGCCGCGAAGGCGTGCGGGCCGTCACCGCGCAACGCGTGCTGCAGGCGGCCGCGCAACTCGGCTATCTGCTCACGCCGAATCCGCCCGCCGTACCGGCGTCGAAGCCGATGCGCATCGCGTTTCTCCTGCCGGCCGGCACCAATCGTTATCTGCACATGCTCGGCGACTACATCGAATTCGCGCACGAGCAGTGGAGCGCGTTGGACATGAAGTGCCGCGTGCACTACGTCGAGAGCTTCAACCCGAACGAACTCGCGGACCGTCTGCTGCATTACGGACAGCGCGCGGATGGCGTCGTGTTCATGGCGCTCGAACATCCGGTCGTGCGCGATGCGGTCAATACGCTCGCGGACCAGGGCGTACCTGCGATTACGCTGATTTCGGACCTGTCGAATGCGCGGCGTCTCGCGTATGTCGGCATCGACAACCGTGCGGCGGGGCGCACGGCGGCATTGCTGTTAGGCCGCTTCATGGGCCCGCGGCCGAGCGGCAAGATCGCGATGCTCGCGGGCAGCCTCAACTATCGCGGGCACGAGGAGCGCGAAATCGGCTTTCTGCATCTGATCGAATCGACGTTTCCACAGGTGCGCGTGATCGGACTGCGCGAAGGGCACGACGACAGCGAGCGCAACTATATGCAGACGCGCAAGCTGCTCGAAGAGCATCCCGATCTCGCGGGTATTTATAACAGCGGTGGCGGTTCGGATGGCGTCGCGCGCGCGATCGTCGAAGCGCGTGCGGAGCAGAAGATCCTGTTTGTCGGGCATGGCTTGACGCCCGATACGCGCGCATTGCTGATAGACGGAACGATGGATGCGCTGATTACGCAAACGCCGCAAGCGATGGTGGGCAACTGTCTGCGGATTTTCCGCAACGTGCGCGAGAAACGCGACGCGCTGAGCGACGTGAAGCCGGTGCAGTTCAGCATCGTGTTGCGGGAGAATTTGCCCTGATTCAAGGGCGTTTTCCGGTGCGGTTCGTGAGGTCGTATTCGTATGGCTCGTGCGTTTTCGACGCGAACCGCGAACCGCGAGCGTGCGGACTTTATACGGCAACATGCGTTCATGCCCGGCGAGCGCGCCTTGCGGCGCGGGTAGCGCCGGAAATCACCCGCGTGCCGCCTTCCTGTGTGAAAGCGGCGAGACACCGGAGCGCGGCTTGTGGCCGCAAAAGCCGCTGGGCGCGAAACCCGCGGCCCGGACGGTTGTCCCGGGCATGAATGCATCTGGAAAATATACCGGGAGCCCCGCTGGATAGGCTTCTTAAAGATCTAGCGTTCCTGCATCGCTTCGGGATAATCTACGCCTATAATCAGTTTTCAACGAATATTCTTCCGATCACTTTCATGACTGCCCGAAACCGCCCGCTCGACCAACTCGATCGCAAGATCATGCGCGAGCTGCAAAAGAACGCCCGGCTCAGCAACGCGGAACTCGCCGAACTGGTCGGCATGTCGACCACCGCGTGCTGGAACCGTACGCGCCAACTCGAAAACGAAGGGTATATCCGCGGCTATGTCGCGTTGCTCGATCAGCAGAAGCTCGGCTTCGCGGACGTCGTGCTGCTCGAAGTGACGCTAGACCGGCACGACGACGACGCGCTCGCACGCTTCGGCGCCGAACTTGCCACGCTCAGCGAAGTACTCGAGGCGTATCTGGTCTCGGGCGATTACGACTATCTGGTCAAGGTCGCGGTGGATGGCACTGCCGGCTACGAGCGCTTTCTGCGCGAAAAGCTCTACAAGATCGCGGGCATTCGCCATAGCCGTTCGATGTTCGCGCTGCGATGCATGAAGAGCATTCCGTCGATTGCAATCTGATTCGTCGGCAGCGTCGGATAAACGGCCGAGTTCTTCGGCAATTCGTCCGCCCACGCCGGAATGTATCGAATACGCCGCCCGCGTGAAGATACGCAGGCGGTCTGCGCGTCGCCTCGTTCAGGAATGCGCGTAGATCGAGCCGAAGCTCATGGCGTTCGAGCCAACCGCCGCCGCGCGATTCATCGGCGCGCGCGAGCCGGAGTCCGAGGTGCCTTTCGCGACGCCGCCATATGCGGACACGGCGGCGTTGTCGCCAGCACTGATACGCGCTTCCGCAGCCTCGATGTTCCGCGGATATTGCGTGTTGTCGCTCGCGGGGCTGTAGCCGGCCTTCTGCAACTGGACCAGTTCCGCGCGCACTTCGGCGCGCGTGAGCGCATGCTGCGGTTGCGCTTGCGCGAACGAAGCGACGGGCACGGCAACAAGGGCGGCAACGATAAGCGATTGAACGAGTTTCATGAGGTTTCTCCAGATATCAAAACACACAGGGATCAAGGGTTGAGCGGAACACGCGGCAGTCGTGGCAGATATGCCGTCATGTCCCGCCTGATTCACGCAACGTCGTGAATCAACCTTGCGTGACGACATTTGAACGCGCCAACGTATCTGGAATGTTTTCGTCTGCGCCCTTTTGTGCAAGCGAGTTTGTCTGTGCACGCCACAGATACATTGCGATACAAAAAGGCGGTTCTGCGTATTCCGTGCATCCCGCTCAAGAAAAAAACCTCAGGAGCCGAACGTCGGCTCCTGGGGTTCCGGTGCGCAAATCGGAGAAAGAAACCGGCACTCGCCGGCCCGCCTCACGCCATGCGCGTCACGTCGATAATGGCTTGCGCAAATGCTTTGGGCGCTTCCTGCGGCAGGTTATGGCCGATGCCGCCGCTAAGGTTGCGGTGCTGATATTTGCCGGTAAACTTCTTCGCGTACGCGGCCGGCTCGGGATGCGCGGCGCCGTTGGCGTCGCCCTCGAGCGTGATGGTCGGCACCGAGATGGCCGGCCCCGTCGCCAGACGCTTTTCGAGTTCGTCGTATTGCGGTTCGCCCTGGACCAGCCCCAGACGCCAGCGGTAGTTGTGAATCACCACCGCAACATGGTCGGGGTTGTTGAACGAGGCGGCGGTGCGCTCGAACGTCGCGTCGTCGAAATCCCATTTCGGTGAGGCCGTATGCCAGATCAGCCTGTTGAAGTCATGACGGTTCGCTTCATAACCCGCACGGCCGCGCTCGGTGGCGAAATAGAACTGATACCACCAGGCCAGTTCGGCCTTCGGCGGCAACGGCGCGCGGTTCGCTTCCTGACTGCCGATCAGATAGCCGCTCACCGAGACCATCGCCGTGCAGCGTTGCGGCCACAGCGCCGCAATGATGTTCACCGTGCGCGCGCCCCAATCGAAGCCGCCGAGCACGGCCTTGTCGATTTTCAGCGCATCCATCAGGTTGATGATGTCGACCGCGACCACGGCCTGCTGACCGTTGCGCGGCGTATCGGAGGAAAGGAAGCGCGTCGGGCCGTAGCCGCGCAGATAAGGAACGATGACGCGATAGCCGGCGGCCGCGAGCAGTGGCGTCACCTCGGCGAAGCTGTAGATGTCATAGGGCCAGCCATGCAGCAGAATCACTACCGGTCCATTTTGCGGACCCGCTTCCGCATAACTGATGTTGAGCGTGCCAGCGTTGATCGAGCGAATGTTCTCGAACGAAGCGGCGCGCCCGCTCGCCTTCGCATTGCCGGACGTGTCGGCCAACTGCGCATGTGCGAGTCCGCTCAGTCCCAATTCAAGCAGGCTGATGCCCGCAACGGCAGTCCCGAGAAAACGACGACGACTATTGATCTGATCCGACATGATTATTCTCCTCAAATCACGATAGCTATGCGGAATTAATCTGATCCGTTCTGCACGCATCCTGCGCCACGCGATAAAGCCGAAACCGCGTGTCGCCGCGTTCAACCGCTGTACGAACAGAACGGACACAAAGGGCAATTGAATGAAATGGGTGATGCGAATATGAAACGCGCGAATATAAAAAGCACGAACCTGAAACGCGGAGTGCTTCGACGACAGAACCACCGGTTTGCGGCTTCACCGCTGTCGTAATGCTTGAGTTGAATAGTGACAGCACGAGCCATTGACAGCAAGAGCAACTAAGTTCACATATCGTTGCTTTATGCGCAACGGACTAACCGTAGCTCGACGTAAAGGGCGTTCCGAACCGGCGAATCACGCCCGGCGATACGGCAGATCTGCTCGCTGACGTGGCGCGAAACGCGCTTCAACACGCCACTCTCAAGCTCAGGGGCCGTTGGACAGCGCTCTCCCAGTTAAATATTTGATTCACGGCCAGGATTGGGCGCAAGCCCATTGCGATCAAGAATGAGCTCCGGTAAAAAATGAGGCGTTCGCACATCGCGTATCTCATCGAGTGAGGTTCGCAGTTATGCAACTGTTCATAAATTTACCAACGGAGAATTTGGAGATGGCAATTCCAGCATACATGTGGCTCAAGGATGATGATGGCGCAGATATCAAAGGTCCATCAATGGTCCAGGGGCGTGAAGGCAGTATCGAGGTTATTGGCTTCAATCACGCCATAAGCCTGCCGGTAGACAGTCACAACGGCAAGATCATGGGAAGAGCGCTAGACCAATGAGCCATACGTACAATTACGGATCCCATAGCAATCTAACCCCTGCCGAATTGTTCCTGTTTATCGTCGTCGATGAAACATGCTCGCAGCTTGAGATTGATGACGTTGAAGCTGTGTTGCTCATCCTGTCAGGGCTTCCGCTCCTGCCCACGAGAGCCAAACCGCTGGGAGCTACACGAGGAACATCCGTTGCATCGGTCATGTCCCGGTCACTGTTCAGGTACGAACTCAAACACAAGGTATTGCCAACCTTCACCTGGCAGAGCATGAAACAGTTCAGATGGATCCTGACGCACCGGTTAAGTGTCTTTGTCGGCCGAACCATTCCCGGCGCTGGCTGGGTGCTGCTGGCAAACGACGCCTACCAGATTACGCACAACACAGTTCTGAAATACGATCGGATCGTCGGATCCGAGGACAGGGTGTTTTGATGGAAGATCGTGCCTGGGAAAGTCTGGAGTTGTTCGTCAGGCAGGAAGCTCGCCTGCCAGCAAAGAAGCCGGTCACACCAGACATGTCCGTCGAAAACGATCTGGGCCAGCAAGGCGACGATGCCGATATTTTCATGCAACGGTTCTTCGAGTCTTTCGGCATAGACCGTGGAGACTACGACTTCCATCGATATTTCCTGATGGAAGGAGAAGGCCTCCTGTACCACTTCCTCACCCGCCACGTGCTGAGACGGCAGCACTCCCTGAAACGGGAGCCGCTAACCGTCAGGATGCTCCACAAAGCCCTGCTTTCAGGCAAGTGGGATTCTGGAGCGCTGCACAACGATTGCCCCGCCTGAAAAGCCATAGGCCCCGCTTCTTCATCGCGTCGCTCTGCGGCGCGCTGGAGGGCGAATATTCCGAACTCGCCCGCGCGGTCGCCGCGGCTGCCGGCATGCCCGGACTCTGTCCGGCAGAGATTCAATCGTGAGCCTCTGCTGCGCACCTCTGTCAACCTCGACGGACACGGGAGAATGCGATGAACGCACGTGAAGCATGGCTCGAAGGGCGTGCCGAATCGGCAACTCACGCCTCGCGATACGGCAGACCCTCTCGCTGACGCGGCGCGAAGCGTGAATGACAAACTTGCTGCGGCGAATGCTTCCGCGACAAAGCACTGACTGGCTTCGATCTCAGCAACAGCCCGTGCGTGCCGCAGAATCTCGGCAACACACAGGCGTTCGAGTATTCTGACGTCTCGACAGGCGGAGATGTGACGGTCCTTGCCGCACGCGGCGTCGGCAAACAACAGGAGATCGCGTGCAAGATGCTGTCGCAAACATACGGTGGCGATTTGAGAACTCGCCTTGCGTGCGAACAACGTGCTTTTGAAACATGCAACCAGTGTAGAGGCTATTGATGGTCCGAGATCTTGCTGTCGTCTTTATCTACGATGACGACACGAATACGCTCAAGATGAGCAACACACCAACCACGCCCGGGTCATGACATGCGAGAGATCAATCAGCAACGCCTTCGGTATTTCAACGAGGTGCTGACGCACGGCACCATTCGCGGTGCTGCGGAAAGCATCAATACATCGCCGTCCGTGATTACACGGCAGATCAAGCTGCTCGAAGACGAATTAGGTACCGTGCTGTTCGAACGTCAGCCGCGCGGCGTCAAACCAACCGAAGCAGCCACGCATCTGCTCGAATTCTGGCGCGGCTATCGCTCGCAGCAGGAGAAGCTCGAAGATCAGTTGCACGCGCTAAAAGGCCTTCAGCGAGGGCAGATCCGGCTCGCCATCAGCGAAGGTTTTGTCGATACGCTCGTCGACGATGTACTCGCGCCATTCTGTGCCCAGTATCCCGAACTGGAAATCGGCATGGACATGCTCGCGGTCGATTCGATTCAGGAGGAAGTCGCGGAAAGCCGCGCACATATCGGGCTCGCGTACAATCCGCCGCCTCATCCGCGCATCGAATATCGTGCGAGTTCGCTTCAGCCCGTCGTGCTGCTGTTGAGAAGCGATCATCCGCTCGCCAGGCGGAAAAGACCCGCCAGTCTCGACGATCTGAGCGCATACCCGCTGGCGCTGATGCCCTCGACATTTGGCATTGGTCATGTCGTCAAGATGACGGAATTGGCGGAGAACGTTTCGATCCGCGCGACGCTGACGACCAATTCGCTGAGCGGCCTGAAGCGATTCGTAGCCGCTGAGAACTTCATGACGCTAATCGGCGAATTTGCCGCTTACCGCGAAATCGCGAGCGGCGAATTGACGACAGTACCGATCGCACATCCGCTCTTTTCCGGCGCGCAAGCTCGCGTGCTGGTCAAAACCGGCCGGCCGCTCGCGCCAGGCCCGCTCGAGTTGCTGCGGTGGATTCAGGAGCGCATGCCGATGTTCTCGTCGCCTGAAGCGAAGCGAGCGGCAAACGCCTCTGCAAATGCAGCAAAAAAGCGCAGGACGCGCTAGTCGCAGTAGTCGCACTAATCGCGCGCTCCGGCAACGCCGCTTCCGCAAGCCCGTACGCCAGCGCACCCGGTGAATTGTGTCGCAATGTATCTGTGCAGTGCGCAGATACAAAACATTGCACGCACCTCGTATTGCCGACATAAACCAGATACCTGCGGGCGTTCCAATACGGCCATACCAGCCAACGGAACGCCCATCATGCACAGCACGCTCGAAACGCCGCTCGCCCTGCTCGCCGGGTTGCTCACGATTGCATCGCCTTGCGTCCTGCCGGTCATGCCGATCCTGCTCGGCACCTCCGTCGAACAACCGAGCCGTACACGACCGCTCTTTATCGTCGCCGGCTTCATTCTGACTTTCGCATCGTTTGCATTGCTGCTGGGCGCGGTGTCGAGCACCGTCCATGTCGCGCAGCAGGTGCTGAGAAACACGGGCATCGCGCTGCTCGCGTTGTCCGGTCTCATGCGCGTATGGCCGCGTCCTTACGACTGGCTCGTCGCGCAGGTACAGGGGCCGCTCGAGCGCATCGGCGCGGCCATTTCACCCGGCGGACAACCCGGCAGCGGCAACGCCGGCGGCTTCGTGCTCGGCATGTCGCTCGGCGCGGTGTGGACACCCTGTGCGGGCCCCGTGCTGGCCTCGATCCTCGTGCTCGTGGTCAAGGCGCAGGATCTCGGCTGGTCAGCGCTGCTGCTCACGCTGTATGCGATCGGCGCCGCGATTCCAATGCTCGCGATCATCTACGGCGGACATTACGTGACCCGTCACGTACGCGTCGTGTCGCGCCATGCGCATCGTCTGCAACAGGTATTCGGCGCACTGGTGATGCTGACCGCACTCGCCATCTATCTGCAATACGACGTGCTGCTGTACGCCCGGCTCGCCGCGTTTTTCCCCTCCCTCAAAGGACTCTGACATGAACGCCCGACTCAAGACTCTCGCTCTCGCCACGGCTTTTGCCGCGTTCGCCGCATTCGCCGCAACGGCAGCCACCCATGCCACCACAATTGGCGCGCAGCAGGAAAGCGCTTCGCCCGCGCCCGAATTCACGGGCATTACGCAGTGGCTCAATAGCGAACCGCTCAAACTGCAGCAATTGCGCGGCAAGGTCGTGCTGGTCGACTTCTGGACCTATAGCTGTATCAATTGCGCCAATACGCTGCCCTACGTGAAAAGCTGGAATCAGAAGTACAAGGATCAGGGGCTGACGGTCATCGGCGTTCACACGCCCGAGTATCCGTTCGAACGCGACACCGGTAACGTGAAGACCGCCATCAAGCGGCTCGGCATCAGCTATCCAGTCGCGCAGGACAATCAGTACGCGACGTGGAATGCCTATAACAACCAGTACTGGCCCGCGTTCTATCTGATCGACAAGAAAGGGCAGATTGTCTACTCGCACTTCGGAGAAGGCGACTATGCGCAGACTGAAGCGAAGATTCAGGCGCTGCTCGCGCAGAAGAGTTGACGCGGTGCTGGCGAAGAACCGGCGCGAGTCACTGGACGGAACGTGTCTTGTGACCCATTCAATGGAACAAGCCCACGTGCCCCTGAGCAATCAGGTTCACGTGGGCTTGCGTTTGAAGGTTTGAGGATTCGAGGAACTGACTAGAACAGATAATTGGCGAAAAGGCCGTACGTTATCTGGCTCGTTTTCTCGGTAATCGGGCTGTCGCTTGCATCGCCGCGCAGCCATGCGAGCGAAACGCTGGCACCGACGTTCCAGTGCGTCGCAATCCGGTAAGCGCCGTTTATCGAAAAACGCAACTGGTTCAAACCGGAGCCAGCCGAAAAGGTTGGCAATCCCGAACGAGCGCTCTGCTCCGACGTCACGCCGAAGTAGGTTTCGTTGTACTTGCTGCTTGCCCACGTCAAACCCGGCCCTGCGGTAAGCGTCAATTGGGGGATCGGCTGGTAGCGCCCCATCAGATCGAAGGTTGCAACCGTACCGCGGTCATTGCCGGCGATGTCGGTCAATACGCTCGCGCGCGCCGAGATGAACTGATAGGTATAAACACCGAACAGTTCGGCATGCGCCGTACGCTTGACGTCGCCGAGACCTCGCAGCCGTGAATCGTCGGACTCGCTGCGCGGTTGGATGAAATCGTAGGTCACAGCCGCGCCGATGCGCCAGTTACTGTCGCGGTACAGATAAGCACCCAGCGACAGCAGCGAAGCGGCATCCGGATTTGCGCCGATAAAGAAGCGGTCGTAACTCGCACTCACCGTCGGCACCGCTTCCCATTTCGTACCGCTCGAACCGGGAAATTTCGGCATGTTCACCACGCCACCACCGACAGAAAAGTGCCACGGGCTCGCGTTGGCGGCAGGCGCCTGGGTGATTTCCGGCGCACCGATCGAATACAGACTTTCCGACAAACCCAGCGTATCGTCCGCCATCGCGGCAACTGCAAACATCGACAACGCGGAGCCCGCCACCACCTTCATCACGAGTGGCTTCGACACATCAATCATTTCGCTTTCTCCGTGGAAAAAATGGACAGGATGACCGCAACGCCGCCTGTCCTGACGTTTATGGCGTAGTGCTGATGCTGTAATGCAGTTGATTTCCGCGGGAATGGCCTTTGTTATTGAAAAGCCGGACCGCGCGTACCGGTTCGCGGTAGTGCGGTAAATGCCACGTTGCCGCGGTGCGGACCGCCTGATTTTCCGCAGCAAGCGTTGACAATAGTGATAAAGGCGCCGCCATTACCCGACGAAACAGTTCTACTGGGACATTCCTCTGACCCATCTCGCTTCCCCAACAGAGTTGAGTGTTGCGCTTTCTTCCAGGAGACTCACTATAGTAGTGAGTGGCATGAGCATAGCCCGTTTTTTTCAGGCGTCGCAAGCAGATTCTTTTAAATTACCCGCTAAAGTTGGTACAAACAGACACTTGCGACCGAAAGTTCACAATTCGGCGCTCATATCGTCACTTCCCTGCGAATGAATTCCACATGGCAAACCCACCGTCCATTTAGTCTGCACGGAATTTGCCAACCTTCGCCGCAAACGATACTCTTTCCCTCGCTTGGCGTTCTTCGCCGCGATTTATTGTTATGCGGCGGCTTTCGATGCACGATGATCCACGTTATGGGTGAGTTATGTCTTCAGGAAAGTACATCGGCAATAAAATAGTCAGCCCGTCGCTTTCATGTCTTTGCGACAAGTCACAAGTGCAGTATGCCAATCGCCGCATCAGCGCCGACCTGTCGCGCCGCGGCTTCGTCACGGGTATGGCGGCGTCGATGCTGAGCCTGGTTCTGCCCGGACTCAGCCAGGCTCAAAGCACCCTGCCGCCCAATGCGCCCGCCAAGCCGGTGCTGTTCACGAACTTCCGCCTGTTCGACGGCAAATCGCCCAAGCTGCGCGATGGGCTGTATATGGTCGTGGAAGGCAACACGATCAGCCAGATCGGTCAGGGGCAGCCTGCTTCGAGCGAAGGCAAGACAGTCGTCGATTGCGGCGGCAAGGTCATCATGCCCGGCATGATCGACATGCACTGGCATATGCTGCTCGCGTCGCTTCCCATTCAGGTCGTTCTGCAAAGCGACATAACGTTCGTGCATCTTGCGGCCAGCGCCGAAGCCGAGCGCACGCTGTTGCGCGGCTTCACCACCGTACGCGACGCGGGCGGCCCGACGTTCGCGCTGAAGCAGGCGATCGACAGCGGCATGCTGTCAGGGCCGCGCATCTATCCTTCCGGTGCAATGATCACGACGACCGGAGGCCACGGCGATTTTCGTCCGCTGACCGATCTGCCGCGCGAAGGCGGGCATCTCAGCCAGCCGGAACGTGATGGCGCTGTTGCGATTGCAGATACCGAAGATGAAGTCCGCCTGCGCGTGCGCGAGCAGTTCATTCAGGGAGCGACGCAAATCAAACTCATGGGATCCGGTGGCGTATCAACGCCGCGCAGCCCGCTGGACATGCTCACGTTCACGGAGAGGCAGTTGCGCGCAGCGGTCGAAACGGCCGCGGACTGGGGCACATATGTACTCGTACACACTTACACGCCCGAGTCGGTTCAGCGCTCTGTCGCGGCGGGCGTAGGTTGCATCGAGCACGCTCATCTGATGGACGACAAAACCGCCGCGATGATGGCGAAAAGCGGCGCGTGGCTCAGCACACAACCGTTCCTCAGCACAGCCGACGTTGCGCCGCTCGCCGGACCGGCCGTCGAAAAATTCGCAGAGGTCACCGCGGGCACGGACAACATGTACAAGCTCGCGCGCAAGCACGGCCTCAAGGTCGCATTCGGCACCGACATACTCTTTTCGCGGGAACTCACCACGCGGCAGGGCAAGATGCTCACGCACCTGAAGCGCTGGTACAGTCCAGCCGAAGCCTTGGAAATGGCAACCAGTACCAATGGGCAATTGCTTGCGCTCTCCGGCGAACGCAACCCTTATCCGCGAAAACTCGGTGTGCTCGAGCAAGGCGCATACGCCGACCTGCTGCTCGTGGACGGCAATCCGCTCGAGAATCTCGACCTCCTCGCGAACCCTGAGCAAAACCTGCGCATCGTGATGAAAGACGGGAAGTTCTACAAGAACACGCTCAAGGCATGACGGGCGATTAAACCGAATGCGTGCCGGAAAAACCATCGGCACGCACCCGGCCTGAAAATCCATCGGTCTGCTTCGGTTAGCGAACTGGCGAAGCTATTTCATCGGCCGGCGGGCGCGCAACATCTCGCGCCCGCCTTCGCGGCCTGGTACCTAACGCATTAGAGCAGCGCGCCCTTTAGTTGCCACCCTGCAGACGGATGTCGCGCGACGATGCGCCGACGTACACCCTGCTGCCCGGCACATACTGCCAGCGGTTGTTGGTCGTATCCCACACGCTCTGCATGCGCGGCGTCACCATCACGTGCACGCGACGCGATTCGCCGGGATTCAGGCCGACCTTGTCCCAGCCCACCAGACGGCGCGGCGGCTCACCCTGATACGGCACGCCGAGATACACCTGCGGCACTTCCGCACCGGCGACGCGGCCATCGTTGCGCACGTTGAACGATACGTCGATCAAACCACCCGGCAGACGCGCAACCGACAGACCCGAGTACGCGAAGTGCGTGTACGACAGACCGTAGCCGAACTCGAACATCGGCGTGATGTTCTGCGAGTCATACCAGCGATAGCCCATGTCGAGCTTCTCGGAGTACACCGGGTCTGCTGCAAATGCACCGTTCGTGCCCCACGTCGGCGTATCCTGGTCGCGCACCGGGAACGTGACAGGCAGCTTGCCGGAAGGATTGACCTTGCCGAACAGCACGTCCGCGATCGCCTTGCCGCCGGCTTCGCCCGGATACCACGCTTCGACGATGGCCGACACGCTGTCCTTCCACGGCATCAGCACCGGGTTACCGCTTTCGACCACGACGATCGTGTGCGGATTGGCCTGCGCGACCGCTTCGACGAGCGCATCCTGGTTGCTCGGATTCGCGAGGCTCAGGCTCGTCAGATCGCCGATGTCCTCACCGGCCGGTTGCGCGACGACGACGACCGCGACGTCGGAGTTAGCCGCGAGCGTCGCCGCCTGGCTGATCTCCTGCTGCGTGTACGCGCGGAACGGCGACTGCTGATCGCTGTTGCCGGCGAAGGTCACCTTGGCCTGCGGCGCGAGCGCCTGGATCGCCGAAACGATCGGCACGTTCAGCTTCAGCCACGGATTGGTCCACCAGCTGCAGCCCGTCTCCGTGCCGAACGTGAGGCCGCCGCAACCCGCGAACGAGCCCGTCACCGGGTCGCGCGTATTGCCCGAGCCGCCGCCCGTCAGCACCGCCGCGTCGGCATGCCCGCCGATCACCGCGATGCGCGACAGCGAACCGCCGGCAAGCGGCAACTGGTTGTTGGCATTCTTCAGGAGTACCATCGATTGCTCGGCGACCGATTGCGTGAACGCATTCGCGGCAGCGAAGTCGATCGTCGCGCCACCCTTCGGCGGATCGTCCATCACGCCCGTGCGAATCATCACGTAGAGCTTGCGCTCCACCATGTCGTTCAGACGCGCGGTCGAAACCGAGCCGTTCGCGATCGCCTGCTTGACCGCATCCGGCGTCAGATAAACGGTCGGCCCGACATCCTCTTCCTCATCGAGACCGGCGTTGATCGCGGGCGCCGTGCTTTGGGCCGCGCCCCAGTCAGACTGCACCTGCCCCTGGAATTGCCAGTCGTTCTTCAGCACGTCGTTGAGGATATGCGAGTTCTCGCACGCATAGGTGCCGTTGACGCGGTTGTAGCTGCACATCACGCTGCCGGGCTGCGCACGGCGCGCGGCGATTTCGAACGGCAGCAGATACAGTTCGCGCATCGTGCGCTCGTCGATCTGGCTGTTGCCGCCATTGCGGTTGTGCTCCTGCTCGTTGCCCATGTAGTGCTTGATCGTCGCGATCACCTTCTGGCTCTGCGTACCGTCGGTGCGCCAGGCCAGCATTTCGCCGGCGAGCACCGGGTCTTCGCCGAGATACTCGAAGAGACGGCCGCCGCGCGGTTCACGCGCGAGATTCGTGCCGCCGCCGAGCCCCATCGCGAAACCTTGCTGGCGCAGTTGAATTGCGATCTGCTTGCCGAAGTCGGACGATAGACGACGGTCCCAGCTTGCCGCTACCGCAATCGTCGCGGGGAAGGTCGTGCTCGGCTGCACAGTGCTGCCCGAGCCCGTAGCGGAGTCAACCATGTTGATATCGGGAATGCCCAGGCGCGGCACACCCTGAATGTAGCCCCCGCCGCCGCCCGGCACGGCAGACATTTGGTACTCCGAGTGAATGAGCTGCAGCTTTTCGTCGAGCGTCATCTTGTTGACGAGCGTCTCGGCACGCCGATGAGCGGCCGCCGACGCGAATACGTTCAACGTACTCGGGGTGGGAGGGAAATCGAGCGACAGGTTGGGAATTTCCGCGTGCGCAGCAGCGCTCACGGTCGCCGCTAACGCGACGGCCGGCCATAGTTTCTTTTGCATGTTTGTCTCTCCGAAATTGTGCTTTTCGTGGGGGGCAGCGGAGCGCGTCGGTTGGGTGCACAGTGGACGCGAAACAGGCGATGCAGCGGTAACTGCAAACGTTTGCCTGCCGGAAGAAGATTCGGCGCAACCGGATTGGCTGTAGCGACTCTCCGTGGAAGGTAATGTAAGAATGTAGTCTGACTACAGCATCAGTAGTTTTACTAATACGAGTGTTTTAATATGTAACTGGTCGTAAGAATTTTCTAACAGATTCAATTCAACGAAAGCTAATTGAAATTAAATGCAGAGTGGAAATTCCTTGATGTGAATTGTGAATTTTGAAAAATATGCGTATTAGCTAGAATTACGTCCTAAAGCGTAATTCCATCGTATTCGGCCATCCCGATCACGCGGTCTCACGGCCGCTCGGCGTGCTCTGCACTCGCTCAAGCACGGGCTTGAGGAAGCCGCCTTCATAGCTCAAAACACCGAATATTTGCATTGCATACGCGAATACCTTCTGGCATTCGTCATCATTCTGCAATTCGAGGTAATACGCTCTGCATATAGCGAAATTCTGAAGAAAATCAATGCGAACGCGACAGTTAATCATGGTGGCCGCCATCGCAAAAACGCGTATGCCTTCCACTATTGACAACAAAAATGGCGCCATCTAGTTTACTGGATACATCATCCCTTAAACTGGAAAATGGACATCAACGCTCTCATCGCGCGCCGCGTCAAGGAACTGCGCGACGCCCAGCACTGGTCCCTCGAAGCGCTTGCCGAGCGCAGCAAAGTCAGCCGCTCCAATATCTCGCTGATCGAACGGGGACAAAGCAGCCCGACCGCCGCCGTGCTCGACAAACTCGCCACCGCGTTGAATGTGCCGCTCGCGTCGCTGTTCGAGCAGGACGGCGTGCCGGCTGTCGAACCCTCGCCCGTGAGCCGCGCTGCCGAACAGGTCGTGTGGACCGATCCGGCCTCGGGTTATGTGCGGCGCCATCTTTCGCCAACCGCGCGCTCGGCGATCCAGTTGGTGGAAGTCGACTTTCCCGCCGGTCAGCGCGTCAGCTACGAGACCGGCGCGCGCGACGCGGAAATCCATCAGCAGGTCTGGATGCTCGAAGGCGCGATGGAGATCACGGTCGGCGACAGTAGCTGGCGGATCAAAACGGGCGACTGTCTCGCGATGCGTCTCGATCGTCCAACTGTCTTCAGGAATCCTACCCGCAAGCGCGCGCGCTACCTGGTGGCGCTCACCACCTTTCCCGTCACCGAAAGGAGAAACGGATGATCGATAACGTGACCGTACGACGCCTCGGCCCCAATGAAGCGTCGGCCTGCGTCGAGGCGCTCGCGGAGGTGCTGATCGACTGCGTGGAAGGCGGAGCATCGGTCAGCTTCATGCTGCCGATCTCGCGGGAAAAAGCGCTAGCGTTCTGGCGCACCGTCGCCAACGGCGTTGCACTCGGCGAGCGCACGCTGCTGATCGCCGAAGACGGCAACGGAGAAATCGTCGGCACAGTGCAGTTGATTACCGCACAGCCGGAAAACCAGCCGCATCGCGCGGATGTCGCGAAGATGCTCGTGCACAGAAAAGCGCGGCGGCGCGGCATCGCGCAGCATCTGATGCGCGAAGTCGATCGCATTGCGCGGGAAGAAAAGAAGTCGGTTCTCGTCCTCGATACGGTCACCGGCGGAGATGCCGAGCGGCTATATCAACGCGCCGGCTGGCAACGCGTGGGGGACGTGCCGAATTACGCGCTGATGCCCGACGGCGCGTTCTGCGGCACGACCTTTTATTGCAAGCAGCTCTGATCGAAAGCGGCGCTCGTTCGCTCACCATAAGAACTCCGCCGTCCGCATATAGTTGAAAATTTCAACTATATGCCTATAATGACCTGCGTGCCTGCACCGGGTATGACAGTCGACATGCGGAGCCCTTCTTGTACTCTGACTTCCTGACTTTCAGGCTCGATCTGACAAGCGCGCTGCTGATCAACCGCGCGAACCTGGTTTATCGCGAGCGCTGGGATCTCGACGTTCGCGCGTTGCGCGTGCTGCGCCTCGTATGCGCCGAACCCGGCATCACGCCCAAAACGGTATCGCAGCGCGCGCTGATCGAAAAAACGCTGCTCTCCAAAGTACTCACCGAGCTTGAAACGCGTGGCCTCATCAAGCGGAACACGCATTCGTCGGACCGCCGCAGCGTCGCGTTGCGCGCCACGGCAAGCGGTCTGGAAATCGCTCAGGCGTCGGAAGCGTTAGGATCGACGCTGGAGGTCGAGCTCGCCAAAGCGCTGAGCGGCAGCGAGCGCACAATGCTCGCACGGCTGCTCGGCAAGCTTTCGAACAGCCTGCTCGCAAGCGAGTCCGATGACGCGCCGCCTCGATGACCTTCGCCGGCAATTCGCATTTCGCGGCCTTTTTGTAATGCATACGGTAACAAGGAGTCTTCCATGCCGAAGCTGATCGAAACGATGTCGACCGCGATCGACGCGCTTCTGCCCGAACTCGAGACAATCTACAAAGATCTGCACCAGCATCCCGAGCTGTCGATGCAGGAGGTGCGCACCGCGGGAATCGTCGCGGATTACGTCGAAAAGCTCGGCTACGACGTAACGCGCAAGGTGGGCGTGACGGGCGTCGTTGCGCTGCTGCACAACGGCGACGGCCCCACGGTCATGCTGCGCGCCGACATGGACGCGCTGCCGATGGCGGAGGCAACCGGCCTGCCCTACGCGAGCACGGTGAAGGCGAAAGACGAAGACGGCTTCGAGGTCGGCGTCGCGCATTCGTGCGGTCACGACCTGCACGTCACGTGGCTGCTCGGCGTGGCGCGCCTGATGGCCGAACATCGCGACGCATGGCGCGGCACGCTGATGGCCGTGTTCCAGCCCGGCGAGGAAGTCGGGCGCGGCGCGCGCAGCATGCTCGACGAGGGCATGACCACGCGCTTTCCGAAGCCCGACGTGATTCTCGGCCAGCACGTGATGGTCGGCGCAGCGGGCACGATCGGCTATCGCAGCGGCACGATTCTCTCGGCGGGCGACAGCCTCAAGGTCAAGCTGTTCGGGCGCGGCTCGCACGGCTCGCAACCGCAGACCTCGATCGATCCGGTCATCATGGCGGCCTCCACCACGCTGCGTCTGCAAACCATCGTGTCGCGCGAAATCTCGCCGCGCGACAGCGCCGTGCTCACGATCGGCTCGCTGCAGGCAGGCACGAAAGAGAACATCATCCCCGACGACGCGACGCTCAAACTCAACATGCGCACTTACGACGAAGACGTGCGCGAGTACATGCTCGGCGCGATCCGCCGCATCTGCTGCGCCGAATGCGCGGCATCGAACGCGCCGCGGGAACCCGAATTCACCACGCTGTCGAGCTATCCGCTCACGGTCAACGACACCGCCGTCACCGAGCGTCTGCGCGATGCATTCGAAACGCAGTTCGGTGAGCGCGCATACGAAACGCAACCGGCCGCGGCCAGCGAAGACTTCAGCCTGTTCGGCCGCGAATGGGACGTGCCGTACTCGTTCTGGTTTATCGGCAGCACCGATCCCGAGACTTTCCGCAACGCGCTCGCCGCGAAAAAACTCAACGAGATTCCGAGCAACCACTCGCCGAAATTCGCCCCGGTGCTCGACCCCACGCTGCGCACCGGTCTCGAAGCGATGCTGTGCGCAGCCGGCGTCTGGCTCGACCAACACGACAAATCACTGTGAATTCGCACACGGTCTATACCATTCTCGATCTGATCGGCACGTTCGCGTTTGCGATCAGCGGCGCGGTGGCCGCGCGCCAACGCCGGCTCGACCTCTTCGGCATCGCCGTGATCGCCTTCATGGTCGCGTGCGGCGGCGGCATCGTGCGCGACATCTGCATTGGCGCAATTCCACCCGCGGGCCTCTCGAACTGGCGCTATCTGGCAACCGCGCTGGCCGCGTCGACGGTCACGATCATCGCGTATCCGCAAGTGCGCCGGTTGCGTCAGCCGGTGCTGTTCTTCGACGCGATCGGGCTCGGCCTGTTCGCCGTGTCGGGCGCGCAAAAGGCGCTCATATACGGCCACAACGCCGAACTCGCGATTCTGCTCGGCATCGTCAGCGCGGTGGGCGGCGGCGTGATGCGCGACGTCGTGCTCTCGCGCGTACCCGCGATTCTCGAACGCGAAGTCTACGCATCGGCCGCGCTGCTCGGTGCGGCGGTGCAGGTCGGCTTTTCGTACGCGGGCTGGACCGACTGGTGGACACCGTGGTTCGCAACGCTCGCCTGCGTCATAGTGCGGCTCGCGTCGCTGCGTTACGGCTGGCGCCTGCCGATATTTCATGGAAGGCGCACGGCCGAAACACGCGACAACCCGTAAGACGCGCCCGGCACACCATTCGCTCACACGCTACGCAACGCCTTCTGACACGCGGCGAGCACCGCACCCGCCGCGAGCAGCAACGCCGAATAGACGAGCCCGCGCGCGAGCCCCGCGCCGTCCGACACCCAGCCGATCACCACCGGCCCGACGATCTGCCCGAACGCGAACACGATCGTGAACGCACTGATGCCCTTCGCCCAATGACTCGCGGGCAGATTGTGGCGCACGAACGCGGTCGTCGACGCGACAGCGGACAGGAACGTCGCGCCGAACAGCATCCCCGATACGAACGCGACCCACGGCTGCGCGAAGAGCGCGGGCAGCAGCGTCGCAACCGCGAGCAACGCATTGAGCACCGCGAGCGCCTGACCGCCGCGCATGCGGTCGAGCAGCCGCGACCAGATCCGCGCGGACACCACGGTCGCGACGCCGAGCAGCAGATAGAAGCTCGTCACGACGGCCGCGCTCATGCCCGCGTTGCGCAACAGCGCAACGATGAACGTCATGTAGCCGATATAGCCGACGCCGAATAACCCGTAGCCCGCGAGCGCCGCGCCAAAGCGCGGCCAGCGCGGCGCGTCGGCGGCCTGCCTTGCGCGAGACACCGGCGCGGCGGCCGCAGATGCGCCCTCGATCCGGCGCGCCGCGACTATCGCGACCGTCGCGAACAGCGCGCACGCGGCCGCCAGCGCGAACCACGCGAACTGCCAGCCGTGCGCGGCGTCGAGAATCGTCAGCGGCACCAGCACCGACGAGGCGACGATTCCCCATCCCGTGCCGCCGTAGTACAGGCCGAGAATCAAGCCCGCATCGTGCGGCCGCGCCGACGCGAGCCGCGCGGCAAGCACGCCGCCGCTGATGAAGATCGCAGCGCTGCTCGCGCCCGTGACCACGCGCAGCACGAGCAGCGAATGCGTGTCGGCGAGCAGGCCGCTGCCCGCCATCAGCAGCGCCGTGATCGCGCAGCCGCCCGCGAACAATGCAGCGGCCGTCCAACGGCGCGCGAGCCGCGGAAAGACCAGCGCGCCGAGCAGATAGCCGAGCGCATTGGCGGTGTTCATCGCACCGGCCTGCGCAAAGCTCCAGCCAAGATCGAGCTTCATCGCCGGCAGCAGGAGCGCGTAAGCGAAGCGCGCAAAACCGAGCGCGATTGCGCTGCCGAGCGATAGCGCGGCGGCGAGCATCAAAGTCGGCATGCGCTGCGCGGAGTCGGTTGAGGGGGAATTCGGCGCGGTGTCGAGCGAGTTGAGGGACATGGGCGGACGTAGGGTGGGCAAGAACGCTGCAAGCCGGTTCTGGTGAGGTGGTTTTGATCCGGCAGATCGCCATCATAGCCGGGAGCGCGGCCCCGAGATTGACCGTTAGTTGCGTTAATTACCAACTCGACGGCCCAGTAACAGTGCGAGCTCATCCTTTTAAATGAGAATGATTTGCATTAACAAGGAATTTGCCCCATGATTCAGCGCATGGCCATGCGACCGACACCCAACCCGATGAAGCCCGGCGCACGCGCTGCGTCGTCGCCGAATCACTGCCTGCGTGATGCGCTGGCCTGCGACGCGGCACCGTTCAAGCAGGCCCGCGCGACTTTCCGGACTGTGTCCATTCAGGAGCATCGATGAACTTCCGCTCTCAACACGGCAGCCGCCCCGAACTGATCGACGATCATCCGGCCGAGACCGCCGATGCCCCCGATCGCACCGTGCTCAGCGCCGTGCGCACGTGGCTGCGGCCGGCCTGCGAGACTGCGCGCGGCAACCTGCATTGGCGCGACATTCTGAGCGACGCGGGCTTGCGTCAGGACGGCATCGAGCATTTCGATCTGTTGATGCGCTCGCTGATGCGCGTGTCCTATCGTCCTCTCGACATGCGCTGCCGCTGCGCGACCGAGCTTGGCAAAGACGAGGCCGTGATCCTGCAAACGATCGCGCTGCTGCAGAAGACCCATAGCGGCGCCGCGTTGCGCATGCTGAGCGAGTGGCTGCCCGCGCCCGCGGTCAGCGGCGTGCTGAAGCTGATCCGCTGGTTCGCGATCGACCTGCTCGACGCCGGCGTCGAACTCAGCGCACAGGCACGCCGCGTCACGTATATGCATTGAGGATTCCTGCTTACCTCACTGGAACCGGACCTCGCTGTGGCCGCGTGATACGCATGATGCGTCAGCCTTCGAGCGCTCCTTCGCGCGCGCGGCGCATCGCTTCGAGCAACGTCGCTTCATTGCCGATATGATTCGCGAGCAGCAGAATCAGCTGCGCGTTGGCCGACTGGCTCTGCGCATCGTCGAGACCGCGATGCATGTCGATCAGCGCCTCGTAGAAATCGTCGGGGCGTGTGAGATTCGGTTGCGTGTTCAGTGCCATGTCTGTCTCCTGCCCTCTTCCTCAATGCGCCGCCGGTGCGGTGCTCGCACCCGAGTGCGCACTCGCGTCCAGATTCGCGGCCGCGCCCTCGACGCACAACGCCCGCTTTAGCGCATGCTCGACGGCATCCGCGTCGAGTTGCCGCCAGCGCGCGCATACGTGCTGATCCGGCCGGATCAGATAGAACGTGCCGGGCTTCGCGTCATAGCGTGTGCTGGCAAGCCCTTCGGTATCGTGCACCGCACGGATGTTCGCGGGCAGGTGCGCGAGCGCGGATGCATCGTCCCGCGCTTCGCCTTGCCTCACGATGACGAGCTTCAGCGGAATCGGCGCCGCACGCAATGCGTTCAACGCGGCCCGCGCGGCCTCGCCGACGCCTCGCTCATCGCAGAACAGCACGCCGGTGAATTGCTCGCCGAGTTGCCGCAGCAGCCACGCCGGTTCGTCATCCATGTGCACCGGCGCATCGACGCACGCGGCGCCCGGCACCATCGCGCCGTCGAAGCACTCGCGGTCCGGCGTATTGAGCGGCGAATCGCGCAACACCGCGGGCACCGACAATCGCCCGCTGTTCGTCAACTGACGCGCGAATGGATAGTGCCGCGACAGCTTCAGCACGGCATCGCGAAAGACGCGGCTCACCGGTGTCTTCGGCGTGATGAAATCGGTGGAGCGCGTCGAGTTGCGGATGTTTTCGTCGGCGGCGAATTCGCGTTCGCTCGCATACGTGTCGAGCAGCGCATCGGGCGCCTTGCCGTCGAGCACCATCGCGAGTTTCCACGCGAGATTTTCCGCGTCCTGCACGCCGCTATTCGCGCCGCGCGCGCCGAACGGCGAGACGCCGTGCGCGGAGTCGCCCGCGAACAACACGTTGCCGTGGCGAAAACGCTCCATGCGCGTACATGAAAACGTGTAGACGCTGACCCATTCGAGTTCGAACTTCACATCCGCGCCGAGCAAGGCGCGCACGCGCGGCATCACACGTTCGGGCGTTTTTTCGAGCGCGGGATCGGCGTCCCAGCCAAGCTGGAAATCGATCCGCCATACGTTGTCCGGCTGACGATGCAGCAGCACCGACTGATTTGGATGAAATGGCGGATCAAACCAGAACCAGCGCTCGATCGGAAATTCCGCTTCCATTTTCACGTCGGCGATCAGGAAGCGATCCCTGAACGTGACGCCCTTGCTGTCGAGCCCCATCATGTTGCGCATCGGACTGCGCGAGCCGTCGGCGGCCACCACGTAGCGGCCGCGCAGCGCATACGTGCCGTCCGGCGTTTCGACGGCGAGCGTAACGCTCGCGTCGCGCGCGCCCGGCGTGCCGTGCTGCTGCACGCCGACCACCTTGCTTTTCCAGCGGATCTCGAGATTCGACATTTCCTGCGCGCGTTCGAGCAGAAAACCCTCGACGTAGTACTGCTGCAGGTTGATGAACGCAGGCCGGTGGTGCCCCGCTTCCGGTTGCAGATTGAACGTGTAGACGAGATCGTTCTTGAGGAACACCTTGCCGACATTCCAGCTGATGCCCTTATCCACCATTCGCTGCCCGCAGCCGAGGCGGTCGAAAATATCGAGCGAGCGCTTCGAGAAACAGATCGCCCGCGATCCTGTGGATAACGAACAATCGTCGTCGAGAAGCACGACCGGCACACCCTGCTGCGCGAGATCGATCGCGGTGGCGAGGCCCACCGGCCCCGCGCCGACCACGATCACCGGATAGGCCGCCGGCTCCTTTTCACGCGGCACGCCCTCTTCGCGCTGCGCTCGCTGTTCGCGGCACGGCCGGTACTCGAACGACAGCGCCTGGTAGTTGATGCTCATCTAATGTCTCCGTCCCGCCGCGCTCCTCGGCGCGGCGTCTCCGTGTACTGCTGCGTCAGCTTCTACGTTCTGTTTTGCGGCGCGTTCAGGCTTGCAGCGCGTCCCACATCTCCTTGTCGCGTTGCGCGGTCCAGATGCGCGGATGCGTGATGCCGCTCGCTTCGTCGAACGCGCGCGACACGTCGAACGGCAGGCAATGCTCGTAGATGAACACGTGACCGAACTTCGGGTCCATCGCCACGCGCGTGTGCGCCATCGCGGCTTTCAGATCGAGCTTCTGCGCCACGGCTTCGCGGCCCGTCTGCAGGAGCGTGGTGACGAAATCCCTCGTGTAGTCGAGACCCTTGTCGACGTCGGCCGGCGTGGTCAGCGCGGGGCCGCGGCCCGGCACCAGCTTGTCGGCCTTCAGCGCGCGCAACGCTTCGAGCGTGGCGGGCCACTGTTCGAGCTGCGCGTCGCCGCAATAGCAGGCCGCTTCGTATTCGACGAGGTCGCCGGAGAACAGCACCTTCTGCGACGGCAGCCACACGATCGTGTCGCCCTTCGTGTGACCCGCGCCCAGATGCGCGATGCGCACTTCGAGCTTGCCGAGAAAGAGCGTAATTTCCTTCTCGAACACGAGCGTCGGCCAGGTGAGGCCCGGCACCGTTTCGACACCGGCAAAGAGACGCGGGAAACGTTCGATCTCCGACTTCATGTCCGCTTCGCCGCGCTCGACGATCATCTCGTACGTGCCGCGGCTCGCGATGATCTGCTGCGCGCCCTCGGCGAAATACGCGGACGCGCCGAGCACGCGCACCGCGTGGTAGTGCGACAGCACGACGTATTTGATCGGCTTGTCGGTGACGCTGCGAATCTTCTCGATGAGGTCCTGCGCCATGGCCGGTGTCGCGGTCGTGTCGACGATCAGCACGCCGTCGTCGCCGATGATGACGCCCGAGTTCGGATCGCCCTCGGCGGTGTACGCGTACGCGTTCTCGGATAGCTGGGTCCACGTGACCTTCTTCGCTTCGAGGTCCGCCTGCGATGCAAATGCCTTTGCCATGTTTGTCTCCGTCAGAAGTGGGACGTGAGGCGAGACGGCCTGGCGCGGCAGAAAGACCGGAAAGGCCAGTGGTATTGAAGGGTTGTCTCGCCCCGCTTTGTGTTCGGTCGTTGCGCCGGTGTGTCGGGGTAAGTGCATGGTACGGCCGTCTCATTTTATTTGTCAATAGCGAAAACTATCGCTATACACAAATTTCCGAGCGCCTAAGATGAAGGCAGGCCGCACCAGTTATTCGGCTAACATGAACCCCTTTTACGGACGAGCTCGGTTGTGAGCAAAGCAGCGAAATCGGCGGCAGGCATGAGCGGCAGCAAGGTTGCGGGCAAGGCAAGAGGCAAAAGCTCGGGCAGCGAAGGCGCTAATAACGGCGGCACGGTAGAAAGCGGCAAACCGCAGCGCGGCATTCAAAGCGTCGAGGTGAGCGGCCGCGTACTGCTCGCGCTCGCCGGCGCACGCGTTCCGCTCGCGCTGTCCGACCTCGCGAATGCCGCGCAGATCGCGCCGGGCCAGGCGCATGCGTATCTCGTGAGCCTGAGCCGCCTCGGCCTCATCAAGCGCGACGAACTGTCGGGCCGTTACGAGCCGGGGCCGCTCGCGCTGCGGCTCGGTCTGCTGCGCCTCGAAAATCAACCCGCGTTTCGCGCCGCCGTGCCGCGCGTCGCGGCCCTCGCGGAAGCGATCGGCTTTAGCGTCGCGATCTGCATTGCCGGGCCGCAAGGGCCGACCATCGTCCGCTACGAGCATGCGGGCTTTCCGCTGCACGTGAATCTGCATGTGGGCACGGTGATGTCGTTGCCGGCCACCTCGACGGGACGCGTGTTTTGCGCGTATCTGCCGCGCGAGGCGCTCGACGCAACGTGGGCGAATCAGTGGGGCACCGCCGAGCGTGCGATGACCGCGCCCGCCGAACGCGCCGCGTTCGAGAAGACGCTCGAGCGCATTCGCGCGCGCGGGCTCGAAAGCAGCGTCGATGCGCCGAGTCCGGGCATCAGCAGCCTGAGCGCGCCGGTGCTCGACAGTGAAGGCCGCCTCATGCTCGCGCTGACCGTCATCGGCTCGACCGGCGCGATCGACGTTGCCGCCGGTGGGCCAACGGCGCGCGCGCTGCTCGCCACGGCGCGCGAAATCGGCGCGCAACTGGCTACTTCGGCGTCTTCATTCGCGGCATCCGCAACGTCGACACTCGCGTCGTCCCTATAGCCTGTTTCCATCGTGACCGATTCTGCCCCTCTCTCTCCCGATTCCGCCGACGCGAAACCGCAGCGCGGCATTCAATCGCTCGACAACACCGGCGAATTGCTGAACGCGCTCGTCACGGCCGCGCGGCCGCTGAGCCTGCGCGATCTGGCGGCCGCTGCCGGCATGCCGCCCGCGAAGGCGTTTCCGCATCTCGTGAGCCTGCTGAAAATCGGCCTGCTGGGCCGCGATGCATCGGGTTGTTTCGAGGCAGGTCCGCTTGCACTCGAATTGGGTTTGATCGGCTTGCAGCGCCTCTCGCCAACGCGCGAGGCCGAGCCCGAAGTCGTCGACCTCGCGGCATCGAGCGGCATGAGCGTCGCGCTCGCGGTGCTCGGGCCGCTCGGGCCGACCGTCGTGCGCCTCGAAGAATCGGCGCGGCCGCAGCATGTGAGCTTGCGAGTCGGCACGGTGCTGTCGCTCGTCAATACCGCGATCGGCCGCGTGTTCGCCGCGCACGTTGCCGACGACGTGCGCGCGGGGCTGCTCGCGCAGGATCATCTGCGGCTCGCGGGTGCGAGCGCCAGCGAGATCACCGCGCAGAAAACCGCGTATGCGCGGCGTCTCGCGCAGATTCGCGCGGACGGCATCGACACCGCCTTGAGCCGGCCCGTGCCCGGCATCAGCACGCTCGCCGCGCCCGTGTTCGATCACACCGGCAGCATCTGCGTCGTGCTCGCGTTGATGGGGCCGAGCGGCAGCTTCGATAGCGAACCGGCAGGCCAGCCCGCGCAGACGCTGCGCGCGGCGACGCTGCGCTTGTCGCGGCGGTTTGGGTGGATGGCGGCGCCGGGCGGCGCGGAAAACGGCGCAACGTAAGCGCTTTTTTTGAAGCTCGGAGGCTCTGAAGCTCCGAGGTGCTGAAGCCCTGGCGGCAAACTCACGGCGAACCCGCGCGGCAACGGCGCAAACGGCACCTACCCGCCCGCGCCTTCCGGCTCATGCGACGCAAGCCGCGCCTTCGCGTGCCGCATCTTTTCGAGCGTCTGCGGGCCGGCCTTGAGCGCCACGCCGATAGCGAGCGCGTCCATGATGCACAACTGCACGAGCCGCGACACGCCCGGCGTATTCGGATCGATCGGGCTCGGCACGCGCAGCAGCAACGGAATATCGACGAGCCATGCGAGCCGCGAGCCGACATTGGTCATCGCGATCGTCGTGGCGCCGCGCTCCTTTGCGATCTGGATGCTCTCGTTCACTTCGACGCTACGCCCCGAGTGCGAGATCGCGAAGGCGACGTCGCCCGGCTCCATCAGGCCCGCGTAAAGCCGCTGCAAATGACCGTCGGTAAACGCGGCCGCCGCGATGTCGATGCGCAGAAAGCGCAGCGCCGCATCCTGCGCGACGAGCCCCGAGCCCGAGCCCACGCCGAAGAAAAACACGCGCCGCGCGCTGGAAAGCGCCGCAATCGCGCTCTCGACCACGGCAGGATCGAGCGCGCCGCGCGCATGCGTGATGCCGTCGATCGCCGCTTCGCCGACCTTGTCCATCAAGGTTTGCATGTCGTCGTCGTGCGCGACCGCGGTCGATGCATACGGCAGGCCACCCGCCACGCTTTGCGCGAGCTGCATCTTGAAGTCGCGCAGACCATGCGCGCCGATCGCGCGGCAAAAGCGCGTGACGGAAGGCTCGGACACGTCGGCGCGCTGCGCGAGTTCGGTGATGCTCGCGCGCATCGCGAAGTCGACGTCGGCGAGCACCATGTCGGCGACCTTGCGCTCGGCGGGCCGCAGACTCGCGAGTGCGCTGCGGATATGGGGAATCAAGTTCGGTGCGGACACCCGGTGTTCCTTAGGGTCTGTTTACGTATGGATCCGCGTCGCTCGCAGCTTCTTCGGCTTCAATCAGCTTCAGTCGGCTTCAGTGATTGAGTGTGCCTCGAGCGGCAACACGCGGTTCAGACCAGCCTGCGCCCACTCTCCGTATCGAACAGGTGAATGTGTTCCGCCGGCAAACGCAGCGCGACACGCTGACCGGGCTCGATCCGCGAGCGCTCGCGCGTCGTCACGCACCACGTGGTGCCGCCTATTTTCCCGTACAAGTGCGTCTCGGCGCCAGTCGGCTCGACTACTTCGACATCGAGCGCGGTATCCGGAATCTGTGCCGTGACCTCGACGTGCTCGGGCCGCACACCGAGCGCGACCTTCGCGCCGACTACCGCCGACGCGGGCGCGCGTTCGAGCGCAACCTCGCTGCCGTCGGTGAGTTTCAGTGCGAGGCCCTGGGTTTGTCCCTGCGAGCGATTCACGATCACGCCCTCGGCGAAATTCATCGACGGCGAGCCGAGAAAGCTCGCGACGAACAGATTCGCCGGGTGGTCGTACAGTTCGAGCGGCCGGCCGATCTGTTCGATGCGTCCCGCGTTCATCACGACGATGCGGTCAGCCATCGTCATCGCCTCGATCTGATCGTGCGTGACGTAGATCACCGTATTCTTCAGACGTTGATGCAGCGCCTTGATTTCGGTGCGCATCTGCACGCGCAGCTTCGCGTCGAGATTCGAGAGCGGTTCGTCGAACAAGAACAGCGACGGTTCGCGCACCACCGCGCGGCCCATCGCCACACGTTGCCGCTGGCCGCCCGAGAGCGCGCGCGGCAGCCGGTCCAGGTAGCCGCTCAGGTTCAGCATCTTCGCGGCGGCGTCGATGCGCGGCTTGAAGCTCGACGAGGATTCCTTACGAATCCGCGGGCCGAACGCGATGTTTTCGTACACCGACAGATGCGGATAAAGCGCGTAGCTCTGGAACACCATCGAGATATTGCGCTGCTGCGGCGCAAGCGTGTTCGCGCGCGTGCCGCCGATCATCAGATCGCCGCCGCTGATCTCTTCGAGTCCGGCCACCATTCGCATCAGCGTGCTCTTGCCGCAGCCCGACGGACCGACGAGCACGACGAACTCGCCGTCGTCGATGTCGAGGTCGATGCCGTGCACGACCTGCGTGTCGCCATAGCGTTTGAAGATGCCGCTCAGTTGCACTGCTGCCATGCTGTCCTCATTGTCGTGCTGCGTGTTGTATTGAACGCGGTGTTGAGCGCGAACTCAAAGCGATTCGAGCGTCAGCTCCTCGGCCATCAGGCGGTTGCCCGCCATCAACCCGCCGTCCACCGGCAGCGCGACGCCGGTAATCACGCGCGCCATCGGCGAGGCGAGAAACAGCACCGCGTCGGCGATATCGTCGGGCGTGGCGAAGTCGCGCAGCGGATACCACTTCTTCAGATCCTCGAACACCTGCGGGTTTTTATCGACACGCGCCTGCCACGCCTGCGTCTTCACCGTGCCCGGACACACGATGTTCGCGCGAATGCCATAGCGGCCCAGCTCGATTGCAAGCGCCTTCGTATAACTGACGAGGCCCGCCTTCGCCGCGCTATACGCCGGATGACCGAGCGCGGCGAGTCCGTTCACCGAACCGATCAGCACGAGCGCGCCGCGCTGCCGTTCGATCATCGAGGCGCGCACCGCCTCCACCGTGTGATACGTGCCGTTCAGATTCAGATGGACGTCGCGCTGCCAGCTCGCGGCGTCGGTCGTCGCGAGCGTCGTGCCGAGCGCCGCGCCCGCATTCGCGACCAGCACGTCGACCGGCCCGCGCGCCGCAACCGCCGCAGCCACCGCCTGCTGCACCGCAGCGGCATCGCCGAGATCGACCGCGACCGGCGTCACCTTGTCCGCGCCGAGTTGTGCGCTCAGCGATTGCAGCGCGGCCGCGTCGATGTCGAGCGCGAGCACGGTGTCGCCCTCTTCCACGAAGCGCCTGCACAACACGCTGCCGATGCCGCCGCACGCGCCCGTTACCAGCACCACACGATTCATGTCAGCTTCGCTCCTTCGCCTGATTGTTCTGCCTGGTCTGCCGCTCTTGCCTGCTTTCTGTCTGCTGCTGGCCGACCGCTTTTTCATCGCCGCTTGCGGGACCTTCCGCGCCGCCGCGCCTACCCGCGCCGCCCGGACCAGCCTGTAAATTTCCTACAAATCTGACATCCGGCGCCGCCCGGCGATCCCGAAGAGTGGGTTTCCCCACCCTCGTGCAGCACAGAATACCTCATGCTTTACAGCATCTTATGCACAAAACCAGCCGGAAAGAAATATCGCAGACCCTACGTGACAAGCTATTTTTCGTCATGTAGGATTTTTTCAAACAATTTACCCAAGGCGGCCGGCGACGGCAGCAAACCACCCACAGGAGAGAGAAAAATGTCGTTGCATGCCCGTGCTTCCCTCGCGCTAGGCAAAGTCGCCGTGGCGCTCGCGTTTGCAGGTATCGCCGTGGCGGCCCACGCCGACACGGTCCGCGTCACCGTCGCCCACTACAGCGATGCCACCGCGCCGTACTTCGAAAAAATGGCCCGCAACTTCGAGAAGGCCAACCCCGGCACGACCATCAAGATCGAAGACGTGAACTGGGACACGCTGCAACAGAAACTGCAAACGGACATCTCCGGCGGCGCCAACGCCGACCTCGCGATCGTCGGCACGCGCTGGCTGCTCGACTTCGTGAAGGACGACGTCGCCGAGCCGCTCGACGGCTACATGGACGCGGACTTCAAGAACCGCTTCATCGGTCCGTTCCTCGCACCTGGCCAGATCAACGGCAAGACCTACGGCCTGCCGATTGCAGCTTCCGCGCGCGCGCTCTACTACAACAAGGACATGCTCGCGAAGGTCGGCTATCCCGACGGTCCGAAGACCTGGAACGACGTGATCGACGCGTCGAAGAAACTGAAGGCGCAAGGCATTGCCGGCTTCGGTCTGCAAGGCAAGGAAATCGAAACCGACGTCTACTATTACTACGCGCTGTGGACCGAGGGCGGCGACGTGGTCGGCAAGGACGGCAAGGCTGCGTTCAATTCGCCGGCCGGCATCAAGGCCGCCACGCTGTACAAGACGATGATCGACCAGGGGCTCACGCAACCGGGCGTGACCGGCTATAGCCGTGAAGACGTGCAGAACCTCTTCAAGCAGGGCCGTGTCGCCATGATGATTTCGGCGCCATTCCTCGCGAAACAGATCAAGAAGGAAGCACCGAACCTGAAGTACGGCATCGACCCGATTCCGATGGGCACGACGCACGCCACCTACGCGGTCACGGATTCGATCGTGATGTTCAAGAACTCGAAAGTGAAAAAGACCGCATGGAAGTTCCTCGACTATCTGTTCACGAAGGACCCGCGCGTCGAGTTCACGAAGACCGAGGGCTTCCTGCCGACCACGAAGGCCGAAGCTTCGGACCCGGCGTTCAACGATCCGGACACCAAAGCATTCGTCGCGTTGCTGCCGACGGCTCACTTCGCGCCGACCGTGACGGGCTGGGAAGACACCGCGAAGGCCGTGACCGACGCCATGCAGTCGGTCTACCTCGGCAAGGCGCAACCGGCTGACGCGCTGAACGCAGCGGCCGCGCAGGCGAACAAGTCGCTCGGTCACTGATGCATCGTTGTTCAAGGTGATTCCGCGGTGACTGGCTGAACAGGAAACGCGCGCCGCCGTCGCTACCACGGCGCGCGGTGCGCGTTCCGCTTCGCCATGGTGTCGCGCGTTGCACCCCAGGCATCCGACGCACATTGACTGATGCACACTCCGGCCCATTCCGTCGCGCTCGCCGTTTAACGCGGGCGCGTCTTACGATCGAGCACGCATGAGCCGTTCCGCTTCCCCGCGCCTCAACGCGCCCTGGCTGCTGATTGCGCCGAGCCTCGTCCTCGCGCTGTTCATCATCAGCTATCCGATTTTCAACATCGTGTGGCAATCGCTGCACGAGGTGTCGCGCTTCGGCGCGATTCGCGACTTCACCGGTCTGCAGAATTTCATCAACGTGTTCGAGGACCCGGTGTTTCTCGCTTCAGTGCGGCGCACGATCATCTGGACCGTGTGCGTGGTGGGCGGCACCGTCGCCATCTCGGTACCTGTCGCGCTGATTCTGAATCAGGACTTTCATGGCCGCGGCATTGCACGCACGATCGTCATGCTGCCGTGGTCCGTCTCGCTCACGATGACCGCCGTGGTCTGGCGCTGGTCGTTCAACGACGACTACGGCATGGTCAACGTCACGTTGCAGCGGCTCGGCCTGATCGGCGGGCCGATTCATTGGCTCGCGACGCCCGAACTCGCGTTCCCCGTCGAAATCGCGGTCGGCATTCTCGTGTCGATTCCGTTCACGGTAACGATTTTCCTCGGCGGCCTCTCCTCGGTGCCGGGCGATATCTACGAAGCGGCGCGCATCGACGGCGCGAGCGCATGGCAGCAGTTCCGCCAATTGACGATGCCGCTGCTGCGTCCGTTCATCAACATGGCGATTCTGCTGAACGTGATCTACGTGTTCAACTCGTTTCCGATCATCTGGGTCATGACGCAAGGCGGCCCCGATAACAGCACGCACATTCTCGTCACGTATCTGTACGAACTCGGCTTCCGGCTCGGGCGCCCCGGCGAAGCCGCAGCCGTTTCGCTCATCATGCTCGTCATGCTGTTCGTGTTTTCGATTGCCTATCTGCGTCTGCAACGCGCGAAAGAAGGAGCCCCGTCATGAGTCTCAGCGCCAGAACGAAGCGCTCGCTGTGGTGCTGGCTCGCGCTCTCGCCGCTCGTGATCGTCGTGCTGTTTCCGTTCGCGGTGATGTTCTTCACCGCGCTGAAGCCGGCTTCCGAGATCTTCGTCTATCCGGCGCGCTGGCTGCCGGTGCACTGGCAGTGGAGCAATTTCGTCGACATGTGGGAAGCGGCCAACTTCGGCGTCGCGCTGCGCAACAGCACGATCATCAGCCTGCTCTCGACGCTGCTCGCGCTCGCGGTGAGCCTGCCCGCCGCGTATGCGCTCGCGCGCTTTCCGTTTCGCGGACGCGGCCTGTATCGCCAGTTCCTGCTCGTCACGCAGATGCTCTCGCCGATTCTGCTCGTGGTCGGCCTGTTCCGGCTCGCCGCGATGATTCCGTTCGGCGACGGCAATCTGGTCGACTCGAAGATCGGCGTGATCGTCTCGTATGCCGCCTTCAATATCGCGTTCGCGGTATGGATGCTGTCCTCGTACTTTCAGACCGTGCCGCAGGATCTCGAAGAGTCGGCGTGGCTCGAAGGATGCGGGCGCGCGCGGGCGGTGTTCAAGGTGTTCCTGCCGCTCGCGGTGCCGGCCATCGTCGTCACCGCGATCTTCACGTTCATCAACGCGTGGAACGAGTTTGCCGTGGTCTATACGCTGATCCGCTCACCCGAGAACAAGACGCTTACCGTGCAGGTGACCGACATGGTTGCAGGCAAGTACGTCGTCGAATGGCATCTCGTGATGGCGGCCACGTTGTGCGCGACACTGCCGGTTTCGGTCGTGTTCGCGTGGTTGCAGCGGTATATGGTGAAGGGACTTGCGCTGGGGGCGGTGAAGTAAATTCACGCGGGTTTCGCGCGGTGCACGGGTGTCTTCCGACACCGGCTACGCCGCGCCGCCGCACGCGTTGCATCGCAGGCAACGGGCGCGGCTCATGTTTGCCATCAAGCGTGGCGCATCATTCAGTGCCGCGCACGATGCGCAAGTCGCGCTCGACACCATCGCCCAGCGCGGCCAGCGCTTTCTTGTAGGCTTCGCTGTCATACGCGGCAACGGCCTCTTCGTAAGTCGGAAACTCGATCACGACGGTGCGCTCCTTCTGGCCCTGCTCGCGCACCTCATCGGCCACGCCGCGCACGATGAACTTGCCGCCCGCTGCCGCCACGGCCGGCGCGGCGAGTTGCGCATAGGCGGCGAGCTTCTGCGCGTCGTTCGTCTTGCGATAGGACGTCACCCAATAACCCTTGCTCATTCGAATCTCCTTGTTTGATGGTTCAAAGCAGTCGCGTCCGACATAGTAGCAAAGAGGACTCGCAAGGCATCGCAAGACGGCTTAGCCATTAAGCGTTTTGTGCACTACGATTGCCTTTGCACATTCCGGGTGCGAGCCGGTCGACACCGGAAGAACTATCAAGGAGACAGCGAATGAGCGAGCAATATGGAATGTTCTGTCCATGCTGCGGCAGCGCGGAGCATCGGGCGATGAGCCGCCGGACTTTCATGAACCTGATTGCGGGCAGCGCCGCCGGACTCGCCATGCCATCGGCATTCGCGGACACGCCGACAGTCCCTTCCATTGCTTACGACTCGATTGCGAATCCCGTGCGTTTGCCGACCAACACGTATTTCGGCGAATGCTCCGGCGTCGCGCTCAATTCGCATGGGCACATCTTCGTGCTGTCGCGCGGCAATAGCACCGGTCCCGCCTATGGCGCGGCCGCCGCGCAATTGCTCGAGTTCGCACCCGATGGACGCTTCGTTCGCGAGATCGGCCACAACCTCTATGCGTGGTCGTTCGCGCATACGGTCAAGGTCGACCGGCACGACAACATCTGGGTGACGGACAAGGGTTCCGACATGGTCATCAAGTTCACGCCGGATGGACGCGTCGCGATGGTGTTCGGCCGCAAGCAGGAAGCGTCGGACGAGGACACCGCCCCGCTCAAGCATCCGAATCCGCCGCTGCCCTCCGAGCCCGGGCGCTTTCGCCAGGTGACCGACGTCGCGTGGGACAAGGCGGGCAACACGTACATCAGCGACGGCTATATCAACTCGCGCGTCGCCAAGGTGGATCGCGACGGCAACTGGCTCAAGTCGTGGGGTGATCGCGGCACGGGCCCCGGGCAATTTCATACGCCGCACAGCATCGCGGTCGATGCGAACGACCACGTCTATGTCGCGGATCGCAGCAACCGGCGCATCCAGGTGTTCGATACCGAAGGCACCTTCCTGCGGCAATTCACGATCGACGTGCCGGTGCCGCCGGACGCGCGCCCTGCCATCGGCAACATGCCGAGCGAAGCCGACATCGCCGCGGGCACGTTCGCACCGGGCTCGCCGTGGGCCATCTGTATTTCACCGGGACCGAACCAGGTGCTCTATAGCTCCGATGCTTTTCCGGGCCGCATCTACAAGATGACGCTCGACGGCAAGGTGCTCGGCGTGCTCGGCAAAACGGGCAAGCAGCCGAAACAGTTCGGCTGGATTCATCAGATGGCGTGTCCCGAGAAGAACGTGCTGTTCGTCGCGGAGCTATTGAACTGGCGCATTCAGAAGCTGGTTCTGCATGCGTGATTCGCAGGCGTTGGCGTTGGCCTCGGGTTGGCGTTGCGTTGGCGTTGACGTTGCGCCGATTTTCGCAACGTCAACGCCAAACGGCCCGCGCACCGTGTCAGTCGTAATGACGATGCTTGTGATGGTGCTTGCCCGAACGGTAACCGCGCGAGTAATCGTTCGCGTAGGAGTTCGAGCGCGAGATGTTGCCGCCGAGCGCTGAGCCCGCGCCGCCACCCACCGCCGCGCCGATCAGACCGCCGCCACGGCCGCCCATCGCGTTGCCGGCCGCCGTGCCCGCGCCGCCGCCGAGTGCGCCGCCGATGATTGCGCCCGTGCGTTCCCGGCGATTCGACGTCACGGCGCCACCTGCACCGCCGCCGACCGCTCCGCCGATCACCGCGCCCGTGCTGCCGCCCACCGCGCCGCCCACTGCGGCACCCGCCACGCCGCCCAGCGCGCCGCCGAGCATGTTGTTCATATCGCCGGCCATTGCCGGCAACGACGCCGCAGCGGTCAACGCAGCCACGGCAACGATCTGGATGATTTTCTTCGACATATCGGCTCTTTTGTTTTAATGAGACGGAGCCGAGTATAGCGAGGCTTTAGAAAGGTTTCTGTAACCACGCCCATCCGCGTCGGTAAGACGTGTAACAAAATGAATTCGCGCTTCGGGAAGAATTACCGGGCGCCATGCACGCTGTTACACGCTCTTATCCGCGCCGTTTCTTTTTCAGCTCGATCGTTTCGAACAGCTCGTAGTCCGACGTCGGCGTCTGATCCGCGCCGGGAGCGTGGTAGTAGTTCATCGTGATCGTCGTTTCGCCGCCGCGTTGCCCCGGATCGTAGTCGAACACCGCGATGCCGTAACCCGTGCCGGTGTCGCGTTGCGCGGACCAGATCGCGTCTTCGACCGCATCGGCGTTCGCGCGCACGAACGTGCCTGCCGTCGTCGACGGAACCGGGCGATTGGGTTTCGTGAAAATACGCGCCTGCGGCAGGCCCGTGCCGGCATCCACGCCATACACGTCGAGCGGCGCACTCGTGCCGCCGCCGCCGAGAATCAGGTGGATCGTGCCGTGGCTCGTATCGAACGTCGACGCACCGGCCGACACCGCCGACATGACCGGCTTCGGCTGCAAGGTATCGACCGGGCGGCCCGTCGCGATGTCGGTGCCCTTGTTGTGATTGCAACCGCGTACCGGATAGCTGCGTTCATAGTCGTGATCGTGACCGCACAGCACGAGGTCCACGCCATAGCGATCGAAGAGCGGCAGCCACGCCTCGCGAATGCCCTTGTCCGAACCGTTGCCCGTCTTCGACGAACTGAGCGCGTCCTGATGCATCTGCACGATGATCCAGTCCACGTCTTCGTCATGCGCGGCGCGCTGCAATACGTTTTCGAGCCAGCGCGTCTGCTCGCCGTTGCTATAGCCGCGCACGTAGAGCGAAGTGCCCGGCGGGATCGGCGCATGGCCGGTGCTCGCGACCGGCGTCAGCGGCGCGGGACCGGCGACGAACGCGGCGGCGTCCTGATAGACGACATCGTCCGCATCGAGCGAAACGAACAGTACCGAGCCGACGCGAAAGCTGTACCAGCGGCCCGGAAACCGCGTGTGATTGTCCGGCAGCGTATAGCGCGACAGATATGACGCGAGCCCCTGCTCGCCGTTGTTGAATTCGAGTTCGTGGTTACCGGGGCACGGCATCCACGGCCGTTGCGATGCCGACGTCTGCGCGTTGTTGCCGAAATCGCGCCACACCTCGGGCTGCTGCGTCGGATTCAGATTCGCGTAGCAGAGGTCGCCGTTGAGCAGATGGAACAGCGGCTGAAAGCGCTCGACCGCCTGCACCGCGAAGCGGCTTTGCGGCGACGACAGCACCCAGTTCGTATTCGGCGTCGCGAGGTCGCCATAGCTCGTCCAGCGAAACGGCGCGCGGCCGTGCGGCGCCGTGCGGAAACTCGCGGTGAAAGGCTGCGACGCGTTGCTGTCGTTGTCGGCCGTCACTTCGTACTGGTAGTTCGTGCCGGCCTTCAGGCCGCGCAAGCGCGCGTGATAATTGAACACGACTTCGCCGTTGATGCCGTCGGTGTAGGTGCTCTGCACCGCGTGAACCGTGTGCCGTTCTCTCGCCGAGCCGTCGATGCCGCTCACGCGCACCTGCGGATTCGCCGCAGCCGCGGGCGAGGACCACGACACCGTGACTTCGCTCGTCGGGTCGTTGCCCCAGGTCAGGTGAATCTGCTCAGGCGTGCCGTCGGGTGCGCCGCCGTTTGCGCCGCGCGCGGTGGATGAGAGCGCGCCCGCGGCTGTCGCGAGGCTCGATGCGCCAGCGAACTTCAGAAACCCTCGGCGCGAGACGATGGATGCGCCATGCTCATCGGCGGGCGTTGCCTTGATGGTTTTTCTGTTCGACATGTCCGGTGTTGTTCTTGAGGTGGTGGAAGAACGCCAGCGCAAAACAACGCGCCGTGGCGCGAGCGCGCACGGATGTGCCGAGCGATCGTAGCCGGGCAGCGATGACAGCCAGATGAAAACATCGGATGAACAGAAAGCGGATTGATGTGCCCGTCACGCGGCGATCATGAAAGGCAAATGAATGAAAACAGATCGAGGCGGATCGAAGCATCGGATACCGAAACGAAAGCTCGCTTCGATAAACATGAAGGCATTATGAAAAATTCGTAACGGCGCAGCCGTTGAATGAAGCCGCCGGAAACAGTGCAAAGTTGCCGGCGCACGATGCGATCAGGTCTCACGCATGCAGCCGGCAACCCTGGATCCACTCAGGTTTGCGAACTCGTATCGTCAGCGGCTTGAGCGTTATCGGCGTCGTCCTGCTTGTCTTCTTCTTTCTTTTCGACCAACGACTCCAGCTTGCCCGCGCCTTCGAAACCGGCAATGGCGGCGACGCCTTTCGTCAGAAGACCTGCTTCCGGATCGACTTTTTCCGCTGTTTCAACGGCCGCAACCGCACCTGCAATTTTGCCCACTTCGTCCAGCAGTCCCATATCGCCTCCCACAAAGATAAGTGAAATTGCATCCTCTCACGAAGCGGGCGCCGTGTCGCCAAATGTTAAGCGACTTGACGGTGGCGCGGCGGGACCGGTGTAACTCATTCGTTAGCTTGCGGGCGGCTGCGGATTGTTGGCCGGATTCGTATCGAAGCGCGAAACGCGGACGATTCCATTCGCGCCGACCAGTTTCGACAGCCCGATCTCCAGCGCATCCGCGACGTCCTTGTCGTACACCTCGTCGCCGTTCACATAGACCGTGAACGATTGCAGATACTTCGCCTTCTTTTCCGGGTTCTCGATCGTTTGCCGCGTCCACTGGTAAAGCGGATAGTTCTCGGTGCCCTGTCTTTCTGCTTCGCTCACGTAGTCCGCGAACGCATCGAACTGACACTTGAGCGCAGCGTTGTGGGTGCGCAGAATTTCACGCAGCGCCGCATATGACGCGCAGGAAGGATCCGCGCGCAACGTCTGCGCCAATTCGCGCGACGCCGTGATTCTGAGCTGGAATTGCAATGGAGAAGACATGTCAGTCTCCGGTGGCGAATTTCAGGAGCCGGCGCTCTCGGTCTTGTCGGTCACCGGCGCGGTGATACGCGTGTCGGGCGCTGCCTCGCTCTGGTCGATTTCATCGCTACGCACCGGCTTGCCGAGCAGATAGCCCTGCGCGTGCGTGCATCCGCATACGCGCACGAAATCCAGTTGCTCCTGGGTTTCGATGCCTTCGGCTGTGGTCGGCATGCCGATCTCGCGCGCGAGCGCGACGATGCCGCGCACCACGGCCGCCGATTCGCGCCCATGTACGGACTCCTTGACGAACGAACTGTCGATCTTGAGCTTGTCGAACGAGAAGCGCACGAGTGTCGACATCGTCGAGAAGCCGGTGCCGAAATCGTCGAGAGCAAGCCCGATGCCGAGCGTGCGCAGCTTGGCAATATTGCGGCGGGTCACCGCATCGTCGTTCAACAAGGCCGTTTCCGTGACTTCGAGATTGAGCCGCGCCGGCGGCAGCTTCGTTTTGCGGAGTACGCTCGATACCGTCGACGCAAACGATTCCTCGCGCAATTGCACCGGCGACACGTTGACCGCGACGATCACCTTGTCGCGCCAGGTCGCGGCTTCCGTGCACGATTGCAGCAGCACCCATTCGCCCAGTGCGAGGATGAGCCCGGTGCGCTCGGCGGTCGGAATGAACGCTGACGGAGACAACTCGCCGCGCGTCGGATGCGTCCAGCGAATCAGCGCCTCGCGGCCGGTCACCGCGCCGGTGCCCAGATCGACGATCGGCTGATACTCCATGCGCAAACCACTAAGCGATCTCAACGCGCCTTCGAGGTCGCTGCGCAGCAGGCTCAGACTTTCGTCGGGAACGTGCTGCTCCTTATTGAAGATCGTGAATGCGCTCTTGCCGCTGCGCTTGACCGCATACAACGCGCGGTCGGCGCAAATCAGCAGTTGCGGTCCCGTTTTCGCGTGCTCGGGATAGAGCGCAATGCCGACGCTCGCGCCGATATGCACGAGCGCGTCGCTCAACGTGAACGGCCGCGCCAGCGTTCTGACGATACGATCGGCCAGCACGTGCAGGTCGCGAATCTGCGCGGCGCCGTCCGCAATCACAACGAACTCGTCGCCCGAGAGCCGGCCGACCTGGTCGCCGTCCGGCAGCAGATCGCGCAGGCGGGTCGCCGCTTCCTGAAGAATCTGGTCGCCCGCCGCGTGGCCGAGACTATCGTTGATCGCCTTGAAGCCGTCCAGGTCGATCAACAGAACCGCAAACGCCTGGTCCTGGCGCGGCGAGCCCTTGCCGGTGCGCTCGAGCAGCAGTTCGCTGAGGCGCGCGCGATTGGGCAAGCCGGTAAGGCTGTCCTGGCGGGCGAGGCGATGGCTGTTTTCACGCGCAAGCAGCAACGCGACGGTGTCGCGGTTGCTGCGCAACGCCACCGTGAAAAAGCCGGCCGCGCAAAACGGCACCTGAAACAGCAGCACGAGCTTGCCGTTGCCCGGCGAGAGCGCCGCGCCCAGACTCAGGAAGCCGAGAATAAAGACGATCTGCAATAGCGCGAGGCGCGGCGTACCGGCATTGCGGCCAGCCAATCCGCCGATCACACCGACCGCGCAAACATTGCCGAGCAGAAAAAGCGTGGAATTTCCGCTGATATTGCACAGCAACGTGCCGATGCCGAACAGCATGCTCCACAGCAGACTCGCGAGCAGAAACGCGGAAGTCGGCGTGGGCTCGCCTTGCGCGCTGCGCGTGCGGCACAGCCAGATCAGCACGAGCCGCGCGATCAGCAAGGCAACGACGGCAATGCCCCAGGCAGCGTAGAGAGGAATCGGATAAAGATAGTACGCGGTGGCGCAAACGCTGATTTCGCAGACCGACGCGAATATGATCGAAGCGGTTCGCGTAAACAGATTGGCAAGCAAGATTTGCCGGTTGTCTGGGCTCAGGTTTTGAGCGGAAGACACGACCCACTTGAAAAATGGAGACCTTGGTTCGGTAAAAGCCATGACCTGCGCATCTGTTAGGGGGTCTGCACAACCGTGCGGTGCGGTAATTACACAAACGTAAAATATCAGATTAATTCGGGAAATGGCGGGGAAATGACTGGCATGAGCGCAGATTTAAAGCGCCGCACAATCGGCCCGCCTGCGCAGTGACTCGATGCGAGACACGAGCGCTCGCGCAAACGTTTGGCGCGGCGCAACAGGATTTGCGCGAGACGCGATACGGACATGACGAATGACGGACATGGCGAGCGCCAAATAAAAAGAGGAAGAGCATCGCTCTTCCTCTTGCACGAATTGCACGACTTCGCCGGCTACGTCGCTCAATCGTACAGCACGGCCGCAATCTTCGGATCGTTCATGTTGGTCTTGTCGTACCAGTAAAAACCCGTGTCGATTCTCTTCGGCAGCTTTTCGCCATGCAGCGCCTTCACTGCCGAATCGACCACGCATTTGCCGATGCCGACCGGGTTCTGCGTAATGGCGCCCGCCATCAGGCCCGACATGATGTTGTCTTTCTGCTCCTTGCCGGAGTCGAAGCCGACCAGCACGAGTTTCTTGCCCGACTCCCTGACGCCGATCGCGGCGCCTTCCGCCGAACCTTCATTCGCGCCGAAAATGCCTTTCAGGTTCGGATTCGCCTGAATCATCGCCTTGGCGATTTCCGCGGACTTCAGGTGATCGCCAGCGCCGTATTGCACGGAGACGATCTTGATGTTCGGATGCTTCGACTTGATCTGGTTCACAAAACCATCACGTCGATCGACACCGGTGCGGCTCGTCTGGTCGTGCACGATCACGCCGACCTCTCCTGCATTGCCGATCAGATCGGCCATCTTGTCGGCGGCGAGCGCTGCGGCGGCGATGTTGTCGGTTGCGCAAGTGGTGAGCGGAATATCGCTGTCGACGCCTGAGTCGAATGCGATCACCGGAATCTTCTCGTTCTGCGCGCGCTTGAGCAGCGGGATCGCGGCCTTGCTGTCGAGCGCCGCAATCCCGAGCGCCTGCGGCTTCTTCGCGAGCGCGGCCGAGAGCATGTCGATCTGCTTGTCGACCATCGCTTCCGTTTCCGGTCCCTCGAACGTGATCCTGACGTTGTTCGCTTTCGCGGACTGCTCCGCGCCCGATTTCACGGCTTGCCAGAACTGGTGCTGAAAGCCCTTCGAGATGAGCGGAATATAAGGCTCTTCCGCATACGCGAGACAGCTTCCACCGACGAGCGTGCCGACACCGACCACGATACCGATTAGTTTTCTCTTCAACATGGGGCCTCCTCCTAAGGATGGGCTATCAACCTGCCACCGTTGAGGGAGCCTCCGTGAGCTTCCCTCTCTCCTGCTCCTGCGTTTTTTGCTTCTGCCTTTTTTGCTTCTGCGTTTTTGCTCCTTGCTTACTGCCTCTATGTTTCTTCTGCGTTTCTTCCGCGTTTCGTCTATCTGCGCCTCAGCTTCTCCTGCTGCGCCGCAGGATGTCCGCATAGACCGCGAGAATAATGATGAGGCCCGTCACGACGATCTGCCATTCCTGCGCGACCGACATGATGCGCAGCCCGTTGGTCAGCACGCTCATGATGAAAGCGCCGATGATCGTGCCGAGAATCGTGCCCGAGCCGCCGCTCAGCGAAGTGCCGCCGATCACGACCGCGGCGATCGCATCGAGCTCATAACCCTGGCCGAGCGCCGGCTGCGCCGAATTGAGACGCGACGCGATCAGCAAGCCCGCAATGCCGCAAATCGCGCCGCCCACGCCATAAATCGCGATCTTCCATCGGTCGACGTTGACGCCGGAAAGCCTCACCGCCTCTTCATTGCTGCCGAGTGCGAACGTATAGCGGCCGAGTGCCGTGCGATTGAGCGTGATCGAACTCACAATTGCAAGTAAGAACAGAATCAGCACGGCATTCGGAATCGGCACGCTCGGCAACAGATAGCCGATCAGCGAATCCTGCGAAATACGATAGAAGTTCTCCGTGTCGGTGAAATAGATCGGCTTGTCCGCCGACACGACGAGCGAAAGTCCTTTCAACAGCATCATCATGCCGAGCGTTGCGATGAACGGCGGGATCTTCATTTTTGCGACCAGCGTGCCCGAAACGGTGCCGCAGACCGCGCCGGCGGCAATGGCCGCGAGTACGCCGGTCCACATCGGCAGGTGCCAATAGGTGAGAAACACGCCACAAATGACGGCTGTGAAAGTCATCAACGTGCCGACCGAAAGATCGATGCCGCCCGTGATAATCACGAACGTGGCGGCAATCGCCAGTACGCCGTTCACCGCGGTTGCCTGCAGAATGCCGAGGATGTTGTCCATCTGCATGAAAGCGGGCGACGCGAAGCTGAAGAAAACCAGCAGCAGAATCAGGCTCGCGAACGCGAGCAGCTTTTGCATCGCGGTCGGCGCGAAGATGCGGGTTCTCAGGCTGGAAACACGGCTTTCGTTATCCAGCGCCGCGGTATCCGTTCGCAATGTCATGTCGTGGACCTCTTCAGGCTTGTGCCGCTTTCAGGGTTTCGCGCTGCGTCGCGAGATGCATGATGCGCTCCTGCGTCGCTTCGCTCGCGGAGAGCTCGCCGGTAATGCGGCCTTCGCACATCACGACGATGCGATCGCTCATGCGCAGGATTTCAGGCAATTCCGACGAGATCATCACGATCGCCTTGCCCTGCGCGGCCAGCGAGCGCAGCAGCTTGTAGATTTCGCTTTTCGCGCCGACGTCGATGCCGCGCGTCGGCTCGTCGAAGAACAACACGTCGCAGTCGCGTTCGAGCCATTTCGCAATCACGATCTTCTGCTGATTGCCGCCTGACAGAAGCCGCACCTGCTGCGTCGCGGAGGGCGTGCGAATCGCGAGCAGGCTGATGAAATGCTGTGCCCGTTTGCGTATCTGGGCGCGGCGCAGAAACATATTGAATGACAGGAACTTGCCGAGATCGGACATCACGATGTTCGATTCGACGTCCATGCCGGTGGCGAGGCCAAAGCGCTTGCGGTCTTCCGACAGATAACCGATGCCGCGCTTTACGGCATCGCTCGGCTTTTTGATCGACGCTTTCACGCCTTTCACGAGAATCTCGCCCGATTCGACCGGATCGGCGCCGAACACCGCGCGCGCGACTTCCGTGCGGCCCGCGCCCATCAAACCGGCAAAGCCGAGTATTTCGCCCTGGCGCAACTCGAAACTCACGTCGCGCACGAGCGGACCCGCGACGAGATTTCTCACTTCGAGCGCGACGCCGCCCCTCGCCGGAGCATGCCCGATGGGCGTTATGTCGCTCAGCGTTCGCCCAACCATCATGCCGATGATCGTTTCGACGCTCGTGCCTTCGGTCGGAACGGTCGCCACATATTCGCCGTCGCGCATCACGGTGACGCGATCGGTGATCTGCTTCAACTCATCCATCTTGTGCGAGATGTAGACGATGCCGACACCGCGCTCCCTCAATTGCCGGATGATGCGGAACAGCTCGGCGATCTCGGCATCGTTGAGCGCGGACGTGGGCTCGTCCATGATGAGCACGCGCGAATCGAAAGACAGTGCCTTCGCAATCTCGACCATCTGCTGGCTCGCCACGGTCAGCGTGCCGACCATCGTGCGCGGATCGAGCTTCACGTGCATGCGCGCAAGGATCTCGCGTGCCTGCGCGTTGAGTTTGTCTTCGTCGAGAAAGAGGCCGAGATGCTTGCGCGGCTCGCGGCCAATGAAAATGTTTTGCGCGACGCTCAGATGATTCATCAGTTGCAGTTCCTGATGAATGATGCCGATGCCCACCGCCTGCGCGTCGCGCGGACTCTGAAAGTCGACCGGCTGGCCGTCGTAGAGAATTTCACCCGAGTCGCGCGTATAGACCCCGGCGAGAATTTTCATCAGCGTCGACTTGCCCGCGCCGTTCTCGCCCATCAATGCATGGACCTCGCCGGCCATGAGTTCGAAGCGAACGTCATGAAGCGCTCTTACGCCGGGAAAACTTTTGCAGAGCTTGTTGACGGAAATGAGTGGGTTCATGGTGCGGATCTGCCAACAGCGGCCTGTATCACCAGCGCTTTCGTTGCGGCCCTCAAGATGGCCTTCAAAACGGCTTTCACTGTGGCTTTCATTACGGCTCGAAAAGATCCGGCCTTGCTTTCGCGGACCGATGCAACTCCGCGACCACCTGATCGAGATGATCGTGCATCGCTTTCGCAGCCGCATCGCCGTTGCCGGCGCTAATGGCCTTGAAGATCTTTTCGTGCTCCTCCAGCGTATGCACGAGCCGCTCGGGACTCGCCAGCAATTGCCGCGCGCGGTCCAATGCATTGCGCGACACCGCGACGATTTCCTTCACACGCGGCAGCTTCACCGCATCGAGCAGGATTTCATGAAAAGCCAAGTCGAGTACATGAAACGCAAGACGTTCGCCGTTTCCAGCCAGACTGCGCTGCTTGTCGAGATTGACTGCCAATGCATCGAGCGTTGCCCGATCCCGCATCAGTGCGACGCCGCGCACCGTTTCGACTTCCAGTGCGCTGCGGATAAACAGATGCTGGCGAATGTCGTCGAGCGCGATCGGCTTGACGCGCGTGCCGCGCTGCGGCAACACCTCGACGAGGCCCGCATGCGCAAGCCTCGCCAACGCGGACGAAACGGGAAAGCGCGAAACGCCCATCCGTTCGCAGACCGCCATCTTGTCGATCATCATGCCGGGTTCCAACGCCAACGTCAGAATCGCTTCTCTCAACGCCGCTTCCACCGCGTCGGTCAGGCTGCCGCGCTCGCCGCCTCTGATCTTTTGCAGTGCGACATAAGGATTAACGGCGGCAATCTCTGGATCGGCTGAGGAATTCACGACGCCCTTGATTTCGATAGGACATGCTAGCATGCTAGGAAGTGAATCACGCGTTGTCAACGCGTACAAATGCCTGGCACCCCCGGCCTGACCAACCCGGCCCGGCACATCTGCCGTCATGCATCCGTACGCGTATGAGTAGTGCGCGCGCCGACCTGCGCAAGAAGCCGATCAGTCTGCGCTTGCAGGCAAAGCCGATAGCCATCGCTCCCGGAGGGTGCTCAGATGACCACGATCACAAGGCTGTCCGTTCGGGACATCCGGTTTCCCACTTCACGTTCACTGGACGGCTCCGACGCGATGAATGCCGCGCCGGACTACTCCGCCACTTACGTCACGCTCGAAACCGACTCGCCGGGTCTCGCGGGTCACGGCCTCACGTTTACGATTGGGCGCGGCAACGAAATCTGCGTGACGGCGGTCAATGCGTTGACGCCGCTCATCGTCGGCAAGAGGCTCGAAGATATCGCCGCGAATATGGGCGCTTTCTGGCGCGCGTTTACGTCCGATAGCCAATTGCGCTGGATCGGCCCCGATAAAGGCGCGATTCATCTGGCTACCGCGGCGGTCGTGAATGCCGTGTGGGACCTGTGGGCGAAAGCTGCCGGTAAGCCCGTGTGGAAGCTGCTCGTCGACATGAGTCCGGAAGAACTCGTGCGCTGTCTCGACTTTCGCTACGTGACGGATGCGATCACGCCTTATGAAGCACTCGCCATGCTGCACCGCCACGCAAAAACCAAAGGCGAGCGCGAAAAGGAAATGGTCGCGCACGGCTACCCCGCATACACGACTTCCGCCGGCTGGCTCGGTTACGACGACGAAAAGATCCGCCGCCTCGCACGTGAAGGCGTTGCGCAGGGCTGGACGCATTTCAAGCAGAAGGTCGGCGGCGATCTCGACGAAGATGTACGGCGCGCACGCATTCTGCGCGAAGAAATCGGCGAGAACCTCAAGCTGATGATGGACGCGAACCAGGTATGGGACGTCGACGAAGCGGTCGCGAACATGCGGCGCCTCGCGGAATTCGACCCGTGGTGGATCGAAGAGCCCACGAGTCCCGACGACATTCTCGGCCACGCGGCCATTCGCAGGCGGCTCGGCTCGATCGGCGTCGCGACGGGCGAGCACTGCCACAACCGCGTGATGTTCAAGCAGCTATTGCAAGCGGAAGCGATCGACTTCTGCCAGGTCGACAGTTGCCGGCTCGGCGGACTCAACGAAGTGATCGTCGTGCTGCTGATGGCCGCGAAGTTCGGCGTGCCCGTGTGTCCGCATGCGGGCGGCGTCGGATTGTGCGAGTACGTGCAGCATATTTCGCTGTTCGACTATATCTGCGTGTCGGGATCGCTCGAGAATCGCGTGCTCGAATACGTCGATCATCTACACGAGCATTTCGTCGATCCGGTGGTGATCCGCAATGGCCGTTATATGCCGCCGCAAAGACCTGGGTATAGCATCGAGATGTTTGCGGAGTCGCTTGAGAAACATGCGTTTCCGGATGGGGACGCGTGGAGAGGGTGATGCCTGAGGCGGCGCTCATTGCCTGGGTGGCAGGAAGTCATTTCTTCGGTGTACCGGACGGCGTGAAACCGTCCGGGTGTGGTGGTGGATGCTACTTGCTCAGGAGGCACTTCAGTTCGTCAAGAAACGAGGCTGTAGTGTGTCCCCACGGCTTAGGTGAAAACTCACGTCCAAATTTCTTATGGAACGCGACAGCTTGCCGTCGCAGCGATGGCATCGATTGCCCTGTTGTGTGCTCCCAACTGCCGTCGTTCTCGTAACCACAATTCGTCGTCGATGAGTTCTTTAAGCATCGCTTCCTGTTGGAAAAAACAAGACACGAAGTCAACACCAAGTCGGAAAGTAAGCAGGCCTAGAACTTAATTTCGCCGCAGCTTCTAGGATATGTGATCCAACAGTGATCAGGCCGCGTGATTCTCACTTCAAGTAACCCTCCACCGTCATCCGTGTCTTTTCTATCTAAAGAAGATTTAAAACGGCGATGGCGAGCGTTGATATGGCGCTCGCGAATGCATCACAACGTGATTCCATTAACATCGCTTGTCCGCCGTTTCCGTGAGCCATAGCAGCGGAATAGTCGAAATCAGCGTAGCGACGATCAAGTACCACGCGGGCGCGATATGACTGCCTGTGGCGCTGATGAGCCATGTCGCGACGACTTGGGCGGTTCCGCCGAAAACCGCGACTCCAAGTCCAAAGACGATCGAAAGCGACGTCGCTCGGATTCGGCTCGGGAACATCTCCGTGATCATCACAAACACTGGCACCGCCTGCAACACGACCAGGAACGACAACGCCGCGACCACGCAGATCAATGCGGCCGGGGAACGATACGCTTCCAACAGCATGAAGCCCGGGAGGACCGATATCGCGAGGGCAAATCGTGACCACAGGACGGTCCGCTTGCGGCCAATCCGATCCGATAAAATCCCCGCATAGGTTGACGTCGCTACGCTTACGGCCGAGGCAGTGACGCCTGCCCAAAGCGCGACCGACAGCGGCATTTCAAGAAATTGGGTGGCGTACGTGGGAAGGTAGAAGACGACTACGTAGGTGGTTATCGTACTGCCGCCCATCAGCAACAAACACGACCAGACCAGTTCACCGTTCGCCTTGAACACCTCTGCGAGGGTAGCCATATTGCTCGAATTCCGCGCCTTCGGCATCAGCGTCTCATTGAGATGACGTCGAATGTAGATTCCGAGCGGGACCATTGCTACGCCGATGGCGAACGGAATACGCCAACCCCAAGCGTAGAGTTGGTCGTGCGAAAGTGCGTTGGTCAACAATACCGCAACGCCGGCGCCTGCAAGCGCACTCAACCCTTGGCTGAAAAGCTGCCAACTTCCGTAGTAGCCGCGATCTCGGTCACCAGCATACTCAAGCAAGAGTGAGGTCGAGGCGCCCACCTCGCCACCGAGTGCAAAACCCTGCAATAGTCGTGCGCAGACGAGCCAGATAGGTGCGAACACTCCAATCTGTGCATAGGTAGGCGCCAGCGCCACTCCCAAGGACCCGCCCGCCATCGACAGAAGGGTTAATGTCATGGCCGGTTTGCGACCGGCACGGTCAGCGTATAGACCAAGAATGACCCCACCGATAGGACGCGCCACAAATGCGATTCCGTAGCTGCCCACAGCCAGCATCAAGCTTACAACGGGATCTTTCGCAGGGAAAAACGAACTACCAATAAGTACTGCAAAAAATGAATAGACAGTAAAATCGAAGAACTCTAGGCCATTGCCTACCGTGATTGCTGCAATCGTAGTAAATGTTGGCGTACGGCGCTCCGCGTCAGCGACAGTGGTCATAAATTTCCTTTGAACTGGGGGTGGCATCTTGGCGTTGTCGCTTCCGATCAAGCCACTATTTCACATCCGACCGCGCGCGAGCGGCGATGGGCAAGCTAATACCGCACTGCGTCTGGATCACTTCCTCCAACCTGTTAAAACAATCAATTCTTTTCGCGAGGTGATTGCCCATTTACCCTGCATAAGACTCTTAACCACTTTATCAGGTAACCATTTCAATGGCAGACCCCCAATGCTACTGGACGTCCAGAAGGGTACGAACGACATGAAGGGCAAATGACTGCACAACAGCCAGACCTACCGTGACTACGGACCCGGTCTGTTGAAGCGAAAATTCCCCGTCGATGCGTCAGGCGCTCTGCAGCAGTCCCAAGCTGGAGAGTTCGAAATTCGTTGACGTATCCGGTTTCCGCCTTGTGCACAGTCACCGCTACCGGGTCATGTAACACCGCGCTCTAGTAAGCATGCATCGCCAGGCGTTCTGTCTCCGGTGGGAATACGCACCATCTGCCGTTGCCGTGTCGGAAAAAAAAGATTCCTACCCAGCCTGCAGTCCGTAATACTTCGACACGCACGTAGCGGCTCTGATTCAAGCGCATGCGACCGAACCGGATTACCCGAACCGGTGTTGAAGCAGTTGGTACAAGCCATTTCTCGACCTGCAATCGCAATGACCTTTCTGCGATACTCATCTTCGCTCTCTCCAATGCCATTTACGTTGAGTCGGCACCAGCTCTATTGCATTTGCCCCGGCGCTGCTTCCGCGCCGGGGAGTCCCATTTTGCGTGACGCGCACTGACAGCGGTCCGGCGCCCAACCTTGTTCAAAATCACGCACGTTTGGTTGAGAATTTCCAACTCAGGAAGCCAGGTTACCGGCTATGTCTAAGCGGCAGGACTACTCGCGCGGTCCCGACGTTCGTTACAAAGCCGAGTTCGCAATCGCACGTGAGATCAATGTCGATCCAAGCTTCGCCGTCCGTCATCCCTTTTGCCTTAACAACCCCGGCACAGGACGCCCTAAAGCCGATCAATAACCACTGGCGGTTACGCTGCGTGAGCTGATGAATCCACGAATTTGGGCCGGCCCAGTTCAATATCAGGCGTGCGAACCAAGAGATTCGCAGATGACCGAAGACATACGCATCCGGCATGCCATCATGTTCGCCCCCCACCTCGTCCACCCCAGTCCCGATTGTCGCCGCGTTGAATCGACCAAGATTCTGAAGCATCACAGGAGGAATTTCGAGGACAGGCAGCTCATCTCCCACATTGACGTCTTCGTAATATCGTTGCGAATCCCGACGGGCCGCAGGCAAGGAAAACGTACCTGGAAAGCGTGTCGGCTGAATCACGTTTCGCGTTCCACCATCAGGAAGTGGTGGATAGGGAGACTGATTTATTGGTCCTCCACGCGAAGAGTTCATGAGGAAATACTGTCCTCCGCGAGTCGCTATTTTTTCTCCATATTGGTCGAAGAAAACTGTCTCAAGGCGGAGGAGAACGCTAGTTCCCATCTTGCGACCTGACTTCAGGTCAGCACTAGCCAACCTGCTGCTAGATCGAATGAAATTCCCAGGCCGAGCCGGTTTGAGGAAGGTCCAGTCGTCGGCAGCGTGAGCAAAGAGGTTGAGCTCCCCGCCTTCTGGATCCTGAAGCTTCGGGAGTCTCGGGATGATCCAAGCGGAATGGCCGTGACTCATTAGATACCCTGGGGGCGCAATGATTCCCTTCCACTTTGTGCTCGATGCGAAGTCAGCGTCTAGATAGAGTGCGTTGTAATCGTCGACTGAATGGGCGAAGTGACGAATGCTGTCTCGTGTTACCTCGTAGTTAAACTGCTCAGGCTGTTCAAGCTCCTTGCCAATGACGTCCAGGTACGGACTCAAATCAAGAGTCGGTTCGCGTCGATTTTCCATGTCCCAGTTCACTCCGTTTCAACGAAAAATTATTCGATGTGCGCTATTTTTTCTGAGCGTGCGTTTCGATCAGCACATCCAAAAGTCTGACGCCGTCTCCTTTGGGAAGCACCGCGACAGGATTGATATCGATCGCGTCGATCACATGTCCATACGCACGACCAATCTCCGAGAGCTTGAGTGCTACGTCTATCAGAGCATCCTGGTCAGCCGGCGGCGCTCCGCGAAAGCCTTTTAGCAGCTTTGCAACGCGAGTTTGGCCCAATTTCTCGACGATGGTCGCACGCGAGCACGGCAACAGCATAAGTCGTACATCGTTCTGGATTTCCACTTGGGTGCCACCCCATCCAATTGCCAAAGCAAGACCAAAGGGCTCCTGCCGACTAAGGCCGACCAGTACCTCCACACCGGAGGACACCATTTCCTGGACAACCACTCCATTGATCTTCGCATCGGGACAGTTGTGTTTTACGGTCGCGAGCATATCCTCGAAAGCAATGGAAACCTCAGCGGCGGATGTCAGATTCAGTACAACGCCTCCGACTTCTGTTTTATGTGCTATATCCGGCGATTCGATCTTGATAGCGACAGGGAAACCAATTTCGGCGGCTAGTTCGGCGCATTGTTTTGCATTTTCTGCGAATGCCTCCTTCATGACCGGCAGACCGCATTCGGCGAGAAATTCCTTCGCTTCCCGTTCAGTCGGTGGCATTGGGAGTTGAAAACGCTGAATCCAGCGCGGATTCGCCTGAAGTTGAGGACGGTTCGACGTCGTCGTGGCAATGGAACGATCGGCCATCTGCATGAGCTTGCTGATTGCGAGCAGACCGTTTCTTGCACCCAGCAAGATTGGAACTCCGGATTCTCGAAGAGGTGCGGCAATCAATGGATGAACATTTTCTTTGGTGTTGTTGTAAAACACGATAGGCTTTTGGATTTTATCTAGAGCCGATGTGAGCGCGCGTGCGACGCCGGCGTATGTCCGAACCTGGTTATCGCTTAGCGTATGGGAACTATCCTGGCCTACTGCCACCAGAGCAACTTCCGGATCGGACGCGAGTACACAGAGTAGTTGCTCGTAGACATCGGAGGAACCTGTTCGGGCATCGAGTGGATTTGATGCGTATGCAAAGTTCGGCATCAAGCGCTCGATTTCCATCTTGGTTTCATGCGTCAAATCGGAGAGTCTCAATCCGACGTCTTCCGCGAGATCGCAGGCCATCGCCATCTCGCCGCCACTGATACCGATGACCGCGACTCCGGTGCCGATCGGATGACGCGAGAGTTGCTCGAGTAGCACGGTCGACTCGACGAGTTCGTCCAGATCAGCCACAGTGATAACCCCGCATTCACGGAAAAATTCTTCATACGCTTCATGAGGACCAGCAATCGCACCGGTGTGTGCTATGGTCGCCGCAGCACCTTTGGTTGAACGGCCGTTCTTGAGTGCGACGATGCGTTTTCCGGCGCGGGCCATCTTTTCAGCGGCCACGTTGAACGCTGAGGGGTTGCGCAACGTTTCAACCACCATGGCAACGACGCGGGTTTCCGAATCTTCCGCAAGGAAATTAAGGTAGTCAGCCATATCCAGCACAGAACCGTTGCCTACGGAGGCCATACGACTCACACCAAACCTTCCGGCATTACCGAGAACCACGCAGCCGGAACCGGAATGAGAGAGAATTGCCACGCTGCCGCGATGAGCGATTTCAGGCCAGGATCCACTGTATGCGGAGAACCCCGAATAGAAGTCAACGAGCCCCATGCAATTTGGACCGCAGAGTTGAATATCGAAACGTTTCGCGGTTTCCACCAGTTCGGCCTCGCGCCGCTGTCCGTTCTGGTTCGACTCCGCGAATCCACTCGCGTAGACTACTGCTGCTCGGACTCCCATACGTCCGGCCACTTCAAGTTGTTCAAGTGCCTTCTCTGCAGAAATTGCCAGAACAACGCATTCCGGAACCTGTGGCAGAGCGTCGAGCGAAGCGTAGACCTTCTCGCCTTCAAACAGACTGGCGGTCGGGTGGACTAGATAAATCGAACCTTCGAAACGGCCTTTATGCAGATTTAGTAAGGTCGACTGGCCGTGCGAACGTTGAGGAGAAATGCCGAGGATCGCGACCGACTTGGGCGAAAAAAGATAGGCAAGCGGGTTTGGTGTCATATTAAGGAATGTTATCTATTTGTCAGTTGTCTTCGACGCTTAATCAATTCGTTGCCGTCTAGAAGCGTGTCACCATTCCGGCTGCTACGCCGGTCGAAGCGCTAGCGCCAGGGCGTAAATTGAAGGTTAGAACGTTGGCTGGATCGGTCTTATACGCGCCAGAAAACCCGTTTCGATCAACTTCTGCGTATAGTTCGGTCCGCTTCGAAAGAAAATATTCGGCAATCGCATAAGACGTAGCCTTACGCCCGCTCGCACCGGCGACGTTGCCAAGATTGCTCGCCACATCGTTGTAAAATGCTGCTGTTAGCGCGACCGCCGGCGTCGGCATATACACCAGGCCGACTGTCGGGATTTTGCTTCTGCGCTGAGGGGACGTCGCCGACGCCCCGGTCACGGCTAGCGACAAGTAATTTGCATAAAGCCGGACTGGACCCAGTTGGGCCGTTCCGCCAATTTGGGCTGTCTGTGCCCATTGAGACGCGTCGGCGTTGTACGTCCGTCCGTAAGCCGCGCCGCCCGAAAAAATTCCGCCTTGATACACTGCGGAGGCCGAGTAATTTGAGCCCGCCCGAGTGTTGCCTGCGACGCCTCCGAACGAATAGCTGGTTCGAAATACAAGTCCGCCGATCTGCACCCGGTATTTCACTGTATTGTTGAACCAGTCATCCCCGGTGAAGTAATTACCAACCAGAAATGCGCCAGGGACGGTCGGAGCGCTTCCGCGCGCGCTGCTTGGGTCCATCTGGATATAGAAATCTTCAAACGCGCTGAATTGCCTGCCAAACGTCAGTTGGCCGTATTGGGTGGACAAGCCTATGGTGGCAGTCGAAGAAAAAAGCACCGCAGGGTTAAACACCCCACCGGTGCCCGGATCGAAAGTGTTACGAAGGTAGAACGTCACCTCCGTCCCTCCGCCAAGATCCTCCTTTCCCTGGAGAATGAACGCGCTCAGCGCGATGTCATTTGCTGCGAAAGCCAGCTTCGAACCGCCTGCCGTGCCGTTTTGCCACCTCAGTCCGCCCCCCACTACACCGGCCAGCGTCACAGTTGATTGCGCACAAGCCGTACTAGCCACTAATGCAAGCCCAATAGCGCCTATAACCTTCTTCATTTCGGCTCCCCTGTCTTTGTCGAACAATTCGCTTGGACATATCTGGTCTCTCTGCTGGAGTCGGCGCTGGCGCGGTGATACTCCGGCTCTAGGCGCCGCTGGTGTTCTTGGGCCGCCGCTTTCGAAGACTGGGGGGCAGTATAGAAAGGCAGGCGCATGCAAAATAGTGATAAACTTCTATCCCTATAATCGATGCTTATACCGCCGAGGCCTGTCGTGCCGCTGAAATTGCATCAACTCCGTGCGTTGGTCGCAATTGCCGATTTAGGCAGCATCAACAGCGCTGCCAAATTTCTCTGCCTGAGTCAGCCGGCGATAACGCAAGCGATCCGCGATCTTGAAGCCGGTGTAGGTGTCGCGTTGTTAGCGCGAACCAATAGCGGCGTGACTGTCACGCAGCGCGGCAAGTCGCTGCTGCGTCACGCAAGACTGATCGTTTCTGAATTGGAGAGGGCCGAAGAGCACATGCTCCAGGAAAGTGGCTCCCTCGAAGGCAAAATTGCCGTAGGCCTGATGCCCCTCGCTGCAGTGACGATACTGCCGAAGGCGCATGTCCGATTTCGCAAAGAAATGCCAAGAATTCGCGTTGAATTCATTGAGTTGCCGGTTGCCGGGTTATTAAACGGTTTACGCAGCGGCACACTCGATATTGCGATCGCATCTCCTGTGGCTTCTTTCCTCGACGCGTCGATTAATCACATCGATCTGACATCTGTCCCAGCGACCCTGGCTGTTCGGCGCGACAGCCCGCTTGCCAAAGCAAAGACGTTGGCGGAATTGGTCGACGCTGAATGGCTCTACTCGGATACGACGGATTCTTATGCGAAACATATCGTAGCGTTGTTCCAAGATCACGGGCTGGAGCCCCCGAGACGGATGACGCGTTGCACTTCCCAGGCGCTTCTCTACAATCTCGTGTTGTCAATGGACGCAGTGATAACGGCTTGGGCGTGGCAAACGGCTGGGGCGCTCAATATAACGGACAAACTTGTTACCCTCGATTTTGTACCTGCGCGGCCTCCAATGGCTCTGCAGCTTTTACAAAGTCAGAGCGCAATCCAAACCCCGGCTTCGGAGTGTTTCATACGTTGCATCTTCGAAGTAGTGCGGGAAGATTTTTCATTCGAGCAGCGTTGCCCGGAGCCGAATTCGCTACCGTGAACCCGATTTCGTGGATGGATGTCGACTGAGGGGCTGCCGGGATAGAGCATCCTGTGCTCAGCGAGCAGGGGCGGGAATACAACGTAGGCCCGTGGATAACTTTTCGCCGTCGACTCCCCCACACCCCCTCTTGCCAAAAAGAGACATTGGCAAAATGAATGTCAAAACCAAAGAAGTGCCGCAAATACCCGCTACGCGGGCATTTTCAGGAAGGAAAAGCACTACCCACAATTTGCTACTTCGAGCCAGTTTTGCTCGGAAAATTCGCTTCTAGCTACATGTACCAACATTGCTTGAGGATGTGATGTCATGATAGAGACGAATTTATCTGCAATCCTTAATATGCCAACACTTTTTAGTGTGGATAACCGTTCTAGGTTTCATATTTCAGAATGAGGCGGACGGTACTCATTTCTACCAGTTTGCCAGTTTCTCTATATATTCCGTAACCGACATTCCTTCCTACGTTCGATGTATGCAGCGACGATTGCCTGGTTGCCCTTCACGATCAAGCGGCTTGCTCGAGCAGATCGAGCTTGTTGCGCACTGAACGCTCGGACATAGACGCCGCACACGCGGACGCTCAGTCATGAGCACCCTCTCCAGGTCGAGGGATTTCCTCCCACGAGAATCCGGAGGGCGCATCTTCGACTGCAGATCCTCGGTCATCGGAGCCCCCGGCGATCAATCAATAGTTCCCGTGAGGACATTACTACAACTGCAGCGAAGTGGCCGCAAAGTAAGCACTCTCCCGCGGACGGAAACCGAATCGAAGCGAACAGAGGGGACGCAATGATCCGTTTCGTGACGCTCAAGAAGTTCTGTGAGCTGGCCTGCATGACGGCCACTGCCGTCTATACATGAAAGTGCAAGGACATCTAACTAGAAGGAACTGTGTGGCGCTACGCGCCAGGCTCAAAAACAAATTCACGCGGAACGAGCCTCCGCGTGATGCCGACCGTACGGATCCGCTTGATGCCGTCGAGCAGGCGGCTGTGATTGCGTGCGCATGTGATGCTCAACTCGCGAATCTCTGGCAGCTTATGTTCTGGACAGGTGCAAAAACGCGCGAGTGTCCGTCACCGCAATCCATATCGGACACGCCACACGTATGCGTCGATGACGCTTTCGGCGGGTGAGCGAGAAATGTGGATTGCAAATCAGATGGGGCACTCGGATACAACGTCGATCAGACGCAATTACGGCCGATGGATTTCGAGTTCTGATCCAGATGCAGGATGGAAAGCCGTCGCTTTGTTCGCAACAGGAAATGCTGTCAAAAAAGCTGGCGAATCGGCGAGTAAATAGACTAGATTTCTGCCACTGCCGAAAATGAGCATCTATAGAAATCAGATACTTATTGGTGCCCAGGGCGGGATTTGAACCCACACGCCTTTCGGCGCTACCCCCTCAAGATAGTGCGTCTACCAATTTCGCCACCTGGGCAGAGGGGCGCCATTTTAGCAGCTAAATTATTTTTTTGAAGCCCCCCGTGTTTAGAATTTTCGAAGGCCGGCTGGGAAGCCTCCCGGGCGTACCAGCGTCGACATCGATGCATTCATGGCATGCTGGCCGGACGATCGCGAATAACCTGAGCCGGAACTGATCCGGGAAAAAACACCTCGACGACGGAGAGTACTTTGCAACAGCCACATCTGCATCTCTATACGGATGCTCAATTTGCGAGCCCGTACGCCATGTCCGTTTTCGTGACGCTTCGCGAGAAGCGCCTGCCATTCGATCTCTCAACCGTCGATCTCGCGCATGGAGCGAATCACGAAACGGACTACGCAGCCAGATCATTGACGCGGCGCGTTCCAACGCTAATGCATGAAGATTTCGCGTTATCGGAATCGTCTGCGATTACCGAATACCTCGACGAGACTTTTCCGGAAATACCGGTCTATCCGCGAGATCGGCATCTGCGCGCACGGGCGCGCCAGGTGCAGGCGTGGTTACGCAGCGACCTGCTGCCCATCCGGCAGGAGCGCTCCACCGAGGTTGTCTTCTATGGATCGCGCGGCGCGCCGCTTTCCGCTGCTGCGGAGGAAGCCGCGCAAAAGCTGTTCTCCGCAGCAGAGGCGTTGCTTCCAGCCGGTTCGCCGAATCTCTTCGGCGAGTGGTGCATTGCCGACACGGACCTCGCTTTGATGTTGAATCGACTCGTATTGAATGGCGATCCGGTGCCGCAAAGATTGAAAGACTACGCCGGGCGTCAATGGCAAAGGCCCGCCGTGCAGCAATGGGTCCAACTGGAGCGCCCTCCGCTATAAAGAACCGGCAGGCGCACTCTACTGGTTCATTCCGGCATTCGCTCGATTGCGCGCCCGCTCCCTTCGCCGCCGCGCGCGAACGACGCTGACGACAATCAGCACGATAGCGAGCAACGTCAATTCGATAATCGCCGGAATCTGAATGGGATCATGAAACATGGTGGACCTCCGCCACATGATTGGGCCATATTACGCCGGATACGATAAACGCAGAACTATTGCGCCGCAGCATCAGGATGCATATCGGCGTCATCGCATAGAACCCGGTCACCGGCAATCGATGCCGCTTGTGACAATTCACAATCTTTTGTCACCCTGAAAGGCTGTGACGCCCAGATAGCCGACCCCGAACAGATTATTTGAGCTACAGTACACGAGCAATCCATAAGATCATCAGTTGTCCCCGACAATTCTCCAGCTTCTTCTTACGTGCGGCCAATGCAAGGTACTGAATCTGGACTAGCTGAAGATATCGCGCCATGCCGTATTTTCTAGTCGCCTACTGTGGTCCCGCGGCCGTTCCCGGCAGCCTGTGGCTACGCTGGAATACAGATCCGCTGTTGCTCGCTGCGCTTGCGGCCCTCGCATTCGTGGTCGCGAGCGGCCGCTCGAACAATGCGCGAGCGGGCTGGGCAGCCATTGCGCTAATGGCCGTCGTATTCGTCTCGCCGCTGTGCGCGCTGTCGTCGGCCTTGTTCTCGGCGCGCGTGACTCACCACATCATTCTGATCGCGGCTGTCGCGCCGCTGCTTGCCCTTGCATTTCCATTACCGCGCTTCGTGCATCCGCCGCTCGTGCCCGTAGTCGCCGCGCATGCGGTCATCGTCTGGTTCTGGCACGCGCCGGGTCCCTATGCGTGGGGACTCTCCACGGTGCCGGCTTACTGGCTGATGCAACTCACGTTGCTCGGAAGTGCATGGCTCATGTGGCGCAGCATCTTCTCGCCGTCGGTGCCGACTGGCGCCGCACTGATGGCGCTCGTCGCGACGATCGGGCACATGGGTCTGCTCGGCGCGTTGATCGTGTTCGCGCCGGTGCCGCTCTACGTCGCGCATTTCGCGACCACGGCTGCGTGGGGACTCACGCCGCTCGCCGACCAGCAACTCGCCGGGCTGTTGATGTGGGTGCTCGCGATGATCCCTTACCTCGTGGCGGGACTCCGGCTCGCCTGGTCCGGCCTGCATGTCAGAGAGCCCGCACTGTGACGACCCTTCTGAAATTCATTCATCTCGCCGCGATCGCGCTCTGGTCGGGCGGCCTGATCGTCTTGCCGTTCCTGTTCTGGCAGCGCGGCACGCAGACGGCCGGCGCCGAACTCGACCGCCTGCACCGCATCACGCGGATGGTCTACGTGGAGCTGACCTCGCCCGCCGCTTTCGTGGCGATTGCAAGCGGCACGGCGCTGATCTTCCTGCAGGCCACCTTCGTGGAATGGTTTTCGCTGAAGATGGTGCTGGTCGGCATCATGGCGATGCTGCACGTCGTGGCCGGACTCGTGCTGCATGAACTGTTTCTGCCCGACGGCCGTTTCAGCCGGGTGTCATTGATCGTGCTGAGCGCCGCGTATATCGTCGTGATCGTCGCGATCATCTGGATCGTGCTGGCCAAGCCGCACATCGACTCGAACCTGATTGCCCCGCATCTGTTCGAGCCCGGCGGACTCGGCCGCTGGCTGCATCATTCCTTCGGCGAAACGAGAATGCCCACGCCATGATCGAACACGAGCTTGCCCCCATGCCAGCCGGCGAAGCCCGTCATCACCGAGGCGAGCGCCGACAATGCGAGACCATGCGGCAGGATCTGATCGGGGTAGAGAAGCCGCACGCCCCAGTTCGCGCCTGCAATCGCGACGAGCGTCATCGCGGCGACCGCATGGGACCAGCTCGCTTCCCTGAGGCGGATGCCGCGCACGAGCAGCAGCTCGGCCGTGCCGACGCAGCTCGCGGCCACGCCGCTCCAGAACGCGAAGCCGGCCGCCCACAGGCCGGCGCGCACCCAGAACGGGTCGCCCGACCACCAGTAGATCACGTCGACACCCAACGTCGCGACGACGAACGCAATCGGGAAATGCACCATCATCACGTGAATCGGATGGCCGACGAACGCAACGGCCGAACCCGCATCGAGCCGCAGCAGTTCCAGCAGCACTTCGCTTCTGCCTTCGGATCCGGAATTGCCTTTCTTTGCCATGGTGAAAGTTCCTCGCGCCAAATGCGTGATCGTGCAAACCATCATAGCTGCTTGCGTGTAGCGCTCCAAGCGGGATTGCTCGCGGCATTGTCCGGCTGCGCCGGACCGCTGTCGACGCTCGAGCCGTCCGGGCCCGCGGCGGCGTCGATCGCCGGGCTGTGGTGGGTCATGCTCGCCGGCTCCGCAGTGCTGTTCGCGATGGTGCTCGTGCTGTTCTACATGGTGATCCGCCATCCGGGCTGGGGCTCGCGCGTGTCGCCCGCGCGCTGGATCGTGCTCGGCGGCCTCGTGCTGCCCGCCGTGATCCTGATCCCGCTGATCTGCTATGCGCTCTATGCGGGTGAACTGCTGCTGCCGCTGCGCGCGCACGCGCCCGCGCGCATCGAGGCGATCGCGCAGCAATGGCGCTGGACCTTCCGCTATCCGGACGAGGGCAACGTCGAAACAGAAAACGTGCTGCATCTGCCCGCGGGCACGCCCGTCGATATCGTCGTAACCAGCAAGGACGTCGTGCACGCGTTCTGGATTCCGCGCTTTGCCGGCAAGATCGACGCGCTGCCCGGTCATGAGAACCGTCTGCGCATCGAGGCCGATCAACCGGGCGAATACGCTGGGCAATGCAACGAGTTTTGCGGCATCGGCCACGCGGGGATGCATTTCACCGTGATCGTCGATCGTCCCGAAGACTTTTCCGCCGCCGTCAGAAACGCCGCCGCCACCGGGGAGGTGAAGAAATGAGTGTGCCCGTCGAGCCGCAGTCACAGGGCATGAGCGCATTACGGCTGCATCGCCAGCTCGCCGCGATCTGGGCCACCGGGCCGGGCGTGCAGAAGCTCGCCGCCGTGAACCATAGCGTGCTCGGCATGCGCATGATGATTACCTCGTTCGTGTTCTTCGCGATCGCGGGGATTCTCGGCATGCTCACACGCGTGCAACTTGCGACGCCGCACGCCGCCTTCATGGACGTCGAGACCTACAACCAGGTCTTCACGATGCATGGGTCGATGATGCTGTTCCTGTTCGCGATTCCGATGGTGGAGAGCTTCGCGGTCTACCTCACGCCGAAAATTCTCGGCACGCGCGACTTCGCGTTTCCACGGCTCACGGCGTACGGCTACTGGTGCTATCTGTTCGGCGGCACGATCCTGACCGTCTCGCTCATCTTGCGCAGCGCGCCGGACGGCGGCTGGTTCATGTACACGCCGCTCAGCTCGAACGTCTACACACCGGGAATCAATGCCGACGTGTGGCTGCTCGGCATCACGTTCGTCGAGATTTCCGCGCTCTCGCTCGCGATGGAGATCGTCGTCTCGATCCTCAAGATGCGCGCGCCGGGCATGTCGCTCGACCGCATGCCGATCTTCGCGTGGTACATCCTCGTGACCGCGATGATGATGATCGTCGCGTTTCCGCCGCTGATTCTCGGCTCGATCCTGCTCGAAGTGGAGCGCGCGTTCAACCTGCCGTTCTTCGACCCGACCCGCGGCGGCGACCCGCTGCTCTGGCAGCATCTGTTCTGGCTGTTCGGCCACCCGGACGTCTACATCATCTTCCTGCCGATGGCGGGCGTGCTCTCGACGATGATCCCGGTCTTCGCGAGAAGGCGGCTCGTCGGCTACAAGGCTATTGTCGTCGCGATCATCGCGCTCGCGTTCCTGAGCTTCGGCATCTGGGTCCACCATATGTTCACGGTGGGCATTCCGCATCTCGCGCTCGCGTTCTTCTCGGCGGGCTCCGCGATCGTCGCGGTGCCCACGGCGATCCAGTTCTTCGCGTGGCTCGCCACGCTGTCGCACGGACGGCCGCGCTGGGACGTGCCGATGCTGTACATCTTCGGCTTCTTCTTCGTGTTCACGGCGGGCGGGCTGACCGGCGTGATGCTCGCGATGGTGCCGTTCGACTGGCAAGCACACGACACCTACTTCGTCGTCGCGCACATGCATTACGTGGTGGCCGGCGCGCTCGCGTTTCCGATGCTTGCCTCGTTCTATTACTGGCTGCCGCTGCTGACCGGCCGCACCGCCGTGCATAAGCTCTCGGTGCCGGCGTTCTGGCTCGTGTTCATCGGCTTCAACATGACCTTCTTCATGATGCACCTGACCGGCCTGCTCGGCATGCCGCGGCGCATCTTCACCTATAGCGGCGACGAAGGCTGGAACTGGCTCAATCTGCTGTCGTCGGTGGGCAGCTTCGTGATGACGATCGGCTTCGCGCTCGTCGCCATCGACATTCTCGTGCAACTGCGGTTCGGCCGGCGCGTGCGGCGCAATCCGTGGGAATCGACCACGCTCGAATGGGCGATGCCGATTCCGCCCGCGCCGTATGCGTTCGCGTCGATCCCGCGCATCGACGCCGAAACCGAAAACGTCCCGCCGGACCAGCTCGCGGCCTCGCTCGCGCGCGGCGAAGGCTATCTCGGCTTCACGCGCAACGGCTGGCAGGAAACGCTCGGCGTGCATATGACCTCGGGCGAGCCGGAGCAGTTGATCGTGCTGCCGCGCGCGACCTATCTGCCGCTCATTACCGCGATCGTCACCTGCGCGGCGGTGCTGGCGATGCTGTTCAAGTTCTACCTGCCGTCGCTCGCGTTCGCGTTCGTGACGTTCGGCCTCTTCATCTACGCGGGCCAAAGCGCCGGCCATGCGCGCGATTACGGCGCGCTGCCGGTCGGCCGCGGCGTCAGCGTGCCGCCGCATACCGAGGTGGCCGGCGCGCCGTCGTGGCTCGCGCTGATCTGCACGCTGGTCGCGAACGGCACGCTGTTCACCTCGCTCATCTTCGGCACGTTCTACTTGTGGATCGCCGCGCCGAACTGGCCGGCCGCCGTGACGCCGCAGCCGAGCCGTCTGCTCGCGCTCGTCACGATCGTCGCGCTCGCAGTCGCGGCGGCAGCGGCGCGCGGCTCGCTGCGCGCCGCCTCGGCGGAGCGCAAGCCGCACGGCACGATCGGGCTCACGGTCCTCGCGCTGGTCGTCGCGCTCGTCGCCGATGTCATGCTCATCAACGGCGTCACGCCGAATCCGCGTGAACACGCGCTCGGTGCGACGGCGGCGGCGCTGCTCACCTATGTCGCGATCCATGCGGGCATCGGGCTGCTGTTCCTCGTCAGCAACGCGCTGCGCCTCGGCGCCGGCTTCATTTCCGCGCGACGGCTGACCGACCTGCGCCTCACGCGCCTGTGGCTCGATTACACACTCGCGACCGGCATCATCGCGCTAGGCCTCGTGCTCGCGCTGCCCAGCCTCGTCGCCATGCTCGGAGCGAAGCCATGAACGGGCGTCCGCTTTCGCCGCGGCGTTTGTGGTGGCTCGCCGTCGGCTTCACGATCTGGTGCCTCGCTTTCGTGATTCTCTACGCGCTGCATGCGATCGGCTGCGCGTTCGCGTGGCCGAGCGGACCGTTGCGCGTGAGCCTCGCGGTCGTGCTGTTGCTGCATCTGATCGCGATCGGCTGGCTATGGCGTTATCGTGCCGCCGCGATCCGCGATCCAGGACCCGAGCACATCAGCTCGTTCATGCACACCGTCGTCATCTGGACGTTGATCGCCGCACTCGTTGCGACCGTCATTACCTTCGGACCCGCGCTTCTGCTCACTACATGCGTCTGACGCGATGCGAATGACGCTCGGGCGCCGTCCGCCTGTTTCGCCGCTCGAATAAAGAGGCATCCATGCAGTCTCACGATCTTGCGCGCAAGGCCGTCTGGTCCGCGATCTATCTGCTGTTCATTCTCGCCCCGCTGTTCGCGCTGCTCGCCGGCACGCTGCCGCCCGCGCGCAACTTCGGCACCGAGTTCTCGGTGGCGCTCGGCTACTCGGGCCTCGCGATGATGGGCCTGCAATTCGGCCTCACCGCGCGCTTTCGTCACGTGACCGAGCCCTGGGGCGAGGACGTCATCTACCATTTCCATCGCCGCGTCTCGCTGCTCGCGGTCGGCCTCGTCGTCGTGCATCCGTTGATTCTGTTCGCGATCCGCTCCGACAAGCTCGCAATGCCCGAGTCGCTGCGCGACGTTCCGTGGGGCGCGTGGTTCGCATTCCTGTCGATCGGCTCGGTGATCGTGCTGGTGATAACGGCGCTGTGGCGCAAGCAGTTGAAAATCCCCTACGAGCTCTGGCATCTGTCGCACATCGTGCTCGCGTTGGCTGCGATCTTCGGCGGCGTGCTGCACATGATCGGCTGGGGCTTCTATCTGGCCGATCCTCTCAAGCGCACGCTGTGGATCTGCATGACGATCTTCTGGATCGCACTGCTGCTCTACGTGCGGCTCTTCAAGCCGCTTTTCATGTTGAGGCGGCCTTATCGCATCGCCGAGGTGCGCAGCGAGCGCGGCGACACCACGACGCTCGTCATGCAGCCCGACGGCCACGCGGGCTTCCACTTCAAGCCGGGGCAATTCGGTTGGCTCACCGTGTGGGGCAGTCCATTCAGGATTACCGGCCATCCTTTCTCGTTCTCGTCGAGCGCCGAGGCCGCGAATGGCCGCGTCGAAATGACGATCCGCAATCTCGGCGATTTCACGAGCAAGGTGAGCACCATAGCGGCCGGACAACGCGTGTATCTCGACGGCCCCTACGGCGCATTCACGATCGGCCATCCGACCGACATGCACGTGCTGATCGCGGGCGGTATCGGCATTACGCCGATGATGAGCATGATCCGCACGCTCGCCGATCGCGGCGATGCACGTCCGCTCGTGCTGCTATATGGCGGCAAGAACTGGGACTCGCTGACCTTCCGCGAGGAACTGGATGCGCTCAAGGCGCGGCTCGATCTGCGCATCGTCTACGTGCTGTCGGAGCCGCCCGAGGGCTGGAGCGGCGAAACCGGGCGCATCGACGCCGACATGTTCCGCCGCCATCTGCCTCCTGGCTACGCCGATCACGAGTACTTCATCTGCGGGCCCGACCCGATGATGGACGCGATTGAAACGGCGCTCGGTGAAATGCACGTGCCGCGTACCCGCTATCATTCCGAACGCTACAGCTTCGTTTAGGAGAGTCGCGATGCGTCGACTATTGGCGAATCACCTTGTCGTAGCGACGGGCGTCATCGTCGTGGCGCTGTCGTTGCTGTTCGCGTATCTGCGCACGGGTTAGCCGCATTAGCCGGATTGCCCGCAGGGAGTACGCGTGAGCCGCGCTGTAATACACTGCCCGGTAAAATCAGCGCGGCCATGTGCGGCTCACGCTCCCTCACGCTCGAAGGTTGAAATCGATATGCCCTATTTTTTTGGAATTGGTCTTCACGTCATCATTGCGATTTTTTTCGCCGTACACGCGATGCGCAATGGACAAGGCATTTACTGGCTTTTCATTCTGTTTGCTTTTCCGATGCTCGGCAGCATCGTCTATTTCTTTGCGATCTATCTGCCGAGTCTGCGGCAATCGCGCGGTGCGCGCGTCGCCACGCAGGCTATTACGCAATTCGTCGATCCGAATCGCGCGCTGCGTGAAGCCCGTGCCGCTTTCGATCGCGCGCCGACCGTGCAGCATCGTATGCGGCTCGGCGATGCGTTGCTCGCCGCAGGCAATGCGCGCGAAGCGCTCGAACATTTTCAGGCCGCGGCAAACGGTCCCTTCGCGAACGATCCGGCTTTGCTGCTCGGCCTCGCGCGCTCGCAGTTTGCGCTGAGCGACTACACAGCCGCCGATGCGACGTTGGCGAATCTGTTCTCGGTCAATCCGCAGGCGCGCAATCAGGGCGAGCCGGCGCTTCTGTACGCGCGCACGCTGGCCGCGCTCGGTGCGCCGGGCACGCGCGCGGCCTTCGAGCAGGCGCTCACCTGTGCAAGCGACGTCGCGCCGCGCTGTCTGTTCGCCGACTGGCTGGCCGTGCAACCCGACGACGCGGACCGCCAGCACGCCGAGAGCCTGTACGCGGAAATCGTTCAGGATGCACGACACTGGCCGCGCCACGCGCGGGAACATAACCGCGAGTGGTTGCAGCGGGCACAGACCGCGCTGGCGAGCGGTGCAACACGGCGGTGAACGACACGAGGAGAACTTCGATGAAATGCGCGAGCAGATCGTTTCCTGCAGCCGCCATGCTGACGGCGGTCGTGGCGATCGCTTTGAGCTGCAACAGTTCTTCCGCGAGCGCGGCGGCGGACTCGAAGCATTTTGCGTGGCCTTCGTCATTCGTGGTTCTCGGCGACGGCTATCCACATGCGGGAGATGCGTGCCGAAGACTCGGCGAGTCGTCCGCCACCGCGAACTATCTCGACCATACGGCGATGCTCGTCGGCTGTCCGGGTCCGCGTCATAGCGACGACGCGCGCGCGATTCTCGATCATCGGCGCGCGCACGTGGTGGGCGAAGCGGATGGCGTGACGCTGATTTCGATTTCAACCGAAGGCCTGTCCGCTTCCGATGATCGAAGCGGCCATGCGTCGATGCAGGACACGCATTTCAGTGCGACCGGCACGCTGCCCTGCGAGCGCGGCGCCGGGCAGACGAAAACCATGTGCAAGTTCGGAGTCGTGCGTCATGGCGATCGATCGGCGACTGTCGTTGTCTACTGGCCCGATGGCAATACGCGCGCAATCCTCTTTGGCGCAAACGGCCGCGTGCTTGGCGCGGCTATGAAAGCGGGCGATCGGCCCATGCCGGGAAACACGCTGACTCAAAAGAACGCTGGTATCAACCTGATCTCGATCGGCAACGAGCGGTATGAAGTAGAGGATGCCGTTGTTTCCGGCCATTGAATTGAGTTGGCTTGAACTGAATTGAATCGAAGTACTCCCTGTGCGGAAAGAGCGGCGAATTGAAACGCCGCCTGCGTACTCCGTGGCGCTGGCCCTGCCCTGCACCGAATCCGCCACCCGCGGCAATTCATGAAATCATCATATTAGTAATAAATTTGAAAAGTCCCGCGCGGACGCATCTCGCGTGGTGACATGCATCCAGCCCAGCGTCAATCCCCGCCTCAACCCCGCCTCAATCCCACTAAGTACGCATACGGGATTACCCCAAGCCGTAAAATCAATATTATTGACTAATATTATTACCTGCCAAACGTTTGCTTCCTCACAAGGGACAGCGCTTCCTGGCTACGAGGCACATCCGTGCTGCATCGCAATGGACCGGCGGCGGCCCCACCCCAGCCGCGCACTCTCTAACCCGCCGCACACAAGCGGCCACTCCAGGGAACACCCGTTCGACCCGCAACGATTCTTTATCACGATCTGCATAACTAAGTATTCAAACCTGATCAGCGGCTTCATAGGAGGAGTTCATGATGTCCAGAAGAATGGGATTAATTGCTGTCTGGTTGGCGATGACCGCCGGGCTTGCCGCGTGCAACGGCGACAATAGCGGCACGTCGGCATCTCCGGTCGCCAATGCGGCGAGCGTGGATTCGTCAGCGGCGACGGCCGCGGCGGCGGCCCAGTCGAATGCCAGCACACCGGTCGACGACTCGGCGAGCACGACCGTGCTGCCCTGCGACGCCGCCGCGACCGCCAACACGCCCTGCTCGGCGGCTCATAGCGTGACCCGCCTGCTGACGAAGAACTACAAGGGTCCGCTGTTCCAGATTCAACGGGCGTCCGACAACACGACGCTGAACGTTTACCCCTATACGTCGGCCACACTGCCGCACAGCGCCGATCGTTCGCTGATCGGTTCGGCCAACGTCAACAGCACGAGCCCGTTCTGCAACAACACGACCTGCTCCGTCACGTACATCTACGATCAGATCGATCTGGTTGCACCGCTCAAGGGCGGCGCATTCGGCAACGTGCCCGCGACGCTCACGCTCAATTCGGACGGCACGCAATCGCTGAACATATCGAACGGCGGCAAGACGACCACGGTTCCGGTTCTCAACGGCTTCGCGACGATCACGCTGCCCGGCACGTCCGGAACGCTGACCGTGCAACTGCTTCAGCCGCCGACCGCGCTGACCGCGCAAGCGCCGACGCTGCAACTGTCGGTCGGCAACGACCTGCCCGCGCTGCCGGGTACGTCGGCCAAGCTCGCTTTCGTGCCGCTGCACGGCGTGCAGATTCCGGCGCTGGGCACATTGGCGGGACAAGCGTATCGCAACCGGTTCGGCACGGTGAACCAGTCCATCGGCGATAGCGAAATCGCCGAATACATGGTGGCCGGTGCGCACTACAGCCAATCGTCCACGTGCTGCGGCACTTACGGCAACATGGAAAGCAGCGCGAACCCGAGCACCTATGCGCATGGCGAAGTGGAAGGCGAAATGTTCGCGCTCGCATTCTCGAATGGCAACGCGGCGGTGTTCGGCTATTGCGACGGCGATTCGAGCCAGGCGCCGAACGTAAAAGACCCTGTATGCAATGCGCTCGATACCAACTGGCCCGGCGTCGACGCGGAAGCAGGCGTTTATCTGTACGGTCCGCAACAGCCGCCGAAAGAGAAGTTCGTCACGGTACTTTCGAAGTACTCGCCCGTGACCGCGTCGAATCTCTTCGTGGTCAAAGGCGGCTCCGCTTCGCAGACCGTGCTCACATCGGTCTACGATCAGGCGCCGCCGGAAGCACTGATCTTCGGCAGCGATGCGGGTCACGCATTCAACGGGCAATGGCAAGGCGGACTGTCGCTCGGCGAAGGCGGCGACGGCAGCGGCGCGCCGATCCAGTTCTTCGAAGGCGCAATCATCACGAAGGCCACCTCCGATACAACCGACACCGCGATCCAGACGAGCATCGCAGATTTCTATGGTCCGCCCGCCGACAAGGTCACGGCCGCCTGCTATGCGAACAACCTGGTCAACTCGCCGCTGAATCTCGCGACGCCGGACGCATGGTCGCAATCGAATGGCGGCACCGCCGTGCCCGCCACCGATATCTCGGGCGTGAACCGTGGCGCCGCAACCGTCACGAGCACGAATGGCTCGGCTGTGTCTAACATCCACGAAGTGATCCGGGTTCAGGGCGGACAGTCCTATACGTTCACCGACTACGTTCTCGCAACCAGCAACGCAACGGTCTTCCCTGGCGGCTCGATCCAGACCGACGACCCGAGCGGCACCGAATTCGGCTGGGTGCTGAATACGAACACGGGCGCGATCGTGCGCGGAACATGGGGCGCCGGACAGGCCACGTCGCTCTCCGCGGTGAAAATGGGCAACTGGTGGAAGGTGACCATGACGCTGACGGCTCCGGCGGGATCGAACAACGCGCAGGTCTTTATCGATCCGCCCACGTCCAGCGCCGCGGGAGTCCGCGCGCAGCAGGCGGCGTATCTGAGCGCGACGCACTACTGCCCGGGTCTCGCGATTCTGGGTGCGCCGAAAACGTAAGCGAAAACCTGAGCGCCGGGCACACGACATGCCGGCGCTCATGATTCGTTGACGCGTTGCTCGCTTGAAGGCAGATCCGTCGGCGATGCAAGCCCCCATGTCCGTCACGGCTGCGACTCATCATCATGCGCATGTCCGTGAGGGATTGCCGTTGGGGGCGTGCATACGCCAGACGAAAGTCCGCTATAACGCGGACGCGACAAAACAAATGCAAACACGATAGAATCGGCCGGCTACGATCACTGCCATGAAGATTCTCCGGACCATTCTCGTCTTGATGCTGTGCGCCATGCTGCCCCTGAGCGGGCTGGCAGCCAGTGGCTTGGCGGGCGAATGTCCGGTACAGCAGTCGATGCCGGCGCACAACGACGGCTCAGTGTCCGTCGATATGCCCGCGTGTGACATGATGAAGTCATCGACGGCGGGCAAGCCCAAGGGCGTCTTCTGCAAGGCCACGGCCCAGTGCCAGTTCGCCAGTATCTACTACCCTCCCGCGCAGGCGACCGTCAGCCATCCCATGGCTGTCACCAATCAGGTCGTCTTCCACTACGCCGAGTCGTTCGCCGGTCACGTGCCGGCAGGCCTCTGGCGACCTCCCAGAGCAATCTAACCCTCGTTTGACTGGTTCGCCGCGTTTGCGGCGAGGTCGTCCTGCGTTCAGGACGTGGAGTCCTATGGGAACTCCACCGTTGGGGTTAGAACATGCCTTTACCTATTGGCACGCCGCCATGCCGGCGTGCATCCCTGTGCGCGCCCTTGCTTTGCGCCGCACTGATACTGATGGGTGCCGCCGCGCACGCTCAGGAAGCACCCCTCACACTTGACGCGGCGTTGCAGGCCGCAACCGACCGCTCCGCGGCCATGCAGGCCGCGCAAGCGTCGGTACGCGCGAGTTCCGAAGCCGCTGTCCGGGCTGGCCAGTTACCGGACCCGGTGCTTGCAGCCGGCGTCGACAACCTCCCGATAAATGGGCAGCAGCGATTCACCATCGGTCAGGACTTCATGACGATGCGGCGCGTCGGCATCGAGCAGGAATGGGTGTCGCGGGAAAAGCGACGTCTTCGTTCCGACCTCGCGAGCGAGGTCGTGAACCGCGAGCAGGCCGGCTATCTCGCGCAACTCGCCAACGTTCGCCAGCAGACCGCCACCGCGTGGCTTAACGCCATCTATGCAAAGAAGGCTCTGACGCTCCAGCAGGAGCTACTGGGCCATATGAATCACGAACTCGCCGCAACGAAGGCGTCGTACCGGGGAGCAAGGGCGACGGCCGCCGATGTCGTGCAAGCCCAGGGAATGCTGGCGCAGACGCAGGACCAGGTGCTCAAGGCGCAGCAAACCTACCAGACCGCTCTCATTGGTCTCTCGCGCTGGACGGCGACCCCTGCGCCCGATGTCACCGGCGAGCCGCCCGCGCCGGAGTCGTACGTCTCGTCTTTGCCGCCGGATGAACTCCGGCTGGTGCAGCCGGCACTCGTCGCAGCGTCCAATGACATCGCCGTCGCTGACGCCAACACCGCTGTCGCCAGCAGCGAGCGCAGCCCCAACTGGAGCTGGGAAGTTTCGTACCAGCAGCGCGGCGGAGCGTACTCGAACATGGTGTCGGTCGGTGTCCGTATTCCTTTGCCCATCAACCGGAAGGACCGCGAGGACCGTGACGTATCGGAGAAGGCCGAGCTCGCGACCAAGGCCCATCTGATGTACGAAGACGCGCTCCGGCAGGTGCAGGCCGATATTCGCACCGAGTCGGCAACGCTCGCCAGCGGCCGCGAACGCATCGCGAATCTCACCCAGTCCCTGTTGCCAGCCGCCGACCAGCGCGTCGAACTCGCCGTCGCCGCTTACAAGGCTGGCACCGGGTCGCTTGCCGATACGTTTGCGGCACGCCGGGCACAACTGGACGCCCAGATTCAGGTTCTCGACCTGAAACGTGAGGTTTCGCAGACCTGGGCACAACTCGAATACCAGGTTGTGCCAACGACGATGACCGCCGCCCAATGAAGGAGAAAACAATGACTCAAAAACCTTTGGTGCGCGCGATACCGGCGGTGTTTGCCGCCGCAGCCCTTCTCGGCACCGGATATTTCGCCGGCACGCGACACGCGTCGACATCGGGTGAAAACGCCGTCGCCGCGTCAGGTTCCGGCAACCTGATTGACCCGAAAACCGGCAGGAAGGTGCTTTACTGGCACGACCCGATGGTGCCGAACCAGCACTTCGACAAGCCCGGCAAGTCGCCGTTCATGGACATGCAGCTTGAGCCCGTGTATGCGGATGAAGGCGGTGGTTCGACGGGTATCGCAATCAACCCGGGCCTTCAGCAGAACCTGGGTATTCGCTACGCAACCGTGCGGCGTGAGGAAACGACGGAAGGGTTCGATGCCGTCGGCACAACGCAATTCGATGAATCGCATGCCGATGTCGTGCAGACCCGCGTTACGGGCTACATCGACCGCCTGTATGCAAGCGCGCCGATGCAACGGATTGCGAAAGGCGCACCGATTGCTTCGCTCTTCGTCCCTGACTGGCTCGCGCCGCAGGAGGAATACCTCGCGCTCAAGCACGGTGGGATGGACAACAGTTTGCTGGAAGCGTCGCGTGCGCGTATGCGCGCGCTGTCGATTCCCGATGGCGTCATTGCCAGTCTCGACCGGACCGGCAAGGCGCAGACACACATCGTCCTCGCCTCACCGGAAACCGGTGTCGTGAGCGAACTGAATGTCCGCGACGGCGCGCAGGTCACGCCCGGCCAGACGCTTGCGAAGGTCGCAGGTCTGTCGAAGCTTTGGCTTATCGTCGAAATTCCCGAGAGCCTGGCTCTGAGCGTGCAACCCGGCATGAGCGTTGACGCGACGTTCAGCGGCGACCCGGCACAGCACTTCAAGGGGCAGATTCGCGAAATCCTGCCCGGCATCAGCGCCACGAGTCGCACACTTCAGGCGCGGCTCGAAATCGATAACGCCGCGTTGAGACTCACGCCCGGCATGCTGATGCGGGTGCGCGTCGGTGCGCAGAAACCTGTCTCGCGACTTCTCGTGCCGTCCGAAGCGGTCATCACGACCGGCAAGCGATCGGTCGTGATCGTCAGAAAGCCGGACGGCCGCCTGCAACCCGCGGACGTCACGCTCGGCAACGATGCCGGCAACGAGACCGAAGTCATCAGCGGCTTGAGCGATGGCGAGACGGTCGTTGCGTCCGGCCAGTTCCTGATCGACTCGGAAGCCAGTCTGAAATCGGTCCTGCCGAGACTCGAAGGCGCTGCAGGCGCTAGCGCGGCCATGCCGGCGTCCACCCCGAGCGCCGCCGCCCAGACTTACGAGACCACCGGCAAGGTCGAAAAGGTGAGCGCCGACGACATCACGTTCTCGCATCAACCGGTTCCGGCACTGGGCTGGGGTGCGATGACGATGTCGTTCAACAAGCCCGCGCCCAACGCATTTCCCGGCGTCAAACCCGGCCAGACAGTCCACTTCGTTTTCAGACAGTCGGACGACGGATACCAGCTGACGAAGGTCGAACCAGTGGGAGATGCCAAATGATTGCGCGTCTTATCCGCTGGTCCATTCACAACCGGTTCCTGGTTTTGCTGGCGACTGTGCTTGTCACGGCATGGGGCGTCTACTCGCTCAAGGAGACACCACTCGACGCGTTGCCGGACCTGTCCGACACCCAGGTCATCATCAAGGCGTCGTATCCGGGCAAGGCACCCCAGGTCGTTGAAGACCAGGTGACGTATCCGCTCACGACGACATTGCTCGGTGTTCCAGGAGCGAAGACCATCCGGGCGTACTCGTCGTTCGGCGACGCGTTCGTCTATGTGCTATTCGATGACAAGACCGACCAATACTGGGCCCGCTCGCGTGTACTCGAATACCTGAACCAGGTTCAGAGCCGTCTTCCGCAAGGCGCGACGGTTTCGCTCGGACCCGACGCGACCGGCGTGGGCTGGGTCTACGAGTACGCGCTGGTCGACCGCACGGGGCAGCACGACCTGGGCGACCTGCGCGCGCTCAACGACTGGTTCCTGAAGTTCGAACTCAAGTCCGTGCCGGACGTGTCGGAAGTGGCAAGCATCGGCGGGATGGTGCGCCAGTATCAGGTCGTGCTCGACCCGGACAAACTGCGCGCGTACGGCATCACCGAGGCCATGGTAGCGGATGCCTTGAGCAAGGCGAACCAGGAGTCCGGCGGCTCGGTGATCGAACTGGCCGAATCGGAATACATGGTCCGCTCGTCGGGCTATCTGCGTTCGCTCGACGATTTTCGCCGTGTCGTTCTCCGCACTAACGACGCCGGCACACCCGTGCTGCTCGGCGACGTCGCCCGCATCCAGATCGGACCGGAGATGCGCCGGGGGATTGCCGAGCTGAATGGCGAAGGCGAAGTCGCGGGCGGTGTCATCGTGATGCGCTCCGGCAAGAACGCACTGACGACCATCGACGCGGTGAAGGCAAAGCTCGCTGACCTGAAGCGGTCGCTGCCTGCGGGAGTCGAGGTCGTCACGACCTACGACCGCTCCCAACTCATCGAGCGAGCGGTGGACAATCTGAAGGACAAGCTCATCGAAGAGTTCATCATCGTTGGGCTCGTCTGTGCGGTGTTTCTCTTTCACTTGCGCAGCGCGTTCGTCGCCATCCTGTCGTTGCCGCTCGGTGTGCTGGCCGCTTTCATCGTCATGCGCTATCAGGGTGTGAACGCGAATCTGATGTCGCTGGGTGGTATTGCCATTGCCATCGGCGCGATGATCGATGCGGCCATCGTGATGATAGAGAACGCCCACAAGCATCTCGAGGCGTACGAGCATGAACATCCCGGCACGCCCATAACGACCGCGCAGCGTTGGGAACTCATCGCGACATCGGCGGCGGAAGTGGGACCGACACTGTTCTTCTCGCTGCTCATCATCACGCTGTCGTTCATTCCGGTTTTTTCGCTGGAGGGGCAGGAAGGCAAGCTCTTTTCTCCTCTCGCCTTCACGAAGACTTACACCATTGCCGCCGCAGCCGGTCTCTCGGTGACGCTGGTGCCGGTTCTAATGGGCTATCTGATTCGCGGGCGCATCCCGCATGAAAGTTCAAACCCCATTAATCGCGCACTCATTCGACTGTACCGGCCGATGCTCGAAGCCACATTGCGCCGCCCGTGGTTTGCCATTGGGCTTGCCGTGGTTGCGCTCCTGCTGACGGCGATTCCGCTGTCACGTCTTGGTGGCGAATTCATGCCGCCGCTCGACGAGGGGGACCTGTTGTACATGCCGACCGCGCTTCCTGGCATTTCGGCAGACAAAGCATCCGAGCTTCTGCAGCAAACCGACAGGCTCATCAAGACAGTACCGGAGGTCGCAACCGTGTTCGGCAAGTCGGGCCGCGCCGACACAGCGACGGACCCGGCACCGCTCGAGATGTTCGAAACCACCATCCAGTTCAAGCCGCGCAGCCAGTGGCGTCCCGGCATGACGCCGGAGAAGCTGGTCGATGAACTCGATAAGACCGTGAAGGTGCCGGGACTGTCGAACGTCTGGGTGCCGCCCATCCGCAACCGCCTCGACATGCTGTCCACGGGCATCAAGACGCCGGTCGGCGTGAAGATTTCCGGACCGGCCCTGACACAGATCGACCGGATTGCGACGCAGGTCGAGGCGGCGGTGAAGGATGTGCCGGGAGTGACCTCGGCGCTCGCGGAGCGCCTGAACGGCGGCCGATACATCGACGTCGACATCAACCGGCAGGCCGCCGCGCGTTATGGCCTGTCCGTCGGGGATATCCAGTCGGTGGTTTCCACGGCCGTGGGCGGCGACAACGTAGGCGAAGTGATCGCGGGACGCGAGCGCTTTCCTATCAACATCCGCTATCCGCGTGAGGTCCGCGATTCGCTGGAGAAGCTGCGGCAGTTGCCAGTCTTGACCGACCGTGGCGCGCAAATCCAGCTTGGTGACGTGGCGGACATCCGGATCGCCGACGGGCCGCCAATGATTCGCAGCGAAAACGCGCGGCTCTCCGGCTACGTCTATGTCGATATCCGGAACGTGGACCTGGAATCGGCGGTTAAGGCAATGCAACGCGCCGTCGCGGAGAAGGTACACCTGCCGCCTGGTTATTCCATTGCGTGGTCGGGGCAGTTCGAGTACCTCGAACGTGCAGCAGCGAAGTTGCGCACTGTCATTCCGGTGACGCTCGTCGTCATCTTCGTGTTGCTGTTTTTGACCTTTAACTCGGCAGTCGACGCGCTTCTGCTCATGTCGACGGTGCCATTCGCTCTGGTCGGCGGCTTCTGGCTCATCTGGATACTGGGCCACGCTGTATCCGTTGCAACGTCGGTCGGATTCATTGCGCTTGCCGGCGTTGCAGCCGAGTTCGGCGTCGTCATGCTGCTGTACCTGAAAAGCGCACTCAACCGGCGACTCGAGTCTGGAGAGCCCATGACCGAGGCCACGCTGCTCGACGCAATCCGCGAAGGCGCGGTCTTGCGTGTGCGGCCGAAGGCCATGACGGTTGCGGTGGTCCTTGCCGGTCTGATTCCGATCATGGTCGGTCACGGTGCCGGCTCGGAAGTCATGCAGCGCATCGCCGCTCCGATGGTCGGCGGTATGGTCACCGCGCCCATTCTCTCGATGTTCGTCATTCCCGCAGCCTGGTTCCTCCTGCAGCGTCGCCGTGTGAGACAACGAAGTGATGTTCGCTTTCCTCATTCGGCACCTTCCGGCACGCAAGTGCTTTCTACCCAAACCAAGGAAACTCAATGAAAAAGATGATTATTGCTGTCGCCGCTCTTGCTATCGTTGTAGCGGAGCCTGCATTTGCTGGTGATGATATGGCGGGCATGAACATGTCCGCGACACCGTCGGCCACGAAAGCCGCATCGAATTCTGCGCTGACGGATGCCGAGGTGAAGAAGATCGATGTTGCTACGGGAATGGTCACCCTGAAGCACGGCGCGCTGGAGAATGTCGGCATGCCGCCGATGACCATGGCGTTCAAGGCGAAGGACACGGCCATGGTCAAGCGGATTCACGAAGGCGACAAGGTCAAGGTGCGTGTCGAAAACGTCGACGGCACGCTGACCATTGTGAAACTCGAAAAACAGTCGTAACGAGTTGCTGATTCAGCCTGACCGTTGGCGGTCAGGCTGGCCTGCCTCGCGAACAGTCGCGATATGTCGAGTGGCGCTCTTGCGCTTTGTTTTGCATGACTTTTCAGACCACAGACTTTCAGACTCTACCCCGCCATCGAACCAAGGATTTCCACCATGACACAGGAAGATCAGACGCCTCCCGCATTGAAGACCTTCGCCACCCCCCTCGATCTGTACCGGGCACTTGTGCGCGCATGGTCGGCGGACACGTCGAGCCCCACCAACGCCTGGTCACCGTCGACACCGGCGCGGAATCATTGCAGCATCACGTCGCTCGTCGTTCATGATTATTTCGGCGGCGAGATTCTGACGACGCGCACATCGGGCGGCACGCATTTCTACAATCTGATCGACGGCAAACGCTGGGATCTGACCATCAGCCAGTTCGCCGAGCCGATACCGTTCGACGACACCCCCTCCACTCGCGCAGCGGCATTGGCGGATACGTCGCGAGAAAAGTACGAACGACTGAAGTCGAGGCTGCGGGAGATCGGCTAGATCACAATCGAGGCTTACAGCAACCCGGGCAGCCCCGCGAAATGCCCGAGCACGAACACCACCGCGCCGCCCGCAATCAGCACCAGTGCGTTGATGCGCGTCTTCATCACGAGCACCGTGGCGATCGCGGCGGTGAGCCACGCAATCCAGCCGCCTTCGAGTTGCTCCATCAGCACGTAGACGGCCGCGAGGATCAGGCCCGCCGCGACGGGCCGCAAACCCGCCTGCAACGCGTTGAGCCAGCGCGCGCCTTCATGCCGGTTCCACACGTGCACGACCGCGTACATCAGAAACGCGGTCGGCCCGAACAACGCGAGCGTCGCGACAATCGCGCCGCTCAGCCCGCCGACCTGCCAGCCGATCAACGTCGCGAGCAACGAGCCCGGACCGGGCGCGAGCCGTGCAATCGCGAAGTCGCTGAGGAACTGCGCATGCGTCATCCAGTGATGCACGTCGACGACCTGCCGCTGGACCTCGGCGATGATCCCCTGGCCGCCGCCGACAGTCACGATCGACAGCGGCGCAAAAACCGAAAACAGTGCGATGAGCGTTCTGGACACGTGATGAGTTTTTCTGAAATTCGACTGGCCGAATGAAGGCTAACGCCACTCACAGTTCATCGTTCGTGGCTCGTGATTCGCGCGGCGCGCGCACGTATTCGTAGCCGACGCTGAGCGCGCCGCCGATCAGCACCGTCCACACGAGCGACACGCGAAACAGCGCGGCGGCCGCGAACGTCGCGATCAGCACGAGATATGGGAACACACGGCGCGGCAGCCTGCGCGCGGCGGTAATCGCCATCGACAGCGACAGGCCGATCGCACCGGCCGCCGCGCCGGCGAGCGCGATATGCGTGAGCGAAAACGAGGCGATCGCGGAGAAGAACACGCCGAGCAGAACGATCACCACGGCCGGCGGAAAAATGATGCCGCAGAAACCCACCACCGCACCGCGCCAGCCAAGCAGCCGATAGCCGATCCAGATCGCCAGGTTCTTCACGTTGACGCCGGGCAGCGCCTGCGACAACGCGAGGCCGTTGAGGAATTCGTCCTCGCTGATCCAATGGCGGTCGTGCACGAATTCGCGCATGAACCAGCCGCTCAGTCCGCCGCCGAAACTCGTCAGACCGATGCGCGCGAAAATCAGGAACAGCCCGAGCGTGGTCACTTCGCCCGACGGCGGCTCGCTGTGTTGCGCAAGCTCTTCGTGCGCCGGAAGCGGGCCGCCGGCTTCGAACCCGTTGGTGCCTTTCACCGCTGCTCCTCCTTTGCGATTTCGAGTGGGTGGCCGCTGTACAGTCCAGAAGATCGCTACGCTGCCATCCGCGATGAACCCCGCGACGAGCCCCGCATGCTATCCGCAACGGCGCGGAGCCTTTTGCTGGTTTTACCCGCAAACGCGCAAAGCCGCCAATAGATTCGTCGTCATTGCAGCTTCTCTGCGCTATTGCGAGCGGAACCCGAGGTGGACGCGGAAGTGCTCGCAGCCGTATTGCCGGTTTGCGCGGCCGCGGGCGCTACGGTGGGCACCGAGGTAGGTGCCGCAGTAGGCGCCGAAGTCGGCTCCGCCGCGGACGCCGCATTGGCCGCCCCGGCACGCGCCGCCGCGCGCGCACTCGCACTGCGCGGATCATGCAACTCGTCCGCCGACCAGCCGCCGCCGAGATCGCCGAACAGCGATGCCGCATCCAGCAGACGCGACTCCTGCACGGAGAGCGCAGTCTGCCGCGTGCTCAGTGCCGTGGCCTGCGCGGTCGCGACGGTCGTGTAGTCGACGGTGCCGGCCAGGTATTCGTTGAACGCAATCTCCGCGCCGCGATCCGCGTCGCGCACCGCCGTCTCGAGCACGTCCGCCTGCTCGGCGAGAATGCGCAAACCGGACAGATCGTCCTCGACGTTCTGGAACGCCGTCAGCACCGTGCCGCGATAACTGGCGACGGCCGAGTCGTAGGCCGCCTTCGCCGCATCGACATCGGCGCTGCGCAGGCCGCCGTCGAACAGCGTCTGGGTGGCGCTGCCGCCGAGCGACCAGACATAGTTCGCCACCTTGAGCAGACCGGACAGCGGCGATTGCGTGAAGCCGGCCGCGCCGGAGAGCGAAATCTGCGGGTAATACGCCGACACCTCGACGCCGATCGCCGCGTTCTGCGCGGCCATCTTGCGCTCGGCGGCGGCGATGTCGGGGCGGCGTTCGAGCAGCGTCGACGGCACGCCTACCGGCATCGACGGCAGCACCGGCATCGCGGTGCTATGCGTGACCGACAGCTCTTCCGGATTCTTGCCGACCAGCACCGCAATCGCGTGCGCATATTGAGCGCGCGCGACGCCGAGCGCGATCAGATCGGACTTCGCGGTGTTGAGCTGCGTGCGCGCGGTAATCACGTCGCTCGGCGCAATCGTGCCCGCCTTGTCCTGTTCCGTGACGACGTCGAGAAAGTGCTGATATGCAACGACCGTTTGCTGCAACAGGTCGATGTTCGCGTCGCTCGTGCGCAGTTCGATGATCGCGGTCGCGAGCGCCACCTGCTCGGAGAGCGTCGCATAGGCGAGCGTCGCTTCGGTGGACTGCGCGGTCGCAGCGTTTTCCTCGACCGTGCGTCGCACCTGGCCCCAGATGTCGGGCGCCCAACTGACGTCGCCTTCGAGCGAACCCGCGTTGGCGATGTTCGCCGCGTTGCTCAACGTGCCGCTCGACGCGCGCTCGCGCGTGGCCGAGCCCGTCGCGCTGATCGTCGGAAACAGGCTCGCGTGCGCGGCCCGCACTTCCGCGAGCGCCTGCTGATAGTTCGCATAGTCCGCCCGCACGGTCTGGTTCGACACCGCCACGAGCGGCTCGAGTTCGTTGATGAGCGGATCGTTGAACGCCGTCCACCACGTGCCCTTCGGTCCGCTCGCGTTGGGCTCGGCCTCGGTCCAGCCCGCCAGCTCCGAGAAGGTCGCGGGCACGCGCACCTGCGGGCGGTGATAGTCGGGGCCGACCATGCAGCCGGCGTTCAGCAGCGCGAGCATCGCGACGGCGAGCGTCGCGGCGGCGGGCGGCCGGAATGAACCGGCGCGGCCCACATGGCGAACGGCGCCGCGAACCATATCGCGAATCACGTCGCCGACGACATCGCCAACAATATCGCCAACAGCGCGCCGCACGCCGCCGGCCCGGCTCGCCCAACCGCGCGGCGTCAAACGTCTCATGGAAGTCTTCATCGTCATGCCTTCGTATCCGGTTGCCCCGGCTTCACGTCGCGGTTCCAGCGCAGGCCCGCGGACCATCCCGCGAGCTTCGCGCGCAGGCGGTCGAGATACAGATAGATCACCGGCGTCGTGTACAGCGTAAAGACCTGGCTCAGGATCAGCCCGCCCATCACCGTGATACCGAGCGGCTGACGCAGCGACGCGCCCTGGCCGATGCCGATCGCGAGCGGCATCGCGCCGAGCACGGCCGCGAACGTCGTCATCATGATCGGCCGCAGGCGGATCACCGCGGCGGCATGAATCGCGTCGCGCGCCGGCATGCGCTCCTGGCGCTGCAACTGGATCGCGACGTCGACCATCATGATGCCGTTCTTCTTGACGATGCCGATCAGCAGAATGATGCCGATCAGCGCGATCACCGAAAACGGCGTGCCGAAGATCAGCAATGCGAGCGTTGCGCCGATGCCCGCCGAGGGCAGCGTCGAGAGAATCGTGAGCGGATGGATCGCGCTTTCGTACAGCACGCCGAGCACGATATACACGACACCGAGTGCCGCGATCACGAGCAGCGGCACCGTGCCGACCGACTGCGAATAGGCCGCCGCCGCGCCCGCGAACGCGCCGTGAATGCTCGCGGGCATGCCGATCTCGCGGATCGTGCTGTCGATCGTCTGGCCCGCCTGGCTCAGCGACCCGCCGCGCGGCAAATTGAACGAAATCGTCGCGGCCACGAGGCCGCTCTGGTGGTTCACCTGCGTCGACGTATGGCTGTTCGAATACGACGCCATGACCGCGAGCGGCACCATCGTTTCGGCCGCCGTGCTGTCCGCGCTGCCGGTCGAACTACCGCCCTTGCTGTTGGAGATGCTGTTGTTCGTCGCGTTCGACTGCGCATTCGCGTTGAGCGCATTCGTATTCGCGTTCGACGATACGGTCGTGCTTTGGGCGCCCGACACCGTGCTGCCCGGCATCTGCGTGGCCTCGGTGCCGGTCGGATTGCCCGCGGCCGTGCTCAGGTAGATCTGGTTGAGCGTCTGCGGATACTGCCAGTATTCCGGCGCGACTTCCATCACGACGAAGTACTGATTGAGCGGGTTGTAGATCGTCGACACGGTACGCTGGCCGAACGCGTCGTACAGCACGTTGTCGACCTGGTTCGGCGCGAAGCCGTAGCGCTGCGCCGTCGCGCGATTGATGTTCACGTAAGTCTGCAGACCGTTCTGCTGAAGATCGGAGTTCACGTCGAGCAGGCTGCCGTGTTCCTTCGCGAGCGCGGCGACGAGCTTCGGCGTCCACTTGAAGAGCGCGGCGGAATCGTCGCTCGTGAGCGTGTACTGGTACTCGGCCGCCGACTGCCGCCCGCCGATGCGCAAGTCCTGCTGCGCCTGCAGGAAGAGCCGCGCGCCCGACACCTGGTTGAGCTTGGGCCGCAAGCGGTTCACGACCTCGGTAGCCGTCGCGTGACGCTCGGCGAGCGGCTTCAGCTCGATGAACACGTTCGCGGTATTGAGCGCGCGCCCGCCGGTGAAGCCCGCCACCGACTGCACCGCCGGGTCTTCCTGCACGATCGACTGCAACTGCGCGAGCTTCTTCTGCATCGCGGTGAACGAGATGCTCTGGTCGGCCATGATCTGGCCGATCAGAATGCCCGTGTCCTGTTCCGGAAAAAACGTGGACGGCACCAGCTTGAACAGGAACACGTTGCCGACGAGCAACCCGATGAGCAGCAGGATCACGAGCAGCGAATGGTCGAGCACGGCCGCAAGCGAGCGCGCATAGACGCCCTTGAAGCGCTCGAACTGCCGCTCGATCCACGTCGCCCAGCGCGCGCTCGAATGCCCGGCATTCTTGCGGCTCAGCACATAGGCGCACATCGCGGGCGTGACCGTGAGCGAGATCACGAGCGAAATGAGGATCGCGATCGACAGCGTGATCGCGAACTCATGGAACAGCAGACCGACGACGCCCGGCATCAGGATGATCGGCAGAAACACCGCGATCAGCGAAAGGCTCATCGAGATCACCGTGAAGCCGACCTCGCCCGCGCCCTTCAACGCAGCCTCTTTCGGACTCAGCCCCTGCTCCATATGACGCACGATGTTTTCGAGCACCACGACCGCGTCGTCGACGACGAAGCCGGTGCCGATCGTGAGCGCCATCAGCGAGAGATTGTCGATGCTATAGCCGAGCAGATACATCGGCCCGAAGCTGCCGACGATCGACAGCGGCAGCGCAACGGCCGGCACGAGCGTCGCGCGCGGCGACTGCAGGAAGATGAACACGACGCCGACCACGAGCAGCACGGCGATGAACAGCGTGCGCTCCGTGTCGCCGACCGACGACCTGACCGACTCCGAGCGGTCGATCGCGACGTTCACATGCACGCTGCTCGGCAGCGTCGCCTCGATCGACGGCAGCACGTTGCGGATCTGCTGCACCGTGCTCACGACATTGCTGCCCGGCATCGGATAGACGATCACGAGAATCGCCGACTTGCCGTTGAAAAGCCCGGCATTGCGGATGTTTTCGTTCGAGTCGCGCACCTCGGCCACGTCGCGCAACTGAACCGGCGCGCCATCGCGGTAGGCGACGACGAGATCGCGATACGGCGCCGCGTGCGTGATCTGATCGTTGGACGTGACCACGTAGCGCCGGTCGCCGACGTCGAGATGGCCCTTCGCGCTGTCGGCGTTGGCCGCGCTGATCGCCGCGCGCACGTCTTCCATGCCGACGCCGTAGCTGTTGAGCTTGCCCGGCTGCAACTCGACGCGCACCGACGGCAGCGCGCCGCCGCCGAGCGTGATCTGCCCGACGCCCTTGACCTGCGAAAGCTGCTGCTGGATCACCGAATCGGCGGAGTCGTAGAGCTGCGCCTTGGTGAGCGTGTCGGAGGTGAGCGAGAGCACCATGATCGGCGCGTCGGCCGGGTTGTACTGGCGATAGGTCGGATTGCTGCGCAAGGTGGTCGGCAGATCGGCGCGCGCCGCCTGGATCGCCGCTTCGACATCGCGCGCGGCGCCGTTGATGTCGCGCTTGAGCCCGAACTCGATGATGATGAGCGACGAGCCGACGTAGCTGATCGACGTCAGTTCCTCGACATCGGCGATCGTCCCGAGCCGCCGCTCGAGCGGCTCGGCCACCGTCGAGGCCATGATGTCCGGGCTCGCGCCCGCCATATTCGCCTGCACGACGATCACCGGAAACGCGATGTTCGGCAACGGCGCGACCGGCAAGCGGAAATACGCGAGCGTGCCCGAAATCAGGATCGCGATGGCGAGCAGCGTAGTCGCCACCGGCCGCCGGATGAAGAGCGCCGGGATGTTCACGGCGCCCCCTCGGCCCCGCCTTCGGGCGGACCCGCCGGCGCGTTGCGCTCGTTGCGCTCATCGCGCCAGCGCTTCACGCGCGCGGCCATGCGGTCGAAGAACAGGTAGATCACCGGCGTCGTGAACAGCGTGAGCATCTGGCTCAGCGTGAGACCGCCGATGATCGCAAGACCGAGCGGCCGGCGCAGTTCCGAACCCGTGCCGGTGCCGAGCAGCATCGGCAGCGCGCCGAGCATGGCGGCGAGCGTCGTCATCAGGATCGGGCGGAAGCGCAGCAGCGAGGCCTGGAAGATCGCGTCGCGCGGCGCCTTGCCATGATTGCGTTCGGCGTCGAGCGCGAAGTCCACCATCATGATCGCGTTCTTCTTGACGATGCCGATCAGCAGCACGATGCCGATGATGCCGATCACGTCGAGATCGCTGCCGGCGAGCATCAGCGCGAGCAAGGCGCCGATGCCGGCCGAGGGCAGCGTCGAGAGAATCGTGACCGGATGGATGAAGCTCTCGTACAGCACGCCGAGCACGATGTACACGGCCACGAGCGCCGCGATCAGCAAATAGACTTCGCTCGAGAGCGAATCCTCGAATGCGGCGCTCGCACCTTGCAGCGAGGACGTGATCGACGGCGGCAGATTCACCGCCTGCTCGGCCGCGTGAATCTCGTTGACCGCCGTGCTCAGCGACGCGCCCTTCGCGAGATTGAACGACACCGTCACCGACGGGAACTGCGCGAGGTGGCTGATGACGAGCGGCGACTTTTTGATCTCGATCTTCGCGATGCCCGACAGCGGCACCTGGCCCGTGCTGCTGGTCTGGCTCGGCAGATAGAGATTGCCGAGCGACTGCACGCTCGGCAGCGTTTCCGGCTTGGCGACGAGAATCACGCGGTACTGGTTCGACTGCTCGAAGATCGTCGACACGATGCGCTGGCCGAGCGCGTCGTAGAGCGCGTTGTCGATCGTCGCGGGCGTGATGCCGAAGCGCGCGGCCAGTTGCCGGTTCACTTCGACGTTCACGCTCAGGCCGTCGGTGTTGAGGTCGCTTTGCACGTCCGAGAGCGACGGAATCTGCTTCAGGCGCGCGACGAGTTCCGGCACGTACTTCTGGAACGCCTGCTGGCTCGGTCCGCGCAACACGAAGCTGTACTGGTTCGGCGAGACCGTGGTGTCGAGCGTCAGGTCCTGCTCGGGCTGCATGTAGAGCTTCACGCCGGGCACGTGCGCGACTTCCTGCGCGAGCCGCCGCGCGATTTCCTGCGCGGTGTCGGAGCGCTTCTCGCGATCGCGCAGATTGATCAGGAAGCGGCCGTTGTTGAGCGTCGCATTGGTGCCGTCGATGCCGACGTAAGACGTGAGCGAGACCACGTCCGGATCTTTCAGGATCGCATCGGCGAGCGCGCCCTGGCGCTGCACCATCGCCTCGTACGACACCGAGTTGTCGGCCACGCTGATCCCCTGGATCACGCCGACGTCCTGCACCGGGAAAAGGCCCTTCGGAATCACGACGTAAAGGATGCCGGTGAGCACGACCGTGCCGATCGCGACCATGAGCGTCAGCGTCTGATGATCGAGCACCCACGCAAGGCCGCGCTCGTAGGCGGCGAGCGTCTTGTCGAACAGGCCCTCGCTGATGCGCTCGAAGCGGCTCGGATGCCGCTCGGCCTGCGCGCGCAGCATGCGCGCGCACAGCATCGGCACGACCGTCAGCGAGACGATCGCCGAGATCACGATCGTAACCGCGAGCGTCACCGCGAACTCGCTGAACAGACGCCCGATCACGCCGCCCATGAAAAGCAGCGGAATCAGCACCGCGATCAGCGAGATGGTCAGCGACAGAATCGTGAAGCCGATCTGCCCCGCGCCTTCGAGCGCCGCTTCGAGCGGCGTCATGCCCTCTTCCAGATAGCGCACGATGTTCTCGATCATCACGATCGAGTCGTCGACCACGAAGCCGGTCGCGATGATGAGCGCCATCAGCGAGAGGTTGTCGATCGAGTAATTCAGCTGATACATGACCGCGAGCGTGCCGATCAGCGAGACCGGCACCGAGATGCTCGGAATCAGCGTGGCGGGCACGTTGCGCAGGAACACGAAGATCACCGCGACCACCAGCACGATCGCGAGAATCAGCTCGAAGGCGGCGTCCGCGACCGACGCGCGGATCACACCGGTGCTGTCCGACACCACGGTCACCTTCATGCCGGCCGGCAGCGTCGATTCGAGCTGCGGCAGCTCCTTCATGATCTGGTTGACGGTCGCGATCACGTTCGCGCCCGGCTGCCGCTGCACGTTCAGCACGATCGCGGGCGAGCCGTTGTACCACGCGCCGCGCTCGACGTCCTGCGCGGCCTGGCTCACGCGCGCGACGTCGCGCAGGAACACCGGCGCGCCGTTCTGATACGCGATCACCGTGTTGAGATAGTCCTTCGGATCGCTGATCTGGTCGTTGCCGTTGATCGTGTAGTCGAGATCGGGGCCGTCGAAATTGCCCTTCGGCTGGCTCACGTTGACGTAGCTGAGCAGCGTGCGCAGATCGTCGATGTTCAGACCATAGGCGGCGAGCTTGTGCGGATCCGCCTCGACTCGGATCGCGGGCACGTTGCCGCCGCTCGTCGTCACGACGCCGACGCCCGAGACTTCCGAAATCTTCGTGCCGAGGCGGTTGTTCGCGACGTCTTCCAGTTGCGTGAGCGACATCGACTTCGACGTGACCGCGAGCGTCAGGATCGGCTGGTCGGCCGGATTGACCTTCGCGTAGGTCGGCGGCGCGGGCAGGCCCGTGGGCAGATAGCTGTTCGACGCGTTGATCGCCTGCTGCACGTTCTGCTCGGCGATGTCGAGATTCAGCGAGAGATCGAACTGCAGCGTGATGACCGATGCGCCGTCCGAGCTATACGAAGTCATCTGCTGCAAGCCGGGAATCTCGCCGAGCTGCACTTCGAGCGGCGCGGTGACCGTGGTCGCCATCACGTCCGGGCTCGCGCCCGGATAGAAGGTCTGCACCTGGATCGTCGGATAATCGACGTTCGGCAGTGACGAGACCGGCAGCACGCGCATCGCGACGAGCCCGACGAGCACGAGCGCGATCATCAGCAGCAGCGTCGCGACCGGCCGGAGAATGAACAGACGGGAAATATTCATCGGCGCTGCGGTCCGTTACGACGAAGCCGCGGCGGACGGGGCCGCCGCGGCGGGCTGCGAGGCTGGCCCGGAAGCATGGTGAAAAACACGCTGAAAGATATGCTGGAAAGCGTGCTGCGAAGCCGCTCCCGAAGCCGCCGCCGGCTTCGCCGCCGCGCCGCTCGCGCCGGCGGGGGCCTTTGCACTCGCCGGCCGGATCGCCGCGCCGTCGTTGAGCCGGTCCGTGCCGTCCGTGACCACCTGATTGCCCGCCGACAGGCCGGACAGGATCACCGTGTTCTTGCCGTCGCTCGGACCGAGCTTCACCTTGTGCACGGAAACCGTGTTGTTCGGATTGACCAGATACACGAAGTCGCCCGGCGCGCCGGTCTGCACCGCGGCGGTCGGCACGAGCACGGCGTTCTGCATCGTATCGACGAGCAGCTTCACGTTGACGAACTCGTTCGGGAACAGCGCTTCGTCGTCGTTGGGGAAGGTGGCCCGCAAGGTCACGGTGCCGGTCGCGGTCGCCATCTGGTTGCTGAGCGCGTACAGCGTGCCGGTCGCGATCTCGTGCGAGTTATCGCTCGAATAGGCGACGACCGGCAATTTCGCGCCGCTGCTCATGCGCTGCACGATCGAGGCGAGCGAGTCTTGCGGCACCGTAAATTGCACCGTGGTGGGCTTGATCGTCGTGATGACGACGATCCCCGTCGTCGATGACGCCGTCACATAGTTGCCCGGATCGACGAGGCGCAAGCCGACCTTGCCCGCGACCGGCGCGGTGATGCGGCAATAGGCGAGGTCGAGATCGAATTGGGCGATGTTGGCGATATCGGACTTCACCGCCGCCTCGTCCTGCTGCACGAGGAACTGCTGATCCGTGAAGGTCTGCTGCGCGATCGACTTGCGCTCGTTCAACTGCGTATAGCGCTCGAGGTCGGAGCGCGCCTGGGCGAGCGAGGCACGGTCTTTGGCGAGCGTCGCCTCGGCCTGCTGCTTGCTGATCTGATACTGGCGCGGATCGATCTGCGCGAGGAACTGGCCTTTCTGCACCTCGTCGCCTTCGTGGTACCCGACCTCGGTGAGGTAGCCGCTCAGTTGCGGCAGCACGGTCACGGTGGCGGTCGGCGTGACGGTGCCGAGTTCGCTCAGCGTGACCGGCATCGAGCCCAGCGTCGCCTTCGCGACCGTGACGACGATGGCCGCGTTCTCGCGCGCGGGCTTCTTGCGCGTCAGCAGATGAAGCGCGACCAGCGCGATCAGCGCGAGCACGATCGCCGCGAAGATGATGAGCCCGCGTCGGGAGCGCTTGGGCGGCTGAGGCACGGTTTCGCTCATAGGGATCTCCCGGAACGGATAGGTATGTTGACGGCTGTCCTCTGACGGGACTGCGCAAAAGTGCCACGGTTCGCGCGCGTTGTCATCAGTCGAAGCATTCTGGACGCGTTGTTAGGAATACGTAAGGAAACAGGGCCGTGGATCGGGATGCAGGCATGGCGCCAATGTAACCGGCTTACAAAGGGTCTGAGTTACAGGGGTGCAACAAGTTAGCGGAAGGAAGGATCTGGCGCTCAAAGCCGCGGCCGGAGTGGCGCGCTGAAAGCGCGAATGGGCGGGGTTATTGGCAGGGCGGCTGTTGCAATATGCTGTAACACGTTAGTCGCCGCCACTCCGGCGTACCGGACCCGCTGGACACTGCTGGACCCCGCTTGATCCGTTATCTGGTCAGGCCGATACGCCACCCGGTACGCCATCCTTTACCGGCAAATCGCCCCATTGTCTGAAGGACGTAACAATCGCACGTCACAATCGCCCGCTATCATGCGCGCCCGGCGTCCTGCTTCGCGGCGCGACACAACCCACGAGGCCGCGCGCCTGTCACCCCGATGTCCATAACAGTCAATTTCCCCGCCGAAGTGCGCGACTGGATCGCTTCCAATCTCACGCGCGGCGTCGCGCCGCAAGCGCTCGTCAATGAACTGGTCAGCCGCAACAACGCGGTCGAACTCGCGTCGGCGATGGTCAATGCGGTCTCATCGGCGTTCCTCTACGGCACGCCGATGCCGGGCGAGAAGCTCGAAGTCGGCGCCGCGCCGCTCGCTTACGAGCCTGAGCCGCTGCGGGTGCGCAACGGCGCGCTGCTCCAGCTCGGCGAACGCAAGGTGCGCGTGCTGTCGCGTCTGCAGCGGCCCGCCGCGGTGCACCTCGCGGATTTTCTGAGCGCCGGCGAATGCGAGCAGTTGATCGCGCTCGCGCGGCCGCGCCTCGATCGTTCGACCGTCGTCGATCCGGTGACGGGCCGCAACGTCGTGGCCGGTCACCGCAGCAGTCACGGCATGTTTTTCCGTCTCGGCGAAACGCCGCTGATCGCGCGCCTCGAAGCGCGCATCGCCGAACTCACGGGTCTGCCGGTCGAGAACGGCGAAGGGCTGCAAATGCTGAACTACGAGACAGGCGCCGAATCGACGCCGCACGTGGACTATCTGATCGCGGGCAACGACGCGAATCGCGAATCGATCGCGCGCAGCGGCCAGCGCGTCGGCACGCTGCTGATGTACCTGAACGACGTGGAAGACGGCGGGGAAACGGTGTTCCCGCAGCTTGGGTGGTCGGTGGTGCCGCAGCGCGGCCACGCGCTCTACTTCGAATACGGCAACCGTTTCGGCCTTGCCGATCCGGGTTCGCTGCATGCGAGCACGCCGTTGCGCTCAGGCGAGAAGTGGGTCGCCACCAAATGGATTCGCGCGCGCCGCTTCGTGCCGCGCAAGCAGGCCTGATTGCGCGGAGTGGCCTGATTTCAGCGCTGGAAGATCTCGTCGGCGACCCAGCCGTTCGAGGTCAGATGCACGCCCTCACGCAGTTGCATCGTGCCCGCGCCTTCGATCACGCGCTTGACCATCGGGAACACGCGCTGCGCGTCCGGATCCTTCGCCCACGCCGCCGGCTCGACCTTGTACGTGTAGACCACCGAGGTGACGGTCTTGCCGTCGAGTTGCATCGGCCGCTCCCAGCCCACCACCTTGTCGAGCGTCAATGTGGCCGCGCAGAGGTCGGCAGGATGCGTGACGTGCGAAGTGCCGGTCGCGACGACTTCCGGAATGTGCAGGTAGTACTTCTGTCCTTCGGAGGTCAACTGGTACTGGCGCGCAGCCGCCGTGATCTTCTTGCCGTCCGCGTCGACGCGCTCGACCATCATGTCGTTGCCCTTCACGAGGCCGAGCTTCTCGAGCACCGGCATTTGCACCGCGTCGCGCGCGCCCGAGGCGCGATCGTCCGTCGTCGTGTAGACCGGCCAGTCGTATTTGGCGAGACACAGGTGACCGCGCTGGCCGAGAAAGTCGTTGATGGCGGCCGTGAAGTTTTCCTGATTGGCGTCCTGACTCCTGTTATGACAGCCGGCGATGAGCGTCAGGGCAATCAGGGAAAGCGCGCCGCCGGCGAGGCGGGCAGCGGTGGAACGTCGCGTCATGGTGTTGTTGCTCAGGTTGAATGGCTTATTGAATGGGTCAGTTCACGCAGGCGCCACTCGTCGGCGCCTGCGCAGGCGGTTGATAGCCGTCCGTCAGCGTGTTCAGGAAGCAGACCAGATCCTGAATGTTCTGCTGCGTGAGTTGCGGCGTCGAGTGAACGGCGCGCGGCTTGGCGCCGTCCGCCGCCGTCGTGCCGCCCGCGTCGGTCTGGCCCTGGCCCATCGGCAGTTCTTCGTCGATGTTGCCCTGGTACGCGACAGGCAGATCGTTGTACGGCGTCGCCGTCGCACCCGATGCGGCGCTCGGGAACAGGGCGAACGACGGGTTCTGGACCACGTTGCTCGCGTCGCCGCCCGTGCTCGGATACCAGTATTCCGGGTTGGTGTCGCGCGTGTTGTAGAAATTCAGCACCTGCACGAGCGAATGGAACACACCGTTGTGGAAGAACGCGGTGCGCGTCGCGACGTTGCGCAGCGTCGGCACCTTGAAGCGGCCGCAATACGGATCAGGCACGTTGACGCCGGTGAACGAGTCCGGAGCCGCGCCGCTGTTCGCGGTGCCGGGCGGGTGAAGATCGTTCAGCGGACCGCACAGACCCATGTCGTAGTACGAGGCCGTGGCGTTGCTCGGGATCGGATCGGGGTTATCGGGAATCTGCGTGTCGTTGCGCGGTGCGCCGATTGCCTGATAGGTGAAGTCCGTCATGAGACCGACCGAGCCGTTGAAGTTCGCGCCCGCGTAGTGACAAGCCACGCAGCCCGCGCCCTTGTCGGTGTCGTTGAAGAGTTGGAGACCGCGCAGCTCGGCCGCCGTCAACGCACCGCCCACCTTGTTCGCTTCGAACAGGTCGAACTTGCTCGAGTACGGCGCGAAGCTCGGGTCTTCCTGCTGGTACGCCTGCAGCGCGAGACCGATGTCGGCGAAGGCCGTGTCCGTGCTGGAGAACACGCCCGCGCCGAACGCCTGCTGGAACAGCGGCGCATACGACGCAGCCTGCACGGCCTTGACCACGTTCGCGGCCGACGCGTTGTTCATTTCAAGCGGATTGAGCAGCGGCAAGGACACTTGGGTCGCGAGCGTCGTCGCGCGGCCGTCCCACATGAAGCCGCCGCCCGGCGCATTCTGCGTGATGCCGTCGGGGTTGTCGGCGATGTCGTTGTAGGGCGGCGTCATCGACTTGTAGCGCAGCGAAGGCACCGCGCGCTGACCCGCCAGCGAAGGATCCGAGCCGAGCTGCACCGACAGGCTGTTCGGCGGCCCGTATGCGTACTGCGGGCTATGGCAGCTCGCGCAGGACATGTTCTTGCCGCCCGACAGATTCTGGTCGAAGAACAACTGCTTGCCGACTTGTGCCGCGGCGCTCAGCGTGACCGTGGCGGGCGGCGCAACGCTGCTCGCGCCGCCGCTGCCGCTGCCGCCCGATGACGACGATGTCTGGGTCGAGCCGCCGCTATCGCTGCCCCCGCCGCCGCAGGCGGTCAATAACAGGGAAAGCGCGCAAAGCACGCCGAGGGAAAGTTTTCGCATGTCGATGTCTTGTTGCTGATCGTGTTGCCTGATCGTTGTTGCCCGAGTCCGATTGCCGGGCGGTCCTGGCTGGGTCCTGAACAGGTCCTGGCTGGATGCGGGTACGGCTAAGGCCGCGCGGCAATGAGACGAGGGGAATGGAAACTGCCGGACCACATGATCCGTGGTCCGGCAGCAAGCGCTGATCTGATGCACAGGGCCGTTGGGCAAGACGGCGAACCGCCTTGCCCCGAACGCGCCTGGCCGGTTACTTCGCCGGCTTGAGCGCCCAGATGTTGGTCTGGGTCGCGTCGGGACCGGGGCCGCGCGAAGCCAGCGACGTGCTCGTCACGTCGACCGGGTTCAGCTTCTGCGTGTAGGTTGCCGGCGTGATGTACGCATGGTTCATCGGACGGACCGCGTCGAAGTGCGTATCCGCGCTGCCCGCGAGTTCCGGCAGGTTCAGGATGTTCGACGCGATGAACGACTCCGTGTACTTCGCGCGGGCGAGGTACGTCGACGGCTGGGCCGGGTCGCCGATCTGGAACATGTCCTGCAGCGTGCGCACGAACGAGAAGTGGCTGTACTCGTCGCTGTCGACCACGTTCGGGTTCGCCTGGTTCGTCGCTACGCCGAACACCGAGTTGCCGTGACCGTGGTTGCCCTGGTTGTACACCGTGGTCGTCACCGGCGCGTACTTGCCGTTCGAGAACGTGAGCGGCGCCTGGTTGACGTTCGAGGTCACCGGGTTCCAGCCGCAGCACGAGGTCGAGCTGCCTTCGCCTTCGTCGAACATCACGACGATCGCCACCTTGCGTTGCGGGTTGTTCCAGATCGGTGAAGCCTGGATCTTCGTCACCACCTGGCGCACGTAGTCGTCGCCGCGCTGCACGATCGCCGTGCTGCCGCCCGAGCAGGACGGATCGGAGCCGGTGCCGTGCATGTCGTCGCACTGGTCGGGCATGATGAAGTTCACGTTACCCACGTCGCCGTTCGCGAGGTCGGTGCTGAACTGGTCATAGTTGTAGTTGGCCGGGATCGGGTAATCCTTCGAATTCGCCAGAGCAGCGGCCGGGTATTGCGTACCGAAGATCGTACGATTGTTGGCGAAGAACTCGGGCAGATTACGTGCCTGCTGATACGGCATGGCCGGGCTGTGCTTGGTCTTGTACAGCGCGGCCGGCATCGTATAGGCCGTGCCGTTCGCGCCCGGACCCGCGTAGGCAGCCGAAATCGTCGGCTCGGCAATGCTGTCCGCGCGCGGATCCTGGCCCGGGTTCATCGACTCGCTGTAGGTGCGCCACGTCATGCCGGCCTGCGAGAGCAGCGTGAAGAGGTTCGGCGCCTGGACGTTGTGGTTCGCGCTCGAACCAGCCGTCGTACAGGCCGTGCTCGTCAGGCCCGTCAGGTGCGACGTGTCTTGCGGCGGCAATGCGCCCGTCGCGACGAGCGGCTGGCCGTCCGACGCGGTGCCGCCGGCGAACGCCTTGTCGGTCGGTGCGTTGGCGCCGCTCGTGCCCGCGCCGCAGCCCCACCAGTTGTCGTCGACGATACCCCAGTCGTCCGCGCCGCCGAGTGCCGTGTAGTTCGGCTCGCTCGGGTTGCCGGTCGAGTAGTAGGTCGTGAACTGGTTGTTGCCGGTCAGGAACTGGTTGATGTACGGCGCGTTCGTCGAGCCGAGAATACCCGGCGTACCCGGAACCGGGCCCACGCTGTGGTTCTCGAGCATGATGACGAACACGTTGTCGTAACGCGGAATGCCTTCGACGTTGAACGCGGCCTGCTGCGCCTGCGCGTACGTGATCTTCGCCTGCTGCTGGGCCGGCTTGACGGCGGTGGCCGTGCTCACGCCCGCGACGCCGATGATCGACGGATCGCCGCCTGCCATCGCGAGGTTGTCCGGGTACATATCGCCGCGATCGAGCTTGGTCGTCGCGTACGTGTAGCGGTTCACGAGCTGGTTGTCTTCGAACAGCATGGCCTGCTGCTCGGCGCCCGAGAGCGTGTTGACGTCGCCGAGCACGTCCGTTGCGCTCACCGTCACCGACGAAGCGCCAAGCACCGGGCTGCTCATGCGCGACACCAGGTTGGCCTTCTCGGTGGCGTAGTCGGTGCCGTTCGCTTCGACGAGACGCTGAACTTCGCTCGACATCGGGCTGATTACGACGTTGGCCGCGCCCTGATCGGCGATTTGCGCAGCCGAGGCGCGCAGGATCAGGTGGCTCGGAACGGCTGCGCCGCTCGCCGTATTGGTCGCCTTGGTGCTGACGTCGGCAATCAGTTGACCGGTCGCGGTCGTCTTCAGCGTGAAATGGCCTTTGCTGTCAGTCGTCGTACTTGCTTCCGACGAATCGCAAGCGCCGTTGCCGTTCGCATCGACACACACCGTCGCGCCCGAATAGTAGCCGGCGGCGATGGTCGGATTACCCGACGTGTTGCCCGGCGTGAAGGCCGAGGCGGTCACGACGCCGGAGAACGTCGTCGGCTGTGTCGTGTTCGTACCCGTGGCGCCGGTACTGGTCGTGCTCGAAGAATTGTCGTTGCCGCCGCAGGCAGCCAGTGCGCAGGCTGCCGCGATTGAGGTTAAAAGAAGAGTGGTGCGTGATGTTGGACTGACCGGCATTGTGGGACCCCTGTTGGTTTGCATGTACAACTTTTTTCCGCCCGAATGGAACAAATCCGTGTTTTTTTACGCAGCAAAATTATCGAGTGGATATGTTCTTTTTTTATGACAGGGAACTTTTAATGAACTCTTCTTTCCTGAAGTTTTATTGATTGGAAGAGAAGCATTTCATTGAATTGAAATACTGACCTGATAACCGCGCGCGACGCGAGCGATCGCGCGGCGGAGTGGAGTCAACCGGTGGATGCAGCGCGCAATGAGCGCGTGAATGGAAGGCGTGTTGCTGGGGAAGCAGAGATGCTGGATTCTATTGCGCAAGGATTCGCTGCTTTATCCGAGTGGGCGCGGATACTTCCGCGAATGCTCCCGCGGATACTCTCATGCACACCGGCATGCTGCGCCCTGAAGAAACGCGCATGCGGGAAGGCTGGACGCAAGCCGGACCGGCTGGCAAAGCACTGGTACTGGAACGGGCTGGCGACGGGTTCGGGCAGGTTCTACAGCCCGGTGCGCAGCCCGTGAATACTCGATCAACGAGGCAATCTCAACCCTGACTCTGACGACACTCCTGAGCACTCGCCACAGTACGAGCCGGTTTCGAGTAACCCGAGCGCACTTGCGGCGAACGGGTGACCAACCATATTCCACTGCAAACAAGAACGAGTGCGACCAGATTCTTCAACTCCATGATGTTTTCGTTCAAACATATCGCGGATAACGCAGTGCCGAACACGGGCACCAGGAAGTTGAAAACGGTCACCTTGCCGACCTGGTTATATTTGAGGAGCAAACTCCATAACGTAAAGGCCACAGCGGAAAGAAGCGCCAGGTAGCCCAGCAACGCCGCCGATCCCGCCGTGAATCCGCTCAGCGTCCCGCCAGTGGCATAACCCGCCGCTACCAGAACAGCACCGCCAAACCCGAGTTGGTAGCCCGTCATGACCATGACGTCCATACCCTGTGAAATGCGCTTTCCGTAAATCGACGCGGCGGAGAGAACAAACGCGGCGATAACGATGAAGCCTTCGCCAAGCAAGGTGAATGCAAATTCAAACGAGCCGTCGCCGAAATTGACCACCATGACGCCCACGAATCCCAGCAGGCAACCAACAGCCTTGCGCGGCGAGACTTTATCGTTCTTGTAGATGAAATGGGCGAGCAGCACGCTGAAGAAGGTCGTCGTCGAGTTCAATATCGAACCGCGAACCCCTGTGGTGTAGGCGAGACCGATATAGAAGAAAACATACTGGATAGCCGTTTGCGTGAAGCCCAATAGCATCAGTTGCCCAGCGTTGCGCCGGGAGAAATTGAAAAGGGGCTTCTTCGACAGTGCGGCGAGTATCAGCAGGAACAGGCCGGCGAAAACGAATCTGTACCCCGCGAAGACCAGTTTCGAAGGAATGTCACCTTGCGTAATGCCCAGCAAAGCGTAGCCGATCTTGATTGCCGGATACGAGCTGCCCCAAAGCAGGCAGCATACGGTCGCCAGAATGACGAGTACCTGGGGTTGTGTCAGAAACCGTGCGGAATCGCGCGGCCCGGTCGTTCCGGTCGTTTTTATAGGTTGGGTCATATTTTGAATAATCTTGTCATTGCGCGTTTTGTGGACTTGCCACAAGAGTGCTTTCTTATTGCCTGGCCGTTTTGCCTTGCATCTATGGGATGCCGTGATAACCCGCCGGTCTACTGCCGCGTTATCGCAAGGGCGAGGCAAATCGATCGCTGCAGACGGGAATACCTCGGAAGAGGCAAAACCATGCATCGCGCCCGGCACCCACCGGATTGGCCCATTTCCCTGCGCCAGTCCCACGTAAGCAAGATGAAATTATAGCCCGATACAGGTACGATGTCAGGTAACTTGTCCAGCAAGGACGGCGAGCGCTGCAGATCGATCAGTCTCTGCGATGCCGGAACGGCGCTGCAAAGCGGACCATTGCGGGCGACCACGGCAACGCAGCCGCATCCGTCCAATACCCTGAAACATCGCTCGCCGCGCGAGTTTCACCGGCAAGCAGATTTACCTGGCCAGGCATCAGCGTGACCGCTCATGCAGACGCGAGCCCGGCAGACGCAGGAGTTTTCGACATTTGACGCGCCGCTTTTGGCACAATCGATTGACCGCTGTGGGCCGGACCGTGTCTCCTGCGTTTCGCGGAGCCGGCCATGTACCATGGACGAATTCGTCGTCCGCCATATCGTCAAAATAATGTTGCCGGAGTCCATGCCATCATGAAGTCCCTTTGCTTCGCAGCGGCCCTCGTCGTACTGACTGCCGGTTGCAGTTCGACATCGTCGTCCGCGAATAGCCTGGCCGCCAGTTCGGGGCCGGCCAACAACAACGCCTACATTCTGCACACTCCCGACGGGCTGAAGCCCGGTGACTCCACATCCAGGCCACAGAGGCTCACGGTCGGCACCAGCTATTCCGATACGCAACTGATTCTGCCGTGGTTCCTCAATGACATCATTGACTTTGTGAACTATCGCTAGGGCCTGTTCACACAAATTGCGAAGTTGCGCGAGCTCTATCCAGCCCTCGCGCGCCGCATGAGCAAGTCCCCGGTCAGTACGCTGCTGGCCGCGGCGGACAACAGCGCACTGGCCGTGAGAACCGGTTGTGCAAGTGCGCCTGTGGTTCTGTTAGCGCTCACACGCACCAATAAGTCGGCCGAGCACACCACGCCCGGCGTGATACGGACGCAGAGAGGCCGGTCATAGCCTCCATGCAAGGTGCGCGGGTTCCGCACCATCGTCAACCAAAGATCTCCAGTCCGTTCTTCTGCACAAGCTGAAGCATGCGAGCCGCAATGCCGCTCGGCTTTTTGTCGCCCTGCTCCCATTGACGAACGGTGGAGGCGGTGGTGTTCAGATACACAGCGAACACGCCTTGACTGACCTTCACACCCTTCCGGATGCGGGCGATCTCTTGAGGGTTGAACTCAGGGGCCTTCTCGATGCACAGATCGTCGTACTCACGCATCGTTTTCTTGTCGATGACCTTCGCACGATGCAGACCGGAAGCCGCGCTATGGATCGCCTCTGATGCATCGCTTCTGAAGCGGGGCTTAGCCATTGCAAATCTCCGTGAGTTCCTTCAACGCCAACATCCTCTCGAGGTCGGCATTCTTCGCCCGATTGACGTGCCTCGCCTCGTGGCGCTTGAGCCTCCGTTTGCGCTTTCCGCTCGTCGTCCGGCGGACCGCTGGATGGTTTGCCCCCGCCCCGCGCATTACCTCGTAGCTGGCACCCCTTGAACTTTTGGGGTATTACACAAGTAATCGCATCCCGTAGGTGGGCACTTCGGAGCAAACTCGATACCAATCTGCCACTTGTCATCTGGATTGATCTTTCCGTTGTTCAGCTTGATGATTCGCTCACTAACGTAGATATCATTTTTGTCCAGGCCCAACTGCATCAGGAACGTCTTGAGATTTTTCGCTCGCACAGCAGCAAGTTGTCCAGGATTGCGCTCAAACTCAAACGCCGCCACATCGACCTCTACGCTCGCTCCTTCTGCTGTCCACTCCCGTGCCGTTAAATAGTGGCGAGCTATAGCGAGACGGTCACTATTGCTTATCTCCACAGAATTAGTTGGGAGTTGTATAGTGTCCTGAAGAAAAACCGAACAGGCATGCGATTGTAACGATATTGCGATCGCGACTGCGCCCAAATAATTCGGGATAAATTTCATAATTAAACTGTTAGTAGCGTGCTAAAACGTACCACGCAATACTATCCGCGTTGGTTATTGTGTGTTCGGGGTGATCTCTGGCGAGCCAGGTGCAAGCCGTGTATCCATATCCCCCCGGATAATCAACAGACCCGAATGTATCTACGAAATGTGTGCATTCGTGAACAATCGTCAGTTGCATTGAAGATAGTTTAGACTCGGATTTTCCGGGCAAATAACAAAAATTCCGATTAATCGCGATCGTACGCGTAGCCGCGTCAGGAGCACACACGTGTGCAACCTCCCCGTCAAGATTTTTCATACCGGGTACACAGCCCGTAGCCTTGTCTCGCCATGAGTCAACACGAACGAAATTTCTCGCTGCAAGTCCATTCATAACAGCTACAACTGCCGCCAGGCCACTCTTGAGTTTAGTTCGGGTATTTTCGTCGGACTTTCCGAACCATTTTTTTACTCTCTCTTGCTCACCTGCATTCCAGTCAGATAACTCCTGAATTCTGACTTTTATCGCGTTGACTGCGTCGTCTCGCAACATTAGAACGGTCTTTCGAAATTCTTGATCGCTCATGTTATCGCAGATCGGCGTGGTATCAATTGTTACATAGACCATTGATCCTGGATTCGTGTTTGTCACTGCCCCGGAATGAACCTCGAACCATTCTTCATTTTCCTTGATCTGGAAACCATATTCATTTATCTCGCCAGAATCATTCATTCACAACTACTCCTCAAGTGCAAAATTTCAAATTCGATGCAGTGCGGCTCATTACACACTACCTCCTTCCTGCTGCGTCCGTTGCACCACCAATAATCTTCCCGTCGCCGGTGTCGATCCGGTAACGGACGTTTGAGAGTGCGCGTCCGTTGCGGTCCTGAAGTGTGAACTGTTCATCGAAACGCATCTGTGATGCGTCCGCGACAATTGGACGCCCATGCAATACCCTAGGCTTCGGTCATTTCGCGACCGGATGAAAGCGAGCGGACCTTATCAAGTGGAAAGAACTCGCCGGTCTCGACATTCATGACCATTGCGGACGACACCGCCGGAAAGCGAGTAAATATCGACTGTGTCACGCGGCAAAGATGACAGCCCCCGTCGTCCCGCTCCCGAAGCGCTTCTGATTCAGTTGCCCCATTGGACCTCTTATAAGTTTTCAGGCGATGCCCAACGAATTAATCATCGAAGCAGGTCATGGTCAACAGCTTTAAATCGAGATAAAGCCGTTTTAACAAACCTTTACAGTGATTTCGGGCATCTCATTCCTGCTGCATATTTCTGCGTGCGCCGGATTAAAAAAACGGCATTGAATCGCCTTCGCCATCATGGATTGAAGCGGTTGGTGCTTTGTCCATGAAGCGCCCATAGCCGCCAGTTTCTCGTTCACGCCTTGCCTAGCGGCAGCGAGAATTGCTGCTGCGCCCTCCAGTGTCAGTTGGCGGTTGAGAAGCCCTTTGGCATCGATACCGAAGCGCGAGCCTCGCCGCCCGGCTCCGGGCCGCATCGAAACGTCTACCGAATGACCTGCCGCCCCTCCCCTGGCACGCCGCCGAACACCCACATTCTCCGCAGACGCCCAGCCAGTGGGGCCGTCGCGCGCCGCTGCAGCTTGCCGCCCAACTCCGGCACCTTCAAACCTCCCATCAGATGTCCCCACCAGCCTCCCCCACAAATTTACTTGACATCTAAACTATCAAAGCCTAAATTAATCTCACAGCACACTCCACTTTTGGGGAACCAGCATGCGCATTGTCTGTATCGGTGGCGGTCCGGCCGGACTGTACTTCGGTCTGTTGATGAAAAAACGCAACCCCGGCTATGAAGTCACGGTCGTCGAGCGCAACCGCCCCTACGACACGTTCGGCTGGGGCGTCGTGTTCTCCGACCAGACGCTCGGCAATCTGCGCATGGCCGACGCCCCGAGCGCCGACGCGATTCTCGACGCGTTCAATCACTGGGACGACATCGAGATCCACTTCCGCGGCCGGACGGTTCGCTCGTCGGGTCACGGCTTCTGCGGTATCGGCCGCAAACGTCTGCTCAATATCCTGCAGGCGCGCTGCGAAGAACTCGGTGTGAAGCTCGTGTTCGAAACCCAGGTGAAGGACGACGCCACCTACGACGCCGACCTCATCATCGCGTGCGACGGTCTGAACAGCATCGTGCGCCAGAAGTACGCGGCCACCTATCAACCGGACATCGACGTGCGCGACTGCCGCTTCGTCTGGCTCGGTACGAAGAAGCTCTTCGACGCGTTCACGTTCGCGTTCGAAAAAACCGAATTCGGCTGGTTCCAGGCACACGCCTATCGCTTCGACGATCAAACCTCGACCTTCATCGTCGAGACGCCCGAGCGCGTGTGGCGCGCCGCCGGCCTCGACGAAATGAGCAAGGAAGACAGCATCGCGTTCTGCGAAAAGCTGTTCGCGAAGTACCTCGACGGCAATGCGTTGATGTCGAACGCGGCGCACTTGCGCGGCTCCTCGCAGTGGATCCGCTTTCCACGCGTCGTCAACAAGGAGTGGGTGCATTGGCGCGCGAACGCGAACGGCACGCAAACGCCGGTCGTGCTCATGGGCGACGCCGCGCACACCGCGCACTTCTCGATCGGCTCGGGCACCAAGCTTGCGCTCGAAGACGCGATCGAACTCGCCAACAGCATGAGCGCGCATCCGGGCGACCTCGCAGGCGCGCTCCAGCACTACACCGAAGTGCGCAGCGTCGACGTGCTGCGCATCCAGAACGCCGCGCGCAATTCAACCGAATGGTTCGAGAACGTCGATCGCTATACGTCGTTCGAGCCGGAACAGTTCGCGTATTCGCTGCTCACGCGCTCGCAGCGCATTTCGCACGAGAACCTGCGCGAGCGCGACGCGCGCTATCTTTCAGGCTTCGAAGACTGGCTCGCGAAACGCTCCGGCGTCGAGCGCGCGCCGGAGAAGCATTCCGTTCCGCCGATGTTCACGCCCTTCACGGTACGCGGCGTCACGCTGAAAAACCGCGTCGTGGTCTCGCCGATGGCGCAGTACTCGGCCGTCGACGGCGTGCCCGGCGACTATCACCTCATGCACCTCGGCGCCCGCGCCATGGGCGGCGCAGCGCTCGTCATGACGGAAATGACCTGCGTGTCGCCGAAAGCGCGCATCACGCCGGCGTGCCCCGGCATGTACTCCTCCGAGCATCTCGCCGCGTGGAAACGCATCGTCGATCTCGTGCATCGTCAGTCGGATGCGAAGATCGGCATCCAGCTCGGTCACTCGGGCGCCAAGGGTTCGACGCGCGTCGCTTGGGAAGGCATCGACCAGCCGCTCACCGAAGGCAACTGGCCGCTCGTTTCCGCTTCGCCGCAACAGTATTTGCGTGGCCTCAGCCAGCATTCGCGCGAAGCCACGCATGAAGAACTGCGCGAGATCGAGGCGCAATTCGTCGAAGCGACGCGCATGTCGGTTGAAGCCGGGTTCGACTGGCTCGAACTGCATTGCGCACACGGCTATCTGCTGTCGAGCTTCCTCTCGCCGCTCACCAATCAGCGCACCGACGAATACGGCGGCTCGCTCGAAAACCGTCTGCGCTATCCGCTGCGCGTGTTCAAGGCGATCCGCGCCGTGTGGCCGCAAGAGAAGCCGATTTCGGTGCGCATTTCCGCGCACGACTGGGTCGAAGGCGGCAATACGCCCGACGACGCCGTGAAGATCGCCGAGGCCTTCAAGGCGGCTGGCGCGGACATGATCGACGTGTCGTCGGGGCAGGTCAGCAAGGAAGAAAAGCCCGTGTACGGCCGCATGTTCCAGACGCCGTTCGCCGACCGCGTGCGCAACGAAGCCGGTATCGCGACGATCGCGGTCGGCGCGATTTCGGAAGCCGACCACGTGAACAGCATCATCGCGGCGGGCCGCGCGGACCTCTGCGCGATCGCGCGTCCGCATCTCGCGAATCCGGCGTGGACCTTGAACGAAGCGGCGAAGATCGGCTATCTCGACGTCGCATGGCCGAAGCCCTACACCGCCGCGAAGGTCCAGCTCGAACGCAACCTCGAACGCGAGCGCGCACAGGCCATCGCCAACGCGGGCCTCACGGCGCAGCAGCGTGCACAACGCGCGGAAGGAACCACGTGAATACGCCAACGTCATTGCTCAACGGGCAGCATGCCGTCGTAACGGGCGGCGGCAGCGGCATCGGCGCGGCCGTAGCGCAAGCGCTGCTGCGCGCGGGCGCGCGCGTCACGCTGATGGGCCGCAACGCACAGCGGCTCGAGGCGCAGCGCGCACAATGCGCGGCGCTCGGCGAAGTGTCCTGCATCAGCGTGGACGTGACGCACGAAGAGGCGGTAGCACGTGCATTCAGCGAGGCAGGCGCGGTCGATATCCTCGTCAACAACGCGGGTCAGGCACAAGCCGCGCCGTTCACGCACACCGACATGACGCTCTGGCAGCGCATGCTCGACGTGAACCTCACCGGCGTCTTTCTCGGCACGCGCGCGGTGCTGCCCGGCATGCTCGAACGCGGGCACGGGCGCATCGTCAACGTGGCGAGTACGGCGGGGCAGATCGGTTACGCGTACGTGGCGGCCTATTGCGCGGCGAAACACGGCGTGATTGGCCTCACGCGCTCGCTTGCGCTCGAAGTCGCGACGCGAGGCATCACGGTCAACGCGGTGTGTCCGGGCTATACGGAAACCGAACTGCTGCACGCATCGCTCGAACAGATCACGAGCAAGACCTCGCGCACCGAAGAGCAGGCACGCGAGGCGCTGCTGCGCACGAACCCGCAGCGCCGCTTCGTGAGCCCGGAACAGGTCGCCGATGCGGTGCTCTGGCTGTGCCAGCCCGGCTCGGACGCGATCACCGGCCAGTCCATTTCCATCTCGGGTGGAGAAGTAATGTGAGCAAGTCGACCCATACCGGAAGGTCCGCGGCGGGCAGCACTCCGGCCAGCGGAACGAAGCCGCCGCGCAAAGGCGTCGCTCAACCTGCGGAGAACGTCGTGGACCTCGAAATGAGTACCGGCGCGGACAGCCACATGGGTCTGCGTCTGTGGTTGCGAATGCTGACCACGACCAACCTCGTGCAGGCCGAGTTGCGCAAACGTCTGCGCAACGAATTCGACACGACGCTGCCGCGTTTCGATCTGATGGCGCAGCTCGAGCGTCACCCCGAAGGCCTGAAGATGACTGAACTGTCACGCCGCATGATGGTGACGGGCGGCAACGTGACCGGCATTACCGATCAGCTCGAAAAGGAAGGGCTCGTGTCGCGCAGCGCCGATCCGAACGACCGCCGCTCGATCAGCGTGTGCCTCACGCCGGCCGGCCGCAAGGCGTTCGACAGCATGGCGGCCGGGCACGAGCAATGGGTCGTCGAAATGTTCGGCGGCCTGAGTCTCGACGAAAAAATGCGCACGCACGAACGCCTCGGCAAACTCAAGCAACATCTGCTCGACAGTCTCAAGGACTGAATCACATCGAACCGCCGCAACCCACCTTGCATGGGATCGGAGTAGGCGCTAAAGCGCCAACTCCGATCGACAGGAGACACACATGACACGATCCAACGCCGACGCCCTGCTGGCCGGCAACCGCCTCACGCTCGCCGGCTACGAGGCCAGGCACTTCGGCTGGTCAGTCGCGGCCAAAGTCGGGACCATCACGCTGAACCGCCCCGAGCGCAAAAACCCGCTCACGTTCGAGTCATATGCGGAACTGCGAGACCTGTTCCGCCAGCTCGCCTACGCAACCGACGTGAAAACGGTCGTGATTCACGGCGCGGGCGAGAACTTCTGTTCCGGCGGCGACGTGCACGACATCATCGCGCCGCTGATCGATCTGCCGATGCCTGAACTGCTGCTCTTCACGCGCATGACCGGCGATCTCGTCAAGGCGATGCGCCACTGCCCACAGCCGATCATCGCGGCCGTCGACGGCGTCTGCGCGGGCGCGGGCGCGATTCTCGCGATGGCCTCCGACATGCGCCTCGCCACCGCGCGCAGCAAGCTCGCGTTCCTGTTTACGCGCGTCGGTCTCGCGGGCTGCGACATGGGCGCGTGCGCGATGCTGCCGCGCATCATCGGCCAGGGCCGCGCCGCCGAACTGCTGTTCACGGGCCGCTCGGCAAGCGGTGAAGAAGGTCACGCATGGGGCTTCTACAACCGCCTCTGCGAACCGGCTGCCCTGCTCGATGAAGCGCACAAGCTCGCCGCCGATCTCGCGGCCGGCCCGACCTTCGCGCACGGCATCACCAAGAAGATGCTGCACCAGGAATGGAGCATGAGCATCGACGAGGCGATCGAATCGGAAGCGCAGGCGCAGGCCATCTGCATGGGCACGCGCGATTTCGAGCGCGCGTACAACGCGTTCGCGGCGAAGTCACGCCCTGTGTTCGAAGGAGATTGAGTTGAGCGCCAACACTCTGGACACCCCGATCGATCCGCACAGCCCGCTTGCGTGGCCGTTTTTCGAATCGCGTCATCGCGAACTGGCCGCTGGCATCGAAGCATGGTGCAGCGCGAATCTCGAGCATGACGATCATCAGGATACCGATGCGACCTGCCGCCGCCTCGTGCGTGAACTCGGCGCAGCGGGCTGGCTGAAATACGGCGTGGGCGGCGTCGCATACGGCGGTCACGGCGACACGATCGACACGCGCGCCGTCTGCCTGCTGCGCGAAACGCTCGCGAAGCATTCAGGCCTCGCGGACTTCGCGCTCGCGATGCAAGGCCTCGGCTCGGGCGCAATCTCACTCGGCGGCACGCATGAGCAGAAGTCGCGCTATCTGCCGCGCGTCGCGAACGGCACGGCGATCGCAGCGTTTGCGTTGTCGGAACCGCAAGCCGGCTCGGACGTCGCCGCAATGGCGCTCGCCGCTCGCGAAGACGGCGACGCCTATGTGCTCGACGGCGAAAAGACGTGGATCTCGAACGGCGGCATCGCGGACTTCTACGTGGTGTTCGCGAGAACCGGCGAAGCGCCGGGCGCACGCGGCATCAGCGCGTTCGTGGTCGACGCGGATACGCCGGGGCTCGACATCGCCGAGCGCATCGACGTGATCGCGCCGCATCCGCTCGCGCGCCTGCGCTTCACGAATGCGCGCGTGCCGAAAAGCCAGATGCTCGGCGCACCGGGCGAAGGCTTCAAGCTCGCGATGCGCACACTCGACATTTTCCGCACGTCGGTGGCGGCCGCGTCGCTCGGCTTTGCGCGTCATGCGATGGCCGAGGGCCTCGCGCGCGCTTCATCGCGCAAGATGTTCGGCCAGACACTCGGCGATTTCCAGTTGACGCAAGCGAAGCTCGCGCAGATGGCGCTGACCATCGACAGCAGTGCCCTGCTCGTCTACCGCGCCGCGTGGCTGCGCGATCAGGGCGAGAACGTCACGCGCGAAGCCGCGCTCGCGAAGTGGCATGCCAGCGAGGGCGCGCAGCAGGTGATCGACGCCGCCGTGCAGCTATACGGCGGCATGGGCGTGCAAAGCGGCACCGCGGTCGAGATGCTGTACCGCGAGATTCGCGCTCTGCGCATCTACGAAGGCGCGACCGAAGTGCAGCAGTTGATCGTCGGCCGCGATCTGCTGAAGGCGCACGCTGCCGCCGGAGAGCACGCCAAATGAGCGCGTCGTTCGAAAGACCCGTACGCATCCGCTTTTCGCACTGCGATCCGGCGGGCATCGTGTTCTTTCCGCAATACCTCGTGATGACCAACGCGCTCGTCGAAGACTGGTTCAACGAAGGCCTGCGCGTCGACTACGCGCACATGATCGGCCAGCGCCGCATCGGCCTGCCGATCGTCAAGCTCGACTGTGAGTTCTCGCGGCCGAGCCAGATGGGCGAGACGATCACGCTCACGCTGAACGTCACCACGATCGGCCGCAGTTCGATCGGTCTCGACATCGTCGGTCATTGCAACGGCGAGACGCGCTTTCGCGCGAAACAGGTGCTCGTGACCATGTCGTTCGATACCGGCAAGTCCATCGAAATTCCTGGCGACATCGCGAGCGCACTCGCGGCGTACGCTCCATCGTCCCCCTCCATCGAGGCGCAACGCTCATGAAAAAAGCTCTCCTTCCCGCCGGCTGGATCAAACCGCGCGGCTACGCGAACGGCGTCGCGGCGACCGGCACGCAGGTGTTCATCGCCGGCCAGATCGGCTGGGACGAACAGGCGCAGTTCCATACCGACGACTTCGCCGCGCAAGCCGTGCAGGCGATCAGGAACCTGCTCGCGGTGCTGCACGAAGCGGGCGGCAAGCCCGAGCACCTCGTGCGCATGACGTGGTACGTCACCGACAAGCGCGAGTACCTCGCGGCGCTCAAGGACATCGGCCGCGCGTTTCGCGAGTTGATCGGCGATTACGACATCGCGATGAGCGCGGTGCAGGTTGTCGCGCTGATCGAAGATCGGGCCAAGGTCGAGATCGAGGCCACGGCGGTGATCCCGCCACGGTGATTGCTCATTCGACACCGCAGGCCTGAAACACCGGGCAACCCCACACGCCAACCACCACGCAAAACGAAGTGCATTTGCCGGCTCAACGCCACCGGGAGACCATGATGGAACCGTCAGCACACGTCGATACTTTCGCGCGCGACAATCTTCCGCCGCAGGATCAATGGCCCGTTTTTCTGCTCGACAACCCGGACGTGGCCTATCCGCCGCGGCTGAACTGCGCGACGGAACTGCTCGAGCGGACCATCGAGGAGGGCCATCGCGACCGGCCGGCCATCTGGTCCGAAGTGGATGGCGAGCCGCATGCGACGACGTACGGCGAGCTGCTCGCGCTCGTGAACCGCAGCGCGCATGTGCTGGTCGACGAGATGGGTCTGCAGCCCGGCAATCGCGTGCTGCTACGCGGGCCGAACACGTTGCAGATGGCGGTGACCGCGCTCGCGGCGCTGAAGGCCGGGCTCGTGCTGGTGCCGACCATGCCGTTGCTGCGCGCGAAGGAGTTGAAGCAGATCATCGTGAAAGCGCAGATCAGCGCGGCGCTATGCGACGCGCGCCTGATCGGCGAACTCGCGCGCTGCACCGATCCCGCCGACGAGTTCTATTGCCCAATACTCAAGCAAACGCGCCGCTTTCACGACGACTCCGCCGATTCGCTCGAAACGCTCGCGGTCAACAAACCCGACCACTTCCCCGCGTGCGATACCGCCGCCGACGACGTCTGCCTGATCGCATTCACGAGCGGCACGACCGGCGCGCCGAAGGGGTGCATGCATTTCCATCGCGACGTGATCGCCATGTGCGATCTGTTCCCGCGCCATGTGCTGAAACCCTCTTCGAGCGACATCTTCTGCGGCACGCCGCCGCTCGCGTTTACGTTCGGCCTCGGCGGACTGCTGTGCTTTCCGCTGCGCGTAGGCGCCTCGACGGTGCTCGTCGAAAAGCTCACGCCCGAGACGTTGCTCGTGCTCGTCGAGCGTTTCGGCGCGACCGTCATGTTCACCGCGCCGACTTTTTATCGGCAGATGGCGCCGCTCGTCGCGCAGCATGATGTGTCGTCACTGAGGAAAACGGTATCGGCCGGCGAAGCGTTGCCCGATTCGACGCGGCACCTATGGCGCGACGCGACCGGTATCGACATGATCGACGGCATCGGCGGCACCGAGCTGATCCATATTTTCATTTCGTCGCAAGGCAACGAGATTCGCCCGAACGCGATTGGCCGCGCGGTGCCCGGCTATGTCGTGCAAGCCGTCGATGACGACATGCGGCCCGTGCCGCCCGGCACGATCGGCAAACTCGCGGTGCGCGGCCCGACCGGCTGCCGCTATCTCGCCGACGATCGGCAACTGCGTTTCGTGCGCGACGGCTGGAACCTGCCCGGCGATTCGGTCTATCTCGATGCGGACGGCTACGTGTTCTACCAGGCGCGCGCCGACGACATGATCGTCTCGGCCGGCTACAACATCTCCGGTCCCGAAGTGGAAAGCGTGTTGCTGCAACACGAGGCGGTGGCTGAATGCGGTGTGATCGGCGTGGCCGACGAAACGCGCGGACAGATCGTGAAGGCGTTCGTCGTGCTCAACCCCGGTTATACGGCGGATGATAAAACGGTCGCGCTACTGCAGGATTTCGTGAAGAATAGCGTGGCGCCTTATAAATACCCCCGCGTCATCACGTTCGTCAGCGCGCTGCCGCGCACCGAAACCGGCAAGCTCAAACGTTTCGAGTTGCGCACGATGACCTAATCCACTTTCTGCAGCACGTATGCTGCATTGGGTCGGAGTCGATGCTTTGTGTGGGACCGACGTAGTGCTAAAGCGCTAACTCCGGATCGGCACGCTAAAGCGCTAACTCCGATCGACAGGAGACTACATGGCCGGCTCGTTCATCGAAGTCGCCGCCCAGGACGGCGGCCGTTTCAACGCTTACGTCGCGCGCCCCGCACAGGGCTCGGGCCCGGGACTCGTGCTGCTGCAGGAAATCTTCGGCGTCAACGATTCAATGAAGGCGACCGCCGAGCGCTATGCGGAAGAAGGCTACGTCGTGCTCGTGCCGGATCTGTTCTGGCGCATCAAGCCGGGCATCGATCTCGGCTACGGCGAAGCCGACATGAAAGAAGCGCTCGGCTATCTGGGCCGGTTCGACGCCGAGCTCGCCGTCAAAGACATCGCCGCCACCATCGCAACCTTGCGCGCACTGCCCGAGCAGGCCGGCAAGGTCGGCATCGTGGGCTATTGCCTCGGCGGCAAACTCGCATTCCTGAGCGCCGCGCGCACCGACGTCGATTGCGCGGTCAGCTATTACGGCGTTGGCCTGGAAGCGCATCTGAACGAAGTGCCGTCGATCCGCTGCCCGATGGTGTTCCACTTCCCCGAGAACGACGCGCACTGTCCGCCGCAGACGCGCGAGCGCATCGGCGCCGCGTTGCGCGCGCAGCCGCACATCGAGCAATACGTGTACCCCGGTTGCGATCATGCGTTTGCGGCGCCCGCACGCAAGCAATACGACAAACCCGCCGCGATGATGGCGTACTCGCGCACGCTCGCGCTGCTGCGCAAGGTGCTGGGCCCCGTCTACGATCTCAACGCGCTGTGGGAAGCGCATTGCTATCACGAGTTCGCGACACGCGACGTCGATGCGGTCATGCCGACCATGGTCGCGCAACCGTACGTCAACCACGTGCCGACGATGACGGGCGGCGTCGGTCACGACAATCTCAAGCGCTTCTATACGCATCACTTCGTCAACTCGAATCCGCCCGATACGAAGCTGATTCCGATTTCGCGCACGATCGGCGCAGACCGCATCGTCGACGAATTCATTTTCAGTTGCACGCATAGCTGCGAGATCGACTGGCTGCTGCCGGGCGTCGCGCCGACCGGCAAGTACTTCGAGGTGCCGATGCTCGCGGTGGTGTGCTTCCGCGGCGACAAGCTCTATAACGAGCACATCTATTGGGATCAGGCTTCGGTGCTCGTGCAGGTGGGGCTGCTCGATCCCGAAGGGCTGCCGGTGGCGGGAATTGAAAGCGCGCGGAAGTTGCTGGATGAGACGTTGCCTTCGAATCAGTTGATGGGTGGGAAATCGAAGGTGTGAGCGGGGTGCTGCCGTCGCCGTTTGTCATCCGGGCGAATCACGCTCGCGGCACGGCACGCACGTTTGCTTCGGGCACCGGAAGGTTCGAAAGCTATTGATGAAAGACCATTGGGGTTGCGTTCTTTAAAACCAGATCGAAGATCGACCCAACACCCGCCCCACCGCGCCGCCCAGGATTTCGTAGTTGTGGCGCGCCGCTCACGGGGCTAGACTCGGCCATCCCCTTGTATTCAATGAATGGCCGGTGAATTGCACCGGACCACCGTCGCCGGCACGTGGTCGCCGGCTCGCGGCATTGCCCGGCAATGGGCCAGCAACCGGCCAGCTCTCGCCGATCCGGTCCGATCCCGCCCCCCGATCTCTCGCGCCACAGGAGCGCCCGCATGACCCATTCCATCCACGGCAGGCAACGCTGGCTCGCGCTGATCGTTCTGTGCCTCGGCGTGCTCATGATCGTTCTGGACACCACCATCGTGAACGTCGCGCTGCCCTCCATCGCGGCCGATCTCGGGTTTAGCGAAACCTCGCTCGTGTGGGTCGTCAACGCGTATATGCTCACGTTCGGCGGCTGCCTGCTGCTCGGCGGCCGTCTCGGCGATCTGTACGGGCACCGCAAGCTGTTTCTCTGCGGCATTACGCTCTTCACCATCGCTTCACTCGCATGCGGCATGGCGAACTCGCAGGTGCTGCTGGTCGCCGCGCGCGCCGTGCAAGGTCTGGGCGGTGCGATCGTTTCCGCAGTGTCGCTGTCGCTCATCATGAATCTGTTCACCGAACCCGGCGAGCGCGCGAAAGCGATGGGCGTGTACGGCTTCGTCTGCGCGGGCGGCGGCAGCATCGGCGTGCTGCTCGGCGGCCTGCTCACCAACCTGCTGAGCTGGCATTGGATCTTCCTCGTCAATCTGCCCATCGGCATCGCGGTATATGCGCTGTGCCTCGCGCTGCTGCCGCCCGCGCGCGGGCACGCGCACGGCGAACGGCTCGACGTGGCCGGCGCGGTCACGGTCACCGCGTCGCTGATGCTCGCCGTCTACGCGGTCGTCAACGGCAACGAGGCGGGCTGGACCTCGGCGCAAACGCTCGGCTTGCTGGGCGCAGCGCTCGTGCTGCTCGCCGCGTTCCTGACGATCGAAGCAAGAGTCGAGCATCCGTTGATGCCGCTTGGTCTCTTTCGTCTGCGCAATGTCGCGACTGCGAACGTGGTCGGCGTGCTGTGGGCAGCGGCGATGTTCGCGTGGTTCTTCATCTCCGCGCTGTACCTGCAACGCGTGCTCGGCTACCGGCCGTTGCAGGTCGGGCTCGCGTTTCTGCCCGCGAACCTGATCATGGGGTTCTTTTCGCTGGGGTTGTCGGCGCGCGTGGTGATGCGCTTCGGGCTGCGTCGGCCGCTCGCGGTGGGACTGCTCGTCGCCGCGTGCGGCCTTGCGCTGTTCGCCCGCGCGCCCGTCGACGGCAGCTTCGTGCTCGACGTGCTGCCCGGCATGATGCTGCTCGGTTTCGGCGCGGGCATCGCGTTCAATCCGATGCTGCTCGCGGCGATGAGCGACGTCGATCCGGCCGATTCCGGCCTCGCGTCGGGCATCGTCAACACGTCGTTCATGATGGGCGGAGCGCTTGGGCTCGCGGTGCTTGCGAGTCTTGCAGCGGCGCGTAGCGAGGCGATGCAGGCCTCGGCGAATGCTACGGCCGCTCTCAATAGCGGGTATCACGTCGCGTTTCTGTTCGGCGCGATTTTTGCGGCGGCGGCTGGTGTGTTGGGCGGATTGCTGTTGCGGCCGGGACAGGCGGGCGGTGCGGGTGCGCATGGTGAAGCGGGAACGGCTTTGGCGTCTGAGCCTGCTTCGGCCTCGTCCTCTGCGGAACATTCACGTGGCGCGAGCAACAGGACGGCAACGGAGGACTACTGAGTTATCCATCCGTCGTTCGACAAGTCTCCGCACGCGATCGCAAAACCGCAAAGACGATCAAGCACAAGGAACTGTCGCTGGCTATGCTGGCTTCATGCTGACATGAAAGCCGATATGAATCCGGTTGGAAAAGCGCTCTGGTTTATCGAAAGCCACTTTGGCGGCACGTTGACGCTCGACGACATCGCCCGCTGCGCATGCGTATCGCGCTTTCATCTCGCGCGCGCGTTCGAAGCGGCGACCGGGCTTTCGGTGATGCGCTACGTGCGCGCGCGTCGTTTGAGCGAAGCCGCGCGGCGTCTCGCCGGCGGCGCGCCCGACATTCTGGCGCTCGCCATCGATACCGGTTACGGCTCTCACGAAGCATTCACGCGCGCGTTTCGCGAGCAGTTCGGGCTCACGCCCGAGGCGCTGCGCGCGCGTGGTCATCTCGACAATCTAGCCATCGTGGAGCCGATCAAAATGGACGAAACCCTTCTCCCCCATCTGGAGTCGCCACGCTTCGAAGACGGCAAGCCGTTTCTCGTCGCGGGCCTGAGCGAACGCTATACGTGCGAGACCAGCAAGGCGATTCCGTCGCAATGGCAGCGCTTTGGCGCGTTGATCGGCAAGGTGCCCGGGCAAGTCGGCAATGTCGCCTACGGCGTGTGCTACAACGCTGACGACGCCGGCAATTTCGACTACCTGTGCGGTGTCGAAGTCAGCGACTTCTCGGCGCTGCCGGTGGAGTTGAGCCGAGTGCGCATCGCCGCGCAACGGTATGCGGTGTTCAGCCATCGCGAGCATATTTCAGCGATTCGCCGCACGCTGAATACGATCTGGAATCAATGGCTGCCAGCGTCGGGACATGTGCCCGCCGACGCGCCGAATTTCGAGCGGTATGGCGAGCAGTTCGATGCAGTGACGGGGATGGGTGGCGTGGAGATATGGTTGCCGTTGAGGGGGTGATTGACGCGCGTCAATGCATCACACCGTGAGATTCCGCTCAAGCCGCTCAAGCCGCCTGAGGCTCGAACGGAAACTGCTCGATCTCACCACCACGCGCCACCACCACCGTGCTCTCCGGAATCTCCTCCCACCAGTCCGGTAAATCGGAGAGCGGCTCCGACAGCACCAGAAACGCGTCCTCCCCGGCCATCGCGATGCGCGGATCGTCGGGATACAACTCGTGCAGATGATGGAACGACGTGTTGTGAAACAGCGAGCGTGACTGCCTTTCGCTCGAATAGCGCACCGCGACGATCTGCTCGCCGTCGGTTGCGCAAACGGTCATGTTCAGCGGTTCATCCACGCCGTGGCGGCGGCCGGTTTCCTCGACGAACGCCACCATCCGTTTGAGCGCGGTGACGGGCGCCAGTTCGAGACCGAACGTGAGCGCGAGGAAGAACAGCACTTCGGAATCGGTCGATCCCTCGATCGACGGGAACAGTTCGGGCTCGATCGCGACCATCAGATCGCGACGCATCGCCAGATAGTTGCGCACGAGGCCGTTGTGCATGAACATCCACCGGCCGTGGCGAAACGGATGACAGTTGGTTTCCTGCGACGGCGTATCGGTCGCCGAACGTATGTGCGCGACGAACAGCGGCGCGTGGATCGCACGCGCGGCTTCACGTAGATTGCGATCGCTCCACGCCGGTTGAATGCAGCGATAGCGGAACGGAATGTCGGTCGGGTGTCCATACCAGCCGATCCCGAAGCCGTCACCGTTGGTAGTCGTGTGGCCGAGCCGCGAATGCAGGCTCTGATCGATCAGCGAATGCTTCGCGTTGAACAGCACTGTTTCGAGCTGAAGCGGTTTGCCGGAATAAGCGAGCCAGCGGCACATGAGATGTCTCCTGTCGAATTTCAGCTTTGCTCACGTTGGGTCCGCGACTAGTCGCCCCGGACAATGCGGGTTTCGCAGGCCCTCGCTAATTCCCGTTCGTGGCCTGCAGCACTTTCATGACTTCCGCTGCCGTGTGCTCGGAATGCTCGCGCAGTAAGCGGGCGAGGCATGCTCCATCGCGCCGCGACAGCGCGCTCAGTATTTCGCCGTGCTCGCCGAGCGACTCGGCCCAGCGGAGCACATCGGCGTTGGCCGACCCTCTCGCACGATGGATCTTGCTCATCAACGAAGCGTACAGGTCGGATAGCACCGGATTGCTGGCGACATCGACGATCTGCTGATGCACTTTCTGATTCGCGCGGTAGTAGGCCGTGCGCTTGCCGTCACGGTGATAGGTTTCCATCGCGCGATGGCGCTCCAGCAATACCTTCATCTGCTTGTCGTCGATACGCTGCGCGGCAAGCCGTCCGGCGGTTTCCTCCAGTCCATGCAGCACTTCAAAGATCGCAGCGATCTCGTCCCTGTCGATCGGTGCGACCTGAAAGCCCATGTGCTGCCGGTGGGTGACGTGCCCTTCGGTCACCAGCGTTTTGAGCGCCTCGCGCAAAGGCGTTCTGGAGATGTCGAACTGCTCGCACAGCGCCTTCTCGTCGATACGCGCTCCGGGCGCCAATTCACCGTCGAGAATCATCTCGCGCAATCGCTCCGCGATCGCCGCGTACATACCCGTGCCGCGCAGGCTGATCCGCTTGCGTGTGTCAGCCGGTAGTGACTTCGTGTCCATGTCGCCTGTTTCCGTTTGTATCTTCCGCATTTGCTTAATTGTCTTACATGTTTGACAGACTATCTACAAAAATAAAATACGTTAAAAATCAATGAAGTGCAGCGCTTGTAATTCATAATTAGGCATCATATACTGCGCTGGCGCTGGCGGCGCACCGGGCCGGAAGCGGTCCGGGTCACAGACATGAAACCCGAAGGCCATGACAGCCGAACGGAGGAGACATAGATGATGCGAACCGTAAATGCGGCCGTGCAGGCCGAGGCCAGGACCGGCGTACGCTGGCGAATCTTTCTGATCATGTTGATGCTGATCTCGATCAACTATGTGGACCGGGCCTCGCTGTCCGTGGCCATGCCGCTGATCGCGAAGGAGTTTCACATCGCCCCCGCGGTGCAGGGACTGATTCTCAGCTCGTTCTTCTGGACTTACGCGCTCATGCAGATTCCGGGCGGCATGCTGGCTGACCGTTTCAAGCCACGCATCGTGATCGCGTGCGCCACGTTGTTCTGGGGCTTCTTCCAGGGCATTGCCGCCGTCTGCACGACGGCCACTGCGCTGATTCTTACCCGTCTGGGCCTGGGCGCCGCGGAAGCGCCGATCTACCCGGCGGGCGGCAAGCTCAACGCCATGTGGATGACGCGGCACGAACGTGGCCGCGGCGCGACGCTGCTCGACGGCGGCGCCCCGCTGGGAGCGGCACTCGGTGCGGTGATCATCTCCGGGTTGATCAGCGAGTTCGGATCCTGGCGCACTTCCTTCGTGGTGGCGGGTGTGGGCACCATGCTTGCCGGCCTGCTTGCCTGGTACTACATCCGCAACAACCCGCGCGAGCATCCGGCCGTGAATCAGGCGGAAGCGGACTATCTCGAAGCGGCCCTGCAGGAAGAACACCGCAGCGAGCCGGTTCATGCCAGCGGCCGCAGCCTGGATTTTTTCCGCTATCGCTCGGTGTGGGGCATGTTCTTCGGCTGGATGTGCTTCAACTCGCTGTTCTACGGCCTGCTCACCTGGATGCCGAACTATCTGAACAAGGTTCACGGCTTCAATATCCAGCAGATGGGCGGAGCCAGTTTCGCGATCTTCTTCAGCGGTTTCGTGGGTGAACTGATCGGCGGATGGATTGCCGACAAGTGGAAGGCGGCGGGCGGTGCGCCTAATCGCGTGATGCGCACGCTGTTCGGTATCGCCGCGGTGGCGGCCACAGTGTCGATTTTCTCGGTCGCCTATGTCGGGAATGCGACGACGACGGTGGTGTTGCTCGCCTCCACGCTGTTTTTCCTGCGCTGGTGCGGTCTGTACTGGTGCCTGCCTTCCATCCTCGGTACACGCAACAAGGTCGGCTTTCTTGGCGGTCTGATGAACCTGGGCGGCAATATCGGCGGAGTGCTCGTGCCGATCATCGTTGGCCTCATCGTGCAAACTACCGGCTCTTACTTTCTGGCTCTGATGTTTTTCGCTGCCGCGGGCGTAGGCCTCTTCGTCTGTTCGACGCTGATCGACTACGAACGCAAGCTGCCCGTCTGAGCCTGGCTTTCTTCACCTTTAATCACTGGTTGCTGACTTCATTATGAGCAAACGCGTCCTGCTCGGCATGCTTACCCCTTCATCCAATACCGCGCTCGAACCGATTACGAGCGCGATGGTGGCCCAATTGCCCGGTGTCAGTGCTCATTTCTCGCGCTTCACGGTCACTGAAATCTCGCTGTCCGACAGCGCGCTCGGGCAATTCGACACGACCAACATCATTCAGGCCGCGAGGCTGCTGGCCGACGCCAAGGTCGACGTGATCGCATGGAATGGCACTTCATCCGGCTGGCTCGGTTTCGAGACCGACCGCCGTCTGTGCCGCGAAATCGAAGAGGCGACGGGCATCCCTGCGACCACATCGGTGCTGGCGTTGAACGAGATTCTGGAGAAGACCCGGGTGAAGAAATTCGGCCTGGTCACGCCTTACCTCAAGGAGGTCCAGCAGAAGATCGTTGCCAACTACCGTGAGCACGGCATCGACTGTTCTTGCGAAAACCATCTCGGCCTGAAGGTGAACTTCCAGTTCTCCGAAGTAACCGAAGACACGCTGCTCGCACAGATTCGCGAAGTCGCGACGCAGGGCCCGGAGGCGATCGTCACCTTCTGCACCAACCTGCATGCCGCGCATCTGGCCTCGGAAGTTGAGCGGCATCACGGCATCCCGCTTTACGACACCATCTCTACCGTGGTGTGGAAGTCGCTGAAGCTCGCCGGCTACGACACGACCCGGCTCGCGGGTTGGGGCAGCCTGTTTTCCGAAGTTGTCTGAGAGACCTGCCATGACAACCGAATACGACCTGGTGATCCGCAATGCGGACGTGGTAACCGCGTCCGAGCGTTTCAACTGCGATATTGGCGTGAAGGACGGCATCGTCGTCGCGCTCGGCCGCGAGCTTGACGCGGGCAAGCGCGAGATCGACGCGACCGGCCTGCTGGCGTTGCCCGGCGGTATCGACGCGCACTGCCATCTCGATCAGCCCATGCCTGACGGGCTAAGGATGGCGGACGACTTCCTGAGTGGCACACGCGCCGCCGTGTGCGGCGGCACCACGACGGTGATCCCGTTCGCCGCGCAGGCAAAGGGACAATCGCTCAAAGCCGCAGTGGCCGACTACCATCGCCGCGCCGACGGTCGCGCGGTCACTGACTACGCGTTCCATCTCATCGTCTCCGATCCGACACCCGAGGTGCTGGAGCGCGAACTGCCGGAACTGATCGCGGCCGGTTACACGTCTTTCAAGATCTACATGACGTACGACGATCTCAAGCTCAGCGACCGCGAGATCCTCGAGGTGATGGACGTGGCACGCCGCAACCAGGCTTTGGTCATGGTGCATGCCGAGAATTCGGACTGCATTGCGTGGCTGACCGACAGGCTCACCGAAGCCGGAAAACACGCGCCGATGTATCACGCGCTTTCGCGCCCGGCCGTGGTCGAGCGCGAAGCGACACACCGTGCGATTGCCTTCTCCGAACTCGTCGACGTGCCGATCCTGATCGTTCATGTGTCGGGCCAGGATGCGATCGAGCAGATCGAATGGGCGCAGCAACGCGGCCTCAATATCTACGCCGAAACCTGCCCGCAGTACCTTTACCTGACCGCCGAAGACCTCGGCCATGAGGACGGCTATCACGGCGCCAGGTGCGTTTGCAGTCCGCCGCCGCGCGACACGTCCAACCAGAAGGCAGTGTGGAGCGCGCTGAAGCGTGGCGCATTCAGCGTGTTCTCGTCCGACCACGCGCCGTTCTCATTCGACGATCCGCAGGGCAAGAAGCCCGGCGGCAAGGAAGTCTCGTTTGAACACATCCCGAACGGCATCCCGGGCATCGAGACCCGGCTCGCGCTGCTGTTCGATGGCGTGAGCCGCGGCAAGCTGTCGCTGCACAAGTTCGTCGAACTGACGTCCCTGAATCCCGCGAAGCTGTACGGCCTTTATCCTCGCAAGGGAACGATCGCGGTCGGTGCCGACGCCGACATCGTGCTGTGGGATCCGCTAAGGCAGGTTGCCATCACGAACGACGCGCTGCATCACAACGTGGACTACACGCCGTACGAAGGCCGAACCGTCCAGGGTTGGCCGAAGCACTGTCTGTCACGCGGTGAACTGCTCGTCGAGAGCGGCCGCTATCTCGAACCGGAAGCGGGCCGGGGCCGGTTTCTCGCTGCCGGCAAGCCGCAGTACATCGACCTCTGATATCGGAGAGCAGCATGAAGATCCTGGTCATCAACCCCAACATCTCCGAAAGTGTCTCGGCGCTGATTCAGGCAGAGGCGCAACGCAGCGCTTCGCCCGGGACCGAGATCGTGGTCGCGACCGCGCCGTTCGGCGTGGCGTACATAGAAACTCGCTTCGAAGCGCTGGTCGGCGCGTACGCGACCGCGTGCGTGGCGGCCGAACGCCACGGCACCTACGACGGTGTCGTGGTCGCCGCGTTCGGCGACCCGGGCCTGCAGGGCATCAAGGAGCTGATCGACGTGCCGGTAGTCGGGCTGACCGAGTCCTCGCTCATGACTGCGGCGACGCTCGGGCAGCGCTTCTCGATCATCGCGATCTCGCCGCGAATCAAGGCGTGGTATCGCGAGACTGTCGAGCGCAGCCATCTGGCGAGCCGGCTCGCCAGCATTCGCGCGCTCGAGGAACCGTTGCGCGATATCGGCAGCGTGCAGCAGGACTACGCTGGACGACTGAAGGCACTGTGTAACGAAGTGGTCGAGGATGACGGGGCCGACGTCATCATCATCGCCGGCGCGCCTCTCGCGGGGCTCGCGCGTGAGATCCGTGCCGAACTGCCGGTGCCGGTGGTCGATGGCGTGTCGAGCGCGATTACCCAGCTTGAGAGCCTGATCCGGCTAGGTCCGAAAAAGGCCACGAAAGGCAGTTTCGCCCAGCCGCCGGTCAAGCCGAATCGCGGCCTGCCTGAATCGCTCGAACGGCTGCTGGGCAGTAAGCCATAAAAACGGTAGCAGTCCTGTTGATTCAAGCAGTGAGAATTGCTGGAGAGGCGTGCGCGCTTGCGGATATCCGATCGGGATGCCGCCGTAAATCGCACTCCCCTCTCCTTTGCCCCGCTGGTGCTCACATGTCATCGCTGCCTAGCTTGCGCCACTCTTCCACAGAAGCGGCCTGGGCGCGAATCCGAGCTTCGCTTTGGCCCGCTCATTCGAAGCGCCGGTCAGCCGCGTATGGTAAAAAACCGCTTCCTCGCCAGCCAGATTCAGCGCGTCGTTCACGCTGACGCCCGGCGGTGTCGGTGCGCCGACCCAGCGTGCGAACGCCGGCAGCCATTCGGCGACAGGCAGGGGATCGTCGTCGACGACGTTGTACACACCGGGCTCGGACGTCAGCGCGGCGACGGTTGCCGCGATGGCGTCGTCGATATGGACGAACGACCAGACGGCATTGCCTGCTCCGATGATCGACGACTCGCCGTTGCGCACCTGCTCCGCAATCGCGCCGTCGGGGCGGTACCAGGTGCCGGGACCATAGAAGAAGCCGTAGCGCATGACGACACCGTCGAGTGACGCAGAGGCAAGCACCTTGTCCTCATACTCGCCGATGGCACGCACGCTGTCGCCAATTTCGCCCGGAGCGTCGTACCTGAGCCTGGCTGTTTCGTCGGCGAGTTGTCCCGCCGGAGCATCCAGGTAAAATCCGCGAGATTGCACGATATAGCGGCTCACACCCAACTCCCTGGCCGCGGCGAGCAGGTTGGCGCCTCCCTCACGATGAAGGCGCGTGTCGTTGGGCATCGACTTGATAATGTCGGCGGGGTTGGCGGGAAGCCAGGTCAACTGGTCGATGACGACGTCCGGCGACGCGGCCTCGATCGCGGAACGCACGGCAGCGGCGTCGAAAGCGTCGGCGCATGACGGCACCGCGCCGAGCTCGCGCAGACGATCCACGCCCGCGCCTGCGCGAGTCATGCCGGTCACCTGATGACCGAGCGTGCACAGCACGCGCACGAGTGGCAATCCCACGGCGCCTGTCGCGCCGGCAATGAAAATCTTCATGAAGTTCTCCTGTTGGCGGCGTGTCGATTCAAGCATCTGGTTGTAGTCGAGACGCTTGCTCATATGTTTGCTCCTCGATGTGCCTGATTTACTTGACCGGTGTGGTCAGGGCTTTGTCGTCGGAATCAACCACGAACACCGCCAGCAATTTCGCGGGCCTGGTCTTGCTCGCATTGCGGCTCACGCGGTGAAGCGAACCCGGCTCCTCGAAGAAGCTTTCACCGGCGTGATAGACCCGCTTCGGGCCGTCGTTCACTTGCGACTCGATGGCGCCCGACACGACATAGGCATAGATAAAGGCCGACTTTGCGTGCTCGTGTGGGGGCGACGCTCCGCCGGGGGCATAGTCGACGACGACGGCGGTCAACGACTTGCCGGGAATGTTGGGGATGGCATGCTCGAAGTTGGGCGTGACGGTTTCACCGGTCCCATGCGCGGCAGCAGGCATTGCGGCGGTGACGGCAACGGCTGCGCAGGCAGCGGCGAGGACAGATCGGATGTTCATCAAGATGTTTCTCCTTAGGGCCCTTGCATTGTGTCTGCGCGCTGGGCCACGAGTAAGAACCAGGAATGAACATTTTTTATGTACCATGAACGCATGACCCAGCCGCTGCAAATACATCTCGATCGGTCGGCGAAAACGCCATTGGCCGAGCAGATCCGCAACGCAATCGGCACCGCGATAGAGCGCGGCGTGCTTGCGCCGGGCGCGCGTCTGCCATCATGGCTGGACCTCGCGGCGCAACTCGGCGTCGCCCGTGGCACGGTGCGCCTCGCCTACGACAGGCTTGCCGACGCTCAACTCATCATTGCTTCCCGGGCGGCCGGAACCCGGGTGGCGGATCGGCCGCCCGCTCCCGTTCAGGTGGAGGAACGGCCTGATCCGGGCTCGTTCATGGAGATGTACGAGGAACTCACCGCCGGGCCGGCCATGTTCCAGATGGGTGTGCCCGCACAGGAAACGCTACCCGCCAAACTGTTCACAAAAGTCCGCTCATTCGCTTTGCGCGCGGAATCGAGCGCTTCGGTCGTGTATCCCGATCCTCGGGGCGAACTGGCACTGCGGCGCGAAATAGCGGCCTATCTCGCCATTGCGCGCGGCATCGTGTGCTCGCCCGCCCAGATCGTCATTACGAGCGGATTTAGCGCCGGGCTCGGACTGACGCTACGCGTACTGGGCCTCGAGGGTAAAAGAGCCTGGGTGGAGAACCCGGGTTTTCCGTTCACTCGACACGGGTTGGAACTCGCGAATATGTCGCTTGCGCCGATACCGGTAGATGCGGAAGGGCTCGATATCGATTACGGCTTCCAGCATGAGCCGAATGCCGATCTGGTTGTCGTCACCCCCGGGCAGCAGGCACCGCTCGGTCCTACGCTCTCGCTCACGAGGCGTTTGCGCCTTCTCGACTGGGCTGCAAAAGAGGGCGTCTGGGTCATTGAAGACGACTACCTGAGCGAGCTGCAACTGACGGCACGCGCCGCACCGGCGCTCGCGTCGCTCGATCGCGGCCAGCGCGTCATTCATATTGGTTCGTTTAGCAAAACGATCAGTCCCGCACTGCGATTGGGATTCGTTGTCGCTCCCTTGCCGCTCGTATCCCGGTTCGCGGAAGTGGCAGCGTGCCTCGCTCCGGCACCTTGGCTGTCTGTGCAACTCGCGACGGCGCAGTTCATGCACGACGGACACTACATGCGCCATCTTCGACGCATGAAGCGCCTTTATGCCGCTCAACGCGCCGCATTACTCCAATGCCTCGAGCAGCGTGCTTTCGAGACGACGACTGCCGGTTTGTCCGTACTCGTGCGGTTGCCCGACGGCGTCTCGGACATTTCCGTTGCGAGAGCATTGTTAGCGTTCGGATTGGGTCCCGCATCGCTGTCACCCTGGTATACGTCGCCGGAATCTGCGAGATCAGGGCTTCTGCTGAGTGTCGCGACCTCGCCGGAGAGAAGCCTCGCCAGATCCTGCGACCGGCTGTATGAGGTGATAAGGAGTTATGTGTGAGCCCGGCCACGCGCACTATTTCCCCTGCCCCGCCCGCACCTTGCGCGCAGGCTGAGCGAGGCAAGAGCCGCGTGCCAGCGGCGGCTACGCGCCGCTGCCCCCCACGGTTCTCAGGCTTTTCCATTGCCCCTGCTGAACCTGAAACAACGTGTACGGCGGTTTGATCAGGTCACCATACGGATCGAAGCTGATCTTGCCGGTCACACCGATGACCGTCACTTTCGGCAGGCTCTCGACGATCTTCGTGCGATCGAGCGAATTCGCGTCGTGAATCGCCTTGATCATCGCGAGCGCCGCGTCATACGCAAACGGCGCGTACAGTTCGACATTCTGATTGAAACGTGCCTTGTAACGCTGACCGAACGCCTGCGCGGCAGGCAATTTATCGAGCGCCGGGCCGGGCTCCAGGTCCTGCGTGCCGTCACCCGCCGTGCCCGCGATCTGCAGAAACGCATTGCTCTTGAGCGCGCCCGCACCGAACAACTGCGCAGGCATGCCCAGCGAGCGCATCTGCTTGACCAGCATCGCGCCCTGTTCATCCAGCCCGCCGAAGAAAATCAGGTCGACGTTCTTGCTTTTCAGCGTCGTCAGAATTGCGCGGAAATCGACGGCTTTGTCGTTGGTGAACTCGCGATCCACCACGTTGCCATTCGCTTCCTTCACGCCTTTTTCAAAGGCATCCGCGAGACCTTGTCCGAATGCGGTGCGATCGTCGATGATGCCGATGCGCTTCGCCTTCATCTGCTCGACCACGAAATGGCCCGCCACCACGCCGCCGACACCGTCGTGCCCCATCGTGCGAAACACGTTCTTGAAGCCCTGTTTGGTCAGTTGCGGATTGGTCGACCCAGGCGTAATCATCGCGACATTCGCCTGATGGTAGACAGCCGAGGCCGGAATGCTGCACCCCGAGTTGTAGTGGCCGATTACGCCCACCACGCCGTCGTCGACCAGTTTCTGCGCGACCTGTATCGCCACGCGCGGGTCGGCCTGATCGTCCTGCACATCGAGCACGAATTTGACCGGCTTGCCGTTCACCGTCGGATGCCTCGCGTTTTCTTCGTCGAGCGCCAACTGCGCGCCGTACTGCAAGTCCTTGCCGACGCGTGCCACCGGACCCGTCAACGGTCCGACAAAACCAATCTTGACCTCTTCCGGGTCGGCCGCCCAGGAAGACTGTATTTGCGCACCGAGTGCGCAAACGGCCAGACTCAAAAGCCAATAGCGGCGATTCATGATGTGCTCCTTCCGGGATGTCATGTCGCGCTCGTTGTGTCGAACAGCCGGTTCGATGCGCGACGCCTCGAAGCCGCCCTGCAGTGCTTGCTACGAATCCTGAAACCGCTGCCGGCAAAAATCCACAAAAAGCCCCGGCGAAATCTAGAAACGCGTGGCCGCATACGGCGCGAGATCGAGCGGCGGTGCACGCTTCGCAACCAGGTCGGCGACGATGCGCCCGCTCACGCCGGCCAGCGTCAGCCCGAGATGCTGATGGCCGAACGCATAAATCACCCGTTCGCTCGCGCTCGAACGTCCGAGCACGGGCACGCCGTCCGGCAAGGTCGGGCGAAAACCTAGCCAACTGTTGTCGGGTTTGTCGAGCGCGGGCAACGCGCGCTTCGATGAAAACGTCAGCAGGTCGATCAGCGAGGCGTTGCGCGCATTGCCGAACCCGGCCAGTTCGACGGTGCCGGCGACGCGAATGCCGTCGCTCATCGGTGTCATGTAAAAACCCCGCTCCGCCCAGCCGACCGGCCGCGATATCAGTTGCTGTGCGCCCGGATAGCGCACGTGATAACCACGCTCGGTATCGAGCGGCACCGCGTCGCCGCATTGCGTGGCGAATTGCGCGGAACGCGCGCCGGTGGCGATCACCACATGGCTGAAACGCTGCGCGGCCCCGTCGACCATCACGCTTGCCCCGTCCGCCGACGGCTGCACCGCGCTCACCGTGGAGCGCTGAAGCGACAGCCCTTGCGCCGCGAGCTGTTCATACAGTTTCTGCAGGAAACCGGGCGGATCGGAGAAGTGCCAACTGTCGCTGAACAGCACACCTCGCTCGAAGATCGGCGCGAGCGACGGTTCGAGTGCGCGAATGTCGCCACCCGTTAGCACGTCGAACGAAACACCCAGCTTCCTGCGCAGATCGAGTGCGGGACTCGCGGCATCGAAGGAAGCGGTATTCGAATACAGATAAAGGCACTCGCGCGCGCGGACGAAACGCGCCAGTTCCGGGTCCGCCAGCAACGGCGCGTAACCGTCCTGCGCGCGTCCGAGTAACGCGGCAAGCGCGCCGGCGCTCGCTTCATAACGACGCGGCAGCGAGCTCATCATGAAGCGCGCGAGCCACGGCGTGAGATGCGGCAGATAGCCCCAGCGCAGCCTGAACGGACTGTCACCCGACAACAGGAAACGCGGCAGATCGCGGAACACCGACGGGTTGTTCACGGGAATACAAGCGTAGTGCGCGAACGTCCCGGCGTTGCCGAACGACGCGCCCTGCCCGACGCCCGAGGGATCGAATAGCGTGACACGATGACCGTCGCGCATGAGCGACGCAGCGCTCGCGAGGCCGATGAATCCCGCTCCGATGATGGCGATATCCGACATTACTCGCGCCCTTCCATCGCTTGCTGGCCGATCGGCGATACATAGCCGGTGGCGGTTCCATCACCGTGCTGGTGGCGCTTCGTCATCAGCAGGTAAGCCGCCGAGGCCACCGCGAGACTCGCGAGGCTCGCCATCAGCTGCGGCCGCAGTTCCGCATCGGCGCCCATTGCGAGCAGCACGCCGACAATCGCCACCACCACCGCATACGACAGCCACGGAAACAGCCACATCTTCAGCGTCAGCCGTTCCGGCTCGGTGGCTTCGATGCGCCGGCGAATGCGGATCTGCGCCAGCGCCGTCGCGAGATAAACGAACAGCATCACCGCGCCGGACGCGTTCACGAGAAACAGGAACACTCCCCGCGGCGACACGATGGCCGCAATGATCGCGACGTAGCCGACCACGCTGCTCAACAGTACCGCGAGCCGCGGGACTTTGTGTGGCGTCAGCTTCAGCAGCGACTTCGGCGCGTCGTCGCGCTCGGCGAGCCGGAACAGAATCCGCGACGACACATACAAACCCGAATTCAGCGCGGACAGCACGGCGACCAGTACGATCGCGTTCATGATGTCGGCGGCGCCGGGAATCCGCATGGTTTCGAGTGCGGCGACGAACGGCGAATGGCCGGTGACGATGCTGCCCCACGGCACGATGCACGCAATCAGGAACATCGAGCCGACGTAGAACGTAATGATCCGCAGGATCACCGAGCGCGTCATGGCCGCGACGCTTTTGCCCGGATCATCCGATTCGGCCGCGGCGATCGTCGCGATTTCCGCGCCGCCGACCGCGAAAATCACCGTCGGCACCGCCGCGAAAATGGACATCGCGCCGAACGGCATGAAGCCATGATCACCCGTCAGATTCGCCAGCGCACTGCCGGTATGGCCGAAACCGAACACATAGGCCGCGCCGATTGCGATGAACACGATGATCGCGGCGACCTTGATCGACGCGAACCAGAACTCGAATTCACCGTACGACTTCACCGACAGCAGATTGATCAGCGTCAGCGCCGACAGCAGCACGAGACCGATCACCCATACCGGCGCGGGAATCCAGCGTTGCAGGATCGCCGCGCCCGCCACCGCTTCGACCGCGACGACGATCACCCAGAAATACCAGTAGAGCCAGCCGCTGGTGAAACCGGCCCAGTTACCGAGGCCGATGCGCGCGTATTCGGTGAACGAGCCGATGCCCGGCACCGCCAGCGCCATTTCGCCGAGCATCCGCATCACCATCAACACGACGATCCCGGCCACCAGATAGGACACGCAGGCGGCCGGACCGACCGTTGTAAGCGTCGCGCTGCTGCCGACAAAAAGACCCGCGCCGATGATGCCGCCGAGCGCGATCATCGTGACGTGCCGCTGCCGTAGGGCGGCGCCCAGCTTCGGCGCGGCGTTGGATTCGGCATTGGATGCAGAGGATTGTGGAGCACTCATCGTCAACTCCTGCTAACGGATTCGGGACACTGCCGGGCGGCGTCTTCGACCTGCGCCACCAGACAAACTCTTGCACCTAGAATCACACAACATTTTTTTGTGTGCAATTAAAACGCACATTGTGTGGCTTTAGCATTTTCCCTGGGTGGTGCCTGGCGCGCTCCTTGCCGCTTGGCCCAAACCCTGTGAATGGCTTGCCGAAGAGCGTTGCAGCAGGGCTTCTCTGGTATAGAATCGGCAAAACTCCGCACAATCGCGGACAAAGCTGGTTTTGTATGGAGATGCGTGATCTTATGGCTTCTGCTAAAGACACAGCCCGCCCCACCAACGGCGCGCCGGACCAGGCGAAGCGGTCCACCTATATCGAGGTGTCGAGTTCGATCGAGCGCGAGATCCGCAGCGGCATTTATCCGCCGGGCAGCCGGCTTCCGCCGCAACGGCAACTGGCGACCGAACTCGGCATCAACGTGTCGACGGTGTCGCGCGCGTACAAGGAATTGCAGCTGCGCGGGCTGGTGATCGGCAGCAAGCGGCGCGGCTCGCTGGTCACGGGCGGTGCGATGCCGAGTGTCGAACCGGTGCATCCCGCGACCAATGCGGCGATCGATCTGACCGTGAACCGGCCCGCTACCGGCGAATTTCTGAGCTGCCTCGCGCGCACGCTGGCGGAATTACCGCGCGATCCGCGTTATGCGGAGGTGCAGGAATATCAGCTGCCGCAAGGACCGTCATGGGCGCGCGCCGCCGGCGCGCGCTGGATGGCCGCGCCGGGCTTCACGCCGGCGCCCGAGCATGTGGTCGTGACGAGCGGCGCGCAGCACGGCCTATACGCGGTGCTGAACAGCCTGATCGGCACCGAGGGAGTGATCCTCGCCGATCGACTCACCTACTACGGCCTGAAAGCGCTCGCGCCGGTCTTTCAGTTCGAGATCGTCGGCATTCCAAGCGACCGGGACGGCCTGTTGACCGACGAGGTTGAACTCGCGTGCCGCCGTATGCCGGTGAAGGCAATTTTCACGGTGCCGAATCTGCAGAATCCGACCGTGACGACGATGAGTCTCGCGCGCCGGATGGCGCTCGCCGATATTGCGCGCCGGCATCGGGTAACGATCATCGAGGACGATGTTTATGGGCCGCTGGTCTCGCAGCGTCTGCCGACGCTCGCGAGTCTGTGCCCCGAGTTGACGTTCCATATCGCAGCGACCTCGAAAATCCTCGCACCCGGCTTGCGGTTGGGTTATCTGCTGAGCCCCCCGGACAGCTCGGCACTGTGCGCGGAAGCCGTGCGAACCACAGCATGGATGCCCGCGCCGATGTCGATGCTGATCGCCTCGATCTGGATCGAGGACGGCACCGCGCGTCACATCATGGATGCGCAGCTCACCGAGATTCGGGCACGCCAGGATCTCGCTCGCGAGTTGCTGCCGCAGGAGTTGCTGCAGACCGATCCCGCATGCATGTTCGTGTGGCTCAAGTTGCCGCAACCCTGGCGCGCCGATGATTTTGCCGCTAATGCGAAGGCACGCGGCGTGGTGGTAATGCCTTCGTCGGCTTTTGCCGTGGACCGCTCGGAGATCGAGCATGGTGTGCGGATCAACCTCGCCTGCGCGACAAGCCGCGATCAGTTGGTGAGCGCGCTACGGCTGCTGACCGGGACGCTCAAAGACCGTCCGAGAGCGCTATTCGGGACGATCTGATGCGACGAGGCCTGTAATTTGTGAAAGGCGGCGCTGAGTCGAGTGATGGCCGCTCGCCACTTCCGTGTGAATGGCACTAAGTGGCCGCACAGCGCCTCATTTAAGGCTTATTCGATATCTGCCCTCATTCATAGATCGGCGAGCGCGCACTGCCGTGTGTGTGCAGGCGTTGAACTGAGCGATTCTAAGCTGTGCTCACATTTCGTCAGCCAAGCTCGCCGGCCCCACTCATGCATCCGAAGCCACAACCGATCAGCAGGAAACCCTCTGCTGAATGCATCGAATCGTTACATAAAGATACAGACGTCACCGATGTATCGCGCGAATAATGCATATCGACCACAAGATGCCGACTGAAACCTGCACGCACAACTAGCACCGTTGCTGATCGGTCGTGCAGGAACAGCGATAATCCATGCAAAGCTTCGACACGAATATCGAGACATTTTTTGCGCACTTGCACCTTGGGACCTTCTCCAACCTCGTTCTGAGAGCCTTTACGGAGATGTACACGTTCAGAGGGTTGGTGCTGATCCTGGTCTTATGGTGGATTTGGTTCGAACCCGCTGAGCGTCGGGAATGGCGGCGCGAAATAGTAATCGCGACTTTTGTAAGCGGCTTGTTGGCGCTCGCTGCGGGAAGGCTGCTCGCCGCATTCCTGCCGTTTCGCGAGCGGCCCGCGTTCAATCATGATTTGAATCTGCACTTTGCAGCGAGTTCGCTAAACGACGCCATGCTGTCGCGATGGAGTTCGTTTCCGAGCGACCATGCGATGCTGTGGATGGCAATCGCAACAGGCATCTTCATCGTCTGGCGCACGGGTGGCGTGCTCGCTTTTCTCTATACCGCCGTCGTCATTTGCATACCGCGAGCTTATTTCGGCTTTCACTACCCGACGGATCTGATCGCCGGGGCCGCGATCGGCGTTGTCATCGCCATTCTTCTGACGCGCACTCCGATCAGAATCCGCTATGCAACGCCAACCTTGCATTGGATCGAACGCTACCCAGGGCTGTCTTCCGTGCTGGCATTCGTTCTTTCTTTTGAACTCGTGACCCAGTTCGACGAACTACGGAGACTGGCGAGCGCCGCATCGAAATTCCTGTGAGACGCTGGAGCAGCCGCGAAATTCTTTCTGTTCGTTTTGCATGCCGAACTATCTAGCGGAAAATAGTTTCGACCAGAATTTGCGCAGCAACCGGCTCGGCCGCGCAAATGTGCAACCAGGAAAAGTTGCCGGAATGATGCCGATGTGACGGTAATAGAGAACGATGTTCGTGCTCATCCGTACATTCGTGTAGAGCTTCATGCAGGACTTTCACAGGGTGCCAGCCATGCAAGACTCATCTGCGCAAAAAACAGTTCTCCTCATCGGTGCATCTCGCGGCCTCGGCTTCGCCATGGCCGAGGAATACCTCGCGCGCGGCTGGCGAGTGATTGCCACCGGCAGAGAGGGCTCTGTCGAAAAACTTCGTCAGGTCGCGAAAACCTCGGGTGGAGCATTTGAAGTCGAAACGGTCGACATCACGATGCCAGAACAGGTCGCCGCTTTGCGCGGCCGTCTTGAAGGACGACACGTGGATCTGCTTTTCGTGAATGCAGGCGTCAAGAATGACGATCGCGAAACGATTGCTGATGTTTCGACCGACGAATTCGTGCGTGTCATGGTGACGAACTCGTTGAGTCCGATGAGAGTCATCGAGACGCTCGTGGATCTCGTACAGCCGCGAGGAACGATCGGCGTCATGTCGTCCGGCCAGGGCAGCGTCACGAACAATGAAAACGGAAACTACGAGGTTTACCGGGGCAGCAAAGCCGCGCTCAACATGTTCATGCGCAGCTTTGCCGCACGCCACCGGGACGACGCGAGAACCCTGTTACTGATGGCGCCCGGATGGGTGCGAACGGACATGGGCGGCCCTGAAGCGCGTCTGAGTATCGAAGAAAGCATTCCGAATCTGATCGACACAATCAGCGCTTACGAAGGCCGCTCCGGTTTGCATTATCTGGACTACCTCGGAAGAGTCGTTCCGTGGTGAGCACCCCTCATTGCCCGACCTTTTCCGATTCGACCACGAGGTCCAGCACGTATGCGACCGACGACCCATCGGCGGGCGGGTTCTTGACGGTATAGCGCTTCACGCGCAGCACGTTGCGGATGCCCGGCGTGTGCGTATAGCCCTCGATATCCTGGTTCAGCGGTTGCCATTCGCCAGGCGTACCGGTAGCCAGACCATGTTCGTCGAAGTGACGTTCGCGCACCAGCAAACATTGCTTGCCCGGAATCAGCGGATGGTTGCACGGCACGGTCTGCGCGGCCACCTCGAGGAACGCCGTTGTACCGGGGCCGCCAAAACGCGTCTCGGCAGTGGGTACGCCGGTAAAGCTCAACGTGTCGCCGCTATCGGTGACCAGTTGCAGGCTCGGCGCATTGCCGCGGGCCAGCAGGTTCACGCTGACGCTGCCGCGCAGGCGCCGCGCAATGGCATCGTCGAGCGCGGTGAGGCTGGGGTCGGGGCAGGCCATCATCGTGCTCACCATCGGGCCGATCTGCATACGTCCTTTATTGATGCTGTAGCCAGCGCCCATGTTGTTGCAGCTATTGACCACGTTGAGCCGGTTAGCGCTGAAATCCAGTTGCACCGGCTGGTCCGGTCTGACGAACAGCGCGTCGATGCGCGTGCCTTTGCTGTCGATCGCGTTATTGAGTTGCCAGTGGTACTGGCTGAGGAGGCCCGCGCCGCTCGTCGGCGCCGCGCTGGCGGTGGCCGTGGTGGACGCAGCCGATGACGAAGCCGGGCTCGTCGCATCAGGTGTGTGCGCGCAAGCGGCAAGGGCAAGCGGCAGCAATAGCGTGCGGTATTTCACGTCGTTACCTCCGTTAGTTTGATGGATGTTCCTGGCGGCTGGCCGCGTTAAAGGCGGACGGATTGGAAAATCAAGTCGCTCACACGAATCCAGGAAACCGGTGAATGGTACGACCCGGCGGCACTGCGCTGGGGTCCCTCACTGGTTTCGTCTTGACGGTATGCGTCGACTCGATGTTCGACAGGATAACGCAGATGGGTTGTATATCCACAGATGCCGGGCTCTTTTGCTGACGGAATTGCGGCCGTGCCGAGATAACAAAGCGGTCATATCCGTCAGCAGATTTTTAAATCTCCGGATTCCGAATTGAATTTTTTAAGCAATGGCCGGTATCTGATACGCATCAGTGTACGTCGTCGAAGATGGGGTGATAGTTAGGAAAGTTTAAGTTTTGTGAAGACACATCCGCGAATTGCTCCACGGTTACCTGTGAACTGCTACGATCTGCGCTTCGTCTGCAACAGGAATAAACAGTGGATTCCTAATGATTTTCAGCCACATGATTTTCCGCACAGAGGAAAAGCGGAAATTCTCCTTTGACCTCTGGTGGGACTGGGGCAACAAGCAATTCACACGCGAGGAACAGGATGATGTAAAGGAAGTATTGAAGGTTGCGCATGAGGACTTCGTGAGATGGGCGAGGCATGCATCGTGGACTTCGAGTAATTCGGACATGCATAGCCTGCGGCATCTTTTGAGGCGCACTGACTATACGTTGCGTATCAATATGATGAGCGATCGTGAGGTCGTTCGGGCGATATCCGAGAAACTCGAAAGTGGCGAGTTGATTTTTGTTCCGTCAAGAGTAGAGGTTAGGTGGTACATCGAGGAAGTGCGAAGGAAGCGTAGCCTGGTGACGAAAATGGGTGAGGCCGTGATGTTGGATGAGCGCACTCGTGCTCTCTCCGTCTCGCGGGCTGGCACAGCCGACCGTAATGTCTCGCACGGCCCGGCGGCACCCTCCCCTGTGGCTGATTTTGTGGCTAACGAAGTGGGAGAAGATGTTGGCCGGCTTGTCGGCAAGTCACCCGGTTTGCAGGCTGATTTGAAGAAACTGGAGGATGCTGGTTGGCAAATCGAGTATGGTGGGGTGGGCAACGGCTCCGAAACTGATCGCTTACATAAAATCATTAAGCTCGACAGCAACTTCCAAAACAATCCCCTGACGCTTACGGAAATCCTGTCCCATGAAGTTGGACATGCGGCATATCCGTACGAGCCGGATTACTCATCAAAAACTGCTTACGTGAACGGAACACTGGGAGACGAGGCAGCGGCGACAATGAGCAACATCCGAACAGAGCGTGAAGTCCTTGAACACGGCGGACCAGACATTGGTGTACTTGGCGTCAACCATGCTGCCTACAATCGGGTCTACGACCAATTCATAAAGGACGGCAATACTACTGCCTGCCGGGAGGCAATCGGATTGGCCTTTGGCAATGAAATCACCTCGAACACAGGACAGACTTACGCCGACTACTACGGAACCTGGTATGAAAAGTCTTACCCGTCCAGATAATCTCTTTCGGACACTCGCAATACTCAGTCTGGCAATTGGACTCGCCGGATGCGGAAAAACGGCTGGAGAATATAGAAGGGATTCGCAAATGATGCAACCATCCATGACGTTATGGCAGGCTGTCGATGCACTAGCGCAGCAAATTCCATTCACGAGGGGCAATGTTGAAAGCGTGCTTTCGACTCATCTTGTGGAAAAAGATACCAGCAAGAACCCCATTCAGAACACCACATTCAAGTTCTATACGAGCGGACCTGTCAGGCTGTCAGATGGCGTGGTAATCAGCAACGTGGATTTGCGTGTCAGGTATAAAGCAGGACATCCCGGCTTCCTCGTGCTTAACCTCGAGGGTAGTTGTATTGGAATCGAGCAGGTACGTTCGCACTACAGTGACCTCAAATTAACATATCCCCCTCGTCCAGACTCGAAGGATGCCTTCACTGGATACTCGACCTTTCCATCGTGGGGAAAGTTGTCATTTAGTTTTCTGGAGAAAAACCCAGGTTGTCTTTCATCCTTGGTCTTTGATCCCAAGCCAGTCGAAGCAGATAATGCAACAAAGTGATAGAAATCTCCCTTTGACTAACACCGGAGACGCTTGCCCCAGAGTTGAAAAAGTCGAAGCCGACACACCAAAATTGGCTTCGATACTTCCATAGGACAAGGCTTCATGACAATCGCAAACACACTGGAACAATTCGGCAGTTTCCATGACTGGTACATCGACATGCTCGCTACCAGCAAAGAAGGCAACGCCAGTACACCAAATACACTAACGCTCGGATTACACGATCAAAACCGACGAGCTATCTTGACCTTTCGGGGAGTGACGCGCGCAAGCATCGTTGACGGTGGCTTGCTAAATATCGTCAATGCAATTGAGGTATTGAAGCCTGACAACGAGGCATATCCCACCGCAATGGCGATGCTGAAAAAATCGGCGCATTTCGGAAAGCACCATACCGAATACGTTGTGTACGTCTTCTCAACAGTTGGACTGGAGATTGCCGTTGAATTCGACGAACTCAGCGTGGAGTCCGTCTGAGTCCAACGCTGCACGTGGCGTTGCGTAACCGCGGTAGGAAACTCACTTTCTGAATGAAAACTGGCATCGTTAACTTCATCCGCCCCGGCAATCTGCTCAAGACACTTGCAGCGCTTGGTCTGGCAGCATGGCTCGTTGGATGTGCTCAAGCTGTTGAACCACTCCGAACGAATTCACAGAGGACGCAACCATCGATAACGCTGTGGCAAGCTATTGATGTCTTAGCGCAGCAGATTCCATTTAGCAGGAGCGATGTCGAAAACGTGCTTTCGACCCACCTTGTCGAGAAAGATACCAGCCGAAGCCCTATTCAGAACACGGCATTCCAATTCTACACAGGTGGTCCGATCAAATTGTCCGATGACGTCGTAATCAGCAACGTGGATTTACGTATCCGGAACAGGGCAACGCATCCCGGCTTTCTCGTGCTCAATCTCGATGGAAGTTGCATTACTCTCGACATGGTGCGGGCGCATTACAGCAACCTCAAAGTTACAGATCGTCCGCGCGGTAGGTCGCTCGATGAAGTCACGTCACATACAACGGCACTTCAATGGGGGGAACTGTCTTTCAGTTTCAAGGAACGCAATCCGAATTGTCTTTCCTCCTTGGCTTTTGATCCCAAGTCAGTCGAAACAGACAATGTAGCGAAGTAATAGAAATTTCTCTTGGAGTAGCACCGGATCTGCTTGCCTGAAATTCGGAAAAAGTCGAAGCCGACACGCCAAAATCGGCTTCGATACTTCCCCTCACACCAACGGAACATAAATATCCGTCTGCCACTGATCCAACGCCGTCTCCGGATAAACACTCAAGTACTGGAAAAACAGCGGATGATCCCGCAGTTCTTCCCCGCTCGAAGGAAGCCAGTCGCGATAAATCGGATAGATCGTCTCGCTAATGTGGTCCGTCGAACCCGTATGCCGAACCACCGCGCACCGGCCGCCAGGAATGAGAAGTTCGCGCACGCCATGGACGTTCGATGCAACCGGCTCGTCAATCTCTCCACAGATATCGAAGCGGAATTCCTCCGCCGGAGTCGTATCCGGGTTATTGCGCGGGATGCCGAAGGTCTTGCTCGACGACACCGGAGATTGTCCGCTTTGCATACGCCACTCGATGAACCTGCGCACACTCTCGTTGACAAGTCCAGGCGGACCGCAATGTTCGAGCGCGGCAACGCGGGTTTCAGAAAAATCGACGATTTGCACTTGCATGGTCAGTTTCCTCGAAAGATAGGGGACAACGAAATTCGCACCCCAGATCTGCCATTTCGGATGCCGCCGAAACGCGCTCGGCGATGCGCCGAACGCACGCTTGAACGCGCGACTGAAGGCTTCGGGACTGTCGAAGCCCGCGTCGAGCGCGGCATCGAGCACCGAGCAGGACGCTTGCGAAGCCAGGCTGCGGGCCGCTCGACGCAAGCGCAGCAGTTGCACGTAGCGAGCGACCGGCACGCCGACATACGCGGCAAACTGTCGATGGAAATGAAACTTCGAGAAGTTTGCGATGCGGCTCAGCGCATCGACGGATAGATCGCCTTCGAGGTTCGCGTCGATATAGGCGAGTACGGCGTCGAAGCGCTTCGTATAGGCGGTGGTGGCGTCGGTGTGAGCTTGCATGGTCTGGATTGTGCGGGTTCCTGTATGGTCGCCGAGGTGGGGCACATCATACCTAGCCGCTCTTGCTCGATCGTCGATCGGCGGCGCTGCCGAGCCCGGCGAATTTATGTAAGCTTGCCTTTGCCTCCGCCGCCAGGAACTTCCCGCCGATGCCCTCCTCGATCAGCAATTCGCTTCTCTGGATCTTCGACGCGTTCGAGCGCGATCCGACCTATGTCCGCAAGCGAATGTTCGGCTCCGACGCCGCTTATATCGACGGTCTGTTGTGCCTGATCGCCGCCGATCGCGACAAACCGTGGAATGGCCTGCTGGTCTGCACGTCGCACGAGCGCCACGCCGCGCTCATTGCCGATGTGCCTGCGTTGCGGCCTCATCCGGTGCTTGGGAAATGGCTTTATGTGCCGCAGGATGATCCCGCGTTTGAAAGCACAGTGGACGAGATGACGGCGCTCGTGCTGGCCCGCGATCCGCGCGTGGGAGTGGAGCCGAAGCCGCGCAAGCGGCGGAGTAAATCGGCGCTGCCGGATGATTGAAGCGGCAAAGCGGGGCTTCAGTGTGAACCTTCGACGTGAGCTTCACGTGCGGCCTGTTGCACGACGACGCACGGACACTCGCATCGTTAGGCGCCTGCACGACTTGCCAGCATAGGTGCCCGCATGCGCGGAGCCGATAGTAGCGACTACGGCGATCGGCTCCGGTGACTATTGAAGAATCGCTCTGCCAGCCGGTAAGAGATTGCGAACGTTCCGTCAATCAGCAATCGAACGAATGACTCGCGCCGGATTTCCACCGACAAGCGTATTCGGCGGAACGTCCCTGGTGACTACCGATCCCGCCGCGACAACCGAGTTCTCGCCTACCGTTACGCCGCCAATAATGGTCGCACCGGCTGCGATCCAGACGTTTCTCTCAATCACGATGGGCTTTGCGATTACGCCGTTGCGCCGCTGCGAAGGCTCAATGGGATGACCCGATGTGATGATGCTCACGTTCGGCCCGATCATCACATCGTCGGCAATGTCGAGCCCGCCGAGGTCATAGAAAGTGCAGTTCTGATTGATGAAGACATTGCGCCCGATGCGGATATCGACTCCGCCGGTTGTGTAGAACGGCGGTATCAATACAACGCTGTCATCCACCTTCTTGCCGATGAGATCGCTGAACAGAGCCCGGACTTTATCCACATCGTTGAATGTCAACTGGTTGATCGTAGCGGTGATAGCCATCGCTCGTTTGACGCTTTCCGACATGGCCGCTGATTCCGGCGTTCTCCGGAGAATGATCCTGGTGCGGTCGTCATTTGCCATTCGTTATTTCTCTCCCGTCATCGTTGTGCGCCACATGTGAAGCGAATGTGAAGTTCATGGGTTGCCTTACCTTGCAATGGCCTGATATTCTTCTTACAAAATACTGAATTTGAGCATACGAGTAGATCTTCCCGAATAAGCAGCCGCATGAGAACTCGTTTGGTAATTGATGCGCACTACCAATAATCTTGATCAACAGAGGATTGCTATCGTGACTCCGATTAGAACCGCAGCGAGCGTCTGCACCGTGCTGGGTGCACTGCTGGCAACCATAGGGTTGGTTGATATCACGTCGGCCCAGGCTCAGACGGCGGCCACTACCGCCACGCCACTGGCTGTCGGTATCACCGCGGGTGGTGCGGCCGAGGCCCAAGTAGTCGAGGCGGTGCGCAACAACGATATCCTGACCATCAAGCTGCGCTTCAAGCCCCTCGCGAGCAAGACAGAATCGCTCTATGGCGCGATTAGCAAAAGTGATTATGAAAACAGCTTCTATGTCCTTGCCGGCAATAAGAAATACCTGCTGCTGACGGATAGCAATAACCAGCCGCTGACCAATCCTCGCGTCATCATCAGTGCATCAAAAGATTCTCCCATTGCCGGGACATGGTACGGAAGATTTCCAGCGCCACCGAAGAACATCACCACGGTGTCGCTAACAATCCCCAATGTCGAGACCCTCGACGCCATCAAAATCACCGATCGATAGCGATGACTGGAGCGATCAAATCTACTCTCGCAGTGCTGATGTCGATGGCGGCTACGGGTGGGGTTCTCGCGCAGGAGCCGCCCTACAATCGCGACATCCGCGATCTCAAGTTCACGATTCTGGACCTGAAGGGCCTCTCATCCGATGCGAACAGCGTCAGTCTGGATCTGTCGGCCCAGGTCGCCGGACTTGCCGCACAGCACAGCGGTCTGTCCGTGCGGCAAGACAAAACGGCCGTCAGGGTGTCGATGATGGGCGATGTCCTGTTCGATTTCGACAAAGCGAGCATCCAGCCATCCGCCGAGCCGACACTCCAGGACATTCTGCGGCTCGTCAAGTCCATCCCCGCCGGCACCATCGTTATCGAAGGACATACCGATTCCAAAGGTTCTGCTGCCTATAACCGGGATCTCTCCTTTAGACGGGCAAATGCCGTGGCCGAATGGCTCACGGCACACGGCGCGGAAAAATCGCGACTGTCAGTCAAGGGCCTGGGTGACAGCCGTCCGGTCGCGCCCAACGTGCTGAAAAACGGTGCGGACAATCCGGATGGACGAAGACAGAACCGGCGCGTCGAGTTCGTCCTGCCGAACTCGCTCAGCGCGAAATAGTCGCGGTGAGAGGCCACTCATCCAATCGCAACGGCTGCGTTGCGAATCGATGGCATGGGTATAAGTGCGCAACCACGCACAACGCTCGAATAAACGCTACGATGTACGTCCGATCCGAAGCCAGCGTGCTTGCACGCCCGGCTCCCGATCCGCCATACAACCCATCGAGCACCAATCTTGACTATCCACATCCGCCCCGCCACCGCCTCCGACGCCGCCCTGATTCTTCGCTTCATCACTGAACTCGCGGTGTATGAGAAGGCCGAGCACGAAGTCGTCGCCACCGCTAAAGACATCGAAGCGAGCCTGTTTTGCGCCGGCTCGCCGGCCAAAGCGCTCATCTGCGAAATGAACGGCGAGCCCGTCGGCTTTTGCGTGTACTTCTTTTCGTATTCGACATGGCTCGGCAAGCAGGGGCTTTATCTCGAAGACCTCTACGTGTCGCCGGCATCGCGCGGCAGCGGCGCGGGCAAACAGATGCTGCGTCATCTCGCGCAGATCGCCTGCGACACCGGCTGCGGCCGCTTCGAATGGAGCGTGCTCGACTGGAACGAGCCGGCCATCGGCTTCTACAAGTCGATCGGCGCGAATCCGCAAAGCGAATGGGTGCGTTACCGTCTCGCGGGCGATGCGCTCAAGGCATTCGCCGAAGGCAACGCCGAAACGAACCCATCCGCCGCGCGCGCCTGAACCGCAAAAAACTGGTGTGGCTCGGCATTCCCGATAGCCACGTGTAACCACGCGTTCATGCAGCCCGAACTCGTCGCACTGCTCGAACAGAAGGCGGGGAAGTTCCCGAGCCCGAAATAGCCGGGCTCACATCAGGGAGCCGCCTCGCGCACTCACGCTCACGTCACTGCTCCGGCGCTGCGCTCACCGGCGTCACTTCGAACGCATCGCCGGTCGCGAAGAACGTGCCGCCCGCCACGTAATGGCAGGTGCGCAAGTCGGGATCGTCGCCGAAATGCCAGCGGTTGTGCGAATACACGCGGCTGTCCGCGTACGCGGCCACCACTTCGCCGATGATGAGATCGTGCCGTTGGCTATCGTCGGGAATCACCTTGCATTCCATCCACGTGATGCAGCCGGCCAGCATCGGCACGTCGATTTTTTGCGCGGGGAAGGTTTCGAGATCGAACGCGGAGAACTTGTCGAGTTCGGCGCCGGCGTTGGTGCCGACAGCGAGCGTTTGCGCGGCGAAACCGCGGCTCGGCAGTTGCAGGCCGAACACGCCGCTCGCTTCGATCAATTGACGCGTGAGCGTGCGGCTGTCCACCACGACCACGACCTTCGGCGGATTGAAGTCGAGCGGCATCGCCCACGACGCCGCCATCACGTTCGAGCGGCCGCCGTGCGCGCTCGTGATGATCGTGACGGGTCCATGATTCAGCAATTGCGTGGCGCGCGCCAAGTCCACGGGGTTTCGGCTGGAATTCATACGTCCTTGGGTATGCGTCGGGAGAGATGCAGGGGATTGTAGCGGGGTGACGCGGCGCGGGTGCGTGCGACACCCCGCGCCACCAGCCGCCACCGCCGCCGCAAACACTCTTTCGAGGCACACGCGCTCAATGTGTCGCCTTCCCGTTAGGCAACGCATTGAGCGGCTTATGCTGCTCTTCACCTAGCCCGGGGAAGAACGCATTCCACGCAGCGCGCACGCCTTCGGCCGCGGCAGCCTCCGCGCTGATCGATTCAGTTGCGCCCTCGGCGGCTTTCGCGGGGTCGGCGGACAGTCCGCGCCAGTGCGTGAATACGAGCAACGGCTTCTCGGTCCAGACGCCATTGCCGAATTTGGCAAACGCCGTGTCGCCGCTCGTCAACTGCACCTCGTACCAGCCGTCACGGACGGGGGTATGGTCGGCAAGCTCAAACCACGGGGTCGGTTCGATTTCCTTCATGTCGCCTCCGGTCGAATAGATCGTCACAGGTAACCACAACCACGGCATTCTTCATGCCCAGGCCCATAGCGGCTCGCGAGATGCGGCGCGCGCCGTCGGTCATGCGATGTTGCGGCGCGGCAGGCCGCGAGCCCGGCGTGGCATGAGGGGCGGGAACATCGGCGCTGCGGAATCGCCGCACATAAGCCACACGATAGCGCGACATGGACCACGCGGACAAACGTAAAACTTACGGGCGCTGCGTGGTAGCCGTTCGGGCTTTGGGCTTGGCTTCGGCCCCAGCTTTCACACGCGATTTCAACGCGCCTCCCGCCGCGCTTTTCCCCACACTTCGCGAGGCTTCCCTTGGCTCGCCAGCAACCGCCTCGCCTTCAATCTCCCGCGCCAACGCGGCAAGCACCCGAATCGCCGGTGCCAACTGCTCGGCCGGCGTATTGCCATACCCAATCACGATCCCATTCGTCTCCCCGGACGCACGCAACGCAAACCCCGACAACGCACGCGGATTGAGCCCTTCGGCGTGCGCCCGCTCGACGAGCGTTCGATCGCAAAGCCACGCCGGCAGCCGCAGCGTCAGATGCATGCCGCAATCACCGCCGAGAATCTGCGGCGGCGCGGCATGCAACCCGGCATGCGACGTAACATGCGACGCAAAACGAGCTGTAAAAAGCGACACGAAGTGCTCGGCGAGCGCATCGCGCAACGCCTGCTGGCGCTCGCGATACAAACGCCGCATGCGTCCGAGATGCCGCCCGAACTCCCCGCCTTCGATGAAGTGCGCAAGCGCCAACTGCTCCAGCCGATGCCCGCCGCGCAGCATCTCCTGCAACGCGACGGCGGCCTGTTCGGCGATCGCGCGCGGCAGCACCACGAAGCCGATTCTCAGCGCGGGAAACATCGTCTTGCTGAACGAGCCGACGTACAGCACCGGCGCGTCGTCGACGAGGCCCTGCATGCTCGCGATCGGCTCGCCGGTGTGGCGGAATTCGCCGTCGTAGTCGTCCTCGATGATCCACGCGCCGCAGCGCCGCGCTTGCGCGATCAGTTCCAGGCGCCGCGCCACCGACAGCACCGCCCCGGTCGGATACTGATGCGCGGGCGAGGTGTAGATGAGCTTCGGCGGATGCGCGCGCCAGGCGGCGGCGGGCACGTCCATGCCTTCGCTATCGACGGGAATCGGCACCGTGCTCAGATCGCCGAGATTGAAAGCGGCCTTCGCGCCACGATAGCCGGGGTCCTCGGCCCACGCGACATCGCCGGGATTCGAGAGGAGGTGCACGCACAGGTTCAGCGCCTCCTGCGCGCCCTCGGTAATCACGATTTGCGCGCCGTCACAGCGCACGCCGCGCGCCACGCGCAGATGCGCGGCAATCGCGTCGCGCAGCGCCGGTTCGCCGGCCGGCGTGCCGTAGCCGAGCGCGAGCGGCAACGCGCGTTCCATCGCACGCTCCAGCGCGCGCCGCCACGCGGCGAGCGGAAAGCGGTCCAGCGCGGGCGTGCCGGGCGTCAGCGCGTAGAGGTTCTCAGTGTGGGTGCGCGTCGCTTCGAACTGGCTGACGCGCGACGCGTAAGCGATCTCGGGCGCAGCGGATGGCGCCCGCGGCGTGCCGCGCGCAGCGGGGCTCGACAGCGTGCTCACGCGCGTGCCCTTGCGATCGGCGAACACGTAGCCGACCGCAGCTAGATGCTCGTAGGCAATCACGACCGTATTGCGCGACACGCCCATTTCCGTCGCGAGCAAACGCGACGAGGGCAGCAGCGACCCGGCTGGCAAACGGCCGGTGAGGATCGCCTGCTGCAGACGCTCGATCAGCTGCTTTTGCAGCGGCGCGGGTTTGGCGGCGCTGGCGTCGGCGGCCGGCGTCGCGGTTGTGCCAGCCGTCGCATGGACAAGCGGACCTATGATCTCGATCATCGTTGGACTGGACCTATCGAATACGCGCTTCGTGGATCTTTTGAACATACCACGTTTGCCGTATCGTACTCCATCATCGACGACTCATTTCAACCGACAGGAGAGCAGACATGGAACCGAGACGTAACGCGTTCGAGCAGCCGATCGGCGCGCCCGTGCCCGGCTGGAAAGGCGCGCAGCCGCCCGGCCGCGAACCGCTGACGGGCCGCTATTGCCGCGTCGAGCCGGTCGACGTGGAGCGTCACGCCGCGGACCTGTTCGACGCCTACAGCTCGGCCGCCGATGGCCGCGACTGGACCTATCTCGCGGTCGGTCCGTTCGAGAGTCCCGCCGCGTATCGCGAGCACCTGACGCGTATGGCGGCATCCACCGACCCGCTGCATTACGCGCTGATCGATCTCGCGACCGGCAAGGCCGTCGGCACGTTCGCGCTGATGCGCATCGATCCGGCGAATGGCGTGATCGAGGTTGGACACGTCGCGTATTCACCGCGTGTGAAGCGCACGCGCGTCGCCACCGAGGCGATGTTCCTGCTGATGAGCGAAGTGTTCGGCAAGCTCGGCTACCGGCGCTTCGAATGGAAATGCGATTCGCTGAACGAACCATCGCGCGCCGCCGCGTTGCGGTACGGCTTTACGTTCGAGGGAATTTTCAGGCAGGCGATCGTGTATCGGAAACGCAATCGCGATACGGCGTGGTTTTCGACTATCGACAAGGAATGGGCCGGGTTGCGCGCGTGCTATACGCGCTGGCTCGATGCGGAGAACTTCGATGCGCAGGGCCGGCAGGTTGAGCGGCTTGCGGATCTGATCGCGCGGCAGAGGGTGGTGGAGGGAAAGAGCGCTTAAAGGTCGCCTCTCTTCTCACACCATCTCAAGAAACCGCCCCAAACAGGGATTACGATTCGCCGGCGACCACGCAAGCACCTGCTCGATCAAGGGCGCCTCGACGAGTGGCCTGAACACCACGCCCGCGAGCTGCGCCTTGCGCATCGACGACGGCACGAGCGCAACGCCCACGCCTTCGTCGACGAGACTCAGCACCGTCTGCTGCAACTGCACTTCGAACCGGATATCCGGTTCGAAGCCGCCCGAGCGGCAATGCTCGAGAATCGTTGCGCGCAGACTCGGCGCGACTTCCTCCGATGCGAGCACGAACGGCTCGCCCGCAAGCTGCCCGATCTTCAGCCGCCGCGCACGAGCACGCGGATGGCTGCGCGAGAGCGCCACGCACAACGGCTCGCTCAGAATCGTGCGCGTTTCGAGTCCCTTATCAGGCACGTTCGGAAACATGATGGCCGCGTCGATCTGGCCGGCGAGCAGTTGCGCGGCCAGATCGTTCGACACGACTTCGCGCAGCTTCAGCCCGACCTCGGGATACGCGGCGCCGAACGCCCGCGCATAGCCGGGCACGACGCTGTACGCCGAGCACATCGTGAAGCCGATCGCGAGCTTGCCGGCCTCGCCGTGCGCGGCGGCTTGCGCGTTGCTGACCGCCTGCTCCACGGACGCGAGAATCGCTAGCGCATCGGCATAAAAACGCTCGCCGGCGGCGGTCAGCGTGACGCTGCGCGGATTGCGCTCGACCAGCGTGACGCCGAGGCTCGCTTCGAGCGCCGCCAGCTGCCGGCTCAGCGGCGGCTGCGACAGATTCAATCGCGCCGCGGCGCGGCCGAAATGGCGCGTCTCGGCGAGCGTCACGAAGTAGCGCAGCGGTTTGATATCGATCACGACAGCCCCACGGGTTGACGATGCAAAAAAGGTATCGTTCAGAAGATAAAACAGTATTGGATTGTATCAACGCAAACTACTACGCTGGCGGGTCACCTCGTTTTTCCAGCCGCTCGCGCAGCACTTTTCGTACACCTGCACACCCGCACACCTTTTAGCTTCGATGTTAGCCACCCTCGAGATTCTGCTCCCCGTCTTCGGTCTGATTTTCGCGGGCTTCGCGTGCCGCCGGCGCGGCGTGCTCGGACCGAACGCCGCTTCAGAGCTGAATCGCTTCGTGGTCTGGCTCGCGCTGCCGGCACTGCTCTTCAACACGATGGCGCATGCGACCTGGCAGCAGCTTTATCAGCCGGCCTTCGTCGCGACGTTTTCGATCGCATGCGCAAGCGTGTTCCTGCTGATTCTCGCAACGCGTTTGCTGAGCGGGCGGCATCTCGCCGATGCGAGTGTCGATGCGATCGCGGCCTCGTATCCGAACACCGGCTATATCGGCTTTCCGCTCGGCGTGATCGCGTTCGGCCAGGCAAGCCTCACGCCGACCACGATAGCGACAATCCTCGTCGCCTGCGTGCTGTTCGCGTTTGCGATCGTGCTGATCGAGATCGGCCTGCAAACCGAGCGCACGCCGCACAAGCTCGGCCTCAAGGTGCTGCGCTCGCTCGCGCGCAATCCGCTGATCGTCTCGCCGATCGCGGGCGTGTTGTTCGCGAGCCTGCATGTCGCGATGCCCGCGAGCGCGGAGACGTTTCTGAAGCTGCTGGCCGGTGCGGCGAGTCCGTGCGCGCTCGTGAGCCTCGGGCTGTTTCTCGCGGAGAAGCGTCCATCCAATGCCGAAGCGGGCGGCGTCTCACTGTGGCTGACCGGCGTCAAGCTGCTGGCGCAACCCGCGCTCACGTGGTGGCTCGCGGCGCGCGTTTTCGGGCTTGCGCCGATGCTCGTCGAAATGGCAGTCGTGCTCGCCGCGCTGCCGACCGGCACCGGCCCGTTCATGCTCGCCGAGTTCTACGAGCGTGAGGCGCACATCACGTCGCGCACGATTCTGCTTTCGACGGTGGGCTCCGTGGTTACGCTATCGTTGCTGCTGATGTTGATGGGGCATCGCACCTGAGCGGAGCTTCTGGCCTCGCGTGGTTCCAGCAGTGCGCGGGACCGGCGCATCGCTGACGGGCCACGTCCGGCGTACCCTTGCCGAGCCGCAGCGAGCCGATACCGTCAATACCGGTGAATCCCCCACCACGCGCGCCTCGTCGCGCTATGCTTCGCATCAGGACCGCGGACCGCCGGGGTCCGCCATCCCGAAGCTCATAGCGCGCCCAACCACCGTGCCCCAAGCCCGCCCACCCGAACTCCACGACGACGCCGATGCTCGCTCGCGCGGCACTATCCGCGCGGGCTGCGCATCGATCCGCATTCGCACACGTGGGCGCAGGTACTGTATGCGGTGTCGGGCGTGATGTGGGTCGAAACCGGCCGCGAGGCACTCGTCGTGCCGCCGCAGCGCGCGGTGTGGCTGCCGCCCGGCACGTCTCACTCGATCCACATGATGAGCGACGTGGACATGCGCAACCTCTATCTGCACGAGCGCAACGTCGGCCATCTGAGCCGGCGCGCCGATGTATTCGAGGTCAACGGTCTGCTGCGCGAACTGATCACATCGATCGCCGGACACGAGCACACCCACGCTCGCGATCAAACCTATCTCGATGCCGCCTACCGCCTTACGATGCTCGAACTCGCGCATGCGCCGCGCTCATCGCTGCGCATTGCGTTGCCCGACGCGTCGGATCGCAGGCTCGAAGCGCTGTGCCGGGCTGTGATCGACAATCCATCGATCGCGCTCAGCTTCGAGCAACATGCGGCGTCGGTCGGCGCGAGTGTGCGCACGCTTGCGCGGCTCTTCACGCGTGAACTCGGTGTCGGCTTTGCGGAATGGCGGCGCCAGGTGCAATTGGCGGTGGCTTTGTCGGGACTCGCAGAAGGACGGCCGGTGAGCAGCATCGCGCGGGAGCTTGGGTTTCAGCCGAGCAGTTTCAGCGATATGTTCCGGCGGGAATTGGGCGCGCCGCCGACTGCGTTCGATCCGGGCGCGACGTTGAGTGTGGGCGCAGAGGGATCGCAGGCGTAAAGCGGGAACATCATGCAAAAGCCGCTTGATAAACCTTCGGCGTCACGCCGGTTTGCTGCTTGAACACACGCGTGAAATGCGACTGGTCGGAAAAGCCGCTGCATGCGCCAACCTCCGCGATGGGCCGGCCCTCACGAAGCAAAGGCATGGCATTGCGTATGCGCTCCTGCTGCTGAAAGGCATGCGGACTCAATCCCGCTTCGCGCACGAACGCACGTAGCAGGACGAACGGCGTCACGCCAAACTCATTCGCGAGCGTCGACAAGGTGAGACGCGCGTGCAGGTCTTCGCCGAGACGACGCTTTACCGCCCGCACGAGATCGGCTTCGCGACGCACCACCGGCAAGCCGGCAGAGCGGCTCGCGTGGCGCGCATACAGAGCGGCGACGGCGCACGCCAGCACCTCGCTGCGCTTGAAGCGGTCGTTGTCCCACTCGGAACACCAGTTCACGCCGTAAAGATGCTGCGATAGTTCAGCATCGGCGATGAACGGGCTCGTCACTTCGAAGCGTTCGCGGCGCGCTATCCCGAGCTTTTCGCAGTACGCAGCGAGCGCCGCTGGCTGCACGTGCTCGACGCGCATCTTCCATTGGCCGTCGTCCGCCGCGAAGCCCGCATGCACGACGTCGGCATCGATCACGATAACGTCGCCACGACGGCATATGCGCCGCTCCTGACCGACTTCGACCGCGAGCGCACCACCGGTGACGACCGCGAGACAGTGCGTGTCGTGCGCATGAGGCGGATAGCGATGGCCGACGAACTGCCCCTTGAGCATGATGGCGTCCATGACGTCCGGCGCGTGCCAGACCTTGACCGAACGGGTGGGCTCAGCGGCTTTCATGACGAAGCGGTTCGTGGAAAAGATCGGAAAGCATCATGATATTCCGAGGCCTTGTATCGGGCACTGACATCGAGTGCTGACATCGGGCACTGACGTGATGCACCGCACGCTCACGCAAACAGCGCGAGACCGCTGACCAGCTTGCCGATCCTGTTTCTCGGCCCAACCAGGCCCACTGCGAGGTATTGCAGCGAATCGCCGGAAAGCGCATTGACGGCGCTCAGAAACGCGTCGTAATCGGTCGTGGCCTGCCCTTGCGCGGGAAAGTCCACGACGTCGCAATGCGCGAGCGATTTCTGGCGAAGTTCGCTCAACTGATCGGCCGTGGCCTTGAGCACCGGAATACCGATCGGAATGAGGCCGGGGTGCGTCGTACCACCCTGCTCCCGCAACGGTGCGCCGACGAGGTGGCTGTGCCGCTGACCCAGCGTGAACGCCACCACTGCGGCCGCGTTCGACGCCTTGCCGGGCGACAGCGCTTCGTCCACGACGATGACGCAGCGCTCGGGTTTGCGCGGTGCGTCCGTGTCGCTCGAGGATTGGGTGTCGAGTGGCAATAGCAATGCATCTCTCCTGCAAAAGTAGGCTCGCAGAGAACATGCTAGGGAAACGGCCGGCAAAAGTATTGGACGATTTTGCAGCGGGGCGTGATGCAACACAGCGGCAACACAGCGGCAACACAGCGAAACGATCGGGTCGCCGGGATGCGCGGCACCGACCGTGAGACCTTGCGAAACCGGCCCTGAATTCACAAATCATGCGAATTGTTTACGGTTAAAATTACCATTCAATTCAATTAAAATTGCGAAAATAATACCGCCTTCCATATCGATATAAAAACCGTAGACCGGTTGCCGGATTAACGCACAGCAAATAAATGAAGCGCCGGGCAATTTGCTCCTGTCCGGACGCCATTCTCCAGCCATGCTGCAACGCAAGGCCGCCCACCGGGGCACGCTTCGCGATCCGCCACCGAATCGCATATTCATCCAGCCATCCTTGACAAGACCTCCATTCACCGCCTATTTTCATTTTTGCTGTAAGCATCGGAAAGATTCAATTCTTAAATTTATCTTGAAATGTCGACATAAATCGACAGGGAATTGCTTTGCCAATTCAATCCGCATTTTCCGAAAGCATATAGAAATATTAATGCAAGTATTTTGAATTACGAGATTTAAAAAGAGTAGTCAATGCAACCGCTGCGTGCCCCTGAGTGCGATGCGAGTTGTTCGATCTCCAGCGCGCGCGACCGGCGAAAAGCGGCCTTTGTGTGGCGGTATCCAACCAATCACCAAGGAATGAGATGAAACCAGACAGAAACAGTACTGGCGACGGCCACGTCCGTCGCCAAAGCCGCGAGAGCCGGCTAATCGCCCTGGGCGCGTTGACTGTGGGCATCGTATTGCTCGCGGGATGCGGTGGCAGCGACGGCGGCTCTTCCGCCTCGGCAGTGCCGACCAGCATGGCGCAGGTCGCCAACAAGGCGCAGTCGCCGAATCAGCCGTCGACGGCCAATCAACCCTATACCGATCTCGTCGCCTATTCGGCGAATGCGTCCGACGGTCTCGCCGCCTCGCAAGTGTCGGAGAAAGCGGCGATCATGCATTACCAGTGGACCTCCAGCAACACCACGGTCAACTACACGACGACGACCGGCCATTTGACCGCGATGGATCTGAAGAGCGGTGCGCCTGAAGCCACGATGTCCTATGTCGCGTACACCGCGCCGAGCACGAACGGCACGCCGCGGCCCGTGACGTTCGTCTATAACGGCGGACCGGGCTCCGCGTCGATCTGGCTGCGCCTCGGCTCGTTCGCGCCGACACGCGTCGCCACGACCGATCCGCTGCTGGACGGCACGAGCTGGCCGAATTACCCGCTCGTGAACAACACCGAGAGCCTGATCGACACGACGGACCTCGTGTTCATCGATCCGCCGGGGACCGGTCTCTCCGAAGCAATCCTGCCGAACACGAACCAGACCTACTGGAGCACCGATGCGGACGCGAACATCATGCGCGACTTCATCATGCGCTACCTCACGGTCAATTCGCGCAGCAGCTCGCCGATCTATCTGTACGGCGAATCGTATGGCACGCCTCGCACCGACATCCTCGCGCTCGCGCTCGAATCGGCCGGGGTGCATCTGACGGGGATCACGCTGCAGTCCTCGATACTCAACTACTTCGCCGATGCGGTCGAAGCGGTCGCGATCACGGGATCGACCGATCAACTCGCGCTGGAAACCGATACGCTGAGCGGCTACCTGCCGGGCTATGCCGAAGTAGCGGCCTACTACAAACAGGTGTCGCCACCGCCCGTGAACCAGGCGCTTTACGCGCTGCGCAGCGAGGCGTTCGTGACGGCCAACTACAACCTGTTCAAGAACTATTCGTTGTACTGGACTTTGAGCCAGCTCGGCGCTCCCACTTTCGCGGGACCACCGAACTTCCCGCCCACGTGGCTTGAGCAGCTTTGGGACATCGAATCCGGGCTCACGTTGCAGGCGATGCAGGGCTACTTCAACGTGAATCCGTACAACATCACGCTGGTGCCGGGATCGACGATCGGCCGCTACGATGGACGCGTGTCGCTGCCCAACTCGGACCCGCGGCTGCAGTCCGACGGCGACCCTTCGGATATCCTGATCTCCCAGCCGTTCACGAATGCGTTGGCCACGCAAATGCCGGATTACCTCGGCTATACGGCGCCGAACGCGACGTACATGCCGTTGAACGACGCGATCATCCAGGTCTGGGATTTCTCGCACGGCGGCCAGCCCTTGCCCGACACGATTCCCGATCTGCTCGGCGCGCTCCAGTTGAATCCGCAGTTGAAGGTGCTGTCGGAAAACGGCTTCCACGATCTCGCGACGCCGTTCTTCAACACCGAGAAGCAACTCGCGCGGCTGAAGACCGTACAAGGTCTCAACCCGAATCTGCAAGTGAACTTCTTCCAGGGCGGGCATATGATTTATCTGGATGACGTTGCACGCCCGCAGATGAAAGTGGACCTCGCGAACTTCTACCGTGGCGCGTCGATACCCGGCGCACTCACGCTCGCCACGCTGCCGCAGCCGTGGGCGGACGAAGCCCCGGCCGGCACGCCGACGAGCGAAGCGGTAGCCGCAACCGCGCCCTGATTCAGGCTGGTTTCGCTTGCGCTTCACGCGAAACCCTCTAACTACTTTTTATGGCGAATGATCATGTCTCCAATCGATATATTGCGACGTGCGCTTCCGTTGATCGTCCTTGGCGCCGTCATCGGCAGTGCGCACGCATTGCCGCCGCAGCAGGTGGCCCCCGTGACGCTACCCAACGGCGGACACGGCGTGGACGGTCCGTTCTTTCCTCGTAACCGCGCCGCGGCTGTCGCGCCGACGACCGGCACGACGCTGCAACAGCAGGCCCAGCAGCGAACGGAAGCCCGGCTCGGCGCAAACTCGGCGTTGAGCAACGGCTCGGCGATTACGAAGGCGCAGGCGCAAAGCGATGGGCTCGGCTATATCGCGAAGCATTTTGATGAGATCGACACCGCGCATTCAGGGAGGGTAACGTTGAACGACGTCAGGCAGTATTTGCAGCAGCATCAGTAGTGTGATCCGTTGATTCGGCATGGCGGCCGATGGTGTGTTGCGATGGTGCGATGCGCTGTCGGCTGCATGTCGGGTCGGCGTCAGCAACCCGCCAGCTTTCAGTCAGCCAACGCCGTTCCGGGCAGAAAGACCGTCCCCATCGAATGGCCATCCTTACGCCGTGTAAAGCGCGTTTCGTGAAAGCACCGAGCTAACCCGCTTGGTTCGGTGGCGCACGTATGACGACACTATTCCATCCGGATAGCGGGCGCCTTCGTCTATTTTTCTCCTATGCGGATTGATCGTTCGTTGGACTTCTCCGAACCATCATCCACAGGATGATTTCCAGAGGATAACGAATCGTTCAAGGTGGACTTCCAAGAAATAGTCGAAGATCCCAGTCTGTATCCACCTTCCGGTTAAAAAACGCCCCTCCACGTCGTTCTCGACACGACGATACGACGACACGCCAGAAGTAGCCCATCTCCGTAGTCCCTTACCGCGGATGGAGGCGTTATGCGCTCCGACAGTCAACACGACATGGCGGCCGCCCCGGCCGAATCTGGATTGGGTTCGCGGCGCGCTGCGGGACGAGGTTGCCCGTCCCTCGCCGTGCGCTCGCTCCTGCTTTACCTTGCGGCGCTTCTAGGCTTCCTGCTCGTACCCGCCGCGTGGGCGGATGCGCACAAGTCTCAGAACGACTGGGTACGCTTTCGAGCGACTTATCCGCTCAACATGCAGGTCATTGCCCTATCCGAACCCGGCGGGGATGGTCACAGGACACTCGTGATCTCGGAACCGCCGCCGGATGTCACGCTGGAAGATCTGAAGCAGATTTCGCCGCTGCTCAGTGCGATCTCGCTGCAGAAATCACGGATCGGCTACAACGGTGTTCTGATCGATGCGGTCGTCGATCTGCCGCCTGCCTCGCAAGCGCAAGTCGATTCGCTCGTCGCGATGCTCTCGACCCGGCTCTACGGCACATCGTATAAGGCGTACGCGCTGCCGATCGCCGACACCCCGCCGCCCTCCCGTCTGAGCGGCCTCGACGTCACCCTGACCTCGAAGCAGATCTGGAAGTGGTTCATAGGCGATAACCGTGAGCGCCGCGCGGGTACGTGGACCCTGCAAAACGGCACGATCGCGCTGCTGACGATCCTGATCGGCGCGGTGTTGGTCTATCAGGCAATTCGCCGCCGGCGCTTTATCCTGACTCTGATCCTCCTGGGCGTCGGTGTATCGATCGTACTCAATGCCGCGCCCGATAGCGAAATTCCACCGTCCGCGGGTGTTCTTCGTCTGCAGTCGCTGCAAGGCGGCCCCGCCATGACGCTGCAGCAGATTCTGGATCGCGGCGCACGGGGCGTATACGCATCCACGGAGCGCGGCTTCATAGTGTGGTGCATCGCGGCGAACAAGGACCTGGCGAGCTCCCGCGCCGAGGCGCGCGAGTTCGCACTCGATACCGATCTCGTACTGGGCGGCGTGGGTGCCGCCAACGGCTACGTGGTGATCATTGGGCGTGAGCGCATCAACCGTGTCGACACATTGCCGCCGTTGCGCGTCGAAACCGTCATGCTGCTCGCCTCGGCCGACCGGGACGAGCTATCGCAAAGCTATGAGAGAACATTCGCTTTCGCGGGCCGCATCGACGACACGCGAAAACTCGACTGGGCGCCGATCTATCTGAGCGATCAGCTCATTGACACCGAGTACGGCAGTTTGCTGAACGTCACCGATCAGATGCTCAAGTCCTGGTCGATGGGGGGCAAGGTTCACTACGTCAATTTCCGCTATCCCGACCCACCTTCGTTTTCGCCCTCCTCGCCGTTGCTGACGAAAGAAACGATAGAAGGCGGCTCGGTGACTTTCAACTGGAACACCAAGGGCGCGGGCTACGCCGTTCAGCAAGGTGACTTCGATGTGTATGCGCTGCACCGCACGGGTGCGCTGCCCATCGACTATCTCGCCGGTGACAACTCGAACGTGCGCGCAGCCGAAGACGCTTCGTATGACTGGTTCGGCACGCTCGGCGACGCCAACCTCGCACGTGTCGTGCAATATGCGGCGCTATACCAGTTATTCGTGCACTTCGACATTCATGCCGCCGCCGAACCCGTGCGAGCCGCGCCGCGCTTCGACGGCGCGCACGAGACCACGGCGCAGGTACTGGACAACTTCCTGTCCGCGGGTCTATCCGCGCCCGATCTGGAGGCTGCTCATCCCGAACTCACCAAAATGCTGGACGACGCGCGCAAGGCGCAAAGCGAGTTGCGCGCCTACCTCGACACCGCCACGGACGCGCAGCGCGAAGCGCTGATCGACGCAATCGCCGACCCCGTTGCGTTTCGCGTCGCAACGGCCAAAAGCGACGCGCAGACCCACGCCATGCTCAAGGTCGTGGTTCACGTTGCGGACGCGCTTCAGAATCTGTCCCGCGACAACAGCGTGAGAATCGCCGTTGCGAAATCCTATGTCGAGCAGTGGAACAAACGGCCCACGTCTGGATGGATTCGCACGCCTTCGGTGGTGATATCGTCCGCCAGCGTTCCCGGCGCCGACGTGCAGGGCGGACACAACCTCTCTTCGGCCATTCTCGACTATCAGGCCGATTCGAGCGTGGCACGCGGCACGGTGAAAGTGGTCGATCAGAACGGCCACCCTGTCGTGCTGTACAACCACGCGGATGCGGACGGACTGCCGGCAGTCGAGCGCATCGTCGGCCGCGATGCCGGCAGCCGCGATCCCGCTCTGATCGAGCAGGACGTCCAAAGCGCGTTCAGGCAGGCGAAACTGGACATGCGCAACGTCAGCGAAACGCTGCATCTTCCGGCCGATATCGCGCAAGGCGCGGGACGCGGCATGGGCGGCGGCGGCATTCCACCGGGAGGCTACCGTTCGGGCTGGCGCTTTGCGCCGGAACCGGGCGGCGGTTCGGACGGGCAACTGCTCGCCGCCTTCGCAACCACGCAGAAAGATCATGGCTTGTCCGTGCCGCTCATCATCACGCGCGACGCGAACATGCAATTCTCCGTTCATGGTCCAGACGGGCTGTTCGTCGAGGCCACCAATCCGCCCGCGGCCGTCGACGCACTGCGCCAGCTGGCCGCCCAGCACTCCGACGCAGTCGTGCACCTTCATTTTCACAACATGGACGAAAGATCCGCACGTTCCCTGTTGAACTCCGTGAAGCTGCAGGACTCGTCGCAAGACGTGCGGCTGATCGCCACGAGCGACGGCACGATGGAACCGCAGGCGCTCAAGGCGGTACTCGACGCTCGCTACGACTGGGCCAAGGCAGCCGAGTCGGTGCGCGTTTCCGAGCCCATTCAGGCTGGAGACCGGATCGCAATCGACCTCGAGATGAAAGTGGACGCGATCGGAAGCGGCCCGTCGCTGCTCGTGAGAATACGGCTCTTCTTCGATACGCTCAGCGACGCGCTCAAGGTCAAGCTGGCCGACATCCAGGCCATGCTGCACAACATTCAGAGTCCCGACGTCGCGCTTGCGTCGATCAAGCTGCGCCATGATCTGCACGTGGCCTACGGTTCGTTCGACGATACGTCCTTTCAGTTCGTCGACAAGCAGAACAAGGACTTCTACGTGGTCAGCCGCCCGAGCCCGGATACGTCCGATGAAAACGATCGTCTCGCCTAGCGATTGCGCAATGGCCGTGGGCGTGCCGCTCACCCGTGACCGGTTCGTACAGCGCTTTCTGGTCCGCGAGGAAGGCTCCTTTATCTTCGAAGGCGTTCTGCGCGGCAATTCGCGCGAACGCGATCCGGACGCCGCATGGTGCCGTTGGAGCAACGAGGCGGAGCAGATCGAAAAGAGGCTCAGGCAACTCGAACGCAAAGGCGTGACGGTGCAGCGCGACGCGGTACTGGATGATCTTCTCGCACTGATGGAGCGGTTCGAAGTCGTGACGGTATTTTCACACTGGCGCAGTGCGCTTTTTCGCGCAAGCGACCTGCGCGACCCGGAGGCGCTTGGCGCTGCGCTCGGCGATCCCGCCCATGCGCTTCATCGCGCGGTGCAGGCGTTGACTGGCGTTCCACCGCGCGCGGAGAACGGGCTCGCCGAATTGAACAGGGCGCTCTTCAGCAGCGCCGGCGATGTACCGCTTCGAGATGACGCGGACGCGGCGCCGGGCCGGCCAAGCACGTTGCAGACGCATTGGCACGAGCGGCGCTTGCTTCTCGAGTCGTGTGCGCCGCATTTCTTCCGGGGGGGAGCCTCGGTAGAGTTCGCAAACGGTTTTGAAACCGTCGAAACGGTTGTCGCGAGCGTTCCGCCTACGTTCGACCGGATGCTCGATCTGACCATCTGCACATGCGTGCTGATGGCGACGCGCATCAAGCAACGCGCGCCGGGTTGCTACGTCGCCTGTAACGAGCATTGGACTTATCCGCTGCCACGCCTGTTGATCTATCAGCGTGTGATAGATCTGCTCTCGGCGACGCCAGCACCCTTCGAAGATGCTGTTTTCAAAGTTCGCGCACTCATTCAGTCGGAGATCGACCGTGAAAGAAATAAGAAAAGTGTTGGAAAGCTTTCTGGGCAGCGCGCACTTCGGTGAAGACCCGACGTCCATCGCGGGCGTTCCCACCGATCGCGCCGGGGAAGAGGAGACGAAGCGCGAGCGCCGCGCCGCTCAGGAGCGACTCGTCGCGGACCTCGCCTTGGTCCAGTCTCGCAGCGACAAGTACTTCCAACTGTGCGTCGCGATGGTGGCGATCATGTTTCTCGGCGGTTGTCTGCTGGTGTTCCTCTACCGCGACAACGTGCCGGCAATCACAGCGCTGTTTGCCGCGACCGGCGTGACTCTGAGCGCACTGGCCTCGCTCGTTTTCAAGTTCTGGAAAGGCAAGGTGTTTTCCGGAACGATCCTCGTATTGGTGCGCAATTTGCCGCCCGAGGATCTTCGCGAGGTGATCGGCGTCTTTGCCGGACGCCTGGGTGAAATCGGCTGAGACGCCTCACCGGTCCGCGGTCTTCTCGTGACGTGCGAGGTCTCGGGGTTTCAGCTTTACGCGGCCTGCGGCAGCGGCATATCGGAAGTGGTGACGCGCCGGGTAAGCGCCTTCCCTTCACCGTCGAACAGATGCAACGCATCGGCCGGCAGCGACAAGGCGACTCGCTGCCCCGGTGTCGCATGCATATTGCCCGGTGCCTTCACGACCAGCGGCTTGTTAGCCACTCCGCTATCGACGTAGAGATAGGTCGACTCCCCGAGTCGTTCCTGCCAGTGCACCTCGCGAACGAGATGCTGCGACACCGTGCCGAGTTGCGCGTGTTCCGGACGCAAGCCGACCGTCACGGGCGCCCCGGGCTTCAACGCGCTTGCGTCGACCAGCGCTTCAATCGTCTCTCCTGTTACGAGTTTCACTCTGGCGCGATCGGTGTAGCCCTCGATCAGGAGGCCCGGCAGGAAGTTCATTTTGGGCGAGCCGATGAAACCCGCAACGAACATGTTGCGAGGCTGATGATAGAGCTCGAGCGGCGAGCCGCATTGCGCGACGCTACCGTCGCGTGCCACCGCGTCGCCGCTGTTGAGCAACAGGATGCGATCGGCGAGCGTCATCGCCTCGACCTGGTCATGCGTGACATAGATGGTGCTCGCGCGGCCGAAGTCGCGGTGAATCTTTGCGATCTCGAAGCGGGTTTGCACACGCAACGCGGCATCGAGATTGGACAGCGGTTCGTCGAACAGGAAAACGCCGGGTTCACGCACGATCGCCCGCCCGATCGCGACGCGCTGCCGCTGTCCGCCGGAAAGCTGCTTCGGCTTTCTGTCGAGCAGGTGTTCGAGCTGAAGCAGGCGGGCCGCCGCCGTCACCTTTTCGCGGATCACAGCCTTGCTGATTCTGGCGAGCGTCATGCCGAAGGCCATGTTGTCGTAGACGCTCAAATGCGGAAACAGCGCGTAGCTCTGAAATACCATCGCGATGCCGCGCCGCGATGGCGGCGTCTCGTTCATCCGCACCGAATCGATCAGCAGATTTCCCGCGCTGATGTCTTCGAGACCCGCGATCATCCGCAGCAGTGTCGATTTCCCGCACCCGGAAGGGCCGACGAACACGCAGAACTCGCCCTCCCGGATCGACAGATCGACATCGCGAATCACCGGGGATTGATCGCCATAAGCCTTGAAGACTGATTGCAGTTCAATACTTGCCATGATGACCCTCAGTCTTTCACGAGCTGGTTCGCTTTGGCATTCGCCGTCTTCATTGCGTCGGCAGCGCCAGCCTTGCCGATCAGGACCGATTCAACCGCATTGGTGATGACCTCGTTGACCTCCGCGCCGTTGTCGCCGATCGGGGGAAGAAAAGTTCTCGATTTCGCCATGGTCAGGAAGGCGCTGGAGTCGATGCCTCTGGCTTTCTGTGCTTCCACCGCTTTCTGGGCCATGCCCTTGATTGCCGGGAACACCACGCCGCGCGCGGCGACCACGCTCTGGCAATCGCTCGATCCCAGATATTTGACCCACTTCCACGCCTGGTCCTTGACTTTCGAACCCGTCCAGATCGAATCTCCCAGGCCGTTGAACATCGTGGCGCGCGAACCGCTCGGCCCGACGGGCAGCGGCACCCATGCCGTATCGAAGTGCGCGTTCTGCTTGAAGTAATTGATCATCCAGGAACCCTCGGTGACGATGGCGACGCGGCGGGCGGCGAACATCGCATCCACGCCCAGCGCCTTCGCGTCTTCGTAGCTCGCCGATACACCCTGGCGAGGCAAACTCGCCATCCAGTTCAGCGTCTCCGCGAGTTTCGGATCGTCGTAGTAATAGCGGGGAGCCCACGGTTTATCCTGGAACCTGAAGCCATCCGACACCGCGAAGAAGCTCCACTGAGTCTGACCGGACATGTCGCCGTTGCTCGCATTCTGATATCCGTACATCGCGACCTTGGACTTGTCGAACTTCGGATCCAGTGCGTTGGCGCCGTGCGTATCGACCGTCAGCTTCTTGATGATTTGCTCGAAACTGCCACCGTCGCGCGGGTTCCACGTCATCGATTGCAAGTCGGCGAGACTGACTCCTGCTTTCTTTGCTGCGTCGAGGTTCACGATCATCGCAATCGTGTCCCAGTCCTTGGGCATACCGTACTGCTTGCCGTCACGTCCCCAGATCTCGTACAGATTCGGCTCGAACGCGGCGCTATCGAAGCCATCGCGTTTGACATATGGCGCGAGGTCGACAATCTGACCGCTCTTCGCGAACTCCGTGAACTTGCTCAGGTGATCCGTAAAAACGTCGGGGGCCGTGCCGGAGACGAAACCCGTCGACAGTGTCGACCAGTAGTCGGCCCAGCCCACCTGGGAGATCTTGATGTCGATGTCCGGGTTCTTCTTGTGGAAGTCCACCGCGCATTGCTGGTACGCCGGCATCTGATTCGCATCCCACAGCACATAGCGGACGTCGACCGCCGACGCGCTCGCCGAGGCCAAAACCGCTACAGCCATCATGGCGGAGGTGAGCACCACTCTCTTTTTCAACATCAATCGTCTCCTTTTCTGAATTTCAGATGTCACTGCATCGTGTCCCGATGTCGCTCATTTACCGCCGCTGAACTGCACCGACTCGACCACGCGTCGTCCCAATGCAAGCAGCAGAACAATCGTTGGCAGGATGGAAATCGCGGTAGCGGCCATCAACCCGGTCCAGTCAGGCTGGCCTTGCGGCGTTTGAGACTTGAAGGCCTGCAACGCGACCGGAATGACCTGATGCAATTCGTCCTTGCCCACCAGATATGGCCAGAAGAACTCGTTCCACATGTTGATGCCGGTGAGCACCGCAATCGTGGCAAGCGGCGTCAGACTGAGCGGCAACACGATGCGTACGAAAATGTAGAGATGCGTGGCGCCATCGAGCAAGGCAGCCTCTTCGAGGTCCCGTGGAATCGACAGGAAGAACTGGCGCAGAAAGAAAACCGAAAAGCCCTGCATCAGGCAAAACGGCGCCACCATGCCCGGCATCGTGTTGAGCCAGCCAAGCTGCTTCATCAAAATGAAGTTCGGAATGAATGTCACCACGGTCGGCACCATCATCGAGCCGACGAACAGTCCGAACAGCAGCCGCCTGCCTGGAAAGCGCAGTCGCGCGAAAGCGTACGCCGCCATCGCACCGCAGGTGATCTGCATCACCACGATGATCGAGGTGAACAGCATCGAATTGCCGAGCGCGCGCAGGAAATCGATGTTCGCGCCGGAGCCGCCCTCTGCGAGACTCTCGTCGGCGCTCAGCAAACCCAGTACGCGCTTGAAATTGACGAGCGTCGGATTGCCCGGAAGCAGTTGCGTCGATTGCAGATAAAGATCGTCGGAATGGGTCAACGCCGTCTTCAGCACTATCCAGAGCGGCGTCAGGGTCGTCGCCAGCATCACGGCCAGCGCGGCCCACGCCAGCACCCTGCCCGGCGTCAGTTTCAGCGCGCGGCGCCGGGGCACGAAGCCGGCCGTTGCGATTCGGTTCATGTCGAAGCTCTCCCTCGGCAAAGCGATGTCAGGACCGGCATTTACGCCAGATCGTTTTCGGACGCGTGCATCACGCGCATCTGGATCACCGTGTACAGCAACATCAGCACGCACAAGGTCACCGACATCGCCGAGGCATATCCCATCTTGTAGAAGCTGAATGCGTTCTCGACGATGTAGTAGACGAGCACCCGGGTCGAATCCAGCGGACCGCCCTTGGTCGTCACGGCAATCGTGTCGAAAATCTGGAACGAGCCGGTGACGCTCGTGACCAGCACGAACACCATGACCGGCCGCAACAATGGCAGCGTGATGCGCCGAAACATCTGCCATTCGCCGGCGCCTTCGAGCGTGGCCGCCTCGTAGAGCGTGCGCGGGATGTTCTGCAAACCGGCCAGAAAGAGCATCGCGACGAGTCCCGTATAGCGCCAGATGTTGACGGCCGCCACGGTGATGAGCGCCTGGTCGACGCCGCCAAAAAAGGGCTGGCGGTCGATGCCGACTCCACCAAGAACGAAGTTGACCCAGCCGAGCAGCGGGTCGAGCATCCACAGCCACATCATCGCGACGAGCACGTTGGAGAGCAGGTACGGCAACAGGACCACCGACTTGATGAACAGCGACCGCGACAAGCGGTCCATCGCCACGGCGAGAAAGAGTCCGAGCACCGTTTGCAGCGGAATATTCAGTGCAACGTAATAAGCCGAGAGCTTCATGGCCTGCCAGAACTGGCCGTCCTGCAGCATCGCACGATAGTTGTCGAAGCCGACGAATTGCGGCGGACGCAGCAGATTCCAGTCGGTAAAGCTGATTTCGATCGCTCGCAGCATGGGCCAGCCGTAGAAGACGGTGAAGCCGACCAGTGCCGGCAGGACCAGCGCCCAGGCGGTGAGGGTTTCTGCACGGCGGCTACGCCCCAGCGCCCATGTCCTCGCCGCGACCCAGCGCTCCGGCTGAGCCGGTGCAGGGGCGGCGGACACCGGCTTGGCAGGCTGTCCGACGAGGCCTGGTGACACCTGATCCATCCTTTGTCTCCTCAGATTCCGGGCCTGGCGAGTCCTGCAAGGCAGAAAGGCCCCGCAGAATTGGCTAACCCGCGTTAGATTCGCTACTTTGCTTGCTTCGACCCGCTTTGAACAGTACGTGAAAACCCTCGGCTAACACGCTTTAGTTTTTTGATTTTCCGCTTTAGAATGCGACCGATTCGTGCCCCGTCGTCCCGCCGGCCGGCAGACGTAGCGACGCGCTCTCCCACACCGTTCATCGTCGAGATTCCCCATGACTTCATCCCGCATCAAGATCGCGCTCATTGGAGCCGGCAGCATCGTGTTCACGCGCAACCTGCTGGGCGACATCCTTTCGTATGCCGAACTGTCCGACTGCGAGATCGCGCTGCACGACATCGACGAGCACCGTCTGCGGCTCGCGGAAAAGGTCGCCCAGCGCATCGCGAGCCGGCTCGGCGTGAAGCCGGCGATTACGGCCTCGATCGATCGCCGCCGTGCGCTCGACGGCGCGCGTTTCGTGATCAATACGATTCAGGTGGGTGGTTATCGGCCCGCTACCGTCACCGATTTCGAAATCCCGAGGAAATTCGGTCTTGAGCAGACGATCGGCGACACCCTGGGGATCGGCGGGATCATGCGTGGCTTGCGTACGATTCCCGTGCAGCTGGAGATGCTGCGCGACATGGAGGCAGTGTGCGCGGACGGCGCGGTTCACCTGAACTACGTCAACCCGATGGCGATGATCACGTGGGCGCTCAATCGCTCCGCCAGGCGCGTGCCGACCGTCGGGCTATGCCATAGCGTGCAGCACACGGCCCAGGAACTCGCCAACGATCTGCGGATTCCCGTCGACGAGATCGACTACCGCTGTGCGGGCATCAATCACATGGCGTTTTATCTGAAGTTCGAACACCGGGGCGAAGACCTGCTGCCGCGACTGAAGGCGATCCAGCGCGCCGGCACCATGCCCGAATGGAACCGGGTGCGGTATGAAATGCTTCGTCAGCTCGGTTATTTCCCGACCGAATCGAGCGAGCATTTCAGCGAGTACGTGCCGTGGTTCATCAAGCAAGGCCGCGAAGAACTGCTGCATAAGTACAACATCCCGCTGGACGAATATCCGGGCCGTTGCCAGGTCTTCGAGCACGCCTGGCCGTATATCGAACGCGAACTGGAAAATCCCGGCTCTCAGGACGTGAGTACGCTCGAGGCTGAACTTGCCGCCGCGCAGATTCACGTGATGCCGCGCGAACTTGCCAACGCGGCACGCCTGCTCGAGGGGCTCGATACCATCAAGCGCTCGGTCGAGTACGGCAGCACCATTATTCATTCGATGGTGACCGGCAAGCCCAGCGTGATTTATGGCAACGTCCTCAATCACCATCTGATCGACAATCTGCCGCAAGGCTGCGCGGTCGAGGTGCCCTGCGTGGTCGACGCGAACGGCGTACAGCCCACGCGCGTCGGCGCCCTGCCTGTTCAACTGGCGGCGCTGATGCGCACCAACGTCAACGTGCAGGAACTCGTTGTCGAGGCGGTTCTAAACCAGAATCGGGAGCATGTGTATCATGCAGCCATGCTCGATCCGCATACAGCGGCCACGCTCGATCTCGAACAGATCCGCGCGATGGTCGACGAGTTACTGCATGCTCATGCGGCGTACCTGCCGGAGTATTTGCATTCCTGACAGCCCACCGATGTCCTCGAACAAAAAGAGTCGCCCCACCAGCATCCAGGTTGCACGCCGCGCCGGCGTGTCGCGCACCGCGGTGTCCTTTGTCCTGAACAATGTGACGGACCAGGGCATCAGCGCCGCGACGCGCGAGCGTGTCTTGCAGGCCGCACGCGAATTAGGCTACGAGCCCAACGCCGCCGCCCGGATGCTGGCAACCGGCACGACCGGCACGGTTGCCATCGTGATTCCGAGCGCATCCCATCTCTACGCGGATTCGTTTCTCGCGCAACTGTTCGCGAGCGTCAATGAAGTGTGCCGGCAGCAGGGACTGAAACTGCTGGTCGAATCGACCGAGGACGAGGGTCAGGAAGCGGGCGGATTCGTCAACCTGGTGCGCAGCCGCAGCATCGACGGGCTGATCGTGGTCAACCTGCGCACCACCGAGCACGAGCATCTGCAGCGGCTTCACGACGCGGGCGTGCCCATGGTGCTGTTCGGCCGCAACGCGACGAATGTGGAGGGCATTTACTCGATGGGGGTCGACACTATCCGCTCCGCGCGCATCGCCACCGAACATCTGATGAACCTCGGGCACGAGCGCATCGCCTATGTCAGTTTCGCGAAGCGTGAATATCATTCGGTCAGCGAGCGCGAGCGCGGCTGGCGCGAAGCGCTCGAGGCACGCGGCATCGAGGTGGATCCGGCGTGGGCCGAGTATGCGGACATCGACGCGAAAAGCGGCTACCTGGCGACCCAGCGTCTGATCGAGCGTCGCGTGAAATTCACCGCCCTGTTCGCCGGCAATGACACGATCGCCTTTGGAGCAATCAAGGCGTTGACGGAAGCAGGCATGCGCATTCCACAGGACGTCGCGCTCATCGGCTACGACGATATCCCGCTCGCCGCGTTCGCTACGCCATCGTTGACTACGATGCGCACCGATCCCATCGGCGGGGGACGAGACGCCATGCAGGCGCTACTGGCCCAGATGCAAGGCAAAACCCCGGAAAAAAGCCTGCTGGTCCAGCGAATCGCCGAGTTGGTGATCCGCGACTCCTGCGGCGCCAGGCTCGCCACCCAAGCGAAGGCGCGGCGGTAGCCTGCCGGCGGCGCCTCGCGAAGCCTGAAACCTCGCGCGATGCACGCGCTCGAAGCCCCTCCTACGTGATCTCGTACTCACCTCCGCCAGCCGGCCATGGCAGGCTACGTGCAGCGCGCGCCGCGCATGGTAAATTCGAGTGTCAGCGAGGCGACGCCAAAACGTTCGGGTGAGCTGAACATCCCCGTCCGCTCCTCTCGCTGGGTCAAACACTGGCGATACAAGGTGGATCGATGATCGACGTTAGTCAGCGTATTGTCGGACGACGCCTGTATGCCGCGCTTTGCGGCTGCGTCGCGCTGGCCGGCTGCATGGTCGGCCCCGACTACCGCACGCCGCCCGCGCCGCCCACCGACACCTACACCGCGACGCCGCTGCCCGCGCAGACGGCCTCCACGCCCGGCCCCGCCGGCCTGCCGCAGCGCTTCGTGCCCGGCGAGGACATCCCCGCTCAGTGGTGGACACTGTTTCACTGCGAACCGCTCGATGCGCTGATCAGTGAGGCGATCGCCAATAGTCCGAACATCGTCGCGGCGCAAGCCGCCTTGCGCCAGGCGCGCGAAAACTTCTCGGCGCAAGCGGGCGGCACCCTGCTGCCGAGCGTCGACGCGCAACTGAACGCCACGCGCGAAAAGCTGAACGGCATCACGTTCGGCCAACCCGGCCTCGTCGACGAATTCAATCTCTACAACGCGTCGGTGAACGTGTCGTACAAGCTCGACGTGTTCGGCGGCGCGCGGCGCGAACTCGAAGCGCTGCACGCGCAGATCGACTATCAGAGCTTCCAGTTGCAGGCGGCCTATCTCGCGATGTCGGCCAACATCGTGACGGCGGCCGTCAAGGAAGCGTCGGTGCGCGCGCAGATCGACGCAACCGAGCGGATCGCCGCCGAGGAAGACGAGCAACTGACCGTGCTCGCCAGGCAATTCGAACTCGGCGGCGTGAGCCGCACGGCCGTGCTCGCGCAGCAGACGCTGCTCGCGCAGACCCGCGCGACGCTGCCGCCGCTGCGCCAGCAGCTCGATCAGGCGCGCCACCTGCTTGCGGTGCTCGCCGGCAAGCTGCCGAGCGACGCCACGCTGCCCGAATTCACGCTCGAGATGTTCTCGCTGCCCGAGACGCTGCCCGTGAGCCTGCCATCGTCGCTCGTGCGCCAGCGCCCCGACATCCTCGCCGCCGATGCCGTGCTGCATCAAGCGAGCGCGCAGGTCGGCGTCGCGACCGCGGCGATGTATCCGCAGATCACGCTCTCCGCGAGCTACGGCGCCGAAGCGCTGACGCCGGCGCAAGTCCTGCGGGCCGGCAGCACGATCTGGAGCGTTGGCGCGGGTCTGCTGCAACCGGTCTTTCACGGCGGACAGTTGAGCGCGCAAAAGCGCGCCGCCGAAGCCGCGTACGAGCAGGCCGGCGCGCAATATCGCGAAACGGTGCTGCTCGCGTTCCAGAATGTCGCGGATTCGCTGCGCGCGCTCGAACACGACGCGTCGAGCGTGCAAGCGCAGACCGACGCGTCGCGCTCCGCGAGCGATTCGCTCGAACTCACGCGCGGACAGTATCGCGTCGGCGGCGTGAGCTATCTCGCGCTGCTCGATGCGCAACGCCAGTATCAGCAAACGGTGGTCAGCCTCGCGCAGGCCCAGGCATCGCGCTACGCCGACACCGCGGCGCTGTTCCAAGCGCTCGGCGGCGGCTGGTGGAACGCTGCGGCGGCCGCCGCAGCCGGGCCGTCGTCATCATCTTCAGCAGCAGGAGCGACAGCAGACACAGCAGCGGCGCATTGACCTTGCCCTCGCGACACGCACGGTCAAGCGCCAACGATCACGCAGCAGGTCGAAAAACGAATGCACGCAAAGCCCGGCAGCTCGTCCCGCGCCGGACAAGGACACCACGATGATCGAAAGAAAACCGATGACGAAGCGAATGACGAAGCGGATGCTGATCATGCTGATCTGCGTCGGCCTGCTGCTCGCCGCGCTCGTCGGCTTCAACCTGTTCCGCGCGCATATGTTCGCGAAGTTCATGGCGGCCAATACCGCGCCGCCCGCCACGGTGTCGGCGGTGGTCGTCCACTATCAGACGTGGCAGCCGCAGCTCGCGGCGGTCGGCAGCCTGCGCGCGGTGCGCGGCGTCGACGTGACGACCGAAGTCGCGGGCCTCGTGCGCGAGGTCGCGTTCGCCTCGGGGCAGGAAGCGAAAGCCGGGCAGATCCTCGTGAGACTCAACGCCGATAGCGACATCGCGCTGCTGCAGTCGCTCCAGGCCGCGGCCGAACTCGCGCAGACGGTCTACGACCGCGACCGCGCGCAGTACGACATCAAGGCGATCGCCAAGGCGCAGCTCGACGCGGACGCGGCCGATCTCAAAGGCAAGAAGGCGCAGGTCGCGCAGCAGGCCGCGCTCGTCGACAAGAAAACGATACGCGCGCCGTTCGCGGGGCGCCTCGGCATTACGACGGTCAATCCGGGGCAGTACCTCAACCCGGGCGACGCGATCGTCACGCTGCAAGCGATCGATCCGATCTACGCCGACTTCTCCGTGCCGCAGCAGCAGCTCGGCCAGCTCGCGATCGGCGCGACCGTCGCCGTCGACACCAACGCCTACAGCGGGCAAACCTTCACCGGCAAGATCCAGTCGGTGAGCCCGAAGGTCGACAGCGCGACACGCAACGTGCAGATCGAGGCGAGCGTCGACAATCACGAGCGCAAGCTGCTGCCCGGCATGTACGCGAACGTGAAGATCGACTCGGGCGCCGAGCAGCGCTACCTGACGCTGCCGCAAACGGCAATCACCTACAACCCGTACGGCGCGACCGTGTTCGTCGTGAAGCCCGGCACGCAGCCGAACGCGCAGGGCAAGACGCTGCCGGTCGCACAGCAGGTGTTCGTGACGCCGGGCCCGACGCGCGGCGACCAGGTGGCGATTCTCAAAGGCGTCGGCGACGGCACCCAGGTCGTGACGAGCGGCCAGATCAAGCTCAAGAACGGCACGCCGCTCATCATCAACAACAGCGTGCAGCCGGCGGACAGTCCGAACCCGACGCCGCAGGAACAGTGAGAGAGGCCGCGCGATCATGTTCACCGACATCTTCATCCGCCGGCCCGTACTCGCTTCGGTCGTGAGCCTGCTGATTCTCGTGCTCGGGCTGCGCGCGCTCGCGGTGCTCAAGGTGAGCCAGTATCCGCAGACCGAAAACGCGGTCGTGACGATCACCACGGCCTACTATGGCGCGAACGCGGACACCATCGCCGGCTTCATCACGCAGCCGCTCGAAGCGGCGATCGCCCAGGCGCAAGGCATCGACTACATGTCCTCGACGAGCATCACGGGCGTGTCGACGATCATCGCGACGCTGCGCCTGAACTACGACGCGAACCGCGCGCTCACCGAGATCAACACGCAGATCGGCTCGGTGCGCAACCAGTTGCCGCCGCAAGCGCAGCAGCCGGTGCTCACGGTGCAGACTGGGCAGACCACCGACGCGATGTACATGGGCTTCTACAGCAGCGTGCTGCCGAGCAACAACGTCACCGATTATCTGCTGCGCGTGGTCAAGCCGAAGCTCGATTCGATCGAGGGCGTGCAAACCGCCGAAGTGCTCGGCGGCCGGCAGTTCGCGATGCGCGCATGGCTCGATTCGGCGCGGCTCGCCGCGCACGGCGTGAGCGCGACCGACGTGTTCACGGCGCTCGGCAACAACAACTATCTCGCGACGCTCGGCACGACGAAGGGGCAGATGGTCAGTGTCGACCTGAACGCGGGCACGGACCTGCATACGGTCGACGATTTCAAGCAGCTCGTCGTCAAGCAGAAGAACGGCTCGATCGTGCGTCTAGACGACGTCGCGGATGTCGTGCTCGGCGCCGACAGCTACGACTTCAACGTCGCGTTCAGCGGCAAGCGTTCGGTGTTCATCGGCATCAAGGTCGCGCCGGATGCGAACATTCTCGACGTGGCGAAGCGCGTGAAGGCGATCTTCCCCGATCTGCAGAAGCAGTTCCCGACCGGCATGACCGGCGACATCGTGTACGACGCGACCGACTTCGTGAACACCGCAATCACAGAAGTCATCAAGACGCTCGTCGAAGCGCTCGTGATCGTGACCATCGTGATCTTCCTGTTTCTCGGCAGCTTCCGCGCGGTGATCGTGCCGTTGATCGCGATGCCGTTGTCGCTGATCGGCACGTTCTTCGTGATGCAGGTGCTCGGCTACTCGATCAATCTGCTCACGCTGCTCGCGCTCGTGCTCGCGATCGGACTCGTGGTGGACGACGCGATCATCGTGGTCGAGAACGTCGACCGCCATATGAAGCACGAAGGCAAGACACCGTTCGACGCCGCGCTGATCGCCGCGCGCGAACTCGGCGGCCCGATCCTCGCGATGACCGTCGTGCTGATCGCCGTGTATGCGCCGATCGGCTTTCAGGGCGGTCTGACGGGCGCGCTCTTCACCGAGTTCGCGTTCACGCTCGCGGGCGCGGTGACGGTATCGGGCGTGATCGCGCTCACGTTGTCGCCGATGATGTGCTCGCGCTTCTTCCGCGCCGAGCAGGAGTCGGGGCGCTTCGCGCGTTTCGTCGACCGGCAGTTCGAGCGCGTGCATCGCGGTTATAGCCGCGTGCTGCACTCGACGCTCGACACGTGGCCCGTGTTCGTCCTGATGGGCGTGCTGCTGCTGTGCGGCACGGTGTATCTGTTCATGACCTCGCAATCGGAGCTTGCGCCGCAGGAAGACCAGGGCGTCGTGCTCTCGCAGATTCTCGGCCCGCCGAACGCGACGATCCAGCAGATGCAGACCTACGCGGACCAGGTGTTCGACGCGTCGAAAACGCTGCCCGAATACTCGCAGATGTTCCAGCTCACGGGTTCGCCGACGCTGAACCAGGGCATCGGCGGCGTGCTGTTCAAGACCTGGGATCAGCGCAGCAAGAACGCGACCGTCCTGCAGCAGGAATTGCAGCAGAAGTGGAATCAGATTGCGGGCGCGCGCGTCGCGGCGTTCCAGTTTCCGCCGCTGCCGGGCTCGCAGGGCTTGCCGGTGCAGTTCGTCATCAGCACGACGGAGCCGTTCGAAAACCTCAACGAGGTGTCGCAGGCGGTGCTGGAAAAAGCGCGCGAGAGCGGCATGTTCTTCTTCGTCGATAGCGATCTCAAGATCGACAAGCCGGAAGCGACGCTCGTGGTCGATCGCGACAAGGTCGCCTCGCTCGGGCTCTCGCAGAGCGACGTCGGCCAGGCGCTCGGCTCGGCGCTCGGTGGCGGCTACGTCAACTACTTCGCGATTGCCGGGCGCTCGTACAAGGTGATTCCGCAGGTGCTGCAAACCGACCGCCTCAACCCCTCGCAGGTGCTCGACTACTATCTGCGCACGCCGGACGGCAGCGTGATGCCGGCTTCGACGGTCGCGCATCTCGAGCGCAGCGTCGTGCCCGAATCGATCAATCACTTCCAGCAACTGAACTCGGCGACGATCTCCGGCGTGACCGTGCCGGGCGTGTCGCAAGGCCAGGTGCTCGATTTTCTGCGCAAGGCGACCGCGCAGGCCGCGCCAGCGGGCTATTCGGCCGACTACTCAGGCGCGTCGCGGCAGTTCGTGCAGGAATCGGGCGGCTTCGTCCTCACGCTGATGTTCGCGACGATCATCGTGTTCCTCGCGCTCGCGGCGCAATTCGAGAGCTTCCGCGATCCGATCGTGATCCTGATCTCGGTGCCGATGGCGCTGTTCGGCGCGCTCATCTTCATCAACATCGGCCTGACGACGCTGAACATCTACACGCAGGTCGGGCTCGTCACGCTGATGGGGCTCGTCAGCAAGCATGGCATTCTGATCGTGCAGTTCGCCAACGAGTTGCAGCGCGCGGGCCGCTCGAAGCGCGAAGCGGTCGAGGAAGCCGCGAGCGTGCGGCTGCGCCCGATCCTCATGACGACGGCCGCGATGGTGCTCGGCGTGCTGCCGCTCGTGATCGCGTCGGGCGCGGGTGCGGCGGGCCGCAATGCGATGGGGCTCGTGATCTTCACGGGGATGTCGATCGGCACGCTGTTCACGTTGTTCGTCGTGCCGGCGATGTATATGTTTCTGGCGGCGGATCATCAGCGGCGTGCTCAGGCGGCGCAGCCGGATGAAGCGGGGCAGCCGGGTTAGCGGTTCAGGGTTAGCGGCCCGGGTTCGCGTTTCCGGGTTCGCGGCTCCGGCTGGGCGCTCAGGCGCGGCATTCGCCCGGCGCGCCGCGCGCTGCGGCGGCACCGTGACTGTGCAGCGCGCCGCAAAACCCGCGTCTTGTCCGAAATTCGAAAGCCCTTGTCCTGATGCCTTTGCATGCGTCACCTAGACTACGGTCCATCCGCTGCACGATGCGGCGCAAAACAACCGGAGCAAGGCACGATGAAAGCGATCCAGTTCAAATCCTTTGGCAACCCCGAAGTGCTCGAATACGTCGAGCTGCCGACGCCGCAAGCCGACGCGCAACACGCCGTCGTGCGCGTCGTCGCGGCCTCGGTCAATCCGAGCGACGTCAAGAACGTGTCCGGGCATTTCGAACACACGGTCCTGCCGCGCACGCCGGGGCGCGACTTCAGCGGCGTGGTGGTGGACGGTCCGCAAGCCTGGCTGAACGCCGAAGTGTGGGGCACCGGCGGCGACATCGGCTTCACGCGCGACGGCACGCATGCCGAGTTCCTCAAGGTGCCGCTCGCGGCGTTGTCGCGCAAGCCTTCCACGCTGACTCACGCACAGGCGTCCGCAATCGGCGTGAACTTCGTGGTCGCCTGGCTCGGCACCGTCGAATACGCGAAGTTGCAGGCCGGCGAAACCATCGCGGTGATCGGCGCGGGCGGCGGCGTCGGCGGCGCGGTCGTGCAGATCGCGAAAGCACGCGGCGCGCGCGTGATCGCGGTCGACCGCCGTCCGCTCGATGCGGACACGCCTGCCGGCCGCCTCATCGATGCCTACGTGCCGTTCGACGAACACGTCGCCGAACGCCTGCGCGAACTGACCGGCGGCGCGGGCGCGGAGGTGGTCTACGACACGGTCGGCGGCGTCGCGTTCGAGACCGCGCTGAGTCTCGCGAAACGGCGCGGCCGCGTGCTCGAGATCAGCAGCACGGGCAAACGCCGCGTCGAATTCGATCTGATCGACTTCTATCACAACGAGACTCAACTGCTCGGCGTGGACAGCGCGAAGCTCGGCGTCGCGGAATCGGCGCCGTTGATGACGGCGCTCGTCGAAGGCTTCGAGAGCGGCAAGCTGAGCGCCCCGGCAATCGCGCAGGAGTTCCCGCTCGAACGCGCGCGCGAAGCGTACGAGGCGGTCGCCGCGGGCACGCGCGGACGCGTCGTCGTGCGGATGCAATAGCCCGCACCGTTGCCCTCTTCAAACAGGTAACAGGACCATGAAAGCGTATTTGATTTCGCTCGCCGCCGGCGTGCTGGTCGGGCTGCTCTACAGCGTGATGGACGTGAAATCTCCCGCGCCGCCGACGGTCGCGCTGGTCGGACTGCTCGGCATGCTTGGCGGCGAACATGTGATTCCGCTGGTGCGAACGTGGCTCGCGGCGGGCCTGCATTGAGTCGGCGCACCGTGCGCGACGTGGCTGCGCAATCTGTCATACTTCATCGCGGCGGCGGGCGTCGTGGCCGCCGGCATCGCGTTTTTCAGGCTATGAGCGCGATGCTTTCGTTGCCGCTCGTCCCCGGTGTCCAGACAAGGAGTGTGTTGTGATCGATGGCTCCGCCGTTCTCGGCGTTTTCTCCGTGTATATCGCGGGCGTGATGAGCCCCGGTCCGAACTTCGTCGCGGTTGCGCACAAGGCCGCGTCGGCCACGCGCATCGAGGCGCTCGCGATGGTCGCCGGCATCGTGCTCGTCAATCTGTTCTGGGCAAGCTGCGCGATTCTCGGCGTCGGCATCGTGTTTGCCGCATTCCCATGGCTCGCGCTCGTGGTCAGGATCGCGGGCGCCGCCTATCTGCTGTGGTTCGGCGGACGGCTGATCTTCAACGCGTCGGCGGCCAAACAGGCCGTCACGATCAAGGCGCCGGCGGGCGGCTTTCGCCAGGCGTTCGCGCAGGGTTTCGCGACCAACATCGCGAATCCGAAGTCGATGGCGTTTTTCGCGGCGGTGTTCTCGTCGGCGGCGCCCGCGCATGTGAGCACCGGCACGTTTGCGGCGATGCTCGGCGTGGTGCTCGTCGTCGCGAGCAGCTGGTATGGGTTCGTCGCGCTCGCGTTGTCGCATGCGCGGATCGCGACGGCCTATCGGCGCGGCAAGGCTTGGGTCGATCGCGTGTGCGGCGGGTTGATCGTCGCGCTGGGGGTCCGGCAGTTGATTCGCTGAAGCGACGGCTGCGCCGATACGCGTGTCGCGGCACGCTGCGCCGATATGCCGGAATCCGCATGTCCGATGCGGTTTCCATCCAAGCCCCGTCTATTTCGGCTCCCTATACTCGTTCGACGATTCCCGGCGCCACGGCGCTCCCCTTTCTGGAAGCAAGCTATGTCGACGATTCCCGCTCGCATAGAGCGCCTGCCGTACTCGAGCTTTCATCGGAAACTGCTGTGGCTGGGAGGACTGGGCTACGTCTTCGATGCGATGGATGCCGCCGTGCTGGCCTTCATGCTGCCAGTGCTGCGCGACCAGTGGCATCTAAGCAGCGTGCAGACCGGCGTGCTCGGCAGCGGCACCTTCATCGGCTACTTCTTCGGCGCCGCGCTCGCCGGCATCCTCGGCGATTTGATCGGCCGGCGCAAAGTCATGGTGTGGGCACTGATCATCTACTGCATCGCGTCGCTCATCAGCGCCACCGCGCAGGATTGGCCTTTCTTCATGGCGATGCGCATCATCGCCGGGGTCGGCACCGGCGCCGAAAGCGCGATCGTCGCGCCATTTCTCTCGGAGTTCTGCGCGCGCAAGTATCGCGGCACATTCACCGGCAGTCTGGCGGCATTCTTCTCGTTCGGCTTCGTCGCCGCCGCGATACTCGGTTATCTGGTCATACCGCTGGCGCCCGACGCCTGGCGTATCGTCTCCGTAATCACCGCGCTGCCGATCGTCATGCTGCTGTGGTGGCGGCGCGCGTTGCCCGAATCACCGCGCTGGCTCGACAATCGCGGCAGAAGCGCCGAAGCCTCGGTGATCGTCGACCAGATGGAAGCGGTGGTGCACGCCGCCGGCTTGCCACTCTTGCCGGAGCAGGCGATCGAGGCGAGCGTCCCGGCTCCCGTCGCGCGCGGCACGCCACTGGGAAACCTCAAGGCGCTCTGGTCGCGCCCGCTGGCGAGCATCACCGCGATGGCCTGGCTGATGTGGCTGTCGATCACGTTCAGTTACTACGCGTTCTTTACGTGGATTCCCGGTCTCCTCGTGCAAAGCGGCATGACGATCACGCGCAGCTTTTCGTATTCACTGGTCATGTACCTCGCGCAGATTCCCGGCTACTTCTCGGGCGCGTGGCTCAATGAAAAGATCGGCCGCCGCGCGACCATCGTGACGTACATGGCGCTGGGCGGGTTCTCCGCGTTAGGGCTCGCGCTCACGCACAGCGATGCCCAAATTCTGACGTCGGGCTTTTTGCTGTCGTTCTTCATGAACGGGACTTATGCCGGCGTCTACGCTTACACGCCCGAAGTGTTCCCCACCGAAGTGCGCGCGACCGGCATGGGCGTCTCTTCGGCAATCGGACGCCTCGGCGCGATCACCGCGCCGATCCTGGTCGGCTATCTCTACCCGCGTTTGGGCTTCGGCGGGGTTTTCGGCGGCACGACGCTGGTGCTGATCATCGGCGCGCTCGCCGTGCTGATCATGGGCGTGCCCACCCGCGGCCGGTCGCTGGAAGAAATTGCCGCGCTGAGCCTGAAACGCTGAACCGCCCGCAGCCGGCGCATCGCGCGCTCGCACCCTGCAACCCGAGGAAGAACATATGGACCGCATCCTGTTCAAGAACGGCGCTTTGCTCGATCCGCTGCAACACGCATTGCAGCCGGGCCACAATCTGCTGGTCGAAGGCGGCACGATCAAGGAAGTATCGCAGCAGCCGATCGAGGCGCACGGCGCACAGGTCATCGATCTCAAAGGCAAGACCATCATGCCGGGCCTGATCGACTTGCACGCGCACATGATCGCGACGCAGTTCGATTTGCCGAGCCAGGTGAGCATGCCCAACGTGTTCGTCACCCTCAAGGCGCTGCCGATCATGCGCGGTATCCTGCGGCGCGGCTTCACGGCCGCGCGCTCAGTCAAACCGGCGGCCACGGCGACGGGCGCGCACGCACGGACTTCATGCCCGGCGACGCGCCTTGCAACTGCTGCGTGCGTGTCGGTGCGTTGAGCCGGGTCGTCGACGGCGTCGACGCGTTGCGCCGCGCCGTGCGCGAAGAACTGCAGATGGGCGCCGACCAGATCAAGATCATGGCTTCCGGCGGCGTTGCGTCGCCGACCGATCCGGTCGGCGCGCTCGGCTACTCGGAGGACGAGATCCGCGCGGTCGTCGCCGAAGCCGAGGCGCGCGGCACCTACGTGATGGCACACGCGTATACGGCTGAGTCAATGCAGCGCGCAGTGCGCTGCGGCGTGCGCACCATCGAGCACGGCAATCTGATCGATGCGCCGACCGCCGATCTGATGGCCGGGCGCGGCGCCTACGTGGTGCCCACGCTGGTGGCTTACGAGGCATTGCATATCGAGGGCGTGCGCTTCGGCTTGTCGGCCGAGAGCGCGGCCAAGATCGACATCGTGCGTGAAGCCGGCTTGAAGTCGCTGGAGATTTTCAAGCGCGCCGGGGTCAAGATGGGCTTCGGCAGCGATCTGCTCGGGCCGGGCCATCGTATGCAAAGCGACGAGTTTGCGATCCGCGCGCAAGTGCTGACCCCCGCCGAGATAATCGGCAGCGCCACCACCATCGGCGCCGAAATTCTCGGCATGACGGGTAAGCTGGGACGCCTCGCACCGGGCGCTTATGCCGACGTGCTGGTGGTCGACGGCGATCCATTCCGCGACTTGAGCTGCCTGAGCGGCCAGGGCGAGCACATCCCTCTGGTGATGAAGGGCGGGCGCGTCGAGTTCAACGAATTGCATTAAACGGGCACGCCAGCCATTCGTTGCGCGCGTCAACGCAAGCTTCACACGAACCTCAATGCGCCAACCCGCGCGCACGTTCGAGCAACAATTCACGCTCGCGCGCATTGCGCGTCATCGCGGCCGCGCGTTCGAACTCGGCACGCGCTTCGTCGATGCGGCCGAGCTTGACGAGCAGATCGCCGCGCACGCTCGGCAGCCAGTGGTAATTCGCGAGCGCCGCATCGGCGGCGAGCGCATCGACTATCTCGAGGCCGGCCGTCGGTCCGAACGCCATCCCCACCGCAACGGCGCGGTTCAGCTCGACCACCGGCGACGGCGCGACCTGCGCCAGCGCGTCGTATAACGCGACGATCTGCGCCCAGTCGGTCTCCTCCGCACGGTGGGCCCGCGCATGACACGCCGCGAGCGCGGCCTGCAACGCGTACTGCCCGCTCGCGCCGCCGAGCGCATGCGCGTTCTCCAAAGCAGCGAGCCCGCGCCGAATCAGCAGCGGGTCCCAGCGGCTGCGGTCCTGATCGAGCAGCAGCACAGGGCGCCCCTCCCCGTCGGTGCGCGCATGCGTGCGCGACGCCTGAATCTCCATCAGCGCGACGAGGCCGTGCACCTCGCTTTCGCCGGGCACGAGTCCGCTGAGCACGCGCCCGAGCCGCAGCGCTTCCTCGCAGAGCGCTGGGCGCATCCAGTCGTCGCCGGCCGTGGCCGAATAGCCTTCGTTGAAAATCAGATAGATCACCTGCAGCACCGATGCGAGGCGCGGCGCGCGCGCATCCGCCTGCGGCACCTCGAACGGCACGCGCGCCGCCGACAGCGTGCGCTTCGCGCGCACGATCCGCTGCGCGACGGTCGGCTCCGGCACGAAGAACGCGCGCGCGATTTCGTCGGTCGTGAGGCCGCCGAGCAGGCGTAGCGTGAGCGCGACGCGCGCATCGGTCGACAACACCGGATGGCACGCGGTGAAGATGAGCCGCAGCAGATCGTCGCCGATGTCGTCGGCACGCGCGGCGTCGAGCGCATCGACGAAATCGGGCACGAGGTGGGCCTCGAACGCGTCGAGATCGTGACCGAGCTCCTCGCGCTTGCGCGCATGCAGCGCTTCCTGGCGCAGGCGGTCGAGCGCGCGGTTTTTCGCGGCCGTCATCAGCCACGCTCCGGGGTTCTCGGGCACGCCCGCCTCGGGCCAATGCTCGAGCGCGGCCACCAGCGCGTCCTGCGCGAGTTCCTCAGCGAGCCCCACGTCGCGCACGATCCGCGCGACGTGAGCGATGACCTTCGCAGATTCGATCCGCCAGACAGCCTCGATCGCACGATGAGTGGCCTGCGTCGTCACGGCGTTAGCCTTGGTCTGCTGCTGGCGGCTGCGCGTTCGGGTCCATGTACACGAGCTCCCGGATATGGCCATCGAGATCCTCGAAGCCGTGCCCGTACATGAAACCGTGGTCCTGCGGCGCGCGCGGCGCACTGCCGCCCGCCGCCAGTGCCTTTGCGACGAGCGCGTCTACTTCCTCGCGGCTCTCGCACGACAGACACAGCAGCACCTCAGTGCTTTCCTTCGGATCGGCGAGGAGCTTGTGCGTGAAAGTCTTGAACATGTCTTTGACGAGCAGCATCGCGTAGAGGTTTTCGCCGAGGATCAGACTCGCGGCCCGCTCGTTGGAAAAGCGCGGCTCGAAGCTCAAGCCGAGCGCGCTGAAAAATGCCTTCGACCGTTCGAGGTTGTCGACGGCGAGATTGACGTAGATCTGCTTGTGCATGATGAACTCCGGTGAGCGTCGTGAATTGCGAATTCAGCGCCGCTGCGCTTCCAGTTTGCGCAGGCTCTCCACTTCCGGGCCCGGCTCGAAGTCGTCGAGTTCGAAGAGTTGCCGCACTTCGATTTCGCCGTCCGCGTGCTCGCCGAACGGCGCGGGAAAACGCCGCGCCCACTCCATCGCTTCCTCGCGCGAGCGCACCTGGATCAGCGTGTAACCGGCGATCAGTTCCTTGGTTTCCGCAAACGGCCCGTCGACGAACGTCCGCTTGCCGCCGCTGTAGCGGATGCGCCAGCCTTTCGAGGTGGGCTGCAAGCCGGTCGCGTCGAGCAGCACGCCGGCCTGGGCCAGTTGTTCGTGGTACGCGCCCATCGCGGCGATCAGGGACGCTTCGGGCATCTCACCCGCTTCGCTCGCCGCCGTTGCCTTGACCAGGATCATGAATCGCATCGTCGTTGCTCCATTTTTGTCAGTGGATGTTGGGCATGGGTAAGCGGTGGCGGCGGGAAAGCCGCGCCGCTCGCTCCTTATCCACACGACGAGCCATGCGCGAGCCGATCGACATTCGCGACGACGCCCCAGGGAAAGTACCGAGAAGATGCGCGTGCAGGCGGCGCGCACGCGGCTATCCGGACGCTTTCACACACCTCGCGCACCGCTACATGAAACACGGCCCGAGCTTGCGGACTTCGACCGTGCACCACGACGACGCCGGGCAAGCCTGCGCGATGGCGACAGCCTCTTCGCGTGTTTCGCAGTTGAGCAGAAAGAAGCCGCCGATCATTTCCTTCGCCTCGGCGAACGGACCGTCGACGAGCTTCGGCTGGCCGTTGCGGACCTGCACGCGCACGGCGTCGCGCTGCGACGTCAGCGATTCGACCGCGAGCAGCTTGCCGCGCTCCTTGAGGCCAGTGGCGAACCGCACCATCTGGTCGTAGACCTCGCGGCCCGCGGCTTCGCCGCGTTCGACACGTTGATTCGGGGGTTCGACGATGAGCAGCATGTAGGACATGGTGTCTCCGATTGTCTCCAGGTGTTTCCGGCCGCCTCTCCGGTTGATTGCGCCGCGCGCGGCGGCGCTGGCGCTGACGCGCGCATCCGGCGGCGAATGCGACGGCGCAATCAACCGGAGAGGCGGCAAACAGGCGAAGCCAGTCTAGCAAGCAGGAATGACAGCGGCAAACGCGCCCGGGATCTTGCATAGCCGCCCAGCGCGCCTTTTCGGCGGGATTTACGGACACTCGTAGGCGGCGCGCGCCAGCGAAAAAAGGCCCTGTTCCGCGAGGAACAGGGCCGCCAGGATGGAACAGTCGTACATGCGCGTGGATGCCTGCCGACCTAGAGCCACCGAATCTGCAAAGTTGTTGTTCGTTTATTTTTACTGCTACTGCATGCAGCCCGGTCCTTCGTTTTTAACCACGCCCGGCCGCAACCCCTGCTGGTCCGCACTTGCCTTTGTACGGCTTGCGCGTTGTGTGCGTTGCTTCTATCAACGGTACGGTTCAAACACGACGCGAGGGGAAGATCGCGCCGATGGGCTCGGTGATTTGTCGCTCCATGGAAAACAGTGTAGGCGCGCAGGCGCACATGCAATTGCGCGAAGCGAGGGGCATTGGCGCGCTAATTTGGCGGATCGATGTAACAGCGGGTCTTGTCAGATGTAAGCGAGCGTTGCCTGAAAAACCGTGCGGCGCGACAATTCACGATAATTCTTCATACCCGCTCTCCGCGCGCCGGAACATTGCCGACATGTCCGCTCAACTCTCTGCCTCACGACCCGCCCTGATTTTGCGTCCCGCGCAGCCCGACGACGAAGCGTTTCTGCTCGGACTGCGCAAGGCCACGATGACCGAGCACCTCGCGCGCGCCGGCGAACCGACCGACGACGCCGCTCATCGCGCGCGCCTGCTGCATCGCTATGAGGTGGCGCAGGTGATCTGCATCGATGGCGCGCCAGCCGGTCTGCTCAAGGCGTACCGCGGCGACGCCGAATGGTTCGTCGAGCAATTGCAGATTGCGCCGGCGTTGCAGGGACGTGGCATCGGCGAGCAGGCGCTGCGCACGATCCTGCGCGCCGCGGCAGCCGACGCGCTGCCGGTCGCGCTGCACGTGTTGAAGGGCAATCCCGCGAAACGGCTGTACGATCGCCTCGGCTTCGAGACCGTCGGCGAGGATGAAGCACAGTTCCACATGCGCCTCGCACCACGCGCGTCGGCGGAAAGCGAAGCAGAATGAAGCCGGATAAAGACTGATACTTGATGGACCTACGATGAACTCTGATACGACCTTTCGCGATTCGTCAGCCATCGAAAGCTGGCACGCGCATATCTATTTCGATGCGGCAAGCCGCGACGCCGCGTGGACTTTTCGTGAGCAGATCGCGGCGCGCTGGGGCGACGAACTGCAGATCGGCCGCTTTCACGAACGGCCGGTCGGCCCGCATCCGATGTGGTCGTATCAGCTTGCGTTCACGCAGGCACAGTTCGCCGACGTGGTCGGCTGGCTCACGCTGAATCACGGCGAGTTCGATGTCTTCCTGCATCCGAATACCGGTGACGCACTGCGCGATCATCGCGACGCGGCAGTGTGGATCGGGCGGTCGTATGAGCTGGTGTTGAAGGCGCTGATGTAACCGGCGAGGCGGCCGCAAGCAGCGCATCACCGCGACGCCGCGCCCGCTCACATATTCGAGTACGCGCTGCACCAGCCACGCGACGCGACCTGCTTGTCGCCGAACAGCGTGCAGCCGCCGTAGGCATCCGAGGCCTTACCCTGGAACAGCGAGCAGTTCGCGCACGATTGCCCAGCAGCGAAGTTCGGGAATTTGGCTTTGTCGACCTTCGACGCATCTTCGGTATAGCCGACCGCCTTTGCCTTCGGATCGGATTCGCTCAGCGCATTGGGAACGGTGGCCGCAAAAGCGGCGCGGGACAACGCGAGCGATGAACCGACGCCCACGCTCAGCAAAAGAAAATGACGGCGCGATGTTTTTTTCATTTTCATGTGGCTCCGGATGTGGACTGACAAGGCCGTGCTCAATCGAGAAACCGCGCTCGGTGCTCAGCGCCTCGAGCGGCGCGCTTTCGTCGGTGTAGCAAGAGATAGGCCGATTATCGCACCACGTCAGGTTTGCATCTCGCATTCTCCGATTGCATATCCAGCCATCGTGATGAAAGAGCTGCGAGCGCGTGTGTTCGACTACGCTCAACTGGCGCTGTGCAGATGCTACCTCCATCCGCACAGCGCCTCGGCACGCGGGCGGCGTCAGGCGATCCAGCCGCCGTCGACGGTCAGGCTCTCGCCGGTTGTGTAGCCCGCTTCGGGGCTCGCGAGATAAGCCACGGCGGCCGCGATTTCTTCCGGCTTGCCGAAGCGGCCCACGCTTGCCAGCTTCGTCATCGCTTCGTAGTCTTCCGTGCCGGGCCGCGGAGAAAGTTCGGTATCGATTGGACCAGGCTGCACGGCATTGACGGTCACGCCATACTTGCCGAGCTCGCGCGACAGGCCGCGCGTGAAGCCGCGAATGGCGAACTTCGATGCGATGTAGAGCGTCACGCCGGGCAGCGGCGCCGCTTCACCAAAGGCCGAGCCCACGTTGATGATGCGACCCCAGCCCGCCGCGACCATCCGCGCTGCCGCGTCCTTCGCCAGTTCGATCGGGGCGCGCACGTTCAGGTTGAAGTGCGTGTCGTATGAAGTCTCCGACGAATCGAGGAACGGTCCGTATTCGACCGTGCCCGCGTTGTTGACGAGGATGTCGAGCCGCCCTTCGAAGCGGCCGCCGAACGCGCCGTTGAGCGAATCGATGAGCGTCTTCACACCTTCGGGCTGCGCCAGATTCGCGCCGACGGCTTCGGCCTCGCCGCCGGCATCGCGGATCGCCTTGACCACGGCTTCCGCGCGCGCCGGGCTGGACGCATAGTGAACGATGATGGATGCACCGTCACGCGCGAGACGCGCCGCGATAGCGGCGCCGATGCCACGGGAAGCGCCGGTCACGAGTGCAACTTTGCCTTTGAGAGCTTGAGTCATGATTAACCTCGACAGTGAGTTTCGATAGCTCCGCCGGCTCACGGAGCCTGTAGCGGAGTGCTGCATCTGCGCCAATGTGTTTGTGCACTGGTTGATGCGTATCGTCTGCCTGAGTGGGACCGGGCGGTAGCCGTTGGCGGGGAATAGTGCTTATTCCTGGTGTGGCTGGTCACCCGTCTGCATCGAATGGAACCTGTCGCACCGGTAAGGAGCGAGGTCGATTTTCGGCGTGCGCTTGCCGATGAGGTCGGCGAGAATTTGCGCGCAGCCGCTCGACATGGTCCAGCCCATCGCACCATGACCGCAGTTCAGCCAAAGATTGGCGTGACGCCCCTGTCCGAGAAACGGCAGGTTGTCGGGCGTCATCGGGCGCTGCCCTATCCACAGATAAGGCTCGAATTTCCGAACTTCGGGTAGCACACTCGCCGCGAACCGGGTCAGCGCGTCGAAGCGCTTCGCGCTGCGGGCGTGCCCCGGCATACCAATGTCCGCAAACCCGGTGAACCGAACGCGGTTCTCACCGAACGCGGTCCATGCGATCTTGTGCGGAATGGAGACAGCACCGACTCGAGGAAGGCAACTGAAGTCCCCTTCATAACTCGCGGAGTAGCCGGTGACAGCCTGAATAGGCAAGTCGTAACCGATGCCGGCGAGCAGCTCACGGGATGCGAGGCCCGTTGCGATCACCACTGCGTCGGTCTCATACCGGTTCCTGTTCGATCGTACCGCGGTAATCCGAGTGCCGGACTGTTCAAAGCTGTGCACGGGCTCCGACAGATGTAACTGCGCGCCGAGCGTCATAGCTTTCGTTAGCGCGGCCGCAGCGTATCGTGCTGCATCGCCCGTTCCATCGTTCGGGCTGTAGGTGGCCTTGTCGAAACGAATCGTCGCCAACTGCAACGCAGGTTCGCGCGTAAGCAGCCTGTCGGAATCGAGACTCTCGAACGCCTCGCCAGCGTCGCTCAGCAATTGCGCATCGTGATCGCCCGGCGCATCGTTGGCTCCGTAGAGGTAGAGGATGCCCGTGTGCTTGCCGTCATAGGCATCGAGTGAAATCGGGTCGGCGCCGAACTGGACATCCCGCGAATAGGCCGACAACGCCAGCGCGGCGCGGGAATTGGCGAGCCATCTCAGATGGGTGCTCTGGCGGTTGAATTGCAAGCCCCATCGTATCAACGACGGACGCCACGGCTGGCAAATACCGATGCCGTCACCCAGACCGATCGCTGCCTTGACCGCCATCCTCATGACGCCAGGCTCGGCCCAACTGAAGCAGTGTCCCGGTGAGATCAAGCCCGCATTGGCATGGCTCGCGCCGCGAGCCACCTCGGCTGCACCTTCGAGGATATGTACTTCGTGCCCCTCTCGCGACAAGGCTAGAGCCGTCACCGCCCCTGCGATACCTGCCCCGACGACCACCACTCTCATCTCGAACAACTCCCGTCAAAACGACCGAATGCGCAAAAACATGGTGTCAACGCTCGTAAAAGAGCGGCTATTCGCTAGCTTCGGCTGTCCGCGTCAATACCCGTCCGGGATGGCAGTTCGTATGCTCGCCGTTCTGCCAGATCACACTGCCGTTCGCGATAACGATATCGATACCCGACGACCTGAGTGTGGGGTTCTGGTAGTCGGCTCTATCATTGACAGTGTCGTAATCGAAAACGACGATGTCCGCGAAGGAACCCGCTTTCAGGACACCTCGATCGACGAGACCGAAATTTTTCGCCGTCAGCCCCGTCATCTTCCAGACAGCGGTTTCCAGCGGAAACAATCCGAGGTCACGACAGTAGCGGCCAAGCACTCGCGGAAACGTACCCCACAGCCGTGGGTGCGGCTTTTCCGTGCCTGGCAGGCCGTCAGAGCCAACCATCGTGTGCGGAAAGCGCAAGATGTCCCGCACATCGGTCTCCGAAAGCAGGAAGTAGATGGCCGAGCCCGGCTGCAATCGTCGTGCAGCTTCGACTTTACCGACGCCCCAGTCGCTCGCGATGTCGTCGAGGTCGCGGCCGGCGCATTCAGGGTGTGCTTCACTGGAGATAATCAGCACTCGCCCGTCGAGCATGTTTGGGTCCGTGCTTATCATCGTCGACCCGGCATCGTAGGGGTAGCAGTCCAGGCACACGGACTGTTTTTCCATCGCCGACGTTATGTAGGGAAGTGTGCGCGACGTCGCTCCGAAATTTCTGCGGTTGCCAATTTTGTGGTGAGATACCACGACGGAAACGCCAAGCTCGCGCCCGATCTCAAACGTCTCCGATAGCGAGTCCATCACGTTGTCCGACTCGTTTCGCATGTGCGAGACATACAGGCCGCCGGATTTCGTCAGTGGCCGACCGACCTCGATCACTTCTGCCGTCGGTGCATTAATCGCGGTCGGGTACGCCAGTCCGGTCGACAATCCGAACGCTCCGGCGTCGAGTGCATCCGATAACAGATCGCGCATCGATGCTATCTCTGCCTCACTGGCCGCCCTGCTCAAATCATCCATGGTGCACGCGCGCAAGCTGGAGTGTCCCACTAGCGCGATGACATTCACAGACAGCGGCGAATCGCGCAGGTGATCCAGGTAGTCGCGAAATGTTGCGAACCGTAAGTCCTGGCGCCCCAGAAGACTCAATGGCATCGGCAACACATGCGTATCAGGAAGCGGCGCCGCGCTAATGCCGCAATTGCCGGTAACGACCGTCGTAACGCCTTGAGAAACCTTGGCTGTCATCGCCGGGTCGTATATGACAGCCTGATCGTCGTGCGTATGCACGTCGATGAAACCCGGGGCGACGATGCGACCCGTCGCGTCGATCGTTTGGTTTCTACTGGCCGACGACATGTCTCCGATAGCCACGACCCGGTCTCCCACGATGCCGACATCGGCGTCGAATCTCAATCCTCTCGAACCGTCTACGACGGTTCCGCCAGAGATAACGATATCAAACGGTTTCGACATTCACTTTCTCGACTCAGATGGATGACGGGCGCTCAAATCGGCTGCCTGGTTTTATCGCGAATGAACAGAAGCGATAGTGTGGAGACCGCTACGCAGATCATCGTGTAATACGCTGGGGCCAGCGTCGATCCAGTCACATGGATCAGCCAGACGGCACTCGTCTGTGCAAAACCACCGAATACCGATACGCCAACGCTATAGACAACAGACATACCGCTCGCGCGAAGGCTCCTGGGGAACATCTCTGGAATCATCGTGATGCTGGGTGCTGTCGTAAGAGCGGAGAACGTGCTCAGTACGGCGACGGCGACCATCAGGTTGACGGGAGTCGGATCGAGGGAGATCCAGCGGAAGGCAGGATACAAAGCCACGATCAGCCCGATTCGGGCGTAGAGGATTACCGTCTTCCGACCAAACCTGTCGGATAGAATCCCCGCGCCAATCGACGCAACGCACACAACCACGCCTGAGACGATCGCGGCAGCCAGCGCATTCGACGGCGCCATATGAAGCACGCTTATCGCATACGTCGGCATGTAGAACGTCACGATATTGGCGCAGACCGTGCTCCCGATGATGAGCAGTACTCCGAAGCAAATCGAAGGAAAGTGGTGCTTGAACGCGTCAAGTACCGGGCTTCGTGCCGTTGCGGTCGCGTTCGTGAGCACGCCGGAGTCATGATGCGGCTGACCTTCGGCCTCAGCCATTCTGGTCCGGAGAGCAAGGGCCACGAAGGCAATGCAAACACCGCAGTAGAACGGCACCCGCCATCCCCACGACTCGATTTCACTGTTCGACAGATTGTGATTGATGGCAAATGCGACCAATCCGCCCATGACTACGCCGAGTCCCTGACTGGCGAACGAGAGGCTGCCCAGCAGTCCGCGCCGGTTAGGCGAGGCCGACTCGACCAGAATCGTGGTCGCCGTGCCCACTTCACCGCCGGCCGACAGCCCCTGTAGCGCGCGTCCGACGACGATTATCAGCGGGGCGAATCCGCCTACCTGGGCGTAGGTCGGCGCGAAGCCGATCACGGCGCATCCCGCCGCCATGAGCAGAACCGTTGCGGTCATGGCTTTCTTGCGCCCATACGTGTCGGCAATCGAGCCGAATATCAGCCCACCGACCGGACGGATCACATACCCGACTCCATAAGTCGTGACCGACATCAGCAACTGCATGTACGGCGATAGCGACGGAAAGAACAACTTCCCGATGACGATGGCGAAAAAGCTATACGCGGTGAAATCGAAGAACTCCAGCGCGCTACCGATCGTCGCGGCAATCACCAACGTGCGTGTGCTCGCGGCCTTCCGGGCATCCGGCACCTCAATAGCCAAGCTCATATGTTTCACGTCCGCGTCCTTCGCCGAGAAATTAAAGTTCGTTTTCCATTTGTCAGGAAGAAGTGTGCTAACGTCAAAAAATAACGAAAAGACAAAAAACGAGAATTTTTTGTACAAAAAGTTGTCACCCATCTTCGGGAAAGTGACGCATGAAATCTCAGCACCTCAACTTCTTTCTGGCCATGGCCGAGCACGGCAGCATCCGCGGCGCGGCTCGGGCGCTTGGCCTGACGCAACCTGCGGTGACGAAGACGGTCAGGACGCTTGAAAAGGAAATCGGTCTGCCGTTGATTCAACGGAGCATCAGCGGCGTGGTGTTGACCGAGCATGGTCAAGCGCTGCTCAAGCACGCACAACGCATCGACAACGAGATGCGCCGCGCCAATGAGGCAATGGCCGCGAGGAAGGATGGCCATGGAGGCGTAGTACGTGCGGCGGTGAGTGCGTCCGCCGCCATCACCTTGATCCCGGCGGCGCTGGAAGAATTCACGAAGCGTCTGCCGCGTGCCCGGCTTTCGTTGATCGAGTCTTCTGTAAAAAGCGCGCTGAACGGACTGTTCGACGGCAGTCTGGATCTGGCCGTGCTACAACTGGGCCCCGGCGATTTTCCCCCGCACATCCAGACTGTCCCGCTCTTTGACGTCGAGCAACGGATTGTCGTTAGAAAGGGGCATGCTCACCAGCACGCAACATCGTTCGGTGAACTGATCGATTGCAAATGGGTGGTGCCGCAACACCCGGACTGGCGCGGAGTTTTTACTTCCCCGAGCTTCTGGCCGGAGTCGCTACTGCTCCCGGCGACACTGGTCGAGTGCACATCACTAACCATCGCGCAGTCTCTGGTTCGGGATTCCAACTTCGTCAGTATCTTTCCTGAGCCTTCCGTTCGTGTCGCGGGATTGGCGGCGAATATCATTCCGGTCAATGTCATCGAGCCGCTCCCGACGTTGCGAATGTCGATTATTTACAACGCGGAGACCACAGCTACCGATGCGTCGGATGTTTTCATGACATGCGTGAAGGCGGCCGCCAGCCCCGCTCATATTCTTGTGACTTGATCCCGCGTGCGGGATCTGGCCATGTTTAATCTCGCCATCGACAGCAAGCTTCGGGCAGACGCAAAAAGCTCCGGTCATCTCAACCATGAATTGCGTCCGCAGCGTGTGCAGCGGACGCAATGCCGGACCTTCTCAAACGCGCAAGCCAGGTATAAAAACGCTAGCGCTTACGCATATCGGCGTATAGACATGCTGATGAAGTGGCGATCGTGAATACCGACTCCGGTGTCCGCATCGGCTCAAGTATCAGGATTCGCTGCGACGAAGCTCTGGAACGCACTGTAGGTCGGCTGGATCGGTACCAGGCTGTCCGTGACGATGCCGTACGTGTTGTCACCGCTGTCCAACTCGTAGTACATCACCGACTGAATCGCATCGGTCTTGCGTGCCGCATAGAATTCGCCGAGTTGCTGCGTGACGTAGCTCGCGCGGAACGTTTCGGTATTCTCGGGGCTGGCGTTCCACTCGGAGATGATGAACGGCACCCCATAGCGCGCCTTGCAATAGACCGGCAGGTTGAAGCCGGGACGGGCACCGTCCGTGCCCAGATCGAAGATATCGCCGTAAGGCTGATAGTTGTGCCACGTCGTGATGTCCCAGCGCACCCGAGGGTAACCGCTCGTTCCATCCGGCTGCAGGCCATCCCAGAGCATGTCGGAAGCGCCGATATCAGCCACGCAGAAGTTGATGCCGCACCTGGCGTTCGGCTGCACGGACTTGATGCCATCGATCATGCCGCGCATCGCGCCGCGCATGATCGGCCAGTTCGCGTTGTTGAAGTCACCGCTGCCTGTTCCGGCCGTTGCCGAATTCAGGATGATCGCTTCGTCGCGGGTCAGTTCATTGCCACATTCGTACATCGTGACGCCATACGGCGCCAGCGCCGTGGCAATCGCGGCAGCTCCTGCGAATGAAGCCTGATAGGCCGCCGATTCACTCGTGTACAGGTTGTTGTTTGCGTCACGGAGCCCGTACTCGACGAGGGGGAAAAGCGTCAGTCCGGCGGATTTGAAAGCGCTCGCCAAGGCCACCAGCGAGTTCAACTGAGTTGGCGTGTTGACACAGCCGACGCGATACGTCGTGCACCCTAGCGCGCGCACGGCGCCGACGGTCTGAGCGGGCGTAAACGGATAATTGTAGTGCCCGTTGATGCCGTAGAACCCACCCGGCGTCGCCGCCGCGGCGATACGCGGATCCGTACACGGTAACCAGTTGCCGTTGCAGGTCAGGACAGAGAACTGCCCACCCGTGCCCGACTGGAAGATCATGCCGCCATACCACAACAGCAGGCTCACGTTGGAGGAGTCCGGATCCTTGACCTTGTTCTTGTAGATATAGCCGTTCGAAAGCGTCCAGATGTTGCTGGATTTGTCGATGATGTAGGCGGCAGGCGAAATCGTCGTGCCGTCTGCCGAAGTGCCTCCGAGGCGCGGATCGATACACGATGTCCACCCCGACCCAAGCCACTGATAGAAATCCCCGCCCGTGTTTTCCTGGTACACGCTGCCGTTGTACCACAGCAGCATCGCGACGTTGTACGAGCCGGGATCTTGCGTCCCATTCTTGTAGATATACCCGTTGGAAGTCGTCCACACATTGCCTGCGGCGTCGACGATGGACGTCGCCGGAGGGGTTGTCGTGCCGTTGGCCGAAATATTACCCCCGAGGCGAGGATCGACAGAGTTCGTCCACCCCGTCCCAATCCACTTATAGAAATCCCCGCTCGTGTTCTGCTGGTAGACGCTGCCGTTGTACCACAGCAGCAGCGCAACGTTGTACGAGCCGGAGTCTTTGAGCCCGTTCCTGTAGATATATCCGCTGGAGGTCATCCACAGACTGCCGTCGGCGTCGACAATGGAGGTCGCAGGCGGGGTTGTCGTGCCGTTGGGCGAAGTGCCCCCGAGGCAGGGATTGGAAGATCCCGTCCATCCCGACCCAATCCACTGATAGAAATCCCCGCTGGTGTTCCGCTGGTAGACGCTGCCGTTGTACCACAGCAGCATCGTAACGTTGTACGAGCCGGGGTCTTTTGTTCCGTTCTTGTAGATATACCCGTTGGAGGTCGTCCACACACCTCCGGAGGCATCGACAATGGCGGACGCCGGCGGGGTTGTCGTGCCGTTAGCCGAAGTCGTGCCGTTGGCCGAAGTGAGGCGCGGATCGACAGACTGGTTCCACCCCGACCCAAACCACTGAAAAAACTGCCCGCTCGTGTTTTCCTGGTAGATGCTGCCGTTGTACCACAGCAGCATCGTGACGTTATACGAGCCGGAGTCTTTTGTTCCGTTCCTGTAGATATACCCGTTGGAGGTCGTCCACACAGTGCCGCCGGCATCGACAATGGACGCTGCCGGTGGGGTTGTCGTGCCGTTAGCTGAGGAGGACAGGCTGGTCTTTGCCTTGGCCGCACTGCTGTTGCTGCCAGGCGTAGTGGCGTCGCTGTTGCTACCGCCACCGCACGCCACCAGTACATAGCTGCTTGCAGCTGCCGTCAGGCAGCCGAGGAATCGTCGTCGATTAATCACAGAAATAATCCGCGCCGGAAGACCCGGCCAAATTCAGTTGGGAAGCACTCGAGTCAAACGGGTCTCACGTGCGCTACAAGTTCATCTTTAGTTAGGCTTACTTATTAATTAAGCGACAATACGATATCGCGGCGGCTCCCAGACGTTTATCAAGGCGCCGCGTTTTCTATCGAACTGCTTGTCGGAGGAAATCCGATTACGGGAGCGATACTCGCTTGACCTGTCCTTCCGCAGTAAGCGAGCAAATCCGCAAGAAGAATAAGCGAGACGGCAATAATTACCTTTTTGCCGTCTCGACAGGCAAGAGATACTACTTGGATGTCGGCAGGAAGTGGGTTTGAGCTTAGAGCTCAGCTGAAAATAGGACTATTCTTCCGATAAAAACGCGGCCGCAGGTTACTTTTTCCCGGTCGCCCGGTCTGAAGAGACGAACACCCGAAGAGTTGCTGTCCGCGTACGTAGAGAACGAAGTTTGGAGCGTACGTGGGCTCGATATGGGCAAGCGGCTGTCGCGCTCGACCGTGGGTGTGGTTAGCTGATGCGAGAAGCTGCCGCCTGCCTTGAATTTGCGCTTCTGTCGGCAGTGCAGCCCAAACTTTCTGCGCGGTCGTTTTATGCGGTGCACGCCAACTCGCACACCGTGCTCGTCGAGATATTTCTGCAAACGCTCGGGGCCAAAACTCTCACCTGTTCACTGATGCGCGGCGAGCACTTCGGCTTCCAGGCGCGGTCCCTGTCGTGCCCGCAACGACAGCGTCCACTTGCGCCACGCGTAATAGCCGCTCACCGAAACACCCCGCAGCCGACACAGCGGCGGGACCCGACTGGCGCGTCGCCTTCAGATCTCAGTGAGAAGTACTTTGCCAACTTGAAAACGGTTCAATGAACGGCTTGATTTGCCTCGCGGGCGACGCAGGGTACCAGCCTTGGTCAGGACATGAATTCGACCTTGCCGGTGTTCAGGTGATACATCGCACCCACGATTTTTATCTTCCCGTCCTTCTGCATCGAGGCCAGGATTTCGCTCTGCTTGCGCAGGTCGTCGATGGTGTTCTGCACATTGGTTCTCGCGACCATATCGACGAACTCGGGGTTGCTGCCGGTTCGTACGCCGTCGTATTTTGTTGCGTCTACAGCGGGTTTGATTCTGGCCAGGAGTCCAGTCAGATTGCCAAGCGTGACGTTGTCGATAGCGCCCTTGATCGCGCCGCAGCTGGTATGGCCCATGACGAGCACGACCTTCGCGCCGGCTGCGGCGCAGGCGAACTCAAGGCTTCCAGCCAGATCCTCGTTGGTGACATTTCCCGCTATCCGCGCGTTGAAGGTCTCGCCAATCCCGGTGTCGAGAATCAGCTCGGCGGGCGCGCGCGAGTCAATGCAACTGAGGATAACGGCAGCCGGAAACTGTCCCGCCGCGCTCGCGCGCTTCTGGGCCAAATAGTCATGTGCATGGGCTTTGCCCGAACGGAAGCGCTCGTTGCCGTGCTTCAACCCTTCGATGATCTGATCGGGAGTCAGGCTATCGCGCTCCTGCTTCGTCATCGCAGCGGCCATGGCAACACTAGGCGCGGAGAATCCAGCGGTACCGGCTGCCCCCGCCAACGCGATACCAAGACCTGTTTTTAAGACTGAACGCCGGTTCGTTATCAGAGAGTCCGAGCAACCACATTGGCCAGTTTTACAATTCATATTCGTTCCCCGACAAGTGAGATGGACAAGTCGTACAGTCTATGTCGATTTTTGCAAGAATCCCAAGGTCTGTTTCTGAGTCGTTGTATCGATCGGGCGGGAAGCGTATGCCGTTCATGCATTCGTTTCATGGTATTCCATGAAAACGTAGTGAGTTTCGGTTTCTCAAACAATGGTGTTTGTATTGACGCCTCACCTCGCGAAAAAACGTATCACGTGTGTGTCTTGCAGAATGTGCCGGGCGTGAGAGACGCATTCGCGGTTGATGAGATCCTGCACGCGTGTCGACGTCGGAATCAAATGTGAACTTCCACTAATGAGCGCCTCCACATGTCCCATGTAGGGCGATGTTCCGGGTCCGATACTGGGCGGGTACTTCTTTTTCAATCACCGTCATGCGTTGACGCGTCACCACCAAAGCGCTCGACCATAAATTCGATAAAGCTCCGAAGCTTCGGCGATATTTGTCGCTCACGCAGATACAGCAGATTCAGCGGCCGCTCAGGGGCGGCAAACTTCGGCAGCACTTCGATCAACCGCTTTGCACGCAGATCGCCGGCGACCAGAATCGCGGGCAGCATCACGATGCCGAGACCGCGCAACGCTGCCCGTCGCAACGCTTCCGAATTATCGATCTTCAATCTGCCGTCGACGGGTACGCTTATTCGTCCTTCCGGACCTTGCAGGATCCATTCGGGCTGCGCCGCGTGCCATTCCGAGCGCGGTGGATACGCGTACGTCAGGCACTGGTGCGACCGCAGCGCTTCGGGCGATGACGGCATACCGTGCGCTGCCAGATACGCACGTGACGCACACAGCACAAGCCGGTAAGGCCTGAGACGCCGCGCCACGAGATCCGGATTGCCCAGCGCACCGATGCGAACCGCCGCCTCGAAGCCGTCGTCGATCAGATCCGATAGCGCGTCAGAGACGACGATATCGAGCTCCACCTCGGGATAGCGCTCGCAGTAATCCGCGATCACCGGAATCAGGCATTCGTTGCTGAAGACGACGGGCGCGGTTACGCGCAGGCGTCCGCGCGGCGTTGCGAGATGATCGAGCGCGAGCCGTTCCGAATCGTCGATCAGGCCGAGGATCTCGACACATCGTTCGTAGTAAGCCTGGCCGAAAGCGCTGATCTTCTGCCTGCGCGTCGTGCGATGGATGAGCCGCGCGCCAAGCCGCGTTTCCAGCGCCTGAAGATGATTGCCGACCATCGTCGGCGACAGTTCGCACGCCATCGCGGCCGCCGTCAGGCTGCCGGTTTCGACTACACGCACGAAGACGGTCATCGCTTTGAGAAGGTCCATTCCCCCATAATAATTGGTTCTGTTGTCATTCAGCGGCCGTTTATCCAGTTGCGGTTGCGAAATACAGTCCACTGCATGCGACGAGCGCGGCCCATCCCGGTCCGCATCGCTCCACTTCATGCACGCGGATCATGCGCAGACACCTCGTTCCACCGGCTCGATCATCAAATCTTGCCTTGCTCGCGACGAGCCTCGGCTTCGTCATCATCTGTCTCGATGTCACGGTCGTGAATGTCGCGCTCGCGCGAATACGCGAGGGCCTCGCCATCGATTCGACGGCGCTGGAGTGGGTCGTCAACGCGTACACGCTTGCGTTCGCAAGTCTGCTTCTGTCCGCTGGTGCGCTGGCCGACCGGTTCGGCGCACGGCGCGTGTTCGTCGCGGGCTTCGCAGTGTTCACCTGCGCGTCGGTCGCGTGCGGGCTGTCGGGCGGCGCGACAATGCTGATTGTGTCGCGCCTGTTGCAAGGCGTCGGCGCAGCGCTATGCGTGCCGTCGTCACTGGCGCTGCTCGGCGCCGCGTTTCCGGAGCCGCACGCGCGGGCGAAGGCCGTCAGCATCTGGGCGGGCACGGCGGCGCTCGCGCTGGGCGCGGGCCCGCTGGTCGGCGGCGTGCTGGTCGACTGCTTCGGCTGGCCGGCGATTTTTCTGATCAACATGCCGATCGGCATTGCCGGCATCTGGCTCACGCTCGCCCATGCGCCCGACACTGTGCGTCACGCCGCGCGTCGCATCGATCTGGCCGGGCAGACGCTTGCCATCATTACCCTGGCCGCGCTGACATATGCGGTTGTCGAGAGCGGCACGCGAGGATGGACGAGCGTGACCGTGATGACGGGACTCGCCGCGGCGGTCGCGACGGGCGCTGTGTTTGTCACAGTCGAGGCACGACATACGCAGCCACTGTTGCCTCTCACGCTGTTCCGCAATGCCGCGGTGAACGTGAGCGCGATAACGGGGCTGTCGCTGAATTTCGGCTATTACGGACTTATGTTCGCCATGAGTCTGTTCTTTCAGAACGCGCGCCACGACACGCCGCTCGAAACCGGCCTTGCGTTTTTGCCTATGACGGCAGTGGTGACCGTCGCGAACATTGCGTCCGGCACGCTCACTGCCCGTTTCGGTTATCGCCTGCCGATGGCCTTCGGTCAGGCGCTAGCGGCGCTTGGCTATTTTTCGCTGGTGTTCGTGCATGCGCAGAGCAGTGCTCTGGCGGTGGCGTTGCCGTTACTGGCGGTCGGCGTCGGGGTGGCGCTTGCGGTGCCATCGATCAATACAGCGGTACTGACGCACGTCGACCCGTCGTGTATCGGCATTGCGTCGGGCGTACTGAATACAGCGCGCCAGATCGGTGGCGTGGTGGGAGTGGGCGTGTTCGGGTCGCTTGTGCGACCGGAGCTCAACGATCTTGCGGAAGGGTTACATGTCGCTGCGATCCCTGCCGTTGTTGTGTCGCTTTCGAGCCTCCTGACTATAGTCCTCGGCTTGAAGACATCCGGATCATTGGTCACGGACGGCGCTGGCTAAATATGGCCGCTGATTGGTGCTCACCGATCGTTCGCGAACGGCGGGAGGGGAACGACCGCTACCGACTTCGGCGAACGCGTACTATCGACTCACAAGGGACGGTCAACTTGCCGCAAAGCCGACGTTCAAATTGATTGAGGTGGTCAGCCAGACGAGGGACATAGTTACAACCATCGGCCGAAAAGCATTGCATCAGGTAACGCGGGCCTTCATTGCTTCACGAGCGCGATACGCTGTGACTTTCGCGATGGTACCGCACGCCCGACCGTCCGGACCTCCTTTTGTCATTCCGCACCAGCGTTTGCCGCCATTGCGCGTGTGATCGTAGAAAGCCCACTGGCAATCGGGACACGTCTTCAGACGCGCCCACTCGCCTGACGCGATGGCATTTGCCACTATGGCCACGATATAACCAACGAAGCTTGCTTCCGACGATTCGATAGTCAACTTCGCGGCGCCACCTATCCATCGGGTTTTCACACTCAGTGCAGCGCTGTCGAACCACTTATTCAGTGCGTCTTCACTGGAGCTGTCTCCTTGACATGCGCTGCGCAGATCAGCACGCAGCCGCAGTAGTCTGCCCAGAGCGTCATTTCTCGATCGCGATTGGTGCGGGAACTCCTTGCGCCACACTTCGCGCGTGCGTGCCAATTCGGGCAGTGCATCTGTTTTTTCACGCGTGTCGTTCGGAATCGACCAGGTGTTGATGAACCGCCGCACGACTTCAAGCTCTCCCGGCGCAGTCTGATTGTGATCCGGCATGGTGTCTCCGTGTTGCAAAGGCGCGAAGTTTACGTAACCATTAAAATACTACGATGGTTACAAGGACACAAGATGTTCGCCAAGACCCATGCAACCAGTCCAGCTTTTTCACGTGACATCCGGGTGTTGTTGCGCATGCAGGGTGTGATGAACGCTTCGCACTTCATGACCGTTCCGCTTCTCGCGTTGTACATGTCGATGACGCTGCGTTTCAGCCCGGTGGCGCTTGCAAGCGTAATGTCGGCGAACCTGCTCTCCGCCCAGGTGTTGCCGCTGATTGCCGGCGCGGTCGCGGACCGCTTCGGCTCCCGGCGAATGATGGCGTTGGGGCTTTGGTTGAGAGGGCTGGGATTTCTCGGATTCGGCGTCACGAACAACGTAGCTGCCTGGGTGTGTTTTGCCTTCGCGGCTGGTTCGGGCGTTGCGTGCTATGAGGCCGGTCTGTATGGAATTTTCGGTCGCCAACCGAAGGCATCGCTTTCCGCCCTGTTCGCCGCCAACAACCAGATGCTGAACATGGGGGTCGCGGTTGGCCCGATAATCGGCGGACTAATGGGCCTGGTCGATGCCCGTTTCGCGTTCGCCGGAAGCACCTTTTTATTCGGCTTGCTTGGCGCAACCGTCTTTCGACTAAAGGTCGAACTTTCCGAAACATCGGATCGCCGTCCCGTTCTGTCCAGTCTCCGCGCGGCGACGACCAACCGGAATCTATGGCGCTTGATCGTAGCTGCTTTTCCGTGGTTCTTTTTGTTCCCGCAGCTTTACGTTGCGTTTCCACTGTATGCCGGACGCCTGGCAGGTCCGCACGCGGCATCCGCAGTCTATGTGGTGAACGGGGTAATCGGACTGGTTTTCATGCTGGCGGCAAAACGCTGGCTCATCCGGATAGACCCCGTCACCTCAACCATGTATGCCTACCTGGCCGCCGCAATTGCTTTCACCAGTGTGGCTGCATTCGACGGCCTCGGTTGGTTCCTTTTATTCATCGCCGGATACACGATCATCGAAACAATCATGCTCCCGGCGTTGGAGACTTTGACAGCATCGTTGGCTATTGACGGAAGCCAGGGGACGTTCTTTGGCACACTGAGTGCCGCAGGGGCACTGGGTGGTGCCGCTGGCTACTACTCCGGTAGCTGGCTCATTCTGAACGGAACTACGCTTGAAACCTGGGTGATATTTGGCAGCGTCGGAGCAATCGGCTTCGCCGTATCTGCACTGATACTTCCGGCGATTCCGCGCCAGATGTCTCTTGAGTAGGCCAGTGGGAACAGTACAGTGGATTCCAATAGAAGCTAGCGGCGAACGCTCATTCGAGTGGCAAGCTTGAATGTCTCTTCATGCTCGAACTGAGTCGGCCGACATGTAGCTCAGTACGGCCCAGCCTGCCCCGCAACTTCCATTGCGCAGCACAAGTACGGTTTCCACACAGGCTCGGCCAGGAAGCGACGCTCGGTCGATGTCTCAAGTTCGAGTTGTCGATCGAGATAACTTCGACCGAGACGCCGGAGCCTCGAATTCGCGCGCCAACATCGCGATGGTGACCTTCCCGAATTTTTCCAGCACGACGGCCTCAGCTTCGACAAGCGTCGCCGAAAGATGCTTGTTCACCACTTGTTCGACCAGACATTCCGGGTGGTCCTGGGAAACAAGGTCCGAGAAAAGCGGAGGTTCGCCGACCGCGCGGTAGACGTCCAATAGCGTGATGGTCTCGAGCGGTATGGCCAGCACCCAACCGCCTCCGTGCCCCTTCTCCGACGCGACGTAACCCATCTCGCGCAGACCGCTGAACAAGCGCCTCACAACAACGGCGTTCGTGCAAAGCATCTCGCCGAGCGCTTCGGAAGTAAGCGGGCCATCCGCATGCTTCATGTGAATCAACGCGTGCAGGACGCGAGATATGCGGCTATCGGTTCTCATGCTGGGGGAGCATCTCACGAAACTTTTTAAGTTGCATAAAAGTGTAGCACGACGCTATCATGCAACTTATTACGTTACGTGATATGTGAGGAGTGAAGCCGTATGGATACGCACTACGATGTCATCGTGATCGGCGGCAGCTTCGCCGGTCTTTCAGCCGCAATGCAACTGGCGCGCGCGAGACGGCGTGTGCTCGTGCTCGACGGAAGACGCCCACGCAATCGATTCGCACCACACTCGCATGGATTCCTCGGACAGGACGGCAAGGCGCCGAGCGAGATCATCGGCGAGGCGACGGCACAACTCGCGGCGTATCCGACGGCTCGCGTCGTGACGAGCGAGGCATGCTTGGCGAAGCGCGTTGATGATCGATTCTTCGTCACGCAAAGCGATGGGAAAACGTCAAGCGCGAATCGATTGATCCTTGCGACGGGCGTTCGCGACGAACTGCCGTCGCTGCCCGGTCTCGAAGAACGCTGGGGTGTATCCGTGCTGCATTGCCCGTATTGCCATGGTTATGAAGTCGCGGACAAACGGCTCGGCGTCCTGGCGACGCATTCATTGTCGATTCATCAAGCGATGCTTGTTCCCGATTGGGGACCGACGACCTGGTTCACGCAAGGTATCGTCGAGCCGACACCCGAAGAGGCCGTGTTGCTCGATACTCGCAACGTGCTGATTGAACGGGTACCCGTTGTCGAAGTGCTCGGCGATGCCCCCAACATGACGGGGTTGCGTCTCGCCGATGACCGCGTCGTCGATATCGATGCGCTCTTCGTGGGGCCGCGTACGCAAATGACAAGCCTGCTGGCCGGGCAGCTCGGCTGCGCGTTCGACGAAGGCCCACTGGGCCCGATCATTCAGGTCGACGATTGGAAACAGACAAGCGTTCCGGGCGTGTTCGCCGCCGGCGATGCGTCGACCATGTGGACTAACGCGACGTTCGCATCGGCCGCGGGCGTTGCGGCGGGCGTTGCAGCGCATCGCTCGCTCATCTTTGGCTTGTAGGTCGCGGCGCTGGATCGCGGTCACGGCAGCCTCCAACGCGTTGGGTGCGCTACACGACCATCCGCTGCCCACGTTCGTCGAACGTTTCTGGAGGCAGTGCGGTGGCTCACTCCGGAGCTACCCATTCTTCGCCAGCCTGTTTGCGGGCTATGGTGATCAACAGGAGAATGACAGTTGTGCCGGGAAAAGAGGCGTATAACCAGTTGGATACGGAACGGCGACCACACTCATCGCCACCTTTGGCTTCGCCCCTCTCGGACGCGGTCTGCCTACTTGCCCGCGAGCCTCGTCCCTTATCACCTCGGAGCAATACATGGCGCAAAACATCTACGACAATCCGGATTTCTTCTCGGGCTACAGCCAAATCCCCCGCCAGGTGCATGGGCTGGACGGCGCTCCCGAATGGCACGCGATCCGAGCCTTGCTGCCCGATCTGGAAGGCAAACGTGTCGTCGATCTGGGATGTGGCTTTGGCTGGGCCTCGCGCTGGATGCGCGACCAAGGCGCGACATCGGTTCTTGGACTCGATCTGTCGCAGAATATGATTGAGCAAGCCGAGGCGAAAACAGTGGACGCCGCCATTAAGTATCGCATCGCCGATCTCGACACGCTGGAGCTGCCCGAGAAGGCGTTCGACCTCGCTTACAGCGCGCTGACCTTTCACTATATTGAGGATTTTGGGCGCCTCGTGCGCGTAATTCACCAGGCACTCGTTCCAGATGGGCGTTTCGTTTTTACGATCGAACATCCGATCTTCATGGCAGCAGCGCATGCGCACTGGACCAGAGATGAAGATGGCCGCAAAACCTGGCCGGTCAATGGATATTCAGTCGAGGGCGAACGTCGGACGCACTGGTTTGCTGAGGGCGTTCTGAAATACCACAGAACGCTTAGTACAACACTGAACGCGCTAATTGACGCGGGCTTTGAAATTCGACAGCTCGATGAGTTTGCTCCGACACCCGAGCAGATAGAGCAGATGCCGCAATTGGCCGAAGAACTGGAACGCCCCATGATTCTGATTGTGTCTGCATCCACATAGATGGCGGGTATTGTTCGAGTTGGTCAACCGCCGTCAGGCAGCGATCGGCCACGATCAGACATTCGATGTCGAAGCCTGAATCGTCGACAATCCGGACTGCGAAGCGCGTATATTCACGCCCAGATCGTCACAGGTAGAAAACTGCTGCGCCGCCCCTTGCACACGGACACCGCAAATCCAGAAACCGAATTCCAGACACGAAGAACGAGCTTCCTCGACGCGGACGTTCGTCGACGACTACGTTGAAGGGCCCAGCTCCAGCGTTACGCCAGCACCGCGGATCACTTGCATGAAAGCGACCGTATCGCCGACAGCAGCGGTAGCCTGCTCTGCAAGCTCCCATACGTGCGTGGACTTTTCGGCGCTCGCCATCATTGATTCGAGAGCGTCCGAATGAGCGAACCCGTGAGCTACCGCCACCCCGAGAACGGCATCCAGAACGCGTCGGGCCGCCGCCCGGGCATCGACCGGCGCCAGATGCGCCCGGTTTGCAAGAAAGCCTGCCATCAGCAGAAATTCGGCTGGGCTGATGTGCCGTCCATTGCCAACAGGCACCCCGGCGGTATTGCCGTGATCTGGCCTCATACATAGCCTCCCGCTTTGGAGCACTGAGCGCTGTGAACGCGCGGATCCGTATCGTTGCTGCCGATGGCCGTTCCGCAAGGGTTTCCCCGGCGGCCGGGTTGCTGTGTGCGGCACCGCACGCCGCTCGATGTCAGGAGCAATGTGTCGGCGAGGCATCTGAACGCTGCGACTCCCTCACCAGAACGAACTGGGACGGACGATGTGTGAAGTGGAGCCCTGCAGCGCGTCTGCGCGCTCGTATGTGGATTCACCGCAATATAGTACAGAAAGAATCACTAGCGCCGACTCGCAGCCTCTGTGCATCTCGCTGTAACGACCGACATTTGAAGGTGCGAATTTTTTTACCGTGTCACGATTGCAGGCTGTAGTATCCTTGATCGGCTCCTGCTCCCATCTAATGGCCACAGCTTTGCTGCTTCACGTCAACTGCCGCCCGCTTCCGAAAGGATGACAATGCATCGAGACCAGGCCTGTTTGTCCCGCTGGACCCGCAGGAGGGAACGGCGTCTATAGCAGCCATCCAGCAAGTATCAGGTTTTTGAAGGCATTGCAACAATTCGCGAGCATCGCCGATGCCTGGCGAGTCCCTTTGGAGTGCTGATCTCGGTCGAGCGGACCATTTTTTCGAGGGTATTCATGAGAACGCTGTTTCTGCAGGCACCTTCATTTGACGGCTTCGATGGCGGGGCGGGCTCACGTTTCCAAACGAAGCGCGAGATCCGGTCATTCTGGTATCCGACGTGGCTCGCCCAGCCCGCGGCGCTGGTCGAGGATAGCCGCCTCGTGGATGCTCCCGCAGATGGTTTATCGCTGGACACAACTCTCGACATTGCCCAGGAATATGAACTGGTCATCATTCATACGAGCTCTCCATCGTTCGCAAGCGACGTTCAATTCGCGGAGCATTTAAAACGGCGTAAGTCCTCGATCCTCATCGGTATGGTCGGCGCAAAGGTAGCCGTCGATCCTCACGGCTCACTGACCGCGAGCGATGCTCTCGATTTTGTATGCCGCGAAGAATTCGACTTCACGTGTCGTGATATCGCGCAGGGGCTTCCGTTCGAGTCGATTCTCGGCCTCAGCTACCGTCTGCCCGACGGTGCAATCACGCACAACGAAACCCGGCCGATTCTTGAAGACATGGACCAACTTCCGTTCGTTGCGCCCGTCTATAAGCAACACCTGACAAGCAAGAACTACTTCAGCGGCTATCTCAAGCATCCCTATGTATCGCTCTACACGGGCCGAGGCTGCAAATCCAGATGCACCTTTTGTCTCTGGCCACACACGGTCGGGGGTCATCGTTATCGCACACGCTCGGTCGAGAACGTCATCGAGGAAGTGAAATGGATCAGGGACAACATGCCCGAGATCAAGGAGATCATGTTCGACGACGATACCTTCACCGACCTCAGACCGAGAGCCGAAGAGATTGCTCGCGGCCTGGGCAAGCTGGGAGTGACATGGTCGTGCAACGCGAAAGCGAATGTGCCTTATTCAACCCTCAAAGTGATGAAGGACAACGGGCTGCGGCTCTTGCTCGTCGGCTACGAGTCCGGTGACGACCAGATCCTCGTGAATGTCAAAAAGGGGCTACGGACCGATATGGCGCGCCAGTTCAGTGACGATTGCCGCAAGCTTGGCATCAAGATCCACGGCACGTTCATTCTGGGGCTTCCCGGCGAGACGCACGAAACGATCGAGAAGACGATCCGGTACGCGAAAGAGATCAACCCCCACACGATCCAGGTGTCGCTTGCGGCGCCCTATCCGGGTACGGTCCTTCATAAGCAAGCGGTCGAGAATGGATGGCTTAATGACGGTAAGGTCATCACCCTCATTAATGACGCCGGCACCCAGGCTGCCGCTATCGGCTATCCGCACCTCTCACGCGAAGAGATCTATCGTGGCGTGGAGGAGTTCTACAAGCGTTTTTATTTCAGACCATCGAAGGTCTGGGAAATCGTTCGCGAGATGCTAATGAGTTGGGAGATGATGAAACGGCGCCTGCAAGAGGGGGTGGAGTTCTTCAGATTTCTCCGGGCGCGCAAGGCATGACGAGCAGGACCAGGACGAGGCTCGCCAGGCAGGCCGAGGAACTGTCTGCGTCGATTACCCGCCCAGCGCAATGATTGCCGTCATCAGCAGAACGCCCAGCGCGGTCAGTGCAAGATCTTGATAGCGGTCCTAACGCCTAGCGACCGCAGTCGATGAAGCCAGTGAAGTTACTTCCGTTGGCCATGAAATTCGGCAGGCAAGCGTCGCCGTGGATCACTACAAGGTCATACGTCTCCGGGAGCGTCGACAGCAGATCAGCGAGCACATCCGTAGCGGTCTGTCCTTGCCGTTCATTGTCGAAGTCTGCCTCGTCAATGAGCCCGACGTTGACACGATTCTTGGCGGCTGCGATATGCTCCTCCAGGCGATGCTCGAAAGGGCATACTGCGATCGGCACCTCGTGGAGGATACGTAGTGCCATCGCCAACATTCCCACGATTTGAGGGGAAGACAAGTCGTTGGCATTGGCCAGATCGAGCCCGGGAACGGCCGTCATCAGGAGCCAGTGGCGGCCATCTTCTGTCGCATCACCAGGCACAGCCCGTCCAGGCACATCTAGCCGTTTCATCCACCGAAGGCGTTCAACCTCGCCAGCAAGCTCACTTGGCAAGCCAGTGGGTTCGGACTTTAGAAATAGCTCTTCCCCGCCGTCGCAACGGATGCGAAAAACTTCCGCTCCCGATTCTCCAATAACTTGTCGTTCGATAAGTGCCCCAGCGAATCTTTCATGCCACTTGATCGGGATTTGCATGTCGTCATTACATGGGTTCCTAGCGGAGCTTACATAAGTGCATCGGCAAGCTTGTGGACGATCCAGAAATATGCATCGAGTGCGAGCACGAGCGAACGGCTGCTTTGGAGCGGGTCGATTGACTGCTCCGAGTCGACTTTAGTCACCCGCGAATACATCAAAGGCTACCGATCCGAAGCCATCCGACGGCGGGATGCTCGCCGGGAACCGCTTCTGGCAAGACCTTATGGACCAGTCTCATGCCACGGTCTGAATTGGCGAACCAGACCACCGCATCCTGCGTTGCACGATTGGCGAAAACAAGCGCCCGGAATCCCGGGTTGTTGCCCCAGTGAAAGAAGCAACCTTGAGACGGTTCGAGACCCCAACCCAATCCCCAAGCAACGTTCAGGTCAGGCGAACTTTGACCGATGAGGTCTTCGGCGTCGTCGCCTTGCCGCGTATTGACTCGTGGCACGAACCATTGATCGTAGCTCGCGGCCGTCAAGCCTCCGCGGGCCAGTATATGCTGGACGAAGCTGATGTAGTCGGATGCCGTCGTTAGAAGCGACCACGAGGCTTGCGCCGTTTGTACTCGACGCTTAGGCACCGGCTGGCCGTCCCACTCATGGCCTTGCGCATGATTGACCGCAAAGCGCTCCTGCCACTCCAGGCTCGAATGACGCATGGCCAATGGGTCGAATATACGCTCTCGCGCCAACATTTCCAGCGGGCTTGCGCTTACTGCCTCCATCGCGCGCTGAAGCCATGCAAATGCGGTGCTGCCGTAACTGAACCGCTCGCCGGGATTGAAATACGTGCGAAGCGGAGTTTTGTCTCGGACAATATTCGGGAGGCCGCTCGTGTGTGTCAGCACATGAAACGCCGTTATCCGCCGAGAAATCGAGTCGCCTGGAATGAACTCGCCACAGATGTCGAACAGGGGTTTTTGCAGATCTAATAGCCCTTCTTCGGAAAGCTGGAGTGCGATGTGGGCGACGAGCGGTTTTGTGAGAGACGCAGCCTCAAAGACGGTTGCCGCATCGACACTGGAACGGTCGTGCACACCGCGAACGCCGCAATAATGCTCGGCAATTCTCGTCCCCACACGAAGGGCGGCAAACGATACGCCAGGAATTTTGCCGCTCGCGGTGGTTTCCACCAGAAATCGGTTGAGGTCGATCATCGGTTCAGGCATCGACAGGCTGATTGCCGGATTGTACCGGCTGCGACGCCGGGAAAGCTTCCGGCGCGGTTCGTCTCACCTCGGCCAAAATCCGACACTCCGCCAAATTTTCGTAACGGCAGGTCACGCTCGAACAGCGGCCAGTGAGATAAATAAACCGAAAGCCAGCATCGATCGACGCTCGCCAGCGTTGAGGTGTGGCAAGCGCTGCGGGTTGCCCACCCTGAGCGCCGCACCCGGTCTAGGGATAAACGGTTTCGCCGCGATTCAGCATGCCGATGAACTCCTCGATCTTGCGCACCCGTGTCGCGGGTTTTTTGGCATTCTGGATCCGAAACAGGATGGCGTAGCGGTTTCGGCCGTTCAGTGTCGCAAAGAACGCGCTGGCTTTGGGATTGGCATCCAGTGCGGCCTGCAGATCGTCCGGCACAACCGAGTTGCTGGCGGACGTATAGGCAGCCTCCCAGCGGCCGTCCTCCCTGGCTTTCCTGATCTCTTGCATGCCCGATGGAAGCATTCTGCCTGCGGCGATCAGCGCTTCGGCTCTGTCTTTGTTGAGCTTGGACCAGATACTTTTTGCGGAGCGTCGAGTGAAGCGTTGCAACCAGTACTCTTCACTTTCAGTCTGTTTTTGACCGTCGATCCAGCCATGACAAAGAGCACTTTCCAGCGCCTGTTCGTAAGTCAAGGTTGGCTGCCCGGCGCCCTTTTTGGCGAGGCGCAGCCATATCCCGCTGGAGGTATCGCCGTTTTGATTCAACCAGTTTTCCCATTCATTCTGGTCAAAAAATGTCAGACGAGGTTCAGTCATGGCATGGTCCGAATGTTTGCATTCAGTCAGCGAGGCTTTTTTCGTTCACTGAGAACTCGCAGATTACCGATTTGCACGGATTTGGGAATACCCATCCCCGAGGATCGACACTTCTCTCCTCCAGAAGAGAGATTTCGTTCGCGCGCTTACTTGGTCGTATAACCGCCGTTTATCAGAATGGTTTGCCCCGTAATCCACCATCCGTCGCTGACCAGATGGCGAATGAAGGGCACCACATCCTTGATGTCAGTCAAACCCGTCGTAGAGAACGGCGAGAGCGCGGCGGCGGTCTTGTGGTAAGCCACTGCTTCCGCGCCTTCGGCGGGATAGAAGAATGGCGTGTCCATAGGCCCGGGGCCGACGGCCGTGACGGAGACGCCGCGCGCGCCGAATTCCTTGGCCGCTGCCCGTGTGAAATGCTCGACCGGAGCCTTGGTGCCCGCATAGGCAGCATAAAACGGCGTGAACGCGCCAAGTAGCGACGTGACGAGCGTGACGATCTTGCCATTGTCGTTGACGTGCTTGCCTGCTTCTTTGAGAAAGAAGAACGCAGACTTGGAATTCACCGCCGTCATCTCATCGTATTCAGCCTCGGTGATGTCGACGAACGGCTTCTTCAACACCTTACCTACCGTATTGATCGCAATATCGGGGCGGCCGACGGCGGCGACGACATCCGAAAACAGTTTCTCGACCGCCCCGGCCGAGGTCAGATCGGCCTGGAAAGCGACTGCGGTGGCACCTGCCGACTCGATCGCCGCAAGTGTCTCGTCCGCTGCGGCCTTTGAGCTCGCGCTGTTGTAGTGAATCGCCACAGCCGTGGCGCCCTGTGCAGCAAGATCCCGTGCAATCAGCCCGCCAAGATTTTTCGCCCCGCCCGCAATGACGATGATTTTGCCTTTGATGCTGTGGTTTGCCATGTTTCATCCCCCAGTGCTGAAGCCGCCCTATGCAGCCTCTCATCCTGTGGATGATATATTCCAGAAAAACCGTTTAAATCTGCTTTTTCTGACATCACTGGTCAGAAAAGTCGAACAGTAAAAAGGCGTGCCTGGGCATGGCTGCGAACGAGACTGGTTGTGCGTGCGCGTGCCGAAGCGATGGACTGCATTCCGCGCAGAAACCTCGACACGCCGTCGAGCTGCGCGCTCACGAAGGCGGTGGCAAACGTGGATCGTATTGACCTGTTTCGCGTCTTCGCACGCGTTGTCGAATGCACCAATTTCACGCGAGCGGCGGACACACTCGGCTTGCCTCGTTCGTCGGTATCCGCGGCGATTCAGGAGCTGGAAGGACGGATCGGCGCCCGGTTGCTGCATCGGACAACGCGTAAGGTGTCGCCGACGCAGGACGGCATCGCGCTCTATGAGCGCTGCCTGCGCCTGATTGCAGATGTCGAGGAGACCGAGAACCTGTTCCGGCAGACATCGGTAGGACCGGGCGGCATGCTGCGCGTCGACGTGCCGGGCCGTATAGGCCGGCTGATCATCGCACCCGCACTGCCGGGATTCCTCGCGTCCTATCCGAAAATCGATATTGCGCTCGGCCTGACCGATCGCGCGATCGACCTTGTCGAAGAACGCGTCGACTGCGTGCTGCGCGTAGGTAAGCCGCAGGATTCCGGCATGATCGCGCGTCCCATTGGCAATCTGGCACTAATCAACGTTGCGAGCCCCCTCTATTTGTCCCGTCACGGTACGCCTTGCACGCCAGGCGACATGGAAACCCACCAGGTCGTTCAGTACGCGTCCCCGTCGAACGGACGTATCGGGCCTTGGGAATGGCTGGACGGTGAGACCGCAAGGACGTTGACAACGCAAGGCCGCGTAACGGTCAACAGCGCGGAGGCATATATCGCATGTTGCCTTGCAGGACTAGGCTTGATCCAGATTCCTGCCTATGACGTGCAGCAGCATCTGCGTGCGGGCGAACTGATCGAGGTGATGCCCGCATACCGGGCTGCGCCCATGCCGATGAACCTGCTCTATCCGCATCGGCAACACCTGTCACGCAGGGTTCAGGTATTCGCCGACTGGCTCGATGCGCTGTTGAAAGAGCAACTCATTTGCGATTTGGGCGGAAGAGAATGAAGCCGGCCGATCAGGGCGTCGATTCTTCCTCGCATAGCGGCGAACATTTTTGACAGCGGTGGGTTACCTCAGTCACCAACATAACCACCGGCGCCACTGACCTGTCGTTCCCCGCCAGAGGCGGGACGGAGACCCTTACCGCGCGAGCGGTTTAGTCCTGTCGGCCTTTGCTGACATTCACGCATCGCCATTCGAACGGCGGCTTCCGGTTATTTTTCCGTCGTTTGAGGCTTCGCGAACGTCGTTGCATATCGACAATCGCCAACGCACAGGCTCGCAAAAGAGCCTCCCCGGCAGCAAAGCCGGGGAGGCATTAGCACTATTTAGCCGACGTCGCCCCAGAAGAATCGGGGAGAGCAGCAACACTTCTGGTGTAATCCGCATTGGGTCCCGAAGGCGGCGTGAGATCTGCAGACGTGCCCCAGGTAGTCGGTGCGGTAGACAGCTTATAGGAGAGCGTGCCCCCATTGGCGATCTGGGCGACCGGCAGCCACGAGCCGTTATAGGTTTGACCGTTCAGCTTGAGTTCCTTGATATAAGGAACGTCATCCAGCATCGCCTGCCGATCGGTCTCGATACGCAGCTTCTTGCCGTTGCCGAGCCATACGGTTATTCCGGAAAACTGCGGCGTCGAAATCGCCATGCCCGGTGCGGAAGGAACCACCGGATAAAGTCCCAGCGCTGCCCAGACATACCACGTGGATGTCGCACCCAGATCGTCATTGCCAGGCAGGCCTCCGGGAGAAACGAGAAAAGTCTGCTGCATGATCTGCGGAATGATGTATTGCGCCGATTGCGGCGACCCAGTCCAGTTATAAGCCCACGGCTCGACAAGCCCGGGTTCGTTGCCGATATAAAACTGGTTGCTGTTCATGCCGCCGTTCAAAGCACTGGTCGGCGGCGCGGACGACGGCGGAAAGCCTGCGCTTCTATCGATGCCAAACAGGTTGTCGAGGCGTGCGGTAGCGACGCTATTACCGCCGATTGCCGCAATCAGCGCCGTATAGTCATGGCCGATGTTCCAGAAGTACTGCGGCTCTGTACCTTCGTGAAACAGCGTGCCAGGACATGCAGAGTTACAACCTTCATCGGCGTTGGTCGTGAAGCTGCCCGTCGAATTCAGAGCCTGAAGCGTCTTCGTTTGCGAGTTAAGGATATTTTTCCAGTTCCCGGCCCGCTGGAAGAAGCCATTGATCGCCGTCTGGTCCGAACTCGCGGTGGGCAGGGAAGACAGAAACGCGCCGACCGAACGATCGGCCGTGGTCATTTCAATCGTCACGGAAGAGGTGTGGAACGGACTGCTCGAAGGAGTGGCCGTTGCGATATATCCCTTATCCAACCAGTTAGGTATGACGCTCGCGTCATTGCTGGTCGACACGCGCCCGACGCTCAGCATATTGTTGCAACTGCTGACCGGATCCGTCTGACTCCTGATCATATAGGTTCGCGCCGTTGCCGTATCGAAGTTCCGCGCGCCAAACGCATAGGCGCCCGCAACGAGGCTCGGCGCGTGATTGCCCTCCATCGGCTTCGTATCATCGCTGCCATCGACCCAATGAGGAAGCGCGCCGCACTGCTTCGCATCGGCAACCAGCGATTGCACCGTGTCGCTGGAAATGCCGGGAAAGAGCAGCGCCTGCAGTTGTGTGAGAGAACGGTAAGTGTCCCAGATCGAAAAGCCGGAATAGTGCGCCGCGGGCACGACAGTCTTGCCATTGCCGTCCTGGAACGCGTCATCATTTGCGATGTTCGCCGTGGCTCTGGCTGGGAATGAATTGCCGTCATTCTCGCTCAGAGCTGTCTGCTTCATGCTGCGATAGTCGCCATTCACGTCGCTGTAGATCGTCGGTCCGCTAAAGGAACGATAGAAGGCCGAATAAAACAGCGTCAGATTTTTTTGGGCGGCGACTTGTTGTGATGAGCCTAGCCCGGCAAACTTCTGCGGATCGGCGAGATCCACCTGAATGGCGTTCAAACTGTTTTCCCACGTCTTGTCCGCAGCGGCCTTCACCGCGTCGAAATCCCACCCGGAATTTTCGGCGGTGAGATTGGCTTTGGCATTGGCCACGCTGACGGAAGAGATGCCGACTTTATACAGAACAGAGTTCGTTTTGCTTGCCGACAGATCGAATTGCAGAATCGCCACACCGTTCTTGCCCGACGATGCCGAAGTCAAGGGCGTATCGAATTGCGCGTAGAAATAGACGGGCTTGTTCCATGTGCCGCCACAAAACGCGCCGACGATGCTCGTGCCGGAGATGGTCCGATGGGTGGCGTCCAGCGTGATCGAGCCCGGTCGGGTTCCGCTGCTGTGCTGGTCGGTGGACACCGTCGCATCGACGACGAGCACGGCATTGGATCTGGCGCTGGCAGGATAGGTGAATCGCGCCATGCCGGTTCGAGTCGTGGCCGTCAGTTCGCTCGTGACGCCGGTGTTGCTCGTGACCTTGTAATAGCCGGGTTGGGCGGATTCGTTCGCATGATCGAAGTCGCCGGAGCCGTCACCTATGACAATATTCTTGCCCTGATTAGCCGGATCGGTCTGAGCGGACGAAATGGACGGGAGCAGGCCACCGCCGCCGCCTTGACCGCCGCATCCCGGGCCGCTCAGGTGGGTCAGGCTGAAGAAGCTGATCGTCGAGTCGTTGTAGGCATATCCGCCCGGCGGCCCCGATGCCGTGTCGGGACCGAAGCTGACCATGCCGAACGGCGTCTGCGCGCCGGGCGTCGTGTTGCCCGAAAATCCGCCGCCTGTCGTCGCCACTTGCGTGCCGATGAAAACATTGACGTAGCGCGTGAGCGGCAAGTTCACGCGCTGCTCGACCACTGGCGGCGTTGCGCCGGGCGTACCGGTATCGCCCGCCGGCGTAGTGGCTGTGTCACCTCCCGCATGCGGGCTTTGCGATGGGTGATCGTCGCCACCACAGCCCGCGAGCGCCGCGACGCTCGTCAAGACCACGGCGAGCTTCAGCAGATTCTTCATGCGTATCTCCTTCTTTTTTATCGAATGCATCACGCGATGCCATCATGAAACCTGGACTGCAACCATCGGGCTCCTCTTCATCCCGACGGCACGCTTTACAACGAACCCGCAGGTGTCCGAAAGGACGGCGGCGCGTTCGAGGCTTGTGTCCCCACGTGGAAGGCGCGGCTCCCATGGTGAAATTCATCGCCGCGCCGTTCGCCAGCGCATCGAACTGTTTTCACTGCCTTCGTCTCCCGTGCATGCAACATTGCGGGTGCGTCAGTGCGCTCCGTGATCAATGCCGCTTAGGGTGAATTCAGTGACGGGCTTCGATGCAAAACGCGCGTCATGTCGCATCCGATTACCCAGGATGGAAATGAGAACGGCATATATGGCGCATATTTACAACTGGTTTGATTTAACGCATGTCAGTTTTTTTATCGAAATTGTTTAGCAAATATCCTAAACATTTGTTATGAATTTTCGGTAAGTTCCACGATGTGTGGGGAGTCTAGACGGATGAAATATCCTGTGTCAACGATATCGCGTCGCTCGATTATGTTTATTCAATATGGTAAACAATTAAGTTATGCAAATTTTATTGATTTTATGAATTGAGAATTTGGCAAATGTTATTTGTAAATATGTTTTAATTTAGTTGACTTTTTATGAGTTCCGATGCCGTTGTTGTGTGGAAGTTTTTCGGATCGGGGTATTGCGGGGCGGATACGGTTTGGGGGTGGGCGAATAGACAGCCGGCAGCCTTCCAGACCATCGGATCGCTTTGAATTTCCCTTGCCATTTATCCAGCCAGACTGTCGGCTGCTAACGGACGAGAGCGAGTGTGTTAGCGGAGGGAGCGCTGTGCGCAGTATGAGCGGCAGCAGCGAACGTGTATTGCCTCATCTATCGTATGGAGCGATACGAGATGATGGATTTCGTTCGTACATTCTCTTTCAATTTTCCTCAGCGGTCGGGATCACCTGAACGGATACTGCCGCGACCTACGGGCTATCCGCTACTGCGGCACCTCGGGATATATCGACGAAGCGCTGGATAGAACCTTCGCGCTAGCCCTGATCGCCGCCGCCGACCGGCAGCACCGTACCCGTGATATACGACGCTTCCTCTGAAGCCAGGAACAGAATCGCGCTCACCTGTTCGCCGATTGTTCCATAGCGATGCATCAGGCTGGACGCGATCGTCTGGTCGACGATGCCTTGATACCATCCGGCCTCCTGGTCGCTTTGTCTTTCGGCATTGCGTGGTACTTTGCGCGGCGGCGCTTCAGTGCCGCCTGTAGCGACGGCGTTCACGCGAATGCGATCCTGTGCATGCTCGAATGCGAGACTCGCGGTCAATGCGTTGACACCTCCCTTGGATGCGGCGTACGGCACACGATAGATGCTGCGCGTCGCAATCGACGATACATTGACGATCGCACCACGCTGCTGCGCGATCATGGTGGGCAAGACGGCACGGCAACACCACAGCGTTGGAAAGAGCGAACGTCGAACTTCCGCCTCAATCTGTTCTTCCTCGTAGTGCTCGTACGGCTTGGTCCAGATCGTGCCACCAACGTTGTTCACCAGGACATCGATGCGACCGTAAGCGTCAAGCGCCGCCTGCATCAACCGGCTCGCACCCGCGTAGGTTTCGAGGTCCGCGACAACGGGCAGGCACAGTACTCCTCGCGCGGAGACTTCCGCGGCGACCTCATGCACGAGTTCCGAACGATCGCAGAGCACGACCGTAGCACCTTCTTCCGCGGCAGCGAGCGCAACGCCGCGCCCAATCCCCTGGGCCGCCCCTGTCACGACGACGACTTTGTCCTGAAATCGATGGCTCTTGGTCATAGTTATCATCAGCGATAGATCAATGCGCGACGGCAAGTTCGCCGTCGGCCACGCGCCCCGTCGTACGAATCGCGATGACGGCGAGCATCGCTGCCGCAAGAGGCACGGCCAACGCCAGATAGAATCCGCTCGGACCTCCGTACGCAAGGACCGTACCGCCTACAGCAGAACCCGCAATCGCGCCCACCCGGCCCATTCCGATTGCCCACCCGGTCGCCGTTGCTCGCAGGGTCGTCGGATAGGCGCCCACCACCAGATAGTTCAACGCGATCTGCTGTCCGCCGATACCCAGCCCTGCCGCGCCCACCAGCGCAAACACCAGGCCCCACGTAGTGCCGGCATATGCAAGCCCGGCGGAGATCGCAATGCCGAGTCCAAGCAACGCTATCAGCAAGCGACGGGTGTTCACTTTGGGAAGAAGCATCGAGAGGGGAATCGCGCAAACGATGAACACGGCATTGACGATGACCGTACCCATCGGCGCTTGCGAAACCGGCAGGCCCGCGGCCTTCAGCACGGTAGGCAGCCACGAAAGGAACATGAACCACGCCACCCAGTTGCACAGATACACTGCCCAGATAGCAACGGTGTTACGCGCATTGCCATTGCTGAACAGCGCGGACACACTGGCGCGAGTGGCTGTCCCGGGGACCTGAAACGTCGCGTCTGCCGGCAGCGCGACGGTCACGATGCGACGCAGTGTGTTGCGCACACGCTGTGCGCTGCCGTTGCCAGACCGGCTAGCCAGATATTGCAGAGACTCCGGCAACGCAAAATACAGCACGACGAGAAACAGTAGCGGCGCGCCTCCGCCGACAACGAACACGCCCTGCCATCCGATCACCGGCATCATGCGCGCCGCCAGCAGTCCACCCAGCATCGCTCCCGCCGGCAGGCCCAGCAGGACCCCCGTCATGATCGCCCCTCTGTGACGTGCCGAACCGTACTCCGCGGCAAGGGCAAGCAGAACCGGTGTACAGCCGCCCATGCCGAGTCCAGCGATGAATCGCAACGCCAGAATCTGCACGGTGCTACTCGCGCAGGCCGTAAGCAGCGACGCAATGCTGAACACAGCGACACCAACGAGCAGCGCCGGACGTCGGCCTACCCTGTCGCCGATCAGGCCCAACGTCATCGCGCCGATCGTCATGCCGAGTGTGCCGGCAATCAAGATGGGCGCAAGATCGCCGGGACGCAAACCGAATGTTGCGACAATCGCCGGGCCCGTAAAAGCAATGGCTTGCGTGTCGAAACCGTCGAACACGGCGGTTGCAAAGCAAAGAAGAAAGATGCCCCACTGATAGAGGCGAAGCGGTTCGCGGTCAATGAGCGATGCGATGTCGAGAGGCTTGTTCAAGAGGTCTCCGTGCGTGGGCGATGGCGTCGCTTTTGATTTATATCGGTCGATAAAGGGCCCCAGACTATACGAACCCGTATTGCTCCGCCAATACTGATTGGGTCTGCCTCCATGCCGTCAGGGTATGGAGGCGCTGGGGATCAGGATTGGTATCGCCTGATGTTCCGGACGGCTGAGATTTAACTCATAACCGCCCTTCAAACGATTCCATAGACGCGAGTAAAATCGACTGCAACGTCTCTTTGGGAGCAGTCCCATGCTTAGAACACTTGAGGCGGGTGACTACTTCGGCACCACCACCCTGCAATACGGCGACGACGGACTCTCGATCGTGGAGACCCACTTCGCAACTGATCTGGTCATTCCACAGCACGAACACGTCAACCCCTTTTTCTGTTTTGTGCTGGACGGCCGCGGCACACGGACCTGGCCGACACGCCACGGCAAAGACGGGCCCATGTCACTCACACTTTTCCCCGCAGGCACGCCACATGCAAATTGCTGGTACGGCGCGGGCGGCAAGGCACTCCATCTAGAATTTTCGCCTTTGTGGCTACAACGGCTTGATGGTCGGACCCGGGTTCTCGATCGCCCGGACGACTTTGCCGACGGGGCTCCGGTGTCGTTGATGCGGCGTCTGGTCCGCGAGTGCCGCGAACAGGATTCGGCTACGCCGCTCGCGATTGAAGGACTGGTACTGGAACTTCTCGCCGCCTGCAAGCGATCTGTGTTGCGCGATGCAACGCCGGGCGGTTCACGCCGATGGCTCGGTCGCGTGGAAGCGTTACTGCACGATCGCTTTAGTGAGTCGCTGACGCTGGATGAAATCGCTTCAGATAGCCATGTTTCCGCCGACCATCTCGCGCGTGAATTCCGTAAGCACTTTGGCCTTAGTGTCGGTGAGTACGTGCGCCAGCTTCGGCTCGATTTCGCATGCACCCAATTGGCTAGTGGACGCCATTCGCTCGCAGCCATCGCGGAGGCAGCCGGTTTCACAGACCAAAGCCACTTCACGCGCGTCTTTCGGCGGAGGATGGGTTTGACGCCAGGCGCGTATCGCGCGAAGTTGCTTGAAAATCGCCTCCGTACCAAAGATTGACGGTCTGGTACAAGACCAACGGGCCGTTACGTTTTAGAGTTACTCGCATGTTCAACACGAACTGACATTCACGGAGATCGATGTGAGCACCGACGCGTTTCCCTATCTGACCCGCCTTGACGTTCTCCACACCGTCGGCGAAATCATCGACGTTCCTGCTCTGGTGGCGGCGAACACCCATCCCTGGTACAACCAGACGCTATGCCAGGTTAACCAGTCGGTAGTCCGGCTCGGTGTCGTGCAGGGCGAATATCATTGGCACAAGCATGATGCAGAGGACGAATTCTTTTATGTTGTCAGCGGACATTTCCTGATCGAGCTTGAAGACCGAGTCGTGGATTTGACGCCGGGGCAGGCGTTCGTCGTGCCGAAAGGTCTGCTGCATCGCCCTCGAGCGCCTGAGAAAACGGTGATCCTGATGGTAGAGGCAGCGGGAATCGTTCCGACCGGCGACGCGTGACGCGCTCGCACTGGTCACTCGTTGTGCGATCGTCTGCAACCACGTGCGGACACTCATGGTTTTCGGGAGAATGATGCTTACCAGGAAAATCAGCTACATTCGCTAACTGCATCACCAGGGACGCGAAAAGAGGCTTGCAGGACTGCTTGCAATCGATGCCAACGGTGATGCATTTGAAGAAAATCCGGGCTTTATCAGCGCAATGTGAGAATTAACCGTGGCACGTAGCGATCCGAAGAACCTGTCGCGCTATTGGTGGGATCGGCATACGCCGGGCTTGAGCCTCATGTGTGCCGACTTTACAACCCAGCAGTATGCGCCGCATACGCACGACGGCTTCGTGATCGCCGTCACCGAGACCGGCGGAGCGGTGATCAAGAGCCGCGGCGTGGTCGAGGAGGCGCGCGCATCGAAGCTGTTCGTTTTCAATCCGGTCGAGGCGCATTCGGGCTGGATGGGGTGCAGCGAGCGTTGGCGCTACCGGTCGTTCTACCTCACGCAGTCGGCGATCCATGCCGTGGCGCGAGGCCTCGGGATCGAGGATGTTCCGTATTTCACGAGCAACATGTTCGGCGACGCCGATCTTGTTGAAGGCTTCCTGACGCTGCATCGGGCGCTCCAGGACGGACACGATCTCTTCCGCGAGCGGGAATTGCTGTTTTCGACGTTCGGGCGCCTGTATCAGCGGCATGGCAGCGGCGGTGGCCGCATCGACCCGCCGCCGCGGGACGAGGCGCTTCTCGCGATCGTGACCGATCTGATCAACGACCGGCACGCCGAGGACTTGCACCTCGAAGACCTCAGTGCCGCCGTCGGGCTCACGCCTTTTCAGTTGATCGGGCTGTTCAAGCGCTGCCTCGGCCTGACCCCGCACACGTACCTGACCCAGGCGCGCCTGAGGCGGGCATGCCATTTTCTGCGCCGCGGCATGCCGATCGCGCACGTGGCCGCCGCGACGGGCTTTTACGACCAGAGCGCGCTCACGCGGCAGTTCAAGCGATGCTACGGCATCACGCCGCTGCAGTTTGCCAAGGCAGCGGCCGGCGCAGCTGCGCATTAGCTTCCCCTTTCCACCGCAACGCCGCCTCAATTCCGCCGCAATTTTTACCAATACGCGCGCGATGCGTGGCGCCGATACTGCCGTCATCTGTGTAACCAGTATGGGAGGCAAGCATGCCCGCACGAGCGTTCTATCACGCGAATCCCGAGACACTCGTCATCGAAACGCAGGTGGTCGATGCAAGGCCGGGGCGCGTACTTCTCGCCGAATCGCCGTTCTATCCGGGCGGTGGCGGCCAGTTGGCCGACCGCGGCGTGCTCCGTCACAACGGAGGGGAAGCCGCGGTGACGGGCTTCGAAACGGTGGACGGCCGGCTCTGGACGCTTCTCACCGATCCCGCGGCCGAGCTGGCCGGAACCGTTCAAGCCGCCGTCGACCCGTCGTTCCGGCAGATGATGCGGGAGCTTCATACGGGGACTCACGTGCTCAATGCGTTCGTCTTCGCGGCTTTCGACGGTGCGCTCGTTACCGGCGTGCAGATGAATGACGACGGCACCGCGCGCATGGATTTCGACGTGCCGGACGCCGACAACGATCGCTTGCGCGCGCTGGAGGGGCCGATCAACGACGTCATCAGGCAGAGTCTGCCGGTCCGGGACATCTATGTGCCGTTGGCCGACGCGCGCGGCGAACACGGACTGATTCGCTCGAGGTCGGTGGCTCCGCCGCCCACCGGCGACGGCCAGATCCGCATCGTCGAGATCGTCGGTCTCGACCGCCAGGCGTGCGGCGGCACGCATCTCGCGGAAACCGGGGCGTCCCGTCCCATCCGTATTCTGAAAATCGACAACAAAGGCCGCCATAACCGCCGCGTGCGTATCGGTCTCGTGAATGCATGAGCACGGAGATGAGCGAGGAAAACGCGCTGCACACCCGGGCACGATTGCGTCGCGCGCTGGCCGCATCGGCTGCGCCGCTGACCGATGCTGCGCGGGCATTTCTCGGCCTCGTCGGCAACCGTATGGTGGCTGCGGTCGCCGTGTGACGATCGCGGCCTTGCTCGCTGCGTATGTTGGGAAGGGTAGCGGCTATGAAGCCGCCGGAAACGCGACACGAACGTTTTCGTCGCTGTAGTCGCCGTCCGCGTCGATGCGGTCAAGACGGGCCGAACCGGTCGGTGTCGTCGCTATAGAACGGCGAGCCAGAGATCGCGCAGCAAAAGCACTGTTCGGCAAGCTTCGCCATTGTGGGCGTGTGCGGGGTGCCTCATAGGCCGAACAGGCGGGCGAGAAAACCGCGCCTCAGGATGCGCGCAGCGCGGTCGGCACTCGCACAAGGCTTGTTCACACTAACAACAGGCTTGCGCCGGCCGCAGCCCATTGTTTTCAAATCAGGAAAACAAACCTATTCGGCAACGAGGTTTTCCCCGAGCTCACGCTCGTTGAGGACATGCTCGACGAAGGCAACGAAAGCGCGCGCTTTCGTCGTTGCCATGCGTCCGGATGGGAAAACGGCCCACAGGTCGATCGGCGGCAACGTCCAGTCGGTCAGAACGGCCTGGACGGCGCCACTGGCGAGTTCGGGCGTGAACATCCATTCCGAAGCGACGGCGAGGCCCATGTGTCCCAGCACCGTCGTGCGCATGCCCTCGGCGGCGTTCACGTATATGCGGCCGGACAGGACCACGGCCGAATCGGCGCCGTCGTCGCGACTGAACAACCAGGATTCGCCGCCGCCTCGCACCGAATAGACGACCGCCTGGTGCCTGCTCAGATCTTCCGGCGTTCGCGGAATGCCGAACTGCGCAAAATAGGCCGGCGTGCCGACGACCAGCCGCCGCCCGCTCTTGATGCGCCGCGCCGTCATCGTCGAATCGTCCAGCGTGCCCATGCGCAAGGCGACGTCGACGCCCTCTTCGAGCAGATCGATGGACCGGTCGTCGAGAATGATGTCGATGTTCAGCTTCGGATGTTGGTCGAGGAAGGACTTGAGCGCCGGCAGCACATGCAGTCGGGCAAAAGTAACGGCAGCACCGATGCGCAAGCGCCCCGACAAACCATCCGACGACTCGCGTACTGCCTGCTCGGCCTGGTTCGCCGCATCGATTGCCCGCAGAACGTGCTCGTAGAACCGCTGGCCGGCGTCCGTTGGCGTCAGACCGCGCGTCGATCGCAGCAGCAGACGCGCGCCCAGTTGCTCCTCCAGTTGTGCGATCGTCTTGGAGACGGCCGGCTGGCCTAGTCTCAGACGGCGCGCGGCGGCGGAAAACGAACCCGTATCGACCACCGTCACGAATGTCTCCATCGCCGTCATGCGGTCCATGCTCGTCTCTCCATGCGGGTGTCGGTGTGCGAAGAAAGTCCAGTTTAGCGAAAGGGCGAATCGCTCGGGTTCAATGTGCGGCTGAGTCCGTGTTGAGAACGGCGAGGCGTGGGTTGCAGGTCCTTTCGAATTGCCAGTGCAGTGATGGCGCTTCGGCGCAGATAGTCTGGAGATTGAAGCGAAGAAAAGGCGGATCGCCTTGTGTGAGCAGAATCAAGCCAGCCGTCCCAGGTCGTATTCACTGGACCACATCCAGCGCGCATCCGTGGATGGTGCACCTGGCTGCTGAGCTTGCCTGAACCTGTCACCGGCCCGTACGAGTGCGTTGCCAATCGGTCCGGCTTGCGTCCAGCTTTCCCACATGCCTGTTTCAGGACACACCATGCCGGTGCGCAGGTCCATCATTCCGTACTTCTGGCGCTTGGCCTGGCGGCGCTGTTCCAATTCTTCGGGTGTCAGGTAGCGGCGGCTAATCTCGACCTCGCGCAGATCAACAGACTTAAGGAGGCTTTTCAATTCGGGCCAATGGTCGTGGGGGTCAAGTTGTCCGAGGTAGTCAAAACCCACGTACACATCGAATGGTGAATCATCGGGCAACGGCAACCGATACGTAACTGAAATCCTGTTTATGTCCCCCCCAGGCATGCTGCCGTACCAAAAGAGGAAATCGCCGATCTCCTTGCGTGCTCCATCGATTAGCTCGTCTCGAGAAATGCGATGCAGCGCCAGGCTCTCAAACCTTTCCTTTGGGAGGTTTGTTTGAATACCATCGATCACTTTAAGCCTGAAAGAATAGACGCTTGGCTTTCCTTCAACGAGATTGAGTTTGTCAAAGATAAAGTCGACCGTCATGTCCTTCATAAAATAGCTGTAGTCAATTTTTCCGACTCCGGCTGCATTTGGGATTGACTCTGGCTGCCCGAGAACCTGCGTTACTGTGTCGAGCGATATTTTCTCCGCAGTCCACCTAAGTCCCAATTCAACAATGGACATGAGTTGCGCCTGCTGGTCTGAGGCCATCTGTCGTTCGATCGTAATGCCGTGCATTTCATTGGTCCTCGGGGTAGTCGGGATAATCGTTGCCTTGGCGGACTGGATCGGAGTTGAAACGATAAGCATGACTGCACCAGTTCGAAGAATATGTTTTAAGTGCAAGTCCGGAATTCGCTTTCCAGTAAGCAGTCTCCATGTCGCCGCAGACAAACGCATCGTTTTCCCACGGCCGGCTGCTGTATGCGACGAGTGTGCATTGCGGCATCTCTTGCACCATTGCATCAACATCAATTGGTGTGCCTCCCATTCCAACGTTTTGCAAGAGGTTGATCGCTGTCGCACGTACTCATCGCGAGTTCGGTCTCTCCACGCTCGTTGCTCCTGCCTTCAATGCCGTCCAGGTCCTTCGCGAGCGCGCCCGCACCGTTGTGCGCCTCGGTGGCAATCAGCATGCCCCGGCCGGTCCGTGCCACGCCCCATGCACAGGTCGCCAGTTCTCAGCCTTCGTCGCACGCTTCCAGGCGGCCCGCCTCACGCACGATGCGCGTGTTCAATGTGCGGCTGAGTCCGTGGCCGGAGCGACGAGGCGCGGGCCGCGGATCCCTTCGAATTCCTTGGACAGTGTTGATACTTCTGCGCGGATAGTCTGGAGATCGAAGCAAGGAAAAAGTAGATCGCATCGTGTGAGCAGAATCAGGTCCGCCGGTTCGGGTCGTATTCACTGGACCACATCCAGCGCGCATCCGTGGATGGTGCGCCTGGCTGCCGAGCTTGCCTGAACCTGTCGCCGGCCCGTACGAGTGCCTTGCCAATCGGTCCAGCTTGCGTCCAGCTTTCCCACATGCCTGTTTCAGGACACACCATGCCGGTGCGCAGGTCCATCATTCCGTACTTCTGGCGCTTGGCCTGGCGGCGCTGTTCCAATTCTTCGGGTGTTAGGTAATGGCGGCTGATTACCAGATTGCGCAAGTCAACCGCGACCCGCAGGTTATTTAAATTGGCTCCGCTTTCCCCGGTCGGCCTCGCCCACTCACCGAGATAGTAGAAGCTTGCGTAGACATCAAAGAGGGAATCGGGCGGCAATGGTAGCCGGTAGCCAAAAGAAACGTAATTGTCTGGATAGAACCCTGACGGATCAGTTATACCGTTCGGCGAGAAGAAATCGCTGTTCTCGGTACGTACACCATCGATTGACTCTCCATGCGCAATGCGATGAAGCCCAAGACTGTCAAAGCTTTCTAGCGGAATGTCCGTATGGACGTTATGAACAAGGTCCTCCACTTTGACACGGAAATCGCTGATGCGCGGCTTGCCATGAATAGTGTGAAGTTTATCGAGCGAGAACGTAACCAGCATCACCTTCTCGTGGTAATACGTGTAGTCGATTGTTTGATCCGATTCATAGCGACGCAATGGCTGCCCAAGTATTTGCGTCACATCATCGAACGACATCTGTCCCGCTATCCACTTCAGGCCAATTCTGGTGAAGTGCAGTAGTTGAGCCTGTTGTTCGAATGTCATCTGCTGTTCCATCGTCGTGTCATGCACGTCACTGGCTCCCGTCTGTTCCCGGTCTGCCAGTGCGGCTATTGGAGTCGCGAGGGTGAAGCAGAGTAGCCAGCCTATTATCCTTGTCGGCATTTTCATACGCTCGACTACATTGATCTGCCTGATAGGTTTTGAGCGCCATGTTTGGATTGACATCCACCACCCAATATGCGCTAGCCGTTTCGCCACAGAAAAAAGCATCATTTTCCCAAGGCCGGCTCGTGTAGTCGCAATAGCATTTGCCTGGCTCCGCCACCATTGCATCAACATCAACTGAGGTGCCCCCTATGCCGACACATTGCAACAAGTCAATCGCCACGGCACGTGTTCGCAGCACTTCTTCATTCAACGCGTTCGCATTAGGCGCAAACGCCGGGTAATAGCCCGTGTTGAGCCAGATATTCTGCGTGTAGAGATACTGACCGACGGCCATGCGCTTGAGACTGATTAGCGCGGCCGGATCGGCGGGAACCGACTGCTTTGCGGTTAGCTCCGCAATCACGAGAGACTGTGGCTGTCTTCCATCCAGAAGCGATCTCGGCCATCGTGCGATATTGGGAATGGCCGAGAAATTGTCAGGATGTCGTTGCACTAGCGCGAAAATCCAGAACCATTGCTGACAATGGCGAGCTTCGTGATAAAGCGTATCGGCGAATACTTTTAATGGTCCGAGTTGATCGTTGCGCTCCGATCCGTTAGACACCGGCGCAACTTCATTCGCTTTGATACGAAACATGGCTTCCAGCATGCTAGCGTTCAGAAACATGCTCCAGCTATTAGGAGTAAAGGCTCCTTGTTCACCACGAGAGCGATGAGAGGACGGCATGTACAGGCCCATCGCAGTTGGCACGGCCTCGGGAGGAATGCCAAAGCCTGCTGTGGGGCTGGTCAGCGCTTGACTGATAATCGGGTTTATCAGCCGAAATAGTGCGATGCTCGACGTATCGCTTAATGGCCACTGGAGCCTCAGTATTGGTGTATTTCCCGTCAGCGCAAAATACGCTTCACCCCACTGTACCTGCGTGGTCAGCGCCTGAAGAATTGCCTTCACGTAATCACGAGCGACGGGATACGCGAGCGTGCCCTTTTCCTCGTCCGAGTAACGCAGCCCCCACCGATCCGGCGAACATATTGCGTAAAGCGGCGCCCGGTTCTCGCTGGTCGGCTGAATCTGGTTGACGTTCATGGTGTATGGGCCAACCTTGTGAGTTCGCGTCTTGCCCGCTGTTGTCATACCTGGTCTTCCTGCGCTAAATGAAAAGTCGCTTTCGCGTCCTGCGTCAGGATAGGTTGGTAAAGCGAGAGTACTGATCCGTCGCTGCGCAATAACGCGAGAGTTGCAATCTGCATTTGCTTACTCATCGCCAGTGACGTTTCGCCCTGTTGATTACTTGTACCTTCGATAACCTGCCCATCATTCAACGTAATCCGATAACGCTGCTGCGGCAGTGCCAAACCCATACCCTCATCCGTCAACACGAAATGCTCAGCCACCCTCGCCTGCGCAATATCCGTCATGGGCATAACGACCGGCATCGCGAGTGGCTCGTCAGTCTGATGACTCCCCGCATGAACCCGATGCTCCCCATCCGTATAGACCCGGTACCCTTGCGCATCGATCACCACCTTCGTGCTGCCCGCATGGAACACGATCTCCCGGCTCGCCATCAGATTGATCGAGTCGCTCCTGCTGATGATGCTCACCACACGCTGTGCAATCACCTCGACGTCATCGCCCTGCGCCTCGATCTGCACCTTGCCCGAGGCCGCCCTGAGCCGGATGCCGAGATGCTGCGCGAATACCCGCACCCCATTGACCGCCGACGCCAGCAGCGC
>NZ_FXAT01000021.1 GCF_900177725.1 Paraburkholderia susongensis | reverse complement strand
GCGCTGCTGGCGTCGGCGGTCAATGGGGTGCGGGTATTCGCGCAGCATCTCGGCATCCGGCTCAGGGCGGCCTCGGGCAAGGTGCAGATCGAGGCTCAGGGCGATGACGTCGAGGTGATTGCACAGCGTGTGGTGAACATCATCAGCAGGAGCGACTCGATCAATCTGATGGCAAGCCGCGAGATCGTGTTCCACGCGGGCAGCACGAAGGTGGTGATCGATGCGCAGGGGTACCGGGTCTATACGGATGGGGAGCATCGGGTTCATGCGGGGAGTCATCAGACTGACAGGCCCGCGGCGCACCCTGTCAGCCTGCCGGTCACGCCTGAGAAGCCTGGCAAGCTGGCGGCGCATCATGTGCTGATCGAACACGATACCGGTTTCGCACTATCGAATCAGCCGTACAGGATCACGCTGGACGATGGTCAGGTGATTCAGGGCGTGACTAACGCGCTTGGAGAAACGAGCCTCGTCACCAGCAACATGCTTGCGTTCGCGACGGTCGAACTGTTCGCCGCGAGTGAGCCGGACAAGGTCATTGCGCTTGGCAAAGGCGCTGTCATCAGGGAAACGGACCAGCCGTTCGCGGGCGACGTACCCAACGCCGAGAAGCGCAGCACCCGGATTGCGGGGAAGAACGTCAGCACTCCCAATCAGGGCGCGACGACAGAAGACAGACCGCCGGAATTTGTCTCGTGCGATCCGATGAACTTCGGGCTGCGCTTTTATCACTTCATCAACGGTGCGACCGAGGTAGATGCGCCCGCCGGCATGTCGATGCGTAAGGACGTTGAGTATCCGGTGACGAAGGCTTATACGGCAGCGATAAAGGCTGCGTTGAGGGGGATTGATTGGGCGGGGGTTACTTTGCCGTTGACTTCCAGTTCGACAGACTTGATTCAAAACGCTGTCAAACAGCAATTGGAAGATGCGCTTGGCTCCGGGCCGTTTGGATTGCGACAAGACTATCCCGCGATTCCAGGAAGTGATGTTGCCATGCCGGACATCATGATCGTGAATCCAAGCCGAGCACAGCAATACAACTTGCGACAGGATGTGAGTGCCGCGTTTATCGGAAAATACTGGGTTATCGCCGTCAACGACAGCGAAATCGCGCGCATCGTCGAACTCAAGGGCCAGCGAGGCCTCCTTGATGACCGCATCAGGGCTTTTGCCGACACGCTGTATCACGAGTCCCGTCATTGCCAGCAGTACTTCTGGATGTTTTCTCTCCTTCAGCACTTTCCGGACGACTACAAGGACATGCCGAATATACAGACGGTGTATTCGTCGACGATGTTCAGAAGCGCTTTCACGGCGGCTGGGAAAACGCCCCTCCCTGACGATCCGCGCGTTCACATCGGTTTGCACAGGATGCTGGTGTTCCACTACTACTGGCTGATTTCCTATATGCAGGACAAGCCGGGCTGGGAATATGTGAGGCGAGATATCCCGCTTGCGGAAAAGAAGGTATGTGATCTACTGAAGATCTTCCCGGAAACTGCACAGAAAATGGCGCAATTCGAAACCGGCTACAGGAGCCAACTTCATGAAGAAGATGCCTACGCCTGCGCGGAAGTGGTTCAGGCTTATTGGCAAAACCCTGGCAATCCTCTCGTTCGCAATCCCGGTACATGCACAGCCCAGTATGCCGATGCCCTCAGGACCGTTGGGGCAAGAATCTGATATGAGACAGACTGTTACCGACGCACAGCGCGACATGGCGCTCAGGATACTGACGACCGCAATGGCGATTCTGCGGGACGACCAGCCGTTCGATCCCGCACATACGATTTTCGGCCGCAATTTTGCCGCAGCCCCTCTTCGCGGTATCGTAGGTACGAAGTATTCCTTCGAGAACCCAGCTTTCCCTCGTACGCAAATCACTCTGTTCGTAGCTGCTGATCCAGCCGACTACACAGCCGACCGCATGAAGGTCAAACGGGTTCCAACGGCCATCACGATCCGGTTCAGCCCACTCATGACGGGAATCACCCGCTCGACCCTGGAAGACCTGTTCCCTCTCGATATCGGATACTGGGTGGACGGAAACGGTAACCGGCGCCCCGGCAATGATATGGGAACAACGCCACCACAGGTTCTTCTGCATGGCTATCGCTATCGTGCTTCGGCTCAGCCTGAGAGCCGGTTCCCGGTGGATGTCGAACTGGCTTTCGGTGACCCCGACCCACAGGCTACTGAGGATGACGAACCCAAAACACCAGTCCTGATGGACGTTCTCCTGAGTCGTGACTATTCCGGGCTAATACCGAAGCAGCGCTAGCAGAGTCTGTCCCAAGCAGCAAGCGGCCAAACGCCAGAGGTACGGGATGATGGATCTGCGCATCGGCATGCTGTGTCCTCAAACAGGCATCCGGGAAGACTGAACGCAAACCGCACTGGTTGGCAAGTGCTCTCATACGTGAGGCCAGATGTCCCGCTTGCCGAAAAGAAAATGTGCGACCTGCCGAAGGTCAATCAGGATCCCAAAGAGAAAATGGCGTGTATGAAACCGACTACCAAAGCCAACTCCATGAAGAAGATACCTACGCCTGCGCGAAAGTGGTTCAGGCGTACTGGCAGAACGCTGACAATCCTCTCGTTCGCAATCCCGGTACATGCACAGCCCAGTACGCCAACGCCCTCAGAATCGTCGGTGCAAAAGACCGAGAAGAGGCAGACTGTTACCGACGCACAGCGCGATATGGCGCTCAGGATACTGATAACTGCAATGGCGATCCTGCGGGATGACCAGCCCTTTGATCCCGCGCATACGGTTTTTGGCCGCAACTTTGCAGCGAATCCGCGTGGAGGCTCCATGGGTACAGAGTATTCTTTCGAAAATCCGGCTTTTCCTCGTACGTACATCACTCTATTAGTGGCGGTTGATCCAGCCGACTACACAGCCGACCGCACAAAGGTCAAACGGGTTCCCGTGGCTTTCAAGATCATGTTCAGTCCGCTCATGGCGGGAATCACGCGCTCGATGCTGGAAGACCTGTTTCCTCTCGACATCGGATACTGGGTCGACGGAAACGTCAACCGGCGACCCGGCAATGACATGGGAGCAACACCACCACATATTCTTCTGCATAGCTATCGCTACCGTGCTTCGGCTCAGCCGGAGAGCCAATTCCCGGTGGATGTTCAATTGGCGTTCGGAGATCCCGACCCACAGGCTACCGACGAGGACGGACCCAAAACACCAGTTCTGATGGACGTTCTCCTGAATCGTGACTATTCCGGGCTGATACCGAAACAGCGCTAGCAGAGTCTGTCCCAAGCAGCAAGCGGACAAAACACCAGAAGTACGGGATGATGGATCTACGCATCGGCATGCTGTGTCCTCAAACAGGCATCCGGGAAGACTGAACGCAAGCCGCATTAGTTGGCAAGTGTTCTCATACGTGAGGCCAGATGTCCCGCTTGCCGAAAAGAAAATGTGCGACCTGCCGAATACCAATCAGGATTCCAAATAGAAAATGACGAATATGAAACAGACTACCAAAGCCAACTCCATGAAGAAGATACCTACGCTTGCGCGAAAGTGGTTCAGGCGTACTGGCAGAACAATGATAATCCTTTCGTTCGCAATCCCGGTGCATGCAGAGCCCAGTACGCCAATGCCCTCAGAATCGTCGGTGCAAAAGACCGAGAAGAGGCAGACTGTTACCGACGAACAGCGCGACATGGCGCTCAGGATATTGGCGACCGCGATGGCAATCATGCGGGACGACCAACCGTTCGATCCCGCGCATACGATTTTCGGCCGCAATTTTGCCGTGAACCTCCGTAGAGGCTCCATGAGTACGGAGTATTCCTTTGAGAATCCGGCTTTCCCCCGTGCGTATATCACTCTGTCCGTAGTTGCCGATCCAACCGATTACACGGCCGACCGTAGAAAGGTCAAGCGAGTTCCGACCGAATTCACAGTCTGGTTCAGTCCACTGATGAAGGGAATCACCCGCTCAATGCTGGAAGACCTGTTCCCTCTCGACATCGGATACTGGGTCGACGGAAACGGCAACCGGCGGCCCGGCAATGATATGGGAGCCATACCGCCGCAGGTTCTTCTGCATCACTATCGTTATCGTGCTTCGAATCAACCTGCGAGCCGATTCCCGGTGGATGTTCAACTGGCGTTCGGCGACCCCGACCCACAGGCCACGGATGGGGACGCACCCAAAACACCTGTCCTGCTAGGCGTTCTCCTGACTCGCGACTATTCCGAGCTAATACCGAAGCAGCGCTAACAGAGCCTGTCCCAAGCCGCAAACGACCAAACGCCAGAGGTACGAAACGACGCCCCTGCGCATCGGCACGCCCCACCCTGAAACAACCACCACGTTCCCCACCCGCCGTTCATTGCGAATATTGACCTGCGTTAATTGCGCAGATCGGCTTTGCTCTCCCCGTCAATTTTTAATACCGTTGTAGCTGCAACGGCACTCAAATTGCTACGCCCTGTTTGTTTCAACGCGATGCGTTGGGCCCCGACGCGTCGTTAGCCTGCATTGACCTTTCAATGGAGTCAACAGAACGTCATGTCCACGCATACCGAATGTCAGGATTCGGGCGACACAGCCCCGTCAGAAGAACTCCCACCGCCTTCGCAACCGTCGCAACCTTCCCGCCGCCGCTTTCTCCAATCGGCCGCTGCCGCCGCGACGATCGGCGCGGCGCCGCATCTGCGCGCGCAAGCGCAAACACCCGCCGCACCGCCCATGCCAGGCAATCCGGCCGTGCCGCCGCGCCCCGTCACGTTGAACGTCAACGGCCGCGCGTACTCGCTGCAACTCGAACCGCGCGTGACGCTGCTCGACGCGTTGCGCGAATACGCGGGCCTGATGGGCACGAAAAAAGGCTGTGACCGGGGCCAGTGCGGTGCCTGCACGGTGCTCGCCGACGGCCGCCGCATCAACTCGTGTCTGACGCTCGCGGTCATGCACGAAGGCGAAAACATCACGACCGTCGAAGGACTCGCAACCCAGGACACGTTGAGTCCGCTGCAACGCGCGTTCATCGAACATGATGCGTTCCAGTGCGGCTACTGTACGCCCGGGCAGTTGTGCTCCGCGACTGCCCTGCTCGAAGAGTTTCGCGGCGGCGCGGCGAGCACCGTGACCGCCGACGTCCGCACGCGCCCCGCCGTACTCTCCGACGAAGAGATCCGCGAACGCATGAGCGGCAACATCTGCCGCTGCGGCGCGTATGCAAACATCGTCGCCGCGGTGCGCGCCGCGCACGGCAACGCGTAACGGAGACCAGCATGGATGCGATCTCCTACGAACGTGCCGGCGATGTCGCGAGCGCGGTGCGCGCCGCGCAGCAGCCGGGCACGGTGTTCATCGGCGGCGGCACGAATCTGCTCGATCTGATGAAGGGCGGCGTCGCGCGGCCGGTGCGGCTCGTCGATATCACGCACATCAGCGGCCTCGACACGATCACCGCGCTGCCCGGTGGCGGCATCCGCATCGGCGCGCTCGTGCGCAACAGCGATGCGGCGAATCACGCGCTCGTGCGCGAACAATATCCGCTGCTGTCGCAAGCGCTGCTCGCGGGCGCGTCGGCGCAGTTGCGCAATATGGCGACGGTCGGCGGCAATCTGCTGCAACGCACGCGCTGCGGCTATTTCTACGACACCGCGTTCACCCAGTGCAACAAGCGCGCGCCCGGCAGCGGCTGCGCGGCCATAGGCGGACACAACCGTATGCACGCGATTCTCGGCGCGAGTCCGCAATGCATCGCGGTTAATCCGTCGGATATGAGCGTGGCGCTCGCCGCGCTCGATGCAACCGTGCGCGTGAGCGGCGCAAACGGCGAACGCACGATCGCATTCGCCGACTTCCACCGGCTGCCGGCCGACCGGCCCGACATCGACACGACCTTGCAGCCCGGCGAACTGATCACCGCGGTCGATCTGCCGCCACCGCTTTTCAGCGCGCACTCGCACTATCTGAAGGTGCGTGACCGCGCCAGTTACGCATTCGCGCTGGTCTCGGTGGCCGCCGCGTTGCAGATGGACGGCGAGCGCGTGCAAGCCGCGCACATCGCGTTGGGTGGCGTCGCGCACAAGCCGTGGCGAGCGAGCGCCGCCGAGCAGATACTCGCCGGCCAGCCGCTCACGCAGACGACGCTCAAAAACGCCGCTGCGGCCGCGCTCGACGGCGCGCGGCCGCAGCGCGACAACGGCTTCAAGGTGCAGCTCGCGCAACGCGCGATCGTGCGCGCGGTCAACCAGGCCGCCGGTAATGCGGGAGGTGTTGCATGAATCTGATCGGACAGCCGGTTGATCGTATCGACGGTCTGCTCAAGGTGACCGGCGATGCGCGTTATGCCGCCGAATTCCCCGAAGCGCGTCTTGCGCATGCGGTGCTCGTCACGAGCACGATTGCGAGCGGCACGATCGCGTCGATCGATGCGAGCCGCGCGCAGGCCCTGCCCGGCGTGCTGCTCGTGATGACCTGGCAGAACGCGCCGCGCCTGCCGAACGGCGGCAAGTCCGCGCTCGCGCCGCCGGCCGGCCGGCGCCTGTCGCTCTTGCAGGACAACGAAGTGCATTACAGCAACGAGCCGGTCGCGGTGGTGGTCGCCGATACGCTCGAACATGCCACCGACGCCGCGCGCCAGTTGCGCATCGTCTATCAGGCCAGCGCCGCGACGCTCGACTTCGCGCAGGCGAAACCGAACGCGCATGCGCCGGACAAGCCGCAAGGCCGCCAGACCGACACGCAGCGCGGTAGCTTCGAAGACGGCATGCAAAGCGGCGCGGTACATATCGACGCGACGTACACGACGCCGATCGAGCATCACAACCCGATGGAGCCGCACGCGACGATGGCGCATTGGGACGGCCCGCAACTCACGCTCTACGATTCGACGCAGGGCGTGAGCAACGCCGCGCAAGCGGTCGCCAAAGTATTCGGCATCCCGGCCAGCGACGTACGCGTGATCTCGCCGTTCATCGGCGGCGGCTTCGGCTGCAAGGGCTCGTCGTGGTCGCACGTGTCGCTGTGCGCGATGGCCGCGCGGCAAACCGGGCGGCCAGTGCGGCTCGCGCTCGAACGTCCGCAGATGTTCGGCCCGGTCGGCGCGCGCCCGCGCACCGAGCAGCACTTCGTGATCGCCGCGCGGCACGACGGCACGCTCACCGCAATGCGCCACGACAGCATCTCGAACACGTCGATGATCGAGGACTGGACCGAGACCTGCTGCATGGTCACGCGCATGCTCTACGCGGTGCCCAATCAGGTGACGACACATCGGCTCGTGCAGCTCAACCTCGGCACGCCGACCTTCATGCGCGCGCCGGGCGAAACCACCGGCTCGTTCGCGCTCGAATCGGCGATGGACGAACTCGCGGCCGCGCTGAAGATGGACCCGCTCGCCCTGCGCCTCAAAAACTACGCTGAGAGCGACCCTCAGGAGAACAAACCGTGGTCGGGCAAATCGCTGCGCGAATGCTATCAGATCGGCGCGGAAAAATTCGGCTGGTCGCGCCGCCCGCACGCGCCGCGCTCGATACGCAACGGCAACACCCTGATCGGCATGGGCATGGCGACGGCGACCTATCCGGCGAACCGCAGCGAAGCGTCGGCGATTGCGCGCATTCTCCCGGACGGCACCGCGATGGTGGCCTCGGGCACCCAGGACCTCGGCACCGGCACCTATACCGTGATGACTCAGGTGGCCGCCGACGCGCTCGGCTTCTCGCCCGAGAACATCCACTTCGCGCTCGGCGATTCGACCTGGCCGCGCGCGCCGGGGTCGGGCGGCTCGCAGTCGGCGGCGAGCGTGTCGCCGGCGGTGTATGAAGCGGCAAGCGAGGCGCGCCGCCAGTTGATCGCGCTCGCGCTCGCCGATCAGGCATCGCCGGTGCACGGCCTGCCGCCCGAGGACGTCACCGTCGACAACGGCTGGGTCGTGAGCCGCTCGCAACCGGGGCGGCGCGATCCGGCCGCGGCGATCATCGCGCGCTCGGGCGGCAAGCCGATCGAGGCGACCTCGACGGTCAAGCCCGGCGACGAGAAGCAGAAGTACTCGCTTCACTCGTTCGGCGCGGTGTTCGTCGAGGTGCACGTCGATGCCGAACTCGGCACGATCCGCGTGCCGCGCGTGGTCGCCGTCTACGATGTGGGGCGGGTGCTCAACGAGAAAACCGCGCACAGCCAGATGATGGGCGGCATCGTATGGGGCATCGGCGCGGCGCTGCAGGAAGAGTCGACGCTCGATACGCGCTTTGGGCGCTTCACCAACGCGAACCTCGCCGAGTATCACGTGCCGGTGAATGCCGACATCGACACGCTCGACATCACTTTCCTCGATCGTCCCGATCCCTATATCAACTCGCTCGGCGTGCGCGGCATCGGCGAGATCGGTATTACCGGCGTGCCGGCTGCGATCGCGAATGCGGTGTATCACGCGACGGGAGTACGAGTGCGGGATTTGCCGATTACGCTCGATAAGGTGATGCGGGCTTAAGGAGGATTGCGTTGGGGTTTTGCGTTGAACCAACAACCACCGCGCCCTGAAAAAACGGCACGGCCAACCCCCACGCATCCACACTCGCGCTTGCCTCCCATGGCGTTGCATCGCACAATCGGTTCCATTCCCTCTTCCGGTATCCGCCGATGGCCTACGCCTCGCTCGCCACTGGCGTGTTGCTCGCCGCAGGTTTCGGCTCGCGTTTCGATCCGCACGGACTGCACAACAAGCTCCTCGCGCGCATGCCCGACGGCACGGCGGTCGCGCATGAATCGGCACATCGGCTGCTGCGGGTCGTCTCACGGGTGCTCGCCGTGGTCCGGCCCGGCTCGGACGCACTCGCCCGCATGCTGAACGACGCCGGCTGCGACGTCGTGTTCGCGGCCAGCGCCGAACGCGGCATGGGCGCGAGCCTCGCGGCGGGCATCGCGGCGAGCGACGACGCCGAAGGCTGGATCGTCGCGCTCGCGGACATGCCGCGCATCGCCGTCCCGACGATCGAAGCCGTGGCACGCGGACTCGATAACGGCGCTTCGCTCGTCGCGCCGTTTTACCAGGGACAGCGCGGCCATCCGGTCGGTTTCGGCGCGGAGCATCGCAATGCGCTGCTCGCGCTCGACGGCGACACGGGCGCGAAATCGCTGCTGATGACTGAACCGCTGACGCGCGTAAGCGTCGATGATCCGGGCATTTTGCGGGACGTGGATACGCCGGAAGATTTGCGGCGGATTTAGGGGCGGTTCGGTGGGAGGCCGGTGCGGATCTGCACCTGCACCTCAGCTTCGCGCGAAACCGCTCACTTGCGGAACACGCCACCCTTGTTCCAAGGGGCCATTTGCGCGCATACTGTATATCCATACAGTATTTTTTCATCATGAAGCGCATCCCGATCGAACCGACTTTTGCCGCCTGGCGCCGCGCGGCGCGAGAGGCGCTGCGCGAGGGCCTCGAACCCCGGTCGGTCGAGTGGATCGAAACCACCCTCGAACCTGGAGTTGAAGCCGAACAGGCCGCAGCGCCACGCGCCGAACCGGCTCCCAATGAAACAGCCCACAGCGCCGGGCTCCCCCACCCGGCCCGCCCCGCATTTGCGATCCCCCGCGAGCTGCTCGCCAGACTGAAAACCGCCGCATGCTTTCGCGCAGACGATCGCTGGGCGCTGCTCTACCGCATTCTGTGGCGCTGGACTCACGGCGAACGCGACGTCATCGAACTGCGAGACCCCGATGGCATGCTGCTCGCGCAACGCGTCGAGACAATCGAGCAGGAAACCGCCGAACTGGTGCTTCGCACGCGGTTCAGACGGCGCGATCCGTCGATGGGTCCGCCGGAGTTCGTCGGCTGGTACGAGCCGCATCACGATCTGCTCGAGCGCGCCGCCGCGGAGTTCGTCGAGGGTATGGGCGATTCCACGTGGATGCTCGCGACGCCGCAGGGCGCGGCGTTCTGGAACGGCATGCTGCTGCGCATCGACCGTCCGGCTGCGGAGGAAAGCATCGAGGCCGCGCACGCTTTGCCCGCGAGCGCGATGACCGGAGAAGCGATCACGAGCGAACCCGCCGAAGCGCTCTGGCTCGCCTGGTACGCAAACGTCGTCAACGACCGCCCTGTGCCCGTGCCGCTGGGTTACTGGCGTATGCCGCCCGCCGGTCCGCCGCTGCCCGCGGATCTCGCACGTGAGCGCACGCGGCTCGGCGCGCAGCGCGCCGCCGTCAGCGTGCCGCAGGCGCCGCCCATCGAAGCGTCGACGCTCATGCCGCCGTTGCGCGAGCCGAGCGGCCCGCTCGCTACCTGCCGGCGCTGCGGACTGTGGCGCAACGCGAAGCAGGCCGTCGCGGGCATCGGACCTGCTCACGCGGCGATCATGGCGCTCGGCGAGCAGCCCGGCGAATACGAGAACCAGCACGGCGAGCCGTTTGGCGGCGCGGCCGGTCAGTTGCTCGATACGGTGCTCGCGCGTGCCGGTCTCGAACGCGCGGCGTTGTATCTGACCTATGCGGTCAAGCATTACAAGTGGGAAATTCCTGGCAAACAGCAGCCGGGCAGACAGCGGCCGCATCAGCAGCGCGTCGGCGAGCAGCGCATCCATCGCACGCCGGAGCGCAGCGAAGCCGACGCGTGCGGGTACTGGCTGCAAGACGAACTGACGCGGGTCGCGCCGCGCGTCGTCGTCGCACTCGGCCCGACCGCGCTGAAAGCGTTGACCGGCACGCACGTCAATCTGTCCGAATACCTCGGGCTGACGATCGCGCATCGCGGGCGTCTGATCGTGCCGACGTGGCATCCGTCGTATGCGCTGCGAACCGCCGACGCGCGGCTGCGCGAGGATATCGTCGCGAACATGGTGGCGGCGTTTAGCCGCGCGGCGGTGTTGGCGGCGCAGGAGCCATAGGTTTCGTTTCGGTTTCGCGCTAAACAGCCACGCCACACTGTCGTGCCGCACTGTCGCACTGCGCAGTCACGCTACCCAATCGCACGCCCCAATCTCACTACACAGCCACGGCAAAGCATCTGGCTTCATCCGCACGATTACCCCGTCGCGCGCGACGAGCCGCCCGTGCTCAGGCACACCGCTTGCGCGTCCGACTACCGTGCGCAATCCGTTGCGATTCCGCCTAAGCTGAGGTGACGCCGCGTTTTTTCGCGCGCACCTGCCTTGCAACCTCAAGCCTCGCCACATCACCGTAGCCGCGCCTCGAACCCTAGCCGCACGCCCATGAGCGAAACCAGCCCACGCCTTTTCATCGTCTCGCCCCATTTCGACGACGCCGTCTTCAGTTGCGGCGCGTTGCTCGCCGCGCATCCGGACGCCGCCGTCTGCACGGTGTTCGCCGCTCCGCCCGAACATGACATGCGCACCGAGTGGGATGAAAAGGCAGGCTTCACGAGTTCCCGAGAGGCCATCCGCGAACGCACGCGCGAAGACAACCGCGCGCTCGAAGTGCTCGACGCGATTCCGCTGCGCATGCCGTTTCACGCCAGCCAGTACGCCGATTCGCCGTCGATCGGCCAGATGGCGGCCGCGCTCGAGGAAACGATCTACCGCACGACCGCGAACACGCTGCTGATGCCGCTCGGCCTGCATCACGACGACCACGCTCGCGTGTTCGAAGCCTGCTGCGAAATCCTGCCGCGGCTCACGCATCTGGACTGGTTCGGCTACGAGGAAGCGATCCACCGGCGCACGCCCGGCGCCGTGCAGGCGCGGCTCGCCGATCTCGCGCAGCGCGGCATCGTCGCGACGCCGGCCAGCCCGAGCGCGGGTCATACGATCGACGTGCAGCGCCGCGCGCAGCTCAAGCGCGAAGCGGTCAACGCTTATGCGAGCCAGTTGCGCGCGTTCGGCGCGGGCAATTACGACGACATCTTCGCGACAGAGCGTTACTGGCAACTGAGCGTCGGCCGCCGCCGCGCGAGAAAGTAAGGGAAAAGTAGAAGCAGGAAGCGCGGCCAGCGCCTACGCTTGAAGAAAAATCGCGAGCGCGCTCGCCCGCATCGCCTCTATCCGCCAGATTCGCGCGCTTCTCAACCGCAAAGGTGACGCAATGAGCTACGACATGCACACCAGCCCGATTCCCGACCCCCATGCCGATCCGAACCGCGACCCGGAAGCCGACCCGCTCGTGCCGCCGGCGCCCGGCCACCATGTCGAGGAACCGCAGCGGCCCGAAGGACCGCCGGACAAGGACCCGGTGTGATGCCGCCGACGGCGATGCGGCATCACGCGCAGCGCGGGTCGATCAACGCATCAGTTCGGTAAAGCCTTGCAGCAGGCGGTCGATGTCGGCGGCGTGAATGTTGCCCATCGTCGAAATGCGGAACAGCTCCGCCGACAGACCGCCCTGCCCCGCATAGATGACGAAGCCGCGCGCCTTGAGCGCGTCGTGCAGTTGCGGATACGCGATGCCGTCCGGCAAGCAGTACGCGCGCAGCACCACCGACGACTGCTCCGGCGGCAACACGCTGCCGATGCCGCGCTCGGCAAGCCCCGCGCGCGCCTGCTCGGCCAGCGCCGCGTAGCGCGCATGGCGCGCGCGCCAGCCGCCTTCGTCGGCGAGTTCGCGCAGTGCCTCGACGAGCGCGTAGTACGCGTGAACCGACGGCGTAAACGGCGTGTTGCGCTGATCCTGCAAACGCGCGAGGCGCGCGAGATCGAGGTAGTACGTGCGGCTCGCCGCCTGCGCGAGCGCCGCGCGGCGCACCAGCACGAACGACGCGCCCGGCACGCCGTGCAGACATTTGTTCGCGGTGGCCGCCACCGCGTCGAGACTCGCGTCGGCGAAATCGATCGTTTCGGCGCCGAAGCTGCTCACGCCGTCCACCAGCAGACGCAGGCCACGCGCGCGGCACAGCGCGCCGAGCGCCGCGATGTCGTTCAGGCGTCCCGTGGTCGTTTCGTGATGGATCACCGCGACGTGCGTGAACGACTTGTCGGCGTCGAGCCGCGCGGCGATCTTCGCGAGATCGGGCGCATCCATCCAGCCGTGCCTCAGCACGTCATGCGCGATGCCATATTGCGCGGCGATCTGCGCAATGCGCTCGCCGTACACGCCGTTTTCGACGACGAGCAGCTTGCCGTTGTCCGGCACGAGCGCGGCCGTCATGCTTTCGACGGCGGCCGTGCCGGAGCCCGTCATCAGCACGGCCTGCCATTCGTTCGGGTCGAGACCGTACACGTCGACGAGACGCGTGCGCGCCTCTTCCTGCAAATCGAAAAACTCGCTTTCGCGATGGCACAGATCCGTCTGCAACAGGCTGTTACGGACACGTTCGGTGAGCGTCACCGGGCCGGGATTGAGCAGCAGCATCGGCATTCCTTGAGTTGCGGTGAGTTCAGGCGGCGCCGATGTGGCGCATCAGGCGCGTTTTCACATCGGGCGGCGTGATGGTCGGGCGCGGCAGGCCGTCGGGCGTGCCACGGCGAATCGTCAGGCGCGCGAAGCGCGGGCCGTCGAGCGGCGGCGTATCGAACAGTTCGTCGATCACGGCCGGATCGTCGCTTTCGACCGCCGACGCATAGCCGCACGCCGCCGCCACGCTCGCAAACGACACCTGCGGCGACACCGTCGCCTGGCCGCCCGTCGAGTCGTGCGCGCCGTTGTCGAGCAGCACGTGCGTGAGATTACCCGGACCGTATGCGCCGAGCGTCGCGAACACGCCCATGCGCATCAGCGCGGCGCCGTCGCCGTCGAGCGCGACCACGCGCAGGTCCGGCCGCGCGAGCGCGAGACCGAGCGCGAGCGGCGTCACGCAGCCCATCGAGCCGACCATGTACAACTGGTTCGCGCGATCGTCGATTGCATAGAGTTCGCGGCCGCAGAAGCCGGTCGACGCGAGCACCACGGTCGAGTCGGGCGGCGTATGCGCGACGACCTTGCGCAGCGCGTCGTGGCGCGTCGCAAGTTCGTTCGCCGCGACGCCGCGAAACTCGACGCGCGGCGCGGTCTGCGTGCGCCGCGCGGGCGCGCCGCCGTCCTTCAATTCATACGGCGCGACGCTGCCCTTCTGCATCACGAGCGCGTACGGGCGGCCGGTCGCCTCCATGTGCCCGATCGCGCGATCGAGCGCCGGGCCGATCGCCTCGGCCTCGGTCGGGAAGGTTTCCCACGGAATGTCCATCGTGTCGAGCATCGCCGGCGTGATCGGGCCCATCAGCGCGTGCTGCGGTTCGTCCGCGACGCCTGGCTGGCCGCGCCATGTGACGATCAGCAGTTGCGGCAAACGGAAAGTCCACGTGAGCGACGTGAGCGGACTCACCGCGTTGCCGAGCCCCGAGTTCTGCATCATCGTGATGCCGCGCCGGCCGTTCTTCGCGCCGAGCGTGACGCCCGCGATCAGCGCGACCGCATCGCCTTCGTTGGCCGCCGAGACGTAATGCAGCGATTCGTCCTGCAGCACGTAGTTGATGAACGGCGTCAGATACGAGCACGGCACGCCCGCGTACCAGTCGAAACCGCGTGCGCGCGCCGCTTCGACGAACTGTGCGGCTTCGATCATTGCGTGCCTCCGCTTGCGGCGTTGTTTGCGGCGCCCTGTGCCGCACCAGCCGCCGTCGCGAACGGCGTCTGCGCATGCGCGAAGTCGCCCGCGCGGCGGAAGTCGTCGAGATCGTTCACACCGCGCCAGTGGCCGTGCACGTATTGCACCTCGATCGATTCACCCGCTTCGATCAGCGCGTTGAGCAACGCGGGCATGTCGAGCGATGCGAAATCCGCGCGCATCCGCAACTGCTTCATCACGGCCTGCAAGTGCTCATGCCCTGCGCCGCGCACGTTCAACAGACCCACCCAGCGGCCATGCGGCGCATGCGCGGCAAGCGCCGACGACGACGCATCCTGCCCGCTCGACACATGACGCAGCACGACCTTGTTGCCGAACAGGCCGCGATCGTCGGCGGCCGAGCACCACGCGAAATCGCGCACGCTCGCGTTTTCCGCATCGGCCAGCGATGAATCGACCACCACGCTGAACACGGCCTCGCTCTCGACGAGATCGCGCAGGATATAGCTGCGGAACAGCAGATCGCCGTACGAGATCACGGTGTCGCCGGTGAGCTGGTCGAGCGCACACGCGAGCGACGCGAGTTCGCCGGTCTGCGCATGCTGTTCGTTGACGACGAGCCGGATGCCCGCCGTGTCGATCGCGTCGGCGCGATAGCCGCCGACTACGGTGATGTCGTTCACGCCCTGCTTCTTGAACGCGTCGACGAGCCAGCGCAACAGCGGCTTGCCCGCGATCGGCAGCATGACCTTCGGGCGGTCCTCGGTGACGGCTTCGAGCCCCTTGCCGCGGCTCGCGGCGAGCACGAGCGCCGAACCCGCCGAGCGAGCGCCCGACAGATAGCGGTCTTCGGCCTGCGAATATTCATCCGCATCCTGCAGGCGGAAGATTTCATTGACGGCCGCGATGCTGTCCTCGACGTTGACGAGCGTTTCGCTCGTGTGGATTTCGCGCGCGACCGCCTGCATCGCCGAGGCCGCCGCGCGGATCAGATGGTTCGCCCAGATCACGGTGCTGATGCCCGCTTCGCGGAACACCTCGGTCGGCGTGCTGTAGTACTTGGTCGGCACGATCACGAGCGGCGCGCGGCCGGCCCATTCGCGCGCGAATTCGAGAATCTCGTCGGCACGCGACAGCTTGCTGTGAATCAGGATCGCGTCGGCACCGGCTTGGGCGTACGCTTCCGCGCGGCGCAGCGCCTCGTCCATGCCCCAGCCCGCGATCAGCGCTTCGACGCGCGCGACGATCGAGAAATGCTCGTCGGTCTGCGAGTCTTTGCCGGCCTTGATCTTGCCGCAGAATTCGTCGATCTCGGCGAGCGGCTGCGCCTCGCCGTTGATGAAGCTGTTGGTCTTCGGGAATTGCTTGTCTTCGATGCACACGCCCGCAATGCCGCGCTGTTCGAGCTTACGCACGAGGCGGCGCACGTTGTTGAAGTTGCCGTAGCCGGTGTCGCCGTCGAGCAGGATCGGCAGATCGCTCGCGTCGGCCATGAATTCGAGCGTATCGACCACCTGCGTCCAGCTTGCCTCGTTGTTGTCGCGCACGCCGAATTGCGCGGAGATCGCGAGGCCCGAGCCCCAGATCGCCTTGAAGCCGGCTTCGCGAACGACGCGCGCGGACAGGCCGTTATGGGCCTCCATCATAAATTCGAGTTCGTTGCTGAGAAGCATCTGGCGCAGGCGCGCGCTGCGGGACTGGGAAACGAAGGCGGGTTCGCGGGCGTTCATTTTCTGTTCTGTGCTCCTGATGGCGGGCTTATTGGTGCTTTTCTGCGCCCGGCTGGCGACTGGAAAAGGGCGACTATAACGGAATTTTTATTGATAGGTCTTTTTGAAATCCCCGCGATTTTCCGTCGTTGCGCTTAAGTGGAAAAATGTGTCATTTTTTGCATCAACGTTCATATAACCATATTTTGGATTTGCTTGGCGTTTTGTGGAATCTTGATGCGAGGCTTGCTGGACATGGCGCGGCGGGTTATCCGTCCATTTATGGCAATGTTCATGACGGTACTTATAACGATGCCGGCGCAGATTTTGAATCTCCACGCTTTGCGCGAGATCACCCGTTAATTCGGGATTCGCTAATGTTCACCAGAAATCCTTTTTTAAATCGCAAAACTTCGCATCCTTCTAAAACCGATATGACGCCATCGCCAAACCACCAATAAATCCGCTTATGAATCAGACAAATAAGCCAGCTGGCAAAACAGCGGGTTTCCCCTGCCTGTAATGCCGCATCGGCATGCCGTAAACACAATCAGCGGCAAACAGACCAGGCAGGCATCAATCCACTCGACTTCGTTACCAAAGCCAATCTCATCGCTATGACTCTGAACCGAAAACTCGCCTTGATGATCGCCGTTTTATGGGCCGGTCTGATCCTGATCGGCGGCTTTGGCGCGTGGCAGAACCGCGCCTCGATGGTCTCGGATCGGCGCGACCAGTTGCGCGCGCTGATCGACCAGGCGAACCACATCGTCGGCCGCTACTACGCGCTCGCCCAGCAGCACGCGCTCTCCGAAGACGAGGCGAAAAAGCAGGCACTCGCGACACTGTCGGCGATGCGTTACGGCACCGACGGCTACCTTTCGATCAACGACTCGCAGCCGGTCATGCTCATGCATCCGATCAAGCATGAGCTCGTCGGCAAGAATCTCGCGCAGTTCACCGATCCGGCGGGCAACCACCTGTTCGTCGATATCGTCAACGCGGGCAATCGCGACGGCGGCGGCTTCGTCGATTATCTGTGGGCCAAGCCCGGCAGCGAAAAGCCCGTCGCGAAGACGAGCTATTCGATGCGCTTCGCGCCGTGGGACTGGTATCTCGTGACCGGCATGTATATGGACGACGTGCAAAGCGCGTTCTACCGCAACCTGTTGCGCTGGCTCGCGATCACGGTGACGCTCGGCGTACTCGCCACCGCCGTGATGCTGCTCGTGTTGCGCAGCGTGCGCCGCTCGCTCGGCGGCGATCTCGAAGCGGCCGTCGAGCACGCGCGACTGATGGCGCAGGGCAATCTCGCGACGTACGTGCCGGTCGCGCCCGACGACACTAGCAGCCTGCTGCACGCGCTGCGCACGATGCAGGCGGGGCTCGTCGATACGGTATCGCGCGTGCGTCAGGGCACCGAGAACATCAACGTCGGCGCGAACGAGATCGCAGCGGGCAACACCGATCTGTCGCAGCGCACCGAGCAGCAGGCGGCAGCGCTCGTGGAAACCGCGTCGAACATGGATCAGATGACGGTCAACGTGAAGCAGAATGCGGACAGCGCGATGCAGGCCGCGCACCTCGCGAGCGAGGCGGCCGAGGTCGCTACGCGCGGCAGCCGCGTGGTCGACGACGTAGTGCGCACGATGGGCGAGATCACCACGAGTTCGCGGCAGATCGGCGACATCATCGGCGTGATCGACGGCATTGCGTTCCAGACGAACATCCTCGCGCTCAACGCGGCCGTCGAGGCAGCCCGCGCGGGCGAACAGGGACGCGGCTTCGCGGTGGTCGCCGCCGAAGTGCGCAGCCTCGCGCAACGCTCGGCGACGGCCGCGAAGGAAATCAAGGCGCTCATCGAAACCTCGACCGATACCGTCGAAACCGGCGCGGCGCTCGTCTCCAACGCGGGCGCGACGATGGGCGAAATCGTGCAATCGGTGCGGCGCGTCAACGAAATTCTCGAAGAGATCAGTCATGCGTCGCGCGAACAGAGCGCGGGTATCGAGCAGGTCAATCGCGCGGTCGGCGAAATGGATCAGGTCACGCAGCAGAACGCGGCGCTCGTCGAAGAGGCTGCCGCGGCCGCGCATTCGCTGAGGGACCAGGTGGGTGCGCTGCGCGAGGCAATCGCGAGCTTTGCGTTGCCGGCCTGACGTTCCGGATTGGGCGAGGCCGCCCTTCGTTCTTCTCGAAGCCGCGCCTGCAATGGGTGCGCACAAAAGAAGGCGCTCCACAGGCAGGGAGCGCCTCTTCAACACGCCGCGTCGGAGTCGACGCATCAATCGAACGAGCCAGCCGCGTGGATTTTGCAAATTCGCGCGGTTTTTTTGGTTGGCTTTTGCGACGTCCCTCCTCTTCACGCTGCTGCCGCTCGTCTCGCACATCCTTGCATAATCCTCGCGATTAAATTACGTTTTATTTACAATCATGCAGCAACGACGGTCCTCGCTGTCAGCCCGAGGCGCCTCGCGATCGCGCAACCGGCAACGACCGTCGATCCGCACCGCCCGCGCGCGTCGGCCTCGTCGTTCCCGTGGTCTTCGTCGTGCAGCGGCCTCGCTCAATCGAGAGCTCCGTTATCCGCCCCCATGATCCACAAGAAGAAACCACAACCGCACGACCCCTACGCGCCCGTCGCGAAGAACCCGCTACTCGCCGCGCGCCTGCCCGCGTGGCGCTCGAAATTCATCGTGCTGCTGGTGTTCTGCGCGTTCGCGGCGCTCGCGGGCCGCGCGTTCTGGGTGCAGGTCGTGAACCAGGACTTCTACGTCGACCAGGGGCAGAAGCGCTATCAGCGCGTCCTCGAGCTCGATGCGACGCGCGGCCGGATCGTCGATCGCAATGGCTCGATGCTCGCGGTCAGCCTCGCGACCTACGAAATCTGGGCGTCGCCGAAGCTCGTCGACGAAAGCGCGGTCGCGCCGCTCTCGAAGCTGCTCGAGATGCCGCTCGCCGAGTTGCGCAAGCGGCTCGACGGCGAGCGCACGTTCGTGCTGCTCAAGCGCCAGGTCGACGCCGACACCGCCGCGCATCTGTCACGGCTCGGGCTCACCGGCATCACGCAGATTGCCGATTCGAAGCGCTTTTATCCCGAAGGGGAATCGGCGGCGCACGTGGTCGGCTTCACCGACATCGAGGACAACGGCCAGGAAGGCGTCGAACTCGCCGCCAACGAACGGCTGCAAGGCGTGCCGGGCCAGCGCGAGGTGATCCGCGACCGGCTCGGCCGCGTCGTGTCCGAGACGCGGCCGCTCGTGCCCGCGCGCAACGGCGACACGATCCACCTGACGATCGACCGGCGCATCCAGCAGCTTGCGTACACGCAACTGAAGGAAGCGATCGCGAAGCACAATGCCGAAGCCGGCAGCGTGGTCGTGCTCGACGCGCGCAACGGCGAGATTCTCGCGCTCGCGAACTACCCGAGCTTCGATCCGAACGACCGCGCGCGCCTCTCCGGCCGGCAGTTGCGCAACCGTGCGGTGATCGACACGTTCGAGCCGGGCTCGACGATCAAGCCGCTCGTCGTCGCGCTTTCGATCGACGAGGGCAAGGTGCGGCCGCAAAGCGTCATCGATACGGCGCCGGGCTGGTATCGGATCGGCCCGGCCGTGATTCACGACACGTCGAATCACGGTGTGATGACTGTCGCCGAGGCGGTGCAGAAGTCGAGCAATATCGCGCTCGCGAAGCTTGCGCTGAACCTGCCGGCCGAGACGATCTGGACCAAGTACCAGCAATACGGGCTCGGCTCGAAGCCCGAATTGACCTTTCCGGGCGTGGCCGCCGGCAAGGTGCGCCCGTACAAGCGCTGGCGTCCGATCGAACAGGCGACGATGGCGTACGGCTATGGGCTGTCGGTGTCGCTCTTGCAAATCGCGCAGGTCTACACCGCGTATGCCGGCGACGGCACGCTGCAGCGCGTGAGCCTGCTGCGCGATCCCGTCGCCCTGGCTGGTGCGGACGTGGACGCGGACGACGCCACGCGCCCGGCCGAACGTGGTCAGCCGGTTACCACGCCGGCGACCGCGCGGGCGATCCGCAACATGCTCGAAATGGCGACCGGCGCGGGCGGTACAGGACGCGCGGCGGTGGTGGAAGGCTATCGCGTCGGCGGTAAGACCGGCACCGCGCGCAAGCAGATCGGCGCGGGCTATGCGAAAAACCGCTACCGCGCGCTTTTCGTCGGCATGGCGCCGATGAGCGACCCGCGTCTGATCGTCGCCGTGATGATCGACGATCCGGCCGGCAAGACGTTCTACGGCGGCACGGTTGCGGGGCCGGTGTTCAGCGGGGTCACGGGCGGGGCGCTGCAATTGCTGGGCGTGCCGCCCGATGCGCCGGGGGTTTGAGCTCACGCTTCACAAACCGTTCACAAGCCGTTACACACATTTGCATGAAGTGACGTTTGGAGCGACGTTTCTTAAGGCTGGCTTAATTCTTCCCTGCAAGTATGGCGAAAACCATCCCCTGTTGAGCCGCCAGAACATCGGCGGCGCTTTTTCTCCCACGGGATGTCAAAAAAACGCGCCGCGAACCGCATGCCTGCGAAGAACAAGGAGCCAACCCATGGTTGAAGAAATGGTATTCGAGCACCTGCGCACCATGCCCGGCCACGAATGGACTCGCCAGATCCATTCCTGCAAAGTCTCCGATCCGCTGCAACCGCCTTGGGGCCGTTCATACCGGCTCGTCGAATGGACGATGAAACACACGCCCGAAGCAAGCCGCCGCGTCGTTCCCGCCGAAAGCACTCCACTCGAAATCGCACAGGCCGTGGTCTCCCACGTGCCGGGCCGCCGATTCTGCCAGCAAGCCGACTGAAATCCGCTTTACGAATTCGCTCTACGACGCGCAGCGCGTCATCGCATTAGCCGCTCGCCGGCATCGAATGGCAGTAGTCCAGCGCATCCTCCAGGCGGTCGTTCCCCCAGAACATTTCCCCGCCGACAAAAAACGTCGGCGCACCGAAAATGCCTTTGGCAATGGCTGCCTCGGTCTGCTCGCGCAAGCGTAGTTTGTTGGCATCACTTTGCGCATCGGCAATGAGGTGCTGCGCCGGCAGACCGAGAGCGTCGAGCGCTTCGCTCACCACGTCGATCGAACCGATGTCGCGGTCGTCCGCGAAATTCAGTTGCATGATCTTGCGGCAGTAAGCGCCGATCCACGGTTCATGCGCACCGAGCAACGCCACGCGCATCGCCAGCAGCGCGGCGCGCGGAAAGGTGCTGGGGCGCGTGAGCGCGATACCGTATTTGCGGCATTGCCGTTCCATGTCCTTCCATACGTACGCGCCCTTTTCCTTCTGCAGTACGAACGGCGAGTTGTCGAAGCCGAGCTTGCGAAACACCGGCCCCAGCAGGAACGGACGCCAGAGAATCCGCGCGCCTCGTGCAGCCGCCAACGCCTCGATGCGCATCATGCTCAGGTAGCTGTAGTTGCTGCCGAAATCGAACCAGAACTCGATTGCGCGTGCCGTCGCATCAACAGACGGCACTGACGAAGAAACCGGAGAAGACGCGACATCGCCCATTGCTGCCTCCCGAATCATGTGCGACGCAATTCGCGAATACCGCGAATGCTGCGACATCGCTCCTTGCAAAGCTTGACAGTTGCATGAAGCGCTTCTGCTTATGATGGCGCCTTCGCTTCACATCCTGACGGCCAGACCATGACCTACCCGTATGACATGCTCACCGCGACCTGTCTTTTCATCATCGTCGTTTCGTCGCTGATTCTGCTCGCGTTGTCCTGAGCTCACCGCAATCCGCTCACGCGGGTTCACACGCCCTACCTGCACGACACATTCTCATTCACGAGACAGGTCGGAAAGACTGCACTGTGTATATATACAGTGTTGTTCGCCTGAACAACGTGTCTTTCCCAAAGAGCCGCGCCGAAGAGCAAAGACGCACAGTTCACACACAAGCCAGATGCAATATGCGCGCGAAGGCCGCTTGCCAGGACCGCGCCGCAATATCCGGCACGAAATGCAACTTCCTCTGATCGGCGGCAAGCGCTCGCGCGGAACGCTCAGCGCGTTTGCACGGCCACGCGCAGGCCAAGCGAAATGAACAGCACGCCGATGATCTTGTTCTGCCAGCGAGTCAGCCACGTCAAGCGCTTGACCAGCCTGCCCAGCGGGCGCATGGTCAGCACGATCAGCGTCGTATAGAGCGCGCTCATACCCACGAAAATCAAGCCGAGCATCGTGAACTGCAGAAACGTCGAGCCGTGTTCGGGACGCACGAATTGCGGCAAAAACGCGAGAAAAAACAGCGCGGTCTTCGGATTCAGCACTTCGGCGGGAATCGCCTGAAAAAACGCCTTCGAACCCGACACCGGCGCGACGGCCGGCATATTTGGACTCGTCTGCTTCTCACGCAACGCGCGAATGCCCAGATAGACGAGATAGGCGGCGCCGACGAATTTCACTGCGTTGAACGCGAGAGCGGAGGTCATCAGCAGCGCGGAAAGACCCACTGCGGCACCCAGCGCGTGCACGAAATCGCCCGTTGCGATACCGAGGCCGGTGAGAATGCCGGCCTTGCGTCCACCGTGCATGGTGCGCGTCAAAACCAGCAGCACGGCCGGGCCCGGAATCAGAAAAAGCCCGAGCACGACGGCAACGAAAGTCCCCAACGTGGATAGGTCAAGCATGTCGTCTCCTTGCGCACGCGCTGGATCGAGTCAATGGATGCGCGTTCAACGGGCCATTGTAGACGAACGCGTAAACTTCGTGCCGTACGCACAGCGGGGATGATCCGCTACCATGACGGGCACAGCGCGGCTTGCAACTCGCTTCTTTTCATCCACTAAAGTCTTTGCCTTGCCCACCTATACTCTGCCTGCGCCGCTCAGCGCGGAACTCGAAATTCGCAAAAGCCGGTTCATTGCCTATGCGATACCGGTCGCCGATCGCGACGCGGCGATGGCTGAATTGCAGCGTCTGCGCGAAGAACACCCGGCCGCGACGCATGTGTGCTGGGCGCTGCTTGCGGGCGGCCAATCCGGCATGTCCGACGACGGTGAGCCTTCCGGCACCGCGGGCCGGCCGATTCTCGAAGTGCTGCGGCATCACGATCTGGACGGTGTGCTGGCCGCCGTCGTGCGCTACTACGGCGGCGTAAAACTCGGCGCGGGCGGCCTCGTGCGCGCGTACACCGATGCGATCGCATCGGCGCTGCTCGACGCCCCGCGAATCGAGAGGATTGCGCAGGTCTTGCTGAGTGTCGAACTGACTTATGCCGATGAAGCCAGAGTACGCCGATGGATGGATGCCGAGGGCTACGCGCTGCTGGAAAGCGCCTATGGCATGCTGGTGAAGATGACGATGCGCGTGCCCGCCAACGCCATCGAGGATGCGAAGCGAGCGCTGATCGATATGACACAGGGAAAAGCAGGCTTCTTCTGATCAGCCTGGCGCTTTCAGTGTTGAAAACGTGAAGGCACGTGAGAGCGCATAACAACAGATTTTCACATTGTTCTCATTTGCAACGATTATGGTGATGCGCTCACGCTTTGCGGGAGCGCCATTTGCGCGTACTCCCCCGTATCCATCGCAAATGCAGCCAGGTATGATGGACGGGATTGCCGGCCCACGGGCAACAGTCCGGCTCACTGCTACCATACTGTTCTCCAACGGGATGACTTCATTTAAAAGAGCGACCTCTCTGGCTTCGATCACCACCTTCTCCCGCATGAATCGCGCGCATGCGGCGCTGATATCCGTGGTGCTCAAGCGTTGTGGCGCCGTGGTGTTGCCGCTGATGCTATCCGCCTGCTCCTGGTCGTGGTTCGGCCTCAATAGCAGCGCGACGCACGTGAAAACACACGGCACGGGGTCGCTCAGCGTTGCCCCCGCCAGCAACTTCGCCTATCTTCCCGCTCACGCAGATCATGTTTCGCCGAATCGCATCGAAAATACGGCGATGACCGGCATCGTGCTCAAGGACGATATCAACCAGATCGTGCGCAACAGCGTCGCGAACAATCTGCGGATAGCCGGTTTTCGCATTGACGACCGCAAGCGCGTGCTGAGCGGCAGCATCGAAACGTTCACGGTGAACGACACGCGCTCGCCAGCGCTCTGGACACTGAAGATGCGCTACGTGGTCACCGATGCAGTGACACAGAAGGTCATGTTCACGGCCTCCCGAACCGTGAAGCAGAAGTCGCCGAAATTCACGAGCAATACGATCGCGATTGAAGACACGGTGAAACAAAGTGTCGATGCATTGATCGGCGATCCGGACTTTATCAAGGCGGTGAACTGAACGCGTGCCCAGCGGAGGTCCGCGGCAGTTTCGCTACAATCTTATTGAAAGTACTGCGCGCGATCTGCCGCCGCACGACGTACGTCCCTTCCTGTTCAGAATGCGAGCCGTCATGTCCGTTACTGCCTGGCTATTCTTTTTGCCCGCCTGCTTCGCTATCAATCTCGCACCCGGGCCCAATAATCTGCTCTCCATCAACGTGGCAGCGCGTCACGGCTTCATGAAGGCGTTCGTCGGGGGCACGGGTCGCCTGCTCGCATTCGCGATGATGCTGATGCTCGCCGCCACCGGTCTCGCTGTCGTGCTGCACGCATCCGAATGGATCTTTCTCGCGATCAAGCTGGCCGGCGCCGCTTATCTGATCTGGCTTGCCATTCAGTTGTGGCGCAGCGAAGCGCCCGCGATCGACACGTCGCAATCGCAGGACGCAGCGCTTGCCCGCATTGCGCGGCAGGAATTTCTCGTGGCCGCCGGCAACCCGAAAGCGATTCTGGTTTTCACCGCGTTCCTGCCGCAATTCGTCGACGTCGCGCAACCCATACTTCCGCAGTTTGCCGCTCTCGGCGCGAGTTTTCTGGTGCTCGAATGGATCGCAATCGCGTTGTACTCGTGGGCCGGCATGTATCTCGGCAAATGGCTGGTGCGCGCGAAGATCCGCCGCTGGTTCAATCGCTGCTGCGGAGGATTTCTGGCGGCTATCGGTGTGAGCTTCCTGTTGGTTCGGCGGGTATGAGGCGTTGAATCCTGTCAATTTCCTCGCTCCCCCATCCCGATCCCATCGCCCTTCCACAACGACGCTGCAACCTGCGCTCCATAACGAATAGCTAATGCATCGGCCGAGAAACTTTAACTATCGGCTTTCGTTGCTCCAATTTATGCTCGAAGAGTGACCCGCAACTGCATACGGGACATGCGGCTGCACTGGGCAAACGGCTTTTCATCGTCATGGGAGCGACATCATGAAGATCTGCATCTTCGGAGCGGGAGCGATTGGCGGTTTGATCGGCGTGCAATTGGCGCGTGCCGGCGCGGACGTGAGTTTCATCGCGCGTGGCCCGCATCTGGCGGCAATGCGCGAACAAGGCGCTCGCCTGATCATGAATGGCGAAACGTTCAGCGCGCCGGTTCGGTGCGCATCCGACCCGCGCGAGCTCGGCGTGCAGGATTTCGTCATCGTCACGCTCAAAGCGCATTCGCTTCCCGGCGTGGTCGATTCGATGCAACCCCTGCTCGGCAAACACACGGCGATCGTGACCGGCGTCAACGGCATTCCCTATTGGTACTTCTATCAGCATGGCGGGCGCTTTGCCGGCACACGCCTCGCGAGTGTCGACCCCGACGGCAGCCAATGGACGAAGCTTGGGCCTGAGCGCGCGATCGGTTGCGTGCTATACCCCGCCGCCGAGATCGTCGAGCCGGGCGTCATCAAGCATGTGTATGGCAAGAAATTTCCGATCGGCGAGCCGAGTGGCGAACGCACGCCGCGCATTCAGCAATTGCACGAAATCATGCAGGCTGCAGGCTTCGAAGCCCCGATACGCGAAAACATCCGCGACGAAATCTGGCTCAAGCTGTGGGGCAATCTGTGCTTCAACCCGATCAGCGCATTGACGCACGCAACGCTCGATGTACTCACGAGCGACCCTGGCACCCGCGCGGTTTCACGCACGATGATGCTCGAAGCAAAGCGCATTGCGGATCACTTCGACGTGCACTTTCGTGTCGATGTGGAAAGGCGGATTGACGGCGCGGGCGCGGTTGGCGCGCACAAGACATCGACGCTGGTCGATCTGGAGAACCGGCGGCCAATGGAAATCGACCCGCTGTTGACGGTCGTGCAGGAAATGGGCCGCCTCGTCGCGGAACCCACGCCTACCATCGACGTGGTGCTCGCGTTGATCAAGCTGCGTGAGCGGATGGCATTGCAGGGCAGTTAATCCGCTACCGGCGCCACGAACTGCTCTCTACTCGCCATACCGGCTAAAGGATCGAACGCATTGCGCTCGATCCTTTCTTCCACTTCACTATTGATCGATCGCAAGCCATACAGCCTTCGGCTCCGTGAAGTTCTCGATCGCCACGTCACCGTGCTCGCGGCCAAAACCTGAATCACCCGCACCACCCCACGGCAGGCGCACGTCGGTATAGCCATAAGTATTGATCCACACGGTGCCCGCTTTCAGATCTCGCGCAACCCGATGCACGCGGCTGATATCCGAGCTCCATACGCCGGCGGCGAGACTATACAACGTGCCGTTGGCAATCCTGACTGCATCGGCTTCGTCATTGAAGCGAATCACGCTAGCCACGGGACCGAAGATTTCTTCCTGCGAAATACGCATCTCATGCTCGACGTTGGCGAACACCGTCGGCTCGACGAAAAAGCCGCGGTTGCCGACACGCGCGCCGCCCGTCACGAGCGATGCGCCTTCGGAGCGCCCGGTATCGACATAGCCGAGCACGGTCTTCATCTGCGCGGCGGAAATGAGCGGACCCATCGACGTTTCGCGCACCGACGGATCGCCGACCTTGATCGACTTCGCACGCGCGGCAAGACGTTCGACCACTTCGTCATACACATCGCGATGCGCGAGAATGCGCGAACCCGCGGAACACACCTGCCCGGTATTGAAGAAAATGCCGGATGCCGCGGCACGCACCGCATTGTCGAGATTCGCGTCAGGAAAAATCACGTTCGCCGATTTGCCGCCCAACTCCAGCGTGACGCGCTTGAAATTGCCTGCCGCGCCCTGCAGAATGCCGCGCCCGACCGAAGGCGAACCGGTGAAAGTCACCTTGTCGATGCCGGGGTGTGCGACCAATGCATTGCCCACCACACTTCCTTTTCCAGTGACGATATTCAGCACACCGGGAGGAACGCCCGCCTCGAGTGCCAATTCGCCGATACGCAATGCGGTGAGCGGCGTAATCTCAGCAGGTTTGACGATTAGCGTGCAACCGCACGCGAGCGCGGGCGCGATCTTCCACATACCGATCATCAGCGGGAAATTCCACGGGACGATCGCGGCGACCACACCTACCGGCTCGCGCAAGGTGTACGTCAATGCATCGGGACGCGTCGGCACCACCTGGCCGTTGATCTTGTCGCACCAGCCTGCGTAGTATTCGACCGTGTCGATCGCAGCGGGAATATCCTGGCGCATCACGGCCGCAATCGGTTTGCCGCCGTCGAGACTTTCGAGCGCGGCGAGTTCTTCGAGATTGGCGCGCATCAACGCGGCGAGACGCATCAGAATGCGGCCGCGTTCGGCGGCCCGGATCGAGTTCCATACCTTCAATGCGGCGCGTGCCGCATGCACCGCGACATCCACGTCGACGGCGCTGCCCTGGGCGACGAGCCCAATCGGTTCCTCGGTGGCCGGGTTGATGTCGACGGAATATTCCCCGGTGCCGGGCGGCAGGCGCTTGCCGTCGATCAGCAGATCATGGTGCCTGAGGTCGGTTTGGGTTTCCATCATGAAGCTCCTTGAATAGGAAGTGATGTGGCTGACTGGCGGAGCATCGATCGCAGACCGGAATCGAACAACGGCCTTCGCTCGGCTCCAGATCTAGGGTTCAGACAAAAGAGTACCGCCTCGCGCAATGGACGGGCGGTTGAGCGCTTGCGCAACGGAAATCCCGGCGCGGCCGGCGTGCGAAGGCACATTCGCCGATGCCGCAAATTGCGCCCACGCGGCAGCCGCGTTAGGACGAAGGGAACGGTTCCTGCGATGCACGAGTACCGTGGTCAGCGTCGTTTCAGGAACCAGGGGCCGGCTCACCAGCGTTGACCCCGGCGAAGGCCAATATGCATCGACCGGCAATATGCCGACGCCAAGACCCAGTTCGACCATGCGCGATACCGCCGCGACGTGCCCCAGCTCCTGTATTGGCCTGCGTTTCAATTCACTTGCGGCAAAAGCCGGTTCCAGCGCCGCGCGCATACCTGTGTCGGCATTGAGCGTAATCAGCGGCCATGCGTGCAATGCGCGCCATGCAATGCTGTCGTGTTGTGCAAGCGGATGCGTGGGCGGTATCACCGCGTGCATTGGCGTGGCGAAAAGCACTTGCGCGTGCAACAGGTGGTTGTCGATCGATTCAACCGGCGAAGCCAGCGACACCACGCCGAAGTCCACCTCACCATGCGCGACGCTCGCGAGCGCACCGCTCTGAGGCTGATCTTTGACCGATACCATCAGGTCGGGAAATGCCGACGCGCAACGTGCAAGCGCCCGCGGCACCCAGCTCGACGACAATACCGGATTGCTCGCCAACACCACGACACCGGTGCGGCCGTCATAAGCGGCACGCTCTTCGAGCAGCGTCAATTCCAACTCGTCGATCAGACGGCCAATTCTTCGTTCGAGACTCGCGCCCGCATTCGTCAGTTCAACCTGGCGTGTCGTGCGGTCGAACAGTTTCAACTCGACCGCTTCCTCGAGTTCGCGCACGCAACGGCTCACGGCCGATTGCGTCAGATCGAACTCGCGCGCCGCGCGCGTGAAACTCCGCTCGCGCGCGACGGCGACGAACACCTTGAGTTGCTGCAACGAAACGTTCATGACGTCGAATCCGAACTTGCGCCGTTCACGCTATTCGCCGCTCTGCTCGGGCCAGTGGCTCATCCGCGACGCGTTGCCGTTGCCGTGACCCGCGACGGCCAACGCACCCTGAGGTTGATTGTGCGACTCGATCCAGCGCGTGCGCATCGGCTCGAGTATGAATTTCGCGGAGATGCCTGCCGCAATGGTGATGACGGCGGCGACCGTGAAAACGAGACTCCATCCGCCCGTGGCCGCGAGCAGCGACGCGATCGGCACCAATAACGAGGCCGTGCCCTTCGCGGTGTACAAGGTGCCGGCATTGGCCGTCGCATACTTGCTGCCGAACGTATCGGCGCAAATCGCCGGGAAGATCGAGAAGATTTCCCCCCAGAACAGGAAAATCAGCGCGGCAAACGTCATGAACGCGTACGGGTTGCTGCCGAACTGCATCATGCCGAGCAGAGCCAGACCTTCACCGATAAAGATCAGGAACATCGTATTTTCACGGCCGATCCTGTCGGAAAGAAAGCCGCACAACGGACGCGTCAATCCGTTGAATATGTTGTCGATCGATAGCGTGACGGTAAGCAGCGGCAACGTCATGCCGAGAAACGACATCGGAATGCGTGCGAGCCCCCAGTCTTTCGCGATCGGGCCGATCTGCGCGGTCGCCATGAGACCACCCGCCGCTACCGCGACGAACGACGCATAGATCACCCAGAACACCGGCGTCCTGATCATCTGGCGTGCGGTGAAATCGACCTTCGACATCGCCAACCGGCTCTTGCGCCCGGCTTGCTGGCGCAAAGTCGGTCGCGTCAATAACAGCGCGAGCAGCAGAATGCTCACGCCTTGCAAAATGCCGAAGAAGAAAAACGCCTGCTCATAGCCGTGGCGCGTAATCATGTTGGCGATCGGAATCACCGTGATCGCAGCGCCCGCACCGAAGCCTGCCGCGGTCAGCCCCGCGGCGAGACCGCGCCGGTCCGGAAACCACTTCAAGGCATTGCCGACACACGTGCCGTACACGCCACCCGCCCCCATGCCGCCGATCACGGCGGAGAAGTACAGCACGCCGAGCGTCGTCGCATATGAATTGAGAATCCACGAAAGACCTGCGCATACCGCGCCGGCCGCGACCACTGGGCGTGGGCCGAATTTATCGACAAGCCAGCCTTCGAATGGCACGAGCCATGTCTCGGTCAGAATGAAGATCGAGAAGGCAAGCTGGATGGACGCTTCGCTCCAGTGATGCCTTGCATTCATCGGCGCAACGAACAACGTCCACGCATATTGCAGATTAGCCACCAGCGCCATGCACACCATGCCGATGACCAGCTGCCACCACCGGTTCCGCCAGAACACGCCGGCCGTCGCTTGCTGGGTAATATTGTCCATGAGCCTTGTCTCCACTATTTGTTTAGTGCAGCCGGCCAACGCGCCGCGCTGGATGTGTCCCACCTTATTGTCGTGTCCCGAGGAAATTCGCCATTCTGGAAGATTGAAATTGGCACTGCCTTATTCCACCCTCTTCAATGCATCCGACTCGAATTTTCACGAAATTTCTTTCTTTATTCCTATCAAATTAGCTGCTCAGGCGGTAAGCCTTACAAGCTATTTCCCCTATTTATTCCGCTGCGCCGCCTATCCACACGTGAATCCGGGTACAGCTACAGGTAGTGCGGTGACAATTCCGCTTCTTATCAGTTGCATGCTAGGGTCATTGCTGAATTACTAATAATTAAAGTTTGTTATTATGTTGATTCACATTCCCTTATACATCGACCATGACGATGCGCAATGCCACTCTGCGACAACTGAAGGTCTTTGAAACGGTGGCGCGTCACCTGAGTTTTTCGCGCGCTGCCGAGGAACTGCATCTGACACAACCCGCTGTCTCGACTCAGGTCCGGCAACTCGAAGAACATGCCGGGCTGCCGCTTTTCGAGCAGCTCGGCAAAAAGATCTATCTGACGCCGGCCGGTACCGAAATGCTCCACTACAGCCGGGCGATCATTCAGCAGTTCCACGAAGTCGACGAGGCGATGAGTCAGTTGAAGGGCGTCTCGGGCGGCAAGCTCAACGTCGCGGTAATCAGCGCCGGCGACTACTTCTTTCCGCGGCTCCTCGCCGAATTCACGCGCCGCTATTCGGGTGTCGATCTGAATCTCGCGGTGCACAACCGCGAAGAGCTGCTGCATCAACTCGCGACCAATCAAACCGACCTCGCGGTCATGGTGCGTCCGCCGCATGAAACCGATGCAACCAACGAACCATTTGCGCCGCATCCCTATGTGATCGTCGCGGCGCCCTCGCATCCGCTTGCGCACAAGCGCAACATCCGCTTCAGTCAATTGGCGAACGAAGCGTTTATCGTGCGCGAACGCGGCTCCGATACGTGGAATTCGATGGAAGAAGGTTTTGCCGGACGTCTGTCCAACCTGAAGATCGCGATGGAGATCAAAAGCACCGAGACGATCAAGCAGGCCGTGATTGCCGGAATGGGCATCGCATTCCTGTCCGCGCATACGATCAGCCTCGAATTGCAGTTGAGTCATCTGGTCGTGCTCGATGTCGAAAGCTTTCCAGTCATGCTCAACTGGTATGTCGTGCACCGGAAGAACAAACGTCTGCCGCCGGTTGCGGTCGCCTTCAAACGCTTCCTGATGGAGGAAGGCGCGAATCTGATCGAGAAAATTACGCGCGTGAAGGAATTGACCGTACATAAGCAATAGGCTATGAAAATCCAATAAAACTTTAACTATTGCAAATCGATCGAGACTTCTATGCTGCAAGCGAGTTCTTTCACTTGCCAGCCGAGGAGGCCGATCATGAACCACGCTCCGGTTAACCCCCACACCGACGCACACGCCGCTCGCACAACGGCGAATCGCGAAACTCATCCCGACGACGCGCATCTGAGCGCATACAACGCGGCATTCAGCGACCTCGGTCTGCGGTTTCGCTGGGACCGCGCCACGCTCGACGTGCTGAGGGAATTCAACGGCGAACTGGCTCGTATCACCGCGTACATCGAGCGTTATCACAGCCATCTGCACCGTGCATACGACGCCGACTTCCTCGCGCAACTGATCCTGCATAGAAAAACGCAGTACTACAGCGAATTCGCAGTGGCTGACGATTGACCGCGTTAGACATACCGCACGGATTGATGAAGAGCCTGGCGGGAGGATCATCCTCCCGCTGTACATCCTATTCGTCATTCCCTGCGTGAATGTATTCATCTTCAAGGACGCGTCATGAAATGAACCAGCCGTCTGCGAGTACATTCACGAACGCACTCGCGGCTCTCCGCCCGTCTGCCGTCATGCAAGCCCCGACGATGCGAATAAGCGCTCGCGCGCACGACGCCCGAGGCGACGTCGCGCAGCGCCCACGTCTGCTCTTCCCCGCCGTGCCATTCGATACTCGACAGCAAGTCTCGCCTGATGACGCTCAGACCATCGCTGCGCGCTGCGAATGCATGCACGTGCAAGGTACAGCCGTCGTCATTGGCGGCAGCATGACTTCCCGAGTACTCGCGGCTGATCATCAGATGTGCGCCCATGGCGGACGCGAGCGCGCTCATGGCGAGCAATGCGGCGAGTCCGAACGGCTGCGCCTGTTCGGTCACGAAACCGTAGCCGAGCCAACCACATAGCAGCATCGCGAGCAGATTGACGAGGTGGTGGCCCGGACGCGCCACCGCATCGGACTGCAATGCTCCGCGCAGTTTGCAGAATGCAATCGCGGATGTCGCAAAGATCAGCGCGCCGATAAATACCGCCGCATAGAGTTCGACGCGCTCGCTGTTCTCGCGCGCCGCCGCCGACAGATAACGCGCGATGCCACCCGAAACGACCGCGAGGCCCATGCCGCTGCCGAGCAAGGCAACGAGTCCCGGCCAGCGCGTCAGATTGCATTCGCGCACGCGCCACGCGCCGAATACGGCTCCCGCCATTGCGGCGTCGACCACCATACTGCTCGCACCAAGACCCGCGGCGAACATGCCAGCCAGTACCGCCGACAACGCGAGAGCGCACCAGTAAGGCCGGCGCCCCGAGTGCCATTTGAATTGCCGATGTCCGAGCGCGACCAACGCAACCATCAGCACGGCAACCAACGCAGCGGCAACGGCCACCGCGAGCGAAAACAATACGCCCATCCACACGGTACGCTCACAGGCTTGCGGCATGCGTGATCCTCCGTGATGCGATGCATAGGCACGAGGCCGATGGAATGCTTCAAGCGCGCTCTCAAACGGCGTTCGCGGTAGCGCCCGAGCGTTCCTGCGCAGCAGCCGGTGCTCCGTCTGGAGTGCCGGCAATCAACGTATTGGTAAGCGTGCCGATTCCGTCGATCGTAATCGACACCGTCGCGCCTTCCCTGATCGACCCGACGCCCACCGACGTCCCGCACGCAATCACGTCGCCGGGTTCGAGCGTGAGATCCTGCGAAATCAGACTCACCTGCTCGGCGGGCGAAAAAACCATATCGGCAAGCGGATAGTTCTGCCGCTCGACGCCATCGAGCATCGTCACGAGATGCGCGTCGCGCCACTCGAATCCGGAGACGATCGCGGGCCCGATGCAGCAGAACGTATCGAAACCTTTCGCGCGGCACCATTGCGGGAAATGCGGATTCTCGGTCAGCAGATCGGCAGCGGTCACGTCATTAACGAGCGTATAGCCGAAGATCGCCTGCTCGGCCTGCTGCACATCGACGTCGCGGCAACGCTGCCCGATCACGATGCCTAGCTCGCCCTCGTAGACGATCTTGCCCGCATAGCTGCCCGGTCTTCGTATCGGCTCGCCCGTGCCGATGACCGAGGCCGCCGGCTTCAGCAGAAAAAGCGGATGCGTGGGCACGGGCTTGCCGAGCTTCGCGGCGAGCCCGTGATAGTTGTTCCACAGCGCAACGATCTTGCCGGGCGCGCAGGGCGCAAGCGGCGTCAAGGCACGCAACGACAGCACCGCGCCGGTCGGCACCGGCTGCGCGAGACCTTCGTACTCGTGCAGATAAGCGCCTTCGACCCGGCCGAACACAATGCTGCCATCACTCGACATGAACCGCATCCACGTATCCATACCTCGCTCCTCGAGCACCTCTAGATTGCGCCAGCCGTGCGCAGCGCGCTGATCTGCTCGGGCGAATAGCCGAGTTCCGCCATCACTTCGTCCGTATGTTCGCCGAGCAGCGGCGAGCGTTTGACCTCAGTGGGGCTATCGGACAGTTTGATAGGATTGCCAACTGTCAGATACTTGCCGCGCATCGGATGATCCACTTCGACGATCGTGCCGGTTTTGCGCAGCGACGGCTCCTCGGCGATTTCCTTCATCGAGAGGATCGGGCCGCACGGAATATCGTACTTGTTGAGAATCTGCATCGCCTCGAACTTGGTCTTCGTCATCGTCCAGCGCTCGATTTCGGCGAAGATATCCTTCAGGCGCGGCAGACGCGCGGACGCCGTCGCGTAGTCGGGGTCGGTGGCCCACTCTTCCTTGCCGATCACGTTGCAGATCTTCGCCCACACGGGCGCCTGCGTGATGAAATAGATATACGCGTTCGGATCCGTCTCCCAGCCTTTGCATTTGAGAATCCAGCCCGGCTGGCCGCCGCCCGACGCATTGCCCGAGCGCGGCACCGCTTCGCCGAACTTCCCGTTCGGATATTGCGGGTATTCCTTCATCACGCCAGTGCGATCGAGCCGTTGCTGGTCGCGCAATTTCACGCGGCACAGATTGAGCACGCCGTCCTGCATCGCGGCGAGCACGCGCTGGCCGCGTCCGCTATGTGTACGCTGATACAGCGCGGTGACGATACCGAGAGCGAGATGCAGACCCGTGCCGCTGTCGCCGATCTGCGCGCCGGTCACGACCGGTGGCCCATCATCGAAGCCCGTGGTCGACGCCGCGCCGCCCGCACATTGCGCGACGTTCTCGTAGACCTTGCAGTCTTCGTAGGGGCCGGGGCCGAAGCCCTTCACCGACGCGACGATCATGCGCGGATTGAGCTCCTGAATCCGCTCCCACGTGAAGCCCATGCGATCGAGCGCGCCAGGCGCGAAGTTCTCGACCAGTACATCGCATTTCTGGATCAGCGCTTCGAGTACCTGCTTGCCTTCCGGATTTTTCGTGTCGATCGTGACCGAACGCTTGTTGTGATTGAGCATCGTGAAATAGAGGCTGTCCACGTCGGGAATGTCGCGCAATTGCTCGCGCGTGATATCGCCCGCTCCCGCCCGCTCCACCTTGATGACATCCGCGCCGAACCATGCGAGCAATTGCGTGCAGGTCGGCCCTGATTGCACATGCGTGAAATCGAGGATGCGCACACCGTCGAGTGCCTTCGCCATGTCGTTTCTCCTGAAGGATGAGTCTTATTTGTACATGGTCTGGTTCTTCGTGCCCGGTGCGTATTCGCGCGGGTCGACCCAGATGTTCACGACCGCCGAGCGGCCCGTGCGATGAATCGCTTCGCGCGCGCGTTGCAATGCGCCGGCGATCTGCGCGGGATCGCGCACTTCCTCGCCGTGGCCGCCGAGCATTTCGGCGAACTTGCTGAACGGCACGTCGCCGAGCAGATTGCCGACGTTGCCGCGCTCTTCACCGTATTTGGCAAGCTGGCCGTAACGGATCTGGTTCATCGCCGAGTTGTTGCCGATCACCGCGAGATACGGCGCGCCGAAGCGGTTCGCGGTTTCCATGTCGAACGCGGTCATGCCGAACGAGCCGTCGCCGTAATAGCAGAGCACTTCCTTGTGCGGATGCGCGAGCTTCGCCGCGAGCGCGAAGCCGGTGCCGACGCCGAGCGAGCCGAGCGCGCCCGGGTCCATCCATTGTCCGGGACGGCGCGGGCGCACCGCCTGCGCGGAGATCGTCACGACGTCGCCGCCGTCGCCGATGTAGATCGTGTCGTCGGAGAGGAATTCGTTGAGTTCGTACGCGACGCGGTACGGATGAATCGGTGTGCTATCCGATCTGAACAGCGGCATCAGTTTTTCGGTCGCGGTGGCCTCGGCATCGCGCAACTGCGCCATCCATTTGCGGCGCGATTGACGCCTGTCGTCTTTGAGGCGGCCGCTCGCGGCCTGCAGCACCGCGGCGAGAATAGCGCCCGGATCGCCGACAAGACCGAGATCGATATCGCGATTCTTACCAACTGTTCGGTAATCCATATCAATCTGCACGAGCGTCAGCTCCTTGCTGATGCGCCGGCCGTAACCCATACGGAAATCGAACGGTGTGCCCACGACGATCAGCACGTCGGCATTCGCAAACGCCTGTGATCGCGTGCGGTCGAAATGGTGCGGATCGCCCGGCGGCAATAGCCCGCGGCTCGCGCCGTTGAAATAGCCGGGTACGTCGATGCCGCGCAGAAGCGCAATCGCTTCTTCATGACCGCGCGCGGTCCACACCTGCTGGCCGTACAGGATCGCCGGCCGCTCCGCATCGACGAGAATGTCCGCGAGTTTTTCGATGTCGCGCGGGTCGCCGACCGATTTCGTCGACGCGCGATAGTGGCCCGGCTGCGGCACGACGGCGCGCGTCACGTCGACTTCGCGATCGAGCACGTCGCGCGGAATCTCGAGGTAAGCCGGACCGGGCGCGCCATTGAAGCATTCGCGCGCGGCCATCGAGATCATGTCCGCGACCCGTTCGGTGCTCGGCACGCTCGCGGCGAATTTCGTGATCGGCGCCATGATGTCGACGTGCGGCAGATCCTGCAGCGAACCCATCTTGTGCTGACTCAACGCCCCCTGCCCGCCGATGTGCAGGATCGGGCTCTCCGAGCGGAACGCGGTGGCGATGCCGGTCACCGCGTTCGTGCAGCCGGGGCCCGCGGTCGTGACCACGCAGCCAAGCTTGCCGGTCTGGCGCGCGTAGCCGTCGGCCGCGTGCGCGGCGACCTGCTCGTGGCGCACGTCGATGATGCGGATGCCCTCGTCGACGCAACCGTCGTAGATATCGATGATGTGGCCGCCGCACAGCGTGAAGATCGTGTCGACCCCTTCGTTTTTCAGCGCCTTCGCGACCAGATGGCCACCCGAGATGACACCGGCGTTGCGCGTTTTCTGCCTGAGCGTGTCGTCGGCGGTCGTGCTGCCCGTGGCCGGGCTCGGGGATGAAACAACTGCGGACATAGTCGTCTCCTCGTCAATCAGTTGTGCAACGGTTATCGACGGACGCATCCGCATCGCTACGCGCCCGCCATCGCCTACATCTCGCTTCGCCGACTCACATACCGTATGTGATATATCAAACTCAATCAAGCTCAGTTTCAAGATGCAATGGCGGAAGGTCTTTGCTTCTCAAGCTTTGCCAGCTAAGGCTATGCGGCCAAATTGCGGCCGCAAAGGCATCGATTCCAAGGGAAAACACTGGGTCGCACTCAGCATCGAGCATTGTTGATATATCACATACCACATTTCTCGGGCCGTCAAGGTCGGGTTTATCCGGTATCTGCTCATGCTGCACCGCACGCGGCGATGCCGTGCCGTGCGGCGCGCAAACAAAAAAGCCCGCGACGCTTCCACGTCGCGGGCCTTCAATCCGTCAAACAGGTTACCGGTGACTTATCCGCTCAATCGAGAAAATCGCAGTTCGCCTCGACGAAAGCCGCGAGGTCGAGCGAATGCTGGCGCGTCAGCCGCTCGGCCAGTTCGGTATCGCGCTTCTCCAGCGCCTCGATGATGCGCAGATGATCGACGATCGAACGCGCCGCCCGGTCGCTCTGCGAGATGGTCATGCGCCGGATCGCGCGCACGTGGATGAAGATGTTCTTGATCGTGTCGAGAATGATCTGCGACTTCGACAGCTCGACGATCGCCTGATGAAATGCGATGTTCGCGTCCGAATACTCGGCGATATGCTCGGCCGGCGTCGTGTCGCGGAAATTATCGAACATGTGGCGCAGGCGCCCGATTTCCTCGTCGGTCGCATGCAACGTGGCGAGGCGCGCGGCCATGCTTTCGAGCGCGGCCCACATCTGGATCATCTCGACGATTTCACGCTTGCTCTTGCGCACGATGTAAATGCCGCGCCGCGGCACCATGCGCAGGAAGCCTTCCTGTTCGAGCAACGTCATCGCCTCGCGCACCGGCGTGCGGCTCACGCCGAGCGACTCGCTGAGCACGCGCTCGTCGAGGCGGATTTCGTCGCGATTCTGGTATATATCCGCGTCGGCGATCGCCTGGCGCAGCATGGCATAGGCCTGATCGCGCAAGCTAACGCTCGCGCCGATCGGCTGCAATGACAGGGTCAATGGGGTGGCCACTGTTTCAGTTTGAAGTTCTGACGACATTCATCGCCTCTGCTTGAACATGTGCGCGATACGGCGCCGACGCCGGCGCCGCTTGGCCGCATTGCTCGCCCAGGCCGATGAAGCGGCCATGTTGCGATGCAAGTTCCGAGATCCGCGCGGGAATCCCGTCGGTCAGCAAAACGGTAGCGGCAGCGCCCAAACCCACGACAGCAATGGCGAACAGCACGAGAGGCACAAATTCCACGTGTAACTCCGGACGATTGAGGAAGCGAATCCCTCAATCATATGCTGCGACGCCGCATTTTTCAATATTCCGTATGTAGTATATCAATACATGTTGTTTTTAGGACCGTACTCTCAGCGTATTTCTCACCTCACTCCTCACGTTAGCACGCGGCGGCCGTCACGGGTTCGCTGCGTCGATCCCCCGCCACCGCTTGGTGTAAACGCGCAAAACGCGCGATATGCGCGCAGGCGCGTGCGATGATCGCGCAAATTCACCCTCACGCGGATTGTGAGATCCGCCGCGCGTCATTAACCTTCCGGACATCCTGCCACGGATCGAATGTGTCGGGCGCCCTGCCGGCACCGCGCGATCCGCACCGGCAATCCCGAGAATCTAGCAACCATCCTGCATGAGACCGGAGTCAGTGCTAAAGCACTCAGTTAAAGCACTCACTCTGGCCGACAAAGGACACATGATGAGCACGACCCACCCCCAGACCCACACGGCCACCCACCGCAATGCGCGCAGTCAGGCGCGCAAGGCGGCGCTCGGCAGCTTCATCGGCGCCGTGGTCGACTGGTACGACTTCCTGCTGTACGGCATCGTCGCCGCACTCGTGTTCAACGCCGAGTTCTTCCCGGCCGTGAGCCCGGCGATGGGCACGCTCGCCGCATTCGCGACTTTCGGCGTCGGCTTCCTGTTCCGCCCGCTCGGCGGCTTCGTGTTCGGCCACTACGGCGACCGGCTCGGGCGCAAGCGCATGCTCGTGCTCACGGTCATGATGATGGGTCTCTCCACCGCCGCGATCGGCCTGCTGCCCGCGTTCTCGTCGATCGGCTGGTGGGCGCCCGTGCTGCTCGTGACGCTGCGCGCGATCCAGGGCTTCGCGGTCGGCGGCGAGTGGGGCGGCGCGGCGCTGATGGCGGTCGAAAGCGCGCCCGAGAAAAAGAAGGCGTTCTACAGCAGCGGTGTGCAGGTCGGCTACGGCGTCGGGCTCGTGTTGTCCACCGGGCTCGTCGCGCTGATCAGCCGCTCGATGGACAACGCCGCGTTTCTCAACTGGGGCTGGCGTCTGCCGTTCCTGTTCAGCGTGGTGCTCGTGCTGATCGCACTGTGGATCCGCTCGAGCATGGAAGAGTCGAAGGAGTTCGTCGAGAAAGTCGGCCAGCGCGGCGAGCACAGCGTGCGCCTGCCGATCGTCGAGGCGCTGCTGCGCCACCCGAAGGCGTTCCTGCTCATCATCGCGCTGCGTCTCGCCGAACTGTTCACGATGTACATCGTGACCGCGTTCGCGCTGAACTACTCGACCGCGAACCTGCACATGCCGCGCGAATTCTTCCTGACCATCGGTTTCATCGTCGGCGCACTGAGCTGCGTGACGATTCCGTGCTTCGCATGGCTCGCGGACCGCTTCGGGCGCCGCCGCGTGTATATCATCGGCGCACTGGTCGGCATGTTCAGCGCGGTGCCGTTCTTTCTCGCGCTCGAAGCGCGCTCGACCGTGTGGATCGTGGTCTTCGCGGTGATGCTCGCGAACATCGCGCACGACATGGTCGTGAGCGTGCAGCAGCCGATGTTCACCGAGCTGTTCGGCACCGAGTACCGTTATAGCGGCGCGGGCGTCGGCTATCAGGTGGCGAGCGTGGTCGGCGGCGGCTTCACGCCGTTCATCGCGGTGGCGCTGGTCAGCTTCGCGGGCGGCTCGTGGCATCCGGTGGCTGCGTATCTGGCGATCGGCTGCCTGATCTCGGTGCTCGTCGCGGCCCGCATGAAGACCGGACGCGAGATCGGCTGAGACTCGCGAATCCGTCACGTTGCAACGGACCGGCGCGGCGCAATTGCCGCACCGGTCCGTTCGTTTTTGTGCGTTTGTTTTTGCGCGTTCGTTTTTGCGCGTTCGCTTGCGCCGCGCCGGTAAAACCGTTATCGCCCTATCTTCCTCATCTCCCGGCATTACCTCCCAAAAGCGCTCGTTTCCCACCATTTGCGCAATCGCGCGTCTGACCGCGGCTTTTCACCAGGATGACACCTTATGTCGTCGCGTCTCATATTGCGAACGCCCGATGTGCGTCCTATTGTCGTGCAAGGCGGACGTCCCGGTGTGGGGAGCCCAGGCCATATGAAATAAAAGTACATATGGAAACAGCGCGATGGCCTGCGCGCGCTACGCTACGCCGCCTGAAGAAAACGTATGAAGCGCCGATAACAGAAGAATCCTTCAACAACTATCTTGCAGGGAATCGGAGCAAGTGCTGTGCATGGGACCAAAGGAGGCGCTAAAGCACCCACTCCGATCGACCGCGACAAATCACATGGGACCAGAGTCAGCGCCAAGACACTGACTTCGGTCGACAAAGGAGACTGACTATGAGCAGCATCAGCGAGCCGGGCGGCCAGCGAGGTTCCGCCCCGTTCTTTTCCAAACAGGCCACGATCGCGCAACCCGGTTTTTCGCGCTGGATGGTGCCGCCCGCCGCGCTCGCGGTGCATCTGTGCATCGGCCAGGCGTACGCGTTCTCGGTGTTCAACGGACCGCTCACGAAAGTGATCGGCATTACGCAGTCCGCGCCCGATGACTGGTCGCTGACCGCGCTCGGCTGGATCTTCTCGCTCGCGATCGTGTTCCTCGGTTTGTCGGCCGCGTTTGCCGGCAAGTGGCTCGAACACGTCGGCCCGCGCCGCACGATGTTTACCGCCGCGTGCTGCTTCGGCGGCGGCTTTCTCGTGTCCGCGCTCGGCGTGTACCTGCATCAGATCGTGCTGCTCTATCTCGGCTACGGCGTGATCGGCGGCATCGGGCTTGGTCTCGGTTACGTGTCGCCGGTGTCGACGCTGATCCGCTGGTTTCCCGACCGCCGTGGCATGGCGACCGGCATGGCGATCATGGGCTTCGGCGGCGGCGCGATGATCGCCGCGCCGTTGTCCGTCGCGCTGATGAATCACTTCCATAGTGCGACGAGCGTCGGCGTGAGCGAGACCTTCATCGTGCTCGGCATCGTCTATTTCATCTCGATGTCGATCGGCGCGCTCGCGATCCGCGTGCCGCCCGCGGACTGGAAGCCGGCCGGCTGGACACCGCCCGCGGCGACGCAGCACCGCCTGATCTCGCGCAATCACGTGCATATCGACCAGGCGCTGAAAACGCCGCAGTTCTATCTGATCTGGCTCGTGCTGTTCCTGAACGTGACAGCCGGCATCGGCATTCTCGGCCAGGCCTCGGTGATGATTCAGGAGAGCTTCAAGAACACGGTGACGGCCGCCGCGGCGGCCGGCTTCGTCGGCCTGCTGTCGCTCTTCAACATGGGCGGGCGTTTCGTGTGGGCGTCGGCGTCGGACTGGATCGGCCGCAAGAACACCTACTTCGTGTTCTTCGCGCTCGGCGCGGTGCTGTACTACCTCGTGCCGGGCTTCGCCGCGAGCGGACAGATCGCCCTCTTCGTACTCACGTACTGCATCATCCTGTCGATGTACGGCGGCGGCTTCTCGACGGTGCCGGCCTATCTCGCGGACATGTTCGGCACGGCGTTCGTCGGCGGCATTCACGGGCGTTTGCTGACCGCGTGGGCGGCGGCGGGTGTGGCCGGTCCGGTGCTCGTCAATTACATCCGCGCGTATGAAGTCGCGAACGGCGTCGCCAAGGCGGACGCGTACACGATGACCGTGCACATCATGGCCGTGCTGCTCGTGATCGGCTTTATCTGCAACCTGCTGGTCAAGCGCGTGGATGACAGGCACCACATGACCGATGCACAAGTCGCCAAGGGCGCGTGAGGAGATATCCGTATGTCGACCGTTCAAACCGCTCATCCGACCAACAAGGCGAAGCTCGCCGTGTTCTGGCTCTACGTGATGATTCCGCTCGCGTGGGGTGTCATCAATACGCTGTCGCAGGCCATGAAGCTGTTCAGGTGAAAGTAGCCAGGTGAAGTCGCGCGCACCCTGCCCGTTCATGCGGCGGGGTGCGAGTCTGATTCTCCCGCCAGATGCAAGGCTTCGGCCGATACGGCCGCCCCCACCTCGGTCAGGCCAGTCAGACCCGCCGCAAGCATGCGGCGCCGGGCCGGCCGCAAAGGCTTGCCGCACCGCGCCATGCCAGAGCCCGCCGCGCGCCGCCACGAAAGTTCGTAGTTTGCAAGCCGCGCAATGCACCGCACACTGCGCAGGTGCGTGATTCCCGCGTGATTCCCGTTGGATAGCGGCTCGCTGGCGCAGTTCGGCGGATCATGCCGGCCGCGCGCGTGATCGAGCGCGGCGGACCCGCCGCGCTATCCATATCAGCCGCGCGTACTAGCGCGCGCTAGCCGCGCAGCCGGTAGGCGAGCGGCGTCACGCCATGGCCCCGCTTGAACTGCACGGAGAAATGACTGGCATTCTCGAAACCAACCCCAAGCGCAATTTGCAGCACGGTTTGATCCGTGGCGCGCAGCAGTCTCGCCGCTTCCTCGAGCCGTAAGCGCATAACGAACTGATGCGGCGTCTCGCCCGTCTCGCGGCGAAACACCCGCGCAAAATGAAAACTGCTCAAACCGGCCTGCGAGGCTAGTTCGGCAATCGCCAGATCTTCGGCGAGATTGGCGCGGATGTAGTCGATCACCCGGCGAATCCGGCGCGGCACCAGCCGTTCGGGCCGAGCCGGCCCGGCGCGATGCGCATCGCTGCCGCACGAGTAATACTGCAGCAGATGCGCGGCAAGCGCGTGAACCAGCGTATCGACATACAGACGCGAATCGCCGGGATCGCGCGCGGCGCGATGCAACGCGGCGAGCATCGCGGCAATCAGCGGATCGTGAAAGCGCATCGCGTCGCCGAATCTCAGTTCGCGTGATCCGTCCAGCCCCATCTGCTGCGCGACGCTGTCGACGAGGCCGCGCTCGATGTGCAGATGAACGGTCGACAGCGGCTCGTCGCTGATCGAATGCCAGCGCCATGACACCGGCGCGGGCGGCACGAACCACAGATCGTTCACGCGCATATCGGCGCTGTCCCAGCGTCCGCCCAGATTGCGTTCGAGATGCTCGGCGCCGCTCGCGAGCGTCATCAAGGTGAGGTCCCGCAGGCCGGGCGCCTCCAGCAGTTCCTGCCTGGCCGGCTCGAGATACGAGCGCAGCACGAGATGCCGCCACTCGCGATCCACGCTCGACACCAGTCTCTGGCCGGCCATGTAGCGGTCGTACGCAAGCGTTGTTGTGAGCTTTGGAATTCGTGCCATCACATCCCTTCAAAGGAGGTGCCACATGCAAGAAGAAACTCCGCCGTATCGCGTTGCCGGTCCACTGTCAGCGCAAGATCGCAAAAATGATAGCAAGGAACCGGCTACCGTCATTTCAGGAAATAGCTAATCATTGAGGTTGTCGTCTTTCACGCGTTTCGAACGCCGGAGCTACCGTTTCATGGAACATGAATGCGATACGCTGCCGCATTGGCTGACCGGCTCGCCGCAAGGCGAAGCCGGGCACGCGTCGGCAGCATACCCACCAGCGGCATCCGCACAACCGGCTTACCCGGCCGGCATGCGGCACGCCGTGAAATCAGCCCACGCGGCTGAAGCATCGAAGGCATCCAGCCGCGCCGCGATCGGCGCGGCGCGCACGGGCTTTCTCACGCTCTTCACCGAAGAGGAAATCGGCACGCCGTCGCCCGCGGCGCGCCGAACCACGCCGCTCATCAGTCCGCTTGGACGTTTCGGCAGCGCGCAGGACCGCATGGAGTTCGTGCGGCAGCGCATCAGGCAACTGGGCTTCGATTCGTTCAGCTATACGGCCACGCGCACATCGTCGCATCACAAGACGATGTTCGTGCTCACGAGCTACGAGTCGCAGGCGTGGCTCACGCGCTATTTCCGCGAGCGCTATTTCGAGCTGGACCCGCGCGTCGCGCTCGCCTCGCCGACCGGTATGCCGTTTCTGTGGAATACCGCCGACATGCGCGCCGACCTGCCGCGCGCGCAACTGCGCAGCGAGCGGCTCGGCGATCTGATCGACATGCTCGAAGCCACTGGCCGCAAGAGCGGGATTCTCACGCAGATGCCGCTGCCCGAGCCGGAGCTCTCCGCAAGCCTGTGCTTCAACTCGGAGATCGGCAACCCGCGCTGGATGACTGAATCGATCGTCGCGGAAACGCTCATGTTCGCGCACACGATTCACGAGTTCATCTGGACCCACGCGAAAAGCGTGATCGGCATTGCGCCCGCCGAGCAGCAGCGCGTCGCGCTGAGCAAGCTTCAGCATGCGGTGCTCAAGGCCGTCGTGCAGGGGCAGCGGGACAAGGAAATCGCGTATTTCCTCGGGCTGTCGCCGCATAACGTCGACTATCATCTGCGCCGTTTGCGGCAACTGTTCAATGTGCGCAATCGCGTGCAGCTCATCAACGTCGCGCAGGGGTATGTGTCGTAGCGGGCGGTTGCAGGAGGCGCGGCGGCGGATCATGCCGCCGCGCCTTTTTCACATGCTCAGGACACCTGTGGTTTGCCAACCGCCCATGTGCCGATGATCTCCTCGATCGCCCGCGCCGCCGACAGCAGCGCCGCCTCCCCACGCGCCCTGCCGACGATCTGGATACCCACCGGCAGACCGTTCGCGCTCATGCCGCACGGAATCGCGATAACCGGCATGCCGGTCAGCGTCAACGCATAGGTAATCGCGAGCCAGTCGATGTACGTGTCGAAGTGGCGGCCCGCCGCCTCGCGAATATCGCGCGCCTCGACCGGAAACGGCAGCACGATCGACGCCGGGCAAATCAGCACGTCGTAGCGCTGCAACAGCGCGTTCATTTTGTAGAACAGCGCGGCGCGCGTGCGCAGTGCCGCACGCAGCGCCGCGTTATCCAGCCGCAGACCGAACTCGATGTTCCAGATCACGTTGGGGTTCAGCACGTCGCGATGCTGCGCGAGCACCTCCTCGTAATTCGTCGCGTAGGCGATGCCGCGCAGCGTGTGGAACGCCTGCGTGGCCGCGCTCAGATCGATGTCGCTTTCATCGACGCCGATGCCATCCGCCGCGAGCCGGTCCATCGTCCGGCGGCAGATCGCGAGGATTTCCGGTTCGGCGGCCGCGATGCCGAGCCCCGCGCTGAACGCGACGCGCGCGGGACGGCGCGGGCTGCGCGCATGCGCGAGAAACGGCGTGGCGGGTTCCGCGAGCGACAGCGGCGCGCCGTCGACTTCACCGCACATCGCGTCGAGCAGCAGCGCCGCGTCCGTCACGTTGCGCGCCATCGGCCCGTGGATGCCGAGCGTGCCGTACGGATCGGCGGCCGGTGCGTACGACACGCGCCCCGGCGTCGGCCGCAGCCCGACCACGCCGCAGAATGCCGACGGCGTGCGCAGCGATCCCGCGAGGTCCGAGCCTTGCGCGACCCACGCGGTGCCCGACGCGAGCGCGGCCGCCGCGCCGCCCGACGAACCGCCCGCCGAGCGCGACAGGTCCCATGGATTGCGCGTGATGCCGAACACGCTGTTGTACGTATGACCGCCCGAGCCGAACTCCGGCGTGTTCGACTTCGCGTAGACCACGCCGCCGCGCGCTTCGAGCAGCGTCACGCCGGCGTCGGACGTGTCGGGAATGCGGTCGCGGTAGACGAGCGAGCCGCGCGTCGTGCGCACGCCGGCCACGTCGGTGAGATCCTTGATCGGCACCGGCAAGCCGCACAACAGGCCACGCTCGGCAACCGGCTTCTTCATCAGCGCGTCGGCATGCGCGTGTGCGCGCTCGAAGCACAGCGTCGGCAACGCATTGACCTGCGGCTCGACACGCTCGACCTGCGCGGCGAGCGTGTCGAGCAGATCACGCGGACTCACCGCTTCGGCGCGCAACAGCTCGACGACCTCGCACGCGCTGCGCCCGATCAGACTCGAATCAATGGACATGGTGACTCCCGGCTCCGTGGTCAGGGTGAGCGCCAGTGTCGCATGGCGCGTTCGGCGGCGCTCAGTTCTTCAACCGGTAGCCGGTTTTGAAGATCCAGCCGACGATCACGAGGAACACCGCGAGAAACAGCAAGGTCATGCCGAGGCTGAGCTTCACGTCCACGTCGCCGAGCTCGAAAAAGCTCCAGCGAAAACCGCTGACCAGATAGACGATCGGATTGAACAGCGTCACGCCGCGCCAGAACGGCGGCAGCATGTTCACCGAATAGAAGCTGCCGCCGAGGAACGTGAGCGGCGTGACGATCAGAAGCGGCACGAGTTGCAGCTTCTCGAAACCGTCCGCCCAGATCCCGATGATGAAGCCGAGCAGGCTGAACGTGACCGCGGTCAGCGCGAGAAACAGCACCATCCAGAACGGATGCAGGATCTTCAGCGGCACGAACAGCCCCGCCGTGGCGAGAATGATGAGCCCGAGCAGCATCGACTTGGTGGCCGCCGCGCCGACATAGCTCACGACGATCTCGAGATACGACACCGGCGCGGACAGCAATTCGTAGATCGTGCCGGTGAAGCGCGGAAAGTAAATCCCGAACGACGCGTTCGCGATGCTCTGTGACAGCAGCGACAGCATGATGAGCCCCGGCACGATGAAGGCGCCGTAGCTGATGCCCTCCACTTCCTTGATACGCGAGCCGATCGCCGAGCCGAACACGACGAAGTAAAGCGACGTGGAAAGCACCGGCGCGATGATGCTTTGCGTCAGCGTGCGCCAGGTGCGCGCCATTTCGAACTTGTAGATTGCGCGCATTGCGTGGATGTTCATTGGTTCCCCCGGAGCAGGCTCACGAAAATGTCTTCGAGTGAACTCTGCGTGGTGTGCAGGTCCTTGAAGCGGATGCCGGCGGCGTCGAGCGACTCGAGCAGCGCGATGATGTCGGTGCGGCCGCCCTCGCCCTCATACGTGTAGATCAGCTCGTTGCCGCCCTTCGCGAGCGCGAGCGCATAGCCCGCGAGCGACGCCGGCACGTCGTCGAGCGGATTCGCCAGTTGCAGCGTCAACTGCTTCTTGCCGAGCTTGCGCATCAACTCGGTTTTGTCTTCCACGAGTATGATCTCGCCCGCGTTGATGACGCCGATGCGATCAGCCATTTCCTCGGCTTCCTCGATGTAGTGCGTGGTGAGGATGATCGTCACGCCGTTGCCCGTGAGCGAGCGCACGAGCTTCCACATGTCGCGCCGCAGCTCGACGTCGACACCGGCGGTCGGCTCGTCGAGAAACAGCACGCGCGGCTCGTGCGACAAGGCTTTGGCGATCAGCACACGGCGCTTCATGCCGCCCGACAGCGTCATGATCTTGTTGTTGCGCTTGTCCCAGAGCGAGAGGTCGCGCAGCACCTTCTCGACGTAGGCCGGATTCTTCGGCTTGCCGAACAGGCCCCGGCTGAACGAGACGGTCGCCCAGACGGTTTCGAACGCGTCGGTGGTCAGCTCCTGCGGCACGAGGCCGATCTGCGAGCGGGCCGTGCGGTAGTCGGTCACGATATCGCGGCCGTCCACCGTCACGCTGCCTTCGCTCGCGTTGACGATGCCGCAAATGATGCTGATGAGCGTGGTCTTGCCCGCACCGTTCGGGCCGAGCAAAGCGAAGATTTCTCCACGGTGGATCGCCAGATTGATGTTTTTCAGTGCCTGAAAACCGCTGGCATAGGTTTTCGACAGATTCGTGACCGAGACGATTGGTTGCATGGATTCGACGATGGCCGACACCGCTAACTGATTGGAGGAAGCGGCGCGAACGCTGCGCCGCATCCGCAATGTAATGGAAAGTGTGAAAGCGTGCAGCGCGAGGCGGCGGCACGGCGGCCGTTTCGCTGCAACGCAAAATCGCCCGGCTCAGGGTTCAGCGCATGCAAAACTGCTCGCCAGATTGACGTTGCCTTTGCCGATGTAGCGCGGAAACCCCGGATAGCGGCACAACGGCCGCGAGCGGCCGTTCGTCTCCGCCGCGATGTCGGTGGCAATCAGCGTTTCGGGCGCCGCACCGCGCGTCACCCAGTTATCGAGCGCGCCGAGCAGATCCACCGAGGGAATGAACACGCCGTTGCCGTGTTGAAAACCCGGCACCATGTAAAGCCGCATGAAGCCGTTGACCTGGTCCGCGCCGAAACGCGCGACGAGCGCTTCGTAATAGGCGATGGTCTGATTCGGGCTGATCACTTCATCGGCCAGGCCCTGCACGGTGATGAGTTTGCCGCCGTGCGAGATGTAGCGCGACAGGTCGGGATTCATCGAGCCGATCGTGCGCGACAGCGCGACAAGTTGCGCGCGATACCTGCCGGGCCGCTGCGGATCGAACGCGAGCGAATCGAAGTCCGCGTCGCGCGCAACGAAGTAGCGCAGATAGCCGTCGCCCTGCGCGAACAGGTAGCCGTTCGCGCGGAAAGTGGGCGCCGGCAGGCGCCGCGGCTCATGCGCAAGCCCGAGCGTCCCGGTCAGATGCGTGCCCTGAAAGACGTTGTAGCCGCGGTAGCCTTTCACGCCCCACGCCAGTCGATAAGGCAAGGACAGACCGTCGCGCATCACGAACAGCGTCGCGAGTTGCGCATCGGTCAGGCATTCGCCGCGCGGCGATGTGTATGACGACGTGTATGACGCCGCGTGGCTCGATGCAGGGCTCGATGCATGGCTCGGCGCATACGTGGATTCCGGTGCCGCGCAACGCAGCGAATCGATGATCTCCGCCTCGTGCGCACGGCACGCGGCAACGTCGCTGACGATACCGTCGGCCACGCCATCGAGCTTGTCGCATACGGCGAGCGTGCGTTGATAGACGCGTTCGAGCAGCGCCGGCGGCACGAAGCCCCCCGGCTTGCCGTACTCCGCCTGGCCGAGCTTTACGCCGATCAGCCGCACGCCGGAAAAATTGAGGGCGGGCGAATTGGCGATCACACCGTCGTAATCGTCGGGAAAGCGCTGCATCACGGTGTAGCCCTCACGGCCGCCCGTCGAGCCGCCGGCAAAATACATGCGCTGCGGCAGGCTGCCATAAGCGCGCTCAATCAATGCAAGCGCAACGTCATGCGTTTTCTTCAGGTGCGCGTAGCCGAAGTTCGTCACCGCTTCGTCGACGAGGCCGAACACCGCAAGCGAGGAATCGCCGACATGGCCCGAGTCGTCGCCGAACGTCGCATAGCCTTGCGCGAGCGGCGCGCGATCCGGCGAGAACGGCATCACGCCCGTGCCGCTCACCACGACGCCGTTGTACCCGCCGCCGCCGATCTGCAACGCGCGGCCGTTCCAGCGGCGCGGCAGATTCAGATCGAAGCGGATATCGGGCGTCGTCGCATTGAGCGCCTTGATGCGGCCCGTGATGCGGCAGTACTCGCCGCCTTGCTGATTGCCGGGCGCGGTCGCGCCGATCATCGCCGCGCTCTCTATCTGCGCGCCGGCCGTTGGCAACGCGATCAGCTCGGGCGAAAGCACCGCGCCCGCGAATTCCGCGCAGTGCATCGCGAGCGGCGCTTCTTTCGCCTGGGCGGACGTGCGATGCATCGCAAGCCCCGGCAGCGCGCCGAGGCTCGCAGCCGTCGCGACTCCGGCGAGCCTGTGCGCGATACGCGCCGCACGCGCGCGGCGGGCACGCCGAGTCATCCGTAACCCGCGCCGTTGGCGTACACGCCACGCTGCCGGCCTTTCCAGCTGCTCCAGACGCGCGCGATCATCAGCAGCGCGCCGATCGCGGCGAGATCGCCGCCGAGTCCGACCAGCACGCCGCGAAAACCATTGAACGTATGCGGCGTCGCCGTATCGACGACCAGCGACACGAGCGTGCCCGTGACGAAGCACACGAGCCCGGTGCGCCCCACCGTCACGACGGCGGGTAGCCGCTGCGCGAGCCAGGCGATGCTGCCCGTGCGCACGAACTGCGCGGCCAGCCACGCGATAACGGCAAAGTTGATCACACGTTCCACCGAAAGATTCTGTTTATGTGTGCCGGGCAGCGGTTGCGTCAACACGAAAAGTTTGACGATGGCGAACGCCAGCACCGCGACTATCGCGACATGCGTCAGCCAGCGCGCGGTGCCGCTCGCATGAAAGCGTTCGCTGATGGGTTGCACGCGGCACACGATGCCGAGCACGAACATCAGCTGCCATGCAAACGGATTAAAAGCCCAGCCGGCGACATCGTCAATGCTGAATAACGCGGCGAGCGGCCGCGCGCATGCCCAGACCGCGGCGCTCACGGCGAGCGCGAGCCATGTCGAGCGGCGCGCGAGCGGCACGGCAACCGGCACGAATAGCGCGAAGATCACGTACATCGGCAACACGCTCGACAGATACGGCTGGCGGCGCAACAGCAGGATATCGAACGCCTCGCGCCACGGCTGCAGCGCGAACGGCAGCCAGCCAGTCAGCTCGACCATCGGGCGGTTCAGATTCAGCAGTTCGAGAGCCGCGCCGGACACGAGCGTCAACACGGCCGTCAACAGATACGCGCGATAAATTTCCCAGCAGCGTTTGAGGAAACGCATTTTCGCCGCGTTCTCGCCGCGACGTGCGAGCACCGCCGTATACGCCGCCGCCGATGCATAGCCGCCGAGAAACACGAACACTTCGGCGGAGTCGCACAATGCGTATGCGTGCAGCATCAGATGCGACAGCATGCTGCCTGGAATGTGATCGAGCACGATGACGATCAATACGACACCGCGGAAGAAATCGACTTCTATAGAACGTCCACGACGGATTTCCATTCAGCTTCTCGAAGAATGCGCGCGAGCGGCGCGCGATGACAGAAACGGCCAACGATAAGCGGCCATATGCTCTGCGAACTCGAAAAGAATAATTCGTTCCCACCCGCTTCGCGCATGACATCGATATGCGCTGACAACCTGCTTTAACGCGTGCTCTCACAGAGTCAATCTGAAATGCCAGTGTCGGCGAGCGGTAATACTTGGCGCATGCCTGTTTGATGCGCAGAAAGTTTTGCGGCCTTTCTTACTTGAAATACGAGCGTGTCCGGTAATGAATGGAAAACCGGTACGAAAAAAAACGCTAAATACGCAGTGCGATTTTTTTCGCTTTTTTTCATCGTAGGATGTTTTCATGCTTTTTCGCCGCTTTCCGCCTTTCACGGCATCGTCGTCGCCGGCATGCTCCGGTCTCTCCGCTCCCGCCACACGCCGCCGTGCCGCGTGCGCCACCTGTGTGTTCGAACTCCGGAACCCAGGTTTATGAAAAACAGAATTGCCGGATTCGATGGTTTGCGCGCGCTCGCCGTGTTGATGGTGTTTTTGCAGCACCGGCTGTTTGGCGACTTCGGCGAGATGGGTCATCTCGGCGTGTGGATCTTCTTCGCGCTGAGCGGCTTTCTGATCGTCGGTATTCTGTCGTCGCAGCGCGCGCGCATCGAAGCGGGCGGCAGCTGCTTCAGCACCGAACTCCGGCGCTTCCTGTTTCGCCGCACCTTACGCATCTTTCCGATCTATTACCTGATGCTCGTCGTGATGTGCGTGCTGATGGCATTCGGCTTCGCGAATCCCGAACTCGCGGGCGGCATGCCGTTTCATTTCGCCTATCTGTCGAACTTCTGGATTGGCTCGGTACTGCGTTACTGGCCCGGACGCTACTCGCATTTGTGGAGTCTCGCGATCGAGGAACAGTTTTATCTCGTGGTTGCGCCGTTGTTGCTGCTGCTCGCCGTGCGGCGGCATCGCGCGGCATGCTGGGCGATCGTCGCGCTCGGGCTCGCCGCATTACTGGCCATGCGCGCCGCGCATTGGGACGAGATCACGATTTACACGCACCCGTTGAGCAATGTCTGGCTGCTCGCGCTCGGCGGTGTGGGCGGTCTGATGATCGCGAACGATCATGGCCGCATGCAGGCGTGGCTCGGTCATGGCTTGACGCTGTTCGCGCTGAGTGTTGGCGTGACCGGTTTGTGCGCGGCCGAGCCGATGTGGAGCGCGCTCGACAACCCGCTGCTGTTCACTGCGATCAGCACCGTATACGGCATCGGCATCGCGGCGCTCGTGTGTTCGATTGCGTGCTGCCGTCATGCGGTGGTTATCAGCGTGTTGCAAACCAGTTGGCTCGCCGCGCTTGGACGCATCAGCTATGGTTTCTATCTGTATCACAACCTGATCCCCGATCTCACGCGCAATCACCACGCCGAAGCGTTCTTCGGCGGCACGGTGCCGATGTGGGCGCACGCGCTCGGCATCGTCGCGTCGTTTGCGATTTCGCTGGGCATTGCGGTGCTGTCGTGGCGCTTTATCGAGGAGCCGATTCTGCGCTTGAAGGTGCGCGGAGATGCGGCTGAAGTGGTGAAGGCGAAGGCCGCGAATGCAGCGGAAGCGGCGGCGCATTCCGCGGCTTCGAGCATGCCTGCTTCACTGGCGTCGCATGAGAAGCGCTCGTTGAAAAAGGATAACGCGGCTTCCGATGTCGTTTGAGCGGCCAGCTCGCATGTTGCTGGAGACGGAGGCGACGACTCCCTCACGTCGTACCTGCCCAGGTGCCGGGGCCCGATCTCAGGCCCCGGTTCCTTTGGTTCAGGCGCTCGTCAGGCGTTTGACGAAACTTCAGTGGTGGATGGCTCGGTCTTCGTCGCCGATTCGTCAGCGATTGCCCAGCGCCTCACGAGACCTGCGATGATGAGCACGGCGACCGCACCCGTCAGCGGCGCCACGGCCATGATCGGGAGAATCTGGCTGAGCCCCAGTCCCGCACTCAGAATTGCCGCGCCGGCAAACGCGCTGCCAATGGCGCCGAACCGCCCGAACGCATGCATCCAGCTCAGGCCGGTGGATCGGGCGACGGTCGGATAGAAGCGCGCCGTCAACGCGTTCATGCCGGTATTGGTCCCCGGAATGAACCATCCCCAGGCGAAGGCCAGTACCTGCAAGGCCCAAAACGTCGACTCCACGCTATGGACTGCCCAGAGCGAAACTGCCGCCATGCAAAAGCTCACCGCGACCGTCAGGTATCGGTTGAAGCGGTCCATCAGCCAGCCGATGGCGATCGAGCCCAGTGTGCCGCCCCAATTCAGAAACCCCACCATCACTGCCCCTTGGGCACTCGTATAGCCCGCCTCTTTCGCCATGGTGGGCAGCCAGCTGTAAAGCAGATAAAGCACGAACAAGCCGACGAAATAGCAAAGCCAGATGAGTACCGTGCCGGCTACATAGCGCCTCGAAAGGATTGTTCCGATAGCGCCGCCTTTGACCTTGGGTTGTGCCGGCAGGAAGAACTGCGCGTCGGCGGGCAGGCGCGTGCGGCCGATAGCGGAAAGAATCTTGCCGATCAGGTCAGGACGCTTGTTCTGGACCGTCAGGAAGGCCACTGATTCGGGAAGCCAGAGCATCATGACGGGCACGCAAAGAACCGCGAGCGCACCGCCGACCGTGAGCATGGTGCGCCATCCGTAGCTGGGAATGATCCAGGCCGCGATGAAACCGCACAGTGCGGCGCCCACCGTGAACCCGCTGTACACGACGGTCACGAGGAAGGAGCGCCGACGCTCCGGAACGTACTCGGACCACAGGGTCACCACGTTCGGCATGACCGCGCCGAGACCGAGCCCCGTGATGAACCGGATCGGCAGCATTATCTCGAGAGATGGCGCGTGCGCAGTGGCAAGCGTCCCCAGGCCGATAACCAAAACGCTTGCCACGAGGACGCGCTTGCGTCCAAACCGGTCCGCCACCGGACCGCCGACAAAAGCACCCACAGCAAGACCGAACAATGCGGCGCTTAGTACCGGAGCCAGTGCCTGCTTGGTGACGCCCCATTCCTTGATTAACTCCGGCACGACAAAGCCGATAATGACGGTGTCCCAGCCGTCCAGCGAGATCATGACGAACGTTAAAAATCCGACCAGCCATTGAAATGGACTTACTGCGCGTTCATCGATAAATTCTCGAACATTGATTGGTCTCGCTGCTCCCGGCATTGTTTCCTCCTGTTATGGGTAAATTTATAAATGCATATGCAACCGGCTGTTTGCCCGGAACGGATCTGAAAATCCATGCCGTAGCCATGCAGCGGTTCGGTGAATCGAGCAGCGACGGCGCCGCGTTTTCATGCGGCCAACCGTATTCGTCATATCGTCGAACGCGTTTCGCGAACCGCTGTCCGCAAGTGGTCGAATTATTGATAACCGTAATGTGCGTGGCGCGCAGTGTTCAGCCGCCAAAAATCGGCGTCCAACAAAAAATTCCTTTTCATCGCGACAAATAAAATTTATCGCGCGCTTCATCCGACGTCGCATAAGCGTCGAATACCGCACCCAGCCTTTCGGGTTCGCGCGACCACAACTGCGCTCGCCCTCCTCTCGGCTCATGTCCAACCACGGTATCATTCGCCCTCACTAGCCGGCCGCTTCGCACTCCGCGCAACACGCGCGGCCGATCCGGCCAAACGATAAAAACAGACCTCGCGCGGCATCCGTCCTCCGGTCCGCGCGCCTGGTTCGCGGATTGCCACCATGCCTGATTTCACTTTCGCCAACGGCGTGCTGGGCGCAAGCCTGCAAGCACTCGATCTCTATGCGCTCATCGGCATCGTTGCCGCGTTGCTGATCGGCGGCATGGTCAAAGGCGTGGTCAGCATCGGCGTGCCGCTCGTCGCGATGCCGATTCTGAGTCACTTCCTGCCGATCAAGGCAGCCGTCCTGCTGCTGTCGATGCCGATCATCCTCGGCAATATTCCGCAGGCGCTCGAAGGCGGCGAGCTGCTGCCGACGATGAAGCGCATCGCCGCGCCGCTCATCGGCACGGTTATCGGCAATCTCGTCGGGGTGATGGTGCTGATCTCGCTGGCGCCGCATCGCGCGCTGGCGGCGGCAGGCGTGCTGCTGATGGTCGCTGCCGTGTTGATGCTCGCCGCGCCCCGGCTGACGTTGTCGCCGGCATGCGCGAAGCCCGCGGGACTCGCGCTCGGATTCGGCGCCGCGCTGATGGAGAGCATCGCGTCGGTGCCCGGCCCCTTGCTCGCGATGTATCTGATCGCAACGGGCGCGACCGGCAAGGTGTTCACGAAGCAGATCGCGATCATCCTCGTCGTGTCGATCATCACGCTCGTCGCTGCGTTCAGCGGCGGCGCGCAGGCAAGCTGGACCGATCTGGCGATTTCAGTGTGCGCGAGCGTACCTGTGATCGCGGGCATCCTGCTCGCGCGGCCGCTGCGCGACCGCTTGCCGCCCGCGGTGTTCCGTGCGGTGGTTCTGCTGTTCGTGCTGGCCGCCGCCGCGCAGATGATCTGGAAATCGGGCGTTTTGCAGACGCTGTCCGGCGCGCATCCGCTCTGATAGAACTCGCGCGTCTGAGGTCCGAACGCACAACCACGGCACGCGCGTTGCGGCTCCAGGGTTCGTCTTCAGAGAAACCCGCTCAGGCCGGTGGTGATCCGTTCCCCTACTGTGCGGCGCAGGCCACGCTCACGCCGCGCGCGGACGGCCCCTGCGCTTCGGCTCGACCGGCTGCACCGCGGCCGCCGCCGGCGCGGCGCGCGGACCACGCTTGAAATACGGTGAACTCAGCGCAGCCCCGCTCATGTCCGACGCGGCTTCGAGCAGCGCGGGCGCCAATTCCTTCAGACGCGTGTCCGGCAGACGGCTCGTCGGCCCCGCGAGGCTCACGGTGCCGACCACGAGCCCCGTCACCGGATGACGGATCGCCGCCGCCATCGACGTCATGCCCGCCTCGTAAGTCTCGCTCGCGACGCCGTAGCCGCGCTTGCGCGCGCCGTTCAGGTCCTGCAGGAACTGCTGGATCGTCTTCGGCGCCTTCGGCCCGCGCTGTCCCGCCTTGCCGATGCCGCCCTGGCGCGACACGAGTTCGAGCGCTTCCTCGTCGCTCATCGTCGCGAGCCATGCCTGGCCGCTCGCGGTGCAATGCAGCGGCGGGCGGCTGCCCATGTCCGGGTCGTAGCGCAGGCCGGAGCGCGCGCCCTGCGCCTTGCCGACGAACGTAATGTGATCGTCCTCGATCACGCCGAGCCGCGCGAGTTCGCCCGACGCGGCCGCCAGCCGGTCGAGCACCGGCTGTGAAATATCGAGCACGCCCGCGGTCGACAACCACATCAGCCCGAGCGACACGAGCTTCAGCGCGAGCACGTATTCGCCGTGCTCATCCTGCCGCACGTAGCCTTCGTCGCTCAGCTCGGCGAGCAGCCGGTGCGTGCCGCTGCGCGGAATGTTCAGCGTATCGGCGATCGCCGCCAGCTGCATGCTGCCGCCCTGCTTCGCCAGCAATTCGATGATAGCCAGCGCCCGCTCGAGATTCCCCGCCATGATCCAGCCTCATTCGATTTGAATCCCACATGAGAACATGATTCAACATCGGAATACAAGCACGCGACGGACGCCCGGGCGTCTGTCGCGTGCTGGGGGCCGCCTCGGTGTCCTTCTTCGGCGCCCTTCTTCAGTGCCCTCAGTGCCCCACTCCCGCGCTCACGCGCAAGAGCGGTCCGCGATGCCGCGCCCCCTTGAGCAGCACCGCCGCCGCTCCAACCGCCGCGGGCAATGCCAGCGACGTGAACACCTCGCTAAAGCCCCAGTTCGCGTGCAGCATCCCGGCGCCGAGCATCGCCCCCGCAATCCCGCCGAAGCGGCCGATGCCGAGCATCCAGCTCGTGCCGGTTGCGCGCATGCGCGTCGGATACGAACCCGCGGCCAGCGCGCAAAAACCGGTGTTGGAGCCGTTCATGCAATAGCCCATGAAGAACGCGAGCACGGCGATCATCGCGATGCCGTGGCCGGGCAGACCCATCGCCCATGCGAGCACGCCGCCCGCGAACACGGTCGCGCCGAGCGCGCGATGCGGGTTGAAGCGGTCCATGAGCCAACCGATCGCGAGCGAGCCGATCGTGCCGCCCGCCTGGAACAGCGCGCCGACGAGCGCCGCTTCGGCGAGCGTGAAGCCCGCGCCGCGAATCAGCGTCGGCAGCCAGCTGCCGAGCAGATACACCGTGAGCAGGCCGGCGAAATAGCAGACCCATAGCATCACCGTGCCGAACGCGTAATCGCGCGACAGGATCAGGCGCACCGGGCTGCGCTCGCGCCGCGTCTCGTGCGCGGTGGAATGCACGGCGAAGCGCGTCGTCCGATCGGCGATACCGCGCTCGATGCGGTTCATCACCGTGACGAGCCGCGCGCGCCGCGTGTCCTTCAACGCGAGAAAGCGAGCCGATTCCGGCAGAAAGCGGATCATCAGCGGCACGTAGAGGATCGGCAGCACGCCGCCCAGAATCAGCACCGAGCGCCAGCCGTGCGACGCGATCAGCCATGCGCTGACGAAACCGCCGCCCGCCGCGCCGAGCGTGAAGCCGCAGAACACGGTCGTCACCATCAGCGCGCGGCAGCGCTGCGGCGCGTACTCGGCCATCAGCGTGGCGGCATTCGGCATCGACGCGCCGAGCCCGAGGCCGGTCAGAAAACGCAGCACCGTCAATTCGCCGATGCCCGTCGCGAACGCCGAGCCGAGGCTCCACACGCCGAAGAACAACACCGCGCAGGTCATCACCGTCTTGCGGCCGAGCCGGTCCGCGAGCGGCCCCGCGCACAGCGCACCGAACGCGAGACCGAGCAGGCCGCCGCTCATCACGGGTCCGAGCGCATCGCGCGGAATCGCCCATGCGCTCGACAACGCCGGCGCGATAAAGCCGACCATCACGGTGTCGAGCCCATCGAGCGTGACGATGAACATGCACATCAGCAACACGAGAATCTGAAAGCGCCCGACAGGCCGCTCGTCGAACCACTGCTGCACGTCGATTGCGCGAGCGGCGGACGTGTCCGGCCGCGGCGCCTTGATTGAAGGTTCCATGCTGTCTCCAGATCTTCTTGTCGTTATCGATTGGGAAAGCCGGTCCTTCGCGCATCCTTGCCGTGCGCTTTCTGAATGGACCGGCCGTGGGTGATAAAGCTGTGAAGCAGAACTGTGAAGCGAAGCGGCGAAGCGCGCTTATATCATCACGTGATGTAACCCTACGTCGCCGCGTAAGTACGCTCGAGCAGACCGAGCGCCGCCTCGCGCAGCCTGCGTGCGCGCTCGAGCGCGGATGCGGTTTGCGCCCACTTCTGCATCGGCACTTCGAGGCTGATCGGTAGATGGTCGGGCAGCGCGCGCAGAATGCCGGCGAGATCGAGACCGCCCTCGCCCGGAATCATGCGCTCGCACCGCGCCTGATAGAGCAGCGTGTCGAGATCGGCCGGACGCTCGGCTGGCGCGTCGCAGAACTGCACGTAGCCGAAGTACTCGCGCGGCAACGCCCGCAATGTTTCCACCGACGTGCCCGCGCGATCGAAGTGAAGCGGATCGACAATCAGCCCGGTGTTGCGCCGTGCCGCCGCCTTCACGATGCGCGCGCCTTGCGTCACGTCCTTCACATCGGTCCACGGCATCGGTTCGAGCGAAGGCGCGAGGCCGCGCGGCTCAGCCAGCTCGCACAGTTGCGCGAGCCGCTCGGCAGTGCGCGTCTCGTCGGGATCGTTACCCGCGACTAGCACGTAGCGCGCGCCTAATTCGGCGGCGGCATCGAGCATCGGCTGCCATGCGTTCACATCGGTGTCGGGCTTGAGCCGCAGAATTTCGACGTCGAGCACCTTGATGCCGGTGTCGCGCAAGCGCGCGAGCGTTTCGCGCTTCAACGCCGTCGGGCCGATGATGTCGTGCCGCACTTCGTGATCGGTGGCGGGCACGAGGCGCAGCCCGACGTAGTCGTAGCCAGCCTGCGCTGCGCACTCGACCATCTGCGGCGGGCTCAGTTCGAGCACGGTCAACGCCGATAGCGAGAGCGCCCGCGAGTTGTGTTGAGTCATGTCCTCTCCCGAACTGCTGGATTTACGATGCTTTGCGATGCGGATCGCGAGTCTCGTGAGCGCCGGGTCTCGATGGATTCGCGCTCAGCGCAGCGGCGAAAACGGCGCCGGCACGCAGATCGTCGACTCCATCGTCGTCAGATGAGCCGGGCCGCCCTTCGGCGGCCAGATGCCGTCCTTGACCGCTTCGGCGCGAATCCGCGAACGTTCGTCGACGCTCGCATACGGCCAGATGTTCAGAAAACGCGGCACGGCGCCGTCGAGCGCATACATCGCGCCGACGAGCGGCGAGCGCCGCGTGCGCTCGGGCACGGCCTTCTCCCATGCGTCGATCGTGTGCTGCAAGCTCGCGAGCTTCGTGCCGTAGACACGCATCTCGTAGATGCCGCCGTGAACGGCCGGCTCGATCGGCGGCAAGAACGGAAACAGTGCATAGCTGTCGATCTTCACGTCGGTGATGAATTCGCCGCAACCGAATGGATTGCCTTCGAGCAGCATACGCTTGCGCTCGGCGATCAAAGCCGCTTCGGAATCGAAGCCGCGCAGCACGAGCACCTGCCCGAGCGCGCCGATATCGGAGTACCAGCAGCCGAGCAGCTTCGAGCCGGGTGCTGCGCCGCGGGCCTGGATGCTTTCGAAAACCTGCGCGTTCGCGCCGATTTTCACGGTGAGCGTGACGACGTCGTAGAGAGTCATGAGATGCGTCCTTGTGATGGGATGGTGGAATTCGGAGTGGGTTTGGTTTGTGCGGTTTGTAGTACGGCTTGTGCCGTTGGTGCCGTTGGTGCCGTTGGTGCCGTTGGTACGGCGTGTGCGCCTTGCGTGGTTTGTGCGCTCGGCGTGACTTGCGCGCCTGGCGTTGCCTGAACCGCATGCGCCCCTCGTTGCGCGCTCACACTTCGTCGCGTGCTCTCCGCCCGCGTGATGCCCGCGAGCGCCAGACCCGCGAGATAACCGAAGGTCATCGCGGGCCCGAGCGTGATGCCGCCGCTCGGATAGCAGCCGCCCATCATGCTCGCGCTGTCGTTGCCGACCGCGTAAAGCCCCGGCACCGGCCGACCCGCGTGGTCGAGCACGCGCGCGGCCGCATCGGTGGCGAGACCCGCGAACGTGCCGAGACTGCCGGGCAGCAGCTTGACCGCATAGAACGGACCGCGTTCGAGCGGTGCGATGCAGGGGTTCGGCGCATGCCGCGCATCGCCCTGCACGCGGTTGTACGGCGTCGAGCCTTTATGGAATTGCGGATCGAAGCCGTCCTTCGCATAGCTGTTGTAGGCAGTCACGGTCGCTTCGAGCCCGCGAGGATCGATGCCGCATTGCTCGGCCAGCGCGGCAAGACTGTCCGCACGTTGCAGATAGCCCGAACGCCGATACGGGCCAGTCGGAAATGGAAACGGCTTCGAAAAACCGAGGCCGTAACGGCGCTGAAAGCGATGGTCGCAGATCAGCCACGCACAGACTTCCTCGCCCGCGGGCGTCGTGCCGATCAGCGCGTTGATGAAGTCGTGATACGACGAAGCCTCGTTGACGAAACGCTGCCCCCCACGCGTGACCGCTATCACACCGGGCTTCGCGCGCTCGATCAGATGCGGAAACGCAACTGGCGGCTCGCCGTTCCCGCGTGGCACGAGCGACACCGGCGCCCACGCCGCGGGCGTTTCGAGCGATGCATCGAAATGCGCGCCGGCGGCCTCGCCGAGCCGGATGCCGTCGCCGGTATTCGTGAGCGGCGCGGCGGACCAATGCTCGCGACCCGAGCGCGTATAAGCGAAGGTTTGCGCGCGGCGCGCGACGTCGTGCGGATAGCCGCCGCATGCCAGCACCACGCCGCGCGTGGCATGCACCTCGTGCGCGACGCCATCGATCTCGACGCGCGCGCCTGTCACGCGGCCCGTTTCAGCATCGCCCTCTCGTAGCAAGGCAACCGCTTTCGCATTGCTGCGCAGGTCGACCGCGCGATCATGCGCGGACTTCAGCAGACGCGCGACCAGCGCATTGCCGTTCACGAGCCGCATCGAGCGGCCGTGGCGCAGCTTGTGCCCCGCGAATGCGGCGAGGCGGCGCAGCACGTACATAGCCGAACGCGGCGAGCGCGTCGCGTTGAAAAAATGCGCGAGGTCCTGGCCCGAGGCGATCGCCATGCCCTTCAACGTAACGACGTCGAGCGGCGGACGCAAGCGCCCGATCAGCGGGCCCAGTTCGCGGCCGTCGAACGGCATCGCGCACACCGAACGGCCGCCGCTCATCGCGCCGGGCGTCGTATGAAAATCGGGAATGCGATTGCCGTCGATAAAACGCACGGCCGTATGGCGCTCGAAAAACTCGATCATCGCCGGGCCATGATCGAGCAGCGCGTCGACCTTGGCCGCGTCGTAGTGCGTGCCGAGTTCATTGCGCAGGTAGGTGCGCGATGCTTCGGATTCCTCGACGATACCCGCGCGCCTCGCCAGCGGATTGCCCGGAATCCACATCCAGCCGCCCGACCACGCGCTCGTGCCGCCGAACACGTCGGCTTTTTCCGCCACCATCACGCGCAGCCCATGCGTGGCCGCGGTGACCGCGGCCGAGAGTCCGGCCGCGCCGGAGCCGAGCACCAGCACATCGCATTCGAGGATCGGTTCGTGCTTCATTGCCATTCGCTTCATCGGTTGGAAAGAAACCAGCTTCAACTCATTTGTTGAATACTATTCCATTTTATTAATTTATTCCATCAGGCTCACCCCTGGTTCGTCAGACGATCTTTTCGTTGACCGGCTGCGCGGCAGCGCGCGCGACGGGCGCCACAGGCGAAGCCGAAGCCTGCGCACCGGCGGCCTCGCTCTGCGCGGCCTTCGCGCGCGCCGCCGCGTCGCGCCCCGCGAGATAGGCAAACGCGAGCCCCGGCCCGAGCGTAATGCCGGGAGCGGGATAAACGCCGCCCATTACCGATTGCATGTCGTTGCCGCACGCGTAGAGGCCGCCGATCGGCTGATCGCCGCGATCGAGCACACGGGCCTCGTGATCGCTGACGAGGCCGGTCGCCGCGCCGATGTCGCCGGGATAGAGCCGCACCGCGTAGAACGGCGCGCGTGCGATCGGGCCGAGGCACGGGTTCGGGCCTGGCCAGTTCGCGTCGCCGTTGGCGCGTTGATAGTCGGTCGTGCCGCGCTGGAAATCCAGGTCGACACCGGTCTTCGCGTAGTCGTTGATACGCGCGACGCTATCGGCGAGACCCGCCGGATCGATGCCGAGCTTCGCCGCCAGTTCTTCGAGCGTCGCGCCGCGCGTCAGATAGCCGTCCGCGAGAAACGGCTCCAGCCCCTTGCCGCCGGGCCGCACCATGCCGAGCCCATATTTGCGCAAGCCCTCCGCATCCGTGACGAGAAACGCGGGCACCGACGGTGTCTTGCGATGCGCGTCCTGCATCGCGATGCCGAACAGGTGATACGACGTGTTTTCGTTCAGGAAGCGCCGGCCTTCGCGATTGACGACGATCGTGCCGGGCTTGCCGCGGTCCATGATGAAATGCGGAAACACCGCGCTCGTGCCGTCGCTGCGTCGGCGCACCGACACCGGCGCCCAGAACGCGTTGCTGAGCGCACCTTCGCCATACCGCGCGCCGGCCGCGAGCGCGAGATCCTGTGCGCCGCCCGTATGTCCCGGCGCGCCGGGACACCATGCAGGGTCGGCACCTGGCAGCATCGCGCGACGCCGGTGCGGATGCCGGTTGAAGCCGCCGCTCGCGAGAATCACGCCACCTGTCACCGCGATCTGACGCCGCTGCCCGCCCTGGCTCAGCGTGATCCCGTCGACGCCGCCGCTTGCGTTGGTGCTCAACGCTTCGAGCTTCGTGCTCACGAGCACCGTCACGTCGCGCGCGAGCAGCGAAGCAAGCAGCCGGCCGATCAGCGCATTGCCCATCACGAGACGCGTGCCGCGCGGCCAGCTCATGCGGTCCCGCGCATGACGCGCAAGCAACTTCACCGCGTGACGCAGCGATCCGAACGACTTCGTCATGTTGAGCAGGTGCGCGACGTCGTCGCGATCGACCATCATGCCGCCGAGCACCGTGAACTCGGGAATCGGCGGACGGATCAACGCGAAGTGGCGGCCAAGCTTGCGGCCGTCGAACGCGAGCGGCTCGAGCGCGCGGCCGCGCAGCGTGGAGCCTTCGAGCTCCGAGAGATAGTCCGGATGAAACAGGCGCGCGCGATACTTGACGTCCGAATTCGCCTCGATGTGCGCGACGGCCTGCGGCCCCGCCTGCAAGAACGCGCGCCGCAACGCGTCGTTGCTGCGCTCGCCGACCGCGCGGCGCAGAAAGGCTTCGGCATTGGCGTTGCTGTCGTGCGGATTGACCGACGGGCCGTGCGGCGAATTCGGTATCCACGTGGTGCCGGCCGAATAGGCGGTCGTGCCGCCCACATACTCCGTGCTCTCGACGAGCAGCACGCGCGCGCCCTCGATCGCGGCGAACAGCGCCGCCGACATGCCTGCTCCGCCCGCGCCGATCACCGCGACGTCGAATGTTTCGTTCTGCTGCAAACCGCTGAGTGTCTCCACCATCTGCTGCTCCTTGTGTGCTCGCACGTTTCGCCGGCGATGAACGGGCCGCTGCGGCCCGATGGCTTCGCGCTTGCCCATTTCCGCCATTTCCGGCTTTCCGCCAGCTTTCCGCAAACCGTAGAATTTTCTTTGAAAATGGAATACTATTCTGAAAAAGCAAAAATGCAAAATTTTTTGAACACCCCCAGGCAGACGGCACACGATCGCCGCATCGTGCACGGTGCAGGCGGGCGCCCATTTCAGGAGATTCGAAGATGCAGCAAGCTCATACGGTTCCGTTTTCCGCGTCGCTCGATGCAGGTCTGAGCGGCGCGACGCGCGTCTATTTCATCGTCGGTGATCCAATTGCGCAGGTGCGCTCGCCGTCCGGCGTGACCGCCGCGTTGCGCGCGGCCGGCCGCGACGCGCTCGTGGTCCCCGCTCATGTGGCGCACGCGGACCTGCCCGCGTTCTTCGCGGGCATCACGCCGATGCGCAACGTCGACGGCGTCATCATCACGGTGCCGCACAAATTCAGCGCCGCGAACTACTGCGCAACGCTCTCCGCCGAGGCGGCGTTCCTCGGCGCGGCCAACACGCTGCGCCGCACCGCGGACGGCGCCTGGCACGGCGGCATGTTCGACGGTACGGGCTTTGTCGCCGCGCTCGTCGAGGCGGGCTGCGAGCTGCGCGGCAAGCGTGTGCTGCTGGTAGGCGCGGGCGGTGCGGGTTCCGCGATCGGACATGCGCTGATTCAGAGCGGCGTCGGCTCGCTCGACGTGCGCGATAACGATGCCGCGCGCACCGATTCGCTGACAGCGCGGCTCAATGCGCTCGCCCAAGGCAGCCTTGGCAGCCAGGGCGAAGCGCGCGGCGTCGATGCCGGCGTGCAGGCGCATACCTATGACGTGGTCGTGAACGCCTCACCGCTTGGCATGCGCGCGGACGATCCGCTGCCGGTCGACGTCACGCGTTTGCCGGCTACGACGTTCGTCGGCGACGTGGTGACGAAGCCGCCGCTCACGCCGCTGATCGAAGCGGCACGCGCGCGTGGCTGTACGACGGTGACGGGCACGCAGATGTTCAGCCGCGTGTGCGACAGGATGGTGGAGTTTTTGCTGGAGACGCCGGCCGCGCAACGATGCTGAGTATGGTTGTAAATGAGGCGGAAAATGAGGCAGGAAATGAGGCAGGAAATGGGGCGACAAATGCGGCGATAAACGCGGCGGCGGATGCGGATGCAGAGCCGCTGCAAGCGCCGCGAACGAATGACGCGGCGCGCGCTGCTACACTTTCGTGAACCCGCCATTCCCGCTCCAACCATGCTTCGATTCGACAACCTCAGCAAGCGCTACAGCGAACGCATCCTCTTCGAAGGACTGCATTACGACACGACGTCCGGATGCGTCGCGTTGAACGACGAGTCCGGCAGCGGTAAATCGACGTTGCTCGGCATCCTCGCCGGTGCGCTCGAAGCCGATACCGGCGATGTGTGGCTCGGCGGTCATTCGCTGCGCACCGCACGAGCCGCCGCGCAAGCAGTGCTCACCTATGTGCCCGAAGACTGCATGAGCTGGCCGGATCAGACCGGCCGCGAGTATTTGCAGCAGGTCGCGTCGGCGAGACGCACGGCGCTCACCGACGACGTGCTCGCGCTCGCCGAGCGCTTCGGCCTCGCGCCGCATCTGGACAAGCGTTTCGAGCAGATGTCGTACGGCAGTCGCAAGAAGGTGTTTCTAAGCGCGGCCGCGCTGGGCGAAACCCACGTGCTGATCGCCGATGAACCGGCCGGCGGACTCGATGCATCCGCACGCGCCGTACTTGCCGATCTGTTCAGAACGCTCGGCAAAACGCGCACGGTGTTTTTCACGAGCTACGACGAGGGATTCACGCAAGCCTGCGCGGCGGCGAGCATCAGCTTCGCGGACCTCGCGAGACCGGCCTGAACGTCACGTCAGCCACACTGCCCCGCTCCGGATTCTCGCGATACGCCTGCCGGCACGGCATTCGGTCCGGTGTAATCGCGCAAGCCCGCGCAACGAACCGTGAACCATGAGCCGTGAACCACAAACGGCAAATAATCCCGGCGCGCGCTTGACCTTACCACTGTAGGAAGGTCCACGATTGAGGCGTGATTTCTCAACGGAGCCAGAAAATGGAACTCGTCATTCCCGACATGACCTGCGGCGGCTGTGCGAAAGCCGTTGCACATGCACTCAACCGCGTCGACCCGGCCGCACAGATCGATATCGACGTGCCCGTCAAAATCGCGAGAATCACCTCGGCACTGCCCGAGCAACGGCTCATCGAGGCTATCGAGGCGGCGGGATTTCATCCTTCGCGCCGGGCCTGATTCAACGCTTTCATCGCAGTAGCAGCGGCACCGGGGACTCTCCTTTATCAACGGACATCCAATATGAAAAACCTTCGCGCTTTTCGCGCTCTCTGTTTGTTCGGCGGTTTCGCTTTCGCAGTCGCGGCAATGCCGGCCCATGCGCAACATCAGGGCATGCCCGGCATGGATATGCCGGGTTCGGCGCACGCCGATGCCAGCGACTCGACGCAGGCATTCAAGGCCGCCGACGATCGCATGATGCATGACATGAGCGCCCCCGAATACACGGGCGACGCCGACAGGGACTTCGTCGCCCACATGATCCCGCATCATCAAGGCGCAATTGAAATGGCGCAGACGGAATTGAAATACGGCAAGGATCCGGAGATCAAGCAACTCGCGCGCAACATCATCAAGGCACAGCACGACGAGATCGCGTTCATGAAGCGCTGGCAGGAAAAGCACGGCGGCAAATAAACCAGCGCGACGCGGCCGCAATCAGACGTGCGGGATCACCAACGCGGCCGCTTGCGCAAGAGCGGTGTCATCGCGATCAGGCCGACGATCGGACCAGGCAGCAGCAACCACGCCACGCGCACGTCGAGCGTGTGATAAACGCTCGTCGACCACAGGATCGAGCACGCTGACAGAAAAAACCCGAAGCTGTTCTGCAACGTCAGCGCGCCGCCGATCTTGTCGGCGGGACAGGCCCTGACCGACAGCGCCGAGAATTGCGGCGAATCGGCGATCACGCTGATACCCCACACGAGCAGCAGCGCAAGCTGCGCGGCGGTGCCGAGCGTGTTCGTCAGCGGATAGATTGCGCACAGCGTGCCCGATATCGTCAACGCGAGCGCCGCCGTGCGCGCGCTGCCGGCCGATTTGCTGTACCTGCCGCCAGCGAGGCAGCCGAGCGCGCCGATCGCGATGATCAAAAACGACCACATCGCAACGGTGCTCGCGGACACAGGCGCACCGCTCGCGAAAGCCCGCTGCACGAGCAGCGGCGTAAGCGTCCAGAACGCGTACAACTCCCACATGTGCCCGAAATAGCCGAGCGCGGCCGCGCGAAACTCCTTGATCCGCACCACCTCGCCGATTCCCGCCGACAAACCGAAGCGGCGGTTGCCCGAGCGTCGCGCATGCGGCCCCGCATGTGGCCCCGCATGTGGCCCTTCACCGAGCGAAAAAACCAGCAGCGCGCCGATCACCGCGAGCACCGACGACGTCAGCACCACCGTCTGCCACGGCACGCTCGACAGCAACGCGCGAATCGCATGCACCGACGCCGTGCCGAGCGTCAGCATCGCGACGAGCAACGCGAGCGTCTGCGCGGCGCGCTGCGGAGCCCACGTGACGAGCAGCTTCATCCCGAGCGGATAGATGCCCGCGAGCGCGACACCCACGCCGAAGCGGAACACGAGCGCGGAAGCGAGCCCGCTGCTGCACAGCGCAAACAGCGCATTCAGCGCGGCGCCGAGCACGCCGCACACGGCGAACACCTTGCTCGCCGACACGCGATCCGCGAGCCCGGTGGTCGCGGAGAGTAGCGTCCCGACGATAAAACCGGCTTGTACCGCATTCGTGAGCCAGCCGATTCCGGATGCGCTCAATTGCCAGGCCACCTGCAAATCGCGCATCGCGCCATTCGCGCTGAACCACAGCGAGGTGCCAAGCAGTTGAGCGATAGCGATGACGATGACTGCGCGATCTGCACGATCGGCGCGGTCATCCATGCTGCGGCACCCTCACCCACCCCTCCATCAACACGCGCGCGCTGCGGCTCATCATCGCCTTCGTCACGACCCACTCGCCATGCTCGAGGCTCGCCTGCGCGCCCACGCGCAGCGTTCCCGACGGATGCCCGAAGCGCACCGATTCGCGTGCGCCGCCGCCCGCAGCCCGATTCACGAGCGTGCCCGCGATCGCCGCGGCGGTGCCGATCGCGACGGCCGCCGTACCCATCATCGCGTGATGCAGCTTGCCCATCGACATGGCGCGCACGAGCAGATCGACCTCGCCCGCGCCCACCGGCTTGCCGCTCGACGCCACATAGCCGGCCGGCTTCGCGACGAACGCGACCTTCGGCGTGTGCTGGCGCGTCGCGATCTCGTCGAGATGCTTGATGAGCCCCATGCGCAATGCGCCGTGCGCACGGATGGTCTCGAACATCGCGAGCGCTTTTTCGTCGCTATTGATCGCGTCCTGCAACTCAGTGCCCTTGTAGCCGATCGCCTCGGCCTCGACGAAGATCGTCGGAATGCCCGCGTTGATCATCGTCGCCTTCAGCGTGCCGACGCCGGGCACGTCGAGATCGTCGACGAGGTTGCCGGTCGGGAACATCGCGCCGCCCGCGCCGTCTTCCTCGGCGGCCGGGTCCATGAATTCGAGCTGCACCTCTGCCGCCGGAAAAGTCACGCCGTCGAGTTCGAAGTCGCCGGTTTCCTGCACGGCGCCGCCCGTCACCGGCACGTGCGCGACGATCGTCTTGCCGATGTTGGCCTGCCAGATGCGCACGGTCGCGACGCCGTCGCGCGGCACGCGGCTCGCGTCGACGAGGCCCGCGCTAATCGCGAACGGTCCGACCGCCGCCGACAGATTGCCGCAATTGCCGCTCCAGTCGACGAACGCCTTGTCGATCGACACCTGCCCGAACAGATAGTCGACGTCGTGATCGGGGCGGCTGCTGCGCGAGATGATGACGGTCTTGCTCGTGCTCGACGTCGCCCCGCCCATGCCGTCGATCTGCTTGCCGTACGGATCGGGACTGCCGATCACGCGCATCAGCAGCGCGTCGCGCGCGGCGCCCGGTTGTTGCGCGGCCTCGGGCAAATCCTGAAGGCGGAAAAACACGCCCTTGCTGGTGCCGCCGCGCATATAGGTGGCCGGAATCTTGATCTGGGGTAGGTGGGCCATGAAAGTGTCCTGAGGTGAGGTCTTCTTCGACGATGGGCGATGCGGCGCGTGAGGCCGCATCGCCCTGTTCCGTCGTCACGTTCGCTGCGCAAGGAGCGCGGCAAGGAACGCGGTAAAAAAGCGCAGCATAAAGCGCGCGGCGGCGAATCATCAAGCCGCGGCTTTCGTCGACTCCAGAAAATCCTGCGCAAAACGCTGCAACACGCCGCCCGCCTCGTAAATCGATACTTCTTCGGCTGTATCGAGCCGGCACGTCACGGGCACTTCGACGCGTTCGCCGCTTCTGCGATGAATCACGAGCGTCAGGTCCGCGCGCGGCTTGCGCTCGCCGATCACGTCGAAGGTCTCGGTTCCGTCGATGCCGAGAGTGAGGCGGTTCACGCCGGGCTTGAATTCGAGCGGCAGCACGCCCATGCCGACGAGGTTCGTGCGGTGAATCCGCTCGAACCCTTCGGCGACGATCGCCTCGGTGCCCGCGAGGCGCACGCCCTTCGCGGCCCAGTCGCGCGACGAGCCCTGGCCGTAATCAGCACCTGCGATCACGATCAGCGGCTGCTTGCGCTCCATGTAGGCTTCGATCGCCTCCCACATGCGCGTGACCTTGCCTTCGGGCTCGATGCGCGCGAGCGAGCCCGCCTTCACCTTGCCGTCTTCGAGCACCATCTCGTTCTTCAGCGTCGGGTTCGCGAAGGTCGCGCGCTGCGCGGTCAGGTGATCGCCACGATGCGTCGCGTACGAATTGAAGTCCTCTTCGGGCAGCCCCATTTTCGTGAGGTATTCGCCCGCGGCGCTATCCGGCAGAATCGCATTCGACGGCGACAGGTGATCGGTCGTGATGTTGTCGCCGAGCACGGCCAGGGCACGCATATCCTTGAGCGTACGCTCACCGGCAAGCGCACCTTCCCAATACGGCGGGCGGCGAATGTAGGTGCTCGTCTCGCGCCAGTCATAAAGCGGATCGGCTTTCTCGCCGCTCTCGGCGGCGAGCGCGAACATCGGTTCGTACACCTTGCGGAATTGCTCGGGCTTCACGCTCGCGGCGACGATCGCGTCGATCTCCGCATCCGACGGCCAGATGTCTTTCAGCGTGACCGCACGGCCATCGGCATCGACGCCGAGCACGTCCTTTTCGATGTCGAAGCGGATCGTGCCCGCAATCGCATACGCGACGACGAGCGGCGGCGAGGCGAGAAACGCCTGCTTCGCGTACGGATGAATCCGGCCGTCGAAATTGCGGTTGCCCGACAGCACGGCAGTCGCATACAGATCGCGCTCGATCACTTCCTTCTGGATCGCCGGGTCCAGCGCGCCGGACATGCCGTTGCACGACGTGCAGGCATACGCGACCACGCCGAAGCCGAGCTTTTCGAGTTCCGGCAACAGCCCTGCTTCTTCGAGGTACAGCGTGACCGCCTTCGAGCCCGGCGCGAGCGAGGTCTTCGCCCACGGCTTGCGCGTGAGTCCGCGCCGGTTCGCGTTGCGCGCGAGCAGGCCCGCCGCGATCATGTTGCGCGGGTTGTTCGTGTTCGTGCAGCTCGTGATCGCGGCGATGATGACCGCGCCGTCCGGCATCAAACCCGGCTCGTTCTCGACCTTGCCGCTAATGCCGCGCACGGCGAGGTCCGACACCGGCAGGCGCCGATGCGGATTCGACGGCCCCGCGAGCGTGCGCACGACGCTCGAAAGGTCGAACGTCAGCACGCGTTCGTATTCGGCGTGTTCGAGCGTATCGGCCCACAAGCCGGTTTCCTTCGCATAGGTTTCGACGAGCCTCACGAGCGCATCGTCGCGGCCGGTGAGCTTCAGATACTTGATCGTCTGTTCGTCGATATAGAACATCGCGGCCGTCGCGCCGAACTCGGGCGCCATGTTGGCAATCGTTGCGCGATCGCCCAAGGTCAGATTCGCCGCGCCCTCGCCATAGAATTCGAGGTATGCGCCGACCACCTTTTCCTTGCGCAGGAATTCGGTCAACGACAGCACCACGTCGGTCGCCGTAATGCCCTCGCGCGGCTTGCCCGTCAACTCCACGCCGACGATATCGGGCAGCCGCATATACGACGCGCGGCCGAGCATCACGCTCTCCGCTTCGAGGCCGCCCACGCCGATCGCGATCACGCCGAGCGCGTCGACCATCGGCGTATGCGAGTCGGTGCCGACGAGCGTGTCGGGAAACGCGACGCCGTCCTTCACCTGCACGACCGGGCTCATGCGTTCGAGGTTGATCTGATGCAGGATGCCGTTGCCGGGCGGAATCACGTCGACGTTGCGAAACGCGTGCTTCGTCCAGTTGATGAAGTGGAAGCGGTCTTCGTTGCGGCGGTCTTCGATCGCGCGATTCTTCGCGAACGCATCCGGATCGAAACCGCCGCACTCGACGGCGAGCGAGTGATCGACCACGAGCTGGGTCGGCACCACCGGGTTCACGAGCGACGGATCGCCGCCTTGCGCCGCAATCGCATCGCGCAGACCGGCGAGATCGACGAGCGCGGTCTGGCCGAGAATGTCGTGACACACGACGCGCGCCGGAAACCACGGAAAATCGAGTTCGCGCTTGCGCTCGATGATCTGCCTGAGCGACGCGGTGAGCGTCGCGGGGTCGCAGCGGCGCACGAGATTCTCAGCGAGCACGCGCGACGTGTACGGCAGCTTGTCGTAAGCGCCGGGTTCGATCGCCTCGACCGCGGCACGCGTATCGAAGAAGTCCAGCTCGGTGCCGGGAAGGCGTTTGCGGTTTGCAGTATTCATGGCGTTGGGGACAGGACGGTTATCGGACGGCGGACGGCATGCCGGCGGCCGCCGGCGCTTCACTCGCGCGGTCGGTCGGACAGTGACGCTAGTTTAGCTCGCTGTTCTGATGCTGCTCTTTCGAGGTGGGGTTGGCGGCGAAGGTGGCAACCCGAGCCGCCCAACCCCACATCAAACGCGTTTCGCGAGCGGCACGAACGGCAGATCGTCCGGTCCGGTGTAATTCGCGCTCGGCCGGATGATCTTGTTGTCGATGCGCTGCTCGACGATGTGCGCGCTCCAGCCGGCCGTGCGCGCGATCAC
>NZ_FXAT01000008.1 GCF_900177725.1 Paraburkholderia susongensis | reverse complement strand
CTTCCCATCCCGAACAGGACCGTGAAACGACTCCACGCCGATGATAGTGCGGATTGCCCGTGTGAAAGTAGGTCATCGTCAGGCTCCTCATGCTGTAACGACTGAACCCCGGTCTCTCGACACGAGAACCGGGGTTCTGGCGTTTACGCCCTCGTTCCGGGGCGTCATACGGTCGGACTGAAACGCTCAATCCGGCGGCCTCCGGAGCCGTTCACGTGCGTCCTTCAGCGCGTCCCGATGCGCAGCGCGCCCGCGTAACCCGTCAGCTCCAGATACGCCCGCCCGGCATCCACACCTGCGCGGCTTACCCGCTCCGCTCCTTCCCAGTACACCGCACCGGTTGACTGCCGTGAATCGAGTTCCTGATCGTCCATGAGCGGATTGAGCTGCCACGTCAACGCGCCGGTCCTGACCACCATCGCGACCGGATACGACGCGCCCGTATGCGGCGAGCGCCATGTGCGAACGGGCGTGAAGTCGACCTGATCCGGACCAAACGTCGTTACCTGTCCATCGGGCCTGCGAAGCGTCGCGTGTGCCCATAGTGCACGTCCATCGCGGCGACGCACCCTGAATGCCATCAGCGCCGAGCCATCCGTCAGATTGGCTCCGAGCCAATCCCACCCGATCGCATCGGCGTCGAGCAACGTGCTCGACCATTCGTGATCCAACCACGCAGTGCCCGTCACGATCGTATCGCGGACGCTTCCACCCGCGGCAGGACGCATCACGCTGCCTGTCACGCGCAATTGCGGTTCGCTGTAGTAATAGCTTGCCTGCTCGGGCCGCGGTCCTTTGCGCGAATAGCCTCGCTCGCCCTGGATCAACGGAGTTTGCGTCGGCGTCAACACGAGATGTAGCGAGAATCCGCTCGCGTCGGCGCTGACGTCGTAGTGGCCGTCTGCGGCACGAATGATCTTCCACGCGTCGAGTTTGACGTCGGTATTGGCCGGCTTCGCATATGCGAGCCCGAATCCCTGGCGAGCGATGCGCTGATCGTGAACGAGATGTCCGAGCGCCGGGTCGCTCAACGCGGCGTGCGCGATGATCAGTTGCGAAGGTGCGAAAGCGCTCGGATCGGCAGGATCGTGACCCGTCGCCGAACGGAAGAACGTGATCTGAAATCCGAGCGGCTGATTGTCGGGCGTGTTGAGCCAGCCGGTCGCGTACCACCACTCGGTGCGAAAAGCCGGATGCGCGCCGCTGTCCAGCGGCAACGAGATCGGATGATCCGGTGTGACTGCGGCAAATGTCGCAGACGCGGAAGCCGATAAATCACCACTGCCGGCAAACGCGGAAGACGCAGCGGCCACGCCGAGACAAAGCCCGCTTCGCAGAAGCAGGCGAGACCATCGCCACCGTGAGTCGGTCCTGCACGCCATAGCGAGGGACGCTCCGAAGAGCGTTGCATGCGCACACCGCGTCACGCGAAGCACAGTCGCCAGCGGCGCCGCACACCGCACGCGTCCGATTCGCGCCGCGTATCCACGCAGCGCAATACAAAGCCCGCCAGCCACGTCGAAACGCAGCGCCGTCTTCTGAGCCGGCGGCTTTCCCCACTCACACGCGCTTCGCCGGGAAACGGCCGGCCGCGTGCGCGTAATTCTCGCAGCCCGCATTACCAGTCCTCCTTCACCGCGCGCACCGCGTCCACCGACACCGCGCCGCGGCCAGCCACCACCGCCGTCGTGCACGACAAAACCAGCATCACCCACGCGACTGTGCCGAGCACGATCCACGGCACGTGCAGCGACATGCTCCAATGGAATGACTGCGGATTGACGACGAAGACGAGAATGAGGCTGATCGCAAAACCGAGCGCGAAGCCGAGCGCAATCCCGCAACCTGTAAGCAGGCCGCCTTCTGACGCGAGGATCGCGAGGATCTGCGCGCGCGTCACGCCGACGTGCCGCAGCACGCCGAACTCTCGAGCACGCGCAAGCGTCTGCGCGGAAAACGTTGCGGCGACACCGAACAGCCCGATCACGATGGCGACCGCTTCGAGCAGATAAGTGACCGCGAAACTCCGGTCGAAAATCACCAGCGTGTGCGCGCGGATCTCGCCAGGTTGTGATAACTCCAGCGACGCGCCGAAAGGCAGCGCGCGCAATCCATCGATGACGCGTTCGACACTCATGCCCGGCTCGACAGTCACGGCAACGTCGGTTGCGCTGATGTCGCCGGTCAGCCGCCGATAGTCGGCGAGCCGTATCTGGATGGCGCCGCTCTGACGCGCGTAATCGCGCCAGACGCCTGCCACGACGAACACCTCGCCGTGCGCGCCGAGCGGCAACCGCACGCGTTGGCCCACCCGATATCCATACAGATCGACCATTGCTTCGGACACCCAAACAAGTATTTCGCCGGCGTGAAATGCGGAAGGCGGCAGCGCCGCGCCGGTCATCTGCAGATTCGCACCCGGATCCGCTGCGTCGATTTCGCGTGCGAGCAGGGCGATGTCCGGCCGTGCAGGGTCGAGAGTCAGATGCGTGATGCGCGCGAACGCGGCGCTCCGGATGCCGGGAACCGCCGCAATCCGTGCCTGTTCGTCAGGCCGCAAGCCGCCGCTGTCTCCGCTATTGCCGCTCGACGCCACGCGTACGTACAAATTCGCGGAAAGCAGATGCGTGAGCCAATCGTCTACGGACACCCGGAAGCTCGCCACCATGATGGCCATCGCGACGATCAGCGCGAAGCTCGACAGCACGCCGCCCATTGCGATCGACGCCTGGCCCGGCGCATTCGCGAGACGCGCGATCGCGAGTGTGCCCGCGGCGCCGATGTGGCGTCGCGTGCCGTATGCCCGACTCGCCGCGCCGAATATCAACGCGGTGACGCGCGGCATCAATGCTATGCCGCCGACCAGCAGCAACGCGACGGCGAGATAGCCGGCAATCGGCGTATCGAACCACGCCGGCAAGCGTGTGAGAACGACGGCGGCGAGCAGGCAGCTGAGCGCAGGCCACGGCGTCGCGAGCCGCGCCAACGCGCCTTCTTCAGCGCCCGCTTTGAGTGCCGCAGCCGGATGCGCACGCGCCGCATCGACAGCGGGTGCAATGCTGCCCAATACCGAAACCGCGACGCCGAGCGCCAGAAACAGCACGCTAGCCAGCGGCTCGAAACCGACCTGCGGCTGCACGCCGGGAAAATAGCCGCCGCCCAGATCGCTGCCGAAAAAGCGCAGCGCGCCGCTTGCCATCGCATAGCCGAGCGCAAGGCCGCACAGCGAGCCGAGCAGACCGAGCAACGCGCCTTCCAGCAGAATCTGACGCAATAGCTGAGCGCGTGTGAGTCCGAGCACACGCAGCATCGCGAACTGCGAACGGCGTCGCACGACACTCAATGCCTGCGTCGAAAACACGAGGAATGCGCCCGTGAAAAGCGCTACGAGCGCGAGCACATTCATGTTGATCCGATAGGCGCGCGACAGGCGGTCGGTGCGGCTTCCCGTGTCGCGCGACTCGGAGATGACCCACGTATTGCCGAGCCGCGCCTGCAGATCGCGTTTGAAGCGCTCCCGGTCGACGCCGCGCTCGAGCTGCACGTCCACGCGCGACAGCTTGCCTACCTTGCCGAACTTCCACTGCGCGGCGGCGATATCCATGACGGCGAGTCGCTGACCTGGCCGCGTTCTCACAAGGCTGCCCGCGACGCGCAGACGCACGCTCGACGTGCCGCTTCGCAGCGTCACGGCGTCGCCGGTTTTAACGTTCAGCCATTGCTGTGCGGCCGTCGACAGAAACACCGCATTGGAGGCGAGCGTATCGAACGGCCGATCCTGCGACGGCACGCCGGTCAGATCGGGCGTGATCCGGCTTGCCTTGAAGACGTCGATACCGAGCACGGGCAGTGCATTTTCGCGGCCCGGCACCACGACATCGAGCGCGAGCACGGGGTTCGCGAGCGCCACGCCCGGTTCGTTGGACAGGCGCGGATAGATCGACTCGTCGACGAACGGCTGTGCGCCGCGCACCTGCAGATCCGCTTCGCCGGACAGGCTGCGCGCGGCTGCGGAAAATTCGTTGAAGGCCGCGCTGTTGATGAGTTGTACTGCGTAACCGAGTGCGACGCCGAGCGCGATCGTTGCAATGGCAACCAGGGCTCGCCCCCGATGGCTGCGCCATTCGGCTCCAAGCAGCCAGCGCGCGAGAACGCGGTGTCCTGCGATGCGCGGCGGTGGGCGAAGGTCAGCGGGCATCGTCGGTCGAGCGGGCGGGGGACGCATGCGCAAGCGGGCCGCCGGCTTGTGCGAATTTCGTCGACGCGGCATGCAGCCCGCCGTCGCTCAGGACCATGACACGGTCGGCTACGGCGGCCGCGGCTTCCGAATGCGTGACCATGATCGTGGCCGCGCCGGTCGCCTTGCTTTGCGCGCGAAAGAGACCCAGCACGTCGTGCGCGGTCGCGGGGTCGAGATTGCCGGTTGGTTCGTCGGCGAGAATCAGCGTAGGGCGATGCACGAGCGCACGAGCGATCGCGACGCGCTGCAGTTCGCCGCCGGAGAGTTCGCGCGGAAAGTCGTCGCCGCGGCTGCCCAGGCCGACCGCGGCGAGCATGTCGAGCGCGCTGGCGGTCGGCAGATCGTTGAGCAGCAGCGGCAGCGCGACGTTCTGCGCGAGCGTCAGATGCGGCAGCACGTGAAAGGCCTGGAACACGAAGCCGAGCTTTTGCCGGCGCAGGCGCGTCGCCGCGTTGTCGTCAAGTTGATCGACTGCGCGGCCGTCGATCATGACGCTGCCGCTATCCGCGCGGTCGAGACCGGCAATCAGGTTGAGCAGCGTCGATTTACCGACGCCCGAATCGCCCATGATCGCGACGAACTCGCCGGGCGCGAGCGTGAAATCGAGCTGCGCGAGCACGATGCGGCCGGTGCCGTACCGTTTGCTTAGTCCACGGCATTCGAGTGCGGGAACGGCGATATCGTCACGAGGCGCCATGCGAGGAGGTCCGGAAGAGGTGACCAGAGAACGGAGTTGGCCGGGCGAATTGAGTGTGCCTCGCCGCGCGAATTTGTGCAGCAGCTCGCGTGAAATGCATCGCGTTATGAAAGGAGAATGGAAGTTCCACGCCTCGCCAGACGAGCGATCAGGCCGCCTGCACATCGAGCCGCGCCTCACGTTCTCCGTGGCGCTCGCAGGGCGATTCAGAGTTTCGGCACAAAATTTTTTTTGCCCGCTATTGGCAAAAATTTTTATCTCCGGTGCCGAATCGCCATCATGAAGCGTCAGGGTGCGAGCACGATCTATTCCAGCTGAGCGGACCCTAAAAAAGCAGACGCTTAAAAGTTGTCAATTCACTGCCAATTGCCAGCTTTTGCCGTGAAGTTTTCCGGACCTTCCGGTTGATCTGTAACAATGTGCAAACGCACATTTTTATGCAATTTGCAAGAGTCGACCCCACAACAATATATTGCCGCGCGGATTTCCGCGCTGTTGCGCTGCAAAATTATTCTTATCTTGGTAATCTCCCACCCTTGGTCATTCGGCTACGGGTAAACGTGTAGCGGAAAACCCCGTTCGCACGCCAATTTCAGCGAACTCCAGCTTACATATCCATTTCATCGCCCGCTGTTTTGTAGGGCGTTGACGCGGCGTTTTGTACTTCAAGTTTTGACAGAGCACATGCCATTGCCTCTCCTAAGTCTTCTCATCTGGATCCCCATCGTCGCCGGGTTCGTGGTTTTGCGCGCCGGGTCCGACGCGGCGCGTAACCGCACGCGCTGGCTCGCGCTGATCGGCGCAGTCGCGGGTTTCCTGCCGGTGATTCCTCTGGTGGCGAATTTCCGCAACGACGTGACGTCGATGCAGTTCGTCGAAAACGTCCGCTGGTCGCCGACGTTCGATATCGCATGGCATGTGGGCGTGGACGGGATTTCGCTGTGGCTCGTCGCGCTGACCGCGCTCACGACCATCATCATCGTGATCGCGTCGTGGGAGTCGATCACGCAGCGCACCGCGCAGTACTTCGGCGCGTTCCTGATGCTGTCGGGTTTCATGCAGGGCGTGTTCACGTCGCTCGACGGCATGATGTTCTTCGTCGCGTTCGAGGCGACGCTGATTCCGCTGTATCTGCTGATCGGCACCTACGGGCATAAGAACCGTTCGTATGCGGCCGTGAAGTTCTTCTTCGTGTCGTTTCTCGGCTCGCTGATGATGCTGATGTCGCTGCTCTATCTGTATAGCCAGACGCACAGCTTCGACCTCGCGGTGTGGCGCGAGACGAATCTTGGCATGGTGCCGCAGTCGCTGATTTTCCTCGGCTTCCTCGCCGCGTTCGGCGTGAAGGTGCCGATGTGGCCGCTCCATACGTGGCTGCCCGACGTGCACCTCGATGGTCCGACCGGCGCCGCCGTGATGATCGGCATGCTGAAGATCGGCGGCTATGGCCTGTTGCGTTTCGCATTGCCGATCGCCCCCGAGGCGAGCCACTTCTTCGCGCCGATGATGATTACGCTCTCGCTCGTCGCCGTGATCTATTCGAGCCTGCTCGCACTCGTGCAAACCGACATGCGCCGCCTGCTCGCGTATTCGACGGTCGCGCACATGGGCCTCGTCACGCTCGGTCTTTTCGTCTTCAACCGCTTCGGCCAGTCCGGCGCGATCGTGCAGATGATCTCGTACGGCGTCGTGTCCGGCGCGATGCTGCTGTGCACCGGCATGCTCTACGACCGCACGAAGACCGCGTCGATCGCCGAGTACGGCGGCGTCGCCAATACGATGCCGCGCTTTGCCGCATTCGTGATGCTGTTCTCGATGGCGAACATCGGCTTGCCGGGCACCTCGGGTTTCGTCGGCGAATTCATGGTGCTGATGGGCGCGATCCGCTTCAACTTCTGGATCGGCGCCATTGCCGCGACCACGCTGATCCTGAGCGCGGCCTACACGCTGTGGATGTACAAGCGCGTGATTTTCGGCGCGATCGCCAACGCGCGCGTCGCGAAGCTCAAGGATCTCGGCAAGCGCGAGTTCGTGCTGCTCGGTGCAATGTCGCTGCTCGTGCTCGCAATCGGTCTCGATCCGAAGCCGTTCACCGACGCGATCGATCCGTCGGTCGGCACGCTGCTCGCTCAGTCCGAACGTTCTTCACTTCCTTCGGATTCCGTACCGGCGGACAGTAACGAACACCTGCAAGCCGCGGCGCCGGCACCGGCCGCTACCGCGCTACACACCCCGGGCTAAAAGAACGAAGCGCAGAACCGTTGCCGCCTCCGCACTCGGGGATGCGGCAACGCTCGTGCGCTTTTGCGCATTGCTATTCATTCCTTTTGCAGAGAACACACGCGGTGCAATTCATCGAACTCGCTTCGAGTCCAGTGCATTGTCAGTGCTTTTTTTCAGGGGACTTTGCGATGCGTCAACGTTTCGGTGCTTCGTTCCGGAGCATCGCAAATGACGCTTGCAGATGGGTGTGCGGCAACGTGTCGCACAGCGTCGCGACGCAATAGATCGTTGCTAAATCGAGTGTTTATCGACACTCGGCGCGCCCCTATTATGCGAGCGCTTATTTATGGAGAGCCGTCGAATGACGTTCGTTGAAGTCGTAAAAAAGAGGCAGTGGATATGAAGGGACGGGCTCTGCGAGGGTCGGCAAGCTTACTTTCCGCCGCTCTCATGTTGCTGCTCTCGGGTTGCAGCAACCTCGATATTCTGAATCCGAAGGGGAGTGTGGGGCTCGCGGAGCGTGATCTGATCGCGACGTCCACGTGGGCCATGCTGATCGTGGTGATTCCGGTCATCGCGCTGACGCTGCTGTTCGCATGGCGTTACCGCGCATCGAACAGGAACGCCGAATACCGTCCGGGATGGACGCATTCGACCGCGATCGAAATCGCCATCTGGACGATTCCGACGCTGATCATTCTGTTCCTCGCCGTGTTGACGTGGAAGAGCACGCATGAGCTCGATCCGTATCGTCCGCTCGAGTCGCAGGTCAAGCCGATCAACGTCGAAGTCGTCGCGCTCGACTGGAAGTGGCTGTTCATCTATCCGGATCTCGGCATCGCCTCGGTGAACCAGCTCGCGTTCCCGGTCGGCACGCCGGTGAACTTCCGGATCACGTCGGACACGGTGATGAATTCGTTCTTCATCCCGCAACTCGGCGGCCAGATCTACGCGATGGCGGGCATGCAGACGCGCCTGCACCTGATCGCCGATCACGCCGGCGACTACGCGGGCCTCGCGGCGAACTTCAGCGGCAAGGGCTTCTCGGACATGAAGTTTCGCGCGCTCGCCACCTCGCCCGAGGACTTCAACGCATGGGTTGCGAAGGTGCGCGCGTCGTCGGACCGGCTCGACATGGACCGCTACCACGCGGTGTCCACGCCGAGCGAGAAGGACCCGGTGCGGTACTTCTCGACGGTCGATCCGAAGCTCTTCAACAACATCATTGCCCGATACAACAACGGCAACGTCCTCGACAACATGAAGGACGCCAACTGTACGCCCAAGGGGTAACGCATGTTCGGAAAACTCACGCTCGATGCGATTCCGTATCACGAGCCAATCATCGTTACCGCGGGCGCCGGCATGATGCTCGCCGCGCTGGCTGTGCTCGGCGGGATCACGTATTTCGGCAAATGGCGCTACCTGTGGAGCGAATGGCTGACGTCCGTCGACCATAAGAAGATCGGCGTCATGTACATCGTCGTTGCATTCATCATGCTGCTGCGCGGCTTCGCCGACGCGATCATGATGCGTATGCAACTGGCGCTGTCGTACCTGAGCCCAGGCTTTCTACCGCCGCATCACTACGACCAGATCTTCACCGCGCACGGCGTCATCATGATTTTCTTCATGGCGATGACGTTCATGGTCGGTCTGATGAACCTCGTCGTGCCGCTGCAGATCGGCGCGCGCGACGTCGCGTTCCCGTTCATCAACTCGCTGAGCTTCTGGATGACGGCGGTCAGCGCGATCCTGATCAACATCTCTCTGGTGATCGGTGAATTCGGGCAGACCGGCTGGCTCGCCTATCCGCCGCTGTCCGAACTGAAGTTCAGCCCCGGTGTCGGCGTCGACTACTACCTGTGGAGCTTGCAGCTCTCCGGTATCGGCACCTTGCTGACCGGTGTGAACTTCTTCGTGACGATCGTGAAGATGCGCGCGCCGGGCATGTCGTTCATGAAGATGCCAGTGTTTACGTGGACCGCGCTGTGCACGAACGTGCTGATCATGGCGTCGTTCCCGATCCTGACCGTGACGCTCGCGCTGCTTGGTCTGGACCGTTACCTCGGCATGCACTTCTTCACGAACGAAGCCGGCGGCAACGCGATGCTGTACCTGAACCTGATCTGGGCATGGGGTCACCCCGAGGTGTACATCCTGATCCTGCCGGCGTTCGGTATCTTCTCGGAAGTCGTCGCGACGTTTGCGAAGAAGCCGCTGTTCGGCTACAAGACGATGGTGTGGGCGACCTGCGCGATCATGGTGCTGTCGTTCCTCGTGTGGCTGCACCACTTCTTCACGATGGGTTCGGGTGCTGACGTCAATGCGTTCTTCGGTATCGCGACGATGGTGATTGCGATCCCGACCGGCGTCAAAGTGTTCAACTGGCTCTTCACGATCTACAAGGGCCGTCTGCAATTCACGACGCCGATTCTGTGGACCCTCGGCTTCATGGTCACGTTCACGATCGGCGGTATGACCGGCGTGATGATGGCGATTCCGGGTGCGGACTTCGTGCTGCATAACAGCCTGTTCCTGATCGCTCACTTCCACAACGTGATTATCGGTGGCGTGCTGTTCGGCTATCTGGCCGGCTTCAACTACTGGTTCCCGAAGGCATTCGGCTTCAAGCTCAACGAGAAGCTCGGCAAGGCCGCATTCTGGTTCTGGCAGATCGGCTTCTGGGTCGCGTTCACGCCGCTGTATGTGCTCGGCTTCATGGGCATGACGCGTCGTCTGAATCACTACGACAATCCGGCATGGCATCCGTGGCTGATCGCCGCAGCGTTCGGCGCGGTGCTGATCGCCATCGGCATCGCGTTCCAGTTGCTGCAACTGTACGTCAGCATCCGCGACCGCAATCTGCCGGAAAACCGCGACCTCACGGGCGATCCGTGGGACGGTCATACGCTCGAATGGGCGACGAGCTCGCCGCCGCCGGCGTACAACTTCGCGCACATTCCGACCGTTCGCAAGCTGGATGCATTCTCCGACATGAAGTCGCGCAAGGGTGCGCAAACCGTGCCGCAGTATCGCGACATTCACATGCCATCGAATACGTCCGCGGGTCTGCTGGTGGGTCTGTTCTCGCTGGTGCTCGGTTTTGCAGGCGTGTGGCACATCTGGTGGCTTGCGATCGTCGGCTTCGTCGGCGCGATCGCCACCGTGATCGTCTACAGCTTCCAGGACAACGAGGGCTATTACATTCCGGCCGACACTGTCGCGCTGATCGAAGAGAAACGCAGCGGCGGCGCTGGTGCCGTGGCCGGTGTCGGCGCGGTTGCCGATGCTCAGGTCGCGCTGGAGGTGGACTGATGTTACAGAAGACTATTGCGATTGAACCGCAACTCGCGCCGGACCACGTGCCGTCGCACTCGGTATTCGGTTTCTGGTTGTACCTGATGACCGACTGCATCATCTTCGCGGCGCTGTTTGCGGTGTTCGCGGTGATGAGTCATCAGTTCGCGGGTGGCCCGAGTGGCAAGGATCTGTTCGAGATTCCGGGCGTTGCGCTCGAAACGGCGATGCTGCTGCTTTCCAGTATCACGTATGGTTTCGCGATGCTCGGCGCGCACAAGAACCGTAAGGGCGTGCTGCTCGGCTGGCTCGGTGTGACGTTTCTGCTGGGCCTCGCGTTCCTCGTGCTGGAAATGCGCGAGTTCTCGCACCTGATCGCCGAAGGCGCGGGTCCGAGCCGCAGCGCGTTCCTGTCGTCGTTCTTCACGCTGGTCGGCACGCACGGTCTGCACGTGACGTTCGGCCTGATCTGGATGGTCGTGTTGTCGATCCAGGTGATGCGTCATCGCGACCTGACCGAGCGCGACATGATTCGCCTCACGTGCCTGAGTCTTTTCTGGCACTTTCTCGACGTCGTGTGGATCGGCGTCTTCACCTTTGTCTATCTTGCGAGCGTGATCTAAATGGACCATAGCCATAGCGCCCATGGCGCACACTCGGGTGAAGGCCACGGCAGCTTCGGCAGCTATACGACGGGCTTCGTGCTGTCCGTCATTCTGACCGCCGCGGCGTTCGCGATCGTCATGACGGGAACGTTGACGGGGCAGAGCGCGCTGTTCGCCATCGCGGGTCTCGCGTTCGTGCAGATCATCGTGCATCTGGTGTTCTTCCTGCATATGAACGCGTCGTCGGAGCAACGCTGGAATGTGATGGCGTTTGCGTTTACTGTGTTGACTGCGGTTATTGTGGTTGGCGGGACGTTGTGGGTTATGCATAACGTTAGTATGCATATGATGTCGCGGTAGGTGGATAACGCGTTAGCGTTTTAGCCCGTTAGAAAAAGCCCCGCGGGACCGAGGTCCTTGCGGGGCTTTTTTCCTCCGACGCCGCCAGGTGCGCTCGTCTGCCGCGCGGGTGCGATGTTCTTCAGGCGTGCCGCGTCACTCCTCGGTAGAAAAGCCAGTACGGTTTTCATGGCGTAGATGACGATCAGCGTGTCGATACACTTTTTATCGGTGCTCGCTGTGTCCGAAGATATCACGGACGCCACCGTTCAGTGTTCGAGAAGATGTTGGATTTCACATTTGAAGGTTCGACTCCGCAACTTCGAGGTGCGAGCCACTTCGTGACGGAACAGATGTGCGGTACCCTGACATGCGAGGCGAAGTCTAGTACGCGCGCAGGCCCGACGAACAATGTGGCCAATTGCCGCCGGTCTTGCCAGCCCAACGCGCGGCGCCTGCATGTGAAGGACGGCCCGTCGTGATGCGCTCGCGCCGCGATCATCGTCGGGGTACATTGCAAGCGATAGATTCGACGCGCGGAATTCGATGCATGTGATGACATGTCGAGAGTACGCAATTCCTGGATGATCGCAGTTCGATCGCGGCCTCAGCTAGAACTTGCGTCGGCCAGTCGCCTGGCGTAATTGAGCGGCAGCAGGTCAGTGACGCAGGCATCTAACGGGCGCTGGGGCAATTCGGTCAGAACCTGCAGCAATGTGGCGGGCCGGCAGTCCGTCTGATACGCTGACTGTGTGCGTCGCCTTCATTTGCTCGGCGATCACAAAAGGACATGATCAATGTCATCAGTGACCTTGACGCGGCATAATCCGGGAGTCGGCATAACTGAGTAGGAAATCAGATGCGTCCATGTACTATCGACAGAGCTATGATGGCCGTTGGCACGCGATAGCATTGGAATACTGTATAACCAGGAGAATCAGCAGCTCGGCTAAGATGAAGCCAGTGTAATCTGGAACATCGGCAAGATAGTACAAGGAGGATCTCCAATGACTGCTTTACTTGACTGGTTCGCAGCGGCAAGGTGGCGCATGTCCCTGTCTCACTGCCTTGAAGGATTGCTGGTCCACGTGCCTGTCGGGCTGTTATTCAACTTCCGAATTGGGGCGCTTGCCGTAATCATCTGGTATTGGTCGCGCAAGAAACTCGAGTGTGAACTCGAGACTTTGGATGATGAGGAGGCGCTCGCTTTTGAGTCACATGCTTATACCTGGGCGATCGGTTGGCTCCCATGGCACTGGGACGCCTACAAAGTACTGGATTTGGTCTTGCCGACGCTGTCTGCGATGTTGATCGCCATGGCCATGCATGGCTACAGAGGGCCGCTATCGGTAATTTAGCGGTAATCCATGCGTGTAATGCCGAAGAGAAAATTCGTGCTGAAAGAAGAACTTATCACGTGGTACAGGGTTTCGGGCGAAGGTATCAGTCGCGAACTATTCAACCAGACGCAGGTGGCGCTTCCCTGCGAGTGCAGGGAGTATGGCTGCTTTGGATGGATACCGATTCGTGCCCACAGTGAAACTGTAGGCACCCAACGAAAGCTCCCGCGCTAGCCTTAAAGATATGGCTAGATAGCTTCAGCGTAGCCGGTGAACCGTACTGTGCAATTCCGGCTTGCTGCGTCCGTTATAGCATCGTGATGTCTCTGAAATTAACAGCTTCAAATGCACGCGGAATGCCGATATTGTGAGCGCATCCGTGCATCACATCAGCGGCTCGTAGACGGTGACAGCAAAGCTCCAGAGGCATGAGTTCCAACCGTTCCAATCGCTGAACAAATCATCTTCGTCTAATTGAATTCCATATTTCTTTTTGAACTTACTTCTTTCATACGCCTCGAGCATTGCCGTCTTTCTTTCCGGCGACACATTGAATCGATACGCCGCCTTTTGCACAGGAATATCGATCAACCCTAGTCGCTCCACCAGATCGGATCTGACTTTGTCTCGACCTATCCTCGGATCCTCGATGTTCTTCCACTCCTTCGGCATAGACACTGTGATGTCCAGCATATCGTGGGTCAGGAACGGGAAAAAAACATCCTGAAAAACATCCGCCATTCTGTGAATACTTTCCCCCCTTGTATTGAAAAAGCTACGGGCATAAAGCCATTTGTCGTAAGGAACAGAATATGTTTCCTGAGCACCCGACAGTAGCACGTATTCTCTGGGATCAAGATCGCCCCAGAAGTCAAGCTGATACGTATACGGATTCCAGCCCTCGCATGGAATATCGAGCCGTCCGATGTTGTAGACGTCAGGCTGGCTATCGTCTACAAAGGAAACATTGGTCCAGCCGTTCGCGGCCATGATCTCGCGGAAAGAATTCACCTCAAAACTGCACCAGCAATGAAACAACACGTTATCAAACGACATTTTTCCTTGGCGCTTCAGGCGTGCCATGGTTCCAGAAATAATCCGACTATCTGATCCCGAGGAATGTGCCATCAGATACTTCTTTGCAGGATCCATGCGCAAGAGCACCTTCTCAAGTGTATTTTCCAGTTCTTCCAGATAACTCTCGTACGGTCCAGAATACGCGGGAATCCGTGTTGGCAGAACGTCAGCGCAATATTCTTCCGGTGCTGCTCTCCATATTTCTTTGAATGGTGTCTCGATTGTGTTCCTATAGCTCTTGTCCAGGAAAGACTCGTTAAACGTCAAGGTTTCTTGTGCCTTAGCCAACAAATGAAAGTTATCTGAAAAAAATTCATTTCGGTCTTTAAAAACACATCTATTAAAAAATATGTCTGTTTTTAACTTTGAGCGATAAAGATATTTCATAAAGAACCGTGGTTGAAAATAGTGTGCGCGGCGTAACGATGGGACAGAAGAGGGCGGTAGCGATTGAGGGAGGATGTACCTGAGGCGACGCCCTCAGACAATCGGATGCGCCGAGCGTAGCCAAACATACTGACGAAGCGAACGGAAGTCAAACGGCTCACGCAGAAATCAACGGAATGCGGGGCTTGGACAGGCTCATCAAGAAGGAGAGCGCAAAGCTCACCGTACAGTAAGGAAGAAAATAGTAACTCATGTTCTATCTATCAAATAACTGTGCATAGACACCCGACTTTTTCGCAGACGGAATCGGCGGCCGTTCACATGGTTTTTGCGGTTTATGGAGGTTGTACTGGTCGACGTTCCGTTGGATGTTGAAAATCAATTGACGCACACGCTCTCGAATGATCCCCGACAAATTGCCTTTTTGGGTGATCAAGCCGAACCAGCGCTCGGCTTGATTGACCCAAATTGAGCACGTCAGTATGAAGTGCATGTGACAACGAGCCAGTCTGGCCATGCCTTGACCTTCAGATGCTTGTGGGTCGAATAGTTGTCGACGATGACGCGGCTCGCATTGAGGAATGACTTCGCCGGTCGCAGCGTTGAGAGCAGCAAACGGCGTCGTTGTTCCGTAGCGAACGTAATCGTGCGTGACATCCTCGACGTAACCAAGTCCCATCTACAACAAAGGTGAGGCACGCTTCGGTGCCTGGCATTGGCTCTCTTCATCGACACATAGCACCAATGCGTTGGTCGAAGGGCTCAGGTACGTGCCGACGATGATGTGTGTACCTTCATGATAGAGAACGAGTCGTTGGGCAGCTTAAGCTCTCTGTACGATGAGCTTGCACACCGAACAAGGCGAAGTGGCAGGTAAAGGAGCTCTTCGATATTCCCGTTCCGTTGGCCGCTGCACGCCGGCTCCAATGCGTCGAACCCGGAGGCGTTTCACGCAAAACCTTGCTGAGCAACTCTATAACGGCCTCATCGTCATACGTGCCGGGGCGGCCAGTTTTCGCTTTACCTGCGCTACGAGAATGCGGGCGTGAGCATCGGCGCGCCCACCATCACCTGCAACCACGACAGCGCGGACAGGCGCCGCACGATCATTGAAGACAGCCTCTAGAAGGCGACCTGTTGGCCGTGCAGAAGTTCGCGGGTGCCTATGTGATCGGCGTCTTGCACACCATCAGCCGTATACGATGGTGGGCACAAATGCTGGTTCGCTGATCGTGGTGGGTTATGGCGACGGCGAGAGCTTCATCGCCTCGGACGCGCTCGCCATCGCGGCAGTGCGGAGCTATCAGCTACCTCGAGGAAGGCGACGTGTTCAGGAACATCGACAGCATCCTGGTTCTCGCCTGCGACACGAGCTATTACGCGGGTCTCACAGCGAAGTACTGGTTCGGATCGATAGCAAAGATCCGCACCGATGTCGAAACCGTGAGTGAATACCACTATCTTGAGTCGGTGTCTAGTCCGCGCGTTCGTCGTGACGATCTCGCAGTCGGGCGAAACCACCGACACGCTCGTTGCGCTCAAGTATGCGCAGTCGCTCGGCATGACGCGCGCGCGATGTGCGGCGTGGCAACGAGCGCGATGGTGAGCCTCACGGAACTCGGGTTCCCCACGCACGCGGGGCGTGAAATCGGAGGGACCTCGACGAAGACGTTCACCACGCAGTTCGTTGGCCTCTTCATCCTCGCCGTGACGCTCGGCAAGCTGCGCGACAGCGTGAATGTGGAACAGGAAGCCGCGTACCTGAAGCCGCTGCGCTACCTGCCGGTTGCGCTCAACGGCGTGCTCGGACTGGAGCCGCAGATCATCGCTTGGTCGGAGGAATTCGCGCGCAAGGAAGGCGCGTTCTTCCTCGGGCGCGGGCTGAGTCGTTGCGGTGTGTTCCAGCCATACCGCTAGCTCACTGCGTGCAAACGGGCTGGCGCCTCATAGGAAGGAATTAGGCTTTAACCTATTTCGCTTGATAGCGGGTGCCATTCCGGCGAATCTATAGCATGCACCGGCGCAACGGCACGGCACCCTCGGGCAAGTGCGAATTTGACGCGTTCAGATCGTTGCCGAGCACTGGATGGCGCTGTCAACAAGAAGAAGTTGCGGCCCGCTGAATCGGTAAGGTATTCGCCTGCCAACAATTGTCGCGATTTGAAGTATTTTTCGTTTCGTCTGAAGATAGCAAAGGTTTGCGGCGCAAGCGCGGTTAAGAGAATATCAGGCGCTACCTTAAAGATAATCCCTGTGGATCGGCCAGATACTCCATTGATTTTCAGTAGAAAAAGCCTGCAAATGACCTGATTCCGCAAAGCAGGACAGCTGAAGGTGCATGCCTTCTGCAGCAGACTAATATAGACGACGAAGGCAGGAAGAAATCTTTGCTCCTCACGCGATGGCGGCGATTGGGCTTGAAATAATTGGTAATTGCCATCTGTTGCGAAGGTGCGACTCTCAAAAAGATTGTCAATTGTAATGGCCTGAAAGAATTCTCTTGCGGTATCATTGCGCCGGCACGCTACCGGCTTGCCATTTCACCCCTTTCAGTGCGCCTGTTGGCTCTGCACTGGTCGTGTTGCGCTGAATTTATTGTTCCCCACGCCGATCGGAGGCCGTGAAGGGAAGGGGCGGTGTTGCACGCGCGGATTTTGCGACTTCAAAGCTTTGATCGGCGCAAATCGATGTTGGCGGTAGTTGTAGGCGCTCTGACCTCGCATTTTTTCAATGGTGGTCTGCGCGTCCTATTTCGCGGGCGGTTGCTGCAAAAGAAGCAAATAACTCTATTTACAGACCATGCAAAAACAACATCGCTTGAAATCGGGGGGCGAGTGAGCACGATTGAGCCACGTGCAATCGTTATCACGGGCGGGAGTGCCGGACTCGGGCGTGCACTGGCCTTAAGTTATTGCGCGCCTGGTATCACACTGGGATTAATCGGAAGAAACGCTGAACGTCTTGAGGCCGTCGCTGCGGAATGTCGCGCGCGCGGCGCCGAAACCATGGTCGGTTGCATGGACGTTCGTAATGCAGCGGCGCTCGAGGCGTGGATTTTCGATTTCGACGCGCGACACCCAATCGACTTGCTGATCGCCAATGCCGGCGTTGCCAGCACGCTCCGCTCATCTGACGACTGGGAAGGCGCTGGTCGTACTGCCGAAGTCGTCGATATCAATCTCTACGGTGCCTTGCACGCGGTGCTGCCTGCCATCGAGCGTATGCGCAATCGGCGGCGCGGCCAGATCGCGATTGTCAGTTCGCTCGCTGGATTGAGGGGGATGGCAATCTCGCCGGCCTATTGTGTGAGCAAGGCCGCGCTCGTCGCGTACTGCGATTCCGTGCGTCCCGTTCTCGCACGCGACCATATCGGCATTTCAGTCGTGATGCCCGGCTTCGTGCGAACTGCGATGAGCGACGTTTTTCCTGGCAACAAGCCCTTCATGTGGAGCGCCGAAAAGGCCGCCTTGTTTATCAAGAGACGCCTGACCCGGCGCCGCGTGGAAATCGCTTTCCCTTTCAGTTTGACGCTCGGCCTCAAGTTGTTGCGTCTGCTGCCAGCGACTGTCGCCGACGCAATCCTCGGTCTCCTGTTTCAGATCCCTCGTCGGAATATGTGAAGTGCTGCCCGGTTTTACAGTCGCGGCCGCGATGGTCGCATGCTCCTTCGCCGTTGAATCGATCGCTGTCACGAGATCGTCGCTCCGTCGACCGCCAGTTGCGCTGATGCTGCATCTGGCGGCGCTCGCTGTCGTGACGGCGGGTTGCATCGCACTGACGGGGCGGCCGCTATTTTCGGCGGGCGTCGCGCTCGTGTTGATTGGCTTGCTCGCGGTCGTCGGCAACGCCAAATATGCCTCGTTGCGAGAACCGCTGGTCTTCAGCGACCTGAGCCTTTTCAGCCAGGTCTTCTCGCATCCACGGCTGTATTTGCCGTTTCTTGGTTTTGGCAAGCTCGCCATGGTGCTCATCGGCATAGCGGCTGCGGTGGGGGCGTTCATTGCCGAAAGTCCCGCGACATTGAGGCAGCGATGTGCAGAGGCCGTCGTTACGTTGATTTGTCTACCCGTGTGCATCGCGCTTTCCCGTCGCTTGCCGCTCACGCTGCAACCTTTTTCGGACCAACGTCAATTCGGTTTTTTCTCCGCGTTCGTTGCCTATTTGATCAACGGGTTGAGCGGCGCGCAATGGCGCGCGTTCACTCGCGCCGCCAGTGCCAGCCCGTTTTCGGCCGGTCGTCCAGACGTCCATCCGGACGTCATCGTCGTTCAGAGCGAGTCGTATTTCGACGCTCGCCGGCTTGACGACTGCGTGTCTGGCGCGCCCTATGCGCATTTCGATCGTGCAAAACGCGAGTCGTTCGAACAGGGCGAATTGGCGGTGCCGGCCTGGGGCGCAAATACGATGCGCAGCGAATTCGCAATGCTCACGGGCTTGACGTCTCCTGAGCTCGGTTACGCGCGCTTTTACCCGTACATGTTCGTGCGCCGGGCGTGCGCGTCACTGGCGGGTTATTTCAGTCGCGGTGGATATCACACGGTGGCCGTGCACCCGTACCACGCGAACTTCTTTGGCCGTCGCCGGGCATTCGCGCACATGTATTTCGACCGCTTTCTGGACATTGAGCATTTCGAAAATGCGTCTCGTGTGGGGCCATACGTCGGGGATCTCGCGGTGGCGGACAAGCTCATCGCTCTCCTGCAGACCGGTGATGACAAACCGCTGTTTGCGTTTGCGATCACGATGGAAAATCACGGACCTTTGCATCTGGAGACGGTTTCCCGCGGGGAATGCACCTCGCGGCATACGCTCGGAGACGACGCGCGCTGGCGCGATCTGACCGCGTACCTTCGGCATGTGGAAAACGCAGACGCGATGATCGGCAGGTTGACCGGTTATCTGCGCGAGCGTGATCGGCCGACGGTCCTGTGTTTTTATGGCGATCACGTTCCTGCTATGTCTTCCGTATTCGATGCACTCGAAACAGAACCGACTCACAGTGATTACTTTATTTGGCGCAATTTCGGGCGTGACATCGGCACGCGCCGAGACGTTGGCATCGAGACCCTCGGTTCCACGATACAGCGCGCGATGATGCATGCGGATGGTGTCGACACCGATTCGCGAAACGAGTTGCAGCAGATGCCGGCATGAAGATGGAAAGGAAAATCGCAATTATCGGGATGGCATGTCGCTTTCCCGGCGGAGTAACTGGGCCCGAAGATTTCTGGCAACTGCTGTGCGACGAGCGCGACGCAGTGACCGTCGTGCCGCCCGATCGATTCGGCACGTCGTTCTACCAGCATCCGTCCAAAAAGGAGCCGGGGAAGAGCTACACGTTCTCGGCGGGCGTACTCGATAACGTAGCCGGTTTCGATGCCGCGTTCTTTGGTGTTTCGCCGCGCGAGGCGAGCCAGATGGACCCGCAACAGCGCCTCCTGCTCGAACTCGCATGGGAAGCGTTCGAGGACGCTGGCGTGCGTCCGGCCGCGATGCGTGGTCGCGACTGCGGCGTGTACGTCGGCGCCGCGAGCATGGACTATGGCAACCGCAGCATGGACGACCTGAACTGGATCGATCCGTACTCGGCTACGGGCAACACGCTCAGCATTGCGTCCAATCGCGTTTCCTATCTGTTCGATCTGCGCGGCCCGAGCATGTCGGTGGACACCGCCTGCTCGTCGTCGATCGTCGCGTTGCATCAAGCCGTGCAGGCACTGCAGTCGGGCGAAACCGAAATGGCGCTCGCGGGCGGCGTCAATCTGCTGCTCCATCCGTTTGGCTTCGTGAGCTTCTCGAAGGCGTCGATGCTGTCGCCGCGCGGCCGCTGCCGCGCATTCGACGCGACCGGCGACGGTTATGTGCGCGCCGAGGGCGGCGCTTTTGTGCTGCTCAAGCCGCTCGAGCGCGCGCTCGCGGACGGCGACACCATTCACGCCGTCATCGCCGGCTCGGGCGTGAACTCCAACGGCCATTCGCACGGCGGCATCAGTGTGCCGACGACGACCATGCAGGCCGAACTGCTGCGCTCGGTCTACCGCCGAGCGGGCATCGATCCGCGTTCGCTCGCCTATCTGGAAGCCCACGGCACGGGTACCGCAGTCGGCGACCCAATCGAGGCGCGCGCGCTGATAGAAGCGGTTGCGAGTGGCCGCCCGGCCGACGATCCACTTCTGATCGGCTCGGTCAAGACCAACGTCGGGCACCTCGAAACCGCCTCGGGCATGGCCGGTCTCTTCAAGGCGATCCTCTGTCTGAAGCACGGTGCGGTGCCGCGCTCGCTCCATTTCGAAACGCCTAATCCTGCGATCGATTTCGAAGGCGGTCGCCTGCGCGTCGTCGATCGCTTTACGCCGCTCTCGCGCCGCGAAGGCGTGCCGCTGACGATTGGCGTCAACTCGTTCGGCTTCGGCGGCACCAATGCACACGTCGTGCTCGCCGAGGCGGTGCGCCCAGCCGCGCCCGCAGCGCCTGTCATGGCCAGCATGCCGGACGCGGTCTTGCCGCCGCTCGTCCTCACGGCGCGCTCGCCGGCTGCGCTTGCCGCACTCGCCGCACGCTACCACGCGCGCCTGCAGAACTGCGCTGACTGGGCAGTGCTCGCAGCCAGCGCCGCGCGCCGCCGTGAATGGCTTGAACAGCGCGTGGTCATTGCGCCACCGGATCTGCAAGCGGGCCGCGCCGCACTTCTGATGCTCGCGGATTCGTCCGATCAGACGCTGCCGGCATACGTCGCACGCGGCCAGTCCGTGACGGCCGCCAAAGTGGCGTTCGTCTACGCTGGCAACGGCTGCCAGTGGGCCGGCATGGGCAAGCAACTCTATACTGAAGACGCCGTGTTCCGCGCGGCGCTCGACGAAGTCGACGCGCTCTGGCGTGCCGACGGCAGCGACTCGCTCGTCGACGTGCTGCGCGCCGGCGCGAGCGCCGAATGGCTCGCCGCAACGGAGAACGCGCAGCCGCTGCTCTTCGCGATCCAGGTCGGCATCACGCGCGCACTCGAAGCGCGCGGCATCGGTTTCGATGCGGCGGTCGGTCATAGCGTTGGTGAAATCGCGGCCGCGTGGGCATCGGGCGCGCTGACGCTCGCCGAGGCCGTGCGTGTGATCCGCGTTCGCAGCAGCGCGCAGGGCCTGACGCGCGGCAGCGGCAAGATGGCTGCGGCGGGTATTGGCGAAGCCGAGGCGCGGGAGTTGATCGCGCGCCTTGGTCTCGCGGAGACGGTCGAACTGGCCGGCACCAACAGCCCCGAAGCCGTCACGCTCGCCGGGTCGCTCGAAGGGCTCGAAGCGATCGGCGCTTCGCTCGCCGCGAACGGCAGCTTCTTCCAGTTGCTCGATCTCGATTACGCGTTCCACAGCAGCCGCATGGACGCCATCGAGCCAGTCGTGCGCGCCGGTCTCGCCGATCTGGCGCCGCGAGAGGGCACGAAGCGCTATGTCTCGACCGTCACGGGCGATACGCTTTCCGGCACCGCGCTCGACGCAGGCTACTGGTGGCGCAACATCCGCGAGCCGGTGCGTTTTGGTGAAGCACTCACGCGTCTCGCCGATACAGGCGTGCGCATGTTCATCGAAATCGCGCCGCACTCGATTCTGCGCCACTACGTCAAGCAGACGCTCGCGAGCCTGAATCTCGCTGGTGCCGTTGTGCCCACGCTCAAGCGTCATCACGACAGCGCGCAGATGCTCGCGCATTCGATGCTATCGGCGGTCGCGCACGGCGCGCACGTCGATCTCGACCGCTTCGTACCAGTGGTATCGCACGGCTCACATGCGGCGCTGCCGACCTACCCGTGGCAGCGCGAACGCCACTGGCAGACGGCCACCATCGAGGGCTACAACCTCGTGAATCGCCGCGTCGATCATCCGCTGCTCGGCTACCGTCTGCACGAGCATGCGTTCGCTTGGGAAAACCAGCTCGATCCGCAGCGCGTACCGATGCTCGCCGATCATGTCGTCGATGGCGGCGTTGCCTTCCCGGGCGCAGGCTACGTGGAAATGGCGCTGGCTGCTGCGCGCGTGTTCTTTCGCACGTCGGACGTCGCGTTCGAGAACCTCGAGATCCGCATGCCGGTCGTGTTCCAGCCGCAGCACGCGAAGCTGTTCCGCTTCGTGATCGATGCGCGCACTGCGTCGTTCACGATCGAGACGCGCGACCGGATGACCGACGGTCCGTGGAATCTCAACGTGACGGGGCGCCTGCTCGAAAGCGGCAGCACGCTAGGCGTGCAAAGCACGGCCGACGAGTCGGTGCTTGCGCGCCTCGAAGCGAGCCCCGCGGTGCGCGGCGATGCCCTCTACGCAAGCACGACCGCTATCGGTCTGAACTACGGTCCGGCGTTTCGCTGGGTGCGCAAGGTGCAGGTGCAAGGCGACGACGCGCTCGCCGACTTCGAAGTGCCGCAGGCGCTTGGCGATGCGCAGGCGTTGGATGGCTGGCTGCTGCATCCTGCACTGATGGACAGCGGTTTTCATCCGCTCTTCGCCGTGCTCGGTCAGGCTGGCGCCGCGCCAGGCGACGTGCGTGCCGCGTTCGTGCCGGTGCAGATCGGCCGCGTCGACTTTCTGCGCGGCGAGTCGGTGCGCCGCGTGCTCGCGCGCGTGCAGCGCCGCAGTCCGCATTCGATAGTCGCATCGTTCGAATTCCTCGACGCCAACAGTGCGATCGTCGCGCGCCTTTCAGCGTGCCGTTTCCGCCGCGTCGACCTCACTGGCCGACGCCACGCCGCACCGGCACGCTTTGCCTACGTACTCGAAGCGCGTCCGCTGCCTGAGGGTTTCACAGCCGCCGCGCTGCCCGCGCCAGCTACGCTCGTCGGACGCGGGAGCGCGCGTCTCGCCTCGCATGAGGACAGCATGCAGCGTGCGCGCCACTTGACCGAAACGCTGCCGTTGCTCGACGTGCTCGCGGGCCTGTACGCGTTGAACGCGCTAGATGCGATCGACGCGTTCGCGCAGCCGAGGTTGCCCGCTCTCGCCAATGCGCCACTGCTCGCGCGCCTTGCGCAGATCGTCGTGGAAGACGGTCTCGCCCGTTTCGAGGGCGAACGTCTCGTGCGCGATGACGCCGCCTGCGCGGCGATGCCCGCGCTCGACGCGCTGTGGCGCGACGTGCTGGCGAATTCGCCGGCGCATGTCGCCGAACTGACGCTGCTTGCACACGTCGGTGCGGCGTTGCCGCGCGTGCTCCGCGACGGAGCATCCGGTGCCGCTGCGCCCGCGGTGCTCTCGCCGACGGGGTGCAGCCTCGTCGAGCAGTTTTTCGATGCCTCGCCCACGTGGTCGCATGCCCGCGCGATGCTCGCTGCCTGCGCGAAGGAAGCGCTGGCAGCGTGGCCGCGCACTCGCCGCCTGCGCGTGTTGGAAATCGGCGCGACGAGTGGCGAAGTGCTCCAGCCGCTCGACATCGATATGCCGGCGTCGCAGTGCGAGCACGTGCTTGCGGGCACGCACCAGCAGCTCGCCGCGCTCGATGCGCAAGCGTACGCCCATGTTCAGACGCTGCTGCTCGGCGAAAACGAACCGCTTTTCACCTATTGCCGTGACGCTGCGCCGTTCGACGTGATCGTCGTCAACCGCATGATCGGCGAACAGGCCGATCCGCTCGCTGCACTGCAGGCGATTGCCGAACGGCTCGCGCCGAGCGGGATAGTCGTGCTCGCCGATGCGCGCCGCAGCCGTTTCGCCGACATCGTCTTCGGCGTGGCGGGCCACGAGGTCGCCGCAGAGGCCTACGGCGCGCTCGCGCCGGCCGCACTTCAATCGCTTTGCGAGCGCGCCGGTCTGAAGGACGTCGCACGTTACACAGAGCAGGGCCTCGATCTCGAAGGTGCGCCGACGCTGATGGTCGCGCGCAAGCCCGCCTCTGTGCAGCAGATGCAACCCGGTTCAGCCGACGTACAGCCCTGGCTGATCGTGCAGACCGGCAACGACGCGTTCGGCCCCGCGCTCGCACAGGAACTTGCGCGTCATGGCTGTCAGGTCGAATCGACGGGCATACGCGAAGCGGCCGCGTGGCTCGAACGCAAGAACACGCACGCGCAGATCGTGTTCGTCGCGCCGCTCGTACGACTCGACGACGCCAGCGGCGCTGACGTGATGCACGCGCAGCAGGGCGGTGCGCTCGCGCTCGCCACGCTCGCACGCGAACTCGACGCAGCCGGCGTGGCCGCACAGGCGAGCCTGTGCGTGGTGACACGCGGTGGCGCGCCGTTCGGTCAAGGCGCGGCCACAGCGGCGCAGCCCGACCAGGCGAGCCTATGGGGTCTCGGTCGCGTGATGGCGAACGAATATCCAGCGCTTGCGCTGCGCCTCATCGACGTGGCGTGCGCCGATGGCGAGGCCCTATCGCAACTGGTGCACGCGCTCACGCACGACGACGGCGAGGAAGAGGTGCTGCTCACGACGCAGGGCCGCTACGTGCCGCGCATGCTGCCGGCGCAAACAGCCGAACGGCAGATTCCCCGCGACGAATCCATGGCTGAGCAGGTGGCGGACCCTGTGCCTGCCGTGCTGGCGTTCGATATGCCTGGCTCGCTGCGCAATCTCGAATGGTTCGCTTTGCCCACGCGCGAATTGAATCCTGGCGAAGTCGAGATCGCGCCGATGGCGACCGGCCTGAACTTTCGCGATGTCATGTATTCGATGGGCCTGCTCTCCGACGAGGCGGTCGAGTCCGGCTTTGCAGGCGCGACGATTGGCATGGAACTCTCGGGCCGTATCGTGCGCGTCGGCGCTGACGTCAAAGGTTGGGCGCCCGGCGACGCGGTGCTCGGTTTCGCGCCGGCTTCGTTCGCCACGCACGTGGTCACACGTGCGAGCGCGGTCGCGCGCAAGCCCGAAACGATTTCCTTCGAGGCAGCCGCTACGATTCCCACCACGTTCTTCACCGCGTACTACGCACTGTGCGAACTCGCACGACTGCGCCGCGGCGAGCGCGTGCTCGTTCACGGTGGTGCAGGGGGTGTCGGCATCGCGGCGATCCAGATCGCTCGTCATCTCGGCGCGGAAGTGTTCGCCACCGCTGGCACCGACGAGAAGCGCGAGTTCGTGCGCTTGCTCGGCGTCAATCACGTGTTCGACTCGCGCAGCCTCACGTTCGCCGACGACGTGCGCGCCTGCACGAACGGCGAGGGCGTCGACATCGTGCTCAACTCGCTCGCGGGCGAGGCGATGGTGCGCGGCATCGACACGCTGCGTCCGTTCGGCCGCTTCCTCGAACTCGGCAAGCGCGACTTCTACGAGAACAGCCAGATCGGCCTGCGGCCGTTCCGCAACAACATCAGCTATTTCGGCATCGATGCCGACCAGCTCATGGGCGCGCTGCCTGAGCTCACCACGCGCCTCTTCGAGGAAGTGATGGCGCTCTTCGCGAACGGCGTGCTGCACCCGCTGCCGTATCGCGCTTTCCCCGCCGCACGCGCGGAGGAGGCGTTCCGTTACATGCAGCAGGCGCGCCAGATCGGCAAGGTGCTCGTCACTTATGCGTCGGGCACGCCCGGGCCCACGCGTGGCGCTGCGCAGCTCGCGCTGCGCCTCGACCCGGAGGCGGCGTATCTGATCGTCGGCGGCACGGGTGGTCTCGGTTACGCGAGCGCGCGCTGGATGATCGCGCGCGGCGCGCGTCATCTCACGCTCGCGAGCCGCCGCGGCGAGCTCGACGCGGCGAAGCTGCAGCAACTTGAACGCTGGCGTGCCGAGCACGGCGTGACCGTGACGGTAACGGCCTGCGACGTGACCGACGCGGCGGCGCTCGATCGTCTGGTCGACACCATCGAGGCGCGCGGAACGCCGCTCAAGGGCGTGCTGCACTCGGCGATGCGCATCGACGATGGCCTGCTGCGCAACATCGACGACGCGCGCATGCTCGCCGTGCTCGAACCGAAAGTTGCGGGCGCATGGAATCTACACCGCGCAACGCAGCGCTGCGCGCTCGACTTCTTCGTGCTGTATTCGTCGGCCACGACTTATCTCGGCAATCCGGGCCAAGGTGCGTACGTGGCGGCCAACAGCTTCCTCGAAGCGCTGGTCGCGCATCGCCGCGCGGCCGGGCAGCACGCCGCCTTCATGGCGTGGGGGCCGATCGAGGACGTCGGCTTCCTCGCGCGCAACAGCGCGACGCGTGAAGCGCTGCAGGCGCGCATCGGCGGTGCTTCGATCACCTCCGGCGAGGCGATGGCGGCACTCGAGCGCGCTCTGGCAAGCGGTGCGGCCGGCGAGGCCGTGGTGCGCCTGGACTGGGCAGCGATCGCGCGCGGCATGCCCGCAGCGCAGGCGCGCCGCTACATGGCGCTGCAAGGCGGCGCAACCGAGACGACGAGCGACGACGGCGCGCTGCTCGAACAGCTGCGCGCGCTACCCAGGGCCGAAGCCGTCGCGCTGGTCGAGACCGCGCTGCGCGGCCACATCGCGCGCATCCTGCACATGTCGCCGGAGCGCGTCGTGCTCGACCGCTCAGTACTCGATCTCGGCATGGATTCGCTGATGGGCATGGAGCTCGGTATGGCGGTGGAGGAATCGTTCGGCGTGAAGCTGTCGATCATGGCAATCGCCGAAGGGGCGACGGTGCACACGCTCGCCGTACGCATCGTCGACATGCTCGATGACGAGAGCGGCAAGAACGCGCTCGGAACGAAGGGCACGGTGAATGACGCGAACGAGGAAATCGCGGCGCTGGCCGAGCGACACGCGCTCGACGAAAAGGAGGCGCGCGCGCTGCTCGAACGCAGTCGAAACAACGGCAGCAACGATCAGGATCAACAGGGAGACGAGCCATGTCAGTCGACGCCGGCGTTTGCGGAGTGAAGCTGCCCGCGGGCTGGCAGGCGAGCGAAGGCACGCTGGCGCGCCCGCTCGAACTGTCGGGGCGCGGCTTGCACACCGGGCAGCGGGTGAACGTGCGCATCCTGCCCGTCGCGACCGCGACAGGCGCGGGCGAGCGGCACGGCATCGTGTTTCGCCGCACTCACAAGGGCCGAGCGCTGGGTACGGTGGCTGCCGATCCGTCGCTGCGCCGGGGCCAACCGCTCTGCACGATGCTGCACGGGAACGATGGCCTCGGCGTGCGCACGGTCGAGCACCTGCTTGCCTCGCTGCTCGCGTGCGAGATCGATCACGCGATCGTCGAACTCGACGCCGAAGAGGTGCCGATTCTCGACGGTAGCGCGCAGCCGTGGATCGACGCGATCCTGGCGTGCGGGCGCATCGCGCTGCCGCAACCAAAGCGCTTTTTGCGGGTGCTCAAAAGTGTGAGCGTCGCCGACGGAGAAGGTGAAGCGCGTCGTGAGATGCGTGTCGAGCCTGCCGACGACTATGCGCTCAGCGTGCATAACAACGACCTCAAGGGGTTCGGCGACATGGAGTGGCACGGCGTGCTCACGCCGCGCGCCTTCGCCGACGAAATCGCGTCGTCGCGCTCGTATGGGCAGATCAAATGGGCTGTGCCCGCGATCGTCGTCGGCTATCTCCGCGGCTGGCCCATTCTGCGTGGCGCACGGCTGTCATGCACGGCGGCGATCATCGGCAAGCGGGTCGTCGGCGGACTGCGTCAGCCCGACGAGTTCGTCCGGCATCGCGTGCTGGATCTGGTCGGCGATCTCGCGCTCGCAGGCGCGCCGTTGCTGGGCCACGTGAGCGCGCGGCGGCCGACACATGAAATGAACTACCGGCTGCTTGCCGCGTTGCTCGGTACACGAGGCGCGTGCGAGTGGGTTGAGGCGCACGCGTAAGGCAGGGTACATGGGACTCGGAGAAACACTACGGCAGCAGTTGGCAGCCAAAGCACTGAAGCGGCAACTGGAGCGCGCGACTGATGCGGCTGCGGCGCCGGGCGTGCCTGACGGCCAGGCCGCGCAGGCGCTGTCCGCGCGCAGCCGCTTCGAAGCGATGCCGCAATTCCAGCAGGTCAAGCTGATGCGCGAGATGGGCGAGACACTGCGCGTAGAGTCGCCGTTCTTTCGCGTACACGATGGCGTTGCGGGTGCGACGACGCAGATCGGCGGTCGCGAGTACATCAATTTCGCGAACTACAGTTATCTCGGACTGGCGGGCGATCCGACTATCGCGGCGCGTGCCAAGGCGGCTATCGATCGTTACGGCACGTCGGCTTCGGCGAGCCGCATCGTCGCCGGCGAGCGGCCTGTGCATCGCGAGCTTGAACGAGCACTCGCCGCCTTCTACGAAACGGACGACTGTGTTGCGTTCGTGAGCGGCAATGCCACGAACGTCACCGTGATCGGCGCGCTGTTCGGACCGGGCGACCTGATCGTTCACGACGCGCTCGCGCACAACAGCATCGTGCAGGGTGCGCAGCTGAGCGGTGCGAAGCGCCTGAGTTTCGCTCACAACGACTGGCAGGCGCTTGACGAACTGCTCACGCGAGTGCGCCGTGAATACCGCAACGTGTTAGTCGCGATTGAGGGCCTCTACAGCATGGACGGTGATCTTCCCGATCTGCAGCGTTTTTGCGAGGTAAAGGAGCGACACGGTGCGTTCCTGCTGGTCGACGAAGCACATTCGCTCGGTGTGCTCGGCGCGACGGGCAGAGGCATTCGCGAGCACTGTGGCGTGACATCGGACCGCGTTGATCTGTGGATGGGTACGATGAGCAAGACGCTGGCGGGTTGCGGCGGCTTCATCGCCGGATGTCAGCCGCTCGCCGACATACTGCGCCATCTCGCGCCCGGGTTTCTGTACAGCGTGGGGCTGGCGCCGGCGCTTGCCGAGGCTTCGCTCGCAGCGCTGGAATGCTTGCTCGCGCAACCTGAGCGTGTCGCGCAACTGCAAGCGCGCGGTCGCCAGTTCTTGAGCGAGGCGCGCGCGGCCGGACTCGATACGGGGACGAGTGCCGGCTACGCGGTCGTGCCCATCATCACAGGCAGTTCTTTGAAGGCTGCGCAGTGGGCGAATACGCTATTCGAAGATGGCATAAACGTACAGCCGATTTTTTATCCGGCCGTCGAGGAGAAAGCAGCGCGCTTGCGCTTTTTCATTTGCTCGACGCATGAGCCGGAGCAGATCAGCCAAACGGTTGCGGCGGTGGCAAGGCTCGTGGGGCGGTGAACACTTAAGTGCGATGTATTGGTTATTTTCTGCAGCGATAGTGTCGTCTATGTAAAGGCGCAAATGTTTGCGAACACCGTTTTGACTGTATTCAAATTTCAACAGGGCTAAGAAAAGTTATCTTATGCGATAAATACTGGCTAAAATGTTCACTGTCTTAGAACGTTGTCAAACGCACCGACGATGATGGTCTGCGATAAGAGGACACACGCTTGCACGAATTGCAGCGTGGATCCGTTGTGGGCAGAAGGTCGTTCGCTGCGTGCCGTGTACTGAGGGGCGAAAACGCGACCCTGCATCATCACGACAATTCGATTCGGACCCAACCAGATCGCAAGATTGAAACAACAATTGCAGGAGCGCCCAGCCGAAGTGATTGGCGCGACCGCTTGGTCGACGAGAACCGCCGGTGGATTTATTTCCATTCTTAACAAGAGTTGATCGGCTGACGTTCCAGAATGATTATTAAATGATGCGCTCACCGGGGCGAGGTCGCGAAACGCAATGAATGATCGGCTGTGGCCGTGCATTTTCAGCATCGTGACTGGTCCGATTGGAAGGCAGCGCCAGATTCAGGTTTTACGGGTCATGAAAAAGAATTTTTTTGCAATTTGCCTTCCTGCAGTTTTGACCCTTACAGGGTGCGGAACATTTCCTGACTGGATCCCGACTTCAGGAGCGAGTCGTCAGCAGGTTCTGGAGCAGCACGACTCGGGACGGATCAAAGGCATTCAGGTGGTGGACGTCAACGATGTGCTGGCGCGAGAACTCGCAAAGGCGAAACAGCGGGGACAGTTCTCGGACATCTTTACGAGCAAGGCGGGCAACAATTACGGTGTCGGTCCTGGTGATGTGCTCGAAGTGACGATCTGGGAAACACCGCCCGCGATGCTGTTCGGCTCGACGGCACCCGTACCGTTGCCGTCGCTCAGCTCAGGCGTGGCGACCAGCGTGACATTGCCCACGCAAATGGTCGCCGCCGATGGCACCATCACGATTCCATTTGCGGGCCGCGTCAGCGTGGCGGGCCGCACTACGGAGCAGATCGAGGCCATCATCGTCAGCCACCTCAAAGGCAAGGCGAACCAGCCGCAAGTGCTCGTGACAGTGGCGAAAAACAATGCTTCGAATGTCACGATCGTGGGCGAAGTCAATACCAGCTCCATGATGCCGCTCACGCCGAAGGGCGAGCGTCTGCTGGACGCACTCGCGTTTGCGGGCGGATTGAAGCAGCCGGTCAGCCATATGGCCGTGCAACTCTCGCGGGGGAATACGACGGACGCAATGCCGCTTGACTCGGTGATTCGCGATCCGAAGCAAAACGTGCTGCTTGAACCTGGCGACGTGGTGACGGCGCTTTTCCAGCCGCTGACCTTTTCAGTGCTCGGCGCGACGGGCAAGAACGCCGAGATTCCGTTCGAAGCTCAGGGCATCTCGCTGGCTCAGGCGCTGGCTCGCTCTGGTGGATTGAACGATAACCGCGCGGACGCACGCGCCATCTTCGTGTTCCGTTTTGAGGACGCGAAGTTAGTGAAAAACATGGATCCGTCGGTCAAACCCAGCAACGATAAAGTGCCAGTAGTGTACGAGGTCAATTTGCGCGATCCGGCGGCGTTTTTTGTGACGCAGAATTTCCCGATTGAGAATCATGACTTGATCTATGTCTCGAACTCGCCTGGAGCGGAGTTTAGAAAGTTCCTTTCGTTTCTCGCATTGGTGGCGAATCCGGCTTTGACTTTTACTAACGATTTCAGTAATTAATCATGACCGGGAGAAGTCGTACACCCCTAGAAGTAACGATCTCCGTCTGGTGGGCGATGTTCTTGCGAGAGGCATTGGATCGCCTATTTGAGGCGCGTGCAGCGTGGCTGTGGCTCTTGTTAGAGCCTATCGTCTATATCGCATTGCATGCGTTTGGATTCGAGACGTTCCGAATTCACCAAGTGGGAGGGCTGGCGATCAACATGTGGATCGTCGCTGGGTTCATCGGATTTCTGCTTTGGCGCCGAACTTGGATGCAGGTTTTGCACGGGGTTGATTGCAACAAGGCGTTTTTTGCTTACCGACAGGTTAAGCCATTCGATGCAGCAATCGTCCGGGCTGTACTGGAAATATTTTTGATGGTGCCGGTTTCGATTGTCATGTTTTCGATAGTACTCGGGTTTGGCCACGGGATGACGCAGAATACGCAAAATCCCATCTGGTTGCCGCAGGATCCGTTACTGGTAATCGCAAGCGTTCTAGGGCTATGGTTGTTGGGACTGGGGTTTGGCCTCGTTACTTCAGTCCTAATGAGTTATGTTAGGGAGGTTGATCACATCTTCAAGATGCTGTATTTGCCACTCTATTACATCTCAGGTGCTCTAATGCCAATTTCGATGTACATTCCACTTCCGTATCAGTATATTTTTGTGGCGAACCCAATTGTCAATGGGGTCGAAATGATGCGACTTGGCTTTTTACCGGAATACCATGTGCTCAAGGGGGTGAGTCTCGAATACCTATACGCTTGGGCACTGGGTCTTCTGTTGCTCGGGTTGGCGCTTTATAAACGGTTTTCCCGAAAGCTGGTGATGCTGTGATACTGATTGAGAACGTCCACAAACGTTACACGACTGAGCATGGGGTCGGAGAGTGGGTGCTGCGCGGCGTCGATATGGCGATTCCATCGAAGCAAAGCGTTGCGCTGATCGGAAAAAATGGTGCGGGCAAATCTACTCTACTTCGGATTATTGGCGGCATCGATTTTCCAACGAAAGGGCGCGTAGAGCGACGTTGCAGGGTGTCTTGGCCAATGGGGGCGGGTGGCCTGGAGGGGACACTGACGGGGAAACAAAATGCAAAATTTGTGTGCCGGGCACATGGTCACCAGAATGAGCTTACGGATCGTCTTGCATTTATCCAGGATTTCGCCGAATTGGGCGATGCATTCAATGCTCCTGTGAGGACGTATTCCTCTGGTATGCGATCGCGTCTGCAATTTGCCTTGTCATTGGCCTTCAATTTTGACGTTTATATCTCGGATGAGGTGACTTCTGCCGGCGATGCCAGGTTTAGAAAAAAAGCACACGATGCATTCAAAAACATGGCGAATCGGGCAAGTGTGATTATGGTGTCGCATGACGAGACGACGCTCAAGCAGTTCTGTCAATCTGCCATATGGATCGATGGCGGGCGGGCTCATTGGTTCGATAAAATCGATGACGCATTGAAAGTGTATAAGGATAAGATTTTGTCATGAGCGAAACATCGATAAGTAGCGCTGATTTTGCGAATCGCGTGAGTGGATTTTATGGGGTGTCGAAGAAGTGGATATTTTCGGTTAAAGTCTTTCGTCTTATTGTTAGGCTAATTGTCGTTTACGCGATTTTGTCTATACCATATTGGTTGTTTTTTTCCTCCAATCGATATGTTTCTAGTGCAACCGTCGTTCTGCAGAGCACGGACCAGCTAGGTGGTTCGGGTGGAAGCTCGCCTATTGGAATTGCCAGTATTGCGGGAATCGGTAGCCAGAATAGCGGCGATCAGCTTTTGTTAAGTTCATATCTTTTGTCGCTCGATATGCTCAACAAGCTCGACGCTGCTTTCGACCTGCGTTCCCACTACAGTAACTGGCACAAGGATCCCTTCTCGCGGATGTGGTTCAAGGACGAGCCAATCGAGTGGTTTTATAAATATTGGCTATCTCGTGTCGATGTCGAGTACGATGATTACAATGGTGTGCTAGATATTACAGTTCAGGCCTATGATCCTGAAACTGCGCAAAAAATCGTGCAATTTATGATTCGCGAGGGTCAGGCACATATGAACTTGATAGGACATCAAATCGCGCAGTCACAAGTCGATTTTTTGACGAAACAGGTGGCGCTCACACATGATCGCCTTTTGGAAAGTACGAGAAACCTGATTGACTTCCAGAATCGTCAGGGTTTGGTTGCCCCGCAAGCTACCGCTGAAAATCTCAATGCAATTATCGCCAACCTTGAGACACAGAAAACGGCTATCCAGACACAACTGGCATCTTTACCTGCCACGTTGAATCCAAATCAACCTACTGTAGTGATGCTCAAAAAGAATCTCAGCGCAATTGAGGGACAGATTTCTCAGAAGCGCGCTGAATTGGCGTCTCCCTCAAGAAGAACACTCAACTACACCGTCGAAGAATTTCAGCGTCTGCAAATGCAGGTCAGCTTTACAGGGGATTTATACAAGACGGCGCTCTCGGCGTTAGAGCAAGGTCGCATGAATGCCGCACGTACGCTCAAGATGGTGTCGATTCTGCAAGCTCCGACTCTGCCGGGCTATCCGATGGAGCCTACACGCTTCTACAACGCGTTCGTTACCTTGCTAGTGGCGCTAGCGACGATCGGTGTTGTGAAATTGGTCGAAAGTATCGTCCTTGATCACGTGGATTGAGAGCGGAATGAAGACCCTGATTATCGCGCGCTGGCGATTTGTTCACGTCATCGCCGGAAGAAGCTAATGGCAGGCTCGAGCGTGCTGCCTGGCTGTCATATCGCCCCAGACGGACCGCGCTAGGCAATTCGTTGCATGAAGAAAGTAGCGGTTCGAATATTCATGTAATGGGTAACGCGGTCATTGGTGCGCTGCTGGATACAGTCTCAAGTGTGCGCATCTGCTTGACGTTGAGATTGCCGATGCTTCGATTTCGCGGGCAGCAAATCCCTGCCGTGACTGCAAGGTTACCCCGCGGACTCGCAATGTTTTGATGAAAGCATGTTAGATACAATATCAATAATTGGGCTAGGTTACATTGGCTTACCTACTGCAACGTTGTTCGCGTCGCGCAGGCATCGGGTGATCGGTGTCGATGTTTCCCCGTATGTCGTTGATACCATTAATCGGGGAGGTGTTCACATCGAAGAACCTGAACTGGATATTCTGGTTCAGGCGGCGGTTGGTTCTGGGTATCTGCGGGCGACGATGCGACCTGAGCCAGCCGACGCTTTTGTCATCGCTGTGCCGACACCATTGACGGAGGATCAGAAGCCCGATGTGAGTTACATCGAGGCTGCCGCGCAGTCAATTGCACCAGTGCTGGCGGAAGGTAATCTGGTCATTCTGGAATCTACATCGCCAGTGGGCACGACCGGGCAACTCGCGCAATGGCTGGCGGAACTCCGACCGGATCTCACGTTTCCCCAGCAGACCGGGGATAACTCTGACATTCGCATTGCTTACTGCCCCGAACGCGTTCTACCTGGGCGCATCGTGCATGAATTGGTCGCGAACGATCGCATAGTCGGTGGAATGACGCTGAAGTGTTCAGAAGCAGCAAGTGCGCTTTATAAATTATTTGTTCAGGGTGAATGTGTGGTCACGCAGGTGCGCGTGGCAGAAATGTGCAAGCTGGCTGAAAACAGTTTTCGAGACGTAAACATCGCCTTGGCGAATGAACTTTCGATGATTTGTGACGGGCAGGGCATCGATGTATGGGAATTGATCCGTCTTGCTAACCGGCATCCGCGCGTTAACATTCTGCAGCCGGGCTGCGGGGTGGGGGGGCATTGCATTGCCATCGATCCTTGGTTCATCGTGCATGGTGCGCCGGATGATGCAAAGCTGATCCGTTCCGCGCGTGAGGTCAATGACGCCAAGCCGGCTTGGGTGATTCGAAAGGTTGAGCGGGCGGTTACCACACTTGCCACGTTGAATATTGCGTCTGAAGACATCCGTATTGCGTGCTTGGGTGTTACCTACAAAGCAGATGTCGATGACCTGCGCGAAAGTCCGGCGCTAAAAATTGCCTTGGCTCTAGCGGATCGCCGCGAGGGGAGAGTCGCAATTGTCGAGCCCAACCTGCAAACATTGCCCGAGGAGCTGACAAGCTCGGAAGTAATTCTGATGTCCCCAGACGAAGCTGTCGCTTGGGCACACATACTCGTTTTGCTCGTCGATCACGCTGAATTCAAGTGTATGGAGTTCGGGCTCAATAACGGACAGGTACTCATCGATACCCGTGGCATCTGGAAAGACAAGAAATGACGAAAAACCAGAATAATCCGGCTAATTTCGAATCCCGTCTCAATGAGATGGAAGAGAAAAATGAACGGCTGCTTCTTCAACTCCACCGAGTTCAGGAAGAACTGGAGCATTACTACTTGACGAGCCAGGATGTCGAAAAGGGGCAGCCAACGAGTTCGCAAAGTGGCAGCGCGCTTGGTAAAGCTTGGATTGATGACGAGATCATCGATGTCCTGGCAGAAGGCCAGCGTTTGCGCGTTCTGGTAGAGATGCAGCGCAAAGTCCACGAAATTCAAGCGCAAAATTCCCTGAACGCTAGGTTGGGGAGCATCTTGATCGAAGGCGTGGATACGCCGGCCTCACTGCTCTCGATGCCGGGCAAGCTCGGAAAAATCTGGAGGGAGTCGACACGGAAAACGCCGCCTGACTCGCTGGGCGGGAAAGGGTTCGACAAGGCCATAGAGGTGTACCGCGAAGGTGGCTTTGACGCAGTCGCAAAGCTACTGGCCAAGGTTTCGATCTCACCAGCAATGCAGGCCAATGCCTATACGGTATTAGCTCGGCAATTGATGAACAGCGATCGCGCCAATACGGCCGAAGCCGCGCGTCGTGCGCACGCGCTTGATCCGAAGCCCTACCGGTTGAAATGGCTCGCCTTCAGACTTCACGAGGCGGGCAACATCATCGAGGCGGAGGCCGTGCTGGATATCCTGTCGCCGGATACACAATTCAGCGATTCTGAAGCTCGCCAGGCCAATCAGTTGCGTTACGAGGCAAAGCATGTCCGTCAACGAGAGGCAAGGGAGAAGTCTGCCTTTGCCGAACGTCGTGCCGAGGTCGAGCGGCAGTTGAACAGTCTGACAAGAGAACGAGATGTGCAATCGAAGCTGGCGGAGGAGCGCGGCCGGGAAGTGGCAGCGCTGAAGCAGGCGATGGTGCAACTGGAGCAGGAAAAGACGGCGCTGGCAGAACGGCAGGACGAGGCGGCAAAGCTGGCGGAAGAGCGCGGCCAGGAAGTGGCAGCGCTGAAGCAGGCCGCAGTGCAACTGGAGCAGGAAAAGACGGCGCTGGCGGAACGGCAGGACGAGACGGCGAGGCTGGCGGAAGAGCGCGACCAGGAAGTGGCAGCGCTGAAGCAGGCGATGGTGCAACTGGAGCAGGAAAAGACGGCGCTGGCGGAACGGCAGGACGAGACGGCGAGGCTGGCGGAAGAGCGCGACCAGGAAGTGGCAGCGCTGAAGCAGGCGAAGGTGCAACTGGAGCAGGAAAAGACGGCGCTGGCGGAACGGCAGGACGAGACGGCGAGGCTGGCGGAAGAGCGCGACCAGGAAGTGGCAGCGCTGAAGCAGGCGATGGTGCAACTGGAGCAGGAAAAGACGGCGCTGGCGGAACGGCAGGACGAGACGGCGAGGCTGGCGGAAGAGCGCGACCAGGAAGTGGCAGCGCTGAAGCAGGCGAAGGCGCAAGTGGAGCAGGAAAAGACGGCGCTGGCGGAACGGCAGGACGAGGCGGCGAGGCTGGCGGAAGAGCGCGGCCAGGAAGTGGCGGCGCTGAAGCAGGCCGCAGTGCAACTGGAGCAGGAAAAGACGGCGCTGGCGGAACGGCAGGACGAGGCGGCGAGGCTGGCGGAAGAGCGCGGCCAGGAAGTGGCGGCGCTGAAGCAGGCCGCAGTGCAACTGGAGCAGGAAAAGACGGCGCTGGCGGAACGGCAGGACGAGACGGCGAGGCTGGCGGAAGAGCGCGGCCAGGAAGTGGCGGCGCTGAAGCAGGCCGCAGTGCAACTGGAGCAGGAAAAGACGGCGCTGGCGGAACGGCAGGACGAGACGGCGAGGCTGGCGGAAGAGCGCGGCCAGGAAGTGGCAGCGCTGAAGCAGGCCGCAGTGCAACTGGAGCAGGAAAAGACGGCGCTGGCGGAACGGCAGGACGAGACGGCGAGGCTGGCGGAAGAGCGCGGCCAGGAAGTGGCAGCGCTGAAGCAGGCCGCAGTGCAACTGGAGCAGGAAAAGACGGCGCTGGCAGAGCGGCAGGACGAGGCGGCAAAGCTGGCGGAAGAGCGCGGTCAGGAAGTGGCGGCGCTGAAGCAGGCCGCAGTGCAACTGGAGCAGGAAAAGACGGCGCTGGCGGAACGGCAGGACGAGGCGGCAAAGCTGGTGGAAGAGCGCGGCCAGGAAGTGGCAGCGCTGAAGCAGGCCGCAGTGCAAGTGGAGCAGGAAAAGACGGCGCTGGCAGAGCGGCAGGACGAGGCGGCAAAGCTGGCGGAAGAGCGCGGTCAGGAAGTGGCGGCGCTGAAGCAGGCCGCAGTGCAACTGGAGCAGGAAAAGACGGCGCTGGCGGGGCGGCAGGAAGAGACGGCGAAGCTGGCATCAGATCGCTCAAAACAAGTAGGCGACTTGCAGCAGCAGATGAACAGCCGTCAGGCCAAAGAAGCTGAGCTTACGGCGCGTCAGCAACTGATGCATGAGGAACTGGTCAGGGCCGAGGCACAGCTTGACCTGATCAAGGACATGCTGTTTAGGGAACAGAGTCTATGAAGTTAGAGAACCTGGTCTATGAAGGCATCTTCGAAAACTACTCGCCGACGCAAGGTCTTTGCCAGGAATGCGGTCATGGTTATTGAACTGCAGTTGGAATCGGTCGTCGTTCCCTATGACGAGAACTTGCTGGAGCGCGCTCGCACTCAGTGGCAGTTTGGCGATTGGGAGAGGCTCTCGAAAATCGATAAAGAGATGCTCCGGCATCATCCGGAACGGGCTAGGCTAGCCATGCTTGTTGCGGCTAGCCATCTTCAAATCGACAACAACATCCTGGCGAGGCAGTTTCTGCAGCTTGCCCGTGAATGGGGTTGTAGCAAGAAGCTCATTGCGCAAATTCTTACCGCGGGCGCCTTGAACAGTCTTGGGCGCGCTGCTGTGTTGGCGGGCGATATGCCCCGCGCACTTAGGCACTTTGAGTCCTCAATTCAGGCAGGCACCCCTGGTGCAGACACGCGCCTGATCGCCATGGCGCGTTCGTCCGAACAGCTTGCGCAAGTCCAGAGGTTGAATACTTGCGCCGCGCATAATGCGACAACTTCGCAAGATGTGCACGTAACGCAAGTAGATAGCAAAGCTGATAATTCAGTGCGAGCCGTTGAATCGGTTCAAAAATCGGAAATTTATAACAAGGCCTTCTACGACGAACAGAGGCATGGCAGTGAGTCATCTGCAAGAGAGGTCCTGCCCGCCTTATTTCGCTACTTCAAACCACGCACAATGATAGATATTGGATGTGGCGTTGGAACATGGGTAAAGGTGGCAAAAGAACTCGGGGTCGAGTTTGTTTTGGGTGTCGATGGCAGCTATGCAATTGCAGGACTCGTTATACCCGAGGCCTCGTTCGTTCCACACGACTTAGGTCAGCCTTTGGGAAATCTTGGACGCTTTGATCTTGCAATGAGTCTGGAGGTTGCTGAACATCTTGATGCTAGTCGGGCGGATGGATTTGTAGCTGATCTGTGCGGCTTGTCCGATGCGATCCTATTTTCAGCGGCTATTCCTCATCAGGGAGGGGCAGATCATCGAAACGAAAATTGGCCGGAATATTGGGCGACAAAATTCGAGAAGCATGGATACGTACCATTAGATTTTCTACGTGAAATTTTGTGGACGAACAGCAAAGTCGAGTGGTGGTATCGTCAAAATGTTCTCGTATTTGTACGTGAGGTCGTACTGGAGAAAGTATTCGGCAGGATGGAGCGGGCTCCTTCGCAATATCTGACAAGAATTCACCCAGATTTGCTCATCAAGCGGGCTACTAGGCGCTGATCCTGATATTGACCTCAGTTTCGAGCTCTCTGAATTCAAAAAATGACAGATGAGTCGCTTAATTTTTTGATTTTGCGACTGTAGACAAAAATCGACATATCACGTAACCAACGCTATGCAATGTTCAATCAATCGATACCCGACCAAATCGATGATGCCGGCCCTCCCATTTGATAAAGTTATCGTTTCGCTGACAACCATTGCGTCTCGCGAACAGTCACTTCGTGAGACGGTCGCTTCTCTAGTCGAGCAGGAGACAAAGTATCCATACGAGGTTCGTATTCATGTTTCGCGCGATGCGTATCTGTTGGACACAGGTTTCGCCTGCGAACCCACATGGGTTTCGTCTCTTTCTCTTGGTAGTAAATGCACAGGAATCAACGTAGTTTTCACACCGAACACCGGACCTTACCGAAAGCTGTTGCCCGTGCTCGAAGAGGCGTTCAGCACAGGTAGCGACCCGGTGATCGTTACCTGTGACGACGACACGATCTATCCCGACGACTGGCTTGATCGCATCATCGACGTGTACCTGACATGTCGTTGCATTGTAGCCTATCGAGGGCACACGATTGCCTTGACGGAAAGCGGTGACTTTGCGCCTTACACCAGGTGGATCACCGAACCTAAACCATTGCTTTCGCTTCGGAATCTGCCGACCGGAAAGGATGGCGTTTTGTACCGCGCCAGCATGTTTAACACCGCCGTGCACGATATCGAGGTGGCAATGAAATATGCCCCGACATCGGATGATCTCTGGTTTAGATGGCACACAATAGGTAGTTTCATCCCGTGCCGGATCATCAATACCCAAAATGACAAATTCCGTAGCACTACATCGTTTCAGGACGAGGTATCACTGTGGGAGCGTTTCAATAGCTCGGGTGGCAACGACAAAGCCGTAACGGCACTGGAAGAAATATTTGCGCAGCGAACGGGTGAAGCTAATATTTCGCGGCTTCGTGCTGTAATTGCGGAAGCTTCGCGGCTGTCGAAAATTGATGGAGTAGAAGCTTACGCACCGAACACCGCATACATCGACCAGGCATTGAACACGGCCAAACGAGAAAGGTCGTTCGAACGTCTCTTTAATGCCCCGGACGGATTGAGGCGCATCTCGGCCGAAACGTATGAGTTTCTTCAGATTGGTCTCGGACTCAGCTTGCAGAGACGTGGTATCCCCGCCAAGGCTCTTCCATATCGCAAGTTGATCATGGGTGTGAAGACCTGGAACCGTGTTGACTACGTGCGCGAGTTTGTAGAGACATTTATCAGCACACGCAACCCACGCTATGACTGGACGTTGATCATTGCTGATGACGGGTCGACAGACGGCACGCTAGAGTACCTGCGCAACCTTCAGTCTCCGGTACCCATTCGTGTTATCGAGAACCAATCGGCCTACGCTTGCGGCCAGTTCAACTCGATCAATGATGTCGCCGTGGAACTGGGCTTTGACGTTTGCTTCCATGCTGACGACGACATCATCTTCGTCAAGCCTGGTTGGGATGATCTCTACCTTAACGCAATGGAGCGCAGTGGTTTCCAGCACCTAGTCTACAAGAACCATGAGCAGCACCTCGAGCTGACCCGGCGCCAGCGGGATGCTAATTTCCAGCTGCCGCCGGAGCAGATCGATGCTAGCGGCACCTGTAGTTCCATTGTCGACGCTGAATCGTGCGGCGGTGCGTTCTACACGGTCACACCGGAAGTGCTCAATCGGGTGGGATATGCAGATGAGATCAATTTCCCGATTCGTGGCCAGTGGCACATCGACTTCACGATGCGTTGCGTACGGGCAGGCTTCAACGGAAGTGCTCACCTGTATGACGCTAGGGGCAGTAACGACTACATCACATCGTGGGAGTCGCGCGAGGGCTATCGCTGCAGTCTGCCGTGGAACGACCAGTACAAAAAGACGAAGAATGAAGCCGAACTTGCGCGCCGCTGGGCGGTGGTGCGTGAGCCGCACCGAATCTATGTGCCCCAGAGAACGAGCAAGCGGAAAGTGAATGGACACGCGTCGCCGGGACTCCCGCGCGGGTTTATACATCTCAACGATGTGTTCGATCGTGTCTACGTCATCAACCTGAAGCGCCGGCCTGACCGGTTGGCGGCGTTCTCGCGGCAAGCTCGTGCATTAGGGATCGAGTTCGTCGCCTTTGAGGCCGTCGATGGCTCCCGGGCAGATCTCGCTCGTACGTACGCGGATTATGTGGCGGGCGGTGTGGTTAAACCCGACGGCGAACGACAGATTCAGTTCTCGCGACAGTTCTATCTCGACCGCTCATTCACCGAGGCCGACCGTGTCGCGTACCTGGAGCGCAACGGCAAGAAGGCCGTGGCCTCGCAGGGTGCCCGAGGTTACCTCGAGACCTACATTGCCATCCTTAAACATGCCCTTGGGAATGGTTACGAGCGAGTGATGATCTTCGACGACGATGCATTGTTTCACCGTGACTTCGTCGTCAGGTTCTCGGTCACGGCCTCCCGTTTGCCGGCCGACTGGCGGGTCTTCATGTTGGGTGCAATGCAATTTAATTGGGATCCTACATGGGTGAAGTTCGTCGGCGACGATCTCTATCACTGCATGGGTAGCAGTGTGGCCTCGCACGCCGTGGGACTCACGCGACCCGCTATGGAGGAACTGCTACAGCACAGCCTGAGACGGGACATGCCACTGGATATCGGCGCGCTTTCGTATCTGCAACGAGAACATGCTCACGAGTGTTTCGTGGCCTACCCAAACCTCGTGATCCAGGAAAGTACCGAGTCGGACATCAACACATCCTCGCACCTGGACGAGGGCAATCACAAGAGCAACAGATTTCGCTGGACACTCGAGGATTTTGAATGGACAAAACAGCTAATAGAACAGTAGCCATGCGCGCCTGCTTGTGGGCGCTACTGGCTTTTTGCAGCCTGCCGGCTCGGGCTTTCGTCTGCCCTGTTCCGCCCCCGACGATCGTAACCGTGACGGGCATCGACTTTTACATCGACAACAAACACTCGGTGATCGATCCGCGACTCGAACAGCGAAGCGTGGAAATGAACAAGCCGTTGCGCGATGCGATGTACGAACTCGGCGAGATGGCCGACGGAACGGGACGAGCACGTGATCCGATGTCCGCGGATTGCGCGTTGGGGTGGTTGAGGCAATGGGCTCGCGATGGCGCTTTCACGAAGCTCGGCCGCGGCGGCACCGTGGAACGCGCGGTGGCGGTGGCCAGTGCTAGCGACGCCTACTGCACGGTACTCCGTCGCATGGACGTGTCTGCCGAGGACCGTGCGCTCATCGGCGGGTGGTTCGTTGGGTTGGCCCGGTCGCTTGTCGAACTGGAGAACTCAGTGCGGCCCGGTGAGCAGCAAAACAACGTTACCTTCTGGTCGGCGCTGGCTGTGCACAACATTGGCACGCTACAACACGATGAGCATCTGAAGCGTTGGGCCGGGGAGGTCTATCAACGCGGACTAGACTCAATCAACGCCGACGGCTTTTTCGCGAATGAGATAAAGCGCGGCAGACAGGCATTGCGCTACCAGTGGTTCGCGCTGGCCCCGCTGGTCGTCATGTATGTGGTCTCGGGGGATGACGACGGTTTGCGCAGCAGCGACGACACGGCACGGCTGCGTAAGGCGTTGGCCGCGGCGCAGGCGTCGCTGGTCGATGTGGGGCCGATCAGCCGGGACGCCGGAACCAATGTCGATGCGGCCGGAATTCGCGACTACACGCTGACGCGTACGACCGCGCGGCTGTCACGCTGCGTGAGCCCCTCTTTCGCGGCGATGAATCTGGACGTGCCGCCGGACCGCGATATTGCCCGTGACTGGCGATTGGCGTCGGCATTCGCGTATCCGACCTGTGTCGATGTCGCCAGATGGGGTGACCCTGAGGGGAGGCATGGCCGCGCAAATTAGGACATTGGAATAAGGCAGTATGACTTTCCGTTAGGCAGGTGTATATCGCCGGGCGTTCTATTGGCGAATACATTGTGCTGTACAACCGGAAGCGGCCCATTCGACTTTGATGGATCAGACGCTGGATGAGGCATACTTCGCGACGCTGCCTGCGATCAAATCGGCAGCATGGTTGCCTCGGACGTTTAACTAAAAATCTTGGAAAACTGACCCAACAAGTGAGCTCTCCTCTATTGGGTTATGGAGAGAAACGCCGAGGGGACCTGAGGCTTGCAGAGAATAGAAGGAAATGAAATGCGGGAGCAGTGCGTTGCTGTAATTGGTTTGGGATATGTTGGCTTGCCGCTTGTCGTTGAGTTCGGTAAGAGAGTCAAGACGATCGGGTTCGATATCGATGCTTCAAAGGTGGAGTCTTGCCGTCGCGGCGTGGATCCGTCGCGCGAGTTGAGCGAAGCGCAACTTCAGGCGAGTCTCCACGCCGTCTATACGGATGAGCCTGCGGCTTTGGCAGAGGCCGACGTGATCATCATCGCAGTACCGACGCCCGTGGACGATGCGAATACACCCGATTTCGGGCCGCTGGTCGGGGCTTCTGCCGCTGCGGGGCAGCACATGAAGCAGGGAGCCGTCGTGGTATATGAATCGACGGTGTATCCCGGAGCTACCGAGGAGATGTGTATCCCGGTGCTGGAGCGCGAGTCCGGACGCAAATGGAAGAAGGATTTTTTCGTTGGCTATAGTCCGGAACGCATCAATCCAGGTGATCGGGACCGCACGCTGACGAAAATCGTCAAGATTGTTTCTGGCGATACCCCGGAGACACTGTCCACGGTGGCGACCTTGTACGAGTCGATCATCGAACCAGGCGTTTTTCGGGCCAGTTCCATCAAGGCCGCCGAGGCTGCCAAGGTCATCGAGAACACTCAACGAGATCTCAATATCGCGCTGATGAACGAACTCGCACTCATCTTCAACAGGTTGGGCATCGATACCAACGAGGTGCTGGATGCGGCAGGCACCAAGTGGAATTTCTTGAAGTTCAGGCCTGGGTTGGTGGGTGGGCACTGCATTGGAGTGGACCCCTACTATCTAACGCATAAGGCGGAGGTCGTGGGGTATCACCCGCAGGTGATTCTTGCGGGGCGACGAATTAACGACAGCATGGGGAAATACATTGCCGAGCAGACCGTCAAAAACATTATCGCAACCGGAATGTTGGTCAAGGGGGCGCGAGTCAACGTCCTAGGGCTGACATTCAAGGAGAATTGTGCTGATCTTCGTAACAGCAAGGTCGTCGACGTGATTCGTGAACTCCAGAGTTACGGGGTGGAAGTTCATGTTACGGATCCGCACGCTGATCCTGATGAGGCGTTAGATGAATACAACGTCTCCTTGAAACGCCTGGAGAACCTGCCACAGGCCAATGCGGTTGTTGCAGCCGTTTCTCATCAGGAATATACGCGTCTTTCGCCGGCCGACATCGAGCGGCTACTGGTGCCGCGGGGTGTTTTTGTCGACGTAAAGTCGGTTTTCGATGCCGCGAGGTTGCGGGAGTCGAGCTTTACTGTTTGGCGGCTGTAATTTTGAACACCGTCCTTTTCCTTTGCACAAATGGTGCCGGACTAGGCCACATGAACCGTTGCCTGTCCTACGCGCGGCAAATGCGCAGTCGGGTGAAGCCAGTGTTCTTCTCGTTGGCAGCAGCGATCGAGATCATCGAAGAGATGGGTTTCGATGCGGACTATTTCGTCTCTTCCAACTGGTCGCGCGCGAGTTCACGGGACTGGAATCGCGAGTTGTGTGTACGCTTGGGAATGATGCTGGAGCGGGTGGCACCGGAGGTAGTGGTCTTCGATGGAACTTGGCCTTACCAAGGCTTTATCGCGGCGTGCGAGAGGTACGGGAAGGCAAAGCTGGTGTGGTCGAACCGAGGCTTGTATCGGGCGGGCAAGGAAAAGTCATTTTCCAGACGCGATATCTTCAGCCTGATTGTGCGGCCAGGCGAGGTGGGTGATTCGTTTGCCGTCGAAGATGGTGAGTTCGCCCGGGCGCAGGTTCGTGTGCCGCCTGTCTGCATTCTGGACGAAGACGAGTTGCTTGACCGGGAGCAGGCTCGAAGTGCTCTCGGGCTGCCCCTGGCAGGGCGCTATGCGTTGTTTTCCCTCGGTGCTGGGAACATCAATGACGTGGAGAGCGTGGCGGCGGGTTTGATCCGGCAATTGCAGGATGCGGGCTTCGAGATTGTCTGGGCCAGGAATCCGATATCGGTGAAAGAAGTTGTATTGCCAGATGGGATTCGCTCGATTTCGGCTTATCCGCTTGTGCGTTATATGCGCGCCTTCGATGTTTTTGTCGGTGCGGCGGGGTACAACACTTGTTGCGAGGTGGTGCAAACCCAGGTTCCGTCGCTTTTAGTGCCGAATACGAGTGCGACACTAGACGACCAGCTTCGCCGCGCGCAATTAGTAGCCGGGCATGCGCCGGTGGTGGTCTCGCCGTGTACGAATGAAACCGAGCTTCAGGCGGCTGTTGTGGCTGTCTTGGATCTCGTAGCACTGGCAGGGATGCGCCAGTGTCCAGTACCGATGAATGGTGCTGAGATGGCAGCCGAGGAAATGTTAACGCTGATAGATGGCGGACGGCGATGATCAACAGGGATGAGTTGCTGTCCGTGCGCTGCCAATGGAAGGCTCTGGCGCGTGCCTTCGACCGCCGGACCACATTGCGTTACCGACTGGTGCCATATGGATGGCGCGAGACGCTCCTCGCTAGGCTTGCCGATGCGCAGGCGCTACTGGGCATTAAGCACGGGTTTGTTCCGCAGGGCGGGTGGCCGGTGGCGCTGAAGCATGCCGAGCGATCCGAGGAGGGCACAGTGGTTGTGCTTTGGGCGCTTGGGAGCACGCGCGAGACTATTTACCAGGTATGTGATGAGATCGCCCGATTGGAGGGGATGTCGGCACAGTTCACCCCCGTGTTGCTTACGGACGTGGCCGATTTCGCATACTATGCGCGGCTGGGGTGGTTGGTGGAGTACTTGCCGAACTGGACAGGCCCGGCCGCGCGCCACCGTGAGCAGAAGCTGGCCTACCTTGCGTGGCGCTATCGGCATGCGTTGGTTGTACCACTCTCGGCCGCTGTCGCTACTCTGTTGGAATGGGGCGCGGTGCCATGAAAGGAAGTCGCTATGCCGTGGTAACTGTGGATACGAAGGCGCAGCCCAAGCGCGCGCCGGATGATCACGTCAAGCGGCTGATGTGGGGCGAACACGAACGCGGAATGGCAGGGATCCGCGAAAAGGCTGATATCGGGGACGAGGCGAGAATGACGCAGAGTGGGAATCGGCATGAAATTCCTGCTCGATTCTCTTCAGATTTTGCCGACCGAATCGTGGTTGGCCTTCACCCGTTCGGTCACGGCGCGGGCGCTGGAATTCGGGGTGCGGAGGGCGACGACGCCGTACACGCCGGAACCGAGAGGCCTGCTGTACGTGGCCGCCAGCACCTTGTCTTATCACACCAGTGGCTACATGTCCTGCACCCATGAGGTCATTGATGCCCTGGCGGCGGCAAGAGTGCGACTGCGAGCTGCTGAAAATATCGTACTCGGAAAAGAACTGGAGCTCTATTTTGATGTTGCTTTCAAGGTGCGATAAAGAACTGGAGCGGCACTGAAGTTTATAGCGTGATTGAAGAGCAACGGTTGTGAAAAATTCTTTTAGAAGTAATTTATCAGGTATCTATGATGAACATCGCGGCTAAGCTATCACACTTTAGAGACGCGGGGAAACTTGATGCTGCGCCTATTTCAATTCATGATATTGAATGCCATGGGATTAGAAGGCAGTGTGCGGGCAATCTGAATTACTGCTACTTCGAAGATGGTGCACAGTTGAGCTCGCCGGTAATCGCTTCATCTCGTTGCTCATTCATCGGAGCATATAGTTATATGAATGATGGCGGTTATATGCGAGAGAATGTGTTCATAGGGCGGTATTGCAGCATTGGGAGAAGAGTAACTATAGGAGCCGGGATGCACTCGACTACTGGCCTAAGCAGCTCACCGGCAATTAGAAATGGCACCGCACGGCCATACAATGAGGAAGAACGGAAGTTTCTGCTGGGGGAGAGGGAAGTCCGAAGTCGCTTCACAGTCGTTGATAACGATGTTTGGGTTGGCGACGGCGCAATTATTATGCCTGGCGTGTATGTTGGCGTTGGGGCTGTCGTTGGGGCAAACGCAGTTGTTACAAAGGATATTCCGCCTTATGGAATAGCTGTTGGAGCGCCGGCTCGTGTAATCAAATTGAGATTCCCTTCGGATGTTATTAATGGTTTGTTGCGATCTGAATGGTGGGAGCTTACACCAGATTGCCTTCAGCAGCTTCCTACCGGCAACGTGTTTGAGTTTGTTGAGTCAGTTATGGATTGCGACCACCTCGAACGCCAGAGTTTTGATACATATATATTGACAAACCCTTGAGGTAACTCTTTGGGAAACTTGGGCGAATATTTGCCCCGTCGGGATTTGTTAGCGGAGTATCTACCGGAACTGAGTGGCGATGGGCGTTCTTATCGAGAATGAAAGTGCGCCCTTCTGGCATGGCGTTGTCGCACTGCCAGCATCGATCCGCCGGCAGCGGAGTTGGTGAGTGAGGGCGAGTGGAAAGTTTTACTGGAAATGTACAGTCTATGATCGGAAAGAATCGTTATGCCCTGTTGACGGTGGATACTGAGGCACTGCCCAGGCGCGCGGCGGACGATCACGTTACGCGGCTTATGTGGGGGAGGCACGAGAAAGGCCAGGCCGGTATTGCGGAGATGGCCGCAATCGGTGATGAGTTCGGCGTCAAGCACGTTTTCTTTGTCGATGCGTGCGGGGCCTATTCCCGGCTGGATGAGACGCGCGAGGTGATGCGCTGGCTTGATGCGGCGGGGCAGGATGTTCAATTGCATACTCATCCGGAGTATTTGCCTGATGCCTTTTGGGACGAACATGGACTGGCCCGGCATCCGAAGCACATGAATCAATATGCGGAAGATAGTCGAGCCGAACTTGTGATCAAGCATTTCGGCACCCTACTTTCGGAGTGCACCGGCAAGCCCGTGCTTGCGCACCGGGGAGGATCGTTCCGCTGGAATGCCGGCACGATTCGAGCGCTCAAGGTTGCGGGCATCCAGCTGTCGTTCAATAATTCGATGAGTGCCGTGCATGTGGGGCAATGCGTCTACAGCGAACCCACGAATCTCCCGTTTCTCTGGTCCAACGGTGTGATTGAGGTGCCCACGACTGAGAAAAGAATCAAGTCCAAGGTGGGCAAGAAGGAGTGGTGGGCCCGCCTGACGTATCCGGAATCCTCCTATTTCCGGGTTCGTCCTTGGTGGAGAAAATCGCTGTTCGATGTTTTTAGCGGCAGTCCCGAATTGTCGGTTTTCCTATTGCATTCTTGGTCCCTGTTGTATTGGGACGAGCAGCGCCATGCCACATACCGGGACGATCAGCGCTTGGAAGGATATAGAAAACTGCTGTTCCGCCTGACCAAGGACTACGACGTTATCACTACTACGGACTTTCTGGACCTCCATGCACGGGGCAAGATTAAGACAACGCATACGGTCGAGCTTGCCCGAGCGGAATTGGCTGCGTACAAGTAGGCAAAAGCGTCCCGACCAATCCTATTCAACGCCTGGCGGCTGAACTTCGGTTGCTGGCTGCCCGTTCGCTCGCTTGAACGCAATGCGGGGCAACGTGCCGACGGAATCGCAATGCATACATCGTGCCGCTGGACCGTAGGACTGGCGAGCGAGCTGGAGTGGAAGGCGTTGCTTAAATTGAACTGATAATGATGTACAAGAATCGTTATGCGATGTTGACGGTCGATACGGAGGCGCTCCCCAAGCGCGCGCCGCACGATCACGTCAAGCGGCTCATGTGGGGCGTGCACGACCGCGGTACCGCGGGGATTCGTGAGATGGCCGAGATCGGCGATGAGTTCGGCGTCAAGCATGTGTACTTCGTCGATCAATGCGGCCCCTGGTCGTATCTCGACGAAACGCGCGAGGTCGTACGTTGGCTCGACTCGGTCGGGCAGGACGTGCAACTGCACACGCATCCCGAGTATTTGCCCGATTCGTTCTGGGCTGAGCACGGGTTGGATCGCCGGCCCCAATACATGAACCAATATACCGACGATGCGCGCGCCGAATTCGTCATCAAGTATTTTGGCGATCTGATTTCCGAGCAGACGGGCAAGCCGGTGCTTGCGCATCGTGCAGGTTCATTTCGGTGGAATGCGTGCACGATACGTGCGCTGGAAGCTGCAGGCATACCGTTGTCGTTCAATAACTCGATGTGCGCCGTGCACGCAACTCAATGCTTGTTCAGTGAGCCCACGAACCATCCGTTTGCCTGGTCCAATGGCGTGATCGAAGTACCGATGACGGAGAAGAAGATCCTGCCGAAGGTCGGCAAGGACGAGTGGTGGGCGCGCCTCACGTACCCGGAATCACCGTATTTCCGGTTTCGTCCGTGGTGGGGAAAGCTGCTTTTCGACGCATTCAGCGGCAGTCCGATGTTCTCGATTTTCCTGCTGCATTCGTGGTCGCTGCTCTACTGGGACGAAAAGGGCTACGCGACGTATCGCGATGACCAGCGCGTCGAGGGCTACCGCAAGCTGGTGTCACGTCTGACGAAAGACTACGATGTGATCACGACCGCCGAGTTTCTCGATCTGCACGCGCGCGGCCGCATCAAGACGGCGAAGACGGTCGATCTCGCTCATGCGGAGATCAAGCCGCAGGGGAAAGCGCGAGCATGAGCGGCCTACTCAATTCTCTGCAGACGTTCGTGACCGAGCCCTACCTCGGTTTCAGCCGATGGCTCACCGTCCGGGCGCTGGAGCACAAACTGAAACGCTCCGCGAATACACGGGCGTTCCAGGCGGGTTCGCCGAACCTGCTTTACGTGGCCGCAAGCGCATTGCCGTACCACACGAGCGGTTACACCACGCGCACGCACGAAATCATCCGTGCAATGCGATCGGCTGGCGGCAGCGTGCATGCGTTGACGCGTCCGGGCTATCCGTTTGATCGCGTCGACCGTTTGCGCGATGCCGAGGGCGACGAAACACAGGTTGGAGAAGTGCGCTATCGGCACGTAGCCGGACCGGCCAACAACCGTCCGGTGCTGCTTTATGCAATGCAAGCCGCACGCGTGCTGGCGCAGTGGGCGAAGCAGCATCGAGTGTCGGTGATTCACGCGGCGTCGAATCACGTCAATGCGTTGCCCGCACTGTTGGCCGCGCGGCAATTGGGCATCCCTTTCCAATACGAAATGCGTGGCTTGTGGGAACTCACGCGCATTTCGCGTCTGCCGCATTTCGAGGGACGTCAAGGGTTCAGGCAAGGTCTGGAATTGGAAGGCCTGGTCGCACAGCACGCGGACCGTGTCTTCGTGATTTCGGAGCAACTGGGTCGCTTCGCTCGTGAGCGCTGGGGCATTGCGGAAGAACGGATGTTTCTGCTGCCCAATTGCGTGGAGCCCGAGCGGTTTGCAATGATCACGCCACGCGAACTCGAACCGAACACGATAGGCTACGCGGGTTCGTTGATGGGCTACGAAGGCCTCGATACGCTGATCGACGCGGTGGCGCAACTACGTGCACGCGGCGCGCAGCCGAACGTGATGATCATCGGCGACGGCGAAGCGCGTGCGGCGCTTGAAGCGCAGGTGCAGCGCCTCGGCTTGTCGGAGCAGATCCGCTTTTTGGGCCGCACGTCGCCACAACAGGCGCATGAGGCGTTGAGCCGTTGCGCGCTCGTGTGCATTCCGCGCAAACCGTTCAAGGTTTGCGAGATCGTGCCGCCCATCAAGCTCGTCGAGGCGATGGCGATGGGTAAACCGGTCATCGTGCCCGACCTGCCGGTGTTCCGCGACGAAATGGGCGCACGCCCCGCAGGCTGGTTCTTCAACGCGGGCGACGCGGCGGATCTCGCGCGCGTGATCGAAACGGCATTGGCCGATCGCACGGCGCTCGCCGCGCTCGGCGAGCGAGCAAAAGAATACGCGACCACGCGGCGTTGCTGGCGCGATTTTGTCATCGAGGCACTACCCAAGAGTGCGGGGTGAGGGGAATGGTTGGCAGAGTCATTAGAAGGCTGGGTTCACTGGTCTACGACTATCCGAAAGTATCGGAAGATGTCGAACGGGCCGGCCGCTTTGGCCGGCTGAAGATTGCGCTCGTCACGGACTATTTCACGGCAGACTGTCTATCCGCCGAATGCCGTGTGCGCGTGATGACGCCGTCGAATTACCGCGACGTCATCGGCTACTGGAAGCCGGACCTGGTGCTCGCCGAATCGGCCTTTCACGGCGTGAATGGAAGCTGGCGCTATGAACTGGCGAAGCAGCCAAAAATGCTTCGCCTCACGAAGCCAAAGGCGATTTTTCATCTGGTCGATTTCGCGCGCAAGGCCGGAATTCCCACGGTGTTCTGGAACAAGGACGACGGTCCGTTCTTCGAAGCGTTCATCGACGTGGCGAAGGCGTTCGATTACGTCTTCACGACAGACGAAGAATGCCTCGAACGCTATCGCCGGCAAGTGCCCGCGCATGTGCCTGTGAATACGCTGGTTATGCCGTTTCAGCCGGCTTTTCACAGCTTCACAGGCTTCAATTTCACGCGCAACGAAGTCTGTTTTACGGGCAGTTATTACCGCCGTATTCTGAATGAGCGGCGCCGTTTTCTCGACATGGTGTTCGAGATCTGCGAGCACAACCAGATGCCACTCAATGTGTTCGACCGGAACCACGACCGGCTATCGCGCCATCTCGAGTTCCGCTTTCCGAAGACGAGCCAGATGCGCCTGCACGGCAAGGTGCCGCACCGCGAGACAGCGAACGTCTACAAGTCGCACGTGGTTTCTCTCAACGTGAATTCGGTCACGAGTTCAGAAACCATGTTTTCTCGCCGCCTGCTTGAGATTCTGGCGTGCGGGGGCATTGCGGTAACGAACCCGAGCCGTGCCGTGGATCGCTATTTCCGCGATTTCTGCCACGTTGTGAATACTTACGAAGAGACGCGTGATCTGTTAGCACGACTGCGTCACGGACCGTCGCAGGATGATCTCGATCGTGCCGAAGCCGGTGCGAAATATGTGCGAGAGAACCACACCTGGGCACAGAGGTTAGAGCAAATCAGTGCGGTCGTGAAGTTGTGAGGAGTTGATCGCTATGCCAACGTTGCTGTCCTGGTTTTGCCAGGCAATATTCCTCGTTGTAGTCGTCTACTTCGCGCTGTACGTGCTCCTTGAACTGCGGGTCTTTCTGATTTCGCGAAAAGTGGAGCGACGCAAACTGACCGAGCTCGCGCATTCGGCGGACGAAGCCGACATCGAGCGCTGGCCGTCAGTGAGCGTACTGCTGCCCATCTACAACGAATCCGAGGTGGTGGAGCGGTTGATCGACGCCGCTTGTCGCCTGCGTTATCCGTCGCAATTGCTCGAAATTCTGGTGCTGGACGATTCGTCGGACGGCACCACCGAACTCGCGCGCCGGAAAGTCGAGCATTACGCTGCGCAGGATTTCGATATTCGTCTGCTCAGGCGGCGCGACCGCAAGGGCTACAAGGCCGGCAATCTGGTCAACGGCATTCAGCAGTCGCGTGGAGAATTCTTCGCAATTTTCGATGCGGATTTCGTGCCACCCGACAACTTTCTACTGAAGACCGTTCCTTGTTTCAGAGATCCCAAACTGGGATTTCTGCAAACGGGCATCGGTTACGAAAATCGCGACGTGTCATTTCTCACGCGCTTCCAGGCGATGGAGATGGGCCATCAACAATACGTGACGGTCGGCCTGAGCGAAGATGGCGACATGGCATCGCTTAGCGGCAGTTCGTGCGTATGGCGCAAGGTGTGCGTTGATGCGCTGGGTGGCTGGAATGCATCGACGGTGACAGAAGATGTCGACCTCGGCTACCGCGCACAATTCGGCGACTGGAAGTACGCTTATTTGCGCGACGTGGTGTCGATGTCGGTGCTGCCCGAGACCATCAGCGCATATCGCATTCAGCGCGAGCGTTGGGGGCGTGGCCTGATTCATAGCGCCTTCAAGCACCTCAAGCAGATGCTGCTGCAGCGTATGCCGTTGATGAAGCGCATGCATGCGATTTCCGTAATGTTTTCCTCGGTGCTGCTTGCGTCGATTTATGTGCTGATATTGCTGAGTTTGCCGCTCATGTACCTCGTGCATTTCGACAGCGTGGGCATGCAGTGGGGGGCGCTCGCATTCTTCAGCCTCGTTGCGCTTTGGGGTATGGAAAACGCATTTGCCGCACGCAGGGGAGCGCGATTCAATAGCAAGCCGAATGCCCTGAAAGCACTGTGGGATACCTACCGATATATCGCGATGTTCCTGCCGATGGCTTGGTATTACTTCGTCGGCGGTGTGCGCGCATTGCTTGGCGTGCACGGCGATTTTCACCGCACGCCGAAGGGCAAGGACGGCTATCGCGCCATCGTGCCGCGTATCAACTCCGTGTTGCTCGCGGGCGAGATTTTCACGTTCCTCTATTCGGCACTAGCGGTTTGGGTGGGGTTTCAACACGGGAATTACTTCCTCATTCCACTGGACGTGACCGTGTGCGTCGGCTTCGGGATGGTGATCTACTGGTCGTGGCAGGAGAGACAGGCGCATAAGCGCGTGTAGGCAGGCGAAAATCCCATATTACTACGGTTGCCGTGGCGCAAAGTCGCTGCCATCGAATCAGGATATCGAGCATGACGATGAATTCCGTCTCCGCAAATACGAAACCGGACACGGCGCAGGAACTTGCGACCGCATCTCCCTGCTTGTCGTTTCGCCCGGCGCGTGCGAGTGATGCGACTGCGTGCGCACCGCTCGTGTTCGCCTCGGGCGAGCACGAGTTCGAGTTTTTTATCGGTGTACCGGCTCATCAATGCATTGCGTTTCTGGAGCACGCGTTTGCGCTCTCTGGCGGACGCTTTTCGTGGCGGCGCCACGAAGTTGCCGTCGATGCGCGTGGCCGGATCGTAGCCGTTCTCGCGGCCCACGACGGCCGCCGCATACTGAGTGACGACCCGCACGTCGTCTGGACGCTGCTGCGCTACTTTGGCCCGCTGCGCGCGGTACCGATGCTGTTGCGCGGCCTCGTGCTCGAAACCGAGCTGCCGAAGCCAAAGCGCGCGCAGACGCTTGTTGCGCATTGTGCGACGCTAGCCGAAGCGCGCGGCACGGGCGTTTTTTCCGCGTTGTTCAAACATGCAATCCGCAGTGAGGTCGCACACCAGCACGGCCTTGAGACGGCAGACCGCGAGATAGTGCTTGACGTGCTCGTGAGCAATTCGCGTGCGGCAGCGCTTTATCACCGACTAGGCTTCGTCGATTTGCCGCGCCGCAAGCCGCGTTCGCCGCGTCTGCCCACGGAACTGGAATCGGTGCGTATGCGCTTCGATGCGGGCGCACATGCTGCGCCCGCATCGAAGCGCGACCCGAAGTCAAAGCCGTCTACGACGACATCAAAGCGCCCCACCAAGTCGACGACGTGAACAACTTCTGGAGGTACATCGCGGAGCATCCTCCGACGCTCGCTCGCAGGTGGGAGTCAGAAGGACGTGATGGCTCCCGACGCGCTCGATCTACTGATGAAGGAACTGCTATATGTCACGATCAGCGTGACGAACAACTGTGGCTGCGTCGCGAGCCATACGGCCGCGGCAAGACGTCGACATGACCGACGAGATGTTCGGTGAATTGCTCGCAGTCGTTGGAATGGCGAACGAAACGACCCGGTTCGCGGTCGGATATCGTGTACCGATCGATCCGGCTTTCGAATAAACGCATGAAATGCGCGATGCAGCCAGGTCACACCAACCCTGGCCGCATGCCAGATTGCGCCGTTCAGCGAAGCGGCGCGAGGCGTCGCTCTACAGCGGCACGATGTGGCCAGGCTGCGGATGGCAGACCGGGGTGTAGACCGGCCCGCAGCCGAAGTGCACCGGCGGGCAGGGGTTGTAGTGCGGCGGGTAGCAAACCGGCGGCTTGCTACCCTGGCATGACGGCGAGCTTTCGCGCGTGAAGCACGAGCTGCCGCCGCGCATGGACTGTGCAACGGCGTGGTCGAGTTCGTCGCAGCGCGACAGGTCGGTGAGGGTCAAGGTGGTCATGATGAATCTCCGGCAACGTTGGCTGGGTATCGAGCGCGCCAATGCTTTGCGCTCGGGCGTTCCAGCTGCACGCAACATGCCATGCGGCGCAATTCAACGCCCGTGCCGGTTCGAGCGTTGATCGACTGCATCTGCGCACCCGCAAACTGATCGCCGTCGGCCAACTTGCGGCAGGCCGGTGTCGTTCAACCGCCAACACGTCGGCGCGATCAGCGCGTGACCCATCCTGCGAGCAATGCGGGCAACTCGGCCATCTCCCGGAATACGTGCACCGCCCCCGCACCATGCAACGCGGTCGCGCTGCTGTGCCCAAGCTCCACCGGGCAATAACCAAACACAGTCGCGCCAGCCGCGACACCCGCGGTGGCGCCCGTCACCGTGTCCTCGATCACCGCACAGCGTTTCGGATCCACGCCAAGCCCCGCGGCCGCGGCGAGATAGACATCAGGAAACGGCTTGCTGCGCGGCGTTTCGTGACCGCTGTAGATGCGCCCCGCAAAGCAGTCGAGAATGCCGGCCTTTGCGAGCTGCAATTCGACCTTGACGCGGTCCGCACCCGATGCGACCGCAATGCGTCCGTCGAGCGTCCGATGCAGCGCGCGCACTGCGGCGGGCGCGCCGTCGATCGCCTGTAACTCGTTATCGAGCGCCGCGTTGCGCCGCGCGCGAAACTGCTTGAGCCAGTCGGCGGTGATCGCGAAGCCGGTGCGCGCCTCGATCAGCGGGGCTTCGTCTCTGACGGTCTTGCCGACGAAAATGCGCATCGTCTCTTCGACACTCAGGTGCCAGCCCAGCTCGCCGAGCATCTCGGTGAGCACGCGGTTCGTGATGGGTTCGGAGTCGACAAGCACGCCGTCGCAGTCGAAGAGCACGGCATCGAAGGGAAAATCGGCCATTGGGCAGGTAGGAATAAAGGTCAGGAAGCCACCAAGAATACCTCAGCGGCTCACGCGACGGATTTCTGCCGCTGCTGCGTTAAAGAGAAAACGGGGCCGTTCCTGGCCCCGGCCTCTCAGGGAGATACCGACATGACCTCGAACCGGACGGTCCGTCTGATGAATGCCACGCTCGCCGCCGCGTTGTGCTGCGCCGCCACGTTGACGGCCGCGCCCGCCTTCGCCGAAGTGATCATCGCGCCCATGGCGCCGCCGCCACCGCGCGTCGAAGTCGTACCCGCGCCGCGTGCGGGCTATGTGTGGGATCAGGGCCGCTGGCGCTGGGCGCACGGCCGTTACGTGTGGGCGCCGGGGCACTGGCAGCCGGTTCGCGTCGGCTATCACTGGGTGCCCGGGCATTGGGCGCAGCGCGGTCCAAGCTGGCGCTGGGTCGAAGGGCATTGGGCCTGAGCCGCGCATGAGTGACGCGTGTGCCGCGTATTCGAACAACGTGCTGCGCGTTTGCCGACGCGAAGCCTCATTCAGTCACCGAACCAGGTTTGCGATGAAAACGCTCGTGATGATTCTGCTGGCCGTCTCGCTCGCCGGCTGTGTGGTGTACCCGGCGCGGCCGGCCTATTACCGGCCGGCGGTCGTCGTATATTGATCGGGTTGGCGGTACAAGGAGCGGCGGCAAGTGAATGACCTTCATCCCGTGAGACGGTCCACGCAGGTACGCGTCAGGTCGCGATGGAGCCCCTCGCCTTGAGCGAAGCCCCACACGATCCCGATGCCGAGCTGGTCGCGCAGGTCGGCCGCGAGGAACCCGGCGCGGTTCGCTCGCTCGTCGCGCGCAAGCTGCCGCGGCTGCTCGCGCTCGCCACGCGCATGCTCGGCGATCGCATGGAGGCGGAGGATGTCGCGCAGGAGGTGTTCGTGCGAATCTGGAAACAGGCGGCGCGCTGGCGTGAGGGCGAAGCGAAATTCGACACGTGGATGCATCGCGTCGCGCTCAATCTTTGCTACGACCGTCTGCGCGGCCAGCGCGAAGACCCGTGCGACGAGTTGCCCGACACGGCCGATCCCGCCGCGCCGCCCGAGGCCCGGCTCGAAGTGCGCGCCGAACACGCGCGGGTTCGCGCGGCGCTCGCCGCATTGCCGGCACGCCAGCGCGAGGCGCTCGTGCTGACCTATTACCAGGAGATGTCGAACATCGACGCAGCGGCCCTGATGGGCGTCAGCGTCGATGCGCTGGAAAGTCTGCTGGCCCGTGCGCGCCGCAATCTGCGCGCTCAACTGGCCGGCAGCGGCCTTACTAAGGACAACTAATGACGCCCGAAAGATTTCATCAGATCGTTGCGGCGTACGGCGCCGATGCGCGCCGCTGGCCGCCGCACGAACGCGCGGCGGCGCAGGCGTGGGCGCAGTCGCATCGTGCCGAAACCGACGCCGCGCTTACGGACGCGGCCGGTATCGACGCGTGGCTCGCCGCCGACGAGGTCGAGCCGCCCAGTCCCGATCTGCAGCGGCGCATCGTCGAGCGCGCGCCGGTGCGCCGGCCGCTCGCGCGCGGGCGCTGGTGGTGGTCCGGCGCGGCGGTCGCCGGCGTCGGGCTGCTCGGCGGCGTGGCCGGCGCATTCGCGGTGTCGTTCTTCGTGCTGACCGAAAACGCGCCGGTCATTCATGAATCTTCTTATCTGACTTCGAGCTTCGGTGGCACGGCCGCCGATTGGAGCGGCGAATGAACGGACGGTCGTGGAAATTTGCGCTGCTGGGCTCGGTCATGCTCAACGTGTTCCTGCTCGGCGCGATTGCGGGCGGCGCGTATCAATGGTTCGCGGCGCATGGCGCAGGCCAGCCGGCGGTGGCACAACAGCGCGCGCTGCGCTTTGCCGCCGAACCGTTGCCGGCCGAGCGGCAGCAGGCCTTTATCGAAGGTCTGAAAAACGCGCGCCGCGAAGGGCGGCAGTATGCGCGCGAGGGCCGTGAGGGACGTCGCGAGGTGTTGCGTCTGCTGGCGGCGCCGCAGTTCGATCGCGCGGCGCTCGATGCCGCGCTCGCGCGCACGCGCGCGGCAGACAGCAGCCTACGTGCGCTGGTGGAGGCGAGCGTCGCGGATTTTGCGGCGACGCTCTCGCCCGAAGAACGGGTCGAGTTTGCCGACAGCCTCAAGCTGCGCGGACAGTGGCGCGAAGCGCAGCCTGTACCGAACGCGAAGAACCGGGCAAACGACAAGAGTCAGACGAATGCGCCGGCGAGTGTTCCGGCCAATGCGGCGCCGGCCGACGCGGCATCGGACGACTGAAAAAAACGTGGATTGCCGCGACGGATTGCAACGCTTCGATCGTTTAACGGACATGCAGAGGTATCCAACGCCGACGAGGATCGCATGACCTACTCACCGAACCTGAATGCGGCGGCGGTCGCACTGAACCGCTTCGGTCTCGGCGCGCGCGCTGACGACGCGCCGCCCGCCGATCCGAAAGGCTGGCTAATCGCGCAGTTCGAGCAGTATCAGCCGCGGCCGGCTGCGTGGGCGAGCCAGCCCGATTCGGTGGCGTTGTCGACGGAACTCATGCAACTGCGCATGCAGATCAATCAGCAGGTGAAGCGCAACGCGGGCGAGGGGACCACTATCGCCAGTCACGCAGGCAACCCGGCAGCCGATAACACCGGCAATTTTGCAGGCAACAACGCAGCCAACCGCGCGGCCACGAACCCGGCCGCGAGCCAGAGCGAAGCCCAGAGCAGCGACCCCACTGCGAAGCAAGCCGAACGCAAGGCGCTGCGCGCCGAAATACTCGGTCTGTACCGATCATCGGTGAATGCGCGCGTCGCGAGCGCACTGACCACCTCGACGCCTTTCGTCGAGCGGCTCGTGCATTTCTGGGCGAACCACTTCGCGGTGTCGACGGAAAAGCCCGGCGTCGCCGTACTCGCCGGTTCGTTCGAAGCGGAAGCGATCCGCCCGCACGTGCTCGGCCGTTTCGAGGACATGCTGGTGGCCGTCGAGCGTCACCCGGCGATGCAACTGTTTCTCGACCAGACCCGCTCGGTCGGACCGGACAGCATGGCCGCGCTGCGCGCCGCGCAACGCAACCCGGAAAACAAACGCGGGCTCAACGAGAATCTCGCGCGCGAGATCATGGAGCTGCATACGCTCGGCGTGCGCAGCGGCTATAGCCAGGACGACGTGACCGAATTCGCCCGCGCGCTGACCGGCTGGACCCTCGCCGGCAATCCGGCCCGCGCGGGCGCGAATGCAGTGAGCAATGCCAATGCCAATGCCAATGCCAATGCTATTGCCAATGCCGGTCGCCGCGCACCCGGGCAGGACGCCGAGCCCGGCAGCTTCGTGTTTCGTCCGGCGCTGCACGAGCCCGGCGCGCGCACGATCATGGGACGCCGCTACGACGAGCCCGGCGAGCAGCAGGCACTCGCGATCCTGATCGATCTCGCGAATTCGCCGGCCACCGCGCAGCATGTCGGCACGAAGCTCGCCCGTCATTTCGTCGCCGATAATCCGCCGCCCGGCGTGAGCGAGCGTCTCGCCGCCGCGTTCGAGCGCAGCGGCGGTGATCTGCCGACCGTTTATCGCGCGCTGATCGACATGCCGGAGGCCTGGGCGCCGCAGGCGGTGAAGTTCAAGACGCCGTGGGAGTGGACCATTTCGTCGATGCGCGGACTCGGCTGGCAAGACCTCGGCAATCTGCAGAGCGCGCCGATTTTCACGCAGCTCGGCCAGCCCGTGTGGCGCCCGGGTTCGCCCGCGGGCTACGACGATATCGCCGCGAGCTGGGCCGCGCCCGATGCGCTCGTGCGCCGCGTCGAAGTCGCGCAACGTTTCGCGGCGCGTGTCGGCGACCGGCTCGATGCGCGCACGCTCGGTCACACGCTGCTCGCGGGCTCGCTCAGCGAGCCGACGGCGAGCGCCGTGTCGCGCGCGGAAAGCGCATCGACGGCGATCGCGCTGTTGCTCGTGTCGCCCGATTTTCAACGGAGATGAACGCCATGCTGTCACGCCGTCAATTTCTCGGCGTCGCCGCCGCCGGTGCCGGCGCGATGCTCGTCTCGCCGTGCATTGTGTTCGCGCACGTCGCGACCGATCGCCGCTTCGTGTTCGTGATCCAGCGCGGCGCGGCCGATGGTCTGAACATCGTCGTGCCGTACGCGGAACCGGCTTATGCGACGTTGCGCGGCGCGCTCGCGATCGACACGTCGAATGCGCCGCGTCTGAACGGCACGTTCGCGCTGCATCCGTCGCTCGCGCAGATCGCGAAGATGTATGCGGACCGCGAGGCGCTGTTCGTGCACGCGGTGGCTTCGCCGTATCGCGACCGCTCGCACTTCGACGGACAGAACGTGCTCGAGACCGGCGGTACGTCGCCGTATCAGATGAAGGACGGTTGGCTCAACCGGCTCGCCGCGCAATTGCCGGCTACGCGCGAAACCGCGATCGCGTTCGCGCCGACCGTGCCGATGGCACTGCGCGGCCCGGCGGCGGTCACGTCCTATGCGCCGTCGGCCTTGCCGCAGGCGCCCGACGATCTGCTCGCGCGCGTCTCGCAACTCTACGAACAGGACGCGCAGTTGCGCCCGCTTTGGGAATCGGCGATGGCCGCGCGCGGTCTCGCCGGCGACGCGGGCGCGCGTCAGGACCCGGCGAGCCTCGGCAAGCTCGCGGCGAGTTTTCTGTCGCGCGACGACGGTCCGCGCATCGCGATGATCGAAACCGGCGGCTGGGACACGCACAGCGCGCAGAACGCGCGCCTCGCGAATCAGTTGAAGGCGCTCGACACGATGCTCGCCGCGTTGCGCGACGGTATGGGCGCGTCGTGGAGCAAGACCACGGTGCTCGTCGCGACCGAATTCGGCAGGACCGCCGCCGCGAACGGCACGGGTGGCACCGATCACGGCACCGGGTCGGTCGCGATGCTGCTGGGCGGTTCGGTACGGGGTGGCCGCGTGATCGCGGACTGGCCGGGGCTCGCGCCGCATCAGTTGTACGAGGCGCGCGATCTGAAGCCGACCGCGTCGCTCGATGCGCTGATTGCGGGCGCGGCCGGTGAAAGTCTCGGGCTCGACCCGGAGCGTACCGCGGCCGCGCTGTTCGGACGAACGATGGCGGCGCGGCCGCTGACCGGTGTGGTGCGCGCCTGATGAGGCAGCGGCTGCAATCGCCGCGTCTATTCAGCCAGAACTGAAGCAGTGCGAAATATTTGGCGTGCCGATTGTGCCGATTGTGCCGATTGTGCAGGTTCTGCAACGAACGCATGGGCTGGCGTGTCGATCGCCGCGGCGAGCAACCTGACTTGCCCGCGCTGCGGCAAATGAATCAGCATGCCGACCTCGCTGCGCACACACTCGCCGCCACCGCCTGCGACGCATGCACCGAACGCTCGCCGACACGATGATAGCGGCGGCCGTAGTAGATCAACGCATCGCCCTCGGTCTGCGTGCGCGCGGCCTTCACCGCGCAGAAGAACACCGTGTGCGTGCCGACTTCGGTAACTGATTCGATCTCGCAGTCGAGCGAGGCGAGCGCGTTGCGCAGCACCGGCGCGCCGGTCGCGAGGCTGTCCCATTGCGCGGCGGCGAAGCGTTCATCGATCGCGAGCGCGCTCGTTGCGAAGTGCGCCGCGAGCGCCTGCTGTTCCGCGCTCAGCACGTTCACGCACAGCTTGCCGTTCTCGCGGAATGCCGCGTTGTTGCGGCTGCTGCGGTTGATGCAGACGAGCAGGGTAGGCGGCTCGTCGGTCACGCCGCAGACGGCCGACGCGGTGCAGCCCGCGAGACCCGCCGCGCCGTCGCTCGTGATGATGTTGACGGCCGCGCCAAGACCGGCCATGGCGTCGCGAAACGTGTTCTTGTCAACCATAGGTGCCTCTTCTGAAAAGTCCTGCCGCCGCCGGATCGTGATACGAGTGATACGAGTAATGCGGGTGATACGAGCGATGCGGGCGCTGCAAGCCGCGCGCATCATGCGCATGGCTCGCATGACGCCAGCGGCACGAATCGAAAGCGCCGAAAACCTGCGTCGCGGCGTTAGCCTCGCGCATCGTCAATCGGCGCCGCCGCGCAGGCCGGCGAGCGGAAGCGCGCCGCCGTGTGGTTTTCCGGCAGACGAGCATGACCGAACAGCTTTTCACGCAACGTGCCGTCGCGATACGCGCGCTTGTACGCGCCGCGTTCCTGCAGCAGCGGCACGACCAGTTCGATGAAATCGTCGAAGCATTCGGGCACGACGGTGCGCGACAGATTGAAACCGTCCACGCCGGTTTCCTCGGTCCATGCGATCAGCTCGTTCGCGATTTTTTCGGCCGAACCGACGAGCGGCTGCTGACGGCTGCCGAGCACCATCTGTTCGAGCAGCTTGCGTTTGGTCCATTGCGGACCGGCGGCGCGTGTCATCGCTTCGACGTTCGACACGATCGCCTGGCTCTTGCCGGTTTCGATCGGCTCGTCGAGGTCGTAGCGCGCGAAGTCGATGCCAAGCGACGCCGCCGCATGCACGAGCGCGGCCTCCGAACTCACGTAACGCCGGTACTCCTCGTACTTGTCCTCGGCCTCGCGATCGGTGCGGCCGGTAATCACGGTCTGGCCGAGCAGCACCTTGATGTCGTCGGCGCGGCGGCCGCCCGCGACCGCGTGCGCGCGGATGTCGTCGACGATCGCCTTGACCGCGGGCTTCGCCTGGCCGTTCACGAACACGCATTCCGCGTGTGCCGCCGCGAACTGCTTGCCGCGCGCGGAGGAGCCGGCCTGGTAGAGCACCGGCGTGCGTTGCGGCGACGGTTCGGCGAGATGCATCGCGTCGACGCGGTACTGCTTGCCGTGGTGATGGATCACGTGGACTTTCGACGCGTCCGCATAGACGCCGCGCGCCTTGTCGCGCAGCACCGCGCCGTCTTCCCAGCTGCACTCCCACAGCTTGTAGACGAGCTCCATGTATTCGTCGGCGAGGTCGTAGCGGTCGTCGTGCGCCATCTGGCCGGTGAGGCCGATCGCGCGCGAGGCGCTGTCCAGATAGCCGGTCACGATGTTCCAGCCGACCCGGCCGCGCGTCAGATGATCGAGCGTCGACATGCGCCGCGCGAACAGATACGGCTGCTCGACCGACAGATTCGACGTGACGCCGAACGACAGATGCCGCGTGACAGCGGCCATCGCCGGAATCAGCAGCGTCGGATCGTTGACAGGCACCTGCACGGCGCCGCGGATCGCCGCATCGGGGTTGCCGCCGTAGACGTCGTAGACGCCCACCACGTCGGCGAAAAAGATGCCGTCGAACAGGCCCGCTTCGAGCTTGCGCGCATAGTCGGTCCAGTACTGCAGGTCCGTGTAGCGCGCGGACTGGTCGCGCGGATGGGTCCATAGGCCTTGCTGGATGTGGCCTACGCAGTTCATGTCAAATGCGTTGAGAACGATTTCCTTCGGCATGGTGTGTTCCGGCTGGGATGGGCGAGTTCGAGCGGTGGTTCAGTCTCGTTGCGAACGGGATTCGGACGATGGGTCGAAAGACCTTGCCGTGTCCATTCGTTCAATATAGTGGACGAAAAATTACTATGCAAGACATTGTTGGCGGATGGGGTTGCTGGCTTGCTGGTGGGAGTCGGGCTGGACTGTGCATCGGGCTGGTTCGGCGCGGCAAGGGGGAATCAAGGCATTGCAATTCTCGAAAATAGTTCTTGAAACCCCATTCTTGATTACATACCATCTCAATGAGTTTCGATAAGGAAGGGTGACCATGCGACCGTCCGTTGCGCTTGACATGAAACGAAGCGCGGTGCGCGAAGCGGCAGGCCGCTTCCGTATCGCGAATCCGCGCGTCTTCGGCTCGGTGCTGCATGGCACCGACCAGGACGGCAGCGATCTCGATCTGCTGGTCGATGCACTGCCGGGTGCCACGCTGTTCGACCTGGGCGGTCTGCAAGACGAACTGGAATTACTGCTTGGTGTCCATGTCGATCTGCTGACTCCGGCGGATCTGCCGCCGAAGTTCAGGGCCAAGGTGCTCGCGGAGGCACAGCCGGTATGAGCGAGAGCCGCTTGTCCGACTACCTCGGCCACATGCAGCAGGCTGCGACGGATGCGGTCAGCTTCGTGGAAAACATGGGGCAAAACGGCTTCCTCGAGGACAAGCGTACTCAGCAAGCCGTCATCATGAGCCTCATCATCATCGGTGAAGCGGCCACGAAGGTGATGGATGGCTACGCCGACTTCACTCACGCGCATCCCGAGGTGCCTTGGCGCAGCATGCGCGGCATGCGCAATCGCATCGCCCACGGCTACTTCGACATCAACCTCGAGGTGGTGTGGAACACTGGATTCAAATCATGTTGATCGGCTATGCCCGTGTCTCGGCGCAAGACCCAAACCTCGAATTGCAACGCAAAGCCCTGGCCAACGCTGGATGTCAGAACGTCTTCGAGGACAAGGTGAGCGGCACGCGTGCCGATCGTCCCGGCTTGGCCTGTGCCCTTGAATTACTGCGCGAGGGAGACACCCTGGTCGTCTGGAAACTGGATCGGCTGGGCCGTAGCGTCAAGCAACTGATCGATCTGGTCAGCGAGTTGCATAAGCTGGGTGCCCAGTTCAAGAGCCTCACCGACGCTATCGACACCGGTACACGGTCGGGCAGGTTCTTCTTTCACGTTATGGCCAGCCTGGCCGAGATGGAGCGCGAGCTGACCGTCGAGCGCACCCGCGCCGGGCTCGAGGTCGCCCGACAACTCGGCCGCAAGGGCGGACGCAAGCCCAAGATGACCGACAGCAAAATCGAGTCAGCCAAAAAGCTGTTGGCCAGTGGCGTGCCGCCCAAGGACGTGGCCAAAAACCTCGGCGTGTCCATTCCGACGCTTTACCGCTGGCTGCCGGCCTCCGCTCATGCTTAGCGTACTTTGCGATCCGTTTTCTGAGACGATCCCCTCGAGACCCGCTGGTCCATCGCCCATTCACGCACGATGCGCATGAACGGCGGCTGGCGGCGCCAACGCATCGATATAATCTGGCGGAACTCACTTTGTTGCGATGACCTAACCATGTCCGAATCCTCCGCCATCGATCTGACCCAGGCGATTTCCGCGCGCGTGAAGACCGAGCGCGAGGCGCGCAACTGGTCGTTGAGCGAACTGGCGGAGCGCTCCGGCGTGTCGAAGGCGATGATCAGCAAGATCGAGCGCGGCGAGGCGAGTCCCACGGCGACTGTGCTCGGGCGGCTGTCGGGCGCGTTCGGGCTAACGTTGTCGACCTTGCTCGCGCTCGCCGAGCAGACCGGCGAGCGGCTCGTGCGCCATGCCGATCAGGCGCTCTGGCAGGATCCGGAAACCGGCTATACGCGCCGGCGCGTTTCGCCGCCCACGGGTGGCGTGCTCGAATTGCTCGAGATCGAACTGCCGCCGGGTGTGAAGGTGCCTTATCCGTCGGATGCCTTCGTGTTTCAGCATCAGCAGATCTGGGTGATGCAAGGAGTACTGACTTTCCGCGAGGGCTCGCAGACGTACCGGCTCGAAGCGGGGGATTGTCTGCAGCTTGGTGCGCCGGTCGAGTGCGAGTTCTTCAATGCCGGCGATGAGGTGTGCCGTTATGTCGTCGGGCTGGTGCGGCGCTGAGCGTCACAGATAGCAGGACGGCGGTCGGCGCCGCGTGCCGCGAGGCTCGCAACGCTAACCGCCGTCAGTTGATCAAAGGACGCTTGAACAGAACGGTTCGAATGACGAAAACCGTTGCCTGGCGCTCAACCCCCACCGCCGTTTCCACCGCCGCCGCCGGAGCGCACGCCGAGCGTGATGCGGTTAGCCACCGACGTCACGCCGGGAACGCCTTTCGCTACGTCGGCCGCCTGCTGGATCTGTCCGCCTTGGGGCACCGATCCGGTCAGTGTGACCGCGCCGCCGCGCGCCCGCACGAACACGTTCGACACATTGAAGCCCGGCGTTCTCGCGAGCGCGCGCCGTACTTCGCGGCCCAGCTTGCGATCCGCCTGACGCGTCGCTTTGGCATTCGTGGCCGGCGCCGCCGCGTTGTTGGCGGGGGCCATGGCGTCGCTCGCCTGGGCATAGGCGCTGGATGCGGTTGCCACACACAATGCAATACCAAGCGCTTTCAAAAGGTTGACTGTTTTCACGTTTTCACCATCCTCGAGGAGTTGATGTCGCTTCGTTGCATCTGAAAAGAACGGTGCGCTTTCGAGCAGGTCTTGACTCTGGGAACCGCCTGTCTTGTATAGGGATGTCGCTGCGGCGTTTCCGGCGCGCTTAAACAATACTCCAGCCAACGCGCCCATGCTAAAAAAATAGGGGTTGGGGTGATGTAACAAATATACAGACCCCGCTAGGGAAAACACCTGGATCGATATAGCAACGCCCCTCGCCATCAACGCTTCCAATCCCACAATCTGCGATTTGCCTGTAAGCTGGAGTTAGCGGGTGCGTGAAAAAGCGCAATCCGGCTTGGTGAACCACGATTCGCAGATGGGCTTCAGCACTATTGCCAACTCTCCAGAGGGGATATCAGTTATGAAGAGCTTCGCCATTAAACGGATCATGCTTGGAATCTCGGTCGCCGCACTGCTGGCCGGCAACATTCCACTTGCAGTCGCGCAGAACGACGCCACCGCTCAGCCGGACACGAGCACCGCGAAGCCGACCAAGGCCGAGCGCAAGGCGGCCCGCAAACAGGCTCGCGCGAAGAAGAACGCCGAGCTGAAGAAGCTCGAAGACGCGGGCTACCAACCGTCGCAAAACGATCCGAATTATCCGAACAAGCTTCAGCAGGCCGAGAAGAAGGCCGGGGTCGGCGCGGGCGCGAGTCAGTAGCGCCAAGATAGACCGCCCGGCGCGCTCGTCCTGACCCAGGGGCGCCGGGTGTTATCAATCTCTTCGCTCATCCGTCATATCACACCACGCATTTCACGCATACCACGCATATCACGCGATATTCGCGTTGAACCCGCGAACCGCATCCTCCACTGTCTTCGCATTGCCGCTCGAATGAGGATGCGAACGGTAGCGTTTCTCGCTCATCCCATGCTTTAGGGCCTTTCCGATCCGGAGGCCTGAATCGGTTACGCTTTGCCGTCAGCAACGCAGCCCGCCGGGCACAAGATCATGGCAACAAAGCATGAAGTGAAGCGCTACAAGGCGAATCTCTCCGACGAACTCCACAGTGCCGCTCTCTACGAGACGCTCGCGAATGTCGAAAAGGACGAGACCCGCAAGCAGGTCTATCACGATCTCGCCCAGTCCGAGCACAGTCACGCGCAGACCTGGGCCGACAAACTCAGGGCGAACGGCGTCGAGCCGAAGGGCGAAGGCCGTGCGCTAAAAACGCGTCTCATGAAGGGGCTCGTGCGCCTGTTCGGCGCGGACTTCGTGCTGCCCACGCTCGCCGCCGCCGAGTACGCCGACCGCAACAAATATCAGGGCCAACAGGACGCGGGGCGCATGTCGGCCGATGAGCGTCATCACGCGGCCGTGGTGCAGGCGCTCGCGCGCGACGGCGATGCGCATCTGCCGCCGGGCGCGCGCATCGCCGCGGCGGAGTCGTGGCACAAGGGCGCCGCGTCGGGCAATGATCTGCGCGCGGCCGTTCTCGGCGCGAACGACGGTCTCGTGTCGAACTTCTGCCTGATCATGGGCGTGGCGGGCGCGGGCACCGGCAACAAGGCGATCCTGCTGACGGGGCTTGCCGGGCTCATCGCGGGTGCATGCTCGATGGCGCTCGGCGAATGGCTGTCGGTCACGAATGCGCGTGAACTCGCAAGCACGCAGATCGCGAAGGAGGCCGAAGAGATCGACGAGCAGCCCGAAGCGGAGGAGCACGAGCTTGCGCTGATCTACCGCGCGAAAGGGCTCGACGCCAATGAGGCAAAACGCGTGGCCTCGCAGATGATGCGCGACAAGGACAAGGCGCTCGACACGCTCACGCGGGAAGAACTCGGACTCGACCCGGCGGAGTTGGGCGGCAATCCGTGGTCGGCGGCGGGGGTGTCGTTCTGTCTTTTCTCGGCCGGCGCGATTTTTCCGGTGATGCCGTTTCTCTGGACTCACGGCGTCAGCGCGATCGTGCAGTGCGTCGTGCTGAGCATGCTTGCGCTCGCGTCGATCGGCGTGTTTACGTCGTTGTTCAACGGACGCAGCGCGGGCTTTTCCGCGTTGCGCCAGATCGTCATCGGCCTGATCGCGGCGGCGTTTACGTTCGGCGTCGGGCGGCTGCTGGGCGTATCGATTTCCTGAACACGCGAAGCAGGTTCGCGCCGGATGCGCATGCTCAAATGGCCCGCGCCCGCCCCGGAAACGTTTCGTCGTAAATCAGTTCATGCCGCGCTTGCGCTGCCACCGTGCCGCGCTGCTCGCGATACATGATCGGCGGCAGGCCGAACTGCTTGCGGAATTCGCGGCCCAGATGCGATGCGTCGGAAAAGCCGCAACTCGATGCGATATCGGCGACGGTCTTGTCCGAACTCGTCAGCAGCCATGCGGCTGTGCGCAGACGCACCTGCTTTGCGTAAGCCTGCGGCGCCTTGCCGGTCTGCGCCTTGAAGAGCCGCTCGAGCTGACGCGGCGACAGATCGAGCGGCAACGGGCGTCCCACGTGCTGCTCCATCAACAGAATCGCGCGCTTGATCTTCGGATGCGTGGCCGGAGCGAGACCCGGCGGATGCGGCTGCGGCGCGTCGTCCTTGTGCAGCTCGTCGACGAGCAGGATGCGCAGCGCCTTTTGCACCGTCGCGGTTTCGAAGTGACGCAGCAGGATCGCGGCGGCCACGTCGATCGACGCGCGGCCGCCCGAGCAGGTGATGCGCCGCCGGTCGATCACGAACATGCGGTCGGCGACGAGCGCTTCTTCATTCACCGATGGAAAGCGCTCGATGAAATCCCAGTAATGAAACCAGCTCACGCAGATGCGGTGGCCGCCGAGCACGCCCGCGCGCATCAGCGAGAACACGCCGGTGCAGATGCCGACGAGCGTTGCCTCGCTCGCGGCGGCGCGGCGGATGAACGCGAGCGTCGTCTCGCTCGCGGCCGGCCCCGCGTGCAGCAGCCCGCCGACCACGACGATGTAGTCGAACGGCTCGGCGCACTCGAAGGTTTCCCACGGCGCGATTTCGATGCCGCAACTCGCACGCACCGGCGCGAGGGTTTCCCCGATCACGCTCCACGAGCAGCGCACGGGCTTGCTGAAATCGCCTTCGTCGGCGGACAGGCGCAGTAAATCGACGAAACCCGAGAACGCCGTCAGCGTGAAGTTCGGCAGCAGGATGATGCCGAAGCGGATGCGCTGCTTCGAGGGGCTGTCGGGCGATTGCAGGGGATGCGGCTCTGCGGGGTTCATGCGCGCGGCGGGTCGGCGAAAGGGAATGGAAATGGAAACGGAAAAGAAAACGTAAGTTAAAGCGGTGGCAGCAAGCATAGCACCGCGGACCCGGCGGACCGGTGGCCAGAATTGCGGTGTCCGCCTGAAAATACACCGACTGCGACACCGCACCGCGGCGCTACATCGTGGCACTGCACGCGACGCGCAGCGCACAACCATAGTCCGTTCCAGAGCCCGCTTGACGCAGCCATCCCATTGCGATGCCGTTTTTATTCTATCGATCCCGCTTGCGGTACGGTGCAATATCGGCACGCCGCCGCGACAGCCCGATCGGAGCGCCGCGGCGCGCGAACCACAACACCGCCTGGGACACACGATGAGCCGCTATTCGATATTCAGCCTGCTGCGCAACGGGATGTCGTATCACGAGAACTGGGAGCGGCAGTGGAAAAGCCCCGCGCCCAAGAGCGAATACGACGTCGTGATCGTCGGCGGTGGCGGACATGGTCTCGCGACCGCGTATTACCTCGCGAAAGAGCACGGCGTGCGCAATGTCGCGGTGCTCGAGAAGGGCTGGATCGGCGGCGGCAATACCGCGCGCAATACGACCATCGTGCGCTCGAATTATTTGTGGGACGAATCGGCCGCGCTCTACGAAAAAGCGATGAAGCTGTGGGAAGGGCTCGCGCAGGATCTGAACTACAACGTGATGTTCAGCCAGCGTGGCGTCATCAATCTCGCGCATACGCTGCAGGAAGTGCGCGACACGCAGCGCCGCGTGAACGCGAACCGCCTGAACGGTGTCGATGCCGAATTCCTTACGCCCGCGCAGATCAAGGAGATCGAGCCGGCGATCAATCTGCATAGCCGCTATCCGGTGCTCGGCGCGTCGATCCAGCGGCGCGGCGGCGTCGCGCGGCACGACGCGGTGGCCTGGGGCTTCGCGCGCGGCGCGGACCAGGCGGGCGTCGATATCGTGCAGAACTGCCAGGTCGTCGGCATTCGCCGCGACGGCGGCCAGGTGAGCGGCGTCGATACGACGAGGGGTTTTATCCGCGCGAAGAAAGTCGCGGTGGTCGCGGCGGGCAATACGTCGACACTCGCCGACATGGCCGGCGTGCGCCTGCCGCTCGAGAGCCATCCGTTGCAGGCGCTCGTCTCGGAGCCGATCAAGCCGGTCGTCAATACGGTCGTGATGTCGAATGCGGTGCACGCGTATATCAGCCAGTCCGACAAGGGCGATCTCGTGATCGGTGCGGGCATCGATCAGTACACCGGGTTCGGACAGCGCGGCAGCTTCCAGATCATCGAAGGCACGCTCGCGGCGATCGTCGAAATGTTCCCGGTGTTTTCCCGCGTGCGGATGAACCGGCAGTGGGGCGGCATCGTCGACGTATCGCCGGACGCGTGCCCGATCATCAGCAAGACCGATGTGAAGGGACTTTATTTCAACTGCGGCTGGGGCACGGGTGGTTTCAAGGCGACGCCCGGCTCCGGCTGGGTCTACGCGTACACGATCGCGAGGGACGAACCGCATCCGCTGAACGCGCCGTTTTCGCTCGAGCGTTTCTATACCGGCCATCTGATCGACGAGCACGGCGCGGCCGCCGTCGCTCACTGATGCTGCGCGCTAAACGACAAAGCGACAAAGCGACAAAGGAGCCTCTCATGTTGTTGATCGAATGCCCGTGGTGCGGTCCGCGCGCCGAAACCGAATTTTCCTGCGGCGGCGAAGCGGATATCGCGCGCCCGTACGACGCCGACAGGATCACCGACAAGGAATGGGGCGACTACCTGTTCATGCGCAAGAACCTGCGCGGCGTGCATCGCGAGCAGTGGCTGCATGCGCAAGGGTGCCGCCGCTGGTTCAAGGCGCAGCGCGACACCGTGAGCTACGCGTTCCTCGGGTACGAGACGTTCGAGCGTCCGTTGCCCTCGCTGGATAGTCACACTCCCGGCAACGCCGGCAACGAAGAGGGCAAACCATCATGAGCCAGAAAAACCGGCTCCCGAACGGTGGCCGCATCGATCGTGCAGTTGCGCTGAACTTCACGTTCAACGGCGTCGAATATCAGGGCTATCAGGGCGATACGCTCGCGTCCGCGTTGCTCGCGAACGGTGTGCATTTCGTTGCGCGCAGCTGGAAATATCACCGGCCGCGCGGCATCGTCACCGCGGGTGTCGAAGAGCCGAATGCGGTCGTGCAGCTCGAAACCGGCGCGTACACGGTGCCGAACGCGCGAGCCACGGAAATCGAGCTGTATCAGGGGCTCGTTGCGACGAGCGTGAACGCGAAGCCGAGCATCGAGAAAGATCGCTTGGCGATCAATCAGAAGATCGCGCGCTTCATTCCGGCGGGCTTCTACTACAAGACTTTCATGTGGCCGCGCAAATGGTGGCCGAAATACGAGGAAGCGATTCGCGACGCGGCCGGTCTCGGCACCGCGCCGCAACAGCGCGATGCGGACCGCTACGACAAGTGCTTCGCGCATTGCGACGTGCTGGTGGTCGGCGGCGGTCCGGGCGGGCTCGCGGCTGCGCATGCGGCGGCATTGTCCGGCGCGCGCGTGATGCTCGTCGACGATCAGCCCGAACTCGGCGGCTCGTTGCTGTCGTGCCGCGCGGAAATCGATGGCAAGCCCGCGCTGCAATGGGTGCGCAAAATCGAGGACGAACTGCGCCTGAGGCCCGACGTGAAGATCCTGAGCCGCAGCACCGCGTTCGGCTATCAGGACCACAATCTCGTCACGGTCACGCAGCGCCTCAGCGATCATGTGCCTCTCTCGCAGCGCAAAGGCACGCGCGAACTGCTCTGGAAGATTCGCGCGAAACGCGTGATTCTCGCCACGGGCGCTCACGAGCGGCCGATCGTGTTCGGCAACAACGACCTGCCTGGCGTGATGCTCGCGTCGGCGGTGTCGACCTATCTGCATCGCTATGCGGTGCTGCCCGGCCGCAACGCGGTCGTGTTCACGAACAACGACGACGGCTATCAATGCGCGCTCGACCTGAAGGCGGCCGGCGCCCAGGTGCGCGTGATCGATCCGCGCGAGGGTGAATCGACGGGCACGTTGCCCACGCTTGCGCGGCGCGGCGGTATCGAAGTGATGCGCGGCGCGGTCGTGACGGCGGCGCACGGCAAGCTGCGCGTCGCGTCGGTGGAGATAGCGCCGTACGCGAACGGGCAAACCGGCGCGCGGCAGCGCGAGCTGCCGTGCGACCTGCTCGCGATGTCGGGCGGCTGGAGCCCGGTGCTGCATCTGTTTGCGCAGTCGGGCGGCAAGGCGCAGTGGCACGCAGACAAGGCCTGCTTCGTGCCGGGAAACAGCATGCAGGCGGAGGCGAGCGTCGGCGCGTGCGCGGGTGACTTCTCACTGGGTCACGGCTTACGCTGCGCCGTCGATGCGGGTGTCGAAGCGGCGCGCGCGACCGGATATACCGTCGCGCGGCCGTATCCGCTGCGGGTGAGAGAACTGGCCGAGGCGAAGATGCTGCCGCTATGGCTCGTCGGCGGACGCGAAATGGCGACGCGCGGGCCGAAGCAGTTCGTCGATTTCCAGAACGACGTGTCGGCGGCGGATATTTTCCTTGCCGCGCGCGAAGGCTTCGAATCGGTCGAGCACGTGAAGCGCTACACCGCGATGGGCTTCGGCACTGACCAGGGCAAGCTCGGCAACATCAACGGCATGGCGATTCTCGCGCAGGCGCTCGGCAAGACGATTGCCGAGACCGGCACGACCACGTTCCGGCCGAACTACACGCCGGTTTCGTTCGGCACGTTCGCGGGCCGCGAACTCGGCGAATTTCTCGACCCGGTGCGCAAGACCGCGCTGCACGAGTGGCATGTCGAAAACGGCGCGTTATTCGAGGACGTCGGCAACTGGAAACGTCCGTGGTATTACCCGAAGGCGGGCGAGGACATGCGGGCTGCGCTCGCGCGCGAATCGCTCGCGGTGCGCACGAGCGTCGGCATACTCGACGCGTCGACGCTTGGCAAGATCGACATTCAGGGCCCCGATGCCGCGAAGCTGCTGAACTGGGTCTATACGAATCCGTGGAGCAAGCTCGAAGTCGGCAAATGCCGCTATGGTCTGATGCTCGACGAAAACGGCATGATCTTCGACGACGGCGTGACCGTGCGCCTCGCCGAGCAGCACTACCTGATGTCGACCACGACCGGCGGCGCGGCGCGCGTGCTCACGTGGCTCGAACGCTGGCTGCAGACGGAATGGCCGGATATGCGCGTGCGGCTCGCGTCGGTGACGGACCATTGGGCCACGTTCGCGGTGGCCGGGCCGATGAGCCGCAAGGTGCTGCAAAAAGTTTGCGACGACATCGACTTCGCAAATGCCGCGTTTCCGTTCATGAGCTATCGCGAAGGCACCGTCGCGGGCGTGGCGGCGCGCGTGATGCGCATCAGCTTCTCGGGCGAACTCGCGTATGAGGTCAACGTGCCCGCGAACGTCGGGCGCGCGGTGTGGCAGGCGCTGATCGACGCGGGCGCGGAGTTCGATATCACGCCGTACGGCACTGAAACGATGCACGTGCTGCGCGCGGAGAAGGGCTACATCATCGTCGGGCAGGATACGGACGGCTCGATGACGCCATACGACATCGGCATGGGCGGTCTCGTCGCGAAGTCGAAGGACTTTCTCGGCAAGCGTTCGCTGAGCCGTTCGGACACGGCGAAGGCAGGGCGCAAGCAACTGGTCGGGCTATTGAGCGACGATGCGTCGTTCGTGATACCCGAGGGCTCGCAGATCGTCGCTGGCCCGTTCGAGGGCGATACCGCGCCGATGCTCGGTCACGTCACGTCGAGCTATTTCAGCCCGATCCTGAAGCGCTCGATTGCGATGGCCGTCGTGAAGGGCGGCCTCGACAGGATGGGCGAAACGGTCACGGTCGTATTTGGGAACGGCAAGAGCGGTAAGCAGATTGCGGCGAAGATCGCGAGTCCGATGTTCTACGACAGCGAAGGAGCACGTCAGCATGTGGAGTGAAGTAGGCGCAATGGTGTCGATCACGGACCGCGCGAGCGGCGGACGTACAGATGTGTGGAATGAATCGCCGCTAGCCGGCGCGGACGCGTTGATCCGGCAGCATCAGGCGAGCGCGTCCGCCGCATTCAGGCTCGGCGAGCGGCCGTTTCTCGAACTCGTGAACGTGCGCGGCGATACGCGTGACGCGGCATTCATGCGCGCGGTCGAAAGCGTGGCCGGCTGCCAGCCGCCGGAGAAAGCGAACACCGTTGCGCGCGGCGACGGTTACGACATGCTGTGGCTCGGGCCGGACGAATGGCTCGCGTGTTCGGCCGCCGCGCACGACGCGAAGCGCGCCGCGCCGCTGCAAGCGAAGCTCGGTGCGGCGTTCGCGGGCGTGTTCGCATCAGCGGTCGATGTCGGCAGCGGCTATACGGTGCTCGAAATCAGCGGCACGCACACGCGCGAGGTGCTCGCGCGCGGCTGTCCGCTTGATTTGCATCCGAGATTATTCGGCGTGGGGCAGTGCGCGCAGAGCCACTATTTCAAGGCATCGATAATCTTGCTGCCCACTGGCCCGGACAGTTTCGACATCGTCGTGCGCCGCAGCTTCGCGGACTACTTCGCGAGGCTCATGCTCGATGCCGCCGAAAGCGTCGTGAGGATCCGATAGGCGGCGCTCACACGCGCCTCGATCGGAAAATTGCGGTTGCCGAGGATCACGATGCCCACGCGCTGCTGCGGCACGAACGCGACATACGAGCCGAAGCCGTTGGTCGAACCGGTCTTGTTGATCCAGACGTCCTGTTGTGGTGGCAGCGGCGGTTTGATTTCGGTGGCAGGCGTCGCGTTGAGAGCGATCTCCGAGCTATTGCCAGCCCGCAATGTCTTCAGTGCGACGGGGTACGGATACTGTTCCCAGATCAGATCCTGAGTCAGCACGCTGGCCTGGAAGTAGCCGGTATGCGTCGCGGTGATCGCGTGCTGGAGCTTGTCGTCGATTGCGATCATGTTCATGTTCGCCTGCACGAAGCGCAGAACGTCCGCGGCGGTCGACTTGACGCCGTAAGCTTCGGCGGAGAGCACGCCGCCTGCCAGGCGTATCGGCGCGCCGTCTCTCGTATAGCCCTGCGCGTAGTCTGGCATTTTCGTGGCGGGAACGTTGATATAGCTGTTCTTCATGCCGAGCGCGGGAAACATGCGCTGCTCGATCAATGCGGTGAAGTCCTGCCCCATGCTCTTCGCGGTAATCATCCCGAGCGTGCCGATGCTGGGATTCGAGTAGGTGCGGTAAGTGCCGGGGGCGTGCGCGGGTTGCCAGTCTTTGAAGTACTGGAGCAATTGCGCGTCGTTATGGATCTCGTCCGGCACCTGAAGCGGCAGGCCGCCAGGCGTATGCGTGCCGAGATTCAGCAGACTGACCTTGCCGAAAGGGCTGCCGCGCAGCGTGGGCAGGTACTGGTCCGTGCTGTCGGATAGCGAAAGTTTTCCGTCCAGCTGTGCATAGGATGCGAGTGTCGCCGTGAACGTCTTGCTGACCGAGCCGAGTTCGAACAACGTATCACGCGTGACCGGCTTGCCGGTTTGCGTCGACGCCACGCCATAGTTGAACACGTAGGGCTTGCCGGCCACGATCACACCGACCGCCATGCCGGCGATGTGGTACTTCGCCATCAGGGGCTGGATGGCGGCGTCAACGGTGGACTTGATCTGGGCGGGTGCGGCGTTGGCTGTCTGATTGGCAGCGTGGCTCGCGGGCGAGAGCGCACACAGCGTGAACATGGCGAATGCAGCGGTGGTGATGAGGCGGAGCGCCTTGGGCTTCATGGGCAACGGTCCTTGAGCGTGTGTCTGCGGATTGAGGAGGCCGCAGTATCCAGCTTTTGGCGGACCGCTGACAAGCGAGGATTAGTTGGGTGAGGGTAAAGAAAATGTTGTGGGCGAGGGCGATGTGGAAAACCGGCAGCCCGTTTTCATTCGCGATTTCTGCACGCAGGCTTCGGCGTGACAGCGACGAAGCTTCATGCCCCATTCCTGCCGAGCCGGTAAGACACGCCTAGCCGGGTTGCCAGTTGCCATACATATACTCTGGAATACGAAATACCGAACTGGCGGTTTATCAGCTCCCGCATTCGCGCATTGCTCCAGCCGTCGGTGTCGAAACCATAGTCGCGCGCAGAGCCCTTGAACGCCTGGGCGATCCAGTCGAGATCGGCCACACCGAGTGCGGAATGGCGGCCGCCGAAAATCGTGAACTGTCGCACTGTTGCCTTCGCTGAACGAGCGCTGAGGTCGCGCCCTAACATCGACGAAATCCTGGTTCACCACGAGCAGTAACCCCCATCTCCGGCAGCCCGCGCTGATCCGTGCCCGTCTCCGGCACCACTGTGTTATGAACGACGTCGATTTCAGTCTTGGTCGTTCGAATGGCATGGTGAAGGTCGGCATGCATACCGTACGCACGGACAACCGGCTTGAAATCCTCGCGACGGCGAGTTGCGTCGACGCCATTTGCTTCGGCCCAATTCGTACGGGAGTCGATGCGAGCCAGAGCGAAGCCGCAAACGAATGCGCCTGGACCGGTCGGAGCCAGTGACCGGGTTGCGAGCGATGCTTAACCATTTGCTCAACCGGAACGCTGTCTTATTCAATTTACCCACCAGCACCATGCTGGCAAAATTTCAGTGCATTACAAACAAATACGCGAAGAAGCGATTCACGACCAGCACAGCGGATGTCTTCGGTGCCCTACTGCGGTCAATCGTGGACCACAAGGAGACAGAGACAATCATGAAATAGAAGGCGGCAGAGTGTGCCTGTGTCGCGTTGATGTGCGTTGCGCCCGCGTGGGCGCAGGCCGAGGAAGCAGGCTCAGCCTCAGGGAATCCCACTGGCGCCAGTACGGTTACGCTGTATGGCTGATCGATCAGGGCATCGAGTTCGTCAACAACGCGGCCAAGAGGAAAACCGCTACAGCCAATTCATGGCGCACGGGGGACGGAACCGCAGCTTCCTATTTTGGACTTCGCGGCAGCGAGGATCTTGGGCCTGGCCGACCAGATTTATGTTTTCAGACGGCTGAAACTGAATCTCACCATGCAGATAGCGCAATGGAAATCGTGGCTCTCACCGGCGCAGTGGGCGAGCTTCGCGGGCGACATCATGCCGGTGCGGTTGATTTCAGGATTTTTCAAAGGGATTGATACGAAAATCTGAACAGGAAATCCACTGTTTCATACTCGATGGCCCTGCGCTGAATGGCCGCAGCTGTGACGAATTAGGACCCGTCTGACTCACTTGTCATCTCGAAACTGCGATCGTGAAATCTATCTGATCACGGGAGAGAGAGATGAAAACGGTTCTGGTTATAGCGGCGGTTACTGTGTGCCTGAGCGGACTGGCTGCTTGTGGCACCACGAAAAGCTACAGCGAGATGTATGTGCGCGGCTGGACGCGTGAAAGCATGGACAAGCGGTTCCCGGCCGGGACAACCGAGCGGCAGGTTGTCGATCGGCTTGGCTATCCGTACCGGGCCCGCAAGGCTGACGGTGTGGAACGCTGGGACTATACCGGCGGCAAGACCAGCAAGCAGACCGTCTCGTTCGTTTTCCGGGATGGCAAGCTCGTCCAGAAGATGTACGAAAATTTCTGACCGGTGCCTTGCGCACCAGGCGCGCTCAGGTCCGCAGGAACAGCCTGCTGTTACCTCAGCGCGCTTTCTGCCTCATACAAGTACGACGATCTTCTGAAGAGCGATCACACCGTGCTTGCGCAGGACCTGCAGGACAGCATGGCGGTCGTACTGAACCCGGGCGCGTCCGCAAGCCTGTCGCAATCCATTGACGCGCTGGACAGCAAGATTCACCTTGTCAGCGTCAGCGAGGGCGGACCACCGGGTTTCCCAAGTGGTCTTCAGTTAGCCACTTTATTTGACATAATATAAATTATCAACAAAATCGTTGTCAGAGATTTTTAGTAATGTCCGGTTCTGGCTCATCAGAAATGTCCGGTTCCCGGCTCAGCCGAACTTGCGACTGCCCAGAAGCCCGGCGCGTTCGTCGGCATAAAGCTTGTGGCACGGTTCATTGTGCCGTTCCACCAGCGATGCAAAAATCCGCGCGCCACTGCGCGAGATGACGCGCAAACACACCGCGCTGCCAGCGCCAACCGTACAACGCTTCGTCGACTTGCCGCCGTACTTGCGCACGTTCTGACCGAAGAAATCGAAACCCACCATGCCCGCGCCATAACCGGGATTTCCCCAGGCTGACACACGGTTGTTTTCGACATTAAATAAATCAACTTGATTTATTTAGTCGCCGGCGCACTGAACCCGGCCGCTGGCGTAATCGGAGAAATCGCGTGAGAAGTCCGCATGTCGGCCAAGGCAGCAACTCGGCCAATGTCCGCCGCTTCAACGAGCGTCTGCTGCTGCAGGCGCTGCGGCGCGCCGGCGAGGCCTCGAAGGCCGATCTCGCCCGCCTTGCGAATCTCACCAGCACGGCCGTGGGCAGCATCATCACCTCGCTCACGGCAAGCGGCCTGATCGAGATGAGCGGACGGCGTCTGGACGGCGGGCGCGGCCAGCCCGCTTCACTTCTGCGCCTCTCGCCGCGCGGTGCGTTCGCCATCGGCGTGCGTCTGGACCGGACCAACATCGAAACCGTGCTCGTGGACTTCGCGGGCCGGATGATCGAGCGCCGCTCGCACGACATGCTGCTGCCGCAGCCCGCGCTCGCGCAGGAAATCGTCGAGCACGACATCCGCGAACTCTCAGGATTACTCAACAAAGCCGAGCGCAGCCGTCTTGCGGGCATTGGCGTCGCGCAGCCGTACAACCTCGGCAGTTGGCTGAGCGAGCTGGGCCTGCCTGCCGACACGTTCCGTGTCTGGAGCGACGTCGATTTCGCGGGCGAGCTGAGCCGCGCGCTCGGGCTGCCGGTGTTCAGCGAAAACGACGGTAACGCCGCCGCCATCGCCGAGATCTTCTATGGCTGCGGGCGCCAGCGCGGCGATTTCCTCTATCTGTTTCTCGGCCCGGCCATTGGCGGCGGCATCGCCATCAACGGCGACTGCGTGCGCGGCCTCACCGGCAACGCGGGCGACTTCGCCGTGATGCCGGTGCCGCCGAGCGCCCTGCCCTCGGCGCACAAGCCGGCCGGCAAGTGGGACATCCTGCTTTCGCGCGCCTCGCTCATCGCGCTGCGCCGCCATCTGCAGTACAGCGGCGAGAAGGTGGACAATCGCGCCGATATCGAGGCGTGCATTGCGCGCGGCCATCCGGCGGTCGGTGAATGGCTCGACGACTGCATCGACGCGCTCGCGCCCGCACTGCGCTCCGCGCTGTGCGTGCTCGACGTGCCCGCCGTGGTGCTCGACGCGGACGTGGACGCGGGCCTCATCGACACACTCATGCAGCGCCTGCGCGCGGCCGTGGCGGCCACTGCGCCCGAGGCGCGCGGCACGCCCACGCTCGTGCGCGGCACCTTCGGCCCCGATGCGGGCGCGCTTGGCGCCGCCACGCTTCCGATGTTCTTCAACTTTTCGCCACGTGCGGGCATCCTGATGGGCGCCGGTGCACAAACGCAGGAGGTGAGCCATGTCGCGCTCTGAGTCGACGCCCCCGCTGCTGGAAATGCGGAGCATCAGCAAGACGTTCCCCGGTGTGCGCGCGCTCGACAAGGTGCGGCTCTCGGTCTGGCCCGGCGAAGTGCACTCGCTGATGGGCGAGAACGGCGCGGGCAAGTCCACGCTCATGAAGATTCTCTCGGGCGCCTATCAGGCCGATCCCGGCGGCGAGATCCTGCTCGGGGGCAAGCCGGTCGTGATCGACGGCCCGCTCGCCGCGCGCGAGCTTGGCGTGGCCGTCATCTATCAGGAGCTGAGCCTCGCGCCGAATCTTACCGTTGCCGAAAACGTTTACGCGGGGCGCGAACTGCGCAAGGGCGGCCGGCGTTTCGGCCGGGTCGACCGCCCTGCCATGGAGCGCGGCTGCGAAGACGTGCTCAAGCGGCTCGGGGCTACTTTCGGGCCCAGGACACTGGTGGGATCGCTCTCCATCGCCGAGCGCCAGCTCGTCGAAATCGCGCGCGCGGTGCATAGCGACGCCCGCATCATCGTGATGGACGAGCCCACCACGCCGCTCTCCTCGCGCGAAACAGAGCGCCTCTTCAAGCTGATCCGCCAGTTGCGCGAGGACGGACTCGCCATCATCTATATCAGCCACCGCATGGCCGAGATCTATGAGTTGTCCGACCGCGTTTCCGTGCTGCGCGACGGCGCCTACGTGGGTACGCTCATGCGTGAGGAGCTCAATGCCGAAAGCCTCGTGAGCATGATGGTGGGCCGGGATATTTCGGGCTTCTACAAGAAAGAGCATGCGCCCTACGATCCGGGCCAGGTCGTGCTCACGGTGCGCGATGTCGCGGATCACAATCGCGTGCGCGGCTGCAGCCTCGACCTGCACTCGGGCGAAGTGCTCGGCATCGCGGGTCTGGTGGGCGCGGGCCGCACCGAGCTCGCGCGGCTGATCTTCGGCGCGGAACCGCGCGTGCGCGGCGAGATCGCCATCGACGGCCGCACGCTCCACGTGCACAGGCCGCGCGACGCCATCGAAGCGGGCCTCGTCTATCTGACCGAGGACCGCAAGCATCAGGGTCTCTTTCTCGACATGAGCGTGCGCGACAACATCAACGTGGCCGTGGCGGGCCGCGACGCGCGCTTCGGCGTGCTCGACCTCGCGCGCGGTTCTTCCCGCGCGAAGGATTCCATCCGCGCCCTTTCGATCCGCGTGCCCAGCCCCCGTGTGAACGTCGGCGCGCTTTCGGGCGGCAATCAGCAGAAGGTGCTGCTCTCGCGCCTGCTCGAAACGAAGCCGCGCGTGCTGATCCTCGACGAGCCGACGCGCGGCGTGGACATCGGCGCGAAGTCGGAGATCTACCGCATCATCAACGAACTCGCGAGGACCGGCGTGGGCATCATCGTGATTTCGAGCGAACTGCCCGAGATCATCGGCGTGGCCGACCGGGTGCTCGTCATGCGCGAAGGTGTTTTCGCGGGAGAACTGGGCGGCTATACCGGCAAGCCCATCACCCAGGAAGCCATCATCGAACTTGCCACCGGCTCGCAGGGCACGCTGGACGAAGCCGCCTGATTCCGACGCACCCGTCGAAGAAATATTGAGGAGTACGACATCATGAAGAACATGCTTCCCCGCCACGGCGTTGCGGCGTCGCCCACGCAACCGGCCCAGGCCACCCGAGGCAGCAGCGCGCAGGATGGCCATCGCGCACGCATGAGGTCGCTCATGCGCACGGCGGGCATGCTGCCCGTGCTGGTGCTGCTGTGCATCGGCTTCGGTCTGCTCACCGATGGTTTCTTCACGCTTCAGAATCTCTCGATCGTCACGCAGCAGGCGTCGATCAACATCGTGCTCGCCGCCGGCATGACCTTCGTGATTCTCACAGGCGGCATCGACCTCTCGGTGGGCTCGATCCTCGCCGCATCGGCGGTTGCCGCCATGCTCTCCTCTTCCATCGTGGGCTGGGGCTGGCTCGGCATCCCCGCCGCGCTTGGCGTGGGCCTCGGCTTTGGCCTCATCAACGGCGCGCTGATCGCGCTGTTGCGCCTGCCGCCCTTCATCGTCACGCTCGGCTCGCTCACGGCGGTGCGCGGCATCGCGCGTCTGATGGGCCACGACACCACGATCTTCAACCCGCAGCTCTCGTTCGCCTTCATCGGCAACGGCACGGTGTTCGGCGTGCCCTGGCTCGTGATCATCGCGCTCGTCGTGGTGGCCGCCTCGTGGTTCGTATTGCGCCGCACGGTGCTCGGCCTGCATATCTATTCGGTGGGCGGCAACCGCGAGGCGGCGCGCCTCTCGGGCATCAAGGTCTGGGGCATCGAGATGTTCGTCTACGCGATCTCGGGCCTGCTCGCCGGCCTCGGCGCGGTGATGTCGGCCGCGCGCCTCTACGCGGCGAACGGCCTGCAGCTCGGCCAGTCGTACGAACTCGACGCCATCGCCGCGGTGATCCTGGGCGGCACGAGCTTCGTGGGCGGCGTGGGCTCGATCGTCGGCACGCTGATCGGCGCGCTCATCATTGCGGTGCTCTCGAACGGCCTCGTGCTGCTGGGCGTCTCGGACATCTGGCAGTACATCATCAAGGGCCTCGTGATCGTCGGCGCCGTGGCGCTCGACCGCTATCGCCAGCGCGGCTCGGCGCGCACCTGATACGCCCTGCTCACGTACCGACTTCATACCCGACAGCGGGCGCAGGCAGGTCCTCCTGAGTCCGCACTGCACGACACACCCCAACTGGACCCTTTGGAGACATACTCATGTTCAAGAAAAAGGCCGCTATCGCTGTTCGCGCCGCTGCCGCACTTACGCTCGGCTTCGCTCTGCAAGGCGCGCACGCCGCCGACAAGCAACTGAAATCGATCGGCGTCACCGTGGGCTCGCTTGGCAATCCTTACTTCGTGACGATCGTGCAAGGCGCGGAAGCGAAGGCGAAGCAGATCAACCCGAACGCGAAAGTCACCGCCGTATCCGCCGACTACGATCTGAACAAGCAGTTCACGCAGATCGACAACTTCATCTCGGCGCACGTCGACATGATCCTGCTGAACGCCTCCGATCCGAAGGCGATCGAGCCCGCCGTGCGCAAGGCGCGCGCCGCGGGCATCGTGGTGGTGGCCGTGGACGTGGCTGCCGCGGGCGCCAACGCCACCGTGCAGACCGACAACGTGAAGGCCGGCGAGATCTCGTGCGAGTACCTCTCGAAGAAGATCAACGGCAAGGGTAACGTGATCATCGAGAACGGACCGCAGGTTTCGGCGGTGATCGACCGCGTGACCGGCTGCAAGCAAGTGCTCGCGAAGTCGCCAGATATCAAGATCCTCTCCGACGACCAGGACGGCAAGGGCTCGCGCGAAGGCGGCATGAACGCCATGCAGGGCTATCTCACGCGCTTCCCGCAGCTTGCCGGCGTGTTCACCATCAACGATCCGCAAGCTATGGGCAGCGATCTGGCGGCGAAGCAATTGCACCGCAACGGCATCGTGATTACCTCGGTGGACGGCGCACCCGATATCGAAACGGCGCTGAAGTCCGATACGCTCGTGCAGGCCTCGGCAAGCCAGGATCCGTGGAAGATGGCGCAAACGGCCGTGCAGGTAGGCTACGACATCATGAACGGCAAGAATCCCGCCAATCCGATGATCGAAATGACGCCCACGCTCATCACGCGCGACAACATCGGCAGCTACAAGGGCTGGTCGTCGCCGCACTAAGCGGCTTTGATTGGCTTTGTCGCAGTCAGGATCAAAGGGCGGCAGCGATCGATATGCAAAGTACCGCGTATATTGCGAGACTATGGAATTGATCAGCGGCGGACGGATGGGTGCTGAGAGTGCACTCATCTGTCCTTTCGCGATCATGTGCATCACTTAAACCAGGCCGATAAATCGTCGAAGCGAACGCACGGATGCACGGCCTTTTCCTGCGCGCGGGTCAACCTGCTTTCAGGGTTGTCTTTCCAGGCTGATCTTCACCGGGCGAATATTCCAGATCCGCTCACAGTATTCGCTGATTGCGCGATCGGACGAGAACTTGCCCGCATACGCGGTGTTCAGGATCGACATGCGGGTCCAGCGCCGCGTGTTCTGCCAGGCGACGCTGACGTCCTCCTGGCGCGCGACGTAAGCGGCGTAATCCGCAAGGACGAGAAACGGGTCCACGTGCAGCAGATTGTCGACTAGCGGACGGAACATCCCGGCATCTCCACGCGAGAAGCATCCGCCTGCGATCAGATCCAGCGCTTCTCGCAACTCTTCGTTCGCATTCACGTACTCGATCGGGCGGTAGCCTGCTCGTTTGACGCGTTCCACCTCATCCGCAGTCAGGCCGAACAGGAAGAAGTTTTCGTCGCCGACTTCATCGCGTATTTCGACGTTGGCCCCGTCCAGCGTGCCGATGGTCAGCGCGCCGTTCATCATGAACTTCATGTTGCCGGTTCCCGAGGCCTCCTTGCCGGCAGTCGAAATCTGCTCGGACAGATCGGCGGCCGGGTAGATGAAATGCGCATTCTTTACATTGAAGTCCGGAAAGAACACGACCTTTAGCCGCCCGCCTACCGCCGGATCGTTGTTGACGACTTCAGCGATGCCGTTGATCAGGCGAATGATGAGCCTGGCCATCGCATAGCCGGGCGCGGCCTTGCCGCCGAACACGAAACAGCGCGGCGTCAGTGCGAGTTGAGGATTGCGCCGTAAGCGCAGATAGAGCGTAACGATGAAGAGCGCGTTTAAGTGTTGCCGCTTATATTCGTGGATGCGCTTGACCTGAATGTCGAATAGTGCGGCCGGGTCGACGACAATGCCGGTCGCGCTGCTGATACGCGCGGCGAGCCTCTCCTTGTTGGTCTGCTTGATGCTGCGCCAGCGGTCCTGAAACGCGATGTCGTCGGCGTGCCCATCGAGTTTGCGCAGTCTCGCGAGATCGGTCACCCAGCCTTCGCCGATCGTTTCGTCCAGCAGGGTTGCAAGGCCCGGGTTGCTGAGCATCATGAAGCGGCGAGGCGTGACGCCATTGGTCACGTTGAGGAACCGCTCAGGCCATAGTTCGGCGAAATCCCGCAGCACAGTCTGCTTGAGGAGTTCCGAATGGAGCGCGGCCACGCCGTTCACCGCATGGCTGCCGATCGTTGCCAGATGCGCCATACGCACGCGCTTTGCACCGGTCTCGTCGATCAGCGACATGCGGGCGACGCGTTCGTCATCGCCCGGATAGCGTTGCCGGACCTCTTCGAGGAAGCGGCGATTGATCTCGTAGATGATTTCGAGCAGTCGCGGCAGCAGGTTCTGAAACAGCGGCAACCCCCACGTTTCGAGCGCTTCGGGCAGCAGCGTGTGATTCGTATAGGCGAGCGAGCGTCGCGTGATCTCCCAGGCTTCGTCCCACGGCACCTGTCGTTCGTCTACCAGCAGACGCATCAGCTCGGCGACGGCAATCGACGGATGCGTGTCGTTGAGTTGAGCGGTGAACACGTCCGCAAAGCGGCTGATCGGTTCACCCTTGAGCGCGAGCAGGCGCAGCATGTCCTGCAGCGAGCATGAGACGAAGAAATATTGCTGCGCGAGCCGCAAGCGCTTGCCAGCTTCCGGCTCGTCGTTCGGATAGAGCACCTTCGACAGCGTTTCGGACCTCACCTTCTCGTGCACGGCCTCGTAGTAATCGCCGGCGTTGAAGTCCTGAAGATTGAACGACTCGACTGCCTCACTCTTCCAAAGCCTCAGCGTGTTGCACGTGTTGACGCGAAAGCCCGGCATCGGCGTATCGCAAGCCACGCCCTTGACAGTGTATGCCGGAGTCCATCGCACGCAAAAACGACCCTGCGCATCGGTCACGTTTTCCGTGTGGCCGCCGAAGTTCACGTAGAAGGCAACGTCAGGCCGCAGGATCTCCCAGGGGTTGCCCTTCTGCAGCCACTTGTCGGTGACTTCCACCTGCCAGCCGTCACGGATCTCCTGGTCGAAGATGCCGAATTCGTAGCGGATGCCATAGCCAATAGCCGGAATTTCGAGGGTGGAGAGCGAGTCGATATAACAGGCCGCGAGGCGTCCCAGCCCGCCGTTGCCAAGCCCCGGTTCTTCCTCGATCGCGAGCACGGTGTCGAGGTCGACATCGAGTGCCTGCAACGCATCGCGCGCATTGGTGCCGATGCCCAGGTTGATCAGGTTGTTGCCGAGTTGCGGGCCGATCAGGAACTCGGCGGACAGATAGCAGGCGATCTTCGCACCGCGCGCCACATAGGCGTACGTCGTGGCGACCCTGCGTGTCATCATCCGGTCACGAACAGTGTAGGCAAGTGCCATGTACCAGTCGTGCGGGGTTGCAATCTCCGGATACCGGCCCTGCAAACAGATCAGATTGTCGACGATATCGCGCTGCAGCGCGGCGACACCAGGACCGCTGCGCGCAGGTTCCGCGCCGGACGGTGATTTCAGGGGGAGCGTGTCGGTCATGAGCTGTCCTTGTCCTTGCCGTGAACTGGCCGTGTCGCCCGCAAGGGCAATGCCCAGCCGGCGATTTCGGCGCGCCCGGTACCGTGCCTGTGCACAGTTGCTGCGCTTGCCTGAGTTATTAACTTAAATACAACTAAATATTCCGCCTTCGAACCGATGCACTTGTCGGCGTACCACGACGTCTGTCGTGCCTGACACTCGGCCTGACACTCGCGAAGACGATCTCGCAAGCGTCCGCACCGTTGAGCTGTTCTCGCGGACACATCGAAATCCGTAGAAATGTATTGTATTTTGTTAGGACGATTCGCAGTGCTGCTCAAACAGGTCGAATCCGGAATGGCTGTCGCCGGGCCAATTCGGCATGTGAGGATATCAAGAGTCGTACAACAAGTTTTTCCTTGATCCACGGCATCGAATTCTTCATAAAAAGCGGATCCGGGTCATACTCTATGAATGTACTGCCCCCTCTACCAGAAGCGGTGAGGTCATCATGCTCGAAGTTCACAAGGCTGTATTTCCGGTAGCGGGAATCGATACGCGCTTTTTACCGGCAACCAAGGCGAGTCCTAAGGAAATGCTGCCGGTTATCGACAAGCCGCTCATTCAATACGCCGTTGAAGAAGCGATAGCTGCCGGCATTACCGAGTTGATATTCGTGACTGGCCGCGGAAAACGTGTCATTGAAGATCACTTTGACGAATCTTACGAAGTCGAACACGTTCTGAAAGCACGCGGAAAGCAATGCCTCGTTGACCTCGTGCATAGCATCACGCCACCTGAGGTCAAATGCATTTATGTGCGGCAAGCTGAGCCGCTCGGTCTCGGTCACGCGGTGCTCTGTGCAGAGAAACTGATCGGCGACGAGCCATTCGCGGTACTTCTTGCCGACGATCTGCTTGACGGCCAGCCTCCCGTTCTCGCCCAAATGGTGCATCTTTTCAGCCATTACGATTCGTCCGTGCTGGCTGTCGAGGAATTCGAGTCATACGACGCGTCGAGTCATGGTGTGGTTGGTGGCCAGCACTGGGACGAACGGGTGATCAGCGTTAGCAGCATTGTCGAGAAGCCATCACCCGAAGCAGCGCTGTCGAGCTTCGGCGCCGCCGGGCGCTATGTGCTGATGCCCAGCATCTTCGAACATTTGCACTCGCTGAAACCCGCTGCGAACGAAGAGATTCAGTTGACTCTCGCCATTCATTCCATGCTCAAAGACGAGCAGGTGCTCGCTTATGAGTTCGTCGGCAAGCGCTATGACTGCGGCACCAAGCTGGGTTACCTCCAGGCAACGGTCGATTTCGCGTTGCGGCATGCGGAAGTGCATGACGCCTTCGGCACGTGGCTGCGCGAGCGCGTCCGTGGCATGCAGCCGGATCCCGGCGTTCAGCCGCAGGCACACTAGCACCGCTGGATGCCGGCGGCCAGGTGACTCAGGACAATCTACGGGCAACCATGTCAATCTCTTCCCGGAGGCAGAATGGCTGATTGGATCTACAGGATACGGGAGCTCGTCGACGAAATCGCCGCGAGTGTTGCAACAATTGGACGCGACGAGCGGGGCCAGTTTGTTATTTCGGCCTGCAACGATCAATTTATCCAGATGACCGGCGGCAGGCCTGGGAGTATCAGGTCCTTTCCGGCGCCGCTCGACACGCTTGTTCCCAATTATGCGCGTACCGAATTCAGGCAAAAGATTCACGAGTGCTTTGATTCGGGAGTCGCGCAGGAACTCGAGCAGGCTTATGACCTGAGAGACGGGACACACTGGTGGCGCCTGTCGTTGAAGCCGCTGCGGCCCACGCGCACCGAAGGCGATCCTTCAGCGCCTGAAATACTGGTGACAGGCCTTGAGATCACCTCGAAGATGCTGTTGTCCCACGAATTGGAACTCACCACCTCCCGCTTTCGGTCTGTCGTGGACGCAGCCTATGACGCCATCATCACGATCGACCAGCAACACTGCATCACGTTGTTCAATCGTGCCGCCGAGAACCTTTTCGGCTACCAGGCAAGCGAAATGCTGGGACAACCTGTTACGCAACTTATCCCTGAGCGCTATCGGGCGAATCATCCTCAGTACGTTCATCAGTTCGCCCGATCTCCTGTGCGTTCACGGCAGATGGACGAGCGCAATCGCGTCTATGGACAGCATCAGGACGGTTCCCTGCTGCCGGTAGAGATCGCGATATCGAAAATTAACGTAGGTGGACTGATCGAATTTACCGCTGTCATTCGCGATATCACCGATCGTGTTCGACTGATGGACCTGCTTCAGAAGCAGGCCGTGACGGATGAGCTGACCGGACTGCCGAACCGCAGAGAGTTCATCGAGACGGTCGAGACACTTTTCGGAACCGACATCAAGCTTTCGGTATTCATCATGGACATCGATTTCTTCAAGAAGATCAACGACACTTACGGCCACGATATTGGCGACGACGTGCTGCGCGCACTCGCCAAGGTCATGATGAGTGCCGACAGGCGCATTGGCGTGTTTGCCCGATGGGGAGGCGAGGAGTTCGTCGCGGCCATGCCCGGCGTGGATATCCGGGAAGCGGCAGGCATCGCTGAAACCCTGCGCAGCACGATAGAGCAGCAGAACTTCGAGCATAACTGGCGGCTTGGCAAGCCGGTGTCATTCACAGTCAGTATCGGCGTGACCGAGCAGTTGCCTGGCGAGCATGACGTCGAGGCCATCGTCAAGCGTGCGGATCTGGCTCTGTACCGGGCCAAAGATGGCGGGCGCAACCGTGTTGAAATTGGCTGACACCACACGCCCGAAAACGGTGAATTATTTGAAATGCATATCAGTTGAATATAAATCGGCATATTGCTGACGAATATCCTATCTTTAGTGCGAATAGTTCCATCAATCCATGCAGTGACTACGTCAATCGAGGTTTTCGATGCGCGTATTCATTCACGTCGGTCTGACCGCACTGTGCACGAGTCTGCTCCTCGGTTTCAACATCGCCGCAACTAGCGCCGCGCCCTCACCCGCTACGGCAACGTCCGATACGCAGCCTCCTTCTTCAGCGCCCTCGCCGCAATCAACCGGTACACCGCCAACTGGCCCAACCCGGACTCGCGTGTTGACCCTGAGCCAGATGGGCAACTTCGGGCCCATGGCGTTGCGCGGCGAGTCTCCGAACGGGACGCTGAATGTCGGCGTACGCACCGATGAGGTGGTGACGTCCGCCAGGCTCAAGCTCGATATGGCCTGGTCGCCGTCGCTGATCCCTTCGCTTTCGCATATCAAGGTGCAGCTCAACGGCGTGGATGTCGCAACACTGCCGCTCGACAAGGACGATGCGGGCAAGGAGGTAACCCGCACCATCGATCTCGACCCGCTCCTCTTTACCGACTACAACCAGATCAAGCTGCAGATGGTTGCGCACTACACCACTGACGCGTGCGAGGATCCTTATCATTCGTCGCTGTGGACCGATATCAGTCCGGCGACGTCGCTCACGCTGACCACGTCGGGAGTGGCGCTGCCCGACAACCTCGCGCTATTACCGAGGCCCTTCTTCGACCGGCAGGACAACCGGCCGCTGAGCCTGCCGTTCGTGCTGCCGCCCAACGCGCCGCTGTCGACGCTGCGCACAGCCGGCGTCGTCGCATCGTGGTTCGGCGAGCTCGCTGATTACCGTCATGCGCACTTCAGCGTGCTCAACACGCCCCCTGCCGACTCGCAGGCAATCGTGCTGGCCATGCCCGGCGCCGTGCCGCAAGGACTCTCGCTGCCGCAAATCAATGGCCCAACAGTCACGGTGATGGCGAACCCGGCCAGCCCGCCGCAGTCGGGACGCAAGCTGCTCGTGCTTGCCGGCCGCGACGAGAAGGAACTGCAGACGGCTGCCTTTGCGCTCGTGCTCGGCCATGCGGGCATGACAGGCAGCAGCGACCAGATCAGGTCCGTGGATCCAGGCCCGGTCCGCCGGCCCTACGACGCACCGAAGTGGGCGCCGATAGATCGCCCGGTTCCGTTCCTGGATCTCGTTGACGACCCGCAGCAATTGCAGGTCTCCGGCTTCAACCCGCCGCAGATCCGCGTCAACCTGCGCGTCCCCCCCGACCTTTATGCGTGGGCGCGCCAAAGCGCCCCCCTCGACGTGCACTACCGTTACACCGCACCGTCGACCTACAACGACTCGATGCTCAACGTCAGCATCAATGACCAGCTGGTGCGCTCGGAGCGCCTGCGGCCCTCGCACGACGGGTCGGAGGGGTTCCGCCTGAATGTCCCCTTGCTGACCAGTACCGCGGTGGGGGCATCCGACGAAGTGCCGGTGCCCGCGTTCCGGGTCGCCGACAACAATCAACTCCAGTTCCAGTTTCATATGGATGCGCAGAAAGCGGGGTTGTGCGCGTCCACGGCCGCCGACGTAGCCCGTGCGGCGATCGATCCCAACTCGACGATCGATTTCAGCGGCTTCGTGCATTTCACGGCGATGCCCAACCTCGCGTACTTCGCAACCAGCGGCTTCCCCTTCACGCGGATGGCCGATCTTTCCGATACGGCGATCGTCGTTCCCGATGCGCCGGACGCCGCTGACGAGGCTGCCGTGCTGACGTTGCTCGGCAACATGGGTGCGTGGACCGGGTTGCCGGCTCTGCGCGTCGAGGTGGTCCCGGCGAAGGATGTCGCTTCTGTCGGCGGGCGCGATCTGCTCGTGATCGGCACGGGCTCGGCGGCCGATCTGCTCGCGAAATGGGGCAAGGGCTTGCCGTTGCTGATCAGCCAAGGCGATACCGCGCTGCGCATGCGCGAGCAGCGCAAGGAGAGCTGGACCAACTGGCCGGCGGACGGGGACCACCGGCCCCGGACGCCGGATGGAGAAACGGTCATGAGCACCTCCGGGCCACTCGGCGCGCTGATCGGCTTCGAGTCTCCGCTCGAGGCTGGACGCAGTGTCGTTGCGCTCGCAGCGACTTCGTCCGGTCAACTCGCTAGCGTGCTCGACGTGTTGCAGGACGACCGCCGGCCATCGCCGGTTTACGGTGACCTGACGCTCGTGCGCGGCGCGCAGATCGACAGCCTTCTGCTCGGCAAACCCTACTTTGTCGGCGAAGTGCCGTGGTATGCCCGGATCTGGATCTTCGTCTCGAATTACCCGTCTCTGCTGGCGATAGCCGGCATTCTCGCGGGGCTCGCCGTCGCCCTGGCGGTGTTCTGGGCGCTTTCCCGCCTCGCCGTGCGCCGCACCGGCGGGAGCTAGGCATGCGTGCGATCCACCTACACCCGGCTTGCGCGGCGCGGCGCCGGGCTGCGGCCCAGGACGCCGCGCCATCGCACGCGTCGTGCAACTGGTCCGACTGGACTCCTTTCAAAAGCGCGACGGTCAGCGCGGTCGCTCGCGTGATTGACGCGAACAGCCGGCGGGTGCCCGCGTGGATGCCGACATGTCCCGCGCCATGTTAGCTGCATGCGCCGCGCCAGCGACGATGCAGCAGCCATTCTCCACGGTCGCAACGCTCACGATGGTTGCCACTACCCTCCTCGCCGTCATGAGCGGCATGGCGCACGCGCAGGCACAGCAGCAAGCCGCCGCGCCGGCAGGTTCGGCGGAAACTTCGACGGAAGCGGCCGCGCCCGCAGCACTCAGCCCGCAGCTTGCGCAACTGCTCGCCTCCGCGCGCAAGTGGGAGGACATGAACCGGCCGGACATGGCGCGCGAGGTCGTGCAAAAGGCGTTACTGATTTCGCCGCAGCAGCCGGAAGCGCTTGCCATGATGGGCGAGATCGACCTGAAGTCAAACCGGCCCCGCGACGCGGCCCGGGTCCTTCAGCAGTTGCGCCAGATCGCGCCCAATCATCCATCCACGCAGGAGCTGGCCGACGCGTATCACGTCGCCACGACCGGCAAGGGCGAGGTGACGCAAATCGAGAAGCTGGCTTCGGCGGACAAGAATGCGCAAGCAACACAGCGCCTCGAGGCGCTTTTCCCGAACGGTGCGCCGCGCGGCGATCTGGCTGACTTCTACTACCGGATTCTCGCCGGCACGCCAGAGGGACACGCCCGCGCACTCGCCGAACTGCAATCGCGCATCCGCCAGAACCCGAACGACCTGAATCAACAACTGATCCTCGCCGATGTACTGACCAACGAGTGGAGCACGCGCCTCGAAGGGCTGAACCTTCTCTATCGTATCTACCAGCAGCCGGAGAGCAACCGCGCGATGGCGCTCGGTCTGTGGCATCGCTCGCTCGTCTACTCGCCGCACGACGATCCGGCTTACTACATCTGGTGGAAACGCTATTTGCAGGAAGTGCCTGGCGACAGGCAGGCACAGAGCGTCGTGGCCGAATACGAGAAGAACGGCGTCAGCGAAGAGACCGCGGCGCGCCTCGCCACCCGCGGCAACGCGAGCGCTGCCGCACCCGAAACGCCCGCGCAGCGCGCGCGGCGCCAGCAGGGTGAAGCGCTCGGCGAACAGGGCCTCGCACGCCTGCACGAAGGCCGCCAGGACGAAGCGCGGGCGCTCTTCGAGCGCGCGCTCACGCTGAATCCTGAAAACGCCGGCAAATGGCGCAGCCTGATCGCCACCGCCACGCTATGGGGGACGATCGCGAAGGCGAACGCGGCGAACAGCCAGGGCCAGCCCTCAGAGGGCGAAGCGCTGGCGCGCGAGGCGCTGAAGCTCGATCCGTCCAATGTCGACGCGGCGCACGCGCTGACCGACGCGTTGATCGCGCAGCAGAAGTGGCCGCAAGCCGAGGCCGTGGCAAGACCGCTTGCGACCGGCCCGAAGCCTGATGTCGACGCGCTGCGGGAGCTTGTCACGATCCTGCGCGCGACCCATCGCGATGACGAGATCGAGCCGTTGATCGCAAGCGTTTCTCCGCGCCTGACCGGCTCGCAGGCGCAGGTGGCGAGGATGCGCGCGGAACTGCTGTCGTTGCAGGCCCAACAATCGATCTCGGAGAACGACGAGAGCGCCGCCACGGCGAAGCTGGAGGAAGCCGTACGCCTCGCTCCCGACGACCCGTGGCTGCGCTATTCGCTCGCCCAGCTCTACGCGAACCAGAAACTGCCCGCGCGCGGCCGCGCGGTCATCGAGGAAGGATTGAAGGTCGCGCCATCGACGCAGATGCGCTATGCGAGCGCGCTCTACTTCGACTATGTGCTTGGCGACGTCGACGGCGCGAACGCGCAGATGGAGCAGATTCCGCCGCAAGCGCGCACGCAGCCCATGCGCGAGCTGGCCGATAACATCGTCGCGCAGCGGTTCGTGCGCGACGCGCGGCAACGGGCGGCCGAGGGCCACGAAGACGAAGCCCGCGCGTTGCTTGCGCAGGCCGAGGCGGTCGCGAAAAACGACCCGCAGATGCTCGCGACGATCGGCGACGAATGGATCACGCTGGGGGACGCCGATCACGGCCTTGCGCTCGTCAAGGACTGGCTCGACGCGCATCCGCAAAACCCGGCCATCCCCGTGCGGCTGCGCTACGGCGACCTGCTCGCCTCGGCCCGCCGCGACGACGCGCTGGCCGCCTGGATCGCCGCATCGCGGGCGCTGCCGGGCGTGACCGACGCGCAGCGCGCGCAGTTCGACGACCAGTCGCTGCGGCTTTCGTTGCGCGTCGTCAATCGCCAGCTGGAGAACGGCGACGTGCACGGCGCGCGCCGCACGCTCGCGGCCGTGCCCGCCACGCAGCAGGCCGACCCGCGCTGGCTGCTCGCGCAGGCAGACGTGGACGAAGCCGCTGGCGACTTCCGCGCCGGCGCGCGCGCCGCGCAGCAGGTGCTGGCAACGCAGCCCGACAACGCCGACGCGCGTCTCACCCTCGCGCGGATGGATGAACACATGGGGCAGCGCGCGCAGGCCACCGCGATTGTGCGCGAGGTGCTGGCCGACACGCCCGCGGACGACGTGAACACGCGCCTCGAGATCGCGCAGCGCCTCGTGGCGGAAGGTCAGGATAACGAAGCGGCGGCCGTCGTCGATCCGCTGCGCGCCGGCTATGCGCAACGCCCGGACGTGACGCTGCAGGCGGGCCGCATCGACGAGGCAGAGGGCCGCTACAACGAGGCGGCCGCGCTGTACCGCGAAGCCGGCACCCAGGAAAGTGCCGGGGGGCCGCTGCAACCGGGCACGGATGGGCTGACGCCGGCCGGCCGCGCTTTCCAGCAGTTGCAGGACCGCCGCCAGCCGGAAATCTCGACCGAGGTGATCCAGTCGAACCTGACCGGCGATGCCGGCACCTCGCGCCTGAATGCCACGCAAGTCCCGTTCTACGTCCGCATTCCGGACGGCTACACCGGCCACTACTTTTTTCACGCCGATACGGTCTACCTCGACGCGGGCTCGCTGCCGGGCAGCGACTTCAACGCCGCTTCACAATACGGCAAGATCGCGGCGCTCGGCAACGCGGGGCTCGGATCGATCCGCGAGAGCGCCACCGGCGTCTCGCTCGCGGCCGGTTACGAGTTCAAAGGCGCGAAGGACAGTTGGCGCGCGGACATCGGCAGCACACCGCTCGGTTTTCCGGTCGAGAGCATACTCGGCGGCCTGCAATACGAGCACCAGTTCCAGAACGCCTCGGTAGGCATCGACCTGTCGCGCCGCTCCGTCACGGACAGCCTCGTGTCGTACGCAGGTGGCGTCGATCCCGTGACCGGCGAGAAGTGGGGTGGTGTCGTGCGCAACAGCATCACGTTGCGCGGCTCGCAGAACATTTCGAGCGGCAGCGTGTACGGCAGCATCGGCTACGGCGTGCTCACCGGCGAAAACGTGCCGAGCGACAACGAATTGCGCCTGCTCGCGGGCTTCAACTGGCCGCTTTTCCAGACGCCGAACCAGCGCGTGACGAGCGGGCTCGTCGGCCTCTTCTGGCATTACTCGCGCAATCAGCACTTCTACACATTCGGCAACGGTGGCTACTTCAGCCCGCAGCGTTTCACGTCGATCGGTCTGCCAATCGACTGGACCGGGCGCTACGAGCGTTTGTCGTGGGAGGTGCGCGGCTCGGTGGGCTGGTCGTTTACGCGCGAGGACACCGCGCCGTGGTTCCCGACCAGCAGCCTGCTGCAGGATCAGGCCGCCGCGCGTCTCAGTGCGGCGAACCTCGGTACGCCATTTTTCGGTGCCGGCAACAGCAACGGATTCAGCTACACGGTAGCGGCCGCGGCCGAGTACCGGATCACGCCGCACTGGATCGCCGGCGCCCGGCTCGAAATCGATCGTTCGCACGACTATGCACCGAACGTCGGCATGGTATGGGTGCGCTACCTGTTTACGCCGCAGCACGGCCCGGTCCCGTTCCCGCCGACGCCGGTGACGCCGTATTCTGCTTATTGAGTGGAGCCCGAAACCATGCTTCATCGTTCCCGCCCACGACGCCTTGCGAATCAGGTGTAGCCATGAACGCGCCCTCTCCCCCATCCACGCCCTCCACGCCATCCGGACGACCGCAGCTCGCGATCGACGGCTTGCCGCCCGCGCTCGCCACGCTCGCCGCGGGCCAGGTATGCATTGTCTATGCGAACGAGTCGCCGGCGCGCGCCGCGCTCTTCTGGAACACGGCCGCCGCGGCGCTGCACAACGGGCCGGCCAATGTACTTTCGACGCGCAACGACCTGCAGATCGTCGATGCGCTGCGCAGCCACGGCCTCGACATCGACGGCGTTGGGGCGCTTCACGGGCATGCGAACCTCTGCACGCTGCGTCCGTTGCCGGACCGCGATGGTGGCGAAGTGCTGCTCGAGGCCCTAAAAGCGCTGGCTGACCAGTGTGCGCAGCCGGAAAGCGAATTCCTGATCGACGGCGCCGACGCTTTCTTCAACTGGCATGATGCGAGCGCGCTCGCGCGCCAGGGCGCACAGCTCGCGGCCTGGTGCGCGCATCACGATCATGGCGTGCTGCTCGTCGTCAGCCTGCCCGATGACGGGGGCGACAGCAGCATCGCGCAGGCTTCGGCGCTCGCGGGTTTTCATGTCCGCTTCGCGGGCGCGGCGCATTTGCGTCAGACGGGCGGTCAGTACGTCTGGGAAGCCATGTTCTGGGGGCAGCATGGCGCCATGCTCGTGGACGAATCGTTACCGCTGCGCTTTCTGGACGACAGTGACCGGCTCATGGTCGCGGGCGGCACGTTCGCAAAGAGCATCGGCGAAGGAGGACGGCTCGCGCCGGACGAAGCGCGCGTCATCGTTTCGCGTGATGCGGTGGCCCGCGAAAGCGGGCTGCCCTCGCACTGGGAAGTGGTGGACGACAATGACGCCGTCGTCGCGGCCGCCGCGCACGCGGTCGCGGCAACCGTCCTGCTCGCCTACGGCGACAGCGCGCAGCTCGAAAAGCTCGCCGAACAGGTCTACACACTGCGCCGAAGCGCCGGACCCGCGCTGAAGATCGCCGTGCGCGAGGACCGCATCGCGCTGCGCTATCAGGCGGTCATGCGCAGTCTCGGCACGAATCTCGTGGTGCCGCAGCAAACCTCGCTTGCCCGGGTCGAAACGATGCTCGACGAACTCCAGGGCCAGGTGTTCTCGCGTCCGTTGCCAGCCGACTACCTGTCGGTGCTCGCGGCTGTGCTGCACAGTCCGGAGGTCGGCTACGTGAGTGCGTCACGCTTCGTCGAGCTCGTGCGCGATACGGTCGGACGGGCTCGCGCGATCCGCCTGCCGAATGTGCTGCTGCGCCTGCCGCTTCTGCCTGAGGTGGCTCACGTCGATGCGCTGCAGGCATGCCACATGGGCCGCGCGGGCGACCTGTGCACGGCCTGCGGCGACAGCGTCTACACGTTCTTTTTCTCGTGCCGCCTCGCCGATGTCACGACCGTATTCCAGCGCGTATTCCAGTTGCCGCCCGGCGACCTCTTCCGCGGCGAAGTGCGCTGCGGCGACTATGATTCAATCATGTCGATGCTCGAAACGCTCGAACGCGAAATAACGCACGAGCCGCCACTCGACTATACGCAGTGGCTTGCTCAACAGCGCCGGCCGGTTGCTCCAGCGGCGACGGCGGCAGGGGCGCCGGCGTCCGGCGGCCTGGCTCCTGTCAGCGGGGATGGCGGCGGCGCAGCCTCCGCTGCAACGGCGCACGAACCCGAGGCCGCACCTGTTAATGCAGCCATGCCGCGAGCGGCGCCGACGCCCGCGAACCTGCCGTTCAAGACACGGGGGTAACCGGCCATGGAGATCTTCTTCGGCTACTTCGTCTGGGGCGTGATTCTCGCGGCGCCGCTATCGTGGCTCGTGTGGCGTTTCCGGCTGCAGCGGTTCCTGCCGAGCTTCACGCTGCCCGCGCGCGAGCGCACCGTACATCTGCCGCCGCAGCTCGGCGCCATCGTCATTCGCGGCGCACGCCGCGCCACCAGCGCGGACAGCCGATGAAAACGATCGCCATCGTCTCGCCCGTCGGCGGCGCCGGCCGCACCACGCTCACGGCGGAGCTTGCCAGCCTGCTGAGTGCGCGCGGGCACCGCATGCTTGCTGTCGAATGCGATCCGCGTAACGTGCTCGCCCTGCACTTCGGGCTGAAGGAGCCGGCCCGCGCCGGTCTGACGTCCTATCTGGAGAGCGCCAATCCGGCGAATACGGCGCTCAACACCGACGACAACGTGCTGCTGCTGCCTTGGGGCGGCGGCGACACGGCGCGCGGCGCGCCAGCCGGGGCTCGTGCGCAGTTGCTCGCGAGCCCCGGCTGGCTGCGCGAACTCCTCGCCCGGGTGGACATGCCGCCCGACGCGCTCGCGCTGATCGACACGCCGACCTGGCCTTCCGTCGAAACGAGCCAGGCGATCGCGTCCGCGGATCTGGTGCTCGCGGTGCTACCGCCTTCGCCCACCGCATGTGCTGTGTTGATGCGCTTTCGCGAGGCATTGGCCGGAACGCCCTGCGTCTACGTCATCAACGCGGTGATACCCGCGCGGGAACTGCACGTCGACGTGGTTGCGCTACTGCGTACGAGCCTCGGGGACGCGTTGTTGCCCTATCAGATCCACGCCGACGCTGGTCTGCCCGAAGCGCTTGGGCGCGGCGAGAACTTCTGCGCGAGCGCGTCCGGCTCGGCCGCCGCGCACGACCTGCAGGGGCTGGCTGCGTGGCTCTCGCGATGGGCCAGCCGTGCCGGGGAGCCGTTGCGATGAACTCCTCACGGTCATGGCTGCGCGCAAAATGGGATGCCTGCCTGCAGGCGGTTCGTGCATCGTTTGGCCTCGGCTCGGACGCAACGTTGCATGCGTGGCTTGTGCGGCTCGTGTTCCGGCCGCCGCGGCCTGGCAAACCCGATCTGCCGATGCTCTGGTCCGACCGGCTCACCCGCTATCTGGCCGCGCAACTGGGTATCGGCCTCGACCATCGCTGGAACGTCTGGCTGTGGCGGTTCGTTTTCCGCACGCGTTTCCGTCGTCCCCGCTTCGCCGCCGACCTGCGCAAGCTTCACAGGCTTCGCGAGCGCAGGCGGCGACGGCGCGCCGTCATGCTCCGCTGGCTCGCCTTCCTCGCGGCGCCGTTCGTCTGGCTCCTCGGACTGCTGTGGCGGCCTGCTGCGCGCCGGCTCGAGGCGGTCGACTGGGAAGCGCTCACCGCCCGTATCGAGGACGGCGCGGCGGCCGTCGACCGCGTGCCGTACCTGCGCTATCTGGTGCTCGTCGCGGCGCTGATCATCGGCATCGTGATCTGCACGACACCGATGACACTCGGCGAGCAGACGCGGCTCTTTGCGCTCGTCGTGGTCACCGTGCTGCTGGTGCGCCGCGTGCCGGGCCGGCTCGCGACGCTGATGATGGCCGGGCTGTCCCTGCTGATGGCCGGGCGCTATATCTGGTGGCGCACCACCCAGACGCTGCACCTGCCGGATCCGCTGGACGCCGTGATCGGCTATGTGCTGTACGCCGCCGAGTTCTACACCTGGGTCGTGCTGCTGCTCGGCTACATTCAGACCGCGTGGCCGCTCAACCGCAAGGCGTGCCCGCTGCCGGAAGACCGTTCGCTATGGCCGGACGTCGACGTCTACATCCCGACCTACAACGAACCGCTCTCGGTCGTGCAACCGACCGTATACGCCGCCGCGGGTATGGACTGGCCTCGCGACAAGCTGCATGTCCATCTCCTCGACGACGGGACCCGCGAGGAATTCCGCCGCTTCGCGGAGGAAGCCGGCGTGGGCTATATCGTGCGCAGCGAACACACGCACGCAAAAGCGGGCAACATCAACCATGCGCTCACGTGCACGCACGCGCCATACATCGCGATCTTCGACTGCGACCACATTCCGGTGCGCTCATTCCTGCAGACGACCATGGGCCAGTTCCTCGCCGACCCGAAGTGCGCGCTCGTGCAGACCCCGCACCATTTCTTCTCGCCCGATCCGTTCGAGCGCAACTTCGATACGTTTCACCGCGTGCCCAATGAGGGCAGCCTCTTCTACGGGCTGATCCAGGACGGCAACGACTTCTGGAACGCGACCTTCTTCTGCGGCTCCTGCGCGGTCATCAAGCGCGCGCCGCTCGAAGAAGTCGGCGGCATCGCGGTGGAAACCGTGACGGAGGACTGCCACACGGCGCTACGGCTGCACCGGCTCGGCTATAACTCCGCCTACCTGCGCACCGTGCAGGCGGCGGGACTCGCGACCGAGAGCCTCTCGGGGCATATCGGTCAACGCATTCGCTGGGCGCGCGGCATGGCGCAGATCTTTCGCGTCGACAACCCGTGGCTCGGCAAGGGGCTCTCGTTCTTCCAGCGCATCTGCTATGCCAACGCGATGCTGCACTTCTTCTATGGCATTCCGCGGCTCGTATTCCTGCTGATGCCCGGCGCCTATCTTTTCTTTGGACTGCATATGATCAACACGCAGGCCACCGTCATCCTCGCGTACGTGCTGCCGTATCTGATTACGGCGAACCTCGCGAACTCGCGCATCCAGGGACAGTTTCGCCATTCGTTCTGGGCCGAGGTGTATGAGTCGGTGCTGGCGTGGTACATCATCCTGCCGACCACGATGGCACTCATCAACCCGAAGCTCGGCAAGTTCAACGTGACGGCCAAGGGCGGCCAGATTTACGAGGGCTACCTCGACTGGGCGATTTCGAAGCCGTACCTGGTGCTCCTCGGAATCAACGCAGCCGCGATGCTCGCCGGCATGATACGCATTGTTTTCCTGCACAGCACAGAGCCGCAAACCTCGCTGATGAACATGGTATGGGCCGCGATCAACATGATCGTGCTCGGCGCGGCGGTTGGCGTGGCGCAGGAGGCACGCCAGGTGCGCGTCTCGCACCATATTCCGCTGCACGTCCCCGCCACGCTCCTTCTGCCCGACGGCCGCACGCTCGCCTGCATGACGATCAATTACTCGATTGGTGGCCTTGGCCTCGAGCTTCCGCCAGATGCAAAAGTGTCGCAGGGTGAGCGCGTAGGCGTCTGCCTCGCGCGCGGCCACGCCGAGCATCACTTCCCGGGCGTGATCGTGCGCGCGGCCGCACGCTCGACCGGAATCCGCCTGGAATTGACACCGGAAGCGGAACGCCAGCTCATCCAGTGCACGTTCGGGCGCGCTGACGCATGGATCGGGTTCGAAAAGGAGCCACCGCAGGACGTGCCGCTTTACGGGCTCAGGGAAGTCATCGGCCTGGGCATCCAGGGCCATCTGCGCCTCATCGACGCGTGCGTGGAAGCGCTCGAACGTCTCGTCATGCGACGAAAGCCGCGGCAGCAGTAAGCAATAGGTCAGGACACTTTACGGGACTTTACGGGACACTTCGCACCATGGGACTGTGGAATCTCTACTTCATCGTCAAGCTCTATCTGGGCGGCACCAGGACACTGCAGCCGGCATGGTGGCTGAACCTCCTTTTCGCCGTCGCGCTGCTCGTGCCGTTCGGCGATCGCCGCTTGCGTATCCTGCGTAACGTCGTGGCGACCGTCATTGCTATCGCGCTGCTCTATTACGAGGTCAGCGTGCCTGCGTTGAGCGCGGCGGGTTCACCGTTACCGTCGCACGCCGCGCTTACGCCACATGGCGTGCTGGAACTGATCGCACGCACCGTGCCGCTATCGGCGCTGTATACGATCATTACACTGATCGTTGCGTACTTCCTGATCAACCGTTGGGTGCGTGTGACGACATTCGTTCTGGCCGCGTTGATCGTCATACCGTTGTGGCAGGGTGTCGGCGCGCTGACCGCCCACGCCGGCAGCAACCTGGAGCACGCCAACGCATGCGCCCCTGCCACAGGCCAGGTGCGTTCCGAACCCACAGTCAACACGCACGGCGGCTGAAAGGAGGCTAAGCGATGCCACAGCGAGAGCAGGCGTACGACGAGGCGTCGGCTGGCCCCAACGACATCGACCAGCTTGCGCGGCATCTCGATGGGTTCGACCCCGCACGCTACTTCGACCGTCAGGCCGACGACGCCTGGCGCAACGCCGCACGACGCTGGCCCGTGATTGCAGCGGTATTGCGGGTCGACGAGAAATCGCGCAACAACACGTAACGCAAGTGCTTGGCGATTGCTGACGATGGCACGGCCAGGTCATCGTCAGCATGGGGCTGAGCTTCGGGCACGCCAGTCAGTAGTACGAAAATAAGTACAGCCAGAAGGCCCACGCAAATGCCGTGGCTCAAGATGCATCTGTCGATCGACGCGGACATGAACGTTCACGAGACGCGCATCACCACCACGGAAGTATCGGATAGCGAAGGAATGGACGCCGTGCTGCCCGCTGATGTGCCGCTGGATCGGGTGATTGCCGGCAGATCGTAAGCTGCGTCGGTTGGAGCGAATCAGCTTTTCAAGGCAACGGGGGTACGCCCCCCTCCGGCAGACGCACATCGGATTCGCCGTTTGACGCTCGCTCGGACGAAGACACCATGCCGTTCTCCATAGCGTAGCGCAGTAGATCGACGTCCCGGTCAATGCCGAGCTTTTCCATCGCCTTCGATTTTTGCGAGCTGATGGTCTTCTTGCTACGACACAGCCGGTCTGCGATCTCATTGACAGTCAAACCAGACGCAAACAGGCGGACAACTTCGGATTCGCGCTGGCTGAGAACGTCCGTCGAGCCGCGGCCGCGACGATTCCAGTCGATCGACTGAACGATTTCGTCGACTCTCGGTGAGTAGTACTTGCCACCGCTATTGGCGGTATGTACAGCAGGAACAATGTGGCTGACAGCATCGGATTTACTGACGATGCACGATATGCCTTGCATCACGAGCGCGCGCAGCACCGCCGGATTGTCCAGCATGGTAAGCACTACGAGCTTGACAGACGGATAGCGCCGCTGGATCAGGGAAAAAAGCGCGATGCCGTCGCCGTACTCGCCCGCCGGCATCGCGTAGTCGGAAACGACAACGTCGCACGGCGTTGTATTGAGGAATGCGATCAATTCCGTCGAACTGTGCGCAGAGCCCATTAACTGGATCGAGCTGACCACCGACAACTCGTGTTCGACACCCCTGAGCATGGCCGGGTGATCGTCTGCGAGTAGAACACGGATCGTGAGAGAAGCCATATCGACGTCCTCTATACCGCGTGCGGTATGGGAAGGGGTTACCTGGCGCCCGGGCTGCCAATCACTTTACTAATTATTTACACGCTGACACAAATCAGCAAGACTGCCAACCAATCAGGCTTGGCAAACGGCGCGTGACCACTCTCCACATCGACGCGCCAATGGGCAGATATTTCATACTACATGATAGTGACAGGCAGGGGCATCCGCCAATGCCAGTTCGCCATGGCCCTGATTGCACCGACTTCGACTGGTTGCTCAACGATCAGGAACAGAACCAGAAAACCGTTCGGAGAAGCTGTATGAAAATACGTTGACCTGAACATGTTGCCGGAGTCCTGTTATCCATATCGCTGCGCAGACGGTTCAATTCAATTTGCCCACATACCCTGGTAAAAAAAAGCACGGTCTGCCGTGACCGGCAAGACCGTGCAACATTACCCTCTTGCGACTTCTTACGTGCTTATTTGTCGTTCCTCGTTCTTTGTCAGAACTCGTATCCGACCTGGGCACGCACGCCCGCATCGCCCGTCGACGTGACCGATACCGCGCCGTTCATCAGCCACTTGCCGTTCCGGGAACGGTACGTGGCGCCCACTGCCGCAGCGCTACCGCCCTTGTAGGTGGCCCCGCCGGCGGCGACGATCGTACGGCCAGGACCGGACGGCGTCATGTTCGGCATGGCCATTGCCGCAGCGATACCGGCATAGGCGTTTTTGGCTACGTTGTTAATCGCCTGGTTGGCATCGTTGAACCGCTGATCAGTGTAGCTGTTGGCCTGCTGAACGCCTTGCGCCACCGAACTGTTCATCTGACCCACGTTCACCGCGTCGGTCGCCGCCGTACCTGCTGCGACATTGGTGATCTGACGCTCGTTACCCACCGAGCCCACCGACACCGAGTTGTCGCGGTCCGTCACCGAACCCTGACCCAACGCGACCGAGTTCGCATTGGCAGCCTGCGAGCCCGCACCGATTGCCGTCGAGTTGACACCCGTCGCCGCTGCGTTGGCGCCGACTGCCGTGGCGTTGTCCGCTGCCGCACTGGCGTTCGCGCCGATCACCGTGGCGTAGTTGCCCGAGGCAGCCGCTCCGGCACCGGCGGCCGTGCTGCCTGCGCCGGTACCAGGCATTGCTGCATTGACCTCAGCGCCATCGCTGCCGCTCGCCGACGGAGCATCGGTTGCGTCGAAGTACGGGCTTCCGGGCTGGATACCCGACACCTGTCCGGTCAGGTTCGACACCTGTCCATTGAGATCCGTCACCTGGTCCTGCAACGCCGACAACTGGCCGAAGTTCACCGCGTCGTACTGGCTCTTGCCATCCGCAACGTTGGTCAGGACCACGGGAGCTGCGCTCAGGCTTCCGCCCAGCGTGACCGAATTGAAGTTCACCGAACCGTCGACGTTGCGGTCGTACTGCACCGCGCCCGACAGTGACGTCCCGACATCACCCATCTGGTCCTGCAACTTCGTGATGTCCGTCGTGTTCTGCGCAATGTTGCTTTCCGCCGTCGTCACACGGGTGTTGGTCGCGAACAGCTGCGAACCGTTCACCGCTTCCGTGCTCGTATCCGACAGATTGCCCGCCGCAACGCCGCTCAGCGTACGCGCACCCTGCATACCGCTGAAGTCCACCGACGTGCCCGCTTTGTCCGACGCCACCGTGATCGCGTTCGTCACCGCGTCCTGCTTTACCAGGCCCACTTCGCCTGTGCTCAGTTGCTGCGTCAGGTCCGTCACCGAGCCTTCAACGGTCGTCACGCGGCCGTCGATGCTGGTGACGCGGTTGTCCACCGTCGTCACGCGGCCGTCCAGGCTGCTGATGTTCGTCGTGTTCGCCGCCACGTTCTGGTTGGTCGCGTACAGCTGCGAACCGTTCACCGCTTCCGTGCTGGTGTCGCTCAGTGCACCGGCTTTCACGCCGCTCAGCGTACGCACGCCATCGGTACCGGTGAAGTCCACCGTCGTGCCGTCCAGGCTCTTGGCCACCGTGATGGCCTTGCTGGTCGCGTCCTGCTGCACCATGCCGACGCTACCGCCGTCCAGCAACTGCGTCAGGTTCGCCACCGAGCCTTCCACGTTGGTCACCCGGCCATCGATGCTGGTGACGCGGTTGTCCACCGTCGTCATGCGGCCGTCCAGGCTGGTGATCGTCGTCGTGTTGTTCTCAATGCTGGCCGTGTTGGCCGCCACTTGCTGGTTCGTTGCGTACAGCTGCGAGCCGTTCACCGCGTCCGTGCTCGATGCGCTCAGGCGCCCGGCTGCCACGTTCGTGATCGTGCGCTCGCTACCCACGCTGCCCACGCTCACCGTGCTCGTCGGATTCGCACCCGCGAAGGAGTAAGCCGTCCCACCGATGGTCGCACCGCTCGTGCCCACCACCGCAGCCGTCGTCGAACTTGCGCCTAGTGCCACTGAGTTCGCCTCCGTCGCATTCGAACCCGCGCCCAGTGCCACGGCGGTAGTCCCGGACGAACTGGCCGCCGAACCAATCGCTACGCCGTTTCTCCCTGCCGCAGTAGCCGACGAGCCAAGCGCCGTGGCACCGTACTCTGCCGACAGAGCGTGCGAACCAAGCGCCATGCCGTAGTCTGATGTCGAAGTAGCCACATTACCAAGTGCAATTGACTGTGCGCCTGTGGCGGTAGCATTGGTACCCATTGCGGCCGAGAAGTCACCCGAGGCAGCAGCCTGGTTACCAACTGCGGATGATCGATCCCCCGATGCAGTCGCCTGATTGCCGAGCGCTGCAGCGTTCGCCGCGCTGGCCGTGGCCGCGGTACCCAGTGCAATCGCTGAGGTCCCCGACGCCTGAGCGACCAGACCAAGTGCAGTGGACTGGGCTCCTGTCGAAGTGGCGCCCAGACCTATCGCCATGGAGTAATCCCCTTCCGAAGTAGCAAACTGACCAATTGCAATGCTCGCGCCACCTGCGCTGGTTGCACCGAACCCCAAAGCGGCTGAGTCTTGACCCGATGCGGTCGACCCATAGCCGAGTGCTGTAGCCCCATCCGCGTTAGCCAAGGTTCCTGCACCGATCGCTGTTGAATTACCCCCGCTAGCCGTGGCAATTGCGCCGATAGCGGTAGCTCCAGTAGATGCAACCGCGCCAGCCCCCACAGCCGTCGCATTTTCGTCTGTAGCCGAAGCACCAGTGGACGCATTCTTCCCTCCGTTCTGCGCTTGGACTGGCGTTTCAATAACGGCAGCCTCTGCTGCCGTGCTGCCCAGCCCACCCAACACCAGCGCAACGACCGCGCCCGCAACCACCTTCGAACTGGCGCGCTTGCCACGTGCCCGTGAAGTTTCGGCGGCAGCCACCCAAGTCTGATGCACTTCACTCCAGATACTGATAAAAGACTTGTTCATGATGTGTTCTTTCCTCAAGAGCTAGTTAATCTATATAACGTAGGATTACTTATCTTATGGAGACCATTGCTGTCTGACGGATCAGCAATTTCTCGCTAGAAAATCGTGACGGTTACGCACTCGCCAACACCGGACAGCCGGTGACGGTCGGTCATTAACGGTTGAATTCCGGGAAAGTCAAATCGCCCTGATCTCTTTAACTGAGTCCAGTTTATATTTCTGAGACAGAACGAAAATAGACACAGTCCGAATATCAAATCAGGGCAATTGCATGACGTGCCAGATCACCACATCGCTTGCCAAAAAAGGGATTTAGCGCGATAAACATCGCTCGTGCGGACCTTCAGGCGATGGTTTTTCGGTCATGTCCTAGTGATGCGTTCCTGGCACAGCAGGCTTATGACGCGATGCGCCTCACGAAGGCGAAGGTCTGAGCGGCGTTGTCCACACGGACTCGACATCGCAAGCAACGAACACAGCCAGCGACGTGAGCGAAATTGCGTCGCCGTCAAAGTCAGCGAGAATCGACATCGACATGGAACCCGTGGCCACCATCGCGATACCGATTTCCATGCCCACTGATGAACTGGTGGCCTGCAGCACAAATCCACTGCGGGCGTTCCTCCAGAATGTGATGAGACGCGCGAGCTGCGCCCAGCGGGTCGAGTCGAACAGTGGCGAACCGTTGGGCTTCACGAGCGTACAAGTCAATGCCGCCATATTTCATCGCGGCCTCCCTCTGGTTAAAGCAGTTGGCAAACTCACTTTAACCCCGCCGTTCCCATGACGACGGTGGGAGGCCCGCTAGATGACTCTCAGCGCTCTAACACCTTGACGACCGTCGCAACCTATAGCGCCAGGACGCGTATTTCGACGCGGCGATTGAGTGCGCGGCCTTCGGCAGTCGCATTCGATGCGACGGGATCGTCCATACCCCTGCCCTCGGCGACAAACGTCTGCGCCATCACACCACGGTTACGCAGGTATTGCAGGACCGATTGAGCGCGCGCCTCCGACAGTTTCTGATTGTGTGCCCGCGAGCCGGTCGAGTCGGTGTAACCGGTTATCACAACGCGCTGGAAACTGACACCTTCATTCGCGCGCACAAAATTGTCTAGGGCCGCCTTCGCTGCGTTGCTCAATACGGCGCTGTCGGTGGCGAAATTCGCATCGCCTTGCAGCAACACCTGGCGCTGCTCCTGGGGTTTCGGTTGTGGCTGTTGCTGCGATTGAGGTTGTGGCACAGCGGCGAGTTGTGCCTCAGCCGGCTTACCGCACATGAAGGTGATCTCGCGCGGATCTTTTGTATTGACACCGGACCTGACTCCGTCAACTGCCTCTAGCACCGTGACAGGCTTGTCCTTGCAGATTTCGTCCGCGACTCTAAAACACGTTTGCGAGTTTTCGAGAAGACCGCCGCATTCGACGCGATACGTTGGCGCCGTCTGATTCGGAACGGTGATTGCATGTGCTGTAAAGGTCGGACCCGATTGCGTCGTACATGCCGACACAAGCCCAAATACTGCGCCCAGCAATACCAGGCGTGGATGAATTAGAGAATGCTTTTTCATGTTTATAGATTCGCCCAAAGCGAAAGCAGAGAATTGGAAAATTCGAAGCGGCGGAGAGAGCGCGCGCACGCCCTCTCTCCTGCTAAACGCTTACCACTGGTACGAAGCACCTACGCCGGCAGTCGTACCACCGCTGGACAGGCCGACACCCGCTTTCATCTTGATGTTTTGCGTGATGCGAGCCGTACCGCCGATGGCGACAGCCTGGTACCCCTTGTAGGTCCCTCCGCCAATACCGAGCGACAGCGTCTTGTCCTTATCGACGTCCGGAATCATCGTCAGCGCAGTGGCTGCCGCGATACCCGAGTAAGCGCCCTTGGCGACGTTGTCGATCGCCTGATTGGCGGCATTCACCCGGCTGTCGAGGTTCGAAAGCGCGTCGCCAACGTTCGAGTACGTACCGCCCGAGAGCTGATACGACGGACCAGTCACCGAGCCGTCCGGATTGACGCTGGCGCCACCGCCCATAGCACCGACCGCCGACGTCAACTGCGAGACGTTGACCGCGTCCGTGGCCTGCGTACCAGCCGCCACATTGGTGATCTGACGCTGGTTCGTCTCCGTGCCGACCGACACCGTGTTAGCACGATCAGCCACCGAACCCTGACCCAGCGCAACCGCGTTAGCCGCCGTTGCCTGTGACCCCTGGCCGATTGCTACCGAACCTGATGCTGCCGAAGCACCCGCGCCCACCGCGACTGCGCTGTCTGCTGCGCTGGAGTTCGAACCGACGGCCGTACCATAGTCACCTGCGGCGGTCGCACCGGAACCCGCTGCGGTGCTGCCCTTACCGGTGCCCGGCACCGCTTCGTTTACCACCGCTTCGTCGTCGGAAGAAGTATCGGTTGCATTGAAGTAGGGATTGGATGCCCCACCGCCGTTGTTCTCGATACCTGTTACCCGATTGTCGATATTGGACACCTGGTCCTGCAGGGCCGACAACTGACCGAAGTTCACAGCATCGTAGGTGGACTTACCGTTGGCTACATTGGTCAACACCACCGGTCCGGAGGACATACCGCCACCCAGCGTGACGCTGTTGTAGTTCACGGTGCCGTCACTGTAGCGGTCGTACTTGACCGAGCCCTGATCCAGATTCGTGATGTTGCTGTTGATCTGATCCAGTGCCTGGTTGGTCGCGTACAACTGCGAGCCATTGACCGCGTCCGTGCTCGCCTCACTCAGCCGGCCAGCCGCCACGTTCGTGATCGTGCGCTCGTTACCTTCGCTGCCCACGCTCACCGTGCCGTTCGGCTTGGCACCCGCGAACTGGTGATCCGTGCCACCGATGGTCGCGCTAGCCGTGCCCACCGCCGCTTCCGTGGTCGAGCCTGCGCCCAGCGCCACGTCGTTGGTGTTCTTCGCCACCGCACCCATGCCGATCGCCACCGAGTCCTGACCATCTGCCGACGAATCGACACCCGTCGAGTTCGCGTGGAAGTACTTCGTGCCCGTGTTGTACACGTTGCTGATCTGGTCGCCCGCCTTCGTCACCTGGTCACCCAGGTTCGCGAGGTTGTCGTTCGTCTCTGTCAGCTGCGACATGTTCACTGCGTCGCTGGGGTTCACACCGTCCGCCACGTTCGTGATACGCGTGCCGCCGACGTGCGTCACGGAGTCGTACGTGTCACCGGCCAGCGTAATGCTGTTGCGGTTCACCGTCGTGCCATCAGCATTGGTGTCGTACTTCACCGAACCTGCATCAAGGTTGCCCAACTTGTCGTCCACCGCGTTGAGTTGCGACACATTGACCGCATCGCTGTCAGCCACGCCATTGGCCACGTTCGTGATCGTCCTGCCACCCGCGTTGATGCCACCCGTGGTGATGCTCGGGCCGCCCTGGATGGTCACGCCGTTGTTGTTCACCACCGTGCCGCCCGTCGTCACGCTGTCGACCTTCAGGTCGCGTGCCAGGTCGAAGCTCACGTCGTTGCTGGTCGCGTCCTTGCTCACCGCGATGTTGCCATCGGTGTTCTTCAGGTCGACCGTGGCGCCCGGTGCCACATTGGTCGCGTTTGCACCCTGCGCGCTGACGTTCCAGCCCGCGTTCGCCGACTGGCTCACCTCGTCCAGTTGCCCCTTGTTCACCGCGTCGTCAGCGTTCACGCCGTTGACCACGTTCGTGATCGTCCTGCCGCCCGCGTTAATGCCGCCCGTGGTGATGCTCGGGCCGCCCTGGATGGTCACGCCGTTGTTGTTCACAACCGTGCCGCCCGCCGTCACGCTATCGACCTTCAGGTCGCGTGCCAGGTCGAAGCTCACGTCGTTGCTGGTCGCGTCCTTGCTCACCGCGATGTTGCCATCGGTGTTCTTCAGGTCGACCGTCGCGCCCGGCGCAACATTGGTCACGTTCGTGCCCTGCGCGCTGACGTTCCAGCCCGCGTTCGCCGACTGGCTCACCTCGTCCAGTTGCCCCTTGTTCACTGCGTCGTCAGCGTTCACGCCGTTGACCACGTTCGTGATCGTCCTGCCGCCCGCGTTGATGCCGCCCGTGGTGATGCTCGGGCCGCCCTGGATGGTCACGCCGTTGTTGTTCACCACCGTGCCGCCCGTCGTCACGCTGTCGACCTTCAGGTCGCGGGCCAGGTCGAAGCTCACGTCGTTGCTGGTCGCATCCTTGCTCACCGCGATGTTGCCATCGGTGTTCTTCAGGTCAACCGTCGCGCCCGGCGCCACATTGGTCGCGTTTGCACCCTGCGCGCTGACGTTCCAGCCCGCGTTCGCCGACTGGCTCACCTCGTCCAGTTGCCCCTTGTTCACCGCGTCGTCAGCGTTCACGCCGTTGACCACGTTCGTGATCGTCCTGCCGCCCGCGTTAATGCCGCCCGTGGTGATGCTCGGGCCGCCCTGGATGGTCACGCCGTTGTTGTTCACCACCGTGCCGCCCGTCGTCACGCTGTCCACGTTCAGGTCGCGGGCCAGGTCGAAGCTCACGTCGTTGCTGGTCGCATCCTTGCTCACCGCGATGTTGCCATCGGTGTTCTTCAGGTCAACCGTCGCGCCCGGTGCAACATTGGTCGCGTTTGCACCCTGCGCGCTGACGTTCCAGCCCGCGTTCGCCGACTGGCTCACCTCGTCCAGTTGCCCCTTGTTCACCGCGTCGTCAGCGTTCACGCCGTTGACCACGTTCGTGATCGTCCTGCCGCCCGCGTTGATGCCGCCCGTGGTGATGCTCGGGCCGCCCTGGATGGTCACGCCGTTGTTGTTCACCACCGTGCCGCCCGTCGTCACGCTATCGACCTTCAGGTCGCGGGCCAGGTCGAAGTTCACGTCGTTGCTGGTCGCGTCCTTGCTCACCGCGATGTTGCCATCGGTGTTCTTCAGGTCAACCGTCGCGTCCGGCGCCACATTGCTCACGTTCGCACCCTGCGCGCTGACGTTCCAGCCCGCGTTCGCCGACTGGCTCACCTCGTCCAGCTGCCCCTTGTTCACTGCGTCGTCAGCGTTCACGCCGTTGACCACGTTCGTGATCGTCCTGCCGCCCGCGTTGATGCCGCCCGTGGTGATGCTCGGGCCGCCCTGGATGGTCACGCCGTTGTTGTTCACCACCGTGCCGCCCGTCGTCACGCTATCGACCTTCAGGTCGCGGGCCAGGTCGAAGTTCACGTCGTTGCTGGTCGCATCCTTGCTCACCGCGATGTTGCCATCGGTGTTCTTCAGGTCGACCGTCGCGCCCGGCGCCACATTGGTCGCGTTTGCACCCTGCGCGCTGACGTTCCAGCCCGCATTCGCCGACTGGCTCACCTCGTCCAGCTGCCCCTTGTTCACTGCGTCGTCAGCGTTCACGCCGTTGACCACGTTCGTGATCGTCTTGCCGCCCGCGTTGATGCCGCCCGTGGTAATGCTCGGGCCGCCCTGGATGGTCACGCCGTTGTTGTTCACCACCGTGCCGCCCGTCGTCACGCTGTCGACCTTCAGGTCGCGGGCCAGGTCGAAGCTCACGTCGTTGCTGGTCGCATCCTTGCTCACCGCGATGTTGCCATCGGTGTTCTTCAGGTCGACCGTGGCGCCCGGCGCCACATTGCTCACGTTTGCACCCTGCGCGCTGACGTTCCAGCCCGCATTCGCCGACTGGCTCACCTCGTCCAGTTGCCCCTTGTTCACTGCGTCGTCAGCGTTCACGCCGTTGACCACGTTCGTGATCGTCTTGCCGCCCGCGTTGATGCCGCCCGTGGTGATGCTCGGGCCGCCCTGGATGGTCACGCCGTTGTTGTTCACCACCGTGCCGCCCGTCGTCACGCTATCGACCTTCAGGTCGCGGGCCAGGTCGAAGCTCACGTCGTTGCTGGTCGCATCCTTGCTCACCGCGATGTTGCCATCGGTGTTCTTCAGGTCAACCGTCGCGCCCGGTGCCACATTGGTCGCGTTTGCACCCTGCGCGCTGACGTTCCAGCCCGCATTCGCCGTCTTGCTCACCTGTGTAATCTGGTCACCCAGATTGGTGATCGACGTGGTGTTCTGGTCCACCTGCTGGTTCGTCGCGTACAGCTGCGAGCCGTTCACCGCGTCCGTGCTCGACGGCGACAGATCGCCTGCGGCCACGTTCGTGATCTTCGTGCCGTTGATGCCGCCACCCAGCGTGATCGTGCCCTTCGATGCGTCGTCGTAATGCACCGCCAGCGGATCCGTTCCGTTGCCAGCCGCGTTCTGGATGTCCTTGCTCAGCTGGTCCACCTGCTGATTCGTCGCGTACAGTTGCGAGCCGTTCACCGCGTCCGTGCTCGTCGCGCTCAGGCGGCCGGCCGCCACGTTCGTGATCGTGCGCTCGCTACCCACGCTGCCCACGCTCACCGTGCCCGTCGGATTCGCACCCGCGAAGGAGTAAGCCGTCCCGCCGATGGTCGCACCACTCGTGCCCACCGCCGCGGCCGTCGTCGAACTGTTGCCCAGTGCCACCGAGTTCGCCTCCGTCGCATTCGAGCCCGCGCCCAGTGCTACTGAGTTCGTCCCCGTCGCCTTCGAAGCCACGCCCATTGCCACCGAGCTATCCCCCGTCGCCGTCGCCAATGGACCGATCGCCGTCGAACCGGAGCCCGATGCACTAGCATTCATGCCCTCTGCGATGGAACCCATCCCGGAAGACACCGCACCCATACCGATCGCCACCGCGTCCGCACCCACCGCCGACGAATCCGCACCCGTCGAGTTCGCGTGGAAGTACTTTGTGCCGGAGTTGTACACGTTCGTCACCTGGTCGCCCAGGTTCGTGATCGACGAGGTGTTCTGTGACACCTGCTGGTTCGTTGCATACAGTTGCGAGCCGTTCACCGCGTCCGTGCTCGACGACGACAGGTCGCCCGCGGCCACATTGACAATCTTCTTGTTGTTGACGTTTGCCGCGCCGTTTGCGCCGTTGAATTGCACGGTTGCGCTGTCCAGCGCCGTCAGCGCCGCGCCAACGCTCTTCTGCGTGCCGCCCGCCACGTTGTAGCTTGGTGCGCTAATTGCACCGGTGCCCGCGTTGTACGTCGCACCGCCGCCCAATGCCGCCGCAGTGTCCGAGCCCTGCTGGTTAACCTTCGCGTCTTCCGATTGCAACTGGCTGACGTTCACCGCATCCGTCGCGGCCGAACCGGCAGCGACGTTGGTCACGCGACGTTCGTTGCCTGCCGAACCCACCGACACTTCGCCATTCGCCGCCGACGCGGTACCCGACAACGCCGTCGAACCCGGGTTGTAGCCGGCCGCGCTCAGGTCTGCCGTCGTCGTCGAATTCGCGCCCAGTGCCACCGAGTTCAGTGCCGTGACACTCGCCCGGGCACCGATTGCCGTCCCGTTGGTCGCTGACACCGATGCCAAGGTACCAATGGAGATGCCGTTGGTCGTTGCAGCAGACACGTTAGCAGAAGCACCGAGCGCCAGGCCCTGAAGTCCATCGCTAGTCGCCCGTGCGCCAATCGCAGTGCTGAGGCCCCCGGAGGCAGTCGCATTCCAACCCAGAGCGACCGCCCCCGAGCCGGACGCTGTCGACAGAATGCCAATCGCAGTAGAGTTCTGTGCGTTCGCCACGCTAGCCGCGCCAATCGCGGTTGTTCCCAGCTCCGATGCAGACGCTTTCGACCCAACCGCTGTCGCTTCTTCGCCCGTAGCAGAAGCGGAAGTCGTATCCGTTCCCGAGTACTGCCCGTTTTGCGCCTGAACCGGCGTGGCGATGAGATTGGCTGCTGATGCCGCACCCGACAGCCCGGCCAGCACAACGACAGTGGCAACCGCCCCAGCCACTGCCCGTGACTTGCTTCGCTTGCCGCGCGCAACCGTATGCTCGGAGGCCGCTACCCACGACCCAAGCGCCTCGTTCCAGACGCTGATATATGACTTGTTCATGATGCGTTCCTATTGCAATAGTTAGCTAAATTTAAATCTACTTAAATAACTTAAAATAAATCAGATAATTAGTTATACGAATTTTAAAAAGATGATCGCCGCCATCAGATCAGTAAATCGTCACCACTAAATTTGGCGATCACACGCATCACCGATACTAGACAGCCGGCGACGCTCAGAAAATGGTCGTTGAATTTATGGAGAGTCAGATCGCTTCGCGTCTATCTCTCCAACTGATTCCATCCTATATTTACGAGACAGGATAAAAATAGGCCCAGTCCGAATCGCAGATGATCACCATCTCAATCGGCGAAAATCTTATATTCTCAATATTGAATTGAAATAGGACTGGTCCGAACATAAAGTCATAATTTTTAAAAATTTGCCATTCCGTATCCCACGCCCCATGATGGCTGGCAGGTTCAGTCTGGCGTCGCTATTCATGAGATCGCAGTACAACTGAGGCGCAGCAAGAAGATGATCAGTGCGCAAAATCCTGAACGATCGAAAACTCGGCATCGACTGGGTAGTCGATCGGCTGCCCTATGTGACGGAAAGCTAATGGTCGATCCGCCCCAGTAGACGTTCAGCAGCGAATCCCAGTGCGTCGGCCAGAAAACAGCAATTTATCGCGGCATATGACCCGTAACGGTGGCGATATTCGTGTCAGCTACTTCTCTACAGATAATGGGTATGTCCCTCCCATTCACGCGACATCTTTTTTACGCTGCGGAAAACTTAGATACATAAAATGCCGCTCTGCTGTGGCGCAATTTTTTCTTCCATCGCAACCGTTAAATTATTTAGGGATATAGTGGATGACACCAGTCCGCTCTCGATTCCGTAACGGACCAGATCGGCGTCCCGCGCGATGCCCAGTTTGACCATTGCCGTGGTTTTTTGCGCACTGATCGTCTTTTTACTGCGATGCAGTAGCATGGCAATTTCCGTGACCGACATTCCAGACACAAAAAAACGTACCACTTCTAGTTCCCGCTTCGTTAGCGGGGAACCGGCCGCGCTGCCGCGGACGCCGCGTTTGATCGATGCGGCAATTGCCGCCATGCGCGGTGACAGATAACGACCATTCGAGTATGCGCTATGAACGGCCAGCGCCAGATGGTCGACCGAATCAGCTTTGCTCAGAATGCAATGAATCCCCATATCCAATAGCGAACGCACGACCGCCGGACTCGCCAACATGCTCAACACAACGACCTTGAGATTCGGATAACGCTGGCTAATTAACGAGAAAAGCGCCAGGCCGTCACCATAGTCGCCTCCGGGCATCACATAGTCTGACACCAGCACATCGCAGGGAAGATGGTCCAGCGTTGCGATAAGTGCTGTCGAGTTTTGCACAGTGTCGATCACAGAGATCGTGCGGCTCTTCTCCAGGCCATGACGCACGCCATCGAGAATCACAGGATGGTCGTCAGCGAGAACTACGCGGACCGTGAATGAGTTCATGGTTGATGTCCATAGAAGGATGCGGCTGGAATTATTCGGATAGTCCAATCAACAGCGGGCCACTCCAGCCATCAAGATCGCCTTCAAAACCGCAACCGGCCCTGGGATGGACATACTCCGGAATGAGCGCCGACGTCACGATACGGACGCTAAGCGCCACAGGTCGCCACAACTCCGTCACCTCACTGGAAGCTCACCGCACTACGCATCATCACCAAGGGCAGGTTCAGACAGTTGCCGTAAGTCGCAAGGTAGATGAATCGCAAGTACGATTACGTTTGGCCCGAGCCAATACCGACCTCACAAGATGCCCCGTTCGAACGCCCGCGCGATACCCCTTTCAGTACTCGCCAACGGCATCGCGAGCGCTCGCGTCAATCCGCACTGCGCGGCATATATGTGAAACCATGATCGGGATATCTGACAGAAATGCTCGCCTTAGCCGTGCCTCACAGCCCATCCTGATACCATCGCTCCGGGATGCGCAGCCAGAATCGGGGCAGAACCACACCTCATCGTGTCGCACTCCTAATGTCATCTTTCTTGTATCGACGACGCGAGGCAGATTCTATTCATGCGGCATCCCGTCGGTAATAGGCAAAGTCCTAGAAAATCGTAAGAAATTGACAAATAAGCCTAATCCTATATTTTTCGATCATAAATCCAGCTGATTTTCATATCTCTTTCCATTGAAATAGGTCAAGTCCTATTTTTAGAAATGTTTTCATTCGAGTGAGAGCAGACGGAAAATCATCCAGGAAGAGCGAGCCTGACGGCATCGCCGTGCTGACTAGCTACACGTCTTCATCCAGCCGTCGCCTGGCCCGCGATTACCGCAGTCACGTATCGATCTGCGCATCTGTCGCCCGCTTCGCGAGCGCTGTCCAGGCAAGCGGCTCGAAACGGGCCAACGCCTCGCTCAACCCGGTGGTGTCGTTGCTTCTGGCGAGCTGCTCCATCCGCTCGCAGGCGCTCGCCATCTCCGTCTCGTGGATCATCGCGAATGAGCCACGCACCGAGTGAAGGTGATCAAGCATCGTTTTCATGTCGCCCGAATCGAGTGCCTCGTGCAGCGTCGCCAGCGATTCGCCGAGCGCGCGGTTCAGCGCAACATACACACGCTCGGGCAACGGACCCTGCGCAATGTCCTGTCTCGTGGACACGCTGCTAACGGGACGCCTGCCAGCCTCGTTGACCAGCCGCCGCAGGGTCTGATCGATTGTGTCGAGCAGAACCGGCTTGAGCAGGACCGTGTCGATTCCAGCGCTCTCACATCGCGCGCGCTCCTCCGCTGCGGCATGGGCGGTAATCGCGATGATCGGCACAATTGCCTTCTGGGCCCGCAGGCATTGCGCCAGGGTGTAGCCGTCCATCCCTGGCATATTGAGATCGGTCATGACCGCGTCATAGTGCCGCTCGCTAAAGCACCGCAGCGCCGCGCTTCCGCTGTCGGCCATATCTGCTTCGTATCCAAGCGTAGCGAGTTGCGCCACGATCAGTTCACGGTTCGACACCTGATCGTCGACGACCAGGACGTGAACCGCTTGTGCGTCGCTCAGCACAGACTCCGGCCTGACAGGCTCTTCGCCGGCGTGATCAGCCGGCGCGCCTGTGTCAGCCCGGATCGGCAGCGTCACAACGAAGGTGCTTCCCCTATTGGGCTCGCTTCTGACCAGAATCGTGCCACCCATCAGCTCTGCGAGACGCCAGCACAGCGCCAGTCCAAGGCCGGTTCCGCCATAGCGCCGGGTGATCGTCGAATCCGCCTGGGTGAACGCATGAAACAGCGTCGCCTGTTGGGCAGGTGTCATCCCGATACCGGTGTCGATCACGCCGATCATGACCGGCGAGTCATCGGCAGTATCGTCCTTGGGGTATACCTCGAGCAGCACTTCGCCGGTGCTCGTGAACTTGATAGCATTGCTAACCAGGTTGACCGCGATCTGCCTGACCTTCGTCGGGTCGCCAAGGTAGTGCGGCGCGAGCGAGTCGTCGATGAAGCACTCGAATTCGAGCCCCTTCTCACGCGCCATCGGAGCAAACATCGCAGCGACCTGACGGATGGTGTCGCCGAGATCAAAGCGGATGGTCTCGAGGGTCATCTGGCCGGACTCGACCTTCGAGAAGTCGAGAATGTCGTTAATGATGCCAAGCAGCGCGGTGGACGACGAGGTGATGACCTGCAACCGCTCGCTCTGTGACGGCGACAACGGCGAACGGCCGAGCAGTTCGAGATTACCCAGAATCGCATTGAGCGGCGTGCGTATTTCGTGGCTCATCATGGCCAGAAAAGCCGACTTCGCCTGATTGGCCGCATCGGCTGCAGCACGCGCTTCATTGAGTTTTCGTTCGGTGTTCTTGAGGGACGTGATGTCGGAGAAGCTGCATAGCAGCACGTCATGCCCCTGGTACTTCGTTCGAACCAGACTCACCAACAGGTCGTCGACGCGATCGTCCTTCAGTCTGAGAGGCAACTCGAGATCGGACTGCCACGCGGGCGCCTCTTTGGAGCCGTCGTAGAGGTCATGCAACTGGACATGCAACGGCCGCTCATTCGGGTGTGTGTTCGACTCGAAGGTTCGCATCAAATCGTTCTGCAGCAGCACGTCGCCGCGATCGAACGATAGCAGTGCGAATCCCGACGGCGCCGCCGCGACCATGGTGCGGTTCAGGTTCTCGCTTTCGAAAACCCGCTGTGAGCGCACATAGCCCGGAGTGAATATCCTGTGATCGAGCAGGAGCAGGAGTGTCCACAGGAAAACTGTCACGAGCAGCATCGCCGCCGTGTATCCCACAAGGCGCGGCCAAAGTTCGACCATAATCGTGCGCCACGTAAACGCGTAGACGAGCTTCCAGCCCGCGCTCGTCACTGGTCCACTGGCAATGAAGAGACCCCTCAGATACTGGCGAACCACTCTCGTGGACTGCGTGGCGTGCGATTCCGTACTGAGAACCCGGTCTGCCAGCCCACGGCCGCCGCCCGTCGGACCAGTGCTAAGGAGGATCACCTTGTCTGCGGAATCGACGATCATTGAGGCTTCGGCATGACGTGTCGCGGCGATGCCTTCCAGCAGCAAACTCACGGGCACGTTGCGAACGACGACGAGAAATGGCTTTCCTTTCGCAAACGCGGGCAGTACCAATCTGAACGCGCGCTCCCCGCCGAACGGATCCGCAGCCGGCGGGAACCACACTGGATCGCGGTTGGCAAACAGTCTGGCCTCAACCACCGGGTCTGCCAGATCGCCAACGTCGGGCGCGATGCGGTCCACGAGCTTGTCGACACTATCCACACCATTCGATGTGAGCGGGTCGCCAACCTTTGGGGCCGGAAAGATGAAAATGAGCCGATGATCAGGCGTATATGCATATGCCGACGCACCAGCAGGCTGCACCTTGGCGAAGGCGCCAAGGCGGTAGTTCAACTGGTTGGCAAGCGTCAGATACCGGGCAACTTCCGCGTCGGGCGACGGCTGTGTAATATCGCCCAATAGCATCACCGCGTCGAACCTCCGGCTCTGCTGCAGAACGATACGTCCATGTTGCGTGACAAACCTGTCGACAAGCCAGTCTGGCGCGCCGGCGCTCGCATCCCAGATCTCTTCCCCGTGCATGACAAAGGTTCGTAACAGGGTTTCGCCTTCGAGAAACTCCTGTTGCAGGCGCGTTCTCCGGACGGCGAAGTCGGTGTAGCGATACTCGATGTAGTCGTTGACTATCGAGTACAGCATAACGCCGGTGAGCAGCACGATGATCAACGAAATCGCGACGCCTGCGCTGTAGAGAAACGTGCGCTGATAGCGGCTCAGAACACTGGGTTCGTGATCTCCTGGCTCGCTTGTGGGTGCCCTAAGCGCGCCGTCGTGCTCTTTGAGTTTCCTGATCTGCGATGGCATGATTGCCTTGCATCCAGAGAAAAATGGGAAAGGCTTTCAGCATAATAAGGCCATTCTCACCGTTCTGTCGCGGTATGCATTTCACCGGTTTGCCGGAGGCGTTCCGCAGGTTCAGCAGGTTGGTGACCATCAGGCCTTCGCCTTGCTGCGACACAAGCTTGTGCGTCAGCAGGCGTTCGCTGATGCGGCGAAATAACAGTTCACAGTTTGATTAGGAATGCTTTTTGTGACCAATGGTTAGAATTGCTCTGCTGAGGATTTGCCATCGCCGTCGTTATCCCCATTGCGCATCTGCCCCTTGCGGATCATGTGTATGGTCTCGATGCCGGCAAGGATGATGCGCGCGTACCGGGAGTTCTTGACGCAAGGCGTTTTGACCGCCGTCGGCAAGTTAGTAGCCGGTGTCCCCTTTCACGAACCCCACCTCCGAGACTTTCAACCTGCTTTCCCTTGCTGAATCGCGCCCCAGTTTTTCCCGAACCTCACGGAATTGACGCAATTCAACGCTACCGCATATCTTCGCAAACCGAGAACCTATCTAGCTTTCGCCAAACTCCAGACAAAACCCGCACAGGCAAATTAATATTCAAACAGCCGCGCAAAACTCCCGCCAAACTACGGCAGAGAAACTCTCAGGTCTATTGGAATTACATCGCCATGCAATCTCTGACAGACATGCAAGGCCATACCGGGGTGAAACGGATTCGAATCGACAAAGGTGTCGCTTTGAAGTCTTTTCACGACGTGATTCCTTTACAGACGATCGCCGAAGTCAACGAGGCTATCAATCGTTCGTTTGGCAATGTGCCGCGGCGCTCGCAGTCCGGCGCGATGATCGCCGAGATATTGCGTCGCGGCGAAGCGTTCCGCAGGCTCGAGCAGACGATCTGCGCGAACGCGCGCGCGCTGGCGGCGAAGGCCGGTCAGACGGAGCTGCCGGCAGAGCCTTTCCACGTGCTGCGCTGTGCGAGCCCCTCGACGCTCGCGGAAAGTCACTGCCGTCATTACGATTCACATTTGCTCACGCTGCTGATTCCGCTGCAACTGGCCCCGGACGGTGTCCACAACGGCGACCTTGTGATGTACCGGAACCCGCGCCTGTCGGTCTCGACGCTCACCAACGTGATCTGCAAGATACGTCACGGCCTGCTGCGCAGCCTGCCGTTCGCCTGCCGCAACTGGCACACACTCCACGACCTGCGCACCGGCAACTGCAAGCGCATCCCGGTGCAGGTCGGCAGCGTCTATGAGTTCAACGGCTTCGCGCTTCAGCATGCGAATTTCGACGTGCAGGACGGTCAACGCCGCACCTTGCTGATTCACTACTACGACCCAGGCCACTCGCTGGGTTTGAGCGCGGTGCTGCGCCGCGGGCGCATCCGCTGATCCCGGCATGACAGGGCCGCAAGCACCATCCTTTCCCGATGGATTCCGCAAGCGCACATCGCAGTTCCTTTCTTAATCGATAGGAACCCTTGCGATCGCAGTCCGCGAATCCCGTGCCTCGCGGCGCATCCGATGCGATGCGAGCAGGCATGCTCAACGTCTCTTCGCTGTCGATAAAATCGGCCGGATATTTCCCTTTGCTTTTAATCCGGCCTACACTGAACCCAGTCTTCTTCCGCCAGGCGCTCTTGCGCTTTGCCGTTGCCGGTCCGGGGCAACGGGTGTTGTTTGCCGTGCTTCGCGAGCCGACACAAGCCGAACCGGTTCGTGCCCAATCACCACTTGAACGGGACGACTCATCATGGCCGATACGAGTTACATGGCACGGAAAACCGTTGCCGATATCGTCGGAAGTGCGGATGCGGAAGGAGGCCACGCGCTGTCGAAAACGCTCGGCGCCGCCAGCATCACGGCGATGGGCATCGGCGCGATCATCGGCGCGGGCATCTTCGTGCTGACCGGCACGGCCGCGGCGCAGTTCGCAGGCCCGAGCATCACGTTGTCGTTCGTGCTGGGCGGCATCGCGTGCGCGTTCGTCGGGCTGTGCTACTCGGAACTCGCGGCCATGCTGCCCGTGTGCGGCAGCAGCTACACCTACACGTATGCGACGCTCGGCGAGATCTTCGCGTGGATCATCGGCTGGGACCTGATCCTCGAGTATGCGATGGGCGCGGCGACCGTCGCGGTTGGATGGTCGGGCTATATCGTGAGTCTGCTGCACAACGTGGGCATCGAGATTCCGCCTGCCCTCGCAGCCGCGCCCGGCACCGTCGTCAAGCTCGCCGACGGCTCGACGATCACCGGTCTCATCAATCTGCCGGCGGTGCTCATCATCGCGATTCTGACGACCATGCTCGTGCTCGGCACGAAAGAGTCCGCACGACTCAACAACGTGATGGTCGCCGTCAAGCTGGTCGTGGTGGTTGCGTTCATCGCGATCGGGGTGTTTTTCATCAAGCCGGAAAACTGGCATCCGTTCATCCCGGCCAATACCGGCCAGTTCGGCAACTTCGGCATGAGCGGCATTCTGCGCGGCTCGGCCGTGGTGTTCTTCGCGTTCATCGGTTTCGATGCGGTGTCCACCGCCGCGCAGGAAGCGCGAAAGCCGCAGCGGGACATGCCGATCGGCATTCTCGGTTCGCTGATCATCTGCACGGTGCTGTACATCCTCGTCGCGGGCGTGCTCACCGGGCTCGTGCCCTACACGGAGTTGAACGTCCCCGATCCGATCGCCAGGGGCGTCGACGCGATCGGCCTGAACTGGTTCGCCATCCTGATCAAGATCGGCGCGCTGACGGGACTGACCACCGTGATTCTCGTGCTGCTCTATGGGCAGAGCCGCATCTTCTTCACGATGTCACAGGACGGTTTGCTGCCGTCGCTGTTCGCTCGCGTGCATCCGCGTCTTCAGACTCCGCATCTGAGCCAGATGCTGATCGGCACGGTCGTCGCGGTCGTCGCCGCGTTGACGCCGATCGGCGTGCTCGGCGAGATGGTCAGCATCGGCACGCTGTTCGCGTTCATCCTTGTATGCGGCGCGGTGATCTATCTGCGTCGCAGCGATTCCGACGCGATGCGCCCGTTCCGCGTACCCGGCGTGCCGGTGGTGCCGGTGCTCGGCATCCTGTTCTGTCTGCTGCTGATGGCGGGCTTGCCGCTCGTCACGTGGTTGCGGCTCGTCGTATGGCTCGTGATCGGGATGGTCATTTATCTGTCGTACGGGCGCAATCATTCGACGCTGCGGCATCCGGAGCGGCGCAAGGTGTGAATTATCGGGGGGGCTGGGCGATTGACGAAGCCCCCCACCGCCCTTCCCCTTTGCCTCTTGCGGCATCGATCGTCCACCGAAATTTGCAATCACTACCGGTGACCCTGATGCCCTCGTACAAGAGGACGACCTCCGTGTGCGCAAGTGCGACGGCTACAGCCGGGAAGCAGGCGCAGCTCAAAGCTCATCGGCCAGACAAGGCAACAGACTGCGGTCCGGCAACTCCCCGATCCCCGTCAATCGCTGCGCCATGAACTCGCGCAGCACGCGCACCTTCGTCGAGAAACGCCGGTTCGGCAGATAGGCCATATAGATCTGCCGCCCCGTCAGCGCGTTTTCGAGCCGGTAGTCGGGCAACACGACTTCGAGCTCGCCGCTCACGAGCAGATCGCGAATCAGCCAGATCTCGAACTCGGCAATGCCGAGCCCCGCGCGCGTCGTCTCGAGCAGCAGTTCCGAGTGATCGGACTGCAGGTTGCCCGACGGCAGAATCGACTTCACACCCTCGCCGTTCGTCAGATGCCAGCGCGGATCGCCTTCCGGATGCAGATAGCGCAGGCAGTTGTGCTGCGCGAGATCGGCCGGTGTGCGCGGCCGGCCGCGTCGCGCGAGATAGGAAGGCGCGGCGCACAAGATGCTGTCGTTGCGCGAGATCGGCTGCACGATCAGGTTGTCGAGATAGTTCTCGCCTTCGTGGATGTCGAGATCGAAGCCGCCCATCACCATGTCGTTGTGGTTGTCGGTCAGACGCAGATCGAGCTGCACGGCGGGATAAAGCTCGAGGAACGGCGCCACGAGCGGCGCGAGGTAGCGCCGCCCGAACGCGACCGGCGCGGTCAGCTTGAGCGGGCCGCTCGGCGCGGCGTCCAGTTCCGCGACCACGCGCAGCGTGTCGTCGAGGTCCGCGATCATCGACACCGCGCGCGCGTGATACAGGCTGCCGGCCTCGGTCAACGCCACATGATGCGTCGAGCGATGCAGCAGCGGCACGCCGAGCATCGCCTCGAGCGCCGTGATCTTGCGCGCGATCGTCGAGGTCGCCACCTTCAACTCACGCGCGGCCGCCGAGAAACTACCGAGTTCGACGATCCGCACCAGCGCGCGCATCGCGCTCAGATGGTCGAGGCCGGCCTCTTTTGCATTTTTTGAGGGCATGTCTGTGTTGCGTCCAGTGCAAAACCATTTTCGAAATTACGGCCAAATGCTTTTTTTTGCAATAATTAAACTCGCCTTTGTCTGATCTACCCGAAAAGCATGCAATGACCCTCCCTTCGCACGTCCCGCTCGTCATCGCCACCCGTAACGCCCATGTGGAGCGGATCCACTGGGGATCAGTCGCCGTGGTCGATGCTTCCGGCGCGCTGCTGGCCCATGCGGGCGATCCGCACGCGTGGGTGTTTTCCCGCTCGACGCTGAAGCCGTTTCAGGCCCTGCCCTTCGTGCGCGATGGCGGCCCGGAGCATTTCGGCTTCACCGACGCCGAACTCGCGCTGACCTGCGCGAGCCACGGCGGCGAGGATATCCACGTCGATGCAGTGACCGCGATGCTCGCGAAAATCGGCATGGCCGAATCCGACCTGCGCTGCGGCGTGCACATGCCTGACTGCTATGGCGAAGACAATCTGCCGCCGCGCGGCAGCGTGTTCGACCAGCGTCATCACAACTGCTCGGGCAAGCACACCGGCTTTCTCGGCTATTGCTGCATGCACGGCTATGCGCGCGCGAGCTACCTCGAACGCGACCACGAATTGCAGCAGGAGATCGGCCGCGAAGTCGCACGGCTCGCCGATGTGCCCGCTTCGGAACTCTGGTTCGGCATCGACGGCTGCAGCGCGCCGAACATCGGTATGCCGCTGTCGCGCCTCGCGACGATGTGGGGCAAGCTCGCCACCGGCGCATCGGGCGCCGGCGCGGCGAGCGACGCGGCGCTCGCGCGCATCTTCGCGGCGATGACAGCGCATCCGAAAATGGTGTCGGGCACGGGCCGCTGCGATCTCGCGCTCGCCAACGCGTCGAACGGCGACTGGGTCGCGAAGGTCGGCGCCGACGGCGTGCACACCGTCGGCGTGCGCAGCCGCGGCATCGGCATCGCGGTGAAGATGGCCGACGGCGACTTCAGCGCGGTCTACGCGACCACGATCGCGGTGCTGCAACAGCTCGGTCTGCCGCTCGAAACCGAAGGCACGCCGCTCGCGAAATGGGCCAACCCGGTGCTGCGCAACGTGCGCGGCACGGCGGTGGGGCAACTCGAGGCCACACTGCAACTGACATGGGCATGAACCTATGGGCATGAACGACAGCGCGCTCGGCCGCGCCGCGGCGCTCGTGTCGCTGCGCGGCGTGAACAAGTCGTTCGGCGCGCAGCAGGTGCTGTTCGACGTCGACCTCGATGTCGCGCCCGGCGAAGTCGTCGTCGTGATCGGGCCATCGGGCTCGGGCAAGTCGACGCTGTGCCGCTGTATCAACCGGCTCGAGACGATCGACTCCGGCGAGATTCTGCTCGCGGGCGCCCGCCTGCCCGAAGAAGGCCGCGCGCTCGCCGCGATGCGCTCGCAGATCGGCATGGTGTTCCAGTCGTTCAACCTGTTCTCGCATCGCACGGTGTTGCAGAACGTCGCGATGGGGCCGCGCAAGGTGTTGCGCCAATCGCGCGGCGAAGCCGAAGCGCTCGCGCGGCGCCTGCTCGCGCGCGTCGGTCTCGCGCACAAGGCCGACGCGGTGCCCGCGGAACTGTCCGGCGGCCAGCAGCAGCGCGTCGCCCTCGCCCGCGCGCTTGCGATGCAGCCGAAGGTGATGCTGTTCGACGAACCCACATCCGCGCTCGACCCGGAGATGGTCAGCGAAGTGCTCGCCGTGATGCTCGAACTCGCGCAAAGCGGCATGACGATGGTCGTCGTCACGCACGAAATGGGCTTCGCGCGCCAGGCGGCGGACCGCATCGTTTTCATGGACGGCGGACGCATCGTCGAAATCGCCGAGCCCGACGCATTTTTTAGCGCGCCGCGCTCGGAGCGGGCGCGCGATTTTCTTTCCAGGATTCTGGAGCACTGATTTTTTGTCGATCGACCCGACAGGGCCAGCCTGTCACTGTCACGCCTGTCACTGTCACGTATAACAGAGGAGATACCAACATGCGCTCGAAAGCGAATCTGAAAGCGAATCTGAAAGCGAGTTTGAAATCGATTGCGGTCGTGGCTTCGTGCGTTGCCGGTACGTTCCTCGCGACTGCCCTGCCGGCCCACGCGGAAACCTTCCCGGCCGATTCGACGATGGCGAAGATCCAGAAGAAAGGCAAACTCGTGGTGGGCACCTCGCTCAATACGCTGATGTTCTCGGTGCGCAATCCGATGACGGGCCAGACCGAGGGCTTCGAAGGCGATCTCGCGCGTCTGCTCGCGAAGAAGCTGACCGGTTCCGAGGACAACGTCGAATGGGTCAAGACCACCACTGAAAACCGTCTGCCGTTCGTGCAGAACGGCCGCGTCGACGTCGTGATCTCGACGCTGACGATCAACGACGCGCGCAAGAAGGTAATCGGCTTCGCGGGTCCGTACTACATCGCCGGGCAGGACATCCTGACCAAGCGCTCCGACACCTCGATTCACGGGGTGACCGATCTGAACGGCAAGACCGCCTGCGTGCTGAACGGCACGACCGTCGAGGACAACGTGAAGAAATTCGCGCCGCAGGCGAAGTTCGTCACGTTCAACGACACGGCCGCGTGCGTCGAAGGCGTCGCCGATGGCCGCTTCGACGCCTACGTCGACGACGGCGCGACGCTCGCGGGCGAATCGCTGCGTCAGCCGAACAAGTTCCGCATCGTCGGCAAGCCGTTCACGCAGGAGCCGTACGGCATGGGCGTCGCGAAGGACGACGCGGTGTTCCGGCAATGGATCGACGCGCAGCTCGAGCAATCGATCAAGGACGGCACCTGGAACAAGCTCTACGCGAAGAACCTCGAAGGCACGCTCGGCAAACCGCAGGTGCCGGCGATCGAACGCTGATCCTTCGTTGACGCTGATCGACCCGCCTATCCATGGACTTTCTGCTTCCCCTGCTGCCGTTCGCGTGGCGCTTCATCGAGGCGATGGGCGTCACGATCGAGCTGACCGCGCTGTCGTTCGCGATGGCATTCGTGCTCGGCATCGCCCTGACCGTGATGGCCGTGTGCCCGCTCGCGCCGTTGCGCTGGTTCGCCGCGACCTACGTCGAGATCATGCGCATGACGCCGCTGCTCGCGCTGTTGCTGCTCTTCGTGTTCGGCCTGCCGAAGCTCGGGTTCATGTACTCGCTGACCGCGTCCTCGGTGCTCGTGCTCGGCTTCTACACCGCGGCGTGGGTCGCCGAGGTGCTCAGGGCGGGCGTCAACGCGGTGCCCTCCGGCCAGGTCGAAGCGGCGCGCAGCATCGGCATGCGCTTTGACCAGGTGCTCTCGAACGTCGTGATTCCGCAGGCGATGCGCACGGTCATTCCACCGCTCGGCAATCTGTTCGTGAATCAGATCAAGGCGTCGTCGATCGCGGCGGCGATCGGCGTGTTCGACATCACGTATACGGCGCAGCGCATCAACTTCGAGACCGCGCAGGCCGTGCCGACTTTCGCGAGCGCCATGCTCGCCTATATGGCGCTCACGATTCCGCTCGGCCTGCTGATGCGGCGGCTCGAACAGAAAATGGCGGTGGCGCGATGAACCGCTCTCACACGCTGTACGAACCGCCGGGGCCGCTCGGGCGCAAACGGCAGCGCATCTTTTCGATCGTGAGCGCGCTGGCCGTGTGCTGGCTGCTCGTCGCGATCGGCATGCGCCTCGAAACGAGTGGCCAGTTCGACGCCGACAAGTGGGCGATCTTCCTGCATTGGGGCACCGCGAAGTTTCTGTTCGACGGGCTCGTCTCGACGCTCATGGCGGCGGCGTGCTCGGCGCTCGCCGCGTTCGCGCTCGCGTTGCCGCTCGCGCTGTGGCGGCTGTCGACGCGGCCGCTCGTCAGCCGGCTCGCCGGCGCGTACATCGAGTTTTTCCGCGCGATTCCGCTGTTGTTGCTGATCCTCTTCATGGTGATCGAGCTGCCCTCGCTCGGCTTCGACTGGCCGGCGCTCGGCTTTCTCGTGTTTGCGATGGCGCTGCATCACTCGGCGCTCACCGCCGAGGTGGTGCGCGCGGGCATCCTGTCGCTGCCGCGCGGACAACGCGAGGCGGCGCTCGCGCTCGGCATGCGGCCGTCGCAAGCGATGCTGCACGTGGTGCTGCCGCAGGCGCTGCGCGCCATGCTGCCGGCGCTGATCAGCTCGGTGCTCGCGATCGTGCAGGACACGTCGCTCGGCTATGTGATCCCGTACGACGAACTGCTGCACCGGTCGCAGGATGTGTCGAGCTATGCGCCGCAATCGCTGCTGCAGGCCGCGTTCATCGTCACGATGATGTATGGGCTCGTGAGCGCGGCGCTGCTTTATCTGAAGCGATGGGTGTTGCGGCGGCAAGGGCGGGCTGTGGCAAGGAGTGTGGCGAAGCGCGCCGATGGCGCGGCGGCCGACCTGCCCGGTGAGGTGCCGGCTTCTGTTGCGGGAGCGAACTCACGGGAGTGAGGACCGTTTCAAAGCGCTCCGATTTTATTGATCTTTGCATTGCCGTAATTGGTCTCGCTCGGAGTAGCGCATTGCGCTCGTACGGAATCGTCAAAGTGAAATGAAAACTTTGTCACAAAGCTTTTGAATAGCATGGATTTTGTCGTTGTATCCGTTATTGGCGGCGGCTTCCTTACCTTATCTTCCCGGTCTAAACCCACGCGGAAATATCGTCGACGTGTTTCCGGGCGGCAATATGCCGGATTCAGTAGATTGCGCATGCCTTTAATTGAGCCGCCCATACTCACGCTGACGGCCCACCCTCTATAGCCTGAAACCCACCCCCCGTTCGCCGTGAGTTTATTCCACTCGCGGTGCCCAAAATAAATTGACAAGTCATCCAGACGCTGTAGGATCAACGGAAATCTTTTCCGGGTATTGCCGCGCCCGTCGGTTTAATAGTGACTGACAGTGACTGACGCCGCAAACCAAAAGGCCGTTAAACCGTAATCGATTTCACGCGCAAAAAAGAGTGCCTTCACCAAGGAGTTTCTCTTGCTCTGCTCAGCATCCCGTCTGCGTAGTCATGCCGTACTGCTTCTGATCACTGGTTTGCCGTTCCTGCTTGCCGCGTGCAACAACCGGCAGGAAGCGCCCACCGCCGCATCGATGCCCCCGGTTCCGGTCCTCGTCGAAACGGTCTCGACCACGCCCGTGGCCGACGTCGTCGAATTGCCCGGCCGTATCGAGGCCGTGCGCACCGCGGAGATTCGTGCCCGGGTCGACGGTATCGTTCAGCGCACGCTCTATCAGGAAGGCACGGACTTGCCGGCCAACGCGCCGCTGTTTCAGATCGACCCAAGCGACTATCGCGCGCAATTGCAGCAGGCGCACGCCGCACTCGCGCGTGCGACCGCCGTGCGCGACAACGCGGCCTCGGTCGTCGACCGCTTCAGGCCGCTCGTCGGCCGTCATGCGGTGAGCGCCCAGGAATATGACGCCGCGCTCGCGACCATGCAGCAAGCCCAGGCCAATGTCGCCGATGCTCAGGCGGCCGTATCGCTCGCGCAATTGCGGCTCGACCGCTGCACCGTGCGCACGCCGATCGCCGGCCGCGCGGGCCGCGCGCTCGTCACCGAAGGCGCGCTCGTGAGCGCGGGCGCGGCCACGCTGCTCACCCAGGTCAACCAGCTCACGCCGATCAACGCAGTCTTCACGCAGTCGAACACCGCGCTGCTCGACGTCGAGCAGCAGATCCAGTCGGGCACGCGCCAGCCGCTCGACATGAAGCATGTCGAGGTGCAACTGATCCTCGCCAACGGCCAGGTCTACAACGAGCGCGGTTTTCTCGACTTCACCGATCTCGTCGTCGATCCGTCCACCGGCACGCAAACCGTGCGAGCACGGTTCGCCAATCCGGACCGTACGCTGCTGCCCGGGCAGTTCGTGCGCGGGCGCATCATCGCGGGGGGCAATCTGCGCGGTATCCGCATTCCCGAGCGCGCGGTGCAGCTCGATAACGGCGTGGCGAGCGTCGCGCTCGTCGCCGACGACGGCACCGTGGTCCGCCGCAACATCGATCTCGGCGAGCAGGGCGAAGGCCGCTGGACCGTGCGCGATGGGCTGAAGCCCGGCGAGCGCCTGATCGTCGACGGCTGGCAGAAGGTGCAGCCGGGCCAGCGCGTCGAGGCGCGGCCCGTGACTGATGCGCCGTCGGCCGCGAGCCCCGCTGTCGCCGCTTCGACCGCGCACTGACGGGCCCGCCGATGAATCGATTCTTCGTCGCCCGTCCTGTCTTCGCGTGGGTCATCGCCCTCTTCACGGTGCTGTTCGGCGGGATCGCGGTCGCGCTCCTGCCGGTCGAACAGTATCCCGATGTCGCGCCGCCGTCGCTGAGCATCACCGCGGTCTTTAGCGGCGCCGACGCGCGCACGCTCGAGCGCTCCGTCACCTCGATCATCGAAGACGAGATGAACGGCATCGAGAATTTTCTCTACATGTCGTCGGTCAGCCGCTCCAACGGCACCATGCAGATCACCGTGGTGCTCAAGCCCGGCACCAATCTCGACATCGCGCGCACCCAGGTGCAGGACCGCCTGAGCCGGGTCGAGCCGCGTCTGCCGCTCGAGGTCCGGCAGGTCGGCGTGAGCGTGACCAAGGCATCGTCCGGCTTTCTGATGCTGCTCGCGCTGCAGGCGACCGACGGCACCACGAACGCGGTCGCGATGGGCAACTTCGCGTCGAACAACATCCTCAACGAGCTGCGCCGCATCGACGGCGTCGGCGACGTGCAGCTCTTCGGCTCCTCGTACGCGATGCGGATCTGGCTCGATCCGCGCAAGCTCGCGGGCTTCGGCCTCTCGGCGAGCGAGGTGCTGCAGGCGATCCAGGAGCAGAACAGCCAGACCGCGGGCGGCGGTCTCGGCGACCAGCCGATCGCGCCGGGCTCCGAATTCACCGCGCAGGTCGTCACGCAAAGCCGCTTCTCGACGCCCGAGCAGTTCCGCGAGATCATCGTGCGCGCCAACCCGGACGGCTCGACCGTGCGCGTAGGCGACGTCGCGCGCGTCGAACTCGGCAACGACAGCTACGGCAACCGCCTGACCGTGAACGGCAAGGCATCGGCCGGCATCGCGATCCAGCTCGCGAGCGGCGCGAATGCGCTCGCCGTCGCCAACGCGGTGCGCCAGCGCATGACCGAACTGCAGCCGACCTTTCCGCGCGGCGTGACTTGGACCGTGCCGTTCGACACCACGCCGTTCATCACGACGTCCGTGCACGGCGTGATGCAAACGATGGTCGAGGCGCTGCTGCTCGTGACGGTCGTCGTGTTCCTGTTCCTGCAGGACTGGCGCGCTACCGTGATTCCGACGATCGTCGTGCCGATCGCGCTGATCGGCACCTGCGCCGGCCTCTATCTGTTCGGCCTGTCGATCAACATCCTGTCGCTGTTCGGCATGGTGGTCGCGATCGGTATCCTCAACGACGATGCGATCGTGGTCGTCGAGAACGTCGCGCGCATCATGCGCGAGGAAGGACTCAACGCGCCGCGCGCAACCGTGAAGGCAATCGGCCAGATTTCTGGCGCGGCGATCGCGAGTACGCTGGTGCTCGTCGCCGTGTTCATTCCGATGGCGTTCTTCCCCGGCTCGACGGGCGGCATCTACCGGCAGTTCTCGGTCACGCTGGCCGTATCGATCACGCTCTCGACACTGCTCGCGCTCACGCTCGGCGCAGCGTTGTGCGCGGCCATGCTGCGCAGCGAAACCGCTAATGCTCCGCCCAAAAACGCGGCCGCGCGCTTGATGCATCGTGTGTTCGACGGCTTCAATCGCGGGCTCAACGCGGGCACCGACCGCTATATTGGCGGCGTCGACGCGATGCTGCGCTCGCCGCTGCGCTGGCTGCTGGTTTTCATCGCGGCCTGCGTCATCACCGCGTATTTCTTCGTACGCTTGCCAACCGGCTTTCTGCCGACCGAAGATCAGGGGCACATCTTCATCACCTACACCGGCGCGCCGGGTTCCACCGAACAGCGCACGCAGCGTGCGATCGACCAGGTCGAGGCGTTTCTGCGGCAACAACCGCAGGTGCGCAACGTGGCTTCGGTGACCGGCTTCAGTTTCTTCGGTCAGGGGCAGTCGGCGGCGTTGTCGTTCGTCGATCTGAAGCCCTGGAGCGAGCGCTCCGGCGAAGCGAACTCGGCGAGCGCGCTCGTGCGCCGCGCGAATGCCGCGTTCCGGCAGATTCCCGAAGCGATCATCTTTGCGCTCGACCCGCCGCCGATTCCATCGCTCGGCAACGCCACGGGCTTCACGATGAAGATCCAGGACCGCAGCGGCGTCGGCGGCGAAGCGCTGCAGCAGGCCGCGCGGCGCATCATGATCGAAGCGTCGCAAAGCCCCGTGCTCGCGGGCGTGCGCGCCGAGGGCATGCCCGAGGCACCGCAGCTCTACGTCGATATCGATCGCGTGAAGGCGCGCGCGCTCGGTCTGCAGATCGGTCAGGTCAACCAGGCGCTTGCGCTCACGTTCGGCTCGAACTACGTGAACGACTTCGTGTTCGAGGGCAACGTGCTGCGCGTGCTGCTGCAGGCGGATGCCCAACAGCGCATGCGCGCCGAGGACGTGAGCGCGCTGCGTCTGCGCAACGACCGCGGCGAAATGGTGCCGTTCTCGGCGTTCACGCGGGTGCGCTGGATCTCCGGGCCGCAGCAGCTCGAACGCTATAACGGCTTTCCGTCCGCGACGCTGTCGGGCCAGGCCGCGCCCGGCCGCTCGAGCGGCGCGGCGATCGCCGAGATGGAGCGCATCGCATCGCACGTGCTGACCGGCAACCTCACGTACGAGTGGACCGGCACCGCGTTCGAGGAAAAGCAGGCGAGCGGGCAGATCGGCATGCTGCTGGGGCTCTCGCTCGTCGTCGTGTTCCTGCTGCTCGCGGCGCTTTATGAAAGCTGGGCGATTCCGGTCGCGGTGCTGCTCATCATTCCGTTCGGCGTGATCGGCGCGGTGCTGCTCACGCTGTTGCGCGGCCTTTCCGCGGACGTGTACTTCAACATCGGGCTCGTGACGATCATCGGGCTCGCGGCGAAGAACGCGATTCTGATCGTCGAGTTCGCGATCAAGGAGGAATCCGAGGGCAAGGACGCGATAACGGCCGCGAAGAATGGCGCGCAGCAGCGCCTGCGCCCGATCCTGATGACGAGCGTCACGTTCGTGCTCGGCATGCTGCCGCTCGTGCTCGCGACCGGCGCGGGTGCGGCGAGCCGGCGCGCGGTCGGCACGGGCGTGATGGGCAGTATGTTGACCGCGACGCTATTCGGCGTCTTCTTTACGCCACTGTTCTATGTGGCCGCGCGGCGCTGGTTGAGCCGCAAGAAGCGCAGCATCGATCTCGACGATGACGATCTGCCGACGCCCACACCGGGGGCGGGAGACCTGGGCGGAGGACAGCGCGATGCATAAGAGCCTGCCTACGAGCCTACCTAAGCGTCTGCATGAGAGCCTGCGTAAGAGCCCGCCCGGGGGCCTGCATAAGCATCTGCTGTTGCCCCTGCTCTGCTGCTCGCTCGCCGCCTGCAATTTCGCGCCGAAGTACCAGCAGCCCGATCTGCCCATCGCCGATCATTTCGACATGACGGAGTCCGCCAATCCGACCACTGCGCGTCTCGCCAGCGAAATCGACTGGCAGACCTTCTTCGCCGATCCGCAACTGAAGCTGCTGATCGAAACGGCATTGCAGCACAACCGCGATCTCGCAGCGTCGATGGCGCGCATCGAACAGGCGCGCGCCTTCTACCGGATCCAGAACGCCGCGCGCTTGCCGCAAGTGAACGTGAACGCGGGCGCGACGCGCACGAAGGCGCCGCTCGGCTCGATCGACCCCGAGTTCGACAACACCGACACCTCGATCAAATTCAACCAGTACAACGTGCAGGCGGCGGTCACGTCGTTCGAGCTCGACTTCTGGGGACGCGTGCGCAACATGAGCGAAGCGGCCCGCCGCCGCTATCTCGCGAGCGTCGAGGCGCAGCGCGCGTTCCGCCTGTCGCTGATCGGCAATGTCGCGGCGAACTATTACGCGATCCGTTCGGGCGAGGAAGGCATCGAGCTCTCGCAGCGTACGCTCGCAACGCGCCGCTACGCGCTCGATGTCGCGAAGCTGCGGCTCGACGCGGGTGTCACGTCGATGGTCGATTACGAGCAGGCTGCGGTGCTCGTCACGCAGGCGAAGACGCAGCTCGCGGAGTTGCAACGGACCACGGCACAGCAGCGCAATCTGCTCGAGGTGCTGGTCGGCGGACCGCTCAGCGATACGCTGCCGCATGCGTCGCCCATTGCCGACACCGCGCAGTTCGGCGACCTGGACCCGGGGCTGCCGTCCGCGCTGCTCGTCAACCGGCCGGACATCCAGCAGGCCGAGCAGCAGTTGCGCGCGGCCGACGCCGATATCGGCGCGGCGCGCGCGGACTTCTTCCCGCGCATTGCGCTCACCGGCAACTTCGGTTACGTGTCGCCTGAACTGGGCAACCTGTTCGTGCCCGGCATGCAGGCGTGGTCGGTCGGCGCGCTGGTCGGCATGCCGATCTTCGATGCGGGGCAGCGTCAGGCGCAGCTATCGCAGGCGCGCGCGCGGCGCGATGAACTGGTCGCCGATTATCAGCGCACCGTGCAGAACGCGTTTCGTGAGGTGTCCGATGCATTGATCGGACGGCAACGCTACAAGGAACAGATTGCGGCGCAGGAGCAGGCCGTGGAAGCGCAACAGCAGCTCGCCGAAACGGCGGAGCTGCGCTATCAGAATGGGATCTCGATCTATCTCGAGGTAGTGGATGCGCGACGCAGTCTCTTCGCGGCCGAGCAGCAGCTTATCCAGTTGCGTGCGACGGCGTTGCAGAATGGGGTGTCGCTCTATGTTGCGCTGGGCGGTGGACCCGATGCGCCGCACGACATGCAGCAAGATACCTCGCAAAACACGTCGCAAGCGAACGGAGCCCACCCGCCCAATTGAGGCACGACGCACCTTTACTTCGCGTCGTGCCAGCCGCCGGCATTGCGCCGGCGGGTCAAACTCATCAGCCGAGCGTCACGTCGACCGACGCTTGTTCACCGTCGCGCACGACGGTGATGGAGACGCTGTCGTCGGCCTGGGTAATGATGCGCTTCAGTTGCGCGACACCGTGAATCACCTTGCCGTCGACCGCAACGATGATGTCGCCCGCCTGGATACCCGCTTCGGCGGCCGGACCGGTGACTTGCTGCACGACCACGCCACCCGGCAGCGACGCTTCCTGCTGCTCGTCTTCGGTCAGCGGACGTACGGCCACGCCGAGACGCGGACGGCTCTGCTGCTGCGGCTGCTGTTGCAGTTGCTCGCGCGGCGCAGCGGACGCCATCTCGGACGACTGCGTGCCCACCGTGATCGACAGCTTGCGTTCACCGCCATTGCGCCACACGTTGAGCGTTGCCTCGGCGCCCGGCGACAGTTGCGCCACCTGGCCGATCAGCTCGGTCGTGTTGTTGATCCGCTTGCCGTTCACGCCGACGATCACGTCGCCCTGACGCAGACCGGCCGCCTGCGCGGGGCCGCTCGGATCGACCGAGCCGACCAGCGCGCCGCCCGCCGAGTCGAGGCCGAGCTTCTTCGCCTGCTCCGCGCTGACCGGCTGCACGCCCACGCCGATGCGGCCACGGGTCACGTGACCGGTGGCGACGAGCTGATCCTTGACGTGCATGGCCGCGTCGATCGGAATCGCGAACGACAGGCCCTGGAAGCCGCCGGTGCGCGAATAGATCATCGAGTTGATGCCGATGACTTCGCCGTTCAGATTGAACAGCGGACCACCCGAGTTACCCGGATTAACCGGCACGTCGGTCTGGATGAACGGGATCGGGCTGTCGTCGGAGAACGAGCGCGATTTCGCGCTGATGATGCCCGAGGTCACCGTGCTGTCGAAGCCGTATGGCGAACCGATCGCCACCACCCATTCGCCGACCTTGCTGTTGTCGGGATTACCGATCTTCACGGTCGGCAGATTCGTCGCGTCGATCTTCACGACCGCGACGTCGGTGGTCTTGTCCTTGCCGATCACGCGGGCGTGGAATTCGCGGCCATCGGTGAGCTTCACGCTCACGCTGCTCGCGCCGTCGACGACGTGATTGTTCGTCAGAATGTACCCATCCGGGCTGATGATGAAGCCCGAGCCGAGCGCTTCGCCGCCGCTCTTGCGTTCGCCGTTTTCGTCGATGGACGCGGCTTCTTTCACGCCGATATGCACAACCGCCGGGCTATAGCGCGACACGATGCCGGAGAAATCCGGCGCAGACGAGCGCGAACCGACGATATCCGACGCCGCGTGCAGCAAAGACACCGGGCCGTGCGCATCGCTGACGGACGCATCGGCATTGCGATGGCTGAGCACGTACGCGCCGCCGATCGCGAGTACAACGCAGACTGCAGCGCTGCCGCGCCAATATTTTCTGGTGGTCATAGTGGGGGATGGTTGCGATGGGTTACGTGGTGGATGCGTAATGTAGTGGCCTCCACTTAAAGCAGGCTTAAAGATGGTGAGCGATCAGAAAGCTCGCGCAAACCCTGATTTACAGGGGCATTCGTGCGTTGCACCCGCTTTCGGCGCGGCAGGCGCCGCTTCGCGCGCCACCCGCACGAGAATCGCCCCCCGTTTTCGCACGGGCTCGCGGAGGCCCGGCAGGCACGGCGAACGCGGCAATCGTCGCAAATGTTGTACAGAGGCCGCAGATGGACCGCGCGAAGGCCACAGGATGCCGCCGCGCTGGCCGAAACTGCTATTCTTCCACTCGCGCGGCCCGATCCGGCCGCCCGCCGCCAGCAAGCGGCAGACCCCGACAGCATCCCGGCGGCGCTCGCGCGCCCGATCCCCTTGACAGGAATACGCATGTTCGGTTTTCTGCGCGGCTACTTTTCCAACGACCTCGCCATCGACCTCGGCACGTCGAACACGCTCATCTACATGCGCGGCAAGGGCATCGTGCTCGACGAACCGTCGGTCGTGTCGATCCGCCAGGAAGGCGGGCCGAACGGCAAGAAGATCATCCTCGCCGTCGGTCGCGAAGCGAAGCAGATGCTCGGCAAGGTGCCGGGCAACATCGAGGCGATCCGCCCGATGAAAGACGGCGTGATCGCCGATTTCAACATCACCCAGCAGATGATCAAGCGCTTCATCCAGATGGCGCACGAGTCGCGGCTCTTTGCGCCGTCGCCGCGCATCATCATCTGCGTGCCTTGCGGTTCGACCCAGGTCGAGCGCCGCGCGATCAAGGAGGCGGCGCATAGCGCGGGCGCCTCGCAGGTCTATCTGATCGAGGAGCCGATGGCCGCCGCGACCGGCGCGGGGCTGCCGGTTTCGGAAGCAACGGGCTCGATGGTCGTCGACATCGGCGGCGGCACGACCGAAGTCGGCGTGATCTCGCTCGGCGGCATCGTTTACAAAGGCTCGGTGCGCGTCGGCGGTGACAAGTTCGACGATGCGATCGTCAACTACATCCGCCGCAACTACGGCATGCTGATCGGCGAGCAAACCGCCGAGGCGATCAAGAAGGAAATCGGCTCCGCGTTCCCGGGCTCCGAAGTCATGGAGATGGAAGTGAAAGGCCGCAACATGTCCGAGGGCATTCCGCGCAGCTTCACGGTGTCGAGCAACGAGATTCTCGAAGCGCTGACTGACCCGCTGAACCAGATCGTGTCGGCGGTGAAGATTGCGCTGGAGCAAACGCCGCCCGAACTCGGCGCCGATATCGCCGAGCGCGGCATCGTGCTCGCGGGCGGCGGCGCGCTGCTGCGTGATCTGGACCGCCTGCTCGCGGAAGAAACCGGGCTGCCGGTGTTCGTCGCCGAGGCGCCGTTGACCTGCGTCGTGCGCGGCTCGGGCATGGCGCTCGAGCGGATCGAAAAATTCGGCAGTTCGTTTTCCTATGAGTAATGCGCACGTGCGTACGCATCTGAAAGCGCACCGCCGCCGGCGCAACGACTGAGCTAACCCAAACACGAATCCACACCCAATCGCAACCCCGCGGACCGTCCGCCTCGGCAACATGACGACCCTGCCTGCCTACGAGCCCCCCGTCGACGAAAACGAGCTTCTGTTGAAATGGATTCGCCGCGCTCGCGAATCGCAGATGAGCCATTACGACATGGCGGATCTGCTGTCGGCGCGCGAGCGCCGCATCGGCTGGCTCGTGACCGTGCTGGCCGCGTTTGTCGGCACGGCGGTATTCGCGTCGCTGAGCACGCCGCCGCTGTCGATCGAGATGAGGATTCTCGTCGGGCTCGTCAGCGTGACGGCCGCGGTTTCCGCGGCGTTGCAGACGTTCCTGCGCTATGCCGAGCGCGCGGAGAAGCATCGCGCGGCTGGCGCGCGCTACGGCGCGGTGCGTCGCAGGCTCGAAGCCGTGTTTGCCGGTGACGCCGATGCCCGCGAAGCCCACTACCTCACCGCGATCCGCACGGAACTCGACCGGCTCGCCGAAGACTCGCCGAATGTGCCGCCGCGGATTTTCTATCGCACGCAACGCACGCTGTTCGCGGACCGGCCGCACAGACGCGATGCGTGAATCGCGCGCGTCATCGCGTTTCAGCCGCCCCCTCGCGCTGTATTCACAGATCGTCCGCGCTGATCCCCAACTCCGTCGCCATGCGGCGCACCACGGTCTGCAGCCGGCTCACCTCGTCGGCAAGACGCTTCTGTTCGGCTTTTAGCGATTCGAATTCGGAGAGCGGCACGCTGTCGTCATCGGCAGTGGACGGTGCTGACTCGCTTATGCTGACCTCGCCGCACAGCAGATGCGCCCAGCGATGCTCGCGCTCACCCGCCATGCGCGGCAACCTCACGACGCGCGGCGGGTCGTTCGCGGCCAGTTCGTCGAGAAACGCCTCGACCGACGAGATATCGGCGAAACCATGCAGACGCGCGCTGTTCAGGCGCAATTCAGCGGCGGTTTGCGGGCCGCGCAGCAACAGCGTGGTCAGGAGCGCCACCGACTGCCCCGGCAGCCCGAGCACGCGGCTCATGTTGTGCTCGAAGCGCGGCACGCGGCTGCTGCTGCCTTCGTTCACGAGGCTCAGGCGCTTCAATCCGTCGATGGCGCTCAGCACCTCGGCTTCGGTCACGCTCATGACCGGCGCGCGGCCGGTTTTCTGATTGCAGCCGAGCGTCAGCGCGTTCAGCGAAAGCGGATAACTGTCCGGCACGGTGTGCTGCTTTTCGACGAGCACGCCGAGCACACGCCCTTCGAGCAAGGTCAACGCGCGGATCGAGGGGCGGGAGGAAGCGTCGGGAATCGAATTCATGGAGGATGCCGGGTCTCGTGGTTAATTCGTGATCGTTGCGCGCGCCCGTTACGATCAGCCGCGCGCTATGTCAGGTGGGCAATATGATAAACGGCCCGGGCCTGCGCGGTACGTCCCCGTAGTGCGCCCTCGTCACGCAACCAATCTTTCAGCATCAGACCGTTTTCGAATACTTGAACGTGCCCTGCGCGCTCGCGATCAGCAGTTTGCCGTCCACCCACGCTTCGCTGCGCGAGAAGAAAATCGAACGGCCCGCGCGCTCCAGAAAACCCTTCGCCGTGACCGATGCGCCGAGGCCCTTGTCGAGATAGTTCGTGGTCAGCGACAACGTGAAGCCATGTCGCGCGGGCTGTCCCGGCGGCGCGTAGAGGCCCGCGTAGCCCGCGGCCGCGTCGAGCAGCGTCGCAATCGCGCCGCCTTGCAGCACGCCCTGGCGATTGAGCTTGCTCGCGTCGATCGGCATGAACAGTTCCGCGTAGCCGTCGCGCCATTGCGTGAGACGCACACCGAGCGATTCGAGGAAGGGGTTGTCGATGGGAAGGTCGGACATGATGCAGGCCTGTGCTGTTCTGGAACGAAACGTGAGCATACCCGCGATCCGCCGACGGCTGCGGCGACCCGCGCATGGATCGCGCATGGATCGCGCAATGTGCGCTCAGCGGGCAAAATCCGCCGCATCTGCTAGTGTTTCTGCATCAGCGATTTTTCCGTGGAGAACCCATGTCGTCCTCGCGCTCCACACCACGCAAAGCCAGCCGTCTCAGCGACGCGCAAATCGCCTTCGAAGCAGCGCGCCGCCTCGCATGGGACGCCGCGGTCCCGAGGCACGCCGTGCAGGTGAAGGTTTCGCGCGGACACCTCACGCTCTCCGGCGAGCTTCAATACACGCGGCAACAGCTTGCGATGCTCGAAGACGTCACGCGCCTGTTCGGCGTAACCGGCGTGACGGACCATACGGTCGTCAGAACGAGCTGGCCGGAATGATCCAGCGCGGCCCGGCATCGAGCGGCATCGAGCAGCATCAACCCGCGCCGTCTCGCATCAGCGCCCGGCAATGCCGCGCAATCTGCTTTTCCTCCTCGGTGTGCAGCACCCTCACCTTCCGCGCCGGATCGTTCTCCACCAGCCCGAGAAACGCGAGCCCGCCGCACACGAGCCGCCGCACCTGCGCGCTATGCTCGCCGATGCCGCCCGTGAACACGAGCAGATCGATACCGCCGAGCAACGCCGCATAGCCGCCGATCGTCTTGCGCACCGCGCTCGCGAACGCATCGATCGCGAGCGCCGCATGCGCGTCGCCGGCCGCCGCGCGTTTTTCGAGCGCCTGCATGTCGCTCTCGCCATCGGCATAACCGGCGAGGCCGCTGTGGCGATTGAGCAGCGCCTCCAGGGCGTCGGCATCCAGATGTTCCGTGCGCATCAGATACAGCAGCACGCCGGGATCGAGATCGCCGCAGCGCGTGCCCATCGGTACGCCGCCTGTCGGCGTCAACCCCATCGACGTATCGACCGATTTCCCCTCGAGCAGCGCGCACACGCTCGATCCATTGCCGAGATGCGCGAACACCGCGCGCGACGGCAACTGCGCGCCAAGCTGTGCGACGAGCGATTCGTACGAGAGTCCATGAAAACCGTAGCGAATCACGCCCGCGTCCGCGTAACGGCGCGGCAATGCGAGTTGCGCCGCGCGCGGCGGCAGCGTCGCATGAAACGCGGTGTCGAAGCACGCGAAGTGGATGGCGTCGCCGAAGATTTTCGTCGCTTCGCCGATCAGCGCGAGCGCCGGCGGAATATGCAGCGGCGCGAAGTGCAGCGCGTCGCGCAGATGACGCAGCACGTCGGCGGTGAGGCGCTGGTGCGCGCGCAGATGCGGACCGCCATGCACGACCCGATGCCCCACCGCCACGGGCCGTGCATGGTGCTGTTGCGCGAGCACCTGCGAGAGTTTTTGCAGCGCATCGGTTTGCGATTCGAGCATGCGTTCCTGCTGCAACAGCACGCGGCCATCGGGCGTGCTGATCCGCAAGCGGCCGTCGCTGCGCCCAATGCCATCGGCGGCGCCTTCGAGCAGCAGCGCTTCGTCGTCGGCATCGGCGGCATGAGCGAACAGCCCGAACTTCAGCGACGACGAACCGCTGTTGAGCACCAGAATCGTCTGCTCCTGAGCATCGGTGTGCATGGCAGCCTCGCTCAGCCTTTCCACGTCCAGTTGCGGATTTCTTCCTTGTCGATGCCCTCGGCATGCGCATACGCGAGATGCTCGATGATCTGCCCGCGCAGCCATTCCTTCGTGTGATCGCCGACGCCACGCAACGAGGGGACACGATCGATCGCGTCGATCGCGAGCGTAAAGCGGTCCACCCCGTTGATGATCGCGAGTTCGAGCGGCGTGTTGATATTGCCCTTCTCGTGATAGCCGTGCACGTGCATGTTCTCGTGATTCTCGCGGTTGTAGGTCAGCTTGTGCACGAGCGACGCATACGAGTGGAAGTTGAAGATCACGGGCTTGCTCGTCGTGAACAGCGAATCGAAATCGCGGTCGGACAGCCCGTGCGGATGCGCATGCTCGGGCATCAGGCGGAACAGATCGACCACGTTGACGAAGCGGATCTTCAGGCTCGCGAAACGCTCCTTGAGAATCTGCACGGCGGCGAGCGCCTCCATCGTCGCGATGTCGCCCGCGCAGGCGATCACGACGTCCGGCTCGACGCCCTGATCGGTCGACGCCCAATCCCAGATGCCGATGCCCTTCGTGCAATGCGTGACGGCCGCGTCCATGTCGAGATACTGCAGATGCGGCTGCTTGTCGGAGACGATCACATTCACGTAATCGCTCGAACGCAGGCAATGGTCGGCGACACTCAGCAGGCAGTTCGCATCGGGCGGCAGATAAATGCGTACCACGTCCGGGCTCTTGTTCGTCACCACGTCGAGAAAACCGGGGTCCTGATGCGTGAAGCCGTTGTGATCCTGACGCCACACGAGCGACGTGATGAGCAGATTGATCGACGGCACCGGTTGCCGCCAGCCGAGATCGCGCTTGGCTTTTTCGAGCCACTTCGCGTGCTGGTTGAACATCGAGTCGATCACGTGGACGAACGCCTCGTAGGTCGCGAAGAGCCCGTGGCGGCCGGTCAGCACATAGCCTTCGAACCAGCCTTCGAGCGTGTGCTCGCTGAGCATTTCCATCACGCGGCCATCGGGCGACAGATCGCCGCCGTCCGCGTCGCTCGCTTCGAGGTCGGCAAGCCAGGTCTTGCCCGACGCTTCGTAGACCGCCTGCAATTTGTTGCTCGCGGTTTCGTCGGGGCCGAACAGGCGGAAGTTCGTCATGTTGTTGCGCATCACGTCGCGCAGGAACGTGCCGAGCACCGCGGTCGGCGACGTGTACGATGCGGCGGGCTTTTTCACCTCGACCGCATAGTCGCGAAACGGCGGCATGTCGAGCATCTTGCAGAGCAGCCCGCCATTCGCATGCGGATTCGCGCTGATGCGGCGCGCGCCTTCGGGCGCGAGCGCCCGCAGTTCGTCGACGAAGCGGCCGTTGGCGTCGAACAGCGTCTCGGGGCCGTAGCTGCGCAGCCAGTCCTCGACGATCTTCAGACTCTTGCGGTTGGTTGCCGGATCGAGCACCGGCACCTGATGCGCGCGCCACGAGCCTTCCACCTTATGGCCGTCGACTTCCTTCGGCCCGGTCCAGCCCTTCGGCGAGCGCAGCACGATCATCGGCCAGCGCGGCCGCGTCGGATCGTTGTTCTGGCGCGCATGCTGCTGAATCGCGCGGATTTCGCCGATCGCCTGTTCGAGTGTCGCGGCCATCTGCTGATGCATCGTGTCGGGGTCGTCGCCCTCGACGAAATACGGCTTGTGCCCGTAGCCGATCATCAACGCTTCGAGTTCTTCGCGCGGAATCCGCGCGAGCAGCGTCGGATTGGCGATCTTGTAGCCGTTCAGATGCAGCACCGGCAACACCGCGCCGTCGCGGATCGGGTTGAGGAATTTGTTCGAATGCCACGACGTGGCGAGCGGGCCGGTTTCCGCTTCGCCGTCGCCGATCATCACGGTAACGATCAGATCGGGGTTGTCGAACGCGGCGCCGTAACCATGCGAGAGGCTGTAGCCGAGCTCGCCGCCTTCGTGAATCGAGCCCGGCGTCTCAGGCGTGCAATGCGAGCCGATGCCGCCCGGGAACGAGAATTGCCGGAAGAAGCGCCGCATGCCGGCTTCGTCCTCGCTGCGGTCGGGATAGATCTCCGAATAATGGCCCTCCAGATAACAATGCGCGAGGCTCGCGGGCGCGCCGTGACCGGGACCGGAGAGATAGATCACGTCGAGATCGAGATCGCGGATCAGCCGGTTCAGATGCACGAGCACGAAGCTCTGCCCCGCGTCCGATCCCCAATGGCCGAGCAGCCGGTTCTTGATGTGCTCGGGTTTCAGCGGTTCGCGCAGCAGCGGATTGTCGCGCAGATAGATCATGCCCACCGACAGATAGTTGCACGCGCGCCAGTAGCGATCCATCTTGCGCAACGTGTCGGGGTCCAGAACTTGTGGCGGTTTGGGATGCGAGCTTGCTTCGGCCATGGCTTCACTCCTCGAAAAGGACTGTCAGGCAGGTTGGCGGGTTCAAGCAGGTGTTGCGGCAGGTATTGCGTGGATGCAGCGGATGTTCGCGAGGCGGCCGGCGTGAAGCGTGAAGCGGGCGCGGAACCGCGCTGTCGTATGTTGTTCGTCAGCGATGTGACAGGTTCAGCATCACATCGTTCGGCGCAACTCATCTCAATCGCGTTGAAGCTGCCGTGCATGACGCGAATGTATTAAGCTGCTCAAACCGGATCGGCGCACGCTGCGGATGCTTCATGTGCCGGACCTTCGTGCTGCGCGCATTCCTGCGGTATCTACGGTATCAGGTGTTCGCCCTCTCTCCTCTTTCTCTTCCTTGTCCCAGATCAACGCCCGCCATGTCGACATCCCCCGGTCCGCTCAAAGTGCTCATCATCCTTGTCCTCGCGCTCGTGTTGCCGTGCGCGGCGATCGCCGTACTGATCGGCGTGTTCGGTCTGCTGGTCAAGCTGTTCGGCCACGGGTAACGGCGTCTCTTTTCGCGCCTGCCTACGCGCCCTTCGCGCCGCGCAGCAGCCTCTCCACATCGATCTCCGCCAGCTCGCCGATCCGCTCGACCGTCACGTCCGCGGGCGGATTGTTCGCGATCTCCTTCGGATCGAGCGCATAGTGGCCCTGGCGCGGAAAGACGGTGGTCAACGTCGCGCCCCACGTCTTCTTCATCGCGCCGAGAATCCGCAGCTTGTCGTCGATCATCACGTAATGGCGCGCCGGATAACACTCCATCACCTGATCGAGCATCAACTCCTTGTGAATATAGATCAGCACGCGCCCTTCGACCTCGTCCCATAAGCCTGAACGCGCGATCTTGCGCGGCTGGAACACGACGTCACCATCGGACAGGATCACCGTGGGCCCGCGCGCCGACAGATGCCGCAGCGCATCGAGCGCACCCGGATAGAGCCGGTTCGCAAACGGATAGTCGATCAGGAACGACGACATCAGCAGCAATCGCGTATCGCGCGGATGCTCGGTCCGGTAGCGTTGCAGCGCGCCGAGGTAGTCGGCGTAACCGAGTTCGCTGCGCAGGTTCTCGAAGATTTCCCAGTAGCGTGCACTGTTCTCTTCGCCGAACTCGTGCGTCATGTGCTTGCGCAGATCCTGCAGCACGTGATCGTTGTCGAGCAGCGTGTTGTCGCAATCGAACAGAAACACGACGTCGTGCGGCGTGACGGTGGCGGCTGGCATCGCAGCTCCTCGTGACTGGGTTTTGCGTGGACGGCCTGGCGGCGCCGGATGTCGTGGCGCCTTCAGGCCGTGTCCTCGCGTGGGCGTGGGTGGTGGGCGGGCTCGATGGTGGGTCGATGATGGTGGGTCGACTACGGCCTCGATTACAGCCTTGATTCGCGGTCTTGATTTGCAGCCTTGACTCGCGGCCTCGATCGCCCACTCGCACTCGCGGGTTGCGCCGGCTAGCGCTTCTGCTCGCTGTCCGGCGTCGCGCTTTTCTCGACGTGGCCACCGAAATCGTGCCGCATCGCCGACAGCACGCGGTTCGCGAAATCCGCGTTGCCGCGCGAACTGAAACGCGCGAACAGCGCCGCGCTCAGCACCGGCGTGGGCACGCCTTCGTCGATCGCCGCCGCGACGGTCCAGCGTCCTTCGCCGGAATCCGACACGCGGCCCGTGTAGTTCGCCAGTTCCGCATCGCCCGCGAGCGAACCCGCGATCAGATCGAGCAGCCATGAGCCGACCACACTGCCGCGCCGCCAGACTTCGGCGATATCGGCGAGATTCAGATCGTACTGATACAGCTCGGGGCGGCGCAGCGGCGAGGTTTCCGCATCGGTGTCGCGCGCGTGCCGGCCGGCGTCGGCGTGGCGCAGAACGTTGAGCCCCTCGGCATAGGCGGCCATCATTCCGTACTCGATGCCGTTGTGGACCATCTTCACGAAATGCCCCGCGCCTTGCGGGCCGCAATGCAGGAAGCCCTGCTCGGCCGTGCTCGCGCTGTTGGCCGAGCCATTCGCCGAGCCCGTTCCCCGGCCCGGCGTGGGCGGCGCCGCGCCGGCGCCTGGCGCGAGCGTCGCAAAGATCGGTTCGAGCCGCTGCACGACCCCGGCCTCGCCGCCGATCATCAGGCAGTAGCCGCGCTCGCGGCCGGCCACGCCGCCGCTCGTGCCGACGTCCACGTAGTGAAGCCCGCGCGCGCCTAGCTCCTCGCTACGGCGAATGTCATCGTGATAGTAGGAATTGCCGCCGTCGATCACGATGTCGCCCGGATCGAGCAGCGGCACGAGTTTTTCGAGCGTCGCGTCGACCACCGCGGCCGGCACCATCAGCCACACGGCGCGCGGTTTATCGAGTTGCGCGACGAAGTCTTCGAGCGTCGTCGCACCGGCCACGCCCTCCTGCTTCAGCCGCTCCACCGCCGCGGGCTGCACGTCGTACACGACGCATTGCTGAGCGCCCTTCGTGAGGCGTCGCACCATGTCGGCGCCCATCCGTCCCAATCCAATCATGCCTAGCTGCATAGCTCGCTCCGGAGTGTGCTGCGTTGCGCTGTCCGATTCTCAGGCCGTGGTGCTGCGGCGAGGTTGCCAGCGATGTCGCCAGCGGGGTTGCCAAGGTTACCGATATTGCCTTTGCGCGCCCGGCGCTGCCTCGCTTTTCTGGTAGTGGACCGCTGGCAGAGGCCATGCGGTGTGACGAAGTCGCGTGGTTACTTCACTCACTGTAGTCGTGCCGAGGCGCGCATGCCAGACAACGTGGCCACTCTCAGGCAGCGTCGCCATGAAGCGCTCATTTCCGCACGCGACGAAAAACGTCGCACCTTCCTGAAGAGGCGCGGCGCGGCGTAAAGTTCCGCGCACCTCACTCGCTACGCTCGGGCACGCGCGCGCCCCGCCGCGTGGCCAGCTTCGCATACAGCGCCGCCATGAAGCGCTTGAGCGCGCGCCACATCAGCGGATAGCGATACCCCGGCACCGCGAACAGCACGAGCGCGCATAGCGCGAGCAAGCCGCAGAACAGGAACGTGCCGCGATAGCTGAACGCCTGCACGAGCAACCCGGACAGCACGCCCGACAGGATCGAGCCGACCCGCGCCGCGTTGAAGAACAGCGCGGTCGCACGGCCCGGCGAATGCGGCATCAGATCCTGCACGTAAGTCATGCCGAGGCACGAGGTCACGGCGACCACGAATGCATTGAGCATCTGCATCGGGATCAGCATGCTGACGTTGCCCGCGAGCGACATCGCGACGAAGTACACCGCGTGGACCGCCGCGCACGCGGCAAGCCAGTTCGGCTTGTGCAGCGACGACGACTTCGCGCCGAGCGCGAGCATCATCGGGATTTCGGTGAGCGCGCCGAGGCCGAGCATCACCGAGACGTCGAGGTGCGAGCCGTTCAGGCCGTGCACGATGTAGAGCGGCAACACGATCATCGTCGCGTTCGCGGCGAGGCCGAGCAAGGTCAGCGCGGTCACCGAGCGCATGATGTCGTTCGCCGACGCGGCGGGCAGCGTTTCGTGCGCATCCTCGCCGGGCTGCCTCAGCGGCGGCACGGTGATCGACGCGGACGGCTCCGAAGCGGTGTCCTCGACCGTGTGATCGCCGAGGTGGCTTTGCGGCTCGCGCATGCGCCAGACGATAAAGCCGCAAGTCGCGAAACTCGCGGCCGCGAACAGGAAGAGCCCGTAGAAACTGGTCGCGGCGAGCACGAGCGCGCCGACCGACGGCCCGAACACCCATGCTGCCGACAGAATGGTCCGCAAGGTCGCGCTCGCGAACACGCGCTCGGCGGGGTCCGGCACTGGCAGCGCCGCGCGGCTGAACGAGAACACCATCGAGATCGCCGAGCCCCCCGCGCCGATGAACACGATGCCGACCACGAGCAGCAGCCGGTAGTCGCGCACCACGCACAGGCAGAGGTAGCCGAGCGCGGCCGCGACGAGCGCCGCGAGCAGCAACGGACGATGCCGCCCGCTCGCATCGCTCCAGCGCCCGGCCAGCGTGCTCGCGAGCACGCCGCTCGCGGCGATCAGCGTCATGAACACGCCGAGCCGAAACGGCGTCATGCCAGCGCGCTCGACGCCGAAGAGCGACAGATACGGGGCGGTGAACGACATTGCCACACCGAGCATGAGGGTGGCGGCGGCCAGCGGCTTGAAGCCAGGAATGCGAAGCAGGTCGAAAAAACGCGAAGTTTTCAACACGGGGGCGGTGGGTCAGATGGAGCGAGCCCGATAGCGCCTGAAGGCGCGATAGGGGCCGGAACGACCGGGGCATTATCGACCCGGAGCGCGGCCCGCGTAAACCCGTGGCGCAAGCGTCCCAAATCCGTGGCGCGGTCATCGTGCGCGGGCGCATACGCGCACAGAAGCGCAAGCGCGCAGCAATCTCCGCTCCCTCGCAGGCATGCGCATACGCGCGCTTCGTCCTTCCCCGCGTGCGTTACAGCGCGACGTAGCCGCGCTGCTCGAGCGTCCAGCGATGCCACCGGTTGCCATACGCACCGCACGCGACGCCGAACAGAACCGACAGGACGAGCCCGATCAGATCGGCCGTTTCGCCCCACAGGCCCATCGCGAACAGGATCAGGTTGATCGCGAGCATCACGAACGCGGCAAACCACATTTTCTTCGACAGCGCCCAGATAAAGCCGAGCAGGCAGGCCCCCCAGCTGAAGCCGGTCGCGACCGCGACGGGTTCCTGCGCGCCGGGGCGTTGCAGATAGATTCGTGCTCCCATATTCCTTCCTGGATCGTTTCTTCGAGTGTGAGCGGCCGTGGCTTCGCAACGGCACGCGAACCGCTTTTTAACACGCGGCGGTGACAAGGAGCGTAGTTAAAGCGCCATGTGCGCCGCTCGTGCCGCCCGTCATGACGACCCGCGGCATAGCTGCTACTCTTGACGCATTCCCGCGCGAACAACGCCGCATGAGACACCGCATGAGACGCCAAATGACGCACCGGACGAGCGGCGCGCGCCATCCATCTATCTGAACCGCACCGGAGCACGCATGTCCGCCGCAACCGCTTATTCCCCTAAAGCCCCCACGCGCGCCGAGGTCGACGCGCTGCCGGGCGCCACCGTCGTCGAATTCGGCGCGAACTGGTGCGGCTATTGCCAGGGCGCGCAGGCGTCGATTGCGAAAGCGCTCGGGCCGCACGCCGGGCTCAGGCATCTGAGGATCGAGGACGGCCCCGGCCGACCGCTCGGCCGCTCGTTCAAGGTCAAGCTGTGGCCGACGCTCGTGCTGCTGCGCGACGGCGCCGAAGTCGCGCGCGTGGTCCGGCCGAGGAGCGCGGCGGACATCGAGGATGCGTTCGCGCCGCTCTGAGGCGCCCCGGACGCGCGGTCGGGCTCACTGCCGGGATCGCTGCCATTTCTCTTCCATAGCATTTCTCCCATGCGCCAGGCCATCCACCATCTGAGCATCCAGGCCCGCAGCCGTGGGCTTGTCGAATTTACCGGCGAAGTGCGCCGCTTCGTCGCCGATCAGGGCATCACGACCGGTCTGCTGACGCTGTTTTGCCGCCATACGTCCGCGTCGCTGCTGATTCAGGAGAACGCCGATCCGTCCGTGCAGCGCGATCTCGAACGTTACTTCGCGAGCCTCGCGCCCGAAGACGCCGAGCGCTACGAGCACGACACCGAAGGCCCGGACGACATGCCGGCCCATCTGCGCACGGCGCTCACGCAGGTGCAGCTGTCGGTGCCGGTCGAACATGGACGGATGGTGCTCGGCACCTGGCAAGGGCTGTATCTGTTCGAACATCGCCGGCACACGCAGTCTCGCGACATCGTGCTGCATCTGCTCGGTGAATGATGCGCCGCCCGCGCGGTCCAATCACGATACGCGAGCACGGCACCGATAGTTCGCCGGCTCGATAGCAAGCCGCTTTTTGCCGCGTTCCGGCTCTTTTCGTACAGACGCACACGCATCGCGCAAAGGAAACTCTCACCGCTTCTTCATCACCCGCTGGATCGAACGGAGTCAACCTAAGGGAGCACATCTCATGGACACCCGCAGCGAGCTGCAAGCCACCGTCGACGCAATGGTTCAACCCGGCAAGGGTCTTCTCGCCGCCGACGAAAGCGGCCCGACCATCGCCAGACGCTTCAGGACGATCGGCCTCGAATCGACCGAGGAAAACCGCCGCGCCTATCGCAACCTGCTGCTCACGACGCCCGGCCTGGGCGAGTTCGTGAGCGGCGTGATTCTCTACGAGGAAACGCTCGGCCAGAAAGCCGACGACGGCACGCCGTTCCCGCAGCTCGCCGCCGCGAACGGCATCGTGCCCGGTATCAAGGTCGACCTCGGCAAGGTGCCGCTCGCGCTCGCGCCCGGCGACGAAATCACCGAAGGGCTCGACGGCCTCGCCAAACGCTTCGTCGACTACAAGCGGCAAGGGGCGCGCTTCGCGAAATGGCGCGCGGTCTACAACATTACGGCGAGCCTGCCGAGCCGGCTTGCGATCGAACTCAACGCCGATTCGCTCGCACGTTATGCGGCGATCAGCCAGGAAGCGGGCATCGTGCCGATCGTCGAGCCCGAAGTGCTGATGGACGGCGAGCATACGATCGGGCGCAGCGCGGAAGTCACCGAGGCCGTGTTGCACGAGGTATTTCATGCGCTGCACCGGCATCGCGTGGTGCTCGAACATATTCTGCTCAAACCGAGCATGGTGCTTGCCGGCTCGGAGCACGCGCAGCAGTCGACGACAGCGGCGATCGCCGCGGCAACCGTGCGCGTGCTCAGGCGCACGGTGCCTGCGGCGGTGCCGGGCATCGTGTTCCTGTCCGGCGGGCAATCGCCCGAGGAAGCTACCGCGAATCTCGATGCGATGAATCGGCTCGGCGCGCTGCCGTGGAATCTGAGCTTCTCGTATGGACGCGCGTTGCAGGAGCCGCCGCTGCAGGCCTGGGGCGGCCAGGCCGCGAACGTTGCGGTGGCGCAGCAGGCGCTGCTCAAGCGCGCGCGGCTCAATGGAGCGGCGGCGTTGGGGAGGTATGAGGTGGCCCAGGAGAAGGGTTGATCTAAAGCGGGAGCTAGAGGTTGAGCTAGGTCCCGCAGGCCACCAGCGCATGCAGTTCGTCGATGTTGAACGGCTTCGCGAGAATCGCCACGCCGAGCCGGCGCGCGCGTTCGAGTTCGTCGGCATAGCCGGTCATCAGCGCGATCTTCTGCGACGGCCATGCGCTGCGGACTTTTTCCGCGAGGTCGATGCCGCTGAGCTTGCCCGGCATCTGGATATCGGACAGCACGAGTTCGAAGCGCGCGCCACCGCTCAACACGTCGAGCGCCTGATCGGCGGTCGGCTCGTGACGCACCTCGCAGCCGAAGGTCTCGAGCACCGCCGTCACACCCGCCGCGACGTCCTCGTTGTCCTCGACCAGCAGCACCGCGCCGGCCGTCGCCGGCGCGCTCCGTGGCGCACCGGCACTGGCCGCCGTCGCGCCGCGCTCCCGATAGCGCGGCAGATAGAGCCGCACGGTCGTGCCGCTGCCCGGCACGCTATCGATCTTCGCCGTGCCGCCCGCCTGCTCGCACATCGACAGCACCTGAGCGAGCCCGAGGCCAGAGCCCGGGCCTGAGCCGGAACCGCGCAGCCGGGTGGTAAAGAGCGGTTCGAACGCGCGCCGCGCGACCGCCTCGGGCATGCCCTCGCCGTCGTCGGAGCAGGCGATCAGCACGTATTCGCCGTCGGGCAGCAGCGTATCGCTGCCGACGAGGCGATTGTTCTGGCAACGGATCACAAGGTGTCCGCCGCGCGGCATCGCATCGCATGCGTTCACCGCGAGATTCATGATCGCGAATTCGAGGTCGGTCGGATCGGCCAGTACTTGCCACAGATCGTCGGGCATGCGCAGCGACAATTCGATCGTGTCGCCGAGCGCGGCATCGAGCAGCGGCGCCGTGGCGGCCAGCCAGCGCGCGAGGTCGACGGGCTCCTGTTTGAGCGGCTGCTTGCGCGCCACGCTCAATAAACGCCGCGTCAGCGATTCGGCCGTGGCGGTCGCGCGTTTGACCGCGAGCATCTCCTTCTCGAGATCGTTGAAATGCTTGAGCCGCGCAAGCTCGATGTTCGCCGAGACCACCATCAGCAGATTGTTGAAATCGTGCGCGACATGCGCCACGAGATTGCCGAGCGCGCCCATGCGCTGCAGTTGCCGGCTCGACGCTTCGGCCGACAGCCGCATCGCGACCTCGCCCTGCCAGCGCTCCCACGCGCGGCGCTCCGCTTCGAGGCGGCGCAACGAATAGAACACGAGCAGCCAGATCGCAATGCACGGCACGGCCGTGAGCGCCGCGATCATCAAGAAGTGGCTGCGCCATGCGGCCGCGATCGCCGACACCGCATACGCGCTCATCACATAGAGCGGATAGTCGCCGACGCGGCGAAACGCGACCAGCCGCTCGACGCCGTCGACCGTCGAATTCAGGCGCACGTGGCCGAACAGTTGCCTCTCGCGCAACACCGAGATAAACGCGCTATGCGCGCCCGGCCGCGCGCCGGCCGGCCACGGTGGATAACGCACCAGCAGATTGCCGTCCTGGCGATACAGCCCGAGCGCGAGCGACGGATCGCCGTCGGTCAGCTCCCGGTAGAAGCGCGAAAAGTACTCGTTGCGCAGCGCCACGGTGACCACGCCGAGAAACTGCCCGTTCGCACCCGAGCGGCCGATCGCGGTCGTGAACACATCGGTCTTCGAAAGCGTGCCGAACATCGGCAGCGAGAAATACGATTGCGGGCGCATCGCTTTCGCGGCGAGGAAGTCGTCGCGCCGGCCGATCGACATCGCAGGCGCGGGATACGCGAGGCTCGATACGAGCAGATCGCCGCTCGCGCCGAACAGCGCAATCGACGACACCTGCGGAAAATCGCCGCCGATATCGCGCAGGCGCTGGTGCAATTCGTCTTGCCGCGCGCGAATCTGCGCGTCGTCCGAATCGCCGAGCAGCTCGATGATGCGCGACGCCATCTGCCGGTTCAGGTCGAGCACCTTGACGGCGTGCTCCTCGGTCACGCGCGCGAGCCGGCCGGTCATGTCGTTGGCCTCGTCGATGCGGCGCTGGTAATCGAAATAGCCATAGCTCGCGAGCCAGGCGAGCGGAAACACGATCGACGCGACGAGCACGATCAGCAATATGCGCCGCGTCGCCCCAAAGTTGCGCAACGGCATCGGAAAATCGACTGCGACATGATCTGCATGCTGCACGGTCACTCACTCCATGACGTTGGCATACGGTCAGGAAGCTCTGGAGTTGTGGTCTCGATCATCATGGAAAGTCATCAGGAACTCGTGGCGGCCGCGTCGCCCTCGTCGGACGTGAGCTGTTCTTCGAGCCGGTCGAACACGCGCTGCGTGGCGCGGCTCGGCGCTTCGAGCGCGAACAGCAGCAGCGAGCGGCCTGTCACCTGATAGGCGTCGCCCGCGCTGAATTGCGGCAACTCAGCGCGCACCGGCATGTTCGTGTCGACGAGGCAGGTCCAGCGCTCGCCTTCGGGCATCTCGGGCAGCGTGAAATTGACCACGTCGTGATGCGCATTCAGCACGATCAGCAAGGTCGCGTCGGACGCGAGGCGGCGGATGCCGCTCGCCTGCGCGCGGCCGTCGATCACGACGCCGAAGCAGCGCATCGACGGATCATCCCACTGTTCGGCCTTCATGTCAGCGCCATCCGGCGACAGCCAGCGCGAGTCGGTCACGTCGAGCGCTTCGTTGTATTCGCCGGTCAGGAAGCGGCCGCGCCGCAGCACGGGCAAACGGCGGCGCAGCGTCGTCAGATTGCGCACGAAGTCGGTGAGCGCGCGGCCATCGTCGTCGATCGCGTCCCAATCGACCCAGCTGATCTCGTTGTCCTGGCAATACGCGTTGTTGTTGCCCTGCTGCGTGCGGCCGAATTCGTCGCCCGCGAGCAGCATCGGCGTGCCTTGCGAAAGCAGCAGCGTGGCGAGCAGGTTGCGTTTCTGGCGCTCGCGCTGCTGGCGGATGTCGGGGTCGCTGGTCGGTCCTTCGACGCCCATGTTCCAGGACTTGTTGTCCGAGTGGCCGTCCTTGTTGTCCTCGCCGTTTGCTTCGTTGTGCTTGTCGTCGTAGGACACGAGATCGTTGAGCGTGAAGCCGTCGTGCGCGGCGATGAAGTTCACGCTCGCCCACGGGCGCCGGCCGCGATGATTGAATTTGTCGCCCGATGCGGTGAGCCGCGTCGCGAGATCGGCGGCCTTGCCCTCGTCGCCCTTCCAGTATTCGCGCACGGTGTCGCGAAAGCGATCGTTCCATTCGGCCCAGCCCGGCGGAAAGCCGCCCACCTGATAGCCGCCGGGGCCGCAATCCCACGGCTCGGCGATCAGGCGCACGCTCGAGAGCACAGGGTCCTGGCGGCAACTGTCGAGAAAGCCGCCGCCTTCGTCGAAGCCGTGATCCTCGCGGCCGAGTATCGTCGCGAGATCGAAGCGAAAGCCGTCGACCTTCATCTCGGTCACCCAATAGCGCAGGCTGTCGGTCACCATCTGCAGCACACGCGGATGCGAGAGATTCAGCGTGTTGCCGGTGCCGGTATCGTTGATGTAATAGCGCGGTCCAACGGTTTCGTTCAAGGGCATCAGACGGTAGTACGACGCGTTGTCGATGCCCTTGAACGAGATCGTCGGGCCGCGCTCGTTGCCTTCGGCCGTGTGGTTGTAGACGACGTCGAGAATCACTTCGAGGTCGGCCTGATGAAAGCGGTCCACCATTTCCTTGAACTCGCCGACCGGATCGGTCGACGAAGCGAAGAAACGCGGATCGGCCGCAAAGAAGCCGATCGTGTTGTAGCCCCAGTAGTTCGTGAGCCCCTTGTCGAGCAGATAGCTGTCGTTGACGAAGGTCTGGATCGGCAGCAGCTCGACCGAAGTCACGCCGAGGCTGCGGATGTAGTCGAGCACGGCCTGCTGCCCGAGCCCCGCGAACGTGCCGCGCAAACGCTCGGGAATCTGCGGATGACGCTTCGTAAAACCGCGCACATGAGTTTCATAGAGAACGACGCGCTCCCACGGCAACGCATTGCGCTCGGGATGGCTCCACGAAAAATTCGCGTCGACCACCTTGCACTTCGGCACGAAGGCCGCGCTGTCGCGTTCGTCGAACGACAAGTCACCTTCCTCGGAATCGAGCGTATAGCCGAAAATTTCCGGCGCCCATTTCAGCTCGCCGATGTGCGCTTTCGCATACGGGTCGAGCAGCAGCTTGTTCGGATTGAAACGATGCCCGCGTTCCGGCTCGTAAGGACCATGCACGCGATACCCATACACCGTACCCGGCTTCAGATTCGGCACGAACACGTGCCACACCTCGTCGGTGTATTCGGGCAATTCGATCCGCTCGATTTCGTGCTGGCCGGTTTCATCGAACAGGCACAGTTCGACTTTCGCCGCGTGCGCCGAGAACAGCGCGAAATTGACGCCGCTGCCGTTCCATGTCGCGCCGAGCGGAAAAGGCGTGCCTTCCGAAATACGCGTCGAGTAGTTGACATGGGATGACATACGAGCGGGTTCCTGTGAACGCAAGAGACGTTGGCATGCATGCTGTTTACATGTCTGCTGCGGTGTCTGCTGCGATGTTTTTCTCGCCAGATTTTCCAGTGTAGACAGTGAAGCGGGCGATGCGGGAATTCCACCACGCCTCGCCGCCAACCCGCTGGAGTAGCAAATTACGGACCTGAGCCGGTTCGGGTTGCGATTTGCGCCGCGCTTGTGGTTGCGTCCGCGGTTGCACTTGCGTCTGGTGTTGTGCCTGACGTTGCGCCCGAGGTCGCGATTCGCTCAGACGAATCGCCCTGCGTGCTGCATCAATGCAGCAACGCTGGGCGATCACGACGCGGTAACGGGTAGAAGAGTGGAGGTTTTCAGCTATCGGCGGCCGGCGGCTTTCGCGTTCCTGCGAGGAGCGTGCTGCAACGCGCGCAGCAGCAGACCCCTCATGGCGCTCCCGCCGCATGCAGCGCCGCCGCCGATTCCAGCACACGCAACAGGCGCTCCGGCGTCAACGGCTTCGCGCAATGCGCGTCGAAACCGGCGGCCTTGGCAAGCGCGCGGTCCTCACGTGAAGCGAACGCTGTACACGCAACCAGCAGCATGTGCGAAGTCTGCGGATGAGCGCGCAGACGGCGTGCGAGTTCGAGCCCGTCGAGCCCAGGCATCTTGATGTCCAGCACCACCGCGAACGGCTGCCATTCGCTCGCCATGTCGCACACGACAAACGGGTCGTCGAGTGCGCGGCACTCGAATCCATCGGCGATCAGCAGCATCTGCAAGGCCTCGGCCGCCTCGCGGTAATCGTCGACCACCAGTACGCGACGATGCGCGGCCATCGCGTAGCGAATCGGCCGCCACACGAGCACGTCATCGTTACTGTCCACGCTGTCGTTGAACATCGTCATTTTTTCCTGCCCTATTCCATTTTGCCTTCACGGGCATCCCGCGCCACGCGCGCAAGATTTGCTCCCGTCGGTATTCTCTAACTGCTGTATTTTCCTGCCGCCTCATTCAAACAGCGCGGCCAACGCAACAACACCGCATGCCAGCCTGGAATACGGGGTTTCAGTTTGCTAATTCACCACGGCGTTTAAATGACAGCGCTCGTGATACGTGCATGCGCGGCATCGATTAAACGCACTGCCCTCGTGCAATTCGCCTCGCTCACGGGCACGGTACGATGTTGGTTCTTCAAACGAATTGAGGGGATGTTGTAATACATGCCGCTCGCGCTTTTTCAGGCGCGCATCGATAACGCGGTCATAACCAAAGAATAATCGACGATGCCGATAAAAAAATGCTTTACGTGTTAGGGGTTTGCGCTCTGCGGGTTATCCCGCACGATTATCGATAAATGCTTTTAGCATTGTTTTTAGCATTTAGCGGTATCCGGTAAACTGCTTTTCCACCGCGACACGGGCGAGCACATCGGGCTCTTACATGTGCGCGGCGCGTATGGCTGCATTCCGGCTTACGGTATATAAAACAGGAACGCGTGTCGGGACCGGCTGCCAGCCGGCGGCCACGGCACGCACCGCGAGACTTCATGCCGATCCTCTTCGACCAGCACGCGCGGTATATCGCGAAACATCCCGGCCGCTTCATATTGCAAACGCTGAAAGCATTCCGCGCGAACCAATGCCTGCTGCTCGCGGGAGCGGTTGCGTATTACGCGTTGCTGTCGATCGTGCCGCTCCTGATCCTGATCGTCATCGTGCTCTCACGCGTGGTGCCGCAGCAACTCGTGCTCGACGCGCTGGCCCATCTGTTGCGCTGGCTCGTGCCGGGACAATCGAACGCGCTCGTGCGCGAGCTCACCCATTTTCTCGATCATCGCGCGGTAATCAGCTGGGTGCTGCTGCTCACGATGATCTTCTTCAGCTCGCTCGCGTTTACCGTGCTCGAAAACGCGATGTCGTTGATCTTCGCGCATCGCGTCGTCGTGAAGCAGCGGCACTTTCTGATTTCGGCGCTGCTGCCCTACTGCTACATCCTGTTTCTCGGCGTCGGGCTGCTGATCGTCACGATCGTTTCGAACGCGCTCGAAACGGTCGGCGCCAGCGGCATCGAACTGCTTGGCCTGCACGTGCCGCTCGAGGGCTTCTCGCGCGTCGCGTTGTATCTGCTCGGGCTCGCGGGCGAGATCTTCGTGCTGACCTCGGTTTATCTCGTGATGCCGGTCGGGCGTCCGTCGATCAAACACGCGCTGATCGGCGGCGTGGTGGCCGGCGTGCTGTGGGAGATCACACGGCACGTGCTGGTCTGGTATTTCGCCACGCTCTCGCAGGTCAGCGTCGTGTACGGATCGCTGACGATGGCGATCGTGATCCTGTTGAGCTTCGAATGTCTGGCTACGCTGCTGCTGTTCGGCGCGCAGGTGATTTCGCAGTACGAGCGCTTCGGCCATGAACTGCCTGATGCGCCGCAGCCCGGAATAGAAGCCGGCTGAACGAACCGGCTGCGCAGCCCGGCGGCGTGGTGTTGCGTGGGCATCGCGACAAGTGACTTCAAAGCAAACCACATCGGAGCCACTGGTTTCGCTGGTTGGTGATGCAGCGGTTCTGGGTGGAGACGTGGCTGTTAAAATGGCGCGCGCTGCCGACCCTTGCTTGACCTTTGCTTGACCCTTGCTTGACTCCTGGTTATTGCGCGCCGTTACCCTGCCCGCCCCCACATGCCCGAACATCTCCTCGCTGTCGCTGATGCGATCCGTGCCACACCGTTGAGCGCGCTTGCCCATGCTTGACGAAGCCCGCATCACGCGTGCGCTCGACGCGCGCGGCATCAAGCCCGATGCCCGCCAGCGCGAGGCGATCAGCGCGCTCGCCGCGCTGATCGGCGCACAACGGCATGCGCGTCACGCATGGTCCACCGCTGCGTTCGCACCACAAGGCGTCTATTGCCACGGGCTGCCTGGACGCGGCAAGAGCCTCGTCGTCGATACGGTATTCGAGCTTGCGCAATGCCGCAAACGGCGTCTGCATTTCCACGAATTTTTGCGCGAGATGAACCGGCGGCTCGTCAACGCGCCGCGCGGAGACGATCGCCTCGGGGATGTATCGCGGCAATGGCTCGACGGCATCGAACTGTTGTGCTTCGATGAATTCCACGTGCATGATATCGCCGACGCGTTCCTGATAGGCCGCTTCCTCGACACCGCGATCGGCCTCGGCACGCGCATCGTGCTCACGTCGAACTACGCGCCTGACGATCTGCTGCCCGACCCCGAGTTTCACGAGCGGTTCCTGCCGACCATCGCGCAGATCAGGCGCTGCTTCACGGTGATTCATTTCGACGGCGCGCGCGACTATCGTTTCGGCGGCGAAGCGGCAGAGGTGCCGCGTTTCTTCGCGCCGCTCGACGCGTCGAGCAAGGTCGCGTTGCGCGACATCTTCGTGAGCCATGAAGGCACTACGCGCATCGAGCCGGTCACGCTCAGCGCGGCAGGCCGGCCGCTCACCGCGAGTGCGGCGGGCACCGCCCTCATGTGGGCGGACTTCGAGCAATTGTGCGTGGCGAGCCGATCGCACCTCGACTACCTCGATCTCGCCGAGCAATGGCAGGGGTTGATCATCGACAATTTGTACACCGCGTCGCTCGAACAGTCGCATACGTTGCAGCGTCTCGTGTGGCTCATCGACATCTTCTACGATCGCAAACGCGCGCTCTTCATCGCGTCCGATCAGCCGATCGAAGCAACGCTGATTGGGCTCGAAGGCGCGCATGATCTGTCACGCACCCTGAGCCGGCTCGCCGAGATGCAGTCGCGCACGTATCGCAGCGCGCTCGATGAGGCCAGACACGGCGGCAACGCGAGCGCTATGGATGCCTCATGAGCGAGCCTTACGACGGCGCATAGGTCCGCCCAGATCATAAGCGCGGCACACGCCGCCCTTGCACGCTTCATGCAAATCTTGCAACGCGAAAGCAAATCCTGCCGACTGACTACTGCGCGAGAACAGGCTCAATGCAATAGGCTCAATGCCACGATTCCTCCGCGTGGTGCTGCAGCGCGGCTCTTCAACGCTCCTCTTCAACGCAGTTCTTCGAGTAAAGCCAACCATCCAACGTCATGGCCCGCCGCTTGCGCGGGAATGGGTTCTGCTACCGCCGACGGCAGACTCCATTCTTCAGCGGATTACCGTCCGCTCGCGCCGCTGCCATGATCCGAACCGCTTCCGTCGCCGCGGCGTTGTGCGCCGCCTGCCTCACGTCCGCCTGCGTGCATATCGGACCCACGCGCCTGAAGGCCGACCAGGTGGACTATGCGCGCGCCCTCGGTGACGCGAAGAGACGCGAAATCCTCGCCGCCGTGATCGGTCTGCGTTACGGCGATGCACCGGCCTTTCTGACCGTGAGCAGCATCATCGCCGCCTACACGTTCGACACGACCGGCGGCGCCACCGTCAATACCGGTTCGGGCAGCATGCCGAACTACGCGCAAGCGAGCGCGAGCGTGTCGTATTCGAATCGTCCGACCTTCACGTTCACGCCGACCACCGGCGAGGCGTTCGCCTCCGCCTATATCCGGCCGCTCGCGCCAGCGCTCGTGTTGCCACTTGCCGAGGGCGGCATTCCGATCGATCTGCTGTTGCGCATCACCGCGCAATCGGTAGGCGGGCTGCAGAACGGCAATGCGCTCGGCGGCGAAAACAGCGCGGGCGCACCGGGCTTTTTCGAACTGATCCAGGCGTTGCGCCGCCTCCAACTGGCAGGAGAACTGAACGTCGAATCGCGTCAGATCGACAACAAGGCCAGCGGCAAACCCGGCAACCAGGCCGACAGGAACCCGCAGATGGGCGTGTTCCTCGTGATCGGCGCGACGACCAGCGGCGAGTCGCCACAAACGGCCGCGGACCTCGCGCGCGTGCGCCGACTGCTGCACCTGTCGGCGAAAACGCGTAGCTACGAGATCGTGTATGGGCCGTCGTCCGGATCGAAAAAGGGCGAGCGCATTCCGATGGTGACGCGCTCGGTGCTCGGCATCCTCAGCGATCTCGGCGCGCAGGTGCAGGTGCCGCTCGATCAGATCAGTGACGGCTCGACCAAGCCGACCGTCGGCCTGATCGGTGGCGAAACGCGGCCGACGATCATCGTGCATTCGGGCCCGGCCGCACCGGACAATGCGTACGTGGCGATCGCTTATGGAGCGTCGACGTACTGGGTCGAGCGCAACGACTTCGATTCGAAATACGCGTTCACCGTCGTGCAGAATCTGATGGCGCTCGCGGAAGCCGATACGAGCAGCAAGGCGCCGGTGGTGACGATTCCGGCGAACTGACCGGGCGCGGGGACGGATTCACGCTAATGACACGGTGGGTTCGTCCTTCTCTATGAAAGACACTTATCCATGAGATATTTCCAATCCTTGTCTCCCATAGTGTCTTGAAAGTGACTTGCCTCATGAATGAGCGTAGAAACGGTCGAAACCCTGTCCCAGCAGAAATCACGCATTGGATAAAAATCAATCGTAGCAGTGCTGTTTGCCTACGCGACCTGGCGTTGCATGGCTCCGCTGAAGCGGGATCGTATTCGCGTACTTACGGGTCGATAGGCGTGCCAGGCGGCCAAAGCCTTGGATCATCGCACATCCACTCGCAACTCCCTTCTTTACAGATCGGACTCAACTCGATTTCGATTTGCTGGACGCGAATCGTGCCGTCGGACAGTTTGTGCGCAAATACATCGGTAAGCGTTTTAGGTTCGATATAGATGTTTTTGCTCTTGATGCCGAGCTTTCTCAGATACGCTTGCACGTTTTCACCACGGCGCTCCTGCAGATCATCCAGATCGCGTTCGCCAATATATGCACCAGCAATCACGATTGCTTGAATCTGGACATCGGGCCATCTTTTCGCCCTACTTACCGCGTTCGCAATCACGCGGCGATCTTCCCTGGAAAGCGCGGTGGTGTTGAATGGCAACCGCAATTCCACGTTCTCCAAGAAGCGGCATGCGTGAGCCGATCCACAAAGACAAGCCGACAAGGCGAGCGCAGCGACCAGCGCGTTACACCAGGACTTCATTTTCTTTTTTTCATTGTAGCTCGTCATCGAAAGTTGCTATGTATCCGGTTATGTTATCTGCGTTTTCAATCGCTTTTTCGGGATGATTCGCCGCGAATATCCGCGCCCCCATTTCCTTATCGGTATATACATGGTCTACAGAATAAAAAGTGTCTGTGAAGTGGGTACATTCATGGATTATTGTTTTTATCTTGCAGCCGCCCGATAAGTGGCCAAATGAACTGCTGCAAAACTTCGAATAAATGGCGATAACCCGCTTTTCCGAATCCGGTTTGCAGACCGCGGCGTGATTGTTTCCGGTATCAGGTTTGACTGCGCATGAGAGTTTCCTGTTTGTCTCGCTGTCCCAGCGTACAATCTTTTCAGGCACCAGTTCCTGCATTGCTGCAAGCAATCGCGGCAGACCATCGCCGAGCACTCTTCTCGTAGATTCATCCGCGCGCGCAAAGAAGGTCTTCACACGGTCCTGCTCTTTCACGTCCCAACGTATCAAACCCTTAATGCGCCTTTTGATTAACTCGACGCCGATGTCGCGTGCCCGCATGGCCTCCTTTCTAAATTCCTTATTGCTCATATTCGGACAGATAGGCGTCGTATTGATTACGACATCGACCATCGACTCAGGAGTCGTATTGGTAACAGCTGTGTGCACCTCGACCCATTCCTCATCTTCATCGTTCTTGAAGACAGAACTATTTCTGTAAAGAAATTCATTTTCCATCTGTGTTCCCGTAATGAAAAGATTTACTTGCTTCTCCCTACGACGTAGCGACGTCGATAGAAAGTCGCTTTGCGTCACCTGTCGAAATACGCTGCGTGCGCCCCACAGAATCAGTTACACCTTTCGCGACGACTCTGGAACCGATGCGCAAGCGGTAACGAATCCTCGCCAATTGCTTGCCCGTGGCGTCTCTCAGCGTGAACTGTTCGTCGAACCGATTAGAGGCACGCTCGCGACAATTGCATGCCCACGCGTAACCTTGGGCGTCGGCCATTTCGTAACCGGTTGAATACGACCGCAGCGTATCCAGCGGAAAGAACTCGTCAGTTTCGATGTTCAGCGCCATTGCGGATGGCATGGGTGGGAAAGTGGAGAATATTGAATATGTCACGCGGCAAAGCAGGCATTCTTCCTTGCCCCCGGCGTCGTCCTGTTTCTGTTGCTCCATTTGCCCTCTTCTGATTCTGCAAAAACACCCGACGAATTAACCATCCAGACGGGGCACCGTCAACAGCTTTAAATTGCGATAGAGCGGTTTTGACAAACATTAACGATCACTGAGGCAATCTGATTCATGAAGCGTCAACACGGCTTCTATGGGCATCCGCCGATAAGAATCGTGGCAACCAGAACAGCGTACCGCAGGGATACATGACCCATTCACACGATCTGAGCACATCGACAATGAGCGTGAAATGGATGAAAGCGAGGAACACGATGTCTAGCTTGTCGAATCGGGAAAGGATGCGACGGAAGCCTGCCACGCGGTCACGCCGCTCTGGTCGGCGCGACCCGCCCGCCGACCAGACAACGTCCGTTGTTATTTCAACCTGCTTGACGGGCACGGGACAAATGCCCCGCTTTTTCGTCAAGCAGGAAAAATAAACTCTGAAGAAAAAACCATCATCCCTTCGCCCGCACCCGCTCGATCTGCTGCTTCGCCGCTTCATACACGTGCTCCGGCGTGAAGCCGAACTTCTTCTTCAGATCGGCAAGCGGCGCCGATGCGCCGAACGTATGCATCACGACCAGCGCGCCGAGCCTCCCCGCATAGCGATCCCAGCCGAGCGCCGCGGCCTGCTCGACCGCGACGCGCGCCTCGACGCCGGCGGGCAGCACCGACTCCTGATAGGCGCTGTCCTCGCGCTCGAAGATGTCCCACGACGGCATCGACACGACGCGCGCCGCGATGCCCTCGCCCTTGAGCTTCTCGTACACGTCGACGCAGATCGACAACTCGCTACCCGTCGCCATCAGAATGACCTGAGGCTTCTGTCCGTCGGGCGCATCGGCGAGCACATAAGCGCCGTGCCTGACACCGCTCGCGGCGGCATAGCGATTGCGGTCGAGCGTCGGCAGCGGCTGGCGCGACACGACGATGCACGACGGCCGGTGCGGATGCGACAGCGCGATGCGCCACGCCTCGGCCACTTCGTTGGCGTCGCCGGGACGCAGCACCGTGAGCCCAGGCACGCCACGCAGCGACGCGAGCTGCTCGATCGGCTGATGCGTGGGACCGTCTTCGCCGACGCCGATCGAATCGTGCGTGAACACATAGATGGCCGGCACTTCCATGATCGCCGAGAGGCGGATCGGCGGCTTCATGTAGTCGCTGAAGATCAGGAACGTCGAGCCGAACGGCCGCAGGTTCGATAGCGCGAGACCGTTCACGATCGCGCCCATCGCGTGCTCGCGAATGCCGAAGTGCAGGTTGCGGCCGCCATAGTTGTCGGCCTCGAAGCTGCCCGCGCCCTCGAATTTGAGGTTGGTTTTCGTGGACGGAGAGAGATCCGCCGCGCCGCCGAGCAGCCACGGCACGCGCGCGGCAATCGCGTTGAGCACCTTGCCCGACGACTCGCGTGTGGCAATGCCCTTCGCGTCCGCGTCGAAGCTGGGAATGTCACCGTCCCAGCCTTGCGGCAATTCATGCGCTTCGATCTGCGCGAATTCGCGCGCGTACTCCGGATACTGCTTTTTATAGGCCTCGAATTGCGTCTGCCATTGCTCGCGCGCTGCCTTGCCGCGCGCGCCGATGCCCTGCGCAAAGCGTTCGTGCACGCCGTCCGGCACGTAAAAGAATTTGTCCTCGGGCCAGCCGTAGGCTTTCTTCGCGAGCGCAACTTCCTCGACGCCGAGCGGTTCGCCATGTGCGGCCGAGGTGTCCTGCTTATGCGGCGCGCCCCAGCCGATGATGCTGTGCACTACGATCAGCGTCGGCCGGTCGGTCACGCCTTTCGCCTCGACGAGCGCCGCGTCGAGCGCGGCCGTGTCGTTCGCGTCGTCGACGTGCAGCGTGTGCCAGTGGTAGCCACGAAAACGGCTCTCGACGTCGTCGCTATACGCGAGGTCCGTATGGCCTTCGATGGTCACGCGATTGCTGTCGTAAATCCAGATCAGGTTCGACAGTTTCAGATGCCCCGCAATCGACGCGGCCTCGTGCGAGATGCCTTCCATCATGTCGCCGTCGCCGCACAGTGCATAGACGCGATAGTCGAAGAGCGGCGCGTCCGGCTGGTTGAACCGGTTTTCGTACCAGCGCGCAGCCATCGCCATGCCGACGCTGTTGCCGAGTCCCTGCCCAAGTGGACCCGTGGTGGTTTCCACGCCGGTCGTCATGCGGTATTCGGGGTGGCCCGGCGTTTTGCTGTCGATCTGGCGGAAATGCTCGATGTCATCGAGCGATACGGCCGGCGCGCCAGTGGGCTTGCCGTCGTGATCGACGGCCTTCACGTTCGCGAGATGCAGCAGCGAATAGAGCAGCATCGACGCATGCCCGACCGACAGCACGAAGCGGTCGCGATTCGGCCACAGCGGCTCGTCCGGGTCGTAGCGCAGATGGTGCTGCCACAACTGGTACGCAACGGGGGCAAGCGCCATCGGCGTGCCGGGGTGGCCGGAATTGGCTTTTTGCACGGCGTCCATCGACAGCGTGCGGATCGTGTTGATGCACAACTGATCGAGGGCGGGATCGTTTTGCATGGGACGCTCCTTGTTCGGCAATTCGGAAGATGGCCGGCACGCACGGCGCAGTTCGAGCAGACCGCCGCATCGGCTTGGCATGGAAGCATGCGTGGGCAACACACCTGAGCACGGACTAGCACACGCATGAGAAATTGTGGCGAAGCTCCCAGATGATGCGCCGATATGCGCAAATCTGCACGATATGTTGCGGCGCGCGCGGTATGCGCGGGTGTTCGAAAGCTGCCCAAGATAAGATAGTCGGCAAATCGGCCTGAGCCAAATCGCAACGCATTGTGTTATTCGACATTTTCTGCCATGAGCGCGCCTGACCTGATTGAAAACGAAGACGGCAACAAGGACGAAAACCTCGGCCTCTATCTGCGTGCGACGCAGACCGGCGCCGAATGGTGGCGCGTGAGCGTGGCCGACCGGCCCGAGACCTATCGCCTCGAACATGGTGTCGACGATGAGAACGGCGCGGGCACGGTCGATATCGACCTCGTCGTCGATGCGGAAAATCTGCGCGCGAAGCAGAAGAAATGGCGTCGCGAAGGCTTCGCGATCGACAGCGGCAACGCTGCGAGCGAACTCGATGCACCGGCGCGCGTTGCGTTCATGCCGGAGTTGCAGCGGGCTGCTTCGACAATGCTGGCGGAGAAGCTGCGCCGATCCGAGGGGGCCGGTGAAGCAGCGAAGGCGCCGGCACGCAGTGCATCGGGCGACGCGTCGAGCCCTCCTTCGGGGCACGCCCCAACACGCACCCCAACGCACACCCCGCAGCACGCGTCAGGCAACACCGTGCGCATCGGCAGCGTGGACGTGCCCTGCGGTGCATCGCACCCGCTCGTGCCGCGCGAGAATCCCGCCTATCTGTTTTCGCCGCGCTTTGACGACATCGTCGAAGACATCGTGGAAAACCGTCGCGTGATGCTGATCGGTCACACGGGCGCGGGCAAGACGAGCCTGATCGAACAGGTCGCTGCGCGTTCGCGGCACGGCGTGTTGCGCTCGAACATGAACGGGCAGACCACCGTCGGCGATTTCGTCGGCTTCTGGACCGTCAAGGGCGGCGAGACCTTGTGGGTCGACGGCGTGCTGCCCACGGCAATGCGCGAAGGCTTGTGGCTGATCGTCGACGAGATCGACTTTGCCGAGCCATCGATTCTCGCCGCGCTGACCGCCGTGCTCGAACCGCATGGCCGTCTCGTGCTGAAGGAGAAAGGCAACGAGATCGTGGCGCCCCATCCGGCGTTCCGCCTCTTCGCGACCGCGAACGCGGTCGGCGCGATGAGTCAGTTCCGGCATCTGTATCAGGGCGCGAATCTGATGAACGAGGCGTTTCTCGATCGCTGGCGCGTGTATCTGCTCGACTATCTGACGCCCGCGGAAGAAACCGAGGTGCTGATGCGCACGCTCGCGCCGTACATGACGCGCGCGCTCGCCGTCACGCTGGCCGCGATCGCCGCCGACTGCCGCGCCGCGTTCGCGCGCGAGGACCTGTCGAGCGCATTCTCGACGCGCCGCCTGCTCGACTGGGCCGAGCTGATGCTGCGCACCGGCGACCCCGAACGCGCGGCGGGCCCGGCCATCTACGCGAAGGTGAGCCCCGAGGACGCCGCGCTGATTCGCGGCATCATCCGTCATCACATCGCACCGGCTGGTTGAGTACGCAGCGATGAACGCAAGGCACCCCGCCCCGCGCAACGCGCAAGGCTTCGCGTTCGAATCGACGCTCGGCAAGGTCGCGCGCGTGTTGACCGGGCAATACGGCGTGACGGTCGTGTTCAGTCCCGACGGCCCGCGCGTCGAACCGGGCCGCATCGTGATTCCCGATGACGAGCTGAACGGCGGAGTCGAGCGCGACGTGTTGATCGGCTATCTCGACCTGCTGGTTGCGCGTGCGAAACATGCGTCGCTCGCGCAACTCGATGCGTTGCCTGCGGGCATCGCCGCAAAGCTCGCCCAGGTGATCGACGATCGCCGCGTGTGCGCGCAGCTGCTCGACGAATATCCGGGTGCGCGCTGGTTCATCGGCAAATTGCGCGTGCATGCGGCCGAGCGCATACGGGAGCGCTGGCCGAAACTGCATTGGCGCGACCGGCTCGCGTGGCTCGTCGAGCGTGCGTTGTGGGACGAAGCGCCGACCCGCGCCGAGGCGAGCCATTCGCTGCTCGCCGCGCTGCATGCTTCGCAGGACCTTCTGCTCGAAGCGCGCGCAAGCGGGTCGACCGCGCGCAGCATCGCGCTCGCGCACGATCTGGTCGCGCGCGTGCGGGCCTTGTCGGCGGGCGACGTGAACAGCATGGTGTTCACCGCCGATCCGGTCGAGGACATCGACACCGATACCGCGCCCGCCGCGTCAGCGCCATTCAGCGACGACGATAACGTGCTGCCCGATCACGACAGCACAGCGCCGCCGCCTTCCGAACGCGGCGGCGGCGCGCAGGCCGACGACGCCGTCGGCATGGGCCAGTCGCTCGCCGATGCGCAGGCGCCGTCCACGCGCACCGAAGGCGAGGCGGGCGCGGCCGCGACGAACGCCGCGCGCATGCTGCTGTCGATTCCGCTCGCCACCGAATTCGACGTGCTCGCCGACGTGACCGGCCAGGGCGACAGCGCGGCGTGGCGCACGCTGCGCGCGCAAGCGCGTGCGGACACCGCGCCGCTCAAGGAAAAGCTCGAGCGCGCGCTGTCCGCCGACGAGCGCATCCGCTGGCGCCGCGAACAGGAGCGCGGCGAGATCGACCGCACCGCGCTCGCAAAGCTCGCGACCTCGCCCGGTTACCGCACGCCGTTTCGTACGCCGCGCGCCGCGAAGGGACGCGACGTCGCGGTGAGCCTGCTGATCGACCGCAGCGGTTCGATGGCCGGCCGCAAGATCGAACTCGCGCGCCTATGCGCCAGCGCGCTGTGCGATGCGCTCACGCAACTGTCGTTCGATTGCGAAGTACTAGGCTACTGCTCGCTCGAGTCGACGCCGATGAAACAGCTCTACGAGCGGCAGCTCGCGGCCGGCGCCGATTTGCGGCGCTATAACCGCTTCGTCGAGCGGCTCGATCTGAAGGTCTACAAACGGTTCGGCGCGACCGACCTGAGCGGCATCGCCGAAATCGACTGCGGGCACGAAAACCCGGACGGCGAGGCACTCGCGTGGGCCGCGACGCGGCTTGCCGATCATCCGGCCGCACGCCGCATCCTGATGGTGTTTTCCGATGGCTACCCGTCCACCGGCGACGGCGATCCGCAGGTGCTGCGCAGCGATCTGCGCGAACGCGTCGCGGCGATCGGCAAGCGCGGCATCGAACTCGTGGGAATCGGCGTGCTGACCGACGCGGTGGAAGACTTCTATCCGCGCAACGTGGTCATCAGCCGGCTCGCGGAGCTGCCCGCGACGGTGTTCTCGGTGCTCAGTTCGATGCTGCTCACGCGTTAGCGTCGGGAATAAAGTCAGAACGCGTTCAGCGGAATCTTCAGATAACGCACGCCGTTGTCTTCCGGCTCGGGCCAGGCGCCCGCGCGGATATTGATCTGGATCGCCGGAAGGATCAGCGTCGGCATGCCGAGCGTGCGGTCGCGCGCGGTGCGCATCGCGACGAACTCGTCGGCGCTCACGCCGTCGCGCAGGTGGATGTTGTCGCGCCGCTGCTCGGCCACCGTGGTCTGCCAGCGCGCTGCGCGAGATGACGGCGGGTAATCGTGGCACATGCAAAGCCGCGTGTCCGGCGGCAGTTCGAGCAGCGTGCGCACGGACTCGTACATCGTGCGCGCGTCGCCGCCGGGAAAATCGCAGCGCGCCGAGCCGAGGTCCGGCATGAACAGCGTATCGCCGACGAACACCGCATCGCCGATCCGGTACGCCATGTCGGCCGGTGTATGGCCCGGCACATGCAGCGCTTCGCCGCTCAGTCCGTCACCCACATCACCCGCCTCACCCACCTCACCGATCTCGAAGCGCTCGCCCGGCACGAACAGATGGTCGAACTGGCGGCCATCGACAGGCAGGTCCTCGCCGAGATTGAAGATGCGCCGGAACGTGTTCTGCACGGTGCGGATGCTCGCGCCAATCGCGATCCTGCCGCCGAGCGCCTCCTTCAGATACGGCGCCGCCGACAGATGATCGGCATGCGCGTGCGTCTCGAGCAGCCACGTCACCCGCAACCGATGCTCCCTCACGAACGCGATCACCCGCTGCGCCGACGCCGTGGACGTGCAGCCCGACTTCGGATCGTAGTCGAGCACCGGATCGATCACCGCGCACGCCGAACCCTCCTGCGCATACACGACGTAGGTGAAGGTGCAGGTCGCGGTGTCGTAAAACGCTTCTATGCGGGGTGTCATGGCAGGCTCCCTACGCTATTTCGCCACGGGGCTCATCGTCGCAATCGGAATCAGGAATTCGGATACGCCGGTCAGTATGATCTGCACGCCGATGCACAACAGCAGAAACGCCGACACCCGCAGCGCGACTTTCGTGCCCTCCACGCCGAGGTAGCGCGCGAAAACCACCGCACGGCTATAGATCAGATAAACGGTCACGGCCACCGCGCACGAAATCGCCACCGACGCGATGCCCGACATCACGAACGCCGACAGCTTGTGCGTGCGATTCGCGGTCAGCGCGATCGCGGTGGCGATCGAACCGGGCCCGGTAGTAAGCGGTATGGTGAGCGGAAAGAAGGCGAACGACTTCGCGTTGTCCGCATCGACGCGCTTCACGCCCGCCTGCTCGGCTGGCTGCGTGTCCGGCGCATTGAGCATCTGCCAGCCGCCCACCGCAAGCGCGAGGCCGCCGCCGATGCGCAGCGCTTCCATTGAAATGCCGAAGAAATGCAAGATCGGCGTGCCGATGAAGAACGCCACCAGCAGCACGCAGGCGGCGTTGACCGCGATCTTGCGGGCGAGCGCGGTGCGCTCTTCGGTGGTCAACGCGGCGGTCCGGTCAAGGAAAACAAAAGCGCCGCCAATCGGATTGATGATGCTGATCAACCCGGTAAAGCCAAACAGAATGTCCGAGATCAGGCTTGCGACCATATTGCGTGTCCGTATCGGCACGCGCCCCTGGCGGCGCGGCAACGCGCCGCGCACCGGGCGAGGAACACGGTGCCATGTTGATGAACCCGGAGCGCAGGCCCGGCGAACTGCGACGCGAGCTGCGCCCTGGTAAATGCCGCATTGCTGGCAGATGATATCGCGCCGCGCCAGCGAGACCACAAAAAAACCGCACGCCGCGGCAAGCGCGACAGCGTACGGCAACTCGAATCATGCTCCGCGCCATGATCCGCGTCCCGCCTTGCAGTGCAGCAATCCATGCCGGAAAGATGCGCCTGCAACTTTGGGAAATCTCCCATTTATTTTGAAGCCCTTTACGGGACCGAAGTATCAGGCATAAAGTCTTCAGCGGAGCCGGACTTTCAACAACACATATTCACTGGTTCGAGGAGTTGCCTACATGCTGCTTCGTGTACTTGCCGCACTGCCGTTCATCGGCATCCTGGTCGGCATTTCGTTTGTCAATCGTGTCGAGCCGCTCGTGCTCGGCATGCCGTTCGTGCTGGCCTGGATCGTCATGTGGGTGGTGTTGAGTTCGATCATCATGGCGATTGTCTACCGCCTCGATCCCTCCAACCGTCAGATCGCCGACGAAGGCGAGGAGGTTCGCCCATGAGCGCACTCGTCATCATCGCGGCCGTCACGCTCGGCGCGCTGCTCCTCGGCATGCGCGCACGGCGCGGCCATGACATGAGCCTCGAGCAGTGGAGCGTGGGCGGCCGCAGCTTCGGCACCGCGTTCGTGTTCCTGCTGATGGCCGGCGAAATCTACACGACCTTCACGTTCCTCGGCGGCAGCGGCTTCGCGTACGGCAAGGGCGCGCCGGTCTACTACATCCTCGCGTACGGCACGCTCGCCTACATCCTGTCGTACTGGATGCTGCCGCCGATCTGGCGCTACGCCAAAACGCACCGGCTCGTCTCGCAGCCGCACTTCTTCTCGCGCAAGTACGACAGCCCGGCGCTCGGCACGCTCGTCGCGCTGGTCGGCGTGGCCGCGCTGATTCCGTATCTCGTGCTGCAACTGAAAGGCCTCGGCATCATCGTCGCGACCGTTTCGTACGGCGCGATTTCGTCGACGGCGGCGATCTGGATCGGCGCCTGTGTCGTCACGGCCTACGTGATCGTGTCGGGCGTGCGCGGCTCGGCGTGGAATTCGGTCGTGAAAGATCTGCTGATTCTCGCGATCGTGCTGTTCCTCGGCATCTATCTGCCGCTGCACTACTACGGCGGCATTGGCGAGATGTTCCGGGCGGTCGACGCCGCGCGCCCCGGCTTCCTCACGTTCCCCGCAAAAGGCCAGAGCGTGATCTGGTTCCAGTCCACCGTGCTGCTGGCCGCGCTCGGCTTCTTCATGTGGCCGCACACGTTCGGCTCGATCTTCACCGCGAAGGACGAGCGGATCTTCCGCCGCAATGCGGCCGTGCTGCCGCTCTATCAGCTGATCCTGCTGTTCGTGTTCTTCGTCGGCTTCGCGGCGACGCTGCGCGTGCCGGGCCTCACGGGCGCCGACATCGACCTGTCGCTGTTCCGCCTGTCGCTGCAGACGTTCGACCCGTGGTTCGTCGGCGTGATCGGCGCGGCCGGTGTGCTGACCGCGCTCGTGCCGGGCTCGATGATCCTGACGTCGGCCTCCACGCTGCTCGCCAACGACGTGTATCGCGGCATGCTGAACCACAAGGCGTCGGATGCGACCGTGGCCACGCTCGCCCGCATGCTCGTGCCGGTGGTGGCGCTCGTCGCGGTCGGCTTCACGCTGCACGGCGGGGAGACGATCGTCGCATTGCTGCTGATGGGCTACAACTTCGTGACCCAGTTGTTCCCGGCGGTGATCTGCAGCCTGTTCCCGCGCAACCGCGCGACCAAACAAGGCGCGTTCTGCGGCATCGTGGCCGGCGTCGCGGTGGTCGCGCTCACCACGCTACTGCACTCGAGCGTCGGGCAATTGATGCCGTTCCTGCCTGAGCCGCTGAAGGACGTCAACGTCGGCATCCTCGCGCTCGCGGTCAACCTGATCGTGTTCGTCATCGTGAGCGCGGTGACGCAGCCGCGCTCGGCCGAGCAGACGCAGTCGGCGCATTGAAGTGGGGGCGCTGAGCGGGCTTTGAGGTTTTTGCCCGCGACGCGCCCGGGTTGAAAGGGGACCAGTCACACCATCCCACCATCGATGCCCGGAGCCCTGCATGTCCTACGTTCTCTACTACTCGCCCGGCGCGGCCAGCATGGCCGTGCACTGGATGCTGATCGAAATGGGCGTGCCGTTCGAAGCACGCCTCGTCGACATCGACGCGGGCCAGCAGCGGGACCCCGACTATCTGCGCCTCAATCCGGCCGGGCGGGTACCGACGCTGATCGTCGACGGCGTGGCACGACACGAATCGACCGCACTGCTGATGCTGCTCGCCGAGCGGCATCCCGACGCCGCCCTCGCCCCGGCTCCCAGCTCGGCCGATCGCGCCGCGTGGCTCGAATGGATGATCTATCTCGCGAACACGCTGCTGCCCGCGATGCGTGACTGGTTCTACGCGGACAGCGACGGCGATGCCGCAGGCGCGGACGCGGTGCGCGCGCTTGCGCGGCGGCGCATCGAGCAGGCCTGCGAGCGGCTCGATGCGCACTGCTCCGAAGGGCATGCCTATCTCGTGGGCGGCAAGCTCAGCACCGCCGACCTGCTTGCGGTCATGCTGATGCGCTGGACGCGCAACATGCCGCGTCCAGCGACGAACGGCTGGCCGCATCTCGCAAGCTATATACGCAGGCTGCGCGCGCTGCCGTCGTTCATCGAGTTGAATGCGCGCGAAAAGTTGACGGAGTGGGTCAACGAGAAAGAATGAATTCAGGCGGTCCGTTTCGCCGCCGCCCGCTCCATCTGCGTGGCGAACGCAAACCCGTTCTTCCCACTGCGCTTGACCCGATACATCGCCTCATCGGCCACGGCAACAAGGCGGCTGTGATCGTCGACATCATCGGGAAAGCTTGCAATGCCGATGCTCGCGCGCACGAGGCCGATGGCCATCTGCTCGTCGGTGTGCGTGACGCAGCCGATCAGGCGGCGCGCGATGTCGGCCAGCTCCGGTTCGCTCGAGAACGAGCGCACCAGCACCGCGAACTCGTCGCCGCCGATCCGCGCGACGAGATCGGTCCTGCGCACCGACGCGCGAAAGCGTGCCGATACCGCCACAAGGAATTCATCGCCGGTGCGATGCCCGAACGAATCGTTGACCTGCTTGAAGCCGTCGAGATCGATATACAGCACGGCGATCCGATGCGCCACCGACTCGGCGTTCGCACCGAGCGCGGCTTCATCGAGCGCGGCCAGCAGCTTGCGGCGGTTCGGCAGCCCCGTCAGCGAATCGTGCAGCGAAGCGTGCTCGAACTCGTGCGACTGGCCGGCCAGTTGCCGGTCGCGTTTCGCGTACATGCCGAGCGCCGTTATCAGCATGCAGAACAGCAGCGCCGCCAACGCAATCAGCGTGTAGGCGACGCGCGTCACGCGCAGCCGCACGTCGGCGCTATACGCATCGCGCTGCGCGCGCCAATACGCGGAGACGTTGTCGAGCAGCGCGGCGGCTGAGGCTGAGGCTGATGCGGCTGGATGCGCATCCGCACTGGGCGACGCGGCATCAGGAATGTGCGGCGCGGGCGACGGACTCGCGTTCACGAGCGCCGCGAACGACGCGAAGCGCCGCGCGAATTCGGCGCGTGCGGCGTTATAGCCCGCTGTGAGCGCGGCATCGTTCGCCGCCGCGCGAGGCATGCTCTGCCAGACGCCCAGTTGTTCGCGCGCGCTTTCGGCGTGCTCAGCGGCTTCGAGCACGAGGCCCGCATATTCCTGCTTGAGTTGATCGGAAAAGACCGTACGGATCTGCAGCGCCAGATACAGCAGGCCGATCAGCAGACACAGTAGCGCGGCCACGGCGATGGTCGCGGGACCGGGCCTGAAGGGCCGCGCCGGCACGCGCGCGCGAGCGGAGCCGCGAGCCCGTGACCACCCCTCGACGTGCTCAGGGATGGGAATAGGTGTCTTGTTGCTGGCGTCTGCTGCCATGTTGACGATAGCTCACACGTCGAAAGAACGCCCCCACACGCGCAAACAGATTGCCCCTGTGTTTCGCATTCGACGACGAAGCGCGCCGCTCCGGCGGCACGGGCCGCGCGTCTCTCATATCTCTCGCGGGGCTGCCGGCGGCGGACTGCGTTGCGGAATCGGTGGAGTTGGTGGAATCGGCTGAGTCCGCGACGTACTGCGTGGAGCGAGGCGATGAGGCGGGTGCGATGGAAGCGGCCGGAGTGTCGGGTAAGGTGTTGGGTGAGATTTCAGGCGAGGCGTCGGCAAGTCTGGCGGGCGGAGTCACGGGGGCCGGCGGATTGGCGCCGGCCAGCTTCTGTCGAACCTGCCCGGACCATACGGCGTCCTTACTGCCCTCCTCGCCTTGCGCTTCGAGTGTGGCTGACGGGGCAACGGGCGTTGCCGCGGCGGCTAGTGTCGCAGCCGCTGGCGCCGTGCCAGGCGCCGCGACGGTGGGTGGCCTCGCTGACACCACCTGGGTCGCCGTGTTCGTTGCATTCGTTGCGTTCGACGTCGCGGGCGCGGCGGCCGTCACGGCGACAGACTTACCGCCTTGCCGCCCCTGCACAGGCCCCGCCGACGTTGTAGTCCCTGCCAACGCGGCGGGTTGCCCGTGCGAGCGCGCTGCCTGCACCGGCACCACCACCCCGCTTGCTCCTGACACTCCCGGCCCGCCCAGCGCCTTGCGGGCGCCCGCGATCGCCTCCGTATACGTCTGCTGATCGTGGTTGAACCAGACGCCATACGCGACGGTGCCCATCACGCCGAAGGCCAACGCCCCCGCCGCCGCGACGCACAGCGCCAGACGGCCGAAGCGCGGCGGCGCGGCGGCCGTCGCGGGTGGGCCATCCGCGTCGAAACCGCTATCCGGGCCTTCCGCCGCGGATTGACTTAGGTCGGTATCGTCGGAATCGGTAGCCATCGCAATACGCTCCGGAATACGTGCTACTTCTGGCTGACGCGCCGCACGCGCTGCTCGATGAATGTAATCCTCTTGCAGGCGGACGGCAACACGGCGGCGGCGTGTGTCAAACGTCACATGCGGTCACTGCGGTCACCGCTGCCGCCGCTGGCCGTGATGCCAGACTACAAAAAAATCGCGGAAAACAGGTAAAAGCTGCAACGCGGCTCGCCACCGCGAGCCGTGCTGTCCGCCTCTACGCGCGCTGCGACACGGGTTCCGCAAAACGCGCCATATAGGACCGCCGTTTTGCATGCAACAACCGCGCCTACGGATCAGTTTTCGCCCGACTTCAAGGTTGCTGTTTCAAACCCCGCGCGGCACGCGAAACGTCTGACGAAACGGCAATCGTTCCGGTCAATGACCGCTCGCGGGACGAATGCCTTGTCAGATCCTGAACTGAGGCGACGGATCCAGGAAAAACAGCGTCCCGCAAAGGCTGACGGTGAGGCTCGACCTTCACGCGCTCTGCTACAGGCACAGCGTCCTGGATACTCCGTTTGCGGCCAAGCGGAAAACACGAGGAATCGACGCTCGGCCTCTACGCTGATTTGACGCTGTCCGCAGCACGCAAGCTCGCCGTCGAGAAGCACGTCGAAGTCCACAAGAGCAACCACCCGGCGACCGGGAAGCACAAGCATAACGCCCCGGCCAAACTGGACGCTCCGCCGAATCGTTGCCGATTACCGTGAAAAGGTGCTCGCGAATCTGGCAACGAGTACGCAGTGCAGCGACGATCGAAACCTGAAGCGAGCCGGGAATGTACTCGGTGCGATGCATGAATATGCCCTAACCCCACGGGGCTTCGTAGAGTTGGCAGGCTGACGTGAGGTGCTGGTCTTATGTGTAGTTATCCTGACGTGTTGGCGCACCGGGAAAATCCCGCGCTGAGCTTGTCACATCAGAGCCGCGAGCAATCAGCCCCTGCGGAATTCAACCGCTTGATCGTTCACGTCAACGGATCATCTTCTTCGCTTTATAAGTTCAGTTTGGTTTTCGATCAAATTAAGATCGATTTGACTCAGGGAATCGACGACCGGATCATGTTTTCAAGCATCTGATCTCAACCAGCACACAACGGTTTCACTTTCCACAGAGAGAGTTTTCCCCTATGAGTACCTCTGCAACGCAGGTCATCGACTGCAGCGCACTGTATCAGCGCGCCGAAGCCGATCGCATCGCACCATCGATGTACTACGATCCCGCCTTGTTCGAAGCCGAACTCCAGAAAATCTTTTACAAGACATGGGTTTGCATTGCTCACGAAAGCGAGTTGCCGAATCCCGGCGACTTCGTCACGGCCATGATCGGCCGGCAGCCCGTCATCGTCGCACGCGACAAGGATCGCATCGTGCATGTGATGGAAAACCGTTGCCGTCATCGCGGTGCGACAGTATGCGAAGAACACAGGGGCAACGCGAAGGGCTTTGTCTGCCCTTATCACAGTTGGAGTTACGGGCTGGACGGTTCGTTACGCGCGCTGCCGTATGGCGACGGTTATGAGGGCATCGTCGAAAAAAGCGATTTACCACTGGTCAATCTGAAAACCTCGAGCTACCAGGGGCTGATCTTCGCGAGTTTCAATCACGACGTGGAGCCGCTCGAAGACTTCCTGGGGGGAGCCAAGCCGTGGATCGATCTGTTCATGAAACAGGGAGCGGGCTTTCCGATCAAGACGACGGGCGCGCACAAGTTCAGGTTCAAGGGCAACTGGAAGATTCAGGTCGAGAATACGACGGACCTGTATCACTTCCCGGTCGTCCATAAGTCGTGGCTAAAATCGATCGACGAAGAAACGCACAAGATCGTGACGAGTTTCATGGACAACGACAAGGCATTCGTTCGTGGCCTCGGCAACGGCCACAGCATCGCCGTACTGATGCCCGAGTTGATCGATCTCGATCAGGACAACGGTGATCCTCTGCCTACGCGCTTTAACGCACTCATCGAGGAGTTGTTGAAAACGTATAGCCCGGAGCAAACGCGCCGTATCGTACGTTCGCTATTCGGTGTCGGGTTCAATGTGAATCTGTTTCCCAATCTTGCACTCTCGATGGCCTTCATCCGTGTGCTACGTCCTGTCTCCGTCGAGGAGACAGAGGTCAGCCAGATATCCATCGGCATGGACGGCGGTCCCGAAGCCGCGAACCGTGAGCGCATGCGTATTCATGAGCACTTCCAGGGTCCGTTCGGCTTCGGCAGTCCGGACGATACCGAAGCCTGGGAACGCGTGCAGCGCGGCTCGCATGCGGGCCCCGACATACCGATCCTGGTCAACCGCGGCATGAATCGCGAACGCACTTCGGACAATGGAGAAAAGACCGCGCATTCGACTGACGAAACCGGTATGCGTGAACTTTATGCGATGTGGCGAAAAATGATGGAGCAAGAATAAATGACAACGCTCGAAACGACTCCGACCACACATCTGCTGGCCGCTGCGGCGGAACTGATCTGGCGCGAGGCGCGCCTGCTGGACGACAAGGCATACACGGAGTGGCTGACACTGTGGGGCAACGAAGGGTTCTACACCGTGCCGATCGATCCCAAAACGACCGATTTTGCCGCAACGCTCAACTATATCTACGACAACGCCAAGATGCGGCGACTTCGCGTCGAGCGGATGAGTGGCGGGCACTCCGCAGCGGCAAGCGTTGCGGCGCGTACCGTGCGCACGGTATCGCGCTTCACGCTCGAGGCAGTGGAAGAGACAGTCGTCACCGTGCGCTCCGCGCAGGTGATCGTGGCGTGCAAGCGTGGAGTCAATACCGTCTTTGCCACCGATCTCACGCATCGGCTCGACCTCGGTGCGCAACCGCGCATCCTCGACAAGACTGCGCGCCTGGTCAATTCGGTCGATGTACTGGACGCAATAGGCTTTCTACTCTGACACTCAGTTCTCCATGCCCATACTGCAAATCGTTCGTGAACCGCGTGCGGACGCCTGTGTTGAGCAATCCCACGCTCGGAGTACATGACATGAATGAGTTCATCACACGATTCGTACTAGGAGAACCCGGTCGCACGATTGCCATCAAGGATTCCATCGACATTGCCGGCTTTCCGACCACGGCTGCAAGTCACGCATTCGCGAACGCTCCGCCCGCCGGCAAGCATGCGGAAATCGTCGCGCGCCTGCTTTCGGCAGGCTGGCAAATCGTCGGCAAAGCCAACATGCACGAACTCGCCTATGGCATGACGGGGATCAACGACTACACCGGCACGCCGACCAATCCGCAAGCGGCTGAACGCGTGCCCGGCGGGTCGTCGAGCGGATCCGCCGCGCTGGTCGGAGCGGGTTTGGCCGATGCGGCTTTGGGTACGGATACGGGCGGCTCGATTCGAGCGCCCGCGGCATGCTGCGGCGTAATCGGCTTGAAGCCCACCTTCGGACGCGTGAGCCGTGCCGGCGTCTGGCCCACGCAATCCACGCTGGATTGCGTGGGTCCACTCGCCGACAGGATGAGCGTGCTTGTCGAGGTGATGAGCGCAATCGCCCCCGATTTCGATATTGCAGGCTCGCATTCAGGCAATGAAACCGGGAAGCATCGGCCGTATCGAATAGGCCGGCTCAAGGGGCTTGCCGAACCCGCGATCGAAGCTGCAATCACCGAGGCCGTCTCGCGAGCCGGCATTCAATGCGTGGACGTCGAGTTGCCGATGATGCGCGACGCGTTCGACGCCGGCCTGACGATAATCGACCACGAGATGTTCACCTCGTGCAGACACTTGCTAGGACGCGGCGTGCTCGGCACGAATATCGAAACGCGTCTGGTACGAGGCGGCGAAATCACCGGCGAGGCACTTGAACGAGCGGAATCGGTACGTGAGCGCTTCACCTCGCAAGTGGACATGCTGCTCGCTCCTGACGATGGTCTGGACGTGCTCGTCTTGCCGACGATGCCGACGTTTCCGCCTACGATCAGCGCGGTGCGCGCCGGCGCTCCCGCCATCGGCATCACCTCGCTTATTCGACCGTTCAACCTGTCAGGCCATCCCGCCTTGTCCTTGCCGATTCCAGTGGATGATTGGCCGCTGCGCGCCGGACTGCAGATCGTCGGCCGCCGCTACGACGATGAAACCGTCTGCGCCGTTGCCATGCTACTCGAACGTGCCGCGGATTCCTGCCACGCCAGGCTAAGTTGAAGAAGCACCTGAATCAGAAAAACTCGATCATTCAAAGCCATTTTTTCGGATTTGACGTACTCGAACGATACATAGCCACTCGGTATCATGCGCGGCTCTCGGACTCAAGCCCGAGGTCACAATACTTCTCACTTTTGCGATCAATCATATGGCATCCGTGCAACCTTCGGCCGCAGAAAACGCCCCGTCCATGGTCAAAGACAAGACACTCACCCGAATCGTCGTTGCCTCGGTCGTGGGCAACGCAATGGAATGGTACGATTTTTTTGTCTACGGCACGGCAGCCGCATTGGTTTTTGGTCAACTCTTTTTTCCTCCTAATGCCGATCCCCTGGTGGGAACACTCAGTTCATTCGGAGCGTTTGCAATAGGCTTCGTCGCGAGACCACTTGGCGGCGCGCTATTCGGACACATTGGCGACCGCTTCAGTCGCAAGACGTCGCTGGTCTGGACCCTCCTAATCATGGGCATGGCGACATTCGCCATCGGCCTGTTGCCGACTTACGCGCAAGTGGGACTATGGTCACCCGTTCTGCTCGTCGCGTTGCGGTTGCTGCAAGGCATCGCGTCGGGAGGCGAATGGGGCGGCGGCGTACTGATGCTCAGCGAAAACGCTCCCGAGGAAAAACGCGGTTACTACGCGGCATGGAGTCAATTGGGCGTTGGCGGCGGCTTCGTGTTGTCGTCCGGCGCATTCCTCGCGGCGCAAACGATCCCCCATGAACAATTCCTCGCTTGGGGCTGGCGGCTGCCCTTCCTTGCGAGCCTGATCATCTTCGCAGTGGGCGTCTATATCCGTACTCATCTGCCGGAAAGCCGCGAGTTCAAACACATGGAACAACAGGGCAAGACGTCGCATATGCCCGTTCTGGACGCGATCAAACGGCATCCGAAAGAAATCCTGATTTCGATAGGCCTGCGTATCGCCGAAAGCGGCGGAGCCTATATCTTCCTGGCGTTTTCTCTCGTCTACGGCAAGCACATCGGCATTCCCGCCTCGACGATGCTCTTTGGCGTCACGATCGCCATGTTGGTCGAAATGCCGGCAATGCTCATGTGGGGCCGTCTTTCGGACCATTTCGGCCGCCGCCGGATTTATATGATCGGCGCGACCTCTCTTCTTTTACTGGCATTCCCGATCTTCTGGGCAATCAACACACAGTCGACGCCGCTCATCTATCTCGCGCTGGTGTTTGGCACTGCGATAAGCCACGCCGCCATGATCGGAACGCAGCCCGCTCTTGTCAGTGAGTTGTTCAGTACTGAAGTGCGTTATTCGGGCGTAGCTCTCGGGCACGAAATCTCGTCGATATTCGCGGGCGGAATGTCGCCGTTGATCGCCACTGCGCTGCTCATGCATTTCAGTGCATATTGGCCGGTGTCCGTATTTCTTATTCTGATGGCGTTGATTACCCTCATTACGCTGCAGTTCACACGCGAGACTCGCGTGCGCACCTGAATACCCGTGGACCGAAACGGCTGAACCGGGTTCCGGTCCTGTGGTGGCTCACGTTGTTGCGGTTCACGTGAGCCTCACGTGAGCTTTCTGCCGAACCGGCTGAGTCGACAACGGACTAGCCGAACGAATTCACCGTTTCAGCGAGTAGATTTCGCATCCACACCATGCCGTCCTCACCGTCGAAGTGTTCGTGCCAGTGTATGGCGACCGAGGCCAACGGCAACTGTACCGGCAACTCGTAGATCTGGAATGTGTCGGCCTTGTTCAGGATGTACGCAAGACGCTTGGGTACAGTCGCATATAGATCGGTCACCATCAGGACGTTGGGCAACGCAAAGAAGTACGGCACTTCAAGCGCGATATCGCGGCCCACACCGTGTACACGTAGCGCGTCATCCAGCGCGTAATGGCTGTGTTCGAGCGAGTGCACCTTGACGTGCGATGCCTCGACGAACTGCTTCAGGCTTATCTTGCTGCCGGCGGGCAACCCGGGCCGGCGACGAGTCATGCAGACATAATCTTCCTCGAGCAAGACCTGATGCCGCGTGCGTGACATCAGCTCCGGTAGATTGCCGATCGCGAAGTCGAGCGTGCTGGAGCGCAACGCGTCCGCAATTTCGTTGACCGGCAGCGGCTGCACACGCAACTTGATGCGCGGTGCCCGCTCGCTCAGTGCCTTGCAAATAGCCGGCAGAAACGCCACCACACCCGCGTCGGACAACGATAGTCGGAATGTACGTGTACTCACCAGCGGATCGAATGATTCGGCATAATGCAACGCCTCGCGCATGGTATCGAGCGCGCGGCCCACGATCGCCGCGAGTTCGAGTGCGATCGGTGTCGGTTGCATGCCGGCGTGTGTGCGAATGAACAGTTGATCGTCGAACAGCGTTCGCAACCTGCTGAGCGAATAGCTCACCGCAGGCTGCGACAGCGCGAGACGCTCGCTGGCTCGCGTCAGGCTGCGCTCCTCGACGATGGCATGAAAGACTCTCAGAAGATTGAGATCGATATGATCGAGCGAAACCATTTTCTTACCTCTAACTTGTATGCTGATTGACAAGCCTATCCCGGGTTCAATTGCGTATCGCGCTCGATGAGGCCGCACAGCAACGACGATATCCAGGCAATGCCCGGATCAGAGGCGAAACGTTTATGGGTATATACGCCTACATCGATCGACGGCATCTCGATCGGCAGAGGCATCAGCTTGAACGTTCTGTTCCGGTTCATCGCCTGCGCGACAGTACGCGGAATGATGAGCGCGAGATCGGTGCGCAACACGACATGCGGAGCGGCGGTGAAATGCGGCAGCTTGAGCGTTACGTTGCGCCGCACGCCGGCCCTGCGCAGTGCCGCTTCGGCAAGATTGTGCCCGGTCGCGTCGGTTTCCGCGTAGATATACTGAAGCGCGTTCAGATCCGCCACCGTGAGTTCGTTCCCACCGAACGGATGTTCCTCGCGGAGCATGCAGACAAACTCGTCTTCCATGAGCATCGAGCTCACGCACTCGTCGCTCAGTCCCGGGAGATAACCGAACCCGATATCCACTTCGCCGCCTCGCATCGCCGCACCGAGATCGGCGATCGGCATCTGGCGGATTTCGATGCGCACATGGGGTGCGAGACACGTGAGCTTCTCCATCAGGACAGGCAGCACATACTGCTCAGCCACGTCCGACATGGAGAGGTAAAACGTCCTTGTTGCGGCCGAAGGGTCGAAATTGGAGTGCTGTTGCAACGCATCGTGAATCACGCCGAGTGCGTGGTCGATCGGGCCGTGAAGCCGCGCCGCCGCTTCCGTCGGCACCATTTCGATCGATGTGCGCACAAACAGCGGGTCGTCGAAAATCTCGCGCAGGCGTCGCAGCGCATGACTGACGGCGGGTTGGCTCAGGTGCAGCCGGTCAGCCGCTGCGGTCAGGCTGCGCAACTCCCAGATCGCCAGAAACGTCTTGAGGAGATTGAGGTCGACGCTCGCCATGTTGACATGCTTCATGAGCCTCGATACCTCAGGTTCTCGAAGGGGTTCATCGAGTCGTTCCTTTGCCGCTTGTCGAGAAAGCCTCCACCGATTGCGCCAGCATGGATCTTCAATACCGCAAGCGTGCTCGCGACGGCCGCCAGGCTAGTCATTGAACACTCAACCGTTTCACACCGATAACCACGGCGCTGCAATCGAAAAAGTTTCCTTCTCCCTATTAGTGCCATTTATAGTGAGCCGAGCTTTTTTTTCTGATCGACATTCTTCGCATTTATCCGTGCGAAGCGCTTAACGTATTCGGAGCAGAACCTGACGAAAGCGGTGCATCCTGGGTCTCCTTTGCACTCGCCACCCTCTATGGAAATTTGATGGATCTTCTGGCTACGAGTGTAGCATGGGTCGGTCTGACGGCGAGCGTGCCCGCTAATGATTTCGTATTCGGCCTGCTGGAGTTCTCCCGCTTTCTCCATTGCCGCGCGACCATAAGCGCGACGAATACGGCACATTTCATAAATGAATTGGATCGGCTTTGACGACGGTCTTAAAATGAGTACGAACATTCCGCTTTCGGAACAACAACGCCTTCGCAGTACTAGAACCCATTTTAAATGCAGCGCGTGCAGGGTTCGAATAAGGTCTGCTCACTTTAATGAGGCATTTCCGCACGCGGTTCAGTACACCAACTCGATGTTGCCAACCCTTTCAATCGGGTTCGACCCAATAGGGAGCTACCACTTAATGGAAAACGAATCGTTGCTCAAGGAACTGCAGGCACTGAAGGAATCCGTGCGCGAGTTGCGGGCCGAAGCGGATATCCGCCGCATCATGGCGCGTTACATGTTGCTTTGCGACATACCGTTGCCGGAACAGGGACTCGATATGGCCGGCCGGATTAGCGAGATCGTCGGCCTGTTCAGCAAGGATGCGTGCTGGGAAGGCGTGGGTGTGTATTACGACAATCAATTCGGCGCAAGTTTCGGGCACGAGCAGATCGCCCGTCATTTCGAGCGCTTCTTCCAGCCGAAAGATCCGGCCATGATCTTCAATTGCCACTATCTGACGTGTGAACAGATTCACGTGCATGGCGATACCGCTGATGGGCAATGGGTGCATTTCCAGCCGTGGATTTTCGACGATGGCTCGTCGGTGCTCCGCTCCAGCCGGCTCAACAACATGTTCCGGTGCGTGGACGAGGTGTGGAAGATAGCGCGATACCGTTCGGAAAATCTGTTCGCCGCACCTCTGCCGAGCAACTGGGCAACCAACGTTCCCGCGACGTCCGTGCTAATGAAGCCGTAGCGCCGCCACGGCCTTTGATGGAAACCGTCTCGGGAACGCGGACGCACAGCACGGCGGGGCCACACGCGATCAATGCCCAGAACGCGACGTTCATGACGGCCGCCCTTCAGTCGTGGGTCCGGAATTGCCCATACTGACATGCCCTCCAGCGGCTACTATTCAGATTCCTGAAACAGTGCGCGCGTAGTGGTATGGTCATGTCCGCGCATTCGCGAGATGCGGGGCGCACCTGGCTTAACGTCATCGGTCAGTCTGGAAATCATGTCCAACGCGTATCAGCACAAACCACTCACGCCTTTTCGCCGCGCGCTCGCGCGTTTTTCTCTTTCTGAAACCGCCAAGTACACGAAGCTGACGCTCGGTCTGTGGATCGGTTTCGGCATCCCCTATCTGCTCGGTTATCCAGACGCGGCCGTGCCGCTCGCCGGGTCGACGATGCTGACCCTGGCGCTTGGAAGCTCGATTTCAGCGGCCAGAAGCTACTTCTACAAGCGCGTTCTCTCCAACGTGGTGGCAATGCCGATCGGCACGCTCCTGATCTGGCTCACCGCGCCGCATCTGTGGCTCGGCGCGGCGCTGCTGCCGCTCGTGATCTTCAGCATCGTCGCGCTACGGCCGTCGCTGTTCCAGATGACGAGCATCACCGTGCCGATCACGCTCGTGCTCTATACCGGCGAACATATTCCGCTGCTCGAACAACGCCTGATCGGCGTCGTGCTCGGCATGCTCCTCGGCTTCCTGATCCAGCAGATCGCTTTTCCGCCCGATCACGGCTACTGGGCGAACACGCTCGTCAACGACGGCAACGAGCAGGCGAGCGGAATCGTCGCGCAACTGGCTGCGGGCAAGCTGGAAAAGTCGCAGATCAAGCCTGCCACTACGCAGTTGCGCACGGTGAGCACGAACCTCAAGCAGGCGCACCAGTTGCTGAAAGTCGACCTCGAGCAGGCATGGGTCTCGCCTCATCTGAAGCGCAACCAGGCGCGGCTGCCGGTATTCGCGTGCTATCAGGAGACCTTCGATACGCTCGTCAATTTTCTGGAGACCATGGACACGTTCCATGACCAGTTCGCCGCACTCGATGCCGCGTGGCGCGAGGCGTTTCTCGCACGGCTCGGCAAGCTCGCCGCCGTGCACCGGCAACTGGCCGAAGCGGCGGACCTGCGGGTCGAACGTCCGCCACTGGCCGCGCCGCCGCTGCAGATGGAAGATCTGCGTCAGTTGATCGAGGATCTGCCCGCGTTCAGCGTGTTTACGAGCGTGTACCTCGGGCATCTGACCGGCTACGGCATTCTGCTGTGCCGGCTGAGCGAACTGCATACCGCGTGAGCAAAGCGCCGCTCGTTGAGCGGCTCATTGCACGGTGATCGTCTCCCTCATATTCGGATGGATACCGCAAAACACCTTGTACACGCCCGGTTTGTCGAATTTGAACTGATACGTATCGTTCTGATCGAGCGCTGCGGAGCGGAACATGCCGGCGTCGTTGACGACGGTATGCGGCTCGCCGTCGAGGTTCTTCCACGTCACCGTCGAGCCGACCTTGATGGTCAGCGCCATCGGCGTGAACATGAAGTTCTTGATGACCACGGCGTTGGGGGCTTGCGATTGCGCGTGCTCCGGTGCGTGCATCGGCATTTGAGCTTGAACCTGAGCTTGCTCCCGCGCCGGCGTTTGCGCCGCGCTCAGCCCCACCGCTGCCGCGAAAATCACGAGGCCGCCGGGCAGAGTGAGAAGCGCACGAACCACTGAATTCGTTTGCATGATTGATCTCCTGAGCGTGAAAAGGCGGGCGTCACGCCAGCGTCGCGTCGTCGAGCGTCGCCTTGAGCGGATGGCGCGCGATGCTGACGCTCGTGACGCCAAGCATCTTCGGCAACTGGTCGCTCGCGACCTTCAGCGGCCCCGGGCCGTCGCCGTTGCCGGCGCTTGGCTGCGGATACGCGGTCGAGCGCGCGGTGTGGAACGTGACATTGCCCTCGACCTTCGACACGATCTGATGGATGTGCCCGTTGAGCACCGTCACCGAGCCGAAGCGCTTCAGGTAGCTCATGGCCTGCCCCGCATCCCCGGTGCCCCAACCCCAGGGCGCGTAGATCGTCCACATCGGCATGTGCGCGAACACGACGACCGGCGTGCTCGACGAGCGTCCCTTGAGATCGTTTTCGAGCCACTCGAGCTGCTCGTCGCCAAAACCGCCGAGGCCGTTCGGCTTGAAATGCATCACGTTGACGAGGCCGACGAAATGCACGCCCTGATGATCGAAGCTGTAATAGCCGCGGTTGTCCGATGCCTTGCCGAAGCGGTTGAAGTATTCAGCGCCTGGGCCGTCCGTCACGTCGTGTTCGCCCGGCACCGTGTGCAGCTCGGTAATGCTGAGCCCCGACAGCAGTTGCGCCGCGAGATCGAACTCCGCGGGTTTGGACAGATGGGTGATGTCGCCGGTGTGAATCGCGAGCGCGGGCTTCGCGGGCATCGCGTTGACGAAGTCGATCGTCTGCTTCAGCGTGCCCGCGACATCGGGATTGGCCTCCTTGTTGAAGCCGATATGCGTGTCGCTGATCTGCAGAAACAGCGGCACGCCGGCCGTGGATGACGCGGTTTTCGTGCCCGCGGCAAGCGCGAGTTCGACCGGCGTGAGCACGCCGCCCGACAGCATGAAAACGGTGCCGAGTCCGCCGAACGCAAGACACTTCAGCGCGCCGCGACGCGCCGGATCGAATGAAGGATGTGACGACATGATGACCTCACGATAAGGGCTCGCAGCAGCGGCCGCGGGAGCGTCCCGCGGCTCTTGCGGCCCGGTTCATGAGGCATGACTGGCGTTGTGCGGGTTTTATTCCCGCGTTGGGTCGTGTATGTCGCCGTGGCGGGTATATCTCGTCGTGGGGATGGCGACGCCGGGCGCAATGTGTATGCGAATCGAAAGGCGCGTGATTGGCCCGTGTGTCATGGCGTGAGGCGTCGCGCGCGTACGCGATTCACCTGCAGCCCGGAGACTTCGTGCCATGCTGCAGTGCGAATACGATAATCCCCGCGACACACCACGCGCTACCGCAGCAGATGCGCGCAGATCGGCACGCCGCTCAGGCGCGCGGCCCACGACGCGGACCCGGCGTTGGCCTCGGCGAACTGGTCGGCCGCCATCGCGGACGCCCCGGCCGCGCCGATCGCGACAGCCACGAACGCCAAGCGGCGCAGCCGTCCCGCGAACGTCGTCGAGAGGCCGCGCCAGGCGGCCAGCAGGGTCATCGTCAGCACAACGATGGTGCAGCACATGATCCGCTCCTCACGCGTGCGCCGCGGCCGGTTCCAGGCGCGCGGGAAACGGTTCGCGCCACGCCTCGAAAGCGTTCAACTGATCGTGCCAGCGCCGTACCTCCGGGAATTCGTCGAGCGGCATCGCCGAGCTTTGCGCGTACGGCAACGTGACGCCGACCGAGAAATCCGCAACCGACAGATCGTTGCCGAGCAGCCATTTGCGCCCCTTCAGATGCTGATCGAGCACGGCCGCATGCTTGCGGAAGAACCCCTGGGCCTCGGCAACCTTCGCTTGGTCGGGAGCGCCGAGACCGATCCACGGCTTGATCAGGTGTTCGAAGTAAAGCGAGGCCGCGTGCCGGTACAGATGCTGGCTATTCCAGCTCATCCAGCGCACGACCTCGACCTGCCGCTGCGCATCGCGCGGCCAGAGCCCCGATTCCGCGCGCTGCGCGAGATGGCAGACGATCGCGTCGGCCTCCCAGAGCTTGCGCTCGCCGTCGACGAGGCTCGGCACCTTGCCGTTCGGATTGATCGCGAGATAGTCGGGCTTCATCTGCTCGCCTTGACTTAGATCGACGAACACGTAGTCGATCGGCAAATCCAGGTAGCCAGCCACCGCGCACGCTTTGCGGGGAGCGAGGGTTTCAGCGTAATAGAGCTTCATGTTCGACCTTGGTGTGAGTTGATAGGATTCCGAAGTAATGCAGCAGCGATTCCGTTCCGGCTTCGATGACCCGCTCCAGTGCGCCGCTTCAGTGGCCGGGTTCAGTGAGTCACTCCGGTGGCCCACTCCAGTGGGCCACTTCAGTGAGCCACCTCAATGACCTGCTTCAGCGAACCTCGTTCGCCAGCTCGTCCATCAGCCGTTCGAGCTTCTCGAACGAGCCGGTCCAGCCGATCTGGTGGCCGTCGCGTGCGGCTTCGTCGAAGAACTGCGAGTGAGTGAAATTCAGCTCGGTGCCCTCCTCGATCTCCCGCAGCACGATCGTGACGAGCGAGCGCCTCTCGGGCATCGTGACCCACTGCCACGTGAACACCAGCTTGCGATCGGGTTCGACCTCCTGATATTCGCCACGGCAGTCGTGCGTCTCGCCGTTCAACGTCTGGAATACCACGCGAAAGCGCCCGCCCACGCGCGGATCGGCCTCGGCGCTGAGTACCGGGCCGCCGTCGGGCCCCCACCAACGCACCATCAGGTCGGGACGCGTCCATGCCGCGTATACCCTCGCCGGCGGCGCCTTCAGGCGCCGCACGATCGTCAGGCTGGGCTTCTCTTTCATCATTCGGTTTCCCCTTCGACAAAATCGGCAAACCGGTCGAGACTCGCGGACCAGAAACGCTCATAGCGCCTGAGCCACGCCATCGCCTCTTCCATCGGACCGGCAACGAGTTCGACCGACACGGTTCGCCCGCTCTTCGCGCGGGAGATCAGGCCGGCATCGCTGAGCACGTCGAGATGCTTCATGACCGCCGGCAGCTTCAGCGGCAGCGGACGCGCGATTTCCGTGATCGACAGGCCGGGCTCGCGTTCGAGACGTGCGAGGATGGCCCGCCGCGTGGGATCCACGAGCGCGGCAAACGTACGATCGAGTTGACTGACTGGACACTTCACCATGTGGTGAACTATAGACGCTCACGGCGCGGCGTCAAGGTTTTTGTCGAACAGGTTCGCAATGCCGTTCGATCCGTTACCGTCCCGAAGGCCGCGCGGCGAAGGTCTTCTCACGCAACGGCCTGAAAAACCGGCGAATCTCGGCCGCGAGCAAAGCGGGTTTCTCCATCGCCGCGAAATGGCCGCCGCTGGGCATCTCGCTCCATTGCACGACGTTGCATGTCCGCTCGAGCCAGCTACGCGGCGGATGATTGATCTCCTTCGGAAACACCGCAAAACCAACCGGCGGCGTGAGGCGCTGGCCGCCGGAAAAATTCATCGGCTGCAGGCGGTTTTCCCAGTACATCTGCATGGCCGGGCCGATGCACTGCGTGAACCAGTAGAGCGAGATATTGGTGAGCAGCTCGTCTTTCGAAAACACGTTCTCGATGTCGCCGCCGCAATCGCTCCATGCGCGAAACTTTTCGCCGATCCACGCGGCGAGGCCCATCGGTGAATCGTTGAGCGACGCGGCCACGGTCAGCGGCTTCGTGGCGTGTAAATGCGCGTAACCGCCTTCGAGCGCGCCCCATTCGTTCTTCTCGCGCAGATAGTTTTCCTCGGCCTGCGTGAGCGGTTGCGCAGCCGCGCCGATCGCCGGTTCGTATGAACTCGGCAGAAAGTTGAGATGAACGCCGTCGACCGCCTGCGAATGATGCGCGGCCAGCGCGAGCGACACACCCGCGCCGAGATCGCCGCCCTGCGCGCCGAACCGCTCGTAGCCGAGCCCGCGCATCAGCGAGGCCCATAGATCGGCCACCTGAAACGCCGAGGTGCCCGGTTGCGTGGGCGCCGGAGAAAACGCGAAACCGGGCAGCGACGGCGCCACCACATCGAACGCATCGGCGGGATCCGCGCCGAACGCGGCCGGGTCGCACAACTGGTCGATGAGTGCGCGGAACTCGAAGAACGAGCCGGGCCAGCCATGCGTGATGACAAGCGGATAAGGCCGCGGCGCGTGCTCGGACCCGCGCTCGAAACCCACCCCACGCCGATGCACGAAGTGCACGGTCTGTCCGTTCACCTCGGCGAGAAATTGCGGCATCTGGTTCAGCTTGCGTTCGGCCGCGCGCCAGTCGAAGTGTTCGGCCCAATACGTCGCGAGTTCGCGCAGCCATGCCGGGTCGGCGCCCTGCCGCCAAGCAGGCGCGGGCGTGGCCGGCGCCCAGCGGGTCGCGCGGATGCGGCCGCGTAAATCGTCGATGTCCTCGTCAGCAATCGCAATCTCAAACGGTTCTATCTGCATGGCGGTTGTCCTGCATCGGTATGGTGGAAACGCATGCCGCGTGCGCGGCGACGCGCGGGTGATCGTTGGGGTGATAGTCAAGGTAATAGACATCGCCATCGTACGCGCGCCGGACGAAAGCCGGATAATGAGCGTCTTCATCTAACCCAATCACACACGAATCCCACACGATTCATCCACCGATCCAGAGGAGATTGACCCGATGTCCGCTTACGAATCCAAAGTGCCGCGAGTGCTGCTGACGAACGACGACGGTATCGACGCGCCCGGCCTCGCCGTGCTCGAAGCCGTGGCCGCCGAGCTCGCACACGAAGTCTGGGTGGTCGCGCCCGAGCACGATCAAAGCGGTACGTCGCATTCGATCAGCCTGCATTCGCCGTTGCGCGTGAGCCGCCAGGGCGAGCGCCGTTTCGGCGTGACGGGCACGCCCGGCGATTGCGTCGTGATGGGCGTGCGTCATCTGATGCGCGAGGCGCCGCCCACGCTCGTGCTCTCGGGCGTCAATCGCGGCGGCAATCTCGGCGTCGAAACGATGTTCTCGGGCACGGTCGGCGCGGCGATGACCGGCCTGCTGCTCGGGTTGCCGTCGTTCGCGTTGAGCCAGACCTTCCGCGATCGCGAACGCGTGCGCTGGGATACGGCGCGTACGCTCGCGCCCGGCGTGATCCGCCAGTTGCTCGCCATCGAACACAGCACCCCGACCTGCCTGAACATCAATTTCCCCGATGTCGATGCGGCCGATGCCGGTCCGCTCACGCCGACCCGGCAGGGCGTCGGGCTCGTCGAAGATATCGACGTGCTGCCGCAGGTCGACCCGCGCGGCATGGCGTATCACTGGCTGCGCTTTCAGCGCGGCGCGCGCGCGAACGATCCGGACAGCGAAACGGCGGTGGTCGCGGCAGGCCGTGTGTCGGTCACGCCGCTCGCTTTCGATCGCACCGACGAAGCCACGTTCGCACGGCTCGCCGTATCGTTGCGCTGAATTTTTTCAGGGACGCGGCGTGATAGTGAGAGACCGCACGCCGCGCGGCCGATCAACTCACCGGCGAAAGTGCTAACGCAGCGGATGCAATCCGCGAACGACGGCGCCCGCTACACGAGCGGCCCTTCTTCCGGCTTGCGCCGCCGCATCGCGACCACAATCGAGCTGCCGACGATCAACGCGATGCCGAGCAGCGATATCGCGCCGATCGTCTCGCCCCACACGACATAGCCGAACAACGCGGCCCAGACGATGCTCGTGTAGTTGTACGGCGCGAGCGCGCCGGCATCGGCCTCGCGGAACGCCATCGTCATCAGCAGTTGCCCCGCGGTTGCAAACGCGCCGAGCAGCGCCATGATCGCGAGTGCGTCGAACGACGGCGTGCGCCACGCGAAAAGCAGCGAAGCGCCCATCACGATCGTGCCGACCATCGTGAAGTACAGCACGGTCGTGCCCGAATCGTCGCTCGCGCGAATGCGCTTGATCTGGATGATCGAGAGCGCGCCGCACAATGCGCTCGATATCAGCAGCACGGGGCCGATCCAGCTCGAATGCGTGCCATCCGGGCGCACCACGAAAAGCACGCCGGCAAAGCCGACCGCCGCGGCCAACGCATCGCGCGGCTTGAGCGTTTCCTTCAGCAGCAACGGCGCAAGCACGATGACGAGCAAGGTCTCCGAATAGACGATCGCCACCGCTTCGCTGAGCGGCATATACGGCAGACCCGCGAAGAACAGCCCCGACGCGCCGAGCAGCGTAAGCGCGCGCAGCGTCTGCCCGCGCACGTCGAGTTGCCGCAAACGCGCGGCGAGCGGCTTGCCGCGCATGCACATCGCCACCGCCGGAAACAGCCCGAACAGCATGCGGAAAAACGTCACTTCGTTGGCCGGATAAGCGAGCGCGAGCGATTTCGCCAATGCGTCGACGAGCGCAAAGCAGAACATCGAAACGAGGATCAGCGCAACGCTGCGTAGCGGCACGGCGCCCGGACGGACGGCGACAACAGGCGGCATGGGTTTTCCTGTGAGCGGCACGGCAATGCGCCGAGTCGTGTGTCGAGCCATCGCGCGCGAACCTGCCGCGCGCCTGCGACGGAAACCCGATTATGCCCGCCGCCTCCGCAGACACGGTGGCCTCTGTCGCGATAAACCCGATAAGCGACCCGATAAGCAACCTGATACGCAACCCAGTGCGCAATTCAAAGCGCATTGCCGCTTTGCCGCGTCCCCTCGCGCGCTTAACCCGTTGACCCCTAATCTGACAATTAAGGGTATTCACTGATACTAGGTGTCTCAACTAATAATATTATTCATACCTATTTCTGCATCCTTACGGCATCGCTTACAGAGCGATCAACCGTATGCATATTTAATAATAATTATGACCATCAATTAAGCGGGGACCTCAGGAGATAAAGGTGCGCAATTACTTTGTGCTGGCGACGACACTCGCCATGCTGAGCGCGTGCGGTGGCAACGACGGTTCGCCGAGTGCCTCCGCTTCCGCGAACAAACAAGCCGCCGCGGTCAATGCGGTCGACGCCACCGCGGCGTCCTCGGCTTCGGCGGCCGCCGCAGCTTCGGCCGACGCGGCCGATGTGCAAAAAGAATTCAAGGCAGCTAAAACGATTCCGCTCGGGATGAAGACGACCACGCCCCCGCTCGTGATCGCCGACCCGACCCTCAACCTCGTGTCCTACACGCCGCCCGCACCGCCCGCGCCGGTCTCGACGACCACGCTCTCATTCGGCGATTTCACGAGCTACCTCGCGCCGGGATCGACCGACACGTGGCGCGCGGGCGCGAGTCCATCGACGATCACGATCGACGCGCCGCCCACCAACGGCACCGGCGCCGGCGACAAGACCGTCGCGCTCGCCAGCACCTACGCCACGGCCTCGTACGAAGCGGACGTGACGGTCACCGCGCCGGTCGGCACGGGCGCGGCGAACGCGGGCTTCATCGTGCGCACGACGAACCCGAGCGCGGGCGGCCCGGACAGCCTGACCGGCTACTTCATCGGCCTCGACACGGGCAGCCACTCGCTCGTGGTAGGCCGACAGAACAACAGCTGGACCAATTTCATCCAGTATCCGGTCGCCTCGGTCGTCGGCGGCAGCACGCATCACCTGAAGGTCACGACGAGCGGCACCGCGATCACGGTCGACCTCGACGGCCAGCGCATCGTCAGTGTGAACGATGCGACCAACGCGCTGCCCACGGTGTTCCAGTCGGGCAGCTTCGGGCTGCGGCGCTTCGGTGTCGGCGCGACGTTCAGCAACATCACGATCCACACTTATCCGACCGTGACCTCGCCGAGCTACGATTTCTCGAAAGTGGTCGGCGCGGTCTACACCCCGTCGAATGCGGTCAACGCGATCGACTTCTGGGAGAACTACGATCCCGAGATCGTCAACCGCGAATTGACCTACGCGCAAACGTACGGCATGAACACGATCGCGGTGTACCTGCACTACCTCGTGTGGGCCAACGATCGTGTGGCATTCCTGAGCAAGTTCGAGAACCTGCTGAAGATCGCCGCGCGCCACGGCATCAAGGTCTCGCCGATCTTCTACGACGACTGCTGGAACGCGAACCCGCAATACGGCCCGCAGGCCGCGCCGATCTGGGGCGTGCATAACAGCCGGTGGGTGCAGTCGCCGGGCACGCCCGTCGAGCAGGCGTACTTCCAGCCGAGCGCGTCGAACGCCGCGGTCACCTACAAGCAGAACCTCGCGAGCTACATCACCGACTTCGTCGCGCCGCATCGCAACGACCCGCGCATCATCTTCTGGGAGACGATGAACGAGCCCGGCTGTAGCGGCAACGGCGCGCTGCAGAACACGCGCGCGGTGCTGATGAACGACGCGCGCATCGCGATCCTCAACGCGGGCGCGACGCAGCCGATCAACGCGCCGCAGGTGCAGGAAGACGAAGGCAGCTATTTTTCGGACTTCTACGCGTTCCATCCGTACGGCAATCCGTACACGGGCCCGGTCAACGGCAGCAACATCAGCGCGCTCAATTCGGAGACGCTGCAACGCGGCTTCCCGGGTACGACGGGACAGACGATGCCGGGCATCGTCGCGAACTACGGCGGCACGACGGGCTTTATCGTCTGGGAACTGATGATCGGCCGCACCAATACCCGCTTCCACTGGGGGCAGGTGCCCGATGCGCCCGCGACGGTCGAACCGGCGACGCCGTTCCAGGGGACGATCTACCCGGACGGCCATCCGTGGCAGACCTCGGAAACGCAGGCGCTGACAGGAGGCTTCGACGTGAAACTGCCGGTGCTGCAGGTCGCGTACTACAACGACCCGACGTTCGCGAGCGCGCCCGTCAAGACCTCGATCACACCGCTGATCGACTTCGATCTGAACACCGAGCGCGGCACCGATTCACCTGACGCCTCCGCCGGCGTCAACGCAACGAACTACGGCGTGCGCTGGAGCGGTGCGATCAAGGCGACCCAGGACGGCACCTACACGTTCTCGATCGACAGCGACAACGTCGCGCGCCTGTGGATCAACGGCGTGAAGGTGATCGACAAGAAGAGCGCGACGCAGGGCACCGCAAGCGGCAAGATCTGGCTCGCCGCGAAGCAGCGCGCGTCGATCAAGGTCGAGTATGTGCACGGCACGGGGGCGGCGAGCATGCATCTGCTGTGGTCGAACCCGAGTGCGAGCAACCCGGGCGTGCTGAAGATCGTGCCGTCGGATTCGCTCGTGACGTCGAGCTGAGGGGATGTGATGGCAACCGGCCGGTTGCGGTGAGATTGAACTCGCTGCACCGGCACAAAAAAACGCGGCGCACGGAAAATCCGCTGCGCCGCGTTTTTCATGCGGGGCTTCGTGCCACCGCGTCAATCGCCCGTATTACCTGACTTACCTGACCGTGAGAATCGACGCATCAAGAAACAACGCTAAAAGGCACGCAAAAAAATCCACTCAAGACCACATCCAAAGTCGCATTAACTCGCATAAATTTCCGGGTTATCCGCAAGCGACAGAAACTCACCGCTCTTGCCGTCGAGCGCGAGCATTTCCGCGCTTTCGATGTTGAAGATCCAGCCGTGCAGCCGCAGCGTTTTATTCGCGAGTCCGACCGCCACCGGCGGATGCGTGCGGATGTTGGCAAGCTGCGCGATCACGTTGTCCTTGACGAGCGCCTCGAGGCGCTCGGTGTCCGAGCAGTAATGGCGCGAGGCATTGATCGCCTTGGCCGCATCCGCGTGACGCAGCCAGTTCGCGACCGCCGGCATATGTTCGAGGTTCGTGCAGGTCGAGATCGCCGTCATCGCGCCGCAGTTCGAGTGCCCGCAGATCACGATGTCGCGCACGCCGAGCACCGCCACCGCATACTCGACCGTGGCCGATACGCCGCCCGGCTCCGGGCCGTACGACGGCACGATATTGCCTGCGTTGCGGATCACGAAGAGCGAGCCCGGTTCGGTCTGCGTGAGCAGTTCCGGCACGACGCGGCTATCCGAACAGGTCACGAAAAGCGTGCTGGGATTCTGCGCTGTCGACAAACGCTTGAACAGCGCACTCTGCTGCGGAAAGACCTCGCGTTGAAAGCGGATCAAACCTTCGATGATTTCCTGCACGATTTTCTCCAGAGTCTCGAAGAGACAGATGACTGATTGCCGCGACCGCGACTATACCGCAGCCGCCCGTCAGCCGCGCGAACCGCCGTGCTAATCGGCGCGCTACCGGCGTACCTTCACGCGGCCCTGAGCGGCACACGCGATGCGCCTCGATGCGTCATTCGCCGTCGCGGCTCCGGTTAAAACCGGCGTTTCAAACCTTGTCGAAATCTCCGCTCTCGAGTTCCACGGACCGGCCGCCGTTCCTTTCGAGCACGCGCCGCGTGGCATTTTCGATGCGCGCGCGATTCGCCTCGAAGGTCCCCACCAGATCATGGGCCGACGGGCCGCCGTTGCCGAAATGGTCGTTCAGCGCGTCCAGCGATACGCTGCACCATACGTCCGCCCCATCCACATTGGCCTCGAAGGCGACGCGCGCGGCAGCTATCACTTCCCGGCGTCCGGTGAATTCGATCCTCATAATCGTCCTCCATGTGTCGAAAGGGAATCCTGAACGCGCAACGCCCGTGTCAACCAGTCAAACCGGCCAAACCGCCACGCCCCGGACGGGCCGTCCGGGGCGAACCGGCGTGGCGCGCCTGCGGCCGGATTGCGGGCACGCATTCTCCGCAAGGTGCATACTCCACAGCGGCTGCCTCACGCGGCCGCGCCGATGCGCCGCGGCAAACCTCCTTCGAACCGCCGCGCGCGCCCAACATACCGATACTACGCCTTCATGTCCCGCAGCCTTCAATCTTCACGTCCTCTTGTCATCGCCGCCGTGATGGCCTCGATGGCGATGGTCGCCATCGAGGCCACCATCGTCTCCACCGCGATGCCGCAGATCGTCTCGCAACTCGGCGACCTGCATCTCTATAGCTGGGTATTCTCGTCGTTCCTGCTCACGCAGACCGCGATGACCGTGATTTTCGGCAAGCTCGCCGACCTCTACGGACGCAAGCCCGTGATACTCGTCGGCATCGCGATCTTCCTCGCCGGCTCGGTGCTCGCGGGCTTTGCCTGGTCGATGCCAGCGATGATCGTGTTCCGCCTGATCCAGGGTGTCGGCGCGGGCGCGATCCAACCGGTCACGCTGACCATCGTCGCCGATCTCTACCCCGCGCGCGAACGCGGCAAGGTGCAAGGCTATCTCGCGAGCGTGTGGGCGATTTCGGCGGTGGTCGGGCCGATGGTCGGCGGCTTCATCATTCACAACCTGTCGTGGGCGTGGATCTTCTGGATGAACGTGCCGATCGGCCTCGCGTCGGCGGCGGGCTTCATCGCGTTCCTGCGTGAAGCGGAGCGGCATGCGCGCCCGTCGATCGACTTCAGCGGCGCCGCGCTCTTCATGGCCGCGATCGCCGCGCTGATGATGGCGCTGACCTACGCGGGCGACAACGCCCTCACGCAGGCCTCGCTCGCGGGCGGCGCCTTCGTGCTGTGCGTGTTCCTCTTCGTACTGCAGGAGCGCCGCGCGGCCGAGCCGATGATTTCGTTCGCACTGTGGAGCCGCCGGCCGATCGCCGCGTGCAATAGCTCGACCGTGCTCGCCGGCATGATCCTGATGGGCGCGACCACGTTCCTGCCGATGTACGTGCAGGGCGTGCTGCATCGTTCGCCGGTCGTGGCCGGCCTCGCGCTCACGATGATGATGGTCGGCTGGCCCACCGGCGCGACGCTCGCGGCGAAGTCGTTCCATCGCATCGGCCTGCGGCGCATCCTGATCGGCGGCAGCGCGTTCGTGCCGCTCGGCGCGGTGCTGCTGCTGTTTCTCTCGCCGGGCGCTTCGCCGCTCGTCGCCGCGTTCGCCTCGCTGGTGATGGGCTTCGGCATGGGCACGTCGAGCGTCAGCTCGCTCGTGCTGATCCAGGAGATCGTCGGGATGGAAGAGCGCGGCAGCGCCACCGCATCGAACCTGTTCTCGCGCAACCTCGGCAGCACGCTCGGTGCGACGCTGTTCGGCGCGGTGCTCAACTTCGGGCTCAGTCATTCGACGGGTGTCGCCGTGGTCACGTCGGACCAGTTGAAGGCGCTGCTGCAGAACCAGGCGGCCGATCTCGGCAACAGCGACCTGATCCGCCTCGTGCTGCATCAGTCGCTGCATCTGACGTTCGTGTCGATCTTCGTGATCGCGCTCTTCGTGGTCGCGCTGCTCTCGCTCGTGCCGGCGATCAGGATCGGCGGCGAAAAGCCAGTGCCGCTCGAGGCATTGTCGCCGCTGGAGGATTGAGTCGGCGGCTGTCGGGGCGTCGAGCACCTTGCCCATGCAGGCGGCCAGCGCCCCGCTGCCGCTCACCCCGCGCCCTGCTCCATCAACAACTCGATGCCATCGAGCCGCGCCGCGCAGGTATCGCGCACGATCCTCACGAAATCGTCGAAGTAAGGCCGGCTCGCGAAACCTTTCGCGACCACCGCATAAAGCTCGCTCCACAAGCCATGCGGGCCGACACGCTTGGCCTGCACGTAATCGTGATCGACGTAGTTTTTCACGCCCCAGTTCGGCAGCGCCGCGATGCCGCGGCGGCTCGCCACCAGTTGCATGATCGCGATGGTCAGCTCGGCCGTGCGCCGCTCGAGCCTGATGCCGGCCGGTTCGAGCACTTCACGGATCAGATCGATGCGCGCCTCGGGCACCGGATAGGTAATCAGCGTCTCGCCGCGCAGATCCTCGGGCCCGATGCGGCGCCTGTTGCGCAGCCGATGCTCGTTGGCGAGCACGACCAGAATCTCGAAGCGGAACAGCGGCGCGATATGCAGGTTGCGCCGCGTGACCGGCTTCGAGCCGATCACCATGTCGGCCTTGCCGTCGCTCAGCAAACGCAGCGGGTCCGCATGAAAGCCCGCGACGAGATCGACCTCGACCTCGGGCCAGCGGCGGCGGAATTCGTCCATGACCGGCATCAGCCAGTCGAAACAGGTGTGGCATTCGAGCACGATGCGCAATTCGCCGCGCGTGTCGCCCTTCAGACGCACGAGATCGCGCTCCGCCGTGCTCAGCGCGGCGGTCATCTCACGCGCGAGCGCGAGCAGCCGCTCGCCCGCCGCGGTGAACCGCAAGCCCTGGCGCGTGCGCTCGAACAGCGACACCTCGTAATGCGCTTCGATATCTCGAATCTGATGCGAGAGCGCCGACTGGCTCAGATGAACGCGCTCGGCGGCCGCGACGAGCTTGCCCGAATCGGCGATGGCGATAAGCGAGCGCAAATGGCGCAGCTCAAGCATGAGGGCGCCTCTGCACGGAAAGATTTTGGATATGAATATGGCTCATACATTGTTGAAAACATGTCGCTTGATGAATCATAGCCTGACTTCCACACTGTCGCCAATTGACCAGGACCGACCACAGGACTTCAGATGGCCCGTACGCATGTCTCCGGCTTTCCGCGCATCGGCGCGCAACGGGAACTGAAATTCGCCCAGGAATCGTTCTGGCGCGGCGAAACCGACGAACAGCATCTGCGCGGCGTCGCGCGTGAATTGCGTGCGCGTCACTGGCGCGAACAGCGCGACGCAGGGCTCGATTTCATCACCGTCGGCGATTTCGCCTACTACGACCAGATGCTCGGGCAAAGCGCGCTGCTCGGCGCCTTGCCCGAGCGCTTCGGCTTCGAGCCGATGGCGCTGCAGCTCGGCCAGTACTATGAACTGGCGCGCGGCAACGCGGAGCAGCCGGCGATGGAAATGACCAAGTGGTTCGACACGAACTACCACTACCTGGTCCCGGAACTCGCGCCGGACACGACGTTCAACGGCGGCGTGAACTGGCTGTTCGACGAGATCGACGAAGCGCTCGCGTTGAACGCTCCTGTGAAGCCCGTACTGATCGGGCCGATCACGTACCTGTGGCTCTCGAAGAGCCACGTCGCCGGTTTCGACCGTCTGTCGCTGCTGCCGAAGCTCGTGATCCGCTACAGCCGCCTGCTCGACAAGCTCAAACAACGCGGCATCGAATGGGTGCAGCTCGACGAGCCCGCGTTGTGCGCCGATCTGCCCGAGCCGTGGCTCGACGCGTTTTGCGCCGCGTACGACGTGCTCGGCACAGTGGACGTGAAAATCCTGCTCGCCACCTACTTCGACAGCGCCGCGCAACACGCGCCGCGCGTCGCTCGCCTGCCGCTCGCGGGTGTGCACGTCGACCTCGTGCGTGCGCCGCAGCAGCTCGACGCGTGGCGCACCGCACTGCCCGCGCATGCGGTGCTGTCGGCGGGTGTGATCGACGGCCGCAATATCTGGCGCGCGAATCTGCCTGCTATCGTCGATTCGTTGCAGGAGCTGCACGCGCAATTCGGTGAACGTCTGTGGATCGCGCCGTCGTGCTCATTGCTGCACGTGCCGGTCTCGCTCGCCGCGGAGAAAAAACTGAACGCCGATCTGAAGTCGTGGCTCGCGTTCGCCACCGAAAAACTCGGCGAACTCAGGACGATCGCCACCGCGCTGCGCGACCCGGCCGCAGCCGCCGCGCAACTCGACGCCGCGCGTGCCGCTCTGGACGCGCGCCGCCGCTCGGGCGCGGTCGTCAACGCGTTCGTGCAAAAGCGCGTGGCCGCGGTGAGCAATGCGATGGCCGAACGCCGCAGCCCGTTCGCCGAACGCAACCGCGTGCAGCGCGCGGCGCTCGACCTGCCGCTGCTGCCCACCACGACGATCGGCTCGTTCCCGCAGACGGCCGCGATCCGCGAGGCGCGCGCAGCGTACAGGCGCGGCGAGATGCGCGCGCTCGACTACTTGCAGCGCATGCGCGCCGAAATCGAATTCGCCGTGCGCAAGCAGGAAGCGCTAGGGCTCGACGTGCTCGTGCATGGCGAAGCCGAACGCAACGACATGGTCGAATATTTCGGCGAGCAGTTGTGGGGCTATGCGTTCACGGAAAACGGCTGGGTGCCGAGCTACGGCTCGCGCTGCGTGAAGCCGCCGGTCATCTACGGCGACATCTACCGTCCCGAGCCGATCACGGTCGAAACGGCGCGTTACGCGCAGGCGCTCACGCAGCGTCCGATGAAAGGCATGCTGACGGGCCCGGTGACGATGCTGCAATGGTCGTTCGTGCGCGACGATCAGCCGCGCTCGACCACCGCGCTGCAACTCGCGCTCGCGATCCGCGACGAAGTGGTGGACCTGGAGAAGGCGGGCATCGGCATCATCCAGATCGACGAGCCGGCGTTCCGCGAAGGGCTGCCGCTGCGTCGAAAAGACTGGGCCGACTATCTCGAATGGGCAACGCGCGCGTTCCGGATTTCGGCGTCCGGCGTCGCGGACCAAACGCAGATTCACACGCACATGTGCTACTCGGAGTTCAACGACATCCTGCCGTCGATCGCCGCGATGGACGCCGACGTCATCACGATCGAGACGTCACGCTCGGCGATGGAACTGCTCGACGGCTTCGGCGCGTTCGCGTATCCGAACGAAATCGGCCCCGGGGTCTACGACATCCACTCGCCGCGCGTGCCCGGCACGGATGCGATGCTGCGGCTGCTCGAACGCGCCTGCGAAGTGATTCCGGCCGCGCGGCTGTGGGTCAATCCGGATTGCGGGTTGAAGACGCGCGGCTGGCCTGAAACCGAGGCGGCGTTATCGAACATGGTGCGGGCGGCGAAGGTCCTGCGCGAGAAGCTGACGGTACGTCTGCCCGCGCACGCTCACGCTCACGCTCACGCCACCTTCAAATCTTCGAGCGCCCGCAGCCTCACTCCGAGGTCGTCCCACAGTTCCGGGTGACACGTGAACACCAGAATCTGGTGCCGCGTGGCCGCATCGATCAACGCGCGCTTGAGCGCGTCGCGTCGCGCTGCGTCGGTATGCACAGCCGCGTCGTCGAGCATCAGCAGAGTCGGCCGGCCCGATGTCTTGAGCAGGTCCGCGTAGGCGAGCCGCGTCAGGATACCCAACTGTTCGCGCGTGCCGAAACTCAGCGCGTCGAGCAGATCCGCGCGGCCTTCACGTTCGAGCGTCGCGGGACTCAGATCGTCGCCGAGCGCGATGCCCGATTGCGGAAAAAGCCGCTTCAGGTAGTGCCCGAGACGCTCGGTCAACGGTGCGCGCAGTTGCACAACCGCCGCATCGCGTTCGTCGACCAGCACTTCGTCGAGCAGACTCAAGGCGCTCGCGCGCAGGCTCAGTTCGTCCTTGCGGCGCGTGGCCTGCTCGATCTGCGCGTCGAGTGCCGCGAGCCGTTCGCCGAGCCCCGACGCGCCCATCGTCTCCAGTTGACTGCGCAGTTGCGCGATCCGCACCTGGCGCTCGTGCTGCTCCTGGCGCGCCAGCTCTGCCGACGCGCGATAGCGCTTCGCTTCCGCAGCCGGATCGTCGAGACGCACCGCTTCCAGTTCACGCTCGCGTCCTTCGCGCTGCGTGCGCAACGCGTCGACCTTCACGCGCTGCTCGATGATGTTCGCTTGCCACTGCGAACGGTTGCGGCGAAATGCGTCGTCGGCGAGTTGCGCTTCCTTGCGCTGTAGCTGCGCGGCGAGCGACTCGGCCGTGGCGACGCCGGTCGAGCGTGTTTCGGCCGCCTGCGCGAGCACCTTGCGCGCGGCCTCCAGGGCGTCGCGCGCGATGTCGGCGTTGCGGCGCGCGTCGTCGAGCGGCGGCGCGGCGGACACGTCGGGCAGGCTCGCGAGCCGCTCGCTCGCAGTCCGCAAGCGCGCCGCCGTCGATGCCAGCGCCGTGCGCAACGCGTCGATACCCTGCGGCGCGTGCACGCCGAGAATCTTCGCCTGGCTCTTCTGCTGCGCGACCAGGGTCTTCCACTGCTCGTGCCGCGCCTGCGCGTCGCCCACCGACCCAACACCGAGCGCCTGCAACGACTGCGCATGCCGCGCTTCGAGCGACGCGAGCGCCGACAATTGCGCGGACAGATCGGACACGCCCGGAATCACGCGCAATTCGCCGAGTTCGCCGAGGCCGATGCGCTTTTCCTCATCGACGCGCAGCACGCCCGTGCCGCTGATGCGCGCATCGCCGACGCTCAACTCGCCGCTCAGCCGGTACTCGATGCGCGTCATCGCGGCTTCGGTACGCGCGCGCAGCACCGTCAGTTCGCCGTCGAGCGCGACGAGCCGCTTCAGTTGCGCCTCGTCGATTTCGAGCGCCGCTGCCTCGCGCGTCGCTTGCAGTACCGCTTCGTTCGCCTTGTCCGCCTCGGCGATCGACGCTTCGAGACGCGCGCTCTCCGCGCGGTAAAACTCGATCTGGCTGCGCAGATCAGCAGCGGTCACGGCCGCGTTCGCGAGTTCGAGCGCGCGGCTCGCACCGGCCGATGCCTGCTCGAATTGCGCGACGCTGCTCGCGGCCTGCGCATGCGCGGTCTGCGCGGCGGCGACCTCGGCGCGCGCCGCGTCGAACTGCTCGCGTTCGCGCGCGACAGCCGCTTCGAGTTCGACCGCGCCCTGTTCCTGCTGCACCGACAGCGCCAGTTCGGCCTCGCTCACCTGGAGCGACTGCGCGAGCCCCTGCACGCTGCGCTCGAGCTCCGCGAGCGCGGCGGCGCGCTGCTGCGCGAGCGCGGCCTTCTGCTCGTGAAGCTCCCACGGACGCCGGCGCCCGGCGTCGTCGAATGCTTCCTGCTGCGCGGCGAGCCGCGCGATGTTGTCGTCGAACTGCTGGCGCTGCTGTTGCAGCTCAGCGCGGCTCGCGACGAGCGCGGCGAGCTTCTGTTCGGCTTCGGCGAGCGGCCCGGTCGGCTTCTGCGTGCGCGCGGTCAGCAGTTGCCGCAATTCGCGCTGCACGGCGGCGATCAGCGCGTCTTCGCCGGCCGATTCACTGCCGCCCGACAATTGCGTGAGCGCATCGCGCAGATACTGCGCGGCGTGCCCGGTCGAATCGCGCATCTCCTGGGTGCTGCCCTGCTGCACCCATAGCAGACCGGGCACGCCCGCGTTCTCGGCCTTCATCGGCCCGCGCGCGGCGCGCGAGAAACCGAGCAGCGCGGCGAGCTTGTCTTCGGCTTCGTCCTCGGTGAATACGGCCTGGCCGATCCTCAGTTCGCAGCGCTGGCGCGTGACGAACTGCTTCGACAAACGGCACGCGACACCATCGAGATCGAAGCTCACTTCCACCGACGGCTGTCCGCTCGCGAGTCCCCACGGCAGCAGATCCTTCAGATGCGACGCCTTGTAGCGTTCGAGAAACACCGCCCGCACCGCTTCGGCGATCGTGCTTTTGCCGGCTTCGTTCGGGCCGGTGAACAGATTGAGGCCGGGCTGCAAGTCGTCGATCACGAGCCGCCCGCTGAACTGCCTGAATTCCTGAATCGCAATACGCTGCAGCTTCATGCGGACCTCGCCCCGCGCGGCTGCGCGGCTGATGAATCATGCGGCTGCGCGGCTTGTGGATCATGCGGCTGCCCGGCTTGTGAATCACGTTGCTGCGCGGGCCGCTGTTCGCGTTGAAAGCGCGCGAGCAGCAACAACGCCTCGGCCGCGCGCCGCGCCTGCTGCGGATCCGCTTGCGCCTCTTCCTGCAAGCCGCGCAACCGCGCGACCACCTTCGCGAGATAGCCGCTTTGCGCGCCGAGTTCGGCGAGGTCGTCGGCGGTAGGCAACACGTGCAGGCCGCTCAGATCGGCACGCAATGCGCGCACGCGCGCGCGGGTTTCCTCGATCGCGACGCGCAACGCTTCGGCATCGGCCAGTGCCGCGGTGCCGCCGGCCTCGACACGCAGCACGTCGTGAGCGCCGAGCGCGGCGAGCCGTGCTTCAAGCGTATCGACGTCGGTCGGCACCGAAATCGTCTCGTCCCAGCGATGCCACTGATATTGACCGACCCGCACCGCCTCGACCCGCGGCGGCGCGCCCGGCTCGCTCAACGTCACGTCGAGCGCGAAGCCCGGCTCGTTCGCGCGAAAACGATCCTGCTCGTGCGTGCCCGCGTACCACGTGCGTTCGTCGACACGCAGATGGCCGTGCCAGTCGCCGAGCGCAAGATAATCGAGCCGCGCGCTCGCCGCGCGCGTCGGTGCGATCGGATTCGACGAATCGATGCTCTCCTGCAGAATGCCGCCGACGCTGCCATGCGCGAGCCCGACCCGGTGATAGCCGGGTGGCGTCTCGGTGGTATCGAAGAACGCGGTGGTGTCGTCGTAGGTGATGCGCTGCGTGAGCGGCGCGCACAGCAGCGCGCAGCGGCACGCGTCGAGCAGCACGACGCCGGGTTCGAGCACGACGCGCACGTTCGGCGTAATGCAATTGAGCCGCTGCGCGCGGGTCCACACGCTTTCGACGAGCGCGGCGTCGTGATTGCCCGGCAGCATGATCCACGGCCCGGAGAACGGTTGCAGCGCGGCGAAGAGGCGCCGGATCACCGTGTCCGAGACCGTTTGCAGATCGAATACGTCGCCCGCGACGAGCACCGCGTCGGCGTTACGCGCGGCCGCCTCCGCGGCGATGCGGCGCACGGTGTCGAAGCGCGCCTGCGCGAGATGCGCGGCCTCGTCTGGCTCGAACTGGCCGAATTGCGTGCCGATCTGCCAGTCCGCGGTGTGTAGAAACCTGATCACTGTGCCCCCATTGCCGTAGCCTTGCGTTGTGCTTCGTTGCGACGTGCCAAGCGCGAATGTTACCGTGCCGAAGCCGCACCGCGTGCGCAAGCTGGACGCGCGCGCCGGCCGTACCGCATCATTGCAGCCGGACCGGCCTCGCCGCCCCCCGGCGGCCCCGTCAGCCGTTTCCGTCAGTCGTTTCCTTCAGCCGCCGCCAGACAGGACCACCTTGCCGATGGACAAGACCACAGAACTGAAGCAGGCCAAGCGCACGCCGCTATTGCTGCTGCTCGCGGCAGCCTGCGTTTTCGTCGTCACGGCCTTCATGCCGCGCGGCGTGTGGATCGACGGCATCAAGGCGATTGCCGAGGCCGCGATGGTCGGCGCGCTCGCGGACTGGTTCGCGGTCGCCGCGCTGTTCAGGCGCGTGCCGATTCCGCTCGTCGCGAGGCACACCGCGATCATCCCGCGCAACAAGCACAAGATCGCGGACAACCTCGCGGTCTTCGTGCAGGACAAGTTTCTCGACGTGCCGTCGCTCGTCGGTCTGATCCGCCGGCACGACCCGGCGCAAAGCATCACGGTGTGGCTGACCGAGCCGGCCAATACCGCGCGTCTGGGCGATTACGTCGTGCGCCTCACGAGCGGCATTCTCGAACTGACCGACGACGTGCGCATCCAGAACTTCATCAGGGACGCGCTGCGCAACGTGCTCGCGAAGGTCGATCTGTCGCAATCGATGGGCGCGATTCTCGACACGCTCACGCGCGACGGCCGTCATCAGGAACTGCTCGACGCGGGTATCGGCCAGGTCATCGCGATGCTGCGCGAGCCGGAGGCGCGCGAATTCATCGCCGCGCGCATCGTCGACTGGGTGAAAAGCGAGTATCCGATGATGGAGAAGGTCCTGCCGTCGGCGTGGCTCGGCGAGAAAGGCGCCGACGTGATTGCGAGCGCGGCGAACCGCATGCTCGAACAGATCGCGGAAAATCCCGCGCACGAGCTGCGCGACAAGTTCGACGAAGCCGTGCAGAAGCTGATCGCGAAGCTCAAGACCGATCCCGCGTTCTTGCAGCGGGGCGAAGCGCTCAAGCGCTACCTCGTCGAAGGCGAAGCGTTCAGTGCTTATGTGAAGGACATGTGGGGCGAACTGCGCGCATGGCTCAAGCGCGATCTGCACAGCGCCGATTCGGCGCTGCATGCGCGCGTGACGGCAATGGGCCAGTGGATCGGCCGCGAACTCGCGCGCGACCCGGCGCTGCGGCAATCGCTGAACGACCATCTGGAAGAAGCGGCGCGCGCGATGGCCCCCGACTTCGCGCAGTTCCTCACGCGCCATATCAGCGATACCGTGAAAAACTGGGACGCAGGCGAGATGTCGCGGCAGATCGAACTGAACATCGGCAAAGACCTGCAATACATCCGTATCAACGGGACGATCGTCGGCGGTTTTGTCGGCCTGCTGCTGTATGCGAGTTCGCAACTGCTGGAACTGCTGCGTATGCATGTCGGCTGAGACCGGCCGGGTTCCGGCTGCACCCCGCTGCTTTCGCTGCTCGCGCGGCTTCCTCGGCCCTCGCCGCTTCCGGCTGGTGTCCGCCCGTAACGGCGCCTGGCTCGCCATTCGGCTCCCGCTCCACCAAAACGCCTACAATTCGGGCATATGTCTTGCTGACGCGCATTGCCGCCGAACGGCCGGCAGCGCGTCCCTACCGGAAGTGTGTTCATGAAAATATCGTTACCGCCACCCCAAGGGCGGCCGAACCGCGTTTACCCGCCCGGCACGCCGGGCCTGCATGGTCTCGTGTCACTCATTACCGGCGTGGTGGTCGTGTGCGGGCTCTACTTCGGCCGCGAGGTGCTGATGCCGATCACGTTGTCGGTGCTGCTGAGCTTTCTGCTCGCGCCGCTCGTGCAGATGCTGCGGCGCCTGCACATGGGCCAGTTGCCGTCGATCTTCATCGCCGTGCTGTTCGCGCTCGCGTCGCTGCTCGCAATCGGCGCGCTGATCGGCGCGCAGCTCGTGCAACTGGCCGGCGACCTGCCGCAGTATCAGGAAGCGATCGAACAAAAGATCGAAACGGTGCAGGAAAAAACCGTGGGCCGCGCCGATTCGCTGATGAGCAGCGCCGCCGCCACGCTGCAGCGAATGGCGCCGTCGCGCCCCGCCCCGCCGCGTCCGACTGGCCGCGCCGCGCGCAACGCGCCCGCGGTGCCGCAGCCGGTCGAGGTGCACGAGCCCGCGCCCACGCCGATCCAGCTCGCGCAGCGCGCGCTGTCGCCGGCCATCGCGCCGATCGAGACGACCTTCATCGTGCTCGTCGTGACGATCTTCATTCTTTTGCAGCGCGAGGATTTGCGCGATCGTCTGATCAGCCTGTTCGGCTCGCGCGACCTGCACCGCACGACCACCGCGATCAACGACGCCGCCGGCCGCCTCTCCCGCTATTTCGTCGCGCAACTCGGCGTGAACCTGAGCGCGGGCAGCGTTATCGCGATCGGGCTCGCGATCATCGGCGTGCCGGGCGCGTTGCTGTTCGGCGTGATCGCCGCGCTGCTGCGCTTCGTGCCGTACATCGGCATCTGGATCGCGGCGATTCTCGCGGTGTTTCTCGCGGCCGCGATCCAGCCGCAATGGACGATGGCGGTCTACACGCTGATTCTTTTCATCGTCGTCGACGTGGTGGCCGGGCAGATCGCCGAGCCGCTGCTGTATGGTCATCGCTCGGGGCTCTCGCCGCTCGCGGTGGTGGTCGCGGCGATCTTCTGGAGCTGGCTGTGGGGGCCGATCGGTCTCGTGCTGTCGACACCGCTCACGCTATGCGTCGTCACGCTCGGGCGCTACGCGGACCGGCTGAACTTCCTCACCGTGCTGCTCGGCGATCAGCCCGCGCTCACGCCCGCGCAGAATTTCTATCAGCGGCTGCTCGCCGACGATCCGCACGAGGCGATCGTGCAAGCCGAACGGCTGCTGCGCGAGATGTCGCTGATCGACTACTACGACCAGGTTGCGCTCGAAGGCCTGCGGCTCGCGCGCAACGACGCGCTGCGCGGCGTGCTGATGCCGGAGCAGTTGCAGCGGGTCAACGACGCGCTCGTCGATATCGTCGAGAACCTCGAGATCACGAATGGGCTGCCGGATGCGTTCTCGCGAGTGGAAACCGCCGACGGCGACGGCGCCAGCGCGCTGCTGGCAACCGCTCAGGGCGATTCCGTGGAGCGCCGCGACGGCCATGTGATCGCGCATTCGCAGGAATCTCACGAAGCCGGAAAAACGGCGGTGCTGTGCGTGCCCGGACGCGGCGCGTTCGACGAGGTCACGACCGCGATTGCGGTGCAACTGCTGGGCCGCCAGGGCTTCAAGCCGATGATGGCGACGCACTCGGGCTATCGTAGCGCGCGCGCCGACGAGCCGAGCTTCAAGGACGCGCCGATCATCTGCATCGTCTCGCTCGATGCGCCCGAGTCGCCGCCCTATCTGCGCAACATGCTGCGGCGCACGCGCGAATGGCGGCCGAGCGCGACGCTCGTGGTCGGTGTCGGTGTCGGCGAGACGACGGAGCGTAATGGCGCGGAACTGGATGCGGCCGGCGCACTGCAGACGTCGCCGACGTTTCGTACGATGATCGAGGAGTGCCGGGCCGCGACCGGAGCATTGTCTGCGCGGCAGCCGACGCATACCGCCGGGGCGCAGTGAGGCACGCGGACTGAAAACGGGTTCGCGCGCAGGAAACCGCGAGGATGCGTAAGCGCCTCGCGGTTTTTTTTGCGCCGCGCGCCATGTCGTACCCAAATTGAGGACAGCGGCGCGCACGCGCTCCTGCATACTGCGTTGATCGATTTGCAGCGGGTTGCCGGAGCCGCGTGTCTTGCCAGCAGGTGACCAGCACGCGTAAGTGGGAACGCATAAGCGGGCACACATAAGCGGCACGCAACAGCACTCGCAAGCACCCCAAAGACTCAGGAGACACGCATGAGCCGCCCCTTCAAACCCTATCCGTTCGAACCGCGCCGTTATCCGGCCGAGCCGCCGCCACTCGTCGACGGACGCGACCCGACTGCGCGCGCCGTCGCGATCGTCGGCGGCGGGCCGGTCGGCATGACGCTAGCACTTGCGCTCGCGCGCCAGGGCGTTCGTTCGGTGCTCATCGAAGCCGACGACAGCGTCTGCACCGGCAGCCGCGCGATCTGCATTTCGCGGCGCAGCCTCGAGATCTTCAAGCGTCTCGGCGTGGTCGACGGCTTCCTGCAAAAAGGCCTCGCGTGGACCGGCGGCCGCAGCTTCTATCGCGACGCCGAAGTGTTCCGCTTCGCGATGCATCAGGACGACGAACAATCGTTGCCGCCGATGATCAACATCGCGCAATACCAGATCGAGCAGTTGCTGCTCGACGAGATCGAACGGCACGCGGATCTGATCGAGGTGCGCTGGCAAACGCGCGTGAGCGGCATCGAGCAACGGCCCGCGGGCGGCGCGACTCTGACGTTGCGCACCGGCGATGCCACCGATGCCGCGGGCGTCACGGGCATGAGCTGGACAATGGACGCCGCGTGGGTCGTCGCGTGCGACGGCGGCCGCAGCACGATTCGCGATCTGCTCGGCCTGAAGCTCACCGGCACGACCTACGAAGGCCGCTATGTGATCGTCGATATCGAACTGGACAGCAAGCGCGCCACCGAACGCCTCGCCTATTTCGATCCGCCGTCGAATCCCGGCTCGACCGTGCTCGTGCACAAGCAGCCCGACAACGTCTGGCGCATCGACTACCAGCTACGCGACGACGAAGACCCCGACGCCGCGATCGAGCCCGGCAACGTGATGCCGCGCGTGCAGAGCCTGCTCGATTCGATGGGCGAAACGGGCGCGTGGTCGCCGATCTGGATCACGATCTACAAGGCCAACGCGCTCACACTCGAACGCTATCGCCACGGCGCGGTGCTGTTCGCGGGCGACGCCGCGCATCTGGTGCCGATCTTCGGCGTGCGCGGCGCCAATTCGGGCATCGACGACGCCGACAATCTCGGCTGGAAACTCGGCTGCGTCATCAACGGCATCGCGTCGCCGGATCTGCTCGACAGCTACAGCGACGAGCGCGTGTACGCGGCGCGCGAGAATCTGAGCTACGGCATGAAGAGCACTGAATTCATGGCGCCGCCGACCTTCGCGTTCGATCTGATGCGCACGGCGGTGCTGGGTCTCGCCGAACGGCACGCGGCGGTGCGGCCGCTCATCAATCCGCGCCAGACGCATGCGATTGCGTACCGGCAATCGCCGCTCAATCATGCCGGCGGCGAGACCGACGCGTTCAGGCACGGCCCCGCGCCGGGCACGGTGCTGCCGGAATGCCGGCTGCTCAAGCTGACCGATGACGGCGCGAGCATCGACATTCATCTGACCGATCTGCTCGGGCCGTGCTTCACCGCGCTGCGTTTTGTTGCGGAGCGCGCAGGCGACGATGCAAGCGAAAGTACAAACGAAAGTACAAGCGAAAGTGCGAACGACGCCACCTGGCAACAACTGCAACACACGCTGGCCGGCAAACGCATTCCGTTCAACACGGTGAGCATCGTCGCGAACGACGCGCGCCGTACCGGCCGCCCAGATGCGATCGATCGCAGCGGCCGCCTGCACGAGATGCTCGACGCGCAACCCGGCACCGTCTACCTGATCCGCCCCGACGGCCACGTACTCGCGCGCTGGCGCGACGGCAACGCGGCTGCGGTGCAACGCGCGCTGCTGGCAACGCTGAAGATCTAACGTGAGGATTCCATCATCATGACCGATAGCGATCTCGACCGCGTCTATACGACGCTGTGCAACACGCTCACGAACGCAGGCGAAGCGCAGGCGGCGTTGTATCTGGCCCGCCTCGCGCTGCTGTGCCTGACCGAACTCGACGACCCGCAGCGCGCGCTATCGCTGATCGACGCGGCGCGGCTTCCTTCATCAACGGCGACGGTCGCGGCATAGCGCGCAAAAAAAACGCCGCGCGATTGAACGCGCGGCGTTTCGTTCCGCAAGCCTTCGAGACCGGAAAGCTCGCAGGCCTCACAGCCTCACTGCTTCGGATACAAGCCCAACGTGCTCGCATGCAGACGCGCGAGCCCGAGCAACGCATCGGTATAAGGCGTGGGCACGCGCGTCAGTTGCCCGAGTTCGCGCACCGCACCGACCAGCGCGTCGAGTTCGACCGCCTTGCCGGCCTGCACGTCCTGCAGCATCGAGGTTTTCATCGCACCGAGCTTCAGCGTGACCGCGTGACGGTCTTCGGGCGCCTGGTCGATCGGAATGCCGAAGCGCGCACCAATCTCCTTCGCTTCGAGCATGATGTGCGTGACGAAGCCGCGCACGAGTTCGTCGCTGAGAATCCGGTCCGTCGTCGCGCCGGTGATCGCGCTGACCGGGTTCATCGTCATGTTGCCCCACAGCTTGTACCAGACGTCTCGCTGGATCTGCGCCGACATCGACGCGTTGAAGCCCGCCGCCCTGAGCAGCGCGGCGAGCTGTTCGACGCGCTCGCTCGGCTGCCCCGACGCCTCGCCGACGATCAGCCCGTTGCCCTGGTGATGCCGGATCACGCCTGGCGCATCGACGAGGCAGCTCGCATGCACGACGCAGCCGACGGTCTGCTCGCTCGGGATCGCGGCGGCAATCGCGCCGTCCGGGTCGATCGACTTCAGGCGCTGACCGGCGAAGTCGCCGCCGAGCCCGTCGCAGAACCACCACGGCACGCCGTTCATCGCCGTCAGCACGATCGTGTCCGGGCCGAGCAGCGGCGCGACTTGCGCGGCCACCGACGCCATTGCCGGACCCTTCACCGCGATCACGACGAGTTCCTGCACGCCGAGGTCCGCGGGCTTGTCGCTCGCCTTGACCTGCTCGGCGAAAACGACACCGCCTTCGATCAGACGCAGGCCATGCTGCCGCAACGCGTCGAGCGTCGCGCCGCGCGCCACCACGCTCACTTCGTGGCCGGCCTGCGCGAGCTTCACCCCCATCCAGCCGCCGATCGCGCCGGCGCCGTAGATCGCTACTTTCATCGCTTCAATCCTTGCATTGATTCCTGAGTTGTTTCCCTGAACCGGCTCATCTACTCATTGCCCGCTCATTGCCCACTCATTGCCGATAGCTCGCGTCGATGCGGTCCACGCGCCGCACGAGCGCGTCGAACACGTCCTGCCCGGCGCCGTGGCGCGGATCGAACTGCAACGAATCGCGCGAGCAGCGGATCGCCACGTCTTCCGGCACCGGCCGCGCGCGGCCCATCGAAAACGTCGCCATCTGGATTTCGCACGCGCGATTGAGCGTCCACAGAAACGCGAAGGTCTGCGGCAACGTGCGGCCCCACGCGAGCAAACCGTGGTTGCGCAGGATCACCGCCTGTTTGTCGCCGATATGTTCGAGCAGACGCGGGCCTTCCTCCGCATGCACCGTGATGCCCTCGAAATCGTGATACGCGATACGCTCGTGCAACTGCGCGCTATAGAAGTTGGTCTGCTGCAGCCCGTCTTCGAGACAGGCCACCGCGATGCCCGCCGTCGTATGCGTGTGCATCACGCAGTGCGCGTCGGGAATGCCCTCGTGAATCGCCGCATGCACGACGAAGCCGGCGGGATTGACCGGATACGGCGAGCCGTCGAGCACGCGCCCCTGCGCATCGATCTTCACGAGATTGCTCGCGGTCACTTCGCTGTAGTGCAGCCCGAACGGATTGATCAGGAAGTGCCGTTCGTCGCCGGCAACGCTCGCGGGCACGCGCAGCGTGATGTGGTTGTAGATCATCTCGGTCCAGCCGAGCATGTCGAAGATGCGATAGCACGCGGCAAGCTCCACGCGCGCGCGCCATTCGTCGGGATGCATGACGGCGGATGGCGGCGCGCTTGCCGGTTGCGTTTCGAGGGTCATCATCAGTGTCTCCTTGATTGTCGTTGCGGCGCCGCTTCATATCACGTTATGACATGCCGCGGCGCGCCGCCCGTCCATGCCCGTCGCCGTCATGCGCGGCGGCTGGGCCGCCTCGCGTGTTGCTCAGTCGCCCGACACCACCGCCGCGATCGACGACGCCACATACTCCGCGTTGCGCGCATTGAGGCCCGCGACGCACATGCGTCCCGAGCGCAGCACGTACACCGCGTATTCGTTGCGCAAACGCTCGACCTGGCTTTCGGAGAGGCCCGTATACGTGAACATGCCGCGCTGCGCGACATAACGCGTGCGCATCACATCGTTGACGCGGCCCTCGAGCCCCGCGTAAATCGTGTTGCGCATCGCCAGAATCCGCTCGCGCATCGTGCCGAGTTCGGCTTCCCACGACGCGCGCAGCGTCGCATCGGCGAGCACGTTGGCGACGAGGCGCGCGCCGTGCGTCGGCGGATTGCTGTAGTTCGCGCGCACCGCCGACATCAGCTGGCCGAGCACGCGCGCCGCTTCCTCGGCGCTCCTGCACACGACGCTCAACGCGCCGACGCGCTCGCCATAAAGCGAGAAGTTCTTCGAGAACGAATTCGCGACGATCAACGGCACGTCGGCGTCGGCGAGCAGGCGCACGCACGCGGAGTCTTCTTCGAGGCCCGCGCCGAAACCCTGGTAGGCCATGTCGACGAACGCGATCAGCTTGCGGCGTTGCAGGACCGGCACCAGTTCCGCCCATTGCGCCGGACTCAGGTCGACGCCGGTCGGGTTGTGGCAGCAAGCATGCAGCAGCACGACGCTCTTTTCGGGCAGGGCGTCGATCGCGGCGAGCATCTCGGCAAAACGCAGGCCGCCCGTTTGCGGGTCGTAATACGGATAGGTGTTGACCGTGAGTCCCGCGGCTTCGAACACGACGCGATGGTTCTCCCAGCTCGGATCGCTGATCCACATCTGCGAGCCCGGGAAATAGCGCTTCAGGAAATCGGCGCCCACCTTGAGCGCGCCCGAGCCGCCGAGCGTTTGCAGCGTCGCGATGCGGCCGGCGGCGCGCGCCGCGTGGTTCGCGCCGAAGACGAGCGCCTGCGCGGTGTCGCGATAGAGCGGCAGGCCCGCCATCGGCAGATAGGAGCGCGGGCCGATCGCGTCGAGCAGCGCGGTTTCGGCGCGGCGCACTGCGTCGATCACGGGCAGCTTGCCGGCGTCGTCGAAATAGATGCCGATGCTCAGATTGACCTTGTTCGGCCGGGGGTCCACCTGAAAGTCTTCGTTCAGGCTCAGAATCGGGTCGCCGGGGTAGGCGGGAATGTGGTCGAACATGGCGGGTCCTTGAAAACGGCCTCGAAAGGCCTGTTGTAGCAGCCGTGGCGCCCTTGCCACGCGGCGCGTGGCGCGGACTGCCGGCAAACCTCAAGTCTAAGCGGGTTTGCCGGGCTGCGTCGACCCGCATGAGTGTCGGCCCTCGGCGCTGCGCGCACAATCAATCGATTTTTCACGATTCGTAAGTTTTTCTTTAGAATCGACGCATGCCCCTCACCCGCGTCACGATCCGCCAGTTCGAAACGTTTCTCGCCATCGCCGATCTGCACAGCATCGGCGCGGCGGCGCAGCGGCTCGGGCTCACGTCCTCGGCAGTCAGCCAGTTGCTCGCCGAACTCGAGACGGAACTCGGCTTCCGGCTGTTCGACCGCACGACGCGGCGCGTCGCGCTGTCGAGCGCGGGGCAGGATTTCCTCGCGTCGGCCGAATCGGTGCTGCGCCACGTGCGCGCGGCCGCCCAATCCGCAGACGATATCCGCAACCGCGCGGCCGGCATCGTGCGTGTGGGTGCGCCGCTCGTGCTCGCGGCCACCGCGCTGCCCGCGGCGATCGCCGACTATGCGCGCGGCAAGCCGAAAGTGGTCGTGCGCATCTGCGACACCGTGGTCGAGCAACTGGTGGAGCGCGTCGAAAGTGGCGACGTCGATCTCGCGATCGGACCGGACCGGCAAAGCGGCGCGCGCGTGCGCTGCGATCCGGCGTTTGCGAGCCCGTGGGTGATGTGGTGCTCGGCCACGCATCCATTGAGCGCGCACCGCCGCGTGCAGTGGCAGCATCTGCGCGACGTGCCGATCGTCGCGACCGGGCGCGACCACGAACGCGCGGTCGATCAGATGCTCGCGAACCTGCCGGCCGAGGCGCGCATCATTCCGGTCGACGTGGTCGACAACGTCACGAGCGCATTCGGCCTCGCCTCGCAGGGGCTCGCGGTCACGCTCGCGCCGGCCTACGTCGCGCCGCTCGCGCGCACGTTCGGGCTCGTGATGAAGCGCATCGTCGATCCCGAAACGATTCGCGAAGTCTGCGTGTATCGCTCGACCGAGCGCGCGCTGTCGCCGTCCGCGGATGGTTTCGCGGATTTCCTGATGCCGTGGTTGAAGCGCTGGGATCGTGAGACGCAGACCGAGGCGCGCGCGAAGCGGGCTTGAGTCCGCTTCGGGGCCCGGCTAAGGCTGCATGCACAACGCGAACAGTTGCCGCTGATTCGAAATGCCGAGCCGCGCATAGGCGCGCTTCTGATAGGTGACGACGCTCGCGGGCTTCACGCCCATCTGCCCGGCGATTTCGGCGGCGCTCGCGCCTTCGAGCGTGCCGCGCAGCACATCCAGTTCGCGCGGCGTAAGCGCCGGGCAAACGCGCCGCGCACGCGCGAGCATCGCCGCGGCCGGCCCCTGCTGATGCTGTCCGTTCAGCGCGTAATGGCCGCTCGCCGCATGCGCGAACAGCGGCGCGATGCTTTCGATCCGCTCCAGTTCGCCCGGCGCGAATACGCCGTAGGCGCTGTCGCGATACAGGTTGATCGACAGCCAGACGCTCTCCATGGGTTGCACGAGCAAAGAAAGCCGGTCGGACACGTTCGGCTGCGCGTAACAGGCCGCGCGATACGCTTCGTTCTCGATTTCGTCGCTGCGCTGCTGATGCAGCACGAGCGCGTCGCGGGCCGGCGTGCGCCCAAGCCCCGGCTTCTGTGCCCGCCTTTGCCCCGTCGCGCCGATGATCGCGCGATTGCCATCGAGCGCGTAGAAATGCGCGGCGTAGCGCTCGGCGACGTCGCGCAGGAAACGGCCGCCGCGATGATCGGCCGCCGATACCGTGCGCGGCCGCGCGTCGAATTCATAGGCGAAGATGGTGCACTGCGAAACCGGCAGCGACTCGCCGACGGTCTTCAGGATGCTTGCGGCGAGCGCGTCGGCGTCCGGGTGCGAGATCGCCATGACGAGGTCGGTTGCGCGCGCGGTGCTGATCTGCCCGCTGCGCTGCGGTGAAGCGAGGCGCCAGGAACGCATGATGGAATTCGGCTTGCGCTGCGTGGATTCGGTTCCGGCAAGCGTAGCACAGCGAGGATGCGGCACCGCTCGCCGGCTTTGCGCATCCCGGTTCTGCCCGGGTCAGCCGGGTCCGTGGAACCAGTCGCATCAGAAGCGATAGTTGATCGACACATCGGCCACACCGGTCGCGCGGCTGCGTGTGATCGGACTATTGCCCGCGCTACCGACCAGTTGCTCGAACGCGCCGTCAGCCGTCGCGAACCAGTGCTTGCTGAACAGCCAGACCGCGCTGACACCGAAGCCCACCGACTTGAAGCCCGCGCTCGCGTGGTACTGCGAATACTGCGAGTGCGCGGCCTGCTCCTGATTGACGCCGAACCAGCTGTTCATATAGTTGGAGTCCGCGAGCGATACGTTCGGGCCGGCGAACCAGAAGAATTTCTTCGTGCTGCCAGGCATCGGCAGATAGGCGCTGATATCGCCGATCCAGCCGTTCGAGCCGCCGAAATAGCGGCGGATGTCGGCGCGCACCACGAGCGGAAACTCCTTCGACACGACGTATTCGCCGGACAGCTTCAGACCCGGCGCGGCGTTGATGTTGCCGAGTCCGTCGAGTTCCTGCGGATCGTCGCGCGCGCGCCGACCCAGATCGTAGACGGCGGCAAGACTCATGCGCCAGTTCTGGCCCTGCGCGAAGTTCACACCGAAGCCTTCGCCGCTCGATAGAAAGAGCAGATCCTTGTAACGCACGTCGATGCTCGGGCCGGCCACGAGGTGATAACGGTCCGAGCCTTCGAATCGCGGCTGGAACGACGTTGCCGCGCCGAGACGCACCTGCCAGTCGGGAATGTCCGGCTGCCACATCTTCTGCAGCGGAATGCCGACCGAATATTGCCATTCGCCGAGCGGCGACGGCGTCTGGGCGAACGCCGCGCCCGGCGAAAAGGCCATCCCGCCAAGGGTCGCGGCGATGAGCGAGGTTGCCGCGATGCCGGTTTGTTTCTTGCGGAGCTTGCCGCCCCGCTTTTTTCTGTGGCTGTTCAACACCAGAAGCCTCCGATCTCGCTTGTCGCGAAGAGGTTATGTCCTCGCCCGGGATCCATGACGGACCGAAAAGCTCGGGCGACCGCCGCGCTGCTACTTGCGGCATGTAATTCTTCCAGTAAACGACGCGCGCTGCACAACACGCGCTGGCACGGCAAGGTCGCAGGGGCGAAGCGCCCCAATAAGGCCGACCGGTGGGTTTCGTCTCCATGGCTGCGTCGCGGAACATGGCCCACACATGGCCCACACAAGGCCCCTCGCAAAATATGCGCCAAGTCCGTGGTGAATCGATGAATCGGGGATGGGATACGTAGTGGTAGTGGAGCGAGCCCTCCGTCACCCCGCCAACCTCTTCTTCAAATGCTTGCGCAAAAACTCGACGAACGCCCGGATCGTGACCGAGCTTTGCCGGTGCTGCGGATAAACCGCGTAGACGCCCGTCGCCTTCGGCAGAAACGCCTCGAGCACGGACACCAACTGCCCGCTTTTCAGCGCATCGGCGACGATAAAGTCGGGAAGCCGCACGAGCCCGAGCCCCGCGACGGCCGCGTCGCGAATCAGGTCGCCGTTGTTGGCCCGCAATGGGCCGCGCACCTCGACGCTCTTCGCCGCACCGTCGACCATGAACTCCCAGCTCACCACGCCGCCGTGGCCGTATAGCAGGCACGCGTGACGCGCAAGGTCCACGGGCGTGGCCGGCTTACCGCGACGCTTCAGGTAAGCCGGGCTGGCGCACACCAGCATCCTCACATCGATCAGCTTCTGCGCGATCAGCGTCGAATCGGACAGCGTGCCGATGCGGATCGCCATGTCGAAACCCTCGCCGATCACGTCGACGGTGCGGTCGCTCAGCTCCATGTCGAAGCGTACGTCGCCATGCTCGCGCAGAAACGCCGACACGAGCGGCGACAAATGCATCATGCCGAACGACATCGGCGCACTCACACGGAGCAGCCCGCGCGGGCCGGCGCGCCGCAGCGACATCGCCTGCTCGGCGTCTTCCACCTCGTTGAGAATGCGCCGCGCCCGCTCGTAAAACTCCTGGCCGAGATCGGTCACGGCCAGCTTGCGCGTATTGCGGATCAACAACTGCACACCCAGCGCTTCTTCGAGCGCCATCACGCGACGGCTCACGAACTGCTTCGACAGCGACAGACGATTTGCCGCGGCAGTGAAGTGATGAGCGTCGACGGTGGCGACGAAAATCCGCATGTCTTCGAGTTGCATCGTATTGTCCACTCCATAGCGACAGTGTTTCCGTTTTCATGCCGATTATACCCATCTGGATTGACCTAAACTGTCGTTCATGGATCGCGGCCAAACCATTGGCCCGAGCGCATGACAGGTTGCACGACCAACTCAAGGAGAAACAGCATGCTCGAAATCAGACACGCCAATCAACGCGGCCGTGCGGAACACGGCTGGCTCAGCTCGCGTCACACGTTTTCGTTCGCGAACTATCACGATCCGAAGCAGAACGGCTTCTCCGACCTGCTCGTCATCAACGACGACCGCGTGGCGCCAGCCCAGGGCTTCGGCAAGCATCCGCATCGCGACATGGAAATCTTTTCGTACGTGCTCGAAGGCGCGCTCGAACACAAGGACACGATGGGCACCGGTTCGGTGATCGTGCCGGGCGACATCCAGTTGATGAGCGCGGGCACCGGCGTCGCGCACAGTGAATACAACCATTCGAAGAGCGAGCCGGTGCACTTCCTGCAAATCTGGATCGCCCCGGCCAAACAGGGCACGGCGCCGCATTATCAGCAGCAGCATTTCAGCGCGGACGACAAGCGCGGCGTACTGCGGCTCGTGCTGTCGCCGGATGGCGCGAACAACTCGCTGGTGCTGCAACAGGATGCGCGCGTCTATGCGGGGCTCTTCGACGGTGCTGAAACGGCGCGCCTCGAACTCGCGAGCGACCGTTACGCGTATGTTCACGTGGCGCGCGGTGGCGTCACGGTGAACGGGGTTGAACTCGGTGAAGGTGATGGCGTACGGGTGCGCGGTGAGGAGGCGTTGACGTTCACGCAAGGTCATGATGCGGAAGTGCTCGTGTTTGATCTGCGCAATATCGAGAGTTCGGCGTTGTGGGGGTGATGGTGTGCGGGGTGGGGCTTGCTTTCTTTGTTCCTGCGGTGTTGGCCTTTCCTTGTTTTCTTATTGGTCTATTAGCGTTGCCCCTGTGCGGGGCGGCACCTACTTTCTTTGCGGCTGCAAAGAAAGTAGGCAAAGAAAGCAGCTTCACACCGCCAATTCTTAAGCGGGGCCCCTGGCTTGGAGGGGATAGTGGTGCATCTGGAGTCTGTGCTCCCGCACATTGCGCGCTGGTGACAAAGCCATCATCCGCTCCCACTCCGCACTACGTGCGTCGCGGACGGGTCTGCAGGCGAAAGCAGTGAGGCGAGCCTTGCTCCGTGGGGGCCATCGGCTTCGCCTCGGCGATGCGCCGAAAAAAACCGATGGTTTTTGAACAGGGGTTCGGGGCGCGCAGCGCCGCCGGAAGAATGACTGCCTTGTCACTTACGGCAAATGTGCGAGGGCACAGATTCCAGATGCACCACTGCCCCCTCCAAGCCAGGAGACCCGCTTAAGAGCTGGCGGTGTGAAGCTGCTTTCTTTGCCTACTTTCTTTGCAGCCGCAAAGAAAGTAGGTGCCGCCCCGCACAGGGGCAACGCCAATAGACCGACAAGAAAGCAAGGAAAGGCCAACACCGCAGAAACAAAGAAAGCAAGCGCCCGCCCCGCAAAGGAACAAACCCCAACAGACCAACAAAAAAACAAGAAAAGACCAACACCGCAGGCACAAATAAAAAACGGCAGCCCGCAAGCCGCCGTCCCTCATCGAAGCTAACGCATCAAAACATCAAGCCACCGCTTCGACTTCCGCGTCAACTTCCGCCTCGCTTTCCACTTCCGCGCTACTGCGAATCAGGTAATCGAACGCCGAGAGCGACGCCTTCGCACCTTCGCCCACCGCGATCACGATCTGCTTGTACGGCACCGTGGTCACGTCGCCCGCGGCGAATACGCCCGGCACCGAAGTCGCGCCGCGTGCGTCCACGACGATCTCGCCGTGCTTCGACAACTCGACCGTGCCCTTCAGCCATTCGGTGTTCGGCACGAGACCGATCTGCACGAACACGCCTTCGAGCTCGACCTTCTTCACGTCGCCCGACTGCAGATCCTTGTAGATGAGACCGTTGACCTTCTTGCCGTCGCCGGTGATTTCCGTGGTCTGCGCCTCGGTGACGACCGTCACGTTCGGCAGGCTGCGCAGCTTGCGTTGCAGCACTTCATCGGCACGCAGCGTCACGCCGAATTCGAGCAGCGTCACTTCGCGCACGATACCCGCGAGGTCGATCGCCGCCTCGACGCCCGAGTTGCCGCCGCCGATCACCGCGACGCGCTTGCCCTTGAAGAGCGGACCATCGCAGTGCGGGCAATATGCCACGCCGTGATTGCGATACTCGCGCTCGCCCGGCACGTTGATTTCGCGCCAGCGCGCACCGGTTGCAAGGACGATCGTCTTCGCCTTCAGCACCGCGCCATTGGCGAGACGCACTTCGTTGACGCGCCCCGGGATCAGCGCTTCGGCGCGCTGCACGTCCATGATGTCGACGTCATAGGCCTTCACGTGCTGTTCGAGCGCGGCCGCGAATTTCGGCCCTTCGGTTTCTGTCACGGAAACGAAGTTTTCGATCGCAAGCGTATCGAGCACCTGGCCGCCGAAACGCTCGGCCACGACACCGGTCGCAATGCCCTTGCGCGCGGAGTAGATGGCCGCGGCCGCACCCGCCGGGCCGCCGCCGACGATCAGCGTGTCGAACACCGGCTTCTTCTCGAGCTCCTTCGCGGCACGCGCGCCGGCGTTGGTGTCGAGCTTCGCGAGGATTTCCTTCACGCCGCTGCGGCCCTGGCCGAACACGTCGCCGTTCAGGAACATCGTCGGTACCGCCATGATCTGGCGCGCGTCGACCTCGTTCTGGAACAGCGCGCCGTCGATCGCGACGTGACGGATGCGCGGATTGATCAGCGCCATCACGTTCAGCGCCTGCACGACTTCCGGGCAGTTCTGGCACGACAGCGAGAAATACGTTTCGAATTGATAGTCGCCGTCGAGATTGCGGATCTGTTCGATCACCGCATCGTCGAGTTTGACCGGATGGCCGCCGACCTGCAGCAATGCGAGGACGAGCGACGTGAATTCATGCCCCATCGGAATACCGGCGAAACGGATGCCGGTGTCCTTGCCCACTTCGCCAATCGAAAACGACGGCTTGCGCTCGCCATCGTCGCGACGCTCGACCACCGTGACGCGCTCCGACAACGTCGCGATATCGTTCAACAAGGCCAGCAGCTCCTGCGACTTCGCGCTGTCGTCGACCGACGCGACGAGTTCAATAGGCCTGCTAACTTTTTCGAGGTACGTTTTCAGCTGAGTCTTGAGATTGGCGTCAAGCATGGCTTTGCGTTTTCCGTGACGAGGGGTATGGGATTCCCGGCGCCGCACGCGTCCGGATAGAACACGTGCGGCCCGGGCACGCGCAAAGCGCCGTATTGGATGGTTTGCGCGGCGATGCGCCGGAAAATACCGGGAAATGCTGACTACGGATGCAGCCGAAGCTGCGCGACCCTTAGATCTTGCCGATCAGGTCGAGCGACGGGGTCAGCGTTTCTGCGCCCGGCGTCCACTTGGCGGGGCACACTTCACCCGGGTGAGCCGCGATGTATTGCGCGGCCTGGACCTTGCGCAGCAGTTCGCCAGCGTCACGGCCGATGCCGTTGTCGTGGATTTCGCACAGTTTGATCTCGCCTTCCGGGTTGACCACGAACGTGCCGCGCAGCGCGAGGCCTTCTTCTTCGATCAGCACGTCGAAGTTGCGCGAGATGGCGAGCGTCGGGTCAGCCAGCATCGGGTACTTGATCTTCCGGATCGTGTCCGACGTGTCGTGCCATGCCTTGTGCGTGAAGTGCGTATCGGTCGACACGCTGTAGATTTCCACGCCGAGCTTCTTGAAATCTTCGTAACGATCGGCCAGGTCACCCAGTTCGGTCGGGCACACGAACGTGAAGTCGGCCGGGTAGAACACGAAAACCGACCACTTGCCCTTCAGGCTTTCTTCAGTGACGGTCTTGAAATCGCCGTTGTGATAAGCCTGTGCCTTGAACGGTTTGACTTGACTGTTGATGATCGGCATTTACTGAGTCCTCTTTCTGGGTGGTTGGAAAGTGGAACCAGTATGTCAGATTACGCTTAATAGGTAAAGTGGATTGTCTTAAATATATTGATAGTAATTTGCTATTTATTTTTTTGGTGCTGACTATCAGTGCCGCTTTCGCGTTTGCCCAAGCCCCTTTCAGTCCTTCAGAAGCCGCCACAGCGTGGTCCGGCCGATCCCCAGCGCGCGGCTGGCGGCGGCACGGTTGCCGCCGGAGCGTTCGAGCGCGAGTAGCGCATCTTCGCGGGTGGGCGTGGCGCGCGGCGGCGTATTCACGGAAACGGCGGCGCTTGCTGGCGCCTCGATGGCCGCTGCCGGCCTAAGCCGTCCGAACTCGGGGAACACCGCCCGCCAGTCGTCCGACGCGTCGCTCGCGGTGCCGCCGGCCGAGTCTTCAGGTAGTGCGCCGGCATAGATGGCGGCGCGCACCAGCAGATTTTCCAGCTCGCGGACATTGCCCGGCCATGCGTAATGCTCGAAAAGCGGAGCGAGAAACGCGAGCACCCGTTCGAGTGCCACCGCCGACAAGCCGTACTGCAACGCGCTGCGTTCCAGCAGGTGCCGCGCGAGCGGCGCAATATCGCCGCGCCGCTCGCGCAGCGGTGGCAATTCTATCTGAAGCAGATTCAACCGGAAATACAGATCCGCGCGAAACGCGCCCTGCTCGACGAGCGCATGCAGGTTGCGATGCGTGGCCGCGATCACCCGCACGTCGACCGGCGTCGCGCGGCCTGCGCCGAGCTTCATGACCTCGCGCTCCTGCAGCACGCGCAGCAGCCGGCTTTGCAACGCGGCCGGCATTTCGCCGATTTCATCGAGAAAAATCGTGCCGGTATGAGCAATTTCAAAGAGCCCCGGCTTGCCGCCGCGCCGCGCGCCCGTGAACGCCCCCTCCTCGTGGCCGAACAACTCGCTTTCGATCAAGCCCTCGGGCAGCGCCGCGCAATTGAACGCGACGAACGGATTGCCGCGCCGCCGGCTCGCATTGTGGATGCCCTGCGCGACCAGCTCCTTGCCGGTGCCGCTTTCGCCGGTCAGCAGCACGGTCGCGTCATGCGCGGCGCCCGCGCGCGCAAGCCGGCGCACGCGTTCGAGCGCCGCCGAAGCGCCGATCAGATCGGCGAGCTGATGCCGCGCGACCAGATGCTTTGGCCGCTGGCTCGTACGCAGCGACCGGTCGATCCGCTGCGCAACGAGCGCATCCTGCGCAGTCACGACGAACCCCGTGCGCGCGCCTTGCTCGACGATCGGCACGCAGTTGACGATCAGCGCACGGCCGCCGATCTGCTCGATGTGCTCGTCGACGGGCTGGTCGTGAGCGAGGGTTGCGCGCAGCAGCGGCGCGAGCGTGCGAGTGACCTGCGCGGGCAGGTTCGCGATGTCCGCCGGTATGTCCTCCAGGGCCTCCTTGGGCACGTCCTTCAGGGCGTCGCCCAACGGGACTTCCTTCGAGGCGTCCAACCCGAGCAGTTCGAGCATCGCCGGGTTGACGGCTTCGAGCTGGCCGGCTTCGTCGAACGCGGCGACGCCGTCACGCAGATGCGCGACGATCGTGTTCAGGCGCACGCGCTTCGATTCCTTCTGCCGGCTCACGCGAGCCAGTTCGACGGAGCGCTCGAACGCCTCTTCGACCGCGGCAAGCGAATACAGGAACACGCTCTCCAGCCCGGCTTGCTGCGCGAAGTCGCAGGCCATGCCGGCCCCGATGACGACGCTGCATCCGTCAGCGCCGAGCTGCTCGACCGCGAGCCGTACTTCGTCGATCGACCGGTAGGCGCACTGCCGCAGGTCGACGTTGAGCAGCGGGCTCAAATCGGTGAGTTCGTGCGCGATCGCCTCATGCAGCACGAGCCCGATGCGCGCGCCTGGCCACGTGGCGGTGGCGCGCGTGATCGCGCTCAACACGTCGAAGCCGTTCACCTTGACCATCACGACCGGCACGTTCAGGTGCTCGCGCAGATACGCGCCGTTCGAGCCGGCGGACAGCACGACGTCGACCGAACCCGCGTCGACGTAGGCTTGCAGCGTGGCAACGGCCGCGCCGTAGCCCTCGCGCACCGTGAAGAATTTCGCGCGCCCTGCGTAGCGCGGCGCGACCGCTTCGCAAAGCGATTGCAGCCGGCTGATACTGACGAGTGCGACCCCGGGGCGGCCGGAATCGGCATGAGGATTCGGGTTCGCGAGGAACGGGGTGAAGGTGGACACCGCGGCTCTCCTGGTTGATAGTCAGGGCGGATCGAAGAACTCATGGGCCTTGCCAAGGTTCTCGGGGTTTCGGGTTCTCAAGCGCACGCGCATGAAACCCGAAGACGCAAAATGCCCCGGCTCAGCCCCGCGGAACGTTCCACGAAACGTTTCATGAAACGTTCCGCTTATTGTGCCACGAACCCTCAAGCCCGGGCAAAGTCTCGCAAGCCCTTGATTCGCTGATGTAAGCCGCGAAACGCATCCAATGGCACGCTTCCTGCACAATGACGCCCGCATTCCACTACCGATTCCCCTTCTGGAGACCCGCATCATGACCACCACTTCCGCTACCCGCCGCGCCGCGTTCCGCGCCAAGGTCAACCAGCGCCAGGGCCTGCTCGTGCCCGGCGCGTTCAACGCGATGAGCGCGCGCGTGATCGAGGATGCGGGTTTCGAGGCGATCTACATCACCGGCGCGGGCGTCACCAATATGTCGCTCGGCCTGCCCGACCTCGGTTTCATCGGCCTTGCCGAGGTCGCCGAGCACACGGCGCGCATCCGCGACGCGGTCGCGCTGCCGCTGATCGTCGATGCCGACACCGGCTTCGGCAACGCGTTGAACGTGCGCCAGACCGTGCGCGTGCTCGAGCGCAGTGGTGCCGATGTGATCCAGTTCGAAGACCAGGTGATGCCGAAGAAATGCGGCCACTTCTCGGGCAAGGAGGTGGTTGCCACGAGCGAGATGGTCGGCAAAATCCGCGCGGCCGTCGATGCGCGCGAAGACGCAAACCTGCAGATCATGGCGCGCACGGACGCGGCGGCGGTGCACGGCATCGAGGACGCGATCGAGCGCGGTCACCGTTTCATCGAGGCGGGCGCCGACATCCTGTTCATCGAGGCGACCGAATCGCTCGCCGACATCGAACGTCTGCCGTCGCTGTTCGAGGCGCCGCAGCTCATCAACATCGTGATCGGCGGCAAGACGCCGGTGCAGTCACGCGACGCGCTCGCCAAACTCGGCTACGGCATCGTGTTGTACGCGAACGCGGCGCTGCAAGGCGCGGTGCTCGGCATGCAGCGCGCGCTCGGCACGCTCAGGAACAACGGCCGGCTCGACGAAGATGCAACGCTCGTCGCGCCGTTCAGCGAGCGCCAGCGGCTCGTCAACAAGCCGCTGTATGACCGGCTCGACAAGGAGTATGCGGCGAAGGAATGAGGGGGTGTCTGCCGACGTGTTGCCTGCAATCGGCGTGGAGAAGCTTGAGGCGATCACACTGGGCGAATGCGCTGATGTGCTGCGCCCTATCGGGCTTGAGCAACCTGAGACGGCGCGCCGTACGCGTCAGCGCATGTTTTATGCGACCGCGCGATACTTTTATCTTGGCTGAACCTCTCGGCACAACCTTTGTGCCTGACTGGCCATGATCTTCGCAATCTCGCGGTCTATAGTGGTTCCTCCTTCTGTCATTCATCGGAGTTGGGCTTAGCCAGTTCGTCAAGCCTGTTCTTTGTCATTCTGGTCATGCAGTCCCAAAAATCGATAAACCGCAGCGATGCCGGACCTACCTCATAGACATTTGAATAGCAATCATTGTCTCTATAAAGTTGCCAGTGCATTTGAGCTTTTTTGAAGTAAGGCAATGCCGCAGGTTCCCCATATACACCGTTTGCCTTATCGTCAACCGCGATAGTTTTTTCTACCTCCAGGACCTTTCTGTTAAGAGCATCGATAGCGCCTTCATAACGGAATTGCGCGCAGGCCGATAAATCCATTGTTCCAAGCCTTTCATTTTTGCAGTAGGACGCAATTTCCTTTCTGCTTTTTCCTGAAAAATACGTGCTCGTAGGCTTTGCTTTTTTATAGTCGAATTCTGATCCATAGATCGATGTTGATGAATAAGCTGCCTGCGCTGTCAAAAAGAGCAGTGCGAATACGCTAATGACGCGCATCATAAATCCCCGTTATGAAGAGCCGTGCTTCGAGACGACGACGCCAAGGCACTCGTTGTGCAATAAATGAATGAATTACATCTCCCATTCTATTGTATTCACCGTGATTCAAAAAACTGGCCAAATATTTTGAACGAGTCCCAGACCAGGGATCGCTAGACTTGCGGTTTGGACCAGTATTAAACAGAACAGAAACGAGCGCATCGTACTCGTATTGATATAGTAGAACCCACACGTCCGAATTTATAGCATCTTCAATCGGCTGCAAATTAATTTCAAAAAAAGACCTTGCGCGCTCGGCCGATATTATTTCGCCTATCCTGAGATCATCCTTAGGCAAAATCTTATGTCCGAACCCAACCGTCGGGATGCCATAACCGTCGTCATAGACTTGCACAATAAACCCATCTACAACTCGTTTTCCCTGGTAAGTCCCATTTACTATCCCGCTTTCGAGAACTGCCATAAACGTGTATCCGTCTGTCGAAAGACGCCAAGGCTTGCAGAGCCTACCTGATTGAACGGTTACGCATGAATTCGGGTCTGTGTTTGTTACCGCTGTTCCAAGTGCATCAGGCACTACGCCCCCTGTTTATGACCAAGATAAAGGTGAATGGATCGCGCGCCGTTAGTCCGATATCGACGGGTTCGCCCTTCCGCGTCGGTCACGCCGTGCATGAAACGATTGTCGGAAAATCGAACCGTGTAGTACGTATCGCGTAGTACGTTCCCTCGCGAATCGCACAGCACGAACTGCTGATCGAACCAGTCTTCGCTGCACTGGCACGCCCATGCAACGCCCAAGGCTTCGACCATGTCGCGACCAGATGAATACGAGCGAAGCGTGGCAAGTGGAAAGAAATTGCCGGTTTCGACGTTTATCACCATTCCGGAGGGCACGTCCGGAAAGCGCTCGAATATCGAATAGGTCACACGACAAAGCAGACAATCCTCCTTGTCCGTCATAAGCGCTCCCCGTAGCCGGGATACACGCGAAGCGGTTGTGCTTCGCTGGTTGCGCTATTCACTGGTTTGACGCGTGAGGCACTGTCGCCCCAACCCCTGTCGACGTGCATGAATAGCCCGGTAAGTGCTCCAACCGTGATGAGGCAGAACGGGCCTTTACGTTGCCACTCCCCCAACATTTGCAGTTTTCCTTAATAAAGAATCGAAAACGGTATCTAACGGCGAAACAGCAACAGAAACCACGCCAACGTCGAATCGACGTTACGGTGAATTCGCCTCCCATACGATCGGATAACTCTGAAATCTGTCTGCAACTCACACGAAGCGACAAATCCAGCCAAAAATTGGCATTCGACAAAAACTGCCGATGCGGAGCCCGTGATTACACGATGCACCCCAAACCCTGCACGCCACCACGGTGCCGCCCCCTTTCTTGCGTTACGATTCAGGGTTGGTAATCGGACAAGCCGAGAGGCAAACCGATGTCGTCCCAACCCGCAGCCACTCCGTCACCGTTCGGCAGCCAGCCTCCGATCCGCTCGCACGAACGCCGGCAAAACGCAATCGAAAGGTAGTCGCGAACACCATGAAGTCAACACCCACGCGCGCAACGCGCCGGCTCGCCAACGGTCTTCACGCGCATGCGCTCATGCGCCCGGCAGCGGGGATCGCACGATGAGCGGCACTCGCAACGCGTACGTCGGGTGGCTGCCGTATATCGTCGCGGCCACCTTCTTCATGGAGTATCTCGACACCACGGTGATCGCCACCGCGCTGCCGCAGATGGCGCGCTCGTTCGGCGTCGGCCCGAACAGCCTGAGCCTCGGCATGACCGCGTACATGCTCGCGCTCGCGATCTTCATTCCTGCGAGCGGCTGGGTCGCCGACCGCTGCGGCGCGCGCACGGTCTTCGTCAGTGCGATTGGCGTGTTCACGGTCGCGTCGGTGCTCTGCGGGCTGTCGCAGAACGTGCCCGAGTTCACCGCGGCGCGTCTGCTGCAAGGCATCGGCGGCGCGATGATGGTGCCGGTCGGCCGGCTCATCGTGGTACGCAGCACCGAGAAGAGCCGCATGATGCAGGCCATCTCGACGATCACGTGGCCGGCCATCGCGGCGCCGGTGGTCGGGCCGCCGGTCGGCGGCTTCATCACGACCTACGCGTCGTGGCGCTGGATTTTCCTGCTCAACGTGCCGTTCGGTATCGCGGCGATCGCGGTCGCGCTGATGCTCGTGCCGAACCTGCGCGAATCCGGACGCAAGCCGCTCGACGTGACCGGCCTCGTGCTGAGCGGCATCGCGCTGACCGCGATCCTGTACGGCGCTGAACTCGCGAGCCAGCCGGCCACCAATCCGTGGCTTGCGTGCGCGATCGTGACGGGCGGGCTCGTGGTCGGCGCGATTGCATTCCAGCACGCGAAGCGTCATCCGCATCCGCTCGTCGACGTCTCGACGCTGAAGGTGCCCACGTTCTCGGTGACGGTCGTCACGGGGTCGCTCACGCGCATCGGCATCGGCGCGGTGCCTTATCTGATGCCGTTGCTGTTCCAGGTCGGCTTCGGGTTGTCGGCGTTCCGCTCGGGGCTGCTGCTGCTTGCGAGCGCGCTCGGCAATCTCGGCATGAAGGCGCTGACCACGCGCATCCTGCAACGCTATGGCTTTCGCATGGTGTCGATCGTCGACGTGACGGTGGCGGGTCTGTTCATCATTGCGTGCGGGCTGCTGACGCCGAACGTGCCGCTCGCGCTCGTGCTGATCGTCGTCTTCGTGTACGGCGTCGCGCGTTCGATGCAGTTCTCGACGCTCGCCACCCTCGCCTACGCCGACATCGCGCAACCGCAGATGAGCGCGGCCAGCACGCTCTGGAGCGCGGCCGCGCAGATGACGATCGGCCTCGGCATCGCGTTCGGCGCGGTGTCGCTGCGCGTCGCGGCGCTCATCAACGGCGAAACGAGCGGCCACGTGTTCACGCTCGACGATTTCCGCCTCGCGTTCCTGTTCGCCGGCGTGTTGACGCTGCTGTCGGTGCTCGGCTACATGGGGCTCGCGCGCAACGCCGGACAGAGCATCGGCGGAGGCTCGCGCGGCGGGGAAAACACGGCGAAGAGCTGAGCGAAGCGGGGCCTGGCGGGAAAACCGGTTGGAAAACCCGGCTGGGAAACCGGGCAGAACAGTGGACGGGCGGAACAGCGGACCGGCATGACCAGGCCGGACCGCGGAGCGGCATAACCGGGCAAGATGCCCGAGCGAAACAACCAGGCCAGACGACTGAGGAGACACGCGGTGCCAGCAAGCGAACTGATGATTTCGAGCAGCAACAGCGATCTCGACCTCGAGATGGTTTACGCGTTCCTGTCACAGGAAACCGACTGGGCGAAGGGCATGCCGCGCGAAACCTTCGAGCGGGCCGTCGCGGGCTCGCTCTGCTTCGGCGGCTATCTCGACGGCAAGCAGATCGCGTTCGCGCGCCTCGTTACCGATAAAGCCACCGTCGCGTATCTGTGCGACGTCTTCGTGTTGCCCGAATATCGCGGCAACGGCCATGCGTCCGGGCTGATGAAGCACATTTTCGCGAGCCCGTCGCTCGCGGGTCTGCGCAGGATCATGCTGGTGACGACCGACGCGCACCACCTGTACGCTCCGCACGGCTTCAAGTCGCTGACGAATCCCGAGCGCTATATGGAGCTGCATCGGCCGGATGTTTATAAACGGGCGTGAGCACAGACTGAGCGCGAGGCGAAGTACGGAGCCTGGGAAGCGGGTTTCCCAGCGGTTTTTCAGCGGTTCCTCAACGGCTTCTCCGCCCCCTCTCAGCGATGCAGATTCCCGCGATAAAGCGTGAGCCCCCGGCGCGCCTGTGCCCTGAGCATGCGCTGCACGAGCGGCGACCAGCCTAACAGCGTGCCGCGGACGCCCATCGCCTGACGCATCCACAGCCACAGATCGAAACGGTCGCGATGCTCAATGATGAGCCCGTCGCGGAACACGAAGCGCGCGTCGATCCTGTTCACCACGGGCCGGCCCGTCTGGCTGAACTGATAGCTCGCGACCCATTGGGCGCGGCCGCTCTCGTCGTCCGCTTCGATCTCGCCGAAGCTCAGCGAGAAGTCCTGCGCGTGCTTGACGAGCATGCGCCACATGTCGTGCACTTCGTCGCCGCGCAGTTCGCCGAAGGCGGGATCGCTGAAGACGACGTCGTCGGCATAGCAGGCGACCATGGTCTCGGCGTCGCGTTGCTGGAAGGCGGTGTAAAAGCGTTCGATCAGCTCGATGTTGGGATGGCTCATTATTTAGATATCGTGCGTTGCGGGAGCGCGATGTGCCGCGCCCCGGAAAAGCGCCCGCGCGGGATATGCGGCGGGCATGGCGCACACGATATCGGAAAATCGCGTGGGCGGGGGTTTTGCGGTGGATCAAGCTTCACAGCAAGCGCGGTTACTCCCGCAACACCACACCCCGCAACCGCACAAGCTCCGCCAGCCTGGCGAACCACACGCCCGCGGCCATGGCCACTACCGGCGCAAACAACACACCCGCAAAAGCGCACGACCGTCAGCTTCCGATGCAACACGCCAAGCGTCTTTCGTTATATCCTGTTGGATATTACGGTAGGCTTCGCCGCCACAGCGGTGAAGCGCAACGAATCGCGAGGAGCCGTCAGCGGTGCGCAGTCGATCCACTTTGCCGGCCCTCGGGCCGCGCGTTCAACCCGGTCAGCGCGTGGCGAGCGAGATTTCGTCGGCCATCGTCGCGGTGAAATCGGCCTCCGAGCGCGGGCGGGCCGAATCGATCCGCGATGTCGTCGATGCCTATCGCCGCCTCTACGGCAGCGTGCAGCGCTTCGTCATCATGCTGAGCGGCGGCCAGTTGAGCTTCAAGGCGATCGGCACGTCGGGCTCGCATTCGCTGAACCAGTTGCTGTCGATTCTTGCCGAGCAGGCACGCACGACAGCCTTCGCGCGTCTGCGCGAACTGAAGACAACGATCGAGGAAGCACGTCTCGCGGAGCATCTGCGCGATGCGATCTTCTCCGACGCGTTCAGCAACGATCTACCCGCGTTGCGCAAGGTGGTGGCGGAACTCGAACGGCTCGACACCGCGATGGTCGGGCTGTGCGTCGGGCACGTACTCGAACAGCATGTGCGGCCAGCCGGCGAAATGGTTCGCCCAGTGGCTCGCCCTGCGGGCCAGCACCAACGTGCCGCCGTGCGCCGTGTGCGAACCGCCAGGACCGCTGCCGTGGTTCCCGAGCCGCTAAACCCGCGCGCCGAGCCCGCGCTCGCGCACCCCGCCGACTGACATCCTGATGCACGAACGCTGCTAATGAACGCCTTTTTTCGCCCATCGCTATATCCATCTGAATACATCGAAAGCGATGCTGTTCGCGTGATGAGCGTAAGCGCATGCGTTCGGCACGCTTGACACGAACCGGATTCGAGACCTTCATGCACACGCCCCCGTTTCCTCTTGCCCAGCCTCCGCGTCTGAAACTGTCCGGCGACGAGCTTGCCAGCACCGGCATTCGCGCAGTCGACCCATGCTGCTCGCCCGTCAAGGCAACACTGCCGGGCGTAAAGCGGCGCGCGCGTCTGTCCGAACTCGACAGTCATCTGCATTGCTCGATCATCGGCACATGTCTGAGCACGCACGAATTGCGCAAGCTGGTACCCCGATTCACCAATCTCGATCGTCGCGACGCGAGCGATCTCGAGATCCATCACACCGCGGTGGAACTCGCGATTGAGGGCGGCGCGGGCGCGAAGGCACTGCGCAAGCTGCTCGACGAACGCTACGCGGGCGCGATCCGCCGCTTCGAGAAAGCCACCGACGATTTCGACCTGCTGAAGCTCTGGGACGAAGCGCTCAAAAACGGCGACATCCCGCCCGCTTACTGGGCGCTCATGTCGCATCCGCTCGCGACGATGCCCGTGCGTCAGAAAGCGTTCGGGGAATTGCACATGCTGTCGCATCTGGTCGGCGCGGCCAATCGCGCGGATATCCGCCGGCTCGTTGCATTGGAAGAAGAAAACGCTGCGCTGAAGGAGAAGATCGAGCGGCAGCAGAGCCGCCTGCAGGAACTCAGCATCGAGCGCGACAGGTCGATCGCAGCGCTCGACGAACAGACCGCACAGCTTCGCACGCAACTGGGCGCACAGGCCGCGCGCCAGTTGCCCGCCGACACGGCCGGCCTCGAAGCCGAAGTGCAACATCTGCGCGAACGGCTCGCCGACGCCGATCAACGCATGGCCCTGCACACGAGCCGCCGCGAGGCGGCCGAGCAGCGCATGCAGCAGGAACAGGACGCCGCGCTGGCGCTACGCCGCAGCCGCGATCAGGCGCTGGCGCAGTTAAAGCTCGTGCAGAGCGAATGCGACGCGCTCGAACGCGCGACCGTGGACGCCGCCGCCGCAGGTGCTGCACATACCGCCCATGCCGCTCATGGCACGAGTACGCGCCGCGCGAGCCTCGACGGCGTGCAGGGTAAGCGGATCGTCTACGTAGGCGGCAGACCCGGCTCGAATGCCGCGCTCAAGCGGCTCGTCGAAGCGGCCGGCGGCGAACTCGTCGTGCATGACGGCGGTGTCGAAGATCGCAAGGGGTTGCTGGCCGCGGCATTGCCGGGCGCGAATATCGTCGTGTTTCCGGTGGACTGCGTCGATCACGATTCGATGAATACGCTCAAACGGATCTGCGAGCGTCACGGGATCGACTATCACCCGTTGCGCACGGCGAGCGTTGCAAGCTTCGTCGAATTGATGGCGCGGCTGCATCCTGAGCATCTCGCACAGCTTCGCCATGCGCCGCCTTCGTCGTTCTGTCTGCGGCACGGTTGAGCGCGGCGCGGTGTAGTGCATGAACGCGCCGTTCAGGCGCGGATCAGCTTCATCAACTCGGCGATCTGCTTCGAGCAACTGCGCCGCGCTTCTTCCTCGACCTCGCGATACAGCCGGATGATGGTCTCGCCGACCGGCGTCAGCGTGCAGCCCCCGCCGCTTTGCCCGCCCTGCTCCGAATGCGTGGCCGGCGACTTCAGCGAGCGGTTCAGTTCATCGATCAATAGCCACGCGCGCCGGTACGACATGTCGAGACTGCGCGCCGCCGCCGAGATCGAGCCGTATTCGCGCACCGCTTCGAGCAGATCGACCTTGCCCGGTCCGAGCGCAACCGAATCGCCATGGCGGATGCGCATTCTGAAGCGCACTTCGGGGCGCGGCGTCGCGGATTTCGTTGCCGGCGCGGCTTTGGTTTTCGCGGTTTTGACGGTGTCAGCCATGCGCGAAAGCATACACGAACCGCCTCGCGCTGCCACCTGGCCGCGCGCTTCAGTGACGGGCTTCGACTCCGTACGTCAAGTGCGTGACGCGAAGCAATATCCGTAGTCTTCGCAGCCCGGGCAACCCGGCGCCGGACCTGGCGGCAGACCCAACGACAGCGCGCATTGCGCGGCGAGGAATTTCTTCCAGCGCAGGTTCTCGACGTTCAGCGCGACGAGCGCGGGGAAATAACGCGTGAGCATCCACGTGACTTCGTCGCGGCCGGCAAGACCGAGGTCACGCCACAAATGATCCGGGCGCAGACACGCATGGACGATGATCGTGGCGAGACAGCGCGCATCGTCCACATGGACCGCGGTGCTTGCGTTGGCAATCAGCAGCGAGTGGAGCGCGCGCATAAAGCTCGCGTGTTCGCTGGGACTGATTGCCTGCGGCAAAGCGGGCATCGTTGCGTGACCGAAATACCCCGCGAAATGCCGCGCGAGCAGTGCGCGCCATTCGTGCGCCTGCAATCCGAGCAACGCGAGTTCATTGCGAGCATCGCGCGCGGCGATCAGTTTGGCGAAGAGCCGTGTGTCGAGAGCGGGGGCGGCGCTGGGGTCCGGGTCGGCCCGATCGGCGCGAGTGGTCCGGCTCAACCAGTCGCGCATGCATGCGGCGACCTGCAGATCGGACGGCAATTGCAGCGCTTCGATGCCGCTCGTCTTGGCACCTGTATGCTGCGCAGCCTGTGCAAAGGGATCGTCAGACATGGTCATGACTGCGCGATGATCGATGACAGGCAGACATGGCCGAAGGCCCTATACACGTCACATTTCATCCGCATGCGCACGGCTCCTGATATCGGCCAACGACAGATCGGTCAACAGGCGGCCCGCATCGAACACGGTCACGAGCGCTTCTTCCCATTCTTCAGCAACGGTGCGTTCGTCCCATACGACCGGCAGCGTCACCGTGCGGTACTCACCCGTGCGGCGATTGCGCAGCAGCGTCAAGCGCCCTTTCATCGACCGCTTGCCGTGATCCGTGACCGGGTCCTTCGACACATCGTGCCATTCGTCGCCGAGCCGGATCGCCGAGCACTTCATCGCGAAGCGCTGCGTATCGCGGTTGATCTGCTGCAACAGCGCGCCGCCCATGCCGAACACGATGTTGTCGGCGGCGAAACCGGCCTCGTCCATCGCGGCGAGAATCGCGACGATCGAATCGGGGTTCACGCCATCGCCCTGAATCACGCGCACGTTATTGAGCACGCGCCGCCCCTTGCTGTTGGTCACGGAACCGAACGATGCTTCGAGCGAGCGCAGCGTCTGCAACACGATCGTGCACGGATCGCCCGAGTCGGGCCGGATCACGAGCGTGCCGCCGGAATCGAGCACGGCCTGCTTCAGTTCCGTGCCCCACGCCTCGAGCGCGGCGAACAGGTCGTACGAATCGGACACCACCGAAACGATCGCGCCCGGCTTGCCGAAGCGCGCGATCATGTTGCGGTACGCGTCGACTTCGCGCTCGCGGCCCCAGGCGGTGATCGTGCTGTGCTCGGCCGCCGGCACCGAGAACGCGGCCATGCTTTCATTGTAGTAGTGATTCGCCGCGAGCACGCCGAGCACGGTATCCGAGCCCATGAAACTGACGAGATGCGCCGCGCCGCCGATCGCCGCCGACTCCGCGCTCGACACCCCTCGCGCACCGAAATCATGCAGCTTGAACGGCAGTTGCGCGAGGTCGTCGCTGCTCTCGAGCAGATACGCGCGGATCGTCTTGCGCAGATGCCAGCTCTGCGTCGCGACCGTGATCGGATACCAGACGCGCAGCAGCATCGTCTCCAGATACGAGGCGAGCCAGAACACCTGCGGATCGTCGCATTCGACCGTCATCAGCACGTTGCGCGTCGGCACGACCGAGCCTTCGGGCACCGCGCGAATCCGCACCGGCAGGTAGCCGCCGCACTGCTCGACGACGTAGCGCCAGCCCGCTTCGTTGAACGGCTCACCATGCGCGCTGAAGAAGGCGCGCGCCTGTTCGATCATCGCTGCCGTAATGGGCCGGCACAGGTATTCCTTGAGCAGCATCTGCAGGCCGAAGAACAGCGTGCGCTCGTAGCGCCCGCCGCGCGATTCGATGTACGAGAACATCGCCGACGCGTCGGGCGGATATTGCAGATAGTGCGAGGCCTTATACGAATCCGTGTTCAGAATCGGATTGGACAGGATCGACGCGAAGCCGGAACGACCCTGCGCGTTCTGCGTGGACTGTGCTGCGCTCACGTGATTTTCTCGCTGGAGTGGCGGGACGGCGGGGTCTTTATCGGGTCTTTATCGGGTCTTTATCTTTACCGCCCTTACCCCGCACCGTCGAAATATACCGGGAATTGCCGGCAATTCGACCTTACTCCGATATGCACGCCAGCGCTCGAACGCGGGGCGGCCTCAAAGCTCCGGCTTCAGTTGCCGTGGCGGATTCGGCCACGGCGCACGCGGCTGGCCTATGACGTCATTCATCCAGGCCAAGGTCCAGGCCGAAGCCGGAATCTGAACCACCGTCACCCTCGGCCGGCTGCCGCGGCATGTCCCGCTCACGGTCCCGCCCGCGACCGGCCGGCATCTCGTAGAGCGCATCGCGTAACACGTCGCGCCGGATCTCGGCCTGCGCCTTGCGCTTGAGCGCCTCGGCGACCACGAGCGTCAGCAGATCGACCGACGAAGCGTGCGCCTGCGCAAAGAAACGCGCCCGCGACGCCGCGACATACCGCCTGTAGGTCAGTCCGGAAGCCCCCGAAACGCCGGTCGCGCGTTCGGCGGCCGGCTTGCGGATCTGTTGTTTCATCACACACCCCGATATCGAGCAGGATTGCGCCAGGCCGAGCCGCTGCGCGGCAAAGTCCGGCGGCCGGTCCAGGTCGCCGTGCCCGTGCCAACCCACGGACACGGCACCCGGTTCACCTCGTCAAGCGAGCCTCTCTGTGGAGACTGTGGCCTCTCTCCCCGCCTCGTCGCGCCGGCTGGTCCTGGTCCGGCGCTGCCCCTTTTCGTTCCATCGGTGCGTCGCTCGCAAACGTTGCCAACGCGTCACCTGTCGTTATCGCTGTCCTTTTCATGTCTTTTGGACAAAAAGGCGAAAAGGAAAAACGGCGTGGCCGATGTCTGTTGTCGTCCGGTTATGAATGACCGATATCACCACTCCGTCATTCACCCGTTTTATTTGACGTTTATATTCAGGAAGACCCCGCCGCACTCTCGCAAACACTTAATGGCTTCCCCGGCCGTGCCTGCGAGCGACCTGTTTGCCGCCGGTCTTTTTTTAAATCTGGCTTTCCCCGTGCCATGGCGCGGGCGGCAAAACTTTTTTCTGTGCAGCCCTTAACGCAACAGTTATGCCAATGCGTGTTCAAACCCACGCAAACGCCGTCAAAGCCTTGCGCGATCGTTATACCGCCGGTCTTTTTGCGGCATCGCACCTGCGCGCCGGGGTCCGCTCATCGAGCATTGATTCGTCCGTGACACACCATTGAGCCGCATTCCAGCCGTGCCACGCACACGGCGGTGCGATTTTCCTGTCCGCAGGCGCGTGTAGACCAGCCGTTTTTTCCGGCTGCATCGGGCTTGCGCGATAAAACCGGTCAAATATACTGATCCCCAGGCACATCAAAAACGGCCTGCGAGGGTCTGCCCAATGTGTCGCAAACTTGAAACACCCGTGCTTGCCCAGCACGGGTGGATATCGTCGTTTAATGCCCGATGAATTGCTGCGCAATGTTGGATGCCGCTCATAACTGGGGTTGACCGCTTATTTTCTTACATTCCTTGTCAATCCGATAACGAGAAAATCATTCCTTTATCCATATTTGTTGGTATGGTGCTCCCAGTCGCTTTCGCATATGGTTGAGGCCATGCGCCAAACAGAGCGGCTGTATCAGATCGACAAGGTAATAGACCAGGCAACGAACGAAACAACAAGCGAGACAATCGGTTCCAGCGGTTTTCACGATTCCGGGGACAAAGCCACCGGGCAGTTTCAGCAATGCACGAGCTATTTACGCCGTCATTGCCTGATATGTCCGGCATGCAGCGCATTGCAGTCCGCGCCGCACACTCCCTGCTCACGCGATGCACTGCGGCCGGTCTGCCGCTAGCAGGCTCGCGTCGTGAGGCCAGGTCCGCATCCAGGCAAGCGGACCGAACCGGCCGGCCGAACGCCGCCAGTTGACCGTCCGTCTGCCCAGTACGTTGCACAGCAGTTCTGAAAGCAGTATCGAACCGGGGGTACCATGACTACGATTTGCACGCCTGCCGACACGGAACGCACCGTTCTGTACGTGGCGAATTTGCCCGACCCGAAACTTGTCGCATTTCTGGCTGCGTCCGGGTGGCAAGCCGTGCACGCGAAAAGCACGGCAATCGCCGAACGCATGATCGAGCGCGGCAATATCAAGGTCGGTCTCGTGCAATTGCCCGAAGACTCCACCTCGCAGCAACTGTCCGCGCTCGCCTCGTGCATGTGCGGCGTCCAGACCAACTGGGTCGCGCAGATCGTGCCCGGCCAGACCAAAAACGAACTGGTCAGCCGCTTCATCCTCGATTACTGCTTCGACTTCGTCACGCAGCCATGGCTCAACGAGCGGCTCGTGTTCGCGCTCGGCCATGCGCATGGCCTCTCGAGCCTGCGCCAGCCGCGCGCCGCGCCGGAGCCGTCGCTCGGGCGGCACGGCATGGTCGGGCAATGCGAGGCGATGCAGCAGCTTTACCGGCGCATCGACAAATGCAGCGTGACCGAGGCGCCGGTGTTCATCGCGGGCGAATCGGGCACCGGCAAGGAACTGACCGCCCGTGCCATTCACGAGCGCTCGCCGCGCGCCGGCCGCTCGTTCGTCGCGATCAATTGCGCGGCGATTCCGCCGAGCCTGCTGCAAGCCGAGCTGTTCGGCCACGAGCGCGGCGCGTTCACCGGCGCACTGCAACGCAAGATCGGCCGGATCGAAAGCGCGCACGAGGGCACGCTCTTTCTCGACGAAATCGGCGACATGCCGCACGAGTGCCAGGCGGTGCTGCTGCGCTTCCTGCAGGAAGGCACGATCGAGCGGCTCGGCGGCAACGGCCCGATCAGCGTCAACGTGCGCGTCATTTCGGCGACCCACGTCGATCTCGACCGCGCGGTCGAGGACGGGCGTTTTCGCTCCGACCTTTATCACCGCCTGTGCGTGCTGCGCCTCGTCGAGCCGCCGTTGCGCGAGCGCGGCGGCGACATCAAGCTGCTCGCCAACTACGCGCTCAGCCTGTACAAGCAGGACGGCGCGCGCAAACTGCGCGGGCTGTCGAGCGACGCGATCGTCGCGATGTCGAACTATACGTGGCCGGGCAACGTGCGCGAGCTGATCAACTGCGTGCGCCGCGCGGTGGTGATGAGCGAGGGCCGCTTCATCACCGCGAGCGACCTCGGTCTGCCGGAAGCGGACCACGGTCCGGCCGTGACGCTCGCGGAAATCCGCAGCAAGGCCGAAAAGGATGCCATCGAACGCGCGCTGTTGCGGCACGGCTACAAGCTGTCCGACGCGGCAGCCGAACTCGGCATCTCGCGCGCGACGCTGTACCGCCTCATGCACGCGAACCGCTTGCACCCGGAGCCGGGCGCCGCACGCGGCGCGAACGGCGGCGGCGCCGATGCCGACGACGAGGCGGAGCGGCAGGCGTCGTCTGTCGCGTAAGCGGGGGGTTAAGCGCTTTTCGCGGGCTTGGTTGAAGGCTCTGTCTTTGTTGAGGGCGCGTTGTTTTCGTAACCGTGCGTGGTGCGTTGCCGGTGTGCGCCGAGCCCGCCGGTCATGCCTGCTGGAGCCGCCCGTGCTCCGTTTGAAGTTTTCTCCGGCGTTTCAGGCTCCTCGGTAGTCACGCCCCCTGCGGGGTCATCATCCTGGTGACGATGGCCTGATCCATCGACGTCATCGCAGGCCGCGGTTGCCTGAGTGCGCGGCGCCTTCCTCTTTGCACCCTCCTCTTTGCGCTCGCCCAGCCGCGCACCACATTGCATAGCCTGCCCCCTAGGGGAAACCAGCCTCAGGCAGGCTTTGTGCTACCTTCCCCTTCAATACGCCTGCCGGCCGTCATGAGCGGCCGTCATCGGGTATCGTCACGCCTCGCACGAGCGTTCGCCAACGCCGCCCGGCGGCCCGCTGCGCGAGGAACTTGTGCGGCTCGGCCCGTGTCGGTCCGTGGTCGCGGCGCTGAAACAGTCCCCGCGTTCCGGCACAATCGTCCGCATCCGCTTATCTCTCCGGTCTACACCTGCTTTACACCCTATGCAAAGACTACTGCGCGTCTGGTTCTTCATTCTTCTGCTCGCCGGTGCGGCGCCAGTCTTCGCCGCGACGTCCGCTGCCCCCGCCGCGTCACCCGCTTCCGCTTCCATTGCCGCAGTCAGCCTGACGCCGGAGCAGGCTCGCGCGGCGCTTGCGGTGCTCAACGACCCGAAGCAGCGCGCACAAGTCGCCGATACGCTGCAGGCGATCGCCGCCGCCGGCGTGCTAAGCGCCCCGCCCGCTTCCGCCCCCGCGGCGGCCGCGGCTCCCGCCCCGGCAAGCAAGCCGGCCGCGTTCAACGCCAATGGCCTCGCCTCGCAGATCGCGCGTCAAAGCGAGCATTGGGCCTCGTATCTCGCGAAGTCATTGCGCGGCTCGGTGGCCGCGTTGCTCGACGTCGCGTCGGTGCGCGCATGGTTGAACTCGCAGTTCACGAATCCGCACGCGCGCGCCGCGCTGTTCGAAGTCCTGTGGTCGCTGCTCGCCGCGCTGATCCCCGCGCTGCTGCTCGAATGGCTGACGCGCCGGGTCTTGCGGCGTGCGTACTTCGCGCTCGCAGCACGCCGCGAGCGCGCGATGCAGGATGAACCCGGCGACGACGCACCACCGGACGAAGCCGCCGGGCGCGCACCGCAAGCGACCGACGAGCCGACCCGCATGCCGCCCGTGCCCGAAGCCGAGGCGCAGACCGTCGCCACCGGCCCGGCCGCCGCCTACGCGACGCCCTCCGAAAAAGGCCGCGCCATCGAAGCCGAAGGCAAGCGCAATGCAACGCATCACTGGACGCTGCTGCAGCGCCTGCCGCGCGCATTGCTGATTACGGTGCTGCGGCTGCTGCCGCTCGCGGTGTTCGTCGGCGCGGCGGGCGCGCTGATGTCGATCTTCAGCGACAACGGCACGCCGCAAGACCGCGCGCTCGATTCGCTCGTCGATACCTACGTTCTGTGCCGCGTGATCGTGATCGTCTGCGCGTTTTTCCTGCAACCGCGCGCGCCGCGTCTGCGGCTGCTGCGCATGGGCGACGCGTGGGCCGTGTTCGTGCTCGGCTGGATCGTGCGCATCGTCAGCGTGGTCGGCGCCGGCGTCGCGCTCGCCAGAGTCGCGCAGACACTCGGCCTGAACGACGCCGCGCATCTCGCGCTCCTGAAAGTGGTCGCGCTCGCCGGTCACCTGATGATCTCGATTCTCGTGCTGCAATGCGCGAAGCCGGTCGGCAACCGGATCCGCCAGCGCTTCTCCGCGCACGAGTCCTTGCAGATGTTCGGCAATGCGCTCGCCGATGCGTGGGCATGGGTCACCACGACCATCGTGATGGCGCTGTGGTTCGTCTGGGCCTTCGACGTGCAGAACGGCTATCACGCGCTCGTGCACGTCGGCGGCATGACGCTCGTGATTCTGATCGCCGCGCGGCTCGTGTCGATCGTGATCTTCGGCGCGCTCGCGCGCATCTTCCACGTGCAGGACGAGGAATCGCGCTCGCTCGTGCATCAGCACGCGTACCGCTATTACCCGCTGCTGCGGCGCGTGGTGAGCTGGGTGATCGGCATCATCACCTCGCTCGCGCTATTGCAGGCATGGGGCGTCGACGTCATCGACCTGTTCCGCTCGGGCTCGATCGGCCACCGGCTCGCCTCGGCACTCGCCACGATCGGCGTGGCCGCGGTCATTGCGCTGGTCGTCTGGGAGATCGTCAACGTCGCGGCCGAACGGCGCCTCGACAGTTGGACCAATCGCGGCGACCTGGTGCGCGCCGCGCGGCTGCGCACGCTGATGCCGATGCTGCGCAGCGCGCTCTTCTGCGTGATCGCGCTCGTCGTCGTGTTGACCGGTTTAAGCGAGCTCGGCGTGAACATCGGGCCGCTGCTCGCGGGCGCAAGCATTTTCGGCGTCGCGCTCGGCTTCGGTTCGCAAAAGCTCGTGCAGGACTTCATCACCGGCATCTTCCTGCTGATGGAAAACGCGATGCAGGTCGGCGACTGGGTCACGCTCGCGGGCGTGTCGGGCACCGTCGAGTATCTGTCGATCCGCACGGTGCGGCTGCGTGGCAGCGACGGCTCGCTATTCACCGTGCCGTTCAGTTCGGTATCGACCGTGAACAACACCAATCGCGGACTCGGCAATGCGGCGGTGCGCGTGAACATCGTGTTCGGCCAGGACGTCGAGCGGGCGATCGACACGCTCAAGGAAATCGGCGCGTCGTTGCGCGCGGACAGCAAGTTCAAGGACGGCATCCTGTCGGACTTCGCGTTCTGGGGCGTCGACGCGGTCGACGGTTCGGCGATCACGCTTGCCGGCCAGATGCAATGCCGCGATACGTCGCGCTGGGGCGTGCAACGCGAGTTCAACCGGCGCATCGTCGAGCGCTTCAGCGCGTGCGGCATCGAGATCGCGAATCCGCAGCGTCATCTGCTCACGTGGGACCCGGAAAGCAAGGCGGTGAAAACCGATCCAGGCTTGCCGCGCGAACCGGAGAACTGGCAGCCCGAGGGCGATGTGTCGCGAAGCAAGGAGGCCCACCACAAAGGCGACGCTCCAGTGGACGACCAGATACCGGTCGATCCGAGCCCGGCTGGCGGCCCGGGTACGCCTGCGAATCCGGGGTCGGCGTCGCCGCATGCGTGACATGCGCGAACCGCCGCCGCGCCCCCGGACCGCTAATGCGTCATGCCGCGATCATGCCGCGATCCACACGACGGTCAGCGAGCGCACGCCCTGTGCGCCGCGAATCAGCACGCCCTCGATGTCGGCGGTCGCGGAAGGTCCGGTAACGAGCGCCGCATAGCGCGCGTCGCGGAAGTCGTCGCGGCGATAGACATCCTGCAGTCCGTCGAGCAGTTGCGCCGGATCGAGCAGCACGATCAGATGCTGGACGATATAGCCGAGCGCATTGACCCCATACTCGCGCTCACTGAACCAGACGGAGCCGGTTTCCGCGACACCATAGCGCGCACGCACGACGCCGACGTCGACATCCTGCAGCGAGGCGGGATCCGTGTCCGAGGAAAGCACACGCGTGCCCGGCACCTCCGGCACGGCCGAGGCAACCGACGCCGTCGCGCCGAATCGCTCGCGAATCAGCTCGCTCACGTCGCCCGCACTCGCCGCTTCGACGCAGGTGCCGCCCATCGTCTGCAGCGCCGCGGTGAAACGCGCGCGCAGGTCACCGCCGGTCGAATCGAAAAGCGGCACGTCGGGACGCGGCCGCGCGGCCGGTTGCGCGGCGCGCACCTTCGCGAGAAAAGCCTCACGCGTTGTCATCGCCGCCTCCGCGATTCTTTTTGTACCAGGCGTGAAAAGTCATCTTGGGCGCTTCCGGCAATTCGCGCTGTTTGCCCCAGATGTTGAGCGGGTTATAGAGCACGAAATTCGGCAACCGCCGCAATGCGCCGCCCATCGACGACACCGTTGCGCGATACAAGGTCGGACTCGCGAGCAGGCGCCCCGCCATCTTCAGCACCTCCTGCTTCACGAACGGTACCTCATGACGCTCGGCAATCACCGCGCGCCACTTATAGATCTGCTCGTGAATATTGATCTTCACCGGACACACGTTCGTGCAACTGCCGTTGAGCGTCGAGGCGAACGGTAACGCGCTATAGCGCTTCAGATCGAAAGTCGGATTGATGATCGCGCCGATCGGCCCCGAATAGGTTCCGCCATACGAGAGGCCGCCACTGCGCCGATACACCGGACAGGTATTCATGCACGCGCCGCAGCGAATGCATTTGAGCGAGTACCAGAAGTCCTCCATCGCGAGCCGTTCCGAGCGGCCATGATCGACGAGGATAAAGTGCATCTCGGTGCCCGGGCGCGGCGCGCGAAAATGCGATGTGTACTGCGTGATCGGCGAACCGAGCGCGCTGCGCGAGAGCATGCGGACAAACACGCCGAGGTCCGACACTTTCGGAATCAGCTTCTCGATACCGATCGACGCAATATGCAGCGGCGGCACGTTCGCCGAAAGATCCGCATTACCCTCGTTCGTGCACACCACCACCGTGCCCGTTTCCGCCACTGCGAAGTTGCAGCCCGTCATACCGGCCGTTTTCTCGCGCACGAAATACGGCCGCGTATTCATGCGCTGACTTTCGGCGAGATAGTGAATGTCGCTATTCTTCGGATCGGTGCCGATAGTCCGGCCGAACAGCTCCGCCACGTCCTCGCGCAGCTTGTGCACGGCAGGCACCACCATATGGCTCGGATCCTGATGATCGAGTTGCTGGATGCGTTCGCCGAGGTCCGTCTCCATCACCGTGATGCCGCGCGGTTCGAGGTACTCGCGCATCCGGCATTCGTCGGTGAGCATCGACTTGCTCTTCACGAGCGTGGTCATGCCACGCGCGGACATCAGCTCATGCACGATCGCGTTGTGTTCTTCGGCCGTCGCGGCCCAATGTACGACGACGCCATTCGCTTCGGCCGTCGCCGCAAACTGCTCCAGATAGTCGGCCAGATGCGAGAGCGTATGTTCCTTGATGCCAGAGGCGAGCGAGCGCAACGTTTCCCATTCGGCGATACCGTGCGCCTGGGCATCGCGCTTCTCGCGCAAATCCCACAGACGTCTGTCGTGAAACGCGACGTGCTCGGTCTTTTTGATGAAAGCGCCCGCTGATTTGGCGTGATCGACACGGCTCATGCGCGCGCTCCATTGAGAACCTGCGCGATATGGATGAAGCGCGCGTCGGCCTTCATGCGTTCCGCGCAACCTTGCTGATGCATCAGGCACGACATGTCGCCGGAAACGATGTATTCGGCGCCCGCGTTCAGATGATCGCGCACCTTGTCCTGCCCCATGCGCACCGACACCGCCTCTTCCGTGACCGAGAACGTGCCGCCAAAACCGCAGCATTCGTCTGGTCTCGCCGGCTTGACGAATTCGATGCCCTTCACGCCTTCGAGCAAGGTGCGCGGCTTCGAAAACGGCGTGCCCATGATTTCCGACACCGACGCTTCCTTCAGATGCCGCAACGCGCTGCAACTGTTGTGCAGACCGACGCGATGCGGAAACTCAGCCCACGGAAATTCCCGCGCGCCGACGACGTCGTGCAGAAACTCGACCAGTTCATAGGCGCTCGCACGCACCTTTTTCACTTCGTCGGTCTGTTCGATCGCGCTCAGATGCTCACGCACGTGATGAACACAGCTCGCGGACGGCCCGACGATATAGTCATAGCCCGCGAAATTGCGCGCAAAGAGACGCTCGGTGGCGGCTGCGTCGGCATGCGCGCCGCTATTCGCCATCGGCTGGCCGCAGCAGGTTTGCTCCTGCGGATAGTCGACCTCGATGCCGAAGCGCTCGAGCAGTTCGAGCGTGGCGATGCCCACTTCCGGGTAGAACGCGTCGATAAAGCACGGGACGAACAGCGCGACTTTCATAGGCTTTTTTAAAGGGGCGGCGGGGACGATGCCAGCCGGGATAATCAGGGTTGCAGCGGCCGTTGTAGAGGCCGCTGTAGCGGCTGTTCCAGCCAGCCCGGCCAGATTGGTCTTGTTGGTCTGACCAAGACTATAGAAAAGTCCGCGAATGGTGTCAATCCGCCCGGCGGCGCGCCTGGGCGCGCGTTGGGTTTTCGCGCGGTGAACGGAAAATCAGGAATTCATGCTGGCCGGCGGTTTCGCCGCATCGCCCTCGTACATCTCGCGCACGAATGCGAGATGGCGCTCGGCCGCCTTGCGCGCCTTTTGCGCATCGCGCGCGATCACGGCGTCGTAAATGGCCTGATGCTGGCTCATCAACTGCTTTTCCATCGAGTCATCGTAATCGATCAACCGATGATAGCGGCGCATGCCTTCGCGAATCAGCGTATGAATGCCGTGCATCACGTGAGCGAGCGCGACGTTGTGCGTGGAATCGGCAATCGCGAGATGAAACGCGGCGTCCAGTTCGGCGAGATTCGCGCGATCGTTCGACAGCGAAGCAGCCTTCAAGGCCTTGAACGCCGCGCCGATCCGCTTGAGGTCCGCCGCCGTGGCACGCTGCGCGGCATAGACCGTCGAGATCGCTTCGAGCCCCTGGCGCAGTTCCAGAATATCCGCGCTGGTGCGCGGATTCTGCAGCAGCAGTTCGGCAAGCGGCTTCGAAATGATCGGCGCGGTGACATCGACAACGATAAAGCCGCCCCGCCCCGACGTTTCGATATAGCCGTCCGCTTCCAGCCGGATCAGCGCCTCGCGCAGCGACGGCCGCGATACGCCGAGTTGCGCGGCGAGATCGCGCTCGGCCGGCAGCCGGTCGCCCGGCATCAGCGTGCCCGCCGAGATCAGTTGCTTGATCTGATCGGACACGACGTCGGAAATGCGTTTGCGCGCGAAGGACGGGATCGGGGTGAAGGGCATGGGCAACGATCGGTGAAACCGGTTGACGGAGCAAGCGGCAGCGGCAATGGTCCGCGCGGCGTTGAACGCCTGCTCCACGGTGCGTGTTTGTATGTGGCTGTGCGTGGCTGTATGTGGAATTATACCGTTCGCCCCGCGCGCCGATTTCACGCACGCCGCACGACTCAATGCGGCTGCGCCGCGTAGAAGCTCGCCAGATCGCGCTTGAGCGTATGCAGCGCGGCATCGTCGAGATAGATCATGTGACCGGTCGGATAGTAGGCAATGCGCACGTTCTCACGCAGCGGACTGTCGACGCCGAGATGCGCAAGCGCATATTCGGTGGCGTAGAACGGCGTAGCCAGATCGAAATAGCCGTTCAGCGACATCACGCGCAATTGCGGATTCTGCCGCATCGCCTCGGCCAGGTCGCCGGCCGCATAGGGCAGCTGCAAACGTTCGCCCCACCACTCTCGATGCTTCCAGTCCCACTGCCGCAGCGCATCGTCGTTGAAAACCTGATAGCGCTCCGTCGGCGTGAAGTGCAGGTCTTGCGCGAAATGCTGGTGAAGCGCCGCATTGAAGGCGTTCGATACGCTGCTCACGGACGCATCGAAGTCGGGGTGCTCCGATGAGTCGTCGGAGTCGATGCCTTCGAATCGCGCATCATAACGGCCCACGCTGCGCGACTGATTGCGCAGCAATTCGCTGCGAAAACGCGAAGGATAAAGACGCAGACGATTGCGCTTCACATAGCCCACGTCGAGACCCGTGAAATACGCAATGCGCGCGGCGATCGCCTCGCGTTCGGTGTCGGGCAGCGCGTCGCCCTGCGCGAGCGCCTGAGCATAAGGACCGCGCGCGAAAGCGCGCGCTTCGTCGAGAAAGGCCGGCAAGCTGGCGGGTTTCGGCGTGATCTTGTCGTGATACCACGCGATGGCCGCGAAACTCGGCAGATAGCTCTCGCTCTTGAAATCGAAGCCCGGCGAGAACGCCGAGGAATCGAGCACGGACGACATCAGAATCACGCCGTTCAACGCAATATCGTTCTGTCCCAACTGGTACGCAAGCATCGCGGCACGCGCGGTGCCATACGATTCACCGAGCAGATACTTCGGCGAGTTCCAACGCTGGTTCACCGTCAGATAGCGATCGATGAACTGCGCAAACGCGCTGAGATCCTCGTCGACGCCCCAGAAGTCCTTGCCCGTGCCATGCCCGACTATTCTCGACAACCCCGCGCCGACCGCGTCGATAAAAACGAGGTCGGTGGTGTCGAGCAGACTGTCGGGGTTGTCTTCGAGCGTGTACGGCGCGGGCGGCGTGCTGGCGGGACTCGCGGTACGCACGCGCTTCGGTCCGAACGAGCCCATCATCAGGAACACGCTGCCGGCGCCGGGGCCACCGTTGAACAGAAATGTGACGGGACGCGTCGACGGCGTTTTCGTCGGCACCGTGTACGCCACGTAAAAAACGCTCGCGTTGGCGGCACCGGTCTTGTCGTGCAGCAGCAGATTTCCAGCGGTCGCCGTGTAGTCGATCTTGCGGCCGTCGAGCCGGAGCGAATGCGTGGTGACGCTCGTGGTTTCCGGCGGCACTGGGATCGCGGGCGTGGACGGTTTGCCGTTGTGCTGCGGCTTGTCCTCCGGGCCGGACGCTGCAGGGTCAGACGTCGCCGCGTCCGACGTTTCTGTGGCATCCGATAAGGTCTGCCCGTCCTCACGCGAAACCGGACGTTTGCGCGGCAGCGCACCCGTGCGCGAGGGCGCGGCGTGCAACTCGCTGGCAGCGCCAGCCGGCGGCCGGTTCGCGGCGGGCCCGGACGCCGCGCTTTCCAGAGTCTCCGCGCTTTGGGCTGCATTGGACGCTGCGTTGGACGCTGCGTTGGACGAATCGGCAACTCCGGCCGCCAAGCCTTGTTCACTGAACAGCGCCAACGCAGCGAGAGAAAACAGCGCCACCAGAACGGCCACCGGCACGCCGCCCGCCGCCCGGGGCCGGCGCAACGAAGAATAGAAACGAACGATCATGAAGGCCCCCGACCACGAGTCAAGACACGCAAGCCCCGCATTCCCGGTTCGACAGCGAACCCGGCGCTCGATTCTTGACGCAAGTCCGCGCGGCGTCAACCGTCCCGTTGTTGCAGGCACAACATGACAAACGGCATCTCATGCGATGCACTGAGGCCGCGACGCTCAGGCGCATCGTCGAGCTGCCCATCTGGGACATCGCCGTGCAAACCGAGGGCCGGGCGCGCCTGCGCATCGCCGCGTACGCGGCGACGCTCGACGACCCCGAGATGCGCGACGCGCTCGCGCTCAACGCGTGGGAAGAGAATCGCCATAAGGAAATGCTGTCGCGCATGGTGCAGGTCTATGGCATCGAACTCGTCAGCGAGCCCCCTTACGTCTATCCGAAAGACCCGAAATGGGCGTATCTCGTGACGGGCTACAGCGAATGCGTCGACAGTTTCTTTGCGTTCGGCCTCTTCGAACTCGCGCGGCGCTCCGGTCTTTTTCCGCCCGAACTCATCGACACGTTCGAACCGGTCATGCAGGAAGAGTGCTGCCACATCCTGTTGTTCGCGAACTGGATCGCGTGACACCGTGCAAGACTCTCATGGTGGCGGCGCATCCGCTTCGAGATCAAGGTCGCGGGTGTGTGGGCGTTTCTCGCCTGGGAGCGCATCGGCCTCGCGCGGACGAAGAAGTGAGGCAAGCCCTTGCGCACTGCATCGTCCGCATTACGTCCTCGCATTACGTCCTCGCATTACATCCTCGCATTACATTCTCTTTACCTGCGCGACCCCTCGACAAACGCCGCAATCCGCTCGCAAGCCGCGATCAACCTCGCCTCGTCGACCACGAGACCAAGCCGCACGAAACCTCTCGCGGTTTCCCCGAACGCGCTCGCATCGAGCACCGAGACGCGCTGCGCGCGAAATAACTGCCACGTGAAATCCGTCGTGTCGAGGCCCGTACCGCTCACATCGACCATCATGAACATGCCCGCTTCGGGCAACAGGCAGCGCAAACCCGGCACGCGATGCAGCCGCTCGAACACGACGTCGCGGCGGCGCCGGTAAATCCCGCGTATTTCGCCGACGATTTCAGCCTTGTTCTGCAAGGCCGTCAGCGCAGCCTGCTGGATGAAACCCGGCAAGCCGTAGAGCATCGCGAGCGCAAGCCGTCCCATATGCTCGATCAGCGCCGTGGGCCCGATTGCCCAGCCGACGCGCCAGCCCGCCATCGCATGCGACTTCGACAGGCTGCCGAGCGTCACCGTGCGCTCGGCCATGCCGGGCAGCGATGCGATGCTCACGTGCTCGCGCTCGAACGTGAGCTCCGCGTAGACCTCGTCGGACAGCACCCACAGGTCGTGCCGGCACGCGAGCCGCGCGATGCGCTCGAGATCGGCGCGCTGCATCACGACGCCGGTCGGATTGCACGGCGTGGCGAAGAAAATCGCCTTCGTGCGCGGCGTGACCGCCGCCTCGAGCGCGTCGCAGTCGACGTGAAACGCGCGCGACGCATCGACCGGCACCGCCACGAGCGTCGCGCCCGCGGCGCGCACGCAGGCTTCGTAAGTCAGGTACATCGGCTCGGGGACGATCACTTCGTCGCCCGCTTCGAGCAGGCACAGCGACACCGCGAACACGCCGTTCTGCGCGCCCGCGGTCAGGACCACGTTGGCGGCGCTCGCGGCGCACCCGGTCGTGCGCGTGTGCTCCGCGGCAATCGCCGCGCGCAGCGGCTCGCGGCCGGCCATCGCGGTGTAGTGCGTATCGCCGGCACGCAACGCCTCGACCGCGCGCTCGACGACCGGCGCGGGCGTCGAGAACTCCGGATCGCCGACGCTCAGCACGATCACGTCTTCGCCATTGGCGGCCGCCTGTTGCGCGACACGATGAATTTCCCACGCCGACGTGCGCCGGCCTTGCAGACGCTCGACCAGATTCGAATACTTCATTGCGCTCACCCGTTTTGCTGATCCGCTTCGTTGATCTGTTTTGTTGATCTGTTTCGTTGCTCTGATTCGCCACGCTGTTTCCATTCGACCCGCCAATGTAATGGCACGCCGACGAAACGTCCAGATACGAAAAAGCGCCATGCGAGCGGACAGCCTCGCATGGCGCTTCTCGAGGGTAACGGCAATTCAGTTTTTCTTACCAGCCCTTATCAGCCCATTTGATCGAGCAGGCGGCGCTCAAAGCTGCCGGCGCAATTCCGCCGGCGGCACCTTCATCAGATGCCGGTATTTCGCCACCGTGCGGCGCGCGACGAGCACACCCTGATCGGCCAGCATCTTCGTGAGCGTTACGTCCGAAAGCGGATCGTGCGTATTTTCCGCGGCGATCATCTCCTTGAGCAGCGCGCGCACCGCCGCGGCCGAACAGGTGCCGCCGCTTTCCGTGCCGAGCTCGCGCGGGAAGAAATGCTTGAACTCGAAAATGCCGCGCGGCGTCGCCATATATTTGTTGCCCGTCGCGCGCGAGATCGTCGATTCATGCAGGCCGAGTTCGTCGGCGACATCGCGCAGCACCATCGGCTTGAGCGCGATTTCGCCGTACTGGAAGAAGGCCTTCTGATGCGTGACGATGCACTCCGCGACACGCTGGATCGTATCGAAGCGCTGCTGCGCATTGCGGATCAGCCAGCGCGCTTCCTGCAACTGCTGCGCGAGCGGCGAGCGGCTCGCGCCGGCCGACTGCGCGAACAGTTGCGCATACATGCGATGGATGCGCGCACGCGGCTGCGCAGCGGGATTGATCGACACGATCCATTTGTTGCGCCCCTGCCGCACGATCACGTCGGGCACCACGTAGTTGTCTTCGGCGCGTCCATAGCAGTTGCCCGGCTTCGGATCGAGCTTGCGCACGAGCGCGCAGGCCACGCGCAATGCTTCCGCGTCGCAGCCGATCTGCTTTTGCAGCTCAGCCTGCTCGCGGCGCGCAAGACGCTCCAGATGATGCTCGGCAATCTGCCGCGCCACGTCGCGCCCCGGCGTGTCGGCGGGCAACGCGTTGATCTGCAGCGCGAGGCACTCCGACAGTGAGCGGGCGCCGAGCCCCGGACGGTCGAGCGACTGCACGAGGCGCAGCGCCACGAGCAGATCTTCCTCGGTCAACGCGGGTTCGAGATCGACGCTGTCGGCGAGATCGGCCAGCGATTGCCGCAGATAGCCGTCGTCGTCGAGCGCCTCGATGATGAAGCGCGCCACCGCGCGGTCGCGATCGTCGAGCCGGTACAGTCGCAGCGCATCATGCAGCTGCTCGCGCAGCGTCGGCTGCGAACGGGCCCACTCGGCCGGATCGCTGCCGTCCGCGTCGCTGCTCTGGCGCGCCGAATGGTGGCCGCCGTAGTCGCCCGAAAATTCGCCGGGCATGTCGTCCTGGCCCGCGCTTTCCGGCGCGTCGCCATTGACGTTTTCCGCGGACAGCGCACTGGATTCGGCGGTGGCAAGCGTGTCGGCGGCGGGCTGCGCACTTGCATCTTCAACCGGCGACGTGCTGGCTAACGCGACATCCTCCGTTTCCGATGAATCGTATTCAAGAAACGGATTCGTATCGAGTGCCGTGCGCAATTCCTGCTGAAATTCCAGCACCGACAATTGCAGGAGGCGTACCGATTGCTGAAGACGAGGCGTGAGCGTAAGAGACTGCCTTGTGCGTAGTTCAAGGGAAGGCATTGGAGTGAGGTCCCGTTCGTGAGTAGCGCGAGGAGTCCGAAGACGGAAAGCGCCGAGTTCACTCTTTAGAGCAACTGCCGTACCAGTTCCCTCAAGCCGCTGTTTTCTCTACGCTTTATCTTTTCGGGCGGGCACGCTGCATGCGCTCGCGACGCGATTTTTTACAAATACCCGGCAATTTCCGGTCCGCCTTTTCCGGCGCCGCGCGCGATGGCAGCGCGGAACCCCGGCCCGCCATTCCTCAGTCCTGAACCCTGCATCGCCGCGCTTTTACCACGCCTATACGGCGTTTGCTGCGCCTATGTCTCTACTCGAGGTCTACTCGCAGCGGCCGGGTACGGTGCTTGCGGCCGGGCACTGTGTCGACGGACGCCGGCCTTCACGCGTGCTGATGCGAATGCAAGGCCGGCGTCCGGTGTCGGAAACGGACCCTGATGGTACCGTAGCGGCAACGACCCCACGTGCGTCATCGGCGGTTTCGACCGCGATCGGCGACCGGCAACAAGACCGCCATTTTCACCAACACCCGAAGGAGAAACCATGAAGACGATCCAGTTTCTGAAGAGCGCAGGCAGCATCGCTGTTGTCGCATTCGCCCTGAACGCCACCGCGCAGACCAATACGGCAGCGCCGTCCGCTTCGTCCGAAAGCATCGGCGAGCACATCGACGACGGCACCATCACCACCAAGGTGAAGGCGGATCTGCTCGCGGCAAAGAACGTCAAGTCGACCCATATTCACGTCAAGACCCGCAAGGGCGTGGTGTGGCTCACGGGGTCGGTGCCTTCGTCCGACGATAAGTCGGCGGCCGAAGAAGTCGTGCAGAGCGTGAAGGGCGTGTCGAGCGTGAAGAACCATCTGAAGGTCGCGGCCGAATAAGGCCGGGCTCGCGCCCGGCTCCCGCGCAGCGGCCGCCTAGCGCGCACTAAACACACATCAGGCGCACACCAGGCACACACCAGGCGCACTCAGTTCACGCGTTCGGATCACGCGTGCTTTTCCACGAACTCATTGAGCGGCTCCGGCGTTTTCAGCGGATCGAAATCGGCCCAGCGTCCCTGCTGCCAACGCCCGCTCGCCTTTTCGATCGCCACGCCCCCCGCCTCCCGCAATACACGCGCGGCATCGAGCTGATTGTCCGGCGACACGTGCACGGCAACCAGCACGCCGGAATCGCGCGCCTCTTCGTAATACGGAACGCGGTGGCCCGCGTGCTGGTCCGCGCGTTGGCCCGCTTTCTCGCGCGCGTGCAGCGTCGAGCCCACCAGCGAGCCCACGTAGGCGCCGACCCCTGCTGCGATCAGCGATATGAGCAGCGGCGCGGAAAACGCCGCGAAGATCGCGACGCCCACGACCGCACCGATCACCGCGCCGATCGTCACGTCCCTTCCCGCACCGTGCGGCGCCTCGCGCGCGCCCGGGCCGCTGCCCGAATCGCCGCCGATCTGATGCCGCGCATGCTGGCCGCGCGGATTGACGAAAAACAGCGTCACGTCCTCTTCGACGAACCCTGCATTGAACAGCTTTTGCGCTGCGTTTTCCGCAGTCGGAAAAGTCGTGAAGCGTGCTGCGACGATGAGCGACATATCGCCTCCTTGCCTCGTTGAACGGCGTTCGCGGACCATGCCGCCGCCTTTCATCGCGCCCGGAAAGCGCGCTGCGGCGCGGCACGCGACGGCGCTACGCCATAGCGCCGCGCTCCGGCTCCATGCCTTTCACGCTGAACAGTCCACTATGCAACACTACGCCTTCTACGCTGTTCTGGTCGAGTGCTTCCGCGCACATCATGCGGATGCGCTGGCGCTCCTGTTTAAAGCGTTGAAAGCAAAACACGCGCCTATTTCTGGGAAAGTGTTTTGCCGTACGGGATCGCGGCACTGAGTTGCTACGCCTCGTTGAATCGGAGTCGCTAAAATACGGCACCTTCACACTGCGGCAAGGCGCTTTCATTTCGATGACTCCCACCGACGATTCAAGGCGGTCCGCGCGCACGTACGCCGCCGACGCGCTGTTCGCTTTTCTCAAGACGCTGCCGCTTGGCGACCGGCTCATCGAAGGCGGCTTCATGGCCGTGCAGGCGGTGGCGGGCGCGAGTCTCGCGTTCGGGATCGGCAGCGCGCTGCATACGGAACAGGCGTTCTGGGCCGCGATCACCGCGATTGCGGTCAGCCAGCACAGCTATATCGACACCCGCAAGCTCTCGCGCGACCAGTTCATCGGCGCGATGGTCGGCGGGCTATGCGGCCTCGTCGGCACGCTCGCGGGCGGTGGTCATTTCGCGGCCTATGCGGCGACGGTGGCCGTCGCCATCATGATCTGCTGGATCGTCAACGTGGGTAGCGCGGCGCGTCTTGGCGGCATCACCGCGACGATCATGCTGCTCGTGCCGGGCATCGGACCCGCATGGGACAAAGCCCTCCTGCGGCTTGCCGAGGTGACACTCGGCACGGTCTGCGCTCTGCTGATCGCGCGGCTCATGTCGTCGCTCGAACGGCGCGCGTTCAGCAAGCCCGGGAAATCCAGCTAACGTCGTGGCGCGCGCCGTAACGCCTCTGCAAGCGCAGCCATACACACTACCGTCAACGCCGCCGCGCTCATGCGCGTGCATCTGGCACGTGGCATCTGGTCAGTCATCCGAAGCATCATCTGCTTGCGTGCGGCGCCGGCAGCGTCCCGGGTTCACGCCGGTGCTTTGCGCAAATACCCTGCCGAACTTGAAACGATTGAACCGGCCGCGTCGGAACTGAATGCGGCATTCGCGACAATCAACGGCTGCCCGGTCGTCAGGCTCCGAACTATTTCCGACATGGCTGGCGGTCTGGCCGCGCCAGGCCGTACCATACCCGTTCGTCATCCCAACGAATGCGAGCCGTGCTGCGATATCGAGGTCGCCGGCCGCGTACGACGCGTCGCGCAGCGGCGACAGTGGCCACAGCGGCCGCGTGCCGTACACTGGATATGGCACGCACCGCCCCCATCTAGACGAGCATGACTTCGGCCAAAACTTTCGCCGCACTCGACGCGGCACCCCGTTCACGGAAGGCCCGTTCCGTCGCGAGCGCCGCGCGGCCCGTCGCGCGGGCCCTGCCGCCGGTTCCGCAGGCACTCCAGGGTTTCCATCCGGCCGTCGCCAACTGGTTCCAGAAAACCTTCCCCGCCCCGACCAGCGCCCAGTCCGCCGCATGGCCGCTGATCCGCAGCGGCCGCTCGACGCTCGTCGCCGCGCCGACCGGCTCCGGCAAGACGCTCACCGCATTCCTCTCCGCGCTCGACGACCTGGTCCAGCAAGGCCTCGCCAACGGCGGCGCCTTGCCTGACGAAACGCTGGTGGTCTACGTCTCGCCGCTCAAGGCGCTCTCCAACGACATCCGTCTGAATCTGCAGATGCCGCTGCAAGGCATTGCCCAGGAACTCGAAGCGCTCGGCTTGCCGCCGCTCGACATCCGCACGGCCGTGCGCACCGGTGACACCACGCCGCAGGAACGCAACGCATTGAAGAAGCGCGCGCCGCATATCCTCGTGACCACGCCCGAATCGCTCTACGTGCTGCTCGGCTCGGACTCGGGCCGGCGCATGCTGTCGACGGTGCGCACGGTGATCGTCGATGAAATTCATGCGCTCGCGGGCAGCAAGCGCGGCAGCCATCTCGCGCTCAGCCTCGAACGGCTCGATGCGCTGTGCGAGCGGCGCTTGCCGCGCATCGGTCTGTCGGCGACGCAAAAACCGATCGGCGCGGTGGCGCGCTTTCTGGTCGGCCGCGCGAGCGCGGAGAACGCGGGAAGTGTGGAAAGCGACACGCCGGCAGACTGCGCGATCGTCGACGTGGGCCATGTCCGCGCGCGCGACCTCGCGCTCGAAATTCCGCCCGTGCCGCTCGAAGCGGTCATGGCGAACGAGGTGTGGGAACGTGTCTACGACCGTCTCGCCGAACTCGTCGCGCTGCATCGCACGACGCTCGTCTTCGTCAACACGCGCCGCATGGCCGAGCGCGCCGCGCGGCATCTGACCGAACGGCTCGGCAAGGAGGCGGTCGCCGCGCACCACGGCAGTCTCGCGAAAGAGCATCGCTTCGATGCCGAACAGCGCCTGAAGCGCGGCGAGTTGCGCGTGCTGATCGCGACCGCCTCATTGGAGCTCGGCATCGATATCGGCGACGTCGACCTCGTCTGCCAGATGGGTTCGCCGCGCGCGATCGCGCCGTTCCTGCAGCGGGTCGGGCGCTCGGGCCACCAGGTCGGCGGCATGCCGAAGGGGCGGCTCTTTCCGGCCTCGCGCGACGATCTGCTCGAATGCGCGGCGTTGCTCGATTGCGTGCGGCGCGGCGAACTCGACGCGCTGCGCATTCCGCGCGCGCCGCTCGACGTGCTCGCGCAGCAGATCGTCGCGGAGGTATCGAGCGCCGAGTGGAGCGAAGACGCGCTGTTCGGGATGATCCGGCGCGCCGCGCCTTACGCGGAGCTCGAGCGCGAGCAATACGACGCCGTGCTGCGCATGCTCGCCGAGGGCTACACGAGCCGCCACGGTCCGCGCGCCGCCTACGTGCATCGCGACGCGGTGAGCGGCACGCTGCGCGGCCGGCGCGGCGGCAAGCTCGTCGCGCTCACTTCGGGCGGCACGATTCCCGAGAACGCCGACTACGCGGTCGTGCTCGAACCGCAGGCCATCAACATCGGCACCGTCAACGAGGATTTCGCGGTCGAGAGTCTGGCCGGCGACGTGTTTCAGCTCGGCAATGCGTCGTACCGGATTCTGCGCATCGAGAGCGGCCGCGTGCGGGTCGAGGACGCGCAAGGACAGCCGCCGAACATTCCGTTCTGGCTCGGCGAGGCGCCGGGGCGCAGCGACGAGTTGTCGTTCGCGGTGGCTAGGTTGCGCGAGCAGGTTGAGCGGTTGCTGGTGGAGCGGGAGTTGGGGGTTGATGCGGAGGCGCTCGTAGCCGCGCATGAAATCGCGAGCGCAACGCCACCCGCGCTCCAACCCGCCTCCCCCCGCATCGACCACGCCATCGCCTGGCTCGTCGAGCACCTCGCGCTCGACGAAGCCGCCGCGCGTCAGATCGTCGACTATCTGGCGCGCGCCCGCGCGGCGCTCGGCGTGCTGCCGACGCAGAACACGCTCGTCATGGAGCGCTTCTTCGACGAATCGGGCGGCACGCAGCTCGTGATCCACTCGCCGTTCGGCAGCCGCGTGAATCGCGCGTGGGGGCTCGCGCTGCGCAAGCGCTTCTGCCGCAGCTTCAACTTCGAACTGCAGGCGGCCGCGACCGAAGACGCGATCGTGCTGTCGCTGACGGGCAGCCACTCGTTCGTGCTCGACGACGTGTGGCGCTATCTGCATTCGAACAGCGCGGAGCATCTGCTGATCCAGGCGCTGCTCGACGCACCGCTCTTCGGCGTGCGCTGGCGCTGGAACGCGACCACCTCGCTCGGCCTGCCGCGCTACACGGGAGGGCGCAAGACCGCGCCGCAACTGCAGCGCATGCGCAGCGAGGATCTGCTTGCAAGCGTGTTTCCCGAGCAGGCGGCGTGTCTCGAGAATATCGTCGGCGAGCGCGAAGTGCCGCGTCATCCGCTCATCGACCAGACCGTCGACGACTGCCTGCACGACGCGATGGATAGCGTTCGCTGGCTCGCGCTGCTACGTCGCATCGAGCGCGGCGAGGTGCGGCTCGTCGCGCGTGATTTGCCGGCGCCCTCGCCGCTCGCCGCCGAAATCCTGACCGCGAAGCCGTACGCGTATCTCGACGACGCGCCGATCGAGGAGCGCCGCACGCAGGCGGTGCTGAACCGCCGCTGGAGCGACCCGTCGAGCGCCGACGATCTCGGCGCGCTCGACGCCGCCGCGATCGACAGCGTGCGCGACGAAGCCTGGCCGCAAGCGCGCACCGCAGACGAGATGCACGAAGCGTTGACGGGCCTCGCCTGCATCGCCGAGGCCGAGGCGCGTGAGCATGAGGACTGGCCGGCGTTGCTCGCGGCGCTCGCACAGGCCGGGCGCGCGACGCGCGTGCAACTCTCCGCGAGCGCCGGTACGGGTGCCAACGCCAATGACGCGCTCTGGCTGCCCGCCGAACGCGTGACCTGTTTCGCGGCGCTCTACCCCGACCTGCCGCGCCAGCGCTACGCACCACAACTGAGCGCACCCAAGGGCTACACCGATAGCTGGAGCGCCGACGACGCGCTCGTCGACGTGCTGCGCGCGCGCCTGACCGGCTTCGGTCCGCTGACGGTCGACGCAATCGCGCGGCCGCTCGGTCTGCCCGCCAACCGGGTCGAGCAGGCGCTCGTGCGGCTCGAAGCCGAAGGCTATCTGCTGCGCGGCCGCTTCACGCCGCAAGGCAGCGTCGAGGAATGGTGCGAACGTCACCTGCTCGCGCGCATCCATCGCTACACGGTCAAGCGTCTGCGGCGCGAAATCGAGCCAGTGGAGCGGCACGACTTCATGCGCTTCCTGTGCGAGTGGCAGCATCTGACCCCGGACACGCGCGCCGAAGGCCGCGACGCGCTCGCCGCCGCGCTCGATCAGCTCGAAGGCTTCCCGGCCGCGGCCGGCGCCTGGGAAGAAGACATCCTGCCCGCGCGCGTGCGCGCCTATGCCAATAGTTCGCTCGACGAACTATGCCGCTCCGGCAAGATCGTCTGGACGCGCCTGACCGAGCGCGCGCGCGGCGCCGCCGGCCCGATCCGCAGCACGCCGATCGTGCTGCTGCCGCGCGCCCGGGTGCGCACGTGGAGTGCGCTGCTCGATCCCGCGCGGCAGGTGGAGTTGTCCGCGCTCGCGCAGAGCGTGTACGACGCGCTCGCCCAACACGGCGCAATGTTCTTCGACGAACTGCTCGCGGAAGTTCGGGTGCTGCGCATGGAGCTGGAAGGCGCGCTCGGCGAACTGGTCGCCGCGGGACTCGCGAATTCCGACAGCTTCGCGGGCCTGCGCGCCTTGCTCAAGCCGCTCGCCAAACGCAACGCGTTTTCGAGCAGTCGGCGCGCGAGGCCGAGCGCGCTGATCGGCGGCATGGACGACGCGGGCCGCTGGGCGCTCGTGAGCCGCCGCCGCGCTGACGGCACGGCCGACACCGGCGTCAAAGCAGCGGAAAAACCGCCCGAACGTCGCCCGCAGTGGCCGCCCGAGGTGCTCGAACACGTCGCGATGACGTTGTTGCGGCGCTACGGCGTGGTGTTCTGGCGCCTGCTCGAACGCGAAGCCGAATGGCTGCCGCCGTGGCGCGATCTGCTGCGCGTTTTTCAGCGGCTCGAAGCGCGTGGCGTGATCCGTGGCGGGCGTTTTGTCAATGGGCTCGCCGGCGAGCAATTCGCCTTGCCGGAGGCGATCCCGCTGCTGCGCGAAGTGCGGCGGCATGCGAACGATGGTGCTTTTGTATGCGTCGCAGGTACTGACCCGCTGAATCTCGCGGGCACGCTGCTCGTCGGCGAGCGGGTGCCGGCCGTCGCGGGGAACCGCGTGCTGTATCGGGATGGCGTGGTCGCGGCCACGCTCGTGGCGGGCAAATTCTGGTTCGACGCCGCGCTGGAGGCGCATCCGCTCGAGCGCGACCGGGCTCGCGCATTACTTGCGCACAGGTTCTAGGGCCTGTTCACGCTAATTACCGACTTTCCCGATTCCGGAAAAAATCATTCGTGGGGCTGTAGCGTGAACAGGCCCTCGCGGCATGTGCGTAGCGTCACCCGGCTAAGGGATAATCCTGAAGCTCGCGGCCGCGCGGACCCGCGCGGACCGTTAGCGATCTTTAATGTTTATGCGCTCGACTTCAACTGCTTCGATACAATGAGGTAGTTTCACTTTAGTATGAGGAAGACTGTCTGCCGCCACCCGCCCTGACAGGGACTGCCGGCATACCGCCCGGGGACTTCATGAGCGACGAGCAACACGACCAGGTGCTTCACGCGCAGTTCGGCACAGGCAGCCCATGCTGGCGTCTGTCGGCCGAGCGCGACGCGCTCGAACTCGCACCGGTGAGCGGCGCCGCGCCTGCCCCTGTCGAAATTCCGCTCACTCCTCAGCAAGCCTCGTCTATCCGTACGCTGACCGGCGCGACCTCGCACGTGGTCGTCGACGTGCAACTGGCGGGTGCGCCGCTGCGTCTGCACCTGGTCGGCAAGCGGCGCGACCATCACACGTGGAGCGGCACCGCTTCGGCCGACCACGACACCGAATCCGTCTCCCGCGCGTTGCTGCATGGTCTTTCGTTCGCCGAACAGCTCGTCTCCGAAGTGAATTCGGTCGTCGTCATCGTCGACCGGCATGGGCGGATACAGCGCTTCAACCGGCTCGCCGAAGAACTGACCGGCGTCAAGGAAGAGGACATTATCGGCCGCAACGTGCAGACGCTTTTCATGTCGTCCGAAAACGATGCGGCTTCCAGCCAGAACAGCGCCGCGTTTTTCAATCGCGGCGAGTCGTACGAGATCGAGCGGCGCATCAAGACCGTGCACGGCGAACGGCTCTTCCTGTTTCGCAACAAGTTCGTGCGCAGCGGCAGCGGCATCGAAGAGCAGTTCCTGATCTGCTCGGGCACCGACATCACCGAACAACGGCTCGCGCAGGAGCGGCTCATCGAGCAAGCCACCACCGACCCGCTCACCGGCCTCGCCAATCGCAACGCGATCCAGGAAAAAATCCAGATCGCGATCGAGCAGGCAGCGCCGGGCGAAGCCGTCGGCGTGCTGTTTCTCGATCTCGACAACTTCAAGAAGGTCAACGATCACTACGGTCACGTGTTCGGCGACCGGCTCATCTGCGACGTGTCGGATGCGATCCGCCATTGCCTGAATCCCGGCGACTCGCTCGCGCGCCTCGGCGGCGACGAATTCATCGTGCTCGCGGCCAAGGGCACCGCCTACCAACTCGAGAACACCGCGCAGCGCATTCTCGACCGCATGCGCATGCCGTTCGCGGTCGGGCTCGTCGAGGTCTATACGGGCTGCTCGATCGGCATCGCGCGCTCGCCCGAACACGGCGACAGCCTCGAATCACTGATCCGTTCGGCCGACACCGCGATGTACGTCGCGAAAGACGAAGGCAAGCGCACGCACCGCGTGTTCTCGCCGGACATGAACCGGCGCGTCGCCGAATTCATGTGGCTCGACACGAATCTGCGCCGCGGTCTCGAAGAAGGCCAGTTCGCGCTGCATTACCAGCCGAAGCTGGTGCTCGCCACCGGCGCCGTGCAGGGCGCCGAGGCACTGGTGCGCTGGAATTCGCCGGAGCGCGGTCAGATCATGCCGGTGGAATTCATCCGCTATGCTGAGGAATCCGGACTGATCGGCGTGCTCGGCCGCTGGGTCATGGAAACCGCCGCGAAACAGGCGGCCCGCTGGAGCGCAGCCGGCTACGACCTGCGCATCGCGATCAACGTGTCGGCGCGGCAGCTCACCGATACCGCCGTGGTCCAGCATTTCACCGAGGCGCTGCAGCACGCGAGCTTGAACCCTTGCGTCGTCGACCTCGAACTCACCGAAAGCTGCCTGATCGAAAACGAAGCGGCCGCGATCGAGCTAATCAAGCAGTTCCGCCAGCTCGGCGCGCAGGTTCATCTCGACGATTTCGGCACTGGCTATTCGTCGCTGTCGCAACTCGGCCGCATTCCGCTCGACGTCGTCAAGCTCGACCGCAGCTTCGTGCGCTCGATTCACGCGAACACGAAGGCGCAGGCGCTCGTGCGCTCGATGGTCGCGGTCGCGCAGGAGCTCGATTTCCAGGTGGTCGCCGAAGGGATCGAAACCGAGGCGGAAGAAGCCTTCATGAAAGGACTCAGCGTCGATTACGTGCAGGGCTTCCTGTACGGCAAGCCGATGCCCGCCGCCGAGTTCGAGCGCTGGCTGCTCGATCGGCGCAATCTCAGGCTGATCGCCTGAGGCTGCGTGAAACTGCCTGATGACGCTGCTTGATGAGGCTCCCTGAAGCAGCCTGAGCCCGCCCGAAGCTGCATGAGCCGGCTCGAACCCGCGTAAAGCTGCGTGAGCCGGCTCGAACCCGCCTGAACCCGCTCCCCGCCCACTTTTAACGCAGGTGCGCCGACCAGCGCGCCGTCTCTTCCTCGCTCATGCCAACCGCGCGCGCCGCTTCGTGAATCTGCGTCCACGTCGCCGCGTCGATCGGAATGCCCTCGGCCTCGCGCTGCGCGCGCCTCACGCGCTCGGGCTCGCCGGGCTCGTAGATGCGCTCGGTGCCCGCCGCGAGCGGCGAGTCCTTCACCCAGGCAATGAACGCGTCGGCTTCGGCCTGAGCGTTGGCGGCGTCGAAGGCGGCCGGGTCGATGATGACCGACAGCATGCAATTGATGATCGCGTGGGTCGTGCCGAGCGTGTCCGCATGCGTCGTGAAGCCGCCCGAGAGCGCGCCGCCGAAAATCTCGCACATCGCCGCGAGCCCGAAACCCTTGTGGCCGCCGAACGGCGTCAGCGAGCCGAACGGCGCTTCATGCATGACCTTCGGTTCGAGCGTCGGCAAGCCTTCGTGATCGATCAACGCGCCGGGCGGCACAGGCTTGCCCTGGTTATAGGCGACGCGCGTCTTGCCGAACGCGATCGTGCTGGTCGCGAAGTCGAGCACGAGCGGCGGCTTGCCGGGGCGCGGAAAGGCCGCGCAAAACGGATTCGTGCCGATGCGCCGGTCGGCGCCGCCGAACGGCGCGACGAGCGGATCGCCCGCCACGTTGACGAAGTGAAACGACACGAGTCCGGCACGCGCGCACTGCTCGGCCCAATGACCGATGCGCCCGATGTGATGCGCGCCGCGCAAGCCGACCGCGCAGATGCCGAGCCGCCGGGCGCGCTCGATGCCCCGCTCCATCGCCTCGAACGCGATGACCTGGCCGAAGCCCTTGCCGCCTTCGACCGTCAGCACCGCGCCCGCGTCCTTGACGACTTCGGCGTGCAGGTTCAGTCGCAGTTGCGCGTCGGCGAGCGATGCGACATAGCTCGGGATCATGCCCACGCCATGCGAATCGTGACCGCTCAGATTCGCCGCCACCAGATGATCGGCCACCAGTTCCGCCTCGCGCGGCGCACTGCCCGCCTGCTCCCAGATCGCCTTCACGTAGGCATGCAATTGATCGGCCGGAATCCGGGACGTAGTGGGTTGCGCAGTCTGGTGGTCGGTCATTCAGCTTAGGGGTGTGGTTGATGGGAATCAGCAGGAACTCAGCGGCAACTCAGGGAGAACTCAGGGCGCCAAGGCAATCACTTCCGCGACCGCGGCCGTGAGCTTCTTGCCGTACGGCACGTGCAGAAACTCGTTCGGTCCGTGCGCGTTCGACTTCGGTCCGAGCACGCCGCACACCATGAACTGCGATTTCGGAAAGCCCTCCTTCAGCACGTTCATGAGCGGAATCGTGCCGCCGAGCCCCATGTAGGCGGCATCCGCACCGAAGTGCGCGCGCGACGCGCCGTTGAGCGCGCTGGCAAGCCACGGCGCGACATCGGGCGCGCTCCAGCCGTTCGCCGAGCCCGCGTCGGGCTTGAACGTGACCTTCGCGTTGTACGGCGGATCGAGTTCGAGCAGCGCCTTCAGTTCGGCGACGGCCTTCTCCGCTTCGACGAGCGGCGGCAGGCGCAGCGACAGCTTGAACGCGGTGCGCGGGCGCAGCACGTTGCCGGCGTCCGCGAGCGCGGGCAAGCCGGCCGCGCCCGTCACCGAGAGCGACGGACGCCACGTCGAATTGAGCAGCGCTTCCTGCGGGTCGGTCGTGGTGGGCAGCACCTGGCGGCCGTCCTCGCCGCACGCCCACGGCATCTTCTTCCAGACGTCGTCGCCGAGAATGCGCGCGGTCGCTTCCGCTTCGCGCAGACGGTCCGCCGGAACCGGGCAATGGAAGCCCTTGGGCAGCAGCGTGCCGTTCGCCGAGTCTTCGAGACGGTCGAACAACTGCCGCATGATGCGGAAGCTCGACGGCACGATGCCGCCGTAGACGCCCGAGTGAATGCCTTCGTCCAGCACCTGCACTTCGAGGTCGCCGGAGACGAGGCCGCGCAGCGACGTGGTGAGCCACAGCTGATCGTAATTGCCCGCGCCCGAATCGAGACACACGACGAGCCCGACCTTGCCGAGCCGCTCGCGCAGCGCATCGACGTACGGCAGCAGATCGTAGCTGCCCGACTCCTCGCAGGTTTCGATCAGACCGACGCAGCGCGGACGCTCGACGCCCTGCGCGTCGAGCGCGGCAAGCGCCGTGAGGCTCGCGTAGATCGCGTAGCCGTCGTCCGCGCCGCCGCGGCCGTAGAGCTTGCCGTCTTCGAGCTTCGGCGTCCACGGACCGAGGTCCTTGCGCCAGCCGTCGAATTCGGGCTGCTTGTCGAGGTGGCCGTACAGCACGATGGTTTCGTCGCTGTCCGAACGCGTTGCAGCCGTTTCGAAGAAGATGACCGGCGTGCGGCCCGGCAGGCGGATCACCTCGAGCTTCAGACCGCGCACCGGCTGCTGCTCGGCCCATTGCGCGGCGTCGGTGATGACACGCTCGAGATAGCCGTGCCTCGCCCAGTCGGGATCGAAGGCCGGGCTCTTGGCCGGCACCGCGATGTAATCCGTCAGCGCGGGCACGATCTCGTCGTTCCACTTGCGCTCGACGAATTCACGTAGCGTGTCCGGATTGAGGCGTTGAACCTGCTGGGTCGTATCGTCGGTCATCATGATGGCGTCCGTGAGGGCTAATCAGTCGAAACGATCATGATAGTCCGGATGCGCGCCGGGCTGAACCCCTTGGCGCGCATCGCGCGCCGAACCTGCGCGAGTCGGCCGTTCGCGCGACAATCGTTGAATACATCGCGCATCAGGAGTGTGTTTATGGGTGGCAACGTGGCCGTTCAGGCCATCGCCGCGGTGTTTGCGCTGGCGCTGTATTTTCTGCCGGCGATTCTCGCGGACCGGCGCAAGCGCCACGACATGCTGACGCTCGCGCTCTTCAATGCCTGCCTCGGCTGGACCGTGCTCGGCTGGCTGTTCGCGCTCTACTGGGCGCTGCAGCCGAATCCGCCGGAGAACATCGCGAGCGACGTGGTGCGCACGCGCAAAGTCGTGAGCATGCGCGCTTTTTCAGCGGCGCTGATGGCGCGCGTGCAACGGCGTGCGGCCGCGCGCAACCGGCCGGAGCGTTGATCGATCCGGTTCAGGTGAGACAGAAATGAGGCAGGACGGATTCGCGCTCACGCGGCGCGCCCGATGCGATTGCGTTGCACCCAGCCAGCCGGAATCGAACGAGGTTCGGCGCGCACGTTCTGCGGCGCGAACATTTCATGGCGCAGTTCGCCGTGCTCGTCGAACCATTCGCAGATCAGCCAGTTGCCGGGATTGAGCGCTACCGGACCGGCGTATGTCACCGTCATACGCGGGCCCCCCTCTTTCAAGGTGACCACGTCGCCTGCGTTAAAGACGGCGGGCGCCTCAAATGCGTCAATGGTAGCGGTCAGCATATTCAATCCCCTATGTTGAGCCTTATTAAGTCATTGCGCTGGCTTATCGACATTGACCTGCTGAGAGAAGACTCTAAAACTTGGTGAAGATTAACAATTGAATTTAAACGCGGCAAGCGCTTTTTATTGATACCGTTTTCAGCGCCTCTGGAATTTGCTGCTGCCGCGTTTAGTTCCCAGCCAAACTGTAAAAATCCATGAATATCGCGTCAATCCGTTATCTGTGCGCTACCGCACCAATGCAACACTGACTGCACGCGGCTTTGCGGGCCGGTAGAAAAGACTCCCCCGCATTCCTCACATTAGAAACGTGATGCAATGCCGCATAGGGTTTATTCCAGTTTGATGTAAATCAAAATTACCTGTGAATGGCCGGCTTACCGGCAAATACAACAGGACTTGCATTCAGTCTTTCTTTAAAACAACAGCATTTTTACGATAAGCCAGCGGTTGAAAACGATTACCGGCGCGGTATTTTTCAAACTGCCTGCGCGAGCCGCCGCAGCGCGAGTTGCTGATGCCGCACGAGCAGCACGCTCAAACCGATGCACACGAACATCAAAAGCGCGTTGATGCCGAGGCTCAACTGGAACGCATGTGCATACGCGGCGGGCGCCGCGCTGCCGCCGAGCGCACCGAAAAACGCGCCGCTGATTGCCGCGGTGCCGAACGCCGAGCCGATCTGCAGCGTCGAGGACACGACGCCCGACGCGAGCCCCGCCTTCTCGGGCACGACCTCCTGCAACACGATGCGCATGATCGAAGGCAGCAGCAGGCCATGCCCGACGCCCGCGCACACGAGCCCGCCATAGAACAGCAGATCGGGCGTCGCGGACTGGCTCGCGGACCAGCCGGTCAGCGTGAAGCCGAGCGTCATCATCGAAAAGCCGAGTGTCAGCACATGGCCGCCGATGCGCTTGACCACCGCGGGCGAGCTCAGCGGTCCGATCACGAAGCCGATCGCGAACGGCATGATCGCGATGCCCGATGCGAGCGGCGTCCAGTGCAGACCGGTCTGCAGGAAGATGCCGTAAGTCAGGAAGAACGCGCTATTGCAATAAAAGAGGAACGCGAGCACGAGGCCGAGCGCGAACGCGCGGTTGCGGAACAGTTGCAGATCCACGAGCGGATGACCGCCGCCGCGCTCGACACGCCGCTCCGTTGCGACGAACAGCGCGAACACCGGCACGGCAAGCACGAACATCACGAAAGTCCAGGCCGGCCAGCCGGCTTCGCGGCCGTGCGTCATCGGATAGATGACGAGCAGCAGCACCGCCGAGAGCAGCGCGACGCCCTTCAGGTCGACGCCGGTGCGCGCGGCCGGCTGGTTCTCCGGCACGAACTTCCACGTGCCGACGAACGCCACGATGCCGATCGGAATATTGATCAGGAAGATGATGCGCCAGTCGAGCCCGAACGGGTGATACGTAATCAGCGCGCCCCCGCCCAGTTGCCCGACGATCGACGACAAGCCGAACACGAAACCGTACAGACTCATCACACGCGTCTGCTGATGCAGCGGCACGACCGCGCGAATCGTCGCGAGCACCTGCGGCGCCATCACGGCCGCTGCGATGCCCTGCACGATGCGCGAAATCACCAGCATATGGCCGCTCGTCGCGAAGCCGCACAGCGCCGACGCGACCACGAAGCCCGCCATCCCCGTCATGAACATGCGGCGGCGGCCGAACAGGTCGCCGAGGCGCCCGCCCGTAATCAGCAGCACCGCATAGGCCGAGGCATAGGCGGACACGACGAGTTGCAATTGCGCGTCGCTCGCGCCGAGGCCGGTGTGAATCGAAGGCAACGCGAGATTGACGATGAAATAGTCGAGCGGCGCGAGAAACGCGCCGACGAACAGCACGGCGAGCGCAAGCGCCTCGTGCCCGAAGCGCGGCGCGGACGCTTTGGCCGCGACGGCCATCTTCGCCACCGCCGGTCCCGGACAGGTCGGGGCCGCCGCAGTGCAGCCAGCGGGTCCAACGAATGCCGCCGGAGCGGACTGGGTCGCTTCGCTTTTCATGACCGATCGTTCAAAAAATAGTTAAAAAATTTGATGTACTGCCAGACGGAAAACTCGGACAAGAGCGTCAGACAAGAGCGCGCATCGCCACGTCGACGATACCGGTTAGCGCGTCCTCCTGATGCGCGACGCGGCCCAACACGCGCAGACCCTGCATCACGCACAGCAGGAAGTCGCCGACGGCTTTTTCGTCGAGCGTCGAATTGAATGCGCCGCTCGCCTGCCCGCGGATCACCGTTGCCGCGAGCAGCGTCGCCATGCGCCGTTGAATCGCGGCGACACGCGTGCGCAGCGCTTCGTCGTCGGGCTGCATTTCCAGCGTGGTATTGGTGATGAAGCAACTGCGCTGGCCGGTCAGCGCACACGCGACCCGCGCGTAATGCAGCAAGGCGTCGCGCAGGGCCTGCTCCGGCTCCACGGGCGCGTTCAAACGCTGCGCGAGCCGCGCGACCGCGCCTTCCGCGTAATGATCGAGCGCGGCGAGCATGATGCCGTGCTTGTCGCCGAATACGCCGTACAGGCTGCCGCGCAGCAGGCCGGTGGCCTTGCACAGATCGTCGATCGAGGTGGCGTGATAGCCGTGATTCCAGAACACCTGGCTCGCGCTCGCGAGCACGGTGTTCGTGTCGAATTCACGCGGGCGGCCTCGCGGACACACCTCGCCGGCTTTCTTCGTGACTTGCCTGGAATGACTCAATTGCGGTGACCTTGCTGTTTCGTGCCGTGTTTCGTTGGATGGATATTATGACTGGTCATTCAATAAATCAAGGACGGATTTTCGTAGGGTTTCCGGAGAGCGTCTGCGGGGGAACGCCTTGCCACGAGCCACAGCCTTGCCGCTGCTTTGCTCCAACCCTGGAATAGCGTTGGAACAGCGCTCAAAAAAGCCGGCGACGGTTGCCCCCCGTCGCCGGCGTCTGCATGCTTTTACTGCCGCACGGAAAAACTCGCGGCCTCAGGTTTCGAGCTTCGCGTCCATCGTGATCGTCGCGTTGAGCACCTTCGACACCGGGCAACCCGCCTTCGCGTCGGCGGTGGCCTTGTCGAACGCGGCCTTGTCGCCGCCCGGAATCTTCACCGCCACGTCGAGATGCACAGCGGTGATCGAAAAGCCTCCGCCGTCCTTGTCGAGCATGACCGTTGCCGTGGTGCCGATCCGCTCGGGCGTGATGCCCGCCTTGCCCAGTTCCGCCGACAAGGCCATCGAGAAACATCCCGCGTGTGCCGCCGCAATCAGTTCCTCAGGATTCGTGCCGATGCCGTCCGCGAAGCGCGTCGCAAACGAGTATTGGGTGTCCTTGAGGACGCCGCTGTCGGTGGAAATCGAGCCTTTGCCGTTCTGCAGGCCGCCTTGCCAGACTGCCGATGCCTTGCGCTTCATCGCCTCTCTCCTGTTGTGCCCTGCCGCATGCTGCGCGACCAAAGACGATGCCTGCCGCGGCGGTCCCGCCCGGATGTGCCCGCGCTCAGGCATCGGTCGCAGGTACCGCGCGGCTTTACAGGCGCGGGTGGGGACCGGACTTCATCATAGGCGCTTCCGTGTGCCGCCGTCGTGACGGTGCCGCGACCGCGCGGCCGAATGCGCGCCGCCGGCGTTCCGGAGGCCGGCTTTCAAGCCACATCAATATCAATTTCAGTAACAATCTTTCCTCGGAAATCTGCTTTTTTGCTGAGACCGCAAGAAATAAACTGGCTTCAACAGATCGGGAAACGCAATTCAAACCGATCCACTCAACAATCGAAACTGGAGGTCATCATGAAATCGCTTCTTTCCGCAATGGTCGTCGCATCGGCTCTTATCGTTCCGGCAGTGTCGTTCGCCCAGCAGGCAAACGGTCCGGTCACCCGCGCTCAGGTGCGCTCCGAACTCGTCGCCGCGCAAAAAGCGGGGCTCGTGTATCAGAACGACACCGAGTATCCGAAGGCGGTGCAGCAAGGCTCGGCGACCGTGGTTGCGTCGGAGCAGAGTGCGCAGGATTTCGGCGGCGTGAAGGCTAGTTCGTCGGACGCGGGCGCTCCGTCGTCGGTGCAGCAACGCATCTTCTCGACGTATCGCGGTCAGTAAGTTTGTCGCAGCGGGCCGCGCGGTTGGCGGCCTCGGCCGTGAAAAACAGTTGATGCGGCAGTGAAAATAAAGAAGCCCCGCTTGTGGAGTTCGCAAGCGGGGCTTTTCTTCGTGCTCTGCGGCGCAGTGCGGCGGGAAGCCGCGCAAAGCAGGCAGCGGCCACGCCGGGCCGCGCGTTTGTCAGAACGTCACTCGGGGAACGGCAGACTCTCCTGCCCCAGCGCGCGCATGCCGAACACGTTCAGCGTCATGGCAACGAGCGCGTAGTAGCCGAGCAGACCGACGAGGTTGATGACGACCTCATGACCAAAACGCTCGACCGCCTTCGCATACGTCACGTCCGACACGCGTTTCGTCTCGTACAACTCGCTCGCGAAGTCGTAGATCAGCGCGTCGTCGGCGTCCGCGAAATCGGGGCGATGGCCCGCGCGGATCGTCTCGGCGTCCGCTTCGCTCACGCCCGCCTGCAGCGCGATCGGATAGTGGATGTACCACTCGGCCTGCGCCTGCCAGCGCGAGGCGGTCACGAGAATCGCGAGTTCCGACAGACGCAAAGGCAGACCGGTCCGGTAGCGGCAAAACGCGCCGAGGCGCTGCGCCTGCTGCGCCAGCTCGGGGCTATGAATCCAGCCGAGAAATGGCCCGTTCAGGTTGCCGCGCGGGCCGGACAGGATTTCGTCGAGCACGGCCTTCTGCTCGGGCGTGGCGGCGGTGGTGTCGAAGTGAGGCAAACGCTCGGTCATCGTCGTTCTCGCAGATAGATTGCGGTGGTTCAAATGGCTCGGCCCCGGCGGGTTCAGACGGCGGCAAGCGACGCGCCGATTGCGTCGGTCAGGCGGCTCACGATCTCGTCGATGTCGCGCTCCGTGCAGATGAACGGCGGCGCGAGCAGCACATGGTCGCCGCTCCGGCCGTCGACGGTGCCGCCCATCGGGTACACCATCAGGCCGCGCGCGAACGCTTCGCGCTTGATCGCCGCGTGCAGTTTCAGTTTGGCATCGAACGGCTCTTTAGTGCTGCGATCCTTGACCAGTTCAACGCCGACGAACAGCCCCCGCCCGCGCACGTCGCCGATATGCGGATGCCGCGCATAGTGCTCGCGCAAGCGGCTGCGCAACTGCTCGCCGCGCGCCTGCACGTTCGGCAGCAGTCTGTCTTCGGCGATCACGCGCTGCACTTCGAGCGCCGCCGCGCACGCGGTCGCATGACCGATGTAGGTATGACCGTGCTGAAAGAAGCCCGAGCCGCCGACGATGGTCTGATAGATGCGGTCGCTGACCAGCGTCGCGCCGATCGGCTGATAGCCCGCGCCGAGCCCCTTCGCGATCGTCAGCAGATCGGGCGCCACGCCGTCTTCCTCGCACGCGAACAGATAGCCGGTGCGGCCCATGCCCGACATGATCTCGTCGAGAATCAGCAGGACACCGTAACGATCGCAGACCGCTCGAATCTTGCGGAAATACTCGCGCACGGGCGGCACCGCGCCGGCCGTTGCGCCCACCACCGTTTCGGCGACGAATGCGGCCACCGTGTCCGCGCCGAGTTCGAGGATCTTCTGCTCGAGTTCGTCGGCGAGACGCTGCGCGAATGCTTCCTCGGTTTCGTCCGGGCGTTGTTCGCGGTACGCGTAGCATGGGCTCACGTGATGCGCTTCGATCAGGATCGGCAGGAACGGCTCGCGGCGCCACGCATTGCCGCCGATCGCGAGCGCGCCGAGCGTGTTGCCATGATAACTCTGACGCCGCGCGATGAAATGGCGGCGCTGCGTTTCGCCCTTCTCGACGAAATACTGGCGCGCGAGTTTGAGCGCCGCTTCGATCGCCTCCGAGCCGCCCGAGACGAAGTACACGTGCTCCAGCCCGGCCGGCGCGCTCGCGACGAGCCGCTCGGCCAGTTCCTCGGCCGGCGCGGTCGTGAAGAACGACGTATGCGCGTACGGCAGTTGCTGCGCCTGACGCTTGATCGCATCGATCACGCGCTGGTTGCTGTGGCCGAGGCACGAAACGGCAGCGCCGCCCGATGCGTCGATATAGCGCTTGCCGGTGGAATCGACGATCTCGATGCCTTCGCCCGCGACGGCAACCGGCAGAGAATGCTTCGGAGAACGATGAAAAACGGTGGACATGGTGTTCAATTCCTCGTGATTGCGGCGTGTTCGGAAACGCGAGCCTCATGTGCCGCGCTGACGATCGAGCGTTCGAAGGCGCATTGCCCGTGTCGATAAACCTTCATCGACACACCTGTGCTGCCGATGTCGAAGAGCGCGGTGGCGAGCGTGTTTTCGTCGTCGGGATCGTGCGGATCATCGCGATAGATCGGCAGGCCCGCAGGCGCGCGGTCCTGCAGGACCTCGAGCAGCGCGGCCGGTTGCAACTGAGTGGCACCGGCAAGCGCGGGCAGCAACGCGTTCACGCGCGACTGCCGGTCGCGCGACGACTCGGTGACGATCTGCGCCTCGGCTTCGCAGCCCGGATGAATCATGTGATTCGCGTGGCCCGAGAGTTTGCTCACTTCCTGCACCGAGCAGCGCCGCGCGCTTGCTTCGACGCTGAAAAGGCGCGCGTCGCCCGCGCTGCCGAGCGTGTGATGAAAGCCGCTCGCCGATGGCACCCCGCGCAGTATGTGCAGCGCCTCGCCGAGCGAACCGGCGTCGAGCACCGCGCGCGCGAGGATCATGCGCGGCACGCCAGCGGCGGGCGTGCGGATGCGCAGATTATTGATGGCCTGCGCGATTCCCGCCCGGTTGGCCGCGAACGTATGACCCGGCAGCGAACCCGGATAGTAGAAACTGACGAAGCCCGGTTGGCCCTTCGCTTGCACTTCGACCATCGCGCAGCGCTCGCGCAGAAATGGATCGCCGTCTTCGTTGTGCGCGATGAAGCGCGTGCCGCCCTCGATGGCCGCGAGCGTCGTGCAGCCGTCCGGCGCGTTGTGGATCAGCTCGCCGCGGCAATTCCACAGGAACACATCTTCCGCGGCCCAGCCGAGCCCGGCCGCCATGCCGTCGAGTTCGGCCAGCAACGCCGGAAAATGCGCGCGTGCCGCGTCACGCAGCGTCTGCACGAACGGATCGCCGCGCCAGCGCCGCACCGCCTGCCATGCGGCGCTTTGCGCCATGTAGTCGGCAAACACCGGCCGCGCGATTGCGCCGAGTTGGTAGCCGATGTCGTACGGCTCACCACTGACCTGAAAAAAACTGATGTCCTGCTTCGACGCCATGGGGCGCACCCATATTCAACAATCGGTACGTATTTATACGCCAAAACAACATTTGTTGTCAAATACTGTGAAACTGCACCAGATGGAGCGTGCTGGCCCGGCTCGGGCCTATCCGCCCCTGGCGCGCGGGAATGCGTGAGAAAAGTTTTAAGTGCTTCAGAGGTGTTGCGGCGAAACGTTTCGGGACGCGCTCAGGGCACGTACGCGCCCTTCGCATGCAACGATTGCTCGGCGAGCGCGAGCTGCTCGACCGCATCCGCGCCTTCGAGCGCGAGCAGATGCGCGACGAGCGCCTCGGCGATTGCGGTAGCGGCCACCAGCGACGGAAAGAACGACGGGCTCTCGTGCGAGAAGATCAGCACCTTGTCGGCGTTCAGCGCGATTGGCGACACGGCGCTGTCGGTGATTGCGATCAGCTTGCTGCCTTTTTCGAGCGCGGCTTCGGCGACGCGCGCCGCCTCGACCGAATACGGCGCGAAGCTGATGACGATTGTCGCGCTGTCGCGCTCGATCGTGCGCAGCTGCATTTCGAGCGTGCCCGCCTCGCCGTTGAGCAGCGACACCGACGAACGGAACAGCCGGTAGCCGTACACGAGCCCGAATGCGACGGAGTAACACGAACGGAAGCCCGCCACATGCACGTGCGGCGCGCGCCGCAACAGCCGCGCCGCCTCGACGATCACGCGGCCGTTATGCGCGGCAGTCGCTTCGAGATTGTGCTGCTGCGCGACGAGCAGATCGCTCGCGAGCGCGTCCTTCGACTTGACGAGCGACCGCGCGCGGCTCGTGAGCGGCTCGGGCCTTGTGCGCACGCGCGCGACGAACAGGTTGCGCAACTCGTTCCAGCCAGGAAAGCCTAGCTGCTGCGACAGACGCACGAGCGACGCAGGCTGCACCTGCGCGCGCTCGGCCACCTTGCGCATCGACGAAACCGCCACCTCGTCGGGATGATCGAGCAGGAAGCCGGCTCCCATCTGGAACTGCGGGCTCAGTTCGGAGAAGCGCGCCCGGATCAGGGCGGCAAGCTGATCGAAACTGTCTGGCATGTGAAGGACGGCCGAGGCCGGCGGTGAAGATGACAACAAATGTTACCACTGGGTGGGGGTGTTTCAACGAAGAGAGGTTTGCTTTGGTGAGTGGCCCTTCCTTACCCAAAAACAACGGCAGAGCCCAATTGAGCCGCCTGTCGAACAGCCGCTGTGATTCGCAATGTCTTCGTGGCATCGAATCCGTCGCATACCGGAGGTTCTTCTCCCCGCATGACGGCGCCGAAATGACGCATCTGCTCGACGTAGGGGTTCACGGTCTCGAAGCGAACCATCTCATCCCGGAGAGGATGAAACCAACCCCGCTCGGACGGATAGCGCCACATGCGTAAAGTCGGCAGTGCAACCGAAGCATCGGTGCCGCAGAGAAAGTGACTTTCGACATCGTTCCTCGGAAAAGCTGCGTTTTCCCCTGACGCGGTATCCCAACTCCAGGGCGATGCCACCGTGTCCGACAGCGAAATTGTTCCGACCGCGCCACTTTCGAATCGCACGAGCGTTACCGCCGTATCTTCCACCTCGAATCCTCGGATGGAATTGGACGTGACTGCCTGGATGCAGGCAATCTCGCCGCAAACGAAGCGAAGCAAATCAATTTCGTGAATCAGGTTGATGAGCACGGGGCCTGCTGCCTTCGTCCGGCGCCATGTTTCGTCGAAGTATGCATCTGGTTTGAGAAACGTCGCGAGTACGGTCGCGCAAACCAGTCGCCCGAGTTGCCCGTCCTGCACGAGCGAACGGGCGGCCCGGATGATTGGATTGTGGCGACGATGATGGCCCACCAGCAACGGCACTCTGGCCTGCGCCGCGGCTTGCGCGAGGCGCAGGCCATCGTCGACGGAATCGGTGATTGGCTTTTCAACCAGTACTGCAATTCCCGCGGCAATCAGTTCCATCGAAATAGGGACGTGCAGCGCGTTCGGCGTCGCAACGATTGCACCATCCGGCCTTGTCTTATCGAGAAGCGCCCGATGGCCGGAAAACCACGGAATCGAGAACTCGGCGGCCAGAGCTTGTGCCGCTGGGTTAGGATCTGCGATACCGACAATCTCGACACCCTCCGCACCGGCCGCGCCTGCCAGATGAGCGCGGCCGATTGCACCGGCGCCAATGAGGCCGATCTTCAAATCAGACATTGCACATTACCCGCGAATCAATGAGTCGTTGCATTGCAAAGCACGGGCGCTACATTCGTGCAGCGTCGACCCTGGACATACGCTGCCACGATTGCGATTCCGATAGGTACGGTCAACGCAAGGAACAGCTGGCCGAAATCCCATTTGAAGCTCAGAAGGACAGCGCCGATAGATGCGCCGGAAATTGCCCCGAAGCGGCCGATACCGGTCATCCAACTCGTCCCTGTCGCCCGCATTTCGGTCGGGTAATAATTGGCGGCCATTGCGGTCCATCCGGTATTCGTGGAGTTGATGCAGTACCCGAGCAGGAACACCAGGCCGATGAGACCGTACAGCCCCACGTTGAGCTGGGCGAGCAACACCGTAAAGATTCCAGCGCCAAGCAGCATGCCAATCATGACCTTGTACGCTTTGAAACGGTCCATTTTCCAACCGATGACGATGTTGCCGAGCGTTCCTCCCACTTGCATCATCGCACCCACCAGAGCGGCGTCAGCGAGCGAGAAATTGTTGTCTTTCACAATGATCGGCAGCCAGCTGTTGAGAAAGTAGACCGTCATCAGGTTCATGAAAAGTCCCACCCACAACGCAAGCGTGATGGTGGTGTGGGGCTTCGAAACGATGAGCCGGATGGCTCCTTTGCCGGCATGGCCGCGTTCAGCGGTGACCAGTTCGGTCGACGCGTCGACAGCAGCGGGTTCGATCTGGTTGATGATGCGTGCGAGAGCCGCGCGTCCTTCATGTTTCACCGCGAGGAACTTCGCAGACTCAGGCAGAACGAAAAACAGCGCGACCGCGAAAACAAGCGGAACGACACCGCCGACGACAAGAATCGACTGCCAGCCATGGAGCGGAATCAGATAGCTCGAAAGGAAACCGCCGCCGGCGGCGCCGAGTGTGAACCCGCAGTAGATGACCGTCACCATCAAGGAGCGATGCTTTTTCGGCGCGTATTCGGATGCAAGCGTTGCGGCATTGGGCTGTGAGGCGCCCAGCCCCAGCCCGGTCAGAAAGCGCATCACGGAAAGCACGGCGATGTTCGGGGACCACGCGGATGCAATGCTCATCAAACCGAAAAAGACGACTGCGCCGATGATGACCCGACGCCGGCCGAAACGGTCGGCCAGCGGGCCGCCGGCCAGTGCGCCGATTGCCAGACCAAACAGGCCCATGCTGAGAACCGGGCCGAGTGCCGCACGGGTTATTTTCCAGTCACCGATGAGGGCCGGTGCGATGAAGCCCATCGCGACGACATCGAAGCCATCGAGAATCAGGACCGCAAGGCCCAGAAGCAGAATCTTCCAGTGGAAAGCGCAGAAGGGTCTTGAATCCAGAAACTCCTGGACGTTCAGTTGTTTTGAAAAGGTCATCGTTGTCTCCGTGTATTTCGGCTGATGCGACGCTGCTCAGAGCAGTCCGCGCATGTACTCGATGCTCTCGACGATGGCCTGCTCATCGTCTGTGTAATCGGGATGCAGATAATCGATTTCGAGCGCAAGCAGGCCGTTGTAGCCGTGCTTGCGGAGCTCGTTGAAGGCATGCGGAATGTCGATGATTCCCCGGCCGACCGGCACGCTTGGCCAGAATGCGAATTCGCGCGGGTTCCCGCTCCGTGCCGTAACGTCTTTCACATGCGTCGCCCGTGCGTAGGGCGCAAGCTTTTCAATCGCGACTGCGGGATCCTCGAGCATCCGCAAATTATTTGCGGTATCGAGGCATATACCGAGCCACGGGGAATCAACCGTCTCGATGAGTTCAACAAGCTCGTCTGCGAGCAGGTCGATGTGGTTCTCGATGGCAAGCACGATGCCTTGAGTTTTGGCGTGCCGGGCTGCTTCGACCAGCAACGGCACGAGCCTGGCTTTGTGCTCCCTCCAGTCCTGCGGACGGGTTCGACGGCCTCCGCAGCAGATACGCATGACCTTCGCTCCAACCGCCGCGGCAATCCCGGTGTGTCTTTTGAGGTCAGCAAGCTCTTCGGGCGCATCACCTGAGCGCAAGCCGCCCGGGTGACCCCAAGCCCATACGCGCTCCAGTTCGAGCCGGTCCAGCTGATTTCGCAATCTCTCGACCTCATCCGCGCTCGGGTCGGGCAAGAAGCACGATTCAAGTGACACCCCTGCGACGCCCAACGCCTTGGCGCGGTCGATGAACGCTTCCATGGTGATTCGGGAGCCTGGGTCTGCTTCGAGGCCCGGATAGACCTCCCCGAAGTAGCGGTGGTAGCTGTATGAGTCGATGGCTAGTTTCATGGCGAAGTCTCAAAATTTTGGTTTACTGTACCAAGTGGAATATCAATCCACATTAGTCGTTAACCCGACTCCATACCAGATGAAATGGCAATCCAGATGGAATAGAATGTCCTCATCGCTTTTCTGGACTACCTGAAATGACTGCTGTTCGCGACCGCGCATTAGCCATCGTCGAGTTGCTCGCCCATAACGTTCATGGGCTTCCCATGTCGGAAGTCGGTGACCGGTTGGGCATCCCACGCACCGCAGCCCACCGTCTCCTTACGGATCTGAAAGAGACCGGCTACGTCAAGCAGGATCCGAACAGTTCGCAATACATGCTCACCGTCAAACTCGCGTCGCTTGGACTGAGTTACCTGTCGGCTACAGGCATCACCGATGCCGCGCAGCCATTGCTCGATGATCTCGCCGAAGCCAGTGGTGAACTGGTCAGGCTCGCTGTCGTTGAGGGGGACGATCTGATTTGGGTAGCAAAGGCGCAAGGAGCACGCACCGGACTTCGCTACGACCCGGACGCCGGGCTCGAGATATATTTGCCGGCGACTGCGAATGGAATGGCATTCCTTGCAGCGCTAGATGAAGAGCGGGCCCTGTCGCTCGTGTCTCGTCAGGGCATGGAGCGCGCCCGGGAAATGGGACCCGGCGCCCCCCAGAGTTTGCGCGCCCTCATGGCGCAGATCGAGCAGGCACGTGAGCGCGGTTTCGCGGTCGTCTTTGACGCTTACGAAGCAGGAACAAGTGCTGTCGCGGCAGCAATTCGCATTGACGAAAATGGCGAACCCATAGGCACGGTCAGCATTGCAGGACCATCTATCCGCATGACACCAGAGCGCATGGAAGTCCTGGGTCCGCAAGTGTGCGAGTGCGCAAAAGCGTTGGCACTCGCAAGTCGTAGCTCCCCGATGTTTGCACGCCGACCGAGCGCAGCTTGACGACGAACCAGGGCGCCTGCTCTCTCAGACACCTTGCATTTCAGCGCCAGGCCGCGGAACGCCCCACTTGCGCTAGACTGGCTTGAGAAACCGGAAGGAGACCTGGCGGAAGGAGACCTGGATGATACGCAAGACGCTCAATGCTTCGCAGCTCCAGCAGGAGGTCAACCGGCGAATCCATCGGCTGCAGGAAATCGTCGAGGATGGCGTGAAGATTCGTGTGCCGCGGCCTCAACTGCAGGAGCTCGACAAGACAGGCTGCAACTGGAACATGACTCACTTCGGCAACGCGATCGGCTTCGAGCGCGACATCGAGGGCGTGCTCAAGGCCATGCGTGCGGAATACAACCTCAATACCGAAGTGAAGGACACCGGCAACCCGTTTGGAGACTAACCGCGAAAGACATCGATTTCCTGTTCGTTTTTCATGGCGTAGGCACTGACGGTGCGCTTACCGCAATTGGTCTACCTTGCAACGCCACGTCGCAAATATTCCTCGCTTTGAAACCCATGCTTTTTACGAGCATCGACATGGCTGTCAAAGGAGATGGCTGGTAGCTACCTCACGGCGGGCTCAAGCAACGGGCGTCGCACCCGCGAACAGAGAAGTGACGGAGCCCGGTGAAGTTCAGCCGACGAATATCAACAGTTGGGCCTCGCTGCCGATACTACGGATTCGGTGCTCCACCATCCCCGGAAACTGCGCGAAGTCGCCCTCGCGCAAAACAATCGACTGGTCCGCCAACTCCACCTCAATGGCACCTGAAAGCACGAAGAAGAGCTCGTCGCCTGAATGGAACGCCGCCTCCTGCACGTTCGCATCGGCCGAAACTGTGAGCAGGAAAGCCTTCGGTCCATCGCGGCTGTCGGCCCGATTCAGCGGCGCATATTCGTAGTCCCCCTCCCTGCGATAGTGTCTGTCGCGTGCTCGCACGACATGCACGACGTTCTTGTCCACCTGTTCGCCAAGCAGGGTCGCCGTGGAGGTATTCAAGGCCTGGGCCACGCGCATCAGGCCCGCTAGCGAGACGGTTTTTTCTCCGCGTTCGAAGCGCGAGAGATGTCCCTTGCTCATCCCGGACTGAGCGGCGAGCTCATCGAGTGTGAGCCCCTGCCGCGTGCGCAGTGCACGCACGAAGCTTCCTGGACTCTTCGGCTCGAACTCCGGCGCATTCACACGGGCCCTTGGTGCAGATGCGTGCGAACGCGCCTGAGTGCCTGACGACGCGGCGCTATCGGCCACTGCTTTCTTCGGTGATTGACGCGGCATGAGGGTAAATACGCATTTTTTTAGACTGGTCACACAGGATTTTAGTGGATTACAGTTGCATGATGGACAACAAGGTTGTCCATTAGGCGACCACGAGGCAACGAACCGCTCTGGGCGCTCCATTACGTGAGGAGCATGCAATGGAATCTATTGAGCAGGCATCAGGCGCCACCTACCGGAGCGCGTCCTCAGACAGGAAAATGGTCCGCGTCGCCGCAGCCTCAATGGCGGGCACAGCGATTGAAGCATTCGACTTTCTCGCCTACGGCACTGCCGCAGCACTGGTTTTCAACAAGCTATTTTTCCCGAGCCTTGACTCGGCCACCGGAACTCTCGCGGCGTTCGGAGCCTTCGCGTCTGGTCTCTTCGCTCGTCCAATTGGCGGAATCATTTTCGGACACTTCGGTGACCGCCTTGGCCGCAAGTCGATTCTTATATTGAGTTTGCTGCTGATGGGGATTTGCACCGTTCTCATCGGGTTGTTGCCAACCTACGGCTCGATTGGAATCTGGGCTCCGATTTTGCTCGTCGCGCTTCGAATTGGCCAGGGCGCGTCGTTCGGCGGGGAACTGGGCGGCGCCGTGCTGATGGCTGTCGAACACGCGCCCGCGCGTCTGAAGTGTTTCTACGGGAGCCTGCCTCAGGTCGGCGCACCTATCGGCATTCTTATGTCGTCGGGTGCTTTCGCACTCATGAACCTGCTGCCGAGCGACAGCTTCATGAGCTGGGGGTGGCGCATACCGTTTCTCGCGAGCGGAGCCTTGATTGCAGTCGGCGTATTCATTCGTATGAAAGTCGATGAAACGCCAGACTTCGTAGCGGTCACGTCGCAGCGCAAAGTTGCTTCGATGCCAGCGCGCGATGTCCTTGTTTCTCATTGGCGCCCGCTTCTACTTGCCATTGGCGGAAAGCTCGCTGAAGTCACACTCATCTACACAATCATCGTCTTCTCGATTTCGTATGCGACGTCTCACCTTGGATTCTCGCGAGGCAACGCGCTGAGTGCGGTCATTCTCGGGTCGCTGTGCCAGGCGGTAACGATTCCGTTATTCGGATGGCTGGGCGACCGGGTTGGCGCGAGGCGGCTTTACATTGTCGGCACGCTGTTGCTCGCGGTCATGGCCGTGCCGCTCTTTTCAGCAATGGAAAGCGGCTCGTTGGCGCTGTACACGCTCGCTGCGGTTGTCGCATTGGCGCTCAACTACGCCATCATCTTCGGACCGCAATCGAGCCTCTACGCCGCGCAGTTCCCGCCGGAACTCCGGTACTCGGGTATCTCTATCGGCATTCAATTCGCCGCCGCCCTCGGCGGTGGTCTGGCTCCGCTCATCGCCGCCACGCTTGTTGCGCGCTATGGCGGCATCGGGTCCGTCGGGGTTTATCTCAGCGTACTCGGGGTCGTAGGCGCCGTGAGCGCCTGGCTCATGAAACCAACTGCATCTGACTAACTACATCTGACTAACTACCAGGATGATGACACTCTACGACCATCCACTATCCGGGAATTGCCATAAGGTCCGCCTGCTGCTTTCAATGCTCGGCCTGTCTTATCGGAGCGAGTTTATCGACGTACCCAACGAGGCGCATCACGCGCCGGCCTTCGGAGCAGTGAATCCGTTGCGCCAGATCCCGGCGCTCGACGATGACGGTCACATCGTTTGCGACAGTCAGGCAATCCTGACTTATCTGGCTCATCGATTCGGACCACAATGGCTTGGCAGCACTGCAGCCGAGTACGGACGAGTCGCCCAGTGGCTTTCGTTTGCGGCGAACGAGGTTGGAAACAGCCTGCAGCCCGCCCGCCTTTATTATTTGCTCGGAGAGAAAGTTGACATCGACGCGGTGAGCGCGAAGGGTTTGCGCGTACTGACCCATCTTGATACCTCTCTCGCGAAGCAACCCTGGTTGGCATCGGACCGCCCCACGATTGCGGACCTTGCCTGCTTCCCCTACGTCGGCCTTGCGCGTGAAGGACACTTGCCGCTAGACGACTTCTCGAATGTGACTCGCTGGATTGAACGCATCGTCTCTTTGCCTGGATACGTTTCGATGCCAGGGCTGCCGAAGGAGCCCGCCTGATGCTCGACCTATTCGATAGCCCAAGCCTTTTGCAAACGGAGACTCAGATGTTGGATACAGCAAAGCAGACAGTCACGGACCGCGCAATCAGCGACATGAGTACGCGTGTCGACACAGGAAACTGGTCGGACGAGCAGAAGATGGTCCTAACGTGCCGTATGCTAGCCATGGAAAACCACTCGGAGACGTTGGCCGGACAAATCACCATCCGCTGCGATGACGGCACGTTCCTCACTACGCCACTGGCGATTGCCTTCGATGAGGTCGAATCGCGGCACATCATGCGTGTCGACGATTCTTTGAACATCCTCGAAGGCTCGGGAATGCCCAATCCGGCGGTTCGATTCCACATGTGGGTATATCGTCGACGTCCCGACGTTCGCAGCATCGTCCATACTCATCCGCCGTACGTTTCGGCGCTGTCGATGGCTGCTCGGCCGCTGCGGGTTGCCCACATGGATGCCACGCCCTTTTTCAACGACTGTGCATTCCTTCGGGAATGGCCCGGCCTGCCAATCGCAGACGATGAAGGGGAAATTATCTCGTCGACGTTGGGCACCTGTCGTTCGATACTGCTGGCGCACCACGGATTTCTAGCCGCGACATCTTCTATCGAGGAAACCGCGTACCTCTCAATGCTAATCGAGCGGGCAGCTCGCAACCAAATCCGTGCTGAGGCGCTCGGCCCCATCGTGGAACTCGACGCGGCTCTGGCTAAAGAATCGCATGACTTCCTGCTTCAACCGAGCGTGGTTCGAGCAAGCTTCGCCATGTTTGCGCGACGGGTTCTTCGTCAGGAACCATCAGCACTCGCTGGCTTCAATTGACGAGCCATCATGCAAAACGGAGCGCCTGAAACCGGCGCTCACGCCCGCTGACTGTGAGTGCCTAACCCGGCCATGCTGGCGCAGACAGCGCCCTGATCTGATGAGCCTCGCATGTTGAATGCTCTCGCGCTAATCTTTCGGGAATAGTTGAGCCCGAAGTTTTGCCCACAGTGAAGGTTTCCCGGCAACCTGTGCAGCGGCTGCCCCGGAGCTCGCAGCAGCCTGGTTCTGCGGCGGAAACCAATCTCGAATATCTCGCGGAGCATATCCGCCATCCTGGCTCCACTTATTGAGCCAGGTTCTGAGCTGGCCGAAGTGTGAAAGGTCATTGGGCGCAGAAGTGCCGCCTATCGTTTGATGCGGCTCATTAGTCTCGCAATATTTTGGGTCATCGAGAGTGAAGAAGGTACGGCAGGCAAGCGGACGGAGTTCGTATATGCCGCAAGACCCATCGCTCTCCAGGAATGTACACGCCGTTCCGAGATGCCCCGTCGTCCTGGTGGTACCCGTGTGGTCCAAAATGAGTTCTGACCTGCTCTTCCGATAGATGTGTTCTGCTTCAAGCCGCGTGACGGAGACATCAATGCGGCAGCAGTGGCTACATCCTTTTTGGCAAACAACATAGTTCGAAAGTGATTTCGCATACTCGTCAACATACTCGTAAATCGCCGGTATGCGTTGGTGATGTTTCAGCTTGTTGTTGTGGATGAATTTTCTCTGAAGCAGCTGGAATCTAACGTTTAGCTGGGCTGATGTATTCGGCAACGTCACCGTATCGGCCTTGTCTCTGAAAATGATTTGTTTTGGCTCCATCAAAGTCTCCCCATGTTTCCGTAGCTTTCCTGCTTTCTGTTAGAGAATCTTGTGGCAAGAAGACCGCTCAATTGAGCGGTCTTCTTTTGCATCGCTACATATGAAAATGACGGTTCATTGACTGCATCGAAACGTGGTTCCAATGCATGGCATTTGTGCCCGGAGACACACAGGACAATCCTGATTGCAAGCGTAGGACAGATTTCGTTTGTGAGGAGCAAGCTTGCCGGCTTCAGTTTGCTCCTCACGCCATTGCGCCATCGACGGCCACATCGGGAACATGCGACCGATTACGCCCCTCATCGCCCGCTCTTGCCGCGCATCTTATTTGCCGAGTCCCCCGCTTCTGTTCCAACGCGTAAAGAACACAGCGAATCCAATCGCGACGAGCAGGATTGCCATGAGGCCAAGGCTCATGCCGGTCGCGCTGCGCGGACCGTTCGCGCCTGCGGCAGCAGACGCGACCCCAGGTGAAGAAGCCTCCGCCGCAACCGGCTGTGGAAGCGCCACGCCAGCGGCGCTGCCATGACGGACTAGAGAAGCCCCCAATGCCGGCGAGGCCCCGGATGCCGGCGAAGCCTCGGATGCTTGAGGCACCGAAAGAGGCGGCTCGTCCGGATTGGGTCCGACAGGAGCCATAGCCGCGTCCGACGCCGCCGCGATAGGCGCAGGCGCATGAGGCATGGCCTCGAGAGATCTGGCCGTCGCCTTCCACTGAGCAAACACGACGTCGATGCAGTGAACGTCGGTACATGCGTTCCGCGATTGCCGCCACCGAGCCAGTTGTGCCGCCGAGAGTTTCCCGCTGCGCAGGAGAGCCTGCTGCTGCGCGAAGATGTCGTCGTACTCGTTGTTCAGGATCGCGTAGTCGCATATGACGCGCTCAGCGGGTTGCCGTGTGGTTGCGCACTGAATGTCGTTCGCCCATGCTCCGCTCGAACCCAATGCTGCGATCGATAGCAGCCATACCCCAAGTCGTCCTCCTCGATGCACCCGTCCTCCCGGAATCTGAATTTCATGATTTAACGACGGTCATCCGCCTAAAGCAACGCCACCACCCTCACATCCCCTTGCTCCGCCGACGCCACCACCTTCTCGCCAATCCGCCGGAACGTGATCGACACCGAAGCGTCCCCCACACGCAGATCGCTGACTTCGAGCCAATCGATACCCTCGGGCAGCATCGGCTGTTCGATCAGCACCTCGCGGCGCTCGGCGTCGATCGTGATGCCGAGACACGCTTCGAGCATCATGAACGGCGAACCGGCCGCCCACGCCTGCGGCAGACACGCGACCGGATACGCGGTGGGCGGCTCGCCGCGCCGCCGCGGGAAGCCGCAGAACAGCTCGGGCAGGCGCATGTCGAAATTGACCGCCGCCTGAAACAGCGCCTGCAGCAGCCGCACCGCCGACGCCTTGCTGCCGTAGCGCGACAGCCCGCGCGCGCAGAGCGCGTTGTCGTGCGGCCAGACCGAGCCGTTGTGATACGCCATCGGATTGAAGCGCGCCTGGCTCGCGGCCAGCGTGCGCACGCCCCAGCCGGTATGGAACAAGGTCGAGTCGAGCGCGCGCACGACCGCTTCGCCGCGCTCGCGCGTGGGCAGACCAAAGGCCAGCAGATGCCCCGCGTTCGACGCCATCACGCGGCACAACTCGCCGTGACCATCGAGCGCGATGCCGTAGAAGCCGGCCTCGTCCATCCAGTACTTTTCCTCGACACAGCGGCGGATTTTCTTCGCGCGATCGGCGTATTGCGCGGACGCGTCACGCAGGCCGCGCAGCTTCGCGAAGCGCGCCATCGTGTCGAATGCGGCGCTCGCATACGCCTGCACTTCGACGAGCGCGATCGGACCATCGGGGAAGCGGCCGTCGGCATGGAACACCGAATCGTGGCTGTCTTTCCAGCCCTGATTGGCGAGCCCGCCGTCCGATTCGCGCTGGTAGTCGAGCAGGCCGAAGCGGTTGCGGTCGCACACGCCCGCGACCCACTGCGCCGCACGCTCGAGCGCCGGCCATAATTCGTCGATCAATGCGAGGTCGCCGGTGCGGTTCGCATAAGCGCCCGCCAGCACGATGAATAGCGGCGTGGTGTCGACACCGCCGTAATACAACGCGAACGGCACTTCGCCCGCCGCGGCCATTTCGCCCTTGCGCATCTCGTGCATGATCTTGCCCGGCGCGGCATCGCGAAACGGCGAATTCTCGCGCGCCTGATGCTCGGCGAGAAAGCGCAGCACGCCGGCGGCGAGATGCGGCTGCAGCCACAGCGTCTGCAGCGACGTGATGACCGCGTCGCGGCCGAACGGGGTCGAAAACCACGGGATGCCCGCGTACGGATACGGGCCGGTCGCGAGGTCGGTCGTCAGCAGGCCGAGGTCGGCGAACGAGCGGTCGATCCACTCATTGAACAGCGGGTTGCTCGAACGCACGCGCGCGCTCACGCGGCGACGCTCGCGCATCACGAGGTGCGCGTCGACGAGCGCGGCGCGCACCGCCGCGCGGCCGACGCGCGGCCGCTCCGCATCGATTTGCGACAGATGCGCTTCGCTCAGCGCATGCGCCGGCTGCACGATGTCGGCGCCGGGCCTGTTCGTCATCGGCACGACGTGCACCGCGACCGACAGATAGATCGACACGCACGCCTGCGCCGGCAGATTGACGGTGTAATTGGCACGGTCGGCGAACAGCTTGTCCGGCTGCGGCGAGAACGCGATCTGCACGTTGCGCGCGACGTCGTCGAGGCCGATATAGCCGAGCAGCACCTCCTGATTCTCGACGCGCGCCGGCTCGACGCGCCCTTGTTTGTCGCGCTTCAGGCCACGCACTTCGAACATGTCGCGGAAGTCGCTCGAAAACGAAATGGACAGCGGCACGATCGCGTCGCTCGTGCCGTAGTTCGTGAGTTCGATCGCCTCGTTGAGCACGGTGCCCGACAGCACGCGCACGCGCTCGACGTGGATCACACCCTCGGGCGTGCTGTCGCCGCCGAGCGGCGGCAGCGGACGGTTGGTCAGATGCGCGGTGAACGAGGTGTTGTCGCTGCTGACGCTGCCCGACAGCAGCGACGGCGCGCGGCCGCCGAAGGTCAGCCGCAGTTGCGACAGCACGCGGGTGTCGTTGACGAACAGGCCATCTTCGTGGCCGGTGATGTCGCCGAGGGGATCGTTGACGATGAAGGTGTCGCCCGATTTCAGCACGTGCTGCGTGGCGCTCGCGACGTTGAGATTTTCCGTCGGAATGAAGATGCCGTCCGGCTCGGGCTCGTGGTACTCGACGCCGCCTGAGTGGGTCAGCCCGCCGAGGGCTTCTGGCTGCTGTATCAAGGTCGCTCCTGTGGATTCGCTGCTGCGTTCAATGTCACTGCCGGGTAACGCCCCGGGCTTGCCGCCGTATTGCCCGGTCGCTTCCGATTGTAGAGGGTCCGTGCGCGTGAGACGAACTTATCACAGAGGAGTTTCGATTTTTTTGCGTGGTTTCTTGCGGAATTTCTCGCGGAATTGCTTGCGGAATTTTTTTGTGGCACAGGACGTGCAGGCAGAGGCGCGGCGCTTGCGCTTCGATGCTGGCTTGCGCAAGCGCCCGCAGCGCCGTGAATGCCGGGAGTGCGGCGCGGGTATGGCGCGGGTGCAACGGCGACGGACTACCGCCGACTATAACAAATGCCCCACCGGCCGCGCGGCCGGTGGGGCAGGAGCGCGTTAGCGGCGTTAGCCCTGATTAGGGCTGGTTAGCGCTTCGCGATCGGCTTCGCTTCGCGCAGCGTCTCGCCAACGAACAACTGGCGCGGACGGCCGATCTTCTGCTCAGGATCGGCGATCATTTCGTTCCACTGCGCAATCCAGCCAACCGTACGCGCCATCGAGAAGATGCACGTGAACATCGAGGTCGGGATGCCGAGCGCGCGCTGCACGATGCCCGAATAGAAGTCGACGTTCGGGTACAGCTTGCGCGACACGAAGTATTCGTCTTCGAGCGCGATCTTTTCCAATGCCATGGCGAGCTTGAACAGCGGGTCGTCGTGCAGGCCCAGTTCCTCGAGCACTTCGTAGCAGGTCTCGCGCATCAGCTTCGCGCGCGGGTCGTAGTTCTTGTAGACACGGTGACCGAAGCCCATGAGCTTCACGCCCGAGTTCTTGTCCTTCACCTTCGCGATGAACTCGGGGATGTTGTCGACCGAGCCGATTTCTTCGAGCATGTTCAGCGCGGCTTCGTTCGCGCCGCCGTGCGCCGGGCCCCACAAACACG
>NZ_FXAT01000017.1 GCF_900177725.1 Paraburkholderia susongensis | reverse complement strand
GATGGATTTCTGCCTGTCTCGCGACAGGCGAAAACCTTCCTCTAATACTTGGTGTGAGACTCTTGATACTTTCGCTTCAGCCAGCTCCCGAAAGAGCCGGCCCGCATCCCGCATCAAGTGCCCACACTTATCGGCTGTAGGTTTTTAAAGATCGGTCACAACACCCGCGGTACCCCAACTATCCGGCACCGCTTCGTTTGCGTCGCTGCGTCTGCAGCAGAGAAACGAGATTATGGAGAGCCCACCACAACACGTCAAGCCCCATCTCACAATTTATTTAAAAAATCGAAGCGCTTAAAAAAGGAGCACTGTCACACCAGACTCAATTTAGTTAGTCATCCGATTTAATTAAAAGACTCACCAACCATAAGAACCGAAGAACACCAGAGGAGAGAGAACCTTCAGTGATGAATTTTTGCACTCAGACGAGGACCTCTCACTTACCGCCCTGGCTGAGAAGCTTCGCGGCTATCGCCTGCACACTCTTACTCCAATAGAGAGAACACCAACGCCGAGGTTGCTCAACAGGAAAAGGCGGCGGATATCCAATAGAAGATTCGCAAAAAGCCGCCTGCGAGCTTTTCCACAGAAAATGTTCGCAAGCCTGTGGATAACCACTCCACAACCCCGCCAAGTCATTGAAGCAAAACCGTTCTCTCGCGCTGCGCACGAAGCACGACCGCCTGTGCCGCCATGCCTCGCGCCCAATCTCGAACCGACCCCATCGTCGCGAGTGAAATCGCGATCATCAGAACGTTCACGCGCGCGCCGGCGCAGCCAACATAACTGTAAGCAAGCCCCCTCCCAGCCCATTTAACGCGACTGTCGCATTCGCGCAGCAGACTCTCCCGGCACGGCCGGAATTTCCGATTCAATAGTTTGCTAACGAATATTTTGGAAATACAATACCGCCCATGTCGAATCTCGATGCCCTGCGCCGCACGGTAAGCAGCACCCTGGTCGTCGCTGCCCGAAAGTGGCGACGCACGAGTCATGGCGTGCTGGCGGCCTTCAACGTCTCCGAAGCGTGCGCGACGCCGCTTCTCACCGCGAGCCGGCTTGGCTCGGCGGTGCGCCAGGTCACGCTGGCCGATCACGTCGGCATCGAAGGGCCTTCGCTCGTGCGGCTGCTCGATCAGTTATGCGCGGCGGGTCTGATGCGCCGCGAGGAAGATGCCGAAGACCGTCGCGCCAAGACCGTCGCGCTCACCGACGAAGGCCGCGCGGTCACCGCGAAGATGGAAGAGGAGCTGGTCACGTTGCGCGCACAGGCGCTCAAAGGCGTATCGCGCGACGACCTGGAAGCCGCGTTGCGCGTGCTGGACGCGTTCGCGACGGACGCCGCCGGACGCGCCGAGCCAGGTGGCGAACGCGACGCGCATGCAAGCCGCATGCCGCATGCGCGCTCCGATCCGGCAAAGCATGGGCCGATACAACGTGAAACGACGAAGCGCGATGCACCGAAGCGTGAATCGCCGCAGCGCACATCGTCGGTGAAGCGCGAGCCCGCGAAGCACGCCCCCCTTGCCGGCCAGAGCGGCCAAACCGGCCAGGGCGCGAGTAAAGCCGCCGGCAAAACGCGCGGCGCCGTCAAGGCGCGCAAGTCCACCAAAGGCGGCGCCCGCGCCACGGCGCCGCACAACGCCGATTCCGCGTAAAGGTTTATGGTCTACCCCACCCTTCGCGACTGGCTGTTCTCGGTCAAGACTTTCTTTGCGGCGATGCTCGCGCTCTACATCGGCCTCGCGTTCGAGCTGCCGCGGCCGTACTGGGCGATGGCTACCGTCTACATCGTGTCGAACCCGTTCATCGGCGCGACCCGCTCGAAGGCGATCTATCGCGCACTCGGCACCGCGCTCGGCGCATCGGGTGCGGTACTGCTCGTGCCGCCGTTCGTCGAATCGCCGTATCTGTTCAGCGTGGTCGTCGCGATCTGGACCGGCACGATGCTGTACCTCGCGGTGTCCGACCGCACCGCACGCAGCTACGTGTTCATGCTCGCCGCCTATACCATGCCGATCATCGCGCTGCCCTCGGTGACGAATCCCACCGGCGTGTTCGATCTCGCGGTCAGCCGGACCGAGGAAATCCTGGTGGGCATCGTCTGTGCGAGCATCGTCGGCAGTTCGCTGTTTCCGAGCCGTCTCGCGCCGACCATCATCGAGCGCACCGATGCCTGGTTTCACGACGCCGCGTTCTACGCAACCGAAACGCTGTCGGGCCGCATCGCCAGTTCGGCGATCTCGGGCGCGCGTCAGCGGCTCGCGAGCACGACCAACGGTCTGGAACTGCTGCTGAGCCAGCTCGCCTACGATCACACCCAGCCCGACGTGCTCGCGCGTGCGCACGGACTGCGCGGGCGCATGCAATTGCTGCTGCCGATCATGTCGTCGCTCGCCGATCCGCTGCTCGCGCTCTACAACAGCCGCCACAGTTGGCCCGACGGTCTCGAAGCGCTGCTCGCCGACGTAATCAAGTGGTTCAACCAGCCGCTGCCCGCGCCGAGCGAGGGCTACCGCGCGGACGAAACCGCCAACGCGCTGCGCGAGCGCATCGCCGCGATGCGCCCGCCCGCCGCCGCGCTGGCGCATTGGGACGGCGCGCTGCTGTCGAACGCGCTGTGGCGGTTGAAGCAGGTGATCGACGTATGGCAGGACTGCCGCTCGCTGCGCATCATCATCACGCGCGAGGAAGGCTCGTGGCGGCCGCACTTCCGCCATTGGCGGCTCGGCGGCACCGAGCGCTTCTACGACCGCGGCATGATGCTGTTCGCGACCGTCTCGGTCGGGCTCGCGGTGATTCTCGCGTGCGCACTGTGGATCAGCTCGGGCTGGAACGACGGCGCGAGCGCGGTGACGCTCGCGGCGGTGGCCTGCTGCTTCTTCGCCGCGCTCGACGAGCCCGCGCCATTCGTGTTTCGCTTCTTCGTCGCGACTGCCGTCAGCGTGCTGGCCGCGGGCGTCTATCTGTTCGTCGTGCTGCCGCAGGTACACGATTTCCCGATGCTGGTCATGATGTTCTCCGTGCCGTTCATTCTGGTCGGCACGCTGATTCCGCGCCCGCAATTCAACATGGTGACGGTGCTGGTCGCGGTGAACACGGCGACCTTCATCAGCATTCAGGACGCATACGACGCCAACTTCCTCACGTTCATGAACGCGAATCTCGCGGGCCTCTCCGGCCTGCTCTACGCGTATCTGTGGACGCGCGTCACGCGCCCGTTCGGCGCTGAACTCGCCGCAGCGCGCCTGTTGCGCTCGAGCTGGGCCGACGTCGCGCTGACCGCGTCGACGCGGCCGATCGAAGACCCGCGCAATCTCGCCGCACGCATGCTCGACCGGCTGATGCAGCTGATCCCGCGTCTCGCCGCGACCGACGACCACCGCCATCCGTCGATCGAGAGCTTCCGCGATCTGCGCATCGCGTTCAATGCGCTCGATCTGCGGCGCCTCACGCGCAAGCTCGGCGGCGAAGCGCCGGCCGCGATCGATCACGTGCTGGATGGAGTGCGCACTTACTACGAGAGCTGCGTCTCCCGACGCCGCCGCGAGCCGGTGCCGGATAGCCTGATGTCGTCGATCGACGCGGCCGTCGCGCGCGTCACCGCGCAAGGGCTCGCGAATGCCGCGGCGCCGACCGAAACCTCGCAGACCTCGGCGCGCCAGTTGCGCGACGCGCTGCACGCGCTCGTCGGCTTGCGTCTTTCACTGTTTCCGGCCACGCTCACGAAACCGACGCCAACCGAACCGGAGGCTTCCGCGTGATGCGCCCGTTCAGCCGCCCGTTCCCCCTTTTTTCCAGTTCCCGCGATGATCGGTGAAATCGATATCTTCGGCGTATTCGTGCCGTCCGTGCTGGTCCTGATGTTGGTCGCCTATCTGATCAACCTCGCGATCCGCACCGTGCTCGCGTACGTCGGCTTCTACCGCTTCGTCTGGCATCGCTCCATCTTCGATCTCGGCATCTATGTGCTGGTGCTGGGCCTTGTCGTCGTCGTTTCGCACAGACTAATAACGTGAAAAAAACCTGGTTCTCCGTCGGTCAGATTCTGTTGACCCTGATCGTCGTAGTGATCGCAGCGCTCGTGCTGTGGAAACTGGTCAACTACTACATGTTTGCGCCGTGGACCCGCGACGGACACGTACGCGCTGACGTGATCCAGGTCGCGCCGGATATCTCGGGGCTAATTTCATCGGTCGAGGTGGCGGACAACCAGCAGGTCAAGCAGGGCCAGGTGCTGTTCGTGATCGACCAGGCGCGCTACACGCTCGCGCTGCGCCAGGCCGAGGCGACCGCGCTGCAACGCCGCGCGACGCTCGACCAGGCGCGCCGCGAATACGCGCGCAACCGCCAGCTCGGCAACCTCGTCGCGACCGAGGTGCTCGAGGAGAGCCGCTCGCGCGTCGAAACGGGCGAAGCCGCGCTCGCCGACGCAAACGTCGCGATCGACACCGCGAAGCTGAACCTCGAACGCTCGACGATCAGGAGCCCGGTCGACGGCTATCTGAACGATCGCGCGCCGCGCGTCGGCGAATTCGTCTCGGCGGGCCGCGCCGTGGTCGCGGTGGTCGACATGCATTCGTTCCGCGTCGACGGCTATTTCGAGGAAACCAAGCTGCGCGGCATCGACATCGGCCAGCCGGTCGACATCACCGTGATGGGCGAGCCGACGCCGTTGCGCGGACACGTGCAGAGCATCGTCGCCGGCATCGAAGACCGCGACCGCACGCAAAGCGCGAATCTGCTGCCGAACGTGAATCCCGCGTTCAGCTGGGTGCGGCTCGCGCAGCGCATTCCGGTGCGCGTCGCGCTCGACGAGGTGCCCACCGACTTCCGCATGATCGCGGGCCGCACCGCGACGGTGTCGGTGCGCGATCTGTCGCCGGTCAGAAGGCGGGCGGTGTCGGGAACGGCGGGGGCCTCGGGCTCGATGGCCGCTTCCGCCGCGCCGGTGGCGCCTGGGTCGGCCGTGGCTTCCAGTTCCGCTGCGTCGGCCGCGGCTTCGGCGGGCGCCTCGCAATGAAGCTCGCGCGCGCCCTGTCCTCGCTCGCGCGGCTGCCCGCGCTGCCGCCGCTGCGCCCACTTCGTCCGCTGCTTCCGTTGCTCCCGCTGTTGCCGCTCGCCGTCGCGCTGAACGGCTGCATCAACGTCGGCCCCAACTACGCGCTGCCGAAGCAGGCGCTCGTCAACGCGCCGCTCGCCAATGGAGCGCTCGAAGGCGCCGACCCCACGCTGACGTCGACCCGCAACATGCCGACCGTCTGGTGGAAGCTATACGACGATCCGGTGCTGAACGGCCTCGTCGACGAAGCGCTGAAATCGAACACCGACTTGCGCGTCGCGGCCGCGAATCTCGCGCGCTCGCGCGAGGCGCTGGGCGTCGCTCAAGCCCAGGGCGGCTTTTCGGGCAGCGCGTCGGCCGTGGTCGAACGCGCGCAGGAATCGGCCGAGCAATACCTGCTCACCGAGAAACTGCCGGTCGTGAACGAAGCCGACCTCGGCATCAACGTCTCGTACGAAATCGATCTGTTCGGCAAGCTGCGCCGCGGCGTCGAAGCGGCATCGGCGGACACCGAGGCGGTGGAAGCGGCGGGCGACCTCGCGCGCATCACCGTGGTGGCGGACGTGGTGCGCTCCTACGTCGAGCAATGCTCGGCGGCCGAGGAGCTGCGCATCGCGCAGCAATCACTCACGCTGCAGAAGGAGCGGGTGGACGTGTCGCGCCGTCTGCGCGACGCGGGCCGCGGCAATCAGACCGAAGTCACGCGCGGCCAGACCCAGGTCGAGAACCTGGCGGCCGACATCCCGCGCTACACGGCGCGCCGCAAGATCGCGCAATACCAGCTCGCGGCGCTGCTCGCGCGTGCGCCGTCCGATCTGCCGCCAGCCGTGCTCGCGTGCGACCGGCTGCCGCAAATCAGCCAGCCGATTCCGATCGGCGACGGCGCCGCGCTGCTGCGCCGCCGCCCGGACGTGCACGAAGCCGAGCGTCAGCTCGCGGCGTCGACGGCGCGCATCGGCGTCGCGACCGCGGCGCTCTATCCGAGCGTGAGCATCGGCGCGTCAACCGGCTTCACCGGCGTTCTCGAAGACATCGGCACGTCGCCGACGGCGCGCTGGGCCTTCGGTCCGCTCATCAGTTGGGACTTCCCGATCAACGGCGCGCGCCAACGCGTGCGCGAAGCGGAAGCATCGAGCCAGGCCGCGCTCGCGAAGTTCGACGGCGTGGTGCTGACTGCGCTGCGTGAAACCGAGACCAACCTTGCGACCTATGCGTCGGACTACGAGCGCGCCGAATCGCTGCGCGCGGCGCTGAAGTCGGCGGCGCAATCGGCGGATGAAACGCATCGGCTGTATCTCAGCGGACGCGAGTCGTTCATCTCCGATCTGGACGCGACGCGCACGCTGACAGCGGCGAAATCGCAGTTGGCGGCCGCGGAAGGCCAGGTGGCGGCCGATCAGGTCAACCTGTTCCTCTCGCTCGGCGGCGGCTGGGAAGTCGGGGGACAGAGTACGCCGGGCGAAACGCCGCCGCAGCTGAAGGCCACACCTGTCGCGGCCAAGGCGGCAGCAGCCACGCCGGCAACCGCAACCAGCAAAACACCCTGACCGACTTACCTTACGAATTATTTTTGAAAATCTTTCTTTTTGCTTTCGTTTTCGGTTAAATACGTGACACCACTACACGCTACGGGGTCACATATGTCGCCATTCATGCAGGGGGTCGTCACGTTGGGCGGATGCATCGGCATCTTTACCGCGGTGGTCGCCATGGTGGAGATGTTGGCGAACTGAGTCTGGGCTGCTGAGGGCGGCATGAGGGTGTTCAGCCTTGGCGTTCCTTTGCCCCCTTCGCCTCCTTCACCCCCTTCGCCGCCAGATGAATCGCCGCCCTCACCCGCGGATACGTGCCGCAACGGCACACCACCGGCGTCATCGCCGCGTCGATATCCGCGTCGGTCGGATTCGGCTTGTGCTTCAACAACGCGCAAGCCGCCATCAATTGCGCGCTCTGGCAATAGCCGCACTGCACCACATCGAGTTCGATCCACGCCGCCTTCAGTGCTTGCGCCTCGCGGCCCTGCATGCCTTCGATCGTCGTGATCTTCTGCGTGTGCAGGCTCGACATCGGTGTCTGGCAGGCAAAGCACGCGACGTCATCGAGATTGATCGTGCACGCGCCGCAGATGCCCACGCCACAGCCGAACTTCGTGCCGGTCATACCGAGATCGCAACGCAATACCCATAGCAGCGGCATGTCCGGCGCGGCCTCGATCTGCACCATGCTTCCGTTGATATTCAGTATTCCCATGTTTTTCTCCTGAATCGCGTGGCCTCGGCCAACCCTTCTTCCCATCAGGCGAGCTTCAACGGCAGAGTGCGCAAACGCTGCCCGGTCAACGCAAACACCGCATTGGCTACCGCCGGTGCGATCGGCGGCACGGCTGGTTCGCCGACGCCCTGCGGATGCAACTGGCTCGGCATGATGTCGGTTTCGATCACCGGACATACATTCATCCGCACGACCGGAAAATCCACGAAGTTCTTCTGCTGCACCTGACCGTTGACGATCGTGATCTCATTCTGCAACGCGCTGGAAAGGCCGAACACGATGCCGCCTTCCATCTGCTGGCGGATCAGATTCGGATTCACCGGCAAGCCGCAATCGATCACGCACACCACGCGATGCACGCGAATCTGCCGGTTCGGGCCAATCGACACCTCCGCGACCTGCGCGACGACGCTGCCGAACGCCTCGTGCAACGCTACGCCACGCGCGCAAGGCGCGCCGTCAGCGGCATGCGCGAGCGGACGTCCCCAGCCCGACAAGGCTTCGACACGTTTTAGTACGGCCAGGTGACGCGGATGCCGCGCGAGCAGCATCGCGCGAAACGCGACCGGATCCTGGCCGGCTGTGACGGCGGCTTCGTCGGTGAAGCTCTCGGTGAAGAACGCCTGGTGCGAATGGCCGACCGAGCGCCAGAAGCCAACCGGCACCGGCAACTCGACGATCTTGTGCGACACGCGCGCGGCGGGCCATTCGTACGGTTGGTCGAACGCGCCTTCGCAGGTGGTCTTGTCGATCGGAATGCGCGGCACTCCGTAGTAGCGCGCGAGCGATTCCGGCACGATCGCCTGGCCCGCCGACCTCGCTTGCCACGCCACCAGCTTGCCGTGCTCGTCGAAGCCGGCCTGGAGCCTGGCCGCACATGCGGGCCGGTAGAAATCATGCGTGAAATCCTGCGCGCGCGACCAGATCGTTTGCACCGGACGACCCTCCGCCTCGCGCGCAATCGCCGCGGCCTGGACGATGAAATCGAGTTCGAGACGCCGCCCGAATGCTCCGCCCAATAACTGCAGCTGCATGTCGACCAACTCAGCATCGATGCCGAGCGCCTTCGCCACGTGCTGCCGGGCAAGCCCCGGCACCTGCGTCGAAGCCCACACAGTGGCGGCGCCGTCCGCAACCTGCACGGTGCAGTTGAGCGGCTCGACGGCGCCATGCGCGAGATACGGCACGTGGTACATGGCGTCGATCGTGCGCGCCGCGCGGCTCATCGCACTGTCGACGTTGCCGCGATGAAAGTACACATGAGCGCCGGTGTCATCGAGCGCGTCGACAAGGCGGCGCTCGATCTCCGCGCTCGACACCTTCGCGGCCGCGTCTTCCTGCCAGTCCACCGCGATCGCCGTGACGGCGCTCATTGCGCGATAGGGGTTGTCCGCGATCACGGCCACGCCGCCGGTTCCGCCCGCATACGGCGCTACGGCGAATGCCTTGATGAAACCCGGCGTTTTCCGCGCGGGTGTGTCGTCGAAATGCGCGACGGTGCCGCCGAGCGTCGGGCACATCACGACGCTCGCGTACAGCAGACCAGTAGGCAATACGTCGATGCCGAAGCGCGCCGTGCCGTTGATTTTCGACGCCGCTTCGATGCGGCGCACGGGCTGTCCGATCAGCCTGAAGTCGGCGGGCTGCTTCAATGCGACCTTGCGCGGCAGCGGCTGCTGCGCCGCCATCGACGACAACTCGCCGAAGCTCGCCTTATGGCCCGACGCGTGCAGCACATAGCCCTTTTCCACGCGGCATTCGCCGGACGCCACATGCCACTGCCCGGCCGCCGCGCCGATCAGCATCGCGCGCGCCGATGCGCCGGCCTCGCGCATCGGCGTCCATAGGTCGTTGATGCTCGACGAGCCGCCCGTCATCATCGTGCCAAACTCGCCCACCGCCTTGCGCGTGATCCACACGGCGCCGCGCTTGACGAGACTATCGTCGTCGGGGCGGAACGGCAGATCGTCGACGATGCTCTGCACGCTGTTGTAGATCCTGTCGATCGGCGCTTCATCCACACGCACTTGCGACCAGTCCGCGTCCAGTTCCTCGGCGAGCAGCATCGCGAGGCCCGTGTGAATGCCCTGCCCCATCTCCGCCTTGCACATCATGATCGTCACGCTGTTGTCGGCGGCGATCTTGACCCAGCCATTGAGCGCGATCTGCGAGCCTTGCGCCGGCAGTGGGGTCGAGGTGGTCAGACGCTGCCGCGGCGGCAGCACGGACCAGCCGACCAGCAGCGCGCCGACCGCGCTGGCGCCGCCGAGCAGGAAGGTTCTGCGCGTTAACATTGCATGGCTCGATGGCTTGGCTCGATCGGCTCGCACGATGGCGGGACAGCGGCGAAAGCGCACAGACGCCCGACCGTGTTGGCGGACCATGTTTGCGCTGCGTTCGCGAATAGTAATAAGACGGACAGGCGGGCGGGAGACTTAAATGCGCGCGCCCGCTTCAAACGGCCAGCGGGTACGGGAATACGCGCGATGAAGGCGGGGGAAGGAAATCGTGGGGTGTTTCATTAACTGCAAACGGCGAATCGCGATTCGCCATTCGCGAACCGCAAAGCGCAAAGCGCGGCTGCGCGACAGCGGCGTGCCGGGTTGCGCCGGCACGCCTCGCGTGTTGCAACTCCGCTCATCAGCGGCGGTTCGAGCCCGACATCACGTCGATCCACACGGCCAGCACGAGGATGCAGCCCTTCACGATCATCTGCCAGTAGGCATCGACGTCGAGCATCGACATGCCGTTATCGAGGCTCGCCATCACGAGCGCACCGATCAGCGCGCCGTACACGGTGCCCGAGCCGCCGCGCATCGACGTGCCGCCGATAAAGCACGCGGCGATCGCATCGAGTTCGCCCATCGTGCCCGCCGACGGCGAGCCGGCCGCAAGCCGCGCGGTGTTGATGATGCCGGCGAACGCGCACATGAGCCCCATCAGCGCGAAGATGACGAGCTTCACGCGATCGGTGTTGACGCCGGAGAGCCGTGTCGCCTCGAGGTTCGAACCGACCGCGTAGATGCGGCGCCCGAACACGGTCTGTGTCGCGATCCACGTGAAGATGCCGAGCAGCGCGAGCAGCAGCAGCACGGGCACCGGAATGCCGCCGTAGCGGTCGAGCGTGGCGACGAAGCCCGCGAGTATCGCGCCCGCGCCGATCACCTTCGCGACGTCCTGCCAGAGCGGCACGACGCGCAACTGATAACGCTGACGGTTCGCGCGCTGCCGCATCGTCAGGAATGCCAATAACAGGAACAGCACGACCGCGAGCGTGTCGCCCGCGAGCCGCGGCAAGTAGCCCTGGCCGACGAACACGAAGCCGTCCGACACCGGTGCGATCGTCGAGCCGCCGGTGATGCCGAGCAGGATGCCGCGATACGCAAGCATGCCGCCGAGCCCGACGATGAACGACGGCACGCGCCGGTACGTCGACCACCATCCGTTGAACACGCCGACCGCCACGCCGAGCAGCATCACCACCGGTATCGTCACGCCGATCGGCCAGTGGCGGTTCACGTCGAGAATCGCCGCGACGCCGCCGAGCAGGCCGAGCAGCGAGCCGACCGACAGATCGATTTCACCCGCGATGATGACGAACACCATGCCGCACGCGAGCATGCCGGTAATCGACATTTGCCGCAGCAGGTTCGATATGTTGCGCGGCGTCACGAACGCGCCGTGCGTGAGCACTGAAAAGAAAGTCCAAATCACGGCGACGGCAATCAGCAAGGCGAGAATCTTGTAACGTGCAAATAGCTGCTGAATACGCTGTGTGCCGCCGAATGCGCCTCGCGGCACGGCATTGTCGGTGCGTTGGGAAGTCACTTCGGGAGTCATGCGGCACTCGCTGCGGTTGGGTTCGAAGATAGATGCACAGGGCGGATCGCGGCGCCGAGTATGTCCTCCTGCGTAAGGCCGTCGTTGACGAAGTCGCCGCGCAACTCGCCTTCGCCGATCACGAGCACACGGTCGCTGATGCCGAGCACTTCCGGCAATTCAGACGACACCATCGCGATCGACATGCCACGCTGCGCCAGTTGGAAAATCAGTTTGTAGATTTCGTATTTCGCGCCGACGTCGACACCGCGCGTCGGTTCGTCGAGAATCAGCACCTTCGGATCGGTCAGCAGCATGCGCGTGAGCACGGCCTTCTGCTGATTACCGCCCGAGAGGCTCGCAATCGACAGCATCGGGTTCGCGGCGCGCACCGAAAGCCGCTTCATTTCCGTGTGAATCGTGTCGAGTTCGGCCGCGGAATCGATGCGCCCGCCCGACGCGAAACGCTGCAACACGGCGAGCGTGATGTTATGACCGACGCTCAGGCCCGGCACGATGCCGTGACGCTTGCGATCCTCGGGCACCATCGCAATGCCCGCGCGAATCGCGTCGATCGGCGCGCGAATCTTCAGCGGCTTGCCGTCGAGCACGACACTCGCCTCGCTCATACCCGCATACGCGCCGAAGATCGCCTGCATCAGTTCCGTGCGGCCCGCGCCGACGAGCCCGGCCACGCCGAGAATTTCGCCGCGCCGCAACGCGAACGACACGTCGTCCACGCGCTTGCGGCGCGGATTCGTCACGTCGAAACAGGTCACGTTACGCGCTTCGAAGACGACGTCGCCGATTGGATGCGGCTCGCGCGGAAACAGGTTCTTGATCTCGCGGCCCACCATCAGCGCAATGATGCGGTCGGTGGTGAGTGAATGCATCGGCTCGGTCGCGACATGACGGCCGTCGCGAATCACGCTGATCGTGTCGCAAACAGCCGCGACTTCGTCGAGCTTGTGCGAGATGTACACGCAGGCAATGCCGCGCCGCTTCAGATCGCGCACGATGTCGAGCAGAATCGCGATTTCGGACGCGGTCAGCGACGACGACGGTTCATCGAGAATCAGCAGCTTCGCACGCTTGTTCAGCGCCTTCGCGATCTCGATCAGTTGCTGATGGCCGCCGCCGTAGTTCATCACCGGCTGCGCGGCGTTGATGCCGCTAATGCCGAGTTCGCCCAGCAGTTCGTCGGCGCGCTGATACATCGCCGCGTAATTCATGCGCCCGCCGGGCAGCGTGATCTCATTGCCGAGAAAGATGTTCTCCGCGACCGACAGCTCCGGCACCAGCATCAGTTCCTGGTGAATGATGATGATGCCGGCGCGCTCGGTATCGCGCACGCTCGTGGCCTTGAGCGGCTCGCCTTCCCAGGTGATTTCGCCCTCCCAGGTACCGTGCGGATAGACGCCCGAAAGCACTTTCATCAGCGTCGATTTGCCCGCGCCGTTCTCGCCGCACAGGCCCACGCATTCACCCGGCGAGACGGTCAGGTCGATGCCGTCGAGCGCCTTCACGCCGGAAAACGCTTTGACGATGCCACGCATCGTCAGTAGAGGTTGCGTCATTCGCTATGCCTCGCTGCAAGGTGGGCGGGTGCGGACAACGCTTCCCGGCGCCATGGCCCGGGAAGCGTGGCAATCACGCCGCGCCCGTCTTTCGTCTTATTGGCTCGCGAGCTGCGCCTGCGTGTAGAAGCCGTCCTTCACGACGAGGTCGACGTTGGCCTTCGTCAGCTTGGTCGGCTGCAACAGCACCGTATCGACCTTCTTCTTGCCGTTGTCGTATTGCGCATTGAACGCCGGCTTTTCGCCCTTCGCAAGCGCCACCGAGAGCTTCGCCGCTTCACCCGCAATCAGCTTGAGCGGCTTGTAGACGGTCATCGTCTGCGTGCCGGCCATCACACGCCTGACGGCCGCGAGGTCGGCATCCTGGCCCGAAATCGGCACCTTGCCCGCGAGGTTCTGGGCGGCCAGCGCCTGGATCGCGCCGCCGGCGGTGCCGTCGTTCGAGGCGACGACGGCGTCGATCTTGTTGTTGTTCGCAGTCAACGCGTCCTCCATGATGCGCAGCGCCGTCGAAGCGCTCCACTCCGGCACCCATTGCTGGCCGACTACCTTGATGTCGCCCTTGTCGATCGCCGGTTGCAGCACCTTCATCTGCCCCTGGCGCAGCATCTTGGCGTTGTTGTCGGTCGGCGCGCCGCCGAGCAGGAAGTAATTGCCCTTCGGCCGCACGTCATAGACGCCCTGGGCCTGCATTTCCCCGACCTTCTCGTTGTCGAACGAGATGTAGGCGTCGATATCGGCATCGAGAATCAGGCGGTCATACGAGACGACCTTGATACCCGCTTTCTTCGCTTCGGCGACCACGTTGCCGAGCGTCTTCGAATTGAACGGCACGATCACGATCACGTCGACGCCGCGTGAAATCAGGTTTTCGATCTGCGAGATCTGACGCTCCTCGCTCGCATCGGCCGATTGCACCGACACTTTCGCGCCGAGCTTTTCCGCCGCGGCGACGAAATAGTCACGATCGCGCGACCAGCGCTCGACGCGCAGATCGTCGATACAGAAGCCGATTTCCGGGTGATCCTTGCTGGCGTGCGCGAGCGGCGCGGCAAGCGACAGGCTGGCGAGCACTGCTCCACACAGCAGCGAACCCAGTACGTTACGACGCATTGCGAATTTCATTTCCGTCTCCTTGTTGTGATAGCCGGAATACCGGATGGGTCGGTCTGCGCTGCGAGCCGCAGAACCGGATAAGCAACAACCCACAAGCTTCCTGTTTCGCGCGATCAGCGTGGCCGCGCGATCTTTGTGTGATGCTTCATTTCGTGCATGCAGTACTTCAGGCTGCCATTGCGCGCACCGGAGTGCGTTTCAATGTCCGCTATAAATCGCCTGATTCACGATGTTCTCCATGCGCTCCTGCTGCCCGCTCGCATGTTGCGGATTGAGCTCGCGCGCGATGGTGTCCGATGCGAGTGCCGAGAGCGAGTACTCGCCGGACAGGATCTTGCGGCCGAACTCCGTGTCCCAGCCCGCGTAACGCTGACGCTTGAACTGCTCGAGGCTCTCGTTTTCGATCAGCACCGCCGCGCGCTCGAGACCGAGCGCGAGGTTGTCGATCGCACCGATGTGACCATGAACCAGGTCTTCCGCATCGACACTTTGCCGGCGCACCTTCGCGTCGAAGTTCATGCCGCCCGTCGTGAAGCCGCCGTGGCGCAGAATTTCGTAGAACGCGAGTGTCAGTTCCTCGACACTATTTGGGAATTGATCGGTATCCCAACCGTTTTGCTGATCGCCGCGATTTGCGTCGACGCTGCCGAAAATGCCGAGCGCAAAAGCCGTCGCGATTTCGTGATGGAACGAGTGTCCCGCAAGCGTCGCGTGATTCGCCTCGATGTTCACGCGAATCTCTTTCTCGAGCCCGTGTTGCAGCAAAAAGCCGTGCACGGTCGCGACGTCGTAGTCGTATTGATGCTTGGTCGGCTCCTGCGGCTTCGGCTCGATCAGCAGCGAGCCCTTGAAGCCGATCTTGTGTGCATGGTCGACCACCATGTGCAGGAAGCGCGCGAACTGCTCGCGTTCGCGCACGAGGTCGGTATTGAGCAGCGTGTCGTAGCCTTCGCGGCCGCCCCACAGCACGTAGTTTTCACCGCCGAGCCGCAGCGTCGCGTCGAGCGCATGACGCACCTGAGTCGCGGCAAATGCGAAGATCTCCGGGTTCGGGCTGGTTGCAGCGCCGCCCGCGTAACGTGGATGCGAAAACAGATTCGCCGTGCCCCACAACAGCTTGATGCCGGTATCCTGTTGCTTGCGCGCGAGGTAGTCGGACACGCGCAGGAAGTTTTCGCTGTATTCCTTGACGCTCGCGCCTTCGGGTGCGACGTCGGTATCATGGAACGTGTAGTACGGCGTACCGAGCTTCGAGAAGAACTCGAACGCGGCGTCGGCTTTCTGCATCGCCCGTTCCATTGCGTCACCGGGCTGCTGCCATGGGCGCCGGAACGTGCCCTGCCCGAAGATATCGACGCCGGGCCACACGAACGTATGCCAGTAGCACACTGCAATGCGCAGATGCTCTTCGAGCGTCTTGCCGAGCACTTTCCTGGTTCTGTCGTAGTGGCGGTACGCAAACGGGTTGTCCGATTGCGGACCTTCATAGCGAATCTCGGGGATGTGTTCGAAGTAGGACATCTGCGTCTCCTTGTTATGTTGCACCGCAACCCGCGCGACGGCGCCGCGCCAGCCGACGAAGTGACGCCATGCTGCCGCTTGCACGATGTGCCGGCAATTGCGAAATTGCTCAGTACGCTTGATGTTTCTTACCGCCCGCGCGTTTGTTTACTACGAGCGCGCAATTCGGGGCCTAGAATAACCAGACGCTTAAAAACGGGGCTGCACGCGAGCCCTCGACAGAAAGGAGACAAAGGCGCCGTGGCGACTCCAGCCGCACGCCGATTACCGCCATGACCCGCCCGCAAGCACCCCAGACGAGCCATCGGATCGCCCTGCTCTTCAACGCGAACAAGGTCTACGACCGCGAAATCATCACCGGCATCGGCAATTACCTGCTGTCGACGCGGGTCGCATGGGACCTCTTCCTCGAAGAGGACTTTCGCTGCCGGCTCGCGGGCATCGAGCGCTTCGACGGCCACGGCATCATCGCGGATTTCGACGATCCCGCCGTCTACGAAGCGCTGCGCGGCTGTCCGTTGCCGGTGGTCGCGGTGGGTTCGTCGTATGCGGACCCGGCGCAGTACCCTGAGGATTTACCCTATATCGCGACCGACAACAGCAAGCTCGTGTCGCTCGCCTACACGCATCTGATCGGCGCGGGCCTCGAGAACTTCGCGCTGTACAGCCTGCCGCAGGCGCAGGAAAACCGCTGGGCGCAGCAGCGCGAACTCGCATTTGCCCATTTGCGCAGCGTCGACGGACATGGCGCCGCGCAGGTCGGCAGCGAGATCTATCGCGGCCTGTCGACGAGCGCGCCGTCATGGAACCAGGCAATCGAGCAGCTCACCGCATGGCTGCGGCAACTGCCGAAGCCGGTCGGCATCATCGCGGTGACCGATGCGCGCGCAAGGCACCTATTACAGGCCTGCCTGATCGCGGGCATTGCGGTGCCCGAGGAAGTGGCGATCATCGGCATCGACAACGATCCGCTCACCCGCACGCTCACGCGCATCCCGCTTTCCTCGGTCATTCAGGGCACCGAGGAAATGGGCCGCACTGCTGCGCACATCCTGCATCAGATGCTGCACGGCGCGCGTTTTCCGGGGCGCCGCATTCTCGTGCCGCCGGTCGGCATCAACGTGCTCGAATCGACGCGGCATCAGCCGCTTGCGAGTCCCTATGTGATGCGCGCGCGGCATTTCATTCGCCAGTACGCATGCCAGGGCATCCGCACCGAACAGGTGGCCGATTATGTGGGCGTGTCGCGCTCGTCGCTCGAAGAGTACTTCCGGCGCGAGCGGCAGTGCACCGTGCATCAGGAAATCCTGCGCCACAAGCTCGACGTCGCGAAGTCGCTGCTCGCGAAACGCGATGCGTCGAGCGCCGAAGTGGCGATTCGCTGCGGCTTCACGTCGCTGCAATACATGTACGCGGTGTTTCGCCGCGAACTCGGCTGCACGCCGCGCGAATACCAGGAGCGCGTGAGTTCGGAGCCGACGAAAGCGGCGGGCTGAGCACATTTTTTATTTTTTCTCCGCATTCACCACATGATCAGCATCGCACAACTTTCTTCCGAGCCGTGGGGCACGCTGCACGGCGGCGATCGCGTCCGGCTCTACACACTGCGCAACGCGCACGGCATGAAAGTCGCCATCAGCGACCTCGGCGCGACGCTGGTCTCATGGCACGCACCGGATCGCGCGGGACGTCTCGGCGACATTCTGCTCGGCCACGACACGCCCGCCGAATATGTCGCGGCCACGACCTACATGGGCGGGCTGATCGGCCGCTGGGCGAACCGCATTGCCGGCGCGCGCTTCATGCTCGACGGTATCGAGTACACGCTCGATCGCAACGAAGGCGCGAATCTGCTGCACGGCGGCACGGTCGGCTTTCATCGCGCGCTGTGGGATGTGAGCGAGGATGACGGCGCGTTGCTGATGCGCCTCGAGTCGCCCGAAGGCGACGCGGGTTTTCCGGGCAACGTGACCGTGCAGGTGCGCTACTCGCTCGACGACGACGGCACGCTCACGATCGGATACGAAGCGATCACCGATGCGGCGACGCCGCTCAATCTGACGAGCCATCCGTACTTCAATCTGACGGGCCGCGCGGGCACGGATATTCGCGGCCACGTGCTGTCGATCGACGCCGAACGCTTTTTCGAAGTCGACGCCGCAATGATTCCGTGCAAGCTCGCCGACGTCGCGGGCAACGCATTCGACTTCCGGCAGAGCGCGCCGCTCGGCGCGCGGCTCGACTGGCCGCACACGCAACTCGCGCGAGCCGGCGGCTTCGATCATTGCTACGTGCTGCGCGATGCGGACGAAGGCGGCGCGGGCACGGGCGGCGCGAATGAAAGCACGCCACAGGTGCGTCAGGTTGCCCGCGCGTACGACCCCGGCAGCGGACGAGAGCTGACCGTCTCGACCGATCAGCGCGGCTTGCAGTTCTACACCGGCAATGCGCTGAACGGCGACAGCGGACGCGGCGGCGTGCGTTATCAACGGCATGCGGGTTTGTGCCTTGAAGCAGGCAGCTTTCCGAATCAGGTCAATATGACCGGGCAGGATGAAGTGATCGTGCGGCCCGGCGCTACTTACCGGCAAATAACCGCTTATCGCGTCGATGTACGCAAGGGAGTTTGAGCAATTTTGCGCTGATTGCCCCGTTCCCTTACGAACGGCGGAACGCCGCTATTACAACGAGCCGACTTGTTGTTTGGGTCAATACTGAATTAACTGCCTGGTGGTTTCCCTAAGGTTCATTGCTTTCTAGACTCCGTTAATGGGTGCCGGTATTGCCGCGGTGCCGATAAACAATGTCGGAGGAAAACATCATGAAATCGCTTATCCAGGCGGTCGCATTCGCGGTCGTTATTGCCGCGCCGGTTGCATCGTTCGCGCAATCCCAGCAGCCGGTCACACGCGCGGAAGTCAAGGCTCAACTGCAGCAACTCGAACAGGCCGGCTACAACCCGGCCGAAGCAACGGACGCCTCGTATCCCGCCGATATTCAGGCGGCCGAAGCGCGCGTCGCCGCACAGAACGCCATGGCGCACGGCGACACCACGGGCTATGGCACGCCGACGACGGGAATGTCGCAATCGGGCGGACAGCATCCGATGGTGACGAACCCGGCGGATCAGTGACGCATACGGCGACCGTATAGCAGCGGGCACAAGCAGGTGTTCGGGGAAGCCGCTTGCGTACTTTCGGCGCTTTGAGCGCTTTCTGCACTTTGAGCGCTTGCGGTGCTTGTGTAGTGTTTGCGTTTTGCCGCGGCTAACGCAGCTCTTGCAGCCCTTTTTGCAGTCCCTGTGCACGTGAAGCGGGCGCATGCTTTTCGAAGCATGCGCCCGCTTTTGTATTCTGCGCACGACTCATGAAGTGAAGACGGCAAGCTTCAGCGATGCGAACATCGCCGATTCATCGCGTTGAGCGCACAGTTCATGTTGACGAATCTGGTCAACAATGCGTTCGATACGGAAATAAACTTCCCTGTGGTAAATCCCGATGTTGCACGATCAACGAGGGGGCGTCGGCTCCCTCATTTCATGGAGACATGCCATGCCCCGCAACGCCGCTGAAAAACGCGCCGCCTTCCGTGCCCTGCATACGTCCGGTTGTTTCGTGCTGCCCAATCCCTGGGATGCGGGCAGCGCGCGTTATCTGCAAACCCTCGGTTTCAAGGCGCTCGCCACGACGAGTTCCGGTTTTGCGTGGTCCACCGGACACGCCGACAACACGCTGCCGCGTGAAGCGGTGCTTGCGCACTTGCGCGCCATCGTCGAGGCGACCGATCTGCCGGTCAACGCCGACTTCGAGAACGGCTTTGGCCGGGATCCGCAAGGTGTCGCCGAAAGCGTGAAGCTCGCGGTCGCGACTGGTGTGGCGGGCCTATCGATCGAAGACTCGACCGGCGACCCTGCGGCGCCGCTCTTTCCCGTCGACATTGCCGTGCAGCGCATCAGCGCGGCGCGCCGGGCCATCGACGAGACGGGCGGCGACACGCTGCTGATCGGCCGCGCGGAAAATTTTCTCACCGGCAAGCCCGATCTCGACGAGACGATAGCGCGCCTGAAGGCATACGCCGCGGCGGGCGCCGATTGCCTGTACGCGCCCGGCATCCAGACGCCCGCGCAGATCGAGGCGGTGGTCGCCGCAGTTGCGCCCAAACCATTCAACCTGCTGATCGGCTCGACGTCGAAGCTCACGCTGCAGGACGTGGCGGCGCTCGGCGTGCGGCGCATCAGCGTCGGTGGCGGGCTCGCCCGCGCCGCGTGGGGTGGCTTCATGCAGGCCGCCCAGGCGCTCGCCGACGGCCGCTTCGACTTGACCGGCGCAGCGCCCGGCTCGCAGCTCAACGAGCTGTTCAGTCGCGGCGCGTGACGATAAGCACTTTGCCAAAGCGTTCGCATCATGCGTTGCTCGTAGCGGAAGCGGCCGGCGTTTCCAATGCGAAAAAGCGCGCGAACGCCTTGCGCATCTCACAACGTCCCACCTCCTATCCCGCCGCGGGCCGCATCGGCACTGAACAGGCGCACTCAAACCGGTGTACGCCGCCCGTCAGCCCCGCCGCCCGTCCCTGCCGGATGCGTCCGTTGCGTCAAATGTTATGATCGGAAACATCACTCGCCACGATAAAACGCGGACCCGAACCAGCCGCAAGCCTCATGGACACCCACCTCACCAAACCCATCGACCCTTCCACCACCGACCTCGGCCGGCGCGTGCGCACCGCCCGTCAGGCGCAGGACCTGACGCTCGAAACCGCGAGCCGCCTCTGTGGCGTTTCGCGTTCGACGCTGTCCAAAGTCGAAAACGGCCTGATGTCCCCCACTTTCGACGTGCTGCAGAAAATCGTTCTTGGACTGAAGATCGAAATCGGCGAACTGTTCGGCTCCACGCCGAAAGTGAGCGCGAGCGGCCGGCGCGCGCTGACCCGCAAAAATGAAGGCCAACGCCACGCTTATCGTGGTTATCAGATGGAATTGCTCGCCACCGATCTCGCGCACAAAGCGATGCTGCCGTTTCGCATCCGCATTTCCGCGCACACGCTCGATGCGTTCGACGACTGGGGCCGCCACGAAGGCGAAGAGTTCCTGTACGTGATCAGCGGCAGCGTGTGTCTCTATTCGGAGCTGTACGCGCCGACGCACCTGAACGCGGGCGACAGCCTCTACTTCGACAGCCGCACGGGCCATGCCGCGGTGTCCACCAGCGAAGAGGACGCGGAAGTGTTGTGGATGGCGACCAACGCGGACCTGCCGCAAACGCCGTCAATCGCCATTGGTTCGACGAAGAAATAACGCGCGGCGCGGTACGTGAATGCGCGGCATGTGAATACCCGGGGCGCGCTCATTGCACACCTCGCGCGCGCGAGGCACCTCACATCTGGCGCGCCGCCAGCGCCCGCTGCGCGAGTTGTGCAATATGCAACGCGTGCTGCCCCGTGCCATGCTCGATCTGTTCGCGGCAACTGAAGCCGTTGGTCAGCACGAGCGTCTGCGCATTCTCCGCGGTCGCTTCACGCACCGCCGGAAACAGCTTGTCCTCGCCGATCTTCTCCGACAGCGCGTGATGCTCGACGTTAAAGCCGAACGATCCCGCCATTCCGCAGCATCCCGTATCGAGCAGTTTCCATTTCACCCCGAGTTTGTTCAGCAGCGCCGTATCGCCCTGCATGCCGAACAATGCTTTCTGATGACAATGGCCGTGCACGACCACGTCGGCCGCAAGCGTCGGCCAGTCGAACGGCTGACGCGCGACGAAATCGGAAAACAGGAAGGTCTGCGCGGACAACTTCTGCGCCAGAGCGTGATCGGGCAGTTGCTTCAGCAGCTCGTCCTTGAACACAGACAGGCAACCAGGCTCGAGACCGACCAGCGGCACGCCGGCGGCGATATCGTCCGCGAGGTCGTCGACGATATGTGTGAGCAGCTCGCGCGCGCGTTCGAGCAAGCCGAAGTCGTATAGCGGCCTCCCGCAACACAGGCGGCTCTTCGGCAGCACGACTTGCCAGCCCAGTTGCGTCAGCACATCGGCGGCGGCCCGCGCGACCTCGGGCGTGAAATGGTCGTTGAACGTATCGACCCAGAGGATCACTTTCTTCCCATCGCCGCACGTGTCACTTCTGGATGTGCGCAGCGCGCTCTGTCTGTAAGTCGCCGCGGCGAATTGCGGCAACGCACGCGCCTGCGCGACACCCGCCACCCATTTTCCGAGCGCAGACAAACCCGGCGCCGTCGTCATGAAGTTCGTCAGACGCGCAAAGCGCGCCGCCCACGGCGCCCATTCACCGATCCGTCCCATGAAGAGCGCCTGACGCGGCCGCCGGTTCTTTTCGTAGTAATGCGAAAGAAACTCCGCCTTGTACGACGCCATATCCGTATGCGTCGGGCAATCGGACTTGCAGCCCTTGCATGCGAGGCAGGTGTCGAGCGCCTCTTTCACCTCGCGGCTGTGCCAGCCATCGGCGATCACCTCGCCTTGCAGCATCTCCCAGAACAGATGCGCGCGGCCGCGCGTCGAGTACTTCTCTTCGCGCGTCGCGCGGTAGCTCGGGCACATCGTGCCGCCTTCGAGCGAGCGGCATTTGCCCATGCCGATGCAGCGCTCGATCGCACGCTGAAAACCGTCCCCCTCCTGACTCGCGAACGCCAGCTTCGTATGCAGCGTCACCGGCTTGTATGCGGGGCCCATGCGCAGGTTTTCGTCGGCGCGATAGGCATGCACGACCTTGCCCGGATTCAGGCGGTTAGCCGGGTCCCAGATCGCCTTGAATTGCTCCATCGCCTGCATCAGCTCGGGGCCGTACATGATCGGCAGAAACTCGGCTTTCGCCTGGCCGTCGCCGTGTTCGCCCGACAGCGAGCCGCCGAATTCGACCACGAGTTCCGCGGCTTCGCGCAAAAATCCGCGCCACGTCGCGACGCCTTCGGCGCTGCGCAGATCGAACGTGATGCGCGCATGCACGCAGCCGTCGCCGAAATGGCCGTACAGGCTCGTCTCGTAGCCGTAGCGATCGACGAGCGCCTGGAACGCGCGCAGATAATCGCCGAGCCGCAGCGGATCAACCGCCGCATCTTCCCAGCCGACCACGGGGTCGGGCCGGTTCGGATCGACCGACAACGCCACCGCCGACGCGCCTGTCTCGCGAATCGACCACACCTTCGCCTGCAACGTGCGGTCTTCGACGAGCATCGTCGAGATGTTCAGCCCCGCTGCCCCCGACGAGAAATACGCGGCAGCGGCCTGTGCCTGCTGCAACACCGCGTCCCGTGTGTCCGCGCCGAATTCGAGCACGACCCACGCGTCGCCTTCGGGCAGCAAGGCGATTTCGTCCTTCTTCAAGCCGCGCGCCTGCAAACCACGAATGATCGCGCGGTCGAGCCCTTCGATCGCGATCGGCTCACAGCGCATGAAATGCGGCACCGCATCCGCCGCCGTGTAGATGTCCGTAAAACCGGCCACGACGATCACGCGTTTCGCCGGACTCTTCACGAGGCGCACTTTCGCCTGCAACGTGACGGCGCAAGTGCCTTCGGTGCCGACCAATGCACGCGCGACGTTAAAGCCGTTTTCCGGCAGCAGCTGATCGAGATTGAAGCCGGACACGCGTCGCTTGATCTGCGGGAATTTCGCGCGAATCTGTTCGGCGTAGGTGTCGCGCAACTGCTTGAGCGCCGCGTAGATTTCACCCTGGCGGCCACCTGCGGCGATGATGCGTTCGAGTTCGCCGTCGGACGTCGGACCGACCCAGAAGCGTGCGCCGTCGAAAGTCGCGACTTCGAGCGCCTCGATGTTTTCGACCGTCTTGCCGGCCATCACCGAATGTGCGCCGCACGAGTTGTTGGCGATCATGCCGCCGAGCGTGCAGCGGCTGTGCGTGGCCGGATCGGGCGCGAACGTGAGGCCGTGCTGCTCGGCGGCATCGCGCAGCGTGTCGCATACGACACCTGGCTCGACGATCGCCGTGCGTGCCACCGGGTCGACCGACACCACGCGGTTCACATACTTGCTTGCGTCAGCCACGACGGCCACGTTCACGCACTGGCCGTTCTGCGACGTGCCGCCGCCGCGCGCGAGAAACGGCACGTCGTTGCGCCGGCAGGCGGAAAGCGTGGCGAGCAGATCGTCGATGTCGGCGGGCACCACGACGCCGAGCGGGATTTGCCGATAGTTCGACGCATCCGACGCATACAATGCTTTGGAACCCTGATCGAAACGCACCTCACCGCGCACGTGCTGGCGCAGATCGCTTTCGAGCGCCCGCAAGACGGCGGCGCTGCCCGCGAACGGCGTCGCGCCGCGCGCCTGATTCGGCGTAACGCGCTGGCCCGAGGTTTCCTTCGCCTGCATGCTTACGCGCTGCTCTTCATCCAATGACGTCCCCACTGCGCACCTCGTCTGCGATGCCTGGCCCACGCGCCGCCATGTTGCGCTCAGGCTGCCTGGCTTGCGGTCATCCTGAAGATGCCCTGTGCATTGCCCGCGTCGAAACGCAGGTCCGTTTCCCAGCGGCGCGCGTCCTGATCGAAACTGCGCTTGCGCGTGATGAATTCGTAGAACGAGCCCGGCACGTCGCGCGTGACGACGCTGCCATCGGCCGCGCGAAATTCACGCTGCACGATATCCGCGCGATACGCGGTCTGGAATACGCGCCCGGAACGCGAATGCTCGACTTTCGGCTTCATTGGACGCCCCTTGGCCTTCTCGTCGTCCGACAGCTTGAAGACGTCCGCGACGCGATCCGTCGCGTGATTGAACGCATTGCCTTCGGTCGCGATCCACGCCATTTCCGCCGATTCCTTCAACAATACTTCGTAATCGGCTTCCCGTGGCATATCGTGCTGACGCGCGAAGGCGCCGACGATCACCGGCAGCAGTTCATGCGCCGCATCGAGCGGCAGCACGCCGTCGCGCTCGAGTTCCCACAGCAGGCCGCTCGCGCGCGGCGTCAGCGGATCGCGCGACGCGCCGATCACGTTCGTCACCGCCTGCTGGAACGCCGCGGAAAAACGCTCGGGATGCAATTCGCTGACGAAAAACTGCGCGATCTCATCGGGCGCATCTTCGTGTGCCCACGCACGGCCCGTCATGCCGAGACGATCGAGCGGATAGCGGCCGTTGATACGAAAGCCGAGCGGCCCCAGGATGCGCGCGAACGCGGCCTCGCCCGGCGGCAGCGCACCGCTGTGCGGCCAGCGCACGGTACGCAGCGCGCCGTGATCGAAGTACACACCGCCGCCGCCCGCCACCGTTTCCTCGGTATAGCGGCGGCCGTTCTGCGAGCGCGCGAGCAGGTCGCCGAAGAGCGCCATGTTCATCGCCTGCGCGAGTTCGGCGCGCGTGACGCTGCCGCTCTCCCATTCATCGAGCACGCGCGGATGGTTCAGCGTGGCGAAGAGCCGCGCGGTTTTTTCCGCGCCCAGCAGTTTCAGCAGCAGTTGTTCGACATTCGCATTCTTGAAGTTTCGCATTCGGGATCTCCACGCAGCGCGGCAATCATGACGGGCGAGATTATTCAAAATCCACTGCATGGCCGTAAAGCGAGATAAAATCGCCACTTGATGCGTTTTAGGAATTAACGTGCGAAAGTTCAAGATTCCCAACATGGGCGCGCTGCTCGCTTTCGAAGCCGCCGCGAGGCACGAAAGCTTCACGCATGCGGCACGCGAACTGTTCCTCACCGAAAGCGCGGTGTCGCGGCAGATCAACACGCTCGAGGGCAATCTCGGCGTGCGGCTCTTCGTGCGCGTCAAGCAGCGCGTGGTGCTGACGCGGGCCGGCAAGGTCTATAGCGCGCAGGTGCGGCGCTCGCTCGAACAGCTCGACCGCGACACGCTGTCGATCATCGCGCATGGCAGCGGCGGTGGTTATCTGGAACTGGCGGTATTACCGACGTTCGCGTCGCAATGGCTGATTCCGCGTATGGCCGCATTCAACGAACAGCACCCGGACGTGCGCGTGAACATGGGCGTGCGCACCGCCACGTTTCCGTTCGCCGACACGCCTTTCGAAGCGGCGATCCACTATGGCAAGCCGACATGGCCGGGTACGTCGGCGGACTTTCTGTTCCGCGAGGAAGTGGTGCCGGTGTGCGCGGCGAGTCTGCTGAAGCGGCCGATCCGCAACCCCGCCGAACTGCTGAACTATCCGCTGCTGCATTCCACGACGCGGCCGGATGGCTGGGCAACATGGTTCACCGAGCTCGACGTCGACGACAACCGCACCATGCAGGGCGTGCGCTACGAACTCCACACGATGCTGATCAGCGCGGCCGCGGCCGGCCTCGGCATTGCGCTCGTGCCGCGCTTTTTCGTCGACAGGCAGTTGAAGCAGTTCGGCCTCGTGATTCCGTTCGACACGCCCGCCGTCGCCGACACGGCGTACTACCTCGTCTATCCGACCGAATTGAGTCACGGCAAGCCGCTCGCGAGTTTCCGCGAGTGGCTGTTGCGGGAAGCCGCGGCGTATGGCGCGCTTTATCCTGAGTTGGCGCAAACGCCGGAAGGAGCGTGATCTAACGCGCGATCACGCATACACGCAACACATACGCGCCACGTCTAGCCGCGCTCGCGCGCCTGCGCGAGCGCGGCTAGATTGCCTTCGCCGAAGCCATGATGCCCCTGGCGCTGCACGATCTCGAAGAAGATCTCGCCGGCGCGGCGGCGCACGAAGGTCTGGAAAAACAGCAGCGGCACGCCGTGCGCGCCGATTTCGCCATCCACGAGAACGTGCGTGCGCCGCAGCCGCTCGACGTCGAGCCCGTGGCCCGGCAACCGCGCATCGAGCTGATCGTAATAGCGCGGCGGCGGCTCGACGAATTCGACGCCGTTCGCGAGCAGGTGCTCGACGCACGCGAAGATGTCGTCGGTGGCGAGCGCGATGTGCTGCACGCCTTCGCCCGGATGATCGGGCAGATAGTCGTGCATCAGGCTGGTCCGGCGCGTGCCTTCTTCATAGAGCGGCACGCGGATCGCGCCGCACGGCGACACCATCACGCGCGATTCCGCCGACACGTGCCAGTTCGCATGCAGTTCGTGAATCTCGCGGAAGTTGAGCAGATCGCGATAGAAGTCGATCCATTCCTGCATGCGGCCTTCGCCGACGGTTTGCGTCAGATGGTCGACCGCGACGAGGCCGCTGCCCGTATGGTTCAGATCGGCTTGCGCCGTGTCGATTTCGATGGGGCGGAAATCGATGTCGAAGATCGAAATATCGCCGAGGCCGCCACGCTGGCCGCCGCGCCCGCGCCAACGGTCGACGAAATAGATGTGCGAATCGCCGATGCCCTGGATCGCCGGAATCAGCAGTTCGCCCACGCCGAGGCGCTCGCCCTCGAATTCCCATGCACCGAGTTCCACCGCGCGCTCGAACGCGCGCTGCGCGTCGGCGACGCGAATTCCGATCGCGCAGATGCCGACGCCGTATTCCTCGGCATAGCGCGCGGCAAACGAATCGGGTTCGGCATTGATGAGGAAATTCATCTCGCCCTGCCGGTACAGCGTGACGTCCTTGCTGATATGACGCGCGATGGCCTTGAAGCCGAGCCGCGTGAAGGTCTCGCCGAGCGAGCGCGGATCGCGCGCGGCAAACTCCACGAATTCGATGCCGGCCGTGCCGAGCGGATTGTGCTCAGGTGCGGACACGGCGCGCAGCGCGGCGTCTGGAGTGGGCAAGTCGCTAGGCATGGCAATCTCCTTGTACGGTCTTTCGACGCGGCGGCCGGTCTTTCCGGGGTTCGGCGCAAACCGTTCCGGCTGTTCGCGATGTGGTGCTCAATGCAAGACGTGCGCGTGGTGTGCCGCAGCCTGGACGGGCTGCGGCGGCCTTCGCACCGTGTTTGTACACCGGGTCGCGGGACGTTCGCAACCTTCATTTTGTACTGGATGGTTCATCCGTCAAGCGATCGGGCACTCGGCACCTGCTGCTTTGCCGCTCATGCCGCTCATGCCGGCTGACCGGTCACTCGCCTCGATTGCGCGGCCCGCTGCCCTGGCTACGCTTGCGCGCAAGCTTACCCGGCGCTTTATCCACGGCGTGGCGCGTGTTTTTAGCCGCATCCTTGCCCGTGGTCTTGCCTGCCCCCGCCGCCATCCTCCGCTGCGCGACCTCGCGCACCGCCTCGATAAACGCGTGCCCCACCGCCGACGGCTGCGTATCCGAGCGGCGGATCAGCCCCACTGGCTCGCCGGTGCCCGCGAACGGCAAGGGCAGCCGCACCAGCATGCCATGCGCCAGTTCGTATTCGACGGCGCTCAGCGGCACGAACCACACCGCGTCGTTCTCGAGCGTCAGCGCGCGTCCCGTCGACACCGACAGCACCTCGACGAACGCCGACAGCGGCGGCACGCCCCACGCGCCAAGCAGACTCTCGGCCGACTGGCGGATCAGCGTGCCGAACGGCGGCAGCACGACGGGAAATGCTTCGAGCGAGGTGGCGGGCAGACCCGCGCCCTGCGCGAGCGGATGCCCGGCCCGCACCACGGCGATCAGCGGCTCGGTGAATAGTTGCTCGAAGCTGAGGCCGACCATCCGCTCCGGGTCCGCGAGGCGGCCGATCGCGAATTCGATCGAACCCGCCTTCAGACGCTCGAGCAATTCCGGGTTCGCGCCGGTCGCAAGACGCACGATCACGCGCGGCCACTGCGCCGCGAACTGCCTGAGCACGGGCGGCACGAGCACCGCCGCGACGGTCGGCAAGATGCCGATTTCGAGCGTCGCGGCAGCCGCGCCCTCGGCGCGCGCGAGCAGATCGACGCCTTGTCGCAGCGCGCTGACACAGGCGCTCGCATGCGGCATGAAAAGCTGCCCCTCGCGCGTGGGCACGGCGCCATGACGGCCGCGCTCGAACAGTTTCACGCCGAGAATCGCCTCGAGTTCGGCAACCGTCTTCGAAACGGCGGGCTGCGTGACGGACAGGCTGTCCGCCGCCCGCTGGACGCTGCCGAACTGCGCGACAGCCAGGAAGCACTGGAGATGACGGAATTTGACGCGGCTATCCGCGAGACTGCGTTGCATAACGGAAGGTTATACGAAACGAACGAAAACGTCATTTTGCATAACCGCTAGCTTTGGATAAAGTGCCTGTCATAACGTCGCACCTCACGATTCCTCCCACGGAGACACTTCATGGAAGACTCTTCCCTCACCCCGCGCGATTTCGCGTCCCATCCTGAGTACATCTATCCGCCGTACGGTTCGTCGGTCAAGCGCGGCCCCACGCGCCCGCTGATCCCGCTGAAGGAACGTCTGCGCGACCAGCGCGTGCCGGTCTACGGCACCGACGACCTCGATCCGCTCGACGCCGATCTGACGCGCAACGCGGTGCGCAACGGCGAGCCGCTCGGCGAGCGCATCATCGTGACGGGCCGGGTGCTCGACGAAGGCGGCCGTCCGGTGCGCAACACGCTGGTCGAAATCTGGCAGGCGAACGCTGCCGGCCGCTACGTGCACAAGGCCGACCAGCACGACGCGCCGCTCGATCCGAACTTCCTCGGCGCGGGCCGCTGCGTCACCGACAACGAAGGCCGCTACCGCTTCCTGACCATCAAGCCGGGGGCGTATCCGTGGGGCAATCACCCGAACGCATGGCGTCCGCAGCACATCCACTTCTCGCTTTTCGGCGACCACTTCGGCTCGCGCCTCGTCACGCAGATGTACTTCCCCGGCGACCCGCTGCTCGCGTTCGACCCGATCTATCAAGGCACGCCGGAGCAAGCCCGTGAGCGCATGATCTCGAAGTTCTCGCTCGACATTACGCAAGAGGCCTACGCGCTCGGCTACGATTTCGACATCGTGCTGCGCGGCCCGAACGAAACCCCGATGGAGCGCTAAGCCATGACGACCCTCAAGCAAACGCCTTCGCAAACCGTTGGCCCGTACTTCGCCTACGGTCTTTGCCCGCAGCAATACGACTTCGACTACAGGAGCCTGTTCACGCCCGTTCTGGCCGAGCGTGAAGCGGCCGGCGAGCACATCACGATCGTCGGCCAGGTGTTCGACGGCGACGGCAAGGTGGTCGGCGACGCGATGCTCGAAATGTCGCAAGTGGACGCGAGCGGCCGCTATCCGGAGTCGCGCGCGGAAATCCAGAAGAGCGGCTTCAACGGTTTTGCACGCGTCGGCACGGGCACGGACGCGCACAAGCGCTTTGTCGTCGAAACGGTGAAGCCTGGCCGCGCGAACCCCGGCGAAGCGCCGCACATCAACGTGATCCTGACGATGCGCGGCATGCTGCTGCACACGTTCACGCGCATCTATTTCGAGGACGAAGCGCAGGCGAACGGGCAGGACGCCGTGCTGGCGTCGGTGCCGGCCGAGCGCCGCAACACGCTGATCGCGCGTCGCGACCCGAACAACGCGAGCGTGTTCCGCTTCGACATCCACATGCAGGGCGATAAGGAAACCGTGTTTTTCGATCTTTGAAGCGGCTTTGAAGCGATTTTTTAACACTTTCATATCGCTTTCAAATAAACTCGGCTTGATCCGTCAAGCGACTGGATCGCGAAACTCCGAGTAGTTGAAGTTGAGCCCGCCTTGCGCGGGCTTTTTTTTCGGCTTTTTTCCGTGCGCCCGGCAGCGGCGAAGGCATCGCATTGGGCGGCGCACGATTTTTTGGCATGCGTGACTTCAGCCTCGCTATTAGCGGACAATGCGGTACTCGCTACCGGCCCGTCATGCGATGCACCATCGGCGGGCCGCCCTTCCGGAGACACGACAATGCCCGCCTCAACCGCCATCCTCACGATTCTCGCCGCGCTGCTGCTAGGGGCGATGAGTCCGGGACCGAGCTTCGTCATCGTCGCGCGCAATGCGATCGGCCTGTCGCGCGGCGACGGTCTGGCGACGGCGCTCGGCATGGGTATCGGCGGCGTGTTCTTCAGCGGCATTGCGCTGCTCGGCCTCTACACGCTGCTGGCGTCGGTCGAATGGCTGTACGTCGGCCTGAAGGTGGCCGGGGGTCTCTACCTCATCTACCTCGCGTCGAAAATCTGGCGCGGCGCCGCAACCCCGCTCGCGTTCAACGCAACGCACACCGGCGGCGGCAATCCGCGCAAATCGTTCTGGATCGGCCTCACCACGCAGCTCAGCAATCCGAAGACGGCTGTCTACTACGGCAGCATCTTCGCGGCCCTGTTGCCGCAGCATCCGCCGACGTGGTGCTACTTTGCGCTGCCGCCCGCGATCTTCGCGATCGAAGCCGGCTGGTACACGGTCGTCGCACTGTGCTTTTCGAGCAAACGTCCGCGCGAAATCTATCTGCGCTGGAAGGCGTGGATCGATCGCGTCGCCGCCAGCGCGGTCACCGCGCTTGGATTGCGGCTGATTCTGAATGCACACAAGGTGGGTATCTGATCAGCCCTTGCCCTCCGCCTTGATGCGCGCGCGCAATTCGAACTTCTGGATTTTCCCCGTCGACGTTTTCGGCAACTCGCCGAAGCGCACTGCTTTCGGCAATTTATAGCCGGCCAGAAACAGCCGGCAGTGCGCGATGATTTCCGCCTCGGTCGCCTGTGCGCCTTCCTTCAGCTCGATGAACGCGCACGGCACCTCGCCCCACTTCGGATCGGCCATCGCGACCACCGCCGCCACCGACACCGCCGGATGGCGATACAGCGTGTCCTCGACCTCGATGCTCGAAATGTTCTCGCCGCCCGAAATGATGATGTCCTTGCTGCGATCGCGAATGCGGATATAGCCGTCGGACGTGCGCACGCCGAGGTCGCCGGTATGGAACCAGCCGCCCTGAAAAGCCGCTTCGGTCGCGCGCTCGTTCTTCAGATAGCCCTTCATGCAGATGTTGCCGCGAAACATGATCTCGCCGAGCGTTTCGCCGTCGTCCGGCACCGGTTCGAGCGTGTCCGGGTCGAGCACCGCGACCGCCGCCTGCAGGTGATAACGCACGCCCTGCCGCGCGGTCAGATCGGCGCGCGTGTTGTCGTCGAGCGCATCCCACGCGTCCTGTTTCGCGCAGACGGCGGCGGGCCCGTAGGTCTCGGTGAGCCCGTACACGTGCGTCAGATCGAAGCCGATCTCCTTCATCTTCGCGATCACGGCGGGCGGCGGCGCCGCGCCCGCGACCATCGTCGAGACGCGATGCGTGATGCCCTCGCGCCATTCGGCCGGCGCATTGGCGAGCGCGTTCTGCACGATCGGCGCGCCGCAATAGTGCGTGATGTGTTCGCGGCGAATCAGCTCGAACACGGTCTTCGCGTCGAATTTGCGCAGACAGACGTTCACGCCCGCGCGCGCGGCCACGGTCCACGGAAAGCACCAGCCGTTGCAGTGGAACAGCGGCAGCGTCCACAGATAGACCGCGTGTTTCGGCATGTCCCATTCGAGGATATTGCTGAGCGCGTTCAGATACGCGCCGCGATGGTGATAGACCACGCCCTTCGGATCGCCGGTCGTGCCCGACGTGTAGTTGAGCGCGATCGCCTCCCATTCGTCGGCGGGCGGAGTCCATTCGAAGGCCGGGTCGCCGGCTTGCAGGAACGCTTCGTAATCGGTCGTGCGGATGAACTGCGCGGCGTCGGCGGGCTGCGCGTCAGCCACGCTGATGATGCGCAGCTCGGGAAACTCGAGCGCCGCGCGATGCGCAAGCTCGCCGTATTCCGTGTCGACGATCAGCACCTTCGCCTCGCCGTGGCGCAGCATGAACAGCAGCGACGCGACGTCGAGCCGCGTATTGAGCGTGTTGAGCACGGCGCCCGCCATCGGCACGCCGAAGTGCGCCTCGATCATCGGCGGGATGTTGGGCAGCAGCGCGGCGACCGTATCGCCACGGCCGACGCCCGCCTGCGCGAGCGCGCTTGCGAGCCGCCGCGCGCGTTCGTCGGTCTCGCGCCAGGTGCGGCGGATCTCCCCATGGACGACCGCCAGCCGCTCGCCATACACTTGCGCGGCGCGCACGAGGAAGTCGACCGGTGTCAGCGGGACATAATTGGCCTCGCGCCGCTCGAGACCTTCGTCGAACATGTGCTTTGTCATTGCATCGTCTCCTGAGGCGCGAGCCGCGCCGCTGATTGTTCTGATTCTGTTCTGATTCGTGGACCCTAGCCTAGCAATTGTCATCGCGTACTGTCTGTCATTCAAATGACAGAGTAGCGCTCCCGAACCGGCCCGTCCGGAACCACTCCCAGACCGCTTATGAACGACGCTCCGCTCACCGTCCGCGCCGACACCCGCCCGCCCCAGCGCACCGTGCACAGCGAGCCCGCCAGCCTCGCGCGGCTCTTCGAGCATTGCGCGTGGTTTCGCGCGCTCGCCGCCGAGCATCAGGCGATGGTGCTCGCCACCGCGCACGCGGAGCATCTGGAAGGCGGCGCGTGGATCGCGCGCCGCCAGGAGCCGTCCGACTATTGGATCGGCGTTCACTCCGGGCTCATCAAGCTCGCCATCTACAACGCGTCGGGTCGCAGTTGCACGCTCTCCGGCGTGCCGCCCGGCGGATGGTTCGGCGAAGGCAGCGTCATCAAGCGGGAATTGCGCAAATACGATGTGGCGGCGATCCAGCCTTCGCTCGTGATGTTCGTGCCGTCCGCGACCTTCCATGCGTTGCTCGAATCGAGCCTGCCGTTCACGGGCTTCGTGATCCGGCAACTGAACAACCGCATGGGGGAATTCATCGCGTCGATCCAGAACAGCCGGCTGCTCGACGTGGACGCACGCGTCGCGCAGTCGCTCGCGCAACTGTTCAATCCCGACCTCTATCCGGACACGGGCCGCACGCTCGCCATTTCGCAGGAAGAAGTCGGCCTGCTCGCCGGCGTATCGCGCCAGCGGATCAACCAGGCGTTGCAGAACCTCGAAAAGCTGCAGATTTTGCGTCTGTCGTACAACCAGATCGACGTGCTCGATCTGGAGCGTCTGAGCGCGTTTGGGCGGGAACAGATCTAGGCGCGCGAGCCGGGTGCGATCAGGCTAACCCGCGCGCATGCCGCTCCTGCGCGTCGCGCGCATTTCGAGGATCGCGTCGGTCTTGAACAGCGCAATCATGATCGCGGTCAGCACACCGGATTTTTTCCAGCGCAGATAGTAACGATGCGCGGTCTGGTACGGCACGTAGTGCCCGGGCATTGCGCCCCACGGCGCGCGCGTGTGCAGCACCCACATCACGCTGTTCAGCACGTGGCGGATATCGATCGGCGGACGTCCGCGACGCGGCCCTTCGTTCAGCATTTCAGGCAGGAGCGGCGCGACGCACTGCCATTGCTCGTCGGTTAGATCCTGCACGACAGGCCAGAGCGCGACGGGTTCGGGAGAAGGAATAGTCATGCATAAAAGCGCGCGTGCAAAACATGCGCCGGCGTCGCTGCGTAAATGATGTTTAGGGCAATTATTTTGAGACTACTCGAAGCGAGTGCGAGCAAAAGTCAATTCTTGTCAAGTAAACAGAGGCAATTGTCAAAAACCGCAATATGTACGGCTTCACGCTGTCGTACGTGACGGGCCCGCTCTCGGTCGCGGCCGGTGTGCAGCAGAACAGCGACAACAGCAATCACAAGCAGACCATCTTCAATGCGAACGCGGTCTATGCGTTCAGTTCGACGAAGCTGTATGTCGGCTATCTGCATTCGAAAGACGACACGGGCTTCGTCGACAGCGCGAGAGCCCTGCATGATGCAAAAAAACCCGGTATCCGTTTCTGCGGATACCGGGTTTTTCGCATCGTTTTGCGCCGCCTCGACAATCGGCGAGCGCATAAAAAAAAGGTGCCGCGAACGGCACCTTTTTGTCCTGCATGTGCTACAGGCTGCTTCTGTTGAAGCTTAGAAGCGGTGACGCAGACCGACCGTAGCAGCCGTCTGGTTCTTCGACGACGAGGTCGGAACCGTGTTGTCGCCGCTGTAGATCGATGCCACGCCGCCGTCGCCCATTGCGTGCTGGTACACGACCTGAGCGTAGACGTCCGTGCGCTTCGACAGCGAGTAGTCAGCCTGTGCGCCGATCTGGTGGTAACGGGTCTTCATGTCGTTGCCGTCAGCATTGATGCCGTAGCCGCGTGCGTCGGTGAACGTGTACGCGATGCCCAGGCCGAGAGCCGGCGTCAGGTTGTACTTGCCGTTGATTTCGTAGTTGTTCGTGTGGCCTTGACGCTGACCCACTTCCGCGCCGACCAGGTTGTCGATGCGCGATTGCGTCCATGCCACGCCGACGACTGCCGGGCCGAAGCCGTACGAAGCTGCTGCGCCGAACTGGCGCTGACGGAATTGCGAAGTGGCGGGGTACACGCCAGCCGTGTTCGCAAGGACGCCGTCCGAAGCACCCGACGTGTTAGCAGCCGGGTTGTTCTGCTGTGCGTAGGCAGCACCGAGGTGCAGGCCTTGCCACTGGTATGCAGCACCCAAGCTGTACTGGCGGTTGTTTGCGAATGCGCCAGCCTGGTTCGAGAAGCCGTACGTGCCGCCGAACGTGAAGCCAGCGTAGTTGGCGCTCGAGTACTTGATCGAGTTGTTAACCGACAGACCACCGTTGGTGTTCAGGTTGTCGTTGTTGAACGGGTGAGCGAAGTACGTGCCGCCCCAGCTGCCGGTTGCGGTCAGCGGTGCGAGGTAGTCTTGCGCTGCGTCGTATTGACGGCCCAGCGTGACGGTACCGAATTGCGCGCTCGACAGACCGACGAACGCTTGACGGTTGAAGATGCCGCCGTTGTTACCGAGGCCGCCGTTGTTGATGTTGAAGCCGCTTTCCAACGTGAAGATTGCCTTCAGACCGCCGCCCAGATCTTCCGAGCCACGCAGACCGAACATGCTTTGGTTGATGCCGCCGCTACCAGCTGCCCACTTGGAGTTGCCGGCCACGTTGCTGGTGTACGTCAGACCTGCGTCGAGCAGACCATACAGGGTCACGCTGCTTTGTGCGTGAGCGACAGAAGCGAACGATGCGGCAGCCGCAACGACGATGAGACTCTTTTTCATGGAAACTCCAATTCGAAAAATTTTCACGGGGGAGCAGGACCTGCCTCAGCAGCGGATACATCCCATCTGCCGCCGCCCTGTCGGCCGAACTGTGCGGATCGACTGGGCACCCTTAAAGCGAAGCGTGAGTGTAGGGGGACACCCTAATAGCGGCGCAGGTAGTTTGCGCAACAGGATTTTTCGAAATCCGCAACAATCCGTAGGAGGATAGGGTTAAGTCGTTGTTTTTCCGACGTTTATTGCAATATCGCAGCCCCGGATCGCCTGCTTCAGCCAAAAGCAACTTGCAATGTCTCAATATTCTGAGTTGCGCGTTTGCAACGGTCTTTAATACGCCTGACGTAATCGGGTCGGAACCGTTAACAAATAAGCGAGGGAATTTTTCCGAAAAGGAAGCGATTAAAGAAAGCGTTTTCGGTGTGGTCCGAATTTATTTACGAGAGCGGGGAACTTAATGAAGTTAGAGCTGTCTTTTTTGCGACAACGTTCAATTGATAACTTGCCGTCGGTCGATTGATTTATTTCACAAGCACCTACGGTTATTCGTGCGTATTGGATTGATCGGATTGATTGGATTGTTTTGCCGCGGTCGGATGACCGCACGTCTGCGTGGCAGATCAACGGTCCCGGCTTGCGCGGATCCACGTACGGCCGCCAATAAAAAACCGCCTTCAAGGCGGTTTTTTAATTCCGGTTTCGGCGTGCCTCTTTATCAGCGTCTTTATAAGGCGTCTATACCACGCGCGAGGAAGCCTTCAGCACGGGTGCTGCCCGGAGGTGAATTGCGGCGCCGGCCGCCGCGTGACAAAACCCGTGCTGAAAGCGGATGGCATCCATCAATAAGCCATTCCGTCTTCATTTAACGGTCCGGCAGCGCCCTTTTTCACACGGGAGTTTCCCTGATTCCACCGGATTCCGGCTTATGGGCTGCGTTGCGAGTGCCGAGCCGGTGCGTCGTCGGCCGGTGCCGCCAGAAACGGCTCCAGTCCGAAGAACCACGCAAAGCAGAAAGCGACCCGCGTCAGCGTTCGCGCCAGACGTTGCGGCCTATCTTTGCCGGCGCCGTCGAGCGGCGCGCTCGCCAAGGGTTGAGGCTGTGCAAACTCCACGGCAGTGTCGTCGGATCGCATGATAGTTCTCGTTATTGATTTGGTGTGAAAGCCGACCTGTCACAAACGACATGCCACTCTCCGGGAAACGGATTCGCCCCGGTTGAAACGAGACTATCGCCACGCGAAAGCCCGCTCTGTGCGCTGGCCCGCCAACGGGCGGTGACTGCCTGAATCGGGCGGGAATCCGCAGACAGGAACTGAATTCGCAAAAGAGGATTTTGTCGACGTCCCAGGCGGACGAATGTGAAGCAGCATGTGAAGCGGAATGTGAAGCGTCATCGCATCCAACTAAATTCAGTTCGAGCTTCGCGTCAAACAAAAAGGGGTTCCGAAATTCGGAACCCCTTTCTTCACACTTTCCGGCGTCCTAACAAATGCTTTCAGCCGATCAAACCGGCCCCGCGCTCATCTCCCTGGCATGCGGAAGCGAAGCCATAGCGCCGTGCCGGGTTACGCTGATCGATGCGGCGCAGCGCAGGACGAGATCCGTGTTGACGCTGCCCAGCACGGCGACGTGACCTGACTTCATTTGCGTGTGCCCTCAACCATTGAGGCCTTGTTCGAGCGCATTGAGTTTTTCGACGCGCCGGCGGAAGTCCACATCGGTGGAAAACTGAGCGCCGAGAAACGCATCGATCAGGTCGATCGCGAGCCACGCGCCGATAATCTGCGCACCGAGGCACATGACATTGACGTCGTCATGCTCGACCGACTGATGCGCCGAATGCACGTCATGACACACCGCCGCGCGGATGCCGCGAATCTTGTTCGCGGCGATCGATGCGCCGACGCCGGTGCCGCATACCATGATGCCGCGCTCGGCGTGTCCTGCCAGCACTTCGCTGGTCAGCATCTGCGCGATGTCTGGAAAATCCACCGGCGTGTCGTTGAAGCCGCCGATATCGATCACGTCATGACCGAGCGATTTGATATGGCCGATCACTGCCGCCTTCAGCGACCAGCCCGCGTGATCCGAGCCGATTACGATACGCATCCGAAACTCCCTGTTGTGAATTGGTATGTGGAGGCGCGCCATGTGCGCGCCGTGGGTGTTACGCGTTGCATCAGCGCATCTGCGGCGGCAACTCGCTGTGGTGATATTTCTTGTAGATCGAATTGAGCTTGCCGTTCTTCAGATTCGTGTCGATCCATTCGTTGAGCTTCGCGAGCAGCCGGCTTTCGCCCTTCTTCACGCCGATTGCGAGATCGAACACGTGCAGCGTTACCTTCTTTTCGAACGGACGGTCCGGCGCCTTCTGCGTGATCTGGTTGACGAGCGTGAGCGACGTGGCGATCAGTTCGCACTGGCCGCTGACGGCGGCCGTCACGTCGGTCGCGTCGTCGTCGTAGCGGGCGATCTGGAAGCCCTTGTCGCGCGAGATGCGGGTGAGCTCGACGTCCTGCGTCGTGCCGCGCGTGACGCATACGGTGTGGCCCTTCAGATCGTCGATGCTCTTCACCGCCACGTCCTTGCGTCCGGCGATGACGGACTCCAGCACCGCATACGGCTTCGAGAAGTCGATCACCTGGGCGCGCTCGGGCGTCACCGAAAGCGTGGAAATGGCGATGTCCGCCTTGCCGGTCTGCAGATTGGGAATACGCGTCGCGCCGGTGGTCTGCACGAACTCGAGCTTCATGTCCCAGTCCTTCGCGAGCAATTGCGCGGTCTCGACGTCCGAGCCGACCGGCTTCATGTTGGCGTCCATCATGCCCGAGGGCGGAATCGCGAGATCGGTCGCGATGCGCAGGGTCTTGCTTTGGGTGACGTCGTCGAGCGCGTCGGCGTGCGCGACGCCGATGCCGGCGTTCACGAGGCAGGCGGCCAACGCGGCCAGAACGAGCGACCTGGTTTGTCTCATAGTGCTGCGGTCTCCTTTGTTGAATGTGCTTTCCATCATGACGTGACGCTCGTCGAGCGTTGCGCCGCTACAGGTCGCTTTCGAGGAAGCGCTGCAACTCGGCCGATTGCGGCGCGCGCATGATCTGCGGACCGCCGCGTTCCCAGACGCGTCCCTGATGCATGAACAGGATCTGATCGGCGACATTGCGCGCGAAGCCCATTTCATGCGTCACCATGATCATGGTCATGCCGCCGGCCGCCAGATCCTCGATCACGCGCAGAACCTCGCCGGTCAGTTGCGGGTCGAGCGCGGACGTGACTTCGTCGAACAGCATCACCTTTGGCTGCATCGCGAGCGAACGCGCGATCGCGGCGCGCTGCTGCTGTCCGCCCGAAAGCTGCTCGGGATAGTGATCGGCCTTGTCCGCGAGCCCGACCCGCTTGATGGCGTCGCGCGCCATTTCGCGCGCGGCCTCTTTCGACAACGACTTGGCAAGGCGCGGCGCGAGCGTGATGTTCTGCTCGACCGTCAGATGCGGAAACAGGTTGTACTGCTGGAATACGATGCCGACATCCAGCCGCAACGCCTTGAGCGACACGCCGGGATCGTCGACGCGATGCCCGCATACGCTGATCTCGCCCTGATCGATCGCCTCGAGATGGTTGATGCAGCGCAGCGCCGTGCTCTTGCCCGAGCCGCTCGCCCCGATGATGACGGTTACCGTGCCGCGTCCCACTTCGAAGCTGACGCCGTTCAGGACTTTGTTCGCGCCAAAGCTCTTATGCACGTCCCTCACGATAACGACCGGCTCGGCCTCCTGCATGACGGCCTCGCCGACGCCGGCGCCCACGAGCGCTCGCCCTTCGATGGATTGAGGAAATTCAGTCATGCGCGATGGCCTCCAGTTTCAGCGCTCGCGTGAAGCCGGTGCGGCGTTCGAGCGAGCGGCTAAGACGCGAAATCGGGTAACACAGACAGAAGTACACGGCGGCGATGATCAGATAGACGATGAATGGCTGGAACAGCGAGTTGTTGATGATCTGCCCCGAACGCGCAAGTTCGACGAAGCCCACCACCGATGCGAGCGACGTGTTCTTGATGATCTGCACCATGAAGCCGACCGTAGGCGGCGTGGCGATCTTCACCGCCTGCGGCAGGATCACCCGGAACATGCGCTGCGTGCGCGACAGCGCAAGACATTCGGCGGCTTCCCACTGCGGCTTCGGCACGGATTCGATCGCACCGCGCCAGATCTCGCCGAGATACGCGCTGACGTTGATCGTGAGCGACGCGCCAGCCGCGACGAGCGGCGAGATGGTGATGCCGATCGTCGGCAGCCCGAAGTATGTGACGAACATGATGACGAGCAGCGGCGTGCCCTGGATCAGCTGCACGTAGCCGGTCGCGACAACGCGCACGGCATGGCGCGGCGACACGCGCGCCAGTGCGACGGCGAAGCCCAGCAGTCCGCCGCCGATGAGGGCCACGAGCGAGAGCACGACGGTCCACAACGCTCCGTTGAGCAGGAATTGCAGATGATGGGCGTTGAGATGGAGAGGCATGGTTCGGCTCCGTAGGTCATTCGCACTCAGAGCGGCGTGCCGAGCTTTCTGCGGCGCGGGAACAGCACGGTGCCGAGCGCCCAGAAGCCGATGCGCATGAGCAGCGACAGCAGCACGTAGCCGACCGCGACGACGAGATACGTTTCCAGCGGCCGGTACGTTTCGGACTGCACAAAGTTCGCCACGGCGGTCAGCTCTTCGGTCGAAATCTGCGAGCAGACCGACGAAGCGAGCATCATCAGCACGAACTGGCTCGTCAGCGCGGGATAGACGCGTTCGAGACCGGGCAGCAGGATCACGTGCAAATAGACCTGGAAGCGCGACAGTGCAAGGCACTCGGCCGCTTCGACCTGGCCGCGCTGGATCGAATCGAAACCGGCGCGCAGGATTTCGGCCGCGTATGCGCCCACGTTGATGACGAGCGCGAGGATCGCCACCGTGATGGCGGAGAGCCGCAGCCCCATGCTCGACAGTCCGAAGTAGACGAGAAAGATCTGCACAAGCAGGGGCGTGTTGCGGATCGCCTCGACATAAGCGCCGCAGATGCGTGCAATCCACGCGTGCGAGCTGCGGCGGCCGATCGCGCACCAGGTCCCGATGAGGAAGCCGAACAGGGTCGCCGCGACCGCGAGCACGAGCGACAACAGCGCGCCGTCGACGAGTTCGGGCCAGTGCGACAGCACCACGGAAAAATCGAGGTTCATCATGACGGAAGCGCGCGAGGCGCGATGCGTTGTACTGCCTGGCCGGACCTAGCGGGACGTCTGCGCGGTCATGCGGTCGTACACGCAGAACAGCGCCTGATTGCCGTTGCGTCCCTCGCCGTGGGCGACGGCATCGAGATACTGGTTCGTCACCATTGCCGACGCGGGCAGCGGCACGTTGAGCGCATGCGACTGCTCCTGCACGAGGCGCAGGTCCTTGAGCATCAGGTCGATGCGGAAGCCCGCCGCCGTGTCTGCGTCGATCATCGCGGGTCCGAGCTTATCGAGCATCCACGATGCCGCCGAGCCGCCCATCAACACTTCGCGCAACTGCTTGAGATCGACGCCGGACGCGCGGCCGAGCGCGATCGCCTCGCAGATCGCCTGAATGTTGATACCGCAGATAAGCTGGTTGCACAGCTTGACCGTCTGCCCCGCGCCGCTTGCGCCGACGTGCGTGACCGTCGTGCCCATCGCCTTGAAGAACGGCTGCGACATCTCGAAGCCCTGCGCCGTGCCGCCGGCCATGATGGTCAGCGTGCCGTTCTTTGCGCCGATCGGGCCGCCGGACACAGGCGCGTCGACATATTCGACGCCCTGCGCCGCGCACGCCGCGTGCATGCGGCGCTCCGCGACCGGCGCGATGGTGCTCATGTCGATGATCAGACGCCCGGCCGGCGGGTTCGCGAGCAGACCGTCCTCGCCTAGCACGACCGCCTCCACGTCGGGTGTGTTCGGCAGCATGGCGATGGCAGCGTCCGCGCCCTGCGCGGCGTCGGCCACGCTGGCGGCCGCATGCGCGCCGAGCGTGGCGAGTTCATCGACAGCCTCGCGGCGCACGTCGAACACGCGCACCGCGATACCCGCCTTCATCAGGTTCAGGGCCATCTCGCGCCCCATCGTCCCCAAGCCGATGAAACCCACCGTGCGCAACACTGTGCTCTGTGACATCGAATCCTCTTCTGGTCTCTTATCGAGTAATGAAAACGCGGGCCCCGCCTGCGCTCAGGAAGACTTCCATTCGGTCGCGGCCTTGTGGCGATACTCGTCGCCGATGCTGAAGTGCTCGCGCAGAATGCGGTCGGCGGCCTCTTCGTCACGATCGACCACGGCCTGAAAAATCCGCCGATGATCCGCGATGACGCGCGACTTGATGTCCGGATGCAACCGCACAGTCTCGCGGCGGTTGCGGTGCGAGTGCATCAGCAGCGCGGCGACGGTGGAGTGCAGGTTCACGAGCGTCTTCGAGCCGCCTGCCTGGACCAGAGCGGCGTGGAACTCGAAGTCCGCCTGACTGCCCAGTTCGAGCTGGTCGACGGTCGCCTCGATGCGGTCGATCGCGGCGCGCAGGCGTTCGAGATCGGCCAGCGTCGCGCGCCGGCACGCGAGCCGGATGGACTGGCATTCGATCGCGACGCGCGCCTCCATGACGTCCTCGACCACGTCCTTCTCCTGCGCGAGCGCGAAGGCGAAGAACTCTCCAAGGGTGGACACGTCCGGCCGGCGCACGATGGTCCCCACGCGCTCGCGGATTTCGACGGCGCCGATCATCGACAGCGCGCGCAGCGCCTCGCGCACGACCGGACGGCTCACGCCGAGCTTCAGCGCGAGATCGCGCTCCGGAATGAGCTTGTCGCCAGGCTGGATGGCGCCTTCGAGCAGAAGATCGCGAAGGAAGGAGAAAACCTTCTCGAAGCCCTTGCTGTCTTCATCTTGCCGAACGATTTGCATGACATCTCTTGCGGTAAAACCGTGGTAAGACCAGAAGATAATCGAATGCCTTTTGGTTACCTATACGGGCTTTCCCGGGGGGCTTTACGGTTTGATCGGAGACTCAACGCTTGAAGGAGGTGTTGCCGCTCGGGCATGTGCCTGCGGCCACCGCGATCTGGCGCCACGTCGATCTCTCTGCGGACTGGTGCGACATTCCTCGACGCGGTTCAGTGCACGCGGTCGTCTTCGGCCGTCGACGGTGCCTACCTTCCGCTCGCCTCCGTAGAAATCGCCTGAACGGGTCTTGGCGCGATAAGGCACGGTGAAGCGAAGTGCCCCATGGAAAATAGGATTCCTTATTTAGAAAGCGGGTAGAACTGCCCGGCAAATGCCCGGGTCAAGCCGTCGGTCTGCATTTGCTCCTCGCTCACCGAGCGTATGCAAAATCGACGGTGTCACCACCCTTGATTGGCCCCTTCTTTCATCGCTCCGCCTCATCCCACGACGGGGTCTCTCCGAAGCGTTCCGCCAGAAAGCGTACAAAGGTCCGAATCCGCGCAGGCAGATTCCGGTCTGGCAGATACGCCGCGTACAAAGTCCGTTCCTGCAACCGGTACGCGGACAGTATCTGGACGAGTTCGCCCGACGCCAGATAGCGCCTTGCGATGAACGTGGGCATCATGGCCACCCCCAGACCCGCGACTGCCGCTTCGGCGATTCCATCGCCCGTGTTCGCCCTGAAATTGCCCGCGACCTTGATCAGGTGTTCCCCATCCGGACCCGACAGCCGCCACTCGCGATTGGCGACACCTGCGTAGAGGAGGCAATTGCAGCGCAACAGATCGGGGGGAGCCTTTAATGCGCTGATCGACCTCAGGTACACGGGCGCTGCAACCAGCACCTGCTTGACCGGTGCGAGCTTGCGCGCAACGAGGTTATCCAGCCGCGGCCCTTCCGCCATACGTACCACGACGTCGATATTGCTCGATACGAGATCGGCAAAGCGGTCCGACAGCGTGACGTCGATCTGGATCGACGGATTCTCACGAAGGAAGTCTGCAATCGCCGGCAACAGGTAGAGCCGTCCGAAAGCGAGTGCCGTACTCACCCGGATCAGTCCGTGCGCGCTGCGAGACATGTTTTCGAGCTCGTGTATCGCGTCGTCCGCCTCGGCGACAAGCCGCGCGCAACGCGTATAGAACTGCTCGCCCGCCTGCGTCAGCCCGAGCTTGCGCGTGCTGCGATTCAGGAGCTTGATGCCCACCGCCGCTTCGAGCTCCTGAATATGCTTTGTTACCAGTGCTTTCGAAATGTCCCGGCGCTCCGCGGCGAGCGAGAAACTGTTCGAATCGACGACAGCGACGAAGGTCGCTAATGCATTCAGATCCCGCATAGGTATTTATCCCTCGTGGAACCCGGTCTGCGAACCGGGCACGTAACGCGCGGTAATTCATCGGCTCATTGGCATCGCCCCCGCGATGCAGCAATGTGCTGTGAACGCTGTATTCATGAAAAGCCGTTTAATCAAACGCTTCGAGGCGACACACTCTGCACATCGCCTGCGTTTGTTCACGCCAGTTTGCCAGGCCTGTAAAAACGCTCTTTCTGTTTGACCGTATCGATACACGAAACGTAACGAAAAATGACCTGGACCCAAGACTACTACATCGACAAAGGCACCATACAGCTCTACGTCTATCGCAAATGCAGCGTGGAGCCGTTCGCGGGGCGGACATCGATGCCGGTGCTCTTCCTCGTGCACGGCTCGACGGTATCCGGCCGCAACACCTTCGACCTGCAGATCCCCGGCGCGCCGGACTACTCCGTGATGGACCATTTCGCACGGCTCGGCTACGACGTCTGGACCATGGACCACGACGGCTACGGCCGCTCTGGATGGACGGAAGGATCGAATTCGGACATTCGTTCGGGCGTCGACGATCTCGAATGCGTGATTCCGTTCGTGCTGGAAACCACCGGCGCATCGCATCTCCTGATGTTCGGCACGTCATCCGGCGCGCTGCGCGCGGCACGTTTTGCCGCGGGACATCAGGCATGGGTTGCACGGCTCGCGCTCGCCGCGCTGGTCTACACCGGCGCCGGATCGCCGACGCTCGAGCAGCGCCGCAAACGTCTACCGGAATACCTCGCGTCGCCGCGCCGTCCGGTCGATCTGGCGTTCTACCAGAGCATGTTCGAGCGTGACAAGGCCGGCACGAGCGATGCGCTCGTGCCGCAAGCGATCGCAGCAGCCGAACTGCCGCTGGTCGAACATGTGCCGACCGGAACCTACGTCGACATGTGCGCCCATCTGCCGCTCGTCGACCCAGCCGCATTGGCGTGCCCAGTACAGATCATTCGTGGCGAATACGACGGCATTGCCGCGCCGGAAGACGTGCTGGACTTCTTCGCGAGGTTGCCGAACCCGGATAAGCAATTCATCTCGTTAGCAGGCGTCGCACACAACCCGATGATGGGTCTCTGCCGACACAAGTTCTACGCAGCGCTGGAGATGTTCCTGACGATGCCGGCCGGGGATGGCTCCGGCAACGAGACGATGGCTAGTGCCGGCCGATGAATCACCAGACGCACGACAGGAAACCGATCATGGAAAAGCTGACACTGGATCAGGCAAATGAAATCGCAACCTGCGCATTGCGCGCGGCTCGCGAAAACGCGTATGCACCGATGGCTGTGGTCGTGCTGGACGACGCAGGGCACGTGAAGGCCGTGCAGCGCGAGGACCGTGCAACGGCTCTGCGCGTCGACATCGCATCCGGCAAGGCATGGGCTGCGGTCAACATGGGCATGTCTTCACGCACGCTGCGTCAGCGGGCAGACGATAACGCACCTTTCTTCGGCGCGCTGTCCGCGGTCAGCGGTGGGAGGTTCATCCCGCAAACCGGCGCGATATTGATCAGGTCGGCAAGCGGCGAAATACTCGGCGCCGTGGGTGCGAGTGGCGGTAGCGGCGAGCAGGACGAGGCTATCTGTATCGATGGCGTCGTTGCCGCGGGACTGAATCACGCGTGAGCGATAGCGCGCGCGAGCGATATCAACCAGAGAGGGGAATCGAATGCAGATTGTTCCGTTCATCGACGGCGACTGGAAGGGCGACCATCCGGCCGGCACCATCGTCTTCAAGCATCTGCTCAAGGGCGAACCACAGTCACCCGACAACTTCATGTACATACTCGGCCGTCAGGATGGAGACTTCTTCTATCCACGCCATCGTCACAACTTCGACCAGATTCGTCTACCGCTGCGAGGCGACATGAATCTGGGACACGGGGTCAAACTGCGCGAAGGTCAGATCGGTTATTTCCCCGAGGGCCTTGCATACGGTCCGCAGGAAGATCCGCTTGGCCAAGCGCGCCCAGGCGAGCGGCTGCAACTCGTGTTGCAGTTCGGCGGCGCATCCGGGTACGGTTTCGTCAGCATCGAGCAGCACCGGCAAGCCAAACAGGAAATGAGCCGCGCTGGAAGGTTCGACGGTCCGTACTATGTGCGTGACAGCGGCAAGAAGGAATGGGCGCGCAATGCGATCTGGCATCATCTGTTCGGCACGAAGCTCAAATATGCGCACCCGCGCTACAAGAGCGTGATGATTGCCGATCCGGCGTGTTTCAACTGGCTACCGCTGAAAAGTCAAAGCGGTGTCGAGCGCAAATACATGGGCAGCTTCACCGAGCGCGGCGTATCGATCGAGATGATCCGCCTGCATCCAGGTGCGTCATGGTCATCGCTCGATCCGCATGCGCGTCGCCTGCTCGTCGTGCTGTCCGGTTCCGGCGAAGTCGAAGGTCAACTCATCACGTATCTGAGCGCCCTGCGTGTCGACCCGGGTGAATCTCTGCAGGTGCGCAGCCCTGAAACACTGGAACTGTTCCTGATCGGCCTGCCTCCAGTCGAAAAACCTCTGACCGAATCGGGTCACTACGACCTCGCCGACGATCTGACCGGTGACGCCGTCACGCAGTCCGGCTGATAGCACTGTCGCCGGCCAGGTCCCGGGTTTGGAGAATGATATTGAAAATTAAAATATATAGGAGACTTAATGAAAATAAGATATCTGTTTTTTTGCGTACTGATGCTCGGGGTCAGCACCGCGCACGCGCAAAGCGAAGTCACGCTATACGGCCTGCTCGACACGGGCATCTCGTACGTCAGCAACGCCGGAGGAGGCTCACAGGTCCTCCAGCAATCCGGGATCATGCGGGGCAATCGCTGGGGCATGAAGGGAGAAGAGGATCTCGGTAATGGAGTGAAAGCCATTTTTGCTCTCGAAAGCGGCTTTACACTTGAAAACGGCGCGCTTTCCCAAGGTGGTGCGGAGTTTGGCCGTCAGGCATATGTCGGATTCGAGAACGCGTACGGCCGACTGACGTTCGGACGCCAATACGATTTCGTGTACGACTATCTCGGCACCGCATATGCATCTGGCGTTTTTAACACCGAGTACGCGTTTCACCCCGGGAATCTCGACCGTCTCTCGGGACAGCGGGTCGACAGCGCAATCAAGTTCTCGTCCAAGGAATTCGGTGGCTTGAGATTCGGTGCAATGTACGCGTTCGGCGATCCGGGGCCGATTACCTCGACCTCGTCGACGGGGCGCGCGGTCAGTTTCGGGGCAACCTACGAGCACGGCCCTTTCAGTGCCGGCGCGGTGTACACGGAGGTCAACGACAGGCTGATGACGCTCGCGTCATATTTCGGTGTGACGTCGCTGTTCGGTCAGACGATCGGCACGATCAACCCGCAAACCGGTGTATTGACGGCAAAGTCGGTGCAGATCAACCATACCCGCGAATTCGGTGGCGGAATGAGCTACACCTGGAACAAGCTGACGTTGCTCGGCCTGGTCACCAATACCTCGATCGAGGTCGGTCAGCAATCGGCAATATTCGCCAGTTACGAGACGACCGCCAGCTATAAGCTGCAACCCGACCTGTTTGTTTCCGCAAGCTACGCCTATGAGACGTTTGCCGGATACCGGTATGGGGAAATCGCCGCGACAATCGACAAATTCCTTTCGAAGCGGACGGATATCTATGCGACCGTCGTGAACCTGCGCGGCTACGATGGCACCGATGTTGCGATCCAGTCGCTGACACAGTCGACGACGAGTTCGCAGACAGTCTTTCGCATCGGCATGAGAACACTGTTCTGAGGCGGTATCGATGCAATCCAGAAAGAGACAAACCAGCATGGTCCTGCAGATCATCCGGATACTTTTGTGCGGCCTTGTTGCGCTCGCTTCGATGTCCGTGTCCGCCGAGAACGGCAACGACTATCCGTCACGACCGCTGCACATCATTGTTCCCGCGAATGCAGGCAGCGGCCTCGACAACGGAATCCGGCCGCTCGCGAAATACATGACCGGGACGGCCGGATGGACGACCGTGATCGACAATCGCGGTGGCGGCCACGGCTTCATCGCGGCGCACGCCTTTCTGCGTGCGCCGAAAGACGGCTACACGATATTCACTGGCGGCAGCAGCACGATGGCGTATAACCCGATCGTCTTCAAGCATGCGCCATATGATCCGCTCGACGATTTCACCCCGGTCGCGCGAGCGATGATCGTGCCGGACATTCTGGTCGTGTCCGCGAAGTCCGGGATCCGATCGGTCGCCGATCTGGTCGCGAGGCTGCGCGCGCAACCTGGCAGGCTGTTCTTCGCGTCCGAAAACGTGAACCTGCTACCGGCCGAGCTGTTCCTTCAGAGCCAGCATCTTGATGCGACCAACGTCTATTACCGGAGCAGTCCGGCCGCAATGATCGACCTGATCGGCGGCTCGATCGAATTCATGTTCGTCGACTCGATCGCTGCGCTGTCGATGATTCGCGCCGGCTATCTGACGCCGCTCGCCGTCACGTCGGGCAAGCGATTGCACGCACTGCCGGATGTACCGACGCTGACCGAAACCGGGGTCGCGAATCTGAAATTCTTCGAGTGGTCCGGCCTGTTCCTGCCCAAAAACGCGCCGCCGGAACAGGTCGACCGGCTGCACAAGGTAGTCGACGCGTACTTTCATACTCCCGCGGCGGCGCGCTACCTCGATCACGTCGGCGGTCAATACGAAGACATCTCGCCAGCAGACTTCAGGCAATGGATCGCGAACGACATCGCCCGCAACCGGGTGACGTATCAAAGCTTCACCGCGAGCGAAGAATAGCGGCACATCCAACATCTTGACGGCGGCTCGCATCGGGTGCGCCCACATGAGGAGACAAGGGAATGACGAACGGACCATCAGCACGGCGCTGGTTCGCCGCAGGACAGCGCGACCGCTACGCTGGGATGCTCATCCTGGCGATCGGCGTCGGCGCAATCGTACTGGGCTGGAACTACCGGTTCGGCAGCCTGAGCCACATGGGTTCGGGCTTCTTTCCGGTCTGCGTCGGCGCCGCGCTCGCGCTGCTCGGCATCGCCATCGCGGCCCGTGCGGGCGGAGCATCGTCGCGTGACGACGAGCCCGCGCGCCCGGCAGCCGGCACACCATCGTGGCGTGGCTGGATCTGCGTGCCGGGAAGCATCGCCGCATTCGTTGTGTTGGGCAAATGGGGCGGTCTGCTGCCGGCAACGTTCGCGATCACGTTCATCGGCGCGCTGGCGGATCAGCAGAATTCGCTGCGTGCGGCGCTATCGCTCGCGCTGCTGATGTCGCTCGTGGCGATAGTCGTATTCCACTGGGCGCTGCAGATCCAGTTTCCTCTTTTGTCGTGGGGTTGAGGCAATGCTGACACAGTCGTTGGGCGATCTGGCGCACGGATTCTCGGTGGCGCTGGAGTGGCACAATTTCATGTGGTCGTTCTTTGGCGTGCTGGTCGGCAACCTGATCGGCGTGCTGCCTGGGATGGGACCGCTGTCCGCCATTTCGATCCTGCTGCCGCTCACCTATTCGATGCAGCCGGTGCCGGCAATCCTGATGCTCGCCGGAATCTTCTATGGCGCCCAATACGGTGGCGCGATAGGCGCAATCCTCCTGAATCTGCCCTGCCATCCGCCACACGCGGTCACCTGCCTCGACGGCTATCCGATGACGCGCGCCGGCAAGGGAGGCGTAGCGCTCGGCATCACGATGATCGCGGCTTTCGTCGCTGCTTCGGCCGGCATCATTGTCATGGTGTTCGCCTCACCACTGCTCGCCAGCATTGCATTCCGGTTCGGTCCGGCGGATCTGTTCTCGATCATGCTGCTCGGCTTGCTCGCGGGCGGAACACTGTCGAACGGCGCCCCGCTCAAGGGTATCGCGATGACGGTCTTCGGATTGCTGCTCGGCGTGGTCGGCACCGACGTGACCACAGGCGTGACGCGTCTTACGTTTGGAATGCCGGACCTCGCCGATGGCATACAACTGGTCTCGCTCGCGCTCGGACTGTTCGGCGTGACCGAGTTCCTGCGCAACGTCAACCGGCTGCGCACAGCCGGCTCAGCCACGCGGCTCGGCGTGCGCGAGATGACGCCAAGCCGCGCCGAGCTGAAGCAGGCCCTGCCGGCGCTACTGCGCGGCACGTTCGTCGGGCTAATGTTCGGCGCCATGCCGGGCACCGGACCGACGATCACCACGTTCATTTCCTACGCGCTCGAAAAGCGGCTGTCGCGAACACCCGAGCGCTTCGGACACGGCGCGATCGAGGGCATTGCAGGACCTGAGGCATCGTCGCACTCGAAAACCCAGGTCGATTTCATCCCGACGATGTCGCTCGGCATTCCCGGCGATCCAGCCATGGCACTGATTCTCGGCGCGCTGCTGATCCAGGGAATCCAGCCCGGACCGCAGTTGATCACCCAGCATGCCGACATCTTCTGGGGTCTCGTCGCCAGTTTCTGGATCGGCAACGTTCTGCTAGTCGTGCTGAACGTGCCGCTGATCGGTCTATGGGTGAGGCTGCTGCGGGTACCGTACCGCTTCCTGCTCCCGTCGGCGCTGTTCTTCATTGCCATCGGCGTCTACAGCGCCGACAACAGCCTGTTCGAAGTCGCGGAGGTCGCCGTATTCGGATTGCTTGGCGCGCTGTTCGCGCTGCTCGAGTTCCCTGTCGCGCCGATCCTGCTTGGCTACATTCTCGGTCCGATGGTCGAAGAGAACTTTCGCCGCACACTGCTCTTTTCGCATGGCGATCTGACAGCGTTCGTGCAGCGTCCTATCAGCGCGTGCTTCCTCGGCGCATGCGCACTTTTGCTGGGCACGCGAATCTATATCAACCTGCGCACCCGAATCCGGCAAAAGCGGAATTCGGGCTGCGCGACTGCGGTGCCGGCCGAAAACATTGACTAGATCTCGTCCAGCACCGAAAGCACGGCCCGCACGCCGGACGAGACCCGGTCCGGATGCCATACGGCGGCGATCTTCAATTCCAGATGTTCGCTTCGGTCTGCGATTGTTTTGAAGACCACTTTGGGATGGGAGCAATTACGCACCTGTGCCGGCACCAACGCAACGCCCATCCCGGCTGCGACGAGGCTCACCATGCTGGCAGTTTGCCAGGCCTCCATCGCTACGTGCGGGCTGAAGCCTGCAGCCTCGCACGCGAGCAGAACTTTCGTGTGCAGTGCCGGAATACGATCTGGCGGAAAGTTCATGAATGGCTCGCCGGCGAGATCTTTCAGACGGAGAACCCGAGCCTTCGCACGCGGATGGTCCTTCGGCAGCGCCGCGACAAATCGCTCCGAGCAGATTTCGCGCACGGAAAAATCCGCCGCATTGCTAATCGGCAAACGGACGATACCAACATCGATGCGCCCAGCCGCCAGGCTTTCCATCTGCTCAGTCGACGCGAGTTCGCGCAACTCGATGCGAATGGCGGAAAAGCGGCGGCGTAGCTCGCGCAGGATCCGGGGCAAGATCTCAAAGCTCACCGAGCCGACGAAGCCGATCGTTACCCGTCCGCTCGGACCACTGCTCGCATCCCGTGCGGCGTCGATAGCACGTTGCCCCGCGGCCAGAAGCTCGCGCGCTTCGCTCAGGAACACCGTGCCGGCGGGGGTTAGTTCGACGAAATGGCGCGAGCGCGTGAACAAGGGTACGCCAACGATCTGCTCGAGGTGTTTGATGGCCTGGCTGAGTGGCGGCTGAGCCATATTCAGCCGTGCCGCAGCCCGGCCGAAATGCAACTCCTCGGCCACGGCGATGAACTGACGGAGCAAGCGTGCCTGGATCATGGTGAGACAAAGGATATATCACGAGCCGAAAAAATCATATTGGACACTCACCGACCCAATTGCGAGGATAGGAACCGTCGCTGACAAGTCGTCGCCGGCACGATCGAAACCGTGCCGGCGAAAACGCGGCATCGCCGCAAACGACGGCCTACTTCTAGAGTAACGCACCATGGATCAGAAACTTAGCCGCAATCTGTCCGACCGGCAACTTCCCGCGCTTGCGTCATTGCTGCACAGTCTTGGCATCGATACGGGATCGTTCGGTCAGGTTAGCCTCGATGGCGACGAACTGCTCATCCGATCGCAACATCGGCTCGTGGATGCAGTGGGAACGGCCCAACTGCTGATCGGCGCCGCGGCATCGCAAATCTGGCACACACGAACGGGCAAGATCACCGACATCGCTGTCGACACGATAGACGCCCTGCATTCGCTTCACCCTTCGCATTACCTTTGGCAGGGCGGCGAGTGGTTCGAGGTGGGCGCCGAGCATATGCAGGTCAACGGCTTTCATCCCACTAGCGATGGACGCCAGGTCGTCCTGTGGGCCGGCCCCCCGTATCAGAAACTGCTAAACGGGTACCTGAATTTCTTCGATTGCGGGAACAATCGGCGTTCGATCGATGCGGCAACCGCGCGTTACACCGCGACAGAACTCGAATCGGCGCTTTCGGAATTGGGGCTCCCGGCCTGCCAGGCGTTCACTCCGCAAGAGTGGCGAGCGCATCCTCAAGGCAAAGCCCTATGCACCACGCCAGTCATCGAGATCGAGAAGATCGCGGACGGCGACCCAGTGCCGTTTCAGTCGTCGGCGTCGGGGGTGCTCGACGGCATACGCGTGCTTGACTTTGCACACGTGCTCGCTGGACCGCATAGCACACAGACTCTCGCCGAGTTCGGCGCCGAGGTGTTGCATATAAGCAGTCCGACACGTAGAGACACGCTCGCTCAGCATCTGAGTGTCGATATGGGCAAGTATTGCGCCTACCTCAATCTTGCCCATGCGCAGCAACTTCAGCGCATGCACGACCTCGCCGCACAGGCCGATGTCTTCGCCTGCAGCTACCGGCCGGGCGTCACGCGCCGATTCGGCCTGACACCTGAGGAACTTGCCGGGCGCTCGAGGAAGGGCATCGTCGTAACGTCGGTGAACGCGTACGGCCATAGCGGACCATGGGCCGAGCGAGCCGGCTTCGATCCTCACGGTCAGGCAGCGTCGGGTTTTTCAGCTACCGAAGGTGGGGGGACCCAAACGCCAAAATTCTCGCCGGTGTTTTATCTGAACGATCTGCTGACGGGCTATTTTGCTGCGGCAGGCATGCTCGTCGCGCTTAAGCGGCGTGCTACCGAAGGGGGCTCCTGGCACGTGAAAGTCTCCCTTACCCGCAGTGCAATGTGGGTTCAGGATCTCGGCTTGCTCGACCACGCTTCGATTGCTGCATTGCCAGCCACGGATACCTATCCATGCCGTACAACCACCTCGGCAACGGCATTCGGTGAAGTTAAAACGTTGGCGAACCCGTTGCGCTTCTCGTCTTTGCCATTGTCGCACAACGAGCGCCTGGTTCCCTATGGGGCCGACCGGCCACAATGGCAGCCCGCGTGATCGAACGAGGCATCGCTTCTTCCCTGTTTGATGGTTTGATGAAGCGTGGCAATCTGAAGCGGGCCCAAAGATCAGAGGGAAAGGTGCGAGTGGCGAGCCTGCGATACCGTCACTTGCACCGTAATCGTATTGTTTGGCATCGCATTCGACAAAATCAATAAAACCTGGGGTTGACCGAGTTCCATACAGGGCAGGAGACAGATGATGCAAATTAGCGAGAATCAACAGTTTCTCCCGGATTCCGGAATCGAGCGGCGAATACTCGTCAAAATTAGTGCTCGCCTGATGCCGATTCTCATGCTTGGCATATTCATTTCATACATCGATCGGGCAAACCTGGGAGTTTTGTTCGGACCACTATCAAAAGATCTCGGCCTGACAGCATCCAGTTTCGGACTGGCAGCGGGACTCTTTTATATCGGATATCTGCTCTTTGAGATTCCGTCGAATATGGGCATGGTCAAATTCGGAGCACGCCTCTGGCTTGCACGCATTATGATCACCTGGGGTGCCGTTACGGTCGCGCTCGCCGCGACGCAAGGTACGACGTCGCTATATGTGTTGCGGATTCTACTTGGCGTGGCGGAAGCTGGCTATTATCCAGGCGTGGTCTTCTTCCTGACGCTCTGGTTTCCACCACGCATGCTTACCAGAGCGTACTCGACGCTCACGATATGCATTCCGCTCTCACTGGCTGTTGGCTCCATTCTGACTTCACTGATGCTACGGATGCACGGCATCGCTGGACTTGCGGGCTGGCGTTGGGTTTTCATTCTGCAGGGCGCACCTGCGATACTGCTTGGAATCTGCACCTTCCTGGCTCTACCGGATCGCCCTGACAAAGCGAAATGGCTCTCGGCCGAAGAGAAAAACTATCTGGCTAAGGAGTTGCCCGCTGCACGCGAGGCTGAATCCGTCGATCTGCGTCACTTGCCGTCGATTCTTCGAAGCAAGTCCGTGTGGGTACTTTCATTCCTGTATTTTGCAACCCTCATTGGCGTTTGGGCCGTTACATTTTTTCTGCCGAAGATAGTGCAGGAACGGCTGCATGTTGGGTCAGTCGACGCAGGCCTGATTTCCTCGATCCCGTGGATTTGCGCAGCCATTGCAACGTTCATTGTTGGCCGCACATCGGCATCGAGCGGGGAACGCCGTTGGCATCTGCTGGTGCTGCTCGGTCTTGCCGCAATCGGGCTTTACCTGAGCGCCGCGGTCGACTCACCTTATATCGCGCTCATCGGACTGTGTTTTGGGGCGGCCGGTATGCAGGCAGCCGTTCCACTCTTCTGGACAATTCCAACGTCGATGTTTCGCGGTGCAGGCGCGGCAATCGCGATTGCAATGATCAATTCTCTCGGCAATGTGAGCGGGCTTGCTGGACCCTGGCTCTTTGGGGTTTTTCGAGACCTTACTGGCAGCAGTAGTGTTGGGCTTTATGTGATCTCGTCCTTCACTCTCGTGTCGGCTGCTCTCGCTTTCGTCATGAGCACCACCGTAGACGCGGTACCCAAGATCCGGACCGCTGATTGAGACTACACATAGAAGTCTTTTCCCTCTACCACGACATCGCAATAGCGCGACCATCGTGCCAGAGGGTGACGTGGTCGCCCAGACCGTCATTCTCTGGACACCAAACGTTCTCGTAGAGGCCGGCACGCATCTGCTGGCCAGTACCTGATACAAAAGGAGTACGCCCCATGCAACGATTCGAACTGTACATCGATGGTGAATCACGCCCCTCTTCGTCGGGCGAATGGTTCGAAACAGAAGATCCGTTTACCGGCAAGCCGTGGGCACAGATAGCCAAAGGCAATGCGGCCGATGTCGATAGTGCTGTGCAGGCCGCTCATGCCGCGTTCAGCACCGGCCCGTGGTCGCAATTGACACCGAGCCAGCGCGGCCAACTGCTTCACCGGGTTGGCGATCTTATTGCCCGTGACGCACGCAAGCTCGCGGAGATCGAGGTTCGTGACAACGGCAAGCTGCTCGCTGAGATGTATGGCCAGTGTCAGTATTTGCCGCAGTGGTACTACTATTTTGGCGGACTCGCCGACAAAATCCAGGGCACGGTCATTCCGCTCGACAAGAAAGGCTACTTCAACTTTACGCGCAATGAACCGCTGGGCGTTGTTGCGGCGATTACGCCGTGGAATTCACCACTGCTGCTGGCGACCTGGAAAATCGCTCCGGCTCTTGCTGCCGGGTGCACTATCGTGCTTAAGCCTTCCGAATTCACGTCAGCCTCGACGATCGAGTTCGCAAAGCTCTTCACCGAAGCGGGCTTTCCGCCCGGTGTGGTGAACGTCGTGACCGGCTTCGGAAAGGATGTCGGAGCGCCCCTCGTCGAACACCCGCTTGTCAGTAAGATCACGTTCACCGGGGCTGACTCGACCGGCCGAGCCATCAACGAAGCAGCAGCCCGCCAATTCAAGCACGTTAGTCTCGAGCTCGGCGGAAAGTCTCCCAATATTGTCTTCGAGGATGCCGATCTCGACGACGCTGTGAACGGCGCGGTATCGGGCATTTTCGCTGCGACCGGACAGACCTGCATTGCCGGCTCGCGGCTCCTGGTACAGGACAGCATATATGAGGTCTTCGTAGAGAGACTGCTTTCGCTCGCGAAAACCGCGAGGATGGGTGATCCATCGAGTCCCGACACCCAGATTGGACCTGTGACCACGCGCCCACAATACGAAAAAGTCTTGTCCTATATCGATGTGGCAAAGCAGGAAGGCGCAAAGCTGTTACTCGGAGGCAAGCCGGGAACGGCGCCCGAATGCGGCAATGGCTGGTTCGTCGAACCGACAATTTTTGGTGATGTCAGGAATGACATGCGCATTGCCCAGGAAGAAGTTTTCGGCCCAGTGCTGTCAATCATTCGCTTCAAGGATGAAGCTGAGGCCATCGCAATCGCAAATGATGTGCGCTTCGGCCTGGGCTCCGGGGTTTGGACAAAGGACATTGGCCGGTCGATCCGCGTGGCAGAACAAATTCAGGCAGGTACGGTCTGGGTCAATAGTTACCGGGCGGTCAGCTATATGTCGCCATTTGGCGGTTACAAAGATTCCGGGCTCGGTCGGGAAAACGGCATCAGTGCGATCCACGAGTATCTTCAGACGAAAAGTGTCTGGATCAACACCGGAATGGAAATATCGAACCCATTCATCATGCGCTAACAGAACGCGCGCGTATGTCTTGCGGGCCGCCGCACGGCATACGCGCGTAGTGGCCGATCGCATCACGTCGGAGTAAAGACAAAGATGTTCATGGACAAAGGCCAGGGAACTCAGATGAAGCTGCTATTTAGCCCCGCGTCGCCGTTTGCGCGCAAGGTTTGTATTGTTATCCGCGAGAAAGGACTAGCGTCGCACATCGATGAAGTGGTGACCTATCCGTTCGAGAACGGCGAGAATCTGTTGTCGTTGAACCCGCTCGCCAAAGTCCCGACCCTCGATACGGAAGAGGGCTCATTGTTCGATAGTCCAGTTCTCTGCGAATATATCGACAGCCTGGTAGTTGAGCCGCGACTCATTCCCGCTGAGTTCTCTCAACGTATCCAGGTCATGCGGATGCAGTCGCTAGCGGATGGTGTCATGGATGCCGCAGTGGCATCTGTTCTCGAACTTCAACGTACCGATGCAAATCCATCGGTCTACTGGCTTACCCGCCGGGAAGCTGCGATTCGGCGGACGATTCGTGTATTCGCCGAATCACGGCTGCCCAATGACATCCGGCTCGACGGAATCGCCATCGCGTGTGCGTTAGCGTATCTTGACTTCCGCATGCCGAAAATCTCCTGGCGTGAGGAGCACTCAATGCTTTCGTCGTGGTTTTCCGCCTATTCAAACAGGCAAAGTTTTGCGGATACCGCCCCGCAAACTACGTAGTAGCACATCGACACTTCCTGGCGCTGATAAGCGGAGACCACTTTTCCAGGCGAACGAATGCCCCCTCAGCCAAACGCGGATCAGGACTGGCGCAACTCTATTCCGTCCCATGTTCCGCTTGCGCAGAGCTCTTTGACCAACTCACAAATTGTCGCCCGAATCGCGACCGTGGCCGAACTAACCGGAACGGAGTTGGACCAACATATACTGGCAGGCCGCCTGATTACCGGATCAACGATGCGGCGCATCTTTGGCCTATTGGCGTCCGCTCGAAGAGCAACCGCGGAGGCCGGCAGGATCGTACATGCCATTCCCGATTGCGCAACCGACAACAACGTCGGCAATGAATCCACATCGGCGATGATATTTAGCGGAACCTGCTCACGTGCGAACGTGCGCTCGAGCAATAGGCGCAACCCGTTCGATAGTCCCGGAGCGACTAGTGGAACGTTGGCCAGCGCGCTCAGTGTACAGGTGCGCGAACGTGTCGTTACCTCGCCTCCGGGCTCGCCAAGAACGTAGAGTTCCTCATCGAGCACGGGCAATGTCGTCATTCCCAGCGTACTTGTATCGCGAAACAGAATAGCCAGATCCAGGCGACCATTCGCCAATAGTTCGTCCAGGTAGCCGCTCATACTTTCGAAGAGCTGTAGCCGGATACCGGGATAACGTGCCCGCACCCGCTCGAACACCGGCATTGCCAGGACCGATACCATGGTGGTCGGAAATCCGACGGCAACGGTCCCCGATTCACCGTCGACACCTTCACGAACCTCCTGACGCAGTTGCTCCATCTGATGCAGGACAAGGCGCGCATGCCTATACATGGCCTGCCCGGCGGCCGTCGGCTTTACCCCTTGCGAACTGCGGATGAGCAGCGGCACGCCAACGTCGTCCTCCAGCTTCGCGATCTGTTGGCTGAGTGAGGGTTGAGCCACGTAGAGCTTTTCCGCAGCCTTGCCGAGACTCCCGTAATCGACGATGTTGACGAAGTACCGGAGCTGGCGGATATCCATGATTACGTCCTGCGGGGAGCGAAGGCCCATAGGATACTCCTATGTCGGGTACATTCAATCGATATTTCCCGAGCGCGGCTGATTCACATAGAGTCATCTCATTCCAATCTGAAAGCGCTGGCATAAGCCCCGCCGGAGACGACCCGAATGAGCACTTCCCCGTCCGAACTGCATTCGCAGTCCACCCAAACCACCACGGATTTCATTTCCCCTGCGCCCGCCGCTGCATTGGGTGCCACTCTCGATTGCCCCACGGCGCTTCGTAGCGGCGACCCTCTGCCTCCGATCTGGCACTGGCTCTACTTCTGGACGCCCGCGCCGCAGGCAGAATTGGGACCGGACGGGCATCCCCGGACGGGCGGCTTCCTACCCGACCTCGGACTGCCGCGGCGCATGGCCGCTGGCGGCCGAATTGCCTTCAATGCTTCGCTCACGATCGGCGCCAGTGCCGAGCGGATTTCGCGTGTCACATCCGTTGAACGCAAGGATGGCCGCAGCGGCAAGCTCGCATTCGTGACTGTCGAACATCAGATCCGGGTAGGCGGCGTCACGGCCATCCGCGAAGAGCAGGACATTGCGTATCGCGAGCCCGCGCAACCCGGCCAGCCGCAACCGAAACCCACGCCCGCCCCCGACGGCGCCGAATGGGAACGCGTGATCGAACCGACAGAGGCGCTGCTGTTCCGCTATTCCGCACTGACCTTCAACGCTCACCGCATCCATTACGACCGTGACTACGCGCGCGAGATTGAAGGCTATCCCGATCTTGTCGTCCACGGACCACTCATCGCGACCCTGTTGCTCGACAGCGTTGCACGCTTCGCTCCTGATGCAGTCGTGCGCGAATATTCCTTCAAGGCCGTGAGACCAACCCTCCTTGGCCACCCGTTCTCGGTATGTGGACGCCGTGCGGCCGACGGCAAATCTATCGATCTGTGGGCCAAGGACCATGAAGGCTGGCTGACGATGTCTGCCCGCGCCGTACTCGCATGACCCGACCATCAATTCACCGGACTTCACATCATGAATAACGCAGTCGACCAGTACCAGGACATCCGCGAAGCCGTCCGTGACCTGTGCAACCAGTTCCCCGCCGAGTATTTTCGTAAGGTGGACGAAGAGCGCGGCTATCCCGAAGCCTTCGTCGACGCGCTCACCAAGGCAGGCTGGCTCGCCGCGCTGATCCCGCAGGAATACGGCGGCTCGGGTCTCGGGCTCACCGAAGCATCGGTGATCATGGAGGAAATCAACCGTAGCGGCGGCAATTCAGGCGCCTGTCATGGGCAGATGTACAACATGGGCACTCTGCTGCGACATGGCTCCACCGAACAGAAAGCGCTGTACTTGCCCAAGATCGCTTCCGGCGAACTGCGCCTGCAATCGATGGGGGTGACCGAACCGACAACGGGGACGGATACCACCAGGATCAAGACCACTGCGGTACGTAAAGGCGACCGTTATGTCGTCAATGGCCAGAAGGTCTGGATTTCGCGCATCCAGCACTCCGACCTGATGATCCTGCTGGCTCGAACGACGCCATTGTCAGAGGTGACGAAGAAGAGCGAAGGCATGTCCATTTTTATCGTGGACCTGCACGAAGCGATCAGCAAGGGCATGACCGTCCGGCCTATCCCCAACATGGTCAATCACGAGACGAACGAACTCTTCTTCGACAACCTCGAGATCCCCGCGGAGAACCTCATTGGAGAAGAGGGCAAGGGCTTCAGGTACATCCTCGACGGACTGAACGCAGAACGTACACTGATTGCGGCCGAATGCATCGGCGACGGCTACTGGTTCGTGGATAAGGTCTCGCAGTATGTGAAGGACCGCGTCGTGTTCGGTCGTCCGATCGGACAAAACCAGGGCGTTCAGTTTCCGATTGCGCGGTCGTACGTCAACGTCGAAGCCGCCAGCCTGATGCGCTTCGAGGCAGCACGCCGGTTCGATGCTCACGAGCAGTGCGGCGCGCAAGCAAACATGGCGAAGCTGCTCGCCGCCGACGCGTCGTGGGAGGCCGCGAACGCCTGCCTGCAGTTCCACGGCGGTTTCGGTTTTGCCTGCGAATACGACGTCGAACGCAAGTTCCGCGAGACTCGTCTCTATCAGGTGGCCCCGATCTCGACGAACCTCATTCTGTCGTACGTTGCCGAGCATATTCTCGGCCTGCCCCGCTCGTTCTAAACCTGGGAGTCCGATCATGCGCCCACTCGAAGGAATCAAGGTCATCACGTTCGAGCATGCGATTGCCGCCCCGTTCTGCACGCGACAACTCGCCGACCTTGGCGCCCGCGTCATCAAGGTCGAACGCCCCGGCACAGGCGACTTTGCACGCAACTACGACGAACGTGTCCACGGGCTCGCTTCGCATTTCGTGTGGACGAATCGCTCAAAAGAAAGCATCACGCTGGACGTCAAACGCCCGGAAGCCATGGAAGTTGTCCATGGTCTGCTTGCCGACGCTGACGTGTTCGTTCAGAACCTCGCACCGGGTGCGAGCCAGCGCCTCGGCCTCGACTACGAGACGCTTCAGACTCACTACCCGAAACTCGTTGTCTGCGATATCTCCGGCTACGGCCTCGACGGCCCCTATCGCGACAAAAAGGCCTACGACCTGCTCATTCAGAGCGAGTCGGGATTTCTCAGCATCACGGGTTCAGCAAACGAGCCGGCCAAGGCCGGGTGTTCAATCGCGGATATCGCAGCGGGTATGTACGCCTATACCAACATTCTCGCGGCGCTTATCGAGCGCGGCAAGACGGGGCGCGGCCGCCGGATCGACGTGTCAATGCTGGAAAGTATGCTCGAGTGGATGAGCTACCCGTTGTACTACGCAATCGACGGCCAGACGCCTCCCCCGCGCACTGGCGCCTCACACGCGACGATCTATCCTTACGGTCCGTTCAGAGCCGGCGATGGCAAGACCGTCATGCTCGGTCTCCAGAACGAACGCGAATGGAAGAGCTTTTGCGAAGTTGTGATTCAGAAGTCCGAGCTGGCCGCCGACCCGCGTTTCTGCTCGAACAGTCGCCGTGTCGAAAAGCGCGCGGAGCTCGGTCATCTCATCGAGGAAGTGTTCTCGATACTTACATCGAGTCAGGTCATCGAACGTCTCGAGGATGCCAGGATCGCGAACGCTCATATGAACGACATGCACGCTGTCTGGACGCATGAGCAACTCGTTGCACGAAATCGCTGGACGCGGGTATCCACACCAGCTGGCGAAATTCCCGCGCTGTACCCGCCCGGCGTGACGCAGGAAGACGCGCCACGTATGGACCCGGTCCCTGCGCTTGGTGAGCATACACACGCAATCTTGAGCGAACTCGGATACGCCGAGGACCGCATTCAGGCGTTGCGTGACATCGGCGCCGTCTAAACGCTCCGACGGGTTCGCCAGCATGGCGCAGGCGTAGCTGGCACGTGGACGTGCATCCTCCATTGCCACACCTCACCTCGCGCAGCTTCGCTACGCACTCTTGCAGTCGTACATCTGCGGCGGTCGTCGTCGTTCACACCGACAGCCTGAACAGGTGCCGTTCGTAATTTCCGTTTCCGAGGACTCTGATGCTAAACGTTGCAGGCCGCGAGATTCCCGTCTTTGTCGAAGGTTTCGGAGACGTCGCACCGTTCGACGGGATGTCCATTGCTGAACGGCGAGCCCGTCCCGCTACACAACGTCGTCCGGGCGCATCGAAAGTTGTTCCGGACTTGCGCACCGCATTGGTGGAATGCGGAGTCCGGGATGGCGCGACTCTGTCGTTTCATCATCATCTGCGCAATGGCGACCAGGTGATGAATACGGTTCTTGCCGAAGCTGCGCAACTGGGCCTCCGGAATCTGTCGATCGCGCCAAGTTCGATCTTTCCGGTACATGCGCCACTCGTCGAACTGATCAAGCGAGGCGTTATTACCCGTATCTATACGGCGTACGCATCAGGCCCGGTCGCGGACGCAATTGCCGCCGGTCTGCTCGAACAACCGGCGGTCCTTCAGACACACGGCGGCCGCGCACGCGCAATTGAAAGCGCTGAATTACAGATTGACGTGGCGTTCGTCGCGGCGCCGACAGCCGACGATTATGGAAATATCTGTAGCGTGACAGGCCCTGCTGCTTGCGGGCCGCTCGGGTACGCGACGGCGGATGCGCAATTCGCAAAGCACGTCGTGGCGGTCACGGAAAACCTCGTTCCGTATCCCGCGTATCCCGTTGAGATTTCGCAAGAGCACGTCGATCTGGTCGTGTGCGTGCCTACGATCGGTGATGCAACGCGGATCCTGTCTGGCACGACAACGGTTACGGAGGACTCCTGCGGGCTCGACATTGCCTCGATGGCTGCCCGGGTGACCGAAGCGGCCGGACTGTTACGCGACGGTTTTTCGTTTCAGACCGGAGCAGGCGGCATCTCTCTTGCTGTCGCCCGCTATATCCAGGAAGCGATGCAGAAGAAGAAGATCATGGGCAGCTTCGCATCTGGAGGAATAACTGGACAGATCGTCGAGATGCTCGAACGTGGTCTCTTCCGAACGCTGTTCGACGTGCAGTGTTTCGATTTGCGCGCAGTGCAGTCGTATCGTGACCATACCGCCCATCAACGCATGTCCTCTTCGCTCTACGCGAATCCGGCGTCGCGCGGCGCCGTGGTCGACAGACTCGATGTGATGATTCTTGGCGCGTCGGAAATCGACCTCGACTTCAACGTCAACGTGACTACCGCCAGCGATGGGCGCCTGATCGGTGGATCCGGCGGTCATAGTGATACAGCTGCGGGAGCGAAGCTCTCAATTGTCACAACACGCCTGAATGCTCGCGCCAACCCCAAGATTACCGAACGCGTTCGCACCTTGACGACCCCAGGTTCGACGATCGACGTTGTCGTCACGGAAGCCGGAGTCGCAGTGAATCCTCGTCGCCCCGATCTGATCGAAGCTTTGACTCAAGCACGTATTCCGCTACTTTCGATATCCCGCCTTCATGACCTCTCCCTTATGGCCGCGGGACGAACTAAAGCGGAGCAGCCCGCGACAGACCAGGACAATCGCATCGTCGCACTACAGCAATACCGTGACGGAACGATCATCGATGTGCTTCGAGCCGCAACGCACGGCCCATGATGGCAATAGGTTCGAACTATGCCCGTCAGAACGAATTGATAGTTGTTGAAACTGGGGATTGCGCGTGTAATCGCCAGTCAATTAGAGCGATACCCGTAACCATGTAGGAGGAAAAATGAAGGTACTTGTGCCCGTTAAGCGCGTAGTCGATTACAACGTGAAAGTCCGGGTCAAGTCGGACGGCACGGGCGTCGACATTGCGAACGTGAAGATGTCGATGAATCCGTTCGACGAAATCGCGGTGGAAGAAGCGGTACGTCTGCGCGAAGCGGGCGTCGCGACCGAAGTGATCGCCGTGTCGGCCGGTGTGACGCAGGCGCAGGAAACGCTGCGCACCGCGCTCGCGATCGGCGCGGACCGCGCGGTGTTGATCGAGTCGAGCGAGGATTTGCAGCCGCTCGCGGTGGCGAAGCTTTTGAAAGCGCTGATCGAGAAGGAACAGCCGCAACTGGTGATCCTCGGCAAGCAGGCCATCGACGACGACTCCAACCAGACCGGCCAGATGCTCGCCGCGCTCGCGAACCTGCCGCAGGCGACGTTCGCCTCGAAGGTCGTCGTTGCAGACGGCAAGGCCACTGTGTCGCGCGAAGTGGACGGTGGTGCCGAAACGCTGTCGCTGACGCTGCCGGCCGTGGTGACGACCGACCTGCGCCTCAATGAGCCGCGCTACGTCACGCTGCCCAACATCATGAAGGCCAAGAAAAAGCCGCTGGAAGTCGTCAAGCCGGAAGACCTCGGCGTCGATGTCACGCCGCGTCTGAAGACGCTGAAAGTTGCCGAGCCTCCGAAGCGCTCCGCCGGCGTGAAGGTGCCGGACGTGAAGACGCTGGTCGAGAAGCTGAAGACCGAAGCGAAGGTGCTTTAAGTAGAACGGCAACTATGTTGCATGGGACTGGAGTAAGCGCTAAAGCGCTAACTCCAGTCGACACGGAGACAGAGCAAATGACGAATCTGGTTAACCTGGTAATAGCAGAACACGACAACGCGTCGATCAAGGCCGCGACGCTGAACACCATTGCAGCGGCACAAAAGATCGGCGGTGACATTCACGTGCTGGTGGCTGGTCACAACGCGCAGGCTGCGGCCGATGCGGCAGCGAAGATCGCAGGCGTGGCGAAGGTGCTGCTGGCCGACGCGCCGCAACTCGCAGAAGGCCTCGCGGAAAACGTCGAAGCGACCGTGTTGAACATCGCGAAGAACTACTCGCACATCCTCGCGCCGGCCACCGCCTACGGCAAGAACATCGCGCCGCGCATCGCGGCGAAGCTCGACGTCGCGCAGATCAGCGACATCACGGCGGTCGATTCGCCGGACACGTTCGAGCGTCCGATCTACGCGGGCAACGCGATTGCGATCGTGCAGTCGGCTGACCCGATCAAGGTCATCACCGTGCGCTCGACCGGCTTCGACGCGGTTGCAGCCGAAGGCGGCAGCGCAGCGGTCGAGAAGATCGAAGCCGCGGCCGACAGCGGCCTCTCGCAGTTCGTGAGCCGTGAAGTCACGAAGCTGGACCGTCCGGAGCTGACGAGCGCGAAGATCATCGTGTCGGGCGGCCGGGGTCTGGGCAACGGCGAGAACTACACGAAAGTGCTGGAGCCGCTCGCGGACAAGCTCGGCGCGGCACTGGGCGCCTCGCGCGCCGCGGTGGACGCTGGCTTCGTGCCGAACGACTATCAGGTCGGCCAGACCGGCAAGATCGTCGCACCGCAACTGTACGTGGCGGTCGGCATTTCGGGTGCGATCCAGCATCTGGCGGGGATGAAGGACTCGAAGGTGATCGTCGCGATCAACAAGGATCCGGAAGCGCCGATTTTCAGCGTCGCGGATTACGGTCTCGTCGGTGATCTGTTCGCCGTCGTGCCGGAGCTCTCCAATGTGCTCTGAGTTCAATTCCGCGCTGAATGGTCGGGCGTCTCGTGCTGCCGACGCCGCTGCAGGGCATCCCGATGGCGCTCTTCCTCGTGCCGCTGACAGCAATCATTCTGTCCGGTCAGCCTGCTCATCGAATTCCCGCGGCCGCCGGGACATTGACCGCTGACACAACTAGCCACGGCTTACCAATCGATCAGCGGCGCCAAGACTATCCTGGCCGCGTAGGCCGCGCCGCGTGAAATCCCGGCGCGGTCAACATTTTCAGCACGGAGTGCAGCCCCGCTGAGACCGAATCGGTCCGCCACGCCGCCGCTATCGTGAGATCGAGGTGGGTGGACCGGTTACTCAATGTCTTATAGATCACGCCCGGATGCGGACTCGCACGCACCTGCTCCGGCAGCAGCGCGACGCCCATCCCCGACGCCACGAGGCTCACCATGCTCGACATCTGCCACGATTCGAGCCTGACACGCGGACTGAAGCCGGCCTCCTCACACGCCATCAAAAACTTGGCGTGCAGGCTCGGTATCCTGTCAGGCGGAAACACCATGAACGAATCGCCGGCGAGTTCCTCGAGACGGATCGACTTCGCCTTGCGCGTCGCCAGCGCGTGGTCCTTCGGCAGCACCGCGATGAACCGCTCGCGATGTATCACATGCGTGCGGATATCACCCATGTTGTTCAGCGGCAACCGGACGATGCCAAGATCGATCTTGCGCATATGCAGGCTCTCGATCTGCTCGGTCGATGTCTGCTCGCGCAGATCGACGTGAATCGAGGGGTAACGCGCGCCGATTTCGCGCAGGATGCCCGGCAATATCAGATAGCTCACCGAGCCGACAAAGCCAATCGTAATACGCCCGGTCAAGCCTTCGTTTGCGCGACGCGCCGTATCGATTGCGCGCTGACCGACCGCAAGCCACTCCCTCGCTTCGTCGAGAAACGCGCTGCCCGCAGGCGTCAGCGCGACGCCATGGCGTGAGCGCGCAAGCAGCTGCACGCCGACCACCGCTTCGAGATGCTTGATGGCCTGGCTGAGTGGCGGCTGCGCCATATGCAGCCGGTTGGCGGCGCGGCCAAAATGCAGCTCCTCGGCGACCGCCACGAACTGCACAAGCAAACGTGTCGAGATCATGGTGAGACGTTTTTCATATCGCAAGGGATAAATTCAATATTGGACGCATTCTAGCAACTGTTCCACGCTAACGATCGAGCGGATTCGAGCGCGGGCAACCCAGCCGTCCAACTCAACCGAAACGCTTTAGCAAGCGTAAATGAATCGAATAGAAAGGAGACACCGCCATGGCGGAGCAGAACTACTTTGTGCGCGTAAGCGACGTATCCGGTTATCACCCCGTGAATCATGTGGGTACGCTCAATCGCCGCATCATCGGACGCGAAACGGTGGGTGCGCAGCAACTCGAAGTGATCCACGGCACGATCGAGAAAGGCAAAGGCGCGCTGCCGCACGCGCATCCCGGCATCGAACAGGCGGTGTACATCCTCGAAGGGCGCGCGGTCGCGGAAGTCGCCGGCCAGCGCCGCGAACTCGGGCCCGGCGAATGCTGCTTCTTTCCGGCGGACACGATGCACGTCTTCACCGTCGTCAGCGACGAACCGGCAAAAATCCTCGTGATGTACGCGCCACCCTACGAGGAATCGCCCGATCGCGTCATCCGTCCCGCGTGAAGCATGCGAGCGCGTGTCGCCCCCTGCTTTTTCTCTGATCACACATCATGACTTCCACTTCCGACCCGCATCGCAAGTCTACGCCGGGGCCGCTCACGGGCGTGCGCGTCGTCGATATGACGTCCGTTGCAATGGGCCCATACGCGACGCAGATTCTTGGCGACATGGGCGCCGACGTCATCAAGGTCGAGTCGCATGACGGCGACATTTTCCGCTTTGCAGCGCCCGCGCGCCACGCCGGCATGGGCGCCGCGTTTCTCAACCTGAATCGCAACAAGCGAAGCATCGCGCTCGACCTCAAACGCGTAGACGAACGCGAGAGGCTCGTCGAACTGATCGCAGGCGCGGACGTGCTCGTCTACAACGTGCGTCCACAGTCGATGCGCAAATACGGGCTGGATTACGAGAGCCTGCGCCAGCGGAACCCGCGCCTGATCTATTGCGGTACATACGGTTTCTCCGAACACGGGCCCTATGCAGGCCGCCCGGCTTTCGACGACATCATTCAGGCAATGAGCGGTCTTGCCGCGCTACAAGGCACGAATCGTGAGAATGGACCCGCCTACGTCAACACGATTCTCGCGGACAAGACGGCGGGCCTCACCGCGGCATACGCCATCGCCATGGCGCTGTTCGAACGCGAGCGCTCCGGCGTTGGACAGTCAGTCGAAGTCCCGATGTTCGAAACGCTGGCGTCGTTCAACCTGATCGAACACATGGCAGGGGAAACCTTCCTTCCCGCTGAGGACAAGATGGGCTACGAGCGCGTGCTCTCGCCCCACCGCAAACCTTACGCGACGCGCGACGGTTATCTGGCGCTGATGCCTTACACCGCCGCGCAATGGCAGCGGTTCTTTACCCTCGCCGGCCGTGCGGATCTCGCCCATGATTCGCGCGTCACGTGCGCCGAGGAACGTAGCCGGCACATCGGCGAACTGTATGGAATTCTCGCCGATCTCGTGGCCCGTAAAACCACTGCGGAATGGATGACGCTGCTAGGCGACGCCGACATTCCGATGACGCCGGTCAACGCGCCAGAAGATCTGCTCGACGATCCGCATCTCGCGGCAATCGGCTTTTTCCGGCATGAGACGCACGCCTCGGAAGGCGAGATTCGCACCATCGGCATTCCGGTGCGCTTCTCGCGCACTCCCGGAACCGTTCGACGGCTCGCGCCCAGGCTCGACGAACATCGTGAAGAAATCCTCGACGAAATCACACGATCGACGACACACGAGTAAAGGCAGCCTATCCCGCGTATGAAGCGCGGCGACGCGTCGAAAGCACACAAAAAAGACGCGAACGGATGCGCATTCGCCAGCGCATCCAATACCCTCTTCAGGAGACAAACGATGCAGCATCCCGAAAGCAATGCAGGGCCGGGGGCATCCGGCATGACACCCTCCGTCGCGGCGCGGCAGTCGGACACGACTGCGACACAACCGTGGTATCGCGCGCTCAACCGCCAGCAGTGGAACGCGCTCTTCGCGTCCAATCTCGGCTGGCTATTCGACGGCTATGAAACCTACGCGCTGATCCTGACCGTCGGCATCGCCCTGCGTCAACTGCTCGATACCTCCCTGAGCGCGCAAATCCCCTGGTACGCGGGTCTCGTCATCGCACTGACGGTATTGGGCTGGGGCATCGGGGGATTGATCGGCGGCGTGCTCGCCGACTATATCGGGCGCAAGCGCACGATGCTGTTCGCGATTCTCGCGTACTCGCTCACCACGGGGTTGAGCGCATTCGCGTGGAGTTGGGAATCGTTTGCCATTCTGCGCTTCGTCGTCGGTCTCGCGATGGGCTCCGAATGGGCCACCGGCACTGCGATGACCGCCGAACTCTGGCCGGACGAACATCGCGGCAAAGGCGCGGGTCTGATGCAGTGCGGGCTCGGCATCGGCTTCTTCGTTGCATCGCTGGTATGGCTGTTCGTCAGCGAGACCGGCGATCATGCCTGGCGCTACATGTACCTGATCGGTGTGCTGCCCGGTTTTGTCACGCTCTGGATGCGCTCGGGGATTCCCGAATCGGAGCAATGGGAACACGTGAACCGTGAACGCCGCAAAACGCGCGCGCTCAAGCGCGAAGGTGGCGTGCTCACCGAGCATCAGCAGGCGCTCACCCGTTTCACGCTGGTCGATCTTTTCGCTTCACCCGCCCTGCGCCGGCGCACATTGTTCGCAGTACTGATGTGTCTTGCAACGACGCTCGGCTGGTACGGCATTTCGTCCTGGGTGCCGCCGTATATCGGCTCGGTGGCGGCGCATAGCGGGCTCTCGGCCGCGCGTTACGCGGGCTTCGCGGGCATGACGTACAACCTCGGCGCCATCACTGGCTACATCGTGTTCGGCTTTTGCGCGGACGCGATCGGCCGCAAGCGCATGACGCTACTGTTCTTCTGCATGACGTTCATTATCACGCCCGTGCTCTTCAAGCTGACGCACCGTGTGGACATACTGCTCGTCGTCGCGGGTGTGAGCGGATTTTTCAGCCTCGGCCAGTTCGCGTGGATGCCGACGTGGTTGCCCGAACTCTATCCAACGCGCGTGCGTGCCACGGCCATTGCGTTTTGCTTCAACGTGCCCCGCTTTCTCGCATGGACAGGCCCGCTCGTCGCGGGCACGCTGATCGCGCATTTTGGCGACTACGGCCGCGCGGCGATGATCGTCAATGCGGTTTATGTGCTCGGGATAGTGCTTAGCCCGCTGCTGCCGGAAACTCGAGGCAAGCCCCTGCCGGAAGACGTCTAGTGGAGGATCGTCGGCCACGCGACAGTGCCGGCAATATCTCCGGTCGGTGCTGTGCGAGGTTCTTCGATGGAATAACAAATGGTGGGCCGGGTGGGGTTCGAACCCACGATGTCCTTTCGGAGGTGGATTATGAGTCCACTGCCTGCAACCAACACGGCGTCCAGCCCAGGAAGAAAAAGACCCGGTCGTGACGGCCGGGCCTATTTCGTCGATTGGCCGACATACTACACGAAAAAGGGGCTTCCGCAACCGCCTCGCTGGCGCGAAACGACCGGGAGGCCCCTTCAATCACATCATTGACCGGCCATACGCGCCTGCCGCAATCAATTCCCTTCGAGGAACGACTTCAGCTTGTCCGAACGGCTCGGGTGACGTAGCTTGCGCAGCGCCTTCGCCTCGATCTGACGAATCCGCTCACGCGTCACGTCGAACTGCTTGCCGACTTCCTCGAGCGTGTGATCGGTGCTCATCTCGATACCGAAACGCATGCGCAGCACCTTCGCCTCACGCGGCGTGAGCGAGTCGAGCACGTCCTTCACGACGTCGCGCATGCTCGCGTGCAACGCGGCATCCGCCGGCGCGACCGTGTTCGTATCTTCGATGAAATCACCCAGATGCGAATCGTCGTCGTCGCCGATCGGCGTTTCCATCGAGATCGGCTCCTTCGCGATCTTCATGATCTTGCGGATCTTGTCTTCCGGCATTTCCATCTTCTCGGCCAGTGTTGCCGGATCCGGCTCGAGGCCGGTTTCCTGCAGGATCTGACGCGAGATGCGGTTCATCTTGTTGATCGTTTCGATCATGTGAACCGGAATGCGGATCGTGCGCGCCTGGTCGGCGATCGAACGCGTAATGGCCTGGCGAATCCACCACGTCGCATACGTGGAGAACTTGTAGCCGCGACGATATTCGAACTTGTCCACCGCCTTCATCAGGCCGATATTGCCTTCCTGGATCAGGTCGAGGAACTGCAGACCACGGTTCGTGTACTTCTTCGCAATCGAGATCACGAGACGCAGGTTCGCCTCGGTCATTTCGCGCTTCGCCTGACGCGCCTTCAGTTCGCCGGCCGCCATCTGACGGTTGGTTTCCTTCAGGTCCTTCAGCGGCAGCACCACGCGCGCCTGCAGATCGAGCAGGCGCTGCTGCTGTTCGCGGATCGCCGGAATGTTGCGCGTGAGAATCGCGCTATACGCATGACCTTCGCCGACGATCTTGTCGGCCCACTCGAGATCCGTCTCGCTGCCCGGGAAACGCGCGATGAATTCCGCGCGCGGCATGCCGCACTTGTCGACCACCGTATGCAGGATCTGGCGCTCGACCTGGCGCACTTCGTCCACCTGCGCGCGCAGCGTGTCGCACAGACGCTCGACCGTGCGCGCGGTGAAGCGAATCGCCATCAGCTCGTTCTGGATCGTTTCCTGCGCCTTCAGGTAAGACTTCGACTTGTAGCCTTCCTTTTCGAACGCGCGACGCATCTTGTCGAACCACTCGCTGATCAGCGCGAATTTCTCGAGCGACGCGCGCTTGAGCGCTTCCATCTGCGCCGCGTTGGCCGTGGCTTGAGCCGCGCCGTCGTCCTCTTCCTCGTCTTCTTCGTCCTCTTCCTCGACTTCCTCGTCTTCGTTCTCGATCGCTTCCGCCTCCTGCGCGGAGAAACCGTCGGCGTCTTCCGCGTCGGCGTCGATCAGCCCGTCGACCAGTTCGTCGATACGGATTTCCTCGTTCGCGACGCGCTCGGCCATGGCGAGGATGTCGGCGATCGTGGTCGGGCACGCGGAGATAGCCATCACCATGTGCTTGAGGCCGTCTTCGATGCGCTTGGCGATTTCGATTTCGCCTTCGCGCGTGAGCAGCTCGACCGTGCCCATCTCGCGCATGTACATGCGGACCGGGTCGGTGGTACGGCCGAATTCGGAGTCGACGGTGGAGAGCGCGACCTCCGCTTCCTCTTCCACTTCGTCGTCTGACGAAGCAGCGGGCGCGTTGTCGTTGAGCAGCAGCGTTTCGGCGTCCGGGGCCTGTTCGTAGACCGCCACGCCCATGTCATTGAACGTGCTGATGATGCCTTCGATCGCCTCGGTCTCGGTGAAGTTGTCCGGCAGGTGATCGTTGATTTCAGCGTACGTGAGGAAGCCGCGCTCCTTGCCGAGCTTGATCAGCGCGCGCAGCTTGGAGCGGCGTTCTTCGAGTTCCTCCACCGTGCCCGGCTGCGACAACGCAAACGCATCTTTCAGCAGCGCTTTTTCCTTTGCACGACGGTCGCGAGCCTTGACCTTCTCCACCTTGCCCGGTACGGCGGCAGCGGTTTCTTCGGTCTGGGTTGCATCGTCATCGACAGGTACTTCGTTCAGCTTTTTCGTCATGGAATTCGCCGTACCGGCTGTAGTCTCGACCCCCGGCTGTTGGACAACAGCCGGTTGTTGAACCGTGGATACTGGAGTCACGCGAGCCACCGCATCGTCCTCGGCGGCAGCCGCTTCCCTTGCGCTTCTGACACCCGGCCGCTTCGCAGCCGACGGTGGTACAGCTTTCGCCGCCCTTACCGGAGCCGCCGGCGCGGCCGCAGTGGTCGACGACTTCTTCCCGGCCGGCGCAACGCTGACGGCAGACGTTTTTCTGGCGGATGAAGTCAGCCTGGCCTCGGTAACCTTTGCGGTGCGCTCCCTGGAGCGTGTGCCTGTTGTCTGATTTCCGCCTGTAGTCTTTGCCATCGCCTCGCCTTTCGTCTTTGCCAGGAAAAACCCTTGAAAAAACAAACCGCTAGAAACTTTTTATTATACCACCCGGGCTTCCCGCCTCTCCGTTAAAGCCCAAGCTGACGCTTCATGTCAGCCCGCTTACGATTGAGCTCCGAGAGCTCCGCAAATTCTTCCGGTGTATGCCGGGACTGCCGCGAAAGTTGATCGAGACGATCGCAATAAGCGTCATACCGCATCTTCAGAATCGCGGCCTTCAGTTCCTCACCAACAATGCGCTCCTGTTCGCGCCGTTCCTCGATAACAGCCGCCTCCGCCGGATCTTTCAGCAGCAAATCCCGGACGTTTTCATCATAGTCTAGAATTTTGCGAAAGATTTCCTCGAAAGTTGGGGCGTTCGCGCCATTTCGCAAGAGGTCGGACAACAGCTGGAACTCCGCCGAATCGCCGAGCGCGCGGGCGTGCGTGGTCACTTCCTCGAACAATTCCCCATGCCGGGTCACGGTGAGAAGCGCCTCTTCGGCCTCTGCGTCGAGCATCGCGACCGTGCGCGGATACATGACGAGATTGCGCAGCGTCTTTTCCTCGATCCCGGTCACGCTGCGCCGGTCCTTGCGGGCCGGCGCCCCACGCGCCACGGTCGCGATCCGCGCATCGACTTCGCAAAGCGCCGCCACTTCGTCGAACGGCACGTCGAGCCGGTCCGCGAACATATGCATGATCTGCGCGCGCAGCGCATTGGCCGGCAGCGCCTGCAGGAGCGGTTTCGCGTCGAAGAGCGCACGGGCCTTGCCTTCCGGCTGATCGAGCTCCTTGCCGGTCAGCACCTCGTTGAGCATGAATTGCGACAGCGGCATCGCCCGTTCGACCTGCTCGGCGAACGCTTCAGTGCCGAATTCGCGCACGTAGCTGTCCGGATCGTGCTCGGTGGGCAGGAACAGAAAGCGGATCGTGCGATTGTCCGCGGCATGCGGCAGACAGGCGTCGAGCGCGCGGCGCGCCGCGCGGCGGCCGGCCGCATCGCCGTCGAAACTGAAGACGACCGTGTCGGTCTGGCGCATCAGTTTCTGCACATGAATCGGCGTGCAAGCCGTGCCGAGCGTCGCGACCGCATTCTGGAAGCCCAGTTGGGCCAGCGCGACCACATCCATATAACCTTCGACGACCAGCACATAGTGCTGCTCGCGAATCGCAAGACGCGCCTCGAACAGCCCGTATAGCTCGCTGCCCTTGTTAAATAACGGTGTTTCGGGTGAATTCAAATACTTCGGCTCGCCGCCGTCGAGCACCCGGCCGCCGAAGCCGATCACCTGCCCCTTCACATTGCGGATCGGGAACATGATCCGCTCGCGAAAGCGGTCGTAGCGGCGGTTCTGTCCCTGCGCGTCGGACTTTTCGCTGACGATCACGAGACCCGCTTCGACGAGCGCGTCCTCACGATAGTTCGGGAAAGCCGCTTCGAGGTTCTGCCAGCCATCGGGCGCGTAACCGAGGCCGAACCGTGCCGCGACCTCGCCGGTCAGGCCGCGTTTCTTGAGATATTGGATAGCGCCCGGCGCGCCGCGCAGCTGCTTGCGGTAGTAGTCGCAAGCGGTCTGCATGACGTCGGAAAGCGCGGTGGTCACGGCTTTGGATGCCGCCGGCGCATAGCCGCCGCCGGAACCGCCGCCCCCGCCGCCGTATCCGGGCGAAGGCTCGTGCGGCACGGTCAGGCCGACCGATTGCGCGAGCTCGTTGACCGCCTCGGGAAACGACGCGCCCACGTGTTCCATCAGGAAGCCGATGGCCGTGCCATGCGCGCCGCAGCCGAAGCAGTGATAAAACTGTTTAGTCGGACTAACCGTAAACGAAGGGCTCTTCTCGTTGTGAAACGGACAAAGCCCCATGAAGTTCGCGCCGCCCTTTTTCAACTGCACATACCGGCCGACCACGTCGACGATATCGACGCGGTTGAGCAGGTCCTGCAGGAATGACGGTGGGATCACAGTAAATGACGCTGCCAGGAAAGCTTCAAAATCCGAGCCCGAAAGTCGGGCTCGACACCGCAACCCGGCGCCGCGCTCGCCTTCGACCCACGAAGCGCGCGCAACCCGGGCAAACAGACGGAGATTACTTCGCGAGCGCGGCCTTGACCTGCGCCGAGACGGCGGTCATGTCAGCCCGGCCAGCGAGCTTCGGCTTGAGGACGCCCATCACCTTGCCCATGTCCTGCGGGCCGGCTGCGCCGGTTTGCGCGACCGCAGCCTGCACTTCGGCAACGATTTCCGCTTCGGACATCTGCTCCGGCATGTAGGCGGACAGGACAGCCAGTTCGGCCTTTTCCTTGTCAGCCAGATCCGTGCGGCCCGCGGCCTCGAACTGGCTGATCGAGTCCTTGCGCTGCTTGATCATCTTGTCGATGACAGCGGTCACGCTGGCATCGTCGAGCGTGACGCGCTCATCGACTTCACGCTGCTTGACCGCAGCGAGCAGCAGGCGGATCGTGCCGAGACGTTCGGTCTCGCGCGCCCGCATGGCAGCTTTCATATCGTCGTTGATCCGGTCCTTGAGACTCATCACTCACCTGAATGCGTTGAAAGTTGAAACCGGTCGGGTTGATGGCGGCAATGCCTCGGCATCAACACGAATACCCGCTTGGGACATCTTCCTCAAGCGGGTTGGCGCAATATGTGTAATGGATGCGACCCTGCCGGCTGGCCCGATGGGCCGGGTTTTCCGTGATGACACCTGTCGTGCCGCCATCGGCCTGGATGCTGCCGCCCCACGTTTGAAGCGGAGTGCGGCAACGGAATCAGTAGAATTTCTTCGGCAGCATCTGGCCACGCAGACGCTTGAAATGACGCTTCACCGCCGCTGCTTTCTTGCGCTTGCGTTCAGCCGTGGGTTTTTCATAAAACTCGCGAGCGCGAAGTTCCGTCAGCAAGCCGTTTTTCTCCATGGTGCGCTTGAAACGGCGCATGGCGACTTCGAACGGCTCATTGTCTTTTACGCGGATGGTCGTCATTTTTCAATAACGGAACTTTGTAAAGGTGGAAAAGTATAGCAGAGCTTTCTCACAAAGCTACCGCACCGTCAAGCCCCTCTTGCATATTCCGCGGCCGCCTGGCCGGCCGCCACGCCCGAAGCCCACGCCCACTGAAAGTTGTAGCCGCCGAGCCAGCCGGTCACGTCGACCGCTTCGCCGATGAAGTACAGCCCCGGGACGCGCGCGCTCATCATCGTCGTCGACGAGAGGCCGCGCGTATCGATCCCGCCGCGCGTCACTTCCGCCTTGCGATAGCCCTCGGTGCCGTTCGGGGTGAGCGTCCAGCGCGACAACGCCTCACCGATGCGGCGCAGCGTCTTGTCGGGCAGATCAGCCACGCGCGCTTCGGCGGGAATCTGATGAGTCTCCAGCCACACATGCGCGAGCCGTTGCGGCACCCATTCCGACAGCAGATTGGCGATCTGCCGCTTCGTGCCGTTCTTCGCATCGATCAATGCGGCCGCGGCGTCGCGCTCCGGCAGCAGATTGACGTGGATCGGCTCGCCGGGTTGCCAATAGCTCGAGATCTGCAACACACCCGGGCCTGAAAGGCCGCGGTGCGTGAGCAACAGGTCTTCGGTAAATTCCGCACCGGTCTTTTTATTGCCGGTCGCCAGTTGCACTTCAAGCGATACGCCCGACAGCGCCGCGAACGGCTCCCAGTCGGCCGGCGCGAAGGTCAGCGGGACGAGCGCGGGGCGCGTGTCGATCAGCTTGTGGCCGAACTGCCTCGCGACCCGATACGCGAAATCGGTCGCGCCGATCTTCGGAATCGACAGGCCGCCCGTCGAGATCACGAGCGCGCGGGCGGCGATCGTCCCCGCCGGCGTGCCGAGCCTGAACTGGCTCTGCCCGTCGTGGCTCACCTCTTCGACGGACAGCGGCGCGCGCCACGTCACCGCGCCCGCGTCGCATTCGTTCTTCAGCACGTCGATGACCGCGTCGCTCGACTGGTCGCAGAACAGTTGGCCCTTGTGCTTCTCGTGCCACGTCACGCGATGGCGCTTCAGCAGCGCCATGAAATCGCGCGGCGTATAGCGCGCGAGCGCCGAGCGGCAAAAATGCGGATTCGCCGACAGATAATTGGCGGGCCCCGCGTACAGATTCGTGAAGTTGCAGCGGCCGCCGCCGGAAATGCGGATCTTCTCCGCGAGACGCTGCGAGTGGTCGATCAACGCCACGCGCCGGCCGAGTTGCCCGGCCACGGCCGCGCACATCATGCCGGCCGCGCCCGCGCCGATCACCGCGATATCGAAGGATTCCATGGGGCCGCATTGTACCTGCCGGGCCCGCGCGCGGCCGTGGCCGCGTTCTACGGGCAGCCTGCGCCTGCTTGCCCGCGCTGCTATACTTTTAGGCTTACCTTTCACTTTCGGGCGCGCTTCGCGTGCGCCCACCTCAAGCGACTCATCATGCTCGTTCTCGGCATCGAAAGCTCCTGCGACGAAACCGGTCTCGCGCTCTACGACACCGGGCGCGGCCTGCTCGCGCACGCGCTGCATTCGCAGATTGCGATGCACCGGGAGTACGGCGGCGTCGTGCCGGAACTGGCGTCGCGCGATCATATCCGCCGCGCGCTGCCGCTGCTCGAAGAGGTGATGGAGCGCGCGGGCGTCGCGCGCAGCGACATCGACGCGATCGCCTACACGCAGGGGCCGGGGCTCGCGGGCGCGCTGCTGGTTGGCGCGAGCATCGCCAATTCGCTGGCGATGGCATGGGACAAGCCGACCGTCGGCATTCACCATCTCGAAGGGCATCTGCTGTCGCCGCTGCTCGTCGATGAGCCGCCGCCGTTCCCGTTCGTCGCACTGCTCGTGTCCGGCGGTCATACGCAGCTGATGCGCGTGACGGACGTCGGCGTCTACGAAACGCTCGGCGAAACGCTCGACGACGCCGCCGGCGAAGCCTTCGACAAAACCGCGAAGCTGCTCGGCCTCGGCTACCCGGGCGGCCCGGAAGTCTCGCGCATGGCCGAATTCGGCACGCCCGGCGCGGTCGTGCTGCCGCGCCCGATGCTGCACTCGGGCGACCTCGACTTCAGCTTCAGCGGCCTGAAAACCGCTGTGCTCACGCACGCAAAGCGGCTCGGCGGCGCGAACATCTGCGAGCAGGCGAAAGCCGATCTCGCACGCGGTTTCGTCGACGCCGCCGTCGAAGTGCTGGCCGCGAAGTCGCTCGCGGCGCTCAAGCGCACGAAGCTCAACCGGCTCGTCGTCGCGGGTGGTGTCGGCGCGAACCGGCAGTTGCGCGAAGCGCTTTCCGCGGCCGCGAAGAAGCGCAATTTCTACGTGCACTACCCGGACCTTTCACTGTGCACGGATAACGGCGCGATGATCGCGCTGGCCGGCGCATTGCGTCTGCAGCGTTGGCCCGAGCAGGCCGGCAACGACTACGCGTTCACGGTGAAGCCGCGCTGGGATTTGACTTCGCTCGCGCGCTGAGTCGCAACAGCGGCAAATGCCGGCCATGCCGCGAATCCCGAGTCGATAAAAAAAGCCGCTTTAAAAGCGGCTTTTTTATCGATGCACTCGCAACCAAGCGAAACGCGCGAACGTATCACCCCGCCCGCTTGTCCCGCTCGATCACCGCATACGCGCTGTGGTTGTGAATCGATTCGAAGTTCTCGGCCTCGAGCACATATGCGGCGACGCGCTCGTCCGCATCGAGGCGCTGTGCGACGTCGCGCACGAGGTCTTCGACGAACTTCGGATTTTCGTACGCGCGCTCGGTGACGAACTTCTCGTCCGGGCGCTTGAGCAGGCCCCACAGTTCGCATGACGCTTCTTCCTCGGCGATGCGGATCAGCTCTTCCACGGCGATGTCGCCCGCGAGTTCGGCGTCGATCGTTACGTGCGAGCGCTGGTTGTGCGCGCCGTACTGCGAGATTTTCTTCGAGCATGGGCACAGGCTCGTGACCGGCACCAGCACTTTCAGGAATAGCCGCGTCGCGCCGTTGCGGGTCTCGCCCGTCAGCGTGACTTCGTAATCGAGCAGGCTTTGCACGCCCGACACCGGCGCGGTCTTGTTCACGAAATACGGGAACGACACTTCGATGCGCCCCGCCTCGGCTTCGAGCTTTTCGAGCATCGCGGCGAGCATCGTGCGGAACGCGGGCGGTTCGAGCGGCGCCTTGTTCTCTTCGAGCAGCGCGACGAAGCGCGACATATGCGTGCCCTTCTGCTCAGCCGGCAGATGCACGTCGAGATTCCATGTGCCGACCGTCGGCTGCACTTCGCCGCCCTGCGTGCGCACCGTCAACGGATGACGCACGCCCTTCACGCCGACCCGCTGGATCGGGATCTGGCGCGTGTCGGGCGTGCTTTGCACGTCGGGCATCACAAAGGCGGGATTCATCTGATTCATTTTTTTGTCCTTTCTGGAAAGCGCCGGGCCGCCCAGGTTGTTGCATCGGAGACTGTCGCGCGGCGACAGTTTCGAGGCGCCTAGCGGCCGTGCGGATCAGCACGCGCAAAACGGCGAACGCCGGCTTCTGCCGGCGTTGGATGGCGAGCCACAACGCCCGTCAGTTCAAACTGGAGATTGCCGCGGCCGCCGTCGCAGGACGGCGGCACAAGTCGGCACGACGGCGACAGCGCTTTACGCGACTCGCTTCACCGACGATTGGCCGCTGAGCGCACCGCTCGCGAGGAAGCGTTCGCGAATCGACCGGGCGATGCCCGCGGCGTCGAGACCGCACGCGGCGAGCAGCTTGGCCGGGTCCCCGTGATCGATGAACCGGTCGGGAAGGCCCAATTGTAGTACGGGTCGCATAACCCCACTCTGGAGCAGGGCTTCGACGCAAGCCGAGCCCGCGCCACCCATGATGCAGCCCTCTTCGACGGTGACGATCGCGTCGTGCGTTTCGGCAAGCTGGCGCACGAGCGCAGTGTCGAGCGGCTTCACGAAACGCATGTTCGCAACCGTGGCGTCGAGTTGCTCGGCTGCCGCGAGCGACGGCGCGACCATCGTGCCGAACGCGAGAATCGCGATGCGCTTGCCGGCCGGCGCCGAGGTTTCGCGACGCACTTCGCCCTTGCCGATTGGCAGCGCGCTCATCTGCTTGACCGTTGCGACGCCGGTGCCCGCACCGCGCGGATAGCGCACGGCCGTCGGATTCGACTGCTGCAACGCCGTGTACAGCATCTGGCGGCATTCGTTTTCGTCCGACGGCGCCATCACGGTCATGTTCGGGATACAGCGCATGAACGCGAGGTCGTACGCGCCCGCGTGCGTTGCGCCGTCCGCGCCGACGAGGCCCGCGCGGTCGATTGCGAACACCACCGGCAGGTTTTGCAGCGCGATGTCGTGAATCAGCTGGTCGTAGGCACGTTGCAGGAAGGTCGAGTAGATCGCGACCACCGGCTTCATGCCGTCGGCGGCGAGGCCTCCCGCGAACGTCACCGCGTGCTGCTCGGCAATGCCGACGTCGAAGTAACGGTCCGGGAAGCGCTTCTCGAACTCGACCAAGCCAGAGCCTTCACGCATCGCCGGCGTAATGCCGACCACGCGCGAGTCGAGCTCGGCCGCGTCGCACAGCCATTCGCCGAACACCTGCGTGTAGGTCTTCTTCGATGGCGTGGCGGCCGGCTTGATGCCCTCGGCCGGATTGAATTTGCCCGGGCCGTGGTACAGCACCGGATCGGCCTCGGCCAGCTTGTAGCCCTGGCCCTTCTTCGTCACGACGTGCAGGAATTGCGGACCGCGCAGTTCCTTGATGTTCTGCAGCGTCGGGATGAGCGAGTCGAGGTCGTGACCGTCGATCGGGCCGATGTAGTTGAAGCCGAACTCTTCGAAGAGCGTGGCCGGCACGATCATGCCCTTCGCGTGCTCTTCGAGCTTGCGCGCGAGATCGAGCACGGGCGGCGCGACGCGCAGCACGCGCTCGACGCCCGCGCGCGCGGCCGCGTAGAAGCGGCCCGACATCAGGCGCGCCAGATGGCGATTCAGCGCGCCGACCGGCGGCGAGATCGACATGTCGTTGTCGTTGAGGATCACGAGCAGCGGCACGTCGTCTTCGACGCCCGCGTTGTTCATCGCCTCGAAGGCCATGCCGGCCGTCATCGCGCCGTCGCCGATCACGGCGATGCCCATGCGGTTGTCGCCCTGCAGCTTGCTCGCGACCGCCATGCCGAGCGCGGCTGAGATCGACGTGCTCGAGTGCGCGGTGCCGAACGTGTCGTATTCCGATTCGTCGCGTTTCGGGAAGCCCGAGATGCCGCCGAGTTGACGCAGCGTGTGCATCTGGTCGCGGCGGCCGGTCAGAATCTTGTGCGGATAGGTCTGATGGCCGACGTCCCAGACGATCCGGTCGTGCGGCGTATCGAACACATAATGCAGAGCGATGGTCAACTCGACCGTGCCGAGGTTGGACGAAAGATGGCCGCCCGTCTGCGATACGCTGTCGAGCACAAAAGCACGCAACTCGTCTGCAAGCGGTTGCAATTGGCGGCGATCGAGGCGGCGCAGAGCCGCCGGGTCGTCGATGGTTTTCAGCAAGTCGTACATCGTCGTTCCATTGTAGGAAAACTTACGCGCCCGCACTTCATACATGCACCCGGGGACAGAAGGTGCGCGGCGGCGGGCTTTCGCGTTCAGCTCACCCGGTTCACCACCAGGTCGGCCAGTTCGGCAAGACGCTGCGCGCGCGCGCCGAACGGCGCGAGCGCGGCGTGGGCGTCGCTGCGCAGTTGCGCCGCGAGTGCACGCGACGCGTCGAGCCCGATAATCGACACGTAGGTCGGCTTGCCGTCCTTCGCGTCTTTGCCGGCGGTCTTGCCGAGCGTCGCGGAGTCGGTCGTGACATCGAGAATGTCGTCGACGACCTGAAACGCGAGGCCGACCGCGGCGGCGTAGGCGTCCAGCGAAACCAGCGCCTGCGCATCCGGCGTTTCGCCCGCCAGTGCGCCCATGCGCACTGCTGCGCGCAGCAGCGCACCGGTCTTCATGCGGTGCATGGTTTCGAGCTGCGGGCGCGTCAGCGTATGGCCGACGCTCGCCAGATCGATGGCCTGCCCGCCGCACATACCGATGGAGCCGCTCGCGAGCGCGAGTTCACGCACGAGCGATGCCTGCTGCGGCGCGCTCAGCACATCCGAAGTCAGCGCGACGAAAGCCTGCGATTGCAGCGCATCGCCCACCAGCAGCGCGGTCGCTTCGTCATACTTGACGTGGACCGTGGGCTTGCCGCGACGCAGTTCGTCGTCGTCCATGCACGGCATGTCGTCATGCACGAGCGAATACACGTGGATCATTTCCAGCGCCGCCGCCGCCGCGTCGAGGCATTCGGCGCGTGCGCCGGTCAGCTCGCCGGCCGCGTGGCACAGGAGCGGCCGCACCCGCTTGCCGCCGCCGAGCACCGCATAGCGCATCGCCTCATGCAGCCGGGCGGGTTCGGTCGTTTCGGCCGGCAAATAGTGTTCGAGAGCCGTTTCGACGCGTTCGAGCACCGAGCGCGTCCATTGTTCGAATGTCATAGGTCGTCCCCGCTTTCAGTAGCGGCTGTGCCTGCGGTATTCATGGGCAGCGGCTTGAGCGTCTCGCCGTCGAGCACGCGCACCTGCTGCTCGACCTTTTCGAGCTGCTGTTGACAGAACGCGACAAGCGCGGCCCCGCGCCGGTACGCGGCCAACGACTCCTCGAGGCTCAGGCTGCCGCCTTCCATGCGCGCAACCAGCTCTTCCAGCTCCGCCTGCGCTGCCTCGTAGCTCTGCGGCAGCGGCGTGGCGTCGGCGCCTTCGGCTGGCGCTGCGGCGGTATCTTTCGATGCGGTCTTCGCCATGAATAGTCGCAAAATTAAAACAAGTCGGACATTCTACGGCAAAAGCGGCGTTTCCGATCCGCTCGCCACCGTCATCCCCGCCTTCCCACCCCGTTTTGACCACGCTTCGCCGCAGCGTCGACCCTGAAGTCTCGCAGAAAAAAACCGCCGGGTCTGCGGCGAAAATGCCGAACTTTCCCGACATTTTTGACCCAAATCAGTCACTTAAGCGCCCCAGACAGGGGGAAACAGGTATAATCTTGGGCTCCCTAAATCGAATCTTCGATGGTTGGGTTGTTCACTGCTTTCACGTCTTCATCGGGAGTGGGAATGTCCAATCTGAGCAATGCATTGCAGTTGCGGTCTGTTCACAGCCAGCTGCCAGTCACGGCTTACTTTGACGAAGCGCTTCTTACGCGCGAAATCGACACCCTTTTCAAGAAAGGTCCTCGCTACATCGGCCACGATCTCATGGTGCCCGATGCGGGGGATTATTTTGCCTTGCCCAGCGAACGCGAGGGGCGGGTGCTCGTCCGCAACCAGCAGTCGCAAGTCGAGCTGCTGTCGAACGTGTGCCGCCACCGGCAAGCCATCATGCTCAACGGCCGCGGCCAGACGCAGAACATCGTCTGTCCGCTGCACCGCTGGACGTACGACCTGAAGGGCGAACTGCTCGGCGCGCCTCATTTCGCCGACAACCCCTGCCTCAACCTCGCCGCCACGCCGCTGCAGAACTGGCAGGGCCTGCTGTTCGAAGCGCAGGGTCGCGACGTCGCGAAAGATCTGGCACGCCTCGGCACGAAGCAGCACTTCGATTTTTCGGGCTTCATGTTCGACCACGTCGAAGTCCACGAGTGCAACTACAACTGGAAGACCTTCATCGAGGTCTATCTGGAGGACTATCACGTCGCGCCGTTCCATCCGGGCCTCGGCAGCTTCGTCAATTGCGACGACCTGCAATGGGAATTCGGCGACTGGTACAGCGTGCAGACGGTCGGCGTGCACAAGGCGCTCGAGCAGCCGGGCAGCCCGACGTACCGGAAGTGGCACGACGAAGTGCTGCGTTTTCGCGATGGCAACCCGCCCGAATTCGGCGCGATCTGGATGGTGTACTACCCGGGCATCATGATCGAGTGGTATCCGCACGTGCTGGTCGTGTCGTGGCTGATTCCGCGCGGTCCGCAGAAAACCACCAACGTGGTCGAGTTCTATTACCCTGAGGAAATCGCGCTGTTCGAACGCGACTTCGTCGAAGCCGAGCGCGCCGCCTATATGGAAACGGCCCGCGAAGACGACGAAATCGCCGAGCGCATGGACGCCGGCCGCCGCGCACTGATGGAACGCGGCGAGTCGCAGGTCGGTCCGTATCAGAGCCCGATGGAAGACGGCATGCAGCACTTCCACGAGTTTCTGCGCCGCGAACTCGGCACGATCTGAGTCACGGCCTTCGGTGCATGAGCCAATGCAAGGAAAGACGGGTTTCGCCCGTCTTTTTTTGTTTAGACTACCAACATAGACCGGTCATCCGCCCGTCGCGCCAAAACGCACGGCCGCAGCCGCCATCGCCCGCATCGAGGAGACGCCATGCCCCACACTCACCACACCACCCTGATCTCCGCGCCCAACCTCGCCGAACGGCTTGCGGCCGCGCCGGGCAGCGTGTTCGTCCTTGACTGCCGGTTCGATCTCGCCGATACCGAAGCAGGCGAAAAGGCGTACCTGGCCGGCCATCTGCCGGGCGCGCATTATCTGCATCTCGACCGCGACCTGTCCGGGCCGAAGAACGGCTCGAATGGGCGGCATCCGCTGCCGGATCGCGCGCGGCTCGTCGAAACGCTGGAGTCGCGCGGGTTGAAACAAGGCCAGCAGGTAGTCGCTTATGACGCGCAAGGCGGCATGTACGCGGCGCGCGTCTGGTGGCTGCTGCGCTGGCTCGGGCATGACGCGGTCGCGCTGCTCGACGGCGGGTTACAGGCCTGGCAGGCCGCCGGGCAGCCGTTGACGCAGGATGTGCCGGCGCAGAACACCGGCGACTTCAGCGCGGCCGCGCCGCTCGCTGTCACCGTCGACGCGCAGACGGTCGAGCGCAATCTCGGCTCGAAGGAGCGCGTGGTGGTCGACGCACGCGCGGCCGACCGTTATCGCGGCGAAAACGAGACGCTCGACCGCGTCGGCGGCCATATTCCAGGCGCGCTCAACCGCTTCTTCAAGGACAACCTCACCGCCGACGGCCGCTTCAAACCGGCGCACACGCTGCGCGAGGAGTTCCACGCGCTGCTCGGCGACACGCCACCGGAACACGTGGTGCTGCAATGCGGCTCGGGGGTAACCGCATGCGTGAATTCGCTCGCCATGGAGATCGCCGGCATGCATGGCTCCGCGTTATATGCGGGGTCGTGGAGCGAATGGAGTTCCGATCCGAAGCGGCCGGTGGCAACGGGACCCAATCCCTGAGCTGCCTTGAACTGAGCTGAGTTGGGCTGAGCGCAAGCTACCGCAGATCACACGACGCAAAAAAGCCGTTGCCGCTTCAACGCGGCAACGGCTTTTTCTTCGGACTCTTCGACATCGCTTCCTCGGATCGATGCGCCGGATCGGCAAGACGCTGACGAAGACAGCGCCTCAAGCCACCCCATGCTGCTTGAACCACACCAGCGCGCGGCGCCAGCCGTCCTCCGCGTCGGCCTTCTTATAGCTCGGCCGGTAATCGGCGAAAAACGCATGGCCCGCATCGTCATAGACGACGAACTGCGAACCGCGTCCCGCTTGCGGACCCTGCGCGATGGCCTGCTTCATCTGCTCGAGCGTGTCCTGCGGGATGCTCTGATCCTGGCGACCGTACAGGCCGAGCACCGGCGCATGCAGGTCGGCGACAAGATCGATCGGGTTGGCCGGCGTCATCGCATTTTTCGCGCCGCTCACGCGGCCATACCAGGCGACGCCAGCCCTCACGCGCGGATTGTGCTCGGCATACAGCCACGCGATACGTCCGCCCCAGCAGAAGCCGTTCACGCCGAGCCGCTTCAGGTCGCCGCCGTTCTCGCCTGCCCACGCGGCGGCGGCGTCGAGATCGGCCAGCACCTGCTCGTCGGGCACCTTGCTGACCAACTGCTCGTTGAGCTGCTGCATGCTCGTGTAGACGGTTGGATCGCCCTCGCGCTCGTACAGGTCCGGCGCGATCGCGAGATAGCCCTGCTTCGCGAAGCGCCGGCAGACGTCGGCGATATGCTCGTGCACGCCGAAGATCTCATGCACGACGAGGATCACCGGCAAATGCGTCTTGCCTTTCGGTTGCGCGCGATAGGCCGGCACCAGCGTGCCGCCCGAATGAAACGCGACCTCGCCGGCTTCGAGACCGTCGCTGTCGGTATGGATGGTTTGTGCCGAGACCGGCAGCACGGCCGCCGCGAAACCGGTGCCGAGTGCGGCCTTGATGAAGGTACGCCGGTTGAAGGGAACGTGCGGGACGAGGCTGTCGATTTCAGGTTTCAGCATGCGGCGCTCCTCGATGAATTGTTCGAGGCAACAGGATACGCCCTGCGCGCATCCCGTTGCAGATACCGCCGCGCAGAGAACCCGCGCGCCTCAGTGCAGCTTCACGCGCGGCAGCGTGGTGCGGCGCAGCCAGTGCGCGAAGGTATCGAGCACCATGCGCGGATAGCCGTGCAGCGCGGCGATGTGCAGCCGGTACAGCGACATGTACATGAAGCGCGCGAACAGCCCTTCGATCAGCATGTTGCCGCCGATCACCCCGCCCATCAGATTGCCGACCGCGCTGAAATGTCCGAGCGACACCAGCGAGCCGAAGTCGCGATAGGTGAATTCCGGCAACGGCTTGTTGTCGAGCCGCGCCGCCAGAGCCTTCAGCAGGAAGCTCGCCTGCTGATGCGCGGCCTGCGCGCGCGGCGGCACGTTGCGCTCGTTGCCCGGCCACTGGCAGGCCGCGCAATCGCCGAGCGCGAAGATGTTGTCGTCGATTTCGGTTTGCAGCGTGCGGCGCACGTTGAGCTGGCCGAGCCGGTTGACCGGCAGCCCGTCGAGCTGGCTCAGCACCGCCGGCGCCTTGATGCCCGCCGCCCACACGGTCAGATCGGCGCGCACGGTGTGGCCGCTCGCGGTGCGGATAAAGCCGGGCGCGACTTCGGCCACCGTTTCGCCGATCATCAGCTTCACGCCGAGCTTGGTGAGCAATTCGGCGGTGGCCGTGGAAACGCGCTCCTGCAAGGCAGGCAGAATGCGCGGACCCGCCTCGATCAGCACGATGCCGACGTCATGCCGCGGATCGAGCTTGTGCAAGCCATACGCGGACAGCACCTGCGCGGTGTTGCGCAATTCCGCCGACAGCTCGACCCCGGTCGCGCCGCCGCCGACGATCGCCACCTGAATGCGCGGCTCGCTCGACGACCAGGTGCCGGGCCCCGGTCTCGACTCGACGGGCTCGTGCGCCTGATGCTCGGCGCGCATGCACGCCGCGATCAGGCGCTTGCGGAAGCGCTCGGCCTGACCCACCGTATCGAGCGCAATGGAGAATTCGGCCGCGCCCTTCACGCCGAAAAAGGCCGTGGTGCTGCCGATCGCAATGATCAGCGTGTCGTACTCGAGCTGGCGCTCGGGCAGCAGTTCGGCACCGTCTTCGTCGAGCACGGTGCCAAGCGTGACGCGCCGGTTCGCGCGGTCGAGCCCGGTCAGCTCGCCCTGCTGAAATTCGAAACCGTGCCAGCGCGCCTGCGCCGCGTATTCGAGTTCCTGTGTGAACGGGTCCATGCTACCCGCAGCCACTTCATGCAGCAGCGGCTTCCAGATATGCGTCGGATAGCGGTCGACCAGCGTCACCTGCGCCCGCGCCTCGCTCCCGCGCTTGCCGGATCCGTAGCGATCGCCAAGGCGTGTCGCCAGTTCCAGCCCGCCCGCACCTCCGCCAACGACGATAAATCGATGCATTGAACTCTCCGTGTAGCCGATGAATTATCCGTCGCGACGCTGCGCACGAATGCGCCGTCCTGCAGCGATTGTCCTCGACCCGCACGTGTTGCCACAAGTCATCAATGCACATGTGTGACATGCGAACGACGTTATCGCGCGCATGTCACCGGCGCGTCAATGCGCTTCCTCCCAGTTCATGCCCGCGCCGACCTCGGCGACAAGTGGCACCTTGAGCGCGGCGACGCCGCACATCAGTTCGGGCAGACGCTTGCGCACCTCGGACAACTCGGCGTCGGGTACTTCGAGAATCAGTTCGTCGTGCACCTGCATGATCATGCGCGTGCCGATGTTCGAGTCTTCGATCCACTTCTGCACGGCGATCATCGACATCTTGATGAGATCCGCGGCGGTGCCTTGCATCGGCGCGTTGATCGCGGCACGCTCGGCGGCCTGGCGGCGCGGACCGTTGCCGCCGTTGATCTCGGGCAGCCACAGGCGGCGGCCGAACACGGTTTCGACGTAGCCCTTCGCCTTCGCGCTCGTACGCGTTTCTTCCATGTAACGCGCGACGCCGGGGTAACGCGCGAAGTAGCGGTCGATATACATCTTCGCCGCATCACGCGTGATGCCGAGGTTCGACGCGAGGCCGAACGCGCTCATGCCGTAGATGAGACCGAAGTTGATGACCTTCGCGATGCGCCGCTGATCGCTCGACACTTCGAGCGGCGTCACGCTGAAGACCTCCGCCGCGGTGGCGCGGTGAATGTCCTCGCCGTGCGAGAACGCGCGCATCAGCGATTCGTCGCCGGAAATGTGCGCCATGATGCGCAATTCGATCTGCGAATAATCGGCGGACACGAGCTTGTGCCCCGGCGGCGCAATGAACGCCTCACGAATGCGCCGGCCTTCGCCGGTGCGCACGGGAATGTTCTGCAGGTTCGGATCATTCGACGCGAGCCGCCCCGTCACCGCGACAGCCTGCGCGTAGTTCGTATGCACGCGGCCCGTTTGCGCGTTGACCATGCGCGGCAGTTTGTCGGTGTAGGTCGACTTGAGTTTCGACAGGCCGCGATGTTCGAGCAGGATTTTCGGCAGCGGATAGTCTTCGGCGAGCTTCTGCAGCACTTCTTCGTCGGTGGACGGCGCGCCGCTCGGCGTCTTCTTGACCACGGGCAACTCGAGCTTCTCGAAGAATATCTGGCCGATCTGCTTGGGCGAACCGAGGTTGAATTCGCCGCCCGCGAGTTCGTACGCCTCGCCTTCGAGTTCGATCAGACGCGTGGCGATCTCGCTGCTCTGCTGGCGCAGCTTCTCCGCGTCGATCAGTACGCCCGTGCGCTCCATCTTGCGCAGCACGCGCGAAGTCGGCAGTTCGATCGCGCGATACACGTAGTCGAGCGTTTTCTCCGCGGCGACCTGCGGATACATCGCCTGATGCAGACGCAACGTGATGTCCGCGTCTTCGGCCGCGTATTCGGCGGCCTTGTCGAGCGCGACTTCGTCGAAGCCGATCTGCTGCGCGCCCTTGCCCGCAACCTCTTCGTACTTGATCGTCTTCACGCCGAGATGGCGCAGCGCGAGACTGTCCATGTCGTGCGAGCGATGCGATTCGAGCACGTACGATTCCAGCAGCGTGTCATGTTCGACGCCGCGCATTTCGATGCCGTAATTCGCGAGCACCTGTTCGTCGTACTTCATATGCTGGCCGACCTTCTTGTGGTCCTCGCTTTCGAGCCACGGCTTCAACTTCGCGAGCACTTCGTCGCGCGGCAGTTGCTCGGGCGCGTCCGGGCCGCGATGCGCGAGCGGCACATAGGCGGCGCGGCCCGCTTCGACCGCGAGCGACAAGCCGACGATCTGCGCGGTCATCGGATCGAGCGAGGTGGTCTCGGTGTCGAACGAGGTCAGCGCGGCCGCGTTGATTTTTTCGAGCCACGCGTCGAACTGCTCCCACGTCTGCACGGTGTCGTAGTGGCGCTCCTGATCCACCGCGAGCGCGGGCGGCGTGTCGGTTTGCGGGCCTTCCACCTCATCGGCGGTTTCCACTTCGCGCAGCCACGTCTTGAAGCCATGCTGCATGAAGAGGTCGCGCAGTTCCTCGCGCGATTCGGGCTGGCTCGGCAGGCTTTGCGCGATCGACACGAGATGGCCGGTCAGATCGCAATGACGCTCGACGGTCACGAGCTTACGCGCCATCGGCAGGAAGTCGAGCGCGCGGCGCAGGTTCTCGCCCACCGCGCCCTTGATCTCGCTCGCATGCTCGACGATGCCATCGAGCGAGTCGTATTGCGTGAGCCATTTGAGCGCGGTTTTCGGGCCGCATTTGTCGACGCCCGGCACGTTGTCGACGGTATCGCCGATCAGCGAGAGATAATCGACGATGCGCTCCGGCGGCACGCCGAACTTCGCGACCACGCCGTCGCGGTCGAGCGTTTCATTGGTCATCGTATTGACGAGCGTGACGCGATCCGACACGAGCTGCGCAAGGTCTTTATCGCCGGTCGAGACGATCACGTTCATGCCGAGCTTTTCCGCCTCGGTGCAGAGCGTGCCGATCACGTCGTCGGCCTCGACGCCTTCGATCATCAGCAGCGGCCAGCCGAGCGCGCGCACCGCGACGTGAATCGGCTCGATCTGGCGCGAGAGGTCGTCCGGCATCGAAGGGCGGTTCGCCTTATAGTCGGCATACCAGTCGTCGCGAAACGTTTTGCCCTTGGCGTCGAACACGCACGCGCTATACTCTGCTGTGACTTCCTTGCGCATGCGCCGCAGCATGTTGATCATCCCGTAGAGCGCACCCGTCGGGCCACCCTCGGGGCCGCGCAGATCAGGCATCGCATGGTAGGCCCGGTACAGATAACTCGAACCGTCGACCAACAGCAGGGTCTTACCTTCAAGGCTTCGTTCTTCAGGCATTATGACTAAGAGAAAAGTGATTCCGAGTCTGCGATCACTCGCAGATCAAGAGCGCGCAACGGCCAAGAAGGCCCGCGCATCGTGGCAGATGTTCACGATTATGGCAGAGTTTATCGAGGCGACCGAATACCTCTCGGAGATACGCCCGGCAGTCAGCATCTACGGTTCGGCGCGCCTGAAACCGAGCTCGCCGTACTACAAACTCGCCACGCAGATCGCACGCAAACTCTCGGACGCTGGCTTCGCGGTGATCTCCGGCGGCGGCCCCGGCATCATGGAAGCAGCCAACAAGGGCGCGCATGCGGGCAAGGCGCCGTCGGTCGGTCTGAACATCGAGCTGCCGCACGAGCAATCGGGCAATCAGTGGCAGGACATCTCGCTGCGCTTCCGCCATTTCTTCACGCGCAAGGTCACGTTCGTGAAGAACTCCGACGCGGTGATTGTGATGCCGGGCGGCTTCGGCACGCTCGACGAACTCGCCGAAGTGCTCACGCTGATTCAAACCAAAAAGTCGCGCCACGTGCCGATCATTCTGGTGGGCGCCGAGTTCTGGGAAGGCTTGCTCGCGTGGTTCAAGAGCGCGCTCATTCCCATGGGCCTCATCAATCCGACCGACATCGATCTGATGCAGGTGATCGACGACCCGGACCAGGTGCTCGAAGCGGTGCTGAAGTTCTACGAAGACCACGAGGAAGCCGAAGCGCATCCGGTCAAGTCGGATGAGGACAGGATGTTCTATCTGTGATGGGATGACACGTTTGCCTTGCTGCCCGCCTCGGCGCAAAGCAAACGTGAAGCGCATATGGACCACGAACTCACCTCGTCCGAACCCGCACTGGCGCCTACGCCAACCTTGCGGGACATCTTCGGCGGCTTTCTCGGCCTCGGGCTGATTTCATTTGGCGGCGCGCTGCCGCTCGCGCGCCGCGCACTCGTCGAACAACGCCGCTGGTTGACCTCCGAGGAATTCACCGACTTGCTCGGCCTCTGCCAGTTTCTGCCCGGCGGTAACGTCATCAATCTCTCGGTCGCGATAGGCATGCGCTTTCGCGGCGTGCCCGGCGCGCTCGCCGGCCTGCTCGGTCTCATCGCGGGACCTTCGCTCGTCGTGATCGGGCTTGGCGTGCTCTACGAGCACACGCAGAACGATCCGCACGTGCGCCATCTGTTCGCCGGGCTCGCCGCGGCGGCGTCCGGCCTGCTGATCTCGATGGCGGTCAAGATCGTGCTGCCGTTGCGCAACAAGCCGATGGCCGCGCTCATCGCCGTGCTCGGCTTCGTCGCGATTGCGATCCTGCGCTTTCCGCTGCTGCCGACCATGCTCGTACTCACGCCGCTCAGCATCTACCTCGCGGCGAGAGGCGCGCGATGAACGACACGCTCATCGCTCTCGCCGTCATCTTCAGCCAGCTTTCGCTGCTCGCGTTCGGCGGCGGCAATACGATTCTTCCGGAGATGCAGCGGCAGGTGGTCGACGTGCATCACTGGATGCCGGCCAGCGAATTCAGCGCGCTGTTCGCACTCGCGCAGGCCGCGCCCGGGCCGAACCTGATGGTCGTCACGCTGGTCGGCTGGCATGTGGCCGGTTGGGCCGGGATGCTGGTGACCTCGGTGGCGAAGTTCGGGCCGTCGTCGCTCGTGACGATCCTCGCGCTGCATGCGTGGGACCGCTTCAAGGACCGTCCGTGGCGGCGCTATGCGCAACTGGGACTCGTGCCGGTGACGGCCGGCCTCGTCGCGGCGAGCGCGGCGCTGATCGCGAGAGCATCGAACCCGACCGCGATTGCGTGGGCCATTACCGCGTTCACCGCGGTCATGGCGACGAAAACACGCATTCATCCGCTGTGGCTGCTGGCAGCCGGAAGTTTGATCGGGCTGACGGGGTTTGGGCAGATGTGATGCAACCCACCGCAAACCGCGCCGCCCACTTTTACTGAAACGCCACCTCCGCAAAACTGCGCAGCTTGCGGCTATGCAAGCGATGCAGCCCGTTCGTGCGCAATATCTCCATCGCCTTCACGCCGATCTGCAGATGCTGATCGACCTGCGCGCGATAGAACTGATCCGCCATGCCCGGCAGCTTCAGTTCGCCATGCAAGGGCTTGTCCGACACGCATAGCAAGGTGCCGTACGGCACGCGGAAACGGAAGCCGTTCGCGGCGATCGTCGCGCTTTCCATGTCGAGCGCGATCGCGCGGCTTTGCGAGAGCCGCAGCACCGGCTCGCGATGATCGCGCAGCTCCCAGTTGCGGTTATCGACGCTCGCCACGGTGCCCGTGCGCATCACGCGCTTCAGTTCGACGCCATCGAGCTGCGTGACCTGCGCGACCGCGCGCTCGAGCGCCACCTGCACTTCGGCGAGTGCCGGGATCGGCACCCACAGCGGCAAATCGGCGTCGAGCACGTGATCCTCGCGCACATAGCCGTGCGCGAGCACGTAGTCGCCGAGACGCTGCGTGTTGCGCAGACCCGCGCAGTGACCGAGCATGATCCACGCGTGCGGACGCAGCACCGCGATGTGATCGGTGATGGTCTTCGCATTCGACGGCCCGACCCCGATGTTGACCATCGTGATGCCGCTGCCGTCCGCGCGCTTCAGGTGATACGCGGGCATCTGCGGCAGACGCGGCGGCGGCGTGCCCTCCTGCGCCTGCTCGCCGAGATTCTCGTTGTACGTGACGACGTCGCCGGGCTCGACGAACGACGTGTATTCGCTGCGGTACGCGCGCAGTTCCTCGTCGTCGGTACGGGCCATCATCGTGCGGCCGAGCTTGACGAACTCGTCGATATAGAACTGATAGTTCGTGTACAGCACGTAGTTCTGCACATGCGTCGGCGACGTCGCGGTGTAGTGCTTCAACCGGTGCAGCGAGAAGTCGACGCGCGCCGCCGTGAAGAGCGCGAGCGGATGCGGCTCGCCCGGCATCGGCTCGTACGTGCCGTTGACGATGCGGTCGTCGAGCAGCGCAAGGTCCGGCGTGTCGAATATGTCGCGCATCAGGAACAGCCGCTCGCGGTCCAGATCGCCTTCGAGGTGAATGCCCTCGGCGAACGCGAAGTGAATCGGAATCGGCTGGTCCGACACACCGACCTCGATCTGCACATGATGATTCTTCGCGAGCAACCGCAACTGCTCGCGATAGTAGTTGCCGAACAGGTCGGGGCGCGTGACCGTCGTCTCGAACACGCCCGGCCCCGCGACGAAACCGTACGAGCGGCGTGAATCGACATGCGTGTTGACCTCGGTGCGGACACGCACGAACGGATAGCAGGCGCGCACGCGATGCTCGAACTGCTCGTTGCGGCGATAGCGCGCGAACGCATCGCGCAGAGACGACGTGTTCGCCTCGTAGATCGCCGAGAGGCGGGTGACGGCCTCGGCCGCGTCGTCGAAACCTTCGGTCGGGAAGCTGTTGGCGGGCGTTTGCGCCGTGCGTTGATTGATATCGTTGTTCATCATCGTTCACCCCTATTGATGAGATGACATTACCACGGAACCCGCTCGCGCCGAATGACGTCGCGGCGCTTGCAACGCGGTTCCCACGAGCACCGCGCAAGCGCCGCGCACATCGCGCGAAAGCGGCGCAAAATAAGGCTTGACGCGCGTACGCGAGGCCGGATTTGCTAGAATCAGCGCATCCTCCTGGAGAATCACCATGAAGCCGCTCCTTCCCATCGCCGCTGCGCTGGTCCTCGCCTTCGGCAGCGCCGCGATGGCTGCCCAGCCCGTCGACGAACCGCCGCCCGCCAATGCACCCCAGTCCGCCAATGAACGGGCCGGTCTGCCCGATCTGGACAAGATCAATCGTCCGGCCGCTCAGGTCAGCTCGAAGGTCGACATCAACGACGTTCCGCGCACGCCGAGCTTCCACGAGGTCAGCCCGAACGGCACTGAAATCACCGAATACCGCGACAAGGGCAAGCCGGTCGAAATCAACGTGCATTCGAACTTCGGCACGCGCTACCAGATGAGCGCGCCGCTCGACACGTCGCCCACTGTCCACGACAGCGGCCGTCCGAGCACGCGTTTGCCCTCGGTGAATCTGCACTATTGATGCTTGCGGGAGCGGCGGGCCGGCACAGGCCGCCGCGCCGGCTTCGCGAGGCCTGGACTTCGCCGGCGTGATCTGTTCCAGTGGCTGGCTGGTAAATTCAGCGGCAAATCAGCGCTGAAGGCGGCGCCTGCCACATCGCGACGCCGCACTCGCTGTGCTTGCCGTGTTTGCCATCGAACCCAGCCCGGCGCGCAGGCGCGTCGTTCGACACCGAATCCGCAATCTCCATTCGCCACACTTCGCACTGGCAGCACCGCGCCAGCCCGAACAACCTGAACCGACGTTTCCCGCATGGCTGTCTTCACCGCTGTCAACGAATCCCAACTCGCAGAATGGATGCGTCACTACGATCTCGGCGATGTCGTCGAGTTTCGCGGCATCTCGTCCGGCATTGAAAACAGCAATTTCTTTCTGACGACGACGCACGGCGAATACGTGCTGACGATTTTCGAAAAACTCACGGCCGAACAACTGCCCTTCTATCTGGACCTGATGCGCCATCTCGCGGCTCACCGCGTGCCGGTGCCAGACCCGATGCCGCGCCACGACGGCGCACTGTTCGGCATGCTGCTCGGCAAACCCGCGACGATCGTGACGAAGCTCGAAGGCAAGCCGGAACTCGCGCCGGGGGTTGAGCACTGCGTCGAAGTCGGGCAAATGCTCGCGCGCATGCACCTCGCGGGCCGCGACTATCCGCGCTATCAGCCGAATCTGCGCAGCCTGCCGTGGTGGCGCGAAACCGTGCCGGCCATCCTGCCGTTCCTCGAAGGCGAGCAACGCGAACTGCTGGCGTCCGAACTCGCGCATCAGGAGGCGTTCTTCGCCTCGGCCGATTACGCCGCGCTGCCCGCAGGCCCGTGCCATGCCGACCTGTTCCGCGACAACGCGATGTTCGCGCACGCCGCGCCGGACACGGGCCACGAAGTGCGGCTCGGCGGCTTCTTCGACTTCTATTTCGCCGGCTGCGACAAATGGCTCTTCGACGTCGCGGTGACGGTCAACGACTGGTGCGTCGACCTCGCCACCGGCAAGCTCGACGAGGCACGCACCGAAGCGCTGCTACGCGCGTACCAGACGGTGCGGCCGTTCACCGCCGAGGAAAACCGCCACTGGGGAGACATGCTGCGTGCGGGCGCGTACCGCTTCTGGGTCTCGCGCCTGTATGATTTTCACTTGCCCCGCGCGGCCGAGCTGCTCAAGCCGCACGACCCCGGCCATTTCGAACGCATTCTGCGCGAGCGCCTCGCCGGCGTCGCGCATCCAGGCACCCACACCTCATGCAACTGATCGAAGTCCCCGCGAAAACCGGCTATGTATGGTTCCGGCAAGGTATCTGGCTGTTCCGTAAGAATCCGCTCGCGTTCCTGACGCTGTTCTTTACCTATCTGCTGGTGATGACGCTCGTCGCGCAAATTCCGGTGATCGGCGGCGTGTTGCCGCTGCTGTTCATTCCCGGCGTTGCGGTCGGCTTCATGGCCGCGTGCCGCAATACGATCGCGGGCAAACCGGTGTTCCCGACCATTCTGGTGGACGGCTTTCACTCGTATGGCCCGGTGGTCACGCGGCGGCTGCTGGTGCTCGGTGCGCTATACGTCGTCGCGATGGCGCTCGTGCTGGCCGGTTCCGCGCTCGCCGACGGCGGCATGCTGCTGAAGGTGATGCTCGGCAACGCCTCGATGGATCAGGACACGATCGCCAACAGCAACATCCCGCTCGCGGTGCTCACGGCGCTCGCGTTTTATGTGCCGGTCGCGATGATCTTCTGGTTCTCGCCGATTCTCTCCGCCTGGCATGACGTGCCGCCTGTCAAGGCGATGTTCTTCAGCGTCGTCAGTTGCTGGCGAAATCGCGGCGCATTCATCGTGTTCGGCGCGCTGTGGTTCGCGGTCGCGACGGTGGTGTCGTTCGGGCTGTCCGCGCTGATGCAGGCGCTCGGCGCGGCCGACTTCGCGTTCGCGGTCCTGATGCCCGCCACGATGATCGTCACGACCATGTTGTACTGCTCGTTCTACGCGACATACCGCGGCTGCTTCGGCGTGCAGACGCCGCAAACGCCGGATCTGCCGACCAAGCCCGCGGCCTGATCGACAGTTCACACGCGGGCACCTCCGGGGTGCCCGCGCTTTTTCCGGGCTGCTTTTCCGGGCCCCTTTCGCCCGCCTTCGCGCTTCTCCCCACCTGCGCCTGCGCCTGCGCCTGCGCCTGCGCCTGCGTCTGCGTCTGCGTCTGCGTCTGCGTCTGCGTCTGCGCCTGCGCCTGCGCCTGCGTTCGCCAGTCAGCGTCGATTTGCGGCAAAATGGTTTGTGTGCAATCCATTTGTACGCTCTTCCATTCGAGAAGCACCATGACCCAGCGCCCCTCCCTGCCCTTCACGCTCGACGAACAACTCTGCTTCGCCCTCTACTCGACCTCGCTCGCGATGACGAAAGCGTACAAGCCGCTACTCGAGAAGCTCGGGCTTACCTATCCGCAATATCTGGCGATGCTGGTGCTGTGGGAGACCGACGACGTCGCCGTCAAGGACATGGCCGCGCGCCTGAATCTCGACCCGGCGACAGTCACGCCGCTGCTCAAGCGCCTCGAAGCGCAGGGCCTCGTCGAGCGCGTGCGCGGCGTCGACGACGAACGGCTCGTCTACATCCGCCTCACCAGCGCGGGCAAGGCGCTCAAGCGCCAGGCGCGCGAGGTGCCCGCCGAAATTCTCTGCGCGACCCAGCAAACGCCCGACTTCCTGCTGCGCCTGCGCGACGACCTGACACGCCTGCGCGCAACGCTCAACGACTACATGGACCAGTAGTGCGATAACTGCAAAAGACTAGCTCTCGCAACGATGCAAAAATTGATTTGCACACAAATTATTTGTGTACTATCTTAACGACATGCCGCTTCGCCAGCACCTTGCCAGACCGGCAGCAGCACGAAGCAGCAAGTATGCAACCCCTGACAACCCAGACAAGGAGCAACACCATGAACATCCTCTACAAAGCAAGCGCAACGAGCACCGGTGGCCGCGACGGCCGTGCAGTATCGTCGGACAACGCATTGGACGTGAAGCTGGCCGCGCCGCGTGAACTGGGCGGCAACGGCGCAGCGGGCACGAATCCCGAACAACTCTTCGCAGCCGGCTACTCGGCCTGTTTCCTGAGCGCAATGAAGTTCGTCGCGGGCCAGCACAAGCAGGTGTTGCCGGCCGACACGCAGGTTTCGGCCGAGGTCGGCATCGGTCCGAACGACAAAGGCGGCTTCGCGCTCGACATCGACCTGCGCATCTCGCTGCCGGGCCTGGCCGCGGACTCGGCGAAGGAATTGGTCGACGCCGCGCATCAGGTCTGCCCGTACTCGAACGCCACGCGCAACAACGTCGCGGTCCGTCTGCACGTTGTTTAAGCTGGGTTGGCGGGTTGTTGCGCCGGACATCCCGTTGGCCTTTGCCCCGATAACCGCATCGGCAACGACATAAGCGATCACGCCGCCAACGAACCGCCACCGGCACGACACCCTCGCTCCATCGCGAACAGCGCCCGTACCCTGCACAACAGGGGCGGGCGCTGGCGCATTTGGCGCACGCGGCACGTAATCCGAAAAATTCGCCCCTGACGGGCGCTTTATCGAACACTATCTTCCCCAACTCGCGAAGTTGCCGGCAAAATGGATTCACGCGCCGTGGCTGGCGAGCCTGGAACGATTGGCGGCGTCCAGCGTGGTGCGAGGCAATGCCAGGCGAGAATTATCCTGAGCCGACCGTCGACCACGCGCGAGCGTACGCCAGTCCGCTTCGGCAAGTGAGTGCCCGCTTACATCATCGAATAAAAACGTCTGGAGGGATGAAGATGCGCCGTCTGCCGTCGCTGCTCGTGTTTCTTATTTTGACGCTGGCAGCCGGCTGGGCCGCGAGCCTGTCCTTGCCGGACGCCTGGTATGCGGGGCTACAGAAACCCGTGTTCAATCCGCCGAACTGGGTCTTCCCGCCGGTCTGGACCGTGCTTTACGTGCTGATGGCGTTTTCCGCGTGGCGCGTGTGGAAACGCGACGGCCTGACCGCGGCGATCGTGCTATGGGTGGTTCAGTTGGTGTTCAACGCAGCGTGGATGTGGCTGTTCTTCGGCCTGCATCGGCCCGAAGCGTCGCTGATCGATATCGTGATCCTGCTGGTCCTGATCGTGATGCTGACCTGCGTCTTCTGGCGACGTGACCGTCTGGCGGGTGTGCTGCTGATGCCGTACGTGATCTGGGTCGCGTACGCGGCGCTGTTGAATTACGCGCTGTGGCAGATGAATCCGGCTACCTGATCCGAGCCTGCTGATTGCGCGCGAAGGCTGCGTGGCTGGCGGCTACGGTGAAAAACCCGCGATATGGCAAGCCTGAACGGTTTGCCCAGACACCGGCGCCTCACCACGCGCCGATGTTTTGTCTGACTATCGCAACGTTAGTGCGCGATTAGCCGTAGTGCTGGCTCATCCACGACGGCTGGCGCACGTTCGCTTCACGGTCCAGCTTGCGCATGCGGAATTCGAGATCGTAGAGATCGGTCGCTTCGGAGAGATAGGCGTCAGCGCGCTCTTTCGCGAGTTGGTCCGGCGACTTGGTCAAAAACAGGAACAGACGGCTAAGCAGATACATGGTCGACCTCGGCAATGATAGCTAGGCGTGTTGCGCCTAAGGGATAACCCGCATTATAGGGAAAACCCTAGTATCGCGCCAGTGTTCATTTCGAGGTGTTGTTGTGGGGTCACCGTTCGGCCGATGACGCCGCGGCGACCGCGCCTTCCGCGATGCGGCCCGCGTCCGTGCGGCGCTGATGCTTGAAGAATTCCCACAGCATCGTGCTGGCATCCGGGCCTTTGGCGGAATGGAACGGCAACGCGTCGTCACCGCCGCTCCATGCGTGGCCGAGCCCCTGCACGCGGCACACCCGCACCACGCGCCGCCCGCCGCGCAGATAGTCGCGCATCACGACGCCGCCCTTGCGGTCCTCGCGCATCTCACCGGCGCGGCGCGCGCCATCCGCATCGACCATCCGGTTCAGCCGCAGGAACTGCATCGCCAGTTGGTCCGCGTTGACGGGCGCGACCACGTGATCGGTGTCGCCGTGGATGATGAGAGCTGGCATGCCCGGGTATTGCGCGACATCCACCAGTTCGTCGACCAGCTCGACCGGCTCGCGGCGCGTGCCGCGCCGCATCACGTCCATCGCGGTAATGCCCGAACGGGCCTCGCCGAAAGCGGGGCCGGAATGCAGCGCGACCGCGGCGAAATGCTCGGGATATTTGAGGGCCAGTAGCGCCGTCAGGCCCGCTCCCGCGGAAATCCCGGCCACGTAGACGCGCTCGCGGTCGAAACCGTGCTGCGCGACGAGCGCGTCCACGAGCGACACCACCGCGTGCGCCTCGGCGCCGCCCGCGCTGTCGCTGGCGTCGTACCAGTTCCAGCAGCGGTGCGAGTGCGCGTGCTTCGACTGTTCCGGGTACACCACCGCAAAGCCGTAGCGGTCGGCAAGCAGGTTCATGCGCGTGCCTTCGGCGAATTCGTCGATGGACTGCGTGCAGCCGTGCAGCATCACGACGAGCGGCATCGCCTCGAGCGCGTGTCCCGACGGGATATAGAGCCCGTATTGCAGATGATTGACGAGCCGGCCCGGCGCAACCGGCGCGGAATGGAACGAACGCGTCCACGAGCCGCTCGCCCACGCCGTCGCGCGCGGACGCACCCGCGACTCGCGCTTCACCGGCACGCGCAGGGCGGCGGCCGGCTTGAGCGGATGAGCCTTGCTCGACGGTTTGTTGGTAGCGGCGCGCACGGGTCGCGTCGGCGCGCGCCTGGCGGTCTTTTGCGCGTGTTCGGTTTGAATCGCGAGCAGCCGCTTCAAACCACGCAGCCAGATTTTCGATAGGCTTTTTGCCATCGGCGATAACCTCGCAAAAAGGGACAGGTGCAGACCGGCAAAAACGCCGGATCGCAAGAAGTTGTGCAATGCACAATAACATCATTCTTCGTGCGTCGCTGAGGCGCGGCAAACTCATCCACCTCCGCTTTTCCCTCGGCGAACCTTGCTGCCGCCTCGCCGTCAAACTCTCTCGACGCCCGACGAAGCGGGTAAAAGCCCTGCGTAAAGCCCACGCCAATCCCGCGTCCCCCGTCCGTAACCGCCCGTTAGCCAGCCAACATTTGGCGCGTAAATGCGTGGTGCATGGCAAGACCGTCGAGCGACACCCGTCTATACTGGCGGTTAATCCTGATTGTATCGATCCGGACTGTGCCGGCAATTCGCGCCGGCCGCGTGTGCCGGTTCGATTTGCTCCAACCCGATTCCACGCGGCCTGCGTCGCGTTTCTACCATGCCCGATTTACCGATCCACCTGTGGTATTCGATCACCAGCCTCGGCGGCGCCGGCATGACGTTGCCGCTTGCGCTCGCCATCGCGCTCTGGCTGGCGCTCGGCTACTCGTGGCGGCTCGCGGCCGGCTGGCTGCTGTTGCTCGGCGCGGCTATCGGCGTCGTTACCGTGACCAAGCTGGCCTTCCTCGGTTGGGGCGTCGGCGTGCGGGAACTCGATTTCACCGGCGTCAGCGGTCACGCGATGCTGTCTACCGCCGTCTATCCGGTCGTGCTCTTCCTGATGCTGTTGCCCGCGCGGCCCGCAGTCCGTCTGCTCGGCGTGCTGGCGGGGCTTGCCGCCGGCATCGCGGTGGGCTTGTCGCGTGTCGTGCTGAGCGCGCATTCGCCATCCGAAGCCGTCACCGGGTGTCTCGTCGGTGCGCTCGCGGCGCTCGTGTTCGTGCGCATCGCGTGGAATGCGGAGCCGGGCCGTCTGTCGGCGCTGCCGGTCGCCGTCAGCATGATGGTTCTCGCGGGAACGATGCACGGCGTGCATGTGCCGACCCAGCGCTGGGTCACACATATCGCGCTGAAAGTGTCCGGCCACGACAGGCCGTTCATCCGCGCGAAGTGGAAGGCCGCGCGCGACATCCGCCCGGCCGCAGCGCCGCTGTCGCAAACGCTCAATACGCTCGAACCGCAGCGCGCGTCTCACGTCTGAGCGGCGCGCCGCCGCTTTTCTCAGGCTCCTCCCGGTTTCCCGCAGACCTCGCTCGAAGGCCATGAGCGCTTCACGCGGTATGTGAAGCGCCCAGCCCGATCGCCTGTCATGCGCACCGCTATAACCGCGCATATATTACGATAGCGTTTTTAAACCGCTGCTTCCCGTCCACGTCACTTCAAGATCCTTCATGACACTCTCCCGCCATCTGAAGAAATACGCGCTTTGCGTTGCGAGCGCCGTCTCCGTTGTGGTTAGCGTGAATGCCCACGCCGATGAACTTGTGGTTTCGGCCGCCGCGAGCCTGACCAACGCGTTCAAGGCGGTCGGCGACGCGTTCGAGCAGCAGCATCCGGGCACCAAGGTATTGATGAACTTCGGTGCGTCCGACGTGCTGATGCAGCAGATCGTCAAGGGCGCGCCCGCCGATGTGTTCGCGTCCGCGGACCAGAAGGCGATGGACATGGCCGCCACGCAAAAGGTGATCGTGCCGTCCACGCGGCGTGACTTCGCCGCCAATTCGCTCGTGCTGATCGTGCCGAGCGACAGCCATTTCGCGCCCGCGAGCCTCAACGATCTGACGGCCGCGAACGTGAAGCGCGTCGCGTTCGGCGATCCGGCGTCGGTGCCGGTCGGCCGCTATACGCAAGGCGCGCTGAAGGCCGCGGGCGTGTGGGATGCGGTGAGCGCGAAGGCCGTGCTCGCCGCGAACGTGCGTCAGAGCCTCGACTACGTTGCGCGCGGCGAAGTCGACGCCGGTTTCGTGTTCGGCACCGACGCCGCGATCATGCCGGACAAGGTCAAGGTCGCGATGAGTCTGCCGACGCAAACGCCGATCACCTATCCGATCGCGCGGGTCGACGGCAGCCGTCACGAGGCAGACGCCCAGGCGTTCATCGACTTCGTGCTCTCGCCAGCCGGCCAGAGTGTGCTCGCGAAGTACGGCTTCAAGCCCGCGCATTGATTCACCGGGATCACACACGCTCATGCAACAGGCCTGGATTCCGCTCCTGCTGTCGCTGAAAGTGGCGGGCTGGGCCACTGCGCTCAATCTCGTGCTCGGCGTCGCGACGGCGCTCGGTCTGTCGCGCTGGCGCTCCGGCGCGCGCGACGTGATCGACTCGCTGCTGATGCTGCCGCTCGTGCTGCCGCCCACCGTGCTCGGCTACTACCTGCTCGTGCTGCTCGGCCGGCGCGGCGTGATCGGCGCGTGGCTCGACCGCTTCGACATCCAGCTCGTGTTCACGTGGCAGGGCGCGGTGATCGCGTCGACGGTGGTCGCGTTTCCGCTCGTGCTGAAGTCGGCGCGCGCCGCCTTCGAATCCGTCGATCCGCAGCTCGAACGCGCGGCGCGCACGCTTGGCGTCAGCGAGACGGCGATCTTCTTTCGCGTGACGTTGCCGCTCGCCGCGCGCGGCATTCTCGCCGGCGGCCTGCTCGCGTTCGCGCGCGCGCTCGGCGAATTCGGCGCGACGCTGATGATCGCGGGCAACCTGCCGGGCCGCACGCAGACGCTCTCGGTCGCGGTCTATTCGGCCGTGCAGGCCGGCGACGACAGCACCGCGAACCTCCTCGTGCTCGTGACTTCGGTGACGTGCGTCACGATCCTGCTGCTCGCCGGGCGGCTCGTGCCGCAGCACACGCTTCTGAGGGCCCGCTGAGATGCCGCTCGACGTCACTATCCGCAAGACCTTCGAGACCGCCGAGCGGCACTTCACGCTCGACGTTTCGTTCAGCGCGAACACCCAGCGGCTCGTGCTGTTCGGGCCGTCCGGCGCGGGCAAGAGCCTGACGCTGCAGGCAATCGCCGGCCTGCTGCGCCCCGACGAAGGGTCGATCACGCTGCACGGCGCCACGCTGTTCGACAGCGCGCGCGGGGTCGACCAGAAACCGCAGGCGCGCCAGATCGCGTATCTGTTTCAGGACTACGCGCTGTTTCCGCATCTGAACGTCCGGCAGAACATCGGCTTCGGGCTGCACCAGGGCTGGCTCAATCCGCGCGCGCGCGGCTCGCATCCGCAGGTCGATTACTGGCTCGAGGCGTTGGAGTTGAAGAGTGTCGCGGGCCATCATCCAGTGCAGCTTTCGGGCGGGCAGAAACAGCGCGTCGCGCTCGCGCGGGCGCTGGTTTCGCAGCCGCGCCTGCTTCTGCTCGACGAACCGTTTTCCGCGCTCGACATCGCGCTGCGCCAGCGCATGCGGCGCGAACTGTCGGATCTGCAGACGCGGCTCGATATTCCGATGGTGCTCATCACGCACGATCCCGACGACGTTGCGGCATTCGGCGATCAGGTCGTGCAGGTCAGCGACGGCCGCGTGCGCGAGGACCATCCGTTCGCGGGGTATGCGCGCAGCGAGTCGTGAGGGGCCAAGCGCGGACCTCGTGGGCCGCGTATGCAGTGCGTGCAGTGTGTGCAGCTTGTCAGCGCGCGATTTTTCGCTTTAACCGCCTGTCGCGCGTTTCGCCCTCACACCGTGCCGGCGCTCAATCCTTCACACCGAGTATCACGCTCGACGCCTTGAACGCGGCCACCGCGCTCCCGCCTTCCTGCAAGCCGAGCACATCGACGCTTTCATTGGTGACGATCGCGGTCATAACCGCGCCGCCTTCGAGTCCAAGCGACACTTCCGCATTCACCGCCCCGCGCTTCACGCTCTGCACCGTGCCGCGCAACTGGTTGCGCGCCGACAGCTTGAGCGGCGCGCCGCCCTCGCCCTCGCCATCGACGAGCAGCACGACCCACGACGCCTTGATCAGCGCAAACGCCGCCACGCCCTCGGTCAGACCTAGCGCCTCGGTGCTCTCGTGCGTGAGCACGGCGACGATCGTCTGGCCGCCGGGCAGCGCGAGCGCGACTTCGTCGTTGACGCTGCCGCGCGTGATCGCCGAGACGGTGCCGTAGAACTGGTTGCGCGCGCTCGTCTTCACGCCGATGCGGCCGATCAGATCCCAATCGGTCGCGAAGCCCTCGATCGCCGCGCCCGCGCGTTCGAGAAAACGCCGGTGTTCGCGCTCGACCGCGCGAAACGTCTCGATCAGCTTCACCGCGCGCGGCGTGAGCGTGGTGCCGCCGCCGCCCTTGCCGCCGGTCATCCGCACGACGAGCGGTTCGCCGGCGAGGTTGTTCATCGTGTCGACGGCATCCCACGCGCCTTTGTAACTGATGCCGACCGCTTTCGCCGCACTCGTGATCGAGCCGGTCTCGCCGATTGCCGCGAGCAGCGCAATACGCGACGCGCCACCGAGCGTCTGCGTGCCGTACTGAAACCAGACGGAGCCGCCGAGTTCGAGGGATTCGCGGCGAGAATCGGTGCGGTCGGTGGGCATGGTGTGGAGAAGTTGGAGGTCCGAGTTGGGATTCGGAAAGGACCGTGAATCATTATAACGATGCGCTCTTCGGCAACCGGGAACGCTCGGCCACGGCAGTTGATCGCCGACGACCCTGTGGCGCTCACAGCACGCATTCGCTGCTTGACCTATACTGTCCGAAGCGTTTCAGGAAATCGGTCCATTGGATATTTTCCATTGTTCCTGGCGCCGAGCGATCATGTCGCCGCAGTCGCCAGTTATCGCGATCTCGTCAAATTCAACTGCGCATGCTGGCTGCATGAATTCGTTCGCGTGGATTCCAATCGCGTGGCGTCTGCCGTATCTGGCCGGCGACGAAATCACACGCGGCACAGTAATCGCGCAATTCATTGTCCAGCAGGCGGAGATCGTCTTCTGCGTCAATCTTCCAGTCCAATCAGGAGGAACGAATCATGAACAAGGCAAGCAGCACATTAATCGCGGCCGTCGCCGCACTCGCGTTGTCGGGCAGTGCTTATGCACAGAACAACACGCTCGCGACCCCGACCACCAAGTCTCCGGCCGCCACCAATGCGACGAGCGGCTACGGCACGCCGGGCGCCACCACCTCGGACAGCGGCATGGCCGCCCAGTCTCAGGACAAGAGCACGAGCAATAGTGCGACGTCCCTCACCAACCTTCCCGGGAGCCACAACACGCTGGCGACTCCGTCCACAAAGTCTCCCGCCGGCCAATAACAGCACTCAAGAATGACAACCAGCCGAGGATAAGCGCAAATGCCGACGGTGGCGTGAGCAGTTCAAGCCCCGGCAGAGCGAGACATCGACAGGCTTGGCTTGTGTCGTAACGGACTATTCTTCACTCGTTGCAAGAAAGGCCGCTGCCCTCGTGGGCAGCGGCCTTTTGTTTGTTTCTCCCTAACCGCTTCCTGGCAGCAGCTTCTCGCAGACCGATTGATTGAATACCCATAGTGTGACCGAATAGTAGCGACTGGCGACACAGTTGCCGGAGACGTCAGCCGGACACGAACGCCGGGCTCGCTCGCATTCGAATTGCAGTCGTCAACCCATACCCCCACCCCCTATGATAAACTCTCCCGATTACATACCCCACCGGGGTATTGGAGAGCGCGCGATGAGTCACACGGTTCAGGAAAAAAAGAAGCTGCTTAACAGGGTCCGCCGCATCAAGGGGCAGGTCGAAGCCATCGAACGGGCGCTCGAAGAAGAGCACGGCTGCACGGACGTGCTGCAACGGATAACCAGTTGTCGCGGAGCCATGAACGGTCTGCTCGCGGTTGTGCTGGAAGACCACATCAGGAACCACCTCGTCGACGCGGAAAACGGCGAGGAAGAGGGTGCCAGCGCGACGGAACAACTCATCGAAGTTGTTCACAGCTATTTCAAGTAGAGTCAAAAATGAGTGATTTCAGAAACGCCGCCTTCGGCGCCGCGCATGACCACAACTTTCTGGGTGCTGGTCACGAGAAGAACGAGCGCAAGACGTGGGCCGTAATTGTGCTGTGTAGCGCGATGATGCTCGTAGAGATCGTCGGCGGGAGTATGTTTGGTTCGCTGGCGCTCGTCGCCGACGGTCTGCACATGTCGACGCATGCCGGCGCAATGCTGATTGCGGCCCTTGCGTATACCTACGCGCGCAAGCACGCCGGCGACTCCCGTTTCGTTTTCGGTACCGGCAAGCTCGGTGACCTGGCCGGATTCACGAGCGCCATCGCGCTCGCGATGATTGCAATGCTGATTGGCTACGAAGCGGTATCGCGTTTTCTGTCGCCAGTACCGATTCATTTCGGTGAAGCAATTCCCATCGCGATTGTCGGGCTGCTCGTCAACCTGGCGAGTGTGTGGCTATTAAGCGGCGGCGACCACGGACATAGTCACGGACATGCCCACAGTCATGGTCATCATGACCATGCTCACGACGAGGAAGGGCAGAAGATTTTCGCCGCATCCGGTGTGTTTTCCGTTTCCATCTTCGAGACCGACGTACCACCTGTCTTCCGCATTACGCCATTGACGGGGAGTTCACGACTCGACGCTTCAACGGTGGCGGTTACGACGGTTCGCCCCGATGGCACACAACAGGTATTCGCGATGGCGAACCGTGGCGGCTATCTGGAATCGAAGGAAGACATTCCAGAGCCGCACGCCTTCACCGCCATCGTGCGGATGCCGGACGGCGATTACACAGTCGAGTTCGAAGAACATGCACACCCCGACCACGCACATGAAGCAGCGACTCGCGACCATAACATCAGGTCCGCGTATATCCATGTGATGGCGGATGCGGCGGTTTCAGTGCTCGCCATCATCGGCCTCGTGTTGGCACGAGCATTCGGATGGCTCTGGATGGACCCGCTCGCTGGCGTAATCGGTGCACTGGTCATCGCAAACTGGTCGTACGGCTTGATGCGCGACACTGGTGCGATCCTGCTCGACATGAGCCTCGACCAACGCATGACAGAGAATGTGCGTCACGCTATCGAGGATCGCGGCGACAAGGTTGTCGACCTGCATGTATGGCGGGTAGGGCCCGGTCACATGAGTGCGGTGGTGTCCGTCGCAACAGGTGAAACACAGCGAGACTCGCGCTTCTATCACGCCGTGCTCGGACGCTTCAAGGGGCTCTCTCACGTCACCGTTGAGGTCCAGCCGTTACAGGCAGGGGCCTGACACATCCAAGATACAACGCCTCGCTCACGCTCAGGTCGCATACTGCGCAATCCCATTGCCAAACGACCAGTTCTCCTTCTCCACCTCGACGAGGTTGATGAACACATCCTCGCGCCGCACGCCCGGTGACTTCGCGAGTTCATCGGCGATCCGCCGATACAGCGCCTTCTTCTGCTCGACCGTGCGCGTGTTGCTCACGGTGAGCTGGATCACGACGAAATCGTCGCCACGCTCGATGTTCTGATACTGCCGGTCGTAGATCAGATTGTCGGGCGTGTGCTCCGTAATCAGCATGAACATGTCGTCCTGCGGCACGTTGAACGTGTCCACCAGCGAGCGCTGGATGCCGGCGGTCAGCGCCTTGCGGTATTCAGCCGGCTTGCCGGCGCGCAGTGAGATTCGGGTGAGCGGCATGACGGGCTCCTTGTTGCGGTGTTGGGTTAAACACAGCTTAGGCGCGCTCAGTCATAATAAACAGATATCTTCGACTATTTCATCCATATCCATCTGAAATGAAAGTGCTCGATCTCGATGCGGTGCGGGCGTTCGTTCTCGTCGCCGATCTGCGCAGCTTCACGCGTGCCGCGGATGCGCTCGATACCACGCAATCGGCCGTCAGCCTGAAGCTGAAGCGGCTGGAGGCACATCTCGGCAAGCAGTTGCTCGAGCGCACGCCGCGCGTCGTGCGCCTGTCCGCCGACGGCAACGCGTTTCTCGGCGCGGCTCGCGAGCTGCTGAACGCGCACGAGCGCGCGTTGGGCGCGCTGTCGGTGGAACGGCGGCGGCTCGTGCTCGGGCTCAGCGAGCATGTCGCGGGGCCCGATCTGCCGCGGCTGCTCGGGCGGCTCAACGCGCACGATCCGGGTCTCGTGATCGAGCTGCATATGGGCACGTCGGCGGCGCTGCTCGCGCAATTCGATGAGCGCCGGCTCGACGCGGCGATCGTCCGCTATGGCGCGGACGAGCCGTCCCGCGACGATGCGCAGACGCTGTTCAGCGAGCCGCTCGGCTGGCTCGCCACGCCCGCCTGGCTGCCGCGCGCCGGCGAGCCGTTGGCGCTGGCGCTGCTGAGCCCGCCGTGCAACGTGCGCGACGTCGCACTGCGCACGCTGGCGGCGGCGGGCGTTGAGTGGCAGGAGGTTTTTGTCGGCGGCGGGGTGGCCGCCGTTGGGGCGGCGGTGGCGGCGGGGCTCGCCGTATCGCCGCTCGCGCGCCGGGTTGCGCCGCACGGTCTCGTCGACGTCGGTGCGCGGCTCGGCTTGCCGACGCTGCCGGAATCGCGCGTAACGCTGCATTCGCGGGTGCGCGAGGCGCGCTCGGCGGAAACGCTGCGCTTGCTGGCGAATGGGTTGGCGACGGGGTAACGCGTCGGCCGCCGTATCGTGTAAGCGGCTCAGTGGATGATCGGCGGCAGCGAGCCGCTGCGGGCGGTCGCCGGATCGGCGGCAGCGCCCATCGGCGCGATGCCGCTAACGTTTGCGGACGCAGCCGGCGTAATCTGCGCGGCGGGCGTAGCCCGATTCGGGTGGGAATTCGGGTGGGAATTCGGGTGTGAAACCGCCGGCTTCGCCGCAACCTTGGCGGCATGCGGACGCGCCGTATGGCCCGGCGCGAAATTCGCACGCATCACCTTGCCCTGAGCGGGTTTCGTCTCGACGAGTTGCGCATGCGGTTGCATGGGCCGCTTCGCAGCCTGCGCGGTCATGGTCGAATGCGTTCGGGTCTTGCCAGCAGCCGCAGCCTTCATGCCGCCCTGCGGCCGACTCTTCGCGCCACTCTTCACGCTCCCCGCCCCGCCGCTCGCCGCGACTTTTTTCGCGCCGCCGCCATGCACCGCGAGCTTGCTGCCAGACGCCGCACTACCCGGCACACCGTGCGGCGCCCCGTGCCGAACGCTCGCCGCCTGCTTCGCCTGCACGCCGGCGCCGGCCTTGGCGCCGGCTTTGCCACCCGATGCCTTTTTCGTCGCCTCCACCGGCTTTTTCCGTGCCCCTTTCGCGACATGCGCACTCGCCTCGGGCGGATTCCACACTTCCGTATAACCCGCCGCCATGGCCGCTTCCGACATACACCACACGGCCAGCGCCGCTGCTACTGCTCGAACCCGCATCTCCTGCTTCTCCTGATCGACGACTGTAAAAACGAGCCGGGATTATATTCTCTTGCAAAAATCCATTTATGGACTAATATCAGTTTAAAGTACACATAGGGACTTACCCGATCATGGCTCACGCTGCTCGCCTCACTCCGTCCGAAGCGCCGTTACGGCGCCCCATTCCGGAACCCACGCTCACGCAAATGTCCGCCGCGGGTCTGCGCGCGTTCTTCAACATCGCGCGCGACTGGAACCTGAACGCCGACGAGCAGATCGTGCTGCTCGGCTCACCGGGCCGCTCCACGTTCTTCAAATGGAAGGCGTCGCCCGAGACGGCCCGCCTCGCGCGCGACACGCTGGAGCGCCTGTCCCTGCTGCTCGGCATCTACAAGGCGCTGCAGATCCTGCTGCCGCAGCCGAGCGCCGCCGATACCTGGATCAAACGCCCCAACAGCGCGCCGCCGTTCGGCGGCCGGCGCGCGCTGGACCGCCTGCTGGCGGGCAATATCAGCGACCTCGTGGCCGTGCGCCAGTATCTCGACGCGATGCGAGGCGGCTGGGCGTGACACAACCGCACTGGAAGGACCGCTGGACCAGCACCGCGCTTGACTGGTCGCCCGCGTATCGCGTGATTCCGACGCGCTTTCCGGCCGTCAATCTGTTCGACCGGGTCGCTTCGCCCGAAGATTTCGATGCGCTCTACGCGCTCGAAGCCATGACCAACGACCGCCTGCGCACCGAGGTCGGCGAACTCGATCTCATACCGCTCGAAGAACGCCGTTTCGGGCCCGGCTACGGGCCGATCATGGCCGCGCTCACGCATCTGAATCCGCTTGGCAGCCGCTTTTCGGACGGCACCTACGGCGTGTTCTACTGCGCGCGCTCGCGCGCCACCGCGATCGCCGAAACGCGCTATCACACCGGAAAATTTCTGGAGGCGACCGCCGAGCCGCCGATGCGTCAGCAGATGCGTCTCTACACCGTGGCCGCGCAAGGCACGGTGGTCGACCTGCGCCACGACGCCGCGCTCGACCCCGCCGTGCTGTCGCCGCACGACTATCTGGCCGGCCAGGCGCTCGGGCGGGCGGTGCGCGAAGCGGGGGCGCCGGGCATCGCTTATCCGTCGGTGCGCGACAGCGCGGGCGAATGCCTCGCCGCGTTTCGCACGACGCTGTTGCGCGACTGCCATCACGCGGCGTATCTGGAATACAACTGGAACGGCGCGACCGTCGATATGGTGTTCGAACTCAACCAGGTGGGTTGAAGCTGACACAGCGGGGAAAAGGCAGGAGGCTGAACACAGCGCGCAGCGCGCCAGGCCAGGCCTGGCCTGGAAGATTCAGGGCAACGCGAGCGCCGCGGCCCCTTCCGCGCGCGCTTCCTCGACCGAGATCGACCAGCGCCGCAGCGCCTGCGGCTGCACGATCGTGAGCTTGCCGTCGGGCCCGAACGCGCCGGTGTCGATGAACACCTGCGAGCCGATCTGCGTGATGTCGCGCACTGGCGTATGGCCGCAGTAGGTCAGCGAAAGCCCGCGTTGCCGCAGCGGATCGCCGTTGCCCAACACGAGTTCGCGCCCCCACAGCAGTTGCTGGCGCGTTTCGGCGGAAAAATTCCCCGCATCGAGTTCGGCGTCCGAGCCGAAAAATTCGGCATGCAGAATATTGATGCGCGCCTTGCCGCTGCCGATCACGCGCACGAGCGGCAGCGTGCGCAGATGCTCCGCGTACTGGCGCAGGCGCTCGTCGGGCACATCCGCCGCCCACGCGCCGCCGATGCCGTACCACCACTGCCGCCGCAACCGGCCATCGACGACCGCGCACAGCGTGTCCTCGTGATTGCCGAGCACCGCGAAAAACCACGGCTTCGCAAGCAGCGCGAGCGCCTGCTCGGAATGCTCGCCGCGATCCACGAGATCGCCGACCGAAAAAAGCCGGTCGCGCGCCGGATCGAACGCGATCTGACGCAGCAGATAACGCAGCGCATCGACGCAGCCGTGCAGATCGCCGACCACGAAATCGCGGCCGCTCTCGTTGGCTGCATGATGCTGGACGAAGTTGACGGGTACGGAATCCATCCACTCATGATAATGCGGCAGACGGGAATGCGTATGCGCGGTGCCTATCGTATCGTTGCACGCGGACTGGCGAAATTGGCATGAAACGACACAAAACCGACACCAGAACGGTGCATTCGCGGCGTACCTAGCCGGAGCTGCGCCGTTCTGACGGTCACGGTGGCTGCCGCATTATTGCGGCTTCATTCCCGCGTGATTACGGCTTCACTACGACTCCATTGCGGCCTCGTTGCACCGCTATCGCAGCGTTCTGATCGTGTCCGCGCGGCGTCACTGCGCGTCACTGCTGCGTGCGCAGCTTCGCGATCTGCCCGGCCGTGATCGTCGCCTGCGGGTTGCCGAACTGCTTCGTCACGTAGTTCGTGATGGCGGCAATCTGCTCGTCGTCGAGATGGTCGCCGAATGCGGGCATCAGCACGTCCGCGTGCGTGGTGGTGCGATCGACGCCATGCAGAATCACCATCGCCAGATTGTTCGCGCTGCTCGCGCCGACCGTCGTGTTATGAATCAGCGACGGATACGCCCCCGGCGCGCTCGCCCCCACGCCCTGCCCGGTCCAGCTATGACAGGTCGCGCAATTGGCGAGGAAAAGCTGCGCGCCGTTCACGCCGGTGATCGTGGTGCCGCGCAACGCGGTGACGTCGTCGGCGGGATTGCCCCACTGGTGACGCGGGCGCGTCTCGCCGCCGCTCACGGCCGGCACCGAGCGCAGATAGACGACGATCGAGCGCAGATCCACCGGCGTCAGAAATTGCGTGCTGTTCGCAACCACCTCGCCCATCGGACCCGCCGCGTTCGCACGTCCCGGCGCCGCGCCGGTCGACAGATACGCGACGAGTTCGTCGTCGCGCCAGTCGCCCACGCCGCTCACCTTGTCCGACGTAATGTTGAACGCATGCCAGCCGGCCTGCACCGCGCCGGAGAAGCGCTCGCTCGTCTTCAGGCCCTGCATGAAATTGCGCGGCGTATGGCATTCCTCGCAATGCGCGAGCCCTTCGACCAGATACGCGCCGCGATTCCATTCGGCGCTCTGCTTCGGATCGGGAACGAAGCGGCCCTCGGTGAAATTGAACATGTTCCAGAACATCATGAGCCAGCGCTGATTGAACGGGAACTTGAGGCTATTGGCGGGCGGCGTGTAGTGAATCGGCGTGAGCGTATTCAGGTACGCGCGAATCGCGAGCACATCCTGCTCGGTCACGCGCGTGTACGCCGTGTACGGAAACGCCGGGTACAGCCGCTCGCCGCTCTTGCCGATGCCTTCGTGCATCGCGCGCATGAAGTCGGCGTCGCTCCATTGGCCGATGCCGGTGTCGGGGTCGGGCGTGATGTTCGGCGTCACGATCGTGCCGAACGGCGTGCTGATCGGCAGGCCGCCCGCGAACGGACGCGATTTGTCGGCGGTATGGCAGGCCGCGCAATCGGCGGCGCGCGTCAGGTACTCGCCGCGCTTGACGAGATCGCTCGCGGCCGAACCGGCGGGCGCGGCGTTGGGCGCTTGCGCGGCGGCGTCGGCGCGGGCCTGCGTGATCGGCAGATCATCGCTCGCTGGCACGCCCGGCTCATGCGCCTCGTGCCACGCAATCGACAACGCGAACAGCGAAAACGCCGCCGCCAGCGCCGCGCCGCCCAAGCGGCGGCGCGGCATGGTGTGCCTGAGCGCAGGGTCCGGCTGCGCGCGAGAGGAATTCTTCAGCATGGTGGCTCTCCGGTCAGGGCTCAGATTTCACGCTTGAGCTTGTCGGCCAGTTTCAGCGACAAGGCCGCGATCGTCAGCGTGCAGTTCACCGAGGCCGCGGTGGGCATCACGCCGCTGCTGGCAATGAACAGGTTCGAGTGATCGTGCGTGCGGCAGTCCGCGTCCACGACCGAATTCGCCGGATCGCTGCCCATGATCGTCGTGCCCATGATGTGATTGTTCGGCGCGAAGGTATCGTCGAAAGAGATTTCAGTGCCGCCGAACAGCGCTGCGATCTGCGCATAGAGTTCGTGCGTGTTGGCGGCGCTCTTCTTCACGTAGTCGTTGATCGAGTAGTAGATCTCGGGCTGCGGAATGCCGAGCGCGTCCTTGTGATCGGCCGACGGCACGACGCGGTTCTGCGGCTCCGCCAGATGCTCGTGAAAGCTGTTGATGTTCAGCGTGCGCGCCGCGCGGTCGCGAATCTGCCGGTCCAGCTCCGCGCCGGTCACGCCTTTTTTCAGCAGATCGGCGGTCACGCCCATGGTCGGCACGCCGTTCGACAGATGCAGTTTCTTCGACGCGTAATCGGAGCGGAACGCGCCGTCGCGGAAGTTGACGATCGAGGTCATCTCCATCGGACCGCGGCCGGGCCACAGCGGCTCGTTGGCAAGGAACGTGACGCCCGTGCCCGGATGGTCCATGAGATTGCGGCCCACCTGATCGGAGCTATTGCCGATGCCGTGCGGGAATTTGTCGGACGTCGACATCAGCATGAGCTTCGGCGTTTCGATGCCGTTCGCCGCGAGCACGAACAGCTTGCCGGTGACACGCGTGCTGTTGCCGTTCGGGTCTTTGTAGTGGACCGCGGTGATGAGCCCTTTGTTGTCCGCTTCGATACGGTACACGACGGCCTCGGGAATCAGTTTCGCGCCGGCCTGCTCGGCCTTCTCCGCATGGATCACGCCGTTGTACATCGCGGCGATCGGGCAGATCGGCATGCAGTTGTTGTTGCCGCAGCAGGTCGGCCGCGCGTCGTAGGGACGGCTGTTGCGCGCGACCGGCTCGGGCACGACCTTGAAGCCCTGCGCGTTGAGCACGTCGCTGAAACGCTGGTCCATGTACGAGAGCGGCAACGGCTGCATCGGATACGGCTGCGAGCGCGGTGAGCCGAGGTCGATCGAACTGTCGGGCCCGGATACGCCGAGCTGCACCTCGGCCGCCTGATACCACGGCTCGAGCGTTTCGTACGGATACGGCCAGTCGCGTCCCACGCCGTAGAGCTTGTGCAACTGGAAGTCCGACGGCAGCAGCCGCCACGCGGCGGCCGCCCAGTGCCACGTCGTGCCGCCGACGAGCCGCACATACTGTGAGTTGTACGGATAATCGCCCTTCTGGATCAGATAGTTGTTCGCGGGCGAGTACTCGGGATGCGGCGCATAAGGCGTCGACGGATACGGCGTCGCGAAATCGGACTTGGCCGGCGAGTTGCGGAAGTTCTCGACGATCTGCCAGCGCGGAATGCGCGGGCCCGCTTCGAGCAGCATCACCGACGCGCCGGCGAGCGCGAGTTGATGAGCGACCAGACTGCCGGCGACGCCTGAGCCGATCACGACGATATCGGCGGAATTTGTGTTTGCCATTGTTGCCCTCTTCTGTGCCCTTGCTGCTGCGCCGTCACACCGGTTCAAACGATGCAACGCGCGCAGGCGGAACGCCGCTCAGGCGGACGCCGGTTTCTGCGTCCAGTAGAACGGTACGTCGCGGCAGTAGGACGGAATCGTGAGCACGTCGCTTACCGGTTCGAACATCAGCGCTTTTTCATACGCGACCACCTCGATGTGCGGTGCATCGCCGACAAGGCCGAGATACCACGCGCGCATGATCGCGTCGACCGATTTCGCGAGCGCGGGCTGGTCGGTCTGCAGTGCCTGCGTCACGGTGTCGGACGGCACGCCGCCATGAGCTTGCAGCCACGTGTTGAGCGCGGCGACGTTCTGCGCGAACTGGCTGTTGGAATGGCCGAGCGCGTCGTAGACACGTTTGCCGAGCACGGCGTCGAAGCTGCTGCGGCCGGTGAGACGCTGCGAGAGCGCGAGGAAGGCGTCGAGTCCGCCGCCCGCGGGCGGCGTATCGGCAAACGCGGGAGAGATCCACGATAGCCACGAAGACGGGCGGCTCGCGCCTGCAAACGCGAGCGCTGCCGCCGCCGCGCACGAGCCGAGCACCCAGGCCCTGCGCGAAGCCGAAAACGGGAGAGGCATGCCTGGGGGATGCGTCACGCTGCGATGAGACGTTGCCCGGTGCCGGGGCGTCACGTCGCGGTGCGCATCGTTATTCTCAGGAACATCTGTCATGGGGAACTCCAGATGATGCGTCGTTCTCAACGGGCGGTGCAGCAAAGGCGTTCTGCCGTTCGCGTGCCGCTTCGGTTGCTCTTCCCCAAACCTGGTCTTGCGCCGCTTGAGCGGTCTCGTGTTCACGCGCTGCTCGCACGCACCGCTACTGCATGTTGCGCGCGCCGCGCCGCATGCAGACTCGCGATGACAGCCGTATGACGGCGCCCGTTGCGCCGTCATACGCGGCAAGCCGCCCGGGTGCCGGTTTCTGCCAATCGCCTTTCAACCGAAAGCGGCGTGCAAGGCCGCTACGAAAAACTATAGCCTGTGACCCACCGATTCGACAAATGATCGCCGAGGCGCGAGTAGAATCCGCGACACTAACCGCCGTCCACTCACATTCCATGCCCATCAAATACTATCCGCAGGTTCTTCGCAATCGTCCGCGCACGATGATCGGCCTCGCGGTCGGCATCGTCGTCGCGTATCTCGTGCCGGGACATACGAGTTCGATGGCGCGCGCGCTGATCGGCTGGGACGCGGCCATCTGGAGCTACCTGCTGATGATCTGGGTGCACATGGCCTTCGCCGACGAACACCGCGTGCGCGAATACGCGCGGCGCGATGACGAGAACGCGGGCGTCGTGCTGTTCGTGATCTGTCTCGCGACGGTTGCGAGCATTGCCGCGATCGTGCTGGAGCTCGCGTCGGCGAAAGGCACGGCGGGCGCGTCGACCGCATGGCACTACCTGCTGACGGGCCTGACGATGATCGGCGCATGGTTCCTGATTCCGACGATCTTCGCGCTGCACTACGCGCGGCTCTACTACGACGCCGACGCGCGCGAAACCGCGCTGCTGTTTCCCGACCACGACCTCATGCCGAACTACTGGGACTTTCTGTACTACTCGTTCACAATCGCGGTCGCCTCTCAGACATCCGACGTCGTGCTGCGCTCGCGCTCGATACGCCGCGCGACGCTCGCTCAATCGATCCTGTCGTTCTACTTCAACGTCGCCGTGCTCGGCTTGTGCGTGAATATCGCGGCGGGGTTGCTTGGATCGTAAGCGCTGGCTGAACACGGTATGAGCACGATATAAGCGCGGTATGAACGCGGTATGAACGCGCCGCCGCTTCGCTTTTTGCGGCGTGCGCCGCGCCGCTCATCCGCCCTGTGTAAAACCCGGACCGCACCCGCCCGTTTTACACGCCAACGCCCCGCGCAAGGCCGCGCAACCCGCATGCCACGCCTGCTGCGCCGCGCGGCGCCTTCCTGCGCGCATTCCTTCCGCGCACGCACCCGCCTCTCTCCCTGGCCTTCCCCGGCCTCGTGCCACCCGCTGTCCGCCTTGATTGGCACAGCGTTTGCTCCATCCCGCGAGGAGTGCTGACCAGCCCCGCGCGACTCGCGCCTGGCGTCAAAGCACCCTCGACTGGCCTGCGACATGACGATCTATGCACTACATTTGACCAGTACGCGCCCTCGCTGACGCATTGCGCGGTATCCAGCCCGGGAAGCCCAATGAGCGCTGTGATCGCATGTCAATTGCATCCACACCGCAGCAGGACAACTCTGGAAACGACCGATGGAATCTCCAAACGGGTACGCGCCGCGGATTTATTTTTTTCACTCTCCCCTCGTCGGGCCGCTCGATGCCTGGCCCGCACAGTTCGCCCACGCGGCCGCGCTGGGCTTCGATCATGCGTTGATCGGCGGACTGTTCGCGCCCGGCCAGGCGGGCCACGGGCAGGTGGTCGGCAATCATGCTCGGCTGCATCCGGTGTTCGAGGCGAAGCAGCCCGCCCACGACGCCATCCGCATGCTCGCCGATGCCGCGCGCCGCAACGGCCTGACCTTGCTGGCCGATCTCGTGATCGACCGCATGGCCGCCGACGGCACGCTCTACGCCGAACATCCCGACTGGTTCCACGCGCGGGAATCCGACGAAGCGCGGCTCGATCCGCGCCACGTGCATCGCGAGGACAACGTCGCCTATGCGAATTTCGACGCGCCGGCGAGTAGCGCCGCGCTGACCGTCTGGTGGACGCAGCAATTGCTCGCGCTCGCCGACGCCGGCGTGGGCGGCTTCCGTTTCGATTCGCCGCATCGCGTGCCCGCGGCCGTATGGCGCCATCTCGGCGACGCGGTGCGCGCGAAGCACGCGCACGTACGCTTTCTCGCCGCCACGCCGGGCCTCGCGCGCGGCGATCTGCCCGCGCTCGAACACGCCGGTTTCGACAGCTCGTTTTCGTCGGTGCGCTGGTGGGACTTCCGTTCGAGCTGGATGGCCGAGGAACACGCGACACTCGCACGCGTCGGCGCGCCGGTCGCCTTCCCCGAAGCGCCTTACGGCACGCGGCTCGCCGCCGACCTCGGCGACGTGCACGACGCCGCCATCGTCGAGCGGGCGTACCGGCGCGCGCTGCTCACGTCGGTTGCGCTCGGCAGCGGCTGGATGATGCCGATGGGCTTCGAATACGGCATCGCCGAGCCGATGTCGCAAACGCGCGGCGACGCCGCGCAATTCGCGCTCGCGGCGCAAGCGCGGCGCTTCGACCTCACGGCCGCGATCACGCAGGCCAACGACATCGCGCGCAACACGCCCGTGCTGCACGCCAACGGTGAGTTGCGCCCGCTCTCCGGGCCCGGCGCACCGGCCGCGGTCCTGTTGCGTGCCGATCGCGCCGATCTGCGCGATGCGAGCGAGGCCGTCCTGATCGTCGCCAATCCCGAACTCGGCACGCCGGTGCGCGTCGATCCCGCGCGCTTCCTCACGGGCGTGCCGGGCAGCTTCACGCGCTTCGCGCCGCTCGATGCGCACGGCCACGCGCAGCCCGAAGCGCTCACGCCGTTCGCGCTCGCGCCCGGCGCAGTGCGGCTGTTGCGCGCGTTCGCGGAGAAGCCGGTCTATCTTGCACCGCCGATCGACAAGACCAGCAGCAAACACAGCGGCCACAAGAGCGTGCTCGAGGCGATCGAGGCGCCGCGCGTCGCGATCGAAAGCGTGTCGCCGTCGGTCGAGCATGGGCGTTTTGCGGCCAAGCGCAGCGTCGGCGAACGCGCCGAAATCGGCGCGGCGATTTTCGCGGAGGGTCACGACAAGATCGCGGCCGCCGTGCTCTGGCGCGCCGCCGACGAAACCGCCTGGCACGAAGTGCTGATGTCGCCCGCGCCGCCCGCCGGGCTCGATCTGTGGAGCGCGCGCATTCCGCTCGAACGGATCGGCCGTTACGAGTTCACCGTGATCGCGTGGCGCGACGAATTCGCGTCGCTCGTCGAGCACATCGAGAAAAAGCTCAAGGCGAACCAGACCGTCGAGATCGAACTCGATGAAGCCGCGCACCTGTTCGCGCTCGTGCTCGCCGAAGTCGAAACAGGCGAGAACTCGGAAAAGGAACCGCTCGAGCGGATCGTGCGGGACTTCACGAAGGCGGACCCCGAACAGAAGCTCGCGCTGATTCTCGCGCCGGCCACCGCGCGCGCGATGACCGCCGCGCGCCATCGCCCGTTTCTGAGCCGCGATCCGGTGATCTACAAGATCGACGCGGAACGCACGGCCGCGCATTTCGCAAGCTGGTACGAGATCTTCCCGCGTTCGATGAGCGACGACGAAGCGCGCCACGGCACCTTCGCTGACGTGACGGCGAAACTGCCGCGCATCCGCGACATGGGTTTCGACGTGCTGTACTTCCCGCCGATCCATCCGATCGGCCTCGCGAACCGCAAGGGCCGCAACAACACGCTCACCGCGCAGCCCGGCGACGTGGGCAGCCCGTATGCGATCGGCGCGGCCGAGGGCGGCCACACCGCCGTGCATCCGCAACTCGGCACGCTCGACGACTTCAAGGCGATGCTCGCCGCCGCGCACGAACACGGCCTCGAAATCGCGCTCGACTTCGCGATTCAATGCTCGCCCGATCACCCGTGGCTGAAGGCGCACCCGACGTGGTTCGCGTGGCGCCCCGACGGCACGCTGCGCTACGCTGAGAATCCGCCGAAGAAGTATCAGGACATCGTCAATCCCGACTTCTATGCGCACGACGCCAAACCCGGCCTGTGGCTCGCATTGCGCGACGTGATCCTGTTCTGGATCGACGCGGGCGTGCGCATCTTCCGCGTCGACAATCCGCACACGAAGCCGCTGCCGTTCTGGGAGTGGATGATTTCCGACGTGCGCGCGCGCCACCCCGACGCGATCTTCCTTGCCGAAGCGTTCACGCGGCCGCGCATGATGAACCGGCTCGGCAAGATCGGCTTCTCGCAGTCGTACACGTACTTCACGTGGCGCGAGTCGAAGCGCGATTTCATCGAATACATGACCGAACTCACGCAAACCGGCGCGCGCGATTTCTATCGGCCGAACTTCTTCGTCAACACGCCGGACATCAACCCGCGGCATCTGCAATCGCAGGGACGCACGGGCTTTCTGATTCGCGCCGCGCTTGCTTCGACGCTGGCCGGTTTGTGGGGCGTGTATAACGGCTTCGAGTTGTGCGAGGCCGCCGCTTTGCCGAACAGCGAAGAATATCTGGACTCCGAAAAATATCAGTTGCGCGCGTGGGACTGGAACCGGCCCGGCAACATCGTCGGCGAGATCACCGCGTTGAACCGCATCCGCCGGGCGAACCCGGCGCTGCAATCGCATCTCGGCCTCACCTTCCTTACCGCGCACAACGACAACATCCTGTTCTTCGAGAAGGCAACCGAGGCGCGCGACAACGTGATCGTCGTCGCGATCAATCTCGATCCGTTCAACGAACAGGGCGCCGATATCGAGCTGTCGTGGGACACGTTCCAGCGCTGGCATCTGCACGATCACGGCGCGCTCGAAGTCGTCGACCAGATGACCGGCGCGCGCTTCGAATGGCACGGACGCTGGCAACACGTGCAACTCGGCTCGGGGCAGCCGTTCTCGATCTGGCGCATCGCGCCGCTCGGCGGTCTGCCCGCTGAACGTCCGGACGAGACCGGCCACGATCCGGACAGCGCTTATCACGCAGACGCTGGCAACCCAACCTTTATGGAAGGTGCGACATGAAGCGTGACGATTCCGCCCCCACCGCGCAACAGGCGCATACGGCCGCTGCCACCGGCAGCACGGCCAAGGCACATACGCGCCGGCGCGGCAAGCCGGCCACGCTGAGCGACGATCCGCTCTGGTACAAGGACGCGATCATCTATCAGGTGCACATCAAATCGTTCTTCGATGCGAACAACGACGGCGTCGGCGATTTCCCCGGCCTCATCGCGAAGCTCGACTACATCGCCGAACTCGGCGTGAACGCGATCTGGCTGCTGCCGTTCTATCCGTCGCCGCGCCGCGACGACGGCTACGACATCGCCGATTACCGCAACGTGCATCCCGACTACGGGCAGCTCGCGGACGTGAGGCGCTTCATTCAGGAAGCGCACGCGCGCGGCCTGCGCGTGATTACCGAACTGGTCATCAACCACACGTCGGATCAGCACCCGTGGTTCCAGCGCGCGCGCTGCGCGAAGCCCGGCTCGAACTATCGCAACTACTACGTGTGGTCCGACACCGATCAGAAATATCAGGGAACGCGCATCATCTTCATCGACTCGGAGCCGTCGAACTGGACGCACGATCCGGTCGCGGGCGCGTATTTCTGGCATCGCTTCTATTCGCATCAGCCCGATCTGAACTTCGACAACCCGGCGGTGATGAAAGAAGTGCTGCATGTGATGCGCTTCTGGCTCGACATGGGCATCGACGGGCTGCGGCTCGACGCGGTACCGTATCTGGTCGAACGTGAAGGCACGAACAACGAGAACCTGCCGGAGACGCACGCGGTCCTGAAGAAGATTCGCGCGACCATCGACGCCGAATACCCGAACCGGATGCTGCTCGCCGAAGCGAACCAGTGGCCCGAAGACGTGAAGGAGTACTTCGGCAACGAAGACGAATGCCATATGGCATTCCACTTTCCGCTGATGCCGCGCATCTACATGTCGATTGCGAGCGAGGACCGCTTTCCGATCACCGACATCATGAAGCAGACGCCGGACCTCGCCGAATCGAACCAGTGGGCGATCTTCCTGCGCAATCACGACGAGCTGACGCTCGAGATGGTCACGGATTCCGAGCGCGACTACCTGTGGAACACCTATGCGAGCGATCGCCGCGCGCGCCTGAATCTCGGCATTCGCCGCCGCCTCGCGCCGCTCATGGAGCGCGACCGCCGCCGCATCGAACTCATCAATTCGCTGCTGCTGTCGATGCCGGGCACGCCGGTCATCTACTACGGCGACGAACTCGGCATGGGCGACAACATCCATCTCGGCGACCGCGACGGCGTGCGCACGCCGATGCAATGGTCGTCGGACCGCAACGGCGGTTTCTCGCGCGCCGACCCTGAGCAGCTGGTGCTGCCGCCGGTGATGGGTTCGCTGTACGGCTTCGACGCGGTCAACGTCGAAGCGCAAAGCCGCGACCCGCATTCGCTTCTGAACTGGACGCGCCGCATGCTCGCGACGCGCCGCTCGAAGCAGACTTTCGGGCGCGGCACGATCCGCTTCCTGAAGCCGGAAAACCGCAAGATCCTCGCGTATCTGCGCGAGATGCCGGGCGAGCCGCCGATCCTGTGCGTCGCGAACCTCTCGCGCGCACCGCAGGCCGTCGAACTCGATCTGTCCGAATTCAACGGCACGGTGCCGATCGAAATGACCGCCGATTCGGTGTTCCCCGCGATCGGCCAGCTCACCTATCTGCTCACGTTCCCGCCGTACGGCTTCCTGTGGTTCCTGCTCTGCACGAGTAGCCAGCGTCCGACCTGGGCGCAGGCGCATTCGGAGCCGCTGCCCGAATTCGTGACGATCGTGATCCGCGAAGGCCAGACCGGCCCGACGCCCGAGAACGTGCGGCTGCTCGAATCGGAAGTGCTGCCTTCGTGGCTAAGCCGGCGCCGCTGGTTCGCGTCGAAGGATCAGAAGATGCAAGCGGTGCGGCTCGCCGCGCTGACCACGATTCCGAACGGCGGCTTCGCGTTCACCGAAATCGAAGTGGATGTCGGCAATCACACCGAGCGCTACGTAGTGCCGATCGCGATCACGTGGGGCAGCGACACCACCACGCCGCTGTTCCTGCAACTGGCTCTTGCGCGCGTGCGGCGCGGCCGCAACGTCGGCCACCTGACCGACGCGTTCTCGCTGCCGATCTTCGCCCATAACGTGTTGCGCAAGCTGCGCGAACGCGCCGTCGTGCCGACCGTGCAGAAGAGCGAGATCAGGTTCTTGCCCACCGAGCGCTTCGCCGAACTCGACCATCTCGGCGAGCGGCCCGAGATTCGCTGGCTCGCGGCCGAGCAAAGCAACAGCTCGCTGATCGTCGCCGATGCCGCGGTGCTCAAGCTCGTGCGCCGGCTCGTGAGCGGCATTCATCCGGAGGCGGAAATCAGCCGCTATCTGACCCAGCTCGGCTATGCGAACACCGCGCCGCTCTTCGGCGAAGTGGTGCGCGTCGATCCCGAGGGCGTGCCGCATACGCTCGCGATCCTGCAGGGCTACATCGACAATCAGGGCGATGCGTGGAACTGGTCGCTCGATTATCTGCGCCGCTCGGTCGACGAACTCGCGATTGCGATCGATACCGAAACGCAGACCGTGCCGGACCGTGCCAACGAAGTGATCCTGATCGACGGTTACGGCGAACTCGCCGGCATCATCGGCAAACGGCTCGGCGAGTTGCATGTCGCGCTCGCAACACCAACCGCCGACCCCGCATTCGCGCCGGAGCCGGCCGACGCCAAACAGGTGAAGTCGTGGGTCGACGCGACGCAGACGATGCTCGCGAGCGCGCTCGATCTGCTCGCACCGCGCATCGCGGAGATGAGCGATCCGGACACGAAGGGGCTCGCGCAAAGCCTGATCGACCGCCGCGCCGCGCTCGTCGAAGCGGTCGACAAGCTGGTCCCCGCGGATGCGGCCGCGCTGCGCATCCGCGTCCACGGCGACTTCCATCTCGGCCAGGTGCTGGTCGCGCAGGGCGACGCCTATCTGATCGACTTCGAAGGCGAACCCGCGCGTTCGCTCGAAGAGCGCCGTCAGAAGTCGAGCCCATTGCGTGACGTGGCCGGTCTCATGCGTTCGCTGTCGTATGCGAGCGCCGCCGCGCAGTCGACCACCGAAAGCGCGCCGCAACAAACCGCGGACCGCAAGCGCGCGCTGTTCGAGCGGTTCCGTGCGCACGCGACCACGGCGTTCCTCGCCGAATACCGCACGGCCGTCGCCGAAGCGCCAACCCCGCTCGTCGCGCCCGAGTCCGAGCAGGCACTGCTCGACCTGTTCCTGATCGAGAAGGCCGCGTACGAGATTCGCTACGAGGCGGCCAATCGTCCGACGTGGCTCAGCCTGCCGGTGCGCGGCCTCGCCGCGCTCGCGAGCCGCATGCTCGGCGACACCGGCACGCCGAAGAACCGCAGCCCGTCAACCCAGGCGCCTGGCGCCGCCACGCCGCCCAACCCGGCCGAGGGCGACTATGAGTGAGCATGATGCGGCCGCCGGCCTTCAGCCTGTCGATATCGACGCGCTCGTCGAAGCGCGCCACCCCGATCCGTTCTCGCAGCTCGGCCTGCATCAGACGAACGCTGGGCCGGTCGTGCGCGCACTGCTGCCGAACGCCGCGCACGTCAGCGTGATTTCGCGCGCCAATGGTGCGACGCTCGGCGAACTCGAACCCTTGCGCGCGGGGCTGTTCGCGGGCCGCGTCACGTCCGCGGCGCCGTACCGCTTGCGGATCGACTGGCATGGCGTCGTGCAGGAAGTGGAGGACACCTACTCGTTCGGCCCCGTGCTCGGCGACGAACCGCTCGAGCGTCTCGCGCGCGGCGATCCCTATGCGGTGCTCGAATGTCTCGGCGCGCGGCCCATGGACATCGACGGCGTGCCCGGCGTGCGCTTCGCGGTGTGGGCGCCGAACGCGCGGCGGGTGTCGGTCGTCGGCGACTTCAATGCCTGGGACGGCCGCCGTCATCCGATGCGGCTGCGTCATCAGGCTGGCGTGTGGGAGCTGTTCGTGCCGCGCGTCGGGCCCGGCGCGCGCTACAAGTACGAACTGCTGTCGCGCGACGGCCATCCGCTGCCCTTGAAGGCCGATCCCTGCGCGATGCAGACCGAAAAGCCGCCGGGCACCGCGTCGGTCGTCGCGCACGTCGACGAGGTCGAGCAGTTTCCGTGGACCGATCACGACTGGCTCGAGGCGCGTGGCGGCAAGCAGACCGTGCGCGCGCCCATCACGATCTACGAAGTGCACGCGGAATCGTGGCTGCGCATCGCCGAGCAGGGCCAGCGCGGCCTCGACTGGGAAGAACTCGCCGAGCGGCTGATTCCGTACGTGAAGAGCATGGGCTTTACGCATGTCGAGTTCATGCCGATCGCCGAGCATCCGTTCGGCGGCTCGTGGGGCTATCAGCCGCTCGGGCAGTTCGCGCCGTCCGCGCGCTTCGGCAGGCCCGAGCAGTTCGCGCGCTTCGTCGACCGCGCGCATGAAGCTGGGCTCGGCGTGCTGCTCGACTGGGTGCCCGCGCATTTTCCGAACGACGCGCACGGCCTCGCCGATTTCGACGGCACGCCGCTCTACGAGCACGCCGATCCGCGCGAGGGCTATCACCAGGACTGGAACACGATGATCTACAACCTCGGCCGCAACGAGGTGAGCGCGTTCCTGGTCGCGTCGGGTCTCGCGTGGCTCAAGCGCTATCACGTCGACGGACTGCGCGTCGATGCGGTCGCGTCGATGCTCTATCGCGACTATTCGCGCGCGGCCGGCGAGTGGGTGCCGAACATCTACGGCGGCCGCGAAAATCTCGAATCGATCGCGTTCCTGAAGCGGCTGAATCACGAGGTCCGCTATGTGCCTGGCGCACCCGGCGCGATCACGATCGCCGAGGAATCGACCGCATGGCCGGGCGTGACCGCGCGCGTCGAAGACGGCGGCCTCGGCTTCGACTTCAAGTGGAACATGGGCTGGATGCACGACACGCTGCACTACATGCACGAAGACCCGGTCTACCGCCAATACCATCACCACAACATGACGTTCGGCATGGTGTACGCGTACTCGGAGCGCTTCGTGCTGCCGCTCTCGCACGACGAAGTGGTGCACGGCAAGGGCTCGCTGCTCGGCAAGATGCCCGGCGACAGATGGCAGCGCTTCGCGAACCTGCGCGCGTACTTCGGTTTCATGTGGACACATCCTGGCAAGAAGCTGCTGTTCATGGGCGGCGAATTCGGCCAGATGGCGGAGTTCGATCACGACGGCTCGCCGCACTGGCATCTGCTCGACGACCCGAATCATCACGGCGTGCAACTGCTGGTGCGCGATCTGAACCATCTGTACCGCGACGAGGCCGCGTTGCATCTGCTCGACAGCGAGCCGGGCGGCTTCGAATGGCTGATCGGCGACGACAGCGCGAACAGCGTGTTCGCGTATCGCCGCACCGACGGCGCCGGCCAGGAGTTCGTCGTGATCTGCAACATGACGCCGGTGCCGCGCGTCGGCTACCGCATCGGCATGCCGCGCGGCGGACGCTGGAGCGAAGTGCTGAACACCGATGCGAGCGTGTATGGCGGCTCGAACATGGGCAACGGCGGCCTGATTCATACCGACCATGTGTCGAGCCACGGCCGCCCGCACTCCGCCGCGCTGACGCTGCCCCCGCTCGCGACGATCGTGCTGCGCGCGGATTGACGAACCTGCCGTACCACGGGCGCACGGCGCGCGAGAACATGCGCCGCGCGCCCGTTTCATGAAAACCCGGGCTTTGCGCTCATAAATCAGAACAGGAAAGGGGAATCATGTCGCATGCAATGCCCGACCGGCTGCTGCCCGGCACGCCGTATCCGCTCGGTGCGAGCTGGGACGGTCTCGGCGTCAACTTCGCGGTGTTCTCGGCGAACGCGCAGAAAATCGAGCTTTGCCTGTTCGATCCCACCGGCCGCAAGGAACTGCGCCGCTTCGAACTGCCCGAATGCACCGACGAAGTCTGGCACGGCTATCTGCCGAACGCGCATCCGGGCACCGCTTACGGCTTTCGCGCGCATGGGCCGTATCAGCCGCAATTCGGGCAGCGCTTCAATCCGCACAAGCTGCTGCTCGATCCGTATGCGCGCAAGCTCGTCGGGCAGTTTCGCTGGTCCGACGCGCTGTTCGGCTATCGCGTGCATTCGAATCGCGCGGACCTGTCGATCGACCGGCGCGATTCGGCGCCCGCAATGCCGAAGTGCGTCGTGATCGACGAGGCGTTCGACTGGTCACACGACAGGCACCCGAACGTGCCGTGGGGCGAGACCGTGATCTACGAGACGCACGTGCGCGGCGCGTCGATGCTGCGCCCCAACCAGCGCCAGCACGAACGCGGCACGTTCGCCGCGCTCGCGTCGCCGGAGTTCATCGAGCATCTGCTGAAGCTCGGCGTGACCGCGGTCGAACTGTTGCCCGTGCACGCGTTCCTGAACGACCGCTTTCTCGTCGAGCGCGGCCTGCGCAACTACTGGGGCTACAACACCGCCGCGTTCTTCGCGCCCGATCCGTCGTATCTGAGCACGCACCGGCTCGACGAAATGCGCATCGCGGTGCGGCAGTTGCACGCGGCCGGCATCGAGGTGATTCTCGACGTGGTCTACAACCACACCTGCGAAAGCAACGAAATGGGACCGACGGTCTCGTGGCGCGGGCTCGACAACGCAAGCTACTACCGGCTGATTCCCGGCGACGAGCGCCACCATATCAACGACACCGGCTGCGGCAACACGCTGAACCTGGCGCATCCGCGCGTGATGCAGATGGTGATGGATTCGCTGCGCTACTGGTCGACTGCGTTCAACATCGACGGCTTTCGCTTCGATCTCGGCGTGACGCTCGGGCGCGAAAGCCACGGCTTCGATCCGGGCGCGGGCCTCTTCGACGCGCTGCGCCAGGACCCGATCCTGTCGCAGCGCAAGCTGATTTCCGAGCCGTGGGACATCGGCCCCGGCGGCTATCAGCTCGGCAATCATCCGCCGGGCTTCAGCGAATGGAACGACCGCTTTCGCGACACCGTGCGACGCTTCTGGCGCGGCGACGCGGGCCTGCGGCCCGATCTCGCCGCGCGGCTCACCGGCTCGGCCGATCTGTTCAACCGGCGGCACCGCAAGCCGTGGGCGTCGATCAACTTCGTCACGTCACACGACGGCTTTACGTTGGCCGACGTCACCGCTTACGAGCAGAAGCACAACGAGGTAAATCAGGAAGACAACAACGACGGCCACAACGAGAATTGCAGCCGCAACTGGGGCGTGGAAGGCCCGAGCGACGACCCCGCGATTCTCGCGACGCGCCGGCGCGTCGCGCGCTCGCTGATCGCGACGCTGCTGGTCGCGCTCGGCACGCCGATGCTGCTCGCCGGCGACGAAGCGCTGCGCACGCAGCGCGGCAACAACAACGCGTATTGCCAGGACAACGAAATATCATGGCTCGACTGGGAACTCGCCGATTCGCCGGAAGGCCGGCGCATGACCGAATTCGTCGCGCGCGTGCTCGCGTTGCGCAGGCACCATCCGCTGCTGCGCGAAACGCGTTTTCTGTTCGGCGACCGCGAAGTGCTGCCCGGCCTCTTCGATGTCGGCTGGTTCGACGAGCAGGGCGACCCGCTCACGATCGAAGCCTGGCAGGACCCCGAGGGCCGCGCGTTCACGTTGCGCCGCGCGGGTCCGGGCCTGAATGGCGAAACGGAAGTATTGTTACTGATGCTCAACGCGCACGAAGAGCCGCGGCAATTCGTTCCGCCCCCGCCGCACCTGGAATGGCATGTGCTGTTAGACACGGCAGCCCCCGAAAGCGCGCCACAGCGGCTCGCGACGGCCGAAGTCGAAGTCGGCGCGCACGCCCTCGTGATGCTGGCGGCGCAGCCGACGGGCGACGCGGACTGGCAGGCGGGCTGGAAAGCCGGCGCGCAGCACGGGCCAAGGCTGCTGACCGCGCTGCCGCCTGATCCTGGTGCAAGCGCGGGCGCGAATGCGGATGCCGCGGCAGAGGCCTCCGCATTCGACGACGGCGCATCGCCGTAAACGGCGTGGCAGCGTCGCCGGCGCGGCAGAGATGTTGGACAGAGATATTGCAACGCGGCTCGATAGCAGATTCCCGAATGGTGAAGCATCATGTCCGAAAGTCCGATTGATCCTCATGCGCATCATCACGCGCATTGCCTGCCGTTCAGCGCGCAACTGCTCGGCGCTGGCGGCGCGAAACCGCGCACGCGCTTCCGTTTCTGGGCGCCGTCGTGCAAGAGCGTGCAGGTGGCCGTCGAAAACGGTCCCGCGCAGGGCATGCACGACATGACGCCGGCCGGCAACGGCTGGTTCGAAGCGACCGTGGAAAGCGGCGCGGGTACGCTGTACCGCTTCCGGCTCGACGGCGGACAGGCGGTGCCCGATCCCGCGTCGCGTTTCCAGCCGCAGGACGTGCATGGGCCGAGCGAAGTGATCGACCCGCGCGCGTATCGCTGGGAGCACACCGGCTGGCATGGCCGCCCCTGGGAGGAAACGGTGCTGTACGAATTGCACGTCGGTGCAATGGGCGGCTATGCGGGCGTGCAGAAGCGCCTGCCGGCGCTCGCCGCGCTCGGCGTCACCGCGCTCGAGCTGATGCCGCTCAACGACTTCCCCGGCCGCCGCAACTGGGGCTACGACGGCGTGCTGCCCTATGCGCCCGATTCCGCGTACGGCCGCCCCGAAGACCTGAAGGCGTTGATCGACGCCGCGCACGGTCTCGGCCTGATGGTGTTTCTCGACGTGGTCTACAACCACTTCGGCCCCGACGGCAACTATCTGCACACGTATGCGCGGCAGTTTTTCCGCGAAGGCGCGCCGACGCCGTGGGGCCCGGCGATCGATTTCGAGCGCAGCGAAGTGAGCGAATTTTTCACGGACAACGCCGTGTACTGGATCAACGAATATCGCGTCGACGGGCTGCGTTTCGATGCGGTGCATGCGATTGGCAATCACGAATGGCTGCGCGAATTGTCGGACCATATCCGCGCGCGCGTGCAGCATGGCCGCCACGTGCATCTGGTGCTCGAAAACGAGCACAACAGCGCGAGCCTGCTCGACACGCATTTCGACGCGCAATGGAACGACGACGCGCACAACACGCTGCACGTGCTGCTGACCGGCGAAACCGAAGGCTATTACCACGCGTATGCAAACCAGCCGATCCGCCGTCTCGCGCGCGTGCTATCCGAAGGCTTCGCGTATCAGGGCGACCCGTCGCCGATTCACGACGGCGCACCGCGCGGCGAAGCGAGCGGACATCTGCCGCCCACATCCTTCGTGATGTTCCTGCAGAACCACGATCAGATCGGCAATCGCGCGCTCGGCGAGCGCTTGCGCACGCTGACTTCGGACGACGCGCTGCGCGCCGCCACGGGTCTCCTTCTGCTGTCGCCGCAGATTCCGCTGCTGTTCATGGATGAGGAATACGGCTCGAAACAGCCGTTCCTGTTTTTCACCGACTACACCGGAGAACTCGCCGACGCCGTGCGCGAAGGACGGCGCCGCGAATTCGCGCGCTTCTCCGCGTTCAGCGACGAAAAACGGCGCGCGCGGATTCCCGATCCGAACGACGCGCAGACCTTCACGGCATCGTCGCCGCCCGCGCCCGATGCAACGCCCGATGCAACGCTCGCGCACGACCGCCTCGACTGGCTGCATTTCTACAAGTCCGCGCTCGCGGTGCGCGCGAAGCTCATCACGCCGCGTTTGCAGCACGGCAAGGCGCTCGGCGCGAACGTGCTGCGCGCGGCCGATGGGGGCGACGCGAACGCGCTCGTCGCGCGCTGGAAACTCGGCGACGGTGAAACGCTGTCGCTTGCGCTGAATCTCTCGCCGCACGATGTCGGGTTCGATCACGTGCCGGACGGCAAAGTGATTTTCGAAACCCCGCCGCGCGTGCCCGAACGGATCGACGCCCACGTGCTGCCCGCGCATGCGTTCGTCGCGTGGCTGACCGGCGACGTCAGCGAATACGCGAGCGGTCACGATGCGCGCGTTGCGGGCCAACAGGAGCATCACGCGTGACGACCCGACGCCCCAACGACAGGATCGCCGCACTCGCCGCTCGCGCAGGTTTCGAGGTGGAATGGCAGGACGCGCATCGCACGACACAGCACGTGCCCGAGAGCACGCTCGCGACACTGCTCGAACGCATGGGCCTGCCGTGCGGCAACGCCACCCAGGTCCGTCAGAGCGCCGCTGCTTTGGAGGCCGAACTATCGGGCCGCAAGATGCCGCCGCTGATGACTTCGGTGGTCGGGCGCGGCATCGCGCTGCCCGCGGCCGCGATCAAATCGGGCAGCCATTACCGGATCGAACTCGAAAGCGGTTCGATCATCGACGGCCGCTTCACGGCGCCGAAGGGCGAGGAAGCGCTGCTCGCGCCGATCGACGAGCCCGGCTATCACACGCTCGTCATCAACGATCAACACGTGACGCTCGCGGTCGCGCCGCCGCGCAGCTACACCGTCGCCGATGCGTGGCGCACGCTGCATGACGGTGCGGGCAAGGACGCGCCGCCCGCGCCGCCGCTCTGGGGCATCGCCGCGCAACTATACGGCTTGCGCCGTACCGGCGACGGCGGCATCGGCGATTACACGGCGCTCGCGCAGCTCGCGCAGCACAGCGCGAAGCGCGGCGCGCACGCGCTCGCCGTGAGTCCGACCCATGCAATGTTCAGCGCGCAGCCGGAGCGCTTCAGCCCGTATGCGCCGTCGTCGCGTTTATGGCTCAACGTCACGCATATCGATCCCGCGGCGATGTTCGGCGCCGCCGCGATGCGCGCCGCGCTCGCGTCCGTGCTTTCGTCCGAACATGGAGGCAGCGCCGGGTCGAACTACGAGGACGAGCCGCTGATCGACTGGCCGAACGCGACGCCGCTCAAGCTCAAGGTACTGCGCGCGCTTTACGAACAGTTCAACGCGCACGAGCGCGCGCAGCACACGCAGCGCGCGCTCGAATTCCACGGCTTCTGCGAACGCGCCGGCCGCGCGCTCGAAGATCACGCGCGCTTCGAAGCGCTACAGGCCGCGCAGCTCGCGCAAGGCGGCGACGCGCACTGGCGCAACTGGCCCGAGGCGTTGCGCGATCCGCGCAGCCCCGAAGTCGAAGCATTCGCCGCCGCGCATCGCGATGAAGTCGACTTTCATCTGTTCCTGCAATGGCTCGCCGCGCGCGGCCTGTCGCATGCGCAGCACGTGGCGCGCGAAGCCGGCATGGCGATCGGCCTGATCGCCGATCTCGCGGTGGGCTGCGACAGCGCCGGCAGTCACGCGTGGTCCTATCCCGACGACATGCTGCGCGGCGTGTCGGTCGGCGCGCCGCCCGACCTCTTCAACCAGGCCGGCCAGTCGTGGGGGCTCACCACGTTCTCGCCGCGCGCGATGCGCACGCAGGGCTTCTCCGCCTTCATCGACATGCTGCGCGCCGCGTTCGCGCAGGCCGGCGGCATCCGCATCGATCACATTCTCGGCTTGCGGCGTCTGTGGCTCGTGCCCGAAGGCGAAAGCGCGCGCAACGGCGCGTATCTGCGCTATCCGCTCGAAGACCTGCTGCGGCTGATCGCGCTCGAATCGTGGCGGCATCGCGCGATCGTGATCGGCGAGGATCTCGGCACCGTTCCACCGGGTTTTCGCGAGCGGCTCGGCGAGCACGGCATCGACGGAATTCGCGTGCTGTGGTTCGAGAGCGCGCGCGACGGCAACGGCTTCAAGGCGCCGCGCGAATGGGATCGCCACGCGGTCGGCACGACCACGACGCACGATCTGCCGACCGTGGCCGGCTGGTGGCGCGGCAGCGACATCACGTGGCGCAACCGGATCGGCCAGACGATGGCGCGCGCCGACGGGCGCGATCCCGAGCAGGCCGCGCAGAAAGAACGCGCGCGCGACCGCGCCGCGTTGTGGCGCGCGTTCCAGCAAGCCGGCGTCGCCGCGCCCGGCGTCGCGCCACCGCCGCCCGAGAGCGCGCCGGTCGACGAAGCGCTCGCGTTCGTCGCCGCGACGCCGGGGCCGCTCGTCACGTACCCGCTCGAAGACCTGCTCGCGCTCGTCGAGCAGCCGAACCTGCCGGGCTCGATCGACGAGCATCCGAACTGGCGCCGCCGCATGACGCTGCCGGTCGATGCCATGTTCGACGACGCTGCGTTCAATGACCGCCTGCTCGCGGTCGACCGCGCGCGCCGCGCCGGCGCTTCGGCTTCGGCTTCGGCTTCAGTGCGGCCCTCCGCTCCTTCGTCCAACGCTTCTTCGGAGCCCGACACGCCATGACCGTCCCACGCTCCACGCTGCGCCTCCAGTTCCATCGGGGCTTCACGTTCGACGACGCCGCGCGCCACGTCGAATACTTCGCCGCGCTCGGCATCAGCCACCTGTATGCATCGCCGATCACGACAGCGGAGCCTGGCTCGACGCACGGCTACGACACCGTCGACTACACCGAGGTCAGCGCCGAATGCGGCGGCGAGGCGGGCCTGAAGCGCCTCGTCGAGAAGCTCCGCGCGCACGGCATGGGGCTCATCGCCGACATGGTGCCGAACCATATGGGCGTGGACGGATCGGGCAACGCGTGGTGGCTCGACATTCTCGAATGGGGACGCCACAGCGCGTATGCACGCCATTTCGACGTCGACTGGCACTCGCCCGACCCCGCCTTGCGCGGGAAGGTGCTGCTGCCGACGCTCGGCGCGTCCTACGGCGAAGAACTCGCGGCAGGCCGCATCGCGCTGCGTTTCGCGGCCGACAGCGGGCGCTTCTTCATCGGCTACGGTCCGCACGCGTTTCCGGTGAGCCCGATCGATTACGCGGCGATCCTGCAAAGCGCCGATCGCGCCGACCTGAGCGCGCTCGCCAATCGCTTTCAGGGACTCACGACGCAGCCCGCCGATCAGCCGCGCGCCGCCGAAGCGCGCGACGCGCTGCGCGAATTCGTCGCGCAGAACGGCGGCTCCGCGATCGAGTTCGTGCTGGAGACGTACGCGCCCGACGATCCCGTCACGCGCGACCGGCTGCATCGGCTGCTCGAACGGCAGCATTTCCGGCTTGCGTGGTGGCGCGCCGCATCGGACGAAGTGAACTGGCGGCGCTTCTTCGACCTCTCGACGCTCGCGGGCGTGCGTGTGGAGCGGCCCGAGGTGTTCGACGCGGTGCATGCGCTGATCTTTCGTCTGTACCGCGACGGGCTCGTGGACGGCCTGCGGATCGATCACATCGACGGGCTCGCCGAGCCGCGCGAATACTGCCAGCGTTTGCGGCAACGGCTCACCGAGTTGCGCGACTCCGCACCATACGTCGTGGTTGAAAAGATTCTCGGACGCGGCGAGCCGTTGCGCGACGACTGGCCCGTCGACGGCACGACCGGCTACGACTTCATGAACGACGTGGGCGCGCTGCTGCATGATCCGGCCGGCGCCGAGCCGCTCGCGCGCACGTGGGCGGAACTGACCGGCCGCAGCCCGCATTTCGCCGACGAAGCGCTTGCCGCGCGGCGCAAGATTCTCGCCGAAAACCTCGCCGCGGAACTCGATCGCGCCGCCCGCGCATTGCACCGCATTGCGCGCGACTCGCTGACCACACGCGACTTCACGTTCACGACGCTGCGCCGCGTGCTGACCGAACTGGTCGTGCATTTCCCGGTGTACCGCATCTATCCGCAGAACGGCCTGCGCAGCGCCGCCGACAACGTCTATTTCGACGAGGCGCTGGCCGGCGCGCGCACGACGCTGCCGCCCGCGGACCATGCCGCGCTCGAACGCGTGAATGCGTGGCTCGGCGGCAGCGCTGAAGACGCGCCGCCCGCGCGACCCGGCGCGCAGCAGCAACCGGCCCAGAACGGCGGGCCGCCGGCGCATGCGGGCTCGTCGCGGCGCAACGCGCAGACGCTGTTCTCGCAGTTGAGCGCGCCGCTCGCCGCGAAGGCGATCGAGGACACCGCGTGCTATCGCTACGGCCGCCTGCTGTCGCGCAACGAAGTCGGCTCGGACCCGGACGAGTTCGCGCTGCCGGTCGAGCAGTTTCACGCGGGCAATCTGGAGCGCGCGCAGCGCTTTCCGCATGCGCTGCTCGCCACGGCCACGCACGATCACAAGCGCGGCGAAGACGTGCGCGCGCGACTCGCAGTGCTAAGCGAGATCGCCGACGACTGGAGCGCGACGCTGCGCGCATGGTCGACATTGAACGCGCCGCAGCGGCGCGCGCTCGACGGCAAGCCGATCAGCAGCGTGAGCCATGACAGGAGCGACGCGTGGGCGCCCGGCCCCGCCGCCGAAGCGATGCTGTATCAGACGCTGGTGGGCTGCTGGCCGCCCCAGTTGCGCGCGGACGACGAAGCCGGCGTCCGGGAGTTGGCCGAGCGCGTCGCGCAATGGCAGTTGAAGGCGCTGCGCGAAGCGAAGCTGCAAACCAGTTGGTTCGCGCCCGACGAAGCGTACGAAGCGGGCTGCCGCGACTTCCTGTTCGGCATCCTCGCGCCGCAGCGGCGCGATGGATTCCTCAAGGAGCTGTCGGCCTTCGTCGAGCGCATCGGCCGCGCCGGCGTACTCAACAGCTTGCAGCAGACGGTGCTGCGCCTCACATCGCCTGGGATTCCCGATCTTTATCAGGGCACCGAGTTGTGGGACTTCAGCCTCGTCGATCCCGACAACCGCCGGCCCGTCGATTTCGCGAAACGCGAGGCATGGCTCACGCAGACGCCGCCGTCGGAATTCCTCTCCACGTGGCGCGATGGACGCGTGAAGCTCGCGGTGATCCAGCGCGTGCTCGCGGGGCGCGCGCATCTGCCGGAGCTGCTGGGTCAGGGCGCGTATCTGCCGCTCGCGGTGCGGGGCGCGCAGGCCTCGCATGTGATTGCTTTTGCGCGGCGGCTTGGCAGTGCGTGGGCCGTGGTGGTCGCGAGCCGGCTTGCGGTGGGGTTGCTGGATGCGGGTGAGGTGGGTCAGGCGGCGAGTGAGGCTGACAATGCTCCCGGCGCTCGAGGAGATTTACCGCTCGTCGATCCAGCGCACTGGGCGGATACGGCGGTCGAGATGCCGTCCGATCTGTCGGCGCGGGCGCTATTCGACTGGCTGAGTCCCGCCGCGCCGAAGGTCGACGACAACGGTCTGCTGTATCTGCGCGACGCGCTGGCCGCGATGCCGGTGGCGGTGCTTGTCGAGGATGGCGTGCCGCGCAGTTGAGGCGGAGGTTTACGGCTGCGCTCAGCCGCCCTCGTCGTCGAACATCTTCGGATACACGCGCACGAGCACGATGCGCGGCCCCTTCATTTTCTTGACCACCACGTCGAAGTGCTCGAACTCGACGCGCTGTCCTTCGGTAGGCAGATCGTTGAGCGCCTGGATCACGAGCCCGCCCACCGATTCGGCCTTGCCTTCGTCGATATCGATGCCGAGTGCGCGCTCCAGCGACACCACCGGCAAGCTGCCCTTGCCCATCAGCGTGCCGTCGTCCATGCGCGTCCAGTCGGCGTCGCCCTGGCGGAATTCGTCGTGAATCTGCCCGACCAGCGCGCCGAGCAGATTGTCGAGCGTGAGGAAACCGATCGGCTTCGCATGCTTGTAGCCGACCAGCGCAAAATGCGGCGCGCCCTTGCGGAAGCGGCGAAACAGCTCGAGCGCCGGCAGGTCCGGCCTCACGCATTGGACCGGACGCACGTAGCGGCCGAGGTCGTCGAGCGTGCTGCCCGCCTGGCGCGCGAGCAGCAGATCCTTCAGGTGGATCATGCCGGCCACGCGCTCGCCCGACGCATCCTCGAACAGCGGATAGCGGCTGAAGCGATGCCGTGCGACCACCTGCATGTTGTCGCGCAACGGCAGATCGCGCCGCAGCCCCACCATTTCATGCGGCGGCCGCATCAGGTCCGAGACGGTCATGCGCGAGAAATCGAGCGAATGCGCGATCGTGTTCCATTCGTCCTGGCTGTATGCGCCATCGGGCGAACCGCGCTCGCTCGCGACATGCGCGCGGCGGCCGCGCAGGATCAGCTTGAGTTCGTCGGTCGAGTAACGCGAGTCGTGGCCGTGATCGGTGTCGAGCCCCGCGACCTTCAGCACCATGTTCGCGCTCGTGTTGAGCAGCCAGATGGCCGGATACATCGCCCAGTAAAAGCCGTACAGCGGCATCGCCGCCCATAGCGAGACCTTCTCCGCCTCGCGGATCGCGAGCGACTTCGGCGCGAGTTCGCCGATGACGATATGCAGGAACGAAATGCACGAGAACGCGAAGAACAGCGAAATCCCGTGGATCAACTGCTCCGATTCGACGCCGAGCACCTTGAAGAGCGGCATCAGCAATTGCGCGAACGCGGGCTCGCCGATCCAGCCAAGCCCGAGCGATGCGAGCGTGATGCCGAGCTGACACGCCGACAAATAGGCGTCGAGCTGTCCGTGCACCTTCGCGAGCAGGCGTCCGCGCATGCCGTGCTGCGTGGCGAGGCTTTGCACGCGGGTCTGCCGCAGTTTCACCAGACCGAATTCCGCGGCGACGAAAAACCCGTTGAGGGCAACGAGAAACAATGCACCGATAAGGGCGACAACCTGGATCAAAGCGAAGGGCTCCGGCAACAAAAGTTGTCAGTATAGAGGGTGAAAGCTCAATGAAAAGTTGAGTGCGCCTGTTTGCATGGACTTGCGCGCGATGGTGCGTGCTCGTGCGTGCTTATGCGTGCTTGTGTGTCATTGCACGCACCGCACGCCTGCGCGTCGCGCTCATTTCGGCGCCGTTGCACTCAACGGCACACGCAGTGCGAGCGTGGCGGTGCTGCCGCCCTCCGCCGTATCGCTTTGCTCGAAGCTGCCGCCGTGCGCCTCCGCGACACGCTTGCACAGCGCGAACACCCACGCGATGCGCTTCGCTTCGCGCGGCTCGCCTGCCTGCTTGCGCGCAAACGCTTCGAGCACGTGCGGCAACGCGGCATCGTTCAACGCGGCTTCGTTCGGCTCATACGCGACACTCGCATGCCATGTGGCGGTGTCCACGTGCGCGGCCAGCGTGACTGCCTTGTCCGGCGCACTCGCTTCGACAGCGAACGTGAGCATCAACCACAACGCGGCGGCAAGCCGTTCGCGGTCGCCGTTCAACTGCTCGGCAGCGAACGACGAGTCGAGCCTGATCTCGACGCCACGCGCACGGGCAAAACCGGTGCGGACTTCCTCGACGGTTTCATCGAGCAGCGGATGCAGCGGAAACGGCGCATACGCGAGCGCGAGCGACTTCGTTTCGGCGCGCGTCGCATCGACGATCGTCTCGAGCAACTTGACCTGCTGATCGACGCCGCTGCGAATGCCCGTGATCGCGCGCTGCGAATTGGGGTCGTTCGCATCGAGCTTGCGCTCGAGCACGTATGCCCAGCTATGGATCGCATTCAACGGACCGCGCAGGTCGTGCGACACCAGCGACAGCACATGATCGCGCATGAACAACGCGGTTTCCGCGCGCAGATGCGCGCTGCGTTCGGAGATGACGAAGCCGGCGGGCGCCGGCTGTGCGCCTGCAGTCCCGGTTGAAGACGGTGTCACGGTCGAGCCCTCTCAGGCAATGCTGGGTGATGGAAGGAAGTCTCATTATAGGCATGCCGTCCAGTCCGGCCAGTCTGGCCGGACCGCCGGGGGCGGCGCAATCCGCGTGCCACGCTCAATACCCGGCGATGCTCGGTGATACTCGGCGATGCGGCCTCAACACGCCTACAATGTCGGTTTTACGTTTTGATTGAGGAGCGACGCATGTCGACTGTAACGACCGAATCCGGCCTGAAATACGAAGACATCGTGGAAGGCGCCGGCGCCGAAGCGGTGGCCGGCAAGACCGTGACCGTGCACTACACGGGCTGGCTGACCGACGGCCAGAAGTTCGATTCGAGCAAGGACCGCAACGACCCGTTCGCGTTCGTGCTGGGCGGCGGCATGGTCATCAAGGGCTGGGACGAAGGCGTGCAAGGCATGAAGGTCGGCGGCACGCGCAAGCTGACCATTCCGCCGCAACTCGGCTACGGCGTGCGCGGCGCGGGCGGCGTGATTCCGCCGAACGCGACGCTCGTGTTCGAAGTCGAGCTGCTCGAAGTCTGAAGCCCTGCGTGACGGCTGAAATACGCTCATGAGCCACGCCGCCGTCACCGCCCCTAGCGTTTCGTTGCGTCGCTACGGCGCGATCGAGGCGTCGGACGTACACGACTTTCATCAGGTCGTGCTCGGGCTCGACGGCGCGATGGTGATGGCGGTGGACGGCATCGCGCAACAGATCGACGCCAGCTCCGCATGGCTGATTCCGGCCGGCGCGCGGCACGATTACGCGGGTGTCGGCGAGAACCGGCAGCTCGTGCTGGATCTGCCGGCCGCGTCACTGGCGGTGCCGCAGCGGCTGTTCGAGCGCGCGCGGGCCGTCACGGTGGATGCGTCGCTCGCGCAGCTCGTGCATCGGATCGCCGCGCATGCGGCGGGCGGGGCAGAGGGTGACGCCTTCGATAACCGCCGTTTCCATTGGGATGCCGCGGCGCGCCTCGGCGCCGCGCTCGTTGCCGACGCCGGCACGCTGGCCGGCGCTCAGGCGGAGGGCGCCCGACTCGATTTCGCGCGCATCGACCGCTGGCTGCGCGCGCATCTGTCCGAACCGCTGCGTATCGCCGACCTCGCCGCGCATTGCGGCTTCGGCATGCGGCGCTTTCATCAGCTTTTTATCGACGCGTTCGGCGAAACGCCGCATCGCTATTTACAACGGCTGCGGCTCGACACGTCGATCACGCTGCTCGCGGACCCGCGTCTTTCGTTGACGGATATCGCGCTGGAGATCGGCTTCGGCGATCAGAGCGCTTATACGCACGCGTTCACGCGGCGTTTTGGGCTTGCGCCCGGGCAGTGGCGGGCGCTGCGGCACTGAGGGGTCGTTGGGGCCGCCTAACGAGAGGCGGCCCGCTTTCGCCGTCGCGGGCCTACTGCGGCTCGCAGCCTGCCGCAACATCCCCGCCGCTTAACCCGCCAGCCCACGCTCCAGATCGGCGCGGATATCGCCCGCGTTTTCCAGGCCCACCGCGAGACGGATCAGACCTTCGCTGATACCCGCCGCCGCACGCGCTTCCGGCGTAATCCGGCCGTGCGTGGTCGTGGCCGGATGCGTGATCGTCGTGCGCGTGTCGCCGAGATTGCCGGTGATCGAGCAGATTTTCGTGCTGTCGATCACGCGCCATGCATTCGCGCGCATCTGCTCGGGCGTATCGCCCTTCAGCTCGAACGACAGAATCGCGCCGCCCGACTTCTGCTGACGCATCGCCAGCGCATGCTGCGGATGCGATTCGAGCCCCGGATAGAACACGCGATTCACAGCCGGATGCGCTTCGAGCCAGCGCGCGATTTCGAGCGCATTCGCCGATTGCTTCTCGACGCGCAGCGACAGCGTTTCCATGCCCTTCAGCAGCACCCACGCGTTGAACGCGGAGAGCGTCGGCCCGGCGCTGCGCACGAACGGAAACACCTTTTCCATGATGAATTTCTTCGAGCCGACCAGCGCACCGCCGAGCACGCGGCCCTGACCATCGAGGAACTTGGTCGCCGAATGCATGACGACGTCCGCGCCGAGCTTCAGCGGCTGCTGCAACGCCGGGCTGCAGAAACAGTTGTCGACGACGAACACCGCATTCGCCGCTTTCGCGATCTTGCTGATCGCTTCAATGTCGGAAACTTCGGTCAGCGGGTTCGACGGTGTTTCGAGGAAGAACATCTTCGTCTCGGGACGCACCGCGTTTTTCCATGCGTCGAGATCAGCCGGATCGACGAACGTGGTCGTAATGCCGAACTTGCTGAAGATCTGCGAAAACATGCCGAGCGTCGAGCCGAACAGCGCCTGCGAACTCACGAGGTGATCGCCCGCCTGCAACGCCGACATCACGACGGACATGATCGCGGCCATGCCCGAAGCCGTCGCGATGCAAGCCTCGCCGCCTTCGAGCGCGGCCAGGCGGTCCTGGAACATCGAGACCGTCGGGTTCGTGAAGCGCGAGTACGTGAAATAGTCTTCGGAGTTCTTGAAGCGCTCGGCGGCGTCCGCGGCGCTCGCGAACACGAAGCTCGAGGTCAGGAAAATTGCTTCCGAATGCTCGTTGAAGTCGCTGCGCGCGGTGCCCGAGCGGACGGCCAGCGTGTCGAAGTCGAAGTTCAGGGAGTCGTCCATGTTGGTTCTGATTTCCAAGGTTCCGTGGGTGCGTGCGGTGCGCATCGGAGAGAACGCGACGCTGCACGGCAGCAACAAAAAAGCCCGCTTTTGCGTCGGCATAAGCGGGCTTCATGTGCGGGGAGGCTGGAGCTAAGGCGGATGACTGCGGCTTTCCGCCCTTCGCTTTAGCTGTTTCGGGTTGCCCCGCGTCCGCAAGCTGAGATCAAATCGACGCAAGCCGCCATGTTAACACGCTCGCGGCGCGGTGTGCGCTCAACCCACCGACAGTTGCAGGTGCAGCTGCGAACGCGCCGGGCCGCCGCCGTCCATCGCTTCGCTCGCGTCGTCGCGGTCCGATTGCGACGACGGCGCGAGACGCGCGCTTTCGATGCGATCGAGGTACTCGGTCGTCACGTCGCCGGTCACGTAGTTGCCGTCGAAGCACGACGCCTCGAACTCCTTCAACGCGGGGTTGATGTCGCGCACCGCCTGCTTGAGCGCATCGACGTCCTGATACACGAGATGATCCGCGCCGATCATGCGCGCGACTTCCTCGTCCGTGCGGCCATGAGCGACGAGTTCGCCGCGCGTCGGCATGTCGATGCCGTAGACGTTCGGGAATTTCACGGGCGGCGCCGCCGACGCGAAAATCACCTTGTTCGCGCCCGCATCGCGCGCCATCTGCACGATTTCATGCGAGGTGGTGCCGCGCACGATCGAGTCGTCGACGATCAGCACGTTCTTGCCCTTGAACTCGATGTTCATCGCGTTGAGCTTCTGGCGCACCGACTTCTTGCGCACCGCCTGGCCCGGCATGATGAAGGTGCGGCCCACGTAGCGGTTCTTGAAGAAGCCCTCGCGATACTCGATGCCGAGCTTCTTCGCGACCTGCATCGCGGCCGGACGGGACGAGTCGGGAATCGGCATCACGACGTCGATCGCGACGTCGGGTAACTCGCGCCTGATCTTCTCGGCGAGATAGTCGCCCATGCGCAAACGCACGTTGTAGACCGGCACGCCGTCGAGCACCGAGTCAGGACGCGCGAGATACACGAGTTCGAAGATGCAGGGGTTCAGGCTCGGGGACGTCGCGCACTGCTGCGAATGCAGCTGGCCGTCGGGGTCGATGAAAATCGCCTCGCCCGGCGCGACGTCGCGCACGAATTCGAAGCCAATGCCCTCGATCGCCACCGATTCCGACGCCAGCATCCACTCGACGCCCTGAGCCGTTTCCTGCTTGCCGATACACAGCGGACGGATGCCGAACGGGTCGCGGAAACCGAGCAGGCCGTAGCCGGCGATCAGCGAGACGATCGCGTACGAGCCGCGCACCCGGCGATGCACGCCCGAGACTGCCTTGAACAGTGCGGCCGGATCGAGCTGCAGGCCCGAGCTCGACAGCTGCAGTTCGTGCGCGAGCACGTTGAGCAGCACTTCGGTGTCGGAATTGGTGTTCACGTGGCGCCGATCGATGCGGAACATCTCGTCTTTCAGCTGCTGCCAGTTCGTCAGATTGCCGTTGTGCGCGAGGATGATGCCGAACGGCGCGTTCACGTAGAACGGCTGGGCTTCCTCTTCGCTCGACGCCGAACCGGCTGTCGGATAACGAACCTGGCCGATGCCGGTCGTGCCGGGCAGGCTGCGCATGTTGCGCGTGCGGAACACGTCGCGCACCATGCCGTTGGCCTTGTGCATGTGGAAATTGCTGCCGTTCGCGGTTGCGATGCCGGCGGCGTCCTGACCGCGATGCTGCAGGAGCAGCAGGCTGTCATAGATGAGCTGGTTGACCGGAGAATGGGAAACTACGCCTACGATGCCGCACATGGCATGTCCTTCAAAGGTACGAAATTCGTGATGGCGGCCGGTGCCTGCGACGGCGTACGCGCGACGACGTCAAGGCAGCCGGTGTGTGCCGGGGTCCTGTTGTGCATTGCTCTGGGCGCCCGGATCGTCCACATGGACGTAAGCGGCGAGCGCCTCGGGAAGCAGCGGTTTCAGTGCGCGCACGCCTTCGACCGCATACGGACGAAGCAGCGCGTTGCGCCAGAATTCCTCTTTGGGCAGTTCAGTCAAGCCTGCGAGGGCGACCAGAACCAGCACCAGAACGGCCCCGCGCACGAGGCCAAACATCAAACCTAGCGAACGATCCGCGCCACCGAGGCCCGTGACCTGCACAAGGCGGCCAAGCAGTGCGCTCCCCACGCTCGTGACCAGCACCACGCCGATCACCACGAGCGAGAAAGCCAGCAGCCATTGGGTCAACGCGCCGCCCGGCCAGTTGGACGGGATATACGGGACCACGTAGCCCACGAACTCGCAGGCCAGGAAAAACGCCGCGACCCAACCGATCAGTCCAAACACTTCCGCCAGGAAGCCACGCCACGCACCACGCAGCGCCGACAACCCGATCACCGCCATTACAGCGTAGTCGAAGGCAGTGAACATCGCTGGTTTACTGAGCGGCACCGCTGCTCGAGCCCGACACGAGGCCAGCCTCGCGAACCTTCGCGATCGCGGCGGTGGCCGCGGCGCGGTCGGCGAATGGGCCGGCGCGCAACAGCGTCAGTGTCGAGCCGTCTGCCTGCTTACGATGTTCGGTATATGCGGGTACTCCGGCCGCTTTCAACTTCGTGGCCCAACTGCGCGCGTTCGCATCGTTCGCGAAGGCGCCGAGCTGGAGCGCGAAACGGCTACCCGGCGGCGACGCCGGCGTGGCGGAATTCGCGTCGGTGCTGGCGGTGGTGTTCGTGTCGGCGTCGTTCGAGGTTGCCGGTGCCTTGGCTTGCTTCGCCGGTGCGGCATTGGCGGCGAGCGCCGGAGCCTGCGGCTTCGCGGCGGGCCGCGCTGCGGCCGTGGCGTTCGTGTCCTGTTTCGCGGCAGTCGACTGCGCCGGCTTCGTGGTGGTGGCCGGTGCTGCTGCCGTCGTTGCCGGCGCAAGGCTGGAAGCGGCGAGCCCTGCGTCGGCGGCGGGCGGATTATCCGGGGCAACACCGGCTTGCACGTCGTCGTTGGCGGAGGACCTGGCGAGCTTCGGCACGGGGCGGCTCGGAATGTCGATGGAGATGTCGTCCGTGACGGGCTTCGGGTGCGAGTCGAGCACCATCGGCAGCACGATCACCGCCGCGACGACCAGCGCGATCGCGCCGACGAGCCGGCGACGCGCACGCTGCTTTTCCGGCAGCGTGGGGTCGAGCAGCATTGCATCGGCATCGACGGTGCGCTCCGTGCGGCGGGTGCGCCGCTCGACGCGCTCACCCCGGGCGGCCCGATTGGAACTGGTGTTTGCGCCGCGCCGGCTGGGCGCGTCGTCTTTCTTGCCGAACGAGAAAATTCCCATGAATCGCTTGGTTCGAGCCTGGCGCCCGCTCAGTGTTGCTGCGATTTGCGGTAGGACATAACGCCCGCTACCGTATAGAAACTGCCGAAAACCACGATTCTATCATTCTCTGACGCACGTTTTAGCGCGTCCTGGAAAGCCTCTGCTGGTGTCGCGTAGCGCGTCACGCTGCTATCGGCGCTATCGTCCACGCCCTGCTCGCGCAACGCGGTTTCGAGCTCCTGCGCCGACGCCGCCCGCGGGGTCGGCAGATCGGTCACGCACCAGTGGTCGATCTCGCCTTTCAGGTGATTCACCAGTCCGGCGATGTCCTTGTCGCGCATCGCGCCGAACACCGCGTACGTGTACGGGAAAAAGCCCATGTTGCCGAGGTTTTGTGCGAGTACCGCGGCCGCATGCGGATTGTGGCCGACATCGAGCACGACGGACGGCTTGCCGGGCAGCACCTGGAAGCGCCCCGGCAAGTCAACGTTCGCGATGCCGAGCCGGATATCCTGCGCCGACACCGGCAAGCGGTCGCGCAATGCTTCGAGACCCGCCAGCGCCGCCGACGTGTTGATCAACTGATTCGCGCCACGCAGCGACGGATAGGCCAGCGCCGAGCGCCGCAGGGTCGGACCGACGTAGCTCCATTGCTGACGCTCGCTGCCCGCCTGGCCCTCGTAACGGAAATCGCGGCCGAATAGCCACAGTTCGGCGCCGATCTTCTCCGCGTGATCGATCAGCGATTGCGGCGGCACTGGGTCCGCGCAGATTGCCGGCTTGCCCGGACGGAAAATGCCGGCTTTTTCGAACCCGATTTTCTCGCGGGTATCGCCGAGATAATCGGTGTGATCGAGGTCGATGCTGGTGATGATCGCGCAGTCCGTGTCGAGGATATTGACCGCGTCGAGACGGCCGCCCAGGCCGACTTCGAAAATCACCGCGTCGAGCCCGCGCGAGGCGAACAGACTCATGATCGCCAGCGTCGTGAATTCGAAGTAGGTCAGCGTGACCGGCTCGGCGAGGCTCAGACGCGCGGCTTCGACGGCTTCGAAGTGCGGCAGCAGATCCGCGTCGCTCGCCATTGCGCCATTGATTCGCGCCCGCTCGTTGAACGACAGCAGATGCGGCGACGTGTGACAGCCGACCGTATAGCCCGCGCGCAGCAGGATCGCTTCGAGAATCGCGCAGGTCGAGCCCTTGCCGTTCGTGCCGCCGACCGTGATGATCGGGCAGGCGAACGACAGCTGCATTGCGTCACGCACTTTGGAGATACGGCTCAAACCCATGTCGATGCCGACCGGATGCGCGGATTCAAGGTGCGTGAGCCACGCGTCGAGGGTGGGGAATGTCGTCATCGGGTGAGTCGTGAGTGGAGCGCTGATTTGCGGTGATTCGGTCAGACGGTGCTACGGACGGCGTTGCCGGCAGTGTTGCGCATGGGCGTCGGGCGGTCGGGCGCCGTGCGGTTTATGCGCACAAAGCCTCACAAAACCGTGCGCTGGCGCATCAGCTTCGGCCAATTGCCGCCACATCCACAAGAGACCGTGATTATCCCGGAAATGACAGCGCGCCGCTTGATTGCTCACGCGGCGCGCTATTTTTGACTGCCTCTTGACTGCCTGTTTGGGGCCCCGCTACGCATTCTGAACGGCGACGCGGCTGCAAATTGCCGTATTGCGTGCGGTACGGCCGGCTTTACGCGACTGCGTCCGCCGGCTGGTGGCTCAACAGCGCCAGCAACTGGGCAATCTCTTCGCGCAGCTTGCGACGGTCGACGATCATGTCGATCGCGCCCTTCTGCAACAAGAACTCGGCGCGCTGGAAGCCTTCCGGCAGCTTTTCGCGCACGGTCTGCTCGATCACGCGCGGGCCGGCAAAACCGATCAGCGCCTTCGGCTCCGCGATCACGACGTCGCCGAGGAACGCGAAACTCGCGGACACACCGCCCATCGTCGGATCGGTCAGCACGGAGATGAACGGCAGCTTGGCTTCGGCGAGCTTCGTGAGCATCGCCGTGGTTTTCGCCATCTGCATCAGCGAGAGCAGGCTTTCCTGCATCCGCGCGCCGCCCGAAGCGGTAAAGCAGATGAATGGTACTTTCTGTTCGAGCGCGTTCTGTGCGCCGCGCGCAAAACGCTCGCCGACGACCGAACCCATCGAGCCGCCCATGAACGAGAACTCGAAGTTCGCAACCACGACCGGCAGCGTGTGAATTGCGCCGCCCATCACGACCATCGCGTCGGTTTCGTCGGTTTCGTCCATCGCCTCTTTCAGGCGATCGGGGTACTTGCGGCTGTCCTTGAACTTCAGCGCGTCGACCGGAACGATTTCCTGGCCGATTTCGTAGCGGCCTTCCGGATCGAGCAGGCCGTCGAGCCGCTCACGCGCGCCGATGCGCATGTGATGGTCGCACTTCGGGCAAACATGCAGGTTGGCCTCGACGTCGTTGCGATACAGCACGGCTTCGCACGAAGGGCACTTGATCCACAGGCCTTCCGGAATTCCCTTGCGGCTCTTCGGGTCGGTTTGTTTGATTTTCGGCGGCAGCAGCTTGTCGAGCCAGCTCATAGGAAATCCTTCTGGGTCACGGTTGCGCGAACGGCGGGGCACACCCGCCGCTCACGTTACAGCGACAAAAATAACTGTTATCGGGCAATCGCGGCGCTATCGAGCGCTTCGCGCACTTCGGCGACGAAACGCGTAAGCGTCTCGGCAGCGGTGTCGGGCGCTGCCTGTTCGAGCAATTGGACGATACGGCTGCCGATCACGACGGCGTCGGCCACACCGGCCACCGCGCGCGCCGTTTGCGCGTCACGAATGCCGAAACCGACGCCCACCGGCAGGGGGACGCGCGACTTGATGGCCGGGATTTTACTCGCGATGCTGGAAACGTCCAGATTTGCCGCTCCGGTCACCCCTTTCAGCGACACATAGTAGACGTAGCCGCTGGCGATCCAGCCGACTGCGGCGATACGCTCGTCGGTCGAGGTCGGCGCAAGCAGAAATATCGGATCGATGCCGGCAGATCGCATCTGTTCGGCGAAGCTTGCGCACTCTTCCGGCGGATAATCGACCACCAGCACGCCGTCGACACCGGCTTCCTTCGCGGCTTTCGCGAAGGCTTCGGCGCCCATGCGCTCGATCGGATTCGCGTAGCCCATCAGCACGACCGGCGTCTTGTCGTCGGTTTCGCGGAAGCGCTTGACGTCGGCAAGCACGTGGCGCAGCGACATGCCACGCGCCAACGCGCGCTCGGACGATTGCTGGATCACCGGGCCGTCGGCCATCGGGTCGGAAAACGGCACGCCGAGTTCGATCACATCCGCGCCGCCAGCGGCGAGCGCGTGCATGAATTCGACCGTGCGGGCCGGGTCCGGATCGCCGGCCGTCATGAACGGGATCAAGCCCTTCTTACCTTGGGCGGACAGCGCGGCAAACGTGTTCTTGATACGGGACATGGAAATATTCTCGGATTAGGGCTACTGCGTGCTCGCTGGAGCGCTTTTTACAGCGCGTTCACAGCATTTTTCGCACTGTTCACTGCACTTCGCTCGGCGGCTGCACTTTCGGTCTGGCCTTGGCCCGACGTGGCGCAGGCGGCGAAGCGGCGACGCTGACGCGCTCGCGCGCTATCGCGCAGTAGCTTTCATTGATCTCATAGCCGACGAATTCGCGCTGATGGCGGACGCAAGCGACTGCGGTAGTGCCGCTGCCCATGAACGGGTCGAGCACACGACCGCCTCTCGGACAGCTGGACAACACCATCCGCTCGACGATTTCCAGAGGCTTCTGGGTCGGGTGCGCGACGCGTTCGGCGTGCTGCCGATGCAAACGCGATACCGACCAGACATCCTTCGGATTATAGCCAAGCTCCAACCACTTGCTTCCTTCGAACAACTTACGCGAACGCGCCTTCTTCGTGACTGCATCGTACGGAATGCGGACGGGATCGAGATCGAAGAAATAGTCCTTCGACACCGCGAAAAAACCGATGTTGTCGTGCACCGACGTAAAGCGGCGCACGGTGCCGCCCATGCTCGGCACGCGCCGGTCCCAGATGATTTCGTTGATCATCGTGAGCTTTGTCTTCAGGAAGCTGAAGATTTCCGGTGCGTATTGCCATGTGCAGAAAATGTAGAGCGAACCCGACGGCTTGAGCTTCGGCACGGCCAGTTCGAGCCAGCCACGCGTCCAGACGAGAAAGTCCTCGCCCGTACGCATGTCGGAGTCGTTGCCGTAGTCCTTGCCGAGCCCGTACGGCGGATCGCAGACGATCAGGTCGATCGACCCGTCGGGAATGTTCGCTACATCGGTCAGAAAATCGCGGTTCAACAGCTGAATGCCGGCCGGCACCTGCGCCAGTAGCGGTGCAGATGCCGCGGCCGCCGTTACCTCGGCGGCCGGATTCTCGGTTTCAATCGCCGGCTGCGGCTCGTCGAACTCGTCACGCATCGCCGCGGCTCAGAACTGGATGCCCGATCGCTCGGCGACCGTGTGCATGTCCTTGTCGCCGCGGCCCGACAGGTTGACCAGAAGGATCTTGTCCTTCGGCAAAGTCGGCGCGAGCTTCATCGCATAAGCGAGCGCGTGGCTCGACTCCAGCGCAGGAATGATGCCCTCGATGCGACAGCAATCGTGGAACGCCTTGAGCGCTTCTTCGTCGGTGATGCCGACATATTGCGCGCGGTTGCTGTCTTTTAGCCACGCATGCTCGGGACCTACGCCCGGATAGTCGAGGCCTGCCGACACCGAATGCGTCTCGATGATCTGACCGTTTTCGTCCTGCAGCAGGTACGTCCGGTTGCCGTGCAGCACGCCGGGGCTGCCGCCGATCAGGGATGCCGCGTGACGGCCCGTTTCGATGCCGTCGCCGGCGGCTTCGACACCGATCAACTGCACTGAAGTGTCATCGATATACGGGTAAAAGATACCCATTGCGTTCGAACCACCGCCCACGCACGCGATCACGGCATCGGGCTGGCGCCCCGCCAGTTCGGGCATCTGCACACGGCATTCGTCGCCGATCACGCGCTGAAAGTCGCGCACCATCATCGGATACGGATGCGGACCCGCAACCGTGCCGATGATGTAGAACGTGTTTTCGACGTTGGTCACCCAGTCGCGCATCGCTTCGTTCAGCGCGTCCTTCAGCGTGCGCGAGCCCGATTCGACCGGCACGACCGTCGCGCCGAGCAGTTTCATGCGATACACATTGGCGGCCTGACGGCGCACGTCCTCGGAGCCCATGTAGACCACGCACTCCATGCCGAAGCGCGCGGCGATCGTCGCCGTCGCCACGCCGTGCTGGCCGGCGCCGGTTTCCGCGATCACGCGCGGCTTGCCCATGCGCTTCGCGAGCAGCGCCTGGCCGATCACGTTGTTGATCTTATGTGCGCCGGTGTGATTGAGGTCTTCACGCTTGAGATAAACCTGCGCGCCGCCGAGCAGTTCGCTCCAGCGCTGGGCGTGATAAATGGGGGAGGGACGACCCACGAAATGCTTGAGTTCGCGCTCGTATTCGGCGACGAATTCCGGGTCTTTCTGATATTTCTCGTACGCTTCACGCAACTCGTTGAGCGCGGAGAACAGCGTTTCGGCGACGAACACACCGCCAAATTGGCCGAAATGGCCTCTTTCGTCAGGCAAGTTATACATGGCAATCACTCTTCCCAGTGTGGCCCGCGGCTTTCCTCGGAAAGCACCCACGAGCCTGAATCATTCAGCGTCCGCAGCGCGCACCGCGCGTACGAACGCCGCCATCCGGGCGTAATCTTTCACGCCCCGCGCACCCGGCACTTCGATGCCGCTCGAGACATCGACCGCGTACGGGCGCACGCGATGGATCGCATCACTGACGTTTTGCGCGTTCAACCCACCACTCAAAACGGCCCGATGCGCGAGCTCTGCTGGAATAAGTGACCAATCGAAAACCTTCCCGCCGCCGCCGTAGCCGTCGACATGCGTGTCGAACAGAAGACCACTGGCTGCTGAATAGTTAAGTGCCGATTTTACCAAATCGGCCGGTTGAGTATCGGCCGCAATCCGCAGCGCGCGCAACCAAGGCAAACCCGCAATGCTGGCGAGGGCCTCGCACTGCTCCGGGGTTTCGTCGCCGTGAAACTGCATGAGCGTCAGGTTGACGTTGCTCGCGACCTCGCGGACCCAGTCCGGAGACGCATTGACGAACAGGCCGACAACCGACACGAACGGCGGCATGTCGTGCACCAGTTCGACCGCTTGCGCGACGCTCACCGAGCGCGGGCTCGGCGGATAGAACACGAGACCGATCGCGTCGGCGCCAAGATCGATCGCATGAGCGATATCTTCGGGCCTGGACAGCCCGCACAGCTTGATGCGCGTGCGATGCGGCACGCTCGGCCGGGCGGCCGCGCTGGTCTCGTTCGCGGGATGCTCGGCTGCTTTCATGTTTCCGGTTGCTCGGTCCATACACTGCTCCACGGCACGCTGCCCGTTAGCGGCGCGGGCACGGCGAATTGTTCAGGATAGCCCACCTGGGCGAGGTACAGGCCGTCCGGCATGAAGGTTGGCGCGGCGCAATCGCGGCTGAGGCTCGCGAGCACCTCGGCCATCCAGTCGGCCGGGCGACGTCCGCTGCCGATTTCGATCAGACAGCCCATCAGGTTGCGCACCATATGGTGCAGGAACGCGTTCGCCCGGAAACGGAAATGCACGAAGCTGCCCTGCCGTTTCACGTCGATCTGGTACAGATGCTTGAACGGCGTCTTCGACTGACATTGCGACGAACGGAACGCCGAAAAGTCGTGCTCGCCGATCAGATGCGCGGCGCCGGCGCGCATCGCGTCGACGTCGAGCGGCGTGTGCACCCAGCCGGCGCGCGTCGACAGCATCGGCGAGCGCACCGGGCTCACGTACAGCACGTAGTAATAGGTCCGCTCGAACGCCGAGAAGCGCGCGTGAAAGTCGTCGGGCATCGGCTTGGCCCACTGCACGCCGATCGTTTTCGGCAGGAACGCATTGGGACCACGCACCCAGGAGATATCGACGCGATCGAGTTCGGTATCGAAATGCACGACCTGCCCGAGTCCGTGCACGCCGCGGTCGGTGCGGCCCGCCACGACGGTCTGCACGGGCGTGCGCGTGAATTCGCGCAGCGCCCGCTCGAGTTCGTCCTGCACGGTGTTGCCGTGCGGTTGCGACTGCCAGCCGGCAAATGCCGCGCCGTCGTACTGGACACCTAAGGCAATACGCTTCACGACAGCGGCGCGAGGGTCGAGAGCAACGCGCGGGCTTCGGTGCGCGTGGCCGGATCGTTTGCTTCGATCACTTCGTTGATGAGCGCGCGGGCGCCGGCGAGGTCACCGAGTTCGATGTATTCGGAGGCCAGTTCGAGCTTGTTGCGCGCGATGCGGCTGAGGTCGGCCTGTGTGAACGCCGGTAACGGCTGGGCCGGGCTCGGCGGCAGTTCGAGGTCGAAGTCGAGCTTCAGCGCGCCGAAGCCGGGCGCGCCGAGACCCGCGACAGCGCCGGGGCCGGCGATGTGTTCGGTGTCGTGCTCGGCGTCATCGCCCGCCTCGTGGGCGCCGAGGGCCTGCTGCGAGGTCGTCTCGGGCGGCGCGACGGGATGCGGCGGCAGCGGCGTTGCAGCGCCCGCGCTACCGGTGCCGGCGCTGGTGCCGGTGGGCACTTCGATGCGCGGCGGCAGCGGCATGTCGAGACTGCTGAACGCATTGACAGCGTCGCGCGGGAATTCGCTCGGTGCGGACGGAGCCGCTTGCGCCGGGGCCGGAGTATCGCTGTATGGCCGACCGAACGGAGTGGCTGCGCGTGGTTCGGCCGGGTGTTGCGTGAAGTCGACCACGGGGAGCGGAACGTTTGATGAGTTCTGCGACAGCTCGGACGCGGGGTGTTCTGGCACGGCCGGTGGGGTTGCTGTTGTGCTCGCCGCCGTGGTCTCTGGTGTGGTTTTTGGTGCGCTTTCTATGGAGCTTCGCGCGGGTTCGCGGTCCCATTGCAGACGGTCAGCGCGTTCGTCCAGCGATGCGGATTCGGTGCGCGGTTCGAGCGGGCCTCGTGGCAAGGCTTCAGCGCCAAGTTCCGCCGCAGCGGCGAGGCTTGCCGCCGTGGCAGCGCTGCTCAAGGTTTCATCAGCGGGGAAGGCCGGAAGCTCGGTGGAAGCGTTGGCCTCCGTGGAAGCGGGAGTGCTCCCGATCGGTTCGTCAGGCGTGGCCTGGTGTTGGGGGGCGGTTGTGTCGGGTTGAGATGCGGGTTGTGCCGCCGACTGTTCGGCTGCTGCGCGTTCAGTTGTCGCCTGCTCTGCTGCTGCACGTTGCGCTGCTGTCTGCTCGGCTGCTACACGTTCGGCTGCCGCGCGTTCTGCCTCTGCCTGCTCGCCGGCTGCACGTTCGGCTACCGCGCGTTCTGCCTCTGCCTGCTCGGCTGCTGCACGTTCTGCCTCTGCCCGCTCAACCGCTGCACGCTCCGCTGCCGCGCGTTCTGCCTCTGCCTGCTCGGCCCCTGCACGCTCCGCCGCCGCACGCTCGGCCTCTGCACGTTCAACTGCCACTCGTTCCGCCGCTGCCTGCTCGGCTGCCGCGCGCTCTACCGCCTGCCGCCGCGTAGCCTCATCCTCCCGAACATCCAACGCCTCGCGCGCCGGCGTCTGCCCGCGCGCAGCGACATCATCCAGCGAATCATCAGCTCGAGCCGACGTCGCCATCGCCGCCCGCTCCGCAGCCGTCTTCTCGCGCTTGCGTCGGCTCATGCGCAAAGCCGCCAGCAGAACGACCAGCGCCGCGCCAACCGCTCCGGCGATGCTCAAATCCCGTTGCGACATACCACCATCATTCGATGGCGACGGCGCCACGCTCGCCTGCCCCGGCGCCGCAGGCACCGTCACAGAAGGCGCTCCCGCGACGGGCTGCGCAGCGTTCGTCGGCGCCGCGCCCGAAACCGCCGGCGCGCCGCCGATCCCGTGTTTCTGCAACTCCATCAGCACGCGGTTTTTCAGCGCGAGCAATTGCTGCAGGCTCGACACCTGCGGATGTGCCTGCGTGGCCGTGGCCGCTGGCGTGGTCCCGCTCGCCGATACCTGCGTCTGCGCGGCAGGTGCGCTCGCCGCCGCTTGAATCGATCCCGTCCACTCCTGAGTACCGCTCGCCGGCGCTGCCGCCGCCTGCGAGCCAGCTACCGGCACCGACGCAGCCGCACCGCCCGCTGCCGCACCCGTCGACATCGCCGCACTCGCTCCAGCCGGTGCACTGACCGTACCGGAAATCGCGGACGCAGCGGGCATCGCTGCGTAAGCCGCGGTACTCGCCGCACTCGCAGCGGCGGCGTTGGCCTGATCGACCACGCTCGCCGTACTGGCCGCCGCAGCCGCCGCTGGCGTGGGCACAGGAGCAGCCGGCGCGGAAGCAGATGTTGCCGGTGCAGAAACAGCCGCGCCGGACGTACCCGAAGCCCCCGCCGCCACGTCAGCCGAAGAAGCCGCCAACGCCCCCGACGCATCCAGCGCCGGCACGATCAACACCGCGCCGATACGCAACCGGCTCGGGTCATGATTCATGAACGCAGCGGGATTCGTGTCGAACAGCGCGCGCGTCGAGCGCGCAAGCACTGCGCGGTCATGCGATTGCGTGACCGCGATCGCCACGTCGTTGAGCGACTGTCCGGCACGCACCGTGTACTGGCTGCCCGCCACATAGGTGACGACAACGGAAGTGGAAGCGGCATCCGGCGCGCTCGCCGCACTGGGCGCCGTCGCGGCAAGCGCGCTGCCCACGCCTGCGCCGGCGAGCGCAAGCGCCAAAGCGGCGCTGGCCGCCACGGCCATCGGCCGGCCTTCGAATCGGCCCTTGTCGTGACGGATGGACATAGCCCGAAGAGCGGAGCGTCGAAGGTTCATCGGGACTCCTGGCGCGTCAGCGCGCAGCCTTTTTTGCGAATGGAAAGAGACAAGATGATCGGGGCACACAATGAAAAAAGCGCCGCGCAAGCGCGACGCTTCTTGAGTTGTCTACGCGTCGTGAGCGCGTAGTTTACTTTACTTGTCGAGCACAATGCGAAGCATGCGGCGCAGCGGTTCGGCCGCGCCCCACAGCAGCTGATCGCCGACCGTAAAGGCCGACAGGTATTCGCCGCCCATCGCGAGCTTGCGCACGCGGCCGACCGGCACCGTCAGCGTGCCCGTGACGACCGCCGGGGACAGATCGCGCATCGACGCTTCGCGCTCGTTCGGCACGACCTTGACCCAGTCGTTACCCGACGCGAGGATGCTGTTCACTTCGTCGAGCGGCACGTCCTTGTTCAGCTTGATCGTGAGCGCCTGCGAGTGGCAGCGCATTGCGCCGATCCGCACGCACAGGCCGTCGACCGGAATCGAACCCGGCGTGCCCATTGCCGGCTTGCCGAGAATCTTGTTGGTTTCAGCGCCGCCCTTCCATTCTTCCTTCGACATGCCGTTGCCGAGATCCTTATCGATCCAGGGAATCAGCGAGCCGGCGAGCGGCACGCCGAAATGGTCGGTCGGCATGCGGTCGCTGTTCATCGCGTTCAGCACACGGCGGTCGATATCGAGAATCGCCGACGACGGATCGGCGAGGTCTTCCTTCGCCGCGCCGTACAGCGTGCCCATTTGCTGCAGCAATTCGCGCATGTTCTGCGCGCCCGCGCCCGAAGCGGCCTGATAGGTCATGGCCGTCATCCAGTCGACGAGGTTTTCGCGGAACAGACCGCCCAACGCCATCAGCATCAGGCTGACCGTGCAGTTGCCGCCGATGAAATTCTTCTGACCCTTGACCAGCGCGTTCTTGATTACGTCGAGGTTGACCGGATCGAGAATGATGACTGCGTCGTCCTTCATGCGCAGCGCCGATGCCGCGTCGATCCAGTAGCCATTCCAGCCTGCCGCGCGCAGCTTCGGGAACACTTCGTTCGTGTAGTCACCGCCCTGGCAGGAGATGATCGCTTCGCACTTCTTCAGGTCTTCGATGCTTGTCGCGTCTTTGAGCTTGGTCTCGTTTTTGGCGAACGACGGCGCGTTGCCGCCCGCGTTGCTGGTGCTGAAAAACACCGGTTCGATCAAGTCGAAATCGCCTTCCTGCTGCATGCGTTGCATCAGGACGCTGCCGACCATGCCGCGCCAACCTACGAGACCTACGTTCATGACTTCATACCCTTCGAAATGGAAACTTCCCCGCATCTTTGCCCGCAGTGACCGCGCGGGGAAGACGGGCGGACACGACGGACGATCAGCGCTTCGTGATCGTTTTCGGGGTAATCGTTTTGATGGTAATGGCGAACTCAACCGCACGGGCCGTTTTGCCGTGCAGCTTGGAAATCGAGGAGATTTGGGAGATCTGCGCCATCGCGACAATATACACGAAAACCGGAAGCTGGCGGCGCCTGTCGCCACCGCCCGAGCCTGTTACGCGAAAATCGGCCTTGAAAACAGGCCGATTCTCGTTTTTCAGGTCGTTTGTTTGACGACCTGATCTACCGCCTGAAACGGTGAAACTCGCGCGTTTTACAGCGCGGCCACGACGGCATCGCCCATCGCGGCGGTGCCCACCTGCTTGCAACCCGGCGTGAGAATGTCGCCGGTGCGGTAGCCTTGTTCGAGCACCTTCTTCACCGCGTTTTCGATGCGATCGGCCTGCTCCGCCTTGTTCAGCGAATAGCGCAGCATCATTGCAGCCGACAGGATAGTGGCGAGCGGATTGGCGACGCCCTTGCCCGCGATGTCCGGCGCGGAACCGTGCGACGGCTCGTACAAGCCCTTGTTGTTCTTGTCGAGCGAAGCCGACGGCAGCATGCCGATCGAGCCCGTCAGCATGGCTGCCTCGTCGGAGAGAATGTCGCCGAACATGTTGCCGGTGACGATCACGTCGAACGACTTCGGCGCCTTCACGAGCTGCATCGCGGCGTTGTCGACATACATGTGCGAAAGTTCGACGTCCGCGTATTCCTTCGACACGTCGATCATCACGTCCTTCCAGAACTGCGACGTTTCGAGCACGTTGGCTTTGTCGACCGAAGTCAGCTTCTTGTCGCGCTTTTGCGCGGCCTGAAACGCGACGTGCGCGATACGGCGCACTTCGGGTTCCGAATAGCGCATCGTGTCAAAACCTTCCTTCGCGCCGGCAAAGAGGCCGTCCGGCGAAGTACGTACGCCGCGCGGGGCGCCGAAGTAGATGTCGCCGTTCAGCTCGCGCACGATCAGGATGTCGAGACCCGAAACGATTTCTTCCTTCAGCGACGACGCGCCGGTGAGCTGCGGATAGCAGATGGCCGGACGAAAGTTCGCGAAAAGCTCCAGGTGCTTGCGCAGACCGAGAATGGCCTGCTCCGGACGCAGCGCGCGTTCGAGCTTGTCGTACTTCCAGTCGCCGACCGCGCCGAACAGGATCGCGTCGGCTTCCTTCGCGAGCGCGAGCGTCGAGTCGGGCAGCGGATGGCCTTTCGCTTCGTAGCCCGCGCCGCCAACCGGCGCTTCTTCGAGTTCGAACTTTTCGCCGAGCACGTTCAGGACCTTGACGGCCTCCTTGACGATTTCGGGACCGATGCCGTCGCCCGGCAACACTGCGATCTTCATGCGAATTCCTTGATGATTTTCTTCGAGACTTTTCAGCGCGATTTTGAGCGGGAACCGGCGCGCGGGCGCGCGGCGCTCATGTGTTCAACCGCGCGCGTTCAACCAACGATTCGGTGATTGAGCCAGGGCTGCTTCGCGAGACGCTCCGCTTCGAACTGGCGGATTTTGTCCGCGTGACGCAGCGTGAGGCCGATATCGTCGAAACCGTTCAGCAGGCAGTACTTGCGGAATGCCGCGACGTCGAACGGATATTCGGTGCCGCCGTCGGCCGTGCGCACGACTTGCGCTTCGAGGTCGACGGTCAGCTTGAAACCGTTGAACGCATACGTTTCGTTGAACAGATGATCGACCTGCTGCTCGGTCAGCACGATCGGCAAGAGGCCGTTCTTGAAGCAGTTGTTGTAAAAAATGTCGGCAAAGCTCGGCGCGATCAGCGCGCGAAAGCCGTATTGCTGCAACGCCCACGGCGCGTGCTCACGCGAGCTGCCGCAGCCGAAGTTCTTGCGCGCGAGCAGCACCGAGGCGCCCTGATAACGCGGCTGATTCAGCACGAAATCGGGATTGAGCGGACGCTTCGAGTTGTCCTGACCCGGCTCGCCGTGGTCGAGGTAACGCCATTCGTCGAACGCGTTCGGACCGAAACCCGTGCGCTGGATCGACTTCAGGAACTGCTTCGGAATGATCGCGTCCGTGTCGACGTTCTCGCGATCGAGCGGCGCCACGACGCCGGTGTGTACGATGAATTTATCCATGACGCTTGCGCCTGTTCAGGATCGGGCGATGCGGTTGGCGGCCGGAAAGCCGCGCGCCGCGTCGCTGGTAAAAATCAAAAACCGCTTATTTGTCAGCGTGATTGCTGATCGAATTGCCGAGGTGCGACATGTCCTCGCCGAATCCGTGCACCGTGTTGCAGCCGGCCAGACCGAGCAACAGCCCGGCGAGCGTGCCGAGGGCGAAGCGGCGCAATAGAGTGATGCGATTCATGTTCTTCATCATGCGATTTATCCAAGCTTGCGAATGTCGACGAAATGCCCTTCGATAGCCGCAGCCGCGGCCATCGCGGGGCTCACGAGGTGGGTACGGCCACCGGCGCCCTGACGACCTTCGAAATTACGATTCGACGTGGACGCGCAACGCTCGCCCGGTTCCAGCCGGTCGGCGTTCATCGCGAGGCACATCGAGCAGCCCGGCTCGCGCCATTCGAAACCAGCGTCGGTAAAGACCTTGTCGAGGCCTTCACGCTCCGCCTGAGCCTTCACGAGCCCCGAGCCCGGCACCACCATGGCGAGACGGATGTTCGGCGCGACACGGCGGCCCAGCTTCTTCACGACGTAAGCCGCGGCGCGAATGTCTTCGATGCGCGCGTTGGTGCACGACCCGATGAAGATTTTATCCGGCTTGATCGACTCGATCGGCGCGTTCGGCTCGAGCGCCATGTACTTGAGCGCACGCTCCATCGCATCGCGCCTGACCGGGTCCTTCTCGCGTTCCGGATCCGGCACGCGGCCGTCCACGGCCGTGACCATTTCCGGCGACGTGCCCCACGTGACCTGCGGCACGATTTCCGCGGCGTTCAGCTCGATCACGCGATCGAAATGCGCGCCTTCGTCCGACTTGAACTGCTTCCAGTACTCGACCGCATGATCCCACTCGACGCCTTGCGGCGAGAACGGACGGCCCTTCAGGTATTCGACCGTGGTGTCGTCGACAGCGACCATGCCGGCGCGCGCGCCCGCTTCGATCGCCATGTTGCAGACCGTCATGCGGCCTTCCATCGACAGCGCGCGGATCGTCGAGCCGCCGAATTCGATCGCATAGCCGGTGCCGCCCGCGGTGCCGATCTTGCCGATGATCGCGAGCACGATGTCCTTCGCGGTACAGCCGCGCGGCAGTTGGCCCTCGACCCTCACGAGCATGTTCTTGCTCTTCTTCTGCAGGAGCGTTTGCGTGGCGAGCACGTGCTCGACTTCCGAGGTGCCGATGCCGTGCGCAAGCGCGCCGAACGCGCCGTGCGTGGACGTATGGGAATCACCGCAGACGATCGTCATGCCCGGCAGCGTCGCGCCCTGCTCCGGCCCGATGATGTGGACGATGCCCTGACGCACGTCGTTCATCTTGAACTGCGTGATGCCGTAGGCGTCGCAGTTGGTGTCGAGCGTGTCGACCTGCAGCTTCGAGACCGGGTCGGCGATGCCGTGGCTGCGGTCGGTGGTCGGCACGTTGTGGTCCGACACCGCGAGGTTCGCGCTGATGCGCCACACCGGACGCTCGGCCATCTTCAGGCCTTCGAAGGCCTGCGGGCTGGTCACTTCATGCAGCAGATGACGGTCGATATAGAGAATCGTCGTACCGTCGTCTTCCGTGTGGACTACGTGCGTGTTCCACAATTTGTCGTAGAGAGTCTGTGCCATGGTATGCGGGGGAGTAGTGACTGCGGGCTGACTATGTCGATTGATTATGCCACGCTGCGCACCGCGATGGGCTGCTCAGTCAACGAAAAAACCGATAAAAAACATGGAGTTGGCTGGTAGTGTCGATACCTGTATCGGCGTTACCCGGCAAGCATGGGCGGCCCGCGACGCTCATGCGCCGCATGCGCGTCCGGCAGCGGCCGCAAAAAACAAAACACCCCAACGGCAGACCCGTTGGGGTGTTTTTCTACGCTGATCTCACGCTCCTGCGCGACACGTATGCCACGACGAAGCGCGCGGATCGAGTCCGTCCAGCGAGCAACGATTAACGCTTCGCGATCGGCTTGGCTTCGCGCAGCGTCTCGCCGATGAACAACTGGCGCGGACGGCCAATCTTCTGCTCAGGATCGGCGATCATTTCGTTCCACTGCGCAATCCAGCCAACCGTACGCGCCATCGCGAAGATGCATGTGAACATCGAGGTCGGGATGCCGAGCGCGCGTTGCACGATGCCCGAATAGAAGTCGACGTTCGGGTACAGCTTGCGCGACACGAAGTATTCGTCTTCGAGCGCGATCTTCTCGAGCGCCATGGCGAGCTTGAACAGCGGATCGTCGTGCAGGCCCAGTTCTTCGAGCACTTCGTAGCAGGTCTCGCGCATCAGCTTCGCGCGCGGGTCGTAGTTCTTGTAGACGCGGTGACCGAAGCCCATGAGCTTCACGCCCGAGTTCTTGTCCTTCACCTGCTTGATGAACTCGGGGATGTTGTCGACCGAGCCGATTTCTTCGAGCATGTTCAGCGCGGCTTCGTTCGCGCCGCCGTGCGCCGGGCCCCACAGACACG
>NZ_FXAT01000023.1 GCF_900177725.1 Paraburkholderia susongensis | reverse complement strand
GTCTGCCCGAATTTCTGCTGCGCCAAGCGCAGGCCGGTTTCGATCGCGTCCCTGTCAGCCTCCCACATGCGCAGTGACGACCCCTCGTCGACGAGCAACGCAGCACCATCGCGTTTGTAGGTTACGTCGCCGTTGCGCTCCACCTCGTGCGTAATCACGGGCCCGCGATAGATGATCGAATTCTGTTCAACCTGCCGCGCTGGCCGGATCGCGGCCTGTGCGGGATATAACTCTGGTTCGATACGCCGCATGCGACGCAACTCGTGCAGTGCCCGTTCGTCGCCAGCTTGGGCCCGTTCGGTCAGAAAATCCCTGTATCGCTCCGCAAGCGGCTGGCGTGTCGAGGCCTTCAGCGATTCACGTTCGGCGACGATCGTTGCGCGCAGGACAGTTTCCTGTTCTATGCGCGTCATGCGGGCGATCGACACCGCGGCCTTTCTGTCCGCCGGCGACAGCTCCCGATCACCATCGATCGCGGTACGTGCAGCATGGAATGACGACCGGATGGCGGTGCGCCTCGCCTGCTCCTGCATGCCCTGCTCCCTCCACGCAGTTCGATCATGCTCGAGCTGTTGGCCACGGTAAGCCTGAAAATCGCGCCAAAGCGGCACGGCTGGCGTGTGCCGGGGCGCATGCAACGCGTCATGGCCGGTCTGTGTTCGATACGTCTCACGCATCAACTGCGCCGCTTCCGACCACGGCAGATGGACTTCCTTCGTCAGGAAATCCGACACGTTCAGGTTACGGTTGCCGCACTGGATCCGGTCGCTGCCGTCGCGACCCTTGGTGATCGTGTACTTGCCGGGAATAACACCGTGCGAGTGCGCCAGGGTGGCCAGCAGACGACTGGCGTCCAGTGTGCGCTTGATCTCCTGAAACTCGGTCCGCGGTGCATCGCGTTGGATCTCGTGAGCGTGCGCGACGTCTCGCGCCAGCTGATCGCGAACGGAATCGGCTTCGCGGCCTGTCGCCGGATCCGGCCGCGCTGACAGCTGCCGTGCTGGCGCCGTAGCTTCGTGCAGTCGGCCGACGTCGGCCAGCGACTTCACGGCCGCGAGGCTGGCAGGTCGGTCTGCACGATCAAAACGCCCGCTGAAAACGCCCTGCCCCTTCAGGCCGTAATGCTCCCGCGCGAATCGCGCAGCGCTACCGGCGGCCAACAGCCGGCGCGCGCTCGCGTCGGCGTTCTGCCACGCGTCATACATTGTTGCAACGCGTTCGGGCAGTTCGTACGCTGCGGGCGCGCGCCCTACCCCTGCTCCTCCGCCAGTGCCAGCCCGTCGCAATGCGTCATGGCCGTTGGCTTCGCCGTTTCCCAGCTCACGAGGTGCATCAGACGGCAGTAGCACCTGACCTCCCTCGACGTCATGGCCATCCAGATCGAAGCGGGACAGACTTCGCATACCGTCGAAGGATTTGGCCGGCGGTCTTTGGCGATTTGGCTCAGTGTCATGCTGATGATTGAACCGCCGACGGCTGGCTCCGCGTTCGGCGGTCGCGTCGGACTCGCGACCGTCTCTGTCGATGCCTCGCTCTCGATCGGCGTGGCTGCGTCCGCGCTCTCGCTCATCGCCTCGCTTGAAGCGATAGCCTCGTCCCACACGTCCATAAAGTTGTCGTTCTCCGGCACGCCCGGTGTGTCGCTCATGGTCAATCCCTCCTCGAAATCGTTGATAGAAGCGCTGCTCGCGAACAGCCAGCAACTGCCGGCGATCGTCGGGCGACGCGTTCTGATAGAACGGATAGGCTTTGAGATTGCCTCCGTTGAAATACTTCACTTCCTTGGCTCGCACGTCCTGCCATTCGCGCAGCGTGTCGCGCAATACCTCCGGCGTCGGCCGCGGGGCTCCGACCACGTCGTAACGAGGCTCGATGGTTTGCTCGAGCACGGCCCGCTTTTCTTCTGCCGGCAGTTCAACGAACGCACGTGTGAACACGTATTCCTTCAGATTGACACCCTTCCCTGCATCGGCCGGCTTGATGTTCTCGTACTCGGTCTCGCGGCCCGCGTTGCGTGTACGCGTTTCGCCAAACTCGCGCAGTAACGTCCGGAAGTCGTCAACCTGCGTGATGTCGCGCTCCAGCATCGCTTCCAGAATGGACGCTTTCAGTTCGCGGTTTGCCCCCTCGAATGCGTCGCCTTTGTAGCGGCTGATCATTTCCGATGCGCTGGTGAACTCGACGCGCCGGTTGTCCTTCGGACTTGCGAGACCGTACTTGTGGTTGATGTGCTCCTGAAATGCGTCGATGAATTTCGCCTGATGCTCAACCATCGCGAACGGGTCGAGCTTCCGACCGGTCAACAGATTGACCTTCGGTATGACGACGTGGATATGCGGCTTACGCTCGATCGGCTCGCCCGACTTCCGGTCCGCGTAGCTCTTGATTTTCGGGAGATGGGCTTCGGCATAGAAGCAGTATTCGTCCGGCTCGTATGCCGCGAAAGCGAACGCCTCAAACTCGCGCACGATCTCCTCGAGCGTGGCCCGCTCGATGTCGTCCTCCTTGAACGACAACGTGATGGTCTTGTAGCGCTCGGCGTCGGTGTCCATTGACTGGATCACCTCGTTTGCCAGATCGAGGTCGCCGGCGAGAATGACGCGCTCGTCCATCTGGTCTCGCGAAAACTCCCGGTCCTGCTTCTGCCCCTTCTCCAGATATTCCTTGATGCCGTCGTGGCGGCCGCTCACTCTAATCAACATTGCCGAGCGTCGCTTTCAGGTATCGGGAAATCATCTGCAGCTGGTCGAGTAGCTGTTCGTAGGTCGCCTCGGACAGCTTGCCGCGCTTATGCTCCGAATTAGCCCGATGCGCCAGCTGGTTCAGGTTGTTGCTGGTCTTGTTGAAGACATACAGCAGGCGCTTTCGGTCGGCGCTCGCGATCGGCCGAGCGACAACCTGGGTTCGGTTGGTCAGCACGGCATCGCGGAAAAACTCGGACTGCGTACGACCCGACAGCCGCACTTTTTCGAGATACGCCTCGCGATCAGCGTGCGACAGCCGGAAGCTGATCGGCTTGCTAAGCCCGCCCTCTACTTTCGGTTTCGGCATCGCCGGCTACCCCTTCCTTATTCACCACTTCATCAGGACGCGTCGCGGCCCACTTCCCCATCGACTGCAGCGGACTCGCGCACGTCGGGCGGTTTTCCACGCGGCAACGCCGCGGGGGTTTCAAAGGGGATACCCCTTTGGCACGGGTATTTTACGGAGCGCGTAGCGCTCTGTAAACATACCTCTCGTGCCTGTACTTCACCATAAAACATCACTAATATGGCATCTATATCGCGTAGCTATGCGAACCTAAGGCAGACATACTGCATATGTTTTGACGATACTGCACTTGTACGGCAAAATTGCCGCAACATTTCAGCATCCAAGGTAGTGATGGCCGATATCGATCTGAACTCAGCCCTTAGCGATCTCCGCGACCTCGCCGAACACAGTAATCAACGCAGCCAGACGGCCATGCTTGCCGCGTTAATCGATCCGATCGAGGCCGCAATGGCGCGAGGTGTCCCGCGAACAGAAATACTCGAACGCCTTCAACGCAATGGCTTCACGATGAACATGCGCTCGTTTGACAGCGCGCTCTATCGCATCCGGCAACGCCTTGGCAAACTACCTTCGCGCCGCGCACCATCAACTCTCCCGACCCAGCCATCGTCACCCACGCCTTCACCGATGAGGGCGACCAATCCGCAGCACGAACCGGCCTCTACGACCAGCAACCCGACTGTCAAGTCGATGGAACAGATTGCCAGCGAAAATCCGGAAATTGGAAAGAAGGCGCTCCTCGACCTGTATTCACGCCAGTTCACCGGCGCGCCCCAAAATTCGGTGGCGCAGAAATTCGGTACGCGATGATCGAGCGTCGCATATCGCATTTCAAGCGCCTGACCTGATCGCCCCTGCGCTTCGCTCCGGGTCGGCGCTCTCCCCACGCTAGCGCGCGGGTCCCCGTGCGCCTCGATCCGGGCGCGACGGCGCGCGCATGAGTCCGGTGGTCGAATAGGCCAGAGGGCTTACAGGATCGGAGTTTTAAAACGGGGCATCGTCCCATGATGCCCCGCCGATTCAGGAACTGAGGTTATGCGGCCTCGTCGTCCTGCTCGTCGTCCGCATCGAAAACGTACGTTTCCCGCGTCGTGCGGTTCGTCAACACCTCGGGCAGCCAGGTCGTTTCGGCTAGTCTCAACTCGGCCGCCGTCGCTGCGTCGCCCTTCTTCATGCCTTTCAGGTCGTTCGCGGCTTCCGGCGATACGGCTTGCGACACCACTTCCAGCACGCGAGCCTTCGAGACATGATCCAGATAGCGTTCGCGGGTTGGCTTCCAGTACTGCGTCATGTCGACTTCCAGAATGTTCGCAACGTGGTTGATCGCATGCGGCGTGTCACTGGTGCCGATTCCATCGACTGTCGCGGCCACACAGAAGGCGAACAGGTTGGCCATCACGTCCTGTTCCTGCGTGAGCAACCACGGAAGCAACGCATCGAACTGTTTAGGCAACATCGCGGCCCACTTCTTCTGCTCGGCCTCGATTTCCAGCCACGCAGGGCTGTTCGTCATGTCGTCCGCATCGCGCAACAATCGGTCATGCGTACACTCGGCGTTCACGGTGCTTGCCTGCCGCACGTAAAGTCCGCGAAAGTGAGAAGAAAACACGACCGGAATAAGTCGGTTCATCAGTACGGCCAGCGCAACAACCGGATTGCGTGAAAGCTCGACCTGCACGGCTGCTGTGCGATGTGCAGTGAGACGACGACACAGTTTCTCACTGTGTACAGGCCTCGGAATGTCATGAGCTTGCGCGCTGCCTTCCTCCGCAGGGGCAACTTTCGTCCGATCCTCACGCCGGACACGACCGCGCTCGATCACCAGCTTGCCGCTGCCGTCCACAATAACCAGTGCGCCCGCGAACTTCATCCCCTCGGGGTCCCACATCTCAAAACGTGCGGTATAGCTGTCTACCGCTTCTTCTGCCTCGTCAACGTCCGTTTGCAGCTTCTCGACGGCGTCTTCGTCAAGCGTATCGTCGTCGTTTTCGTAGTAGGCATCGAGCTTGGCCTGCGCCTCGTCGCGTGCCGCGACCAGCGCATCGAGCTCTCCTTGTTCCTCTGCGGTACAGGAGCGCATGACGGTATCAAGCGTCCCGAAACGACACAATTCGCTGTAATCGAACTTTGTTCGCGTTTCGACCCAGCCCCAGCCTTCCGCCTGGACTTCCTGCGCCGCGACCGTGAGACGATCTGCGGCCAGTCGATTCAGTAAGTCAGGATCGCTGATATACCCGGCATTCTCGTCATCGCTGAAAAGGTCACGGCGCACGTAGCCTCCGGCTGCTTCGTAGGCTTCGACGCCAACAAACCGTGCAAGCGCACTACGCCTGACGTCAATTTCTGTCTGTGTGATGGCGTTCCGCAGTTCGCGCGGCTCGCGCTGCCATGAATGCTCAGCATCGAACCACAGCCGTTCCTGCAGGTCGTGAACGTCGGTCAAAGCCAACGCCGTAATTTGCTCCATCGTCATGCCATCATCGCGGAACACGTCGAGCAGTTTGGGCGACACATTCGCCAATTTCAGGCGACGATGAACAATCGCAGCCGAGACACCGAACAGCGCGGCGACGTATTCAGCGCTGCGGCCTTCCGAGATCAGCAACTGGAACGCTTCGCACTGGTCGGCGGGATGCATCGGTTCGCGCTGCTCGTTCTCGATCAACGACGCGGCGACCGCCTCCGCCTCACTCACTACCTTCACCGGCACAAGGTACGCGCCCGCAATCCTGCCGCTCGACGCAAGCAGATCAAGCGCGGCGAGCCTGCGCTGACCGGCGCAGACGCCGAGCTTCGGCTGCTTGCCGCGCGAACCCTTCAACACGTGGACCACCATGTTTTGCAAGAGGCCTTTTGCCGCGATGCTATCGGCGAGGCTCGACACGTTGACAGGAGCCTTGCGCCGCACGTTATGCGGCGAGCGGCACAGCCGCGAATATGCGACGTACTGAACAGCGGTTTCGTTACCGAAATCGGTTTCCAGAATGGTGCTTGCTTCTACATTCATCGGGTTCTCCCGGTTAGCGGCCTGGGGCTGAATGCCACGGCCATTAACTACATTATAGGTCTTTTTGCCCTATATTACAACCAAAAACACGCTATTATTTGAATAATATTTGTGATTTTTACGTTGCTTTATAGGTCTTTTTGCCCTATTATATAAGTCATGGCCGGGGCATTCAGCCCCAGGCCGCTAACCGGGAGAACCCGATGTGCAACACCACTGCTGATACGGCCATTACGGCAACGCTCGTTCCCGAAACATCACGCCTGGATTTTTTGCCCCGCTTCTTCGGCAAACACATGATCGGCGAAGCAATGGTATTTAACTGGGCAGACCGCCTTTCTGCTGACTACAACGGGGGGCTGTGGGATTTCTTTACCTTGTCGAACGGCGGTTTCTACCTCGCGCCATCCGTTCAGCTTGACTACCGCGTGATGTGGAACCTGAACAGCTTCGACGATACGATGGGTACGGATGCTTTTGGCATTGTCGTCACCCTATTTGCCTTGTGCCATCTGGCCGAACTTACAGAGGATGAGCCGGTGATAGAACGCTATCACGCACTTCGTGACTATGCTGCAATGCATGCCGAAAGTAGAAAAATCATGCGCGCAATCGACTAACCCGTAACGCTTCCCCGGGCTTCGGCCCGGGTTGTCAGCAAGGCTTCGGGAGTTGGGGACGGCCTCCACATGAGCGGGGCGCGTCCGCCCCTCCTCCTGCAAGCCAATCGGACCCCGGCATACTGTTGACCTAGTGCGCGCGCCGTCGCGCCCGGATTGAGGTGCACGGGGACCCACGCCGTTCAGGCGATGGGGAGAGCACCGACCCGGAGCGTAGCGCAGGGGCAATCCGGTACGGCCTGGACCTACCGCATACCGGGTCGTCCAGCAGCCGCAGGCTGCGCTGCATCCCCGCTTTAGCGGGGCTGGATTACATACCGCCGCGCCGGCGTCGCCATGTCAGGCGCCAACGCAAATCGAAAATCAGAAGGGAGAAAGCAGAGAATGACCACCACCGCAATTCGCTCAACCTGTCTACAGGCCGCCGGCGCGAGCTGGACTCAACCGACCGGTCCAGAAATCCGCGAAGTGCTAAGGCTGGCCGAACTAACGGGTGGCGCCGCGGCTAAACTGCTAGGCTTGAGCGACTCGGGTGGCCGGCAGGTGCGCCGGTGGATCAGCGGCGAAACTGATATCCCCTATTCCGCGTGGGCCATTCTTTGCGACATGGCTGGTTTTGAGAGGATCTGGAATACGGCACCGCTCGAGTAACCGGCGTGCCCGGCAAAAGAAAAATTGGTGAGAGAGCCCGGTGTCTAGCCTGCAGGAGGACGTTCCCGGGCCTTGCGCTCCATATCCCGAACGATCTCGGCCAGATCGGCAGGAAGTGTGACGTTAAAGCTGACCCAGGTGTCGAATGCTGTTCGAACGCTGTTCAGCCACACAGCTTCATAACTTCATAACCTCATAACGTTGAAACTCAGGCCGACTCCGCTTGTTGCGCGTGGAGCTTGAAAGCTTCCGTGATAACGCTGAATGCCCGCCTCGCGGCAATACGCACCGGCCCTGACGGATTCTCCAGGCTCGCTCCAAGCAGCTCTGCCGCTGAATTCACGAACCAGAGTGGCTCGCGAACGACGCGTCCAGGATAGGCCTTGTCCAACCCGTCAATGAGCCATTGTGAGGCAGCTTGCGCATGCTTATTCGTCGACCATGCCGACGGCAATGCGATCGATCCGGGAAGTGCCTCAAGATCTTTCGCGACGGTTTCAATGTCCTCTTCCGATGGCCTGAACGGCAGCACTGCGAGATCTACTATTTCGGCAACAGCTTTGTCGAACGCTGGACGGTTACCACCGCCGTCGACTACAACCCAGCCGTTCTTCATGGCTTCAGAGTGCTTGATGATCTGAGCTAGTCCTTCTGCATCACGTCCATCCATCACAGCATATGGTCGCCCAGCATCCTTAAGGCTCCGATTTGGATCTGTGAGCACGTAGACGGATGGCTGCTTTCTGAGAAACGCTCCCAGACAGATAAGGTGGCTGGTTGTTGACTTGGTTGTACCGCCCTTCTGCCCCGCCACGAAGATCAGGTTTCTCATAAGTTCGCCTTCTCCAGGATTTCCAGCGCAATTTCCTGCGCCGTGATTGAGCGACCCTCTGCTTTGCTTCGCTCAGCTGCTGCGTTGATATAACGGGCCCAAAGCAACACTTTGGGGCGGATCGTAATTTGCCGGGTCGCCTCCGCTTCGCCTTTCTTTTCAGCAGCGACATCCACAGATACAGCCGATGCAGGCTGAGCAGCCGGCGGACTCGGCGACACCGCGACCGCGGCAGGGGCACCCCCAACCAGCGGTTGCATCGCGCCCGACCTGAGCAGTGCCGCCAGATCTTCAGCGTTTCTCGATCGCTTCACGTTCAGCTCCCCCAATTCGTAACTTCATAACTTCACAGCACTTTGCAGCCATGAAGTTATGGCTGCATCCACGCATAACGCTACGGATCATAACATCCGCAAAATCACAACTTCATAACTTTATAAAGTTATGTCGCAAAAAAGAGTCAACTTTACAACGTTACAACCCTTTAGCGTTACAACTGCATGAAGTTTGCACTACGATAGCTCGACGTTATAACTTGATGGCGTCTTCACTTTATAACTGTATGCAGTTATTCAATGCCTACTAGTGCGTTGCACGGCCGTCATCAAGTTGCATCGCCGCAATGCATTCGGAGCGTTATGGCGTTATACAGTTATGACGTTGCGCAGTTATGACGCTAAGATTAGCGTCATAACTTCATACAGTTATTTAGAAAATATTGGTATCCGTGCCGCCAGCGAACCAGCTGCCTTGTTAGGAGGAATCGAAGTGACAAAGATCGAAACGACCGAGCCCCGTCTGTCCACCAACACCTATGCGTTGCTCTCGATCATGGCAGGTGGCATTGGTGCAACATCGGCAGTCGTTACGGCGCAGTTTTTCGTTCTGTGTCTCCAGCACCTCGAGGTCGACCCAAGACTACGAAGCAGTGCATCGGCCGCCGGCGTAACCATGATCGTTGCGGAGTTACTAGTCTTCGGCGTGGCCGGCATGCTGCCGCGGGTGAGTATGCGCGCGCTCCGGCGGCGACTGATCGTTCTCGGATGTGTGCTGTTAGGCTTCGAGGTCACAACTATGTCGACAGCACAGATCGCAATGAACCAAGCCGCGGCGGCTCGCGCCGACGCAACAGCGACGCATATCACCGCTTTGCGGGACTCGATGACTGCTCGACGTGAAGCGCTGCGCTCCCTGCGGACTAGTGCAGAGCGGCAAAGCGAAAGTCGTCACTCGTGGGAGCGCGTAGGCGGTGCGAACTCGCTGAAGGACGTCTTGGAAGCGCAGTCTGTCCTTGATGCACAAGCGCGGGAGCTTGCAAACGCCGAATCGGTGGCGGCTGCCCCCACTTCCTCCGAAGTCCTTGGCAAGCCTGGAATGATCGCCTTCAGTATCGCGCGTGCGCTTCTTCTCGCATCCATCGGTGCAGTGATGTTTGGTGCAGCGGGTGCATTGATGCGGGCTCGCCGAGAGCATTCGACTGCATCGACGCGAGACCGGGCACCTGCATCCCCTATTCCGCCGTTGAATACAGCAGATGACCGTTTTGCTACAGCTGCGACTGCTCCGGCTGCATCTATAGCGCTCGAAGCCATCGCTTCCATGCAGTTACCCACGGCGGTCGCTGCGATCAACAAGGTGCACGAGGAACCGGTGCACGTACCAGTTCCAGTGAGCAGCCAAGTCGATGCAGAGACATTCGATGCAGCCTGTGAAGCGCACGATGCGAGGTTTGCAGCGACCCGCGATGCAGTGCGATCCGGGCGAGTCAAGCCGAGTTTGCGCGCTCTGTATCGATTCTGCGGCGCATCTCAGGGCGTTGCGACTCGCTATCTAGCGAGACTGGAACAGGCGGGGGACATCGAGAGAGCAGGGCGAGGTTACGTGCGGTGTACACGAACTCAATTGACTGCTGCTTTGTAAAACGGTCCGCCGGTAACCTTCGTATGTTGGATAACGTTTCACGAGGAGAATGGTCTTGGCTTTTCTTTCTCATTTGGGCAAGCCCGAAGGGCGCGTCAGGCCGAAGGCAAAGGCCGTGGGGAGACGGTGGGCGGGTGCGGGACCCCGGGCCAACGGACCGGGGCTATCCACACCCTTGTGGTGTGGATAGCGCAGCCGTCCACGGTCGGGCGCGGGTGACACGAGAGAGGCAAAGGGGCGCTTCTAAAATGAAAGTTATCCACAGGAGGTGGAGTTTTTCCCTTTGTTGATATATTTGTTCTTGTTTGTAAACCTTGTTTGTATACCTGTTTGTAGGATCCCTCAAAGCCTTGCTGGATAAGGCTTTGCCGTGAGCTATTCTGACAAATTCCGGGACAGTCGGGCGTTTTCCGGGGTAGTCGGGCGTTTTCCGGGGTGTATCTGACAAATTCCGGGGTAGTCGGGCGTTTTCCGGGTATGCGCTCATTTTTTAAGCAGCTCGGCATTGCGCCGACCTGTAATCTGACATATTGTTATGGCCGTCAGGATAACCCAAAATTTGTCAGAATGAGCACTCTTGTTGACCCAGATGAACCCGCCACACACGAGCGGAGTGTGACGATTAAGAACGAGCTCGTTCGTCGTATCCAGCGGATGAAGTTGTCGGAGAAGCGACTCCTCGCACTGGCTATCGCGAAATGCAACCCGAAAGCCAAGATTTTGAAGGATCGGGCCATGCGAATGGACCCGACGACAGGTGAAGCTCCGGGCTGGGTCATTCGCGTAACGGTTAAAGAGTTCGTCGAAGCGTATCCGCACATTGAAGCCAAGCATGCCTACACAGAGCTGAAAGAAGCTGCGGAAAACCTCTTTGAGTGCAAAGTTGAGTGGGACGAAGAGGTTGTTGAGCGAGGGAAGAAGTCGACCAAACATCGTGTTGTGCGGTGGATATATGAAAAAGTCGATACGACAACCGCAGGATGGGTGGATATTAAGTTCGCGCCCAGCATTGCCCCGTACCTGCTCGGTATCGAGAGCGAGTTCACGAAATACAAACTCCGTCATGCGGCTGATCTGAGATCCATCTATTCATGGCGTTTGCTCGAAATTTTGGCGCAGTATCGCGATACTGGTTTTGTAACCATTGGCTACGACGCGTTTTGCCAATCAGTAGGAGCGCCGGAAAGCTGTGTGAAAGATTCGGCCCAGCTGCGCCGTCGCGTGATCGAGCCGGCAGTGAAAGAGCTACAGGAAAAAAATGGTCTTGCCATCGAGTGGGAGCCAATCGTACCGGCAGGCCGCAAGGTCACGGGGTTCCGGTTCAAGTTCAAACCGGATCCGCAAGGACGGTTATTCTGACATTCACATCTGGTGTCAGGCTACCCCGGAAAATGTCAGATTAGTGGCCGGTCGACACTAAGATGGTGTCGACGGCAACTCGCCGTAGACCGGGATGTCGGCAGCCACTGGTAACGTCGCCAAGCTTTTCATCAAACACGACGCGCCGTTCCGTCGCGCGCGCCATAGCGAGTTCTCGCGCACCCGAAAAATTCCCGAGCTATTCGATTGGCTACTCTGACTTCTTGACAAGAAAGTCAATGATTCGCCATCTAATTTCACGCCGCGCTGATATTTGTGATTATTTGTGAAAAACATCAGTATTTAGGAGATGGGGTGCGATGCAATACATGCTAGTCTCGGAATTTATAGCCAGTTGTCAAAAAAAATCTGACGCCTAATTACGCAGCGTTTGCATTTCTATGCGATCCGCATGGAAAGACTGCTTGCTGTGTTACCAGACAACGCTTTTATATCTGCTTTTTTGTTAATTATCTTCAATGCAGGACTAATCTTATTGCTCACCAGGTAAAAATTTGGCAGCCTTTGGGACTGCTGATACGCCTGCGTTCGTTCTCGTCCATATTCCCTTGTTATGGCCTGTTGTCGTTGCAATTGACCGTTCGAGTCGCATTTGCATACACGGCAACAATGCCCCGAGGGTGAAATTAGGTCAGAAGGTATTGCGATGATCAAGTCAGCCCACCGTATTTCTTGGGGAATCGTCGTATGCACGTTGCAGGGAAGGTCAGTAACTACCGCTACGCAACCCGGGATGGTTGGGTTAGATTCACTCTCGGCTCGGAAGCCGATGGACTAGTATGGGTTAGCCGAATTCAATACCAAGCTGGTAAATCGGTGGATAATCGGTACGTCCTGCTGAGCACACTCACCGAAGCCAAAACCTTTCTATCGTCGGAACGAGATTGCGATCTCGGTGCCGAAGCATTGGCCGACTTGTCCAAGTCGCTGCTTCGCTATTTCGATAGCCAAATCGACGTACGCCCGGAAATTCTGTTTGTCGATGACGAAGAGATGGCGTGCAAATACTTTCCACGTATGTTCCTCGGTGACTATAAAATCGTTACCGCAGGTACATTCGACGCCGCAACAGCACTTCTTGAGCGCTACGCCGGCACGCTACGCTTGCTGATCTCTGATCAACGCCTCTCATCACACGGAGGCACCGAGCTACTGTCTATCGCTCGGAGGCAATACCCGTGGATCGCACGCACAATCTGCACAGGTTACATGAGCCTCGACGACACCATTGCGTCAATAAACGATGGCGGTGTGCAGTACTTCCTTTCGAAACCGGTTGATGCGGATGCGTGGAGAAAACTCGTCCAGGACGGAGTGCAAAAGGGTAGGGCGAATTGGGCGAACCACCAGTTGCTGCAAGAGAATATGTTGGGTTACCTGCAAGACTTGTTGATACATCGAATTACCGCTCTGCAGGTCGCTGCCCTTAACGTCGAGGAACTCAAGCCAGATTACATCGATGTCTATGTGCGGGTCGCAGCTCAGCTTGGTCGGCGTCGAGATCGTTACCTTGACTGGTCACAAAGCGATTACTCAACGGTCATTGCGCAGGAGGCAAATCGCACGGGTCAGTTCGTTTGCCAGGTCGCCGCAGCGCTAGGCGAGCATGGATCGGTGGTGCGGGCCCTGATCGAAAGCGAGACCCCCGAGTTAGGGGAACTCGCGCGGCGTTTGCCGGACTTGTTTGACTATCGTGACAACAGGCTGGTCGTCAATGATGCGGAAGCAATTGTGGGGGCGCTTCTCGGGCATGTTGCGCAATTGACTACGCAGGAACAGGTGCATTGGTTCATGTTTGTTGTGGTGTGCGCGCAGAAAGGGCTAGAGCCACTGTTGGAGGCCCACGAGGGCGGTGCGGCGCTATACCTCGTGCCGCTGGCTGATTCGAGCCAGTCACTAGCTAGTGCAATTCATGCGCTCAAAGGCGGCGAGTGATGACGCGGTTCGATTCTGTGGCGACGCACATTGAGGCTGCTAGCGTGATGTTTCAGCGCAGCGCGTCGCAAGCGAAGATCGCAGCCAGGTTGCGGGCGATAGCGGAAAGTCTAGGGGCAACCGGGTGCCTGCTCTCGCGTGCACACTGCCGTTTTCTCAGCAAACGGATTACGTGGACGCGGCATTCCTATGTGATGCTGGGTAACGCGCGGACGCTCGAATTTGCTCGCGGAGTCGAGGATCGGTTGGGCCAGATTGCCGAAGCGTTTAATGAACCCTTCCGGCTCAGTGAGGCGCTTCCCATTGTGGGGCCGGTATTTCGAGAGACTACATCGGCGCTGGGGCTCGTGATACCGTTGCCAGGAGGAGGGTACCTCTTCTTCTGCAGTCCGACCGCGAAAAATGAGTCGGACCTTTGGGGAAGGCGGCACGCGTTTATGCGTCTTGGCGCGGAGGCGATGCAGGCGCTGGACAGAATCAGCGCTACTTCGTGTAGCTTCGACGGTGTGGATGCCCACATCATCAAGTTGTCGCGCCTACAATATCCAATCAAAAGGATCGCGGACTGCGTCGGCCTTTCCTACAACGCCGTAGCAAGACATCGAGAATCTATTTGTGCGCGTTTAGATCTCGCTACATTTGACGATGTCCTAATGTCCCTCGCCTGACGGAACGGCTTCAAAGAGTTTTTAACAAAATCGCCTTGACGTTACCAAGCTTCGTGCTCTGGTGAGCGCACTCGAATACCACAATTCTCAGAAAAAAGCAGTGGGTAATTTTTAGAAAATTACCCACTGACGTCACCACCACCGCTACGTCATAGTGTCACTACTGCGGCTTCTGCATAGCAGCGTTGATCTTTTCGACCAGGCTCGGCAAAAGAGTTTCAAGCGCTTGCTGCGTCAACAACTCAGGAATCGTCATTTTCGACAAGACGTCGCGAAGGCTCCCTATCCACCCGGGATACAGGGAAGTTTCGAGGCGCTCGACAATCTCTTCGTTGATCGTTTGGCCGCGGTCTTTGGAGGCGCTTTTGAGTTTCTGGTATAGCGCGCGCGGCAGACGGTAGTGAGCGCTGTGTGGTTCTTCGGACGATAAGCCGAGTTCTGCGAGCGTTATTTCTGCCAGCAGAGCGTGAACGGCCTCAGCTCCGATCGACTCTGGATGATCTGACGATGGCGTGGACGCAAAAGTCGCTTCAAGCCGCCATGTCAATTCGTTGTTGAGCGACCGACGATTCCGTTGAGCCCTCTCTCTAAGCTTCTCGTATAGAGATCGAGGAAGCCGATACTGCGAGCGATGTGTGTCGTCGATCATTGTGTAAAATTGACATCGGCATGGCACTAATTTATAGTGCCATTTAGGCACTTAACTGGCGTGCTGAATTTAGAGGTTCGGATGAAACCTGTTGTGAGATCGCAGTACCGGTTACCTGAGGAAATCGATGGCTGGCTGACTGGTCGCGCCGAGCAGAACTTGCGCTCGAAGAACGCACAACTCGTCGTAGAACTTCGCGAGGTAATGCGTCGCGATGTAAAGGAGCAGGGCATCGGCTCATCGGCAGGAGGCATTGCACCAGGGAAAAAAAGGGCAGGACGATAGGGTAACAATGAAGCGGCTGACGTCGGTGCTGGTAACACCGACGTCAGCCTGGCCACAATTTCGAATGGGATCCGACTATATGGCTATCGCCATTATAGGTGTAGACGTGCGCGTGCTCTATGTGCTCACCAAGGCTAAAGACGGTGGGTGCGAATGAAACGCTTGTTCATTGCAGAAAAATCCAGTCTCGCACAGGCTGTCGTCGCCGTTCTGCCTGGCGCACCGGAACGTAAAGGCATCGCAACGAAGGTTGGCGATGACTACTTCATCCCCCTTGCGGGGCACATCCTCGAGCAGGCCATGCCGGATGAGTACCTTCCGGATGACGTGCCCCTGAACAAGGCCGGCAACAAGGTATGGCGCGCATGCGACCTGCCCATCGTGCCGCCGGAGTGGATCCTCCATCCATGCGACGACAAACAGGCAACCGTCAACGCGATTGCGACGCTGCTTCCGCAGGTCGACGAGGTGATTCACCTGGGTGACCCGGACGCAGAGGGGCAGTTGCTGGTCGATGAAGTCCTGATGTTCGTGGGTAACAGCAAACCTGTTCGTCGCCTGCTCGTTGACGACTACAACGAAAAGAAGGTTAGGGAAGCGCTGGCCACCATGCGCGATAACGACGAACCGCAGTTCCGCGCGTGGTACAGGTGGGCTTTGGCGCGATCGCATTACGACTGGCTGATTGGTCTGAATACCACGCGGGCCGCGACGATTCGCGCTCGCGAGCTTGGCTATGACGGCGGCCCACTAACTGCGGGCAGTGTCCAGACGCCGACGCTCAAGCTCGTCGTCGATCGCGACCGCGCAATCGAAAATTTCAAGCCGATTCTTTTTTTCACGTTGTCCGCTGCATTCACGCATGAGCTGGGCGAATTTCGGGCGAACTGGAAGGCCGGGGAAGAGCAGGGTGGTCTGGACGATGCAGGCCGGCTGGTCGACGCGACGATTGCACAGGAAGTGGCCGTACGCCTGTCAGGCAAGGCCGGCACGGTCACTGCCTATGAAAAAGCGGAACGCAAGGAAGCGCCACCTGTAACGCTTTCGCTCCACGAGCTCACGATGATCGCGGTGGCGAAGTACGGCTACACCGGGACGGAGATTCTGGACGCGGCCCAGGCGCTGTACGAACAGTACAAAGTCACGAGCTATCCGCGGACCGACAATCGCTACCTCTATGACGTGAAGCACGAGGATGCGCCGGCCGTCATGGCCGCGTTGGCGCAAAACGTTCCGGCGCTCGCGGAACTCATCAAAGGTGCAGACCTGGCCCGTAAGTCGTCCGCGTTCAACGACAAGAAAATGGAAGGGCACTCGCACCACGGCATCATCCCGACGGAAGGCGTTGCGGACCTGTCAGGCCTGTCCGAGATCGAGCGCAACGTGTACGACCTGATCGTACGCAGCTATATCGCGCAGTTTTATCCGGCTGCAGTATTCATGCAGACCAAGGTCGAGGTCACTGTCGACGGCGAGTGCTTCCGGGCGAATGGCAAAACCCCTGTGTCGGCGGGCTGGCGAGACGTGTACGCACTTCCCGACGAGGATGCCGCAGACAGCAACGCCGACAGCGGCGACGACAGTGCGTCCGGAAAGCAAACGCTGCCGGCCATGAAAGAGGGCGATGCTGCGAGCTGCCGGCAATGTGATGTCGCGAACCGCAAGACGACGCCACCGGCACGCTTCGACGAAGCGACCCTTCGCGCAGCGATGGTCGACCTGCACAAGTATGTAACGGATCCGGCCGCCAAGGCTCGTCTGAAAGAGGGCGCTGGGATCGGCACACAGGCGACGCAGGCCTCGATCGTTGAAGGCCTTCGGGAACGGGCGTTTCTGACGCCGGTGAAGGGCAGCAAGACGAAATTCATGTCGAGTTCGCCCGCTCGCGCCCTGATCGATGCTCTGCCGGGACCAGTGAAGGATCCGGCGATGGCGGGCATGTTCAAACTGGCCCTGGATGCAGTGGCCAGTGGCGCCATGACGTACGAGGCGTTCATGGAGCGCAATGTCGCTTTCATCACAAAGGTGGTCGGTCAGCTGCGCACGGCAGCGATGAACCTGCCTGTTGCTCCATCGGTGCCATGCCCGAAATGCAAGGTCGGTCTGCTGCGCAAGCTCAAAAGCGAGAAGGGGCCTTTCTGGGGGTGTTCCAACTTTCAGGCGGACCCGAAGTGCACGGCCTCCTATCCGGACAACGACGGCCAGCCGGATTTCACGGTGAAGCCAAAAGTGAAGGGCAAGGGCTTCGGCTTCAAGAAGCCGGTGGGGGCATGATGGCCAAGCAGGCTGAAGACCGTTCGACCGTTGACATGTTCAGCCGACCGCGTGGCCGGCCCCGTAAGCAGAATCCGCTTACGCCAGCTGAGCGCGCACGACGTTTTCGCGAGCGACGTCGCGTATTTCCCGTGATGAGTAACGAAAATAACGAAGAATCCGAGTGCGAAGTGTGCTGCATGCCTCCCGACGCTACATGCGGGGTGTGCCGATGATTCCCGTCGACTTCAACACGCTTGCGCATCAGTGCGCACCGAACGTGCATCCGACCACCCTGCAGGCGATCGTGCGGACGGAATCCGGATTCAATCCGTTCGCAATCGGCGTCGTTGGTGGACGTCTTGCGCGTCAGCCGCGGAATCAGGCGGAAGCCGTCGCAACGGCGAAGGCGCTGGACGCACAGGGTCTGAATTTCAGCATGGGGCTTGGCCAGGTCAACAAAGCCAACCTGGCCCGGTACGGCCTGACCTACGAATCGGCATTCGATCTCTGTGCCAACCTGAAAGCGGGCGGCAGCATTCTCCACGAGTGTTATACGCGTGCGGCTTCGCAGTTGGGCGCCGAGTCCGCATTGGGCGCTGCGATCAGCTGTTACTACAGCGGCAATTTCACTCGCGGTTTTAAGGCTGATCAGGGCGGCACGAGTTACGTACAGCGTGTCTCTTCGAACGCGACACAGGCCAATCCGGCGATCGCGGCAGTTCCGGCTATTCCGGTCATTCTCGACAAAGGAGCGGCGAAGAAGGCTGTCGCTCCGCGGTCGCGCAACCCGACACCTCTGACCGGTACGGAACGAGAGGCCTCCGGATCAGAATCCGCGGGGCCGAAAAGTGCCGGATGGGACGCGTTCGGAGATTTTCAGAAGTAGTCAACCAGTCGGCAAAGCCGACATTTTCTATAGGAGTAGCACCAACGTGAAAACCACACAAAACACGACGAAGCACACCTTCGCAGTACTAATCACGATTTGCGCCGCACTGGCCACGCTTCCGGCGCATGCCGGCGGGTTGGATTCTGGAACGACCGCCGTAACAAATTTCAAGGTTTGGCTTTACGGCCTTGCTGGCATCGGCGCCGCCATTTATCTGCTCTATAAGGCCGTGGAATGCTGGGGCGAGCGAGCCAGCTGGGCGGAGTTTGGGAAGGCCGTCGCATGGGTTGCTGCTGCGGGCGCGACTTCGGTGCTCGCTCCGTGGGCATGGAATCTCATGGTGAACTGACCTATGGCCGGCAAAAAGAAGTACTCAGCCTACGCCGGCCTCGCTCGCGTCGCCTCGGTATATGGCGTGCCGTTGATGCCGTTGCTGGTCGTCGCGGTTGCTTCATTGGCTGTGGCGATGGTCGGCGCCGCCATTCTGGGCCCAGGCGGGCTGGCGTTCGGTGCCCTGGGTCTTCCTGTTGTGCTGTTCTTCCGCCAGATGTGCGCGACCGACGATCAGGCGCTGCGCATCCTCTGGCTGGAGATCCTGTGCGTGTTGAGGCGGCGCAACTGGTTGAAGTTCGGAAAGACGTTGACATTGGCGCCGATCCGCTACGGACGCTCGCTAGCTGTGTATCGCCGACCGTTCAGGAAAGCGAAAAGGGTCCAGATTCCCTAAGGAATATCAATATGCAGGCACGAATCACAAGCGCTTTTGGCAACATTCCTCCGATCGAAACATGGCTACCCAAGATCGGTAGGCCCGTCACGCCTCGCGTCATCAATATGGAAGATGGGCGCGCGGCACTGGCCATGCGACTGACTGGTATTCCTTTTGAATCGGCGAGCGACGAGCTGCTGGATAACCAGTTCGAAAACCTCAGCGGGATCTTTGCCGGCCTCGGACGTGATCACGGCAGCAACCTGTCTATCTGGACAACGTTTCGCCGGCGAAAGGTCGAATTCGGGCAGGAATACGCATTCTCGTCCAGTTTTCTGCAGCAGTTCTCGAACAAGTACCTGAGCCGGTTTCGCGATGGTGAATACTACGAGAACTCATTCTTTATCACGCTCGTTTTCAAGTATTCGGACTTCGACGACGGGATCAAGACCATCGAGCAACTGGGCGACGAAGCGTTCAAGTCGTTGCGTGACTACGACCCGGAATACCTCGAAGTCTATGAGCGCAACGGTATCCAGTTTTCGAACAGCTACAGGTTCATGGGTGAGCTGATCAACGGTGTAGAAACCCCGGTGCCAGTGACGGCCGCGCCGGGATACGAAGCGATTCCCGATTCATGGCTCCACTTCGGCTATGACCTGCTGGTCATCCGGACGGAGATGAAGGAAAAGTTCGCCGCGTGTTTCGATCTGAAGGATTTTCCGGATGCGGGCTGGGGCCAGCTGAGCCCACTGCTGACGCTCAATGCCGAGTTCACCATCACGCAATCGTTTGGCTGCATGACCGCCTATGACGCTGACAAGGCACTCGGAAGCCAGATCAACAAACTGGAATCCGCTGGCGATCGCGCAAAGCATCAGGTTGTCGAGATGAGCGAGGCTCGCGGATACGTGAGCTCGGGTGAGCTCGCATTCGGCGACTATCACGGCGCGCTCGTCGTGTACGGCGACACGGCAAAGCAGGCAAAGGAGAACGGCGAGCTCGTCAAGGTGCGCTCAAAAGGGGAGTGCGGCGTTGGCTGGGTGAAGGCCACGTTGTCGGCACCCTTCACGTACTTTAGCCAGATTCCGGGTGCAAAGACCAAGCCGCGGCCGATGCCGAAGACTTCGAGAAACCTCGCAGCCACGTTCAGCCTGCACGACTATTCGGCCGGCAAATCGCGCGGCAACGCGATCGGCGACGGCTCCGCAGTCATCCCGCTGCAGACCGCCTCGAAGAAGCTGTACTGCTTCAACTATCACGCCACGCGGGACGATGAAACGAACATCGGCGAAAAGGTTGCCGGGCATACGCTGATGCTTGGCTCGACGGGCGTTGGTAAAACGACGATCCAGCTCGCCATCCTGTCGTTCTTCATGCGCTTTGATCCGATGCTTTTCGGCCTCGACTTCGGCAGGGGTATGGAGATTTTCTTTCGGGCGATCGGTGGTACATACATACCGCTCCAACGCGGCGTGCCCACTGGCGCCGCTCCGCTGGCCGACTTGCCTGATACGCCGACCAACCGCCAGTTCCTGTATGAGCTGGTGAATACGTGCAGCCGGGACCAGGACGGGAAGCTTTCAGCCGAGGATAAAAAGACCATCAAGACGGCTGTGGATACAGTCGTCGAACTGGAAGATCCGCGCTTGCGTACGTTCAGCCGTCTTCTCGAGTCGATTCACGAGGAGGGCGGTGACAGCCTCTATCTGCGTCTCGGCCGCTGGTGCCGCGCTGCGGACGGCCCGCTTGCCTGGGTGTTCGACAACCCGGCCGGATCCATGATCGACGTCACCCAGCAGCGGCACGTGTGCTTCGACGTTACCGCGTTCCTGGTCGAGGGCTACGAGCCGTCGGAACCGCTCTTTGCCTACCTGTTCCACCTGAAGTCGCTCATGCAGCGCGGTGGCGGATTGATGGCGACCATCATCGAGGAGTTCTGGGCAGCGCTGAAATTCCGGATGACATGGGAAATGATGGAGAAGTCACTGAGCTCCGGCCGGAAGGAAGGCGAATTCGTCGTGCTCGTATCACAGCAGCCAGAGCAGGCGATGAAGAGCAACATTTTCCCGCAGATCCGCAGCCTGACGGCGACGAAGATCTTCCTGCCGGATCCCGAAGGAAAGCTCGATGTGTACAGGGAAGTGAACATGACGGAGAAGGAGTTCCGCGAGTTCGCGAAGCTTTCGAAGTCGTCACGGACATTCCTTGTGAAGCAGAGCAATCAGTCAGCGTTCGCGAAGATGGATCTGTACGGCTTCGATGATGAAATCGTCGTGCTGTCCGGCAACCCGGAGAACGTCGCGCTCATGGAAAAAATCATTGGCGAGACCAGCGAGGATCCGGATATCTGGTTGCCAATCCTGCAGGAACGTGTGTTTGAGGCCAACGTCCGGAAGAAGCTGATTCTCGAGCATGGCAACGATCCGGCCGTCTACATGCCGGCCCTCGAAAAGGCGATGCAGGAGCGGCGAGCACGCCGCGACGCTGTTACCAGACCGTCGCGTCCCAAAGCGGCATAACGCGGTCATTTCACGGAGATAGATGGATGAAGACGAAACAGACAGTGATTCACGCACGCGAAAACAGGCTCCTCGCCGAGCTTCGGGCCGCATGGACGCGGCGCTGCGTTGTGTGGGGCCCGACGCGCAGCGGGAAGTCGGCAGGCGTCGTCCTTCCGTTCTTGCGATCGCATGGTTCGACATTGCGCCGCAGCGTCATTGCAATTGCCAGCACGCTTTGTTTTTCGATGGCCCACGCGACGGGCATTCCGGTTCTGGATGTATCGAACCTTGCCCAGGCGTTGCTGATGGTGGAAAACCTGCAAACGCAGGTGCAGCAGATGAAGGATCAATACGCTGCCGTTATCGGCAATCGGGGACTCGGGCAGATTCTTAACGATCCATCGTTGCGCACCTATCTTCCCGACCAGTGGCAGTCGATCTACGACCAGGCCAAGAGTGGTCAGCTGCCGGGCATCACCAGCGCGATGCAGCAGATTGCGAATCAGGAGGGGTTGAACGGTGCCTACACGCCCGGCCAGCAGCGTTACAACGACACGTTGGCCTCGAACAAGGCGATGGCAATGCAGGCGTATGCCGCGACGGCCGCGAGGTTGGACAACATCAAGAACCTGATGGCGCAGTCGAATCTGACACAGGATCCAGCCGCCAAAGCCGACCTGCAAAACCGGTGGGCAGCCGAATACACGATGGTCCAGAACGAGCAGACGCGCTTGAACCTGATGTCGAAGCTGCAGGACACGGAACTGCAGCTCGCAGACGAGCAACGCCATCGCGAATTCAAGAACAGGCTCCTCGGAGTTTCCCAATGAAAAAACTGCTTCTTGTCGCTCTCTCAGTCCTCGCGTTTCTCGCTGGTTGTCACCAGTCGCCGACGCCGACCGGATCAGACGGGCTTGTTGGCATCTACGGCGCGGATCCAAAGAACGACGGCAACGTGGTGCCGATGCTGAAGGTAGAGCGAAACGGCGATGCCTACGTGCTCTACGAGTTCAGCAAGGGCGAATGGCGTCAGCCAAAGAAGGCGTGGACGGGTGACGCCGGCCAGCCGCAGGAAGTGCGTCCGTTCCTGAAGGCTGACCTCGAGAAGCTCGTCCGTCATCCAGTCGACGTGGAGCCTGAAGGCCTGCAGACGAAGGGCATCGCACTGATTCATGTGCCGGCGGGATGGTCCGATGGTGGGCGTAACAAGCCGTTCACCACGAAATCAGGCTATTTCGCGATGACGTTGCTGGGTCCGATTGACCTGCAGCGCATGTAGTAGAACCGGGAGAATCAAGTGGGCGATGCACCAAATACAACGGTCACGGTGTTCACGCAGCTCTTCGCGGCGTTCGATGACAACCTGATGGGGATGATCAGCAGCGGATCCGCGAACATCATCTCGCTGATTACGCCGTTGATGGCCGCCGGCTTTTCGATCTATGTGCTGTTGATCCTCCTGTCGTACTGGCGTGGCACGAACGATGAACCAGTATCCGACTTCCTGAAGAGGATGGCCGCATGGACCGCGATTCTGACGTTCGGCATGAACATCAGCTACTACAGCAACTATGTCGTGCCGTTTTTCAATGGGCTCGGGGACGATCTGGCACGGGCGTTGAGTGGTACACCGTCCACTGGTTCTGCTCTGGATTCGATCACGACGGCCTACGTCCAGGCGATGGTCAAGATTTACCAGGAGGCAAGTGGTATCGAGGACACCATGAATGCGATTGCATTCGTGTTTGTCACGCTGCTGTTTGCGCTGCCGTTCATCGCGATCGCCGCCGCGTACATCATCCTCGCGAAATTTGCGCTCGGTCTGCTGCTCGCGCTCGGTCCGGCCTTCATCGCGGCTGCACTGTTCCCTGCGACGCGGCGCCTGTTCGACTCGTGGGCCGGGCAATGTCTGAACTACGGGATTCTCGTCGCGTTGTTTGCGGCTGCCGGGATGCTGGAAATCAGGTTTGCCCAAACGATCGTGCCGACCGACATCACGATCCTGTCGCTGTTCCAGCTGGTCATGATGGGTATCGCGTTCGTGATTATTTCCCTGAATCTTCCGAGTCTCGCATCGCAACTCGCCGGCGGCGTCGGCATATCGAGCATGGTTGGCAAGTTAAGCGGCGTTGGCCGTCTTGCAGCTGCGTTGGGGAAGGGGGCCAGCGGCGGTGGCGGCAGTTCGCCCAACTCTAGTGGCGGGCAGATCAAAGGGAAGTAATCGCAAGCACTCTAAGGAATTGATATGAAAACGATGGTTGTTTTGCTGGTGACTGCGGCTCTGGCGGCATGTGGATCCGCACCGAAGCCGCCGGAACCGACCGGCGCATGGGTGCCGGTCAATCAAACGCAAGGTAAATAAGGGAGCGGTCATGTTTGGACTTGGGAAGAAAAAGGCCGCGGCGCAAGGTTTGGCGGCTGCGGCCGCCGGGCAGGAAACTAACGATATCGATGTCGGAAAGTGGTATCTGAAGCAGGCGCGCGAGCTCGAGCGGACGAAGCAGGAAAGCATCGAGAGCCGCGCAAAGGTTGCGAAAATTGCCATGTGCTGGATGGGTGGAATTGCTGGCGTCGCTGTTATTGGAACTACCTGCTTAGCACTACTTAAGGTGCCGAACCCGCCGGCGGTTCTTCGGGTCGATAGTTCGACGGGGAAGATTGACGTTCTGCCGACGACTTCGAAAGGAACAGTCACGTTCGGGGAAAAGGAAGATCGTGCGGCATTGCGGCGTTACGTCGAGCTGCGGGAAGGCTACGACTGGGAAACGATCAACGACATGCATTTCGCGGTCGGCGTAATGAGCGATTCCCAGGAGGCCGACCAGTATGACCGGTTCATTCGGGGGCCCGGATCACCACTGACGATGCTCAAGGACAAGGCGCGCGTGATTGCCAAGGTAGGGGCGATTACCTTCGTCGGAAAGACGGCCCAGGTGTTCTTCTCGAAAGAGTATGTCCCGTTGAATCCGAGCATTGCAAGGCAGACAACATATTGGGTTGCCACGATCGCTTACCAACGCGACAACCTCCCGGAGAAAGCAGAGGTGCAGGACATCAACCCCGGTGGCTTCAAGGTGACGAGCTACACGGTTGCCCGCGACTGGAGCCGCGCACCGGCTGAGTTCGACCGACCTGGTGCGCCGGCATCGACCGCGGCATCCGGTGTTGTCGCGGGAGGTGCGCAATGAGTCGACTTTCGATGATGGTGGCACTCGCCGTTGCGGCGTCGCCGGCGGTCGCGCATGTGATTCCCGGGCCGTGCGGCACGGACGAGCATATTCAGTGTGCCATTTATGACCAGAACGAGGTCTATGAGGTCGCTACGGCCAGTGGCAAGGCTGCAATGATCCAGCTCGAGCCGGGTGAGTTCATTGAGGACAAGGGTGCCGGCATGGGCGACGGCAAGGCGTGGGACGCGGGCTCGAACAAGAACTGGATCCTCATCAAGCCGACGCAGGTTCGTCCTGACACGAATCTGATGATTGCGACGAACCGCCGTACCTACACCTTTTCGCTGGTCACGGCGAAACGCGGCCAGCCGACAACCTGGGTGCTGCGGTTCGATTACCCGGACACACGTGCGAAAGAGGCGGCCGACGCTGCAAAGAAACGCACATTGGCCGACAGCATCGGGAAATCGGCCAGCGCGTTGTCCTTGCATCGAAACGACGCGTACTCGAAGCGTGGTGACGATGCGCTTGCACCGACGGCCGTTTGGGACGACGGGTTGTTCACTTACTTCCGCTATGCAACCGGCCGCGATCTGCCGCGGATCTTCACCATCCTTCCGGACGGCGCCGAAGCACTGGCGAACTATCACATGGACGGCGATACGGTCGTTGTCCATGAAGTGTCGAGTCAGTTCGTTATTCGACTCGGCAACTCTGTAATGGGTATCCGTAACGACGGGTATTCGCCCGATGGCATGTACAACGCGGGCGGATCAACTGTGCCCGGCATGGTGCGGATCACCAAGGAGCAAGGCAAATGACGGACGCCAATGAAATCCATGCAGCACCGGCCGAAGAGCGCGGTATTCCGTCGATCGTTGGGCAAAAACGCACCAGGATGAACAAGGTAGTGCTGGCTGCCGTGGCACTGATGGCCACGACTGTGTTAGCAGGCGCGACGGCGATGTTCGTCAAGCGCCTGTCAGACCAGAAGGAAGCGGAAAGGGCGGAAGAACGGGCAAGGCCGAAGGACTCGGCACAAAAATCTGATGCGACCGGTGATCTGGAGGGCACGAAAGCCCGGATCAAGGCGCAGGAGGATGCGCAGGCCGCAGCACAAACTCCGGCACCGGCCGACGCTGGCAATGCAAAAGACGCCACAGGTGCGTCGAATAGCACGTCCACCGCGTCCGTCGCACAACAATCGTCGTCGGCCGGTGGACAACAATCCGGGAATGGCCATCCGGTGCAAACGCCGGCCGCGCGCCGGCTGGAAGCTGGCGTGATGGTCATGACGGCTGACACCAAGGACAACAAGGCGAAGGCGGCTGACGATACCGCGGGCTCGACCAGCTCGGCGACGCTGTTGGGCGGAAGCGGCGCTTCTAGCGGAAAGAATGCACTCGACGAGCAGATGGCTGTCTCGGCCAACTCTCGCGCGCCGATGGTTCGAGCCTCTTTCCTGCCGGATCTGACATATCTGCTGAGAAAGACCACGATGATTCCGTGCGACAGCTCAAAGATCGTCTCGACCTATCCGGGCGGGACGTCGTGCGAAATTATCAAGGACGTGTACTCCGCTAACGGAAAGACACTGCTGATCCGCAAAGGTGCTATTGCAATGGGTGAGCAGCGGTCGGCCCTTGTACAGGGACAGGCCCGCATCTTTGCGATGTACACGCGAATCGACGACGGTAGCGTGACTATTCCGCTTGATTCTCCGGTTACTGATCCGCTCGGGGGCAGCGGCATTGATGCGTACGTCGACAATCACTTCTGGCAACGTTTCGGCGGCGCATTGATGGTCGGGCTGGTTGGAGACTTCGGACAGGCCTTCGCCAACAAGACTGTCGGCAGCAACAGCGCGACCATTTCCCTTTCGAACACGTCGCAGTCGACCCAGGATGTCGCAACCGAAGCGCTGCGGAACACGATCAATATTCCGCCTACGGGTTACGTCAATCAGGGCACGATTACCTATATCTACGTCGCGCGGGACATCGATTTTTCGAGCCAGTACGAGCTCGTCCAGGGCAACGTGGGGAGGGCACAGTGAACGACGCACTGGTCATTCCTTTCGATGACGATGACAGGTCAGCGACAGTACGCAGCCTTATGCGTCAGACGGGCATCGCGCGGTTCATGGCGGTCGAAGGTGTCACAGAGGTAAAGGTCAATCGTCCTGGCGAAATCGCGACGGAGACGAAAGACGGGTGGGAACGTCACGAGGTTCCTGAATGCACGCTCGCGCGGATGCAAAAGCTCGCTAACGCCCTGGTTATTTTCGACAAGAAAGGGCAGATCTCGGCTCAGGATCCAATCAAGCCTATCACGCTGCCGGACGGCGAACGCGGTCAGGTGCTCGTTCCGCCGGCCATCGAGCCAGGTACGGTGTCACTCACGATCCGGATTCCAAGCGACAAACGCTTCACCATCGATCAACTTCATGATTTCGGGTCGTTCGAAGGGTATCGAGACGTGTCTCCGAATCTCGATGTGCCGTCAGACATCGTTCTGAAGGAGTTCGAGCTCGACATGCTCGAGGCGAAGAGGACGCGTGATACGACGCGCTTCTTTCAGCTCGCGATCGACAACCGGCTCAACATGATGCTGATCGGCGGGACCGGATCCGGGAAGACGACGGTAATGAAGGCACTGGCCGATATGGTGCCGCACGATACCTGCGTCGGCACGATCGAAGACGTTCACGAACTGACGTTGCCGTATCACTGGAACCACGTTCATATGTTCTACAGCGACGCGCTGCCGGCGCGCGAAATCGTGCGCTCCTCGCTGCGCATGAAATTCGATCGCGTGTACCTCGCCGAGCTGCGGGGCGACGAGGCGTGGGACTACCTGTCTCTTCTTAACACTGGTCACCAGGGCGGCCTGACGACGGTTCATGCGAACGACTGCATTTCGGCGTTTCCTCGTGTCGCGACGCTCATCAAGCAAAGCCCTGTCGGCTTGAATCTCGACTGGAATTTCGTGCTGAACGAGGTCCGCCGGACGATCGACGTTGTGTTGTTCATGGAGAAGGGCTCCAAACGCATGACGGAACTCTATTTCGATCCGGTTGAGAAGTGGAAGATGCAGCGGGGGCGAGCATGAAACCGGCCAAGATCCTCGTGGGTGTCCTGGGCGGTGCCGCTGTGATGACAGGCTTCGCGGTGGCGGGCCAGTTCGCCGGCGCGACGCTGTTCGCGCAACTTGAGAAGCTTCCCAGCTCGGTTGTCGGTGTGACGACCCTCTACCGATACTGGGTAGCGTACGGTCATATCGTTGCCATCAAGAAGGTGCTTGTCGCCTGCACGGCGCTGTCGGTACTGGTGTCGGCTGTGCCGCTGCTGATTCCCGTCATATTGGCGATGAAGGCCAATCGCCCGCGTGAGCTCCACGGCAGCGCGCGGTTCGCGAACCTGCAGGAGATCCGGAAGTCGGGCCTCGTGGAGGAACGTCGATGAGCGCGAAGAAATTTCCCGGCATCCTCGTCGGCCGGCATTCGAAGCTGGGCTATCTGACGTATCGCGGCCAGCAGTTTGTCGCACTCGCCGCACCGACGCGATCAGGTAAGGGGGTGGGCATTGTCATCCCGAATCTTCTCACCTATCCCGATTCGGTTGTTGTGCTGGATCTGAAGCTTGAAAACTTCAAATATACATCGCTGTTCCGGCAGAAAAACGGGCAGGACGTGTTCCTGTTCGCACCGTTCTCGGAAGAGGGCAGAACGCACCGCTGGAACGTGTTTGATGCGGTGAAAAAGCGTCCGGCGCGATTCCACGTGAGCGAAGTCCGTTCAATTGGCCAGACGTTCTGGTCAAGCCGAGTCGACGCGAAAACGAAGTTCTGGAACGATCTGGCGCGCAACCTGTTCGTCGGCCTTGCGCTCTATCTGCTGCAGACGCCTGAGCTGCCGTGCACGCTTGGCGAAATCCTCCGTCAGTCCTCGGGCAAAGGGAAGCCCGTCAAGGAGCATATCAAGAAGATTCTGGAAACACGTTCGAAGCCAGACGGCAATCTTCCGGCACTAAGCCTGCAGTGCCGTGACGCTCTGCAGCGCTTCATGAACCAGAGTGACAACGTCATCGGCAACATCCTGTCGACATTCACGGCACCACTGCAGATCTTCGATGATCCGGTGGTGGACGCGGCGACCAGTGCGTCCGATTTTGATTTCGACAACGTACGCAAGAAACGCACCTCGATTTACTTCGGCGTTCAGCCCGACAAACTCGAAGATGCGCCCGAACTGATCAACCTGTTCTTCTCGCAGCTGATCAAGCTCAACCTGCGTGAGCAGGCAGCCGACAATCCGGATCTGAAGTACCAGTGCCTGCTGGTGCTCGACGAGTTCGCGGCGATTGGTCGCGTGGGCATCATCGCGGCCGGATCGGCGTTCATCGCCAGCTACAACCTCCGGTTGCTGACGATCTTCCAGAGCATTTCACAGCTCGAGGACGACGTTCTCTATGGCAAGCATGGCACGCGCTCCCTGCTGACCAATCACGGTATGCAGATCCTGTATCCGCCACGCGAGCAGGACGATGCGGAAGCCTACGAGCGCACCCTGGGCTATTTCACGATGGTTTCGAAATCGAAGGGGCGCAGCCGGGGCGGCCGCTCATCGACCCGCACCGACAACGAGTCGGACCAGAAACGCGCGTTGATGATGGCGCAGGAGCTCAAGGAGCTCCCGAAGAGCCAGGAAATCATCACGCTGGAAAACTGCAAGCCGATCCTCTGCGAGAAGGCATTTTTCTACAGCGATCCGCTGTTCATCGACCGGCTCAAGTCCGTCAGTCCGTCACTGAAAGCACTTGGCGAACGGATACCGAATCAGGTCCAGCTCGAAGACGCAGCACTTGTGCGGGGCGAGCTGTCGATTGAGGTGCCAGAGGTCGACATCGAGGCGTTCTTCAATGCCTCGTCCGGCCTTGCCGCGCCAGGGACCGCATCGGTCGCTACCGACATCCGTTCCGTACAGGAGGGCGAGATGGATTTCCTGCAGGCGGCCGACATCACCAATCAGGACGAGATCGTGCAGGCCCTGTGCCAGCTGATGCCGTCTTTCAACGAGGTCATGGCCATCGTCAACATCAAGGAGGCAGTTGAAGCATGAACAGCATTGAATTACACAGTCCCGAACAATTGCGCGAACGTGCTGACACGGTGCGCGAGCAGCTGGCCTCACTCGACTGGCGAACCGATAAAGACGGGTTTGACTCGGCAGTTGGCGCGCTGCGTGACATCGCGGCCGACGACTGGTATGTGGCTGCGGATGCGTGGCGAGAATCGGGCATCGATGCGCCTCAGCCCGATTTCGTCGATCCGCAGACCGACGTTTCGCTCGAATTGCGTCGCCAGGCGGCCGACCACGGTATCTATCGAGACGTCGACAACACGACACCTGCGCCGCAGCTGCAGGACTTCGACACCGACACACTGCGTGCGCCGGCGAACGAACCTGATGCACAGGAAGCGGCCAACGATCCGACGAGGCCGATCGACGGGCTCAGCGCTGCAGATCTGGCGCGTGCAAAGGCTGCTCGCCAGAGTGACCGTGCCGAAGTCGAAGCGATGCTGCGCGAGACGGCCAGCCTGGCCAGGAACGTGCGCCCGCAACCGGATCGCGACGAAGAGCCGGCAGCGGCCGGCGCCGCAGCTGGGGAACGGGCTGAGATGGCTCGCGGGCCGCGCAGTTCGGCGAAGGTCGATCCGGTATTCCAGAAGAGCGGTTACGAGGTGCCGAAACGGGTAGCCGCTCAGTACGTCGCACACGAAGGCAAGTTTCTCGACCGCAAGAGCGAGACTGTGCATTTCGAGGACAAAGGCAAGTCGCTCGCGACGGACAGTAACGACCGCAAGATCATTTCGCACATGATCGAGGTCGCTCAGGCGAAGAACTGGGGCGTGCTCGAGCTCAAGGGCTCCGAGGAATTCCGTCGCCAGGCGTGGATCGCGGCTCAGGTCGCCGGGATGGAGACACGCGGTTTTTCTCCGAAGCCGGCTGATCGCGCATTGCTCGAGGTCGCCCGGCAGGAGATGCGTATTGGCGCGGCCGACCGGGAAACCGCCGTCACGCCAACGAACACTATTGAAGCGGCCGATGTGCCGATGGCCACACGCGAGCGACCCGCAGCAGCTGCCCCGGAGCCCGTGCGGGTAGACACCGCCCCTGAATCGCTGATTAGGGCGATGCGGGAGGAGCGGGCGCGTGAGATCCAGAGCGAGGCACAGACGATCGCGCATACGCATACCACCACGACGTCGGCCGAACTGAGTCGCAAAGCGTGGGTAGCCGCCGAGCTCGCGGGCGTCGAAACGGTTGGTTATGAGCCGGATGATCGCGCACGCGAACTGCTCGAAGCGGCCCGACATGCCATCCACACACCAAACGTCTCACCCTCGGTTGCAGCTGCACGTCTCGTCATGGAAGCCAAACTCAATGGACTGCCAGCCTCCGTGCAGGACCGATGCCGCGCGGAATTCAGTGAGCGGGTCGTCGGCGCGAAAGATCTTCCGGCACCTACAGCTTCCCAGCAGTCGATTGAAGCAGCTCGCCGCGCGTTCTTTGAGCGCAACTCGCCGCAGCAATCGAGACCAGCGGCACCGGCCCAGCCGGATCACACCACCAGCGATCCCGGCATGGAAATCAGCCGGTAACTCGCTTGAATTCTGTATCCGCCTCTAAGGAATCTCACACCATGAAAATCGCTGTTATCAACTTCTCTGGCAACGTCGGCAAGAGCACCGTCGCGCGTCATCTGCTCGCACCTCGCCTCAACAATGCCCCAATCATCGCTGTTGAGTCGATCAATTCGGATGGCACGGACGGCCCCGCCGTGCGTGGTGAACAGTTCGGCGAGATCCAGGAGCACTTGCTGACCGTTGACGACGCTGTTGTCGACATCGGCGCATCAAACGTCGAAGACTTCGTGAACCTGATGAAAAGCTACGACGGCTCGCACGAAGACTTCGACCTGTTTGTGGTGCCGACAGTGCCTGATGCGAAGCAGGAGCGCGACACCATCTCGACGATCGCAGCGCTCGCTGACGACATCGGAGTTGACCGGACGCGCATCCGTGTCCTGTTCAACATGGTCGACCCAAAGCACACGGTGGAAGACCGATTCTCTGCATTGTTCAATTTTCACGCGGCACACAAAGGCTTCACCTTGCGTCGGGACGCCGTGATGTATGAAAACGAGATCTTCGCGAAGATCGCCGAGAGCCAGCAAAGCATTGCAGATGTCTTGACGGATCCGACGGATTACAAGGCACTGATCCGGGAAACGACTGACCCGGAGGAACGGCAACGGCTTGCCCGGATGGTATCGATCAAGCGGCTTGCGGCTGGTGTGACGACCCAGCTCGATGCCGTGTTCAAGGCTCTCATCAAGTAGGCGCGTCATGTCCGAAACGACCGTACGGGACGCGCTGCTCGCTGAAGCACTCGGCGAGTTGTACACGCTGCGTGAAGACGTAGCGGCACTGATGAAAGCTATTCCGGATGCCCGCTCAGCAATTGAAAGCGGTGGCCAGCTGGCGACGCTTCGGTTTGCTGAGCAGACCGACAAGGCAGTCGCAGTGCTGGATGGCCGTATCGCTCAGATGGCTGCGGCCGTCAAGGAAGTTGGGGCGATGCGCGAAACGCTTATCGGCGCGGTGGCCGCACATGCGACGGAGGAAGCGCGGACACGCCTGGTCGACGTGGTTGAGTCGATCGTCGCAGAACGTCGAACTGACGACAAGAAACAGTACATCAGTCGGGCGCTCACCTGCCTGGCCTGTGCCGTGATCGGCGGTTCACTGGTTGCCGCGGCAGATATCGCGCTGCGGCTTATTTCTCACTAGGGAGTACATGCAAATGGCTTCACTTAACAGGGTCGAACTGATTGGGTATCTGGGTGCCGATCCGGAAACGCGTCAGCTGCCGAGCGGTGACGCGGTGACAAACATCCGTCTCGCGACGACCGATCGATACAAGGACAAGGCATCTGGCGAAATGAAGGAACAGACCGAATGGCATCGTGTGTCGTTCTTCGGGCGCCTTGCTGATACCGCCAATCTCCTGAAAAAGGGATCGTCGGTGTTCATCGAGGGGCGCATCAAGACGCGGAAATGGCAAGCCCAGGATGGCAGCGATCGTTACTCAACAGAAATCGTTGCATCTTCCATGCAGTTTCTCGACCGGGAGCGCGCGACTGGCTCCGCACATACCAATCAATCCGATGGATCCACCCTCGGCCATGACGATCAGGACGACTCGAATGAAAATCCCTTCTAGACCACATATCAGCCGCGTTGTCCTGCACGGTCTCGTGTTTTCGGCATTGCTGGCCGGCTCCGGATACGCCGGAGCCAGTGAGTATGGCTAAATGGTGGGCCCAAGGGCGTCGCGGAGTGCGTTGAGCCGATCACCCAGCTTTATGACGACCTCTACCACGGAAGGCCGTTTCCGACCTGCGACCTTGCCGACGGCAACGACGGCAGTGCGCATGCAAATCCGGTCAGCGACCCGTATGACCCATGTCCAGATCCGCTCAAGCCTGCCGCAAATGATCTCTACGTAGTGCAGGGCGTGAAGAAGACGGGATCAAACAGATACAGCTTCGGCAGTAGTGCATACACGCTATCCGGAACTCCACAGCAATCCGGCGAACTGGGCATGCGCGCCTGCGTCGGCACGGCCATCGGCTCGTACACCGTCGGCTCGTATGCCAACGACGACCAGTATTCGGTGACCGTCTTTGATGCGGTCCAGTGGCAGAAGGCACAGAACCCGCGCGCAATCGATGTCTATATCGACAACACGTTTCAGCAGCGCGTGCGCTACTGATCTTTCAACGGGAAGGAGCACAAGATGAGAAAGAACTACGTTGCAGCAGCCGTGTGTGCGGCGCTCTCCATCAGCGCCGCGTATGCGCAAACTCCGGCTTTGAGCGATCCATCCAACCTCGATCAGGCTGTGCGCACAGTACAGCAGGCTCAGGCACAGATCGATGAGCAGAAAGCCCCGGCGCCGGCAGTCGATGCAAACACCCAGCTGCTGACGGCGATTCACGTGACGCAGATCCAGCAACTGCAGACGTTGCAGGCAATCCAGGCAGGCCTGATAGCTCAGGCGCATCCCGCGCAGTAAGCGCGTTCCACGTCGGCCGCGCGGCGGCCGGCCTTTTTACCGGACAAACATGAGCAAGCCAACAACACTTGTTGAAGCGACTCCCGGCGGGAGCGTTTTCCCCTCCGCAGAGGCTATGGCGTTTGTCGACGCTGCAGCCAAGGCGGTGCTGACCACTCTCACCGGTGCCAGGCGCGAGTTCACCCTGATGCCGTACCGCCATTGCGGGACCGAATATCTTGGATTTGATTGGTGGGACGACGCTCGCAACGAGGTGCACTTTACATTCTTCGCATGCGCGCCATACGAGATCTTCAGATCCCCGCCTGAGAAAGTCGGCTCAGGCGGGGATGACGTGGCAGTGGGCGACCTGATAGATGCGCTGCTGCTGGTTCGATTGATTGCCGATCGTGTGAACGGAATTCAGCAGGCTCAAACTGACCACTCAACTCAAGTCTCGGTGCATTAGGCGCGATGCGCCCCGACAATCGGCCGGCAGCCGATTCAGAGGAGTATCTACACATGAGTAGCCACGATTTCATCAATGCCTGCGAATATCTCCGGGCGACCGTGGTGGGCGGGGATCAAACCAGTCCGTCGTTGAACCAGTCACAAGCCGAGCAGATTATCAACGTCGTGGCTCAGGCAATGGGTATGCGCGACGAAGAACTAGCCCACAAGTTGGCAAACTATTGGGCGGCATTCCCGGCCATCTGATTCATCGAACTAGCGTTGCGTCGCGAAGGGAGATTCAAATGCATCAAGCAGTAGAACAACTCAAGGCCGAAGTCTCGACGCTTAAAATCGCGCTCGAACTGCTTGGTTTCGACAGCAATGCAGTCACATCGCTCCTACAAGGCGACAGCGACCGCATGTGGCGTGAAATGCCGTTCCGTGCGTCGACTGTGCAGTTCAACGCTGCGAAAGCTACTGAATTTGGCTTGAGCGAAAACGGCATTTTGGCAACTGAGCGCGTGTTTCACGAACTGCGCCGCGCGTAAGCGTTACGTCGCTCATTGAGCTGCCGTCGTGGGATGCCCGAAAAACGCAAGACGTCCAGACGTACAACCAAAAATGTTGCTAATTGTATTTATGTCAAATTGCATAGGATTCCTCAATAAATGATGCCACGGAAACGACTGGCAATCACCTGCCTGACAACGACGCTCATCTGCGCGGCGCCGTTCGCCGTCGGCAAATCGCTCACCGATTCCCTGCTCAATCAGGCTCGTGGAATCATGTCTCCGGCATCGCCATCGAACTCGATGGATGCGCCGGCAGGACAAGCGGTTGAAGTTGGGTTTTCTCCGGACGGTGACGCCGAGGCACTCGTCCTGAAAGTCATCGGTTCGGCGCGCGCATCAATCCGGCTCGCCGGCTACTCGTTCACGTCGCCCAAGGTGGTGCGGGCACTGCTCGACGCGAAGCGTCGTGGCGTCGATGTCGCCGTCGTGGTCGACGACAAGGGCAATCGCACCAAGGCCTCCCTGCAGGCCCTGAATCTGCTGGTCAATGCCGGCGTGCCGACTCGCACGACTGATCGCTACGCCATCCATCACGACAAGTATCTGGTGGTGGACGGCCGGCACGTTGAAACCGGCTCGTTCAATTTCAGCGCGTCGGCAGCGACCCGCAACTCAGAAAATGTGCTCATTGTCTGGAACAACCCTGCGCTCGCCGGCCGCTATCTGCAGCACTGGCAAAGCCGGTTTGATCAGGGTCGCGACTACCGTTCCAGTTATTAATCAAGGAGGCCGGCGCCCTCTTCTGCTGCTGCATCACGCGCAGGCGTTCAAGCCCGTCCAGTTGGCCGCCTGCGTCAACGTTCCAGGCCCGCTCGATTGACGCGCGTGATTTTTATTTTCCGATCATTTTTCGGTCGCCGCGTCCGGGGCTATCGGATCGTTGAAGGCCGGGTTGTCATGGCCGGTGCGGTTCACCTCAGGCGTCACTTGATGCCAGTGAAAATCGTCAGATGATTTGCCGGCGTTGTTTGCCAGATGCAGTGCCTCCTCGAGCGTAGTCGTCGGGTCCAGCCATACCCTGGCCTCTTCGAGTGTCAGCACCAAGGGGCGCCGGTCATGCACGTCGAGCATGCCGCTTTCTGCCGGGGCCGTCACGATCACGAAGCCAAAAACGGTGCCTGCGTCTGTCGGCGAAGCGTCGGAGCGCACACTGCTCAACCCTGCGAAGTAAACCGGAGGTCCGGAGTTTGCCTGAATATAGTAGGGTTGCTTTTTCCCGGCCGCCGGTAACCATTCGTACCAGCCATCAGCCGGGACAAGTACGCGGCCTGACTTGAACAGTGCCTTCCATGTGCTCGCCATCGCCTTGTCGAGGCGAGCATTGATCATCATCGGAATCTTGCGAGCGATCGCCCATGCCGGACGGTAGCCCCACACCTCCAGCCGCGGTCCGTTTGGTCCGATGATTGGTTGCCGGGTGCCTGGCGAAACGTTCCAGCTGGGCCGGAAAATTTCAGCGTGTCCGTTGAATCGCGGATCGCTCGCATCGGTCATCAGGGGTTCAACGTAGAACAGATCCTTCTGTCCACGGGAATATCGACCGCACATGCTGTGCTCCTGTCCGCCGGAAGCCGACAGGCTACTGCTTTTCCCACACGCGGTGTGTGCGCCTCACCTGCCCGATCCCTAGGGGTGATGAATTTTCGCGTACGCGAAGAATCCATCCACCGAATGTAGTAACTTGCCTACATTCAATGAATGTAGTAACATGTCTACATTGTGTGTGAAGGAGCTAACCGTGACGATTACCACCTTTTCGAGCCGCGAACTCAATCAGGACGTGACCAGGGCGAAAAAGGCCACTAGGGATGGTCCGGTGTTTATCACCGATCGGGGCAAGCCCGCTCATGTCCTGCTGAGCATCGAGGAATACTGGCTTCTCACCCGGCAGCGTCGCAACATCGCAGACGCCCTCGCGATGCCCGAGGTTGCCGATATTGAATTCGATCCGCCCCGTGTGGACATTACTATCCGGCCGGCTGAATTCTGATGTTTGTTCTTGATACGAATGTTGTATCCGAGCTGCGCAAGGGGCGCAGGGCCGACGCCAACGTTGCCGCCTGGGCTGCGAGCGTCGATGCTTCAACGCTTTTTGTTTCCGCCGTCACGATCATGGAGCTGGAAACGGGTGTTTTACTGATCGAGCGTCGCGATCCGCCTCAAGGCGCATTGTTGCGCGCGTGGCTGGAACAGCACGTTCTGATTGAATTTGCTCAGCGCGTGCTTCCGGTTGATACGGTTGTGGCTTTACGCTGCGCGCGGCTGCATGTCCCGGATCGCCGCTCAGAACGTGATGCGCTGATCGCGGCGACGGCGATTGCGCATGGAATGACCGTGGTAACGCGCAACGTTGCTGACTTCCAGGCAACCGGCGTTGCCCTCATCAACCCTTGGAATGCAGTGTGATTTTCGCGTACGCGAAAAATGGAAAAGGAAAAACAGCATGTCTGGAGCAACGGTTGTGAAAACCTACACCTACGACGAAATCACCGCGGCGACCAGGCAGATCGTCACCGATGAGTTGGCCCGCGCCGAGAAAGAGCCCGATAACGCATCGGCCCGGCATCTTCGCGGCTACGCTTCAGGCGCATGGCTACTGTGGCTAACCGTCACCCGCAACGAAGCAACAAGCGACCGCCACCGCGAGGACAACAAACTGTTCAAGAAACTCCTTGGTGTGCCGGAATAGCCCGCCGATGCTTCCCACGATTTTCGCGTACGCGAAAAATTTCCCCCGGCGTGGCAATGCCGGTAACTGGACTTACCGGCATTGCGTTTCGGATGTTATAACTGCCTGGATCGCCAGGCGCGGCGCCTGCAGCCTTATGCGACGGGCCTTCATAGGAAAAGAGGACGGGTAAATCAAATGCAGACTGTAGATGAAATGATGGAGCAAGCCTTCTTCGAAGGGCGCGACGCGCGCAGCGCTGAGTTCAAGCAGGGCGCACGCGATGTTCTGATCGCCCGAAAGGAAGGCAGCGCACTTCCGCCGATTCCGTTCCAGATGGGAACCGCCCAAGCCGACGCATACCTTGCAGGCCGCGAAGAAGGCGGAATCATCTGGTCTACGATGGCCGAAGCACGGATGGGCATTGAGCGATCACCTGATGACGAAGCGCTGACAGCTTTTGCTGCGCAGGCCCAGCGCTATCGCCCGCTTGCCGTGGAAGTGACGCAGGATCTGAGCGCGCTGCAAGCGCTCTACGGCAAGTAAGCACGGAAAACGGGCCGACACCAGTGTGAAGAATCGACCCTCAAGTGAGGTGACCATGACGCATTGCAAAGTTCGGGTTAGGGGTGGTCGGGAAATAGTCGGTTATGCGCAAGACGGCGCACGCCTTCGAGTAATGCCCGGCGAATATGAGGCGCGGTGGATCTCGATTGCTCGCGGACAAGATCCGACGCTTCGCGCAGCACTTAGGGTCTTCGGCGCTGACAGTCGTGGTGGTGATCTCGACGTATTGCGCGAGGAATTCGTCGATGACCTCGCGGATTTCCCGAATCTGAGTGACGAAAGCAAATTCGAAATTCTCGCGGTGCATGACTGACAGGAAAACGATGGACTGCACGACGAACACACTCTCGGTCCTGTTAATGTCCACAAGCGGTAAATGCATCGGAAAGCGCAGGTGAGCACTGCCGTTGCTGAAACGAAAACAACGGGGGAAAGCTATGCACATTCTGGCGACGCCGATGCGGCAACAAGGCCGGGCGATCCCGAAGCGTGACGTTGAGGCAGCTCCGCCAGTGCGGGGCGATCTGCTTGTGACGCAAGAGAAAAGCGAGACGTTCGGCCGCTATTCAACCGTCGCTCGCTTCCAGACGAGCGGCGCAGCAGAGCAGCAACCATTACCTCCCCTGCATGACGCCGATCTGTCATGGATGGGCACAAACGGGTTTGTGCTCACTGGTATCGAAGTGGTCGGAGGTGTCACCTACGCGCAGTCGTGGTGGTGTCGGCTAAGGCCATAATTACGGGGAGAAGACAGGCCATGTTGCTTGCGGACGTCAAGCACGATCGGGTTCAGGCGCGTTGGGGCGATTCCCCCTACGGATTCTGATTGGACCATTGAAAGAATTCCCAGACCGGACGATATGAGCAAGACCAAACAGATCAGCGCCAAGCAGCGCTCCGCACTGAACGCGGAAGTCGCGAAGGATATTCCCGCCTATATGGACCGACTTTTTGGATCCGGCAACTGGCTATACGACGAAACAGAGAAGCTGTATATCGCTCGCGATCCGAAATATAACGGCCCGGGCTTCGGCTTCATCGCGGTTCAGCCTGACGGCACCTACTTCACGGGCGTGCGTCCAGTGGATATCCTCCAGTAGACATAGCTAATGAAAAAACTTCGCGTCTTCATTTGGTTCTCGTTGAGTCTGTTCGTAACAGCAGCGTTGCTGATTCAACGTGAACAAGTCAACAAATTCGGATTCGTTCTCGTTGGTTGCCTGTTTGCAGTGAGCGCGGTTCTCGCTGTATTGACCGGGAAGGTGCTGACGTATAGGGGCCGCCGGGTTATGGTAGTGCGCGACGATACGCACTAGTTCAATTTCCTACCGAAGAGGGAGTAGAAAAGTAGACCATGCTCATAAAGACAAAAATATTGGATGAGTCGGGAGTTTCAGTTTTTCAGGCACGCACTCCCATCGATGCCATCAATCTCATGTTGGTCGCTGAATCAAAAGAGGATCTCGTTCGCGAAAAGGGCGAGGAGTGGGCAGCAGGCGCGATACCATTCTTCGGCGGGGAGTTGATCAACGTCATGAAGGCAGGTGAGCTTGGCAAAGCAGTCGACAAGGCAGCGATAGAACTTGCTATGGCAGTATGGCTCTTCGACTCGATCTATTGTGGTCTCTCACCTGAAGTCTTCGTGAAGTGCGACTTGGATCTGACAATGTGGCACGACGGGACGGTTGTATGCACCCGCGTCCTCGGCTAGCTAAACAGTAAAGCCGTGACCGACACCTCTTTAGCGTTCGATGTCGGGATCCGGGTCGGGCGCGTGAATGGGCAAGTCTCGGTCGCCAGCACTGCGTTCATCGTTGCCCTGCGGCCCAGGTTGCGGTGAGCGCAGAAAATCGCGCGCGAGCTTGCGTAACGCTGCATCGCGCTCACGCTCCTGCAGCCTCTGCGCTTCGGCCTGAGCATCGAGCTCGTGCCGACGGTCGTACATCACGTGGTTCAGTGCAGGATCATCAAATTCCACGTTCAGCCGAATCTCGGCGGCAACGCGCGCCGCAGCGACCTGAAATTCGGGCGGCCCCGACAGCGTAAGTGTCTGCCCGAATTTCTGCTGCGCCAAGCGCAGGCCGGTTTCGATCGCGTCCCTGTCAGCCTCCCACATGCGCAGTGACGACCCCTCGTCGACGAG
>NZ_FXAT01000024.1 GCF_900177725.1 Paraburkholderia susongensis | reverse complement strand
CTCTTGATACTTTCGCTTCAGCCAGCTCCCGAAAGAACCGGCCCGCATCCCGCATCAAGTGCCCACACTTATCGGCTGTAGGTTTTTAAAGATCGGTCACAACACCTGCGGTACCCACTATCCGGTACCGCTTCGTTTGCGTCGCTGCGTCTGCAGCAGAGAAGCGAGATTATGGAGAGCCGGTCACAACACGTCAAGCCCCTGCCGCAAATTTTCTTTTGAAGAGATGCGAAAGCCGCGCCTCATACATAGCATGCAGACACGCGAAAACCGATCCCCTTGCATGAGGACAAAACACCTCCATATATATGAAGCAGCAACCATGCACGTCGATGCATGCATCGGCGCATCGCCTGAGCCGACACACGCGCGCATGCCCAGCATCCGCATACGCGAAGCAACATAGATGACAAATTGATGTGCCCCCATGAGCGCGAACACGCAAGCTCGTATATAATGCGAGCCGCGCAAAATTTCTTCGCACTCTATCGGCCCGCTTCCAGCGGGCTCATCTTTTTGCTCCCCAGAGCACAAGCCAAACAACCGCGTTGAGTCACATCAGGTGATGCATGAGCCATGCTCGGAACGCCTGACGGTAGCGTCTTGCGTCTCATAGCGAAGCCTCTAGAGGAAAATACGTGAACCCTTTTGATCGCGAAGATTCGCAACAGGAAGCCGCCTATATCGCCAAAGCGTCCTCGGGCCGCACGGCCAAGGGCAAGGGCGCCGGCAAAGCGATCCCCGTGGCGGCCGATCTGCCGCCGCAACAGGCCGAAGAGCGTCAGCGCCTCATGCGCGCGCTGATCCAGCTGGGCAAAGAGCAAGGCTACCTGACCCACGCGCAGATCAACGACCACCTGCCCGACAACTTCACGCAAACGGCCGCGATCGACAGCATCGTCAGCGCGTTCAACGATATGGGCGTGCAGGTCTACGAGCAGGCCCCCGACGCAGAGACCCTGCTGCTCAACTCGAACACGCCCTCCGTGGTCTCGGACGATCAGGCGGACGAGGAAACCGAAGTCGCACTGTCGACGGTCGATTCCGAATTCGGCCGCACGACCGACCCCGTACGCATGTACATGCGCGAAATGGGCGCGACCGAACTGCTGACGCGCGCGGGCGAAATCGCGATCGCCAAGCGCATCGAAGACGGCCTTCACCAGATGGTGCAGGCGATTGCCGCGTGCCCGCTCGCGATCTCCGCGATTCTCGCGAGCGCCCAGCAGGTTGCGGACGGCGAGCTGCGCATCGACGAACTGGTCGACGGCCTCAATGAGGACACCGTCGCCGCCGAAGAAGAGGCAAGCGCCGACGCGGACGCCGAAGAAGACACGAGCGCCGACGACAGCGACGAAAGCGATGAAGACGACGACGAGAGTCCTGCCGACTCGTCGGCGGCGGACGAAGCGCGTCTGAAGCAGCTCACGTCCGACTGCCTCGAAATCTTCGCCCAGGTCGGCATCCTGTCCGATCAGATGAACGCGGCGCACGCGCGCGGCGACGTCAGCTCGAAAGCCTATCAGCGCGCGCGCGAGGACATTCAGCAGCACCTCGCACGCATCCGCTTCACCGCGCGCACGATCGACCGCCTGTGCGGCGACGTGCAGCATCAGGTCGCGCAGGTGCGCGCGATCGAGCGCAACATCCTGCAGATCGTCATCTCGAAGGCGGGCATGCCGCGCGAGAAGTTCATCGAATCGTTTGCAGGCCACGAAACCGACCTCGGCTGGACCGAGCGCGCGGCGCGCCCGGCGTCGACGGCATACAGCGCGGCGCTCGAGCGCCATCTGCCGGCGATCCAGTCCGAGCAGCAGAAGCTCATCGAAATCGAAGCCACGGTTTCGCTGCCGCTCAAGCATCTGAAAGAGATCAACCGCCAGATGGTCGCGGCCGAATCGAAGATGCGCAAGGCCAAGAGCGAGATGATCGAGGCGAACCTGCGTCTCGTGATCTCGATCGCGAAGAAGTACGTGAACCGCGGCATGCTGTTCCTCGACCTGATCCAGGAAGGCAACATTGGTCTGATGAAGGCCGTGGACAAATTCGAATACCGGCGCGGCTGGAAGTTCTCGACGTATGCGACGTGGTGGGTCCGTCAGGCCGTCACGCGTTCGCTCGCCGATCAGGCCCGCACGATTCGCGTGCCGGTGCACATGATCGAAACGATCAACAAGCTCAACCGCATCTCGCGCGAAATCCTCCAGCAAACCGGCCAGGAAGCGCATCCGGCCGTGCTCGCCGAGCGCATGGAGCTTTCGGAAGAGAAGGTGCGCGGCATTCTGAAGATCGCGAAGCAGCCGGTGTCGCTGGAAACGCCGGTCGGCGACGACGGCGACGCCACGCTCGGCGACATGATCGAAGACGCAGCCGTCTCCTCGCCGGCCGATGCCGCGATGCAGGCCGACCTGCGCGCCGCGATCGACGATGCGCTCGACTCGCTCTCGCCGCGCGAAGCGAAGGTGCTGCGCATGCGCTACGGCATCAACACGAAGTCGGATCACACGCTCGAAGAAGTGGGCAAGCAGTTCGATGTCACGCGCGAGCGGATTCGTCAGATCGAAAGCAAGGCGATGCGCAAGCTCATGCACCCGAGCCGCGCAGACCGGCTGAAGTCGTTCCTCGACCGTTAAGCCCCGAGCGGCCATCAGGCCGCGCGCTTGCCGTGCGTTGCCGTGCGCGCGGCACGGCAAGCTGCAACACCCCTCTCCTCATACGCAAAGCAGCGGGACAAACCGGTCGACGGTGATTCCCCGCTGCCTGCTCTCTTCAGCCGTGTTAGAGCGCATGTGGAAACACAATGCGATCAACGTTCTCACTGCCTGTCAGAGAACTGCTCGAGCGCGCGCTTCATTCTCTGCACACCCGTTTCAATATCGGCCACGCCCGGCGCGGCAAACGACAGGCGCAACGCCGCCGTGTCGACCTCGTCCTTATAAAACGCGACACCGGGCACGAACATCACATTCTGCTCGATACAGACGCGCAGGTATCCGGACGCGTCGCTATGCCTATTCAGACGCGCCCACACGAACATCCCGCCAGCCGGACGATGAAACGCGATGTCCTGCGCGAGATGCGCTTCGAGCGCATCGCACAGGGCGCGGCATTTCTGTGCATATGCATCGACAATGCGCGGCAGATGCCGCTCCAGCGCGCCGCTCGCGAGGTACTCGGCGGCGATCGCCTGGGTCCACGGCGAACTGCACAGATCGACGGTCTGCTTGGCGACCACGCAGCGCCGCACGATCTCCGCATGCGCGACCATCCAGCCGATGCGCAAACCCGGCGCGACGATCTTCGAAAGACTCGAAAAATGCACGACCCAGTCGCGCGAACCGGGCACCTGCTCGCTCAGCGCGAGCAGCGACGGCAAGGCCGCGCCGTCGAAACGCAAGTCGCCATATGGATCGTCTTCGACGATCACAAAGCGGTAACGCGCCGCGAGTTTCAGCAACGCAGTACGGCGCTCGATCGACAACGTCGCGCCGGTCGGATTCGCAAACGTCGGCACCGTGTAGAGCAGTTTCGGCGTGCGGCGCAGTGTGCCAGCTTCGAGCAGCGCGGCGAGCTTTGCAACGTCGAGGCCATGCTGATCGACCGGCACCGTCACGACGTCGGCCTGTTGCAGCTTGAGCGCCTGCAATGTGGCCGGATAAGCGGGCTGCTCGACCAGCACCACGTCGCCGGGCGCGACCATCACGCGCAGCAGCAGATCGAAGCCCTGCTGCGAGCCGGTCGTCACGAGCAGGTCTTGCGGCGCGCACTGCATGCCGCGCCGTGTCATCAGATTCGCAAGCTGTTCCTTGAGGACGGCGAGGCCATCGGTCGGGCCGTATTGGAGGCATAGCGCCGGCTGTTGCGATGCGCGTGCCGCGGCGGCGTCGAGGCCTTCGCGGTCGAACAGATCGCTCGCCGGATAGCCGCCTGCGAACGAGATCATGCCGGGTTGCGCAAGGTATTTGAACAGCTCGCGGATCGGCGAGCCGCCCGGTGCTTCGAATGCGGAGTTGAATGAGAACATGGTGACGGCCGCCTGCCTTCCTGTATCGATTGGGATCTCAGAGACGATCGGCGTCGATTGTGGCTATCGGCGGGAGAAGCGGCAAACGATATCTACGCACTACGTATTGCATTTTCCGCATGACCCCATGACCCCGTGCCCCCGATGCACGCATGTCTCCTTATGCGGCTACATCGATGGCTACACCACGTTCTTCTCGACGATCGGCCGGTTTTCGAGCACACGCATGAAGCTCAATGCGCCCAGATCGAGCGTCGTATAGCGGCCGTGCAAAATCAGTTCGCTGATGCCGCGGCCCGTCGCCGGCCCCTGCTGCAAACCGTGGCCGCTGAAGCCGTTGGCGAAGATGCAGTTATCGATATCCGGATGAGGGCCGATGATCGCGTTCTGATCGAGCACGTTGTATTCGTAGTAGCCGGACCAGCAGTTCTGCACGCGCAGCGCCTCGAATTGCGGCACGCGGTTCGCGAGCGTCGGCCAGATCACGTCGTCGAAGAGCGCGTGATCGACTTCGTCGAGCGGCAGGTCGTCGGGGTCGTTATCGGCCGACGGCGACGTGCCGCAGATAAACGAATTGCCCTCGGGGCGAAAGTACACGCCACTCGGATCGATCAGCAGCGGACAATGTTCGAGCCGCCCCGGCGACGTGACGTTGAAGATACTGCGGCGCCGCGCGTAGACCGGCAGGTCGACGCCGATCATCTGCGCGACCTTGCGCGCCCAGGCGCCGGCCGCGTTGACGACCATATCGCACGCATAGGTTTCGCCGTTCGCGGTCTGCACCTGCGTGATTCTCCGGCCGTCGCGCTGGAGCGCGGTCACATCGGCGGCGATATAGCGCGCGCCGAGCGCCTGCGCTTTCTTGCGCAGCGCCTGCACGAGGCCGTAGCCATCGAACCAGCCTTCGCCGCTTTCGCCGTAGGCGCCCGCTGCCAGGTCTTCGGTATTGAGCCAGGGGAAGCGCGTTTGCAGCGCATGTTTGTCGAGCAGGCTGATATCCGCGCCGAGACTCTTTTGCAGCGCGTGATTCTCGCGCAGCGTCGCAACACCCGCGGGCGTCGCGAGAAACAGGTAGCCGCCTTCGTGCAGATCGATCGACGGCCGCGTGCCGTCGACTTCGAGCCGCTCGCCGATCGAGCGGAGAAACTCGATGCCGAACAGCGACATCTGAATGGAAAGCGGCGTCGAGAACTGCTGACGGATCGACGCCGCCGACAATGCCGACGACGAACGCGCATAGGTCGGATCGCGTTCGATCACCGTGACGCTGACTGTCGGATCGGACAGCCGCAAGAAATACGCAATCGAGCTGCCGATCACCCCACCGCCGACGATCACGACTTTCGAACTCACGTCTTACTCCACGAGTAACGTGGCCGCTTCAAAACGCTCGGCGGCACAAACGGATTGCAGAAAAAGAGTTGATATGCGCGACGGCGGCAGCGCCTCAATGCGCTGCCGCCGTCGCGATGGTTGCAACGAAAGCCCGCGTTCGCGCTCAGTCGAGATTGAAGTCGATACCCTGCGCGAGCGGCAACGCCGACGAGTAGTTGACGGTGTTGGTCGCGCGGCGCATGTAGGCCTTCCACGCATCCGAGCCCGACTCGCGGCCGCCGCCGGTTTCCTTCTCGCCGCCGAATGCCCCGCCGATTTCCGCGCCGCTCGGTCCGATGTTGACGTTCGCGATCCCGCAGTCGCTGCCCGAAGCGGACAGGAAGCGTTCCGCTTCCCGCAGATCGCTCGTGAACACGCACGACGACAGACCGTGGTGCGCGGCGTTGTTCGCATCGACGGCATCGGCGAAATCGCTGTAGCGCTGCACGTAGAGAATCGGCGCGAAGGTTTCCTTCAGCACGACCGCCGTTTGCGATGGCATCTCGACGATCGCCGGACGCACGTAGAAGCCGCCCTCATAGCCCTTCACTTCGACGCGCTCGCCCCCCGTCACCTTGCCGCCCTCGGCCTTCGCCTGCTGCAGCGCTTCCTGCATGCGGTCGAACGATTGGCGGTCGATGAGCGGGCCCATCAGCGTGCCCTTTTCGAGCGGATTGCCGAGCGGCACGCGGCTATACAGCTGCTTCAGACGCTCGACGGTCTTGTCGTACACGCTCTCGTGCACGAACAGGCGCCGCAGCGTCGTGCAGCGCTGCCCCGCCGTGCCCACCGCCGAGAACAGAATGCCGCGCAACGCGAGTTCGTGGTCGGCCGTTTGCGTGACGATGCCCGCATTGTTGCCGCCGAGTTCGAGCAGCGAGCGGCCGAAGCGCTTCGCCACTTCGACGCCGACCTTGCGGCCCATTTCGGTGCTGCCCGTCGCGCTGACGATCGACGCGCGCGGATCGGCCACGAGCTTTTCGCCCACGTCGCGTCCGCCGTTGATGAGCGCGGTGAGACCCGCCGGCGCATCGCCGAACTCCTTGAGCGCGTCTTCGAGAATCTTGTTCACAGCCAGCGCGGAAAGCGGCGTCTTTTCCGACGGCTTCCAGATCACCGCGTTGCCGCACACGAGCGCGAGTGCCGCGTTCCACGACCACACCGCAACCGGGAAATTGAACGCCGAGATCACGACGCAGGTGCCAAGCGGATGCCACGTTTCGGCCATCCGGTGACCGGGACGCTCGGACGCGATCGTCAGGCCGTACAACTGGCGCGACAGGCCGACCGCGAAATCGCAGATGTCGATCATCTCCTGCACCTCGCCCATGCCTTCCTGGAGGATCTTACCGGTCTCCAGCGTGACGAGGCTGCCGAGCGCCTGCTTCTTTTCGCGCAGACGATTGCCGAGCAGCCGCACGAGTTCACCGCGGCGCGGCGCCGGAACGTTGCGCCACGCGGCGAAGGCGTCTTGCGCCCGGGCAAGCGCCGCATCGACTTCCGCCGCCGTGTTGCTGGCCACACGGCCGATGAGCTCGCCGGTGATCGGCGAATGAACTGCGATGTCGCCGGCTTGCGCAGCGTGGGCAATGCCGAGATCGGCGAGAATGGTGGACGCGTCCATGTGAACCCCTTTAATTTCCGATACGAAACAAGAGTAAGTTCGGAAACTATACACGCGGGTTTTTATGGCGGCAAGGAGATGCTTTCCCTGAATTCCGTGAAGATTCCCAAGCCACTCCACACGGCTGCGTTTCCAGAAGGAAACTCCGCGACGTGCGTCCGGCGCATCGCCGTCCTCTCCTAACGCCCCTCCTGCCGATCCCAGGGCGGTTCATCGCCAAACGTCTCAGCGAGGTAATCGACAAACCGGCGCACTTTGAGCGGTATGCGCCGCACGCTCGGATAAACCGCCTGAATCGCCAACTCGGCCGCGCGTCACGCCGGCCGGGCGGGCTCGAAGGCCTCGTGCTCGTCGCGCCGTCGCCGCCGTCGCCGGCGGTTCTGTCCGACGAAGAACGCGCGACGTTGAGCGGCGCGTATCAATCGCGCGAATCGGTCGAGTTCGTCATCGATCACGTCCTGACGGCAAAATCGCTTGACGCCGCGCGCCGCGAGCAAGTGATCGAGGACAGCCTGAAGGCCGCGCCGCAGGCCAAGGCGGCCTGGCCGAACGTTGCCATGCGCGAAGACATCACCGGGGCGGTGGCGTCCATCGATGTGCCGACCATCGTCATCTCCGGCGAGCTCGACCAGGTGGACCGCATCGCAACGCTGCAGACGGAACTGCTACCCCGCATCCCTCACGCGGCGATGCACATCCTGCCCGGAACGGGACACCTGTCACCACTGGAGGCACCGGCCGACGTGGCGCGAATCATTGCGCGATTCGCCGGTCGGATATTCAGCTCCAGGAGCGCAGCCGCATTAGAAGGAGACCATTCATGCGAAAGCGGCGACATTCGCCCATGCCGCGACGCTGGACTGCGCCCACGTTCCAATTCCGCATAGGCTGCGGGTCCCGAAGGAATCGGGCTTTACTGCAAGCAGCGCGTTAGCTGGGCGAGAAAGTTATCGCATGCATCGAGCTGCGTCAGCGTGACGTATTCGTCCGGCTTGTGCGCGACCTCGATGTCGCCCGGGCCGCAGACGACGGTCGGCACCGACAGGCGTGTCGAGAACAGCCCCCCTTCAGTGCCGAACGCGACCTTGCGCTTTCGTGTGTCCGGCGGCAGCAGCGCTTCGAGAAACTTCACGGCGTCGCTCGCGACATGCGTGTCGAGGCCGGGATAGGCGTTGACTTCCTCGACAGCGGGCAGATGCACTTCCCCCTGAAAAGCCGTGGCACTCGCGACCGAGGCACGCGAGCGGATGTCGTCGAGAATGGCGTCGGCCCGGTCGTTCGCGAGCGTGCGGATTTCGAAATCGAGCGTGCATTCGTTCGGCACGATATTGAGCGCCTTGCCCGCGTTTATCGTGCCGACGTGAATCGTCGAATACGGCACGTCGTAACCGTCGTCGCGCGCGCCGCTTTCGGCGAGATGCTGCTGCGCCGCGCGAAGGCCCGCGATCCAGTCCGCCGCGACGTGAATCGCGTTCAGATACTTCGGCGCGAGCGCCGAGTGGCCTTCCTGACCGCAACAGATCGCGCGATACGCGGCTTTGCCCTTATGGCCGGTCGCGATCTGCATCATCGTCGGTTCGCCGACGACGCACAGCTCCGGCCGCACCGGCGCGGCCTCCAGCACGTCGATCAGCCGCCGCACGCCGACGCAGCCGATTTCCTCGTCGTACGACAGCGCCAGTTGCAGCGGCTTTTTCAACGTTCGCGACGACGCATCGATCATCGCGACGACCGCGCACGCGACGAAGCCCTTCATGTCGGCCGCGCCACGGCCATAGAGCCGCTCGCCATGCAGCGTGCCCTCGAAGGGCGGCATCGTCCATGGCTGGCCTTCGACGGGCACGACGTCGGTGTGTCCCGACAGCATCACGCCGGGCACGCCCGCCGGTCCCGTGCTGGCGAACAGGTTCGCACAGGTGCCGGTGTCGTTGCGGACGATGGTGCTGCGGATGCCCGCTGCACCCAACAGACTGGCGACGTGCTCGATCAGCGCAAGATTCGGCGTGCGTGAAATGGTCGGAAACGCGATCAGCGTTTTCAGCAGTTCGGCGCTTCGGCTGAGCGTCATGGTCACGCGTCCGGCTTGACGGCGACGACGTCGATTTCGACGAGCCATTCGGGACGCGCGAGCGCCTGCACGACGATGCCGGTCGACACCGGAAACACGCCCTTGAGCCAGCGGCCCATCACGTTGTAGACAGCCTCGCGATAACGCGGATCGATGATGTAGACCGTGACCTTGCAGATGTCCTCGAGCTTGCTGCCGCATTCGTCGAGCAGCATCTTGACGTTCGACATCGCCTTTTCGGTTTGCGCGGCGACGTCGCCGATGCCGACCGATTCACGCGTATCGAGATCCTGGCCGATCTGCCCGCGCAGATACACCGTGTTGCCGGCGATGACCGCCTGGCACAGATCGTTGTCCAGCTTCTGTTCCGGATACGTTTCGCGGGTGTTGAATTTGCGGATGCGCGTATGAGTGGTCATATCGTTGTGATTCGAAAGTTCAGTGATGAAGGATTTTGGAAAGAAAGCGTTTCGCGGCGGCGCTGGCGGCGTCCTGGAAGAACACGTCGGTCGGGCTGTCCTCGATGATCGCGCCGTCTTCCATGAAGACCACGCGATGCGCGACCCGCTTTGCAAAGCCCATTTCGTGCGTGACCACCATCATGGTCATGCCTTCGCGCGCGAGTTCGACCATCACGTCCAGCACCTCGTTGACCATCTCCGGGTCGAGCGCCGAGGTCGGCTCGTCGAACAGCATCGCCATCGGATCCATCGACAACGCGCGCGCAATCGCAACGCGCTGTTGCTGGCCGCCCGACAGCTGCCCCGGGTACTTGTGCGCATGCGCGGACAGCCCGACACGCTCGAGCAGCTCACGCGCTTTCGTGCGTGCCCGGCCTTCGTCCCGGCCAAGCACGATGCGCTGCGCGAGCGTGAGGTTGCGCGTCAGGTCCAGATGCGGAAACAGTTCGAAGTGCTGGAACACCATGCCGACGCGGCTGCGTAGCTTCGGCAGATCAGTCGACCTCGCGACGAGCGAGGTGCCATCGACGACGATGTCGCCCTTCTGGAACGGCTCCAACGCATTGACGGTCTTGATCAGCGTTGATTTGCCCGAACCCGACGGCCCGCACACCACGACGATCTCGCCCTTGTTCACGTGAGTCGAGCACTGTTTGAGCACGTGATGGCTGCCGTACCACTTGTCGATGCCGCGGATGTCGATGACGGCCTGATTCGCGTTCATTTGTCGAAGTACCCCGCGCGAATCGACGCGCCGATCAGGTTGAGAATCAGGCGCCCGGCGGTGACGCAGGAAATCAGATTCGCGTCGTCCTTTTCCGGCTGGATTTCCACAATGTCCATGCCGACCACACGGCCCTTCTTCACCAGCCCGTGGATCAGCTTGCGCGCCTGCACGAAGGTCACGCCCCCCGGCGCCGGACCGGCGACGGCCGGCATCACCGACGGATCGAGGCCGTCGGCATCGATCGTCAGATAGTAGTTGCCGCCGTCGGGAATGCGCGCGAGCACCGCGTCCATGCCGATGTCGTGCAGCTCGTACGCCGTAACGAGTTCCGAGCCATAGGCGCGCGCGGCGGCGAGTTCCTCGGGACGCCCGCTGCCCTGCGCGCGCAAACCGATCTGGATGATGCGCTCGACGTGCGCCATCTCCGACGCGCGGCGGATCGGGCTCGACAGGCCCTCGCGAACGCCATTGACGTCGTCGCGCCAGTCGAGGTGCGCATCGATATGCACGAGCGTAATCGGACCTTTGGCGTCGAGGCCGCGCAGGATCGGCGTGGTGATGCCATGATCGCCACCCAGCACGATCGGCATGGCGCCGCCGGCGACGATGCGGCGCACGGCCGCTTCGGCGCGCGCGTAGTGCTCGCCGGGCTTCGTCAGATCGGGAATAACGTCGCCGCAATCGACGAAGCGCACGTCATCGCGGCCTTGCAGCAGCGGACCGTCGATATCGAAGTCGTAATGCCCCGGCTTGCGCACGACGCGGTCGGTCGCCTGACGGATCGCCGACGGCGCGTTGGTCTGGTCATTGCTGAAATCGGACGGCGAGTACGGTGCGCCGTACGGCATGCCGAGCACGGCGATATCGGCCTTCAGGTTGTCGATGTCGAGATCGAGTTCCGAGTAGAGCAGCGTGGGATGGCCGGTGCGCGGCGCTACGGTGTATCGGGTCATGCGAGTGTCTCCTGGGAAATGGATCTGTGTCAGGCGTGGCGTGCGCGCCGTCCGATCGCCGTCTCGAGACGGCGGCCGACGCCGGCCAGCAGAACGCTGCAGATCCAGTAGATCAATGCCGTCGTGCCGAGCACTTCGACATACGCAAAGGTGTTGGCGGTGAGCAGATTGCTCTGGTACGTCATCTCCGGCAGGCTCATCACCGAGAAAATTGCCGAGTCCTTGAACATCATGATGACGAGGCTCGTGGTCGGCGGTGTGATGTAGCCGAACAACTGCGGCGCGATCACGTGGCGCTGCGTTTGCCAGAACGTCATGCCGAGGGAAAACGACGCCTGGGTCTGGCCGCGCGGCACGCTGCGCAACGCCGCGCGCAGGATTTCGCAGAAGTAGCCGCCCGTATAGAACGCCGTGCAGCCGATCGCGACCGTCATCGCCGATGCGCCCACGCCGAGTTTCGGTAGACCGAAGAACGACAGGTAGACGAGAATCAGGTACGGAATGTTGCGCACCAGTTCGACGTAGGCGAGCGCCACCGGCTTCAGGAACGTGCGCGATTGCGCCGCGTACGCCGCGACGATTCCCGCGACGGCGCCAAGCGGAATGCCGATCGCGCTGACCAGTGCGGTGACGCGCAATCCGTCGAGCAGAACCGGCACCGCTTCGCGGACGATCGAAATATCAATGGCCATGGGGCAGCATCCTCGCGACGCGGCGCTCACACACTCGCGAAACAGCCGAGATGCAGAACAGGATCAGGAAGTAGACCGCCGCGGTGATCGTGAAGACCTGCAGCGGCAAATCGGTTTGCAGCGTGGCGTTGCGCGCGACCGTCGCGAGTTCCGGCACCGCGATGATCGACATCAGCGACGACGCCTTCAGCAAAAGCGTGAACTCGCTGGTGAGAGGCGGAATCGCGCGATAGATCATCTGCGGCAGCAACACGTGACGCCACACCTGGGCGGCGCGCATACCCATCGCGTAACCGGCGGCGCGCTGCCCCCACGAAATCGTGCCGAGCGATCCGCGCAGGATCTCGACGATGTACGCGCTGGTATTGCAGGCGAGCGCCGCGATGCCGGCCGTGACCGGTGAGATCGAAATATTGAGCAGCGCCGGCACCATGTAGTACGCGATCAACATGTGAATCAGCGCCGGCGTGCCGCGAATCAGACTCACCCACAGCACCACCAGCGAGCGCAGCGGAGCGAATGGCGAGATGCGCGCGAGCAGCAGCACGATGCCGAGTGCGAGTCCGATGACGAACGCGCAGGCAGAGGCGGCCAGCGTCAGCGCTGTCCCGGACACGACGCCGTCGAGAAATGGCGCGATCACACCGCCCTTGTCGAACCAGTTGAGCATGGCGGCGCGCGTCAGATAGCGCCGGTCGGAAGATAGTTCGCGCGCGGCGTGTCCATCGGCGCGCCGAACCACTTCACCTGCAATGCGGCAAGCTTGCCGTTCGCGCGGAATTCCTCGAGCGAATCGTTGATGAACTTGCGAATCTCGAGATCGTTCGGATTTGCGACCCACGCGAGCAGCTTCGGCTGACCGATCGTGCCGGCGATGCGGAACGCGTTCGGCTGCCGCTTCATCTGCACGGCGGCGATGTTCGACGGCATCAGCGCGACGTCGACGGTTTTGTTCGCGAGCGCGTTCGACACGTCCGGATACGCCTGGAACAGCTTGGTGCCCGCGTAGCCCTTGCCGGTCTTTTCCTTCAGCTCCTTCTCGAACTCCTCGGCGACAGGCTGTGACGACGAACCCATCTGCGTGCCGATCGTCTTGCCGCCGATGTCGAGATCGCGCTTGATCGAAGTGTCGTCGGCCCGCACCAGCAGCACCGAGCGCACCACACCGACCGGCTCGCTGAACGCGAAACGCTTGGCGCGCTCCGGCGTGATGCCGACGCTAGTCGCGACGAAGTCGAACTTGTGCGACATCAGGCCGGGAAGCAGCCCCTGGAACGGCAGATTCATCTGCTCGAGCTTCACGCCGAGTTTCGCTGCCATCAGTTCCAGCACATCGTGACCGTACCCGACGATCTGGCCGTTCTCGACGAATTCGAACGGCTCGTATGCGGCCTCCGTGCCAACCACCAGCTTGCCACGCTGTTTGATGTCCGCGAGCGTGCCGCCTTCGGCCAGTGCGAGCTTCGGCAGCGCCAGTGCTGCGCCCGATGCAAGGGTGGCTTTGATGAAGGACCGTCTGGTCAATTGTTTCATTGCTCTCTCCGCGTGATGGTCGTATAGGAATGTGTCGTGTGGTCGTGCAGATATGGACCAGCGCATCGCGGCCTCTGCGGCTTCTCGCGATTTACCGGGCGATTCAATGTATGCCGCCATAAAGAGAGTGAAAAATGATTTTTTTAGCTGTATGGTTCCAAAAAATGAAACCTTTCGAATAGGCGAATTCAGCCCATTCGTTCGACTCAGGAGTCGCTTGAGTGTCTCGCCCCGATTTCACTGAACGCGATCTGCGCTCGCTGCGCATTTTCTGCGCTGTCGCGCAGGCCAACGGCTTCGCAGCGGCGGAAAAGCAATTGAATATGTCGAAGGCGTCGATTAGCCGGCACATCCGGGAAGTCGAGGAGACGCTCGGCGCCCGGCTATGTGAGCGCGGCCCCTCGGGATTCGTGCTGACGCATGCGGGAAAGGTCGCTCTCGATCTCGCGCGTGATGCGATCCGGTCGCTAGAGCGGATCCAGCCGGAAATCGACGCGGTGCGCGGAGTGCTATCCGGCAGGCTGTCGATCGGGATGGTCGAACACATCGTCAGCGACGACGGCTGTCATCTACCCGAGGTGCTCACCGCACTGAAGGAACAGGCGCCGGACGTGAGCGTCGAGTTGCGGGTCATGACCTTTAACGAACTCGATCTGGCCTTGCGGGAACGTCGTGTGCAGGTTGCCATTCGAGGGATGTACCGGCGCGAGGCGGGCTTCCATTACCTGCCGCTATTCATTGAGCGGCAAGCGCTGTACGTGGCGCGTCGCAAGATGCGCGACGCGCCGACGCTGCCGCTCGTCTATCGCGAACAGCCGTTCGTGCACGAGGCGCTCAATATGCTGGGGATGGAGCGCGGACCGTCTGCGTCGGGACTCGAGGCGGTCGCGATGCTGGTGCTGTCTGGGCACTACGTGGGTCTACTGCCGCAGTTTTATGCAGCGTCGTTCGCGAAGCGGCACGCGCTCGCGAAAGTGCCGTCCGGCCCGGTCTATGAAAATACGATCAGCGCGATCATCGAAATTTCTCGGCCAAGAACGCGCGCACTTGATCTGTTCCTGGATCTTCTCCAGCAACGCCATCGTATTGAATGACGGTACGGCTTCGCGAATGTCCTGGAAAGAATCCGGCTGCGCGGTCTGGATAATCGAATCTCGCGGAATTCAGGCAAGCGCGGCGCTCGCGCGCATGGTCAGATAGCCTTCGTGGTCCTTGGCCCACAGGTCGATGGTTTTGCCGTCAGCGGATGGCTTGCCGCACACCGTAAACGGCTGGCCCGCGAAGGTGGGGCGCAACGCGCGGAATGCAAAGCTCTGCAGCGTCGCATGCGGCAGTTCGCGGCGCACGAGATCGACGAGCAGCGTCGCGATCAGCGGCCCATGCACGATGAGGCCCGGATAACCTTCGATCTGCGTGACGTAGGGATAGTCGTAGTGAATGCGATGGCCGTTGAAGGTCAGCGCGGAGTAGCGGAACAGCATCACGGCATCGGCGTCGATCGTGCGGCGCCACGTTTCGCCTTCGGGCGCGGGCGCCGGCTGCTGCGGCCGCGCGCCTTCCTGTGGCGCGTCGCGATAGACGATGTCGTGCTCTTCCTCGAGCTTCAGCTCGCCATCCACTTCGATCGCATGTTGGACTGTGACGAATACGAGGCGGCCCGAACGGCCGGTTTTGTCTTCGATATTGGCAATCGTCGAGGTGCGCTGTGCATGCTCGCCGACCTTGAGCGGCGCATGAAAAGTCAGCCGGCCGCCGGCCCACATGCGGCGCGGCAGCGGCACCGGCGGCAGGAAACCGCCGCGCTTCGGATGACCATCGGGGCCGGATTCCGACATCGGTGACACGGGTAGAAAGTACAGCCAATGCCACAGCGGCGGCACCGTGTCGCCGCGTTCCTCCCGATCGAGCGTGGCAGCGAGCGCCGTCAACGGAAACGCGGTGATGTCGTCTTCGGTCACCGCCTGCTTGTTGAGCCAGTCGTCGAGTTTCTCTGCGGCTGCGGACATAGTGAAGCCTCCAGTGCGGATGATGAACGTTGATCGACCTTACTACGAACGACACCCTGTGTTCCGTGAAGTCTGCATTTTTGAAGCGGGTCTTTGGTTCTGGTTGAAGCATCCGGTTTGGTGCACGGCTTTGCCGAGCCATTTTCCGTTGAGTACATGACCGCTTATTTGAGGCCGAGCCGTTTGGCGAGCCGGTTCAGATTGGCACGGTCGAGGCCCAACTCGCGCGCAACGGCCGCCCAGTTCCGGTTATTGCGCGCAAGCGCTTCGAGAACCAGGTTTCGTTCGAATTCGGTCACCGCGCTGCGAAAGTCCTTCGTGCCGTCATTGTCATTCTGTGCGGGTGCCGGATTCTGTCCGTCATCCTTTGTATCGGTCAATGCGAAGTCCGCGGCGGTCAGCGTGAGAATGCGGCGGCGCTCGCGATTGGCGGCCAATGCCTTCAGCGCGCTGCGCCCGATCAGATGCTCGAGTTCACGCACGTTGCCGGGCCATGAGTAATGCAGCAACGCCGCTTGCGCATCAGCCGCGAGACGCAGGCTCAGCAGACCGAGCCGCGAGCGATTGTCTTCGAGGAAGAACCCTGCGAGCAACAGTACGTCGCGACCGCGCTCACGCAACGGCGGCACGCGCAAAGGGTAGACGCTGAGGCGATGATAGAGGTCGGCACGGAAGCGGCCCGCGCGCACTTCTTCGGCGAGATCGCGATTGGTGGCGGCAATCAGCCGCACGTCGACGCGATGTTCGTGGTCCGAGCCGATCCGTTGCAACTGGCCGTTCTGCAACACGCGCAACAGCTTTGCCTGCACCGCGAGCGGCAATTCGCCGACTTCGTCGAGGAAGATCGTGCCGCCGTCCGCGAGTTCGAATTTGCCGCGCCGATCCGCCGACGCCCCCGAAAACGCGCCACGCACGTGTCCGAACAATTCGCTCTCGACGAGCGTATCGGGCAACGCCGCACAATTCAGACTGACGAGCGGCTTGTTCGCGCGCGGCGACAGCGCGTGAATCGCGTTCGCGACCAGCTCCTTGCCGACACCGGTCTCGCCTGTGACCAGCACGGTCAGATCGCTGCCGGCTACGACCTCGATTTCCTTGATCATGCGGCGATGCGCATCGCTGCTACCGATCAGCTCGCGCCGGCTCTGGCTGCTCGCCTGACGGTACGCTTCGGCGCGAAGCTGCGCTTCTTCGCCGTTGCGCGCCAATGCATCGATTCTCTCGACGACGCTCACAGTCGCGGCCGCGAGGCCGAGAAACGCCTGTAGCGAGGCCATGTCGATCGTGTCGAAGCGCGCCGGGTCCAGCGCATCGAGCGTCAGCAAACCCCAAGGCTCGCCGTGGATCAACAGCGGACAGCCGAGGCAGTCGTGAACTTCGAGGTGCCCGGCCGCCATGCCTTGCACGAGGCCGTCGTACGGATCGGGCAGGTCGGAGTCGGCGGCAAAGCGGGTCGGTTCCGGCCGTGCCAGAAGCTGCTGGAAGCGCGGATGATCGGCGATGCGAAACCGGCGGCCGAGCGTGTCGCTGCTCAGGCCGTCGATTGCAAGCGGCACGAGCGTGTCGCCTTCGAGGCGCAGCAGCGCGGCCGCGTCGCCCGGAAACAGCGTGCGCAGGCTGCTGAGCAGGCGGCGGTAACGCTCGCGGTCGGACAACTCGCGAGAGAGGTCGAGAATCAGCGGAGTCAGAACGTCGAGCACCATCTCAGCAGTCAAATTGACTCCAATATGAGTCTTTTCGACTAGTGTCGGATTAACCATCTTCATCACCAGACCATTGATTTAACGCTATTTTATACCTGGCATGGATCGTGATTAACAAAGCAGGTCTGCCGAATCCGGCTTGATACTCGCTGATAGACAGACGCTCAAACGGACTTTCATCAGGACTTCTTTATCATGCTATCTGCCGAACACCGCGCCATCATCAAAGCAACCGTGCCGCTTCTCGAAAGCGGAGGCGAGGCGCTCACCACGCACTTCTACAACATGATGCTCAACGAGCACCCGGAAGTGCGTCCGATGTTCAATCTCGCGAATCAGGCGAGCGGCGCGCAGCAACGCGCGCTCGCCAACGGCGTGCTGATGTATGCGCGCCATATCGATCAACTCGAACAACTGGGCGGCCTCGTGTCGCAGATCATCAACAAGCACGTGTCGCTCAACGTGCAGCCCGAGCACTATCCGATCGTCGGACAGTGCCTGCTGCGTTCGATCCGCGAAGTGCTCGGCGCAGAAATCGCCACCGATGCCGTGATCGAAGCGTGGGCCGCCGCTTATCAGCAACTCGCGGGTCTGCTGATCGGACTCGAAGAGAAGATTTACGCCGACCGTGAAGCAACGCCGGGCGGCTGGCGCGGCACGCGGCTATTCCGCGTCGCGCGCAAAGTGCGCGAGAGCGACGAGATCACGTCGTTCTATCTGCGCCCCGATGACGGTGGCGAATTGCTCGCATTTCAGCCGGGGCAGTACATTGGCGTGCGTCTGGTTATCGATGGCGAGGAAGTGCGCCGCAACTATTCGCTGTCGGCAATGAGCAATGGCCGCGAATATCGCATTAGCGTGAAACGCGAGCCGAATGGCACGGTATCGAAATATCTGCATGAGCAGATCAGCGAGAACGATGCGCTGGAACTGTTCGCGCCGGCTGGCGATTTCAAGCTCGAAACCGGCGAGAAGCCGCTCGTGCTCATCAGCGGCGGTGTCGGGATCACGCCGACGATGGCGATGCTGCAAGCCGCGCTGAAGACCTCGCGTCCGGTGCATTTCATTCACGCGGCCCGTCACGGCGGCGTGCATGCGTTCCGCGATGCAATCGACGCATTGGCCGCGCGTCACCCGCAATTGAAGCGTTTCTATTGCTATGAGCAACGCCGTGCGGGTGATGCCGACGTGCATGGCATCGGCTATATCAACGAAGCGCATCTGCAGAAATGGCTGCCGGAAACGCGCGACGTGGATGTGTATTTCCTCGGGCCGATCGCATTCATGAAGGCGATCAAGAAGTCGCTGAAGGCGATTGGCGTGCCGGAATCGCAGAGCCGTTACGAGTTCTTCGGGCCGGCTGCCGCGCTCGAATAAGACTGCGAGTACTCGCCCTCTTCGAGTCGTTGGCAAGCGTCGCGTCGATGCCTGGTGCGAATCGGCAAACGGTATCGCATTGCTCGACGTATTCGGAGATGGGCGTTTCGGTCCGATCGTATGACGCCCCGGAACGAGGGCGTAAACGCCAGAACCCCGGTTCTCGTGTCGAGAGACCGGGGTTCTGGCGATACAGCATGAGGAGCCTGACGATGACCTACTTTCACACGGGCAATCCGCACTATCATCGGCGTGGAGTCGTTTCACGGTCCTGTTCGGGATGGGAAG
>NZ_FXAT01000025.1 GCF_900177725.1 Paraburkholderia susongensis | reverse complement strand
CGATAGTGAAGGTCGTTGCCGGTCTTGCCGACCGTGCATAGCGCGGTGTTGCCCGCGGTCACGCCGGAGAGCGCGACGGATTTCTTCGGTTTGAAGCCGCTTTGCGGCTCGTTGCCGCCCGCTGCGCCAGCGGCCTGCGTCGTCTCGCTCATGTTCCGCCTTCTCCTGTGTGCCGGCTTGTTGCCGCCGTTTGACTCGTGCTGCTCATGTTCCCGATTGTCCGTTAGCGCCCACTTTCACAAAGAGCGGCGCCGCTTCTTGCGCAATCGCACGGCCAGTGGTTTGCGCGCGGCGCAGCACCGACCAGTAATAGCGATAGCTCGCGCGGTCATGCAGCGTGTCGTGATGACGCGTCGGGCCCCATTGCGCGGACTGCGCGGCCAGCAGGATTTCGGTGGCCGTGGCGATTTCTTCGTCGCGCGGCGCGAACGCGGCGACGATCGCCTCGATCTGCGCCGGATGGATGCTCCACATACGCGTGTAGCCGAATTCGTTGCGCGCGCGGGCGGCGTCGTTCGCGACCACGCTCATGTCGCGCACTTCGGTGCTGACGTTGTGCGACGGCACCTTGCCGTGCGCATGGCAGGCGGCCGAGATTTCGAGCTTTGCGCGCCGCACGAGCGGGTGATCGAACTGGCCGGGCGAGCGCATGGCCGTGTCGGGGATCGCGCCGTCGTGCGCGGAGACGAAATCCATCAGGCCGAAGCTCAACGCCTCGACGCCCGGTAGCGCGGCCAGTTCGAACACGCGCGCGAGCGCACCGTGAGTTTCGACGAGCAGTTGCACCGGCACCGGCTGAGCAATGTTCAGCTCGCGCCGCGTTGCCTCGACGAACGCGACCATTTCGGCCGCATCGTGGACGTTGCGGATTTTCGGCAGTGTGATGTAAGCAGGTGCTCGCTTCGCGGCGCGCAGAATCAGGCGCACGTCGTCGCGCCAGTGCGCGTGAGCGAAGTCGTGAATCCGCACGCCGACGCGGCCGAAGCGGTCATGCTCGCTGCCGACGAGCGACGCGACCAGCTCCGCGTGTTCCGCCTCGCGGCCGACCTGCGCGCCGTCTTCGCAATCGAGCGTGATATCGAACACCGGGCCGAGCTGCTGCTGCAACGCGAGCGACTTCAGCATCAGCTTTTCGCTGCCGGCGTAGTGATCGCAGGCAGGCAGCACAGCGGGCGGCGCTTCGCCGTCAAACAGCACTTCTGCGGGTGTGAGAACGCGCATCTTCGGCGTGAGGGGCGTGGGGTGATTAGAGTAAACCGGATTCGGGCGCGCTCTGCGCAGCCGCCGCGAGGCGGCCGCAAAACGCGCTCGAATCCGCTGCGAATCGCCGCCTTTCAGCGGCGGCTCGCACGTCGATTCGCGCGGCAATTCGCGCGAAAAAAACCGGAACCCGCCGCGGTGACGCTTCGGAGTTCCGGTTCGTCTGCATCAGATGCTTAGCCGAGCAGGTGCTGAACGCCTTCGCGCTCTTCGAGCAGTTCCTGCAGCGTGCCGTCCATCTTTTCGCGCGAGAACGCGTCGATTGCCAGGCCTTCGACGCGCTTGTACTCGCCGTTTTCGCACGTGACCGGCACACCGTAGATGATGTCTTCGGGAATACCGTACGAGCCGTCCGACGGAATGCCCATCGTCACCCACTTGCCGTTCGTGCCGAGCACCCAGTCGCGCACGTGGTCGATCGCAGCGTTAGCCGCCGACGCCGCCGACGACAGGCCGCGCGCTTCGATGATCGCCGCACCGCGCTTGCCGACGGTCGGGATGAACGTGTTGCGGTTCCATTCGTCGTCGTTGATGAGCTTGGTCAGGTCCTGACCTTCTGCGGTTGCGACGCGGAAGTCCGGGTACATGGTCGGCGAGTGGTTGCCCCACACGGCCAGCTTTTCGATCGACGCGACCGGCTTGCCCGACTTGGCGGCCAGTTGCGACAACGCGCGGTTGTGGTCCAGACGCAGCATGGCGGTGAAGTTCTTCTTCGGCAGATCCGGCGCCGACTTCATCGCGATGTACGCGTTCGTGTTGGCCGGGTTGCCGACCACCAGCACCTTCACGTCGCGGCTGGCGACTTCGTTCAGCGCCTTGCCCTGAACCGTGAAGATTTCGGCGTTGGCCGACAGCAGGTCCTTGCGCTCCATGCCTTTCGAGCGCGGACGCGCGCCGACGAGCAGGGCGATGTCGGCGTCCTTGAACGCGACCTTCGGGTCGTCCGTGATGACGACGCCCGACAGCAGCGGGAAGGCGCAATCATCCAGTTCCATCACGACGCCTTTGACGGCGGCTTGCGCTTGCGGCAGGTCGAGCAGTTGCAGGATGACCGGCTGGTCCTTGCCGAGCAGATCGCCATTGGCGATGCGGAACAGCAGGGAGTAAGCGATTTGACCTGCGGCGCCGGTGACGGCAACGCGCTTTGCGGGCTTAGCCATTGAGAAATCTCCAGGACGATGCGTTAGACGCTAGGGAAAACGCCATTCTATATGCGCGTTCAGCGAAGCGTTATGAAACACGGCGGATTTACTGTTCGCATACGGACCGTCAACGGATTCGTTGGATACCGGGCCGAAGTGGCGCGTTGCGGCAAGACCGCCATGCCGGAAACCTATACTGCCGAGCAGGGAGGGATAGTGCGATGCCGGGACCGCCGCTGCACGGTGCGGGCTCCTGCAAACAGCGCGTTTCGGCAAGCGTCTGGCCAGCGGATGGCGGCGAATCGAAACCTGAACTGCGTGGGGAACGGCATGGTGCAGAGTGGCTGCCAGAGCATCGCGGCACTGCATCAAACAGCGGCCGGAAAACCCCGCAAACCCTTGCTCGACAAGGAGTGTAGGAGTCGTCACAGACAAAGTCAACATTATCTTATGTCTTATATAAGACATATCTGTTGCGGGGAAAAGCCTAGACGCGCCCCGGCCCTTTATGATGAAATGCGCGGATGAATTCGAACCCGGCGAATCCTGTGAACCCGAATGGCCAGGGGGCCGCGGGCGAAGGTGTATCCGTTGCCGCACCGGCTGCGTCGCCCACTTTCAGCCCCTTGTATCAGCAGATCAAAGGGTTGATTACGCAGAGCCTCGAAAGCGGTGAGTGGAAGCCGGGTGAGATCATTCCTAGTGAAGTCGAACTGGCGGCCCGTTTCAAGGTGAGCCAGGGTACCGTGCGCAAGGCGATCGACGAACTGGCCGCCGACAACCTGCTGGTGCGCCGTCAGGGCAAGGGTACTTTCGTTGCGACGCACAACGAAGATCGCGCGCAGTTCCGCTTCCTGAGATTGCTTGCCGACGACGGCGCCGAGCATCCGCACGTGAGCCGCCTGCTCGAATGCCGGCGCTTGCGCGCATCGGCGGAGATCGCCCGGCAGCTCGACCTGAAGCCGGCCGACCCGGTCGTGCTCATCAAGCGTTTGCTGCAGTTCGATGGCGAAATCACCGTGCTCGACGAAATCTGGCTGCCAGGCGCGGTGTTCCGTGGGCTCACGCTCGAGCGTCTGTCGGAATACAAAGGTCCTCTCTACGCGATGTTCGAAACGGAATTCGGCACCCGCATGATTCGCGCGACCGAGAAGATCCGCGCGGTGGCGGCCGAGCCTTCGGTGGCGGACCTGCTGCATGTTCCGGCTGGTTTTCCTTTGCTTTCGGTGGAGCGCGTGTCCTATACCTATGGGGACCGCCCGGTTGAAGTCCGGCGAGGTTGGTATGTCACAACCGGGTACTACTATCAGAACGATCTGAGCTGAATCGGGCTGAAACGAGGCGCGGCGTCCCACACGCGTGCCCGTGGGAAGGTGCCTTCATTGCGCGCGCAGCCATGAGTCTGTAGCGGTTTTCGCTGCAGCGCGATATAAAAAGGCGCTAAAATTGCAGATTAGTGTTACTACATAGTAGGGGTCTAGCATGGCAGAAGCCGTAAAAAAACCGAGGCCGGAATTCCGGAACATCGGTATTGGGCAAATATTGACGGCGTACCGTCTCCCGCTAGCGGGGCGCGTGTCGATCTTGCATCGCGTGAGCGGTGCGCTATTGTTTGTTTTCCTTCCGTTCCTGCTGTACCTCTTCGATCAAAGCCTGACTTCCGAACTCAGTTTCGACGTCTTCAAGGGCTTCCTCTCCAACATCATCGTCAAGCTCATCACGCTGGTTCTCGCGTGGGCTTTCCTGTTCCACTTCTGCGCCGGCATCCGTCACCTCGTGATGGATACGAATCACGACGCAGTCTCGAAGGAAAAGGGCAAGTCGACCTCCGTCGTCGTGATCGTCGTCTCGTCGCTGCTCACTATCGCATTCGCGGCCAAACTGTTCGGAGCATTCTAAAAAATGTCAGCTAATAACCGAATCGGGTCGAAGCGTCTCGTCGTCGGCGCGCACTATGGTCTGCGCGACTGGCTTGCGCAACGCGTCACCGCCTGCGTGATGGCGGTCTACACCGTGATTCTGCTCGCGTGGTTCTTCGGCGCGCGCGACTTCTCGTACGACGGCTGGGCGTCGATCTTCGCGACGCAGTGGATGAAGCTCGCCACGTTCGTCACGCTGCTCTCGCTGTTCTATCACGCGTGGGTCGGTATCCGCGATATCTGGATGGACTACGTGAAGCCCGTTGGCACGCGCCTCGTCCTGCAGGCGCTGACGATCCTCTGGCTGCTCGCATGTGCGGGCTACGCTGCGCAGATTCTCTGGAGAGTGTAAAAGAATGGCTGCAATCAAGAATTCTCTGCCGCGTCGCCGCTTCGACGTGGTCATCGTCGGCGCAGGCGGCTCGGGGATGCGCGCTTCGCTGCAACTCGCGCGCGCCGGTCTGTCGGTTTGCGTGCTGTCCAAAGTGTTCCCGACGCGTTCGCACACGGTTGCGGCGCAAGGCGGCATCGGCGCTTCGCTCGGCAACATGAGCGAAGACAACTGGCACTACCACTTTTACGACACGATCAAGGGCTCCGACTGGCTCGGCGACCAGGACGCGATCGAATTCATGTGCCGTGAAGCGCCGAACGCCGTCTACGAACTCGAACACTTCGGCATGCCGTTCGACCGTAACGCCGACGGCACGATCTATCAGCGTCCGTTCGGCGGCCACACCGCGAACTACGGCGAAAAGCCGGTGCAACGCGCCTGCGCGGCGGCTGACCGTACCGGTCACGCGCTGCTGCACACGCTGTATCAGCAGAACGTCGCGGCCAAGACGCAATTCTTCGTCGAATGGATGGCGCTGGACCTGATCCGCGACGCCGAAGGCGACGTGCTCGGCGTGACCGCGCTGGAAATGGAAACCGGCGACGTCTACATCCTCGAAGGCAAGACCACGCTGTTCGCCACGGGCGGCGCGGGCCGCATCTTCGCGGCATCGACCAACGCGTTCATCAATACCGGTGACGGCCTCGGCATGGCGGCCCGTTCGGGCATCGCGCTGCAGGACATGGAGTTCTGGCAATTCCACCCGACCGGCGTGGCCGGCGCGGGCGTGCTGATTACCGAAGGCGTGCGCGGCGAAGGCGGCATTCTGCGCAACTCGAACGGCGAGCGCTTCATGGAGCGCTACGCGCCGACGCTGAAGGATCTGGCGCCGCGCGACTTCGTTTCGCGCTCGATGGACCAGGAAATCAAGGAAGGCCGCGGCGTGGGTCCGAACAAGGATCACGTGCTGCTCGACCTGTCGCACATCGGCGCCGAGACGATCATGAAGCGTCTGCCGTCGATCCGCGAAATCGCGCTGAAGTTCGCGAACGTCGATTGCATTAAAGAGCCGATCCCGGTCGTGCCGACCATCCACTACCAGATGGGCGGCATCCCGACGAACATCCACGGCCAGGTCGTGGGCACTTCGAAGGGTCACGAAGATCCGGTCAACGGCTTCTACGCCGTGGGCGAATGCTCGTGCGTGTCGGTCCACGGTGCGAACCGTCTGGGCACCAACTCGCTGCTCGACCTGGTGGTGTTCGGTCGGGCTGCCGGCAACCACATCGTCAAGCACGTGAAGGAAATCAAGGAGCACAAGCCGCTGCCGGCCGACGCCGCCGACTTCGCGCTGTCGCGTCTGGCGAAGCTGGACAGCTCGTCCTCGGGCGAGTACGCGCAGTCGGTCGCAAACGACATCCGCGGCACGATGCAGAAGCACGCTGGCGTGTTCCGTACCTCGGCGCTGCTGGCCGAAGGTGTCGAGGCCATCCGCGAAGTGTCCGCACGCGTCGACAATATCCACCTGAAGGACAAGTCGAAGGTCTTCAACACGGCCCGCATCGAAGCGCTCGAAGTCGCGAACCTGATCGAAGTGGCCCGCGCCACGATGGTCTCCGCCGAAGCGCGCAAGGAAAGCCGTGGCGCGCACGCGCAAGACGACTTCGAACATCGCGACGACGAAAACTGGCTGCGCCATACGTTGTGGTTCAGCGAAGGCGACCGCCTCGACTACAAGCCGGTTCACATGAAGCCGCTGACCGTCGAATCGGTTCCGCCGAAAGCGCGTACCTTCTAAGGCACAAGTCAAAGGAATTCAGAAATGGCCAAGCGTACATTTGAAATTTACCGCTACGATCCGGACAAGGACGCGGCACCGCGCATGCAAACGTACGAGATCGACATCGACTCGCACGAACGCATGCTGCTGGACGCGCTCATCAAGCTCAAGGCGGTGGACGAAACCTTGTCGTTCCGTCGCTCGTGCCGCGAAGGCGTGTGCGGCTCGGACGCAATGAACATCAACGGCAAGAACGGCCTTGCGTGCCTGACGAACCTGAACGACCTGCCGCAGAAGATCGTGCTGCGTCCGCTGCCGGGCCTGCCCGTCGTGCGTGACCTGATCTGCGACTTCACGCAGTTCTTCAACCAGTATCACTCGATCAAGCCGTACCTGATCAACGATACGCCGCCGCCGGAAAAGGAACGTCTGCAGTCGCCGGAAGAGCGCGACGAGCTCGACGGCCTGTACGAATGTATCCTGTGCGCCAGCTGCTCGACCTCGTGCCCGAGCTTCTGGTGGAACCCGGACAAGTTCGTCGGCCCGGCTGGCCTGCTGCAAGCCTACCGCTTCATCGCGGACAGCCGCGACCAGGCAACGGGCGAGCGCCTCGACAACCTGGAAGATCCGTACCGTCTGTTCCGTTGCCATACCATCATGAATTGCGTCGACGTGTGCCCGAAGGGCCTGAACCCGACCAAGGCAATCGGCAAGATCAAGGAATTGATGGTTCGCCGCGCTGTCTAGGATGAATAGCTCCCGCGCTCCCTGTCGTTCGCTGCCTCGAGGGCGGTCAGTACGCTGGGGAGCGGCCGGGCGCGTACCGACATGAACGAAACATCGCATCAGTCCGACCCCCTCCGCCGCGCGCGTCTTCGCTGGCGTGCACGGCGGGGCCTGCTGGAAAACGATCTGATTTTCGAGCGTTTTTTCAGCCGATATGAGCATGACCTCAGCGATGCCGACGTGGGCGCTCTCACGCGCCTGCTCGAGCTGAGCGATAACGACCTGATGGACCTGCTGCTCGCGCGCAAGGAACCAGAAGGCGAGCTTGCCGACCCGGACGTGATCCGGGTTCTGGAATTGCTGCGCAACGCTTGAGCGCCGCCAGTCCGTTATTCCAGGCGTGCGATTATCGAAACCCTGTATCCATACTTCGATTGAGGATGTGCTATGACCCCGTCAGATGTTAAAGCCACGCTATCGTTCAGCGACAATTCGCCGAGCGTCGAAATGCCGATATACAAGGGCACGATTGGCCCGGACGTCATCGACATTCGCAAACTGTACGGCCAGACCGGCAAATTCACGTACGACCCGGGCTTCATGTCGACGGCGTCGTGCAATTCGGCGATCACCTACATCGACGGCGACAAGGGCGAGTTGCTGTATCGCGGCTACGCGATCGACAACCTCGCGCAGAACGCCGACTTCCTCGAAACCTGCTATTTGCTGCTGAACGGCGAACTGCCGAATGCTCAGCAGAAAACCGAGTTCGTCAACACCGTCACGAAGCACACGATGGTGCACGAGCAGATGCAGTTCTTCTTCCGCGGCTTCCGCCGCGATGCGCACCCGATGGCGATTCTGGTCGCCGCAGTCGGCGCGTTGTCCGCGTTCTATCACGACTCGCTCGACATCAACAATCCGCGTCATCGTGAAGTGTCGGCGATCCGCATGATCGCGAAGCTGCCCACGCTGGTCGCAATGGCGTACAAGTACAGCATCGGCCAGCCGTTCGTGTATCCGAAGAACGACCTGTCGTACAGCGC
>NZ_FXAT01000026.1 GCF_900177725.1 Paraburkholderia susongensis | reverse complement strand
CCGAACACAGTAACAGGTTTGAACTGAAGAGTTTGATCCTGGCTCAGATTGAACGCTGGCGGCATGCCTTACACATGCAAGTCGAACGGCAGCACGGGAGCAATCCTGGTGGCGAGTGGCGAACGGGTGAGTAATACATCGGAACGTGTCCTGGAGTGGGGGATAGCCCGGCGAAAGCCGGATTAATACCGCATACGCTCTATGGAGGAAAGCGGGGGATCTTCGGACCTCGCGCTCAAGGGGCGGCCGATGGCAGATTAGGTAGTTGGTGGGGTAAAGGCCTACCAAGCCGACGATCTGTAGCTGGTCTGAGAGGACGACCAGCCACACTGGGACTGAGACACGGCCCAGACTCCTACGGGAGGCAGCAGTGGGGAATTTTGGACAATGGGGGCAACCCTGATCCAGCAATGCCGCGTGTGTGAAGAAGGCCTTCGGGTTGTAAAGCACTTTTGTCCGGAAAGAAAGCATCCCTGTTAATACCGGGGGTGGATGACGGTACCGGAAGAATAAGCACCGGCTAACTACGTGCCAGCAGCCGCGGTAATACGTAGGGTGCGAGCGTTAATCGGAATTACTGGGCGTAAAGCGTGCGCAGGCGGTGATGTAAGACCGATGTGAAATCCCCGGGCTTAACCTGGGAACTGCATTGGTGACTGCATCGCTCGAGTATGGCAGAGGGGGGTAGAATTCCACGTGTAGCAGTGAAATGCGTAGAGATGTGGAGGAATACCGATGGCGAAGGCAGCCCCCTGGGTCAATACTGACGCTCATGCACGAAAGCGTGGGGAGCAAACAGGATTAGATACCCTGGTAGTCCACGCCCTAAACGATGTCAACTGGTTGTCGGGCCTTCATTGGCTTGGTAACGTAGCTAACGCGTGAAGTTGACCGCCTGGGGAGTACGGTCGCAAGATTAAAACTCAAAGGAATTGACGGGGACCCGCACAAGCGGTGGATGATGTGGATTAATTCGATGCAACGCGAAAAACCTTACCTACCCTTGACATGGATGGAAGCCTGCTGAGAGGTGGGCGTGCCCGAAAGGGAGCCATCACACAGGTGCTGCATGGCTGTCGTCAGCTCGTGTCGTGAGATGTTGGGTTAAGTCCCGCAACGAGCGCAACCCTTGTCCCTAGTTGCTACGCAAGAGCACTCCAGGGAGACTGCCGGTGACAAACCGGAGGAAGGTGGGGATGACGTCAAGTCCTCATGGCCCTTATGGGTAGGGCTTCACACGTCATACAATGGTCGGAACAGAGGGTTGCCAAGCCGCGAGGTGGAGCCAATCCCAGAAAACCGATCGTAGTCCGGATCGCACTCTGCAACTCGGGTGCGTGAAGCTGGAATCGCTAGTAATCGCGGATCAGCATGCCGCGGTGAATACGTTCCCGGGTCTTGTACACACCGCCCGTCACACCATGGGAGTGGGTTTTACCAGAAGTGGCTAGTCTAACCGCAAGGAGGACGGTCACCACGGTAGGATTCATGACTGGGGTGAAGTCGTAACAAGGTAGCCGTATCGGAAGGTGCGGCTGGATCACCTCCTTTCCAGAGCTCATGCATTCATTGCACTCAAGTGCTCACGCTTATCGGCTGTGGTTGAAAGAAGGAACGCAGGCAGACGCAGGGGTCTGTAGCTCAGCCGGTTAGAGCACCGTCTTGATAAGGCGGGGGTCGATGGTTCGAATCCATCCAGACCCACCAACCTTGTCTGTCGCGGGCATCACCCTGGGTGAACTGCTGTTGTGGGCCCAAGAGGGGGATTAGCTCAGCTGGGAGAGCACCTGCTTTGCAAGCAGGGGGTCGTCGGTTCGATCCCGTCATCCTCCACCAATCCTCAATGCGCAGTGTTCTGCATGGATGCAGAGCGTTGCGCATTGGCGATTGAGCCAGTCAGAGCGATATGAGGTAACTCATAATCGGCTGTCGTTCTTTAACAATCAGGAAGAAGTAGTAAAGAGATTCACGAAAGGTCACCTTGAGATGGGTGATTGAGTAGGTGAATCAGGGTTGTGATTGTATCAATGTATGAAAAGGGGAATCGAAAGATTGCTCTTGGAATACGGCGCAACACGAATACTCAACCTGTAGCGAGTGAGTTGAAATGTGAGTCCTTCGGGAGGCACAGTGAGACGCACCCGTTATAGGGTCAAGCGAACAAGTGCATGTGGTGGATGCCTTGGCGATCACAGGCGATGAAGGACGCGGTAGCCTGCGAAAAGCTCCGGGGAGCTGGCAAACGAGCATTGATCCGGAGATGTCCGAATGGGGAAACCCACCTCTTTTGAGGTATCCGTAGCTGAATCCATAGGCTACGAGAAGCGAACGCGGCGAACTGAAACATCTAAGTAGCCGCAGGAAAAGAAATCAACCGAGATTCCCAGAGTAGTGGCGAGCGAAATGGGATCAGCCTGTACTCTTTATCTGTACTGTTAGCCGAATGCTCTGGAAAGTGCAGCCATAGCAGGTGATAGCCCTGTAGACGAAAACAGAATGGAAGAACTAGGTGTACGACAAGTAGGGCGGGACACGTGAAATCCTGTCTGAAGATGGGGGGACCATCCTCCAAGGCTAAATACTCGTGATCGACCGATAGTGAACCAGTACCGTGAGGGAAAGGCGAAAAGAACCCCGGGAGGGGAGTGAAACAGATCCTGAAACCGCATGCATACAAACAGTCGGAGCCTCGCAAGGGGTGACGGCGTACCTTTTGTATAATGGGTCAGCGACTTACATTCAGTGGCGAGCTTAACCGATTAGGGCAGGCGTAGCGAAAGCGAGTCCGAACAGGGCGATCAGTCGCTGGGTGTAGACCCGAAACCAGGTGATCTATCCATGGCCAGGTTGAAGGCACGGTAACACGTGCTGGAGGACCGAACCCACTAACGTTGAAAAGTTAGGGGATGAGCTGTGGATAGGGGTGAAAGGCTAAACAAACCTGGAAATAGCTGGTTCTCTCCGAAAACTATTTAGGTAGTGCCTCGTGTCTCACCTTCGGGGGTAGAGCACTGTCATGGTTGTGGGGTCCATTGCGGATTACTACGCCATAGCAAACTCCGAATACCGAAGAGTGCAATCACGGGAGACAGACATCGGGTGCTAACGTCCGGTGTCAAGAGGGAAACAACCCAGACCGCCAGCTAAGGTCCCCAAATATGGCTAAGTGGGAAACGAAGTGGGAAGGCTAAAACAGTCAGGAGGTTGGCTTAGAAGCAGCCACCCTTTAAAGAAAGCGTAATAGCTCACTGATCGAGTCGTCCTGCGCGGAAGATGTAACGGGGCTAAGCCATATACCGAAGCTGCGGATGCGAGCTAGTCTCGCATGGTAGGAGAGCGTTCCGTAAGCCTGCGAAGGTGCACTGGAAAGTGTGCTGGAGGTATCGGAAGTGCGAATGCTGACATGAGTAGCGATAAAGGGGGTGAAAGGCCCCCTCGCCGTAAGCCCAAGGTTTCCTACGCAACGTTCATCGGCGTAGGGTGAGTCGGCCCCTAAGGCGAGGCAGAAATGCGTAGCTGATGGGAAGCAGATTAATATTTCTGCACCATTGTGAAATGCGATGGGGGGACGGATCGCGGAAGGTTGTCCGGGTGTTGGAAGTCCCGGTCCTTGCATTGGAGAAGGCGCTTTGGCAAATCCGGGCGCGGAATTCAAGGGTGCGAGGCGAGCCACTTCGGTGGCGAAGCAACTGGAAGGGGTTCCAGGAAAAGCCTCTAAGCTTCAGTTTCACAGTGACCGTACCGCAAACCGACACAGGTGGGCGAGATGAGTATTCTAAGGCGCTTGAGAGAACCCGGGAGAAGGAACTCGGCAAACTGGTACCGTAACTTCGGGATAAGGTACGCCCCTGTAGCTTGACTGGCCTGCGCCAGGAGGGTGAAGGGGTTGCAATAAACTGGTGGCTGCGACTGTTTAATAAAAACACAGCACTCTGCAAACACGAAAGTGGACGTATAGGGTGTGACGCCTGCCCGGTGCCGGAAGATTAAATGATGGGGTGCAAGCTCCTGATTGAAGTCCCGGTAAACGGCGGCCGTAACTATAACGGTCCTAAGGTAGCGAAATTCCTTGTCGGGTAAGTTCCGACCTGCACGAATGGCGTAACGATGGCCACACTGTCTCCTCCCGGGACTCAGCGAAGTTGAAGTGTTTGTGATGATGCAATCTCCCCGCGGCTAGACGGAAAGACCCCATGAACCTTTACTGTAGCTTTGCATTGGACTTTGAACCGGTCTGTGTAGGATAGGTGGGAGGCTGTGAAGTTGGGACGCCAGTCTCAATGGAGCCGTCCTTGAAATACCACCCTGATCTGTTTGAGGTTCTAACCCTGGTCCGTGAATCCGGATCGGGGACAGTGCATGGTAGGCAGTTTGACTGGGGCGGTCTCCTCCCAAAGTGTAACGGAGGAGTACGAAGGTACGCTAGGTACGGTCGGAAATCGTGCTGATAGTGCAATGGCATAAGCGTGCTTGACTGTGAGACGGACAGGTCGAACAGGTGCGAAAGCAGGTCATAGTGATCCGGTGGTTCTGTATGGAAGGGCCATCGCTCAACGGATAAAAGGTACTCTGGGGATAACAGGCTGATACCGCCCAAGAGTTCATATCGACGGCGGTGTTTGGCACCTCGATGTCGGCTCATCTCATCCTGGGGCTGTAGCCGGTCCCAAGGGTATGGCTGTTCGCCATTTAAAGAGGTACGTGAGCTGGGTTTAAAACGTCGTGAGACAGTTTGGTCCCTATCTGCCGTGGGCGCTGGATATTTGAAGGGGGCTGCTCCTAGTACGAGAGGACCGGAGTGGACGAACCTCTGGTGTACCGGTTGTCACGCCAGTGGCATCGCCGGGTAGCTATGTTCGGAAGAGATAACCGCTGAAAGCATCTAAGCGGGAAACTCGCCTTAAGATGAGATATCCCCGGGGCTTCGAGCCCCTTGAAGGGTCGTTCAAGACCAGGACGTTGATAGGTCAGGTGTATAAGCGCAGTAATGCGTTGAGCTAACTGATACTAATTGCCCGTAAGGCTTGATCCTATAACCGGTGTGTGCCGGCAGCCGTGAGCGCGTGAGCGCTGATGGACGCCGCACCCTGCGCCACGCGCAGGGTCTTGGGCAGACCACACGGGTTGAGATCGGTGTTGTGCCGGAAACAACACAACCCCCCACACGAATCCTTTACGCTTCTTCCCGATTGGCTGTACTGCGCGCTCCGCAGTACGGCAACAAGTCATGCCTGATGACCATAGCGAGTCGGCCCCACCCCTTCCCATCCCGAACAGGACCGTGAAACGACTCCACGCCGATGATAGTGCGGATTGCCCGTGTGAAAGTAGGTCATCGTCAGGCTCCTCATGCTG
>NZ_FXAT01000027.1 GCF_900177725.1 Paraburkholderia susongensis | reverse complement strand
CGCCGATAGTCTGAAAAGCAGAGCACTAGCGGCTTTGGGAAACACGCCCCCCTGCCGGCCTGCGACTGCGCTTGCGAACGGCAGCTTCGTCCGCCTCTGTCGCCGCAGCGCTTAGCGCCAGTTTGAGCGCCTTCTGGTCACGTTCAAGCTGCATCCTCATGTGCCGCATGAACTGCCTCGCGGTCTCCGTGTGTGGGGTGCCGGGGCGAAACACGAGCACTCCGGTGAACATGACCTCGACGTCAATCGGCTTCACGACGAGCCCCCGTTCTGCGAAGTCCAACGTCACGAGCGGATGAGCGATTCCTATGCCGACTCCCGCGAGCGACAGCTCGCATACCGTGTGCGAATACGGCGTTTCGACAACCGTCTTGAGGCGGATTTCGCGTGCCGTGAGTTGCGCGTCCAGGCGCAGCCTGGTGCTGTCTTCGGGATTCAGCGCAATGAAGGGAAATTCAGGCAGATCTGCGACGGCAACAAAAGGACGCGCGGCCAAAGGGTGATGCCGGTTCATTACTGCCACAGCCGGCATACGCAAGAATACCGAGTGCTCCAGGCCGGCCATCGACATCTCATCGGACATCAGGCCGAAATCCACCTGGCCCGCCGAGACCTTCTCATGCACTTCGCGCGAGCTCATTACCTGTAGCGATATTTGCAGGTTTCTGGACGGAGCATCGAACGCCGCGATGACGCGAGGCAGAAAGCCCGTGCCTAGTGCCGGCAGGCAGGCGATCGCCATCCGCCCCAATCCGTAAGACCGCAAACTGCGGATTCGATGCTCGATGACCTCGAAGCCGCGGAAGTACTGGTCTACCTCTCGCATCAGCGCAACGGCTTCCTGGGTAGGTACGAGCCGGCTGCGTACCCGCTCGAACAGCGCGAAATCCGCCATGGTTTCCAGGCGCCTGATGGCCTGGCTCACAGCCGGTTGCGAGATGCCGAGCAGGGCCGCCGCTTTACTCGTGCTTCCGGCGTTCATGACCGCCCTGAACACCTCGATATCCCTGATCCTCATAATCTGCACTTATAGACCTAATTATTTCCGATGTTGATGCAAACCCGGGCGAAAGTAAACTGCAGTCGTCAATACACGACCACGCAATCACCGAGAGCATGATGACAAGTCAAACCCAGAAAGTGCCACAGCCGTTCCGCAGTCTGTCCCCAGCCGTCATACGGGCATCCACGGTCGTATTCGATTCTCTGGCCGAGTTTACGCACCGCAAGGAACGGCAACCGGACGGGTATAGCTATGGCATCACCGGGACGCCAACGGCTCGCCAACTGGAGCATCGCATCGCCGAACTCGAAGGCGGCGCGCATTGCGTGGTGACGCCCTCTGGTCAGTCCGCGCTGATGACGACCGTCATGGGTTTCGTGCGCGGTGGCGATCACCTGCTCGTGTCCGCTGCCTGCTACGGCGCGCTGAAGACGTTCGCGCATAAGTGGCTGGCGCACTTCAACGTCGAAGTCGAACTGTATCCGCCCGCAATCGGGGCTGAGATCAATAACTACATCAAGCCCAACACCCGCATGATCTGCATGGAGTCGCCGGGCACGGTGACGATGGAGATGCCCGACATCCCGGCGATCGTCGAAGTCGCGAAACGTCACGGCGTATTGACGATGATGGACAACACATGGGGAAGCCCGCTCGCTTTCAAGCCGCTCAAACACGGTGTGGACTTCAGCATCGAAGCCGCGACGAAATTTTTCGGCGGCCATTCTGATCTGCTGGTGGGCTGCATCAGCATGAACGATGCGGGTTACTACGCGACAGTGCGCGAGACGCAGAGCATTCTCGGCCAGCAGACCAGCCCCGACGACTGCTTCCTCGTAATGCGCGGTCTGGAAACCCTGAAGGTCCGTTTCGCAGCCCAGAGCGCCGCGACGCTGCAGATCGCGAGGGAACTCGAACGCCACCCGGAGGTGAGCAAGGTGCTGCTCCCGGCGCTACTGTCCGACGCCGGCCACGCCATCTGGAAGCGCGACTTTTCGAGCAGCGGGTGTCTCTTCTCCCTGATTCTCCAGCCCGGGCCGGAGGCCGCGTTCATCGCGTTCTTCGATGCGCTCCAGCATTTCGCCATCGGTGCTAGCTGGGGGGGCGTGCATAGCCTCGCTGCCTACTATCCGGCCCCGTTGCAGGCCGAGCGCGCGTTCCCGCTTACCGACCAGCCCATCGTGCGCCTTTCGATCGGGCTGGAGGACCCAGCAATGCTACTTGCAGACCTGAATGCGGGTCTCGACGCATTCAAACGAACCCGCGTAGCCGCTACCTGATATTTTTCCGTTCAATTACCTGGATGAGTGAGTACGACATGAAAACAATCAATGGATGGAGACGCGCTATCACGACAGTGAGTTTCGTGGCGCTTTGCGCGGCGTCCAGCTTTTCCGCTACCGCACAAGCAGCAGCAGACCTGCTTGCGCAGGCGAAGGCGAACGGCACATTGCGCGTGGCCAACACCCAGAGCAGTCCGCCGTGGAGCATGCTTGACGAAAACAATAAGCCTGTCGGCTATGACGTCGCGATTGCAAAGGAAGTCGGCAAACGCATTGGCGTGCCGAATGTCGTATTCGTCGCCGATTCGTTCAAGAACTTCGTGGAAGGGTTGAAGACGGGCAAGTACGACCTCGTGATGAACGATCTCACACCTACGCCTGAACGGGAACAACAGGTTGATTTCGGCGACCCATACGGTGTGGAGGATTTCCGTATTTTCGTACCTGCCGGTAACACGGACATTAAGGGCAAAGACACCCTTAAAGGCAAGCGGGTGGGCGTGGTCACCGGCTCCAGCAATGAAACATGGGCACGAGCACACCTGCGTGACTCCGATATCCGTTCCTACGACAACGGGGGGCTCGTCTTCAACGATCTGGGCAGTGGGCGGATCGACGCGGTGATTATTTCTCACTTCGGCGGCATGAAGTACGCCAACGTCAACCACTTACCCGTGAAGGAAGTGGGCGAACCCTTGATCTATCAGCTATCGGCGCCGGCTATGGTGAAAGGCCAACCGGCTCTGCGCGCGGCAGTCAATAAGGCGATCTCGGACATGAGAGCTGACGGGACGATTCAGGCCATTGCGAAGAAGTGGGTCGGGCGCGATTACGATATGCCAGGTACGATCGCCAAAGCCCAGGCGCAAAAGGAGTAGCCATGATCGAACTTTTCATGCGCTCGCTGCCGCTGTTGAGGAGCGCGGTGCTGATGACGGTCTTTCTCGGGTTATCGTCGTTCGTGCTTGGTTCGACACTGGGATTGCTCGTCGCGCTGGCCCGTGTCTCGAGCATAGGCGTACTGCGCGCGTTCGCATTCGCATATGTATCCATCTTTCGTGGCACGCCGCTGCTCGTGCAGATACTGCTTATCTATTTCGGCTTGCCCCGATACGGTCTGACACTTGACCCGGTTCCTGCCGCGCTTCTCGCGCTAACGCTGTTCTCCGCAGCGTATCTGAGCGAGAACTTCCGTTCCGGCATCAACGCAGTGGACAAGGGCCAGTGGGAAGCTGCGATGTCGCTGGGCATGGGTTATTGGAAAGCCATGTCGCGGGTTATCCTCCCTCAGGGGCTGCGCATCGCTATTCCGCCCGTCGGCAGCCGCTTGATTGCACTAATCAAAGATACGTCGCTCGCTTCGACCATCACGGTGGTGGAACTGACACGCGTGGCCGACCAGGTCGGCGCATCCACCTTCCGCTACATGGAAATGTTCCTGATGGTCGGCCTCATCTACTGGGGCATCAACCAGATTCTCACGATAGTCCAGACGGTTCTCGAGAATCGCTTGTCGAGGCGTTTTGTATGAATACGGATATCAGGACAATAGAAGTTCGTGGACTTTCGAAGGCCTTCGGCGGCAACCAGGTGTTGCGCGGCGTCGACTTCAGTGTATCGAAAGGCGAAGTTGTCGTTGTGATGGGGCCGTCCGGCTCGGGCAAGACTACGCTGCTGCGCTCACTGAATTTCCTCGAAATGCCGGATGCGGGCACCGTGACTGTGTGCGGCATTGATGTCGAATGCGCTGGTTCATCGAAGCCGTCACGTGAGCATCAGAAGAAGATTCGCGCGATCCGCCAGCGCACGGCAATGGTATTCCAGTCGTTCAACCTCTTTCCACACAGGACAGCCCTGGAAAACGTGATGGAAGGTCCGGTCAGCGTCAAGGGCCTTCCCCGCGCGCAGGCATCGGAGCGTGCAATGCGCCTGCTGACACAGGTTGGCCTGGCGGCAAAAGCCAACGAGTATCCCGGACGGTTGTCTGGAGGTCAGAAGCAGCGCGTAGCGATCGCGCGTGCGCTCGCGATGGATCCGGAAGTCATATTCTTCGACGAGCCCACGTCCGCTCTCGATCCAGCGCTGCGGGAGGATGTCCTAACCGGAATGCGCGATGTTGCAAAACTGGGCATGACGATGCTGATCGTCACGCACGAAGTGCGGTTTGCGCGAGATGTTGCGGATCGGGTCGTTTTCATGGACGGCGGCGTGGTTGCTGAAGA
>NZ_FXAT01000030.1 GCF_900177725.1 Paraburkholderia susongensis | reverse complement strand
TTCACACCCGCGCCTGTATCCGCGCCTGCCGTCATTTGACCGCCCCGAACGTGAGCCCGCGCACGAGCTGCTTCTGCGACAGCCAGCCGACGATCAGGATCGGCGCGACCGCGAGCAGTGACGCCGCGGACAGCTTCGCCCAGAACAGCCCCTCGGGGCTCGAATACGACGCGATGAACACGGTCAGCGGCGCCGCGTTCGAACTCGACAGGTTGATGCTCCAGAACGCCTCGTTCCACGACAGGATCACCAGCAGCAGCGCCGTGGACGCCAGCCCCGGCAGCGACATCGGCATCAGCAGATAGACGATCTCCTGCCACGTCGCCGCGCCGTCGATACGCCCCGCTTCGAGAATGTCGCGCGGAATCTCGGCGAAATACGTGAAGGCCATCCACACCGCGATCGGCAGATTGATCAGCGTGTAGACGATCACCAGACCCGACACCGTATCGAGCAGGCCGCTGTTTTTCCACAGCAGGTAGATCGGCACCAGCACGCCGACCGACGGCATCATCTTGGTCGAGAGCATCCACAGCAGCACTTTCTGCGTGCGGCGCGTCGGGAAGAACGCCATCGCGTAGGCCGCCGGCACCGCGAGAATCAGGCACAGCAGCGTGACGCCCACCGAGATCAGCACCGAATTCCACGCGAACGCGAAGTAGTTGCTGCGCGCGAACACCTCGCGGAAACTCTCGAGCGTCGGGATGAAGAAGAGCGACGACGAATAGGCCTGCTGCTCGGTCTTGAACGCGGTGATCGTCATCCAGAAGATCGGGAAGAACAGCAGCAGCGCGACGAGCCAGGCGATCACGCCGGGTATGGCGCGCGAAACCGTCTCGAGCGGCGATCGGGCCGGCACCGCGACAGGCTGCGTCGTCGAGGCTGAAGTAGAGGCAACGTGGCTCATTTTTCGTACTCCCCTTTGAGGTTCTTCGCGAGCATCCGCACGAGGAAGAACGACACGATGTTGGCCAGCACGACCGCGAGAATGCCGCCCGCCGACGCGAGACCGACGTCGAACTGCTGCAGGCCGAGCGAGAAGATCAGGTACGACAGGTTGGTGGTCGCGTCGCCCGGACCGCCGCCCGTGGTCGTATAGATTTCGGCGAAGATCGACAGCAGGAAAATCGTCTCCATCATCACCACGACCGCGATTGCGCGTCGCAGATGCGGCAGCGTGATGTAGAAGAACATCGAGAACGGACCCGCGCCGTCGATGCGCGCCGCTTCCTTCTGCTCCTGGTCGAGCGACTGGATCGCCGTGAAGAGAATCAGGAATGCGAACGGCAGCCACTGCCACGCGACGATCATGATGACCGCGGTGAGCGGATAGTCGGCGAACCAGTCGATCGGCTGCATGCCGAGCGCACGCATGCCCTGCGCGATCAGGCCATACACCGGGTGCAGGATCATGTTCTTCCAGATCAGCGCACTGACCGTCGGCATCACGAAGAACGGCGCGATCGCGAGCAGGCGCGCGACGCCCTGGCCGTAGAACTTGCGGTCGAACAGCACCGCCATCAATACGCCCCCGCCCACGGTGATGACGAGCACCGAGACGATCAGCTCGATCGTGTGCGCGATCGACGGGCCGAACGACGGATCGGTGGCGAGATAGCGGTAATTGTCGAAGCCGGCGAAGCCGCGCAGATCCGGATTCAGCAGGTTGTAGTGCGAGAACGAAAACCAGATCGTCATCGCGAGTGG
>NZ_FXAT01000031.1 GCF_900177725.1 Paraburkholderia susongensis | reverse complement strand
AACAGCCGATACACCGGGTTCTGCGTCTCTTCCCAATGCGGATAACCCAGCGTTTCGCGAAACCGCTCGAACTCCGCGTGCTCGCTCTCGGGCACCTGGATGCCGACGAGAATCGAGCTGTAATCCGCGCCCTGGTTGCGGTAGTGGAACAGGCTGATGTTCCAGTTCGGCGCCATCGACGAGAGGAACTTCATCAGCGCGCCGGGCCGCTCCGGAAACTCGAAGCGAAACAGCCGCTCGTCGTGCGCGAGCGGTGAGCGGCCGCCCACCATGTAGCGGATGTGCTGCTTCGAGAGTTCGTCGAGCGTGAGATCGACGGTCGCGAAACCGTGCGCCTCGAACGCGCCGGCAATCTGCGCCGACTCGCTGCGATTGCGAATCTGCACGCCGACGAAAATGTGCGCCGAGTTCGCGTCCGCGATCCGGTAGTTGAATTCGGTGACGCTGCGCGTGCCGACCAGTTCGCAGAAGCGTCTGAAGCTGCCGCGCTCTTCGGGGATCGTCACCGCGAACACCGCTTCGCGCGCCTCGCCGACTTCCGCGCGTTCGGCGACGAAACGCATGCGGTCGAAGTTCATGTTCGCGCCCGACGTGATCGCGATCAGCGTCTGGTTCTCGATGCCTTCGCGCTCGGCATACTGCTTCGCCCCCGCTACCGCGAGCGAGCCCGCGGGCTCCAGCACGCTGCGCGTGTCCTGGAACACGTCCTTGATCGCCGCGCACAGGGCGTCCGTGTTCACGAGCAGCACTTCGTCGAGATATTCGCTGCACAGGCGGAAGGTTTCCTCGCCGACGAGCTTCACCGCCGTGCCGTCGGAGAACAGCCCCACTTCGTTGAGCGTGACGCGCTCGCCCGCTTTCAGCGAAACGGCCATCGCGCACGAGTCGTCGGTCTGCACGCCGATCACCCTGATCTCCGGCCGCACCGCTTTCACGTACGCCGCGACGCCCGCCGCGAGACCGCCGCCGCCGATCGGCACGAAGATCGCGTGAATCGGCCCCTGGTGCTGGCTCAGAATCTCCATCGCCACCGTGCCCTGTCCCGCGATCACATACGGATCGTCGAACGGATGCACGAAGGTCAGGCCGCGCTCTTCCTGCAGTTTCACGGCATGCGCGTACGCGTCGCTATACGATTCGCCCGACTGCACGATCTCGACGGTCGGCCCGCCGTGCGTGCGGATCGCATCGACCTTCAGCTGCGGCGTCGTCACCGGCACGACGATGATCGCCTTCACGCCCATGCGCGCAGCCGACAACGCCACGCCCTGCGCATGATTGCCCGCCGACGCGGTGATCACGCCGCGCCCGAGCGCCTCGGCCGGAATATGCGCCATCTTGTTGTACGCGCCGCGCAGCTTGAACGAGAACACCGGCTGGTT
>NZ_FXAT01000032.1 GCF_900177725.1 Paraburkholderia susongensis | reverse complement strand
TTGCTGTTGGTCGTGCTCAGGCCCGACGACAGCGAACTGGCCGTCGTCGACGTGGACGTCGACAGCGAAGCCACGTTGCTGTTGGTCGTGCTCAGACCCGACGACAACGAGCTGGCCGTCGTCGACGCGGACGTCGACAGCGAAGCCACATTGCTGTTGGTCGTGCTCAGGCCCGACGACAGCGAACTGGCCGTCGTCGACGTGGACGTCGACAGCGAAGCCACGTTGCTGTTGGTCGTGCTCAGGCCCGACGACAGCGAGCTGGCCGTCGTCGAAGCAGACGTCGACAGCGAGGCGACTTGCGACGTCGCTGTACCCGTGACCGTGGACAGCGACGACAGCTGGCTGTAGTTCACCGCGTCCGTCGGGTTGGTGCCCGCGGCAACGTTGGTCAGCGTAACCGGCGTGGTCGAACCCGCACCGCCCAGCGTGACCTTCGTGTGGCTCGGATCGTCATACTGGACCGAGTTCGCGATGCCCGTCGAGGCCGAGGTCGACAGCGAAGCCACGTTGCTGTTGGTCGTGCTCAGACCCGACGACAGCGAGCTCGCCGTGGTCGACGCGGACGTCGACAGCGAAGCCACGTTGCTGTTGGTCGTGCTCAGGCCCGACGACAGCGAGCTGGCCGTGGTCGACGCGGACGTCGACAGCGAAGCCACATTGCTGTTGGTCGTGCTCAGACCCGACGACAACGAACTGGCGGCCGTCGACAGCGAGGCCACGTTGCTGTTGGTCGTGCTCAGACCCGACGACAACGAGCTGGCCGTCGTCGAAGCAGACGTCGACAGCGAAGCCACATTGCTATCGGTCGTGCTCAGACCCGACGACAGCGAGCTGGCCGTCGTCGACGCGGACGTCGACAGCGAAGCGACTTGCGACGTCGCTGTACCCGTGACCGTGGACAGCGACGACAGCTGGCTATAGTTCACCGCGTCCGTCGGGTTGGTGCCCGCGGCAACGTTGGTCAGCGTAACCGGCGTGGTCGAACCCGCACCGCCCAGCGTGACCTTCGTGTGGCCCGGATCGTCATACTGGACCGAGTTCGCGATGCCCGTCGATGCCGAGGTCGACAGCGAAGCCACATTGCTGTTGGTCGTGCTCAGACCCGACGACAGCGAACTGGCCGTCGTCGACGCGGACGTCGACAGTGAGGCCACGTTGCTGTTGGTCGTGCTCAGACCCGACGACAACGAACTGGCGGCCGTCGACAGCGAGCTGGCCGTGGTCGACGTGGACGTCGACAGCGAAGCCACATTGCTATCGGTCGTGCTCAGGCCCGACGACAG
>NZ_FXAT01000033.1 GCF_900177725.1 Paraburkholderia susongensis | reverse complement strand
TTCAAACCGAAGAAATCCGTCGCGCTCTCCGGCGTGACCGCGGGCAACACCGCGCTATGCACGGTCGGCAAGACCGGCAACGACCTTCACTATCGCGGCTACGACATTCTCGACATCGCCGGTGCGTGCGAATTCGAGGAGATCGCGTATCTGCTGGTCCACGGGAAGCTGCCGAACGCCGCCGAACTGAGCGCGTACAAGACGAAGCTCAAAGGCCTGCGCGGGCTGCCCGCGAACGTGAAAGCCGCGCTCGAATGGATTCCCGCCGCCGCGCATCCGATGGACGTGATGCGCACCGGCGTCTCGGTGCTCGGCACCGTGCTGCCGGAGAAGGACGATCACAACCTGCCGGGCGCGCGCGATATCGCCGACAAGCTGATGGCCTCGCTCGGCTCGATGCTGCTGTACTGGTATCACTACTCGCACAACGGCAAACGTATCGAGGTCGAGACCGACGACGATTCGATCGGCGGCCACTTCCTGCATCTGCTGCATGGCGTCGAGCCGTCGAAGTCGTGGGTCGAGGCGATGCATGTGTCGCTGAACCTGTATGCGGAGCATGAGTTCAACGCGTCGACGTTCACGGGCCGCGTGATCGCGGGCACGGGCTCGGACATGTACTCGGCGATCACCGGCGCAATCGGCGCGCTGCGCGGACCGAAGCATGGCGGCGCCAACGAGGTCGCGTTCGAAATCCAGTCGCGCTACCAGACGCCCGACGAAGCGGAAGCGGATATCCGCCGCCGGGTCGAGAACAAGGAAGTCGTGATCGGCTTCGGCCACCCGGTGTACACGATCTCGGACCCGCGCAACAAGGTCATCAAGGAAGTCGCGAAGAAGCTCTCGAAGGAAGCGGGCAACACGAAGCTGTTCTCGATTGCCGAGCGGCTCGAATCGGTGATGTGGGACGCGAAGAAGATGTTCCCGAATCTCGACTGGTTCAGCGCGGTGTCGTATCACATGATGGGCGTGCCGACGGCGATGTTCACGCCGGTCTTCGTGATCGCGCGCACGGCCGGCTGGAGCGCGCACATCGTCGAGCAGCGCATCGACAACAAGATCATCCGGCCGAGCGCGAATTACACCGGACCGGA